>NZ_BBZJ01000019.1 GCF_001417775.1 Streptomyces sp. TP-A0356 | reverse complement strand
GGATCAGATGTTCCACGAACCGGGTCGCAGATCAGCGCCGCAGCTCCCCAGAAGACCCGAACTTCCCCAGCCAAGAGCGCCGCTGATCCGTAGTTCGAACTTCCCGCCTGCCCCGTTCATCCGCGCCCGTTGACCAGGCCCCGTCACCAGCGGATCATGCAGAGGTGGTAACTATCGCCGGCCAAGACGGGCCGAGCCCCGCTCCGTTTCTGCTCATCTGGGGCATGTTGGCCCTCATTGGCGGAGGAGTGCTGGTAACCCGCAGGCTTTCAGAGCGCTTCCGCGCCTTCATCGTGGAGGGTCTGGCGACCAAGCCAACGCAGCAGGCCCGAGCACAGTCCGTGCCTCTGGGCTTCGCTCGCTTCATCGGCGGTGTCTTCATAGTGTGCGGGATGGTCACGATACCCGTGTCTATCGTCATGATGGTGAGGAGCTGAGCCCTGGACAGGCCCGCCTCCTGACATCCATACGTGACATCAACGACGGCATACAGCAGCAACCACGGGCGGCCCCTTATGGCCTCCCGTCCTCGGATCCGACCAACGTGCAGCCCCCGTTGATCGAACTTCTAAAGCGGGTGTACCCCTAGAAGGTTGACCACGTAACGGCACGGCGGGCTTGGTCCTCGGCCTCTAATGCGTCGGGCTTGGGCTGGGCGGTGCGCTGGTAGCGGCGCCGCCCTTCGAGGGCCTTGGTGATGGGGGCGTCGTGCCAGCGGTTGGCGCCGCCGCAGGTGTCGTCCGGCTCGGGCCAGCGGCCCCGGCTGCCGTCGGCACGGATCGTGGCGGCGGTGACGCCGATCCGGGCGGCCTCGAGCTCGCGGGCGCTGCAGGGGCGCTGCGGCTCGAGCTCGGGGCAGCCGCCGGATACGAAGCGCCGAGTGTCCTAGAGACGGGCTGGGCATGAGATCCGGCTGCCGCAGCCCCACGGTGGGACGCACCGAATGCCCTAGAGGGGGGCTGAGCGCCGTGAGATCGGGTGGGTGGGAGGGCACCGGGCCCGCTCTTGGCAATCGCCGTACCGGAGGGCGGGTGTGAGGGAGTCCCGGCGGGCGTCGCTGCTGCCCGGTCGTCGCTTCCGCTGGTGCTCGATGCGACGGCAAGAGTCGCGCCCAGGGCCACGGAGAGAGCCAGGGCCGTGCCCGCTGCCAGGCGACGGCTGCGGCGAGTGCCGCCGGGGAGGTTGCGCCGGGTGACTGCCGCCTCCTGAGAGCGTATGTGCTCCTTCGTTCCGGGGTGAGCGGCCAGCGGCGTCGGAAGGCACGCCTCGGAGGGCGCCGAGAGCGGCAGGGGGTATGGATCAGGTCCGGCGTGCTGGGAGGCGAGGGCTTGCGCGCACTGCTCGGCGTCCGGGCGGGCCTCGGGGTCCTGGGCGGTCATGGCCCGCAGCAAGGCCGCGAGTTCCGGGGGGAGCCAGGTGGGGACTTCGGGTGGGCGGTGTAGGCGGGCGACTGTCGCTTCCAACGGGGTGCCCTGGTACTCCAGTTCGCCTTTCAAGCACTCCAGCAGGACCAGGCCGAGCGCGTAGACGTCGGCGGTCGGCCCGATCCGCCTGCCCTCAACCTGCTCCGGTGCCAGATAGGCGGCGGTGCCTATCAGCACGTCCGGTGCCGTATGGCGCGTGGCATCGGCCAGGCGCGCGATGCCGAAATCAGCCAGGTGAGGATCCCCGGCCGCGTCGAGGAGGATGTTCGACGGTTTGATGTCTCGGTGCACGACGCCGGCCCGGTGGACATAGGCCAGCACCCGCGCGAGGGCGGCGCCCACATCTACCACACGCCGCTCAGGCAGCGCTCCACACGCCAAAAGGCTGCGCAGCGTGGGGCCCTTGATCAGTTGCATGACCAGGTAGGTGCGGTCGTCGTGGCGGCCGGCGTCGTAGACGGTGACCAGTCCCGGGTGCTGCAGGCGGGCCAGAAGCACGGCCTCCGCGGTGAGACGGTCCTCCGTCTGCGGGTCCGGGCCGGATCGGAACACCTTGACGGCCACGGGCCGCCGAAGGCGCGTGTCAACGCCCTCGTACACGTCGGCCATGCCTCCCGATCCGATTCTCGCGCCCAACCGGTAGCGGCCGGAGAGGACTTCGGTGGGCTGCTCATCCGCTGGAACCGGCGCTGGCGTCGGCGGAGCTGCTGATTGGCGGGCCTTCATCTGGTTCTCCGTTGCTGTCACCGCGTACCGGACTCGGCCATGGGCCATGCTGCGAGGCGGGTACCCTCAGCCTGGGTCAGATATCCGGCCCAATTCGGCGCAGCGACGAAAACGGCCCCACTCCTGCTGGGCCGACTGAGTGTCCAACCGCGTGACAACGCCCACGGACAACGGCGGACGAGCGCGGACGCCAGCGGACCATCAACGCAGGTGAGAGGTGCCCTAGCCCAAGGTGGGGGCCTTATCCAAGTTGCTTCGGACGAAGAGGCGCGGGTCAAGCATGCGCCTAGGTACTCCAGCTGTAGATCGCGATCTTCGTAGTACGCGGTCTGCCGGGCGGCGGCAGCGGTCGGCTTTGGCTTGGTGGCTGCGGCGGGCTGGCGCGTAGGGTGCCGGGATGATCGCGATGCCAGAGGAGTTCGCACAGGGCACCATCGACCGTGAGGGGGAGACCGGGTCCGCGTGGCTCGCCGAGTTGCCCGGGATCGTGAAGGAGTTGCTGGGGCGCTGGGGGTGCGTGCCGGATGGCGACGTCATGCACGGGGGCGTCGGTGTCATCGTTCCGGTACGGCGGCGGGCTGGGGAGAGCGCCGTACTGAAGGTGTCGTTTCCACATGCCGGCAACGTCCATGAGCCGGATGCATTCGTTGCGTGGGGCGGGTGCGGCGCCGTGCTGCTGCATGAGCGTGACGACGAGCGGTTCGCGATGCTGCTGGAGCGGGTTCAGCCGTCGACCCTGGCGGAGGTCGAAGACGGCGACGAGGTGGTGACGGTTGCCGGGCGGCTCAATCGCCGCCTGGCCATCCCCGCACCGCCCGGCCTGCCCCGGCTGCGTGAGCAGGCCGATGCCTGGGAGGAGCAGCTGTGCAAGGACGCCGAGGAGCTGCCGCATGCACTGCCGAGTCAAGTGCTGGATGCCGCCGTGGCGACCGTTCGGGAGCTGGGGCGGGCCCAGCCGGACACCCTCGTCCATGGCGATCTCCATGCCCGGAACATCCTGCGCGCCGGCCGGGAGCCGTGGCTGGCTGTGGACCCAAAGGGGTACGTGGGAGATCCTGCCTACGACGGCGGCACACTGCTGAAGTCCCGCGCGCTGAAGCTCCTCGAAGCGGATGACCTGCACAAGGCTGTCTACCGCGTCTTGGACGTCTTCACGGAGGCCGCGGAACTCGACCGTGAACGCGTCCGGCGGTGGGCCCAGTTCCATGCCGTCCAGGCTGCGTTCTGGGGCCGCCGCCACGGGTTTCGCATCGCCCGCACTGGACCACGGCTGGACCGGCTCACCGAATTTGCCGACCGCCTGGCTGAGTTGCTCGCCGAACGCTCGTAGAGCGGTACTGGTGCTGGCCGGGTCCGGTGAGTGGAGGAGTGCGGCCACCATGTCCGAGCGCCGGAACTTGGCTCGTCACCTTCGACAGTTCGGCGAAACTGCTGCTTCCGCAACCCAGCTGTCCCTGCTTACTGCATGGATCTACTGGAGGCTGGGTGACCGACAAGCCCTGGTGCAGGATCGGGTCGAGAGGGCGCTGGAATCATATCAGCGATACATGCTCATCCAGAATGAGCTGTACGACTTCTATGCTGCCAACAGTCGCTATACACCTGATCCCATGGGCGAGCGACCCGACATCGACCTAATTTTCGAGGTTTCCGCGAAGGAATTCGCGAAGGATGCCAGGTCGCTTCATCGCACCATCGTCTCGGCGCAAGAGGTCGTGCAGGAACTCGTCGAACGGCTCACCGGCGAGCCACACGCCGTGCCAACCTTGGACACCAGTCGCTACGTGGGCCAAGAGGTCCATCCAGAATAATCTTGTTGTGGCACGGTGGAGATGTATGTGATCCCGTGCTTTGTGGGGGTGACCATTGCACAGCAAAGGCCGTAAAGATCAGTGACGAGTTGTGGGCGAGATGTACGGCGAGCACCTGCGGCATACCGGGGCACCCCCAGGTGGCGGTGCGGTCGAACAGGACGTAGTGCCTGTGCGCGCCCATTGGGTGTGGGGTGTTCGGCGAGGGGAACGAGCATGTCTTCGCGGACAGAGACCTTGCGGTAGAAGTCAAGGTACATCTCCTCGCCGGCGTCGAAGTCGACCTGAGGGACGGACTCCCGAGAAGCCGGTTCGGGTAGACACAAGTCCTTTCGGTGGAGTTCAGCGCCGCTACGCCGGGGCAAATAGTGG
Organism: Streptomyces sp. TP-A0356; assembly: GCF_001417775.1. Lineage (GTDB taxonomy): Bacteria > Actinomycetota > Actinomycetes > Streptomycetales > Streptomycetaceae > Streptomyces. The sequence goes on along the minus strand of NZ_BBZJ01000019.1, from coordinate 375,621 downwards.
CGTGCCGGGGCGAGGTGGAAGCTTGGGTGCCCGGGTCTTGGTCAACTCGCCGTACCGGTAGGCCAAGTGGGCGTGTGGCTCGTAGAGGACGCTGCGGTCTCGGGAGGCCCACAGGGTGTCGATGTCGTGGCCGGTGACGGCTTCCTTCTTCGCCCAGCGGCGGATGTCGGCGCCCTTGTGGACGGACAGGTTGTCCATGATCACGTAGATGGGTGCGCCGTCCGGGCGGGCGGCACGGATCGACTTCAGCGCGGTCAGTCTGCGCACACGGACGGGCTCGACCACCACGCCTCCAGCGGTCGGATCGGACGTCACCGCCCACCCAACCGCCACGACCACCAACCCGCGAACTTATGCGGTCACAGCACTAGAGACCACCAGTACGCCAAGAGCCCCGGCCATGCCGGGGCCATGGCGTTTCCGGGATGGTGCAGAGGCAGAGAGCATTCCTCAGGGGATCGGTCCGGCGACCTACTTCAGTCCGATGTCCTTCTTGAGGAGGTCCGCACAGGTGAATCCGGGATTCCAGGAGTCGTCGTGGTTGACCATGCGGTCGATGAAGGGGGTGTCGTCCGCGACGTCGTGGGTGGGCTCGTACTGGCAGAACTCCTTGTCGGCAACGTGTTTGGAGTCGGCGGTCAGCAGAACTCCGTTGGAGGACAGGATGGTCTCCGAGGTGCCGTCGTCGGCGAGGACGTAGCCGACGAAGGTGTAGTGACCGTCGTGCTCGACGTTCAGATGCGGGAATTCCGGGTCCTGCTGAATGCCCTCCTGCGTGACCGGGGCCGGGACGCCGTCGAGGGTGATCACCTGGGCGGGCAGCCACATGCGGTCGTCGGACTGCTTGAGCAATGACGACGTCATGAGGACGGCGACCGGGAGAAGCGTGTACGTCGCCACTCCCCACAGACGCCAGGGACTGCGGGCGGGCGCAGCCGGCGGCTGAGCCTGGTTCGGGTCGCCGGTGTCATCCGTGGTGCCGCCCGTTGTGCCGTCCAGACTCTGTCGTCGGGACGCGGAGCGGCGTCGCCAGGCACGGACAGCCAGCGCGCGGCCGACATACAGCGCCGCGAGCCAGGCGTAGATCCTGAAGAGGTCGACGGGCTGCCAGGCCCACTTGTTGTCGGCGTCGTAGAACTCTTCCAGGTAGGCGGTACTGATGAACGCCGCGAAGGTGCCTGCCAGCAGCCAGAGGGCCGGGCGGCGGTGGTCCCAGATGACGCGGCGTAGCCAGGAGCGAGGAGGGGATTCCGGGCGTTCGAGGACGAGGCGCACCAGGAGGAACGCCGTCACCGCCCCGCCGATCACACCGATGAAGCGGATGAAGGTGTCCAGCATCAGGGCGCTCACGTTCAGCGTGTCGAGCAGTTCCAGCATGGTCGTGCGGTCGCCGTGAGCGATCAGATAGATCCGTATCCCGGCGATGAGTGTGGGCAACAGGCCGAGGAAGAAGAACAGGTACTCGGTGAGGCTGGCTTCGCTCTGCCCCGGATCGCCCCCCGCTAAGTGGTCCGGCCCACCACCCGGGTCCGGGTCCGTGTCGGGGTCCCCATGCGGGTCCGTGCCTGGTGTGGTGTCCGTATCGGCTGTTGCGGTGGCAGATACACCGCCGCCGGGCTCCCCGCTCGTCACGCCTGGCCCCCTCTTCTTCTGTCCAGTTGCGCGCAGAGCCAACGTAGCGGGAGCACGGTTGGTCCGGCCAGGTGCTGGCCCCAGCCTCGCTACCGCCGGCCCGCACCCTCGGTGGCGGCCCTGGCCACCGGTCCTGGGCAGGAGGTCTTCACCCCTGTCACCTGGCGGCAGTGCTCGCGAGGGGAGCCACGTTCCCGCTTCGCCGCAGCGCGCGTCCGCCCGGCCGGCACGCCGAGTTGCTGGCTGACCTGGGCCGGCTGCTGCCCGCTGCCTGAGACGGTGAACGTGACAGCGTCGGGTGAGCGGTCCATCGCCGCGAAGACCATCGGCACGGCCGTCACCGGGGACAACGCGACGATCAGGCCATGACGCACAGTCTTGTGCCCGGAGGCGGCGGTCCGCACGCGACGGGTCCGCGGTCCGTGGCGGTGCGGTCCGTGGCGGTGGGTGGCGGTGTCGGTGTGGCGATCAACAGGGATGGTGCCCAGGTGGTGATGCTGCCGGCCGAGGCTGTGCGCTAAGCCAAGGAGGTGGACGCGCCGCCAGGGGCCGGGAATCTCCGCGGGTCCGCGTCCGGTTGTTCGTCGGACGTGAGGGCGAACTGGCCGAGCAGCCCCGGCTCCTGGCCGACGAGGGTGAGGCCGCGTCCGCGGCGGCCACAGAGGTGCGCACCGCATCGAGATCCACGCCGACCACGCTGTCCGCACAACGAGTGGTTGTGCTTCCTGGCTGATCGGTTGTTTGATCTCGCCATCCCCCACTCGCTTTGATGCCGGTGGCCAGCGGTGGTTGTTCGGTTCGGCGAGGGGTGCGGTGGGCATGATGGGCAGGCGGGCGCTGGGGCGTCGGTTCGGGTGGTTATGGGCGGCGTATGCCGTCAGCTCGTACGGCTCGGGGCTCGGCTTCGGCGCGCTTCCCCTGATCGCGGTCCTGGTGCTGCACTCCGGGCCGGCCCAGGTGGCGGCGCTGTCTGCCGCAGGGCGGGCCGTGGGAGCCCTGGTCGCGGTGCCGCTCGGTCCCTGGGTGGAGTTCCGTCGCAAGCGGCCGGTCATGGTGGCGATGGACCTGACCCGGTTCGCGGCGTTGATGAGCGTCCCCGCCGCGTTCGCGCTCGGCCGGCTCAGCTTCGCCCAACTCCTCCTGGTTTCCGTCGTCACCGCGGCGGCCGACATCGCCTTCAAGGCGGCCAGCGGCGCGTACCTGAAGTCGCTCGTGCCGCCGGAGGACCTGCTCGTCGCGAACAGCAGGTTGGAGTCCACGACGTGGACCTCGACTGTGGTCGGACCACCCCTCGGCGGGGCCGCGATCGGGCTGTTCGGCCCGGTGACGACCGTGGTGGCCGACGCGGTCAGCTACCTGCTCTCGGCGCTGGGCATCCGCGCCATCGGCCGTACGGAACCGCGCCCCGCGCGAACCGGTGCGCCGCGGCTGCGAGTAGGCGACCTGCTCGAAGGATGGCGCCACATCCTCACCCACCCCGCGCTGCGCCCGCTGTTCTTCAACACGATCGTGGTCAACGGCCTGATCATGGCGAGCCAGCCGCTGCTCGCCGTACTCCTGCTGGGCCGCCTCGGGTTCGCACCCTGGCAGTACGGCCTCGCGTTCGCGGCCCCCTGCGTCGGTGGCCTCGTCGGCTCACGCCTGGCGCGCCGACTCGTGGCGCGGTTCGGGCAGCACAAGGTGATCCTCACCGCCGGGGCGCTGCGTGCGTGCTGGCCTGTCGGATTGGCGTTCGTCCGGCCCGGTGTCACCGGGATCGTACTCATCATCGCCGTCCAACTCGGCCTGGTGACCTGCTGCGGCCTGTTCAACCCAGTGCTGGCCACCTACCGGCTCGACCACACCGACCCCGACCGGGTCGCCCGCACCCTGTCCGCGTGGTCGGTCAGCAGCAGCGCTGCCATCGCGGCCCTGACCGCCGTGTGGGGTTTGCTTGCCGCCATCACCAGCCCCCGCACCGCGATCGCTGTCGCCGGAGTCCTCCTCCTAACCACCCCGGTGCTGCTCCCGCGCCGCGAGAACGCGCCCCAGAACACAAGGGAACAGGCCGCGAGCCTCACATGACACGCGCAGCTCCACACTGTTCCCCGACGTCGGCCCCGGACTCCTACCTCGGACACCAGCCGCAGTGGGGTTCGAGGGCGGCGTGGGCGCCGGGTGGGCCTTAGAGCTCCGAACAGAATGGGAGTCCGATCAGTTCGCGGCATTCTGTTCGGAGCTCTTAGAGACGCCCTCCGGTTCAGAGACCGTGTTCATCCATCAGCCGCATCAGGTTCCGCTTGCGTTTCTGGGCGGTGCGCAGGGCGGTGACGTATGCGGCGAACTCGTCCTCCGTGCCCAGGCGGTGGTGGCAGTCGCGGATGCTCAGCTGCAGGCCGACAAGCTGCTCATAGACCGTGTTGCCGGTCTGCTTGGTCAGTGGCTCGGCCAGACGCAGGTAGACGCCGAGCGCGTCGGCGGGACGGGTCGCCCGTGCTTGGTCGGCGAGGGTGAGCCACTGCCGGTCATCGGCGCCGGTCTCGGTGGCGGCCCCCCAGGCGGCCTCGACGTCCTTGTCGTCGAGCAGGGCGTCGACCAGGACGGGGCCGCCGTACCAGCCCTGTTGCCGCCGCTTCGCGTCGGCACGCAGCAGGGCAAGGGCTCCCCCGCGCTCGGCCGGCCAGCGGTCCGCGGCCCGCGCGGCGGCGCGCAGCTGCTGGTACGCGGCCAGGGTGCGGCGGGCACCGAAGTGCTCGCGGCGCACGGCGACAGCGTCGGCGAGCCGGCCCGCCTGGGCGTAGCGTTCGCAGAGGTAGTCGACGAGGGCGGTGTCGACGGCGGAGAGGTCCCGGGTTTCCCGGATGCCGCGTTCCGCCCAGCGCAGGGCCTCCTCGGAGCGCCGGGCCGTGTCCAGCTCACGGGCGATGACCAGGTGCGTGTGGCCGTTCGGCGAGAGGTCGGCCGCGTGCACGGCGACCACCGCGTCGACATCGCCTCCCGCCTTGGCCAGACGCTCCATCAGACGCTTCTGGGCCCAGCCGCGACGGTTGCCCCGCCACGCCTCGACCGCCGACTTCCGCAGGACGGCCATTCCCTCTTCGCCGAGGACATCCTCGTAATCGAGCGGATCGATGTCGGTCAGGCCGTCGTCGATGTCACCGAGCGCATGGCCGACCAGCCAGCGCGCGAGCTCCTCGGGGTCGGGACCTGCCGCACGGCACGCGTCGAGGTGTGCATCGGCGAGGTCTGCACCGATCTGCCCGAGCCAGCCGGCTGAGTCGTCGACGCTCTCCACCGCCTCGGCCAGCAGCCGCATCGCCTCCCGCGCCAGGGTGATCGCGTCGGCGGCCCGTCCCGAGCCGGTCAGCGCGCCGATCGAGGAAACCGCCTGCCCGGCCTGGTCGGCGTAGGCGCGGGCATCGGCGTACTCGACGTACCCGTACTGCGCGAAGGGTCCGATGTCGAGCAGATCGCGGATACGGGACCGGACCGCGGCAAGGTCCCCGCGGGCGCTCGCGGCCCGCAGTTCCAGGCGCCGCCGCAACTGCCGGTCCCCGTCGATCTGTTCCCGCAGCAGAGCGAGCAACTCGTCCTTGGACAGAGCGGACAGCCACCCGTCGAGATCCTGGGCGCGCTCCCGGGCCGCCTTCCGCTGCTGCGGCAGGCGCCCCCGCTGGGCGAGCACCGTCAGGCCGAGGGCTACGAGGTGCTTACAGAAGTTGCCCTCCAGGCCGTACGGGCAGTCGCACTCGCCGGCCGGCCCGCCGGGCCCGTCCAGGGTCAGCTCTACCTCGTACCGTTCCGTGCCGTGGACGCTCGCGGTGACCCAGCCGTCACCGACCTCGATCCCGGACACCGCGTCGAGGTACTCCAGGCCGCGTTCGAAGGAACGGGCACCGGCCAGCGTCTTGAGGTTCGCCTCGGAGAGGCCACGCATGCTTCTTTTCCGCCCCGGTGTGGTTGTGCAGTTGATGCCCCGCCAGCCTAGGGGTTCCGGGGGTGCGAGCGGCGACTTCGGTGGGTTTGGCCTCCAGCTCGACCGGTGCCAAGGGGGCAGGCCGGTCACGCTCCCCTCCCCGGGTCTCGTGGACTTCACGGTCCTCGGCTGCCATCCCGAGGACGGTGAGTCACCCGAGGCTCTGGCTCTCGCAGCCCACCAGCTCCGTCAGGCGCCCGGCCTGCCGGATGCGCTGAGACTGCCGCTGCCACCGGACGTTGAGAACGACTGGGTACGCACTCTGGCTGACGGTCTCGCAACCGATATGAAGGGAGCCACTCAGGATGCCGGATCGTGGGCGGTCTTCTCCGACCCGCGGGACGACTTCGACGGCAAGGCCGTCTGCGGTGATCCCGAGAGCATTCACGGCATCGTGGTAACCGGGCGAGAGCAGGCGGACCATGACGCTCCGTCGCCGTCGATGCGGTCCTTCCATCCCAAGCCGCAGGGCCTCGCCTCTACGCAGACACCCTGACACCCTGGAACAGACACTCCGGGGGATGTGACAGGTAACTGATCCGGGGGCCTGAGTATCCGTACTCAGGCCCCCGGGCCATCGATTAGGCAAAGCTGCAGGCATGAACACCACCCTCAAGGAGCCACGGCCCGTCATACCGCGCGTGTTCGGCGCGGCTGTCACGGGTGCGGTTCTGGCCACCGGCGCCGGGCACTACCTCTCGTGGGTCAAGCGTCACAGCAACCAGGCATGCGAATCGATCGACGGCCTCTGCTTCACCTGGTGGGACCTGACAGCCATCCCGCTCGTCATCACGATCGCCCTGGTCGTGCTGATCGTCGTCTACAAGCAGTTGGGCATCAGGCCACGGCTCGCCGTCATCCCCCCGACGATCCTGCTGGCGCCGCTTCCTCTCGAGGCCGCACAGACGACCGCAGGCTCGTGGGCTGCCACCATCGTAGGCGGAGCGTGGTCATGCGGCTTCGCGCTCGCCGCGTGGAGCCGCTACCGGATCCTGGGGATCACCGTCTCAGCCACGCTGCTGCTCGGCTCCCTCATCGTTCTCTACCGCTGAAGATGCGCAACGGCCTGCCGGGCCTTGTAGTCCTCATGGGTCGAAGGTCGGCGGACGTCCGCCACTACTGCGCGGCGCTTGCGGTGGCCGGCCTGGTCAGCCGGTACCGGGACGGTGCTACGGATCGCCGCGGCCTGTCGTCCAACTCCCTGCGCGGCATACCGCGCCCACTCTGATCTGCGGCGGTCGTATTCCCGGGCAGCTCCAACCCTGGCGCGGTGACCAGGGCTGGTTCACGGGTTCCGCGGTGGACCAGCCGACGGGCGGGGCGCCGGTGAGGGCGCGCCCGGCCGCTTCCAGAACGCCGCCGAGGAGGAGGTGTTCGTCGGCGGGGTGGACGGCATGGAGGGAGAGGTGGAGCTGCCGTTCGTCCCGGGCGTCCCCGTTGGAGACGAACGCTGCCGCAACTGCGGCGCGCTCTTGCATGCGGACGAAGCGGCCTTCGTGCCAGCGGAGGATGGCACCGGTGAGGCCGTCGTAGTAGCCGCAGGTGGGATCCCGGACGACCCAGCGGGCGGGGATGTTGGCCAGGAGAGTACGGACGGGCAGGGTCAGCCGGGTCTCGGGCGGGGTGACGATCTGCAGTTCACGGGCGGAGCCGACCGTGCTCTGCATGAGGTTGGTGAGCCAGCTGGTCGCGGCGATCACGGGCCGGTCCTGGATGACCAGGGCGCCCTGGTCGGTGAGGACATCGATGTCGAACGGGCCACGGTCCGCTGTCGTACCGTCCATGCCCGGGATGGCTACGACGTCGGTGTGCACCGTGTCGGCCGGCCAGGCGGTCCCGCCCAGCACGGCGATCAACCTCCCTGCTACGGATCCGGCGAGCCGTCCGGCTTCGGCGACCGCCGTGGTGGCCCGCACCTCGGTCCACCACACCGGTTCTTCGGTAGCCCGCGCCTCTGCGCCGAGCAATCGCCGTACCTCGCCTGGAACCTGGACGAGCACAGGGACCTCGACGGTCACGAGGGGACGCCCGTCGCGGGCGCACAGCTGGACCGCAGCGCCGTCGAAGACGCGGTCCACATGCAGGTCGGGCCCACCGGCATACAGTCCTGCGAGTATGGTCCGGACGTCCGGCATGCTCGGGGTGAGGGCAATGAGGTCCTGGGTCATGTCCTCATCACTCGCGCCCCGAGAGGTCTTGTAGATCTTCCAGGGAAGACGCTGTTCGTAGTGAGCCAGGCAGGACGGCGCCGGACCGCGCGTTTCCCGACCAGGACGAGAGCTCACGCAACGCCTCGGACGGAGGCAGCCCCCGTTCCTTTGCCTGGCTCAGGCGTGCCAGCCACTCCTCTCCGGCATCGAGCGAGGCTTCACCGGTGGGTGTGTACGGCTCGTATCCTGCCGCGTCATCACCGTCGGCTCCCCAGAGATAACCGACGGTGAGACCGTTGTTCGCTACCTCTACGAAATCGACGGGAAGGTCTGTTTGCGTTTCATACAGACATGCACGTGGCGGCAATTTAGCTTGCAGCAACTCTGTGCGGCGCGGAACCTCGAACATATGCCAGGAATCCAGCAGGTCCGGATCCTCATCGGGCAGTTCGGCAAATCCGACCTCGGTCGGCACGCCGTACGACGTCGGGTCTGAAGGTACGACCTCAGCCTCGGTCAGTCTCGTAATGGCCGCAAGAGCGCCCCCGAGGCGAGGAGCATTCGCTTCCTGCGCTTCGGGCTGCTTGTGACCACGCAGGTTGTGTGACATCCAGGCGTCGGAGAACGTGCTGAGCATCACGGTCCCTGCGCCACTGGACCACGCCTCCACGGAGATCTCGAAGAGCTTTTGAACCAGGCGCGCCTCACTGCCTCGCAGGCAGGTTCCCGGAGTGGTCAGTTCGATTCTCACCATACCGGTGTGCTCCAGGTCCACCGATCGCAGATGACGAAGAACCTCTCGGTCAGCGCCCGCGCCCACCGAGCTCACGTGGACACGCTTCAAGGACAGCAGGACCGCGTTGTCTCTGGAGCCCACCGTGATGTCGGCGTGCACATCCCCTTGCGCCAGGCCAAGAGACCGCAGCACCTCCAACACGTCCAGCGCCTGTCGCACACACCTCACGGCGGCATCCGCTCCCTGAGTCGGCGTTTTGGTCTCCCATGACCAACTACCGACCGGCATCGTCGTAATCACAGAACACCTCGTGGATCAGCCTTGGCACCCGGTGGAATCACTATCGTCCCGTCGTCCAGTCGAAGCACGAACAGGATGCCACGCCCCTTTTCGCTCTTGATCGGATGGTCACCGCGGTGCACCTGGAGGAGCTCGTCCGGGATGCCCCTGGACTCCCACTCGGCGACGGTCCCCTGTCCGTCCACGAGCATGATTCTGTGATCGGCTTCCGACTTTGAGAGCTGACCGAGGTTGTCTGGCTTCGTTATGTTCTCGAAGGGGTTCTTGGGGTTGTTCAGGCGCTTCAATTGATAGCCATAACTGTCTCCGGAGTCGTCCGTCACTCGCACATCAAGATCTGCCTTGATGCTTGGATTCTTCACCTCGAATTCAATGTGCCGGAGACCGCTCTCGTAAAATTGATTGCCGAGCCGAATCTGATCAATAGCCCGCGGAAATTGGTCAGGGATTCCGGACCCCAGCATCGAGACCGTGTCCCTGAAACCCCGCGCATGGGAGAAGCGTCCAGAGCTGATGATTTCAGCCATTTCACGCCCAGACTGATGCTCCGACAGCCTGGTGATGAGCTTCTCGACCACCTTGGGTTTCATGGTGTTCTTGGGTATGCCGCGCAGCCCCTCCCGGAGTTCACGCTCGGCCTCACCTCCCAGTTCCAATGGACCCGAAGGAGGCGCACTGTGCGCCTCACCCGCCCCATGGCTGTTATCCGAGTGCCCTACGTCATCTCCGCCACCAAGGTCCGGCGTAGTGTCCGTGTGTCCGAAGTGGCCATGCCCAGGCTGAGAGCCCTCAGCGCCGTGCCCGCCCTCCGAGTGCGAGTCCGACCCGTTTCCGTGATGGTCGTGAGCGGAGCCCGCGTGCGGCTGACCGGCGTGCCCCGGGACATCACCGCCAGAACCGCCTACGTGAGGGCCGTCGTGGCCGGCCCCCGGCGGCCGGTTCTCACCGGCATGAGCAGTGCCTCCTGGCGGGTGAGCGCCCGCGCCGATCAGTTCTTGCTCGCGGGAAGCCTGAACCGCGCGTGCTCGGTCAGCGGCGGCCGGCTCGTGGGGAGCCGGAGTGCTGTCCGGGGCGCCGTTCTTGTGGACTGCGAATTCACCATCTTCGACATGGAGTTCGTAGTTGTTGGACAGGCCGACGACGCTGTGGACTCTGTCCGCGGTCGCCGCCGATTCCGTGGCCGCCCGGACGCCCGCGACCAGGTCGGAGACCTTCGGCAGGGCGCGGGCCGCCGCGCCGGCCGTTTTCGTCGCCGCGCCGATCGGGTCCAGCACCTCGCCGACCTTGGACAGCGTGCCGGCCACCCGGGCCAGCGCGCCGGCCTCGCCCGCCGCCGCGCCTGCCTTTGAGGCCGCGCCCAGCGGGCCCGACCCGAGGGTGAGACCGTTGAAGATGACCGTGCCCAGCGCCTTGCCGGGATTCGTCTGCCAGTCGTCCCAGCCCACGAACGACTTCGCAAGCTCCTTCGCATACGGCTTGTTCTCGTCCATCAACCGCTTGTTGAGCGGGTCGAGACTCTGGTTGTCGCCGTACGGGTCCATCAGGTAGCCCTCGGCGCCGATGACCACCCTGGCCAGCCCCTCACGGGTGGCGTTGCCCTTCTCGCCGGGGCTGACGAGGTCCACCAGCCCCTCGACCGCACCCTTGGCGTTGTCGAAGATGCTCAGCCCGGTCTGCTTCAGGTGGTAGTCGATCCCACCCGGCAGTGCTTCGTAGTGCTCCGGGCTCCCCCACGGCAGCTTGTCCGCGTGTGCCAGCTGGTCGGCGCTGAAGCCGTAGGCGTTCTTCTGCTGTGGGCTGCCGTCGTTGATGTGCCACTGGGTGCCGCCCACCAACGCCGTGATCTTGTCAGCGCACGTCACCTCGGCCCGCTGGAACGCCGCGACCGCGGTGTTCACCCCGTCCCACAGCGCCTGATGCTCGTCGACCTTGTCCTGATCCTTGCGCCAGGGGGCGAAGAAGCCGGAATCGCCGTGGACGGAGGCCACGAACGCTGCCGCGTGAGCGCGCAGCGTCTCCAACTGCTTGACGATGTCGGCGACCTCGACGGCGTAGTCCTCCAGCGCCCCGGCCACCGTCTCCAGCTTGTCGGCGACGTTCCCCGAGGTGCCCTGGACCGCCTGTGTCGTCGCGAACAACTGCTCGGCCTCGGGCGCCTTGTAGGAGGCGTCCAGGCGCTGGAAGCGGGTGTGCACATCGCTGCCGTGCTCCCGGTCGCCTTCGCCGCCCGCCGCAGGGAGCTCACCTCGCGGCGCAGTTCGATCAGGTCACCGGTGAAGGTGGGTATCTTGTCCGGGCTGATCACCGGCCCTCGCCCGCCTTCTTCCGGGCCGCTTCCAGGAACGCCGTCACATCAGGCGCGAGCATCGCCTGCCGCTGGGCGTTCCAAGCCTGTTCCAAGGCGCCGGACACGTATGCGTTGGTCGCCTCTATCGCCCCATTCGCCGAATTGCTCGCGCGCAGCGGCAGGAACGCCATGTCCCTCTCGGTGCCTTCCACGGTGATCCCGGCGTTCATTCCATCAGCGGCCTCCCTCACCTTGGAGATCACCGACTGCACGCCCGCAGGCGCGATGTCCCACCCCGTCACACCAACCCCCGCACATCCCCCGGCAGATACGTTCCTTCAGTGCTGCTCAGCATCGCACGCGCGTCTGACAACAGAGCCTTCATCTCTAGCAGCCCACCTCTAGCAGCCCGTCTGTTGCAGCAGCAACGCACTTCAAGGCCAAACGAGCGTCGAGTCGATCACACAGCGCCAGCGCCGCTCCGGGGCCTCATCACCGTCCTGTGAGACCGAGTGCACATGGGACAGCGGCACGGCGCGGGCAATGAGCAAGTACGCCGACACCTCACTCCGGCTGGGTGAAGGCGAGCAAGGGCACGTCATGGACCTGCCGTGGTCTCGTCCTGTGACTGCCGAGGGCAGTGCTGTGTCGTCCCGGTCCGCCATGGCCCTCGTCGCTCGGGCTCACGGCCCCGGCCAAGCCCGCTCCCAGCGACACATCAGCTATGGATGGTTCAATCGGATGGCGGCCTGGATCGATCGCCGAACGTCAGGCGTTGGCCGGGGCGGATGCCGACGCGAGAGAGCGGGGGTCAGCGTGACTGGCCCCCGGCCGCTGCTTGGCGATGACGAGTTCGCGGGCCCGTTCATCGGCGGGGCAAGCCCGCCCGGTCACCGGTCCGGTTCGCACTCGCTCTGGTGCTGCGGTTCGTCGGGCGTTGCCGTCTGCAATTGCGGGTATCCCCATTCGGGCGTGCAATGGTCGAACATCCTCTCGTTCATGACGGAGGAGTTGCCCGGGAGGACCCTGTTCGGGGCGTCCTCACGGTGGCCGCGGGACTCAGTCGGCGTTGGTGTGGCGACAGCGTTCTTCCCGTCCATTCCGTTGGTCCCGTCCTTGCCGTCCTTCCCCTCCTTGCCTTCCTTGCCTTCCTTGCCCTCCCTCCCTTCCCTGCCTTCCCTCCCGTCGGCTCCGTCCTTCCCGTCCTTGCCGTCCTTCCCCTCTCTGCCCTGCGGGCCCGGAGGGCCGGGCGGACCGGACGGGCCGGGCGGGCCGGAGGGGCCGGGCTCGATGTGCTCTACCTGCAGGTCGCCGATCTGCATTTGCTCGGCGACGAGCGCACTCGACTGCGTGACGAGCGCGGCGACCAGCGCTCCGCCGAGCACGAGGTGGCGCCATGGCCTTCGTGGTGTTCTGTTCATGCTGCTCACATGACCCCTCGGTGTGTGACGGCGACAGTGTAAGTGACGAGGTGTCAGATCGCGCGGTATCTTGCTCCATGGGTCGCCCCGTGCCTGAGGGGGGCGCGCGCTGGACCCGCAGGCCCGTGCCCACGGGACTACCGGTCCAGCCGGATCCGTTCCCGTCACACGCTGCCAACGTCACCGCTGACACCCGGCGAATTGCGAGCGCATGAATTCGGCAACGTTGGCCAATTTTCAACATCCACTCTGCCGGAATTCTTGATCCTTTCCCACGATCTTCATCAGATCAGTGATTCTTCGCACACGAGTTGACCTGTTCAATGGCGAACGAGCCATGATGAAAGGAGAGTTGGGATTCGGTCGGCCATGGCCGTGAAATGCGGCACCTTGCCGGGCGGGCACAACTGCGATTTCCGTTGTTGTGCCTCCTGCCATGGACTCGACCGGCCACAGAAAGCAGCGGACGAACAAATGCGCCATTCCGTCGACATCTCCCTCCGGCCCCACACCGTCACCGCCGCCGAAGTCGTCCCCGGGGATCTGCTCGACCCGGCGGAGCAGGACGCCGCCGAGCACGCCTGGTACGTCGTGATGCACACCGTGCCGGAGGACCCCGAGACCATCCGGATGACCCTGCGCCCGCCGCTGGGCGGCACCGACCACGACGAAGTCGTCTCCCGCGCCCGCCGCGTGACCGTCGCCGGCCACCGGATGGACGTCGCGGCCGTTCCGCTGCTCACGTCGAGCGACCTCGGCGGCACCGCCTTCCGCGACGGGGACCGGGTCACGTCCCTGCGCGCGGTGGACCCCCGGGCGGTGGAGGAGACGTACGTACGCCGCTGGGGCGTCTGGCATCGCGACCTGGAGGACCCCGTGGAACGGCCGCTGACCGACGCGGGCTTGAGGGAGCTGGCCGAGGACGCCATTGCCCGGGGTCATCTCGTACGCCACCACGCGCGCCCGCGCCGCTCGGCCCCCGGGGCGGCGCCGCGGCGGGTCGTGGTCACCGGCCTCGGTGCGGTCACCCCGCTGGGCATGGGCGTCGCCGAGCTGTGGCAGGGGCTCGTCGAAGGACGCTGTGGCATACGGGAGTTGACCGGCGAGGGGTTCGCGGAGCTGCCCGTCCGGGTGGCCGGCACGGTACCCGTCGACCCGGCCACGCTGCTGCCCCGTCCGCAGGCGCGGCGCATGAACCGGGCCGCCCAGTTCGGGGTGCTCGCGGCACGGGAGGCCTGGCGGGACGCGGGGTTCGACACGGCGGGAACGGTGCCCAGCGGACTGGACCCCGAGCGGGTCGGCGTCTCGGTGGGCGCGATCCTCGGCGACGCGTCGATCCTGGTCGGCGGCGACCGCGCGCTGCGTGACAGGGGCCCGCGTGCCGTCTCTCCCCTCACGACCCCCATGACGGTGCCGTCCCAGGCCGCCTCCCAGATATCACTCGACCTGCGGATCACGGGCGAGGCCCGCACGGTGACGAGCGCGTGCGCGTCGGGGACCGAGGCGATCGGTCAGGCCATCGACCGCATTCGCCACGGCCACGTCGACGTGGCCCTGGCGGGCGGCGCGGAGGCGGTGGTCACACCGGCGATCATGGCGTCGTTCGCCTCGATGCGCGCGCTGTCGAACCACACGGTCGGCGACGCCTCCCCCTCCCGCCCCTTCGCCAAGGACCGCGACGGCTTCGTGAACGGCGAGGGCGCCGGGTTCCTGGTGCTGGAGGCGGAGGAGCACGCGCGGGCCCGTGCCGCCCGCGTCTACTGCGAGGCGGCGGGCTGGGGACTGTCCGCCGACGCCCACCACATGGCCGCCCCGGACCCCTCCGGCAGCGGGATCGCGCTCGCCCTGCGACGGGCGCTGAGGGACGCCGACGCCCACGCCGTGGACGTCGTCCACGTCAACGCCCACGCCACCGCCACACCCGACGGCGACCTCGCGGAGGCGGCCGCGCTGCGGACGGTCCTCGGCGGTGCGGTGCCGGTCACGGCCCTCAAGGGCAACCTGGGCCATCTGCAGGGGGCTGCGGGCGGTGTGGAGGCGGTGGCCACGGTCCTGACGCTGTACCGCGGGGTCATCCCCCCGACGATCGGCGGCACGGACCAGGACCCGGAGATCCGCCTGGACGTGGTCCGGGGAACCCCCCGCCCGCTCCCCTCGACGGGCGACCTCGCCCTGAGCAACTCCTTCGGCTTCGGCGGCCACAACGCGGTCCTGGCACTGCGGAGGGTGGCGCGATAGCGCCACTGTGCCTGTGCCTTTGCCTGTGCCTTTGCCTGTTCCTGGGCCTGCGCTTGCGCTTGCGCTTGCGCTTGCGCCCAGCATCACGCCGTACGCTCGCGCGCCGTTCAACGCATACGCTCACGCCCCACGTCACGCCGTACGCTCGCGCGCCACTCAGCGCATACGCTCCGCGCCGCGCCGCATCACGCCGTACGCTTACGCGCCACCGACTTCTTCGCCTCGGTCTTCTTCGCCACGGTCTTCTTCGCCACGGTCTTCTTCGCCGGCGTCTTCTTCGCCGCCGTCTTCTTTGCCGCCGTCTTCTTCGCAGCCCCGGTCGACTTCGCCGCGGTCCTCTTCTCCGCCGCGGTCCTCTTCTCCGCCGCCGTCTTCTTCCCCGCCGTCTTCTCCGCCGTCCCGCTCGACTTGGCCCCCGTCGACTTCGCGGTGGTCTTCTTCGCCGTGCCGGTCGGCTTCGCCGCCGTCTTCTTCGCGGTAGCCGTCGACTTCCTGCCTCCGGCCCCCTTCGGCCTGCCGCCGGCCTCCTTCGGTTCGGCGCGTACCTCCTTCGGTTCGGCGCGTGCCGGCTTCGGCGCCGGGAGCCGTCTGACCTCCGCCGCCCGGCCCG
Source organism: Streptomyces sp. TP-A0356 (assembly GCF_001417775.1). GTDB lineage: Bacteria > Actinomycetota > Actinomycetes > Streptomycetales > Streptomycetaceae > Streptomyces. Next base: position 360,292 of record NZ_BBZJ01000019.1, on the reverse strand, counting down.
TCTCCGCGCCCCGCGACTTCTTCGCCGCCCGCACGCTCTTCTCCAGAGCGGCCATCAGGTCCAGGACCTTCGCGCCCTCGGGCTCGGGGGCCGGCGGCAGTTCCCTGCCCTCCACCTTCGCGGCGATCAGCTCCTCCAGCGCCTGGCGGTACTCGTCGTGCAGATCGTCCAGGTCCACCTCCCCCAGCGTCTCCATCAGCGTGTTCGCCAGGTCCAGCTCCCTGTCACGGATGGTGACGCTCGTGTCCGGAGCCACCCCCTCCGCCGTGCGGATCTCGTCCGGCCACAGCAGCCCGTGCATGGCGATCACGCCGTCGAACTCGCGCAGCATCCCGAGCCGCTCGCGGCCCCGCAGCGCGAACTTCGCGACGGCCACCTTCCCGCTGCGTCTGAGCGCCTCGCGCAGCAGGGCGTACGGCTTGGTTGCCGGAGCGCCGTTCGCGGCGAGGTAGTACGCCATGTCCATCTGGAGCGGATCGATGCGTTCCGCGGGAACGAAGGCCATGATCGCGATCGTCCGGGCGGTCGGGAGCGGAAGCTTCGCCAGGTCCTCATCGGTGATCGGGACGACCGTGCCGTCCGCGTCCTCGTATCCCTTGCAGATCTCGGACTGAGTGACCTCGCTGTCCTCCAGCTCGCAGAACTTCCGGTAGCGGATGCGGCCGCCGTCCTCCAGATGGATCTGGCGGAAGGAGATCGAGCGGTTCTCGGTGGCGTTCATCAGCTTCACGGGGATGCTGACCAGGCCGAACGAGATGGTGCCGTTCCAGATGGATCGCACGTGCCGCACCTTTTCAACAGAGATCAGACGATTTCATGGGATTCTCATCGTATGACGCCGATCACAGAGGTGGAGGGGCGACGGCTCGCGCTCAGCAACCTGGAGAAGGTTGTCTATCCCGCGACCGGTTTCACCAAGGGTGAGGTGCTGCACTACTACGCGACGACCGCGGACGCGATGCTGCCGCACCTCCGTGACCGCCCGCTGTCCTTCCTGCGCTATCCCGACGGCCCGGACGGCCAGGTCTTCTTCGCCAAGAACGTGCCACCGGGTACGCCCGAGTGGGTCACCACCGCCGAGGTGCCCCGCGCCGAGGGCCCGGCCCGCATGGTGCTGATCCAGGACCTGCCCAGCCTGATGTGGGCGGCCAACCTGGTCACCGAGTTCCACACCCCGCAGTGGCGCATCGACGCGCCCGACGAGGCGGACCGGCTGGTCTTCGACCTGGACCCGGGGGCGCCCGCCACCGTGGTGGAGTGCTGCGAGGTCGCCCTGTGGCTGCGGGAGCGGCTCGCGGCGGACGGGATCGAGGCGTACGCGAAGACCTCCGGCTCCAAGGGGCTGCACCTGCTGGCGGCGGTGGAGCGGACGCCGTCGCGACGGACCACGGAGTACGCCAGACAGCTCGCCGTGGAGGCGGAGAAGGCGCTGCCCCGGCTGGCGATCCACCGTATGACCCGTAGTCTGCGGCCCGGGAAGGTCTTCGTGGACTGGAGCCAGAACGCGGCCCGCAAGACGACGGCGGCCCCCTACACACTGCGCGCCCGGGCCGAACCCACCGTGTCGGCGCCGGTGACGTGGGAGGAGGTGGCGGACTGCGTCTCCCCCGGCGACCTGGTCTTCCGCGCCCCGGACATCGGCCCCCGTGTGCAGGCGTACGGCGACCTACTGGCGCCGCTCCTGGAACCGGACCGAGCGGCGCCGCTGCCCTGATCTGGACGCGCCGCCGCTGCCCGTCATCACGAAAGCCATTGTCGAGGTCAGTTGAACCCGTCACACCCTCGACCATGTGTGCCGGTCCCGGGCCATCGCGTGCAGGGCCTCCACGTCCGCCGGCTTCAGCATGCCGCCCAGGCGGGCGAGGCCGGGAACGTCCGTGTCCTTGAGGACGCGGACCTCACGCGGCGGGACCGTGACCTCCACACGGGCGGGCTCCAGCAGGACCAGGACCGGGTGGACCTCGGCGGTCAGGGCGTAGGAGGCCCGGTCCGCGTCGGAGCGTGCCCGGCGCAGCAGCGGCAGCGGCTCGCCGCGGCCCACCGTCACCATCGGGTCGGCGACGCGGATGCGCTGCCTGCGGGCGTAGAGCGAGCGCACGGCGAAGAGTCCGCCGGGGCCGATCACCAGGTGGTGGATGCGGTCGCCTCCGGGCAGCGGCACCGAGTGCAAGGTGCGCCAGCCCACGCCCTCCAGGCGATCCAGCGCCTCGCCGACCGCCTGCTCCGCGGCGAGCGCCCGGCGCCGGGGATCGGGGCGCAGCAGGTGGGCGTGCTCCGGGTCGCGGTCCAGGGCGATCACCAGCGCCTCGCCGGGCCGGTTCGGCGCGAGGTCGTCGTCCGGGTGCAGGGAGAGCCGCACCAGCTCGGCCGGGGTGGGAACGGGTGGCGGCCCCACCGCCACCGGCCCGCTCAGGAACGGGCCGAGCGCCTCCAGCACCTCCTGCCGCCGGTCCTCGCTGAGCAGGTTGACCCGGCCCGCCTCTCGGTCGTACCAGGCGATGTTCCTCCCGTCGGTGTCACACACGTACAGGCGTTCCTGTCCGTGCCGCCGGGTCGGTATGACGCGCAGTCCACTCATGCACCATCACCCCCCGACCATGGGAACAGGCGGGGTGCTCCAGGGGCAAGAACCCGGCTACCTTGTGAGCAGTTGGGCAGTCGCTGGGAGGCGCCGTTGCGGACCCGCAGAAAGCAACCCGAGGTGCCCGCTCCGGACAGTCCGTGGAACGAGATCGTGCCCGGGCTGTGGATGGGCGGCCATGAATTCAGGGCGCGCTCCGGAGAGACGGAATTCGCCGTCGTACGCGATGAGTTCGATCTGGTACTGACCCTGTTGCGGCTGCCGGGGCATGGCCCGGACGAGGGCATCGAGCACCGTGTGTGGCCGATTCCGGACGGCCCGCTCGACGGAACGCAGCTCGCGGGCGTGATGCGGCTCGGGCAGGCCGCCGACGACGCCCTGGAGGACGGCCGCCGGGTCCTCGTGCGCTGCTACCACGGCTACAACCGCTCGGGGCTGGTCGTCGCGGACGCGCTGATCCGGGCCGGTCACACCGCCGAGGAGGCGATTCGCATGATCCGCGCCCGCCGCGGGCCCTGGGCGCTGCACAACGAGCTGTTCGTGGAGTACCTGCGCGCCGGCCTGGGCACGGCCCGTCTCCTGGAGGAACTCACGGAGTGACGCCACGGTCCGGCCACGCGGAGATGCCGGACGGCCCGGCCCTTCCCTTCCGATGCCTCCATGACCGGGGCCTCGAGATGTACCGGAACGGCCCGATTGTGACCATATAGCGGGACATTCGGTCGCCCGCTTGCTACGTTCCGCACATGATCCAGCCCGGAATGCCAGGACCGACGCGGGCGGCGGACGCCCCCGCTCCCGCCCTGGGCCTGCCCCGGCGCCGTGGCATCGAGTTCGCCCTCATCCTCCTCGCCGTCCTGCTCTCCGTGTACGGCTACTGCGCCGTGGGACTCGCGAAGAACGGCACCGTCCCGCCCGGTGCGGCCCGCTACGGGGCCGGGCTGGGCGTGCTCGCGCTGCTCGCGCACTGCGCGGTGCGCCTGCGGGCCCCGTACGCCGATCCCCTGCTGCTGCCCATCGCCGTGCTGCTCAACGGGGTGGGCCTGGTGCTGATCTACCGACTCGACCTCGAGACCCCGGGCGACCGGGCGGCCCCCACCCAGCTGTACTGGTCGACGATCGGCGTGGCCCTGTTCATCGCCGTCGTGGTGCTGCTGCGCCACCACCGGGTGCTCCAGCGCTACACCTACGTCTGTGTGGTGGCCGCCCTCGGCCTGCTGACCCTGCCGATCTTCTTCCCGGCGGTGAACGGCGCCCGGATCTGGCTCAGGGTCGCCGGGTTCTCCATCCAGCCGGGCGAGTTCGCGAAGGTGCTGCTGGCGGTCTTCTTCGCCGGGTACCTGGCCGCCAACCGCCATGCACTGACGTTCACGCGCCGCCGGGTGTGGCGGCTGCACGTGCCCACCGGACGCGTCCTCGGCCCGGTCGTGGCGATCTGGCTGCTGAGCGTCGGCGTGCTGGTCCTGGAGCGCGACCTCGGGACCTCGCTGCTGTTCTTCGGACTGTTCGTGGTGCTGCTGTACGTCGCGACCGGCCGCACCGGCTGGGTCGCCGTCGGCCTGGTGCTCGCGCTCCTCGGCGCGCTCGCCGTCGGCGCGATCGAGCCGCATGTGCACGGCAGGGTCGCGGACTGGCTGCACCCCTTCGCGTCGATCGAGGCGGGCCACGGCCCCAACCAGCTCGCCCAGTCCCTCTTCGCGTTCGCCGCCGGGGGCGCGCTCGGCACCGGCCTCGGCCTCGGCCACTCGATCCTCATCGGCTTCGCCGTCAAGTCGGACTTCATCCTGGCGACGGCGGGCGAGGAGCTGGGCCTCGCGGGCCTGTCCGCGCTCTTCCTCATCTACGCCCTGCTGGTGGAGCGCGGCTACCGGGCGGGCCTGGGCCTGCGGGACCCGTTCGGGCGGCTGCTCGCCATCGGGCTCGCGTCGATCGTCGCGCTCCAGGTGTTCGTGATCGCGGGCGGGGTGACGGGCCTGATCCCGCTCACCGGCATGGCGATGCCCTTCCTGGCCCAGGGCGGCTCGTCGGTGGTCACCAACTGGATCATCGTGGCGCTGCTGATCCGGATCAGCGACTCGGCCCGGGGCCAGTGCGACGGGGCGGCGGCGCCGTGAGCCTTCCCCAGGATCTCCACTTCGGCCGGCCAGGGGGGACCCCCACCATCCGCCGGGCGGCGGCCCTGTGCGCGGTGCTGCTGATCGCCCTGCTCGCGAACGCGAGCCGGGTGCAGATCCTCGAGTCCTCCCGCTACGCCGACAACCCCGCCAACCGCCGGCAGGCGATCGTCCGGTACAGCTCACCACGCGGCGACATCGTGGTCGACGGCCGCGCGGTGACCGGCTCCCGCGACACGGCCGGCATGTTCCGCTACGAGCGCACCTACACGGACGGTCCGTTGTACGCGCCGGTCACCGGCTTCGCCTCGCAGGTGTACGGGACGACGCAGCTGGAGAACACGCACGACGCGCTGCTCGCGGGCACCGACCCGCTGCTGGCGACGCCGCACCTGTGGAACGGCGTCGCCCGGGCGCGCAACGCCGGCGGCAACGTCGTCACCACCCTCAACGGGGCGGCGCAGCGGGCGGCGTACCGGCAGCTGGCCGGGCGCACGGGCGCGGTCGCCGCGATCGAACCGTCCACCGGGCGGATCCTGGCGCTGGTGTCGACGCCGTCCTACGACCCCGCGGAGCTGTCCGGGTCGAGGGCGGCCGTCGCCCGGGCCTGGAAGCGGCTGACCGGGGACGCGGCGCGGCCGATGCTCAACCGGGCGATCCAGCAGACGTACCCGCCCGGTTCGACGTTCAAGGTGGTGACCGCCGCGGCGGCGCTGGACGCGGGGGTGGTGACCAGCCTCGACGCGCGTACGACGTCTCCGGACCCCTACCCTCTGCCCGGCACCGGCACCCAGCTGACCAACGAGGTCGACGGTTGCGCGGACGCGTCGTTGCGGTACGCCTTCGAGTGGTCGTGCAACACGGTGTTCGCGAAGCTGGGCGTGGAGGTCGGGCTGCGGAGCATGACGGAGACGGCGGCGAAGTTCGGGTTCAACGACCGCAAGCTGAGGATCCCGTTCCCCGTGGCGCCGAGCACGTTCGACCGGAAGCTGGACGGGCCGCAGCTGGCGCTGTCCTCCATCGGGCAGTTCGACACCCGGGCGACGCCGCTGCAGATGGCGATGATCGCGGCGGCGGTGGCGGGCGAGGGCGAGGTGAAGGCCCCGTACCTGGTGGAGAGGACGACGGCGGGGGACGGCGAGACGGTCTCGACGACCGCTCCCCGCACCCTGCACCGGACGATGACCCCGGAGACCGCCCAGCAGCTGCGGGAGATGATGATGGACACCGTGGCGGAGGGCACGGGCAGGAACGCGGCGATCCGTGGTGCCATGGTGGGCGGCAAGACGGGCACGGCCCAGCACGGCGTCGGCAACTCCGGGAATCCGTACGCCTGGTTCATCTCCTGGGCGCAGGCGAAGGACGCGCCGGAGCCGGCGGTGGCGGTCGCGGTGGTGGTGGAGAACGCGGCGGGCCGACGCGGGGAGATCAGCGGGGGCGGGGACGCGGCACCGATCGCCAAGGCGGTGATGGAGGCGGTGCTGAACGGGCATCCGCGGACGCGGCGCTGCGGGCCGTCCGGCTGCTGAGACGGGGGCTGTCGCCGCACCGGGCAGCCGACCTACCGTTCGGTCCATGACGGTGAACGATCGGCCCGCAGCCGCGTACGAGCTCGCCCAGGTCAACATCGCCCGCCTCAAGGCCCCGCTGGACTCACCGCAGTTGAAGGACTTCGTGGACGCGCTGGATCCCGTGAACGCGGTGGCCGACGCCTCGGACGGCTTCGTCTGGCGTCTGCAGAGCGATTCCGGCAACGCCACGGACGTACCCGTCCTCGGTGACGACTGGCTGATCATCAACATGTCGACATGGCGGGACATCGACGCCCTTACGGCGTTCATGTACCAGGGGCAGCACCGCGAGTTGCTCGCCCGGCGCCGCGATTGGTTCGAGCGCCTGCAGGAGGCGGTCACGGCCCTGTGGTGGGTGCCCGCCGGCCACCGCCCCACGGTGGCGGAGGCGGAGGAGCGCCTGCTGCATCTGCGCGCCCAGGGGGCGACCCGATACGCCTTCACCCTCCGGGCGTCGTTCCCGCCGGGCTCCGACGGGCCCCGCGAGGACTAGGACCCCGCCGTGTGCCGCCGCCATCGGCCGCGTGGGACAGGAGGAGCAGACCCGCCGCCACCGCCCCGCCCCGGACGCGATCCTCAACCCCCCGCCCCCGCCTCGATCGTCTCCTCCACCTCGGCGACGCGGGCCTTCTCCTCCGCGGCGAAGCGTTCCGCGTCCAACTGCTCGGCGATCTCCTCGTCCTGGGCCATCAGCAGGTCCAGGTTCGAATCGCCCATCTCGAAGACGCCCATGTCGACATAGGCCTGCTGCAGGCGTTTGCCCCACAGACCGATGTCCTTGACGCAGGGGACGATGCGGCTGAAGAGCAACTGACGAAACAGCCGGAGGAATTCGGAGTTCTCGCTGAACTCCTCCGCTTCCGCCTTCGGAATGCCGAAGTTCTCCAGAACCTCCACCCCGCGCAGCCGGTCGCGCATCAGATAGCAGCCCTCGATGACGAATTCCTCGCGCTCGCGCAGTTCGGCGTCCGTGAGCTGCCTGTAGTAGTCCCGCAGTGCCATACGGCCGAAGGCCACGTGCCGGGCCTCGTCCTGCATGACGTACGCCAGGATCTGTTTCGGCAGCGGCTTGTTCGTGGTGTCACGGATCATCCCGAACGCCGCCAGCGCCAGGCCCTCGATGAGCACCTGCATCCCGAGATACGGCATGTCCCAGCGGGAGTCGCGAAGGGTGTCGCCGAGCAACGACCGGAGGTTGTCGTTGATCGGGTAGACCATGCCCATCTTCTCGTGCAGGAAGCGCGCGTAGATCTCCGCGTGCCGCGCCTCGTCCATCGTCTGGGTCGCGGAGTAGAACTTCGCGTCCAGGTCGGGGACGGACTCCACGATCCGGGCCGCGCACACCATCGCGCCCTGCTCGCCGTGCAGGAACTGACTGAACTGCCAGGAGGCGTAGTGCCTGCGCAGCTCGCCCTTGTCCCGGTCGGTCATCCTGGCCCAGTACGGCGTCCCGTACAGGGTCATCGCCTCTTCCGGGGTGCCGAGCGGATCGTACGGGTCCACCTCCTGGTCCCAGTCGATCCGCTTCTGCCCGTCCCACTGCTTGTCCTTGCCCTTCTGGTACAGGGCGAGCAGCCGGTCGCGCCCGTCGTCATACTCCCAGTTGAAACGCGCGGCGCCACCGGCGGGCACCTGCCAGAGCGGGTCTCCCGGGTCCTTGGCGTACAGCTCGTGGGTCGGCATACAGCCCACGCTCACACGAGGTAGACGCGGCGTCAACAAGTGCGGCACAGGGGATTGACGTCCTTGCTGACAAGCAGTCTCATAAGACGTGACCGCCGGTAACGGCGGCCCGTACGACGAGGTGGTGGGGACAGCGATGACGACCGTGACGGAAGCCGAGGTGCTGCGCGACGCGCTCGGCCTGCTCAAGGACCGGGAGCAGGTGGCGAAGCGACTGCTCGACTCCTCCGCCAAGCACTCCTTCGACCCTGACAGCGAACTGGACTGGGACGCGCCCTACGAGGACGGCAAGTGGTTCTGGCCGCCGGAGCTGGTGTCGCTCTACGACACTCCGCTGTGGAAGCGCATGGGCGAGGAGCAGCGGATCCTGCTCTCCCAGCACGAGGCCGCGGCGCTCGCCTCGCTCGGCATCTGGTTCGAGATCATCCTGATGCAGCTGCTGGTCCGGCACATCTACGACAAAGCGGCGACGAGCGCCCACGTGCGCTACGCGCTGACCGAGATCGAGGACGAGTGCCGGCACTCCAAGATGTTCGCCCGGCTGATCGCGCACGGCGACACGCCCTGGTACCCGGTGAGCCGGGCGCACCAGAACCTGGGCCGCGTCTTCAAGACGATCTCGACGACGCCGGGCTCCTTCACGGCGACCCTCCTCGGTGAGGAGGTCCTGGACTGGATGCAGCGGCTGACCTTCCCGGACGAGCGGGTGCAGCCGCTGGTCCGGGGGGTCACCCGCATCCACGTGGTCGAGGAGGCCCGGCACGTCCGGTACGCGCGCGAGGAGCTGCGCCGCCAGATGCTGACCGCCCCGCGCTGGTCGCAGGAGTTCACCCGGATCACCTCCGGCGAGTTCGCACGTGTGTTCTCGGTCGCGTTCGTGAACCCCGAGGTGTACACGAACGTCGGCCTGGACAAGCGGGAGGCCGTGGCGCAGGTACGGGCGAGCGGACACCGCCGGGAGGTCATGCAGACGGGCGCGAAACGGCTGACGGACTTCCTGGACGACATCGGCGTACTGCGGGGGATGGGCCGACGGCTGTGGAGGTCGTCGGGACTGCTGGCCTGAAAGCGTCCCCGGCCTCCCGCGGCCACCGTGAGGCGGCCGACGTTCGGCCCGGCGCTCGTGGCCGTTTCGCGGGACGGCCCGGTTACGCTGCGGGATATGACCTCCGAGGCCACCACGCGCGCGTACCGCCGGCTCAGCGTCGAGGAGCGGCGGACCCAGCTCCTCGACGCCGCGCTCTCCCTGTTCGCGCACCGCGCGCCCGAGGAGGTCTCGCTGGACGACGTGGCGGAGGCCGCGGGAGTCTCCCGGCCCCTCGTCTACCGCTACTTCCCCGGCGGCAAGCAGCAGCTGTACGAGGCCGCCCTGCACTCCGCCGCCGAGGAACTCCAGCACTGCTTCGCGGAGCCCCCCGACGGACCGCTCACCCGGCGGCTGGGCCGCGCCCTCGACCGCTACCTCGCCTTCGTCGACCAGCACGACGCCGGCTTCAGCGCCCTGCTCCAGGGCGGCAGTGTGGTCGAGACGTCCCGCACCACCGCGATCGTGGACGGGGTGCGGCGGGCCGCCGCCGAGCACATCCTCAGCCATCTGGGCGTCGAGAGGCCCGGGACCCGGCTGCGGATGACCGTACGGATGTGGATCACCTCCGTCGAGGCCGCCTCCCTCATCTGGCTCGACGAGGACAAGCAGCCGCCGGTCGAGGAGCTGCGGGACTGGCTCGTGGAGCAGTTCGTGGCCTGCCTGGTGGCCGGGGCGGGACGCGACCCACAGACCGCCGCCGTGGTCCGGGGCGCCCTGGCCCTGGAGAGCGCCGAGGGGCCGATCGGCGCGCTGGTCCGGCGCGTGCTGCCCGTGCTCGCCGACGCGGGTCACCTGCTGTGACCACCGTGCCGTTGTGCCGCGCGACGGGCCCGGGGCCCGTGACATGGACACTGGTGCCGTGAAGAGCCAAGACACCCCGTTCGTGGGCGGCCCCCTGGACGGGCGCGTCCTGCCCGTCCTGCTGGGCCTCACCGGCCACCCCCCGAAGACGTACCGCGTGCCGGTCCCGGACGCGGTCGGCGGCCCGCCGACCGTCCTCGTCTACCGGCGCGTCCAGGCGGGCCCCGGCGGACGGTTCGGTCTGCACCCGGGCTGGCGGTACGAGTACGACCCGGAGGGGGAGGACGGCGGCCGTCCCCGGTGGCCGTGGTCCAAACCGCGCCCGGGGCCAGCCGCCACGCCGGGCGCCGGCACGGACCCCGCCGACGAGTGACCTCGCTGGGCCGAACCGACCATCCGGCGGGCGCCCGGGTCGCACGCATCCCATCCTGCCGGTGCGAGGTGGACGGACCACCCCCCGCACCGGAGGTGATGACATGTCAGAGATGTTGCTGCGTCTGGTCTGTACGGCGGCGGTGACCGTCTCGGCGCTGCTCGTCCCGGCACCCGCGGTGGCGGCCCCCGATCCGGGCAGCGGCCGGACCGGTCAGCCGAACACACGTTCCACATCTCAGCTGCTGACGGAGCTTCAGCGGCTCTACCGGCAGGCCGAGCGAGCCACCGAGTCCTACAACGCCACCACCGCCCAGCTGAAGAAGCGCCAGGCAGAGGTGGCGCGGCTGGACGGACGGCTCGCCCGGGCCAGGATCGATCTGCAGATCAGCCGCGGGCAGGCCGGTCGGCTCGCCCGGCAGCAGTACCGGAACAGCACGCAGATCTCCTCGTACGTACGCCTGCTGCTCGCCCGCGATCCGCAGCACGCGCTCGACGAGGGCCATGTGCTGGGACAGGTGGCGCGGGGGCGGGCCGAGACTGTGCGCCAGTTGACGGGCAGTGAGAGGCACGCCGACGGGCTGGCCCGCGCGGCGCGCAAGGCCCTGGACGACCAGCTCGTCCTGACCGGCCGCCAGAAGAAGGCACGCGACGACGTCCAGCGACGGTTGAAGGACGTCGAGCAGCTGCTCGCCTCGCTGAGCGCCGGACAGCTCGCCCAACTGGCCGAGTGGGAGCGCGGCGGGATCGCCGCGGCGCAGCGCGCGTTCCTGGCGTCCGGCGCCCTCAGCCCGGAGCGGGCACCGACGGAGAAGGGCGACCGGGCGCTGCGGTACGCCGTCGAGCAGATCGGGAAGCCGTACGAGTGGGGCGGCGAGGGCCCCAGGGCGTACGACTGCTCGGGGCTGACCTCGCAGGCCTGGGGGCACGCCGGACGGGCCATCCCGCGCACCAGCCAGGAGCAGTGGGCGCAGCTGCCGCACGTACCGCTGAAGGAGCTGCGCCCCGGGGACCTCGTCGTCTACTTCCCCGAGGCCACGCACGTGGCCCTGTACCTGGGGGACGGGATGGTCGTACAGGCGCCGCGGCCGGGGACGACGGTCAAGGTGTCCCCGATCGCGGCCAACCCGGTGCTGGGAGCCGTACGCCCGGACCCGAGCGCCCTCCCACTGCGGCGGGAGTACGCCCCACCGAACATTCCCCGGGGCGCCACCAACGGCTCGGACGAGGGCCCCCGCGCCCCGCAAGGGGCGTGGGGAACCGCACGGTCGGGCCCGGACGGCCCGCGGCTCACAGACGACCGGGGCCGCTCCGGCGCTCAGGCACCGGCAACCGACGCCAGATAGGCCTCGGTCTTCTCCGGCTCGTAGAAGAAGTTCTCGAAGTCGGCCGGATTGTCGAAGCCGTTGGCGAAGCGGTCGGCCACCGGCTGCATCGCCCCCGCGGCACCGATCAGGTTGAGCACGTGCTCCGGCGGCACGCCGAGCATCGCGTTCGTCCACTTCGTCACGTGCTGGGCCGTGTCCCAGTACCGGTCGAAGGTCCCCCGCATCCAGGCCTCGTCGAACTCCTTGTCCCCGTGCTCCAGGATCGAGGCGAGGTACGAGGCGGCGCACTTGGCCGCCGAGTTGGAGCCCTGGCCGGTGATCGGGTCGTTGGCCACGACCACGTCGGCGACGCCGAGCACCAGGCCGCCGCCGGGCAGCCGGCCGATCGGGTTGCGGACGGTGGGGGCGTAGCGTCCCGACAGCGTGCCGTTCGGGTCGGTCAGCTCCACCTTGGTGGCCCGCGCGTACTCCCACGGCGTGAACCGCTCCATGAGCTCCAGGGTCAGCGAGAGGTGCTCGGCCGGGTCCTTGACGCCGTTGAAGACGTCGAGCGGACCGCCGGGGATGCCCTCCCAGAAGAGGATGTCCGCACGGCCGGAGGTCGTCAGGGTCGGCATGACGAAGAGCTCGCCGACGCCGGGGACCAGGTTGCAGCGGACCGCGTCGAACTCCGGGTGCTCCGGGCGGGGGCCCAGGCCGTGGACGTACGCCACCGCGAGGGCGCGCTGCGGCTCGCTGTACGGGGAGCGCGAGGCGTCTCGGCCGAACATCGACACCAGCTCGCCCTTGCCCGCCGAGACCAGCACCAGGTCGTACGTGCGGGAGAAGTAGTCGAGGTCGGAGACCGCCGCCCCGTGGATGACCAGCTGGCCGCCGCGCTGCGCGAACGTCTCCATCCAGCCGGCCATCTTCACCCGCTGGTCCACGGACTGCGCGTACCCGTCGAGCCTGCCCACCCAGTCGATCGCCCGCTGCGAGGGGCCCGGGTCGAAGGAGCCGGGGGCGGCGACGGACACGCCGAGTCCCTCGATCTTCGGTGCCTGGGACTCCCAGAAGTTCAGCTGGAGGTCGCGCTCGTGCTGCAGCGCCGTATGGAACATGCACTGCGTCGACATGACCCGGCCGGTGCGGATCTCGTCCGCGGTCCGGTTGGACATCAGGGTGACCTCGTACCCGTGTGACTGGAGGCCGAGGGCGAGCTGGAGTCCGGACTGGCCGGCTCCGACGACGAGTATCTTGCGCATGCGGGTGGTGCTCCTACTCAGGACTACTCGGGGGTGACGTCGAGCGCGTGGCCGACGAGGGCCAGGAGGGTCTCGATCGCCGAGATCCGGCGGCGCGCGTCCATGATCATGACAGGTATGTGTCCGGGGATGGTGAGGGCCTCGCGCACGTCCTCGGCTTCGAACCGCTCGCTTCCGTCGAAGTGGTTGACCGCGACCACGTACGGCAGCCCGCTGCTCTCGAAGTAGTCGAGTGCGGGGAAGCAGTCCGCGAGCCGCCGGGTGTCGGCCAGGACGACAGCGCCGATCGCGCCGCGCACCAGGTCGTCCCACATGAACCAGAACCGCTGCTGACCCGGCGTGCCGAAGAGGTAGAGCACCAGGTCGTCGTCGAGCGTGATGCGGCCGAAGTCCATGGCCACCGTGGTGGTGAGCTTCTGCGGAGTGCCGCTGAGGTCGTCGGTCTCCTCGCTGGCCTCGGTCATCAGCGCCTCCGTCTGGAGGGGCGTGATCTCCGAGACGGCGGTCACCAGGGTGGTCTTGCCGACACCGAAGCCGCCGGCCACCACGATCTTCGTGGCGATCGGGGCCCGCGTGTGGTCCGTCTGCCAGGACCGCGGCTGCTCCAACTCATCGGGGACGACGTGGAGCGGTGAGACGCCCGGGGAGGCGTCAGAGACGACGGAGTCCACTCAGCACCCTTTCCAGCAGAGCGCGGTCCGGCTGTCCGGGGCCGTGACCGGTTCCGTATACACGGATCTTTCCCTGGTCCGCGAGGTCGCTGAGGAGCACACGGACCACTCCGAGCGGCATCTTCAGCAGCGCCGCGATCTCCGCCACCGTGCGCATACGACGGCAGAGTTCGACGATGGCCCGCATCTCGGGCATCACTCGGGTCGACAGTGAACCATTCGTCAGCTCACGCCGCTCCTCCGGGGCCTCAAGAGCGGCCACGAAGGTCTCGACGAGCAGGACGTGGCCGAAGCGGGTGCGGCCGCCGGTGAGCGAATAGGGGCGCACGCGGGCGGCTTTGCGGTCGCCGCCGCGGACGGGAAGCTTCTTCGGAGTGCTGCTCATCGGATACTCCCTGCCGACTCGGCCTCCAGGGACTTGCGCAGCTCGCTGCGGAGCTCGGGGGTCAGGACGTGCCCGGCCCGGCCGACGAAGAGCGCCATGTGGTACGCCACCACGCTCATGTCGCAGTCCGCGGAGCCGTGCACGCCGAGCAGCGAGCCGTCGCTGATGGACATGACGAAGAGGCTGCCCTCGTCCATCGCGACCATCGTGTGCTTGACCCCGCCGAGGTCCATGAGCTTCGCGGCGCCGATGGTGAGGCTGCCGATGCCGGAGACGACGGTCGCGAGGTCCGCGGCGGACCCCCTGGGGCCGCTGCGTTTGTCGTCCGAGCCCGCGCGGGCCTGCGCGTTGCGCCCGGGGTCGGACGAGAGCAGGAGCAGGCCGTCCGAGGAGACCACCGCGACCGACAGCAGTCCCGGCACCTCCTCGACGAGGTTCGTCAGCAGCCAGTGCAGGTTGCGGGCCTCACTGCTCAACCCGAAGGTACTGGACGCGGTCAACTGCTTGCCTCCTCGACTGTGCCCCCCGATGCTTCTACGTCCTGTGCGGTTCCGGGTGTTGCGCTCTGAGGTGCTGCCGAGGGCCGGGGCCCGGGTGCCCTGGTCTCCCCCGTCCGCTCGGCGATCTCCGCCTCGACGTGGCGGTAGCCCTCGTTGGCGCCCCGGTGGAACCCGCCGAGCCTGCGGCGCAGCGCCTCGGCGTCCACACCGCCGGCGCGCGGCGGCGGGGCCGGGGCGGGCGCGGAGAGCTTCGGGGTGCGCTTGGGCAGGCCCTTGGCGGTGAGCCGGGGAGCCTCGGGCTCCTGGGGTGCTTGGGGTGTTTGGGGTGCCGGGGACTCTTCCCGCGGGTCCTGCGGCTCCTGCGGCGCCGCGGGGGTGTGCCGCTGCTCGCCCTCGTCGGCGGTGCGTTCGTGGGTCTCGGGCCCGATGGCGTACCGGTCGGCCGACGCCTGGGCGGGGATGTCCACGACGGGAGCGGGGGTGGGCTCGGGCTCGGCCGCCCTGGGCGGCGGGAGCAGCAGCTCCATCGTGGTCTCGGGACCGGACTCGGCGAGGGCCGGATCCAGGGCCGGCGCCACGTCCACCGGCTCGGGCGAGGGCTCGTGGGCGGGTACGGGGCGGTCGTCCCACGGGGCACTCCCGCCGCGTACGGTCCCGCTCTCGCGTACGGTCGCGCTCTCGCGTACGGTCCCGCTCTCGCGTACGGTCTCGCTCTCCGGTCCGGTCTCGCTCTCCGGTCCGGTCTCGCTCTCCGGTCCACGGGCGTTCTGGCCGTCGTGCTTCCGTACGGCCTGTTCCGCCGCCGCGATCAGGGGGTCCTCGACGCCGCTCGGCTCCTGGAGGCTGATCCTTGCGCGGCCCCTCAGGGCGTTGGAGTTGACCTCCGCGTCGGCACCGGGCAGGGACATCGTGGTCGTACCGCCCGTCGCCGGGCCCGCGG
The DNA here is from genome assembly GCF_001417775.1 of Streptomyces sp. TP-A0356. GTDB lineage: Bacteria > Actinomycetota > Actinomycetes > Streptomycetales > Streptomycetaceae > Streptomyces. The sequence goes on along the minus strand of NZ_BBZJ01000019.1, from coordinate 345,015 downwards.
TGGGCACGGCTGCCGCCGGGGCCGAGGCGAGCAGGGCCTTGGCCAGGACGACGACCGCCGCGATACCGCCCTGCTTCTGCTCGCGCAGTTGGACGCGGACGCCGTGCCGGTGGGCGAGGCGTGCCACCACGTACAGACCGAGCCCGAGGCCCTCGCCGCCCTCCTGGTCGTAGGCGGCGTGCGGGTCGAAGTCGGCGAGCCGGGCGTTGAGCCGGCTCATCCGGTCGGTGGCCATGCCGATGCCCTCGTCCTGCACGGAGAGCATCACCTCGCCGCTCTCCAGGAGCCAGCCCGAGACCTCCACGGCGACGTCCGGCGGCGAGAACGAGGTGGCGTTCTCCAGGAGTTCGGCCACCAGGTGCGAGAGGTCGTCGGCGGCGAACCCGGCGACATGCGCGTGCGGCGGCAGCGCGGCGATGCGGACGCGCTCGTAGCGCTCGATCTCGCTGACCGCGGCGCGCACGACGTCCACGAGCGGCACCGGCCCGGCGTGCTGCTGGACGTGGTCGGCGCCGGCCAGGACGAGGAGGTTCTCGCTGTGGCGGCGCATGACCGTGGCGAAGTGGTCGAGCTTGAAGAGCGTGGAGAGCCGCTCCGGGTCCTGCTCGCGCTCCTCCAGGCCCTCGATGACGGAGAGCTGGCGCTCGACCAGCCCGAGGGTGCGCAGGGCGAGGTTGACGAAGGTGGAGTTGATGCTGTGCCGGACCTGTTCCAGGTGGTCGGCGGCCTCGGCGAGTTCGGCGCGCAGCTTGGCGCGCTCGTCGGCCATCGTCTGGCGCTGGCCGACGAGGTGCTTGCGGTCGGCCTCCAGGGTCGACAGACGCTCCTGGAGGGCGACGGCGTGCGCGTGCAGGGCGTTGACGGAGCGCACGACCTGGGCGAACTCGTCGTTGCGCCCGGTGAACTTCACCGGTTCCTCGGCGGCCGGGTCGGCGGCCACCCGGGCCGAACCGAGGCGCAGGACGGCGAGCGGGCGGGTGAGGCTGCGGGCCATCGCCATGGCGATGCCGACGGCGACGAGCATGAGCGCGCCGAGGACCGCGATGCGGATCTCCAGCGCGGTGACGTCGTCGTCGCGCAGCTGCGCGAGGTCCTTGCTGCGGCTCTCGTAGAGGGAGGACTCGACACCGCGCATGAGGTCGACGCGGGCGGAGAGGGCGGCGTCGACCTTCTTGGTGCCGATGCCGAGGTCGCTGTCGGAGAGGGTGGGCCGGTCGGTGAGCGTCTTGAGGTACTTCTCGGCGGAGGTGACCTCGGGACCGGTGACCGTGGAGTCGTACGAGGCCTTGGCGGCCGCGGGCGCGTTGTCGCGGAAGTCGGCGACGGCCGCGTCGGAGCGGACGGCGGCCTGCTGGGCGGCGGCGGTGAGCGCGTCGCGCTGTTTGGTGTCGGCGGCCGAGGAGCTGCCGATGGTGGTCAGCAGGCCGGTGACCGGGTTGACGACGGTCTGGGTGGTGCGCGGGACGTTCAGGGCCGCGAGGAGCAGTCCTCGGGCGGCGGCGGACTGCTGCACGGCGCTGTCGAGCTCGGCGAGGGAGTAGGCGCCGGAGCCCGCGCGGGGCGGCATCTTCGCGGCCAGTTGATCGGCGAGGGCGTGGAGCTCGGCGATGACGGCGGAGTACGCCTGGTGTGCTTCCAGAGCGCTGCTCTTCCCGGTGAGCGCGGCCCGTCGAACGGCGGCCACGTCGTCGAGGTCCTTGCGGATGCCGGCGGAGATGTCCGGATTGGCAAGCAGATCGTCGATCTGCCGGTCGACACGCGCGCCCTGCTGCTCATCGGGCGCCTTGGACTTGGGGCGCCCGGCGGCCACGTACGAGGTGACCCCGTCGCGCTCGTCGGCCAGCGCATGGGCCAGGGTGAGCGCGTCCTGGGTCTGCTCCGTGAGCGTCACCAGGTTCTGTGAGTCGTTCAGCTGACCGGAGGCGGCGATGACGCTCGGCGCCCCGGCGCCGGCGATCGCGGCCGCGACCACGGCCACCGCGACGATCAGCCGGTTGCGGACATGGGCGGGGCGACCGCTGCCCGCGGGCTCGGACGAGGCGCCTCGTTCGGGAGCCGTCTGCTTGCCTGTACGCCGAGGCCGCATCTTCTGCACCGGTGCTCGCATTCCTCACTCGTGTACCCATGGGCCCGGGTGACGGTCCGTCAACTGGGCTGTCGTCCCGGTACGACGGCTTCCGACCCTCCCAGTGCCGGTGGGCAGAGGTCCCGCTTCGCCTGACCCGCCACCCGAAGGAGTGAACCTCGGCGGGGAGTTGGCGGGCAAGTTCCTGTGGCCCGTGCGAGGGCCTTGCGCGGCGGGCCGGTTGGACGTCGGCGACAGGCTTTGGCAGTATTCGCCGCCACGCACCACCGGAATCGATCATTCCGTGGCAAACCAGGCGGCCGACCTGGGGCGTCGCAGCGATCCGGCAGCCGTTGCCAGCCTTTCGTGGGCGTTGTGAAGGGCTCGTGCAGACTGTCCGAATGCGCATTGAACTGATTTCAGCCTCCGGGGACCCCGCCCGCCCCAACGAGGACTTCGCCGCGCTCGCGGTTCCGGCTTCAGGACAGGGCGGGGCGCTGGTCGTCCTGGACGGGGTGACTCCGCCGCGGGGCGACGACGGCTGCCTCCACCCGGTCCCCTGGTTCTGCGCGCGTCTGGGCGGCAAACTGACCGAACTGTCCGTTTCCCGCCAGGATCTGACGCTGCCGGAGATCCTTTCCCACGCCATTCTTCGTACCGCCGAGTCCCATGCGACCACCTGTGACCTTTCTCACCCGCGCACCCCCCAGGCGACCGTGGTCCTCGCCCGCTGGTCCGAGAGCGCGGTGGAGTACCTGGTCCTCTCGGACTCGGCCCTGCTGGCCGAGGCGCCCGACGGCGCGGTGACCGCCCTCCTGGACGACCGTCTCGCGCGCATACCGCGCGCCAGTCTGGCGACGGACGCGATCGCGGACGCGACGGTCCGCAACAAGGAGGGCGGGTTCTTCACGGCGGCGGCGGACCCCTCGGTCGCGGCCCGCGCGGTCACGGGCGAACTGCCGCGCGCGGCGGTGCGCAGCCTGGTGGCCCTGACGGACGGCGCGACCCGCTGGACGGAGAAGTTCCGCCAGGGCGACTGGACGGATCTGTTCACGTTCGTCCGCAAGGAGGGCGCGGCGGCACTGGTGGAGCGCGTACGGGCGCTGGAGAGCGCCGACCGCGAGGAGCGGACGCGCCTGGGCCGCAGCAAGACGCACGACGACGCGACGGTGGTGTACGTGCAGCCGTGAGAGGCGGGCGGCGTGGCGCGGTCTACTTCTCCATGCCCCGGTTCAACTGGTTCAGCAACCGGGCCAGTTCGGCGACCTCGCGCGGGTCCCAGTGGGCGAGCTTGCTCACATAGCGGGCACGCCGGGCCTCACGGACACGGCCGACGCGGCTGCGGCCCTCCTCGGTGAGGTGGACGAGCCAGGCGCGGCCGTCGGCCGGGTCGGGCTCCCGGGCGACCAGGCCGAGGTCCTCCAGGGCGCGCAGCTGGCGGGACATCGTGGCCTTGCCGACGCCGATGTAGGCGGCGAGTTCCGTGGCGCGCTGGCGGCCGCACTCGTCGAGCCTGACGAGGAGTCCGTACGCGGCGGACTCCAGATCGGGGTGGACCTCGCGGGCCATCTCGCCCTGGTTGGCGCGGGCCCGCCGCAGGAACACGGTCAGTTCGCGCTCCAGCGACAGGAACTCCTGGTTCCCGCCGCCGGGCACGGCCGCGGCACCGCCCGGTGTCGTCCCCGGCTGGTCCACACCACTTCCCGGCACGCCGGATTCAACCGGCCGCCCCTCGCCGTTTGCGCCCTCGTGCACGTCAGCACCCCTGACCCGGTTTCCCGATCCTGAAACTTTCTGCCAAACGTCGCCATTGCCGCAGCTCCGTCAGTATTTCGCAGGCGTAGACCAACGGCAGCCTCCGGCCCCCCTTCCCAGCCTGGGTCTACGTGCGTAGCTTCCCAGTCAGGCCACTAATGGCATGCCCACGCCATCGACAGCTGTCAACAGCGCGTCGCATCCCCACGCACCTGAGCACGGGCATGTCCGAGCGATCCCCCACCGAGCTCCACGGAGCTCCACCGAGCCTTTCGGAGGCACGCATGCCCGTGCACAGACCCGGATCGGTCCGGCGCCCGCGCCTGTCAGCGGCAGCAATCCTGCTCGCCGCGTTCTCCCTCCTGTTCACCCTCCCGGCCCACGCCGCCGGCACACCCGTACGCGGTAGCGCGTACATGGGCATGGGCGTCCTGGCGCACGACGGCCGGGGCCGGGCGCCCAGCAGCGCTGCCGTCGCGCAGACCGAAGGCGTGGACGTCTCCGCCTACCAGGGCAACGTCGCCTGGTCGACCCTGTGGGGCAGCGGGGTCAGATGGGCCTACACCAAGGCGACCGAGGGGACGTACTACACGAACCCCTACTTCGCCCAGCAGTACAACGGCTCGTACGACGTCGGCATGATCCGCGGCGCCTACCACTTCGCGACGCCGGACACCACGAGCGGCGCCACCCAGGCCAACTACTTCGTCGACCACGGCGGCGGCTGGTCCCGCGACGGCAGGACGCTGCCGGGCGCCCTGGACATCGAGTGGAACCCGTACGGCGCCACCTGCTACGGCAAGTCGGCCGCCGCGATGGTCGGCTGGATCGCCGACTTCCTGAACACCTACCGGGCACGCACCGGCCGGGACGCCGTGATCTACACGGCCACCAGCTGGTGGACCCAGTGCACCGGAAACCACGGCGGCTTCGCCTCCGCCGACCCGCTGTGGATCGCCCGCTACGCCGCCGACCCGGGCACGCTCCCGGCCGGCTGGGGGTACTACACGATGTGGCAGTACACCTCGTCCGGCCCGACGGTCGGCGACCACGACAGGTTCAACGGGGCGCTCGACCGCGTCGTCGCGCTCGCCAACGGCTGACGCACGCGCCCGTGCAGGCACGGTGAAGGCCCGGGCCTCCCTCACGAAAACCCGGGCCTTCCCTCATCCGGCAGCGTCCGTCACGCCGCCACCGGAACCTCCGGCGTCGCGCCGTTCGTGGCCGGCGCGAGCGCCAGCTCCAGGACCTGGCGGACGTCGGTGACGGCGTGGACGTCCAGCTTGTCCAGCACCTCGGCCGGGACGTCGTCCAGGTCGGGCTCGTTGCGCTTCGGGATGACGACGGTGCTCACACCCGCCCGGTGCGCGGCGAGCAGCTTCTGCTTCACCCCGCCGATCGGCAGGACACGGCCGGTCAGCGAGACCTCGCCCGTCATCGCCACGTCCGTACGGACCAGACGGCCCGACAGGAGCGAGGCCAGCGCGGTCGTCATCGTGATGCCCGCGCTCGGGCCGTCCTTGGGGACCGCGCCCGCCGGGAAGTGGATGTGCACCCCCCGGTCCTTGAGATCGCCGACCGGCAGCTCCAGTTCGGCGCCGTGGGAGCGCAGGAAGCTCAGCGCGATCTGCGCCGACTCCTTCATCACGTCGCCAAGCTGACCGGTGAGGGTCAGGCCCGCCGCGCCCGTCTCCGGGTCGGCCAGGGACGCCTCCACGTAGAGGACGTCACCGCCGGCGCCCGTGACCGCGAGACCGGTCGCCACACCGGGGACGGCCGTACGCCGCTCGGCCGGGTCCTGGGCGGACTCGGGCACATGGTGCGGACGACCGATCAGCCCGCGCAGGTCCTCGTCGCGGACGGTGAACGGCAGCTCCTTCTCACCCAGTTCGTGCTGGGCCGCGACCTTGCGCAGCAGCCGCGCGATCGACCGCTCCAGGTTCCGTACGCCCGCCTCCCGGGTGTACTCGCCCGCGAGCTTGCGCAGCGCGCCCTCGTCGAGCGTGACCTCGTCCTTTTCGAGCCCGGCGCGCTCCAGCTGCCGCGGAAGCAGGTGGTCGCGGGCGATGACGACCTTCTCGTCCTCCGTGTAGCCGTCCAGGCGGACCAGCTCCATACGGTCGAGCAGGGCCTCCGGGATGGCTTCGAGGACGTTGGCCGTCGCGAGGAACACGACGTCGGACAGGTCCAGCTCGACCTCCAGGTAGTGGTCCCGGAAGGTGTGGTTCTGGGCCGGGTCGAGGACCTCGAGCAGGGCCGCCGCCGGGTCGCCCCGGAAGTCCGACCCCACCTTGTCGATCTCGTCGAGCAGGACGACCGGGTTCATCGAACCGGCCTCCTTGATGGCCCGGACGATCCGGCCGGGCAGGGCACCGACGTACGTACGCCGGTGGCCGCGGATCTCGGCCTCGTCGCGTACGCCGCCGAGCGCGACCCGGACGAACTTGCGCCCCATGGCGTGGGCGACCGACTCGCCGAGGCTCGTCTTGCCGACACCGGGCGGACCCACGAGCGCGAGGACGGCACCGCCGCGCCGTCCGCCGACCACGCCCAGCCCCCGGTCGGCGCGCCGCTTGCGCACCGCCAGGTACTCGGTGATCCGCTCCTTCACGTCCTCCAGGCCGGCGTGCTCGGCGTCGAGGACGGACTGGGCGCCGCGGATGTCGTAGGCGTCCTCGGTTCGCTCGTTCCACGGCAGTTCGAGGACGGTGTCGAGCCACGTCCGGATCCACGACCCCTCGGGCGACTGGTCGCTGGCGCGCTCCAGCTTGTCGACCTCCTTGAGGGCGGCCTCCCGGACCTTCTCGGGAAGGTCGGCGGCCTCGACGCGCGCCCGGTAGTCGTCGGACTCCTCACCTTCCGCGGCGTCGCCGTTCAGCTCGCGCAGCTCCTTGCGGACGGCCTCCAGCTGACGGCGCAGCAGGAACTCGCGCTGCTGCTTGTCGACGCCCTCCTGGACGTCCTTGGCGATGGACTCGGCGACGTCCTGCTCCGCGAGGTGGTCGCGCAGCTGCTGGGTGGCGAGCTTCAGCCGGGCGACCGGGTCGGCGGTCTCCAGGAGCTCCACCTTCTGTTCGGTGGTCAGGAAGGGCGAGTAGCCGGAGTTGTCGGCGAGCGCGGAGACGTCGTCGATCGCCTGGACCCGGTCCACGACCTGCCAGGCACCGCGCTTCCTCAGCCAACTGGTGGCGAGGGCCTTGTACTCCTTGACCAGTTCGGCGACGTGGCCGGGCAACGGGTCGGGAACGGTCTCGTCGAGCCTCGTGCCCTCGACCCACAGCGCCGCACCCGGTCCGGTGGTCCCGGCGCCGATCCTGACGCGGCCGCGGCCGCGGATCAGGGCGCCCGGGTCACCGTCGGCCAGCCGGCCGACCTGCTCGACCGTGCCGAGCACACCCGTGCTCGCGTACGTCCCGTCGATGCGTGGCACCAGCAGAACCCTGGGCTTACCGGGCTGCGACCGCGCGGCGGCCTGTGCGGCCTCCACCGCCGCGCGCACCTCGGAGTCGCTCAGGTCGAGCGGAACCACCATCCCGGGCAGCACGATCTCGCCGTCGAGCGGCAGCACGGGCAGGGTGAGCGGTGTGGACGTCGAAGCCATGATCTCCCCTTCGGCAGTCAAGTTGAGCTATGTGGACTCAATGCATGCCAGGGTTCGATTGTTCCCCACCCGCCGTTCGCTCTGAGCGATCACTCGGGGAGCTCGGCACGAGGCGGCCACGAGCCGTCCCACATGAGGGAGGTGCGGGAGGTGCCGGAGGTGCGGGAGGTGCCGCGGGGTCCCCCGGCGTCCGTCCGGTGCCGATCCAACGCCTGAGGGTGCGCGATGCTTCCCGGCCGTCCCGGCCGAGGGGCCCGCCTGCCTGTTACGGGGCTTCGGCAGAGGTCCGCGGGGGCCGGTCCGGCTCCGCTCCGCGCCGCACGGGGGTGCTGCGGAAGGGGACGGAGTGCGCCGGTGGCGTGGGCGGTTCGCAGCCGGCCCGGGAGGAAGCAGGAGGGTCCGCCCGGCCCTGGTCACGGGTGCGGCGACCGCGCCGCCCAACGCGGCGTGCGTTGTCCTCAGGTCACGGGTGAGCGCCACCGGCGCCCTGACCGAACCGCCTGCCCGGCGGTCGGAGTCACGCGACCGACGGCATCGCGGAGCCGGTCCGCTGCCAGCGCCGTACCAGCGGCCATGTGCCGATACCGATCGCCAGGGCAAGCAGATGGCCCCAGTTGCTCAGGGGGTCCGTGAACTCGACCAGGTCTTCGAGCAGCACTCCGCCGAACATGATGAGCATCGTCCAGCGCAGCCACGGCCGCAGCAGGCCGGCCAGCGCGCCGACGCTCGCGGCGACGCCGAAGCTGATGCCGTAGTCGAGGCGGTGCAGGGAGGTGTCGGGCAGATCGCCCGCCAGTACCGAGACACCGACCGGGATCTCCGTGGCCAGGGTCGCGAGCACATGGCCGAGCAGGAAGACGACGGCCGCGCGCGGGCCGCCTATCCGTCGTTCCAGTGCCGTGAGCACGAGCAGGAAGACAAGCGCGTACGCCGACGTCATCCCGCCCGCGATCCACAGCGCGCTGGCGACCAGCGCCAGAGCCGGGCTGCTCGCCAGGTGGACCACGTCGGTGCTGGACTCCTGGTACAGCACCTGCAGGAGCGAGGGGTCGGCGAACTCGGCGAACTCGGCGAACATCGACGTCACGATGAGGACGAGGGCGTATCCGAAGGTGAAGGGCGTGCCCGTGGGGGTCGGCAGGAGCAGCCAGGGGTGCGGGCCGGTCCTTCTCGCGGGCGCCGGAACCGGGCGCGTGACCGGGACGGGGAGGGTCACCACCGTGCGCTGGCGCGGCATGCCGTCCAGAAGTGGCGCGCCCGTCTCGGGGACCGTGAGCATGGCGTCAGCCGCCGAGACCGTGCGTTCCAAAGTGCGGCACTCCTTCCGTCACGATCCACCCTTCGCGCCGAGCGGGCCCGCTGTCTATGACCGAAGCCACGACAGACGCGATTCACAGCAACTTCCTAGCCGCTGAATGCGTCCGGGGGCGGATGCGTGAGGGGATGTTAGCGACTCGGTCACATCTGACTGGGTGTGAGCCATCGGGAAAATCCATCGCCCCGGGGACATCTCGTCACCAGAATGTGGTCCATGCCTCATCCGTACGACGCCTGTGGGACCCCGGAGGTGCTGGACCGTCGCGAGGGTCCGCACGGCGAGATCGTGCTGCGGCGCCACGGTGAACTGCTCCAGATCATCGCCAACGGCTGCTTCCTGATGGACACCTCCGACGGACGCTCGGAGCGGCTGCTCGTCGACGCCGCGTACGCCGCGCTGGACGGACGCCCGGAGCCGAGCGTGCTGATCGGCGGATTGGGCGTCGGCTTCTCGCTGGCGCACGCCGCGGCGGACGCGCGCTGGGGACGCATCACGGTCGTCGAACGTGAGCACGCCGTGGTCGACTGGCACCTCGACGGCCCCCTGTCCACGCTGTCCGCGGACGCGCGCGCCGACCGGCGAACCCGCATCCTCGAAGCCGATCTCCTGACGTACGTCAATGAGACATCGGACACGTACGACGCACTGTGCCTCGACATCGACAACGGGCCAGGCTGGACCGTCACCGACGACAACGAAAGCCTGTACTCGACGGCCGGACTCGCAAGCTCCGCAAGGGTGTTGAGGCCCGGTGGTGTGCTCGCGGTGTGGTCGGCACAGCCCTCTCCGGAATTTGAAGGAACCCTATGGAATGCCGGGTTCCAGCAGGTGCGTACCGAAGAGGTGCCCGTTGCCCGGGGCGTTCCCGACGTCGTGCACCTCGCTGTCAGACCTGGATAGCCGACTCGCGGTAACTCCCCGTACGCTGCTTCCCTGACGCGGATCATTCAAGCGTCAAGCGCAGTCATGGGATCACCCCACGGATTCCGGAAAGCACACTCAGGGGCGGGCGATGGAGCAGACACACACCTCGCACAACGGCACGACGGCGACCCCGGGCGCTCAGCGTCGGGTTCTGGTGGTCGAGGACGACCCGACGATCGTCGACGCCATCGCCGCCCGCTTGCGCGCCGAGGGATTCCTCGTGCAAACGGCCGGCGACGGTCCGGCAGCCGTGGACACGGCCGAGGCCTGGCAGCCTGACCTGCTGATCCTCGACATCATGCTGCCTGGCTTCGACGGCCTGGAGGTCTGCCGTCGCGTGCAGGCGCAGCGCCCGGTGCCGGTGCTGATGCTCACGGCGCGCGACGACGAGACGGACATGCTGGTCGGGCTCGGCGTCGGCGCCGACGACTACATGACCAAGCCGTTCTCGATGCGGGAGCTGGCGGCCCGGGTGCATGTACTGCTGCGCCGGGTGGAGCGGGCCGCGCTGGCGGCAGCGACACCGCGCAGCGGCATACTGCGCCTCGGCGAACTGGAGATCGACCACGCACAGCGCCGGGTGCGGGTGCGCAGCGAGGACGTCCATCTGACGCCCACCGAGTTCGACCTGCTCGTATGCCTGGCGAACACACCGCGCGCCGTACTCTCGCGCGAGCAGCTGCTCGCGGAGGTGTGGGACTGGGCGGACGCGTCCGGCACGCGCACCGTGGACAGCCACATCAAGGCCCTGCGGCGGAAGATCGGCGCGGAGCGCATCCGTACCGTGCACGGCGTCGGCTACGCGCTGGAGACCCCGACGCCATGAGCGACGGGCCGGCCCCACGGAGAAGCCCCGGGGAGCCCTGGGGTGGTGTACGCCCGTTCTCGATCAAGACCAAACTGGGCGCGCTGGTCATCATCTCGGTGCTGATCACCACGGGCCTGCTGATGATCGCGGTGCGCACCGCGACGGAGCTGCGCTTCATCACGGTCTTCTCGATGATCGCCACACTGTTGATAACGCAGTTCGTGGCGCATTCGCTCACCGCCCCGCTGGACGAGATGAACACGGTGGCCCGGTCCATCTCGCACGGTGACTACACGCGCCGGGTCCGTGACAACCGCCGTGACGAGCTGGGTGACCTGGCCCACACGATCAACCTGATGGCCGACGAGCTGGCGGCCCAGGACCGCCAGCGCAAGGAACTGGTGGCGAACGTCTCGCACGAGCTGCGCACGCCCATCGCGGGCCTGCGCGCGGTGCTGGAGAACATCGTGGACGGGGTCACCGAGGCCGACCCCGAGACCATGCGCACGGCCCTGAAGCAGACGGAACGCCTCGGGCGCCTGGTGGAGACCCTGCTGGACCTCTCCCGCCTGGACAACGGCGTGGTCCCGCTGAAGAAGCGCCGCTTCGAGGTGTGGCCGTATCTCTCGGGCGTCCTCAAGGAGGCGCAGATGGTGTCCTCCGCACGCGCGGGCATCGCCTCGGGCTCCGGCAGCCACACCCGCACGGACGTGCATCTGCATCTCGACGTCTCCCCGCCGGAGCTGACCGCGCAGGCGGACCCCGAGCGCATCCACCAGGTCGTCGCCAACCTGATCGACAACGCGGTCAAGCACAGCCCGCCGCACGGCCGTGTCACGGTCAAGGCCCGGCGCGGCGCCGCTCCGGAGTCCCTGGAGCTCGAGGTGCTGGACGAGGGCCCGGGCATCCCCCAGTCGGAGTGGCACCGGGTCTTCGAGCGGTTCAACCGCGGCGCCGTGAGCGCGCCGCACGGACCGGGCAGCGACGGCGGCACCGGCCTCGGCCTGGCGATCGCCCGGTGGGCGGTGGACCTGCACGGTGGCCGGATCGGCGTGGCCGAATCCCCACGCGGCTGCCGGATACAGGTCACCCTTCCGGGAGAGCCTTCTCTGCCAAGTTGACGTAAAGTTCGAAGCGGAGCAACAAGATCCATGCGCGTCCGCGCCGGTGGACACGTGTGATCAGGCAGAGGCCCGCGTGCTCCCCGCGCCGGTGCCGGCCCGTCGCACCCGTTTCAGATCGGAACCCCGCTTGTTTCCCGCCATTTCGGACCCCGAAACGCGCGCTCCGATGTGACTTACGCGACGATGAACCGGCCCGACCCGACCTTCACGCCCGGGGAGGCGTAGCCTTTATTCCCGCTGTCCAATCACCTTGTGAAGCGGAAGAGGGCGGTTGCCGCCGTGTCGCCACAGTCCCCCAGTAACTCGAGCATCTCGACCGACGACCAAGCCGGGAAGAACCCCGCGGCCGCGTTCGGTCCGAACGAGTGGCTCGTCGACGAGATCTATCAGCAGTACCTCCAGGACCCGAATTCGGTCGACCGCGCCTGGTGGGACTTCTTCGCCGACTACAAGCCGGGGGCCGCTGCCGCCTCGGCTGCGGCGGGTACTGCGGCCGCGGGGGCCGCAGGGACCACCTCGTCGGCCCCGGCCGCTCCGGCCGCCGCTGCGCCCGCCGCTCCTGCGGCTCCCGCGGCGCCCCAGGCTCCGGCGCCCGCCGCTCCGAGGCCCGCCGCACCTGCCGCCGCGAAGCCCACGGCTGCGCCCGCACAGCCCAAGAAGGACGTACCCGTGGCCGAGGCGCCCCAGGGCCCCGAGCTGGTGACGCTGCGCGGCCCCGCCGCCGCCGTCGCGAAGAACATGAACGCCTCCCTGGAGCTCCCCACGGCCACGTCCGTGCGCGCGGTCCCGGTGAAGCTGCTCTTCGACAACCGCATCGTCATCAACAACCACCTCAAGCGCGCCCGGGGCGGGAAGATCTCCTTCACGCACCTGATCGGCTACGCGATGGTGCAGGCCATCAAGGCCATGCCGTCGATGAACTGGTCGTTCGGGGAGAAGGACGGCAAGCCGACCCTCGTCAAGCCGGAGCATGTCAACCTCGGCCTCGCCATCGACCTGGTCAAGCCGAACGGCGACCGCCAGCTGGTCGTCGCGGCGATCAAGAAGGCCGAGACGCTGAACTTCTTCGAGTTCTGGCAGGCCTACGAGGACATCGTCCGCCGCGCCCGTGACGGCAAGCTGACGATGGACGACTTCACCGGCGTCACGGTCTCCCTGACCAACCCCGGCGGCCTCGGCACGGTCCACTCGGTCCCGCGCCTGATGCCCGGCCAGTCGGTGATCATGGGCGTCGGCTCGATGGACTACCCGGCGGAGTTCCAGGGCACCTCCCAGGACACGCTGAACAAGCTCGGCATCTCGAAGGTCATGACGCTCACGTCGACCTACGACCACCGGGTGATCCAGGGCGCCGCATCCGGCGAGTTCCTGCGCATCGTCGCGAACCTCCTCCTCGGTGAGAACGGCTTCTACGACGAGATCTTCGAGGCCCTGCGCATCCCCTACGAGCCGGTCCGCTGGCTCAAGGACATCGACGCCTCGCACGACGACGACGTCACCAAGGCCGCCCGGGTCTTCGAGCTGATCCACTCCTACCGGGTGCGCGGCCACGTCATGGCCGACACCGACCCGCTGGAGTACCGCCAGCGCAAGCACCCCGACCTGGACATCGTCGAGCACGGCCTCACCCTGTGGGACCTGGAGCGCGAGTTCGCGGTCGGCGGCTTCGCCGGCAAGTCGATGATGAAGCTGCGCGACATCCTCGGCGTACTGCGGGACTCGTACTGCCGCACCACCGGCATCGAGTACATGCACATCCAGGACCCCAAGCAGCGCAAGTGGATCCAGGACCGTGTGGAGCGCCCGCACTCCAAGCCGGAGCGCGAGGAGCAGCTGCGCATCCTGCGCCGGCTGAACGCGGCTGAGGCCTTCGAGACCTTCCTGCAGACGAAGTACGTCGGCCAGAAGCGCTTCTCCCTGGAGGGCGGCGAGTCGGTCATCCCGCTGCTCGACGCGGTGATCGACAGCGCGGCCGAGTCGCGCCTCGACGAGGTCGTCATCGGCATGGCCCACCGCGGCCGCCTGAACGTGCTCGCCAACATCGTCGGCAAGTCCTACGCGCAGATCTTCCGCGAGTTCGAGGGCAACCTCGACCCGAAGTCGATGCACGGCTCCGGCGACGTGAAGTACCACCTGGGTGCCGGGGGCACCTTCACCGGCCTGGACGGCGAGCAGATCGCGGTGTCGCTGGTCGCGAACCCGTCCCACCTGGAGGCGGTGGACCCGGTCCTGGAGGGTGTCGCCCGCGCCAAGCAGGACATCATCAACAAGGGCGGTACGGACTTCACGGTCCTGCCGGTGGCGATCCACGGCGACGCGGCCTTCGCGGGCCAGGGCGTGGTGGCCGAGACCCTGAACATGTCGCAGCTGCGCGGCTACCGCACGGGCGGCACGGTCCACATCGTCATCAACAACCAGGTCGGCTTCACGGCGGCCCCCGAGTCCTCGCGTTCCTCCATGTACGCGACGGACGTGGCCCGCATGATCGAGGCCCCGATCTTCCACGTGAACGGCGACGACCCGGAGGCGGTCGTGCGCGTCGCGCGCCTGGCCTTCGAGTTCCGTCAGGCGTTCAACAAGGACGTGGTGATCGACCTCATCTGCTACCGCCGCCGCGGCCACAACGAGTCGGACAACCCGGCCTTCACCCAGCCGCTGATGTACGACCTGATCGACAAGAAGCGCTCGGTGCGTAAGCTGTACACCGAGTCGCTGATCGGCCGGGGCGACATCACGCTGGAGGAGGCCGAGCAGGCCCTGCAGGACTACCAGGGCCAGCTGGAGAAGGTCTTCACGGAGGTCCGCGAGGCCACGTCGCAGCCGGTTCCGGGTGCGGCGGAGGAACCGCAGGACGGCTTCCCGGTGGCGGTTGACACGGCCGTGTCCGCCGAGGTCGTCAAGCGGATCGCCGAGTCCCAGGTCAACATCCCCGACAACATCACCGTGCACCCGCGTCTGCTGCCGCAGCTGCAACGCCGGGCGGCGATGGTCGAGGACGGCACGATCGACTGGGGCATGGGCGAGACCATCGCGATCGGCTCGCTGCTGCTCGAGGGCGTCCCGGTCCGGCTGTCGGGCCAGGACTCGCGCCGCGGTACGTTCGGCCAGCGCCACGCGGTGATCATCGACCGCGCGACGGGCGAGGACTACACCCCGCTGCAGTACCTCTCCGAGGACCAGGCGCGCTACAACGTCTACGACTCCCTGCTGTCCGAGTACGCGGCGATGGGCTTCGAGTACGGCTACTCGCTGGCCCGCCCGGACGCGCTGGTGATGTGGGAGGCCCAGTTCGGCGACTTCGTCAACGGCGCGCAGACGGTCGTGGACGAGTTCATCTCGTCGGCCGAGCAGAAGTGGGGCCAGACGTCCGGCGTCACCCTGCTCCTCCCGCACGGCTACGAGGGCCAGGGCCCGGACCACTCCTCGGCCCGCCCGGAGCGCTTCCTGCAGCTGTGCGCGCAGAACAACATGACGGTGGCCATGCCCACCCTGCCGTCGAGCTACTTCCACCTCCTGCGGTGGCAGGTGCACAACCCGCACCACAAGCCGCTGGTGGTCTTCACGCCGAAGTCGATGCTGCGCCTCAAGGCCGCCGCGTCCAAGGCGGAGGAGTTCACGACCGGCCGGTTCCGCCCGGTCATCGGCGACACGTCGGTGGACCCGGCCGCGGTCCGCAAGGTCGTCTTCACGGCGGGCAAGGTCTACTACGACCTGGAGGCGGAGCGCCGGAAGCGCGGCGTGACCGACACGGCGATCATCCGGCTGGAGCGTCTGTACCCGCTGCCGGGCGCGGAGCTCCAGGCGGAGATCAAGAAGTACCCGAACGCCGAGAAGTACCTGTGGGCCCAGGAGGAGCCGGCGAACCAGGGCGCATGGCCGTTCATCGCCCTGAACCTCATCGACCACCTGGACCTGGCGGTCGGCGCGGACATCCCGCCGGGCGAGCGCCTGCGCCGCATCTCGCGCCCGCACAGCTCGTCCCCGGCCGTCGGCTCCGCGAAGCGGCACCAGGCCGAGCAGGAGCAGCTGGTGCGTGAGGTGTTCGAGGCGTAGGCCGCCGCGCACCTCGGCCTGACGACAGGGCCCGGTCCCGAGTCACGACGACTCGGGACCGGGCCCTTCGCTCGTCACGGCCACTGGTGAGGCGCTGGGGACGATCGGCCGGACGGGGTGGCCCGGCGGGCGGCCGGGGGTGGCCCGGCGGGCGGCCGGGGGTGGCCCGGCGGGCGGCCGGGGGTGGCCCGGCGGGCGGCTTACCCTGGAGGGGTACGTCCCGGCCCAGCGCCTTCAGGAGAGCACCCGTGTACTTCACCGACCGCGGCATCGAGGAACTGCAGAAGCGGCGCGGCGAGGAAGAGGTCACCTTCGAGTGGCTCGCCGAGCAGCTTCGTACGTTCGTCGATCTCAACCCGGACTTCGAGGTGCCGGTGGAGCGGCTGGCGACCTGGCTTGCGCGGCTGGACGACGAGGACGACGAGTAGGGCCCGCGCCCGGACGAGGGGGCCGGTCGGGGCCGGGCCGAGCGGCGTGCGCAGTCCCTCGCGCGGGCGCGAGGTCGTACACCAGGCCGAGCCCGCCGTGCGCGAGGAGCAGCGGTGGCGCGATCTTCCGTCGACATGGCCCCGCATTAGGGTGTTTCGTCAGCATTCCTCCCCGTAGGTTCGCCAGGAGGGGTCTCTTGACTTTGCGTAGCCGCGATATATCGTGAATACAGAAGACGCGATATGGCGTGTTGAGTGAGCGGCTCCCCGTGCCCGTCGCGTAGGTCCGCGGTGTCGTCCGTCGCGTACGCCGTGTCCCCACCGGCCGAGGAGGTCAGCAGGATGTCCGAGTGGTCCGTCGCCGAGCCGAGGAAGCTCACCTTCGACGCCCCCGTGACGGCACTGGAGGTTCGCCTCGTCAACGGAACGGTGAACGTGGTGGGCACCGACGAGGGTTCCGCACGCCTTGAGGTCTCCGAGATCGAGGGCCCACCCCTCACGGTGACGCAGAAGGACGGCGTCCTCACCGTGGCGTACGAAGATCTCCCCTGGAAGGGCTTCCTCAAGTGGCTCGACCGGAAGGGCTGGCGCCGCAGCGCGGTGGTCTCCCTGGCCGTCCCGGCGACCACCCGTGTGGAAGTGGGCGCGGTCGGCGCCAACGCCGTGGTCTCCGGAATCGACGGCGGCGCCGAGGTGAAGGGCGTCACGGGCGAGACCACACTGGTCGGCCTCTCCGGACCGGTCCGCGCCACGACGGTCTCGGGCAGCGTG
Organism: Streptomyces sp. TP-A0356; assembly: GCF_001417775.1. Classification (GTDB taxonomy): domain Bacteria; phylum Actinomycetota; class Actinomycetes; order Streptomycetales; family Streptomycetaceae; genus Streptomyces. Next base: position 328,168 of record NZ_BBZJ01000019.1, on the reverse strand, counting down.
GAGGCCCAGGGCGTCACGGGCGAGCTGCGCCTCAGCTCCGTCTCCGGCGATCTGACCGTCATCGAGGGCGCCTGCCCGCTGGTGAAGGCGGACTCCGTGAGCGGCTCGATCATCCTGGACCTCGACCCCACGAGCGGCCCCACCGACGCCGGCCTGACGAGCGTCTCGGGCGAGATAGCGATCCGCCTCCCCCACCCGGCGGACGCGGAGGTCGAGGCCAACACGGCGAGCGGCACGGTGTCCAACGCCTTCGAGGACCTGCGCGTCACCGGCCAGTGGGGCGCCAAGAAGATCACGGGCCGCCTGGGCGGGGGCAACGGCCGTCTGAGGGCGACCACGGTCTCCGGCTCCATCGCCCTGCTCCGCCGCCCGCCCGCGGAGGACGAGCCATGGGACGCACCCGGCCCACGGGTCGCGTCCCCCGCGGACGCGGAGGACGCGATGCCGGGCACCGGCAGCGACACCGCCGCCCCGTCCGATCGTTCCCCCGACGGCACGACCGGCGGTCCGACCGAGCAGAAGGGGCTCTGACATGCCTCCCGTCTTCGCCCATGGACGACTGCGGCTGTACCTGCTGAAGCTGCTCGACGAGGCGCCGCGCCACGGATACGAGGTGATTCGGCTGCTGGAGGAGCGCTTCCAGGGGCTGTACGCGCCGTCGGCCGGCACCGTCTACCCGCGGCTGGCCAAGCTGGAGGCCGAGGGCCTGGTCACGCACACCACCGAGGGCGGCCGAAAGGTGTACGCGATCACGGACGCGGGCCGCGCCGAACTGGCCGACCGCAGCGGTGAGTTGGCCGACCTGGAGCTGGAGATCCGCGAGTCGGTCGCGGAGCTGGCGGCCGAGATCCGGGCCGATGTCCGCGGGGCGGCTGGTGATCTGCGCCGCGAGCTGCGGGCAGCGGTCTCCGAGGCCCGCAGGGACGGCCAGGAGCACGAGGGTGCGTACGGGGAGTACGGCGACCGCTCCGAGAAGGAGGCGTGGCGCGCCGCCAAGGAGGAGATGCGCCGCGTCAAGCAGGAGTGGAAGGAGCAGGCGCGGCGCGCCAAGGACGAGAGCCGGCGGGCCCGGGAGGAGGCCCAGCGGGCGCGCCACCAGGCCAAGGAGGCGCAGGAGCGGGCGCGTGCCCAGGCGCAGGAGGAGCTGCAGCGCATAGCGCGACGGGTCCAGGAGCAGGTGCAGGACCACGTCGCGCGGGGCGACTGGCCGACGGGTGTTCGGGAGGGCCTGACCGAACTGGCCAAGGAGTTCGGCGAGTTCGGGAAGGACTTCGGCAAGGGGTTCGGCAAGGACTGGGGCTTCGGGCGCACGGGAGCGGCCGAGGCACCGGAGTACTCGGCGACCCCCGAGGACTTCCCCGGCGCGTACGAACCCTCCTGGGCGCACGAGGACTTCTCGGGCGACCCCGCCCGCGCCCTGGACCGGCTTCTGGACCGCTTCCGTGACGACATCCGCGACGCGGCCCGTGACCATGGTGTGACGGAGGACCAGCTCCGCGATGCCCGCCGCCATCTGTCCACGGCGGCGGCGCACATCGGGGCGACCCTGCGGTCACGGCAGGAGTGACTGACGCCTGGCTGGGGCCGTTCGGCGGAGGGGCGGCTTCATCCGGCCCGACGAAGGGCGCTCTTCACAGGCACTGCCACAGGAAGCGCCCCTCCTTGCCGTCCGGTGAGGTGAAGGCGTAGCCGACGCCGGAGTCGCCGAAGTCGACGCGGAACGGCAGACGGCCGGAGTCGAGCTGGACCAGAAGGCGCCACCCCTCCCCCGGGGTCTCCTCACCCTGGAGCCAGCGGGGCTCGATGCCGGGCCCTCCGAGGAACTGCCAGGCGTGTCCGTCCGGGTCGGTACCGCCCTCCCGGGCCGGGCGTGGCAGATGGTCGGGGCCCACCGTCGGCCCCTCCGCCCTGGTCCCCACGGTGACGAAGCCCGGGACGGATCCGCCGGGCTGGACCAGAAGGGCGTTCTCGCCGCCCTCCGGGTCGTAGGTTCCGTCGACGGACGTGCCCTTGTCGTTCCCCGTCATGAACAGATAGCCCAGCACACCACCCGCAAGAGTGAACTGCCCAATGAACCGCATGGGTTCGCCCGTCCCGCGGGACAGCGGCCACTGCGGTTCCTCCAGCCACACGGGCTGCCCGCCGAGTTTGGTCACCGCCTCCCGGACGGGCTCGGCCGCAGGCGTGAACTCCACGGGCACGGGCTCGGACGGGGACGACGGCAAGGTCTCGGACACGGTATCTCCAGGGGGCAAGACAACCGGGGTACCCACCCTAGGGGTGCCCACACTGCCCGGGCGCCATCGCCGCGGGGCTCACCCGGCCCTGGCCTCGTCGCCGCCCCACAGCACGCGCTCCACGGCCGCACAGGTCACTCCATGGTCGGCCAGGACGTCGGACGGGACGCCGGGGCGGGCGGTCAGGGCGAGAAGCAGATGCTCGTCGCCGATGTGCCGGTCGCCGTGGGCGAGGGCGGCGCGCAGGGACTGGGTGAGCAGGTCCTTGGCGCCACGGGTGAACGGGCGGCGCCCGGATCGTCGTACGCCTCCTGTGCGGTCCGCCGCCAACGCGCCCTGCCCGTACGTCTCCTCGACGCGGGAGACGATCTCCGTGAGGTCGATACCAAGACCGGAGAGTGCGTCCGCGTCGGCGCGGGAGAGACCGCCGCGGCGTCGGGCGTCGGCAAGGTCCCGTTCGACCGCGTCCCGCCGTGCCGTGAGCCCTAGCGACGCCAGGGCGAACGCCGCGCGGCCGCCCTCGCGGTCGAGGAGGGCGAGCAACAGGTGCGCCTCCTCGACTCGCTCCCCACCGGTCCGTTCGCAGTGCTCGACCGCACCGGTGACCACCGCGCGGGCGTCCTTGGTGAATCGCTCGAACATCACTGCCTCCCGTACTTCTTGTGCACGGCCTGCCTGCTCACTCCGAGTTCCGCGGCGATCTCCTGCCACGACCAGCCCTGGTTGCGCGCGCTGCGCACCTGCACCGCCTCCAGCTGCTCCAGCAGCCTCCGCAGCGCGGCGACGGCTCGCAGCCCGACCCGCGGATCGCGGTCGCCCGCGCGCTCGGCGAGATCCGTTGCTTCGGTCATGCTGTCAACCTAGATTGACAGCATGGTGTCCGTCAACCCCAGTTGACAGATGCTTGCCGCCACTCTGGGAACGAGAACGCGAACGGCGGGCTCGGAGAGGTTCCGAGCCCGCCGTGGCCGGAGAAGGCGATGTCTGGCCGTCGTGAACGGGAAGAGCGAGAGGGCGGTCAGTTCGTGGTGAGCACGATCTTGCCGAACTGGTCGCCCGCCTCAAGCCGTTCGAAGGCATCGCGGGCGCGATCGAGAGGAAGGATCTCGTCGACGACCGGACGCACCCCGGTGGCGGCGCAGAAGGAGAGCAGGTCCTCCAGTTCGTCCTTGGACCCCATGGTGGAGCCCACGACCTTCAGCTCCAGGAAGAAGATGCGGGTGAGTTCGGCGTGGGAGGGACGGTCGCCGCTGGTGGCTCCCGAGATGACGAGGGTGCCGCCGGGACGCAGCGACTTGACGGAGTGCGACCACGTGGCGGCGCCGACGGTCTCGATGACGGCGTCCACCCGCTGCGGCAGCCGCGCCCCGGACTCCAGGGCTTCCACGGCACCCAGTTCCAGGGCCCGCTTGCGCTTCGCCTCGTCGCGGCTGGTGGCGAACACCCGCAGGCCGGCCGCCTTGCCGAGCACGATCGCGGCGGTCGCGACACCGCCGCCGGCGCCCTGGACGAGGACGGAGTCGCCGGGGCGTACGCCGGCGTTGGTGAACAGCATGCGATAGGCGGTCAGCCACGCGGTGGGGAGGCAGGCGGCCTCCTCGAAGGAGAGTTCCTTGGGCTTGGGCAGGAGGTTCCACGTGGGGACGGACACCTGTTCGGCGAAGGTGCCCTGGTAGCGCTCGGTGAGGATCGAGCGCGGCTCGTCCGGGCCGACGCCGTGGCCGGTCTGGCCGATGACGGAGTGCAGGACGACCTCGTTGCCGTCCTCGTCGACACCGGCCGCGTCACAGCCGAGGATCATGGGGAGCTTGTCCTCGGAGAGACCGACGCCCCTCAGGGACCAGAGGTCGTGGTGGTTGAGGGAGGCGGCCCTGACGTTCACGGTCGTCCAGCCGGGCCTCCGCTCGGGGGCGGGGCGCTCTCCCAACTCAAGGCCGGTGAGAGGGTGGTCACGGTCGATGCGGGCGGCGTAGGCAGCGAACATGACCTTGACGATAGGCGCCGCCGGGGATGCACGGAACCAGGGCCGGCTGTGACACACGTCCCTGCGCACACGGGCCGATGACAACGACGCCCGACCCACGCCATCGCCCATCGCCCATCGCCATCTCAGGCATCCCGCCACCGCCAGGCACCCATCCCCGAACCACCAGGCACCACAACCGCGCACCGAGCGGGCCGGCCGCGCCGATGGGCGGGCCGCGCCAATGGGCGGGCCGCGCCAATGGGCGAGCCGCGCCAATGGGCGGCCGCGCCAATGGGCGAGCCGACGACCGCAACCATGCCCGGCCCACACCGCCGCCAAGGCCAAGCACTCCACCACCGCCAGGCACCTCGCAGACGCAGGGCGCGGCAACCCGCACCGGGAACGGCCGCGCCGATGGGCGGGCGGGAAGATGCGACCCGCCCGCCCGGCGGAGCGTCAGCGCCGCGCGACGCCTTCGGCGCGTGCCGCGGCCGCGACCGCGGCCGTCACCGCCGGGGCCACCCGCTCGTCGAAGGGCGACGGGATGACGTAGTCGGCCGCCAGGTCGTCCCCGACGACCGCCGCAAGTGCCTCGGCCGCCGCGATCTTCATGCCCTCGGTGATCCGGGACGCCCGCACCTGCAGCGCACCCGCGAAGATCCCGGGGAACGCCAGCACGTTGTTGATCTGGTTCGGGAAGTCGGACCGCCCGGTCGCCACCACGGACGCGTACTTGTGCGCGACGTCCGGGTGCACCTCGGGGTTCGGGTTGGCCATCGCGAAGACGAAGGCACCCTCCGCCATGGACGCCACGGCCTCCTCCGGCACCGTACCGCCGGAGACGCCGATGAAGACGTCGGCGTCCGCGAGGGCGTGCTCCAGCGACCCGGAGACACCCGCCTTGTTGGTGAACCCCGCGAGCTCACGCTTGACCGGCGTCAGATCGTCCCGGTCGACCGACACGATGCCCTTGCGGTCCGCGACCGCCACATCCCCGATCCCGGCCTCCACCAGCATCTTGGCGATCGCCACTCCGGCCGCGCCCGCGCCCGAGATGACCGCCCGCAGATCCCCGAGGCCCTTGCCGGTCAGCCGCGCGGCGTTCCGCAGGGCCGCCAGCGTCACCACGGCCGTACCGTGCTGGTCGTCGTGGAAGACCGGGATGTCCAGCCGCTCCTGGAGCTTGCGCTCGATCTCGAAGCACCGCGGCGCCGAGATGTCCTCCAGGTTGACGCCCCCGAAGGAGGGCGCGAGCCGGACGACGGTCTCCACGATCTCGTCCACGTCCGTGCAGTCCAGGGCGATCGGGACGGCATCCACGCCGCCGAACTGCTTGAACAGGATCGCCTTGCCCTCCATCACCGGGAGGGAGGCCTCGGGACCGATGTCGCCGAGCCCGAGCACCGCCGTACCGTCCGTCACGACCGCGACGACCGACGACTTCCATGTGTAGTCGTGGACCAGTTCCGGCTGTTCCGCGATGGCGGTGCACACCCGGGCGACGCCGGGCGTGTACGCGAGGGACAGGTCGTCCTTGTCGCGGACCGGCACGGTGGCCTGCACGGCCATCTTGCCGCCGCGGTGCAGCGCGAACGCGGGATCGAAGGAGTCGTGGGGCTCGACCCCGCCGTCCTGATCCGTATTGCTGTCGCTGCGAGGATTGACGATCTCCGCTGCCACTGTGTTGTACCCCTTAGGTGTTCATGGTTTGAGGGTGACCACTCCTGGTTGAGGGGTGGGCGGGCACCACGCATGGCCCTGATGACTGATACGTACGGGCACATACGCGACGGGCGCGCCGCACACGCGCCCTGAGCCCCGGATGAGGGGTTAAGGATCCTTCTTACCGGACGGATGGTGTCCGGGACGAGTCCATAACGCTAAGGTCACACGCCGGTGAGATGACTCATGGGCGAAAGTGTGGACAAGTCCGCGACGGGTCCGCTCACGATCAGGAGTACGCAGCGCAACCAACCACATCGTGAGACGCACCGAAGATCTTCCGGCCGGAATAAAGGATTCCCGCACAAGGTCCGGCCCTGATCGGCCATCCGAGGCGGTTCGGGGGTGACCCGTTATCCGATTTTGACATATCCGGCCCCCTGAATGCCTGAGTCCGAATGGCAAGATGCCTCAATCACACGAGGTCGCGACACCCGAAGGTGTGTGTTCTCGTCGACCCCATCGGCACAACCCATCCCGCCGGAGGAACCCGCCATGACCGCACGCTCCACCCGTCGTACGACCGCCACGCGCTCCCGGATAGCCGCGGTCGGCGCCATCGCGGTCGCGGGCACCCTGGTGCTCACCGGCTGCGGCGACCACACGAACAAGAACAACAGCGGCTCCAACTCCTCGGCACCGCTCGCCGGCAAGCTCCCCAAGGACATCCGGGACGCGGGCGTCATCAAGGTGGGTTCCGACATCGCGTACCCGCCGGTCGAGTTCATGCAGGGCGGCAAGGCCGTGGGCATCGACCCGGACGTCGCGGACGCCCTCGGCAAGCAGCTGGGGGTGAGGTTCGACTTCCAGAACGGCAAGTTCGCGCAGCTCATCGTGGGTCTGCAGGCCAAGCGGTTCAACATGGTCATGTCGGCCATGAACGACACGAAGGACCGCCAGAACGGCATCGACTCCGACACCGGCAAGAAGGTCGGCAACGGTATCGACTTCGTCGACTACTTCACCGCCGGTACCTCGATCCTCGTCCAGAAGGGCAACCCGAAGGGCATCAAGTCCCTCGACGACCTGTGCGGCAAGGTCGTGGCCCTGCAGCAGGGCACCACGTCCGAGGGCATCGCCAAGGCGCAGAGCACGAAGTGCAAGAAGGACGGCAAGAAGCCCATCACGCTGCAGACCTTCGACACCGACCCGGAGGCGCTGCTCCGCCTCAAGCAGGGCGCCTCCGTCGCCGACCTGAACGATTTCCCGGTCGCGGCCTACAACGCGAAGACCTCGGGCGGCGGCAGCGACTTCGAGGTCTCCGGCAGCCAGATCGAGGCCGGCCCCTACGGCATGGGTGTCAGCAAGGAGAACACCCAGCTGCGCGACGCGCTGCAGGCGGCCATGAACGCGATCGTCAAGAGCGGCGAGTACCAGAAGATCCTTCAGAAGTGGAACGTCACCGACGGTGCCGTGACCGAGGCGAAGATCAACGGCGGCTCCTGAGCCTCGCGCGACCCTGAAGGGCCCTCACCGTGACTGACACCATCGACAGGACTCCGGCGGCGGCCGTGCCGCCGGAGCAGATCAAGGCCATCCCGGTGCGCCACTACGGCCGCTGGGTGGCCGGCGCTCTGGTCATCGCCGTACTCGTGCTGATCGGCATCGCCTTCTCCAACGCGAACATCCATTACAACGTCATCCCCGACTACCTCACCGACGGCACCATCCTGTCCGGCGTCTGGCACACGCTGTACATCTCCGTGCTCGCCATGGTGCTCGGCCTCGCCCTGGGCGTCGTCCTGGCGGTGATGAGGATGTCGTCGAACCCGGTCACCAGCACCGTGGGCTGGTTCTACGTCTGGTTCTTCCGGGGCACTCCGGTCCTCGTCCAGCTGCTCCTCTGGTACAACATCTCGCTGGTGTTCCCCATCCTCAACCTGGGGTTCTACAAGGACGAGATGAACCAGGTGATGACCCCGTTCCTGACGGCTCTGCTGGGTCTCGGCCTGAACGAGGCCGCGTACATGTCGGAGATCGTCCGGGCCGGCATCCAGTCGGTGGACGAGGGGCAGACCGAGGCGTCGCACGCGCTCGGCATGACCCAGGGTCAGACCCTGCGGCGCGTGATCCTTCCGCAGGCGATGCGCGTGATCGTGCCGCCGACCGGCAACGAGTTCATCAACATGCTGAAGACCTCGTCGCTCGCCTACGCGGTCCAGTTCAACGAACTCATCAAGCGGGCCCAGGACATCTCCAGCACCTCGCTCGCCGTCGTGGAGATGTACTTCGTGGCATCCATCTGGTACCTGATCCTGACCACGGTCTTCAGCATCGCCCAGTACTACATCGAACGCCGTTACGCCCGCGGTTCGACGCGCAATCTGCCGCCGACCCCGCTGCAGCGGCTGAAGAGGAACCTCCGTCTGTTCGGTTCGTTCCGCCGCCCGGAGGTGGCCCGATGAGCGGTCTCGGCAAGGACATCGGCAAGAGCACCGGCGGCCACCCGATGGTCAGGGCCGAAGGCGTCCACAAGTCCTTCGGTCCGGCGCACATCCTCAAGGGGATCGACCTGGAGGTGAACCCGCGCGAGGTGTTCTGCCTGATCGGCCCGTCCGGCTCCGGCAAGTCGACCTTCCTGCGGTGCATCAACCACCTGGAGAAGATCAGTGCCGGCCGGCTGTACGTCGACGGCGAACTGGTCGGCTACCGGCAGAAGGGCGATCGGCTCTACGAGCTGAAGGAGCGTGAAGTGGCCGCGCAGCGGCGGGACATCGGCATGGTGTTCCAGCGCTTCAACCTCTTTCCGCACATGACGGCGCTGGAGAACGTCATGGAGGCGCCGGTCCAGGTCAAGGGCGAGTCGAAGGCCGCCGCCCGGGAGCGCGCACAGCGGCTGCTGGACCGGGTGGGCCTCGGTGACCGGACCGGCCACTACCCCGCGCAGCTCTCCGGCGGCCAGCAGCAGCGCGTCGCCATCGCCCGTGCCCTTGCGATGGAACCCAAGCTGATGCTCTTCGACGAGCCGACCTCGGCCCTCGACCCGGAGCTCGTCGGCGAGGTCCTCGACGTGATGCGGGACCTGGCGGAGGACGGCATGACGATGATCGTCGTCACGCACGAGATGGGCTTCGCCCGTGAGGTCGGAGACTCGCTGGTGTTCATGGACGACGGTGTGGTGGTCGAGGCCGGCCACCCGCGCGAGGTCCTGACGAATCCACAGCACGAGCGCACCAAGTCCTTCCTGTCGAAGGTCCTGTAGGCCGGCCGCACGTGCGGTAGGTCGGCGAGGAGTGGGCCCCATGGCCTCGGCCATGGGGCCCACTCCCGTACGTCAGGCTGGTCGGCTACTTGAGCGCGAGCAGCAGGGTGTCCGAGGGTGAGCACCACACCGGGCGGGCCTCGGCGAAGCCCTTCTCGCGCAGCACGCGCGCGTGCCACTGGACGGACGGCATGTCGCCGTCGGCGTGCTCGCCGTAGATCTCGAAGCGGCGCGCGGTCGGCTCGGCCAGGACCGGGTCCTGGGCGGCGAGTTGCCACCACTCGCCCCAGTCGACGGCGCCGTTCGCCTTGGCCTCGTCCATGTGGGCGTGACGCCGGGCGCGCTCGGCCGCGTTGATCCGGGGCGTGGTCTCGTCGATCATGTGGTCCGCGTTCATGAAGACACCGCCGTCGCGGAGGAGTTCCGCGATCTGACCGTAGAGGGCCGCGAGGGGTTCGCTGTGCAGCCAGTGCAGGGCCGTGGCGGTCAGGACGGCGTCGTAGGACTCGTACGGCAGCCGGGTGACCCAGTCCGGATCCTTCAGGTCGGCGGTGACGAACGAGACGCGCTCGTCGCTCCGGAAGGTACCCCGGGCGATGGTGAGCAGCGCGGGGTCGAGATCGACGCCGGTGCTGGTGGCCTCGGGGAAGCGGGCGAGGAGCCGGGCCGTGATGGTGCCGGTGCCGCAGGCGAGGTCGAGTACGCGCGGTGCGGGGCCGACGAGGGCCTCGACCATGTCGAGCATGACCCGGAAGCGGTCCTCGCGATCCGGCATGTACCACTCCTGCTGCCGGTCCCAGCTCTCCTGCCAGGCCCGCCAGTCGGTGCCCGCCGCGGATCCGGTCGTGGTGGTCATCCAAAGCCCCCTTCTGCACTGCGTCGCGTAATACCCTGTAAGCGCGACCATCTATTACCTGACCGCAGCCAACGACGATAGAGCGCCCCGGTAAGGACTACAAGTGGAACTGGCCTATTACTCGGATTACGCCGTCCGTCTCGTGAACAGCGAGGAACCGGCCCGGGGCAAGGACTCGCTCACCTCGGTGGAGGCCGTCCGCGACCTCTTCGGGGCCAACCAGTCGGCGGCCCGTCGCGCCACCGACGCCGACGTGACCCGGTTCCGCTCGGTCCGGGCCCGGCTGCGCGCCGTCTTCGAGGCGGCCGACCAGGGCGACGAGACCCTCGCGGTGGACCTGCTGAACTCCCTGCTCCTGGAGTTCCCGGTGAGCCCGCAGATCTCCGGTCACGACCACCGGGACGACGACGGCCGCCCGCTGTGGCACATGCACCTCGCGGATCACCCGTCGAACGCGACCGCCGGCTACGCGGCGATCGCCGCGATGGGGCTGGCGTTCCACCTCACGGAATACGGCGTGGACCGTCTGGGCCTGTGCCAGGCGACCCCCTGCCGCAACACCTACCTCGACACCTCGACGAACCGCTCCCGGCGGTACTGCTCGGACCGCTGCGCCACGCGCGCGAACGTGGCCGCCTACCGCGCCCGCAAGCGCCTGGAGGCCGACCGGTCGCAGAGCACGGGCCGGGCGGCGACGAGCGCCCAGCGCAGCAGCGCGAAGGGCGAGCGCTGACCCGCCTTGAGCGGCCGGTAGCGCAGCCGCACCCTCCCGAGGACGAGCTCCTCGGGGACGGTGCCGTAGTCGGTGCTGTCCCCACCCGCGTACGGGTTGTCCCCGAGCACCCACCAGCCGCCCTCGCGCTTCTCGACCGCACGCTTGACGACCAGCAGGTCCTGCTGGAAGGGGTGCCGCAGGACGATGACGTCGCCCGGCCGGACACGCGCCCCGTACTGGACGAGCAGCCGGTCCCCGTGCTGCAGCGTGGGCACCATGGACGGCCCCGTCACCTCCGCCGCCCCGAACGGCAGCAAGGCCTTCGTGCGCTCGGTCTCCTGTGACAGCTCCGGCATCGCCGGCACCTCCCCGGTCCGATCCTCCACCAGTCCCAGTCTCACCCTGGACTTTTGGCCTAAGCCCATGGGGGCACTCGCGAAAACCCGTCCCCTACGGAGTAATGTCCCACCTGAGAAGACGATCACGAGGAAGGACAGCTTCATGCTCTCCCGCCTGTTTGCCCCCAAGGTCAAGGTCAGCGCCCACTGCGACCTGCCCTGCGGCGTCTACGACCCGGCCCAGGCCCGCATCGAGGCAGACTCGGTGAAGGCCATCCAGGAGAAGATGGCCGCCAACGACGACCCGCACTTCCAGGCTCGCGCCACCGTCATCAAGGAGCAGCGCGCCGAGCTCGCCAAGCACCACGTCTCGGTGCTGTGGAGCGACTACTTCAAGGCTCCGCACTTCGAGAAGTACCCGGAGCTGCACCAGCTGGTCAACGACACCCTGAAGGCCCTCTCGGCCGCCAAGGCGTCGACGGACCCGGCGACGGGCCAGAAGGCGCTGGACTACATCGCCCAGATCGACAAGATCTTCTGGGAGACCAAGAAGGCCTGATCCACCGGTCTCTTGTGCACGACCGGCGAGTGGTGCACCCTCGCAGGTCGACAGCTCCCATGACGGGGCCCGGCCGCACCATCGGTCGGGCCCCGTCGTGATTCGGTCGGTCCTTCCGTCCCTGTTTCCCTCGGGTTCCGCCGGGTTCCGTCGGGCCTCGCTTCTCCCGGCCCCTGTCAGGGTCCCTTCACGGCGCCGTTCCAGATGCGCGAGTGGCCCTCCCGGAGGGGGCCGCCCAGCAGGTTGAGGATCTCGTGCGCCGCGGCGCTCAGCGGCGCCGGATCCGCGTGCTCGGCGACGGTGAGGCGGGCGTCGAGGAGGGCGCGACCCAAGGCGGGGTCGGCGTCCCTCAGACGACGCGGAAGCCACTTGCCGCCGCCCCGCCAGGCGCGACGGTGGCCCGCCAGCAGGACGGCCGCCGTGATCAGCACCTGGTCCGCGACGGCCAGTTGCTCATGGCGGTCGGTGGCGTCGGCCAGGTCGTCCAGCAGATCGGTGAGCCGGTAGCGCTCCTCGTCGCACTCCTTCGGGGTCAGCGGGTCGGGGCCCCGTTCGAGCTCGGCGCGTGCCTCGGCGCGCAGTGCCGCCGCGTGTCCGTGCGGGTCGTGCACCGTCACCGACTCGGCGTAGATGAACAGCATCGACCCGCGGCGGCTCGCCCGGTCCGATGCGATGATCTCGGCGAGGTCGGCGCGGGTGTGCGCGAACACCTCGGCCAGGCGCCCCTGGTGGCGGAGCGTCTCGCGGCGCGTGACGTCGTCGTCCGGGAGCAGCACGGCGATGTCGAGGTCGCTCGTGGCGGTCGCCCGGCCGCGGGCCGTCGAGCCGCCGAGCACGGCGGCCAGCGCGCCCGGGTAGCGGGTCGTGACCAGGCCGCGTGCCTGGTCGAGGGCCGCGGTGAGCGGGGCCGGAGGGTGCGGGTCCATGCGGGCATGGTGCCAGGACCGAGAGCCGGCGCGTGCCGGGGCGGTGTACGTCGTCGCGCGCGCCGCCCGCAGAGCGGCGACCGGGTCGTCGGGGGCGTCGTCGCCGGGCGGGCCGTCCCAGTGGGTGAGCCCCGCCCCGGCATGCGCGAGAGCCGTGGTGTGGTCGCCGTCGCGCGCGGCACGGGTGGCGCGGGTGGCGGCGAGCAGGACGGCGGAGGTGTCGATCGCCTCGGCGTCCAGGGTGAGCCGGTCGGCGGTGGCGGTGGCGGTGGCGGTGGCGGCAGCGAGCTGGGAACGGGCGCGGGAGACCAGCACCTGGAGCGCCTTGGTGGGGTTCTCGGGCGGCTCGTCGGGCCACGGTCCGTCGGCCGGCCGGGCGGCGCTGCACCCGGCGCGGCTCGTCGGCGAGCAGCGCGAGCAGTCCGCGCAGCCGGGGCCTACTGATCTCCCGGCGGGTCATGCGGAGGCCGACGGCCGGGGTCCGTTGTCGGTGGGGCGTGCGATGCTGACCGCGTGGACGTCGACGACCTTGTCCGGCTGCGGCGGGCGCGTGACCGGATGGACCGCGAGTACGCGCAGCCGCTGGACGTAACAGCGCTCGCGCGCACCGCTCTGATGTCGCCGGGGCACTTCCAGCGCAGCTTCCGCGCGGCGTACGGGGAGACGCCGTACAGCTATCTGATGACCCGCCGCATCGAGCGGGCCAAGGCGCTGCTGCGGCGCGGCGACCTGACCGTGACGGAGGTCTGCCTCGCCGTGGGGTGCACCTCCCTCGGGTCGTTCAGTTCGCGCTTCACTGAGCTGGTGGGCGAGACGCCGAGCGCGTACCGGGCGCGGTCGCACGAGCAGGGCGCGGCGATACCGCCGTGCGTGGCGAAGGGCCTGACACGTCCGCGCCGGGGCCGACCGGGCGATACCCGAGCGGATCCGCGCGCGCAGCTCTAGCGTGGGGCCATGGACCTGAAACTCTCCCAGTGCTTCATCGCCGTGGACGACCATGACAAGGCGCTCGCGTTCTACCGGGACGTCCTGGGCCTGGAGGTCCGCAACGACGTCGGCTTCGAGGGGATGCGCTGGGTGACGGTCGGCTCACCGCTCCAGCCGGACGTGGAGATCGTCCTGGAACCTCCGGCGGCGAACCCGGACACCTCTCCAGCGGACCGCCAGGCGGTGGCCGAGCTGCTCGCCAAGGGCATCCTGCGGGGTGTCATCTTCTCCACCGAGGACTGCGACGCCCTCTTCGACCGCGTCCGCGCCTCCGGCGCAGAGGTCCTCCAGGAGCCCATGGACCAGCCGTACGGCGTGCGGGACTGCGCCTTCCGTGACCCGGCGGGCAATCTGCTGCGCTTCACGGAACGCCGCGGCTGACGAGTGCGGCTGCGGCCGGAGCACACCGGGGCGGAAACGCCGTTGCGGGATCCGGGCGGGCGGGAGACGGTACGAGCGCCGTGGACCGCCTGCCGAGGAGCCTCGTATGACCGAACCCGTCCGCTGGACCTACGCCTTCGTCGACCGGCCCGTCGAGATGTTCGGACCGGCCTGCGACTTCTGGACCGCCGTCACGGGGAGCAAGCTGTCCGAACCCCGTGGCGAGCGGGCCGAGTTCGTCACGCTGGTACCGGAGGCGGGCGACGCGTGCCTGAAGGCGCAGGCCGTACGGGCGGGCGGGGGCGCCCATCTCGACCTCGCCGTCGAGGACGTGCCCGCCTTGGTCGCGGCGGCACGGCGGCTCGGTGCGGACGTCGCCGCCGACCACACCGGGTGGGCCGTGCTCCGCTCCCCCGGCGGCCTGTCGTTCTGCGCGGTGCCCTGGCACGGGGAATCGGTGCGGCCGCCCGTGGTCGAGGAGCCCAGCGGTGCTGCCACCCGGCTCGACCAGGTCTGCCTCGATCTGGCCCCCGACGTCTTCGACGCCGAGGTCGCCTTCTGGGGCGGCCTCACCGGCTGGGAGTCGTTGCCCGGCTCCCGGCCGGAGTTCCACGTGGTCAGGCCGCCCGCCGGCCTTCCCGTCCGCATCCTGCTGCAACGTCTCGGCACCGATCGCCCCGCCTCCGCCCACCTCGACATGGCGTGCGCCGACATCGAGAGGACCCGTGCCCGGCATGAACGGCTCGGTGCCACGACCGTCGCCCGCGGCACCCAGTGGACGGTGATGCGCGACCCGGCGGGCGGCACGTACTGCCTGACGGGCCGCGACCCCTGGACGGGCGGCCTGCCCGGCTGACGGTCACCGCCGGCGCGGCCACCGCCCCGGCCCGCTCTATCGGGACACGTACGCGCAGGCCGTCGGCGTCGGACTCGCCGTGTACTCCCGCAGCGGACACCCCGACTCGTACGCATCGGCGGACGTCGACGGATCCGGCGCCTTCTCCCACCGGGCGGGAGGCGCCGGCTCGTTCGCGTCCTGCAGCGACAGCGTGAGGCCACCGCCCGTCACCACCAGGGCGGCCCACGCTCCGACCGCCCATCGCCACACCCGGCGGCGTCCCCCCGTCCGGGTCACTCCTGCGCCGCCGCCCGCCGGTCCCAGACCTTCACATCCACCACGGCGGACACGGGTATCGGCCCGTAGACGTGCGGGAACTCCTCGCCGCCTGGGCTCGCGGCCTCGTAGCGGACGGGGGCCGTCAGCCGCTCCGGGTCGATGACCAGCAGCACCAGGTCGTCCGGCCCGTCGTAGGCCCCGTAGACGAAGCGGGCCACGGACGGGACCTGGTGCCGCAGTGAGCAGTGGATGAAGCCCTCCTCCTGGAGGGTGCGGCCGCGGGTCGACATCTCGTAGGTGCCGGTCGCGCGGGCCGCCTCCCACAGGGAGCGCTGGGTGAGGTGCACAAGAGGTTCGGACATGCCGTCAACCTAATGACCTCTAAGGCCTTGGCTCAATCGGCGGGCTCCGGCGGGTGGGCTCGTCCGGATCCTGCCGCAGATACGCCGGGCACCGCGGGTTGCGGCAGGGCCCGGGGCGCCATACGGGGACGAAGGCGCCCAGCGTCTTGTGGCGCCGTACGACCGTGGCGACGGGCTGCCCGCACGACGGACAGACGCGGTCCTCGCTGCCCATGCCTTCAGGGTAGGTCGACTGCCCGGCCCGGCGCCTTCCACGGAGCGGATTCGGCGCGCGGCTGACGCCAGAGGCGTGGCCCCGCACACCGTGGGGATGTGCGGGGCCCGCCCCGGCCGGAGCCGTCGGGTACCGCGCGGGGTCAGGAGCCGCGCGGTACCCGGGTCTGCGGGGCCTCCCCTCGGGCGGCGCTCAGGAGGCGCGCCGGGTCACGAACTCGGCCAGGGCCAGCAGGCCGCCCGCCCCCTCCGGGTCGGGGACCGCGCGGGAGAGCTCCTGCATCGCGCGGGCCATCCGGTCGGCCGCCTCCCCCTGTGCCCAGTCCCGGCCGCCCGCCTGCTCGACGGCGAGAACGGTGCGCTCCAGCTGCCCTTCCACGTACGGCCCCTGGTACAGCTCGGCCAGATCGGCCGCCGCCGGGGTGCCGGAGGCGAGCGCGGCGACCACGGGCAGCGACTTCTTGCGGGCCATGAGGTCCGCCCCGGCCGGCTTGCCGGTGCGGCTCGGGTCCCCCCAGATCCCGATCACGTCGTCGATGAGCTGGAAGGCGAGCCCGGCCTCGCGGCCGAACGCGTCCAGCGCATCGACGTCCTGCTCGTCGGCTCCCGCGTACAGCGCGCCGAGCGCGCAGGCGCAACCGAGCAGTGCGCCCGTCTTCGCCTCGGCCATGGCGAGCACCTCGTCGAGGGTGACCTCGTGCGGGCCGCGCCGCTCCAGTGCCGTGTCCGCGTGCTGCCCGGCGCACAGTTCGACGACGCAGGCCGCGAGCCGAGCGGCGGCGGCCCCCGACGCCGGGTGCGGGTCCTCGGCGAGCAGCCACTGCGCCAGCGCCTGCAGGGCATCCCCGGCGAGGATCGCGTCGGCGTCGCCGAACACGGTCCAGGCGGTGGGGCGGTGTCTGCGGGTGGTGTCCCGGTCCATCACGTCGTCGTGCAACAGCGTGAAGTTGTGGACCAGTTCGACGGCCGCGGCGGCCCGTACGGCGGCGGCCCCCCGCCCGCCGAGCGCGCGGGCCGCGGTCAGGACGAGCGCGGGGCGTATCGCCTTGCCCGCGTTGCCGGCCGCCGGGGTGCCGTCCGCGTGCTCCCAGCCGAAGTGGTAGCGCGCGATCCGGCGCATCGAGCCGGGGAGTGAGTCGACGGCCCGGCGCAGCTCCGGATCGACCGCGGCACGGGCACGCTCCAGGATCGCCTCGGCCTCGTGCCCGTCGAGCCCTCCCGCGGGGCTCGGGAGCGCGTCGCGCCGCCCCATGGGAACGGCCGGTCTCCTCCTTGCCGGCGTCGGGCTCTGCTTCGGCTCCGTGATGAACTCACCCATGGGACCGCCTCGAAGAGTCTGCGGACGGTGATGCCTCGGCTACCGCGGCTCGGGCACTCCGAGGGTGTACCCGCCCCGAGGGGCGGGAACACGGCATGCGGTGGTACGGGGTCACCTCCAGCGGCCGATCTCGACGTTCTCCAGCACTCCCAGCGCGTCGGGGACCAGGACCGCGGCCGAGTAGTAGGCCGTCACCAGATACTTGATGATCGCCTGTTCGTTGATGCCCATGAAGCGCACCGACAGGCTGGGCTCGATCTCGTCGGGGATGCCGGACTGCCTGAGGCCGACGACACCCTGGTCCTCCTCGCCGGTACGCATGGCGATGATCGAGCTCGTACGGGCGTCACTGACCGGGATCTTGTTGCACGGGAAGATGGGCACTCCCCGCCAGGTGGGGATGCGGTTGCCCCCGATGTCGATGGACTCCGGGACGAGTCCGCGCTTGTTGAGTTCCCTCCCGAACGCGGCGATCGCGCGCGGGTGGGCGAGGAACAGCTTGGTACCGCGCCGCCTGCTGAGCAGCTCGTCCATGTCGTCGGGGCTCGGCACGCCGTCGTGCGGCTGCAGCCGCTGGTCGTACTCGCAGTTGTGGAGGAGCCCGAAGTCGGGGTTGTTGATGAGCTCGTGCTCCTGGCGCTCCTTCAGTGCCTCGACCGTGAGCCGCAGCTGGTGCTCGGTCTGGTTCATCGGCTGGTTGTAGAGGTCGGCCACGCGGGTGTGGATGCGCAGGACGGTCTGGGCGATGCTCAGTTCGTACTCACGGGGTGCCGCCTCGTAGTCGACGAAGGTGTGCGGGATGTCCGGCTCGCCGCTGTGGCCCGCGGCGAGGTCGATCGTCTTCTCGCCGTACTTGTTGGTGCGTTGAGCGGGGATCGAGCGCTGCTGCCGGAGGTGCTCACGCAGGGACTCGGCGCGCTCGGCGACCTGTTCGACGTCCCGGCGGGGCAGGGCGAGCACCGTGCAGGCGGTGACCGCGCGGGCCGTGTACTCCCAGATGGCGTCCGGGTCGAGCAGTGCCTGCTCGCCGAAGTAGGCGCCGTCGGCGAGGACGCCGTGCACCGCGTCGTCCCCGTAGGGGCCCGTGCCGACCTTCTCGATCTTGCCGTGCGCGAGCAGGTACACCTCGTCCGCCTGGCTGCCGAACTCGGCGAGCACGTCCCCGGGGGCGAACCTGCGCTGCTGGCACCGCTGGGCGAGTTCGGCGAGCACGTCCTGGTCGTCGTACGCGCGCAGGGCCGGCAATTCGCCCAGCTCCGCGGGGATGACCGTGACCTGGTCGCCGGTCTTGACGAACGTCACACGGCCGTCACCCACGGAGTAGGTGAGCCGGCGGTTCACCCGGTAGGTACCGCCCTGCACGTTCACCCACGGCAGCATGCGCAGCAGCCATCGTGAGCTGATCTCCTGCATCTGGGGTGCGGACTTGGTGGTGGTGGCCAGGTTCCGCGCGGCCGTGGTGCCCAGACTCTGCTGCGGCCTGTTCTCCTCGGCGCGGACCTCTTCGCCTACCGACATTGAAATTGCCCCTCCCGGTCATGCATTGATCTGCGGAAAGAAGCCTCTCAGCACGGAGAGTGTCCGTACCATTACCCAAAAGAGCGGGAATGGATCAACGACGGACGGGGCACACTGAAGCGCCCTGCCGAGCGGTGTGGTCATCGGCAGATCCTCCGCCGGCCGGATCGGCTCGCGCGGCCGCGAAGCGCGGGACAGGACGAGGCGGTCGCGGATACAAGGCGAGGCGGTCGCCGGTACAAGCCGTGTCCGACAATGTGGGGGTGAACAGCCCCGACGTGCCGCACCCCGAAGCGCTCGACCCGGCCGTGCTGCACCCGCGGTTGCCCTCGCCGCTGCATGAGGTGGCGGACGAACGCTTCGCACGGCATGGCGTCCGGCTCCTGCTGAAGCGGGACGACCTGATCCACCCGGACCTGGTCGGCAACAAGTGGCGCAAGCTCGCCCCGAACCTGCGGGCCGCGGCCGGCCGCCCCCTGCTCACCTTCGGCGGCGCGTACTCCAACCATCTGCGGGCCACGGCCGCGGCGGGCCGGCTGCTCGGGCTGGACACGATCGGCGTGGTCCGCGGTCATGAGCTGGCCGACCGCCCGCTCAACCCCTCGCTCGCCCGGTGCGCGGCCGACGGCATGCGCCTGCACTTCGTCGACAGATCGACGTACCGCCGCAAGACGGAGCCGGAGACCCTGGCCGGGATCCTGCGCGCGGCGGACGCCGAGGAGGCGTACGTGGTGCCGGAGGGCGGCAGCAACGCCCTGGCCGTACAGGGCTGCCGCGCGCTCGGCGAGGAGCTGAGCGGACGGGCTGACGTGGTCGCCGTGGCCTGTGGCACCGGCGGCACACTGGCGGGCCTGGCCGCGGGTCTCGGCCCCGGCGCGCGAGCCCTGGGTATGGCGGTCCTGAAGGGCGACTTCCTGGCCGCCGAGACGGCCGCCCTGCAGACCCGGGCCTTCGACGGCCGCCGTGGCACCTGGTCCCTGGACACCCGCTTCCACTTCGGCGGCTACGGCCGCACTCCGCACGAACTCCTGGCCTTCGCGGACGACTTCGAGGCGCGCCACGCCCTCCCGGTGGAACGTCTGTATGTCGCCAAGCTGCTGTACGGACTTGTCGTGCTGACGGAGGCGGGCGCGTTCCCCAGGGGGACGACGCTGGCCGCCGTGATCACCGGGAGGCCCTTCTCCTGAGCGCGGTCCGGCGCGGCTCACACGACCTCGGCCCCGGAGCGGCTCACGCCGTCTCCCGATAGGCCGCCGCCTCCTCCAGGTCCAGCCTGCGCAGCAGCGTGCGGAGCATCTCGTCGTCGATGTAGCGGTGGTTGCGGAGCCTCACGAAGACCTCGCGTTCCGCGCCGATCATCTGCCGGGACAGACGCCGGTAGGTGTCGTCGGCCGTTTCACCGGTCACCGGGTTCACCGAGCCCAGTCGCTCCCAGACCGCGTTGCGACGGCGCTCCAGGACCGTGCGGAGGCGCTCGGCCAGCGGGGGCGGCAAGGCATTGCGCTCGTCGTTCAGGAGCTCGTCGAGTCGCTGCTCGGCGGCCCGGGACGCCTGTGCCTGGGCGTTCGCCTCCGCGAGGGTCTCGGCCTGCGGGTCACGTCCGGGCAGTCGCAGCAGCCGGATGAGCGGGGGCAGGGTCAGGCCCTGCACCACCAGCGTGCCGATCACCGTCGTGAAGGTCAGGAAGAGGATGAGGTTGCGGTCGGGGAAGGGGCCGCCGCCGTGCACGGTCCGCGGGATGGAGAAGGCGATCGCGAGCGAGACCACCCCGCGCATCCCCGCCCAGGCGATGATGAACGGCCCCTTCCAGGTGGGGTTCTCCTCGCGCTGCCGGATGCGCGCGGACAGCATGCGCGGCAGGAAGGTCGCCGGATAGACCCAGACGAACCGTGACACGACGACCACGAGGAACACCGCCACCGCGTACCAGGCCGCGCGCGTGCCCTCGTACTGGCCGAGGCCCCTCAGGACGAACGGCAGCTGCAGTCCGATGAGCGCGAACACCGCCGACTCCAGGACGAACGCGACCATCTTCCACACCGCCTCCTCCTGGAGGCGGGTGGCGAAGTCGACCTGCCAGTTGTGGTAGCCGAGATAGAGGGCGACGACGACCACGGCGAGCACCCCGGAGGCGTGCGCCCACTCCGCGGCGCCGTACGCGACGTACGGGATCAGCAGGGAGAGGGTGTTCTGCAGCAGCGCTTCCTTCAGATGCGTGCGCAGCCAGTGGATCGGCACCATCAGCAGCAGACCGACCACGACACCGCCGACCGCCGCGAGCAGGAACTCCCGCACCCCGCCGAGCCAGGTCGCGCCCTCCCCGACCGCCGCGGCGAGCGCCACCTTGTACGCGGTGATCGCGGTCGCGTCGTTCACCAGCGACTCCCCCTGCAGGATCGTGGTGATCCGCGACGGCAGTCCCACCCGCCGGGCGACCGCCGTGGCCGCCACCGCGTCCGGCGGCGCGACCACCGCGCCCAGCACCAGTGCCGCGGTCAACGGCAGGTCCGGGATGATCAGATAAGCCGCCCAGCCCACGAGGAGCGTGGCGAAGAGCACGTATCCGACGGACAGCAGCGCCACGGGCCGCAGCTGCGCCCGCAGGTCGAGGTAGGAGCTCTCGGTGGCCGCCGTGTACAGCAGCGGGGGCAGCACCAGCGGCAGGACGATGCCGGGGGCGAGGGTGTACTGGGGCACCCCGGGCACGTAGGAGATCGCGAGGCCCACCGCGACGAGCAGCAGAGGCGCGGGCACCGGGGTGCGGCGTGCCGCCCCGGCGACGGCTGCGCTGCCGGCGACCAGCAACAGCAGTGGCAACACGTTCATCGTCTTCCGCCCGCCCTCGTTTTCCGCGCCGCTTCCCGCGGACCCGTCGTAACCTGGCAATCATGAAACAGTGCACGCACGCCGACGCGCTGCCGCTCCCCGAACCCGACCCCCAGAGCGAAACGTGCCTGGAGTGCCTCGCCGTCGGCGCGCACCCGGTGCAACTGCGGCTGTGCCTGGAGTGCGGACACGTGGGCTGCTGCGACTCCTCGCCCTGGCGCCACGCGACGGCCCACCACAAGGAGAGCGGCCACCCGGTGATGCGCACCTTCGAACCCGGCGAGACCTGGCGCTGGTGCTTCGTCGACCATGTACTCGTGTGACTCCGGGCCCCGCTCGTGTGACCCTGGATCCGGACGGTTCGCCGGTCTGACGCCTGGGTACGTCAAACCGGCGCGCGCTCTTCCCAATTGGGTCCGCAGACCCCTAGCCACTGTGCGTATACATAGGTTTACTATGAGTGACAGCAAGGGCTCGGGGTCCCGGGGACAGAAGAGCTGAGAGCGCGATAGCGTCACCGCTGAACCACGTAGGGCGTTACCCCGGGGGGCGACCCTCGGCCCCGAAAGAGCTTGTACCACCTTGGAGGTGAGGGTGTCCCAGATCGCAGGCGAGCCCGCGACCCAGGACTTCGTGGAAGTCCGGCTGCCGGCAGCGGGTGCCTACCTGTCGGTGCTGCGCACGGCCACAGCCGGCCTCGCGGCCCGTTTGGACTTCACCCTCGACGAGATCGAGGACCTGCGTATCGCGGTCGACGAGGCCTGCGCGATCCTGCTGCAGCAGGCGGTGCCCGGGTCGGTGCTCAGCTGCGTCTTCCGGCTCATCGACGACTCTCTGGAGGTCACGGTCGCGGCCCCGACCACGGACGGTCACGCCCCCTCGCGGGACACCTTCGCCTGGACCGTCCTGTCGGCCCTGGCCGGCAAGGTCTCCTCCGCGGTCGCCGACGACAAGACCGTGTCCATCAGCCTCTACAAACAGCGCGGCGCGGGACCCGGGCCGGCGTGACGAACGGGGACGGGCCGGTGCGGGACGAAGAGCGCGGCACACGGGAACTTTCCGCCGGGAACGCCACAGGCCCGAGCGAGTCACGGCGCGTGGCAGGCGGCGTGGACGGCATCCCCGAGCAGGCTCGTCCACACCCGGAGGACGAGGCCTCGGCGGTCGCGGCACCCCCGCAGGCGGGGTCGGCCGACGCCGGCGAGGCGTTCTCCGGCCGGGCCGACGGACGAGGGGATCCAGACGGTGCCACGCGGAGCACGTCCTCCGGAGGAAATGGGGCCTCCCCTGCTCGAACGGAGCCGAGAGCTGGGGGAACGGTGACGGGCGGGACGATGAGCGAGCACGAGCGAAACGCTGAGCACGGCGTGCCTGGCGGCGCACAGCACGACCCGCAGGACCGCAGCGGGGCGCGGGCCATGTTCGTCGAGCTGCGCAAGCTGAGGGAGGGCAGCCCCGAATACGCGGAGCTGCGCAACCAGCTGGTCCGTATGCACCTGCCGCTCGTCGAACACCTCGCGCGACGTTTCCGCAACCGCGGTGAGCCGCTGGACGACCTGACCCAGGTCGCCACCATCGGTCTGATCAAGTCGGTCGACCGCTTCGACCCGGAGCGCGGCGTCGAGTTCTCGACGTACGCGACCCCGACGGTCGTGGGTGAGATCAAGCGCCACTTCCGTGACAAGGGCTGGGCGGTGCGGGTGCCGCGGCGTCTGCAGGAGCTGCGCCTGGCGCTGACGACGGCCACCGCCGAGCTGTCCCAGCTGCACGGCCGCTCCCCGACGGTCCATGAGCTGGCCGAGAAGCTGGCCATCTCGGAGGAGGAGGTCCTCGAGGGCCTGGAGTCCGCCAACGCCTACTCGACGCTGTCCCTGGACGTCCCCGACACGGACGACGAGTCCCCGGCGGTCGCGGACACCCTCGGCGCGGAGGACGAGGCGCTGGAGGGCGTCGAGTACCGCGAGTCGCTGAAGCCGCTGCTGGAGGACCTTCCGCCACGAGAGAAGCGAATCCTTCTACTCCGCTTCTTCGGCAACATGACGCAGTCGCAGATCGCGCAGGAGGTCGGCATCTCACAGATGCACGTCTCGCGCCTGCTGGCCCGGACGCTGGCACAGCTGCGGGAGAAGTTGCTGGTCGAGGAGTGACGAAGGGCGACCGGAAGTCCGGTCGCCCCGAAGTTCCTCGCCGGCGGCGTGTACGCCGCCTACTTCTGGTCCGGTGAGCCCCCGGGCCCCCGGATGCCCAGCGCCCGCGTCGTCGCCGGGTTCACCAGGAGCACCAGCGCCGCCACCGCGACGACGCCGAGCGCAATGCCGCCCGGGATCGCGATGCTGTCGGCCTGCAGCAGGTTGTACGCCACCGGCAACGCCATGATCTGGGTGACGACGGCGGGCCCCCGGCTCCAGCTGCGCCGCAGCAGCAGACCACGCGCGGCCAGCAGGGGCAGCAGCCCGAGCACCATCAGGGTGACGCCGCCGGTGACGGCCTGGCGGCGGTCGTCCGGTGAGCCCGTGAGGCCCAGGACGAGCATCCAGACGCCGCCCACGAGCAGGGCGAGCCCCTCCAGCCCGGCCAGCGCCGCCGCGGCGGTCAGCCGCGCGGGCCGGGGCTCGGCTTCGGGAGTCTGCGGGGTGGGGTTCTGCTCAGCGCTCACCACTGAAGGGTAGCCCTCGCGCCCGCGCCCTCCGCCGACCCGTCCGTCACCCCCGCCGCCCGGTCCACCGTCACTGTGCCCACCCCGGCCTCTTACCGGATCCCTACCTCGGTGTGGGCCGGGTACCTGCCAGTAGGTACGCTGCACCCCATGCGTGCACTTCTCGTGGTCAATCCGGCGGCAACCACCACAAGCGCACGTACCCGTGACGTCCTGACCCACGCGCTGGCGAGCGAGATGAAGCTCGAGGCGGTCACCACCGAGTACCGGGGGCACGCACGGGACCTCGGCCGAGGGGCGTCGGAGAGCGAGGACATCGAGCTGGTCGTGGTCCTCGGTGGCGACGGCACGGTCAACGAGGTCGTCAACGGCCTGCTGCACCACGGCCCCGACCCCGGCCGCCTCCCCCGTCTCGCGGTGGTCCCCGGCGGCTCCACCAACGTCTTCGCCCGCGCTCTCGGTCTGCCCAACGACGCCGTGGAGGCCACCGGCGCGATCCTCGACGCCCTGCGCGAGGACCGTGAGCGCACGGTCGGCCTGGGGCTGGCCGCCGGCACCCCCGGCACCAGGGACGAGGGGGTGCCCTCCCGCTGGTTCACGTTCAACGCGGGCCTCGGCTTCGACGCGGGTGTGGTCGGCCGGGTCGAGCAGCAGCGGGAGCAGGGCAAGCGCTCCACCCATGCGCTGTATCTGCGCCAAATGGTGCGCCAGTTTTTGGACGAACCTCACCGCAGGCGAGGAACGATCACCCTGGAGCGGGCGGGCCAGGAGCCGGTCGCGGGACTCGTCCTGTCCATAATCTGCAACACGGCGCCATGGACGTTTCTCGGCAATCGTCCGGTGTACGCCTCACCTAAGGCCTCGTTCGATACCGGGCTCGACGTGCTCGCGCTCAGCCGCATGTCAGCGACCTCGATCGCCCGTTATGCAACGCAGTTGCTCACTTCGTCCCCCGAACAGGGACCCCATGGCAAGCACGTGGTCTCGATGCACGACCTGAGTGACTTCACCTTGCATTCGAAGGTGCCTCTGCCCCTGCAGATGGACGGCGACCATCTAGGACTGCGCACGAGCGTGACGTTCACAGGCGTACGCCGTGCACTGCGTGTGATTGTGTGAGCGGAACGGGCCAAAGTCCTTTCACTCGAACGTTTAGGCCAGGATCCACCCCTTGGAAGTACGGCTGTGACCTAGTCGACACCAAGGAATCAAAAAAAACTTCCCGGAAGGGGTTGTATCCGCCGCTGAGGTTTGCGAGTCTCTACGTGGCGCTCGGGACAGCCCGCACCATCGGCTACCCATCGAGAGCCCGAACCCCTCCTCAATCCACAGGACCACGTCAGTGATTCTGACGATCGGCCCTTCACTTGTTGAGGGATTCGTGAAAGCGTTCACATTCACAAGCAATCCGCACGTAATACCAAGGAGAGGTAGCAGCCATGGACTGGCGTCACAACGCCGTTTGCCGCGAGGAAGACCCCGAGCTCTTCTTCCCCATCGGCAACACCGGTCCTGCGCTGCTGCAGATCGAGGAAGCCAAGGCCGTCTGCCGTCGCTGCCCGGTTATCGAGCAGTGCCTGCAGTGGGCGCTCGAGTCCGGTCAGGACTCCGGCGTCTGGGGTGGTCTCAGCGAGGACGAGCGCCGCGCCATGAAGCGCCGCGCCGCTCGCAACCGGGCCCGTCAGGCCTCCGCCTGACTCACCCACCCCGTACGAGCCTGAGCTTGGCGGCGCGTACAGCGAGTACGCATCTCCCGCTCCCGAGCCGCAGCGCGCAGTACCCCCGATGCGCCTAGCACTTGCAGGCAACGAGCTTTTGGCCCCGGACCACTTGTGGTCCGGGGCTCATCGCTGTTCGGGTCCGCTCGCCGGTAGGGACGGCCCCTCCCGGCGTCGATACGGCTACTTGTGCGCCCGCACCGGGATGTCCAGGATCACCCGTGTACCGCGCTCGGGGGCCGGGACCATGTCGAAGGTTCCGCCCAACTCGCCCTCCACCAGCGTCCGTACGATCTGCAGGCCGAGGTTGCCCGCCGTGTGGGGGTCGAAGCCCTCGGGCAGACCGACCCCGTCGTCCTGAACGGTCACCAGGAGACGCGCCTCCTTCGTCGTACCGCCACGGACCGCCGACACCTCGACCGTGCCGGTGTCGCCCTGGCGGAAGCCGTGTTCGAGGGCGTTCTGCAGGACCTCGGTCAGCACCATGGAGAGCGGGGTCGCGACCTCGGCGTCCAGGATGCCGAAGCGGCCGCTGCGCCGGCCGGTGACCTTGCCGGGCGAGATCTCGGCGACCATGGCGAGCACCCGGTCGGCGATCTCGTCGAACTCCACACGCTCGTCGAGGTTTTGGGACAGCGTCTCATGCACGATCGCGATCGAGCCGACCCTGCGTACGGCCTCTTCGAGGGCCTCCCGGCCCCGGTCGGACTCGATGCGGCGAGCCTGGAGGCGCAGCAGGGCGGCGACCGTCTGGAGGTTGTTCTTCACCCGGTGGTGGATCTCCCGGATGGTCGCGTCCTTGGTGATCAACTCCCGCTCACGGCGCCGCAGTTCGGTGACGTCCCGGAGCAGGACGAGCGAACCGATGCGGGTGCCCTTGGGCTTGAGGGGGATCGCGCGGAACTGGATCACCCCGTCGCTCGCCTCGATCTCGAACTCGCGCGGCGCCCAGCCGCTGGCGACCTTCACGAGTGCCTCGTCCACCGGGCCCCGGGACGGGGCGAGTTCGGCGGTGGTCTTGCCGAGGTGATGGCCGACCAGGTCGGAGGCGAGGCCCAGTCGGTGGTACGCCGACAGCGCGTTGGGCGACGCGTACTGGACGATGCCGTCCGCGTCCAGTCTGATCAGTCCGTCGCCCACGCGCGGCGAGGCGTCCATGTCGACCTGCTGGTCGGGGAACGGGAAGGCGCCGGCCGCGATCATCTGCGCGAGGTCGGAGGCGCTCTGCAGATACGTCAGCTCGAGGCGGCTCGGGGTCCGCACGGTCAGCAGGTTGGTGTTGCGGGCGATGACGCCGAGGACGCGGCCCTCACGTCGTACGGGAATGGACTCGACCCGGACCGGGACCTCCTCCCGCCACTCCGGGTCGCCCTCGCGCACGATCCGGCCCTCGTCCAGGGCCGCGTCCAGCATCGGTCGACGGCCGCGCGGGACGAGGTGGCCGACCATGTCGTCCTGATACGAGGTGGGGCCGGTGTTGGGGCGCATCTGGGCGACCGACACATAGCGTGTGCCGTCGCTGGTCGGGACCCACAGGACCAGGTCGGCGAAGGAGAGGTCAGAGAGCAGTTGCCACTCCGACACCAGCAGGTGAAGCCACTCCAGGTCGGAGTCGCTGAGGGCGGTGTGCTGGCGGACCAGTTCGTTCATGGAGGGCACGTGTGCGAGGGTACCTGGGCGTTCGGACAACGCTCGAAATCAGCCAGAGAGGGGCCGCCCAGGCAGGCCCCGGAAGCACCCGCGGGCCGCGGCGCCTGGGAGGGACCCTCAACCCTCCCGGCACCGCAGCCCGGAGCAGCAACGGCCGCGGGGTGTGCGGTCCCGGTCGGCCGATGGTCGAGGAGCCGGAGCAGTCAGGGCAGAGAGCGCCGGATCCTCGATCCGTCTTCCTGTGCGGGGAAGACGGAGGTTCATGTGTGCCGTCCTCCCGCGGTGCGCCGAGGACTCTTTACTTACTTTACCGAGATTGCCTACGGCTTGTGGACTAGACCACGGGCCATGGACCATGTTGCTGCGTCCGGGCGCGCATGTCCATGCGTTGAGGGATGTTTGTTGTTGTCTCTATATCGGACATCCCCCTTATTGGACATCCCTCGACGACTCACCGCAGCGTAGCGGCCTTCGGCCCCCTCGCGGGGCCAGATCGCCATGGCGACGTCGGCCAGTGCTTCCAGTTCCTCCCGGCTCGCTCCGTCGCGCGCCCGTTGGGACATTCCCTGGATGATCGCGCCTGCGTAGCGGCGCGTGCGCCCGCGCCGGTGTGTCCCTGCCCGCCGGTGCGCCCGGTCCGTCAGTGCGTCTCCGTCACCTTCGCCAGAGCGCGCGGGGCGTCCGGGTCCTGGCCGCGGGCGATGGTGACCTCGTACGCGAGGAGCTGCAGCGGGATGATCTCCAGGATCGGCTGGACCTCCTCGGCCACGCCCTCGGTCCGCAGGACGAAGCCGGCCGAGGCCTGTTCGACCTGGCTCCTGGGCCCGATGACGACGAGGTCGGCACCGCGGCCGCGCAGCCGGTCCAGCACGGGCTGGAGTGCGGCGCCGCCCTTGCCGTCGGTCACGACCGCGATCACCGGCGAGACGTTGTCGACCATGGCGAGCGGGCCGTGCAGGAGGTCGGCGCCGGAGTAGGCCAGGGCGGGGATGTAGCTGGTCTCCATCAGCTTCAGGGCGGCTTCCTTGGCGGTGGGGTAGCCGTAGCCGCGCGAGGTGATGACCATGCGCTCGGCGAAGCGGTAGCGGGAGGCGAGCGTACGGACCTCGTCCTGCCGGGCGAGGAGCTGCTCGGCGAGGTCGGGCAGCACCTTCGCGGGGGCGCCGTCGCCGCCGCGCAGTCCTTCGGCGAAGAGATAGAGAGCGAGAAGGGAGGCGGTGTAGGTCTTGGTGGCGGGGAGGGCCTTCTCCGGCCCGGCCATGATGTCGATGTGGTACTCGGAGACGGCGGCCAGCGGTGAGTCCGGGTTGTTGGTCACGGCGAGCGTGAGGGCGCCGGCCTCGCGGGCGGCCTGCGTCGAGGCGACCAGGTCCGGCGAGCCCCCGGACTGGCTGACGGTGATGACGAGGACGTCGGTGAGGTCGGGGCGGGCCCCGTACGCCGTGGTGGTCGACATGGAGGTGAGACCGCAGGGCAGGCCGAGGCGGATCTCCAGCAGGTACTTGGCGTAGAGGGCGGCGTTGTCGGAGGTGCCGCGGGCGGTGAGCAGCACGAACCGGGGCTTGCGGGCGGCGATCTCCCGGGCCACCTCCTGGATCCGCGGGGCACCCGCGTCGAGGATCCGGCGCAGCACGGCCGGCTGCTCGGACATCTCCCGGGCCATGGTCCGCCCGGGGCGGTCGTCGCTGCGGGGATCCGTGGTGGGGGCGGTCATGGGGCCTCCTTGGGGTCTCACCGGTACGGCACGACGCCGGCTGACTCCATTGCACTCCCCCGCCTCCGGGACCGCGCATCCGGGGGGCTGCCTGCATACGAAGGGCGGGGGAATCCCGGGCGTCGGGTCCGCCCCCGGACGACCGCTTCTGCTAGATTGGTCTATACCACATGCGTTCCCTCAGGTTCCCAGGCGAGCCCTCTTCAGATCGGCAGGCCCGACGTGGAAGTTGTCATCGTTCCGGACGCCAAGGCGGGCGGCGAACTCATCGCCGAGGCCATGGCACAGCTGCTCCGACGCAAGCCCGACGCCCTGCTCGGCGTGGCCACCGGGTCGACCCCGCTGCCCATTTACGAGGCGCTGGCGGCGAAGGTGCGCTCCGGCGCCGTGGACACCTCGCGCGCACGCATCGCGCAGCTCGACGAGTACGTGGGGCTGCCGGCCGAGCATCCGGAGTCGTACCGGTCGGTGCTGCGGCGTGAGGTGCTTCAGCCGCTCGGGATCGGCATGGAGGCGTTCATGGGGCCCGACGGCACCGCCGCGGACGTACAGGCGGCGTGCGAGGAGTACGACAAGGCGCTCGCCGAGGCCGGCGGGGTGGATCTGCAGCTGCTGGGCATCGGGACCGACGGGCACATCGGGTTCAACGAGCCGTGTTCCTCGCTCGCCTCGCGCACCCGGATCAAGACGCTGACCGAGCAGACCAGGATCGACAACGCCCGCTTCTTCGACGGAGACATCGACCAGGTGCCGCATCATGTGATCACCCAGGGCATAGGGACCATCCTGGAGGCACGGCACCTGGTGCTCCTCGCGACCGGCGAGGGCAAGGCGGACGCCGTCGCCGCGACCGTCGAGGGTCCGGTGGCCGCGGTCTGCCCCGCCTCCGCCCTCCAGCTCCATCCGCACGCGACGGTCGTCGTCGACGAGGCCGCCGCCGCCAAGCTGAAGCTCGCCGGCTACTTCCGGCACGCCTACGCCAACAAGCCCGACTGGCAAGGCATCTGAGGTCAGCCGGGCGGGATCTCATGCCTAGGTGCCGGCGCCCCGCAGGGGGCGGCCGGCACCTTCGTCGTACGGTCACGCGCCCGCGATGACCTCCGCGGCCGCCCGTCCGCACACCCGCGCCGCCCCGTGCGTGGCGATGTGCAGGGCGCCGCGGGGAGCGGCCTGGGGGACGCCCATCTCGACCACGATCGTGTCGGGGCGCTCGGCGAGGAGCGTGTCGAGGGCCCCGGCCATCCACGGGTGGCGGTGTTCGTCGCGCACCACCGCCACGATCCGCCGCCTCCCGGCGGCCTCCAGCGCCGCCGCCCCCGCCGTGTCCCCCGCGAAACTGCCCGTCTCCGTGCCGGGAAGCAGCCGGAACAGCTCCGCGGCCACACCCCAGGGGGTCTCGTCGCCCACGGCGATGTTGGCGACGGGGGTGAGGGCGGCGACGTAGGGCGGTTCGGTGAGCGGGGTGAAGCCGTCCGCGCCGGTGACCTTCAGGGCGCGGCGGGCCGCGAGCAGACCGATGTCGCTGCCTGCGGCCGGAGGCCCCGCGGCACTCTCCGTGGCCGCCGACGCCGCCCACCGCGCCAGCGCCCGCACCCGTTCGGCCGCCTCGGCGAGCCGCTCCTCGGCCAGTTCACCCGAGCGCACCGCCGTGACCAGGGCGTCGCGCAGGCGCCGTACCGTCTCGTCGTCCGCGAGGCCGCCGCCCACACAGATGGCGTCCGCCCCGGCCGCGATGGCGAGGACGCTGCCGCGCTCGATGCCGTACGTCCCGGCGATCGCCCGCATCTCCATGCCGTCGGTGACGATCAGGCCGTCGTAGCCGAGTTCACCGCGCAACAGGTCGGTGAGGACGGGGCGGGACAGCGTTGCCGGGCGGTCCGGGTCCAGGGCCGGGACCAGGATGTGCGCGCTCATCACCGCGCGCGTGCCGGCGGCGATCGCCGCGCGGAACGGGGTCAGGTCGCGCTCCCGGAGGACAGAGGCCTCGGCGTCGATGCGCGGCAGCGCGTGATGGGAGTCGACCGCCGTGTCGCCGTGCCCGGGGAAGTGCTTGGTGCAGGCGGCGACACCGGCGGACTGGAGGCCGGTGACGTAGGCGGCGGTGTGCCGGGCCACCAGCCGGGGGTCGGCGCCGAAGGACCGTACGCCGATCACCGGGTTGGCGGGATTGGAGTTCACGTCGGCAGAAGGGGCCCAGTTGAGGTTCACCCCGCACCGCGCGAGTCGGCGGCCGAGTTCGTGCGCCACCTCTCGGGTCAGTTCCACGTCGTCCACCGCGCCGAGCGCGTGATTGCCCGGGAAGGAGGACCCCGTCCTCACCTCCAGGCGCGTGACGTCACCCCCCTCCTCGTCGACGGCGACGAGTACGTCGTCACGTTCGGCGCGCAACTGGGCGGTGAGGGCGGCGAGCTGTTCCGGTGAGGCGATGTTCCGGCCGAACAGGCCCACGGACGCCAGGCCCTCGCCGAGGCGGCGCAGCACCCAGTCGGGGGCCGTGGTGCCGGTGAAGCCGGGCTGGAGGACCGTCAGCGCGTCGCGCGTGAGGGTGTCGGTGCCGCTGGCGAATGTCGTCATCGGGTGGCGTTATCCCTTCACGGCGCCCGCGGTGAGGCCCGCGGCCATCTTGCGCTGAACGAGGAGGAAGAGGACGACGATCGGCACCGCCATCATCGTGGAACCGGCCATCATCGGGGCGTACTCGGTGCCGTGCTTGGTGGTGAAGTTGCCGAGCCAGACGGTCGCGGTCTGGTTCTGCTGGCTCATCAGCATCAGGGCGTACAGGTACTCGTTCCACGCCTGGATGAAGCCGTACACCGAGGTGGCGACCAGGCCGGGCGCGAGCAACGGGAAGACCACGCGCAGGAAGGCGCCGGTCCGGGAGCAGCCGTCCACCATCGCCGCCTCCTCCAGCTCGCGCGGGATGTTGACGATGAAGCCGCGCAGCGTCCACACCGTGAACGGGAGGATGAAGGTCAGATACGTGATGATCAGGCCCGACAACTTGTCGTACTGGCCGAGGTCGTTGAGGAGCAGGAAGACCGGGATGATCATGGCGACCAGCGGGACCATCTGGACCGCCAGGATGCCCACGATCACGATCTTTCGGCCGCGGAAGGCGAAGCGGGAGATGGCGAGCGCGGCCAGCATGCCGACGACGACGCCGATCGCGACCACCGACAGCGACACGATCAGGCTGCGGCCGACCGGTCCCCAGAAGTCCGCGATGTCCAGTGCCCGGCGGAAGTTGGCCAGCGTGACGCCTGTGGGCAGCAGGCTCGGATCCGGATCGATGGCGTCCTTCGCGGGCTTGAGGGCCGTGTCTACCATCCAGTAGACGGGGAAGCCCACGGTGAGGAAGACGAGCAGGCCGAGGAGGTTCCAGCCGAGCCTGGACTTCCCCCGGCGGCGGGCCGCGGTGCGCTCGGAAAGGGCCGTCGCGCTCATTCCACCTCTCCGATCTTCAGCATCTGACGCATGTAGACGGCGACGACACCGAGCAGCAACAACACGGTGATCAGCGCGATCGCGGAACCCTGCCCGTAGTCGTTGACCACGAACGCCCTGTCGTACGAGTAGGTGGTGAGCAGCTGGAACTCGGCCTCGGGGTGGCCGCCGCGCATCACGAAGACCTGCGGGAAGACGCCCATGTCCCAGATGACGGAGAGGGTCGTGAGCATCACGACGATCGGCTTCAGGATCGGCAGGGTCACATATCGGAAGACGCCCCAGGAGCCCGCGCCGTCGAGCCGGGCCGCCTCCTCCAGCTCCTTGGGCACCTGGGTGAGCCCCGCGCCGAGCGTGATGACCACGAACGGCACGGCGCCCCACACCACCAGGAGCATGATCACGGCCAGGCCCTGGGGTCCGCTCGCGAACCAGTTGTGGCCGATCATGTCGATGCCCGGCAGCTTGCTGAGCAGGGCGTTGAAGATGCCGTAGTCCGAGTCGAAGAGCCACTTGAAGACCGTGGTCGCGACGATGATCGGCATACCCCAGCTGGCCACCAGCGCGATGTTGACGAGCGTCTTCACCCAGCCGGACACCCGCTGGAGCAGCAGCGCGATCAGCATGCCGGCGACCATGGTGAAGATCACCGAGCCGGCCGCGAAGAGGATGGTACGCAGGACGACGGTCCAGAACTCGCCGTCGCCGAGCACATGGGTGAAGTTCGCGAGGCCGACCGGCTCGGCGGCCCTGAACCCCCAGAGCTGGGACTGGCCGAACCTCTGGAAGGAGAGGGTGACCAGGCGGACCAGCGGATAGCCCATCACCAGGGCGAGGACGATCAGACAGGGAGCGAGCAGCGCCCAGGGGGCGGCGGCCCCGCCCGACGTCCGTCGTGCGCGCGGTCTCGCGGGGACGCTCGGTGGCGGCGCCGGCCGCGGCGGCGGCACCTTGGCAGGGGTTCTCGTGTCTGCGGCACTCATCGCGCGCTCCTCAGGGGTCCCTCAGGTCGTACGAGGGCGAAACCCCGCACGGTCGTAACGAAGGCGAAGCCCGCACGACCGCTCGGGGACGCAGCCGCCGCGGTCGTGCGAGAAGCAGGGCCCCGCCCCACGTACCCCCCGGGGCTGTGGGGCCCTGCGCCCGGGTCACTTGGTGTTGATGACCTTGTCGATCGCGGCGTCCGCCTCCTTGGCGGCGGCCTCGACCGGCTTCTTGCCGGTGCCGACGTCCTGCAGCATGGTCTGCAGGATCTGCGCCTTCTCGACCTGGCCCCAGCCCGGGGCCATGGGGACGAACCAGTTGGACTCGGCCGCGGTGGCCGGGACCGCCGTCGCCGGGTCGTTCTTCAGCGTGGCGAGGTCGGTCTTGTTGTTGGGCAGGTTGCCCTTGGCCATCAGGCCCTTCTGTCCCTGCGAGCCCGTGAACGCGTTGATCCACTCGGCGGCCAGGGCCTGCGCCTTGGACTTCACCGGGATCGCGAGGTCCGAACCGCCCAGGAAGACCGGGATGTTCTTGCCGGACGGGCCGGGCATCACGAAGTTCTCGAGGTTGTTCTTCAGCTTGCCGGTCTTGTCGTTCTTGGGGTCGGCCGCGGTGGCGCCCTCCCAGGCGGCAGCGAAGATCATGGAGGACTTGCCCTGGCCGTAGACGATGTAACGGTCGGACTCGTCCTTGGTCTTGTCGCCGTGCATGTACGTGTCGACGACCTTCTTGAACTCGGTGAGGCCCTTGACGGACTCGGGCGAGGAGAGGTTGGCCTTCCACTGGCCGCCCTCCTGCTTGGCGATGGAGCCGCCGGCGTCGTAGACGAAGGACATGGCCGCGTACCAGTCGCGCGTCGGCTGGTACCAGGCGCTGAACGTGGCGCCCTCCTTCTTCTGGATCTTGTCCAGGTCGGCGGTCAGCTCCGGGTAGGTCTTCGGGGGCGCCTTGATGCCGGCCGACGCGGCGATGTCCTTGCGCCAGTTGGCGACGCGGCCGCCGGCGTAGTACGGGACGCCGTAGGTCTGGCCGTCGTACGTCACCGAGGTCTTCAGGCCGTCCAGCCACTGGCCGGAGTTGTCGAACTTGGCCGGGTCGACGGGGGCGAAGGCGCCCTTGACCATGTAGCCGAGCATCTCGCTGTTGCCCATCTCGACCACGTCGGGCGCCTTGTCGGTGGCGAGGACCGCGTCGAGCTTGGGGTTCTTGTCCGGCCAGCCGTAGTACTCGTGCTTGATCTTCACGCCCGGGTGCTTCTTCAGCACCGCGTCGTCGGCGGCCTTCACCAGCGCGGGCCAGTTGTTCTGGGCATCGACCGTCAGCCAGACGGTGAGCTCCTTTGCGTCCGCCCCCTTGTCCGATGCGCCGGACTTGCCGCCGCTGCCCCCGCACGCCGCGATGGAGACCATCATGCCCGCGATACCGATCGCGGCTGTCAGCTTGCGCTTCACGCCACCCTCCTCAGGGATGCCACAAACCCCCCTTGTCCCCGCGGCGACTGACGACGAGTACCGCCCGTGGGGCCGGGACCTGGACCAATGGTGTAGACCAGTACGGGGGAGCTTGGCCCAGACCAATAGGAGTGTCAAGGGTGTTCGGCATGCTCCGGACGTCCGTTATGGGACCTACATATGCAAGGACCTTTAAGTAGGAACCCAGCGAAAACGGGCGGGCGTCTTGCCGCTCCGGCCACTGGACCACTTGAGCGGGGTGGACTAGACCAGCCGGGGTGCCGACGGTATACAGAGGGGATCCCCGGCCGCATACGGGGATCACGCAGCGTGCGGGAGCACCCCTCTCCATGCAGCCGTGTCACGATGTGAGCCGTGGCCGACGGTCTGTCGGCCACTTCGGCATCCGGAGCCGGGAAGGCAGAGCATGAGCACCGACGTCAGCAGTGCGGAGAGCGAGGGCGGGGCGACCGTCCGCACCGCGCGTGTGCCCAAGTACTACCGCCTGAAGAAGCACCTGCTCGACATGACGGAGACGCTGCCGCCCGGCACTCCGGTACCGCCCGAGCGCACCCTGGCCGCGGAGTTCGACACCTCGCGGACGACCGTGCGCCAGGCCCTCCAGGAACTGGTCGTCGAGGGCCGCCTCGAGCGCATCCAGGGCAAGGGCACGTTCGTGGCCAAGCCCAAGGTCTCACAGGCCCTCCAACTGACCTCGTACACCGAGGACATGCGCGCCCAGGGCCTCGAACCGACCTCACAGCTGCTGGACATCGGCTACATCACCGCCGACGACACGCTCGCCGGCCTTCTGGACATCTCGGCCGGCGGCCGGGTGCTGCGTATCGAGCGGCTCCGACTGGCCAGCGGCGAGCCGATGGCGATCGAGACGACGCACCTGTCCGCCAAGCGCTTCCCGGCGCTGCGCCGGTCACTGGTGAAGTACACCTCCCTCTACACCGCACTCGCCGAGGTGTACGACGTCCACCTCGCCGAGGCGGAGGAGACCATCGAGACCTCGCTGGCCACCCCGCGCGAGGCGGGGCTGCTCGGCACGGACGTGGGCCTACCGATGCTGATGCTCTCCCGGCACTCGCTGGACAAGGAGGGCAAGCCCGTGGAGTGGGTGCGGTCGGTCTACCGCGGGGACCGCTACAAGTTCGTGGCGCGGCTGAAGAGGCCGCAGGAGTAGGCCGCCCGGCGGGTCGCGCGCGGGGCGCGACTTCCCGAGGAGCCCGGCCGGGGCTGTTCCCGGCGCCGGAGAAGAGCGAGAGGATGCGCACGGACCGTGGGGAGCGACGTCCCCGCCAGGGTTTCGGGCGTTCCCGAGTACCGATATACGGACGAGGGCTTCCGCTTGCGCGACACGGTCACTTACATTGCCTGGCGCGTTACACAGGTGAACAGTGAGGGGACGGAGCCGCCAGATGTCAGATCAGTCGGATGTGACCAGAGCAGCGGTGGTGACGCCCATGCGCGTCGTCATCGCCCTCTGCCTCGTAGCACCCTTCGTCGCGATGCTGTGGGTCGGCTCCTACGCCAAGACGGACCCCACGCTCATCGGCATCCCGTTCTTCTACTGGTACCAGATGCTGTGGGTTCTGATCTCCACGGCGCTGACGCTGATCGCGTACCAGCTGTGGCAGCGTGACCAGCGCGCCCGCACCGACCGGAAGGGGGGTGCGGCGGAATGAAGCACGGCGTGAACGGCGTCGCGCTCGGCGTCTTCATCTTCTTCTTCCTGGCCGTCACCGTCATGGGCTTCCTGGCGGCGCGCTGGCGCAGGGCCGAGAACGAGCACAGCCTGGACGAATGGGGCCTGGGCGGACGTTCGTTCGGCACCTGGATCACCTGGTTCCTGCTCGGCGGCGACCTGTACACGGCGTACACGTTCGTGGCCGTCCCCGCGGCGATCTACGCGGCGGGCGCGGGGGGCTTCTTCGCCGTGCCGTACACCATCCTGGTCTACCCGCTGATCTTCACGTTCCTGCCCCGGCTGTGGTCGGTGTCGCACCGGCACGGGTACGTGACGACGTCGGACTTCGTGCGCGGCCGCTTCGGTTCGAAGGGCCTGTCGCTGGCGGTGGCCGTGACCGGCATCCTGGCGACGATGCCGTACATCGCGCTCCAACTCGTCGGCATCCAGGCCGTGCTGGACGTCATGGGCGTCGGCGGCGGCGAGAACACCAACTGGTTCGTGAAGGACCTGCCGCTGCTGATCGCCTTCGGTGTGCTGGCCGCCTACACGTACTCGTCGGGTCTGCGGGCTCCCGCCCTGATCGCGTTCGTGAAGGACACGCTGATCTACATCGTCATCGCGGTGGCGATCATCTACATCCCGATCAAGCTGGGCGGCTTCGACGCGATCTTCGCGAAGGCGGCCCACGCGTTCGCGCAGACGAACCCGGTGACAGGCAAGCCGCGCGGGGCCCTCGCGCCGCCGGAGGCGGGCCAGTGGACGTACGCGACGCTCGCGCTGGGCTCGGCGCTGGCGCTGTTCATGTACCCGCACTCGATCACGGCCACGCTGTCCTCGCGCAGCCGTGAGGTGATCCGCCGCAACACCACGATCCTGCCGTTGTACTCCCTGATGCTGGGCCTGCTGGCACTGCTGGGCTTCATGGCGATCGCGGCCGGCATCAAGGTGCAGAACGGGCAGCTGGCGATCCCGCAGCTGTTCGAGACCATGTTCCCGGACTGGTTCGCGGGCGTGGCCTTCGCGGCGATCGGCATCGGGGCGCTGGTCCCGGCGGCGATCATGTCGATCGCGGCGGCGAACCTCTTCACGCGCAACATCTACAAGGACTTCATCAAGCCCGACGCCACGCCCCAGCAGGAGACCCGGGTCTCCAAGATCGTGTCCCTGCTGGTGAAGGTGGGCGCCCTGGTCTTCGTCCTGACCATGGACAAGACGGTGGCGATCAACTTCCAGCTGCTCGGCGGCATCTGGATCCTGCAGACCTTCCCGGCCATGGTCGGCGGTCTGTTCACCCGCTGGTTCCACCGCTGGGCGCTGCTGGCGGGCTGGGCGGTGGGCATGGTGTACGGCACGTTCGCCGCCTACGGGGTCGCCTCGC
Source organism: Streptomyces sp. TP-A0356 (assembly GCF_001417775.1). Taxonomy (GTDB): domain Bacteria; phylum Actinomycetota; class Actinomycetes; order Streptomycetales; family Streptomycetaceae; genus Streptomyces. The sequence goes on along the minus strand of NZ_BBZJ01000019.1, from coordinate 290,231 downwards.
CGACGCAGAAGCACTTCGGCGGCTCGGCGAAGGAGATCCCCGGCATCGGCGAGATCGGCTACATCGGGCTGACCGCGTTCGTGCTGAACGTGGCCGTCGCGGTCGTGCTGACCCTCGCCCTGAAGGCGGTGAAGGCTCCGGAGGGCGTCGACGAGACGAGGCCGGAGGACTACACGGCCGACGCGGGCGACCCGGGGGTGCAGGTGGAACTGCCGCCTGCCACGGCCGGGGCGTCCCACTAGCGCCCCAGGCAACGCTGTCGACGGGCCGTCGGAGGCAATCCGGCGGCCCGTTGTCGCGTACGTTGTCGCAGCCGTCCGGCACACTCGGCCCCATGGACATCGTGATCCGGCAGGCGGCACCCGACGAGTACGAGACCCTCGGAGAGATCACCGCCCAGGCCTACCTCCAGGACGGTCTCCTCGACTTCGGGGAGAGCGACGCGTACCTCGACGAGCTCAGGGACGTGGCCAAGCGGGCCGCCGCCGCGCGGGTACTGGTCGCCGTGGAGCGGGACCGGGTGCTCGGCGGGGTCACCTTCGTACCGGCCGGCGGACCCATGGCCGACATCGCCGCTCCCGGCGAGGCCGAGATACGGATGCTCGCGGTCGCCCGCGCGGCCCGCGGGCGGGGCGCCGGAGAGGCACTCGTCCGCGCCTGCGTCGACCAGGCGCGGGCCACCGAGGGGTGCGTGCGCGTGGTTCTGTCGACCCAGCGCACGATGCGCGCCGCCCACCGCATCTACGAGCGCCAGGGCTTCGTCCGTACCCCGCAGCGGGACTGGAATCCCCTTCCCCACCTCGACGACATCACGCTCCTCACCTACGAGTTGACGCTCTGACACCAGCACGACACAACATCTGGGGGTGATACCGCAGCCCGGCACAAGATGTATGCTCGTGCTCGCTGTCGCCGCAGGGGAATCCGGTGCGAATCCGGAACTGTCCCGCAACGGTGTACTTGTGCATGTCCGTCCCTGGGGCGCACGCGCACAAGCGTCAGTCCGAACACCTGCCGACAGCGCGCCCGGCCACTCCGGCCCGGGCGCCTACGTCCGGGCCTCGTGGAATGGGCCGGTGGACGCGACGCCCGTGCGCGCTCGTGAGCCGCCCCTGCCCTCCGCAAGGCCCCGTGCCGAGCGAGGGAGAGCCCCCACGTGACCATCGCGCCAGCCGCCCCGGCTTCCACAGCCGAGACGCACCCGGTGGACGACGGCCCCGGTGCCGCGCTGCTGCGGATCCTGACCGAGCTGACCGCCGACCTCCCCGACGCCGACCCCGGCCGGGTCGCCGCCGCCGCGTTGCGCGGCCGGTCGGCGCGCGCGGACGAGTCGGAGCTGCGCGAGCTGGCCACGGAGGCGGCCGCCGGCCTCATCTCCGAGGACCCCGACTACTCGCGGCTGGCCGCCCGGCTGCTGACGATCGGCATCCGTACCGAGGCCGCCTCCCAGGGCGTCACGTCCTTCACCGAGTCCGTCGCCGTCGGGCACCGGGAGGGTCTCATCGCCGACCGGACCGCCGAGTTCGCGCGGGTCCACGCGGCCCGCCTCGACGCGCTGATCGACCCGGACGCCGACGACCGCTTCGGCTACTTCGGCCTGCGCACGCTGCACAGCCGCTACCTGCTCCGCCACCCGATCACCCGCAAGGTCATCGAGACGCCCCAGCACTTCATGCTGCGCGTCGCGGCCGGGCTCGCCGAGGACGACACCGCCCGCTCCGTGGACGAAGTGGCTGCGCTGTACCGGCTGATGAGCCGGCTCGACTACCTCCCCTCCTCCCCCACCCTCTTCAACTCCGGCACCCGGCACCCCCAGATGTCGTCCTGCTACCTCCTCGACTCCCCGAAGGACGAGCTGGACTCCATCTACGACCGGTACCACCAGGTCGCCCGGCTCTCGAAGCACGCCGGCGGCATCGGCCTCTCGTACTCCCGCATCCGCTCCCGCGGGTCCCTCATCCGCGGCACCAACGGACACTCCAACGGCATCGTCCCGTTCCTGAAGACCCTCGACGCCTCGGTCGCCGCGGTGAACCAGGGCGGCCGCCGCAAGGGCGCCGCCGCCGTCTACCTGGAGACATGGCACTCCGACATCGAGGAGTTCCTGGAGCTGCGGGACAACACCGGCGAGGAGGCACGCCGTACGCACAACCTGAATCTGGCGCACTGGGTTCCGGACGAGTTCATGCGCCGGGTCGACGCCGACGGGCAGTGGTCGCTGTTCTCCCCGTCGGTCGTGCCGGAGCTGGTCGACCTGTGGGGCGAGGAGTTCGACGCGGCGTACCGCAGGGCGGAGGCCGCGGGCCTGGCGCAGAAGACGATCCCCGCCCGGGACCTGTACGGCCGTATGATGCGCACCCTCGCCCAGACCGGCAACGGCTGGATGACCTTCAAGGACGCCGCCAACCGCACCGCCAACCAGACGGCCGAGCCGGGCCACGTCATCCACTCCTCCAACCTCTGCACGGAGATCCTGGAGGTCACGGACGACGGGGAGACGGCGGTCTGCAACCTGGGGTCCGTCAACCTCGGCGCGTTCGTCGACACGACAGCCGGTGACCTCGACTGGGAGCGGCTGGACGCCACCGTCCGCACCGCCGTGACCTTCCTGGACCGCGTCGTGGACATCAACTTCTACCCGACCGGGCAGGCGGGCCGCTCCAACGCCAAGTGGCGGCCGGTCGGCCTCGGCGCGATGGGCCTGCAGGACGTCTTCTTCAAGCTGCGCCTGCCCTTCGACTCCCCCGAGGCGAAGCGGCTGTCCACCCGGATCGCCGAGCGCGTCATGCTCGCCGCGTACGAGGCCTCCACCGACCTCGCCGAGCGCAACGGCCCGCTGCCGGCCTGGGAGAAGACCCGCACCGCCCGGGGTGTCCTGCACCCCGACCACTACGCCGTGGAGCTGACCTGGCCGGAGCGCTGGGCGGCCCTGCGGGCGCGCATCGCCGCCGTCGGCATGCGCAACTCGCTGCTGCTCGCCATCGCGCCGACCGCCACCATCGCTTCCATCGCGGGCGCGTACGAGTGCATCGAGCCGCAGGTCTCCAACCTGTTCAAGCGCGAGACGCTGTCCGGTGAGTTCCTGCAGGTCAACTCCTACCTGGTGAAGGACCTCAAGGAGCTCGGCGGGTGGGATGCGCGCACCCGTGAGGCGCTGCGCGAATCGGGCGGCTCGGTACAGGAGTTCCGCTGGATCCCCGAGGACCTCCGGGTGCTGTACCGCACCGCGTGGGAGATCCCGCAGCGCGGTCTGATCGACATGGCCGCCGCGCGCACCCCGTTCCTGGACCAGGCCCAGTCCCTGAACCTGTTCATGGAGACGCCGACCATCGGCAAGCTCTCCTCGATGTACGCGTACGCCTGGAAGCAGGGACTGAAGACGACGTACTACCTGCGCTCGCGCCCGGCGACGCGCATCGCCCGCGCCGCCCAGGCGCAACCGGCCATCCCGGTCCAGCAGGTCGCCGACCCCGACGCCGTCGCCTGCTCCCTTGAGAACCCCGAGTCCTGCGAGGCCTGCCAGTGATGTCCGCCCGATCCCAGAACCTGCTCGACCCCGGCTTCGAGCTGACGCTGCGCCCGATGCGCTACCCCGACTTCTACGAGCGCTACCGGGACGCCATCAAGAACACCTGGACCGTGGAGGAGGTCGACCTCCACTCGGACGTCGCCGACCTCGCCAGGCTCACACCCGGTGAACAGCACCTGATCGGCCGGCTGGTCGCGTTCTTCGCGACGGGCGACTCGATCGTGGCGAACAACCTGGTGCTCACCCTCTACAAGCACATCAACTCCCCCGAGGCGCGGCTGTACCTGTCCCGGCAGCTCTTCGAGGAAGCGGTCCACGTCCAGTTCTATCTGACGCTCCTGGACACCTACCTGCCCGACCCGGACGACCGCGCCGCCGCCTTCGCGGCCATCGAGAACATCCCCTCCATCCGGGAGAAGGCCGAGTTCTGCTTCCGGTGGATGGACTCGGTCGAGAACGTCGACCGGCTGGAGACCAAGGCGGACCGCCGCCGCTTCCTGCTCAACCTCGTCTGCTTCGCCGCGTGCATCGAGGGCCTGTTCTTCTACGGCGCCTTCGCGTACGTCTACTGGTTGCGCAGCCGGGGTCTGCTGCACGGTCTGGCCACGGGCACCAACTGGGTGTTCCGCGACGAGACGATGCACATGAGCTTCGCCTTCGACGTCGTCGACACCGTGCGCAAGGAGGAGCCGGACCTCTTCGACGACGCGTTGCGGCAGCAGGTCACCGACATGCTGAGGGAGGCCGTCGAGGCCGAGCTGCAGTTCGCGCGCGACCTGTGTGGTGACGGCCTCCCGGGCATGAACACCGACTCGATGCGGCAGTACCTGGAGTGCGTCGCCGACCAGCGCCTGACGCGTCTCGGCTTCGCCCCGGTGTACGGCTCGGAGAACCCCTTCTCCTTCATGGAGCTGCAGGGCGTTCAGGAGCTGACCAACTTCTTCGAGCGGCGTCCGTCGGCGTACCAGATCGCGGTGGAGGGCACCGTCGACCTGGACGAGGACTTCTGAGCCACGGCTTCCCCGCGTGCCTGCTGGGCCTGCCTGATCTGACGGTCGACGCGCCGGTCGTGCGCGATGCCGATCAGGGAGGGCAGGACCAGCAGGACGAGGATCCCGAGGACGGTGACCATTCCGATCAGGGCTTGCGTGTGTGTGGTATCCATGCACACCACTGTCGCGGCGGATACTCCTGCCCGTCAGTGGCAGGACTGCCGTGCACCCTCGAATTACTGCCACTTCCGAGGCACACTGGCAGCATGCTCAAGAACGTGGCGGCCGTCCTGCTCGACGGCGTGCATCCCTTCGAACTCGGGGTCGTGTGCGAGGTGTTCGGCATCGACCGCAGCGACGAGGGGCTACCCGTGTACGACTTCGCGGTCGCCTCGGCCGAGGGGCCCACGCTGGGCACCCACTGTGGCTTCACCGTGTCCACGCCGTACGGGCTGGAGCGGCTGGAGGAGGCCGACCTGATCGCGGTACCGGCCGGGGACACGTACGCGACCCGGACGTATCCGCCCGAGCTGCTGGACGCGCTGCGCCGGGCCGCCGAGCGCGGCACCCGGGTGCTCAGCGTCTGTTCCGGTGTGTTCCTGCTGGGCGCGGCGGGCCTGCTGGACGGGCGGCGCTGCGCGGTGCACTGGCGGCACGCGGAGGAGCTCGCCCGGCGCTTTCCCCGGGCGACGGTCGAGCCGGACATGCTGTACGTCGACGAGGACCCGGTGATCACCTCGGCGGGCACCGCGGCCGGCATCGACGCCTGTCTGCACATCGTGCGCAAGGAGCAGGGCCCGGAGGTGGCCAACAAGATCGCCCGGCGCATGGTGGTGCCGCCGCACCGCGACGGCGGCCAGGCCCAGTACGTCGAGAGGCCGCTGCCGCGGTCGCAGTGCGACACCGTCGCCGAGGTGCTGGTGTGGATGGAGCGGCACCTCGACGAGGAGGTGACCGTCGAGCAGCTCGCCGCCCGCGCCCATATGTCCCCCCGCACCTTCGCCCGCCGGTTCCAGCAGGAGACCGGCACCACCCCGTACCGCTGGATCCTGCGGCAACGGGTGCTGCTGGCCCAGGAGTTGCTGGAGCGCACCGACGAGACGATGGACGCGATCGCCGACCGCACCGGCTTCGGCACGGCGGCGGCACTGCGCCACCAGTTCGTCCGCGCCCTGGGCACGACCCCGAACGCCTACCGGCGCACGTTCAGGGGCCCGCAGGCCGCCTGAACGTGCGCCGGGCGGTTCATCGCGGAAGGGCCCGCACCAACAGCCGGCGCGGACGGAGCGTGATGCCGATGCGGGGCCTGGCGTCGGAGCCGGGCACCTGCTCGAAGCGGTAGGCGGACGCCACCGCAGCCATGAGGAGCGTCAGTTCGGCCATCGAGAAGTGGTCGCTCGGGCACTTCCGGTTGCCCACGCTGAAGGGGCTCATGGCGTACTTGGGCACCTCCTTGTGCCGCCCCGGAAGCCAGCGGTCGGGGTCGAACTCCAGGTGGCGTGCGTACGACCGCGGATCGCGCTGGATGGCGTAGGGGCTGTACACGACGTCGGCCCCGGCCGGAATGCGATACCCGCCGAGTTCGGTCTCGGTCACCGCCCGCCGCGTCAGAATCCATACGGCGGGATGCAGACGCATTGTCTCCACGATGAGATTCGCGGTGTGCGTCAGGTTCCGGACGTCCTCGAATGCGACCGGCCGGTCACCCACGACGGCTTTCACCTCGTCGCGGATCTTGTCCGCCTGATCCGGGTGTTCGGTGAGGACCAGCAGGAGGGACATGAGCATGGAGCCCACGGTTTCACTGCCGGGGGTGAGTATCGCGATGACCTGGTCGTGGATCTCCTGTTCCCCGATGGGCTCCCCATTCTCGTCCTTCGCCTCCAGCAAAGCCGTCAGCAAATCGTCCGGCTTTTGACCGGAGGCCCGGCGGTCGGCGACGATCTCGTCGACCAGGAGATGCAAATCGGCCAAGGCACGGTTGAATTCGAGATTGGCCGGAACCGGGAGGCGATAAAGCGGTCCGAGGGGCACGACCATGCGTTGGTACATGCCGCTGAACAGCGTGGCGAGCGCGGCACAGATCCGCTCGGCCCGCTCGTCCATGTAGGTGCCGCGCATCAGGCAGCGGCAGGAGACGCGAACGGCCACGCGGAACGCCTCCGCCGTGACGTCGATGGTCTCGCCGGACCGCCAGCGCTCCACGAGCGCATGCGCCTCCTCCGCCATGATCGGCCCGTGGGCGGGTATGGCCTCCAGCCGGAAGGCGGGCTGGATCGCCCGGCGCTGACGCTGGTGGAGCGGCCCGTTGGTGGTGGCCACCCCCTGCTTGCCGAGCAGTCCCTCCAGGGACTCCCACAGCGGGCCGCCGATCTTGTAGTCGGTGCTGAGGGCGAGGGCCCCGGTGAGCTCGGGGGTGGTGACGGCGTACACCGTCTTGGGGCCGAGCCGCAGCCGTACGACGTCACCGTCGTCCCGCAGCCGGCTCAGGAAGCCAAGGGGGTCGCGGGCCAGTTTCCAGCCGTGCCCGAGACCGGGGACGCCGCCCGTGGCCAAGGGCGGGATCCGCAACTCCGCCGCGGCCTCGGGCGTGACCGATTCGAGGGTCATTTCTCACCTACCGCTTCGTTGTCGACGTACGGGGGTGTCGAGCGGTCGTCCCAGCTTTCGACCGTGTATCGGCCTGACTCGTGGTGGAACCAGTACACGGAGCTGAACCAGTTCCGCATGTTTGCGACGATCGCCTTCACGGCGACACTCAATTCCTTTCCCGGTGCGGTACCGTCCGCGAGGCCATCGGCGAACCGCAGCGCCTCCTTCTCGGCGTCAAGGAAATCGGATATGCATTTCTCGACCCGCCGCCGCACTTCCTTGATGGCCTCTTCGAGCGTCAGCCCCTCGTGCTGGATGAGGCTGATTCCGAGATTGTGGACCTCGTCCCCCGCTATCTCCTTGGGGAGAGAACACAGATCGTTGTACCAGGCGGCGAATTCCTGGCTCAGCAGTGCCGCGCGCCGGTACGCGGGATGTCTCCGTACGACGTCGGGCAGTTCCCGTCCCGCGCTCGGCTCCAGCAGGTCGGTCCAGATCCAGTGTGCGAAGGTGAGCCGCCGGAGTTGGAGGTACGCGTCGACCGTCGGGACGCAGCCGGAGGTACGGTTGCGGAACTCCTGGTCGTACGCCTCGATCACCGCGTGGAAGTGCCGGGCGAAGCGCGCGTTCCACGTCTCGCCGAGGAACGAGTACAGCCGCACCACGCTGTCGGCGAACCCCGTGACCAGGGGATCCGGGTGGTGCAGATGGTCCCGTGGGGAGTCCAGGGCCGTGTGGAGCTGGCCCCTCAGCGCCCGCCAGGCGGCCGGGCGTCGATGGACGACGTCACGGTCGTGGCGGTCGTCCCAGACGAAGAACCACGCGCTGTAGTCCCCGATCGCCTGCAGGACCTCGTCGGGCGCCCCGAGGTAGTAGCCCGCCATGAGGTCGGTGTAGCACAGCCCGTCGGCATGCTCTTCGACCTTGTCCGCCGGCATGAGCCGCTTTTCCAGCAGCCAGGAACGGGTCTTCTCCTGCATACAGGGCCAATACGGGTGCAGCCGACGGGGAAACGCGGTCTCGATCACCGGTAAGGACAGCGCCGGTGGAACCGCGACCGCGGTCGCCGTCGATGAAGTGCTGTGTGGGATAGCTGGCACGAACAAACCCCTCTCAGCCGCCGGTTGGCGACACGCCCCTCCCGCCGTGCCGGGCGCACGCCGTTGCGTATCCCCGCGCAATCCATTCAGCACTACAACTGACCGGTCTGGGAACGGATTTGCTCCACAGGCTCCCCCAGGATGCCGAGAACCTCGCCTATTTGACTGAATATGAGTTAGTTCATGCGTACAGGGGATCGGATGTCCGACGCACATATGAACGGCGCCTGGTCGGGAGGGATCCCCGGCCAGGCGCCGCCATCGTGAGCTCTCAGTCGTTGGCCACCACGGGGTAGCGGGGCTCGTTCTCGGCCATCTGCCGCAGCGCGTCCTTGCGCTCGCGCTTGGACAGCCGGTCGATGTACAGGTAGCCGTACAGGTGATCCGTCTCGTGCTGCAAACACCGAGCGAAGTAGCCCGTGCCGCGCACCTTGATCGGGTTGCCCTTCTCGTCCTGCCCGGTGACCTCGGCGTAGTCGGGGCGGGGGAGCGGCGCGTACGCGGTCGGCACGGACAGGCAGCCCTCGTTGCTGTCGTCGAGACGGCGCCGGTCGGCGGGCAGGTCGACGAGCCTGGGGTTGCAGACGACGCCCACGTGCCGTACACCCTCGTCGTCCTGGCAGTCGTAGACGAACACCTTGAGGTCGACGCCGATCTGGTTGGCGGCGAGGCCCACGCCCTCGGCGGTGCGCTGGCTGGCGAACATGTCGGCGACCAGCTGCTCGAGCTCTTCGCCGAACTCGGTGACGTCCTTGCACTCCTTGTGCAGCACCGGGTTCCCGACGACCGTGATCGGGCGCGAGGTGCCGCGCTCACGCCAGGCCGTCTCGCGCTCCTCGCAGTCCTCGGTGTCGATGACGAAGCCCTCGTCGTCCACGGGGAGCACGCCCCCGTGCTGCTGATCGGTGTCCTGCTGCGCCATGACCGACGTACGCCTTCCTGCAACCTTGGGTAAAACCTGCGCGTACAGCCTACGGGGCGCCGGGGCGTGCTCCCCGGGATCCTGGGCACGACCGGGTCAGCAGACCTCTTCGAGATCCCGCCAGTCCCGGGAGTCGGGGCTGTCCGCGACCCAGCCGTCCAGCAGCCCGCGCACCAGCGACGCCGGCGCCGCGATGCCGCACTCGCGCTCCGGCACCCACAGCTGCCCGTCCGTGCGGTGCCCCAGCGGTCCGGGATGCCCGGGCTCGCTGTGGTCGTGCGGGTCGAGGTGCTCGCCGTCCCCCTCGTCGGACGGCATCCGCGACTCGGAGCACATACGGCACAGCAGCCGCACGGACGAGGACCAGTCCTCGGCGGCGAAGCCGGCGTCGGCGGCCAGCTGCTCCAGCGCGTCCCGGTCCTCCTCGGTCGCCGCCTCCAGCAGGACGACCCAGGTCGGCACCGGCGAGGGCGCCCACAGCTCGATCTCGTCGAAGACGGGATACGCGTGCCCGGCGGCCGTCGTGCGCTCGCCGTGCGGTACACCGTCGTGCAGCACGACCTCGCCCCAGCGGCGCCCGGAGGACGGCAGCGGGATGGAGAGCACCTCGATTCGCGCGGGGTCCAGCCTGCGCCCCCAGACGACCTCCGCCTCGCCCTCCGGCGACAGCCGCACCGCGGCGCTGCCCAGCTCCATCCCGGTGGGCTCGCCGGAGACAGCACCGCCCGGCACCCTCAGGCCGTACGCCTGCCAGGCACGGCGGGCGAGCGGCCAGTCCTGCAGGGCGGTGGCGGCGATGCCCACGTTCCACCAGTCGGGCGCCCCGGTGTCCCGGTCCAGCAGGGCCACCGCGCGCAGCCCGGCGGTGCGGGCCTGCTCCCAGTCGTGGCGGAACTTGTGCAGCAGGGCGAGGTTGAACCAGGACTCCGACAACCAGGGCTCCAGGTCCGCGGCACGGGTCAGCAGCGCTCCCGCGTCCTCGTACCGGCCGTCGCCGATCAGCGTGAACGCGCGGTCGGTGGCCTGCCGCCAGGAGGCGGAGGGCCGGTGCCGTCCCTTCCCGAAGATCCTCACGATTCCCGCCTGCCAGTCCCTTGCGATTCCCGCCTGCCAGTTCCTTGACGTTTGCGGGGGCCACGGGCCGAGCTGTGCCCCCGAACACCCTCTCCTGGCATCCAACCACGTACGGCCGGACGGGCGCTCATTACCCATGGGTTACCCCGCCGTAGGCAGGGTCAGACCGTCTCTCTGCAACACCCTGGCGAGTGACTCCACGACCTCGGGCTCGTAGTCACGCGCGCAGGCGAGCCGCAGCCGCTCCAGCGCGCTGAGCGGTCCTCCCGGTCCGGCTTCTTCCCGCACCATCTCCTCGTACGCGTTCACGGCCCGGACGATTCTGGCGCTGACCGGCTGTTCCCGGTACGGGTCCGCCTGCCGCTCCACGACGACCGCGACCTCGGCGTCCACGCCGGTCTGGCGTACGACGGCGCCGCCGAGGAGGGCGATGCGCCGCTGTTCCTCGGCGGGCAGTGCGGCGGTGGCACCGGCGGGCACCGGATCGACGAGGCTGAGCTGCCCGATGTCGTGCATGAGGGCCGCGTACTCCAGCACGGTCAGCTCGGGCTCGGTCAGGCCCAGCTCCCGCCCGACGGCCCGGCTGAGCGTGGCCACGCGGCGGGCGTGCCCGGCAGGCGTGTACCCGGCGATCTCGGTGGCGCGTGCCAGGGAGGTGATGGTCTGCCGGTAGGTGGTGCGTACGGCCGCGTAGCGCCGGTAGGAGAGCTGGGTGAGCAGCAGCGGCAGGGAGAAGACGGGCAGCGCCCACAGGCCCACGACCGCGACGGCCGGCGACATCACGGCTCCGGTCGCGCACACGGCGGAGCCGATGCCGAGTCTGGCCCGCAACTCGTCGCGCAGCAGCGGCCCGAAGGGCCAGCGGGTCCGGGAGTGCGCCAGCGCCGCGGCGAGCACGGCGTCGCAGAGCGCGGTGAGGACGAGCAGGGCGACGACGAGCAGCGCGCAGGCGGGTCCGTCCCAGCCGTGCAACTCGCCCCGGTGGTAGAGGGGTTGGAAGCAGAGGGTGGCGAAGGCGACGGTGAGGAGGCGGCGGGTGAGGTGGTCGGCGGTGGATCCGTGGCCGCGGGCCACATGCGGGACGCAGCCGACGAGAGTGGCGGCGAGGACCACGGTGACGACCTGCGGCACCCCGTGATGGGTGGGCTGCCCGGCGTTCTGCCCGAGCAGGGCGTAGGAGAGCGCCCCGGCGGCCCCCAGGGGCGCCGGCTCCCGCTCGTCGCTGCCGCTCCACCGGGACAGCTCCCCCACCGCGACGAGCGCCCCGAAGGCGAGGGCGACGACCGGATCGTCCAGCCCGCGCCAGAGTGTGAGGCACAGGGAGCCGGCGGCCAGGAGCGCGGCCGTCCCGTGGGTGAGGACGAGGGGGAGACGGCCCGCGGTCACGCGCGGCCCCCGCCGTGCGGCTGTCCCGCCGGCCGGCCCGCCATGGGCACGGCCGGTGCCGGTACGTTTCCGCGTATCTCGTCCGCGGTCACCGCCGGGTGCCAGCCATGCCGGTCCAGCGCGCGTATCAGCGCCCGGACCATCGCCGGGTCGAACTGGGCTCCCGCGCACCGCTCCAGTTCCTCCAGCGCCGCCGCGACGGGACGCGCACGCCGGTAGGAGCGGGTGGAGGTCATCGCGTCGAAGGCGTCGGCGACCGCCACGACCCGGGCGAACTCCGGGATCTGCCGGCCCGCGAGCCCGTACGGATAGCCGCTGCCGTCCAACCGCTCGTGGTGGTGGAGGATCGCGGACCGCGCCTCGCCGAGGAACCCGATCCCGCGGACCATCTCATGGCCGTACTCGGGGTGCAGCTCGATGATCCGCCGCTCCTGCGGGGTGAGCGGCCCGTCCTTGCGCAACAGCCGGGTGGGAACGCCGAGTTTGCCGACATCGTGCAGGATCCCGGCGAACCGCAGCACCTCGACGCGCTCGTCGTCCATGCCGAGTTCGCGCGCGATCATCATCGAGGCCTGCCCGACCCGCTCGCTGTGCCCGCGGGTGTATCCGTCCTTGATGTCGACGGCCTGGACGAGCGCGCGGATCGTCGCCTGGTGGGCGGCCCGCTCCCGGTGGTACTGGGCGAAGACCCAGCAGGACACGTACATGGGCAGCAGCACGAGCAGAGCGGAGACCGGACCGTACGGGCTGCGCCACAGGACGGCCATCATCAGCCCGGCCAGCCCGTGCACGCCGATGGGTGCGAGGGAGCGCAGGAACAGCCCGCGCCAGGCTCCCCCGAGCTCTCGGCCCCGCTCGAGCAGGGGGCACCACCCCCCTCGCCCCGGCCCCCCTTCGGCCAGCGCCCGGATGCCGACGTCGAGCGCGGTCAGCACCAGGCAGAAGGCCACCACGGCGGCCCCGGCGGGCGCGAGCGCGTACGGGAAGCGGGGACCGACCACGGCGTCACGTCCGCCCAGCGCCCAGTGCACACGGGAGGCGGCCCACACGGCGAGGGCGAGCTGGGCGGCCCGCCAGAACCGGCGCAGCCACGGCGGCCGCTGTGCGACGGGAGCGAACAGGGCCCCGGGCAGCGGCACGAGCGCGGCGGCCGGGGGCGGCAGCAGAAAGGCCCCGGCGAGCAGGACCGGGAAGAAGATTCCCATGCCCTCGGGGGGCCTGCCGCCGACGGGACGGCACCTGGGGATGTGTTCGCAGCCGGCGTAGAGCGCGGTGAGCAGGACGACCACCCACCAGGGAGCCCGGATGTCCGGCACCGGGGCCACGCACACCAGGGCACCGACGACGGCACAGCCGACGTAGACGCGTGCCCCTGCCCGAACCGGCCCCATGACGCACCTTCCCCGAACCCGCGCCCGGTCCCGAAACCGAACGGGCCCGGTCATGCCCCTTTCAGGCTCCGGAGCCTAGAGGGGAGGCCCGCACGTGGGGGCGGTGTTTGGGGGAATCCGCGGGCCCATGACCCGCGGATTAGCACATTCGGGTGACGACCCTTCGGAGCTTGACCACGGTCTCCGAACTGGAGTTCAGGACTCCTGCGGTGTCGCGGTCACGTCGTGCTCGGGCACCGTCTGGCCCGCGCGGATCAGCTCGATGCGGCCCATGACCTTGGCGCGGAGATCGCTCGGCACGTCGTCATGCCCACAGCACCGCTTGACCAGCTTCTTCACGGCCTGTTCGAGTCCGTACTTCTCCAGGCACGGCGAGCATTCCTCGAAGTGGTGCTGGAACTTGGTGCGGTCGAGGTCCGGCATCTCACTGTCGAGGAACTCGTAGAGATGGTCGAGTACCTCACTGCAGTCCGTCTCGTGCGGCTCTCCGCAGCTCATGAGCCCGAACCTTTCGCTTCGTTCGACTCTCCGGCGCCGGCCGGGACCAGCCCGCGCTCGCGGGCGTAGTCCTCAAGCATGCCGCGCAGTTGACGGCGGCCCCGGTGCAGCCGGGACATCACCGTGCCGATGGGTGTCCCCATGATGTCGGCGATCTCCTTGTACGCAAAGCCCTCTACGTCCGCGAGATAGACGGCGATGCGGAATTCCTCGGGAATCGCCTGCAGCGCTTCCTTGACGTCCGAGTCGGGCAGGTGGTCGAGCGCCTGCGACTCGGCGGAGCGCAGACCGGTCGACATGTGCGACTCGGCGCGCGCGAGCTGCCAGTCCTCGATCTCCTCCGCCGCGCTGCGCTGGGGTTCGCGCTGCTTCTTGCGGTAGGAGTTGATGAAGGTGTTCGTGAGGATCCGGTACAGCCATGCCTTGAGGTTGGTGCCCTCACGGAACTGGTGGAAGGACGCGTACGCCTTCGCGTACGTCTCCTGCACCAGGTCCTCGGCGTCTGCCGGGTTGCGCGTCATCCGCAGTGCGGCCGAATACATCTGGTCTAGGAACTCGAGCGCGTCCCGCTCGAAGCGCGCACTGCGCTCGGCGGACGACTCCACGCCCGTGCCCCGGCCCTCGGGCTGCTCCGCCTGGCCGTGATCGGTCCCTGCGTCGGTCCCAGTGACCGGACCCACCTCCTCCAGCGATGTGGCAGGACCGAAAGCGGTCCCACTGGAATCGGAGGATAGACGAACATCCCCGCCCGCCGCCGCCCGAACAGGGGCGGCCTTCGTCGCGTGCAGCACCGTCCAGTCCAGGTCAGCGCGACTGCTGCGGCTCGGGCAGATGGTCGAACCCATGCGGCGGACTTCCTCTCGTATGTACGGTGCAGCACGGCTCGTGCTGTCTGATCCGCACAACAGTGGTCCACCCCACGGCATTCCCGGGCGTCACCCGAGTGACGCGGTCCACTCCACCACGGCATCGGTGATGATCTCCAGGGCCTGTTCCTGGGTGATGTCCGCGCGCTTGGGGACGGCGAAGCCGTGATCGCCGTACGGCACCTCGACGAGTGCGTACGGCCCGTGCGGGAACTCCTGCGGTCCGCCGAACGGATCGCTGCCGCCCTGCACGACGAGCGTGGGCACCCCCGCGCCGAGCAGTTCGCCGGCACGCGACTTCTCGGGCCTGCCCGGCGGGTGGAGGGGGAAGCTCAGCGCGAGGACGGCGACGGCACCGAGTTCGGTGGCCGTGCGGCAGGCGACGCGGGCCCCGGCGCTGCGGCCGCCGGCGATCACCGGCGCACCTGGCCTCTCCAGGGCGGACCACACTCCGCGCCAGCCCACGTCCAGCGTCTTCGGCGCGGGCGCGACCTTCTTCCCCGCGACCCGCCAGGGTTGCTCCACCAGCGCGACGCTCACGCCGTGCCCGGGCAGCACCCGGGCCAGCGCCTGGAGATCACGGGCCTCGATGCCCCCGCCGGCCCCATGGCCGACGGCGAGCACGAGCTTCGCCCGCTTCGCCCGGTGCCAGGTGACACGGGCCGCACCGGCGTCGGTCTGGACGCTCTCTGTCACATCCGTCACGTCAGAAGAGTGTGCCCTCTTCCGGCGCCTCCAGCTCCTTCAGCAGCTCCGGGCCGTTGTTGCGGACGTTGCTGACCGCCGTGGAGACCGGGTAGGCGCGCATCAGTCCCGGGGGCGGCGCGTCCAGCAGGGGGCGCAGGTCGTCGAGGTCCGTGCGGGAGGGGTCGAGCCAGGCGTCCCAGCGGTCCGGGGTGAGCATCAGCGGCATGCGCGGGTGGATGTCGGACAGGGAGCGCGGGCCCTCGGCCGGGGCCACGGCCAGCGGTGCCGTCTCCGCCTCCGTCGTGATCACCGAGCAGGTCACCCACCAGGCCCCCGGGTGGTCGTCGGGCAGCGTCCGGTCGCGCCAGAACTCGTACAGACCAGCCATCGCGAAGACCGAGCCGTCGGCGGGCAGCACGAAGTACGGCTGCTTGCGCGGCCGCTTCTTCCTTCCCTCGACCTCCAGGTCGCGTTCCTGCGTTCCGGTCACCCACTCGAAGTAGCCGTCGGCGGGCAGGATGCAGCGCCGGGTGGCGAAGGCCCGGCGGTACGACGGCTTCTCGTGCACGGTCTCCGCGCGCGCGTTGATCATCCGGGCGCCGCCCTCGGGCGACTTGGCCCAGGACGGTACGAGGCCCCACTTGAGTCTGCGCAGCTGGCGAACCGGCCGCTGGTCGCCGGCGTCCTTCACAGGACGGTCCAGGACCGCGTGGACCTCCTTGGTCGGGGCCACGTTGTAGTCGGGCGCCAGGGTCTCCTCCGGCTCCCAGTTCTCGATCTCAAAGACTCCTGCGAGATCCTCGGGGCTGCGACTTGCTGCATACCGTCCGCACATACGTGCCACACTGCCAGATCCGACGAGACCCCAGGAGCCACAACCAGCAATGGACAGCCCCGCCTCGACCTCGCTGAGCTCGCTGCCCGGCCTCTGGGACCGGGTCTTCGGAAACCAGCCCAATCCCGCCCTGTGGGTGGTCCTGGCCACCCTGGTCGCCGCGCTCGCCGTGGTCGTCCCGCACGGGCTGTGGCGGATATCGCGCAACGCCATCACCATCGCGCACGAAGGCGGACACGGACTGGTCGCGCTGCTCACCGGCCGGACCCTCACCGGTATCCGGCTCCACTCCGACACCAGCGGCCTCACCGTCAGCCGCGGCAAGCCCTACGGCGTCGGCATGATCCTCACGGCCACCGCGGGCTACACCGCGCCCCCGCTCCTCGGCCTCGGCGGCGCGGCACTGCTCGCCGCCGGACACATCACCCTGCTGCTGTGGCTGGCCACGGTACTGCTCGTGGCGATGCTGGTGATGATCCGCAACGCTTACGGCGCGCTGACCGTGGTCCTCACCGGCGGCACGTTCCTGCTGGTGTCATGGCTGGCCGATCCCCAGGTGCAGGCGGCGTTCGCGTACGCCGTGGTGTGGTTCCTGCTGGTCGGCGGCGTGCGCCCGGCCTTCGAGCTCCAGGCCAAGCGCTCACGCGGCGGCGCCCGGGACTCGGACGCGGACCAGCTGTCCCGGCTCACCCACGTTCCGGCAGGGCTGTGGCTCTTCCTCTTCCACGTGGTGTCGCTGTGTTCGCTCATGGGGGGCGGGCAGTGGCTGCTGCGGCTCTGAGGGCCCGGCCGGGGCACGTTCATGCCCGCTCCGGCCACGTGCGACCGTACGTGATCGTGCGTATGTGCGCGGCACATACGGCTCGGATACCAGACAACGGTTTCGTCGGTATTTCGCCGCTTTTGATCAAGATCTCGGGACTGGACCAGCCACTACAGTGGGGCGCATGACCGTTAACCCCGCTCACACCGCCCCCTGGACCGCCCCGCACGCGAGCGGAGCCGTCGATGCGACGGTCCACGTGCCCGGGTCCAAGTCGGTCACCAATCGCGCCCTCGTCCTCGCCGCACTCGCCTCCGAACCCGGCTGGGTGCGCCGCCCCCTGCGCTCCCGCGACACCCTGCTGATGGCCGCCGCCCTGCGCGCGATGGGCGTCGGCATCGAGGAAGGGGTGGGGCCTGACGGCACCGGCGAGACCTGGCGGGTGATCCCCGCCGCGCTGCACGGCCCCGCCACGATCGACGTCGGCAACGCCGGCACCGTGATGCGCTTCCTGCCCCCGGTGGCCGCGCTCGCCGACGGCCCCGTCCGCTTCGACGGCGACCCTCGCTCCTACGAGCGGCCCCTGAACGGCGTGATCGACGCCCTGCGCGCCCTCGGTGCCCGTATCGACGACGACGGCCGCGGCGCGCTGCCGCTGACCGTGCACGGCGGCGGCGCGCTGGACGGCGGCCCGGTGTCGATCGACGCGTCCTCGTCGTCCCAGTTCGTGAGCGCTCTGCTGCTGTCCGCCCCGCGCTTCAACCAGGGCGTGGAGGTCCGCCACATCGGCTCGACGCTGCCCTCGCTGCCGCACATCCGTATGACCGTCGACATGCTGCGCGCCATCGGCGCCCAGGTGGACACCCCCGAGTCGGGTGGCGAGGCCGACGTCTGGCGGGTGACGCCGGGGGCCCTGCTCGGCCGAGACCTGACCGTCGAGCCGGACCTGTCCAACGCCCAGCCGTTCCTCGCGGCCGCCCTGGTCACCGGCGGCAAGGTCGTCATCCCCGACTGGCCGCTCCGCACGACCCAGCCCGGCGACCGGCTGCGCGAGATCTTCACCGAGATGGGCGGTTCCTGCGAACTGAACGAGCGTGGCCTGGAGTTCACCGGTTCGGGTGCCATCCACGGGATCGACGTGGACCTGAGCGAGGTCGGCGAGCTGACGCCCGGCATCGCAGCGGTCGCGGCCCTCGCGGACTCCCCGTCGACCCTGCGCGGCGTCGCCCATCTGCGGCTGCACGAGACGGACCGCCTCGCGGCGCTGACCAAGGAGATCAACGAGCTGGGCGGCGACGTCACCGAGACCGCCGACGGCCTGCAGATCCGCCCGCGCCCCCTGCACGGCGGGGTCTTCCACACCTACGACGACCACCGCATGGCCACCGCGGGCGCGATCATCGGCCTCGCGGTCGACGGCGTGCAGATCGAGAACGTGGCGACGACGGCGAAGACACTGCCCGACTTCCCCGACCTGTGGACCGGGATGCTCGGGAACTGACGGGCGGACTGGAATCATGCGCCGCTACGGCAAGCACACCGACGAGGACGACATCCGCACGCGCCCCAACCGCAAGGGCAACCGGCCGCGTACGAACATCCGGCCGAAGCACGAGGACGCGGCCGAGGGCATGGTCCTCACCGTCGACCGCGGCCGGCTGACCTGCCTCGTCGACGGCCGTACGGTCATGGCGATGAAGGCCCGTGAACTGGGCCGCAAGGCGGCGGTGGTCGGCGACCGTGTCGCACTCGTCGGCGACATGTCCGGCGCCAAGGACACCCTCGCCCGCATCGTCCGTATCGAGGAGCGCGGCTCCGTCCTGCGTCGCACCGCCGACGACGACGATCCGTACGAGCGCGTGGTCGTCGCCAACGCCGACCAGCTGGCCATCGTCACGGCCCTGGCCGACCCCGAGCCGCGCCCGCGCCTGATCGACCGCTGTCTGGTGGCGGCCTACGACGGCGGCCTCGACCCCCTGCTGGTGATGACCAAGTCGGACCTCGCCCCGCCCGACAAGCTCCTGGAGCTGTACGGCGCGCTGGACATACCGTACGTCGTCACCAGCCGCGAGGAGCTGGAGAGCGGCGATGCCGCGGAACGGGTGCGCGAGCATCTCGACGGCAAGATCACGGCGTTCGTCGGGCACTCCGGGGTCGGCAAGACGACGCTGGTCAACGCGCTGGTCCCGGAGGACAGGCGGCGCTCGACGGGCCATGTGAACGCGGTGACCGGCCGCGGCCGGCACACCACGACCTCGGCGCTGGCGCTGCCGCTGGAGGAAGCGCACGGCTGGGTCATCGACACGCCGGGCGTACGGTCCTTCGGCCTCGCGCACATCGACCCCTCCCGTGTGATCCACGCCTTCCCCGACCTGGAGCCCGGCACCGCGGGCTGCCCTCGGGCGTGCAGCCACGACGAACCCGACTGCGCCCTGGACGAATGGGTGGCGGAGGGGCACGCGGACCCGGCGCGCCTGTACTCCCTGCGCCGGCTGCTGGGCACGCGCGAGCGGCGGGAGGGGGACTGACCTCCGCGTTGTTTGCGCCCGCGGTGCGCCGGTAAATGCTTACTCGCACCGGGCCGGATCCGACCAGACGAAGCAGTCGACGTGGGGACGCGGGAGGACGAGACATGGCGTGGCTGCTGGTCATCGTGGCCGGGCTTCTGGAGACCGGTTTCGCCGTCTGTCTCAAGCTCTCGCACGGTTTCACCCGGCTGTGGCCCACGGTGGCGTTCTGCTGCTTCGCCCTCGGCAGCTTCGGCCTCCTCACCCTCTCCCTGAGGAAGCTGGACGTGGGCCCCGCGTACGCGGTGTGGACGGGCATCGGCGCGGCCGGGACGGCGATCTACGGCATGGTCTTCCTGGGCGATCTGGTCTCGATGCTGAAGATCGTCTCGATCACCTTGGTGATCGTGGGCGTGATAGGCCTGCAGCTGTCGGGCTCGGCCCACTGAGGAGCCACGCCCCACCTGAGGAACCACGGCCCACCTGAGGAACCACGCCCCACCTGCGGAGCCACGGCCGCCCCTTGGCCGACGGTCACCGCACCTGGCGCTGCAGAGCGGCCCGCACCAGTTCCCCCACCCTGCCCTCGCCCGGCGGAGCCACCACACACGACAGGGCCAGCCGAACGACCAGCTCACAGCCCCGCGCCCACTCCCCCGCATCCGCCTTCCCCATGCCGGGACCGGCCACCGCTGCGACGGCGCGGTCGCGGACCAGGCCCACGAAGTCCGCCGGGGACGGCAGCGGCCCGTCGGCTCTCCGCTGCGCCGGCACCGCGGAGGTGGACGGCACGGCCGAGAGCGTCGGGGAGGGCAGGTGATCACCCCAGCAGCCGGTGAGCATGGCGCGGACCAGCGCGTTGCCGCGGGCGGCCGACGCGGTCCACTCGGCGGTCACGGCCAGCCGTTCGCCGGCGTCCACGGGCGTGGCGAGCGCCCGCTCCACACCGGCGAGATAGCTGTCGGCCTCCCGGCGCACCAGGGCCCGGGCGAGCCCCTCCTTGCTGCCGAACTCGTTGTACAGCGTCTGGCGGGAGACACCGGCCGCGGCCGCCACGTCCACCATGCGCACGGCCGACCACGGGCGGCGCAGCAGCGCCGTGTAGGCAGCGTCCAGCAGGGATTCCCGCGCTGCAGGCATCATCGCCTCCCTCGGGGCCGGCGGCTCTGACGCACAGATTTGACGCGCACACCAGCACTGTCAAGGGTTCGCGGCGGCGCCGGGAGGTGTACTCCGGTCATCGCACGACGTGATCACACGCCGGCGGCGGGGCCCAAGACTCCCGCGGGCCGTGTGGCCGTTCGCCGGAAGGGGCAGATACGGTTCGGTCATGCCCGACTATCTCGATGACCTGCGGCTCGCCCATGTGCTCGCGGACGCCGCCGACGCGGCGACCACGGCCCGGTTCAAGGCCCTCGACCTCAAGGTCGAGACCAAACCGGACATGACACCGGTGAGCGAGGCCGACAAGGGGGCCGAGGAGCTGATCCGCGGGCAGCTGCAGCGCGCCCGGCCGCGTGACGCGATCCTCGGCGAGGAGTACGGCATCGAGGGGACGGGACCACGCCGGTGGGTCGTCGACCCGATCGACGGCACCAAGAACTACGTACGCGGCGTACCGGTGTGGGCCACCCTGATCTCCCTCATGGAGGCGGGCGAGGGCGGCTACCAGCCCGTCGTCGGAGTCGTCTCGGCCCCCGCACTGGGCCGCCGCTGGTGGGCCGCGAAGGGGCACGGCGCCTTCACCGGCCGCAGCCTGGCCTCGGCCTCCCGGCTGCAGGTCTCGCGCGTCTCGACGCTGTCCGACGCGTCCTTCGCGTACTCCTCCCTCTCCGGCTGGGAGGAGCAGGGCCGGCTCGGCGGGTTCCTGGACCTGACCCGCGCGGTGTGGCGCACCCGGGGCTACGGCGACTTCTGGCCCTACATGATGGTCGCCGAGGGCTCGGTCGACATCTGTGCCGAGCCCGAGCTGTCCCTGTGGGACATGGCGGCGAACGCGATCATCGTGACGGAGGCCGGCGGCTCCTTCACGGGTCTCGACGGCCGCCCGGGGCCGCACAGCGGCAACGCGGCCGCTTCCAACGGTCTCCTCCACGACACGCTGCTCGACTACCTGAACGACCGGCACTAGGTGTACTAGACCGTTTCGCAGAGGGACCGAGGGGCTCGCGGCCATCGCGCCACGGGCAATACACGGCAGAGACATAACCCGGGCAATACACGCCACATACATATACGTGCATCGCGTGCGCCCCCGAACTTACGTCGCACGCCCCCTTGTTGACCGGCCCTTTGCCTGAGACCCTGAAGGCCCCCGCACTTGTGAACTTGTGAAGCGGGGAACATGCGCCTCCGGCGGGCGGCATCCATTGGATCCGGAGGGCTGAGCCAGTGCATTCCCAGTGCATCTCAGGAGGTGGCTCCGCACCATGCTCGTCAGCGACGCCATGAGCACTGTCGTCCTCACCATCGGCCCCAACCACACCCTCCGCCAGGCAGCAGCACTGATGTCCGCCCGCCGCGTCGGCGCGGCCGTGGTGCTCGATCCGGACGCCGGCGGTATCGGCATCCTCACCGAGCGCGACGTCCTCAACTCGGTCGGCCTGGGCCAGAGCCCGGACACCGAGCGGGTCCATGCCCATACCACCACCGACGTGGTCTTCGCCGCACCCACCTGGACCCTCGAAGAGGCAGCCCGCGCGATGGCCCACGGCGGCTTCCGGCATCTGATCGTCCTCGACCGCGACGAACCGGTCGGCATCGTCTCGGTCCGCGACATCATCCGCTGCTGGGCGCCCACGCGGCGGCGCGTCCCGGCCGCGACCGGCTGACCCCGGACGCGCGAACGGGCCGGAGCCCCGATGGGGTTCCGGCCCGTCCCCTACGACAAGCGGTCCAACCCGGTCAGCCGCGCAGGGCCTGGACCGCGGCCTCCAGGCGCTTGCCGAAGTCTCCGTCGGCCTGACGGAAGTTGCTGATCGCGCGCTCGGCGATGTCGTCGCGCGAGACCTTGGCGATGAAGCCCGCCAGGTTGTCGATCAGACGGCCCTTCTCGTCCTCCGACATCAGGCGGTAGAGGTTTCCCGCCTGCACGAAGTCGTTGTCCTCGGCGTGGACCGGGGCCTCGTGATTGCCCGTGCCGCCGGAGAGCGGGACCGACTGCCACAGCGGCCTGCCCGCCTGGAAGGGTCCGCCGAAGCTGTTCGGCTCGTAGTTCTTCGCGCCCTTGTGACGGCCGTCGTACAGGAAGCCGTCGCGGGAGTTGGTACGCGCCTCGGTGGCGTGCGGGCGGTTCACCGGCAGGTGGTCGGCGTTGATGCCGACGCGGTAGCGGTGGGCGTCGCCGTACGCGAAGAGACGGCCCTGGAGCATCTTGTCCGGGGAGGGGCCGATGCCCGGCACGAAGTGCGCGGGGCTGAAGATCGACTGCTCGACCTCGGCGAAGATGTTCTCCGGGTTGCGGTTGAGCTCCAGCTTGCCGATCTCGATCGGCGGGTAGTCCTCGTGCGGCCACACCTTGGTGAGGTCGAACGGGTTGAAGCGGTAGGTCGCCGCCTCGGCCGCCGGCATGATCTGCACCTGGACGGTCCAGGACGGGAACTCGCCGCGCTCGATGGCCTCGCGCAGGTCACGCTGGTGGGAGTCCGGATCGAGACCGGAGACCTTCACGGCCTCCTCCGTCGTCAGGTTCTTGATGCCCTGGTCGGTCTTGAAGTGGTACTTGACCCAGAAGACCTCGCCGGCCTCGTTGTTCCACTGGTAGGTGTGCGATCCGTAGCCGTTCATGTGGCGGTACGACGCCGGGATGCCACGGTCACCGAACAGCCAGGTCACCTGGTGGGTGGACTCGGGCGACAGGCCCCAGAAGTCCCAGACGTTGTCCGTCTCCTGCGAGCCCGTGTACGGGTCGCGCTTCTGGGTGTGGATGAAGTCGGGGAACTTGATGGCGTCCTTGATGAAGAACACCGGGGTGTTGTTGCCGACGAGGTCGTAGTTGCCCTCTTCGGTGTAGAACTTCAGCGCGAACCCACGGGGGTCACGGACCGCGTCCGCGGAGCCGAGGTTGCCCGCCACCGTCGAGAAGCGCAGGAACGTCTCGGTCTGCTTGCCGACCTCGGAGAGGAACGCGGCGCGCGTGTACCGGGTGACATCGGCGGTGACCGTGAAGGTGCCGTAGGCACCCGCGCCACGGGCGTGCACGACACGCTCCGGAATGCGCTCACGGTTGAAGTGGGCCAGCTTCTCCAGGAGGAGCTGGTCCTGGACGAGGACCGGGCCGCCGACGCCCGCGGTCTCGCTGTTCTGGTTGTCGGCTACCGGAGCACCGGCCTCCGTCGTGAGCGGTCCCTGCGTCACGTGCGCCTCCTGCGTCAATTCCGACCAATCCTGTCCATTGGCCAAAGCCGATCTCGATCCTACAATGGACAATGTCTAAGTCAAGCAGTGCTCCAAAGTCACACACGTTCGGGACCTGGTTCCCCTTGCTGTTAGGCTGGTGTGTATGAGCGACCTGTTGGAACGGCTGCGCGGACGCGGATGGCGGATGACCGCGCAGCGGCGCGTTGTGGCCGAGGTCCTCGACGGTGAGCACGTCCATCTGACGGCCGACGAGGTGCATGCGAGGGCAGTCGCCAAGCTGCCGGAGATCTCCCGGGCGACGGTCTACAACACGCTGGGCGAGCTGGTCTCCCTCGGCGAGGTGCTGGAAGTCACCACGGACAAGCGCGCCAAGCGGTACGACCCAAACGCGCACCGGCCGCACCACCACCTGGTGTGCGCTCGCTGTGGCGCGATCCGCGACGTCCACCCCACGGGCAACCCGCTGGCCGACCTCCCGAGCTCGGAGCGCTTCGGCTTCATGGTCTCGGACGTCGAGGTGACGTACCGCGGGCTGTGCCCGAACTGCGCGACGATATAGCCACGGCGCCGCCCAGGCCCCGACACCACCACCGAGGTGCCGGGGCCTTTCGCTGCGTACGGTGCCTTCAGCGCCCGTGGCCTTCGTCCGCCAGGATCGCCCCGGG
Source organism: Streptomyces sp. TP-A0356 (assembly GCF_001417775.1). GTDB lineage: Bacteria > Actinomycetota > Actinomycetes > Streptomycetales > Streptomycetaceae > Streptomyces. Next base: position 266,065 of record NZ_BBZJ01000019.1, on the reverse strand, counting down.
AAGCGGTGGGCCCATGGCCCGCGAACGCGTCAGGGCCGGAATCCCTGAGGATTCCGGCCCTGGGCCTTCAGTAGCGGGGACAGGATTTGAACCTGCGACCTCTGGGTTATGAGCCCAGCGAGCTACCGAGCTGCTCCACCCCGCGTCGGTGAACGCAACATTACGTCAACAGCTCGCACAGAAGCAAATCGCTTACGAACCGCCCCACACCCGTCCGGCGCGTATCAAGAAGCCGGGCCGGTTCCAGGTCACCGCGCGTGCCGTCAGGCCGACAGTTCCTGCCGCAACGCATCGCGCAGCCGAGCCGCCCGCTCGGCCACCGCGACCGGCCCGAGCGACACGGCGCGGTCGGCCCACCGCTGCCCCTCCGCCAGCTCCCCCTGACGCGCATAGACGAGGGCCAGCCTCAGGGCGGCCCGCCCATGCCCCGCGTCCGCCGCCCGCGTCCACCACAGCGCCGCCTCCGGCTCGCTCCCCTCCCGCGCCAGCAGCAGCCCCAGATTGAACGCCCCGTTCCGCGACCCGCCCTCGGCCGCCTCCCGGTACCACCGCGCCGCCTCCACGACATCGCCCCGTGCTGCGGCCAGCATCCCGACCCGCACCTGGGCCCGCCGATGCCCTTGCGACGCCGCCCGCTCGTACCACTCCTCGCACTCGCTCTTCTCCTGCGACGGCTCCCCGAGCTCATGCGCGGGCGCCGGCGGCCGGCGCGCGTCCAGCAGGGTCGCCAGCCGGTAGGCGCCCTCCGCGCTGCCACCCCCGGCGGCGCAGCGAAGATGCCGCTCGGCCGTCCGCTCGTCCCCCTGCCGCAGCCGTGCGATCCCGACCTGGAGCGCCGCCTCGCAGTGTCCGGCGGCCGCCGCCCGCTCGTACCAGCCCAGTGCCGCCTCGTCGTCGCCCCGCCCGGCGTACAGGATGCCAAGGTTGAACGCGGCGTCCACGCTCCCCGCCTCCGCGGCCTTGGAGAACCACGGTTCGGCACCGGCCGCGTCCCCGCCCTGCAGCAGCAGGATGGCGAGCGCGTTCGCGGCCTCGCGGTGGCCGGCGTACGCCGCCCGCCGGTACCACTGCTCGGCCTGCGCGGTCCGCCCCTGCTCGGCGCTGAGCAGCCCGAGGTTGTACGCGCCGTTGACATCACCGGCGTCCGTCGCCGCCCGGTACCACCGCTCGGCGGTCTGCGTCTCGCCCCGCTCGGCGTGCAGCGCGCCCAGGGCGTTCGCCGCGTTGCCGTCCCCCTCCTGCGCGGCGCGCAGCCACCAGACGGCGGCACTCTCGGTGTCGCCCGCGTCCCGCAGCAGGAAGCCGAGCGCACAGGCCGCCCGCGCCTCCCCGTCCTTGGCGCTCGTCAGGTACCAGCGCCCGGCCTCCTTGAGGTCGCCCCGCCGCTCCAGGATTGCCCCGAGGTGCAGCGCGGCCCGTCGGTGCCCCCGCGCGGCGGCCTGCCGGTACCACTGCTCGGCCTCCTCCAGCGCGGACGGCTCGACACCGTTGTCACCGTCGGCCTCCTGCTCGCGCAGGGCCTCGCGGTCGAGCGTCCGCGCCAGCCGGTAGGCGGCCTCACGGTGCCCGCGCTCGGCGGCGGCCCGCATCCACTGCTCGGCGCTCGGGTCACCACGGTGCTCCAGCAGATCGGCGAGCGCGTACGCGCCCAGAGTGTGCCCCTGCTCGGCGGACTGGCGCAGCCAGTACTCGGCGGCGGGCTCGTCGCCGCGCTCGCGGTGGTGCCGCCCGAGCGCGTGCGCGGCGGCGGCGGACCCGGCGACGGCGGCGACCCGCCACCAGCCGGCGGCCTCGTCGGCGTATCCGCGCTGGTGCAGGAGGACACCCAGGTTGTTGGCGGCCGCGCGGTCACCCGCGGCGGTGGCGGCACGCAACTGGGGCTCGGCTCCGTCGAGATCACCGCGGCGCAGCAGCATGGCCCCGAGAACGCTCATCGCCTCGACGTCACCGGCTTCGGCGGCGAGCCGCTGGCGCGCCTCCTCGGCGGCCTCCGCCGCTTCGCCCGTTTCATCCCGCTCCGCGGGCTGCACAATTCGCCCTGTCCCGAACAGAGTTGCCTTGTCCCCCATAACGTCCATCGTCGCACCACCTGCAACCTGGGTACACCTGGTATACCGCAGCCATTGAGGTCACTACAGCGTTTTGTCGACATGCCCACAGAGAGACAAGTCAAACACAGAACGGCCAACTCACCCCGCAAGGAGCCGCACTTCACGCGAGTCACCAGGTCACGCCGTACGCCTCGTCGTGTCGCGCACACGTCGAGGGCCCGGATCCATGATCAGGATCCGGGCCCTCGACTTCAGTAGCGGGGACAGGATTTGAACCTGCGACCTCTGGGTTATGAGCCCAGCGAGCTACCGAGCTGCTCCACCCCGCGCCGTTGTTCGGCAACCGTATCACGGCGCGGGAGGGCGTCCGGACTCAGCCGCCGCCCGAGCCACTCGGCGAACTGCTCGGTCTGCCGCTCGGCGAACTGCTGGGCGAAGCGCTGGGGCCGGCGGACGGACTGCTGCTCTTGCCGCCGCCGCTGCCACCGCCACCGCCACTGCCGGCCTTGGACTGCGCCTCCTCCGCGCGCTTCAGCGCGGCCTGAAGGGCCTTCTGCGCCTGGCCGTACGCCTGCCAGTCGAGCTTCTTGAGGGCTGCCTGGCTGTCGTCGAAGGCCTTCTGGGCGTCCTTCAGCGCCTGTTGAACCGTGGGATTGCCGGTCGCCGGAGGATTGCCGGTGCCGGTGTCCGGTGGCGGGGTGGTCGGACCCTCGACTCCGAACACCTTGTTGAGGGCCTGGTCGAGGGTGTCCTCGAAGGCGGTGTTGCCTCCGTAGGTCACCAACACCTTCCGCAGCAGCGGATACTTGAGTTCACCGCCGCGTACGTAGACCGGCTCCACGTAGAGCAGTCCTCCGTCGAGCGGAACCGTGAGCAGGTTGCCGTACTCGATCTCCGAGTCACCGCCCCTGATCAGCCGGACGAACTCGGCGATGTTCTGCTGGGAGTTGGAGTTGAACTGGCTCTGCACCTGCTTGGGCCCGCCGACGGTTCTGCTCGTCGGCAGTTTCAGGATTCTGATCTGGCCGTACCCGCTGGTGCCCGCCTCGGAGTCGACCGCCATGAAGGCGCTCAGATTGTCCCGGCCGTTCGGCGTGAACGTCGTCGTCAGGGAGAACGCCTGCGCCTGCTGGTCGGGCATCCTCATGCTCAGGTAGTACGGCGGCACCGCGTTGCCCGACTTGTTGGTCGGATCGTCCGGCACCTGCCACACCTCGCTGCCGCTGAGGAAGGTCTGGGCGTCCTTGACGTGGTAGCGGGTCAGCAGTTCGCGCTGGACCTTGAAGAGGTCCTGCGGGTAGCGCAGATGGGACATCAGCGCCGACGAGATGTCGGTCCTGGGCTTCACGGTGCCCGGGAAGGCCTTCATCCAGGTCTTCAGGACGGGATCCTCGGTGTCCCACTGGTAGAGCTTGACCTCGCCGGTGTACGCGTCGACGGTCGCCTTGACGGAGTTGCGGATGTAGTTGACCTGGTTCTGCTGGGCCACCACCGCGCGCTGGGTGTTGCCCGCGGTCAGCGAGTCGGCCGTCGTGTCGCCGAGAGTCGTACGGGAGGCGTACGGATAGCCGTTCGTCGTCGTGTAGGCGTCGACGATCCACTGGATACGGCCGTCGACGACCGCCGGATAGGCGTCGCCGTCGATGGTCAGCCAGGGCGCGACCGCCTCGACGCGCTCCTTCGGGGTGCGGTTGTACAGGATCCGCGAACCCTCGCCGATGGCGCCGGAGTAGAGGATCTGCGGCTCGCTGAACGCCGCCGCGTACGCGGCCCGGTTGATCGGATTGGAGAGGCTGACCCCGCTCTTGCCCTGGTAGCTGGTGGTCTTCTCACCGCTGTCGTCGGAGTAGTCGATCTCCTTCTGGGGACCGCCGACGATCGAGTAGGTGGTGGTCTTCTCGCCGTAGTAGACCCGCTGTTCGTACGTGCCCAGGTCACCCGTGGACGGCAGGTCGGACTCGGAGAAGACGGGCTGGCCGTTGGCGTCGGCGGTGGTGCCCTTGGCGGCGACCGCACCGAAGCCGTGGGTGTAGCGGAAGTGGTCGTTGATCCAGTTCTGCTTGGGGACGCCCGGGAGGTTCAGCTCGCGCAGACCGATGACCGTGTCCTGGGCCTTGCCGTCCTTGTTGTAACGGTCGACGTCCAGGTTGGTCGGGAACGCGTAGTAGTTCTTCATCTGCTGGAGCTGCTGGAACGTCGGGGAGACGATGTTCGGGTCCAGCAGGCGGATGCTCGCCGCGGCGGCCACGTCGTTGCGCAGCGTGGTCCTGTCCTTGGCGTCGCTCGTGCCCGCGTACTCGGTGACCTGGGCGTCGTTGATGCCGTACGCCTCACGGGTCGCCTTGATGTTCTTCTCGACGTACGGGGCTTCCTTGGCCTGCTCGTTCGGCTGGACCTGGAACTTCTGCACGATCGCCGGGTAGAGCCCGCCGATGAGGATCGCCGAGAGCACCATCAGGCCGAAGCCGATGACGGGCAGCTGCCAGGTACGCCGCCACAGGGTGGCGAAGAACAGCAGCGCGCAGATGACGGCGATGCAGAACAGGATCGTCTTCGCCGGCAGGTAGGCGTTCGCGTCGACGTACCTGAGGCCCGTCCAGTTGCCGGTCGCCCTGAAGTCGCTGGACTTGACCGCGAGTCCGTACCGGTCGAGCCAGTAGGCGACCGCCTTGAGGGCGACGAAGACGCCGAGCAGCACCGACAGGTGCCCGGTCGCGGCGGCCGTGGCACGCCCTCCGGGGGAGGTGATCCTGAGTCCGCCGTACAGGTAGTGCGTGAGCGCGGCGGCGATCAGCGACAGCACCGTGGCGGCGAAGCCGAATCCGAGCAGGAACCGGTACCAGGGCAGGTCGAAGGCGTAGAAGGCGACGTCCAGGTGGAACTGGGGGTCCACCTTGTGGAACGGCACGCCGTTCACCCACATCAGCCAGGTCCGCCACTGGCTGGACGCGGAGGCTCCCGCGATCAGGCCCACCAGCGCGGTGATCCCGAGAAGTAGCCACCTCTTGTACGGAGCGATCCCCATCCGGTAGCGGTCGAGGCTCTGCTGCTCCATGGACATGGCACTCAGCGGCGGACGCAGCCGGTGCGCGAGCCAGATGTTCAGACCGACCGCGGCCGCCATCAGCAGACCGAAGACGAAGAAGAGCCCGAGCTTGGTCCACAGCGTGGTGGTGAAGACGGACGAGTACCTCACCGACCGGTACCAGAGCCAGTCCGTCCAGAAGCCGGCGAACATGACGAACGCCATGCCGAGGACGGCGAGGACCCCAAGTGTCATGAGCAGGGTCCGGGCACGCCCGGACGGGCGGCCCACTCTGATCCGTGGCCCCGTCGGGCCTCCGCCGCGGTCCGGCATCTGGAAAGCCAAGGTGCGCACCTCGAAGTTCGCTGTTGATCCGACAGGCCCCCGTGAACGCGGCCCATGGATGAGGCTCCACGATCACGGAGCCCCACCTATGCAACTTACTGACGCTTTACTCGGTTCCCGGATCCGGGTGGGAACAAGGCAGGATTGTGACCATGTCCAACACTCCCATGGCAGCGAACCCGCTGACCCGGGCCGTGCTCGAGATCGACGAGTACGCCTCCGGCCTCGGCTGGGACCAGCCCGCTCGCCTCTTCGCCCTCGTCGACACCGCCCAGCTGCGGACCCAGGAACCCGCGCTCGCGGCCCAGCTCGGCCTGGAGGAGGAGCCCGGGAACGCCGGTCTCACTCCGATCGAGCAGGACGAGATCCCGGCCGACAGGCCACTGGACGAGTTCCTCGGCACCATCGCCTGGCCCGACGCGGTGGCCGGCTGCGCCCTCACGGTGGAGCGGCTGATGCTGCCGCCGTCCGCGGAGGCCCAGGTCCCGCAGGGGCTGAGCGAGCAGAAGCTGGCGAAGTGGGTGGCCGAGCACCCGGACCGCCAGGAGGTCCGGATGACGGTGGCGGTCCTGCGGGACGGCACGCGCGAATCGGCGCTGCGGCTGCGCGAGAAGGACTCCCCGACGGAGGTGCTGACGGGGCCGGACCTGGTGCCGGGTCTCGCTCAGGCGCTGTCGGCGACGTTCGAGGACTGAGTACGCGGACCGAGTACTCGCTCCACGTGGCTGGGGGGGCGTCCGGGATTCCCGGGCGCCCCCCAGCCGTGCCAAGGCGCTGTCCGTCAGCCCTTGGTGGTGCACCTGGGCAGGTCGGCGGTCTTGCCGGTTCGGATGTCCTTCAGGGCGTTCAGGGCGTCCTGGATGGTGTTGACCTTGACGAGCGTGAGGCCGCCGGGGGTGTCCTTGGTGGCGGCCGCGCAGTTGTCCTTGGGCGTCAGGAAGTACTGGGCGCCCTTGCTGCGTGCGCCCACGGTCTTCATCTCGATACCGCCGATCGGGCCGACGTTGCCGTTGTCGTCGATGGTGCCCGTGCCCGCCACGAACTTGCCGCCGGTGAGGTCGTCCGGGGTGAGCTTGTCGACGATGCCCAGGGCGAACATCAGACCGGCGCTGGGTCCCCCGACATCGGCGAGCTTGATGTCGATGGTGAAGGGGAACGTGTGATCGGTCCCGGCGGAGATCCCGACGATGGCCCGCTGCCGGCCGCTGTCGTGGGACTTCGCCGTGGTGATCGTCACGTCCTGGGTCTTGGTGGCCGTCCTGTGCGCCTTCACGGCGGCGGCCTGGTCCTTGGCGGGCACGGTCGTGAAGACGACGTTCTCGCCGGGCTTGTGCTTGGTGACCAGCTTGGCCACGTCGTCGGGCGCCTTCACGGCCGTCCCGTCGACGGCCTTGACGACGTCACCTGCGTGCAGCCGGCCCTCCGCCGGGGAGCCCTTGAGGACGGTGGCGACGATCACCCAGGACTTCACGGGGACGCCCAGCTCCTTCAGGGCGGCGACCTTGGCGCTCTCCTGGGACTGGCTGAACTCCTCGGCGTTCTCCTGGGTGGACTGCTGCTCGGTCTTGCCGCCCGGGTAGAGCGTGTCGTGCGGGACGACCTTGCTGTCATGTGCAAGCCACCCATAGATGGCCTCGACCAGGTTCATCCGGTAGTCGGCACTGGTGACCCGGACCGTGGTCATGTTCAGGTGGCCGGTCGTCGGATACGTCTTGCGCCCGGAGATCTGCAGCACCGGCTCGCCGTCGTGCTCGTCGAGGGTGTTCACGGTCGGGCCCGGGGACATCTCCGAGTACGGCACGTCGATGAACACTCCCGCGCACAGGAGCGCGATCAGCATCAGGGTGGAGGCGAGCATCGTCGCGGTGCGGCGTGGCATGGAACGACAGTACGGGACAGTCCTGTCAGCGCACCGGCGGGGCCGTCCGTACGGAGCGGACGGCCCCGGGTTCCGGGGGGCCTCAGCCGTGGGCCTCAGCCGCCCGTGTGGGACTTCTCCATGGCCTCGCGGAAGCGCGCGTACCCCGCGAGCTCGGAACCGTCGCCCGCGGTCTCGCGGTTGCGACTGGCCCAACCGCCCCACAGCCCCGCACCGATCGCAGCCAAAAGCGGAATCAGCAACCAGGCGAGCGCCGCCATGCCGACCTCCCAACCCCATGAGCGACCGCAACTGACTGATCAGCAGATTAGTCATCCGCCATGTCAACGCTCACGCCAGGGGTGCGGTTACGCAACCGGAGACCCGGTGAGAGCTCGGTGAACCCTGGGGGACACACCCCGCCCGGGTCGGCGGGCGCCCGCGGAGCGGGCAGTCGTCGGCACCCGTCAGCAGGCGCCGACCCACTCCTCCGTCCCGTCGGAGAACCTCTGGTGCTTCCAGATGGGGACTTCGTGCTTGAGGTCGTCGATCAGCTTGCGGCAGGCGTCGAAGGCCTCGCCCCGGTGGGGACACGCCACCGCCACCACGACCGCGAGGTCGCCGACGCGCAGATCCCCCACCCGGTGCACGGCCGCCAGCGCCCGCACGGGGTACTCCGCCACGACCTTCTCTGCGATCCGCCGCATCTCCGCCTCGGCACTGGGATGGCAGGAGTACCCCAGAGCGTCCACGTCGGCCCCGCCGTCGTGATTCCGCACGCTCCCGACGAACAGCGCGGTCCCTCCGGCCGCGTCGTCGCCCACGGCCCGCAAGACCTCGTCGACGGAGAGCGGGGTGTCACGGATCGCGAGCAGCCTGATGGGATCGTCCGCGCCCCGCTCACCGGGGTGGTCGCTGTTGGATGCCATGCCCTTATCGTGCCGTACACCGCGGACAACGAGGAATAGACGATTCGCCCGGCACGCGCGCGACCAGCTTTGGAGCGTCCTACAGAGGGGCCGCGACCGGAGGGACCGCGACGACGTCCGCCGAGCGCTCCGGGACGAGGCCCTTCGGGCCGACACATGGCCGACACAGGGACCCGGGGGCGCAGCCGTCGGCGGGAACCCGCGGCGCAGCCGCCGGGCGGGAACCCGACGCACCCCCACGCGCGCACCCCTCAGATCCGCCGCCGAGCCTTCCGCGCCCGCCGTACCACCGCCGCCGCGCCCAGCAGAGCCACCGTCGCACCGGCAGCCCCCGCCGCCGTCGCGTCCTTGCGCCCGAGCCGCCGCCCCACCACGGTGTGCCGCCCGGCGACCTCCTCCAGCAGCTCCGCGAGAACCTCCTCGTTGGTCCACCCCGGCCGCCACCCGGCGTCGTGCAGCCGGCTCCCGCTGACCACCCAGGGGTACATCGTGTACGCGAGGTCCCCGGCGGGCGAGGGCGTGAGGCCGATCCGGTGCAGCCGGGCCGCCGCGCCCAGAGCGACCGCGGAGGGCAGCTCCATGCGCCGGATCCCGCTGAGCTCCTCGACCTCCTCCTGCTCCAGCCACCCGTCGCACCCGACGGCCAGTTCCCCGTCCACCTTCTCCAGAACGGCGTACTCCAGGGCGCTGCACAGATCCTCGACATGGCAGAACTGCCAGGCCGGCCGCGACCCCGCCGCCACCAGCAGTCGTGGAGACTCGAAGTACCTGGTCAGCGCCGTGTCGGTGCCCCCGACGAGTACCGCGGGCCGTACGACGGTGACATTGAGCCCCGGATGCGCCCGCGGCGCCCGCCGCGCGAGCCGCTCGATCTCCAGCAGATCCCCGACCCCGGTCGCCTCCGCCGTCGCCCGCAGCTCGGCGTCCTCGGAGAGCGGCAGCTCGTTGTCGGGCAGCGCCCCGTACACCATCGAGGACGTGCACAGCACCACCCGGTGCACCCCGGCCGCCGCGGCGGCGGTCAGCACGGTCTGCGTACCCCGGACGTTGTACGCCGTACGCGCCGCCGCATCGGTCTCCAGGTCGAGGTCCAGGGCCAGGTGCACCACCACGTCCGCGCCCCGCAGCTTGTCCGCGATCGCCGGATCCCGCACGTCCAGGATGTGCCACTGCGCAGCCGCGCACTCCCCGCGCCGCTCGTCGATGGCCACGACCTGCTTGATCTCCTCCGACGCGGCGAGCCGCTCGGTGAGCAGCGCGCCGACGCCGGACGCGGCACCGGTGACCGCGACGACGGGCCCGCGGACGGCGGAGGACTCACCGGCGCGCGGCGCCGCCGCCCCGGGGCTGTGGTCGGGTGACGTGCGGGTTGAAGGGTTTCGCGCTCCGCGAACCTGCGGATCTGGGGAACTCACCGGGCGTCTCCAGCGGTTGTCTTCAGTACGAACGCGAAGCACGCGTGCGTACCAGGTGGCATCCATCCTGCCGCAGGCCCGGTGTCGGCGAAGCACCCAGGCCCGATCGGGTCCGGGTGTCTACGCTGGGTGGTGTTGTCGGGCAGCCAGCCGCCGGAAAGAACCGGTGGCCTTACCAGCCGAGGAATCCCGTGAGTGACACCCCATTCGGATTCGGCCTTCCGCCGGAGGAGCCGGAGAACGGCGACGAGGGCAAGAAGAAGGACCAGCAGAGCGGTGGTGGCCAGGGACCGGCCAACCCGTTCGGTTTCGGGTTGCCCGGAGCCGGCGGCGCCGACAACCCGCTCGCCGCGATGTTCGGATCCCTGAACCCCACCGACCTGGGCGCCGCCTTCCAGCAGCTGGGCCAGATGCTCTCGTACGAGGGCGGCCCCGTGAACTGGGACATGGCCAAGCAGATCGCCCGCCAGACGGTCTCCCAGGGCACCTCGGACGGCACGAAGGACGCGAGTGTGGGCCCCGGCGAGCGCTCCGCGGTGCAGGAGGCCGTCCGCCTGGCCGACCTGTGGCTCGACGACGTGACGTCCTTGCCGTCCGGCGCGGGCTCCGCCGTGGCCTGGAGCCGCGCGGAGTGGGTCGAGGCGACCCTGCCGGTGTGGAAGGAGCTCGTCGACCCGGTCGCCGAACGCGTCGGCGCCGCCATGGGCGACGTCCTGCCGGAGGAGATGCAGGCCATGGCGGGCCCGCTGATCGGGATGATGCGCTCGATGGGCGGCGCCATGTTCGGTACGCAGATCGGGCAGGCCGTCGGCGTGCTCGCGGGCGAGGTCGTCGGCTCGACCGACATCGGCCTGCCGCTCGGCCCGGCCGGGAAGGCCGCGCTGCTGCCGCTGAACATCGAGGGGTTCGGCAAGGACCTGGGGGTGCCCAAGGAGGAGGTGCGGCTGTACCTCGCGCTGCGCGAGGCCGCCCACCAGCGCCTGTTCAGTCATGTGCCGTGGCTGCGCTCGCACCTGTTCGGCGCGGTCGAGGGCTACGCGCGCGGCATCAAGGTCGACACGGCGAAGCTGGAGGACGTGGTCGGCCAGTTCGACCCGCAGAACCCGGAGGAGCTGCAGCAGGCGCTCCAGCAGGGCATGTTCCAGCCGGAGGACACGCCGGAGCAGAAGGCGGCCCTGGCCCGTCTGGAGACGGCGCTGGCCCTGGTCGAGGGCTGGGTGGACGCGGTGGTGCACGCGGCCGCGAAGCCGCGCCTGTCGTCCGCGGACGCGCTGCGCGAGACCCTGCGCCGGCGCCGCGCCTCGGGCGGCCCGGCCGAGCAGACGTTCGCCACGCTGATCGGTCTGGAGCTGCGCCCGCGCCGGCTGCGGGATGCCTCGCGCCTGTGGGCGTCCCTCACGGACGCGCGCGGCGTGGACGGCCGCGACGGCCTGTGGGCCCACCCGGACATGCTTCCGACGGCGTCCGACCTGGACGACCCGGACGGCTTCGTGCACCGCGAGCACCTGGACTTCTCCGAGCTGGACAAGATGCTCGGCGAGGCGGCGGGCGGCGGCTCCAAGGGCAAGCCGAACCTCCGGAAGGACGACGACGCCGAGGGCGGGGACTCCGGGAGCGGCCGCAAGGGCGACGACGCCGAGTGAGCCTGGACGACGACGCGGTCCTCGTCCTCAAGGGGTACGAGGACCAGGCAGAACTGCGCCAGGTCTACCTGGATCACCTGGCGACGCATCCGGACGGCATGTGGAAGGCATGCGGGGACGGTCACATCACGGCGAGCGCCCTGGTGATCGACCCCGAGCGCGGCCGGGTGCTGCTGACCCTCCACAAGAAGCTTCGGATGTGGCTTCAGATGGGCGGCCACTGCGAGCCGGCCGACGAGTCGCTGGCCGCGGCCGCTCTGCGTGAGGCGACCGAGGAGTCGGGGATCGAGGGACTGACCCTGCTGCCGGGCGGGCCGGTGCGGCTGGACCGCCATCACACGCCGTGCGCCTGGCACCTCGATGTCCAGTACGCGGCGCTCGCCCCGGCCGGAGCCGTCGAGGCGATCAGCGACGAGTCCCTGGAGCTGCGCTGGTTCGCGTACGACGAGGTGGCGGACGTGGCGGACGACTCGGTCGTACGCCTGCTCAAGGCGACGCGCGCCGGCCTGTGAGGGAGTGAGGGGGTGACCGCCGGCGCGGTCACCCCTCACCCGGGTTCAGCTCCAGACGTTGCCCTGGTTCTGGCCCCGTGCCCCGTACTGACCCATGCCGTACTGCGCGCGCAGTCCCTGGCCGATCACCGCGTTCTGCGGCGGCAGCAGCTCACTGGGCTGGACGAGCGCGAAGCCACTGCCCATGAAGCTGAGCTCCCAGCCCTCACCGGTGCCGCCGCGGCGGCGCCACACCCCCGAGGAGTGCGTCTGCGCCTGCATCTGGACCCGCAGGCCGGTGGACCAGGCGACGAGCGCGTCGGCGTCGCAGTTGACGTACTTGTCCGGCGTGACCTGCATCAGCAGGGGCGCGCCGGACGTCATCAGCGCGACCTTGCCGCGTCCGGTGATGTTGAGCTGGTACTTGCCGGAGCCGGAGATGCCGTACTGGCTGTCCACCGCGATGACCTCGTGGTGCAGCGAGGAGTCCATCGCCAGGACGTAGCCGCTGTCGACGGTCAGTCCGTCCTGTTCGACGTCCATGATGTGCACGTGCTGGGCGAGGTTGGCCAAGTAGACGGTGCCCTGCCCATGACAGCGCATCAGGTCCAGTCCCTCGCCGGTGTACGCCCGCGCGTGCTGCTGGCCGTGGCTCTGGTACTCGGCGTCGAACTCGATGAGCCCCTGGTAGGCGACCATGGTGCCCTTGCGCGCCAGGACGTCGTCGTGGCCCTCCAGAAGGACGCGCAGCATCTGCGGGTTCTGCAGGCCGTAGCGCTCCTGGGTCTGCTGCTCGTTGTAGCCGAAGAGTGTGCTCTGCATGATGTGCGGTTCCCCCTCAGCCCCTGATCCGGAGGCGGTCGGTGCTGTCCTCGCTGGGCTGCACGACCACGATGCCCTGCCCGGAGAACGCCATCTGGTACGCCTCGCCGCTGCCGCGCCCGATCAGCGACTGGGCCTTGAAGCTGCGCTTGCCCTTGACCTTCAGGTTCGGGGACCAGGCGACGAGGGCGTCCGGGTCGACGTACGTCTCGTCCTCGCCGCCGCCGCAGTCGACGACGATCGGCGTGCCCCGGGACGTGAGGGCGACCCAGCCCTGACCGGAGATCTTCGTGTTCCACAGGCCCTGACCGGCGAACTTGGCGAGGCCCTTGACGCGTTCGACGCCCCACTGCAGGTGCGCGTCGAAGGCGAGCAGATTGGTGGCGTTGACGGAGATCGCGTCTCCGCCCAGGTTGATGACGACGACGTTCGCCCCGTAGTCGGCGAGGTAGAGCAGACCGTCGCCGGAGCACTTCATGAGGGGCGCGCCCTCACCCGTGATCCAGTCCCGCGCGATCTGGCGCACGGCGGGCGGGTTGGGCTCGTACTGGATGAACCCTTCGTAGGCGACCATCGACCCCACGCGCGCGAGAAGGTCGTTCCCGGTCTGCATGGCGACCTTCAGCATGTGGTTGCCGTGGTTCTCCATGCGGGCGCTGACGGGTGCGGGAGCGAAGCCCGCGAGCGGCTGGTTCATGACGGGCTCCCTCAGACCTCGTAGGGCTGGACGACGACGAAATTGCCGGGCGCGGCCCGGAACTGCAGGTTCACGCTCTCCCCGGTGTCCCCTGGGTAGGCGTTGCGACGCACGCGGACCTGGCTGGAGACGATCACCTGGGCGGCGGCCGACCAGGCCACGACGGCGTTGCAGTCGGCGAACGTCGTCGGTGTGACGGGCAGCACCACGGGCGCGCCGTGCGTCTTCACGACGATCGTGCCGGTCCCCTGGAACTGCATCGTGAACAGCGCGCCCCCGGGAATGCCATGGCCCTCGATGCGCCGGACCTCGTACTGGAGGGACTCGTCGAAGGCGAGGACGTTCTCGGCGGAGACACAGATCGCGTCCCCCTGGAGCTCGACCGGGTGCAGATGGGAGGCGTTCTCCGCGAGGAACACCTGGCCCTGGCCCGTGCAGCGCATCAGCTGCATCTCCTGGCCGGTCGCGCTGCCCACGAGCCGCCCGGCGAGGCCGGCGCCCTTGTAGCTGAAGTCGACCTTGCCCTGGTACAGCACCATGCTGCCCTGCCGGGCCAGCACCGGCAGGCCTCCCATGCCCAGGTCGACCCGGACGAGCTTCTTGTTCTGCTGCGTCCACCGCTGGCCGGTGGGGGTCTCCTTGAAGGCATGCAGCGCGGCGGCCACACCGGCGCCACCCCCCGGGGCGCCGTACGGCGAGGGCACGGCGGGCTGCTGGACGGCGTACTGACCGGGAACCTGCCCGTAGGAGGGCTGCCCGCCGTAGCCAGGGGGCGCGGGCGGGGTCTGCTGACCGTGGCCGGGCGGCATCGGGGCGGGCGGCTGCTGTCCGTAGCCGGGCGGCGGGCCCGGTTGCCCGGGCGGCTGGGTGTAGGGCGCGGGACCGGGCGGCGGGCCCGGTTGCCCGGGCGGCTGGGTGTAGGGCGCGGGACCGGGCGGCGGGCCCGGTTGCCCGGGCGGCTGGGTGTAGGGCGCGGGACCGGGCGGCGGGCCCGGTTGCCCGGGCGGCTGGGTGTAGGGCGCGGGACCGGGCGGCGGCACGGTTCCGGCGGGCGGCGTGTGCAGGGGCGCGACGATCGTGGGCGCGGCGTGGACCGAGGGCGCCGGGGCCGGGGCGCGCGGCGGCCCTCCCTGGGGCGGCGCGAAGCCCTGCGGGGCGGGCTGCGGCTGCTGCGGCGCGGCGGCGGGAGCCGGGGCGGGCGCGGCCGGGGCGGCGAACGCGGGCGGGGCGGAGACCTGGGTGGGCGGCGCGAACCCCGGCGCGGCACCGGACTGCGGCTGCTGCGGGGCGGCCGTCTCCTCGTCGAGGACCTCTCCGCCGAAGTTCTTCAGCAGCGCCTCCAGCCCGCCGTCGAAGCCTTGGCCGACCGCGGCGAACCGCCAGACGTCCTTGAGGTAGAAGTCGCCCAGCATGACGGCGCGTTCGGTGGTGAACTCCGAGCCGTTGAACGGGTAGCGGGCCACTTCCTCGCCGCCCGCGACGATACGCAGGTGTCCGGGGGCGATCTGCGACATCTGCCCGGCGCCGTCGATCGTCGCCGTGAAGGACAGCTTCTGGATGTGCGGGGGGATCCTGTCCAGGGTGACCCGGAAGGACTCTGTGTCGCCCGCCTGGGGACCAAGGAGCTGAACGGCATCCTCCGGCGTCTTCGGCTGGTTGAAGAAGACGAAGTACCGGTCGTCCGAGAGCCGTTCGCCTGCGTCCAGACCGAAGCAGCTGATGTCGAAGGTCAGTCCGGGCGCGGAGATCTGCACGCCTACGTACAGATCCGTGCCCGCGGTGAGGTCACTGATCCTGGCCTTGTGGCCGCGTTGGAATTCCCTGGCCATGCGTAACGACCGTCCCCCATCCCGATGTGAGTGCGTCGCGCCAGGCTAATGGCAAACTCTCGAATCGGACGACGCCGGTACAGACCCGGTACACAACCGGTCCTTCGGGGGCACTCGCGGCCTCTGTCGGGCGCGCGCGACGGCCGGGCGCGCGCAGCCGACGGTCCGCTGGGCGCGCAGGGCGGGCGGATGCGGAGCGGTCGCATCCGGGTGTTCTGTCCACGGAGGTTGGTGACATCGATCACTGACGGGCGATCTTTAAACACTAGTCCGCGTCGGGCGCGTGCCGGTACGGCAGCCGGTCGGCCGCGACCACCCCTTCGAGGTAGCCACGGGCGCGCTCGGTGCGCGGATACGCCTCCAGCAGCCGCCAGAAGCGCGGCCCGTGTCCCGGTACGAGCAGATGCGCGAGCTCGTGCAGGAGTACGTAGTCGACGACGTACTCGGGCATGCCCTGCAACCGGTGCGACAGACGGATGCTGCCCTCGGACGGGGTGCACGAGCCCCAGCGCGTGTTCTGGTTGGTGACCCAGCGGACCGAGGTGGGCCGGGCCCGCCCGTCGAAGTACTGCAGCGACAGCCGCTCGGCACGCTCGGCCAGCTCGGCGTCACCGATGAGCCGCTTGCTCTCCTGGGCGGCCAGCTTGTCGAGCATGACGGTCACCCAGCGCTGCTCCTCCGCCTCGGACATCCGAGCGGGGATGAGCACGACGGTGCGATCGCCCTCGCGGTACGCGGAGACCGTTCTGCGGCGTCGCGCGCTCCTGCGAACCTCGATCGCGCTCGTCCCCGAGCCGCTCGGCGGCTGGCTCGTCGTGCTGCGCTGTGGCTCTCCGGCGCGGTGCAGTGGGTCGGCGGGCACGCCCCGACGTTACCCGCTGCACACGGGCGAAGTCCCGCCTCCGGGACGGTTCCGTGCCGATCCACACTCCGTGCGCTTGATTTGTATGACGAACATGCCTGCCTGTGGACAACTTTCGGCACGACCCGGGCCGGTCCGGGCATGCTGACATGCGTCGGCGGACCAGGACATCGCCGACGAACAGTGACGAACCAGGGACTTCGGGGGCCGGTCATGCATCCGATGGTGAAGCCCGCGCTGCGGCGCGGCTGGCGCGATCTGAACACCGTGCAGTTCGGTATGGCACCCGCGCACGCGATGGTGCTCGGGCCGGTGGACACCGCGACGGGCAGCTTCCTCGGCCTGCTCGACGGCACCCGCGGGCTGCCGCTGCTGCGCGAGGAGGCCCGCCGCATGGGACTGCCCGACGGCCATGCCGACGCTGTGGTGGACAGCCTGTCCGGCGCGGGACTGCTCGACGACGCGACGGGCGGGGGCCCCGGGGCCGACGCGCTCCGCGCGAAAGCGGCCGTCCTGGAGCGTCTCCGTCCCGACCTGGCGTCCCTCTCACTGGTCGCCCGCGCGCCGGGCGAGGCCGCCCGGCGCCTGGCCGCCCGCCGCTCCCTGCGCGTTCAGGTCCGGGGAGCGGGCCGTGTGGGGGCCGTCCTCGCCTCGCTGCTGGCAGGGGCGGGTGTCGGCGAGGTGGACGTCCGCGACACCGGCTGTGCCGAGCCGTGGGACGTGGCACCGGGCGGCCTGCCCGCGGACGCGATCGGCGAGCGCCGGGAGGAGGCTGCCCGGCGGGCGGTACGAGCCGCCGCCCCGGACCGGCCACCGCGCCGTGGGCGCCCCTCGCGCCGCTCACCCCATGAGGACCCGGGCCCCGGCTTCTCCCTGGTGATCCTCACCCCGCGAGACGGCCTGGAGGTCCACGCGCCCGACCCGTTCGCAGCCGAGCCGCTGATCACCTCCGGCACCCCCCCATCTGTACGCGGGGGTCGCGGAGGGTACGGGAATCGTCGGCCCGTTCGTCCTGCCGGGCGACACCGGCTGCGCGGGCTGTCTCGACCGGGGGCGCGCCGACCGGGACGAGACGTGGCCACGGCTGGTCGCCCAGTGGCGCTCCGGGCGCCCACGGCAGGTCCAGGCGTGCGACCTCGCTCTGGCGACCGCCGTCGCGGGAGCGGCGGCCGGACACGCGCTCGCCTTCTTGGACGGCGACACGCCCTCCAGCGCGGGCGCGCGCTGGGAGGTGTCCGTGCCCCGGCTCCACTGGCATGCGCGACCGGTGTGGGCGCATTCGGCATGCGGGTGCGGTGCGGCGGAGAAAGGTAAGGAGGAACACACCTCAATGGACGGGGGGCCGCACGAGACAATGGCGGAGCAACGGCCGTTGGGAAACCTGTCCCGTAAGGCGCACGCGGCGCGGCCGGCTGGGACTTGGAGGGCGCATGTCTGATCTTCCCCGGAAGGCGGTCACCCGTACCGCCAAGCTCGCCGCGCTCCCGCTCGGCTTCGCCGGACGGGCGACGTGGGGACTCGGCAAACGGATCGTCGGTGAATCCGCGGAGATCGTCGGCCGCGAGCTTCAACAGCGCACGGCGGAGCAGCTGTTCCGTGTTCTCGGCGAGTTGAAGGGAGGCGCCATGAAGTTCGGGCAGGCCCTGTCCGTCTTCGAGTCGGCCCTGCCCGAGGAGGTCGCCGGGCCCTACCGCGCCGCGCTGACGAAGCTTCAGGAGGCCGCCCCACCGATGCCCACGCGCACGGTGCACGCGGTCCTGGAGGAGCGCCTCGGCGATGACTGGCACGAGCTGTTCCTGGAGTTCGAGCACAAGCCGTCGGCGGCGGCCTCGATCGGCCAGGTGCACCGCGGGGTGTGGCACGACGGCCGGGAGGTCGCGGTCAAGGTGCAGTACCCGGGCGCGGGCGAGGCACTGCTCTCCGACCTGAACCAACTCAGCCGTTTCGCCCGGCTGCTGGGCCCCCTGATCCCTGGCATGGACATCAAGCCGCTGATTTCGGAGCTGCGCGACCGGGTCTCCGAGGAACTGGACTACGGCCTGGAGGCGCAGGCGCAGCGGGCCCATGCGGAGGAGTTCGCCGACGACCCGGATGTCCTGGTGCCCGCGGTGGTGCACCAGAGCGAGCAGGTCCTGGTGACCGAATGGATCGACGGCATACCGCTGTCGGAGGTGATCGCCGGGGGCACTCAGGAGCAGCGGGACCGCGCAGGCCAGTTGCTGGCCCGGTTCCTCTTCTCGGGCCCGGTCCGCACGGGCCTGCTGCACGCCGATCCGCACCCGGGCAACTTCCGTCTCCTGCCCGGCTCCGACGGTGGCCTCGGGAGGGACAGCTGGCGCCTGGGCGTCCTGGACTTCGGCACGGTCGACCGTCTGCCGGGCGGCCTGCCGGCCCCGATCGGCCACTCCCTGCGCATGACCCTGGAGGGCGACGCCCAGTCGGTCTACGAACTGCTCTGCGAGGAGGGCTTCGTCAAGGAGTCCATCGAACTCGACCCCGACGCGGTTCTCGACTATGTCCTCCCGATCATCGAACCTGCCCAGGCAGACGAGTTCACCTTCACCCGCACCTGGATGCGCAGCCAGGCGGCCCGCATCGCCGACCCGCGCTCGCCCGCCTACCAGCTGGGCAGACAGCTCAATCTGCCCCCGGCGTACCTCCTCATACACCGGGTGACGCTGAGCACGATCGGCGTGCTGTGCCAGCTGGGCGCGACGGTGCGTCTGCGCGACGAACTGGAGGAGTGGCTGCCCGGCTTCCTGCCGGAGGAGGAACCGGCAGAGGAGGCGTGAGCGGAACTACCACCAGGCCGAGTCCACTCGCCCCTCGATCGCCCTGATGTTGGCGCGGGCGCAGTGGTCGCAGAAGTAATGGCGCAGGCCGTTCTCCACGGAGCAGGTCCAGGTGGGGCGAGGGCCGTCGGCCGGGGTGCCGCAGCGGGCGCACACGGGGTAGGGGGCCTGTGCGGTGCCGGGCGGCCGCACGGAGCCACTGTTGTCACTGTCTCCGGGAAGACTCGTCACCCCTGTGACGATATCGCCGTCTGCCCGGTTCGGCGCACACAACGCACCGCGGGGGCCGGTCCCTTCGGACCGGCCCCCGGCGTCTTCCTTCCTGACTCCGACTGTCGTCGGCTACTGCATGACGGCCATGGCGAGCGCGCGGCGAGCGCGCAGCGAGGCGCGCTCGGCCCGGCGCTGCATCCGGCGGGCCATCGCCAGGCGTACGGCCAGGCGTTCCCGCTCGGCCTCCTGCATTCGCTCGCGCATATGCGCACGAGCCATGGCTTCTGGGATGAGTTGCATCTCTCGGGTCCTGTTCTGACGCGAGGTGTTCGCGCCGGAGGTGGTGAAGTCTGGGATCGCGGAGCCGGCGGGCTCGCTGGTGGACGGCTTCATCGGGGCCTGCTTCTTGGGGTCGTGCGTGAGGGGGCGATCGATCGTTCCTGCGGTGTTCATGCCGTGACCGGGTTCTTGCGCGGGCGGCCACGCGGCCGCTTCCGGGCGACGACGACACCCTGGACGAAGAGCTCGCCGCCCCAGACGCCCCAGGGCTCACGCCGCTCCTTGGCGCCGGCGAGGCAGGCCTCGATCAGCGGGCAGGTGCGGCACAGGGACTTGGCGTACTCGACGTCGGCCGGCGACTCGGCGAAGAAGACCTCCGGGTCGTAGGAGCGGCAGGGGACGGGTACGCCGAGGTTCTCGATGGCGTCGTCGAGCGCGGTGAGCGCGGTGAGCGGGGTCAAGGTGGAGTCCTCCGTGAGGCCGGGCGGGGGGATCGTTTCGGAAGGCGGTACGGACGGGGCGTGCGCTTCGAGTTGCACGGTTCGTCTTCCTCGTCTGGTCGTTCCGGTCCTGTTGGACCGGGTGGCGGCTTGGTACCGGGTTCTCTTCTTGTCCCGAGGCCCCTTCGGCCTGCTGTCCCCGTTGGGGGAAAACAGAAGGGCCGCGGATCCCGGATGGGGTTCCGCGGCCCTGAAGGCGCCGGCCTGATCGGCTGTCAGGCTGGATCACTCCAGGGTTCTGGCCCACGGAAGGCCCACATCAGGTGGTGCTGCGTCGTCTGCTTCCGGAATCCGGCACCGGCCGCCGCAAAGGCATAGGCCTGCGCCTGTGCCGCTACTGCTTCCAGTGCCTTGGTCGGTCGCTCATTGCGCTCACGGATGGGAAGACCCGTGAGGGACAGGAAGGACTCCGGACGGGCGGCACGAATGCCGGACAGACCGGTGCCCGGGTTCGAAACGCCGAGCATGCACGTGGAGACGACCGAGCGATCGGTCATTTTGACGGTGCGGGTGGAGCTGGTCTTGATGCTGATCACTTCAATCGCCTCCTCTCGGCGTCTCGGGGGACCAGAGTTGAGCTGGTCCGACGGATGACTAAGTACAGCACGAAATCGGGGCCTCCGAAAAGGCCGCCGCTTCCGTGCCTAGAACCTATGGGGATTGCTGGGGCATGCGCAAACTATTTTCTCGACGAGTTCGTATCAGTCCTCGTTGCCCTCTCCACCGACCTCCCGGCCTGCGCAGATGGCCAGAACAGCGGCGCCGTAGCGGCTGAGTTTGCGGGCTCCCACTCCCGGGATGCGGGCCAGCTCGCGCTCGTCGTCGGGGACCGCTTCGGCGATCGCGATCAGGGTCTTGTCGGTGAAGACGCAGAACGCGGGCTGTCCGCTGTGCTGCGCCTGCACCGCCCGCCACTCGCGCAGCCGCTCGTAGAGGCCCTCGTCCATGTCGGACGGACAGCCGTCACAGCGCATCAGCTTCATCTCGCCGGCCTCGGACAGGGTGCGCCCACACACCCGGCAGCGGGCCGGGGTTCTGCTGGTGCGCCGCGGGGCGGCAGCCGTGCCGGGCGCGCTGGAGCCGGTGAAGCCGCGTTCGATGCCCCCGGTGCCACCGGCGACGGCGCGGCCGGCGATGGTGGACGAGCCGGGGCGCAGTCCGTCGAGGAAGCGGCTGGGGCGTCGGTTGGGGCGGCCGCCGGGCGAGCGGGAGAGGGCCCATGAGATGGAGAGGTGCTCTCTCGCCCGGGTGACGCCGACGTAGAGAAGGCGGCGCTCCTCCTCGATCTGCTCGTCCGTCCTGGCGTAGGTGATCGGCATCATGCCCTCGGCGACACCGACCAGGAAGACGGCATCCCATTCGAGGCCCTTGGCGGAGTGCAGGGAAGCGAGGGTGACGCCCTGCACGGTCGGGGCGTGCTGGGCGTTCGCCCGCTCGTCGAGCTCCGCCACGAGGTCGGCGAGGGTGGCGCCGGGTTTGGCCGCGGCGAAGTCCTGGGCGAGGTTCACCAGCGCGGCCAGTGACTCCCAGCGCTCTCTCACCGCTCCGGAGCCCGCGGGGGGCGTGGCTGTCCAGCCTTCGCCCGAGAGGACGGCACGCACTTGGGAGGGCAGGTCGACGGCGTCGTCGAGGAGGGAGTCGTTGCCGCCGAAGCGCGCGGCACCGCGCAGGGCGATGCCCGCCTTGCGTACCTCGGGGCGGTCGAAGAAGCGCTCGGCGCCACGCAGCTGGTAGGGGATCCCGCCGTCCGCGAGGGCCTGTTCATAGATCTCGGACTGGGAGTTGGTGCGGAACAGGATGGCGATCTCGGCCGGGGGGACGCCGATGGCGAGCAGGTCACGGATACGCCGGGCCGCGCCTTCGGCCTCGGCGGGCTCGTCGGCGTACTCGGTGTAGGCCGGTTCGGGGCCGGGGTCCCGTTGTGAGATCAGCTCCAGCCGGTGGTCCGCGGCGCGGCCTCGGGCCTGGGCGAGGAGACCGTTGGCGAGATGGACGACCTGGGGTGAGGAGCGGTAGTCGCGGACGAGCTTGACGACAGTGGCGCCGGGGTGGCGGATACGGAAGTCGAGGAGGTGGTCGGGGGTGGCACCGGTGAAGGAGTAGATGGTCTGGCTGGCGTCGCCGACGACGCACAGGCTGTCGCGGTCGCCGAGCCACAGCTCCAGGAGGCGCTGCTGGAGCGGGCTGACGTCCTGGTACTCGTCGACGACGAAGTGCTGGTACTGGGCGCGGACCTCCTCCGCGATGTCGTGCCGGTCCTGGAGGATGCCGACGGTCAGGAGCAGGACGTCCTCGAAGTCGATGACGCCGCGCTCGCGCTTGAGGTCTTCGTAGGTGGCGTAGAGCTGAGCGATCTCGGCGGGGTCGCGGGGGGCTTCGCGGGCCGCCTTGGCGGCCGCGGCGGCGTAGTCGGCGGGCACGGTCTGGGTGACCTTGGACCACTCGATTTCGGCGGTCACGTCCCGCAGCTCGTTCCGGTCGAGGCGGATGCGGCAGGCGGCGGCCGCGTCCACGACGATCTGGATCTTGCGGTCGACGATGCGCGGGAGGCCACCGCCGACGGCTTTCGGCCAGAAGTACTGGAGCTGGCGCAGCGCGGCGGAGTGGAAGGTGCGGGCCTGGACGCCGGCGGCGCCGAGCTGGCGGAGGCGACCGCGCATCTCGCCCGCGGCGCGGTTGGTGAAGGTGACGGCGAGCACGCTGGAGGGCTGGAGGATGCCGGCGCGGACGCCATAGGCGATGCGGTGGGTGATGGCCCGCGTCTTGCCGGTGCCGGCGCCCGCCAGCACGCACACCGGACCCCGCAGGGCGGTCGCCACCTCGCGCTGCTCGGGGTCGAGCCCTTCGAGCACCGCGTCGGCCCCACTCGACGGGGCCGAATACTCGGCACTGCCGGGAGCCTGCGGGAAGAGGGGGGAGTGCGTTGCTGCTGTCACACCGCCATGCTGCCAGGTCGGTGGAGACGGGTGCGGCGGTTGTCCACAGGGAGGCATCTGCAGTCGTACTGATTCGGCAGGCGCTCGCTGAGGCGGCAGGCGTTGGCCGAGGCGGCGGGGGTTGGCTGAGGCGGCGGAGGCTCACTGGGCGGCAGAGGCTCCGAGGCGGTGAGCGCTCGTCGGTGAGGCGGTGCGGGGCGGGGCACGGGGTGGCGGGAATGGTGGAACCTTCACGTACGTTGCCCCCACAGCGAGCACGCACCCAACCGTGAAGGAGCGCGACCGACATGCCGGGCACTGTGACGATGTACAGCACCTCGTGGTGTGGCTACTGCCACAGGCTGAAGAGCCAGCTGGACCGTGAGGGCATCGTGTACAACGAGATCAACATCGAGCAGGACCCGGAGTCCGCGGCGTTCGTGGAGAAGGCGAACGGCGGCAACCAGACGGTTCCGACCGTTCTGTTCCCGGACGGTTCGACGCTCACGAACCCGTCGCTGGCGCAGGTCAAGCAGAAGATCGGTGCGTGACCGCTCCGCGATCACGGTGGTGAGGGAAGGCGGCCCCTGAGGTTTCTCAGGGGCCGCCTTCTCGTGGTGTGTCCCCCACCGGCGTCCAGCGCCACGGGAGTCGCACACCGGCGAGCCCCGCGGGGTGGATCAGACGCTCCTCGTCGGCAGAGGCTTGCCGTACCACAGTTCGATCAGACGGGCGGCGATGGAGATGCCGTACGGGGGCAGCACCTCTCCGGAGTCGAAGGCGACGCGCAGGTCCTGGCGGGAGAACCAGCGGGCCTCGTGGATCTCGTCGCCGTCGACGTTGATCTCGGTGGAGGTGGCGCGGGCGAGGAAGCCGAGCATCAGGCTGGACGGGAAGGGCCAGGGCTGGCTGGCGACGTACTCGACCGCGCCGACGGTGATGCCCGCCTCTTCGAAGACCTCGCGGCGCACCGACTGCTCGATGGACTCGCCGGGTTCGACGAACCCGGCGAGGGTCGAGAAGCGGCCCTCGGGCCAGTGCACCTGCCGGCCGAGCAGGATGCGGTCCTCCTCGTCGGTGACGGCCATGATCACCGCTGGGTCGGTGCGCGGGTAGTGCTCGGCGCCGCAGGCGGGGCAGCGGCGGATGTGGCCCGCGGCCGCGATGACCGTGCGCTCGCCGCAGCGTGAGCAGAAGCGGTGCATGCGCTGCCAGTTCTCCAGGGCGACCGCGTGCACCATCAGGCCCGCGTCGCGCGGGGACAGCAGCAGTCCCGCCTCGCGCAGTCCGGCCGGGCGCGCGGACTGGTCCATGCGGCCCGGGAGGGCGTCCTTCTGGAGGGCGAAGTAGCTGACGCCCTCCTCGTCGGTGCCCAGGAAGTAGCGGTGGGCCTCCGTGAGAGGTGCCTCGAAGGAGGGGGTCATGACGAGTTCGGTCCGGCCGTCGAGCGTCTCGTCGATGAGGACCTGACCGCCGGAGACCACGAAACAGCGGGTGGTGGGGTGGCTCCAGGCCGCGGCGAGCCAGGCCTCGTCGAGCCGGTGGTGGGCGGCCCGGTCGATGCCGCTCGAGGCGGTGAGCGAGATGGGCCGGTCGGTGGTGTGGTCGGTCCAGATGGTCACGGGTGCTTCCAACTCCCCCGGTGTAACGGTTGTTTCGGCGGGCGGTTCAGCGGGACGTACGGCCGGAGTGGACCGGGTCCGGCGGGACCTGGGCATGCGGGGCGGCCTCTCCAGTGTGCCGTGCCCCGCGGCCGGCCCGGCCGGCCTTCCGGCCCGCGAGATCGTCAGTCCGCATCGCGCCAGTTCTCCCCCAGGTCGCCCCACAGGTACGCGGCGGTCTCGACGCCTTTGAGGAGCAGATCGAGTTCCACCTTCTCGTTCGGCGCGTGCCAGCCGTCGGACGGGACGGAGATGCCGAGGAACAGGACGGGTGCGCCGAGGACGTCCTGGAGGTCCGCGGCGGGTCCGGAGCCGCCCTCGCGGGTGAAGCGGACCGGCCGCTGGAAGGCGCGGCCCATGGCGCGTACGACGGACTGCAGGGCGGGATGGTCGAGGGGCGTCAGACAGGGACGGGTGGCCGCGCCGAACGTGATCTCGTGCCGGATGCCGGCGGGCAGCTGCTCGGCGGCCCAGGCGCGGACGGCCTTCTCGATGTGGTCGGGGTCCTGCCCGGCGACGAGCCGGAAGGAGAGCTTGACCATGGCCGAGGACGGAATGATCGTCTTGCTGCCGGGGCCCTGGTAGCCGCCGCCGATGCCGTTGACCTCGGCGGTGGGGCGCGCCCAGATGCGCTCCAAGGTGGTGTGTCCGGCCTCGCCGTACGCGGCGGTCGACCTGGCGGTGCGCAGCCACTGCTCCTCGTCGAAGGGCAGTTCGGCGAAGAGTTCGCGCTCACGGTCGGTGAGTTCGGTGACGTCGTCGTAGAAGCCGGGTATCGCCACGCGCGCGTGCTCGTCGTGCAGGGCCGCGACCAGGCGGGCGGCCGCGGTGGCGGGGTTGGGCACGGCGCCGCCGAAGGAACCCGAGTGGATGTCCTGCTCGGGGCCGTGCAGTGCGATCTCGCACTCGGCCAGGCCGCGCATGCCCGTGCACACGGTGGGGGTGTCCGCGGCCCACATACCGGTGTCGGAGACGATCACGGCGTCGGCGGCGAGCCGGTCCGCGTGCCGCTCGACGAGCGTGCGGAAGTTCGGGGAGCCGGACTCCTCCTCGCCCTCGATCAGCAGCTTCAGGTGGACGGCGGGGGCGGTGCGGCCGGTGGCGGCGAGGTGGGCGCGGACGCCGAGTGTGTGGAAGAACACCTGGCCCTTGTCGTCGGCGGCCCCGCGCGCGTAGAGCCGGTTGTCACGGATCACCGGCTCGAAGGGGTCGCTGTCCCAGCCGTCCTCACGGGCGGCGGGCTGCACGTCGTGGTGGCCGTAGACGAGGACGGTGGGCGCCTGTGGGTCGTCGGCCGGCCATTCGGCGAACACGGCGGGGGCGCCGCCGGTCGCCCACACCTCGGCGGTGGGGAAGCCGGTCTCCCGGAGCTTGGCGGCGAGCCACTCGGCGCTGCGCCGCACGTCCGCCCCGTGCTCGGGCTGCGCGGACACCGACGGGATGCGCAGCCACTCCGCGAGGTCGTCGAGGAAGGCGGCGCTGTGGTGGTCGATGTACGTGCGGACGGCACTGTCCGGGGTCTCGCTCATGCTCACGAGCCTATCGGCCCGCGCCGACATCCCGGTCCGCCGGTTCCTCACCGCGGGGCCCGGCCAGCAGCAGCCGCTCCAGTGCCGCCCGGTCCGGAAGGCCCTCGGGTCGTACGACCTCGCCGCTGCGGACGTACAGGAACGCGGCCTTGACGGCTTCCAGCGGGACGCGCTGCTGCTCGGCCCAGGCGAGCCGGTACAGGGCGAGCTGGAGCGGGTCGCCGGTGCGGCTGCGGCTGGTCTTCCAGTCGACGATCTCGTACGCCGTCCCGTCCGGGTCGTCCGCGCGGTAGACGGCGTCGATGCGGCCGCGCACCACGCGTCCGGCGATGGAGAGCTGGAAGGGTGCCTCGACGCGGTAGGGAGTGCGGTGCGCGTAGGGGGTGCGTTCGAAGGCGTCCTTGAGGGCCTCCAGGTCGCGCTCGTCGGCGATCTCGGCCTCGCCGCCGGGCAGCTCCTCCGGTTCCAGCATGGGCAGCCGCAGTTCCTCGAAGCGGGCCTCGACCCAGGCGTGGAAGCGGGTGCCACGACGCGCGGCGGGTTGCGGGGGACGTGGCATGGGGCGCGCGAGTTCCTGCGCGAGCCCGTCGGGATCGGCGGCCAGGCGTACCACCTGGGACGCGGTCAGGGACGGCGGCAGGGGTACGTCCGTGACGCCCGCGCGGGCGCGCAGCAGCTCTCCGGTGAGGGCGTCCAGGTCGCGGTCCCAGGAGGCGACGGTGCGCGCCTCCTCCGGGGTGAGCGCGGATGCGTCCTCGGCCGGGTGCCGACGGGCGTGCGGGACGGTCGGGACGGTCGGGACGCCGTGATCGCCCGGTACGCGCGCGTGCGGGCTGGCACTGGGCGCGCCGTCCTCCTCGTAGCGGTTCTCGTAGATGTCTCCGGCGTGGACGCCTTCGTCGTAGACATCTTCGTCGTAGACATCTTGGCCGTAGACATCTTCGTCCTCCGGGGGAGGCGGCCATTCCGGGTCGTCGTACGTGGCGGGGTCGTGGGTGGCCGCGGGGTGGGTGACGTCGTGCGACGCGAGACGGTCCAGGTGCGCCAGTACGGTCTCGGCGGCGGCCCGGCGGCGGGCCAGTGCCGCCTCGTCCAGTGGGAGCGGCCAGGCGTGGTCGGCGGCGGCTTCGCGCAGTGCCGGGTTCTCCTCGTCCTCGGCGGGCTCGTCCGCCCAGTCCTCGATCTCGCCGTGTCCGGCGGCGCAGTGCTCGTAGAGGGCCTGAAGGAAGTCCGAGGGCCCCCGGGGGCGCTTCTGGGCGGGTCCCCACCAGTGCCCGGAGCCGAGCAGCAGGGAACGGGGCCGGGTGAAGGTGACGTAGCCGAGCCGCAGCTCCTCGATGTGCTGGTGCTCCTTCATGGCCTCGTGGAAGGCCTTCAGGCCCCGGGAGTCCCAGGTCTCCACGTCCGGCAGGGTGTCGGCGTCCCCGCGCAGGGCATGGGGCAGCACCTTGCCCTGGGCGGTCCACTTCTCGCGGCCCTGGGTGCTCGGGAAGGTGCCGGTGACCAGTCCGGGGACGGCCACGACGTCCCACTCCAGGCCCTTGGACTTGTGTGCGGTGAGCACCTTGACGGTGTTCTCGCCGCCGGGCAGGGCGTTGTCGAGGCCCTTCTCGTACTGGGCGGCCGTGCGCAGGAAGCCCAGGAAGGCCAGGAGGGTGGCGTCCGGGTCGTTCGCGGCGAAGGACGCGGCGATGTCCAGGAAGTTCGACAGGGTCTCGCGACGCCGGGCGGCCAGCGCGTGCGGGGACGCGGACAGCTCCACCTCCAGACCGGTGACGGCGAGTACCCGGTGCAGGACGTCCATCAGCGGGTCGGCGAGGGAGCGGCGCAGCTCGCGCAGCTCGGCGGCGAGGCGCGCGAACCGCACGCGCGCGTCTGGCGAGAAGGGCAGTCCGTCGTCCTCCCGCTCGGCCCGCATCGGCAGCTCCAGGAACGTGTCGAGGGCGTCCGCGAGCGATATCACCTCGGACGGGTCGACGCCTTCGACGGCCGCGGCGAGTCGGCGGTCCGGGTCGTCGTCGGCACCCGCGCGCGCGTGCGACACGAGCAGCCGCGCCCGTCGGCCCAGGAGAGCGAGGTCGCGGGCGCCGATGCGCCAGCGCGGGCCGGTGAGGAGGCGGACCAGGGAGGCGTTGGCGCCGGGGTCCTGCAGGACCTCGCAGACGGCGACGAGGTCGGCGACCTCCGGGAGGTGCAGCAGCCCGGACAGACCGACGACCTCCACCGGGATGTCTCGGGCGACGAGGGCGCCCTGGATCTCCGCGAAGTCGGTCGCCGTGCGGCACAGGACCGCGATCTCCCCGGGTGCCGTGCCGGTGCCCACGAGGTGGGCGATGGAGTCGGCGATCCAGCCGATCTCCTCGGCGTGGGTGCGCAGCAGCGCGCAGCGGACCAGTCCGTCGTGCTCCGCGCCGGGGGCGGGGCGGAGCGCCTCCACGCCCGCGTGCATCGCGCGCAGCGGCTCGGCGAGGCCGTTGGCGAGGTCGAGGAGGCGGCCGCCGCTGCGGCGGTTCTCGCTGAGCGCCTGGCGGCCGGCGGGACGGCCGTCGGCCTGCGGGAAGTGCTCGGGGAAGTCGTCGAGGTTGGCGACGGAGGCGCCGCGCCAGCCGTAGATCGCCTGACAGGGGTCGCCCACGGCGGTCACGGGGTGGCCGGTGCCGCCCCCGAACAGTCCGGCGAGCAGGACGCGTTGGGCCACCGAGGTGTCCTGGTACTCGTCGAGCAGGACCACACGGAACTCGTCGCGCAGCACGCGCCCCACTTCGGGGAGGCCGGCGAGGGCCGCCGAGAGGGCGATCTGGTCCCCGAAGTCGAGGAGGTCGCGCTCCCGCTTGGCCGCGCGGTAGCGGCTGACGAGCTCGGCCAGTGCACGGCGGGCGGTGGCCGTCTCGGGGACCCTGCGCAGATCGGCGTTGGTGAGGCGGACGCCGTCCAGGGTGCGCAGCAGCCCGACGTCGTACGCGCGGAGGTCCTCCGGCCGTACGAGGTGTTCGGCCAGTTCGGAGTCGAGGGCGAGGAGGTCGCTGACGAGGTCCGGGAAGGAGCGGGTCAGCGCCGGGTAGGGGCCGGGGGCCTCGCGCAGCACGCGCGCGGCAAGCTGGTAGCGGGTGGCGTCGGCGAGCAGGCGCGAGGTCGGTTCGAGTCCGATGCGCAGTCCGTGGTCGGCGAGCAGGCGGCCCGCGAAGGCGTGGTACGTGGAGATCACGGGCTCGCCGGGGGGGTTGTCCGGGTCGATCACGTCCGGGTCGGTGACGCCCGCCTTCACGAGTGCCTTGCGTACGCGCTCGGCGAGCTCACCGGCGGCCTTGTTGGTGAACGTCAGGCCGAGGACCTGTTCCGGGGCGACCTGTCCGGTGCCGACGAGCCATACCACTCGGGCCGCCATCACCGTGGTCTTGCCCGAACCGGCTCCGGCCACGATCACCTGCGGGGCGGGCGGTGCCGTGATGCAGGCCGTCTGCTCCGGGGTGAACGGGATGCCTAGGAGCTCCTTGAGCTCGTCGGGGTCGGTGATACGGGCGGGCACGTCGGAGAGGCTATCGGCGGCCACTGACAGCGGATGCCGGAGCGCCGCCCGGTGCCCGGGAACCGCTGGTCGGCAGGCGTGGTGCGATCCGTCACACAGGCGCTCTCACCGGGATGTCCGCACGCCCGCTCAACGGGATGTCCGCACGCCCGCTCACCGGGATGTCCCCACGCCCGCTCACCGGGGCGTCACACACACCGGCTCACCGGAGGTGTCTGCACGCCGGCTGACTGGGGTGTCCTCACTCCACGACGTGACGGCCCTCCGGCCGCGCGCTGCACGAGGCCCGGAACGCGCAGTGCGCGCAGTGCTGCCCGGTGGTGGGCGAGAAGCGCTCGTCGAGGACCTTGCCCGCGGCCGTGGCCAGCAGCTCGCCGATCCACTCTCCCGCCAGGGGCTCCTGGGCCTGCACCTTGGGCAGGGTGTCGCCGCCGTCCTTCTTGGCGGCGCCCTGCCTCAGCTGGACGAGTTCGGCGCCGCCCGCCTCGGGGCGCCTGCCGTCGAAGGCCTCGTCGACAGCGCCCTCGCGCACGGCGAGCTGATAGACGGCGAGCTGTGGATGGCGGGCCACCTCTGCGGCGCTGGGCACCTGCTTGCCGGTCTTGAAGTCGACCACGTAGGCACGCCCCTCGGCGTCGGCCTCGACGCGGTCCATGGATCCGCGGATGCGCACCTCGTACTCGCCCGCTTCGAGGGTGACGTCGAAGTCGTGCTCGCTCGCCACTGGGGTGCGACCGGCGCGGACGCCGTTGGAATCGACGTGCCACCGCAGGAAGCGTTCGAGCGCCACGCGCGCGTTGTCCTTCTCCTGCGCGGACTTCCACGGCGCGTCGAAGGCGAGCGCGTTCCAGACCGAGTCCAGGCGTTCCATGAGGACGTCGAGATCGGCGGGGGTGCGTCCGGAGGCCACCTCGTCGGCGAGGACGTGCACGACGTTGCCGAAGCCCTGGGCGGCGGTCGCGGGCGTGTCGGCCTTCACCTCACGCCCCAGGAACCACTGCAGGGCGCAGGTGTTGGCGAGCTGGTCGAGGGCGCTCCCGGAGAGCACGACGGGCTGGTCCCGGTCGCGCAGCGGCACCTTGCCCTCGGTCGGGTCCCACATGCCCCACCAGCGGTAGGGGTGCGCGGCCGGAACCAGGGGGTGGCCGTCCTCGTCGGCGAGCGCGGCGAGGCGGGCCAGTCGGTGGGCGGCGACCTCCCTGAGGACGTCGGATGCGCGCGGGTCGACTGTCGTGGCGCGCAGTTCGGCGACAAGCGCGGCGACGGACAGCGGGCGGCGCGGGCGACCGGTCACGTCCCTGGGCTCGACGCCGAGTTCGGCCAGGAAGCGGGAGGGCTGGTCGCCGTCGTCGGCCGGGGCCTTCACGGCGGTGACGACCAGGCGCTCACGCGCGCGCGTGCAGGCCACGTAGAACAGACGGCGTTCCTCGGCCAGCAGGGCGCCGGGGGTGAGGGGTTCGGCGAGGCCGTCGCGGCCGATGCGATCGGCCTCCAGCAGGGAGCCTCGGCGGCGCAGGTCGGGCCACAGGCCCTCCTGGACGCCCGCGACGACGACCAGCCGCCACTGCAGGCCCTTGGAGCGGTGCGCGGTCATCAGGCGTACGGCGTCCGGGCGCACGGCCCGGCGGGTGAGCGTGTCGGCGGCGATGTCCTGGGCCTCGATCTCCTCCAGGAAGTTGAGCGCGCCGCGCCCGCCGGTGCGCTCCTCTGCGCGCGCTGCGGTCGCGAACAGGGCGCATACGGCGTCGAGATCGCGGTCCGCGTTGCGCCCGGCCGCGCCGCCCCGCCGGG
Source organism: Streptomyces sp. TP-A0356 (assembly GCF_001417775.1). Taxonomy (GTDB): domain Bacteria; phylum Actinomycetota; class Actinomycetes; order Streptomycetales; family Streptomycetaceae; genus Streptomyces. Next base: position 234,892 of record NZ_BBZJ01000019.1, on the reverse strand, counting down.
AGGCGCTCTCCAGGCGCTTGGGCCACGGGGTGCCGTTCCACAGCTCCCACAGGGCCTCCTCGGCGGTGCCGCCACCCGCGAGCCGCTCACGGGCCTTCCGGAGCAGCGCGCCGAGACGCTGGGCTCCGCGCGCATACGCGGGGTCGTGCGCCACCAGGCGCTCCGGCTCGGCCAGCGCCCGCGCGAGCAGCTCGTCGGAGGGCGGCGGTACGGGGTTGCCCGCGGCTCGCTCCTCCTCGCGCAGGGCGCGGCCCAGACGGCGCAGGTCGGCGGCGTCCATGCCGGCGAGGGGGGAGGTGAGGAGGGTGAGCGCGGTCTCGGTGTCGAGCCAGCACGCCCCTGCCCCCGCTTCGCCCGCAACGGCGTCCGCGGTCCCCGCGACGACGCCTGTACCGGCTTCCTCGCCTGGCCCGTCGGCACCCCCGCCCGCCCCGCCGTCCTCGCCCGGCCCGCCTGCACGCACGTGTGCCCCGCCGTCCTCGGCCGGCCCGTCGACACCCCCGCCCGCCGCGCCGTCCCCGCCGTCCCCGCCCGGCCCGCCTCCACGCGCGTGTGCCCCGCCGTCCTCGCCCGACCCGCCTGCACGCACGTGTGCCCCGCCGTCCTCGGCCGACGCGTCGGCACCGCACGCCCCGCCGTCCCCGCCCGGCCCGCCAACACCCCCGTACGCCCCGCCATCCTCCGCCTCGCTGTACCCACGCGCGTGTACCTCGTCCTCGGCCGGGGCGTGCGCACGCGCGTGCACGCCGTCGTCCGTGCCCGACGCCTCCGCCCGCGCCACCGCGCGCAGTGCCGTCAGCAGGGGTGCCACCGAGGGCTCGTGGCGCAGCGGCAGGTCGTCGCCGTCGATGTCCAGGGGCACCCCGGCGGCCGTCAGGGCGCGGCGTACCGTCGGGATCATGCGGGCTCCGGCGCGCACCAGGACAGCCATCTCACCCCATGGAACGCCGTCCTCCAGGTGTGCCCGGCGCAGGACGTCGGCGATGTTGTCCAGCTCCGTGCCCGGCGTGGGATACGTGTAGACCTCGACCTGCCCCCCGTCGCGAACGGCGGCGAGCTCCCGGTGGGCGCGCACCTTCTCCGCGGGAAGGCGGGTCAACGGCATGCGCTGGGTCAGCAGCCGGGTGGCGGCCAGGAGGCCGGCGCCGGACCGGCGCGACGTCCTGAGGACCTCCACGGGCGCCGGTGCGCCGTCCGCACGCGGGAAGGTGTGCGGGAAGTCGAGGATGCCGCCCACGTCGGCGCCCCGGAACGCGTAGATCGACTGGTCCGGGTCGCCGAGGGCGACCAGGGTCCGGCCGCCGCCCGCGAGGGCGTGCAGCAGGCGTACCTGCGCCGGATCGGTGTCCTGGTACTCGTCCACGTAGACCGCGTCGTACTGGCTGGCGAGCAGTTCGGCGACCTGGGGACGGCGGGCCAGCAGCACCGCGCGGTGGACCAGCTCCGCGTAGTCGATCACTCCCTGGAGGTCGAGGACGTCCAGGTACTCGGCGAGGAAGGCGGAGGCGGCCTCCCAGTCCGGGCGGCCGATGCGCTCGGCGAAGCGGCGCAGGGCGTCCGGGCCGAGGCCCAGTTCGCGGCTGCGGGCCAGTACGGCGCGGACCTCGTCGGCGAAGCCGCGCGTGGTCAGACAGGCGCGCAGCTCGTCGGGCCAGCGCACATGGGCGAGGCCGAGGCGCTCCAGGTCGGGCTGGCCGGCGAGCAGCTCGCGCACGGTCACGTCCTGCTCGGGGCCGGACAGCAGGCGCAGCGGCTCCACGAAGAGGTCGCTGTCCTGGTGGGCGCGGACCAGGGCGTAGCAGAACGAGTGGAACGTGGTGGCCCGAGGGGCGTGGGCCGCCCCGGTACGCAACGCCATCCGGTCCCGCAGGTCCACGGCGGCCTTGCGGCTGAAGGTCAGCACCAGGATTCGTTCCGGGTCGCCGCCCCGGGCGATCCGCGCGGCCACGGACTCGACGAGGGTGGTCGTCTTGCCGGTGCCGGGACCCGCGAGGACGAGCAGTGGACCGGCCCCGTGGTCAACCACCGCCCGCTGTGCTGCGTCCAGTCGAGGGGGGTCCACCCGGGCGGGCGGGGTACGCACCAGTCGGTAAGCGCCACGGCTCCCCTGCCGCACCTGGGGGTGTAGCAGGCGTCTGGTGGTGGAAGAGGAGCTCACGTGGTTCGCCGGTCCTGGTGGTCGTACTCGGGCTTGTCACTGCCGGCGCGAAGCGCCGTCATCGCGGGGCGGTGGTCGGGCGACGGGTGGAAGGGCTGCCGCGCGTGGCGGGCGGTGGCCGCGGGATGAGGGTGACGCGCGCCGTCGACGCTACGCCCGCGCGTCGGGCGGAAGCAGCGCTTCCTCTTGTTCCCAGGGGTCCATTTGTTCCCATGGGTCCATCGGGTCACTCGTGTCCCCCGGTGCACGAACGTACGGCATGTCACGGACGTGCCATAGGTACCCCGTACGGGCCACGGGCTCCCGTTCGGCCCGCGCGATGCCCGAAGCTGTCAGGTGTGCCCCTCCGCGCGTTCCTCGCCGTCCCACCGCGCCCGCCTCATGTCGACCCTCGGCATATGGCCCTCGGACCCGCGGCCGACCCCGCGCAGAGGCGTGCCCTCTTCCCGGTAGTGGCCGAGCGCCTCCAGTTCGTGGCCCGGGAGCAGCACGCCGTCCGCGCGTATGACGCGCCACCAGGGGACCGCTCCCCCGTAGAGGGCCATGACGCGGCCCACCTGGCGCGGGCCGCCCTCCCCCAGCCACTCGGCCACGTCCCCGTAGGTCATCACGCGGCCCGGCGGAATGCGTTCGGCCACGTCAAGGACCCGTTCCGCGTATTCCGGCAGGGCGTCCGCCGGAAGGCTCTCCTCGCTCATCCGCCCCATCCTGCCCCACCCCACCGACAATGTGAGGGGAGAGCGGTCGAGCGTGGCCCTCGCCCCGGCGCAGTGCTTCGGGCAGACTGTGCGCCCCCGCATTTGCACCCTGATGCCCCCCTGTGTCGGGTCGGCATGCCACCATCGTGCGGGCGGTGACTGGTGATACGAGATCAAGAAGAGACGATGAAGCAGCAGGGCGTGCACCCCGATGGCGCGGAGGGCACCTCTGAGGGTTCGTCGCGCCCGGACACCGCCACCGCGGGCGGGAACGCCGACGACGGGGCGCAGATGAAGACGCCGGCCGAGGACGGCGCGCACCAGGACGACGGCGCGCACCAGGACGACCGCGCGCACAAGGACGACCGCACGCATCAGGACGACGGCGCGCACAAGGACGACCGCACGCATCAGAACGACGGCGCGCACAAGGACGACCGTACGCACCAGGACGACGGCGCCGACGAGGAAGCGCGCGCCGAGGGGTCGGCACGGCGGCCGGACGGGCCGGACGAGGACCGCGCCGACGCCCACAACGACGAGGTCGAGGGCGACGAGCCGCTGCTGCCCGCGCGTGTGCACCGCCCCTCCGATCTCATGCGCCTCCTGGTGGGCGTGCTGGCGATCGTGGTGCTGCTGGCCGTCGCCGCGTTCGCCCACGGCACCACCTCGGGGCTCGAACAGGACATCAACAAGGGCACGGGGCAGGCACCCGATCTGCTGATCAAGATCGCCGGTCTGGCGTCGAGCATCGCGATCCTTCTCGTGCCGGTCGCCTTCGCGATCGAACGGCTGATCAAGCGGGACGGGCTGCGCATCGCCGACGGCGTTCTCGCGGCGGTCCTCGCACACGGCGTGACACTGGCCACGGACCTGTGGGTCGCGCGGGCCGCGCCGCCCTCCATTCAGGAGGCTCTCACCCAGCCCTCCCCCAGCGACGTCCATGCCCTGACCGACCCGGTGCACGGCTATCTCGCACCCGTCATCGCCTATATGACAGCCGTGGGCATGTCACGCAGACCGCGCTGGCGCGCCGTGCTGTGGGTGGTGCTGCTGCTCGACGCCTTCTCGATGCTGGTCACCGGCTACACGACGCCGTTCTCGATCATCCTGACGGTGCTGATCGGCTGGAGCGTCGCGGCCGGCACGCTGTACGCCGTCGGCTCGCCGAACGTACAGCCCACCGGGCGGACCCTGATGGCGGGCCTGCGCACGGTGGGCTTCCGGCCGGTGAGCGCGGCGCGCGAGGAGACGCCCGACTCCGCGGACAACGGCGATCGCGGCCGGCGCTACTTCGTCACGCTGGAGGACGGCTCGCCCCTCGACGTCACCGTCGTCGACCGCGAGCAGCAGGCCCAGGGCTTCTTCTACCGCGTATGGCGGCGGCTGACACTGCGCGGCATCACCACCCGGCGCAGCCTGCAGTCACTGCGCCAGGCCCTGGAGCAGGAGGCACTCCTGGCGTACGCCGCGATCGCGGCCGGCGCCAACGCGCCCAAGCTGATCGCGACCTCCGAGCTGGGTCCTGACGCCGTGATGCTCGTCTACGAGCACACCGGCGGCCGCACCCTCGACCAGCTGGCCGACGCGGAGATCACCGACGAGCTGCTGCACGACACCTGGCACCAGGTCCGGGCGCTGCAGTCGCGGCGCATCGCGCACCGCAGGCTGGCCGCAGACGCCATCATGGTGGATCGTTCCGGCACCGTCGTCCTGACCGATCTGCGCAGCGGCGAGATCGCGGCCGGCGACCTGGTGCTGCGGATGGACATCGCGCAGCTGCTCGCCACGCTGGGGCTGCGGGTCGGGGCCGAGCGTGCGGTGGCGTCGGCGGTCGCTGTGCTCGGCCCGGACGCGGTCGCCGACTGTCTGCCCATGCTGCAGCCGATCGCTCTGACGCGCTCCACGCGCGCGACGCTCAGGAGACTGGCCCGGGAGCGGGCCCACCGTGAGCGGGAAGCCGTCCTGGAGGCGTCCCGGCAGGCCAAGGCGGCCCGTCCGGAGGAGGGCCACGACGGCACCGAGGCCGCCGCCCTCGACAAGCCCGACAAGAAGTCCGTACGCGCCGCGCAACGGGCCGAGAAGCGGGCGCTGGACGAGGCGCTGGACGAGGCGCGCGAGGAGGACCTGCTCACCCAGATCCGCCACCAGGTGCTGCGGATCCGGCCGCAGGCGCCGGTCGAACCGGCCCGTCTGGAGCGGGTGCGGCCGCGTACGCTGATCAGCTTCATCGCCGGTGCCATCGGTGCGTACTTCCTGCTGACGCAGCTCACGCACATCCAGTTCGGGACGGTCTTCGCCAACGCGGACTGGCGCTGGGTGGCGGCGGCCGTGTTCTTCTCGGCGCTGAGCTACGTCGCGGCGGCGATGGCGCTGCTGGGCTTCGTGCCCGAGCGGGTGCCGTTCCTGCGGGCCGTGGCGGCGCAGGTCGCCGGGTCGTTCGTGAAGATCGTGGCGCCCGCCGCGGTGGGCGGTGTGGCGCTCAACACCCGCTTCCTGCAGCGCGCGGGGGTCAGGCCGGGACTGGCGGTGGCGAGCGTCGGCGCGTCGCAGTTGTTCGGACTGGGCTGCCACATCCTGATGCTGCTGTCCTTCGGCTATCTCACCGGCACCGAGAAGACGCCGTCCCTGTCGCCGTCCCGCACGGTCATCGCCGGTCTGCTGACGGTCGCGGTGCTCGTCCTGGTGGTCACGTCGGTGCCGTTCCTGCGGAAGTTCGTCGTCACACGGGTGAGATCGCTGTTCGCGGGTGTCGTACCGCGCATGCTCGACGTGCTGCAGCGTCCCCAGAAGCTGATCACGGGCATCGGCGGCATGCTGCTTCTGACCGCGTCCTTCGTCATGTGCCTGGACGCCTCGATCCGGGCATTCGGGCACGGCGAGAAGACCACGCTGAGCCTGGCCAGCGTCGCGGTCGTCTTCCTCGCGGGCAACGCGCTCGGTTCGGCCGCCCCGACCCCCGGCGGCGTGGGCGCGGTCGAGGCGACCCTGACGGTCGGCCTCATCGCCGTCGGCCTGCCCAAGGAGGTCGCGGCGCCCGCGGTGCTGCTCTACCGACTGCTGACACTGTGGCTGCCTGTGCTGCCGGGATGGCTGTTCTTCAATCACCTGACACGCAAGGGCGCGCTCTAGGCCTGCGCGGGGGCAAGGACCGGGCACGCGCGCGTGCATGGTGCCAACGCGACACGCGGTCCCGGGCCAGTGCCTCACCCGCACGGCCCACGCCCCGCGCGCACCGACCCGTGCGGCCGCACGATGGGAGCATGCCGAATCGTCACCGGATCAGCGCCACTGCCCTGGCCGCCGCAGCCGTCCTTCTGTCCCCTCTGCTGACGGGCTGCGCCAACGGCCCCTCGACCAGGGCTCTGCCCGTCAACGGGGGTCTGTCCAGTCAGAAGCTGAGCTGGAGGGACTGTCCGCCGCCCGCCGCTTCGGAGGGCGGCGGCAGCGCTCCCTCGCCACTGCCCGACGGCGGCCGCTGGCAGTGCGCGACCATGAAGGCGCCCCTGAACTGGGACAACCCCAGGAGCGGCACGATCGACATCGCGCTGATCAGGGTGAAGGCCAGCGGTCCCCCGAGTCGGCGGATCGGCTCCCTCGTCTTCAACTTCGGCGGCCCCGGCGGCTCCGGTGTCACTACGCTGCCCGCCTTCGCCCAGGACTACGGGGCCCTGCGCGCCCGTTATGACCTGGTGAGCTTCGACCCGCGCGGGGTGGGCCGCAGCGCGGGCGTCAAGTGCGAGGACGACCAGCAACTCGACGTGTACTTCCAGCAGGACGCGATCCCCGACAACGCGGCCGAGCTGAGGGCTTACCTGAACAACACCAAGCAGTTCAACAACGCCTGCACGCAGCGCTCCGGCACGGTACTGCCCCATGTGCGCACCACCAACGCGGCCCGCGACATGGACCTGATGCGCGAGGTGCTCGGGGACGCCAAGTTGAACTACTTCGGCATCTCGTACGGCACCGAACTCGGCGCCGTCTACGCGCACTTGTTCCCCAAGAACGTCGGAAGGACCGTGTTCGACGCGGTCGTCGACCCGACGCTGAGCCCGGAACAGAGCGCGCTGGGACAGGCCAGGGGCTTCCAGCTCGCTCTCGACAACTACGCCCGGGACTGCACCTCGAAGAGCACGGCATGCCCGGTCGGCACGACGCCGCAGGACGTCGAGAACCGGATCGTCAAGCTGCTGAGGGACCTGGAGAACAAGCCGATCCCGGGCATCTTCCCCCGTCGGCTGACCCAGACCGCGGCGACCAGCGGCATCGCCCAGGCCCTGTACTCCAAACAGTTCTGGGGCTACCTCACCGCGGGCCTGCAGCAGGCGTACACCGGTGACGGCAGGGTGCTGATGCTGCTGTCGGACTCGATGAACGGACGGAACGAGAACGGCCAGTACAGCAACCTCGTTCCGGCGAACGTCTCCGTCAACTGCGCCGATGAGAAGCCTCGGTACACGCCCACCGACGTGAAGGCGAAGCTGCCGCAGTTCCGGTCCGCCTCCCGGGTGTTCGGCGACTTCCTGGCCTGGGGCATGCTCAGCTGCACCAACTGGCCGGTGAGGGGAGCCGCCGACCACCCGAACGTGTCCGCGACCGGTGCCGCGCCGATCCTCGTGGTCGGCAACACCGGGGACCCCGCCACCCCGTACGAGGGCACGAAGAAGATGGTGCAGCAGCTGGGCAAGGGCGTCGGCGTCGAGCTGACGTACAAGGGCCAGGGGCACGGCGCGTACGACAGTGGCAACACGTGCGTGCAGAGCACGGTGAACGGCTATCTGCTCAACGGAAAGGTGCCTTCGGCGGGCACCGTCTGTTCCTAGACTCCCGCGACTCGGGGAAGCCGGGCGTGCAGGTCTCCGGCGGGCTGTGGAGCGACCCTCAGCCCGCCGGGACGGGTGGTCAGTAGACCGGCTTGTCCGGCTCGATCTGGTTGACCCAGCCGATCACGCCACCGCCCACGTGGACGGCGTCGGCGAAGCCCGCCGACTTCAGGACCGCGAGGACTTCCGCGCTGCGGACACCCGTCTTGCAATGCAGGACGATCTTCTTGTCCTGCGGAAGGCTCTCCAGGGCGGAGCCCATCAGGAACTCGTTCTTCGGGATCAGCCGCGCGCCCGGGATGGAGACGATCTCGTACTCGTTCGGCTCGCGGACGTCGATGATCTCGATGTTCTCGCCGTCGTCGATCCACTCCTTGAGCTGCTTCGGAGTGATCGTCGAGTCGGCGGCCGCGGCCTGGGCCTCCTCGGAGACGACGCCGCAGAAGGCCTCGTAGTCGATGAGCTCGGTGACGGTGGGGTTCTCACCGCAGACCGCGCAGTTCGGGTCCTTGCGGACCTTGACCTGGCGGTACTGCATCTCCAGGGCGTCGTAGATCATCAGTCGGCCGACCAGCGGTTCGCCGGTGCCGGTGAGGACCTTGATCGCCTCGGTGACCTGGATGGAGCCGATGGACGCGCACAGCACACCGAGGACGCCGCCCTCGGCGCAGGACGGCACCATGCCCGGCGGCGGGGGCTCCGGGTACAGGCAGCGGTAGCAGGGGCCGTGCTCCGACCAGAAGACGGAGGCCTGGCCGTCGAAGCGGTAGATCGAACCCCACACGTACGGCTTGTTCAGCAGCACGCAGGCGTCGTTGACCAGGTAGCGCGTCGCGAAGTTGTCCGTACCGTCGACGATCAGGTCGTACTGGCTGAAGATGTCCATCACGTTGTCGGCTTCGAGCCGCTCCTCGTGAAGGATCACGTTGACGTACGGGTTGATGCCCTGGACGGAGTCACGCGCGGACTCGGCCTTGGAGCGGCCGATGTCCGACTGGCTGTGGATGATCTGCCGCTGCAGGTTCGACTCGTCGACCTCGTCGAACTCCACGATGCCGAGCGTTCCCACGCCCGCCGCGGCCAGGTACATCAGTGCCGGCGAGCCCAGACCCCCGGCGCCCACACAGAGCACCTTGGCGTTCTTCAGCCGCTTCTGCCCGTCCATCCCGACGTCGGGGATGATCAGGTGGCGGGAGTACCTGCGGACCTCGTCTACGGTGAGCTCGGCAGCCGGCTCGACCAGGGGTGGCAGCGACACGGGGACTCCGTTTGTCGGTCGATCACTACGGTTGTTCTCCTCGTAACACTGCCACGCCCTTCTTCATTCCGAGACACCCGGTCCGATCCGCGAGACGATTTCGTCCCAGTAGCCGGGCAGGCACTCCCAGGGGTCGGTGCGGCCGCCGTGGTCCGTACGGTCGGTGAACCAGATGGTCGAGGCACCCTGCCAGCGCGCGATGCGCAGCGCCTCGTCCAGGTGCCCGCGGGACACGCCGTGCACGAAGTGGCAGAACCGCTCGGGCGGGTGGTCTGCGGTCCACTCGGCCACCTGCGACCAGCGGTAGTCGCTCCAGGATCCGGAGAAGGTGACCAACTGGTCGGCGCTCTCCGCGTATCCGGGATACGGGTGGGTGCCGTGTCCCAGGACGATGTGCCCGTGGTCGAGGAGCGCGCGAAGTGCGGTGACCGTGCGGCGGATCTCCGCGAGCGCGGCCCGTTCGGTCGGGCAGCGCTCCAGGAGGAAGCCGTCGACCCGGTACCAGTGGAGATACCGGTGCGCCTCCTCCATCAGCTCGCCGAAGGCGCGTGCGCCATAGGTGACGTCGAGGTGGCCGAGGACCCGGACGCCCGCGGCGTGCAGTCGTTCCGCGGCCCCACGGCAGTGCGTGTCGGGCCTGGTGCCGGGACCGCCGCTCACGTTGAGGACGGCCCAGTGCACCGGGGCACCGGGGCGGGTGAGTTCGCTCCACTCCAAGGGCGCGAGGAGGGGGTGCGCATAGCCGGGAATGCCGAGGCCCGGGCCCAGATCGGTACTCGCGGTGCCCGCTGTGGCGCTGGTCAGATGCGGCATGCCGCCTCCATCCAGATGTCGGCGAGCGACTCTTCGAGGTTGATCCGGGGCCGCCAGCCGAGCCGGTCGCGGGCGGTGCGCACATCGGCCTGCTGCCAGCTGCCGCAGCCGTCCGGGTAGGGGTAGGCGATGGGAAGGGCGTGCTCGGGGTCGTGGCGCGGGTGGCCGATGGCCGGGCGCACCGGGCCGGGAGGGCCGTCCAGTTCGTGCAGGGCGCCGCCGTATCCGGCCACCCGGGCGAGGACGGCGGCCGCGTCACGGAGGCGTACGGCGCGGCCGGAGCCGATGTTGATCACGCCTTGGGCGGCGGAGAGGGACGCGGCGTGGACGGCGCGGGCGACATCGCGTACGTCGACGAAGTCACGCTGCACGCCGAGGCCGCCGAGCTTGAGTTCGCCGTCGCCCGACTGCATGGCTCGGCGCATGGCCTCGGCAAGGCGGCCGAGCGGGGATCCGGCGGGGGTGCCGGGCCCGGCGGGCGAGAACACGCGGAGCACGACCGCGTCGAGGCCCGAGCCGAGGACCAGTTCGGTGGCGGCGAGCTTGCTGACGCCGTACGGGCCGCCCGGGCGCGGGACCGCGTCCTCGGCCGTGGAGGAGCCGGGCTGGCTGGGGCCGTACTCGGCGCCGCAGCCGATCTGTACCAGGCGGGCCCCACAGCCGCTGCGGCGCAGGGCCTCGCACACGGTGGCGACGGCGACGGTGTTGTGCCGGGTGAGGTCCCGGGCGCCGCCGCGGATGGCTCCGGCGCAGTTGATGACGACCCCGGGGTGGACGGCGTCCAGGAAGCGGGTGAGTGCGCCGGGGCTGCCGGACGCGAGGTCGAACCGCACATCGGCGTCGTCGCCGCGGCCGAGCGCGGTGAGCTGCACGGCCGGGTCGGCCAGGAGGCGGTCGGCGACGAAACGGCCCAGGTATCCGTTGGCTCCGATCAGCAGGACCCTCATCGGGCGGCTCCCGGGGCGGGTTCTCCGGTTCGGGAGGTGATCATCTGGCGTTCTCCTTCAGGGTGGTGCCGTGGAATGAGAGGGGCCCGCGGTGTCGGCCCCGCGGGATGGGTGTGCCGGGGAACGGGTCCCGGGCAGCGGTTGCGGCTCATGCCGTCGGGGGTTGGGGGGCATGGGCCGGGGCTCAGGGCGATCCTGGCGGCCGGGCGTGGGCCGAGGCCCGGGTCAGGGTGTGGATCGCGTGGATCAGCAGGGTCAGGGCGGCCAGGGCGCAGAAGAGGGCGGGGACGGCGTCCGCGCCCCAGGCGTCGGCCAGGGTCTCGACCGGCGTGGCCAGGAACGAGCAGCCGGGGAGCCGGCCGACGAAGACCGTGATCAGCGAGGTCGCCTCGGCAGCGGCCGCGGTGCCGAGGACGGCGGCGGGGACGCGGCCGAATCCGTGCGCGAGGAGCAGCCGGGCGAGCAGCAGGAGTGCGCCCAGCGCACCGGCTCCGGCATACCCGGCATACCCGGCGGGCTCGCCGAGCAGCGCGCCGCACAGCGCGAGCAGTGCGCCCAGGGCGCACAGGAAGAGTCCGAACACGCCGAGGAGCAGCGGGGTGACGGAGGACGCGAACTCGTCCAGGCCACGGCTGGCGGCGAGTGCCCGGCGGGCGCGGACGACGAAGAGACGGGCGCACCAGGCCCCCGGGCCGCAGGACAGGGCGAGAGCCAGGGCTGATGCGGTGGCCGTGGGCCAGGGGCCGTGCGGGCCGCCGTCCAGGGCGGCGCGCAACAGGCCGTCGCCGAGAACGGCGTAGGCGAGCAGCCAGCAGGTCCACGCGTGAGTGACGGCCGGCGTGGTGCGGGCGGGGGCGCGCAGCGGGCCACGGCCGAGCGCCGCGCGCAGGCCGAGTACGACGGCGAGGACGCCGAGCGCGACGACCGCCGAACGGGGGCGGCCTTCGGTGAATCGCAGCCCGATGACGGTGGCCGTGCACAGCGCGCCGGGGAGCAGGGCGAGCGCGGCCCAGGCCCACGGTTCGCGGGGGTCGTCCGAGGGGGCGGGTGGCGGGGGGAGCTGGTCGCCGTCGCGTGGTACACGCGCGTACATCTCCTCGGCGAGCGAGAACACGTCCCGGTGCCGGAAGCGGGCGGCGGTCCGGTCGGTCAGTCCGTGGGCCTCCAGAGCGGCGGCGATCTCCAGGGGGTCGACGGCCCGCTCGCACAGTTGGCGGTGCCGGTGCATGAGGGCCTTGACGGGGTCGACGGCGCCGCGGCGGGCGGGGGGCTTGCGAGCGGGGTCCGCGCTCTGGTCGGGCGCGGGGCTGATGACGCCGACGGATCGGGGCGCGCGCTCCGGCGCGGCGGAGTCGGGGCGCGCCTCCGCGCGGGAGGCGGAGTCGGGGCGCGCCGCCGCGCGGGAGGCCGAGCCGGGGCATGCCTCGGCACTGGAAGCCAAGTCCGGCCGTGCGTGGGGATCGTCGGGCAGCCGGGCCCCCATGAGCCACGCCTGCGACCGGTCGTCCCAGGCACCGGGGCTGCCCGGGGTGCCGGGCCGGTCCAGTCCTCGCGACTCGCTCATCGCGCGCCCTCCGCCGTCGGGACGGGTTCGTCGAGGCGTGCGAAGGCGCGTAGGGGCGCCGTCGCTGGGCCCGGCGCCCGGGCCCAGCGTGGTCTCACGCCCACCGACCGCAGCTCGGTCCAGCGGCCGGGCAGATGGGCCTCGGCCGGCGTTCCGAAGGGCAGCGGTTCGCCCGCGTCGTCCACGAGCACGCGCCGCATCGGCGAGTGCGAGAGGATCTCCAGGTAAATGCCGTGAAATGCCGCGACGTTCTGCTCGACGGTGAACAGTTCGACGGCTCGCGCGCGGGCGGCCGCGCCGAGGCGTTCACGGCGCTTGGGGTCGCGCAGCAGCGCAATGCACGCCTCCGCGAGCGCCCGCGGGTTGCGGGGCGGAACCACGAGGCCCGTACCGCCGATGACCTCCACCACCGCGCCCACGTCCGTGGAGACCGTCGCGCGGCCGCAGAACATGGCTTCCACCAGGCTGATCGGAAACCCTTCGACGACGCTCGACAGGACGACGACCGCCCCGGCCGCGTACGCCTCCGCCAGGTCGGGCACCTCCGGGCCGCCGATCTCCTCGAAGGACACCGGGTTGTCGCCGACGTCGTGCACGCCCTCCGCCTCGTCGGGGAAGAGCTGCGCGGCCAGTGCCCTGCAGTGCCCGAGGTAGGCCACGCCGTCGGCGTCCGCCGCGGCACCCACGATCCGCAGCCGCGCCTTCGGCTCCTGCTTGCGGATCTCCGCGAAGGCGTGCAGCAGGGAGATCAGGTCCTTGGCCGGTTCGACACGGCCGACCCAGACCAGGGTGTACGGGTCCGCGCCGTCGGCCGACTCGCCCACGTCCGTGAAGCGGGACGCCTCCATGCCGGGGTAGACCGTGCGCAGCTTGGACCGGTCGGCGCCGCACCGCTCCTGCCAGCGGCGGGCGTGAGTGTTGCCCGGGGTGATGCGGGCGGCCCGCTGGTACACCTCGGCCGCCAGCCGGCGGTGGAAGGAGGCGAGCAGCGCGCGCACCGGGGGCGCCCCGTCCGGCGCCTCCAGGTAGTGCGCCCGCAGTTGCACCCCGTACTCGGTGACCAGCAGCGGGACTCCGGCGAAGTACCCGGCGAGCAGTCCGGTCAGGGCCGCGGCGCCGCCCGTCGTGGCATGACAGAGGTCGACCGAGCCGAGCCCGTCTTCCTCGTACCAGTCGAGTGAGAGGGGGCGCAGGGCCCGTTCGACATGCGCGGCGACTTCGAGCAGTTCGGGGACGCGCGCCGCGCGCGCGGCGCGCAGGGCGCCCGGTGCCCGGCAGGCCTGTTCCAGGGCGCGCACGGCGGTCTCGGAGCGCAGGGCTGCCACCAGTCCGCCTACGTCGCGGGCGAGTTCGGCGAGTGCGTAGAGGGCGCTGCCGAAACGGTCCGCCTCGGGGTCGGCCGGGCCTGGGGTGCTCTGCGGCGCCCCGGTCTGGGGTGCGGTGCACAGGGCGGCGGCCAGTTCCGCGTACGCCTCGGCGAACTGCCGTCGCGCCCGGCGCCCGTGGACGGCCCCGTCGTGCTGCGCGGTCCACAGGGGGGCCGTCCGCACCCGGCTGACCTGTGACGGCAGCGGGATCCAGCCCTCGGTCTCCTGCCGCTCGGTGCGGCTGAGCGCGTAGATGTCGAACTCGTGCTGCCCGAGTCCGCGCACGAGCCGGTCGCACCAGAGCCTCGCGTCACCGCTCGCATACGGGTAACCACCCTCCGTAATCAGTCCGATGCGCACGAGTGCACCCCCGATCTCCCGTCTGGGGAGCCGCCCCTTGCCCCGGCGGCTCGCAGCGGGACGAACGTATGCGGACATGACGGTGGCGCGACGGACGGTTGTCCATCGCGCCACCAAAAGGGGTGAACGGTCGTAACTTTCCCACGCGGACCGCGTTCGGTCGCGCTAAGACTCCGTCGCCGTCAACTCCCGGGGAAGGGCCAGGGGTTGGGCAGACAGTGGATTCCGTCGTGGTCGAGGAACTTGGTCTGCTGCTGCATGACCGGGGCCAACGCGCCGTTCTTGGTGCAGGTGACATGGCCGTAGCCGAGGCGATGGCCGACCTCGTGGTTGATCAGCATCTGCCGGTAGGCATGAATGTCGTCACCGTACGTCGTGGACCCCTGTGCCCAGCGATAGGCGTTGATCAGGACGCGCTCGGTGGAGGCCGAGTCGCACGAGACGTTGTCCTCCGCGGTGTCGAGGCCGGACTTGGCGCACCAGGCGGCGGTGGTGCCGGGGCTGGCGAGCGTGATCACGAAGTCGGGCTTGCCGGAGTAGACACGCTCGAAGGTGCGGGCACCGCTGTGGGCCCAGCTGCGGTCGTCGTTGAGGGTCTTCTGGACGGCCTGCGCGAAGAGTTCGCCGTCGAGGCCGAGCCCCTTCTCCACGTCCACGCGGTAGGTGTACTTCCGCCCCGTGCCGGGTGCCTTGGCGAAGCCCGGGACCGCTTCGAACGTGCCAGGCCCCTTCAGCGTCTCGCTGAGCGGGTACTTCCTGTCCATGGCCTGCTCGTACGGCGGTGTCGTCGCGCTGGGCGAAGCGGAGAGGGCCGGGCCGGTGTCATGGGTGTCGGGGACGCGGTCGGGGGCGGCCCGGAACGGCGCCGCGGCGCCGTTCTGCCCGTCGGCGACCTGGCCGGCGACGACGACCGCGAGCACGGTGGTGACGGCGGCGGCCGCTATCCCGGTGAACGTCCGCCCCTTGCCGCCGCCCTTGCCCGGTACCGCGTCGGCCTCGGTCGCCCCGTCCGCGTCGGTCTCCGGTTCCGGAGCGGTGGCGCGGGCGGCGGCGAGAGGAGCGCGGGCGGCCACGCCGGAGCGGCGGGGCGCGAAGACGTCCTCGCCCTCGTCGCCCTCCTCCTCGTCGAAGGCGTCCAGGTACTCCTGGCGTGGGCCGGGCCGCGACCGCTGATGCGGAATGCGGGGCACCTCACGGCCGGGCGGGGCGGCCTGAGTCGCCCCCATGGGCACGGCTCCCCCTGTGAACTCGCCCCAGCCACCGCCGGCTTCACGCTGCTGGGGGTGACCGCCGCGGACCTGGGGGGTGCCGTGAGCGGGGGTGCCGTCGGGGAAGCGGGGCACACCATGAGCGGGCGTGCCATCGGGGAAGCGGGGCACACCATGAGCGGGCGTGCCATCGGGGAAGCGGCGCACGCCACGCGCGGAGGTGGCGCCGCCGAAACGCGGCACACCCTGCGCCGGAGTCCCGTCGGCCCCACGAGGGGCACCCTGCGCCGGAGCACCACCAGCGAAACGTGACATCCCGTGCGCGGGCGTGCCATCCGGCAGACGCGAAACCCCGTGCGCGGGCGTGCCATCCGGCAGACGCGAAACCCCGTGCGCCGGCGTGCCATCCGGCAGACGCGCTGTGCCGTGGCCGGGCGTGCCGGCCGGGGGCCGGGGTGCGTACTGTGCCCATGTGCCGTCCGGTGGACGAGCCGGACCCGCCGCATCGAGCGTCGAGCGATCCGCAGGACTCGCGGGTCCCGGCACCCCCGGCACCCCCGGCACCGACGGCCCCGCCGCGCCACGCACCGGACCGTCCGTGGGCATGGTCAGGCCGCGTGCCGAGGTGTCGGCCGCCGAGCTGCCCGGCGCCGCGCCCGTCTCCTTGTGTGTCCTGTCGCCCCGCCCCTTGCGGCTGTGGCGTCCCACGCCGCGCCTCAGCTCCCCACACCGGAGGTGTCGGACGCGCCCGTCGCCGTGGAGCCGCCGCGGTCGGCGCCCAGGCGCTCGGTCCCGTCCTTCGCCCCGGGCAACTCGCCCGTCTCCGCGAGCAGTTCGCGGAACGACGCGGCCAGCAGCTCCGGGTACTCCATCATCGCGACGTGCCCCGCCTCCGGCAGGGTCAGCAGCCGGGAGTCGCGGAAGGCGCGCGCCGCTCGCTGGGCCATCCGGAACGACACCAGCTGGTCCCGGCCGCCGTACACCAGCAGCGTCGGGGCGAGGACCCGCTCCGCCTGGCGCCACAGCCCGTGCTGGCCGCCCAGTGTGTACGCGTTCACGATCCCGCGCGCCGAACGGGCCATCGCGTCCCAGAAGTACGGCAGCCGCAGCCGCCGCTCCATCTCCTCGACCGCGTAGCGGAAGCCCTCCCGCGTGACGCGCCCGGGGTCGCCGTAGCAGAGCGCCATGACCCCGCGGACGCGCTGCTCGGCCGTCCATTGCCTGGTGTACCGGGTGAAGAGGGCGGCGACCCCGGGCAGGGCGAGCAGCCCCGTCGGGATCGCGCCGCGCTGCACGAAGATCTCGGGGAGCGCGGGCGAGACGAGCGTGAGCGTACGGACGAGGTCGGGGCGTACGGCTGCCACGCGCGTGGCGACGGCTCCGCCCATCGAGTTGCCGAACAGGTGCACGGGACCGCGCCCGGCCGCGTCAAGGTAGCGGATGACCGCTCGCGCGTGGCCGGTGACCGAGTAGTTGCCGTCGTCCGGCGGCGGCGAGTCGCCGAAGCCGGGCAGATCGAGGGCCTCGCCGTCGACGACCCCGTCGAGCAGCGCCATCAGCGCCGACCAGTTCTGGGAGGAACCACCGAGTCCGTGGACGTACAGCGCGGGCGGCAGTCCCTGGCGCTCCGGCGGCCTCGACCGTACCGTCAGCGTGATCCCCGGCAGTCCCACCGACCTGAGCCGCTCGCCCTCCTCGACCCTGACGGGTGCGACCTTCGGCAGCACATTGGAGGCCGGGACGGACGGCGACTCTGTCGAAGACATGCGGCAATGTTACGAGACGATCACGTAGTGACTCATGTGTTCGCCGTCACAGACGGCGAGGCCGTGGCACACGCCCAGTACGCCGCGCAGCGCCCCCTCATCACACATAGCGTCCCCTTCGGGTGTCTCCTAGGCTCATAGCAGGGCACCCGCGTGGGGACACTGCTTCTTCAGGGGCGTTCCAGGAAGTACAGGAAGGGAGCCCACCATGGCCGTAGACCCCACTGAACCCGAGACGTTCGAGGACGTCGACGAGCTCGAGGACCTCAGGGAGCTCGAGGAGGACGCCGTCGAGCTCGACGTGGAGGCCCCGGAGAACGACGCCGCCGAACAGCACAGGGAGGTTGCCCCGCCGCCACGGGACGAACCCCTGACGGAAGAGGAGATCCTGCGCGCCAACGAGGCGGACCTCGTGGAGCAGAAGCGCGCCGTCGCCATCGACGACGACGACTATCGGTGAGTGCCGTGAGTATCCGTGGGTGTGTCGGTGAGTATCCGTGAGTAGCGAATTCAGCTGAGACGATCACATCAGGTGAGAGGACGCGTGTGCGAGGCGATGGAGCGCGTGCCGCCGGCCGGCATCAGGGCGCCGATCGGCCCGCCCTGGCTCCCTCCAGCGCGTTCCATGGCACTTTCGCCACTGTCCGGTCCGTGAAATTCTGCGTTCGCACCGCGCACAGCACGGTTACCGAAAAGTACGATGGCCGGGCGGCGCATACCGCATGTGGACGATTTTGGGAGGCGGCGTGACAGCCATCGAGCAGACAGAGGCAGCACGCCCGCGGGGCACTCGCCTGCCGCGCCGTGCCCGACGCAACCAGCTGCTGGGCGCCGCGCAGGAAGTCTTCGTGGCGCAGGGCTACCACGCGGCTGCGATGGACGACATCGCCGAGCGCGCCGGCGTCAGCAAGCCGGTGCTCTACCAGCACTTCCCGGGCAAGCTCGACCTCTATCTGGCCCTGCTGGACCAGCACTGCGAGGCCCTGCTGCAGGCCGTGCGGAAGGCCCTGGCCTCGACGACCGACAACAAGCAGCGCGTACGCGCCACGATGGACGCGTACTTCGCGTACGTCGAGGACGACGGTGGAGCGTTCCGCCTGGTCTTCGAGTCGGACCTGACGAACGAGCCCGCCGTACGCGAGCGCGTCGACAAGGTCACGAACGAGTGCGCGGAGGCCATCTGCGACGTCATCGCGGAGGACACCGGCCTGTCGCGGGCCGAGTCGATGCTGCTGGCCTCGGGTCTCGGCGGCCTCGCCCAGGTGGTGGCGCGCTCCTGGCTGCACAGCGACCGCAGCGTGCCGCGCGACCAGGCGGTCCAGCTGCTGACCTCGCTGGCCTGGCGGGGCATCGCGGGCTTCCCGCTGCACGGCAGCGAACAGCACCACTGACTGAGCCGTACGGCGGGTTGTTCCCGTCGGCTGTTCGCTCCTGGCGTGCTGGAGCGGAGCGTGGACGTCCCCTCACCGGGCTAATGTGTGCTGGTACGGCGCGGACGGCCGCGCACATACTGACCGTCGGAGGGACAAAGCCGTGGAGGTCAAGATCGGCGTGCAGCACGCGCCCCGCGAGATCGTTCTGGAGAGCGGTCAGACTGCCGAGGAGGTCGAGCGCGTCGTGGCTGAGGCACTGGCCGGCAAGTCGCCACTGCTGAGCCTCATGGACGAACACGGCCGCAAGCTCCTGGTCCCGGCCGACCGCCTCGCGTACGTGGAGATCGGCGAGCCGGCCCCGCGCAAGGTGGGCTTCGGCACGGTGTAGCTCCGGACGGAGCAGTGGGAGGGGCCCGATGGCGAGTGTCATCGGGCCCCTCCCACTTCTGCGTTCCCCTTCCACTGCTGTGTCCCGGCCTGCCTCCCCTCGGTCCGGCGCGCACAGATGGACTACATCTCGTACACAGAGGAGGATTGTGTTCCGCGCGCCGCGGGTAGGACCGGCTACGACCGATTTGCCCAGGCAGCAGCCGTGCGGGAGGAAACCTCACATGGTCTTGGAAGCGCTCGGCTCCGCCGTCCTCGGGCTCGCCCTGGCTTGGGCCGCCGCGCACCGACTGCCGCACCGGCTGCCCGCCCGGGCCCTGGTGCTGTCGACGGGCGTGGCCGGGGCCCTCTTCGGCGCGTTCGTCACCCACAGCGCGGTGCGCTCGGCGAGTCTTCTGGTGATCCTCGTCGGCGCGCTGGCCGTCTCCGCCGCCTCGCTGTCGCTGCTGCTGCGGCCCGCGGAAAGATTTCGCCGCCGCTCGGCGACGGCCTGAGGCCGGACGCCGGGCACCACGACGCCCGGAGCATCCCTGACGAGACACCCCGGGAACGGCGACGGTGGCATCCGAGGCTGCGACCTCGGTGGCGCGCCCGTCAGGGACGGTGACCTGGGGCAGGACCCGGGTGCCGATCGGCCCGTACGGCGACCGCGATGACTGCGGCGGCCCCGTGTCCCCGGGGCCGCCGTCGTCGGCGGGCCGCTGTGGAACGGTTCAGGCGGCCAGCCCCAGGGCCGCCATCCGCTTGGTGTGCGCCTCGGTGATGCGCGAGAACATCCTGCCGACCTCGGCGAGGTCGAAGCCGTCCGCGACACCGCCGACCAGCATCGTCGACAGGGCGTCCCGCTCCGCGACCACGCGCTGCGACTGCGACAGGGCCTCGCCCATCAGCCGGCGCGCCCACAGCGCGAGCCGCCCGCCCACACGCGGCTCGGCGTCGATCGCGGCGCGCACCTTCTCCACGGCGAAGCTCGCGTGCCCGGTGTCGTCGAGCACGGCGAGCACGAGCCCGCGTGTGTCGGCGTCGAGCCGGGCCGCGACCTCACGGTAGAAGTCGCTGGCGATCGAGTCGCCCACGTACGCCTTGACCAGCCCCTCCAGCCAGTCCGAGGGCGCCGTCTGCTTGTGGAAGCTGTCGTACGCCGCCACGAACGGCTCCATGGCCTCCGTCGGCTCGACCCCGATCTCGGTGAGCCGGCCCCTGATCCGCTCGAAGTGGTGGAACTCGGCGGACGCCATCTTCGCCAGCTCCGCCTTGTCCGTGAGCGTGGGCGCGAGCTTCGCGTCCTCCGCGAGCCGTTCGAACGCCGCCAGCTCCCCGTAGGCGAGCGCGCCGAGGAGGTCCACGACGGCGGCGCGGTACTGGGGGTCGACGGAGGCCCTCGCCCAGTCCTGGGCGGCGACCGAGGTGGTGTCGGCGGATGCGTCGGGGGCGTTGTCAGGCGTCGTCATGAAGCGCACAATAGCTCGCTCACCGTGCCTCGGAAGTCCCTGGTCAATCAGTGTGACGACGACTACGTGACCGAATCGGCCATCGCGACTGCGCGAATCCGGGGTATGGTGGTAATGCGCCTGCTGAGTACTTCGACGTATCTCGACAGGCTGCATGCATGAGGATGCCCGGTCGGTGGCCCGATCGGCTCCGACCCGACAGCCCTCCTCGCCCGTACGGCACTGTGCGTACGGCATCCGGAGGGACCCTCAGCGGTACGAGCGCTGGAGCGTCGGCGTGGTCCCGTGCCACAGGCCCGTCCCCCAAGCAGGCCGACGTCATCCGCACGGTCACGACCCCCGCGCTCGCCTCGCATCGCGCACACAGAAGAGGCAGCACCCTGACTACGACTTTTCGAGATCTCGGAATCCTTCCCGAGACGGCCGAGGCCCTGGAGGCCGTCGGCATCATCAATCCCTTCCCCATCCAGGAGATGACGCTCCCCGTAGCCCTCTCCGGAACCGACGTCATCGGCCAGGCCAAGACCGGCACCGGCAAGACGCTGGGCTTCGGCCTCCCGCTCCTTGAGCGCGTCACCGTCCCCGTCGACGTCGAGGCGGGCCGCGCCAAGCCCGAGGCACTCACCGACGCCCCCCAGGCGCTCGTCGTCGTCCCCACCCGCGAGCTGTGCACGCAGGTCACCAACGACCTGCTCACCGCGGGCAAGGTACGCAACGTACGCGTCACGGCGATCTACGGCGGCCGGGCGTACGAGCCCCAGGTGGAGGCCCTGAAGCGGGGCGTCGACGTGGTGGTCGGCACCCCCGGCCGGCTCCTCGACCTCGCCGGCCAGAAGAAGCTCAACCTGAAGCACGTCAAGTGCCTGGTCCTCGACGAGGCCGACGAGATGCTCGACCTGGGCTTCCTGCCCGACGTCGAGAAGATCATCAACATGCTTCCGGCCAAGCGGCAGACCATGCTGTTCTCGGCCACCATGCCGGGCGCGGTCATCGGTCTGGCCCGCCGCTACATGTCGCAGCCCACGCACATCCGCGCCACCGCGCCGGACGACGAGGGCGCGACCGTCGCGAACACCAAGCAGTTCGTCTACCGCGCGCACTCCATGGACAAGCCGGAGATGGTCGCCCGCATCCTGCAGGCCGAGGGCCGTGGACTGGCGATGATCTTCTGCCGGACGAAGCGTACGGCGGCCGACATCGCCGAGCAGCTGCAGCGGCGCGGCTTCGCGTCGGGCGCGGTCCACGGTGACCTGGGCCAGGGCGCGCGCGAGCAGGCCCTGCGGGCCTTCCGCAACGGCAAGGTGGACGTCCTCGTCTGCACCGACGTGGCCGCGCGCGGCATCGACGTCGAGGGCGTCACGCACGTCATCAACTACCAGTCGCCCGAGGAAGAGAAGACGTATCTGCACCGCATCGGCCGTACGGGCCGCGCGGGCGCGTCGGGTACGGCGATCACGTTCGTCGACTGGGACGACATCCCGCGCTGGCAGCTGATCAACAAGGCGCTGGACCTGGGCCTCGGCGACCCGGTGGAGACGTACTCCACCTCGCCGCACCTCTTCGCCGACCTCGGCATCCCCGAGGGCACGAAGGGTGTGCTGCCGCGTTCCGAGCGCACGCGTGCGGGGCTCGCGGCGGAGCAGCTGGAGGACCTCGGCGAGACGGGCGGCCGAGGGCCGCGCGGCCGCCGTTCCTCGGGCCCGTCCGAGGAGCGCGAGCGTCCGGCCGGTACGCCGCGCCGCCGCCGTCGTACGCGGGGCGGGGCGGCGCTCGATGTGCCGGCCGCCGCGGACCGCACCGAGACGGACGAGGCCGTGGAGCCGCGTACGCCGCGCCGCCGTCGCCGTATGCGCGGCGGGGTGCCGGCGGAGCCGGTCACGACGGTGACCGAGACGACGGAACCGACCGCGCCGGCCGCGGAGGCCGCCGTGGACACCGTGGAGGCCGCCGAGGCCAAGCCGCGCCGCCGACGGACCCGCAAGGGCGAGGAGACGGCCCCGGCCGCGACCGAGACCCCGGCTGCCGCCGAGGCCGCCGTGGACAGCGCGGAAGCGGTGGAGGCCAAGCCGCGCCGACGGACCCGCAAGGCCGCGGAGACGGCCCCGGCCGAGGCGGAGGCGACTGCCGCCGAGGGTGTGGTCGACACCGCCGAGGCGGTGGCGAGCAAGCCCCGACGCCGCACCCGCAAGACGGCGGAGGCGCCCGTGCAGACGGCGGACGCTCCCGTCCAGACGACGGAGGCCACCGCCGAGACGGCGGAGGCCGAAGCCCCGGCGAAGCCCCGACGCCGTACCCGCAAGGCCGCGGACGTCGCGGTCGAGACGGCCGAGGGCACCACGGCGCAGGCCGAGACCCCGGCCAAGCCGCGCCGCACCCGCAAGACCGCGGAGCCCACTCCGGCCGAGGCCACCGTCGACACCGCGGAAGCCGCCGAGACCAAGCCCCGGCGCCGCACCCGCAAGACCGCGGAGCCCACTCCCGCCGAGGCCACCGTCGACACCGCGGAAGCCGCCGAGACCAAGCCCCGGCGCCGCACCCGCAAGACCGCGGAGCCCACTCCCGCCGAGGCCACCGTCGACACCGCGGAAGCCGCCGAGACCAAGCCCCGACGTCGCACCCGCAAGGCCGTGGCCGTGGTCGTCGACGCCGGGATTCCCGCGCAGGCCACCGAGGAGCCCGAGGTCAAGCCTCGGCGCCGTACCCGCAAGGCGACGGTGGCCGCGGAGGCGGAGATCCCGGCCCAGACGGACGAGGCGGCGGCCAAGCCGCGCCAGCGTACGCGCAAGGCCGCGGAGCCTGCCGAAGGCTGATCCGACGCTCGTTCGATGGCCCGCCCCCACATCCCGTGGGGGCGGGCCATCGGCGTTTCCTCCGTCTCCGTACACCGTGATGTCACCCGGCCCCACCCGCATCCCGTCCCAACCGCCCGGTAACCTCGCCCCATGAGCCGTCCCCCGACCTTCACCCCGCCCCCCGGCGTCCGGGCCCACCGGCTCGTAACGGAGCGCGGGGAGTTCGCCGTTCTGGAGGCGGCCCCGGTGTCACCGACGGTCAACGGGACCGCCCTCCTGCTCCCCGGTTTCACCGGGAGCAAGGAGGACTTCATCCCCCTGCAGCCGCTCCTCGCGGCGGCCGGGTACCGGACGGTCGCCGTGGACGGGCGGGGGCAGTACGAGTCCCCCGGCCCCCGGGACGACGAGGCGCCGTACGCGCAGAGCGAGCTGGCCCGGGACGTGCTCGCGCAGGCGCGGGCCGTCGGCGGTCCCGTGCATCTGCTGGGGCACTCCCTGGGCGGCCAGATCGCTCGTGCCGCCGTCCTCCTCGACGCCTCCCCGTTCGTCTCGCTCACCCTGATGGCCTCCGGACCGGCCCAGATCTCCGTCCCCCAGCAGCAGCGCGTCAAGCTGCTGCGCGACGCCCTCGCCGTACTGGACATGGCTCAGGTCTGGGACGCCATGCAGGCCATGGATCCTCCGGAGGAGGCCGACACCCGCGCACTCGACGAGGGACTCTCCGACGGCGAGGAGCTGCGCCGCCGCTGGCTCGGCAACAGCCCTGCCCAGCTGCTCGCCACGGGCCGTCAGCTGTGCGAGGAACCCGACCGCGTGGAGGAACTGGCCGCCGTCGGCCTGCCCGTGCACGTGCTGTCCGGGGACCGTGACGACACCTGGCCCATCCCCCTCCTGGACGACATGGCCGACCGGCTGGACGCGCACCGCACCGTCGTACCGGACGCGGAGCACTCCCCCAACACGGACCAGCCCGACCACACGGCCCGTGCCCTCGCCGCCTTCTGGGACCGGCTCCCCCAGCCCGCGCCATCCCCGGGGACACGGTCGTAGCCCGGCGCAGTCGGTCCGAGGCTGCCCAGGCGGCCTGGACCAGGGGCCCCTCTGCGACGGATCTCAGTGGCGTCGCGACGGGGATCCGTCACAAGCGCCCTAGTACTGCGCCTGCAGGTGCTCCCAGAAGCCGTCCCGCAGCGCGCGCCGCAGATCGGACTGGCCGCGCAGCGAGTACTGCAGCAGGCCCTCCGCCTCCACCAGCAGGTCCTGGTCGATGGAGCCGGGCAGATACGGGTGTCCGGTGAGCAGTTCCGCCATCGCCTCCCGGCCACGCGCCACCAGCCACTTCGCCGCGATCTGGGCGCCCACGAAACGGACGTCCTCGCGGGTGGGACGGGCCGCCGACGACGGCTCGTAGCTCGCGGCCGTCCGCCGGGTCACATACGGCTTGAAGAAGTCGAGTTCGAAGGTGCGCTGGCTGTCGACCTCCCACAGCAGCGGCTCCGCCTGGTTGCGGCCCTCGGGTGCCTCGATGCCCCACAGGTGCACGCGCGCCCCGTAGCCCTGCGCCGCCTCGACCGCCGACACCAGGTCCTCGTCGCCGCCGATGAGCGCCGCGTCGCTGATCGCGCGGTGCCGGGCGAGTGACTCCAGATCGGTTCTGATGAGGGAGTCGACGCCCTTCTGCTGGTTGTTGGCGTTGAGGTTGCCGAGCCGCACCTTCACATCCGGAAGCTCGGCGATGGACTGCTGTTCCGCCGTGTGGATGCGGCGTCTGGCGCCGTCGTACCAGTACACGCGCAGCAGCCGGCTGTCCGCGAAGATGGTGCGCGCCTTGTCGATCAGGGCGTCGATCAGCCCTTCGGCGTCGAGGTCGAAGGCCCGGCGGTCCTCCGTACCGGCCACGAGCCGTCCCGCGGCCGCATACAGATAGCCGGCGTCGACGAAGATCGCATGGGTCGAGGGCGTCTTCGCCACCTCGGCGAGCATGCGCTGGAGCAGCTCGTTCGTGCGGTCGATGCGGGCGCCGAGCCCCGCCAGGTCGTCGTTCATATGCCTCCATTGTCCCGGCGGTCACGCTGCGAACACAACCGGTCCCGATCAGTGCACCATGAACGCATATCACACCGATTCAGACCTCTTACCGGCCAGTAATTAGCGACTCGAAAAATTTCCTTAGCGTAGGGAATGTTTGTAACAAGCATCCCGTTGAATCCATACAGGAACGCCGGGCACCGTCGCCCCGCGCTCCACCCACCAGTAGTTCTCCGCAGGAGGATGACCAGACGAAGGGAGAAGCCTGTGCGCTTCGAAATCATGCGCCTCGACGACGTCGACGGTACGCCCGTGGACACCACCGTTGTGGACGCCGCCTCCGTCAAGCAGATCGTTCAGCAGGCCGCCGCCATCGGGCAGCGTCTTTGGATCCGCCCGGCCGACACGTCCGCGTCGTAACGGGTCGCGCGACGTTCTCAAGACTTGGGAGCCCCGTACGGCATCGATGCCGTACGGGGCTTCGTGCGTACCGGGGACCGCCGCGGCGCTCAGGCTCCGTGCACGACCTGGGTGACCCCGTTGATGATCTGCTGCACGGCGATCGCGGAGAGCATCATGCCCGCGAGACGGGTCACCAGGACCACGCCGCCGTCCTTGATCACCCTGATGATCAGCAGCGAGTAGCGCATGACCAGCCACAGCACGATGTGGATGGCGAGGATCGCCGTCCACACGGACACCTGGGTGCCCACGCTGCCGGCCTTCTGGACCGCCAGGATCACCGAGACGATCGCGCCCGGTCCGGCCAGCAGCGGCATGCCGAGCGGCACGAGGGCCACGTTGACGTCCTTGGTCTGCTTGGGCTCGTCCGTCTTGCCGGTCAGCAGGTCGAGGGCGATCAGCAGGAGCAGCAGCCCACCCGCGATCATCAGCGCGGGCACGGAGACATGCAGATAGTTCAGGATCTGGTGGCCGAGCAGGCCGAAGACGGCTATGACGCCGCCGGCGACACAGACGGCCTGGAAGGCCATCCGCCTCTGCACCTTGGCGGGGCGCCCCGCGGTGAGCGCCAGGAAGATCGGGGTGATCCCGGGGGGATCCATGATCACGAAGAGGGTCAGGAAGAGGGAACCGAAGACGGCGACGTCGAACATGGGGGCCTTGCGGAGAGGAACGGGCGAGCAGACGACAGCGGGCGGGCCGCGGCCGCGGGGACGGTCGGTGCGCCGGGAGGCGCGCGACGGCGGGGCACGGCGGCGGGCGCCGGGTGCCCCCGGAAGCAGAAGCAGGGGGAACGCAGAGGGAACGCAGGGGAACTACGACAGGGTCAGGCGCTGCGGCGTCCGCCGGTCCCCGGCACCGGGAACGCCCCGGTGGCCCGCCGGATGATCTCCCCGTACACCTCGGGGTCGGTGGTGTGTTCCCCGAGCACGCACGTCTTGCGGCTGCCGTGGTAGTCGGAGGAGCCCGTGGCCAGGAGCCCGAGCTCGTCGGCCAGCCCGCGCAGCCGTGCCCGGGTCGCCGGGTCGTGGTCCATGTGGTCGACCTCGATACCGTCGAGCCCGGCGGCGGCGAGGTCCGCGATGGCGGACTCCGGCACGGTCCGGCCGCGCTTGACGGCGGCCGGGTGCGCGAAGACGGTGACCCCACCCGCGGCCTTCACCAGCCGGATCGCCTCGAAGGGGTCGGTCTCGTGCTTCTCGACGTACGCGCGCCCGCCGTCGGCCAGCCACTGGGGCGTGAACGCGTCCGAGACGCTGTCCACGACGCCGAGCTCGACCAGGGCGGAGGCGATGTGCGGCCGTCCGACCGACCCGTCGCCCGCGATGCCCGCCACCTGCTCCCAGGTGACCGGCACGCCCAGCTCCCGCAGCTTGGCGATCATCGCGTGGGCCCGCGGCACCCGGTCGTCCCTGACCAGCTCGCGCTCGGCGAGCAGTGCGGGGTCCTCGGGGTCGAAGAGGTAGGCCAGCATGTGCATGCCGACGCCGTTCAGCCGACAGGAGAGTTCCGCGCCGGTGACGAGGGTCAGGCCCTCGGGCAGCGCGTCGATCGCCTCCGCGTGGCCGCGGGTGGTGTCGTGGTCGGTGAGAGCGACGACGTCCAGTCCGGCCGCGGCGGCGCCGCGCACCAGCTCGGCCGGGGTGTCCGTACCGTCGGACGCGGTGGAGTGGGTGTGCAGATCGATGCGCACGACACGAACTCCAAGCGGTGACCGGACGGAAGGGGACGCTCAAGGATAACGGGAGTCCCGGGTGCCCTGTCACACCCGCCGAGGGGGTCCGCCCCCTACGCTCACGGCAGGCCGCGCGTCATGCCGGATGTCACGCCCCATTGCCATGGTTGCGGAGTCACGGCTCCAGCAGGCGAGGCGACAGCGCTCCGCAGGGCAGCAGGTCCACCTCGGCGCCCGCGTCCCGCACGTCCGTCAGCACCATCTCGTCGTACATCAGCAGACCCGACTGCTCGGGCCAGACGACCGCCCACAGCCACAGGCCGCACGCCTCGCCCGCGAAGACCGCGCGGTCGTCGGGGGTGCCCGAGACATGCCACAGCGGAGTGGGGCGGCCGACGGCCAGCACCTTCGCCTGGGGCGGCTTCTCGACGTTCAGATAGGGGCCGGGGTCCGGGCCCTCGACGCCCGCGTACCGCGCACCGAGGCCGACCCCCAACTCCTCGGCGACGAGGATCAGCTCCCCGACACCGCCGAGCGGCCCGGGGCCCGAGCAGGCCACGGCGGTCGCACGGCCCCCGCTGCGGTCGTCACCGGCGTAGGCCACCCCCGTGAACAGCCAGCCGACCGGCAACGGCCACGGCATCCACACCGGCACCTTGGCGCGGTGCACCACGACGCTGAGGGCCTCGACGCTGGGCGGGATCACGGGCTGCAGCGGATGCACGTTCCCGTGCACATCGCACTGCCAGGAGTCGGCAAAGAGTCCGGGAGCCCTGACCCGGCCACCACACTTCGGGCAACTGGGTTCGCCCCTCATAGGGCCCCACGGTCCTCCCCGTCCCGCGCCGCGTCAAGGACGATCACCCGTCCGGCGTCGCCCCCTCATGCCCGCTTCACCTGCGAGAACTAGATGCCACTTGCACTATTTAGCCTCGCTAACTTAATATGTGTATACGCCAACCACCTTGTCGAGAACTGCGAGGCCACACATGAGCAGCAGCACAGGAGGACCCGCCACAGCAGCGGCCGAGGCGGACCCGTTCGACGCGGGAGCCGGCGGAATCCTGCGTCAGCCGAAGGCCGTCTGGGCAACGGCCGGCGCGTCCGTCGTCGCGTTCATGGGGATCGGGCTCGTCGACCCGATCCTGCCGTCCATCGCCAAGGGCCTGCAGGCCACGCCCAGCCAGGTCTCCCTGCTCTTCACCTCGTACTTCCTGATCACCGCCGTCGCGATGCTGGTCACCGGCTTCGTCTCCAGCCGCATCGGCGGCCGCAAGACGCTCCTCCTCGGCCTCGCCCTCGTCGTGGTCTTCGCGGGCCTGGCGGGCACCTCGGACTCGGTCGGGCAGCTCGTCGGCTTCCGAGCCGGCTGGGGCCTGGGCAACGCGCTCTTCGTCTCCACGGCCCTCGCCGTCATCGTCGGCGCGGCGGCCGGGGGCAGCGCCGCGGCGATCCTGCTGTACGAGTCCGCGCTCGGCCTCGGGATGGCGTGCGGCCCGCTGGTGGGCGCCCTGCTCGGCGACGCCAGCTGGCGCTACCCGTTCTTCGGCACCGCGTTCCTGATGGCGGTCGGCTTCCTGTGCATCACGGCGTTCCTGAAGGAGCAGCCCAGGCCCGCGCGGAAGACCTCACTGCTGGACCCGATCAAGGCGCTCGGCCACGCCGGACTGGCCTCCGCGGCCGTCTCCGCGTTCTTCTACAACTACACGTTCTTCACCGTGCTGGCCTTCACACCGTTCGTGCTGAACATGACCCCGTACAAGTCGGGTGCGGTGTTCTTCGCCTGGGGCGTGCTGCTCGCCGTCTTCTCGGTGGTCGTGGCGCCGCGCATGCAGCAGCGGTTCGGCTCCCTGAAGGTGCTCGGCGGCTCGCTGGTACTGCTCGCGACCGACGTACTGGTTCTCGGCTACGGCGACCACACCACCGCCGTCGTCTGCACGATGCTGTCCGGCGCGTTCATCGGCGTGAACAACACCGTCTACACCGAACTGGCCCTCGGCGTCTCCGCCGCGCCGCGCCCGGTGGCCAGCGCGGGCTACAACTTCGTGCGCTGGTTCGCCGCGGCTGCCGCGCCCTACCTGGCGCCGAAGATCGAGGAGTGGAGCGACATCCACGTCCCGTTCGTGGTCGCGGCGGTCACGGCGGTGGCCGGCGCGGTCGTGGTCGTCGTACGGCGGAAGGCGCTCACCCACGAAGCGGAGGAACTCCAGCCGCGGCACGCGACCGAGGACGGCGTCACGGCCTTTGCCAACTGACCGTATCCGGCCAGAGGTTGGTGAGCTTGCTCACTCCAGCGGGACGGATCGGCGGGCGGGGTCCCGCAGGTCCGTCCCGTTCGTCAGCCAGCGCTCCTGGAGGGCCTGGGCGCCGTGCACCCGCTTCCAGGCGGCCTCGTTCGGGGTCATGGGCAGCAGCGGCAGGAACCGTACCGGGTCGAGCGGCTCGTCCAGCTCCAGATCCTCGACCAGGCCGCCGGGCTCGCCGACCAGGACCGAGGTGAACGGGGCGCCGGGCCACAGCGGTTCGCCCACGTCCAGCGAGGCTCCCGGGGCGACGACCACGCCCTCCACCTGCGGGGACGCGGCGAGCACGGCGAGCGGGCGGAGCACCTTGTCGCTCTCGGCGAGGCCGGCCCGGACGGAGAGGACCAGCTCGGCGCGGGGTCCCTTGACGGGGTCGGCGAGCGCCGCCGTGGGGTCCGTCATCGGCTGGGCGGACATGCCGAGCGTGGCGTAGCGGACGAGGTCCCCCTCCTGGAAGCGCAGCACCTCGATGCGGTCCGTGCCCAGGAAGGTGACCGCGGCGCGGGCGTCCGGTTCGCCCAGCGCGGTGCGCAACCGGGCCTCGACCAGAGGAAGAACATCAACCATGCGGCGAGCATAGAACTCGTCAGCACGGGGCAAAGCAGCACCTTGACACTTCAGTCGGCTGATACTCTTGCCCGGTGGTTCGGGGCAGCACGCGCAAGCGTCGCGGATCGGCCCCGACGCCGATGAGACTCCCTCACGGGGGACCGGCCGGAGGAGGTGGGGCTGCTATGGATCGAAGTCGACCGTGCAGTACCACCCGCTCTTCCTGCCGCTGATCCAGCTCTGGCTGGCTGCCACCTCTCGCATCCGTGCCACCGCGGAAGAGCACTTCGTTTCGCTTTGCCTGATCTGTCTGATCTGAATCAGTAGCGAAGTCCGCCACCGCGACGGGTGCGGTGCTCCCCGCTTTGTGGACGTGCCAAACATCCTTCCCTCATCGAAGGGCGGGAGACCCCTTGTCAGGACGTCCCCATTCCGGGCAGTTCCGACCGCCGTCGGCGCCTTCGTTGCTCGTTGCGAAGGAGCCTGCCATGTCGATGATTCGCGACCTGCGCGCCGTGGTCCGCCCGTCCCGCCCCTCCCTGCGCAAGGACAGCGGCACGTACGACACCACGCGCGACCCCGCGACGCCGTCCGCCGTCGTCGACTGCGCCGTCTACCGCGACGGTGTCCGCGTCGAGAGCCAGAAGGCGCTGTCCCCGCACGAGGCGATGCGGTTGGTGCGGCGCGACGGGGGCTTCGTGTGGATCGGTCTGCACGAGCCGACGGAGGCCGAATTCGCCGATATCGCCAGTGAGTTCGGGCTGCACCCGCTGGCGGTCGAGGACGCGGTGCAGGCACACCAGCGCCCCAAGCTGGAGCGGTACGACGACTCCCTCTTCACCGTCTTCAAGACCATCCACTACGTCGAGCACGACCGGCTGACCGCCAACAGCGAGCTCGTCGAGACCGGAGAGGTCATGTGCTTCACCGGCCGGGACTTCTTCATCACCGTCCGGCACGGCGGGCAGGGCTCGCTCCGGGCGCTGCGGCACCGGCTGCAGGACGACCCCGAGTTGCTCGCCAAGGGGCCCTCGGCCGTGCTGCACGCGATCGCCGACCACGTCGTCGACGGTTACATCGCGGTGGCGGACGCCGTCCAGGACGACATCGACGAGGTGGAGACGGAGGTGTTCTCGCCGGGCCGCAAGGGGACGCCCCGGGGCACGGACGCGGGCCGTATCTACCAACTCAAGCGCGAGGTGCTGGAGTTCAAGCGGGCGGTGGCGCCGCTGCTGCGGCCGATGCTGCTGCTGAGCGAGCGGCCGATGCGGCTGGTCGACCCCGACATCCAGAAGTACTTCCGTGACGTCGCCGACCACCTCGCCCGGGTCCACGAGCAGGTGGTGGGCTTCGACGAACTGCTGAACTCGATCCTCCAGGCGAACCTGGCGCAGGCGTCCGTGGCGCAGAACGAGGACATGCGCAAGATCACGGCGTGGGCGGCGATCATCGCCGTGCCGACGATGGTGTGCGGGGTGTACGGCATGAACTTCTCGTACATGCCCGAGCTGCACTGGAAGTACGGCTACCCGGTGATCATGGGCGTCACGGTGGCCATCTGCCTGGGCATCCACCGCACGCTGAAGCGCAACGGCTGGCTGTGACGGGGTCCCGGTCCTCGCGTCGGACGCCCGCTCCCCGGGCGGACGACGGTGGTCCGACGACAGGACCTAGGCTGGGCGCATGACAAGCGAGCTGCTCGACCGGGCCCTCGTCGAGGAGGCCACGAAGAAGTCCGGGCTGATCTGGGTCCAGGGCGCGCCGTCCCCCGGCACGGACGCCCAGGGCGGGCCCGCGCGTGCGCTGTGGCACGTGTGGCACGAGGGCGCGGCGCACGTGGTGGGCGACGGCCCCGGCGAGCAGCCGCTGACCGGGTTGGTCGACGGCGGGGACGCTGTCGTCACGGTGCGCAGCAAGGACAAGGGCGGCCGGATCGTCACCTGGCCCGCCCGGGTGGTGGAGCTGTCGCCGGCGTCGCCCGAGTGGGAGGGCGCGGTCGCCGAGCTGAAGAGCAAGCGGCTCAACGCCCCGGACGGCGAGGAGATGCCGCAGCGGTGGCGCCGGGAGTGCCGGGTGCTGCGCCTGGAACCGCGGGGTACGACGATGCCGCTGCCGGAGGACTCGCTCGCCGCCCCGCCGGTCCCCACCCCCGCCACCACCCGCCGCCCGATCCCGGCCGCACTGCCCCGGCTGCTACGGCGCAAGCGCCGATAGCCGTCCGGCGGTCGGGCAGCGGGTACGGCCGGATCGGCGGACGGGACGCGCCCGTGGGCACCGCCGCCGGGCACCGCCGCGGTGCCGAGGAGCCCCGGCTCCTGCCGGGCCCGGCTCCTCAAGAGGACGGCAGCTGCTTCCCGTAGTCCACCGTCTCGTTCTGCGGCGGCTCGGCCAGGGCGAAGTCCTTCCCCCAGTCCGACAGGCGGAGCGTCCCCGCGTTGCCGGCGCGGACCAGGCGCAGCGGATACGGGGCTCCCTCCAGGGAGACGTCCAGCGTGCCGCCGGAGCCCTTGTCGCCGGTGATACGGACCGTGCGGACGCCGTTCTGCTCATGGCGGCCGTCCGTCGCCAGCGTGCCGTGCAGCGTGAGGAGGCCGTCGAGCAGCACGTCCTTGTCGGTGAAGCCGCTGAAGCGCTTGTAGGCCGGATCCCCCGTCGGCACCTTCACGTACATCCCGCCGAGCTTGCTCGCCGCCGCCGAGCCCCCACCGCCCCCCTTGCCGTCCTGCCGGTTCCAGAACGCCGCGTCGGCCTTCAGGAACAGGTGTTCGCCCACCCGCAGCAACCGAAACGTACCGTTCTTCGAGGTCACCGATCCGGTGCCGCCGTCGCCCTTCAGCTGCATGTCCAGGGTGTACGTGCCGCCGTTGCCGACGACCGTGCCGGACAGCCGCACCGCCGACGCCGACTTGGCCGCCGTACGCGTCCGGCTCTGGATCTTGTCGGCCGACAGCTTCCCCACACCGTTCGTCCCGGCGTCAGGGTCGCCACTGCTGCACCCCGTCAGCCCGGTCCCCGTCACGACCAGTGCGCACATCGCGCTCACCAGTGCGGCCCTGCGGGTACGGCCCTGGGGAATTGCGGTCACAGGTGGGGCTGCCTCTCGTGCGGGACTCCTCATCGGCGTACGGCAGCGTACCGGTGCCCGGGAGGCTCTCCGGAGCCGGTCCGTCCGCGCTTCTCGCCAGGGCGTGCCGCACCGGGACGGGCTAGCCTGAAGCCCACGCGAGCGGACAAAACGGCTGGAACAGGAGGCGCGCGCATGGCGGCAAGCGCCCCTCGCATCTTCGTCTCGCATCTGTCCGGCGTCGCCGTCTTCGACCCCAACGGCGACCAGGTGGGACGCGTGCGCGACCTGGTGGTCATGCTGCGCGTGGGGCGCCGCCCCCCACGACTGCTCGGCCTCGTGGTCGAACTCGTCACCCGCCGCCGTATCTTCCTGCCCATGACCCGGGTGACCAGCATCGAGTCCGGCCAGGTCATCACCACCGGTGTGCTGAACGTCCGCCGCTTCGAGCAGCGGCCCACCGAGCGGCTCGTCTTCGGTGAGCTGCTCGACCGGCGCGTCAAGCTCGTCGAGACCGGCGAGGAGGTCACCGTCCTGGACCTCTCCGTGCAGCAACTGCCCGCCCGCCGGGACTGGGAGGTGGACCGTGTCCTCGTGCGCAAGGGCAAGGGCGGGGCGTTCCGGCGCAAGGGCGAGACGATGCTCGTCGAGTGGTCCGCCGTCACCGGCTTCTCCCTGGAGGAGCACGGACAGGGCGCGGAGAGCCTGCTGGCCACCTTCGAGCAGCTGCGCGCCGCCGACCTCGCGAACGTCCTGCACCACCTCTCCGCCAAACGCCGTGCGGAGGTCGCCGCCGCCCTCGACGACGACCGGCTCGCCGACGTCCTCGAAGAGCTGCCGGAGGACGACCAGATCGAGATCCTCGGCAAGCTCCAGGAGGAGCGCGCCGCGGACGTCCTGGAGGCGATGGACCCCGACGACGCCGCAGACCTGCTCGCCGAGCTGCCGGAGGACGAGAAGGAGCGGCTGCTGAGCCTGATGCAGCCCTCCGACGCGGCCGACATGCGCCGCCTCATGGCCTACGAGGAGAAGACCGCGGGCGGCCTGATGACCACCGAGCCGATCGTGCTGCGGCCCGACGCCAGCGTCGCCGACGCGCTCGCCCGGGTGCGCAATCCCGACCTGTCCCCCGCGCTCGCCGCCCAGGTGTACGTCTGCCGGCCCCCGGACGAGACACCGACCGGCAAGTACCTGGGGACCGTGCACTTCCAGCGGCTGCTGCGCGACCCGCCGTACACGCTCGTCAGCTCGATCCTCGACGACGATCTGCAGCCCCTGGCCCCGGACGCCCCGCTGCCCGTGGTGGCCGGGTTCTTCGCAACCTACGACATGGTCGCGGCGCCCGTCGTCGACGAGGCCGGCTCGCTGCTGGGCGTGGTGACCGTGGACGACGTACTGGACCACATGCTGCCCGACGACTGGCGCGAGACGGAGTTCCATCTGTACGGCGAGGGGGCCGCCGATGGCGCCTGAGCGCGAGAAGTCCCCCTCCGGCGCGACCGCCGCCACCCGACCCCGCATCCGGCTCGACCAGCCGCTGCCGCGGCGCGCCCGGGTGCTCCCCGAGTGGGATGCGGAGGCCTTCGGACGCATGTCCGAGCGGATCGCGCGCTTCCTCGGCACCGGGCGGTTCATCGTCTGGATGACGGTCGTCATCATGCTGTGGCTGGTGTGGAACGTCGCCGCCCCCCGCCACCTGCGCTTCGACCCGTACCCGTTCATCTTCCTGACCCTGATGCTGTCCCTGCAGGCCTCCTACGCGGCCCCGCTGATCCTGCTGGCGCAGAACCGCCAGGCCGACCGCGACCGGGTCAACCTGGAACAGGACCGTAAGCAGAACGAGCGATCGATCGCGGACACCGAGTACCTGACCCGGGAGGTCGCCGCACTGCGCATGGGACTCGGCGAGGTCGCCACCCGCGACTGGATCCGCTCGGAACTCCAGGACCTCATGAAAGAGGTGGAGGAGCGACGGCGCTCCGAGGGCCCTGTGGTATTCCCGGCGGACCGGTCGCGCGGACGTGATGTAGACGACCGCTGACGGGGCTTTCCGAGGCCCCCGCCGGGCGCCGTACCATCGTGCTTATGGCTACGGAAGACGCGGTGCGCGAGGCACTGGCGACGGTGAACGACCCCGAGATCCAGCGACCCATCACCGAGCTGGGGATGGTCAAATCGGTGGAGATCGGCGCGGACGGCGCGGTCGCGGTCACCGTGTATCTGACGGTCTCCGGCTGTCCCATGCGCGACACGATCACGCAGCGCGTCACGGAGGCGGTCTCCCGCGTCGAGGGCGTCACCCGGGTGGACGTCACGCTCGACGTGATGAGCGACGAGCAGCGCCGCGAGCTGGCGACCGCGCTGCGCGGCGGCCAGGCCGAGCGCGAGGTCCCGTTCGCCAAGCCGGGCTCGCTCACCCGGGTGTACGCGGTGGCCTCCGGCAAGGGCGGCGTCGGCAAGTCCTCGGTGACGGTGAACCTGGCCGCGGCGATGGCGGCCGACGGCCTGAAGGTCGGTGTCGTGGACGCCGACATCTACGGCCACAGCGTGCCCCGCATGCTGGGCGTGGACGGCCGTCCGACCCAGGTCGAGAACATGATCATGCCGCCGCAGGCGAACGGCGTGAAGGTCATCTCGATCGGCATGTTCACTCCGGGCAACGCGCCCGTGGTCTGGCGCGGCCCGATGCTGCACCGCGCGCTCCAGCAGTTCCTCGCGGATGTCTTCTGGGGGGATCTGGACGTGCTGCTGCTCGACCTGCCGCCGGGCACGGGCGACATCGCGATCTCGGTGGCACAGCTGGTCCCGAACGCGGAGATCCTGGTGGTGACCACCCCGCAGCAGGCCGCCGCGGAGGTGGCGGAGCGCGCGGGCGCCATCGCCGTACAGACCCACCAGAAGATCGTGGGCGTGGTCGAGAACATGTCCGGCCTGCCCTGCCCGCACTGCGGCGAGATGGTGGACGTCTTCGGGACGGGCGGCGGCCAACGGGTCGCCGACGGTCTCACCCGTACGACCGGTGCCACGGTCCCGGTCCTCGGCTCCATCCCCATCGACGTCCGCCTGCGCGAGGGCGGCGACGAGGGCAAGCCCGTGGTCCTGACCGACCCGGACTCCGCCGCGGGCTCGGCCCTGCGCTCGATCGCGGGGAAGCTGGGCGGACGGCAGCGGGGCCTTGCGGGCCTGTCCCTGGGAATCACGCCCAAGAACAAGTTCTAGGGGTGGTGGAGCACCTTCCAGAGGCTGATGTCCTACGCCGAGGGGGCACCGTGGTCCACGGTGCCCCCTCGGCCTGTGCGCCACAGGATCAGGCGTACGCCGAGATGTCCTTGATCACGGCGAAGCCGAGCCCGTACGCGCTCATGCCCCTGCCGTACGCCCCCACGTGCACGCCCTCCCGGGTGGACCCGGCGAGTACCCAGCCGAACTCGGACTCGCGGTAGTGGAAGGACGTCGGGACGCCGTCCACGGGCAGGGACAGGGCCGACCAGTCGGGGCCCGTCAGGTCGTCCGCCAGCACCCACGCCGTCTCGGTCTGCTGGTCCAGCCAGTCGTCCCGCAGGCCGTGGTCCAGCTGGCCCGGCCAGGTGAACGACAGCAGCCCCACGCCCGCGAGCCAGGCGGCCGAGGAGACCGATGTGGCCTCCAGCAGACCGGTGCCGTCCGCGCTGTGCCGTACGGGGTTGGCGGCGACGGTGACCACGACCGCGAACCGCTCCTTGTCCTCGGTGGCGTCGTTGCGCACGGAGGGTTCGTCACCGTGTCCGGTCGATCCGTGCTCCACCGTCCCGTCGGCCGCGGTGCCCACCTGCATCAGCCAGCGCGGACCCGTGAACGCCTCGTCGAGGCCGTACCAAGGGAAGGACGCCTTGAGGTAGCCGTCCACCGTGCGCCGGGCGAAGGGGAGCTGCTGCCCGCCCTCCGCGCCCTGCGCCTGCGCGCCCTCCCGACTCGTCGTCTCCATCTGCCCGGACGCCTCCTCGCTCTCGTCGGACCCGAGCGGCCCGCCCCCCACGGGCGTCCTAGCTCCCAATCGGTCCGCACAACAACAGGGCAGCATAGCCACAGCACTCCGAGCAGCAGGGAAACGCCCGGCGCGTACGGCCGCTTGCAGGTCGCAATACGGCCGCGCGCACGCCGATGGGCGTATGGCCCGCGTCACCTCGCCGTCAGGCGTGCTACGCCGCGCGGGCCCGCCGCGGACGGCTCAGGTGGCGTCCGCGTCGAAGGGCGGGCGCTCGTCGGGGTCGAGCTTCTCGGGCTTCTTCGTCATGTCGACGCGACCGGAGGAGGGCGTGGCGGAGGACGAGGACGACGGGGGCTCCGACTCGCGGCCGTGGACCGCGTCCGTGACCTCGGCCATCTCCCTCTTCAGGTCGAATCCGTTGCGGATCTCCTTCAGCCCCAGGTCGTCGTTGTCCAGCTGCTTGCGGATGAACGTCTTGGGGTTGAGGTCCTCGAACTCGAAGTCCTTGAACTCGGGGCCCAGTTCGCTGCGGATGTCCTGCTTGGCGCTCTCCGAGAACTCGCGGATCTTGCGGATGGTGCGCGTGACGTCCTGGATCATCTTCGGGAGCTTGTCCGGACCGAAGATGAGCACAGCGAGGACGACGAGCGTGACCAGCTCGAGCGGTCCTATGTCATTGAACACCTGAAGCTCCTAGCGATGTCCTCGGTCCTCGGCCCCGGTGGTCGATGCGGGTCTTCCGTGGTCCGGGCCGGATCCACGGTACCCGGCGTTCCTGTCCGACGGGTACCGTCCCGGCACCCCCGGCCGCGTGTACGCGGCGGGTTTTCCGGGATGTTTGCCTTGTGGTGCGCGGTTCGGATCCGTCCCCGTGAGGTTGGTGTCAGTTGCCGTTCGCGGCGCCGAGGACGAGGGTGATCCTCCGCTCCCCGCCGTCACGGACGACGGTCAGCTCCAGGCGGTCGCCGGGGCGGTGGGCGCGCGTCCTGACGATCAGCTCTTCGCCCGAGTGGACGTGTACGCCGTCGACCTCGGTGATGACGTCACCCGGCTTGACACCCGCCTTGTCGCCGGGGCCGCCTGGGGTGACCGCCGAGCCGCCGCCGGTGCCCTTGGTGCCGACGCGGGCGCCGTCTCCCGGGTAGCTCATGTCGAGCGTGACGCCGACGACGGGGTGGGTGGCCTTGCCGGTGTTGATCAGCTCCTCGGCGACACGCTTGGCCTGGTTGACGGGGATGGCGAAGCCGAGCCCGATGGAACCCGCCTGGCCGCTTCGGCCCGAGTCGCCGCCGGCCGACCGGATGGCGGAGTTGATCCCGACGACACGGCCCCTGGAGTCCAGGAGGGGGCCGCCGGAGTTGCCGGGGTTGATCGGGGCGTCGGTCTGCAGGGCGTCGACGTACGACACATCGCTTCCGTCGCCCTTCTGGCCGCCGGCCGTGATGGGCCGCTCCTTGGCGCTGACGATCCCGGCGGTGACCGTGCCGGCGAGGTCGAAGGGCGCGCCGATGGCGACGACCGGGTCGCCGACCTGCACGTTGTCGGAGTTGCCGAGGGGCAGGGGCTGGAGGCCCCGGACGCCGCTGACCTTGACCACGGCGAGGTCGTAGCCGGTGTCGCGGCCGACGAGGGTGGCCTTGGCGGTCTCCCCGCCGTTGAAGGTCACCGATATCTCGCCGCCGGATCCGGCGGGCTCGACGACATGGTTGTTGGTGAGGACGTGTCCTTGCCCGTCGAGCACGAACCCGGTGCCGGTGTCCTGGGTGCCGGTGCCCTTGACGTGCAGGGTCACCACGCTGGGCAGCGCGCGGGCGGCGATCCCGGCGACGCTGCCGGGGGCACGTCCCTTGGGCTCCGGTCCCGCCTGGGGCAACTGGACGCCCCCGAGTCCGCCACCGCGCTCCAGCCCGGCGCCGACGACACCGCCGACCCCGCCCGACACGAGCGCGATCAGCACGGCGCCGAGCACGAGCACCTTCCTGGTCCGCCGGCGCCGATGCTCCTGGGTGGCGACGGGCGCGCCGCTCTGCTGGAGGGGGCCGTGGGGTGCCCAGGGGTCGTAGTTCTGCCAGGGGCCGGTGTACGTGGCCTCGGCCGCGTGCACGGCCACCGGGTCGGGCGCGGCGGCCGGATGCGGCGCG
Organism: Streptomyces sp. TP-A0356; assembly: GCF_001417775.1. Lineage (GTDB taxonomy): Bacteria > Actinomycetota > Actinomycetes > Streptomycetales > Streptomycetaceae > Streptomyces. The sequence goes on along the minus strand of NZ_BBZJ01000019.1, from coordinate 195,735 downwards.
GAGGGCGCGGAGGGTTGTCCGGACGGCGCGGGCGGCACACCGGGGGCCGTCGCGTCGGCTCCGGGGGTGCCGGGGGCCAAAGCGCCCTGCGGCAGGGACGCGGGTGGATTCGGTGTGGCCGACGGGACGGACGCCGACGCGGAGGGCCCGTCCTGCGGCAGGGGTGACAACGGGACCGGAGCGCTCTGCGGCACGCCGGAGGACGGCGGGACCGGCCCGGGTGCGCCCGGCGGGACAGGAGCGCCCGGCAGGAGCCCCGGCATGGGCGCCGTGCCGTGCGCGGGCGTCACCGCCGGGTGCTGGACCGGCGGGGCGGGGGCCCAGGGCCCCGGTTCGCCGTAGGGCGGGGTGCCGTAGGGGTCGGGGTCGTGGAGCGGCCTGGGGCGCTCGGCGGGAGCGGGGTGTGCATCGGGGCCCGGCCGAGGAGCCATGTCCTCGGAACGTTCCCGCGCCCCGCCACCGGCGCCTGCGTACTCGACGGGCACGGCATCGGACGCCTCCGACCCCACCTGGTCCAGGGCCCCGCTCTCGGGCCGCGCCGACAGCGGGCGCTCCAGCTCGAAGTCCCCCTCGAGCTCGCTCTCCGACCGCACAGCAGCCGAAGACTCCGGTTCGAAGTCCGCTTCGGGGTCGGTCTCGTCCGGTGCGGGCGTGACGACGGGGCCGCTCAGCTCGTAGTCGCCGTCGGAAGCGACGGGCCCGCTCAGCTCGTAGTCGCCGTCGGCAGCGCCGCTCGACCTCTCACCGTCGGCCGCCGGGTGCTCGGAGCCGGCCGCCTCACCCACCGCCACACTCCCAGGCGCACCTGAACGCCCGGATGCCTCCGGGCTCGCTCCGGTCGCGGCGCCCGCGCCGTCCCGCGCCGCCGGTGTCTCCACCTCGGCCTCCCCCGGAGGGATCGGCTTCCCCTCGTTCATGCTCTCCCCACACCCGGCCCGCGGCACGGCGGCGCCGGCGGTCACCGCTGGATCGTCGATTCCGCGCCCGGGTCGCTTCCGCGGGCGCGGCCATCCCTGGATTCAACCAGGTTCCGCGGTCGGCACGCAGACGCCGGGCTCAGTGGGCGACGCCCGAGGAGGGCGTGGCGGTGGGGGTGGCCGACGAGGTCGGCGCCGGCGCGGCCAGCAACCCGGGGGTCATGATCCCCGGGGCGGCCGGCCAGGAGGCCGGCGTGACCGGTGCGGGGTCGGTGAGGGGACGTATCAGCGGGGACATGGCCGCGGCTCCGGCCACCACGGGAGCGGTCAGGGCACGGATCTCCGAGTCGTCCTGGAAGCCCGGCGCCGGGACTCCGGGCAGCAGGGGGGCCGATGCCTCCGTGGAGGCCACGGCTCCGCCACCCAGCGTGCGCTGCCCCAGCAGCGGCGCGGTGTTGCGGCGACGCTGGGTCTGGGACGCCGTGCCACCGCCCGTACCCGGCGGGCGCGTCGGGGTGACATTGCTACCGGTGCCCGAACCGCCGCGCGCTTCAGGGCCCGTATCGGCCGGGATGCCTGTCGACACCCCGCCGAGCGCGATCGCGGCCAGCGACACGGCACCCGCGGCGGCGAACGCGAACCTCAGCCCGCGTGACGCCGACCGCTCGGCGTCCTGGCGGCCGACGTGATGGATACGGAAGCCACGGTCCCCGGACAGGGCGCGGCCCTCGGAAGCGGACAGCGCCGTGGCGTGCGACCCCGACGGGACGTACCCGAAGGGCTCGCCCCTCACTCCGAAGACGCCGGAGCCCGGGGGCAGCCCGACGGTTCCCTGGAGCCTTCTGCCGAATCCTCCCCCGCCGAGCGGCGTGCCATCGTCGTCCGCGTCGCCTCCCGAGGACAGGCCCTGCAGACGGGCCAGGAAGGTCTCGGAGGGCGGCGGCGGGGCCGCTTCCGCGAAGACGTTCTTCAGTCGGCGCTGTGCGTCGGCCTCGGCCTTGCACTTGGCGCAGGTGGCCAGATGGGCCAGTACGCGCTCGCGCGTCTCATGACCGAGCTCTCCGTCCACCAGGGCGGAGAGACGGTCTCCCAGGTGTTGCTCTGCCGGTGTGGGGCGACGGGATCCACTCACGCGGTCGCGCCCCCTCCCCCCAGCGCGGGCACTCGGGCCACGAAGCGGCGCTCGGCGCGGGCCTCGGGCGAGCGGTGCGCCAGGGCCTTGCGCAACTGCGAGCGGCCGCGGTGGATCCGGGACCGGACCGTGCCGAGCTTGACGCCCAGGGTCGCGGCGATCTCCTCGTACGACAGTCCTTCGATGTCGCAGAGGACCACGGCCGCGCGGAACTCGGGGGCGAGGGTGTCCAGGGCCTGCTGGACGTCCGCGTCGAAGTGCGCGTCGTTGAGGACCTGCTGCGGGGTCGGCTCACGGCTCGCCAGCCGCTCGGCCGCGTCCTCGCCGAGAGCGTCGAAGCGGATGCGCTGCTTGCGGCGGACCATGTCCAGGAAGAGGTTCGTCGTGATGCGGTGCAGCCAGCCCTCGAAGGTGCCGGGCGTGTAGGTCGACAGGGAGCGGAAGACCCGGACGAAGACTTCCTGGGTCAGGTCCTCGGCGTCGTGCTGGTTACCGGTCAGGCGGTACGCCAGGCGGTAGACCCGGCCGCTGTGCGTGCTGACGATCTCCTCCCAGGTGGGCGGAGTCCACGCCTGCGAGTCCGCGTCGGTGGCGAAGGTCGCGGTCTGCGCGGTGTCGGCGGCATGGTGAGTGTCAGCGATGTCGGTCACGGATTTCGGCTCACCCGATGACCTGAGAAAGCGCCGCAGCACTCCTCCCCGATCTGCAGGCGCAGCCGCACCTCCCCTGTCGGCTCTGGTGGTGTCCAGTGGAGCCCCTACCATAGCCACCTCGCCCGTTAGCTCCGGATAAGCGGTTTTACGAGAATTTGATGGGCGCTGAGGCGGCTGCGTCAGCACTTGCTCGGTGTCCAGGTCCATCCCATTCCCCCGTCTTTCCCCCGCTACCCTTCCCACCCTCCTAAACGCCTGGTCCCATCTGCGGGTTCCCGCCGTCAACGGATACAGTCACGCCCAGGCAATCACGGGGACAGGAGAGGGTCATTACCGGCAACCGGCTGACGAGCTGGGCGTTCGCCGACGCCTATGTCGCCGAGGACGACGCCCTGCGCTGGGCCCGCGACCGGGCCCGCGAAGCGGGGCTGCGCTCGGTGTCGCCCGGCGCGGGCGCAGCGCTGCGGTTGCTCGCCGCCACCGTGGACGCGAAGGCGGTGGCGGAGATCGGCACCGGATGCGGCGTCTCCGGGATCCACCTGCTGCACGGCATGCGGCCGGACGGCGTGCTGACCACCGTGGACCCCGAGCCCGAGCACCAGCAGTTCGCCCGTCACGCCTTCCGTGCCTCCGGCTTCGCCAGCAACCGCGCCCGGTTCATCCCCGGCCGGGCTTTGGATGTGCTGCCCCGGCTCGCGGACGCCGGCTACGACCTCGTCTTCTGCGACGGCGATCGGCAGGAGGTCCTCGACTATCTCGCTGAATCGTTGCGTCTGCTGCGTCCCGGAGGGCTCGTCGTCTTCGCGGGCGCCTTCGCCAACGGCCGCACGGTGGACTCCGGACCGCAGCCCACCGAGGTCCTGCGGTTGCGGGAGCTGCTGCGCTCGGTCCGTGAGAGCCCGGACCTGGTGCCCTCCCTGCTCCCGGTGGGCGACGGGCTGCTGTGCGCGGTCAAGCGCTGAGCCTGCGCGCGGCGGGGGCGTGTGGGTGACGCCCGCGGACAGGGAAGGCGCGCGGACACATCAGGACCGTACCTCTGGAAGGCAGCTGCCCCGGCACCTGGAAGACAGCTGCCCCGGCACCGCGTACGATGCCGGGGCAGCTGAAAGCCAGGGTCGCTTGCGTCAGCCGACGACCTTCTTGAGGGCGTCGCCGAGCGCGTCGGCCTCGTCAGGGGTCAACTCGACGACGAGCCGACCGCCGCCTTCGAGCGGAACGCGCATGACGATGCCCCGCCCCTCCTTGGTCACCTCGAGCGGGCCGTCGCCCGTCCGCGGCTTCATGGCCGCCATGCTCGTTCCCCTTCCTGAAACCAGCTCATCGTCAGCCGACGGCCCTTGAAGGGCACGCGGTCCTTCGCGGGACACGCGACACCGGCATCGAACACATTGCTTCCAAGCCATTATCCCGCATCTCAGGACCCGATGACCAACATGAGTCGGCATCGCTTGGGCAACACGCGCGAGCAAAACCACTCAATTCGGCGATGTGACTGTGATACTGCGCCCCCGCACGAACGTCCCCCGAGCGGATGTCGACGGGAATTCTTTGACGCAGGTCACATGTCCGGTCCGTTCCACGGCCGGTGATCTCGGCCATGCTGTCCTTCGTACGCAGCCGTACCGACCGGTACGACGCAGCCGCGACACCGGAGGGGACCACCATGGCCGACACCGTGCTCTACGAGGTGAGCGAAGGGCTTGCGACGATCACGCTGAACCGTCCGGAGGCGATGAACGCGCTGAACGTCGCGACCAAGGTCGCCCTCCGGGACGCGGTCGGGTCCGCCGCCGCCGATGACGCCGTACGGGCGATCCTGCTCACTGCCGCCGGAGAGCGGGCGTTCTGCGTGGGGCAGGACCTCAAGGAGCACATCGGCCTGCTGGCCGCCGACCGGGAGGCGGGCTCGGGGCACACGATGAGCACGGTGCGGGAGCACTACAACCCGATCGTGCGGGCGCTCACGGCCGCGCCCAAGCCGGTCGTGGCCGCGGTGAACGGGGTCGCGGCCGGGGCCGGTCTCGGTTTCGCGCTGGCCGCGGACTACCGGATCGTGGCGGACACCGCGGCCTTCAACACGTCGTTCGCGGGGGTGGCGCTGACCGCGGATTCGGGTGTCTCGTGGACGCTGCCCCGGGTGGTCGGGCCGGGCCGCGCCGCCGACCTGCTGCTCTTCCCGCGGAGCATCGGCGCACAGGAGGCCTTCGAGCTGGGGATCGCGAACCGGGTCGTGCCCGCGGGCGAGCTGCGGGCCGAGGCGCGGAAGGTGGCCGCGGCGCTCGCCGAGGGGCCGACGTTGGCGTACGCGGCGATCAAGGAGGCGGTGGCGTACGGGCTCACGCACTCCCTGGACGAGACCCTGGACAAGGAGGACGAGCTGCAGGCGCGGGCGGGGTCCTCGGAGGATCACGCGATCGCGGTGCAGGCGTTCGTGAACAAGGAGAAGCCCAAGTATCTGGGCCGATGAAGCCCAAGCACCTGGACCGATGAGGCCGGACCGGCCGGACCGGACGGACCGGACGGCCCGGGCCTCATCGGCCGGACAGGCTCTTCCTGGCCGCGCACGCCTCCAGATGGTCGTCCACCAGTCCGCACGCCTGCATCAGCGCGTACGCCGTCGTCGGGCCGACGAAGCGGATGCCGCGCTTCTTGAGGGCCTTGGACAGGGCGGTCGACTCGGCGGTGACCGCCGGGACGTCGGCGAGGGTCCTGGGGACCGGGCGAGACGCACTGTCGGGGGCGTACGACCAGATCAGCTCGTCCAGCTCCCCCGGCGCCCAGTCCGCCAGCACGCGCGCGTTGGCGAGAGTCGCGTCGATCTTGGCGCGGTTGCGGATGATGCCCGGGTCGGCGAGCAGCCGCTCCTGGTCCGCGTCCGTGAAGGCGGCGACCTTGGCGATCCTGAAGTCGGCGAAGGCGGCGCGGAAGCCCTCGCGGCGACGCAGGATCGTGATCCACGACAGGCCCGACTGGAAGGCCTCCAGGGACAGCCGCTCGTACAGCGCGTCATCCCCGTGGACCGGGCGGCCCCACTCCTCGTCGTGGTACGCCACGTAGTCCTCGGTGGACAGCGCCCAGGGGCAGCGCAGCACTCCGTCGGACCCCGCCACGGCGGCGCCGCTCACCGGTGGTCCCCCTCGGTCCGCTCGTCCGACACGGCGCGGGCCGCGCGGGCGCCGGCCAGGGCGGCCTCCAGGTCGGCGATGCGGGAGTCCCGCTCGGCGATCTCGGCGCCGAGACGGCCGAGTGCGTCGTCCACCTCCGCCATGCGATAGCCCCGGACGGCGAGCGGGAAGCGCAGGGCCTCCACGTCCGCGCGGCCGACCGGACGGTCCGGCGGCAGCGGGTCGTCGAGCCGCTCGGGGGGCGCGTCCTGGAGGGGAGCGCTCTCGCCGCCGCCCACCACGGCCAGTGTGACCGCGGCGACCACGACGGCGAGCGCGACGACCAGGAACAAGAACATGAACATCACTGAGGTCCCCACGCTCGGTGCCGACGCCGTGAGCGCCGACGCGGAAGTGCCGATGTCGAATGTGTCTGGGTCCGATCGTGCCATGCGGCACCGACAATGAAGGTCGCAGGCGGCCACGGGACAGGACGTACGGCGAGAGGTCACAGCGGATGCTCAGGTTGGGCAGGCGTGAATTCGGCGCGCACGAGCCGGTGATCATGGCGATCGTGAACCGGACACCGGACTCCTTCTACGACCAGGGGGCCACGTTCCGCGACGAACCGGCCCTCGCGCGCGTGGAGCAGGCGGTGGCCGAGGGCGCCGCCATCATCGACATCGGCGGGGTGAAGGCCGGGCCGGGGGAAGAGGTCACGGCCGAGGAGGAGGCGCGGCGGACGGTCGGCTTCGTCGCCGAGGTGCGGCGTCGCTTCCCCGATGTGGTCATCAGTGTGGACACCTGGCGGCACGAGGTCGGCGATGCGGTGTGCGAGGCGGGCGCGGATCTGCTCAACGACGCGTGGGGCGGGGTCGATCCATCGCTCGCGGAGGTCGCCGCGCGGTACGGGGTGGGGCTGGTGTGCACGCACGCGGGGGGATCGCGGCCGCGGACCCGGCCGCACCGGGTGACGTACGACGACGTGATGGCCGACATCCTGCGGGTGACCCTGGGACTGGCCGAACGGGCGGTGGCGCTGGGGGTCCCGAGGGAGTCGGTGCTGATCGATCCGGGCCATGACTTCGGCAAGAACACGCGGCACAGCCTGGAGGCGACGCGGCGGCTGGACGAGATGGTCGCCACGGGCTGGCCGGTGCTGGTGTCGCTGTCCAACAAGGACTTCGTGGGCGAGACGCTGGACAGGCCGGTGAAGGGACGGGTGCTGGGGACGCTGGCGACGACCGCGGTGTCCGCCTGGCTGGGGGCGCAGGTGTACCGGGTGCACGAGGTGGCCGAGACCCGGCAGGTGCTGGACATGGTCGCGACGATCGCCGGCCACCGGCCACCGGCGGTGGCCCGCCGGGGGCTCGCCTAGCCCTAGCGTCCCGCCTCCTTGGAGACCAGCGCCACCGCCTCGTCGACGTCGTCCGTCATGTGGAACAGGAGCAGATCCTTCTCCGAGGCCTTGCCCTGGGCCACCAGGGTGCTCTTGAGCCAGTCCACCAGGCCGCCCCAGTACGAGGTGCCGTACAGGACGATCGGGAAGCGGGTCACCTTCTGGGTCTGGACCAGGGTCAGGGCCTCGAAGAACTCGTCCAGCGTGCCCAGGCCGCCCGGCAGCACCACGAAACCCTGCGCGTACTTCACGAACATCATCTTGCGGACGAAGAAGTACCGGAAGTTCAGGCCGATGTCGACATAGGGGTTCAGCCCCTGCTCGAAGGGCAGCTCGATACCGAGCCCGACCGAGATCCCCTTCGCCTCGCAGGCACCCTTGTTCGCCGCCTCCATCGCGCCCGGGCCACCGCCGGTGATCACCGCCCAGCCCGCCTCCACCAGGCCGCGGCCCAGCCGCACTCCCGCCTCGTACTCGGGCGAGTCCACCGGCGTCCGCGCCGAACCGAACACACTGATCGCGGGCGGCAGTTCCGCCAGTGTGCCGAAGCCCTCGACGAATTCCGACTGGATGCGCAGGACCCGCCACGGATCCGTGTGCACCCAGTCCGTGGGGGCGCGCTCGTCCAGCAGCCGTTGGTCGGTGGTGCTCTTCATCACCTGGCCCCGCCTGCGCAGCACCGGGCCGAGCCGCTGCTCCTCCGGTGGCACCTTCTTGCCCTCGGGATTGCCGGTAGGCATGTGCACTCCCTCCGCATCGAGGCCTCCCCTGCTCGTGTGCTCATGGGGAGAAGCCGAGAGCCGGGGAAGGTCGTTCCACCCCAGCGTAGATCCAAGCGGGTTACGGACGGGGGACCTGCGCATGTCCTCCCATGGACCGCGGTCCCCACGGGCCCGCGGCAGCTCAGGACGTCAGCCAGGCCCTCAGGCGCTCTTCCCCGGCGAGGATGTTCGCGGTCTCCACACGCTCGTCCCGCTTGTGCGCCAAGTGGGGGTCGCCGGGGCCGTAGTTGACGGCCGGGACTCCGAGCGCGCTGAAGCGGGAGACGTCCGTCCAGCCGTACTTGGGCCGCGGAGTGCCGCCGACCGCCTCGATGAACGCCGCCGCGGCCGGGTGCGAGAGGCCGGGCAGCGCACCGCCGCCGTGGTCCACCACCAGGAACTCCTCCACCCCGCAGCCGGCGAACACCTCGCGGACATGCTCGACGGCCTCCTCCTCGGTGCGGTCGGGCGCGTAACGGAAGTTGACCGTGACCACACACTCGTCGGGGATCACGTTCCCGGCAACCCCGCCCGAGATGCCGACCGCGTTCAGGCCCTCGCGGTACTCCAGGCCGTCGATCACCGGGTAGCGCGGTTCGTACGCGGCCAGACGGGCCAGAATCGGGGTGGCCGCGTGGATCGCGTTGGACCCCATCCAGCCGCGCGCGGAGTGGGCGCGCTCGCCCCTGGTCTTCAGCAGGACCCGCAGCGTGCCCTGGCACCCGCCCTCGACCTGGCCGTCGGAGGGCTCCAGCAGCACCGCGAAATCGCCCTCCAGCCAATCGGGATGGGCCTCGGCCACATGCTTCAGACCGTTCAGGTGTGCGTCGACCTCTTCGTTGTCGTAGAAGACGAACGTGAGGTCGCGATTGGGCTTCGGGACCGTCGCGGCGATGCGGAGCTGGACCGCGACGCCCGACTTCATGTCGCAGGTGCCGCAGCCCCACAGCACTCCGTCCTCGTCCAGCCGCGAGGGGACGTTGTCCGCGATGGGGACGGTGTCGATGTGCCCGGCCAGGATCACGCGCTCGGCGCGGCCCAGCTCGGTCCGGGCCACGATGTTGTTGCCGTACCGGTCGACCCGCAGGTGCGGCAGGGCGCGCAGCGCGCTTTCGATCGCGTCCGCGAGGGGCTTCTCGCCACCGCTCTCGGAGGGGAAGTCGACGAGCTGCGCGGTCAGCCGCGCGGCGTCCAGCGTGAGGTCAAGCGGGGTATCGGCCATGATGTCGACCCTAACGCGCCCGACACCGTATGCCCTCCCCACGAGTTGTCCACAGCCCCGGGCGGCACCTCCAGGCGCCTCCAGTACCTTGTACGCGTGCCAGAGCCGTCCCCCAACCCCAAGCGCCGTCGCCGCCTCCTCCGTTTCGGGGCGGCCTTCGTGGTCCTGCTCGCCGTCGCGGGCTATCTCGCCGTCCAGTACCTCACCGGCTCGGCCGCGCCGAGATGCCGCGTCGTCTCGGGCAAGGGCGACGGAGCCTCGTACGAGTTCACTCCGGAGCAGGCGGCCAACGCCGCGACGATCTCCGCCGTGGGCACCACCCGCGGCATGCCCGAGCGCGCGGTGACCATCGCGCTCGCGACCGCGCTCCAGGAGTCGGGTCTGCGCAACATCGAGCACGGCGACCGGGACTCGCTCGGCCTCTTCCAGCAGCGCCCGTCGCAGGGCTGGGGCACCAGCCGGCAGATCATGGACCCGACGTACGCGGCGGGGGTGTTCTACGAGCACCTGGCCAAGGTGCCCGACTACACCCAGCTGCCGCTGACGGTCGCGGCGCAGCAGGTGCAGCGCAGCGGCTATCCGGAGGCGTACGCCAAGCACGAGCCCGACGCGGGGCTGCTCGCCGCCGCGCTCACCGGGCGGACGGCGGCCACACTGACCTGCCAGGGGCGCCCTGCCCAGACCGGCACCGGCGGCCCGGACGCCGTACGGGCCGCGCTGGTGCGGGACTTCGGGCGTGACGTGCTGCAGGCGGCCGGCGCGGAGGTGGGCACCCGGCGGCCGTCACCATCCTCCACGGCCACGGCCACGAGCACGGCGGCACCGGCCGCCGACGCGGTCACGATCCCGGTGCCCCGCAAGGCCGCCGCCGCGGGCTCCGTCAGCCGGCGTGGCTGGGAGCTGGCGCACTGGGCGGTGGCCAACTCCTCGGCGCTGCACATCGCGCGGGTCTCCTTCGCGGGCCACGAGTGGTCACGCGGAGGTTTCGCGAACGAGTGGCGCACGACCGGTGGCTCCGACGGGAAGGCGTCGACCGCCGAAGTCCGCATCGTCACCGGGGAATAGCCCGGGCACCAGTGCGGGCCCTCACCCTCCGGGGTAATGCGCGGCGCGCCTCGTCGACGGGGCGCGCACGCTTTCGGGCGGCCACCCTCGCAGTCGGCCAATCCCTTGTGAGCAAAGGGCTGTAAGGATTCAGCAGGCCTTCCGGCCGGACGCTGTTTGCCCGATTTCATCCCCAGCAGATAATGCGACGCATTGCCAACTCTTTACGTTGGGCCACCGCAACCTTCGCGGACTTCGAGCGGTAGTCACTGCGTCCGAGCCCGGAACGATCACCAGCCGCACCGGCCGACAGCCAGTCGGACGCGAGCGGCCGGTCGCTCACCGAGCGGCCGAACTCACGGGCACGGTCGGAAACTTCACCGTTCTCTCCCGTCTAAGGAGCATCATGTCCCTCCCCCTGACCCGCCGGATCGCCCGTGCAGCGCTGCTGATCGCAGCGGGAGCGGCGCCCGTGGTCGGTGCGGCCGGCTCCGCCAGCGCGGCGACGGCCGACCTGCCGGCCACCCCGAACCTCGGCGGGCTGACCGCCCTGGACGCCGCGCCGGTCGGCACCACGGTCGACGGCGCGGCCCAGAAGGTCGACGGTGCGGCCCAGAAGGTGACCGGGGTCGCGGGTGACACCGGCGGCCAGGCGGTCAAGGTCGGCAGCGCGGCGGCCAAGAAGGCGGCACCGGCCGCCGGCAAGGTCGGCGGCAAGGTCGTCGGGACGGCGACGCCCGTCGCGCAGAAGGCGGCCGGCGACGCGGCCGGGCAGGCCGGCGGTCTGATCGGTGAGACCGCGAAGACGGGGCTGCCGGGGCAGCCGCTGCCGGCGAACGGCCTGCCGCTGGGTGGCTGAGCCTCCGGGCGCGCACGGCGGAGGGGTCCAGGGAGTTTCCCGGACCCCTCCGTTCGCGTACGGCGGCGGCACGAGCTCACCGTGCGTTCACGAGAGCCGCTCCACCGCCGCCCGCACCCGCTCGTCCGTCGCCGTCAGCGCCACTCGTACGAACTTCTCGCCCGCCGGGCCGTAGAAGTCGCCCGGGGCGACCAGGATGCCCAGGGCTGCCAGGTGGGACACCGTCTCCCAGCAGGACTCGCCGCGGGTCGCCCACAGGTACAGGCTCGCCTCACTGTGCTCGATGCGGAAGCCGTGCCGCAGGAGGGCGTCGCGCAGGAGCGTGCGCCGGGCCGCATAGCGTTCGCGCTGCTCGCGCACGTGCGTGTCGTCGCCCAGCGCGGCCACCACGGCGGCCTGCGTCGGCGCCGACGTCATCATGCCGCCGTGCTTGCGGATCTCCAGGAGGGGGCCCAGGACCGCCGGGTCGCCCGCGAGGAACGCCGCCCGGTAGCCCGCCAGGTTCGACCGCTTGGACAGCGAGTGGACCGCGATGACACCCTCGTACGAGCCCCCGCACACGTCCGGGTGCAGGACCGAGACGGGGTCGGCCTCCCAGCCCAGTTCCAGGTAGCACTCGTCGGAGACGACCAGGACGCCGTGCTCCCGCGCCCAGGACACGATCCGGGTCAGCTCCTCCTTGCCCAGCACCTCGCCCGTCGGGTTCGACGGGGAGTTGAGCCACAGGAGCTTCAGGTTCGCGGGGTCCAGCTCGGTCGGGTCGTCGTAGACCTCGTGGTCCGCGCGGGCCAGGCGCGCGCCGACCTCGTAGGTCGGGTACGCCAGGCGGGGGTGGGCGACCGTGTCTCCGGGGCCGAGGCCCAGCTGGGTCGGGAGCCAGGCGACGAGCTCCTTCGAGCCCACGACCGGCAGGACGTGCCGATGGGTCACGCCCCGGGCGCCGAGGCGGCGCTCCACCCAGCCCGTGATCGCGTCCCGCAGCTCGGGCGTGCCCCAGACGGTCGGATAGCCCGGGGAGTCCGCCGCCGCGACGAGCGCCTTCTGGATCAGGTCGGGGACCGGGTCGACGGGGGTGCCGACGGACAGGTCGACGATCCCGCCCGGGTGCGCGGCAGCCGTCTTCTTGTACGGCTCCAGCTTGTCCCACGGGAAGGTCGGAAGGCGGTCGGAGACTGCGGACACGGGATCGGACTCACTCTCTGGGTCGACGGGCGCCCCCTACGAGCGTACGGACGCCAAACACCTCTAACACCTCGGTCCCGTACGGTGCGGCGGGCACCGTACGGGACCGAGGCGGTACCGGCTCATGCGGCCTCCGGGGCCGAGCCGCTTACTGGTTCATCGGGGGCAGCGCCGCGATGAAGGGGTGGTCGCGCTCGATCAGCCCCAGCTTGCTGGCGCCACCGGGCGAGCCGAGCTCGTCGAAGAACTCGACGTTCGCCTTGTAGTAGTCCTTCCACTCCTCGGGAGTGTCATCCTCGTAGAAGATGGCCTCGACCGGGCATACCGGCTCACAGGCTCCACAGTCGACGCATTCGTCCGGGTGGATGTACAAGGACCGCTGGCCCTCGTAGATGCAGTCGACCGGGCACTCCTCGATGCACGCCTTGTCCTTGACGTCGACACAAGGCTCTGCGATGACGTAGGTCACGCTGTCGTTCCTCCTCGGTAGGGCGCTGGCGGGCCTCCTCAGGCTCCGCCGCCTGGCGCGCGGGAGCGCGGCGTCGTCGATGCCCGCATCTAGTATCTCCGTTCCTGGGCATGATCCGAACAGGAGGGGTGAACCGACCTGTGGAAATCTCTGCGGGCGGACGGCTGGAGGTCCGTATCACTGCCGCTGACGTGGGCAAACGCGTTTCCGTACGGCGGCTGAGCGAACATGCCGCCGAGGGTGAGAAGTTCACCGACACGGTCGGAGTTCTCACATCATGGGACAACGGTGTGCTGCTGATCACGCGGCGGAGCGGGGAGAGCGTCCGGATCGCGGAATCCTCGCTGGTCGCGGGCAAGGTCGTGCCTGCCGCCCCGGCCCGTCGGAGGGGTCCCGCGGCCTCGTACGAGGAGCTGGCGCGGATCTCCGCCAGGGCCTGGCAGCCGGTGGAACGGGAGCCGCTCGGCGAGTGGGAGCTGCGCGCTGCCGCCGGATTCACGCGCCGGGCCAATTCGGTGCTGCCGCTCGGCGACCCGGGCCTGCCGCTCGACGAGGCGCTGACCGTCGCACGGCGCTGGTACGCCGACCGCGGCCTGCCCGCGTACATCCAGCTCGCGACCGGTGCCGAGGGCACACAGGAGCTGCTGTGCGCGGAGCTGGAGGCCCGCGGCTGGACACGCGAGGTGACCGCCGAGCTGTGGACCGGCGCGCTGGCGCCGGTGGCGGACCGCGAGGCGCCCGCGGTCGTGCTCTCGCGCGCGGCCGACGAGGCGTGGCTCGCCCGCTACCGGCGCAAGGGGCTGAGCGAGGTGGCCCTGCGGGTGCTGGGCAGCGGGCCTTCGGTGTGGTTCGCCACGGTGCCGGGCATGGAGGGTGCCCCTCCGGCGGCGATCGGGCGGTGTGTGGTGGACGGCCGATGGGCCGGTTTCGCGGCGGTCGAGGTCGACCCGGAGCAGCGTCGGCGGGGGCTGGCCACCACTGTGGTGGCGGCACTGGCGCGGCAGGCCCTCGAGGAGGGCGCCTCTGCGGCCTGGCTCCAGGTGGAGACGGACAATGCCCCGGCACGGGGCCTGTATGCGGGGCTCGGGTTCGGGGCGCATCATGCATATCACCACTACCGGGAGCCGGAGGGCTTTCGAGGCCCGGAGGCGGGCGGCCCGGCGGCCGCGGGGCCCGGCCCGGTGGTGTGAGAGGTTTCGAGGCTGCCATGCGTGCCCCCTATCCCCCGGAGCCGGAGCGTGCCGCCGAGGTGCGGCGGCGGTTCGGCGACGAGGCCCGCTCCGCGCGGCCCGATCTCGCCACCCTCTGTCTGCTCGTCGGCGCGGCGGCGGACGGGACGCTGGAGGAGGCCGGGATGGACGCCGCGCAGATGGAGCTGGACCGGCTGGCCGGACAGCTGCCGTTCGCGCCGGGCGGGCCGCGTTCCTGGGCCCTCGCGCTGGCCGGCCTCCTGGGCGGGCGCTGCGGGTTCCGCGGCGGCGCCGCGGACTACGAGCGCCTGGAGTCCTCGTTGCTGCACGAGGTGCTGCGGCGGCGCCGAGGGCTGCCGATCCTGCTGTCGGTGGTGTGGATGGAGGTGGCCCGCAGGGCCGGGGCGCATGTGTACGGCGTCGCGTTGCCGGGGCACTTCGTCGTGGGGTTCGGGCCCCCGCGGGACCAAGTGCTGGCCGATCCCTTCGACGGAGGTCGCGTGCTGACCGGCGGCGATGCCGAGATGCTGGTCGCCGGGGCCACGGGGGCGTCGCTCGACCCGTCGATGCTCACGCCGGCCGATCCGCTGGACGTCGTGCTGCGGGTGCTGAACAACATCCGTGCGTGGGCCGCCGCGCGGCCCGAGCGGTCGGATGTGGCCCTGTGGGCGGTCGAACTGTCGCTGTTGCTGCCGTCGCATCCCGCACGGCTGCGGTACGAGCGTGCGCGGCTTCTGGTGCAGCGGGGGGAGTTCCTGCGCGGGGCCGCGGAGCTCGATGCGTACGCCGAACTGGTGTCCGCCGTCGACGAGACGGCAGCCGACCAGGTGCGCGGTCAGGCCCGGGCGGCCAGGGCCATGCTGAACTGATGTCTCCCCCTAGGGATCCTTGCAGCTCCGGATCCTTGCAGCTCCCCAGCTCTTGGAGCTCCCGGCCGCTACAGCCAGCCCTTCTCGCGAGCTGTCCGGACCGCCTCCGTCCGGTTGCGTACCGCCAGCTTCTGGATCGCGGTGGAGAGGTAGTTGCGGACCGTGCCCTGAGACAGGTGCAGGGACGCGGCCAGCTCCGCGTTCGTCGCGCCGTCCGCCGCCGCGCGCAGCACCTCGCGCTCGCGGTCGGTCAGGGGATTGGCGCCGTCGGCCAGGGCTGCCGCCGCCAGCGTGGGGTCGATGACACGCTCCCCGGCGAGGACCTTGCGTATCGCCTCGGCGAGTTGGGCCGCCGGCGCGTCCTTCACCAGGAAGGCGTCGGCGCCGGCCTCCATGGCCGAGCGCAGATAGCCGGGACGGCCGAACGTGGTGAGGACGACCACCTTGAGCGCCGGGAACTCCCGGCGCAGCTCGGCCGCCGCCTCGATCCCGGTGGCGCCGGGCATCTCGATGTCCAGCAGCGCCACGTCCACCTCTTGGGCCCGCGCCGCCGCCGGCACCTCGTCGCCGCGGGCGACCTGGGCGACGACCTCGATGTCCTCCTCGAGACCCAACAGGGCGGCCAGCGCCTCCCGGACCATCGACTGGTCCTCGGCGAGCAGGACCTTGATCGTGCGGCTCATGCCCCGGATCCTATGTCCACCGCGGCATCGACGGGCACGCGCGCGACCAGCCGGAAGCCATGCTTCACGCGGGCCGCCTCCAATGTCCCGCCGGCCTTCTCCAGACGCTCGGTCAGGCCCGTCAGACCGTTGCCGGGGCCCTTGCCCGAGCCGCCCGAGCCGTTGTCCTCGACGGAGAGTTCCAGCATCGGCCCGTCCAGGGTCTGCCGCCGCAGCACCTCCACCGTGCAGCGCGCGGCGCCGCTGTGCCGTACCACGTTGGTGATCGCCTCGCGCAGCGCCCAGGCGAGGGCGGACTCGCTCTCCTCGGCGACACCCGTGAGGTCCGGTTCCCCGGGCACGTCCGCGGTGACACCGGCGGCCGTCAAGGCGACCTGGGCACCGGCGAGTTCGGCGGCCAGGCGCGGGCGGCGGTAGCCGGTGACCGCCTCGCGCACGTCCACCAGGGCCTGGCGGCTGACCTGTTCGATGTCGGCGACCTGCTGGGCGGCCTTGTCGGGGTGGTCGGGCAGCATACGACCGGCGAGCTCGCTCTTCAGCGTGATGAGGGAGAGCGAGTGGCCGAGCAGGTCGTGCAGATCGCGGGCCAGACGCAGCCGCTCCTCGTTGGCGGCCAGCTGGGCGACGGTGGCGCGCGCCTTGCGCAACTCGATCGTCGTGCGCACCAGATGCCCGACGCCGGTCATCGCGTACCCGATGAGCAGGACCAGCAGGACCAGGTCGCGCGCGTCCTTCTCGCCGACGTACAGGCCGACGAGGAGCATCAGGGCGGCCGTCGTCGGAATCGCCCAGTACGCCACCCGCGGCGGGAGGGTCGCCCCACAGGCGACGGAGACGTAGACGAACAGGCCGAGCCAGGGCGAGCCGAGGGTGAGGCACAGCAGGGCGGCGAGCGCGGCGAGGACCACCAGGAGGACACCGACGAGCACCCCGGAGAACGGCTTGCCCATGTTCCGGAAGACCAGCGTCAGATAGACGCCGACGAAGACCGCGAGCCCCAGCCAGCCGGCCAGGGTGCCGCCGGGGGTGTGGTTCCCGGAGGCGAGGTCGTGGACCGGCGAGCTGAGGAAGACGAGCCAGACGCCGATCCACAGCGTCTTGCGCAGCAACTCGCGCCGGTTGCGGGGCGGCCGGCCCATGCGCAGCGCTCCGGCCGGCCGGGCGTCGTCGGCCCGCGGCTCTTCCGTCATGGCGCTCACGCCTTCAGTGTGTCCTTCCGGTACAGCCAGGCCGCGCCGCCCGCGAACAGGGCGAAGAAGACGACGAGGATGGCGATGTCCTTTGCCTGCGGGGCCTGGCTCTGTTCGATGGCCTGCCCCAGGGCAGCGTACGCGTGCGTGGGCAGCCACTTGGCGATGTCCTGCAGCCAGGTGGGGAAGGTCGTCGCGGGCATCCACAGGCCGCCGAGTATCGACAGACCGAAGTAGGTGATCATCGTGATCGGGCGGACCGCGTCACCGCTGGCGAGGTAGCCGATGGCGACACCGAGGGCGGCGAAGACGAGGCTGCCGGCCCAGATGGCGCCGGTGAGGGCGAGCCACTGCCAGGCGTCCAGGCGGACGTGCTTCACGGCCGCGGCGACCAGGAAGACGACGACGATGGACGGCAGGCTGACGACGGCGGCGCTGGCCGTCTTCGCCAGGACGTAGCCGCGCCCGGGCAGGGTGGTCAGCCGCAGCTGCCGTACCCAGCCGGTCTCGCGTTCCTTGGCGATGCGTTCGCTGTTGCCCATCAGGACGGCGGTCAGGGCGCCGAAGGAGGCCAAGGAGACCATCATGTAGGTCGGGACGGTGAGGCCGGAGCCGTCGACCTTGGTGACGCTGTCGGCCTTGCCCGCGACGATCAGGAAGATGACCGACGGGTAGATCACCGAGAAGAACAGGAACTTCCGGTTGCGCAGCGCGCGGGCGAGTTCCAACTTGATCAGGCTGTTCATGATGGATTGGCCTCCTCGGCCTCCGTGATGGCGACGAACGCCTGCTCGAGCCCGAGCCCGGCGACTTCGAGGTTGCGGGGGTAGACGCCGAGCCCGTACAGGGCGTGGACGGTCGCGTCGGCGTCGGTGGACTGGATCCGGACGGTCTGCCCCGAGATGTCTATGGAGGTCAGGAAGGGCAGCGCGCGCAGCGGGGCCTCGTCGATCGCGCCCTCCAGGTCGAAGGAGACACGACGGGCGCCGGCCTTCGCCTTGATCTCGGCGGCGGTGCCGTCGGCGAGGAGCCGCCCGCGGTGCAGGACGAGCACCCGGTCCGCGATCGCGTCGGCCTCTTCGAGGTAGTGCGTGGCGAACAGGACCGTGCGACCCCGGTCGGCCTGCTCCCGCATGGTGGCCCAGAACGCCTGGCGGGCGGAGACGTCCATGCCGGTGGTCGGCTCGTCGAGCACGATCAGGTCACTGGCGCCGGCGGTCGCCAGGGCGAAGCGGACGCGCTGCGCCTGGCCACCGGAGAGCTTGTTGACCTTGCGGTCGGCGATCTGCGAGGCGCCGGCGCGGGCGAGCACGTCGGTGACCTTGTACGGCTTCGGGTGCAGAGCGCAGGCGAGCTTGACCAGCTCGGCGACCGTGACCTCGTCCATCAGGCCGCCGCTCTGCAGCATGGCTCCCACACGGCCGGCGACGATGGCCTCGCGCGGGCTGGTCCCGAACACCCGCACCGCGCCGCTGTCCGCTTGCTTGAGTCCGAGGAGCAGGTCGAGCGTGGTCGACTTGCCCGCGCCGTTGGGGCCCAGCAGGGCCACGGTCTCGCCCGGGTGCAGTTCGAGCGTCAGCCCGTCCACGGCCCGGACGTCACCGTAGGTCTTCGTCACCTGGTCGAAGCCGACCACCGATCCGGTGGCCGCCGTTGTCGTCGTCATGCCCCCATCGTGGCGGCGAGGCGGGACGGCGAGGCAGTGCCGCGTGTCGCGGATCCGGTATGACAGATGTCATGCGCAGGAGGTGCTGCTTCGCTCCGCGCACGGGGTGCCCGCGCGCGGAACGACGGGGCACCCGGCACAGTCCACCGGGTGCCCCCGTCTCCCGCTATTGGGGATTCGTCGGAATCGTGACGACGCGCTCGGCGGCCGTCTTGCCGCGCAGCGCCTTGCCGAGCGCGGACGCGACTTCCTGCGGGCTCACCGGCTTCTTGCTGCCGTCGCCCTTGACGACCGTGACCCCGTTGAAGGCGCTTCCGTACAGCTGCTTCAGGACGACGAGGTCGTAGTGCTCGACCAGTTTGCCGCTCACCGCCTGCACGCTCAGGAACTTGTAGATCGAGCGCGCCGGGCTGAACGACACGGAGTGCGCGGCGTCCGTCCGCACGGTGACCAACGCCGACATCGCGGGCTCGGCGAACTCCTTCATCATCCGGTCGACCTCGGCGTTGGGGACCGTGGGCTGCCGGGTCGTCGTGGGCACCGGCACGGGCCTGCTGGTGCCGGTCTCGACCTGGGTGCGGTACGCCTGCTCGACGGCCGTGGTGGAGGCGGCGACGTCGATGCCCTTGCCCGGCTTGCCGTACACCGCGACGGCCTTGCCGGACTCGAACTTGATCGTGCCCTCGGTCATCGAACCGGCGCCGCCCGCGGCACGCTCCAGGGCGGCCTGCAGCTTCTCCACGTCGACGGGCATGGCGGGCTGGACGACCCGCCGCTGCCCGAACAGGGAGCCGATCACGGACACCGGGTTGTAGTCGCTCTGCGCGGCGGCGGCGACGGTGGCCTTGCTGTCGAGCTGGAGGCCCGACTGGTCCGGCCGCAGGGAGACCGTCCGGCCGTCCACCGACAGCTGGAGCGGCCTGTCGGTACGGCTGCCCAGCGCGGCGTCGAGCTTCTGGACCGCCTCGTCGCGCGTGCCGCCGCCGATGTCGACGCCGAGCACGGTGGTGCCCTTGGGCACGTCGGAGTGGTTCATCAGCAGCCCGGCGCCGTAGGCGACACCTGCGAGGACGAACACGCCGCCGACCAGGAGCACCAGCTTGCTGCGGCCCTTCTTCCTGGCCGGCTTCGCGCCGGTGGAGCTCTGCGCCTTGGGCGGATCGGGCAGCTTCGGGGGCGTGTGCGGCACCGGTCCGTCGGAGTGGGAGCCCGCGCCGAACGGCCCGTTCTGCGCACCGGGCGGAATGACGGGGATACCACTGGTGACGGTGTGCCCCGAGACGTTGTCGCCGGGACCGCCGAAGCCCTGGGGGCCCGGCTCGGGGGCGGGCTTCTGCGGGGTGAGGATCGCGGTGTCGTCGCTCAGCCCGCCACCGGGAAGGCCCTGGCCCGCGGAGGCTCCGGGCACACCGGGCACACCGGGGCCTAGAGGTCCCTCCGGACCGGGGCCGAGAGGTCCTCCCGGACCGGCGCCGAGGGTGCCCAGGCCGGGACCGCCAGACAGGGGGCCCACGGGCGGGATGACGGGTCCGTCACCCGTGACCGGGCCGCCGGTGGGTCCGGAGGGACCGTGCCGGCCCGGCTCGGAGAAGTACGGAAGGTCGTCACGGCGGGGTTCGCCACCGCCGTCGGCGCCGATGTCGGTGCCGATGACGGGGAACGATGCGGTGCTGGCGGCCACGGCGTCGGACACGTCGAAGGAGCCGGTGCCTCCGCCGTGCCCCGGCGCGACGGGGCCCGCCCCGGTCGCTCCTGGGAGCCCCCTGCCGTTCGATCCGCCCGGGCGTGCGCCCAGCGGGCCCGCGCCGCCCGTGCCCCCTCCGGGCCGTGCGCCGGGAGCGCCCGGCGCACCGGAAGCACCGGAAGCACCGGAAGCACCGGAACGCGCGCCACCCGTACTGTTTGCGCCCGGAGCACCCGGTCGCGCGCCACCCGCGCCGGGGACACCCGGCGCGCCGGCGCCCGACGCCCTGTCGGCGCCTATGCCCGCAGCCCCGAGCAGACCGGCTCCGTTGGTCGACCCGGCGCCCTGCGGGGCCTTGGCCGCCGCGGGCTTGCGGGGCGCGAACCAGTCGTTCGTCTTGTCCTCGCCCGGCGCGGAAGGCTCCGCGGAGGTGTCGAGGGTGCTGAGCGGGCTCACGTTGCTCGTGGTCTCGGTCTCGGCGCTCGCGCTCGCTTCGCCCGCGGTGTCGGCGTCCGCGACGGGGGTGCGCACGACCACCGGCGGAATGGGCCGGGACCCGGGGATGTTGATCCGGATCCGGGTCGTCAGTGTGGTCTCGGTCTTGCGTTCCTCCGGCTGCGTGGCAGAGCGGCTCGCGTCGACACCGTCCTCGGAAGCCATGGGGGTCCCGTACGGCGGCGTCCCCGACGGGTACGCGGCTCCACCGCGACCGTTGGGTCCGGCGGACGAACTGTCAGTTTCACGACTCAAGGCAGGTTCTCCCGGTTGGCTCCACCGCCTGCTCCGACCTCACCAGGTGGGGGTCCCCCTGCTCCAGCGAAGCCGAGGGTTTGGGGGAGGCTCGGCGGCGCGCACCACCATACTGGCCGCCCGCGGCCCGCAGACGGCGCCCGCAGGGGAAACCCCCACGGGACCCCCACGTGCGTGCCGCGTTTTGCGGTGGACATCCCGTGACCCCGGAGGCGAAGTGGTACGTCACTTGCCAAGTCGGGCGCCGGAACCGCCGGGTTGCCGCCCCTGGGCAAGGGTGGCGCAGATCACAGCGATGCCCATTCCACCGAGCAGGAAGAGATACGAGCCCAGGCCCGCGCCGAACAGGAAGTCCCCTTCCGGGCGGCTGGAGGTGAGCAGCACGACGGCGACCATCCACCCGGCCGCGGGCGCGATGGCCCCCGCGCGGGCCCCCGTGGCCTGCGCGCCGCCGAGGAAGAGCCCGGCCGCGCCCGCCAGCGCGAGCAGCAATCCGCCGGGGAACCAGCCGGATTGGACGAGCGCGCCCGCCACACCGACCACCGCGCCGAGCACGAAGAGGCCGAGGTAGGCGGCGATCCGGCCGACCGAGGGCGGATCCAGCGGCTGTGCGAGTGCGTTCGTCCGCTTGCCCGTCGATGTCATGGGGCCACTCCTTGGAACAGGTCCGTCTCCCGGTGCTCGGTGCTCCCCCGGCCTCCGGCCGGGGGGATCCCCGTCTCGCTTCGCTCGCCGCGGACCAACTCGTAGTACTCGGTGGTGAACAGGGGCTGCGCCAGCGCGTTGGACAACGCGAACCACGGCTCGGCGACCTCGATCTGCGTGGCATGAGCCCGCATCGCCGCGGCCTTCGCGGTGGCGAACGCGGTTCCGTCGATCTCCGTGGTGATCACCGGGTCGTCGACCACTCCGGGGAGGTCGTCCACGGTCGCGGCCTTGGCGAAGGGGGTCTTGTCGAGCGCCTCGCCCAGCCGTGCGAACGCGGCCTCGGCGACCGAGCGCGGCACCCGATTCCAATAGATCTTGGCGATCTCCCAGGGCGCGCCGAGGTCGGGGCGGAAGTCCGCGTCGGCGGCCGGCCCGGCGGCGCGCATGGCCACGCGATGGGCCTGGATGTGGTCCGGGTGGCCGTAGCCGCCGTGCGGATCGTAGGTGACGAGGACCTGCGGGCGTACCTCCCGGACGACCGCTACGAGGTGGGCGACCGCCTCGTCGAGGTCGGCGGACCAGAAGGCGCCCGGGCGGTGGTTCTGCTCGGCCCCCATCATCCCGGAGTCGCGGTAACGGCCGGGGCCGCCGAGGAAGCGGTGGTCGGTGACGCCGAGCTCCGCCATGGCGGCGGCCAGTTCACCGGCGCGGTGCGGGCCCAGCGCGTCGTCGCGGCCGGGCCCCAGATGCGCCAGCGCGGGCGGGATGACCTCGCCCTCCTCGCCGAGGGTGCAGGTCACCAGCGTCACGCGGGCGCCCTCGGCCGCGTACCTGGCCATGGTCGCGCCGTTGTTGATCGACTCGTCGTCCGGGTGCGCGTGCACCAGGAGCAGACGCCGGTCGGGCAGATCCGTCATGGCACCCACCCTACGAGGGACCCGCGCCTCCCACTCGGCCTCCCCGGCCGTTCGTCACCCACGGCGACCCGGCCGCAGCACCTCTTCGTGCCGACCCCGGCCGTCGGCTGTGACGGCGACCCGAAGGCCCGGTGGAAGCCCCGGCCGAGGCCCGCCGCGCCGCCGCGCGCCCCGGCGACGACGGAGCCCGCCTTCGGTGCGGTCAGAACTTGATGCTGCCGATCATCCCCGCGATGTTCGTCGTCAGATCGTGGATCGTCGGGGCGACGGTCGACGAGGCGAGGTAGAACCCGAGCAGCATGCACACGATCGCGTGCGCTGCCTTCAGCCCTGACTTCCTGATGAGAAGGAAGACGATGATCGCCAGCAGCACCACCGCCGAAATCGAGAGTGCCACGGCGGCTCACCTCCAAAGATCCAGGGGGGCACGGGGGTCGGACTATGGGGGCAACACATCCCTGTGGAATATCCACACAGATAAATCCACCTGGATGCAAGCGGGTTCATACCCACTATGCGCTAGTGATCATAACTATCCGGACGCGCGCATCGGTCGGCGCACGGCCGCACAAGGGGGCGCATGGCCAATATGGTCGAGGCATGACCACCGAGCCTGCTTCCTTCCCCCGACGGCACGCGCGCACCCAGCGGTTCACGCTCGGCGCGCCGCGCGCTTTCACCGTCGCACCCGACGGTTCCCGCGTCGTGTTCCTGCGGTCGACGTCCGGCACGGACCGCGCGCACCGGCTGTGGGTCCTCGACCTGGCGGACGGCACGGAGCGCCCGGCGGCCGACCCGGCCGGCCTGCTCGGGGGCGCCGTCGAGCAGTTGCCGCCCGAGGAGCGCGCCCGCCGGGAACGCAGCCGTGAGGGCGGTGCCGGCATCGTCGGCTACGCCACCGACGGCGCCGTGGAGTTGGCGTCCTTCGCGTTGTCAGGGCGGCTCTTCACGGCGGAGCTGCGCGCCGGCACGGCCCGCGAGCTGCCCGTGCCGGGCCCGGTGATCGATCCACGGCCTGCCCCGGACGGGCGGCACATCGCGTACGTCACCCAGGGCGCCGTGCGCGTGGTCGGCGCCGAGGGCGAGGGCGACCGGGTGCTCGCGGAGCCGGAGCCCGGGGCGGAGCCGGGGACGGTCTCCTACGGGCTGGCGGAGTTCATCGCGGCCGAGGAGATGGGGCGTTCGAGGGGCTTCTGGTGGTCACCCGAGTCGGACCGGCTGCTCGTGGCGCGCGTCGACGACGCGCCGGTGCGCCGGTGGTGGATCTCCGATCCGGCACAGCCGGAGCGGGAGCCGCAGCGCATCGCGTATCCGGCGGCGGGTACCGACAACGCGGACGTGCGCCTGTTCGTCCTGGGCCTGGACGGGGCGCGCACGGAGGTCGTCTGGGACCGTGCGGCCTACCCGTATCTGGCCCGTGTGCACTGGTCAGCGGCGGGTGCACCACTGATTCTGGTGCAGGCGCGTGACCAGCGCAGTCAGCTGTTCCTGGCCGTGGACCCGGACACCGGGGCCACCCGCATGGTGCACGCGGACGAAGATCCGGATTGGCTTGAACTGTTCGCCGGGGTGCCGTGCTGGAGCCCTTCCGGACAGCTGGTGAGGATCGCGGACGAGGGCGGCGCACGGGTGCTCGCGGTGGGCGAACGGCCGCTGACCGGACCGCAGTTGCACATCCGCGCGGTACTCGACGTGTCGGACGACGATGTGCTGGTAGCGGCGTCGGCGGGCGAGGCGGCCGCCGATCCGGAGATCGGCGAGGTCCATGTCTGTCGCGTCAGCGAACTCGGCGTGGAGCGTGTGTCGCAGGAGCCCGGGGTGCACTCGGCGGTGCGCGCCGGAGGCGTGACCGTACTCGTCTCCTCGGTTCTCGACCGCCCGGGGGCCCAGGTACGGGTGCTGCGGGAGGGCAAGCCGGTGGCCACCGTGGCCTCGTACGCCGAACATCCTGGTCTGTCCCCGCGCGTGACACTCACCCAGGGGGGCGCACGCCGAATCCCGTGCGCCGTACTCATGCCTACGGACTACTCGGGTGACACCTCCCTTCCCGTCCTCATGGACCCCTATGGCGGCCCGCACGGGCAGCGCGTGGCGGCCGCGCACAACACGCATCTGACCTCGCAGTGGTTCGCCGACCAGGGCTTCGCGGTGGTCGTCGCGGACGGCCGGGGCACGCCCGGCCGCTCCCCCGCCTGGGAGAAGGCGGTCAAGGACGACCTGGCGGCGGTCGTGCTCCAGGATCAGGTCGATGCGCTGCACGCCCTGGCCGGCGACTTCCCGCTCGATCTGACCCGGGTGGCGATCCGCGGCTGGTCCTTCGGCGGCTATCTGGCCGGACTCGCGGTGCTGCGCCGGCCGGACGTGTTCCACGCGGCCGTGGTCGGTGCGCCGGTGACCGATCTGCGGCTGTACGACACCCACTACCAGGAGCGCTACCTGGGGCACCCGAAGGAGCGGCCCGAGGTCTACCGCCGCAACTCACTGATCGACGACGCGGGCCTGGTGGACGCCGCGGATCCGGCCCGCCCGATGATGATCGTCCACGGCCTGGCGGACGACAACGTGGTGGTGGCCCACTCCCTGCGGCTGTCCTCCGCCCTCCTGGCCGCGGGCCGCCCGCACCAGGTACTGCCGCTGTCCGGGGTGACCCATATGACCCCCCAGGAAACGGTCGCCGAGAACCTGCTGCTGCTCCAGCGGGACTTCCTGCGGAGCGCTCTGAACCTGGGCTGAACCCACGGCAACGGGCCGGAGTGACATGGTGCACTCCGGCCCGTTCACGGCACCCGCACGGCCGTACGCTGTTCACTCTGCCGCGTCCGTATATCGGAATGGCGTCGGCCAAGTTGCCTGTGTGTTAACGGCGTTCGTGGGCATTTGCCCGGTTGTACGGGCTCCTTGTGCGGCTCATCCCCCGGGTGTTCGCGGCTCCTCGGGCCGATCCGACGCCGGCTCCTCGGGCGGCACCACCCTCTTCTCCTCCGCGAAGTGGCACGCCGAGTCGTGTGCCGCGGGTCCCCCCGCCGGACGGAACTTCTCGGGGACCGCGAGCGGCGGCACCTCCACGGTGCACCGCTCCCGGGCCTTCCAACAGCGCGTGCGGAAGCGACAGCCCGAGGGGATGTCCGTCGGGGACGGGACGTCGCCGCTGAGGATGATCCGCTCCCGGCGCTCTCGCGCGTCGGGGTCGGGCACGGGCACGGCGGACAGCAGGGCCTGGGTGTAGGGGTGCGTCGGATGGTCGTAGATCTCCGTGTCGCTGCCGATCTCCACGATCTTCCCCAGGTACATCACCCCGACCCGGTCGGAGATGTGCCGCACGATCGACAGGTCGTGCGCGATGAAGACGTACGACAGCCCGAACTCGTCCTGGAGCTCCGCCAGCAGGTTGATCACCTGGGCCTGCACGGACACGTCGAGCGCGGAGACCGGCTCGTCGGCGACGATGATCTCCGGGCGCAGCGCGAGCCCCCGGGCGATGCCGATGCGCTGGCGCTGGCCGCCGGAGAACTGGTGCGGATAGCGGTTGATGTACTCGGGGTTGAGGCCCACCACGTCGAGCAGCTCCTGCACTCGCCGGCGCCGCTCGCCCTTGGGCGCGGCCTCGGGGTGGATCTCGTACGGCTCCCCGACGATGTCACCCACGGTCATCCGGGGGTTCAGGGAGGTGTACGGGTCCTGGAACACCATCTGGATGTTGCGACGCACGGCCTTCAGGGCGCGCCCGGACAGCTTGGTGATGTCCTCGCCCTTGAACCGGATCGAACCGGCGGTGGGCTTCTCCAGGTTGACCAGCATCCTGGCGAGCGTGGACTTGCCGCAGCCGGACTCGCCGACGACGCCGAGGGTCTCGCCCCGGGCGAGGGCGAAGTCGACGCCGTCCACCGCCCTGACCGCGCCGATCTGCTTCTTGAAGAGGACGCCCCGGGTCAGCGGGTAGTACTTGACCAGCCCGCTGACCTCCAGAAGCGGCTCAGGGCCGGCCATGCAGACACTCCCTCCAGAAGTGGCAGGCGCTCACCCGGTCGCTGCCCGCGTCTTCGACCTCGTAGAGCGGTGGAACGTCGGTCCGGCACACGTCCCGGGCCATCGGGCAGCGGGGGTGGAAGGCGCAGCCCGGCGGGATGTTCATGAGGTTCGGCGGCAGGCCCTTGATGGCGTAGAGCTGCCGGCCCTTCTGGTCGAGCCGGGGGATGGAGTCGAGCAGCCCCCGGGTGTAGGGGTGGGCCGGCGCCTTGTAGATGTCGTGCACGGGAGCGGACTCGATGATCCGGCCCGCGTACATGACGGCGATCCGGTCGGCGACGTCCGCGACGACGCCGAGGTCGTGCGTGATGAGGATGAGGCCCATGCGGTACTCGCGCTGCAGCTCGGCGAGCAGGTCCATGACCTGGGCCTGGACGGTGACGTCGAGGGCGGTGGTGGGCTCGTCCGCGATGATCAGCGCGGGCTCGAGCGCCAGCGCCATGGCGATCATGATGCGCTGGCGCATGCCGCCGGAGAACTGGTGCGGATAGTCGCGTACGCGCTGCGCGGCCGCCGGGATCCGGACCCGGTCCATCAGCTCGACGGCCCGGGCGCGGGCGTCCTTCTTCGACATGCCCCGGTGCACGACGAACATCTCGCCGAGCTGGTCGCCCACGGTGAGCACGGGATTGAGGGCGGACAGCGCGTCCTGGAAGATCATGGCCATCTCGGCGCCACGGATCCTGCGCCGCTCCTCCTCCTTCAGGGTCAGCAGGTCCCGGCCCTGGAAGAGAACCTCGCCGCCGGTGATCCTGGCGGGCGGGGTGTCGAGGATCCCCATGACCGCCTGCGCGGTGACGGACTTGCCGGAGCCGGACTCGCCGAGGACGGCGAGCGTCTCGCCCGCGTCGACGGCGTAGCCGACCCCGTTGACGGCCTTGGCGATGCCGTCCCGCATCCGGAACTCCACATGCAGATCCCGCACTTCGAGCAGCACCGCCGTCACCTCAGCTTCGGGTCGAGGGCGTCGCGCACCGCGTCGCCGAGCATGATGAACGCGAGCACGGTGATCGCGAGGGCTCCGGCGGGCCACAGCAGCGCGTGCGGGGCGTTGCGGATGTACGGGGAGGCGGCGGAGATGTCGATCCCCCAGGAGACGCTCGGCGGCTTCAGCCCGACCCCGAGGTAGGACAAGGTCGCCTCCAACGCGATGTAGGTGCCGAGCGCGATGGTCGCCACGACGATCACCGGGGCGACGGCGTTGGGGGCGATGTGCCTGAGCAGGATGCGGGAGCTTGAGGCGCCGAGGGCGCGGGCGGCCTGGACGTAGTCGTTCTGTTTGGCGGTGATCACCGAGCCGCGGGCGATACGGGAGATCTGCGGCCAGCCGAGCAGCACGATGAATCCCACGACCGGCCAGACCGTGTTGCTGGTCACCACGGACAGCAGGACCAGACCGCCCAGCACGACGGGGATGGCGAAGAAGATGTCGGTGACCCGGGACAGGATCGCGTCCCACCCTCCGCCGAAGAACCCGGCGAGCCCGCCCAGGACCGAGCCGAGGAGCGCCACGCCGAGCGTCGCGCAGACGCCGACGGTGACGGACGTACGGGCGCCGTAGACGGTCCGCGTGTACACGTCGCAGCCCTGACCGTCGAATCCGAACGGGTGCCCGGGCTGGGAGCCCTCCAGGGCCTTGGCGAGATCGCAGCTGAGGGGGTTGCCGGAGGTGATCAGGGACGGCCGGACGGAGATCACGACGAGGAAGAGGATCACCAGCCCGGACAGGAGGAAGACGGGGTTGCGGCACAGGTCGCGCAGCGCGTCGGACCAGAGGCTGCGCGGCTTGCCGACGGGGCCCGGGCCCGCAGGGCCTCCCGGCGCCCTCTCCAGGGTGGTCGCCTCGCTGGCGGCGAGGTCCATGGCGCCGCCCATGCCGGTCCCGGCGATGGCGCCCTCGGGCTCGTACGGCGGCTGCTCAGGCATAGCGGATCCTCGGGTCGAGTACGGCGTAGAGGAGGTCGACGAGCAGGTTGGCGACCAGGAAGACAAGGACGAGGACCGTCACGAAGCCGACGACCGTCTGCGTGTTCTGCCGCAGGATCCCCTGGTAGAGCTGGTAGCCGACCCCGTGGATGTTGAAGATCCGCTCGGTGACGATCGCCCCTCCCATGAGGGCGCCGATGTCGGTGCCGATGAAGGTGACGACGGGGATGAGCGAGTTGCGCAGCAGATGCCGGGTGATCACACGACGTCGCGGCAGCCCCTTGGCGATGGCGGTGCGGACGTAGTCGGAGCGCTTGTTCTCGGCGATGGAGGTCCGGGTCAGTCGGGTGACGTAGGCGAGGGACACGGACGCGAGGACGAGCCCGGGCACGATCAGCTCCCCGAAGCCGGCGTCCGGGGAGACCGACGGTCTGACCCAGCGCCACTCGACGCCGAGCAGCAGCTGCAGCAGCAGGCCGGTGACGAAGGTCGGCACCGAGATCACGACGAGGGTGACCAGCAGTACCGTCGTGTCGACGGGGCGCCCGCGGCGCAGACCGGTGACCACGCCGAGCGCGATGCCGATTGCGATCTCGAAGAGGATCGCGACGACGGTCAGCCGGATGGTGACCGGAAAGGCCGTCGCCATCAGCTCGGTGACGTTCTGCCCGTTGAAGGCGGTGCCGAAGTCGCCGGTGAAGACGTGGCCCATATAGGTCGCGTATTGCTGCCACAAGGGCTTGTCGAGGCCGAACTCCCGGCGCAGCTGGGCGGCCGTGGCGGGATCGCACTGCCGCTCGCCGCACAGGCCCGCGATGGGATCGCCCATCACGTTGACCATCAGGAAGATCAACAGGGTGGCGCCGAGGAAGACCGGGATCATCTGCAGCAGACGCCGGACGACGTACCGTCCCATGGGGCCTCCGGGGGTAGCGGGCTGCTGTGGGATTCAGCCGACCTTGATCTCGTTGTAGACGGGGACGCTGAAGGGGTTGAGCGCCACGTGGGAGAGGCGCTGCGCGTATCCGGCGCTGCCGTTCTGGTACCAGAGGGGAATGGCGGCCATGTTGTCCCGTAGGACCCCCTCGGCCTGCTGGAACAGCCGCACGGCCCGGGCCTTGTCGCTCTCGGCGTTCGCCCGGTCGACGAGTCTGTCGAAGTCCTTGTCGGACCACTTGCCGTCGTTGGAGGAGGCGTTGGTGTAGTAGAGCGGCTGCAGGAAGTTCTGGATGAGCGGGTAGTCCATCTGCCAGCCCGCGCGGAAGGGGCCCTGCATCTTGTGCCCGCTGATCTGGTTGCGGAAGTCGGCGAAGGTGCCGACCGGATTGCCGACGCACGCCCTGTCATTGCCGAGGGCGTTGTTGATGGAGTTGCACACGGCGTTCGCCCACTCCCTGTGCGAGCCCGTGTCCGCGTTGTACGCGATCTTGACCTGGCCGCCGGGCAGCCCGCCGCCCTCCTGGACCAGCTTCCTGGCCTGGGTGGGGTTGTAGGTGCAGGCAGCACCGCACAGTCCTGCCTTGAAGCCGCCGTCCACGCCGAGGACGGGAGAGGTCCAGTCGGTGGCGGGTGTGCGCGTCCCGTGGAAGATCGTGCGGGTGATCTGGTCCCGGTTGATGGCCATGGACAGGCCCGTGCGGACCTTCGCCGTCCCGGGCCTGGCCCACTTCGGGTCGTAGTAGGGGAAGGCGAGGGTCTGGATGATGCCGGCCGGGGCGTTGATGTACCGGCCGTCCAGATCGGCCTTGACGTACTTGAGCTGTGGGGCGGGCACGTCGTCGACGAGATCGAGGTTGCCGGCCAGCAGATCGGTGTAGGCGGTGTTGGTGTCGGTGTAGACCTTGAGGTCGACCCCGTTGTTCTGCGCCTTGTCCGGGCCCGGGTAGCCGTCCCACTTCCTGAGGGACATCATGAAGCCCCTGGTGTAGGAGTTGATCCGGTACGGGCCGTTGCCGACCGGCTTCTTCACCCAGGCCGCGTGGTTGTCGAAGAAGGTCCTGGGCAGCGGGGAGAAGGCCGCGTAGCCGAGGGTGTCCGGGAACGTCGAGAACTTCTGGTTGAGCGTGACGGTGAAGGTGCGGGTGCCGGTCGCCCTGAGGCCGGAGAGGGTGTCGGCGCTCTGGGCGCCGGTGTCCGGGTGCACCTTGTCGTAGCCCTCGATGTATCCGAAGAAGTACGCGTTCTTCTGGTTGTTCCGCAGGCTGGCGCCGTAGTTCCAGGCGTCCACGAAGGACCGGGCGGTGACGGGTTCGCCGTTGCTGAACGTCCAGCCGTCCTTGACGGTGATGGTGAAGTGCCGCGCGTCCGAGGTCTCGATCCTGTCGGCGAGCATGTTCTCGGCCGCGCCGGTCCTGGGGTTGTAGCGCTTGAGTCCGCGGAAGACCATGTCGAGGACCTTGCCGCCCTGGACCTCGTTGGTGTTGGACGGTTCCAGCGGGTTCTGCGGGTCGCCCCAGGAGGAGCTGAGCACTCCGGGGCTGCTGCCGCCGCCCCCGCCCCCGGCGCAGGCGGCCGCCAGAAGGGCCGCTGCCGCCGCACCGACGGCCCACCTGGCGTGCCTGGCTCCACGCATGGCATGCCTCCTCGGAATGCGTCGTGCCTCCGCGCCGGGCGCTGATCCACTACCGGTTCAATATCAGCGCAGAGCGACCACATCGCATACGCATCCCACCCGTCCGGGTGCCACGCCGTACGCCCGGACAATTCCTCCCGTGGCGGACTCCCGCGACCACGGCCCGGCCCGGCAGCCGACCCACCCCTCACGTCCGCCGAGATGTCGGCCGTCACCACTCGTCCAGCGATCGGACACCCTTTCGCCCAGCAGTCGGCCGATGCGTCGTCAGGCCCTCACCAGGGGTGCTTCACAGGTGTGGACCATTGGCTGCCGAATTCGCGTCAACCTGTCATTTCCGCAGGCCACAAGGGGTTCACGCGCCGTTGACGCACGCGGAGTGCCGCTGATAGACACACTCTTCACCCAGCTGGCGTCACCCGTTCTGGCTCGATCAAGCACTCCGACAAGCCGTTCCTGTGCCCATGACGACGCGAGGTCACGATCGATGAGCACCCAAGACCAGCACGGCAGCGGGCGCTCGCGCCCGGACTCCCATCGGACCCGCACCCCCCGGCTGCTCGCCGCCGCCCTGACGCTCACGGCCGCCCTCGCGACACCGCTCACCGCACCCCAGCAGGCCGAGGCGAAGCCGGGCGACAAGGTCCTCACCGTGGCGGTCGCCCAGAGCGTGGACTCGCTGAGCCCCTTCCTGGCGACGCGTCTGGTCAGTACGAGCATCAACCGGCTGATGTACGAGTACCTCACCGACTACGACCCCAAGGACGCCCACACGATCCCCGGGCTCGCCACCCGGTGGACGCCCTCCGCCGACAAGCTGACCTGGACCTACACGATCCGCTCCGGCACCGAGTGGTCGGACGGGGAGAAGGTCACCGCCGAGGACGCGGCGTGGACGTTCGACAAGATGATGAGCGACGAGAAGGCCGCCACCGCGAACGGCAGCTTCGTCGCCAACTTCAGGAAGGTCACGGCTCCCAGCGCCACCCGGCTGGTCGTGGAACTCAAGAAGCCGCAGGCCACCATGACCGCCCTCGACGTCCCGATCGTGCCCAAGCACATCTGGGAGCACGTGGAGGACTTCTCGAAGTTCAACAACGACAAGAGCTTCCCCGTCGTCGGCAACGGGCCCTTCGTCCTCACCGACTACAAGCCCGACAGCTATGTGCGGCTCAAGCCCAACAAGCGCTTCTGGCGCGGGGCCCCGAAGTTCGACGAGCTGGTGTTCAAGTACTACAAGGACGGTGACGCGGCCGTCGCGGCCCTGCAGAAGGGCGAGGTCTCCTTCGTGAGCGGGCTGACCCCCGCTCAGTCCTCCGCACTCCGTGGACAGAAGGACATCAGGGTCAACGACTCACCGGGCCGCCGCTTCTACGCCATCGCCACCAACCCGGGCGCCCGGTCCAGGGACGGCCAACGCTTCGGCGACGGCCACGAGTCGCTGCTCGACCAGAAGGTGCGGCAGGCGCTGTTCATGGCGGTCGACCGCAAGACCATCGTCGACAAGGTCTTCCAGGGGCACGCGGTCGAGGGGGCCGGGTACATCCCGCCGCGCTTCACCACGTACTTCTGGAAGCCGTCGGCGGGCCAGGAACTCGCCTACGACCCGGCCAAGGCGGCCCAGCTGCTCGACGAGGCGGGCTACCGGAGGAACGGCGACGGCAAACGCGTCGGCAAGGACGGCAAGCCGATCGACTACCGGCTCCTGTGCCACTCCACCGACCCGAACGACAAGGCGGTCGGCCAGTACCTGAAGGAGTGGTGGGGCAAGCTCGGCATCGGCGTCAGGCTCGACTGCCTGGACAACGTGACCGATCCCTGGCTCGCCGGCAAGTACGACCTCGCCTTCGACGGCTGGTCCGTCAACCCCGACCCGGACTTCGTGCTGTCGATCCACACCTGCGCGGCACTCCCGTCCACCCCCAGGAGCACCGGCGCCACGGACGACTTCATCTGCGACAAGACGTACGACGAGCTCTACGCCCGCCAGCTGGCGGAGTACGACCCCGGCCGTCGGGCCGCCCTCGTCAAGCAGGTGGAGTCACGGCTGTACGACCTCGGGTACATGAACGTCATGGCGTATCCGAACGCGGTCGAGGCCTATCGGACGGACCAGATCACGTCGATCACCACCATGCCGGAGAAGTCGGGCAACCTCTACGGCCAGGACGGCTACTGGAGTTGGTGGTCGGCCGTTCCGGCGGACTCCGGTGGCTCCGCCGGCGGTTCCTCGTCCACCGGGGTGGTCCTCGGCATCGTCGCGGGCGTGGTGGTCCTGGTGGGCGCCGGGGTGTTCTTCGCGGTGCGTCGCCGTGCCACCGCCGAGGACCGTGAGTAGCGGATGAACCCCCCAGTGGCACAGACCCGGCAGGCAGCCGCCCATGACCGCTGACGCAGCCTCCGCACCGGTGGACGGGGCCGGGGGCCCGGTCCCCTCCGGTCCGCAGGCCCGCATGCCGCGGGCCGGCGCCGAGCGGGCGTACCTGCGGTACGCGGCGGGCAAGGCCGGCGGCGCGGCCGTCTCGCTGCTCGCCGTCCTCGTCACCAGCTTCTTCCTCTTCCGCCTGATCCCCGGCGACCCCATCAAGTACATGACGGGCGGCCGGCCGGTGTCCGCCGAACAACTGGCCGCCTACCGCAGGGAGTTCGGCCTCGACCTGCCGCTGTGGGAGCAGTTCACGGACTACTGCCGCAAGGCGCTCACCGGGGACCTCGGCACGTCGTACCAGTTCCGGGCACCCGTCCTCGACAAGATCACCGAGGCACTGCCGAACACCCTGCTGCTGACCGGTACCGCGTTCGTCCTCTACACGGCCCTCGGCATGTTCCTCGGTACCCGCTCGGCATGGCGCCACGGCGGGCTCGGCGACCGGCTCAACACCGGTCTGGCGCTGACCCTCTACTCGATCCCGTCGTTCTGGCTGGGCCTCCTGCTCATCATCGTGTTGGCGGTGGGCACAGGGCCGATACCCGGCCTCTTCCCGACCGGCGGCATGGAGTCGGGCGGCAAGCAGGGCCTCGCGTACGTCATCGACGTCGCCCACCACCTCGTCCTGCCGGTCCTCACGCTGGTCGCGGTCGAGTACGGGCAGACGCTGCTGGTCACCCGCTCGGCGCTGCTCGACGAGATGGGCGGCGACTACCTGACCACCGCACGCGCCAAGGGACTCAGGGACGACCTGGTGCGGCGTCGGCACGCCGTGCCGAACGCGCTGCTGCCCACCGTGACACTGATCTTCGTCAATCTCGGCCGGACCGTGGCGGGTGTGATCCTCGTCGAGAGCGTGTTCTCCTGGCCCGGTCTCGGCGGCCTCTTCTACCAGGCACTGAGCGTGCCCGATCTCCCCCTGGTCCAGGGCCTGTTCTTCGTCTTCGCCGCGGCGGTGATCGTGATGAACACCCTGGCCGACCTGATCTATCCGCTGCTCGATCCCCGGGTGGGCCGATGACGACCGAAGCGACACCCCCGGTGGCGAAGGCCGGCCCGCGCACGCTCGCACGGCAGCGCCGCCGTCGCGCCGCCGTCCGGTTCTGGCGGCAGTACCGCACGCAGCGCGCCGGGCTGCTGGGCCTGGCCGCACTCGTGCTCTTCGCACTGGTCGCGCTGACCGCGCCGCTGACCGTCGGCTCCGACGTGGCCGGCGTCACCGGCGCGCCGGGCCGGCCGCTGGAGAGTCCGAGCGGCACGTTCCTCCTGGGCACCGACCGGTTCGGGCGCGATCTGCTGGGCCTGGTGGTGTGGGGTTCCCGGGTCTCGCTCCTGGTCGGGCTGCTCGCGGCCGTGCTGTCCGTGGCGATCGGTGCCCTGGCCGGGATCACGGCCGGGCACTTCCGTGGCGCGTACGCCACCGTGATCATGCGGATCACGGACTGGTTCCTGGTGATGCCGACGCTGGTCCTCGCCATCGCCCTCGCCACCGTGATGTCCCGCTCGCTCGGCACGGTCGTCCTGGCGATCGGCGTGACGTCCTGGCCGACCACGGCCCGGCTGGTGCGGGCACAGACGCTGGCGGTGGAGTCGCGGCCCTACATCGAGCGCGCCCGAGCGCTGGGCGGCGGCCACTGGCACATCATGGGCCGGCACGTGCTGCCCAACGTGATGCCCCTGGTGCTGGCGCAGACGACCCTGATGATCTCCTCCTCCATCCTCGCCGAGGCGACGCTGGCCTTCCTCGGCCTGGGCGATCCGACGGTGGTGTCGTGGGGCGGGCTGCTCCAGGACGCGCGCGAGGCGGGCGCGGTCAGCTCCGGCGACTGGTGGTACCTGGTCCCGCCGGGCTTCGCGATCGCCGTCGTCGCCCTGGCCTTCACCCTGTGCGGCCGCGCGGTGGAATCCGTTCTCAACCCGAGGCTGGGGGAGGCCCGTTGACACTGCTGGAGGTCCGGAACCTGGAAGTGACCTATGCGGGCGGGGCGGCCGCGGTGCGGGGAGTGGACCTCGTGCTGGGGGCGGGGCAGAAGCTCGGCGTCGCGGGCGAGTCCGGCTGCGGGAAGTCCACGCTGGCGCTCGCGCTGCTCAGGCTGCTGCCGTCCGGTACCCGGGTCGGCGGGGAGATCCTGTGGAACGGCGAGGACGTTCTGACGATGCGCTGGGGGCGGGTGCGGGCGGTCCGCTGGGCGGGCGCCTCGATCGTCTTCCAGGGGGCGATGCACTCGCTCAACGCCGTGCACCGCGTGGGCGACCAGATCGCCGAGCCGATCCTGGTGCATCGCCGGGCGACCGCCGCCCAGGCACGCAGGAAGGCGGGTGAGCTCCTGGAGCACGTGGGTCTGCCGGCGGCGCGGGCGGCGGCGTATCCGCACGAACTCTCCGGCGGTCAGCGCCAGCGCGTCATGATCGCCATGGCGCTGGCCTGCGATCCTCGGCTGATCGTCGCCGACGAGCCGACGACGGCTCTCGACGTGATGATCCAGGCGCAGATCCTGCGGCTGATCGGACAGCTCGTCGCCGAACAGGACCTGGGCCTGATCATGATCAGCCACGATCTGGCGGTGCTCGCCGAGACCTGCGACCGGCTCGCGGTGATGTACGCGGGCCGGGTGGTCGAGGAGGGGCCCGCCCGCGAGGTCTACGAGGACCCCCGGCACCCGTACGGCAGGGCCCTGTCCGCGGCGTTCCCCCGTATCGGCGACCCGGCCTCCCGGTTCGCCCCGCGTGGCCTGGCGGGCGATCCGCCCGATCCCTCCGGCCTGCCGTCCGGCTGTGCCTTCCACCCGCGCTGTCCCGTGGCCCTCGACGGATGCGCCACACAGGACCAGGCGCTGCGGGACGCCGGCCCGGGGCGACGGGCGGCCTGTGTGCACGTGGAGACGACGGTCCCCGGCCCCACCGCCGCGGCCGAGGACGCGAGGAGCAGCCCATGACGACACCACCGCCCCTGCTCAGCGCGCGGGGGCTGCACGTGAGCTTCCCCGGGCGGCACGGCGGGCCCCCGGCCCGGGCCGTGGACGGTGTCGATCTCGACATCGGGCCCGGGGAGATCGTGGCGCTGGTCGGCGAGTCGGGATGCGGGAAGACGACACTGGCCCGTTCGCTGCTGGGCCTCGTGCCACCCACCTCCGGGAGCATCGCCTTCGCGGGGCGGCCGCTGGAGTACTCCTCACGCGCCCTGAAGGCGCACCGCGGCCGGGTTCAGCTGGTGCTCCAGGATCCGAGCGGGTCGCTGAATCCGCGGCACACGGTGTACGACGCGGTCGCCGAAGGGCTGCGGATCCACCGGTACGCCGGAGACGAACGCGCGGCGGTCTCGCGGGCCCTGTCCCGGGCGGGGCTGCGGCCGCCCGAGCGCTTCCTGCTGCGCCACCCGCACGAGCTGTCCGGAGGGCAGCGTCAGCGCGTGGTGATCGCGGGCGCGCTCGTCCTGGAGCCCGAAATCGTCGTCGCCGACGAGCCGGTGGCCTCGCTCGACGCCTCCGTGCGCGGCGAGATCCTGGCGCTGCTGCTCCGGCTACGCGCCGAACTGGGCCTGTCCGCCCTGGTGGTGACGCACGACCTGGGTCTGGCCTGGAACATCGCCGACCGGGTCGCGGTGATGTATCTGGGCCGGATCGTGGAGACCGGAGACGTCGAGCGGGTGCTGACGGCGCCTCGGCATCCCTACACCCAGGCACTGCTGTCGGTCCTGCCGGAGGCGCCAGGGGACCCGGTGGTGCTGGCCGGGGAGCCACCGGACCCGACCCGGATCCCTTCCGGCTGCCGCTTCCGGGCCCGCTGCCAGGTCCTGGCGAGCGGCGCGGCCGATCGGGCGGGCGTCGCCGACGCCTGCCACGGCCTGGATCCGGAGGTGCTCGGCGGAGGGGGCGGGGAGCAGGTGGCGTGCCACTGGGCGCGGGCGCAGGTGGCTCGGGCCCCTCTGACGGATCTCCGCGGCGTCGCGACCCCCGGCCCGCACCCTCGCCGCACCGGACACCGCTCCTTGTCCCACCAAGACCCGTCAGAAGCGCCCTAGCCGATGTCCTGCGGCGGCCCGTCGACGGCCACCAGTTCGACCTCGAATCCATCCGAGTTCGCCAGATAGGCCGCGTAGTGCCCCGGTCCCCCGGCATGGGGATACCGCTCCGCGAAGAGCGGCACCCACCCGTGGGCGGCCGCCGTGTCGGCGAGGGCGTCGACGTCCCTACGGCTTCCGGCGTGGAACGCGAGGTGGTTGAGCCCCGGACGCATCCGGTCGTGGTGGGTGCCGCCCATCGCCGGCGACTGCTCGACGACGACGTACACCGGCCCCTGGCGCCAGCTGCGGCCGTGCCGCCATTCCTGGTACGGCCGGTAGCCGAGCCTGGTCAGGAGCCAGCCCCATTCCCGTACCGCGCGCGGCAGGTCGGGGACCCACAGCTCGATGTGGTGGAGCATCTCGGACTTCCTGGTGCGGGTGTGCGGACGGTCCCGAAACGCCGGTTCCCGGCACCACGGGAGGTGCCGGGAACCGGTGGGTCCGGGAAGAGGTCAGGCCGCGTGCACGACGTCCTTCTCCTCGGCGAAGTGGCAGGCCGACTCGTGGGCCACCGGAGTGTCCGCGTCCTTGAAGCGCTCCGGGATCGCCAGTAGCGGCACCTCGGTGGCGCACTTGTCCTGGGCCTTCCAGCACCGGGTGCGGAAGCGGCAGCCGGAGGGCGGGTTGGCCGGGGACGGCACGTCGCCGGTCAGGATGATCCGCTCACGATGCTCGCGGGCGTCCGGGTCCGGCACGGGGACCGCCGACAGCAGCGCCTGGGTGTAGGGGTGCGTCGGGTGGTCGTAGATCTGCTCGTCGCTGCCGATCTCGACGATCCGGCCGAGGTACATCACGCCCACCCGGTCGGAGATGTGCCGGACGATCGACAGGTCGTGCGCGATGAAGAGGTAGGAGAGGTTGAACTCGTCCTGCAGTCTCTCCATCAGGTTGATGACCTGTGCCTGGACGGACACGTCCAGCGCCGACACCGGCTCGTCGCAGATGATGATCTCGGGGTTGAGCGCGAGACCGCGGGCGATGCCGATGCGCTGGCGCTGACCGCCGGAGAACTGGTGCGGATAGCGGTTGATGTACTCGGGGTTGAGGCCCACGACGTCCAGCAGTTCCTGGACCTTGCGCCGCCGGTCGCCCTTCGGCGCCACCTCGGGGTGGATGTCGAACGGCTCCCCGATGATGTCGCCCACCGTCATACGCGGGTTGAGCGAGGTGTACGGGTCCTGGAAGACCATCTGGATGTTGCGGCGCACGGCCTTCTGGGCGCGCCCGGACAGCTTGGTGATGTCCTGGCCCTTGTAGAAGATCTCGCCCGCGGTGGCCTGCTCCAGATGCATCAGGAGCTTGGCGACCGTGGACTTGCCGCAGCCCGACTCGCCGACGATGCCGAGGGTCTCGCCCTGGTACAGGTCGAAGGAGACACCGTCGACGGCCTTGACCGCGCCGATCTGCCGCTTGAAGAGGATGCCCTGGGTCAGCGGGAAGTGCTTGACCAGGTTGCGCACCTGAAGAATCGGCTCACCGCGCTCGACCGGCGCCTCGATCGCGGCGACCGCCTCCTCCTCGGACCGTGCGTCCACCACCTCGACGTCGGAGACGTTCGGCATGGCGTCGGCCGGCTCGTCCTTCTTGATCGGCTCAGCCATGGATCGTCTCCTTCCAGAAGTGGCACGCGGAGCCGCGCCCCACCAGTTCCGTACCGTCCTGCTCAGTGACCGGGACCAGGGCCGGCACTTCGCTGCGGCAGACGTCCTGCGCCCTGCCGCAGCGCGGGTTGAACGCGCAGCCCGGCGGGATCTGCTGCAGGTTGGGCGGCAGGCCCTTGATCGCGTACAGCTCATGACCCTTGAGGTCCAGGCGCGGGATCGAGTCGAGCAGACCACGCGTGTACGGGTGCGCGGGGCGCTTGTACAGCTCGTGGACCGGAGCCTCCTCGACGATCCGGCCCGCGTACATCACAGCGATCTTGTCGGCGACGTCCGCGACCACGCCGAGGTCGTGGGTGATCAGGATCAGACCCATGTTGTACTCGCGCTGCAGTTCCGCGAGCAGATCCATGACCTGGGCCTGGACCGTCACGTCGAGGGCCGTGGTCGGCTCGTCGGCGATGATCAGGTCCGGCTCCAGGGCCAGCGCCATGGCGATCATGATGCGCTGGCGCATACCGCCGGAGAACTGGTGCGGGTAGTCGCCGACACGCTCCCGTGCGGCGGGGATCCGCACCCGGTCCATCAGCTCGATGGCCTTGGCCTTGGCGTCCTTGCGCGACAGGCCCTGGTGCGCCCGGAACATCTCACCGAGCTGGAAACCGACGGAGAGCACGGGGTTGAGCGAGGACAGCGCGTCCTGGAAGATCATCGCCATCTTGGCGCCGCGCAGCTTGCGCCGCTCGTTCTCCGGCAGGCTCAGGATGTCCTGTCCCTGGAAGAGGATCTGGCCCTTGGTGATCTGCCCGGGAGGGCTGTCCAGGATGCCCATGACGGCCTGCGCGGTGACGGACTTGCCGGAGCCCGACTCACCGAGCACGGCGAGCGTCTCGCCGGCGTTGACGCTGTAGTTGACGCCGTTGACCGCCTTGGTCACCGAGTCACGGACCTTGAACTCCACGTGCAGGTCGCGGACTTCGAGAAGTGGCGCGGTCCCCTCCGGCCCGGTGCTCGTGGGGGCCGTCTCCTGGCTGGTCATGCCGTCACCTTCGTCTTGCTTGCTCAAGGGGGTTGAAGTCATGGCTGCGCCTCACCGGAGCTTCGGGTCGAGAGCGTCGCGCAGACCGTTGCCCAGCAGGATGAAGCCCAGCGCGGTGATGACGATCGCGAGGCTGGGGTAGGTCCACATGAAGTCCTTGACCCCCATGAACCCACGGCCGGCGGAGATCATGTTCCCCCACTCCGCGACCTCGGGGTCCACTCCGACACCGAGGTAGGACAGCGACGCCTCGGCCACGATCGCGATGCCGACGTTGCTCGTGCCGTACACCAGCACCGACGTCAGCGAGTTGGGCAGGATGTGCTTGCGGATGATCCGGCTCCGGCTCGCGCCGAGGGCCTCTGCGGCGTGCACGAAGTCCATCTCGCGGACGGAGAGGATCTGGCTGCGCAACAGGCGGGCGAAGGTCGCCCACTGGAAGATGCCCAGCGACAGGACGACGGGCAGCACACCGCGGCCCATCAGCAGGATGATGACGATGGCGCCGATCAGCAGCGGGAAGGCGAAGAAGATGTCCGCCGTGCGCATGATCACCGTGTCCACCCAGCGGCCGAAGTAGCCGGCCAGCGCGCCCAGGACGACGCCGAGGGTCAGTGCGACGAGGATCGAGGCGAGGCCCACGACCACGGCGATCCGGCTGCCGTAGAGGAGGCGAGAGAGCTGGTCCCGGCCGAGCGCGTCGGTGCCGAGCAGGTGTCCGGCGCCCGGGGACTGGAGGGTGGCGTTCAGATCCTGCCGGAGCGGATCGTGCGGCGCGAGCAGAGGGGCGAATATGGCCGTGAGAATGAGGACGAGGATGATCGCCAGGCCGACGACGGCCAGCTTGTTGGCGAAGAAGCGGTGCCGGATGTCGGCCCACTGACTGACCCTGGCGACGCTGGGTTCGGCGTCCTGCCGCACCGCGGCGGGGTCGACCGCCGCAGGCTCTCCCGTGCCCGTGACGAGTTCGGTCATGGTGTGACTCCTAGAGGGGGACGAACCTTGCGGGTCAGGAAAGGCGGATACGCGGGTCGAGGACGGCGTACAGCAGGTCGACGACCAGGTTCAGCAGGACGAAGACCGCCACGCTGATCGTCACCACACCCACGATGATGGGGTTGTTGTTCTGCTGGATCGCCTGGATCAGCGCGAGCCCGATGCCGTTCCAGTTGAAGATCGTCTCCGTGATGATCGCGCCGCCGAGCAGCGTGCCGAAGGAGATGCCCAGGTAGGTGATCACCGGAATGACCGAGTTCCGCAGGATGTGACGGAAGAGGACCGTCCGGCGCGAAAGCCCCTTGGCCACGGCCGTCTTGACGTAGTCGGCCCGCAGCACCTCGAGCATCGTGCTCCGGGCCAGCTGGGCGACGAGGGCGGCGTCGATGATCGCCAGGGTCACGGCCGGAAGCACCATCGACTTGAAGCTGTCGTCGGCGATCAGCGGGAACCAGTTCAGTTCCACGACGAAGAACCGCTGCATCAGCATGCCGAGCACGAAGGCAGGTACGCCGATGGCCAGTGTGGTCACGAAGGTCGCCGACACGTCCCAGATCGAGTATCTGCGCATCGCCGCCACCACGCCGACGGAGATGCCGATGACGATGTCGACCACGATCGCCGCGACGGCCAGCTTCGCCGTGTTGCCCAGCTTGGGCATCAGGATCTCCGAGACCGGCCGGCTCTGCGTGTAGTCCTCGCCGAGATCACCCGTCACGAGCTTGCCCACGTAGTTGCCGTACTGCACGACCAAGGGCTTGTCCAGCCCGTACTGCTTGTGCAGCTGCTCGATCACGGCCGGATCGCGTGCCTTGTCGCTGCCCGCGATCTGCCCCACCGGGTCACCGGGGAGCACGAACAGGCAGGCGAACAGAATCATGGTCGCGCCGAGCACGACCACGACCAGCTGGCCCAGCCTGCGGACCACATACCTTCCCATGACTTGCCTCTCTGCCTAGCTGCCGCTTCCTGAGCAGCTCCCCCACCCCAGAGTTGGTGGGGGTGGTGGGGGGTAGGGGGACGGGAGGGCGGATCGCACCACTCCCGACGGTCGTCGAGGGCCGTGGCCGCCGAGTCGAACTCGGCACCCCACGGCCCCCGGTCGCCAGACGCCGCGGCACCGCGGCACCCGATTACTTCAGGCTGATCTCAGCGAGGTTCGGGTCCTCGTGGAAGTCCAGCTTGATGTTGGCGAACTTCTTGGTGTTGGCGAGACGCAGCTGGGTTCGGTTCCACAGCGGGATCAGGGCCTGGTCGTCCAGGGCGACCTTCTCGGCCTGCTTGTACAGCGCGTTGCGGCCGGCCTGGTCCTTGGTCGCGCGGGCCTTGGCCACCAGGTCGTCGAACGCCTTGTTGCTGTAACGGGCGCGGTTGTCACCCGTGACCTTGCCCGACGCGTCCTTGTTGATGGACGCGGTGTCGAGCAGCGGGTACAGGTAGTTGTCCGGCGTCGGGTAGTCCGCACCCCAGGCGTAGCGGTACAGACCCGAGGCGCCCGCCTTCTGCTCATCGGCCAGCAGCTCGGCGAACGGCTTGCCGACGCTCTGCACCTTGACGCCGAGGACGTCCTCGAGCTGCTGCTTGACGGCCTGGATCCACTCCTCGTGGCCCGCGCCGGTGTTGTAGGCGACCTGGATGGTGCTGCCCGGCTTCAGACCGCCCTCGGCGGCGAGCTGCTTGGCCTTGGCCTTGTCCTGCTTGACGCAGGTGGCGCACAGGTCCTTCTGGTACACGTCCTTGAAGACGGGCGGCAGGATCGTCGTCGACTTGGTCTGCATGCCCTGGAAGACGCCCTTGATGATGGCGTCCCGGTCGATCGCGTACGAGACCGCCTGGCGCGCCTTCACGTCCTTCAGCGGGCCGTTGTCGGTGACCGGCAGGAGGTAGTTCATACCGTTGGTGTCCTGCGCGATCCACTCACCCTGCGCGTCGTACTTGGCCTTGGCGGCCGGCAGCTGCGGGGTGGGCATACGGGCCCAGTCGTACTGACCCGACTCGAAGCCCTGGTACTCCAGCGTGACGCCGTTGTTGGAGTTCAGGATGTCGACCTGCACCTTGTCCAGATGAGCCTTGGTCAGACCGTAGTCGTCGTTGCGGACCATGGTGATCGACTTGTTGTGCTCCCACTTGCCCTGCATCTTGAAGGGCCCGTTGCCGATGGGAGCTTCGTTGTACGTCTTGTTCTTGGCGTCGCCCGCGACCTTGGGAACGGGGCTGAAGACCGTGTGCGTGGTCTTGATGTAGAACTCGAAGTCCGCGGCGGAGAGCTTCACCTGGAGGGTGTACGGGTCCGGCGCACTGAGCCCGGACAGGCTCGTCGCCTTGCCCGCCTGGACCTGGTCGAAGCCCGCGATGCCGGCCAGGTGGTAGGCCACGTCGGACGCGGCCGACTTCTGCGCCACACGGTTCCAGCCACGGATGAAGGCCTCGGCGTTCACCGGCTCGCCGTTGGTGAACTTGGTGCCCTGCTTGATCTTGAAGGTCCACGTCTTGCCGTCGGCGCTGACCTCCTTGGAGGTGGCCAGCGCGGGAACGACCTGGCCGTCCGCGGTCGGCAGGTACAGCCCCGTGAAGAGGTTGGACGCGACCAGCGTGCCCTCGGACTCCTGTGCGTTGTAGGGGTCGATGGCCACCGGCTCGGTGATGCCCATCCTGAAGGTGCCACCGGCCTTGGCGGAGCCACTGCCGCCGCCGCTGCCGCTGTCGCTGCCACCGCAGGCAGTCGCCGCAAGGGCAATGACTATCGTCCCCGCGACCCACTTGGCGCTCTTGGCACCGCGCATGGGTTCCTCCTCATGAGTCCTGTTGTTCACCGCAAGACGGAGCACACGACATCCCACGGACAAGAAGAACGGGGAAGGTCAAGTGCAGCCGCACGCTCGTGAGTCGGCGCCTCCTGCAGCGCATGACTCGTTGACCCGAGCTCTACGCGCCTAACTATCTGCCATGGGCCATGACCGAACCACACCCCCAAGGTCTCGGTTCGATCACACCTGTCGCCTACTTCTTCCAAAATCCGGACAAACGGTTTGACGAAAGATCCCTGCGAAACGGACTTGTTACACAACTATCGGTGCGCAGTGTCCGGAGAGCGGACAAGATCACGTAAAACCGGTTGCGCTCAACGGTGGAGAGCTGTTCTCGACACCAGGAGCGGGACGAACCGCGACAGATCACTCGGGCGGCGACCGCACATTCCGGCAACCTTAGCGCCGCAAGGGCACGGAAGCGGGCGAACAGGACCCTCGAACCGTGCTATAGGGATAACCCTGCATCGGCTCCTCCGGAGCCGGCTCATGATCACTCAGCCGGGGCCCGCCCGGGTCCGGGCGGCACTTCCGCGGCCCGGCCGGACCGCGGACGGGCACCTCTCGGACATCCCGCGCCCCGGGCCCGTGAGGCTCGCGGAGGCGCTGTCTCCTGGGCACCCCGTACCATGGGGTGAGGCCGTGGCATGTTCAGCCCGGCAGGGCCCGCGTAACACAGACGTACGCGCAGGCCGTCCTCACCACTCCGGGAGTACGCCACACCATGGCAACGCGCCACGACATCCGCAACGTCGCCATCGTCGCCCACGTCGACCACGGCAAGACGACCATCGTCGACGGCATGCTGAAGCAGGCCGGTGCCTTCGCCGCCCACCAGCTCGACCAGGTCGACGACCGCGTCATGGACTCGAACGACCTGGAGCGTGAGAAGGGCATCACGATCCTCGCCAAGAACACCGCGGTGAAGTATCACCCGAAGGACGGCGGGGACCCCATCACCATCAACATCATCGACACCCCCGGACACGCCGACTTCGGCGGCGAGGTCGAGCGCGGTCTGTCGATGGTCGACGGTGTCGTCCTGCTCGTCGACGCGTCCGAGGGCCCGCTCCCGCAGACCCGCTTCG
The DNA here is from genome assembly GCF_001417775.1 of Streptomyces sp. TP-A0356. GTDB lineage: Bacteria > Actinomycetota > Actinomycetes > Streptomycetales > Streptomycetaceae > Streptomyces. The sequence continues at coordinate 150,850 of NZ_BBZJ01000019.1, read as the reverse complement.
TGCTGCGCAAGGCGCTGCAGGCCCGGCTGCCCGTCATCCTGTGCATCAACAAGACGGACCGGCCCGACGCCCGTATCGACGAGGTCGTGAACGAGGCGTACGACCTGTTCCTGGACCTCGACGCGGACGAGGACCAGATCGAGTTCCCGATCGTCTACGCCTGCGGCCGCGACGGCATCGCCTCCCTCACCAAGCCCGAGGACGGTACGGTCCCGGCCGACAGCGACAGCCTGGAGCCGTTCTTCTCCACGATCCTTGAGCACATCCCGGCCCCGGTCTACGACGAGGACGCCCCGCTCCAGGCGCACGTCACCAACCTGGACGCCGACAACTTCCTCGGCCGTATCGCGCTGCTCCGCGTCGAGCAGGGCGAACTGCGCAAGGGCCAGACGGTCGCCTGGATCAAGCGTGACGGCAGCGTCGGCAACGTGCGCATCTCCGAGCTGATGATGACCGAGGCGCTCACCCGCAAGCCCGCCGAGAAGGCCGGCCCGGGTGACATCTGTGCCGTCGCCGGCATCCCCGACATCATGATCGGCGAGACCCTGGCCGACCCGGAGAACCCGGTCGCCCTCCCGCTGATCACGGTCGACGAGCCCGCGATCTCCATGGTCATCGGTACGAACACCTCGCCGCTGGTCGGCAAGGGCGGCACCGGCAAGGGCGCCAACGCGAAGGCCGCCGTGAAGGACCGCAAGGTCACCGCCCGGCAGGTCAAGGACCGCCTCGACCGCGAGATGATCGGCAACGTCTCTCTGCGGGTCCTGGACACCGAGCGGCCGGACGCCTGGGAGGTCCAGGGCCGTGGTGAGCTGGCGCTCGCCATCCTGGTCGAGACCATGCGCCGTGAGGGCTACGAGCTGACGGTCGGCAAGCCGCAGGTCGTCACCAAGGAGGTCGACGGCAAGGTGCACGAGCCGGTCGAGCGCATGACGATCGACGTGCCCGAGGAGCACATGGGCGCGGTCACCCAGCTCATGGGCGTCCGCAAGGGCCGCATGGACAACATGTCCAACCACGGCTCCGGCTGGGTCCGCATGGAGTTCGTGGTGCCCTCGCGCGGTCTCATCGGCTTCCGTACCGAGTTCCTCACGGGCACCCGCGGCACGGGCATCGCCCACTCCATCCACGAGGGCCACGAGCCCTGGTTCGGCCCCCTCCAGACCCGTAACAACGGCTCGCTGGTGGCCGACCGCTCCGGCTCCGTCACCGCGTTCGCGATGACGAACCTGCAGGAGCGCGGCACGCTCTTCGTGGAGCCGGGCACCGAGGTGTACGAGGGCATGATCGTCGGTGAGAACTCCCGCTCCGACGACATGGACGTCAACATCACCAAGGAGAAGAAGCTCACCAACATCCGGTCGGCCACGGCGGACATCGCCGAGTCGATCGTGCCGCCGCGCAAGCTGTCGCTGGAGCAGTCCCTGGAGTTCTGCCGCGACGACGAGTGCGTCGAGGTGACCCCCGAGGCCGTGCGCATCCGCAAGGTCGTCCTCGACCAGCGCGAGCGCGCCCGCGCCGCCAGCCGCGCCAAGCACAGCTGACGCCGACGCGCGCCGCGATACCCGTCGCGGCGCGCCGAGACAGACGTCTTCCCGCGGGCGGGCCTCCTGGACGAGGCCCGCCCGCGAGACAGACGTCTTCCCGCGGGCGGGCCTCCTGGACGAGGCCCGCCCGCCTCTCTTCTCCGGCTAGTGCTGCGACCGGAAAGGTTCACCGGCTCGCGACGCCCGGCAAACCTTTCCGGCCACAGCACTAGGGCGTTTGTGACGGGCTCGCCGACGGATGGGCGCCCTTCTTGAGGAAGCCGATGTCCTCGTAGCCCGGGGTCTGGAAGCCGAAGGCTCCCGCGTTGACCAGGCCGGTGCGGGCCGCAATGAGCTGGGGGCGCTGGTAGAGCGGGATCGAGGCCGCGGTGGCCCAGATGCGGGCGTCCGCCTTGCGCACCAGGTCCCGCTCCTCGTCCTCGTCCAGTGTGGCGATCGCCTGGGCGAACAGCTGGTCCACCTGGTCGGTGCCGACCCTGGTGTAGTTCTGCTCGACGCTCAGCGAGCCGTCCGCCGCCGGCACCGGCTTGGCGTAGATCGGCCGGGCGTCGGTCGCGGGGAACGCGGAGGCGGGCCATGAGTACAGGGCCAGGTCGTAGTCCCCGGACGCGACGTGGTCCTTGAAGTAGGTGTCGTCGGCGACCTTGGTGATCTCCGTGCGGATCCCGATCTTCTCCAGCATGCGGGAGATGCGGTCGCCGACGGTCCGCAGGGACTGCGAGCCCGGCCCGGACGGCAGCACGAACCGCAGCAGCAGCGGCTTGCCGTCCTTGGCGAGCACCCCGGCCGCGGCACCTCCCGGAGCGGCGGTGCCCTTGGGCGCGTACGCCCCCGGCGCTCCGCCGGGCCGGCCGCCCTCCTGCTGGAACCCACCGTCGATGTGCTTGCCCGCCCGCTCGTCGGGGTCCCGCCCGTCGTGCTTGTCCGAGTGGTCCCCGGGGTCCTGCCGCCCGGGCGCCTTGTTGTCCCCGCCGACGATGTACGTCCCGTCGTCGCCCGAGCCGGCCGACTCCCGGCTCTGGGGGCCGGCCGCGCCCTTCTTCTGCTCCTTGACCGACCCGCCGGCCACCCAGCCCGCCTCGCTCAGCAACGCATGTGCCTGACCGGTGTCCTGTTTGCCGAGCGCACCGCTGTTGTCGGCGTACGCGTCCTGTCCGGACAGCGCCAGATGGCTGCCGACCGGCACGGCGGGCAGCCCGAGCGGCTTGAGGACCAGTCCGGCCAGCTGGGCGCGGTCGAGGGCGCGCGCCACGGCCTGGCGCACGCGCTCGTCGGCGAGCGGGCCCCGGGAGCCGTTCAGGGCGAGCTGTGTGTAGGCGGGTTCCAGGGACTTGCGGATCGCGAAGCCGGCCGGCACCTGTTGTTCCTGGGCGCCCGGCGCGCCCGTGCCGCCGCCCCGCCCGGCATCGGCGGAGGGCCCCTGGAAGGGGGTGCTGCCGCCCTTGTCACGGGCGGCCGGCGTGACCCGCTGGGCCTCCTCCGGGTCGATCTCCGCCATGTCGATCTTCCCGTCGGCGAGCGCGGCGGCCCGCTTGTCGCGCGGCACGGCCACGAGCACGATCTCGGAGAGCTTGGCGGGGTGCCCCCACCAGCGCGGATTGCGGGTGAGGGTGACGCTGCCGTCCTTGTGGTCGACCGTCTGGAGCGAGAACGGGCCGGCCGTGACCTTGAGCTCCCGCCTCGCTCCGTCGTTGAAGCCGCCCGGGGTGCCCGTGACGTCCTTCGGGTACAGCGGCGAGAACAGCGACTTCCAGTCGGCGTACGGCTTGCCGAAGGTGACCTTGACCTCAAGGTTGTTCGCGCCCCGCTCGACCTTCTCGATGCGGTCGTAGCCGGCGTTGCGCGCGGTCCAGTACGCGCTCTCCCTGCCGGAGAGGGCGCGCCACTGCGCGGCGAAGTCGTCGGCGCCGATCTCCCGGCCGTCGCTCCAGACGGCCTGCTGGTTGAGGCGGTAGACGACCACTTGCTTGGGCTCGGTCGACACCACTTTGGCGGATTCGAGGTAGTCCGGGTTGCCCTGCGGCCGTCCGTTGGCGTCGAGCCGGAACATCGAGGGCAGGACGGCCCCGGCGATACGGGCGGTCGCGGTGTCGGCGTCGGCCTGGAAGGTGTTCAGGGTCTCGGGCACGGCGTCGACGGCCCAGTGCAGGGTTCCGCCGTCGGCGACGAGGTCGCGTGCGGCCGGTGCGATGTCCTGCGCGGCGATCGGCCGGCTGGGCTTCTCCTCGGAGCCGCAGGCGGCCAGCGCGGTGACCGCGAGGGCTCCCGCGGTGAGGAATGCGACCGAGCGCAGCACCGCGCGCGGTCCGACGCCGTCGTGGGACATCACGTCTACCTCCGGGGGGCGCTCCGCGGATCGTCGGGCGTTATGATCCGGTTTGGGAGTATTTGGAGCTGATCAGAATGTATGAGCCCACTGAAGAGGAAAGGGTTCAGCGGTATGCGGCGACACGTCGACGACCCTGGGAACGCCACCCGTGCGGCGTAACCGGTGCCCGGCCCCACGGGGCAGGAATTCGAATACGCACCCGCACACATCGACACGCGTCGGCCAATCCCTGCACGTCCCTTCACACCGGCTGCTGTGACGCGCAACACTCGCAGGCGCATGAACGTTGCCACCTGGGGCCTCGGGCCCATGGAAACGAGGTCATGTCATGTCCGTATACGACGAACTGACATCAGTTCAGCGGTGCCTCGACGACCTGTACCGGTCGGTCGGACGCCTGGAGCAGCAGATCGGCAGCGGCGGGCTCGACATACGCCGCGTCCGCACCGACGCCGACCATCTGCGCGAGAGCGTGGCGCTGCTGCGAGAGGCGGCCTCCGTCCATGCCTCGCCCCGGCGTCCGGATCTCGTCACGATCTCCGACGCGCCCTACGACAACACGCTGTGGACGGACTCGGACGACGAGGGTCTCGGCGCCCGCGACCGGCACGCCCCCTGACCCCCCGAAGGCCCCGGAGGCGGACGAGCCGACAACAGAGAGGTGCGCTTTCCTTGGCCACTGGTACGGAACCTCCCGACACACAACCCCATCCTCCCGGCGGCGTGCGGACGGGTGCGCGTGCCGCCATCGCCGCTTCGCATCTGCGGACCGACCGCTGGTGGCTGGCCCCGGCCGCCACCGCGGCGGGACTGCTGGCCTTCGTCGTGTACTCGACCTGGCGCGCCTTCGCCGATGCGGACTACTACGCGGCGCCCTACGTCTCGCCGTTCTACTCGCCCTGCCTGGCGGAGCGGTGCCGGACCATGCACGCGGGGCCCAACGCCGACCTCTTCGGCAGCTGGTGGGCCATCTCCCCGGCGATCATCATCCTGATCTTCCCGCTGGGCTTCCGGCTGACCTGCTACTACTACCGCAAGGCCTACTACCGCGGCTTCTGGCTGTCGCCCCCGGCCTGTGCGGTGGCGGAGCCACACCGGAAGTACACCGGTGAGACCCGCTTCCCACTGGTCCTGCAGAACATCCACCGGTACTTCTTCTACGCGGCGATCCTCGTGGCGGGCGTCCTCACGTACGACACCGTGCTCGCCTTCCGGGACCAGCACTACCACTGGGGCCATATGGGCCTGGGCACGCTGGTCTTCCTGGTGAACATCGCCCTGATCTGGGCGTACACCCTCTCCTGCCACTCCTGCCGGCACATCGTCGCGGGCCGGCTCAGGCACTTCTCCAAGCATCCCGTGCGCTACCGGGCGTGGCAGTTCGTCAGCAGGCTGAACGCGCGTCACATGCTGCTGGCCTGGGCGTCCCTGGTCAGCGTGGCCCTCGCCGACTTCTACGTGTACCTGGTGGCGTCCGGCGCCTTCGACGATCCGCGCTTCTTCTAGATTGAGTGGGGCCTTGTGATGACCGTGGTGGAGCGACAGGAGTGGGACGTCGTCGTGGTCGGCGCCGGGGGCGCGGGCCTCAGGGCGGCCATCGAGGCGCGCGAGCGGGGCGCCCGTACGGCGGTGATCTGCAAGTCGCTGTTCGGCAAGGCGCACACGGTGATGGCGGAGGGCGGCATCGCGGCGGCGATGGGCAACGCCAATCCGCACGACAACTGGCAGGTGCACTTCCGCGACACCATGCGGGGCGGGAAGTTCCTCAACCAGTGGCGAATGGCCGAGTTGCACGCGCGCGAGGCGCCCGACCGCGTCTGGGAGCTGGAGACCTGGGGCGCCCTCTTCGACCGCACGAAGGACGGCCGTATCTCGCAGCGCAACTTCGGCGGCCACGAGTACCCACGCCTCGCCCACGTCGGCGACCGTACCGGCCTCGAGCTGATCCGCACGCTCCAGCAGAAGGTGGTGGCGCTCCAGCAGGAGGACAAGGAGGAGACCGGGGACTACGAGTCCCGGCTGAAGGTCTTCCAGGAGTGCACCGTCACCCGGGTGCTGAAGGACGGCGACCGGGTGTCCGGGGTATTCGGCTACGAGCGCGAGTCCGGCCGCTTCTTCGTCCTCGAAGCACCCGCCGTGGTGATCGCGACGGGCGGCATCGGCAAGTCCTTCAAGGTCACGTCGAACTCGTGGGAGTACACGGGCGACGGGCACGCGCTGGCCCTGCTCGCCGGGGCGCCGCTGCTGAACATGGAGTTCGTGCAGTTCCATCCGACGGGCATGGTCTGGCCGCCGTCGGTGAAGGGCATCCTCGTCACCGAGTCGGTGCGCGGAGACGGCGGGGTCCTCAGGAACTCCGAGGGCAAGCGGTTCATGTTCGACTACATTCCCGACGTCTTCAAGGAGAAGTACGCCCAGTCGGAGGATGAGGCCGACCGCTGGTACGACGACCCGGACAACAACCGCCGCCCACCCGAGCTGCTCCCCCGTGACGAGGTCGCGCGCGCGATCAACGCCGAGGTGAAGGCGGGCCATGGCTCCCCGCACGGCGGTGTCTTCCTCGATGTGTCGACGCGTATGCCGGCCGAGGTCATCCGGCGCCGGCTACCGTCCATGTACCACCAGTTCAAGGAGCTGGCGGACGTCGACATCACCGCCGAGGCGATGGAGGTCGGCCCGACCTGCCACTACGTGATGGGCGGCATCGCGGTCGACTCGGACACGGCGGCGGCCCGCGGCGTCACGGGGCTGTACGCGGCCGGAGAGGTGGCCGGCGGAATGCACGGCTCCAACCGCCTGGGCGGCAATTCGCTCTCCGACCTGCTGGTGTTCGGGCGGCGGGCCGGTCTGCACGCGGCGGAGTACGCCATGGGACTGGCGCGGCGCCCCGCGGTGGACGACATCCAGGTGGACACCGCGGCGGCGGAAGCCCTGCGCCCGTTCTCGGCCGAGGGACCGGCGCCCGGTGAGGAGGTCCAGGAGCCGAGCCGCCCGCCCGAGAACCCGTACACCCTCCACCAGGAGCTTCAGCAGACGATGAACGACCTGGTCGGCATCATCCGCCGCGAGGCGGAGATGCAGCAGGCGCTGAAGAAGCTCGCGGAGCTGCGGGTACGGGCGCGCCGGGCCGGCGTCGAGGGACACCGGCAGTTCAACCCGGGTTGGCACCTCGCCCTGGACCTGCGGAACATGCTGCTGGTCAGCGAGTGCGTGGCACGGGCCGCCCTGGAACGCACGGAGTCGCGCGGCGGACACACGCGCGAGGACTGCCCCGCGATGGACCGTGCATGGCGCCGGATCAATCTGCTGTGCCGGCTCACCGACCCCACCGGCGGCCTCGCGGCGACCGACCCGGTCCGCGGCCAGATCACCCTCAGCGCCGAGACCACCGAACCCATCCGCCCCGACCTGCTCGCCCTCTTCGAGAAGGAGGAGCTGGTCAAGTACCTCGCCGAAGAGGAGCTGTACGAGTGAGCAGCTACGAAGCCCGCTTCAAGGTGTGGCGGGGCGATACGCAGGGCGGCGGCCTGGAGGACTTCAAGGTCGAGGTCAACGACGGCGAGGTGGTCCTGGACATCATCCACCGCCTCCAGGCCACCCAGACGCCCGACCTCGCCGTGCGCTGGAACTGCAAGGCGGGCAAGTGCGGTTCGTGCTCGGCGGAGATCAACGGGCGGCCGCGACTGATGTGCATGACGCGGATGTCGGTGTTCGGCCGGGACGAGACGATCACGGTGACGCCCCTGCGGGCCTTCCCGGTGATCCGCGACCTGGTGACGGACGTGGGCTTCAACTACCGCAAGGCACGCGAGATCCCGTCCTTCGTGCCGCCCCCCGGCCTGGGCCCCGGCGAGTACCGGATGATGCAGGAGGACGTGGACCGCTCGCAGGAGTTCCGCAAGTGCATCGAGTGTTTCCTGTGCCAGGACACATGTCATGTGGTGCGCGATCACGAGGAGAACAAGCAGGTGTTCGCGGGTCCGCGCTTCCTGATGCGGGTGGCGGAACTGGACATGCACCCCCTGGACGCGGCGCAGGAGACGGGCCTGGACCGCAAGCGCACGGCCCAGGACGCGCACGGCCTCGGTTACTGCAACATCACCAAGTGCTGTACCGAGGTGTGCCCAGAGGGGATCAAGATCACGGACAACGCCCTGATCCCGTTGAAGGAGCGGGCGATCGACCGCAAGTACGACCCGCTGGTCTGGCTGGGGTCGAAGATCAGGAGGCGTCCTTCAGGAGGCTGAGCGTCCGTCCGAGGCCGTACTCGGCGATCCCGCGCACGGAGCCGGCTCCCGCGCCCGGTCCCGGTCCCGGTCCCGGTCCCTTACGAGCGTCTCGCAGTGGGGGCGCGGGTCTGCGGCCGGCTCGTGCCCGTGGTCCTGTCAGGGAGGCCCGGGCGTCGCCGGTGAGGGGCGCGCGGGCGGGCGTCATGCGGAGGTGCGGCCGACGCGCTGGCCGAGGAGCTGCAGCACCGCCCCCGAGACGAACACCACCATCCCGACCGCGAAGACGGCAACGGCGGTGGCCGTGTCGCGCGCCGGGGAGCCGAACCTCAACAGCGCCACCCCCGCACAGCTCACCAGGGCGCCGGAGCCCCACAGGCGCGGCCGTAGCACACGACCCCGCGGAAACGGCAGGATCCGGCCGGTCGTCAGGGCCATGACGCCCGCGACGGCATAGAGGACCAGGATCACCGACACGGCGACCAGTGAGATGACGTGCATGGAAACCCCCGTGATGTGGTGCCCCCGATGATGGCACCGCCCGCCGGGGACGACCAGATCCACCCCCTCCATGGATCCGCTGGGAGTCCTGCCGTATCAGGCGCACACCGGTCGCGGGGCCGCGCCATCGGCCATACGCTCCGAAATGTGACGCCGCCCCACCGTCGACGCCGGCCGCGCCGGGCCGTCGCGCACCCAGCCGTGCGGAGGGTGTCTGTCGTGTGCGGGGCGGCGTTGGCCCCGGTGGTCGCAGTGGCGGCGGTGGCGGCCGGGACCGGGCGGACGTCCACCGGCGATCTGGTGCTGCCGCTGGTCGCCGTGGTCGCCGCCGTTGCCGTGGCGGCGTACGCCTCGGTGCGGCGAAGGCTGCGGGCGGCCACGCGCACGACGCCGGGCGGGCGGGCGCCCACGGTCGTACCGCTCGACGAACTCGACCGCAGGGCCCGGCGGTTGCTCGTCGAGGCCGACGACTGGGTGCGCACGAGCCGGGAGGAACTGGGCTGGGCCGCCGCGCAGTTGGGAGAGGACGCGGTACGGGGCCATGCGGACGCGGTGGAGTTCGCCGCGGCGGAGCTGGCGGCGGCGTTGCGGGTCCGGCGTCGGCTCGACGACGGGGAGGGCGACACGCGGGTGCTGCTCGACGAGATCGTGGCGCGGTGCGGGGCGGCCGGGCGGCGGCTGGACGCGGAGGCGGCCGGGTTCGACCAGACGCGGGCGCTGGAGCGGACCGCGCGGGAGGCGCTGGAGCTTGCCGAGACGCGGTTCGAGGAGGTGGCGGGGCGGGTCGCGGACGCGGACGACACGCTCGACTGGCTGCGTGAGCGCTACGCCCTGTCCGCGTATCTGCCGGTGGCGGGCCACGACGAACAGGCCAAGGACCGGCTGGCCTTCGCCACGGCCTGCCTCCACCGGGCGGGCCGGGCCCTGGAGGAGGACGAGACGGCCCGGGCGGTGGTCCACCTGCGCGCCGCGGAGGCGGCCGTCGACCAGGCCGCGGTCCTGGTCACCGGCATCGCCCGTCTCGCCTCGGCCCTGACCACCGCCATGGCCCGCCTCCCCACGGCCCTGACCGACACGGAGACCGACCTGACGGAGGCCCACGCGCAGCTGGAGGCGGGGTCCGCCCGGGCCGACCTGCGGGGCCGGATCGCGTACGGGGAGTCGGTGGTGGCGGAGGTGCGGGGTGAGATGGGGGCCGCGGGGGTGGTACGGGACGAGGCGGCCTCGGACAGCGGGACGGGGGGCGGGCGGACCACCCGCGCGGACAGCGGCGGCGGAGCGGCGGGGGAAGGTGGGGCGGGGGTCGCGGAGGCATCGGGGCGATGTGATCCGGTGGGGGCGTTGCGGCGGATCGAGCAGGTGGCTGTGGGGCTGGACCGGGCGTTGGGGCGGGGCCCGGGCGGGCCGCGTGCCCTTCGGCGGCTCGAACGGGCCCTCCTCGTCGCCCGCGGTGCCGTCGGTGCCGCGGCGGACCATGTGACGACGCACCGCGGGGTCGTCGGCTGCGAGGCGAGGACGCTGCTCGCGGAGGCGGAGCGGCGGCTGCGCGAGGCGGAGAACACGGACGCGCCCCCCGTGCCGGCGCCGGCCGAGGCCCTCGCGGACGCGCGGGAGGCCGATGCGCTCGCCCGGGGGGCCCGCCAGTTGGCGGAGCGGGACGCAAGGGCGTACGGGACGCCGTACGGCGAAGGCCTCTGGACGGGCGGCGCCGTACTCGGCGGCATCCTGCTCGACGCCCCGCACCCGAGCGGCGGTCCCCCGGGGTACCCGGGCGACGGCGGCCCCGCGAGCTACGGCGGACCGGGCACGCGGGGCCGAAGGGACGGCGGCGAACTGTTCCGGCCCGCGCAGGCCGACGCCCCGCACCCGGAGGCACCGCGGGGCACGGGCCCGCGGCCCCCGGCTAGAACAGACTGAGCAGCGCCTCCGCCGGGTCCGCGATCCCGTTCTCGCCGCCGGGCAGCGGCAGTTCGAACCACACGGTCTTGCCGCGCGGCGTACGGCGGGAGCCCCAGGCCGCGGAGAGCAGCCCGACCAGTTGCAGCCCGCGGCCCCCCTCGTCCGTGTCCCGGGCGCGGCGGCGGCGCGGCTGGACCAGACCCGAGTCCCACACCTCGCACACCAGCGTCCGGTCGAGCAGCAACCGCAGTCGTATCTCGCCCTCGCCGTACCGCAGGGCGTTGGTGACGAGCTCGCTGACCAGCAGCTCCGTGGTGTCCACCAGCGGCTCCAGGTCCCAGCTGAGCAGCTGGCCGCGCGCGTACTCCCGGGCCCGGCCCACGCTCCGCGGCTCCCGCGGCAGAGTCCAGTCGCCGACGGACTCGGCCGGCAGCCCCTGCACCCGTGCCATCAGCAAGGCGATGTCGTCCTCGCCGTGATGCGAGTCGAGGGTGTTGAGCACGTGGTCGCAGACGTCCTCCAACGGCTGGGAGGGGTCGGTGAGCGCTCCTACGAACGCCTGCAGTCCCTCGTCCAGCGGATGGTCGCGGGACTCGACGAGACCGTCCGTGTACAGCGCGAGCAGCGCGCCCTCCGGGAGTTCGACCTCCACCTCCTCGAACGGCTCTCCGCCCACGCCCAGTGGCATCCCGGGCGGCACGTCCAGCATCAGCGCGGCCTCACCCGGCTCGACGAGCACCGGCGGCAGATGCCCGGCGTTGGCGAAGGTGCAGCGCCGTGTCACCGAGTCGTACACCGCGTACACACAGGTCGCGAGGTACACCTCGGACAGGTCCGCCTCGCGAGGCCGGCGGGCGGCGCGGGTGGCCTGCTGGATGCCGCCGGGGGCGCCGAGGCCGCGCGCGATCTCGTCCAGCTGGGCCAGGACTTCGGCCGGTTCGAGGTCGAGCTGCGCCAGGGTCCGTACGGCCGTGCGGAGTTCACCCATCGCGACGGCGGCGCGCAGACCGCGTCCCATGACGTCTCCGACGACCAACGCCGTGCGGTGGCCGGGCAGTTCGATGACGTCGAACCAGTCGCCGCCGACCTCGCTCGGCCGCCCGGTGGCCGCGTTGCCCGGCATATAGCGGCAGGCGATGTCCAGACCGGAGGCCTCCGGGTCGCCCGGCGGCAGCAGGGACCGTTGCAGTATCAGAGCCCGTTCGTGTTCCCGGCGGTACAGGCGCGCGTTGTCGATGCAGACCGCGGCGCGCGCGGCCAGTTCCACGCCGAGGGCGCGGTCGCGCTCCCCGAACGGCTCGCTGCCCTTCGTACGGGAGAACTGGGCGAGGCCGACCACGGTGTCGTGCGCGACCATCGGCACCGCGAGCGTCGACTGGATCAGGCCACCGTCCTCCGGGGGGATGTGCCGGGGCCGGGCCGTGCGCAGGGCGTCCGCGCAGGGCGAGTTGAAGGAGAAGTGGTGGACGGCGCCGACGGCGACGGGCGCTGGGCCACCGGCGAACGGCGCGTCCGCGACCGCGCTGGAGAACGCGACCCGACGCAGCTCGGCGCTGCCGTCGGCGAGGCCCGGCGGGGTCTCGTCGCCGACCAGGAGCCCCTGGTAGAGGTCGACGGTGGCGAGGTCGCAGAAGCCGGGGACGACCACGTCGAGGAGTTCGCGCGCGGTGGTCTCCAGGTCGAGGGAGTTGCCTATGCGGGCACCGGCCTCGTTCAGGAGGGCGAGGTTGCGGCGGGCGGCGGCGGCCTCGCGGGCGGCGGCGCGACGGGCGGTGATGTCGGTGCCGAGCCACGCGACGCCGATGGGACGGCCGCTGCCGCTGTGCACGCGGTAGAGGTTGACGGACCAGTGCTTGCGCTCGTCTGAGCCGGGGACGAAGCCCGTCACGTGCATGTCCGTGATCGACTCGCCGGTCTCCAGGACGCGTCGCAGCGTCGCGGCGACGCGCTCGGCCTCCGGGGACGGCAGATAGTCGTGCACGGAACGCCCACGGTGGTCGTCGGGGGTGCCCCCGAACGTGGCGGCGAACCGCTGGTTGGCGCGCCGTACCCGCAGCTCGGCGTCGATCAGCAGGAAGCCGAAAGGAGATTGACCGAATATCGCCTGGGAGGCGGCGAGGTCGGTTTCGATGCTCCGTAGCGTGCGGACGTCGACGATGATGCACACGGCGGCCCGTTCGCCGTCCTGCGTGGTGGTCGGCATCACATAGACCTCGGCAACTCCCTCGGTCCTCCCCGGATCGGGCAGCCGGAAGGGGATCACGCCCGTCCACTCCCGGCCGTCCAGGATCTCGGCCATCTTGCGCTGGCCGCGCTCACGCAACGCCGGGGCGACGAACGCCTCGATGGGGTCCATGCCGACGGCCCGCTCGGCGGGAATGCCGAAGATCTGCTCGGCCCGCAGGCTCCACTGGTCGACATGCCCGTCCGGGCCGAGGGAGAACGAGGCGACCTTGATGTAGTCGTAGATGGAGCCGGGCGGACTGCTCTGCCACACCATGCCGCTCGTCGTGTCGCGCGGGTCGGTGGCCGCGGCGAATTCGGCCGCGGCCCCACCCCTCGCGCCGTCCGACGGGTCCTCGGACTCCGTGGCCTTCGCTGGTATCTCGCTCACGCGAACCGTCCCCTCCAGCTCACCGCGTCCGGCACCGGTCACCGGGGGCGGCTGCCCGCAGTATCCAGCACTACGGTGCCGCACAACACGGTGTTCACGATCACAGCACGGTCCCGATGCTTTTTGGACCGGCCGGGTCATACTCCCAGTCTTCTAACCAGGTGATGCCCGGTCGAACCAAAGACTGCTCCCGTCACCCCTGGCGTGATCCATTCGGTCACCGTGCGCCCCCCCGTGAGCCGCGCACCCCGTCCGGCCATCCTCGGCCGTGAACCGCGGGCTCGCCGTCAGCCGGGAACCGCCAGTTCGAACCAGACCGCCTTGCCCGAGTTCGCCGGCCGGGTACCCCAGCGGCGTGCGGCATGGGCGACCAGCTGGAGTCCGCGGCCGTCCTCGTCGTCATGGCCGGCGGTGCGCGCACGGGGCGGGTCGGGAAGCGGGTCGGTGACCTCGACGAGCAAGCAGGGGGCGGGGTGGGCGGTGCGGACGAGACGGACGCCGATGGGACCCGCCGCATGGCGCAGGGAGTTGGTCACCAGCTCGCTGACCAGCAGCGCGGCGACGTCCCCGAGCTCCGCAAGCCCCCAGGTGCGCAGCTGGCCCCGGACGACGGCGCGAGCGGTCCGTACCGCACCGGGGTCTGCGGGGAACGTCCACTCGGCGCTTTCGCCTTGGGTGTCGAGCACGCCGATCACTTCCCAGGCCAGAAGCCCACCCACGTCCGGTTTCGCGGGCTTAATGGGCACATACCCGATATCCGTAGCGCCTTACCGCGCACTGGGGCGCACTGTGGCACGAACGGCGTATGGGGCGCCAGTCCCTGGAACACCATGCGACACACCATTCGCAGGCCTTACCTGCTCGCCGGACCGCGTCCCCGAGGTCCGGCCGCGGCCCTTCCCGCACGTCGCATGCGGGGAATTCCGGCCGGGCGCCGTGGCGTACCGCGCACGACGCCGACACAGGTTTTACCGATTCCATGTATTCCGCACGGCTTCCCCGGGATCGAATTCCGCACGTTCGGCACGGATCCCGCCACGGATCACACTCGGCCGGAAGGAGGTCAGGACCGCTTCCACCGGGCCAGCACGGCCTTGACCGCCGCCACGTCCTGACCGAGCCAGTCCACGTCCCAGATCTCATCGGGAGTCAGCCAGCGCAGTTGGTCGTGGTCCTCCAGGGGCTCGGGGGTCCCGTCGAGGAGGTGCGCCACCCAGACGCGCAGAACGTACCCCGGCTTCAGGGGCCACTCCCCCGGTACGCGCTCGACGGGCTCCGCCGTCACGCCCAGTTCCTCGCGCAGCTCGCGCACGAGAGCGTGCTCGGGGGCCTCGCCGGGCTCCACCTTGCCGCCGGGCAGCTCCCAGCGTCCGGCGAGCTCCGGGGGCGCGCTGCGGCGGGCGGCCAGAAGGCGGCCGGCGCTCAGCACGGCAGCCCCGACCACCACGATCGGTTGCGTCATGCGCCGGAGCCTACGGGAGTGCGCGACGGATCACATGCCCGGTCCCGAGCCCTCACTTGCCGTGGTGCCCTATGCGTTCGACCCAGTACAGCTGCTTGTGGCCGCGGTCGTCGAGGCTGTCCACGATCTTCTGGGCCTCGGCGCGGGTCGCGTACCTGCCCACGCGATAGCGGTTGCCGTTGTCGTCCTGCCGTATGACGAGCCAGGGAAGAGTGACCGTGTTGTCGTTCATCGCACCCCTCCACTCCCCGTCCCCGGCCCTCGCCGGGCCCCACCCACCAAGGAAACCGCGCTGCGCATATGCCCGAGCCTACGCCTTACCTTCACGCAGCGAATACGCGTTTTCACAAAGAGGTACGCAACCAGCCATGGTGGAGGGAGCGCACGCCGTCGAACGCGCCGTTCAGTGCGCCCCCGGCGTACCCGAAGCAGCGCGAAGCGCCCTCGGAGGGCAGAACGGAGAACGGCCGGATTGCAACTGAGGGCGGGGGCCTTGCCCTTGGCGGTAGGTGCGGCGCAACTTCCCGAAGGAAAGGGCTGGTTGAGGGGAGGGTGGCTGGGATCCGCGCTCGGAAGGGCGTTCGGACCGCCCCCCGGAAGCCCGCCCACGGCCGCGCCGGGGACCCCGCTCGTGGGCCGTTCCCGGTTCCCCTTCGGGGGGACGCAGGCGGGCGAGCCGCCCCGCTACTTCACCGGCAGGTGGTACGCCACGCGGTACCGGTCCGCCGGGACCACCACGTCCGCCGTTTCCACCGGGCGGCCCGAGGCGTAGTAGGTGCGCTGGATGACCAGCACCACATGCCCGGGGACACCGCCCAGCGCCATCAGTTCCTCCGCGAGGCCGGGGCGGGCACCGACCTCCTCCGTGACGTTGTCCACGATCACGTCGATGGCCGCCATCCGCTCGACGACATCCATGCCGCCGAGCGGCCCCTCCTCGGGGAGCATCACGGGGGTGCGGCCGGTCAGGGCGAGCGGCTCCCACGACGTGGAGAGCATCATCGCCTCGCCCGCGTCACGGAACACGTACTTCGTGCACATCACGCGGTCGCCCGGGTGGATACCGAGCCGCTCGGCGATGGCGCCGCTCGCCTCCGTCTGTTCGCTGCGCGACTCCCAGGTGCCGCGCGCGGTGGCGTCCGCCTGTTCCTGACGGAACGGGGTGGCGCCGCTGTCCGGACGGAACCCCGAGCGGGCGATCCGCCGCGGGACCGGCCGCTCGCGGACATACGTGCCCGATCCGGAGCGGCCCTCCACCAGCCCCTCGGCCATGAGCACCTTGCGCGCCTCCAGGGCGACCGTGTCCGAGACGCCGTACTCCTCGCGGATGCGGGCCTGGGACGGGAGGCGGGTGTGCGGTGGCAGCGATCCGTCGACGATCCTCTTGCGGAGATCACCCGCGACACGCAGATACGCCGGCTGCTCACCGAAAGTCACTGGCCGCTCCCATCAGCTTGTACAGACAGCAACAGCGTGGCAACCGTGGGTTGTGCCATGCAAGCAGGGGCCAGAGAATCACTCGATGTGATGACCTAGGCCCCCCAGGGGCATTGCCCAGGCATTTTCTCCCCACTATGGACGCCGTCACACCTGTTCGCCGCCCTCCGCCACCCCGCCGGAGGGTTCCTCGCGATCCACGCCGCGCGACCACGGGGACGGGCCCGGGCCCAGAGCCTTGCGGGCAGTGACCGCCCCGCGATGCCGCCTCCTCGGTACCGGTCGTGCCGGGATCCCGGCTCGTGCGATCGGAACAGCGACGCCTGATCAGAACAGCAGCGCCCAGGAGTTGATCTGCCCCGTGTCGAACGTCGCGTTGTCGGTGACCCTCAGCTTCCAGGTGCCGTTCGCCGTCTTCGCCGAGGCGTTCACGGTGTAGGTGGTGTCGATGTTCTGCGTCCCGCCGCCGGATCCGAAAGGCTTGAGCAGGTACGCGGTACCGTCCGGCGCGATCAGCTCGACCTTGAGGTCCCCGATGTAGGTGTGCCGGATGTGCACCTCGACGCCGAGGGCCGAGGGTGCTTTGCCGGAGACCCCGGTGACCGTGATCGGCGACTCCACGGTGGAGTTGTCGTTGATCGGGTAGCTCTTGGTGTTCTCGAAGCGGGGCCGGGACGCCGCGCCCCCGACGACGTCGAGGAGCCGGTTGGGGGAGCCGGTTCCCGGGGCGGTGACCACACCGACGGACGCGGCGCTCGTCAGTGCGGAGGCGACCTGCGCGGGCTTGGCCGCCGGGTGGTCCGCGAGATAGAGGGCCGCCGCGCCGGCCGCGTGCGGAGTCGCCATCGACGTACCGGACAGGGTGGCGGTCGCCGTGTCGCTGGTGTACCAGGTGGACTTGATGGAGGAACCCGGCGCGAAGAGGTCGAGGGTGGGGCCGTAGTTGGAGTAACTGGCCCGCGCGTCACTCGACGTGGTGGCGCCGACCGTGATCGCCTCTTTCACCCGGGCCGGCGAGTAGCCGGAGGCGTCGGCGTTGCTGTTCCCGGCCGCGACCGCGAAGGTGACGCCGGAGGCGATGGTGTTGCGGACGGCCGTGTCGAGCGCGCTGTCGGCGGTGCCGCCGAGGGACATGTTGGCCACGGACGGGCCACTGCGGTTCCGGGCCACCCAGTCGATGCCCGCGATGACCTTGTCGGTGGTCCCGGAGCCGGAGTTGTCGAGGACGCGAACGGCGACGATCTTGGCCTTCTTGGCGACGCCGTAGGAGGTGCCGGCGACCGTGCCCGCGACATGCGTGCCGTGGCCGTTGCCGTCCTGCGCGACGGTGTCGTTGTCGACGGCGTCGTAGCCGTACGAGGCACGGCCGCCGAAGTCGGTGTGGGTGATGCGTACGCCGGTGTCGATGATGTACGCGGTCACGCCCTGCCCCGCGGAGTCGGGGTAGGTGTACCGGCCGTTGAGCGGCAGGGGCTTCTGGTCGATGCGGTCCAGACCCCAGGAGGGCGGGTTGCTCTGGGTCGTGTCGATGTGCACGACACGGTTCTGGACGACGGAGGAGACGGCCGGGTCGGCGGCGAACCGTTTGGCGTCGGCCTCGGCCGCGTGGATCGCGTATCCGTTGAGCGCCTTCACATAGGTGCGCCCGATGGTGGCGTGGTACTTCGCGGCAAGGGCCCGTCCCCGGTCGGAGTCCGCATCCGTGACGCCCGTCCTGAGGAGGACGATGTAGCTGTCGGCGACGGCGTTCGGCGCGCCCTCGTACTGGATCCGGCCCTCGGGACCCGGCACTGCGTGCGCGGTGAAGGCGGAGACCAGCCCGGCGACCAGGGCCGCCGCGCCGATCCCGGCCAGTCGTCGCTGGGCCTGCCGCATCACTGCCATCCGAGGTCCTCCTGATCGGTGGTGCGCTGGTGGCGCCCCGGAGCGGTGCGGGGCGGTGCGGGTGCGGGCGGTGGACGGCGGACAGAGGGATGAGCACGGACACAACACGGACGCCGCGCCGCGATCATGACATATCGCCACCAACCGGACAACTACCCTGCCCGTATGACACCTTTGCCGGACCGTTACTGCCCGGTGGACGGAACGCGCGTGCCCGCGGAGTCGTTCGCCTGGTGCTGTCCCGTCTGCCACGGCCCTCTGGACCTCGACTTCGCCCCCACCCCCGCGCCGCTGAAGTCCCTTGCCGGACGGGTCAACTCGCTGTGGCGGTACGCCGAGACGCTGCCGCTGGCCGCGCCCTCGGTCAGCCTCGGCGAGGGCCGTACGCCGCTCGTGGAGCTCAAGGACGGCATCTGGACCAAGCTCGACTTCCTGACGCCGACGCTGTCCTTCAAGGACCGGGGCGCGGTGCTGCTGGCCGAGCTGGCGCTGCGGCTGCGTCCGCGGCAGGTCCTCGCCGACAGCAGCGGCAACGCGGGCACGGCGATCGCCGCCTACTGCGCACGGGCCGCGCTGCCGTGCACGGTGTACGTCCCCGAGGGCGTCTCAACCAAGAAGCTGGAGCAGATCCGGGCGCACGGGGCGCGGGTGCGGGTGGTCGACGGCGACCGCGAGGCGGCGGCGCGGGCGGCACGCGAGGCGGCGGACGAGCCGGAGGTGTTCTACGCGTCGCACGTCTTCAACCCGTACTTCCTGCACGGCACTAAGACGTACACCCACGAGCTGTGGGAGGACCTGGGGGGTCGCCTGCCGGACGTGCTCGTGCTGCCCGTCGGCAACGGCACGCTGCTGCTGGGCGCGGCCCTCGCCGTCGCCGAACTGTACGCGGCGGGCCTGCTCGACCGGCGTCCGGCGCTGTACGCGGTGCAGGCGGCGGCGGTCGCGCCGCTCGCGCACGCGTTTGAGGAGGGCGCCGACGACCTGGTGGACACCGCGCCCACGACCGGCACGGGCCCGACCTTCGCCGAGGCGATCGCGGTCCCCCGCCCGCTCCGGGCCCGCCAGATCCTGCGCGCGGTTCGCGACTCGGGCGGCAGGTTCCTCACCGTGACGGAGGACCAGATCCGCCACGCCCAGTTGGACTTGGCGTCCCGGGGTCTGTATGTGGAGTCCACGGGGGTGGTGTGCTGGGCGGCGGTACGGGACGGGGTGCTGGGAAGCCGCAGCGCGGCCGTGCCGCTGTGCGGGGCGGGTCTGAAGACGGGGCTGGCGGGCTCCTGAGGTCTTGCAGCAGCGCGCCGAGCCGCTCGCCGGGGTTCCGTGCTCCGAAGTGATCGCTAGCCCTTGACGACCCCGAGGGGTACCAGGCGGACGACCAGCCGGGCGAGGCCCGCGCCTTCGGTGGCGCGGGCGACCGCGTCGACGTCCTTGTAGGCGTCGGGGGCCTCTTCGGCGAGCCCGCGCCACGAGGACGGCCTGACGGAGACGCCCTGGGACTCCAGCAGGGCCCGCAGCTCCTCGCCACGGACCCGGCGCAGCGCCTGGTGGCGGCTCCACACGCGCCCCGCGCCATGGGCGGAGGAGGAGAACGCGTCGTTCCCGGGGGTGCCGACCATCACGTACGAGGCCGTGCCCATCGTGCCGGGTACCAGAACGGGGTGCCCGAAGCCGACGAGGTCCTCCGGCAGATCGGGGTGGCCGGGCGGGAGCGCGAGAGTGGCGCCCTTGCGGTGGACGCACAGCCGGCGCCGTACCCCGTCCACGTCGTGGGTCTCGATCTTGGCGGTGTTGTGGGAGACGTCGTAGACCAGGTCGAGTTCCGTACGCGCGGCGGTGGCGAAGGCATGACGCGCGGCCTGGGAGAGCAACTGCCGGTTGGCGCGGCCGTAGTTGGCGGCGGCCGCCATCGCGCCGAGGTAGGCGCGGCCGGGTGTCGAGACGACGGGCGCGCAGGCCAGCTGCCGGTCCGGGATGTGGATGCCGAATGCGCGCAGGGACTGGTCCATGACGCGGACGTGGTCGGTGCACACCTGGTGGCCCAGGCCGCGTGAGCCGCAGTGGATCATGACGCAGACCTGGCCGGCGTGCAGACCGAAGGCGGCCGCGGTCTCGGCGTCGTACACCTGCTCGACGGCCTGTACCTCCAGGAAGTGATTGCCCGAGCCCAGGCTTCCCACCTGTTGCAGCCCCCGTTCCACGGCCCGCTGCCCGACCTGTGAGGGATCGGCCCCCGCGAGTGCTCCGCGGTCCTCGCAACGGTCCAGGTCGCGTGGTACACCGTGACCGCGTTCGACCGCGTACCGGGCTCCGTCGACGAGGAGCTTCTCCATCTCCGCCCGGCCGGAGAGCTTCCACAGCCCGCCACGGCCCATGCCGCGCGGAACCGTGTCGCCGAGGACGTCCATCAGCGGCCGCATCCTCGGGGCCAGCCGGTCACGGTCGATACCGGCGGCGAGCAGCCGGACACCGCAGGAGATGTCGAAGCCGACGCCGCCGGGCGAGATCACTCCGCCGTCGTCGATGTCGGTGGCGGCGACCCCGCCGATCGGGAAGCCGTACCCCCAGTGCACATCGGGCATCGCGAACGAGGCGCGGACGATGCCGGGCAGCGTCGCCACGTTGACGACCTGTTCCAGCGCCTTGTCCCCGACCGTCTGCGGCAGCAGGTCCCGCGTCGCGAAGACCACTCCCGGCACCCGCATCAGGTCGTGCGGGTCGATACGGAACCGGAACGGGTTCTCCGGCACCAGCGTGATCTCCATGCCCGTCACCACCCGTCGGCCGGCCGCCGTCCCGGCGGCGGGGCCGGCGCCCAGCCCGCGCCCCGGCGCCGTGGGCGGGTCAGGCCGGCTGGAGGAGGATTTCGCGGATGTCGTGCGGGACCTGTTCGAGCGCCGACTCCAGTTGCCCGGGCGAGACGTGCTCGCGGACCGCGGCGGTGACCGCGGCGGCGATCCGTGGGACGTCCTCGACCGGAACCTTGCCTTCCTGGGAGAAGCGGTTCACGTAGCCCTCGCGGTCGTACTTGATCGGTACGTGGCTGGGGTCCCAGCCGTCGTAGTAGGCGCCCCGCATCAGCTCGGGCAGCTGGGCGGCGAAGTGGGCGGCCACGTCGACGGTGAGCCGGTCCCGGAGCGTGTGCAACCAGGTGCGCAGGAGCCGGTGGGCAAGGTGGCGGTCCTCGGTTCCCAGACTCTCGGCCACCGATTTCAGCCAGATGTTCGCCGTGTGGATGGTGTGCTCGAAGTCGGGCGGGTGTGTGACGGACATGAATCTTCCCTTCCGGTCTGTCCGGGGCGCTGTCCGTGACATTGATGGCCGCGCGGAGTGCGGCGTCCCGGCGCGTGCGGTGGGCGACACCGCGAACGATCAGGTGATTCAGAAGTCGACAGGAATGCGGGCAGCGCCTGCGGTGGCGGCCCGCGGCAATGACGCAGGCGCGGAGGACGTCGCACGCGGTGGCTTCTCGTCGTTCCTGCCCTATGGCGTCCATGGTATTGCGCGGGGTGGGCTCGGGTGCCGCTCAGACGTCGAGCGTCACCGAACAGGTCCAGCCCTGGGCCCCGTGACCGACGTGCAGTTCATGGAGGGTGACGGCCTTCGGGGCGGCGCCCGTCACCGGGAGCGAGTCGGCGTCGGCCATGCGCAGGTCCGCGCGCAGGCCGCCGGCGACCGGGGCGAGTTCCAGCCCGACCGGGACCTCGCCCGCGGTGTCGAGCCGGTACACGACCTCCTCCAGCAGGGCCACCAGCAGGTCCTCGTCCCGTTCGGCCCGGAGCACCACGTCCCGCCGCCGGTCGCCGACGGCTCCGGTCAGGTCCAGGAAGGACTCGCACACCCCCCGCACGGCCTGCGCCAGGCACTCCTCACGCGTCGTGCCCCATGCCTCCACCCGCAGGTCCGCGGTGTGCGGAACGCTGCGGTGCCCGCCGCGCGGCATGGCGCTCTCCGGTCGCATCTACGTGTTCTGCCGCGGATGCTCGTGAAGCCGTGGAACCGTGGCTCCGCCTCCGGCCCGCACGGCTTCCACCACCTCCTGGTGCAGGTGTCGGCTGTCCTGCTCGGAAGGGCACGGCACCGGGCTTCCGGTGAGGGTGAACCACTGGGAGCCGCCGCTGTACTGGACCGCCACGTCGGCCTGACCGCAGTGCCAGGTGGTGTGGACGGTCAGGTCGCCGGTGAGGATCCCGGCCTCGTCGGTGCGGGCTCCTCCGCGCCCGGCGAACACTCCCTTCGTCGTCCAAGATGCCCACTCCATGACCATCAGCCCCTCTCCCGATGCGGGCGCCCCTCCCGACCACGCCACGATGCCTGCTACTGGGTATGGTCCGCCCGCCGGCCCCGGACGACAACGCGGACCGGGGCCCGGGTCCGCCGCCCGTCAGGCCCTGAGGCCGAGCAGGCGCCGGGCGTTGGCGGAGAGCCAGGCGCCGGTGATGTCGTCACCGAGATCCAGCGCGGTCAGTTCGTCGGCCAGCCTGCGGACGGGCACGGGGTTGACCCAGGTGGAGGTGCCGAAGAGGGTGCGCTCGCGGGCGAGGGTCCGGGCGTGATGGAGCAACGGCGACCAGCCGGAGCCCGGGTCGGCCATCCGGCGGGGCCGGTGCGAGGAGAACTCCAGATACACGTGCGGGTGCCGGGCCGCCGTCAGCAGCGTCTCCGTCACCTCGGGCCAGCCCGCGTGGCCGGCCACCAGGATGAGCCCGGGATGGCGCGCCGCCAGGGTCTCCAGGGTGCGCCAGCTGCCGAGGCCGGTGGCGCGCCGGGCCGCGAAGTGGTGGCCGGTGTGCAGCCAGACCGGCAGTCTCTGCAGGCGGGCGGCGTCGAAGACGGGGGTGAAGGCGGGATCGGTGGGGTCGGTGCCGTCGAGGAACGGAATGACGCACAGGCCCTCGGCGCCGGCCTCGACGGTGCGTTCCGCCTCGCGCAGGGCGGCCACCGGGTCCCGGAGCGAGATGCCCGCCCACACATGGATGCGGGAGCGGGCGGAAGCGGTGGTGCTCAGCAGCCAGTCGTTGACGGTACGGCCGTCGGGAAGCCGCTCCTGGCTGCCCATGGCGATCTCGGCGACGACACCCTGCCGGTCCTGCTCGGCGAGGTGGGCCCGCAGGTCGAACGGCGGCCGGGCGGGCGGCAGCAGCACGTCCAGCGCCGCTCTCCAGCCGTCCCTGAGCGCCGCCCGGTAGACGGGGCGCGAGGCGTCGAAGTAGCGGCAGAGAGCGGCGGAGAAGACGTCGAGGTACTCCGGGGCGTTCTCACCGAGCCGGTTGAGGTAGGCCCGCCAGCCGGCGGTGTCGTGGATCAGCGAGCAGACGTCGATGACGGGAGGCCGCACGGGCGTGTCTCCTCTGCGGTGGCGGCGGGACGGGCGTGGACCGTGCCGGGTCAGCGCTCCTCGCGGGCCGAGTCCCGGCCGGACTCCCAGGCCGCGAGGACCCGGTCGGCCTGGTCGACGTAGAGCGTGAAGAGGTCGGCGAGATCCGAGAGGCGCTCTCGCGACCCGCCGCGGGCGGCCGCGACCCCCAGACGCAGGGTGTTCGAGAAGGTCCGCAGGTGTGCGTTGTTGGCCTGCAGCAGACCATGTACGTCCCCGACGGCCTCGTAGCGGACGCGCCGGCTGCCGGGCTGGGTCAGCCGCCGTACCAGGGACCAGGACTCCAGCTGCCGCGCCGCCACGCTGAGACCGCTCTTGCTCGCGCCCAGGTCCTGGACCATCGTGTCGAGGTCCACGGGTGTGTCCCGGAGCAGCAGATAGCCGTAGAGCCGCCCGGTCGTCTGCGGCAGGCCCCACCGCTCCAGCAGGGCGCCCATCGAGGAGACGAAGACGTCTCCGTGTCCGTGTCCGTCCGCGTCCTCGGGGGCGGGCAGGGCGGCCGCGTCGCGATCCGTTTCATTCCGCATGGGTCCTCAGTCCGCTCAGGAAGTCGACGATCATCCGATTGACCAGGTCCGGTCGGTCGAGGTTGGCGACATGGCCCGCGTCCGGCAGCACCCGCAGTCCGCTCCGCGGATCGCGCCGGTTCCACCGCTCCATGGCGCTCCTGACGTTCCCCGTGCTGTCGTACTGGCCGCAGAGCAGTAGCTGGGGCCTGTCGATCAGATAGTCGGGGTCCTGGGTGAGCGTCCGGGTCATGCCCTCCCACACGGTCAGGAAGCCCCGGCGGCCCATCCGCAGGAACACCTCCCGCAGATGGGCACGGGCCTCGGGTGTCCGGGCCGAGGCGACGGCCATCCTGGCCGCGAGCCGGCGGTAGGGCAGCATCCGCAGCAACGGACGGGACAGCGCCAGCTGTGCCCGTTGCGCACGGCTGACCGGCAGGGTGTTGGACGTGGAGCCGATGACGACCAGTGCCGCCACGTCGTCGGGACGGCGGCGCAGATACTCCTGCGCGATGTTGCCCCCTATCGACTGGCCGAGCAGGACCACCGGCCAGGGTCCGGGGCAGGTCTCCAGCAGGGCCCGCAGGTCGTCGGCGGCGTCCAGGACGCGGAAGCGGCGGTTGCGGCACACCGAGAGTCCGTGGTGGCGGACGTCCCAGCGCAGGGTGCGGTACCCGGCCGCGAGCAGGGCGGGGATCTGCGGATCGAACATGCGGTGGTCGGCACCGGCGCCATGGGTGAGGGCCACCAGAGGCGCCGTCGGGGGCCCGGCCGTCCAGTAGTGCAGGCATGCGCCGTCGCGGGTGAGGGTGTGCGGGACCTCGGCACGGAGGCCGGTGCCGGGCCGGGGAGGGGGCGAAACGTCGTTCACCGGATTCAGAATATCGTGACAGCCGGTGTCGGTGCGGTGACACGCCGTATGACGGGGGGTGCATCCGCGTCAGCTCCCCGTGAAGCGGGGCGGACGCCTCTCGGTGAAGGCCCGCAGCCCTTCCGCCGCGTCACGCACCGTGCCGTGGGTGCGCAGATGGTACGCGTCCTGCAAACGGAGCCCGTACTCGGCCGGCTGGCCCCAGCTGCGTTCCCGCAGTTCCTTGAAGAGGCCGACCGAGGTGGTCGGCAGTGCCGCGAACCGCTCGGTCAGCGCGCCCAGTTCGCGGCCGAAGGCGTCCGGCGGGCAGATCCGGTCGAACAGGCCGAGCGCCAGCGCCTCCCCCGCGGGCACCATACGGCCGGTCAGATAGATCTCGGTGGCCCGGGCGGGGCCGACCAGCCGGGACATCAGCACCACATTGCCGACATGCCCCACCCCGGCGAGACGGCTGCCGATCGAGGCGGTGGTGTCGGCCAGCCGGTAGTCGGCGGCGCAGACGATCTCGGCCCCCGCCCCGGCCGCCGCTCCGGTCACCGCCGCGACCACCGGCTTCGGCAGATGCAGGACCGCCTCGCAGACCCGCAGGTAGTGCGCGTCGGAGGTGAGGGGGTCGAAGGGGGCGTCGGCGCGGTCGCCCAGCCGCCAGCGGCGCACGCTGTCCACGTCGTCGCCGGCGCAGAAGGCCCCGCCGCCGCCGGTGAGTACGACGGTACGTACCTCGGGGTCGTCCCCCGCGCAGAGCAGGCCCTGCAGCAGGTGGCTGGAGAGGACGTGGGTGAGGCTGTTGCGTTGCCGCGGCCGGTCGAGGACGAGGGTGGCCACCCGGTCCACCAGCCGTGCCCGCAGCGGGACGTCCGGGTCCGGGTCGACGCGGTCGGCGAACGCGGCGAAGGACAGGGTCGCCGCGCCGGTCCACTCCCTGCGCTCCCCCGCCGGCTCGGCGGAGCGGAGGGTCCCGGCGGGACGTACGGTCTCGGTGCTCACAGCAGCTTCTCCCGTCGGATGCGGATTCCGGCCGTCTCCCGGTCCCAGGTGTCCTCGGTGACTCCCTCGGCGCGCAGCAGGTGCTTCAGGGGCTTGCCGGTGGGCGTCTTCGGCAGGGCGTCGAGCACCCGGACATAGCGCGGCAGCATGAAGTGCGCGAGGCGGCTTCGGAGGAAGCCGAGCAGCGCCGCCGGATCGGGCCGCTCGGCTCCCGGCTCCCCCAGCGGGCAGACGACGAGGAGTACTTCGTCCTCTCCCTCGTCTCCCGGTACGGCCACGGCGGCGGCCTCGCGCACCGCCGGATGGGCCAGCGCCTGTGCCTCGACCTCGAAGGAGGAGATGTTCTCGCCCCGGCGTCTGATGGCGTCCTTCTTGCGGTCGACGAAGACCAGTCCGCCGTCGGGGGCGCGGCGGAAGGTGTCACCGGTGTGGAACCAGCCGTTGCGCCAGGCTTCGGCCGTCGCCTCGGGCCTGCCGTGGTAGCCGCTGAGCAACGACCAGGGCCGCCGCGACCGCAGCACCAACTCGCCGGGCACGCCGTCCGGCACCTCGCGGTCGTGCTCGTCCACCACCCTCGACTCGATCCCGGGGCGCGGTGTGCCGCAGTACAGGGGGATGTCCGGATCAGGTTCCGAGAGCACCGGGCACGAGACCTCCGTCATGTTGAACAGGGCCCGCACCCGCACACCGAAACGCCGCGCGAAGTCTCCCGTGTCGCCGCCCAGCGGTATGACGAACACCTCTCGCAGCCGATGGTCGGTGTCCCGCGGATCCTCCGGCTCCTTGAGCAGATAGGTCGCCATCACTCCGAGCAGGGTGCACAGCGTCGTGCCCGTGCGGCGGACCAGCGGCCAGAACTCCTTGGTGGTGAAGGCCGGCACCACCGTCAACGACCCGCCGTGGACGAGCATCCCGTAGGCGCCGATCGTGCCGCCGGCGTGGAACAGCGGCAGTTGCAGCAGATAGCGGTCGTCCGGGCCGGCGATGCCGTGGAAGGCGGCGGTGCAACTGCTGTAGAGGTGGGCGTAGGACGACACGACTCCCTTGGAGGGCCCGGTCGTTCCCGAGGTGTAGATGATCGTCTGGGCGTCCCAGGGCGCCGGCGGCGGCTCCGGTTCGGCGAACCCGCCCCGGCCGGGGCCGGAACCGGGGTCCGCGTCCAGTCCGGTCACCACCCGCAGCCGCCGGTCGAGACCGGCGGCCACCCGCTCGACGGTCCCTGGGGTGTCACCGGGGGCGGGCAGCAGAACGACGGTGTGCACGGCCCCGGTGCCGACGCCGGGCGCGCCCAGCCGCTCGGCGAGTGCGGGCCGGGCCACCAGCACCCCGGCCGCGCTGTCGGCCAGCACGTGCGTCAGGTTCCCGCCCCGGTAGGCGACGTTGAGGGGGACCAGCGTGGCTCCGGCGAGATTGGTGCCGTACCAGACACGCAGTGCGTCGGCGCCGTTCGGCAGCCAGCTCAGGACCCGGTCGCCGCGGGCCACGCCCAGGGCCTGGAGGGCGGCCGCCGTCCGCTCGGCCTCCCGCAGGGTGCGCGCGTAGCTCCACAGTTCACCGTCGGGCATCAGGGCGTACGGTGCGTCCGGCCGTTCCCGGGCCCGGCGGCGCAACAGGGGGCCCAGAACGCACTGCTCGGCGGTCGGCACCGCGGGGGAGGCGGGGTCGAGGATGTCGTCGGGAGCCGCCGCGCCGGGTGCTCCGGTGCGGGCGCGGGGTCGAGGGATCGTCATGCGGTCACCTCCTGGGGGGCGAGCACCTGGAGGTCCAGGGCGGAGCCGTGCGGGCCGCCGTGCCAGACGGTCTGCCGGGCGGTCCGACTGTGCCTGGCCTCCCCGGCCGCACCGGCCACATTGGGATGGCGGTCCAGATGGGGGAAGTTGCTGCTGGTGACGTGCACCCGAATGCGGTGGCCGGCCGCGAACCGCCAGGCGGTGTCGCCCAGCAGCACCTCCACCGCCACGGGAGCGGACCGGCCCTCGGGCAGGTCCAGGCGCCGGCTGCCCTCGGCGACGATCAGCGACCGGCCGTCCGGGCCCACGTCGGTGAGCTTGGCGACCAGCGCGGTGGCGGGGGCGTCCGAGGAGAAGGACAGCCGCAGCCGGTGTCGTCCGACCGCCGCGACCGGCTCGGTCAGGGCTTCCGAGGTGTAGCACAGCACGTCGGGACGGTCCTCCAGATGGCTCTGGTCGAGCGGTCCGGCCACCAGCCGGCCCAGTTGCAGCACCCGGCCCCCGTGCGTGGGCACCGGGTCCTCGGGGTCGTAGGTGAAGGTGTCGCGCCCCAGCTCGCGCGGCACGGCCGGTTCGCGGACCAGCCGTCCGCCCTCGCCCGGAGCCGCGGCGCCGGCCAGTTGCCAGGTGTGGGTGCGGGCCTGGGGCGGTGGCCAGGTCGCCGCCGTGCACCAGGTGTCGGGGCCGAGGAAGAAGTAGCGCACCTCCTTGCCCGGCCGCGGACCCCGGGCGTGTGCCGGCCGCAGATGGCGGTCGAAGAAGTCGAGGTGCAGATCGGCGAGCCCGGCCGCCTGGGCAGAGCCGTACAGGCCGGTGTTCACCTCGCCCTGGACCTGCGGGAGCTGGCCGGAGTGCACCCAAGGGCCCATCACCAGCTGATGGTGGCCGGGCCTCGGATCCCTGGCGCGCATGGCCCGGTGGAGCTCGATGGTGCCGTACGAGAAGACGTCGTACCAGCCGCCCACGGAGAAGGTCGGTACGTCGACGGCGCTGAGCCGGTAGTCCACCAGGGCGGCGGCCCGCCCGGACAGGACGCCCCTGAACCAGCCCGGGAGCCCGTCGATGTCCAGGACGTCCGTCGGCGGCCGGCGCCGCAGACAGGACTCGGGATCGTTCATCAGTCCCACGATCGCCGCGGTGGTCCCCTCGCTCACCGGCGTGCCGGCGGCGGTCTGCCGCTCGGCCCAGTCCAGTGCCATCAGCCCCAGCCAGCTGGTGAGGTGGTCCAACCGCAGGCAGCCACCGAGTTGTTCGGCGTCGAACCGGGCGGCGGTGGACATGGCCGGGGCGATCGCCCTGAGGTGCGGTGGCTTCTCCATGGCGGCGAGCCACTGGACGATCGCCTGGAACGAGGTGCCGGCCATCGCCACCCCGCCGTCGCACCACGGCTGTGCGGCGATCCACTCGATCGTGTCATGGCCGTCGGGCCCCTCGCGTTCCCAGGCCAGCGGCGCCCAGTCGCCGTCCGAGCGGTGGCGGCCGCGCGTGTCCTGGACGACGGCGGCATAACCACGGGCCACGCACTGGGCGGGGGTGAGGGTGGCGAGGTTCATCGCCGACTTGTCGTAGGGCGTACGGAACAGCACGGCCGGGCGCGGTTGCGCGTCCGGGGCCGGGCCGCCGTGCGGACCGGCGGGCACGGGACGCCAGATGTCCGCGCGCAGGACGGTGCCGTCCCGCATCGGGACGGGGACATCGTGCTCGATCAGGGTGCGGGTGGCCGCCATCAGCCTTCCTCCCGGGGCGTCGTGGTGACCGCGCCGTGGGCCGCGGTCCGTGCGCGACGCGCCCCGACGTGCCGGGTCATGGCGGCTGCCGCGTTCGCGTGGCGCGCCGCGGGCTCCACCCGGACCAGCGGGCCGACGCTCATCCGCGCCGGGCGGTCCACCAGCCACTCGACGGTGTCCGCGAGGTCCTCGGGGGTCAGCACCTCCGCGCTGTCCACGCCGAGATCGGCGGGGCGGGCGGCCAGTCGTGTCGCGACCCAGCCCGGGCTGACGGTGACCGCGCGCACCCCGTGGTCGCGGTTCTCCTCGTGGATGAGCTCGGTCAGCCGGTTGAGCGCGTGCTTGCTGACGCCGTAGGCACCGCTGCCCGGCACCGTCTCGGAGCCGACGCCGGATCCGATGGTGACGATCCAGCCGCGCCCGCGTGCCCTCATCCCCGGCAGCACCCGCCGGGCCAGCAGGAACGGCACCGTCAGATTGACGCGCAGTTGCCGCTCCCAGTGCCGGGGCTCCGTCTCGTGCACGTCGGCCAGCCGGATCGCCGCCGCGCTGCACACCAGCAGTTCCACCGGACCGAGCCGGTCCTCGGTCCGTGCGACGGCTTCCTCCGGCCCCCCGTCGGCGGACAGGTCCAGGCCGATCGGCAACGCGGTGCCTCCGTCGGCGCGGATCCCGGCGGCCACGGACATGAGCTCCGGGGCCCTTCGGCCGACGAGCGCCACGGCGCTGCCGCGCGCGGCGAGCCTGCGGGCCACGGCCGCACCGATCCCCGAGGACGCTCCGGCGACCAGCGCGACGGCCGGGAAGCACGCCGATGACATGGGTGCCGGGCCGGCCGTCATCGGAGCGCTCCCGCCCGGTCCCGGCCGTATCCCGCACGCAGGGGCGCGACGTCCCCGAGACCGAAGCCCCCGTCCACCCGCAGCACATTGCCGGTCAGCCGTCGCGCCGCGGGACTCAGGAGATGACCGAGCAGCGACGCCACTTCGTGCGGTCGCCCCACCCGCCCGGCCGGGATCCTGCTGATCCAGCCACGGCGGTGGCCGGGTCCGGCCGCCTCCCCCATGGGGGTGTCGATGATGCCCGGCGCGACACAGTTGGCACGGATGCCGTGGCGGGCCGCCGACACGGCGAGGCAGCGGATGAACTGGGCCATCGCCGCCTTGCTCGCACCGTAGTACTCCAGTCCGGCCACCGGTGAGAAGGAGCAGCTCACCGACGACACTCCCACGACCGAGCCCGGTGTGCCCTCGGCACTCCAGCGGGCCACCAGGTCCTCGGCGACGGCGATGAGGCCGAACAGGTTGACCGCGAAGGTCCGTCGTGCCGAGGCCGCGTCCCCGCCGACGGCGCTGAAGCCGAGATGGCCCGCGGCGTACAACAGGGCGCCGACGCCGTCGGCCACCTGCCAGGCCCGGTCGCCGAGGCCCGCCGCCTCCTGCTCGTCGGAGAGGTCGCAGCGCAGCGTCCAGGCCTCACGGCCCAGCCGCGTCACCTCCTGGGCCGTCTCGTCGAGCGCGGAGGTCCGCCGCGCGGCCAGCACCACGTCGGCGCCGCGTTCTGCCAGGTGCAGCGCGGCGGCCCGGCCGATCCCGCTGCTCGCTCCGGCGACCAGGACGCGTACCCCGGCCAGATCGGCGCCGACGTCCGGCGGGGGGCCGACGGCCGGTCCGGGCGGCGCCGCCTTCGGTGCGGTGGTACCGGGAGGCGTGGCGGTGGTGGGCTCGGGGGCGGCGGAGGGCGGCCAGTCCGGGCCGCCCTCGGGCAGCGCCGGGATCTGTCCGAGCCCGGCGCCACCGTCCGCGCGCAGGGTCTCCCCCACCAGATAGGAGCAGCCGGCGGAGAGCAGGAAGGCGACCACGTCCGCCACCTCGGCGGCCGTGGTGAAGTGGCGCTGCGCCTGGTAGCGCAGGAGTCCGGCCTCGGCGAACGCGGGCAGCCGGTGGCCGAGTTCGGGGGCGTACCCGGTCAGCAGCGTGTTGGCCACGACGCCGGACCCGGCGAAGGAGGCGGCCAGATGCTGCCACCAGCCCAGATCGGCGGCGAGCCGCGCCCGGCTCTCGAAGCCGTCCGCGGGATGTGTCTCGGATCCCGCGTCCGTCACCAGCACCAGCCGCCCGCCGCCCGCTCGGGCCATGGCACGGGCGGCGGCCAGAATGCGGGCGCGGTCCAGGCCGGGCGACGGGAGGGCACCGAGGGCGCCGTCGCCGACGAGCACGGCGCAGTAGCCGGTCGCGCGCTCGGAGCCGGGGCGTCCCGGCGGAATCGTCCGCAGGCCCAGGGCCGTGAGCGGCCCGGTCAGTGCGCCGGCGGCGGGTCCGGGTCCCGGGTCGAGCACCGTGAGCGCGCCGGTGGCGGACCGGAGCGTGGCTCCTTCGGACGCGACGTGCCCGCGCGGGGCGCCGAAGGGCGCCCGCAGCGCGTTCCACTCGGCAGCGGTCGTCGGCTGCGGGGGGCCGTGCTCGGCATCGGTCATGGCAGTTCGCCGCCTTCTCGTCCGTCGTGGCTCTCGTGTCCCTGGAGGCCTTCGTGGCCCTCGTATTCGATGAGCATGCTGGTGGCGTCACCGCCCGCCCCGCAGGAGAGCACCAGGGCGCTGTCCCCGTCGGTGGACCGCGGCTGCCCGAGGACGGGCTCCGCGGGCAGGTTCCGGTAGGGCACCCGGCAGTTGGCGCTCGGCGCTATCTCGCCGTGGTGCAGCATCAGAAGGCTGCCGAGCAGCTTGACCAGTCCGCCGGTGCCCGCCACATGCCCGAAGACCGCTTCCTGGTTCGTCAGCAGCAGCCGGCCGCCGTGCCCGGCCACCTCACGGGCGCCGGTCAGCGCCTGGCAGAGGTGGTCCTCGACGAACCGGTTGCCGTCGGCGTAGTCGTTGACGAACGCCACGTCCGCCAGCGACCGGTCGGCCGAGGCCAGCACGGCCCGGATGTCCCCGACCACGTTGTCGGGGGGGCCGGTGGCCACGGTGGACGGGCCGTTGCTGCGGGAGGAATGCAGGTGCATCCGGTAGCGCAGGCCCGATCCCCGGCCGGTGGCCGCGTTCTCCAGGACGACGGCGACCGCTCCCTCGCCGGTGGCGTTGCCCGTCTGGACCTCGTCGTGCGGCCGTACGTCCGTCCAGTCCGCGGAGAGCGAGGAGGCCCGGTAGCCGCTGCGGCCGGTGTGGGTGGTCCCCGCGACGAACACCGGGTCGGTGGCCACGTCCACCCCGACCACCACCGCCCGGTCCACGTCCCCGCAGCGGAACATCTGCTGGACGACGTGCAGGGCGCGCAGCGCCACGTTGCAGGAACCGGCGACGCTCAGCGTGGGGCAGGCGAGGCCCAGCGAGGAGGCCACCGCGCTGTGGACGCTGGGCGGGGTACCGGTCAGCCAGTAGTCCATGCCGAGCGCGGCGATGCCCTTGGCCTGGGCGGTGGCGTAGTAGCGGACCGTCTCGGGGAAGGCGAACTGCAGGGAACACACCACCAGTACGGATCGCCCCGTATCGAGGTCGCAGGGTTTCAGCCGGGCGTCCGTCAGCGCCGAGTGCACGGCGCCGACGGCGAGCTGGGAGGCTCTGGACATGCGCGCCACGGTCTTCTCGGGGAGCGGCAGTTCCTGTACGGGGTCCCAGTCGCGCACGGTCCCGGCCAGACGCAGCGGCAGTCCCGGATGGCGGTAGCCCGACAGGCAGTTGGTGCCGGCGCGGATCACCCGCCAGAAGCCGTCGACGTCGGTGCACGCGGATCCCTCGGGTCCGGGCAGGACGAGTCCGGCACCCGCGAGCCGCAGCGAGGGCGGCGCATCAGGCGACATCGGCGCCTCCCAGCAGCAGGGCGCTGTTGACGCCGCCGAGCTGGTAGTTGAAGCTCAGGGCACGGGTGAAGACCAGCGGCCTGGGCCGTGTCCCCGGCACCGGGTCGAAGGTGCAGACGTCCGAGGGCTTCTCGCAGTTGGCGGTCGGGCACACCTGGCCATGGCGCATCATCAGCAGCGTGAGTGCGGCGCCGAGGTTGCCGAGCGGCGCACCGCAGTGCCCGAAGCAGGCCTCCTGCGAACTGACCAGTACCGAACGGGAGTCGTCGCCGTACAGCGCGCGTACCGCGTTGGCCTCGATCCGGGTGAACAGCGGGTCGCCCTCGGCACCCCCGTTGATGTAGGGCACCTCGGCGAGTTCGGCACGCCCGTCGAGGCAGCGCCGGGCGGCCTCCGCCAGCGCTCCGCCCCCGGCGTCGATGGCGAACGCGCTTCTGAGCCCGGCGCGGGTGGTGGCCTGGGACAGCACCGCGCCGTAGGAGCGGGCGCCCCGCCGCTCGGCGTGCGCGCGGCTCTCCAGAACGAGGGTGACCGAGCCGTCGCCGTAGTTCATGGACGCGCCGCGGGCGTCGTACGGCCGCATCGGCCGGTCGAACCGGGAGGTGGGCGGTTCGGTGTGGTGGCGGACGGGCTCGCGTTCCACCACCTGCCGCAGCCGGTCGCCGTGCAGCAACCGCTCCGGATCGAACCGGTCCACGCCGGTGACGACGGCCAGGTCGGCCTGCCCGTCCGCGATCATCGTGCGGGCCAGCCCCAGCAGCACGGCCGACGAGGCACAGCCGCAGCTGACGGCGTAGCAGGCACCGGTGCTGCCCAGCAGGGCCGCCTGCACCGGCCCCACGTCGCTGACCGTTCCCGCGACGATCGCCCTGATGAACAGCGCCTTGGCGTCCGCCGGGCTGACGCTTCGCGGGTCGGCCTCGTGCCAGGCGCGGTAGCTGTCGTAGTTGCTGTCCACGCCCGCCCGCGCGGTGAGCACGGCGGCGTGGGACAGCTCGCCGGCCCTGTGGTCGAGCCCGGCGTCCGCGCAGGCCTCGGCGAGCGACACCAGACCGAACAGATGCACGTCGGCGTAGCTGCGCAGATGGTTCTCCGGCAGCTCGGGGAGCAGTTCGGTGAGGGCCTGACGGGCGCCGTGCACCGCGCCGTGGTGAAAGCCCCCCTGGTCGACGTGGCTGGTACCGGTGGACGCGGTGCGCCACAGGTCGTCGGCCGTCCGCACGGGACGCTCCGGACCTCCGGGCAGGCAGAAGCCCATACCGGTGACGAGGGTGTCCCTCGGGCCCCGTACGAAGGTGGCGGTCGCGCGGCTCACAGGGCACCCCCGTCCACGTTGACGGCCTGTCCGGTGATGCCTCCCGACAGGTCGGAGAGCAGATACAGCACCAGGGTGGCGACCTCCTCGGGCCGTACCAGCCGACGCAGGATCGTCGCGCCCACCGCGCGCCTGAGATAGCGTTCCCAGGTCAGATCGGGCGGACCGTGGTGCTTGGCGAGGCTCGCCATGAAGGCGTCGCCGTAGCGGCCGCCGTCGGTGGCCGCGGGGCTGTCCGTCAGCCCGGGGCAGACCGCGTTGACCCGGATCCCGAAGGCACCGAGTTCGGCGGCCAGGGACTGGGTGAGGCCGTTGAGCCCGAACTTGGACGCACAGTAGGACGTGTTGGCGGGCAGTCCGCGCTTGCCCGCGACGGACGACACCATCACGACACCGCCTCTGCGGCGCTCCATCATCCCGGGGACGACGGCGCGGGCCACCCGGAAGGCACCCACCAGATTGATCTCCAGCGGGGACATCCACTGTTCCTCCGTCTGGTCGCAGAGGAACGCCTGGTTGCGGGCCTCGCCCGCGCAGTGCACCAACTGGTCGACCGGGCCGAGCAGTTCCTCGGTCCGGCGGACGGCCGCCGCCACCGCCCCGCCGTCGGTGAGGTCCGCCGCGACGGCCACCGCCCGCCCGCCCCCGCTCTCGATCTGCTCGGCCAGCCGCCGCAGTTCCTTCTCGTTACGGGCGAGCAGCGCCACCCTGGCGCCGTGTGCGGCCAGCATCGCCGCGATGACGGCGCCGATGCCGCTGCTGGCTCCCGTCACCAGGGTGGTTCGTCCGTCCATGACATCCGGTGCGAAGCCGATCTTCATGCTGATTCCACCGTTCGGTTGGTCGTGGCCAGGACACGGGCGGGCAGACCTCCGGCGTCGACCTCCAGGACGGTGCCGGTCACCGAGGGGTTGTCGGCCACGAAGGCGACCGCCTCGGCCACGTCCCGCTCGTCGCACCAGCGGCGCAGCGGGACGTGCCGCCGCAGGTCGTCCATGTAGGCGGCGTGCCTGGGGCTGGCGGAGGTGCGCCTGCGCAGGGCCTCGCCGTCGAGCACGCCCGGTGCGACGGCCGCCACCCGGATCCCGTACTCGCCGAGTTCCGTCGCCCAGGTGCGGGTGAGTGACTCCACGCCCGCCTTGGCGGCGCAGTAGGCGGACTGCCCGTAGGCGCCGTGGCGGACCGTGGACGAGATGTTGACGATGGCGCCCCGCGTGCCGGCGGCGAGCATGGCCTCGGCGGCCGCCCGCCCCACCAGGAAGACTCCCGTCAGGCACAGCCGCACGGTCCACTCGAAGTCCTGGACCGGGTGCGGGCTCAGCCTCGGGGTGCCGTTCTCGCCGGGCCGTACGCTCACCAGCCGGTGCGAGTAGTTGCGGCCCGCGTTGTTGACGCACAGCTCGAGTGGTGGCGCCTCGGCGGACAGACGGGCGAACAGGGCGTCGACGGACGCCTCGTCGGTGACGTCGGCCCGGACCGCGTGCAGGGTCAGGCCGTCGGCGGCGGCGGACTTCACACAGGCGTCCAGATGGTCCCGGGAGCGTGCGCAGATGACGGTGTGCCGGCCGGCGGCGGCGAGACGGCGGGCGACGGCCGCGCCCAGGCCCCGGCTGCCGCCGGTCACCAGGGCGGTGCCGCGGCGGCCGGCCGGCGGGCCGGAGCGCTGACGGTCAGGGGTGATGAGCTGTTGGTCAGGCACGGAACAGCAGCCCTCCGTAGTACCAGCCCGATCCCACGGTCGGGGTCAGGAGCAGATCGCCGGGCTTCATCCGGCCGTCGCGCGCCATCTCGGACAGCACGATCGGGATCGAGGCGCTGCCGGTGTTGGCGCGCTCCTCGAAGTTGGTGACGAACCGTTCGCCGGGGATGCCCAGCCGTTCCTGGACGGCCCGGTGCAGCACTCCCGTGCCGGGATGCGGTACGACCCAGTCGATGTCCGCCATCTTCAGTCCGGCACGGGCCAGTACCCGATCCGCCAGGTCGGCGTGGGAGGCGACCGCGACGTCCACGAGGCTCCTGCTGCTCTTGATCCAGCCTCGCGGCGGAAGGACGGTGACGGTCTCGCGGGCCGCGCCGTCGCTGATCAGCAGGGAGTCCCACAGCCCGTCCTCACCCCCGGCCGCGCCCTTGACGAGCACCGCGGCACCGGCCGCGTCACCGACGACGAGCTCTCCCCTGCTGCCGGGCCGCACCCGCCGGGAGAACTGCTCCGAGGAGACGACGACCGCCGTACGCCACCCGGGACGGGCCCCCAGCAGCGCCGCCGCGGTCTGCACCCCGTGCACGAATCCGGTGCACGCCCCGCACACGTCGAAGGCCAAGGCCCGTCCCGCTCCGAGCAGATGGGCCACCTGCGGCCCGTGCTCCGGTACGAACTGCCGGTCGGTCCAGTTGCTGAGGATCAGCAGATCCGTGTCCGCCGCGTCCAGACCGGCGTGTTCCAGGGCCCGACCGGCCGCCTGGACGGCCATGAAGGGGACCGTCTCGTCCTCCTCGGCCACATGCCGGGCGCGGACGTCGAGCGTGCCGATCACGGCTGTGTCGACCGCGTTCCCCTCGTGCGAGCCCTCATCGGTGATCTCCACCCGGGTGCGGGGGTAGTAGTGCCCGTACCCCGCGAGACGCAGACCGCTGCCGCGCCATGTCGATGTCTCGTCGTTCACTGTCTGTCCCCCCGGTCGGGCCGGTGCCGTACGGCCGGTCATCGGTAGCGGAAGAGCATCGCGCCCCAGCTGAAGCCGCGGCCGATGCCGATGGTGGCGAGCAGGTCGCCCGGCCGGACGTTGCCCGAGCGCAGGTTCTCCGACAGGCAGCTGGGGATGCTGACGCTGGAGGTGTTGCCGCGGGTCTGGATGTTGGTCAGGACCTTCTCGCGGGGAAGCCCGAGCGCCTCGCACACCTGATTGATCATGTTCAGGTTGCCCTGGTGCGGGACGAACCAGTCGATGTCGTCCACGGTGAGGCCGTTGCGCTCCAGGATCTCCCGGCCCACCTGGGTCAGCAGTTGGGGGCCGAGCTGCCCGACCTGCCCGCCCCGCATCAGCATCTTGTCGTTGTCGTCGATGTCGAAGGCGTCGAAGTACGAGCCGTCGGCGTGCAGGACCACGTCGAGCAGCCCCCTGTGCCCGGGGTCGGCCGACCAGACCGCGGCCGCGGCGCCGGCGCCGAAGAGCGCCGAGTAGCGGTAGTCGAAGTTGAGGATCGGCTTGGGGTTCTCGGCGCAGACGACCAGGGCGTTGCGGAAGCCGAGCGCCGGCAGCATCGCGCAGGCCGTCGCGCTGCCGTAGATGAACCCGGCGCAGGCGACGGCGGTGACGTCGAAGCACATCGCGTGCCGCAGCCCCGCCTGGTGCTGCAACGGCAGTGAGATGTCCATGTAGTTGTTGGTGGCGCTGGAGGGGTTGACGCGCGGCCGGGTGGTGGAGGTGGTCCCGATGAGCAGGTCGATGTCCTCGGGGGCCAGGCCGGCGTCGGCCAGGGCGAGATCCACGGCCCGGGCCGCCATCTCGACGGCGCGCTCCTTCTCGTCGGACGGCCAGTGCCGGCTGCGGATGCCGGTGTGGCGCTGGATCCAGGCGTCGTCGATGCCCAGCGCGTCGATCTGTTCGAAGTACACGTTGGTGACCGGCTCGCCCGGGAAGTAGTGGCCGATGCCGCTGAGCCGGGCCGGGGCGATCGCGGTGGGCGGCAGGGGGCGGCGGAGGGGGACGGCGGCGGGCGCGGTGGTGCCGGTGGGACTCATCGGTAGTGGCCTTCCGGGTCCATGCTGCGGAGCAGTGCGAGTTCTTCGGGGGTGAGGGGCTTCTCGTCGGTCGGGGCCGGTTCCGGCAGGCGCCAGGAGGTGAGCCGCCGCACGGTCTCGGCGGGCCTGGCGGGCGGTACCGCCTCCGTACCTTCCGGCGCGGGCGGGCCGTTGGTGACCGGCGGCAGCCAGGTGGTGAGCCGGAACGGACTGCCCGCGCCCGGCCTGCCGAACCGTCCGAACTGACAGACCACGTCCCGGACCCGATGGCCGGGGCTGGTGAGATGGGCGAGGGAGGTGACGTAGCGACGGGGGCCGGCCTGGGCGACGACGAGGCAGTCCACCGCGGACGCGATGTCGTTGGCTCCGCCGGAGCCGGTGATCCATCGGCCGTCGGGCAGCAGCGTGGTGTTGATGTTGCCGTCCTCGTCGATCTCGGCGGCGGCCAGCACCCCCAGGCAGCGCGGGTTGGCGGCGACCGCGCCGCCGAGCGTCTCGGCGATGCCGGCCAGCATCCGGGAGCGGCCGGCGTGGCGCTGGCTGAACAGGAAGACGTCACCGGGCACCGGGTCCATCGACTGCAGGCCGAGTTCGGCGGCGACCGAGACCTCGATCCCGCGGGCGGCCAGCAGCCGGGCGCCGAGCCAGGCGGCCATGTGCGAGGCGCCGATGCCGGCGAGGACGGTGTCGTAGCCGCGTTCCGCGACGAGGTCGGCGACGGCCCGGGCACCGAGCACGATCAGCTGTTCCTGCTCGGTGGGCGGGGCCAGGGCGTCATCGGGCGGGGGGAAGCGGCCGGTGTCGTCTCGGGGCGCTGCGACAGCTCCGGGCGTCGTGGTGGTGCCCGTACGGACTGTGCGGTCGTCGGTCAGCCGCAGGGCCTCGCGCCGCTGCTTGCCGAGGCGGTCCAGATAGGCGTCATGGCCGCTGACACCGCCGACCCAGGTCTCGTACCAGTCCTGTGCCGTGTCCGCTTGCCCGCAGGCCAGGACGATCTCGGTGAGGAAGGCGTAGTCGTCGAGATAGCCGGGGATCCCGGCGAGTCCGCTCGTGCGCAGCGACTGCGGATGGGCCCCCAGCGGCGCCTCGCACAGCCCCCGCACGCGTGCCGCGGGGATCACCACCCGGTCCGGCATCGCGGCCACGACCTCGTCGTCGACGATCGCCTCCACCGAGGCCAGCACGCCTTCGCGGGCCGCGTACGCGGCCCAGGCGCCCTCGCCCAGTGGAGGGCAGGCGACGACATTGCCGCGCCGGTCCGCGCAGACCCCGTGGAACAGGGTGAGGTCCGGGCGCAGCGGGCTCATCAGCGTCACCGAGCGTCCGGGGTCCTCGGGGTGCGCGACCGTGTGCAGCACGCCGTCCTTGCCGTGTCGCAGGTCGGTCTCGGCGAGCATCGACCCCGTGGTGGCGTAGGGCTGTCCGAGCGCCGCGGCCATCAGCCGCTGGGTGTAGCTGAGCAGTGACCAGAGCTCGACCTCGAAGGGCTGCCCGGAGGCGAGTTCGCGGTAGAGCCGATTGGGCCGGGGTGCCGGGTAGGTGTCGCCGAGGAACCCGGTGATGACCTTCCGCAGGGCTCCGGACAGGGCGAGCGCATGGGCGTTGGAGTGGACGGCGGTGGTGCTCAGGGTCAGGCTGCGCGTGCCGGCGAAGACCCGGGCCACGGCGTTGATCAGCGCGTTGGGCCGGGACAGGGTGGCGGCGGCGTGGACGTGCGCGCCGGGCCTGACGAAGGTACGGACCAGTTCGTCGGGGCCGGAGGCGATGAACGGGCCGTTGCCACGCCGGGGCGGGATCCGTTGGGCGAGGAGCGTCATGCCCGCTCCAGGGCCATGACGGACGTCTGGCTGCCGAAGGCGAACGACAGGGAGACGGCCAGGTCGAGTTCGGTGTCCCTCGGCCCGTCCGCCACATGGTCGTGGTCGCACTCGGGGTCGGGGGTGACGTGGTTGGCGGTCCTCGCGAGCCGCTGGTGGTACAGCATCAGCGCCGTCGCGGCGACATTGATGACTCCGGCCAGGCCGAAGGTGTGGCCGTAGATCGGCTTGTTGGAGCCGTGCGGCGGCAGGTCGCCGTCGTCGTGGCGGGGCAGGAGCCTGCGCAGGGCTCGGCTCTCGGCGATGTCGTTGTAGCGGGTGGCGGTGCCGTGCCCGCAGACGTAACCGATCTCCTCCGGCTTGCGTCCCGCGTCGTTCAGCGCCCCGGCGACGACGGACGCGGTGACGTCCCCGACCAGGTCCATGCTGGTGCCGTGGGCCGCCTCGTTGAGCGCGCGGTGGCCGAGGATCCTCGCGTAGACGCGCGCTCCGCGGGCCCGGGCGGAGGACTCCCGCTCCAGGCAGAGCGTCATGGCGCCCTCGCCGAGGGCGAAGCCGCGACGGGTGCGGTCGTAGGGGCGTACGGCCGACGCGGGGTCGTCGCGCTCGGGAGAGAGCACACCGTTGCCGAGCGCGAGGTAGCAGCGCGCGACCTCGGCGAGGATGGGGAACTCATGGCCGCCGACGAGCACCACGTCCGCGCTGCCGGCGCGCAGTTCGCGCAGGGCCAGGCCGATGGCGTGATGGCCGCCGACGCAGGCGCTGCTGATGGTGGTGACCAGGCCGCGGGCCTTGAGGTGAATGGCTGACAGCGTTGCCGGGCAACCGGCCAGGCCCCGGAAC
Organism: Streptomyces sp. TP-A0356; assembly: GCF_001417775.1. GTDB lineage: Bacteria > Actinomycetota > Actinomycetes > Streptomycetales > Streptomycetaceae > Streptomyces. The sequence goes on along the minus strand of NZ_BBZJ01000019.1, from coordinate 110,241 downwards.
ATGGCGCCGCTGTCCCGGTAGGGATCGGTGGCGGCCGTACCGGTCATCGCCGACTGCCACCAGGCGAGCGGGCCCCGCGAGGAGGACTGGACGATGCTCAGCCGGTCGGAGGGCACCTGGCCCGGACTCAGGCCCGCGTCCCTGAAGGCGCCGGCGACGGCCGACATGGTGACCAGGATCTCCCTGCTGTACTTGGCCGCATGGCCCGCGGGAAGGTTCGGGAGATAGGGCCGGTGGTCGAACGAGCGGAGCTGGGCGGCGACATGGACCGGCATGTCTTCGGCGGCCGGGTCGAACCGGTCGAGGCGGCCGACCTGTGGAACGCCGTGTGAGACGTGGTCCCAGAACGTCCGGGCATCGGGGGTGTTCGGCAGTACGCATCCGACCCCGGTCAGGACAATCGGATCCGGACGGCCTGCGGAGGACTTGCGGTGATTGACCATGCACCGAACGTAACCGGCACGACAGGGGCCGCGGGATGGCCGCCAGGTACTCAATACCCTCGGTGACCGGTGACCGCAGGTACTCAACTTCCGGTGCGGGGAACGCTGTTGCTCGGGGCCGGGCCGTGGTGGCGCGTGGTGCCGGCGGACCGCCGCACGCCGTCGTGACCCATCACATCGTCACAGCCTGTGATGCAGTGTGATGCGGTGATAGTGCCTCACGCCGTCACAGCGCGTCACGCACGGGGAGCACGTCACGCCGTCGTACGGGGTGGAGCGGGGCGGTGGACCTGGCGGGTCGGGCCCGCACGGGGCCACTCGCGGGCATGCCGACGGCACGGCCGCCCCGGAGGGTTCCCGTGGCGGCCGTGCGCATGGCGGCGAACCCGCCCGATGTCCGGTGCGTTCAGCTCCTTCTGGCCGCCGCCTCCCACCAGAAGCCGCTCTCCAGCCCGAGCGCCGCCGTCCGGTCCAGATGGCCGGAGTCCCGCAGCAGCCGTGCCGCGGCCGTCAGCAAATCCGGTTCGTGGGCGGACAGCCGGCCGGCGACGTCCAGCGCCGTCGCGAGGGCGGAGCCGTCCTCCGTGACCCGGTCCACGACGCCGTGACCCGCTCCTTCCCGGGCGCTGATCCGCTCACCGGTCAGCAGCATCCTGGCCGCCACGCCGCGTCCCGCCCTGCGCATCAGCGAATGCACCGCACCGCCGCCGGGGACGGCGCCGATGCCCAGCTCCGGCAGGCCGAACAGCGCGCTGCCGCCGGCGATCACCAGGTCGCAGGCGAGGGCCAGTTCCAGTCCGCCGCCGAGCGCGTATCCCTCGACGGCGGCGAGCACGGGGAAGGGGATCCGGTGGAGGGCGGAGAACACGGCGGTGAAGTGCGACCGGCGCTCGGCGCGCAGGGAGAGGTCTCCCCATGCGGGCTCCTTGGTGTCCGCGCCGCTGCAGAAGGAACGCCCGGCGCCCGTGAGGAGGAGGCAGCGCGGGCGGTCCTGCGCACCGGCCCCCGCCAACTCGTCCAGGTGCCCGGCCAGTCGGCTCAGCAGAGCCGTCGACAGGGCGTTGTGACGGTCGGGGCGGTTCAGGGTGAGGATGGCCACCGCGCCTCCCTCGGTGAGGATCACCGGCCCGTCGTCGGTCGTCACATCGCCTCCCTCTCCGCCGTCGTCCAGGTGCCGCCGCGGGGTATCGGGCGCCGGGCGCGGTCGGGGGGGCCGTACGCCTGGAACAGCTCCTTGCGGCCGGACACCCCGACCTTGCGGAAGACCCGGCTGACGTAGTTCTTGACGGTCTGGCGGGTGAGGAAGAGTTCCTGGGCGATCTCCTCGTTGGACCGGCGTGTCAGCAGCAGCTGCAGGACCTGCTCCTCACGGTTGCTCAGCTTCGGCGGCCGCTGTTCGGTCCAGGACCGCTCGGCCGGCGCCTCCGGCTCCCGGAAGTCCTCGCCGTCGTCGCCGAGATGCCAGAAGCCGCGCCCGCTGAGCACGTCGTACAGGCCCTTCACGATGTTCTCCGGCGGGCACGAGTCATGGACGAATGCCGCTGCTCCGCCCCGGATCGAATCCGCCACGGACTGCGGGGTGTTGTCACGGCTGTACATCACCACGCGTGTGTTCCACGCGGAGAGACTGTTTCTCAGGAATTCCTGGCAGCCGTACCACTGCTCGTACTGGACAAGAAGAATGTCGGGCCTTGTGCTCCTTATCAATGGAACCGCGTCGGCGAGACGCAGGGCACTGCCGGTCACCGCGATTCCGGGATTGTCCCGGAAGAGATCGAGCAATGCCTTACGAATCAGCGGGGACGAGTGAAGTATGAACAGGCTGCACCTTGCTTTTCCAGTCACGTGAGATACCTCTGTACTCAACCGCTTGGTGCACTGCCGTGACAGGGCGCGGCTCCACCCGAGCACGTTCAGCTCTTTCTGAATCCGCTAGAAATCGCGCGCAAGAGTGGCGGCAGGCGACCGTCCCAGCCGCTGCCGTGGGTCCAAAGTGACCACAGAACAGGCGATACAGGCCTTGCGATCGCCGATCAACTGCCGCCCCGGGCCGGGGAGACACGGCCCGATCCCGCAATGCCCGCCATTATCGACGGGTCGGTGAAACAGGGGTTCGCCGCTCTCCGCCATGTCGACGCCTGTGCAGTGACACGCCTTTCGAGCGAAGACATCGAATGCCCCTCTTCCCATTACATCGCTCCCCTGCCGCCAGCGTAGCAGTGCGTTTCGACGAACAGGCAGGGCCCTTTCGGCCATTCGCGACCGAATCAAATGAGGGATACAGGAGGGGTTTCCATGAGAGTGACTGTATTACTAATATCGGAAACGAAAGATACTTCGCCGCCGTCGAACGCATTCGGGCAACTTCCGTCAGGCCGAAGAGGGCCGAGCCGTGCGCTGCGCCGCCGCTCGGCCCCCCGCGGGACCTGATCTGGCGGGAACCGACCGCCCGGCCCGTCCGTCGCCTCGGGGCGCCAGGTGCCCGGGGACGTGGCCGTGGCGGGCTGGACCCCTGGAAGAGATGGGCCGGCACATGGCACGCCTCCTGATCGGCCGGCTCGACGACGAGACCGTCGCGGAACCAAAGGTGATCCTCCGCCCGGAACCGGTCATACGCCGGTCGTCCTGACACCGCGCACCCCCGCGCTCCACGTTAAGCCCGCCTTAATAGATCTTTATGCAACACCTATGGCGAAAGAACCGCAGGTCAGAGTAATTGCCGTCCGCGCGTCTCCGGTTGGCCCGGCGTGGTGTCGTGCATAGGATCGGGCCCCGTCCGCGAGACCGCCACGACGTGAGAGCGCTCTCTGACGTTCCTCGCGCGTCCGCCGACGCCCACTCCCCCACTTCACAGACAAGGCACCCCCACCATGGCCGCTCATCGCGCACGCCGACTGTCGCTCGGCGGGCTCGTGCTCCTGATCGCCGCCGCCTGTACCACCGCGCTCCTGATGTCGGCGACGGGTCCCATCGCCTCGAAGGCCAACGCCGCGATCGGCGCGCAGACCTGGTCCGACGAATTCGACGGCCCCGCCGGCACCGCGCCGGACTCCTCCAAGTGGACGCTGGAGACCGGTGGTTCGGGCAATGGCAACCACGAGCTGCAGTACTACACGAACAGCACCAGCAACGCCTCGATGGACGGCCAGGGGCATCTGGTCATCACCGCCCGCAAGAACACGGACCCCGGCCTCAACTGCTGGAACGGACCGTGCCAGTACACCTCGGCGCGGCTGAACACGGCCAGGTCCTTCACCCAGGCGTACGGCCACTTCGAGGCCCGTATCAAGATCCCGCGCGGTCAGGGTGTGTGGCCCGCCTTCTGGATGATGGGTGACGACATCGGCAGCGTCGGCTGGCCCAACAACGGCGAAATCGACGTCATGGAGAACATCGGCAAGGAGCCGGGAACCGTCCACGGCACCATCCACGGCCCCGGCTACTCCGGATCCGGCGGCCTCGGCGCCGGATACACCCTGCCCGGCGGCAAGGCGTTCGCGGACGACTTCCACGTCTTCGCCGTCGACTGGAGCCCCAACTCGATCACCTGGTCGGTGGACGGCACGGCGTACGAGACCCGCACACCGGCCGACGCCGGCAGCAACAAGTGGGTCTTCAACCACCCCTTCTTCGTCATCCTCAATCTGGCGGTCGGGGGCGACTGGCCGGGCGGCCCGGACGGGTCCACGTCCTTCCCGGGGACCATGACCGTCGACTACGTCCGCGCCTCGGCCTGGAACGACGCGCCCTCCGGGACGGACAGGAGCGGCGCGATCACGGGAATCGGCGGCATGTGCGCCGACGTGGCCGGCGCCTCGAACGCCGACGGGACCCCCATCCAGCTGCACAACTGCACCGGCAACGCGGCCCAGCACTGGACGTCGGGCCCCGACGGCACCGTACGGGCCCTCGGCAAGTGCCTGGACGTCGCGGGTGGCGCCACCGCCGACGGTGCGGCTGTCCAGCTCTACACCTGCAACGGCACCCGGGCCCAGCAGTGGACGTACACCGCCGCCCATGACCTGACCAACGTCGGCGCGGACAAGTGCCTGGACACCAAGGACAACTCCTCGGCCGACGGCACCCGGCTCCAGATCTGGACGTGCACCGGAGGCGCCAACCAGAAGTGGACCATCGGCTGATCCCGACCGCGCCCGAAGCGGCGGACCCCCGCCCCGTCCTTTCCGCCACCCCCCTGAAGGAAGCAGCACACCATGACGCCGCGCCACCACCGACCGATGTCACGCCGAAAGTTCCTCGCCGCGTCCGCCGGCGCGGCCCTCGCCGCCCCCGCAGTGGCGTGGTGGCTTGAGTCCAGCGCCAACGCGTCCACCGTGGCGACCCTTCCGCTGGACCTGGTCAACACCACCGGCAGCAGCACCGTGTACGCCTATGTGCTGGGCCGTGACCCCGCGGCGGGCGGTAACTGGGCCTTCGTCCAGGCCGATGGCTCCACCCTCCACCACCCGCCGTCTCCGGCGAACGACCAGACGCCGTTGGCTGTCGACTGTGCCATCGCACTCAACGCGCCGGGGGCCGGCCCTCGCAGGGTGACCCTGCCGCATCTGGACAGCGGACGGATCTACTTCTCCGTGGGGGACAAGCTCACCTTCCTGATGAATCGGGGCGGCGGCCTGGCGCTTCCCTCGGTGAGCAACCCCTCCGATCCCAACGCGGCGATCCGGCACGACTTCTGCGAGTTCACCTTCAACGACGACCAGCTGTACGCCAACATCACCTTCGTCGACATGGTCAGCCTCCCGATCGCCTTCCGGCTGGAGACCGCCGAGGGCACCCAGACGGTGCGCGGACTGCCGTCCGACGGCCTGTCGCGCGTCGCCGGCGCGCTGCGTGCCCAGTCGGCGGCCGACGGCAGCGACTGGAGCCGGCTGATCGTCAGCAAGAACGGCGCGGACCTGCGGGTCCTCAGCCCCAACCTGGCCATCCGTGCGAACTCGTCCCTGTTCGCCGGCTACTTCGAGAGCTATGTCGACCAGGTGTGGAGCAAGTACCGCTCCACCGACCTGCGGATCGACACCCAGTTCACCTGGGGCACCGCCGTCGGCCGGGTGACCGGCGACACCCTGGCCTTCCCCGGGATCGGCAGCTTCGCCAAGCCCTCCACCCTGGCGATCTTCTCCTGCAGCGACGCGCCCTTCACGACGGGCAACGACGTCATGGGCAACCTCAGCGCGAGGCTGGCCGCCGCCTTCAACCGGACCACCCTGCTGGACAACCCGAACCAGCCGGACGCAGAGGACCCGGCCGCCTTCTACACCCGGCCCCGGACCAATCACTACGCCCGCATCCTGCACTCCACCACCCCGGACCGACTCGGATACGCGTTCCCGTACGACGACGTGCACCCGGCCGGAGTGGACTTCGAGGGCAAGGTGCAGTCGGGGACCCCCTCCCGCTTCACCATCACCGTCGGTGGTCTGTAGGACCCCGCCGAGGCACCCCGCCGGCGACCGGCACATCAGTGATTTGAGTGAATCCGGGTAGTCGGGAGGGATACGGGACCAGCCGCGGCCGGTACCGCCGACGGCTGGTCGCACCGGCGCCGGGAGGTGTGAGCGGATGACGGTGAAGCTGAACGCGAAGGCGTTCGACCACGCAAAGAAGCTGATCGAAGACGACCGCATCGTCCTCGACGACCGGGACGAGTGGAGCGAGCACCAGCCCTCGGCGGCGGCTGAGAACGCCTACATCGAGAAGCACGGACTCGACGAGTACGCCCGGTGGTACCTGGGGATCGACGACGCCATGGGGGAGGACACGAAGGGCAGGTACAAGTTCCCCTACGGCGATTTCGAGCGCCTCCATCGCTGCGGCGTCCTCTCGGCCGAGGTACGCGCCGCGCAACAGAAGTACACGGACATCGAGCAGGCCGCCGCACATCTGCACGGAATGCTGGACGGAAGGCGGGCCGAGGCCAAGGGCCGCTAGGTGTGTTGTTCCAGGAGGTCAGGGCCCTTCTGACGACGTCACCCGATGGCGTCCGGCTCCCTGGGGAGCTGGACGCCATCACCATTTCAACCGACCGCTCCGTGCCCGGTCCGAGGGCTGCTGTGGGAGGGATGGCGTTCGGCCGACACTCCCCCGCCCACCGCCGAGATCCGCATCGCAGGCAAGATGGTCACCGGCGTTCTCGCCGCAAGCTCCGACAGCGACCCAGAGAGTGACCTTGACGACCGACAACGAAGAGCGGGCTCCGCGTTCTGCGGGTCGGATCCGGACAGCTCCCGCACGGGAACCGATGGTCGTCGCGCCGCCGCGGCCACGCGCAGCCGTATGGATGTCCGCGGTGGGCATCGCACTGTTCGGGCTGGTGGGCGCGAGTGCGCCCAATCACAACACGCTCAGGGCACCGATCCCCTGGCTTCGCCTGCCCGCCATGTCCGACACGGTCTCCCAGGCGGTCACCTGCGCGGCCATAGTGCTGTCGTGCCTTGGCGCACTCGGCATGCTCAACGCCCATGGCCGCGGCTGGCGTCCCGACTCACGGCTCCTCTTCGGCGCCGGTGCGCTCGCCGTCCTCGTCGTCGCCAATCTGACTCCGGTCGGCTCCTCCGACACGGCCAGTTACGCCGCGTACGGCCGTATCGCCGCGCTCGGCGGTGATCCGTATGTGACGACGCCCGCCCAGCTGGGAGGGGCCTACGGCCATCTGGTGAGCGAGGGGTGGCGGAGCACGCCCTCCGTGTACGGACCGATCGCGACCTGGTGGCAGGCCGCCGCGGCGGTCGTGGGCGGTGATCGGCCGTGGCTGACGATCTGGGCGCTGATGCTGGCGAACGCCGCCGCGTTCCTGGGCACCGGCCATCTGCTGATGCGCACCGCCGAGGATCCGGTCCGGGCCGGCCTGCTGTGGACCGCCAACCCGCTCCTGATCGGCGTGCTGGTCGCGGGTGGGCACCTGGACACCCTCGTCGCCTGCCTGGCCGTCTGCGCGATCCACTTCGTTCACCGGGCCGCCCGATGGCACCACGACCTGATCGCCGGAGGACTGGTCGGCCTGGCCTGCGGTGTCAAGATCAGCACCATTCTGCTCGGTGTCGGACTGGCCTGGCCGATGCTGCGTTCGGGCGCCTGGGGACGAGCTGCCCGGGTGACGTGCGCGGCCCTGCTGACGCCGGCCCTCCTCTACGGCGTCTACGGCCTGCACGCCCTCGCCCCGCTCTCCGCGGCCTCGCATCTGGTCTCCGAACCCTCGTTGTGGGCGGTGTTCGACCGGTTCGGTACCGCGTCCCTCGGCCATCGTGCGGCCGAGACGGCCACCAGTGTCCTGTGGCCCCTCCTGATGCTCGCGCTGGCGTGGGCGCTGCGCCGTCGCGTCCCGGCGGGCACCCCCGCTGTCGTCGCCGTACCGTTCGCGCTCACCTTCGCCTGGGTCCTCGCGGCACCGTGGACGATGCCCTGGTACACGGCTCTCGCCTGGGCGCTGGCGGCCTTGTTCCGCCAAGGCCGCCTCACCCAGTACCTCGTCGTGACCACCGCCGTCCTGGCCCTGTCCCACAACAGCGGCGGTCACGGCTGGACCCTGTGAAGGGTGTTCCGGTCCGGACGCACCGGTATTCCTGCGGCCGCGGGAACCCTTGACAGCAGGAGGCGAAGGGGCGAACGTTCCCGGAAGTACGGACAGTTGACCACGCTGTCATCCCTCGACCCGCTCCGCTCCGTACCATCCCGCCGCACCACCCGCCATCGCCTGCAGCCGGGCACGGCCCGGCGCACACAGGCGCCGGACAACGTTGTCAACCGCCCGTGCGAAGTTCCCTCGTCCAGGTCGATCATCCTGCCCGTCGAAGGGAAGAGTCATCACGATGGCAAGACCGACAAGTCCGGGAAGACGGCACGGATTCGGTTCGTTCCTGCCCCAAGTCCTCCCGCGGTTCCGCCCTCTGTCCGTCCTGACCGCCGGTGCCCTGGTGGTGGCCACCGCCTCCGCCCCGGCCATCGCCGCGGCCCCCGCGCCCGCGCTGGTCACCGATCCCGCTTCCCTCGTCAACCCGTTCATCGGGACGACGCACGCCGCCGACGACTTCCCCGGGGCCGACATGCCGTTCGGGATGGTCCAGTGGAGCCCCGACACCCCGCACCGGCCCTACGGCGGCGGATACGAGTACAACGACTCCTCCATCACCGGGTTCAGCCTGACCCACATCGCGGGGCCGGGCTGCCGCGCCGCCGGTGACATCCCGGTCCTGCCGACCGTGGGTGCGGTCGACACCGGCGCCACGGACGGCTTCTCGCACAGGAACGAGTCCGCCACCCCCGGCTCGTACACCGTGTCGCTGGACAACGGCGTCAAGACGGAGCTGACCGCGACAACCCGCAGCGGCATGGCGCGGTTCACCTTCCCCTCCAGCAGCCAGGCGAATCTGATCCTGAAGCTGACGGGCAGCCAGAGTGGCGACTCCAACACGCAGTTCACCGTGGTGAACAGCACCGAAGTGAGCGGTCAGGTCACCAGCGGCAACTTCTGCGGCGCCGGCAACTCCTACACCGTCTACTTCGACATGGTCTTCGACCGGCCGTTCAGCCACAGCGGCACGGCGGCGGCCGTGGCCCCGCAGCCCTCGCCCACGACCGGCGTCTCGCCCGACACCCCCGAGGCGCCGAACAAGCCGGTGCTGCACGGTGCCACTCCCCGTACGGCACACACCTTCACCCCGCAGGCGAGCGGGTCCGACGGCTATGTCACGTTCGACACCACCGGAAACCGGGTCGTCCAGGCCAAGGTGGGCATCTCGTACGTGTCGGTCGCCGACGCGGCGGGCAACCGCACGGCGGAGAACGCCGGCTGGAATCTCGGCGGCGTGCGGGGCGCGGCGCTGAGCGCCTGGAACTCCCTGCTCGGCCGGGTGCGGATCGCCGGCGGCACGCCCGGTGAGCAGACCGTCTTCTACACAGCGCTCTACCACGCGCTGCTGCATCCGAACGTCATCAGTGACAGCAACGGCCGGTACCCGGGCTTCGACGGCAGGACACACACCGTCGACCCGGGCCACGGCGCCGCCTACGCCAACTACTCGGGCTGGGACACCTACCGCTCACAGGCCCAGCTCGAAGCCCTCGTCGCCCCACAGGTCGCCTCCGACACCGCGCAGTCGATGGTCGACGACTACCGCCAGACCGGACAGTTCCCCAAGTGGTCGGAGAACAACGGCGAGACCTACATCATGGTCGGCGATCCGGCCGACGAGATCATCGCCGGCTACTACGCCTTCGGCGCCAGGGACTTCGACACGACCACCGCACTCAGGGGCATGGTCGCGGAGGCCACCCACAGCAACAACAACCGGCCAGGGCTCGACTACCTGGAGCAGTTGGGTTGGCTGCCCAGCAACGGCCGTTACGGCTGCTGCAACTACTACGGCCCGGCGTCCACCACGCTCGAGTACGACTCGGCCGACTTCGCCGTCTCCGCCCTGGCCGGGGCCCTCGGTGACACCGCTGATCAGCGCCGGCTCGTGAACCGCGCGCAGAACTGGCGCAACCTCTTCGACTTCGGCAGCGGATTCATCCAGCCGCGCGACGCCTCGGGCACCTGGACCGCGGGGTTCTCGCCGACCTCCGGCAAGAACTTCGTCGAGGGGGACTCCTGGCAGTACACCCCCATGGTGCCGTTCAACCTGCACGGGCTGGCCACCGCCATGGGCGGCGACCCGGTCATGGCCAGGTTTCTCGACACGGACCTGTCCTCGCTGACCGGCGGCAGCGGGCACACCGACCTCGGCAACGAGCCCAGCCTGAACATCCCCTGGGAGTACGACTACATAGGCCGCCCGTACCGTACGCAGAAGATCGTCCGGCAGATCCAGGACCAGATCTGGACCGCGAGCCCGTCCGGGCTGGCGGGCAACGACGATCTGGGCGAGATGAGCTCGTGGTACGTGTGGTCCGCCCTCGGCATGTATCCGGAGACCCCCGGCACCGCCGACCTGGCACTGGGCAGTCCCCTCTTCACCCAGGCGGTGATCACCCTCCCGTCCGGCAGGACCCTCACGATCAACGGCGTCAACGCCGCGGACAACGCTCCCTACGTACGGTCGGCCACCTGGAACGGCTCGGCGTGGGACAAGGCGCACGCGCCGGCCGGCGCCATCAGCGAGGGTGGCACGCTCACCTACGAACTCGGTACCTCCCCCAACACCTCCTGGGCCTCGGCCGCCTCCGCGGCGCCGCCCTCGTACCCGGGGTCGCCCACCTACACCGGCATCGGGACCTCCCCCGACTCCGCCACCTCGTCGGCCAACTTCGACGGCGCGGGTCACAGCTACTCCGCGAACGCCCTGTCCACCGCGGGAGTCACTCCCGGATCGAAGATCACCGCCAACGGCGTCACGTTCACCTGGCCCGACGCGGCGACCGGCACGCCCGACAACTACGAGGCGAACGGGCAGAGCGTACGGGCGTCGGGCTCCGGCGCCATCTCCTTCCTGGGCGCCGCCAACAACGGCCCCTCCTCCGGCACCGCGATCGTCACCTACACGGACGGCACCACCCAGTCGGTCACCGTCCGCCTCTCCGACTGGACACTGAACGGCGGCGGTACCTCGCCGGTCTCGGGCAACACCGTCGCGGTGACCGCGCCCTACCGCAACCACGCCGGCTCCGCCTCCGACGACGTCAAGACGTATGTGTTCGCCACGACGCCCGTGGCGCTGGCTGCGGGCAAGACGGTCAGCGGCGTGCGGCTGCCGTCCGACGTCGGCACCGGAGGACTGCACGTCTTCGCGATCGGCTTCGGCACCGGGAGCGCCACCGGTCCGGCCACCGGGCCCATCGTCTCGGGTGTCTCGGCCGGTCTGTGCGTCGACGATCGCCGCAGTGCGACGGCCGAAGGCAATCCCCTCCAGATCTACGCCTGCAACGGGACCGGCGCCCAGCAATGGACGGTCGAGCCGGACGGCACCCTTCGCGTGCTCGGCGGCTGTATGGACGTCACCGACTCCGGTACGGCCGACGGCACTCCGGTCCAGTGGTACACGTGCAACGGCACCGGCGCCCAGCAGTGGCGCGTCGGCGCCCGCGACTCCCTCGTGAACCCCGCGTCCGGCAAGTGCCTGGACGACCCGGGCTCGTCCACCACCTGGGGCACACAGCTTCAGCTGCATACCTGCAACGGCACCGGCGCCCAGCGCTGGACACTTCCGTAGCACGGATCCAGCAGGGGGCACGGTCACGGGGTCGGCTCCGGAGGGGGCCGACCCCGCTCGACGGGCCGAGAGGCGTGCCGCGCGGGATGTTCGGCCACTGGGGTGGTTCATGGGCGACGCGCCGCGGCTCGTCCACCAGATGATCAAGGGTGATCGGTCCTCGAGGCCATGATGTGCGTGCCGCTCTCGCGGTCAGCTTCCCGGGCGCCGCATGTGCCAGGTCGTGATATGCCACCGGCACTGCCCGGCAGGCTTCCCCCACGCCGCAACACAAGGAACCTCTCTATGGGCTCACGCCTCAGGCGCGGTTTGGCGATCACCGCGCTCACCGCTCTCCCCGGCACATTGTGTTCCGCAATGCCGGCCCACGCCGCGCTGCCGTCGCCGGTCGCGCACGCGTACGTCGTCTCCTCCGCCGCGATCGGCTCGATCGTCGCCGTGGGACCCGTACCGGTCTCCGACTACCCGCCCGGTGGTACGACGACCCAGGCGGGCATCAACGCCGGGCCGTTCCTCACCAGCTCCACCCTGACCGCCATCACCGCCGGCGACCCCGCAGCGGGGACGTCCAGCGCCTCGGCCACCGTGCAGACCATCGACGCCAACTTCGGCTCGATCGGCGCCATGAGCCTCGTCGGTGTCCGCTCCACCTGCAACGCGACCCCCAACGGGGCCACAGGCTCGGGCGTGATCTCCTCGGGCCAGGCCACGGTCCCCGCGCAGTCACCTGTCGCCCTCCAGGCGAACGCGGCACCCAACACCGTCGTGAACGTGCCCAACCTCGGCACCGTCACGCTCAACGAACAGACGACGGACCCGAACGGCATCCTCACCGTCAACGCGGTCCATCTGAAGCTGCTGCAGCAGTTCAACTCAGCCGATGTCATCGTCGGCCATGTCCAGTGCGGAGGCGCGGCCCCGGCACCGACGGTCACCAAGACGACGGCCCAGGAAGACTCATTCGTCCTGGGCCAGACGCTGCACTACACGGTCACCGTACGGAACAACGGCACGGAGCCGCTGACCAACCTCCAGGTCACCGACAACGGTCCCGGCTCGCCGACGGTCACCTGCCCCGCCGGACCGCTGGTCCCCGGCGCCACCGTGCCGTGCACCGCCACGTACACCGCGACCGCCGCGGACGTCGCCGCGGGGCGCATCGTCGACACCGCGACAGTGACGGCCACTCTTCCGGACGGCGGGGTCGTCACCTCCACCAGCCCCCAGCTGGTCGTCCCGCTCAGAGCGCTGACCATCACGAAGAAGCCGACCGAAGCCGACTTCCACGGCGCCGGTCAGACGCTGCACTACACCTACACCGTCACCAACACCGGCCAGGCGCAGATCAACAACGTCACCGTGACGGACCTGACCCCCGGCGTCAACGTCTCCGGCTGCGGCACCAACCAGCTCGCGCCGGGCCAGAGCACCACCTGCCAGGCCACCTACGTCACCACGGCGGCCGACGTCCAGGCCGGCTCGGTCACCGACCAGGGCTCGGTCACTGCCACCACCCCCGGCGGCGCGTCGGTGAGCGCGACCAGCAACCAGGTCAGCACACTGCTGACGGCACGGGCCGGTCTCAGCGCCCGTCTGAGCGTCAGCGAGCGCCGGTTCAGCAGGGCGGGCCAGCAGCTGCACGTCAGCCTCCGGATCACCAACACCGGTGGGCTGCCGATCAGCTCCCTCCAGGCGGCCGTCGGCTCACTGGCCCTGAGCTGCCCGACGACCACGCTGGCGCCTGGCGCGTCCGTGACCTGTACCGCCATCTACACCACCACCAGTGCGGACGTCAGTGCCGGAAGGATCGCCTTCGTCGTCGGGGTCACCGGCACGGCCTCCGACGGCACCGCGGTGACCGTCACCAGCAACAGGGTGACGATCTTGCGGGATCCGTGTGGCGACGACAGGCGTAGCGACGGGTGCAGGGACGACAAGCACTCCGGCAAGGACCCCAAGAAGAAGCCGGGCAAGGGCCACCGAGCCATGTACTAGATCCGTCCTGGAAGGATCCGGCAGGAACGACCCACGGGAGACCGCGGCTTCGCAGGAAGCGGCGGTCTCCCCGTCCGTGGAGGCGATACCGCAGCGCTCACCTGCGGTTTCGTCCGGGGGGTGTATCTACGGCTTTGCTGTATCTTGTATAGGACTCGCCGTAATTTGCGCCGCTGGGAAGTGGTCCACGTGGCGGACGATCACGACAGCAACACGAGGGTCGCGCGCAGCCGTGAACGATTCCTGTCGGGTGAGCCCGCAGGCGTCGGGGTGCGCAGCGCGATCCTGTCCTCGTGGAGCCGCTGCCGGTCCCTGGGCCTTGACCCGGGAGGCGTCGGATCGACGTACCAGGGAGAACCCGACCTGGATACGGATCTCTTCCGCGCGGCGCAGCCGGTGCTCGATGACCTGGCAGTCGCTATCGCGGGTACCTGGGCGACCGTGACCCTCACCGACAGTGAGGGTGTAGTGCTCAGGTGCGTGGCGGGACAACCACAGGTCGCCCGCTATCTCGAGGAGGTCGGTGGCAGCGCACCCGGCTTCAGCTTCCACGAATCACTCGCCGGCACCAATTCCATAGGCCTCGCGCTCATGGAGCGGTCCATCGGTCGCGTACGCGGTCATGAGCACTTCGCCGACGCATGGGTGGTCGAAGGCTGCGTGGCCGTTCCGGTGCACGACCCGCTGAGCGGACGGATCGTCGGCGTCCTGGACCTCGCATCCCGGCAATCGGAATTCACGGCGGCGCTGGAGACCATGGGCCGTAAGGCAGCCCCGGTGGTCGAACAGAGGCTGCTGGCGCAGAAGACCGATCGCGAGCGTGCCCTGCTGGACGCCTACCTCAAGGCCACACGCCGTGCCCGGACACCTGGACCGGATGGAAGGCACATCAGCATCGGTGTCCCGACCGCGGAGACGCTGGGGGGCACCGACCGTCTCATCCTGGAGGAGAAGGCGGCGGACCTCATCGCCGCGGGCCACCGGGCTGCCATCACGGTGCCCCTGCATGGCGGCCGGTTCGCCACACTCCTGGCCCAGCCGGTGACGGACGGGCTGGAAGGCGTCGCGGTGGAGGCGGTACTGCCTGCCGACACCCCCTTGATCACCACGGGTGAGGTGCCCCGTTCGGCTGCGACGGACTCGGGCATGGGGAGGCACCGAACCGGTGCGCCCCCTGGCCCCGGGCCTGCCGCCGACACCGCGCCTCCGGCAGCGGCCGAGAAGGACGGGCAGCGCTCCCGGTGGCTCCTGGCGATCGGAGAACCGGGCGTGGGCAGGTTCGCCCTCGCGGCGCGACGCCGCCTGGAGCTCCTGCGTGAGTCCAGCCGCCGCATCGGCACCACCCTGGATGTGACCCGGACCGCCGAAGAGCTGACCGAGGTGCTGATCCAGGAGTTCGCCGATGTGGTCACCGTCGACCTCTACCCCGAGGTGCTCCGCGGGGACGAGCCCTCGGCCGCCAGCGCGCGGATGCAACGTGCCGCAGTCGGCGGGGGAGACGACACTCCGTTCTGCGGGGTGGGCGAGCAGGTCGCCTTCGCCGCCACGACACCACAGGCCAGATGCCTCGCCAGTGGGGAGCCGGCGATGGAGCCGGATGTGCAGGCGTCAGGCATGTGGATGGCCCAGGACCCGGTATGGGCCGCGGAAACCCTCGACCGGGGGCTCCGCTCCCTCATAGCCGTCCCACTGAGCGCCCGCGGAGTGGCCCTGGGGGTGGCCACCTTCTACCGCTCGAAGAAGTCCGTCCCCTTCGAAGACGACGACCTCTCCCTCGCCTCGGAGCTGGTCGCCTTCGCCTCCCTCTGCATCGACAACGCGCGCCGTTACACCCGTGAGCACACCGCGGCCCTGACCCTCCAGCGCAGCCTGCTTCCACGGGCCCTGCCCGAACAGAACGCACTCGAGGTCGCTCACCGTTACCTGCCGTCGCAGGCCGGGGTCGGGGGTGACTGGTTCGACGTCATACCCCTGTCGGGGGCCCGCGTCGCCCTGGTCGTCGGCGATGTGGTCGGCCACGGCGTCCAGGCCGCAGCCACCATGGGGCGCATGCGCACCGCAGTGCACAACTTCTCGTCCTTCGAGCTCGCTCCCGACCAGCTCCTCAGCCGCCTCGACGACCTGGTCGACCAGATGGCCAGGGAGGAGAGCGACGCCGATGTGTTCATCGGAGCCACGTGCCTGTACGCGGTCTACGACCCGACCACCCGCCGGTGCAGCATGGCCCGGGCAGGACACCTCCCGCCGGCGCTCATCGGCCCCGACGGGACGGTCACCTTCCCCGAACTCCCCGCCGCGCCGCCGCTCGGCCTGGGAGGGTTTCCCTTCGAAACGGTCGAGATCGACCTGCCGGACGCCGGCCAACTGGTCTTCTTCACGGATGGGCTCGTCGAGGACCGCGAACGGTCCATCGAGACCGCGCTGGAGGACCTGCGCCGCATCCTCGCCCACCCTGGCCGGTCGCCGGAGGAAACCTGCAAGGCAGTCATCGAAGGTCTGCCGTCCGCCCTGCCGAGCGAGGACGACGTCACCCTGCTCGTCGTACGTCCCAAGGGTCTCGATCCCCTCGACATCGCCTGCTGGGACGATCTTCCCGCCGACCCGGCCATCGTGTCCGACATGCGGGTCGCGGTCACCGAGCGACTCACGCTCTGGGAACTGCACGACATCTGCTTCCCGACCGAAGTGATCCTGAGCGAGCTGCTGACCAACGCCATCCGCCATGCCACCGGTCCCCTCCAGGTGCGGATGCTGCGCGACCGGACGCTCATCTGCGAGGTCTGCGACACCAGCAGCACCTCGCCACATCTGCGCCAAGCCGCTGCAACCGACGAAGGCGGCCGTGGCCTGTTCCTCGTCGCCCAGCTCGCCCAGCGCTGGGGTACCCGCTACACCCCGCACGGCAAGGTCATCTGGGCCGAGCAGCCGCTGTCGCGTGGCTGACAGGCGTTCCGGACTCCTCGCGACGGTGTACGTGTGGAGCGGGGCCGGAAGGCATCGACCCGGCAGACGCCGGTGGCTGACGACGGGAGGTCACGCTGTGCGGCAGCAGTACGACTTCATCATCGTCGGCGGAGGTTCCGCCGGTTGCGCTGTCGCGGCGCGGTTGAGTGCCGACCCCGCCCACCGGGTCCTGGTGCTCGAAGCCGGGCGGCCCGACTACCCGTGGGACGTCCTGATCCAGATGCCCGCGGCCCTGACCTTCCCCGTCGGGAACCGGTTCTACGACTGGAAGTACGAGTCCGAGCCGGAACCGTTCATGCACGGGCGGCGGATCCAGCACGCGCGAGGCAGAGTCCTCGGCGGCTCCAGCAGCATCAACGGCATGATCTTCCAACGGGGAAACCCCCTGGACTACGAGCGCTGGAGCGCCGATCCGGGCATGAAGGCCTGGGACCACGCGCACTGCCTGCCGTACTTCAAGCGGATGGAGAACTGCCTCAGCGAGCCGGAGGAGGTCTTCCGCGGCCATCACGGGCCCCTCGTCCTGGAACGCGGACCAGCCACCAATCCGCTGTTCAGCGCCTTCTTCGAAGCCGTGCAGCAGGCGGGCTACCCACTGACCGACGACCTGAACGGCTACCGCCAGGAGGGCTTCGCCCCCTTCGACCGCAACGTGCACCGCGGGCGCCGGCTCAGCGCGGCCCGTGCCTACCTGCACCCCGCCATGAGCCGCCCGAATCTGGAGGTGCGCACCCGGACGCTGGTCACCCGGATCATGTTCGAGGGCCATCGTGCCGTGGGCGTGGAGTACACACGCGGACACGGCGTGCGGCGCGTCCGCGGCGGCGAGGTGATCCTTTGCGGCGGCGTGATCAACACGCCCCAACTGCTCCAGCTCTCCGGGGTGGGCAACGCCGACGAGCTCAGGTCACTGGGCATCGACCCCGTGCACGACCTGCCCGGCGTGGGCGAGAACCTCCAGGACCACCTGGAGGTCTACGTGCAGCACGGCAGCAGGCAGCCGGTGTCGCTGCAGCCCGCCCTCAGGCTGTGGCGACGCCCCTTGATCTGGGCCGAGTGGCTGTTCCTGCGCAAGGGCCCCGGGGCCACGAACCACTTCGAGGCCGGTGGCTTCGTACGGAGCAACGAAGACGTCGCCTGGCCCAACGTGATGCTCCACTTCCTCCCGGCCGCCATCCGCTACGACGGGTCCTGCCGGACGGGCGGACACGGCTACCAGGTGCACGTCGGCCCCATGTACTCGGACGCGCGGGGATCAGTCAAGATCAGGACACGCGATCCGCGCGCGCACCCGGCGCTGCGGTTCAACTACCTGTCGACCGCCCAGGACCGCAGGGAGTGGGTCGAGGCGATCCACATCGCCCGAGGCATTCTCGGCCGGCCCGCCTTCGAGGAGTTCAGCAGCGGTGAACTGTCCCCGGGGCCCTCGGTCGAGACCGACGAGCAGATTCTGGACTGGGTCGCCCGCGACGGCGAGACCGCACTCCATCCGGCGTGCACCTGCAAGATGGGCACCGACGAGTCATCGGTGGTCGACCCGGACACGATGCAGGTGCACGGCTTGGCGGGAATCCATGTCGTGGACGCCTCCGCGATGCCGTACGTGACCAACGGCAACATCTACGCACCGGTGATGATGCTCGCCGAGAAGTCTGCCGACATCATCCTCGGAAACACGCCACTGGCCCCGGACCCGGCCGACTTCTACCACCACTGCCGCACCGGCTGAGGGCGGCCCGGCCGCCGCCGGTCACGAACGTGCCGAGACCACACCGCTGTGGCAGACATGGCGATAGCGGAGGTACAGCAAGCCACCGACGGCGGTGACGACGGCGGTGAGGAGGATGGCGCCCCACCGGTAGTACCAGGGCCCACCGGGGTACACGGCGGCCCGTGGCCAGGCCAGGTTGACGGTCATGGCCGCGCCGTACAGCACTGC
Source organism: Streptomyces sp. TP-A0356 (assembly GCF_001417775.1). Taxonomy (GTDB): domain Bacteria; phylum Actinomycetota; class Actinomycetes; order Streptomycetales; family Streptomycetaceae; genus Streptomyces. The sequence continues at coordinate 91,735 of NZ_BBZJ01000019.1, read as the reverse complement.
GACGACGTTCACGGCCAGGCCCCAGCGACCCATGGTGAAGTGCGGCCCATGGTCCGCCCGCGGCCAGTCGCCACGCAGCCGGCGCACCAGCATGGGCCCGGTGACCATCAGATACGGGATGTAGAACAGGATGACGGCGACCGAGGTCAGGGTGTAGAAGACGTGCCGGTTGCCGATGTTGACCACCAGGAGCGCGATCGTCAGTGCGCCGGTGAGAACGGCCGGTACGACCGGGGTCCTGGAACGAGGGGAGACCCGGGCCAGGGCCTTGCCGAAGGGCAGCCGGCCGTCGCGGGCCATGGAGAACAGCAGGCGGATGGCGGCGGTCTGCACGGCGAGGCAGCAGGCGGTGACGGCGATCGCCGCGCACACCAGGAACGCGTCGCCGATCCCGGTGCCGAGCGTCGACTTGACCAGGTAGGGCATGCCGAGGGTGCCCAGTTGCCGCGCGGTGATGTCGCGGACCGCCATCAGGGCGACGAGCATCAGCAGCCCGCCGACGAGGAACGCGGCCGTGAGGGCCCGCAGGATGGCACGGGGCGCGTGACGTCTCGGCCCCATCGTCTCCTCCGCGAGCGATCCGGCGGTGTCGAAGCCGTAGAGGACGTAGGCGCTCATGAGGGAGGCGAGCAGGAAGGCGCCGAGATAGCCCGAGGAGTGGCCGGCACCCGTGCCCCCCGTCTCCAGGACAACCTGTGGTCCCCGCTTGATGTGCACGGCCAGCATGACGATGAGAAGGGTCACGCCGATCATCTCGGCGGCCACGCCCACGTTGTTCATCTTCGCCGTCAGCCGTACTCCGGCGATGTTGACGAGCGTGGTGAGGACGACCAGTCCGAGCGCGAGCACGATCGCGTTCCCGGCGCCATTGGGGGTCGAGGTCGTACCCGCGTCCGCGGGGCCGCCGATGATCTGAAAGGCCGATGTGATCTGCGGCAGGATGACCTGGTAGGCGACGGCCACCGCAGCCGCCGTCGCCACCGCGCCGATGGCCATGATCCAACCCGACAGCCACGAGACGGCGGGCCGGGCGATGTGCTTGGACCACTGATACACCGAACCCGCCAGCGGGAACTGCCCGGCCATCTCGGCGAAACACAGGGCTACGGCGAGTTGCCCCAGGAACACCAGCGGCCACGTCCAGATCGAGGCAGGCCCACCGGAGGCGAAGCCGAAGCCGAAGAGCTGGAACACGCCGGTCATGACCGAGATGAAGCTGAAGCCGGCGGCAAAACTGGACGCCGGTCCGAGGCAGCGCGCCAACTCCTGTCGGTAGCCGAACCGCTTCAGATCCACGCCGTCGTCGCCGGGCGGCTCGGGAAGATGGAGCCCAAGACCCCTTCTGGTGCGCATGGCCGCTCCATGGTTCCCAGCGGAACACTGCAGGCCGGGGTATTCCCGCAGGCCAGATTACCGTCTCGGCCTCGTGGTGCGAAGGCTCCACGGATCCGGCCGAGCAACGTGCCGCCCCGTTCCCGAGGCAGACGACGACCTCCGGATCCGCCCACCGAACTGCGCGTTTGCCAGATCAGCGTCGTGGGGACAGGACCGCACTGCGCCTCCGTGGCCTGCACCGTCAGACCTTCTCGGCCACCACTCGGGGATGCGCCTCGGTGAGCATCCGGATGTCCTCCACGCCGGAGGTCAGGATCGTCACCCGCCCCGGCTGGGTGAGGGCCGTGGCGCACAGCATGGCGTCGATGGCGTACTTGTGACCGTGGAGCCCGCCGGCGCGCAGGAGTGCGGCTGCGAATTGAGCGATCGCCTGGCTCACCGGCTCCACGCGAATGCGGGACAAGGTCCACTTCAGGGCAGCGTCGTCGATCCTCGGGTGGATCACCTCGACCAGGACAGCCGCCGAAGTGATCACCGGGTAGTCCGCGTCGCGGGCTGCGGTCAGCCACTCGTGGACTTCCCGGTCCCTGCCCACAGCCTTGGCCAGTCCCTCGCTGTCGAGGATCAGGGCGCCGCTCACGCAGCCGCCTCGGCCCCGGTCTCAGGGCCCGTCAGCTTGGCCCGCTTCGCCGCAACCCCATCCGGATCCGCCGGGCCGTGGATCTTGTCGAAGTCCGCGATCAGGTCGTCGAGATTGTCACGCTCGATCTGACGCTGCGCAGCCCGCTCCAGGTACGCCGAGACGCCTCGCTTGCCCACACGCTTCCGGATGGCCTGCAAGGTGCCTGCGGACAGAGAGACCGAGATGCCACTGCTGGGACCATCGCCTGGAAGAAGCTCACCACCATCAGCCATGCCCCCAGTTTGGCATTCGGAATGCCACAATCCGACCCGCTTGCCGAACCTGATCGCATGCGTGATTCGACAAGAGCAACGTGGCGGAATTGCGACTAGACGTTGAAGCGGAACTCCACCACGTCCCCGTCCCGCATCACATAGTCCTTGCCCTCCATGCGGGCCTTGCCCTTCGCGCGGGCCTCCGTGATCGAGCCCGCCTCGACCAGGTCCTCGAAGGAGATGACCTCCGCCTTGATGAAGCCCTTCTGGAAGTCGGTGTGGATGACACCGGCCGCCTCGGGGGCGGTGGCGCCCTTCTTGATCGTCCAGGCGCGGGACTCCTTGGGGCCCGCCGTGAGGTAGGTCTGCAGGCCCAGGGTGTCGAAGCCGACCCGGGCCAGGGTCGCGAGGCCCGGCTCGTCCTGGCCGACCGACTGGAGGAGTTCGAGGGCCTCGTCCTCGTCCAGCTCGGCGAGGTCGGCCTCGAGCTTGGCGTCGAGGAAGATCGCCTCGGCGGGGGCGACCAGCGCGCGCTGCTCCTCCTTGAAGCCGTCGTCCATCAGCTCGTCCTCGTCGACGTTGAAGACGTACAGGAAGGGCTTCGTGGTCAGCAGGTGCAGATCGTGCAGCAGCGCCGCACGCTCGCTGCCCTGGACGATGCCGTGCGAGAAGAGCGTGTCGCCGTTCTCCAGGATCTCCTTCGCCTCCTCGACGGCCTTCACCTTGGAGGCGACGTCCTTCTTGATCCGGGATTCCTTCTGCAGCCTCGGCAGAACCTTCTCGATCGTCTGGAGGTCCGCGAGGATCAACTCGGTGTTGATCGTCTCGATGTCGCCCTTGGGCGAGACCTTGCCGTCCACGTGTACGACGTTCTCGTCCTTGAAGGCGCGGATGACCTGGCAGATCGCGTCAGACTCGCGGATGTTCGCCAGGAACTTGTTGCCCAGGCCCTCGCCCTCGCTCGCGCCGCGCACGATGCCCGCGATGTCGACGAAGTCCACGGTCGCCGGAAGGGTCCGCTCCGACTTGAAGATCCCGGCCAGCTCGGTGAGACGCGCGTCGGGCACGCCCACGACGCCGACGTTCGGCTCGATCGTGGCGAACGGGTAGTTGGCCGCGAGTACGTCGTTCTTGGTCAGGGCGTTGAACAGGGTCGACTTGCCGACGTTGGGCAGACCGACGATTCCGATCGTGAGCGACACGTTGCGACTTCCCGTACATGAGGTTGGAGGACTGGACTGGGCGGTGTGGGCCCGGGTCCGTCAGGAGTGTGTGCGGGCCGATCCACCAGTCTACGGCGTACCGCGCCCGCCCCGGCGACGTATCGAACGCTTGGCCAAGGTCTCGCCATCGGCGTGTCCCAGACATCATTCCGCACATAAACGGACCTAAGTTGGTCCAGTGGAGCAACACAGGACGCGACCCCCGCACCACGCACCGCGACGAGGTGCGCCCCTTCCCCCGCAGGGCCGGCGGACCGCACCCGTGCCGGTGCGGTCCGGTACGGCGGCCCGGCCCTCCCCGTCCGGCGCGCCCGGCCGGCCCGAGCCCCGGGGAGGTGCCGCCGGGGCACGCCCGGCGAGCCGGGCAGCCGGCGCCCGGCGCCCGGCGCCCGCGCGGAACGGTGCCGCGCCCCTCGTCCAGGCGGTACGGCGGCTGCCCGACCCCAGGCTCACCGGCCTCGGCGGCGGACTGTTCTGCGCGGCCGTGATGCTCGCGCTCGGCTGTCTGGACCAGCTGCTGTTCGGGGCGTCCCTGACGGTGTACGGCGTGCTGTTCCTGCCCGTGTGCGCGCTGACCGCACTGTGGGTGCGGCGCGGGGACCTGGTGGCCGCGCCCGTGGTGGTACCGATCGCCTTCGCCGTCGGGCTGCTGACCGTGACCGAGGGCGACGGCGGGCTCGGCGGGCGGTTGGTGGGGCTGGCCACCGCGCTGGCCACTCAGGCGGGCTGGCTGTACGGCGGCACACTCGTCGCGGGTGTCATCGCGACCGTCCGCAGAGTGCGGATGATGCGCCGACGGGCGGCGGAACGCCGACGGACGGCCTGACCGGCCCGGCCGACGGACGCCGGCCGCACCCTCACGCCTCCTTGGCCGCCCTCATCGCCGCCCCCACGATCCCCGCGTTGTTCTCCAGCTGGGCCGGGACGATCTCCGCCCTGACGCCCTCGATGAGGGGCAGGAACTTGGAGGCTCTGCGGCTGACCCCGCCGCCGATGATGAACAGCTCGGGGGAGAACAGCATCTCGACATGGGCGAGGTACTTCTGCACCCGGCGGGCCCAGTGCTCCCAGGTCAGGCCGTGGTCCTCCTTGGCCTTCGTCGAGGCGCGCTTCTCCGCGTCGTGGCCGCCCAGCTCCAGATGGCCCAGCTCCGTGTTCGGCACGAGGACGCCGTCGAAGAACAGGGCGCTGCCGATGCCCGTGCCGAACGTGAGCACGAGGACCGTGCCTCGCCGGTCGCGGCCCGCGCCGAACTGCATCTCGGCCACGCCCGCCGCGTCCGCGTCGTTCAGCACGGTCACCGGCAGCCCGCCCAGCCGCTCGCTGAGCAGAGCGCGCGCGTCCATGTCGATCCAGCTCTCGTCGACGTTCGCCGCCGTACGGATCGTGGAGCCGCCGGTGACCACGCCGGGGAATGTGATGCCGACCGGGCCCGTCCAGCCGAAGTGACCGACGACTTCCTTGACCCCGTCGGCCACGCCGTCGGGCGTCGCCGGATGCGGGGTGAGCACCTTGAAGCGCTCCTCCGTCAGTTCGCCCCGGTCCAGGTCCACGGGAGCGCCCTTGATTCCGGATCCGCCGATGTCCACGCCGAAGATCTGCATGGAGACCACGGTACGTCGTGGCGGCGACGGCATCTCCCCGACGCCGGGCCGTCAGTTCTCGCCGGTGCGCTCCGTGATGAGAGCCTCGGCCTCCTCGCGCAAGTCGCGGCGGAGTTCCTTGGGGAGCGAGAAGGTGATGGACTCCTCGGCCGCCTTGACGATCTCGACGTCCTCGAAACCGCGCTGCGCGAGCCACTCCAGGACCTGCTCGACCAGCACCTCCGGCACGGACGCGCCCGAGGTCACGCCGACCGTCGACACGCCCTCCAGCCACGCCTCTTCGATCTCGTCGGCGAAGTCCACGAGGTACGCCTCGCGCGCGCCCGCGAGCTTGGCGACCTCGACCAGCCGCTTGGAGTTCGAGGAGTTCCGGGAGCCGACCACGATGACCAGGTCCGCCTCGGCGCCCATCTGCTTCACCGCGAGCTGGCGGTTCTGCGTCGCGTAGCAGATGTCGTCGCTGGGCGGGGAGATCAGCTGCGGGAACCGTTCCTTGAGGGCGTCGACCGTCTCCATCGTCTCGTCGACCGAGAGGGTGGTCTGGGAGAGCCACACGACCCTCGACGGGTCGCGCACCTCGACGTTGGGCACGTCCTCGGGACCGTCGACGAGCTGGATGTGGTCCGGGGCCTCACCGGACGTGCCGATGACCTCCTCGTGGCCCTCGTGTCCGATCAGGAGGATGTCGAAGTCCTCGTTCGCGAAGCGGACCGCTTCCTTGTGGACCTTGGTGACCAGCGGGCAGGTGGCGTCGATGGTGGCGAGCCGGCCCCTTCTGGCCTCTTCGTGGACCGTGGGCGCCACGCCGTGCGCGGAGAACATGACGATGTTGCCCTCGGGCACCTCCTCCGTCTGCTCGACGAAGATCGCGCCCTTCTTCTCCAGGGTCTGGACGACGTACTTGTTGTGGACGATCTCGTGGCGGACGTAGATCGGAGCCCCGTACTGCTCCAGGGCCTTCTCGACGGCGATCACGGCACGGTCGACACCCGCGCAGTAGCCCCGGGGGGCGGCGAGCAGGACACGGCGGCCAGGCGAAGCGGTCATGCGCACCATCGTAAGGCCGCACCCTCCGGGCCGGAGATCGCCTCCTTGGGGAGACCGGGTGAGGAACCGGAAGAGGGCGTGAGCCGGGGGCGGCATGTGCTGGTGGGACAGGGGGGCGGGGCGGCCGCGAGGCGGCGGGCGGGCCCGGGCCGGTCGTCCCGACCGGCGTTGTCGGTCGTGGCCGTTACTCTCGGCCCATGGCTGTCAACACGTCCGCGGAGTCACCGCTGCCCGTCGGTGAGGTGTCGCGGCTCATCGGGGGCTGGATCGACCGGCTCGGCGCCGTGTGGGTCGAGGGGCAGATCACCCAGCTGTCGCGGCGGCCGGGCGCCGGAGTCGTCTTCCTGACGCTGCGCGACCCGTCGTACGACATCTCCGTCGGCGTCACCTGCTATCGCCAGGTGTTCGACGCCGTCGCCGACGTCGTGAGCGAGGGTGCCCGTGTGGTCGTCCACGCCAAGCCCGAGTGGTACGCCCCCAGGGGACAGCTCTCGCTGCGCGCCGCCGAGATACGGCCCGTGGGCGTCGGTGAACTGCTCGCGCGGCTCGAACAGCTGAAGAAGTCGCTGGCCGCCGAGGGGCTGTTCGCACCCGAGCGCAAGAAGCCGCTGCCCTTCCTGCCGCAGCTCGTCGGGCTGGTCTGCGGCCGGGCCTCGGCGGCGGAGCGCGACGTGCTGGAGAACGCGCGGCACCGCTGGCCCGCCGTCCGCTTCGAGGTGCGCAACGTCGCCGTCCAGGGCGTGCACGCGGTACCCCAGGTGGTCCAGGCCGTGAAGGAGCTGGACGCGCTCGAGGACGTGGACGTGATCATCGTGGCGCGCGGCGGCGGCAGCGTCGAGGACCTGCTGCCCTTCTCGGACGAGCAGCTCGTACGGGCGGTGGCGGCCTGTCGTACGCCCGTCGTGTCGGCCATCGGCCATGAGCCCGACAATCCGCTGCTCGACCATGTCGCCGATCTGCGCGCCTCCACCCCGACCGACGCCGCCAAGAAGGTCGTGCCGGACGTCGGCGAGGAGCTGCAGCGGGTGCGGGGGCTGCGGGACCGGGCACGGCGGTGCCTGCACTCCCTCCTCGAGCGCGAGGAGCGGGGGCTCGGGCACGCGCTGGCGCGGCCCTCGATGGAGGATCCGCACCGGATGATCGACGAGCGGGCCGACCAGGTCGCCTCGCTGGTCGACCGCAGCCGGCGCACGCTGCGGCATGTGCTCGACCGTGCCGAGTCGGAGCTCGTCCATACGCACGCGCGCGTGGTGGCCCTGTCGCCGGCCGCGACGCTGCGGCGGGGGTACGCGGTGCTGCAGAAGGCCGACGGGCACGTCGTCCGGGCGCCGGAGGAGGTGGCGGCGGGCGAGGCGCTGCGGGCGCGCGTCGCCGAGGGTGAGCTGACGGTACGGGCCGAGATCTAGGGTGGGCGCATGAGCAAGACGGACGAGGCACTCGGGTACGAGCAGGCGCGCGACGAGTTGATCGAGGTCGTACGGCGTCTGGAGGCCGGAGGCACCACGCTTGAGGAGTCCCTTGCCCTGTGGGAGCGGGGCGAGGAGCTGGCCAAGGTGTGCCGGACGTGGCTGGAGGGCGCCCGGAAGCGGCTCGACGCGGCGCTGGCCGAGGAGGAAGTGGAGGAGGGCGCCGAGGGCTCGGAGTGACCCCGCGCCCCTGCGTCACCGTGTCTTCAGCGCCTGCGCCATCTTGGTCAGCTGTTCGAACGACGCCGTGCCGGTCACCACGGTGGTGGAGCCCTTGTCCTTGAGCACGAGCGCGCCGTAGCGGCCGCCGGTGTAGCGCTGCCAGGTGTGGCCGCCGATGCTCTGCGTGACCGCCGTCTCGTGTGCGCCCTGGCTCGCGTCGTCGATGAAGGCGGACGCCTTCTGAGTCGACTGCTCGATCGCCACGTACTGACCTTTGGGGTCCTGGAAGCCGAGGTGCCAGGCGTCGAAGTGGTCGCCCTCGAAGCGCACCGAGGTGGCCTTCCAGGCGTCGGGCAGGCCCTCGGGCGCGGCCACCGGGTAGCTCGCCGCGCGCCGCGCCGTGAGCAGCTCGACACTGTAGTCGACGCGCTTGAGGTCGGGAGCGTGGTCGTCATGCGGGATGAAGAGGTAGATGACGCCCGCCATCAGCCCGATCAGGGCCAGGGAGAGGAGCATGTCCCGGACCGTCTTCTGCTTGCCTTTCGTACCTGCCACGGCCCTATCGTCGCAGGTGCAGGGGTCCGCTCATCCGTGGGGCCCCCTGCTCATACTGTCTGCTCAACGGTAGAGTCGTGGGGCATCACCCTCATCCGGCCGTCGTCGTATCAGAAAGGTGCGCTCCGATGACCGAGAATCACCATCTGCCGTCCGAGCTCGAAGTTCCCTCCGAGGCTCCGGACCGCAACCTCGCCCTCGAACTCGTCCGGGTCACCGAGGCCGCCGCGATGGCCGCGGGCCGCTGGGTCGGCCGCGGGGACAAGAACGGCGCCGACGGAGCCGCCGTACGGGCCATGCGGACCCTCGTCTCCACCGTCTCGATGAACGGCGTCGTCGTCATCGGCGAAGGGGAGAAGGACGAGGCCCCGATGCTCTTCAACGGGGAGCGGGTCGGCGACGGCACCGGCCCGGAGTGCGACATCGCCGTGGACCCGATCGACGGCACCACGCTCACCGCGAAGGGCATGCCGAACGCGATCGCGGTGCTGGCCGCCGCCGACCGCGGCACGATGTTCGACCCGTCCGCCGTCTTCTACATGGACAAGCTGGTCACCGGCCCCGAGGCTGCCGACTTCGTGGACATCGACGCGCCCGTGTCGGTGAACATCCGCCGGGTCGCGAAGGCCAAACGTTCCGCCCCCGAGGACGTCACCGTCGTCATCCTCGACCGGCCGCGCCACGAGGGGGTCATCAAGGAGGTCCGGGAGACCGGCGCCCGCATCAAGCTGATCTCGGACGGTGATGTCGCCGGCTCGATCCTGGCGCTGCGCGAGGACACCGGCGTCGACCTGCTGCTCGGCATCGGCGGCACGCCCGAGGGCATCATCTCCGCGTGCGCCGTGAAGTGCCTGGGCGGCACCATCCAGGGCAAGCTGTGGCCCAAGGACGACGAGGAGCGCCAGCGGGCCATCGACGCGGGCCATGACCTCGACCGGGTGCTGACCACCGATGACCTGGTCTCCGGCGAGAACGTCTTCTTCGTCGCCACCGGCATCACCGACGGCGAGCTGCTGCGTGGCGTGCGCTACCGCTCCGAGACGGCGAGCACCGACTCGATCGTCATGCGCTCCAAGTCCGGCACCGTCCGCCGGATCGGCTCCGTCCACCGGCTGAGCAAGCTGCGCGCGTACAGCGCGATCGACTTCGACCGCGCCAAGTAGCCAGGGCTCGGACAGGGGCGCGCTCTGTGCGGACAGCGCGCCCCTTTCCGTACCCCCCAGGTCGTAGGTCTCGTTCAGCCGGCCGCGGCTATCGTCCCCCGAGCGGCCTTCTTGAGCTCCAGGTCGCGGCGGCGGCGCCGCGCCAGCACCACACGGCGCTCGGCGGCGGTGAGGCCGCCCCACACCCCGTACGGCTCGGGCTGCAGCAGCGCGTGTTCCCGGCACTCGACCATCACCGGGCAGCGCGCACAGACACGCTTGGCCGCCTCCTCGCGGGACAGCCGGGCCGCGGTGGGTTCCTTGGAGGGGGCGAAGAACAGGCCGGCCTCGTCGCGCCGGCACACCGCCTCCGTATGCCAGGGGGCGTCCTGATCCCTGTCGCGCGCTGGCACCCGCTGATGCGGAACCTCAGCGAACTGCAGGGACGAATGCGGCGGTTGCAGCACGGGTCTACTCCTGACGACGGCTTCGCGAGCGAGAGACGATGCAGCAAGGCCTACCCGCTGTACGCGTGCCTATGCACTGAGTTCCCAACCGCCGGAATTCCAGGGGGCGTTCCTACCACCACAACGTGTCCGGTTCACTTCGGACGCGAACGGATTCACAAGCGTCAACGGTCCAGGTGTTTGCGCAAAGCTCTGTCCACCTTGTCCGAGACGCGGTCGAGGATGTCCGCGACCCGCTTGCCCCGTCTGGGCCTTGCGTCGACCGTTCCGAGGACGGCCAGTCCATCGACGTGGACGGCGGGAGCGTCCGGGTCTCCCGAATCCAGCGGAATCACCTCGAACGCGCCGAATACGCCGCCACCGGTGCCGTGCAACGAGACGTTCTCCGGGACGCGGATGTCCACCGTGCCGAAGACCGAGACCGCCTTGATCACCACCTGCTGGTACTCGAATATCGCCTCGCTCAGGTCGATCTCGACGGTGCCGAAGATCGCGTACGCACGCATACGGCGGCCGGGACGCCAGCGGCCCTTGCGCATGGCGCTGCTGAAGACCGCCACCACATGCTCCTCCGGCTCGACGGGCGGCGAACCGGGGGCGGGGCGGGGCGGCGGCGCGTACGCCGAGGAGGTGCGGCGGGGGTGGGCCGCGGGCAGGTCGCGGACGAACCGGTCCAGCTCGCCGACCGTCTTGGCGCTCAGCACACCCTCGACGCGCTCGGCGTGCTCCTCCGAGGTGAGTCGGCCCTCGGCCAGGGCGTCGCGCAGGATGTCGGCGACGCGGTCGCGGTCGGCGTCGGAGCAGCGCAACTCTGCCGGGGGCACGGGCTGCCGGCCCGTCGGGGCGGGGCTCTTGTGAAGGTCCACGGCAGCAGCGTACCGAAACGCGATAGATCGCGACTACCCCTCGGTCCGACCCGTGGACGACCCGGTCACGGTCCGGTCGGCGGGGTGCCGTCGAGTGAGCGGGACCCCGCCCGACTGAGCCCTACCTCACAAGCTCGCCGTCGGCGCCAGGTTCTACGCTGGTGGACGCTGCCAACGGAGGCCAGCCGCTGCCTGACGAGTGAGGAATGGGCGAGATGCCTGAGTTCGCGTACACCGATCTGCTCCCCACGGGAGAGGACACCACCCCCTACCGGCTGGTGACCTCCGAAGGTGTCTCCACCTTCGAGGCCGACGGGCGGACGTTCCTCAAGGTCGAGCCGGAGGCGCTGCGCAAACTGGCCGAGGAGGCCATCCACGACATCCAGCACTATCTGCGGCCCGCCCACCTGGCCCAGCTGCGCCGCATCATCGACGACCCGGAGGCGTCGGCGAACGACAAGTTCGTGGCGCTGGACCTGCTGAAGAACGCGAACATCGCCGCCGCGGGCGTCCTGCCCATGTGCCAGGACACCGGCACGGCGATCGTGATGGGCAAGCGCGGACAGAACGTGCTCACCGGGGGTGAGGACGAGAAGGCCCTCTCCCGTGGCATCTACGACGCGTACACCAGGCTGAACCTGCGGTACTCGCAGATGGCCCCGCTCACCATGTGGGAGGAGAAGAACACCGGCTCCAACCTGCCCGCGCAGATCGAGCTGTACGCGACGGACGGCGGCGCCTACAAGTTCCTGTTCATGGCGAAGGGCGGTGGCAGCGCCAACAAGTCCTTCCTCTACCAGGAGACCAAGGCCGTCCTGAACGAGGCCTCCATGATGAAGTTCCTGGAGGAGAAGATCCGTTCGCTGGGCACGGCCGCCTGCCCGCCCTACCACCTGGCGATCGTCGTCGGCGGTACGAGCGCCGAGTACGCGCTGAAGACCGCGAAGTACGCCTCCGCGCACTACCTGGACGAGCTGCCGGCCGAGGGCTCCGAGCTGGGCCACGGCTTCCGGGACAAGGAGCTGGAGGAGAAGGTCTTCGAGCTGACGCAGAAGATCGGCATCGGCGCACAGTTCGGCGGCAAGTACTTCTGCCACGACGTACGGGTGGTGCGGCTGCCGCGGCACGGGGCGTCCTGCCCGGTGGCGATCGCGGTGTCGTGTTCGGCGGACCGGCAGGCGGTCGCGAAGATCACCGCCGAGGGCGTGTTCCTGGAGCAGTTGGAGACGGACCCGGCGCGGTTCCTGCCGGAGACGACGGACGAGCACCTGGAGCAGGACGGCGACGTCGTCAGCATCGACCTGAACCAGCCGATGGACGACATCCTCGCCGAGCTGACCAAGTACCCGGTGAAGACCCGGCTTTCGCTGTCCGGGCCGCTGGTCGTGGCGCGCGACATCGCGCACGCCAAGATCAAGGAGCGGCTGGACCGTGGTGAGGAGATGCCGCAGTACCTGAAGGACCACCCGGTCTACTACGCCGGTCCGGCCAAGACCCCCGAGGGCTACGCGTCGGGGTCCTTCGGCCCGACGACGGCCGGCCGCATGGACTCCTACGTCGAGCAGTTCCAGGCGGCGGGCGGCTCCAAGGTCATGCTGGCGAAGGGCAACCGGAGCGCGCAGGTCACGGACGCGTGTGCGGCGCACGGCGGCTTCTACCTGGGATCCATCGGTGGACCGGCCGCGCGTCTGGCGCAGGACTGCATCAAGAAGGTCGAGGTCGTCGAGTACGAGGAGCTCGGGATGGAGGCCGTCTGGAAGATCGAGGTGGAGGACTTCCCGGCGTTCATCGTGGTGGACGACAAGGGCAACGACTTCTTCAAGGACCCCGCTCCCCAGCCGACGTTCACGTCGATCCCGGTACGGGGCCCCGGCCTGTCCTGAGCCACCCCCAAGCGCCTCACAGACCCCTCGGCGTCGCCGGGGGGTCTGCTGCTGTGCCATGGGCGGCGCTATGAGCTGCACCCGGCCAACCGCTCGGGCGATCAGACGGACACGCCAGCGGGTGAGCCCTTGGGTTGGCGCAGTAGCGCGCTTCAGTTGACGGAGCCGCACATGGACACTCCGACTGCGACGCCGGAATCGAGCCGGCGCCTCAACTCGACGGCGACGGCCCGGTGGCGTGAGGCGGCTATACGAAGGGGCCTTCGGTGATGAAGCGGCGGAGGTGGCGGGCGAAGGTCTGGGCGTCTCCGGGGGGCCAGGAGTTGAGGCTCGCCGCGATGTGGGTGGCCAGGCGCTCGCGTAGTTCGGCCACGGTGTGTTCTCCCTCGTCCGTGAGGACCAGCAGGGATGCGCGACGGTCGGTGGGGTCCGGTTCGCGGCGGATGAGTCCGGCAGCCTCCAGGCGGGAGGCGCGGCGCGTGACGCCGGAGCGGTCGAGTCCGGCGTCCGGAGCCAGGTCGGCGGCACTGCGGGGGCCGGTCCTGGCCAGTGCGCTGAGGATCGGGTAGGTCAGCTCGTCCACCGCCTCCCCCATGCCCTCGGTCAGGTTCTTGTGCAGCTGGGCGCGGGTGGTGCGTTTGAGCAGGATGCCCAGCGCATCGGCGATCTCGTGTCCTACCTCGTTCTCCATACCCCCACAGTAGCGTGCGCTGCGCACGCATCTGGTGCTACAGTCCGGGAAGCGTGCGCAGCGCACGCACTTCCCCGGTGTTCACCGCGAAAGGAATCCGCATGAACCCCACTGGCGTCGCCGCCGCCCTCACCGACCTGATCTTCAACACCGACATCACCGTCGAAGAAGCCGCCGATCGCCACTTCACCCCCGACTACCGGCAGCGCACGGACGGGCAGTGGGCCGACCGCGCCGGCTTCATCGAACACATCGCCCACGTGCGCACGCTCGTCGCCGAAGGCTCTGTCGCGGTCCACGACGAGCTCTACGACGGCACCAAGTACGCCGACCGCCATACGGTCAACATCACGAAGAAGGACGGCTCGAGTGTGCTCACGGAGGTCTACGTGTTCGCCGACCTGGCATCCGACGGCCGCTTCAGCCGCATAGAGGAGACCACACTGATGCTCCAGGGCTCCGAAGCGGACCGCAACATCGGCAGCGCCCGCTGAGCTCGCCGCTCACCGTCCGGTGGCGAAGGCGGCCTGGACCCGGCATGTTTGACGACCAAGGCCTCGGCGGGGTCGCTTGACGTCGGGTTCATGAGGACCTGTCAGCTCGGCGGCGCGAGATCCGCGCGGCGTGCGGCACGCTCTGGTCGTCGTGCTCGCGCTGACCGCCTGCGCGGTGCCCGGGCTGGCGTAAGACGCCGGCGGGAGCCCAGACCGGCGCAAGACATCGGCGGCGGGAGCCCGGGGCGAGGGGAGGCCCTGGGCGAGGCGGGCTCGCCTCCCGGCCCCCGCCGCCCCTGCCCGTCCCGAGCCTGCCCCGCCGCCCCTGCCCCGTCCCGCCCCGGCCTCCGCCGCCCCTGCCCCGTCCCGCCCCTGCCCGTCCCGAGCCTGCCTGTCCGGCCCCAGGGGCCGTGCCGCGCACCCCCATTCGGCCCACCGCCCGGAACATCCCCGCCCGCCCCCGCGCTGTACCCGGTATGAGCGAATACCGCATCGAGCACGACTCCATGGGCGAAGTGCAGGTCCCCGTCGACGCCAAGTGGCGGGCGCAGACTCAGCGGGCCGTGGAGAACTTCCCCGTCTCCGGGCAGCGGATCGAGCGCGCGCACATCGAGGCGCTCGCGCGGATCAAGGGCGCCGCGGCCAAGGTCAACGCGGAGCTCGGCGTGCTCGACAAGGACGTGGCCGACGCCATCGAGGAGGCCGCCGCCGAGGTCGCCGAGGGGCGGTGGGACGAGCACTTCCCCGTCGACGTCTTCCAGACCGGCTCCGGCACCTCGTCCAACATGAACGCCAACGAGGTCATCGCCACCCTCGCGAGCGAACGGCTCGGCAGGAACGTGCACCCCAACGACCACGTGAACGCCTCCCAGTCGTCCAACGACGTCTTCCCGTCCTCCCTGCACATCGCCGCCACCTCCGCCGTCACCCGCGATCTGATCCCCGCCCTCGAACACCTCGCGACCTCCCTCGAACGCAAGGCCGACGAATTCGCCGATGTGGTGAAGGCGGGGCGGACCCACCTCATGGACGCCACGCCCGTGACACTCGGACAGGAGTTCGGCGGATACGCCGCCCAGGTACGCCACGGCGTCGAGCGGCTGAAGGCCGCGCTGCCGCGGCTGGCCGAACTGCCGCTGGGCGGCACCGCGGTAGGGACCGGGATCAACACCCCGCCCGGCTTCTCCGCCGCCGTCATCGCCGAGGTCGCCCGCGTCACCGGGCTGCCGCTCACCGAGGCCCGCGACCACTTCGAGGCCCAGGGCGCCCGGGACGGGATCGTCGAGCTCAGCGGACAACTCAAGACGATCGCCGTCGGGTTGACCAAGATCGCCAATGATCTGCGGTGGATGTCCTCCGGGCCCCGGACCGGACTCGCCGAGATCGGCCTGCCCGATCTGCAGCCCGGATCCTCGATCATGCCCGGCAAGGTCAACCCCGTGATCCCGGAGGCCGTCCTCATGGTCGCCGCGCAGGTCATCGGGAACGACGCGACGATCACCACCGCCGGGGCCGCCGGCAACTTCGAACTCAACGTGATGATGCCGGTCATGGCGAAGAACGTCCTGGAGTCCGTTCGGCTGCTCGCCAACGTCTCCCGGCTGCTCGCCGACCGCACCGTCGACGGCATCGTCGCCCACCGCGAGCGCGCCCGGGAGTACGCCGAGTCGTCGCCCTCCGTCGTCACCCCCCTCAACAGGTACATCGGGTACGAAGAGGCGGCCAAGGTCGCCAAGAAGGCGCTCGCCGAGCGCAAGACCATCCGTCAGGTCGTCCTGGAATCGGGGTACGTGGAACGCGGTGACCTCACTCGGGAGCAGCTGGACGAGGCGCTGGACGTCCTGCGGATGACGCACCCGTGACGTCCGGCGTCACGTCACCCGCCCGTGGGCGAACCGTGATGGGTGCGCGGGGCGTCGTATGCCTGGGGCACCTAATATCTGTGCATGGCAGAGGGCGGAGCGGTGAGACGAGTGGAAGCGGGCGGGTCGACGGCACACTGGGCCCCGGGGGATCACATCCTGTGGAGGTATCGGGAGAACGGTGGGGAGCGCTTCCACATCGCGCGGCCCGTCACCGTCGTCAGGGACGACGAGGAACTGCTGGCCGTGTGGCTGGCGCCCGGTACCCAGTGTGTGAAACCCGTCCTCGTCGACGGCACGCCACTGCACGCCGAGCCCCTGGACTCCCGCTACACCAAGCCGCGGACCGTGCAGCTGGACCGCTGGTTCGGCACCGGCGTGCTCAAGCTGGCGCGGCCCGCGGAGCCCTGGTCGGTGTGGTTGTTCTGGGAGCCGGGCTGGCGGTTCAAGAACTGGTACGTCAACCTCGAGGAACCCCTGGTGCGCTGGTCCGGCGGAGTCGACTCCGAGGACCACTACCTGGACATCTGCGTCTACCCGGACCGTAGTTGGGGCTGGCGTGACGAGGACGAGTTCGCGCAGGCCCAGCGGGACGGCCTGATGGGCCCTCAACTCGCCGAGCGGGTGCGTGCGGCGGGGCGGTCGGCGGTGGAGGTGATCGAGGCCTGGGGCCGGCCGTTCGCGGACGGCTGGCAGCACTGGCGCCCGGGTCCGTCCTGGTCGGTGCCGCCCCTGCCGGAGGACTGGGACCGCACACCCGTGCACATGACCTCATGAGACCCTTGTTGCGCCCCCGCGGTACAACCGTAGGATCGTCCTCCGCAAGGGCACGGAAGAACAACTCCCGCAGTATGCGCTGGGCTTGACCAACGTCACCGAGGGGCGGCAGGACGTGAGCGAGGGGTACGAGGGCCACACCGGGCCGGCCGGGCCGGCCGGTGCATCATGGACGGCGTGGGACCGCGCGGGAATTCCGTTCCTGGGGCACGTATTCCGGGTATCGGCTTCTTTGCGGGACGAACTTCACGCATGGCGCGCAGCCCCGGACGGATGGATTCGACACGCGTGACGGAGCACCCGACCTCCCACGAGCGCCCGCAGCCGGGCGCGGGCCCCGCGGATCCCCGCGGGGCGCTGCTGCGTACCCCGGAGCCGCTGTCCGCGCCGCCGGCCACGGCCTTACCCGCACAGACCCGCGCGGGCGACGCGGCCGCCTCGTCCGGCGCGCCGCTGTCCTGCGGCCAGCACGGGCCGTCGGGCAACCCGGGCGGCTCCCCGCCCCCGGTGCCGGCGACGGGCGGCACCGAGCACTCGCAGCCGGCCGCCGACGAGCCCGACACACACCGGCCGCGCCCCGCTCCCGAGAGCATTCCGGCCCAGCCGGGCGCCGGGCAGGAGCGTCCCACCGCCCCGCCCGGCGGCAAGGACCGGCGCACCGGCCAGACGCTGCCGAGCGGCCCCATGCCCATGCGGCGGGACGGGGACCGGCTGCGCTTCGTGGGCGCCGCCACGCGGCGGATCGCCCGTGGCATCGATCTCGACGAGATCGTGATGGGGCTGTGCCGGGCCACCGTGCCGACCTTCTCGGACGCGATCCTCGTCTATCTGCGCGACCCGCTGCCCGTGGGCGACGAGCGCCCCACCGGGCCCCTGGTGCTGCGGCTGCGGCGCACCGACCGGATCCCGCAGGAGCGGGATCTGGAGGACGGGATCCTGCCCGTGCCGATTCCGGAGACCTCCGGTCTGGCGTCGCTGAGCAACGAGCTGTGCGAGGTGCGGCCCGGCGGTGCGCTCGCCGAGGTGCTGCGCGGGGTGCGGCCCGTGTTCGCGGACGCGCCCGCGGCCCGCGCCGCGCTCCCGGAGCTGCTGGGCCACAACCTCTCGATCCCGCCGGGGCAGCGCGCGATCCTCGCGCCGCTGCGCGGGCGCCGTCGCGTCATCGGGGCCGCGCTGTTCCTGCGTCGCCCCGAACGCGCGGCGTTCGAGCCGGACGATCTGCTGGTCGCCGCGCAGCTCGCCACGCACAGCGCGCTCGGCATCGACAAGGCGGTGCTGTACGGCCGTGAGGCGTACATCGCCGACGAGCTGCAGCGGACGATGCTGCCGGAGACCCTGCCGAACCCGACGGGCGTACGGCTGGCGTCCCGCTATCTGCCGGCCGCGGAGACCGCACGGGTCGGCGGCGACTGGTACGACGCGATTCCGCTGCCGGGCAGCCGGGTGGCCCTGGTCGTGGGTGACGTCATGGGCCACTCCATGACGTCCGCGGCGATCATGGGGCAGTTGCGTACGACGGCCCAGACACTGGCCGGGCTGGACCTGCCGCCGCAGGAGGTCCTGCACCACCTCGACGAACAGGCCCAGCGGCTCGGCACCGACCGCATGGCCACCTGCCTGTACGCGGTGTACGACCCGGTCTCGCACCGGATCACCATCGCCAACGCCGGACATCCGCCGCCGGTCCTGCTGCATCTGGGCGGCCGGGCCGAGGTGCTGCGGGTGCCGGCGGGCGCCCCCATCGGCGTGGGCGGAGTGGACTTCGAGGCGGTCGAGCTGGACGCCCCGGCCGGGGCGACCCTGCTGCTGTACACCGACGGGCTGGTCGAGTCACGGCTCAGGGACGTGTGGACGGGCATAGAGCAGCTGCGGGAGAAGCTCGCCGCGACCGCCCAGCTCACCGGCGCCGATCACCCGCCGCCGCTGGAGGCGCTGTGCGACGAGGTGCTCGACATGCTCGGCCCCGGCGACCGGGACGACGACATCGCGCTGCTCGCCGCCCGTTTCGACGGGATCGCGCCGAGCGATGTCGCCTATTGGTTCCTGGAGCCCGAGGACGCGGCGCCGAGCCGGGCTCGCAGGCTGGCCCGCCGGGCGCTCGCCCGCTGGGGTCTGGAAGAGCTCACGGACTCGGTGGAGCTGCTGGTCAGCGAGGTGGTCACCAATGCCGTGCGCTACGCGTCACGGCCGATCACACTGCGGTTGCTGCGCACCGATGTGCTGCGCTGCGAGGTCGGCGACGACGTGCCCCAGTTGCCGCGGCTGCGGCAGGCGCGGGCCACGGACGAGGGCGGCCGGGGACTGTATCTGGTGAACCGGCTGGCCCGGCGCTGGGGTGCGACCCGGCTGAGCACCGGAAAGGTGGTCTGGTTCGAGCTGAACCGGGGCTGACCCCGGGCTTCCGGCCTCGGCCTCAGCGCCCGGGGCCGGGGGCCGAGGCCGGAAGAGAACCAGAACGAGACCCCGTCCATATGTTGCCGACCTCCGATCGGCGGCGTTGACTGCTGAGGTGGGTGAAGCGACCTGACCGACCCCTGTGCATGACGGGAGGACGCTCGTGACCCAGATACCCCAGTCGGTTCCGTACACCACCACCAACTCAGGCATCCCCGCGGAGAGCGACGAACACTCACTCACCGTGAGCGCGGACGGTCCGATCCTGCTGCAGGACCACTACCTCATCGAGAAGATGGCCCAGTTCAACCGGGAGCGGGTCCCGGAACGGGTGGTACACGCCAAGGGCAGTGGCGCATACGGAATCTTCGAAGTCACCAATGACGTCAGTCAGTTCACCAAGGCCGACCTCTTCCAGCCCGGGAAGCGCACCGAGATGCTCGCGCGCTTCTCCACGGTCGCCGGCGAGCTCGGTTCCCCGGACACCTGGCGCGACCCGCGCGGTTTCGCGCTGAAGTTCTACACCGAACACGGCAACTACGACCTGGTGGGGAACAACACCCCCATCTTCTTCGTCCGTGACCCGATGAAGTTCCAGGACTTCATCCGCTCCCAGAAGCGCCACCCGGTGACCGGGCTGCGCAACAACGACATGCAGTGGGACTTCTGGACCCTCTCCCCCGAGTCCGCGCACCAGGTGACGTGGCTCATGGGCGACCGGGGCATCCCGAAGACGTACCGCTACATGAACGGCTACTCCTCGCACACGTACATGTGGATCAACGGCGGCGGCGAGAAGTTCTGGGTCAAGTACCACATCAAGACCGACCAGGGCATCGACTTCCTCACCCAGGAGCAGGCCGACGAACTGGCCGGCAAGGACGCCGACCTGCACCGCCGCGATCTGTACGAGGCGATCGAGCGCGGCGACCACCCCTCCTGGACGGTCCACGTCCAGGTGATGCCGTTCGACGACGCACCGGACTACCGGTTCAACCCGTTCGACCTGACCAAGGTGTGGCCGCACGGCGACTACCCGCTGATCGAGGTCGGCCGGATGACCCTGAACCAGAACCCCGAGGACTACTTCATCCACATCGAACAGGCGGCGTTCGAGCCGTCCAACATGGTGCCGGGCATCGGCCCGTCCCCGGACAAGATGCTGCTCGGCCGTCTCTTCTCCTACCCGGACACGCACCGGTACCGCATCGGCCCGAACTACGACCAGCTGCCGCCCAACCGGCCGCGGGTGGATGTGCGCTCCTACGCCAAGGACGGCCCGATGCGCTACGAGCCCGCCCACACCGCGAGGCCCTACGCGCCCAACTCCTACGGTGGGCCGGCCGCTGCCGTGCACGAGTTCGGCGACCCGGCCGGCTGGCAGACGGCGGGCGAGATGGTGCGAGAGGCCTACCGGCTGCACCGCGAGGACGACGACTTCGGCCAGGCCCACACGATGGTCCGCCAGGTCCTGGACGACGCCGCCCGTGACCGGCTGGTCTCCAACGTCACCGGCCATCTGCTGCAGGGCGTCTCGCGCCCGGTCCTGGACCGCGCGCTGCAGTACTGGCGCAACATCGACAAGGAGATCGGCGACCGCATCGCCGGCAACGTCAACGGAAGCTGACGTACACGACGAGGAGGGCGCCCGGTGGCCGGTCCACCGGGCGCCCTCCCGTCACTGCCCGCCGTTGGGATTGAGCGGATTCGGTGGCGTCGAAGGCGTGGTGTCCGGCGTCGAGGGGGGCGAGCTCGTCGGCGGCTGGCTGGGTGTCGCCGGCGTCGACGGCGATGCCGGGGGCGAACTCGTCGGCGGCTGCGACGTCGGCTTCTTCGTGGTCGGCGACGTCGAGGGCGTGGGGCTCGTGGAGTGCGTGACCGACGGCGTCACGCTCGGCTGGACCGCCGCGCCCTGCGTGGTCTGCAGGTCGAACCTGCTGACGTCGCCCATCGCGTCGAACGTGTATTGGGCCCAGATCTGCGCCGGGTAGCCGCCGCCGTTGATGCGGCCGGGGCTCGGCACGAGACCCGTGGCGCCCTGCAGGGTGACCTGGGCGTGGGTCTTGGCGTCCTCCCCGAACAGGCCGACCGAGGTGACCAGGTCGGGCGTGTAGCCGGTGAACCAGGCCGACTTGTTGCTGTCGGACGTACCCGTCTTGCCCGCGACCTGCTGGCCGTTGCGCGCGGGGTTGTCCGCCACCGACGACTTGGCCGTACCGTCGTCGACCACGCCGGTCAGCACCGAGGTCACCGTGTCCGCGGCCTCACGGGTGATCACCTGGTCACCGATCGGGTTCGGGAAGGTGACCGTACGGTCCTTGTGCACGGCCGACTTGATGATCGCCGGGGTGACCTTCTTGCCGTGGTTGTCGAGGGTCGCGTAGACGCCGGCCATCTCCAGTGGGCTCGCGCCCATGGAGCCGAGGGTCTGCGCGGGCACGGCCGCCAGGCCCTTGGTGTCCATGCCCAGCGAGTTCGCGACCTTCAGCACGTTCTCCATGCCGACGTCGACGCCCATCTGCGCGAAGACCGAGTTGACGGACTTGTTCATCGCCGTCTGGACGGTGATGTCGCCGTAGTCCTGGTGGTCCTCGTTCGGCGGGGCGAAGCCGATCGGGCTGCCCTTGACCGGACGGCCGCTGGTGCCGTCGTAGATCGTGTTCGCGTTGATCGGCCGGCCGTCCTGAGTCTTGGCGCTCTGGTCCAGGGCGGCCGCGAGGATCAGCGGCTTGAAGGTGGAGGCTGGCTGGTAGTCGCGGCGGGTCGCGTTGCTGGTGTAGTGCTTGAAGTAGTCCACGCCGCCGTACAGGGCGAGCACCCGTCCCGTCCCAGGATCGACGGACACGGCACCGGCTTGCACATCACCGTCGACGGAACGCTTCTTCGGGTTCAGCTTGCTGGTCAGCTGGTCCTTGACGGCCTGCTCCAGCTGCCGCTGCTTCTTCTTGTCGATGTTCACCGTGATGGTCCAGCCGCCCGTCCTCACGAGGGCTTCGGCGTCACCGAGCGAGGCCGCGGTGCCCTGGGCGACGAGCTGCTTCTCCAGCGCGGCGTTCGCCGCGTCCACCAGATAGCCGGTCTGGCCCTCCATGCCGGGCGCCGGCTTGGGCGCCTTCGGCACGGGGAACTTCATGGCCTGGCGTTTGCTCGCATCCAGCCAGTGCATTCCGACCATGTTGTTCAGCACGTAGTTCCAGCGGCCCTGCACCAGCTGCTTGCCGGTGTCCGTGGCGATGGCCCAGTCGTACTGGTTCGGCGCCTGGAGCAGCGAGGCCAGGTACGCGCCCTCCTCGACCGTGAGCTTCTTGGCGTCCTTGCGGTAGTACGCCTGCGCGGCGGCCTGGATGCCATAGGCCCCGCGGCCGTAGTAGCTGGTGTTGATGTAGCCAGCGAGGATGTACTCCTTGGACTTCTTGCGGTCCAGCTTCAGCGAGATGACCAGTTCCTTCAGCTTGCGCGTGACGGTCTGGTTCTGGGTCAGGTAGTAGTTCTTGACGTACTGCTGAGTGATCGTCGAACCGCCCTGCGCGCCCTTGCCGGAGAGGGTGTTGAGCAGACCGCGGGCCGTGCCCCGCAGGTCGATGCCGTTGTCCTGGTAGAAGGTCTTGTTCTCGGCGGCGACGAAGGTGTGCTGAACGTCCTTGGGTATCTCGGCGAGGTCGACGTTCTCGCGGTTGAGCTCGCCGGTGCGGGCGAGGATCGAGCCGTCGCCGTACTGGTAGACGTTGCTCTGCAGCTGGGCGGTGGCATTCCCCGCCGGGATGGGGGTCATGACGTACAGCAGGACGAACGCGCCCATGACCAGCAGAACGAAGCCGAACAACGAGCCGAGGACCTTCTTCCAGGTGAAGAACCGGCGTATGCCGCTCTTCCCGGTCTTCCCGCTCCTGGCGGCCCTGCCGCGCGCGGCGGCACGGCCGCCGGTCGCCGGTGCGGTGCCGACCGACGCGGACCCCGCCGCTCTGGGCGAGCGCTTGGGCGCCGCGCGGCGGCCACTGCGCTGCCGCGCTCGTCTCTCTTCCGCTCGTCCCATGAGTCGATCCGCTCCGCTTCGCTCTCGTGTGTCACACAGGTAGGTGGCTCAGGTCAGCTCAGAAAGCTAACACCGCGCGGTATGACAAAGGACTGCTGATCCTCCCTTTTGCGGACGTGAGAATCAGCACCCACTTCATCGGAACCGACGTTCCGGAGGTGTGGAAGGTTGTCGTGACGGGAAATGTGTTATCACTTAGATAGGTCAGAGCTATGACACGAAACGGGGGGCACCACCCATGTCGACATACGACGCTTCCACCACCGGCGACATACCCGAGATGCCCGCGCCACGGGTCCGGGAGTTCACCGCGCGCAGCATCGGCGGCGGCTTCGCGCTGCTGCTGGGGTTGGCCGGACTGGCGCTGGGCGTGGGCCTGGTGGTCTGGGGCGCGACGGTCGCCGCGTCGGGCGTCAAGGTCGCGCTGATCGGCGTCGGCCTTCTCACCGGCCTCTCGGCCTTCATCGCGATGTGCGGTCTGAACACGGTGGCGCCGGGCGAGGCCCGCGTCGTCCAGCTCTTCGGACGCTACCGCGGCACGATCCGGCAGGACGGCCTGCGCTGGGTGAACCCGTTCACCTCGCGGACGAAGATCTCGACGCGGGTCCGCAACCACGAGACGGCGGTCCTCAAGGTCAACGACGCCTACGGCAACCCGATCGAACTGGCCGCGGTGGTGGTCTGGAAGGTCGAGGACACCGCACAGGCCACCTTCGAGGTGGACGACTTCCTGGAGTTCGTGGCCACACAGACCGAGGCGGCCGTGCGGCACATCGCCATCGAGTACCCGTACGACGCCCACGACGAGGGCGGGCTCTCACTGCGCGGCAACGCCGAGGAGATCACCGAGAAGCTCGCCGTCGAACTGCACGCGCGCGTGGAGGCCGCCGGGGTGCAGATCATCGAGTCGCGCTTCACGCACCTCGCGTACGCTCCGGAGATCGCCTCCGCGATGCTCCAGCGACAGCAGGCCGGCGCGGTGGTCGCCGCACGACGGCAGATCGTCGACGGCGCGGTCGGGATGGTCGAGGCCGCGCTGGCCCGGATCTCCGAGCAGGACATCGTGGAGCTGGACGACGAACGGAAGGCGGCGATGGTGTCGAACCTGATGGTGGTGCTGTGCGGGGACCGCACTCCGCAGCCCGTGCTCAACACGGGGTCCCTCTACCAGTGACGGCTCCCTCCGGGGGCTCGGCCCCTCAGCGTCGGCCGCAGCAGCGCAAGCAGGTGCTGCTGCGGCTGGACCCGTTGGTCTACGAGGCGTTGGCCCGCTGGGCCTCGGACGAGCTGCGCTCGGCCAACGCGCAGATCGAGTTCCTGCTGCGCAGGGCACTGTCCGACGCGGGGCGCCTGCCCGGTGGGGCGAAGCCCATCCCTCGCCGAGGACGTCCGCCCGCGTCCGGGGAGCCCGAGGCGTAGGCACGACCCAGGCACGCCCAGGGCGCGGGACCGTCGCAGTAGCAGAACCGTGACAATCCGCCTCCACCAGCGAGGACGCCCCGTCCGAGCGGCACCTATACGCATGACGTATACGCCAGATGTATACGCCGTGTGTACAGTGCTCGGCATGTCCATCGGTCACACCCTCCTAGGACTCCTGGAGTCCGGGCCCCGTCACGGTTACGACCTGAAGCGGGCCTTCGACGAGAAGTTCGGTCATGACCGGCCGCTGCACTACGGCCAGGTCTACTCGACGATGTCCCGTCTGCTGAAGAACGGGCTCGTCGAAGTCGACGGAATCGAGGCGGGCGGCGGGCCCGAACGGAAACGGTACGCGATCACCGAGGCCGGGATCACCGACGTACAGCGGTGGCTCGCGACCCCGGAGAAGCCCGAGCCGTATCTCCAGTCGACCCTCTACACCAAGGTCGTCCTGGCCCTGCTCACACAGCGCGACGCTGCCGACATCCTCGACACCCAGCGCGCCGAGCATCTGCGCATGATGCGGATCCTGACCGACCGCAAGCGCAAGGGCGATCTCGCCGACCAGCTGATCTGCGACCACGCCCTGTTCCATCTGGAGGCCGATCTGCGCTGGCTGGAGCTCGCCGCCGCGCGCCTCGACAGGCTCGCCGAGGTGGTGGCCAAGTGACCGCTCCCGCCGGTTCCCTGCTCGTCGCCGACAACCTGCGCAAGACCTACGGGCCGACCGTCGCCCTGGACGGCGCGGAGTTCTCCATCCACCCGGGCGAGATCGTCGCCGTGATGGGTCCGTCCGGCTCCGGCAAGTCGACCCTGCTGCACTGTCTCGCCGGGATCGTGCCGCCCGACTCGGGCTCGATCACCTACGACGGCCGCGAGATGGCCGGCATGAGCGACGCCCAGCGCAGCCTCCTCAGGCGCTCCGAGTTCGGGTTCGTGTTCCAGTTCGGACAGCTGGTGCCCGAGCTGACCTGTGTCGAGAACGTGGCGCTCCCGCTGCGGCTGAGCGGCACCTCGCGCAAGGAGGCCGAGCGGACCGCCCTGGCCTGGATGTCCCGGCTGGAGGTCGACGACCTGGCGAAGAAGCGGCCGGGTGAGATATCCGGCGGTCAGGGCCAGCGTGTCGCCGTCGCCCGCGCCCTGGTCACCGGACCGCGCGTGCTGTTCGCCGACGAGCCCACCGGCGCCCTGGACTCGCTCAACGGCGAGCGCGTGATGGATCTGCTCACCGAGGCGGCCCGGTCCACCAACGCGGCCGTCGTGCTGGTCACCCACGAGGCGCGGGTGGCCGCCTACTCCGACCGCGAGATCGTCGTGCGGGACGGGAAGTCCCGGGACATGGAGCGCATCGTATGAGGGTGCGCCAGTGGTGCAGGGATCTGGCCATGGGGGCCAAGTACGCGTTCTCCGGCGGGCGCGAGGGGTGGGTCCGGCTGCTGCTGACCGCCGTCGGCGTCGGGCTGGGCGTGGCGGTGCTGCTGCTCACCACCGCCCTCCCGGGCGCGGTGGCGGCGCGGCACGACCGGGAGAACGCCCGCGCGGACCACACCTACAACCAGGAGCCCAAGCCCAGGGCGGACAACACCCTGGTGATCGCGGACCTCGACACCACGTACCACAAGAGGGACATCCGTGGGCGGCTGATGGAGCCCGAGGGGGCACGGGCGCCGCTGCCGCCGGGACTGGAGAGGTTCCCCGGGACGGGCGAGATGGTGGTCTCCCCCGCGCTGAAGGACCTGCTCACCTCCGACGACGGACAGCTGCTGAGGCAGCGGCTGCCGTACCGGATCGTCGGAACCATCGGGGAGAGCGGGCTGATCGGCTCCCACGAACTCGCCTACTACGCGGGCGTCAAGGGGCTCGCCGCCAAGATCGACCCGCCGAACGTGACCCGTATCGACATGTTCGGTAACCCCCACCCCACACACGAGAAGTCGGACCCCGTCCTCGTCCTGCTGATGCTCGTCGTCGTGGTGGTACTGCTCATGCCCGTCGGCGTCTTCATCGCCACGGCCGTGCGGTTCGGCGGCGAGCGGCGCGACCGACGGCTCGCGGCGCTGCGTCTCGTCGGCTCCGACAGCGGGATGACCCGGCGGATCGCCGCCGGTGAGGCCCTCGCGGGGGCCCTGCTCGGGCTGGTCTTCGGCACCGTGTTCTTCCTGATCGGCCGTGCGGGCACGGCGTCGGTGGAGGTCTACGGCATCAGCGTCTTCCCCAGCTATCTCAACCCCTCTCCCACGCTGGCGCTGCTGGTGGCGGTCGCGGTCCCGGCGGCCGCGGTGCTGGTCACCCTCTTGGCGCTGCGCGGGGTGGTCATCGAGCCGCTCGGCGTGGTGCGCACCGCCAAGCCCGCACGGCGCCGGCTGTGGTGGCGGCTGCTGCTGCCGCTGGGCGGGCTCGCGATGCTCTACCCGATGCTCGGGCAGGGCCGCGGCAACGGGAACTTCAACGAGTACCTGGTGATCGGCGGTGTCCTGCTCCTGCTCGTCGGCGTCACCGCTCTGCTGCCATGGGTCGTCGAGACGGTCGTCGCCCGGCTCAACTCCGGCGGGGTGGCCTGGCAACTCGCGGTGCGCAGGCTGCAGTTGAGCAGCGGCACCGCGGCCCGCATGGTCAACGGCATCGCGGTGGCGGTGGCCGGCGCGATCGCCCTGCAGATGCTGTTCGCCGGCGTCGAGGGCGACTACACCAAGCAGTCCCGCAACAACGTGCAGCGGGCGCAGACGCAGGTGAACGTGCCGAGCACCATCCCCGTCGGCGCGGCCGCCGAGGAGCTGGGCAGGGCCAGGGGCGTGCGCCGGGTCATGGCGCTCTCCGAGGCGTACGCAGGAGACCGGCGCCAGGATCCGAACGAGGGCGCCGGGGTGCTCGTGGGCGACTGTGCGTCCCTGCGCGAGGTGGCGACGTTGCCCTCCTGCCGAGAGGGCGATGTGTTCTCGGTGCTGGGTGCCGAGTACGACACCGACACCCCGAAGCTGGCCAGGCCCGGCCGGACGGTGTACATCGACGCCAGGTACAACGGGAGCGCCCCGTTCGCCTGGACGGTGCCGCGGGGTATCAAGCAGGCCCAGTCGCGCGAGGATCCGACCGGCGTGAAGCGTGGCGGCTTCCTGATCACCCGCGGCACCCTGCCCGCCAGGACGGAGTCGGCCCTCGCGGGGGTGGTCTTCCTCGCGCTCGACCCTTCGGTTCCGGACGCGCTCGAACACGTCCGCAACGCCGCGGCCCGGGTCGTTCCGCTGGCGACACCGATGACCTGGGCGGCGACCGAACGGTCCGGGGCCTTCACCTCCATCCGAACCGGCCTGTTCGTCGGCGCCACCTGTGTGCTGGGGCTGATCGGCGTCAGTCTGCTGGTTTCGCAACTGGAGCAGTTGCGGGAACGCAGGAAGCTGCTGTCGTCGCTGGTCGCCTTCGGCACCCGGCGCCGCACGCTGAGCCTGTCGGTGCTGTGGCAGACGGCGATCCCGATCGCGATGGGCCTGCTTCTGGCGTCGGCGGTCGGTCTGACGCTGGGCGCGATCCTGCTCAAGATGTCCGGCGCCACGGTGAGCGTGGACTGGGCGAGCGTGCTGACGATGTCCGGCATCGGGGCGGGGGTCGTCCTGCTGGTCACGGTGCTCAGCCTGCCGCCACTGCTGCGGCTGATGCGGCCGGAGGGGCTGCGTACGGAGTAGCCCGCGGCAGGCGCGGGACCCTCCCCGGCGGGGAGGGTCCCGCGCGCGTGCGCCGGCTGCGCTCAGGCGTCGGGGCCCAGCACCCGTACGGACAGCGGACGCAGCGCCTCACGGAGCGCCTCCGCCAGCTCCTCGTACTCGGCACCTCGCGCCGCGCCCGCACGCATGGCCAGGGCGACCCGTCGGCTGGGGGCCGGGTCCGCGAAGTAGCCGGTGAGGAGCTGGTCGCTGCGGGTGGTCTCCAGCTTGAGGGCGGTACGCGGCAGCAGGGTGACGCCGAGGCCGCCTGCGACGAGCTGGACGAGGGTGGACAGTCCGGCCGCGGTCGTGGTCACGGGCGCGTCCTCGCGGCCGGCCTCCCGGCAGATGTCGAGAGCCTGGTCGCGCAGGCAGTGCCCCTCGTCGAGGAGCAGCAGGTTCAGTTCGCGCAGGGCCTCGCGGGGGATCCCCTCACGTCCCCCGAGCCAGTGGTCGAGCGGGGTGACGAGCACGAAGTCCTCGTCGAAGAGCGGCAGTTCGACGACGCCGGGCACACCGAGGGGGACGGCGAGCAGCAGCAGATCGAGGCGGCCGCTGGTCAGCCCGTCGAGCAGGTTGGCGGTCTGTTCCTCGTGAACCTGCAGGTCGAGGAGCGGATAGCGGTCGTGGACCAGCTTGAGGACGGTGGGCAGCAGGTACGGTGCGACGGTCGGGATCACACCGAGCCGCAGGGCCCCGGTGAAGGGGGCCCGCACGGCCTCGGCCTCCTCCATGAGGGCGCCGACCTCCTCCAGCACCGCCTTGGCCCGCACGGCGAGGCGCTCACCAGCGGGCGAGAGGAGCACCTTGCGGGTGGTGCGCTCCAGCAGGGTGACCCCGAGGACCTCCTCCAGGGCGGAGACCGCGCCCGACAGCGCGGGCTGGCTCATGCCGATCGCGGCGGCGGCATCCCGGAAGTGGAGGTGCTCGGCCACGGCGGCGAAGGCGCGCAGCTGGGCGAGGCTGGGCTGGCGGCGCCCGTTGGTCTTGGTCCCAGCCATGACCGTACCCCTTACTCGTAGTCACTGATAGTCGACACCGATCAACATGACCGAGTGTAGCTATTTCCCGAATCAATGCACCCTGTGCCAGGATCGAGGATGTCCAACCCATGAGAAGCACCTTGTGAACACGGTGCTTCTGTGCTGCTAGGAGAGCGTGTGCTCACTGTCGGTGACAAGTTCCCCGAGTTCGAACTGACCGCCTGCGTCTCGCTGGAGAAGGGCAAGGAGTTCGAGCAGATCAACCACAAGACCTACGAGGGCCAGTGGAAGATCGTCTTCGCGTGGCCCAAGGACTTCACCTTCGTGTGCCCGACCGAGATCGCGGCCTTCGGCAAGCTGAACGACGAGTTCGCCGACCGTGACGCCCAGATCCTCGGCTTCTCCGGTGACTCCGAGTTCGTGCACCACGCCTGGCGCAAGGACCACCCGGACCTGCGCGAGCTGCCGTTCCCGATGATGGCCGACTCGAAGCACGAGCTGATGCGCGCCCTGGGCATCGAGGGCGAGGACGGCTTCGCGCAGCGTGCCGTCTTCATCGTCGACCAGAACAACGAGATCCAGTTCACCATGGTGACCGCGGGTTCCGTCGGCCGTAACCCCAAGGAGGTCCTGCGGGTCCTGGACGCCCTGCAGACCGACGAGCTGTGCCCGTGCAACTGGAGCAAGGGCGAGAACACCCTGGACCCGGTCAAGCTGCTGGCTGGTGAGTGACCGGATGTCCCTCGACACCCTCAAGTCCGCCATTCCGGACTACGCCAAGGACCTCAAGCTCAACCTGGGCTCGGTCATCGGCAACTCCGAGCTGCCGGCGCAGCAGCTGTGGGGCACGGTGCTGGCGACGGCGATCGCGTCACGCTCGGCGATCGTGCTGCGCGAGCTGGAGCCGGAGGCGAAGGCGAACCTGTCGCCCGAGGCGTACACCGCGGCGAAGTCCGCGGCCGCCGTCATGGCGATGAACAACGTCTTCTACCGCACCCGCCATCTGCTCTCGGACCACGAGTACGGCACCCTGCGCGCGGGTCTGCGGATGAACGTCATCGGCAACCCCGGGGTCGACAAGGTCGACTTCGAGCTGTGGTCGTTCGCCGTGTCGGCGATCAACGGCTGCGGGATGTGCCTGGACTCGCACGAGCAGGTGCTGCGCAAGGCGGGCCTGGACCGTGAGGTCATCCAGGAGGCGTTCAAGATCGCGTCAGTGATCCAGGCGGTCGGCGTGACCCTGGACGCGGAGGCGGTCCTCGCCGAGTAGGCGTTCGCCCGTCACAAGGGGCCTGCTCCCGGCCGAGGCTGGGAGCAGGCCCCTTCGTCATGCCCGAGTACAGCTGGTGCCCCGACAGGCAACGTTCGCCCCGTCGCCTGCCGGGGCACTAGGGCGCCGGCTCGGTGACCGCCGGCTGCGCCGGTGCCCCGTTCGGTGTCGCGTCCGTCTCCACGGCGTCGTACCGCTGCGGTGGCGTCCCACCCGTATACGACCGCAGATAGCCCACCACGGTGTTCGTCACCGCGACCAGCGGCACCGCCACCACCGCTCCGCCGATCCCCGCGACGATTCCGCCGGCCGTCACCGACAGCACCACCGCCAGCGGATGGACCCGCACCGCCCGGCCGAGGATGAACGGCTGCAGGACGTGACCCTCGATCTGCTGGACGGCGAGGACCACGACCAGCGTCATGATGGCCGTGAAGACACCCTGCGTCACCAGCGCCACCACCACGGCCAGCGCACCCGAGGCCACCGCGCCCACCAGCGGGATGAAGGAGAACAGGAAGATGAAGACGGCGAGCGGCACGGCCATGGGGACGTTCAGGAAGTAGATCCCCAGACCGATGAAGATCGCATCGATCAGGGCGACGATCACCGTGCCGCGGACGTAGGCCGTCAGCGTGCGCCACGCCCGAGGCCCGGCGCCCGCCACGCCCGGCCGCGCCGCGGCCGGCACCAGCTTCAGCGTCCACTCCCAGATGCGGCGGCCGTCGTACAGCAGGAAGAGGGTGGAGAACATCGTCAGGAGGATGCCGGTCAGCGCCTCCACGATGACCGTCACGCCCTCCAGGCCTGCCGACGTGATCTGGTCGGTGTTCGCGCCGACCGCGTCCCGCAGGTTCTTCGCGATCTTGTTGATCTGCTTGTCCGTGACATGGAAGGGGCTGTTCAGCAGCCACTTCCGCAGCTCGTCGATGCCGTTCTGGATCTGGCCCGAGAGCGAGTCGATGTTCTCCATGACCTGCCACGTCACGAACCAGCCGATGAGGCCCATGATGACGAAGCCGAGGATCGCGGTCAGCGCGGTCGCCGGCCCCCTCGGCACGCCGTGACGCCTCAGCCTGGCCACGGCCGGCTGCAGCAGCGCCGTGATGAGCAGGGCGCACACGAACGCCAGCACCACCAGCTGTACGGCGCTGATGACCCGCATCAGGATCCAGACCGTGCCCGCGAGGACGAGCAGTCGCCAGCCCGCCTCGGCCGCGACCCGTACGCCCCACGGCACCGCCTCGACGGGATGCGGGCGCGGCGCCGCGGCGGGCGCGTACGCGGGTGGCGGCGGGACGTGCTCCGGCGCCGGGGGCGGCTCGGGCTCGCTCCGCTCCTTCTCGACCTCGGCGCGGCGTTCGTCCAACCGCTCGCCCATCTGGGTCAGTCCGGCACCGAGCCGGGCGAGCCACCCTGGCACTTCTGACATGATCCGTCCTCTTCCCCCGTGTCCCCGGGTGCTCCCCACCACTCCCCCCTGGAGTCGTCGGTTCCGACCGTACATGGCAGGGGCCGACGGCCGGTAAACGGCCGAAGCCCCTCACCCAAAGACGGTGAGGGGCTTCCTGAGGTTGAGCGGCCGCGCACGGGCGGCTCCACGGCTCAGTACC
This sequence comes from Streptomyces sp. TP-A0356, assembly GCF_001417775.1. Lineage (GTDB taxonomy): Bacteria > Actinomycetota > Actinomycetes > Streptomycetales > Streptomycetaceae > Streptomyces. The sequence goes on along the minus strand of NZ_BBZJ01000019.1, from coordinate 59,854 downwards.
AGCTGTTGGCCTGCCAGAACGACCAGGCCTGACACGGGCTGCCGTACCGGCTGTTCATGTAGTTGAGGCCCCACTTGATCTGCGTGGCCGGGTTGGTCTGCCAGTCGGCGCCGACGGACGACATCTTGGAGCCGGGCAGGGCCTGGAAGAGGCCGTACGCGCCGGAGGACGCGTTGACCGCCTGGTAGTTCCAGCTGGACTCGTGGTCCACGATGTTGCTGAAGCACTGGAACTGGTCGCCCGCCACGATCTGACGCGCCATCGCCTGGATCTGCGCGATGCTGTACGAGGCCTGGACCGGGAAGCTGGACACGTCACGAGTGGCGCGGCTGGCCTTGGTCTCGGCCTCCTTGCGCGCCTTGGCGTCCGCCTCGGCCTGCGCCGCGGCCTTCTGCTTGGCGACGGCGTCCGCGGCAGCCTGCTTGCGGGCCGCCTCCTCGGCGTCCTTCTTGGCGCTCGCGTCGGCGGCGATGGCCTGCGCATCGGCCTGCTGCGTCAGGGAGGCGGTCTGCACCTGCGCCTGCTGACCCGCGGGTATGTCCGCGAGGAGCGTGGTGTCGTTTGCCGTCGTCTGGGCGTCGTTGGTCTGGGCGGTGCTGCCCGAGGCAACTCCGACGACGCTTCCGACAGCGGTGACCGCCGTGGCCGAGGCCACTGCGAATCCCCGGACCGAAATCCGGCTCACACGGTTTCCTTCCAGCATCGCCCGCTTCGGTGACCCTGGCGGACGCAATCGTGCCCCTGACGCTGGCCTCCCAACTGCGGGGTCACGGGAGGCACGGGCCCGGTGGGCAACCCCCAGGACGGGAGCGCCGAGTGGTGCTCGGGCGGCATACGACAGCTCTATGGAGTTCTGATGCTTCTGTGGTGCCGTACCGCTGGGGGTACCGGTGTGTCGTATGCGGGGCCTGACAGGAATGAGACTCTGCCGTAACCCGGCGCCGGGTGGCAATTCCGCGTTGAGTGTGAAAGCTCACACCTCGTTTGGCCCAAGGGATTCATGGAAAGTCCCACACACCAAGACGCCGCCCGGCTAGGCTCTTGGCCTTTGCCGGGCGGCGCCAACCGACGGGTGACTACCCCCAATTGAGCATGTGGGTCAGATCTGCCCGTCTTCGAGCATTTCGGTCACAAGGGCAGCGATCTGGGACCTCTCGGACCGGGTGAGGGTGACGTGCGCGAAGAGCGGATGCCCCTTCAGCTTCTCCACGACGGCGACCACTCCGTCGTACCGGCCCACCCGCAGATTGTCCCGCTGGGCCACGTCATGGGTGAGAACCACCCGCGAATTGGCGCCGATTCGGGACAGAACCGTCAATAGGACGTTCCGTTCCAGCGACTGGGCCTCGTCGACGATCACGAACGCGTCGTGGAGCGAGCGGCCGCGGATGTGGGTGAGCGGAAGGACCTCCAGCATGCCGCGCGCGGTGACCTCTTCGATGACCTCGCGGCTGGTGACCGCGGACAGCGTGTCGAACACCGCCTGCGCCCACGGGCTCATCTTCTCGGCCTCGGTGCCGGGCAGATAGCCGAGCTCCTGCCCGCCCACCGCGTACAGCGGCCGGAAGACCATCACCTTCTGGTGCTGCCTGCGCTCCAGCACCGCCTCAAGACCCGCGCACAGCGCAAGCGCCGACTTGCCGGTGCCGGCCCGGCCGCCCATCGACACGATCCCGACGTCCGGGTCGAGCAGCAGGTCGAGGGCGATCCGCTGTTCCGCGCTGCGGCCCTTGATGCCGAACGCCTCCCGGTCCCCGCGCACAAGACGGACGTCGCCCTCCGCGGCAACGCGGCCGAGGGCCTTGCCCCGCTCCGACTGGATGGTCAGACCGGTGTGCACGGGCAGGTCGGCCGCCTCGGGGATGTGGACGCGCCCGTCCTCGAAGAGGATGTCCACCTGTTCGGCCGAGAGGGTCAGCTCGGACATCCCGGTCCAGCCGGAGGAGTCCGTGATGGCCAGTTCCGCGCGGTACTCCTCGGCGAGGAGGCCCACGGAGGACGCCTTGATCCTCAGCGGGAGGTCCTTCGACACGATGGTGACGTCGAACCCCTCCGCCTGCAGGTTGCGGGCGACCGCGAGGATGCGGGAGTCGTTGTCCCCCAGGCGGTAGCCGGTGGGCAGCACGCTGGGGTCCGAGTGGTTGAGCTCGACCCGCAGGCTGCCGCCGAGATCCCCGGTCGGGATGGGGGCGTCGAGGCGGCCGTACCGGACGCGGTAGTCGTCGAGCAGGCGCAGCGCCTGCCGGGCGAAGTACCCCAGTTCGGGATGGTGCCGCTTGGCCTCCAGCTCCGTGACCACGACGATCGGGAGCACGACCTCGTGCTCCTCGAAACGGCTCATGGCGTTCGGGTCGGCCAGCAGGACGCTGGTGTCGAGAACATAGGTGCGCCGGTCTGGCTTGTGGCGCTTTGCGCTGGTCACCACGGAAGGACGTACCCCCTCGGATGAGGTCGGGGAGCGACGAGAAGGAGGTCCGGGAGGGCCGGCGGGGAGAAGGCCGCGAGGGCGGGCGGGAGGAAGGCGGCCGGTTGCCGGCCGCGGTGCGCGGGCCGGGAACCGGCCCTCCGCTGCTTCCTCCGTGCAGGGACCGCACGGTCGCGCTGGTGCAAAGGGCCTCCCGGGCGGACGGCCCCGAGCCGTCCGCTGAGATACGACGCCCGTGGTTCGGGTGTCGACCTGCTTGGCTTATGCCCTCGAACACGCGCTGCCATGCCACGGCATATGACGGCGCCCCGGTGAACTCCTCGTGACGCCCGCGCCCGAACGGGTGAAGTTCCTCCCCTGTCCCGGGGGGTGCTCGGCCGCCCCGCCGAGGGGCGTGTCAGCCGCCGTAACGGCGGTGTCGCGCCGCGTAGTCGCGCAGGGCGCGCAGGAAGTCGACCTTGCGGAAGGCCGGCCAGAAGACCTCACAGAAGTAGTACTCCGAATGGGCCGTCTGCCACAGCATGAAACCGGACAGCCGCTGTTCGCCACTCGTACGAATCACCAGATCGGGGTCGGGCTGGTCACTCGTGTAGAGGTGTCTGCCGATCATGTCGATGTCGACGCAGTCGGCGAGGTCCTCCATCGAGGTGCCCCTCTCCTGGGCGTCGAGGAGCATCGAGCGGACGGCGTCGGCGATCTCCTGGCGGCCGCCGTAGCCGATGGCGACGTTGACCAGTATCCCGTCGATGTGGGCGGTGGCCTCCTCGGCCTCCTTGAGGACGGACTGCATCGGCGGCGGCAGCAGGTCGAGCGCGCCCACGTGGTGCACGCGCCAGCGGCCGTCGGCGGACAGGGACCGGACGACGTCCTCGATGATCCCGAGGAGCGGGACCAGCTCCTCCTTCGGCCGGTCGAAGTTGTCCGTCGACAGCAGCCAGAGCGTGACGACCTCGACGTCCGTCTCGGCGCACCAGCCGAGGAACTCCTCGATCTTGTCGGCGCCGGCCCGGTGGCCCTGCGCGGCGGTGGAGCCCGCCGCCTTCGCCCAGCGGCGGTTGCCGTCCATGATGACGCCGATGTGCTTGGGCACCTGAGCGTGGTCCAGGTGGCCTTCCACCCGGCGCGCGTACAGCCTGACCAACAGGCCGCGCAGCTTGTCGCGCAGGTTCACGTGATGTCAGCCCCTCCGTGCGGATCAGACAGGTGCGGGCGCGTGCGATCCCCGTCAGTTGGCGGTCCCCGATGGGAAGCCTACCCCTGGAGGACGTCCGCCCCGCCAACGGGTGTCAGCGCACTGTGCGGGATTCCTACGCATGAACATGGGCCCCCTTGCCCGGCGTTCCGGGCCGATTCCGGCGGCCGGCACCGCCCCGGACGGACCGGGCGCTCGGCGAGCGGGCCGGAGGGCACCGGGACGGGCGGAGCGCGGAAAGGAAACGGGCCGGTCCGTGGGGGGGAGACGGACCGGCCCGAGGGGGGGGCTTCCACCATAACCCTTCGTAAGTGATGCTGCGTACATCGGCGCGAAACAACTACTCTCCGAAATCGCCCGACAACGCGTCGAGGGCTCCGGAATCGTTCATTCAGGGCGTGGTCATGGCTGGATCACAGCAGATCCAAAGGGAACCAGGCTGGATCCAGGGCTATCCAAGGGATTTGCGCGGTGTTGTGGGGCGCGTGGCGACACACAGCCGCGTACTCCCGGCGGGTGAGCCGCGAGGGGAACGCCCACTTGACGCCATCGCTAACTTCACCGCCATGGCGACGTTCACGACGGCTGGGACGCCCGGCCCGGTGCCTCTGGAGATCGCCCGGTCGGCACGGGCCCGGCGACGCGGGCTGCTCGGACGCGACGGGATCGAGGGGGCACTGCTGCTGAGCCCGGCGAGCGCGGTGCACACACTGGGGATGCGGTTCCCGATCGACGTCGCCCATCTGGACCGGACATGGCGGGTGGTCGCGGTACGGACGATGCGGCCGGGGCGGATCGGCCTGCCGCGGCCGCGTGCGCGTCACGTCCTGGAGGCGGAGGCCGGGTCGATGGAGCGGTGGGGGATACGGCGCGGGGTGCGGATCGCCGTGCGGGGCGCCTGACCGGGGCGCCCGACCGGGGCGCCGGCGCGGCGCGCAGGGCACCGCGCAGCCCCCTCGACCGCGCGGTACCCGCCCGCGCGGCTTTGCCTACGCGAATTACCTTGGTCTGAACTTACGTGAGCCACGAGGGTGAGGCGAGATGCCCTCGATAACGATGTGGAGACCCCGGGCAAGCGTCTCGCCACATGGACCCCGGTCTCGCTGGGCGTCCGCTACGCCCCCTGGGTTCTACGCGTCAGGCTTGCGGGCCTCGATCAGGAAGCGGGTGCTGTGGGCGATGAACGGTCCCTGCGACTCGATCAGCTCGTGCAGGGACCGCAGCCGGGACTCGTACCGCTCCGCGGTGAAACCGGGCACCATCCAGATCACTTTGCGCAGGAAGTGGACGACGGCCCCGATGTCGTGGAACTCCATGCGCAACCTGGCCTCCTGGAGGTCGACGACCTCCAGTCCGGCCGCTTCGGCCCCGGCCCGCGCCCGCTGGGGATCGCGTGCGGTGCGGACCTCTTCCGGCTGCGGTCCCAGGAAGTGCTCCACGACCTCGAAGGCGCTTGCCGGGCCGACCTGCTGGGAGAAGTACGTGCCGCACGGGCGCAGCACGCGGGCGATCTCCTGCCAGTACGTGTGGACCGGATGCCGACTGGTGACCAGGTCGAAGGCGGCGTCCGCGAACGGCAGCGCCGCGTCCTCGGGCGATGCGACGACCGCGGCGCCGCGCGGGTGGAGCAGGGCGGTGGCCTTGGCGACGTTCGGCGGCCAGCCCTCGGTGGCGACGGTGAGCGGCGGCAGCGTCGGCGCGGAGGCCAGGACCTCCCCTCCTCCGGTCTGGACATCGAGCGCGGCGGAGGCGTGCGTGAGCCGCTCGGCCATGGAGCGCGCGTATCCCCACGGGGGCCGCTCCTCCGTGGCCCGGCCCTCGAACCAGGAGAAGTCCCAGCCGTCGACGGGGGCGTCGACGGCTTCCCGGACGAGGTCTTCGAAGGCGCGGCGGGTGGTCATACGACGATCCTGCCAACGGCCGGGAGCGGGACGCGACCGAATTCCACGGGGCCGAAATCCACGCGACCGAATTCCACGGGGGCCGAGGTCGGCTGTCGGCTCTCGGCTCTCGGCTCTCGGCTCTCGGCTGACGGATCACCGGCTGCCCCCTTGCCCGCCGCGCGTACCGGCGCGTTCGTAGTGCAGGAGGACGACACCGTTGCCGAACCGGCGGGAGTCCATCAGCCGGAGCGAGGTCAGGGCGTCGGCCTCGGGGAAGAGACGCCTGCCCCGGCCGACGAGGACCGGATGGACGTAGACACGGAACTCGTCCACGAGGTCGTGCCGCAGGAACTCGGCGGCGAGGCCGGCACCGCCGAGCGCGAGGTCGCCGCCGTCCTGCGCCTTGAGCGCGAGGATGTCCTCGACGACGACGTCCCGGACGATGGTGGTGTGCCCCTCGGCGTGGTGCAGGGTCCGGGAGAACACCACCTTCGGCATGTTCCGCCAGATCCGGGCGTAGTCGGCCACCGGTGCCGAGCAGTGCGGGTCGGCGTCGGCGGTGGGCCAGAAGCCGGCCATGAGCTCGTAGGTCACGCGCCCGTTGAGGAAGGCGCCCATCTTCCTGAGGACGTCGTTGAAGTGCTGGTGGAGTTCGTCGTCGACCAGGTGCCAGTCGATCTCGCGGTTCGGTCCCTCGATGTAGCCGTCCAGGGACATGGACATCATCAGGACGATCTTTCTCATGGCGGCTCCTGGCTCCGACGTCGGCCGACTGAACCCCAAGAGCATCGCGCAGCCGCACCGCGCCGCCGGGGAGGCGGCTCCGGGTGATTCGTGCCGCGCACTCAACCGCCGACGGTACTGCCCGAGTTGGCGGAGGACGCCGCCCTAGGGAACGACACCTCCACGCGACGGTTCTTGCGGCGGCCCTCCTCGGTGGAGTTGTCGGCGATCGGGTAGTCCTCGCTGTAGCCGCGCACCTCGAAGGTGATGTTCCCGCCGAGGCTCGCGGCCAGCTGGTCATGGACCGCCTCCGCGCGCTGCTTGGACAGGACCAGGCCGTGGGCGTACGTGCCGAGGTTGTCGGTGAAACCGAAGACACGGACGCTGGAGGCGTTCTGCTTCTTGATCTCGTTCGCGATGGCGTTGATGCGGGAGCGGGCCTCGGGATTCAGCTTGGCGCTGTCCTTGGGGAACAGCACCTCCGCCTGGAGCGCGAACGTGACGTTCTCGTTGGTGTCCACACGCCGCTCCTCACCCCCCAGGTCTTCCACGACCGACTTGATGTCCAGCACCTTGGCGGGCGCCAGGGTGGCCCCCGAGGCGAGCTTGAGTCCCGGGCTGGTGGGGTCGACGGACGGGGGCGGGGAGGTGGTGACGGTACCGGGGGGCGCGCTGGGGTTGCCGTCGGCGGCTGCCGGGGGGATGCCGACGAGGGTGAGGGCGGTGAGGAGGGTGAGGGCGGTGGCGGTACGAGGAGTGGGGGACATCGTCGCTCACCCCTGGGAGATCTGGATGGAGGCCGGGGGCATGGCGCCGACCTGGAAGTCGACCTTGGCGGTGCCTTCGGGCGGGGCGGGGAACTGGGCGAACCACTGCACCGTCTCACCGTCCTTGACGCCGCCGGTGAACTGCGTGCAGAGGCAGCGGCCGGAAGTGTCCCGGAGGACGAGGTACTTCTTCCTGCCGTTCGAGTCGACGAGGCTGGCGCCCGCGACGGACCCGCCGTTCCTGGCCAGTTCCTGTTCGTCACCGCGCCAGTTCGCCGCGACCCACAGGGTGCCCGTGTTGTTCGTGACCGTCCCGTCGACGGTCACGAAGCCCCCGCTGCCCCGCTTGGCGGAGGTCACCGTCAGCGTCAGCCCGTTCTCCCCTTTGACCTCGGCGAGCACCGTGTCCGACTGGGGGGCCTGGGATTCCTTCTGGCCTCCGCTGCCGCTCCGGGCGGGAGCGGAGGACGCCGCGCCACCCTTGTCCGACTTGCCGTCGCCTCCCCCACCGCAACCGGCCACCGTGAGGAGCAGACCAGTCGTGACCGCCACCGCGCTCAGCGCCCCGCGGCCCTTCGTGGTGTGCCGAAAGTCCATCGGTACTGCTTCCTTTCACTCGGCCAGATGCACAGAGAACAGCACGGACGCGTCAGGAAGGTCGCCCGAATGGAAAGAACTGGGATCGATGTTGACGAGTTGGCCACCGCAGTTCAGCTGCAACGGCTTCTTCGGATCGGCGTCCTGGGCGAAGGTGCAGCGAGGCTCGATGACCGCGGTCGCGTGGGCCTTGGCATGCCGAGTCGCGGTACCCGGAATGATGGACTTCCCGACCGTGTACCGCGTCTCGATCGCCACCCGGTAGCCGGGGTAGCCGTTGACGGTGATGGGGACCGCGCCGCCCGTTACGGTCGCGTCGTTGTCCCCGGCGAGCCGCTCGGCCGCGGCCGTGGCCCCCGTCCCTCTGAACTGGTCACCCTTGAGCCAGTCCAGCCAGTGGTCGTCATGGCCGATGGCGCCCTGCAGTCCGGTCATCAGCTCATCGCGCGAGTCCCGCGCGGCCGCCAACGCCGCAGCGTCCGCCGCGGACTGTGCTCCATTGCGGGCGGACGCCGCCTGGGCGAAGACGAAGAAGGCGAACGCGGCGAACAACAGGATCCCCGTCAGCCAGATGTAGAGGGGGAGCGTCTGTCCACGGTCGTTCAGCCGGTGCGGGGCGGTCAGCCGCCGATGACGTTGTTCACGGCACGCATGATCGCTCCCGAGATCGCGCCGTCCAGCCCCAGACCGTGAATCATCGTGAAGATGCCCGCAACGATGATCATCAAGCCGGCGTACTCCACGAACCCGGCCCCGGCATCCCGCCCGGCTCCCCGCATCCGGGACAGCACGGTCCGGCCCCAGGCACCCATCCTGCGCCTCGTGTCCGTCATCACGGCCCCTGCCCTCCCACCCAATGCGGCTGGCACCAACCCATGCACCGTACGTGAAAGGGTTCTCACTCCGAGTGGGCCCAGGGGCCCAACTTCGCCACCCCCGGGGGGTCATCGGCTCCACCCCTCCCGCGCCGTGCCCAGCCAGTGGGCGATCGCTTCGCTGCGCGAAGAGCTGTGCAGCTTTGCGAAGATGCGATTGATGTGGTTCTTGACCGTCTTCTCGCTGATGAAGCAGGCGGCGGCGATCTGCCGGTTGTTCATACCGGACGCGATGAGATCCATGACCTCCACCTCCCTTGAGCTCAGACCGAAGTCCAGCCATCCCGAGGCGCGACGCCGAGGACCCCCCGCACGGGCCGGCCGAGCCTTCGACGACTGTGCCACAACTGATTGCAGGTGCGAAGGAGTTTGCGTCGGTTCGTAGGAATCGCCGAGCGAGGACGAGACACGGGCGGCGGACCGGGACACCGTCGGCCGCCCCTCCCCCACGCCCCGTACGGCCGTGATCAGTTCGGCCGTCGTGAACTCCCCGTGCACCAGATAGCCGGAGGCGCCGCGGCGGAGCGCCTCCGTCACCACCTCGGGTTCGCTGCTGTACGTCAGCATCATCACGGGGGCCAGGCGCGCCAGTTCGGGCAGGGCGGCCAGGCCGTCCGTGCCGGGCATGCGGACGTCCAGGAGGACCACATCGGGTCGGTGCCGGGTGGCATGGGCGAGCGCCTGTCCGCCGTCCGCCGCCTCCGCCACCACCTCAATGTCGGGGTGGACGGAGAGCAGGGCGGTCAGGCCCGCCCGTACGACCGGGTTGTCGTCGGCCACGAGGACGCGCAGGGGCGGGCCGGGAAGTGCCTGGTCAGGCATGTGCGGCCTCCTCTTGGGGAGCGTGGGGAGCGGTCGTGGGGAGGGGGACGCGCAGATGGATCCCGGCGCCGCCCAGCGGTGAGCGGCCAAGGCGGAGGCGTCCACCGAGGGACGCGGCGCGTTCCACCATGCCCAGCAGACCGAAGTGGCCGGTTCTCGCCAGTTCCTCGGGTGCCGCGTCCGGGGGCAGACCGGCGCCGTCGTCCCCGATCCGCAGATCGAAGGCGGCGGTCCCGGTCACGTCGAGCTCGACGCGTACGCGGGTCGCGCGGGCGTGGCGGTGGATGTTCTCCAGTGCCTCGGCCGTGATCGCCAGGGCGTGGTGTGCCGTCGTGTGCGGGAGGAGCAGCGGGGCGTCCGGCACCTTCAGCTCCACCTCCAGCCCGGTGCGACCGGCGAACTCCCGTGTCCGAACCCCGAGTTCCGCCGCCACGTCCAGGTGCGCGGTCGTGAAGTCCGTACGCCGGCGCAGGTCCGACAGCAGGTCTCGGGACTCGGCCGCCGCCCTGCGCGCCGCACCCGCCACCAGGGTCGCCTGGCGTTGGAGTGTCTCGGGGTCACAGTGGTCCGCCGAGGCGGCCAGGGCGTCCGCCGCCAGGGCCAGGCCGTGCAGCGTCTTCGCCACCGAGTCGTGCATCTCCCGGGCGAGCCGGGCGCGTTCGGACTCGACGGCCTCCGCAGCGGCGAGGCGGGCGTTGGCCTCCGACAGTGCCTCGCCGGCCGCGCCGAAGCGGAACAGCAGATTGCGCAGGGTCACGCCGATGATGCCCGCGGCGATGCAGAAGCCCGCGACGAGGAGGGTGCTGGTGCCGGCGCCGGGGTGGTTGTGCCAGGCCCGGAACCCGGTGAGCAGGACGGCCAGTTGGAGGCCGGTGATGACACCGGCGCCGCGCCAGCCGTAGAGCAGGCCGGACAGCAGGGGGGTGCAGACCGTGGCGTAGGCGAGCGGGGAGGCCGGGGACGCGGTGAGCAGGAGGGTGGCCACGAACAGCAGGTCCAGCGCCATCAGTGTGGGGTGGGCGAGGAGGCGCGGGCCGACCCGCTCCCAGTCGCGGAGCACGGCGTAGCACCCCATGACGCCCAGGACGGCCGCCGCGAGGGCGGCGTAGCGGGGTGCGCCGTGCGGGGCGTGGGCGAGGGCGAAGGGGGCGCCGATCACCACCATGGCGAGGCGCACGGCCACGGTCTGGCGGCAGAGGGCCTGGAGCGCGCCCAGCTGGAGGCGCACGCTGGCGGGGGGCGGGGCGTCGTCCTCCAGGTATCCGGGCGTGCTGCGACCGCTCGGGTGTCCGGGTGTGCTCGGGTGTCCGGGCGTGCCGCGACCGCTCGGGTGTCCGGGTGTGCGGCGACCGCTGCGGCTGCTCATCATCGGCCCAGGATCGATCCGAAGTTCGTCCCCGAGCCCAGGAACATGCCCGCGGCGATCAAGATCATCGTCGCCGGGAGCATGAAGACCAGGGTGACCAGCGTGGCCTTGGGGATCGTCTTGGCGGCTCGGCGCCGGGCGTTCTGGGCGTCCGTGCGGCGCATGTCCGTGGCGAGCTGGATCAGCGTCTCCGCGATGGGGGAGCCGAGTTCCTCCCCCTGCTGCAGGGCGGAGACGAACTGGGCCACCTGCTCGGAGGAGTTGCGGCGGCGTAGTTCGTCGAAGGCCTGGCGGCGGCTGACCCCCATGTCCATCTGGCGCAGGGTGATCCTCAGCTCGTCCGCCCAGGGACCCTGGTACTTCTCCGCGACCCGGTCCAGTGCCTGGCGGAAGCCGAGGCCCGCCGAGACGACGACCGCGAGGACGTCCAGGAAGTCCGGCAACGTACGGTCGATGACGTCCTTGCGCTCGCGGACGGCCTGCCAGATCAGTGCGTCGGCGGCGAGCAGTCCGAAGGCGAACGTGAGGGCCGCGAAGAGGAGTTGGCCGTTCGACAGGAAGACCAGGCCCAGGACCAGCCCGAAGACGCCGTACACCGCCCGGCGCGCGGCGTACCGGTGCAGGGTGAGTCCGCCCGGGTTGCCCGCCATGTCGATGCGGCGGCGTTTGGCGTCGACACGGCGCGGGCCCATCAGACGCAGGACCAGCGGGGCGAAGCGCATACCGAGGCGGTCGACGGCGGAGCCCGCCTTGGAGACGCGGGTGGCGCCCACCTCCAGGGCGAGCGCCAGGTCGCCCGGCAGCTTCGCGTCCGCGCGGATCATGCGGACGCCGAGGAGGATCCCCGCGACCGAGACGGCCGTCAGCAGGGCGAGGAGCAGTGGCAGCATCGCGGTCTCCCCCTCACACTTCGATCTTGCCGAGGCGGCGGATGACGAAGAAGCCGACCGTGTAGAGGCCGAGCGCGAGCAGCACCAGGCCCTGACCGAGCGGGGAGCCGGTGACGCGGGCGAGTGCCCCTTCGTTCGCGGAGTTGACCAGGACCAGGGAGCCGAGGCCCAGCAGCGGCACCGTGAAGGCCGTCGCGTTGACCTCGGAGAGCATCGTGCGGACCTCGCGCCGTGTCTCCTTGCGGTCCTCCAGGGTGTGGGTGAGGTTGCGCAGCGAGCTCACCACCGAGCCGCCCGCCCGGTTGGCCAGCACCAGAGTGGTGACCAGGACGACCAGTTCGCGGGAGGGGAGGCGTTCGGCGAGTTCGTCGAGGGCGTCGTCGACCGAGCGGCCCAGGGTGAGCTGGTCGGCGACCCGCGCCAGCTCCTCGCCCGCCGGGGCCTCCAGCTCCTCCGCCGCCATGGCCAGGGCCGTGCGCAGGGCGAGACCGGCGGCCGTGGCGTTGGCCAGCAGACGGGCCACGTCAGGGAGCTGGTTGATGAAGGCCTCGATGCGCTTCTGCCGCTGCCAGTTGAGGAAGAAGGCCGCGCTCCAGACGCCGACCAGCCCGGCGACCGGCCCGAAGAAGGGGGCCAGGGTCGACGCCGCGATCAGCCACAGCGCGACGACGACGGCGGCGACGTAGACGAAGAACTCCCCCGCCGTCAGGTCGAGTCCGGTCGCCGACAGCCGCAACTGGAGGATGCGGCCCAGGCGGGTGCGGCGCAGCCGGCGGTCCACGCCCACGAAGCGCCGTACGCGCCCGGCCGCCGCACGGATCGGGCCCGCCGCGCTGCCGGAGAGCCGGTCGACGAGCGCCTGGCGCTGGGCCCGGCCGGATGCGTAGGCGTGCACGCCGGCCACGGCGAGCGTGCCGGTGAGGACGGTGGCGCCGAGGGCGAGGAGGGCGGGGTCGTTCATGGCTCGCTCCTCTCGTGAGCGGGGGTCATCCGAGGGCCTGCCTGGTGTTCAGTGCGTCGATGGCCTCCGCGACGCCGAAGGCCGGCGGGAGCGGTTCATCGGCGACGTACAGCTTCTCCGCGACCATCCGGGGCAGGGGAAGGTGCTCGAAGTGGCCGCGGACGACCCGGTCGGGGCCGAGGGGCCGGGGGACGAAGCGGGAGACGGTGGCGATACGGAACTGCTCGCGGCCGTGCGACACGACCAGCGCGATCTCCACGACCTTGCGGGAGCCGTCGGCGTAGCGGGCGAGCTGGACCACCACGTCCACCGCCGAGTTGATCTGGTCCTTGAGCGCCTCGAAGGGGATCAGCACCTCGGACATGGAGCCGAGGGTCTGCAGGCGCATCAGCGCGTCCTCCGCCGAGTTGGCGTGGACGGTGGCGAGGGAGCCGTCGTGACCCGTCGACATCGCCTGCAGCATGTCGAGCGTCTCACCGCCGCGGACCTCACCGACGATGATGCGGTCGGGCCGCATCCGCAGGCTGTTGCGGACCAGATCGCGGATGGTGATCTGGCCCTTGCCCTCGACGTTGGGCGGCCGGGTCTCCAGGCGGATCACATGCTCCTGCTGGAGCTGGAGTTCGGCGGAGTCCTCGATGGTGATGATGCGCTCGTGCGACGGGATGAGCCCGGACAGGGCGTTGAGCAGGGTCGTCTTCCCGGAGCCGGTGCCGCCGCTGACGATCAGGTTGAAGCGGGCGCGGACGAAGGCGGCGAGCAGCATCAGCATCTGCTCGTCGAGCGAGCCGAGAGCGATCAGTTCGGGCAGCGTGTACGCGCGGGGGAAGCGGCGGATGGTGAGCGTGGGGCCGGTCAGGGCGAGCGGCGGGATGATGACGTTGACGCGCTCGCCGGTGGGGAGGCGGGCGTCGACCATCGGGTTCGACTCGTCGACGCGCCGGTTGACCGTCGAGACGATCCGTTCGATCGTCTGCATCAGCTGCTCGGTGGAGGCGAAGCGCAGCGGCAGCTGTTCGACGCGGCCCGCACGCTCCACGAAGACCGAGTCGGGCCCGTTCACCATGATCTCGGTGATCGACGCGTCGGCGAGGAGCGGTTCGAGGACCCCGAGGCCGAGGGCCTCGTCGACGACCCGCCGGATCAGCTGGGAGCGTTCGGCGGAGGAGAGGACCGGTCCCTCGCGGCTGATGATGTGGCCGAGGACGCGCTCCAGGCGGACCCGGCGTTCGGCGGCAGCGAGTCCGGACATCTCGGCGAGGTCGATCTCTTCGAGGAGCTTGGCGCGGTAGACCGCGACGAGGTGTCCGTCCTCGCGGGCGGCGCCGCCGTCGTCGGGGGCGGCGATACGGGAGCGGAGGCTCATGCCTGTCGTCAACTCCTCTCTGTCCTACGGGCTCAGTGGTCGGTGGGCATGGTGGCGTGACGGGTGACGTCCCAGCCGCCGAACAGGGGGATCACGGCGGGGACGTGGACCTTGACGGTGGCGGTGGTGACGTCGGGGCCTCGCTCCACGGTGGGCCGCGGCTTCAGCCAGTCGCTGACGGACGCCGCAGCCGCGGCCGAGCCGTCGCCCTTCTGGGAGCCGACCCGTGCGGCTGCGCGGGCGGCCGTCCCGGCCTGGTTGATGCCGTAGCCGATGAGGCCGAGCTGGATGGCGGCCATGCCGATGACGAGGAGGATGGGGAGGAAGCCGGCGAACTCCAGCATGGAGACCCCACGATCGTTCCACCGGTGGGCTCGCCGACCCGGTCGAAGCGTCCCCGCGCGGCGAAGCAGCGCCTTCATCGGCCGCTCCCCTCCAGCGCCGCCCCCGCCGAGCCGTCCACGTGCCACCCCGGGTTGACCCCGGGGAAGAACAGCGGCACCTGGGCCCGTACGGTCGCCTTCATCAACGGGCCGTCCTGCCCGCAGCGGATCTCCGCGCCGCTCCAGGAGCCGGGCAGATGCCGGGCGCCCGCCGACCGGCACGCCCCCGGCACATCACCGTGTACGGCGTAGGCCGCCGTCGCCGCCCGCGCCGCCTCGTCCGCCGCGTTGCCCGCCAGGGAGTACGTGTAGCCGTACAGGACGCACTCCCACAGGAGCGCCATCACGACCAGGAGGAGCGGGAACATCCCGGCGAACTCCAGGGTCACCGCACCGCGGTCGCCGCCCTTGCGCCACAGGCTCAGCGCTCCCCGGTCCGGGGACGGCTTGCGCCGCCGGCCGCCCCCGCCCTCCTGCACCGTCACCAGGCCCAGCTCCCCCGCCAGCGCCCACAGTGCCTGCTTCACGGAGGAGCGGGCGTCGAGGTCCTGGAGGCGCCCGGCGTCGACGACCGACTGGAGTTCCTTGAAGGCGGCCGGGACCGCGGCGCGGGCCACCCTGGTGCCGGTGACGCGTTCGACGAGGGTCGGCTGTATCTCCGTACCGCGTGAGAGGCGGTTGACGACCGTCAGCGTCTCCTCCGCCTTGCGGATCTGGAGCCGGTCCCACAGACGCACCATCCGTTTGGCGGCCCGTACGGCGACCACGTCCGGAGTCACCAGCAGAAGCGCGTGGTCGGCGACCTCGACGGCGGCGGCGGTGGCGGAGTTCATGTGGGAGCCGCAGTCGACGATCACCACGTCGTGGCGGGAGCGCAGCGCGCCCAGGATCTGACGGGCCACCCGGTCCGTGACCTCCTCGCCGCGTTCCCCCTCGGCGGGCGCGAGGAGGAGTCCCATGCCGCTGTCGTGGGTGTAGACCGCGTCCTGCAGCACACGGGGGTTGATGTCCGTGATCCCGGCGAGGTCGGCGACCGAGCGCCGGAACTGTACGTCCAGGTAGGAGGCGATGTCCCCGGACTGCAGGTCGAGGTCGACCAGCGCGACCGTGCGGCCCGACGCCCGTGCCGCGAGGGCCAGCTGGACGGCCGTGACCGTGGTACCGACGCCGCCCTTCGCGCCGGTCACCGCGACCACGGTCCCGCCCGGTCCGGCATACAGTTCGGGGGTTCCGCTGCCCAGGTGGCGCCGCATGCCGGCCGACCACGCGGCGGCCGCCTGGACGCGTTCGGCGAGGGCGTCGTAGCCGAGGGGCAGGGTGACGATGCCGCGGGCGCCGCAGTCCATCGCGGCGGTGAGCACGCCGGTGCTCGTGTCGGCGGTGATGAGGACGACCCCGACCGCCGGGAACCGCATCACGAGGTCGCGGATCAGGTCGAGCGCGGGGACCGGCCCGATCCGCTCGTGCACGAGCACGACCTCGGGCAGCTCGTCGAGGGAGTCGCCGGCCAGACGCGCCAGGGTGTCGAGCAGGGCCGTGGAGTCGGGGACGGGCGGGGCGGGCTCGGCGTCGGCGAGCTGGCCGAGCAGCGTGGTCAGCGCGCGGGCCGCGTCGGGGTCGCCGACGGCGGGGAGGATACGGATCGTCATCGGCACCGCCCCGTGGGGACGGGCCCGCTGGGGGCCGGGACGGACCTCATGCGCGGCCTCCTACTTGTCCTGGTCGAGGGTGTAGGTACGGTCGCCCGGCGCGACCGAGGTCTGGGAGCCGCCCGCGACCAGCGCGAGCCGGACGTGTGTGGCGAACGACTCGGCGTACGCGACGCGTTGGGCGTCCGCCGTGTCGAGCGCGAAGGTGATCGGGACGGCCTCGGCGGCGCTGGTCCGACGCTGGTCGCTGGACTGGCTGGGATCGAGGGCGGTGAGCTTGCCGACGTCGAGGACGCGGGCGTTGGTCACGATGACCTTGGACTCGTCCTTGCTCTTGTCGTTCGCGGCCTTGAAGGTGGCGTAGATGTTCACCCTCGAACCGGGGTCGATCTTGCCCGCGACACCGGTCGACGCGTCGATCATGATCGCGATCTCCTGCTGGCCGGGCTGGAGTGCGGGCCGGTCGACGACCATGTCGTTCTGGAGCAGTGACCCCTTCTGCAGCCTGGTCACGGCGATCTTGCCGCGGATCTGCGAGAGGCTGGTGACGGCGGTCTCGGACAGCCAGCGCCTGGGCATCGAGATCTGCTCGAACTGGTCCGCCGTGAGCTCCTTGTAGGGTGCGATGTCGCTCTTGAGCCGGTACGCCGTGACCTCCGGGCCGACCTTCGAGTTCACGTCCCGGATCACCGACAGCACTCCGGCGAAGGCGCCGACGGCGCACAGGGCCGAGAGGACCATCAGAATGACGCCGCGGCGCTGGCGTGAGTTCATGCGCGGACAACCTCGATCGGAGCGGGGGACGGCGGGTCGGGCGGTCGGGCGGTCGGGCGGTCGGGCGGTCGGGCGGGCGGTCGGGCGGGTGGTCTAGCGGGCGAGCGGGTGGTCTAGCGGGCGGTCGGGCGAGCGGGCGGCTGTGGAGTTGTGTGTACGGGGCTTAGGTGCCGCCTCGGGGCAGTGCGCGGGCGGCGGCGGTGACCGGCTCCTGTTCGGGGGGTGGTGGCAGGGGTGCGGCGCAGAACCCGCAGCGGTCACCGATGAGTTCGAGGCCGCACCAGTGGCAGAGCACGCGTCGTACGGAGGAGACGAGCTGGTAGAGCACGGACACGTCGGGCAGGCCGGCCGCGAACTCGACGAGCCGGTCGGTGCCCCACCAGCGCGCGGATTCCTCCGGCAGGGGCACGGTCGCGACGCCCTGCACGCGCCAGGCCGGCGCGAGAGAGGCGGTCACCCAGTCCGAGGGCGGCTGCCCGGCGGCGACGAGCATCCGGGTGCGGAACTCGGGGCCCGGTAACTCCTCCTGCCCGACCCGTACGAGTTGCGGCCGCGGATGGGCGAGTACGGCGAACTGGGCGCTCGGCACCCATGACTTGGCGTGGGACGTGAGCGGGACGGGGACACGGTCGAGCCGGGCGACGGAGCCGAGGAGGGCACCGGCGTAGATGTAGTGGGCGAGCAGACGCGCCGACGACGCCAGTACCCCCGGGCTGAAGTCGCAGACGGACAGCTGGCGCAACTGCTGGGCGAGCAGGGCGAGTCCGAGCGGAGGCAGGTCGATGCCGAGCAGCGCGATGCGGTCGCTCTCCAGGACGGAGCGGACGGTGTGCAGCCGCTGGACCGCCGGGTCGTCAACGGAGCCGGAGTGCAGGGCGATGACGTATCCGTACTGCTCGACGAGCGCGTGCATGCCGTTCAGGGACTGTTCCAGCGTGGGCTGGGGCTGGACGGCGACGGGCGGGGTCTGCCGGTCGAGCGGCGGGAGCACCAGGCCGGGACTGGTCACGCATATCGCGATCGGCACGGCTGCACACCACCCCGTTCACTGCGGCGGGGTGGTCGACCACCGCCTCAGTTGGCCCCTGTGACGTCCAATGGCATCGTCCTGCACCAGCACCATATCCACGGCGTGCCCCACTCAACACCGAATCCGGAAGATCATCTCACTGAAGGTGCGGCATGATCGACACAGCGTAGGCGCATATACCCCAACTCGGCATGGTCGCAGGGGTGTTGACGTCGCCAGAGGTCTTGACATCCGGATTGGTCTGGACCAAATTCGTTCCGCAGGCGGTGGCGCGTTCCGCGCTGCCCTCCTGCCTTCCCCCTCTCCTCCTTCCCCCTCTCCCCCTCTCCCCCCTTCCCCCTCTCCCCTCTTCCCCCTTCCTCGTCTCCCCCCCTCTTCCTCCTCTCCCCTCTCCTCGGAGGCCCAAGTGGACCGCGTACCAGGCATGCCCCGTCGCAGACGAACCCTGGCCGGGGCCGCCGTCGCCGCGCTCGCCCTCTCCTTCCTGGCCGCCGGCCAGGCGGCGGCCGCGGACGTGAACAACGCCAAGAACCCCGGCTTCGAGTCGGGCCTGAGCAACTGGACCTGTTCGGCGGGCAGCGGTACGACGGTGTCGTCCCCGGTGCACGGCGGCGCGGCCGCGCTGAAGGCGACGCCGGCGGGGCAGGACAACGCCCAGTGCACCCAGACGGTCGCGGTCAGGCCCAACTCGACGTACACGCTGAGCGCGTGGGTGCAGGGCGGGTACGCCTACCTGGGCGCGACGGGCACGGGCACGACGGACGTGTCGACGTGGACACCGGACTCGACCACGTGGAAGCAGCTCACCACGACGTTCACGACCGGTGCGGCGACGACGTCGGTGACGGTCTATCTGCACGGCTGGTACGGGCAGGCGGCGTACTACGCGGACGACGTGTCGGTGTACGGCCCGGACGGCGGCGGAGGCGGCGACCCGGGCCCGATCGTGCCTGCGGCTCCGGCGGGCGTGTCGGTCTCGTCCACGACGTCCTCGTCCGTCTCCCTGTCGTGGAACGCGGTGTCGGGCGCGACGGGCTACAACGTGTACCGCAGCGGTACGAACGTGGCCACGACAACGGGCACCTCGGCGACGGTGACGGGTCTGTCGCCCTCGACGTCGTACTCCTTCCAGGTGACGGCGACGAACGCGGCGGGCGAGTCGGCGAAGTCGGCGGCGGTGACGGCCACGACGGCGGCCACCGGCGGCGGCGGAGGCGGTGTTCTCCCCAGGCACGCGGTGACCGGCTACTGGCAGAACTTCAACAACGGCGCGAAGGTCCAGAAGATCGCGGACGTCCCGTCGCAGTACGACATCATCGCGGTGGCGTTCGCGGACGCGACGAGCACGCCGGGCGCGGTGTCCTTCACCCTGGACTCCTCCGGGCTGGGCGGCTACACGGCGGACCAGTTCAAGGCGGACATCAAGGCGAAGCAGGCGGCGGGCAAGAAGGTCATCGTCTCGGTCGGCGGCCAGAACGGCACGGTGTCGGTGAGCGACGCGGCGTCGGCGACGAACTTCGCCAACTCGGTGTACTCGCTGATGCAGACGTACGGCTTCGACGGGGTGGACATCGACCTGAAGAACGGGCTGAACGCGACGTACATGCCGCAGGCGCTGAGGCAGCTGTCGTCGAAGGCGGGCTCCTCCCTGGTGATCACCATGGCCCCGCAGACGATCGACATGCAGTCGACGTCGAACGCCTACTTCCAGACGGCGCTGAACATCAAGGACATCCTGACGGTCGTCAACACCCAGTACTACAACAGCGGTTCGATGCTGGGCTGTGACGGCAAGGTCTACAGCCAGGGCTCGGTGGACTTCCTGACGGCCCTGGCCTGCATCCAGTTGGAGGGCGGTCTGTCCCCCTCCCAGGTGGGCCTGGGCGTCCCGGCCTCGACGAGCGCGGCGGGCAGCGGCTATGTCGCCCCCTCGGTGGTGAACAACGCCCTGGACTGCCTGACGAAGGCCACGGGCTGCGGCTCCTTCAAGCCGTCGAAGACGTACCCGGACCTCCGGGGCGCGATGACGTGGTCGACGAACTGGGACGCGACGTCGGGCAACGCCTGGTCGAACGCGGTGGGTCCGCACGTGCACGCGCTGCCGTAACCCTCACCCATCCCGTACGCGGCTGCCGCCACGCCTCGCCAGAAGGCGCGTCGGCAGCCGCTCGGCGTTCCCGGTGAGGGCGGCACCCCGCGCGGCGGACGATGCCGCTACGTCAGTCGCCGTCCTTCTCGGGGGTGGGGAGTTCGTGCTCCCCGTCCTCGAAGTAGGCGTCGAGGACCTCGTCGAGCCGGGTCTCCCACTCCTGGAAGCGGGAACGGGAGTCGGCCTCGATCTCGATGGGGTACCAGCGGCGCTCCGGGGTGTGCACGGTCACCGTGAACCGCTTCCCGAAGCGCGCGGTCTCGGTCTCCACGGCCCCGATCTCGTCCCAGCTGAACTCGCACTCCTGGTCGTCCAGGCGCAGACGTACGCCGCTGTGGTCGGCGACGATCCGTGCACGGCGGTCCGCGGCCTCGAAGACGGGGCCATCGGGCGCCTCCTCCTCTTCGGTGGAGGCATCCACCGTGGAGGCCTCTTCGACCAGGAGCTCCTCGGGGGCCCCTTCCTCGGCTTCCCGGGCTTCCGCCGCTTCCCCGGCCGGGACCGCGTCCCGGGGCTCGATCGGCTCGGCGTCCCCCGGCTCGGCATCCTCCGGTTCGCCGGACACGGTTGAGGTGAGCCCGGGGATGAAGGCGGGGTCGACTCCGGCGCCGTCCAGGGGCTGGCTGCTCGTACCTATGCGCTGCTCCACGCGGGCAGTATGGTGCAAGATCCTGTGCCGGACACAGCCAGCCCCGACTTCGTTATACGAACTCCGTTCAGAGTCATACGAACTCCGTCAGACGAACACGCTCACCAGGGCGGCCACCGCGAATCCGGCCACGGACAGCACCGACTCCAGCACGGTCCACGTCCGCAGCGTGTCCCGTTCGGTGATCCCGAAGTACTTCGCCACCATCCAGAAGCCCCCGTCGTTGACGTGCGAGGCGAAGATCGAGCCGGCCGAGACGGCCATGATGACCAGGGCCGCGAACGCCCCCGAGTGGTGGCTGTCCGACAGCAGGGGCGCAACGATGCCCGCCGTCGTGACGATCGCGACCGTCGCCGAGCCCTGGGCCACACGCAGGACGAGCGAGATCAGGTACGCCAGCGCGATCACCGGCAGACCGACGCCGTGGAAGGTGTCGGAGAGGGCCTGCGCGACCCCGCTGCCCTTGAGGACCGCGCCGAAGACCCCGCCCGCACCGACCACCAGCAGGATGTTGCCGACGGGCTTGAGGGATGCGGTGGACACCGTCTCCAGGGACGCGCGGGACCAGCCGCGGCGGATGCCGAGCAGGTAGTACGCCAGCAGCAGCGCGATCGTCAGCGCCACGAAGGGGTGGCCGAAGAACTCGATCACCGACCGTCCCGTCGAGGGGCCGAAGGCGATCGACGAGAAGGTGGCCAGGAGGATCAGGACCAGTGGCGTACCGATGATCGTGAGGACCGTGGCGAGCGGCACCGGCTTCTCCGTCGGGGTCACACCGGCCGCCCGCTGCTCCTGCGCGAGCGCCGCCTTCGCCTCCTCGGCCGCCTCGACCATGTCCTGCGGTACGGGCACGAAGATCCGCTTGCCGATCCACGCCGACCAGGCCCACGCGGCGAGGACCGCCGGGATGCCGCAGACGATGCCCATCAGGATGACCATGCCGAGGTCGACCTTGAGCAGACCGGCGGCGGCGACCGGGCCGGGGTGCGGCGGCAGGAACGCATGAGTCATGGACAGGCCCGCGAGCAGCGGGAGGCAGTAGAGCAGGATGGACTTGCCACCGCGCCTGGCGGCGGCGTACACGATCGGCGCGAGCACGAAGATGCCGACGTCGAAGAAGACCGGGATGCCGAAGATCAGGCCGGTCAGGCCCATGGCGAGCGGGGCTCGCTCCTCGCCGAACAGTCCCAGCAGCCTCGACGCCAACACCTCGGCGCCGCCGGAGACTTCGAGGACCGCGCCGAGCATCGTGCCCAGGCCGATGATGACGGCGACATGGCCGAGGGTGCCGCCCATGCCGGACTCGATGAGGGAGACGGCGTCGGAGCGCTGGACCGTGCCGAAGAGTTCGGTGACCGACAGTCCCGCGCCGAGGCCGACGGCTATGGAGACCGCGAGCAGCGCCACGAAGGGCTGCAGTCTCACCTTGATGATCAGGACCAGGAGCAGCGCGATACCGAGCGCCGCGATGGTGAGCAGACCGGCCGTGCCGTGGACGAGCGTGAGCAGGCCGCCGGTGTGGGGTGGGGTCGCCGGCGTGCCGGTCGCCGCAATTTGGAGCATGCGCATGACAGGAGGACCTCTGGCTTCTCGTAATTCCATGGAGCTTTCGGGCAGGGGGGATCGCGGCACGGCGCCCCGGGAGGACGCCGGGCCGTGACGGCGTACGGAGTGCGGGAAGTGCGGGTCGACGTCGCGTCAGCCGAGGACGGCCAGCGCGTCGATCTCGATGAGGAGGCCGGCCGGGAGACCCACGTAGACGGTGGTCCGGGCGGCGGACGGCAGGGTGAGACCCTGCTCCTCGAAGTAGGCGTTGTAGATCTCGTTCATCTCGGCGAAGTGGTCCACGTCGGTCAGATAGACGCGGATCATCATCACGTCGTCCCAGCTGGCGCCGCCCTCCTCCAGGATCGCCTTCACATTGGCGAGGGTCTGGAGGGTCTGCTCGCGCAGGGTCGGGCCCGCCGGCGTGGGCGGCTTGCCCTCCTCGGCGGGCAGGAAGCCGACCTGTCCGGCGACCTGGAGGATGTTGCCCTTCTTCACGCCGTGCGAGAACTTGGCGGGCGGGGCGGTGTGGGTCTTCGGGGTCAGGGCGATCTTGTCCGTCATACGGCGTCCTTTGCTGGGGTGTTGCCGGAGTACTCCCGGGTGACGGCGTCCGCGGTACGGCGCACCAGCGGGAGCAGGGTGAGGAGTTCGTCGGCGGTGACGACGACGTTGGGCGCCGAGACCGACATGGCCGCGACGACCCGTCCATCGGCGCCGCGGATGGGGGCGGCGACGCAGTTGATGGACTCCTCGTGGCCGCCGAGGTCGGTGGCCCAGCCCTGTTCGCGCACGGTCGCCAGCTCCTTCAGGAAGGCGGCGGCGTTCGGCGTCGAACGGGCCGTGTACAGGGGGTAGTCGAGTCTCTCCGCGACGGCGCGGCGCTCGGGCTCGGGCAGATCGGCCAGGAGGAGCTTCGCGACGGCCGCGACGGTGATGGCCACCGGCTTGCCGATCCGCGAGTACATCCGTACCGGGTAGCGGCTGTCCACCTTGTCGATGTAGAGGACCTCGTTCTCCTCGTGGACCGCGAGGTGGACGGTGTGCCCGCACTCCTCGTTGAGGCGCACGAGGTGGGGGTGGGCGATCTCGCGGACGTCCAGGTTCTCGACGGCCTGCTGGGCGAGGGCGAAGAGGCGGGCGCCGAGGCGGTAGCGCTGGTCGGACTGGCGGTAGACCAGGCCGTGCTCGTGCAGGGTGCGCAGCAGGCGCAGGGCGGTGGACTTGTGCACGCCGAGCCGGTCGGCGACCTGCCCGAGATCGGCGGGTCCCTCGGCGAGCAGCGGCAGGATGCTCAGCGCCCGGTCGACGGTCTGGCTCATGACGTACGTACCTCCTCCTCGGCCCGCGCGACGGCTTCGGTCCAGCCGGGGCCGAGTCGAAGTGTCTCCCACCGGGCGTCGTCGAGTGCGGCCAGCCGATCGGCGTGGTCCCGGCAGGGAGGGGTGGCGAGGTCGCCGGGAACGGTGAGGGCGGCGGCGGCCATGAGGTGACCGTGGCGGAGGCGATCACGCACGGGCAGCCCGCGGAGGGTGGCGGAGAGGAAGCCCGCGGCGAAGGCGTCACCGGCACCGACCGGCGCGACGACCGCGACACGAAGGGAGGGAACGAAGGTGACGCTGTCGGGGCCCTCCGGGCCGACGCGCACCTCCGTCCCGGCCCCGGGTTCGCGTTCGAACACGGTCGCGCCGCACACCCCTTGCTTCACCACCAGCACCCGCGGCCGCGAGAGCACCTCCCTGACGGCCGCCGGGCCCCCTGTGACGCCCCACGCCAGTTCCGCCTCGTCCTCTCCCACGAACACGATGTCGGCCGCTTGCGCCAGTTCCTGCAGCACCCGCGGCCCCTCCGCGTCACGCCACAGCCCCGGGCGGTGGTTGACGTCGAAGGAGACGAGCGGACGCCCGGCCCGGGGCGCCGTCAACTCCCTCATGAGGTCGAGACAGTCGCCCGAGAGCGCGGCCGTGATCCCGGACAGGTGCAGCACGCGGCCGGCCCGCACCGCGCCCATGTCCACGTTCTCCACCGCCATCGCCGAGGCCGCCGAACCGGCCCGGTAGTACGCGACCTCATGGGCGTCGGTCGCCCGGTCCCCCGCCGTACGGAAGTAGATCCCGGTCGGACGCGCCGGGTCACGCCGTACGGACGACACGTCGACGCCGTACGCCCCGATCGCCTCGACCAGGTGGTCGCCGAAGCCGTCCGCGCCGACCCGGCCGACCCAGCGCGCGGAGTGGCCGGCGGCCGCCAGCACGCACGCCACGTTGGACTCCGCGCCGCCGATGGCGCGGTGGAAGGAGGGAACGTCGGCGAGGCGGCCCGGCCGTGACGGCACGAACGTGACCATGGACTCGCCGAGCGCGACGACGTCCACGACGTCCGGGGCGATGGGCAGGCCGTCGGCGGTCACGATGGTGGTGGCTCCTCGTCACGTCGCTGGGCACGGCGGCTCCGTTGACCCCGCGTTGACCGGGATGTTAGACAGCATTCAGCGCTATACGCAATGGGTGTTGCACTGTACGCAACGCACCACGTCAGGGAGGCCACATGGACGCCGCTACCGCCGCAGAACGCCTCGCCGCCCTCGGGGCGGAACGCGTCGACCACCGCTTCAAGGGGCTCCCGCCGGACGCCGAGGGCCTGACGGTCGCCGACCTGGCGGCCGAGCGCCGCAACCTGTTCACCGGCGGCTTCACCACCCCGGTCCTGACCCTCTCGGCCGAGCGCCTGGAGCACAACCTCCGCCTCATGGAGACCTACGCGGCCCGCCACGGCCTCGCCTTCGCCCCGCACGGCAAGACGTCGATGGCTCCCCAGCTCTTCCACCGCCAGATCGAGCACGGGGCTTGGGGCATCACGCTCGCGGTCCCCCACCAGGTGAGCGTGGCACGGCACTTCGGCATCCAGCGGGTGTTCCTCGCGAACGAACTGGTGGACCCGGCGGCCCTGCGCCGGATCGCCGCCGAGCTCGCCACGGACGCCGGGTTCCGCTTCATCTGTTACGTCGACTCCGTACGCGGAGTGGAGCTGATGGACGCGGCCCTGACGGGCAGCGCGCGCCCGGTCGACGTGGTCGTGGAGCTGGCCGCCGGAGAGGGCGCGCGCACCGGCGTCCGTACGGAGGAGGAGTGCGCGGCGGTCGCGGACGCGGTGGCGGCCACGGAGACGCTGCGGCTGGTGGGCGTGGCGGGATACGAGGGGGAGGTGCCGCAGCCGGATCCGGACCGGGTGCGCGCGTGGCTGCGCCGCCTGACCGCGCTGGCGGCGGACTTCGACGAGGCGGGCCGGTTCGCCGGTCTGGACGAGATCGTGGTGAGCGCGGGCGGCAGCGCGTGGTTCGACGCGGTGGCGGACGTCTTCGCGCGGATCCCGGAACTCTCCCTCCCGGTTCTGAAGCTGTTGCGCTCGGGCGCGTACGTCTCGCACGACGACGGCCACTACCGCAGGCTGACCCCGTTCACCCGTGTGCCGGAGGAGGGCGCGCTGGAGCCGGCGTTCCGCCTGTGGGCGCAGGTGGTGTCCCGGCCCTCCCCCGAGCAGGCCTTCGCCAACGCGGGCAAGCGGGACGCGGCATACGACCTCGACCTGCCGTCCGCTCTGGTGGTGCGCCGGGACGGCGAGGAGCGACCGGCCGAAGGAGTCTCGGTGACCGCCCTCTCCGACCAGCACGCCTGGCTCCGGACGACGCCGGAGGCGGACGTCGAGGTCGGCGACTGGCTCGGCCTGGGCCTGTCCCACCCCTGCACGTCGTTCGACAAGTGGCAGCTGATTCCGGTGGCCGAGGCGGACGGCACGGTCGTGGACTACATCCGCACGTTCTTCTAGGAACACCACCGGAACCACCAGGAACCACCAGGAACCACCAGGAACACGTC
This sequence comes from Streptomyces sp. TP-A0356, assembly GCF_001417775.1. Lineage (GTDB taxonomy): Bacteria > Actinomycetota > Actinomycetes > Streptomycetales > Streptomycetaceae > Streptomyces. Next base: position 33,933 of record NZ_BBZJ01000019.1, on the reverse strand, counting down.
CAGGAACACGTCCAGGAACACGTCCAGCAACAGGAGTCGCTCCATGGATCCCGCCGATCCCACCGGACCAGTCCGTCCCGCCGGTCCCGTCCGTCCAACCGGTCCCGTCCGTCCCGCCGATCCCGTCGATCTCGCCGATCTCGTCATCCGTGACGCGGAGGTCGTCGACGGCAGCGGCGGTCCCTCCTACCGCGCCGACGTGGCGATCAAGGGCGGCAGGATCGTCTCGATCGTCAAGGAGGCCATGGCCGCGGGCTGCCAACGCCCCAGGGCGGTGCGGGAGCTGGACGCCGAGGGCCTGGCCCTGTCCCCCGGCTTCATCGACATGCATGCCCACAGCGACCTCGCCCTCCTGCGCGACCCCGACCACAGCGCGAAGGCGGCCCAGGGCGTGACGCTCGAAGTCATCGGGCAGGACGGGCTGTCGTACGCGCCGGTCGACGACCGCACGCTCGACGAGGTGCGCCGCGCGATCACCGGCTGGAACGGGTACGGCGACGACGCCGACTTCACCTGGCGGTCGGTGGGCGAGTACCTGGACCGCCTGGACCAGGGCATCGCGGTCAACGCGGCGTATCTGATCCCGCAGGGCACGGTCCGGATGATGGTCGTCGGCTGGGAGGACCGGCAGGCGACGCCCGAGGAGCTGGACCGCATGCGGCGGCTGGTGGCCGAGGGGATGGAGCAGGGCGCGGTCGGCATGTCGTCGGGGCTGACCTACACGCCCGGCATGTACGCCGAGGACGCCGAACTCACCGAGTTGTGCCGGGTGGTGGCCCGGTACGGCGGCTACTACTGCCCGCACCACCGCTCGTACGGGGCGGGGGCCCTGGAGGCGTACGCGGAGATGGTGGCCCTGGCCCGCCAGGCAGGCTGCCCGCTCCACCTGGCCCACGCGACCATGAACTTCGGCGTGAACGAGGGCCGGGCCCCCGAGTTGCTGTCCCTGCTCGACGAGGCGCTGGCGGCGGGCGCGGACATCACGCTGGACACGTACCCCTACACGCCGGGCAGTACGACGCTGGCGGCGCTGCTGCCGAGCTGGGCGAGCGAGGGCGGGCCGGAGGAGATCCTCAGGCGGCTCGCGGACGACGTCGTCGCCGAGCGGATCCGGCACGACATGGAGGTCGTCGGCGCCGACGGCTGCCACGGCGTGCCCGTCGAGTGGGACACGATCGAGATCTCGGGCGTGGACGCTCCCGGCCTCGCGTCGTACGTCGGCCGGACGGTCCAGGAGTCGGCGGACCTGCGCGGCGAGGCGCCGTGGGTGACCGCCCGGCGCCTGCTGGTCGAGGACCGGCTGGGCTCGACGATCCTGCAGCACGTGGGGCACGAGGAGAACGTCCGCGCGATCATGCGCCACCGCGTCCACACCGGTGGCTCCGACGGCATCCTGCGGGGCACGAAACCGCACCCGCGCGCCTACGGCACCTTCCCGCGGTATCTGGGCCACTACGTCCGGGAGTTGGGGGTGCTGTCGCTGGAGGAGTGCGTGGCCCGTCTCACCTCGCGTCCGGCGGCCCGGCTGCGGCTGCCGGACCGGGGGCTGGTCCGCGAGGGCTACCGTGCCGACCTCGTGCTCTTCGACCCGGCCACGGTCGCGGCGGGCGCCACGTTCGAGCGTCCGCGCACGCTCCCGACGGGCATCCCGTACGTCCTGATCGACGGCCGTTTCGTGATCGAGGACGGGCGCAGGACGGACGTACTGGCGGGGCGGGCGGTCCGCAGGACTCCCGGGTGACCGCCCGCCCCATCCTTGCTACGGCTTGGGCAGGACGCACCCGCTCGCGCTCAGGTCGAGCTTGTTGCCGATGCCGAAGCACGCCGGGATCTGGTAGGTCTCCTCGGCGTAGTTGATGCCCTGACGGACGGTCACCTTGCCGCTCGCGTCGACCTCGCACGGGTTGTTCACGGTGCAGGTCTCGCCGCTCTCGTTGCCGGTGTTGTTGACGGCGACGACCTTGCCGGTGGTGTTGTCGATGACGGGCGACCCGGACGTACCGCCGATGGTGTTGCAGGCGGAGGTGTAACGGACCGAGTCCTTCCAGGTCCAGTCGCCCTCCTTCAGGCGGTACACGAACCCGTCGATGTTGCAGCTGTAGATCCGCTTCCAGTAGCCGGAGACGACCTTGATGGCGGTGCCGGCGACCGGGTGGGTGTCGGCGAGGGCGAGCGCGCTGATCCCGTACGAGCTCTTGATCTGCGCGTAGGTCCTGGTGAGCTGGTAGATCGTGATGTCCGTGTCGGTCATCGTGGAGTACGCGACCTTGCTCGCACGCAGCGTCGCGACCTTGCTGCCCGAGGAGTTGAGCAGGCCGAAGGTGCGGCTGGAGGGCTGGTCGACGATGACCTGACCGGGCGACGGGAAGCCGGTCTCCAGGCAGTGGCCGTTGGTGAGCACGAGCGCCGGGTCGGTGTCCGCGGAGTTCGGGAGGCGGATGACGGAGCCGGAGCAGTTGCTGAGCGAGACGGTGCCGGCGAAGTCGGCGGCCTGGACCGTCGCCGTCCGGCCCGCCGTGACCGCCTTGGCGGTCGTGGCCACGGTCGTGAGGACCGTCTTGACCGCGGCGGTCGCGGGCTGGGGAGCCGCGACCGCCGGTGCCGCGCCGGCTCCGGCGATCACCAGAGCGAAGAGCGCGGCAACGAGAGGCTTTCTCATGTGGGGGGTTCCCCTCTCGACGAGGTTTGCGATGACATGGAGGACCGAAGGTTTTCCGGCCACCCTCTGCTCTTGTCATGCGCATTGTCAATGGAGGGGTATGTGGGGACAAGGTGTTGTTTTCGGCCGAGGCATGGTGGCCGAGCAACGGGAGGCACACAGCCGGCGCCGGGGCCCGGCCCTCCCCCACTCGGAGCAGGCGCGGCCCACGGATTCGGGACTGCGGCCGCGTCACCCGCGCGGAGCCCTGGGCAGCTCGGGCGCGTTCACCGGCGTCGACCGATCACGCTGCCCCGTCCCACGTGGTGGAAAACACGCGGCGCGAGGCGTTACGCGGCCGTAAGCTCACGGACATGCAGGTGATCCAGTCCACGAAGCTCGCCAACGTCTGCTACGAGATCCGGGGCCCGGTTCTCGAGGAGGCGATGCGGCTGGAGGCGGCGGGTCACCGCATCCTCAAGCTCAACACCGGCAATCCGGCCGCCTTCGGCTTCGAGTGCCCGCCCGAGATCCTCGAGGACATCCTCCGCAACGTCTCCACGGCACACGGCTACGGCGACGCCAAGGGCCTGCTCGCCGCCCGCCGGGCGGTCGTGATGCACAACCAGACCCTGGGCATCGAGACCGACGTCGAGCACGTCTTCATCGGCAACGGCGTCTCCGAACTGATCGTGATGGCCATGCAGGGCCTGCTGGACGACGGCGACGAGGTGCTCGTACCGGCGCCGGACTACCCCCTGTGGACGGCGGCGGTCTCGCTGTCGGGCGGCACCGCCGTCCACTACCGCTGCGACGAGCAGTCGGACTGGATGCCGGACCTCGCGGACGTGGAGCGGAAGGTCACCGACCGCACCAAGGCGATCGTCATCATCAACCCGAACAACCCGACGGGCGCTGTGTACGACGAGGCGGTGCTCCGGGGCCTGACCGACATCGCCCGCCGACACAACCTCCTCGTCTGCTCCGACGAGATCTACGACAAGATCCTGTACGACGGCGCCACGCACACGCCGACCGCGGCGGTGGCCCCGGACGTGCTGACCCTCACCTTCAACGGCATGTCCAAGGCGTACCGGGTGGCGGGCTACCGGGTGGGCTGGATGTCGATCTCGGGCCCCCGGGCGCACGCAGAGTCGTACATCGAGGGGCTGACGATCCTCGCGAACATGCGACTGTGCGCGAACATGCCGGGCCAGCACGGCGTGGTGGCGGCGCTGAGCGGCCGCCAGACGATCAACGACCTGGTGCTGCCGGGCGGACGCCTGAAGGAGCAGCGGGACGCGGCGTACGAGCTGCTGACGCAGATCCCGGGTGTGACCTGCGTGAAGCCGCGGGGAGCGCTGTATCTCTTCCCCCGTCTCGACCCGAAGGTCTTCAAGATCAAGGACGACCGGCAGATGGTCCTGGACCTGCTGCGGCGCGAGAAGATCATGGTCGTACAGGGGACGGGCTTCAACTGGACCGAGCCCGACCACTTCCGGGTCGTGACGCTGCCGACCGTGAGTGACCTTACGTCGGCGATCACCCGCATAGGGAGCTTCCTGGACGGCTACAGCCAGCCCTGACGCTCACCGTACGTGCTCAGCGCACACGCTTTGCGATTCGACTCAACTTTAGACGAAATCCAAGCTAGGATGGCTTCCTGTCAGAGCACAGGAGGCCGTCCCATGTACGAACCGATCCGCACCAAGTCGGTGCACACGATGGCCGGCACCGCCCCCGACTTCCCGCACCGTTCGCGTGAGGAGGAGCTGGACATCCAGCTCGCGGGCCATCTGGCGGCACTGCTCGCGGTGACGGACGAGCTGCGTACGCTGGCGCCCGCCCCGGAGCTGGACACGGCCGCGGAGCGGCTCGCCGAGCAGGTGACGCGGCTGCGCGCGGGAGTGCCGCCGATCCGCGCGAGTGGGACCGCGCGCGGCGATGAGCCGCGCGTCGCGGCACTCCACCGGCGCGCTCTCGCGCTGGCGGGCCGCGCCCTGGTGGTGGCGGCGTCGCGCGCGGACACGGCGGCGGCGATCCTGTCGGCGGAGCGCATGGACGCGCACACCGCCGCACTGGCCGAGCCGCGCGAGCCGATCGCCGCCGGCTGACGCCACCCGGGCCGCCTCCGGGCGGCTCCCCTCGTCGGCCCCGGTCCGCGTGCACCCGCAGAGACGCGCGGACCGGGCGCCATGACACCGCACCGGCTTCCGTCGCGGCTCCCTCCAGCACACAGCCGGGGCCCCGCACGCCGTTGTGCGGGGCCCCGGCCTGTTCCGTGGTGCTGTCACCGCGGCCGGTCTTGATGACGTCGCAGGTCAGGGCAAGTCCGACCGGCCGCGGAGCTCTTAGGGTGTGAAAGGACCCCTCAGCCCAGGCGCCGCACCAGCGCGCGGTACTCGTCCCACAGCTCCTTGGGCGTGTGGTCACCGAAGGTGTTGAGGTGCTCGGGGACCAGGGCCGCCTCCTCGCGCCACACGTCCTTGTCGACGGTGAGCAGGAAGTCGAGGTCGGACTCCGAGAGCTCCAGGCCGTTCGTGTCCAGCGCCTCCTTCGTCGGCAGGATGCCGATCGGGGTCTCGACTCCCTCGGCCTTGCCCTCCAGGCGCTCGACGATCCACTTCAGGACGCGGCTGTTCTCGCCGAAGCCGGGCCAGACGAACTTGCCCTCGTCGTTCTTGCGGAACCAGTTGACGTAGTAGATCTTCGGCAGCTTGGACTGGTCCTTGCCCTTGGCCACATCGACCCAGTGGCCCATGTAGTCGCCCATGTTGTAGCCGCAGAAGGGCAGCATGGCGAAGGGGTCACGGCGCAGTTCGCCGACCTTGCCCTCGGCCGCGGCGGTCTTCTCGGAGGCGACGTTGGCGCCGAGGAAGACACCGTGGTTCCAGTCGAAGGACTCCGTCACGAGCGGGACCGCGGTGGCGCGTCGGCCACCGAAGAGGATCGCCGAGATCGGCACGCCCTTCGGGTCCTCCCACTCGGGCGCGATGATCGGGCACTGTGAAGCCGGCACGGTGAAGCGGGCGTTCGGGTGGGCGGCCGGGGCGCCGGCCTCCGGCGTCCAGTCGTTGCCCTTCCAGTCGGTGAGGTGGGCCGGAGTCTCCTCCGTCATGCCCTCCCACCAGATGTCGTTGTCGTCGGTCAGCGCGACGTTCGTGAAGACCGAGTTGCCCCACAGCGTCTTCATCGCGTTGGCGTTGGTGTGCTCGCCGGTGCCGGGCGCGACACCGAAGAAGCCCGCCTCGGGGTTGATCGCGTACAGGCGGCCGTCCTCGCCGAACCGCATCCACGCGATGTCGTCGCCGATCGTCTCGACCGTCCAGCCGGAGATCGTCGGCTCCAGCATGGCGAGGTTCGTCTTGCCGCAGGCGCTCGGGAAGGCCGCGGCGACGTACTTCGACTCGCCCTGCGGCGGTGTCAGTTTGAGGATCAGCATGTGCTCGGCCAGCCAGCCCTCGTCACGCGCCATCACGGAGGCGATGCGCAGGGCGTAGCACTTCTTGCCGAGCAGCGCGTTGCCGCCGTAGCCGGAGCCGTAGGACCAGATCTCGCGGCTCTCGGGGAAGTGCGAGATGTACTTGGTCTGGTTGCACGGCCAGGGGACGTCCTCCTGCCCGGGCTCCAGCGGGGCGCCCAGGGAGTGGACGGCCCTGACGAAGAAGCCCTCGGAGCCGAGTTCGTCGAGGACCGCCTGGCCCATCCGCGTCATGGTGCGCATGGAGACCGCGACGTACGCGGAGTCGGTGATCTCCACGCCTGTCGCGGAGAGCGGCGAGCCGAGCGGGCCCATGCAGAAGGGCACGACGTACATCGTGCGGCCGCGCATGGAGCCGCGGAACAGGCCGTTGTCGCCCTGGAAGATCTCCCGCATCTCGGCGGGGGCCTTCCAGTGGTTGGTCGGACCCGCGTCCGCCTCCTTCTCGGAGCAGATGAAGGTCCGGTCCTCGACCCGGGCGACGTCCGTCGGGTCGGAGGCGGCGTAGTAGGAGTTCGGGCGCTTGATCGGGTCGAGCTTCTTGAAGGTGCCCTTGAGGACGAGCTCCTCGCACAAGCGCTCGTATTCGGCCTCGGATCCGTCACACCAGACCACGCTGTCCGGCTGCGTCAGTTCAGCGATCTCGTTGACCCACGAGATCAGGTCCTTGTGTTCGGTGGGGACGGTTGAGGGAGCCGCGATGTCGCGCGCCACGATCGCTCCTAGATGAGGGATTTTTTGTTGATTGCCCCGTGGGGGCCGCGACCCGGATGCTTCGTAGCCGCTCATCCGGTGCCGACCGCACTCATTTGATCATCCGACGTGATTGCGCATCTGTCCAGAGGACGTCACAGCTGAGCGGAGTGAGGATCGCCACTGTCTCCGCGTTTCTTTGCGTGCACGTAGGGTTCGACTGAAGGATCTTTTGCGTTGCCGCGGTCCGGCGCCGCCTCCGCGCAGTCCGGACAGCGCGGGTGATACCGGTCCCACCTTGATTCACGACTTACGGTCGCGTAGGTACCATGCCCGCATGACTGCGTCCGTCCCCGACGCGCCCACGGACTCGCCGGCAGTCGGCCGCGGTCCCGTCGCGCTCTCGCTGCCCCACCCGGTGAAGCCGAAGCTCCGTGGCTGGCTGCACCTCGGAATGTTCCCGACCGTCCTGGTGGCAGGTCTGGTGCTCACGGCCCTCGCGGACTCGACCCGGGGCCGCATCGCCTGTGGCATCTACGTTCTGACGGCCTGCCTGCTGTTCGGAGTCAGCGCGCTCTACCATCGCGGCAACTGGAGCCCGCGCATGGACGGCGTCCTGCGCCGGCTCGACCACGCCAACATCTTCCTGATCATCGCGGGCACCTACACCCCGCTGACCCTGCTGCTCCTGCCGGGCACGAAGGGCCGGTGGCTGCTGTGGAGCATCTGGGCCGCGGCGGCGGCCGGCATCGTCTTCCGGGTCTTCTGGGTCGGCGCCCCGCGCTGGCTGTACACGCCCTGCTACATCGCGATGGGCTGGGCGGCCGTCTTCTTCCTGCCCGACTTCACACGGAGGGGCGGGATCGCCGTCCTGGTGCTCGTCGTCGTGGGAGGCCTGCTCTACAGCGCGGGCGGCGTGGTCTACGGCATCAAGCGACCCAATCCGTCCCCGCGTTGGTTCGGCTTCCACGAGGTCTTCCACTCCCTCACCCTCGCCGCCTTCGTCGTGCACTACGTGGGGATCTCGCTGGTGGCCTACCAGCACTCATAGCTCCCCCGGCTCCTTCATGGCCACGGCCCCGCCGTGGCCATTCCCGCGCCCCGAAACCCGCTCCCCATTGACGGCTGACATCTTTTGAGAGCTACTCTCATTTCATTGCTGCCGTCATCCTGTTCCTGCTGGTCAGCGGCATCGTCGCGCTGGTCACGGCGTTGCTCGCGGCGGCGCTCCCGCCCGGCGCGAAACCCGCGGGAACGCTCCCGGGCCAGAGCCCCGACATGGTCCCCGCCCCGGGGGATGCCCGACAATGACGACCATGGCCGCCACCGCACACAGCTCCACCCCGCCGTCGAACCCCGTCTGGGGCTGCGCGAGCGGAAGAAGATCAAGACTCGTATGGCGATCCGCGAGGCGACGTACCGGCTGGTCCAGGAGCAGGGGTACGACGCGACCACCATCGAGCAGATCGCGGAGGCGGCCGAGGTCTCCCCCTCCACGGTGTTCCGGTACTTCCCCACCAAGGAGGACATCGTCGTCACCGACGAGTACGACCCGATCCTGGAGGAGGAACTGCGCGCGCGGCCCGCCGACGAACCCCTGCTGACGTCCCTCCGGCACGTCGTCCGCCACGCCGTCGAGCGGAGCATGTCGGACGAGTTCGAGACGCGCGAGGAGATGGAGCTGCGCGGACGGCTGATGGTGGAGGTGCCCGCCGTCCGCTCCCGGATGATCGAGAGCATGTCCGTGACCGGCCGGATGATGTGCCGGGTGGTGGCCGAGCGCACCGGGCGCGACCCCGACGACCTGGAGGTACGGGTGTACTGCATGGGCATCGTCGGCGCGCTGATGGAGGCCTCCCGCTACTGGGCCGAGCACGGGCAGCGGGGGGACATCGGGGAGTACGCCGAGCGCGCGCTGGAGGTGCTGGAGCAGGGTCTGGCGCGGCGCGATTCCGAGGCGCCCTGAGCGCGGCCCGTGCCATGCTGACCACGTGAACGGACCCGAGATCCACGTCGAGTTCTCCCCGGAGCTGGGGCTCTTCGTCCCGCACGGACGGCGCGGGCGCGCCACCAAGGTCGTCACCGACGGCGCCTCCACACTCGGCCATGTCGTCGAGTCCCTGGGCGTGCCGCTGACCGAGGTCGGGGCACTGGTCGTGGACGGCCGCGACGTGCCGGTCTCCCATGTCCCGACGGCCGGTGAGTCCGTGGCCGTACGCCCCGTCGACCGCCCCCAGCGCGTCCCGGGAGCTCCGCTGCGATTCCTGCTCGACGTCCACCTCGGCACCCTCGCCCGCCGTCTGCGGCTGCTCGGCGTGGACACCGCGTACGAGGCGTCGGACATCGGCGACCCGGCGCTCGCCGCCCGCTCGGCGGCGGAGCAGCGCGTGATGCTCAGCCGCGACCGGGGGCTGCTGCGCCGCCGGGAGCTGTGGGCGGGCGCGTTCATCTACAGCACCCGTCCGGAGGACCAACTCCGCGACGTTCTCGATCGGTTCGCGCCCGAGCTGCGCCCGTGGACACGGTGCACCGCCTGCAACGGACTGCTGAGGGACGCCACGAAGGAAGAGGTCGCCGACCAGCTCGAAGGCGGTACACAGCGCTCGTACGACGTCTTCGCCCAGTGCCGGGAGTGCGGGCGGGCGTACTGGAAGGGCGCGCACCACGAACAGCTGGAGGCCATCGTGGAGCGCGCCCTCGCGCAGGGTTCGAGCCGGGGCTAAGGGGTCCTTGCACTATGAGCGCGCGACCCGGGCGGGCATAGTGCGAGGATCCCTAACGCCTCTTCACATCGCCCTTGCCGCAGGCCACCCCGTCCCGGTTGGGGTCGAGGCCCAGGGGGTCGTCCCTGCCGTTGACCTTCAGACGGCCGTAGTCGTTCTGCCGCAGCCAGGCGCAGCGTGCGGCCGTCGTCTTCCTCACCTCCGGCGGGAACACCGTGGGCACGCACACGTTGGCCGAGCCGTAGTGCCGGTCGCAGCCCGAGATGGTCGGACTGACCGGCTGCGACGTGCGCTTCTTTCCCGCCCGGGTGGTCGTGCCCGACAGGGAGTCGGCGAAGGAGTGGACATGGGCGGAGGGCGTGCTCGCGGACAGCGCCGCCGGCCCCTGCAGATGGACCCACTTCGCGACCGAGGGGACGCCGTTCGCGTCGACCGCGAAGAGCATGTACCAGCCGGGCGGCGCCAGGTCGGGGTTGCTCGTCACGTTCAGGTCGACGTTGGGGCCGTTCACCGACAGCGGCAGGTCGACGAACCGCTGGTTGGGGTCCGAGGAGTGGGTGACCGCAGCGGGACGGATCAGCTCCGCCTTGGCGATGGGCCGGTCGACCGTGATGCGCTGTGTGGTGCCGTACGTCCACTGGTTGTCGATCAGCGAGGTGATCGTCGGGCGGGGGCCCTTGAACAGGTACGGCGGCGAGTAGATCGACACGTTGTGGTTCCAGGTGCCGTTGCCCGGGTTGTCGCCGGTCGCCATCACGCGGCCGTCCGGCAGCAGGAAGGCGGAGGAGTGGTAGCCGCGGGACTCGGGGTCGACGGCCACCGGGGTGAAGGTGGTGGTGTTCGGGTCGAAGACCGAGGCCTCGTAGACCGAGTTGGCGCGGTTGTGCAGCGCGCCGCCCGTCTCCAGCACCTTGCCGTCCGGCAGGAGCACCGTGGAGGCGTACATCTTGCCCTGGTTCCCGGTCTCGGCCACCGGTCCGTTGCCGAGGTCGACCTTGCCCTGCGGCAGCGGCGGTCCGGCGACGTACTGCGGGTTGGGTTGCTTGAGGTCGATGATGTCCGTGAGGCGGTTCGCGTCCGGGTTGGTCATGATGTTGCCGCCGCCGATGGTGAGGACCTTCTGGTCCTGGGCGGGAGGCAGCAGCACACTCGCCGACTGGTCGCGTTCGTCCTTGTTCTGCAGGCCAGGGACCTGCGTGACCGTGTTCGCGTGGTAGTCGTAGATCGCCGAGCCGGTGCCGGGGATGTTGTTGCCGAAGACATGGCTGCCGGAGTAGAAGAGGCGGCCGTCCTGCATGAGGATCATCGACGGGTACAGGCCCCAGAACGACCAGGTCTGGTTGACCTTCCACGTCGGCAGCCACTGCTGGTCCTTGTTCGACCAGTAGTCGGCGGTCACCGAGCCCGTGGAGTCCTCGCGCAGTCCGCCGAAGGTGATCACGTCACCGTTGCCGAGCTCGGTCGCCGACGGGTACCAGTGGCCGTCGTTGAGGTCGTTCGTCTTGGTGTACGTCTCGGTCGCCGGGTCGAAGATGTACGAGTCCTTGAACCCCTCGTAGCCGTGGCCGCCCGGGACCGTGTACGCCTTGGTGCCGCTCATCACCAGCACCCGGCCGTCCTGGAGCTGGACGTGCCCGGAGCAGAACAGGTCCTTCGGAGTGGGGATCAGCTTGTACGAGCCGTTCGACGGGTCGTAGACGGCGCTCGTGAAGGTGCCGGCCGCGAAGTCGTCCGGGTTGTTGCCCGAGCCCGCGATCAGCAGCACCTTGCCGTTGTTGAGGACGACGGAGTGCATCGAGCGCACCGGGTTCTGCGTGGGCAGGACCTGCCAGCCGCCGCCCGCGCACTGGTCGGCCGTGCCCGTGCACTGCGCGGGCGGCAGCGGGTCGGGGACCTGCGCCATGGTGTAGTCGTCGGTGGTCACGGACCCGGTGCCGTACACCGAGACACCCCAGGTGATCATGTCGGTGCCGGCCGGTACCGCGGGTGTGCGGACACTCGCCTGGGACCAGCTCGCGCTCATGTCGAGCGTCTTGAGGTCCGTCCAGTACTGCCAGCCCGCGGTCGTGTCGTGCCGGAACAGGGTCACCGCGGTGTCCGGGGTCGTCGACTTGTACCAGACGCCCAGGTCGTACTGCTTGCCCGGCGTGACCACGGGCGCACAGCTCGCGGACTCGGTGATGAGCGCCTTGCGGTCGCCGTCGACGCGGCGGGTCAGCTCGACCTTCATGGCCTTGCTGCCGGAGTGGGAGTCACCGGTGGTGGTGAAGGTGAAGTCGTTGTCGCCCCAGCCGGACTTCTCCCAGCAGTACGGCATCCCGTCGGTGCCGTCGACTTCGAAGCCGGGGTTCTTGACGAGGTTCGCGGCGGACGCGGGCTGCGGCGAGGTCAGAAGCAGGCCCGCGGTCATGCCGGTCACGGCCAGCAGGGCGGTTCTGCGTCTGCGGAACATGCGGAGTGGGCGGACGGTCTTCACATGGTTCTCCTTGCTGTGCGGCTTCCGCCCGCGGCACGATGCGTGCGCCGGCCGCGGCGCGGCAGATAGACCAGCGCTTCGGTCCCCACGAAGCGCAGGACGAAGGTCATCGCCAGCGCCAGCGCGGTGGCGGACAGCACCCCCATGGCGAACGTGCCGACCAGCAGCGCGATCAGCGGAATGCGCAGCACCAGGTCGGCGTTGGCCAGGAGCGCGAACCGTCCCACCCGGTCCCACCAGTGGCGGTGCCGGCGGCGCTCACGGAACAGCAATTGCTCGATGAGCAGGAAGTTCCAGGCCACACCCAGCTGGTTGGCGAGGATCTCGGCCGGCAGGTAGTGCATACCGAGTCCGGTGAGGGTCCACAGGCCGACCAGGTTCGGTACGAATCCGGTGGCGCCGATCAGTCCGAAGGCCACCATGCGCGCGAGGGGCGAGGCGGTGCGCAGCCCGGCCAGATGGCGCAGGAAGCGCAGGCCCTCCCGCGCGGTCGACTTGGACTCGCCCGCGAACCGGTCCTGGAAGACGAACGGCACTTCGGTGACCGTGCGCGGCCTGCTGCGCACGGCCAGTTCGAGGAGGATCTTGTAGCCGAGCGGCTGCAGGATCTCCGCCGTGACCGCGCTGCGGCGGATGGCGAAGAAGCCGCTCATCGGGTCGCTGACGCCGCGCAGCCTGCGCGGGAACAGCGACTTGGTCAGCCAGGTCGCGCCACGCGAGACGGCGATCCGGTAGCCGCCCGCGAGTCCGGCGCGGCTGCCGCCCTTGGTGTAGCGGGAGGCGACCACGAGCCCGGCGTTCGTACGCTCGCCGGTGCCGACCAACTCCGGTACCAGGGACGGCGGATGCTGCAGGTCCCCGTCCATGACGACGATCCAGTCGGAGCCGGCCGCCTTCATGCCCTCCACCACGGCCCCACCGAGCCCGTCGGCCGGCTCGTCCCGGTGCAGCACGGTGACCGGGAAGGGGCAGTCCTGCGCCTCTCGGGAGATCACGTCAGGGGTGTCGTCGGTGGAGTCGTCGACGAAGACGACCTCGCAGGGCAGCCGTGCGGGCACCGACTCGGTGATCCGGCGCAGCAGCTCACGAATGTTCCCCGACTCGTTGTAGGTCGGTACGACGATGGTGACGGCCCCTGGTTCGGGGACCTCCCTTCGGCGCTCGGTTGGCACGGTGGCGGCGCGTACCGCCGGGTCCCCCAGTCCGCCCGGAGCGGTGGGCTCGTGGCTCATCGGTCGTCTCCCGGGGCCTGGATGCTGCGGACGTCGGTGGTCATCGGGCGCCTCCGGCGGTCTGGATCCGACGGATCTCGATCCGGTCGGCGCCGGTGCCGAAGGTGGCGACCGGTGTGGAGTGCTGGATGGTGGCCCGGACGCCCGGCAGATTGGCCGCGTCGCGCCGGACCGTCGGGGAGGCGACCACGTAGTCGAGGTCCCGCCAGCCGTTCGGCATCGTCCTGGTCACCGCGGGGTCGAGGTCGGCCTTGTAGAACCAGATGGCGCCGAGCCCGGGCCGGTATCCGGCGTGGACGAGGTCGAGCCAGAGCGCGTCGTCGACCAGGACCCGGGTGCGGGCGGGGTCCTTCACCTGGCTGGTGAGCCAGTGCGAGGCGGCCCGGTAGGGGGCGTTGGCGTCGGCGGTCAGGGCGGTGCGGTCGCCGTCGTACCAGCGGGGCACGACATAGGCCCCGGCGGCGGCCACGAGCAGCGCCGCCACGGCGTACCGCGCCCAGGTGACGTACGGCTTCCCGGTCCTGCTCCGCCACCGCCGCAGCACCAGATGGGCGATGCTCGCGGCGGCTCCGGCGAGCACGAGCGCGAGGAACGGCAGGGCCTGGATGACGTACATCGCGGGCAGATAGCCGCTCGGCCGCATCGCGACCAGGGTGAGGATCGCGACGGCGAGCGCGGGTCCGGCCAGCGCCCGTGCGGTCACCGACCAGCGCCAGGTGAGCAGGAGCACCAGCGCTCCGGCGAGGCCGCCGAGCGGCAGGACGCGGTCGTAGTAGAGCCAGGAGTGCAGGACGCCGTACGAGCCGGAGCGGGGGTCGAGGATGAATCCGGAACCGGCGCGGCTCATCTGGTAGGTGATGCCGTCCCACAGGGAGACATGGCCCGCTCCCGGCAGCAACTCGCCCTTGAGCAGAGCGAAGAGCGGGTAGGAGATGCCGATCAGGACACATGCCGTGACCGCGCCGGTCAGCGCGAACTTCCGGGTGTCGCGGTGGCTGTGGCGCCACATGGTGAGGAAGACGGCGGGCAGGACGACGAGCATCGTCTCCTTGGTGAGGACGCCCGCGGCGGCGGCGAGGCCCGCGCCGAAGTGGTGCCAGAGGTGGCGGCTCGGGGACGCGGCCAGGGTGAACGCGAGGAGCGTCCACATCACCGCGATGTTGTCGAGGAAGATCTCACGCTGGAGGACCACCGAGAGCGGGGAGACGCCGAACAGCACCATGGCGAGCCCGGCCGCCCAGGTCGGCAGCAGCAGCCGGCGGGCGAGGACATGGACGAGCACCGCGCTCACCGCACTGACCAGCAGCATGGCGACCCGCATCGTGCCGACCGTCATCAGGCCGGGGACGATGTGGGCGGGGATCCAGGTCAGCAGTGCTATCTGGATCCAGCCGAGCGGCGGGTGGTCGTACCAGTACGTGTAGTGGGCGAGGCCGTGGCCGTTCTGCACGGCCCACGCCTGGGCGAGGTAGGTGCCCTCGTCGTCGCTGAGCGTCGGATAGGCGCCGATGTTCCAGCCCTGCACCGTGAGGATCACCGCGAGGAGCACTCCGCACAGCACCAGATCGGGACGAGAGCCACGCAGACGGAACGCCGGACGGGGAGCGGGGACGGTGCCGGGGACACGTGTGCCCTGCGCGGGGACCTGGGTGCCGGTCGCCGCGGGAAGAGTGGAGGTCACGCAGCAACGTCCTCTCGGGACTGGCGGATCACACCGGCCGCGGTCAGATGCGCGCCGACGTGGCTGGTCAGCTCCCAGTCGTTGCGTCCGCGCTGCTCGCGCCAGACGGCGCGGAGGGCGGCACCGGCGAGGAGCACCTGGTAGAAGGGACCGCCCACGATGAGCTTCACGTAGTGGACGAGGCGGACGCGCAGCCCGTACTGCGTGCCGAAGTCGTGCAGTCCGACGACCTCGAAGACGAAGGTGACCGCCGCGGTGACGAGCGGCAGGAAGGTGAGGAAGGCGATACCGACGGGCACGTCGAGGAAGAGGGCGACCGCCGCGTTGAGCGGGATGACGACGCCGGAGAAGGCCTGCAGGAACGGCGTCATGAGGGTGTAGCGGGCGAGCAGCCGCTGCCCGAAGCCGGGGAGCTGCTTCCAGTCCTTCTTGCGGTAGACCTGCAGGAACCCCTGGTTCCACCGGGTGCGCTGCTTGAGCAGCGACATCAGCGAGCCGGGGGTCTCCTCCCGGGTGACCATGTCGGAGTCGTAGGCGACGACCACCTTCTTGCCGACGCTGGACAGCCGCACGCCCAGGTCACAGTCCTCGGCGAGGCAGTCGGCGTCCCAGCCGTCGGCTTCCCTGAGCACGTCCGTGCGGACGAAGACGGTGTTGCCGCCGAGCGGGATGAACCCCTTCTGCGCGTGCAGGTGCAGCCGGGAGCGGAACCAGAAGAAGTACTCCAGGCAGTTGCGCAGGCTGTACCAGCTGGAGTGGAAGTTGATGAGCTGCACCCCGCCCTGGACGACGTCGGCGCCCGTGGAGCGGAAGGCGTGGTCGACGTGGGCGAGCAGCTCCGGGTGGACCTGGTCCTCGGCGTCGAAGACCCCGACGACGGCGCCGCGGCAGTGCGGCAGCGCCGTGTTCATGGCCTTCGGCTTGTTCTTCTTCTCGTGGTGGTCGACGACCACGCGCACCCGTGCGTCGCGGGCCTCGGCCTTCCGGGCGACCTCGGTGGTCTCCGGGTCGTCGTGCCCGACGATGACGATGATCTCGAAGTCGGCGTGGGTCGACTCCAGCAGCCGCCCGATCGTGTGGTCCAGTACGGCCTGTTCGTGTCTCGCCGGCAGCAACAGCGAGAACGACAGGTGCGCGGCGCCGTCCGGGCTGCTGAAGCGGGTGGAGGCGAGCACCTCGGGCGTGCGCCACGCGTGCATCTGCCACCACAGGGTGAAGGCCGCCATCCAGAACAAGGCCAGTGAAACGGCAGCGATGAAGACAGACATCAGCAAAAGATCCCCCCAGATCCCCAAGAACCCCCCGGTCGCGACAGCGCGTCATGAGCCGCCTCCGTCACGTCACCGTGCAGAGACTAGGGGGGAACTGTGAAGTTGGGGAGCTCTTCCGATAAATAGCTTGTTTCGGACCGGTCGGTTGCCTAGGGGGATCTTTCCGAACAGGTGCCCAATTCGGATATCTGGAACAGCTCGCTCCGGAAAGCGTTTCAGCCGCTCAGCGCCCTGCGCAGGCGGTCCGGATCGGTGGTCGGAGCATCACAGGTGAAGTTGCGGCAGACGTACGCGGTCGGTGCGCCGTCGACGAGAGGACGGTCAACAAGAAGCGGCAGCTCATCACTCCCAGGAGTACCCACGGCCACGACCGCCCCGGGAGCGGTGCCCAGAAGCGCCGTACGGTGCAGGGCCCTTGTCGCCGGATCGTCCGCGGCCGGACCGACGACCGCGACCTCACGCGGACCGTCCAGAAGCGCCTCGGCGACGGCCAGCCCCCAGCCGGTGAAACGCGGCACACGCGGCCCGAGCGCCTTGACGACGCCCAACGCCCGCTCCGCCGCGGTGCGATGGCGTTCGGAACCGGTCTGCGCGGCGTACGACAGGAGGGCCCCGGCGGCGGCGGTCCAGCCGGATGGGGTGGCGTTGTCGGTGGGGTCCTGGGGACGGCGGATGAGCTTCTCGGCGTCGGCGGCGGTGTCGTAGAGCGCCCCGGTCTCGTCGGCGAACTGCGCGAGCACATGGTCGAGCAGGAATCCGGCGAACTCCAGCCAGACACCCTCGCCGGTGACGGACGCGAGCGCGAGGAAGCCCTCGGCGACATCCGCGTAGTCCTCCAGCACGCCGGCGTTGGCGCCGATCCCGCCGTCCTTCGACGTACGCGCCAGACGGGCGTGCTCGTCCATGTGCAGCCGGACCAGCAGGTCGGCGGCGCCGATCGCGGCGTCCAGGAGATCGGGGCGGTCGAAGTACGCGCCGGTCTCGGCGAGGGCGGCGACGGCGAGGCCGTTCCAGGCCGCCACCACCTTGTCGTCGCGGCCGGGGGCAGGGCGTTCCGCTCGCCTCTCCAGGAGGCGGCGCCTGATCGACTCGATCCTCTGCGCGTCGAACACCCCCTCCTGTTGTGGGAGTTGGAGGACCGAACTGCCTTGTTCGAAGGTGCCTTCCTCGGTGACACCGAAGTACTGGGCGGCGTATTCGGCGTCCTCGGGGCCGAGGACCTCGGCGAGCTGTTCGGGCGTCCACACGTAGTACGCGCCCTCGACGTGCTCGCCGGTGCCGTCGTCGCTGTCGGCGTCGAGGGCGGAGGCGAACCCGCCCTCGCTCGTGCGCAGTTCGCGCACCAGGAAGTCGGCCGTCTCCAGCGCGACGCGACGGGCGAGCTCGGAGCCGGTGGCCCGCCACAGGTGGGCGTACACCCGGCACAGCAGGGCGTTGTCGTACAGCATCTTCTCGAAGTGCGGGACGACCCAGTCGCGGTCCACGGAGTAGCGGGCGAAGCCGCCGCCGAGCTGGTCGTAGATGCCGCCGCGCGCCATGCGCTCGCAGGTGTCCTGTGCCATCTGGAGGGCGCCCTCGGAGCCGGTGCGGGCGTGGTGGCGCAGCAGGAACTCGATGACCATGGACGGCGGGAACTTGGGGGCGGCGCCGAAGCCGCCGCGCTGCGGGTCGTACTCACGGGTGAGGCCGAGCAGTGCCTGGGCCAGCTCCTCCTCGCCGGGGGTGCGGGTGCCGCCGTAGGTGATCTCGCGGTGGGCGAGGTCGCGGACGATCTTCCCGGCGACCTCGGTGACCTCCTCCCGGCGGTCGGCCCAGGCCTGGTGGACGCCTTGGAGGACCTGACGGAAGGAGGGCATGCCGTGGCGGGGGATGGGCGGGAAGTAGGTGCCGAAGTAGAAGGGCTCGGCGTCGGGGGTGAGGAACACCGTCATGGGCCAGCCGCCCTGACCGGTGGCGGCCTGGACCGCCTCCATGTAGACGGCGTCGACGTCGGGCCGCTCCTCGCGGTCGACCTTGACGCTGACGAAGTGCTCGTTGAGATAGGCCGCGGTCGCCTGGTCCTCGAAGGACTCGTGGGCCATGACGTGGCACCAGTGGCAGCTGCTGTAGCCGACGCTCAGCAGGACGGGCACGTTCCGCCGGCGCGCCTCGTCGAAGGCCTCGGCCGACCAGGGCCACCAGTCGACGGGGTTGTCGGCATGCTGGAGCAGGTACGGGGACGTCTCATGGGCCAGTCGGTTCACTCCCCCACTCTCCCACGGGGACGGGGCGGGCACCTTCGGGCGGCCCGAGGCTCGCGCGGGCCGGTCTACGGGGACGCGGAGCGGCCTGCGGCCTTGCGAGTTCGGGCCTGGGACGGACTTCCGGGGAGGGACCGGGCGACCTCCTCGGCGGGCTCCTCGCGGGGCGCGTCCGGGACGGCGTAGAACCGCAGACTGACGGGGCGGGCGCCTTCGGGTGCGTCCTCGCGCGCATGGCCGTGACGGTCGAGGAGCGCCTGGTACTCGCGTACGAAGTCCAGCAGTTCCTCCCGGGTCATCCAGGCACCGGCCCGCATGACCTGGGCCCAGCCCTCGGGGCCCCGGTACTCCCTGTGGGCACGGCGGAAGAGGTCGGCGTCCACGTCGATCTTCAGGAGGGCGAGGTGCTCCGCGGCCGCGAACTCCTGGGGGGCCATCGCGGCCGGGTCGGGGGTGGTGTGACGGAAGGGCAGGGCGCGCCACCAGCGCTCGCGGCCACCGGACTTCTCGGGGATCTCCTCGATGAGACGCTGCTCGGCGAGCTTGCGCAGGTGGTAGCTGGTCGTCCCGGAGCTCTCGCCGAGCACCTTGGCGAGCACCGTCGAGTTCGCCTCCGCATGGGTGCCCAGGTACTCCAGGATGCGGCGGCGCAACGGGTTGCCGAGGGATTTGTAGAGCGCGGTGCGCTCCAGGCTGGTCGGTTCGGGCTCCGTCATGGCACCACCGTACCGCCGACTTCGCTCTGCAGAGTGAGTTCTGCAGAACTCTCTTTGCAGAACTTCCTCTGCGGTCTAGGGTGGGCGCATGCGGACGATCGAGACCTACGACCGGTCGGGCGCCGCCGTCGCGCGGCGCTGGACCCTGGTGGTGCTGGGCGCGGCGGCCATGGGCCTCGTGCCCTGGATGGTGCTGCTGGCCCAGACGCTCCCGGGCAGCCCGAAGGTGCGGAACTGGCAGGTGGCGTGGGTGGGGCTGGACGTCCTGCTGGCGGCCGGCTGCGCGGCCACGGCCCTGCTCGGCCTGCGCGGCCATGTCTCCGCGCGGCTCACGGCATCGGCGACCGCCGCGGTGGCGGTCCTGGACGCCTGGTTCGACATAACCACCTCCCTGCCGGGCAGTGACCTCGCCCGGGCCTATGCCTGTGCGGTGGCGGAGGGGGTGCTGGCGGGGGCCTGTCTGTTCCTGGCCGTGTCGAGGAGGACGGGGATCACGGGGTGCGGGTGAGGTGACCGGTGGGTGGGCCTTCGTGCCCGGCCCGCCTCCCTCATGCGGCGGGCCTGTCCCGACGGCGACCTCGAACCGGCGGCGCCGCGCCCTTGAGGAAACCCGCGACGATCGGCTCGCTCGCGTCGAGTCCGACGCCGCCCCTGCACGCCGAACGTCCCCGCCACGCAAGAGAGATCGCCGCCCACCGGTGACGCTCTCGCGCTCACGTGCCACTCGAAGGACACTGTGGAGCAACGAAGTTGACGCCGGAGGGGGACGTGACATGCGGGACGGCCATCGGGCGGAAGCCGAGCGGCTGTTGGCACGGGCCGTGGAGGAGGAGGTGCGCCGCTCCGGCGGCCGCACCGACGGGACAGTGCTGCTGTCACGGGCGCGCGCCGCGCTCGACGCCATGGCACAGACGGCCACGGAGGAGTACGAGGCGTACACACGCGCCCTGGACGAGGGGCAGGCCGGCCGACTGACCTTCGGCCAGCGGTATGCGAAGGAGGGCGCAGGAACAGCCTTGATGGTGGCGGCCGTTGCCGCGGTCGCGGCCTGCGTGGCGGACCTCGTGCTGGGCACGGACGGCGGGACGGCACTCGGCACGGCGGTCACCGTCGGGGCCGTGGGCGCCGCGGCCACGGTGGTGAAGGTGACCGCGTCCCATCTTCCGGCGGCCAGCCGGCGGGCCGGCGCGCTCGGCCAGCCCGGCGGTCCCGAGCAGCTGCGGCTGCAGTGGCTGACCGCCCTGGAGGTGCGCGGTATCCGGCCCTTCCTCGACCAGCAGCGGGTGATCGTCGCGTCCACGACGCCCAAGAAGAGCGCGCCCAAGCTGCGCGGCAGCGACAAGAGCGCCGCGGCCCGCAGGCGCACGGTGCTTGAGCAGTCCTTCGGTCAGCTCCCTGAGCCCGTCGGGCCGTTCGCGGGCCGACGGCAGGAGCTGGCGCGGATCCGGCAATGGGTCCAGGCGGCCCGCGCGAGTACGCAGACCAAGCCATCGGTGGTCGTCCTGCACGGCACCCCGGGCTCGGGCCGCACGACGCTCGCGATCCGCGCCGCGCACGACCTCAGGGACCACTTCCGCGGCGCCTGCGTCGTGGACCTGCGCGGCGACAGCCCCGAGGAGCCCCCGCTGTCCACCCGTGACGCCCTGCTCCATCTGCTCAACCGCCTCGGCGCACCCCGCGAGCAGCTCCTGTTCCGCGAACGCTCCGCACCCGACCAGCAGGTCAAGCGGCTGAGCGAGCTCTACCACCAGCATCTGACGGGTCTTCCGGTCACCATCGTCCTCGACGACGCCTCGGACCCCGAACAGGTCCGCACCCTCGTACCGGAGCGCTCCGAGAGCCTGGTGATCGTCACCGCGCGGGCGCCCCTCGACCTGCCGTCGGACCTGCCGGCCCGGGTGCACCAGCTCCCGGTCGAGGCACTGGACGCGGCGGGCGCGGAGGAACTGCTGACCGCGGCGGCCCAGGACAGCTCGGGGCCGTACGACGCCGAGGCCGCCGACCGCACCAGGGAGCTGTGCGGCGGCCTGCCGCTCGCCCTGCGCATCGCGGGCTCGTCCCTCGGTCCCCGGACGCCCCGTCAACTGGCCACGGACCTCGGCGCCTACGGCCCGGTGGAGCCGGTGGAGCGCGCCCTGTGGCTGCGCTACACGGACCAGCCGGAGACGGCCAGGCGCCTGCTGCGGCGGCTCGCGCTGGCGGGCCGGGCGTCGCTGGGCGCCGCCGCGGCGGCGGCCCTGCTGGCCACGGACGAGCAGGAGGCGACACGGCATCTGCAGACGCTGTCCCGCGCGGGCCTGATCGACCATGTGCGCGGCAGCCGCTACCGCCTGCACGACCTGGTACGGGCCTTCGCCCAGGCCCGGCTGCTGGACGAGGAGGAGCCGGCCGAGCGCACGGCCGCACAGGAACGCCTGATCGTGAACTACGCGGAGCTCGCGGACTCGGTGCTGCGCCTGGTGGACGGCAACATGTCGACCCGCTCGGACCGCTTCGGCCCGCACGGCTTCACCTCGCTGGACGCCGCGCTGCGCTGGCTGGACGACGAGTCGAGCTTCATCACCGCGACCCTGCGGCACACGGAGGGCGTCGACCAGGCGGCGGTACTCAACCTCCTCGGCGCCCTGTGCGACTACTGCCTGCTGCGCGGCGACCTGTACCGGCTGGGTGAGATCAGCGA
Organism: Streptomyces sp. TP-A0356; assembly: GCF_001417775.1. Lineage (GTDB taxonomy): Bacteria > Actinomycetota > Actinomycetes > Streptomycetales > Streptomycetaceae > Streptomyces. The sequence continues at coordinate 12,102 of NZ_BBZJ01000019.1, read as the reverse complement.
GCTGACGCAGGCCGTCGACCAGGGCCTGCTGGTGCGCTCGGTGCAGTGGCGTACGGGCATCGCGGCCCGTCAGCTGGGCGAACTGGACAAGGCGCGCACGACGCTGGCCTCGGTGGTGGACCTCTACTTCGAGGCACACCACGACGCGGGCGCGGCCAGGGCGCTGTGCTCGCTCGGCATCACCCTCCACCACCAGGGCAACCTCACCGAGGCGGCGGGCAGGCTCCAGGAGGCGATGGACCTGCAGGCCTCCCCCGAGCTGGCCGCGGACCGCGCGTGGACGATGCACGCGCTGGCGGCGGTGGAGCGCGACCGGGCCCGGCTGGCCCAGGCACTGGACCTGCTCACCCGTGCCCTCGTGCTGCACCGGGAGAACGAGTCGGTGCACGGCGAGGCCTGGGCCCACTTCCAGCTGGGCCAACTGGCCCTGCGCATGGGGGACGTACCGCGCGCGGAGAGCGAGCTGAACACGGCGCTGGATCTGTACACCCGCACCCGTGACGCACGCGGCGAGGCCTGGGCCCTGACCCAGCTGGCCCGGGCCCGGCTGGTCGCCGGCGACGCGTCCGCGGCGGCCGACGCCCTGCGCCGGGCGGCCGCCCGCCACCGGGAGAACGAGGACGCGCGCGGCGAGGCCTGGACGGTCTACTACCTGGGCCAGGGCCTGGAGGAGACGGGCGACCTGGACCAGGCGGTCCGCGAACTGGAACGCTCGCGCACGATGTTCTCGCGGATGCGCGACGTCTACGGCCTGGCCTGCGCCCGCCACCACTCGGCGCGGGTGACCCGGGACCAGCGCGCGGCCCAGACGGGATCTCTGCGGAACTCGGGCTTCGCCCGGCAGCTGCTGGTGGACGCGAAGGCGGACTTCCAGCGCATCGGCGTCGCCCACGGCGAGGCATGGACGTGTCTGGAACTGGCGGTGGTGGACGCCGGCAACGCCCGCACCCAGCAGGCGCTGGCCCTGTGCGACGAGGCGGTGGGCCTGTTCACCTCGTACGGCGACCGCAGGGGCGAGGACTGGGCCCGCTTCCTGCGCTGCACCCTCCTTCCCTACGCCTCCCCGGGAGGCACGGAGGTGGGCACGGCCGTTGCCCAGGAGGAACTGGCCCAGCTGTCCCGCACCGGCCACCCGATGCGGGACGAGAAGCTGGACGACTACGTGGGGGCCTACCAGCTGGCGTTGGAGCGCGGGGTGAGCCTGGAGGACGGCTGGCAGGCTTGGCGCCTGGGAATGGTGCCGGGCCGGCACGCACGCGAGGTCATGGGGGTGGCGGTCGGGGCCCAGAGCTGAGGGGCCGCGGCCAGGACCGGCCGCGTCGTGCGCCACCTGTCCGCGGCCATGGCGGGCAACGGCGACGGCGCGGCCCGGTGCCGAACCGCCCGATCCCGGTTCACGGCACCGCAGGCCGACCGCTCATTGCGAACAGGGGATGCTCAGCCCCGCTGGGCCTTGGGCGCCCCCTCGGGCGTGCCCGCACCCTTCTTCCCGGTCTCCGCGGCGGAGGCGTCGGGCTCCTCGAAGTCCACCTTGCCCATGTGCTTGTTCATGGACTTCATCAGGCCCCACACCGCCAGTGCCATCACCGCGAAGACGATGAAGCCGAGGACGCCGGGGGTGACCTTGTTCTGGTCGACCTCGGCGAGGGGGACCAGATGTGTCATCGCCAGGCTCACGCTTGCGCTCATGTCAGGCATTGTCCCTCAGGGCTAGCGGATGCCGGCAAAGAGGTCGTCCTCCGGGAGGGAGGTGTCCACGAGCGACTTCGCCAGCTCGTACTCCTCCGTCGGCCAGACCTCCTTCTGGAGCTCCATCGGGACACGGAACCAGCCGCCGTCGGGGTCGATCTGCGTGGCGTGCGCGATCAGCGCCTTGTCACGGACCTCGAAGAAGTCCGCGCAGGGGATATGGGTGGTCAGCGTGCGCTCGGCCCGCTGGAACTCGTCCCACCGCTTCAGCCAGTCCCCGTACGGCGACTCCAGCCCGCGATCGAGCATCGCCTTGTGCAGCGCCTCGGTGCGCGGCCGGTTGAAGCCCTGGTTGTAGTACAGCTTCAGCGGCTCCCACGCCGGGCCGAACTCCGCCTCCGGGTACTTCTCGGTGTCCGACGCACCCTCGAACGCCACCATCGAGATCTTGTGGGTCATGATGTGGTCGGGGTGCGGGTAGCCGCCGTTCTCGTCGTACGTGGTGATCACCTGCGGCCGGAACGCACGGATCTTGCGGACGAGCTCCCCCGCCGCCTTGTCGACGTCCTCCAGGGCGAAGCAGCCCTCGGGCAGCGGCGGCAGCGGATCGCCCTCCGGCAGACCGGAGTCGACGAAGCCGAGCCACTCCTGCTTGACGCCGAGGATCTCCCGGGCCTCGTCCATCTCCTTCTTGCGGACCTCGTGGATGTGCTCCTCGATGTACTTGTCGCTCTGGAGCTTGGGGTTGAGGATGGAGCCGCGTTCACCGCCCGTGCAGGTCACCACCAGCACGTCCACCCCCTCGGACACGTACTTCGCCATGGTGGCCGCGCCCTTGCTCGACTCGTCGTCGGGGTGCGCGTGCACAGCCATCAGTCGCAGTTGGTCAGTCAAGACTCGATCCTCAGTAGGTCGGCAAGTCGGCGCCCGTGTGATGCGGGCCTTCGGGCGGCTTCTATAGTGACCGAATCGGGGGGCGAAAAATTCCGGGTCCGGTCTCCGGGCGCCCCATCCGGGACATCCGTCCCGGCCCTGCCGAGAGGACGATCATGAGTACGGCGAGCACCCGGCTGCCCGAGGGCCGCTACGGCCGCTCAGCGGACGAGCACGCCGACCGCACACTCAAGATCGTCGGCACTGTGCTGGGTGCGGTCCTGCTGGTCGTCATCGGCTGGTTCGCGTACCACTACGTGGCGCAGAGCAAGATAAGCGGCGAGGTCATCACCTTCGACACCTCGCATGACGCGGTCAAGATCCATCTTGAGGTGCGCAAGGACGCGGACACCTCCGGTTACTGCACCGTGCGCTCCCAGGCGGCGGACGGCACCGAGGTGGGCCGCGCGGACTTCCGGTTCGGCGGACACGCCACACGCATCGACCAGGTCCTCACACTGCGGACGACCTCCCCGGGCACCACCGCCGAGCTGCTCGGCTGTCACGCGGACTGACGCCACTCCTGTCACACACCCCCTGACCTGCGTTGACGTAATTCTGATGGCTTATGTCCTCCCCTTTGGGCCGTTGAATTGTTAGGCTCGTGGTTTCGCCCACCCGTGAAGGAACATTCTTCTGGGTAGGGCGATGCTTTGTATTCCCAGTACCGACGAGGAGCACCTGTGACCCAGACCAGCGAGAACGTCACCTGGCTGACCCAGGAGGCGTACAACCAGCTCAAGGCCGAGCTGGAGTACCTTTCTGGTCCTGCGCGCACGGAGATCGCCGCCAAGATCGCCGCCGCGCGCGAGGAGGGCGACCTGCGTGAGAACGGCGGGTACCACGCTGCCAAGGAGGAGCAGGGCAAGCAGGAGCTCCGTGTGCGCCAGCTGACCCAGCTCCTGGAGAACGCCAAGGTCGGCGAGGCTCCGGCGGCCGATGGTGCGGTGGCGCCCGGCATGGTCGTCACCATCGCCTTCGACGGTGACGAGGACGACACTCTGACCTTCCTGCTCGCCTCCCGCGAGTACGCGAGCTCCGACATCGAGACCTACTCGCCGCAGTCCCCGCTCGGCATGGGCGTCAACGGCAAGAAGGTCGGCGAGGACGCCGAGTACGAGCTGCCGAACGGCAAGAAGGCCACCGTGAGGATCCTCAAGGCCGAGCCCTACCAGGGCTGAGCCCCCAGGACACCTTCGACAGGCCCCCGGCGCCCCAGGGCCCGGGGGCCTCGTCATGCCCAGGTCATTTTCGCCGCCCCGCCACGGCAACGCCCCGGCCTCAGTCGATGACGGTGTAACCCGCCTCCCGCAGCGCGCTGCCGACCTCCGCGCAGTGCTCCGGGCCCTTGGTCTCCAGATGGAGTTCGACCTCCGCCTCCGTGAGCCCGAGGCGCGGGTCGGTGCGTACATGGCTGACGTCGAGGACGTTGGCGTCGACCGTCGACAGGACGCCGAGAAGCGTCGCAAGGGCGCCCGGGCGGTCGGTCAGCCGCAGCCGCACGGCGAGGTAGCGGCCCTGCGCGGCCATGCCGTGCCGCAGGATGCGCTGCAGCAGCAGCGGGTCGACGTTGCCCCCGGACAGCACCGCGACCACCGGGCCCTCGAAGGCGTCCGGTTCGCTCAGCAGCGCCGCCACGGGGCTCGCGCCGGCCGGCTCGACGACCAGCTTGGCCCGCTCCAGGCAGAGCAGCACCGCGGCCGACAGCGCGTCCTCGGACACCGTACGGACCTCGTCGACCAGGTCGCGGACGATCCGGAACGGCACCTCGCCGGGCCGCCCCACCTTGATGCCGTCGGCCATGGTGGCCGACGTCCGGACCGCCACCGGGCGCCCGGCCGCCAGCGAGGGCGGATACGCGGCCGCGCCCTCCGCCTGCACACCCACCACCCGCACATCCGGCCGCACGGCCTTCACCGCGGTGGCGATGCCCGCGGCCAGCCCGCCGCCGCCGATGCCGACGACGATCGTGCGCGCCTCGGGGCACTGCTCCAGGATCTCCAGACCGACCGTGCCCTGCCCCGCGATGATGTCCGGGTGGTCGAACGGGTGGATGAAGACCGCACCCGTCCCGGCCGCGTACTCCTGAGCGGCGGCCAGCGTCTCGTCCACCACCTGGCCGTGCAGCCGTACCTCGGCGCCGTACTCGCGGGTCGCGCTGATCTTCGGCAGCGGGGCGCCCTTCGGCATGAAGACCGTGGAGTGCACACCGAGCAGCGCGGACGCCAGGGCGACGCCCTGCGCGTGGTTGCCCGCGCTCGCGGCGACGACACCCGCGGCGCGCTCCTCGGGCAGCAGGCCCGCGATACGCACATACGCGCCCCGCAACTTGAAGGACCCGGTCCGCTGCAGGTTCTCGCACTTGAGGTGCACCGGCGCGCCGACCAGCTGGGACAGATGCCTGCTGCCCTCCAGGGCGGTCACCCGCGCAATGCCCGAGAGCATCTTCTGGGCGCCGCGTACGTCGTCCGGCGTCACCGTCGGCAAGGAGTCGGCCGTGCTGTAGCTCATGACCCCCAGTCTCGCAGTTCACGCCCGTCCACAGCGGGTGTGACCAAGGGCCGGGACCGGGTTTGCGCAGCGCCGGTACACCCCGCGCCCCGGCCGCGTACCCTGTCCCCCAACCCAGCCCCCACGCATGAAGTGAGCCCCCGGCCATGCCCACACCTGAAATCTCGATGGACATGACGACCGTCGGTGACACCGGTCTTCTGGACACGCTGCAGCACGAGGTCGCGGTGTTCGCGCGCCGTGCCGAACAGACGCGGCTCGGCGGGGTGGGGCAGGTGCGCAACTCCATGGACCGCGCCGCGTACCTGCTGCTGAACCGCCTCGACAACGAGGGCCCGATGGGCGTCAAGGCGCTCGCCGCGAGCATGGGGATCGACTCGTCGACGGTCACCCGGCAGGTGGCCCCGCTGGTCGACACCGGCCTCGTCAAACGCACCTCGCACCCCGAGGACGGCCGCGCGGTGGTGCTCCAGCTCTCCCCGCGCGGGCTGTCCCGCCTGGAGGAGGTCCGCTCCTCCAGGCGACAGCTGATGGCCGAACTGACGCACGACTGGACGGCGGAGGAGCGCCAGTCGTTCTGCACCCTGCTCACACGCTTCAACGTCGCACTCTCCGCCCGGCAGGCCGCACAGGGGCCCCCGGTGGCGGAGTCCCAGCCGACATCCTGATCCCCCGGAGCGGCTCGTACGTCCGCACGCCGACACACGGGCGTCCGGGTCCTCCCGGCTCTTGACCCGGACCGCACGACGGTCTCATATGAGACCGGGTCCCCGTCGTACGCGGTCCACCGTGCCGTACCCGCCGTCCTGTGGGCAGGCGCGCAGGCTTCCCGTACGGGCGGGGTCCCGATTCCCCTCAGGGTCGCCCTCAGGCGGGAGGCGCGGTGCGAGAACGGCATGCGTCCAGGGCGCGCCGAGCCCGGGAGTTCGAGGAGTTCCTTGCGGGCGCGGCCGGCCGGCTGCTGCACGCCGCCACGCTGCTCACCGCGGAGGCCCCGGACGACAACCCCCGCGCGCGACGCCTGCTGACGCTCGCCCTCGCCCAGACGTACGCCTCCTGGGACCGGTTGCGCGGCGAGGACCCCTACGCCCGGGCACGCCAGCACCTGGCCATCCGCTTCGCGCGTGAGGCGTGGCACCGGTACGGGGCGCTCGGTCGGCACCGGCCGGACTCCGGCAGCGTGCTCGCCCGCCTGTCACCCCAGGAGCGGCTGATCCTCGTCCTGCGGATGTACGAGGGCGTGGCCGAGGAGCAGACGGCGGCCCTGCTGGGACTTCCCGCCGAACGGGTGCGCAGGATATGCGCGCGGGCCATGGCGACGCTGCTGCATCCGCCGCAGAAGCCGGTACCGCCGGTGCTGGGCGCGAAGGTGGCACCGTCGTGAGGGGGCCCTACCGCGGCGTGACCGACGCTCATCGGGAGCCGGGCCCGAGCGGAGGTGGCCGGTGAACCAGACCCAGCGGGAGGCGACCGTGCGGCGGCTGCTGGAGCGCACGCCACCGCCGGTGCCGCCCGACCTGCACGCGGAGGTGGTGCGGCGCGGCAGCCGCATGCTGCGCCGACGGACGGCGGCGCGTCGCCTGCTCTGGCTGGTGCTGCTCGCCGCGGCCCTCGCCTTCGTGGTCTGGGCGTCGGTCGCGCGCCCCTGGGCGGAGCCGCCGTCGACGACGACTCCGCCCGTCAGCAACTGGTGAGACCGCGCCTCAGCCCAGGGCCTGCTGCAGATCCGCCAGGAGGTCGTCGACGTTCTCGATGCCCACGGAGAGGCGGACGAGGTCGGCGGGGACCTCCAGGGCCGAGCCGGCCGCGGACGCGTGCGTCATGCGTCCCGGGTGCTCGATCAGGGACTCGACACCGCCGAGGGACTCGCCGAGGGTGAACACCTCCGCACGGTTGCAGACCTCGACGGCCGCCTCCTCGCCGCCCTCGACCTGGAAGGAGACCATGCCGCCGAACGCCTTCATCTGCTTCGCGGCGGTCTCGTGACCGGGGTGCTCCGGCAGGCCGGGGTACAGCACACGCGTCACGCGCGCGTGCCGGGTGAGCATCTCGGCGATCTTGGCGGCGTTCTGGCTGTGCCGGTCCATACGGACGGCGAGCGTCTTCGTGCCGCGCAGCACCAGCCAGGCGTCGAACGGGCCGGCGATCGCGCCCATCGCGTTCTGGTGGTAGGCCAGCTGCTCGCCCAACTCCTGGTCGTTCACGATCAGGGCACCGCCGACGACGTCGGAGTGGCCGCCCATGTACTTGGTCAGGGAGTGCACCACGACGTCCGCGCCCAGCGAGAGCGGCTGCTGCAGATAGGGGGTCGCGAACGTGTTGTCGACGACGAGCCTGGCGCCCGCGTCACGGGCGATCTGGGCGACGGCGGCGATGTCGGTGATGCCGAGCAGCGGGTTCGAGGGGGTCTCCACCCAGACGGCCTTGGTCCTGGGGGTGAGCGCGGCTCGTACCGCCGACGGATCGCTGGTGTCGGCGACCGACCAGTCCACGCCCCACCGCGAGACGACCTTGGCGAAGAGGCGGAACGTACCGCCGTACGCGTCGTTCGGGATGACCACGTGGTCGCCGGGGCTGAGCAGCGTACGCAACAGGCAGTCCTCGGCCGCCAGTCCGGACGCGAACGCGAGGCCGCGGCGGCCGCCCTCCAGGGCGGCGAGGTTCTCCTCCAGGGCGGTCCTGGTGGGGTTGGCGCTGCGGCTGTACTCATAGCCGCCGCGCAGACCGCCGACGCCGTCCTGCTTGTAGGTCGACACCTGGTAGATCGGCGGGACGACCGCGCCGGTGAGGGGGTCGGCGGTGTTCCCCGCGTGAATCGCGAGGGTCTCGAAGTGCTGACTGATATGCCTGTCGCTCATGGCAACCGAGGGTAGTGCGCCCGCGGCGGGGATGAGGGCGCGCGGGGCCCGCGGGTGCCGCGCGCGGGAGGAGGAGCGCCGCCCGGGCCCGAGCGGAGCGGGGAATGCGGCGACCGGTTTTCCACAGGCCCGGCAACAGGTTGGCCAAGTGTCGGACCGGTCTGGTTCGCTTGGGGCATGGTGATTCTTTGGGTCCTGATGGCGCTGGCCCTGTTCAGCATGGTCCTGCTGCCCGTCCTCATGCGCAGGCGCTCGGGCATCCAGCAGGTCGCGCCGGGCGACCCGGACGCCGCGGACCCGGCGAACTACGGCTTCGTGCGCCAGGAGCAGCTGGACGTCCGGATGCCCGGCCCCGACCAGGACCTGCTGGACGTCCTGGACGTCGTGCAGCGCTCGCAGGACTACCGCGCGGCGGCGCAGCTCCTGGCCGGCACGGACAAGGAGGGCGAGACGCGCTGGCAGCGCGTGCAGGCCTTCGCGGGCGCCGCGTCCCTGGAGCTGCAGCAGCGGCCCGGCGGGGTGAGCGAGACGCCGGGCGGTCAGTGGCTGCGGGTGTGGCGGGCCGAGGCCCCCAAGGACCCGGGCGGTGCGGCCGTGCACGCGGAGTTCCTGGTGCAGCAGGCATGGCGCACGTCGACACCGGGGACGGACGAATTCCGGATCATCATGGAGGAGGCGAAGGCGGCGTGCGCGGAGGCGGCGCTGCTGGCCCCCGGTGACCCCGTCCCGTACATCGTCGAGCTCTCGGTGGCCCGCGGGCTCGGCTACCCACAGCCGGAGTTCGAGCAGCTCTGGCTGAAGATCCTGGACCGCGCGCCGACCCATATGGGGGCGCACCTGGCGGCGCTGCACTACTGGTGCGAGAAGTGGCACGGCTCGCGGGAGCTCGCGTACTCCTTCGCGGAGTCGGCCGCGGCCCGGGCGCCCCAGGGCTCCCTGCTGGCCGCCATGCCCCTCTTCGCGGTCTTCGAGCACCTGCCCGAGGTGAACCTGGTCAGCAGCTTCTACCGGAGCGAGGTCGTGACGAAGGCGGTCCACGGAGCGCTCTTCGCGGTCCAGTCGGCCCGCCCGGACGACCCGATGCTGGCGCACGTCCGCCATCTCCTGGTGTTCTTCCTGGTCCGCGGCGAGCGCTGGACGGAGGCGATGGCCCAGCTGGTCCACATCGACGGCCATGTGGGCGCGCTGCCCTGGACGCTGGTCGCAGACCCGGCCGCGGACTACGCGCTCTTCCGCGCGCTGGCGGTGGCCGGTTACGAGGCGAACGGGGGAAGCCCGGCGACGCTGCCCCGCTGAGGACGACGGCGACGAGCACCGCCCGCTCCGCGACGGGCGGGCGCACCGCTCGGCAAGGCGGGCCCACGTACCGCACATGCACGACTGCGGACCGGGGCGCCCAAACCGGGCCCCGGTCCGGAATTCCCGGGGGAACGCGCACGTTGACGTACACGGACGCCACCCCACCCCTCGGCCCTGTGACCTTGTGGAGACCCCATGTTCCTGCACAGCCGTACACCCCAGCTGCCGACCCCCGAGCAGGCCCTGCGCGGGCGCCCCGAGCCTGCCTTCACGGTCCCCGAGCGGCACACGGTGCTCGGCACCCCGCTCCTCGGCCCCTACCCGGAGGGCCTGGAGATCGCCGACTTCGGCCTGGGCTGCTTCTGGGGCGCCGAGCGCAAGTTCTGGCAGCTGCCCGCGGGCATCCACACGACGCTGGTCGGCTACCAGGGCGGCTACACACAGAACCCGACCTACGAGGAGGTCTGCTCGGGCCTGACCGGCCACACGGAGGCGGTCCGCGTGGTCTACGACCCGAAGCAGATCTCGTACGAGCGCCTGCTCCAGGTCTTCTGGGAGGCGCACGACCCCACGCAGGGCTTCCGCCAGGGCAATGACGTCGGCACCCAGTACCGCTCGGCGATCTACACCCACTCCCCCGCCCAGGCCGCCGCGGCCAAGGCGTCCCGCGACGCCTACCAGAAGGTCCTCACGGACTCGCGATACGGCGCCATCACCACGGAACTGCTCCCCGCGGAGGGCCGCGAGTTCTACCCGGCGGAGGGCTACCACCAGCAGTACCTTTCGGACAGCAAAAACCCGGGCGGGTACTGCGGGCTGGGAGGGACCGGCGTCTCCTGCCCGATCGGCGTGGCGCCGGCCGAAGGATGAGCTCCGGCTTCGTTCCTGACGAACTCGCGAGACGCTGGCGGGAACGACGACCGTCGTCCCCGCCTCTCGCCCACCGGTTCCGGCGCGCCTACCCCGACTGCTGGGTGCGCTTCCACAGCCTTCCGGATTCAAAGCGCTACCCCGCGTCCGAGGACGAGTACGCGATCGTTCTGGACCGCCACAACACTCTGCTCGATGAGCTCTTCGCCGGCAGCGACGTGCTCGTCGTGACGATGGACTGGTCGGACACGCCCGCGAGTCTGGTCATTCCGCCCGAGCGACGCATCCTCCACCCGGACGCCGTGCGCTGGTGGACGGAGCCGGACCGTGACGATCCCGACCCCGCCTTCCACTCCTACTGGTATCTCTACGCCGACCGCCGCCCATGGCACCGCGAGGGCATAGACGCCCTGCTACGGGCCGTCGCTGACGAAGCCATCGCCGAGGTGTTCCTGACCGATGTCGGACTGCGCCGCCTCTACCACCCATACGACGGCGGCGCGGACGTCATCCTGCCGACTCCCGCCGAGCGCGACCGACTACGACACCGCCACTCGGACTGGCTCTCCCCCTATCCATCCGGTCTGTGAGCCCAGCCACCAGGGCCGCTAGATCTGGACGCCGCATGTCACAAGCGGCCGAGCACGAAGCCGGCGAGTCGGCAGTGGCTGTGTCGGCGAAGGCCGTGGATGACCAGCCGATCGACGAGCTGGTGAGCCGGGCTCAGGCAGAGGACCTGCAGCTGACCGGTCAGGGCGGACTGCTCCAGCAGTTGACGAAACGGCTGCTGGAGTCCGCTCTGGAGGGCGAGATCACCGATCACCTCGGCTATGACAAGCACGATCCGGCGGGCAAGGACGGCGGCAACTCCCGCAACGGCAAACGCTCCAAGACCGTGCTGACCGAGGTCGGGCCGGTGGAGGAAGCCGTGCCCCGTGACCGGGACGGCTCGTTCGAGCCGAAGATCGTCAAGAAGCGGCAGAAGCGCCTGACCGGCGTCGACGAGATGGTGATCTCGCTGGCCGCCGAAGGGCCTGACCACCGGTGAGGTACAGGCCCACCTTGCCGAGGTCTATGGCGCCGAGGTCTCCCGGCAGACCATCTCCGCCATCACCGACAAGGTCCTCGAGGGCATGGCCGAATGGCAAAGCCGCCCTCTGGACTCCGTCTATCCGGTGGTCTTCATCGACGCCATCCAGGTCAAGATCCGCGACGGTGCGGTTGCCAACCGGCCCATCTACGTGGCCCTGGCCGTCACTGTTGAGGGCCGGCGCGAGATTCTGGGCCTGTGGGCCGGCGACGGTGGTGAGGGCGCCAAGCACTGGTTGCACATCCTCACCGAGATCAAGAATCGCGGCGTGAGCGACGTGCTGATGCTGGTCTGCGACGGGCTCAAGGGTCTGCCCGAGGCGGTGGAGACGGTCTGGCCTCGCACCATTGTGCAGACCTGCGTGGTCCACCTGCTGCGGAACTCGTTCCGTTATGCCGCCCGCCAGGACTGGGACAAGATCGCCAGGCTCCTCAAGCCCGTCTACACCGCGCCGACCGAGGAAGCCGCCCTGGACCGGTTCGCCGAGTTCGCCGATGCCTGGGGAAGGAAGTATCCGGCGATCGTGAAGCTATGGGAGAGCGCGTGGGAGGAGTTCACTCCGTTCCTGCGGTTCGACACGGAGATCCGCCGCATCGTCTGCACCACCAACGCGATCGAGTCGGTCAACGCCCGGATCCGGCGAGCGGTCAAAGCCCGCGGACACTTCCCGAACGAGCAGGCCGCCTTGAAGTGCGTCTACATGGCCATCATGTCGCTCGACCCCACCGGCAAGGGCCAGGCCCGCTGGACCATGCGCTGGAAGACCGCGCTGAACGCCTTCGACATCACCTTCGACGGCCGGCTCTCAGTGGCCCGTCAGTAACCCAACCACCCTGTTTGCACCGGTCGTTT
>NZ_BBZJ01000018.1:269941-401467 GCF_001417775.1 Streptomyces sp. TP-A0356 | reverse complement strand
TCAACCAACAGCGTCCACGGAGGTGCCGGGCCCTTCGCGCCGCGTCAGCAGCACATCACGAGGGGTTGCCCGTCGACACGCTGAGTTCGATCTCCGGCATGTTCTTCGGGTCGACGTCCGTACCGGGCGTCGGGAACTGGTCCATGACCGTGCCCTCGCCGTAGGTGTTCTCGTCGACGTGCTTGATCTTCATCTGCCAACCCGCGGCCTGGAAGCACGACTTGACGGACAGGACGTACTTGAAGGAGAAGTCCGGCACCCGGACCTTCTTCGGGTCGTTGTACGACGTCTCCGGCTCGGTGCACTTCGTCGTCTCGATCGTCTTCGTCGTGTCCGGGCCCTTGTGGCCCGCGACCGCCGACGAGGACGGGCTGGCGCTGTTGCTGCCGCCCCCGCCCTTGGCGTTGTTGCCGCTGCCGCCGTTCATGGTCAGCGCGGTGATCAGACCGCCGATCGCGACCAGGGCGACCACGATCGAGCCGATGATCACGGCCCGGTTGTTCTTCTGCCCGCCGGAGCCGCCCGTGGCGGGCGTCGAGGGCCCCGGGGTGATGTTGTACGGCGGCGGGGTCGCCGAGGACTGCTGGTGCGCGTACGCGGCGGTCTGCGGCGGTGTCTGGTAGCCGCCCTGCTGCGGGTAGCCGTAGGCGGGCGAGGGGGTCGGCGCGGGCGTCGGATTGCCGTACGGACCGGGCTGGTACGGCGTCTGCACGGGTCCCGGCGGGGCCTGGGTCGACTGGTCGATCGGCGGGAAGACCGCGGAGCTCACACCGGCACCGCTCGACGTCGGTACCCCCGGCACGATGCTCGGCGCCGCGGCCGTGAAGGACGCGGCGACCCGCAGGCATTCGTCGCGCATCGCCTCGGCGCTCGGGAAGCGCTCGTTGGGGTTCTTCCTCAGCGCGCGGGCGACCAGGGCGTCCACCGCGGGCGGCAGCGAGCGGTTGATCGACGAAGGAGCCACCGGCTCCTCCTGCACGTGAGCGTACGCGATCGCCAGCGGCGAGTCCGCCTCGAACGGCAGCCGTCCGGTGACCAGTTGGAACAGCATGATGCCGACCGAGTACAGGTCGGAGCGCGCGTCAACGCCTCGGCCGAGGGCCTGCTCCGGCGACAGGTACTGCGGTGTGCCCACCACCATCCCCGTCTGCGTCATCGACGTGACGCCGGACTGCATGGCGCGGGCGATGCCGAAGTCCATCACCTTGACGACGTTGCGCTTCGTCATCATCACGTTGCCCGGCTTGATGTCCCGGTGGACCAGGCCCATTTCGTGGCTGATCTCCAGGGCCGCCAGCACGTCCGCGGTGACCTTCAGCGCCTTGTCGGCCGGCATCGCGCCGTACTGCTGGATGTCGGCGTCGAGGACCGAACCGAGCGGTTTGCCCTCGATGTACTCCATGACGATGTACGGGGTCGTCATCCCGTCGAGCTCGTCCTCGCCGGTGTCGAAGACCGAGACGATGTTGGTGTGCGTGAGTTTCGCCACGGACTGTGCCTCGCGGCGGAACCGCTCACGGAAGGCCTGTTCGCGACCGAGCTCGGTGTGAAGTGTCTTGATCGCGACCTGACGGTCCAGCACCGTGTCGTACGCGAGATGCACCGAGGCCATGCCGCCCTCGCCGAGCAAGTCGCGCAGCTGGTAGCGGCCGCCGGCGACCGCTCGCCCCGCATACCGACCGTGTGCGCCGTCCTGGCTCATGTTCTGCGTCCCCCATCGGCGCGGCGGCAGCGGCTGGTTGGGCTCCCGCGGTCCGTGATAGTCATCGTGTCTTCGACGATCGACAGCGTTGTTCCGTGATCGACTGGCCTATTCCCGGCCAAGTCTGCCCCAGGGCAGTGACACGTCAAGCTCGGTGCCCGTTCCGTGACCGTACGCGAAAGAAGCGTCGCGGAAGCGTTACAGGGGGCCTACGCGCGGTACACGGGATTTGCACATGGATCCCCGTACAAGGTTTGATGGCCGGTCCATCTCGAATCCATCTCGGACCGGTGTCTTGCGCGGAGCCTGTAGCGTGGCCCGTCGGAGACCGTAACAACCACCGCGCAGACCGCGGGCAGAAACGACGGCGAGGACTGATGGCACAGACGCAGCGCGCCCAGGGCCCGTCCGACCCCGAGGCGACTGGCGGCGGGATGTCAGACGCGCCTGAGATGTGGGGCAACGGCGGACTTGTCGGCGACGGCCGGTACCGGCTGACCCGCAGACTCGGCCGGGGCGGCATGGCCGAGGTGTTCGCGGCGGAGGACGTGCGCCTCGGCCGGACGGTCGCGGTCAAGCTGCTCCGCTCCGACCTCGCCGAGGACCCGGTCTCCAAGGCCCGCTTCACGCGTGAGGCCCAGTCGGTGGCCGGGCTCAACCACCACGCGATCGTCGCCGTGTACGACTCGGGCGAGGACCACGTGGGCGGCCAGTCGGTGCCGTACATCGTGATGGAGCTGGTCGAGGGCCGCACCATCCGCGACCTGCTGCTGAACGCCGAGGCACCGGGTCCCGAGCAGGCCCTGATCATCGTCTCCGGCGTCCTGGAGGCGCTGGCGTACTCGCACCAGCACGGCATCGTGCACCGCGACATCAAGCCGGCGAACGTCATCATCACCCACAACGGCGCCGTGAAGGTGATGGACTTCGGCATCGCGCGGGCTCTGCACGGGGCGTCCACGACGATGACGCAGACCGGCATGGTCATGGGCACCCCCCAGTACCTCTCCCCGGAGCAGGCGCTCGGCAAGGCCGTCGACCACCGCTCCGACCTGTACGCGACCGGCTGCCTGCTGTACGAACTGCTCGCGCTGCGGCCCCCGTTCGTGGGTGAGACGCCCCTGTCCGTGGTCTACCAGCACGTTCAGGACATCCCGGTGCCGCCGTCCCAGATCTCGGAGGCGGCGTCGCCGCCGGAGCTGGACGGGCTCGTCATGCGCTCGCTGGCGAAGGAGCCGGACGACCGGTTCCAGACCGCCGAGGAGATGCGGGGGCTGGTCCAGTACGGGCTGCAGATGCTGTACGACCAGGGAGGCCACACCGGCACCTGGAGCACCGGGCCGGTGGAGATGCACGACGGTCGGCACACCCCGGCCGCGGGCTTCGCCGGCACGGCGGTGCTGCCGCACCCCGGCGTGTCCGGCACCACGCAGATTCCGCAGCCGATCCTGCCCTCGGGATACGGCTCCGGGGACGACGGCGGCTTCGAGGGCCACGGCAACAGGGGCAGCGGCCGCGGCAAGCTGTGGATCCTCGCGGTCCTCGCGATGATTGCCGTCGCGGCGGGCGTCGCGCTGGCGATGAACAACAACGGCAGCGGCGGCGGGACCGGTACTACGCAGTCGCCGACCGCCTCGACGTCCCAGCAGGACAAGCAGTCCAGCCCGACGCCGTCGGACACGGCGACCGACACGTCCACGAGCGGCAGTTCGGACACGGGCAGCGGCGGCTCGGACTACACGCCCTCCTACAGGCCGTCGCAGAGCTACAGCCAGCCGCCGCCGGCCCAGCCGTCGACGACGCCGGAGCAGCCGAGCGACCAGACGTCGCAGACGCCGCCCCCGGATCCGGCGTCGGGTTCGCCCACGGGCGGCAGCGATGCCTCGCCTCCGCCGGCGACGAACGGGGGCGGGAGCGGGGGCAGCGCCTCGCCGGGGGCCTGACGGGACCGGCCGGCGATCGGCCCTCGCGGCGACGGCGGTGGCCGTCGGCGCGAAACTCCATCCACGCGCGCGTGCGGCCCGGAAACGGGCTCCACGCGCGCGTGGCGTTTCCCGGAGGCCATGGGGGGCCTTCCTGGGGTCCGGGCCCCAGACCCCGGAGGCTCGGGAGGCTCCCCCGGGCGCGAGGGCGCCCCGAGCGCCGCCTCTCCCGCGCCGGGGCGCCACCGGCGCGCCCCGCGCCGGGCCATGCCTCGGCACCCACGCCGGGCCATGCCTCGGCACCCCGCGGCGGTCCTGCCGGTACCGGGCTGCCCCTTCCGGGCCCTCGCCTCAGTCGGTGAACGCCTCGCACACCGTGTCGTACTCGCGCGTCCACCACACAGCCAGGGCCGAGGCCGCCGGGAACTGCGCGTCCGCGCGGGTGTCGCCGCGCTCGTAGTGCCAGCGCAGCATCCAGAAGTCGTTGAGCCGCTCCCACCACACTCGGTGCACGGCGGCGGCGAGTTCCGAGGGGGGCGCGCCCGCGGTACGGCGGTACGCGCGGGCGTAGGCCCGTACCTTCGGGAGGTCGAGCGCGCCCACGGGGCGTACGAAGAAGATCGCGGCGGCCCGTACCGCCTCCTCCGCGCGCGGCTGTACGCCGAGCCGGTCCCAGTCGACGATCGCGGCGGGTGCCTCCCCCTGGTAGAGCACGTTGAACGGGTGGAAGTCGCCGTGCACCCAGCCCACCGAGCCACCGCGCGGCGGGCGCCGGTCCGCGTGCTGCTCCAGCAGCGCCCGCCGCTCCTGCAGCCGGTGCCGGGCGAGCTCGTCGAACGCGTCCCGGGGCCGGTGCCTGCGCACCCGGCGCAGCAGGTCGTCGATGAGCGCGAAGGTGCCGGCGGGGTCGGCGCTCTCGGGGCGTGCGCCCTGCGCACAGGTGGCTCCGGAGTGCGCTGCGGCGCCCTGGGCGCCGTGCAACCCCGCCCGCGGCGTCGCGCTACCGGTCCGGTGCGCGGCCCCCTCGGCCGCGCACCCGCCCACCGCGGTACGGCCCGAGTGTCCCTGGGACGGCATCACCCGCTCCAAGCTCGCGTGCACCACTCCCAGCAGCGCGCCCAGTCGTCCGCACTGCTCCGCCGTGAGCTGGCTGCCGTGCCGGTGCCGTCCGTCGATCCAGGGGTGCAGGGCGTACGCGTGGCCGCCGATCACCGCGAAGGTACGGCCGTCGTGGCCGGCCAGCGGCGGTGCCACCGGCACTCCCAGGTCCGCCAGGCGCTGGGTGGCGCGGTGCTGGCGGGCGATCGCCGCCAGGTCGGCGGTCTCGGGGTCGAAGTGGTGCTTGAGGAAGTAGCGGCCGCGTGTCGTGCACAGCCGGTAGCCGCGGTTGAGCAGCCCCTGCTCGACGGGGTCGCATGCCAGCGCGGACCCGGCGGCGTACTGGCGGAGGAGGGCACCCAGAGGGGGCGTGGCTAACCCGGAGGTTGGTACAGATGAGCGCGGCACGCGCCAGATGGTAGGGCACGAACCAGGGCTGAGCTGCGGTTCGTCACAGACAGTCGCAATCGATCACGTGGCGTCCGCAATCGTATGGCCCGGCGCGCCGTCGATCACGCCTCCGTGTCGCCGGGGGCCGCCCGCGCCACCCCGGATGATGTCTTCCCGTGCTCCGGGTGGGCGGGATAACGTGCCGTTGTTCCGGCCCCCTGCAAGGCCCTGACCAGCGCGTGTTCCCGACTTACTCGATTTACTTGGAAATCCAAGCAAAATCCCAGGTCAGGAGGGGTTTCACAGAAATGTGGAGCACTGGGTAACGTGCCTATTGCAGGGCGCTCGCCGGGGCACCTGTCACGTCTGCTTCGAACGAGCCGCACCCACCCTGTGCGTCCGTGAGCTGCAGGCGGAGCCGCTCCCCCCAGCCCCACGCGGGCCGAGGGGACCCCCAGGCACCCGGCGAACCCGGGGGCCGGATCGACGGAGGAGCACACGTGACCGAGGAGAGCACTGCCGCGCACAAGCCGCGACGCAGCGCCGGGAGCAAGGCCGGCACCACCGGCACCAAGCGCACCAGCCGCACCACGCCCAGGAAGGGCACCGACCCCGGCCTCGTCCAGCTGCTGACGCCGGAGGGCAAGCGGGTCGAGAACCCCGAGTACGACCCGTACGTCGAGGACATCTCCCCCGAGCAGTTGCGCGGCCTGTACCGGGACATGGTGCTCACCCGCCGCTTCGACGCCGAGGCCACCTCCCTGCAGCGCCAGGGCGAGCTGGGCCTGTGGGCCTCGCTGCTCGGCCAGGAGGCCGCCCAGATCGGCTCCGGCCGGGCCCTGAACGACGAGGACTACGTCTTCCCGACCTACCGCGAGCACGGCGTCGCCTGGTGCCGCGGGGTCGACCCCACCAACCTCCTCGGCATGTTCCGCGGCGTGAACAACGGCGGCTGGGACCCGAACGGCAACAACTTCCACCTGTACACGATCGTCATCGGCTCCCAGACGCTGCACGCCACCGGCTACGCCATGGGCGTCGCCAAGGACGGCGCCGACTCGGCCGTGATCGCCTACTTCGGCGACGGCGCGTCCAGCCAGGGTGACGTCGCGGAGTCGTTCACCTTCGCCGCGGTCTACAACGCCCCGGTCGTGTTCTTCTGCCAGAACAACCAGTGGGCGATCTCCGAGCCCACCGAGAAGCAGACCCGTGTGCCGCTCTACCAGCGCGCGCAGGGCTTCGGCTTCCCGGGCGTGCGCGTCGACGGCAACGACGTCCTGGCTTGCCTGGCCGTCACCAAGCGGGCGCTGGAGCGGGCGCGCAACGGCGAGGGCCCGACCCTCGTCGAGGCGTTCACGTACCGCATGGGCGCGCACACGACCTCCGACGACCCGACCCGCTACCGCCACGACGACGAGCGGGCCGCCTGGGAGGCGAAGGACCCGATCGCCCGCCTGCGCGCGTATCTGGAGGCCTCGAACCACGCGGACGAGGGATTCTTCGGGGAACTCGAGGCGGAGAGCGAAGCGTTGGGAAGGCGAGTGCGCGAAGCGGTGCGTGCCATGCCGGACCCGGACCACTTCGCCATCTTCGAGAATGTGTACGCGGACGGGCATGCGCTCGTCGACGAGGAGCGGGCCCAGTTCGCCGCCTACCAGGCGTCGTTCGCGGACGTGGAAGGGGGCAGGTGACATGGCCGAGAAGATGGCGCTCGCCAAGGCGATCAACGAGTCGCTGCGCAAGGCCCTGGAGGCGGACCCCAAGGTCCTGGTGATGGGTGAGGACGTCGGCAAGCTCGGCGGCGTCTTCCGGGTCACCGACGGTCTCCAGAAGGACTTCGGCGAGGAGCGGGTCATCGACACGCCGCTCGCCGAGTCGGGCATCGTGGGCACGGCGATCGGCCTCGCCCTGCGCGGGTACCGGCCCGTGGTGGAGATCCAGTTCGACGGCTTCGTCTTCCCTGCGTACGACCAGATCGTCACCCAGCTGGCGAAGATGCACGCCCGCTCGCTGGGCAAGGTCAAGCTCCCGGTCGTCGTCCGCATCCCGTACGGCGGCGGCATCGGCGCGGTCGAGCACCACAGCGAGTCCCCCGAGGCGCTGTTCGCGCATGTGGCGGGTCTGAAGATCGTCTCTCCGTCCAACGCGTCGGACGCGTACTGGATGATGCAGCAGGCCATCCAGAGCGACGACCCGGTGATCTTCTTCGAGCCGAAGCGGCGGTACTGGGACAAGGCCGAGATCGACCCCGAGGCGATCCCCGGCCCCCTGCACAAGGCACGTGTGGTGCGCGAGGGCACGGATCTGACGCTCGCCGCGTACGGCCCGATGGTGAAGGTCTGCCAGGAGGTCGCGGCCGCCGCCGGGGAGGAGGGCAAGTCCCTGGAGGTGCTGGACCTGCGCTCGGTGTCTCCGCTCGACTTCGACTCCATCCAGGCGTCGGTGGAGAAGACCCGCCGCCTGGTCGTGGTCCACGAGGCGCCGGTGTTCTTCGGCTCCGGCGCGGAGATCGCAGCCAGGATCACGGAGCGGTGCTTCTACCACCTGGAGGCGCCCGTGCTGCGGGTCGGCGGCTATCACGCCCCGTATCCGCCGGCGCGGCTGGAGGAGGAGTACCTGCCGGGCCTGGACCGGGTGCTCGACGCCGTCGACCGCGCCCTGGCGTACTGAGGAGAGGTCGTGACGACGATGACTGACGCGTCCCTGCGCGAGTTCAAGATGCCCGACGTGGGCGAGGGACTCACCGAGGCCGAGATCCTCAAGTGGTATGTGCAGCCGGGTGACACGGTCACCGACGGACAGGTCGTCTGCGAGGTCGAGACGGCGAAGGCGGCCGTCGAACTGCCCATCCCCTACGACGGAGTGGTGCGCGAACTCCGCTTCCCCGAGGGCACCACGGTGGACGTCGGCACGCCGATCATCGCGGTCGACGTGGCCGGGGGCGCCCCCGCCGCGGAGGCGCCCGCGCCCGCCGAGACGGTTCCGGCCCCGGCGGCGTCGGCCGAGGAGCCCAAGCAGGAGGGCCGCAAGCCGGTCCTCGTCGGCTACGGCGTCGCCGAGTCCTCCACCCGGCGCCGCCCCCGCAAGACGGCTCCGCCGGCAGCCGAGGACACCCGCCACGCGGCCACGGCCCTCCAGGGCGAGCTGAACGGCCACACCCGGGGGACTCGTCCGCTGGCGAAGCCGCCGGTGCGCAAGCTCGCCAAGGACCTGGGCGTCGATCTGGCGACGGTGACTCCGTCGGGTCCGGACGGGATCATCACCCGCGAGGACGTGCACGCGGCCGTGGCCTCCGCACCGGCAACGGCCCCCGAGGCGCCCGCGGTGCCCGCTGCCGCGCAGGCACCGGCGCCCGTGGTGTCGTACGAGAGCGGTCGCGAGACCCGGATCCCCGTCAAGGGTGTCCGCAAGGCCACCGCTCAGGCGATGGTCGGCTCGGCGTTCACGGCGCCGCACGTCACGGAGTTCGTGACGGTCGACGTGACGCGCACGATGAAGCTGATCGAGGAGCTCAAGCAGGACAAGGACCTGCAGGGCCTGCGAGTCAACCCGCTTCTCCTCATCGCCAAGGCCCTGCTGGTGGCCATCAAGCGCAATCCGGACATCAACGCGTCCTGGGACGAGGCGAACCAGGAGATCGTCCGCAAGCACTATGTGAACCTGGGCATCGCGGCGGCCACCCCGCGCGGACTGATCGTGCCGAACATCAAGGACGCGCACGACAAGACCCTTCCGCAACTGGCCGAGGCACTCGGCGAGTTGGTGGCCACGGCCCGCGAGGGCAAGACCTCTCCGGCGGCGATGCAGGGCGGCACGGTCACCATCACGAACGTCGGCGTGTTCGGCGTGGACACGGGCACGCCCATCCTGAACCCGGGCGAGTCGGCGATCCTCGCGGTCGGTGCGATCAAGCTCCAGCCGTGGGTCCACAAGGGCAAGGTGAAGCCGCGTCAGGTCACCACGCTCGCGCTCAGCTTCGACCACCGCCTGGTCGACGGCGAACTGGGCTCGAAGGTCCTGGCGGACGTCGCCGCGATCCTGGAGCAGCCGAAGCGGCTGATCACCTGGGCGTAGCGCCCGCAGCGCACGTACGGCAAAGGGGCCGGCCGCGGACGAGCGGCCGGCCCCTTCGTGCCGTGTGGGATCAGGCTCAGACGGCGAAGCTGTAGTTCAGGAGCTTCTTCGCGTCCGCCGCACGGTTGTCGATCGTCGTGGACGCCAGGATCGTGCCGATGAGCGTCTTGCCGTTGCGGGTCGCGGCGAAGACCAGGCAGTACTTGGCCTCGGGGCCGGAGCCGGTCTTGACGCCGATCGCGCCGCTGTAGGTGCCGAGCAGCGGGTTGGTGTTGGTCCAGGTGTAGTAGCGGTAGCCGCCGCTCTTGGTGGTCACCTTCTGCTTGGTGGACGCCGTGTTCACGACCGTACGGAAGGTGGAGTTCTTCATCGCGCTGCTGGCGATCTTCGTCAGGTCGCGCGGCGTCGAGTAGTTGTTGCCGTTGCCGATGCCGTCGAACGAGTCGAAGTGCGTGTTCTTCAGGCCGAGGCTCGTGGCGGCGCTGTTCATCTTGCCGATGAACGACTTCACGCGCGCGGCACGCGTCGAGCCGGAGCCGAACTTGTCCGCGAGCGCGTAGGCCGCGTCGCAGCCGGACGGCAGCATCAGCCCGTACAGCAGCTGACGGACCGTGACCTTGTCGCCGACGATCAGGTGGGCCTGGGAGGCGTTGTTGGCGACGACGTAGTCGCTGTACGCCTTGTCGACCGTGACCTTGGCGTCCAGGTTCACGTTCGCCTGCGACAGCACCACCTCGGCCGTCATGATCTTGGTGGTGGATCCGGTGGACAGTCTGGTGTCCGCGGCCTTGTTGTACAGGCTCTTGCCGGTGGCGTTGTTCATCACGAACCCGCCCTTGGCGGTGATCGAGGGCGCCGTGACGGCCTGCGCGGGCGCCGCGGTGAGGGCGGCGGCGGTGAGTACGGCGCTGGTGGTGACCACTGCCGCGGCTGCTCTGCGAACTCGCCTGCCCTTAATACCGGTAATCAAGTTGAATGCTCCGATTGCGTCTCTGATGCACTTGTATGCATCCAAATGCCCCTGGAGAGCGGCCAAATGAAAGAGCCGCCTTCTCGTGAGACTCGTAAGTAGCACAAAGGGATGTGCGGTTGCCGGGTGAATTCTGCGGAAGACAGGCGGTCCATATCGTGGACGCTCCCCGGCATGCGTACCTGTTGTATCTATGCTGTGGACATGAGCACCTCGGGGACCCTGACCGCCAAACAACCTGCCGCCGCCGACCGCGTGTACGCACATGTGAAACAGGGTGTTCTTCAGCGCCGTTACGAGGGCGGGACACTGCTCACCGAGGGAGAGCTGGCCGAGGAGGTCGGGGTGTCGCGCACCCCGGTGCGCGAGGCGCTGCTCCGGCTGGAGGCCGAAGGGCTGATCAAGCTCTACCCGAAGAAGGGGGCACTGGTCCTGCCGGTCTCCGCCCAGGAGATCGCGGACGTGGTCGAGACGCGTCAGCTCGTCGAGGAACACGCGGCCCGCAAGGCCGTACCCGCCCCGCCCGGGCTGATCGCCCGTCTGGAGGAACTGCTCGCGCGGCAGAAGGAACAGGCCGCCGCGGGTGATCTGGCCGCGGCGGCGGTCACCGACCGCACCTTCCACGCCGAGATCGTGCGCAGCGGTGGCAATGAGATCCTCTCCCGCCTCTACGACCAACTGCGCGACCGCCAGCTGCGGATGGGGGTCGCCGTCATGCACTCGCACCCGGACCGGATCGCCAAGACGCTCAGCGAGCACGAGGAGATCCTGGGGGCCCTGCGGTCCGGCGATGCCGAGGCCGCCGTGAACATCGTCCACCGGCACGTCAGCTGGTTCTCCAACCTGGCGCGGGGAGAGGTGCGATGAGCTCCCGCTCCATGAGTTCCCGGCCGGTGTCGCTGCCCGGTGACCCGCCGGGCGGCCGCCGCGCCGTGGCCGTGTGGGCCATAGGTGTCTCGGTCTACTTCGTCGCCGTCATCTTCCGTACGTCGCTGGGCGTGGCGGGGCTCGACGCCGCCGACCGCTTCCATGTCAACGCGTCGGCCCTGTCGACCTTCTCCATCCTCCAGCTCCTCGTGTACGCGGGCATGCAGATACCCGTCGGCCTGCTGGTGGACCGGCTCGGCACCAAGAAGGTGCTGACCATGGGAGTCGTCCTCTTCACGGCGGGTCAGGTCGGGTTCGCGTTCTCGGCCTCGTACGGCATGGCGCTCGCCTCGCGCGCGCTGCTCGGCTGCGGTGACGCCATGACTTTCATCAGTGTGCTGCGGCTCGGCACCCGCTGGTTCCCGGCCCGCCGCGGGCCGCTGGTGGCACAGCTCGCCGGTCTGGTGGGCATGGCGGGGAACCTGGTCTCGACGCTCGTGCTCGCCCGGCTGCTGCACGGGGTGGGCTGGACGGCGGCCTTCGGCGGCAGCGCGCTCGCCGGGGTCGTCGTGCTGGTCCTGCTCGTCCTCTTCCTGAAGGACCATCCCGACGGGTACGAGCCGGAGCCGTTCCCGCACCAGGGATCGGCGTATGTGCGGCGGCAGATCCAGGCGTCCTGGCAGGAACCGGGGACCCGCCTGGGCATGTGGGTGCACTTCACCACGCAGTTCCCGGCGATGGTGTTCCTGCTGCTGTGGGGCCTGCCGTTCCTGGTGCAGGCGCAGGGTCTGTCGCGGGCGACGGCGGGCGAGCTGCTCACGCTCGTCGTGCTGTCGAACATGGTCGTCGGGCTGGTCTACGGGCAGATCGTCGCCCGGCACCACGCGGCGCGGCTGCCGCTGGCGCTCGGGACGGTCGGGGCGACGGCGGCGCTGTGGGCGGCGACGCTCGCCTACCCGGGTGCGCACGCGCCGATGTGGCTGCTGATCGTGCTGTGCACGGTGCTCGGTGCCTGCGGTCCGGCCTCGATGATCGGCTTCGACTTCGCACGCCCGGCCAACCCGCCGGAGCGTCAGGGCACCGCCTCCGGCATCACCAACATGGGCGGCTTCGTCGCCTCCATGACGACACTGCTGGCGATCGGGGTGCTCCTGGACGCGACACGGGACGACTACACCGTGGCGTTCTCCGCGGTCTTCGTGCTGCAGGCGCTGGGGCTGAGCCAGATCCTGCGGCTGCGCGGGCAGGCGGCGCGCAGGGAGCGGGAGCGGCTGGTGGCGAGCCGGGTGGAGACGGTGCACGTGCCGGCGTAGGGGGCGCCGGGTTCGGGTGGGTGGGCGGACGGCGCGGGACGCCGCCCGCCTTCGCGGAGCGCTCCGTCAGCGGCGCGGCGGCTCCAGCCCCAGCACCCGGTCCTTCAGCGCCGGGAACTGTTCCCGTGTCGTCGCGACCTTCGCCGGGTCGAATTCCACCGTGAGGATCTCCTCCTCGGCGCCCGCCTCGGCGAGGACCTCGCCCCAGGGATCCACCACGATCGAGTGACCCGCCTGAGGAACCCCCGCGTGCGTCCCGGCCGTTCCACAGGCAAGGACGTACGCCTGGTTCTCCACTGCCCGCGCCCGGGCCAGCAGCGTCCAGTGGGACCGGCGGCGCTCCGGCCAGCCCGCCGGGATCACGAGCGTCTCGGCCCCCGCCGTCACGAGGGAGCGGAACAGCTCGGGGAAGCGGAGGTCGTAGCAGGTGGCCACGCCGACGGTCGTCTCCGGCAGTCGCACCGTCACCAGTTCGGTGCCCGCGCCCATCAGGACGGCCTCGCCCTTGTCGAAGCCGAAGCGGTGGATCTTGCGGTAGGCGGCGGCCAGCTCACCGGAGGGGGAGAAGACGAGAGACGTGTTGTAGATGACACCGTCACCCGCGGCGGTGCCGCTCCCGGACACCGAGCGTTCGGGGATGGAGCCGGCGTGCAGCCACACCCCCGCGTCGCTCGCGGCCTTCGCCATCGCCTCGTACGTCGGCCCTTCGAGCGGCTCGGCCTCGGTCCCGAACCGTTCGTAGGCGAAGGCGCCGGTCGTCCACAGCTCGGGCAGCACGACCAGATCGACTCCGGCTTGATCGCGTACGAGGGAGGCCGCTCGCCGTCGGCGCGAATCGACCGATTCGTCCTCGTCCACCCGGATCTGGATGAGGGAGGCGCGCACACTACCACCGTCCTGACATGGGGAGCTGTCTCCACGGGCCTACGATCGTCACACGAAAGCACTGCCTGGGTGCCTCACGGCAGCGTAACTTAACGTTCCAAGACACCCGCCGACAGCCGCCGCCCGTCGACATCGCCGTCACAACCGCCCGTGTACCGACCGCCCGAGGGGTCCCGTTCCGTGAGTCTGCATCCCACTCTTCAGCCCTACGCCGACGCCTGGACCCATTCCATCGAAGCGATATCCGAGCTGGTGCTTCCGCTCGTGGAGGGCGAGTGGAACCGGCGGACGCCATGCCCCGGATGGTCGGTGCGTGACGTGGTCTCGCACGTCATCGGCATGGACTGCGAGATGCTCGGCGACCCGCGCCCGATCCACACGCTGCCGCGCGACCTGTTCCACGTGACGAACGAGCACCAGCGCTACATGGAGATGCAGGTCGACGTCCGCCGCCATCACACGGCGCCGGAGATGACGTCCGAGCTGGAGTACACGGTCATCCGCCGCAACCGCCAGCTGCGGAACGAGTCCCGGGACCCGGGCACCAAGGTGCGCGGCCCGCTCGGAAGTGAGCAGACGCTCGAAGAGGCCATGCGGTACCG
The DNA here is from genome assembly GCF_001417775.1 of Streptomyces sp. TP-A0356. Lineage (GTDB taxonomy): Bacteria > Actinomycetota > Actinomycetes > Streptomycetales > Streptomycetaceae > Streptomyces. Next base: position 387,644 of record NZ_BBZJ01000018.1, on the reverse strand, counting down.
CGCGTTCGACGTGTGGGTGCACGAGCAGGACCTGCGCACGGCGCTGGGCCGGCCGGGGAACCTGGACTCGCCGGGTGCGTTCGTGGCGCGGGACGAGTTGCTGGCGGCGCTGCCCAAGGTCGTGGCCGAGGACGCGGGGGCGCCCCCCGGTTCGGCGGTCGTCTTCGACGTCCACGGCCCCGTCGAGTTCCTGCGCACGGTGCGGGTCGACGCGGAGGGGCGCGGCTCGATCGACGGCACGCCCTCGCTGGGCCCGGCGGTGTCGCTCACGCTCGACTGGGAGACGTACGTCCGCCTCGCCTGCGGCCGTGTCACCGCGGACCTCGTGGCGGACCGCATCAAGGCGGAGGGCGACCCGGAACTGACGGCGGCGATCCTGCTGTCGTTCGCGGTGACGAAGTAGCGGTTCCGGCGCCCGGGCCGGGGCACGGGGGCCGCGACCGGGCCGCAGCACGCCGTGCAGCGGACTCGGCGGCGGCCGGGTGCGGGGACACCGAGGGGTGCCTGGGGACCAGGGCACCCCGTGGCCGTTGCGTCAGTCCACCTCCCGCTCCTTCTCCGCCAGGTGGATGACGCACACCGCGACCGCGATCAGCAGCGCGGGATCCGCGTCGTCGCGCACGATGTCGACCCCGTACGTCTCGCGGATGGTCAGCCAGCGGCGGGAGATCTGCGCGAGCAGCTCCCCGTCGTAGTCGATGGCGAACTCGCGGTCGAGGATCTTGCCGCTGACGTCGAGCTCCGTGCCGTCCACCAGCGAGACGCGGTAGTGGTTGCGCAGCAGGGACAGGCGCTTGCGCTTGATCGTGGCCAGCGTGTCGCCGTCGCGCTCGATGATCATCGTGTCCCGCAGGGCGAACATCTTCTGGTGGATGTCGATCAGGACCCGGCCCCGTGTGTCCTTCAGCTCGAACGTGTCCCGCAGCCGCATCGCCTTGCCGTCGACCAGGAACACCTTGTTGCCGTGCTGGTCCTCGATCCAGTAGTCGTCACCGAAGCCGAGGAGCCGGTCGCGTACGAGGAATCTCATACGATGACAGCTTCCCCTGTGGCCGGTCCGAAACGCCGTCGGTAGGCCGACGGGCTGAGACCGGTCTCGCGCCGCAGCCGCGCCCGCAGATTGGCGGCCGTACCGAGCCCGCTGCGCGCCGCGACCACGTCCAGCCGCTCCTCCCCGCGCTCGATCAGCCGGCAGGCCAGAGCGACCCGCTCCCCGGTCAGCCAGGCCAGCGGAGTGGTGCCGAGCTGCGCGCGGAAGCGGCGGTGCAGCGTGGCGGGGCTCACCGCGGCCCGCGCGGCGAGGTCGGCGACGGTGAGCGCTTCGCCCAGGCGCTCCTGAGCCCAGGCCAGCAGCGGGGCGAGCGACTCGTCCGGTGTGTCGGGCACGGGCCGCTCCACGAACTGCCGCTGTCCACCGTCGCGGTGCGTCGCGAACACCAGCCGCCGGGAGACGGCGTTGGCGAACTCGGCGCCGTGGTCCCGGCGCCAGATGTGCAGCCCCAGGTCGAGCGCGGCCGCGCTGCCCGCCGCCGTGAGGATGTCGCCCTCGTCCACGAAGAGCACGTCCGGTTCGAGCAGAACCTTCGGGTGCAGCTCCCGGAAGGAGCCGGCCCAGCGCCAGTGCGTGGTGGCGCGGCGCCCGTCGAGCAGCCCGGCCTCGGCGAGCGCGAAGCTGCCGGTGCAGAAGCTCACGACGCGCGCCCCGCGGGCGTGACTGCGCCGGATGGCGTCGAGGACATCGGCACCGCGCGGGACGACGTTGTCGGGGCGGCCGGGCACGACGAGGGTGTCCGCCCCGTCGACGGCCTCCAGTCCGGGCACCCCGGTCAGAGTGAAGAACCCGTGGTTCATCCGGACGCCGGGCGTGGGCGTGCACAAGGCCACCTCGTACAGCGGCCGCGGCAGCCCGAGCTCGGGTCGCGGCAGCCCGAACAGCTCGGTCGCCACCCCGACTTCGAACGGATTCGTGCCCCGGTCGACGATCACGGCGACCCGGTGCGGCCGAGCGGGCTGAGAGGATCCTTGCGGCATATGCGATTTCTAGCACTCGTACGACGCGGTGGGCACCCCGCACGATGGCGGCATGGAACCCAAGGAACCCATCTCCCTCACCGCGGCGCTCGCCTCGTTCTCCGAGCTGTGGAGCCCGCGCATCGTCACCGCCGTGAACGACTACGACGTACGGGTCGCCAAGGTCGAGGGCGAGCACCTGTGGCACACGCACGACCACACCGACGAGTTCTTCCTCGTCCTGGACGGTGAGCTGCACATCGCGCTGCGCGAGGCGTCCGGAGAGCGCACGGTCACCCTGCCCAAGGGGTCGGTCTTCACGGTGCCGCGCGGCACGGAGCACAAGCCGTCCGCCCCGGCCGGAGCGTCGATCCTGGTGTTCGAGCCCACCGGGACGATGTCGGTCGGCGACCGCCACGAGGAGGTCCCGGACCATGTGGACGCGACGACGGGGCACGCCCTGACCTGAGCGGCGTGCCGCGGACCGGGCTGCCGGTCCGTGCCCGTCGGAACGCCGACGAGTCCCCCGCCCGGCGGCGGGGGACTCGCACACGGACCGCTCGGGGACCGCTGGTGGACCGCGGGGGCCGGGTTACCGGTAGCCCTCCTGCATGTCGTCCTCGTCGTCGTCCCACGACGAACGCCGGTCGCCGTGCTCACGGCGCATGCCGGCGCTCCCCGTGTCGGGGTCCGACATGCCGGATCCGCTCATGTCGGGGTCGTGCCCGTCACGGTCGCGCATCTCGTCGCCGGTGATCTCGCCGTGCTCGCGTTCGCGGTCGCGCCGGCGCATCTGGTGGTCGTCGATGTCTCGTGGCATGGAACTACTCCCTTGCGGTGGCCCCCCTGTATGCGTCGAGCATCTCTCCGTGACGGCGTGTGCGCATCCGGTGCGACTCCATCACACAGCGTCACCAGGTTATCCACAGGCTCGTCTGCGTCACCGCGGCGGATGGCACTCTTGACCCATGAACGACTCCACACCGCGTCGCGTCCGTGTCCGCGCCCCCGAGCTCATCGGCAAGGGCGGTTGGCTGAACACCGGCGGAGAGCAGTACACCCTCGCCGACATGCGAGGACGTATCGTCATCCTCGACTTCTGGACGTTCTGCTGCATCAACTGTCTGCACGTCCTGGACGAGCTGCGCGAGCTGGAGGCCAAGCACCGCGACACCGTGGTGATCATCGGCGTGCACTCTCCGAAGTTCGTCCACGAGGCGGACCACCAGGCGGTGGTGGACGCGGTCGAGCGGTACGGGGTGGAGCACCCGGTTCTCGACGACCCGCAGCTCGCCACCTGGAAGCAGTACGCCGTGCGCGCCTGGCCCACGCTCGTCGTCATCGACCCCGAGGGGTACGTGGTCGCCCAGCACGCGGGCGAGGGCCACGCCCACGCGATAGCGCGGCTCGTCGAGGAGCTGGAGGAGGAGCACGCGGCGAAGGGCACGCTCCGCCGCGGTGACGGCCCGTACGTGGCGCCGGAGCCCGAGCCCACGACCCTCCGCTTCCCCGGCAAGGCGGTCCTGCTGCCGTCCGGGACCTTCCTGGTCAGCGACACCACCCGGCACCAGCTGGTGGAGCTGGCGGCGGACGGCGAGACGGTCGTACGCCGTATCGGTTCGGGCGTACGGGGCTTCGCCGACGGCCCCGCGGAGGCGGCGGGCTTCAGTGAGCCGCAGGGTCTGGCGCTGCTGGACGAGGGCGCGGTGGTCGTCGCGGACACGGTGAACCACGCGCTGCGCCGCCTGGACCTGGCGACCGGTCAGGTCACCACGCTCGCGGGCACCGGCAAGCAGTGGTGGCAGGGTTCGCCGACGTCGGGGCCGGCCCGGGAGGTGGACCTCTCGTCGCCGTGGGACGTGGCGGTCTTCGACGGCCGGGTCTGGATCGCGATGGCGGGTGTGCACCAGCTGTGGACGTACGACCCGCGCACGGCCACGGTCGCGGTGTCGGCGGGCACCACCAACGAGGGGTTGGTGGACGGCCCGGGTGCTCAGGCGTGGTTCGCACAGCCGTCGGGGCTCGCGGTGTCGGCCGACGGGGAGCGGCTGTGGCTGGCGGACTCCGAGACGAGCGCCCTGCGCTGGGTGGACCGGGATGGCGCGGTCCACACGGCGGTCGGCACGGGGCTGTTCGACTTCGGTCACCGGGACGGCGCGGGCGAACAGGCGCTGCTGCAGCACCCGTTGGGCGTGACCGCCCTGCCGGACGGCTCGGTCGCGGTGAGCGACACCTACAACCACGCGCTCCGGCGCTACGATCCGGCGACGGACGAGCTGACCACGCTCGCCACGGATCTGCGGGAGCCGTCGGACGCGGTGCTGGTCGGGGGCGACATCGTGGTCGTGGAGTCGGCGCGCCACCGGCTGACCCGGCTGCGGCTGCCCGAGGAGGCGGTGCAGGTCTCCTCGGTCGCCCACCGGACCCAGCGCGCGGCGACCGAAGTGGCGCCGGGCAGGCTCCGGTTGGACGTGATCTTCCAGGCCCCGGCCGGCCAGAAGCTGGACACACGCTACGGCCCGTCGACCCGTCTGCTGGTCTCCTCGACCCCGCCCGGGCTGCTGCTCAAGGGCGAGGGAGGGGACACGGACCTCACGCGCGAGCTGGAGCTCGACCCGTCCATACCGGAGGGCGTCCTGCACGTCTCGGCGATGGCCGCGTCCTGCGACGACCCTGCATCCGCCGCGGGCTCCACCGAGTACCCGGCGTGCCACGTCCACCAGCAGGACTGGGGCGTTCCGGTCCGTCTCGCGGAGGGCGGGGCGACCCGGCTTCCGCTGGTGCTGGCGGGCATGGACGACGCGGAGTAGCGCTCGGCCGGGCGGGCGCCCTAGATCCCGTACCCGTCGCCGTACCCGTCACGGTGATGGTGATGGTGCCGCTCCTCCTCGACCACCGGTGCGGGCGGCATCACGACGCGCCGCCGACGGGCGATGCTGCTGAAGGTTGCCACCCCGATCAGACCGACGACCATGAGGATGAAGCCGACCAGGTGAAGGTCGACGCCGTTCAGGTGCCAGTTCGTCGCAAACGCGAGGATGGCCCCCACGGCTATCAGGATGATGCATCCACCCAGGCCCATGAGTCCTGCCCTCCCTGTGGGTCCGGTCCTTCCGGCCCCGGTCCGGGTACCCCGCAGATCGGGCGGCATGCGGAGGGGATTGCGCCGCTCCTTCGGCCGGGCGGGCGGCAGTTGGGGTCAGCCCTCCAGGAACGCCACCAGTGCGTTCGCCAGCAGGTGGGGGTCGTCCGCGCCGGCCAGTTCACGGGCGCTGTGCATCGACAGGATGGCCGTGCCGATGTCGACCGTCCGAATGCCGTGACGGGCCGCCGTGATGGGGCCGATGGTCGTGCCGCAGGGCATCGCGTTGTTCGAGACGAAGGTCTGGAAGGGGACGCCGGCCCTCTCGCAGGCCGCCGCGAAGATCGCACGGCCGGTCCCGTCGGTGGCGTAGCGGTTGTTGACGTTCACCTTGAGGATCGGGCCGCCGTTGGCCCGCGGGTGGTGCGTCGGGTCGTGCCGCTCCGCGTAGTTGGGGTGGACGGCGTGCCCGGTGTCGGAGGACAGACAGACCGTGCCGGCGAAGGCCCGCGCCCGGTCCTCGTACGATCCGCCCCGCGCGAACACCGAGCGCTCCAGCACCGATCCGAGCAGGGGGCCGTCGGCGCCGGTGTCGGACTGGGAGCCGTTCTCCTCGTGGTCGAAGGCCGCGAGCACCGGGATGCACGGGAGGGCGGCGCCGGAGGTGGCCACGGCCGCCAGTGCCGCGGTGGCCGCGTGCACGGACAGCAGGTTGTCCATCCGCGGGCCGGCCACCAGCTCCTTGTCCCGGCCCAGATAGGACGGTGGCTCGACGGAGTGGGTCATCAGGTCCCAGCCCGCCACCTCGCCCGCGGCCAGGCCCAGCTCCTCCTCCAGGAACGCGATCAGGTCGCCGTCCCGCACGTCGTCGCCCAGGCCCCAGACCGGCTGCAGATGGCGCTGCTTGTCGAGTTTCAGTCCCTCGGAGGAGACGGACCGGTCCAGGTGGATGGCCAGTTGCGGCACGCGCAGCAGCGGTCTGTCGATGTTCACCAGACGGGTCGAGCCGTCGCGCAGGGTCAGCCGGCCCGCCAGGCCCAGGTCGCGGTCCAGCCAGGAGTTCAGCAGGGGGCCGCCGTAGATCTCCACCGCGATCTGCCGCCAGCCGTGCGCGCCGCTGTCGGGGCGGGGCTTCACCCGCAGGTTCGGGGAGTCGGTGTGCGCGCCCACGATCCGGAACGCCGTGTGCGGATCGGCGCCCTCAGGGACGTACCAGGCGACGATCGCGCCCCCGCGCAGCACGTACTTGCCACCGCTCGTGCCGTCCCACGCGTCCGTCTCCGCGACCTGCCGGAAACCGGCCTTCTCCAGCCGCTCCGCGGCGTTCGCCACGGCGTGGTAGGGCGACGGGCTCGCCGCCAGGAAGGACATGAGGTCGTCGGTGTGGCCGCGATCGAAGCGGGCGCTTGTGCTCATGGGTTCACCTTAACGACGGACGAGGGCCCGCTCCCGGTGATGGGGAGCGGGCCCTCGTAAGGAGGATGTGGAGGGGCTGGAGGGCTGACCGGACGGACAGGGTCCGGGGCCCTCCGGAGGCGTCGCCGAGGACGGGATCCCAGCCGGGCGGGTCCTAGAACGCGGCCTCGTCCAGCTCCATGAGGTCCAGGTCCACGCCCTCGGCCACCTTGCGGGCCAGGGTCACGCCCGGCAGCACGTTGGCCGCGAAGAACTTCGCCGCCGCGATCTTGCCGGTGTAGAACGCCTTGTCCTTGGCCGAGGCCGTCTCCAGCTTCTCGGCGGCGACCGCGGCACCCTTCAGCAGCAGGTGGCCGACGATCACGTCACCGGAGGCCAGCAGCAGGCGGGTGGTGTTCAGGCCGACCTTGTAGATGTTCTTGACGTCCTGCTCGGTGGCCGCGAGGTCGCTCAGCATCAGACCGACGATCGCCTCCAGCTCCACGGCCGCCTTGGCCAGGTGCTCGCGGGCCCCCGCCAGTTCCTCGCCGCCCGTGCCGAGCGCCAGGAACTTCTTGATGTCCTCGGCGAGCGAGTTCAGCGCGGCGCCCTGGTTGCGGACGATCTTCCGGAAGAAGAAGTCCTGGCCCTGGATCGCGGTGGTGCCCTCGTAGAGCGTGTCGATCTTGGCGTCGCGGATGTACTGCTCGATCGGGTACTCCTGCAGGAAGCCGGAGCCGCCGAAGGTCTGCAGCGACTGGGCGAGCTGCTCGTAGCCCTTCTCGGAGCCGTAGCCCTTGACGATCGGCAGGAGCAGGTCGTTGAGGGCGTGCTCGGTGGAGGCGTCCTCGCCGTTCGCCTCCTTGACCGCGATCGCGTCCTGGACGGAGGCGGTGTGGAGGACGAGGGCACGCATGCCCTCGGCGTAGGCCTTCTGCGTCATCAGCGAGCGGCGCACGTCCGGGTGGTGCGTGATGGTGACCTTGGGCGCGGTCTTGTCCATGAAGTTGGCCAGATCCGGACCCTGGACGCGCTCCTTGGCGTACTCCAGCGCGTTCAGGTAGCCGGTGGACAGGGTGGAGATCGCCTTCGTGCCGACCATCATGCGGGCGAACTCGATGATGCGGAACATCTGGCGGATGCCGTCGTGCTTGTCGCCGATCAGCCAGCCCTTGGCCGGGTGGCGGTCGCCGAAGGTCATCTCGCAGGTGTTGGAGGCCTTCAGGCCCATCTTGTGCTCGACGTTCGTGGCGTACACGCCGTTGCGCTCGCCCAGCTCGCCGGTCTCGAAGTCGAAGAGGTACTTCGGGACCAGGAAGAGGGACAGGCCCTTGGTGCCGGGGCCGGCGCCCTCGGGACGGGCGAGGACGTAGTGGAGGATGTTCTCCTCCATGTCGTGCTCACCGGAGGTGATGAAGCGCTTCACACCCTCGATGTGCCAGGAGCCGTCCTCCTGCTGGACCGCCTTGGTGCGGCCGGCGCCGACGTCCGAACCCGCGTCGGGCTCGGTGAGGACCATGGTGGAGCCCCAGGTCTTCTCGACGGCTATCTTCGCGATCTTCTTCTGGGCCTCGGTGCCCTCCTCGAAGAGGATGCGGGCGAACGCCGGGCCGGACGAGTACATCCAGATCGCCGGGTTCGAGCCGAGGATCAGCTCCGCGTACGCCCAGATCAGGGACGGCGGGGCGGTGGTGCCGCCGATCTCCTCGGGCAGGCCGAGGCGCCAGTACTCGGAGTCCATGAAGGCCTTGTAGCTCTTCTTGAAGGACGCCGGGACCGGGGCGGTGTTCGTCTCGGGGTCGAAGACCGGCGGGTTGCGGTCGGCGTCCGTGAAGGACTCCGCCAGCTCGTTCTCCGACAGGCGGGTGAGCTCCTCGAGGATGGTCTTGGCTGTGTCCGTGTCCATCTCCGCGAACGGGCCGGTGCCGTACAGCTTGTCGCGGCCGAGCACCTCGAAGAGGTTGAACTCGATGTCGCGGAGATTCGACTTGTAGTGCCCCATGGCGACGGCTCCGTAGAGGGATCGGCGAGGCACTGTCTCCTCGCGTGTGGTTCACGTACCAACAAGTAGCAACGATGATGCTACCCGTCGGTAATAAGAATCAACCCCCGATGGCGCATATGTGGCCCACTACTCTTTGGGGCATGTACGGCTACCAGAACGCGGGCGCGCAGCAGCAGTACGCCTCGGCCCAGCAGCAGATGCCCGGGCAGATGCCGGGCGGGCAGATGCCCGGCGGGTACGGCCAGCAGCCGCCGCTCTACCCCGAGCCGTCGCCGCCGTCGCTCGCGGACGCGGTGCGGGCGTTCACCACGGGGTCGATGTCCGCCGAGGACTTCCAGCAGATCTTCGCGACCTCCAAGGTGTACTGCCCGCGCGGCGACAACCCCGGCTTCCTCGCGCTGCACAACACGCAGCAGCCAGTGATCCCGATGTTCACCTCGCTCAAGGAGCTGCGGCGGTACGCGGGCAAGGAGTCGAAGTACTTCGTGATCACGGGGGCCGAGGTGATCGACCTGCTGCCGACGGGGTACGGGTTCGTCCTCGACATGGAGGGGGAGCACCGGATGGTGTTCGACGCGAAGGCGGTCGAACAGATGGTTGAGTTCGCGATGCGGCGTATGTACGGCTGAGGCAGCCTGTGCGGTCGATGTACGGCTGAGGCAGCCCGTGCGGTCGATGTACGGCTGAGGCAGCCCGTGCGGTGGAGGTCGCCGGATCCCCGCGCCCCTGTCGGGGCGCACCCCGAGCCCGGAGGGAATTCCCTCCGGGCTTTCTCTGTTCTGGGGTGCAGAAAGTTCAACCATCAACTAAAGTGGTCGCACAAGGAGGTACCGACATGCCTGCAGTGACCGTCGAGAACCCGCTGACCCTGCCCCGTGTGGTCGCGTCGGCCGACGCTGTGTCCCGTCCCGTGCTCGGTGTCACGACGGCGCCCAGCGGCTTCGAGGGAGAGGGCTTCCCGGTTCGCCGTGCGTTCGCCGGGATCCACTACCGCCACCTCGACCCGTTCATCATGATGGACCAGATGGGCGAGGTGGAGTACGCGCCGGGCGAGCCCAAGGGCACCCCCTGGCACCCGCACCGCGGCTTCGAAACCGTCACCTACATCATCGACGGCGTCTTCGACCACCAGGACTCCCACGGCGGTGGTGGCACCATCACCAACGGCGACACCCAGTGGATGACCGCGGGCTCGGGCCTCCTGCACATCGAGGCCCCGCCGGAGTCGCTCGTCGTGTCCGGCGGCCTGTTCCACGGCATCCAGCTCTGGGTCAACCTGCCCGCCAAGGACAAGATGATGGCCCCGCGCTACCAGGACATCCGTGGTGGCCAGGTCCAGCTGCTGACGACCCCCGACGGCGGCGCGCTGCTGCGCGTCATCGCCGGTGAGCTGGACGGTCACCAGGGCCCCGGCATCACCTACACGCCGATCACCCTGATCCACGCGACCGTGGCGCCCGGCGCCGAGATCACGCTGCCCTGGCGCGAGGACTTCAACGGTCTGGCGTACGTCCTGGCCGGCCGCGGCAGCGTGGGCACGGAGCGGCGGCCGATCCACCTCGGCCAGACCGCCGTGTTCGGCGCCGGCTCCTCGCTGACCGTCCGCGCGGACGAGAAGCAGGACTCCCACACGCCGGACCTGGAGGTCGTCCTGCTGGGCGGACAGCCGATCCGTGAGCCGATGGCGCACTACGGGCCGTTCGTGATGAACACCCGCGACGAGCTCCAGCAGGCCTTCGAGGACTTCCAGAAGGGACGCCTCGGCACGATCCCGGCGGTGCACGGGATGACCGAGAGCGGCCCGCAGGGGGCCTGAACCCGGCTTCCGGTCCGGGGGTCCTGACACCGCGTCACCCGGGCGGGCCGTCCGCACAGGACAGCCCGCCCTTCGCGTGATCGGCTGGGGACGTGCAGCTCCTTCCGGACCCCGTACGCCGGCTCGCCGCCTGGTGCGTCGTGGTGCTGCTGGTCGCCGGGGTCGGCTGGGTCGGGATCCGGCTGTGCGGGGAGTTGCGCACGGCCGTGGTGCCCGTGCTGCTCGCACTGCTCGGGACCGCGCTCCTCGGGCCGCTGCACCGGTGGCTCGTGCGGGCCGGTGTGCACCGGTCGCTCGCCGCCGGGATGACCTGTGTCGCCGTCGCGGCCGTGGTCGGCGGGGCGGTGTACATCGTCGTCGCCGCGCTCATCGACTCCGCCGACCAGATCATCTCCTCACTGAGGCGGGCCGCGAAGTCGCTCCCGCAGCAGTTCGGGGCGGCCGGCGCCTCGCTGGACGACCTGGCCTCCCACTCCGGGCAACTGCTCGGCAAGTTCGGCGGAACCGCCGCCTCCAACGTGATCAGCGGGGTCAGCGTCGTCGCCGAGACCATCGCCATGGCGGTTCTGGCGCTGCTGCTCGTCTTCTTCTTCCTGCGCGACTCCCACCGGGTCGCGGACACGCTGCACTCGCTCGCGCCGCGCGGCACCGCCGAGACCGCGGGGGCCGTGGCGCGGCGCGCCTTCGGGGCCATCGAGGGGTTCATGCGGGGGACCACGCTCATCGCGCTCATCGACGCGATCTGCATCACCGTGGGGCTGCTCATCCTGCGCGTCCCGGGCGCGCTGGGGCTCGGCGCGCTCGTCTTCGTCGGCGCGTACATCCCCTATCTGGGTGCCTTCATCTCCGGCGCGGTCTCGATCCTGGTGGCCCTCGCCGACCGGGGGTTCGTCATCGCGCTGTGGGCGCTCGGCGTGGTCGTCGCCGTGCAGCTGCTGGAGGGGCACGTGCTCCAGCCGTTGATCCAGAGCCGGACCGTGCAGATGCACCCGGCGGCGGTGCTGCTGGCGCTCACCGCGGGGGCGTCGGTGGCCGGGATCCTGGGGATGCTGCTGGCCGTCCCGCTGACGGCGGCGGCGTTCGGGGTGGCACACGAACTGCGGGCGCGGTACGCGGGCGGGGAGCCCGGCGCGGCTGCACGGCCGGGGGTGCCGGGGACGGGAGAGCCACCGGGTACGTGACCGAGGCCGCGGGGGGCGGAAGTGCCCGTAGCCGCCGGAACCGTGCCGTGCCCGGGGTTGCCGGAACCGTAAGCCGTACCGAATCGGGAGCCGCGTGTGCTCTACGCCTCCGCGTTCTCCTTGTGCTCCGCGTTCTCCTCGTGCCCCTCGTGCCCCTCGTGCTCCTCGTGCTCCTTCGTGGGTTCCTCGTACAGCTCGAACCAGGTGCTCTTGCCCTCCCCCCGGGGGTCCACCCCCCAGGCGTCCGCGAGCAGTTCCGTGAGGACCAGGCCGCGGCCCGAGGAGGCCAGTTCGCCGGGGTGGCGGCGGTGGGGGAGGTCGTCGCTGGCGTCCGTGACCTCCACGCGCAGCCGGCGTCCGCCCGTGCTGTCCGGCCGGTCCTGGTGGTCCCCGGAGACCTCGGCGACGAGGAGCGCGTCCGTGTCGGTGTGGACGAGGACGTTGGTGAGCATCTCGGAGACCAGGAGCACCGCCGAGTCGACCTGCTCCTCGGAGGACCAGTCGTGCAGCAGCTCACGCAGCTGCTGCCGGGCCCCCGAGACCCGCTCGGGCTCGGCCTGCGCCACCGTCAGCATCGTGCGGCGCACGACCGGCCCCGCACCGGTGGCCAGGGCGTCGCTGCCGCTGCCCTCGGCCACCCGGCCCAGCAGCACGACGGCGATGTCGTCCTCGCGCCGGTCGGTCAGCGGCCCCGTGGCGTGGTGCGAGGAGGGCCCGTGCACGGCCTGGACCAGCGCGTCGGCCAGCTCCTCCATGTCGCCGTCGTGCTCCTCCAGGGTCCGCCGGATCCGCCGCCAGCCCGTGTCCAGATCGTGCCCGCCGGTCTCGATCAGCCCGTCCGTGCACATCAGCATGGTCTCGCCGGGCTCCAGGACCAGCCGGGTGGTCGGGTAGTCCGCGTCCGGGTCGATACCGAGCGGCAGGCCGCCCGCGGTCGTCCGCATCAGCACGGTCCCGTCCGCCATGCGGATCGCGGGGTCGGGATGGCCGGCGCGGGCGATCTCCAGCGTCCCCGTCGCCGGGTCCACCTCCACGTAGAGGCAGGTCGCGAAGCGCAGCTCGGCGCCGTCGTCGCCGTACGTCATCCCGTGCAGGAAGCGGGAGGCGCGGGTGAGGACGGCGTCCGGGCGGTGGCCCTCGCAGGCGTACGCGCGCAGTGCTATCCGCAGCTGGCCCATGAGGCCCGCGGCACGCACGTCATGGCCCTGGACGTCGCCGATGGTGAGCGCGAAGCGGCCTCCCGGCAGCTGGATCATGTCGTACCAGTCGCCGCCGACCTGGAGCCCGCCGCCGGTGGGTATGTAGCGCGCGGCGACGCCCATACCGGGTATCCGCGGGCCCAGCGTGGGCAGCATCGAGCGCTGCAGCCCGTCGGTGAGCTCCCGTTCCGTCTCGGCGGCGCCCGCGCGGGAGAGGGCCTGGGCGAGCATGCGGGCGACCGTGGTGAGCACCGAGCGCTCGTCGGGTGTGAAGGCGACCGGGTACTTGAACGCCGCCATCCACGCGCCCATGGTCCGGCCCGCCACGGTGAGTGGCAGGAACGCCCAGGACTGGCGGCCGAAGTGTGCGGCGAGCGGCCAGGAGACCGGGTAGCGGGCCTTGTACTGCTCGGGCGAGGACAGATAGACGGCACGGCCGGTGCGGACGACCTCGGCGGCCGGGTAGTCCGTGTCCAGCGACATCTGGGCGAAGGGACCCTCGTCCCCCGGCTTCTGCCCGTAGTGGCCGACGACGGTCAGCCGGTCGCCCTCGGCCCCGAAGACCGCGAGCCCGTCGGGCGAGAAGCCGGGCATCGACAGCCCGGCAGCGACCCGCAGCACCTCCTGGGTGGAGCGCGCCTCGGCCAGCGCGCGCCCCGCGTCCAGCAGGAACGCCTCGCGCGAGCGACGCCAGTCACCGGTGACGGGGGAGCGCGCGGCGGCGCCCGGGGAGGGCTCGGTGACCTCCTGGAGCGTGCCGACCAGCTCGTACTTCGCGGTGCCCGGGTCGTGCGAGGGCTTGGAGCGGCTGCGTACGGTGCGTACCACGCGCCCGTGCTCGTCCATGATCCGCATCCGGACCTCCGCGATGGTGCCCTCGGCGAGGGCGAGCTGGACGATCCCGTCCACCTCGTTCCAGTCGACCGGGTGGAAGCGCGCCCGGATCCCCGCCTCGGTCAGCGTCGTCGGCTCGGCGGGCAGCCCGACCAGCCGCGCGGCCTCGGCGTCCAGCGTGACGAGTCCAGCGGCGGCGTCGTAGCGCCACAGGCCGGTCGCGAGAAGGGCAAGGACGTCCCCCACGGCGGGCAGGGGCTCACCAGTGCGCATTGCCCCACTCTAAGAAGAGGTGATCGTGGGGTGCCACCGAAGGTAAGAAAAGGGCGATCTTGAACGTGTTCGAGGTTATCTCGGAGGTGCCCGTGCACGCCCCGCCGACCATGAGGGGGAGGCGATCTTGGGGTGGCCGGTACCCTTGGTAGGTCCGGGCTGTGCCCGCCCGGAGACGCCGGGGGCGAGCGACCCCGGGCAGACCCCGATCCGCGAAGACTGGATGAACGACGATGCATCGGTACAGGTCCCACACCTGCGGCGAGCTCCGCGCCTCTGACGTCGGCAGCGACGTCCGGCTGAGCGGCTGGCTGCACAATCGGCGCGACCTGGGCGGCATCCTCTTCATCGATCTGCGCGACCACTACGGCATCACGCAGCTGGTCGCCCGGCCCGGCACGCCCGCGTACGAGGCGCTGGACAAGCTCTCCAAGGAGACGGTCGTCCGCGTCGACGGCACGGTCGTCTCCCGCGGCACGGAGAACGTGAACCCGGACCTGCCGACCGGCGAGATCGAGATCGAGGTCGGCGAGGTGGAGGTGCTGGGCGAGGCCGCCCCGCTCCCCTTCACGATCAACACCGAGGACGGGGTGAACGAGGAGCGGCGCCTGGAGTACCGCTTCCTGGACCTGCGCCGCGAGCGCATGCACCGCAACATCATGCTGCGTACGGCCGTGATCTCGGCCATCCGTCACAAGATGGCGGCGATGGGCTTCAACGAGATGGCGACCCCGATCCTCAGCGCCACCTCCCCCGAGGGCGCCCGCGACTTCGTCGTCCCCTCCCGTCTGAACCCGGGCAGGTTCTACGCGCTCCCCCAGGCCCCGCAGCAGTTCAAGCAGCTGCTGATGATCTCCGGCTTCGACCGCTACTTCCAGATCGCGCCCTGCTTCCGTGACGAGGACGCCCGCGCGGACCGCTCGCCGGGCGAGTTCTACCAGCTCGACGTCGAGATGAGCTTCGTCGAGCAGGAGGACGTCTTCCAGCCGATCGAGAAGCTCATGACGGAGATCTTCGAGGAGTTCGGCGGCGGCCGTCACGTCACCTCGCCCTTCCCGCGGATCCCGTTCCGCGAGGCGATGCTGAAGTACGGCTCCGACAAGCCGGACCTGCGCGCCCAGCTGGAGCTGGTCGACATCTCCGACATCTTCGAGGCCTCGGACTTCAAGGCGTTCGCGGGCAAGCACGTGCGCGCCCTGCCGGTGCCGTCCGTGCAGGACCAGCCCCGGAAGTTCTTCGACCAGCTCGGTGACTACGCGGTCTCGCTGGGTGCCAAGGGCCTGGCCTGGGTGCGCGTCGCCGAGGACGGCTCGCTGTCGGGCCCGATCGCGAAGTTCCTGACCGAGGAGAACGTCGCGGAGCTGACGAAGCGCCTGTCCCTGGCCCCGGGGCACGCGGTGTTCTTCGGCGCGGGCGAGTTCGACGAGGTCTCGAAGATCATGGGCGCGGTGCGGGTGGAGGCCGCCAAGCGGGCCGGCCACTTCGAGGAGGGCGTCTTCCGCTTCTGCTGGATCGTCGACTTCCCGATGTACGAGAAGGACGAGGAGACCGGCAAGATCGACTTCTCGCACAACCCGTTCTCGATGCCGCAGGGTGGCCTGGAGGCGCTGCAGACCCAGGACCCGCTGGACATCCTGGGCTGGCAGTACGACATCGTCTGCAACGGCGTCGAACTGTCCTCCGGCGCCATCCGGAACCACGAGCCGGAGATCATGCTCAAGGCCTTCGAGATCGCGGGCTACGACCGTGAGACCGTGGAGGAGCAGTTCGCGGGCATGCTCCGGGCCTTCCGCTTCGGCGCCCCGCCGCACGGCGGTATCGCGCCGGGCGTCGACCGCATCGTGATGCTGCTGGCCGACGAGCCCAACATCCGCGAGACGATCGCGTTCCCGCTCAACGGCAACGCGCAGGACCTGATGATGGGCGCTCCGACGGAACTGCCCGAGGAGCGGCTGAGGGAGCTGCACCTCTCGGTGCGCAAGCCGCAGCCGAAGTAGGCGCCTGAACGAAGGTGGCTCGGAACCGACGGTCGGTTCCGAGCCACCTTCGCGTGACAGGCCGTTCGCGTGACGGGCCGGGGCACTCTTCTGGACCGGGAATGGCACAGGGGCCCGGGGAGCGGTCTGCTCCCCGGGCCCCTGTCACCGTGCGGGCGCTACTCCGACTCGCCGCCGAAGCGCTCCTTGTACGCCTCCAGGTCGTCCTCCGTCAGCTTCGCGAAGAGGACCGGCGGGACGGTGAAGGGTGTGCCGGCGGGTACCGAGGCCAGGGACCTCGCCTCCTCCGGGGTGACCCACGTCGCCGTGTCGTCCTTGAGGTCGAACGCCGAGCGCATCGTCGCCGACGACGTCGGGATGAACGGCTCCGAGACCACCGCGTAGAGGTGGATCAGGTTCATCGCCGTGCGCAGGGTGAGGGCCGCGCCCTCCTTGTTCGTCTTGATCTCCAGCCAGGGGGCCTTCTCCTCGAGGTACGAGTTGCCGGCCGACCACAGGGCGCGCAGCGCGGCCGCCGCCTTGCGGAACTGGATGGCCTCCATGTGCTCCTCGTACTCCGCGAGGAGGCGGGCGATCTCCTCACCGAGCTTCGCCTCGGCCTCGCCCGGCTCGCCGCCCTCCGGGACCGCGTCGCCGAAGCGCTTGCGGGAGAAGGACAGCACGCGGTTGACGAAGTTGCCGAGCGTGTCCGCCAGGTCCTTGTTCACCGTGGCCGTGAAGTGCTCCCAGGTGAAGGAGGAGTCGTCGGACTCCGGCGCGTTCGCCATCATGAAGTAGCGCCAGTAGTCGGCCGGGAGGATCTCCAGCGCGTCGTGCGTGAAGACGCCGCGCCTCTGCGACGTGGAGAACTTGCCGCCGTAGTAGTTGAGCCAGTTGAAGGCCTTGATGACGTCGACCTTCTTCCACGGCGCGCGGGTGCCCAGCAGGGTCGCCGGGAACATCACGCTGTGGAAGGGCACGTTGTCCTTGCCCATGAACTGCGTGTAGTGGACGTCCGCGTCCGACTCCCACCACCACGAACGCCAGTCCCGGTTCTCCGGGGCCTTGTCCGCCCACTCCTTCGTCGCACCGATGTACTCGATGGGGGCGTCGAACCAGACGTAGAAGACCTTGCCCTCGGCCGCCAGGTCCGGCCAGGTGTCGGCCGGGACCGGGACGCCCCAGTCCAGGTCGCGGGTGATCGCGCGGTCGTGCAGGCCCTCGGTGAGCCACTTGCGGGCGATCGAGGAGGCCAGCACCGGCCAGTTGTCGGCGCGCTCGTCGACCCATGCCTCCACCTCGCCGGCCAGCGCCGACTGGAGGAGGAAGAGGTGCTTGGTCTCGCGGACCTCCAGATCGCTGCTGCCGCTGATCGCGGACCGCGGGTCGATCAGGTCGGTCGGGTCGAGGACGCGCGTGCAGTTCTCGCACTGGTCGCCGCGCGCCTTGTCGTAGCCGCAGTGCGGGCAGGTGCCGATGATGTACCGGTCGGGCAGGAAGCGGCCGTCGGCGTTCGAGTACACCTGGCGGATGGACCGCTCCTCGATGAACCCGTTCGCCCTGAGCTCGCGGGCGATCTCCTGGGTGATCTCGCGGTTCTGCGGGGACGAGCTGCGGCCGAAGTAGTCGAAGGCCAGATTGAAGCCGTCGTACACCGCCTTCTGCGCGTCGTGCGCCTGGGCGCAGAACTCGTCGACCGGCAGGCCCAGCTCCTTCGCCGCCAGCTCGGCGGGGGTACCGTGCTCGTCCGTCGCGCAGATGTAGAGCACGTCGTGGCCGCGCTGGCGCAGATAGCGGGAGTACACATCCGCCGGGAGCATGGACCCCACCATGTTGCCCAGGTGCTTGATCCCGTTGATGTACGGAAGGGCGCTGGTGATGAGGTGTCGAGCCATCGCGGGCTGCTCCCAAGTCGCTACGTGGGGTGACGATCGTCGGTTTTGGGGTCGGCTGTATCGTCTACGAACCTTGAAATCGTAGCCGACGTGGGCAGGCCGCCCGCTTCCGTTTTGAGGGGTGGAAGAGGGCGGCCCGATGCCGTGACTCGGTGCTGGCGCGTATGGGATCCCGGGAACGGGCGGGTCCTACGGGCGCCAGGAGGCCAGTACGCCTTCGTAGACCTCGGTGTCCGTGAGCTCGCGCGGGGTCTCGCCGGCCAGGAAGTGGGAGGCGTTGTCCGTCTTGAGCTTGCGGAGGTAGTCGAAGGCCTTGTTCTCCGGGTCGCCGAAGGCGATGAAGGAGAAGAAGAGACCGGGGTGGCTCTTCGCGGCGTCCGTGAGGGACTGGGTGGCGGGGGTCTTCGCGTCGGGCGCGCCGTCCGTCTGGAAGATCACCAGAACGGGGAGGGCCGGGTCCGGGGACTTCTCGTGGTGGGCGATGACCGCTTCCACGGCCGCGTGGTAGCTGGTGCGGCCCATGCGGCCGAGGGACGCGTGGAGCTCGTCGATCTTGTTCTCGTGGTCCGCGAGGGTCAGTTCACCGGTGCCGTCCAGTTCGGTGGAGAAGAAGACGACCGGGACCGTGGCCTCGGGGTCGAGGTGGGCAGCGAGGGCGAGGACCTGTTCGCCGAGGGCCTGGGCGGAGCCGTCCTTGTAGTACGGGCGCATGGAGGCGGAGCGGTCCAGGACGAGGTAGACCTTGGCGCGGGTACCGGTGAGGTCGTGCTTCTCGAGGGCGGTGGCCGCGGCCTTGTAGGCGGTGGCCAGGCCGGGGGCGCGGGACTTGACCCGGGCGAGGGGGAGGGCGGGCTCGGCCGGTTCCGCGGCCTCGGCTTCGCCTTCGGCGGGGGGTGCGGTGGCGGGTCGCGTCGCCTCGGCCTCGCCTTCGGTGTCGTTCCCGCCCGCACCACCCGTGCGGGTGGCGTCGTCGGGTGCGGGTGCCTCCTGCGCGGCTTCCTCGCCGTCGCCGGCTGCCGCGTCGTCCGCCTGGGCGGCTGCGGGCTCCTCGGCGGGGAGCGGCTCGGCCTCCGGCGCCTTCACGGCCTCCGGCTCGGGTTCTTCGGCGACCTCCGGCTCGGGCTGCGGCTCTTCCGCAACCATCGGCTCCGGCTCCGGCTCCGGTTCTTCGGCGGCCTCCGGCTCAGGCTCCGGTTCTTCCGCAACCATCGGCTCCGGTTCCGGCTCGGGCTCCGGCTCCGGTTCTTCCGCGACCACGGGCTCCGGCGCGGCGTCCTCCGTAGCCTCGGGCTCGGGGGTTACGGCGGCCTCGGCCTCCGGCTCCGGCTCTTCCGCGACCACAGGCTCCGGCTCGGGCTCGGGGGTCACGTCGGCCTCCGGCTCGGGGGTCACGTCGGCCACCGGCTCGGGCTCGGGGGCGACCGGCTCCGGCTTCGGCTCCTCCGGCACCTCGACGGGCGCCTCGGCCTCGGCCTCCGGCTTCGTAGGCTCCGGCTCTTCCGCGACCTCCGGTGCGTCCACGGCCTCCGGTGCGTCCACGGCCTCCGGCTCGGTACGCTCCGGTTCCTCCGTGACCTTCGGTTCCTCCGTGACCTCCGGCTCCTCCGTCCTCGGTGTTGCCTGCCTCGGGACCGTCACGTTGTCGAATGCCGCTGCCACCAGGTCGTGCTCGTCCGACCGGCCATTCTGCTGTGCCGGGATCTCGGGCGAAGCCGTGGGCGCGGCCGGCTCCGGCTGCGGTGCCGAAGTCTTCGGTTCGGTGGTCGTCGCCGTCGTCGTCGGCGTCTCCCGCGAGGGCCCCTTCTCGGCGGAGCGACCCTTGCGTGAGCGGCCGAACGCGTTCCGCAGGAGAGTGAGAATGCCCATGTGCGCAACCCTTCGCGTGAGTTGATGCCCGTCAATCCCTGGCCAGGACGGACACGTAAGGTTAGCGGCCGTAGACCGTGATCTTGGGCAGGGTCCACCCGTCGGAAGCGCCCGCTGTCAATACCGCGATCTCGCCGTTGTCCAGGCTCCCTCCCAACCGGCCGCCCCCGTGGCCCGCTCGGCGTCCACGCGCGCCCCAACCCCCGTACGCTTGCGCCGGGTTCACGATCAGTTCACTCGCCTGCCCTGCTCCCGCACACCCGTCGCCCCAGCGGCACGGTCACACCAAGGGTTCGTACAGGGAAAGCAAAGTTCGCAAGCTGCTTCCGCGTCCGGTGCGGTGACACTGTCCGTCGTCTCAGTGCGGCGACGCGATCGCCCGGGCCGCCGCGACCTCCTGGCGCAGTGCCTCCAGGACGCTGTCCGCCGGGCCGCCGAGGTCCGTGCCCAGGGCGACCAGGACGTCCGTCTCGCGCAGTCCCTCCGACAACTCCCGCAGTTGCAGCGCGACCTGAGCGACCTCGGCGGCCGACGGCGGCGGTGCCCCGTGCTTCACCCGCACCCGCGCGGCCGTCGTCGCGTCCACGATCCGCTCGACCGCGACGACCAGGGGCCACCAGGCGGCGGCCCGGCGTGCTGTCGGCGGCGGCTCACTCAGCGCCCGCTGGAACTCCGTACGGATGGCCGACAGGTCCCGGTACAGCCGGCGCCGCATCCGGGCACGGGCCGCGGGGTCCGTCGTGTCGCCGAACGCCGCCTCCACGTACTGCGCCGTGTCGGCGACCGCGTTCGCGAGCCGCTCGCCGACCCGGGTGTGCCAGCTCTCGGGCCACAGCAGATATCCCGCGACGAGGGCGATGGCGCACCCGATCAGTGAGTCGACGAGACGGGGGACGAGCAGGGCTGTGCCCATGTGGTTCAGGACGTCCGACAGCAGCAGGATCACCGGGGTGATCGCCGCCGTCTGGTAGCCGAATCCGCGGGGCGTCAGGAAGGGGATGAGCGGGCCGAGGAGCATGAGCGCGGGCACGTCCCACCAGCCGAGCGGTACCGCGGCGAGCACCACGGCCGCCACCACCAGGCCCACCACGGTGCCCAGCGCACGCAGCAGCGCCCGGGAGAAGACCGAGCCGAAGTCCGGCTTGAGGACGAAGGTGATGGTGAGGGCGACCCAGTAGGAGCGCGGGACCGGGACCAGGGACACCAGGGCCTGGGCGATGCCGATGCACAGGGCCAGGCGCAGCCCGTAGCGCCAGGAGGCACCGGAGAGGACGACGTTGCGGCCGGCGCGGTAGGCGCGCACGCGCAGGGATGCGGGGCGGCCGAGGCGGTCGACGATGGTGCGCGGGTCGATGCTCTGGGCCGTGACCACCTCGGCGGCGTGGCGCAGCGCATGGTCGACGGCGCGTCCCGCATCGTCATCCGGTTCCGGCAGCTCAAGGGCTGTGGAACCGCCATGACCGACGTCGACGGCGTCGGCGAGGCGGCGTACCGCGGCCGGGAACTCCTTCGGCAGCGGGCTGCCGTACTGGTGGACGGCCGGGGCCGCCTCCACGACCGGGGTGATCGCGTTCAATTGGGCGAGCAGCCGCACCAGTTCCGGGCTGCGGCCGTGGTGGCGGGCACGACGGGCGAGGACGAGGTCGTACGACAGGTCGAGGGACTGGGTGACCGCGTACCGGGCGGCGTGGTAGCGGCCCGATCCGCAGGCGGCGAGCAGATCGGCGACCGTGCGGTAGGTGTCCGCGACCGAGGCCCGTTCCGGGACGCCCGAGCGCAGCGGCCAGGTGAGCAGGCCGAGGACGAGGACGAGAAGTCCGCCGCCGGACACGAGCAGCGGTGCCAGCCACCAGGGGCCGGGCAGGGCGAGTCCCGCCCCGATCACACAGTTGAGCAGGAGCACCAGCCCGGAGACCGAGGCGATCGCGCCGATCGAGGAGAGCATCCCGGAGATCAGTGCCACCCCGGTCACGGCGACGACGGTGGTCCAGCCGTGCCCGTACGTCAGCACACCGACGGTGACGCCGGCGGCGCCGAGCAGCTGGGGGACCGCGATGTTGAGGATCCGCATCCGGTACGCGTCCGCGGTGTCGCCGACTACGCCGGACACGGCTCCCATGGAGGCGAGTGCGCCGTAGGCCGGTTCCCCGAAGGCCAGTCCCAGCGCGAGCGGCAGGGACATCGCGATGGCGGCGCGGACGACGGCGGGCCAGTTGACGGGCGCCTGCGACGGTTGGAGGTTCCTGACCAGCCAGTTCGGAGGGGTGAGGCCGATGGGGAACTCGCGGGGCATGCCCTCATTATGGCTATTCGGAGTTGGGGCCCCTCGGCTGGGTGTGCTGGTGGAGCGTGAGGTCGACGAGCAGAGCGCGATGGTCGGTGCCGGCGATGTCCAGGAAGCGGGCCGAGTTCGCCGAGAAGTCCCGAGAGACCAGGACGTGGTCGATCTGGGTGCCGAACGGCGGGGCGGTGTCGGCCGGCCAGGAGGGCGTCCGGGCGGCGCCGGCGAGGCCGGCGCCGTCGCGCAGGCCGGTGGCGAGGATGCGCCGGAAGACGGCGTGGTCCTGGGAGGCGTTGAAGTCGCCGGCCAGGACGGTAGGGGCGCCGGCGCCGCTCGCCGCGTAGGCGCGCAGCGCCCCCAGCTCGCGGCGCCAGACGGACAGCTGACCGGGGAGCGGGGGCATGGGGTGGGCGAGCTGGATGCGTACGGCGTGGCCATGGACGTCGGCGACGGCGCCGGGCATCCCCATGGTGCCGGGCACGGCGGGCGCGGCCTTCAGCGGGAAGCGGCTGAGGATGACCGATCCGTCGGAGCCGGCGCCGTCGACGGCCTGCCGATAGGGGTAGGTGCCCCGCGGGCCCCCGAAGGTGCGCTCCAGGGTGGCCGAGCAGCGGTGCTCGCACTCCTCGACGAACACGATGTCGGGACGCGCACGGCGGATCGCGGGCACCAGAGAGGGGGTGCCGCGCCCGAACTGCACGTTGGAGGTGAGCACCCGGAACTCGGCGAGCGCCGTGCCGGTGGGCTCGTCGGTCCCGCCGTACGGCTCGGTGAACCAGGCGAGGGCGGCGAGCGCGAGGACGCCCCAGACCAGGCCGGTGCGCCAGCGGGCGAGCAGGGCCAGGAGGAGGGCGAGGGCCGTGGGGGCGAGCAGCCAGGGCAGGAAGGCGAGCAGCTGAGGGACGGGTGTGACCGCGTCGGTGTCGGCGGCACGGCAGCCGACGACGACGCTCACCGCGGCGAGCAGCAGCCCGGACAGCCAGGCCCCCGCGGTTCGCCCCCGGGACGGGCGCCGGGTCCCGGCCGCCCCGGTCCACTCCGCGGTCGCCTCCATGTGCCGGCCGCCTTCCCCTCGGTGGACTGGATGCCCGAATCCTCCCTCGAAGACGGGGAGGGAGGGGGGGAGGGTTGCCGAAAGGGCGGGGCCCGCGGGCACGGAGGGGGCCGCTGAGCCCGCCTACGGGCCGGTGGGGCGCCGGAGCGTGGTCGTGGGCGTGCGCATGCCGGGGCCGTGGTCCACCTCGCACGGCCCCGGCCACGGGATACCGCCGTCGCCCCGTGGAGCATGGGAGCTGAGCTCTTGGAAGCGTGCCAGACCACGCGACCCGGGCGGGCATAGGGCAAGGATCCCTTAGCGCGTCACCTCGGTACGGCCCGCCGTCACCAGGGACCAGATCACGAACCCTCCGATCGCGATGGCGATCACCGACCAGACCGGGGCGTAGGGCAGGAACATGAAGTACAGGATCATGTACAGGGCCGCCAGCCCCACGCCGACCCCGCGGGCCCAGTCCCTGCCCTGGAGCACGCCCCAGCCCGTGATCGCCACCAGGACGCCGACGACCAGGTGGATCCAGCCCCAGGTGGTGAGGTTGAACTCGTACACGTAGTTGCCGACGGGGATGTAGATGCCGCGCGTGACGATGCCCGCGATGCCGTTCAGCACCCCGATGACTCCGCCGACCAACATCAGGACCCCGGCGAACACCGTGCCGCCGTTGACCCACGCCGTCTGCTTGCTGTGTGTGGTGGTGCGTGCGGTTTGCTGGACCATGGGGGTCGCCTCCTCGGGACCGTTCGTCCGTTTCATCCGCAGGTTCACCCGGCGGGCCGGGGGGTCGCCCGGTGGAACGGGCCGAACGGGTGACGCCGGGGTACGTGGCCCGCAGGGACCGGGGGCGGCCCGCACATGTCGGGGGCGGCCCGCAGATGTCGGGACCGTCAGGCGTCCACCCGCTCCAGGAACTCCCCCAGCGCCCGGTTGAACTCCTCCGGCCGCTCCAGGTTCGGCAGGTGCGCCGCGCCCGCCACGACGTGCAGCGTGGCGTCGGGGAGCGCCGCCTGCAGGGCCCGGGCGTCCGCGACCGGCGTGTACGTGTCGTCCTCGCCCACCACGACCAGGGCCGGGACCGTGACGCGGGTGAGCAGGTCGCGGTAGTCGGGGCGCTCGGCCCGGCCGCGCAGGGCCGCTGCCGCGCCCTCCGGCGAGGTCGCCGTCATCATGCGGTGGACGTGCGTCGCCACGTCCGCGTCGGCGTACGGCGCGACCATCCGGTGCAGCACCTCGTCGGCGTAGCCGCGCATGCCCTCGCGCAGCAGCCGGTCCGCCGTCGCGTACCGGCCCTGCCGGCCTTCGTCGGTCTCCGCGGCGGCGAACGTGTCCGCGAGGACCAGCCCGGCGATCCGGTCCGGGAACCGGGCCCAGCACTCCATGGCGATCTGGCCGCCCATGGAGAGCCCGGCGAGGACGAAGCGGTCCACGCCCAGGTCGTCGAGGAGGGCCGCGATGTCGTCGGCGAACGTCCGCAGCGGGGTGACGCCGGCGACGACCGGGGAGGCGCCGTAGCCGCGCAGGTCCGGGGCGATGACACGGCGCGTGCGGGGGAACTCCGTGAGCTGCGGGGCCCACATCGTGCGGTCGAAGGGGTGGCCGTGGACGAGGACGAGCGGCAGTCGGCCCATATCGGTGCCTTTGTCCTCGTACGCCAGGAAGGATGCCATGAGCATGACCCTAGGGCGGGCAACTGGTCGGTGCAATAAGATCTTTGCTCTCCGTGCAATCCAAGGGAGGGCGATGGAGGACTACCGGAGCATCGCCGACCGGATCGCCGCGGACATCGCCGCGGGACGGCTCGGGCCGGGGGACCGGCTGCCGCCGCAGCGGGTGTTCGCGCGACGGCGCGGGATCGCGGCGTCGACGGCGGGGCGGGTGTACGGCGAGCTGGTGCGGCGCGGCCTCGTGGTCGGTGAGGTGGGCCGGGGCACCTTCGTCCGGGCCTCGCCGGTGCCGTCCGGGCGTGCGCTCGCCGAAGCGGCGACGACGGCGCCCGTCAACCTGGAGCTCAACTACCCTTCCGCGCCCGGTCAGCCGGAGCTGCTGGCGGCCGGGCTCGCGCCGCTGCTGCGGCCCGACGTCCTCGCGGAGGCGACCGGCACGGCGCCCGCCGCGGGCACGCCCGCCGCGCGCGAGGCCGCCGCGGGACTCCTCGCCACGGGCGGCTGGCGCCCGGCCCCGGACCGGCTGCTGTTCGCCGGCAACGCACGCCAGGCCATCGCGGGCGCCCTCGCCGCCCTCGTCCGGCCCGGAGGTCGCGTCGGCGTCGAATGGCTGACGTATCCGCTGGTCAAGGAGATCGCGGCGCGCCTCGGCCTGGTTCTGGTCCCGCTCGCCACGGACGACCAGGGCCTGCGCCCCGACGCCCTCGCCGCCGCGCACCGCTCGACGCCGCTGTCCGCGGTGTACGTCCAGCCGGCGCTGCACAACCCCACCTCGGTGACGACGGGGCGGCAGCGCAGGGCGCAACTGGCCGAGAGGGTACGGGATCTGGGCCTGCCGGTCATCGAGGACCGCATCTGGTCGTTCCTGTGCGGGCAGGAGGGCGACGAGCCTTTGGCGGCCTCCGCACCCGAACGCACATACGTCGTCGACGGGCTGTCCAAGCGGGTCGCGCCCGGCCTCACCGTCGGGTTCCTCGTGACACCCGAGGGACGCGGCGAGGAGGCGGCCGGAGCGCTGCGGTCGGGCGGGTGGACGGCGGGGCGGTTCGCGCTGGAGGCGGCGGTGCGGTGGATCGGGGACGGGACCGTGGCGCGGTTGGTCGAGGCGAAACGGGCGGATGCGCACGCACGGCAGCTCCTGGTCGCGGAGCACCTCGACGGCTTCGCCGTACGGGCCGATCCACGGGCCTACTTCGCCTGGTGGCAGCTGCCCCGGCCGTGGCGCGCGGACGTGTTCGTGGCGGCCGCGGCCCGGCACGGGATCGCGGTGACGCCGGGGCCCGCCTTCGCGGTGGACGGGCGCGGGGCGGAGGGCGCCGCCGCGGACTGCGTCAGGCTTGGACTCGCGTCGGCTCCTCCGCCGCAGCTGGCGCGGGCGCTGCGGACGCTCGCCGCCGTCGCACGTACCGGCGCGTGAGCCAGGCGCCCAGAGCCACCGCGAGACCGAGCCCCAGCAGGATCCAGGAGACCATGCGGAGCGTCTCGGTGAGCGCGTCGTAGACCGCTCCCGCGGCGGGGTGCGAGACGCCCGCCGGGAGGTCATCCAGCGTCATCCGGCGGCCCACCGCGATCGCCACGGCGAGCAGCCCTGCGCCCAGCGCCGTGCCCAGTCCGGTCGCCAGCACGGCCCGGCGGCGGTACAGGGACAGCAGGATGCCGGTCAGGGCGAAGCAGGCCGAGGCGACGGGGAGCCAGAAGCCGGTGACTTCGAGCACGTGGAACCCCTTCCGGAGCTTCGTCAGGTCCTCCGACTGCAGCAGGGTGATCTGCCGGTGCGCGACCGGGATGCGGGTGGCGAACGGTACGTGCTCGTCGGCGAGTTGCCGCTTCAGGCGCTCGGTGGCGGGGGCGAGGTCGATCGTGACGGGCCGGTCGCCGTCGTCGCGCAGGGCACGCATCACGGCGTCGTGGGCGGAGAGGTTCGCGGTGTCCCAGGCGGAGCGGAAGGCCTCGGTGCCGGTGAACGACCGCACCGCGTCATGGACGAACGCGTGCACGGAGCCCTCCAGGGGCTGCCGGACGTGCACGGTGCGCATGATGCCGTCGGTGACGGCGCTGGCGATGGCGTCCCGCACCAGGGCGTCGGAGGCCAGCGGGGCGGTGGTGGCGGCGTAGCGGGCGCCGTCCTCGATTCCGTACTTCGCCCATGCGGCGAGGACGCCCAGCGGTGTGAGCAGACAGGCGAGGCCGATCAGCACGGCGGAGAGCATGCTCCGTACACGTCGAGACACGCCATCAGCGAAACGCGTTCGCGCGCGGACGGCGAGCCGACCGCCTGCAAATGGGTGGATACGACGATCCGATGGGTGAGCGGCGGCGGGCGGGGCCGTGCTCTCCGGTGGAGGGTTCACCCGAACGGGTGTTATCTGGTGGTGGGGAGAGGAACGGGCTCAGGCTCCTCGACCGGCCCCCGGGACCGGGATCCCGGGTGGCGGGGTGAGTGAGGGAGACGCATGAGGCCCCGGCGTCGGCGTGGCCGTCGCGCCGGGGTCTCGTGCGCCGGGGCCGGTCCTCTCCGACTGGGGCCGCCGGTCCTGGTGCGCCGGGAAGGAAGGCTGACCGGTGGTCAGCCGAACCGGTGTCCCTCCGCGTCCTCGTGTGTGTAGTAGCGGTAGAAGGCGGACACGAACACGGCCACGGCGACCGCGAGCGCGATGCCGATCGCGCGCAGCACGCTCTCACCGGTCTGGCTGTACAGGAAGCCGAGCGCGATGCCCGCGAACGCCGCCCACAGCACCGCGTGCAACTCGCGCCGCAGCCGCGGCGTCACCATGAGCAGGCCGGTGCACACGGCCGCGAACACGATCGCGCACACGAAACCGAACAGCAGGTTCCAGCCGGTGATGGGACCGGCGTCGCGCCGCATCGCCGCGGCCCAGTAGCCGTAGACCAGCCCGAGGACGACGGGCACCGCCACCCGTGCCACGGCGTGCGTCCGCTCGTCGAAGACGTCGGGCGGGCGGTAGGCCCCGCCGGGCCCGGGGGATGGGGTGACGGGCGTGCGTGGTGTCCCTGACGCGGGTGCCGCATGAGCCATCGGAGCACTCCTTCCTCCTCGCCCCTGCCCTCCAGAGCACACCTGGCAGGGGCGGCCGGCAAGTCGGGATGCACAGGCCGGGGGGCCGTGTTTCGCTGGGCCTCATGAGGATCGTGCTGTTCGGGGCGACGGGGATGGTGGGCAGCCGGATCGCAGCGGAGGCGGCACGGCGCGGGCATCAGGTCACTGCCGTGAGCCGCTCGGGCCGGTCACCGGTGCCCGGGGTGACCGGCGCCGCGGCCGACGCCTCGGATCCGGCGCGGGTCGCCGCGCTGGCGGCCGGGGCGGACGCGGTGGCGAGCGCGTGCGGACCGCCCCGGGACGGTTCGGAGCCGACGGAGCCGTTCCTCGCCCTCAACCGCGCTCTGGTGCGGGGCACACGCGACGCCGGTGTGCGACGGCTCGTCGTGGTCGGCGGCGCCGGCAGCCTGGAGGTCGCTCCCGGCCGGGAGCTGGTCGACCAGCCCGGCTTCCCCGAGTCCCTCGTGCCCGAGGCGCTCGCCCACCGCGCGGCCCTGGAGTACTACCGCACGGTCGACGACCTGGACTGGACGTACATCTCCCCCGCCGCCGAGATCGGCCCCGGTGAGCGCACGGGCCGTTTCCGGGTGGGCGACGACCTGCTGCTCACCGACGCGGACGGCACCAGCCGGATCAGCGCCGAGGACTACGCGGCCGCGTTCCTGGACGAACTGGAGGAGGGCGCGCATCCGCGCGCCCGCACGTCGGTCGCCTACTGACCGAACGGACCGCGACGCGGGTGCCCGCCACGCCACCACCCCACGACCCACCACCCCGCGACCGGCCGGAGGAGGGCCTGAGGGAGGACGCGGCGCCAGGGCATGCCCGCCTCCTCCACTCCACGGGGGCCGAGGCGCTGAGCAGGCGGGCCCATCCGCTGCGTGTGCGCGGCCGCAGTGTCGCCTGTCTGCCGCCGCTCGTGCTGCTCGTCGCCATCGCCGCGCTCGACTGGAACACGAGCGGCCAGTTCCGGACCATCTCCTGGGTCGTGCTGGTCCCCGGTATCGCGGCCGCGATCTGCGGGCTGCGGGGCACGATCACCACCGCCGTCCTGGCCGTCGTCTCGTACGAGATCGAGGACCACTGCCCCTGGACGGGGTGCTGGAGGCACGGGACGCCGCGGGGGAGTTCTTCCCGCTGCGGGAGTGGGTGGCCCGCGTGGTCGCCGAGGACCCGGGCGTCGCCGAGCCCGGCCGTCTGGTGCGTCTCGTCCGCGACGGCACGCTGCGCCACTGCGGCGGCCACCTCCAGGACGACACCACGATCTTCGCGGTACGACGCCCACTCACGACCGAGGCCCGGGCAGATCCCTGACACCCCGTCGTCTCACCCCTCTGCCGCACAACCCGTGCCATAGGCGGGCGTTTGCTCTCCCTCCGTCGCCCCTTTGCAGGCGCAGCGGTTACCGTGCTGCCGTAAGTGATCGATCGGGGAGGGAACGATGCCCGGAACCGTGCTGCTGCTCGCGGCCTCGCCCGCGGGCAAGGGGTGTCTGGTGGACGCGGCGTCCGTGCTCCCGGTGCTCGCGGCCGTCGCCCCGCCGGTGCTGTCGGGCACGGACACGGCCAACGTCGTCGAACTCGTCGACCCGCTGGAGCCGCAGGCCGTGCTGACCCGGCTGCGGGCCGCCGCGACCGCCCCCGGGCCGCTGACGGTGTTCCTGACCGGACAGCTCCAGCTCGACCGCCGCCAGCGCCTGCCGCACCTGGCGCTGGCCCGCACCACCCCGGCCACGGTCCGCTACACGGGCTTCCCCTGGCACTGGATCCGCGAGGAACTGCGGCTGCGCCCGCCCGGTACGACGACGGTGTTCGCGGACCTGCACGCGGACCCGGAGACCTGGCAGCACCTGTACGCCAACCCCCTGGACTGCGGTCCCGCCGTCCCGCTCTACGGCCGCCTCGCCCCACCGCCGCCGCGCCGCGCGCTGGCGGCCCCGGTGTACATGAAGGCGCTGGCGACGATCCTGCGCAGCGGCCACCGCCCGGACCCGGCGACCCTCCACCAGCAGACGCTGACCCGGGCGTACGCGGAGACCGGCGGGCAGGGGGACATCGTCCTGTCCCCGCCCCTCAACCCCCCGGCCCCGGCCCGGGGTTGGCACACCCCGGGGGCGCCGGCGGCCCCTGGGAGTCCCCGGCCGTCGCAGGCCCCGGGGACAATGCCGGCACAGCAGGCGGCTCCGGCCTCCGTACCGCCCCTGGTCTCCGTACCGCCCCGGGCCCCCGTACCGCCTTTGGTCTCCGTACCGCCCCTGGTCTCCGTACCGCCCCTAGCCCCCGTACCGCCCCTGGCCTCCGTACCGCCCCGGGCCACCGCCCCGGCGGCCCCGGATCCGCACGCCGCGCTCACCGCCGCCGTGCAGGACGGCCGGCACGCGGAGGCGGCCGATCTCGCGGCGCAGTGGGAGCGGGCCGCGCTGCGGGAGCACGGCTCCGGCTCCGAGGAGGCTCTCCACTGGATGGAGGTCCGCGCCGACCTCGCGATGCTCGCGGGCGATGCCGACCGCAGCTGTGAGGCCTGGCTGGCGGTCGCCACCGTCCGCCTGGCGGCCGGTCAGCCCCCCGGGCTCCCGGCGGTGGAGGCGGCCGTCGACCGCGCCCACCACCAGTGGGGCCGGATGCGCGATACGGCACGGGCCCGTGAACTGGGCCCCGCGCTCGCCGACTTGAGGCAACGGGTGCCGGGCCGCCGCGAAGGTGCCCTGACCCATGTCCAGGAGCACCTTCGCCGCCTCCAGCAGCTTCAGACCCAGCCGTGACGGTGCACGGCCGCACGGGTCGTCAGCTGGTGAAGAGGAAGTACCGCCACGCCCCGTGCGTCGTCGAGTTCACCGTGTCGCCCGAGGTCGCGTTGTAGTACGAGGAGCGGACGCGGAAGCGGTACCCGGTCTCGTGGGTGCCGGTGAGACGGACCTTGGAGACGCCCGTGGAGCTCAGCTTGAAGTACTGCGAGCCCGCGTCGTGCCAGGTGCCCTGGTAGTAGACCTGCAGCTCCAGCTTCTGGCTGCGGCCCGGGTAGGCCGTCATCGTCGTGGTGAACAGCGGGTCATGGGACTTGTGGAAGTAGTAGTAGGTCTGGCCCCAGGTGTTCTTCGTCTTGTAGTGGCCGCCGACCGACGTGGAGACCTGTACCTGCGCGTGGACGGTGCTGGTAGCCGTCCTCGGCTGGTAGCGGGCGTCGCCCGTGAACCTCGCGGTGACGGTGGTGTCGCGGGTCAGGCGGAGGGTGACGGACAGGTTGCCGTCCCGGTTGACCGTGCCGGACTTCACCAGCTTGTTCGGCTTGTCGGAACCGAACGGGTCGGCCCAGATCTCGACCGTGCGGTTCCTGTACGTCGAGCCGAGGTGCGCGGTGAAGGTCACGTCCTTGCCGTACCCGTACACCTTGCCGTCGTTGTTCAGCGTCACGGTGGTCGCGGTGCGGGAGACCTCGACGGTGTCGGAGGCCGTGGCGGAGGTGTGGGTGGCGTCGCCTGCGTAGGTGACCGTGTAGGTGACCTTGCCGCCCGCGGGCGGGGTGTCGGTGAAGGAGAACTTCCCGTCGGCGCCGAGGGACGTGGTGCCGAGCGAGGTGCCGTTCGGGGACTCCGTGTCCGTGCGGGTGACCGTCAGCGGGGTCCCGGCGGGCAGCGGCACGGACGCGGTGAGCGCCCCGCTGACGGTGAGGGCCTTGCCACGGGTGGCGGTGGACGGCGCGTCGACCGTCAGCACCGGCCTGGAGAAGACCGGGTCGGTCAGGACGCGCAGCGAGTACACGCCCTGGCTGTTCTCGGAGACCGCGAACAGGCGGCTCTCGTCCGGGGCCCAGGCCAGGCCCCGGGGCGCCAGGGTGTCCGAGCCGCTGGTGTTGCCCGTGTTCGGGAAGTCGTACTGGCGGACGGGGGTCGTGGTGTGGGGCTTGAAGACATGGACGTCGGGGTCGTACCACGAGAAGGTGCCGCCCGCGACCGTGCCGTCGGGGGCGACGGCCACCGCGTTGGGATAGGGGTTGGTGGGGTACTTCCCGTCCGCCGTGAGGTCGGAGGTCTTGAACACCTGCTGGTAGTACGGGGCGCCGCTGGCCACGATGACGTCCTGGCCGTCCGGGGTGACCTTGATGTCCCCGAGGTTGCTGCCGGCGTCCCGGGTGCTCGCCAGGCGGGTGACGGTGCCCGACGAGACGTCGTACGAGGCCAGTTCGACCGGGCTCTGCCCGACCGCGCCCGCCACCAGCGTGTTGGAGCCCGGGGCGGCGTCCAGGATCGGCGCGCTGTACCAGCTGCGGTCCAGGTCGAGAGCGACCACGGGCTGCCCGCCCGAGAGGTCGAGCGAGCCGAGGTTGCCCTGGGCGGCCGCGCCGTAGCCGAACCAGAGCTTGCCGCCCGCCAGCGCGACGCTCAGCGGGCCGTGGCCCACCGGGTAACGCGCGGACTCGGTGTCCGTCGCCGTGTCGATCGCCGCGATCGCGTCGGCGTCCCGCACGGCCGCGTACAACGTGCCGGAGTCGGCGGACAGTTCGAGGCCGGTCACGCCCGGAAGGTTCGTGACCTCCTTGACGACGGTCCCGCTGTAGTCGGTCACGACGATCTTGCCGTCGTTCGGGTCGCTGACGAAGACCCGCTGGTGGACCCCGTCCACCACGATGTCACCGGTCGACGTGACCGGCAGGATCCGGCTGGAGTCGGCGAAGGCGGGTGCGGCGGCGAGCGCCGCCGAACTGAAGAGGACCGCCAGGGTCGTGGCGGCTGTGAGGGTGCGCATACGCACGCTGATTCGAACCCCCCGGGTCGAGAGTGGGCGCCAGGACGCACGGCCGTTGTGCGGTTCCCGTGGGTCCTGTGGGTCCTGTGGGTCCTGTGGGGCCGTGTGTGGCGAGTGAGCGAAGACTAGGTCATGCCAATGACAAGTGCGCCAGCGCCCCGGAGACCAGAGTCCGCACGCCGGGCAGGAGTGTGGACAGATCGGGCGCGAAGTGGGGGCTGTGGTTGCTCGGCACCGCGGCGAACTTCTCCATCAGGTCCGCGCCCGGCGCCGCCTCCCACACGTCGGCCGGGGTGCTCGTCACGAACCAGTAGGAGTACGGGACTCCGTCCGGTGCCAGGTGCGGGAAGTCCTCGCTGCCCATCGCCGGGCCCGGGTCGAAGACCGTGGCCGCCCCGAAGACCTCGCCGTGCACGGCGGCCACGCGGTGGTCCGTGCCGGGGTCGTTGACCGTGACCGGGAAGTCGGCGCCGATGGTCACCTCGGGCTCGCGCGGGCAGCCCGCCGCCAGGCACTCGCCCGCCGCGATGCGCCGGACGGCGGCGGTCATCCGGTCGCGGACCTCGGCCGACTGCGTGCGCAGATTCAGGGCGATGTGCGCCTGTGACGGGATGATGTTGTGCCGGGTGCCCGCCTCGATGCGGCCCACGGTGAGCACCGCGGAGTCGCGCGCCGCGATCTCCCGGCTGACGACGGTCTGCAGCCGGGTGACGAGGTAAGCGGCCGTCACCACGGGGTCCACGGTCGACTCCGGGCGCGAGCCGTGGCCGCCCCGGCCGTGCACGACGACGTCCACGTCCGTCGAGGCGGACAGGATCAGCCCCGGGGAGTGCGCGTAGAGCCCGGCCGGCCCCGGCGCCGCGTGCTGGGCGAGCAGCACGTCGGGGCGGGGGAAGCGCTCGTACAACCCGTCCGCGACCATGGCCCGTGCGCCCTGGCCGGTCTCCTCGGCGGGCTGGCCCACGACCACCAGCGTGCCCGACCAGGCCTCGCGCCCGGCGGCCAGCGCGCGGGCCGCGCCCGCCAGCCAGGTGACGTGCAGATCGTGCCCGCAGGCGTGCATCACCCCGGGCACCTCCGAGGCGTAGGGCAGCCCCGTCTCCTCGCCGACCGGCAGCGCGTCCATGTCGGCGCGCAGCAGTACGGTGGGCCCGTCGCCGTTGCGCAGCACCCCGACGACGCCGGTGCCGCCGACACCCTCGGCGGTCTCGAATCCCGCCTTGCGCAGCCGCTCGGCGAACTTCCCGGCGGTGCGGTACTCCTGCAGGGACAGTTCGGGATGGCGGTGCAGATCCCGGTAGAGGGCCTCCAGGTCGGTGACCGGGAGGCCGGCGGTGAGGTCCAGCGCGGTGCGTGCGGCGGGGGAGGTCACGGGGCAAGCGTATGCGGGAGCCCCAGGGGCCGAACCGGATACCGGCCTGGCCTTGCCGAGGGCGCCCTCGGTCGCAGCACTAGGCGTGCCGGACGTGCTGGGTCTGCTGGAGCGGCCCCGCCCCCGGTCCCGGTGCAGCCGCCCGCGCGGGGCCCGCGTTGGCCGCCGCGATCAGGGCGGCCACGGCCACGACGGCCGCGGCGAAACCTCTGGCGTATCGCGCGGATACGCGTCCCTGGCGCAGGCACAGGCGTCCGAGCACGGCAACCGACCTCGCAATTACAGCGACGGATTATGGGGTCCTTGCATGCTTAAGGTCTCTTCCAACCTAGGGGGTCGGGTGGTCGCACGGGAAGGGCGCCTGGGAGCCGGAGTGCCCCCGTATGGCCGGGTAGGGGGTTGACGGGAAGTCAGTAGTGCTCTCGGCACAAGTGCCCTTACTGGCATGATTGATCGCATGGCGGAGCGGGACGACCCGGAAACCATCGGACGCAGGGTCCAGCGGCTGCGACGCGAACGCGGGCTCACTCAGAGGCAGTTGGCCGAACCCGCCTATACGGCCGCGTACGTCTCCACGCTGGAGGCCGGCCGGGTCCGCCCCTCCGACGAGGCGCTGAGGCATCTCGCCGGGCGTCTCGGCGTCGCCTATGACGAGCTGGCCACCGGCCGTCCGGCCCACCTCGCCACCGGTCTGCGGCTGCGCCTGACCGACGCCCAGCGCACTCTCGCCACCGGTGAGGCCGAGGTCGCGGCCGAGCAGTACGGCGCCCTGCTGACCGAGGCCGAGGCGCACGGCCTCGGCGCCGAGCGGGCGGCGGCGCTGCTCGGCCTGGGTGAGTGCGCGCTGGAGCTGGGTGACCTGGTGACGGGCCGGGAGTACTTCGAGCGGGCCGAGCAGGTTCTGGGCGACGCGCCGCTGCCCAGCCGGGTCCCGGCGCTGCGCGGGCGGGCCGTCTCCCACTACCTGGCCGGTGAACTCCGCTACGCCTGCTATCTGCTGGAGTCCACCCTCGACGAGCTCAACCGCTCCGGACTGCGCGACCCGGACGCCCTGCTGCTGCTCTACGCGAGCGCCATCGGCCCGTACATGGACATGGGCGCGCACGCGCGGGCGGCGCAGGCGGCCGAGTTCGCGCTGGCGCTCGCGCCGCAGGTGGGCGATCCGGCGCTCGTCGCGCGCATGCACCGCTCGGTGGCGCGCACGCTCCTCGCGGAGGGCCGGATCGCCGAGGCGGACGCCTCCCTCGCCAAGGCCACCGAGCTCTACCGCCAGCTGCAGATCCGCACCGAGCTGGCCAACTGCCACTGGATGCGCGGCTACCTGTACGCACAGCACGGCGAACTGGATCGCGCCGAGAGCGAGTTGCGCGAGGCCCTCGCCATGCTCTCCGAGAAGCGGGCCGCCCTCTACAGCAGCCAGGTCGCGGTGGAGCTGGCGGACGTGCTGCACCGCGGCGGCAAGTCCGCGGAGGCCGCGCGGCTGCTGAACGGCGTCCTCGGCGACATCGGCCCCGAGCGCGGCGCCGTGCACTCGGCCGCCGCGCACCGCCTCCTCGGCATCATCGCGGAGGACGCCCGCGACACGGAGGACGCCGAGGAGCACTACGTCCGCGCGCTCAGCCTGCTGGAGCGGGCCGGCGCGGCGGGCGACCTGGCGGACCTGTGCCGACTGCTCGGCGATCTGCTTCGCCGTACGGGCCGGGTGGAGGCGGCCCTCGACGCGTACCGCACGGGCCTCGGCCACCGCACCGCCCCCGGCACCACGACCCTGGGCCCGGCACCGGCACAACCGCCGCTCTGAGGCGCCGTGGTTCTAGGGTGTGACGATCGCGAACGCCCGGTCCGGCGCCGTCACATACGAGAACAGCCGCTTCAGCAGCCCCCGGTCCCCCTCCGTCTCGATGCCCGCGAGGCCCTTGCCCGCCAGCAGTCCCAGGAGTTCGGGGCGGGTGAGGGTGAGCGTCAGGCCCGCGTGCGGCCTCGGTGTGCGGTGCAGCGGCAGGCTGCGGTGCGTGAGCGCGCCGTGCTCCAGATTGATCCGGTGCCTGCGCTGCTCGTCGATCACGACCAGGTCGATGATCAGCTGCGGCTCCCGCGCCGCGCGTGGCCCGTCGATGCGCACCGCGAGGGAGTCCAGCAGCATGCCCACGGCGAGCGCCGATGTGGTCTCGGCCGTGTCCGTGGCGACGGCGGGTCCGCCCGGGCCGGTGCGCAGTTCCCGCGCGCCGGTCAGATAGACGTTGCGCCAGGGCCCGTTCTCGGCGCCGTGCCCGAGCCGTTCGTACACGCCCGCGAGGGCTTCCTTCGCCTCCTCGTCGTCCGGGTGGGCGAAGACGAGGTGGTTGAGAAGGGTGGCGGCGAAGCGCAGGTCACCGGTGTCGGCGTACCGCCGGGCCGCCGCGAGTGTCGCCTCGGGGCCGCCCGCCACCTCCACGTACCGCCGGGCGAGTTCGACGGGCGGGTGCTCCCAGAGGTGGGCGGGGTTGCCGTCGTACCACCCCATGTACCGCTGGTAGACGGCCTTCACGTTGTGGTTCAGGGACCCGTAGTAGCCCCGTGCGTGCCAGGCGCCCTCCAGCGCGGGCGGCAGCCGCAGCTCCTCCGCGATCTCCGGTCCGGTCAGGCCGCTGTTGAGCAGTCGCAGGGTCTGGTCGTGCAGATACGCGTACAGGTCCCGTTGTTCCGCGAGCAGCCGGACGACGTTCTCGTGCCCCCAGGTCGGCCAGTGGTGCGAGGCGAACGCCACGTCGTATCCGTCGCCGAAGAAGTCGATGGCCTCGTCGAGATAGCGGGACCAGACGCGGGCGTCACGGACCGGGGCGCCGCGCAGCGTCAGGACGTTGTGCAGGGTGTGCGTGAGGTTCTCGGCCAGGCACAGGGCGCGCCGCTCGGGGAAGAGGAAGTTCATCTCGACCGGGGCCTCGGTGCCCGGCGTCAGCTGGAACAGGATCCGGACGCCGTCCACGGTCTCCGTCTGCCCCGTGTGGGTGATGTCGACGGTCGGCGGGACGAGGGTGACCGTACCGGTGGACAGCGTGGTGCCGAGGCCCGTGCCGATCTGCCCGTCGGGCGCCTTCGGCAGCTGTGCGCCGTACACGAACCCGGCGCGGCGGGCCATCGCGGGCCCGGCGAACACGTTCTCGCTGACCGCGTGCTCCAGGAACCCGGCCGGCGCGAGGACCGGCACCCCCGCCTCCTCCTCGCGCGGCAGCACACCGCGCGCGCCGCCGAAGTGGTCGACATGGGAGTGGGTGTAGAGGAGCCCGGTGACGGGGCGCTCCCCGCGGTGCCCGCGATACAGCGCGAGGGCGGCCGCCGCGCACTCGGCGGAGATCAGGGGATCGACGACGATCACGCCGTCGTGGCCCTCGATCAGGGTCATGTTGGCCAGATCCAGCCCGCGCACCTGGTAGACGCCCTCGGTCACCTCGTACAGGCCCTGGCGCGCGCACAGCTGCGACTGCCGCCACAGACTGGGGTGCGCGGTGCCGGGACAGTCCCCGTCGAGGAACGCGTACGCGTCCCCGTCCCACACCACCCTTCCGTCCTCGGCCGTCACCACCCCGG
Organism: Streptomyces sp. TP-A0356; assembly: GCF_001417775.1. Lineage (GTDB taxonomy): Bacteria > Actinomycetota > Actinomycetes > Streptomycetales > Streptomycetaceae > Streptomyces. Next base: position 350,374 of record NZ_BBZJ01000018.1, on the reverse strand, counting down.
GCGCCAGGGTGGCGACGAACCCGCGGTCGGCGTTCTCGAAGTCGGTCCGGTCCTCGAAGGGCGGCAGACCGTCAGGGAGGGGGACGTCCATGGGGCCAGCTTCGGGGCGCGGGATGCGGGCGGCCAGCGGTGGGGGACCGTTCGAGGTGCCTGCCCCGCACGAGTCGTCCCCATGACGGTCCGTCGGGGCGCTCCGTCTCACCCGGCCGTCCCGCGGACGGCGAGGCACGGCATGACCAGGACCCTAGTGCTGCGACCGGAAAGGTTCACCGGCTCGCGACGCCCGGCACGGCACCTCGCCGCGTTGTCGCATCGCCCGAGTACATCCAGTACGCGGGCGACGCTCCGCCTTGCGATGCACCGCACCGGACGCCGCGAGCTTGCCGGCAAACCTTTCCGGCCACAGCACTAGCCCTCCCCCGGTTCCCCGGTGAGACGGTGGAGCAGGTCGAGCAGGGTCGTCCGCTCCGCCTCGGTCAGTGGGGCGAAGCACTCGGCCAGGACCTCGTCGGCGACCTGGTGGCCCGCCTTCAGGGTCTCCTCGCCGGCCGGTGTGAGGTGGTGCTCGATACGGCGGCCGTGCCCGGGCCGCCGCTCCAGCAGGCCCTGCGCCACCAGCCGGCCCGCGAGCGTGCCGAAGGCCTGCTCGCTCTGGAACGTCGCCGCGGCCAGCGACCGCGCGGTCGCTCCCGGCGTCCGGCTGATCGCACGCAGCGCGTCCCACTGGGCGAGTGTCGTCCCGACGGTCGTGAGTCGGCCGTCGAGCGCCCGGTGCTGTCGGTACTGGGCTTGCTTGACGGCTCTTCCAAGAGTCTCCAGTTCAGCGGCCATGGAGTCAGGCTAGCATGACAACTAAGGTTGCTTATATAAGGATGCTTAGTTACAGTCCTCGGTCATGACCGAACTCCAAGTGGCTGGACCGAACCCCGAGTTGAACCTGACCCTCGCCGAATCCGGCACCGGACGACCCGTGCTGATCCTGCACGGCGGCGGAGGCCCCGCCACCGTCACCGGACTCGCCGCCCATCTGACACGGACCGCACACACCATCGTCCCCACCCACCCCGGCTGGAACGGCACCCCACGCCCCGAGTGGTTCACCGGCGTCGACGATCTCGCCCTGGCCTATCTGCACCTCCTCCACGACCGGCGGCTGCGCGACGTGCTCGTCGTCGGCTCCTCGCTCGGCGGCTGGATCGGCGCCGAGATGGCCGTACGCGACCAGGCGGGGGTGATCACCGGACTCGTCCTGATCGACGCCGTCGGAGTCGCGGTCGAGGGCGAACCGATCACGGACTTCTTCGCCCTCGACGCCCGGGGGGTCGCCGAGCACGCCTACCACGACCCCGACCGCTTCCACGTCGACCCGGCCGCTGTCCCGGCCGGCCAACTCGCGCTACGACAGGCCGATATGGCCGCCCTGCGGACCGTCGCCGGTGACCCGTACATGCACGACCCGAAGCTGCTGCGCCGCCTGGGGCGCGTCCAGGTCCCCTCCCTTCTGCTGTGGGGTGAGAGCGACCGCATCGTCACACCCGCCTATGGCGCGGCCTATGCCGCCGCGTTCGGCGACGGCCGCCTGGAGGTGATCCCCGAGGCGGGCCATCTGCCCCAGATCGAGCGGGCGGAGGCCACGTTCGCCCTGATCGATGCCTACACCGGGAAGTGAGCAACCACACGTGCATCGCCGCGCGCGCCCGACGGGCCTCCCGCGGAAGTCCACCCCTAGGATCGCGGACCATGGACATATGGGCTGCCTTGGTCGTCTGCGGGCTTCTCCTCTCGGGCATCGCCGGAGTCGAGAGCAGGATCAGACGCGCCGACCGCCGGATCGCCCGGGTCGAGCGGAAACTCGACCTGATCCTCGACCACCTGGGGCTCCACCAGGCCGACCCCGTCCTGGACCAGGTCGCCGCCCTGGTGCGCGACGGCAAGAAGATCCAGGCGATCAAGGTGTATCGCGAGATCACCGGGGCCGACCTGGTGGAGGCCAAGGAAGCGGTGGAGCGGATGGGTTAGCCGTTCTTCTACGCGTCCTCCTCCTCGTCGCCCTCGAAGAAGTCCCCGATCTCGTCGACCACTTCGGCCGCGACCATCCCGCCGACCACCCCGACGGCCAGCCCGGCCGCGCCCGCCGCGACCGCCGTGCCGATGCCCGGACCGGAGCGGTGCCCGTCGTGAGGGCCGCCGTGGTGATGGCCGTGAGGGCTGCCGTGGTGATCGCCGTGGTGGCCGTGATCCGCGTACGGGGCGTGTCCGCCGGGGGCCGGCTGGGTGCCGTATGCCGCGCGGTGTTCCTGTCGAGGACCGTGTCCACCGAGGGGCCGCCTACGCCGATCGCCCCGAGCAGCCGTTTGAACACCATGCCGGTGTCGCTCCTTCACTGGTCGCACTCATCGTCTGTTCGCTGCCGGCCGGCGACCGCTGACGCCGTACGCCGACCCGCTGCCCGTTGAACCGACCATGAAGGTAAAGAAGTTCCCAAGCCGAGGGGTGGGCATCGGAAGTCACCCGTGCGGGGGACCCGTTCCCGCCGCCCGGCCCGCGCGCCGCCCCGCCGGAACCGCCGAGGCTTTACTGCGACTTTCTTGCAACTAGCACACTGCTGCACCAAGGTGGGGATCGCAGTACCCGGAGAAAGAGGGGATTGCACCTCCCCGCGAAGAAAGGCCCCACTCCATGCCTCCGTCCTCCTCCCGGATGCGCATGTCCATCACGCGGCAGGAGTGGGGCCGACTCGGCGGGATGGCCGCGTTCGTGCTGGCGCTGCACGTCATCGGCTGGTTCACGCTCGTCGGGATCGTCGCGCCCGAGCACTACAGCATCGGCGAGAAGTCCTTCGGCGTCGGCATCGGCGTGACCGCGTACACGCTGGGGATGCGGCACGCCTTCGACGCGGACCACATCGCCGCGATCGACAACACCACCCGGAAGCTGATGGGTGAGGGACAACGTCCGCTGTCGGTCGGGTTCTGGTTCTCGCTCGGTCACTCCAGCGTCGTCTTCGGCCTGGCGCTGCTGCTCTCGCTGGGCATCAGGACGTTGGCCGGGCCGGTCCGCGACGACAACTCCGAACTGCACAACATCACGGGCCTGATCGGCACGACGGTCTCCGGCACCTTCCTCTACGTCATCGCCGGGATCAACCTCGTCATCCTGGCCGGCATCTGGAAGGTCTTCCGGCAGATGCGCTCCGGACAGTTCGACGAGGCGGCCCTGGAGGAGCAGCTCGACAACCGCGGTTTCATGAACCGCATCCTCGGCCGAGTGATGAGGTCGATCACCAAGCCCTGGCAGATGTACCCGCTGGGCCTGCTCTTCGGCCTCGGCTTCGACACCGCCACGGAGATCGCGCTCCTCGTCCTGGCCGGTTCCGGCGCCGCCTCGGGTCTGCCCTGGTACGCGATCCTGTGCCTGCCCGTCCTCTTCGCGGCAGGCATGTCGCTTCTCGACACGATCGACGGTTCGTTCATGAACTTCGCGTACGGGTGGGCGTTCTCCAAGCCGGTCCGCAAGGTCTACTACAACCTCACCATCACGGGTCTGTCCGTGGCCGTCGCGCTGATCATCGGCACGGTCGAGCTGCTCGGCCTGCTCGCCGAGAAGCTCCGGCTGCACGGGGTGTTCTGGGACTGGATCGCGGGAGTCGACCTCAACACCCTCGGGTTCGTGATCGTCGCGATGTTCTTCGCCACGTGGGTGCTCGCCCTGGTGGTGTGGAAGGTCGGGCGCATCGAGGAGAAGTGGACGGCGGGACTGGCCCGGCCGGCGGAGCAGGGCGCCGAGTAGGGGACGCCCGGTCCCGGCCTCGTACTCGTGCAGGACCTCGTCCCGCGGGTCGTCGAAGGTGTCGTCCAGCCATGGGCTGGTCGTCCGTGCGGCGGTCGAGGTCTTCTCGGGCTCGCCGGGTGAACGGAATGAGTCATTCCCAATGTGGCCGAAACGTGATGACCAGTGAAGTCGTCATGGTTTCAACGAGGTTGACACGCCCCGGGCGCTGATCGAATATGTGCTCGCAATGTGACTCATGTGACCAGTGAGCGCAGTGTTTCTCTTCGACCACTCCTTCCCGGCCACGGTCCCGGCGGCTTCGCGCTGCCAGCTGCCGTAGCCGGGTCTCGGCTCATGAAGTTGGGGGACCGCATGCCCGATGCGAGACATGTCACCGTACGCCGCCTGCTGGGGACGGGTGCCGCGGCGCTCACTCTCACCGCGGTGACCGGCGGCGCCGCCTGGGCCACGGACACGCCCGGTGGCGACGGCTGGGACAGGGCGGGCCACGGCTACGCGTCCGGCACAGGCCCGGGCACGGTCACCGAGGCCGACCGCTGCCAGTTCTCGCTGGACGGCACCGCCTTCACCGACTCGGTCCGGGTGGACGACCAGAACCTGAAGCCGACCGAGGACGGCAAGGTCCACATCAAGGTGCGGGCCGCGGGTGAAGCGTCCACCTGCACGGCCTCCCTCGCCTCCTACCGGACGCACGGCGCCACCTTCAACATCTCCGGCCCGCAGGTCTTCCATGACTTCGACTCCGTGACGGTGAAGCAGGGGGAGACCGACTCGCTGGACATCGCGGTTCCGGACGCGGGCTGCTTCGGGCAGATCGACCTGTACCGGGGCAAGGTGAAGTTCGACGGCGACTTCGGCGCGAACGACGGCTTCGAGCACGGTGACCTGCCCAAGGGCCCGGACCGCCCGGTCATCAAGGACAAGCTGATCGCGTCCTGGAACGGCGGTACCAAGGACTGCGCGGCCCCGTCGCCGAGCACCCCGGCGACCACCCCGCCCGCCTCGACGCCGCCCGCGTCCGCGCCGGTCACCACCCCGCCCGCGTCGAGCCCCGCCACCCCGGCCTCCCCGTCGGCGTCGACCTCGACCCCGCCGGCCGAGGTGTCGAGCACGCCTCCGGCGCCGACGCCGAACGGGGGCTCGTCCACCCCGCCCGGCGGTCTCGCCGAGACCGGCGGCGGCAACGCGCTGCCGATCGCGGCCGGTGCGGCGGCGCTGGTCGCGGCGGGCGCGGGTATCGCGTTCGCCGCCCGGCGACGCACCTCCCGCAGCCGCGCATGACGCCCCGCGATGACGCCCGGCGTACGACGCCCCGCGTACGACGCCCCGCGTATGGCGCCCCGCGCATGGCGCCCGGCGTATGACGCCTCCGGCGTTCTTCTAGGCCATCCTCCAAAGGGCCCGGCGCTCTATTCCCCCGGTGAGCGCCGGGCCCTCCTTTCTGAGATTCGGCCGACGGGCCCCGGATGTGGGGGGCGGGGGGCGGGTCCCGTCGGCCCCGCACGTGACGTTCGCTCAGCCCGTGGTCGGCACGGGCGAGGGCGTCGTCGACGGCGGCGGTGTGAAGCCCGGAGGCGGGGAGAGGACCACGGTCGGCTCGCCGGGCTGTGGCGCCGGCGGGGTGAGGTTGCTCTTCGGGTCCTTGGGCGGTGTCGTCTGCTGGAACAGGACCTGGTCGAAGTTCACCAGACCCGTCTGCTCCATCACCGTGATGTGGTCGAGGACCGTGTCGTTGGCCTGGTCGGCGAGCTGGCGGACCAGGGTGTTCCTGGTGGTGGCGCGGATGTTGGCGATGACCGGGAAGATCGCGCCGTGCGTCATGCGCAGGATGTTCGCGAGGTCCTGGTCGAACTGCTTGCCCTGGTCCGAGGTCAGCGTGGCCACGAATCCCTGCTGCTGCGGACTCGCCTGGTTCGGCAGCGTGATGCCCAGCTGCGTGGCCACCTTGCGGCAGGTGATGTCCAGGTTGACGTGCCCGTTGACCAGGTGCTGTCCCGCCGTGCGCACGGCCGGGGACGTGCCCTTCTTCAGGGCCAGCTCCCCGGAGGGGAACTCCCACAGGCCCGCGGCCCGTACCTTGACGACGAAGTCGCGGTCCGCCTCGGTCAGCGGCCCCGCCGAGGTGTTCGCGATCACGCGGTTAGGGGCGCTCGACGTGGTCTGCAGTCCCAGCATGGTGGGATAGGCGAGCGCCGTCAGCGTCAGCATCAGGGCGCCCGCCACGAAGACGGTTCCCGCCGCGTTCCGTGAAATGCGCATGGCACCTCCTGGTTGTTCGGACGCCCAGGGGTACGCGTGCGACGGGAGTCAAGAACCTTTTCCGCAGGTAAAATCCGCGGCCCACGATGTGGGGGTCGTCACACCGTGAGCCGCCGGGGTCCGGGCCGGGAGGTCAGCAGTCGCGGAACTCGGGTGACTGGTTGAGGATCTGGGCGCGCAGCGACGTGAAGCGGGTGTGGGTCGCGCCGCCGCGGTCCTCGGGACGGAAGACGGCCACGCGGTGGCAGTTCTGGAAGGCCAGCGCCACCCCGAAGTGCCGCTCCAGGCTGCCCCGGATCGCGTCGCTGGACAGCGCGCGCAGCAGCTGCCCGCGCTCCTTCTCGGACGGCGGCGGGGTCTGGTTGTCGGCGAACTCCGCGGTGCCGCCGCGCAGTTCTGCGGCCAGACGAGCGATCAGATCGTAGGCGTACGGCAGGGAGGTGCGGACCGTGTCCACGAAGTCCTCTTCGCGCACCGGGCCCGTCTCGGCTTCGGCGAGCAGCTGCGGGGAGACGTCGAGAGACATGCAGGGGCGTCCTGTCTGTGTGAGGGGGCTGCTGCGGTTCGGATTCAGTGGCCGGGTGCGAGCGCCACCGGGCCGTGGCGGAAGTCCGGGTCGACCTGGGTGGCGAGGTCGTGCCCGGTGGCCCGGTCGGCCCAGGCGGCGGCGTTGCGCAGATGGAACTCGACGGCGTGCTTCTGGAACGCGTCCCAGTCCTTCGTGCGGGCGTCGACGGCGTCCCGAAGCAGGCGCAGCGCATGCGCGTTGTGCGGCTCCAACTCGCCTTCTGCCCGACCCTGTTCCTGGGCGCGTACGAAGTCGGACCGCACGCAGTGGGCCACCAGGTCGTCGCCCACGTGCTCCTTGAGGAAGAGCAGATCGTCCTCGTCGGCGACCTTGTTGCCGACGACGGCGACCGGGACGCCGAACTCGGCGGCGTGCTCCCGGTACTGGCGGTGCACGGAGACGCTCTTGCGGGTCGGCTCGACGACCAGGAACGTCTTGTCGAAGCGGGTGAACAGGCCGGAGGCGAAGGCGTCGGCGCCGGCGGTCATGTCGACGACGACGTACTCGCCGGAGCCGTCCACGAGATGGTTGAGGTACAGCTCGACCGCGCCGAGCTTGGAGTGGTAGCAGGCCACACCGAGGTCGCTCTCGTCGAAGGCGCCGGTCACCATCAGCGGCACCCCGCCGACCTCGTGCAGATGCCGGGCGTGGATCTCGTCGTCGCCGAGCAGCCGCAGCAGTCGGGAGCCGCGGCCCGGCGGAGTGGTCTTGATCATCGCCTCGCGGGAGGCGATCCGTGGGTTCGTGCCTCGCAGGAAGTCCTTGACCTCGCCGAGGTGCGCGCTGAGCGGCGGGGCCGGGAAGGACTCGTCCTCGTCGAGGCCCAGGGCGTGGGCGAGGTGCTGGTTGATGTCCCCGTCGATGGCGACGACGGGGGCGCCGGAACGGCTTAAGTGGCGGGCGAAGAGGGCGGACAGCGTGGTCTTGCCACTGCCGCCCTTGCCGACGAACGCGACGCGCATCGGGCAACTCCTAGGTGGGAATGGTGTGTTCGTGTTCGCAGGTGTCGTCGATGCCGTAGGTGTCCCAGGCGGGGAACGGATCGACGTCGGGGAGGCCTTCGCCGTCCCGCAGCAGGCAGCCGGTGAGGGCGGAGTGCAGGGCCCCGGCGTCCAACCGCGTCCCGATGAGGACGAGTTCCTGCGCGTACGGGCCGTCGGTGTCGCGGGCCGCCGAGGGCTCGAAGCGGGCCACGGAACCGGCCTGCGACCACAGTCCGGTGACGTGGGGACGGCTCGCGAGGGTGAAGAACCCCTTGGAGCGCAGGATCTCCCCGAACGCGCCGCTGTCCATGTCCTCGGTGACGAAGGTCCACAACCGGCCGGGGTGGAAGGGGCGTTCGGCGCGGAAGACGGTGGAGGAGATGCCGTACTCCTCCGTCTCGGGCACGTGGTCGCCGTTCAGTTCCCGTACCCAGCCGGGTGCCTGCTGGGCGCGGTCCAGGTGGAAGAGGCGGGTGCCGAGGACGTCGTGGAGGCGGACCCGGCCGCGGACCGCGGGGAGGATGCGGGCCGCCGGGTTGAGGCGGGCGAGGGCCGCCCGGAGGCGGTCGGCGGCCTGCGCGTCGACCAGGTCGAGCTTGTTGACGACGATGACGTCGGCGAACTCGATCTGGTCCACCAGCAGATCGCTGACCGTGCGCTCGTCGTCCTCGTACTGGTCCAGGCCGCGTGCGAGGAGTTCGTCGCCGCCGGCCAGCTCCGGCAGGAAGTTCGCCGCGTCGACGACCGTGACCATCGTGTCCAGACGGGCGAGGTCGCCGAGGGTGGCGCCGTCGTCGCGGGCGAAGGCGAAGGTGGCCGCCACCGGCATGGGTTCGCTGATGCCGGAGGACTCGACGAGGAGGTAGTCGAAGCGGCCCTCGCGGGCCAGCCGGTCGACCTCCTCCAGCAGGTCGTCGCGCAGGGTGCAGCAGATGCACCCGTTGGTCATCTCGACCAGGCGTTCCTCGGTGCGGGAGAGAGCGGCGTCGCCGCCGCGGACGAGGGCGGCGTCGATGTTGACTTCGCTCATGTCGTTTACGATGACCGCTACCCGCATGCCCTCGCGGTTGCCGAGGACATGGTTGAGGAGGGTGGTCTTGCCGGCGCCGAGGAAGCCGGAGAGGACGGTGACGGGGAGGCGGTCGTCCTGGATCTCCGTCTGGTACGCCATCGCCGCTCAGTCCCCGGGGCGCAGCAACCCGCGCTCGTACGCCCTGACCAGATGCTGCGGTACGAGGTGGCGCACGCCGTCGACCGTGACGGGGACGAGCCACGGGGTGGTGGCCTTCCACTGGGCGCGGCGGTGACGTGTGTTGCTGCGGGACATCTTTCGTTTGGGCACGGCCATGGGGGCCTCCTCCGTGGACCTCGTGGGTGGGTGGGGCGAAACGCTACATGAAAATGGATCCCATTACGAAAAACTCCGCGCGTGGCGGTGCCCCGGAGGGAGGGGCGGTGCCCGCTATGTTCAGTCAGAACATCCGACCTTTCGGAGCGAGCATGCAGAAAACGGATGAGCTGGCCGAGGTCGTCGCCGCGGCTCCCGCGGCGACCGTCGACGAACCCGTACGCCCTCGGCCCCTGCCCTGGTCGCTCCTCGTCGTGCTCCCCGTGATCGCCTCCGCGGTGACCGTCGTCGCCGTCCGTGGCCCCGACGACCCGGCGGTCGCGGCCTGGCGGACCGTCTGTCTCGCCATCACCGTGCAGGCACTGCCGTTCCTGCTGCTCGGCACGGCCCTTTCCGGCGCGATCAACGCGTTCGTGCCGGCCCGCGTGTTCACCCGGGTGCTGCCGAAGCGGCCCGTGCTCGCCGTCCCGGTCGCGGGGGTCGCCGGGGTGGTGCTGCCCGGCTGCGAGTGCGCGTCGGTGCCGGTCGCGAACAGCCTGATCAGCCGTGGAGTCACCCCGTCCGCCGCGTTCGCGTTCCTGCTGTCGGCCCCCGCCATCAACCCGGTCGTGCTGACCGCCACGGCCGTCGCCTTCCCCGGCAGCCCCGCCATGGTCCTGGCCCGGCTGCTCGCCTCGCTCGCCACCGCCGCCGTGATGGGCTGGCTGTGGCTCTGGCTGGGCCGCGAGGAGTGGCTCAGGACGGCCGTACGCCACACCGGGCACCGGCCGGGACACGGCCGGTGGAACGAGTTCCGGCTCGGCTTCCAGCACGACTTCCTGCACGCGGGCGGCTTCCTGGTGCTCGGGGCCATGGCGGCGGCCACGTTCAACGTGACGGTCCCGCGCTCCGTGCTCGACACGTTCTCCGGCTCGACCTGGCTGTCGGTGCTGTTGCTGGCCGCCCTCGCCGTCGTTCTCGCGGTCTGCTCGGAGGCCGACGCCTTCGTGGCCGCCTCGCTCAGCGGCTTCTCACCGCTGGCCCGGCTGGCGTTCATGGTGGTCGGGCCGATGGTCGACCTGAAGCTGATCGCGCTTCAGGCGGGCACGTTCGGGCGGGCCTTCGCGCTGCGCTTCTCCAGCGCGACGACGGTGGTCGCGGTCGTCTGCAGCGTGCTGATCGGAGGGGCCCTGCTGTGAAGCGCCCCGCTCAGGTGCTGCTGCTCGTCCTCAGCGGGCTCGGCCTGTTGCACGCCTCCCTCTTCACCGACCTGTGCCTCAGATACGTACGGCCCGGGCTGCGGCCGTATCTGGTCGCGTCGGGCGTGCTGCTCCTCGTACTCGGGCTCGCGGGGGCGGCGCTGGACCGGGAGAGCGAGCCGCCTCAGGACGGTCACGGAGGCGGCGGTCCGGACGGGCACCCGCGGGACCACGGCGGCGTGCAGACGCACGCGGCTCTCGGTGGTCCGGAGGTGCGTGGGGACGGTCTCGGTGGTCCGCAGATGTGCGCCGACGGTCTCGGTGGACCGGAGGTGCGCGTGCCCGGTCAGGAGGGCCCGGCGGGGCATGCACACGGTCATGACCACGGGCCCGGTGGGCGCGCGTCCGGCCACGACGGTTCCGAAGGGCGCGCGCCCGGGCACGGCCGTCTCGAAGGGCACGCGCCCGGGCACGACCACTCCACCGCGCCCCGTATCGCCTGGCTGCTGTTCCTGCCCGCGCTCAGCCTGCTCTTCTACGCGCCACCGGCGCTCGGCGCGTACACCGCCTCGCGCGAGGCCCCCAGGGCGGTGAAGGTGCAGAAGCGGTTCGACCCACTGCCGTCGGCCTCACCGCTCCCCATGACCCTCACGGACTTCACCACCCGGGTGCAGCAGGACCGCGCGCAGGCCATCAGGACGCGCAGCATCCAGATGAGCGGCTTCGTCACGCCCGAGGGGCAGGGCGGCGGCTGGTATCTGACCCGGATCATCTTCACGTGCTGCGCGGCGGACGCCCAGTCCGTCAAGGTGCGGGTCTACGGGGCTCCGACCCTGCCCGCCAACACCTGGGTGTCCGTCACCGGAACCTGGCATCCCGGCGGGATCCTGGGCACGAAGTCCGCGCCGGTCGCGCTCGACGCACGTAACGTCCAGCGCATCACCCAGCCGGTGAACGCGTACACCGACGCTCTTCCGCTCACGCCGTCCCGCTGACGGCCCGCCAGAAATGGGGTGAGGGCCGGGTGCGCCCGGTCCTCGCCACCTCCCGTACAACCGGGTGAACCAACACCCAAGGCATGCCCATGACTTCACAATCCGCCGTCATGGCATGGATAAACCTTCAACCAAACATCTCCCGGACCCGCAAAGGGGTCTACCCGCATAGAAATCCCGGTGCTGTCATGCTCACGACCGCCCGGAAATATGCTGGGCACCACACCGGGAGACCCCCATGTCCCGAATATCCCGCTCCCTGGTCACCTCCCTCTCCAGCCTCGCCCTCGCCGCCGCGGGCCTCACCGTCACCGCCGGCACCGCGCACGCGCAGTCCTGCAGCCAGGACTACCTCCCCCTCCCCGACCCCAGCTGCCAGCCCGGCGCCCTCAACCCGGACGTCACGCAGGACACCATCGACTCCACGATCTGTGTCTCCGGCTGGACCGCGACCGTGCGGCCGTCCGCCTCGTACACCACCGCGCTGAAGAAGAAGCAGATCGTCGAGTACGGCTACACCGACACCAGCACCGCGGACTACGAGGAAGACCACTTCGTGCCGCTCGAACTCGGCGGCGCGCCGAGGAGCGAGCAGAACCTGTGGCCCCAGCCGCGGTACGGCACGGAGAACGCCGGTAACAAGGACGCCGTCGAGAACAAGCTCAAGAAGGCCGTGTGCGCCGGGCAGGTGGCCCTGCCGGACGCGCAGAACGCGCTCATCTCGGACTGGACGACCGCGCTCCAGAACCTCGGCCTGAGCTGAGGCCCGTCAGGCCATCCAGAAGAAGACGGCCGTCATGCGCTTCTCCTCCAGGTCGCTGCCCCAGTAACCGGTGGCGCTGTGCATGATGTTGGCCTTGTAGAGGAGCAGCCGGTTGTAGCGTTGCGGCACGCGTACGTCCTCGGTGAACGCGTCCGGCGAGACGTATCGCGTGCCCAGCGCCTCGACCAGGTTGGTGTGCGGCGCCTGCACCATGTTGCCGCCGAGGACGCCGCCCGGCAGGCTCTGCCGGTAGAAGCTCGTGCCGCAGTCCTTGGGGACGTTCGGGCTGAGGTAGAGCACGGCCGCGTAGCGGCACAGGGCGCGCGAGTCGGTGTGCGGGCGCGGTTCGCCCTCGTCCTTGCCGACGACCTGGATGCAGTTGTGGTTGAGGGTGCCACCGCCCGGGGCGGTCTCCTGCCAGAGCTTGTTCGCGCCGGTCTCCTTGCGCACCAACCGTTCGACGCGGGCGAGTTCACCCGGTTCGAGCCCCGGCATCGTGCGCAGTCCGGGCCAGCTCTCCTGCGTGTACGGGTACCCCTTGGTCCAGTCGTCCTTGGCCAGACAACGGGCCCGGACCTCGTCCACGTTCGGTAGCACGTCGTCGAGGATCCAGTAGTCGCGCCCCCGCGTGGGCTTGCGGTACGGGAGCACGGGCAGGCGTGGGGGCTGTGGGGGCATGCGGGTGAACATACAGCCCGCCACCACCACCGTTCCGTTTTCGTCCGGTCAACGTTCTGTCAACTCAACCGCCCACCCAGGCAAGGGAATTGAGGCCACCTCCTGTTCCCTCCCGACCAACCGTCAGGGCGCCGGTGCGGCCGGGCTCGACTGCGTCTGGCTGGGTGTCTCCGCCGAGCTGCTGTCCGGCGAGAACACCGCCATCCCCACGAACATCGCCGTGAGGAACAGCGCCGCCGCGGCGATCAGCCCCACCGCGCGCGGCCGACGGGTGACGAATCCGCCGATCGACGGCCGCCCCCGACGGCTGCCCGCCGACGGTCTTTCACCCCGCGTGGCCGTGGGCGGGCGTTCGCGTTGGGCCCCCGCCGAAGGGCGTTCCCGATGGGGTGCCGTCGAGGGTCGCTGGCGGTGGGGTGCCGTCGAGGGTCGCTGGCGGTGGGCCGCCCGGTGGCCGGGGCCCGCGGGCGCCGACGGCAGCTTGTAGGTCGTCGGCGGGCCCGTCTCCGGGCGGGGGAGCACCGGCGGCTCCGGCGCGGCCACGGTGGCGTGATGCGGCCGGCGGGCCGCGGCCGGGAGTGGTTCGGGACGTCCCCGCCAGGCGCCGGTGGCGAACCAGTCGGCGGCCTGCCTCGCGGTGGGCCGGTCCTCGGGGCGCTTGGCGAGCAGGCCCAGGAGGTAGTTCTCGAAGGCGGGCGGCAGGCCGACGCCCAGTTCGCGCGGCGGTACGGGGGGCGTGTCCAGGTGGTGGTGGAGGATCGCGATCGGGGTGTCGGCCCGGAACGGCGGGTGCCCGGTGAGGAGTTGGTAGAGCACGCAGCCGAGCGAGTACACGTCGCTGGCCGGTCCCGCGGGCTTGCCCAGGGCGCGCTCCGGGGCGATGTACAGGCTCGTACCGACGATCTGCCCGGTCGCCGTGAGCGCTGCTGACGGGTCGTCCATGAAGCGGGCGATGCCGAAGTCGCCGATCTTCACCGTGCCGCCCGCGTCGAGGAGCAGGTTGCCCGGCTTGATGTCCCGGTGCACGATGCCCTGTTCATGGGCCACGGCGAGCCCGGCCGCGGCCTGAGCGGCGATGTGCGCGACCCGCTCGGCGGGCAGCGGTCCGTCGTCGGAGAGCACCCGGGAGAGGCTGTCGCCCTCCACCAGCTCCATCACCAGGAACAGCCGCCCCTCATGCTCACCGAAGTCGAGAACGCCCACGACGTGGGGGTGGTGGAGCCGTCCCGCGGTCTGGGCCTCCAGCCGGAAACGGGAGTCGGCGGTGGGGTCCGCGTTCTGGGTGAGCAGGAGCTTGACGGCGACGGGCCTGCCGAGCATCTGGTCGTACGCCCGCCAGACCTCTCCCATCGCGCCCCGCCCGATGGTGGTGTTCAGCTGGTACCGGCCCGCGATCAGCACCTGTTGTTTCATCCTCATGCCGTGAGACGAATGCCGTGTGACGACTCGACCGCCGCCGGCCATGACTCCGCCAGGGCGGGTGATGGTGGGGGTGCCGGAGCGGGTCCCAGCCTACTGGTACGGGAGCGCGACGCGATCACGGTCTCCCCATCCGTCGTGGGTGAGGCGTCACGATTCGGCCGCATCGTCCTCGCGCGGCCGACACGAACACCCGGCAGCCGGGCACGAGTTGTCGCCGTGCCCGGCTGCAGGATCGGTCGATTCGGGTGTGTGCGGGCCTACTTGGTGCAGCCCGTCACCCTGCCCATCCACGTGACGAAGTCCCCGGCGTCCTCGTTCGCTCCGTGGCCGGTGTCCCAGTAGTGCTTGATGTCGACGTCCTCGCCGAGCTCGTGCAGGCGGGCGGCGAGGTTGGAGGCGACCGTCAAGGAGGTGTCGCTGTCCTTGGTGCCCAGGCGGATCCACCAGTGCTTGGACCGCCTGCCGTTGACCTTCTCCACGAGGTGGTACATCGGGTTCATCAGGCGGAGCCTGGTACGGGCCGCGCGGCGTGGACAGCCCCTGGGTGGTCGAGGTCACGCGCCCCTGACCGCACGCGGCCTCGAGGCGGGGCCTCGGGCCGCTCATCGCCGGGCGAGGGCGCGGTCGGCGCGGACGCGGTCAGGGGGCGGGCAGGAATCCAGGGGGACGGTCAGCCGAGGCACACCACGAGCAGGCAGAGGTGCGCGGGCGAGGTCGCGGTCGCCGCCGGGCTCGTCTGGGAGCTGCCCGCACCGGTGCCGTTGCCGGCGGCGGGGGCGGACGGCTGCTGGGTGGCCGTGCCGGAGCCGCCGGAGCCCGTTCCGCCGGTGGACGGGGAGGAGACCGTCGGCTGCGGCACCGGCGCCGCGGGCGCACCGGCCGCGTGAGCCGTCTGCGGCGCGGACGCCGCGGACGCCATGTACGTCGTCGTACGAGGCACGGCGGCGGCGTCCGGCCGGGCGCTCGGTGGCGTGCTGGACGGCGCCGTGGCGGCCGACCGCCGGCTCGGGAGGTGGGTCGCGGGCGACTGCGTGGCGGGAGTGCGCGAGGAGCGGTGGGTGCCGGGCCGGGCCGGCGACGGGACGGTGGGCTGCGTCGCCTGCTTCTCTCCGGCGCCCATGGTCGCGACGTCCGGCGCCGTGGAGGCCTGTGCTCGGTCCCCGGAGTGCCGGTCCATCGACGCGAGGGTCAGACCGCCTCCGACGAGGGCGACGGCGGTCGCGACCACGGCCCGGCGCTGGTTCTTCTTCCAGCGGGCCATCTGGCGCCGCCGTGCCGCCCGCCCCTGCGGCACGGGGGGCACGTTGTCCGGGTCGACGGCCCCGTCGGCTTCCGGGGCCTCGCCGCCGCCGACCGCGACGAGCTCCTCGGGGCGGGGGCGGCCGTCGTGCAATGTCTCGGGGGCCGTGAGCTCCCATGCCGTGGCCGCGCTGACCGCCGCGCCCTTCGGTGCGGCGGTGGCCCGGGCCGGGACGGGGCGGCCCGCGACGGTGGCCGGGGCGATGTCGGGAGCGTAGGCACCGCACCCGGGGCATACCAGGGCGCCATTGAGGTGCCGACGACACGAGGAGCAGTAGTCCATTGCTGTCTTCCTGAGTTGACATGCCATCGACGCCGGGCCGCGGCCTGGTCACATTCGCACGTGAAAATCGAACGGCCTGCAACGCTAACGAGCCTTACTAAAGACTGTGTGCAGTCTGTGTGATGCTCCTGCGTGGATTCTCCGAGGGCCTCGTGCGCGTGGCCTACTGGGCGCGGGCGACGAGGAGGGCGACGTCGTCGTGGTCGTCGGGGTGGCGCAGCCCGTACAGCAGCAGGTCGCAGGTCTCCTCCAGGGGGCGATGGGGTTCGTCGAGGAGGCCGAGTAGGGCGTCCAGACGGTTGTCGATGGGGTGGTGGCGCGTCTCGACGAGTCCGTCCGTGTAGAGGACCAGCGTGTCGCCGGGGTTGAGGTCGGCCGTGGTGGTCTCGAAGGGGACGCCGCCGACGCCGAGCGGGGCTCCGGTGGGCAGGTCCAGCAGGACGGGGTCGTGGCCGGGGCGGGCCAGCGCGGGTGGCATGTGTCCGGCGTTGGCGATGTGGCACTGCCTGGTGTGGGGGTCGTACACGGCGTAGATGCAGGTGACGATGTAGTGCTCCAGATCGCAGGTGATCTTGTCGAGGTGCTGGAGCACCGTCTCGGGGCGGAGGTCGAGGTCCGCGTAGGCACAGGTGGCGGTGCGCAGCCGGCCCATGGTGGCGGCGGCGTCGATGCCGTTGCCCATGACGTCGCCGACGACCAGCGCCGTCTTGTCGTCGCTCAGGGGGATGACGTCGTACCAGTCGCCGCCGACCTCGCTGGTGGCCTGGGCGGGCTGGTAGCGGGAGGCGAGTTCCAGGCCGGTCTGGTGCGGGGGATGGTCGGGCAGCAGGCTGCGCTGGAGGGTGAGCGCGGTGTTGCGCACGCTCTGGTACCAGCGGGCGTTGTCGATGGCCACGGCGGCGCGGCCGGCCAGTTCGCTCGCCAGGACGACGTCGTCCTCGTCGAACGGTGCGGGGTTGAGGGTGCGCTTGAGGTCGAGGGCGCCGAGCACCTCCCCGTGGGCGATCAGCGGCACCGCGAGATACGAGTGGACGCCGGCGCGGGCCAGCAGGGAGGTGGCCTCGGGGTCACGGGCGATGTGCCGTAGATCCTCGTCGCCCACATGACGCACCAGGACCGGCCGGCCGGTGTGGACGCACAGGGTGACCAGGCGGTCGCCGTCGTAGGCCGCGAGGTCACCGGGAGGGTCGGCGGCGCGCAGGGCGACGGTGGGATGGGACGCGGTGAGGGCCAGGGCGCGGAAGAGTTCCGGGCCACTGTCCGGCGCGCTGGTGCGACGGCAGGCGAGGGCGGAGTCCAGGACGTCCACCGCGACGACGTCGGCGAGCTCCGGGGTAGCGATCTCGGCCAGTTCGCGGGCGGTCCGCTCCACCTCCAGGGTGGTTCCGACGCGGGCGGAGGCGTCGGCGATCAGGGCCAGGCGGCGGCGGGCCCGGTCGGCCTCGGTGGCCGCGCGGTGCCGCTCGGTGACGTCGACGACCGAGAGGGCCGCGCCGAGGACCCGCCCACCGGGGTCCTCCAGGCGGTAGAAGGAGAGGGACCAGGCGTGGTCGTTGTCGGGGTCGGCGGGGGTGCGGCCGACGGCGTACTGGTCGAGCAGCGGGGTGCCGGTCGTCAGCACCTGGTGCAGCGCGGACTCGATGGTGTCGATGTCGGGGAAGGTCAGGGTGTCCCTCAGATGGCGGCCGAGGTGCTCCTGGGCGGGTATGCCGTCGATGCGCTCCAGTGCCGGGTTGACCAGGAGACAGCGCAGGTCGGGGTCCATGAGGGCCAGACCGATCGGGGACTGGTTGACCAGCCGTTCGCACAGGGCCAGGTCCGTCTCGACGCGTTGCAGGGTGGTGTGGTCGGCGGCGATGCCCAGGGCGTAGACGTCCCCGAGGTCGTTCAGCAGCCGCATGTTGCGGAACTCCATCAGGCGGGTGGTGCCGTCCTTGTGCCGGATGGGGAAGGCACCGGCCCAGCTCCGGCCGGTCTCCAACACCTCGGCGAACAGACTCAGGACCGCCTGAAGGTGTTCCGGGCGGACGAGCAGCCGCGCGGCGTACTTGCCGAGGGCCTCCTTCGCGTTGTATCCGAAGAGCTCCTCGGCCTGCGGGCTCCAGAACACGATGCGCCCTCGGGTGTCCAGCACCACCGCGGCGATGCTGAGCACGTCCAGCAAGCCCGTCGGCCGGGGCTGCCCGCGCAGGGGCTGGTCGCCGTCGGCCTGGAAGGATTCGGCTGTCATCCCAGATTCTCCCTCCGCCTGCCGACGCGACCTGCCGTCCTGCACCGGCATCGCTCGACGCCGCGTCCTGGCTTCCGGTATCTCCATGCTGCCCCTGGCCGGGTGGCCTGCCCAGCCCAGGGCACTCCGAGCGGTCCTGCCCACGCGAAGCCTTCGCCCGGCGCGGCCCCGCGCCGCAGGCCCCGGTCTCACACCCCGGTTTCACACCCGGGTCTCACACCCCGGTTTCACACCCGGTCTCCCTTGGGGCTAACGTCCCGTTGTCGGGCTGCATCCGGCTCGTCCCCTTGGACCGGAGGAGGGTGATTCGCGTGGTTGGTTACCCGTGGAGCGATCTCGCGGCGGCGAGCCTGCCGGAGCTGACCACGGGCCGTCTGCTGTCCTCCTGGCAGCTGGATGTGCCCGCGCTGCTCCTGGTCCTCGTCCTCGGCTCGCTCTACGGCTGGGGAGTCCTGCGACTGCGCCGCCGGGGCGAGCCCTGGTCACCGGCCCGCACCGCGGCCTTCACCCTGCTCGGGCTCGGGGCGCTGGTGGTGGCCACGATGTCCGGGCTCGCCGTGTACGACCATGTGCTGTTCTGGCCGGCCGCGGTCCAGAACATCCTGCTCGACCTCGTCGCGCCTCTCGGTCTTGCCCTCGGCGACCCGCTGCGCCTGGCCGTCCGGGCGCTCCCGGAACGCGCCTCGGGCCGGCTTCGGCGGACGATGACCGGGCGACTGGTGCGTGTGCTCACCTTCCCCCTGGTCAGCACGGCGCTGGTGCTCGCCACCGAGCTCACGGTCTACTTCACGCCATACTTCGCCACCGCCCTGCGCGTGGGCTGGCTGCACGAGCTGATGTATCTCCACCTCCTGGCGGCCGGAAGCCTGTTCGTGGTGCCGGTGCTCACCCATGAGCAGGCGTTGCCCGCCTGGTGCACTCACCCCGTGCGGGCGGCGCTGGTCTTCCTCGACGGGATCGTGGACGCGGTGCCGGGCGTCGTGGTGATGACCCACGGCACGCTGATCGCGGGGGCCTGGTATCTGCACCACGCGCCGTCCTGGGCGCCGGACGTCCACCAGGACCAGCAGCTGGGCGGCGGCGCGATGCTCGGCATCGCCGAGCTGGTCGCGCTGCCCTTCCTGCTGGCGATCCTGGTGCAGTGGGCGCGCCACGAGCGCCTTCAGTCCGCGGCCCTCGACCGCCGCCTGGAGACTGAGCTCGTCCCCGCCGCCCCACGGCCGCAGAGCCCGGGCCCGGGCCCGTTGGAGGCTCCCGACCTCGTACGGCCCTGGTGGGAGACCGAGCAGAGCGACGTCGCCGACCGCATCCGGCGACAGCGGCGCTGAGCGCGAAGGGGACGGCAGCACAGCCGCCACGTCAGGAGCCGTCGGCTCGGATCACTGCCCCTTCAGCGACGCGATGCGCACCGGATGTGCGGCGCGGCCGGCCGGACTCGGATTCACGGGCGTATTCGGATTCACGGGCGCATGTGGGGAGGAGCGGACGAAGGCCGCACGTCCGCTGTCCTCCACCCCGCTCCCGCTCTCGGTCGCGATCGCCGTCACCAGGATGGTGCTGACGGCGATGACGCAGAGCGGAATGGCCCAGTCACGCAGCGCGTGCCTGCGGTCGGCGATGCCCTCTCGGCGTCGCATGCCTGCTCCTCCTCGGTTTTCCTCCGGCCCCCGCTTCCTACGGTCCATGCCGCTCGCGGGAACGGCGATCCCCCGTGAGTATGAAGGCCCTGGGGCCCAGGTGTCCCGCCGTGTGTGGAGTGGATGGTGGGGAGACCTCGTACGGACCGCCTGGACCGCCCGGACCGCCCGGACCGTCCGGACCGCCCGGACCGTCCGGTCGCCGTGGCGCGCCCGGGGACACGGCCGTCGCGCCGGCGCCTCTTGGGGAGGGGGAGCACGTAGCCGCGATCCGGGCCCGCGTAGGCTGCGTTGAGCAGGATCCCGACGGGATGCGTATCTATCGTCGACGAACGCGAAGACCAGGCTCGACGCGGTTCGCTCGGCGCCAAGAGTTCACTCTATAGTTGCGCAATCCGGCAAGTGTCTCGCTATGCTTCCGGCGATTCGCGACAGGTACCTCGTTCGCCGAGGCGCCTGCGGGACACCGGCCACGACCCGGCGACGTCGAGAGATGCCCCGGGCGGGCGCGGGCCCCCGGTCCAGCGGATGACCCCAAGGGGCGTCCCCTCCGCGGGGATGCGCCGCGTGGTGGCACCACTGTGACACGTGGGGTGGATCGGCTGCGGACGCGGCCGGATCCACTCCCCGCCGAGTCGATGACGACGCGCGGTGGCCGCGTCCTCGGCCGTCCCAACGCCGGAGGCGGGCAGATGGGAAGGACGGAACGTGCGGAACGCGGAGACGGCGGGAGTCGCGCCCAGGGACGGGACGCGGATCGGCCGGATCGGGCGCTATCCAGTGCGATGGCACCACGCACTGCTGACCTTGTGGACGGCTCTCTGGTTCTTCGTGGCCGAACGCCACGGAGCCGTGTCCTGGCACTATCTGAGAACCGGTGAGGAACTGCTCTTCAGCCAGGTGCCCGGCGGCGGCCTCGCGCTGTACGCCAACCACCCCGAGCTGCAGATAGGCCCGGTCAGCTTCCTGGTCGCCGGGCTCTTCTCACCGTTCCCCACCCTCGTGGGCGAGAAGCTCGCCGAGGCGTTCATGTCGGGTTTGGGCATGTACATGCTGGTCCTGGTCGGCCGCGCGGCCGCCGACCACAACCTGGGCACCGGGCTGAACCACAAGCGCCTCCAGCAGCGTGTACTGATAGCCGGCGCCGCCTTCATCCCCATGTGGGTGGAGGTCTCGGTGCGCTTCGCACATCTCGACGACGTACTGGCGCTGTTCTTCACCACCCTCGCCGTACGCGCGCTGGTGCGCGGCAACGCCGTCGGCGTCGGTGTGTTCCTGGCGCTGGCCGTGGACTCCAAGCCCTGGGCGGTGGGCTTCCTGCCGCTGCTGCTGGTGCTGCCCCGGCCCGCGCGCCTGCGCTCCGCCGTCTGGGTCGTCGGGCTGGTCGCCGCCGCCTGGCTGCCGTTCTACCTCACGCACATGGAAACCTTCGCCGCGGCGCGCTTCACCATCCCCAACCAGGCGGCGTCGTCCCTGCGCTGGTTCGGCGTGAACGACCCGTCCACCCCCTGGTGGGACCGGCCCGCACAGATGGCCCTCGGTATGGGCCTCGGCGCGCTGGCGGTGCGCAGACACCGCTGGGCCGCGGTGGTGCTGCTCGCCGCCGACGCGCGGATCCTGCTGGACCCGAGCGTGTACACGTACTACAACGCCTCGGTACTGCTCGGCACGCTGATCTGGGACTCGATCGGGCAGCGGCGGCTGGTGCCCTGGGTGAGCTGGATCGCGCTGATCTCGCTGTACGGCAGCGCGCTGCTGGTCCCCTCCGACTCCACCCGAGGGTTGATCCGGCTCGCGTTCGCCGTCGGCTCCGCCCTCTACGTGCTGTGGTGGCCCCAGCGCACGCCCCGCAACAAGCGCCGCAACGGAGAGGCCGAGGGCCCGCCCCCGCAGCCGGGGCAGACCGTCCCTGAGGCCCGGATGACGCTCGACGCGCATACCCATCCGACGGTGCGGAAGTCACTCGTGGATGTGGTCGCGGGAAACGCCGCGCGGGTCGCCGACCGCCCGGCCGCACCCGCCGGACCGCCCTCGTACGTGTGACGCCGGCGCGCGCCCGGCCCCGGCATCGACGGTCCGGGCTTCGCCCACGCCGAAGGCGACGAGAGCGTATGGGTCCCGTATGGGTTGCGGGGCCCTTGCGCCCGAGGCGGTGGACGGCTACAGGATGGTGGTGCGAAGGGAGGGCGCCGATGCGGATCCTGCCTCACCCTCGCCGCACGGAGGGCACGGTGGTCCTCGGTGTGCCGCGGGCCGTCGTGGGGCCCGGCGTACCGTCGGCCGTCGGGGTCCTCGCTGTGCCGTCGGCCGTCCTGGGGAGGGTGTGGGCCCCGGTCCCCGCCGCCGAGCGGGCGGGAGTGGCCGCCGCCGCGCTGGCCGGCGTCTGCGTCGTGTTCTTCCTCGTCATGGTGGTACGGAGCGGCCGGCACCGAAGGGTGCGGACCTCCCGGCGCCAGGCGGCCGCCCCGGTCGAGACTTCATGGTTCAGCGCCCACACCCTGGACGGCTTCCCCGAGGAGGCCGTCCGTGCCAGGCTCGGGGCGCCCGGTGCGCCGCCCGTCGAGCGTCTCTACACCGCCTGGATCCTGGCCAACCACGGGATGGACGCCGTAGGGCTGGAAAGGCGCCTGAGCCTTCCCGCCGACCTGGCCCATCTGATCGTCGACGCCGCCCGGTCGAAGCGCTGAGAACCGCCGGGCGGTGCGGGGAGCGGGCCGTGCGAGGAGCGGGCCCTGCAGGAACGGGCCCTGCGGGAACGGGCGGTCGCGGAGGTGAGGTGTCTCCGGGCCTGGGTTGTCTTTGGGCCCGTCCCCGTCCCCGTCCCCATGCCCGTGCTGCTCAGGCGAGGCTGAGGTAGGCGAGGCTGCCCAGGCCGGCGAGGGTGCAGTAGACGGCGAAGGGGGTCAGGGAGCGGGTCTCGAAGTACTTGGTGAGGAAGGCCACGGCGACGTAGCCGGCGGCGAACGCGGCGATGCTGCCCACCAGCAACTGCCCGTGGATGCCGTTGCCGGCGGGGCCGAACAGCTCGGGCAGCTTCAGCAGGGCGGCCGCGCCGATGACCGGGGTGGCGAGCAGGAAGGCGAAGCGGGCGGAGTCCTCGTGCCCCAGGCCGCGCAGGATGCCGGCGCTGATGGTGGAGCCGGAGCGGCTGATGCCGGGGAACAGCGCCAGGATCTGCGCCGCGCCTATCAGTGCGGCCTGGCGGAAGGACATCTGGGCGAGACGGTGGTCGGAGAGTTCGCCCTCGTCGAGCTGTTCCTCGCCGGGGCCGGCGCCGTGCCGGGCCCGGTGTCGGCCGCCGCCGCCCTGGCGCAGCCGTTCCGTGATGTACAGCACCAGGCCGTTGAGGGTGAGGAAGATCGCGACGGGTGTGGGGCGGCCCATCACCGTGCGCAGGAAGTGCTCCAGGGCCAGTCCCACGATGCCGACCGGGATCGTGCCCACGATGAGCAGCCAGGCGAGCTTCTGCGCGGGTGTCTCTATGCGGCGGGTGCGCAGGGAGGAGACCAGGCCGCCGATCACACGGGCCCAGTCGCGTCGGAAGTAGACGACCAGGGCCGCCGCCGTGGCGAGGTGCAGGCCGACCAGGACGCTCAGATAGGGCGACTTGTCGGCCGAGACGTTCAGATCCCGTGCCCAGTGGCCCCCGAGCAGGGCGGGCAGCAGAATGCTGTGGCCCAGGCTGGACACCGGGAACAGTTCCGTGACGCCTTGCAGGAGACCGACCCCCACGGCTTCGCTGTAGGACAAGGCGGACATCAGAAGCGATTTCCTCTCAGTCTGGGGCTGACGTGCCGACCGTCGAGCGCCCCGGGAAGACCGGCCTGATGCGGCCAACAGACTTCAAAGGTTGCGCAACTCCTGAAGGATAGCGTTCGCCCCAGCCGCGCCCATCCGGCCACCCCCCTGCGCCCGTGCCGTATGCCGGGCCGCTTGGCAAGGTGGCCGTGCACGGCGGATTCTGCCCGCGCGAAGTGAACTGGAGCTTACGAGCGGGCGTCCCCGAGGGCAGTCCCGTGGGCGGTCCGCTGCGCCATGGACCGGCCCGGGGAGCGGGCGCCGTCGTGTACGGGCCTCAGGACCGCCGCCAGCAGGCGGTTGGCCAGGGGGGTCGGCGCGCCGAAGTCGAGGCTCAGGTTGGAGACCGAGTAGACACCGCGCACGGACAGGTCGCGGGTGGCGAACATGCCGTTGGCGTAGCCCTCGTCGTGGCCGGTCTTGCCCCAGAGCACGGTGCCGTTCGGCAGCGGAGTGGACATGAGGCCGGCGCCGAAGCAGGCCAGGTTGCCGCAGGCGGTACCGCCGACGAACGGGACGATTTCGCCCTTGGCGTCCTTGGGCAGGGTGAACATCTCGTCCAGCTGGGCGGCGGTCAGCAGGCGGCCCTGGAACAGGGCGGTGATGAAGCGGTCGAGGTCGGCCGGGGTGGAGATCATGTTGGACGGATCGCCGCCCTGCTCGCTGACGTCCACCGCCGTGCCCCGGCTGTCGGTCACGTAGCCGTGCAGACAGGGCCTGGGCATCGTGGGGTCGTCCTCGGGCACCGAGGTCTGTTCGAGGTGCAGCGGCTCCAGGATGCGCGTCGTGACCTCCTGCTTGAAGGAGTGGCCGGTGATCCGTTCGATGAGTTCGCCCGCGATCCGGAAGCCCAGGGAGTTGTACTCCTGCTTGGTTCCCGGCGCGAAGTGCGGTCCGGGCCACGGACGGCCTGCGGGGCGCAGGGTGCTCCGGATGATCTCGTCGAAGGTGCGGTACGTGTAGCGGTGGGCGATCGTCTCGTCGACGCTCTCGGCGGGCTTGCCCTCGTCCACGTCCGGAAGGCCGCTCGTGTAGGTGATCAGTTCGCGGACGGTGATGGGCTGGAAGGTGTCCGGGAGCACCCCGGGCAGGTAGTGCTGGACGGTCCGGTCGAGGTCGATCCGGCCCTCGGCGGCGAGTTGCAGGATGACGGTGGTCTCGAAGACCTTGGAGATGCTGCCGATGTGGAAGTGCGCGTTCTCCGGGATCTTCCGGCCGCTCTGGGCGTCGACGGTGGAACCCCGCCAGATCTGCCCCGGCTCGCCGACCCGGGCGATCGCGCCGGAGGCGCCGTCGGTGGGCCGGGTCCGGATGGAGTCCTGGAGCGCCGTCGGGTCGAGTGGGGGAAAGGACCTTGTGGCGCTGGTACGTGCGTCACCGGAGGCGAATGCCTGCGCGCCGGTGCCGGCGGTGAGGCCGAGGAAGGCGGAGCCGATCAGACCGAGGGCTACGACGCGGCGCGTGACAGGCTTCATATGACGCTCCATGAGATCGGGATTCGGGTGGGCGAGCGGTACTCACCGACCCGGCCCATCCTGTTCGGGACCCGACCCGAGGGGTACCGGGACCGGCCCTGACTCGTCCCCGAAGCTGACCCTGGTCCGTCCCCGACCCTGATCCTGGTCCGTCCCGATCCTGATCCTGGTCCGTCCCCGACCCTGATCCTGGTCCGTCCCGACCCTGATCCTGATCCGTCCCCGCCCCTGACCCTGGTCCCTCCCCGCCCTGGTCCTGGTCCGTCCCCGTCCCCGACCGGGCACCGCCGCGCCCTCGGGCCGAACGGGCGAGTGTCGATATCGGCGCCCCCGGGCGCCGCCAATGGACACGCGGGCGTCGGCTCCGGTCCGTGGGGAACGACCCCGCGCGCCGAAGCACGCGGTGTCACCGCTCGCGCCTGCGACGCAGCAGATGCCGGACGACGAATGCGGCGACCAGCACTCCCAGGGCGATCAGGGCGTAGAGCTGGTAGCGGTGGATCTCCTCGTAGATCACGGTGATGTGGGACCCGGCCACGTAGGCCAGGGTCGCCCACAGGCCGACCCACAGCGCCGCGCCGAGCGCGTTGAAGGCGAGGAAGCGGCGCCAGTGCATCCCGGTGGTGCCCGCGATGATGCCGTTGGCCTGGCGCAGGCCCTCGACGAAGCGGGCGACGGTGACGATCTTGCCGCCGTGGCGGGTGAAGAACTCCTCGGCCGAGTGGAAGCGTTGAGGAGTCAGGAAGACGTACCGGCCGCACCGGTGGACGAAGGCACGCCCGCCGACCCGGCCGATCAGATAGCCGACGTTGTCCCCGATCACGGCCGCGGCGAACGCGATGGCGGCCACCGCCACGATGTTCAGCTGACCCGCACCGGCGTAGACACCGGCGGCGATCAGGATCGTCTCGCCCGGGGCGGGCACCCCGAAGTCCTCCACGAAGACCAGGACGCCGACGGCCCAGTAGCCGTAGTGGCTGAGCAGTGGGGCCAGGTGAGCCAGCGGACCCGGAAGCGGAGGAGGGGCCATGCCCCCACCGTACGTCCCGCCCTGCACGACGGGCCCGTACGACCCGTACCGGCCTTCCAGGGCCCTCCGAACACAGTGGGAGTCCGAGCCGGGAGCCGGGCGCCCATTCTGTTCGGAGCTCTGAGCACGCGGTAGTGCCCCAGCACCACGACGCGGTGAAGGAACCCCGGGCGAGCACGAGCCGCGGTCCCGAACCGCTCCCGCTGCACATCCGCCTTCTGTCCTTCCTTACCTCACTATCACCTTGACTCCCGTTGTTCACCCGGCCTTCTCAGACTCTGCACGTCCCAAGCGTCCCTGTCGCACGCGGGAGTTGCGTATGAGCCACGGCCACAGACATGACCACGGTCACCACCACCACGGGAGCGGCGACGCCTCCTCCCTGCCACCCGCCCTCGACATGTCGGTCCCGGACGAGGAACTGACTCCCAGCCAGCTCTCGCGGCGCTCCATGCTGCGTCGCACCGGCCTTCTCGGGGCGGGCCTCGCGGCGGGCAGCGTCCTCGGCGGCACGGCCCGGGCCACCGCGGCGGAGCCCGCGCACGGGGACTCCCGGGACGAGCATTCCGACGGGTATCTGTGGCTGGCCGGTGACCACCACATCCACACGCAGTACAGCTCCGACGCCAAGTACCGGGTCATCGACCACGTGCGCCAGGCCAACGCGCACGGCCTGGACTGGATGGTCATCACCGACCACGGCAGTGAGACGCACGCCAAGATCGGTGTGGAGAAGGTCAACCCGGACATCGTCGCCGCCCGCGAGCAGATCGACGACACGCTGGTCTTCCAGGGCCTGGAGTGGAACATCCCGGCCGCCGAGCACGGCACCGTCTTCGTGCACCCCGGCAAGAACGAGGTCGCGGTGCTGAAGGAGTTCGAGAACTCCTTCGACGGCGCGGTGAAGAAGGCCTCCGCCGGCACCCCGGCGAACGAGACGCTGGCCATCGCGGGCATCAACTTCCTCGCCGAACAGGTGCAGCGCCGCAAGGTCAAGGACATCCTGTTCCTGGCCAACCACCCGGCCCGCAAGGGCATCGACTCCCCGCACGAGATCCGCGCCTGGCGCGACGCCCAGCCCACCATCGCGGTCGGTATGGAGGGCGCTCCCGGCCACCAGGCCGCCGGCATCCGCGCCCCGCAGGGCCCGGGCTCCGGCCGCGGCTACTACGACAACAGCCCCAGCGCCGACTCCTTCGCCGGCTACCCGCTGGAGAGCTACCGCACCTGGGGCGGCTTCGACTGGATGACCGCCACCGTCGGCGGCCTGTGGGACAGCCTGCTGGCCGAGGGCAAGCCCTGGTGGATCACCGCGAACTCCGACTCCCACAACGTCTACGCCGACACCGCCGTTCGCGGCCCGAACAGCGACTTCGCCACGAACGGCCGCTACAACGACCCCGTCTACGGCGGCGGCCTGAACCTGTCCGACGGCGACTACTGGCCGGGCCAGTACTCCCGCACCCACGTCGGCGCCGCCTCCTTCTCCTACAAGGCGGTCATGGACGGCATCCGCGCCGGCCGTGTCTGGGTCGACCACGGAGGGCTCATCAGCGGCCTCGACGCCCGGCTGCGCTCCCGGGGAGACGCGGTCACGCTGGGCGGGGCGCTGACCGTACGCCGCGGCAGTCAGGTCGACCTGGTCGTCGAGATCAGCCTGGCCAACGGCCCCAACTGGGCGCAGTTCGTGCCCACGCTGGCCCGCGTGGACGTCATCCAGGGAGACGTCACCGGCCCGGTCTCCGACAAGGACGCCCTCACCACGCCCAACACCAAGGTCGTCAAGTCCTTCGAGGTGAACCGGTCCACCGGCTCGGTGCGCCTGACCTACTCGCTCGGCCAGGTCGACAGGCCGGTCTACGTCCGGCTGCGCGGCACCGACGGAAACCGCACCGCCGTCGGCCTGAACGGCGCCGCCGTCGACCCGGCAGGTCCGGCCATGGATGTCCTCGGGGACGCCGACCCGTGGAAGGACCTGTGGTTTTACTCCAACCCGATGTGGGTCCTGCCCGCATGACCGCACCGCACCTCGCGCCCGGCGTCCACTCCGTCATCGGGGTGGACGCCGGGACGGGCAGCCTGCGTGAGGCCGACCACCTGATCCACCACCTGGTGGATCACCTCGGCCTCCTGCCGGGCACCATCGCCTGCACCCATCTGATCCGCACCGGTGAGCGCCGGGGCACGGCCGTCTCCCTCGCCCTGCCCGACACCGGAGCGGCCGAGGCGGCATGGGAGCGCCTCGCCGGTACGCGGGAAGGGCCGGTGGTGGGAGCGGTACTGGGGGAGCGTGGGTACGGCCCGGAGGAGGCTGCCCGCGCGGCGGCACTGGCAGCCGTGGAGCACGCCCGCCGCAGCAGCGGGCGAGCCGTGGTCTTCCCCGGAGTCCAGCACCTCACCGGCACCGTCACCGTGGCCGACCTGCTCGCCCTGACCGCCATCGACCTGGTCACCGTGGTCGGCGCACCGTCGGCGGACGCCGATGGACCCAGCCCCGCCACACGGGTGCTCACGCGCGACCACGTACGACCCGAGTGGCGGGACGGACGACTGGCCCTCGCCCTGGTCCCGGCCGTCGGCGGCGCACTCGCGCCCTTCGAAGTGCCCAATCCCACGCCCTGCTGCGCGGATCACGCCTGAGGAGCTCCTCGCGCCCCGGTCGTGGACGACGGCGGACCGAGTGCCAGGTCCTCGGTAAACTCCCCGCCATTTTTCCTGTGAGTTCATTCAGCCACTGTCACGGGCACGCCAAGATCTGCTCCGCGCCCGGGGACGACACCCCAAACCCGGTCGTAGGGAGGAGAGCTCATGATGCCCCAACGGCATCAGCGACGGTTCATCACCTGCACCGTCGTAGCGGTCGCGTTCGGGCTGGTCAGTACCCAGTCGTTCGCCGCACAGGCCGACACCAGACCCCGGCCCTGGAACGCGCGCCACCAGGCCGACATAGGCCGCCATCACATCAAGGCGGTGCACGCCGGCAACGGGATGTCCGCCCTCGCCACATCCGGGGGCGGGGACGGCGGCTCCGACGAGGCCGAGAACTCCGCCGAGGCCACGGCCCAGTTCACCGAGGCGCGCACCGCCCCCGGCGTGGTCGCACCCGGCGCCTACGGAGCGGCCTGGCAGCAACTCCAGTCGCTGCGGCACACGCGCGGCGACTGGGACCACGTCACCGGCAAGAAGTACAACTCGGACGATCCCCGCTATCGCGATGTGAACTCCAACTCCAGCGGCGGCGCGGGCGACGTGACCGGCCGTATCACCGGGATCGCCGCCGACGACCAGGGCTATGTGTACGCGGGCGGTGCCAACGGCGGCGTCTTCCGGTCGAAGACCGGTGGCGGACACTGGCAGCCGATCTCCGACAAGCTGCCGTCCCTGTCGACGGGCACGCTCGCCCTGGACGGCAAGGAGCGCCTCTGGTACGCCACCGGCGAGTCCAACACCGGGGCGACGTCCTTCGTCGGCACGGGCGTCTACCTGCTGAAGGACCCCCGCCACGGGCAGTTCCAGCCCGGCGACCGCGTGGGCGGTGCCGAACTGGAGAGCACCGTCATCCACGCGCTGCGGTTCGCCGGCACCAAGGTCTGGGCGGCGACCAGCAGCGGCGTGTGGTCCCACTCCACGACCACCCTGTCGGGGCCGTGGAAGCAGGAGTTCGCGCCCAACCCCGACTATCTGCCGGGCGGTCCGAAGGCGTCCGACCCCAGCGCGCCGTACAAGAACATCGCCAACGACATCGCCGTCGACCCGAAGGACCCCTCCAAGGTCCTGCTCGCGGTCGGCTGGCGCGGCGGCGACACCTACAACGGGCTGTACGCGAAGCAGGCCGACGGCAGCTGGAAGCCGGTCGGCGGACTCGGCGACCTGCCCACCAGCAGTGACGATGTCGGCAATATGACCTTCGCCGCCTCGGCCGACGGCTCGCGCCTGTACGCCATCGACCAGTCGCCGGCGCAGATGGCCACCAACCCGGACAGCGGGCTCAAGGGCGTGTACGTGTCGAAGGACGGTTCGCCGTTCGGGCCGTGGACGCTGATCGCGGACTACACCAAGCTGAAGGCGTCCGGATCGGCGCTTCAGGGCGCGGGCTACCAGCCCGGCATCCAGTCCTGGTACAACCAGTTCCTTCAGGTCGACCCGGCCAACGCCGACCACCTCTACCTCGGTCTTGAAGAGGTGTTCGAGACCAAGAACGGCGGCGCGAGCTGGACCACGCCGGGGCCGTACTGGAACTTCCCCTTCCCCTGCTGGAGCATCGACCCGGCCAAGCAGACCGGCGACTGCTCACCCACCACCCACTCCGACCAGCACGCGGTCGCGTTCGGCAGCTACAAGGGCAGGACCTGGGCCTACGTCGGCAACGACGGCGGCATCTACCGGCGTCCGCTCAACGGCGCGGTCGACTCCGGGGGCCACGCCAAGGACTGGCAGTCCCTCAACGACGGCACCCTCGACACCCTGCAGTACTACTCCGTGGGCGTCGGCAAGGACCTCTCCCACGGCGGCGTGTCGGTGACCGGAGGCCTCCAGGACAACGGCCAGTCGATCCTGCGCGGCCGGGACAAGGTCATGGGTTCCAACTTCGGCGGTGACGGCGGCGACACCATCGCCGACCCTGCCAACGGCTGCAACATCGCCGAGGAGTACGTCTACCTCGACATGTGGGTCACCCAGAACTGCGGTGTCAACGACGGTTCGTGGAGCACCGACCCGTCCAAGGCCACCGAGTACGAGGTCGCCCCGCCGGACAAGGATCTGGGTGGCGCGGGCGCC
This sequence comes from Streptomyces sp. TP-A0356, assembly GCF_001417775.1. Lineage (GTDB taxonomy): Bacteria > Actinomycetota > Actinomycetes > Streptomycetales > Streptomycetaceae > Streptomyces. The sequence continues at coordinate 319,857 of NZ_BBZJ01000018.1, read as the reverse complement.
CGCTTCATCGCGCCGATCAACGCCGACGCCAAGGACACCAACACCTGGGTGGCCGGCGGCCGGCACGTGTGGATCAACACCAAGGGCTTCGCGATCCGCTCCGGCGCGGAGTGGAAGAACGCCTACGACCTCGGTGCCGGCCATGTGGCCACCGCCGTGACGTCATCGGGCGGCACGGTGTACGTCGGCTGGTGCGGGCCCTGCAACAACCAGGGCTTCACCCGGGGCATCGCGGTCGGCAACGCCGACGGCACCGGCTGGCACCAGCTGGACCTCCCGGTCGACGGCACCATCCCGAACCGCTACATCTCCGGCTTCGAGGTCGACCCGGCCAACGCCCAGCACGTGTACGTCGCCGTCAACGGCTTCTCCCGCAAGTGGACCGAAGGCCCAGGCGCGGGCGTCGGCCACATCTTCGAGTCGAAGAACGGCGGCGCCGACTGGACGGACATCTCGGCGAACCTCCCCGACGTCCCCGCCAACACGGTGAAGCTGATCCCGGGCGGCGGCCTCGCCCTCGGCACCGACCTGGCCACCTTCTACCGGCCCGCCGGCGCCACCCGGTGGCAGGTGCTGGGACACAACCTGCCCAGCACGGCCGTGATGCAACTGCGCCTCGGCCCGGACGGCAAGTTGTACGCCGCCACCCACGGACGCGGCCTGTGGTCCTTCGACGTACGACGCCTCAAGGGCCGTAACGACTGACCGCGGTCGACGCCCGTCTCACCACGACGGCCGGTGCGGCCCCCGCTCCCGGGGGCGCACCGGCCGTCTCGCGTTCGATCGCGTCACTGCACCGGATACGCCGCCACACTCAGCCGGAGAGTGAACACGGGCTCGCCCCCGGTGCCCCAGATGACGGTCACCGAGCCGGTCCGCGCGGCCCGCACCGTGACGCGGGTGACGCCCTGCCCGTCGGTGGCGTTCGAGGTCACCATCGCCAGCATCGGACTGCTGCTGTGCGGCTGCGGCCAGGAACCCTCGGGACGGGGCGCCAGGACGACGGTCACCCTCGCGCCGGGGCGTACACACAAGGATCGGACGGGGACGTCCCCGGGGCCATGGGTGACGGTGGCGGAGCCGGCGACACAGCCCGGTGACGCGGAGGCTGTCGCGGGGCCACTCCCCGAGGGCGTCGAGGGCCGCGGATCGGCGGAGGGCCGCGGATCGGCGGAGGGCCGCGGATCGGTGGAGGGCCGCGGATCGGCGGAGGGCCGCGGATCGGTGGAGGGCCGCGGATCGGTGGAGGGCCGCGGATCGGCGGAGGGTCGCGCCGGTGAGTCGCTGCCGCTTCCCGCGCAGGCGGTGAGCAGACAGCAAACGGCCACCAGGACGGTCCCGAACCAAGGCCGGGCCGACCCGACCCCCGGGCCGGGTCCCCTGCGCTCCACCGCCACAACGGCCCCCTCGCTCCACCGAACGCCATTGTGACGTCCTGCTCCACGCCGCGGTTCCGCCGATCACAGACTGCTGTCGGTCGACCGCATTCGGTTCGCGCGAGTGGGCCGGTGAACCGGCTTCAGTGAATCTGCACATCGAATGCGCAACCGCCGCACGGGGTGCGCTGCATCTGCATGAACGCCTGCCGGACTCTGCTCCGTTGGCGTGGAGTGTCCCATTCGGGGGCGCCGTGGAAATACCGGTCATCGCGCTGTGGCGAACAACGTGTAGAGAAACCGCCCCCAATTCGTGGTCACGTCCGCACGTATGCGTAGCCCCTGCGTTCAACTGCCCCGACCGGTGTGGCGATTGATTGGATGCCCGGCGCGCTCCGTGATTGGATCCTGTGCGCCGCTCCCCCCTTGTGGAATATCCATGCGAAGGGAAGTTTCATCGTGAACTCCGCTCCCCAGGTTCAGACCGCCGAGATCTCCGACGCCGAGCTCGACAACGTCTCCGGCGGCCTGAACCCGCACGCCAGCGTCTTCGTCGGCGCCACGACGATCAGCGACTCCGCTGTCCTGGCTCAGGCCGACGGCGTCAAGAACGAGGTTCTGGGCACCGTCAGCCAGTACCACCAGGCCGGCGTCGCCGTCTCCTTCTGACCGACAGCCTGACCGCCGCTCGCTGATGTCCCCCCGGCCCCACGGCGTGATCGGGGCCGGCAAGGCGGATGCAGGCCGTACGGAACGACAGAGCTCCTGGCAGGCACGGGTCTCGATCAAGACCCCCACACCTGCCAGGAGCTTCGCGTGTTGGTACGGCGCCCCCCCCGGCACGCCTTCGCCCACCTGGCCCGCCCCGGCCCCGGCGGGGCAGCGTGCCGCCGTCGCGGCCGGGGATCCAGCGGTTTGAGTCCGGGCCGGTCAGGCCGAGCTTGGCCTTGGCCGGGGCGCCCTTGGCGGGGTTGATCACGGTGGCCGTGTCGTTGACGCCGAAGATGCGGGTCAGCTTCGCGGTGCTGTCGGACAGCTTCAGGGTGTAGGTCGGGGCGGTGTTGTTCGCGCCCGGCAGGAAGGCGTCCGGGTACGGCATGAAGCTGGACGGCCCGCCGCCGGACGCCGAGCACCGGATCGTGTACGTGGTCAAGCCCACGGCGGTCAGCCACCAGTAGCGGCCCGACCGCCGGTCGCCGGGTCAGTTCCCGGCGATCTGTGTGGCCAGGAGATCCGCCACCAGGGCGGTGCGCGCGCCGAGCGCGGTGAGCCGGTCGAGCGCCTCGCGGTGCTGCGCCTCGTCCACGCTCGCGGTGGCGTCGGAGACGACCACCACGTTGTAGCCCAGGCGCAGCGCCGTCGCGGCCGTGGCCGCGACACCGTGTGCGGTGGACAGTCCGGCGACCACCACCTCGGCGACCTCCTCGCGGCGCAGGACGTCGTGCAGTTCGGTGCCCTCGAAGGCGTCGAGGCCGTTCTTGGTCACCAGGTGGTCGCCGGTGCGCGGTGCGCAGGCGGGGACCAGCTGGTTGGGGGCGGCACCGATGCCGCCGTCGGCGCCGTCGGCCCGTACGTACCGGACGAGGACGACGGTCGAGGAGTCGGCGTTCGTGAAGTGCTCGCGCAGCCTTCCACACGCGTCGACCACGGCGTCACCGCTGACCGGCTGCCACGGCATGTCGACGATCCACCGCTGCAGATCAATCAGGACAAGTGCCGTGCGGGCGCGGGTCATGTGGTCCCCCAGGGACGGGTGATCGGCGGTCCTGCGCACACTACCAAGGGGAAGAACAGCTCAGTGGAGAGGCCAATCACGACGCGGGACGGACTGCGGCTGTGGACGGAGACGTTCGGCAGCCGCCGTGATCCGGCGGTGCTGCCGGGGATAGGCGGTACGGCGCCCGGCATCGTGTGGCCGGACGAACTGTGCCGACTGCTCGCCGTGGACGGCTACTTCGTGGCGCGCTACGACCACCGGGACACCGGCAGATCGGGCAAGTCCGACGGCGAGTACGACCTGTCGGCGCCGGCATCGGACGCCGCCGAGGTGATCGCCGGGCTCGGGCTGGGCCGGGCGCACGTGGTGGGCCCGTCGTTCGGCGGCATGGTGGCCCAGTTGCTCGCCCTCGACCGGCCCGAACTCGTGTGGTCGCTGGTGCTGTTGTCCAGCTCCCCGGACGCGAACGGTGACGTGTGGCTGCCCCGCGCACCGGTCTGCCCGGTCCGCGTCCGCCGATGCTGGAGCGGGCCGCCCGGCTCGCCGCTTCGCCGCCGCTCGGTCCCGACCGTCGGACGCCTGTGCCTGCACTTCGGGCACCGCACGCCGACAAAGAGGCCGACGGTCGGTCGGATCCGCACGCTTCCCACCGACCGCCGGACGTCTCCCTGGTGTGGTCAGGAGGTGAAGGGCACGCGGGTCCAGTTGAGGACCTGCGGGCTGCCGGGGTCGACCGTCACCTTGAGGTAGTTGGTGGCGTTGCCGGACCCGTCGACGGTGACGCGGTGCAGGTTGGGCACAGCGGCCGTCTGCTTGTAGAACGACAGCCACTTGGAGCCGGCGGCCAGCGGCTGGTCGGCGTTGTAGACGTGGCTGTCGCCGTTGAACAGGTACACCGGGCCGCGGAATCGGGCGGATTCCTGGGCGATCGCGTCGACGATCGGCTGGCAGGCGTAGTAGTCGGCGTACGACGGGGCGGTCACCGTCGGGTCGAACATGTCGGCCTGGGTGAGCAGGGCGACGGCCTTGTCGTGGTGGCGCCGGGCCCCGTCGAAGGTCTCGCGGATCGACTGGACCACGGCGGCGGTGCGGCCGAGGACCTCGGCGGCCTGCTCCGGGGTGGGCTGGGTGTTGCCGGTCCACGGCGCCATGCTGTTGTTGCTGCCGACGATGTGCAGCGCGGCGAAGGCCACGTCCGCCCGGGTGTAGCGGACATCCTCGGGGTATCCCTGGTTTGCCTGCGAGGCGACGCGGACACTGTTCTGCCCGAGTGTCCGGCCGGGACTCGGGAAGAACACTCTGCGGATCGTGGCGAGGCGTTCGAGCGGGTTGTACGGGCCGTTGTTCGGCCGGTGGCAGTCGGTCCACTCATTGTCGCCAACGGTGTAGACCAGCGGGTCCTTGAACTGGTCGAAGTCCGACTTGATCATCTGGAAGTAGGCGTCACTGCACACGGACGAGCCGTTCTTGATGTCACCGAGGTGATCCACGAACTGCACGTCGGGATCGGCGTTGATCTGCTGGACGACTTTGGGGAACTGGGCGATCTCGGCGTTCCCGTAGGGAACGTCACCGATCACCGCGAAGGTGAACCGGGAGTCGGGGGAACCGGCGGTGGCCGCGCCGGCCGGCGCCGACCCGGTGGACAGGGTGATGGACAACACGCTCAGGGCAACCGCGGTGGATGCTGCATAACGCCACTGTCTCATCGTGTCCTCCTGTGATCGGAAAGGCGCGTCAATCTCCCGGACGTGGTCGACCACCAGGTCCCCTCACGGAGGACAAGCGGTGAACAGTGCCCGGCGGCGTGGTGGTTCGCGCGGTCGGTCCGCGATCTCACGTCATCGGCGGCGCCTGCGTTCACCGAGCGCCATGCCCAACGTTCGTAGGCCCGCGAGGCCGGGTCCGGAGCCGCGTTGACGCCGGAGGTCCCGAAGTGCGGGCGGAACTGCCAACCCACTCCGCGCCGTTGGCGCGCACAACTCAGCGAGTCTCGCTGAGCGACGGTCAGGGTAGTCTCCGGCACCTTCGCCAACTGCAGTGACTTTGCAAAGCCTTGTGCGATTGTTCCGCATTCGTTTCCTGGACGGTCTCGCGTCAATTCTTGATTGACCATATGGTCGGGCGGCCGCCGGGCGGGGAACAGAATTTCGGGAACGCGTTGGTCCCGAACCAGTTGGCGGTATCCACGAGCTGCCGTCGGTCGACGGCTTTCTCCCTGTCCGCGTGCGAGAAGACCCCTTTCACCGACGGGAGACCTGAGTGTTCTCTGCCCACAGGGCCAACAAGGGCGCAAGACGGAGGCGACGGGCGCGGAGAGTCGTTCCCGCAGCGGTGGCGCTCGCCGCCGCCCTCGCCGGCGCCCTCTCTTTCGCGTCCGCCCACGCTTCCCCCGGCTGCTCCCACCCCGGTGAGGGCCGCGGTCCCCTCCCAGACCCAACTGACGGCCCGCGTGAAGGGCGCACTGCGGACCGACCACGCCTCGCGGACGCGGTCCAAGCCGTCCGCGACCACCGCGCGGCCCACCGCCCCGTCCGCGACCACCGCGCCGCCCACCGCCAGGTCCTCGACCACCTCGCCGTCCACCGTCGACCCGAAGATCATCGGCGGTACGGAGACCACGATCGCCACGGCGCCGTGGATGGCCCAGCTCTGGTACTACGACGACAAGGGCACCAGCGACACCACGGACGACGTCGGCTTCTTCTGCGGCGGCTCGGTCGTGTCCCCGACGAAGATCCTCACCGCCGCGCACTGCGTCAAGGGCTACGACTGGCACGCGAACGGCACCATTGTCACCGGCACCAGCCAACTGCCGACCGACAACAGCGACGGCTCCGTCGACCTGCACGGAGGCACCGTCTCCGGCGTATGGCGGCAGTGGAACCACCCGTCCTTCAACTCGACGACGGTCGACAACGACATCGCGGTCCTGACGCTGCCGAACCCGGTCAGCGCCAAGCCCATCAACATCACCACGTCGAACGACGCCTCCTCCTACACCGCGGGTACCAAGGCCACCCTGTACGGCTGGGGCCGCACCAGCTCCACCAGCGGCGACATCTCGCAGACGCTGCGCACCGCAACCCTTCCCATGGTCTCGGACGCCACCTGCTCCAGCACCTACACCACCAACTTCGTCGCGGGCCACATGGTCTGCGCCGGCACCCCGGCCACCGGCTCGGACAGCGGCACCGTCGCCGCCTGCAACGGTGACTCGGGCGGCCCGCTGATCGTCGGCGGCAAGATCGTCGGCGTGGTCTCCTGGGGCGTCGAGAACTGCGTGGCCTCCGGCTCGTACAGCGTCTTCACGAAGGTGAGCACGTACGTCGGCGCGGCCTACCCGCGTCTCGACGACACCAACCTGAGCGGCGATGCCAACGCCGACCTGTTCGTGCGCCGCGCGTCCGACAACTCCGGTTTCGAGTACGACTCCAAGGGCACGTCCTTCGGCACGCGGATCCCCTGGGGTTCCTACAGCGACAAGAACGTCATCCTGCAGACCGACCTCAACCGGGACGGCTACCAGGACCAGATCATCCGCCGCGCCTCCACCGGCGCCGTCTACTGGCGGCACTACATCCCGGCGAGCAACAGCTGGGCCACCACCATGGTCTTCGGCAACTGGTCCACCCGTACGCAGATCGTCGCGCCCGGCGACGTCACCGGCGACGCCCTGCCCGACCTGCTGTCGGTGACGGCGAGCGGGACCCTCTACATCTACCCGGGCATGGGCAACGGCACCTTCGGCTCACCGGTCGCGGTCAGCAGCGGCTGGAACCAGTACAACCGGCTTCTCGGCCACGGCGACTTCACGGGCGACGGCAAGGCGGACCTGATCGCCCGCAGCAGCAGCAACTCCTACGTCTACGTCTACCCGGGCACCGGCAAGTCCGGTTCGGGGGCGTTCGGCACCCGGATCCACGTCCGTACGTGGGGCCAGTTCAACGCGTTCGACACCGTCGGCGACATCACCGGGGACGGCAGGGCCGACCTCGTCGCACGCACCCCGGCCGGCACGCTCTACCTGTACCCGGGCACGGGCAAGGCCACGTCCGACATCTTCAGCACCCCTGTGACGATCGGCACCGGCTGGCAGCAGTACAACCTCTTCGGCTGACGGCCGACCATCGCCGAGCGGCCCCGGCATGTCCTCGGGACACGCCGGGGCCGCGTCACACTGACCGGTCAGGAGCCGCACGGGACAGAGGTCCCAGCACTGCGCCGGGCGCCTGTCCGATGCCGAGGGGAGCGGGTCTGGGCCATCAGCGTCTACATAGGTGTAGACGTTAATCCGCGTGTTGTCTGTGGGCTTGTTCAGGGCCACAAGTGCGCCATGCATTCCGCGAAGGGTCGGACACGAGCCCCCCACCCTCACGGCTTAAGGAATCTCATGGCAAGGATGTCCACCAAGTTCGTCCGCAACTGCGCGGCAGCCGTCGCGGCTGTGGCCGTCACCGGGCTCGGCTTCTCGGCGTCGGCGGGTGCCGCCACGACGTCGGCGACCGTGCCCGCGGGCTTCTCCACGACCGTGTTCGCCCATGCCGGGGGGAAGCTGACCGGAGCGGACGACATCGCCCGGCTCGGCGACAAGCTCTTCGTCGGTTACCAGAACGGTGTTGGCTCCAAGGGTGAGCCCGCTGCCAACGGCACCAAGAACAGCACCGTGGTGGAGTTCGACAAGCACGGCAAGGAGGTGGCGCACTGGGACGTGGCCGGCAAGGTCGACGGTCTCGGCGCCGACAAGCGCACCGGGCAGGTCATCGCCACGGTCAACGAGGACGGCGACAGCAGCGCTTACACCATCGACCCGGACAGTAAGCACCACGCCGTCAAGCACTACCACTTCAGCTCGCTGCCGCACGGCGGCGGCACCGACAACGTCAGTGTCCGGAACGGCGTCGTCTACATCGTCGCCTCCAACCCGACCGCGGACGCCAAGGGCAGCACCGCCGGCCGCCCCGCGCTTTACAAGGTCAGCTTCCACGGCACCACCGCCAAGACCACCCCGGTCTTCGACGACAACATCACCGCCACCAACCTGGTGACCGGCAAAGCCGGCGCGCTCAACCTCACCGACCCGGACTCCAGCACCTTCGTCCCGCGCAGCGTGCCTGGCCTCGGCGGTAGCCTGCTGCTCGACGGTCAGGGCGACCAGCAGGCGGTCTTCGTCAAGAACTGGGGGACGAAGAAGCAGCGCGCCGACGTTCTGCCGCTGAGCCAGCAGGTCGACGACACCGCCTTTGCGACCTCCACCGAGGGCACCCTCTACGTGGTGGACAGCGCCAAGGGCCAGGTCGTTGCCGTCACCGGCCACTTCACCAAGGGCGAGGCGTTCGTCTCCGCGAAGGGCGGTCTCGGCACTCTCAGCCTGAAGACCGGCACGGTCACTGCCTTCGGCAACGCCGTCGCCAGCCCGAAGGGCCTGCTCTTCGTCGCCGCCGACCGCGACGAGCGAAAGTAGACCGCTCCCCGCGTCGGAAACACCAGGGGGCCCCGGATCACTCCGGGGCCCCCGGCTTGTGTGCACTGCGGCCTTCCGGCGCACCTCGTTCGGCCGGAAGTGGCGTCGGGCTCGCGCCGCTGCGGGTCGCCCGGACGGCTTCCACCTCTACGACCTTCGTCACACTTGTGGTGCGTCACCACCCACCGGTCTAGACAACAAAGAACCCCCAGACCTCTGACCTGCGCACTTACGGGCACGGATCGGGCACGTCCCTGCCGCAACCCGTCCTCGCCGTCCCGGGGGTCTGTCACGCGCCTTTCGGCCCCGTCCGAAGTGAGACCGACCCATACGGTTGGCACCCAGGCGTGTGCCGACCCCGTGGTCACCACCCTCCGGCCGGGACCGGCGAGGTTGCGGTCTTCGTCCTCGGGCCCAAGCATGGGCTGAGGAGAACAGCGACAGAGCACATCGGAGGGGGAACGTCCCGGGAGGACATGAGAGCCATGACGTTTCCTGCCCCCCGGTCCGTCGGCCGTCGCAGGACAAGGCGCACTCGACAGGCATGCGTGCGATCGGCATGACCGACGACGACCGGCCGCTGCGCTGTCTGGTCACCGGTGCCACCGGTTACATCGGCGGCAGGCTGGTGCCGGAGCTGCTGGCCGCCGGGCACAACGTGCGCTGCCTGGCCCGCGCCCCCGGCAAGCTGCGGGACCATCCGTGGTCTGGGCAGGTGGAGGCCGTGCGCGGGGACGTGACGGACGAGTGGGCCGTGCGCGCGGCCATGAAGGGCATGGACGTCGCGTACTACCTGGTGCACGCACTGGGCACCGGTCGGGGCTTCGAGGAGACCGACAGGCGCGCGGCCAGGATCTTCGGTGAGCAGGCGCGTGCCGCCGGAATCCGCCGGATCGTTTACCTCGGCGGTCTGAGCCCTTCCGGAGTACCCGAGCACGCACTCTCGCCCCATCTGCGGTCCCGCGCCGAAGTGGGCCGCATCTTCCTGGCCTCGGGCGTGCCCACCGCCGTACTGCGGGCAGCCGTGATCATCGGGTCGGGTTCGGCCTCGTTCGAGATGCTGCGGTATCTGACCGAGCGGCTGCCCGTGATGGTGACCCCGAGCTGGGTGCGCACCGGCATCCAGCCGATCGCCGTCCGCGACGTGCTGCGCTTCCTCGTGGGATGCGCGAGGCTTCCGTACGACGTGAACCGTGCCTTCGACATCGGCGGACCGGACATCGTCACGTACGAGGAGATGATGCGGCAGTACGCCGTCGTCGCCGGGCTACCGAAACGCGTCATCCTCCCGGTTCCGCTGCTCACCCCCCGGCTGTCCAGCCTGTGGGTCGGTCTGGTCACCCCGGTGCCGGGCGCTCTCGCGCGCCCGTTGGTCGAGTCCCTGAAGCACGAGGTGGTCTGCGCCGAGCGGGACATCGTCCGTTATGTGCCGGACCCGCCGGAGGCACCGGTTAACCTCGACCAGGCGATCCGGCTGGCTCTGAGGCGCGTGCAGGACGCGGACGTTGCCACCAGGTGGTCCTCGGCCTCGATTCCCCGCGCCCCCAGCGATCCGCTGCCCACCGACCCCGACTGGGCGGGCGGGAGCCTCTACACGGATCACCGCGAGCGCACGGTCGCGGCGTCGCCGCAGGCCCTGTGGCGGGTGGTGGAGGCGATCGGCGGCGAGAACGGCTGGTACTCCTCGCCGCTCGCCTGGTCCCTGCGGGGCTGGCTGGACACCCTGGTGGGTGGTGTCGGCCTGCGTCGGGGCCGCCGGGACGCGACCCGGCTGAGGGTCGGCGACAGCCTGGACTTCTGGCGAGTGGAGGAGATCGAGCCGGGCCGGCTGCTCCGGCTGCGCGCGGAGATGCGGCTGCCTGGCCTGGCCTGGCTGGAGATGGCCGTCGACCGAGACCCACAGGGGCGCACGGTGTACCGGCAGCGGGCCCTGTTCCATCCGCACGGCCTGGCCGGGCACGTGTACTGGTGGGGCGTGGCCCCCTTCCACGCCGCGGTCTTCGGTGGCATGGCCCGCAACATCGCCGCCGCGGCCGAATCGGCCGCCCCTGAACCGGCCCGTACTCACTGAGGGGGCTCGAGGGACTGTGCGCGTCTCGGTCGCCCTGTTCACCGCCGACCTGCGGGTGCACGACAACCCGGTCCTCCAGGCCGCTCTGAAGGACGCCGAACGTGTGGTCCCGCTCTTCGTCGTCGACACCGGCATCCGCCGCACCGGCTTCGCCGGACCCAACCGCGCGGCGTTCCTCGCCGACAGCCTGGCCGACCTCGACGCGGCCCTGCGGGCTCGGGGCGGCCGGCTGGTGGTGCGCGTCGGTGACGTGGTCGAGGAGACCTGTCGGGTGGCGGCGGAGACCGGGGCAGCCGTGGTGCACATCGCGGGCGGGGTGAGCCGCTACGCGGCACGGCGCGAGGAGCGGCTGCGCGCGGAGCTGGCCGACGGCCGACGCGAACTACACGTCCACGACGCCTCGTTGACGGTCGTACCGCCGGGAGCGCTGACACCGGCGGGCAAGGACCACTTCGCCGTCTTCACCCCGTACTTCCGGCGGTGGGAGAGCTTCTCCGTGCGCGGCGTCCTGCCCGCACCGGACGTCGTACGGCTACCGGACGTCGGCTCGGTCGGCCTTCCTCGCGCAGAGTCCATCGCGTCGGGCCCCACGTCGCCGGGCCTGCCCGCCGGCGGGGAATCCGAGGCCCGTCGCAGGCTGCGGTCATGGCTGGCGGGCCCGCTGTCCGTATACGGGGACCGGCACGACGACCTGGCCGCCGACGCGACCTCCCGGCTCTCCCCCTACCTGCACTTCGGCTGCCTCTCACCGACCGAACTGCTGCACCGGGCCCGCGCCCAGGACGATCCCGGTGCGCACGCCTTCGTCCGCCAGCTCGCCTGGCGGGACTTCCACCACCAGGTCCTGGCGGCCCGCCCCGACGCGGCCGACCACGACTACCGGCCCCGGCACGACCGCTGGCGCCGTGCCACGAAGGAGTTCGAAGCCTGGCAGGACGGCCGCACGGGCTACCCCGTCGTCGACGCCGCCATGCGGCAGCTGCGCCACGAGGGCTGGATGCCGGGCCGGGCCCGCCTGCTCGCGGCAAGCTTTCTCACCAAGACGCTGTACGTGGACTGGCGGGTGGGAGCCCGCCACTTCCTGGACCTCCTTGTCGACGGAGATGTGGCGAACAACCAGCTCAACTGGCAATGGGTCGCCGGGACCGGCACGGACACCCGCCCGAACCGGCTCCTCAACCCACTCGTCCAGGCACGCCGGTACGACCCCCGCGGGGAGTACGAACGCCGCTGGCTCCCCGAGCTCCGCCACCTCGACGCCACGGCGGTCCACCGCGTCCCCCACCTGGACGCAGCCACCCATGCGGGCCTGGACTACCCCGCTCCGATCGTGGATCTCGCCGAGGCCGCCGCCCGGTTCAGGGAGCGACGGGGCGCCGAGTGACCGGAACAGATCAAACCCAGGCCGCTGACCTGGGGCTTCTCTCTGGAGCGGGTGACGAGAATCGAACTCGCGCTCTCAGCTTGGGAAGCGACGGAGCCTGGGCGGGTTCCATGGGTTCTGACCAGCGCAGATACGTGGTCCTCGAGGTGGTCGCGTGGGCCGGATCGCACCGCTGTCGACCGTGGTCGTCCGTCCTCACGGGCACGCTATGGGCACGGCTCCGGAGCCATTGGCCAGGGGGATTGGGCGACGGACGTTGGAAGGATCCTGCGTCCAGGTGCCTCTTGCCCAGGACATGCGTGATTGCGGATGCGTAGGCGGGCCCGGAGCCGACGTCGAACGACAGCCGGTAGCCGAGGTTCAGGAACCGGTGGCGTCGGACGGCGGTCGCGGGCCGCCGAAGCCGTGCCCCGACCAGACGTTCATCGGCTTGCCCGGACGGTTCCAGGGGCCGGGGCAGCACCCACGCGAACAGCTCCCGGAACCGCCCGGACCAGATCAGCCGGCCAGCCGGTTGACGGCACCGGCGGTGATGCCCTCCACGTAGCCGGGGTCGTCACTGGGCTGACCGGTGAGTTCGACGATGCCGAACCTGTGGCCGCTGCGGATCACCGCGACGCCGCCGGAAACCTTGCCGTCGCCGCTGAAGGCCGGGTACCAACTGCCCTCGCCGGCCTTGACGGTGATCGTGTGCCCCTTGCCGTAGTACCAGTGACCATGCGGCTCGTCCTGGCAGCCGCGCACCAGCTTGTCGAGCTGCTTCTCGTACGAGGCCGCCGATGTGTCGGTGGAACCGTCAGCGACGGATTCGGTCAGCGAGGTGCCTTTGGTGTCGAAGGACCAGGTCACGTCGGCATAGGCGGCGGCCTGCCCCTTGGTCAGCTCTCGCATCGTCTCCTCGCCGGAGCATGCCGAGAGAGCTTGCTTCCCGGTCAGGTCCACCGTCGCGCGGACCGGGGCCAGGCCCTGCTGGAAGAAGTCGTCACTCTGCATCAGGCCGGCGGAGCCGAGACCGGGTTCGGCAGGAGCGGCGGCAAGGGCGGTTGCCGACCGGCTCGCAGAGCTCGTGTCCGCGCCGACGGCGGGAAGCGCGCCGATGCCGACCGCTATCAGGGCGGCACCGACGGAGGCGGCTATTCCTGCGGTACGACCGCGACGCGCGAACTTCCTGCGGGCTGCCTGGTTGTCGAACATCTCATCTCCTGTCTGGTCGCGACGCGGTTGGCGTCGTCACACATCTGGGAGATGCCGGAGGTACGGGAGATGTTGGATGGCGATCTACCGCGGTCGATGTGACGTATGTCACGTCCACTGGTGGGGTGGTGGTGGTCTCAGAGCCGTGTCACGGCCGCACGGACGATCCGCGTCATCGCAGCCGTGTCCAGGCAGGCATCAACCTCCAGGACCCCGTAGTGCGAGCCGTTGCGGAGTATGGCGACGCCTCCACACGGCTCCTTGCCTCGTGGTGCGGTCCCTGTGGTGTTCAGGTCGCCGCCGTAAACACCCATCCAACTCGCGGTGATGTCCGCAGCGACGTCAATCGTGTGCGTCGGCCCGTAGATCCAGTGGGTGGCGGGCTCGCTCTGGCACGGCACCTCCTCCAACAGCAGGCGTTGCGCGTAGTTCTGAGCCAGTGCGCGGCTTCCGGCGTCGTCGGCGACTTCGCGTGCGACCTGATCGTCGATGTTCGCCGCCTCGGTGGGGTCGCCCTGGCCTGTGTCCTTGCTCGTCACCAACCCGCGGAAGTGCGCGTCGGACGATCCCAGCGTCTCGCCGAGGGTCTTCTCGCCGGTGCAGGCCGCATTGGCGTAGTTGCCGTCTCCGACGCGATCCCGCACGTAGATGCGCTTGGAGAGACCAACCTTCCTGAAGTCGGCCGCTGTCAACAAGTGCCCGTTCGTCATGGGCCCGCTCGCGGGCCTCGGCGTCGGAGAGCCGTTGCCCCGCGAGGACGCCGCAGCGCCTGGCGTCACCGTCGGGGTGGCCGGAGCAGAGGGCGCGGGCAGGACGAACCGGCCTGTCAACAGGCCGAGTCCGATGGCTACCGCCAGGATGACGACAATCGTCCGAGGACGCACGGCAGCACCTCCCGGTCCGCGGTCGAGCTGATGCCAGGTGAGAGCGGGAAGCCGGGGCGTCTCAGAGGCCACCGCCGAGGCGGTCCCGCATGAAGCGGCGGGCCTGATGGATGCGGTCCTTGACCGTGCCCAAAGGAGCGTCGGTGATCTCGGCGACCTGAAGATAGGTCAGGTCTCCGAGATCGCGGAGCACGAAGGACTCCACCAGGGCCGGGTGCCGCTCCTCCAGTGCGGCCAGCGACTCCATCAGGTCCAGGCGGGTCCCCGCGATGACGCTCGTCGTCCGTGGATCGACACCGTCGGGAACGATGGCATGACTGTCCTCCGCGCGTCGGCGCATCGAGCGATACGTGGACCTGGCGGCGTTCGAGGCGATCACTGTCACCCAGCCGAGGAACGAGCCTCGCCCGGTGTACTCGTGCAGATGTGTGCTGATGGACAACAGGGCGTCCTGCGCCGCCTCTTCGGCGTCGGCGTGGTGCGGAAGAAACCGGGAGCAGCGGCGCATCACGGTGGGCCGAAGCCTGACGAGGAGGCGGTCCAGGGACGCCCGGTCACCTGCCTGGGCAGACGCCACGAGCTGCGTCAGCTCATCCTCCTCGAGCACCCTGCTGTCCCCCCGCTATCGTCCGACCTGGACCCCACTGTGTCGCACGGAAGTTCCCGACTACAGCCGGCCACATCCGCCACATCGCCCCGGGAAAAATGTTGCCACATGCAGAAGCTAGGTCGTTATCTCCTTGAGGACAGGCTGGGAGCCGGTTCGTTCGCCACCGTCTGGAAGGCATACGACCCCGAGCTCGACACCGATGTCGCGGTCAAGGTGCTGGCCGACAACTGGGCGTCGAACGCCGATGTACGACAGCGCTTCCTGGCGGAGGCGAGGCTGCTCCGCAGGATTTCCAGCCCACGTGTCGTGCGCGTTCACGACGTCGGCGTCCAGGACGACCGGCCGTACTTCGTCATGGACTACGTCCGAGGCGGCACGCTGGCCGAGAAGACAGGGCACTGCCGGCCTGCGGAGGCGCTCCGGCTCGCGGCCGAGGCCGGATACGCAGTTCAGGAGCTCCATGACGCGGGCGTCATCCACCGCGACATCAAGCCGTCGAACCTCCTGCTCGACGCCGGCCGCACGCCTGCCGCCGTACTTGTCGCGGACCTCGGCAGCGCGAAGCAACTGGCCGACGCGTCGGGGCTGACAGTCACCACCGGCACTCCCGCGTACATGGCGCCCGAACAGGCCTTTCAGACGGGCGGGTTCGACGGCCGAGCCGATGTGTACGCCCTCGGTGTCGTCGCGTTCGAGTTGTTGACCGGACGCAAGCCGTTCGGGTCGGGCGGTCGCACAGTCCTTGTGACGCAGCAGGCGTCGACGACGTCGTTGCCGTCCCTTCCCAGGGAGCTGGGGGTTCCGGACGGCATCGAAACACTGCTTCGCGCTGCGCTGTCCGTTGAACCTGACGAACGACCGCAGACCGCGCAGGCGTTCGCGGACGCGCTGCTGTCACGGGAGGGAGAGGAGTGGGCGTCGGTCAGGTCTTCGGGGCCGACGCGCCTGATGGTCTGGCTTGCGGCGGTCGTCGTGTTCCTGATGACAGCGGTGCTGACCTGGTCGTTCCGCTGAACTTGCGGGTACCGGCTCCCATACAGAAGGTGCCGCCTGCTCGCGAGCGCCGCAGCAGGTTCCCGGACGACTCGCCGCAGCTCATGGTTCGCCTCGGTGCCTTCGGCCTGCTGGGGAGACATTGCTGTCCGCGGTGCACTGCTGGGCGAGCGGGCGCACCGCACCGGCCGCGCCCGCAGCGCGACGTACCGGTGACGAGTCCGCCCGCTTGCGGATCTCCTTGAGCCGCATGTTCGCCCTGTGGCCGGAGCTGTTCATCCAGCCGTCCATGACGTCTCGGGAGGTTGTACCCGTAGGCGACGTTCTCGCCCGCCGACCTGTACTCGTACCCGACACGAAAGAGCCGGCCGCTCATGGTCAAGCCGTCGGAGCCGGGCGCTTCTGGCCGTACGGCCCTGGACCACGACAACGAGTACTCGAACACGGCGGCCGACCGCCACGTCCAGATCGTCGCCGCGATGGTGCGTGACGGCCTGCATCTCCGCCGACGGACCGGAAGCCGGGGCGAAGGGAGCCCCGGCTCACTGGGTCAGGACCCCGGCGGGGCGGCGCGACTCGGCCCGCCGAGACCGGACAACAAAACCCCAGGCCGCTGACCTGGGGTTTCTCTCTGGAGCGGGTGACGAGAATCGAACTCGCGCTCTCAGCTTGGGAAGCTGATGTTCTACCATTAAACTACACCCGCGTAAGACGCCGGATCGCCCGGTGTCTGAACGCTCGCTCACTGTACCTCATGTCGGACCCCCGGTGCTCAAGCCGTGGGGTCCGGCGTCGTTGTGGGGTGTGGATGAGGCTGCGGCGGGCAGGAGTTGGGGCGTACGGTGGCGGTGGGGAAGAGGGGCTGTGTGTGGTCGGAGTGCCCCCTGGAGGGCCGTCCCTTTCATCCCGTAATGTGGCTTTCGTCGTCCGTCATGCAGGTGAGACGAAGGCTCTTGGGGAAGGGACTCTGAGGACTTGATGGAGCGCACCGTCGTCCGTTGTGCCGAGGGGCACGTGTTCAGCACCGCTTCGTTCCCGATGCAGCGGGCCGAGCGCCTCGGCCCCGGCCGGCTCGTCCGGTGTCCGCGCTGCGCCCGGCTCCGCAGTGTGGTGCCGGTGACCTTGCAGAAGCAGTAGCAGAAGCAGTAGTGGCATAGCGGTCCGGGCGCGTGGGGTCGCCACGATTGTGGCGACCCCACGCGCCTTGCGTATTCTCGGGGGGTGCTTCTCTCAGACAAGGACATCCGGACCGAGATCGACAAGGGGCGGGTCGTGATCGATCCATTCGATCCGACCATGGTCCAGCCCTCGAGCATCGACGTGCGGCTCGACCGCTACTTCCGGGTGTTCGAGAACCACAAGTACCCCCACATCGATCCCTCCATCGAGCA
The DNA here is from genome assembly GCF_001417775.1 of Streptomyces sp. TP-A0356. Classification (GTDB taxonomy): domain Bacteria; phylum Actinomycetota; class Actinomycetes; order Streptomycetales; family Streptomycetaceae; genus Streptomyces. Next base: position 302,773 of record NZ_BBZJ01000018.1, on the reverse strand, counting down.
GGTCGACCTCACCCGGCTTGTCGAGCCCGAGGGCGACGAGCCGTTCATCCTCCACCCCGGGGAGTTCGTCCTCGCCAGTACCTACGAGGTCATCACCCTGCCCGACGATCTCGCGTCGCGGCTGGAGGGGAAGAGCTCCCTCGGGCGGCTCGGGCTCGTCACCCACTCCACCGCCGGGTTCATCGATCCCGGCTTCTCCGGTCACGTGACGCTTGAACTGTCCAACCTCGCCACCCTTCCCATCAAGCTCTGGCCGGGCATGAAGATCGGGCAGCTGTGCATGTTCCGGCTCAGCTCGCCGTCCGAGTTCCCCTACGGCAGCGAGCGGTACGGCTCCCGCTACCAGGGGCAGCGCGGACCCACCGCCTCCCGCTCCTTCGTGAACTTCCACCGCACCCAGGTGTGAGCGCGACATGACCGACGTACGAGAGAACCTGACCTACGAGGCGTTCGGGCGCGCCGTTCGTGAGCTCGCCCAGACCATCGCCGACGACGGCTACGAGCCCGACATCGTGCTCAGCATCGCGCGCGGCGGCGTGTTCGTGGCCGGTGGGCTCGCGTACGCCCTGGACTGCAAGAACATCCACTTGGTCAACGTGGAGTTCTACACAGGTGTGGGCACCACGCTCGAAATGCCCGTCATGCTCGCTCCCGTCCCCAACGTGATCGACTTCACCGACCAGAAGGTGCTGATCGCCGACGACGTGGCCGACACCGGCAAGACGCTCAAGCTGGTGCATGACTTCTGCCTGGAGACCGTCGCCGAGGTCCGCTCCGCGGTGATCTATGAGAAGTCCCAGTCCCTCGTGAAGTGCGAGTACGTCTGGAAGCGGACGGACGAGTGGATCAACTTCCCGTGGAGCGTGCTGCCTCCCGTCCGTAAGGCGGGGGAGCCGATCACTCCGTCCAAGGAAGCGCTCTGAGCAGGGCTTGATCGCCGGCCGCCGGCCGCCGGAGCGGAAGGGGCAGCGGTGCGGTCGTCCTCGTGTACGGGGCCGCCCGTAAGGGGCCCCGTAGTGGCCTCGTAGGGCGTGAGCATGCGGCCTTCCGCCGACGAGCCGGGGTGGCGGCCGAGGCGGTCATCCCGGCCGAGTAGGCGTTCCGGGCGGCCGGGCAGTCGGCCTTCCGGCCTTCCGGCTCTCCGGGCTTCCCGTTCCGGCTTTCCGGGCTTCCGTCCGGCTTTCCGGCTTTCCGGCTTTCCGGCCTTCCGGTCTCCGGGCTTCCGTCCGGCCTTCCGGCCAGCCGGGCTCCTGGTTATGTGGCAGGGCGTCGGGCGCACAGCCAGCGAACGCCCACGCCCCCGCCCGCCCCCGCCCAGCCCGTCCCCAGGAAACGCCGACGCCCCCGGTCACGCCGAAGCGCCCGTCGGCATTGACGGGCGCTTCGATGGTCGGCGGGCCGCAGTCACGCGGTCGTCGTCCGTCACGCTGTCGTCGTCGGTCACGTGCGCCTCGTCGGCGCCGCCGACGTTGGCGGTTGCGCGAACCCGCCGGTCATGCGAACCCGCCTAGTGCGAACCCTCCGGCTACGCGAACCCCCCGGCTACGCGAACCCTCCGGCTACAGGAACCCTCCGCCTACGCCGCCGTCGTCACCGAGTCGGCGAGTGCGACCTCGGCGCCGTTCTGGCGGGTTCCCCAGCCCGTCTTGGCGCAGGTGATGATGCCGTACCAGCGCAGCCAGCGCAGCACGGTCCAGGCCAGCAGGATGGCCGCGGGCATGGCGAGCCAGGTCACCACGCGGGAGCGGATGCGTTCGTCGGAGCGGATGATGCTCAGGTAGCGCAGGCCCTGGGCCCAGCCGATGAGGAACGGCACCACCAGCATGCTGGTGGGGGGCATGTTGTCGTAGGCGAGCGGTTCGACGACGAGCATCCAGAGGGTGACCACCTGGGTGAGGACCATCTGGGTCCAGCGCATCGTGTGCAACCAGAACGCCGGCCGCGTCGGTGTGAGGTAACGCATACGCCAGATGGAACGTATCGTCGAGCCACGCATCCAGCGCAGGTACATGCGATTGAAGTGCGACCATTTCTCCGGCATCGCGGTGAAGCAGATCGCCGAGGGCTGCTGGACGGTCAGTCCCCTCTCCTGCGCGTAGAGGGTGAGCATGCTGTCGTCGGAGAAGTTCACGGGGCGTCCCATGAACGTCTCGTTCAGGTATCCGTCGAGGTTGTCGCGGATAACGGCTGCTCGATAGGCGGCCAGTGGACCGGAGTTGACCATGACGGCCCCCACGGCGGACTGGCCGGAACGGTCGACGAGCTGGCAGACCACGAACCAGAGGTCGGTGATGCGTACGAGCCAGTTCGCGCGGTTGTTGGTCGCGATGACGATGCCGGCCACGGACTGAACCCGGGGGCGTGAGAACGGGATGAGGGCCTGTTCGATTGCCGTGGGCGCGAAACAGCTGTCGCTGTCGCAGGTGATGTAGATCTCGGCCTCGGGGCTGACCCGTACGGCGTGGGTCTGGGCGTGGCGCTTGCCGCCGTTGGGGACGCGCTGCCAGGTGGTGGCGACGCCCGCCTGCTGCGCGGCCTGCTCCCACCAGGCGCGTACGTCGGCGTAGTCCCCGTTGGTGGAGCCGTCGTCGACGATGTGGACGGAGTCCGGCAGGCGGGTCTGGCGCAGGAAGGACTCCAGACCGAGCTTGAGGTAGCCGGGATCCTCGTTGTAGACGGGGACGAGGACGGCCACGTGCAGATCGCGCAGTTGTCGCGCGATGCGCGGGGTGAGCCTCCTCGGACGTTCGAGGTGGTACATGAACGTCTGCAGCAGGAAGATGACGAACAGCGAGGTCCACACCACGGTCAGACGGCTCTGGCTCCGGCTGTCGTGGGCGAACGCGCTGAGCGCGTGGTGACCGGCCCAGGCTGCTGCCGCCAGCATGACGACGATCCCCATGAGGACCGTTGCGGACCGGTGCTGATGGGCCGACAGCACCGGTTCCTGGCGGGTGCTTGCCTGCACTAGCGGCGCCGGCGCCGGGAGCGGCCCTGCGACGCGGCGTCCTGGCCGACCGTGCCCTGCCCGGCCTCCAGGCCGGGGCGGTAACGGAAGCGCGCGACGAGGATCGCGCCGACCACCACGGCGACGGCGGCGGCGACCATCCAGCCGCCGAGCGGGTAGGTGATGCCGCCGATCACGATGGCGGGCATACCGGTCTGCGCAAGCTGTCCGTGTCCGGACATGGAGCTCCCCCCAAGGAGTTAAGAAACAGGAGTGAAGGAGTTGTGGAGGACGTGTATATCATGCGATTAGTTGAACCAGATACTTCATCTCGGAGTAGGAGACGATCTGGAGAAGTTGCAGCTGAGCGCTGCAGAATCGTTTACTCTCCTGCGCCGGGGCACACGCCCGGCCGACCGTCATCCGGACAGCTGCTGACGTCCCCTCACGCGCGTACCCCGCGAGCAACCCGAGGCCGCCCCGCCTGCCCCACACAGCGCCGACGCCTCCTCGACCCCCGACGAATTGGAGCATCCCTCATGGCGGGCAGCAGCCGCAGCGTTGCCGTCTTCGGCGCCGGATACATCGGCCTGGTCACGGCCGCGTGCTTCGCCCAACTGGGCCACCGGGTCACGGTCCGTGACATCCAGCCGGAACGCATCCGGCTGCTGCGCGCCGGGGATGTGCCCATCTACGAGCCCGGCCTGGGCGACATGCTGGCGCAGAACAAGGAGCGCCTCGTCTACACGCTCGACGCCGCCGAAGCGGTCGCGGAGGCGGAAGTCGCCTACATCTGCGTGGACACGCCGCCCACCGCGTCCGGCGACGCCGACCTGTCCCGGGTCTGGGCGGTCATCGACGCCCTGCGCGGGGCTTCCCATCTCGCCGCCGTCGTGGTCAAGTCGACCGTCCCGGTGGGTACCGGCTCGCGCGTCCGTGCCGCCCTGGACGAGGCGGGCCTGGAGCGGGTCGGCTACGCCTCCAACCCCGAGTTCACCGCGGAGGGCCGGGCCGTCGAGGACTTCCTGCGTCCCGACCGCATCGTCATCGGTACCGCCGACGAAGCCACGGCCGCCCTGCTGACCGACCTTCACGCCGGTATCGACGGTCCCGTCCAGAGGATGGACGTCGCGTCGGCCGAGATGGTCAAGCTGGCCTCCAACGCGCTGCTCGCCACCAAGATCACCTTCATCAACGAGAGCGCCACCGTGTGCGAAGCCACCGGCGCCGATGTCACCCGCGTCGCCGACGCCGTGGGCCTGGACCACCGCCTCGGCCGCCACTTCCTCAACGCCGGCCTCGGCTACGGCGGATCCTGCTTCCCCAAGGACTCCCGCGCCCTGCGCGCCATGGCGAGCAACACCGGCTACTCCTTCCAGCTCCTCAACGCCGTCATCGAGGTCAACGATCTCCAGCCCCGCCGCGCCGTCCAGCGTCTGAAGGCCGAGCTCGGCACCCTGAACCAGCGCCGCATCGCCCTGCTGGGGATGACGTTCAAGCCCGGCACCGACGACATGCGGGAGGCCCCGAGCACCGTCCTCGCCTCGCGGCTCCTCGCCGAAGGCGCCACCCTCACCTGCTGGGACCCGGTGGCACGCCCGGCCGACGCCGCACCCTGGAACGCGGCGGAGCGTCACCCGACCGTCGCGGAGGCCGTGACGCATGCCGATGCCGCCGTGCTCGTGACCGAGTGGCCCGAGCTCCGCGAGGTGGACTGGGAGGCGGTGCGCGACCTGATGCGCACGCCGCTGCTCTTCGACGGGCGCAACACGCTCGACCCGGCCGCCCTGGCCCGGGTGGGTTTCATCTGCATGAGCGTGGGGCGCGCCACCGCCCGTCCACGACGGGCTTCCGGATCGGAGTGATCGGGGACCCGCGGCCCGGCCGGTCCTGACCGGCGACGACGGACCGGTGCGGGGACGCGAAAGGGCCCCGGGGGACGCGGCGCCGGGGCCCGTGTGCGTGGCAGGCGAGGCTTGAGGCCTCGGTTAGAAGGTGCCCAGCTTCTCGGTCAGAAGGTGCCCAGCTTCACGATCGACAGGATCGCGATCAGCTGGATCGCCGACGCGCCCAGCGCCTTGGGCCACGGCAGGTCGTGGGACTTGGAGACCATCAGGGTCAGCAGTGCGCCCGCCGCGATCCAGGTCACCCAGCCCAGCAGCTGGACGAAGGGCGCGTTGCCGCCGAAGAACATCGCGACGACCAGGCGTGGCGCGTCCGTGATGGACATGATCAGCATGGAGAGGCCGACCGTGGGCTGCCAGGCCCCGTCGCCACCGAGCTGCCGGGCCAGGGTGTGGGTGACCACGCCCAGGACGAAGGAGCTGAGCACCATGGCCACGGACGTCGTCAGGACGATCGGGACCGCGCTGGACAGGGTGGCGTTGATCGCGTCGTGGCGCGCGCCGTCGAAGCCGAAGACCGCGAGCAGCCCGTACAGGAGGGTCACGATCAGGGCCGGGGCCCACATCGTGTAGTCCCGCATCTGCAGGAACGTCTGCGTCGGGGACATCACGATGCCCCGCAGCAGGTCCTTCCAGTGCAGGCGCGGACCGACCGGGGGCGCCGAGGCCTGGCCCGCGCGGTAGGTCTCGCCCTCGCTGTAGGGGTCCTCGCCGACGGAGAAGGCCTGGGTGTGGCCCGGGTTGTTGGCCGCGTAAGGATCCGGGGTCCGCGGGTGGCCCCGGCCGTCGTCGCCGAAGTACTCCGGCTCGCCCTGGCCCTGCGGCGCCTGCCACTGCGGGTGGCCGCCGTAGGGCTGTGCTCCGCCGTACCGCTGCTGCGGCGCGGAGGGGTAGCCGTACGACGGGCCCTGCGGCGCCTGCCGTCCGTACGGGGGTCGTTGCGGTCGCGCTTGAGGAGCGCGGTTGTCCCGGCCGCGCCCGATCCTGAATCCAGCCACGCTCTCGAACGTACCCGGTCCCGGAGGGCGATGTGCCGGGCCCGGGGCAACGGGCCCGGCTTTGCGGCCGACCTGTGACATCCCCTAGGGGGCCCCTGAAATGCAGAATCAGGGGGGTCTCAGTGGCCCCTCGGGGTTTCGGCGGACTGCACCGGGAAAGCCCCTGGCGCCTCCTAGTTCCGATGTCTACGGGCCGTCGTCCGGCCTCGGAACACCCGCCACCCGCCACCCGCCTCCCCCGACGCTGCCCGAGGTGGGCCCGCCCGCGGACATGAACCGCGACGGTGACGGCCTGGTCGGCCTCCGTGGAAGCTTGTTCAGGCCGTCCCCGTCGAGCGGGTCATGGTCGGGAAGCGGATCGGGCGGGCCGGGGTGCCGCGGCGGGCTGACTGCCCTGTGGTCACGGTGAGCGAGGGCGGCTGCTTTCAGGGGTGGCCGACGCCGCCCGACAGGGAGAGGCGGAGCCCGTCCCCTTCAAGACCGGCGGCCAGCGCGTCGTGTCGGCGAGACTGCGCCGGGACGTCGTCCCCGGCCGTGGCCGCGGCGGCCACGGCCGACGCCCCGATGAAGTCCGCCGGTGCGTCGCACAGTCCGAACCAGTGCCCCAGGGCCTGGACCATGCGCTCCGCCGCGCGCCCGTCACCGTAGGGATTCACGGCCTGCGCCATCCTGGCGTGCGCCACGGGGTCACGCAGCAATCGCGTCACCTCGGCCACGATGCGCGCGCCGTCGGTGCCGACAAGTGCCACGGTTCCCGCGGTCACCCCCTCGGGGCGTTCGGTGCTCTCACGCATCACCAGGACCGGCTTGCCGAGGCTGGGCCCCTCCTCCTGGACACCGCCGCTGTCCGTGAGGATGAGATGCGCACGGTTCATCAGATGGGCGAAGCCCTGGTAGTCCAGCGGCTCCACCACCCTGACGTTCTCCAGTCCCGCGACCTTGGGCAGGATGGCGGACCGTACGGCCGGGTTGCGGTGAATGGGGAAGACCACCAGCAGGTCGGGGTGGAGCGCGGCCAGGGTGGCGAGGGCGCCGCCGATGGACTCCATGCCTTCGCCCCAGGACTCGCGGCGGTGTGCCGTGACCAGGAGGACTCGCCGGGGGTCCTTCTCCAGGAGCTCCATGGTGGGGTCGGACGCCTGGTCGGCCGTGCGGTCAAGGGTCCTGAGCAGGGCGTCGATGACCGTGTTGCCGGTGACGACGACCGACTTCTCCCCGACTCCCTCGCGCAGGAGGTTCTGCCGTGCGTTCGTGGTCGGCGCCAGGTGCAGGTCCGCCAGCCGGGTGGTGAGCCGGCGGTTCATCTCCTCCGGGTAGGGAGCGTACTTGCTTCGTGTCCGCAGCCCCGCCTCCAGATGGAAGACGGGGATCTTCTGGTAGAAGGCGGCCAGCGCACCCGCCAGCGTGGTGGTGGTGTCCCCCTGGACGAGCACCGCGTCCGGCCGTTCCTTCTCGAGGACGGGCCGCAGCCGGTGCAGCGTGCGGTTGGTGATGTCGGTCAGAGTCTGCCCGGCGCTGAGGATGTCCAGGTCGTAGTCGGGTTCGATGCCGAACAGCCGATTCACCTGGTCGAGCATCGACCGGTGCTGTCCGGTGACCGCGACCAGCGGCTCGAAGCCGGCCGACTCCCGCAGCGCCTCGACAGCGGGGGCCATTTTGATCGCTTCCGGCCGGGTTCCGTAGACGGCCATGATTCGCTTCAAGTCTCTCCTCCGGCTGTGGGGTCACCGCACTCGTGCATATGCAGCTAGCTATCCCGCTGGACGAGGCCGGTGGTGAAGGCGGGCGCGTCAGTCGGCTGGCCGGACGAGGGAAATCGCCCTTTCAGGTCCTTGATGATCGGCCGGACCGTCGGTTCCGCCGTCCTTTCGACGGAGGGAGCCGTCTCCGTCGCAGCGTGACAGCGGCGCCCGGCGGTATGTCCCGGCGAGGCCGGCGCCGGTGCCCCAGGTGGTCCATTCGAGTTGCGTTACGGGCCGGTCGCGCAATTCAGGGACCGTATGGGTGGCACAGGCACATAGCGTGGCGAACACGTCCACTGTCCAGGCGGAGGCTATGGGGCCTGAAAATGTTCCCGCACCGATGGATCGGTCGACCCTCTTGAGCGAGACAGTTCCGGTCCCCATTTGCGGGGTTCCGGTGCACGCATTGACCCTGGCGGAAAGCGTCGCCGCGGCTGAAGAGTTGATCGCCGAAAGACGACCCCACCAACACGTGTCGGTGAACGCGGCGAAAATCGTCAGGGCCCGGCGGGATCCCGAACTGGCGCGCATCATCCGTTCCTGTTCCCTGATCAATGCCGATGGACAGGCGGTGGTGTGGGCCGGCCGCATTCTCGGACAGCCTCTGCCCGAACGGGTCACCGGTATCGACCTCATGCTCGCTCTGTGGGAACGCGCCGCGCGTGAGCACTACCGGGTCTTCCTGCTGGGCGCCGAGCCCGACGTGGTGAGCAGGGTGGCGGCCATCGCGGCGAGCCGGGGCGTGCACGTCGTCGGACAGCGCGATGGCTACTGGCGGGAGGAACAGGAGCAGGACGTGGTCGCCGCCGTCCGCGCGGCCCGTCCCGACCTTCTCTTCCTCGCGGTGCCGACACCGCGGAAGGAGTACTTCCTCGCCCGGCATCTGGTGGCACTGAACTGCGGCCTGGCGGTGGGCGTCGGCGGGTCCTTCGACGTGGTGGCCGGGATCCGGGCGCGTGCTCCCCGATGCATGCGCAGGGCCGGTCTGGAGTGGCTCTTCCGGCTCATGCAGGAGCCACGGCGTCTGTTCGCCCGCTACCTCGTCGGCAACACCGCCTTCGTCCTGATGGTCCTGCGTGACGTCGTGGCGCGGCGCACCCACCGTGGCTAGCACCGTGGCGGTTCCGCCCTTCTCGTCCTCTGGCGATGACCTCTTATCCCCTGTGCTCCCGCTTGACGAAGTTGAGAAAGGAACTCGTGTGTTCAGCACCGTCTCCGTCGTAGGGCTCGGATACATCGGGCTGCCGACCGCCGCCGCGCTCGCCACCAAGGGAGTGGACGTCGTCGGCGTGGACGTCAACCAGGCCACCGTCGATCTGATCAACGCCGGACAGGCGCCCTTCGTGGAACCGGACCTCGCCGTCGCGGTGAGCGGTGCGGTGGCGATGGGACGCCTGCGGGCCTCGTCGAAGGCCGAGCCTGCCGACGCGTTCATCATCGCCGTCCCCACTCCCGTGGGTGAGGACCGGGAACCGGATCTCTCCTACGTCCGGGACGCGGCGACAGCGGTGGCCGATGTGCTGCAACCCGGGGCGCTCGTGGTCCTGGAGTCGACGTCGCCACCGGGAACGACATTGCGGCTCTCCCGGTGGCTGGCCGAGCGTCGGCCCGACCTGACCTTCCCGCACAGCGCCGGCAGTGCCGCGGACGTGCACGTCGCACACTGCCCGGAGCGCGTCCTGCCGGGCAGGATCATGATCGAGATCGTCACCAACGACCGTCTGATCGGCGGGGTGAGCGAATGCTGCGGCGCTCGGGCGAAGGGCCTGTACGAGGTGTTCACCCAGGGGCGGTGCCATGTCACGGATGCCACCACCGCGGAGATCGCCAAGCTGAGTGAGAACGCCTTCCGGGACGTCAACATCGCCTTCGCGAACGAGCTTTCGATGATCTGCGACAGGCTCGGCGTCGACACCGCCGACGTGATCGCGCTGGCCAATCGGCATCCGCGGGTGAACATCCTGCAACCGGGCCCGGGAGTGGGCGGGCACTGCATCGCCGTCGATCCGTGGTTCATCGTCAGTGCGGCGCCCGAACAGGCCCAGCTGATCAGAACCGCGAGGCAGGTGAACGACACCAAGCCGGGGCACGTCATCGCCGAAGTGCGGAACACGGCCTCGCGGTTCAAGTCCCCCGTCATCGCCTGCCTGGGACTCGCCTTCAAGGCGAACGTCGACGATCTGCGGGAGAGCCCCGCCCTGCACATCGCGTCGGAACTCGCCCGGCAGGAGGTCGGCCGCCTGCTCGTGGTCGAGCCGCACATCGATGAACTGCCCGCCGTGCTGGCCGAGACGGGACAGTCCAAGCTCGTCGACCTCGAGGCCGCCCTCCACGAGGCGGATGTCATCGTCCTGCTGGTCGACCATGACGCGTTCCGTGCGGTCAAGCGGACCCAGCTGAGGGGAAAGGTCGTCTTCGACACACGGGGCATCTGGCGGTAATGCCCGGTGGGCGGCTGCGCAGGGTGTCCACAGTCGGCGCGGCGAGACGGAACCGGCCGGGCCGTCGGCCCGGCCGGTTCACCGCCGGCCGGTTCACCGCCGACCGGTCACCACGACGTACCAGCCGAAGGGGCGGAGCCGGTCCGACAGGAGGTAACCGCTCAGGGCCGGGTGCTCGGTGCGTACGCGGACGTCGTGGAATCGGGCGAACAGGTTCCGTGCGGCCTGCCGGCTGTAGAGACGCACGAGCGGGCGCTGTACCAGGTCGGCCGCTCCGTATTCCAGCTCCGCAAGGAAGTCCCGCCACGTCTGCGAACGCCAGCGGAACCGGACGATGTACTCGATGGCCTTCTGCGCGGCGAACATGCTGTGTTTGTGGTACAGCGCGACCATGAATGTCGCGCCCGGACGCATGACTCGCCACATCTCCTCGACCACGCGCTCCGGGTGGTCCGTGTGGTGCAGCACACCGAAGGAGTAGACACCGTCGAACGACTGGTCCGGGAAGGGCATGTCCTCGGCATCGGCCACCTGAGCGATTCCCGGACGTCCCTCGAGTTCCAGTCGTTTCTGAGTCAGCCGGGCGCCGCGGGAAGCCAGATCGATCGCGGCGGTTTCCCGGGCGATTCCGGCAATTACGGAGTGGTCGGTTCCTGCACCGCACCCGATCTCCAGGACACGCCCCCCGGCGGGTACCCACGAGCGCAGCAGGTCCGGAAGCCAGGGCTGTAGTGCATATCGACTGCGTGTCATTTGTTCGTAGAATTCTGGTGTTCCCTCTGGTGCGGCTGCGTGGTTGATACCCGCCGGATTCTCCGACCATTGTTTTGTCGCCGCTGTGCGCGCTTCGGTCTCCATGAACCGGATGCTACCCATTACGGCTGAAAAAGCGTCTCCCATGGGGCGGCGATTCCTGGTTCCGGGATGACTTTTGGGTATTCCGGTGTTGCAGGGCCGACAGAGGAAGTCGCGGCCGTATGTTGGCCTTCGCCCGAATGCGTACGGCCGTCCTCTGGAGGTTCCACTGTCTGCTCATAGCGATGGTCGAAGCGGTGGAGGCGGGGGATCGAGGTGGGCGGTCCTGGCCGAGTCGCGCTCCCAGGTCCATGAGGCGGGCCGCGTCGCCGCCCAGGTGCTCGGACAGGAACCGGTCATGGTGATGGCCGCGTCCGACGCCATCCGCAACCTCGGCGGATACCGGGCACAGCTGAGGCGGCAGGACGTGTCGGGTGTCGCGCTGCTCAGCAAGGACGCGGCGCGCAGAACGTTCGCCGGCCCCTACGACCTGGTGCTGGCGCTGGCGCCGGTGCGAGAACGCTGCGTCATCGACGCGCGCCCACCCGGCCGCACGCTGCCGGTCGGCGGCACCGGGCCCGTGGTGGCGCGCTGCGCCCGGGACGCCGCCACGGCCGGCCGTCTCCTCGTGAGGGGGCTGACCTCTCAGGTGGAGGGGCCACCGAAGAACCCATCCGGTACCGCTCCGGCCGGACGGTCCTGGATCCTCGCCCTGTGGCGGGACGCCCCGGACGCCGGGGCGGGCGGGGCCGTCAGTCATGTGGCGGGCATCCTCGGCGGTTTCCGGCAGCTCGGCTGGCGGGTGGCCCTGGTGACCAACGGCAGTCCGCCCGAACCGCTCCGGGCGGCGGTCGATGTCGTCGAGATGGCCGCACCGTTGCCCCGGGGGTCCCGGTTCACCAGGGAGTCGGCGTGGGTCGCCGCCAACGACGAGATGTGCAGGACCGCCCTCGACGTCGCCCGTCGTATGCCGCCTGCCTTCGTCTACGAGCGCAATGCCTTCCTGACCCGCGCGGGCGCCGATGTCAGCCGCCGACTGGGCACCCCCTTCGTCCTGGAATGGAACGCCTCGGCCGTCTGGGAGCACCGGCACTGGTACCGGCAGAGCCCCGCGAAGAAGTTCTTCGCGGCCCTCGGGGAGCGCTACGAGAGGTACACCACGAGGAGCGCCGATGTCGTGGCCGCGGTCTCGCGCGGTGCGGCGACGATGGCGACGGACGTGGGAGCCGATCCGGCGAGCATCGCGGTGGTGGCCAACGCGGTCGACGCCGCGGATGTTCCCGAACCGGCACCGAAGGACCCCCGCCCGGGCGCCCTGCTGGGATGGGCCGGCAGTTTCGGCCACTGGCACGGTGTCGAGGCGGCGATCGAATGCCTGTGCCACCTCCCCCGGGACGTCGAGCTGGTCATGGTCGGCGACGGGGAGCGGCGAGAGGCGTGTGAGCAGATGGCGGCCCGGCTGGGCCTGGGCGGCCGCATCACCTGGACCGGGAGTCTTCCCCGGGCCGAGGCCCTCCGGGTCCTGTCGGGCTGCGACGTCCTGCTGTCGCCCCATGTGTGGAAGGGAGATGGCGCGTTCTTCGGTTCACCCACGAAGGTGTTCGAGTACATGGCACTCGGTAGGCCCATCGTGGCCAGCCGTCTGGAGCAGATCGGCGAGATCCTCGTGGACGCGGTCACGGCGATGCTCACCCAGCCCGGTGACCCGAAGTCCCTGGCCGCCGGTGTCACAAGGGCGCTGGAACTGCCCGACCGGGGAGCGGCCATGGGACTCGAGGCACGTCGACAGGCACTGGCGGAGCACACCTGGGACAAGCGGGCGGCACAGATCCTCTCGAAGCTGTCCCTGCCGTCCCTTCCCGCCCCCCGGCCGGTCCTGGAGAGGGGCTGACATGTGCGGCATCGCAGGGATCTACGAGTACGGACGCGCGGTGGGGCGTGTCACCTCCGAAACGGTCACGCGGATGCGGGACACCCTGGGCCACCGGGGCCCGGACGGCGCCGGAGTCCACATCAGCGAGGACGGCCGGGTGGGCCTCGGTCATCGGCGGCTCGCCATCGTCGACCTGTCCCACGGCCTGCAGCCCATGTTCGGTGAGGGCGGGGAGTGCCTGGTCTTCAACGGGGAGATCTACAACTACCCCGCACTGCGCCGGGAACTCGAGGGCAGGGGCGCCCGTTTCCGCACCGACTGCGACACCGAGGTCATTCTGCACGCGTACCGGCACTACGGTGACGCGTGCGTCGAGCACCTCACCGGCATGTTCGCCTTCGCGCTCTGGGACCCCGGTGCCGAGCGGCTTCTGTTCGCCCGTGACCCGGTCGGGGAGAAGCCCTTCTACTGGACCGTCCAGGACGGCACGTTCCTGTTCGCGTCCGAGACCAAGGCGCTGCTGGCTCACCCACGCGTGACCGCCGAGGTCAACACCGCGGTTCTCGAGAGCTACCTGGCCAACCTTGTGGTTCCCTCCCCGGCGACCCTCTACCGCGGCATCAACAAGCTGCCTCCCGGGACTGCCGGCACGTGCGACGCCGGGGGCGTGCGGACATGGCGGTACCGCGACCTCGCCGAGGGCCGCACGTTCCTCGATGTGCCGTTGTCCGACGCGGCGGAGCGGGTGCGCACCCTGCTGGAACAGTCCGTGCAGGCCCGGCTGATGAGCGACGTTCCGGTCGGGGTCCTGCTCAGCGGCGGCTTCGACTCCACCGCGCTCGTCGCGCTGCTGCGCGACCGGGCCGAGGGCACCTCGACCTTCTCCGTGGGCTTCGGCGACGCACCGGAGCTGGACGAGCGGCACGAGGCGCGCTGGGTGGCCCGGCACTTCGGCACCGACCACCACGAGGTGACGGTCTCCCCCCGCGAGGCGCTGGAGACGCTGGCGGCCATGGTCCACCACCAGGACGAGCCGCTCGCAGATCCGGTCTGCATGCCCCTCGGCTTCGTCTGTGCCCTGGCCCGGCAGCGGGGTGTCCCCGTGGTGCTGGCCGGTGAGGGAGCCGACGAACTGTTCTGGGGATACCCGGGCTATGCGCGCGTGATGCGACGGCAACGCGAGCTGCAGATGTTCCAGAGGCTGCCCGTCGGCGCGCGCCGCCTCCTCGCCGGTGCGGTGCCCCGCTCCCGGCGCGGCAGGGCCTACGACATCCTCTCGGGCGCCGCGGCGGGCAGGCAGTACCCGATGCACTTCCCGCTCTGCATGCCCACGACCCTGCGCTCGGAGCTGCTGATCCCGCGTCAGTACGACCCGCCGCTCGTCCGGCCTCCGCTCGGCGACGGAGAGACCGGCCTGCAGACGGTGGCGTTCGACACCCAGCACTACGAGTTCACCCTCCGGCTGCCCGAGCTGCTTCTCATGCGCATCGACCGGTTCTCCATGGCGCACTCGGTCGAAGCCCGTGTTCCCTTCCTCGACCCCGAGCTCGTGGAGTTCGCCTACCGGCTGCCCGTCCACTACAAGTTGGACCGGGACCGCACGAAGATCGTTCTGCGACAGGCCCTCGCCGACATCGTGCCCGAGAGGGTGATGAAGCGGCGGAAGCAGGGATTCGGCGCCCCGATCGCGCACTGGCTGCGCGGCCCCATGGGGGACGCGCTCCTCGACCTGCTGGCCTCGCCCGCGATGGGCCGGTACTTCCGTACCCGGACCCTCTCCGAAATGGTCGCCGAGCACCGGGCCGGACGGGCGCAGCATGCGTGGTCCCTGTGGCCCGTCCTCAACTTCGCGGTGTGGCACCGCGTATGGGTCGAAGGCGTCCCGGCCGAGGAGCTGACGGACCGGATGATGAGCAGGTGCACCGTCGATGCCCGCTGACGGCACCGGCCACCACTCCGCCGGAACCCGGCGCCTGGTGCGCCTGCGTCGGCTGGCCGTCTCGGCCGCCGCGTTGCCGCCCGGTGTGCTGGCCGCCGAGGCGGGGTGGCGGATCATGCGTACCGGGGCCAGGAGACTCGAGGACGGACGGGAACGGAGGGCGGGGGCGCGCCCGCCGCTCCCGGAGCCCTGGAGGCCCTTCCTCCTCGGCGGCGTCGGCACGCGTTCGAAGGTGGAGCCGAGTCCACTGGAGCTCGAGGAATGCCTGCGCGAGGCGGACGCGGCGCTCGACGGCAGGTTCACCGTCCTCGGTTACGGACCCGTGGCGGTCGCCCCGCGGGAGCGGGGCTGGCACCAGGACCCCGTCCACGGATTCACCTGGCCGGCCCGGCACCACCGTTGCCTGGCCCCCGTCCCGGGCCGCGCCGACATCAAGGTTCCCTGGGAGGTGAGCCGGCTCCAGTGGCTGACCGCCCTCGCGCGCGCCCACGCCCACACCGGTGACACCCGGTACCGCGACGGTGCGGTGGACCTGCTCCGTTCGTGGGCCGAGGCGAACCCCGTCGGCTCGGGGCCGAACTGGACCAACGCGATGGAGGCGGGAATCCGCGCGGCCAACCTCGTGTGGTCCGCCGAGATCCTCGATGACCCGGAGCTGACCGCTCTGGCCGGTGGGATGCTGCGCGGCCATGGATGGTTCATCCTGGCGAACCTCGAGTACACCCCGCGCCTGACCAGCAACCACTACCTGGCCGATCTCGTCGGCCTGGTCCATGCGGGCGGGGCTCTGCGCCACAGCACCGCCGGGCGCCTCTGGCTCCGGACGGGCTCCCGGCAGTTGCAGCGGGAAGTCCTCAAACAGTTCCACGAGGACGGCTCCAACTTCGAGGCCTCCACCGGGTACCACCGTCTCTCGACCGAACTGGCTCTCCTGGGGCTGCTCGCGCTGCGGCGCCTGGGCATCCCCGTACGTCCCGAGGTCCGGGAACGCGTGCTGTCGGCGGCCGGGGTGCTGTCCGCTCTCACCAAACCCGACGGGCTGATTCCCGCCCTGGGCGACGACGACAGCGGTC
This sequence comes from Streptomyces sp. TP-A0356, assembly GCF_001417775.1. Taxonomy (GTDB): domain Bacteria; phylum Actinomycetota; class Actinomycetes; order Streptomycetales; family Streptomycetaceae; genus Streptomyces. Next base: position 287,061 of record NZ_BBZJ01000018.1, on the reverse strand, counting down.
TGGTGGTCGGCCTGCAGTCCGGCCGGGACCCCCGTGACCCGTCCCCGGTTCTGGCCGCCGCGACCGTCATGAGTGATTCGGGTCCTTCCCGGGAAGTGGCGGAACCCGCACCCGAACTGGCGCAGTGGTGCGGGGCGCGGGCCGGTGGCGTCGACGCCCGGACACGGGCCACGTCCTTCCCGGGGGCCGGCTGGTACGTGCTGGCCGACGGGCCGTACTGGTGTCTCACGGAGTGCGGGGGCGTGGGACAGCACGGCAACGGCGGGCACGGGCACAACGACACGCTGTCGTTCGTGCTGTGTGTGGACGGCCGGGAGATCGTCACGGACCCCGGAACCGGCGTGTACACCCCCGATCCGGATCTGCGGAACCTCCTGCGCGCGACCCGCTCGCACTCCACGGTCGAAGTGGACGGTGAGGAACAGAACCACATCGATCCCGAGCTGCTGTTCACCTTACGGAATGACGATCACGCCCGCGTGGTCCATCACCACAGGGACAGCGGTGGCCGACAGGTCGTGGAAGCGGTCCACGAGGGTTACCGCAGGCTCGGCGATCCGGTGGTGCACCGGCGCCGCTTCACCCTCGACCGGCACGGGCTGACGGTCTCGGACGACATCGACTGCGGCGCCGGGCACACCCTCGTGGTCAGCCTTCCCCTGGCGCCGGGCGTGTGTGCCGAGCCGCGTGGCGGCCACACCTTGCTGTTCGCCGACGACGCGGTGGTGAGGCTGGAGCAGACCGCCGGACCCCAGCTCTCCTTCCGTGTCGAGGAGATGCCGTGGTCGCCCGCCTACGGCCGGGTCGTCACCACACACGTCCTCCGCGCCACCCTGCGGGTCGAGGGCCCGGTCACCTGGTCGGTGCGGTTCTGCCTGGCGGACGGAGCGCAGGGATGAAGATCCTCATGGCGGTGGTGTCGGACCTGCGCAGCGACGCGCGCGTGCGACGGGAAGCGGCCTCCCTGGCCGCGGACGGGCACCGGGTACGGGTCGTGGGCTTCGACTCGGGGGTCCGGCGTCGGACCGCCATGGTCGAGGAAGGCGTCCGCTACGAGGTCCTGCCGTTCCCACGGAGGAACCTGCCGAGGCCCCTGCGGGTGGGCCTGGCGGGTCTCGGCATCCTGCGCGCGGCACTGCTCATGGGCCGCGGTGAGCCGGACGTCGTGCACTGCCACAACCTCCATCTCAGCCTGCCTGCCCTACTGGTCGCCCGTCGTCGCCGCGCCGCGCTGGTGTACGACGCACACGAGCTGGAGGCCTGTATGCACCGGTGGCCGGTGCGGCAGGTGATCGAGTGGTGGGAGCGGGCGGTCTGGCGGCGCTCGCGGGCACGGATCACCACCAACGCCTCGCGCGCGGCCTATCTGGAGAAACTGCACGGGGACCGGCCCGTCGTCGTCGGCAACTACCCCCGTACACCGGACGCCGACGTCGAACCGAAGGATCTCCGCCGCCGGCTGGGCATTCCGCGTGACCGGCTCGTGCTGATCTTCCAGGGGGGCTTCTATCTGGACTCCCGCTGCTTCGACACCGTCGCGGCGGCGCTGCGGGATCTTCCGGAGTGGCACTGGGTGATCATCGGGTTCGGCAGCGACGACAGCGTACGGAAGCTGCACGAGATCGTCGCGGAGTGCGGCATCGAGGACCGCACCAGCATCCTCCCCGCGGTCCCGGTGGACGAACTGCTCTCGTACACCGCGGCGGCGGACGTCGGCGTCGTCGCCCTCACCAACGCACATCTCAACTGCTACCTGGGCGACACCAACAAGCTCTTCGAGTACCTGATGGCCGGTCTGGCCGTGGTGGGCAGTGACTTCCCCGAGGTCCGCAGGGCCCTGCTGGGCAATGGGATCGGCCCGGCGGGTGCGCTCTTCGACCCGGCGGAGCCCGCGTCGGTGGCCCGCGCGCTGCGCGAGGCCGCCGATGGCCTGGAAACGTTCCGGCGCAACGCCGAGAAGCTGCGCGGCACCTACTCCTGGGAGACCGAGAGCAGGACCCTGACCCGCCTGTACCGTGCGCTCGCCTCTCGGGCAGACGCACGGCCCGAAACCGAACAGGGGCGGCCGGCTGAGCCGTCCAGTCTTCCGAAAGGCGCTTGACGTGAAGGCAGTACTGCTGTCGGCCCGGGACGGTTCGATCAGCGTGGAGGAGATGCCGCCCCCGGTGGCCCAGTGGGGCACGGTGCTGATCCGCAACACCTACTCGCTGATCAGCGCGGGCACCGAGCGCGCGACCCTCGAGACGGGCGCCGGCAGCCTCCTGAGCAAGGCACGGCAGCGTCCCGACCAGGTCCGGCAGGTCCTCGACACGGCGCGGCAACTGGGCGTCGTCGAGACCTACCGCATGGTCCAGGACCGGCTCGACCGGCCCATGACGCTCGGGTACTCCTGTGCCGGTGTGGTGATCGCGGTCGGGGAGGGGGTGGACGACCTCACCCCTGGCTTGCGTGTGGCCGCGGGCGGAGCCGGTTACGCCTCCCACGCCGAGATCGTGGCCGTGCCGCGCAACCTCGTCGTGCCCGTACCGGACGGAGTGGAGGACCGCTGGGCCGCGTTCGCCACCGTGGGCGCCATCGCACTCCAGGGAATCCACCAGACCGAGGCGCCCGCGGGGTCCCGTGTCGCGGTGATCGGCCTCGGACTGGTGGGGCAGCTCACCCTGCGGCTGCTGCGGGCCTACGGGTACGACGCGGTCGGCGTGGACCAGGACCCCGCGGCCGTCGAGGCGGCGCGAGCGGCCGGATTCGTCGCCCACCCCCGGGAGACGGAGGACCTCCCCGGGACCGTCGCGCGGCATTGGCGCGGGGCACGGGCGGACGCGGTGCTGGTGACCGCGGCGACCTCGAGCACGGATCCGGTGGAGCTGGCCGGGAGTCTGGCGCGGGACCGGGCCACCGTGGTCATCGTGGGAGACGTCAAGGTGGCCCCGCCCCGGTCGTCGTACTACCACAAGGAACTGACGGTCCGTTACTCACGGTCGTACGGACCCGGACGCTACGACCCGCGCTACGAGGAGGCCGGCCAGGAGTACCCGGAGGGCTACGTGCCCTGGACCGAACGCCGTAATCTGGCCGAGGTCCTCAGGATGGTGCCGAGCCTGGACCTGGAGAGCCTCGACCCCCATGTCTTCGCCGTCGAGGACGCCGCCGAGGCGTACCGCGTCCTGAACACGGTACGGCCCCGCCGGCGCCCCGCTCTGCTGCTGCGCTATCCCGGCACCGCGAAGGTGAGCGAGCCGCCGCGCCACCAGGGCGGGTCCGCCAGGTGGTCACCGCCTGCCGCGGAAGCGAGGATCGCCGCGATCGGAGCCGGGAACTTCGCCACCAAGATGCTCTTCCCGCATCTGCGCCGTGAACAGGGTGTCGGCTTCTCCTGGGTGACGAGCGCACGAGGCCTGACGGCCGTCCAGCAGAGCAAGCGCTGGGGGTTCCGCGATGTCGCGGAGAGCGCCGAGCACGGGCTCGCGGCGGCCGACGCCGACTGTGTCATGGTGCTGTCCCGTCATGACAGCCATGGGCGCTACGCGGCAGAAGTGCTGCGCCGCGGGATCGCGTTGTACTGCGAGAAGCCCGTGGGCCTCTCGGAGCAGGAGCTGGAGGAGGTGGCGGCCGCCTGGGCCCGGTCCGGCGCCCCGGCCCTCGCCGGTTTCAACCGGCGGTTCGCCCCGGCCGTGCGGGAGTTGCGTGCCGCCCTGCCCGAGGGGGCGCCGCTCCAGGTCGTTCATCGGGTCTTCGCCGGCCGGCTGCCCGACGACCACTGGTACTTCGATGACCGGCAGGGCGGCCGTCTGCTCGGCGAGGTCTGCCATTTCATCGACACCGCGAACTTCCTCGTGCCTGGCGGGCCGGTGAGCGTGACCGCGACGGGCGTCGACAGCAGGGACCCGGTGTCGGCCCAGAGCGTCACCCTGCAGATCACCTACTCGGACGCGTCGACCGCTTCCATCGTGTACGGCGGGACCACACCGCCCGGGGCCCCCAAGGAGCTCATCGAGGTGGCCTGTGACGGTGTCGCCGCCCGGATCGAGGACTTCGCTTCCTTGACGCTGTGGAAGCGGGGGAAGAAGTCGGAGTCGCTCTACCGGGGAGCTCCGAAGGGACACGCCGAGGAGATGCGGGCCCTGACACGGCTGCTGAGGGGCGAGAAGGTCGCTGAGGCGGACTTCCGGCTGGCGTTGTGGAGCTCGCTGGTGGCATGCCGCGCGGCTGCCGCCCTCGCGGAAGGCGGCCAGGTCGGGACCGCGCCGGCCACCCCGGCGCTCGCGGAGGCCCTCGGCTGCACACCCCCCGGCGCTGGAGCCGGGAGTGCCGTGGGTGTGGTCCCGGAGCAGGCCCTTGCCACGCCTCAGGGCGCCGTGGGCACGACAGGGAATTCCGGCGCATGAGTTCCCGGGGCGCGGCCGCCGTACCGGTGGCTGCGGCGCCGAGTGCGACGACGGAGGCATGATGTGCGGTTTCGTGGTGGTCCTGAACCGTGGTGCGGCCGGGGACAACCCCCGTACGAGGAACCCGTGTACGACGGACGACCCGTGTACGACGATCGAGCACCGGGGCCCGGACTCCTGCGGGCATCGGGACCTTCGGGGTGCGGGCTGGCACGCGTCACTGCACTTCCGCCGGCTTGCGATCGTCGACGTCGGCTCCCGCAGCGACCAGCCCTTCGGTGACGCCGAGCGGGGGGTCCTCGTCTACAACGGGGAGATCTACAACGCTCCCGAACTGCGGGGGACGCTGCGGTCCCGAGGGGTCCGGTTCACCACCGAAGGCGACACCGAGGTCCTCCACGAGCTGCTGCTCCAGCCCGATGCCGCACAACTGCTCGGGCGGGTCGACGGGATGTTCGGCTTCGTCCAGGTCCTGCCCGACGGACAGGTGCGCTATGGACGCGACCGGCTGGGCGTCAAGCCCCTCTACGTCGCCTCGGACACGTCGGGCCGCCTCGTCGCCCTGGCCAGTGAGATCGCTCCGCTGCGCGCGATCGGCCTCGCCGACCATGTCGATCCCGTGGCCGTCGCGCAGGGGGCGATGTTCCTCTGGACGCCTCCCCCGCGCACGGGCTGGCGCCGCGTGCACGCGGCACCGGCCGGCTCCGCGCACTGCGTCCGGCCACCCGAGTACACACGCCCCCGGCTCCTCTGGCAGGCGGAGGCCACCTCATCGGCGCAGGGAATCGGTGAGGCGGTGCGTGAGTCGGTGAGACGCCAGGTCAGGGCGGACGTCCCGGTCGGGCTGCTGCTGAGCGGGGGAGTCGACAGCACATGGCTGGGTGTGGAACTGGGCCGTGCGGGGTTCTCGGGACCCGTCTTCTCGGCGCGTGACGCCTCGCCGCGGCAAGACCCGGCGGAGCCCTTCGAGAAGGACGCCCCGTACGCCGAGCGGGCGGCCCGTCACCTCGGGGTGCCGCTGCACTGGGTGGATCTCGATGTCGACGTACTGCGGCAGATCCCCGAGATGGTACGGGTGATGGAGCTGCCGTTCGGAGACCCGGCGGCCATCGCGCTCATGCGCCTGTCACGGGCCGCCCGCGGCGAGGCGACCGTGCTGCTGTCCGGGATCGGGGTGGAGGAGCTGTTCCTGGGATACGAGCGGTACCAGGCCGTACGGATGCTGCAGCGGATTCCGGCGGCGGGCCGCAGTCTCCTCGGACGTGCGTCACAGGGTCCGGTCCCGGGGAGGTTTCGCGAACGGACGGACAAGCTCGGCCGGATGTGCCGGCAGAGTCCCCGCGACTGGGCATGGGGAGGCCAGTCCTACTTCACGGCCGAGGAATGGGCACAACTGTCTCCGAAGGTCGAACTGGAAGAGGTCGTGGCTGCCCACCGTGACATCACGGACCCCCTGCTGGCGGGGGGAGCGAGCCCGCTGAGCGCCGTCGCGGAGTGCGACCGGCGTCTGTTCCTGCCGGGCCTCAACCTCCTGTACGCGGATCGCGCGTCCATGCGGGCCAGCGTGGAACTGCGCGTGCCGTTCCTCGGCGAACCCGTCGTCGCCTCGGCGCTCGCGGTGCGAGCGGAAGACCAGCTCCGTACCGGGAAGGGCAAGGCGCAGTTCAGAGCCGCCGCGTCGGCCGCGGGGGTTCCGGACTTCGTCACGCGCCGTTCGAAGACGGGGTTCGGAGCACCGGTCCGCTCCCTGCTGAGGCGGCACGGACGGCAACTGTGGCCGTGGGTGCGGCAGTCCGGGATCTTCGACGAGCTCTTCGACCGGCGGACCGCCGACCGGTTCGTGACCGAGCACGTGTCGGGAGAGCGTGAGCGCGGGCTGGCCGTTTTCGGCCTCATCTGCGCGGCGGTGTGGTGGGAACGGAACGTCGACGGTGACGGACGGGTCGCCGAAGCGCTTCAGGACTACCACGCGGTCGCGCCCTGACCCCTCGGCGGCGGGACCGTGGAGCTCGTTCCCGGGCTTCCCCCGCCGTCCGGGAGGGCGGTCTCCCCCGCGTCCACGGCCCGCCGGTAGCGCAGGATGTGGGCGATCAGGTTCACGGCCAGCGCGAGAAGGCTCGCCCATGCCGCTCCCGCGGCTCCGAAGGCCGGAATCAGCAGGAGGTTGAGGACGAGGTTCGACACCGTCAGGGTGATCGCCGCGGTCCGCAGGTCCGAGCCGAGCCCGTGCGCCGCCAGAAAGGAATTGAACAGGCGGGTCACGGCGCTGATCACCTGCGCCGCGGCCAGGACCGGTACCAGGCCCGCCGCCATCTCGAACTTCTCGGAATAGACGAGCCGGACCACCGGCTCGGCCAGCGTGCTCAACGCGACCGCCGGTAGGAGGCTCATCAGCGTCACCGTCGCGACCCAGCGCGGTTCCATACGAGGCTGGCGGGTGAGCCGTCCGAAGAGCGCCGTCGCCACACCCGCACTCGGCAGGGCGATGGGAGACGCGAGCGCTGCGGCACACATGTAGCAGGCGAACGAACGCGGATCGCTCGCGGCACCGAGCATCAGCGTGTCCATGTGGTAGGTGCCCATGCTCAGTACCCGGCCGACGTAGGCCGAGAAGCCGTAGTCACGGGCACCTCGGAGCATCCGCGACATGGTTTCGCGAAGTCCGCGGAACACGGGCCGGAGGTTCGCCAGGAGCGCGACCCAGCCGACGAGCAGGAACAGGGTGTCCGCCAGAAGAACTCCTGACGATGTCAGCCGTACCCCCGTCGTCGGCAGGGTCATGAGCAGGCCGAGGAAACCCAGCCGCGACAGTACGGAGGCGATCGAGTAGCTGTGGAGCCGGTCGAGACCCTGGGCCGTCTGGAGACACACGAAGTCGAGGGGGTAACCCACCGAGACGAGGGCCACCATTCTCAGCGCCGGGCCCGCGTGAACGTCCAGGCAGGCGTCCACGATCCAGGACAGCGCGAAGACGGTGACCCCGAACAGGACGGAGACCGGAACGAAGAGCGCCACGACCGCGCCGGCGGTGCGACGCCGTTCCGCCGGGTCCGAGAGCGCCAGCATCCGGGCCGCGGGTAGGAACAGCCCGAACTCGAAGAACATCGCGCTGAACAGGAGCAGCTGCTTGCCGAACGTGTAGCTCGAGTAGGCGTCGACGTCCAGGGCCCTGGCCAGCAGCGCGGACGTGATCATGCCCAGTCCGCCGAGCGCCGCATTCGAGCAGGCGAAGCCGACGGCCTGACGAACCGTCGTGGAGGACCAGGCGATCCTCACCTTGGCGCAGGTCCTCACGGCGGCACCGACGTTGACGGCCGTCATGCCACCGGCTCCGCGATACGCGCCAGAGCCCGCTCCGGGGCCGCCGCCGCGGCCTTTTCACGAGCCGGTCGCCGCTGGGCCGTTTCGACGGCCGACGCGGCGAGTGCCAGGACCACGGCCAGTACGGCATTGCTCGGCCCCAGCGGCAGCATCGTCAACTCGACGGAGAAGGCCAGATAGGACACGGCCCCGGCGATCACGGCCGCATGCAGCACTTGGCGCGTCGCGTCCTCACGTGCCGCCCGGCCGAGCCGGCGGAGCATCCTGGTGCCGTGTCCGCACACGGTGAGCAGGGCCGCGAAGCCGATCACGCCCTGCTCCGCCAGCGTCCCGACGAACGAGCTGTGGGGAGACTGCACGGACCGCACGCCCCACACCACCTTGGGGTCGACCCGCTTCTGAGCCTCGACGAACTGGTTGATCCCCACTCCGGTGACCGGGGCGGAACGCCAGATCTCCAGACCCACCTGATACGTCGCGAACCGGCCGGCCACGTTGTCGGTGTCGGCCATGCGGGCACGGAAGAGGTCGTTGTCCTGCAACGGTACGAAGAGGATGAGGGCCCCCAGGGCCACGGCGACGGCCACGGCGGCGAGTCTCAGCCTCTTCCCGGCCCGCAGGCCGAGCCCGAGGAAGAGGACCAGGAGGGCACAGGCCCAGGCCACGCGGAACAGCGAGAGCGCCATGCCCGTGATCTGCACGGCGGCCAGCAGGGGGCCCGTGAGGGCGGCAAACCCTCTTCGGCGCGAGCCGTCGGGGCCCGCGCTCATCCACCAGAAGAGCGTCGCGGCGAGTGTCAGGGCCAGGGTGAGCGCGTAGACCTCCGGGGCGGCATACGGCCCGGAGACACGGACCAACCCGCCGACCTCGGTGTCGGTTCGCACGGCTCCGCCGCTGAGGGTCGCCAGCTCGTATCCGAAGAGGTGCTCCGTGATGCCGAGCACGGCCACAGAGGTGCCGCAGACCATCAGTCCCGCCGCCCAGGCCCGCAGTCGCCCGGGGCTGTCCGCCGTGCGGCGGCAGACAGCGAAGGCGATGCAGGGGAGCAGGATCGCGTCGATGAAGGTCTGCAGTGCGCCCAGGCTGCTGGGGTGCGTGCTCAGGGCACGGCAGAGGAAGGCAGCGGCGAACCCCGTGACCGCGGTGACGAAGGACCGCACACCGGGGGCGCTCGGCCTTCCGGCCCGCCTTGTCAGCAGGACCGTGAGAGCCAGGGCGCCCAGGTAGACACGGTCGAACGTCAGCACTGTCCCCGACTGCGGATAGCGGGCGAAGGGATAGAGGACGGGAGACAGGACCAGCCAGGTGAGGCCCGCGGCGAGCGGGTTCCGGGCCGCCACAAGGGCGAAAGCCGTCATTATCACAGCGGAGAACAAGATCACCGAGAGCATGCTCGGCGAGAAGAGGAAGCCGGCCAGTGCCGCCGTGCCGATCCCCGTGTAGAGGACGGAACAGACGGTTGTGGCCGTGATTTTCCGGGCCTGATTCGTCTTCATAGGGGTGTTGACCTGTCGCAGGCGCTTTTGCATTCCATCACATTGCTGCTCTTCCAAACGGCCACTGACTCTCCGAATATCCGTCCGGCAGGGTCGGTTTTCCATGGCGAGGTCGCGGAGGGACACGCTAGTGTCATGACTTCCTCTACGATGTCGGACGACGCACCTTACCGGCCGAATTTCCACTCCGAATGAGCCGCTCGGGTAAGAGGCCATTCGTTCCTTCGGGCGTTCTGTCCCGCGTTCCCCGCTTGGGATTGTCGGCTGTGTGACCATGCTGACGAGGTGTGAGGCCTTGACCCGGAATTCATTGCCGATGTTCCGGTCCCCGGACGTCCGCTGCCTCACCGGAGTGAGAGGGCGACATGCGAGAGAACACAATTTCCGAATTCTGGTCGGCGCACCCGTGCGGAGACCATCTGGTGGGTGGCGCCTCCAGAGGAGGCCGATCCGACTCCGAGGAATTCTTCACACGGTATGACACATTCAAGTACCGATTGGAGCCGCACATCCCCGGGTGCCTCGATGACCTCGACGTCGCCGGTCGGCGGGTGCTTGAAATCGGTCTCGGTCAGGGAGCCGAGTCGGAACAGCTCATTCGCCGGGGCGCGCTGTGGACGGGTGTCGATCTGACCCGGACTTCTGTGGAGCGGGTCGGAGCACGGCTGTCGCAGCGCAACCTGCCCCGGGAGGGGCTGCACTGCGGAAGCGTCTTGGATCTTCCGTTCCCGGCCGATTCCTTCGACCTGGTCTTCAGCCATGGTGTGCTGCACCATGTGCCGGACATCCTGGCGGCTCAGCGGGAGATCCACCGGGTGCTCCGCCCGGGAGGCGAGCTGGTCGTCATGCTCTATGCCCGGTGGTCGCTGAACTATCTGCTGGCCATCGGCCTGGTCCGGCGGGCCGCGCTGGCGGTGGTCTACCCCCTGGCCCGGGCCGGCCTGCTCAAGCCGTCCGGAGTCGTCGGCGCGCATGTGACGAACGCGCGCCGTACGGGGCTGCGCAGCTATCTGAGGATGCGGGAGTTCATCCACCACAACACCGACGGGCCGGACAACCCGCACTCACGCGTCTACGACGTGCGCACGGTGCGTCAGCACTTCCCGGACTTCTCCGTCACCCGGGCGCACAAGCACTTCCTGCACGCGCCGCCGTTGCCCGTCCACCGTCTTCCCGGAGGCCGGGTGGCGGGCTGGCATCTGTGGGTCCACATGAGGCCGAAGGAGCGGGCCGACGTCCCGTCGGGCTACGAGGCCGCCGCCGTCCGCTGAGCGGTGGGGGAGGAGGGGCGCGGCCCGCCCGCCACCACGGCGTGGAGGGCGGTCAGCGCGTCCAGCAGCGGAGCGGCGCTCCAGCGGGGCGACCTCCACAGGGCCCCGTTCCCCTGGGAGCCCTCGGCCGGTGTGCCGGTGCCGAGGCCCGGATAGCGTCCCACGACCGCTGCCAGTACGGCACACCCGAAGTCGGCCGCGGCGAAGCCGCGTTCGGTCGCCCACGCCGCCATCCGTACCGCTGTCGCATCGTTGTTCGGGTCCCGTCTGGTCCGGCCGCCCGCGAAGTAGAGGGGCAGGGGGCCGTCGAACAGGTTCCGCAGGTAGTGGTCGGCCCCCCGTTCGAGAGGGGTCCGGACATCCATACCGAGCAGGGTGCCCGCCTGTTCGAGGCGCAGCAGCACGTACCCGGTGTGGAAGCCGTCCACCCAGTCCAGCCGCGGGCCCCGTCCGTACGGCCAGGAACCGTCGGCACGCTGGCCGTCCAGGCTCACCTCGACGGCACTGCGGGCGGCACCGGCCAGACGTTCCGCCAGACCGCCGGGCAGTGTTCCGATGCGGGCCAGACGGGCGGCGAGCGCGGCGCCCATGAGGTTGGCGTTGTGGACGAGGACGCCGCTGGTCGGGGTGTAGGTGAAGAACGTGCCGTTGTACAGGTGCTCAAGGAGTCCGTGGGCGAGCAAGCGCACCGCATCGTCGTCGAGTGTCCCGGTGTCCAGGCAGCCGTCCGCGCAGAAGGTGGTGGCCACGAGGTTGGGGACGGAGGCGGGGTAGTACGACCACCGGGTCTGTACGTCGAACTCGTAGCGCCACAGGCCGGCGTAACGACCCGTCATCTGCTCGGCGGCCGTCCGCCGGCCCAGACGCAGGGCGCGCTCCCGCCACAGGGGGGACGACGAGAGCCGGGCGCAGGCACCCGCGGCGCATCCGGTGGCCGTCGCGGTGCGCAGCGGGCGGATGCCCAGGACCGGACGCAGGTCGAGCGGGCTGCGTTTGACCGCCTGCAGGAGCGCCTGCCGCAGCACACGGTGACCAGCCAGCCGTCCCAGCGGGCCGGTCAGCCCGTCGTACGGGTCGGGACCCGCCCAGTCGCGGGCGTCGGCCCACCGGAAGAGCCGGTCCGCCAGGGGGAGTACGTCCCCGGTGTCACAGGGCTCGGGAAGGTGGCCGCCCGCGGTGTGGTGGCCCGGCCGGAAGCGGTTCCGGGACGAGTGGTCGGTGGGTGTTCTCGACGGCATGGGGCCCTCCCCGAGGATCGCCGGTGGTGGTGGTCGTCGCCGGTGCCGTCGAACGGGGGCGGGCCCGGCGGTGGTTCAGTAGGCTCCGGTCCCCGCGATGACCGCGCGGACGGTGCGGACGAGGACGCCGAGGTCCACGGACGGGGACCAGTTGTCCACGTACCTGAGGTCCAGGGCGATCGTCTCGTCCCAGGACAGGTCCGAGCGGCCGCTGACCTGCCACAGGCCGGTGAGGCCCGGCTTGACCGCCAGCCTGCGCAGCTCCACCTCGTCGTATCCGGCGACCTCGGCGGGCAGCGGCGGCCGTGGGCCCACCAGGGACATGTGTCCCTGCACCACGTTGAACAGCTGGGGCAGTTCGTCCAGGGAGTAGCGGCGCAGCACCCGGCCGACGCGGGTGATCCGCGGGTCGCGGCGGATCTTGAACATACGGCCGTCCTGCTCGTTGGTCCCGGCCAGCTGGTGCCTGAGCCGCTCGGCGTCGGCGACCATGGTGCGGAACTTGGCCATGGTGAAGGGCACCCCACCCCGGCCGATGCGGGTCTGCCGGTGCACGACGGGGCCCGGGGAGTCCAGTCGTACGGCCAGGGCCACCACCGCGAACACCGGGGCCAGCAGCACGATCAGCAGCGCCGCGCCGAGCCGGTCCGTCACCGACTTCAGCAGTGTCGCGAGCCCCCGCCGCAGGGGCGGGGCGACGTTCAGCATGGTGAGCCCGGCCACGGAGGAGACGCCCACCCGGCGCCCCGCCACCTCGGTCAGGCCCGGCACGACCACGAGCGGGCGCTCCTCGCCGTGCAGGGCCCATGACAGCCGGCGCAGACGCGTTCCGGCCATGTACGGACCCGGCACGACGAGGACCACGTCCACGTCGAGCCGCCGGGCCGCCTCCAGCACCGGGGCGGAGTCGGCCGACATGCGCGGCGGTGCCTGCCGGTCGAGACGGGCGGCGACGGGGGCCAGGGCCTGGGGGTCCTCGTCGCCGACCGGGCACACCCCGACCACGACGACCTCGTGGTCGGTCCGCCTCGCGAGGTGGCTCACCAGACCGTCGACCGCGTCCGCCTCCCCGATCAGCAGGGCCCGGCGCACGGCCCGGCCGCCCCGGCGCCGGGTGACCAGATGACGGTGGATCAGCGTCTGCACGCCGGCGCTCGTCGGGGCGCAGGGCACGAGGGCGGCGAGCGCGAGGAGGAAGGGGGACTCCTCGCCCGTCGCCGCCCTGACCACCGCGAGCAGTCCGACCAGCACCAGCCAGTCCTGCAGTGCGGGGACGATGTTGTCGCGCTCGCCGAGACGGCGTTCGCAGTAGCGGTCCCGTGCGCCGCGCACGAGCAGCCAGGCCGCGGCCGCCGCTGTCGCGTACGCCGCGGCGTACGGGCTGTCGGCCAGCGCGAAGAACAGGTACACCGGCACGGCGGCGCCGGCCACGTCACCGAGGACGGCGGCCGGCGCGTACCAGGCAGGCTTGCCGGTGCGGCGCCCGGACGGTGGTTGCTTCGGGATGACGTGTGTCTGCGTATGGCTTGCCACTGGTACGTGGGGCATGGTCTCCCCGAACAGCCACATTCGCCCTCCAAGCGGGATCAAAAGGGACTGTTCGAGTGTGTATGGCCGCCTGCGGGTGACGGGGGCGCGACGCTGGGTCACGGGGAACTGTCACCCGATGAGCAGAGCGCCATGCCCGGCGCATATGCGGCGGCAGGTCCGAGAGGGTGAGCGGCCGGTGCGTGACGAAGGGCCGGGATCGCACCCTGCGACCCCGGCCCTCGGCGGCTTGCGTACGCCGTCTACTTCACGGGTTCCGGCTGCGGCTCGCTCTCCGTCTCCGCCTCGCCCTCCGGGTCGACCGGCGTCCTGACGGAGTCGAGGAGCAGCTGGGCGACGTCCACGACCTGGATGGACTCCTTGACCTTGCCGCCCGCGGCGGAGCCGTTGTCGGCTGCGGCCTTCTTGCCGTTCACCGAGTCCGTGAGCATGACCAGGCAGAACGGGCAGGCGGTGGAGATGATGTCCGGGTTGAGGGAGAGGGCCTCGTCGACGCGCTCGTTGTTGATGCGCTTGCCGATCCGCTCCTCCATCCACATGCGGGCGCCGCCGGCGCCGCAGCAGAAGCCGCGCTCCTTGTGGCGGTGCATCTCCTCGTTGCGCAGGCCCGGGACCTTGCCGATGATCTCGCGCGGGGGCGTGTAGATCTTGTTGTGGCGGCCCAGGTAGCACGGGTCGTGGTAGGTGATGAGGCCCTCGACCGGGGTGACCGGGACCAGCTTGCCCTCGTCGACGAGGTGCTGGAGCAGCTGGGTGTGGTGGATGACCTCGTAGTCGCCGCCGAGCTGCGGGTATTCGTTGCCGATCGTGTTGAGGCAGTGCGGGCAGGTCGCGACGATCTTCTTGGCGGACTTCGGCTTCTTCGTCGCCGGGTCCACGTTGCCGTCCTCGTCGAGGGACTCGCCGAAGGCCATGTTCAGCGCGGCCACGTTCTCCATGCCGAGCTCCTGGAACAGGGGCTCGTTGCCCAGGCGGCGGGCGGAGTCACCGGTGCACTTCTCGTCGCCGCCCATGATCGCGAACTTGACGCCCGCGATGTGCAGCAGCTCCGCGAAGGCCTTGGTGGTCTTCTTGGCGCGGTCCTCCAGGGCGCCGGCGCAGCCGACCCAGTACAGGTACTCGACCTCGGACAGGTCCTCGATGTCCCGGCCGACGACCGGCACCTCGAAGTCGACCTCCTTGGTCCATTCCAGGCGCTGCTTCTTGGCCAGGCCCCAGGGGTTGCCCTTCTTCTCCAGGTTCTTGAGCATCGTGCCCGCCTCGGACGGGAACGCCGACTCGATCATCACCTGGTAGCGGCGCATGTCGACGATGTGGTCGACGTGCTCGATGTCGACCGGGCACTGCTCGACGCAGGCGCCGCAGGTGGTGCAGGACCACAGGACGTCCGGGTCGATGACGCCGTTCTCCTGGGCGGTGCCGATCAGCGGGCGCTCGGCCTCGGCGAGAGCGGCGGCGGGGACGTCCTTCAGCTGCTCGGCGGACGCCTTCTCCTCGCCCTCCATGGTCTTGCCGCCGCCGGCCAGCAGATACGGCGCCTTGGCGTGCGCGTGGTCGCGCAGCGACATGATCAGCAGCTTCGGGGACAGCGGCTTGCCGGTGTTCCAGGCCGGGCACTGCGACTGGCAGCGGCCGCACTCGGTGCAGGTGGAGAAGTCCAGCAGACCCTTCCAGGAGAACTGCTCGACCTGCGAGACACCGAAGACGTCGTCCTCGCCCGGGTCGGCGAAGTCGATCGGCTTGCCGCCCGACGTCATCGGCTGCAGGGCGCCGAGCGCCGTCTCACCGGTCGCGTTGCGCTTGAACCAGATGTTCGGGAAGGCGAGGAAGCGGTGCCAGGCCACACCCATGTTGGTGTTGAGGGACACCACGATCATCCAGATGAACGAGACACTGATCTTGATCATCGCGACCAGGTAGACCAGGTTCTGCAGCGTGCCGACCGACAGGCCCTGGAAGGCGAGGACGAGCGGGTACGAGGCGAAGTACGACGCCCTGTAGCCGTCCACGTGGTGCAGCGTGCCCTCCAGGCCGCGCAGCACGTAGATGGCGAGGCCGATGGTCAGGATGACGTACTCGACGAAGTACGCCTGGCCCGCTTTGGAGCCCGCGAAGCGGGACTTGCGGCCGGCCCTCGACGGCAGGCTCAGCAGGCGGATCGCCATCAGGACGAGGATGCCGAGGGTCGTCATCACGCCGATGAACTCGGTGTACATCTCGAACGGCAGGAAGTCACCGAGGAGCGGCAGCGTCCAGTCGGCCTTGAAGAGCTGGCCGAACGCCTGGGCCAGGGTCGGCGGCAGGGTCAGGAAGCCGACGGCCACGAACCAGTGGGCGAAGCCCACGATGCCCCAGCGGTTCATCCGCGTGTGCCCGAGGAACTCCCGCACCAGCGTCACGCTGCGCTGGTAGGGGTTGTCGGTCCGGCTGCCGGCGGGGACGGGCTGGCCGAGCTTGAAGTACCGGACGAACTGACCGATGGCGCGTGCGAGCAGCGCAACGCCGACCACGGTCAGGACCAGCGACACGATGATCGCGGCGAGTTGCATTTTGGGGGCTCCTCGGGCCTGCGAGGGGGTTTCCTGGTTTCCTCGGTGTACTTCCTGTGTACTCCGAAGATGTTCATTACTAAGCGGTAACTTATGCAGTCCGTCTGAGACTACCCACTTATGCCGCCGCACTGTAGTGGGGCAGGCGGTGATCTGCGTCGCTGTGGGGCCCGGCTCAGCGCCGGCACCCGCCGGTCCGTCCGGCGGGTGCCGGCGGGTCCGGCGGGGTCCGGAGGATCAGGCGGGTCCGGCGGGGACGAACTGCACACGGAACATCCTGGGCCAGAACTTCCCGGTGATCAGGAACTGGTTCGTTCCGGGGAGGGCCGCGATGCCGTTCAGCGTGGCCCCGGGGACGAGTTCGTCGTCGCGCAGCAGGCCGGAGGCGTCGACGCTCGCCGTCACCGTGCCGGTGGCGGGGTCGATGCGCACGATGCGGTCGGTGAACAGGACGTTGGCGTACACGGTGGTGCCGACGCACTCCAGCTCGTTCAGCTGTGTCACCGGCCGGCCCGCTTCGGTGACGGCGATCTCGCCCGTCTTCGCGAGTGTGCCGGGGTCACGGAACGTCAGCCGTGCGGAGCCGTCGCTGGTCACCAGCCGGTGCCGTGCCCGCTGGAGGCACATGCCCCAGCCCTCGCCGGGATACGGGACGCGGCGCAGCTCGGCGAGCGTGCGGGCGTCGCGCTCGATGGCGATCCGGTTGCGCCAGGTCAGCTGCCACAGGGTCCGGCCGAGCACAGTGATCCCTTCACCGAACAGGGGCGTGGGCAGTGCGGCGCTGACCGTGGGCTTCCTGCCGGGAGGCCCGGCCCGTACCGAGGACCGGCCGGAGATCCCGGTGGCTTCGTAGAGGGTGCCCCCGGCCATCTCCAGGCCCTCGGTGAAGGCGTCGGGGTCGTGCGGAAGGGCCTGGAGCACCTTGACCCGCAGATGCTCGACCCGGGCCACGGCGGCCCGCCGCCCCGCCGTGGCCCGTGGCGCCCGCTCGTCGGCCCGCTCCGCCGACCCGCACGAGACGAGCAACAGCACACAGACAAGCATGGCGACCGCGGCGGGGCGGGCTCGGTTGGCTGCGGTGGGTTTCGCGGGGTGGGGCTGGGTGGATGCGGTGGGTTTCGCGGGGCGGGCGTGGTCAGATGCGGTTGCTCGTGCGTGGTGGACGCGCCCGGCAGCCGGTGCCGGGAGTGATACCGCTTCCGATGCGGCGGGCGCCGGGGGAGGCGCCGAGTCCCACGCGGCGAGTCTCGTGGCGCGGCCCCGCCGGGATGCGGTGGGCGCCGTCGGGCGTGCCCGGTCGGGGTGCGTGGGC
>NZ_BBZJ01000018.1:0-269575 GCF_001417775.1 Streptomyces sp. TP-A0356 | reverse complement strand
TGGTCGGGGTGCGTGGGTGCCGTCGGGCGTGCCTGGTCGGGGTGCGTGGGTGCCGTCGGGCGTGCCTGGTCGGGGTGCGTGGGTGCCGTCGGGCGTGCCTGGTCGGGGTGCGTGGGTACCGGTGGGCCCGTTCGCTCGGAGGTGGTCTTCCTGGGCCGCCCGCCGAGCCTGGAGGCGACCGCACGCGCCCTGTTCCTGCCGCGCTCAGACACCGCAGGCACCGCCCGGCTTCACCGTGGTTCGCTGGGGGGTCACCAGGGACTGCTGCAGAAGGGTGGGGGCGCGGTCCGCGTGCGGTTCCCTCAGGTGCAGGACCAGCGTGCGGCTGGAGCCGGCCGGCAACTCCAGGTTGAGCGCGAACACCGAGTGGCCCCGTTCGACGCCGGACGCGAGCAGCGCCGGGCGGCCGTCCAGGGTGGCGCCGGTGAGGCCGGCTCCGACTCCGGCGTAGTACGACACCAGGAGCCGGTTGTCACCCGGCCGGGTGCGGTAGTTCGGGCGGTCCTCGCGCAGCGTGACGTAACCGGGCAGCCCGGAGGCGGGGGCCCGGTTGGTCAGCGTCACGGTGACGGTGACCAGGCGTTCGCCGCCCGAGCAGCCCTCCGCTTCCCAGGTGAGACTCCGGTCGAGGTAGTAGTCCAGTTTGGAGCCGGCCGCGTTGTTCACCACCAGACCCGCGAACGGGCCGGGGGCGTCCGGAAGCGTGCCCGAGTAGGGGCGCGTCTGAAGGAGCCGTTGCTCCGCCGTATGAGCGCTCCACACCTTCAGCCGCCCGTCCCGCTGGGCGTCGTGCACGGCCATGAGCAGGCCGGGCAGCAGGCGCGTGTCGTCGATCGCCGCCATGAGCCGCCCGGCCGCGGCGCGGGCCGCGTCGACGAAGTACGCCTTGCGCCGGGTGACATCGTCGTAGCGCGCGTAGCTGGTCCGTTCGGTGAGGTCCACGACGTTGTCCGCGGACAGTTCGGTGCCGTCGGCCATGCGGGCCGGGCCGGTGACCCGCAGCAGACGGCCCAGCGTCGCCGGGTCGAGGGCGATCACACCGTCCACGTCCTCGCCGGTGTGGTCGCGCCAGTACGAGGCCCAGATGCGGGCCGCGTACGGGAAGTGCGGGCTCATGTTGGAGTTGGCCCATACGCGGGTGGGGGCGCTGCCCTCGTAGCGGGCCGTGAAGTCCTCTCCCAGGTCGACGTCCGCCTTCGCCGTGGCCATCTCGGTGTTGTTGCCGAACCGCTCGAAGGACAGATGGCCCCGGTTCGCGCGCAGCACGGCGAAGGCTCCGGGAACGCCGCCGGTGCCGCGTGCCTCTGCGATGTTCTGGAAGGCGAGGAAGTAACGCCGGTCCCCCTGTGTGCCGAGCATGGGCGGCAGGACCCGGGCGGCAAGGGAGGCGTCGGCCATCACCGGGGTGAGGCGGTCCAGCTGCCGTGCGAGGTCGGCACGGGCCCGGTCGGCCGCCGACAGCCAGGTGGACCGGGGCAGCCGGTGCACATCGGCCTGTACCTCGGAGACGACGCGGGCGGCCCGGACGAGGTCCGGCGCATGCTGCTGCAGCGTCGTCAGGGCCTGGGCCATCCCGCCGCCATGGCGGTTCGGCGTGGGCGTCGGCAGCGCGCCCGCCAGCGGGAGCAGCACCTCGCCGGTGAGCCGGTCGGCCGCGTACGCGGCGCCGCGCAGGGTGTCGACCGGGCCGCCGAGGAAGGGCAGCGAGGAGGCGGAGTACCAGGCCGGGCCGGTGGTGAGGCGGTGCGCCCGAGCGGCGTGGACGGCCGCGGAACGCGCCACCTGCTGCCGCTCCCGGGCCGAGCCGGAGCCCGACGCGGGCGTCACCGACTGCCGCAGCGCGTTCAGGTCCCGCTGGGCCGCGAGCAGCTCCCAGCGCGCGAACAGCCCGGTGACCCCGATCCAGACCGCGCCGGCCACCGGTAGCGCCACTACGGCCAGGAGGGCGTACCTGAGCGCGCGACGGCGGCCCGGCCGCGCCTCGCGGGAGCGACCGGGCCGGTGCATGCGGACGGCGCCCCGGCGTGGGCCGGGACGCCGTGGTACCGCCGTAGCGATGTCCTGCTCCGTCATGAAGTGCGGCGACGGCGCACGGCCAGCATCGTGCCACCGCCCGCCGCGATCAGTCCGGCCGCGGTGCCGCCCACTGCCAGGGCCTTCTCGCTGCCGGTGGCCGCGAGGCCCGGACGGTGCTCGGAGCGCCCCGGTCCGCTGTGTCCGCTGTGTCCGTTGTGTCCGCTGTGGCGGCCGGGACCGCCGGGCCGGTCGTCTCCACCGGGCCCGTTGTGGTCGCCGGGCCCGTTGGGGTCGCCGGGCCCGCCGGGCGGCGGCTGACCGACCGCGGCCAGCACCTGGATGCCGGTGGAGACGCTGCGCCGGGGGCGCTGCGCGGTGAGCTTGAAGGTGTGCGAACCGGCGCGCACCCTGCGCGGGATGGTGACGGTCCCCGTCACCGTGCCGCTGTCGTCGGCGTGGAACCGGCCGAGGACGATCGGGGCCGACAGCAGCTGCGCGGTCACTGCCTGTCGGCGGACGAACCCGGTCCCGACGAAGCTCACCGTCTCTCCGATGGGCACCGACGTCCTGTTGAGTGTCAGGGTCGGGGGCGGCGGCGGGTACTGCGCATGTGCGGTCTGCGCTCCCACCAGCGGTGCCGCGACGAGCACGGCAGCCGATGCTGCCGATGCCAGCGTGGCCCGCCATCTGGTCGATGTCGTCATGTTCTCCACTCTCCTCGACTTCAATCCCGGCCAGGCGGCTGGAGCGTCGGCCGTCATCAAGATCTAGATACATCGAATAAATGGGACATACCGACCTTGACTAACGTGACGCTGCCGAGAAGTCACCGGATGGGGTAGTGCGCGCTCCTCGATGGCCCACACCCGCCACCCCGATGGAGTCATCGGGCGATGTGCGACGCCAGGGTCGTTCGACGGGCCGACATTGGGGTGCCTCCCCCGCTCCGGGCGTGCGAGTCCCTATGGTCGGCTGTGCGCACAGGGAACAGAACATCTCAATTCGGGTGGTTCCCTCGGTTCTATGAGGGGTGCAGTTTGGATCTCCACGGATTCCTGAAGGCTCTTGCCAGACGCTGGCCGACCGTCATGGTCTGTCTGGTGCTCGCGCTCGGGGCGGCGTTCGCCGCGACGAGCCTGAGCACGCCCGTCTACGAGGCCAGGACCCAGCTCTTCGTCGCCACCCGCACCGGTGAGGACTCCGCCCAGCTGAATCAGGGTCAGAGCTTCTCGCAGGCACGAGTGCAGTCGTACGCCGCAATTGTGACGACCCGTCAGGTCACGGCGCCCGTGGTGAAGGAGCTGAAGCTGCGCACCACTCCCGAGGAGCTGGCCTCCCGGATCACCGCCGTCGCCCCGATCAACACCGTGCTCATCGACATCACCGTCCAGGACACGGTGCCCAAGCGGGCGGCGCGCATCGCCAACGCCGTGGCGACGCGGTTCAGCGCGGTCGTCGAGCGGCTGGAGGCGCCCAAGCACGCGTCCGGCGGGGACCGTTCCGAAAAGAGCCGCACGCGGGGCGCTGCCTCGCCCGTCTCCCTGGGTGTCACCCAGGAGGCCGTCGCGCCCGCCGCTCCGGTCTCGCCCCGGCCGCTGCTGAACCTGTCCGTGGGCGCGCTCGGCGGTCTGCTGCTGGGCGCCGGAGTGGTCGCTCTGCGCGAGAATCTCGACACCACGCTGAAGACCAGCGAGGCGCTGGGCGAGTTCACCGCGCTGCCGGGCCTCGGCACCATCCCGTACGACAGGAGCGCCCCCAAGCAGCCGCTCGTCAACGCCGACGGGCACTCAAAGCGCGCCGAGGCCTTCCGCAAGCTGCGCACCAACCTGCAGTTCTCGCAGGTCGACGACCGCCCCCGGATCATCGTGGTGACGAGTTCGGTGCCCGGTGAGGGCAAGACCAACACCGCGGTGAACCTGGCCCTTTCGCTCGCCGAGGCGGGCATCTCCACCTGCCTGGTGGACGGTGACCTGCGCCGTCCCTGCGTGGCCTCGACCTTCGGCATGGTCCAGGACGCCGGTCTGACCACGGTGCTCATCGGCCAGGCTCGCATCCAGGACGTGATGCAGCAGGCCGGCGGCCGCCTCTCGGTGCTCGCCAGCGGCGCCGTACCGCCGAACCCCACGGAACTGCTCGCCTCGGCGCGCATGGAGGAGGTGCTGCGGGAGCTGTCGGCCATGTACGAGGTCGTGATCGTCGACACCGCGCCGCTGCTGCCGGTCGCCGACACCGTCGGACTCGCCTCACTCTCGCAGGGCGCGCTGCTCGTCGTCCGGGCCGGCCGGACCAGCCGGGACCAGGTCCGCATCGCCGCGCAGTCGCTGGAGCGCGTGGGCGTCCGGGTCCTCGGCACCGTCTTCAACATGGCCCCGGTCCCCAAGGGCGACCGCTACGGCACCTACGGCCGGTACGGCGACCTGCCCGCCCCCCGTGCGTCCGCATCCCGGACGGACGGTGCCTCCCACGCGGTGACGCCCGCGGGCGAGCAGTGACCCGGGTCCTGTTCGTCTGCACGGGCAATGTGCACCGCTCGGCGCTCGCCGAGCGGCTGCTGGCCGCCAGGCTTCCGGCAGCTTCGGCCGTACGGCCGGAGAGCGCCGGGACCGAGGCACGGCCCCGGTCCGGCATGGAGAGCGCCACCAGGGCGGTGCTGGAGGAGCTGGGCGGTGACGGCTCCGGCTTCGCGGGCCGCCCGCTCACCGCGCAGCTCGTCGCGGGAGCGGCACTGGTCCTGGGGCTCGCCCGCGAGCACCGGGAGGCCGCCGTGCGGCTCGCGCCGTCGGCGATGCGGCGCTGTTTCACACTGAAGGAGTTCGTGCGGCTCGCCTCGGGGGAGGAGTTCGTGCGGCTCGCCTCCGGGGGAGTCGACGGGGTGGGGGACCGGGTGAGGGCCGGGGAAGAGCCGGGCGCCGCGGGCGGTTACCGGTCCGTGGGCGGTTTCGACGCCGTGGTGGCGGCCGCGGCCGCCCGCCGGGGTGCCGTCACCCCGGTCCCGCCGGACGAGGACGAGATCGCGGACCCCTGGGGAAGGCCCCACCATGTGCTGTACGGGTGCGCTCGCGAGATCGACGGAGCGGTGCGCAGGCTCGCCCCGCTGCTGGTCGTCGCGAGCGCCCCCAGCGCCTGAATCCGGGGGCCTTCCCGGCCGTGACCTGCGGCGTTCCCATGCTTGCAGTTCAGTGTCGGACAAAAGTTGAGTCCGCCTGACTCAGGTCTGTTGACTCGTTCCGATCCCTCGTGCATCCTTGAGCCTGTTCCACTCAAGTCAGCTGGAGGAATCGAAATGGCACGTGCGGTCGGCATCGACCTGGGCACGACTAACTCCGTCGTCAGCGTTCTGGAGGGCGGCGAGCCCACCGTCATCACCAACGCCGAGGGTGCCAGGACCACGCCGTCCGTCGTCGCCTTCGCCAAGAACGGCGAGGTGCTGGTCGGTGAGGTCGCCAAGCGCCAGGCGGTCACCAACGTCGATCGGACCATCCGGTCCGTGAAGCGTCACATGGGCACCGACTGGAAGATCTCGCTCGACGGCAAGGACTTCAACCCGCAGCAGATCTCCGCGTTCATCCTGCAGAAGCTGAAGCGGGACGCGGAGGCGTACCTGGGCGAGAAGGTGACCGACGCGGTCATCACGGTCCCGGCGTACTTCAACGACTCCGAGCGTCAGGCCACCAAGGAGGCCGGCGAGATCGCGGGCCTCAACGTCCTGCGCATCGTCAACGAGCCCACCGCGGCCGCGCTCGCGTACGGCCTCGACAAGGACGACCAGACCATCCTCGTCTTCGACCTCGGTGGCGGCACCTTCGACGTGTCCCTCCTGGAGATCGGCGACGGCGTCGTCGAGGTGAAGGCCACCAACGGTGACAACCACCTCGGTGGTGACGACTGGGACCAGCGCATCGTCGACTTCCTGGTCAAGCAGTTCCAGTCCGGTCACGGCGTGGACCTGTCCAAGGACAAGATGGCCCTCCAGCGCCTCCGTGAGGCCGCGGAGAAGGCCAAGATCGAGCTGTCCTCGTCCACCGAGACCTCGATCAACCTGCCCTACATCACCGCGTCCGCCGAGGGCCCGCTGCACCTGGACGAGAAGCTCACCCGCGCTCAGTTCCAGCAGCTGACGGCCGACCTGCTGGAGCGCTGCAAGACGCCGTTCCACAACGTCATCAAGGACGCCGGCATCCAGCTCGGCGAGATCGACCACGTCGTCCTCGTCGGTGGCTCCACCCGGATGCCCGCCGTCGCCGAGCTCGTCAAGGAGCTGACCGGCGGCAAGGAGGCCAACAAGGGTGTGAACCCGGACGAGGTCGTCGCCATCGGCGCCTCGCTCCAGGCCGGTGTCCTCAAGGGTGAGGTCAAGGACGTCCTGCTCCTCGACGTGACCCCGCTGTCCCTCGGCATCGAGACCAAGGGCGGCATCATGACCAAGCTCATCGAGCGCAACACCACGATCCCGACCAAGCGCTCGGAGATCTTCACCACGGCCGAGGACAACCAGCCGTCGGTGCAGATCCAGGTCTACCAGGGCGAGCGTGAGATCGCGGCGTACAACAAGAAGCTCGGCATGTTCGAGCTGACCGGTCTGCCGCCGGCGCCCCGTGGCGTCCCGCAGATCGAGGTGTCCTTCGACATCGACGCCAACGGCATCATGCATGTCACGGCGAAGGACCTCGGCACCGGCAAGGAGCAGAAGATGACCGTCACCGGCGGCTCCTCGCTCCCGAAGGACGAGGTCGACCGGATGCGCCAGGAGGCCGAGCAGTACGCGGAGGAGGACCACCGCCGCCGCGAGGCCGCCGAGACCCGCAACCAGGGCGAGCAGCTGGTCTACCAGACCGAGAAGTTCCTCAAGGACAACGAGGACAAGGTCCCGGCCGAGATCAAGACCGAGGTCGAGACCGCGGTGGCCGAGCTCAAGGAGAAGCTGAAGGGCGAGGACACGGCCGAGATCCGCACCGCCACGGAGAAGGTCGCGGCCGTCTCGCAGAAGCTCGGCCAGGCCATGTACGCCGACGCCCAGGCCGCGCAGGCCGCGGGCGGTGCCGGTGACGCCGGTGCCGGCCGGGCGAAGGCCGACGACGACGTCGTCGACGCCGAGATCGTCGACGAGGACCGTAAGGACGGTGCCGCGTGACGGAGGAGACCCCGGGCTTCGAGGAGAAGCCCGACGTCCCCTCCGGCGCCACCCCTGATGACGCCGAGCCGAAGGCCGCCTCCCCCTCTCCGGAGGAGGCGGCGGCCCCGGCGGGGGACGCGAAGACCGCTGGTCTGGTGGCCCAGTTGGACCAGGTGCGCACGGCGCTCGGAGAGCGCACGGCGGACCTCCAGCGCCTCCAGGCCGAGTACCAGAACTACCGCCGTCGCGTCGAGCGCGACCGGATCACGGTCAAGGAGATCGCCATCGCGAACCTCCTGACCGAGCTCCTGCCCGTGCTCGACGACATCGGCCGCGCGCGGGAGCACGGCGAGCTCGTCGGCGGCTTCAAGTCCGTCGCCGAGTCGCTGGAGACCGTCGCGGCCAAGATGGGTCTGCAGCAGTTCGGCAAGGAGGGCGAGCCCTTCGACCCGACCATCCACGAGGCCCTGATGCACTCGTACGCGCCGGACGTCACCGAGACGACGTGCGTGGCGATTCTGCAGCCCGGGTATCGCTTCGGCGAACGCACCATCCGCCCCGCGCGGGTGGCCGTCGCCGAGCCGCAGCCGGGGGCGCAGACGGTCAAGGCCGAGGAGACGACCGAGGCGGGCGACGACAAGGAGAGCGGTGGCCCGGACGAGGGCTGACGTACATCAACAAGGCGTAGGGAAGGAGGGACGTCGGGGATGAGCACCAAGGACTTCATCGAGAAGGACTACTACAAGGTCCTCGGCGTCCCCAAGGACGCCACCGAGGCCGAGATCAAGAAGGCCTACCGGAAGCTCGCCCGCGAGTTCCACCCGGACGCCAACAAGGGCAACGTCAGGGCGGAGGAGCGCTTCAAGGAGATCTCCGAGGCCAACGACGTGCTCGGCGACCCCAAGAAGCGCAAGGAGTACGACGAGGCCCGCGCCCTCTTCGGCAACGGCGGCTTCCGTCCCGGCCCCGGAGCGGGCGGCTCGTTCAACTTCGACCTGGGCGACCTCTTCGGCGGCCAGGGCGGCGCCGGAGGGAGCTTCGGCGGCGGTATCGGTGACGTCTTCGGGGGCCTGTTCAACCGCGGCGGCGGCGGCGCGGGCACGCGTACGCAGCCGCGGCGCGGCCAGGACATCGAGTCCGAGGTCACGCTCAGCTTCATGGAGGCGGTGGACGGCGCGACCGTACCGCTGCGCATGTCCTCGCAGTCGCCCTGCAAGGCCTGCTCGGGCACCGGCGACAAGAACGGCACGCCGCGTGTGTGCCCGACCTGCGTCGGCACCGGCCAGGTGGCGCGCGGCTCGGGCGGTGGCTTCTCCCTGACCGACCCCTGCCCGGACTGCAAGGGCCGCGGTCTGATCGCGGAGAACCCGTGCGAGGTCTGCAAGGGCAGCGGCCGGGCGAAGTCGTCCCGGACGATGCAGGTCCGCATCCCCGCGGGCGTGTCCGACGGGCAGCGCATCCGGCTGCGCGGCAAGGGCGCACCCGGCGAGCGGGGCGGCCCGGCCGGTGACCTGTACGTCGTGGTCCACGTGGACCAGCACCCCGTCTTCGGCCGCAGGGACGACAACCTGACGGTGACCGTGCCCGTGACGTTCGCGGAGGCGGCGCTCGGCGCCGACATCCGGGTGCCCACCCTCGGGGGGACTCCGGTGACGCTGAAGCTGCCCCCGGGCACGCCCAACGGGCGCACGATGCGCGCCCGCGGCAAGGGCGCGGTCCGCAAGGACGGCACCCGCGGCGACCTGCTGGTCACCATCGAGGTGAGTGTCCCCAAGGACCTGTCGGGGAAGGCTCGTGACGCGCTGGAGGCGTATCGCGAGGCCACCGCGGGCGAGGACCCGCGGGGGGAGCTGTTCCAGGCCGCGAAGGGAGCATGATGAGATGGACGGCCGTCGACGCAACCCGTACGAACTGACCGAGGACACCCCGGTCTACGTCATCTCGGTGGCTGCCCAGCTCTCCGGACTGCACCCGCAGACGCTGCGCCAGTACGACCGCCTGGGGCTCGTGTCCCCGGACCGCACCGCGGGCCGGGGCCGGCGCTACTCGGCCCGTGACATCGAACTGCTCCGTCAGGTGCAGCAGTTGTCGCAGGACGAGGGCATCAACCTGGCCGGCATCAAACGCATCATCGAACTGGAGAACCAGGTCGTCGCGCTCCAGTCCCGGGTGGCGGAGCTGGAGGCCGCGCTGGACGGCGCGGCGGCGGCGATGCGCCAGCGCGAGGCGGCGGTCCACGCCTCCTACCGCCGCGATCTGGTGCCGTACCAGGAGGTCCAGCAGACCAGCGCACTGGTGGTGTGGCGCCCGAAGCGACCACAGCAGACGGACTGACCCACGCCACGGAAGGGCCCTGAGGTTTCCTCAGGGCCCTTCCGCTGTCCGGGTACGTCACCCGTCCGCGTCCTGCTGCCCCGTGGGCGAGTTGTACAGATCTTTACCATCCGCATGCCCAACTGCCGCGGCCCTCGCGGGCGCCATCTTGATCACTCTCTGCGATCGGATGAACACGCAGGTGACGCAAGGGAGTTGACGAACCGTCGGTCGTGGTATCCGCCCAGGTGGGGGACGAGAGCTTCATCGCGCGAAGGTTTGGAAACGACCGGCGAAGGACGCTCCCTTGGTCTTCACTTGACTTCCACAGGATGCTGTTGCCATCTCGTTAACCCGTACTTCTTGACGCTGCATACCGACGCCGCGTTGGCTTTCAGCCACTGGGTCGCAATGCTGCTCCCCCGCCCGGAAGGCACCTGATGTGAACGCTCGTACCACCCGTAGGATCGCGGTGCGCCGTACCGCCATAGCCCTGGCCGCTTCCGCGTCGGCCGTCTCGCTCGCCGCGTGCGGCGTGATCAGCGGAGTCGGCGGAAGCAGCAGCTCCGCGTCTCCGAAGAAGGGCAACGACATCACGGTGGGCCTCCTTCTGCCGGAGAAGGCGAACACGCGTTACGAGAAGTTCGACTACCCCATCATCAAGAGCCAGGTCGCCTCCCTCACCAACAACAAGGGCAAGGTCGTCTACGCCAACGCCGATGCGGACCCGGCGAAGCAGAGCGACCAGCTCGACCAGATGATCGCCGACAAGGTGGACGTCCTGCTGGTCGACGCGGTGGACAGCAAGGCCATCGCCTCGGGCGTCCAGAAGGCCAAGGACGCGGGCATTCCGGTCATCGCCTACGACCGGCTCGCCCAGGGCCCGATCGACGCCTACATCTCCTTCGACAACGAGCTGGTCGGCCAGGTGCAGGGCCGCGCCCTCCTTGAGGCGCTCGGCACCAGGACCTCGGCCGGCAAGATCGTGATGATGAACGGCTCGGTCACCGACCCGAACGCGGCGCAGTTCAAGGCGGGCGCGCTCGCCGAGCTCCAGGGCAAGGTCAACATCGTCAAGACGTACGACACCAAGGACTGGAAGCCGGAGAACGCCAAGGCGAACATGCAGGAGGCGATCCGGGCCGTCGGACTGAGCAACATCGCCGCGGTCTACTCCGCCAACGACACCATGGCCGGCGCCGTCATCGAGGCGCTGAAGGAGGCGGGCAGCAGCAAGGTCCCGCCGGTGACCGGGCAGGACGCGGAGCTCGGTGGGGTGCAGCGGATCGTCTCGGGCGACCAGTACATGAGCGTGTACAAGTCGTACCCGGAGGAGGCGAGCAACGCCGCCGAGATCGCGGTGGCCAAGGTCCAGGGCCGCTCGATCGAGTTCGACTCGCTGACCCGCGACAAGGTCGACAGCCCGACGCAGAAGAAGATCCCGTCGATGCTGGTGCCGGTGGTCGCGCTCACCAAGGAGAACATCAAGGACACGGTGATCCAGGACGGCATCTACACCGTCAAGGACATCTGCACCACGAAGTACAAGGCGGACTGCGCGGCGATCGGACTGAGGTGACGCCTGGGCGGGCGGCGACGCCCGCCCAGGGCACGCAACGGCGGTGGCCCGTGTCCCCGCGCCCACGGCCGGTGGGTGATGTCCTGGCAGGCCCCGGCGCCCTGCCCTCCCCACGCCTGCGCCGCACTCGTGTCGACCCCCGTCGCACCGGGGACGGGCCCTGGGGCCGATGACGATGCCCTGGCCGCCCGCGCGGCAGGGCCCGTACGCGTCCGCGAGGCAGGCCTCCAACGCCCGTACGCGCTGGGCGACTCCGCGTCGCACGAGGTCCCATGCGTCAGGCAACGCGTATGCGTCCAACGCGTGTGCGTCAAACATGTCCGCCATGGCCTGACGGTAAGTGCGTCATGTGACGCGCCGATCACTCGGTGATTTCCGGCAGCACATACGATCGCCCGGCGCCGGGGGGCGCGTGGCCTCGGGCAGCTTCGTGCAGCGGAAGTTCCGGAGGTGGGGAGGATCCGGGATCTTCCGGGGCGATCACGGGCGTTGGGGCGGCGGAGCCGTGTTGCGGAGGCGAGCGGGTCCGCGCATAGTTGCGCTGCGAAGGCGTGCGGACGCGGCACCGTGTGCGAGCGCCCGGGCACGTGGGAGGGACGTCGCTGATGAGCCGCGTCGCGCAGGACGCCGGAGCCAGGGTCGTAGCCAGGGGTCGGAGCCAGGAGTCGGAGCCAGGAGTGGAAGATGGCCGGGCACGGGACGGACGCGCATCCGCACGGCGCTGACCGGCTCTGCGAGGCCGGCAACCGCGTGTACTCCCGGGCCGTACGCCGGGGCCGGGTGCCCCGCGCCGACGCCGCGTCGGTGCCCTGCCTGCTGGAGCTGGCGCTGCTGCACCCCGACCCCGACGACATGGACTGGCTGGTGCCGACCTCCCCGCAGGAGGTCATGACCCGGCTGCTGCGCGGCATGCACGAGGAGGTCAGCGCGAGCCAGGCCCGGGTCGGCACGGCGGTCGCCGCGGTCGAGTGGTACGCCGGGCTCGACGGCCGTGAGCAGGGCTCCGCGGAAGGCGTGGCGATCCGCGTCCTCGACGGGCTGCCGCGGATCCGCGCCGCCATGGACGAGGCCACGGAGCAGTGCACGGTCGAGGTGCTGACGGTGCAGCCGGGGGGCATCCGCCGCGAGGACGAACTCTCCGAGGGCCTGCACCGGGCGCTGGAGATGCGCCGCCGGGGTGTGCGCATGCGCGACCTGTACACGCATGTCGCCCGGCACGGCCAGGGCCTGCACAACTACATGGAGCTGATGGGGGACGCGGCCCAGGCGCGCACCCTGGACGAGGTGCCCGAGCGCATGATCGTCTTCGACCGCACGGTCGCCTTCATCCCGGCGAACACGGACCGCACGATCGCCCTGGAACTGCGTCATCCGGCCGTGATCGACTATCTGGTGACGGTCTTCGAGCGCCTGTGGCGGCTCGCGATCCCGCTCACCTCCCCGCTGCCGGACACGGGCATCGACGGGATCACGCACCGGGAGCGCTCGATCGCGGCGCTGCTCGCGGAGGGGCACCAGGACGCGGTGGTCGCCGAGCGCCTGGGCATCAGCGTCCGTACCTGCCGCGCGCACATCGCCCGGCTCTCCGAGACCCTGGGAGCGGCCAGTCGCACGCAGTTGGGCGTCCGCATCGCCCAGGCGGGGCTGGACGGTCCCCTGCGTCCGGCCGGGGCCGAGGTGGTCGGCGTGGCGGGCATGCCGGGTCAGGAGTCGTCCGCGGCCGGGTGACCGCGGCGGGCCAGGCCCCCCGGCGCGGCGCCGGCGCGGCCGTGCGGGGCCCGACCGGCGGCTCAGTACTCCTGCTTCAGGATCCCCGACTCCGCGATGAGATAGCCGAGCTGGGCGCGGCTGCCGCTGCCCAGGGCGTTGGCCAGCTTCGCTATGTGGGCCCGGCAGGTGCGGACGTTCATGCCGAGGCGGCGGGCTATGGCCTCGTCCACGTGGCCCTCCACGAGGAGTTTGGCGATCGAGTGCTGGATGTCCGTGAGGCCGTCCGGAGCGGTTTCGTAGGGAGCGCCCACACTGAGCGGAACCGCGCGGTTCCACATGAACTCGAAGACCTTGATCAGGTAGCGGACCAGCCCCGGGTGCCGGAGCTCCAGGGCGACCTGCTGATCGTCGCGGGTGGGAATGAAGGCGACGGTCTCGTCGCAGATGATGAGGCGCTCCACCAACTCGTCGATGGTCCGGTATTCGACCTTGCCGTCGGCGAACCGCTCGACATAGGACAGCTTCTCGGGGTTGTAGCGGGCGGTGTGCTGGTACAGGGTCCGGATGCGCACACCACGTTCGATCAGCGGCCGGTCGCGCTCCAGCCCCTGTATGAAGGTCCGTTCGGAGAAGCGGTTGGTGGGCTGGACCGTGAGCATCTCGGTCCGGCACTGGGACGTGGCCAGGTCCAGTGCGGCGTTGATGCGGTCGCTGCCCTCCAGCACGGAGATGGAGTGTGTGGCCGCCGTGGTCTGGGCGCTGAGCGTCATGAACGGCTCGAAAGCATGGGAGAGTTCGATCGACCGCCGCCGGTGCTCGGCTATCTCCCGCTCGATGGGGTTGAGCCGCTGAGCCAGGGCGACGGCCGGAGGGGTGGGACGCAGCCAGTCCGGATCGTCCGGATCCGGGTGCAGCAGGGAGAATTCCATCAGGCAGGGCGCCGGCTCCACGTCCGCGCGGGCAATGCGTCCCGCGCGCAGGGCATTGGCATAAAGTCGGCCACCTTCCTCACACAGTTCGGTCACCGCATGGGGATGTGTCACCTTGGTCCGATTTGTCGTCAAATCTCCACCCCCCAGGGTCCTGAACGTGCAGGAACATGATGCACTGATTGTGTGGCCATGACGTGCCCGAATGAGCCATCGTCGTATCCGACGGGGGAAGAAGGGCACCTTCAAGTGAGGACGAAGCCGACTATGGGTAAGAGAGCGCTTCGATCGATACTTGTCGCCACCTTCTCCGCCGTTGTGGTCCTCGGGGTGCTGAGTGGCCTCTCCGGTACGAAGGGCGACGATCGGGCGGACAGCAGGTGGCCGGCGGTGGCCGTGTCCACGGCACCCGTGGCCGCGGCGGACGGTTCGGGGAGCTGATGTGACCACTCCACCCGACGACCGCTCCTTCCGCCGCGAGATGGCCACTGCCTATCGTTCCGGCTGGCACTTCATCGACCTGATCACCGCCATCCCGCACAGTGGTGATTCGCTGATGGTGACCGTCTTCGGTGAGCCGGTCGTCGTCACGCGGGACGAGGACGGAGACGTGCGGGCGTACCGGTGTCTGCGACGGCCTCGGGGGGCGCCGCAGCCTGTGCGATGCGCCATTCGGTATGGAATGATCTTCGTGAATCTTGACCAGCGAGACCACCGGCAGGTGGAGCCGGAGCCTTCGGCCCCCAGGACCGTCTCAGCCACCCCCCGCAGTGCCTGACGCGATTCCCCCGTCGTAACAGATCGCTCAGGTGCTTCCCCCCGCAGCGGCGTCACCGTGACCTGAACACGGTGACGCCGCTGTAGTTTGTGCCAGAACCTCCGAATATCACCTGGAGGTGACAGTGGCTGGAATCAGCCGTGTCCAGGCGTCCCGGGAGCGATTTCCATCACCAACCGTGACGGTTCCGCTGCGGACCCGCGGACGGATCCCCGAAACGCATCCCGGAGCGCGTCTCCCGGAACGATCCATGGAATGCGCGGCTCCGGGCCGGGAACTTGTCCGTCCCCACTCCCGCCCAGTGCCTTGAGTGGAATAGACTCAACTTTGTGTACGTTGCTCAGGTCAGCATGGAAGACGACAGCTGAGCGTGGGCCGACGCAAGGAGGAGAAGGCGAACGTGGACGCCGAGCTGACCAACAGGAGCCGGGACGCGATCAACGCGGCCAGTAACCGTGCCGTGTCGGAGGGTCACCCGGACCTCACCCCCGCCCACCTGCTCCTCGCGCTGCTGGAGGGGCAGGACAACGAGAACATCATCGACCTGCTGGCCGCCGTGGACGCCGACCAGGCCTCCGTGCGGTCCGGCACCGAGCGCGTGCTCGCCGGTCTGCCCAGCGTGACCGGATCGACCGTCGCGCCGCCCCAGCCCAACCGTGAGATGCTCGCCGTGATCGCCGACGCGACCAAGCGTGCCAAGGACCTGGGCGACGACTACCTCTCCACCGAGCACCTGCTCATCGGTATCGCCGCGAAGGGCGGCGCCGCCGGCGACGTACTGTCCGGGCAGGGAGCGGACGCCAGGAAGCTCCTGGAGGCGTTCCAGAGGAGCAGGGGAGGACGCCGGGTGACCACCCCGGACCCGGAGGGCCAGTACAAGGCGCTGGAGAAGTTCGGCACCGACTTCACCGCCGCCGCGCGCGACGGCAAGCTCGACCCGGTCATCGGCCGGGACCAGGAGATCCGGCGCGTCGTGCAGGTGCTCTCCCGCCGTACGAAGAACAACCCGGTCCTCATCGGTGAGCCCGGCGTCGGCAAGACCGCCGTCGTGGAGGGGCTGGCCCAGCGGATCGTGAAGGGCGACGTGCCCGAGTCCCTCAAGGACAAGCGGCTGGTCGCGCTGGACCTGGGCGCCATGGTCGCGGGCGCGAAGTACCGCGGTGAGTTCGAGGAGCGCCTGAAGACCGTCCTCGCGGAGATCAAGGACTCCGACGGCCAGATCATCACCTTCATCGACGAGCTGCACACCGTCGTGGGCGCCGGCGCCGGCGGCGACTCCGCCATGGACGCCGGCAACATGCTGAAGCCGATGCTGGCCCGCGGCGAGCTGCGCATGGTCGGTGCCACGACCCTGGACGAGTACCGCGAGCGGATCGAGAAGGACCCGGCGCTGGAGCGTCGCTTCCAGCAGGTGCTGGTCTCCGAGCCGAGCGTCGAGGACACCATCGCGATCCTGCGCGGGCTCAAGGGCCGGTACGAGGCGCACCACAAGGTGCAGATCGCGGACAGCGCGCTGGTCGCCGCGGCCACCCTCTCCGACCGGTACATCACCTCCCGCTTCCTGCCCGACAAGGCCATCGACCTGGTCGACGAGTCGGCCTCGCGGCTGCGCATGGAGATCGACTCGTCCCCGGTGGAGATCGACGAGCTGCAGCGCGCCGTCGACCGCCTGCGCATGGAGGAGCTGGCGCTCAGCAAGGAGACCGACCAGGCATCCAAGGAGCGCCTGGAGAAGCTGCGCCGCGACCTCGCCGACAAGGAGGAGGAGCTGCGCGGCCTGACCGCCCGCTGGGAGAAGGAGAAGCAGTCCCTCAACCGCGTCGGTGAGCTGAAGGAGAAGCTCGACGAACTGCGCGGCCAGGCCGAGCGCGCCCAGCGCGACGGTGACTTCGACACCGCGTCCAAGCTGCTGTACGGCGAGATCCCGGGCGTCGAGAAGGAGCTGGAGGCCGCCTCCGAGGCCGAGGAGGAGGCCGCCAAGGGCACGATGGTGAAGGACGAGGTCGGCCCGGACGACATCGCGGACGTCGTGGCCTCCTGGACAGGCATCCCCGCGGGACGCCTCCTGGAGGGCGAGACGCAGAAGCTGCTGCGCATGGAGGACGAACTCGGCAAGCGGCTGATCGGCCAGGCCGAGGCCGTGCGCGCGGTCTCGGACGCCGTACGCCGCAGCCGTGCCGGTATCGCCGACCCGGACCGCCCGACCGGTTCGTTCCTCTTCCTCGGTCCCACCGGCGTCGGCAAGACCGAACTGGCCAAGGCGCTCGCCGACTTCCTCTTCGACGACGAGCGGGCGATGGTCCGCATCGACATGTCGGAGTACAGCGAGAAGCACAGCGTCGCCCGGCTGGTCGGCGCCCCGCCCGGCTACGTGGGCTACGAGGAGGGCGGCCAGCTGACGGAGGCGGTGCGCCGCCGCCCGTACAGCGTGGTGCTCCTGGACGAGGTGGAGAAGGCGCACCCGGAGGTCTTCGACATCCTCCTGCAGGTGCTGGACGACGGCCGTCTGACGGATGGTCAGGGGCGTACGGTCGACTTCCGCAACGCCATCCTCGTGCTGACCTCGAACCTGGGCAGCCAGTTCCTGGTCGATCCGGTGACGAGCGAGCAGGAGAAGAAGGAGCAGGTGCTGGAGGTGGTCCGCGCCTCCTTCAAGCCGGAGTTCCTCAACCGCCTCGACGACCTGGTGGTCTTCTCGGCGCTGTCGAAGGACGAGCTGAGCCGGATCGCCCAGCTCCAGATCGACCGCCTGGCCAAGCGTCTGTCGGAACGGCGCCTGGCGCTGGAGGTCACTCCTGAGGCCCTGGCCTGGCTCGCCGACGAGGGCAACGACCCGGCCTACGGCGCCCGCCCGCTGCGCCGCCTCGTGCAGACGGCCATCGGTGACCGCCTCGCCAGGGAGATCCTGGCCGGAGAGGTCAAGGACGGCGACACCGTCCGGGTGGACAGGTTCGGCGACGGACTCCTCGTGGGCCCGGCGACGGGCAAGACGCTCTAGGAGACGGCAGGCACCACAGCCGCCGTACGGCCCCCCTTCTCCGCCATCGGAGGAGGGGGCCGAGGCCTTCTGGGCCCGGTCCGCGGGAGCGTACGCGCGGACCGTGGTCGGAGCCCGCCGACCCGGGTACTCGGAGCACGGCCGCCCAGGTGACCGGGGGCCCGGCCACCCGGGTGACCGGATCGTGTCAGCCGTCGGCTGACACGATCCGCCGGGGCTTGCCACCCCCCTCCCCGCATGGGGGAGGATGGCGGAATCCGTACGAAGGGAAGAACACGGTGAGCATCGACCCGTCCTCGATTCCGAACTTCGGGGGCCAGCCCGAGCCGCAGCCGCAAGGACCGGCGGGCCCCGTGGTTCCGGATCAGGACCTCGTGAAGCAGCTCCTGGACCAGATGGAGCTCAAGCACCTCGTCGACGAAGAGGGTGACCTCGTCGCGCCGTGGGAGCAGTTCCGTACGTACTTCATGTTCCGCGGCGAGGGAGACCAGCAGGTCTTCTCGGTGCGCACGTTCTACGACCGCCCGCACAAGATCGACGAGAAGCCGCAGCTGCTGGAGTCCATCGACGACTGGAACCGGCGCACCCTGTGGCCCAAGGTCTACAGCCACACGCACGACGACGGCACCGTCCGCCTCATCGGTGAGGCGCAGATGCTGATCGGGACGGGCGTCAGTCTGGAGCACTTCGTCTCGTCGACCGTCAGCTGGGTGCGGGCCGCGATCGAGTTCGACCGGTGGCTCGTCGAACAGCTCGGTCTCGCGGAGGACGTCGACGACGCGGAGGAGCCCGAGGACGACGGAGAGTAGACACCGCCTAGCGGGGCGACCGGGCCAGTACCACCGGATACGCCGCGTAGACGAAGGAGAGCCCGGCCGGGGCGCACGCCACCACGGCGGCGTGCGCGGGCCGGGCTCTCGCCGTCCGCACCAGCGCCCGCGACAACAGGCCCGCGAGCGCCGCCAGCGCACCCGCCCACACCCGGCGCCCGGTGAGGACGGCGTACGGCGGGGGGTGCCGGTGGCGGGCCGCCTGTCAGCCCGCCAGCGCCTTCAGCCGCTGGGCGGCCTCCTCCAGGACCTCCGTACGCTTGCAGAAGGCGAAACGGACGAACGGGGCACCGGCCTCGCGGTGGTCGTAGAAGACCGCGTTCGGGATGGCCACGACCCCCGCGCGCTCCGGCAGGGACCGGCAGAAGGCGAAGCCGTCGCTCTGCCCGAGGGGACGGATGTCGGTGGTGATGAAGTACGTGCCCGCGGTGCGGAACACCGCGAAGCCCGCCTCCGCGAGCCCTGTCGCGAGCAGGTCCCGCTTGGCTCGCAGATCCGCGCGCAGTCCCTCGAAGTAGGCGTCGGGAAGCGCGAGCGCCTCCGCGACGGCGTACTGGAACGGCCCCGAGGAGACGTACGTCAGGAACTGCTTGGCCGAGCGCACCGCCGTGACGAGCCCGGGCGCCGCGGTCACCCAGCCGACCTTCCAGCCGGTGAAGGAGAACGTCTTCCCGGCGGAGCCGATGGTGACGGTCCGCTCGCGCATCCCGGGGAAGGTGGCGAGCGGCAGGTGCTCGGCGTCGTCGAAGACCAGGTGCTCGTACACCTCGTCCGTGACGACGAGCAGGTCGCGCTCGACGGCGAGTTCGGCGATCGCCCGCAGCTCCTCGTGGGTGAGCACGGTCCCCGTCGGGTTGTGCGGGGTGTTGATCAGCAGCAGCCGGGTGCGGTCGGTGACGGCGTCGCGCAGCTCGTCGAGGTCGAGCCGGAAGCTCCTGCCGTCCTCGTGCGGTCGCAGGGTGACCGGCACGCGTACGCCGCCCGCCATCGCGATACAGGCCGCGTACGAGTCGTAGTACGGCTCGAAGGCGACCACCTCGTCGCCGGGTTCCAGGAGCGCCAGCAGGGCCGCCGCGATCGCCTCGGTCGCGCCCGCCGTCACGAGGACCTCGGTGCCCGGGTCGTAGCTGAGCCCGTACCTGCGCTGCTGGTGCGCGGCGATCGCGGTGCGCAGCTCGGGGATGCCGGGACCGGGCGGGTACTGGTTGCCGCGCCCGTCGCGCAGCGCCCGCACGGCGGCCTCGCGGACCTCCTGCGGGCCGTCGGTGTCGGGGAAGCCCTGGCCGAGGTTGATGGACCCGGTGCTCGCGGCGAGGGCCGACATCTCGGCGAAGATCGTCGTGCCGAACTCGGCGAGCCGCCGGTTGAGGAGGGGACGCGCGCTGGAGGTCATGGCCGCCATCCTGCGCCCAAGCTCTGGACTTCCTCAACAATGCTTCGCTGATAGGTACCTGCGCACGTGCGCTATGCGTCGCCTCTGAGCAGGGGCGGTGCGGTTGTCGGCTGTCGTCATCTGTCGTCGTCGTCCACCCTCGGACGGCCCAGAGACGGCCCGAGCGGGGTGCCGCGTGCGCGGCGGGTTTGTCCGCATGCTGATGAGCACTACCACCGATTACGGGAGCCGTTGGCTTGGACGCACCCGCAGATCGCAGCGCCAGGAGATCATTGGCACTTCTTCCAGGCGAGGTGGTACACGGTTTGGATGCTGCCGTCCGTCGAGTCCATCTCCATGAAGCTGGTGGCGCTCGGGCTCGAGGTGCCGGGATCGACCTGCAGTT
This sequence comes from Streptomyces sp. TP-A0356, assembly GCF_001417775.1. Lineage (GTDB taxonomy): Bacteria > Actinomycetota > Actinomycetes > Streptomycetales > Streptomycetaceae > Streptomyces. Next base: position 249,531 of record NZ_BBZJ01000018.1, on the reverse strand, counting down.
CCGTGTTGATGGTGAGGGTGCGGTCCTTTCCGCAGTAGGCGTGGTTCCGGGCGTGCACGGTGTCGGTCGTCTGCCAGTCGTTGTTGAACCCGCCTGGGAAGTGATGGGTGAAGTTGGTGGTGTGGGCATCTCCCTGGAAGTGGTAGCTGGCACGCTCGGTCCCTGAGGCGCCCGGCGCCAGTGACGCGAAGCCCATGTAGGTGACGGATACGATCGCGTAGGTGGAGCGGCGACCGGGGAGGTGCAGGAGCAGGTTGAGCTGACAGTTCTTCTGGCGGGCGCTCGGCGGCGAGCTGGGCCCCGCCTGGGCGATGTAGTTGCTGTAGGTGACGGTGAAGGTGGTTTGGTCAGGGCCGATGGCCACGGCGGCCGTCCCCGGCGGGCAGCCGGTACCGTTGGCTGTCACGCTGCCGATGGTGATCGGGGCCGGCGGCGGGGTCGGGTGGCCGCCGAAGGCCGCCGAGCCGAACAATGATGTGGCGACACCAGTCGCGGCCAGCGCGCGGAGCACCATGGGCTTCCCTTCAGTCGTCCACGGATCCAGGGCGGGGGTCGCTTTCCGAGCCCGGCCCCCGGATTTCACGTGGGCATCGCACCACACGTTGCGTGTCCGCGTACGGAAGGTGACGCTCCAGTCACTCAAACAGCCTTCAGGGGAAACCTCGTTAGAGCTCACAGAGTTTGAACCTGTGGCCTCATCCTTATCAGGTTGATCACAGGGGCTTGTCAACGTCGACCAACGGTCCCTGCGCCTCGGTCGATCGTCCACTGACATCCGGCACCGAACGCTGCTGTTCGTGCTTGTTGGTGTCAGCGCTGGTGTCAGAGACTAATGCAGTCTTGACAACGTCTACAGTCCCAGCCCGCCCACGGCGGACACCTCCTGCCTGGTGAACTCTCCCGTCAGCATCGGCATCGCCTTGCCGATGGCAGCTTTTGTCTCCGGCAGCTCCAGCGAAGCATCGTGGTGTTCCTTGCTCTCCCAGACCTCGGTCACCCAGATCGTCACGTCATCGTCGTCGGACACGCTGACAACGTAGAGGTGGCATCCCGCCTCGCGGAGGCCGTCCACACCACTCAACAAAATGGAGACGACTTCGTCGCGGGAACCGGTTTGGGTTTTCATCGAGGCGATGTAGCCGTAAGTCATAGTGACTCCCTCTCCCTGGGATGAACCGTTGTGCCTGGACCAGGACCCTTCCATCGGTGGCCTGGAGACACAAGGACGAGAGGTCACGGCCGAACGCCCACACAGCCCATCGCCACTACGCACACCGAGATCATCTCGCAAGTGATCAACCTGGGGTCACGCTGCTACCCGCCGGGCGGTTGAGCGTGGATATGCCCCACAGTTCGGCGATGCGACCGTCGAGCACCCGAAAGATCTCCATCATCGAGGGCAGGGGCTGGTCATCGACGCCTGCGCCGCCCAAGACACCGTGCAAGGACGTGCGAACCGCCACCTTGTCCGCATCCACGACCATGTCCTCGACGATGACCTGGATGTCGGGGAACGTGGCGTGAAGCCCGCTCCACGCCTTGACGACGCTGTCGACGCCGACGGTGCCCAGCGGATGGCTCACGAAGTCGGCGGAGAAGATCGTCTCTGCCGCAGCGAGGTCACGAGCGTTGAACGCCGCGTACATGCGCTGAGCAACGGCCCTTGCGTCGTGCGTCATATCACTCTCCAGTCGTCGGCGACCTCAGCAGTCAACCACGCGCTCGACTCACCCAAGCCACCGGCACTCAAGACGTCGTCCCCCCTCAGCACCCGCCCCAGCCCACCACTCTCCCCAGCTCCCATCCCGTCTGCCGTCGGCCCACACACCGTGGAGCGGGCGTGGTTCATGGCGTCCAGGTGGAGCGCGCCACTGTACGAACGACCTGGACGCCATGGGCCGCGTCTGCTCGGCTTTGCCTGGGTCGATGGCAGGCGGGATGGGAGCTCCCCGCGCACGCCACTGCTCGCCGGCACTCGCGAACGGCGCCCCCGCCATCTCGGAGCCTGAGCGCCCCCGCCGGAGGCTCGTTCTCGCCGTGGCTGCCTTCTACGATGATCGACTCATGACCCGGCCGCCTGCACGTGGGCGCGCGTCGGCGCAGCGCGGGCGGAGCGGGCCGGAGGCAGGAGCGGCGCCCGCAGCGGAGCCGGGAAGCGCGCCCGGCGGAGCGGAGCGCAGCCGGGGCTTGACCCGGACACCTACGACTACGCGGGCGCCGTGCTGTGGAACAACCACGCCTCCGACCTGTGGCGCTACTTCACGATCTACCTGCGCCGCGAGATCGCGAAGCGGGTCGGTCTCACCCAGAAGGCTGCTCGTGAACAGTCCCGCGTCTCCTTCGGAAAGGTCGCCGAGTACCAGAAGCGGGGAGCCGTCCACTTCCACGCCGTGATCCGCTTCGACGGCCCCGAAGGACCCGACACCTCGCCCCCAGCCTGGGCCACCCTCGACCTGCTCACCGACGCCATCCGCGCCGCCGCTGCCCGCGTCGCAGTCGACGTACCCCCGGCTGGGGACCAACCGGCCCGCACGCTGCGCTGGGGCACCCAGCTTGACGTCCAGGCCATCAGCTCCTTCGGCCACGGCGAGGAGATCACCGAACAGTCCGTCGCCTCCTACGTCGCCAAGGCCGCCGAGACCACCGGCACCGTAGACCGCCGCATCGGCAACAAAGAGGCCCTGGCACTGCTCGACGTCCCGGAGCATCCTGCCCGGCTCATCGCGGCCTGCCTCGACCTGCACGCGCTCTATCCCGACCGGAAGTTACGCGACTGGGCTCACATGCTCGGCTTCCGGGGCCACTTCTCCACCAAGTCTCGCCGCTACTCCACCACCCTCGGCGCCCTCCGCCAGGTCCGCGCCGACTACCGCGCAGCCCAGCAACGCGCCGCCCTTGCCCTGCCCGACCCCGACGAAGAAGAGGCAACCACCCTCACCCTCGCGCACTGGGTCTACGCCGGGCACGGCCACACCCCCGGCGAATCCTGGCTCGCCGCCAACATCCGCCGGGACATCCAACTCAACCGCGAGACCGCCCGCGAAGAACTACCAGCCCTGCTCGCTGACGAAAGGGACTGCTGACCATGGCCTCAGAGCTGCCAAACCGGTTTCTGACCCCTGAGGACCTGGTCGAGATGTTCGAGCTTCCCAGCGTGGAGACGGTCTACCAGTGGCGCCGGAAGCGCACCGGTCCCCGCGGCTTCCGGGTCGGCCGGCACCTGCGCTTTGACCCCGGTGATGTGCGGGCCTGGGTGAACGCTCGGCTTGGAGAGGCTGCCTGATGGCCGGCCACATCCAAGACCGCTGGTACAGGTCCGAGACCGGATCGGACGGCAAGCCCGTCAAGGTCAAGACCGACCGCCACGGCAAGGGCATGCGCTACCGCGCCCGGTATGTAGGCCCCGACGGAACCGAGAAGTCCAAGAGCTTCCCAGATGGCAAGAAACGTCTCGCCGAGAAGTGGCTCAGCGCCATTGAGACGGATATGACGCGCGGTCAGTACACCGACCCCAAGTCCATGCAGATCACGTTCCGGCAGTATGCCGAGAAGTGGTTGGACAGCAAGACGCCCAGCGCAACCGCCAGGAAGGAGCTCGGCCGGCGCCTGCGGCTGCACGCCTACCCGGTGCTCGGCTCCCGACCGGTCGGGACCTTCCGGCCTGAGCACATCAGGGAATTCCTCGCCGCCCTGGAAGCGAAGCCCGGCGTGGGCCCTTCCTACGCCCGAAACATCTTCGCGGACGTTCAGTCGGTCCTGTCTGCCGCTGTCGATGACTCGTTGTTGTCGCGCAATCCGTGCAGCGCACGGAGCGTCCGGCGACCCAGGCCTGAAGCGCATCCCGTAGTTCCGTGGGTGCCCGCCCAGGTGTTCGCCGTTCGATCGGCCCTTCTGGAGCGGTACCAAGCGATGGTCGATGTCGGCGCCGGATGCGGTCTGCGTCAGGGCGAGGTGTTCGGACTGGCTGAGGACGCCATCGACGCTGACGGGCGCACGCTCCATGTCGTCCGACAGATCAAGCACGTGGAAGGGCACCCGGTCTTCGCTCTGCCCAAGGGCGGCAAGAAGCGGGACGTGCCGTTGCCCGACTCTGTGGCGCAAGCCCTCCGGACGCACATGGACGCCTGCAAGCCCGTGGAGATCACGTTGCCGTGGGACGTGCCGGAAGGGCCGAAGGTGTCCGCCCGGCTGATCTTCACGGCTGAGCAAGGGGGCATCGTGTGGCGGAGCAACTTCAACGGCGAGGAGTGGAAGCCCGCTCTCGCTGCCGCGGGCCTCATCCCGGAAGCGGACGGTGACGGCAAGTACGAGTCGGCGCGCGAGCACGGCATGCACGCCCTCCGCCACTTCTACGCCTCCGCGCTGTTGGACGCGGGCGAGAACATCAAGGCCGTCAGCGAGTACATGGGGCATGCCGACCTGGCGCTGACGCTGCGGGTGTACGCCCACCTGATGCCCGACAGCCGAGAGCGAACCCGGCGTGCCATCGACACCGTGTTTCAGCATGCCTCGCAGGAACATCACGGCCCACAGACGGCCCAGTGAGACCCTGACGGCCCCTGATCTGCCTTTCTGTGCAGGTCAGGGGCCTCTTTCGTGCGTTGACCCTCAGAACTTCCTCAACTCTGCTTTGGCGGGCGGGACGCCGGGGCATCCCCCGTGCACACGAGAGACACAGAGGGGCCCGCGGGGGCTCCTTCGGGGGATTCGAAAGGGGGACCGCCGTGATCATCGGTATCGGTCTGGCGATCGTCTGCATCGTCGTGGTCGTACTCCTCGTGATGGCCGACCGCCGCTCCAGGAAGCCGGCGCTGCGGTCGAGGGGCCACGGCCCACGGACGCGGCGGTCGTCGCGCAGCTCCCGCAGCTCCGCCGGCGGCGGTGACGGCGGCAGCTGGTGGGCCGCCGGGGGCGACAGTGGTTCGTCGTCGGGCGGCCACCACGGGGGTGGCCACTCGGGCGGTCACCACTCCTGCGGCGGGGGTCACTCCTGCGGCGGGGGCCACTCGTCCTGCGGCGGGGGCGGATGCGGCGGAGGCAGCTGACACGGGGCAGCCGAGCTCCGCGCGGAAACGCGCATCCGGGGTGGGCGAGTGCCCGCCGGGAGAACGTCCCGGCGGGCACTCGCGCGTGCGACCCGGTACGGCTCGGCAGGGGGCGGCACCGGCGCGTCAGCACCGGGCGTGTGAGTCCCCCGGCAGAGGGGGCGTGAGGGTGCGTGCCGCAGGCGTTGTGCGCTGGGCGCGCGCCCCGTTGCCCGGCCGCGACGGAGCGTATGCCATATGCGCCAATGCCACTGGCGTACGCCGTAGTTGAACAGTTGAGCTGTGGAGCCCTCGGGGGGATGGAAACCCGGCGGACTTGGGTAAAAACGCTGTGGCGGCGCCACAGTTCATGATTCCCTCTCAACCACCCAAAGCAGCCCGCGGACGCCTTTCGGACACCTGTCCCCAGGCGTTCCTCCCCACCGGGCCAACCGGACGTACCACCCGACTGGCTGAGCCGGCCTTCCCATCCGGCGCCACGACCGGGGTGCGCCGCACCCACTCCTCACTTTGCGTGCTAGCGGAGCCGATCCATGCTCACCACCCTGAACACCTCCTACACCGACACGCGTGCGGCCGACCTCGCGTGGACCCTGGGCCGCGAGCCGCTGCCCGCACTGGCCACGCTCGACCTGGAACTCGCCGGAGCCCAGCTCCAGTTGAGACTGCTCGGCGCATCCCACCAGGTGCTCCTGCAGGAGGAGCGGGGCAACTGCTCGGAGACGGTGGCGTGCATCGCGGGCTCCAGCGCCCCGCTGCCGCTGGGTGTCGCCAAGCGGGTCGGCGACTGGGAGTACGAGTTCGCGGCCCGGGTCGAGGTGCTGTCGCCCGGTTCGTTCGCGGGTCGGGCCCAGGAGCTGCTGGCCCTGGTCTCCGACCATCCCAACGGCCTGGCCGGCGTCTTCCCGGGCAGCCCGCACGCCTTCACGGCGCTGCTGGCCCAGCACCACGAGGGTCAGGTCCACTGGCGCACCTGGCACGCGTACCCGCAGGACGGCCAGTTGGTGGCGACGCGCACCCGGGTGGGCGTGAGGGAGCCGACGGCACGCGACCCGGACGAGGCGCAGCCGAGCCCGGGCGCGCTCAGTCCGTCCGGCGTCTGAGGCCGTTCGCGCCGATGAGCCAGGGTGCTGGGGTGGCCGTCCGCGGGGCGCCGCCCCTGGACCCCGGGCGCCCCGGGCCCGGCAGTTCCACACGTGTGGGTGACAGGACCCAGCGCAACCGTGACGTAGCGTTCCGACCGTGATCGATCCGCACGCGCCCGCACCACCCGGCGTGCCACGCCCCTGGGGCGAGGGCGGCCAGAGCCGGGCGCGGCTGCCCGTACGCCCAGGCACCGGGAGGTTCCTCGTCCTCGTCGGCGTGTTCGTCTGTGCGGCCTGCGGACTCGTGTACGAACTGGAACTCGTCGCACTGGCCTCGTACTTGATCGGCGACTCGGTCACCCAGGCGTCCGTCGTGCTGTCGGTGATGGTCTTCGCGATGGGCATCGGCTCGCTCGCCGCGAAGCGGCTCCGCGCTCGCGCCGCGGCCGGCTTCGGCGCCGTGGAGGCCGCCCTCGCGCTCGTCGGCGGCTGCAGCGCGATGGCCCTGTACGCGGTCTTCGCCTGGACCGGCGGCTGGGGTGGAGCCTGGTCCGGCTGCCCACGCTGTCTGCTGGTCGTCTTCTCGCTCGCCATCGGCCTGCTCATCGGCGCCGAGGTCCCCCTGCTGATGGAGCTGATCCAGCGCATCCGCCGCCAGGACGCGGGCGGCGCGGTCGCCGACCTGTTCGCGGCGGACTACGTGGGCGCGCTGGTCGGCGGCCTCGCCTTCCCCTTTCTCCTGCTCCCGCAGCTCGGCGAGCTCAGGGGCGCCCTGCTCACCGGCGGCGTCAACGCGGTGGCGGGCGGTGCCCTGGTGCTCGGCCTGTTCCGGCGGGACCTGTCCCGTCGCGGATACCGGCTGCTCGTGGTCGCCAATCTGGTCGTGCTGGGCCTGCTCGCCACGGCGGCCGTCCTGGTCGACGACTTCGAGCGGGCGGCACGCCAGGCGGTGTACGGCGGGCAGGTCCGGGTCGCGGTGCGCACCGGTGTCCAGGAGGTGGTGCTGGCCGGCGGCACCCGCGGCCACCCCCTCGCTCTCTTCCTGGACGGGCGGCTACGGGTGAGCGGCCGCGACGAAGGCCTGTACCACGAGGCGCTCGTGCACCCCGCGATGAGCGGCGGCCCGCACGCGCGCGTGCTCGTCCTCGGCGGCGGTGACGGCCTCGCGGCGCGCGAGGTGCTGCGGCACACGGGCGTGGAGCGGGTCGACGTGATCGAGCCGGACCCGGTGCTGGTCCGGCTCGCCCGCCGCGACCCGGCCCTGTCCGCGCTGAACGGCCACGTCTTCGCCGATCCGCGTGTCCGGGTCCGTACGGGGGACACGTTCTGCTGGCTCAGACACACCCGGCGGACGTACGACGTGGTGATCGCGGACCTGCCGGACCCCGGCATCACGGCGAGCACGAAGCTGTACTCGCAGGAGTTCTACGGTCTGGCCCGCCGCGCTCTCTCGGCGGGCGGTCGGCTGGTGGTGCACGCGGGCCCGGTGACCTCCCGTCCGCGTGCCTTCTGGACGGTCGAGGCGACGGTACGGGCTGCGGGCCTGCGGACGGCCTCGTACCGCGTCGTCCGCCGGGCCTCCGGCGCCGTGCCGGATGCCGACCGCTCGCCGGGCGTGTCCCGGGCCCCGCGCGACTGGGGTTTCGTACTCGCCGCTCGTACCCGCCCCGCCCTGACATTGGACCCGCGCGAGCCCCGCCTGCCCGCCCTGACCCGGACCTCCCTGTGGGCCGACGCGCAGGCGGCGGCACGCACCCGGGTGGCGGGCCTGCCGGCGTCGACGCTGGTGCACCCGAGGTACCCGACGTGAACGCGCGGTTCCCCCTCCGGGGGTGCGAATCACGCGATGCGGGGTGCGGTTCGGGCCATGCTGGGTAGGCTCGGCAGACATGGAGCATGAGGTGTTCGTTCCGGTTCCTGCCGAGCGGCTCAGGGAGGCGCTGGCCGATCCCGCCCGGGTGGCCCGCGCGATCCCCGGGCTCCAACAGGATGCGGGCACCGATCCCGTCGCCGGCCGTCTGAAGGTGCGGGCCGGCGGTCATACGATCACCTACCGCGGCACACTGCGGGTCGCGGGACAGGACGACGGCTCGTACGCGATGGAGGGGGAGGCGGCGGAGGCCCGCGGCACGGGCACGGTGAAGATGTCCCTGTCGGTACGTCTCCTCCCGGCCGAGGACGGCACGACGGTCGCGTTCACGGGTACGGCCGCGGGGGAAGGCCGGATCGCGGAACTGCCCGGGGACGCGGTGGCGTCGGCGGTGGTACGGCTGCTCGGCCGGTTCGCGGAGAACCTGGGGCAGCCGGTTCCGGTGTCCGGCGAGGCGTCAGAGGAGGCTTTCGGCAAGGACACTGACGTCACGTCGGGGGCGGCTCCCGCCGAGGAGCGGGAGGACACGTCGGAGAAGACCTCTGCCGAGGCGTCGGCGGAAGCCCCCGCCCCCTCGGTCTTCGACACCGACGTCCCTCCGCCGTCCCTCGACCCCTTCGCCGACCGGGACCAGCCCGACGACGAGCTCGGCGGTGAGGGCGAGCCCCCTGCCGAGGCCGCGCACGCCCGGCGCACGATGATCGGCCGCAGCGCCGAGGAGGTCGACCACGCGCCTCCACGCGGCCGCTACGCCCCCGTACCGGCCCCGGAGACCGTCTCGGCCACGGCGACGCTCCGCTGGGCGGCCCCGGCGGCGGCCTTGATCGTGGCGTCGGCGATCGTGGCCGGCCGCCTGCTCCGCCGGCGCCGCTGACCGTTCGGGCGTTGCGGCGCTGTCGTACGTCCTCTTGATCGGCCAAGTAGGGTCGGCCTCGTGAGTAACGACGAGATCACGTTGGCCGCGGGAGACGCGGAAGTCGTGCTGGCGCCGGGCAACGGCGGGCGCGTGAGGAGTCTGCGCGTCGGCGGTAGGGAGCTGCTGCGGCAGGGCGAGCGGTTCGGGTGCTTCCCCATGGTCCCCTGGTGCGGACGGATCCGGGAGGGCAGCTTCCGCGACGGCGGCACGGTCCACCGGATGCCCCTCAACGCCCCGCCGCACGCCATCCACGGCACCGTCCGGGACGGCGCCTGGCGCGTGGCCCGCGCCGACCTGGCCGAGGCCGTCCTCACCCACGACCTGGTCGCCCCCTGGCCCTACGCCGGCCGCGTCACCCAGCTCGCCACGCTCACCGGTGACTCCCTGACGCTCACCATGTCCGTGGAGACGTACGAGTCCTCGTTCCCGGCCCAGATCGGCTGGCACCCCTGGTTCAACCGCACCCTGGACGGCCAGGACGTACGCGTCGACTTCAGCCCGGCCTGGCAGGAGGAGCGTGGCGAGGACCATCTGCCCACCGGGAACCGCATCGACCCGAAGCCCGGCCCCTGGGACGACTGCTTCGGCATGCCCGGCGGCGTCGACGTCACCCTCACCTGGCCGGAACGACTGGAGCTGAAGGTCACCAGCCGGGAGGAGTGGGTGGTGGTGTACGACGAGCAGCAGGAGGCGGTGTGCGTGGAGCCGCAGACCGGCCCGCCGAACGGCCTCAACACCCTTCCGCGCCTGGTCACACCCATCGACCCGCTGGAGGCCACGACCACCTGGAGCTGGCGTCGCCTGTGAGGGGCCCCTGCGGCAGGACCTAAGCTGACTCGTATGAGTGACGTACGTGGCGCCCTGCTGCAGCAGATCAAGGACAAGGCCGTGGTGCACGGCAAGGTGACCCTCTCCTCGGGTCTGGAGGCCGACTACTACGTCGACCTGCGCCGCATCACCCTCGACGGCGAGGCCGCGCCGCTGGTCGGCCAGGTGCTGCTGGACCTGACCGCCGACCTGGACTTCGACGCGGTCGGCGGGCTCACCATGGGCGCGGACCCGGTCGCGGCCGCCATGCTGCACGCGGCCGCCGCGCGCGGCCGCAGGCTGGACGCCTTCGTCGTCCGCAAGGCCGCGAAGGCGCACGGCCTGCAGCGGCGCGTGGAGGGCCCGGAGATCAAGGGCCGCCGGGTCCTGGTCGTCGAGGACACCTCCACCACGGGCGGTTCCCCGCTCGCCGCGGTGGAGGCGGTGCGCGAGGCCGGGGCCGAGGTGGTCGCCGTCGCGACGATCGTCGACCGGGCCACGGGCGCGGCCGAGAAGATCCAGGAGGGCGCCGGAGTGCCGTATCTCTTCGCCTACTCGAAGGACGAACTCGGCCTGGACTGAGCGCTGTTCACAGGGGGTGACGGGGGAGTTATCCACAGGCTGGACAAGGTGACCGGAGCATCCGGCCAAGTCTGGAAAGATGGGGACGACGATGACGTCGCCCCCTAGGTCAGGGCCGTAAGGACAACGCAACCCGCACAACAAGGAGCGGACAGATGCCCATCGCAACCCCCGAGGTCTACAACGAGATGCTCGACCGGGCGAAGGCAGGCAAGTTCGCCTACCCGGCCATCAACGTGACCTCGTCCCAGACCCTGCACGCTGCCCTGCGCGGCTTCGCGGAGGCCGAGAGCGACGGCATCGTCCAGATCTCGACGGGCGGCGCCGAGTTCCTGGGCGGCCAGTACAAGAAGGACATGGTCACCGGAGCGGTGGCCCTGGCCCAGTTCGCGCACATCGTCGCCGAGAAGTACCCGGTCAACATCGCGCTGCACACGGACCACTGCCCGAAGGACAAGCTCGACGGGTACGTACGTCCGCTGCTCGCGATCTCCGAGGAGCGCGTGTCCCGCGGCGAGAACCCGCTGTTCCAGTCCCACATGTGGGACGGCTCCGCCGAGACCCTCGCCGACAACCTGAAGATCGCCCAGGAGCTGCTGGAGCGGGCCCGCGCCGCGAAGATCATCCTGGAGGTCGAGATCACCCCGACCGGCGGTGAGGAGGACGGCGTCTCCCACGAGATCAACGACTCCCTCTACACCACGGTCGAGGACGCGATCCGTACGGCGGAGGCGCTGGGCCTGGGCGAGAAGGGCCGCTACCTGCTGGCCGCGTCGTTCGGCAACGTCCACGGCGTGTACAAGCCGGGCAACGTCGTCCTTCGCCCGGAGCTGTTGAAGGAGCTGAACGAGGGCGTGGCCGCCAAGTTCGGCCTGCCGGCCGGCAGCAAGCCGTTCGACTTCGTCTTCCACGGCGGCTCGGGCTCCTCCAAGGAGGAGATCCTGACGGCGCTGGAGAGCGGCGTGGTCAAGATGAACATCGACACGGACACGCAGTACGCCTTCACGCGTCCGGTCGCCGACCACATGTTCAAGAACTACGACGGCGTCCTGAAGGTCGACGGCGAGGTCGGCTCCAAGAAGGCGTACGACCCGCGCACCTGGGGCAAGGTGGCCGAGGGGTCGATGGCGCAGCGCGTCACCGAGGCCTGCGACAACCTCCGCTCCACGGGCGCGAAGATCAAGTAACCGGGGCCCGACGAGCCCGGCGCTCAGGCTGTGGGCGGCACGCCCCCCGCGCGCCGGGCTCGTTGTGCATCTGGCTCAGGGACAGCGAACGCGGGATGATCCGAACATGGCTGTCACCGCACAGCAGACCCCAAGCATCAGGATCAGCTCCCCGCAGGGCAAGTGGATCCTGCTGACGACCGTGCTCGGCTCCAGCATGGCCCTGCTGGACTCCACCGTCGTCAACGTCGCCCTGCCCCGCATCGGCCGCGACCTGAACGCGAACCTCGCCGCCCTCCAGTGGACCGTCAACGCGTACATGGTCACGCTCGCCGGTCTGATCCTCCTCGGCGGCGCCCTCGGCGACCACTTCGGGCGCCGCAAGGTCTTCGTCCTCGGTGTCGTCTGGTTCGCCGGCGCCTCCCTCCTGTGCGGCCTCGCCCCCACCCCCGGCGTCCTCATCGCCGCCCGCACCCTCCAGGGCATCGGCGGCGCGCTGCTGACCCCCGGCTCGCTCGCGCTCATCCAGGCGTCGTTCCACCCGGACGACCGCGCACGGGCGGTCGGCCTCTGGTCCGGGTTCGGTGGCATCGGTGCCGCCGTCGGCCCGTTCCTCGGCGGCTGGCTGGTGGACGGCCCCGGCTGGCGCTGGGTCTTCCTCCTCAACGTCCCGCTGGCCCTGCTCTGCGCGCCCATCGCGATCAGACACGTACCGGAATCGGCGGACGACCGCTCCCACGGCCGTTTCGACGTCCTGGGCGCCGCCCTCGGCGCCCTGTCCCTGGCCCTGGTGACGTATGCCCTCGTCGAGGCCCGTCAGGGCTCGCTGACCGTGGCCCTCACGACGGCCGCGGGCGTGGCCGCGGGGATCGCCTTCGGGTACGTCGAAGGGCGCCGCCCCGATCCGATGATGCCGCTCGACATCTTCGGCTCCCGTCAGTTCACGGCGGTCAACCTGGTGACCCTCTGCGTCTACGCGGCGTTCGGCGGCTTCTTCTTCCTGACCGCGCTGCAGCTCCAGGTGGTGGCGGGCTACTCGGCGCTGCGGGCGGGGACGGCACTGCTGCCCACGACCGTGCTGATGCTCCTCTTCTCGGCCCGCTCGGGCGCCCTCGCCGAGCGCATCGGACCACGCATCCCGCTCACCGTCGGCCCCCTGCTCTGCGCGGCCGGCATGCTGCTGATGCTGCGCGTCGGCAAGGGCGCCTCGTACGCCACCGACGTTCTGCCCGCCCTGCTGGTCATGGGCGCGGGCATGGTCACCCTGGTCGCACCCCTCACCGCCACCGTGCTCGCCTCGGTCGACACCGGCCGGGCGGGCCTGGCCAGCGGTATCAACAACGCGGCGGCCCGCGCGGCCGGCCTGATCGCCGTTGCCGCGCTGCCACTGCTCACCGGGATGGGCCCGGAGGCGTACCGCTCGGCGGACGCGTTCAACGCCGCCTTCCGCCGCGCGATGCCGCTGTGCGCGGGCGTCCTGGTGGCGGGGGCGGCGCTCGCCCTCGCGACGGTGCGCCGTCCGGTACCGGAGTGCCGTCACCCCGAATGCCGTACGCACGGCTGTGTGACGACCCCGCCCCTGGAGTCGCCACACGGACCTGCGGCCTCCGGCGCCGGCCCAGCTGCGTGATCGTGTCCCCGCACCGTCTCCGCCGGGCCGGGCGGCCGGCGCCGAAGGACCGCACGCGACCGTTACCGATCAAGGGCGATGGCGCACACTGGGAGCCATGAACGTTCACGAGAACCTTCTCGGGGGCCCGCCCCCGACCCACCTGCCCGACGACCCGGAGCCGCGCGAGCTCCTGGCGGGCGGCACGGCGCCCGCCGACGTCGCCGCCAAGCACCCCGCCTCCTCGCTCGCCTGGGCCCAGCTGGCCGACGACGCGTTCGAGCGCGGTTCGGTGGTCGAGTCGTACGCCTACGCCCGCACGGGCTACCACCGTGGCCTGGACGCCCTGCGCCGCAGCGGGTGGAAGGGCCACGGTCCCATCCCCTGGGAGCACGAGCCGAACCGCGGGTTCCTGCGCGCCCTGCACGCCCTCGCGCGCGCCGCGCAGGGGATCGGTGAGCAGGAGGAGTACGAGCGCTGCTCGCAGTTCCTGAAGGACTCCTCGCCGACGGCGGCCCAGACGCTCAGCTAGTCCCTGAGCTGCTGGTAGTCCCTGAGCGGCTGGTCCTGAAGAGTGGCAAGGCCCGCCTGTGACCAGGCGGGCCTTGCGGTGTCCGCGGTCTGTGCGCAGGATGCCCGTGGGGACCGGGGCCCCCGTGCCGGCATCGGCAGGGGCGGACCGCCACCCGGAGCACACAACAGGAGACAGCGATGTCCCAACAGGCTCATCAGTCGCACGAGACTCAGGAGCCCGAGACCCCGCATCTCGACTTCCAGGGCACGACGCCGTACGAGGACTACGTCAAGGCGGACGTGCTCACCCACCTCCAGCACACCCTCTCCGACGACCCCGGAGAGATGGTCTTCCTGGTCACGACCCAGGTGATGGAGCTGTGGTTCACGGTGATCGTCCACGAGTGGGAGACCGCTGCGCGGGCCCTGCGTGAGGACCGGGTACCGGTGGCGATCGACGCGCTGAAGAGGTCCGTACGGGAGCTGGAGGCGCTGAACGCGTCCTGGCGTCCCCTCGCGCAGCTGACGCCCGCTCAGTTCAACTCCTACCGCTCCGCCCTCGGCGAGGGCTCCGGCTTCCAGTCGGCGATGTACCGCCGTATGGAGTTCCTGCTCGGTGAGAAGTCCGCGTCCATGCTGGTCCCGCACCGGGGCGCGCCGCGCGTCCATGCCGAGTTGGAGAAGGCGCTGCACGAGCCGAGTCTGTACGACGAGGTGCTGCGGCTGCTCGGGCGCCGCGGGCACGCGGTCCCGGACGCCGTGCTGCGGCGCGACGTCTCCCGGCGGTACGAGCCGTCGGAGGAGGTCGAGGCCGTGTGGACCGCCCTCTACTCCGGGGATCCGGCGGACGAACTCGCCCGTCTGGGCGAGGCGTTGACCGATGTGGCGGAACTGGTGTGGCGCTGGCGCAACGACCACCTGGTGGCCACCCGCCGTGCGATGGGCGCCAAGCCCGGCACGGGCGGCTCCGCGGGAGTGGCCTGGCTGGAGAAGCGGGCGCAGAAGAACGTGTTCCCCGAGCTGTGGACGGCGCGGTCGCATGTCTGAACTGATCAGCAGGGCACAGGAGCTGGACGCGGCCGATCAACTGGCCGCACTGCGCGCGAGGTTCGTGCTCGACGAGGCCGTCTACCTGGACGGGAACTCGCTGGGCGCGCTCCCCGCGGCCGTGCCGGGCCGGATGCAGGACGTCGTCCGCAGGCAGTGGGGATCCCTGCGGATCCGTTCCTGGGACGAGAGCGGCTGGTGGACGGCGCCGGAGCGGATCGGCGACCGGATCGCCCCGCTCGTCGGCGCGGCGCCCGGGCAGATCGTGGTGGGCGACTCGACCAGCGTCAACGTCTTCAAGGCGCTGGTGGCCGCCGTGCGCCTGGCCACCGGGAGCGGGGACGGGCGGGAGGAGATCCTGGTCGACGCGACGACGTTCCCGACGGACGGGTACATCGCCGGGTCGGCGGCCCGGATGACGGGCTGCACGCTGCGCCCGGTGGCCCCGGCGGAGGTGCCCGGGGCCCTCAGCGGACGTACGGCGGCGGTGCTGCTCAACCACGTCGACTACCGCACGGGTCGGCTGCACGACCTGCCCGGTCTGACGGCCGCGGTGCACGATGCCGGCGCGGTGGCCGTCTGGGACCTGTGCCACAGCGCGGGCGCGCTGCCCGTCGGCCTGGACGAACACGGGGTCGACCTGGCCGTCGGCTGCACCTACAAGTACCTGAACGGAGGCCCGGGCTCACCGGCGTACCTGTATGTGCGGCGGGACCTGCAGGACCGCTTCGACTCACCGCTGCCGGGCTGGAACTCGCACGCGGAACCCTTCGGCATGCGAACGGACTACGAACCGGCCGCGGGCGCGCCGCGCGGCCGCGTCGGCACCCCGGACATCCTGTCCATGCTCGCCCTGGAGGCGGCGCTGGAGGTGTGGGACGGCGTCTCGATCGAGGCGGTGCGCGCCAAGTCCCTGGCCCTCACGGACTTCTTCCTGGAGTGCGTGGCGGCCTACGTCCCCGAGGGCACGGTCGAGTCGCTGACGCCCGCCGCGCACCCGGAGCGGGGCAGCCAGGTGGCGCTGCGCTGCACCGGCGCGGGGGACGTGATGAAGCGGCTGATCGCGAGCGGCGTGGTCGGGGACTTCCGGCCGCCGGACGTGCTGCGTTTCGGGTTCACGCCGCTGTACGTGGGCTTCGCGGACGTGGAACGGGCGGCCCGGGTACTGGCGGAGACGCTGGCCTGACCAGGGGCTCCCCTGGCGGCGGTGCGCACGGCGACCACATCGCCGACCCCGCCGCCGGGGCGCCGGGGAGCCGCGGCCGTCCGTCCTCGCGCCAGGTCGGTCCCCCCCGGGTACGTGGTGTCAGGTCGCCACCACGTACACCCCCGCCACCGCCGCGGCCATCGCCGCCTCCGCGGCCCGTCGGGCGCCCGCCGGACCGGGCACCTCCCCAGGCCCAGATGCGCGAACCCCTGCTCGGCCAGGACGTCCCCGGCCGCCCGCAGCACGGTGGCACGCAGGCGCGCGGTGCGCCCGCCGGGGCGCACGGTGCCCGGCTCGGCCGCCCCGGGCGGCGCGGCATCGGACTGTGACATGGGGGCCTCCTGGCGCCGAAGGGCGATGGACTCGCGTGCGGAGCACGATGATCGCGCGCGCGAGTACGGCGAAGGCTTCTGCCGCGCACCCCTAACGAAACAGCAGGACCGTTTGCCCTTCACCGAGCGTGACAACCCCGTGGGGACCCACGTCACCCGCCTGATACCGTCCCCGCCAACGGCCGATCACCTTCCGGCCATCGCGTACGAATCCCGTTTCGCCGCTGAGAGGTCGGAGCATGCCGGACGACGCCGCCCCCCGCGATGCCGCAGAGCCGGACGACGCGTCCGCCCGCGAGGCCGCGGCGCGGGACGCCGAGGAGGAGGCGTCCGCCTTCTCGCACCCGCCGGTGGAGCCGGACGCCACCGCCGCGTACGGCGGCCTCCCCGACCAGGTGATCGACTTCTACGCCCCGCGGGAGACGGAGGCCGCCGGGGCGGTGGCGGACACGACGGGCCTCGCTCCGCTCGTCGTCGTGCTGCACGGCGGGGCGTGGCGGGCGCCGTACGACCGCCGGCACATCACCCCGTTCGCGGACTTCCTGGCCCGCCGGGGTTTCGCCGTGGCCAATGTGGAGTACCGCCGGGGCGCGCTCATCCCCTCGCAGGCCGAGGGGCCCACGGGCCCGGACGGCGGCGGCACGGGGCCGGTGGCGGGCCGGTGGCCGGACACGTTCGACGACGTCGCCGCCGCGATCGACGCGCTCCCGGCACTCGTACGGGAGGCGCTGCCCCAGGCCGACCCGCGCCGCACGGTGATCACCGGCCACTCGGCGGGCGGCCACCTCGCGCTGTGGGCGGCGGCCCGCCACGTCCTGCCCGCGGACTCGCCGTGGCGCACGGACCGCCCGGCCCCGCTGCGCGGCGTCGTCGGGCTCGCCCCGATCGCGGACCTCCTCGTCGCCGAGAAGCTGGGGGTGTGCGGCAACGCGTCGGTCCAACTCCTCGGTGCGAAGACCTTGTTCGCGGAGCGCCGACCGTACGCGGACCCGGCGCTCCTGCTGCCCACCGGCATCGCCACGACCCTCGTCCAGGGCCGTAAGGACATCGTGGTGCCGCAGGCCGTCGCCGAGTCGTACGCGGAGGCGGCGGCGAGGGCGGGCGAGGTCGTCGGTCTCACCCTCCTGGAGGACGTCGGCCACTTCCCCCTGATCGACCCGGCGGCCGACGCGTGCGCCGTGGTGGCGGAGGAGATCGCACAGCTGGCCTGGTAGCGCCAAGTCGCCAGGTAATGTCGGGAGTTGACGGGACGTCGTCCTGATGGGCACCGCTGAAGGACGCCTCCGCCGACCAACTCGCCGAGGCGGTACGCGTGGTGGCCGCGGGCGACGTGCTTCTGGCACCCGGGACCACCCGGCGTCTGATCGCCGGGTTCTCCCGCCTCGACGGCACGCCCCGGGCCCCGCTCAAGGAGCGCGTCGCCGTAGTACTTGAGACGGACCCCGAAGAACCCTTCTCACCGGTGACGACCGCATCTCCCTACCCGGCCTACCGTTTCCACGTGACCGAGACGACCCAGACGCGGACGACGCCACCGGGGCGCGGGACCAAGCCGCACAGCCCGGAGTACCGCCTCGCCGCGGACGCCCTGCGCGGGCTGCGGCAGGACCTGTTCCACGACGCCTTCGCCTACCGCCCCCTGCCGCGCATGCGGACCGACGGCCCGCTCGTCCGCCGACTGCCCGCGGGCCTGCGGCAGTACGCGGCCTGGACCCCGCATGCCGCGGTGAGCCTCGCCGGTCTGCTGGCCGCGCTGGGCGCCAGTCACGAGGGCCGCATGGAGGGCGGCCTGTCCTCCCTGCTGATGGCGTTCCTGGTGCTGGGCCCGGTCCTGCTGACGCTGGTCCGGCCGGTCGGTGCCTTCTGGTGCTCCCTCGCGGCGACCCCCGTCTCCGCCGTGCTCGGCAGCACCGTGTGGGACTGGCCGTGGCTGCCCGGGAACTTCTTCTCGCACCTGCTGGTGATGACGGTCGTCGCACTGCGCACCCGGCCGCGCACGGCCGCCTGGATGTGGCTGCTGACCGGGGTGTACGGGACGGCGGCCGAGACCTTCTTCGGCTGGGGCCACGAGGGCACCAACACCATGCAGCTGCTCTCGGTCTCCGCGCTCGCCCTGCTGGTCGTCACCGTCCGGCACACACGCCGCGCGGCCGAGCGCGAGGTGACCGCCCAGCAGACGGAGACCGCCCAGGAGCGCTCCCGGCGCACCCTGCTGGAGGAGCGCACGACGATCGCCCGCGAGTTGCACGACGTGGTCGCCCACCACATGTCGGTGGTGGCCATCCAGGCGGAGGCCGCGCCCTACCGAGTGGAGAACACACCGCCCGAGCTGGAGAAGGCCTTCGCCACCATCCGGGAGAACGCGGTGGCGGCCCTGACCGAGCTACGCCGCGTCCTCGGCGTCGTACGGGCGGAGGACTACGAGGCCCCGGACGCCCCGCAGCCCACCCTGGCCGACCTGGACGCCCTGCTGACGAACGTGCGGGAGGCGGGCCTGACCGTGGACAAGGTGCTCACGGGCGCGGTGCGGGAACTCCCGCAGGGAGTCGAGCTGTCGGCGTACCGCATCGTCCAGGAGGCCCTCAGCAACGCACTGCGGCACGCACCGGGCGCCACCGCCCGTGTGGAGATCGGCTATGTGCTCGGCGGGCTGGGTCTGCGGATCGTCAACGGCCCGGCTCCGCAGGTCGCGTTGGAGAAGTCGACGCACGGCGCGGGGCACGGCCTCACGGGCATGCGCGAACGGGTCTCGATGCTGAACGGGGAGATGACCGCGGGGGAGACGGACGACGGAGGGTATGAGGTGACGGTGTTCCTGCCGGTGACGACGGCGGAGGCCCCCGCATGAGGAGCGGCACCATCCGCGTACTGATCGCCGACGACCAGATGATGGTCCGCGAGGGCTTCTCGGTGCTGCTCGGGGCGATGCCGGACATCGAGGTCGTCGGCGAGGCGGTCAACGGCCGGGAAGCGGTCGAGCGGGTCCGGGAGCTGTCCCCGGACGTCGTGCTGATGGACATCCGTATGCCGGAGCTGAACGGCATCGAGGCCACCCGGGAGATCGTCGCGGCGGACGGGTCGGCGAAGGTGCTGGTCCTCACCACCTTCGACCTCGACGAGTATGTGTACCAGGCGCTGCGGGCGGGAGCCTCCGGCTTCCTGCTCAAGGACGCGTCGGCCCGCCGGCTCGCCGATGGGGTACGGGTGGTGGCGGCCGGTGAGGCGCTGCTGGCTCCCTCGGTGACCAAGCGGCTGATCTCGGAGTTCTCCAAGCTGTCCGAGGCTCCGCGGTTCGCGTCCACCGCGCAGGGGGCCTACGGAGATCTGACCGAGCGGGAGACGGAGGTACTGGTCCTCATCGCGCAGGGCCTGTCGAACGCGGAGATGGCCGAGCGGCTGGTGGTCGCCGAGTCGACCGTCAAGACCCATGTGAGCCGGATCCTGGTGAAGCTGGGGCTGCGGGACCGGACGCAGGCGGCGGTGTTCGCGTACGAGACGAGGCTGGTGATACCGGGCTGACCTCGCCGAGGGCGTCGGCCGGTGAGACGGATCTGGTCAGAGAGGGGCGGGCCGGGCTAGCGTCCGGGCATGGCAGCCCGATCCGACCTCGCGTTCGACCCTTGGGACCCGGCCTTCGTCGCCGACCCCTACCCCGCCTACGCCGAGCTGCGCGCACGGGGCCGTGTGCACTACTACGAGCCCACCGACCAGTGGCTGGTCCCGCACCACGCGGACGTGTCGGCGCTGCTGCGCGAGAGGCGACTCGGCCGGACGTATCAGCACCGTTTCACCCACGAGGACTTCGGCCGGACGGCGCCGCCGCCGGAGCACGAGCCGTTCCACACGCTCAACGACCACGGCATGCTGGACCTGGAGCCGCCGGACCACACCCGTATCCGGCGGCTGGTGTCGAAGGCGTTCACGCCGCGGACGGTCGAGCGGCTGACGCCGTATGTGCGGGGACTGGCCGACGACCTGGTGTCCCGTCTGGTGGAGGCGGGCGGCGGCGATCTGCTGACGGACGTCGCCGAACCGCTGCCGGTCGCGGTGATCGCCGAGATGCTGGGCGTCCCGGAGGCGGACCGTGCGCAGCTGCGCCCCTGGTCGGCGGACATCTGCGGGATGTACGAGCTCAACCCGTCACAGGAGACGGCGCGCCAGGCGGTACGGGCGTCGGTCGAGTTCTCCGCGTATCTGCGGGAGCTGATCGCGCTGCGCCGCAAGGAGCCGGGGGAGGACCTGGTCTCGGGACTGATCGCGGCGTACGACGAGGGCGACCGGCTCACCGAGCAGGAGATGATCTCGACCTGTGTGCTGCTTCTGAACGCGGGTCACGAGGCGACGGTGAACGCGACGGTCAACGGCTGGTGGGCGCTGTTCCGGCACCCGGACCAGCTGGCGGCGCTGCGCGCGGACCACGGGCTCGTGCCGTCCGCCGTGGAGGAGCTGATGCGCTACGACACCCCGCTGCAGCTCTTCGAGCGCTGGGTGCTGGACGATATCGAGATCGACGGCACGTCGATCCCGCGGGGCGCGGAGGTCGCCATGCTGTTCGGCTCGGCCAACCACGACCCGGCGGTCTTCACCGACCCGGAGAGCCTGGATCTGACCCGCGCGGACAACCCGCACATCTCCTTCAGCGCGGGCATCCACTACTGCATCGGCGCGCCGCTCGCCCGCATCGAACTGGCGGCGTCCATGACGGCCCTGCTGGAGAAGGCCCCGACCCTGCGGCTTGCGGCGGAGCCGGAGCGGAAGCCGAACTTCGTGATCCGGGGTCTGGAGGGGCTGAGCGTCGAGGTGGGCTGATCACCGAGGAGCTCAAGCAGTACGCCGGCCGACGGCACCCTCAGGGGTCCTTGCACTATGAGCGCGGGCATAGTGCAAGGAACCCTCAGCCCGACATGTCCCGCCTCCGCAGCGCCACCAGCCCCCCGGCCACCAGCACCACCGCGATTCCGGTCAGCGTCAGTACCGGCGCCCACGTCATCTGTCCGCCCGGCAGCTTCGGCAGGTGACCGAAGGGCGACGCGTCCAGCACCGCCTGCGGAAGGTTCAGCGCCGGCCCAACCCACCCGATCAGCAGCGCCGCTCCCGCCACGCCCCAGGCCGCCAACGCCCCCCGTGGCAGTACGCCGTACAACAGGACCGCCAGGCCGCCGATCACCCACACCGCGGGCAACTGCACCAGACAGGCGCCCAGGATCGGGCCGGTCTTCCCGCCGTAGCCCAGCGCGAAGCCCGCGCCCGCCAGCAGCATGAGCAGCGCGGCGCCGCCGAAGGCGATCAGCAGATGGCCGGCGGCCCAGCGCAGTCGCCCGACCGCGTTCGCCAGCACCGCCTCGGCCCGGCCCGACGTCTCCTCGCCGTGCAGCCGCAGGACCGCCGCGACGATGTAGAGGGCCGCGACCAGGCCCATGATGCCGACCATCGCGGCGAGGAACGCGTCCGTCAGTCCCGAGTGGCCGCCCATGCGCTGGAAGATCTCGCGGGCCTTCGCGTTGTCGCCGACGAACTTGGCCGCGCCGTCGGTCATCCCGCCGTAGACGAGCCCGGCCAGGAAGAAGCCGAGGCTCCAGCCGAGCACACCGCCGCGCTGCAGCCGCCAGGCCAGCGCGCCCGCCGAGCCCAGACGGCCGGTGGCCGGGCCCGGCCGCGTGGGCAGGAAGCTCATGCCGAGGTCGCGGCGCCCGGCCAGCGCGTACGCCACCGCGCCCTGGAGCAGCGCCGCCGCCGCGAACAGCAGCAGCACCCACCAGCGTTCGTGGGCGTAGGAGCGCTCGTTCTCCAGCCAGCCGAGCGGGGAGAGCCAGGTCAGTACGGACGAGCCGCCGTTCTCCCCGGCGTCGCCCGCCGCGCGCAGCACGAAGGCGGCGCCCAGCACCGCGGCCGTCAGCCCCCGCGCCAGCCGCGCGCTCTCCGTCAGCTGGGCGACGATCGCCGCCATGGTGGCGAACACCAGCCCGACACCGCCGACCCCCAGCCCCAGCGCCAGCGCCCCCGCGGTGCCCTGCCCGGACAGCCCGGCCGTGATCACCAGGGCCAGGGCCGCGTTCGCGACCCCCGCGGTGAGCAGCGCCGCCGTCAGCGGGGCACGCCGCCCCACCATCGCCGACGAGATCAGTTCCTGCCGTCCGCTCTCCTCCTCGTCGCGGGTGTGCCGTACGACGACGAGCAGGCTCATGACCGCGGCCAGCAGTCCGGCGTAGACGCCGATACGCCAGGCGGTGAGCGCGCCGAGGGACTGGCCGAAGACCGGTCCGACCAATGCGCGCAGCGAGGTGTTGGTGGCCATCTGGTCGGCCAGGTCGGCGCGTTGGGCCGGGGTGCCGTACAGGCCCTTGAGGGTGCCCGGCATGGACAGCACCATCAGGGCGTCGACCGCGACCCAGACCGGGATCATCATCCGGTCCCGGCGCAGCGCGAACCTCAACAGCGTTCCTGTGTGGGACAGTTGGCGGGATCCACCGGCCCGTACCGCGAAGTCCGACGCGACGGCGGTCATCGTGTCCCCGCCTCCTTGTGGAGGTCGTCCTGGTAGTGCCGCAGGAACAGCTCCTCCAGCGTCGGCGGCGTCGAGGTCAGCGACCGCACCCCCGATTCGCTCAGCGCCCGCAGCACCGCGTCCAGCTTGTCGGTGTCGACCTGGAGTCTGACCCGCCTTCCGTGGACGTCGAGGTCATGGACGCCGGGCAGGCGCGTCAGTCCGTTCGGCGGGCCCGCGAGTTCCGCCGTGACGCTCGTACGGGTCAGATGGCGCAGGTCGGCCAGCGAGCCGCTCTCGACCGTGCGGCCCTTGCGGATGATGCTCACCCGGTCGCAGAGCTGCTCGACCTCGCTGAGGATGTGACTCGACAGCAGGATCGTCCGGCCGCGGTCGCGCTCCTCCTCGACGCACCGCTGGAACACCTCCTCCATCAGCGGATCCAGCCCGGACGTCGGCTCGTCCAGGATCAGCAGGTCCACGTCCGAGGCGAAGGCGGCGACGAGGGCGACCTTCTGCCGGTTGCCCTTGGAGTACGTCCGCCCCTTCTTCGTCGGGTCCAGCTCGAACCGCTCGATCAGCTCCGCCCGGCGCCGCGGGTCCAGGCCGCCGCGCAGCCGGCCGTACAGGTCTATGACCTCGCCGCCGGAGAGGTTGCGCCACAGGGTGACGTCCCCGGGGACGTACGCGACCTGGCGGTGGAGTTCCACCGCGTCCGTCCACGGGTCGCGGCCGAGCACCTGGGCGGCGCCGGAGTCGGCGCGCAGCAGGCCGAGGAGGACCCGGATGGTGGTGGACTTCCCGGCGCCGTTCGGCCCCAGGAAGCCGTGGACCTCGCCGGTCTCGACCTCCAGGTCGAGGCCGTCCAGGGCGTGCGTGCCGCCGAACGACTTGTGCAGTCCGGAGACGGTGATGGCCTTCGTCATGCTTCAGAACGTACGCGACCTTCAGAAATTTGTGAAGTTAAGGAAGCGTATAAATCACGGATACACTCGGGGGCGGCGGCGGAACAGGGGAGATGATCGGGAGATGACGGAACCGGGTGCGGTGGGACGGGACCCCGAGGCGGTCTCGAAGTTCGTGGAGAGCTTCGCGGCGCAGCTCGTCGAGGCGGGCATGCAGCGCATGCCCGCCCGGGTGTTCGCCGCGCTGCTGTCCTCCGACTCCGGCTCGCTGACCTCCGCCGAACTGGGGGAACAGCTCCAGGTCAGCCCGGCCGCCGTCTCCGGCGCGGTGCGCTATCTGGCGCAGCAGCACATGGTCGCGCGCGAGCGGGAGCCCGGCTCGCGGCGTGAGCGCTACCGCGTGCACAGCAATCAGTGGTACGAGGCGCTGACCAACCGGGACGCCGTGATCAAGCGCTGGGAGCACGCGCTGTGTGAGGGGGTCGACAGCCTCGGCGCCGCGACTCCGGCGGGCCGGCGTCTGGCGGAGACGCTCGCCTTCTTCGAGTTCATGGACGGCGAGATCGCCAGAATGATGGAGCGGTGGCGGGCCCATCGGGAGAAGCTGTACGGGGAGGGCTGAAGCACCCGGGGGAGGGCCGGACGCCTGGCGTACGCCGAAGGGGTTGGCGCCTCGCGTACGCCCATGGGCTGGACGCCCCGCCCGCCGAAGGGGCGGACGCCCCCGCGCCGCCCCTCCCGGGTCCCTCCCCGGCCTACCGCTCCTTCGTCTCCTCCAGCACCGTCCGCCCCAGCAGCGCGTACCGCTCGGGCGACCTGCGCTTCAGGTACTGCGCGTAGCCGATGCCCGTCAGCGCGACCAGCGCCACCAGCCACGGCGTCGCCTTCAGGACGAACGAGCCGGACTCGGGACCGGCCGCCACCCCCATGTTGGACACCAGCAGCACCACCACCGCGAGCATCGCGATGCCGCCCATGAGCGGGGCGGCGAGGGTCCTGAACCAGTGGCGGCTCTCCGGGTGGTGGCTGCGGAAGTAGACGAGGACCGCGAAGGAGCACACGGCCTGCACGATCAGGATCGCCATCGTGCCGAGGATGGCGAGCAGGACGTAGGTGCCGGTGTACGGGTCCTTGCCCGCGAGCCAGAACGCCCCGATCAGCACCGCGCTGACGACCGTCTGCACCAGGCCTGCGATGTGCGGCGAGCCGTGCTGCGGATGAGTGCGCCCGACGGTCCGCCGCAGCGACGGCAGTACGCCCTCGCGGCCCAGCGCGTACATGTACCGCGCGGCGCAGTTGTGGAAGGCCATGCCGCACGCCAGGGAGCCGCTGATCATCAGCCACTGCATGACGACGACCGCCCAGTGGCCGACGTAGTGCTCGGTGGGGTGGAAGAAGAGGGCGAGCGGGTTCGCCGAGGAGGCCGCCTTCACGGCCTCCGCCTCGCCGTTGCCCGTGATCGCCATCCACGACACGAAGACGTAGAACACACCGACACCCAGGACCGAGATCATCGTCGCCTTGGGGATGATCTTCTTCGGGTCGCGCGACTCCTCGCCGTACATCGCCGTCGACTCGAAGCCGACCCACGACCAGAAGGCGAAGAAGAGCCCGAGCCCGGCGCTCGTCCCCTTGAACGCGTTGACCGGGTTGACCGGGGCGAAGGTGAAGCCGTGCGGGCCGCCGCCGTGCAGGGCCACGGATATCGCCATCGCCGCGAGGACGGTGACCTCGGTGGCGAGCAGGACGACGAGCAGCTTCTCGGCGACGTCCACGCCGAACCATGTCCCGGTCGCGTTGATGGCCAGCATCAGCAGCGCGAACGCCCACCATGGGACGTGAACTCCCGTCTGGTCCCTGAGCGTTGTGGTGGCGAAGGTCGAGAAGATGCCGATCAGGGCCGGCTCGAAGACGACGTACGCGAAGGTCGCGAGCAGGCCGGACGCCAGGCCGACGGTGCGGCCGAGGCCGTAGGAGATGAAGCCGTAGAAGGCGCCGGTCGAGGTGATGTGCTTCGCCATCGAGGTGAAGCCGACGGAAAAGATTGCCAGGACGACCATTGCGACCAGATAGCTGGCCGGTGCCCCGATGCCATTGCCCGCCGACACCATGAAGGGCACGTTGCCCGTCATCGCGGTGATCGGGGCCGCGGTCGCGATGGTCATGAAGACCACTCCGAGCAATCCCACGGCGTTGGGCTTCAGCCGGTGAACAGGACCGTCACCGCCGGTCCTCGCGTCCGGGGCTATGCCCTCCTGAACTGCCATCGGGTGGCCCCTTCCTCGTTGCCGCGATCGCTGCGCGCACTGCTGTTGGGGTGGAACTCTGTAGCCCGAATGAGTCGGTCCAGCGTGTCGGCACGTTAAATGTTTGTCAACCAGACCTTTAGAAATCGGCCGGGGCGAACACTCTTGCTCTGGGCGGCGCACGCGGCGGCGCGGGACGCGGTGCACTCGCGGGGGGACCTACCTCCAGCGGCCGGACCTGGGCCGCCGCCTGGACGCGGCGGACCGCGCGCACCTCCCGCACGACGCGTGGGACGTGCTGTTCGTGGTCGCCGGCGGGCTGTCCAGCCGTGCCGTGCACGACCACGCGGCGGCGATGGTCCGCGCGACCACGGCACTGCTGCCGGACGGGTGGCGCGTCGCGCCGGTGGTGCTCGCGGAGCAGGCCCGGGTGGCACTGGGCGACGACGTCGCGCATGCCATGGGGCCCGGCTCGTGGCGGTCCTGATCGGGGAGCGCCCGGGGATGTCCGCGGCGGACTCCCTGGGCGCCTACCTGACGTACGCCCCGACGCCGGGCGTCACGACGGACGCCGACCGCAACTGCCTCTCCAACATCCGGCCGCCCCTGGGGCTTGGGATACGGGACGGCGGCGGCGAAGCTGGTGGCGCTGACGGTGCGCGCCCGGAACTGGGCCTGACGGGGGTGGGCCTGAAGGACGAGTCGGACACACTGCCGTCGTGGCCGTTCCCCGGGGCCGTGCCCCCGGACGCCGCCTCGGCCTGACCGGCCTCGCCTCGCAGGCCGGTCACACGCCGGTCACAAGCCGGACGGGCCGGGGGCAGGCAGCGTGAGCCCCCACGCCCCCTCCCGCACCACCCACGTCCGCGTCCGCACCGGCCCGCTCACCACGCAATCCGCCCGGTACCGGAAATCGGCCCCGGACACCGTCACCCGCCGCCCCACCGCGCTGAGCGGTGCCGCCTCCGCCCCCACCGAGACCGGCCGCACCTCGACCGCGGCCACCCCCGGGTCCCCCGGCAGCACGGACACCCCCTCCACCGGCTGGTCCAGATCCACCAGCGTCATCCCGTCGACCTCGACCCGCAGCCGGGACGGCCCGGGCGTCGGCGGGGCCGCGGGCCGGGGCGGGCGCGCCACCAGCGTCCGTACCAGGGACTGGCGCACCCGCAGCCAGGGCCGCACCGCCGACGCCTCCTCCGTGAGCGGCGGGGTGCCCTGGCCGGACGGAACGGACGCTGCGGATGGAATCCGCAGATCCCCGAGGACCACCCCGTCACTGTCGTCCACCAGCAGATCCAGCCGCCGCTCCGCACCGTCCAGCACGGCGCGGGCCGCCGCCACCGCCCCCGTGGGCACCCCCAGGGATCGCGCCAGCGACAGCGCGGCCCCGACCGGGACCAGCGACAGGCCCGTCGTGCCCAGCTCCCGCCGCCGGTGCAGCAGGGTCACCGCGCGCAGCAGCGCACGGTCGTCGCCCACCACCACCGGCCGCCGTGACCCCCTGCGATCCAGTGCCCGGGCGAATTCCTCCGGGCCGTCCGGGAGGCACACCTTCGTCGCCGCACCCGCGCTGAGCACGTCTTTCGCGATCCGTACCGACTCACCGTCACTGTGACGGGCGACCGGGTCGATGACCACCAGCAACTGGTCGGAAGTCGCCACCTCGGTCCTGCCTCGCTTCCTCGGGTAGCATCTTTGTGCAAGAGCCCCTTGCGCTATTGCGCCAGGGGCTTCGTCTATTCCGGGGCATCCGGGTCCGACGGTTGCGGCCAATGACGGTCGCGGTGCACGCGGCGGTGGACCCTCCGCGTACGCCCCCGACCCTGGACATGCCCCGCCCGGAAGGGGTGTACGCGCGTGCCCGCACTTGTGCTGCTCGGTGCTCAGTGGGGTGACGAAGGCAAGGGAAAGGCCACCGACCTGCTCGGTGGCTCGGTGGACTATGTAGTGCGCTACCAGGGCGGCAACAACGCCGGCCACACGGTGGTCGTGGGTGACCAGAAGTACGCACTCCACCTCCTCCCTTCCGGAATCCTGTCGCCCGGATGTACGCCCGTCATCGGCAACGGTGTCGTGGTCGACCCCTCGGTCCTGCTCTCCGAGCTGAGCGGTCTGAACGAGCGTGGCGTCGACACGTCCAAGCTGATGATCAGCGGAAACGCGCACATCATCACCCCGTACAACGTCACTGTCGACAAGGTGACGGAACGCTTCCTCGGAAAGCGCAAGATCGGCACGACCGGCCGTGGCATCGGCCCGACCTACGCCGACAAGATCAACCGCGTGGGCATCCGCGTCCAGGACCTGTACGACGAGTCCATCCTGACCCAGAAGGTCGAAGCGGCCCTCGACGTCAAGAACCAGATCCTCACCAAGCTGTACAACCGGCGCGCGATCGCCGTCGACCAGGTGGTCGAGGAGCTGCTGGGCTACGCCGACAAGATCGAGCCGTACGTCGCCGACACGGTCCTGATCCTGAACCAGGCGCTCGACGACGGCAAGGTCGTCCTCTTCGAGGGCGGTCAGGGCACCCTGCTGGACATCGACCACGGCACGTATCCCTTCGTGACCTCGTCGAACCCGACCGCGGGCGGCGCCTGCACGGGCTCCGGCGTCGGCCCGACGAAGATCAGCCGTGTCATCGGCATCCTGAAGGCCTACACGACCCGGGTCGGCTCGGGCCCCTTCCCGACGGAGCTGTTCGACGAGGACGGCGAGGCGCTGCGCCGCATCGGTGGCGAGCGCGGTGTCACCACCGGCCGGGACCGCCGCTGTGGCTGGTTCGACGCGGTGATCGCCCGCTACGCGACCCGGGTCAACGGACTGACCGACTTCTTCCTCACCAAGCTCGACGTCCTCACCGGCTGGGAGCAGATTCCGGTCTGTGTCGCGTACGAGATCGACGGCCGGCGTGTCGAGGAACTCCCCTACTCCCAGACGGACTTCCACCACGCCAAGCCGGTCTACGAGTACCTTCCCGGCTGGAGCGAGGACATCACGAAGGCCAAGACCTTCGGCGACCTCCCCAAGAACGCCCAGAACTACGTCAAGGCGCTGGAGGAGATGTCCGGCGCCCCGATCTCGGCGATCGGCGTGGGCCCGGGGCGCGACGAGACGATCGAGATCAACTCGTTCATCTAGTGCTGCGACCGGAAAGGTTCACCGGCTCGCGACGCCCGGCACGGCACCTCGCCGCGTTGTCGCATCGCCCGAGTACATCCAGTACGCGGGCGACGCTCCGCCTTGCGATGCACCGCACCGGACGCCGCGAGCTTCCCGGCAAACCTTTCCGGCCACAGCACTAGGCCGCGACCGGCCGGTCGGTGATGGGCGGATGCGGGCCGCACCCGCGGGGTCCCCGGACCCCGGAGGCGGTCCGGATCCGCCCATCACCCTTGTCCCGAGGGCGGTTTCGGGAACGCATTCCTCTTCCTTGACCTGGGCATGACTTGTTCCTGGTTCCCGGTGGGGCGGGGTGACGCCACGATCTACGCGTGTAGTCCCGCACGGCTCGTCCATCCGCCCCTCGCGCGCGTCCCAGGAGACCCGTATGCCCGTCAGCCCCATGAACCGCCGGGAGTTCATGCAGAAGTCGGCCGTCACCGGTGCGGCCGTGGCCGTCGCGGGGAGCGCGGCAGCCGCCCCGGCCGCGGCCGCCGAGCGGCCGGGGACGCCCCACCACCGGCCGCGCACCTGGTCGTTCTCCATCCTGGGCACCACCGACCTGCACAGCCACGTCTTCGACTGGGACTACTACAAGGACGCCGCCTACAGCGACAAGGCCGGCAACTCCGTCGGTGTCGCGCGCGTCGCCACCCTCATCAAGCAGCAGCGGGAGGCCAAGGGCGAGGACCGGGTGCTGCTCGTCGACGCCGGCGACATCATCCAGGGGACGTCACTGGCGTACTACTACGCCCGCGTCGACCCGATCACCGGCACCTCCGGCAAGCACGGCCCCAGGCACCCCATGGCCGTCGCCATGAACCATATGCGGTACGACGCCGCCGCCCTCGGCAACCACGAGTTCAACTACGGCATCGACCTGCTGCGGAAGTTCGAGAAGCAGTGCCACTTCCCGCTGCTCGCAGCCAACGCCCTCGACGCCAGGACCCTGCGGCCCGCCTTCCACCCGTACACGGTGAAGCGGATCTGCGTCCCCGGCGCCCCCGACATCAAGGTCGGCATCCTCGGGCTGACCAACCCCGGTATCGCCCTGTGGGACAAGGACAACGTCAGCGGGAAGATGGTCTTCCCCGGGCTCGTCGAGCAGGCGAAGAAGTACGTGCCGCGGCTGAAGGCCCTCGGCTGCGACGTCGTCTTCCTCACCGACCACTCCGGGCTCGACGGATCGTCCTCGTACGGCGGTGAACTCCCCTACGTCGAGAACGCATCCAACCTCGTGGCCGAGCAGGTTCCCGGCATCGACGCCATCCTCGTCGGCCACACCCATGTCGAGGTCTCCTCCTACACCGTCACCAACAAGGAGACCGGCAAGGACGTCGTCCTCTCCGAGCCGTACTGCTGGGGCATGCGCCTGACCGTCTTCGACTTCGAGCTCGAACTGCACCACGGGCAGTGGAAGGTGACCAGCACCAAGGCGGAGACCCTCAACCCCAAGGACGCCGAGGAGGACCCGGAGATCACCCGGCTCCTCAAGGCCGACCACGACCTCGTCGTGAAGTACGTCAACACGCCTGTCGGCACCTGTACGGAGGACCTCTCGGCGGCCGAGTCCTGCTGGAAGGACGTTCCCGTCATGGACTTCATCCACCAGGTCCAGATGGCGAGCGTCGCCAAGGGGCTGTCCACCGCCGACGCCGCCCTGCCGCTCATCTCCGTCGCCGCGCCCTTCAGCCGCACCGCCGACATCCCCAAGGGCGATGTGACGATCCGGGACATCGCCGGGCTCTACATCTACGACAACACCCTGTACGGCAAGAGGCTCACGGGCGCCCAGCTCAAGGACTACCTGGAGTACGCGGCGAAGTACTACCACCAGGTGCCCAGCGGTACGAAGGTCGACACGGCGACGCTCACGAACGCCAACAACTTCTGGGACTACATGTACGACACCGCCGCCGGCGTCGACTACGAGATCGACATCGCGCAGCCCGAGGGGTCGCGGATCAAGAACCTCTCCTACAAGGGCGCTCCGGTCGCCCCCGACCAGGTCTTCGTCGTCGCCGTCAACAACTACCGGGCCAACGGCGGAAGCGGCTACCCGCACATCGCCTCCGCCGGCATCGCCTACAGCTCCACCAACGAGATCCGTCAGCTGATGATCGACTACGTGACGTCGAAGGGCACCCTGAACCCCACGGACTTCGCGGTCACCAACTGGAGGCTGACGCAGAACGGGACGCCGGTGTTCTAGACGGTGGTCCAGACGGCCGCCGTGCTCGAGAGGTGCCCGACGGCCGGGGCCGAGCGCCCGCGGACCCCGTGCGGATCCGCGGGCATCGCTCGTACGGCTCAGCTGAAGACGATCATCGAGCCCTGGGCGAGGCTCCGGGTCACCGCCGCGTGCAGGCCCAGCCACACATGGCGTTCGCGGGCGAAGGGACTCGGGTCGTACGGGGCCGGCAGCGCCGGCTCCTCCAGCGCCGTGGGGGCGAGCGGGGGCTCGGGGGCGACGGGCGGGTTCGCCGGGTCGATGCCGATCGAGGGGGCCACGAACTGCAGCTCCCGCAGCAGGGCCTGGGACGAGCCCAACGGGCCGCCGCCCGCGAGGAGTTCGTCGTCGGACAGCGGGTGCGGGAAGTCCACGGGGACGTACGCGCCGGCGTGGTCGTAGTGCCATACCAGGTGTGACTGCTGGGCCGTCGACTCGAACATCTCCAGCAGCTGCTCGTAGTCGCCGCCCAGCTCGTCGACCGGGGTCACGGCAAGCCCGCACACCTGGAGCAGATACGCCCGCCGCAGGAAGTGCAGCGCGTCGTAGTCGAAGCCCGCGACCGGCGCCACCTCGCCGGTCAGCCCCGGCATGTACTGGTACACCGGCACCGGCGGCAGTCCGGCCGCGCCGAGCACCTTGTCGTAGAGGGCGAGTTCCTCGGCGAACGGGTTGTCGGGCGTGTGGCACAGCACGTCGACGAGCGGGACCAGCCACAGGTCACAGGCCAACAGTAAGCTCCTCGGGTCATCGGAGTGGTGCTGGCAGCGTAATGGGCGCGGGCGCGCAGCGCCGCAGCCCTGCACGTCCCATACCCACACGCCGCCGATCCGCTCCGTGCCGGGCCCGGCCGTGCGACGACGGGCCGGCGGTTCAGCCGGCGGCCTGCCGTTCGAGCAGGGCGAGCGAGTGCCTGTTGTACGCGGTGACGACGGCGTGCGCCGCGACGTGGTCCCGGCGGGCGAGGGCGTCGACCAGTTCGGTGTGCCCGGCCCACAGGCGGCCCTTCAGCTCGGTGACCCCGCGCAGGTGCTGCACCACGCAGACCCAGGACTGCACGCGCAGCCGGTGCAGGAAGTCGGCGAGGTAGGGGTTGCCGTGCAGGGCGCTCAGCTCGCGCCAGAAGCGCAGGTCGTAGCCGATGAGTATGTTCAGGTCGCCGGCGCTGGCCGCCCGCTGGGCCTCCTCGCCGCGGCGGCGCACCACGGTGAGGGTGGCGGTGTGGCGGGCGTCGTCCGCGGCGGTCTTCCCGGCGCCGTCGATGAGCCGGTGGAAGATCTCGTCGGTGACGAGGCTGCGGGCGTCGATCATGTCGCGGTAGTCGTCGAGGGAGTAGGCGCGGACCTCGAAGCCGCGGTGCTGGACGGCGTCCAGGAGGCCCTGGGCCGACAGATCGACCAGGGCCTCGCGGACGGGGGTCGCGGAGACGCCGTACTGCTCGGCTATCTCCTTCACCGTGAATTCCTGCCCCGGCTGCAGTCGGCCGGCCAGCACCTCGTCGCGGAGCGCGTCGGCGATCTGCTGTCGCAGGGTGCTGCGAGTAACGGCGCGATTGCCGGGCATGGTGGTCGTGGTCCCCCATCCGCGTACGGGTTCGTGTGCCTCTCGAACACGTCACCTTACGCGGTGGGGGTGCGGGAGCCCCGCGCACGTCGGGGGCCTCTTGCGGCCGGTCCGTGTGCGCGTTCTGCCGCTCACTCGGTGTATACGGTCTGCCCCCCGTGCGCGTCCTGCCCGGTGTACTCGTCCCTTGCTCGGTGTACTCGTCCCCTGCTCGGTGTGCTCGTCTCCTACTGGGTGTACTCGTCCGCCGCCGACAGCGCCGCGTCCAGTGCCGCGAGGCCCTCCTTCGCCTCGGCCTCCGTGATGGTGCAGGGCGGGACGACATGCGTGCGGTTCATGTTGATGAAGGGCCACAGGCCGTTCGCCTTCGCGGCGGCGCCGAACGCGGCCATCGGTGCGTTCGCCTCGCCCGCCGCGTTGTAGGGCACCAGCGGCTCCCTGGTCTCGCGGTTCTTCACCAGCTCCAGGGCCCAGAACATGCCGACGCCGCGCACCTCGCCCACCGACGGATGCCGCCGGGCCAGCTCGCGCAGTCCCGGCTCGATGACCTGCGCGCCGACGACCGCGGCGTTCGCGACGACGCCCTCCTCCGCCATGACGTTGATCGTGGCGACGGCGGCGGCACAGGCCAGCGGGTGCCCGGAGTACGTCAGACCGCCCGGATAGGGCCGCTTCCCGAAGGTCTCGGCGATCTTCCCGGATATGGCGACGCCGCCGAGCGGGACATAGCCGGAGTTCACGCCCTTGGCGAAGGTCATGAGGTCGGGGGTCACCTCGAAGAGGTCGGCCGCGAACCACTCGCCGGTCCGCCCGAACCCGGCCATCACCTCGTCGAGGACGAAGACGATCCCGTACTTGTCGCACAGCTCACGGACGCCCGCGAGGTAGCCGCGGGGCGGGACCATGATCCCGGCGGTCCCGGGGATGGTCTCCAGGACGATCGCGGCGATCGTCCCCGGCCCCTCGAAGGCGATGGTCGTCTCCAGGTGCTCCAGCGCCCGCTCGCACTCCTGCTGCTCGGTCTCGGCGTAGAACCGCGAGCGGTACAGGAACGGCGCCCAGAAGTGCACCACGCCCGCGGAGCCGCTGTCGGAGGGCCAGCGGCGCGGGTCGCCGGTGATGTTCACGGCCTGCTGGGTGCCGCCGTGGTAGGAGCGGTACGCGGACAGCACCTTGGGCCGCCCGGTGTGGATCCGTGCCATGCGGACGGCGTGCTCGATGGCGTCGGCGCCGCCGTTGGTGAAGAAGATCTTGTCGAGGTCCCCCGGGGTGCGCTCGGCGATCAGCCGGGCGGCCTCCGAGCGGGACTCCACGGCGAAGGCGGGGGCGAACGTGGTCAGGGTGGCGGCCTGCTCCTGGATCGCGGCGACGACCTTCGGGTGCTGGTAGCCGATGTTGGTGAAGACGAGCCCGCTGGTGAAGTCGAGGTAGCGGTTGCCGTCGTAGTCCCAGAAGTACGACCCCTCCGCACCGGCGACGGCGAGCGGGTCGATGAGCTCCTGCGCTGACCAGGAGTGGAAGACATGCGCACGGTCCGCGGCCTTGACGGCAGCGCCGGCCTGGGGGTCGGTCTGAGGGGTCATGCGCCCGAGGGTAGGTGTCCGGGATGCGGACGCGACATCGGCGTCCTGTCTGCGGTCGGGACGGGAACGCGACAGGTTGTCGGGTGACTGTCGTCATCACGGCCTGCTCACACCTGCCCGGGTGCGCCGGAGGAGGAGCCACGAGCCGCACACCCGTCCACCTCGCCGTGTACGACACCCCCGCCGACGGGGAGACCGGACACACGACCGCACCTCGCCCTGGCCGGGTACGGGATCCGCACCGCCGGCCCGGCCCCAGGGAGCCGGTCGTCTCGCTCGGCGGCCCGCGTATCGGCCCCGACAGGGCGCTCGGGGGTCTGTGCCCGGGCCGGGAGCGGCAGGAGCCGCTCAGCCGCGGGGACCCGCAGTCTTCCGGCTCGATGGCCGGTTCCTCGCCGTCGCGCAGGACGTGGCCCGGCCGGCCGGTCGGATCGCCGCCCGGTGGCAGGCCCTCGGGGCCGGCCTGTCCGGGCCGCCGCCGGTGTCCGGGATCGCCCGTGTCATGGGCATACACGGCAGGGCGTGCGGCGGGTCGCGGGCATGCACGGCAGGGCGTGCGGCGGGTCGCGGGCATGCACGGCAGGGCGTGCGGCGGGTCGCGGGCCTCCTCATGGAGCGCCCCGCCGAGTAACCGCCCAGCCCCGCCCACCGGGGGGCCGAGCTGCTCGCCCCGACCGAGGCCGGCCGGGCGGCCGTGGCACGGATCGCCCTGGTCACGCGGCCCTCGCCGACCGGCTCGCGGAGGCCCTGGGGACGCGGGATTCGCCGAGACCGTACGGGTACCGGAGTGGCCCTCGGCGGCGCGGGACGAGGTCGCCCGGCCCGTTACGGAACCGTAGACACGGGCGGGGCCGACTCTCCCCGTACGGCGGCACTATTCTCTGGCTGTCGCACACGCAGGGGGAGGTGACGCGGCGGTGGAGAAGCTCGGGGCCGGGGATCCGCAGCGCATCGGGGGCTACCGGCTGCTCGCGCGGCTCGGTGCCGGAGGCATGGGGCGCGTGTATCTGGCGCGCTCCGACCGGGGCCGTACGGTCGCCGTGAAACTGGTGCGGCGGGAGCTGGCCGAGCAGGAGGAGTTCCGGGCCCGCTTCCGTCAGGAGGTGCAGGCCGCCCGGCGGGTCGGCGGGTACTGGACCGCGCCCGTCCTCGACGCCGACACCGAGGCCGTCGTCCCGTGGGTCGCCACGGGCTATGTCGCGGGCCCCGCCCTGCAGACCGTCGTCTCGCGCGACCACGGCGCCCTGCCGGAGCGTTCCGTGCGCGTCCTGGCCGCCGGACTCGCGCACGCCCTCCAGGACATCCACGCCGCCGGACTCATCCACCGCGACCTCAAGCCCTCCAACGTCCTCGTGACCATCGACGGGCCGCGGGTCATCGACTTCGGTATCGCCCGCGCCCTGGAGACCCTCGGCGGCGCCGGACTCACGCGCACCGGCGCGCTCGTCGGTTCGCCCGGGTTCATGGCGCCCGAGCAGGTGCGCGGTGACCGCATCACGCCCGCGTGCGACGTCTTCTGCCTGGGTTCCGTCCTCGCCTACGCCGCCACGGGCGTCCTTCCCTTCGGCGGCGCCAACAGCGGCGTGCACGCCCTGATGTTCCGCATCGCCCAGGAGGACCCCGATCTGGCGGGTCTGCCCGAGAGCCTCGCCGACCTCGTGCGCGACTGTCTGCGCAAGGACCCGGCCGCCCGGCCCACGCCGGCACAGGTCCTGGAACGGACCGGCGCCGACGACACGCTCTCCGGCGGCCGCACCCGGGACCCCTGGCTGCCCGGCTCCCTGGTCGCTCAACTGGGCCGTCACGCGGTGCAGTTGCTGGACACGGAGGACCCGGAGGAGGGGTCGGACACGGCGGGCTCGGCGAACGGGGTGCCGTCGGCGGGGACCGGCGGGCGGGAAGCCGGCGGTGGTGGGGCGGCCCTCGCCGACGGGCATCCGGTCGGCGCGGTGGGTGCCGACGGCCCGGTGGACGGCTCGGACGGTCCCGTGGACGGTCCGGACGGTCGGGGGGCCGGTGTGGTGGACGGACATGGGGCCGGTGCGGACGGACGCCTCCCGGGGGCCGACGGGAGTGCGGCGGGTTCCGTCGGGCCCGCGGCGGGCGGCGGCGTGCGTACCGCGGGCTCCGGCGAGGGGGCCCCGGCGGCTCCCGTGGACCTGACCAAGCGGCGCCCGGCGGCCGTGGTGCCGCAGGCCACTCCCGAGCACGCTCCCGCCCTCGACGAGCCGGACGGCGCCGCTCCGCCGCCGCCCGGCCGGCCCGCCGACCTGGACCGGATGCCGACCCAGGTGGTCGCACCCGGCGCCGTGCCCCCGCCGGGCGCACCGCCCGCCCCCCATCCCGCCTACGGCTACCCCCAGCAGCACCCCCAGCCTCCCGCGTACGGCTACCCGCACGGCGGCGGAGGAGGCTGGGGCGGCGCCCAGGCCCCGGCCCGGGGCCCCGGCCCCGCCCTCGGCTCCACACCGCCGTACGGCCCGCCCCCGTACGGCATGCACCCCTACGGCGACCCGGGACAGCAGGAGCCACCGCGCCGCTCCGGTCGTTCCACCGCCGCGCTGATCGTCGTCGCCCTGGTCGTGGCGCTCGGCGCGGGCGGTTCGGTGTACGCGCTCATGCGGGGCGACGGGACCCCGCAGCGCGGCGGCGGCAGTCTGCCCTCCGCCTCCACCGCGCCCGCGACCCCCGGCCGCGGCACGCCCCCGCCCTCGACCCCGGGCACCGCGAGCCCCACCGCCCAGTCGCCCTCCGCCGGGGCCGTGCCCGAGGCCTACCTGGGCACCTGGACCGCCGCCATCGACAACGCCACCGGGCACAGCACTCGCCGCCTGGTCATCCAGCAGGGCCAGGTGGGCGACACCGTGCTCTCCCTGACGGCGGACGGCCCGGCCGGCGCGGGCACGTACCGCTGTGTCTTCGAAGCGAAGCTGGCCGCCAGGCCCACCGCGGGCGGCCCGCTGAGGATCGCGTCGTCCACGGTCACGGTCGGCGCGCCGGCGTCCTCGTGCACCCCGGGCGCCGCGACGGAACTGACGATCCTCCCGGACGGCCGACTCAGGCGTGTGAACACGAGCAACGGCGGCTCCCTGACGTACACGAAGGAGCGCTGACGCACTCCAACACCGCCATGGCGCAGCAGCCCTGACGGAACATCAGGAAGTCTCGCTGAACACCCGCTGAACTTCCCCCCTCGTGTCCGAAATGTTCTCCCAGCGGGCCGTACGGTGTCCGCACCGTCGGCTCGGGGGAGTGGCCAAGTGGCGTGGGTGAGCCCGGAGAACATCGTCGCTGTGGGGACCGCGGTTCTCGGTATCGCGGCATCGGCGGGGATGGTCTGGTACGAGCGCCGGGTGCCACGGCGCAAGAGGATCGGGTACCGCGTCCAGATGGACAACCCGATCGGCGACAACGTGCGCTCGGGACGGGCCAACGTACGGCTCGGCTGGTTCGACGAGGCCTCCGGCATGGCCGACGCCACGTTCGTGCTGCTGCGCATCGAGAACGACGGCTCGCAGAGCATCGCCGACAACGACTACACGGGCCGTGAAGTCCACGGTCTGACCGCGGTGTTCACCGACCGCACGGTCCGTGGGGCGTCGGTCACACAGCCGTCCGGCACCGACCACCTCATGGACCACTTCACCCCGGCGGCCGGCTTCGGCTACGAGGGCAACACGCTGCGCATCCCGCGCGTCCCGCTCAACCGCGGGGACCACTTCAAGCTGCTCGTGCTGCTGTCGGGCGGCGACGTGGGCAACGGGATCCGGCTCATCGGCGGCATCCGCGACGGGGAGGTGCGCCCCAACCGCAGTACGACCCCGGACGACAAGCCGCCCCTGTTCAGCCGCGCCTCCCGGCTGATCACCGTGCTGCTGACGGTGTGCGTGATCACCCTGGCCACGATCGTGGTGGCCCGGGACGACACGCGACCGCCCATCGGCTGCGCGAAGGGCACGCTCACGGTCACCGGGTCGACTGCGTTCGAGCCCGTGATGCGGGAGCTGGCGAAGAAGTACGAGAAGGACTGCGCGGGTTCCGTCATCACGGTGGACGCACACGGCAGCACCGCGGGCGTGCGCGAACTCGCCGCCACTGGGCAGCAGTCGGCGAAGGGCTCGCCGCCGGTCGTCGCCCTCTCCGACGGCCCGAAGCCCGAGGGTCTGTCGCAGTTGAGCGAGACCCGGGTGGCGGTGTCGGTCTTCGCGCTGGTGATGAACAAGGACGTCCCGCTCACGAACCTGTCGATCGACGACGTACGTCGGCTGTACGCCGGCCGGATCACGAACTGGAAGCAGCTCGGCGGCCCCGATCGACCGGTCCTGCTGGTCAGCCGCGACGCCAACTCCGGTACCCGGCAGGTGTTCCAGCGCCGCGTCCTGGGGCGCGGCGAGATCGCCAACTCCTCGCTGGACTGCGTCCACAAGGACGATACGACGGCTCCGGTCGTCCGCTGTGAACTCGACTCCACCGAGCAGGTGCTGAACACGGTCGCCGCGCTGCCCGGCGCGATCGGCTACAGCGAACTCAACCTCGCCGCCGGGCACACGGGGCTGCGGCTGCCGGCCCTCGACGGCCACCACCCGTCCGTCGACGAGCTCGAACACGGCGGGAGCGACTACCCGTACCGGGAGATCGAGTACGCGTACACCTACGGCCGCCCGCCCGCCGACTCCCTCGCCTCCAGCTTCCTCACCTACATCAGCCAGGGCAACGGCCAGAACGTCATCCGCACCCACGGACACCTTCCCTGCGGCACCCCGGTGGGCCTGAGGATCTGCGCCGAGAGCTGACGGCCCCCGGCCGGCCCGGCTACCGGGTCTCCGGCGGTCGCTGCCGGGGCATGTTCGGCCGGGTCCCCGTCGGGGGTGCGAACCGTCCCGGCGTCGCACCCTCCGTCCGTGGCGCAGCCGCCCCCGCCGACTGGATCACCAGCGGCGCGGACCCGGTCCGGAACTCCGCCATCCAGTCGGCGGTCTCCGACCGCACCAGCTCCGTCACGTCCTCCGAGAACCGCCGCAACACCGACAGGCACCGCTCCGCCGCCTCCCCCGCGGTCCCCTCCGTCGGCCCCAGCACCTCTCGCACGCACTCCGACGCCCAGTCGAACTGCAGCGTCTGCAGCCGCCGTTGTACGGCCTGCGCGGTCGCCACGTCCCTTATCCACCCGGACGTCACCCCGAAGAACCGGTCCCCGGCCACGCACGCCGCCCCGAGCAGCAGCGACAGATACGCCCATGGCGCCACCCCGCCCGTCGCCCCGGTCAGCTCCAGCAGCGGCAGCGCGGCCCCGCACACCGCCCCCGCCACCGCGCCCACGCGCAGCGCCCGCGCCGCCCGTCGCTTCCACACCCGGTTGGCGAGATACCAGGCCGCCGTCTCCAGCGCGCGGCGCTCCACCCACCGGTACAGCTCGTCGAGGCGCTGCGCCGGCTCTCCCCAGTCACCGTGTGGGAACGGCCGCC
Source organism: Streptomyces sp. TP-A0356 (assembly GCF_001417775.1). Classification (GTDB taxonomy): domain Bacteria; phylum Actinomycetota; class Actinomycetes; order Streptomycetales; family Streptomycetaceae; genus Streptomyces. Next base: position 209,711 of record NZ_BBZJ01000018.1, on the reverse strand, counting down.
CCAAGAGGTCGCCCGGCCGAAGCCCCGCCGCCCCGTCGTCCCGCCCGTCCTGGAGCGGACCCTCGGGCTGCATCTCCGGCTGACTCACCCGGCACTCCCTACGTACGGCTATGACGTCCCCGATGCGTTCCGCGGTACTGCGCCGCCACATCGTGCACGTTGCGCGATGGATTCGTGACGCATGGTGCCGAAGCGCAGGACCCTTCCTACCGTCCAACGGGTGCCGAGAACCCGGGTTTCATCGCATTTCCGCCCGGAAGTAGGCCTGGGTCGGGTGGAGAACCACCCGCAAACTCACTCGAAAGAGTTTCGTGAGGGGTCCGGCCTGAGTCCGGACGGACTAGCGGAGCGATCGTCCCGGTGACCACGTAGGCTCGTGCCAGGCGGCAAACCCCGCCCTGACAGCCGTGCGAAACCCTGACAGCCGAACCGTACGAAACCAGGAGCTGATCGTGATTCCCGGTGGTGGGCAGCCCAACATGCAGCAGTTGCTCCAGCAGGCCCAGAAGATGCAGCAGGACCTGGCGGACGCCCAGGAGGAGCTGGCGCGGACCGAGGTCGAGGGTCAGGCGGGCGGCGGCCTGGTGAAGGCCACGGTCACCGGCGCCGGTGAGCTGCGGGCCCTGGTCATCGATCCCAAGGCGGTGGACCCGGAGGACACGGAGACGCTGGCCGACCTGATCGTCGCGGCGGTCCAGGCGGCCAACGAGAACGCGCAGAGCCTCCAGCAGCAGAAGCTCGGCCCGCTGGCCCAGGGGCTTGGCGGAGGCTTCCCCGGCCTGCCGTTCTGAGTCCACCGGCTCGTCCCTTCTAAGAAAGGCGAGGGCCAACTACCGTACGTACCAAGAGACCGAGCGCGGCTACCGTACGTACCGAAGCTCTCCAGGAAAGGCAGTCCGTTGTACGAAGGCGTGGTCCAGGACCTCATCGACGAGCTGGGTCGGCTGCCCGGCGTGGGTCCCAAGAGCGCGCAGCGGATCGCCTTCCACATCCTGCAGGCCGAGCCGACGGACGTCCGCCGGCTCGCCCAGGCCCTGCTCGAAGTGAAGGCGAAGGTCCGCTTCTGCGCGACCTGCGGCAACGTCGCGCAGGAGGAGCTGTGCGGCATCTGCCGTGACACGCGCCGCGACCCGTCGGTGATCTGCGTGGTGGAGGAGCCGAAGGACGTCGTCGCGATCGAGCGCACGCGCGAGTTCCGGGGCCGCTACCACGTCCTGGGTGGCGCGATCAGCCCGATCGAGGGCGTGGGCCCGGACGACCTGCGCATCAGGGAACTGCTCGCGCGGCTGGCCGACGGCACGGTCACCGAGCTGATCCTGGCCACGGACCCGAACCTGGAGGGCGAGGCCACGGCGACGTACCTCGCCAGGATGATCAAACCCATGGGCCTGAAGGTCACCCGCCTGGCCAGCGGCCTCCCGGTGGGTGGCGACCTGGAATACGCGGACGAGGTCACCCTCGGCCGCGCCTTCGAGGGGAGACGACTCCTAGATGTCTGACGCCACGCTGCACTCCACGACGCAGGACCCGGACGACTTCGCGGTCCAGATCGCGGACCAGATCGAGAGCTTCCTGGTCGCCGTCACGGAGGTCGCGAAGGGCGACGAGCCGGACTCGGCCGTCCCCTTCCTCCTGCTGGAGGTCTCCCAACTCCTCCTGGCCGGCGGCCGCCTGGGCGCGCACGAGGACATCGTGCCGGACGAGCGCTACGAGCCGGACCCCGGCCCGGAACCGGACGTCGACGAACTGCGCGAACACCTCGCCACCATGCTGGACCCCATCGACATCTACTCGGAGGTCTTCGACCCGTACGAGCCGCGCAAGGCGCCGGTCCCGGCCCGTATCTCCGACGACCTGGCGGACGTCATCACGGATCTGCGCCACGGCATGGTCCACTACCGTGCCGGCCGCACCACCGAGGCGCTGTGGTGGTGGCAGTTCTCGTACTTCTCCAACTGGGGCTCCACCGCGTCCGCGACGCTGCGCGCACTCCAGTCGGTGGTCGCCCACGTGCGGCTGAACCAGCCTCTGGAGGAGCTCGACGGCCTCGACACCGACCAGGACCCCGGCGACGAGATCCTCGCGGAGGAGGCGGGCCGGGTCATGGCACAGGAGATCGCGGGTCCGCTCGGGCTGCGCACGGTCAAGTGACGACTGCGGAAGGTCACGACATCGTCGCCTTCCGTCAGGAACCCGAGGTCGGCAGGGCTGGTCGCGTGCACTTCCCCACCCCCGCCTGTGACACGCGGCACGTTGCGAGTACGGAGTCCGGGGCGGGGGCAGGTGCGTCCCGGAGCGGCCGGAGTTCGCCGTGGTGGGCGGCGGTGAAAACCGTCGTACGTCCGCGGTGCATCCGAAGAAAAGCGGGGTGAACCCGGCGTGAGCGGGACATCTCACCATGCGGTATCCCGGAAGGGTGATTCGGCCGCTCGATAGACTGAGCCGACCGCACTGCACATGCGCAGGTGCGGAAAGAGACGGACTGAGCGAGGAGCGCACGTGGGCCTTGTCGTGCAGAAGTACGGAGGCTCCTCCGTAGCCGATGCCGAGGGCATCAAGCGCGTCGCCAAGCGGATCGTGGAAGCGAACAAGAACGGCAACCAGGTGGTTGTGGTCGTTTCCGCGATGGGCGACACGACGGACGAGCTGATCGATCTCGCCGAGCAGGTTTCCCCGATGCCTGCCGGGCGCGAGCTCGACATGCTGCTGACCGCCGGAGAGCGGATCTCCATGGCCCTGCTGGCCATGGCGATCAAGAACCTGGGTCACAAGGCCCAGTCGTTCACCGGCAGCCAGGCAGGTGTCATCACCGACTCGGTCCACAACAAAGCCCGGATCATCGACGTCACGCCGGGGCGCATCCGGACCGCGCTGGACGAGGGCAACATCGCCATCGTCGCCGGCTTCCAGGGCGTCAGCCAGGACAAGAAGGACATCACGACCCTGGGGCGCGGCGGCTCCGACACGACCGCGGTGGCGCTGGCCGCCGCCCTCGACGCCGAGGTGTGCGAGATCTACACGGACGTCGACGGTGTGTTCACCGCCGACCCGCGTGTGGTGAAGAAGGCCCGGAAGATCGACTGGATCTCCTTCGAGGACATGCTGGAGCTGGCCTCGTCCGGGTCCAAGGTGCTGCTCCACCGCTGTGTGGAGTACGCGCGCCGCTACAACATCCCGATCCACGTCCGCTCCTCCTTCAGCGGGCTGCAGGGCACGTGGGTCAGCAGCGAGCCGATTGAGCAAGGGGACAAGAAGGTGGAGCAGGCCATCATCTCCGGTGTCGCGCACGACACCTCCGAGGCCAAGATCACGGTCGTCGGTGTGCCGGACAAGCCGGGCGAGGCCGCCTCGATCTTCCGCGCCATCGCCGACGCCGAGATCAACATCGACATGGTCGTGCAGAACGTGTCGGCCGCGTCGACCGGTCTCACCGACATCTCCTTCACCCTTCCGAAGACCGAGGGGCGCAAGGCGATCGACGCCCTGGAGAAGGGCAGGAGCGCCATCGGGTTCGACTCACTGCGCTACGACGACCAGATCGGCAAGATCTCGCTCGTCGGCGCGGGCATGAAGACGAACCCCGGCGTCACGGCGGCCTTCTTCGAGGCGCTGAGCGACGCCGGCGTGAACATCGAGCTGATCTCGACCTCCGAGATCCGCATCTCGGTGGTGACGCGCGCGGACGACGTGCCGGAGGCGGTCCGCGCGGTGCACTCCGCGTTCGGCCTGGACTCCGAGAGCGACGAGGCCGTCGTCTACGGAGGCACCGGCCGATGACCGCCCTCCTCGGCGGGGGCACGGGGCGCACGGAGCGTCGATGACGGCGCGGACCGGCAGGCCGACGCTCGCGGTCGTGGGAGCGACCGGGGCCGTGGGCACGGTCATGCTCCAGATCCTGTCCCAGCACGCGGACATCTGGGGCGAGATCCGCCTGATCGCCTCGCCGCGCTCGGCCGGCCGCAAGCTGACCGTGCGCGGCGAGGAGGTCGAGGTCGTGGCGCTCTGCGAGGACGCGCTGTCCGGGGTCGACGTGGCGATGTTCGACGTACCGGACGAGGTCGCGGAGCAGTGGGCGCCCGTCGCCGCGGCCCGGGGTGCGGTCGTGGTCGACAACTCGGGCGCGTTCCGGATGGACCCCGAGGTGCCCCTGGTCGTTCCGGAGGTCAATCCGCATGCCGCCCGGGTGCGTCCGCGCGGCATCGTCGCCAACCCCAACTGCACGACGCTCTCGATGATCGTGGCCCTCGGTGCCCTGCACGCCGAGTTCGGGCTGCGCGAACTGGTCGTCTCCTCGTACCAGGCCGTCAGCGGCGCCGGACGCGCGGGCATCGACACGCTGCGGCAGCAGTTGTCGCTGGTCGCGGGCACGGAGCTGGGGACGAGCCCCGGTGACGTACGGCGCGCGGTGGGCGACCGCACGGGCCCGTTCCCGGAGCCGGTCGCGCTGAACGTGGTGCCCTGGGCCGGGTCGCCGCGCGAGGACGGGTGGTCCTCGGAGGAGATGAAGGTCCGCGACGAGACCCGCAAGATCCTGGGGCTGCCGGAGCTGCGTGTGGCCGTCACCTGCGTGCGGGTCCCGGTGGTCACCACGCACTCCCTCACGGTCCACGCCTGCTTCGAGGGCGAGGTGACGGTCGACCGGGCCCGCGAGATCCTCGACACCGCGCCCGGTGTGGTCCTCTTCGACAACCCGGCGGCGGGCGAATTCCCCACACCCGCGGACGTGGTGGGCACGGACCCGACCTGGGTGGGCCGGGTACGCCGCGCTCTGGACGATCCCACGGCGCTCGAACTGTTCGTGTGCGGCGACAACCTGCGCAAGGGCGCCGCGTTGAACACCGCGCAGATCGCCGAGCTGGTGGCGGCAGAGCTGGGTGCCTCGTCAGACACCGCCTCGCGCTGAGGCACTCTCCCACGCGTATGTTCTGCGGTGGTCGATGTCCGGTGGCCGAGAGACTTCCTGCCGTTGGCTCAAACGTTTGTAGGATCGGAGTCGTTTCCTTGGCCCGGTCGCTGGTCCGGACCACTTGAATCGAAGCCTCTCGGCGTTCGAAGATTTCCCTCCCCGCCCTCGCAACCACGCGCAGGGCGGGGAGCGTCTTTGCGGTCGCCTTCCGGGGGCTGGGCGCCACCACACACGGGGCATAAGGGAAGAGCTGGTACGCATGAGGGCACTTGACGCGCGGTCCGGTGTGCTGGGGGGCGCACGACAGGACGTGCAGACGGACGTGCTGCCCGACACGAACGTGATGCCTGTCGCGTACAACCCTGACGGGGGAAGACGTGTCCAACTGGCGTGGCAGAGGTACTCGAATTCACCGCGGTACAGACGAGGGGCACGGCCCTGCGTCCGCCCCGGCGCCCCCGCATGCCCGGCGCGCCCGGCGGCATGCCGGTGATCGCGCCCATGCCCGCCGCGCGGCCCACCCGCATACCGGACCAGCGCGAGAGCGCTGACGAGACGATGGCCGTCGGCACCACGGTCGACCATCTGACCGAGACCTACCGCGCCCACTACCGCTCCCTGCTGGGCCTCGCGGCGCTCCTCCTCGACGACACCGCGTCCTGCGAGGACGTGGTGCAGGAGGCGTTCATCCGCGTCCACTCGGCGCGCAAGCGCGTCCGCGACCCGGAGAAGACGCTTGCGTACCTCCGTCAGACGGTCGTCAATCTTTCGCGCTCGGCGTTGCGCCGGCGCATCCTCGGCCTGAAGCTGCTGACGAAGCCGATGCCGGACATGGCGAGCGCCGAGGAGGGCGCCTACGACCAGCTGGAGCGCGACTCGCTGATCAGAGCGATGAAGGGTCTGCAGCGCCGCCAGCGCGAGGTGCTGGTGCTGCGTTACTTCGCGGACATGACCGAGGCTCAGGTCGCGGAGACGCTGGGCATATCGCTGGGGTCGGTGAAGGCGTACGGCTCGCGCGGCATCGCGGCGCTCCGTGCCGCCATGGGGGCGCCGGCATGAGCGAGTACGACGAGCGGCGCTCCGCCGCCAGGGGGCGCGACTCCCACGAACGACACGAGCCCTACGAGTGGCGCGAGCCGACGGACCGGCGCGAGCCCGAGGACGAGCACGAGCACCATGCTGGGAACGGAACTGTGAACCACCGCCCCGACGACCAGGGTCGTCACGACGCCGGACCGGACCGCGCCATCCCGGACGCGGGTTCCGAGGGCTCCGGCGCGGGTGGCGAGGGCCTGGGTGCGGGTGGCGACGACGGCTTCGGTGCCGGGCGGGACCGGCTCCTGTCGGCACTCGGCGGCCTCGGCCGGGGTGGCTTCGACGCCGACCGGGCCGGGGACGACCGGGCCGGGGACGACCGGTCCGGGGACGACCGGTCCGGGGACGACCGGTCCGGGGACGACCGGTCCGTGGCCGGTGGGTCTGGGCTCGGTGGGTCTGGGTTCGGTGGGTCTGGGCTCGGTGGGTCTGGGCACGGTGGACCCGGGGCCGATGGGTCGGGCCCGGAGTCCGCGGGGCCCGGGGGCGCGCCCCACGAGTCCGAGGCGGCGCCCGACGGGCTCGGTTCGGACGAGCTGGCTCTCCGGCGGATGCTGCAGGAGGCGGTGCGCGACATCGAGCCGCGTGACGGCACCCTGGACCATCTGCGGCATGCGGTACCCGCCCGGCGGGCCCGCAAGCGGCAGGCAGTGGTCGGTATGGCGGCCGCCGCCCTGTTCATCGGCACGGCGATCCCGGCCCTCGTCCACGTCTCGAACGCCACCGGCTCCGACGCCGACCCGTCCATCGCCGGCCAGGCCTCGCAGGCGCAGGGCGGCACAAGCCAGGGCAAGGGCCCGGACGGCGGCTCCAGCGGCGCGGCCGGCTCCTCCGGGACGACCAAGGAGAAGGACAAGGACGGCCAGAAGGGCAAGGAGGACAAGGGCAAGGGCGCCACCAGCGGGGCCACCGGCGGAGCCAACCCGACGGCATCCGCGCAGAACGCACCCCCGTGTACGGCGGCCCAACTCGGCCGCGCGACCCCGACCGTGGGTGCGCCGGACTCCACCGGCACTGTCTACGGCACCTTCCGCGTCGCCAACGTCTCCACCGCGAGCTGTACCGTCCTGGGCGGCGGCAGCGTGTCCGCACTCGCCCAGGGCGCTGCGGACCCGACCAAGATCAGCGTGCTGAACCATGTCTCGGGCGACCCGGCCACCGGCCTGCCCGACACGGCCCAGGAAGTCACCTCCCTGGTGCTCAAGCCAGGGGGCGCGTACGAGGTCAAGTTCGCCTGGGTCCCCTCGGGGACCTGCCCCACCACGGGCGGCGGCACCGGCGGCCCGTCCCCGGACCCGAGCCCCTCGGACAGCGCGTCCGCGAGCGGCGCCGCGACCGCGAGCGGCGGCGGTACCTCACCGCAGCTGATGACGGAGGCCGGCGTGGCCGATGGCAGCGTGGCGGTCTCCCACAGCGTGGAGCCCGGCTCCGCGACCTCCACGACGACCATCCCCAACGCCTGCGCCGGCACGGTCTACCACACGGGCATGCTGCCCACTTCTTCCTGAACGGCACGACGACAGGCCACCGGGCGGGCGTGGCTCGGTAGGTCCTGGCCGGGTCCCAGCAGCGGCCGGGCCTCACGCACAGCGGCGGCCGGGCGGCCCGGGGCATGGTGGCCGGGGCAGGTAAATTCGGCTCAGCGGTCGGCCGGCCTCAGGCCTTGGTGGCGCGGGGCTGCTTCTCGTCGCCGGCTGCCCGGCTCCCGGCCGCCTCCGCCGGGCCTTCGGCCGAGCTCTCGCTTCCGGTGGCCTGCGTGTGGCCTTCGGCCGAGCTCTCGCTTCCGGGGGCCGATGTGCCGTCGTCGTTCGCCGCCCCCGGAGCCGGGGAGGTCCCGGAAGCCGTCGCCGCGCTGCTTCCGGTCTCCGGCCCGGAGTCCGGACCCTCCGTGACGAGTCCCAGTTCCGCGTCCCGCGCGTACTCCACCTCGCGCCGCAGCAGCCGGAACCACATGAAGACCGTGAAGCCCGCGAAGACGAACCACTCCCCGGTGTAGCCCAGGTTCTGGAACGCCTTCAGATCCAGCCCGGTCCCCACGGGTGCCGTCGCCGGTACCGCCTTCATCCCGCTGTCGCCCTTGTCGAGGGTGACCCACGCGGGATACACGTCGTACGGCACCAGGTTCACCAGCGACGCGGAGCTGATCGCCGAGGTTTGCCCGGCGGGCAGACCGCCGCCGGCGCCCACCCCGTTCGCCCCCGGGCTCTCGGAGGCCTGCAGGGCTCCCGTGACCGTGACCACTCCGGCCGGCGCGGCGGGCGCCTTCGCGGGGTCCGCGTCACCCGGCAGCCAGCCCCGCACCACCGGAAGTGCCTTCCCCCCGCCGGTCCGCAGCATGGTCAGTACGTAGAACCCGCGCCTGCCGTCCAGCTCCCGGTCCGGCACCAGCAACTGCTTCCCGTACCGGCCGGTGGCCGTGGCCCGCTTCCCGGACGTCCGCTTGTCCACCGGCAGCAGCTCGTCCAGTGGCCGGGCCGCCTCCTTCCGGGCCGCCGAGGCCTGCTCACTCGCCGTCCGCTGGTCGTGCACCCGGGCCTCGAACCGGCTCAACTGCCACGACCCCATGAAGACGCAGAAGGGGATGGCCAGCAGCACGAAGACGTTGATCCCCCACCAGCGGGGCGTCAGCAGAAACCGGTACACGCCCTCAACGGTACGGTGCCGCCGCCGCGGGCCTGCCCGTGGGGCCGGGGTACGGGGCACACGCGCATGCCCCGTACGCCGCCTCCCGCGCCGGCCGCCGTCCCCTCCCGCTCCCTCAGATGCCGCTCGTCACCTCCCCCAGATGCCGCTCGGCGAAGTCCAGCTCCAGCCGCACCTGCTTGATGCGCTCGTCGACCACCAGCGAGCCGTGCCCCGCCTCGTACCGGTACACCTCGTGCACCGCGTCCCGGGCGGTGAGCCGGTCCACATAGTTCTCGACCTGGCGGATCGGGCACCGTGGGTCGTTCACCCCCGCCGAGATGTACACCGGTGACTTCACCGCATCGACGTATGTCAGCGGCGACGACGCCTCGAACCGCTCCGGCACCTCCTCCGGCGTGCCCCCGAGCAGCGTCCGGTCCATCGCCTTCAGTGCCTCCATCTCGTCGTGGTACGCCGTGACGTAGTCGGCGACCGGGACCGCCGCGATCCCGATCGTCCACGCGTCCGGCTGGGTGCCGAGGCCGAGCAGTGTGAGGTAGCCGCCCCAGGAGCCGCCCGTCAGGACGAGCCGCTCCGGATCCGCGAGCCCGGACGACACCGCCCACTCCCGCACCGCGGCGATGTCCTCCAGCTCGATCAGCCCGACCCGGTGCCTGAGGGCGTCCGTCCACTCGCGCCCGTATCCCGTCGAGCCGCGGTAGTTGACCCGCACCACCGCATACCCGTGGTCCACCCAGGCCGCCGGGCCCGCCGCGAAGGAGTCGCTGTCGTGCCAGGTCGGACCGCCATGGATGTCGAACACCGTCGGCAGCGGCCCGCGCGCCCCCGCCGGCCTCTGCACCAGCGCGTGGATGCGGCCGCCCGGCCCCTCCACCCACACGTCCTCCACGGGCACCGACCCGGGCGCCCTCATCCCCGGCGGATCCAGCACGACCTCGCCCGACGTCGACCGCACCACCGGCGGCTCGGCCGCCGACGACCACAGATACTCCACGGTCCCGTCGGGGCGGGCCGTCGCCCCCGACACGGAGCCCGGCGGCGTCGGCACCCGAACCAGCTCGCGCGTCGCCAGGTCGTAGCGGAACAGCTCGCTGCGGGCCTCGAAGCTGTGCACGATCAGCAGCGCGGAGCCGTCCGGATACCACTCCGCGGCCACATCACCCGGCAGCTCCAGCGCCAGGTCCGTCTCCTCACCCGTGGCGACGTCCCAGACCATCGGCTCCCACCGGCCGCGCCGCTGGTGCCCGATGAGCAGACGCGTGTCCCCGTCGACGGGCGCGAAGCCGAGCACCTCCAGACCCAGCTCGACCGTGCCGCCCTTGGTGTCGTCCAGCTCCGCCACCGTCCAGCCGTCCGGCCGCAGCACGCGCAGCGCCGAGTGCATCGCGTCGCCGTGTTCGGTGTGCTCGATGACGACCAGCGAACCGTCGCGCGAGAGGTCGCCCACCCCGGCCGACTCGCGGTGCCGGTAGATCTCCATCGGGTCCTGACCGGCCCGTACGAGATGGATCGTCGAGCCGTCCTGATCGGTCGAGCGGCCCACGACCGCGGTCCGGCCGTCCCGTCCGATCGCGAGCCCGGCCGGATACGACGGCTCCAGACCGGGAGCCGCCGGTTCGTCGGTCCCGGAGGCCGCGCCCGGGTCACCGGGCACGAACGGCTGGCGTCTCCAGATCCCGAACTCGTCCCCGTCCGTGTCGTCGAACCACCAGATCCACTCGCCGTCCGGGGAGAGCAGGCCGTCCGTCGTGCCGTTCGGCCGGTCCGTGACCTGGCGCTGCTCACCCGTGGTGCGGTCCCACGCATACAGCTCGTACGTCCCCGTCGCGTTGGACACGAACAGCGAGCGGTGCGGTGCGTCCTCCGCCCAGTCCGGCAGCGAAACCCGCGGCGCTCGGAAGCGCTTCTCCCAGTCCGGCATGTCCCCGCCGCGCTCCGGCGAGGTGGACCCGTTGCTCTCAGTCATGGCCCCATAGTGCCTGCCCCGGCCGACTTCCCGCCGAGGAGGCCCCCAGCCTGTGGATAACTCACCTACGCCCCCGCTCCTGCCCCTCCTGTCCCGGCCGTCCTGTGGCCCCGCGCCTCGGCCGTGCCCTTGGCCCTACGCGTCCGGCGCCGGCCGTTCCGTGGCCCTTGCGCCCCGGCCGTCCTATGGCCCCGCGCCTCGGCCGTGCCTTGGCCCTTCGCGTCCTGCGCTGGCCGTTCCGTGGCCCTTGCGCCCCGGCCGTCCTGTGGTCCCGCGCCTCGGCCGTGCCCTTGGCCCTACGCGTCCCGCGCCGACCGTCCCGTGCGCCTCACGCGCCGGCCGTCTCCTGGCGCCTGCGGCCCAGCAGTTCGGCCAGGCCGCGCCGCGTCGCCGCCAGGACCACTCGGTCCTCGGGGCGCAGGACATAGGTGGGCGGCAGCTCCCAGATCAGTCCCGAGGGGCGGTCGGAGTCGTCCGTCTCCGGGCCGGGCGACTGGTTGCGTTCCCCGGGCGCCGCGGTGTCCAGGGCGAGCACCCGCCACGCCCCCGCGCGGAACGCCTCGGCGACCGTCCGCCCCTCCAGCTGCGGATGGCCGGCCACGTCCACGGCGGCGAACAGCAGCACCCGCCGCTCCACCGGTATCGCCCCCAGGATCTGCCGCCCCAGCATGGCCCCGGCGAACGCGGGCGCGGCCAGGTGCGACACACTGCGGCTGCGCGTCAGGGCGTGCGGGTGCGCGGCGCGCAGGGTGCGGTAGACGGCGGTCGCGAAGTCGTCGTCGTACAGACGCAGCACGACCCTGAGGTCGGGCCGCAAGGAGCGGGCGTAGAGGACGGCCTCCAGATTCGTGGTGTCGGCACTGGTCAGGGCGAGCAGTGAGTGCGCCCGGTGGATCTTGGCGGCCTCCAGTACGCCTTCCTGCGTCACGTCGCCGAGCACCACCGGCACCCGCAGCCGCCGGGCCGTCGCCAGTCCGCGTGCCTCCGGATCGCCCTCGACGCACACCACCGGGATCTTGAGTTCCCGCAACCGGGTCATCACCCGGGTACCGATCTTGCCGACGCCGAGCAGCACCACGTGCCCCGACAGCCCGCGCGGCGGTTTGCGCAGCGCGGTCCCGCTGCGGAAGGTGCCGAGCGCCTCCAGCACCGCCGCGAGCAGCACGGGCAGCAGCAGCAACCCCACCAGTCCGGACAGCAGTTGCAGGATCTGCCGCCCGACGGGTTCCCCGATCGCGGGGTTGTTGATGGCGAACAGGTCGAGCAGCGTCAAGTACACGGCTGTCAGCGGCCGTTCGTTGGTGACCGCCATCGAGGCGACCGCGAGCGCGACGACACAGCCCACGAGGCCGGCGAACGACCAGCGCAGCCGCCGCGACAGCAGCGAGCCGAGCCGTACGAGGCTGCGCCCGGCGGGCAGCGCCGGACCCGCGTACGAGACGGTCTCCAGAACGACGGTGCCGCGCCCGGTGGCCTCCGCGACCGCCCTCTCGTCCGGCAGGAGACGCGGTCCCTGCTCGCCGCTGCCCTCGGAACCGTCGGCGCCGGCGGGATCGCTGGCCGTCGCGGACAGCAGCGCCAGGGTGCACAGTCCGGGGTCGGCGACCTGGCCGGGCCGCGGCGGCGGGCGCTCGACGGCTCGCAGCATCAGACCGTCGGTCTGCACGACCTTCGTGGTGCCGGCGACGGCGGTCGCGGCCAGCGCGGGGGCGGCGGTGTCGGCGTCGGACAGGACGGTCGTGGACGCGTCGAACGCGTCGTTGCCCCCTTCGGGCCCGCCGGAGGCCAGGGCCGCGGCCTGGTCGAGGAGCGCCTCGATGTGCTGGCCGAGCCGCCGGTTGTAGAGGCGCAGGACCAGCCGCAGCCGTGGGTTGAGGCGACGGGCGGTGAGGGCGGCGCGGATGTTGGTCTCGTCGTCGTCATAGACGAGCGCGAGTGCCGTCGCCCGCTCCACCCCGGCCTCGGCGAGTACGGATTCGGACGCCTCGGCGGCCTCCAACAGACGTGCGACGCCGGGCTGTCCGGCCGTGCGGCCGCCGCCCGCTCCGGTGGCGCGTCCGTCCGTACCACCGCCGTTTCCGTTCCCGTTTCCGTTGCCGTTCCCGTTGCCCGCCGCGCGCGTGACGGCGGCGGAGACCCGGTCGAGCAGCGCGGAGGCGCGGGCGCGGCCCACCACCGGCTGTCGGGCGACCCGATCCGTGGGCGGGACGACGAGCGTCACCTGTTCGCCGTACACCCCGCGCAACTCGGCGGCCAGCCGGTGCGCGAGCCCGTCGTCCCCGCACACCACCATGTGTGCGACGGCGTCGACTGAACCGTTCTGCTGCGGAACGTTTGCCACGGGGAGAAAGACTGCCCTACCAATGACAGTGGTTCCACGGGAACTTGCCGGTCCTGGGGGCGGTGGCCGGCCTACTGGTCGCACCGCAGCGCTGCCGCTCGCCGTGCCCGCCCCTCCGGACCGGCCCCGCTTCCGCCCCCCCGCCCCTCCGGATCGGCCCCGCTTCCGCCCCCCCGCCCCTCCGGATCGGCCCCGCTTCCGCCCCCGCCGCCGCCGTTCGGCCCGCGCGCCGAGGCGGCTCCTTCCCGTCCACGCGATCACCTCTCGAGGCCCGCCCCTGGGACCGCTGCCGTCCGAGCTGTCGTCCGACCGGCAGCCGTATCCCGGGCCGCGCACCCGTGCGCCCCGGGCCACGGCCGCACCGGCGCCTACGCGTACGACACCGCCGTACGCCCCGCCGTCGCCGTACAGCCGCACCCCACGCACCGGACCGCCGCGCCCCCATGGACCGACCGGCAACCGGCCGTCGAGCGCGCCCCGCCACACGACCTGCTCGGCTTCGAAGACGGCGTCGCGCTCCTCGACCTGCTGGCCGCCCTGCCCGACACGACGAGCGGGCGGGAGGCATTCTCACGGAGGCGGACCCCGCACCGGCCGCTCCACCGCCCCACTCTCCCGAACAGGGTGCAGCGGCTACACCTTCGTGTGACGGAGATCAGCCGAAGGTGTGATGGTGATGAGCGAGTCGACGATCTGTGAGCCATACTCGTCTGTGTGCCTCGACGGTGGCCAGGATGGGAATGCCCGTGCGCAATCCGGCACATCGCTCGTGCGGAATGCAGAGACCGTCACATTCGAATACTCAGGCCGGGCGGGTGGCATCGGCTCACCTCGACACGGAAATGAAGATAGCCGGACGACGCAGTAGCCGGATATCGACGACGTCAGCGGCGGAAAGAGCCGCCACCGGCCAGACCAGTCCCTGAGGGGGCCAACATGGCTGTGGAAATTCCGCCCCTGGTAAGACCCTCCCGGCTCAGACGGCGAGGGGGCCTGCTCGGTGATTGCCTCGCAGAATTCCTGGGGACGTTCGTCCTCACCTCCTTCGGCTGCGGCGTGGTGGCCATGGCGGTGGCCGCGCTTCCCGGATCAGGCCGTACCGCAGGACCCACCACCTTCTTCCTCAGCGCCGGCGACTGGCTCCTGATCTCATTGGGCTGGGCCATGGCGGTGACCTTCGGTATCTACGTTGCAGGCGGCGTCAGTGGCGCGCATATCAACCCGGCGGTGACGCTCGCATTCGCGGTGCGTCGTAAATTCCCCTGGGTCAAGGTCCTTCCGTACATGTTGTCGCAGCTGATCGGCGGGTTTGTCGGGGCCGCGCTGGTGTACGGCGTCTATCACGACGCGATCAACACCTTCGACCATGCCATGAAGGGTCCGAAGACGAACGGGCACACCCTGGCCACCTTCTCCATCTTCGGAACCTTCCCCGCACCGTATTTCCACGGCAGTGTCTGGGGCCCGCTCGTGGACCAGATCGTCGGCACGGCCTTCCTCGTCATGTTCGTGGTGGCCGTCATCGACCTGCGTAATACGGCGGTGAAGGCGAACCTCGGACCGCTGGTGATCGGCCTGGTCGTCGCGGCCGTCGGCATGTCGTACGGCGCGAACGCCGGCTATGCCATCAACCCGGCCCGGGACCTCGGCCCACGACTGTTCACCTGGGCCGCCGGCTGGCAGGACCTCGCGATGCCCGGCACCCTCGCCGGCTCCTTCAGCAACTACTTCTGGATCCCCATCGTCGGCCCGCTCATCGGCGGTGTGATCGGGGTGCTGGTCTACGACCTGTTCATCGGCGATGTCCTGTACGTCCGCGCCCGACTGGGCGAAGCCCCGGAGGTGGGCAGGACCCGGCCAGTGAGGACCGCGGACGAGGAGTGACCGATGACCGCGGCCGCGGGAGACCGACGACTGCGGACGTGGGATGACCGAGGATCGCGGACGTGGGATGCCCGAGGACCGCGGACGCGGCATGACCGAGGACCGCGGACACGGGAGGACCGAGGACCGCGGACGCGGAGTGACCCGCACCCCCACGTGCGATCGTCCTCCGTCTCACCCGGCGGTCGAGGGCGTGCGGGCCACGCGTATGAGGAGGACCGCGATGTCGTCCGTGTGCCGGCCGCCGGGCCAGGTGCGGCGGACGAGGCTGTCGATCCGGGCTTCGAGGTCGTGGCCGTGGGTGTCGGCCAGCTGCTTGGCGAGTGCGGTGGTGACCTGGGTGAGGTCGGTGCCGGGGACCTCCACGAGACCGTCGGTGTAAAGGGCCAGGGTGGCGTCATCGGGCAGGGACAGCCGGGTGACCGGGTAGCAGGCGCAGGCGTCTATGCCCAGCAACGGCCCTGGCTCGACGTCCAGCACGCGTGCGTGATCGGGGCCCTCGCACAGCAGCGGAGGGACGTGGCCCGCGCTGGCGAGGGTGACCTCGTCGCGGGACAGGTCCAGATGGGCGTAGAGGCAGGAGACGAGCAGGCCGGTATCCAGGTCGGTGAGGAGCCGGTTGGTGCGGGCCAGGACCTGGTCCGGAGCCGCGCCGGCGGTGGCATGGGCGTGGATGGCGGTGCGCACCTGGCCCATGAGGGCGGCCGCGGCGATGCTGTGGCCCTCGACATCGCCGATGACCGCGGCCGCGGTGGTGTCGTCCAGGCGCAGCAGGTCGTAGAAATCGCCGCCGACGTCCACGCCGTGGCTGCCGGGCAGATAGCGGGCGGCCACGTCCAGTCCCGCCACGGTGGGCAGGGCCCGGGGCAGGAGTGCCTGCTGGAGTCCGTGCACAAGGTTGTGCTGAGTGTCGTACAGCCGTGCGCGGTCCAGGGCCTGGGCGATCAGGCCGGCCAGTGAGGTCAGGACGGCCCGCTCGTCGGCGGTGAAGGCGTGGGGCTGGTGGTAGGAGACGATGCAGCAGCCCACCGGCCGTCCGCTGATGACCAGGGGGAGGAAGGCCCACGCTTGCTTGTCGCTGATCCGGGGCGCCTGGGGATAGGCGCGTGCCATCTCGGCGGGGCTGGTGAAGAAGGCAGGCGTGGCGCTCGCGAGGACCTGGCCGGCGGGAGTGAGTTCGGTGTCGAGCGGCAGTCCGTCGATACGTTCGATGACGTCGGCCGGGTAGCCGCGAACGCCGCTGATTCTCAGGCGGCCGGCGTCGGCGACGGACAGCACCAGACCCTGCGCGCGGAAGGCGGGCAGGACCTGGTCGGCGATCAGGTCGACGAGGTCCCGCACGCTCACCGTCTCGGTGAGCGCGGCGGCCAGATGCACCAGTTGGTAGAGGCGCCCGGTCGGGGTCACCGTGGCGGCGGGCCGGGCCGGGGGATCGGGCGCGGACTGTTCTCCGCCCGGAGTGATGCGGACGCTGATGCCGCTGGTGTCCGGGTAGAGATGGAAGGTCAGCCACTGATCCGGCGGACGCAGAGCGGTGTAGGACAGGGGCGCGCGCGTGACCACCGCGGTGCGGTAGTGGTCTTCGTACACGGGATCGTCCAGCCAGGGCAGTGCCTGCCAGGGCCGGGTGCCGAGCAGTCGTTCGGCGTCACGGCCGAGCAGTTGGGCGGCGGTGGTGGTGAGAAAGGTGATCACGCCGTCCAGATCGAGGGACAGGGCGCCCTCGGGGAGACGTTCCAGGTAGTCCGCCGCTGCCATTCCGGTCTGGGAGGGGTGGTGCGGGGCCTCGGTCGGGACGACGCGCGGATGGTCGGGCAGTGCGGGTGGGCGGGGGGCGTCGTCCAGGAGCCGGGCCAGGCGACGGGCGCTGGAGGCGATGTGGCCGCGTTCGCGAGGCGTGGCCTCCCGGGGGTGGTCGGCGGGCCACGTCAGCACCAGCCCGCCCCAGCATCGGTGCACCCCGGACAGCGCGATGGCGGCGAGAGGGAATTCATAGGGGAGGACGGCGGCGACCCGCGGGTAGTGGCGGGCCATCTCGTCCTGGTCCCCGACCCAGATGAGCCGGCCCTCACGGATCGCATCGGCGACGGGCACGGGAGCGGTGAGCGGCAGGCGCTCCCACGGGGCGGCGAAGTCCGGGGGCAGACCGGACAAGGCCACCAGACGCAGCACCGGCTCCGCCTCTTCGATCAGGTACACAGCACCGATGGAAGCCCCGGTACGCCGCACCGTGTCGGCGAGGACCGTCCCGAGGACGTCGTGCACTGCCCCGGCATCACCCGGTGACTCATCCATCCCCGGCATGGCGTCCTCCGGTCCGCCGTCTTGACGGGCGGCGGAGCGCGGGACCCGGTCCCGCCACCCGGGCCGCACCACGCGTGGGCCCACCCCGCTCGCCGCACACCGGTCGACGGGACCCGCCCGTCACGGAGGCCCACCGGGCGGGCTGCCGCAACCGCCGCTGCCGGGCAACAGGGGCCTCCCGTGGATGAGGAACCACGCGAGCACTGTCGCGACACGGAACACTGCATGCGCCAGCCATAACCGGACGATACGCCCGATAGGGGATTACTGGCATACCGTCGGTGAACCTCTCCCGGGCGGACCAGGGCGGACCAGGGCGGACCTGGCCGGACCCGGGCGGACCTGGGCGGACCCGGGCGACCCAGGGCGGCCCAGGCGGCCAGGCGGCCCAGGCGGCCCAGGCCGCCCGGGCGGGCGAGCCAGAGTGCCGTGAGCGCACGGCGGACCCAGCGCTACCGGTGGTGGGGTGGCCGCGCCGGCGGGGGCGGAATGGTGGACGTGCTGGGGGCGGTTTCGGGCCAGACCAGCAGGACGGGGCAGGGGGCGTGGTCGACGACGAAGCGGCTGGCGGGTCCGAGGCTGCGGGGGCCGAGATGTGTGCGGTCCCCGTCACGGGCGACCACGAGCAGATCGGCGCCCTCCGCGGCGGCCACGACCTCCCGTTCGACGCGGCCCGAGCGTTCCTGCCGGGTACAGGGCCGCCCCAGCCGCTCGGCCGCTGCGGCGAGGACGCGTTCGGCGGCGGCCGCGGCCAGGTCCTCCAGCGCGGTGCCGGGGTCGTTCCCCACGCGGCCACGGCCGAGGAGTCCGGCGTAGGCACCGTGGGCGGCCTCGGCTTCGGGGCCGCTGACATGCAGCAGCACGAGGTCGGACCCCTCGGGCGCATGAACACGGGCGGCGTCGACACAGGCGGGCCAGGTGCCCTCCACGATCCAGGCGATGACGTTCACGGTTACAGCCTCCCCGCTCCCCGAACAATCAGCCGGACGCCACAGCTACGCCGACGACTCGAAAGACCGTCGGCAGCTGCTCCTCTAGTCATCCTCGTGACCATGGGGAAGGACAAGGAACTACGCCGCATCAAGGCTGTGCAGATCGCTCTGACACTGCTCGGCGCCCTGCTGACCACCGGCCTGTAGTGGACCGTGGTGTGGTGGGGGCTGGGCTGGCACTTCCCCGGTTTCTGGACGATCACAGCGAAACTGCCGGTCAAGGGCGGAATCCTGGTACTCGTGGGGCTGGTAGCCCTGGTCGCCTGGATCAGAGACAAGTTCCACTGAGCACCGACAGCCCGTCACATGCGGCAGTCCCGGAGGGCCCTCACCGATTCGGCGAGGGCCCTCTGGTCTGTTACTTCACTGTCGGCGTTGGCGCCGGCCGCCGGAGAGGTCGTATTCGCGGCCGAGCTCGGTGTCCAGGCCGTCCGGCAGGGTGAAGATGTCGTCGGCTAGCCCGACCGCGTCGAGAGCAGTGCGTAGCTCCGCGTCGGATGCCGCGGCGGCGCGGCCCAGTTGGAGGTTGTCGCAGACCGTCCCTTCCAGCAAAGTGAACTGCTGGTCCACGTACACCACTCGTCGACGCAGTTCGTCCAGTGGCGGGGCGTCGCCCACCGGCGCGGTTGCGCCCGTCCCGGCCGGGGCGGGCGCTCGTGTACGCCGTCCGGCTGCTCATTCCCCTCCTGCGGAAGGCTCAGCAGTTCGTTGAAGCGGGCCCGGGCCGCGGGGCCGGACTGAAGGCGGCCGACGCCAGTGGCGACCAACGTGACGGGCGAGACGAGCTGCAGCAGGTAAAGGAGGAAGGCCGCGAAGTCGGACGTGTTCAGGCGCCCGTCCGCCATGCGTGCTCCACCGCCCATGATGACCGCTACCAGGGCGATCCGCTGCCCCAGTCCCATCACCGTAGTCTCAGCGCGTGCTCCATCACCCTGCGGCGCAGGCGCGGGACGGCGTGCTCGCCGAGCTGGGCGAGCAGGTAGCCCGACAGCGCGGACGTGACCGCGGAGCCGAATGCGGCTCCTGCCATCTCCAGCACGGGCCGAGTGACCGACTCGTCCTTCGCGAAGCCCCGCCTCACCGGCGCCTCCTGCAGCCTCGTAGGCAGTTCCTCTCGCACGTGCGGAGTCGCCGCCCCCGCCGTCACCCGCCATCCGGGCGCTCAACGCCTTCACGGAACACACCACTTCGGGCAGCGGCGCCGCGGTGGCCGCGTCCAGCCGACCGGTTGTCACACTTTCAGTCCGCCTGAAGCTCCTCGATGACCTGTTCGGCCATGCGACGCGGGGGCTTCAACCGAGGATCCTCCGGGTGCGCGTACGGCCCGAGGATCTTCGAGCAGACGAACAGCGTCATCAGCTTGCCGTCCCGACTCTCGAAGTCCCGCCGACGCTCCTGCCGTACACGATCGGCCAGAGACGGGACGGCAAGCGAGCTCCCCCACAGTGAGGCGGAGTCCAGTCCCCGCGGGGCGTTCCCCCAGTCCTCCCAGTCGAAAAGACTGAACATTGGGGCCGTCATGTTGGCCCAGTTCAGGTCGGCGTGGGCCGGTACCCAACGCTGGACGGTCGTATCGAAGTCGCCGGAAAAGACAGCTCGGATGGACTCGGTGACCGACGCCTGGGTGATGGTGTCGGTGTCGGGTGTGGCGACCCGCCTCGTCTGGTGCGCTGCCAGCGCGTCCAGAGAGGCGTTCAACCCATCCCACCACTCGTCCGGGAGTTCGGGGGCCTCACTCAGAATGGCGTTTCCGACGGGAGGAGCCGGCAGGAGGTCAGTCTCGTCAGCCCTCCACATCACCGGTTCGTTCGTGTGCCGCCAGACCACGCATCCCTGCCATGTCGGCTGGGCGACGCCATCCAAGCGGGCGGCGCACTCCGCGCCGTTCCATCCTTGATCGGTGATCTTGTCGAGCAAGCGTCGCTCGATGCGGACCCAGGTCTCGCGGTCTGTCCGTGCTCCTACGGACCGGCGCTTGCGCACCACCGTATCCGGTAGGAAACGCACCTGCAGAGACCGCGCTACGCGATCCAGAATCTCGTCAAACCGGCTGTACGCGTAGGTCAACAGCCTGACTCGTGGAGACCGAGAGCGTCATACCCGCGACCGTAGCAGCGGGGCAGCGAGAGGTAGTCCAACACGAGAAACCAGCGGCTACGGTCGGCTACGTCCAGTACCTCACGGGACGAGATCACATGAGCCAGTTCACCGGAACCGCCAGCTACTACCGTCAGTTCCGCCCCGGCATCCCGGAGGACGTCGCCGAGGCCCTGGACCAGGCCACTCCGCCCCGGTCCGGTGGCCGGCGTCGCCTGCTGGACGTCGGCACCGGCACCGGACTGGTTGCTGAGGCACTGCTCGGCCGGTTTGACGACATCATCGCCATCGACAACGACGCCGACATGCTTGCCGCGGCGGAATCGGCGCTGCGCCCGAAGCTGCCCGAAGGCACGCGCCTGTCGCTCGTCGAGAGCACCGCCGAGGACTTCGTGCCGCCCGCCAGATGGAAGGCCGACCTGGTCACGATCTGCCGCGCGTTCCACTGGCTCGACCAAGCAGCCGTCCTGGGCCGCCTGGACGGCCAGGTCGCACCCGACGGTGTCGTGGCCATCTTCGGTGACAGCAGCTTCTGGACCGCGACCAGCCCCTGGAAGGAGGCCGTCCGGGACGTCATCAAGACGTTCCTCGGCGAGGAACGCCGCGCGGGCTCCGGCACCTTCCAGCACCACAACCGCCCGTACAGCGAGATCATGGAGGAATCGCCCTTCGACCAGGTCGAGGAGGCACGGGTTCCCGTGCACCGCACCTGGACCACCGAGAGCATCCTCGGCTACCTCTACTCCACCTCCTTCGCAGCACCCCACCTCTTCGGCGACCGGCTGCCCGAGTTCGGGACCGCGGTCAAGGAGCGGCTCACGGACTTCAGCAAGGACGACACCTTCCCGGAGGAGAACGAGTTCCTGATCCGCTTCGGGCGGCGGAGCGGGAGGTGACACCCGACAGTACGAGAGGGCCCGCCGCCAGCCTCGGACACGGTCGATCACGACGCAACGCACAACACGCCCTATCGACGTCACCCGGAGCTTAGGGTCAGGTCCATGACCGTAGGGGAGCGCGTCGTCGTTGTCGGGGCTGGGGTGGCTGGGCTCACCACGGCCGTCGTTCTCGCCGAGGCCGGGGCTTCGGTGCACGTAATCGCCGAGCAGGTGCCCCGGTGTCACGTCGCTGGCGGCCGGGGCGATGTGGGGCCCTTATCTGCTCGAGCCGAAGGACAAGGTCGACCAGTGGGAACAACGGTCGCTTGAGATCTTTCGGGAGCTGGCGCAGGATCCCGGCGACGGGCGTCCGGCTGACCAGCGGCATCGAGGCGTCCCGCACGGCCGAGGCCGCGCCAGACTGGGCCACGACCCTGCCCGGTTTTCGGCCGTGCGAGCCCGCCGAACTGCCGCCCGGGTTCACGGCGGGTTACCGGTTCACCGTGCCGCTGATCGATATGCCCACGTACCTCGACTACTTCCTGCGCCGGCTCCGCGATGCCGGGCGGCGCTCGGCGCCGGCAGCGTGCTGGGCGCCGGGGATCCTGGGCGTCGACTGCCTCAGGCGAGTGGGTCGTGAGGGGTTTCGGGCAGGGCGGCCAGGTGGGCGCTGCGCCGCAGTCGCCAGACGAGGACGTCGCTGATGGAGGTGGCGGTGTCGAGCTCGCGCCGTCGGGTGGCTTCGGTCAGCAGGGTTGCCGGGTTGTGGCCAGCTCTGCGGGCGTCGTCGAGGGTGGCGGCCAGGGCGGGCCAGCCGGCCATGGCCTGGACCGTGCGGCCAGGTCCGGCAGCACCTGGTGGAGAAGGGCGGCTTGCCGCTGGCGAACGCGGGGGGCCAGACGTTGGCCTCGCTGGCAGAGGACGGCCATGGGTTCACCTGCGGCGACTTGGTGGGCGGTGCGCAGGTGTTCGGCAGCTTGCCGGGCGGCAGCGGCCCGCTGGCCGTGGTGCTTCTTGGCGTGCCAATTCAAGTTGGCTCCCAAACGGTTCCCAAAGCCACCCCAGAAACCACTCAGGGACCCGACCCGCGATGCGGATCAGGCCCCTGACCTGGTACTTCACTGTCGGGGTGGCGGGATTTGAACCCACGACCTCTTCGTCCCGAACGAAGCGCGCTGCCAAGCTGCGCTACACCCCGATGCCGCTGCTCTCGCGGCGACGTCGTTTACTTTAGCCCACTGGTGGCTGGAGACGAAATCCGGTTTTGCGGCGTCGGCGGCGAGTCGGGTCCGGGCGGAAGTGGTCGATGACGACCAGGAGCAGGGCCAGGCCGAAGAACGTCAGGCCGAGCAGGAGCGCGTTGCCGAGGACGCTCTTGTAGCCGAGCCGGTCCACCTCAAGGAACGGGTAGAGATAGCGACCCTCCCTGCCCGGCGGGATCAGCGCGCCCCGCACCAGGGAGAAGGCCAGGTACGCCATGGGGTACAGCAGCCACTTCCTCGCGTGCCGCAGGCGCAGTGGGGCGGCCGGGCTCGTCAGCAGCAGCCAGTCCAGCACTGCCGCGGCCGGCGTCACCGTGTGCAGCACCTGGTTGGCGAGCGCGGCCCAGCCTGTGGGCGCGCCGGACCGGCCGGTCATGGAGAACGGGCCCGGCTCGTTCACCAGGAGCACGTGATAGACCAGACCCGCGATCACGACGTAGAACAGCGCGCCGCCGGTCACCAGCGGCGACAGCGGGCGGCGGGCCGTCCCCGCCCGCCACGCCGACAGGGCGAAGACCAGCGCGAGGAGCACGTTGCTCTCGATCGTGAAGTAGCTCAGCACCCGGCCCGGGCTGCCGAGGAGCAGGTCGACGGCCACCGCCGCCGCGGCCGTCACGGCCACCAGGAAGCGGTAGAGGGCGGCCAGCGGGCGGTATACCGGAGCCACCACGGCGGCGGCGGGGACGAAGGACGGTCGCAGCCTGGGTCTGCCCGGCACCGCGGGGAGGTCCGGAATGTCCTTGGGTATCGGCGTGCTCATGCCCTCACGCTAAGGAGATGGGACAAAACGGGCGATATGGGTGATCCAGATGGGTTACGTTTGCCGGATTCCTCCATGAAGCTCCTGGCTCTCTCCGCGGAGCTTCGGGTCCACCTCCGCGGAGAGCACCGGGAGCTCCGTCGAACGGTGCCGGTCGGCCTCGGCTCCCTGCGCTACTCCCGCTCCACCAGGGTCAGCAACGTCGCCTCCGGAGGGCAGGCGAACCGTACCGGCGTGTAGCGGTTCGTCCCGCAGCCCGCCGACACGTGGAGGTACGAGGTCCGCCCCTCCGCGGTGTGTCGGGACAGACCCTTCACCCGGTCCGTGTCCAGGTCGCAGTTGGTGACCAGGGCGCCGTAGAAGGGGATGCACAACTGGCCGCCGTGGGTGTGGCCCGCCAGGATCAGCGGGTAGCCGTCCGCCGTGAAGGCGTCCAGGCTGCGCAGGTACGGCGCATGGACCACGCCCATCGAGAAGTCAGCCGACGCGGAAGGGCCGCCCGCCACGCGCGCGTACCGGTCGCGCTTGATGTGCGGGTCGTCCAGGCCCGTCAGTTCTATCTCCAGGCCCTCGATCTTCACCGTGCCGCGTGTGTTCGTCAGGTTCCGCCAGCCCGCGGCGTCGAAGCCGTCGCGCAGGTCCTCCCAGGGGTTGTGGATGGCGCCGACCACCGGCGGGTTTCCGTTCAGGCCGTGGCGGCCTCTCGTCTTCTCCACCAAGTAGCGGGCGGGGTTGCGGGGCCTGGGGCCGTAGTAGTCGTTCGAACCGAAGACGTACGCCCCGGGGAACTCCATCAGCGGGCCCAGCGCGTCCAGCACCTCCGGCACGCCCTCCGGGTCGGAGAGGTTGTCCCCGGTGTTGATCACGAAGTCCGGGCACAGTCCCGCCAGCGAGCGCAGCCAGCGCTGCTTCTTGCGCTGCCCGCTCACCATGTGGATGTCGGACACCTGAAGGACCCGCAGCGGGCGCGCCCCCGGCGGCAGCACCGGGACCGTCACCCGGCGCAGCCGGAAGGAACGGGTCTCGAACCCGGCCGAGTACAGCACTCCGGCGGCGGCCACCGCCGTGATTCCCAGGGGTACTCCGTATAGCGCGCGCATACGACCATCGTGTCAGAAACGGCCGAGACCACGCGCTCGCCTGTGGAGGACCGCTGCGGGCCCGGCGGATCACGCAACCCCTGAAATCAACGGGCGGCCGGCCCGTCACACCTGCGACAATCGGAGCCATGACCACGCTCAAGTCGAAGCTGCACGAAGACCTCAACGCCGCGATCAAGGAGCGTGACGAGCTCCGCTCCTCGACGCTCCGGCTGACGCTCGCCGCGATCACCAAGGAAGAGGTCGCGGGCAAGGAGAAGCGCGAGCTCTCCGACGAGGAGGTCACCACGGTGATCACCCGCGAGGCGAAGAAGCGCCGGGAGGCCGCGGACGCCTTCGCGCAGGGCGGGCGCCCCGAGCAGGCCGAGCGGGAGAAGGCGGAGGGCGAGGTGCTCGCCACGTACCTGCCCAAGCAGCTGTCCGACGACGAGCTCCGGCAGATCGTCGCGCAGGCCGTGGAGGAGGCGAAGGCGGCCGGCGCCGAGGGCCCGCGCGCCATGGGTCAGGTCATGAAGATCGTGAACCCGAAGGTGGCCGGCCAGGCGGAGGGCGGCCGCGTCGCCGCCGTGGTCAAGCAGCTCCTCGCGGGCGGCTGACCGGCGCCCGCCTCGCCCGAGGCGGGTACGACAGCGGGGGCGCCCCTCCGAGTGAGGGGCGCCCCCGTCGGCGTACAGGAACCGGGGCCTTCGCGACCCGAAGGGCCCTAGCCGTGCCGCCCGCCGAAGCCGTTGCCGTTCCCGCCGTTTCCGTTCCCCTGGATCCAGCCCGGCGGGATGGAGAACGAAGGCGCCGGGGACGTGCCGCCGCCGGTGTTTCCTCCGGTGATCAGGCCGCCGATCAGCCCGCCCGCGGTCTGCCCGCCGTTGCCGTTGCCGTTCCCGTTGCCGTTCCCCCCGTCGCCCTTCCCATGGTTGCCATCGGGGATGTTGACGAGGTTGAAGTCCTGGACCGGCTTGCCCGACAGCGCGCCCGTCATCATGTCGCGCCAGATCGGGCCCGGGACCTTACCGCCGTAGACCTTGTCCCAGGTGGTGCCGCCGATGCTGATGTTGACCATGCGCCGCTTGTGCGCCGGGTCGCCGACCCAGACGGCGCCCGCCATGTTCGGCGTGTAGCCGACGAACCAGGCCGCGTAGCGGAAGTCCGTCGTACCGGTCTTGCCCGCGCTGGGACGGCTGCCGAGGCCGGCCTCCGTGCCCGTACCGTCCTCGACCACGCCCTTCAGGATGGTGTTGATCGTGTCCGCGGTGGTCTCCGACATCGCGCGCGAGCACGACGACTTCGGGACGGGCAGGGACTTCCTCTGGTTGCCGTCGGCCTGCGTGATCGACTGGATGGCGACCGGCGTGCAGTACGTGCCGCGGTCGGCGAAGGTCGCGTACGCGCTCGCCATCGTCAGCGGCGACATCTCCTGGGTGCCGAGCGCGATCGACGGGGCCTCGGTGATCTTCGCGCCGTCCGCGCGGTTCACGCCCATCTTCTTGGCCATGTCTATCACCGGGCAGATGCCGATGTCGCTGATCAGCTGCACGTAGTAGGTGTTGACCGACTTGGCGGTCGCCTCCTTCATGCCGTACGGGCCGTGCTCCGACGCGTTCTCATTGGTGAGCTTGGAGCCGTCCGTGTTCATCCAGTTCCTGCCGTTGCAGGCGGTGACGGGGCTCGGGTACGGCATCTCGTACGGCGACGGGTACTCCTGGGTCGCCGCCTTGCCGCCCTCGATGGCGGCCGCGGCCACGATCGGCTTGAAGGTCGAACCGGGCTGGTAGCCCGCGCCGCCGCCCATGGCCTTGTCCACCGAGAGGTTGATCTGCGTCTCGTCCTTGCCGAAGCCGTACGGACGGGACTGGCCCATCGCGAGGATCTTGCCGGTGCCGGGCTCGACGATGGTCGCTGCCGTGGCCACCTCGTCGCTCTTGTTGACGTGGTCCTTGATGGACTGCTGCACCGACTGCTGGGCCGCCGGGTCGAGCGTCGTACGGATCGTCAGACCGCCGCGGTTCCAGATCTTCGCCCGGTCCGCCTGGGTCTTGCCGAACACCGGGTCGTTCCGGAAGACCTCGCGCACGTAGTCACAGAAGAAGCCCGCGCCCTTGACCGCCGTGATGCAGCCGTTCTTCGGCTGGCTCACATGCAGCCCGAGGCCGGTCTGCTTGGCCTTGTCGGCCTCGGCCTGCGAGATGTCGTGCAGCTCGGCCATGCGCTGCAGCACCACGTTGCGCCGCTTCCTGGCCTCCGCCTCGTCGTTCACCGGGTCGTACCGCGTGGGCGACTGGACGAGGCCGGCGAGGAGCGCGGCCTCCTGGAGGTTCAGGTCCTTGGCGTGCTTGGAGAAGTAGCGCTGGGAGGCCGCCTCCACTCCGTAGGCCTGCTGCCCGAAGAACGTGATGTTCAGGTAGTTCTCGAGGATCTTCTTCTTGCCGAGCTTGTTCTCGATCTGGATCGCGTACTTCAGCTCGCGGATCTTGCGGCCGATGGTCTGCTGGGTGGCCTGGGCGACCTTCGTCGGGTCGTCGCCGGCCTCCTCCACGAAGTAGTTCTTCACCAGCTGCTGCGTGAGTGTGGAGGCGCCCTGGGCCACTCCACCGCTCTGCGCGTTCTGGTTCAGCGCGCGCAGGACGCCCTTCAGGTCGATCGCGCCGTGCTGGTAGAACCGCGAGTCCTCGATCGCGACGATCGCCTTCTGTATGTACGGCGACATGTCCTTGAGGTCCACCACCGTGCGGTCGCGCGAGTAGACCATGGCGATCTCGCCGCCCTGGCTGTCCAGGATGGTGGTCCGCTGGCTCAGCTGCGGGCTCTTCAGATTGGCGGGAATGTCGTCGAATCCCTGGACCGTGCCCTTTGCCGCGAGTCCGAGCGCACCCGCGGCGGGCATCGCGATGCCGGCCATCACCGCCCCCGCGAGCACACTCACTCCGAGGAACTTGGCGGCCTGCTGCGCGGGGGACAGCCCCCCGCCCGAGCGCTTCTTTGGCATGAGGGCAGCCTACGTTCTCATTCGCCGGACACGCGTATATGCCTTGGCCTAAGCTGCTCCCAACTGTCACAGCAGTAGGGCCATGTATCAAGTACGTCCGGCGACCCCGAATCGTTCCGGTGTTCCCCCAACTTCTCTGTTGGATGCGTGTCCGAATCCGCCTCGTGTGTCACCGGGCGTCCGTTGTGACTCAACTGAACTGACCAGTTCTGCCCGGAAAAGTCGCGTATGTCGCCAGCTCACTCCCCCGGGTGATCTGCCGCTTACCCATAGTCCGTTCGGACCATTCAAGATTGGGCCCGCAGGGGGTGTTGCGCTGTGCCCACCTTCCGTAACGTCCTCAACTGGCGGCGGTGAATATGCCGCTGCCGCCGTGGGGGAGCCTCGATTCGGGAGAGGACGGCGCCGGTATGGGCTGGGTAACCGACTGGAGTGCGCAGGCGGCCTGCCGCACTACCGATCCGGATGAACTGTTCGTTCAAGGAGCAGCGCAGAACAGGGCCAAGGCAGTGTGCACCGGGTGCCCGGTACGCACGGAGTGCCTGGCCGACGCGCTGGACAACCGCGTCGAATTCGGCGTATGGGGTGGCATGACGGAGCGGGAGCGCCGCGCACTGCTGCGCAGGCGACCGACCGTCACCTCGTGGCGTCGCCTGCTGGAGACCGCACGTACGGAGTACGAGCGCGGAGCGGGCCTGCTGCCCCTCGACGAGGAAGAGACGTACGCGAACTACGCGGCGGTGGGCTGAGGGCAGCCACTGCCGGGCATGGCTGTCCGCGGCCGCGGGGTGCCGACGCCCCCGTGGTGTGTCCCCGGGGTGTGTCGATGTGCCCTGGGCGCGCCCTGGCACAGGGGGAGCGCGTGTCCTGGTGGCTGATGCCTCAAGTGGCGTGCTCTACGGGGCAGGTGTGCCGCGTGCGGCACGGGCGTGCGCCCTCTTCGGCTTGGGCGTGCTGTCACGATGGGCGCTCGGGCCGCGGCGCTGGGCCTGCCGGGCCGGGCCCACCGCGCAACCCGTGGCTCGATGCCGCGCCTTGAACACATGGGCGGCCCGTGATACGCACCTGCGCCCCGACTCGGTCTCACGGATCCGGGTGTCCGGTGGCAGCAGGCGAGACTTCGGCTGCGACCCGTTCCGCCGGGACCGTCGCGCGCGTACCTCATGTGCCGAAGTCGCCCGCGTACCTCATGTGCCGAAGAGGACGCGGCTGCCATGTCACGGTGACCGGTACTCCTTACGTGTGTGCGTCACTGCCGGGGAGGACGCGGACGCCATCCCGCGGCGGCCGATACCCCTTACGCTCGGGCCTCGCGCTCCTCGGGGAGGTCCGGTCGGCCGGCCGCGAGCCGGTCCCCGATGTCCCGCAGTCCCGCGAGGTCGTGGACGTCGCCGGGCAGCGCGGCCACTTCCGCCACGGCCACCTCGGGGTGGAGCGCGGTGAAACGGTCACGCGTGCGCCGTTCGCGGGAGAGCAACTGCATACGTTCGGCATGCAGCCGCAACAGGCCCGCGGTGAGTTCCTCGACGCTCCGGTGCTGGTCCGTGGCGGCGGGGGAGCCTGCGTCGGGATCAGGAGCCTCAGTCAGGGGGGATTCTGAACTGCCGTATGCGTCGGGAGAGTTACGAAGTCCAGCCTTCCCGTCCCGTTGATCCACAATGCGGGGCTCTTCAAGATTTTCCGCGGCGGCGATCGCCCGCTCGGCCGACAGCTGGGCGGCGGCGCTGTCATGGACCCGGTTGAGCACCAGGCCGGCCAGCGGCATGTCCTCGGCGGCCAGGCGCTGCACGAAGTACGCGGCCTCGCGCAGCGCGTCCCGCTCAGGTGCCGCCACCACCAGGAACGCCGTACCAGGTGCCTGCAGCAGCTTGTACGTGGCGTCCGCGCGCGTACGGAACCCGCCGAACATGGTGTCCATGGCGGCCACGAACGTCTGGACGTCCTTCAGGAGCTGACCCCCGAGGATCTTCCCCAGGACGCCCGTCATCATCGACATCCCGACGTTCAGGAACTTCATGCCCGCACGGCCGCCCACCTTCGCCGGCGCCATCAGGACCCGGATCAGCTTGCCGTCCAGGAAGGATCCGAGACGCTTGGGCGCGTCCAGGAAGTCCAGCGCCGAACGCGAGGGCGGTGTGTCGACGATGATGAGGTCCCACTCGTTCCGCGCGCGCAGCTGACCCAGCTTCTCCATCGCCATGTACTCCTGCGTGCCCGCGAAGCCGGCCGAGAGCGACTGGTAGAAGGGGTTGCCCAGAATGGCGGCCGCCCGCTCGGGATCCGCGTGCGCCTCGACGATCTCGTCGAAGGTGCGCTTCATGTCGAGCATCATCGCGTGCAGTTCGCCGCCCGCGGCCTCCTCGATGCCCTTCACCCGCCGCGGGGTGTTGTCGAGCGCGTCGATGCCCATCGACTGGGCGAGCCGACGGGCCGGGTCGATGGTGAGCACGACCACCTTGCGGCCACGCTCGGCGGCGCGCAGCCCCAGGGCCGCCGCCGTGGTCGTCTTGCCGACACCCCCGGAGCCGCAGCACACCACGATGCGGGTCTTCGGGTCGTCGAGGAGCGGGTCGATCTCCAGCAGGGGGCCGGGGTTCAACGCGCGCGTGGACCCGGTGTCGTGGGGGTGTGCCGCATCCGGTGCGGAGGCCGTGTCGTCGTGCGTGGGGGCCGGGTCCGAGCTCATGAGATCCCTTGCTGACGCAGTTCCGTGGCCAGTTCGTACAGGCCCGCCAGGTCCATTCCCTCGGCGAGCAGCGGCAGTTCGTGCAGCGGCAGACCCAGCTCCGTGAGCACGGCACGCTGCTCACGCTCCAGCGCGAACCGCTCCGCGTACTCGTCGGCCTGCTGGAGCAGCGGGTCCACCAGTCGCTCCGCGAGGCCGCCGCGGCGAGCGCCGCCGAGCCCCGCGCCGGACAGCGACTTGGCGATGGCCGTCCGCGGCACGGTGTGCGCGAGCTCCAGGTCCCAGTGGCCGAGGACCGTGGGCCGCACCATGTTCACGATGATCCGGCCCACGGGCAGCTTCACCGCGCGCAGTTCTGCGATCCCGTCCGCGGTCTCCTGGACGGGCATCTCCTCCAGGAGCGTCACCAGGTGCACGGCCGTCTCCGACGACTTCAGCACCCGCATCACGGCCTGGGCCTGATTGTGTATGGGGCCGATCTTGGCGAGGCCTGCCACCTCGTCGTTCACGTTCAGGAAGCGCGTGATGCGTCCGGTGGGCGGTGCGTCCATCACCACGTAGTCGTACGCGAACCGGCCGCTCCTGTCCTTCCTGCGGACCGCCTCGCACGCCTTGCCCGTGAGGAGCACGTCCCTGACACCGGGTGCGATGGTGGTGGCGAAGTCGATGGCACCGAGCTTCTTCAGGGCCCTTCCCGCGCCGCCCAGTTTGTAGAACATCTGGAGGTAGTCCAGCAGGGCCAGCTCGGGGTCGATCGCCAGCGCGTACACCTCGCCGCCGCCCGGGGCCACGGCGATCTTCCGCTCCTCGTACGGCAACGCCTCTGTCTCGAAGAGTTGTGCGATTCCCTGTCTGCCCTCGACCTCGACGAGAAGGGTGCGCTTGCCCTCGGTCGCGAGGGCGAGCGCGAGTGCTGCGGCGACCGTGGTCTTACCGGTTCCGCCCTTGCCACTGACGACCTGGAGCCTGCTCACGTCTTCGAGCCTAACCAGTCCGCGCGCGGCCTACGCGGGAGGCTGTGGACAACTCCGGCCACAGTCGGCCATGCATCGGCCACGTATCGGCCACACGTCGGCCGCATCGGGGGCCGTGGTCGGCCACATGACCTGGCGGCCACAGCGGCTACAGTCGGCCCATGACCAAGTGGGAATACGCAACCGTGCCGCTGCTCGTCCACGCCACGAAGCAGATTCTGGACACCTGGGGCGAGGACGGCTGGGAGCTCGTCCAGGTCGTGCCCGGGCCCAACAACCCCGAGCAGCTGGTGGCCTATCTGAAGCGGGAGAAGCAGGCATGAGCGCGGTAGAGTCCCGACTCGCCGAACTGGGGCTGACGCTGCCGGAGGTCGTCCCGCCGCTGGCCGCCTACCAGCCCGCCGTACGCTCCGGGGCCTACGTGTTCACCGCCGGCCAGCTGCCGATGGTGGAGGGCAAGCTCCCGGTGACCGGCAAGGTGGGCGCCGAGGTCACCGCCGAGGAGGCCAGGGACCTGGCCCGCACGTGTGCGCTGAACGCGCTCGCCGCGGTCAAGTCCGTGACCGGCGACCTGGACCGCATCGCGCGCGTGGTGAAGGTCGTCGGTTTCGTGGCCTCGGCCTCGGACTTCACGGGCCAGCCGGGTGTCGTCAACGGCGCCAGTGAACTGCTGGGCGAAGTCCTCGGCGAGAAGGGTGTGCACGCCCGCAGCGCGGTCGGTGTGGCGGTGCTCCCGCTGGACGCTCCCGTCGAGGTCGAGATCCAGGTGGAGCTGACGGAGGCGTAACCGCGCCTCCTGGGACTGGGGACAGCCGCCGGACCGACGGCTCCCCGAAGTTGCCGAGGGGCTCCCGGAGACGCCGGTGGCCTGCCGCGGGTGCCGTCGCCTCCGGGAGGTGCCGGGGCTCCTGTGCGTGCCGCCGACCTCCTGGAGCGCCGATGCCGCCCGGGCAGGCCGCGATGGCCTCACGGAGGCACCGATGGCTTCCCGGAGGCACCTTGGCCTTCGGGAGGCACCTCGGCCTTCGGGAGATACCGATGGTCTGCTGCGGATGCCGTTGCCTCCCGGAGGCGCCGTCGGGCTCCCCAGAAGCGGCGATGGATTCCCGGAAGTGCCGATGCCTCCTGCGGATGCCGTGGTCTTCCGTGGCGCCGATGGTTCTGCGTGGTGCCGATGGTCTTGCGTGGTGCCGAGGGTCTTCCATGGCGCCGATGGTTTTGCGTGGTGCCGACGGCTCCCGGAGGCGCCGATGGTCTCTCGGAGCCGCCGACGGCCACCCGGAGAGGTCGACGGGTTCCTGAAGTGGGCGATCGTTGCCACTCGAACATCCGCTCACTAGGGGATAGCCTCCGCCCATGGCGAATGGGCAGTGGTTTCCCCCGGAGTGGCCAGAGCGGATCCGCGCGCTCGCCGAGGGCACGCTCACCCCGGTCACTCCGAAGCGCGCGGCCACCGTCATGCTCCTCCGGGACACCGACGGGGCTCCAGCCGTCCACATGCTGCGCAGACGCGCCTCCATGGCCTTCGCCGGAGGCGCGTACGCCTACCCCGGCGGTGGTGTCGACCCACGCGACCACGACCTGCGGATCGGTTGGGCGGGCCCCACGCGCGCGTGGTGGGCGGAGCGCCTCGGTGTGGACGAGACGTCCGCCCAGGCCATCGTCTGTGCCGCTGTCCGGGAGACGTACGAGGAGGCCGGCGTGCTGCTCGCCGGATCCACCCCGGAGACGGTCGTCGGCGACACCACCGGCGCGGAGTGGGAGGCGGACCGCGCGTCCCTGGTCGCGCGCGACCTCTCGTTCGCCGAGTTCCTCGACCGCCGGGGGCTGGTCCTGCGCTCGGACCTGCTCGGCGCGTGGACCCGCTGGATCACCCCCGAGTTCGAGCCCCGCCGCTACGACACCTGGTTCTTCGTGGCCGCGCTCCCGGAAGGGCAGCGCACCCGGAACGCCTCCACTGAGGCCGACCGCACGGTGTGGATCCGGCCGTCGGACGCGGCCGCCTCGTACGACAAGGGCGAGCTGCTGATGATGCCGCCCACCATCGCGACCCTGCGCCAGCTGATCCCCTACGCCACCGCGGCCCAGGCGCTGAAGGCCGCGCTCGGTCGTGATCTGACCCCTGTCCTGGCCCGGGCCCGTCTGGAGGACGGGGAGGTCGTGCTGGCCTGGCCCGGCCACGACGAGTTCACCAAGCACATCCCGACGGGTGGAAGGCCCTCATGACCTACGCGACGGAAGGTGCCCGCGCATGACGGACGCCGCAGTTCTCCCCGGCCAGCCCCGCGGCGCGGTCGTCTCGGGTCCCGCCACCGCGCGTGCCGTCAACGTCCTCGCCCCCAACGCGTCGGCGATGACCCTCGACGGCACCAACACGTGGATAGTCTCCGAGCCGGACTCCGAGCTGGCGGTGGTGATCGATCCCGGCCCGCTCGACGACGGGCATCTGCGTCATGTGATCGGCGCGGCGGAGGAGACCGGCAAACGGATCGCGCTCACCCTGCTCACGCACGGCCACCCGGACCACGCGGAGGGCGCCGGGCGGTTCGCCGAACTGACAGGCACGAAGGTGCGCGCCCTGGATCCTGCGCTCCGCCTGGGCGACGAGGGTCTGGGCGACGGGGACGTCGTCACGGTCGGCGGCCTGGAACTGCGTGTCGTGCCGACGCCGGGCCACACCGCGGACTCCCTGTGCTTCCATCTCCCCGCCGACCGGGCCGTCCTGACGGGCGACACCGTCCTGGGCCGCGGTACGACGGTCGTGGCGCACCCCGACGGCCGCCTGGGCGACTATCTGGACTCCCTGAGGCGCCTGAGGTCGCTCACGGTGGACGACGGCGTCCACACCGTGCTCCCCGGCCATGGGCCCGTCCTGGAGGACGCCCAGGGCGCCGTCGAGTACTACCTCGCCCACCGGGCGAACCGTCTCGCCCAGATCGAGACGGCGGTCGAGAACGGCCACCGCACGCCGGGCGAGGTCGTGGCCCATGTGTACGCGGACGTGGACCGCTCCCTGTGGCCGGCGGCCGAGCTCTCGGTACGGGCGCAGCTGGACTACCTGAGGGAACACGGGCTGATCTGAGCCGCCCATGCCGATTCGAGGCCCCGTCGGCCGAGTGCCTACGTGCCTAGGGGCGTGGCGCCTTGATGGCTAGGGGGAGCGGGCACCGACGCCGGGGAGCCTTCACGCCGGATGTACCCCAAAGGCCGTCGAGGCCGAGAACGGCTGGGGCGGCGGCGCCCCATGGCGGCAACGAACGACAACGGGTCCCGCCTCCGCGGAGTCCGCAGAGAACGGGACCTCTGGTCGTACGGCCAGGACCCAGCGTCAGCGCGACCGCTTGGCCAGCCGTTCCACATCCAGCAGGATCACCGCGCGCGCCTCCAGACGGAGCCACCCACGCCCGGCGAAGTCGGCCAGCGCCTTGTTGACGGTCTCGCGCGAGGCGCCGACCAGCTGGGCCAGCTCCTCCTGCGTGAGGTCGTGCACGACGTGGATGCCCTCCTCGGACTGCACGCCGAACCTCCGCGAGAGGTCCAGCAGTGCGCGGGCCACACGGCCGGGCACGTCCGAGAAGACCAGGTCGGACATCTGGTCGTTGGTCTTGCGCAGTCGCCGCGCGACGGCACGCAGCAGTGCCGCGGCCACCTCGGGCCGTGCGTTCAGCCACGGCTGGAGGTCGCCGTGGCCGAGGCCCAGCAGCTTGACCTCCGTCAGCGCGGTCGCCGTCGCCGTACGCGGGCCCGGGTCGAACAGCGAAAGCTCGCCGATCAGCTCACCGGGGCCGAGCACCGCCAGCATGTTCTCGCGGCCGTCGGGGGACGTGCGGTGAAGCTTGACCTTGCCTTCCATGACCACGTACAGGCGGTCACCGGGGTCGCCCTCGTGGAACAGCGAGTCGCCGCGGGCGAGGGTCACCTCACTCATGGAGGCGCGGAGCTCCGCGGCCTGCTCGTCATCGAGCGCCGCGAAGAGCGGGGCGCGCCGCAGAACGTCGTCCACGAGTACTCTCCTTGTCGACCTGCTCAGGGGATCTTGCTCCCCCGGATACCAGGGGACCGTGTTCCCCATTTTGCCGGACGGTCCAAACAGTGTGATCTGTCACAAGGATGCCGCACTGCCGGGCCGGGGTACGCGGCAGGGGTCCAATCGGGGGCCGATCTCCTGGGTTCGGGGCGGATGTCCGTGCCGGGCTTTAGGCTGGCCGGGTGTCCAAATCGCCGGTGAGAGCACAGGCCAAGGGGGCTGCGCGGGTGGTTGTACGTCGTGATTCCGCTCTGGGCGAACAGGGTCCTGGCGGCGGGAAGAAAACGGCAAAGGCGGCAAAAACGGCACCTGGGGAGGTGTCGGAGAAGAGCCCTGCCAAGAAGGCCCCCGCCAAGAAGAGCGCCGCGAAGAAGACCACCCCCGCGAAGACGGCTGCCAAGAAGCCCGCACCGGCGAAGGCGTCCACGAAGAAGGCCGCTCCCGCGAAGACCACCGCCAACAAGACGGTCGCGAAGAAGACCACGGCGAAGAAGACCACGGCGAAGAAGACCACGGCGAAGAAGACCGCTCCCCCGAAGGCCGTCTCCAAGCAGGGCACGGTCCCCGTCAAGGGCGCTCCCGCGAAGACCGTCGCCCTGACGCCGCCCGGGGACGAGTCGCCCGCCGCGCTCGTGCGCCGGGCCCGCCGTATCAATCGCGAGCTCGCCGAGGTGTACCCGTACGCCCACCCGGAGCTGGACTTCGAGAACCCCTTCCAGCTGCTCATCGCGACGGTCCTGTCCGCGCAGACCACCGACCTGCGGGTGAACCAGACCACCCCGGCACTCTTCGCCAGGTACCCGACCCCCGAGGACCTCGCGGCGGCCAACCCCGAGGAGATCGAGGAGATCCTGCGCCCGACCGGCTTCTTCCGGGCCAAGACCAGGTCGGTGATCGGCCTCTCCAAGGCTTTGGTGGAGCAGTTCGGCGGCGAGGTCCCCGACGACCTGGAGGAGCTCGTCAAACTGCCCGGCGTCGGCCGCAAGACCGCTTTCGTGGTGCTGGGCAACGCCTTCGGCCGCCCGGGCATCACCGTCGACACGCACTTCCAGCGTCTCGTCCGCCGCTGGCAGTGGACCACCGAGACCGACCCCGGCAGGATCGAGGCGGCCGTCGCCGCGCTCTTCCCGAAGAGCGAGTGGACGATGCTCTCGCACCGCGTGATCTTCCACGGCCGCCGCATCTGCCACGCCCGCAAGCCTGCCTGCGGCGCCTGCCCGATCGCCCCCCTCTGCCCGTCCTACGGCGAGGGCGAGACCGACCCCGAGAAGGCCAGCAAGCTCCTGAAGTACGAGAAGGGCGGCTACCCGGGCCAGCGCCTCAAGCCCCCGCAGGCCTACCTGGACGCGGGGGGCAAGCCGGCCCCGCCGCTGGGCGCCGGATGACGGGCGCGCGCGGTGCTGCGCGCCACCCGGGAGAGGGAGGTCTCCCGGCTGACCGGGGGACAGGACACCCACACGGGGGACTCGCGGAACGATCCGCGGCCCCGGGGGCGTTGGGATCGGCAGAACGGGGGTGGCGATGACGCACGCGAGCGATACGGACCACATGAGCGACACGGACGGCGGCCGGCTGCGGCTGAGCACGGAGGGCCTGCCCGGCTGGCTCGACCCGGTCGTGCGGGTCGTGCGCACGGTCGAGCCGCTCCAGCTCAGCCGCTTCCTGCCGCCGGAGAACGGCGCGGGACGCCAGTCGGCCGTGCTGATCCTGTTCGGCGAGGGTGCGCACGGCCCCGAGTTGCTGCTGATGGAGCGCGCCGGTTCGCTGCGCTCGCACGCGGGCCAGCCCTCCTTCCCCGGTGGCGCCCTGGACCCCGAGGACGGCGACCCGAAGGGCGAGGGGCCGCTGCGGGCGGCACTGCGTGAGGCCGAGGAGGAGACCGGGCTCGACCCGAGCGGCGTCCAGCTCTTCGGCGTGCTTCCCAGGCTCTACATCCCGGTCAGCGGCTTCGTCGTCACGCCCGTCCTCGGCTGGTGGCGCGAGCCGAGCCCGGTGGCCGTCGTCGATCCGAACGAGACGGCGCGCGTGTTCACGGTCCCCGTGGCGGATCTCACGGACCCCGCCAACAGAGCCACCACGATCCATCCCAGCGGCCACCGAGGTCCGGCATTCCTGGTCGAATCGGCCCTCGTGTGGGGCTTCACGGCCGGCGTCATCGACCGCCTGCTGCACTACGCGGGCTG
This sequence comes from Streptomyces sp. TP-A0356, assembly GCF_001417775.1. Classification (GTDB taxonomy): domain Bacteria; phylum Actinomycetota; class Actinomycetes; order Streptomycetales; family Streptomycetaceae; genus Streptomyces. The sequence continues at coordinate 172,630 of NZ_BBZJ01000018.1, read as the reverse complement.
GGAGCGTCCCTGGGACCGCGACAAGCAGGTCCCGCTCGACTGGCGCGCATGACAAGGTGGCCCCCGTGCTGTGTTTTTCCGGGGGACGCCGTGCCCCAGTGCCGCTGCGTGGCGGGCCGCAACCCCGGCCGGATGACGGCGACCGGAACGTGATGAGGCGAGGCGTGAAGCAGTGAACGTGCTGGACATCCTGTTGCTGGTCGCCGCCGTGTGGTTCGCGATCGTCGGCTACCGCCAGGGCTTCGTCGTCGGCATCCTGTCGGTGATCGGCTTCCTGGGCGGCGGGCTCGTCGCGGTCTATCTGCTGCCCTTCCTCTGGGACCGGGCGACGGGCGACCACAAGGTGAGCACGACCGCCGCCGTCGTCGCCGTCGTCGTGGTGATCGTCTGTGCCTCCGTCGGCCAGGCCCTGACCACCCACCTGGGCAACAAGCTGCGCCGGTACATCACCTGGTCCCCGGCCCGCGCCCTGGACGCCACCGGCGGCGCACTCGTCAACGTGGTGGCGATGCTCCTGGTCGCCTGGCTGATCGGCTCGGCGCTGGCCGGTACGACACTGCCGACGCTCGGCAAGGAGGTCCGCGGCTCCAAGGTGCTCCTCGGTGTCTCCCGCGCCCTGCCCGCGCAGGCCGACACCTGGTTCGCGGACTTCTCCTCGGTCCTCGCGCAGAATGGCTTCCCGCAGGTCTTCAGCCCGTTCGCGAGCGAACCCATCACAGAGGTCCGGCCACCCGACCCGGCCCTCGCCAGGAGCGTGGTCGCCACGCGCGCGCAGCGGTCCATCGTCAAGGTCATGGGCACCGCGCAGAGCTGCGGCAAGGTCCTCGAAGGCACCGGCTTCGTCTTCGGCGACCGCCGTGTGATGACCAACGCGCATGTGGTCGGCGGAGTCGACGAGCCCACCGTCCAGATAGGCGGCGAGGGCAGGAAGTACGACGCGAAGGTCGTGCTCTACGACTGGCGGCGCGACATCGCCGTGCTCGACGTGCCGGACCTGAGCGCGCCGGCGCTGCAGTTCACGTCCACGGACGCGGCCGGCGGCGGCGGCGCGATCGTCGCGGGCTTCCCGGAGAACGGGTCGTACAACGTCCAGCCCGCGCGCATCCGTGGTCGCATAGCGGCCAACGGCCCGGACATCTACCACCGGGGCACGGTCCGCCGCGATGTGTACTCGCTGTACGCGACCGTCCGCCAGGGCAACTCGGGAGGCCCGCTGCTCACGCCCGAGGGCAGGGTCTACGGGGTGGTCTTCGCCAAGTCCCTCGACGACGCCAACACGGGGTACGCGCTCACCGCGGACGAGGTCCGGGAGGACATCGCCAAGGGGCGTGCGGCGAACCAGCAGGTGGGCAGCGACAGCTGCGCGCTCTGACTCCGGTGGGCGGGCCACCCGCCTGATTCCGGCGAGCGGGGCCACAGCCTCCGGGAGATGGGATCAGCCGCGCGGGTGACGCAGTCGTACCGAGACCCACCGGGCCCGGCGGCGCAGAATGTGCGGGATCCCCACTCGGGGGTCCGTGCCCGGCAGCTGCGGGGTGCCCCTCTGGTGGGAACCCGGCGCGGCGGCCGAGCGGCGGTTGCGTGCTGCGTCACTGTAGTCGTGCGTCCAGCCCATACCCCGACGTCTGCCCCCGCCCCAAGGTCGATAACCGCCTCCGGGCCCCCCATTTGGCCTATGCGGCAGGCATGTGGCCATTCGAGGAACAGGTGTTCCCGTCCGGATACCGGGCGCGTACGCGCGGTCACCGACCGGGTTCGAACTCCCCCGTCCGGCCGGCCGACTCGCGCAGGTCCCGATGCCGGGTCACTTGTCGGGCTCGGGGTCCTGCCGGTCGGGCGGGGTCCTACCGGTCGGGCTCGGGGTCCTTGAGCCAGTTGATCAGCTCGGAGGAGAACGCCACGGGATCCTCCTCGTGGGGGAAGTGCCCCAGCCCGTCGAACAGCCGCCAGCGGTACGGCGCCTCGACGTACTCGCCGGATCCGGCCGCGCTCCTCGTCCGCATCACGGGGTCGAGCGAGCCGTGAAGATGCAGGGTGGGCACTCGTACGGGCCGCTTCATGCGCCGGTTGAACTGGATGCCGTCGGGGCGGGCCAGGGAGCGCACCATCCAGCGGTACGGCTCGATGGAGCAGTGCGCCGTCGACGGGATGCACATGGCGCGCCGGTAGGTGTCCACGGCCTCGTCGTCCGGCAGCCGCGGCCCCGACCAGTCCCGGATCAGCCGGCCGACCAGCGCGGCGTCATCGGCGGTGAGCCGGCGCTCGGGGATCCAGGGCCGCTGGAATCCCCAGATGTAGGAGCCCGCGGCGGTCTGTCTGTAGTCGCCGAGCATCGCCGAGCGCCAGCGCCGTGGATGGGGCATCGAGGCGACCACGAGCCGCCGTACGAGCTTGGGGCGCATGACGGCCGCCGTCCAGGCGAGGTAGCCGCCCAGGTCATGGCCGACGAGCGCGGCGTCGGGCTCGCCCAGGGACCGTACGACGCCTGTGATGTCGAGGGCCAGGTTGGCGGGGTCGTAACCGCGCGGCGTACGGTCGCTGCCGCCCACCCCGCGCAGATCCATCGCCACGGCGCGGAAGCCCGCCTCGGCCAGCGCCACCAACTGGTGCCGCCACGCCCACCAGAACTGCGGAAAGCCGTGCAGCAGCAGCACCAGCGGTCCGTCGCCCAGCTCGGCGATGTGGAAGCGGGCGCCGTTGGCGGCGACGTCTCGGTGCGTCACCTCTGTGCCGCCGGGGATGTCGATCCGTACGACCGAGGTGGATTGCGCCGAAGGGGTGGCGGGGTCCGTCATGAGGACGAGCGTGCCACAGCCTCGACCGCGGTGTCGGCCGGGCCGGTCTGACGGGGGTGCGGCTTGGCGTGCTGCAGGACGCCCGCGGTCTCCTTCATCGACGCGGCGACCTTCTGCGGGCCCTTGCTCTTCTTGGTCTTCTTCGCGAAGACCAGGCCGATGAGCGCGAGCAGCCCGGCGACCAGCACGTTCGCGGCGAAGGACAGCAGGAAGCAGACGGCCAGGTTCCAGCCGCTCCACGTCCGGATCCCGTACGCCAGCGCGAAGTTCAGCATGGGCAGGGAGAACAGCAGCACGGCGCCCGCTGCCGAGAACGCGCCGCCGCTGGTCGCGCCGCGCTTGACGTCCTGCTTGAGCTGGGCCTTCGCCAGCGCGATCTCGTCGTGCACCAGTGCGGACAATTCGGTCGTCGCCGATGCGAACAGCTGGCCGATGCTGCGTTCGGCGCCGACCGGGCTGCCGTCGGGTGCGCTCATCGCGGGTCTCCCTGCTCTCTGGCTACGGACTCCGCGGAGGCTGCGGAGTTCTGTGGGTGTGTCAGATCATGCCGGACGGTCGTTCTCCCCGCTTCCCCGCCCGTCACTTCGGCAAGCGTGGCGTTCGGCGTTCGGCGGGTGTGCCGTTCGGTCTCGGGCAGGTGTGCCGTTCGGCCTTCGGCGGGTGTGCCGTTCGGTCTCGGGCGGATGTGCCCCTCGACCTCAGTTGGGCGTGCCGTTGCCGACCTGGGCCGGCGGCCCGCTTCCGGCGGACTTCAGTGCGGCGAGCCTGCGGTGTTCGGCCGCCTTGCGCTCATGGATGTCCGCCATGCGCAGGTCGTACGCCGGGTCGTCCTGCTCGTAGACGTCCGGAATGCCGTCCAGGTCCTCGTCGCGGTCCTCGTCCGCGCACAGGGCGCGGTACTTGGCGTTGCGTACCTTCAACAACGTGGTCGCGCATGCGGCCGCTGTCAGTGACCCGATGAGGACGGCGGTCTTCACCTCGTCCGTGAGTACCGGATCACCATCGAAAGCCAGTTCGCCGATGAGCAGCGAGACGGTGAAGCCGATGCCGGCCAGGGAGGCGACGGCGAACACATCGGGCCAGGCGAGGTCGTCGCTGAGCGAAGCCCGGGTGAAGCGGGCCGTCAGCCATGTACCGCCGAAGACTCCCGCCGCCTTGCCGATGACGAGGCCCAGCACGACGCCGAGCGTCTCCGGCTTGGTGAACACGTCCCCGAGTGCCCTGCCCGAGATCGCGACGCCCGCGCTGAATAGGGCGAACAGCGGCACCGCGAGACCGGCCGACAGGGGTCGTACGAGATGTTCGATGTACTCGCCCGGGGAGTGCTCCTCGCCCTCGTGGCGGTGGCAGCGCAGCATCAGTCCCATGGCCACACCGGCGATGGTGGCGTGGACGCCGCTGTTGTACATCAGCCCCCAGATGACCAGCGCGAGGGGGACGTACACGTACCAGCCGCGCACCCTCTTCCGCAGCAGCGCCCAGAAGACGGCGAGCCCGGCGACGGCGCCGCCGAGGGCGGCGAAGTTCAGATCGGTCGTGAAGAAGACGGCGATGATCAGGATCGCGAACAGGTCGTCGACGACGGCGAGAGTGAGCAGGAAGGCGCGCAGGGCGGACGGCAGCGAGGTTCCGATGACCGCGAGAACCGCGAGCGCGAAGGCGATGTCGGTGGCCGTGGGGACCGCCCAGCCGACGAGGGAGCCGCCGCCGGTGGCGTTGGTGAGGGCGTAGACGATGGCGGGGACGGCCATGCCGCAGAGCGCGGCGACCACCGGGAGTACGGCGGCGCGGGGATCGCGCAGATCGCCCGCGACCAGCTCACGCTTGAGTTCGATTCCGGCGACGAAGAAGAAGATCGCCAGGAGGCCGTCGGAGGCCCAGTGCTGAACGGACAGACGGAGGCCGAGGGCACCGGGTCCGAGGTGGTAGTGGCTGACGCTCTCGTAGCCGCTGTGCAGCGCGGGTATGTTCGCCCAGACCAGCGCGGCGACCGCGGCGAGCAGGAGCAGTACACCACCGACGGTCTCGGTGCGCAGCGCCTCCGCCACGAAGTTCCGCTCGGGCAGGGAGAGACGTCCGAGGAACGTACGAGTACGGATACGGGTGCGGGGCGCGGCCACGGTGGAGACCTCCTCCGGGTCGGTACGGCAGGCTGACCGCCCTCACGCGATCGCGCGGACGGCTTGCCGACCAGACTTCCCGGCGCACCCTGAGATCGCCATTTTACCTGAGCATGGGAAAGGGGCGTCCGGCGTGCTGCCGGACGCCCCATCGAGGGGTGCCCTCGCCGCTCGGGCGGGCCTCAGTCCTCGCTCGGCGCCGCCGGCAGCTTCGTCTGGATCAGGTCCATCACCGTCGAGTCCGTCAGCGTCGTGACATCCCCGAGCTGCCGGTTCTCCGCGACGTCCCGCAGCAGGCGCCGCATGATCTTCCCGGACCGCGTCTTCGGCAGCTCCGCCACCGGCAGGATCCGCTTCGGCTTGGCGATCGGGCCGAGCGTGACACCGACGTGGTTGCGCAGCTCACCGACGAGCTTGTCGTCCTCGGACGCCGTGCCCCGCAGGATCACGAACGCCACGATCGCTTGTCCGGTCGTCTCGTCCGCCGCACCCACGACCGCCGCCTCGGCGACCGCCGGATGCGACACCAGCGCCGACTCGACCTCCGTGGTCGAGATGTTGTGCCCGGACACGAGCATCACGTCGTCTACGCGCCCGAGGAGCCAGATGTCCCCGTCGTCGTCCTTCTTCGCACCGTCGCCGGCGAAGTACCTGCCTTCGAACCGCGACCAGTAGGTGTCGAGGAACCGCTGGTCGTCGCCCCAGATGGTGCGCAGCATCGACGGCCACGGCTCGGTCAGCACGAGATAGCCGCCGCCTCCGTTCGCCACCTCGTTGGCCTCGTCGTCGACGACGGTCGCGGAGATGCCCGGCAGCGGCCGCTGCGCCGAGCCCGGCTTGGTCTCGGTCACGCCCGGCAGCGGCGAGATCATGATCGCGCCGGTCTCGGTCTGCCACCAGGTGTCGACGACCGGAGTGCGGTCCCCGCCGATGTGCTTGCGGTACCAGACCCAGGCCTCGGGGTTGATCGGCTCACCGACGGACCCCAGCACCCGCAGCGACGACAGGTCGAACTTCGCGGGGATGTCGTCGCCCCACTTCATGAACGTACGGATGGCCGTGGGTGCCGTGTACAGGATCGTGACCCCGTACTTCTGCACGATCTCCCAGAAGCGGCCCTGATGCGGCGTGTCGGGTGTGCCCTCGTACATGACCTGGGTCGCGCCGTTCGCCAGCGGCCCGTAGACGATGTACGAGTGCCCGGTGACCCAGCCGACGTCGGCGGTGCACCAGTACACGTCGGTCTCCGGCTTGAGGTCGAAGACGGCGTGGTGGGTGTAGGACGCCTGGGTGAGGTAGCCGCCGGAAGTGTGCAGGATGCCCTTCGGCTTACCGGTCGTACCGGACGTGTAGAGAATGAACAGCGGGTGTTCCGCGTCGAAGGCCTCGGGCGTGTGCTCGGCGGACTGCCGCTCGACGATCTCGTGCCACCACACGTCCCGGCCCTCGGTCCAGGCGACCTCCTGGCCCGTGCGGCGCACGACGAGCACGTGCTCGACGTTGTCGACGCGCTCGATCGCGTCGTCGACGGCCGGCTTGAGCGCGGACGGCTTGCCGCGCCGGTAGCCGCCGTCGGAGGTGATGACGACCTTGGCGTCGGCGTCCTGGATGCGGGTGGCGAGCGCGTCCGCCGAGAAGCCGCCGAAGACGACGGAGTGCGCGGCGCCGATGCGGGCACTGGCCAGCATCGCGATCGCGGTCTCCGGGATCATCGGCATGTAGATGGCGACCCGGTCGCCCTTCTGGACTCCGAGCTCCAGCAGGGCGTTGGCGGCCTTGGATACCTCGTCCTTGAGCTCGGCGTAGGTGATGGCGCGGCTGTCGCCGGGCTCGCCCTCGAAGTGGATGGCGACCCGGTCGCCGTGGCCCGCCTCGACATGCCGGTCCACGCAGTTGTACGCGACGTTGAGCTTGCCGTCCTTGAACCACTTGGCGAAGGGCGGATTCGACCAGTCGAGGGTCTCGGTGGGCTCCACGGCCCAGGTCAGCCGGCGGGCCTGCTCGGCCCAGAAGCCGAGCCTGTCAGCCTTGGCCTGTTCGTACGCCTCTGCCGTGACGTTGGCGCCCGCGGCCAGGTCGGCGGGGGGCGCGAACCTGCGCTCCTCCTTGAGCAGATTGGCCAGGCTTTCGTTGCTCACGACATCTCCCTTTCCCGGGGTGTCCGTTGTGTCCCAGGCCACAGCTCATCAGACCGGAGGGCTCGGTGACAAGGGCCGACCGAAAATTGGTTTAGACCTGTCATGTCTGCCGCTGAACAGGTCTCCTCGGAGGTCACGTGCGCTGCCCCGCCCTGGTTCATGCGGCGATGTTTCTCACACCTGATCCGGGGGCGACGCGTCATGAGCCGTCGGCGGCGCACAGGGCCCATGCGGACGGGCGCAGCCCTGTCGTGCGTGGCGAGCGAGGTGGTGCGCGGCCGGACCGCGCACCACCTCGGCGTCCCTCGCGGACCGCGCACCACCTCGGCGTCCCTCGCGGAACGCGCATCACCGGCGTCCCGCGCAGGCCGCGCGTCACCTCGGTGTCCCACGCGGGCCGCGCATCACCTCGGTGTCACGCCGGACTGTGCAGATCCTCGGCCGCCCCCACTCGGCCGAAGACGTCGCCCTCCTCGGAGGCGGTGAGCAGATATGCCTGTGCCTCGCCCACGTGGAAGTACATCCCGTGCAGTTCGAGCGCACCCTCGCCGAGCGCCCTGGCGACGGGCTCGTGTGCCCGCAGATGCTCCAACTGCTGCACCACATTGGTCAGACACAGCTGCTCGACGACGTCGGCCGGATCCCGTCCGGCGATCCTGGCCCAGGGCCGCTCCTCGTCGGCCATGCGCTCCAGACTGGGCACCCCGTGCCGCAGCCACCGCTCGAGCGGGGTCTGCGCGCCGCCCGGCTCCGTCGTGAGCAGGGCCTGCATCGCGCCGCACCCGGAGTGCCCGCACACCGTGATGGACCGCACCTTCAGTACGTCCACCGCGTACTCGATGGCGGCGGCCACCGAGTCGTCACCGCACTCCGCCCCGGGCGCCGGCACCAGGTTGCCGACGTTGCGGACGACGAAGAGGTCACCGGGGCCGCTGGAGGTGATCATCGATGTGACGAGCCGCGAGTCGGCACAGGTCAGGAAGAGCTGCGACGGCCGCTGCCCCTCGCGCGCCAGGCGGGCCAGCTCACCGCGCACGAGCGGTGCGGTGTTCCGGTGGAAGGCGCTGATCCCGTATGCGAGTTGCTGCCTGCTCGGTCCGGACCCGCCGGCCGAGGCACCCGGATGGCCGCCGGGCTGCGCGGTCGGCGCACGCTCGCACTGGTGGTTGCGCCAGGGCGTCCAGGGTCGGCACCGGCACGCGGACGCCTCGGTGGCCTCCCGGCCTCCCTTCGGGGCAGGGGAGTTCAGCATGGGCACCGCGATAGGCATGCCGGCCCGGCCGGTGACGGCGACCGTGCCGCCCTGGGCGAGGTGCGTTCTCTGCCAGTCCTGGAGGGACTCGTACGCCGCGTGGTCCATGAACGACCCGTCCAGCTCCACGACGGCGTCCGCCCCGGCAGGCACCAGGTGCAGCGTCCGGCTGAGCCGGGGCACCGCGAGGAACGTCAACTGGCCGCGTACACGCACATGATGGACTCCTTTCCTCTTCTCGTGGGTGATGCGGGTGCGGGTGAGGCGGTGCAGGGCGACGGCGACGGCGGTCGCGACCCCCAGCGTCACGCCCTGCAGGACGCCCACGAAGACGACGCCGAGCGTGGTGACGACGTACACCAGCACCTCTCGGTGACGGGTGACCGTGCGGATGTGGTGGAGGGACACCATCTGGATGCCGACGGCCATCACCAGGGCGGCGAGCGAGGCGAGGGGGATCAGCTCGAGCACCGGGACCATCAGCAGCGCGGCTACTACTACCCAAACGCCGTGCAGCATCGTGGAGTTCCGGCTGACGGCACCGGATCGCACATTCGCCGAACTTCTGACGGCGACGCCCGCGATCGGCAGCCCGCCGAGGGCACCCGAGGCGATGTTCGCGGCGCCTTGTCCGAGCAGCTCGCGGTTGAGGTCGGAGCGGCCGGGGTGCGGCCTGCGCCCGGCCGCCAGCTTGTCCACCGCGACGGCCCCGAGCAGCGACTGCACGCTGCACACCAGCGTGATGGTGAGGACTGCGGCGGCAAGACCGAGCGCGGGCCCCTCGGGCAGCCCGGCGAGTGCGTGGCTGTGCCAGGACGGCAGGTCGACCTTGGGCAGGCTGAGTCCGGCGAGTGAGGCGGTCGCGGTGGCCGCGGCGACGGCGACGAGTGCTGCCGGGACCCTGCGCAGGAACTGCCCGGTCCGTCCGGGAAGCCGTGGCCAGACCAGGAGGAGGGCCAGGGTCAGCGCGCTCGTCCAGACGGCGGCCGGATCGAGGCGTGCCAACTGGGCCGGCAGCGCTCGGAAGTTGTCGAGGACGGCGCTCTGCGGGGTGCCCCCGAGCACGATGTGCAGCTGGGCGACGGCGATGGTCACGCCGATGCCGGCGAGCATGCCGTGCACGATCGCGGGGCTCACGGCGAGCGCCGTACGCGACACGTGCAGACAGCCGAGGACGAGTTGGGCGAGTCCGGCGAGGATCGTGATGGCGCACGTCGTACGCCATCCGTAGCGGTGGATGAGGTCGGCGGTGACCACGGTCAGTCCCGCGGCGGGGCCGCTGACCTGGAGCGGGCAGCCGCCGAACCGGCCGGCGACGAGTCCCCCTACGGCCGCGGCGACGAGGCCGGACTGGAGTGGGGCCCCGGTGGCGAGGGCGATGCCGAGGGACAGGGGAAGCGCGATCAGGAAGACCGCGAGGGATGCCGAGAGATCGGCGCCCGCGACGCGGAAGCGGCGGGGCGGTGGCGGACTGTGGGGCTGGTGCACGTGCTTCGGCCGAGTCGAGTCGGTGGCGCGGGCAGGGACGCAAGCGGGCATGTTCCCGTCTCCTCCGGTGTGGCGCGGTCGCGGAACTGGTGGCCCCTGGCGGGGCCGGGGTCGGGCGCGGCCGTGGGTCACGGCGTACAGCGGCGGGATGTCTCAACGTTCGGTAAATGGATCGTAATCCTGAGTAAAGAGAGCGTATCGAGTGTCTGGGCAAATAGGGCGCTAAATCACTCAAGCGAGTGAGTCTGTAACTTCATCGGCTTGTCATACAAATTCCGTTGATGTCCCGTGCGACCTTGGCCGGGCTGCGCGTGGGAGCCGGCTTCCGCCCGTTCCGCGCCCCAGCACACCAGCGTGGCCCCGACCGAAGGAAGAAGGTGGGCGGAAGATGGCCGCCACCCAGAGGATCGCCGCGGGCGTCGCACTAGCCGCGGCATGCGCCACCGCGCTCGCCGGTTGCACGACCGCCACGACCCGCCCCCACGCAGGGGCGAAGAAGGCGTCCGGTGCCCCCGCTCCGGGCAGCGCGGTCCGCCTGATCGGCGACGGTTCCACCGCCTACACCGGAGCCCAGCCGCATCTGCCCAGACCCGAGCGGCTCAAGCCCGGCCAGAGGCCTCCACAGTTCGTGGTCTTCTCCTGGGACGGGGCCGGTGAGGACAGCCAGAAGCTGTTCTCGCGCTTCCGGAAGATCGCCAAGGCCAACAACGCGACGATGACGTACTTCCTCAGCGGTGTGTACCTGCTGCCCGAGGAGAAGCGCGAGCTGTACAAGCCGCCGGAACACTCCCCGGGCCGTTCGGACATCGGCTTCAACGACGAGAAGGGCATCAAGAACACCGTCAAGCAGCTGCGCATGGCGTGGCTGGAGGGCAACGAGATCGGGACCCACTTCAACGGCCACTTCTGCGGCAACGAGGGAGGGGTGGGCCAGTGGTCGGTCGACCAGTGGAAGGACGAGATCAGCCAGGCCAAGGCCTTCGTCAAGTCATGGAAGACCAACGCCGACCTCAAGAAGGAACCGCCGCTGCCCTTCGACTACGACAAGGAGCTCATCGGTGCCCGCACGCCCTGTCTGGAGGGGCAGAAGAACTTCATGAAGGCGGCCCGCGACCTGGGCTTCCGCTACGACACCTCCGGCGTCGACGAACAGGTATGGCCCAAGAAGAAGGACGGCCTCTGGGACCTGTCGATGCAGCTCGTGCCCTTTCCCGGACACTCCTACGAGCAGTTGACCATGGACTACAACTTCATGGTCAACCAGTCGGGCACCCAGACCCAGGGAGACCCCGACAAGTTCGAGGAGTGGGGCAACCAGATGCGTGACGGCCTGCTCCAGGGCTTCCAACGGGCGTACGACGGAAACCGCGCGCCCCTGATCGTCGGCAACCACTTCGAGTCCTGGAACGGCGGCACCTATATGCGCGCCGTCCAGGAGGTCATCGAGCATGTCTGCAACCAGCCTGAGGTCCGCTGCGTGTCCTTCCACCAGCTCGTCGACTGGCTGGACGCGCAGGATCCGCAGGTCCTGGAAAAGCTGCGCACGCTCAAGGTCGGCCGGGCCCCCGGCGAGGGCTGGGAGTCCTTCACGGCGGCCTCGCCCGCTCCCGCGCCGAGGGGGGTCCCGGGCGCTCCGCCGGTCACGCCGTAGGCGGCGCGCGGCCGTTGCCCCGCACGGTGCCGGCCGCCACCCTCGGGGATGCGGCCGGTGCTCACACCCGGCCGCGAGTCGCGGCGAGCGAGCGGCCATTGCTCACACAGTGGCCGCCAGGCGCTCGTTGAGGACGAAGCCGGGGTCGATCTGCGCGGCCAGGTCGGCCCCGGTGCGCTCGTTGCCCCAACTGGTCGCGTTCTTCAGATGGAAGTGCACCATCTGGCGCGTGTAGCGCTCCCAGTCGCGCAGTTCATAGGTGGCGTCGGCAGCGATCTGAAGCATGTGCAGGGAGCGGCGGTTGGCGTCCTCCAGGAGGTCGAACCGGGGCGGACGGCCCTTCTCCATGGAGCGCACCCAGTCGGAGTGCCCGACCGTCACGAGCAGGTCGTCACCGACTTCGGCGCGGAGGAAGTCGATGTCGTCCTGGCCCTGCACCTTGTTGCCGACGACCTTCAGGACGACCCCGAAGTCGCGGGCGTACTCCTTGTACTGGCGATAGACGGAGACCCCCTTCCGGGTCGGCTCGGCGACGAGGAACGTGACGTCGAAGCGGGTGAACATGCCGGAGGCGAAGGAGTCCGAGCCCGCCGTCATGTCGACCACCACATACTCGTCGCGGCCGTCCACCAGGTGATTCAGGCACAGCTCCACCGCTCCCGTCTTGGAGTGGTAGCAGGCGACCCCCAGGTCGGCGTCCGTGAAGGGGCCGGTGACCATCAAACGGACGGTGCCGCCGTCGAGTTCCACCGGGCGCGCGCAGGCGTCGAACACCGGATTGTCCTCCTGGACCCGCAGGAGCCGCGACCCCTCGCCGGGCGGAGTGGTCTTGATCATCGTCTCGGCGGAGGCGATCCGCGGATTGCAGCCGCGCAGATAGTCCTTGATCAGCTGCAGTCGTTCGCCCATGGCGGGCAGCGCCGCGGCCTGGTCGTCGTCGAGTCCCAGCGCGGCCCCGAGGTGCTGGTTGATGTCGGCGTCGATGGCGACGACAGGCGCTCCGACGGCGGCGAGGTGGCGGATGAACAGGGAGGACAGGGTCGTCTTGCCACTGCCGCCCTTCCCGACGAAAGCAATTTTCATGTTCACCAAGAGTAGTGCCGCAATCGCCGTACGTGGCAGTGGGGCGTGAGGAAGACCACTCCTTCGAAGGAGGGGCTCGTAGATGCGTAGTGTCGTACTCATGAGTACGACAGGTGCCACCGCCGATCCGCTCGCAACCCTGGGTGCGCTGCCCGGGGTGGCCGAGTCAGTGGAGACCGTGCGCAAGGCCGTGGACCGGGTCTACGGGCACCGGATCATGCGGCGTCGCAGCAATGAGATCACCTCCGAGGCGGCGCTGCGCGGCGCGCGCGGCTCGGCCGCGCTCTCCGGTGCCGACTGGGCCCTTGAGGAGCTGCGCCGGCGCACCGACTTCAGTGGTGACGACGAGGCCCGTACGGTCGGTGCGGCGCTCAGGCTGACCGCCGAGGCGGGTCAATTGCTGTCCATCTGGCGGCAGTCGCCCCTGCGCGTGCTGGCGCGGCTGCATCTGGTGGCGGCCGCGGACTCCGACCCCCGCGTGGGGCGCCCGAGGCAGGACGGCGAACCGGTCGACGAGCCGCTCGTGGAACTGCCGCTGCCGAACGCCGCCGAGGTTTCCGGCCGCCTCGAAGGGCTCTCCCGGCTGATCATCGCCGGTGGCTCGGCTCCGGCCCTGGTGACGGCGGCCGTCGTGCACGGCGAACTGCTGGCCCTGCGTCCCTTCGCTTCCCACAACGGCCTCGTCGCGCGTGCGGCGCAGCGCATCGTCCTCGTGGGAAGCGGTCTGGACCCGAAGGCGATCTGCCCCGCGGAGGTCGGCCTCGCCGAACTGGGCCGTGCGGCATATCTCGCGGCACTGGACGGCTATGTGTCGGGCACTCCGGAGGGTATGGCGGCCTGGATCGCCCACTGCGGAAAGGCGGTCGAGCTGGGGGTCCGCGAGTCGGTCGCGGTGTGCGAGGCGCTGCAGCGCGGGGCGGCGTAGCCCCGGCGGAAAGGCCCTTCTGGGGGCCTTTGCGCGTGGTTGCGGCGGTACGAGGTCTCGTACCGCCGCTGGCATGTCGGCCGGGTTACCAGGCGTCCTCGATATGTCGCCCATCAGGTCGGGATTCTGTTGCCCGTCACCTGGTGCGGCTGGCCCGTAATCGACGGGTCGACGTCGCGTGGGTGCCCAGTGTTCATGCACGGTCCGTGGGCCAATTGCGTTTAAAAGATGATCCTTTCGGATGTCTTTTGGTCTCGCGGGCCTTAACCCCTTTGTACTCCTGGCCCCGGTTGAGTGGAACCCCTGCCTACAGTTCTTTACTTTTAGGTTCAAAGAGGTGCGAACCGGGCGGATCGCGTTGCTCGTCCCGCCCGCGGCGGGCTCACACGGCCGGTGCGCGGCGACGGCTCGCGTACCAGACGAGCCCCGCGGTGGCCGCCGCCGCGCCTATGGCGGCCATCGCGAGGAGCGCCGGGCGCGGTGGCACCGACAGCCGCTGCTTCAGCCGGACCGGGCGGTGGAAGTCCAGAATCGGCCACCCGCGCGCGAGTGCCTCGCGGCGCAGCGCCCGGTCCGGGTTCACGGCATGGGGGTGGCCGACGGACTCCAGCATCGGCAGGTCGGTCGCCGAGTCGCTGTAGGCGTAGCAGCGCGCGAGGTCGTATCCCTCGGACTCGGAGAGCTCCCTGATCGCCTCGGCCTTCGTCGGTCCGTACGCGTAGTACTCCACCTCGCCCGTGAAGCAGCCGTCGTCACCCACGACCATGCGGGTGGCCACCACCCGGTCCGCGCCGAGCAGTTGGCCGATGGGCTCGACCACCTCGGCGCCCGACGTGGACACGATCACGACGTCCCGCCCGGCGCTGTGGTGCTCCTCGATGAGGGAGGCGGCCTCGTCGTAGATGATCGGGTCGATCAGGTCGTGGAGCGTCTCGGCGACGATCTCTTTGACCTGCTGGACGTTCCAGCCGCGGCACAGCGACGACAGGTACTCGCGCATCCGCTCCATCTGGTCGTGGTCGGCGCCGCCCGCCAAGAACACGAACTGGGCGTACGCGGTGCGCAGCGCGGCCCTCCGGTTGATCAGTCCGCCTTGGTAGAAGGACTTGCCGAAGGTGAGCGTGCTCGACTTCGCGATGACCGTCTTGTCGAGGTCAAAGAAGGCCGCAGTGCGGAGCAAGGAGTGGTTTTCCACGGGCCTGAGCATATGCGCCCACCATTCGGCGTAAGGTGGGGCGCGTGGGTTTGCCTGAGAGGGCTCTCGGGTACACCATGGAAGTCACGGATCGTTCGCGACCGTGCTAACCCGGTCCGACTCCTCCCCCCCCGAGTCGGCCGTGGGGACGACCCCCGCTCTCCCCCCCGGCGGGGGTCGTCGCATGTCCGGGTGGGTTTTCTCCTCTTCCTGTGCGGTCCCGGAGCCCGGTGGTGGTTCCGCAGGGACCGCGTCGGCATGTTCATGATTCGTAACGCTCGGTAGCCGTTCTGTGGCTCTGCGGAAGTCGTCGAGGCCTGACCCGTATGAGTGATGACGATATTCACAACCACTGAGTTGTCCACAGTTATCGACCAAGATCCACACGATTTCCGGGATCGGCGCACCGTGATTCCAACGCGTCCCGCCGGTGGCGAGTCTGTTCATCGCCGGTTCCATTTGTCGGACGCGTATGGCCGGTTCGTATCGCCCGTTCATATGGAGACCGGATGCCGGTTCCTCACATGTGCGGGAGGCGCGGGACTGCGGTGGCCCGCGGACCGGGCGCGGAAGAAGCAGCGAAGGGGGCTGGAGATCGTGGCGGGAGCCATCACGCACGAGGGGCCGGCCGTCGCCGAGGGGCGGCGGAGCGGACCGCTGATCGTCACCGAGGACGCCGAACTCCTCGACGACCTGCTGCGCCTGTGCGCGGCCGCGGGTGCCAGAGCGGAGGTCCACCCCGGAGTGCCGGAGCACCGGGGCAGCTGGGAAGCGGCGCCGCTCGTCCTCGTCGGCGACGACGCGGCGCGCCGCGTGCGCGGGGCCGCACGCCGACGCGGCGTGGTGCTGGTTGGGCGGGATCAGGACGATTCCGGCGTCTGGCGGCGCGCCGTGGAAATCGGCGCCGATCACGTCCTGGTTCTGCCGGACGGCGAGCGGTGGCTGGTCGACCGGATCGCCGATGTGGCCGAGGGGGTCGGTCGGCCCGCCCTCACCGTGGGCGTGATCGGCGGTCGCGGCGGAGCCGGCGCCTCCACGCTCGCCTGCGCCCTGGCCGTCACCTCCGCGCGTGAGGGCAGGCGCACACTGCTTGTGGACGCGGATCCGCTGGGCGGCGGACTCGATGTGCTCCTCGGCGGAGAGAGCTCCGAAGGGCTGCGCTGGCCGGCGTTCGCCGCCTCCCGCGGGCGCGTCGGCGGGGGCGCCCTGGAGGAGTCCCTGCCGGAGCTGCACGCCTTGCGGGTGCTCAGCTGGGATCGGGGCGACACCGTGGCCGTCCCGGCCCAGGCGGTCCGCGCGGTCCTCGCCGCGGCCCGGCGACGCGGCGGCGCGGTCGTGGTGGACCTACCGCGCCGTATCGACGACGCAGTCACCGAAGTCCTCGCCCAGCTGGACGTCGGAGTGCTGGTGGTCCCCGCCGAGTTGCGTGCGATCGCGGCCGCGCGGCGGGTGGCGTCGGCCGTCGGCATGGTCCTGGGCGACCTGCGGATCGCGGTACGGGGGCCGTACGCGCCCGGCCTCGACGACCACGAGGTGGCCCGCCTGCTGGAGCTGCCGCTGCTAGGCGAAGTGCCCTCCGAGACACCGCCGCCGGACGGCTCGGTACCGCCCGGGGGAGCGGTGCGGGGGCCGCTCGCCCGGTTCTGCTCGGTCTTCTGGGACCGTGCGCTGGCCGAGGCGGGTGACTGACGCATGGGCACCGGCTGGGAAGCGGTGGCGAGGGCCGACCGCGGCACGGGACCCGCTTCGCGGGCGGGTGCGGATGACGAGCGCGCGACGCGGATCGGCGAACGTGCCCGGCTGCTGGACGGGGTACGGCAGTGGCTGGCCGAGAGCGGGGCCGAGCCGACTCCCGCGCGTGTGGCGCAGGCCCTGCGCGAGCAGGGCCGGGTGCTCGGGGACGCGGAGGTGCTGGGCGCGGCTCACCAGCTGCGCTCCGAGCTGGTCGGCAGCGGCCCGCTGGAGCCGTTGCTCGCCGACCCGTCCGTGACCGACGTCCTGGTGTCGGCACCCGACCGGGTGTGGGTGGACCGGGGCGGCGGACTGGAGCTGTCGACGGTGTCCTTCCCGGACGCGGCAGCCGTTCGACGCCTCGCGCAGCGGCTGGCCGCCGTGGCGGGGCGACGGCTCGACGACGCCAGACCGTGGGTCGACGCCCGCCTGCCGGACGGCACCCGGCTGCACGCGGTGCTGCCGCCGGTCGCGGTCGGCTCCACATGTCTCTCCTTGCGGGTCGTACGGCCGCGGGCGTTCACCCTCGACGAGCTGGTGGCGGCGGGGACGGTGCCGCCGGGCGGGGACCGGGTGCTGCGGGCGCTGATCGCTTCCCGGCTCTCGTATGTGATCAGCGGTGGGACCGGTACGGGCAAGACCACGCTGCTGAGCGCGCTGCTGGGTCTGGTGGGGCCCGCCGAGCGGATCGTGCTGGCCGAGGACTCGGCGGAGCTGCGGCCCGACCATCCCCATGTGGTGCGTCTGGAGGGGCGGCCCGCGAACCAGGAGGGCATGGGACTCGTCGAGCTCCAGGACCTGGTGCGGCAGGCGCTGCGGATGAGACCCGACCGGCTCGTCGTCGGCGAGGTGCGCGGTCCGGAGGTGGTGTCCCTGCTGGCCGCGCTGAACACGGGCCACGAGGGCGGCTGTGTCGGACAGCTCTGAAGATTTCAGTAGCGCACGATTCATTTCAGTGAAGATTTCAGTAGCGCACGAAAGACTTCAGTGTGCTCACCCAGCGTGATTGTGGCTCATCGGGCGTGGAGACCTTTTGCTCGATGGCCCATGTTGTGGCCAGGTTGCAGTGGGGGAAGAGCTGTCTCCTCGTGCGTCCAGCCCGCCGAGGGTGGAAGGTTAGTACCGTCGGCGAGATGCTGCGCGGCGCTGTGGTCATGGTGAGGAACTGGTTGATTTGCGAGGCGACAGCGTTCGGGGAGAAGGCGACCGTGGTCCGCCTTACAGGGCAGCTCCGGGGGCCTAGGCAGCTTCGGGCGTGAGTAGTTGAGGTACAGGAAATCCCGGTGAGATTGGTCTTGTTGGGCTTCCCCTACTGGTCGTCTCCGCTCCGTGCCTGCGCGAGCAGGTGGGCCACGACGTCGTCGGAGCCGCCCTTGGCTTGGCGGGCCAGGTCGTCCAGCACGGTGTCGCCGTCTAGGACCTGCGCGGTGAGCCGTTCTATCAGTGCCGGGTCGGTTCTGCTGCCGGGTCGGGCGCGGTCCGGGCGGCGGGGCCTATACCAGTGCCTGAATGGCGTGCAGCGTGCCGATGCTGGTGGCGAGGGTGCCAAGGAGGAGGCGCAGGGGGGTCTCGGGCAGGCGGCGCTGGAAGCGGGCGCCGAGGAGGGAGGTGGCGAAGGTGGCGGCGAGCGCGGCCGGGGCGAGGCGGGCCATGGGCAGGCCGCAGGCGGCGAGGATCGGGCCGAGCAGGGAGCCGCCGCCGATGCCGTAGATCCCGCCGACGATGCCGACCGCGAGGGCGAGGGTGGTGAGCGTGGCCGGTGACGGTTCCGCCGCGGCGGCCAGCCGATGGCGGGTGTCCCGTGCCACTGGATCTTGACCGTTTGCCATCGGACTTTGACGGACGCGAGTTTGTGTCATCGAAGTTTGATCACCGCAGGCACTTATGTGCAGCGCCTCGTAAACGTGCAGGTCAGAGCGTTGCGATCGTCGTGCAGGCTGCTCGATATGTGGGGACGGTGGGGTCAGGAAGGCTTGACCGCCGAAGGATCTTTTCAGCCAGTTGCAAGACTGGGCAAGGTCGAGTGCCTCTCCGGTTGCAGTGTCCCTGTTCGGGTTCTTTACTAGTAGGTACAAATCTATCTAAACCGTGCGGTCCGTGAGGTGGCGTGAAGGCGGACGGGCATGGGTTGCCGCGTGTCGGTGCGCTGGGCTCTCTGCAGGTCTCCGGGTGAGCTACATCGAGGAAGAAGCGGGCATCCTGGGACAGCTTGATGGCAAGGTCGGTTTGTGACTGCTCGACCGGGATCAGTCTGGCCATAGCCCGGTTCGTCGCCGAGGGCTCCACCGTCCACCTCACGGGCCGGAGCAGAACCGAGCTGGATGCACCAGTGGAGTCTCTCGGGGACCGGGCCGTCGGTATCCGAAGCGATGTCTCGAATTTCAAGAAGCGACGGCGACAAAGCTAGGAGTCATGTCCCATGCTCGCCATTCACCTCACGCAGTTCGGGGAGCCGGAGAAGAGCCTGAAGGTGGTGGACGTGCCCGAGCCCCCGGCTCCCACCGCCGGACAGGCGCTGGTCCAGGTCGAGTATGCCCCGCTTGACCACCATGACCTTCTCCTGGCGCAAGGTGTCTACCCCGTACGCCCTGAGCTGCCGACAGCCATCGGAAACGAGGGCGTCGGGACGGTCGTGTCCGTAGGGCCCGGCGTCATCGAGGTCCGCCCCGGCGAGAGGGTCCTGCTTCCCTTCGGCGTCTTTTCCTGGTCCGAGCGGGTCGTGGCCGAGGCAGCAGACCTGACCGTGGTGGACAAGTCCATCAGTCTTGAACAGGCAGCGATGCTCACCATCAATCCCGTCAGCGCGGGGCTCCTGGTCGGCCTGCGGGACCTCCCGGCCGGCTCCTGGGTGGTGCAGAACGCGGCCAACAGCGGGGTGGGCCGGTCGGTCATTGTGTTCGCCAAGGAACGAGGGCTGCGCACGATCAACATCGTGCGCCGCGCGGAACTCGTGAGCGAACTCCATGACCTCGGAGCCGACATCGTGGTTGTCGACTCGGCGGACGCCGGCGCGCGCGTGCGGGAAGCCATCGGATCCGATCCCGTGCTGCTCGGCCTTGACGGTGTCAGCGGTGCGGCGACCGCACTATTGCTGGACGTACTGACCGACGGCGCCCTGCTGGCGATCTACGGGTATCTGAGCGGCCGGCCGTTCACGCCCGATCCCGACGTACTGGGGACGAAGAACATCACCACGACGGAATTCTGGATGTACCAGGACGAGTTCCTTCCCCGGCTTCCGGCTCTGAACGCGGAGTCCGCGCGGCTGGTCTCCGAGGGAAGACTCGTCCTGCCCTCCGCGCCCGTCTACAAGGCGGAGGATTTTCCCGAGGCGCTCGCGTACTTCCGGGAGAACGGCAAGGTCCTGCTGGACTTCAACCCGCATCGCGCGTAGGCGCAGCCGCACCTGCCGCCGAAGCCGGGACCATCCCGGCAGGAAGCAGCCGGAGCCGATCACACAGCCGCTGCCGGGGCGCCGGCACGATCCCCGGCACACGATCAAGGAGGTGCAGCATGGCCGCACAGAGCACCATCGGCATTCTCGGCGCGGGAGAGATCGGCCGGGCCGTCGCCGACAAGGCCATCCGTCACGGGCACGAGGTACTCATCGGCAACAGCCGGGGCCCGGAGACACTCAAGGCGGTCGTGGAGCAGCTGGGACCGAAGGCCCACGCGGTGACGGCCGAGGAGGCGGCGCAGCCGGACCTCGTCTTCCTCGCGGTGCCGTTCTCCGCAGTGCCGGACCTGACCGGCCTTGCCGACTGGTCCGGGAAGATCGTCGTCGACACGACGAACCAGTTCGCCGCGGCCAACCCCTGGCGGGGCCGCTACGACGTCGGCGACCTCACGGGCAGCGAATGGGTCGCCCAGCGCCTGCCCGGCGCGCGGATCGTGAAGGCGTTCAACACCCTGTTCGCCGCGTTCATCGCCGCGGATCCCCAGCACGAGGAAGGCCGTCAGGTGGTCTTCTACGCGGGCGACGACGCCGACGCGAAGGCGGCCGTGGCCGGCTTGCTCGGCGAATTCGGATTCGCCGCCCTGGACCTCGGCGGGCTACGGGAGGGAGGCCGGCTGATGCAGTTGGACGGCCCGCTTAGCGCGAAGCACCTGCTGCTCCAGGACGCCGGCTGACGCCCCGGCCAAGCCCCATACACACCAGCGCACAGGAGGAGAATCATGAACCGTCGTGTCGTCTGGACCCGTAGCGGGGCGCCCGCCGACGTCCTGACCGTCATCGAGGAGCCCGAGCCGGAAGCACCCGTGCACGGTCAGGTCCTCATCCGTGCCACGGCCTTCCCGGTTCACCCTGGTGATCTCCTGGGCCTCGATGCCTTCCCCGCGACGGCTGCAGGGCCGGTACCGATCGGCGTGGAAGGGACCGGCTTGGTGGAGGCCATCGGCCCGGATACGCGCGTGGCTCCGGGCGTCGAGGTTGGCGGCCGTGTAACAGCCTTTCCCCTGCCGGGTGGGTGGTCACAGTGGATCCTGGCGAACGCTGAGACGGTCGTCCCCGTGCCTGATGAACTGTCGGACGAGGTCGCCGCGCAGATGCTGACGAACCCACTGACCGCGGTGATGCTGCGCCGTGAGGCGGAGCAGCACGTGGCCTTGGGATACGACGGCTATCTGGTGCAGGCCGCCGCCGGCTCGTCGGTCGGGCGGCTGGTAACCGGCGTGATGCAGTACCACAACGTGGGCCTGGTCAACGTCGTCCGCAGTGACCGCGGTGCCGCCGAGCTGCGCAAGCGGTTCCCGGACGTCCCGGTCGTTGCCACGGAGAATCCGGGCTGGGCCGACGAGGTCCGCAAGGCAGCCGGCGGCCGCCCGCTCAGTGTGGCCTTCGACCCTGTCGGCGGAAAGCTGACGGAAAGCCTTCTGGACCTGTTGGCGCCGGGCGGCAGACTGATTATTTACGGGGAACTCGCCGACGAGCCGATCTCGGTGCATGCGTCGACACTGCTGCACCGCGCGCTGACAGTGCGGGGCGCGACCCTCGGCCGGTGGCTGTTGGAGGCATCCGCCGAGAGGCGGGCATCGGACGCGGTCGCCGCGACACTGATCGCGCTGGCGTTCCAAAACCAGTTCGACGTGGCCGCTACGTACGACCTCGGCGAGCTGGCCACCGCCGTGAAGCACGCGGTGCAGCCCGGCAAGGTCGGCACCGTCCTCATCCGCCCTTAGTAGCCCCTGCTACCAAGGGCGGAGTCCTGCAACTTCCGTTATGGAAGCGAGGTAGCCATGAACGTGGACGACGTCCGGGAGCTGGCGCTCTCTTTCGCCGGAGTCAGCGAGTCGCGTCCGTTCGCCCCGGACCGCGTGGTGTTCAAGACAGTGGCGAACAACAAGGTGTTTGCCATCCTCAGTGGCCATGAGTTCCCGGACGACCAGGTGACAGTCAAGGCCGATCCGGAGCGGGTCACCGCGTTGCAGCACCGCTTCGAGGCAGTGCACCCGGCGTACAAGCTGAACAAGCGGTACTGGGTCAACATTTCGTTGGCCGGCGATGTCCCGGACGAACTGATTCGGGAGCTGATAGAGGACAGCCACGATCTGGTCGCACCATGAGCCCCGGGCGACCAGGTGCACAAATCGCCGGCGCTGCGCGGCAGGAGCATCGGCCGCTGGATGTCAGACACCTCCCTCGGCAGGCAGACATCCGACGTCGCCGCCGCGAAGATGATCGCGATGGCGGCCAAGGACCGGTTTGCCTGGCTGCCACCTACGGTCTCGGCGACCTGGCACAGGCCGTGCAACACACGCGACGGCCCGGCAAGGTCGGCACCGTCCTCATCCATCCCTGGTAGGCGCCCCTGTGCTGCTGATCGTCCTGTTCGTAGGCGGCTTGCGCGCCAATGGCCAGGCGACGCCCGTGACGTCTGGCGGGGCAAGACCTCCTGGGCGTGCGGCCCATGGCACCGAAAACCCAAGGGCCGTCCAGAACAGGACCGGGTCACGGCGCCGAACGGTCCTCCAGCCGGTCCGGCGCCGGCTCGTTCGTGGACACGCGGGGAAGAAGGGCCAGTGCCTGCTCGGCAGCGCCGGTGACAACCTCCGCTGCGGCTCCCGCCCTGCCCAGGGCCTCCAGTCCCCGCAGCACAGCAAGGAGAAGGCTTGCGAGACCGTCCGTGTCCGCCTCGGCATCCAGCGAGCCCTCCTCCTGGGCCCGGGCAAGGCAGTCCGACAGCTCGCTGTGCATTCCGCGGACAGTCGCAGCAATCCGCTCGGCGACGGTCTTGTCGACCGCGGCGAGTTCCGTGGCGCTCCTGGCCATCATGCAGCCGCGCCGCTCCACGTCCCTGCTGATCGCTTCGGCGATGTCGCGCACAAAGCGCTCCAGTTGCGGGAGGGCCGGTCCCGGGCCGCGCAGAGCAGAACGCCAGGCTCTGATCGCGTCACTGTTGTAGCTGTCTAGAGCCTGCAGGAACAAGGCGTGTTTGTCTCCGAATGCCCCGTACAGGCTTCCGCGTCCCAAGCCCGTGACGGCGCTCAGATCGTCGATGGAGGTGCGGTCGTAACCGTGGGACCAGAACTGGTCGCGAGCAGCCCGCACAACCTCCTCGTCGTCAAACTGCCGAGGCCGGGCCATGAGAAAACTGTACGCCGCGTAAGGGGCATTACGGGGCGAAGACAGGACAGTACGAGCCTGTTTCGAGGCTTGCGAACATCGGCTCGCCCGAACGTCCAAGCTTGTACTGCCTGCCCCGCTCACCCTCAGAAGGGGACCCCGGGAACCCCTATGACCTGATGAACGGAAGAAACGGCAGAGGCCCCTTCGCCGACTGCGGCGGCGACACGCTTGATTGACCCATGTCGTACGTCGCCAGCGGCAAAGACACGGGGAATGCTCGTTTCAAAGGGGAGTGGGGAACGTTGCAGTTCCTGCCAGGGCGGCCCCAGACTTTTTTCATCAATGTGCACATCGGTATATACGAATCCGTCCTTGTCGGCTGCGCAGGCTGCATTTAGCCAATCAGTTGCCGGTGTTGCACCTATGAAGCAGAAAAGCCCGCCGCATCCCAGCAGAGATTCGACGCCAGTAGCGGAATTTCTGATCCTGATGGCCTCCAGAGAGTCTTCCCCTTCGAGTGCTGTCACTTCGCTTGACGTATGCACGGTAACCCGCGGATCCGCGAGGATACGGCGAACAAGATAAGAAGACATGCGGGCCCTGATGTTGTCGCGGCGCAGGATGATGTTGACTGCAATTGATTTACCGGCCAGGAACAGAGCTGCTTGCCCTGCAGAGTTCGCCCCTCCCAGCACGGACACCGACCTGCCTGCGCACGAACGGACTTCCAGCTCAGTGGCAGCGTAATAGATTCCTGCCCCTTCGAAGTGTTTCCAGCGGGCGATCGGAAGGGACCGGTAGCGGGCACCGGTAGCGATAATAGCGGCGCGCGCAAGAATATCCGTGCCGTCGGACAGGGAAATCTGAATCCGGTCGGCAAGGGGCTGGAGGCTTACGGCACACGAAGGCGAGTAGAGGCGAGATCCGAATTTCAGCGCCTGTATGGCGGCGAGGCGGGTCAGTTCGGCGCCACTGATTCCGTTAGGGAACCCCAAGTAGTTCTCGATGCGGGAACTAGCTGCTGCCTGACCTCCAGGGCCCACGGCATCAAGCAGGACAGTCCCGAGTCCCTCTGATGATCCATACACCGCGGCACCCAGTCCGGCAGGGCCACCCCCGATGACAGCGAGGTCTATCTCTTCGTCCTTGATTCCTTCATGTGACAGTCCGAGATTCATCGCGAGGCTTCCGGGTGTGGCGTTGCGTAGCGAGCGCCCCGGAAGGAGAACAGCAGGCAAATCACCTGCGGTGAGCGAAGCGAGCCCCATCAGCAGCAACCCGTCCGGCGTTGCATCGTCCATCCAGCGATACGGAAGTGCCATGTGTTCAAGGTACGAGCGCAGCGCCAGGCACTCGGCAGAGGAAGCGCTTCCGATGACCTCAATGGTGTGCGAGGCGGACTCCATCAAAATTTCACGTCGAGCCCTGAAAGCGGTGAGCAGGATGTCGGATAGTGCGGTCTCGGTTTCCATCAGCAAGCGAAACCGGTCGGGTGGGATTCGATAGATGCGGCCATCCGTGGCAGCGCGGGCAGGGAGATACACGAACTGTCCCGTGAGAATGCTGAGTTCACCGATAAATTCTCCCGGTCCGAAGGTGACAATCACCTCCTCGGAATAACCCGGCCCTGCCTCTCTGATGATTTCAAGCTGGCCTTCTTCGATGACCACCAGGTCATACTTGTCATCTCCCAGACGGAATACAAACTGCCCTGCGGAGATGTTCTGCGGAACTCCGAACTCAAAAAGTCGGGCCAGCTGGTCTCCCGCAAGATGCGGATAGGCTCTATCGCCCCAGATTCGGCGGCCCGGTTGTCGCGAGGGCATGATCTGCTCCCCTAGATCGAGGCATTACACCAGCAGCCGGTCCCGCACTGCACTGACATGGGTTGGCCCTTCCCGGCTCCGAGTTCTTCGACGCCTGAGGCAAGAATCAGCACTTCAAGGACGGGGCGCAGTTCCCCAGGCCTCCGCCGGCAGCCGGGCCAATCCGTCTTCGGGCCTCTCTTCGCGGCGATGCCAGCACATGGCGGCCGTATTCAGACCTGGACAAGGCCGCCGTCAACGAAGAGCTCGGCTCCCGTGGTGAAGGAGCTCTGGTCAGAGGCGAGAAAGACGGCCGTGGCGGCGACTTCGTCGGGGCGTCCTATCCTGCCGAGGGGAATCTCGTCGGCGAGACGGTCTGCCAGTTGCCGTTCGCCCTTTGCCGGGCTGCCCAGACCGCGGATGCCAGGGGTCTCTATCGGTCCCGGGCTGAGGGCATTGACACGGATGCCGCGCCCCGCGAGTTCGGCGGCCCAGGTGCGGGCCAGGTTGCGGATAGCTGCCTTGGTGGCGCTGTAGACCGTCATGGCCTGGACGCCCATCGAGGCGTTGGTGGACGAGAGCACGATGACCGAGGCGCCGTCCGGCAGCAACGGGAGTGCCTTTTGGACCGTGAAGATCGTCCCCTTGACATTGATGTCGAAGGTCGAACGGTACTGCTCCTCGGTGATCTCCTCCAGCCGCGCCAGCTCGCCGCCGCCGGCGTTGGCGACGACAACGTCCAGCCGTCCGCTGCCGCCCTGGATGATCGCGAACAGCTCATCCAGCGCATCGAGATCCGAGACATCACTTTGTATGCCGATGGCCCGTTCCCCGAGGGTTTCCACAGCCGCGTCAAGTTCGGGTTTGCGCCGGCCTGTGAGGTACACGGTGGCGCCCTCGGCGACGAACCCACGTGCTATGGCCAGACCGATCCCGGTCGAGCCGCCAGTCACCAGGCTGATCTTGCCATCAAGCTGTCCCATGATGTCCACATCTCCCTTGCGGCAACCCGACCAGAGACCGACTGAAGGCCCAGCGCACCGGCACGCGGCAACTACGCCCCACCCGACGGCGGAGCCCTCCGCGGCCTAGCTCACGGACCGCATGGTTTAGATCGATTTGTACCTATTAGTAAAGAAGCTCTGAGTGGCGCGCTGCAACCGGAGGGGGACGCGCCTGCGGACTGTCGAATCCTGGATCAGCCAACGGGAGGGCTCTGGCAGCGATTCAAGCTGAGCGGTACCCGGGCCCGGGGAAGTCCACAAGGTCCGCGAGTTCGATCACCGAGTTCTTGTCCGATCGCGGCGGTCTCGGCGCTGCCGAGACCGCCGAACTGGTCGCTCGGCCTCTCGAATGTGACAGGCGAGAGTTCCCATGCCCACCCCTCCAAGACGAAGTGCGCACATCGCGGTCGGTCTATGGCCGTGATCGCTGCCGGGCGGCGAGGTAGGGCGCCCAGCTGTTCCCGGCGAGCTGGGACCAGCGGTGGGCGGTCGCGGGGCTGATGCCGAAGAGGTCGGCGACGACGATGGGCGGCAGGTCGGTGATGGCCTCCATCAGCGCGGTGTTGCGTGCAGCGCGTAGGGGAAGCCCGTGGTGCCTCATCTGGTCTGCCAGACCGGCGGGGTTGCGGGGACGGCCGGGCACGGCGCCCGGCAGGAGGAGGTGTCGGCGGCTCGGCGGGGCCAGAGGATCGTGAAGTTGAGCGATCTGCTTATCCACAGGCCGGCGTGTGACCGGCTGCAGGCCCGTACGGTGTGGGCTTCGCTGATCACGAGCACGGGGGTGCGTTGTGCCGTACGAGGTTGACCTGGCCATCCGGGCGGAGGATGCGCTGGAGGACCTGCCGCCGCAGGGACGCCAAGAGGTCATGGAGACGATTGCCGCGGCGCTGGTGCGGCCCCGCGCGTGGCCGGAGCCCGGCGGGTGGCATGCGGCGGTGGTGTTCGGGCCCCGCTCGTGGGTGTCGTTCACCGCGTTCCTCGGTGGCATCGAGGTGATCGACGTGGGCTGGGCGGGTTGACGCAGTCCGGCGTGCTCGCAAGGAGCGCGGCCGCGCAGGCCAGCACGTCCTGCGGAGTGTGCTGGGCGAGCAGGCCTTGCAACTGCGACTCAAGACGGTGACGCCTCTCGCGTCGCTCGCGCGCGAGACCGGTCGTGATCCGCTCGCCGAGTACGTCCCGAGGGCGCCGACCGCTGGCGGCCGCCTCCCGGCGGATCAGAGCATGGAGGTCCTGGGGGAGGCCGACATTGAGCAGCACGCGGCCATCGCGATCGGGGTAGTACGTGGTCAACACGTCGATCGGCAGAACATCGTCCAGCCTGCGCCGCAGCCGGTGCAGCGCACGGCCCGGACTCGTGCCGCTGTGCACCGTCATCAGCCGGGTGCGGTCGGCGTTCGCCGCGAAAGGCATCCTGCGACGGGCCCGGTCGAGCTCCCGGGCAGTAGCGGGTCTGGTCAAGGAGATCTCGACGGCATACTGGTGCATCGTCACGAGTGGGCCTGCCGAGGTGCGGGACTGCCGGGACCGGGACGGCGCCGGTGTGCGGGCAGGCGGGTGTGGATGTGTTCGTGGTGACGGAGCGGGTCGAAGAGCTCCCAGTCCGCCACAGCGAGATCACCAGCCGTAGGGGTGGCGTCATGCTGAAGACACCGCTGACGGCGCCAGCGCAACTGCTCCTGATACGGCAGCGCAGACAGGCTGTAGACAGCCATGACGTCCGACGGTAGCGCCAGTTGACCGCGCTGCGCGCTCACGGGCACCAAACTCCACATGCCACGCAGAGCGCCAGAACCGAGTACCTTGTCGCGGCAGCGCACGCGGCGCCGGGTCTGGGTGACGCACTGGATTTCCTCGATGGGACAGGACGCCAGGTAGCGCAGGTACAGCAGCTGCACCACGGGCCTTGCCGGGCGGCATACCTCCTCACCCGGTCGCGGGCCATTCTGCGGCGGGGCCGCAGACGGGGCGAAGACCCCAGCATCCAGCAGCCTGCGCGTGCGCAGCGCAAGAGAACGCCGCAGCCCGGATAGCTGCGGTGCCTCCAGCGGTGCCGGACGCGCGGGACACAGCACGGCGTGCGGCAGGCGGCACCAGCTGCTCCCGTCGCCAGAGGGATGAGCGACACCGGAGCTGACGTGCCAGCGGCAGGACTCCGGCACCCGGCTGGCAGGCATCTCCTGCGGATGCATCCGCACCCGGCGCTCGTCACTGCGCACGTACCACTCGACCGCATTGCCGCACTCGCGGCAAGACGCGGTCTGGCCACAGCGCAGCAGCCGGCTGACACCCTCCGGGTCGACCCGCAAGGACCTGCGGGGTGGGGCGCTCACGCGGCTGCCGTCCCAGCGCCGCGCAGAAGGATGAGGCGAAGAGCACATGCGGGCGAAGCTGCCAGCCAACACGCCGCGCCGACAGCACCCGGCCCGCCGGATCCCCCGGGCAGACCAAAACAAGGCGACAGCAGTACGAACGGCTGATCGCGCGTTCGATGCACCACTGCCGGTTCGGGTGATTCGCGGCATCCCACGCCGCCCCCTGATCAGCCGTCGCTACCCCGGGGCGGCTCGTGTCCGCGACAGAGGGTGGCGAAGAGCTCGTCGAACGGCGTCTCAAAGGCATGGGCGAGGGCATGCCACGTCTTGAGCGTGCCGACGGTGCGCCCCTGCTCGATCTCGATCACAGTGCGCCTGGCCAGGCCGCTGCGGGCCGCGAGCTCGTCGTAGCTCCACCCGCGGGCGGCCCGCAGTCGCGCCAGCTCCAGCCGTAGCGCGTCGAGGTCCGGATCGGGCGGCAAGATCGTCACCCGACCATCCGACGGGGCAGACCCCTGCCCTGTCAGTGCAGACCTCTGCCCTATTTCTCCCGGCTGCCCCGGCGGCGAGAGGGCAGAGCTCTGCACTACGGTGACGGCCGCCCGCCACAAGACAGGAGGGATCGGTGCCGGATCGGGAAGGATGGCCGCTTGTTCATGCCACTGCGCACCGTGCGTCCTGCAGCGCCGCGCGCCTGGACGGTGGAGCTGCGGTCCCAGTCCGGCCGACTGGTCATGACATGCCAGCAGTGCCCCCTGGCCAGCCGGCCGGTCACCGCGGCCTCCGCCCGTTCGGCGGTGCTGGCCCACCTCGCCCGGCACGCTCGCGGTGATCTGCGAGCACCTCATCTGCGGACATGCCACTGCCATGAACGCGGTTGCCGCTGGCACCGCCGCCACCGCGGGTGCGACGGTCCCATTCGCCTGCTCCTGGCCTGTGAACGTGGTGGTCGGGTATGGCGCCTCGTCGACGCCTGCGGCGCGTGCGCCGCAGCAACCGACCAGGCCGCTGTCGTCCCCGACACCGCCATTGTCGGCTCCCTCCACCCGACTTCCACGCGGCCGCGGCGCCCACGGCTCATGAGAGGGCCGGGCGAGCACGTGCGTGTGGGCGAGATCCTCAGCTACCTCGCCGTGGCCCTACCTTCGGAGGTGTCCGCCGAAGCAAGGCTCCTCGCCCTGCAGTGCGCGCTGCGCATGAACGCACAGATGAGGGTCGCCCTCCCTGCAGGCGTGCTGCACAGCCTTCGCGTCGGCGCAGCACAAGCCTGTCGCGAGTTGGAGCAGGCGCGGTGGCTGCGTCTCGATGACCCGCCCGGAACGGCCGGAACTGCCGCGCAACTACTTGATGCCGCACTGCTCGCCCAGCCACCCGCCCGTCCTGACCGAAGACGCGCCGCCGACTGGGCGCTGCGCACTGGGTGCCCGGCACGGATCGGGGTGGCAGAGCCACAGATGCAGCTCCTCGGTACCTCCCTCATCGCCCACACCGATCCGTCTTCAAGAGAAGGGCTGCGCGAAAGCGACCGGGTCCTACGTGACTGCGGTATGCCCGAACACGAACTCGCCCGCGTTCTGAACCGTTTGGCGGACAGCGGCGTTCTGGAGAGGTGGCAGATCTGCCCGCGCTCAGGCGACGTCCATTGGACTCTCACACGGAGGCGCTGAACTTGCGCTCGAGCCAGGTGCAGCTCCGGGCCGGATACAGGAAGGTGCTGGCGGTCAGGGCTCTTCGGCCGCACGCGATGTCCGCGCGTGGTAAGTGGGTCAACGCGGCCAGCCGCTCGACGAATACGGCGCGCTTGTCCTTGTGGAAGGTGCGGGAGGTGAGGGTGAGGCGATCGAGTTGGCGGTGGGCTGCCTCGATCAGCGCGGGGTGGCGGTGGCCGAAGCAGAGGGCTGAATCGCGGTTCGGGACCGGTTCCTTGGCGCGGAACAGGTCTGCGGGCGACGGAACGTCGATGCCCAACAGGCAGATCGTGGAGGGGAGATACTGCCGGCCCGCATGTGCCGCCAGGTGAAATTGTGCGGCGCCCGCGATGCTCTGCTGGAAATATGGTGGCCCGTGGGCACGACGCTGGTCAGTTCGACCAGGCGTCACCGTCTCGCCTGCCACGCGCGTCACACACATCGCGCGGCGCGCAGAACCAGGAGACGCCGATGACAGAGGCTGCCGACTCGCCGAACCTCCACATGGCCCCACCGTCGGTCTATCTCGATCCGTGGGTGCGGATCCGGCTGGCCTGCGCGGCGAACGGAGCGCAGCGCGACGCATACGACACCGCCGTGCTCGCCGCCGTCAGGGACGCTTCCGCGGCAGGTGTCGTGTTCCCGCTCTCGGCCACCCACTACACGGAGATCGGGAAGATCACCGACCCGCGCCAGCGGGCGGACGTGGCCCGGATCATGGCATCGGTCTCCCACTGCCGCACCATGCGTTCACGCCGTGTCCTGCTCCGGCACCAGATGCTGCACGCCATGCATGTGAGCTTCGGCCGACCGGCGTTCCGGCCCAGCCCACCGCGAGTGCTCGGCATCGGGGCAGCATGGGCGCTCGTGGGCGAGCGCGCCCCGCTGGTCCTGCGTGGTCCCTCCGGCGACGTCGACATGGACACGGTCCCGGAGCTCCGCGACTTGCTGCGCAAGGCCAACCAGTACGCCGAGTTCCAGCTGCTCGTGGGGCCCAGGGACGAGGAGATCGAGGGCCTGCGGCGGCTCGGGTACCGGCCCGAAGCTGTACGGGACGCTGCCCGGAGCAGGCTCGAATGGGAGCAGACGTATGCCGGGATGCTCGCAGACGATCCGATCAGTCGGCACGAACTGCGCGTACGGGTCCAGGCACGCGAAATCCTGCACGAGCACTACGAACTGCTCCGGGAGCTACTGGCCGAGTACCGCATCGACCTTCACCGGGAGATCGGACTCGACACGGCTCACCCGAGGTCGGGCCGGCCGCGCATGACCGCGTTCACGGACCGGATGCCGTCGGTGCGCATTGCCGTGGACCTGAAAGCCGAGCTGTTCAGCAACCAGACCAAGGCCTGGACGGTGAACGCCCTGTACGACATCGATGCGTTGGGCATCGCGGTGCCGTACTGCCACGTCGTTGTGCCGGACCGAGAGATGGCGAATCTGCTGTCACGGTCCAAGGCCGGTCCGCGTAACGGCACTCGCGTCGTCACGCGACTGCGGGACCTGCCGGGCGAGCTGGCCGACCTCCAGGCTCGGATCCGTACCGCCGACGGTGGCCGATCGGAAACCGACTGGATCGCTCCTGACGAAGACTTCTGCACCGACATGGAGGATCTGCGCGCGCTCGCACCGCGCCGCCCTGCCGCGTGATCGGGTGAAGGCGCCGACTGAGCTCAGCAGCCCCCGTGCCATGACCGCTGATACGTTGAAATGGCGCATTTCCGGGGCGCGGGAGTGTGGAGACGCCACGTCACACAACGGATCTGCGTCGGTCCGACGTGGTCACGGGCAGCACATGGGGCGGGGATGGCTGAAGTGAACGCGTTGGGCTATCGGCTGGTGCAGCGCAATGTGCGGCCCCCGCGTGCCCTGACTCTGCTGTGTTCGGGCGGGGACTGGCGGGCGGATGTACTGCGGATGGTGGAGTGCTATGCGCGCACGTGGGGTGGTGACGGCCACGGTCTGATCGCTTGCTCGCCCGAGTGGGAGGTCGCGGAGCCGTTCTGGAGGCTCGCGGAGGCTTTCGACGCGGATCACTGGGCGGTGTTCGCCCGGACAGGGCGGGGCCTGCAGATGTCGGACCCTCAGGCGTACGAGGCGCAGCTCGCCTCGATCGTGGAAGGGTGGGCCCGGGAGAACGACGTTGACGAAGCCCAGGCCCGGCGGATGCTAGAGCCTCAGCTCCTGTCGTCCGGGGGCGCGGGG
The DNA here is from genome assembly GCF_001417775.1 of Streptomyces sp. TP-A0356. Taxonomy (GTDB): domain Bacteria; phylum Actinomycetota; class Actinomycetes; order Streptomycetales; family Streptomycetaceae; genus Streptomyces. Next base: position 140,667 of record NZ_BBZJ01000018.1, on the reverse strand, counting down.
AGGGTGGCGCCGCAGGAGCTGGGGGACCGTATCCGGCGGCGCATGGCTCCGCTGGCGTCGGCACAGGTCGCGGTAACAGCGGAGTTCCGGGCGGACGAGGCGCCGCCGCACCGGCTGGTGGACATGTGCGGGTTGACGTTTCAGCCCGAGCGCATCACCGGCCTCGACGTGGACGGGCTGCCGCCTGCGGTGCAGCTGCTCGTTGCCGCGCGCGCCGGCCTGGTGGCGCCGGGGCATCTGGCGCGGCTGCGAGAGCGCGGCGAGGTGGACCACGCCACCGTGCCGGTGGACCGGGAGGACCTGGTCCAGGTGCTGCGGTACGCGTGGACGGGCCGGCCTGAGACCGGCGTCGGTTTCACCGAGCAGGAGTTCCTGGACGATATGCCGCTGGCGCAGTCCCGGCTGGGCTGCTCCTGGTTCACCACGTTCGACGCGGACGCGGACAGCGAGCCGTTGGTGGTGATCTGCGGGGACGGCGCCGAGGACTTCTGCTACGCCTACACCCGCCAGCGTGTGGTGGGGGATGCGCACTGGCTGCCGGTCGGCCCGGACACCGCAGATCTCAGCCTGGAGCTGTATACCGAGTTGATGCGGCTCCTGTACGACCTTGCGGTGCCGCCGGTCTCCGCCCGTCCGGTCCTGCTGTCATCACTCACTCTCGATGAGGACCAGCTGCACGAAGTCCGTGACCGGCTGCTGGCCACGCCGTGGGGGCGGATGGCCGCCTCCGGCTCCCCAGGCCGTTTGGACGTGCGTGTCTGTGCCCCGTCGGATCTGCCGGTGCGCCGCCGCCTCCACCTTCTCGACAAGGCGCACGTCGGCGACACCTTGCACGAGCCGTTCCTTGGGACCGACCAGGCACGGAACGTCGAGATCCCGCTGCCCAGCGAGGCGGTCGGGGTCCAGCCGGACTCCTGCCGGTGGCAGGTGGACGTCCTGGACCCCAAAGCCGTCCTTCCTGCCCGGTGGGCCCTGAACGACGTGATCACCGCCGACGGCACCTCGTGGGGAGTCCGCTCCAGCACATCCGGTATCAGCATCGACTCCCACGGCCGGATCTTCACCGTCACCGGGACGTCCCTGGCCCAACTTCTGGTCCAGGTACGGCTGCGGGTTCCGACAGCCCGTCAGGTGTTCAGCACCCTCCTTGCGGGGGCGGGCGTCACCCTGGAGGAGTCCGACAAGGGCCGTTACACCCGTCGCATGATCGAACTGTGGGGAGACTTCGCGGCCCTGGCCGCCGATCTCAAGGAGGGTCCTGCCGCGAACCTGCTGTCCGGGTGGATCTCCGCCGGGAAAGAGCCCGGGCGGGTCTACCAGGACCGCAAGTACCTCACGCTCGCCGATGTCCGCATGATGACCGGCGGGAGCGAGGAAAGTGTCCGGCAGCTGCTGGATGGTTACCTGCAGCGGTCCATCGCGACGCGGGGCCTGCTGTTGACCTGCGGGCAGTGTGTCGGCACCGGCTTCTACCGGCTGGAGGACATCGGATCGCATTTCCGCTGCCAGCGCTGCCGGCAGCACAACCCGATCGTCCGGTCGGCCTGGAAGGGGCAGGAGTTGGAGCCGCAGTGGTACTACGGCCTCGATGAGGTCGCCTACCAGGGCCTGCGCTCGAACATTCATGTGCCGATCCTCGCTCTCGCGGCGCTCGCGGAGCCGGCGCACTCCTTCCAGCACATGCCCGAGGCGGTCGTCCGCCGGGACGGCTACCCGGACCTGGAGGTCGACCTCTGGGCCATCGTCGACGGCCGGATCGTCATCGGCGAGGCCAAGATCAGCGATCGTCTCGAGCCGACGAAACGCGAGGAAGCGCGGCGTTGCGCCGCCCTCAAGGGCCTGATCAACGATCTCAGCGCGGACGAGTTCGTCATGGCCACTACCGGCCCCGCGTGGGACCGGCGGACCGAGACCCTGGTGAACGAGAAGATTGCGCAGGCAGCCAAGGTCACCTGGCTCACCAGCCTGCGCTGATACCCAGCGCCGCTGCAGCACCACGACGCGCTCCGCCCCCCCGGGTGCCGCGCTTCAGCCTCCTGCCGTCGAAGCGCCGTGTCCGGTGATCGGCGGCAGCAACGGGCGGGGCAGACGGACAGAGTCTGTTGGCGTCAGCTGTGGCGACTGTGCTCGCCGGCGCAGTCAAGGGCTAATGCGTCCAGCCTTGCCGTGACGGACTCAACCCGATCAAAATCGAACAAGTGTGCAATAAGTCATGACGGTGAGTCTTGCGTGTCTGTAGCCTGTCCGGCACGCTGAAAGGACAAGTCCTCTGCAGACTGTTGACTGAGTAACGCCGCTGCTATTGAGGAGGAGCCAGCTGTGGAAGCGCTCTCGCCTCAAGGCGCTCTGCTCGTGGCGTGCATTGCCCGTCTACCGGAGCGTTCTCTGCCGAGGCATGCGTGGGCGGCCGAAGTCCTTGTGGAGCAGCTCTGGGCAGGCTCGCCTGGCGAGCACGCCGAAACGTGGCGTGAGGTGCTTGCTCCGATGATCGGGCAAGGGGGCGTTGATGCGCGGCGCGTGCGGGCCGAGATCTGGGAACTCGCGCGTTCGGGCGCGCTGGTGCCTGTCGGTGCGGGAAACGCGGCGAGGTACGAGACGGCCGACTTCGCCGAGGCTATGGCCGACAGGGACCTGTCACCACAGGAGGGGCAGGTTGTGGAGTTCGCTGTGCGTCAGCTGACGGCCAGACTGTTGGCGCTCTCGAAGACGGCCAGCGCGGCGCTGTGATCCAAGCTGGGGACCGTTGCATCCTTTCCCAGTCGGCGCCATGAGAGCGTCTTCTTGCGGTGCGTGGTCAGGATGATCCCTCCCTCTTTGGAGGGTTTCGCTGTGATGCGCACGCGGGTCTTCGGGTTGCGGAGGAATGGCGCCTCCCAGGTCTGTTCCTCGGTCTCCTGCCAGTCCGCGATGCGGATCTTGGCGATCTGGTCGCTCATCTCCCGGGCCGTCTGGAAGCGGCGGGCCGGGTTGGGGTCGGTGGCTTTCTGGACGAGCTTCCGCAGCGACTTGCACACCCATGCGGGCAGGACCGTGTCCTCTTTGCGCAAAGGTGGCTGGCCGGCCAGGAGTGCGTCGACCACGTCGGTGGTCGTGTACGAGGCATAGTCGAATCTCCCCCGGAGCAGTTCGAGAAGGACCACGCCGAGGGAGTACAGGTCGGAGGACCGGGTCAGTGCCTCTCCGGTCAACAGTTCGGGCGGAGCGTACAGGTGAGGCGCGTTTACACAGGGAGCTCTGCCTGTGTCGTCCATGGCACCGGCCAGGCCCAGGTCGCCGATCTTTACCGTGTCGGCGTCGCCGGTGAGGAACAGGTTCGGGCTCTTCACGTCGCGGTGAAGGATCTTGTACCGCTCATGCATCTCGGCCAGGCCTTGCAGGGCCGCGCGGATGATGCGCAGCGACTGGGCTGCTGTGAAGTGCTCGCCCTCGAGCATCGCGTCGGTGATGCTGCCTTTCTCGTAGTAGGGCATGAACACTTCGACTACCTGCATGGGCGCTTTGTAACTGGGGATGCTCGCGACCGAACGCACCTTCACCACGTTCGGGTGGTTGATCATCTCCATGACCCGGGGCTCCACCAGGTCCGCGCCCTGGACTTCGGACAGGTCAATGCGTTTGCCGACCAGCCACGTCTCCAGGACCGGATCCAGCCACACGCGCACCTCACGCAGGCCGCCCGGCATGCTGTGGAGGCACTCGTAGTCCAGGATGAGCGGTCTCTCGCGCTCGTTCACTGCCCTTATCCTTCGCTGCTCTCGCTGGACATCTCGACGACGTAGGCCTTGGCCGCGGCGAACGCCTGCACGCGCCCGGCCGCCCAGTACAGGGGGAGCTGAGCGAACCCGGCCTCTTTGCAGTCGAACGAGGCCAGCTTGGGCGCAGGGACGCCGACGAGCTTACCGATTCGCTCCGTGCTCCACTCTTCGCATGTGACCCCCTGCTCCACGCAGGACAGCATGAGTGCCGAGATCAGCGAGATGCGGTCGAATGCTTCGCGGTACACCCACTGGTTCTTCCTGCGGGTCGCCACGATGATCACGGCGTCGGGCTGCAACACACGGATCTCCTGGGCGATCCTCTGGTGGGTGTCCCCAAGTCGCTGAGCTCCCGTCAGGCCGAGCGCGGGCACCAGGCGTTCCGGGGCCCCTGGCGGGTGAGATATGTCCTGCGTGCCCTGGGCGGCAGTGAGTGCTCCGTAGTGGATCGCGCCTGCTGAGACAGCCACACCCAGGACCTTCATGCGTCACGTCTTTCCGGGAAGTCCCGACCTGCGGCCCCTGCGGGCAGGCCGGTTGTGAGCGGATCATTGTCATGCCTGCGGCGGTTAGCCGCGCCAGCTACCCCTTGATCAACCGCAGGTCGGGCCGCACGGGCGCCGACTGCCTGCCGCCTCCGTCGACGCCGATAGGGACCAAGCCGAAGACGTACTCATTGAGTTCCTCAGGATAGATGTTCAACTCAGCCGCGACATCTGCCGGCGACATACTCAAGGGCTGGCGCAGCGCCTCGAACACCTTTGCGAGCAACTGGCTGCTCTCGCGGACAAGGGAAGATCCCGGCTCGTCACGGCGGTATCCCCTGCGCGCGAGCTCCTTGACGGTCTGGGTGTAGCGCCATTCGGAGAGCAGCTCGAGCTTGCGCAGCCGGTAGGTCAGGGCCATGGCCGACACGCCCCACTTGCGCTTGGCGCTCAGTATCCGGTCGAGAGAGGCGTTGTTGAGCCTCTGGGCGAGGATCCCGGCCCGCGGCATGAGGAAGGCGGAGGCGAAGTCGTTGGCCTCGCCCTCGGAGTCCCGCCCGTGGGGGATGCGGTGCTCACAGTGCAGTACGAGATGCCCGAGCTCGTGGGCGGCATCGAAGCGGCCCCGTTCCCCGGTCTTGCGGGTGTTCAGGAAGACGTAAGGGGTGCCCGCGTTGATGGTCGAAAAAGCGTCGATGTCCAGGCAGTCCGACGGCAGGGAGAACACACGCACACCGTTGGCCTCCAGCAGGTGCACCGTGTTGGGGACGGGCGCCTCCCCCAGGCCCCACGCGGCGCGCACCTGCTCGGCCGCTGCCTCCGGCTTCAGATGGGGATAGGTCGGCACGTTCGGCCTCGGCAGTTTGAACAACCCTGTCAGCCAGGTGTTGAGCGCCACGGCCACGGCCCCTGAGCTCAGCGCGCTGTCACGCTCCGAGGCTGTCATTTTCGACGGCGCCCTGAAACTGACCGCGTCCAGCTGCAGTTGAGCCGGCGGAGGAGCCTCGAAGAACGCGACCGGGTAGTGAAGCGCGGCCGCGAGGGAGGAAAGCGTCTCCGGCGACGGCGGTCTGCGGTGGTTCTCGAACGCAGTGATGCTCTGCGCCGAGAACCCAGACCGACGGGCCAGCTCGGCCAACGTCATCCGTCGCCTCTTACGGGCAAGGACCAGCCGTTCAGGGGTGAACACTTTCCTCAGCTCCCACGTCCGCACTTCTACATTCCGGTCAGCCCCCCAGCAGCTCCACGACAACGTCCGGGCCGCTGTCGTCGCCCGGATCGTCCAGCAGCGCGATGTCCGCACCGGGGTCGCCCAGGTCGGGCAGCACCAGAGGGATGCGCTCCTGCCACTCATCGACGAACTTCCCGTTCATCTTGATCGGCAGGGACAGCTCGGCGGAGATCACTCCCTTGTCCCACTTGTAGAGCAGGCACCACGTCGGGATCTGGTCGAGCTCACGGCCGTACAGCACCTCGTCGTGGCTGAGGAACGCGAACTGGCCATTCCTCTCCACCAGGCGGGCCATGGCAGGACCCTTCGGGTTCTTCGACTTCACCCGGGCATTCAGATCGCCGACGCCTCCCTGGGCGCTGATCGCCGTGACCGCGTGACTCATGCTGGGGTGGATCATCCGGAGGATGCTGTCCCGCGAAGTGTGGCCCCACCCGTCCGGGTGAAGCGTCTCGGCGAGGTACCGGTTGGTGCGGCTCCAGAACGTGAACCCGGCCATGGCCGGCGCGTCGAAGTCGGTGCAATTGCGGACATCGGCCGCCGCCAGGTCGAGCGCCCCATGGAAGAGGTCATTCGAGAAGTCGAGCTGCGCGAGCCGCTGCACGCACCACTCGGGATCCAGGTTCTGCACAGCCCCTCCAGACAACCGTGGGTTTCAAAAACCATACCTCATTCGAGGTGGCGTTTTTGAAACCGCGATCATCATCGCATGTCAGTTCGAATATGTCATCTCGTCGGGTCCCCGCCGCGGACGTCCGTCTGGGACCGAATGCCAACGGGGGATGTGTGACAGGGCACTCGTGATCATCTTGCCTCGACGGACTTCTCGGGTTTCCTCCGCCCGGGGCAAGCGGCTTCCGTCGCCCCCAGAGGGCGTGCCTGATCGTCCCTGATCGCTGGTCCGCCTGCGGGAGCGGTCAGGCATCAGAGAGTTCGGCGAAGGCATGCTCGTCGAGGGCCTGGCTGAGGAGTTCGTGCAGGTGGGTGCTGGCCCGGTGCATGTACGGGGGCAGGCTGTGGCCGAAATCGCGGAGTGTCGCTGGGGAAGGGGTGCGGAAGACGCGTCGGGCGGCAGCGGCAGGGTCCGGGCTGTCGAGGACCTCGCTGATGACGGTGAGCTTGGCGGCCGCGGTGACCGGATCGCGTTGCTGTCTGGAGCTGCTCGGTGACGTGCGGCGCCACGGGTAGAGGAAGCCGCAGTCGGAGCGCTGCCAGCCGACGAGGCTGTCGGCGTCGTCAAAGTGGTCCCAGCGCATGGAGACTTCGTCGCCGTCGAAGCGCTGCCGGAGGGCCGGGTCGGTGCTGGTGAAGACCTGGACACGCAGCGCGTGAGGTTCTTCGAGGAGGATCCTCAAGGTCCGCAGGTCGTCGTACCACTGTTCAAGGTCGGGGTGAGCGGCCGTGTCCTCGGCGTCGAGCCGGACCAGGCGTTGATGGATGGAGCGCAGGGCGGGGTCGGTGACGGGCGGCGTTTCGATCTCCCACAGGGGCCGGCCACAGCGTTTGCGCTTGGCGCGGCGCCGGCCAGGCGGCGCGAGAGCGTTGTCGTCGCGCCGCAGGAATCCGGGGCATGTGCCCGGGGCGTCGCCGCGCAGGAGGGAGGGGGAGAACGGTGAGCCGCAGTCCGGGCAGTAGGACGCGGTGTAGCAGTCATGTGTGGGGCACATCACCGCCCAGGAGTGGTACCACCACAGGGGCCATCGCTCTGGAGGTTTCAGGCACTGGGGGCAGAATGCCCAGGTCTCTTCCGGGGCCCAGCGGAAGTCGGGATGGCGCGGCACCCTGCCCTCGCTGCGTTTGACGATGCCGAAGAGAGTCATGGCACGCAGCTGCTGGGGGTCGAGGCCGGTTGCGGCGAGCAGCGGGAGTGCGGAGGCGAGGGGGAGTTCGGCGGTGTAGCGGGCAAGCCGGGCTGCGTGCGCGGTCGCTGGCTCCAGTCCGAGCCGGGCCATGGTCTGGGTACGGTCCGTCTTATATTCAGCGGCCAGGTGATCGACCCAGCTGAACAGTGATTCGCAGGGCTGCGGAAGCGGGACGACGGGCAGCCTGCGGGGCGTCGTCCGTGCTGGCTGAGGGCCGTCCTCACCTGTCGGGTGCGGCTGCGGCATGGGGATCCTGTTCGGTCTGGTCGATCCGGGACGGCGGCAGGCGCAGCGGTCGCTGGGAGCGGAAGGGTCTTCGCGATATGAAGTTGTTGCTGGAGGGGCCGGGATGGTGCTCGGGTGTCAGTGTCCGTCGGGACCGCTTGAGCGTGGCGAACTCGCCGGGGCCGAAGACATCGTCGAGGAAGCGGTGCAGCCGGACACTGGCAGCTCGTGGATCGGGTGACCGGTACGCAGTCAGGTAGCGGCGCATCCTGACGCGGCTGCGTATCTCCAGCAGCTCTTGGGCGGTGGCGCTCATGTCGTGAGAGCCCAGGATTTTCCCGAGCACGCTGAGCCTGCAGGCTCTGGTGATCGGGTCGCGGTAGGACAAGTGGGTGCCGTCGGAGAGCGTGCGGCCGGGCTCCAGGAACCCGCTGGAGTCGACCACGTAGCCCGGAGCGGTGATGCGCTGGGGTGAGTAGCGGCGCTGCAGGACGGGATCCGGGCTGTCGAAGGAGCGGACTTCGAAGACAGGCCGGTCGAAGAGCGCGTTCAGTACGTGGTAGGTGCGCAGCCACAAGCGGGGCCGGCCGCGGGAGGTGAGACCGTGCCGCAGCTGGTTCACGGCATCGAGTACGACGGGATCGCTGACCGGCGTGGTGTCGATCTCCGACAGGGTCATGCCGCAGTGCTCGCGGCGCGTGCCCGGAGGCAGGAGGCGGAGGTAGGGGTCGCGAAAGCCCCTGCACCGCAGTGCGGAGCCCCAGCGTGAGCTGGTCCTTTCCGGCGTGAACGGAGTGTCGCAGCGGGGGCAGAAGGAGACCAGGTAGCACAGGTGCACCGGACAGGCCACGGCCCACGGCTCGTACCACCACAGCGGCCAGCGGCCCCCGGGGGCCAGGCACTTCGGGCAGAACGCCCAGGTCTCCTTCGGCATACGGGACGCTGAGATGCCGGCGTAGGGGGGCCCGATGTCCTCGAGTGTCATCAAGGCGAGTTCCCGGGTGGTCAGGCCCGTCGCCGTTCCCACGACCCGGGATGCCTGCGCAGGCAGCTGCATCGTGTAGCGGATCAGATCCCGCGCGGCCCATTGCGGCGCGGTCTGTATCAGGCCCAGCGTGTGCATCATCGGGCCGCGGTGGACCTCGTAGGTGTGGGCGAGGTGGTCGACCCAGCTGAAGAAGGACTCCCCGGCCAAGGGCAGCGGGACCACCGGCAGCCGCCTGGGCAGCCCCCAGGGGATGCTTCGGTAACTGACCTGCGTGGGCACGTGAGTTCTACTCTTCGTCGTGGTCCTGGAACAGCTCGTACGGCTGGACGCTCAGGGCCTGGGCGAGGGCCGGGATCCGGTCGACGGACACGCTGTGGACGGCGGCCTCGACCTCCGCGTAGAAGGAGCGGTCCATACCCGCCGCCTGGGCCGCCGCGGTCTGGGTCAGTCCCGCGCGCCGGCGCAGGGCCCGCAACCGGGCCGCGAAGGCCAGCCGCTGGGCCGGGATACGGCCGGAATCGCTGTTCGCCACAGAGGAAACCGTAGTACGGTCCCAGGTTTGTAGGAGATCTCCTACAAACGGTGGGTGTGGAGGGGTGCGTGCGGGAGGGCGGACGGCCGCGGCGGCTGCCCGCGGTGCTGGTGCCGCAGGCCGGTGAGTCGTTCGCGTCCTGGCTGGCGAGAGCATCGGTGGACTGGGAGCTCTCCCCGGGGCGTGCCGCGCAGGCCATCGGGCTGGAGTGCCGGCCAGGCTCAGGGGTATGGCCGCCGTTGTTCGGCATTGCGCTGACGCGCCGTAGCCTTGCCGGGGCCGAGGCGGCCACGGGGCTGGACGCGCGCACCCTGCAGGCCATGCAGTTGACCCGCTACCGCGGGACGGTGCTGGACTTCGCCGGGTGGAATCCGGCGGTGGACTCCTCGCTGGCGCCGGTGGTGCGCCGTGAGTGGGCGCTGTTCACCTCCAGCCGCGCCTGCCCGAAGTGCCTGGCCGAGCGGCCGGTGTGGCCGTTGTGGTGGCGTCTGGGCATCGCCGCAGTCTGCCCGGTGCACCGGGTGCTGTTAGTGGATAAGTGCCGCCGCTGCGGGGCGCGGGTGGGCCGCGGCCACAACGGCCACCCCCGCGGTCTGATCACCCGCCAGACGGTGACCGACCCCGCGCGGTGCTGCAACCGGCGCCCGGCGCAACGGCAGCGTCAAGCCGGACTGTGCGAGCAGCGGCTCCAGGACCTGCCCGCGGCGCCGATGCCCGCCGCGCTCGCTGACCTGCAGCAGCGCGTGCTGGCCGTCGCCGACGGCAGCGAGGCCCAGGTCGCCGGTGAAACGGTGGAACCGGCCGAGTTCTTCGCCGCGCTGCAGTTCACGACGGCGGTGATCCGTCTGGTCGCCTCCGCCGACGACCTCTCCTCTTGCGCCGCCTTATCCGAAGCCGAGGGCCTGGCGGAGGCCTTCTTAGCCGACCTGTGGGTGCGCGAGCGGGCACGGCAGGGAGGCGCGGGGACCCAGCTGGGGGCCAGCCCTGCCAGCGCGGCTCACGCCGCGAGCGTGCTCGCACTGAGCGCCACGGTGCTGTTCGCCCGTGACCGCAAGGCCGCCGGGCAGGCGCTGGCCGACTGGACACGGCGCGCGGCGAGCCAGCGCCGCGACCCCGGCAAGAGCGACCCGCTGCGGCCCCTGTCCCCTCCGGCGTGTCTGGACGCGCTGGTCCGAGCGGCCCGGTCGCCCTCCTCGCGGGTCGCCGGCGCCCTGGCCCTGCGCCCCGCACCCCGGATGCGGATCACAGCCCGGCATGTGCCGCATCTGGTCGACGCCGGTGACTACACCGACCTGATCGCCCCTCACCTGCCCGGCACCGCCCCGGTCAGCGGCCGACGCCTGGCCGCCGTGGCGCTGGTGCGGCTCGGGGGCGCGGCGAGCTGGCCGCGGGCCGCCGCCGACTTGAACATGAACCCCCAGCGTGCAGCCCGCGTAACCAACACCCTCGTCCAGCGCATCAGTGACCCGCGGGCCTTCTGGGCGGACATCGAACGGCTCGGCGCACGCATGAAGGAGCGGGGCTGGGTCGACTACGCCGCCCGGCGGGAGACGCTGGCTGCGCTGACCGCGGTGCCGCACGCCGTCCTGTATCCGGTGTGCCGGCCGCTGGAGCACGACGTCACCCTTCAGCGGCGGCGTCACGCCGCAGCTTGGGTGTGGCAGCACTTCACCGGAGGCGATGTACGCGAAGCGCCCGCCTACGCCGCCGAGTTGTGGCCGCAGACGAGCACCGAGTCAGTGCGGGAGGGCTGGCGACGCTTCGACGCCTGGATCCCCGCCCCTGTCACCGCCTGCCTGACTTCCTTCGGGCTCAGCCTCCTTCAGCACGACGTGCCCGATGCGACAGGAGGGGCGTGACCCCGAGAAGACCACAGACCCTGCGGCCGCTGCGGCAAGCCTCCCATCAGCTCTACTTGCACTTCTACGACGCTGGCGGCACTGAGCGCCTGCTGCCCGCCGACCAGGCCCACGACATGCGCTTCGAGACTTGCCTGCCCGCCCGCGACTTCCCCACGTACGAAGGCCAGCAGCACACTCCCGGCTCCTACTGGGCGGCCAGCAGCGACACCATGCTGGACTACGAGAGCTACCTGGAAGCCCGCTGGATGAAACTCCTCGACTTCGACGCGAAGGTCGCCTGCTTCTCGGCCCAGCCGTTCATCTTCGAAGGCACCGACGGCGACAGGACGTGGAGCCACTACCCCGACCTGTTCGTCCGCCGCACCGACGGCTCCGTCCTGCTGCTGGACGTCAAGAACCCCGAACAGATCGACAAGCCCCGAGTACGCCTCCAAGCCGCCCGGACTCAGGCCGCCTGCCGGCAGCTCGGCTGGGACTACCAGATGGTGGGCGAGCCGGATCCACAACTGTGGGCCACCGTCGAATGGCTCGCTGGCTACCGCAGACCCCTGAACGCCGCAGCCCCCGTCGCTCACGTCCTGCTCTTCCGCGCCCTGCAGCCCCTCAGCATCGCCGAACTGCTGTCCCTGTGGCCCGAGCCGGACATCGAGCGGGCCGTCACCTACCACCTCATGTGGCACCACCGACTGCTGTTCGACGTCACCCGCCCGCTGCGCGACCACACCATCGTGTGGGCCGCACCCGACCCGGAGCACACCTGATGGACCAGCGCTACCGCATCGCAGCCGAAGACTGGATCGAGTTCGAGGAGGAACAGCACCAGGTCACCGGCCTCACCGGTGCACTTGTGCGGCTGCGCTCGATCTCCGGACACCATCAGACGATCATGCTCAGCGTCCTGCTGACCGATCCCTCCTTCCGCGCCCTGGCCGCCCCGCCCGAGACCGTCGACAACACCGCCGCAGGCCTGGACCCCGGCGGTGTGCTGGCGACCCTGAAGGACGAGAAGGCTCGTGACGACGCCCTGGAACTCGAAGCCCAGCTGCAGGAGGCCACTACCGGCTACCGCTCGGGCTCAGAGTTCGACGCCGCACCCGGTGAACCCCGCCCGCAATACGACCCCGGCCTCCCTCTGACCGAGCGCGTCGTGACCAAGGCCGGCGAGCTGCGCCTGACCGAGCGCCGCGTTTGGCAGCTGATCGAGGCGTGGGAGGAGAAGGGCCTGTGGGGGCTGGTCGACGGCCGCAAAGCCCGGCTGAAGAACCCGCTGCGCAACATCGACGAACGGGTGATCACCGCGATCCGCGAACAGGCCGCCGTCGAGCGCCTCGACAGCTCCTCCAGCGTCTCCACCCGCTTTAGGCGTCGCTGCCAGAACCGGCTGGACGCAGACCACGGCACCGGCGCCGTCCCGCTGCCCAAACCGGACACGTTCCGCCGCGTGGTCAAACTCCTGCTGCACCGCAGCCCCTCCGACCCCGCCTACCAGCGGATCTCGGACGCAGGCCAGCCCGACCGGACCTTCGGCCACGTCATCGCCCACCGGCCCGGCCAAGTCGTCATGCTCGACACCACCCCGCTCGACGTCCTGGCCTACGACCCGGCGACGAACGACACCTACAACATCGAACTCACCGTCGCCATCGACGTCGCCACCCGCTCCATCCTCGCCTGGCGGCTCACCCCGCTGGGCACCAAGGCCATCGACATCGGCCTGCTGCTCGCCGACGTCATGACGCCCGAACCGATGCGCCCGAAGTGGGCCGACGCCCTGCGCTACCAGATGCTGCGCATCCCCTACGAGCGCCACCTCAGCGTCGACGAACGCCTCGCCGAAGCCGCCGCCCGGCCCATCGTCTACCCCGAGACCCTCCTCTACGACCACGGCAAACCGTACAAGTCCGATGTCGTCAAGCGCGCCTGCCGCACATGGAAGATCGACCCGCAGGACGCCCGCAAACTCAAAGCAACCGACAAACCCCAGGTCGAGCGGCTGTTCTTGACGATCCGTGAGCAGTTCTCCATGCACGTCGCCGGGTACAAGGGCTTCAACGTCGCCCACCGCGGCAAGAACGTCGAGCAGCAGGCCCGCTGGACTCTGGACGAGATCGCCGAGTTTTTCGCCGAATACGTCATCGCGGTCTACCAGAACCAGCACCACCGAGGGCTGCACCTGCACGGTTTCCCCGACCTGCACGTCTCACCCAACGAGGCGTACGCCATGGCGCTCGGCTCGGCCGGCTTCGTCGACTGCCCCAGAGATCCCAACCTCTACTACGAACTGCTGCCCATCGCCGACAACGGCCGCGTCATCAACCCCTACGGCGTCGAACTCAACTACCTGGTCTACGACGCCCCGGTGCTGTACCAGTTCCGCCGGGCCAAGTCGCCCTACGACAACGGGCTCTGGCCCATCCGCTACGACCCGCGCAACCTGCTGCACGCCTACTTCCACAACCCCCGTGACAACACCTGGCACACGTTGGGATGGACCAAGGCTCTCAGCGACCTGCAGCCCTTCACCGACATCACCCTGCGGGAGGCCAAACGCCTGGTCGAACTGCGCGGCGGCGACCCGAAGGACAAGGAGTACCAGGAGCAGATCGCCGAAGCCCTGCGGGACCTGCAAAACCGTATCGACGCTCCCGAGACGTGGACCAGGACCGACCGCAAGCGCCATACCCGTGACCGGCACCGCGCCGACGCCCAGGCCCAGGACGAAGCACGCTCCACCCCGGCGGCCCCCGCGCCACCACCGCGTCCCGTTCCACCGGCCGCGAAGCCGACCGTTCCCGCCCTTCACGCCGTTCCCGACCTGTCCGGCGAGGACGACGACTTCAACCCGCACGCCGTCCAGCCCGCCGAGGTCTGGAGTCCCCGAACCAGCCAGGAGGGCTGACCCCGTGACTACCCCCGACCCGTCCGAAGAGCAGCCCGAAGAGCAGCCCGAAGAGCAGCCCGAAGAGGCCTACGGAGCAGGCGACTTCAAGCATCCCGGCCTGTCCGAACCCCGGACCAAGGAGGAATGGCGCGAATACCTCGACTACGTTCTCCCGCCGAAGCCGGTCCTGCTGCCGCTGGAGGCCTATGAGCAGCTCAGCACCGAGGAACAACGCCGGCACAACGCGGCCCGGGTGGCCCACCACAGCGCCCTGGTCATCGTCCGCACCAGCCAGATGAAGTCCATCCACCACCAGATCCGCCGCCGGATGATGACCAACAGTTTCCAGCCGGCCGGCGCCCGACGCGGCATCGTCCTCGACGGTCCCGCCACCCTCGGCAAGTCCACCCTGGTCAAGACGTTCGCCTACGACTTCGAGCACGAACTGCGGCTGAACCATCCCGACCGCTACGACAAGAAGTACATCGTCGACGGGCGGTTGATCGACTACACGCCCGTCGTCTACGTCAACATCCCCTCCCAGGCCACGCCGAAGGACCTGTCCATCGCGCTCGCCGAGTACCTCGGCCAGCACTACCGCACCGGTGCCACCAAGAGCGACATCACCCGCCTCGTCCTGGAGAACATGCGCCGCGTCGGCGTCGAACTCGTGATCATCGATGACGCCCACTTCATGGACCTCTCCCTCAAGGAGGGCAAGGTCGTCAACGACCACCTCAAGCACATCGCGAACCACACCGCGGCCACCTTCATCTACACCGGCGTCGACCTCAAGCACTCCGGCCTCTTCCTCGAAGGCACCGGCGGCCGCCGCGCCACCCAGACCGCCGGCCGCAACCTCCTGCTCCACATGACCCCCTACGGCATCCGGACCAGGGCAGAGAAGGAGGACTGGGTCTCCGTCATCACCGCGATGGAAGAAGCCCTCGTCCTGTACAAACACCATCACGGCACCCTCGTCGGCGAGTGGAAGTACCTGTACCGCCGCACCGGAGGCAACATCAGCTCCCTGGCGGAACTCATCCGCGAAGCGGCGGCCGACGCGGTGCTCACCGGCACGGAGCGCATCGACCGCGCCCTCCTCGAGACCATCGTGATCAACGAGCACGCGCAGAGCACGTACGACGCCATGTGGCACGAAGAGCCTCTGCCTCCCTCACCAGAGCAACGCCACAACCCCGAGGACGAAGACGGCCAGGCCGCCGTCGGCTAGAACACCCCTCGCCACGCCGTGACGAGCAGGAAGGCAGACGCAGCCGACCCGAACGAGCCCGGCTCCGCCTACCAGTTGGCGTCATCCATCCGGGGAACTGACCGACGGCTTGAGGCAGCTCAGGTGGTCTGGGGCGCTTCGTCGACGCGGCGGACTTCGCACTTGTCGAGGAGACGAGCGAAGTAGCTGTAGGCGGACAGGCGTTCCATGCCTTCCTGCTCGCTCAACTCGTCACGGGTATGCGTCGTGACGTTTCTGACCGTGAGATTCAGTCCGGTCGCCAGGCTGTTCAACGCCTTGCCCAGCGGCTCCAGCCCACCACGCATGCTCTTGGTCGTCTTGTCCGCGGGATCGCCAGGCCACGCGAGCTTGGGCCTGCCAGGCTCAGGCTCACCCGGCGAGAGAGTCTGCTGCCAGAATGGGGTGTCGTCCACGTCATGGCGGCCCAGGCGCGTTTTCCAATGCACGGTCAGCGCCTCCGACGCCTCACGAACCGCGACCCGGTACTGATGGGTCGTCCAATGCGCCGCCGCCGCAGTCCAGATGACCGGATGCAGCTCAGACGGGGCGAACCCGGGCACAGCCGTCTCCGCGGCCGCCTCGGCCTCGTCGATCATCATGCTCAGCCGGCCCCGGACCGTCGCCGCTGTATTGCGGACATCCTGCGGCGAGAAGAGTGCCTTCGGAGCCGACATGAGTGACCAGTTCGCGATGGGATCGACCGGGCCGAGTCCAGCGACACCGATACGAGCCCCGGTGACGGCGACAGCCCGCGCAGCAGCGCCTGCGGTCTCCGCCACGTCGAGCTCAAGCTCCCGCACTGTCCCCTGATCCTGCCCGTCCTTCACATGGACCGTAGGAAACAAGCCACGAGACGAACGAAGATCCGACTCGACCTGAGTCTCCATCCAGCGTTCGAAGGCCCGCTCGAACCGCTCCACAGCAGCGAGCAACCGCTTCAGGTATTCAGCGCCGTACGTCGCCACGCGCTCCCCCTCCTCTGATCTTGCCTGTCTTGCACCGAGAGCCTAGGAGAGCACCGCACCACCACCTCCTTTCGCATGGGCGGGGGCGGTTTCCACCAATGCGCGGAGGCGGCCCGTCGTATCGTGACGTGTGCCCGTCCCTTCCGCTGCCCGCAGTCTCCGACGTCTGCCGGTCGTGCCTCTGCCACTTCCGAGGGAGTCGCTCCTCAGCTGGCTGGGACACCTGAGCGCGGTCTACGAGGTCTCCCGCACCTCGATGGCCACGGCGTGCGGGCTCCTGCGGCCGGGCGACAACGCGGCGCGCATCGCCGACTCGGGGCCGACGTCGCTCGTGTACGGCCTGGGCGACGAGGCCGTTCTGCGCGTCGAACAGGCAACCGGACTGTCAGGTGACGAACTGCAGGCGATGACCTGGATGCGCTTCCTGGGGACCGCCGTGAAATTTGATCTGGTCAAAACCGCTCCGCGGAACCTATTCCGGGTTATGAAAGCTAGCTGGATCGACCCGCGGGAATTTAAGTTCTGCCCTTCTTGTGTCGAAGAAAATGATGGACGCTGGCCCCTCGAATGGTGTACGTCATGGATGTTTGCGTGCTTGCGGCATCGATGCTATCTGCTGGCCGCATGCCCCGAATGCCATACTCCACTGCCCGGGGCGCACGTCAACCTCGATCAAGGAAGCTGCCACGGCTCCGAAAAGCATCGCATGACAGACGTCATGCTGTGGCGATGCGGCACCGCTTACAAAAAGTGGAAGGCTCCTGATCTACACGACGAAGTGCTCGCTGACCTGCAAAAATTCCTCGAAGAGCGCCTCGCATTGGCGCGACCGGACACCGTTCAGCTGCGAGGTGTTTTTGCCGACCTGGCGGCAATGGCGGACTTTGCCTTCCACGTAGCCGGACCGGAAAATATTGAGGGAGCCGACCCGGTTGTCGCTGACGGATTTACTGATTTCTGCACGCCGTCCAATCAAGGAGCCTACGCACCCAGGATTGCAGGGCCGAAACCGATGGCTAAAACAGCGGCACTGCGAATCTCTGCCCAAATCCTATTCAGTGGCGATCCGTGGTCTGCCGCCCGGGCGATCGTTGACTTTGCGGGCCGCCCACTCCCGGTTCGAGCGTTGCCACTGAATCAGGCATGGCGTAAAAAGCCGCCGCAGGACACGACGCGACTCATCGCTCGAATCGTCGAGTCAGTGCGGGTCGCCGCCCCCTCCGTGAAGGGGCACAACGGCCGGGTTCTGCGCTAGGCACCGACTGCTGCGCCGACGATCAAGCTGATGCCCTGCCTCATCGAACGCGCTAGGTGACGTTGACGCTTCAGGCCCGCCGCTCTCCGATGAGCTGCTCTTTTCGCGGTGAGTGACGATCCTCCCGGGCTTGGCCTGCGCGTGGATCGGACACTGAAATCTTTTGTGCGACAAATGTGATGTAGGTCACCTCGCGAAAGATTTCAGTGCCCTGGTCAGCGACGTGCCATCTGAAATCTTTCCCGCCATCCGACAGCTGCGGCACCCTCCACGCCAATGCGGCGGCCCAGGTGCCCGCCCGTCTGGAGGCGCTCGGCACGGCGGCGGGCCTGGACCGGGCCGCGCTGCACAGCCAACTGGCGGCCGCGCTCTCGGTGGTCCTCCACCTCGTGCGCGACCGGACCGGGCGCCGCCGGATCGCGGAGGTGCATGTGCTGGAGCGGGACCCGTCGGGGCTCGTGGTGACGGTGCCCGCACTGCGGTGGGGCCGGGAGGCCTTCACACGCGAGCGGGGCTGGGAGCGGCTGCGGGAGCTGTTGCGAAACGGAAGCGGCGAAAACGGCCGAAACGACAGGGACAGCCGCGACAGCAGGGACTGCCGCGACGACGACAGGGACAGCCGCGACAGCAGGGACTGCCGCGACGACGACAGGGACAGCCGCGACAGCAGGGACCGCCGCGACAACAGGGACAGCCGCGACTACGGGGACGACGGACGCGATGGAAGTGAGGGGAGTGAGTTGCTGTGACGGGGATCGGAGAGCTGTCGGTCGGTGCGGGACTGGCGTGTGCCGGCGCGGCGGCCTGGATGATGAGCGGCCCGGACACGGGTGCGCGCCGGGCCCGGTTGCTGTTCGCGGGCGGTGGCGGGGCGGCGGGGGTCGGTCCTCCGCCCCGGGAGCGGGTCTTCGCACGAATGCGGCGGTTACCGGCCGAGTGGTGGTCGCTCGCCCTGGGCGCGCTCATCGCGGTGCTCGGCCTGTCCGTCCTGCCGCTGCTGGCCGGGGCCGTGGGCGTGCCCGTGCTGCGGCGGGCGCGGCTGGCGCGGGAGGCACGCCAGGCACGGGAGAAGCGCGGTGAGGCGGTGATCGCATTGTGCGGGGCCCTTGCCGGGGAAGTGCGCGCGGGACGCCAGCCGGGTGAGGCGCTGCTTCGTGCGGCACGCGACTCGGGCGGACTCGGCGAGGCGCAGGCGGCGGTGCTGGCGGCCGCGCGGTTCGGCGGGGACGTACCGGGAGCGCTCGCGGACGCGGCGCTGCAGCCGGGCGCCGACGGCCTGTCGGGGCTCGCCGCGTGCTGGCGGGTGGCCGTCGACCGGGGTGCGGGACTGGCGGCCGGGCTCGACCGGCTGGAGGCAGCTCTGCGCGCCGAGCGCGATCAACGGGCTGATCTGCGCGCCCAGTTGGCAGGTGCCCGGTCAACGGCAGTACTGCTCGCAGGGTTGCCCGTCCTCGGCCTGCTGCTGGGCACCGCGCTGGGTGCCCGCCCGCTGCACGTGCTGTTGCACACCGGTGCGGGACTGGCCTGTCTCATGGTCGGCTGCGTGCTGGAGGCCGCCGGGCTGTGGTGGGCGCTGCGGGTCGTACGAGGAGCGGAGGCGGCATGAGCGCGGGCCTTGTCCACAGGCTGGGGGTTCTGTGTGAGGTGCTGGCGGTTGGCTGGCCGGTGTGTGTGCTCGCCGCAGTACGGCGCGAGCGGAGGGTGCGGCGCCGACTGGGCGCGGTGCTGGTGGGCGCAGGTGGACGCCCGGAGCGGAGGATGCGGCCGTCTGCGGCACTGCCCGGGCGGCGGGGCCTCGCAGCACGGGACACCCTGTCGGCGGGGCCGCGGACCGGGATACGGCAGTCCGTACGGTGGGCGACCGGGGCCCGGGACACCATGCGGCGGTGGCTGCCGGTCGTGGGGGCGCTGTGCGCCGGCTGGGTCTTGATCGGCGGTCTCGGCGGGGCCGCGGTCGGGTTGATCACCGGGGTCGGCGTGGCGCGGTGGCGGGCTCGTCAGGCGCGCGACCACCTCGCGCAGGAGTACGACCCGGTGGTGGCGGCCCGTCAGCTCCCGCTGGCCGCCGACCTGCTGGCGGCGTGCATCGCGGCGGGTGCGAGCCCGGTGGCGGCCGCGCAGGCGGTGGGCGAGGCACTGGAGGGACCGGTCGGGGAACGGCTGGCGCGGGGCGCGGCCGAGGTGCGGCTCGGGGGCGAACCGGCCGACGCATGGCGGCGTCTCGCCTCCCTCCCCTGCGCCGGAGCACTGGCACGGCTTCTGGAACGGGCGGGCGATTCGGGCGTACCGGCGGCCGCACCGGTCGGGCGCCTCGCGGCGGAGGCCCGTGCCGAGTGGAGTCGTGCGGCCACGGCTCGGGCGCGGCGCGCGGGCGTCATGGTCACCGCCCCGGTGGGGCTGTGCTTCCTGCCCGCGTTCATCGCCGTCGGGGTGCTGCCCGTCGTGATCGGGCTCGCTGGAGGGCTGCTGGGAGGAGGTGGTCGATGACGGCATGCGGCACGCGGTGAAGGCCGCGCCGGACCGGAGGACGGGGCCGGGCGCGGCGGATCAGACGGATCGGACAGAACAACAGGACGGGAACCTCACGGGGGTTGGCATGGGAAAGGCAGTACGAGTACGAGCCCGGATGCGTGCGCTGGTACGGCGGGCACGGACGGCGGGGCGCGGGGACGCGGGCATGGTCACGTCCGAGTACGCGGTGGGGATCATCGCCGCGGTGGCCTTCGCCGCGCTTCTCTACAAGGTGCTGACGAGCGGACAGGTCAGCGCGGAGCTGCAGGACATCGTGAAGAGGGCACTCAGTGCACGGATGTGACGGGGCGAGGGCGGGCCGGAGACCTGGTCGCGGTCGGGACCGTGGGTTCGTGACGGCGGAGACGGCGGTCGTCCTGCCCGTCCTGGTGCTCTTCGCGATGGCCCTCCTCTGGGCCTTGCTGGCCGCGTCCGCGCAGATCCAGTGCGTGGACGCGGCCCGGGCGGGGGCCCGGGCGGCGGCCCGGCAGGAGCCGCCGGGCGTGGTGCAGGAGGTGGCCCGGCAGGCGGCGCCGGACGGCGCGAGGGTCACGGTGAGCCGACAGGGCGACCTGGTGCACGTGCTGGTCGTCGCCCGTCCGCCGGGCCCGCGTGGGCTGTCCCTCGAACTGCGTCATGAGGCGGTGGCATTGGCGGAGGACACGGTGGGGTGAACCGGTGAAGGGACGTGAACCGGCGGGTGGGTCCGGACCGATGAAGGAGTGTGGGGCGAGGAGCAATGGAGTGAGGAAGGGGGTCGGGCGGTGAGGTGGCGTCAATGGCTGGGGGCGTGGGTGCGGGGCTGCCGGCCGACGGGAGTTCTGAACTTCCGTGTGCGGGCGGCCCGTTCGGACCGCGGCTCGGCGACCGTCTGGGTCGTGTGTGTGATCGGTGCCATGTGCGCCGTGTTCGGGGTGCTGCTGGCCCAGGGGGAGGCAGTGCTGGTCCGGCATCGGGCGACCGGCGCGGCCGACCTGGCGGCTCTCGCGGCCGCCGACCACTGGATGGAGGGAGGCGAGGAGGCATGTGCCGGCGCGGCCCGCGTCGCGGTGGCCCAGGGCAGCCGGCTCGTGCGGTGCGCCGTCGTGGGCGAGGTCTCCGACGTCACGGCGGCATCGGTCGCGGGGCCGTTCACCGCCGAGGTCAGGGCGAGAGCCGGCCCGGCGGGGCCGAGGACGGGAGCGGAGCCTCCGCCTCGCTCCCCGTCTCCTCCGGTGCCCCGCGCAACAGCACCGTGAGGAGCCGCACGGCACCCCTCTTGTGCAGCGGCTCGTTGCCGTTGCCGCACTTGGGGGACTGGATGCAGGACGGGCAGCCCGCCTCGCACTCGCAGGAGGCGATGGCCTGGCGAGTGGCGGTCAGCCAGGCACGGGCCGTGTGGAAGGCGCGCTCCGCGAAGCCCGCGCCGCCCGGGTGGCCGTCGTACACGAACACCGTGGGAAGGAGGGTGTCCGGGTGAAGCGGGACGGAGACGCCTCCGATGTCCCAGCGGTCACAGGTGGCGAAGAGCGGGAGCATGCCGATCGAGGCGTGTTCGGCGGCGTGCAGGGCGCCGCCGAGGATCTCCGGGTTGATCCGGGCCTGATCCAGCTGGTCCTCGGTGACCGTCCACCACACGGCGCGGGTGCGCAGCGTTCGAGGAGGGAGGTCGAGTTTCGTCTCGCCCAGTACTTCACCGGTCATGAGGCGCCGGCGCAGATAGGAGACGACCTGGTTGGTGACCTCGACGGAGCCGTAGCACAGCCGGCCCTCGCCCCAGGGGACTTCGATGTCCGTCTCCAGGACGGAGATGGAGGTCGTGTCACGGGCCACCGTCGAATACGAGGGGCTGGCCTCCTCGACCAGGGCGACGGAGTCCTCCAGGTCGAGCGACCGCACCAGATACGTACGGCCCTGGTGCAGATGGACCGCGCCCTCGTGGACCGTCGTGTGCGCCGCACCTGCGTCGACCGTGCCGAGCAGCCGCCCGGTACCGGACTCGACGATCTGGACCGGGCGCCCGCCCTCGCCACGGATGTCCGTGAGGTCGGCCGCCCGCTCCCGGCGGGTCCAGTGCCAGGCCTTCGTCCGGTGGCGCAGCAGTTTCGCGGCCTCCAGCTGCGGCAGCAGCTCGGGACAGGCCGGACCGAACAGCTCGAGGTCCTCTTCCGTCAGGGGCAGCTCGGCAGCCGCCGCGCACAGGTGCGGGGCCAGGACGTACGGGTTGTCCGGGTCGAGGACCGTGGACTCCACGGGCTGGTCGAAGAGGGCCTCGGGGTGGTGGACGAGGAACGTGTCCAGCGGGTCGTCCCGAGCGACCAGGACCGCGAGGGCTCCCTGCCCGGACCGGCCGGCGCGGCCCGCCTGCTGCCACAGTGACGCCCGCGTCCCCGGGTAGCCGGCGATGAGGACGGCATCCAGGCCCGAGACGTCGACGCCGAGCTCCAGGGCGGTGGTGGCGGCCAGGCCGAGGAGCTCGCCGGAGTGGAGGGCACGTTCGAGGGCGCGGCGTTCCTCGGGAAGGTAGCCGCCCCGGTAGGCCGCCACGCGCCGGGCCAGGGAGCGGTCGACCTCGGCAAGGCGCTCCTGGGTGATCACCGAGATCAGCTCGGCGGCGCGGCGGGAGCGGACGAAGGCGACCGAGCGCACGCCCTGCACGGCCAGGTCGGTCAGCAGGTCGGCGGTCTCGGCAGTGGCTGTACGCCGAACAGGTGCGCCTTTCTCGCCGTGCAGCTCGGTGAGCGGGGGCTCCCAGAGGGCGAAGACCAGCTCGCCGCGCGGGGAGGCGTCGTCCGCCACCTCGACGACGGGAAGGCCGGTGAGGCGGCGTGCGGCCACCGAGGGCTCGGCGGCGGTGGCGGAGGCAAGCAGGAAGACGGGCGAGGCCCCGTAGCGGGCGCAGAGGCGGCGCAGACGGCGCAGGACCTGGGCGACATGGGAGCCGAAGACGCCGCGATAGGTGTGGCACTCGTCGATGACGACGTACCGCAGGGCGCGGAGGAAGGAGGACCAGCGTGGATGCGAGGGCAATATGCCGCGGTGCAGCATGTCGGGGTTGGTGAGGACGTAGTTGGCGTACTGACGTACCCATTCGCGTTCCTCGGGCGGTGTGTCGCCGTCGTACACCGCGGGGCGGATCGCCGTGCCCAGAGGTTGTGAAAGTTCCTTCACGGAGCGGCACTGGTCCGCCGCGAGGGCCTTGGTCGGGGCGAGGTACAGGGCGGTGGCACCGCGTCCGTTCGGGGCTTGCGCGCCGTCCAGGAGGCGTGACAGCACCGGTACGAGGTAGGCGAGCGACTTGCCGGAAGCCGTGCCCGTGGCCACGACCACCGAGTCCCCGTCCAGGGCGTGCTCGGCGGCGAGTGCCTGGTGGGCCCAGGGATGCTCGATACCGGCGGCCTGGACGGCTGCGATGACCTCGGCGCGGATCCGGTCCGGCCAGACGGCATGGCGACCCGCCCGCGGGGGCAAGTGCTCCGTATGAGTGATGCGCGAAGCCCGGCTCGGCCCCGAGGCGAGCCGGTTCAGGAGCGTGCCCGGCGAGAGGCGGGACACGGGGCCCGCCGAGGGTCGATCGGATCGGTGATTCTTGGCCATCGGCACCGAGTGTGTCACTGGCGTGACGGACAATGGGGCCAAGGCGTCGTGTACGCCTGCCGGTAAGTGATTGAATGCCATCGCGGCTGGCGAACCGTCCCGGGGGCTCTGCCGAGGTGTCCCGAGGGGCGACCGCTCGATAGCAAGGTGCTGGAGGATCCGTGGACCTGTCCCTGTCGACCCGTACCGTCGGCGATCGTACGGTCGTCGAGGTCGGTGGCGAAATCGACGTATATACCGCGCCCAAGCTGCGCGAGCAGCTGGTCGAGCTGGTGAACGACGGGAATTTCCACCTCGTCGTCGACATGGAGGGCGTGGACTTCCTCGACTCCACCGGGCTCGGCGTGCTGGTGGGCGGCTTGAAGCGTGTGCGGGCCCATGAGGGCTCCCTGCGCCTGGTGTGCAACCAGGAGCGCATTCTCAAGATCTTCCGCATCACCGGTCTCACCAAGGTGTTCCCGATTCACACCTCGGTCGAGGAAGCGGTTGCGGCCACCGACTGAACCCGCTCGGGCCGTAGTGCCCGGACGGCAGTAGTAAGACGGGGACCGGGCCCCGGCGGCCCGGCCCCCTGACCGCACGCCCGAGTTCCGAGGGGGATGCATGGCCACCGTTGAACTCCGTTTCAGCGCGCTGCCCGAGCACGTCAGGACCGCCCGACTGGTGGCGGCAGCGGTGGCGCGCAGGGCCGGAGTGGAGGAGGCCGTACTCGACGAGGTCAGGCTCGCCGTTGGCGAGGCCTGCACCCGGGCCGTCGGACTGCACCAGAGCAACGGCATCTCGGCGCCGGTGCGGGTGCTGCTGACCGAGGAGGAGAAGCAGTTCTCCATCGAGGTCGGTGACGAGGCACCGCACCTGGTGCCTGGTGACGGATCGCCGGGTGCCACCGGTGCCGACATCACGGACGCCGAGGCCGAGGAGGACGAGATGGGCCTCGCGGTCATCAGCGGTCTCGTCGACGACGTCGAGGTCTCCGCCGGGGAGAACGGCGGACTGATCAGGATGAGCTGGCCGACCACGCCGCCCGCCACGCTCCCTGTCTGACCGCCTCATACGCCTCGTAGGCCTCATTAGGCCTCACGCCTCACTCCCTCCGTATCTCTCGTACGGTTTCGAAGGGCCCTGCCTGTGCAGGGCCCTTCTTTTTGTACAGCCGTACCGCCAATTCGTGAATTGCTTCACGATCGATCACGCGATAATTTGATCACGTGGCCATCTGGTCAATGGTTTTGGGGCATTAGCTCTTTCGGGTTCTGTGGTTCACGTGCGATCTTTGCTGAAGAGCATGTGAGGGCTAATTCCGTTTACCGCGCACTGTTTTGATCAGGTTCGGCTACCTACAATCCGTCCACATCTTGAGCTCAGCCCAAGCGTCAAGGAGGACGAATGGCGGGGCTTTCTACCCCTCAACAGTTTGACCACCCCTCATCCCTCGCAGCCGCGGTACTGACCGACAGCAACCGCCTGATCGTGGTCGTCATCGGGGCCGTCGCCCTCGCGGCCCTCGCGGTCGCCGCGATCCTGGTGCGTCAGGTGCTCGCGGCCGGCGAGGGCACCGACAGCATGAAGAAGATCGCCGCGGCGGTCCAGGAAGGCGCGAACGCCTATCTGGCCCGGCAGCTGCGCACGCTGGGCGTATTCGCCGTGGTCGTGTTCTTCCTGCTCATGCTGCTGCCTGCGGACGATTGGAATCAGCGCGCCGGACGGTCGGTGTTCTTCCTGATCGGTGCGGCGTTCTCGGCGGCCACGGGCTATATCGGCATGTGGCTCGCCGTACGGAGCAATGTGCGGGTTGCCGCGGCGGCACGCGAGGCCACCCCGGCGAAGGGTGAGCCGGAAAAGGACCTCACCGCTGTCTCGCACAAGGCTATGAAGATCGCTTTCCGCACGGGTGGCGTCGTCGGCATGTTCACGGTGGGGCTCGGTCTGCTGGGCGCCTCCTGTGTGGTGCTGGTGTACGCGGCGAACGCGCCGAAGGTCCTGGAGGGCTTCGGCCTGGGCGCCGCGCTGATCGCCATGTTCATGCGTGTCGGCGGCGGCATCTTCACCAAGGCCGCCGACGTCGGCGCCGACCTGGTCGGCAAGGTCGAGCAGGGCATTCCGGAGGACGACCCGCGCAATGCCGCGACCATCGCCGACAACGTGGGCGACAACGTCGGCGACTGCGCGGGCATGGCGGCCGACCTCTTCGAGTCGTACGCCGTGACGCTCGTCGCCGCGCTGATCCTCGGCAAGGCGGCGTTCGGTGACTCCGGGCTGGCGTTCCCGCTGATCGTGCCCGCGATCGGGGTCCTGACCGCGATGATCGGCATCTTCGCGGTGGCCCCCCGTCGCGCCGACCGTAGTGGCATGTCCGCGATCAACCGGGGCTTCTTCGTCTCGGCGGTGATCTCGCTGGCACTGGTCGCCGCGGCCGTCTTCAGCTATCTGCCGTCGTCGTACGCCGACCTCAAGGGCGTCTCCGACGCGGCGATCCACGCCAAGGGCGGCGATCCGCGGATCCTGGCGCTGATCGCCGTGGCCATCGGCATCGTGCTCGCCGCCCTGATCCAGCAGCTGACCGGCTACTTCACCGAGACCACCCGGCGTCCGGTGCGGGACATCGGCAAGACCTCGCTGACCGGGCCCGCCACCGTGGTCCTCGCCGGTATCTCCGTCGGCCTGGAATCCGCCGTCTACACCGCACTGCTGATCGGGCTCGGTGTGTACGGGGCGTTCCTGCTCGGCGGTACATCGATCATGCTCGCGCTGTTCGCGGTGGCGCTGGCCGGTACCGGTCTGCTCACCACGGTCGGTGTGATCGTCGCCATGGACACCTTCGGTCCGGTCTCCGACAACGCTCAGGGCATTGCCGAGATGTCCGGTGACGTCGTGGGTTCGGGCGCGCAGGTGCTCACCGACCTGGACGCCGTGGGCAACACCACCAAGGCGATCACCAAGGGCATCGCCATCGCCACGGCCGTCCTCGCGGCCTCCGCGCTCTTCGGCTCGTACCGCGACGCGATCACCACGGCCGCCCAGGGCGTGGGCCAGAAGGTCGGCGGCGGCGGACCGATGAGCCTGGTCATGGACATCTCGCAGCCCAACAACCTGGTCGGTCTCATCGCGGGCGCGGCGGTCGTCTTCCTCTTCTCGGGGCTGGCGATCAACGCGGTGTCGCGGGCGGCGGGCGCGGTGGTCTACGAGGTGCGGCGGCAGTTCCGTGAGCGGCCCGGGATCATGAACTTCACCGAGACGCCGGAGTACGGCAAGGTCGTCGACATCTGCACCAAGGACGCCCTCAGGGAGCTGGCCACACCGGGACTGCTCGCCGTCATGGCGCCCATCGCCCTCGGGTTCACGCTGGGCGTCGGCGCCCTCGGCGCGTACCTGGCGGGGGCGATCGGCACCGGGACGCTGATGGCGGTCTTCCTCGCCAACTCCGGTGGCGCCTGGGACAACGCCAAGAAGCTCGTCGAGGACGGCCACCACGGCGGCAAGGGCAGCGATGCGCACGCCGCGACGGTGATCGGCGACACAGTGGGCGACCCGTTCAAGGACACGGCCGGCCCGGCGATCAACCCGCTGCTGAAGGTGATGAACCTGGTGTCGCTGCTGATCGCGCCCGCGATCGTCAAGTTCTCGTACGGCAGCGACAAGAGTCTCGGTGTGCGGATCCTGGTCGCGGGGCTCGCGTTCCTCGTGATCGTGGGCGCGGTGTACATCTCCAAGCGGCGCGGGATCGCCGTGGGTGACGAAGGCAACGCCGAGAGGGTGTCCAAGTCGGCCGATCCGGCAGTGGTTTCGTAGCCCGGTCCACGGCACCCGCTCTTGCGCCTGGTCAGGTACGGAGCAATGGGCGGGCGCACGCGCTCTTCACGAGCCGTGCGCCCGCTCTTCCTGCGTTCACGCCCCTCTTCGTGAGCCTTCTCTCGCTTGGTGCAAATGGCTGCAAAAGCTGACGTAAGCGATATACGACACGCGGGTGTCGCCCGGTCGGCGTGTATGTTCCGGGGCCGAGAGAGCCATGGAAGGGACCAATCCGGTGAACAAGAAGCTCACGGCCGCACTGTCCGGCGGTGCGGTACTGGTACTGGCGCTGTCCGGATGCAGCAGCAGCAACAGCAACAGCGCGACGGACGACAAGCTGAGCTCCTGGGCGAAGCAGGTGTGCGACGCGGTGCAGCCGCAGGCCAAGAAGATCGCGGATGCCAGCACCGCGATCCAGAAGGAGACCTCGGACAACAGTGCACCGGAGCAGGTCCAGAAGACGGACTCGCAGGCCTTCCAGGCCATGTCCGACGCCTACCAGGCGATCGGGGCGGCCGTCGAGCGGGCGGGGGCGCCGAACGTGGCCGACGGCGCGACGAAGCAGAAGAACGCGGTCAAGGAACTCAACGGCATCTCCACGGCCTACGCCGGTCTCAAGAAGCAGGTCGACGGGCTCGACACGAAGGACCAGGCGAAGTTCGCCGACGGGCTCAAGGGGATCGCGACCCAGCTCGACAAGCTCAGCAAGAGCGGAAACGACGCGCTGAGGCAGCTGGAGGCGGGCGACGTCGGCAAGGCGATGACGCGGCAGGAGAGCTGCAAGAGCGCGTCCGCGTCTGCGTCTACGTCTGCGTCGGCTTCGGCTCCGGCGACTTCGGGCTGAGGCACGTTCTCCGACCCGCGCGTCTCAGGTCCCGGTGCCGGTGGCGCTCTCCTCGTGCCGGGGGCCGCCCGTTCCGCCCCGGCGGAACGACGCCCCCGGCGGTGACGCCTGGAAGCGCCCTAGCCGCGCCACAATGGGGGCGTGAGTAACTCCAGTCTGGCCACCCTGCCCTCTATCGACCGCGCCGATGTCACCGCACGGCTGCGGGACGCCCTCCTCGCGGCCAACTTCACTGCCGACGGGCTGCTCGAACTGCTCGGTGCGCCCGCGTACGCGGCGCTCGCGCGAAGCGAGACCGTGCCCGCGCTCCGGGCGACGCGCGGGGACACGCCGCTGGAGACTCTCGTACGGCTGTTCCTTCTGCAGCAGCCCGTGCCGCACGCGCGCGTGGAGGACGTCCTGCCCCTGGACGCCTGCGTGGACGCCGGCTGGCTGGTCCGCACGGGCGGGGACGAGGTGGCCGCGGCCGTGGACGTACGTCCGTACGGAGGACCCGGCGGTGAGGACTGGTTCATCGTGTCCGACCTCGGGTGCGCGGTCGGCGGGGCCGGCGGCATCGGCGGCCGGGGCCGTCAGGCTGACGCGGCGGTCGTCCTGGGGGTCGGCGGCGCCTCCACCACCCTCGCCGGCATCACCGTACGGACGCCCGTCGGCTCCGCCCTCGACCTCGGCACCGGCTCCGGAATCCAGGCGCTGCACGCCGCCCAGCACGCCACGCGCGTGACCGCGACCGACGTCAACCCGCGTGCCCTGCACATCGCCGCGCTCACCCTGGCCCTGTCCGGCGCTCCGGCCGCGGACCTGCGCCAGGGCTCGCTCTTCGAGCCGGTCCGGGACGACGAGACGTACGACCTGATCGTGTCCAACCCGCCCTTCGTGATCTCACCCGGCGCCCGGCTCACCTACCGCGACGGCGGTATGGGCGGGGACGATCTGTGCCGCACGCTCGTTCAGCAGGCGGGGGAGCGGCTGAACGAGGGCGGGTTCGCGCAGTTCCTCGCCAACTGGCAGCATGTGGAAGGGGAGGACTGGCAGGACCGGCTGCGCTCGTGGGTGCCGCGCGGCTGTGACGCCTGGATCGTGCAGCGCGAGGTCCAGGACATCACGCAGTACGCCGAGTTGTGGCTGCGGGACGCGGGCGACCACCGTGGTGACACGGCCGAGTACCAGGCGCGGTACGACGCGTGGCTGGACGAGTTCGAGGCGCGCAAGGTGCGGGCGATCGGCTTCGGCTGGATCGCGCTGCACCGGACGGACGCCGCCGAGCCCTCGATCACGGTCGAGGAGTGGCCGCATCCGGTCGAACAGCCACTCGGCGACACCGTGCGCACGCACTTCGACCGCATTGACTACCTGCGGGCCCATGACGACGCGGCCCTGCTCGCCGGGCACTTCAGGCTCGCGGCCGAGGTCGTCCAGGAACAGGTCGGGCTGCCCGGCGCGGAGGACCCGGAGCATGTCGTGCTGCGCCAGAACCGAGGGATGCGCCGGGCCACCAAGGTGGACACGGTGGGCGCGGGTTTCGCCGGTGTCTGCGACGGCACGTTGAGCGCGGGGCGGATCCTCGACGCCATCGCCCAACTGGTCGGGGAAGACCCGGTGTTGTTGCGCGACCGGACTCCCGCGCAGATCCGCCTGCTGGTCCAACAGGGCTTCCTGGAGCCCGCGCGGTAGCGAGGGTGTGCCGCGTATCGCCAGGGAGCTCGCGCACGGGGCGTGAAACCGGCCAACATCCGTCCGGGGCGAGATGCGCCAGGTGACGAGTACGCGCGCGTGCCGCCCACGGTCCACGCAACCGGCGTCCGGCGGTCCACCGGGCCCGCAGGTGGCGGTCCACCCGGCCGCGGCTTCGGTCCAGTGGCCCATGTCCGGCGGTCCAGTGGCCCGTGTCTGGCGGTCCACTGGGGCCGCAGGTGCGGTCCACCGGTCCCAGGTACGGTCCACCGGCCCGTGTCCTACGGTCCACGGGGCCGGCGTCCGGTCCACGGGACCCACGCCGATGGCCGACGGACTGCCGTGCCACGGGTCTACGAGCGGTCGCCGCGGGTCCACGGGCTGCCATGCCACGGGTCTACGGGCTGTCGCCGCAGGTCCAAGGACTGCCGTGCCGTGGGTCCACGGGCTGCCGTGCCACGTCCACGGGCTGTCGCGACGGCTCGACGGACTGTCGCCCGCTGGTCCACAGGACCGGTCCGGCGAGCCGCGGGACCGTGCCGGGCCGGAGTGTCCGCCCGGCGTTCACCCCGGGTTCGCGCGCTCGCTTCCCGCGCGTGTCAGCCTCCCGTCTCCAGGGCAGTCCGGGCAGGAGGAACAGGGCATGGAGAGCGGACCGGCGATCTTCGCGGGTACGGTGTTCGCCCTGTTCGGCGCAGGGCTGCTGATCTGGACGGCGACCCGGCTGCCGCGTCGCCGACCCGTCGCCGAGGGTGTGAGCCGCATCGCATCCGCCGCCCTCGCGAGCCTGGCCGCCGTGGCCGCGCTCGCCGCCGGGGCATGGTGCTTCACGCGCCTCTGACATCACGGTTCCCGGCCGGTCGGCGGCCTGGACTCCGATAACTGGGGGATCACCCTCCGGATAGCGCCGAAAGGGCCGGTGGCCGCTCCGGGCGGCAGGAATACCGGTAGTCGGGTTACCGTTCGAGTGGCCGTTGCGGGCTTTTCCCGTTTGACACGGGGGCGGGATGTACCGTCACACTCCGCAGCGTCACCATGACCCGACCCCGGGACGAAGGCCTGGGGAGGCCCCAGCGTCGACCGGAGAGAAGAGCGAAGTTGTCCCCGACCAGCGAGACCGCACAGGGCGGCCGCCGACTCGTCATCGTCGAGTCGCCTGCCAAGGCGAAGACGATCAAGGGCTACCTCGGCCCCGGCTACACCGTCGAGGCGAGCGTCGGGCACATCCGCGACCTTCCGAACGGGGCCGCGGAGGTCCCCGAGAAGTACACCGGCGAGGTGCGGCGCCTCGGCGTGGACGTCGAACACGACTTCCAGCCGATCTACGTCGTGAACGCCGACAAGAAGGCACAGGTCAAGAAGCTCAAGGATCTGCTGCGCGACTCCGACGAGCTCTTCCTCGCCACCGATGAGGACCGCGAGGGCGAGGCCATCGCCTGGCATCTCCAGGAGGTGCTGAAGCCCAAGGTCCCGGTCAAGCGGATGGTGTTCCACGAGATCACCAAGGACGCGATCCAGCAGGCCGTGCGCAATCCGCGCGAGCTCAACCAGAAGCTCGTCGACGCGCAGGAGACCCGGCGCATCCTCGACCGCCTCTACGGCTACGAGGTCTCGCCGGTCCTGTGGAAGAAGGTCATGCCGCGGCTGTCGGCCGGCCGCGTCCAGTCCGTGGCGACCCGCCTCGTCGTGGAGCGGGAGCGGGAGCGCATCGCGTTCCGCTCCGCCGAGTACTGGGACCTGACCGGCACCTTCGGCACCGGCCGTGTCGGCGACCCGTCCGACCCGTCGTCCCTGGTGGCACGGCTTGCGTCCGTCGACGGCAAGCGTGTCGCGCAGGGCCGTGACTTCGACTCGCTGGGCCGCCTGAAGAGCGCGAACACGCTCCACCTGGACGAGCGGAACGCCCGCGCGCTGGCCGCCGCCCTGGAGAACACGCGGTTCTCGGTCCGGTCGGTCGAGTCCAAGCCGTACCGCCGTTCGCCGTATGCGCCGTTCCGTACGACGACGCTGCAGCAGGAGGCCAGCCGCAAGCTCGGCTTCGGCGCGAAGGCCACCATGCAGATCGCGCAGAAGCTGTACGAGAACGGCTTCATCACGTACATGCGTACGGACTCCACGACCCTGTCGGACACGGCGATCGCCGCTGCCCGTGCCCAGGTCACGCAGCTGTACGGGGCCGACTATCTGCCCCAGCAGCCGCGTACGTACGCGGCCAAGGTCAAGAACGCGCAGGAGGCGCACGAGGCGATCAGGCCGTCGGGTGATCGTTTCCGCACCCCGGCCGAGACGGGGCTGACCGGTGACCAGTTCAAGCTGTACGAGCTGATCTGGAAGCGGACCGTCGCCTCCCAGATGAAGGACGCGATCGGCAACTCGATCACGGTGAAGATCGGTGGCACCGCCGCCGACGGGCGGGACGCAGAGTTCAGCGCGTCGGGCAAGACGATCACCTTCCACGGCTTCCTGAAGGCGTACGTCGAGGGCGCCGACGACCCGAACGCCGAGCTCGACGACCGCGAGCGCCGGCTGCCGCAGGTCAACCAGGGTGACGCGCTGACCGCCGAGGAGATCACCGCCGACGGCCACGCGACCAAGCCCCCGGCCCGCTACACCGAGGCCTCGCTGGTCAAGGAGCTGGAAGAGCGCGAGATCGGCCGTCCGTCGACGTACGCGTCGATCATCGGGACGATCCTCGACCGCGGATACGTCTTCAAGAAGGGCACGGCCCTGGTGCCGTCCTTCCTGTCCTTCGCCGTGGTCAACCTCCTGGAGAAGCACTTCGGGCGGCTCGTCGACTACGACTTCACCGCCAAGATGGAGGACGACCTCGACCGCATCGCGCGCGGTGAGGCGCAGGCCGTGCCGTGGCTGAAGCGCTTCTACTTCGGTGAGGGCACTGTCGAGGGCGCCGCCGCCGACGCGGGCAACGGCGACGGGGACCACCTCGGTGGCCTCAAGGAGCTGGTGACCGACCTGGGCGCGATCGACGCGCGCGAGGTGTCGTCGTTCCCCGTGGGCAACGACATCGTGCTGCGGGTCGGCCGCTACGGTCCGTACATCGAGCGCGGTGAGAAGGACTCCGAGCACCACCAGCGCGCCGACATCCCGGCCGACCTCGCGCCGGACGAGCTGAGCGTCGAGCTGGCCGAGGAACTGCTGGCCAAGCCGAGCGGCGACTTCGAGCTGGGCACCGACCCGGAGACCGGCCACACGATCGTGGCCAAGGACGGCCGCTACGGCCCGTACGTCACGGAGGTCCTCCCCGAGGGCACCCCGAAGACGGGCAAGAACGCCGTCAAGCCTCGGACGGCCTCGCTGTTCAAGTCGATGTCGCTGGACACGGTGACCCTGGAGGACGCACTGAGGCTGATGTCCCTGCCGCGTGTCGTGGGCACGGACACCGACGGCCAGGAGATCACCGCGCAGAACGGCCGCTACGGCCCATACCTGAAGAAGGGCACGGACTCGCGCTCGCTGCAGTCCGAGGAACAGCTCTTCACGATCACGCTGGAGGAGGCGCAGGCGATCTACGCCCAGCCCAAGCAGCGTGGTCGCGCGGCCGCCAAGCCGCCGCTGAAGGAGCTGGGCGAGGACCCGGTCAGCGGGAAGCCGGTCGTCGTGAAGGACGGGCGTTTCGGGCCGTACGTCACCGACGGCGAGACCAACGCGACCCTGCGTTCCGGCGACAGCGTCGAGACGATCACCCCGGAGCGCGGCTTCGAGCTGCTCGCGGAGAAGCGCGCCAAGGCGCCCGCCAAGAAGACGGCGAAGAAGGCCACTGCCAAGAAGGCGCCGGCCAAGAAGACGGCTTCGACGCCTGCGAAGAAGACGGCCGCCAAGACCGTCGCGAAGAAGGCCGCGGCCAAGAAGGCGCCGGCCAGGAAGACGACGGCCGCGAAGACCGCTGCCGCGAAGACGGCGGCGTCGAGGGACGCCGTCGAGGGTTGAGCGGACGGGTCGTGAACGACGGGCGAGAGGGCTGAGCCGCCGGGGCCGAGCCCTCACGTCTGGTTCGCGCTGTGCACGCCCTGGCAACACTTTGGTGTCAGGGCGTGTGTACGTTCGGGTGGCTGCCACGGGCTGTCGGTGGTTGTCGATAGGCTGAAAGCATGACGCGAGCCGAGCAGCCAACGGCCCCCAATCCGGCCCCAGACGACGCCCTGGTCGCAGATTCCCGCGAGCGCGCCGTTCGCGCGCTGCTGCGCCGACCGCAGTTGAAGCGGCTGTGGAGCGCCCAGCTCGTGAGCGGCATCGGGGACGCCCTCGCCCTGCTCGTACTGGTCGCCCTCGCCCTCCAGGCGGCCATCGCCGAGGGCTCCTTCGGCGGCGGTTACCGGGGCCTCGGGTTCGCGATCGCGACCGTCTTCGGGGTGCGTGTCCTCGCCACCCTGCTCTTCGGGGCCGTCCTGCTGGGACCGCTCACCGCGCTGACGTCCCCGGAAGGGCCGCTCGATCGCCGCTGGACCATGGTCGGCGCGGACGGACTGCGGGCCGCCCTGCTGATCGTCGCCCCCCTGTGGATCGACTGGACCCCGGCCAACGCGCTCACGATCCTGCTGGTCACCGCCTTCGTGACCGGCGTGGCCGAGCGCGTCTGGACGGTGTGCCGGGAGAGCGCGGCGCCCGCGCTGCTGCCCGCGCCGCCGCTGGAGGGCGCGACCGTGCGCCCGCTGCCGGACCACATGGACGCGCTGCGGCGTCTGTCGCTGCGCACGGGGTTCGTGGCGGTTCCGCTGGCGGCCGCGGGACTCGTCGTCGCGTCGCTGCTGAACAACCTGCTGGGCACGGCCATCACCTGGTTCGCCCAGCACCAGGCCGCCCTCGCCTCGTACGTGGCGGCGGGACTGTTCGCCGCCTCCCTCTCGGTGGTCGCTTCCCTCGAACTGCCCGGCACACGTACCCCGCGCGCGAGGTCGCCGCTGGAGGGCCTGCGCCGGCCCAGGACAGGCACGGGCCTCGACAAGGGCCGTACGGGCGTCGACAAGGGCCGTACGGGCGCGATCCCGCTTCTGGTGCCGGCCTGTGCGGCGGTCGCAGGGGCGGTCTCGGCCGCCGTCGCCGTCTCCGTGCTGCAGGCCAAGGACATGGGTGGCGGCCCGGTGGCCTACGGCCTGCTGGTCCTCGCGCTGACGGGCGGCACCGCCGTCGGCATCCGTACGGCGCCCAGCGTGCTGCCGTCGCTGTCGCGGCGCCGGCTGCTCGCCCTGGCGATCGCCTTCACCGGGGTCGCGCTGCTCGCCGGCGGGCTCGTCCCGGACGTCACCAGCGTGCTGCTGATCCTGGCGCTCGCGGGCGTCGGCGCGGGCATCGCCGCGAACACCGGGCACACGCTGCTCGACCAGGAGGCCGAGGACCACCGGCGGGCGCGGACGACCGAGCATCTGCACGCGGTCGTACGGGTCTGTGTCGCCGTGAGCGCGCTGGTGGCACCCCTGGTGGCCGGGGCCATCGGCCCGCACCGGCTGCAGAGCGACCGGTTCGTGTTCGCCCACGGAGGCGCCGCGTTCACGCTCATGCTGGTCGGCGCGCTGCTGCTGCCCGTGGCGGCGCTGGTCCTCGCCAAGGTCGACGACCGCTCCGGTGTCCCGCTGCGGCACGACCTGCGCGACGCCCTGCGCGGCGGGGACGACCCGGCGCAGGCACCCGCGGCGCACGGGTTCTTCATCGCCCTGGAGGGCGGCGACGGCGCCGGGAAGTCCACCCAGGCCGAGGCGCTCGCGGAGTGGATCCGGGCCAAGGGGCACGAGGTGGTGCTGACCCGCGAGCCGGGTGCGACGCCGGTCGGCAAGCGGCTGCGGTCGATCCTGCTGGACGTCTCCAGCGCCGGTCTGTCGCACCGTGCGGAGGCGCTGCTGTACGCGGCGGACCGCGCGGAGCACGTGGACACGGTCGTACGGCCCGCCCTTGAGCGGGGCGCGGTCGTGATCTCGGACCGGTACATCGACTCGTCCGTGGCCTACCAGGGGGCGGGCCGTGACCTGTCCCCGACCGAGATCGCCCGGATCAACCGGTGGGCGACCAACGGTCTCGTACCCCATCTGACGGTTCTGCTGGACGTCGCGCCGGAGACCGCGCGTGAGCGGTTCACCGAGGCGCCGGACCGGCTCGAGTCGGAGCCGGCCGAGTTCCACGCGCGCGTGCGGTCCGGTTTCCTCACGCTGGCCGCCGCCGACCTCGGGCGCTATCTGATCGTCGACGCCGGACAGGAGCCGGAGGCGGTCACGACCGTGATCCGGCACCGCCTCGACCAGATGCTGCCGCTCTCCGAGGCCGAGGTGAAGGCCCAGGAGGAGGCCCGCAGGAAGGCCGAGGAGGAGGCGCGGCGCAAGGCGGAGGAAGAGGCCGCGCGCAAGGCCGAGGAGGAGCGGCTGGAGCGCGAGCGCAAGGAGCAGCTCGCCAAGCTCCGCGCCGAGGAGGAGGAGCGCAAGCGGCGCGAGCTGGAGGAGGCGCAGCGTCGCGAGGCCGAGCGGCAGGCGGAGGAGGCCCGGCAGCGGGCCGAGGAAGCCCGTCGGCGTGCCGAGGAGGAGCAGGCGCGGCTTCTCGCCGAGGAACAGGCACGTGCGGCCGAGGAAGCGCGCAGGAAGGCCGAGGAGGAGCGGCGGCGCAAGCAGGCCGAGGAGGAGGCCCGGCTGCGGGCCGAGGCCGAGGAGCGTCGTCTCGACAAGCAGCGGAAGGCCGAGGAGGCCCTGCTGCGGGCGGAGGAGGCCCGCCGGGCCGCGGCCGAGGCGGCGGCTTCGGCCGCCGTGGCGGCTTCCGGCACGGCCGGCACCGGGACTGTGGCTTCTTCCGGGGCTTCGGGTTCTGGAGCAGCCGGTTCCGGCGGGGCCGGGGCTTCCGGTTCTGGTGGTGCCGGGGGCGCGTCCTCGTCCGGCCGCGCGCCGGACAACGAGACCACGGTTCCCACACCGCTGGTGACGCCGACGAACGCGTCGGGCGGGCCGGTGGAGGACACCGCCGTTCTGCCACCGGTGCGACCGCGGGAGACCGACGCGGAGACGACGGCGAAACTGCCGAGACCGCCGGAGCCGCAGGGAGCGGCCGACGAGACGGCGGTTCTGCCGCCGGTGGTGCCGGGTGCCGCCGACGAGACGGCCGTGCTGCCGCCCGTACGGGAGGGCGCTGCCGGTGATCCGGCGGACCGGGTGCCGCCGGGCTTCTTCCGGGACGAGCGACAGGCACCGCGGCCCGAGGGGGCCGAGGACCGCACGCGCGAGCTGCCGCAGATGGACGCCGAGGGCCGTCCGCGCCGCCGACCCCGTCCGGAGTGGGCCGAGGAGACCCCGCTGGACGACCTCCCGACCTTGGCGGACGAACTGCTGGGCCCGCGCGAGGACGAGGGCTGGGACGACGGCCGGGGCCGCGGTCGGCGCGGCTGACAGACCGCACCCCCGGGGCATCCGGTAGGGCCGCGCCTTGGTGCGCCAACGGCCGCAGGCACCGGACGTGACCGCTGGTCGTGAGTCCGCCCCGCCCGTGGTCAGTGGACCGGTTGTCAGTGGCGACCCGCACAATGGATCGCGGCAGGGCGAAGCGCGAGGGAAGGGCGGTGTCCCGTGACCGTGTGGGACGACCTGGTGGGTCAGGAGAAGGTGAGCGAGCAGCTCGACGCGGCTGCCCGTGACGCCGACGCCCTGGTCACCGCGGCCACCGCCGGCGCCCCGCCGCCCGAGGCGTCGAAGATGACGCACGCCTGGCTGTTCACGGGTCCGCCGGGCGCGGGGCGTACGCGGACGGCGCGGGCGTTCGCCGCGGCGCTCCAGTGCGTGAGCCCCGACCGCGCGCTCGGCGGCGCCCCCGGCTGCGGCTTCTGCGACGGCTGCCACACCGCCCTGGTGGGCACGCACGCGGACGTGACCACGGTCGCCGCCGTGGGCACGCAGATCCTCGCCGACGACATGCGCGACACCGTCCGCAAGTCGTTCACGTCACCGGCGAACGGCCGCTGGCAGGTGATCCTCGTCGAGGACGCCGAGCGGCTGAACGAGAAGTCGGCCAACGCCGTTCTGAAGGCGGTGGAGGAGCCCGCTCCTCGTACGGTGTGGCTGCTGTGCGCCCCGTCCCTGGAGGACGTCCTGCCGACGATCCGCTCCCGCTGCCGCCACCTGAACCTGCGCACCCCCTCCGTGGAGGCGGTCGCGGACATGCTCGTACGGCGCGACGGCATCGAGCCCGAGGTCGCGGCCGCCGCCGCCCGCGCCACCCAGGGCGACGTCGACCGTGCCCGCCGGCTCGCCACGGACGAGCGCGCCCGGGCGCACCGGGCCGCCGTGCTGAAGCTTCCGCTCCGGATCGACGACATCGGCGGCTGCCTCAGAGCCGCCCAAGAGCTGGTGGACGCGGCCACGGAGGACTCCAAGCAGCTCGCGGAAGAGGTCGACGCCAAGGAGACCGAGGAGCTGAAGGCCGCGCTCGGCGCGGTGCAGGGCGGCCGGATGCCCCGCGGCACCGCGGGCGTGATGAAGGAGCTGGAGGACAAGCAGAAGCGCCGCAGAACGCGTACGCAGCGCGACAGCCTGGACCAGGCCCTCACCGACCTCACGGGCTTCTACCGCGACGTCCTCGCGCTCCAGCTCGGCTCCCGCATCGCCCTCGCCAACACGGACGCGGAGGACGCCCTGGAGCGGCTGGCCGGTGCCGGAACGCCCGAGTCCACCCTCCGTCGTATCGAGGCGATCGCCGCGTGCCGGGACGCCCTGGACCGCAATGTGGCCCCCCTGCTGGCGGTGGAGGCGATGACGATGGCGCTGCGGGCCGGGTGACGGCTCGCGTGCGGCGAAGCCCCTGAGAGCGATACGGCCGGCGGCGGATTGACTTCGTCACTCGTACGAGGTGCCCGGGCCACTGTCAGCGATCAATCCGTCGCGCAGGGTTACTCTCACGAAATGCACACCAGGCGCATTCCCGGAACGCCCCTTCGTCCCGCTGGTCCCGCTAGTCCCCCTCGTCCCCCCAGTCCCCGCAGTCCCCGCAGTCCCCGCAGTCCCCGTCGTTCCCATCCGTTCCGCCCCCCGTCCTTCCTCCGCCCGCCGCACCTGATGCGGACGGGCGGCACGCTGCTCGCCGCTGCCGCACTGTTCGTCTCGGCCTGCTCCTCCGGCGGGTCGACGATGGCGTCGGCGGACGCGGCGCTGGCCGCGCTGCCCCGGTCCACGCCGTCGGCCCTGGCCCCGTACTACGCGCAGAAGCTGACCTGGCGCAGCTGCGGAGTGCCCGGCTTCGAGTGCGCCACGATGAAGGCGCCGCGCGACTACGCCGAGCCGGCGTCCGGGGACGTCAGGCTGGCCGTCGCCCGCAAGAGGGCCACCGGCCAGGGCAAGCCCCTCGGCTCGCTGCTGGTGAACCCGGGCGGCCCGGGCGGCTCGGCAGTCGGCTATCTGCAGCAGTACGCGGGGATCGGCTACCCGGCGGAGGTCCGTGCCCGCTACGACATGGTCGCCGTGGATCCGCGCGGTGTGGCCCGCAGCGAGCCCGTCGAATGCCTCGACGGCCCCCAGATGGACGCGTACACACAGACGGACATGACGCCCGACGACCAGGCGGAGACGCGTCGGCTGGAGGACGCGTACAGGCAGTTCGCGGAGGGCTGCGGGCGGCACTCGCCGGACCTGCTGCGCCATGTCTCCACGGCCGAGGCGGCCCGTGACATGGACATCCTGCGCGCGGTGCTGGGCGACCGGAAGCTGACCTATGTGGGGGCGTCGTACGGGACGTTCCTCGGGGCCACGTACGCGGGGCTGTTCCCGGACCGGGTCGGCCGGATGGTGCTTGACGGCGCGATGGACCCGTCACTGTCGCCCCGCAGGCTCAGCGAGGATCAGACGGCGGGCTTCGAGACTGCGTTTCAGTCGTTCGCGAAGGACTGCGTCCGGCAGCCGGACTGTCCGCTGGGTGGCCCGGGCACTCCGCCGGCGAAGGTCGGCGACAACCTGAAGGCGTTCTTCGACAAGCTCGACGCGTCCCCCATCCCGACGGGTGACGCGGACGGCCGCAAGCTCGGCGAGGCCCTGGCGACGACCGGGGTGATCGCCGCGATGTACGACCAGGCGTCCTGGCCCCAGCTGCGTGAGGCCCTGACCTCGGCGATGCGCGACCGCGACGGCGCAGGTCTGCTCGTCCTGTCGGACAGCTACTACGAGCGGGGCGCGGACGGCAGGTACTCCAACCTCATGTTCGCGAACGCGGCCGTGAACTGTCTGGACCTGCCTCCGGCGTTCTCGGGTCCGGAGGACGTGGAGAAGGCGCTCCCGGCGTTCGAGAAGGCCTCGCCGGTGTTCGGCAGGGGGCTGGCGTGGGCGTCGCTGAACTGTGCGTACTGGCCGGTGCGGGCGACGGGGCAGCCGCACCGCATCGAGGCCAAGGGGGCGGCGCCGATCGTGGTGGTGGGCACGACCCGGGACCCGGCGACGCCGTACTCCTGGGCGCGGTCCCTCGCCTCCCAGCTCTCCTCCGCCAGGCTTCTCACCTACGACGGCGACGGCCACACGGCATACGGCCGCGGCAGCAAGTGCGTCGACTCCACGATCGACGCGTATCTGCTCCAGGGCACCCCCTCGGCGCAGGGAAAGCGCTGCTCATAGGTGCCGCGCCATCCCCGGAGGTGGCGCTTCCGGGCGGTGGTCAGAGCACCCTTGGAAACTGTGTAGACTTACCGGCGTTGCTGATCGCACCATAGTGCGGTCAGCGCGCCGCCTTAGCTCAGATGGCCAGAGCAACGCACTCGTAATGCGTAGGTCTCGGGTTCGAATCCCGAAGGCGGCTCCACTGGTACCCCAGGTCAGATAGTCACTGACCTGGGGTTTTGTGTTGCTCGGGGCATGACGCGTCACACGGCCGGGGTGCCGTGAGATTGCTTGCGTGAGCGATGCGTGAGCGGAGGGGACGCGGCCCTACTTGTTGGGCTTCTTCCGCCGGGCCTTCTTCTTGCCCTCGGCCTGGGCCTTGTTGGCGCGCTTGGCCTTCTTCCGTGCCTTCTCCGCCTTGCGCGCGGCCTCTTCCGCCTCCGCCTTCCGCTGGAGGGGGACCAGCTTGGCGGTGGCCTCGGGGGCGAGGGTCCTCTGAGGCGGATCGAGCCCGTTGTCGGGCGAGCCGTGGTAGGCAAGGTTGATGATCAGCCGACTTCCTCTCGACGAGCAACTTGAGTCCCTGCGCGCGGTGCTGTCGCGTAACGAAGTGCTGACGGAGGTGCTGGCGCGGACTGCGACGTTGGATCTGCCTGGGTGGTATGTGACGGCAGGGTGCCTGT
The DNA here is from genome assembly GCF_001417775.1 of Streptomyces sp. TP-A0356. Lineage (GTDB taxonomy): Bacteria > Actinomycetota > Actinomycetes > Streptomycetales > Streptomycetaceae > Streptomyces. Next base: position 99,735 of record NZ_BBZJ01000018.1, on the reverse strand, counting down.
TCCAGACCGTGTGGAACGTGGTCACGGACAGGCCGCCGACCAGCGGCATCAAGGACTACGACGTCTTCTACTTCGACGAGGGCGATCTGTCCTGGGAAGCGGAGGATGCCGTGATCAAGACCGGGCGGGAGGTCTTCGCCGGCCTCCCTGCAGAGGTCGAGATCCGGAACGAGGCACGGGTTCACCTCTGGTATGAGGACAAGTTCGGGGTGGCGTGTCCGCCCTATGACTCCACTGAGTCAGCGATCGACAGCTTCGCCGCGACGACGTGCTGTCTGGGAGTTCGTGTGGAGACCAACGGCCGGTGGCGCGTGTATGCGCCGCACGGGCTCTCGGACGTGTTCAACCTCGTCGTTCGTCCGAACCCGGTGCTCGCTCCGAGGCCGGTCTATGAGAGCAAGGCGGCGCGGTGGCGTGAGCAGTGGCCCGAGCTGACGATCCTGGAGTGGCCGTCCGGGAGCGTCACGTCGGCCTCACCCGTCGGCTGACCTCGGCGGCGCAGGTGGCCCAGTCGCCCGCGGAGAGCCGTTGCCAGGCGAGTGGTTCCCGGGCCGAGTGGCCCCTCAGCCTTGTCCCGCCGCCATGCGCTGCCGCACGGCCTCGTAGGTGAACAGGGCGGCCGACACCGCCACGTTGAGCGAGTCCACCTGACCGAACATCGGGATCTTCGCCTTGGTGTGGCTGCCCGCGAGCCACTGGTCCGACAGGCCGTACTTCTCGCTGCCGACGAGGATCGCCGTGGGGCCGCTCATGTCGACGTCCGCCATCAGGACGTCCGTGTCGGGGGTCGTGGCGACGACGTTCACCGAGTGCTCGGCGAGCCAGTGCATGACTTCCTCGGAGTCGGCCGAGGCGATCGGGACGGCGAACACGGTGCCCTTGCTGGCCCGGATCACATTGGGATTGCCCCAGTCGGTCACGGGGTTGGCCGAGATGACCGCGGTCACTCCGGCGGCGTCCGCCGTGCGGAGCATCGAGCCCAGATTGCCGGGCTTCTCGACGCTCTCGCAGACGAGGAAGAGGGCGCGCTCACCGACCTCGATGCGGGAAAGGTCGGTCTCGATGTCCGGCACGACGGCGAGCCAGCCGTCCGGGCCCTCGCGGTACGCGGCCTTGTCGAAGGCCTGCCTGCTGAGGCTGAAGAGGGCGGCTCCACGTTCGGCCGCACGGGCCACCAGGTTCCTCGGGTCCGCGTCGCCGGTCAGGGCGGGGCAGAAATACAGCTCGCGGGGACGAACGCCGGCCCGCAGCGCGAGATCCAGTTCCTCATAACCCTCCACGAGGGTCACTCCGGAATTCTGCCTGTTCCTTCGGCGGCGGAGGGCGGCGAGTTCCTTTACGTGAGGGTTGCTCGGGCTGGAGATTTCCTTGGGCGAACCAACCCGCGGGATGGACGGCATCGGCGGTGGGAATCACGGTGCCTTTCGGCGCCGATCCTCCGCCCCCTTTCTCTTGTGCTGCGCGCGGTCGTGGCCAGGGTACCCGACCCGGTCGGGCCGCCGCTGCACGCCCGCCAACCGGGCCCCTGCCCGGAACGGTTGAGGGTTACGTACGGTCCTGTGGCAAGGCCGCCCGGCAGTGCGTGAATTCTCCCTTGCGTGATCCAGCGGCAAGAGGAGCCGTAGTGCGACGACGTATTGGACGGGAAATTCACGGTGCCCCTTTTCGCATGTTCGGCCGGCGGAAGGAATGCGAGCGCTTCGCGGAAGCTGGTCCGAGCGGGGTTTGGCTCGTGTCACGGAAAACGGGGGCGGACGGACGCGCGGTGGTGGGCCCGGGGAGGTGCGGTCAGGGCGGGGCGCGTCGGGGCGGGGTGCGTCAGGGCGGGGCCGTCAGGGCGGGGGCGGTGGTGGTGGCGGCGCGTGTCTGTTCGTACGGTTCGAAAAATCGTCCGGTGCGGGGAGAACCAGCGGACACAAAGCGTCCTCTTAGTGAACGGCTAGCATCGCGTGCACAGTTCGTCGGGCGGATGGGGTGGGTGTCGTGTCACAGGCGGAGCAGGAGCCGGGGCCCCGAATCGCCGTGGCCGTGGTGACCATGGGCAACCGGCCCGCCGAGGTCGACGCCCTGCTCACGTCCGTGGCCAAGCAGGACCTCGCCCCCTCCCGTGTCGTCGTCGTGGGCAACGGCTGCCCCCTGCCCGAGTTCGCCGAGCGGCTCGGCCTGCCCGGGGAGGTCACCTGCATCGAGGTCGACGAGAACCTCGGCTGCCCCGGCGGTCGCAATGTGGCGCTCGCCCGGCTGCGGGAGTTCGGGGACGTCGACGTGGTGGTCGAACTCGACGACGACGGGCTGCTCGTCGACGCCGATGTGCTCCGGCGCGTACGGGACCTGTACGCCGCCGACCCCCGGCTCGGGATCGTAGGGTTCCGCATCGCCGACGAGCACGGCGAGACCCAGCGGCGGCACGTGCCTCGGGCGGGGGACGCCGACCCGATGCGCGGCGGACCCGTGACCGGCTTCCTCGGCGGCGGGCACGCGCTGTCCATGGCGATGCTCGCCGAGACCGGCGACTGGCCCGCCGAGTTCTTCTTCGCGCACGAGGAGACGGATCTCGCGTGGCGGGCGGCCGACGCCGGCTGGACCATCCTGTACGCGCCCGAGCTGCTGCTCCAGCACCCGAAGACCTCGCCCGCCCGGCATGCCATCTACTACCGGGTCACGGCCCGCAACCGCGTGTGGCTCGTGCGGCGGCGGCTGCCCCTTGCGCTCATCCCCGTGCACCTCGGAGTGTGGATCGCCGTCACTCTCCTGCGGACTCGTTCGGCCGGCGCGCTGAGGGCCTGGTTCGGCGGGTTCATGGAGGGGGTCCGTACCCCGGGCGGCGATCGGCGGCCCATGCGCTGGCGCACGGTGTGGCGGCTCACCAGGCTCGGCCGGCCGCCGGTCATCTAGTGCTGCGACCGGAAAGGATCACCGGCTCGCGACGCCCGGCACGGCACCTCGCCGCGTTGTCGCATCGCCCGAGTACATCCAGTACGCGGGCGACGCTCCGCCTTGCGATGCACCGCACCGGACGCCGCGAGCTTCCCGGCAAACCTTTCCGGCCACAGCACTAGCCCGGGAGGGGCGGCCACCGGCTCGTTGAGTACGTCGCGTCAGCGTGGTCGGCCATGGGTCGTCCGGGCCGGTGAGCGCGGATGGCCCATGTCGCTGCGGCCGCCGCACCGGGCATCGGTGCCGACAAGCGAGCGGCGCATCGGTGCCGACAAGCGAGCGGCGCATCGGTGCCGACAAGCGAGCGGCGCATCGGTGCCGACAAGCGAGCGGCAACGCCCGCAGCTCGCGGAACGACGAAGGACCCGGTCGTTCACCTCCGCCGACCGGGCCCTGCGCTCTCCCCGGATCCGGCCACGGCGGCGACACTCCCCCGAGTTACGCATGTACGCGCGCGCCGTCGGGCCAGATCCGATGAATAGATCACATCAGGCCACGCCAACAGATCGCTAACATGTGGCCAACGGTTCTTCCGAGCCGTGAGCTGGCCGGTTCCCGACGGGTGGGCAAACCGGACCGCGATGGGAGGCGCGGCGATCGGGCCGTGCGGAAGGGCAGCGGGCGGCTATGCGGTACGGGCTGCGGTTCGGACTGCTGGGTCCGCCCGTCGTGTACGACGCCGACGGGCAGACCCGGGCGATCGGCAGTGGCAAGATGCGTGCCCTGCTGGTCGCGCTGCTGCTGGAGCCGGGCCGGGTCGTCCCGGTCGACGCACTCAAGGAAGCGCTGTGGGGCGGGGCGCCCCCGGCCTCCGCGCACGCCTCCCTGCAGAACCATGTCACCCGCCTGCGCCGCCTCCTCGGCGACGACGGCCCCGAGCGGCTGCGTGCCGTACCACCCGGCTATCTCCTGCGGGTGGACGCGGGCGAGTTGGACGTCCGGGTCTTCGAGGGACACGTCGTCACGACCCGCGCCGCGCACGCCGGGCGCGACTGGGAGCGCACGGTCCGCGAGGCGTCCGGCGCGCTGGCGCTGTGGCGCGGGGCCCCGCTCAGCGGACTGCCCCTGGAGAGCGGGGGACACGCGTTGGTGCAGCGCCTGGAGGAGGCGCGGCTGCTCGTCCTGGAGTGGCGGTACGACGCCGAACTGCACCTCGGCGGGACCCGACTCGGCGGTCTTGCCCCGGAGTTGGCGGCACTGGTGGCCGAACACCCGTTGCGGGAGGGCTTCCACCGGCTGCTGATGCTCGTCCTGCACCGCACGGGCCGCCCGGCAGAGGCCCTGGCTGTCCACCGCGACCTGCGCGAACGCCTCATCGAGGAACTCGGTGTCGAGCCTGGGGCCGCCGTACGCGAGGCCCATCTGGAGATCCTGCGGGACGACCCGGCCGGGCACGGCAACCGGCAGGGGAGCCCGGGCCGTACGCAGGTCGACGGTGCGCGGGGTGGGCGTACCTACGACGGCGGTGCGTGGGGTGGCTGTACGCACGTCGACGGTGCGCGGGGCGGACGTATGCACAACGGCGATCCCCGGCACGTCGACGGCGACGGGGCAAGCATCGGTCTCAGGCACGCCGACGGGGCAAGCATCGGTCGCACCTATGCCGACGGGGCAAGCATCGGTCGCACGTACGCGAACGTTTCAGCGCCGCACGGCGCGCACGGCGAGAACTGCCAGAACTGCCAGAACTGCCAGGACTGCGAGAAGGGAGCGAAGGGGGCGAAGGGGGCGAAGGGGGCTAAGGGCGAACGCGGTGAAGTCGGCGCGGAAGGCGCGAGCGGCGACAGCGGCACGGACCCCGGCCGGGCCGGCTCCGAACAGGACTCCGGCGTCCGGAACCCGAACTCCCAGGCCGCGCCCGCCGTGCCCCGCCCCGCCCAACTTCCCGCCGCACCAGCTCACTTCACCGGCCGCGACACGGTACGCGAGGAACTACTCCGCTTCCTGGGGGCCGAACACGGTGCGCCCGCCGTCGCCGTGCTCAGCGGTATGGCCGGAGTCGGCAAGAGCGCGCTCGCCCTGCATGTGGCACATGGACTGAGGGAACGTTTCTCCGACGGTCAGCTCTACCTCAATCTGCACGGTGCCATGCCCGGTATGACCCCGCTCACCCCCGAGCAGGCGCTCGCCGCGCTGCTCTGCGACCTGGGTGCCGACCCCCGTCGTATCCCCGAACAGCCCGCCGCGGCCGCCGCGTTGCTCCGCTCGCTGCTGGCCCCCACCCGCACCCTGATGGTGCTGGACGACGCCGCGCACGCCGCCCAGGTGCGTCCGCTGTTGCCCGGCGGCCCTCGCTGCGCGGTCATCGTGACCAGCCGTTCCCCGCTGACCGCGCTCGACGGTGCCCACCGCGTTCCGCTTCCGCCCCTGTCCGACGAGGACAGCGCGGCCCTGCTCCGCGCGGTCTCCGGCCGGGACGGGCTCGACGCCGGGCATCCGCTCGTGGAACTCGCCGGCCGTCTGCCGCTCGCCCTGCGGGTCGTCGCCGCGCGTCTCGCCGCCCGTCGCGCGCTCACCCCGGACATGCTGGCGACCCAACTGGCCGCCACCGAGGGGCGGCTGCACCACCTGGAGTACGACGACCTCAGCGTCCGCAGCTCGCTCGCCGTCGCGCACGACGCGCTGCGCGCCTCCGACCGTGAGGCGGACCGGGACGCGGCGCGCGCCCTCGGCCGTATCGGCGTGCTGGACCTCCCCGGCTACGGGGCGCCCCTCCTCGCCCGCGTCCTCGGCGCGGACGAGCGCCGCGCGGAGGCCGCCCTGGACCGTCTCGTCGATGTCGCGCTCCTGGAGGAGACCGCGTACGGGCGGTACGCGCCGCACGACCTCGTCCGGGACTTCGCCCGTGAGACCGCGGCGAGCGAGGAGCCCGCGATGACGGACCACACCGCAGCGGACCTCGCCCTGCGCTGGTACGCCGCCGTGGCCGCACGTGCCTACGAGGCCATCGTCGAGCCGGGCGCCGAGCGCGCGGACCGGCTCCGGGAGACCCCGTCACAGCCCGGGACGCACACCGCGGACGTGGCGGGCGTGCGCGCCTTCGGCTCCGCACAGGCCGCCGCCGACTGGATCGTCCTCGAACTGGAGAACATGGTGGCGCTGGTGGAACGCCACGCGGAGACCTCCGCCCATGTCCCGCTGCTCGTCCGCCTGATCGCCACGCATCTGCAACGTCGCGGCCGGGTTGCCGAGTTGGAGGTGCTCGTCCGGGCCGCCCTGCGCGGGGCACGCCGGCTGGCGGACGCGCCCGCGGAGGGGTATGCGCTGCTGGACCTGGCCGGGCTGCACTTCATGAAGGGCCGCGGCAACGACGCCGTCGCCCTGCTCGACGAGGCACTGGAGATCTGGCGGCGGCTCGGGTACGTCTCCTGCCTGTGCCGGGGCCTCAACAACCGGGCGCTGCTCCTGGAGAGCCTCGGCCGGTACGAGGAGACCGGCGAGGCGCTGCGGCAGTGCCTGGAGTACACGCGCGTCCTGAACGATCCCATGCAGGAGGCCATCACCTACAGCAACCTCGGCAACCTGTACGAGCACACGGACCCGCGGGCCGCCATCGGCCACCACCGCCGGAGCCTGGAGATCGGCGAGCGGATCGGTCATGTCATCGTCCGTCACTCCGCGCACTGCAACATCGGCTTCGCCCACCTCACGCTCGGTGAACCGGACGCCGCCGTACCGCATTTCGAGGAGAGCCTGCGCATCCTCGGCGGTCACGGCCACTGGCAGGGCGAGTCGCAGACGCGGCTGGGGCTGGTGCGGGGGCTTCGGGGGCGGGGGGACGCGGCGCGGGCCGCGCACGAGTGCGATGTGCTGCTGACCCTGGCCACCCGCTGCGGCGACCGCTACACCGAGGGCCTGGCCCGGCACCAGCGAGGCCTGCTCCACCGGGCGGAGGGCGACGCGGGGGAGGCCCGGCGGCAGTGGACGTCCGCCCTTGCCGCGCTGGACGGGACGGACAGTCCGGTGGCCGGGGAGCTGAGGGAACTGCTGGCGGAAGGGTGCACCGGCGGGGGAGGGAAGGAGGCATGGGCCTCGGGAGGAACACCGGCCGGCAGGCCGGCCGGCGATCCCTCTCCGTCCGTGGGGGGCCTCACTTGGCGTCCGCGTAGCACTCCACCACCGCCGTCGTGAACGGAATCCGCACCGGCGTCTCGCCGAACGTCAGCCGCATCGCCAGGGACGACGCCTCCTGGATCGCCGCGACCACCGTGTCCGCCTCGGCGGCCGGGCAGTGCACGACCACCTCGTCGTGCTGGAAGAAGACCAGTTCGGCGGCGAGGTCCGCGCAGGCGCGGCGCAGGGCGGCGAGCAGCAGCAGGGCCCAGTCGGCCGCGCTGCCCTGCACGACGAAGTTGCGCGCGAATCGGCCGCGGGCGCGGGAGTTGGTGGAGGCGTACCCCGGCAGCCACTGGTGTGGCTCCTCGGACGCGCCCGGCGGATCGTCCTCCTGCGGGATGCCCGCCTCCTCCGCCGCGTCCTGCGAGGCCCCGGCCGCCGGAGGGGACGTACGCCCGAGCCAGGTCCGTACGAGCCGGCCCTCCTCACCCGCGCGGGCCGCGTCGTCGACGTACGTGACCGCGCGGGGGAAGCGGCGGCGCAGCGCGGCGAGGTTCTTCAGACCGTCGCCGGAGGTCTGGCCGTAGATCGCGCCGAGCACGGCGAGCTTGGCCTGGGCGCGGTCGCCGGAGAACGCCCGGTCGGACACCGACTGGTAGAGGTCGGTCGCACGGCCCGCGACCTCCATGAACACCGGGTCGCGGGAGATCGCGGCGAGGACGCGCGGCTCCATCTGGGCGGCGTCCGCCACGACCAGCCGCCAGCCGGGGTCGGCGACGACGGCGCGCCGGACGACCTTCGGGATCTGCAGGGCGCCCCCGCCGTTGGTGACCCAGCGGCCGGTGACCGTGCCGCCCGGCAGGTACTCGGGACGGAAGCGGCCGTCGCGCACCCAGTCCTGCAGCCAGGACCAGCCGTGGGCGACCCAGATGCGGTACAGCTTCTTGTACTCCAGCAGGGGCTTCACGGCGGGGTGGTCGAGGGACTCGATCTCCCAGCGGCGGGTGGAGCGCACCCGGATGCCGGCCTGCGCGAAGGCCTTCACGACGTCGGCGGGCAGATCGGGCCGGACCCGGCGGCCGAAGGCGGTCGACACCTCGTCGGCCAGTTCGGCCAGTCGCCGGGGCTCGCCGCCGCCCGCGTACCGCTCGCCGAGCAGTTCGTGCAGCAGGGCGCGATGGACGTCCGCGCTCCACGGCAGCCCGGAGCGGTTCATCTCGGAGGCCACCAGCATGCCGGCCGACTCGGCGGCGGTGAGCAGTCGCATGCGCTCCGGGTGCGCGGTGGCCTCATGCCTGCGCTGCTGGTCCGCGTACACCTCGACCAGGTCGCCGAGGGGGAGATGGACCGGGCTCGGCTCGAAGAGGGAGGACTGTGAGCCGGGCTCGGCGGAGCGCGACGGGGGATCCGGCGGAACCGGGCCGCCGCGCAGCCGGGCCAGTGCGGCGGCGGCCGACCGGGGCTCGCCGAGGCGTCCTTCGTGGCCCAGGAGGAGGGCCTCGGCCGCTTCGACGTCATAGCACCGGTCGACACGCACCCCCGCGGCGAGCAGACGTGGCTGGACGTCGGCGGTGGACCGCCACACCCACCGGGTGACCTCCGGCCGCGCCCGGACGGCCTCGGCGAGATCCCCCTCCCTGACCACGGGCCCGGTGAGCAGCCCGTCCGGGCCGAGGGCGGCGACCTCCACGCCACCGTCCTCGGCCGGAGCGAGAGCCCAGCGCCCGGTCATGCCGCGAGTGTGACAGGGGGGTCCGACAACGGGCCGGACGTGCAGCCGGCCCGCCCGCGGCCCGCTCGCCGGGTCCCGACGACCACCGGCCGGCCGTGCGCCCGCTCTGCCTTGGCACTCCTGGCCGGGCAGTCGGTCGCGATCCGCCCCTGAGCGGTCGGTCCTGGTTCGCCACTGGGTGGTCGGTCCTGGTTCGCCGCTGGGTGGTCGGCGTGCGTGGTTGCTGGGTGGTCGGCGGAGTGATGGGCCTGCACGGTCGCGGAGCGGTGGGCCCGCGTCGGGGCCTTGGCTCAGGCCTCCTCTTCGCCGGTCTCTTCGCCGGTCTCTTCGCGGGTCTCGAGGAGCGCGGCCAGAGTCTTCGCGACGTACTGCTCGGTCGTCGTCTTGTCCACGCCGAGGCCGGTCAGCAGGCCCTCGCCGTGCTCCAGTTCCAGGAGCGCGAGGAGGATGTGCTCGGTGCCGATGTAGTTGTGGCCCAGGCGGAGAGCCTCCCGGAAGGTGAGTTCCAGGGCCTTCTTGGCGGCGGGGGCGTAGGGGACGAGCTCAGGGACCTCCTCGGCGCGGGCCGGGAGCGCCGCCGTCGCCGCCTCGCGCACCGCCTCCAGGGAGACACCCTGGGCCACGACCGCCTTGGCCGCGAGCCCCTCCGGCTCGGCGAGCAGTCCCAGGACGAGGTGCTCGGGGACGGTCTCGGCATTCCCCGCGGCCTTCGCCTCGTTGTGCGCGGCCATGACCACGTTCCGCGCCCGGGGTGTGTAGCGGCTGAATCCCTGGCTGGGGTCGAGGTCCGCGGACTCCTTGGGCACGAAGCGCTTCTGGGCCGCTTGCCTGGTCACCCCCATGCTCTTGCCGATGTCGGTCCAGGACGCCCCCGAACGCCGGGCCTGGTCCACGAAGTGGCCGATCAGATGGTCGGCCACGTCGCCGAGGTGCTCCGCGGCGAGCACCGCGTCCTGGAGCTGGTCGAGTGCGTCGCTGTGGACCTTCTTGATGGCTTCGATGAGGTCGTCGAGACGCAGGTTCGCTGTGGTGTCGGGCTTCGACGTCATGTGTCAACCGTAGGTTGACAAGAGCCCATCGTCAACCCGAAGTTGACACTCGATGTTCCTGCCCGGGTGCCGCCGGCGACCGCACCACCAGTGCCGTCCCCGTGTCACGATCGAACGCGTGAGTACGACGACCACCGTGGACCGCGCCTTCGAGGCAGCCCTCTACGACGACACCGACGCGGCCCTCGACACCGGCGCCTCGCTGCTCGCCGCCGACCCCTCGGCCGACGTCGAACTCGCCCGGCGCGGTGAGCAGTTCGTCGCCGCGGCCTGGCGGCGCGGCTGGCAGCCCGCCGACGTCGTACGCATCGTCCGCCGCCAACTGGACGACCTGCACGTACGTCTCGTGTCCGCGCTGATCGTCGAGGAGGCGGGGGAGCGGCCGCCTCCCGGTCCGCGCTGGGCCGCCCAGCTCCAGGACCTCGACGGGGAACCGCCGCGCGCCCCCGACCGTTTCTCGTACGCCACCGCCGTACTGCAGCTGTACCGGCTGCTGCTGCGCCTCCCCACCCTCGACTCCCTCGACGTGCCCCGGCAGTCCAGGGCCCGGCAGCAGCCGGAGACCCGCATGCTCGCCCGCATCCGCGCGCTGCTCGCCAAGGCGGAGGCGACCGGGTATCCGGAGGAGGCGGAAGCGCTCAGTGCCAAGGCGCAGGAACTGATGGCGCGGCACAGCATCGACGAGGCGCTGCTCGCGGCCCGTACGCACGCCGAGGACGGGCCCGGCGCCTGCCGCATCGGTGTCGACCCGCCGTACGAGACGGCCAAGGCGGTGCTCCTGGACGCGGTGGCGGACGCGAACCGTTGCCGCGCCGTGTGGCACGAGGCCCTCGGCTTCTGCACGGTCATCGGCTTCGAACCGGACCTCGACGCCGTCGAACTCCTCTACACCTCGCTGCTCGTGCAGGCCACCGCGGCGATGACGAAGGCGGAGGCTGCGCAGCGCAAGGGCGGCAGGAAGCGTACGAAGACGTTCCGGCAGTCCTTCCTGGCCGCGTACGCGCACCGCATCGGTGACCGGCTCCGGGCGGCGGCCGAGGAGCAGGTGGCCGGAAGCGAGGGCGAGTTGCTGCCGGTGCTCGCGGCCCGCGACGTGGCCGTCACGGACCGCATGGAACGGATGTTCCCGGACACCGTGACCACCCGGCTGCGCGGGGTCGACGACACGGCCGGATGGGAACAGGGCGCCGCGGCCGCGGACCGGGCCCAGGTCGCGGGACGGCCCCGGCTGCCGTGAGTACGGGGGGCGGCCGCCCACGGCGCGCCCGAATCCGGGGAGTCGGTCATGGTCATGTGCGCCCGGGGCAGCCCCCGTGGTGACGTGCGCCGGGGAGTCGGCCATGGTCCCGTGCTCCCGGGAAAGCCCCCGTTGTGTGACGTGCGCCGAGGGAGTCGTCGGTCCCGTGAGTACGGGGGACGTCCGTGGTTCACGTGCGCCGTGGGGGTGGTCCGTGGTTCAGGTGCGCCGCGGACCGGTCGTGCGTGGGCTCCGGGTCCGGCCGGCGGTAGGGCGGGACCGCGGGCCAGTCGCCGACCGCGGCCGCGGGTCAGTCGCCCGCGACCTGGATCGGGCTCACCGCGGCGTCGGGGGTCTTCGCGTCTTTCAGTGACACCTCGCCGTACGACCACGGGTAGCTCTGCGCGGCGCCGGCGCCCGGGATGGTGATCTTCACGGTCTTCGCCGAGGCGCTGAGCGAGCCGCCGGCCTTCCCGCGGACGTAGGTGATCGTGAAGGTCGCCGCCTCGCCCTTCTGCAACGTGACCTTGGCCGGCTTCGCGGCCTTGTCGACCGTCACGTTCCAGGAGGAGTCGCCGTCCAGCTCGACGCCGGGGAAGCCCTCGAAGCTGCACTTGCCGCCGCTGCGGTTCGTGATGGTGACCGGGACGTTGCCGGTGTCGCCCGCGGTGGTGGCCGCGTTGGCGGGGCCCACCTTGACGGCGATCGGGCAGGCGGGCTTCTTCCCGGCGTCGTGCGTGCTCTTGCCGCCGCAGGCGGTCAGGGTGAGGGTCGCGGCGAGAGCGGTGACGGCCAGCGGGACGGGGAGGCTGCGCATGAGGGTCCTCTGAGATCGTGACGGTGTCCATGGATCATCACGCAGGCGGGCGGCAGTGCGTTGCGCGCCCCCCCCTCAATGCCTCATGCGCCGCCTCAAGATCCCCATGCGCCGGGGGCCGTGGACGTCATGACATCTCCCGTATGTCCCCGCATATCTCCCGTACGCTGGCGGAATGAGCTGGCTGCCGGCGCTGAAGGAGGCCGCACGCTCGGGGCTGAGGATCGAGCGGAAGCGACTGGAGCCGCTCGTCGCGGTGCGCGGTGCGGCCGGACTCGCGCTCGTGATCGTGGCGAGCCTCTGGCTGTTCGGACCGGCCGTCGCGGCCAGCTCGGCGTTCGGCGCGAACCAGGCGGCGATCGCCACCTTCCAGCGCAGCTGGCGCCCACGCCCCGAACTGGCCCTCGTCTCGGGCGCGAGCCTCGCGGTCAGCACCTTCCTCGGTTACCTCACCGTCTCCCACCCGCCGCTGTTCCTGACCCTGCTCGCCGTGTGGACCTTCGTGGCCGGGCTGAGCTGGGCCGCGGGGACGACGGCCGGTCTGATGGCCGCCTCGAACGTCGCGATGATGCTGGTGACGGTGACCCTGCCGACCTCCGTGGGCGCGGCGGCGGGCCATGCCGCGATGATGATCGTGGGTGGTGTGGTGCAGGCCGTGCTGGTGGTGCTCTTCCCGGTACGACGCTGGGGTGCCCATCGTGACGCGCTCGCCGACGCGCTGGCCGCCGAGGCCGACTACGCGCGCCGGCTGCGCCAGGACCCGGTCGCGCCCTTCGACCCGCTGCCGCTGATGGAGGCCCGCGCCGCCGCCGCCGTCACCCCGCGCCAGGCCCGCCGCCGCCCCGCCGAGCTCCATGGCGCCCGGGGCCTCGCCGAGCGCATCCGGCCGGTCCTCGCCTCGCTGGCCGACCCGGCCGTCGGTGTCCCGCGCGAGGGCCGCGAACGGGACCGGGTGCATGAACTGCTCGGTGCCGCCGCCGAGATCCTCGACGCCGCCGCCCAGGCCATCCGGCACGGCACCCCGGTCGAACTCCCGCCGGCCGCGGTCGCCGCCCTGCGCACCCCGGACACGGGGGCGATCCTGACGGGGCCCGCGCATCGGGCGGCGGAACGGCTGCGGACCCTGCTGCAGGACGTGGTGGAGACGGCCGGAGGCACGCGGGAGGACGAGAAGGCCATGGGCGGGGGCGACCCGCCCAAGCACCTGGTGCGCCCGAGTCTCGTCCGCCTGGTGCCCGTCGTCCTGCGCGCCATGCGCAAGGAACTGCGCCCCGGCTCCCCGATCGCCCGCCACGCGGCCCGGGTCTCCGTCGTCGCCGTCGTGGGGTACGCCCTCGGCAACGCGCTGCACTTCGGGCACGGCTACTGGGCTCCGCTGGCCGCGGTCATGATCATGCGGCCCGACTTCTCGCAGACCTACAGCCGTGCCATCGCCCGCTTCTGGGGCACCCTCATCGGCGTGGCCCTCGCCACCGGAGTCGTACGGCTTGCCACTCCGGGCCCGGTGCTCTCCGCCGCCCTCGCGGTGCTCTGCGCCGCCCTGATGTACCTGATCATGCGCACCGGGCAGGTGGCGACCCAGGCCTGCATCGCCGCGTATGTCGTCTTCCTGCTCGGCATGATCGGCGAGCAGTGGACCCAGACCGTCCCCGAACGCGTCGTCCTGACCCTGCTCGGCGGCCTCCTCGCCATGGTCGCGTACGCCGTCTACCCGGCCTGGGAGACCCCACGGCTACGCAACCGGCTCGCCGACTGGCTGGCCGCGCAGGGGCGGTACGCCGCGGCCGTCATCCGCCGCTACGCGGAACCCGCCGGCAAGAACGCCCCGGATGTGCGCGAGAGCCTCCTCGCCGCGCGCACCGCCCGCGCCGCCTGGCACGAGGCCTTGGCCCGGGCGCGCAACGAGCCGGTGCGCCACCGGGGTCTGTCCCGGACCGCGGCCGACGAGGCCGAGGAGGCACTCGCCCAGATGGGCCGGGTCGCCATGCTCCTGGAGGCGCACCTCCCGGAGCGCGGCGCCAGCCCCGTACCGCCGGCCGCCCGCTTCGCGGACGCCCTGCGCACCGCGACGGAACGGGGCGCGAAGGCCATCCGCGAACGCCGGCCGCCGTCGTGGGACGCCGTACGCGAGGCGCTGCGGAAGTGGGACGAGGAGGAGGACGAGGGGGACGAGGGGGACGAGGGGGACGAGGGGGACGAGGGGGACGAGGAGAACACGAAGGCCGGTGACCCCGCCGCCGCCGCGATCGTCCGCCGGGGCGCGGGCCTGATCCTCGAGGCCCTGGAACAACTCACCGCGGCCCTCGACACGGACGTGCCACCGATGACAACCGACGGACTCACACAGAAGGCCGACGAGCCCCCGCAGGATCCCGGGCGCGGGGAGGAGCCCGGGGGCAGGGAGGAGATCGGGCGCGGGGAGAAGCCTGGGCGTGGGGAGGAGATCGGGCGCGGGGAGGAGCCCGGGCACGTGGTGGGGCCTGGGCGCGCGGGGGAGTGAGTGCGGGGGAGTCTGGGCGCCCGAAGGACGAGGGTGCGCGAAGGGGATAGGGCGCGGGGGAGCCGCGGCACCCGAAGGACCAAGGCGCGAAGGAGCTGGTCGCCCGGGGATTCCGGGCGCGCCGAGGGCCGGGCGTGACCAGGAGTCCGGGGGTGACCGGGGGTCCGGGGGTGACCGGGAGTCCGGGGGCGCTGCGAGAGTCGGGCTGATGCGGATGCTGATGCTGCGAGAGTCGGCTGATAGGGGATCTGTCCGTGACGGGACGGATGTGCGCGGCAGGATTCCGGGCGTCATTCCCGGTCGCGAGGGGAGGCCCGGTCCCGAGCCAAGGCCCTGCCGTGAGGCAAGCCCCGGCCCTGGCGCGCCTGCCGTGAGGCAAGGCCCTGCGGTGAGGCGACGTCCGGCCGCGAGACGAGGCCGTGCCGTGAGGCAAGCCCCGGCCCTGGCGCGCCTGCCGTGCGAGGCCCTGCCCTGAGGCGAGCCCGGCCCCAATGCGACCGCCAGATCCAAAGGCGCCGCCCGGCCCTACGACCACGCCCCGCCGTGGGGCGAGGCCCAAAACGTGAAGCCCGGCCTTGGCCCGAGCCCCGGCCACGCCGACGGGCTGCGGCACCCGGGATTCCACAGCGCGTCGGCGCAGGCGAGCCGCGTTCGGCAGGCGCCGTCGTGTCAGGAGCCCAGGCTCGCCGTCGGCAGCCCGCTCGGCATCTTGCCGCCCTCGGACCTCGTGTACGTCTCCGCGCCGATGCCGCCCTGCCACGTCACCTTCATGCCCGCGGAGGTCACGGAGTCGACCATCCCGGTCCGGCGGTTCTTGCTGCCGTCCGTGCACTTCAGGTGGATCATCTCCATCCCGGCCTCCTCGCCCGCGGTCCCGCTGCACACGGTGCCGCCCGTCGTGAAGAGCGCGGCCTGCTTGCCGGTGATCACCAGTGCCACGGCCTTGCCGTCGGTCGTGGCCAGCCAGCTGCCCTCCAGCTTCCCGGGCTTGGCGCTCGGGGCGCCGGAGCCGTCACCGGTGGCCGCCGGGGACGAGGACGAGGACGCGCTCGGCGCGGAGGAGCCGCCGTCCCCGGAGCCACTGCTGCAGCCGGTCAGCACGAGAGCGGCCGTCAGCCCCGCGGCCGCGAGCGCGATGCGCGCCTGCCGGCGCGTGACAGAGGTCGCCGAAGTCACTGAAGTCTCCTGAAGTTGCCGACGAGGTCGTGTGAACGACCGCAGCAAGCTACCAGGAGGACTTACGGACGCCGGGCAGGTAACCGGCGTGCGCTTGCTCACGCAGATTCACCCGGGACAGACCGAAGGTACGGAGGTATCCGCGCGGCCGGCCGTCCACGCTGTCCCGGTTGCGCACCCGGGTCGCGCTGGCGTCGCGGGGCTGACTGCGCAGCTCCCGCTGGGCGGCGAGCCGTTCGGCCTCGGTGGACGACGGGCGGCGGATGATCTCCTTGAGCTCGGCCCGCCGCCGCGCGTACCGGGCGACGACCACCCGGCGCTTCTCGTTCTTCGCGATCTTGCTCTTCTTCGCCATATCGCTCCCTCGCCCCCGTCAGATCTTCACGCCACGGGCGCGGATCCGGGCCACGGCCGCTTCCACACCGATGGTGTCGACGGTCTTGATCCCCTTGGCGCTCAGCCGAAGCCGTACGTGCCGGCCCTCGCTCGGCAGCCAGTAGCGCTTGGTCTGGATGTTGGGGTCGAAGCGGCGGGAGGTCCGCCGGTGGGAGTGCGAGATCCGGTTGCCGAAGCCCGGCTGGGCGCCGGTCAGCATGCAGTGCGCGGACAAGGGTGATGCACCTCTCTCGGACGGGTTGTGTAAATGGAATTCATTTTCAGTAACATAGCAGCATGGCACGCAACGAACTCCGTCCCGTCATCAAGCTCCGGTCCACGGCCGGCACCGGGTACACCTACGTCACCCGCAAGAACCGCCGGAACGACCCGGACCGGATGACCCTGCGCAAGTTCGACCCGGTCATCGGCCGGCACGTCGAGTTCCGAGAGGAGCGCTGAGCCCGATGCGCAAAGGCATCCATCCCTCGTACGGGCCCGTCGTCTTCCGTGACCGGGCCGCCAACCACGCCTTCCTCACCCGCTCGACCATGACCAGCGCCAAGACCATCAAGTGGGAGGACGGCAACACCTACCCGGTGGTCGACGTCGAGATCTCGAACGTCAGCCACCCGTTCTACACGGGCACCGCGCGCGTCCTGGACACGGCCGGGCGCGTGGAGCGCTTCGAGCGGCGGTACGGGAAGCGGGGCTGAGCGTGACCGAGCTCTCCGTCGTGGTCGTCGCCGGGCTGCACACCGACGCCCGCAGGGCGACCGTCGCGCGGCTGCTCGCCGACGTGCCCGGCAGCGTGGCGCTCCATCACGACCTGGCGACCGCAGCGGCCGGCACGGTCGTGCGATCGGTCCGCGATGCGAGCGGCGTGCTGTCCACCGGCGAGGCGCCGCTGGTCAATGACTGCGCCTGCTGCGCGCTGCGCGAGGACCTGGTGCCCGAACTGCTGCGGCTCGCCGAGGCCGAGCTGACCCGGCTCGCCGTCGTGGAACTGTGGGACTCGGTGGAACCCAAGGCGATGGCCGAGGTGATCGCCGCCGGCGGACTCACGGTCACCGGGGTGATCACCGCCGTCGACCCGGCCCTGTTGCTGCCCTACCTCGGCAACGGCGACGACCTCGCCGAACGCGGGCTGGCCGCCGCGGCCACGGACCAGCGGACGGTCGCGGACACCTTCGCCCGGCAACTGGAGTACGCCCCCGTCCTGGCCGTCGCCGAGTCCGAGGAGGCCGACGAAGAGGACCGGGCGCTGCTGGCCCAGTTGCATCCGACGGCCCGCCAGGTCCCCCTCGGGGGCGCCCACGGTGAAGGACCGGCGGGTGCTTCGCCGCGGCGGTCGGCGCTGGCGGAGGCCGCCCTCGCCGGGTTCGACGTGGAGGCGGCCGCCGCGGCCCAGCACCCGGCGTGTGCGCTGCTGCCGGCCGAGGCCGACGCGCACGGCGTCTCCACGCTGGTGTGGCACCGCCGCCGCCCCTTCCATCCCGAGCGGCTCTACGCGGCGCTGGAGGACCTGACCTGCGCCGCTGCGCGCAGTCGGGGCCGGTTCTGGCTCGCCGACCGCCCGGACACCCTGCTGCACTGGGACGCGGCGGGCGGCGCCCTGTGCGTGGAGAGCGCGGGCCCGTGGCTGGCCTCCCTCCCCGACGCCGCCTGGGAGATGGTGCCGCCGGTGCGCCGGGCGGCCGCCGCCCTGGACTGGCACCCGGAGCACGGCGACTGCTGTCAGCACCTGGTGTTCACCTCCCCGGGCCTGGACCGCGACGGACTCGAAGAACTGCTCGAGTCCTGCCTGCTGACCGACGCCGAGTTCGCCGCGGGCCGCGACGCCTGGAAGCAGTTGCCGCCCGCCTTCGACACCCTTCTGGAGGCCTGATGCCCCGCAAGCCCGACCGCAAGAGCCCGGCCAAGTCCCGCCCGAACCCCCTGGACCAGGCCGGGGTCACGTACATCGACTACAAGGACACGGACCTGCTGCGGAAGTTCATCTCGGACCGCGGCAAGATCCGCAGCCGCCGGGTGACCCGCGTGTCGGCCCAGCAGCAGCGCCTGCTGGCCCGCGCGATCAAGAACGCCCGGGAGATGGCGCTGCTGCCCTACTCGTCCCGGTAGCCCGTCTCCCGCGGCAGATAGGTAGGAGATTCCCTACGTTTGACTCGTAGGGAATCTCCTACCTATTCTCGTTCGCATGAGCATCACACACGCCTCCTTCCTCACGCTCCCCGTCGCCGACCAGGACCGCGCCCTGCGCTTCTACACGGACGTCCTCGGCTTCGAGGTCACCGCCGATCTGGACCTGCCGCAGGGGCGGTGGCTCCAGGTCGCCCCCCGCGGCGCGCAGACCGTCTTCACGCTCTCCGGCCCCGGAATGGGTGATTTCGAGCCCGGCTCGGCCCGGGGGATCATGTTGGTGACGACCGATGTCGACGCCGACTGTGCCCGGCTGGCCGAGGCGGGGGTGTCCGTGCAGGGCCCGGACGACCTCCCCTGGGGCCGGATGGCGTCCTTCGGGGACCCGGACGGCAACGGTCTGATGCTGCTGACGGAGGCTCAGGGATAGGAAGACCGGCATGACCACGACCGGGGCCGGGGCGGGCACCGCCGCCGAGGATCGCGTCTTCACCGCGCTCGCCAACGCCACGCGCCGCGAGGTGCTGCGCCTGCTGCGCGAAGAGGGGCCGCAGCCTGTCCAGGCCCTGGCCGACCACTTCGACATGCGGCGGCCCAGCCTCTCGGAGCACCTCAAGGTGCTGCGGGAGGCCGGGCTCGTCGCCGAGCAGCGCAGCGGACGGCAGCGCATCTACCGCCTCGAGGCGGCACCGCTCGCCGAGGTGCAGGACTGGCTCCATCCGTACGAGCGGTTCTGGCGCGAGCAGCTGAAGGGGCTCGGCGAACTGCTCGACCGCATGGCCGACGATGACCCAGCCATGAGTACCGCGGCCGACGATGACCCAGTCATCAGGACCGCGGCCGACGGTGACCCAGCCATGAGGACCGCGGCCGACGGTGACCCAGCCATGAGGACCGCGGCCGACGGTGACCCAGTCATCAGGACCGCGGCCGACGGCGATCAGCCATGAGCACCGCACCCCACGGCGATCAGCCATGAGTACCGCACCCGACGGCGATCTCACCACGATCCGCGTCGACCAGTTCCTGCCGCATCCGCCGGCCAAGGTCTGGCGCGCCCTCACCGAGCCCGCTCTGCTCGCCCAGTGGCAGATGCCCGGTGCCGGGAACTTCCGTCTCGAAGTCGGTCACCGGTACCGGATGACCTCGGTCCCGCGGCCGAACACCAAGTTCTCCGGCGCGGTCGACGTGCAGGTTCTCGCATTCGAGCCGGGGCGGATGCTGCGTCTGCGCTGGGCCGACGCCGACCCCGCCAACCCGGCGGACTGGACCATCACATGGACGTTGGAACAGGAAGGCCGCGGTACGCGTCTCTTCCTAGTGCATGAAGGGTTCGACCCGGACGATCCTGCACAGATGATGGCGCGGAAGGTCATGGACGGGGGCTGGAGGTCGCATGTATTGCGAGCTCTGGGGCAGGCGCTTGACGGACTGTAGTCAGGTCGCCGTCACGCTGTAGTCAAGGGACTGTAAAAGCTGTAATCGCAGGAACACCCCCCGTGCACGTGCATCTGCCCATGCATCTGCATGTGAACAGAGTTATGATCCGGGGCAGTTGACCGCTGCATCAAATGGCCATATCAGCCAATGCACCATCCGGGGAGCGACCTGTGGACCACGACGTGTGCGACGTGGACGACGTGTACAACGGCATGGCTGCGACGGAGCTGCACAGAGTGGCCTGGCAGAAGAGCCGGCACAGCAACTCCCAGGGGTCCTGTGTGGAGTTCGCCCGGCTGCCCGGGGGAGATGTGGCGGTGCGGAACTCGCGCTTCCCCGATGGCCCCGCGCTGGTCTACACCCGTGCGGAGATCGAGGCGATGCTGCTGGGCATCAAGGACGGCGAGTTCGACCACCTCATCACGTAACGCGCCTGAGGGGGGCGGGGATTGGGGCGCTCACGGACCCCGGTCCGTCCTGGCCGTCCTGCCGGTCCGTCCTGGCCGTCCGAACGCGAGCGGCCTGCGGCGCATGGATGCGCCGCAGGCCGTAACACGCGTAGAACCGAGGCCTCAGTAAGGGCCGCGGGGGGTCACTCCGCGCAGACCTGCGCGGGCGGCAGCCGGAACAGCGCCCAGACCACCTTGCCGCTGAGCGTGCCCGCCAGCGGGTGCCAGCCCCAGCTGTCGGCGAACGAGTCGACCAGGAACAGTCCCCGGCCCGACTCCGCCGAGAAGTCCTCCGAGTCGCCCGCCACCGGACTGTCGTGACTGGGGTCGCGCACGGCGCACACCAGGCGTGTGGTCCAGCGCATCAGGTGCAGCCGCACCGGCGGGTCCTGCTCACCCGTCCGGGGGGCCGACGAGGGCAGTGCGTGCCGCAGTGCGTTGGTCACGAGTTCGGAGACCACGAGGCACACGTCGTCGAAGCGCTCGCCCGCATCCCACTGGCCCAGCGTCCTGCGCGTGAACTGCCGTGCTTCGCGCACCGCTTCGAGGCGGGCGGGCAGGGCACAGGAGGCGGCACTGGACACGGCGGCGGGGTCGAGCGGCGGAAGTCCCTGCCGTAAGGGCTCGAGCATGGTCGATCCATTCGTTCCCATGCGAGGCACTCCCGGGTGTTCGCGGTCGTGGCGATGCAGCGGTGGCGCGGGACCATGGTTTCGGATGAGCCAAGCAGATGCAAGGGCAGATGCACGTGCACGCGGCCGGAATTGGTCGCCCCGTACCGCTTTCTGCTTATTTCTTCTGTCACTTTCTTCCCGCTTGCCGCTCCTTCCTGATCTCTCGTTGCGTCTCCTCTTTGGCTCCTTTCCATTTCTGTAACCGGACGAGTACTGCTCGAAGTGTTTTAGTGGCAGACTGCGCGGTCTGAAGGACGGTTGGGGAGGCTGACGAACGTGAGCGCTGGGGACTCGAGCGGGTCGGTGGTGCGGCGCATTCTGCTGGGATCCCATCTCAGGCGCCTGCGGGAGGCGCGCGGCATCACCAGGGAAGCGGCGGGCTACTCGATTCGGGCCTCGGAGTCGAAGATCAGCCGCATGGAGTTGGGACGGGTGAGCTTCAAGACGCGCGATGTCGAGGACCTGCTGACGTTGTACGGGATCACGGACGAGGCCGAACGCACCTCCCTCCTCTCCCTGGCCAAGGAGGCCAACGTCGCCGGGTGGTGGCACAGCTATTCGGACATCCTGCCGAGCTGGTTCCCCACGTACGTCGGCCTGGAGGGCGCGGCACATCTGATCCGCTCCTACGAGGTCCAGTTCGTGCACGGCCTGCTGCAGACCGAGGCCTACGCGCACGCGGTGGTCGCCCGCGGTATGCAGGGAGCGAGCGCCGCGGACATCGACCGGCGTGTGGCGCTGCGGCTGGAGCGGCAGAAGTACCTTGTCTCGGAGAACGCCCCGCAGTTCCACGTCGTCCTCGACGAGGCCGCCCTGCGCCGCCCCTACGGTGACCGGGGGGTGATGCGCGGACAGCTCCAGCATCTGATCGACATCTCGGAGCGCCCCAACCTACGGCTGCAGGTCATGCCGTTCAGCTTCGGCGGGCACTCCGGCGAGAGCGGTGCCTTCACCATCCTGAGCTTCCCCGAGTCCGACCTGTCCGACGTGGTCTATCTGGAACAGCTCACCAGCGCCCTCTACCTGGACAAACACGAGGACGTGGCACAGTACGAGACCGCGATGAAGCAACTGCAGCAGGACAGCCCCGGACCGGCCGAGAGCCGCGATCTGCTGCGGGGGTTGCTCCAGCTTTCCTGACAGTCCGCGCAGAGTATCCCGACGGGTTCTCCAACTCCCTTTAAACAACAGTACGATGACGCGTGATCAGGCCGTGACTCGGTCACGGGTGCGTGAACGGTGTCTGCTTCGGCTGCCAGGGATTGAGGGATCACATGTCGTCCTACTTCACCGATCTTGCTCAGCAGTACATCGGCGGTGAGTGGCGCCCGGGCACAGGCTCCTGGGACATCATCGACTTCAACCCGTACGACGGCGAGAAGCTGGCGTCGATCACGATAGCCACGGTGGACGAGGTCGACGAGGCGTACAGGGCCGCCGCGGCCGCCCAGAAGGAGTGGGCCGCCACCAACCCTTACACGCGCCGTGCGGTGTTCGAGAAGGCCCTGCGACTCATCGAGGACCGTGAGGCCGAGATCAGCGAAGTGATCACCGCGGAGCTGGGCGGCACGCGTCTGAAGGCCGCCTTCGAGCTGCACCTCGCCAAGGAGTTCCTGCGCGAGTCGATCCATCTGGCGCTGCGTCCCGAGGGCAAGATCCTGCCGTCGCCGATCGACGGCAAGGAGAACCGCCTCTACCGTGTGCCCGTCGGCGTCGTAGGCGTGATCAGCCCGTTCAACTTCCCGTTCCTGCTGTCGATCAAGTCGGTCGCCCCGGCGCTCGCGCTCGGCAACGGCGTCGTCCTCAAGCCGCACCAGAACACCCCGATCGTCGGGGGCTCCCTGGTCGCCAAGATCTTCGAGGAGGCGGGGCTCCCCGGCGGTCTGCTGAACGTCGTGATCACCGACATAGCGGAGATCGGCGACGCGTTCCTCGAACACCCGGTCCCGAAGGTCATCTCCTTCACCGGCTCCGACAAGGTCGGCCGCCATGTCGCCACCGTCTGCGCCTCCCTCTTCAAGCGCTCGATCCTCGAACTCGGCGGCAACAGCGCGCTGGTGGTCCTGGACGACGCCGACGTCGACTACGCCGTCGACGCGGCCGTCTTCAGCCGGTACGTACACCAGGGCCAGGTCTGCATGGCCGCCAACCGCGTCCTGGTGGACAGCTCTCTGCAGGCCGAGTTCACCGAGAAGTTCGTCGCCAAGGTCAAGTCCCTGAAGGTGGGCGACCCGCGCGACCTGCAGACGGTCGTGGGCCCGGTCATCAACTCCTCGCAGGCGGACGCGATCTCGGGCGCGGTGGAGCAGGCCATCGCCGAGGGCGCCACGGCCCTCGTGCACGGCTCCACCACCGACAACCTGGTCGAGCCAACGGTCCTGACGGGCGTTCCGGCGGACTCCTCCATCCTCCAGCAGGAGATCTTCGGCCCGGTCGCGATCCTCATGCCCTTCGAGGGCGAGGAAGAGGCCGTCCGCATCGTCAACGACACCCCCTACGGCCTCAGCGGCGCCGTCCACACCGCCGACATCGAGCGCGGCGTTGCCTTCGCCAAGCAGATCGACACGGGCATGTTCCATGTGAACGACGGCACGGTCCACGACGAGCCGCTCGTGCCCTTCGGCGGCGAGAAGCACTCGGGCATCGGCCGGCTGAACGGCGAGACGACGATCGAGGCCTTCACCACGCAGAAGTGGATCTCGGTGCAGCACGGTCGGAGCGCGTTCCCCTTCTAGGTGTGCTGTCCGGACAGCACACCTGGTTCTTCCGGGTTCTTCCGGTTCCTTCGGTGCGGTGGGCCCTTGCGGACAGAGGCTGACCGCAAGGGCCCGTAGCGTCGTCGGTGTCAGACACGGGAACGAACCCGCTGGAACCGACGAAAGGCGGCCGGTCATGGTCACTCATGTGCGTGCGGAGGCGCAGGGCGACGAGCGCGGAGCGCTGCTCTCCTTCCTGGAGGAACAGCGCGGCGGCATCCGCCGGGCCCTGCTCGGTCTGACGCCGGAGCAGGCGGCATCCCGGCCCAGCGCCAGCGAACTGTCCCTGTCCGGGCTGCTCAAGCATGTCGCGGAGGTCGAGCAGGCCTGGATCGCCCGGGCCAAGGGCGAGCCGCCCGCGGTCAGGCGCGACGAGTCGAACTGGCACGAGTGCTTCCGGCTCCTCGGGGACGAGACGGTCGAGTCGCAGCTCGGGTACTGGGAGAAGGTCGCGGCCGAGACCGAGGCGTTCATCCGCTCGGTGCCCAGCCTCGACGACACGTTCCCGCTGCCGAACGACCCCTGGTTCCCGCCGGATGGAAGGGTGTCGATGCGCTGGCTGATGCTCCACCTGATCCGCGAGACGGCCCGGCACGCGGGGCACGCGGACATCATCCGTGAGTCACTGGACGGGAAGACGGCCTTCGAGCTGGTGGCCGCGGAGCGGGGCACGTCCTGGGGCTGACGCCGGGCGGCCTAGTCTGAACGCATGTCAGCGATCCGTCTCCTCGTGCTGGGCGCCGTCCGCCAGCACGGGCGGGCCCACGGCTACCAGGTGCGCAACGACCTGGAGTACTGGGGCGCGCACGAGTGGTCCAACGCCAAACCCGGCTCGATCTACCACGCCCTCAAACAGATGGCGAAGCAGGGGCTGCTCCATGCCCACGAGATCGCCCCGTCGACGGCCGGCGGCCCGCCCCGCACCGAGTACGAGATCACGGACAAGGGCACCGAGGAGTACTTCACCCTGCTGCGCGAGGCTCTGGTGGCGCGCGACCGGAGCATCGACATGCTCTCCACGGCGATCGGATTCATGGTCGACCTGGAGCGCGCGGAGGTGGTACGGCTGCTGAGGGAACGGCTGCGCCGCCTGGCGGAGTGGCGCGACGCCGTAACGGAGCACTACGTGCCCGAGGACGGGCCGGAGAAGCTCGGTCACATCGGCGAGATCATGAACATGTGGGTCCACGCGGCCGACGGAGAAGCCGCGTGGACCAGAGGCCTGATCGAGCGCATCGAGGCCGGTGCCTACACCTTCGCCGGGGAGGGCGATCCGTTCGTGGGCATCCTGGGCGAGGGCGAGGAGAACCCTTACGCGACTGGGGAGCGGCATCCAGAGGATGGCCGCTGATCGCTACTGATCGCGTCTGATCAATCGGGGCGGCGGCGCTACTTCGTGTTGTAGCCAAAATCCAGCGGTGTCAGTGGTGGAAGCTCGTGGCCCGCTCTCTGTCGAAGGTCATCGGGTGCTCCTGCTCTCTCAGCTCGGCCAGTAGGTGTTCGAGATCCTCCAGGAACAGATCGGCGAGGTCCATGGAGAAGCCGTTGCGGCACACGATCCGCAGCACCGACAGGTCCTCGCGGTTGGGCGGGAACGTGTACGCGGGTACCAGCCAGCCGTACTCACGCAGGCGCCGGGAGACGTCGAAGACGTCGTACGCCTTCACGTCCGGCGCGGTCGTGAAGGTGACGACCGGCAACTCGGTGCCACGGGTGAGGAGCTCGAAGTCGCCCAGCGCCTCGATCCGTTCGGCGAGTGCCTGCGCGACGTTCCGAGTCGTCTGCTGGACCGCCCGGAAGCCCTCCTGGCCCAGCCGCAGGAAGGTGTAGTACTGCGCGACGACCTGGGACCCGGGCCGCGAGAAGTTGAGCGAGAAGGTCGGCATGTCGCCGCCCAGGTAGTTGACCCGGAAGACGAGTTCCTCCGGGAGGGCTTCCTGGTCGCGCCACAGCGCCCAGCCCACGCCCGGGTAGACCAGCCCGTACTTGTGGCCGGAGGTGTTGATCGACGCGACCCGCGGCAGCCGGAAGTCCCACACCAGCTCCTTGTCGATGAAGGGCGCGATCATCGCCCCGGACGCGCCGTCCACATGCACGGGAATGTCCAGCCCCCTGCGCTCCTGAAGTCCGTCCAGGGCCGCGCACAACTCGGCGATCGGCTCGTAGGAGCCGTCGAAGGTGGAACCGAGGATGCCGACGACCCCGATGGTGTTCTCGTCGCACAGGTCGGCGGCCGCCCCCGGGTCCAGGTGGAACCGGTCCCCCTCCATGGGCACCTTGCGGGCCTCGACCTCCCAGAAGGTGCAGAACTTCTCCCAGCAGACCTGCACGTTCACCCCCATGACCAGGTTCGGACGCGCCTCCTTGGACGGGTAGCGGTCCGCGTTGCGCCTGGCCCAGCGTCGCTTCATGGCCATCCCGGCGAGCATGCACGCCTCGCTCGAACCGGTCGTCGAACAGCCGACGACGGAATCCGGATCCGGCGCGTTCCACAGGTGGGCGAGCATCGCCACGCAGCGGCTCTCCAGCTCGGCGGTGCGCGGATACTCGTCCTTGTCGATCATGTTCTTGTCGCGGCACTCGCTCATCAACTGGCCGGCCTGTTCCTCCATCCAGGTGGTGACGAAGGTCGCGAGGTTCAGCCGGGCGTTGCCGTCCAGCATCAACTCGTCGTGCACCAGTTGGTACGCGATCGAGGGCGGCAGGGGCCGCCTGGGCAACCGGTGCTTCGGCGGTGCCTCGGTCATCTCCAGGATGGGATTCGCCTCCCCGAAGAACGGGTTCAGCGAAATGGGGCGTTCGTCGTGCTTCCTCGGGCCTGTGTGGAGCGACATGGTGTCTCGTCTCCCATCGCGTCGGCGGTGCGCGTCTACGGGTTCATCGGATCGGGTGCTGTGCTCGTTCATCGGATCGGGTGCTCTGCTGGTTCATCGGATCGGCGGGGCGGGCTGGTTCACCGGTTCTCCTTATTCACCCGTTCGACGGACCTGCGCCGCCGTTCATCGGATCGCGGTGCCGTCCGGGTGAAGCTGCATCTGCGGGCGGCCGGTGACCAGGAGCCAGGCCGGCAGCGACGCCACGCAGAGCAGGGCGAGGATCGCCGGGAAGGGTGCCAGCACCGCGGCCGTGAACAGGCTCACCCAGCCGTGCCGGGTGACCGCGAGGAGCACGCCCAGCACCCCCGCGGCGACGCCGAGCGCCGGATGCACGGCGGGGACGAGCGCGTGCGCGCACAGCCCGAGTGCGGCGCCGATGAACACGGAGGGGAAGATCCGCCCGCCGCGGAAGCCACAGGACGCGGCCACCAGCATCGCCGCGAGCTTCACCACGGACATCGCCGCGAACTGCCCGGCCGACCAGCCGTCCGGATTCCTTGCGAGCACCGCGACCTCGTCGAGCCCCTTGAAGAGCGTCAGATGGCCGCCCAGGGCCCCCAGCAGCCCCAGGAGGAGTCCGCCGGCGGGCAGCGCCACCATCGGGTGCCCCAGGCGCCTGAAGGCGGCGTGCACGTAAGGGAAGGCGTACACCGAGGCCATCCCGAGCAGCGCGCCCGCGGAGGCGACCGCCAGCGCGCTGAGCAGATCGCCCCAGTCGGGCCGGCCGAAGGCGGGCAGGTCCAGGTCCAGGGACGGCCGGGCCAGCAGGGTGGTGGTCAGCGCACCCGCGGCGGCCGCGATCAGTGGTCCGAAGACGTTGTCCCACAGCAGCCCCCTGATCGGCTGCCCGGCCAGTGCCTCGGACAGCAGCAGGGCCGCCGCGACCGGCGTGCCGAACAGCGCGCCGATCGTCGCCGCCTCGGCCAGCGCCACCCAGGCGCCGCCCGGCAGCCGGGGCGCGATCCTGCGGCCCAGCCAGAACGCCAGCGCGGCGTTGGTCACCAGGACCGGGTTCTCCGGGCCGAGGCTCGGACCACCGGCCAGCATCAGCGCCGCCGCCAGCAGCAGGCCCGGCACGACGGAGGGCGGCAGCGGGGTCGTGACGGCCAGGCCGAGCGTCGCCGGGTCGGGACCGGCGTGCCCCGGCGCCTTCCAGACGACCAGGCCCACCATCACGCCCGTCGCCGTGAGCACGACGAGCATCCAGAGCACGGAGTAGCGACCGACGCCCAGCGCGTCGGGCAGGTTCCGCCACAGGACGTGCTCCAGCTGTTCGGCGAGCCCGCTCACCCCGAGGTAGAGCAGACTGGCCCCGACGCCGACGGTGAGCGCCGGCAGGACCAACGGCAGCAGACCCCGCGCGGGGGTCGCCGGGACGGCGGTCTCCTGCTGCGCGGTGTCCTGGGCCACGCGCTCACCATAAACGGGGGTAAACGGGCATATCGGTGCAACATCCCGAGGGGGGCCGGGCGCATCGCGCCACCCAGAGCGCCCCCCGAAGGAATTCCGCTTGCACCTCACGCGACGTGAGGCCCCAGCCTGAAGCGCGTACCCAGAAGGGAGCGGAAGTGAGCTACTCGGTGGGCCAGGTGGCCGGTTTCGCCGGTGTGACCGTGCGTACCCTGCACCACTACGACGAGATCGGCCTGCTCGAACCCGGTGAGCGCACGCACGCCGGTCACCGGCGCTACGGCGACGCCGACCTGGACCGGCTGCAGCGGATCCTGTTCTACCGAGAACTCGGCTTCCCGCTCGACGAGGTCGCCGCCCTGCTCGACGACCCGGACGCGGACCCGCGCGCGCATCTGCGCCGCCGGCACGAACTGCTGACCGCCCGGATCGAGAAGCTGCAGAAGATGGCGGCGGCCGTGGAGCACGCCATGGAGGCACGCAAGATGGGAATCAACCTCACGCCCGAGGAGAGGTTCGAGGTCTTCGGCGACAAGGACCCCGAGGAGCACGCGGAGGAGGCCGAGCGGCGCTGGGGCGGCACGGAGGCGTATGCCGAGTCGCAGCGCCGCGTCGCCCGCTACACCAAGGACGACTGGAAGCGCATACAGGCCGAGGTGGCCTCATGGAGCGAGCGCTATGAGGCCCTGATGGCCGCGGGAGAGCCTCCGGCGGGCGAACGCGCCATGGACATGGCCGAGGAGCACCGGCAGCACATCGGCAGGTGGTTCTACGCCTGCTCGTACGAGATGCACCGCGGGCTCGCCGAGATGTACGTCTCCGACGAGCGCTTCAAGGAGTTCTACGACTCCAAGCGGCCGGGCCTCGCCGAGCACCTCAGGGACGCGATCGCGGCGAACGCAACCCGCCACGGCGAGTGAGGGCGGTCGGCCACCGGTGACCGTACGGACACCGGTCGCGGAGCAGACGGCGGTGTCGTGGGGCAGACAGCGGTAAGGGGCGCGTACACCCCGCGCGCCCCTTACCGCTGTGCCCGGTGCACGCTCACTCCTTGGCCAGGACCACCGCCGTTCCGTAGGCGCACACCTCCGTGCCCACGTCCGCGGCCTCCGTCACATCGAAGCGGAACGCCAGCACACCGTTCGCGCCACGCGCGCGTGCCTGTTCGATGAGCCGTTCCATGGCCTGGTTGCGGGTCTGGACGAGCGTCTTGGTGAGCCCCTTCAGCTCACCGCCGATCATCGACTTCAGGCCCGCTCCGATCTGGCTGCCCAGATGCCGTGAGCGCACGGTGAGGCCGAAGACCTCGCCGATGACCTGCTCGACTCGGTAGCCGGGTACGTCGTTCGTCGTCACGACCAGCACGTCGGGTTGGGGACCCTGGCCGCCGCCGTACTCTTCGATGCCCATGGCTCACAGCTTCGCCAGGGTTCGCGCACAGTGCAATCCCGTGACACCGGTGGAACGTGGCGGCGACACCGGGCGTTGATAGCTTTGTCCGGCCATCGCCCTCGGGTCGGCTGTTTCAGGACGCCGCACCCCTCCCCTCACCGCTCAGGAGCCCGGAACCGTGATGACGCTTGCCCTCGGACCGAGCTGGATGGATCCGAACTACCTGCTCGACACCTTCGGAATCTGGGGCCTGCTCCTCGTCGTCTTCGCGGAGTCGGGCCTGCTCATCGGCTTCTTCCTGCCGGGCGACTCGCTGCTGTTCACGTGCGGCCTGCTGATCACCTCGAAGCAGCTGAACTTCCCGCTGTGGGGAGCCATCGCCCTGATCTGCGTCGCCGCGGTCCTGGGCGACCAGGTGGGGTACATGTTCGGTAAGAAGGTCGGCCCGTCGCTCTTCAAGCGCCCGGACTCGCGGCTCTTCAAGCAGGAGAACGTGACCAAGGCTCACGAGTTCTTCGAGAAGTACGGCCCGAAGTCCCTGGTCCTGGCCCGCTTCGTGCCCGTCGTGCGCACGTTCACGCCGATCATCGCCGGCGTCAGCGGCATGAAGTACCGCTCGTTCGTCGTGTTCAACGTCATCGGCGGTGTCCTGTGGGGCGCGGGCGTCACCCTGCTCGGCTCCTGGCTGGGCAACATCGGCTTCGTCAAGAACAACATCGAGGCGATCCTCATCCTGATCGTCCTCGTCTCGGTCGTCCCGATCGCCATCGAGTTCCTGCGGGCACGCTCGAAGGCCAGGAAGAACCCGCGGGAGGCCTCCGCCCACCAGGAGCCGCCGGTTCAGGGCCTGCAGCAGCCGCCGGTCACGGACGACGCGACGACCCAGCTGCGCCGCATGCCGCCGACCCACCAGGGCCAGGGCTATGGCGACCAGGCCTACGGCAACCAGGCCTATGGCAACCACGGCCATGACCAGGCCTACGGCGACCAGGGGTACGGCAACCACGGCCAGGCTCACCCGCAGGGCCGGCAGCCCTACGATCCGAACCAGGGATACGGCCAGAACTATGGCCAGGACTACGGCCAGAGCCAGCCGTACGCCCCGCAGTACCCCCAGGACCACCACCAGCAGCAGCCACAGCAGTACCCCTACGACCAGGGCTACCCGCAGAACGGCTACCCGCAGGGCTGAGCCGGCCACTGCCGACGGTCCTAGAACCCCCTCGTCCGCTTGGCCGCCCGCCGCCCCGCGGCGGAGCCGCCCGGCACCCGCAGGAACAGCCGGGAGATCTCCGAGCCCAGGTTCACACCGATCGCGATGGCCATGGCGAGGGACGCCGCCTTGGCCAGCGACACCAGGCCCTTGTCCACGTTGTTCTGGGCGATCGACAGCAGCCCGAAGTACGTCGCCGAACCGGGCAGCAGGGGCCCGATCGCGGCGGTCGTGTACGGCAGCGCGGACGCGAACTGGTAGCGCGACAGCAACTGCCCGAACAGGCCCACCAACCCCGCGGCGACGGCCGTGGAGGCGACCGGCGAGATGCCGCCCGGGTAGTGCAGGGCGCCGTACACGCTCCAGGCGACACCCCCGGTGAGGGTCACCCAGATCACGGTGGAGCGTTCCTGCTGGAGGAGCACCGCGAAGGTCAGGGACAGCAGCATCGAGGCGACGATCTGCACCACCGGGCGCTCGGCGGGGTTCAACGCCGCGTCCGGGTTGAGCTGGGCCCCCAGCTTCACGCCGAAGTACAGGATCAGCAGGACGCCGATGACGATGCCGACGAAGAAGTACATGACCTCCAGCAGGCGCGCGGCCGCGGTGATGTAGAAGCCGGTGAGCCCGTCCTGCACCCCCGCCACCAGGGCCCGCCCGGGCAGCAGTGCGAACAGCCCACCGGTGATCACCGCGGCCGCCTCCACGTCCACGTGCGCGGCCGTGAGCGCGACGCCGATCGCGGCCGGGGGCATCGCGGCCACCGTGAACTGGTAGAACTCGGGCAGTCCGCGCCCGGCGCACAGCCACGCCAGCCGGTCGCCGAGCATCGCGCCCAGCGCTGCCGCGATGAACACGATCAGGTCACCACCGACCAGCACGGAGGCCGCTCCGGCGAGCAGACCGCTCGCCCCGGTCAGCGCCCACCCGGGGTAGGGGTGCCGGTTGCGGCGGATCTCGGCGAGCCGCCGGTAGGCCTCCTCCAGGGAGATCGCCGTGTCCGGGTCGCTGAGGTCGTCCACGAGCCGGAACACGGCCGCCAGGCGCGTGTAGTCGGTGCCGCGGCGGCGCACCGTGCGCGAGGCCGACACCGGATCGTCCACCAGGGAGGGCTGGTACGAGACCGACAGCAGCGTGAAGGTGACGTTCGGTTCGCAGCGGTCCAACCCGTACGAGCGGCAGACCGCGAACATCGCCGCCTCCACGTCCTCGGCGCCCTCGCCGCCCGCCAGCAGCAGTTCGCCGATGCGGAGGGTCAGGTCGAGCACGCGCGGCACGGCGGGACCCGACTCGTCGGTCTTCTGCACGGGCTCCAGCGCGGGCCGCTCGGCCACCGGCATGCGCAGCATCGTGCGCATCCGGTCCTGCCAGGGCACCTCCTTGGTCAGCCGGACCGCGGGGATCCCGGCGGGCGGCGTGAAGGCGGGCGGCGCGCTCTTGGTGCTGTACGTGCTCGGCAGGCTGAACGCCGACCCCTCGGGCTCGGCCGTCGGCGGCTGCGGGGCCTCCAGCCCCTTCGGGAGGGAGAACTCGGACGTCGTCTCGGACGACTCGCCCCCCGGCGACGGCACGTCGAGCCCCTCGGGGACGGCGAACTCGGAGGTCGTGGACCCGTCGGTGAGGCCCCCCGCCGACACGCCGAGGCCCCCCGGGATCGTGAACTCGGAGGTGGTGACGGACTCGCTCTCGCTCCGCCCCGGAGGCACGAACGCACTCCTCGCCTCGTCCGACCGCGGTTTGCGATCCTCCGTCTCCGGTTCCGCCACCAGTTCCCGCCTTGCCTTTCGTACGTCTGTGTCCCGTACGTACCTTCCGTACGCCCCAGTATGCGCACCAGTACGCGAACGGGCCGCGTCACCCCTCAGGGTCACGCGGCCCGCGGGGCTCACGAAGATCAGTGCCCGCCGTGCTCCTTGGCACGCTTGAAGGAGCGCTCGATCTCCGCCTCGGCGTCCGTGCGGCCCACCCAGTTGGCACCCTCGACGGACTTGCCGGGCTCCAGGTCCTTGTAGACCTCGAAGAAGTGCTGGATCTCCAGGCGGTCGAACTCGGAGACGTGGTGGATGTCCCGCAGGTGCTCCACGCGCGGGTCGGACGCCGGCACGCACAGCAGCTTGTCGTCGCCGCCGGCCTCGTCCGTCATCCGGAACATGCCGATGGTGCGGCACTTGATGAGGCAGCCGGGGAAGGTCGGCTCCTCCAGGATGACCAGCGCGTCCAGCGGGTCGCCGTCCTCGCCGAGGGTGTTCTCGACGAAGCCGTAGTCGGCCGGGTAGCTGGTCGAGGTGAAGAGTCGACGGTCCAGGCGGATACGACCGGTCTCGTGGTCCACCTCGTACTTGTTCCGCGAACCCTTCGGGATCTCGATCGTGACGTCGAACTCCACCGGTGGCTCCTCCATGATCAGCACATAGTTCTGGTGGTTAAGTGTCCCTCACGCAGGTGTGTGATCGCGAAAGGGGCTGGTGGTCGTGCCGGAGCTGAGGGCTTGGCGGGCCGCGAGACCGCATCTCGTGCGGGCCGCGCAGACCGTGAGACCGCGCCTCGCGCGCGTGGCCCAGGCCGTGAAACCCCGTGCGGCGCGGAGCTCCGAGGCCGTGAGACCGCACGTGACACGGCTCACCGGGGTGGTGAAACCGCACGTCGCGCGGGTCGCGCGCGCCATGCGCCCGCGCGCCGGGGGGCTCACGACCCCGCAACTGACGGCTGTCGCCGCCACCGTGGGTCTGACGCTCGCGGCCGGGGCCGCGACCGCAGCCGGTCCCTGGGACTCCTCGGGTCAGCGTACGGCCGAGCGCGTCCGGGCCGCAGCGTGGGCCCGCGAGGGTGGCGCAGATCACGGAGCCTACGCCGGTACGGCGGCGCAGGCACCCGCGCCCGCACCGAGCGCCGCCTCCGTGCTCACCGGCCTCGGCGCCGCCGTGACCACCGGCTCGGCCCCGGCGGACCAGGCCCTGGCCGCGGCGCTCGACCCGCTCCTGCGTGACGCCTCCCTCGGCCCCCGCCGGGGCGCCGCGGTCGTCGACGTGGTCACCGGCAAACGCCTGTACGACGTGGGCGGGGACGACTCGCTGACCCCTGCCTCCACCACCAAGATCGCCACCGCCGTCGCCGTGCTCTCGGCGGCCGGACCCGACCACCGTCTCGCCACGCGCGCGGTGCTGGAGCCCGGCAGCGACAAGCTCGTACTGGTCGGCGGCGGCGACCCGACCCTGACCGCCCGCAAGGACGCCGGAGGCTGGGCCAGTCTGCGCACCCTCGCCGACGAGACCGCCACCGCCCTGCAGAAACGTCACATGGCTTCGGTGACGCTCACCTACGACGCCTCCCTGTTCACGGGCGAGGCGAAGCACCCCATCGGGGACAACGACAACCTCGCGCCCGTCACCGCGCTGACGGCCGACGAAGGACGCAAGGACGACTCCACCAGCGGGCCGGCAGGGCGCAGCACGGACCCGGCGGCCGACACGGCGCGGACCTTCGGCGGTCTGCTGCGCGAGCGCGGCATCAAGACCTCGGCCCCCGGCGCCTCCCCCGCGAAGGCCACGCAGCGGGCTCAGACGCTGGCCACGGTCCAGTCGCCGCCCCTGTCCGCCCTGGTCGAGCGGATGCTCACCAACAGCGACAACGACATCGCCGAGGCCCTGGCCCGGCAGACCGCCCTCGCCACCGGTGGCCGGCCGAGTTTCGAGGGCGGCGCGGCCGCGATCGCCGCCCGGCTCGGCAAGCTCGGGCTGCCGCTCGCCGGCGCCCAGTTCCACGACGGCAGCGGCCTGCACAGGGCCGACAGGCTCACCGCCGACCTGCTGACGGCCCTGCTGGCCACCGCCGGCTCCCCCGCCCACCCCGAACTCCGCCCCGTCCTGACGGGCCTGCCGGTGGCCGGTTTCACGGGCACCCTCAGCGACCGCTACGAGGACGGCGCAGCGCGCTCGGGCATCGGCGTCGTACGCGCCAAGACGGGCTCCCTGACCGGCGTCAACACGCTGGCCGGGACCCTGGTCGACGCCGACGGCCGACTGCTGGCCTTCGCGTTCATGACGGACGGCTCGATGAACCAGACGGCGGCCAGGGCGGCCCTGGACCGGATGGCGGCGGCCCTGGCGGGCTGCGGCTGCCGGTAACAGCGGCACCACCGGCATCACGGGCCCGCAACCACGGCCCGCCCCGCGGTCGCACCCCTCACCGCACTCGCGCACGAGCACGTACCGTTGACGCATGACGAGCATCGGTGGTGCCGAGATGGTCGACTGGAATCTCGCGGTGGCGACCGCGACCCGGCTCGTGCGGCCGGGCCCCGAGGTGAGCCGCGACGAGGCCCGAGCCGTCGTCGCGGAGCTGCGCAGGCACGCCAAGGCCTCCGAGGAACACGTCCGCGGCTTTACCCGTATGGGTGAACACGGCGTGCACGACACCCCGGTCCTCGTCGTCGACCGCCCCGGCTGGGTCCGGGCGAACGTCGCCGGTTTCCGGGAACTCCTCAAGCCCCTCCTCGACAAGATGCAGGAGCGGCGCGGGAACACACCCGGCGGAGCCGTCCTCGGCGCCGTCGGCGGCAAGGTCACCGGAGTGGAACTGGGCATGCTCCTGTCGTTCCTGTCCTCCCGGGTGCTCGGCCAGTACGAGACCTTCGCGCCCGCCACCCGCGAAATCCCCGCGGGCGAGAACGGCGGCGGCCGCCTCCTGCTGGTCGCGCCGAACATCGTGCACGTGGAGCGCGAACTGGACGTACACCCCCATGACTTCCGCCTCTGGGTCTGCCTGCACGAGGAGACGCACCGCACCCAGTTCACGGCGGTGCCCTGGCTGCGTGACCACATGGAGGGCGAAATCCAGTCGTTCTTGGGGGAGACCGACATCGACCCCATGACCGTCCTGGAGCGCATCAGGGAAGCCGCCCAGTCGCTCGCCGGCGGCCGTCCGGAGGGCGAGGAGGGGGACGACGGTCACTCGTTCGTGGAACTCGTGCAGACGCCTGCCCAGCGGGAGATCCTCGG
Source organism: Streptomyces sp. TP-A0356 (assembly GCF_001417775.1). Taxonomy (GTDB): domain Bacteria; phylum Actinomycetota; class Actinomycetes; order Streptomycetales; family Streptomycetaceae; genus Streptomyces. The sequence goes on along the minus strand of NZ_BBZJ01000018.1, from coordinate 64,507 downwards.
CCGCCTCACCGCCGTGATGTCCCTCCTGGAGGGACATGCCGACTTCGTGATGGACGGCGTCGGCCCCGACGTCGTCCCGTCCGTCGCCGAGATCCGTGAGAAGTTCCAGCAACGCCGCGCCAAGGGCGCCTCCCGCCTCGACCTCGCCCTGCGCAAACTCCTGGGTCTGGACGCCAAGCTCAGGCAGTACCGGGACGGCGAGCGGTTCGTGCGGTCGGTCGTCGAGCAGGTCGGCATGGACGGCTTCAACCGGGTGTGGACCTCCCCGAACACCCTTCCGACCAAGGCGGAGATCGCCAAACCGGCGGACTGGGTCGCACGGGTGCACCGCAGGGCCGAGTCGTGAGCCCCGCGCGAGCCTAGTGAAACGAATCCGGCCGTCGGCAGGTGAACGCCTCGCCAATCACTCGTCCGAGGGACCGTGAGCGATGGGTAGCCGTGCAATGCTCGGGGAACGGCCCGTTTCTGTCACCATCTACATACTCTGAGTGACCGGCTCGGGCTCACCCCCCGAAAACTTCATGAAGGGAACCGGACATGGGTCCCCATCCTGCGGTCGCGGCGATACGCCTGGCGGTCCGCCGCGTCCTCCACGACATCCTCACCGCGCACACCGCGGAGCAGATCAGCGGGCAGACGACACACGAGCGCCCTTCCGAGCCGCTCGTGCTCGTGGCATGCTCGGGCGGCGCCGACTCGGTCGCGCTCGCCTCCGCCCTCGCCTTCGAAGCCCCCAAACTCGGCATCCGCGCCGGCGGCATCACCGTCGACCACGGCCTTCAGCCCGGCTCCGACCTGCGCGCGGAAGAGGTTGTGCTGCGCCTGCGCGAGCTCGGCCTGCACCCGGCCGAGTCGGTCGCCGTGAGCGTCGGCCGCGGCGGCGGCCCCGAGGCCGCAGCCCGGGACGCGCGCTACGCCGCCCTGGACGTCGCCGCCGAACGCCTCGGCGCCGCCGCGATCCTCCTCGGACACACCCGCGACGACCAGGCCGAGACCGTCCTGCTCGGCCTCGCCCGCGGTTCCGGCATCCGCTCCCTGTCCGGTATGGCCGCGGTCTCGGGGGCCGGCGGCCGGTACCGCCGCCCCTTCCTGCACATCGACCGGCAGACCGCGCGCAAGGCCTGCATGGTTCAGTCCCTGCCCGTCTGGGACGACCCCCACAACACCGACCCCGCCTACACCCGCTCCCGGCTGCGCCACGAGGGACTGCCGGCCCTGGAGAAGGCGCTCGGCAAGGGGGTCGTGGAGGCCCTCGCCCGCACCGCCCAGCTCTCCCGCGACGACGCGGACGCCCTCGACGCCTGGGCGAGCCAGGCCGAGGCCTCCGTGCGCGACGCCTCCGGCCTCCTGGAATGCGCCAAGCTCTACGCCCTGCCTCCCGCCGTGCGGCGCCGCATCCTGCGCCGCGCCGCCATCGAGGCCGGTGCCCCGGCCGGCTCTCTCTTCGCCCGCCACATCGAGGAAGTCGACCGTCTGATCACCGGCTGGCGCGGCCAGGGGGCCATCAATCTCCCGGGCAAAGTCGTCGCCCAGCGGCAGGGTGGCAGACTGGTGATTCGGCAAGGCTGAAAACTCGCCTCCCGCGGGAGGCACCCGGTGGCCCTCAGGGGATGGCCGGTCAGCCGCGCGAGCGAGCCGAAGGGCCCGCCGCTGCCGACAGGGAGAGCGCGCTCAGGCCGCGCGGGCTGCAGCCCTCACACGGCTGCCGGACGCGGACCTCCGGGCACGGCCGACCGCCTGGCGGCACCGGCACTCCGGAGGCGAAGGAGCGACAAGTGCGGGACGACCGAAAGTGATGCGGGTGGACGCGAACGACATGGGTGCCGACCTCAAGCAGGTGCTCATCACCAAGGAAGAGATCGACGCGAAGCTGGCCGAGCTGGCCGCGAAGATCGACGCGGAGTACGAGGGCAAGGACCTGCTTCTCGTCGGCGTTCTCAAGGGCGCGGTGATGGTCATGGCCGACCTCGCCCGCGCGCTGTCCACCCCCGTCACCATGGACTGGATGGCCGTGTCCTCCTACGGTGCGGGCACCCAGTCATCGGGCGTCGTGCGGATCCTCAAGGACCTCGACACCGACATCAAGGGCAAGCACGTCCTGATCGTCGAGGACATCATCGACTCCGGTCTGACCCTGTCCTGGCTGATCTCCAACCTCGGCTCGCGCGAGCCCGCCTCCCTCAAGGTGTGCACGCTGCTGCGCAAGCCCGAGGCCGCCAAGGTCGCGATCGACGTCGAGTGGGTCGGCTTCGACATCCCGAACGAGTTCGTCGTGGGCTACGGCCTCGACTACGCGGAGAAGTACCGCAACCTCCCGTTCGTCGGTACGCTCGCCCCCCACGTCTACGGCGGCTGAGCCCCCGGGGTTCGGCCGTCGTCCGCGGCGGCCGAACGCCCAGGTCACGATCCTGGCAAGAGGCCCGGGAACCCCAGCGGGTTTCGCGCCGTTGTAGCAGGCGTGGACGGTACTGCCGGAAGTCCCCTGCGGCTTCGGGTGACAATCCTGGGGTACCGTCAGAAGAACTGTCTTTATCAAACTCACTATGGCAGGAGGGACGGGGCGGCACCGCTCCGTATGGATGGACGTGAAGCGATACTTCCGTGGGCCGGTCATGTGGATCGTGCTGGCCGTCCTTGCCGTGGTCGTGTTGATGCAGGTCGTCGGCTCCTCCGGCGGCTACAAGACGGTGGACACCGGCCAGGTCGTCCAGGCGATCAATGACAACAAGGTCCAGTCGGCCAAGCTGACCACCGGCGACGAGCAGATCATCAAGGTCTCGCTCAAGGACGGCGAGAAGGTCGGTGGCAGCGCCAAGATCCAGGCGAGCTACATCGGCGACCAGGGCGTGACCCTGGCCAACACCCTGCAGGACAAGTTCCAGAACAAGCAGATCCCGGACGGCTACACGGTCTCGCCGTCCAAGCAGAACCCCTTCGTCGGGATCCTGCTCTCCCTGCTGCCCTTCGTCCTCATCGTGGTCGTCTTCCTGTTCCTGATGAACCAGATGCAGGGCGGCGGCTCCCGGGTCATGAACTTCGGGAAGTCCAAGGCCAAGCTCATCACCAAGGACACCCCGAAGACGACGTTCACGGACGTCGCGGGCGCGGACGAGGCGGTCGAGGAGCTCCAGGAGATCAAGGAGTTCCTCCAGGAGCCGGCCAAGTTCCAGGCCGTCGGCGCCAAGATCCCCAAGGGCGTGCTGCTGTACGGGCCTCCCGGTACGGGCAAGACGCTGCTCGCGCGCGCGGTGGCCGGCGAAGCGGGCGTCCCCTTCTACTCGATCTCGGGTTCCGACTTCGTCGAGATGTTCGTCGGTGTCGGTGCCTCCCGAGTCCGTGACCTGTTCGAGCAGGCCAAGGCGAACGCCCCGGCGATCGTCTTCGTCGACGAGATCGACGCGGTCGGCCGCCACCGCGGCGCCGGCCTCGGCGGCGGTCACGACGAGCGCGAGCAGACCCTGAACCAGCTGCTCGTCGAGATGGACGGCTTCGACGTGAAGGGCGGCGTGATCCTCATCGCCGCCACGAACCGCCCCGACATCCTCGACCCGGCCCTCCTGCGTCCCGGCCGCTTCGACCGCCAGATCGCGGTGGACCGCCCGGACATGCAGGGCCGTCTGGAGATCCTCAAGGTCCACCAGAAGGGCAAGCCGGTCGCTCCGGACGTCGACCTGTCGGCCGTCGCCCGCCGTACGCCCGGCTTCACGGGCGCGGACCTCTCGAACGTCCTCAACGAGGCGGCCCTGCTCACGGCGCGCAGCGACCGCAAGCTGATCGACAACCAGATGCTGGACGAGGCGATCGACCGAGTGGTCGCGGGCCCGCAGAAGCGGACCCGGATCATGTCGGACAAGGAGAAGAAGATCACCGCGTACCACGAGGGCGGCCACGCCCTGGTCGCGGCGGCCTCGCCGAACGCCGATCCGGTCCACAAGATCACGATCCTGTCCCGCGGCCGCGCACTCGGCTACACGATGGTGCTTCCGGACGAGGACAAGTACTCCACGACCCGCAACGAGATGCTGGACCAGCTGGCCTACATGCTGGGCGGCCGCGCGGCCGAGGAGCTGGTCTTCCACGACCCGACGACGGGTGCCGCGAACGACATCGAGAAGGCCACGTCCACGGCCCGCGCGATGGTCACGCAGTACGGCATGACCGAGCGTCTCGGCGCGATCAAGTTCGGCGGCGACAACACCGAGCCGTTCCTCGGCCGTGAGATGGCTCACCAGCGCGACTACTCGGAAGAGGTCGCCGCGCTCGTGGACGAAGAGGTCAAGAAGCTCATCGAGAACGCGCACAACGAGGCCTGGGAGATCCTGGTCGAGAACCGCGACGTCCTCGACAACCTGGTGCTCGCGCTGCTGGAGAAGGAGACCCTGGGCAAGGAGGAGATCGCCGAGATCTTCGCCCCGGTCGTCAAGCGCCCGCCGCGGCCCGCCTGGACCGGTTCCTCCCGCCGCACGCCGTCCACCCGCCCGCCGGTGCTCTCCCCGAAGGAGCTGGCACTGACGAACGGGGCGAACGGCGCGAGCCCGGCGATCGCCAACGCGACGGAGTCCGTCCCCACGGACACCACACCGGAGGACCGCCGAGAGAGCTGAGTCACCGCTCTTCCGAGGGCCTCACCGGGCCCGGAATTTCTGCCGCGCCCCCCAGGGTTCTAGCCTTGGGGGGCGCGGCATGTCCGTAGAGCCGCATATGAGACGCGTGATCCGTGCGCGTCCCAGGCGCAGGAACGAGGCACCAGATGATCGACCCGGTGACGCTGGACGGCGAGGGAACGATCGGCGAGTTCGACGAGAAGCGTGCGGAGAACGCCGTACGGGAACTGCTCATCGCGATCGGTGAGGACCCGGACCGAGAGGGGCTGCGCGAGACCCCGGGGAGGGTGGCCCGGGCGTACCGGGAGCTTCTGGCCGGACTCAGGCAGCAGCCCGAGGACGTCCTGACGACGACGTTCGATCTGGGCCACGACGAGATGGTCCTGGTCAAGGACATCGAGATCGTGAGCCTGTGCGAGCATCATCTGTTGCCGTTCCACGGTGTGGCCCACGTCGGCTACATCCCGGCCGAGACGGGGAAGATCACCGGTCTGTCCAAGCTCGCCCGGCTGGTCGAGGTGTTCGCCCGGCGGCCGCAGGTACAGGAACGACTCACCACGCAGATCGCCGACTCGTTGATGCGCATCCTTGAGGCGCGCGGTGCCATCGTCGTCATCGAGGCCGAGCACATGTGCATGTCCGTGCGCGGCATCCGCAAGCCCGGCGCCAAGACGACGACGTCCGCCGTACGGGGACAGCTCCGGGACGCCACGACCCGGGCCGAGGCGATGAGCCTGATACTGGCGCGCTGACTCCCCCGCCCGCCGCGCCCTAGGAAACCGGTGCCGTGCCGTCGTTGTGGTCCTCGTCGTCCGGGAGCTTGCAGACGCGTTCGAGGAAGAAGGCCGCCGCTATGACCGCGATGCCTCCCAGGACCGAGAAGCCGGCGTAGATGGCCTGATCGCGACGGGTGGGGAGGTCCAGGGACTCCAGGAGGAAGACGCCCGTGCCGCCGTACATTCCGGCGACCAGGGACGCGACCAGGGCGCTTGCCTGGCCGAAGACGACCGCGCGGGCCGCCATCAGCGGATCGACGCCCTTGGCGCCGGGGCGGCGCTCCCGCTGGGCCTTGAGGCGGGCGCGGATGGAGAGCGCCGTGGCCAGCAGGACCACGGCGATCAGGGCGAGCACGATGGGCGCGGCCAGGGGGACCCGGGGCAGCGTGCCCACCGAGCTCCACAGGCGGGCGCCCGCCCAGGACAGCACTCCGGCCACCACGAACACCGCTGCCAGCGTCCTGATGCGCAGCTCTCTCACGATGTCCCTTCGTCAGCCCGACGGTAGCCGGTACACGGTCGTGGAGCGGGAAGGATCCCGGCCCGGTAGACCTTAACGACTACTCGGGCAGCCGGAGTTCCAGATCGGAGCGGGGGGTGACTCCCTCGCGGGTGACCATGGCGAGCAGGTCCGCCACCGGGCCGCGGCCAGGGAGCTGGGCCTCCGGGTCCAGGTCGTACCACGGTGCGAGGACGAAGGCCCGCTCGTGGGCACGTGGGTGGGGCAGCGTCAGCACCGGGTCGTCGGAGACGAGATCCGCGTACGTGACGATGTCCATGTCGAGCGTGCGCGCGCCCCAGCGCTCGTCCCGCACCCGGTGGAAGGCCTCCTCCACGGCGTGTGCCCGCTCCAGGAGGGAGGAGGGGGGCAGCGTGGTCTTCACGACGACCACCGCGTTCAGGTACGTGGGCTGGCTGCCCGGTGCGATGCCCCATGGCTCCGTCTCGTACACCGGGGAGACCGCCTTGACGCGGACGCCCGGCGTGTCCTCCAGGGCGTCGATCGCGCCCTGGAGGGTCTCCAGGCGGTTGCCCAGGTTCGCGCCCAGCGAGATCACCGCGCGCTTGGGGTTCTGCAGCGTCGTGTCGGCGGCGTCCACGCGCTCCACCACGGAGGCGGGCACCGGCTGCACGGTCGGGTCGCTCTGACCCCCGGGGAGGAAGGCGGTCATACTCGGCTCCGGGTGATGGTGACGGTCACGTCGTCGAAGGGGACGGTGATCGGCGCGTCCGGTTTGTGCACGCAGACCTCGACCTCCAGGACGGGGGCGTGCTTGAGGCACGAGAGGGCGATGCGCTCCGCGAGGGTCTCGATGAGGTCGACGGGCTCACCTTCGACCAGGGCCACGACCTCCTCCGCCACGACGCCGTAGTGCACGGTCTTCGACAGGTCGTCGTCGGCCGCGGCCGGTCGGGTGTCCAGGCCCAGGACGAGGTCCACGATGAAGGTCTGGCCCTCCTCGCGTTCCTTGGGGAACACCCCGTGGTGCCCGCGGGCCTTCAGGCCGCGCAGCGCGACACGATCCACGCGAATCACTCCTGCAATCGTCGGTAGCGGCAGGTACTCACCGAGTGCGGTCGGTACACCGGCCTCGAACGAATTTACCTGCGAGTACTGACACAGCTCGCTCACGGGGCGCGCGCCCGCGATACGGACAGAAGGGTTCATCCGGCGTTTTCCCTGGCGAACGCGGTGGCTCACGAGCTGGCAGCCGCCTGTACCCAGGAGTAGGTGATTCCGCCCACTATGAGGCCGCCTACCCACTCGGGCCGCGAAGCCCACCCCTCATGAGGCGGAATCGTCTCTCATGCGGGGGAGCCGTCGTCCTCTTCGTCAACGGATTCCGTCAGGACGGGGGAGGCGTGGTGCGACCAGAGCTTCCAGCCGTCGGGGGTGCGGCGGAACACGTTCGTGGCGACGACCAGCTGGCCGACGAGGGGCCCCAGCTCGTCGCCGTCATCGGGGGCCGGGCCGCCGCTGAGGATGTTCTCCGTGCAGGTCACCAGGGCGGTGTCGCCGGTCACGGAGACGTGGACGTCCGTGAGGAAGAACTGGATGTAGTCGGTGTTCGCCATGATCAGCGCGTACGACCTCAGGACCTCGCCGCGGCCGGTCAGGACGGGCCAGCCGGGGTGGACGCAGGAGATCACGCCGACGTCGGCCGGGTCGTGGTACTCCTCGTCGACGCCCAGGTCAGCGGGGGTCAACCAGAGCGAGGTCAGCTCTTCGAAGTCACCCCGCTCCATGGTCTCGTAGAAGGCGGTGTTGGCCTGTTCGACCTGTTCGACGTCGGTGCGAGCGGTGCTCACCGGGCTCCTTCGGGGGTTCCGGTGCCAGGGGCCGTCTTCGGGGCGGGGGCGTCCTGCGGGGCGGCGTTCGGGGAGAGCGCGCCCGGTGTGTGATCCGCTGCACGCGCCTCCTCGATGGCGCGTGCGACGCGTACCGCGTCCGCCGTCGCGCGCACCTCGTGGACGCGCACCGCCCATGCGCCGGCCTGGGCGGCGAGTGCGGACACGGCGGCGGTGGCGGCGTCGCGCTCGCGCGCGGGAGGCGGGGCGCCCTCGGGGCCGGCCAGTACCCGGCCCAGGAACCGCTTTCGGGAGGCGGCCACCAGCAGCGGGTGGCCCAGGCGGTGCAGGCGGTCGAGGTGGGCGAGCAGCGCGAGGTCGTGTTCGGCCTCCTTGGAGAAGCCGAGCCCGGGGTCGACGACGATCCGGTCGGGGGCGACGCCGCCCTCCAGAACGGCCTCCACGCGCGCGTGGAGCTCGTCGAAGACCTCGGTGACGACGTCCTCGTACACGCCCCTGACGCTGCCGCCCTGCAGGAAGCCGCGCCAGTGCATCACCACGAAGGGGGCGTCGGCGGCCGCGACGATCGGGATCATCGCGGGGTCGGCGAGGCCGCCGCTGACATCGTTGACGAGGGCGGCGCCGGCGGCGAGGGCCTGTTCGGCGACAGTGGCACGCATGGTGTCGACGGAGACCGTGACGCCCTCGGAGGCGAGGCCGCGCACGACGGGGATGACGCGCCTGAGCTCCTCGGCCTCGTCGACGCGGGTGGCGCCGGGGCGGGTGGACTCACCGCCGACGTCGACGAGGTCGGCGCCCTCGCTGACCAGGTCGAGGCCGTGCTTGACGGCGGCGGTGGTGTCGAACCAGCGGCCGCCGTCGGAGAAGGAGTCGGGGGTCACGTTGACGACCCCCATGACCGCGCAGCGGTCCCATGTCGGAAGGCCTGCCACGTGGCCCCGCCCGGTCTTCGTGCTCATACGTTCAGCGTAGGCCCCCGGTGGCCCCGCGTTCGGCTCACGGGGCGGCCCGGCACCACCGCGAGCCTGCGGCTGGGGGCGAAGGAGTGTCGGGTGTCGTGCTCTGGGGAGGGCCCTGGCGCAAGAAGGCCTGAGCGGTGCCGCGGGTGGGGCGGTGGCCCGCTCAGGCCTGTTCGTGGGTGCGGGGTCAGGCGCGGCTGGCGGCGCCGACTCCGTGTTCGGTGACGTGGGCGCACGGGCGCGCGGCCGGGGCCTTGCGGCGCAGGACGCGCGGCAGGGCCAGGTTCACGAAGCCCTCCGCCTGCATGGCCGCCAGGCCGATGCGCGGGAGGTCGCGGGAGGAGGCGTACACCACGAAGCGCGGCTCCCAGCGCGGCTGGAACTTCGCGTTGAACTTGTACAGGGACTCGATCTGGAACCAGCGGGAGAGGAAGACCAGAAGCCCCCGCCACGCCCGCAGCACCGGCCCCGCGCCGATCTTCTCGCCGCGTGCCAGGGCCGAGCGGAACATCGCGAAGTTCAGGGAGACGCGCTCGATGCCGAGCTTCGGGGCGGCCTGCAGCGCGGCCACGATCAGCAGTTCGTTCATGCCCGGGTCCGCCGAGCGGTCACGGCGCATCAGGTCCAGGGAGACCCCGTCGCTGCCCCACGGCACGAAGTGCAGAACCGCCTTCAGGTCGCCGTACAGGCCCGTCTCCGCGTCCGCCTTGTGGGCCGTCGCGATCAGGCAGTCACCGTCCGCCGGGTCACCGACGCGGCCGAGCGCCATCGAGAAGCCGCGCTCGGTGTCCGTGCCGCGCCAGTCCTCGGCGGCCCGCCGTATGCGCTCCAGTTCGCCCTCGCTGAGGTCACGGATGCGCCGTACCCGGGTTTCGTAGCCCGCGCGCTCGATGCGCTTCACCATCTGGCGCACGTTGCGCATCGCGCGCCCGGAGAGGGAGAAATCCGCGACGTCCACCACCGCCTCGTCACCCAGTTCGAGAGCGTCCAGGCCGGTCTCACGGGTCCACACCTCGCCGCCCGTCTCCGAGCAGCCCATGACCGCGGGGGTCCAGGAGTGGGCCTTGGCCTCGTCCATGAAGCGCTCGATGGCGCCGGGCCAGGCCTCCACGTCGCCGATCGGGTCACCGCTGGCGAGCATCACACCCGATACGACCCGGTAGGTGACCGCCGCCTTGCCGCTGGGCGAGAAGATGACCGCCTTGTCGCGGCGCAGGGCGAAGTGGCCGAGGGAGTCGCGGGCGCCGTGCTTCTCCAGCAGGGCACGCAGCTGTGCCTCGTCCTCCTCGGTGAGCCGGGCGGCCGGGTGCTCCGGGCGGAAGGCCAGGTAGACCGTCGTGACCGCGGTCAGCAGGCCGAGCGCGCCCAGCGAGAAGCCCACCGTCCAGGAGGTGTTGCCGGTGTAGTCGACCGGTCCCTCGAAGCCGAAGAGGCCGTACAGGACGTGCTCGATCCGGTCGGACAGGCTCGGATCGCCGACCATCCGGTGGGTGTGGACGCTGACGATGATCAGGCCGAGGCCCAGGGAGCCGGCGCCCATGAGGACGAAGTTGGCGAGCGCGCGCCAGCGGCTGCGCGGGTCGGGCAGGGCCGCGAACTGGCCGCGGTGGCGCAGCAGCGGCACCAGCAGCGCCACGGAGATGAGGACGCCCACCACGGAGTGGCGGTAGACGTACTCGCCCACGGCACCCGCAGGCAGGAGCAGTACGGCGGCGCGCCACGCACGGCGCTTGCGGCGCCGCAGCCCGTGCGCGAGGAGCAGCAGCAGGATGCCCACGCTCAGCGACAGGGCCGCCGCGAAGGGGCCGAGCGAGCCGGGCAGGACCTCCGCCATACGATGCATACGGCTGTGCCGGAAGCGCGGGAACACCCCTGCGGCGACGTCCAGGACTCCCACGAGTGTGCAGGCCCTGGCGATCAGCGCGGGCACGGCCTCCGGGCGTGGGCCGCGCAGTATGCGCCGCACCACATCTGATCGCTCCGGAACCTCACCCGACTTTTCCCCATCTATCCTGACAGACATCGCATCCCGTAGTTCTGCGAGAGACCTTGAGCCCGGTGCCGATCAGGGCATCCGGCGACATTGCGCCCTCTAGGACGGTGTCTCGGGGAGAGAGGTTCACTCCCCAACACAAAGCCGGTTCAAAGGCGAAGGAAAGTCCGGGGCAAGCCCTCGCTAAGGCGCGGGCACGGCCCATGGATGGAAAGCGCAGGCAGGAAAAGAGTCCATGGGTCTCACGAGCAACAAAGTGCTGGCACTGGCGGTCGTGTTCGCCGTGCTGCTGTTCGTCTGCACGGTGTGGTACTGGCCACGTTTCGCCCGGCGTAGCTGGCGGGCCGTCGGCGGACGGGTCGGTCTGCTGTTCGCCACCCAGGTGGCGATCTTCGCGTCGATCGGACTCGCGGCCAACCAGGCCTTCGGGTTCTACGCCAGCTGGGCCGACCTGTTCGGACAGGAGAACGGGCAGGCCTTGGTCGTCGACGGCGCGGGCGGATCGAGCAGCGGCCCCCTCCAGGTGATGGACACCCAGACGGTGAACGTGCCGGGCGGCGGGCAGCCCACGATCGGGGGTCAGATTCAGAAGGTCGGCATATTCGGACAGACGACGCACATCTCCTCGTCTGCCTTCGTATATCTGCCGCCGGAGTACTTCCAGCCGCAGTACCGCGCGAGGACGTTCCCGGTGGCCGTCGTCCTCACCGGCTATCCGGGTACGGCCTCGGCGCTCATCAAGGGGCTGCACTACCCGCAGACGGCGCACGAGCTGGCGAAGACCGGCAAGATGCAGCCGATGATCCTGGTGATGCTGCGGCCGACGGTGGCCCCGCCGCGCGACACGGAGTGCGTGGACGTCCCGGGTGGGCCCCAGACGGAGACGTTCTTCGCGAAGGACCTCCCCGACGCGGTCCGGTCGCACTACAGGGTGGGCCCGATCCCCACCGGCTGGGGCATCATCGGCGACTCCACGGGCGGCTACTGCGCGCTGAAGCTGGCGATGCACCGCCCGAACGCCTACTTCGCCGGGGTGGGCCTGTCGCCGTACTACAAGGCGCCGATCGACCCGACCACGGGCAACCTCTTCCAGGGCAACAAGGGTCTGCAGAACCGCGCCGACCTGCTGTGGTACGCCAAGCACATGCCGCCGCCGGACACCTCACTGCTCGTCACGAGCAGCAAGGCCGGCGAGAAGGACTACAACGCCACGCTCAAGTTCATCCAGCAGGTGCAGGCCAAGAAGAAGACCCGGATCTCGTCGATCATCCTCGACAGCGGCGGCCACAACTTCAACACGTGGCGCCGGGAGATCCCGTCGGCGCTGCAGTGGATGAGCGGACGGCTCCAAGAGCGCTGAGCGGCGAATACCCCGGCGGCGACCGCCGGTAATTCCGCGCAATCCGAAGGGGGCCGCTCCGGACACGGAGCCGGCCCCCTTCGGTGTTGTCTCCGTGTGGTCGGAATTCGTCGGGTGGCGGTCCGTCAAGTCACTTTGGGGCAGGTGCCGGAGGCCGGGGATCCCGATCCACGCCCGGGCAGGAAATGATCTTGAATGGAGCGTGTCGACGGCTTCGGAGGCCGCCCGGGAGCGCTGGACCAGGGCCTGTGGGGGCGTCCGCCCTCGCCTTCGGGTGTTCCTGGTGTATCCGTTGCCGAAGGTAAACGCGCCGGATTTGCGAGGTAACTGTTCCGCTTACGTTGCCGGCGGGGCGGGGCGAAGGCTTCGGGTAGCCGTGTTTTTACCGGGCGGGGCACCATCATTCGCCTACGCGCGGTAAGTTTCTGGCCATGCCACGTGGACGTCACCGCCATTCCCCGCCCTTGCACAGGCTGTTGCCTCCTTCGGTGATCGCCGGCGTCTCGGTCGTCTGCGCCGTGGGGCCCTGGCTGTTCACGGAGCCGCTGGTGCTCCGTGGGCTGGCCGCGGGCGCCGCGCTGACGACGGTCGTGGGCGCGGTCGTCATGCGCCGCTGGGACGCCGCCGCGGGCAAACGCGTCGCCGACCTCACGCGCGCGCGGGCGAGCGACGAGTGGCGCTACGAGGAACGGGTCGCCGAGCTGGAGACCGACCTGGAGGAGTCTCGGGAGCTGCGCACGAAGCTGGAGCAGAGGCTGCGGGCCAAGCGCGCGGAGCTGGCCAAGCTCCGCAACGAACACGCGGCTTTGCTGCGGCGGTACGCCACGGCGGAGACGGAGCGCGCCAGCGCCCTGGAGGGGCGCCGCCTGCTGGAGATCGAGACGACGACTCCGGCACGTGCGCTGCCCGCGCCGCAGCCGCCGACCCCCGCCGCGCGGGAGACACCGGACGCCGCTCGGAACGCGGCCGCCCGTGCCGACGTACGGCCCCCCGAGGACGTCACGGACGTTCCGGACGTGACGGACGCGACCGCCCCGGCCGGTGCAGAGCCCGAGCGGGGCGCGGTTTCCGGGGCGCCGGCTCCCGGAGCGTTCTCCCCGGATGGCTCCGCGCTCTTCCTGCGGGCCGGCTCGGCGCTCGCACGGCTCGCCGAGGACGAGGGCGCCGCCGCGGAGCGCGCCGCGACGGACGTGCCCGCCGCCACGCCTGCGAGCGACGCCAGGGAGACGACCGCTTCCGAGGCGACGGAGGAGACCGCTTCCACGGAGGACGGCGACCCGGCCGAGGCGACCGCTTCCGCGATGGACGCGAGGGACGGCGACGCGGGGGACGCGACCGCCCCCGCCGAGGACGGGGAGGCGGCCGACACGACCGCGTCCGTGGAGGACGACGGCGCCGCGGAGGCGCCGGACACCGCCGCGCGGGACAAGGCCTCCCCCGAGGCCCGTACCACGCCCGTCATCTCCGCCCTGTCCGCCCTGTCCGCCAAGTCCTCCCCGAAGAAGGGCGGCCCCGGTGACGGCGGCGGCACGAAGCGGCCCACCGCCGAACCCGACGCGCCCGGTGTCCATGCCGGCGAGGAGGGCGAGGCGGAGGGGAAGCCCGTGGCGGTCGCCGAACGGCAGGACGCGGCCGCCCCGACCCACCAGCAGCCCCAACCGGTCGTCACCAAGCCGGCACACGCCACCGGCCACTTCACCGTGCCGACCGCCGTGGCCGTCGTACCGGCGGCTCCTCGACGGCGCCAGGCCGCCGAGGGCGGTTTCGACTTCTTCGGTACGCAGAAGCCGCGGCAGGACTTGGAGTCCGTGCAGAACGAGGACCTCGCGGACGTCGTCGGCCAGGAGGCGCTCGCGGTGCACAAGGAGGAGGCCGAGTCCGGCTTCAAGCCCGCGGACCCCGAGGCGCGCGCCGTCAGCCAGATCATCGATCTGACGGCCCATGACGAGACCGAGCAGATCGACGTCCAGGGGCTGCGCACCGCGGCGTCCTGAGACCGGCCGACGTACGTGTCGGCCCACCGACGACACGGGTGAGGGGCGGAGGCACGTCATGTGCCGCCGCCCCTCGCGCCGTTCGGACCTCGGCTACGGGACCATCCACCGTTCGGGCCGGGCGTCCCGGCGTCCGGTGCGCGACCGGTCCGCCTGCGCGTACAGCAGCGCCGTCGCCTCCTCGGCGTCCCGCAGGCGCGCCCGCACCGTCCGGTTCGCGCCGGTGTCCACCTGTACGTCGGCCACCTCCTTGAACCGCCTCCAGGGCCCCTGTGTCAGCCGTACGCTCTGGACCTTCGCATGCGGTACGAGGGCCAGGCTGCGGCGCAGCAGGCCGTGCCGGGCGGCGAAGACCGTGTCGGTGACGGCGAGGCCGTGGCCGCGCCACCACAGCGGCAGCTGGGTCAACGGGTGCAGCCGCCGTTCGGCGACCTGCCGCCCCTTCCGCACCTCCGGTATGCCGGCCTCTGCCTCGGGCGCGCTCACAGCCCCGCCGATCGGGCCTCGCCCAGCTCGGTCAACCGGTCCCGCAGCCGCTCCGCCTCGGCCGGGTCGAGGCCCGGGATGGTGGCGTCGGTCGCGGCGGCCGCGGTGTGCAGCTGCACGTTCGCCAGTCCGAAGTGCCGTTCGACCGGACCGGAGGTGACCTCGACGAGCTGCATGCGCCCGTACGGCACCACGGTCTCCTCGCGCCACAGCACGCCCCGGCTGATCAGCAGGTCGTCGGCCCGCTCGGCGTACCGCCAGGAGCGCCAGTTGTGGCCAGCAGCACCCAGCCCCACCCCAGCAGCGCCGGCGGCAGCAGCGCGAAGAGCGCCCACGCGGGCCCGGCCAGCAGGCCGAGAAGCAGTCCCGCGACCAAGGCCGGCAGCCCCAGCCACACCACCGGCAGCGACCGCCGCATCCGCGGCAGCCCCGGCGGCAGTCCCGTCCAGACGGGCTCACCGCCGGCGAGTACAGTCCCCGTCTCCATGCCGCAAGCGTACGTACGAGAGACTGGGACCATGACTCCTACGACGGAGACCATGGTCGGGATCGGCGGTGCCGCGGAGAGCACCGACATGGTGCTCAACATCGGCCCCCAACACCCGTCGACGCACGGCGTGCTGCGGCTGCGGCTCGTGCTGGACGGCGAGCGGATCAAGGGCGCGGAGCCGGTCATCGGCTATATGCATCGCGGCGCCGAGAAGTTGTTCGAGGCGCGCGACTACCGCCAGATCATCATGCTCGCCAACCGTCACGACTGGCTCTCCGCCTTCTCCAACGAGCTGGGTGTGGTCCTGGCCGTCGAGCGGATGCTCGGCATGGAGGTCCCCGAACGGGCGGTGTGGATGCGCACGCTCCTGGCGGAGCTGAACCGCGTCCTGAACCATCTGATGTTCCTCGGCTCCTATCCGCTGGAGCTGGGTGGCATCACGCCGGTGTTCTACGCCTTCCGGGAGCGCGAGGAACTCCAGAACGTCATGGAGGAGGTCTCCGGCGGGCGCATGCACTACATGTTCAACCGCGTGGGCGGCCTCAAGGAGGACCTGCCCGCGGGCTGGGCCACACGCGCGCGTGCCGCAGTCTCGGGGGTGCGCTCCCGCATGGACCGGTTCGACGACCTGGTGCTCGGCAACGAGATCTTCCGGGGGCGCACGCGGGGCGTGGGCCACCTCACGGCGGAGGCCGTGCACGCGTACGGCGTGAGCGGGCCGATCGCGCGCGCCTCCGGGGTGGACTTCGACCTGCGCCGGGACGAGCCGTACCTGGCCTATCCCGAGCTCCAGGACACGCTGAAGGTCGTCACCCGGCAGGAGGGCGACTGCCTGGCCCGCTTCGAGTGCCTCCTGGAGCAGACCCACAACGCGCTCGACCTGGCCGACGCGTGCCTGGACCGGCTGGCCGAGCTGCCGCCCGGGCCGATCAACCAGCGCCTGCCCAAGGTGCTCAAGGCGCCCGAGGGCCACACCTACGCGTGGACCGAGAACCCGCTCGGCATCAATGGCTACTACCTGGTCAGCAAGGGCGACAAGACCCCGTACCGGCTGAAGCTGCGCTCGGCCTCGTACAACAACATCCAGGTGCTGACCGAACTGCTGCCGGGGACGCTGGTCGCGGACATGGTGGCGATCCTGGGGTCAATGTTCTTCGTGGTCGGGGACATCGACAAGTAGCTTCCCGAGCAGATCACCGAGGTAGGCGTCCGGCATACCGACGGGCTGGAGCAGCCAGCCGAAGTCACCGAGGCCCCCGGGGGCGTTGAGTTCGGCGGCGGCTCCGGCCTGCGCGAGGGCGTGCACGTAGGCCGTGGGGTCCGTGGAGGCAAGCGTCAGCGGGGGGCGTGCGCCGGTGATGCCCAGAGCGCGCAGGGCGGTGCGCTGGGTGAGCAGGCGCGCCCCCGGAAGGGCGCAGGCGTCCAGCGCCACGTGCGCGGTGATGTCGCAGGAGCCGTCCGGCACGGGGGCGGTCTCCCGGCCCGACCGGAACCCGGTGAGCGTCCCGAAGGGCGGGCGGGCGTCCGCGTGGTGGGCGTAGTCGACGGCGACGGCGAGCCCGCGGCCGACGGTCGCGACGGCGTCGGCCCAGGCGGTGTCCCTGGGGATGCCGATCTCGGCGCGGGCCCCTTCGCGGGACAGCGGCCACCAGCGCTCCAGCCACCGCGCCTGCGCGCCCGCGACCGGCTCTCCGAGGCGCTCGGTGCCGTCCTCCCGTACGAGGACCAGCCGGGGTACGCCGTCGGGGCCGACCTCCGCGACCTCGACCGGTACGTTGTCCAGCCACTCGTTCGCGAACAGCAGCCCGGTGATCCCCTTCGGGGGTTCGCCGAGCCATTCGACCCGGGGGTCGAGGCCCTCGGGGCGCCGGGCGATCTCTACGGCGTACGGGCGCGCCCGGGCGGCGACGTCCGGGGGCAGCGCGTCGAGGACACCGGCGGCCAGCTCGCCCCGGCCTGCCGCCATGTCCACGAACGCCAGCTCGGCAGGCCGCCCCAGCGCCTCGTCGACCCGGCACAGCAGCCGGGCCACGGCGGCGGCGAAGAGCGGCGAGGCGTGCACGGACGTACGGAAGTGCCCCGCGGGCCCCTCGGGCCGCCGGTAGAACCCGCCCGGCCCGTACAGCGCCTCCTCGGCCGCCGCCCGCCATCCCCGCCACTCACCGCTCGCCTTGTGCACCACGGTGCCAGGCTAGGACGGGGCGAGTACGGGCGCGGACGCGGATGCTTGCGGCCGGGGTCGGGCCGGGGCCGCGTTCCGGGACTGGGCCCGCATTGGCGCCGTGTGTGCGGGGCGCACGCGCCCTCGCCCCCGTGTCCTGCCTCCTGACGCCCCAGCGCGCTCGCCCTCGGCCGTCCTCGGGTCCCGGCGTCCGGCGTCCGCGTCCCGCGTCGCGGCGGCTTGCGTCCGCCGTTCTCGCGTCCGTGCGCTGGTGGTCTCCGTGTCCGCCGGACTCGCGCCCGCGTCCCGGCGGTCTCCGCGTCCGCCGGCCTCGCGCCCGCGTCCCGGCGGTCTCCGCGTCCGCCGGCCTCGCGCCCGCGTCCCGGCGGTCTCCGCGTCCGCCGGCCTCGCGCCCGCGTCCCGGCGGTCTCCGTGTCCGCCGGCCTCGCGCCCGCGTCCCGGCGGTCTCCGTGTCCGCCGGCCTCGCGCCCGCGTCCCGGCGGTCTCCGTGTCCGCCGGACTCGCGCCCGCGTCCCGGCGGTCTCCCTGCCTCTCCCTGCCACGCCGTCCTCTCGCCCCCGCCTCGGCGTCCCGCTACCGTCCCCCCACGCCCGTCCCCAGGTCCCGCGCCCTCACTCCCGCGTCTTCACCCTCCCTGCCCTCGCGCCCCCTGCGTGCGCTCCTGCCGCGGCGTGCGGGACCGCGCTCGGTGCGAAGGGGGTGTGCGCCGGGCAACCCAGCGCCCGCATGGGCTCCGGCGGCTCCGGCGCGGTTCCGTTCGGCCCGTCTCTCACCGTTCGGGATCATGGAGCATCCACCTTGCGGAGTACGCGTGTCCGTCCCGGATCGACCCTCCGGTTGACCCCTGCACGCAACGGGCTTCCCTACTCTGGGTTACGTGCAGCGCCTCTATGACTTCCTCCGCAGGCACCCGACGTGGGTCGACAGCTTCTGGGCCGTCGTTCTGTTCGGGCTCTCCTGCGTGAGTGTGACGAACCTCAGCGGGGCGCGGAACTACCACGGATCGCTCTTCGCGGGGCTCACGATCTCCGCCGTCCTGTGCGTGGTCGTGGCGCTGCGCCGCCGCATGCCCGAGGCCATGCTCCTCGTGGCCGTGGCGATGGGACTGGCGCAGCTGGTTCTGGACCAGCAGCCGGTGGCCGCCGACTTCGCCATGCTGGTGATCATCTTCACGGTCGCCGCGGACGGCGCCCGCTGGGCCTCCCGAGTGGGCCTGATAGGCGGCTTGTGCGCCGGCACCCTGGCACAGACGCGCTGGGCGGACCACCATGCGAGCCCCCTGAGCACGGTCGCCGTCGCCGTCTTCCAGACCGTGCCCTTCGCCCTCGCCTGGGTCCTCGGCGACTCCCTCCGCACGCGCCGTGCCTACCTGGCCCAGCTCGAGGAGCGCGCCGCCCGCCTGGAGAAGGAGCGCGAGGCGCAGGCCAAGGTCGCGGTCGCCGCCGAGCGCGCCCGGATCGCCCGTGAACTGCACGACGTGGTCGCGCACAACGTGTCGGTGATGGTGGTGCAGGCGGACGGTGCCGCCTACGTCCTCGACACCGCCCCCGACCAGGCCAGGAAGGCGCTGGAGACGATCTCGGGGACCGGCCGCCAGGCCCTCGCCGAGATGCGCCGTCTGCTGGGCGTGCTGCGCACCGGCGAGCACACGGAGGCCGGGGAATACGTACCGCAGCCCGACGTCGAGCAGATCGACGAGCTCGTCGAGCAGTGCCGCAGCGCGGGTCTGCCCGTCGACTTCAAGGTGGAGGGCACGCCGCGCCCGCTGCCCAGCGGCGTCGAGCTGACGGCGTACCGGATCGTCCAGGAGGCGCTCACCAACACCCGCAAGCACGGTGGCCCCAACGCGGGCGCGAGCGTGCGCCTGGTGTACTTCGACGACGGCCTCGGGCTGCTCGTCGAGGACGACGGCAAGGGCGCCCCGCACGAGCTGTACGAGGAGGGTGGCGCCGACGGACAGGGCCACGGACTGATCGGCATGCGGGAGCGGGTCGGCATGGTCGGCGGCACCCTGGACGCGGGCCCCCGGCCCGGTGGAGGCTTCCGCATCAGCGCCCTGCTGCCGCTGAAACCCGCCCACTGACACCGCTGAAACCCGCCCACTGACACGTGCACCCCCGCCCGACCGCCCGCGACACGACCCAGCCCCGCCCACCGAAGGCCGACCGGAGGACCCCCGCCATGCCGATCCGCGTGATGCTCGTCGATGACCAGGTGCTGCTGCGCACCGGGTTCCGGATGGTGCTCGCCGCCCAGCCGGACATGGAGGTCGTCGCGGAGGCGGGCGACGGCGTCGAGGCCCTTCAGGCGCTGCGCTCCACCGAGGTGGACGTGGTCCTCATGGACGTCCGCATGCCGAAGCTGGACGGCGTGGAGACCACCCGCCGCATCTGCTCGGAGCCCAACCCTCCGAAGGTGCTGATCCTGACCACCTTCGACCTCGACGAGTACGCCTTCTCCGGGCTGAAGGCCGGCGCATCCGGGTTCATGCTGAAGGACGTGCCGCCCGGCGAACTGCTCACCGCCATCCGTTCCGTGCACAGCGGCGACGCCGTGGTCGCGCCGTCCACCACCCGCCGCCTGCTCGACCGTTTCGCGCCGATGCTGCCCGGTGGCACCACGGAGCCCCGGCACAAGGAGCTGGAACGGCTCACCGACCGCGAGCGCGAGGTCATGATGCTGGTCGCGCAGGGCATGTCCAACGGCGAGATCGCGGCCCGGTTGGTGCTGTCCGAGGCGACCGTGAAGACCCATGTCGGGCGCATCCTGACGAAGCTGGGGCTCAGGGACCGGGTGCAGGTGGTGGTCCTCGCGTACGAGACCGGACTCGTACGGGCGGGCGGGCACGGTTGAGCCACCTGTGATCCCGGCGTGACCGGCGACCACTAGGGTCTGCGCATGCTCCTGTGGATCAACGGCCCCTTCGGGGGCGGCAAGACACAGACCGCACACGAGATCCGGCGCCGTCTGCCCGGCAGCGTCATCTGCGATCCGGAACACGCAGGATTCGGCCTGCGCCGCATGCTGCCGCCCGAACTGCGCGGGAACTTCCAGGACCTGGCCTCGTGGCGGCAGGGCGTGGTCGAGGTCCTCGATCTCGCGCTCCGCGAACACGACGGCGTGGTCATCGTCCCCATGACGGTCACCGATCCGGACTACTTCGCGGAGACGGTGGGCCGGCTGGGCGAACTGGGCCACGACGTACGCCACTTCGCGCTCCTCGCCGAGCGGGAGACGGTCCTGAAACGGCTGCGCGAGCGCGGCTTCGGGCACCTCGTCCAGTACGTCGCAGGGAAGGACGCCCCGCTGCGCAGGGAGAGTTGGGCCGTCCAGCAGCTCGACCACTGTCTGCAGCGGCTGCGCGAGCCGGAGTTCGCCGAGCACCTGTGGACGGACCACTCGACGGTGCCCAAGACGGCGGACCGGATCGCCGTGCTCGCCGGACTGACGCTCAGACCCAACAACGAGGGCGCCGTGCGGACACGGCTGCGGCAGACGAAGGTCTCGCTGCAGCACATCCGGTTCGACTGACGGCCCGGCTGATCGGCTATCTGAGGATTCCCTCCAGGAAGTCGCTGCCCAGCCGGGCCACCGCGGTCACGTCCAGCTGGTGCAGGACGTACCGGCCGCGGCGGCGGGTGGTGAGCAGGCCCGCCTTCTTCAGGGCGCTGAGGTGCCGGGATATCTCGGGCGCCGTCAGGCCGTGGACCTGGGCCAGCTCACCCGTCGTGAACGCGCTGCGGGCCAGGCTGCGGCACATGCGCATCCGCACCGGGTGGGACAGGGCGGCCATCCGCAGGGTCAGCTGCTCCAGCGACGGCGGAGCCGCAGGCGCGGGGGAGCTGATGGGGTAGTGCAGCACCGGCTGCCAGCCGTGGCGGTGCAGCACCATCAGATGCGGACGGCCCAGGCTGGTCGGGACGAGCAGCAGGCCGCCGCCCGCCGTGGCGGTCCGGCCCTCGCCGAGCTTGTCGACGACGATGCGGTTCGCGGCCTCGTCGAGCGTCACCGCGGACGACACCGACGCCAGCGCCTCGCCCAGGCCCTTGCGACGCAGGAGGTCCGTCTTGTGGCGGGCGTCGGCGGCGAGCTGGTGGCGCAACCGGGACCAGGTGTCGGCGAAGAAGGCGGCGTCGCAGTCCGCGAGGAACTGCCGCAGCCAGGCCCGGGTGCCCGGCGGGTCGGCCAGCAGCCGCTCGCTGAACCGCAGCTGCTGCGGCCCCCGCGCGGCGGCCAGCTCCAGGGCGCGTGCGCGGGCGTCGGCGTCGGCGAGCACGGCGGGGCCCGGACCGCTGCACGGCAGCGCGCAGGTGAACTCCAGCGCCGCGTCGACGAACTGCTCGTCGCTGAGCTTGTCCAGCAGGTCCAGCTCCTCGGCGAGCGTGGCACCGGGGAGGGTGTCCCGGCCCGGCATGCCCGCGCACGGCAGGAAGAGGTCCGAGAACGTCGTACGCCACAGGAAGTCGGCCTCGCACATCCGGTCGGCCAGATGCGAGTCGAGGCCGGCGGTCACGGAGGTGACCCAGCCCTGCAGGCCGGGATGGTGGCCGGGCTCGGACAGTGCGTGCAGGGCCATCCCGAGTTCGGCCAGCGGGGAGATCACGACGGCGATCCTCTCCCGCCGCAGCCCGCTGATGTCGATGTCCACGCTCATGACCTCATGGTGCACCCCGCCACCGACAACGCCGCCGCCGATTGACGAGGCCTGTCAATCGGGGCGACGCATGGCCGGGGGCGCATGCAGGCTGGAACCACCGGGGCAGCCGCGGAGCCTTCCGGATCCCGTTCCCGTACCCGAAGAGGGCCGTTTCGCCATGAGCATCACCCAGCAGTACCTCCTCGACACCTACCGCGCCCAGCGCCTCGGCGAGCCCGCCCCACCCGCGCCCGGCGCCCACGACTGGCAGCTCGTCCGTGAAGTGCGCGACTATCAGCACTTCCGCGCGGTGCTGGCGGGCCGCCCGCCGCGCGGACGGCTGCGGGCGGCGCTGGCAGGGTGGTTGCCTGGCCGCCGCTCGCGTCCTTCATGCTGAGCCGGTTGCCCGTCTCCCCGGCGGCACGCCGAGAGCACGCACCGGACGCCGCTCCTTGTCCCACGGAGACCGCCGGAGCTCCGAACAGAGTGGGCGCCCGGCTCACGGCCTCCCATTCTGTCCGGAGCTCTTAGTCCGCGGCCCCCGGCAGCCGGTTCGTGAAGTCCGTCACCGCCTCCTTCACGTCGTCCGCCGTCCACGTCAGGCCGTCGGCCCGTACGGAGACCTCGGTGACGGCCAGGTCCGGGCCGCCGCGGGCCCAGGAGTCCGCGAACAGCAGGGTTCCGGTCTCCTCGGCCTGCCGGACCGCGGCCTCCGAGAGGGCGTCGGGGTCGTACGGCAGCCAGACCTGGAACTCGTGGGTGTGCGGCTGCCCGGGGTGCACACGCGCCCACGGCACCCCGGCCGCCGCGAACCCCTCGCGCAGCGCGGCCGCGACCACGCGCGCGTGGCGCACGTACTGCGGCAGTCTGGGCAGCTCGCGCTGCAGACCGGCGAGCGCCGACAGCGCCGTCGGGAACTGCTGGAAGACCTGCCCGCCGTAACGGTGCCGCCAGGCCTTCGCCTCGTCGACGAGCGTCCTCGGACCCGCGAGGGCCGCTCCGCCGTACCCGTCGAGGGACTTGTAGAACGACACGTAGACGCTGTCGGCGAGGCCCGCCACGTCCTCCAGCGGGCGGTCGAAGTGGACCGTGGACTCCCACAGGCGCGCGCCGTCGAAGTGCACCACCGCGTCCCGCTCGCGAGCGGCCTGGACGACGTCGGTCAGCTCCTCGAAGGACGGCAGGACGAAACCGGCCTCCCTGAGGGGCAGTTCGAGCGTCAGCGACCCGAAGGGTTCCGCGAAGTCACGCACCTCGTCGGCCGTCGGCAGCCGGGGCTCACTCGTGACACGCACCGGGCGCAACCCGCTGACCTCGCTGAACGCCTTCCGTTCATGCAATTCGGGGTGGGCGAGCCCCTGCAGGGCCACCGTGATGTTCCCGGTGCGGCCCGCCCAGCAGCGCAGGGCCACCTGCTGGGCCATCGTGCCCGTCGGGAAGAAGGCGGCGGCCTCCTTGCCGAGCAGTCCGGCGACCTTCTTCTCCAGCGCCTCGACGACCCCCGACCCGTAGATGTCCGCGGTCTCGTCCAGGTCGTACACGTCCCCCACGCCGTCCAGCAGCGCCAGTCGCTCCCGGAGCGTCCCCAGGAAGCCCGGTCGCGCAAGGACGCGCTCCGCGCGCCGGACGGCGGCGATCCGGCGCTCCCGGAGCAGGCGCCGGGCCTCGTCGGGCGACTCCGCCGACCGTTCCCCGTCGTGTTCGGCTGTCTGCGCCATGTCCCCCTCCACCGGCCGCCCGGCCGTCCTCTTCGCCCTGTCGTCCACCCACCGATGATGCCGCGCACCCACCCCGCCGGGCACCGCATTTCCGTGCGCCCATGACCTGCGGGAACCCACAGCCTGTGGACAACCGGTCGGCCCGGCGGCCAATCGCGTTAACATGACGAGAAATCGTCCGGTACCCAGAGCGGACTGGAACGGGAAGGCCACCGTCGAGTGAGTACATTCCAACAGCCGGATCCCAGGGACCGCCCGGCGCGGCTCTCCGTGGGTGTGGTCGGAGCCGGCCGGGTCGGGCCCGCGCTGGCCGCGTCGCTGCAACTCGCCGGGCATCGCCCGGTCGCCGTTTCCGCGGTCTCCGACGACTCGAGACGACGGGCGGCGACGATGCTCCCGGACGTGCCGGTCGTCCCGACCGCCGAGGTCCTGGAGCGCGCCGATCTTGTCCTGCTGACCGTTCCGGACGACACGCTGCCGGGCCTCGTGGAGGGCCTCGCCGAGACCAGGGCCGTACGGCCGGGACAGCTGCTCGTGCACACCTCCGGCCGGTTCGGCGCGAAGGTGCTCGATCCCGCCCTGCGCGCGGGAGCGCTGCCGCTGGCCCTGCACCCCGCGATGACCTTCACCGGCACCCCGGTGGACGTGCAGCGCCTGGCCGGGTGCTCCTTCGGGGTCACCGCGCCCGAGGAGCTGCGCCTCGCCGCCGAGGCGCTCGTGATCGAGATGGGCGGCGAGCCCGAGTGGATCGCCGAGGAGATGCGCCCGCTGTACCACGCGGCCCTCGCCATCGGCGCCAACCACCTGGTCACCCTGGTCGCCGAGTCCATGGAACTGCTGCGCGCGGCGGGCGTCGAGGCCCCCGACCGCATGCTCGGCCCGCTCCTGGGCGCCGCCCTCGACAACGCCCTGCGCTCCGGCGACGGGGCTCTGACCGGCCCCGTGGCGCGCGGTGACGCGGGTACGGTCGCCGCGCACGTCGCCGAGCTGCGCAAGCACGCCCCGCAGACGGTCGCCGGCTATCTGGCGATGGCCCGCGCGACCGCAGACCGGGCCCTGGCCCATGGACTGCTCAAGCCGGAGTTGGCCGAGGACCTGCTCGGGGTACTCGCCAACGGCACCGAGGGGAACGCCCGATGACCACCACCCTGCTGCTGCGCACCGCCGACGAACTGCACGCGCGCGTGAAGCATGGCCGCCGGGCAGTCGTGATGACCATGGGCGCCCTGCACGAGGGCCACGCCACCCTGATCCGCGCCGCCCGCCAGATCGCCGGGCCGCACGGCGAGGTGGTCGTCACCGTGTTCGTGAACCCGTTGCAGTTCGGCAAGGGCGAGGACCTCGACCGCTATCCGCGCACCCTGGACGCCGACCTGAAGATCGCCGAACAGGCCGGGGCGGACGCCGTGTTCGCCCCCTCCGTGGACGAGGTCTACCCCGGCGGAGAGCCCCAGGTGCGGATCTCCGCGGGCCCCATGGGCGAGCGCCTCGAAGGGAGCTTTCGCCCCGGCCACTTCGACGGCGTGCTCACCGTCGTCGCCAAGCTGCTGCACCTCACCCGGCCCGACGCGGCGCTGTTCGGGCAGAAGGACGCCCAGCAGCTCGCCCTGATCCGCCGGATGGTGCGCGATCTGAACTTCGGTGTGGAGATCATCGGCGTGCCCACCGTGCGCGAGGACGACGGGCTCGCCCTCTCCAGCCGAAACCGCTACCTGTCGCCGGACGAACGGCACGCCGCGCTCGCGCTCTCGCGGGCCCTGTTCGCGGGCCGCGACCGGCACGCCGCCCAGGAGGCGCTGCGCGCGCGTGCCCGCGAAGTGCCCTCCACGCACGCGCGTGCCGAGGCGCTCAGCGCCCTGGGGGAGTCGCGCGCGGCGGCCGACGCGCACGCGGTCGCGAAGGCCGCGCCCGGCGGCCCCGCCGCCGTCCGCGCCGCCGCCCGTCTCGTCCTGGACGAGGCCGCCCACCTGGACCCGCCGCTGGTCCTGGACTACCTGGCCCTGGTCGATCCGTCGGACTTCAGCGAGATCTCCGGCGACTTCACCGGCGAGGCGATCCTGGCCGTCGCCGCCCGGGTCGGGACGACCCGCCTGATCGACAACATCCCGCTCTCCTTCGGAGCCCCCGAACCCGTCGACCCTCACGGAGCCGCCTCGTGACCGGCACAGGCATACGACTGCACGCGCCCGCACCGGGCTGGTCCATCGCCGCGGACGTCGTGGTCGTCGGCTCCGGGGTCGCGGGCCTCACCGCGGCCCTGCGCTGCGGGGCCGCCGGCCTGACGACGGTCGTCGTCACGAAGGCCCGCCTCGACGACGGCTCCACCCGCTGGGCGCAGGGCGGTATCGCGGCGGCCCTGGGCGAGGGCGACAGCCCCGACCAGCACCTCCAGGACACGCTGGTGGCGGGCGCGGGCCTGTGCGACGAGGAGGCCGTGCGCCTCCTGGTCACCGAGGGCCCCGACGCCGTACGCCGGCTCATCTCCACCGGCGCGCACTTCGACACCGACGACGAGGGCGGCATCCAGCTCACCCGTGAGGGTGGCCACCACCGCCGCCGTATCGCACACGCGGGTGGCGACGCGACCGGCGCCGAGATCTCGCGGGCCCTCGTCGAGGCGGTACGCGCGCGTGGACTGCGCACGATCGAGAACGCGCTGGTCCTGGATCTGCTCACGGACGCCGAGGGCCGCACCGCGGGCGTGACCCTGCACGTCATGGGCGAGGGCCAGCACGACGGCGTGGGCGCCGTGCACGCGCCCGCCGTGGTCCTCGCGACCGGCGGCATGGGCCAGGTCTACTCCGCGACCACCAACCCCTCGGTGTCCACGGGCGACGGCGTGGCGCTCGCCCTGCGGGCCGGAGCCGAGGTCAGCGACCTCGAATTCGTGCAGTTCCACCCGACCGTGCTGTTCCTCGGCCCGGACGCGGAGGGCCAGCAGCCGCTGGTCTCCGAGGCGGTGCGCGGCGAGGGCGCCCACCTCGTGGACGCGGACGGGGTGCGCTTCATGATCGGGCAGCACGAACTGGCCGAACTGGCGCCCAGGGACATCGTCGCCAAGGGCATCATGCGTCGCATGCAGGAGCAGGACGCCGAGCACATGTTCCTCGACGCCCGCCACTTCGGCGCCGACATGTGGGAGCACCGCTTCCCGACGATCCTGGCGGCCTGCCGCGCCCACGGCATCGACCCGGTCACCGAGCCCATCCCGGTCGCCCCCGCCGCTCACTACGCCTCCGGCGGCGTCCGCACCGACTCCCACGGCCGGACGACCGTGCCGGGCCTGTACGCGTGCGGGGAGGTCGCCTGCACGGGCGTCCACGGCGCCAACCGGCTCGCCTCGAACTCGCTTCTGGAGGGGCTCGTCTACGCCGAGCGCATCGCCGTCGACATCGCGCGGGGCCGGGCGGCCGACGGCCTTCACGCGCGCGTGCCCGCATCCGTCCCATACTCCGAGAAGCCCGCGCATCCCCTGCTCGCCCCGGAGGACCGGTTCACGATCCAGCGGATCATGACGGAAGGCGCCGGAGTGCTCCGGTCCGCGGCGTCGCTGCGGGAGGCCGCCGACCGCCTCCAGCGGCTGCACAGCGACGCGCGCGACGCGCTGGACGAGAACGGCAAGACCTCCGAGCCGGGCGTCGACACCTGGGAGACCACCAACCTGCTGTGGGTGGCCCGGGTCCTGGTCGCCGCCGCCCTCCAGCGCGAGGAGACCCGCGGCTGCCACTGGCGTGAGGACCACGCCGGGAGCGACGACACCGCCTGGCGCCGCCACATCGTCGTACGGCTGAACCCGGACCGGACGCTGGCCGTACGCACCACCGACACCGCAGACTTCCCCCCGACCCTCTCCCGGGCTTCCGGCTCCGCCGGCGCCGGGGAGACCGCCAAGGCCCGTCCTCAGGAGTGACAGAAGTGACCACCCCCGACCATCCCCTCGTCCCGAGCGGCGGCTGCGGCGACGGCTGTGCCTGCGGTGCCGCCGGCGCCGCCGACGAGTACGGCGACCACGGCGACTACATGGAGTGCGGGCTCGATCCCGCGCTCGCCCAACTCCTCGCGGACGCCGGACTCGACCCGGTGGAGGTCGAGGACATCGCCAACGTGGCCATCCAGGAGGACCTGGACCACGGCCTGGACGTGACGACGGTCGCGACCATCCCCGAGGACGCGGTCGCGACGGGCGACTTCAGCGCGCGCGAGCCGGGCGTGGTGGCGGGCCTCAGGGTCGCCGAGGCGGTCATCTCGGTGGTCTGCACCGACGAGTTCGAGGTCGAGCGGCATGTGGACGACGGTGATCGGGTGGAGGCCGGCCAGAAGCTCCTGACCGTGACCACGCGCACCCGCGACCTGCTCACCGCGGAGCGCAGCGCGCTGAACATCCTGTGCCGTCTGTCGGGCATCGCGACGGCCACGCGCGCGTGGGCGGACGCCCTGGAGGGAACCAAGGCGCGTGTACGGGACACCCGTAAGACGACACCGGGCCTGCGTGCCCTGGAGAAGTTCGCGGTCCGCTGCGGCGGCGGCGTCAACCACCGTATGTCGCTGTCGGACGCGGCGCTGGTGAAGGACAACCACGTCGTGGCGGCCGGGGGCGTGACGGAGGCCTTCGAGGCGGTCCGCGGGATGTTCCCGGACGTGCCGATCGAGGTCGAGGTCGACACCCTGCACCAGCTGCGCGAGGCCGTGGACGCGGGGGCGGACCTGATCCTGCTGGACAACTTCACCCCGGGCGAGTGCGAGGAGGCGGTGTCGATCGTCGCCGGCCGCGCCGTCCTGGAGGCGTCGGGCCGGCTGACCCTGGAGAACGCGAGGGCGTACGCGGACACGGGCGTCGACTTCCTGGCGGTCGGAGCCCTGACGCACTCCTCGCCGATCCTGGACATCGGCCTGGACCTGCGAGCGGCGGAGTAGGTAGGGCCCATGCTGCTGACCATCGACGTAGGCAACACGCACACCGTCCTCGGCCTGTTCGACGGCGAGGACATCGTCGAGCACTGGCGCATCTCCACGGACGCCCGCCGCACGGCGGACGAACTGGCGGTGGTCCTCCATGGCCTGATGGGCATGCACCCGCTCCTCGGCGAGGAACTGGGCGACGGCATCGACGGCATCGCGATCTGCTCGACGGTCCCGTCCGTCCTGCACGAGCTGCGCGAGGTCACCCGCCGGTACTACGGTGACGTCCCCGCGGTCCTGGTGGAGCCCGGCATCAAGACGGGCGTCCCGATCCTGATGGACAACCCGAAGGAGGTCGGCGCCGACCGCATCATCAACGCGGTGGCGGCGGTCGAGCTCTACGGCGGCCCCGCGATCGTCGTGGACTTCGGCACGGCGACGACGTTCGACGCGGTCTCGGCACGCGGCGAGTACGCGGGCGGTGTCATCGCCCCCGGCATCGAGATCTCGGTGGAGGCCCTCGGTGTCCGCGGCGCCCAGCTCCGCAAGATCGAACTGGCCCGTCCGCGCGCGGTGATCGGCAAGAACACGGTCGAGGCGATGCAGGCGGGCATCGTGTACGGCTTCGCGGGGCAGGTCGACGGCGTGGTCAACCGCATGGCCCGCGAGCTCGCGGACGACCCGGACGACGTCACGGTCATCGCCACGGGCGGCCTGGCCCCGATGGTCCTGGGCGAGTCGACGGTGATCGACGAACACGAGCCGTGGCTGACCCTGATCGGTCTGCGCCTGGTCTACGAACGGAACGTCTCACGCATGTGAGGGGATCAGCGCCCCGCAGGGGCGCGGGTCTGTGACAGCCCCGCGGCTCCGCCGCGTGGGCGCGACGAGCCACGAACGAGCCGCGGTCACCCACGGACAGGAACCACATGGGCGAAAGGGCGCAGGCCGCCCCCACCTGAGGGAACCCCAAGCGACACGACATTACCGCTATGCCGGTTTTGTCCGATTAGCGGTAGCGTCACCGCATGCCCACGCCATACGGATCCCGCGGCGGCCTGGCGTTCGGCGCGGAGGAGCTGCGCGTGCTCCGCCGCGCCCTCGCCCTCGCCCTCCACCACCACGCCGCTTCCCCCGAGGACGTCCAGGACTGCCTCCGCCTCGCCGCGTCCCTGGACGAGGCGGTGCACGAGGGCGCCCGACTGAGGGCCTTTCTGCTGGCCGACCTCGCCCGCTACCGCGCCGCCCTCCCCGGCGCCGCCACCGGCTATCTGACTCTCCTTGCGGACGGCCTGCGCGTCGGCTACCGCCCGGTCGCGGACGACCTCGCCGCCCTGCGCGCCCTGCGCGGCACCCCCACGGCCGCCGCCCTCCTCGACCGCTGCGGCGCCCTCGCCGAACGCGACGCACGCGCCTGCCGCACCCCCCGCAGGGTCTCGATCCCCGTCTCCCGTGCCCGTCTCACGGCGCTCCCGGGCGGCCGCGCGGCCGCGGACGAGCAGGCGGAGAAGCCGTCCCGCAAACCCGACAAGCCGGCCGAGAGGCCCGAGAAGCCCGCCCCGCGCCCCGAGCCGGGAACGCCACGCCCCTCGCGCCCCATCCCGACTCCCGGCGAGGTCTTCCCGCCCAAACGGAAACCCGGCCCGCCCCACGCGCATCGGCAGCTGGCCGTCGGCTAGTGCTGCGACCGGAAAGGTTCACCGGCTCGCGACGCCCGGCACGGCACCTCGCCGCGTTGTCGCATCGCCCGAGTACATCCAGTACGCGGGCGACGCTCCGCCTTGCGATGCACCGCACCGGACGCCGCGAGCTTCCCGGCAAACCTTTCCGGCCACAGCACTAGCCGGGCGGGCGGGGCCGTACCCGGCGTACCCGTCCCATCCGGTAACGCCCACCCGACCGGGATCCATCGGACAGGCCCTGGCTACTCTGGACACATGGACTACGTCTCCGCGCTCGTACCCCCGGTCGTCATGGCCGTGTTCTTCGTCGGGCTCATCAGGGTGATCGTGAAGACCCAGGGCGGCGCCAACAAGGCCAAGGAGGACGCGGCCGTCGACGCGGCCCTCGCCCGCGCGGAGGCCGCCCGCCAGGGCGCCTGGGACGCCGAGGCCTGAGCCCGGCCCACGGGCCGGCCCCCGGCTCCCCGCACTCCCGGCGCCGTCCCGCGCCACCCCGGCGTACGACTCATGCACTTTTCGAGTCGTACGCCCTTTTTGTTGCCGTTCGCCGTGTAAGCGCACGTCCGCCGGGCCATTGTCGACATCTCCCACTATTGTGCTGAGCGTGCCTCGCCCATTGGGAGAACTCGAAGACGCGGTCATGACGCGGGTGTGGAAGTGGAACCGCCCGGTGACCGTTCGAGAAGTCCTGGAAGACCTCCAGCAGGAACGGTCCATCGCGTACACCACGGTGATGACCGTTTTGGACAATCTCCATCAGAAGGGCTGGGTCCGCCGTGAGGCGGAAGGCCGGGCCTATCGATATGAGGCGGTCTCCACCCGTGCCGCCTACGCGGCCGCACTGATGAACGACGCCTGGTCGCAGAGCGACAACCCGGCCGCCGCACTCGTCGCCTTCTTCGGCATGATGAGCGACGAACAGCGGCAGGCACTGCGGGACGCCGTACGCATCGTGCAAGGTCCCGTGAGTGCCGAGGAGCCCGGAAGCGCCGAAACGGCGGCCACCGCGGATGCCGTCTCCCCCGAATCCCCCGAATCCGCCGCGTCCCCCGATCGTCCGGCCGGTGGCGGCGGCGAGAAGCCCGGCGAGAACCCGGGGAAGAGGGGAAGAGGCGAGAACCCGGGGAAGAAGCGTGCGCAGACGCTTGAGGAGAAGAACCCCGCCTCCGCCGAGGACGACACCGGGCGATAGCGTCCGCTCATGCCAGCAGAGCGCCCCGAAGCGACCGCAAAAGCCATCACCGTCCGACGGGCCCGAACCAGCGATGTGCCGGCGGTGCGCCGCCTCCTCGACGCCTACGTCCGGCGCGGCATCCTGCTCGACAAAGCGACGGTCACGCTTTACGAGGACATCCAGGAGTTCTGGGTGGCGGAACGTGACGACAGCGGCGAGGTCGTGGGCTGCGGCGCCCTGCACGTCATGTGGGAAGACCTGGCGGAAGTCCGCACACTCGCGGTGATGCCCGGGGCCAGGGGTCTCGGCGTCGGGCACCGGTTGCTGGAGAAGTTGCTGCAGACCGCCCGCTGGCTCGGCGTTCGTCGCGTTTTCTGTCTGACCTTCGAAGTGGACTTCTTCGGGAAGCACGGCTTCGTGGAGATCGGGGAGACGCCCGTCGACGCCGATGTCTACGCCGAGCTGTTGCGTTCCTATGACGAGGGCGTGGCGGAGTTCCTCGGTCTCGAACGAGTGAAACCGAACACCTTGGGCAACAGTCGGATGCTTCTGCATCTGTGATCGCCAAGGGATCGTCCGTGACTATTCGGGTGTTGCTTGACGGCCGGACACCCGTGCCCAGGTTCCCTATGTCCGAAACGCGCATCTTTCCGGTCTCCCGGCCCCCCGTCGGGCTCTGTCGAGGGGTTTGTGTTTTTCAGGCAAAAGCGGTTTGCTTTCCGATGTACTGCAGTACTGCATATAACAGGGGACGCGAAACATGCGGCACGCGCCGCAGCCCTCGGCCCTGAAGTTATCGATGAAAGGAAATCCGGTGGCACAGAAGGTTCAGGTCCTTCTTGTCGACGACCTCGACGGCGGCGAGGCGGACGAGACCGTCACGTTCGCACTGGACGGCAAGACGTACGAGATCGACCTCACGACGGCCAACGCGGACAAGCTCCGTGGCCTTCTCGACCCCTATGTGAAGGGCGGTCGTCGTACCGGAGGCCGTGCCGCGGGCGGGCGGGGCAAGGCTCGCGCCGCCGCTTCCGGTGGCGCCCAGGACACCGCGCAGATCCGTGCCTGGGCGAAGGAGAACGGTTACGAGGTCAACGACCGTGGCCGCGTTCCGGCGTCCATCCGCGAGGCCTACGAGAAGGCCAACGCCTGAGCGCACGCGCGCCGCAGCCGCACCCGGTGGCACTGCGTTGCCATCGTGTCGACCAGCCGTACCAGATCGGGGGCGCCTTCGCCGCCCCGCACGGCCGACAGCGTCGGCAGCAGAAGCTCGACCTCGCACCCCGGCTCGGGGGGCCGCAGCCAGACGGCGGCCCCCTGTGAACCGGTCCGGCTCAGGGGAAGCGGCCGCGATCCCGGGGTGTCGGCCGGCCCCGGCGGCACACCCGCCGCCCACCCCGGCGGCAGCGGCGCCTCGACGTGCCCGCCCGCCCCGGTCGCCCTGAGGTCCAGGTCCAGGGCGCCCCACTCCAGCCAGTCGAGCAGTCCCGGCAGCTCCTCCGCGCTGCCCGCGGCCACCAGCAGCCGCATCCGCTCCCCGCACAGCGCGACCGGGGCCGCCGGCCCCACATGCCGCAGCGCGGGCCTGCCCGCCTCCGCGGGGACGTCCAGGACGTCGAAGCGCAGCCCCGTGACCAGCCGCACCGGCTCTCCGGGCGCGGTCGCCCAGCCCAGCTCCTCCTCGTACCACCGACGCACCGCACTGCCCGGATGGAGCGGCCATCGGGGGAGCGGCACCGTGTGGACCATGCCAGGAGCAACAGCGGAAGCCCGTTCGGGGTTACGCTGAGTGGCGGTGCGATTGCGTACAGTGCCGAAAGAGGGGGCGTGCGGGGGTGTTCGGCGGCGCAAGGATGTTCGCCCGTAGCGGAGGGAAGCGGTGCGCTCGGCATGGAGTGTCGGTGCGGACGGGTAAGACATCCCTAGTGGGAGGGGGCGTCACGCGGGAAAGGTCGTCTCACGTTCGCCATCGGCGTACTGGTGACAGGGGTAACTGCCTGGCCTGCGGGAACATCGTCTCGCACCATCGGGTTGGAGCAGATGTCGGCGTTCCGGGTCAGGAGGCCAAGAACGGTGTCGGCAGTTGGAATGAGCGGTCCCCGCTTGCGGGACTAAGCTGCGGAAGGACAGGGAGGGGAGCGTCCCCTTACTGCCTGACCGCTCTGAGGAGCGATTAACGATGTTCGAGAGGTTCACCGACCGCGCGCGGCGGGTTGTCGTCCTGGCTCAGGAAGAAGCCCGGATGCTCAACCACAACTACATCGGCACCGAGCACATCCTCCTGGGCCTGATCCACGAGGGTGAGGGTGTCGCCGCTAAGGCCCTGGAGAGCCTCGGGATTTCGCTCGAGGCGGTCCGCCAGCAGGTGGAGGAGATCATCGGCCAGGGCCAGCAGGCCCCCTCGGGCCACATCCCCTTCACCCCCCGTGCCAAGAAGGTCCTGGAGCTGTCGCTCCGCGAGGCCCTTCAGCTGGGCCACAACTACATCGGCACGGAGCACATCCTGCTCGGCCTGATCCGTGAGGGCGAGGGCGTCGCCGCCCAGGTCCTGGTCAAGCTGGGCGCAGACCTCAACCGTGTCCGCCAGCAGGTCATCCAGCTGCTGTCGGGATACCAGGGCAAGGAGACCGCCACCGCCGGCGGCCCGGCCGAGGGCACGCCCTCGACCTCACTCGTCCTGGACCAGTTCGGCCGGAACCTCACCCAGGCCGCTCGTGAGTCCAAGCTCGACCCGGTCATCGGGCGCGAGAAGGAGATCGAGCGGGTCATGCAGGTGCTGTCCCGCCGTACGAAGAACAACCCGGTCCTCATCGGCGAGCCCGGCGTCGGCAAGACGGCGGTCGTCGAGGGCCTGGCGCAGGCCATCGTCAAGGGCGAGGTGCCCGAGACCCTCAAGGACAAGCACCTCTACACCCTCGACCTGGGCGCGCTGGTCGCCGGATCCCGCTACCGCGGTGACTTCGAGGAGCGCCTGAAGAAGGTGCTGAAGGAGATCCGCACCCGCGGCGACATCATCCTGTTCATCGACGAGCTGCACACGCTGGTCGGTGCGGGTGCCGCCGAGGGCGCCATCGACGCCGCCTCGATCCTGAAGCCGATGCTGGCCCGTGGTGAGCTGCAGACCATCGGTGCGACCACGCTCGACGAGTACCGCAAGCACCTGGAGAAGGACGCGGCCCTGGAGCGCCGCTTCCAGCCCATCCAGGTCGCGGAGCCGTCCCTGCCGCACACCATCGAGATCCTCAAGGGTCTGCGCGACCGTTACGAGGCGCACCACCGCGTCTCCATCACGGACGAGGCCCTGGTCCAGGCCGCCACCCTGGCCGACCGCTACATCTCGGACCGCTTCCTGCCGGACAAGGCGATCGACCTGATCGACGAGGCGGGTTCCCGGATGCGCATCCGCCGGATGACCGCGCCGCCGGACCTCCGCGAGTTCGACGAGAAGATCGCGGCCGTCCGCCGGGACAAGGAGTCGGCGATCGACTCCCAGGACTTCGAGAAGGCGGCTTCTCTCCGCGACAAGGAGAAGCAGCTGCTCGCCGCGAAGACCAAGCGGGAGAAGGAGTGGAAGGCCGGCGACATGGACGTCGTCGCCGAGGTCGACGGCGAGCTGATCGCCGAGGTCCTGGCCACCGCCACGGGCATCCCGGTGTTCAAGCTCACCGAGGAGGAGTCCAGCCGCCTGCTCCGTATGGAGGACGAGCTCCACAAGCGGGTCATCGGCCAGGTGGACGCCGTCAAGGCGCTGTCGAAGGCGATCCGCCGTACGCGTGCGGGTCTGAAGGACCCGAAGCGTCCGGGTGGTTCGTTCATCTTCGCGGGCCCGTCCGGTGTCGGTAAGACCGAGCTGTCCAAGGCGCTCGCCGAGTTCCTGTTCGGCGACGAGGACGCGCTGATCTCCCTCGACATGTCGGAGTTCAGCGAGAAGCACACGGTGTCGCGTCTCTTCGGTTCGCCCCCCGGTTACGTGGGCTACGAGGAGGGCGGCCAGCTGACGGAGAAGGTGCGCCGTAAGCCGTTCTCGGTCGTCCTCTTCGACGAGGTCGAGAAGGCCCACCCGGACATCTTCAACTCGCTGCTGCAGATCCTGGAGGACGGTCGTCTGACCGACTCCCAGGGCCGGGTCGTGGACTTCAAGAACACGGTCATCATCATGACGACCAACCTCGGCACCCGGGACATCTCCAAGGGCTTCAACCTGGGCTTCGCCGCCCAGGGCGACACGAAGAGCAACTACGAGCGCATGAAGAACAAGGTGTCGGACGAGCTGAAGCAGCACTTCCGGCCCGAGTTCCTCAACCGCGTCGACGACGTGGTCGTCTTCCCGCAGCTGACCCAGGAGGACATCCTGCGGATCGTCGACCTGATGATCAGCAAGGTCGACGAGCGGCTCAAGGACCGGGACATGGGCATCGAGCTCGCCCAGTCCGCGAAGGAGCTGCTGGCGAAGAAGGGCTACGACCCGGTGCTGGGCGCCCGGCCGCTGCGCCGCACGATCCAGCGCGAGATCGAGGACACGCTGTCCGAGAAGATCCTCTTCGGGGAGCTGCGTCCGGGTCACATCGTGGTCGTCGACACGGAGGAGGAGGGCGACACCAAGACCTTCACCTTCCGCGGTGAGGAGAAGTCGGCGCTTCCGGACGTTCCGCCGATCGAGCAGGCGGCCGGCGGCGCGGGCCCGAACCTGAGCAAGGAGGCGTGAGCGCAGGGCGCTCGGCCTACTGAGTGGAAAGGGGCTGCCCCGGGACCAGGTCCCGGGGCAGCCCCTTTCCTTTACGGCGTATGCGCCGCGCCCCACAGCTCGGCGAACTGAAGTGCCTTTGGTGTGAATCGGGGATATTCCGGTGCGATAGCACTACAGCCAATAAGGGCAAAAGGGATATTCGCCTTGGGGCGGGAGAAGGCGCCGGGCTTCTGTCGAGTATCGGCGAAATACCCCCGGTGGTGCACGAAGCAGTGCCGTGGATGACCTCCGCGCCGGTGAGGGACCCGGCTGGTCCGAGGCGTCCCTACGGCGTCTGGGGGTCCGCCGACTGCGTGCCCGCGTGCGCCTGCGTGACCAGATCGATCGCGACCTCCAGGACCGCCTTGCGCTTGTCCTCGGGGTCGCCGTCGTCCTCCTGGAGGACGAACATCCCCGCGTGCATGGTGAACAGCGCGCTGAGGCAGCGGACCTGGTCGGTCAGGGACGCGTCCGGGTCCCTGATGATGTCCCGCATCCCCAGCATGCGGTCCTTGAACTGGTTGCCGATGCTCAGTTCGCGGATCGTCGCCTGGTTCTCCTGCATGAACTGGAAGAGCGGGGCCGCACCCGTCAGCGCCTCGCTGTAGCGGCGCAGCACCTCCTGCTTGGTCTCCAGGCTGTGCGGTTGCGCCTTGCCCCACTCGATCAGCTCGTCCATGGGCCGGGTCAGGTCCTCGAAGATGCTGACGAGGATCTCTTCCTTGGTCTTGAAGTGGTAGTAGAGCGCGGCCTTGGTGACGTCCAGGCGCTCGGCGATCTCGCGCAGCGAGGTCTTCTCGTACCCCTGCTCGGCGAAGAGTCCGAGCGCCACGTCCTGGATGCGCTGGCGGGTGTCCCCGCGCCGCTGCCGCTTGGTGCCGTCCATGGTGCCCATCCTCGTACTCCTCGCGCTCCCCGGACCTGTGTGCCGGCCAACAGGCAGGCCCGGGAAACTTACTTGACGCCCGGCTAGTTACCGGGCTACCGTCCCGCAGTGTAGTCAACTAGCCGGTCGGCAAGTAAGTAGCCGGGCGGCCCGCAGTACCTAGGGGAGTGGGGAGCATGGCGGACCACGAGGCGCCGGCCGGTAGCGAGAAACAACCACGGAGCGTGCGGGTCGTCCTGCTCGCCCTGATGATCACGATGATGCTCGCGATGCTGGACAACATGATCGTGGGCACGGCGATGCCGACGATCGTGGGCGAGCTCGGCGGGCTCCAGCACCTTTCGTGGGTGGTGACCGCCTACACCCTCGCGACCGCGGCATCCACCCCGCTGTGGGGCAAGCTCGGCGACATGTACGGGCGCAAGGGCGCCTTCATGAGCTCGATCGTGATCTTCCTGGTCGGATCGGCGCTCAGCGGCATGGCGCAGAACATGGGCCAGCTCATCGGCTTCCGTGCCGTACAGGGCCTGGGCGCCGGTGGTCTCATGGTCGGCGTCATGGCCATCATCGGGGATCTGATACCGCCGCGGGAGCGGGGCAAGTACCAGGGCATGATGGCCGCTGTCATGGCCCTCGCGATGATCGGCGGACCGCTGGTCGGCGGCACCATCACCGACCACTGGGGCTGGCGCTGGGCGTTCTACATCAACCTGCCGCTCGGAGCCGTCTCGCTGGCGCTGATCAGCGCCGTCCTGCACCTGCCGAAGAAGCGCTCCCAGGCGCGTATCGACTACCCGGGCGCCCTGCTGCTGACCGTCGGCATCACCTCGATCGTGCTGGTCACCACCTGGGGCGGGACCGAGTACGCCTGGACCTCCGCGCGGATCATGGAGCTGATCGGGATCGGGGTCGCCGCGCTCGTCGGGTTCGTGTTCTGGCAGACCAGGGCCGCCGAGCCGGTCGTGCCGATGCACATCTTCCGTAGCCGAAACTTCTCGCTGATGTCGGCGATCGGGTTCATCACCGGGTTCGTGATGTTCGGTGCGACGCTGTTCCTGCCGCTGTACCAGCAGGCGGTGCAGGGTGCGTCCGCGACCAACTCCGGGCTGCTGCTCCTGCCGATGCTCGGCGCGATGCTCGTCGTGTCGATGATCGCCGGCCGGGTCACCACCAACAGCGGGCGCTACAAGGTCTTCCCGGTGGTCGGCAGTGTGCTGATGGTCGTGGGCCTGTTCCTGCTCGCGCAGATGGGCACCGGGACGAGCCGGTTCACCTCGGGTGTGTACATGGCCGTCCTGGGTGCCGGAATGGGCTGCCTGATGCAGATCACCATGCTGGTGGCCCAGAACAGCGTCGAGATGAGGGACATGGGTGTCGCCTCCTCGACCACCACCCTGGCCCGGACGCTCGGCTCCTCCTTCGGTGTCGCGATCATGGGCGCGCTGTTCAACAACCGGGTGCAGCACGTGATGGCCGAGCGGGCGGGCTCGCTCGGCTCGAAGATCACCGCGCAGTCCGCGCAGCTGGACGCGAAGAGCCTGGAGAAGCTGCCGGCTGCGGCCCGTGAGGCCTATCAGTACGCGGTGTCGTCGGGTACGCACTCGGCGTTCCTGCTCGGCGCGGTGGTGGCCGTGGCGTCGCTGGTGGCCGCGGTGTTCGTGAAGGAGGTTCCGCTGCGGGGCGCGGGGCCGGACAAGCGGGCCGGGGGCGCGGCTGGGGACGCCGCGGATGCGCAGCCGGCGGTTGCAGAGGCCGTCTGACCCGCACCACTCCCGGCCCGAAGGCCCCCGGCGCTGTCCGCCCGGGGGCCTTCGCCGTGTACGGGTGGGATGCCCCGTCCTGAGCGGGAGTCAAGGAGGGTGGAGCTCGGCGGCCGGTGGTTCGCGGTGTTGTCGGTGGTGCGTGTCACCATCGACGCCGTGGACAAGATGCGTCAGCTCCGGATCGCCAAGGACGCGATGGACCGGGACTGGGCGGACCCTGGGCTCGATCTCGATGCCGTGGCCGCGCATGCCGGGTACTCCCGCTATCACTTCATACGGGCCTTCAAGGCGGCGTACGGAGAGACGCCCGGCCAGTATCTGACGCACCGGCGGATCGAGCGCGCCGAGGACCTCCTGCGCACCGCGAACCTGACCGTGACGGAGATCTGCCATCTCGTGGGGTTCAGCAGCCTGGGCACGTTCTCGGCGCGCTTCAAGTCCTGGACCGGCCTCACCCCGAGCGAGTACCGCGCCAAGCACGTGGGCCGCGGGGCCGCTCTCATCCCCGGGTGCTACGCGATGCTCTGGGCCGGTGGGTTCCGTCCGGGGGCCGGGGCGCGGGACAGCAATTCCGGAGAAGCGCGCTGACGCCCCGGCTGCTTACCGTGGCAGCGCAAGCAACACCCCGCGCACTCGGGAGAACGCCATGATCAAGGGGCTCGCCATCACGACCGTCTGGGTCCTCGACCAGGACCGGGCCAAGGAGTTCTACACACAGAAGCTGGGCCTTGAGGTCCGTACCGACATGACCATGGGCGACGGCGGCATGCGCTGGCTCACCGTCGGCGCCCCCGACCAGCCCGACGTCGAGCTGACGCTCATGGTGCCCGGACCGCCCGCGATGGACCCCGAGTCCGCCGAGATGATGAAGAAGCTCGTGGCCAAGGGCGCCCTGGGCGCCGGTGTGCTGGCCACCGACGACATCCACGGGGACTACAAGAAGCTCAAGGACCGCGGCGTGGAGTTCCTCCAGGAGCCGCAGGAGCGCCCCTACGGCACCGAGGCGCTCTTCCGCGACGACTCCGGCAACTGGTTCTCCTTCACCCAGCGCCGGGAGGGCGGCCTGGACATGGACAAGGACTGGGCCGGCTGAGTCTCGGACGGTCCCAGGGCCGGCCGTGGGCGGGCCGCCGGAGCTCAGTTGCCGGACAGCGGCAGTACCGGGAAGCTTCCCGTGTTCGTCGGCGCGTGCTCCGGCAGCCACAGCACGGCGACCGCACCCTCCGCCGGGAGGTGCTCCGGCAGGCCGGCCGCCCGTACGTTGCGGAACGTCAGGCGCGCGCCCATCACCCGCGCCTGGCCCGCCGCGATCGTCAGGCCCAGGCCGTGGCCGACGCCGGAGCGGTCCGAGTGACCCGTGCGGAAGCGCTGAGGACCGTCCACGAGCAGCTCCTCCGGGAAGCCGGGGCCGTGGTCCCGTACCCGGATCACCCGGCCCTCGACCGACACCTCGATCGGCGGCTTGCCGTGCCGTGCCGCGTTCGCCAGCAGGTTGAACAGCACCCGCTCCAGGCGGCGCGGGTCCGTGGTGACCTCCGACTCGTGGATCACCCGGACCTTGACGTCCGGGTCCTTGGCGGCCACCCGCCGGCTGACGAACTCGCCGAGCATGATGTCCTGCAGTTCGGCCCGCTCGGACGCGCTGTCCAGGCGAGCGACCTCCAGGACGTCCTCCACCAGCGTGCGCATGGCCTTCGCGCGGTCCAGCACCAGTTCGGTGGGACGGCCGGGCGGGAGGAGTTCCGCCGCCGTGAGCAGGCCGGTGACCGGGGTGCGCAGTTCATGTGCGATGTCCGCCGTCACCCGGCGCTCCGCCTCCAGGCGCTGCTGCAGGGCGTCCGCCATCGCGTCCACCGCGCGCGCCAGATCGTCGGTCTCGTCGCGCACCACGCCGCCGATCGCGTCCCGTACGCGCACGTCCGTCTCGCCCTTGGCGACCTGGTTCGCGGCGGTCGCCGCCTTGCGCAGACGCCGTGACAGCTGCCCCCCGATCAGCACGCCGAGCGCCGAACCGCCGAGGACCACCGCGACCGAACCGATGATCAACGCCTGGTCGAGGTCCGCCATCACAGTGGCGCTGCGGTCGGTGAAACGAGTGTGCAGGGACAGCACCCGGCCGTCCTTGAGCGGTACGGCGGCCCAGATGTCCGGCACGCCGTGCGCGCCCTCGGACACGAAGGTGGCGCGCCGACCCTGCACGACCTTCTCCAGCAGCTCCCGCGGGATGTTCGGGTCGTCGACCTTGACGCCGAACGTCTGGGTGCGCCCGGACTCGTACATCCGCTGGGCCACCTGGATGCGCTCGTCGGCGAGATCACGCGAGTTGTCGAGCATCGACACGCGCGCCGCGTTGTGCACGACCAGGCTCAGCGCGATCGCGACAAGCGCGCCGACCAGGGCGATCGCCGCGCTGAGCTTCCATCTGAGACCCGTCCGTATCGCTGCGTCATCCGGAACCAGCCGTCCGAGAATCCCCCGCATACTCCTGCTCAGGCCTTCAACTTGTAACCGAAGCCGCGAACCGTCTCGATCCGGTCCTGGCCGATCTTCGTGCGCAGCCGCTGCACATGGACGTCGACGACGCGGGTGTCGCCGCCCCAGCCATAGTCCCACACGCGCTCCAGCAGCTTGTCGCGCGAGAGAACCGTGCCCGGTGCCGACGAGAACTCCAGCAGCAGCCGCATCTCGGTCGGCGTGAGCCCCACCGGCTGCCCGGACCGTCGTACCTCCATGCCCTCCGTGTCGACCTCCAGGTCACCGAAGGTGAGCACCCCGGCGTCCACCGAAGAGGCGTTGTCAGCGGCCCGGTCGGCGCCGCTCGCGTGCCCGAAGCGGCGCAGCACCGCCCGGATGCGCGCGACCAGCACGGCGCCGTCGAACGGCTTGGTCACATAGTCGTCGGCGCCCGCCTCCAGGC
Source organism: Streptomyces sp. TP-A0356 (assembly GCF_001417775.1). Lineage (GTDB taxonomy): Bacteria > Actinomycetota > Actinomycetes > Streptomycetales > Streptomycetaceae > Streptomyces. The sequence continues at coordinate 22,952 of NZ_BBZJ01000018.1, read as the reverse complement.
CGAGGACCACGTCGATCGAGTCGGCGCGGGCGGACAGCATGATCACCGGCACGGTCGACTCGTCACGGATGCGGCGGCACAGGCTGACGCCGTCCAGACCGGGGACCATCACGTCCAGCAGGGCGATGTCGGGGCGACGGGCGCGGAACGCCTCCAGGCCCGAAAGGCCGTCGGGCATGGCGGTGACCGCGAAGCCGTCCCGCTCCAGCGCGAGCTGGGTGGCCTCGCGGATGACGTCGTCGTCCTCGACGAACAGGACGTGGGTCTGCTCTGCCATCCGCTGCTCTCAGTTCCCGGTCGGGGCGGCCGTGCCGCCGTTGCCCACCGCGTTGCTGTAGTCGTTGTGCGTGCGGGCCTGCTCGGTGAAGTGGCTCGTCGTCCAGCGGTAGGTGATCACTTCCTCGCTGGAGGGATACGACACCGGGTCGCCCTTCTCGTACATCTGCTGGGTCACCACCAGATCACCGCGGTCTATCTCCGCGTAGACCGGAGGGTCCTCGGCCTTGAAGACATTCTGGTACTTGTGATCCTTCATCCGGTACACGTACGAGCCGACTCCCACGGCGTCACCGCACGTCATCACGTTGACCACGATGTCGTTCACGGTGCCGCCGGTCAGGTCGCCGTAGGACACGTCGACCGGGTACTCGTCGGCCACGCACGGCCTCAGATCCTCCTTGACCGCATTCGCGACCTCGGGATCGTCCTTCACCAGCTTCACCACGTCCATCCGCGTGGGTTCCTTGGTCGTCGGTGAGGCGGAGGGCTTGGCGGCACCCGCGACCACCGACTGGCTGCCCGCCGGCCCCTCGTCCCGCGCGCCCGTGCCGCCGGTGGCGCAGGCGGAGACGAAAAGCCCGAGGGCGGCGATCGCGGCCACCGCCGCCACCGCCGCCTTGAGGGCTCCGCTGGGCCGTATGGCCTCCGTGCCTAGGCCGCGCAACGCTCCCGCTCCTCACGCTCCAGCGCGCGTGCGTCCAGGTCGCGGGCCTCCAGCTCCTCCCGGAGCCGGGCGAGCGCCCGGTGCAGCGTGCTCTTGACCGTTCCGGCCGACATGCCGAGGGCGGCGGCCGTCTCCTCCGTGGACATCTGCTCCCAGTGTCGCAGCACAACCACGCTGCGCTGCTTCGGGGCGAGCACCTTCAGGACGTCCATCAGCAGGGCACGGTCGGCGTGCTGCTCCGTGGAGTCGTCGACCGACGCGTCCGGGAGCTGCTCGGTGGGGACCTCCTCAAGCCTGCGGGCCCGCCACCACTCGGTGCGCGTGTTGATCATCACGCGGCGCAGATAGGCGTCCGCCAGACGCTTGTCGGCGATGCCCTCCCAGCGGCCGTACGTACGCACCAGCGCGGTCTGCAGCAGGTCCTGCGCGTCGGTCGGGTCGGGGACCAGACGACGGGCGCTGCGCAGCAGCGCGTCCTGCCGGGTGCGTACGTACTCTTCGAACTCGAGCACCTCGCCGTGCGCCATTCCAACCGCCTCCGTTCCCCGTTCCGACTTGTTCGTCGGCTGCGTCCCACAGCCGGCTGCCGGTTCTAAGCCTGTGTCAGCTGTGTGCCGCGTCGTCTGCGGCACGCATATGAAGTTACGGACGGGTTGTCACGGCGTTGTCCGAGGCAGCCTGCGGAGAGCCCTCGGCTGTCCGTCGGTTGTGTAACGGATGTAGGAACGGGGTAAGGGGGAGCGGGAGTTGGTAGCGATATGGTGTGATTTGTCCGCTATGTGGGCGGAGAACGCTGTGATGAAACGAGGCGGGGGCTGTGCCGTGGTGAGCCGTTGGCTGTGGAACGGCTGAGCGAAGGAGCGGCGCGGACCACCCGGGCGCCATGGGTGATGCGCGCCCGGGCGGGACGGGTTCAGGTGAGGGGGAGACGGTAGAGCCCACCCGGGAGGGGCTCCACCAGACCGTCGGAGACCAGGCCGTCCAGGGCGCGTGCGCGCTGCACCGGCTCCTCCCACACACGGTCGAGGACCGACTGCGGAACCGGGCTCACCGCCTCCCGCAGCACGGCCAGGAGCCGTCCGCGGACCTGGCGGTCCGTCCCCGCGTACGTCTGACCGCGGCGCGGCGGGCCTTCGTGTTCCGGCTTCCCGGCCAGCTGCCAGGCGCACTGCGCGGCGATCGGGCAGCGATGACAGGTCTCGTTCTTCGCCGTGCAGATCAGCGCGCCGAGCTCCATGGAGGCGGCGGCCCAGCGTGACGCCGTGCGCTCGTCCTCGGGCAGCAGCTCCCGGGCGAGCCTGCGCTCGGCGGCGGTGGTGGCGTTGGGCGGGTACTGCACGCCGGTGACCGCGCGCGCGAGGACGCGGCGCACATTGGTGTCGAGCACCGGGTGCCGCTGGCCGTACGCGAAGGAGGCCACGGCCGCGGCCGTGTACTCGCCGATGCCGGGCAGCGCGAGGAGCTGGGCGTGGTCGGTCGGGACGTCGCCGCCGTGCCGTTCCGCTATGGCCAGGGCGGCGCCGTGCAGCCGTAGGGCGCGGCGCGGGTAGCCGAGACGGCCCCAGGCGCGGACCGCCTCGCCGGGAGGCTCCTTGGCGAGGTCGGCGGGGCGCGGCCAGCGAGCGAGCCACTGTTCGTACACGGGCAGGACGCGGCTGACCGGCGTCTGCTGCAGCATGAACTCACTGACCATCACGCCCCACGGGCCGGCCTGCGGGCGTCGCCAGGGGAGATCACGGGCGTGCTCGTCGAACCAGGCGATGACCGGGCCGTGCAGGGCCCTGCCGGGGTTCTGGGCGGCGGGAGCGGGGCCGGCGGTGTCGTCCGTCCCGGCGGAGACGGGGACGGTGGCGGCCGTGGAGGTGGGGGGTGCAGTCATGACGCTTTCGATCCTGCCACGGGAGGGGCACCGGGGTGGGGGATGGGCTGGGGTTGGGGCTGGTTGTGTCGGTGGACGGCGTGCTGCCTCCGTCCGGGGGCGCGGGGCCTTGGCCGGGAGGTCGGGGCCGCGGGGTGCCCGGTCGGCGGTGGCGGGTTCGCCGCGCGAGGTGGGGGTGAGAACGGGTACGCCCACCTTGCGTGTGTATGACCGAGGGCGGCGCCCGGCGTGGATTCGTCGGACCCCCCCGTCGGGTGTCGGTGTCGGGGGCTGGTGTGGGCGCGGGCCTTGTCGGTGAAGGCCGGTGCCGGGATTCGCCCCTGCCGGCGGAGGCCGGTGCGGGATGATGATCTGGAAAAGTTGGGGCTGCGGCGGCGGGTGGGGCAAGGCCCGGCGCCGATCTCTCGTACAGTTTCCGCCGTGGGATCTCTGCGCAATCCGGTCGGGCCGCTTCCCTCCTCCATCTACTGGCGACGGAGGGCCGTACTGCTGTCCGTGGTCGCCCTGTTGGCCCTGCTCATCACCTGGGTGGTCACCTCCTCGGGCAGCGGCGGCGGCAAGAACGGCGCGGGCGGTTCGAACGGCAAGCACCCCACGTCGTCGATCACGCCGGGGCCTTCCGGTACGGGGCCTGCGATCAGCCAACACCCGGGCGGACGCGACGAGTCGGGCGGTGGAAACGGTTCAGGGTCATCCGGATCGTCGGGGTCGTCCGGGTCGTCCGGCTCCGGTGATCCCGGAGGTGCCGGCACCGGGTCCGGCGGCTCGGACGGTGGGACCGGCAGCGGCGACGGCAGCGGCGGCGCCTCCAGCGGTCAGTTGCCGGCCGGTGCCGGTTCATCCCTGCCCAACTGCACGGCGAGCGCGGTTCAGTTGACCGTCAAGAGCGCACAGAACACGTACGCACCCGGAGCCACCCCCACCTTCCAGCTGATCGCCAAGAACGCGTCCACCAACGACTGCAAGACCGATCTCGGTTCCAGGAGCGCGGTGTTGACGATCACTCAGGCCGGCAGCGGCAAGGCCTTCTGGTCCTCGGCCGACTGCCCCGGCGGCTCGGGAAGCGTGCTGTTCCACGTGCCCGCGGGCGGCCAGGTCGCCTACACCGTGAAGTGGGACCGCAGGCCCAGTGCCCCGAACTGCGCGACGCCCCCGGCGGGTTCGGCATCGGCGGGCACGTACTTGGTGGAGGCGAAAGCCCCCGGCTTCCCCGACGCCCGGGCGTCGTTCGTGCTGTCGAAGGACTAGGGCCCTTCAGCGCTCCGGACAACTCCCATTCCGTTCGGTGCTGAAGGGGTCCCGGGCGCAGCACACGACGGTCATGCCCACACCGGGCCGCGGCGACGAAGCGGGCCGCCTTGGCCCGTTCACAGGCCGGAGGCTAGTGCTGTGGCCGGAAAGGTTTGCCGGGAAGCTCGCGGCGTCCGGTGCGGTGCATCGCAAGGCGGAGCGTCGCCCGCGTACTGGATGTACTCGGGCGATGCGACAACGCGGCGAGGTGCCGTGCCGGGCGTCGCGAGCCGGTGAACCTTTCCGGTCGCAGCACTAGACGTACCGTTCAAGGATCGACGACTCCGCCAGCCGCGACAGCCCTTCCCGTACGCTGCGGGCCCGCGCCTCGCCGACGCCGTCCACCGTCTGGAGGTCGTCCACGCTCGCCGCGAGGAGCTTCTGGAGGCCGCCGAAGTGTTCCACCAGGCGGTCGATGATGGCGCCGGGCAGCCGTGGCACCTTCGCCAGCAGACGGAACCCGCGTGGGGACACCGCCGAGTCGAGGGTTTCGGGAGAGCCGGTGTAGCCCAAGGCACGGGCCACCGTGGGCAGTTCGAGAAGCTCGGCGTGGGGCAGCGCGTCCAGCTCGGACAGGGCCTCCTCGACCGTGCGGGACCGCTTCGCGGTCGGCTCGGGCACGTAGTCGCGCACCACCAGCTCCCGCTCGGGCTCCACCCCGGCGATCAGCTCGTCCAGCTGGAGGGCGAGCAGACGGCCGTCCGTGCCCAGCTCGACCACGTACTCGGCGATTTCCGTGGCGATCCGTCGGACCATCTCCAGCCGCTGTGACACCGCGGAGACGTCCCGGACCGTCACCAGGTCCTCGATCTCCAGCGCGGACAGCGTGCCGGCCACCTCGTCCAGGCGGAGCTTGTACCGCTCCAGGGTGGCCAGGGCCTGGTTGGCGCGGGAGAGGATCGCCGCCGAGTCCTCCAGGACACGGCGCTGTCCGTCGACGTACAGCGCGATCAGACGCATGGACTGGGAGACGGAGACCACGGGGAAGCCGACCTGCTTGCTCACCCGGTCCGCCGTGCGGTGGCGCGTGCCCGTCTCCTCCGTCGGGATCGTGGGATCCGGGACCAGCTGCACACCGGCCCGCAGGATCTTCGACAGGTCCGACGAGAGCACCAGGGCGCCGTCCAGCTTGCACAGCTCCCGCAGGCGGGTGGCCGTGAACTCCACGTCCAGGACGAATCCGCCGGTGCACATCGTCTCGACGGTCTTGTCCGAGCCGAGCACGATGAGCCCGCCGGTGTTGCCGCGGAGCACCCGCTCAAGGCCGTCGCGGAGGGCCGTGCCGGGTGCCACGGCGCTCAGTGAGGCGCGCATCAGGCCATCGGCACCGGAACTCCCGCCGGACTTTCCGGGAGCTGCCGCCCGGTCGTTGGCTGCCACTGCACTCCTCCGGTCGCAGGTTCTTCAGGCGCTCCCGTGTCGCACACTCGGTTCGTACGGACGGGCGAGACCAGGGCAAAGTCTACCGGCGGTCCTCCTCGTCCCGTGGGGCCTCTCGGCGACGGGAGCGCGGAAGGACCCGCAGGGCGTCCCCCATGTCCGCCACTTCCAGCACCTTCATCCCGGCCGGGGTCCTGCCCGGGTCGGTCGGTACGAGCGCGTGGGTGAAGCCCAGACGGTGTGCCTCGGCCAGCCGGCGCTGCACCCCCGTCACCCTTCTGACCTCGCCGGCCAGACCCACTTCGCCGATCGCCACCAGGTTCTTGGGCAGCGGGGTGTCGCTCGCGGCGCTCGCCAGTGCCAGCGCGATCGCCAGGTCCGCGGCCGGCTCGGAGAGCCGCACTCCGCCGACGGTCGCGGAGTAGATGTCCCGCTTGCCCAGCGCGCTGATCCGCCCGCGCTGCTCCAGCACGGCGAGCATCATCGAGACGCGGGAGGTCTCCAGACCGGAGGTCGTGCGCCGCGGGGAGGGGATCTGCGAGTCGACGGTCAGGGCCTGGACCTCCGCCACCAGGGGACGGCGGCCCTCCAGCGTGACGGTCAGACAGGTGCCCGGGACCGGCTCGTCGCGGCGGGTGAGGAACAGGCCGCTCGGGTCGGCGAGCCCCGTGATGCCCTCGTCGTGCAGTTCGAAGCAGCCGACCTCGTCCGTCGCGCCGTACCGGTTCTTGACGCCTCGCACGAGGCGCAGGCGCGCGTGCCGGTCGCCCTCGAAGTGCAGGACGACGTCCACCAGGTGTTCGAGCAGTCGCGGGCCCGCGATCGCGCCGTCCTTGGTGACGTGACCGACGAGGAGGGTGGCCATGCCGCGCTCCTTGGAGGCGCGGATCAGCGCCCCGGCGACCTCGCGCACCTGGGCCATGCCGCCGGGCGCGCCGTCGATCTCGGGGGAGGCGACGGTCTGTACGGAGTCGAGGACGAGGAGCGACGGCTTCACCGCGTCCAAGTGGCCCAGGACGGCGGCGAGATCGGTCTCCGCCGCCAGATAGAGGTGGTCGTGGATGGCCCCGATGCGGTCCGCGCGCAGGCGGACCTGGCTCGCCGACTCCTCGCCCGTCACATACAGCGTGCGGTGCTCGTCATTGGCCGCCTTGGCCGCGACGTCCAGCAGCAGCGTGGACTTGCCGACGCCCGGCTCACCGGCGAGCAGCACGACCGCGCCCGGCACGAGCCCGCCACCGAGGACGCGGTCCAGCTCGGGCACGCCGGTGGAACGGGCCGTGGCCTGCCGCCCGTCCACCTGGCCGATGGGCACGGCGGAGGTCGTCACCCGGCCCGGTGTCGTCGTGCGCACAGCGGGCGCGCCGTACTCCTCGACCGTCCCCCAGGCCTGGCACTCGGGGCAGCGGCCGAGCCACTTGGCCGTCTGCCAGCCGCACTCGGTGCAGCGGTAGGACGGCCGGTCCTTGGTGGTCTTCGTACGGGCAGCCATGGACGAAACCGTAGCGGGGCCCACCGACACCGGGGGACCCGCCCGGGGCGGGCGGGGTCGGGTGCCGTCGGCGGCCGAGCCGGCGCCGCCGGGCCGCCGGCGGTGACTGCGTCACCACGGCGCACGAACCGCAGGTGGGTGACCTCGGACGACTCGATCGGACAAGGCGCACCCCAGGATCGGGCGGGTTGTGGGTGACGACGGCGACCGGGGCCGCGCCGACCGGTCCGTTGTCGTCTCGCGTCCCTCGTAGGCCTCGTATGCCTCGTACGCCTCGTAGGCCTCGTGGTCCCGGCGGCCCATGGTCGGCGGGCCGCGGCGGGCGACCGTTCCGGCGCCCCGGTCGGGAGCGCCGCGCATGCCCGCGGAGGGGACGCGCCGGGGAATCCGCCGATCATGTGTCCGTATGAGGGGTCGTCTCACCCGTACGGAGTAAATGTGCGCAAGGGGGCAGTAGGCGCCGCCCTTGGGCGCCTACGGTCGCACAGGTGATGAGCAGCAGGCCGGAGACCTCCACAGACGCCAGCGGCGCACACCCGGCGCGCAAAGACGCCTACGAGCGGGTGGGCGCGCCTCGTGGCGCGAAGACCCGCAGCGCGGCACACCCGCCCGCGCCCTACGAGCCCTACCTGGACGGCCTGTTCACCTACTGCCTGTCCGTGCTGTGCGACCACGACGCGGCGACCGCCGCCCTGGGCGACGCCCTCGCGCTCGCCGAGCGACGCGGCACACGCGGTCCGGAGGCCCCCGACGGGCTTCGTGCCTGGCTGTACGCCCTCGCCCGCTGGTCCTGTCTGCGGCGACTCGCCGAGGCCAGGCGGCGCCGCCGGGCGGGGCACGCCGCCGGGCGCCGACACGGCCCGCAGCCCGAGGCCGCCGACCGGCGTGCCGCCGGGGCGGTCGGCGCCGAACCGGTCTCCGAGGAGGCCCAGGAGCTGCGTCGGCGGGAGCTCACCCAGCTCGCCTGGCCGGAGGCCGCCGGTACGACCCCCGAGCAGCGCGAGGCGCTCGAACTGGCCGTGCGCCATCAGCTCACCCCCCAAGAGGTGGCCGCCGTGCTCGGCATGGGGCAGGCCGCCGCGCGTGAGCTCCTGGCCTCCGCCGCCTGCGAGGTCGAGCGCACCCGGGCCGCCCTCGCCGTCGTCGAGACCGGCAGCTGCCCGAGCGTCGCCCACCTCACCGGCGACCCCCAGCTCGTCCTGAGCGCCACCCTGCGCCGGGAGCTCGTCCGGCATGTGGACGACTGCCCGCGCTGCCGCCGCACCGCCGAGCGCGCGGTCCCCGGCAGCTGGCCCGGCACCAGCGTCACACCCGCCGCGCTTCCCGTCCTCGCGGCTCCTCGCGCGGCCCTGGACGCGGCGATGACCCACGCTCCACGCGCGAGGGGCGCGGCCCCCCGCTTCGACCGGCGCGGTTTCCCCATGGACCCGAAGGACCACGCGGCCCGCCGCGACCGGCTGCGCGCGCGTGCCGTCACCACGACCGTCGTCGCCACCGTGGTCGCGGCCCCGGTCATCGCCCTGTGGGCCGCCTACCGCGGCCCTCTCACCGGCGAGGCCGCGGACGGCCGCACCGCCACGGCGCGCGAGGCGCACGGCCCCGACATGCTCGGCGGTGAGGGCGCGGGCGGCTACGAGAACGCGGGCAACGCGCGTGCGAAGCCCGACGCCCGCTTCGGCAAGGACGGCCGCTCGCCCGATGTCTCCGTCGAGGTCATCGGCGTGCGGACGGGAACCCCCGCGGCGGGGGACCTGGCGGTGGCGGCCGGCAACGACGGCACCACGACCCTGGTCAAACTGACCGCGTCCGGGAGTTCACCGGTCCACTGGTCCGTGTCCACGGTTGCCTCCTGGCTCTATGTGAGCCAGTCCTCGGGGACGCTCGCGCCGGGCGAATCGTTCACGGTCCGGATCTACGTCGACCATCTCCACGAGCCTTCCGGCCCCTGGCACGCGCGCGTGGCGGTGGCCCCAGCGGGCGCCGTGGTCACGATCGACGGGTACGGGACGGCGGGCCCGCCCGACCCGCGCCCCACTCCCGTGCACACCGGCCCGTCCACGCCCGCGCCGAGCGTCCCTCCGTCGAGCGGCCCGGACCCCACGCCCAGCGTCCCTGCACCGACGGACCCCCCGCCCACGACTCCGCCCGCCTCCGACCCGCCGCCCTCGACGCCGACGCCCAGCGCCGACGGCGCCCCGAGCCCGTCCTCGTAGGCGCCGCGATCACCGTGCGCGCGGGTTCGCGTCCTCAGCCCGCCGGGTCCGCGGGGGCGGCGGGATCGGCGGGGTGCGGCGCCAGCAGCGGCAGCTGCGAGGCCAGACGCTGCTCGCACAGCTCGGCCAGGCGGTCGTACCCCGCCTTGCCCATCAGCTCGGTCAGCTCCGCGCGGTACGAGACGTACACCGGCTCGCCCGCGCCGTGCGCCGATGTCGCCGATGTGCACCACCAGTGCAGGTCGTGGCCGCCCGGGCCCCAGCCCCGGCGGTCGTACTCGCCGATCGAGATCTGCAGGACCCGGGTGTCGTCGGGCCGGTCGATCCACTCGTACGTCCGTCGGATCGGCAGCTGCCAGCAGACGTCCGGCTTGGTCTCCAGAGGCTCGCGGCCCTCCCGCAGCGCGAGGATGTGCAGCGAGCAGCCGGCTCCGCCCGGGAACCCGGGCCGGTTCTGGAAGATGCACGACCCCTGGTACGGGCGGGTCTGCCGGGAACCCTCGTCGTCCTCCGCGACCCAGCCGGTCTCCATGCCCACGTCATGGTGCTGCCAGATCTCCGGCGTCAGCCGTGCCACGTGCTGGGCCACCCGCTTCTCGTCGTCCTCGTCCGAGAAGTGCGCGCCCAGCGTGCAGCACCCGTCGTCCGCGCGGCCCGCCTGGATGCCCTGGCAGCCGCTTCCGAAGATGCAGTTCCAGCGCGAGGTCAGCCATGTCAGATCGCACCGGAAGACCTGCTCGTCGTCGGCCGGATCCGGAAACTCCACCCACGCGCGCGCGAAGTCGAGCCCCTTCTCGTCGCTCAGTCGGGAGGCCTTCAGGGACCGGGACACCTTCGCCTGCGAAGGTTCCTTCGAACCCTTGGAGGATTTGTCGGTCTTCGCCTTTTTCGTCTTTGGCACGCAACCAGGGTAAGTGGCCCCGCACCGCTCCGGAGACTGTGGATCGTCGTACTGGCAGTAGCGTTCCGTACATGAGACTCGGTGTCCTCGACGTGGGTTCGAACACGGTGCATCTGCTGGTGGTGGACGCCCACCCCGGCGCGCGCCCGCTGCCCGCGCACTCGCACAAGGCGGAGCTGCGGCTCGCCGAACTCCTCGATGACAGCGGGGCCATCGGCACCGAGGGGGTCCACAAGCTGATCGCCGTCGTCCTGGACGCCCTGCAGGCGGCCGAGGACAAGGGCGTCGAGGACCTGCTGCCGTTCGCCACCTCCGCGGTGCGCGAGGCGAGCAACGCGGACGACGTGCTGGACCAGGTCAAGGACGCCACCGGCGTCGAGCTCCAGGTGCTGACCGGCGAGGAGGAGGCGCGGCTGACCTTCCTCGCGGCCCGCCGCTGGTTCGGCTGGTCGGCGGGCAAGCTGCTGGTCCTCGACATCGGCGGCGGCTCGCTGGAGATCGCGTACGGCATGGACGAGGAACCCGACGCGGCGGTGTCGCTGCCGCTGGGCGCCGGCCGGCTGACTGCGGCCTGGCTGCACGGGGACCCGCCGGACCCGGCCGACGTGAAGGCGCTGCGCCGCCGGGTACGGGCCGAGATCGCCCGTACGGTCGGCGAGTTCAGCCGCCTGGGGTCGCCCGACCACGTCGTCGCCACCTCCAAGACGTTCAAGCAGCTCGCCCGCCTCGCGGGGGCGGCGCGCTCCGCGGACGGGCTGTACGTGCAGCGCGAGCTCAAGCGGGAGTCCCTTGAGGCGTGGGTACCGCGGCTCGCCGGGATGACGGCCGTGGAACGCGCGGACCTCCCGGGAGTCTCCGAGGGCCGCTCGAGCCAGCTCCTGGCCGGGGCGCTGGTCGCGGAGGGCGCGATGGACCTGTTCGCGGTGGAGACGGTGGAGATCTGCCCGTGGGCGCTGCGGGAGGGTGTGATCCTGCGCCGGCTCGATCACATGGCGGAGGCGTAGGGGCCCCTGGGGAGACGGTGGCCGACTTCCCGCCGTTCCCGCACGTCCGCCGTGTCAGGGGCCCTAGGTCACGGTGCCGCTCAGCCCCGGGCCGGGAGGGAACGCCCGTACGATCCCGGCACCGGCGACATCCGGCCGCTGTGCCCCTTCCCACACTTCGTCGCATCGCATCCGGCCCTCCATGTCAAGGCGGCGCCCCGTACCCTGTCCCTCGTGGCAGAACCAGCGGTGCGCATCCCGGATGCGAAGGTCGCCCTGTCGACGGCCTCCGTCTATCCGGAGTCGACCGCGACGGCCTTCGAGATCGCCGCGCGCCTCGGGTACGACGGGGTCGAGGTCATGGTCTGGACCGATCCGGTCAGCCAGGACATCGAGGCGCTGCGCCGGCTCAGCGACTACCACCAGATCCCCGTTCTCGCCGTCCACGCCCCCTGTCTGCTGATCACGCAGCGCGTCTGGTCGACCGACCCGTGGGCCAAGCTCCAGCGGGCCCGGGCCGCCGCCGAGAAGCTGGGCGCGGGCGCCGTCGTGGTCCATCCGCCCTTCCGCTGGCAGCGCCAGTACGCCCGCGACTTCGTGGACGGGATCTGGCGCATGGCGGACGAGACGGATGTGCGGTTCGCCGTCGAGAACATGTATCCGTGGCGCTACCGGGACCGCGAGATGCTCGCGTACGCGCCCGACTGGGACGTCACGAGGGACGACTACCGCCACTTCACGATCGACCTCAGCCACACCGCGACGGCCCGTACCGACGCCCTGCAGATGCTCGACCGCATGGGCGACCGCCTCGGCCATGTCCACCTCGCCGACGGCAACGGCTCCAACAAGGACGAGCACCTGGTCCCCGGCCGTGGCATCCAGCCCTGCGCCGAGGTCCTGGAACGGCTGGCGCTCACCGGCTTCGACGGGTACGTGGTCATCGAGGTCAACACCCGCCGCGCCATGTCCGGCGCCGAGCGCGAGGCCGATCTCGCGGAGGCCCTCGCCTTCACGCGTCTGCACCTCGCGTCGGCCCTGAAGGTGCCCCGCGGGTGAGCGAGGTGTTCCGCCCGTGACCGAGGCGACCGGGGCGGGCCGCGTCCGCCGCGGCAGAGGACGGCCCAGCCGTACGGAGACGGCGGCCGCCCCCGCCACCCGCGACCGCATCCTGGAGGCGGCCCGCGAGGAGTTCTCCGAGCGCGGCTACGAGAAGACGTCGGTGCGGGGCATCGCCAAGGCCGCCGGGGTGGACTCCGCGCTGGTGCACCACTACTTCGGCACCAAGGAACAGGTCTTCGAGGCCGCGATCGAGGTCGCCTTCGCACCCGCCCTGAGCGCGCCGGACACGATCGCCCAGGGGCCGCGCGAGGCCGTCGGGGAGCGGCTCACCCGCTTCGTCCTCGGCATCTGGGAGAACCCCACGACCCGTACGCCCCTGCTGGCGATCGTGCGGTCCGCCGTGAACAACGAGAGCGCGGCGGCCGTCTTCCGCCGTCTGGTCGCGGCGCAGCTGCTGCGCCGTATCGCCGGCGGTCTCGACCTGCCGGACGCGGAGCTGCGCGTCGAGTTGGCGGCCGCGCAGCTGGTCGGGGTCGCGATGCTGCGGTACGTGATCAAGGTCGAGCCACTGGCCTCGGCCGACCTGGAACAACTCGTGGCCCGACTGGCCCCGGTGGTCCAGGGCCACCTGACGAACCCCTGACCCTCAGGCGAACGGCCTTCGCCTCCCGCCCGCAGCCACACCGCGCCCGCGCGCCCCCCTTCACGCCCCCGCGCCCCCTCACGCCCCCGTTCCCCAGCCGCCGCCCGAGACGCATGTCCCGTATGCCGGACACTCGTGTCCGTCCCTTGGAGCACCGGCGTACGCTCGACGTGAGTCAGAACTCTCCGAAGGAGCGAGCGACGATGCCCGAGCTGAGGTCCCGCACAGTCACCCACGGCCGCAACATGGCGGGCGCCCGCGCCCTGATGCGCGCCTCCGGTGTACCCGGTGCGGACATCGGACGGAAGCCGATCATCGCGGTCGCCAACTCCTTCACGGAGTTCGTGCCGGGCCACACCCACCTCCAGCCGGTCGGCCGGATCGTCAGCGAGGCGATCAGGGAGGCCGGCGGCATCCCGCGCGAGTTCAACACGATCGCGGTGGACGACGGCATCGCCATGGGTCACGGCGGCATGCTCTACAGCCTGCCCTCTCGCGATCTGATCGCGGACAGCGTGGAGTACATGGTCGAGGCGCACTGCGCCGACGCCCTGGTCTGCATCTCCAACTGCGACAAGATCACTCCGGGCATGCTGATGGCGGCCCTGCGCCTGAACATCCCGACGGTCTTCGTCTCCGGCGGCCCGATGGAGGCCGGCCGGGCCACCCTGGTCGACGGCACGGTGCGTACCCTCGACCTGATCGACGCGATCGCCGACGCCGCCAACGACAAGGTCTCCGACGAGGACATCCTCCGTATCGAGGAGAACGCCTGTCCGACCTGTGGCTCCTGCTCCGGCATGTTCACGGCCAACTCGATGAACTGCCTGACCGAGGCGATCGGTCTCTCCCTGCCCGGCAACGGATCGGTCCTGGCGACGCACACGGCCCGCCGTGCGCTGTACGAGAACGCGGCCCGCACGGTCATGGACCTGACCCGCCGCTACTACGAGCAGGACGACGAGACCGTCCTGCCCCGCGACATCGCCACCTTCGCGGCCTTCGAGAACGCCATGGCGCTCGACATCGCGATGGGCGGTTCGACCAACACGATCCTGCACCTGCTGGCGGCGGCGCAGGAGGCGGGCGTCCCGTTCGGCCTGTCGGAGATCGACGAGGTCTCGCGCCGGGTCCCCTGCCTGGCGAAGGTCGCCCCGAACGTCGCCAAGGACCGCACGTACTACATGGAGGACGTGCACCGCGCCGGCGGCATCCCCGCCCTCCTCGGCGAACTGCACCGGGCGGGCCTGCTGAACGAGGACGTGCACTCGGTCCACAGCCCCTCTCTCGGGGAGTGGCTCAAGACGTGGGACATCCGCGGCGGTTCCCCGTCCGCCGAGGCGGTGGAGCTGTGGCACGCGGCACCCGGCTGTGTGCGCTCGGCCGAGGCCTTCTCCCAGTCCGAGCGCTGGGAGGCCCTGGACGTGGACGCGGAGAACGGCTGCATCCGCTCGGCCGAGCACGCGTACTCGAAGGACGGCGGCCTGGCAGTGCTCCGGGGCAACCTCGCCGTCGACGGCTGCGTGGTGAAGACGGCGGGCGTCGATGAGTCGATCTGGACGTTCGAGGGGCCGGCGGTCGTCTGCGAGTCGCAGGAGGAGGCCGTCGAGAAGATCCTGACGAAGCAGATCAAGGAGGGTGACGTCGTCGTCATCCGCTACGAGGGCCCGAAGGGCGGCCCGGGCATGCAGGAGATGCTGTACCCGACCTCGTATCTGAAGGGCCGCGGCCTGGGCAAGGCCTGCGCGCTGATCACGGACGGCCGCTTCTCCGGCGGCACCTCGGGCCTGTCGATCGGCCACGCGTCCCCCGAGGCTGCCTCGGGCGGCACCATCGCCCTGGTCCGGGACGGGGACCGCATCCGCATCGACATCCCGAACCGCACGATCGACCTCCTGGTCGCCGACGAGGAGCTGGACACCCGCCGCGCCGCCCTGCACGGCGTGTACGCCCCGGCGAGCCGCGACCGCAAGGTCTCGGCCGCCCTGCGCGCCTACGCCGCGATGGCGACGAGCGCCGACCGGGGCGCGGTGCGGGACGTCGGCAAGCTGGGCTGAGCCCGGTCCAGGAGGGGGCCGCTCCCGCCGGAGCGGCCCCCTTCGCATGTCACCAGCGTGACGGGTCGCGTCCGTCCACGGTGAAGACGGTGCCGTCTGGAGCGCCGGCGTAGACGTGGCCGTCGGCGAGGAGGGGATCGGGCAGCGCGGCCGCGACCCGGTCCGCGCTCGTGCCGAGCCGCGGTGAGGTCTGGCCGATGAGCCGTCCTCTGGTGGCGTCGAAGGCGAGCAGCCGTCCGTCGGCCGCGATGAAGTAGACGTGCCCGTCGGCCACGGCCGGCGCCGAGCCGCGGCTCACGGACGTCTCGACGTGCCAGAGCTGCTTGCGCGCGTCCATGTCCAGGGCCTCCAGCGCACCTCCGGCGGCGAGGAGGTACACGACGTCGCCGTGCACGGTGGCCCGGGCGCCCGCGCGCGGAACGGGCAGCGCCACGCCGCGCGTGGACCGGGACGCCGGGGTGTAGCGGATCACGGCTTTCGCCTCCCCGAAGACCTGGTCGAGGGAGAGGAAGAAGACGGACCCGCCCGAGGTGCCGAATGGTTCCAGCGTCCCCCTCAGGCGGGCGTCCCACCGCACGTCACCCGTGTTCGGATCCACGGCGGTGACATGGGTGCTCGATCCGTCGGCAGAGGTGCTCGTCGCATACGCCAGCGGGTCCCCGGTGAACGAGGTGAAGTACGGCATGCTCTGGCCGGGGATCCGGCGGCTCCACCCGGTGGCTCCCGATGCGCTGTGCACGCCGGTGACCGTCCCGTCGGCACCGGTGATCAGGAGCATGTCCCCGGCCTGTCGCAGCCCGTTGTAGGGCATGCTCCGCTGCCAGCGCGTCCTGCCCGAGGCGGGATCCAGTGCCTCCAGGTGCCCGCGCTGTTCCGTCAGGGGCTGGACGAGACCGCCCGAGACCACCGGCGGACGGCTTCTGGACGTCCGGGCGACGGCGTGCCGCCACAGCGTGGTGCCGTCCGACGGATCGAGGGCGAAGACCAGCCCGGGCTGTGCGCACATCAACTTCCCGGCGCCGTAGGAGCACTGCGGCGTGTCTCCGTCCTCGGACACCGGTTTCGCCTGCCACGCGCGGAACCCGGCCGACGCGGTCCGGGGCGTGGCGCCCCTCGGCGTGGCGGTTCCTTCCGCGGGCGACAGGAGCGACAGGGCCGGGACGAGCGCACCGCCCACGACGAGGAGGAGCGCCCCGCCCCCGAGGAGAAGGTTTCTGCGCCGGCGGCTTCCGGGCCGCCGTTCCGGCTCCTCGGCGCGGGGCTCCGGAGCCGGCGTATCGCCGGGCCGCTGTGCCGGTATGAACGCCTGTGTGTCGTACGAGGCCGCCACCGACCGCAGCTCGCGCATCAGCTCGTCCGGGGTGGGCCGGTCCTCGGGCTCCTTGGCGAGGCAGCGCAGCACCAGCGGCGCCAGGTTCTCCGGTACGCCGGTGAGGTCCGGCTCGTCGTGCACGACCTGGTAGGCGACGATGTAGGGACTGTCGGAGTCGAACGGTCCGCGCCCCGTCGCCGCGTGCACCATCACGGACCCGAGCGCGAAGATGTCGGCGGCGGGGCCGACCTCCCGCGGCCGGCGGAACTGCTCGGGCGCCATGAAGGGCGGCGTGCCGATCAACTTGCCGGTCTCCGTGCGCAGTTCGCTGTCCTTCGGCCGGGAGATGCCGAAGTCGATGACTTTCGGCCCGTCCTCGGCGAGCAGCACGTTGCTCGGCTTCAGATCGCGGTGCACGACCCCGACGCGATGGATGTCGCGCAGCGCCTCCGCGAGCCCGGCCATCAGCCGGCGCAGCTGGCCCGGAGACATGGGGCCGTTCCGCTTCACATGCTCGGACAGGGTCGGGCCGGGGATGAACAGCGTGGCCATCCAGGGCCGTTCGGCCTCCGGATCGGCGTCGACGACGGGCGCGGTGAAGGCACCGCTCACCCTTCGGGCGGCGGCCACCTCCTGTCGGAAGCGGCCCCTGAACTCGGGGTCCTTCGCGAACGCGGCGTGTACGACCTTCACTGCGAGCTTCAGCCCCGAGGTGCTCCGGGCCAGGTGCACCACGCCCATGCCGCCGGAGCCCAGGCAGGACTCCAGGCGGTAGTGACCGGCGTATTCGGGAAGTTCCGCTTCCGCGCCCGCTCCGGTGTTGCGCTGTGGCGCCATGGACCACCCCCGTGCTGTTCGTTCGCGCGCGCGACGCACGGAGCCTAGTCGATGACTCGTACGAGACCGAGGCGGCTTGCTAGCCTCCGCGTGCGCGTCGCACACGTGTGTTTCGTGACGTGATCCAAGGGAATCAACGGGACCCCATGGCAGTCATGGGGTCCGACGGGGGAGGTCATTCATGTCTGTCGACCGAATCGAGGAAGCCGGGACCGGCGGCGGGGCGGAAGCCGCCGCGGCGGCCGCGGCCGTGCGCTACTACCCGGTCGCGCCGGGCGTCCGGCTCAACGTCCGCAGCGGTCCCGGCACCGGGTACACCATCGTCAGGGTCCTGCCCGAGGGCGCCATGGTTCCGGTCTTCTGCCAGACGCCGGGCACGACGGTCACGGGTCCGTACGGCACGAGCAGCATCTGGGACAACATCGCCGACGGCGAGTACGTCTCGGACGCGTACGTGCACACGGGCAGCGACGGGTACGTCGCCTCGCGCTGCGGCTGAGTACACCTCGGGTTCCGCCGCGCTGAGGCTGAGGCGCGGGGCGGCGGGGGCCTCTGCGGGGCCGGAGTGATAATCGACGCGTGAGCGACGAGAACGGCACTCCGGACACCCCCACGGGCCCCCGCCCCGAACCGATCCGCTTCTTCGGCACGACCTGGGTGGAGCACGACGGCGGCTACCGGGCACGTCGCGCCGCCGTCGGCGTCGGCTCGCTCCTGGCGGCCGCCGTCTCCTGCCTCGTCCTGCGCTTCGCCTATCAGGGCCTGCGGATCGCGGCCGTCGGCACGCCGGTGACCCTGATGGTCGTGGTCATGTTCGCGGTGTGCGGCGCGCTGGCGTTCGGCAACACCTGGGGCGCCTTCACCAAGCGGCCCGACCCGGGGCGTCAGGCCTCCCTGCGCGGCCTGCTGACGATCGGGTTCATCGGCTCGCTGCTCGCGTACTTCCTCCGTTCGCTGAGCGAGGCCCCCGGCGAGAAGCTCCACCGCGAGGAGTACGAGGCGGCGCGCTCCGCCCATGAGAAGCGTGTGTCGCGGCGTACGGGCAACCCGTCCCGCAGGCGCCGCTCCTGACCCGGCGTGACTCCCGGCGGAAGGTGCCGCCGGTTCCTTCACGCGTGGCAGCGCCGACGCGGCGTGCGCAACGGCCCGGCCACCCCGTCCTCCCGCCGGAAACACACCGTCCCCGGCACCCGGGCCCCGCCGCCATGGGCGTATGACCGCCCCTCCCGTGCCACCCGGGCCCACTCGTTCAACGCCGCCGCGGCCCCGTACGCCGCGAACCGCCCCTCGTACCCGCCCGCCCTCCTCGACGCCTTGGAAGACCTCGCGGGCCGCCCCGTCGGGCGCCCGCGTCGTGGACATCGGCGCCGGCACCGGGATCGCGACCGCCCTCCTCAAGGCCCGGGGCGCGCGGGTCCTCGCCGTGGAGCCGGGCGACGGCATGGCGGCCCAGTCCCGCCGCGCCCTCCCGGACGCCCCGCTCCTGCGCGGCGACGGCACCGCCCTCCCCCTCGCGACCGCCTCCGACTTCCTCACCCATGCCCAGGCCCGGCACTGGACGGCCACCTCCCGTTCGGTCCTGCAAGCCCTGTGCGTCCTGCGTCCGGGCGGTGCGCGCGGCAGCGCCGGCGCTGCCGCGCGCACCGCCCGGCCACCCCCGTTCAGATCGTCGCGACACGACCGTGAGCACCGGGTGGGACGGCCCTCCGCGCGCGCCCGGGGCGGCAGCGGACGGCGGGCGGGTTCACCGCGCTTGACGGCCGCCCCGGCACGCGCCATATTCATCGCATGATGAATATAGGTCGTCCCCATCCACCCGACCCGCCGCGGTCGGATCCCGCCCCTGCCGCCCCCGCCCTCCGCGCCGAGGACCTCACCGTCGTACGCGGCGCCCGCACCGTCCTGCGCGGCCTCGACTTCACCGTCCCACGGGGCCGGATCACCGGACTGCTGGGCCCTTCCGGATGCGGCAAGTCGACCCTGATCCGCGCGGTCGTCGGCACCCAGGCCAAGGTCACCGGCACCCTGGAGGTCCTCGGCCTCCCCGCCGGTCACGCCTCCCTGCGCTCCCGCATCGGCTATGTCACCCAGGCGCCCTCCGTCTACGACGACCTGACGGTCCGCCAGAACCTCGACTACTTCGCCGCGATCCTCGACCCCGGCCGGGCAGCCGCCGACCGCCGCCGCCAGAACGTCACCCGGGCCATCGCCGACGTCGACCTCACCTCGCACGCCGACGCCCTCGCCGGCACCCTCTCGGGCGGCCAGCGCAGCCGAGTCTCCCTCGCGGTCGCGCTCCTGGGCTCCCCGGAACTCCTCGTCCTGGACGAACCGACGGTGGGCCTCGACCCGGTCCTGCGCCGCGACCTGTGGGCGCTCTTCCACACCATCGCCGCCGACCGCGGCGCCACGCTGCTCGTCTCCTCCCACGTCATGGACGAGGCCGAGCGCTGCCAGGGACTCATGCTGATGCGCGAGGGACGGATCCTCGCCGACGACACCCCGGACGCCCTGCGCGCCCGTACCGGCACGGAGACCGTCGAAGAGTCCTTCCTGCGCCTCGTGGACGAGGCGGCGGCCAGGAGGAAGGCCGAAAAGGAGACGGTCCGATGACCACGACCACCCCGTACCCGGCAGGGAGCGCCCTCACCTACTCCCGTACGACGGCGACGGCCCTGAGGGTCCTGCGCCAGCTCCGCCACGACCCCCGCACGATCGCACTGATGATCGTCGTTCCGTGCCTGATGCTGTTCCTGCTGCGCTACGTCTTCGACGGCAGCCCGCGCACGTTCGACTCGATCGGGGCCTCGCTCCTCGGCATCTTCCCGCTGATCACGATGTTCCTGGTGACCTCGATCGCCACCCTGCGCGAACGCACCTCCGGCACCCTGGAACGTCTCCTGGCCATGCCCCTCGGCAAGGCCGATCTGATCGCGGGCTACGCCCTCGCCTTCGGCACCCTGGCCATCATCCAGTCGGCCCTGGCCACAGGCCTCGGGGTCTGGCTCCTGGGCCTGGACGTCATGGGCTCTCCCTGGCTGCTGCTTCTGGTGGCCCTCCTGGACGCCCTGCTCGGCACGGCCCTGGGCCTGTTCGTCTCGGCCTTCGCGGCCTCGGAGTTCCAGGCGGTGCAGTTCATGCCGGCCGTGATCTTCCCGCAACTCCTGCTGTGCGGACTGTTCACCCCCCGCTCCGCCATGCACCCCGTCCTGGAGGCCGTCTCCGACGTCCTCCCCATGTCCTACGCGGTGGACGCCATGAACGAGGTCCTCCGGCACACGGACGTGACCGCGACGTTCGTACGGGACGTCCTGGTGGTGGCGGGCTGCGCCCTGCTGGTCCTGGCGCTGGGAGCCGCAACGCTGCGACGCCGCACGGCGTGACGCACGCGCCGTGGCACCGACACCCGGCCACGCCGCGTCCCGCCCACCGGACAACCAACCCGCACACCCACCCCCGGTGCGAGGATGAACCCGGACGACGCAACCCCCGGAGGGCACCCGCACCATGACCCAGAAAGTCGCAGTCCTCGGCACCGGAAAGATCGGCGAGACCCTGCTCAGCGGAATGATCCGAGCCGGCTGGGCCCCCGCCGATCTCCTGGTCACCGCCCGCCGCCCGGAACGGGCCGAAGAGCTCCGCACGCGCTACGGCGTCACCCCGGTCAGCAACCCCGAGGCCGCGAAGACCGCCGACACGCTCATCCTCACGGTCAAGCCCCAGGACATGGGCACGCTCCTCGACGAACTCGCCCCGCACGTCCCCGCCGACCGTCTGGTCATCAGCGGCGCCGCCGGCATCCCCACCTCCTTCTTCGAGGCACGCCTCACCGCCGGTACCCCGGTCGTCCGCGTCATGACTAACACTCCCGCCCTCGTCGACGAGGCCATGTCCGTCATCTCCGCGGGCAGCCACGCCACCGAGGCGCACCTCGCCCACACCGAGGAGATCTTCGGCGCGGTCGGCAAGACCCTGCGCGTGCCCGAGTCCCAGCAGGACGCCTGCACCGCCCTCTCCGGCTCGGGCCCGGCGTACTTCTTCTATCTGGTCGAGGCCATGACCGACGCCGGCATCCTGCTCGGCCTGCCCCGCGACAAGGCCCACGACCTGATCGTCCAGTCCGCGATCGGCGCCGCGATCATGCTCCGCGACAGCGGGGAGCACCCGGTGAAGCTCCGCGAGAACGTCACCTCGCCCGCGGGCACGACGATCAACGCGATCCGCGAACTGGAGAACCACGGCGTGCGCGCCGCGCTCATCGCCGCGCTGGAGGCCGCCCGCGACCGCAGCCGGGAGCTGGCGTCCGGAAACACCAGCTGACGACGGGTCGCGGCGCCGGGACGGACCTCCTTCGAGCCGCACCCGGTGCCGTGTGCGCCTCCCGCCCCGGGCGGCCGGCAACCTCGACGTTCAGGCGGGCAGGAGCCCGATCGCCCGGTACGCGGCGTCCACCGTCGGCTTCGCCATCTCCCGCGCCCTCTCCGCTCCCGCCCGCAACACCCCCTCCACATGGGCGGCATCCGCGCACAACTCCTTGTGCCGCTCCTGCACCGGCCGCAGCAACTCGACCACGGCCTCCGCGGTGTCCTTCTTCAGGGCGCCGTAGGACGAGTACGCACCGCTCAGCGCCTCGGGATCCCCGCCCTCGCAGGCGGCCAGGATCTCCA
Source organism: Streptomyces sp. TP-A0356 (assembly GCF_001417775.1). Classification (GTDB taxonomy): domain Bacteria; phylum Actinomycetota; class Actinomycetes; order Streptomycetales; family Streptomycetaceae; genus Streptomyces. Next base: position 1,293 of record NZ_BBZJ01000018.1, on the reverse strand, counting down.
GCAGATTCGCGACCCCCGGCCGTGCCTCCCGGTCGTACACGACGTCCGACCCGCTGTCGGTGACGGCCCGCATGATCTTCTTCCGCACCACGTCCGGCTCGTCGAGCAGATAGACGATCCCGGGCCCCGAGTCGTCCGACTTCCCCATCTTCGACGTCGGCTCCTGCAGGTTCATGATGCGGGCAGCGACCTGCGGACGGGTCGCCCGGGGCACCACGAAGGTGTGCCCGTAGCGCTCGTTGAACCGCACCGCCAGGTCCCGCGCAAGCTCCACGTGCTGTGTCTGGTCGTCGCCCACGGGCACCTCGTCGGTCCCGTAGGCCAGGATGTCCGCCGCCATCAGCACGGGATACGTCAGCAACGACAGCCGCACGCTCCCGCCCCGCTGCCGCTCACCCGCGGCCTTCTCCTTGTACTGGATCATCCGCCGCATCTCGCCGTCGGTGGCCACGCACTCCAACAGGTACGACAGCCGCGCATGCTCGTCCACATGGCTCTGTACGAACACGGTGCACAACTCCGGATCCAGCCCCGCCGCCAGCAACAGCGTGGCCGCCTGCCGGCTGAGCCTGCGCACCCGAGCCGGATCGTGGTGCACGGTCAGGGCATGCAGATCGACGACGCAGAAGAGCGCGTCGGCCTGGCGCTGGTCCACGTCGGCCCACCGCCGTACGGCCCCCAGATAGTTCCCCACCGTCAGATGCCCGGTCGGCTTGACCCCGCTGAAGACGCGTGTCATCTCTCCACCTCACTGGTCGGGGCCGCCACCACCGGTCGGCCGCCCCTTCTGGAGGGAGATACGACATCGGCCGCCGAGGCGGCGGCCGATGTGCGCATACGTGAGTCCGGCCGCCGTCAGGCGGCCCACCACAGCTGGGTACACGTACGCGAAGTCATGACCACGAGGGTACGCCCCTCAGGGCAGGCGCGGAGGGGGTTTGACACGCCCCGGTCCGGTGCGTACTGTTCTCCGGGTTGTCCGACGTGAGCGCCGACTCCGGTCGGTCCCCGGACAGCCATCCCGCAAGTACCCACCGACAATCGGCGCTGTTTCGTCGTGCGTATTGGCATGCGTATTTTCGGAATGAGGAATCCGCGTTCGAGCTTCTGCGAGGACGCAGCCCCCGATTAGCTCGGGAGCCGGGAATCCGCTAAAGTCTCACTCGTCGGAACGGCCCAAGGGCCGCGAGGACAAACCCGGTTGACTGGGAGTCAGGCCCGAAGGGAACTGAGGGATCTGATAGAGTCGACATCGCCGGAAAGGGAAACGCGAGAGCGGGAACCTGGAAAGCG
>NZ_BBZJ01000017.1 GCF_001417775.1 Streptomyces sp. TP-A0356 | reverse complement strand
CGCACGGGATGTGCGGGCCGGGCCTCTCTCATGCGGCGACGTGTGTCATGCGGCGACGTGGGGGACCAGGAACCCCTAAGGGAGCGCCAGCATCCGCTCCAGCGCCAGCTTCGCGAACGCCTCCGTCTCCTTGTCCACCTCGATGCGGTTGACCAGGTTGCCCTCGGCCAGCGACTCCAGCGCCCACACCAGGTGCGGCAGGTCGATACGGTTCATCGTCGAGCAGAAGCACACCGTCTTGTCGAGGAAGACGATCTCCTTGCCCTCCGGCGCGAAACGGTTCGCCAGGCGCCGTACGAGGTTCAGCTCCGTACCGACGGCCCACTTGGAGCCCGCCGGGGCGGCCTCCAGGGCCTTGATGATGTACTCGGTCGACCCCACGTGGTCCGCCGCGGCCACCACCTCGTGCTTGCACTCGGGGTGCACCAGCACGTTCACGCCCGGGATGCGCTCGCGCACGTCGTTGACCGAGTCGAGGCTGAAGCGCCCGTGCACCGAGCAGTGGCCCCGCCACAGGATCATCTTCGCGGCGCGCAACTCCTGTGCCGTAAGACCGCCGTTCGGCTTGTGCGGGTTGTAGACGACGCAGTCGTCCAGCGACATGCCCATGTCCCGCACCGCCGTGTTGCGGCCCAGGTGCTGGTCCGGCAGGAACAGGACCTTCTCACCCTGCTGGAACGCCCACTCCAGGGCCCGCTCGGCGTTGGAGGAGGTGCAGATCGTGCCGCCGTGCTTGCCGGTGAACGCCTTGATGTCCGCGGAGGAGTTCATGTACGAGACCGGCACGACCTGCTCGGCGATGCCCGCCTCGGTCAGCACGTCCCAGCACTCGGCGACCTGCTCGGCGGTCGCCATGTCGGCCATGGAGCAGCCGGCCGCCAGGTCCGGCAGGACCACCTTCTGGCCGTCGGACGTCAGGATGTCCGCCGACTCCGCCATGAAGTGCACACCGCAGAACACGATGTACTCCGCCTCGGGCCGCGCCGCCGCGTCCCGGGCCAGCTTGAAGGAGTCGCCCGTGACGTCCGCGAACTGGATGACCTCGTCGCGCTGGTAGTGGTGGCCGAGCACGAAGACCTTGTCCCCGAGCTTCTCCTTGGCCACCCGGGCGCGCTCGACCAGGTCCGGGTCGGACGGCGAGGGCAGGTCGCCGGGACACTCGACGCCCCGTTCGCTCTTGGGGTCGGCCTCACGGCCGAGCAGCAGGAGGGCGAGAGGCGTCGGCTGTACGTCGAGCTCCTGGGTGTGGGCGGTGGTCACGACACGCACCCTTTCTGTTCTGCGGCTCGTCGGCCCGAGCAGGGCCGACGGGACATGCGGGACAAGCCTTTTCGTCGAATTGACGCTATCTATCATAACCGGTTCATGTCAGTTTGACGATGGCCATAACGTCGATGTGACGTGAATCCCGGCGGCCCCTGCCGGGCCGTCTTCGGCCGCTGTGCGTGTTCCGCCGCGTATGCGAGCATGAGGGAGGAAGAGAAAGAAACGCGCACGGCCCGGAATGAATCCGCGGCCAAGCCGGTTGCACTCGTCGGCAAGCAGTCTCCGTACAACCCGGGAGAGATGTAGATGTCCGTACAGGACGAGACCACCACCGTCACCGACGGCATCATCCTGACCGACGCCGCCGCGGCCAAGGTCAAGGCCCTGCTCGACCAGGAAGGCCGTGACGACCTGGCGCTGCGTGTCGCGGTTCAGCCCGGCGGTTGCTCCGGCCTGCGCTACCAGCTCTTCTTCGACGAGCGTTCCCTCGACGGCGACGTCGAGAAGGACTTCGGCGGGGTCAAGGTCGTCACCGACCGGATGAGCGCCCCCTACCTGGGCGGCGCCACCATCGACTTCGTCGACACCATCGAGAAGCAGGGCTTCACCATCGACAACCCGAACGCGACGGGCTCCTGCGCCTGCGGCGATTCCTTCAGCTGAGCACCGCGCCACCACCGGTGACCGTTCACCGGCACGCGTACGAAGGCGGCGTCCCCCTCCGCAGGGGGACGCCGCCTTCGCGTATCCAAGAGCCGCGCTACCGGGCCTGGGCCGCCCCCGAGCCGCCGGGGGACGCCTTCGAGGGCATGAAGGCCGTCCCCTTCGGGATGGGCGCGCCGTCCGAGCCCACCACCTCCCGGTTCCCGAGCGGTGCCTTCAGATGCAGCGTCGCGTGATAGACCTTGGCGATCGCGATGCAGACCTTGCCCTGCCAGGGAGTCTCGGTCACGGTCACCGTCACCTTGTCGGAGCCCTCGCTCACGGACGCCGCGTAGTCCGCGCACACCCCGCCCTCGTAGGCGATCGTGAGGTCCTTGCCGCCCGCGGTGTAACCCATCACCTTCACATCGCGCTTCGCCGGCGCCGACGAGGACCCCTCGCCCGGCCCGCTGGTCCGCGGCTCCGGTGCACCGCTCGGCTGCCCCGGCGGCTGGGGCGCGGTCAGATACCGCGGGTCGACCGCCGTACGGGTCACCGTGAAACCGTCCCCGGCCCCCGCCGGCCGCACCTGGAACAGCCACGACGGCACCAGGACCGCCTTCCCGCCCACGGAGTGCGCGGCGAGCCCGAACACCGCGTCCTGCACGGTCGCCGACGCCCGCTTCGGCGCGGCGGTGGACGCGCGGCACGGCTGCTCGTCCCTGTCCTTGAGCGGTACGGGGCTGGCGCAGCCGCCGATGCCCTTGCGGCCGTACGAGGTCGTCGCGCCGTTCATCAGCTCCAGCGTCCTCTTCGCGTCGAGGACCGGGTACGTGGCGCCCTTGACCGGTGGCTTCAGGTTGCCGCTGCCGCCGGTCACCTGGCCGTCCGCGGCCACCTGGACGCCGGTCGACCACCCGTAGGTGGGCAGCCCGCCGACCTTCGGCTGGGCGTTCACCACCCGGACGGAGCCCATCAGCTGGCGCGCGTCGAGCTTGGCGTCGTCCTGGCCCAGCGCCTCCAGCACCGGGGCGGCGGCCTTCTTCGCGGCGGCCTCGCTCACCGTCGCGGGGGCCTCCCCGGCGGACGTGCACGGCGCCGCGCCCTTGCAGCGGCTGTCGGAACCGGGCGCGTACCGGCTGAATGTCCAGGTGCCCGGCGCCTGTGCGTTCACCTGCAGGAACGGCCCCGAGCCGTCCTTGGTGGTCCCCACGGTCCACGCCTGGCCGGCCCGCTTCGGCGTGCCGGTGACGTTCAGGGCCTTGGCGAGCCGGGCCACTTCGTCCCGCGTCACCTCACCCCTCGCCCAGTACACGGGCGCCGACTTCGGGCCGCCCGGAAGCCCGCCCTGCACGCGATACGTGGTGCCGTACGGGTTGGGCTCATCCACCGCGACACCGGGCGTGCCGCCCTCGCTGTAACCGTCGAGGGCCAGCGCCGGGGGAGTGCCGTCACCGCCCGGCGTCGAGGAGCCGCCCGATCCGCCGGACGCGGTCGCCGCCAGATACGCTCCGCCGCCCCCGACGAGCAGGACCGCGGCCACGACCGAGGCGACGACCGCGGGGGAGCGCCGCCGCGGGGCGGCCTCGTCCGTGTCCTCGGTGGCTGCGGTCGCGTCGCTCGCGTCGTCGGGTCGCTCGGTGTTCACCGCATCGCTCCTTCGGCTCCACTGCTGTCCCAGGAGACCCTTCCGCGCTGGTGCAGCGCACAACAAGGTCGTACCCCGCCTCCCCCTTACGGGGGACGGCAATGGGACGCAGCGGGGGAGCGCACGGTTCCCTCACGGACGCGCCCGGTTCGACGAAGGCGCCCGGTCAGTCCCCGTAGTCGGACATCGCGTCCAGGAGGCGGGCCGAGGCGGGCGGCACCCGGACGCCGTGGATCCGGGACGGGGAGACCGGCCGGGACGCGGCCTTCTCGGGCGCGGCCCAATGGGGAGTCATCCGGGCGCAGTCGCCGCGCAGCGACGCCAGGTCCCCTTCCGTGTCGAGCGGGGCGGTGCCATGGGCATCGAGCTTCGTCATACTCGCACCGTAGGCACGGTAGAGCCCACGAAGAAAGATCTACTATCGGGTAGTTTTGCCTGCTTCAGAGGACCGGGTCGACCGGGTAGCGTGAACTGTCAATCCCCCTCCTCCACAGGAGCGTGTCCTCGTCGTGCGTATCGCAGTCACCGGCTCCATCGCCACCGACCACCTCATGACCTTCCCCGGGCGCTTCGCCGACCAGCTCGTCGCGGACCAGCTGCACACGGTCTCCCTCTCCTTCCTGGTCGACCGTCTCGACGTACGTCGTGGCGGGGTGGGCGCGAACGTCGCTTTCGGTATGGGACAGCTCGGTACCGCACCGATCCTGGTCGGCGCGGCCGGCTCGGACTTCGGGGACTACCGGGCGTGGCTCGACCGGCACGGGGTGGACACGGCCTCCGTGCACATCTCGGGGACCCAGCACACGGCCCGCTTCGTGTGCACCACCGACGCCGACCACAACCAGATCGGTTCCTTCTACGCCGGCGCGATGAGCGAGGCCCGGCTGATCGAGCTCAAGACCGTCGCCGACCGGGTGGGCGGCCTGGACCTGGTGCTGATCGGCGCCGACGACCCGGAGGCGATGCTGCGCCACACGGAGGAGTGCCGCACCCGGTCCATTCCCTTCGCCGCCGACTTCTCGCAGCAGATCGCGCGCATGAACGGCGACGAGATCCGGATACTGCTGGACGGGGCGACCTACCTCTTCTCCAACGAGTACGAGAAGGGGCTCATCGAGACCAAGACGGGCTGGACGGACGCCGAGATCCTGGCCAGGGTGGGCCACCGGGTGACCACCCTCGGCGCGCGGGGCGTGCGCATCGAGCGGTCCGGCCAGGACCCGGTCGAGGTCGGCGTGCCCGAGGAGACGGCCAAGGTCGATCCGACGGGCGTCGGCGACGCCTTCCGGGCGGGCTTCCTGTCGGGCCTGGTGTGGGGTGTGTCCCTGGAGCGCGCGGCCCAGGTGGGCTGCATGCTCGCGACCCTGGTCATCGAGACGCTGGGCACCCAGGAGTACGAGCTGCATCGCTCCCACTTCATGGACCGCTTCACCAAGGCGTACGGCGAGGAGGCCGCGGCCGACTTCCAGCACCACCTGGTCTGACCCCCGGGCGGACCGACCCGGACTGACCCGGACCGACCCGGACCGATCCGGACCGACCCCGGGCGGACCTGGCGGGCCTAGGAGAGCCGGCGGACCAGATAGGCGGAGCCCCGTTCCGCCGGCTCCTCTCCCACGTACTGCTGTCCCCGCATCTCGCACCAGGCCGGGATGTCCAGCCGCGCCGCCTCGTCGTCCGACAGGACGCGCACCGTGTCGCCCACCGGGACGTCCCCGATGACCTTGGCCAGCTCGATCACCGGGAGCGGGCACCGCTTGCCGAGAGCGTCCACGACGAGGGCGTCCTCCCGTGCGGCGGCGGTCCGCACGGACGGCGCGCCGAGCTTCTCGCGCACCGCCCCGACCGCGCCCGGCAGTACCGAAAGGAACCGGTCCACCTCCTCCGCCGGCGTCCCGGGCGGCAACGAGACGCGGACATTGCCCTCGGTGAGCACCCCCATCGCCTTCAGCACATGGCTCGGTGTCAGCGTGCTGCTCGTGCACGACGATCCCGACGACACCGAGAAGCCGGCCCGGTCCAGCTCGTGCAGCAGTGTCTCCCCATCGACATAGAGACAGGAGAAGGTGACGATCCCCGGCAGGCGGCCGACCGGATCGCCCACCACCTCCACATCGGGCACCAGCTCCGGCACCCGGGCCCGGATCCGCTCCGTCAGCTCCCGCAGCCGCGCCGCCTCCTCAGCCGCCTGCGCCCGCACCGCCCGCAGCGACGCGGCGGCCGCCACCACCGCCGGGATGTTCTCGAACCCGGCCGACCGCCCCGACTCCCGCTCGTCCACGGGACCTTGGGCTGCGAACCGCACCCCCTTGCGCACGACGAGAAGTCCGACACCTGAGGGACCGCCCCATTTGTGCGCGCTCGCCGTCAGCACCGACCAGTCGCCCTCCACCGGCCCCCAGCCCAGCGACTGTGCCGCGTCCACGAGCAGCGGCACCCCGGCCGCGCGGCACACGTCGGCCACCTCGGCCACCGGCTGCACCGTCCCGACCTCGTGATTGGCCGACTGGAGGCAGGCCAGCGCGGTGTCCGGACGCAACGCCTCCGCGTACGCCCCGGGAGTCACCGCGCCCGCGCGGGAGACCGGCACCCGGGTCACCGTCCCGCCGGCCGCCTCGAACACCTCCGCCGAATGAAGCACCGAGGAGTGTTCGACCGCTGACACGATCAGGTGGCGCCCGACCCTGCGGCGGCCCGCCAGGGCACCCTCGATGCCGGAGTGCACCGCCCGTGTTCCGGAGGAGGTGAAGACCAGCTCGTCCGGGCGGCAGCCCACCGCCTCGGCGGCCGCCTCGCGCGCCGCGTCCAGCAGGAGCCGGGCCCGCCGTCCCTCGCGGTACAGCCGGGCGGGATCGGCCCACCCCTCGTCGAGCGAGGCCTGCAGGGCCTGGCGGGCGACGGGGTGCAGGGGAGCGGCGGACGCGGCGTCGAAGTAGGACACACCGCAACGCTAACTCCTGCGAACCGCGCGGCTCGTCGAAGGAGCGGAAGGCCCCGTCAGTTGGGGGCCGGAGCCGGTCATTCCACCCCTTCGGAGTGTCGGGCGGCGCGTTGGGCACCCTCCCCGCGCAGCCCCAAATAGCGTCCAGTAGGGTTTGGTCCGCATAAACATCCAAACCCCTGCCCGACGCAGGGCGGCGACCGACCAGCGAGAAGGCCGCAGCCAACCGCGCGGGCGAGACTCTCGGGAAGGCGCTACGTGAGTCCCAACGGCTCCGACCGCTCGCCGCGGCGCCCGATGCGGCGGAAGCTGCTGCAGGCACTGACCGCGGGCCTGGTCCTGGCGACCGCCACCGGTTGCACATACAAGGACTTCCCCCGCCTTGGTATGCCCACCCCGACCACGGAAGAGGCTCCGCGGATCCTCTCCCTGTGGCAGGGGTCCTGGGCGGCCGCGCTCGCCGTCGGCTGCCTGGTCTGGGGCCTGATCCTGTGGAGCGCGTTCTTCCACCGGCGCAGCCGCACCAAGGTCGAGGTTCCTCCGCAGACGCGGTACAACATGCCGATCGAGGCGCTGTACACGGTGGTCCCGCTCATCATCGTCTCGGTGCTCTTCTACTTCACGGCCCGCGACGAGTCGAAGCTCCTCGACACCTCCAAGCAGCCCGATGTCACCATCAACGTCGTCGGCTACCAGTGGAGCTGGGGCTTCAACTACGTCACGCCGGTCGCCGGGGTGACGGGTGACGCGAAGACCGATCCGAACCTGAACGCGATTCCGGACCGGTTGAAGAAGGCCTTCCCGGCGAACGCCGGCGGTGTGTACGACTTCGGTACGCCCGCCACGCGGAACCCGCAGAACAACATGCCCGGCCCGACCCTCTGGCTCCCCAAGGGCAAGACGGTCCGCTTCGTCCTCACCTCGCGTGACGTCATCCACTCCTTCTGGGTGGTGCCGTTCCTGATGAAGATGGACGTCATCCCGGGCCACACCAACGCCTTCCAGGTGACCCCCAACCAGGAGGGCACCTTCCGGGGCAAGTGCGCCGAGCTGTGCGGCGTCGACCACTCCCGGATGCTGTTCAACGTGAAGGTCGTCTCCCCTGATCGGTACGAGCAGCACCTCAAGGACCTCGCGAAGAAGGGGCAGACCGGTTACATCCCGTCCGGCATCGCTCAGACGAGCCACGAGAAGAACCGGGAGACGAACAACCTGTGAGCATCCTCAACGAACCCCAGGGTGCCGCCGCAGCTGAGGACTCGTACGAGAACGAGCTGCCGGTACGGCGCAGGCGACCGGGCAACGTCGTCGTCAAGTGGCTGACCACCACCGACCACAAGACGATCGGCACGCTGTATCTGGCCACGTCGTTCGCCTTCTTCCTCATCGGCGGCGTCATGGCCCTGCTCATGCGCGCCGAGCTGGCCCGCCCGGGCCTGCAGATCATGTCGAACGAGCAGTTCAACCAGGCGTTCACGATGCACGGCACGATCATGCTGCTGATGTTCGCGACGCCGCTGTTCGCCGGTTTCGCGAACTGGATCATGCCGCTGCAGATCGGCGCGCCCGACGTGGCGTTCCCGCGGCTGAACATGTTCGCCTACTGGCTCTACCTCTTCGGCTCGCTCATCGCGGTCGGTGGCTTCCTCACCCCGCAGGGCGCGGCCGACTTCGGCTGGTTCGCCTACAGCCCGCTGTCGGACGCGGTCCGTTCGCCGGGCATCGGCGCCGACATGTGGATCATGGGCCTGGCCTTCTCCGGCTTCGGCACCATCCTCGGCTCGGTCAACTTCATCACCACGATCATCTGCATGCGCGCGCCCGGCATGACCATGTTCCGCATGCCGATCTTCGTGTGGAACGTGCTGCTGACCGGTGTGCTGGTCCTGCTGGCCTTCCCGGTCCTCGCGGCCGCGCTGTTCGCCCTGGAGGCGGACCGCAAGTTCGGTGCCCACGTCTTCGACGCGGCAAACGGCGGCGCCCTGCTGTGGCAACACCTCTTCTGGTTCTTCGGCCATCCAGAGGTGTACATCATCGCGCTACCGTTCTTCGGCATCATTTCCGAGGTCATCCCGGTCTTCAGCCGTAAGCCGATGTTCGGCTACATGGGTCTCATCGGTGCCACCATCGCGATCGCCGGCCTGTCCGTGACCGTGTGGGCGCACCACATGTACGTCACCGGTGGCGTGCTGCTTCCGTTCTTCTCCTTCATGACGTTCCTCATCGCCGTCCCCACCGGCGTGAAGTTCTTCAACTGGATCGGCACGATGTGGAAGGGCTCGCTGTCCTTCGAGACGCCGATGCTCTGGGCGACCGGCTTCCTGATCACCTTCACGTTCGGTGGTCTGACCGGCGTCATCCTGGCGTCGCCGCCGATGGACTTCCACATCTCGGACTCGTACTTCGTGGTGGCGCACTTCCACTACGTGGTCTTCGGTACGGTCGTCTTCGCCATGTTCTCCGGCTTCCACTTCTGGTGGCCGAAGTTCACCGGCAAGATGCTCGACGAGCGTCTCGGCAAGATCACCTTCTGGACGCTGTTCATCGGCTTCCACGGCACCTTCCTGGTGCAGCACTGGCTGGGCGCCGAGGGCATGCCACGTCGTTACGCGGACTACCTCGCGGCCGACGGCTTCACCGCCCTGAACACGGTCTCGACGATCTCCTCGTTCCTGCTCGGCCTGTCGATCCTGCCGTTCCTCTACAACGTGTGGAAGACGGCCAAGTACGGCAAGCCGGTCGGCGTCGACGACCCGTGGGGCTTCGGCCGCTCCCTGGAGTGGGCGACCTCCTGCCCGCCGCCGCGGCACAACTTCCTCACGCTGCCGCGGATCCGTTCGGAATCGCCCGCCTTCGACCTGCACCACCCGGAGATCGCCGCGCTCGAGCAGCTTGAGCACGCCGGTGCCGGTAGCAATGCCGTCGCTGGTGGCAAGGAGGCCGGCAAGTGAAGATCCAGGGCAAGATGTTCCTGTGGCTGGCCGTCTTCATCCTCGCCATGGCCATCATCTACGGCCTGTGGTCGAAGGAGCCGGCCGGCACCACCGCGCTCTTCCTGGCCTTCGGCCTGAGCGTCATGATCGGCTACTACCTGGCCTTCACGGCCCGGCGGGTCGACGTGGGCGCCCAGGACAACAAGGAGGCCGACGTCGCGGACGACGCCGGTGAGATCGGCTTCTTCAGCCCGCACAGCTGGCAGCCGCTCTCCCTCGCCGTCGGTGGCGCGCTCGCCTTCCTGAGCATCGCGATCGGCTGGTGGCTGATGTACTTCTCGGCCCCGCTGATCCTGGTGGGCCTGTGGGGCTGGGTCTTCGAGTACTACCGCGGCGAGAACCGCACCCAGTAGCACGCGCCGAGCGCACGGGAGCCCGGACACTCCACAGGGAGTGGCCGGGCTCCCTCGTTTGCCACGCCCGGTGTCCCTCGTACGGGCCACTGGGCGCGCCGCAGTTGACGGACGTTCATAGCGTGAGTCCATGAACCACTCACCGCGAGACCGCACGGTCGTCAGCTGCACCCTGCTGGTGGTCGCCCTCGGCGCGGGCCTCGCCGCCTGCGGATCCGACGGCGACCCGCTCTCGGCGAAGCCGTACGACGCGGGGGGTCAGATCACTCACAACGCCCCTGTCGGCACCGACCGGAAGGCCGACCCCGACAAGCCCCTGGAGATCCGCGCGGCGGACGGGGACGGGCGCATCACGGACGTCACGGCCACCGACGCCCGGGGGCGCCACGTGGCCGGCGAACTCTCCGCCGACGGCAGCCGCTGGCACAGCACCTCGCCGCTGGCCGCGGGCACCCACTACACGGTGCGGGTGAGCACGGAGGACGAGGACGGCGCCCCCGGGCGCAAGGTCATCGAGTTCGACACCGGCGCCCCGAGCACCAAGAATCAGCTGAACGTCTCCTTCGGGCCCGAGTCCGGCACCTACGGCGTCGGCCAGCCCCTCACCGCCGAACTCAGCGTTCCCGTCAAGGACAAGGCGGCCCGGGCGACCGTCGAGCGCTCCCTCAAGGTGGACTCGGTGCCCGCGGTCGAGGGCTCCTGGCACTGGGTGAACGACAAGACGCTGCACTACCGCCCCAAGGACTACTGGCCCGCCCACACCACCATCACGGCGCACAGCAACCTCCCGGGCGTGAAGATCGGCGACCGGCTCTGGGGCGGCGAGACGAAGCCCGTGAAGCTCACCACGGGCGACCGCGTCATCGCCGTCACGGACGCCGCCTCGCACCAGCTGACGGTCTACAGGAACGACCAGCAGATCAACCGGATCCCGGTCACCACCGGCAAGCGCGGCTACGAGACCCGCAACGGGGTCAAGGTCGTCCTGTCCAAGCAGTACTTCGTACGTATGCGCGGGACCACCATCGGCATCTCCGCCAGCTCCAGCGACTCCTACGACCTGAACGTCTACTGGGCGACCCGGGTGACCTGGAGCGGCGAGTACGTGCACGCCGCGCCCTGGTCCGTCGACTTCCAGGGGTACGCCAACGTCAGCCACGGCTGCACCGGGATGAGCAACAGCAACGCCCAGTGGTTCTTCAACGCCGTGCGGGAGGGCGACATCGTCAAGGTCGTGAACTCCAACGGCAAGGAGATGGAGCCCTTCGGCAACGGCTTCGGCGACTGGAACCTCGACTGGGACAAGTGGCGCGAGGGCAGCGCCCTGATCGCGGACACCGCCAACGGACAGAGCTCCCAGAACCACGCACGACTGCGCCCGGAGTCGACATGACGACGGGCATCCAAGCCCTGTCGGGGGCGCGAATGCCCGTCAGGGGCGCGGGGAACCGCGCGACAAGCCGCGACGGGCCCGCGCTCGGAGCTGCTAGGCGCTCGTAAGGGCCTTGCGCCGCAACAGCGCAGCCAAGGCCGAGGCGAACTCCACCGGCTCCACCGGCAGCGCCACAGCCGCATCGGCCCGGCTCCACGTCGCCAGCCAGGCGTCCTGCGGCCGCGCGATCAGCACCAGGACCGGCGGGCAGTTGAAGATCTCGTCCTTGATCTGCCGGCAGACGCCCATGCCACCCATCGGCACGGCCTCGCCGTCCAGGACGCACACGTCGATACCGCCCTTGTCCAGCTCCCTGACGACGGCGTCCGGCGTCGCGCACTCCAGGAACTCGACCACGGGGACGTCCGGGGCGGGCCGGCGCCCGGCCGCGAGCCGCACCTGTTCGCGAGTGGTGGAGTCGTCGCTGTAGACCAGCACCGTGGCGGTCGGCTGCATGCTTCCTCCGGTACTCAGTGGTGTCTGCCGTCGTACGGAACGGACCGATGGGGCGGATGCTACTCCCTTGAACACGTGGTCAACAGCGGTTCGGACATGGCTTCGGTGCGCCATACGGGCAGTACACACGGTGCGGACACTCCGAACGGCACCCCCCGGAGTGAGGGCGGGATAAGCGACCGACATAATGTCGGTCGTGGCGACAGCAACGACAGTAGAAACCGGGCACGCGCACCCGTCGGTCAACCGGCCGAACCTCACCAGCGTCGGAACCATCATCTGGCTGAGTTCCGAGCTGATGTTCTTCGCGGCCCTCTTCGCGATGTACTTCACTCTGCGATCGGTGACCGGGCCGACTCACTGGAAGGAGATGGCGAGCCATCTCAACTTCCCGTTCTCGGCGACGAACACCACGATCCTGGTGCTCTCCTCCCTGACCTGCCAGCTCGGCGTGTTCGCCGCCGAGCGCGGGGACGTGAAGAAGCTCCGGGGCTGGTTCATCGTCACCTTCATCATGGGTGCGATCTTCGTCGGCGGGCAGATCTTCGAGTACACCGAGCTGGTCAAGAAGGACGGCCTCTCGCTGTCCTCCGACCCGTACGGCTCGGTGTTCTACCTGACCACCGGCTTCCACGGACTGCACGTGACGGGTGGTCTCATCGCCTTCCTGCTGGTCCTCGGCCGCACCTACGCGGCGCGGAGGTTCACCCACGAGCAGGCGACCGCCGCCATCGTCGTGTCCTACTACTGGCACTTCGTCGATGTCGTCTGGATCGGCCTCTTCGCCACGATCTACATGATCAGGTAGTCGGCCGTCGGCCGCGGCGGACGTTCACCCGATCGAGGAGAACCGATCGCCCGCGACGATCCGATCCATTCTCAGAAGCATCGACGCAGAAGATCCTGACACCGGGGTAATCCGTGAAAAAGCTCTCCGCACGACGACGCCATCCGATGGCGGCGCTCGTCGTCCTACTCATCGCGCTGACGCTCTCCGGGGGGCTGTACGCCGCGTTCGCGCCCGCCGGCAAGGCGCAGGCCGATGACACCGCCCAGTCCCTCGCCATCGAGGAGGGCAAGAAGCTCTACTCGGTGGGCTGCGCCAGCTGCCACGGCACCGGCGGTCAGGGCAGCTCCAACGGTCCGAGCCTGGTGGGCGTGGGCGCCGCGGCCGTCGACTTCCAGGTCGGCACCGGCCGTATGCCTGCTGCCACCTCGCAGGGCCCCCAGGTGCCCCGGAAGAGGAACATCTACACGCAGGCCCAGATCGACCAGCTCGCGGCGTACATCGCCTCGCTCGGTGCCGGCCCGACCGTTCCGACGGCGAACGACTACAGCCCCGAGGGCGCCGACATCGCCAAGGGCGGCGAGCTCTTCCGCACCAACTGCGCGCAGTGCCACAACTTCACCGGCAAGGGCGGCGCGCTGACGGACGGCAAGTTCGCGCCCAGCCTCGACGGTGTCGCCCCGAAGCACATCTACGAGGCCATGCAGACCGGCCCGCAGAACATGCCCTCCTTCCCCGACACCACGCTGTCGCAGCAGAACAAGAAGGACATCATCGCGTACCTCAACGCGGTCAACGGTGACAAGACCGTGAGCCCCGGTGGCCTCGAACTGGGTGGTCTGGGTCCGGTCTCCGAGGGCCTGTTCGCCTGGATCTTCGGCCTCGGCGCGCTGATCGTGGTCGCCGTCTGGGTCGCCGCTCGGACCGCAAAGGCCAAGAAGTCATGAGTAGCCAAGACATTCCAGAAGAGAACCTGCCCGCTGAGCAGGACACCGAGCCCGGTGCCGTGACGGTCGCGGACGAGCGGAACCCGTTCGCCGACCCGGGCCTGCCGCCCCACGAGCACCGCATCCAGGACATCGACGAGCGGGCCGCCAGGCGCTCCGAGCGCACGGTCGCCATGCTGTTCACCCTGTCGATGCTGGCCACCATCGCCTTCATCGCCTCGTACGTGGCGATCCCGAAGGACAAGTCGATCTACGTCTTCCCGATCGGGCACATCAGCGCGCTGAACTTCGCGCTGGGCCTGACGCTGGGCGTGGCGCTGTTCCTGATCGGCGCGGGCGCGGTCCACTGGGCCCGCACCCTGATGTCCGACGTGGAGATCGCCGACGAGCGTCACCCGATCGAGGCGCCCCCGGAGGTCAAGGCGAAGGTCCTCGCCGACTTCAAGACGGGTGCCGAGGAGTCACAGCTCGGCCGACGCAAGCTGATCCGCAACACGATGCTCGGCGCGCTGGCGCTGGTGCCGCTCTCCGGCATCGTCCTGCTGCGCGACCTCGGTCCGCTGCCCGGCACCTCGCTGCGTCACACGCTCTGGTCCAAGGGCAAGCTCCTCGTCAACATGAACACGAACCAGCCGATGCGTCCGGCGGACGTCGCGGTCGGCTCGCTGACCTTCGCCAAGCCCGAGGGCCTGGAGGAGCACGACGAGAACTTCCAGGTCGAGATCGCCAAGGCGGCCTTGATGATCGTCCGGCTGCAGCCGGACAACATCAAGGACAAGCGGGAACTCCAGTGGTCCCACCAGGGCATCGTGGCGTTCTCGAAGATCTGCACCCACGTCGGTTGCCCGATCTCCCTGTACGAGCAGCAGACGCACCACGTCCTCTGCCCGTGCCACCAGTCCACCTTCGACCTCTCCGACGGTGCCCGGGTCATCTTCGGCCCGGCCGGTCACGCCCTGCCGCAGCTGCGCATCGGCGTCAACGCGGACGGCTACCTCGAGGCGCTCGGCGACTTCGAAGAGCCCGTCGGTCCTGCATTCTGGGAGCGCGGATGAGCACTACGACGACCAACGACTCCGCTTCGCGCGGAAGGGCACCCGCCGGCGAGCGCGTGGCGGACTGGGCCGACGGCCGCCTGGGGATCTACTCCCTGGCCAAGGCCAACATGCGCAAGATCTTCCCCGACCACTGGTCGTTCATGTTGGGCGAGGTCTGCCTCTACAGCTTCATCATCATCATCCTCACGGGTGTGTATCTGACGCTGTTCTTCCACCCCTCGATGAACGAGGTGGTGTACCACGGCAGCTACGTGCCCCTGCAGGGCCAGCTGATGAGCGAGGCGTTCAACTCGACGGTGCACATCAGCTTCGACGTCCGCGGCGGTCTGCTGATCCGGCAGATCCACCACTGGGCGGCGCTGATCTTCCTCGCCGGCATGTTCGTGCACATGATGCGCGTGTTCTTCACCGGCGCGTTCCGCAAGCCGCGTGAGATCAACTGGCTGTTCGGCTTCCTGCTGTTCGTCCTGGGCATGTTCACCGGCTTCACCGGCTACTCGCTCCCGGACGACCTGCTCTCCGGCACCGGTGTGCGCTTCATGGAGGGCGCGATCCTGTCCGTGCCGATCGTCGGCACGTACCTGTCGATGTTCCTCTTCGGCGGCCAGTTCCCGGGCGGCGACTTCGTGGCCCGCTTCTACTCGATCCACATCCTGCTGCTGCCGGGCATCATGCTCGGCCTGGTGGTGGCCCACCTGATCCTGGTCTTCTACCACAAGCACACGCAGTTCGCGGGTCCCGGCAAGACGAACAACAACGTCGTCGGCATGCCGCTGCTGCCGGTGTACATGGCCAAGGCCGGAGGGTTCTTCTTCCTGGTCTTCGGTGTCATCGCGGCCATCGCGGCGATCGCCACGATCAACCCGATCTGGGCCATGGGCCCCTACCGTCCGGACCAGGTGTCCACGGGCGCCCAGCCCGACTGGTACATGGGCTTCTCCGAGGGCCTGATCCGTACGATGCCGGGCTGGGAGATCAACGTCTGGGGTCACACGCTCGTCCTGGGTGTGTTCGTCCCGCTGGTGATCTTCCCGCTGGTCCTGGTCACGATCGCGGTCTACCCGTTCATCGAGGCCTGGGTCACCGGCGACAAGCGCGAGCACCACATCCTGGACCGCCCGCGCAACGCGCCGACGCGTACGGCCTTCGGTGCCGCGTGGATCTCCTGGTACTTCGTGCTGCTGGTCGGTGGTGGTAACGACCTCTGGGCCACGCACTTCCACCTGTCGATCAACGCGATCACCTGGTTCGTCCGCATCGCCTTCTTCGTGGTGCCGGTGCTGGTGTTCATCGTCACCAAGCGGATCTGCCTCGGCCTCCAGCGCCGCGACCGCGACAAGGTGCTGCACGGCCGTGAGTCGGGCATCATCAAGCGGCTGCCGCACGGTGAGTTCATCGAGGTCCACGAGCCGCTCAGCCAGGAGCAGCTGCACACGCTCACGGCCCACGAGCAGTACGAGCCGGCCGCGATCGGCCCGACGGTCGACGAGAACGGCGTCGAGCGAAAGGTCAAGGTCTCGGAGCGGCTGCGTGCCAAGCTGAGCGGCGCCTACTACGGGGAGAACAACCAGATCCCCAAGCCCACGGTGGAGGAGTACAAGGAGATCACGAGCGGCCACGGCCACCACTGATCGCTGCACGCCACGCCACGGTGAGGGCCCCGTCCATTGCATGGACGGGGCCCTTTGCCATGCCCGGCGCTGGATAGGGTGGAGGTGTTGAAGACTCGCGTCCCCTTCGGGACACACCGACCCAGGAGCGGCTTATGAGCGCTGTGACCCCCGCTGGAGGCGACACCGCGGCGGGCCGTTCCTGGCCCCAGGTGCTGAACGGGCTGCTCGACGGCCGCGACCAGAGCGCGGACGACACGGCCTGGGCGATGGACCGCATCATGCGCGGCGAGGCGACGGACGCGCAGATCGCGGGCTTCGTCGTCGCCCTTCGGGCGAAGGGCGAGACGGTGGAGGAGATCACCGGACTCGTCCGGGCGATGTACGACCACGCGAACGTCATCGAGGTACCGGGGCCGACGGTGGACATCGTCGGTACGGGCGGGGACGGCGCGAAGACGGTCAACATCTCCACGATGTCGTCGATCGTGGTGGCCGGCACCGGCGCGAAGGTGGTCAAGCACGGCAACCGGGCCGCGTCCTCCGCGTCGGGGGCCTCGGACGTGCTGGAGAAGCTCGGGGTCAATCTGAGGCTGACGCCGCGGCGGGTGGCGGAGGTGGCCGAGGAGGCCGGGATCACCTTCTGCTTCGCGGTGGCGTTCCACCCGGCGCTACGGCACGTGGCCGCGGCGCGCGGGCAGCTGGGCATCCGCACGACGTTCAACGTCCTGGGCCCGCTGACCAACCCGGCGAAGGTGAAGGCGCAGGCGGTGGGCGTCGCGGACGCGCGGATGGCGCCGATCGTGGCGGGCGTCTTCGCGGAGCGCGGGAACTCATCCCTGGTGTTCCGGGGTGACGACGGCCTGGACGAGCTGACGACCACGTCGACGTCACGGGTGTGGATCGTCCGTGACGGCAAGGTCACCGAGGAGTCCTTCGACCCGCGGGACGTCGGCATCGAGCTGGTGCCGGTGGAGGCGCTGCGGGGGGCCGACGCGTCCTACAACGCCGAGGTCGCGCGGCGGCTTCTGGAGGGCGAGACGGGGCCGGTACGGGACGCGGTACTGCTGAACTCGGCGGCGGCGCTGGTGGCGCTGGAGCCGGGGGACGGCCCGCTCGTGGACCAGATCCGGGCGGGCATGCGGAAGGCGGCGGAGTCGATCGACTCGGGCGCCGCGAAGCGGACGCTGGAGCGCTGGGTGGCCGCGAGCAACGCGTAGCGGTTCGGCGTGGACCGGGGGCGCTGGTGTGAACGGTGCCCCCGCGAGCGTCAGTACTCCTCCGCGCAGTTCCGTAACCCTCCGCGCATCCCGCCATGCGGACAGAAGTTGCGGGACGACGATCAGCTCACGTAGTTTCCTGTTCAGGTCATGAGCGACAGCCATTCGGCCCCGGCCGGCTGTCCGGCAACCCTCCGTCCGTGGCGGGGTGCCCCGGGTGAAGACCAGGCCGTAGGCAGCGAGGTCTGCGGCAAGCGCGGACCCCTCGCGTCACCAGGGGTCCTGGTCGTTCGAGGGAGCCTTCCGTGAGCAAGCGAATGCGTTAGGGCCGCAGAGCCCCGCCTCCGCATCCCCTTCCGCTTCACCGTTCACCCTTCCCGTGCCGTTGACATACCGGCGCAGCCCTGTGCGCGCCGTCCGGCACGGCGATCGCATCTGCTTTCACGGGAGTGCACCCATGTCCGTCTCCACCGTTGCCGCCGACCAGTCCGTTTGTGCCCCGCTGCCTGTTCTGGGTAGGGATGTCACCGTTCCGCTTGTGACGGGGGGCGAAGTCACCTACGCCGCGCTCGACTACGCGGCCAGCGCCCCGGCCCTGCAGCGGGTCTGGGACGACGTTGCGGCGTACGCGCCGTACTACGGCAGTGTCCACCGCGGTGCCGGATACCTCTCGCAGCTGTCCACCGACCTGTTCGAGAACGCCCGCCGGACCGTCGCCGCGTTCCTGGACTGCCGCGACAGCGACCAGGTGATCTTCACCCGGTCGACCACCGACTCGCTCAACCTCCTCGCCGCCACGCTGCCCGCCGACTGCCAGGTCTTCGTCTTCGAGACCGAGCACCACGCCTCCCTGCTGCCCTGGAGGGAGGCCCGGGTCACCTACCTCAACGCCCCGCGCACACCGCAGCAGGCCGTCGAGACCCTGGAGCGCGCCCTCGCGGACCGCGATCCGCATGGCCCGGCCCTCGTCTGCGTCACCGGCGCCTCCAACGTCACGGGCGAGCTGTGGCCCGTACGCGAGCTTGCGGCGGCCGCCCACGCGAACGGCGCGCGTATCGTCCTGGACGCCGCGCAGCTCGCCCCGCACCACCCGGTGTCCGTCCGTGACCTCGACGTCGACTGGATCGCCTTCTCCGGCCACAAGCTGTACGCGCCCTTCGGCTCCGGCGTCCTGGCCGGCCGCGCCGACTGGCTGCGTGAGGCGGAGCCGTACCTCGCGGGCGGCGGCGCCAGCCGCAGGGTCACCCGGCGCACGGACGGTGGGGTGGACGTCGCCTGGCACGAGACCGCGGCACGGCACGAGGCCGGCTCGCCCAATGTGATCGGGGCCTACTCCATCGCCTCCGCCTGCAAGGCCCTCGCCGAGGCCGGCTTCGACGCGATCGTCGCCCGCGAGCGGTACCTGATCGGCAAGGTGCGGGAGGGGCTCGCCGAGGTCCCCGAGGTCAGGGTTCTCTCCCTGTTCGGCGACGACTCGCCCCGCGTCGGCGTCCTCTCCTTCGTCGTCGAGGGCTGGAACAGTTCCCACTTCGCCGCCGCGCTCTCCGCGGAATACGGCATCGGCGTCCGTGACGGCCTGTTCTGCGCCCACCCGCTGGTGCGCACCCTGCTGGGCAGCGACCCGGGGACCCAGGGCGAGTGCGGCGCCCCCGAGGCCGTGCCCGGTGAGAAGTCCCTGAACGCGATCCGCGTCAGCTTCGGCGCGGGCACGCCCGACGAGCACGTGGAGCGATTCGTGCGCGCGGTCAAGGAGCTCGTCCGCGACGGCGCGAAGTGGAACTACCGTACGGAGGACGGCCGTTGCGTCCCGGCGGTCTGATCCCCTGACCGGCGGGTGACCTGTCCGCTCCCTCCCCGCAACCCAGGGCGGCCGGGGAGCGGACGTCGCCGGAGCTCCCGCGGCGGCCCCGCGGCGGACCGGCCCCGCCCGTGCATCCCCTCGGACCGCGGCACCCCGGCCCTGGACGTCCCGAGGGGTCGGAAGGGCCCTAGTTGTCCAGCCCGATCGCGAACGCCGCCTCCAGGTCGTGTTGCGAGTAGGTGCGGAAGGCGACATGCGTGTCCGTGGCCAGGACGCCGGGGATCTTGCTGATCCGGCCGGGGATGACGTCCGCCAGGTCGTCGTGGGCCTTCACCCGGACCATGGCGATGAGGTCGTACGTGCCGGTGACGGAGAAGACCTCGCTGACGGAGTCCAGCGCGGCGATCGACTCGGCGATCTCGGGGATCCGGTCCACGCTGGTCTTGATGAGCACGATCGCGGTGATCACGGCTGGTGTTCTCCCTCGGGGGCCTGGGCTGGGGGTTTCACCCTACTCGTACGGCCGTAGCGCACCCATGCGTAGAGGAAGCCCAGCGAGAAGCCGACCAGGTGGGCCAGGTAGGCGACCCCCGGGCCCGGTGCCGCGTGGCCGGCCGCCATCCACTGCAGGGTCGCCCAGAAGGGCAGCACCACCCAGGCCGGGAACCGCAGCGGCAGGAACAGCAGGAACGGGAAGAGACTGGTCACCCGGGCCTTGGGGAAGAGGAACAGGAACGCGCCGAGAACCGCGGAGATCGCCCCGGAGGCCCCGACCAGCGTCTGTGCCGACTCGGCGTTGGCCGCCGCGTAGCCGACCAGCGCCAGATAACCGCAGCCCAGGTAGAACAGCGAGAACTCCAGGTGGCCCATCCGCTCCTCGGCCATCGCCCCGAAGACGTAGAGGAAGAGCATGTTGCCCAGCAGATGCACCCAGCTGCCGTGCACGAACAGGGCGCTCGCGGGAGTGAGCGCGGCCCGTGGCGCCCCGCTGAACAGTTCCACGGGCACCACGCCCCAGCGGGCGAAGTAGGCCCGCTGCGCGGCGAGCAGGGTGTCCCCGGTGCCGTACACCGGATTCAGTCCCGAGGCCGGTGAGACGACGAAGATCAGACAGCACAGGATCATCAGCCCGTATGTCACGGGAGCCGACTGACCCCGCAGCGATCGGACGGCCGCCCTGCTCCAGGTGCTGATCATGGGACAGAGCATGGCGTACCCGGACCGATCCGCACAGAGTGCCTCGCCGCGTGGGACGGGCGGGCGGCGACTGCCCGCCAGGCCGTAGGGTTACGAGCCACATGCTCCGGGGAAGCTGGCGCATCACGGAGACTGGAAGAAGGAAGAGCAGCCACGATGACGGTTTCCCTGCCGACCGAGACGACCCGCTGGCGCTGCACGCTCTGCGGCAATCTCACACGGTTCGACGTGACCCGCTCGTCGAAGGTCGTCGAGTATGTGCACCTGGATCTGGCCGGGGAGCCCAAGGTCGAGGAGCGCGAGGTGGTCAGTGAGACCATCGAGTCGGTGCGTTGCCGCTGGTGCAACGCCGTGGACCAGGTGGAGCTCGTGGACAGGCCGGGCGCCGGCTCCTGAGGGAGGCGGCCCCGCACAGGCATTGGGGTGACGGATGGTGGAGACCACGGGCGGGGAGCCGGTCGACGGCACCGCTGAGGTGCTCGACCGTCCCCTGCCCGACGGTGTGCGCCGCCGGGTCGTGCAGATCGTGTCCGACGGCTTCGGCGGGCTGACGCTCGGCGAACTGCCCGCGCAGCTGCGGCAGTATGCCCGCTTCACCCCGAACCGCCGGGCCAAGTTCGCGGGCAACGCCATGGCGGCGGCCCTGGAGACCGAGCCGCTCTTCCGTCAGCGCATCGCGGAGCGGCTCAGAGAGACCCAGCCGGAGCTCACCGGCGCCCTGGACTCCGGCTCGCCGCCCCCGGCCGCGGACCCGCTCGACGTGGCGGCCGCGGCCTATGTACTGCGCCCGGCGGGCTGGGTGAAGCTCGTGACCGCCGCCGGCGAGGAGGCTCAGCGCGCGGACGCCGAACGCGCCGACGAGGAGAGCCGGGCCGAGCTGGAGCGGCTGCGCGAGGAACTGGGCGCCGCCCGTGAGCAGACCCGTGCCGAGACGGAGCGGCTGCGTACGGAGCTGGAGTCGGCGCGCAAGGAAGCCGAATCGCTTCACCGCAAGCTGCGCGCGGCTCTCAGTGACGTCAAGCGCGGCGAGGCCGCCCTGCGCAAGGCGCAGGGCGAGGTGGAGGCCGCACGCGCCGAGGGGCAGGCGCAGGTGTCCGCCGCCGAGAGCGAGACCAGGCGGCTCAAGGCGCGTCTCGCCGAGGTGGAGGGCAGCCTGGAGGCCACCCGCCGGGCGGCGCGCGAGGGACGCAGCGTGGAGGACATGCGCGTACGGCTGCTGCTCGACACCGTGCTGGAGGCGGCTCAGGGGCTGCGGCGGGAGCTGGCGCTGCCGCCGGTCTCCGTGCGCCCGGCGGAGACCGTGGATGCGGTCGAACCGGGACGGATGACCCCGAAGGACATCGCCGCCCGTGCGCTGTCCGAAAACGATCCGGCGATCCTCGACCAGTTGCTCGCGCTGCCGCAGGCGCATCTGGTGGTCGACGGCTACAACGTCACCAAGACCGGGTATCCGCAGATGCCGCTGGAGAAGCAGCGGCTCAGGCTGCTCGGGCAGCTCTCCCAGCTGGCCGCTCAGACCGGTGCCGAGGTCACCTGCGTCTTCGACGGGGCCGAACTGGCGGCTCCGGTGCTGCTCGCGCCGCCGCGTGGAGTGCGGGTGCTGTTCTCCAAACCGGGCGTCACCGCCGATGAGTTGATCCGCCAGCTGGTGCGCGCGGAACCGCCGGGCCGGCCGGTCATCGTGGCCTCCACGGACCGTGAGGTGGCCGACGGGGTCGCCAGGGCGGGCGCGCGCCCGGTGGCATCGGCCGTGCTGCTCAAGCGTCTCTCCCGCAGCTGAAATCGGGCGGAACACCTCTCAATTGGGCACATCGCCCTCGACTTTCGGCCCTTCTCGAGTGCGGCTTCCTCTTGTGCCGTACGTCCCATGAGTCGCGTACGCACCAAGCGCAACGTCAGCCGGGGATGCCCGGATTGAGGGTGTCCTCACGCAACGTAGCGTCAAGCCGACATCACTGCATGTGAGTTGAGTGCAAAGAATGCGCACGGTGACTGAGATTTTTCACGCCAGGATTTGATCTGATCACAAGAGGGTCACTAGGGTCTGGCCTCGAACCTCCGCTCGGGTGATCACTCATGGGGAGTGACGGTGGAGGGGCACCGCCCGCCGGCGTGTCGGTAGGCGGCTGGAGGAAGAAGGAGCTCGCCCCCGTGGCGTCCCACCGTCGACCCAAGCAGCCGAGCCGTGCCCGTGTGACCGTGCTCACCACCGCCGCTGCCGCTGCCGTGGCCCTCAGTGCGCAGGCCGCGAACGCCGCCCCCAGCGCGAAGCCGAGCAAGGACGAGGTCAAGTCCAAGGTCGACGAGCTCTACCAGCAGGCTGAGCAGGCCACCGAGAAGTACAACGGGGCCAAGGAGAAGCAGGACAAGCTGGAGAAGCAGATCTCCACCCTGCAGGACAAGGTCGCCCGCGGTCAGGACGAGCTCAACAAGCTGCGCGACGGCATCGGCACGATGGCCAGCGCCCAGTACCGCACGGGCAGCATCGACCCGTCCGTCCAGCTCTTCCTCTCCTCGAACCCGGACGACTACCTCGACAAGGCGTCCACGCTCGACCAGCTGAGCAGCCAGCAGGTCGAGGCGCTGAAGAAGATCCAGGAGAAGCAGCGGGAGCTCGCCCAGGAGCGCCAGGAAGCCTCCGACAAGCTCAAGGACCTGGCCGCCACCCGTACCGAACTCGGCAAGAAGAAGCAGGAGGTCCAGGGCAAGCTCGCCGACGCGCAGAAGCTCCTGAACAGCCTCACCGCCCAGGAGCGGGCCGCCCTCCAGGCCGACCAGAACCGCGCCAGCCGGGCCAGCCAGCGTTCCGTCCTGGGCCCCAGCAACGCCGGCACCGGCCGCGCCGCCGAGGCGTTCTCGTGGGCGCAGGGCCAGCTCGGCAAGCCGTACGTCTACGGCGCCACCGGCCTCAGCTCCTACGACTGCTCCGGCCTCACCTCCCGGGCCTACGGGGCGGCTGGCGTCTCCATACCGCGTACCTCCGAGGAGCAGGCCAACGCGGGCACCCGCATCTACAGCGAGGGTGACCTCAAGGTCGGCGACCTGGTCTTCTTCTACGGCGACCTGCACCACGTCGGCCTCTACGCGGGCAACGGCACGGTGCTGCACGCCCCGCACACCGGTGCCGTCGTGCGCTACGAGTCGATGGGCAACATGCCCTTCCAGTTCGGCGTCCGCATCTGACGCGCTTCCGGACGCGCCCCTTCCGATCCCGGGCGCTCCCCGGAGGCGCCCCCTGCGGCCCGCCCGAACGGGCGAATTCCAGCGACTGATACTGACCCCACGCCCCGCCGATGACCTGCGTCAGCGGCGGGGTGTCGCGTTGTGCGCGGTTGCCTGGCTCTTTGGACCAGGAGTGATCGCCCGGCTACTGTCTGCCGCGTTTCCCCGCCGAGGGGTCGGGGCTGACAGCGGAAGGGAGTGCGACCGGTCGTGGGGTCCCATCGCCGCCTTGCACCGTCCGGCCTGTGCCGGGGTCGTGGCGCCACAGCAGCCGTTCTGTCCGCCGTGGCGGCAGCCGCCACGGCCCTCGCCGCCGCTCCGGCGGACGCCGCGCCCGGCGGGGGTGACACCCGGGCCACGGTGGACCGGCTGTACCGGGAGGCCGAGCAGGCCACCGAGGCGTACAACGAGGCCGGCGAGCGCGCCGGTTCGCTGCGCCGGCGGGTCGGCCAGGCGCAGGACCGGATCGCACGGCAGCAGGACCGCGTCAACGCCATGCGGGACGCGCTCGGAGCGCTCGCGGGAGCCCAGTACCGCTCCGGCGGCCTCGCCGCCTCCCTCGCGCTGCTGTTCTCGGACAATCCCGGGGAGTACCTCGACAGGGCGGCCGTGCTCGACCGGATCGGCAGCCGCCAGGCCGGACGGCTCAGGGAACTCCAGACGGCCCTGCGTGACTTGGCCCGGGAGCGCGCGGAGGTGGCGGGCGAGCTCACCGCGCTGGAGAAGAGCCGCCAGGCCGTCGCGCAGCACAAGAAGACCGTCGAGCAGAAGCTCGCCGCGGCGAGGCGGCTGCTCGACTCCGCTTCGTCCGCCCAGCGGGGGGCCTACGAGCGGGCGTCCCGCTCCGGCGGCGACGTGCCCGACCTCACCGGTGCCGCCCCGGCCGGCTCCCGCGCCGCGGCGGCCCTCGCCGCGGCCCGCTCCGCGCTCGGCCGCCCCTATGTGTGGGGCGCCAACGGGCCCGGCGGCTTCGACTGTTCGGGCCTCATGCAGTGGTCGTACGCGCAGGCGGGCGTCGGACTGCCGCGCACCTCGCAGGAGCAGCGGTACGCGGGCCGGCAGGTACCCCTGTCCCAGGCCCGGCCCGGAGACCTGATCGTCTACCGTTCCGACGCCAGCCATGTGGCGATGTACGTCGGCGACGGCCGGGTCATCCACGCGCCCCACCCGGGCGCCGCCGTCCGCTACGACCCGGTCGGGATCATGCCGGTCGCGTCGGTCACCAGGCCCTGAGCGGCGCCTCGGCACAGGGCGGGAGCGGGCCCGGAGCGGGTCCGCAGCGGCGCGTACGATCTGACGGTGGCTGGTCGTGGGCGTGTGCCGGGAGTGGTGGCGGGCTGTGTGCTGCTGCTCGCCGGGCTCGTCGGCTGCGGCGGGCGGCCCGCGCCGGACACCCAGGCGGCCGCCGTGCAGCAGGTCCTCGACCGGCGGGCGACTGCGGTCCTGGACGGCGACCGGTCCGCGTTCCTGGCGACGGGGGCACGGACCCCCGATGCCGCGAGCCGAGCCGCCACCGAGGCCGCCGAGTTCGACAACCTGCGTGCCGTTCCGCTGGCCGCCTGGTCCTACCGCCTCACGGCCCTGCACCGCACCGGCGACCGGGCCACGGCCGACGCCCAGTTGCGCTACCGCATCAGGGGCTACGACCGGGCGCCGGTCACCGCAGCCCGCGTCCTGCGGCTGACCCGCACCGGCGGACGCTGGTACGTCGCCTCCGACGAGCCCGCCGGGAAGAGCGGCCGGCAGCTGTGGGAGCAGGGTGCCGTCGAGGTGGTCCGCGGGAGGCACAGCCTGGTCCTCGGGGCCGGTCAGCCGCGGGACGTCCTGCGGACGTACGCGGACCTCGCGGACCGGGCGGTGCCCGCCGTCACCGAGGCATGGGGCACCGACTGGCCGGGCCACGTGGTGGTGCTCGTCCCCCGGTCGCTGGCCGGCATGGCGGGGCTGCTCGGCGCGCCGGCGTCCGGATACCGGGGGATAGCGGCGGTCACCACCGCGGAGACGGGCGGGGCGGGGAAGGCCCCCGCGGACCGCGTCGTCATCAACCCGGATGCCTACGCCACCCTCGGCGCCCTGGGCAGACAGGTGGTCCTCACGCACGAGACCACCCATGTCGCCACTCGTGCCCACACCACCCCGTCCACGCCCCTGTGGCTCTCCGAGGGGTATGCCGACTGGGTGGGCTACCGGCGCAGCGGCCGTACGCCCGCACAGGTGGCCCCGGAACTCGACCGCTCCGTCGCGCTGGGGCACGTGCCGACCGCGCTGCCGGGCGACGCGGACTTCGCGTTCGCGGGGGACGCCGAACGGCTGGCGGGGGCGTACGAGGGCGGCTGGATGGCCTGCCGGATGATCGCCGACCGCTGGGGAGAGGCCAGGCTGAACGACTTCTACCGGGCGGTGGGCGATCATCCGGGCCGTGCGGGGGCCGTCGAGGGCGCGCTGAAGAAGGTGCTCGGCACGACGCCGGAGCGGTTCACCCGGGACTGGCGGGCGTATCTGAAATCACGCCTGGGCTGAGGTCCCGGGCGGTTGGGAGATCTGCCCATGCCCGGGGCGCTGCGCCCGCCTCGCCGGCATGCGGGTCGCGAGTCGGCAGGGTCGTCAGGAGGAGGTCAGGGTCTCCTGGGTGCGTGCCGTCTGAGGCGGTACGGTCGGGGGCTGCCGGGAGACCGTGCCGCGCCACAGCTGGAGGGCCGCGGTCAGCGTGGCCAGCACCAGCAGGCCATTGCGGGCGAGGAGGAGCGCGACGCCCAGCCGGGTGCTGCCCACGACATCCCCGAAGTACACCGGGAACTCCAGGACGGTGGCGATGCAGGCGGCCAGGACCAGCCCGCCGGGCAGCACCATCCGGCTGCCGCGGAAGCACAGGCAGACGGCGGCGAGTCCGACCAGCCACACCATGTACTGGGGGCTGATCACCCGGCTGGTGACCGTGAACAGCAGCACCGCCACGAACGCCGCGTCCGCGAGCGCGCGCGGCGGCATGCGGCGGACGCTGACCCGCCACAGCAGCAGCCAGCCGAAGGCGATCACGGTCAGGAACAGGGCCACCGCGCTGACCCGGGCGACGTAGGGGCCGAGGAACTCCACCGAGCCGTAGTTGAGCAGCACCTGGCCCTGCCAGCCGAAGTGCCGGGCCACATGGAAGACCAGCGACCCGAGCGACTCGACCTCGGTGCCGCGGTCGCGCTGGAAGGTCAGGAACGTGAACGCGCCGGGCATCGTCAGCTGGAACAGCAGCCCTAGACCGCCCGCCGTCGCGGCGGCCGCGACCCAGGCCCGCCGTCTGACGGCGCCCGCCAGCAGCAGCACCGGCCACACCTTCAGCAGGGCGCCGAAGCCCACGAGCGCGCCCATCACCCTCGGGTGGCGCACCCCGGCCAGCAGCGCGGCGATCGCGACCGCCGTCACCATCACGTCGTAGCGCGCGTACACGGTCGGGCCCAGCACGGCGACGCCGACCACCCACATCCAGGCGCCGCGCAGCGTCTTGCCGGGGCGCAGCCCCGCGTACTGGAGCAGGCAGAAGGCCGCCAGGTCGGCGAGGAAGGCGAGGACGTAGAAGGCCTGGGCGTAGTCCAGGAAGGGCAGCAGACCGGGGGAGAGGATCGCCAGCGCGGCGGCGGGCGGGTACTGCCAGGTGACGTCGTTCAGCGGGAACGTTCCGGTCTTCAGGACGTCGTACCAGCCCTGGTAGATCACGGAGACGTCGCTGGTGACGTCCGGGCCGGGGAAGGCCCACACCTTGAAGACGAAGAACAGCAGGGCCAGCCTGGTCAGGCACCAGGTGGCGAGCAGCCAGACCGGGATCCGCCGTGCGCCCGCAATCTTCACCTGAGCCCCTGTTCTAGCGCGTCTCGCGTCGCGTTGCCGTGAGCCATGATCCCGCGTCGGACGGTGCCTGGCCCGTGAAACGTGGCCGTCGCAGTTGTGAGTCCGGTCGCACACCGGGTTCGGTACTGTCGACGGCGATGCACAAGACCCTGATCGTAACCAACGACTTTCCGCCGCGCCCCGGCGGTATCCAGGCGTTCCTGCACAACATGGCGCTGCGCCTGGATCCCGAGCGGCTGGTCGTCTACGCCTCCACCTGGAAGCGCGGCCGGGAGGGCGCCGAGGCGACGGCCTCCTTCGACGCCGAGCAGCCCTTCACCGTCGTAAGGGACCGTACGACGATGCTGTTGCCGACGCCGGCCGCCACCCGGCGGGCCGTGGGGCTGCTGAGGGAACACGGCTGCACATCGGTGTGGTTCGGAGCGGCGGCGCCGCTCGGTCTGATGGCGCCGGCGCTGCGCCGGGCAGGGGCGAAGCGGCTGGTGGCGACGACACACGGGCATGAGGCGGGCTGGGCCCAGCTGCCCGCGGCGCGGGGCCTGCTGCGCAGGATCGGCGAGTCCACGGACACGCTCACCCACCTCGGCGAGTACACGCGCTCGCGCATCGCCTCCGCGCTGACGCCGCAGGCGGCCGGGCGGATGGTGCAGCTGCCGCCCGGGGTCGACGAGAAGACGTTTCACCCCGGCTCCGGCGGTGACGAGGTACGCGCCCGTCTGGGGTTCACGGACCGCCCGGTGGTGGTCTGTGTGTCCCGGCTGGTCCCGCGCAAGGGCCAGGACACGCTGATCCGGGCGATGCCGCTGATCCTGGCCAAGCAGCCGGACGCGGTCCTGCTGATCGTCGGGGGCGGGCCGTACGAGAGGCAGCTGCGCCGGCTCGCGTACGAGGCGGGGGTCACCCACGCGGTCCACTTCACCGGCGCCGTCCCCTGGACGGAGCTGCCCGCGCACTACGGGGCCGGTGACGTCTTCGCGATGCCGTGCCGCACCCGCCGTGGCGGCCTGGACGTCGAGGGCCTCGGCATCGTGTACCTGGAGGCGTCCGCGACGGGGCTTCCGGTGGTGGCCGGCGACTCGGGCGGCGCCCCGGACGCGGTCCTGGACGGAGAGACGGGCTGGGTGGTGCGCGGCGGCTCGGCGGAGGAGACCGCGGACCGCGTCATCACCCTGCTGGGCGACCCGGAACTGCGCCGCCGCATGGGCGAGCGGGGCCGCCGGTGGGTCGAGGAGAAGTGGCGCTGGGACCTGCTCGCGGAGAGGCTGAGGGAACTGCTGTAGCCCCTTGAGGGGTGCGGGGCGGCGCCACCGTGTCCACCGTCGAAACCCCTAGCCGGAAGCCGGGAATCCGCCGATGCTGCGTCCATGACAGCGAAACTGACGCACCATCAACTGACTCGACGTCAAATCCTCGGAATGGTCGCCCTGCAGACGGCGGCCGCGCTCGGTCTGGGCCGCGTCGGCCTCGAGTCCGCCCACGCGGCTGAGCCCGACGCGGTCGACACCGCCCCGGCGATCGTCGTCGGCTCCGGCTACGGCGGCGCCGTGGCCGCCCTGCGCCTCGGCCAGGCCGGCATCCGCACCCTCGTCCTGGAGATGGGCCGCCTGTGGAACACGCCCGGCTCCGACGGCAAGGTGTTCTGTTCCACCAGTGCCCCGGACCAGAGATCCATGTGGTTCCGTACGCGCACCGAGGCGCCGCTCGCCACCTTCCTGTGGCTGGACGTCGTCAACAAGGACATCGGCCGCTACCCCGGCGTCCTGGACCGGGTGCACTTCGACAACATGTCCGTGTACGTCGGCAGAGGCGTCGGCGGCGGATCCCTGGTCAACGGGGGCATGGCCGTCACGCCCCTCCGGTCCTACTTCGGCGAACAGTTCCCCACCGTGGACGCCGCCGAGATGTACGGCACGTACTTCCCACGCGCCCGCTCCATGCTGGGCGTCAACACGATCGACGCCGCCTGGTTCGAGTCGACGGAGTGGTACCGGTTCGCTCGCACCTCCCGCAAGGCCGCCGCCAACACCGGCCTGAGGACCACCTTCGTGCCGAACGTCTACGACTTCGACCACATGGCACGCGAGGCGGCCGGTACGGCGACCAGATCCGCGCTGGCCGGCGAGGTCATCTACGGCAACAACCACGGCAAGCGCAGCCTCGACAAGACCTATCTGGCAGCCGCGCTCGGCACCGGCAACGTCACCATCAACACCATGGAGCGGGTCAAGGAGATCCACCGGGCCGCCGACGGGACGTATCTGCTCACCGCCGACCGGATCGACACCACCGGCACGGTCGTGGAGACCAAGCAGTACTCCTGCGCCTATCTCTTCCTCGGCGCCGGCAGCCTCGGGACCACCGAACTCCTGTTGCGCGCACGGGAGACGGGTGCCCTGCCCGCGCTCGACGCGAGCGTCGGCACCGGCTGGGGGACCAACGGCAACGTGATGCTCGGCCGCGCCAACCACCTGTGGGACACGGTGGGCGCCAACGAGTCCACCATCCCCGTCATGGGCATCGACGACTGGGCCAACACCGACAACCCCGTCTTCGCGGAGATCGCCCCGCTGCCCACCGGCCTCGAACACTGGATCAGCCTCTATCTGGCGATCACCAAGAACCCCGAGCGCGCGTCGTTCTCGTACGACCCGGCGACGGACTCGGCGAGACTCGGCTGGTCCGCCGCCCAGAGCGCCGTCTCCGTGAGCATGGCGAAGAAGCTCTTCGACCGGATCAACTCGGCCAACGCGACGATCTACCGGTACGACCTCTTCGGCGCGACCGGCAAGGCCTTCGCCGACGACTTCACGTACCACCCGCTCGGCGGCTGTGTCCTCGGCAGGGCGACCGACGACTACGGGCGCGTGAAGGGGTACGCGAAGCTGTACGTCACCGACGGCTCCCTCGTGCCCGGCTCCATCGGCGTCAACCCCTTCCTCACCATCACCGCGCTCGCGGAACGCACCATGACGCGGGTCCTCGCCGAGGACACCGCGTCATGACGTGAGGTGGCGGGGCCCGCTACTTCTGGTAGATGGCCTCGATCTCGCCCGCGTAGTCCCTCGCCACCACGGTCCGCTTGAGCTTCAGGGACGGCGTGAGGTGGCCCGACTCCTCGGTGAACTGGGAGGAGAGAATGCGGAACTTCCGCACCGATTCCGCCTTCGACACCGCGGCGTTGCCGTCGTCGACCGCGTCCTGGATCGCGGCGAGCAGATCCGGGTCCTCGCGCAGCGACGCCGCGGTGGAGCCCGCGGGCTTGCCGTGCTCGGCGGCCCAGCGCCCCAGGAACTCCTCGTCGATGGTGACCAGCGCGCCCACGAACGGCCGCCCGTCGCCCACCACCATGCACTCCGCGACCAGCGCGTGCGCCCGGATGCGGTCCTCGATCACGGCCGGGGCGACGTTCTTGCCGCCCGCGGTGACGATGATCTCCTTCTTGCGGCCGGTGATCCTGAGGTAGCCGTCCTCGTCGAGGGTGCCGAGGTCACCGGTGTGGAACCAGCCGTCGGCCAGCGCCTCCGCGGTCGCGGCCTCGTTGTTCCAGTACCCCTTGAACAGGTGCTCGCCGTGCAGCAGCACCTCGCCGTCGTCCGCGATGCGGACCACCGAACCGGGCAGCGGCTGGCCGACCGTACCGATCTTCTGCCGGTCCCAGGGGTTGAAGGAGGTGGCCGCACAGGACTCGGTCAGGCCGTAGCCCTCCAGGACCGTGAAGCCGATGCCGCGGAAGAAGTGGCCCAGGCGCTCGCCCAGCGGGGCGCCGCCGGAGATGGCGTACTCGCCGCGGCCGCCCAGGACCGCGCGCAGCTTGCTGTAGACGAGCTTGTCGAACGCCTTGTGCTTGATCTTCAGACCGATGGACGGACCGGACGGGGTGTCCAGGGCGCGGCTGTATGCGATCGCCGTGTCCGCCGCCTTGCCGAAGATCTTGCCCTTGCCGTCGGCCTGCGCCTTGGCCCGCGCCGAGTTGTAGACCTTCTCGAAGACCCGCGGCACACCGAGGATCAACGTCGGCCGGAACGCGGCCAGTTCGTCGGTGAGGTTCTTGATGTCCGGGACGTTGCCCAGCTTGATCGGCGCCATCATCGGCGCGACCTGCACCAGACGCCCGAAGACGTGCGCGAGGGGAAGGAAGAGGAGGACCGAGCACTCGCCCGTGCGGAAGAGGGGACGCAGTCGCTCCACGATGTTCCCGCACTCGGCGAAGAAGCTGCGGTGGGTGAGCACACAGCCCTTGGGACGCCCGGTGGTCCCGCTGGTGTAGACGATGGTGGCCGGATCGTCGGCCCTGGCGAGCGAGCTGCGCTCCTCGACGGTCTCGTCGCTGACGTCCTTGCCGGCGCGGCCCAGCTCCTCCACGCCCCCGGCCTCGATCTGCCAGACGTGCTTGAGCGCGGGCAGCCGGTCGCGCACCGACTCCACGGCCGCGGCGTGCGAGTCCAGCTCCACGATGCAGGCGGTCGCGTCCGAGTCGCCGAGGATCCACTCCACCTGCTCCGGGGAGCTGGTCTCGTAGACCGGCACGGTGATGGCGCCCGCGCTCCAGATCGCGAAGTCGAGCAGCGTCCACTCGTAGCGGGTCCGGGACATCAGGCCCACCCGGTCGCCCGGCTGCACACCGGAGGCGATGAGCCCCTTGGCCGCGGCACGCACCTCGGTGAGGAAGGCGGCGGCGGTGACGTCCTGCCAGGCACCGCCCACCTTCCGGGCGATGACGGCGACATCGGGGTGCTGCGCGGCGTTTCTGCGGACGATGTCGGTCAGATTGCCGTCCGCGGGGACCTCGTACAAAGCCGGAAGGCTGAACTCGCGCAAGACTGCTGCTCCTCATAGGGCGCCGACGCCACGACTCTGTGTGCTGCGACGGTGCGGTCCAAGGCTCGGTCAGGTGCCCCGGGTTCCTACGGCGGTCGTTGGTTGAAACCCTGAGCACGACTGGACTGCCCGGACGTTACCCGCCGGTATGCGTCTACGACAGGGGGTCCCGACGAGATGTTCCGTGCGTCACACGTGTTGGCGTTCCATGGCGCACAGTAGTCCACCCCTTTCCTGACTGGCCAGTAATCGCAGGTCCGGCCGCCACTGTTCACGTTTGCCCCACGCGCCTACGCTTGATCGTCATGGCACCCACACCGGGCCGAAACCCGAGGACGCGCGTACACGTGGTCAGTGACGTGCACGGCAACGCGCGTGACCTGGCCAGAGCGGGCGACGGCGCGGACGCCCTGATCTGTCTGGGTGACCTGGTCCTCTTCCTGGACTACGCCGACCACTCGCGCGGGATCTTCCCGGACCTGTTCGGCACGGAGAACGCCGACCGGCTGGTGGAGCTGCGCACCGCCCGCCGCTACGAGGAGGCACGGGCGTTCGGCGCCGAACTGTGGGCGGGCGTGGGCACGGACCGCGCCGCGGCCATCGAGAAGGCGGTGCGCAGACAGTACGCCGAGCTGTTCGCCGCGTTCCCGACTCCGACGTACGCGACCTACGGCAATGTCGACATGCCGTCCCTGTGGCCGGAGTACGCGCGGGCGGGCACCCGGGTGCTCGACGGCGAGCGGGTGGAGATCGGCGGCTGGACCTTCGGCTTCGTCGGCGGGGGCCTGCGCACCCCCATGCGGACGCCGTACGAGATCAGCGACGAGGAGTACGCGGCGAAGATCGAGGCGGTGGGGGAGGTGGACGTGCTGTGCACCCACATCCCGCCGGAGGTGCCGGAGCTGATGTACGACACGGTGGCGCGCCGGTTCGAACGCGGCAGCCGGGCCCTGCTGGAGGCGATCCGCCGTACGAGGCCCCGCTACTCCTTGTTCGGCCATGTCCACCAGCCGCTGGTGCGGCGGATGCGGATCGGGGCGACGGAGTGCGTGAACGTCGGGCACTTCGCGGGGAACGGAAGGCCCTGGGCGCTGGAGTGGTGACCGGCCGGTGGCCGAACGGCAGGTGGGGTGGTAGCGGGACGGCGGGTGCGCGGTAGCCTTCACGCTGCACACACGTGCGCATGTCACCCTCCCTCACCGGACCGCATCTGGAGGAGCCACGGCGATGGCGGAACACACCAGCTCGAGCATCACGATCGAGGCGGCTCCGGCCGAGGTCATGCGGGTGATCGCCGACTTCGCGCGCTACCCGGACTGGACGGGAGAGGTGAAGGAGGCGGAGGTCCTCGCGACGGACGAGCGGGGACGCGCCGAGCAGGTGCGCCTGGTCATGGACGCGGGCGCGATCAAGGACGACCAGACGCTGGCGTACACGTGGACCGGCGACAGCGAGGTCTCCTGGACGCTGGTCAAGTCCCAGATGCTCCGCTCCCTCGACGGTTCGTACCTCCTGAAGCCCGCGGGCTCGGGCGGCACGGAGGTGACCTACCGGCTGACGGTCGACGTCAAGATCCCGATGCTCGGCATGATCAAGCGCAAGGCGGAGAAGGTCATCATCGACAGGGCGCTCGCGGGGCTGAAGAAGAGGGTGGAGTCGGGGGAGGAGTAAGGCCGAACGCTCTTGCCGAGCGCGGGTGCACCCGGCCCGTCCGGCATGTGCGGACGAGGCCGTCCAGGCCGATTCGGGGTCCGGGGGGCGCGGCCACGCGCGGTGTCGGGCCCCAGGGCGCGCCGACGTCCTGCTCAGCTCACCGGCAGGGCCCCGGTAGCGTTCACCCTCATGCGCACCCTCCTGATCACCGGCGCCGGCGGCTCCGGCCGGACCACCGTCGCGGCGGCCACGGCGCTGGAAGCCGCCCGTCAGGGCACCCGCACCCTGGTGCTCGGTGCCGACCGCACGGACACCCTCGGTGCCGCACTCGGCGTCCCCACCGGCGCCACCCCCGTCGAGGCGGCCCCGGGCCTCACCGCCCGGCGCCCCGACGCCACCGCCCGCTTCCGGGACGACCTCGTCGCCTTCCAGGACCGCGCGGCCGGGGCGCTCGACCTGCTCGGTGCCGCCAGGCTGGACGCCGAGGAGGTCACCCCCCTCCCCGGCGCCGAGGAGCTCGCCCTGCTGCGGGCCCTGCGCGACGCGGCACTCTCGGAGTCGTACGACCTCCTCGTCGTCGACCTGCCGCCCGTCCCGCGGGCGCTCTCCCTCCTCGCCCTCCCCGAGGAACTCCGCCGCTATCTGCGCCGGCTCCTCCCGCCGGAGCGGCAGGCCGCCCGCGCGCTGCGCCCCGTCCTCGGCAGGCTGGCGGGCGTCCCGATGCCCGCCGAGTGGCTGTACGAGACCGCCGCCCGCTGGGACGTCGACCTGGCCGCCGTCGAGGCCGTCGTCGCCGACCGCGCCACCAGCGTGTGGCTGGTCGCCGAGCCGGGTCCCGCGGGCGCCGACGCCGTCCGCACAGCCGTCACCGGCCTCGCCGTGCGCGGCCTGCGCCCCGAGACCCTGGTCGCGAACCGCCTTCTGCCGGACTCCGGCCACGACACCTGGCTCGCGGGCCTCGCCGCCCAGCAGCGCAAGGCCCTGGAGGAGTGGCAGGGAACGTACGGTGTCCCCGGCGTGCACGGCGTCCCGCACCTCGGCCGTGACCCGCGCGGTGCCGACGACCTCGCCGCGCTCGCCGCCCCCGCCGTCAACCCGGAGCCCACCCCGGTCGAGTGGCCCGTGACGGACCGGCTCGCCGAGGACGGCGTGCTCGTGTGGCACATTCCGCTGCCCGGCGCGATACGCGAGGAACTGGACCTCGTCCGGCGCGGCGACGAACTTCTGGTGACCGTGGGGCCGTTCAGCCGGACCGTCCCGCTCCCGTCGGCCCTGCGCCGCTGCACCGTGGCCGGCGCGGCCCTGCGCGCGGGCGAGCTGCGCATCCGCTTCGCTCCGGACCCGGAACTGTGGCCGCGCCAGATGTGACCGGGACCCGCCCCTGCGCCGGGCGCCGGCCCGGTGCACGGTGAGGTCTGCGTACCCCCGTTCGGGTAACGTCGAGAGTACGAACCGCAGTCAGGAGTCCGCCATGAGCGAAGAGCGCCCCACGTCCGACGCCGCTCAGGAGGAGGCCGCCGACGAAGCCAGGGTGACCGACGCCGACGCCTGGGCGAAGGCATGCGCCGAGGACCTCGCCGCGGAGCGGGCCCGCCGCCGTACCGAGTACGGTCCGGGGCCCGGCTCGGCGGCCGAGGAGCTGCGCAAGCTCGTCGACGCCGTCGCGGACAAGCTGTCCGGCCTGCAGACGCCGCTGTTCGGGGCCGCGGCCTCTGGCGCGGCCCAGCAGATGGTCCAGCAGGTCGTGCGGCAGGCCAGGGCCGTCGTGGAACCGGTCATCGAGCGCAATCCGGATGTCTTCGACCACCTCGCCGCGGCCGGCTCGGAGCTGCTCGCGGCGTACCGCTCCGCCGTCGAGGCCCAGGAGAGGCGCTGGACGAGCCCTGCCTCCCGGGACACCGACCCCCGCCGGGAGGACGGCGAGCAGGGACCGGGGGAGCACATCGACCTCGACTAGTGCTGCGACCGGAAAGGTTCACCGGCTCGCGGCGTCCGGCACGGCACCTCGCCGCGTTGTCGCATCGCCCGAGTACATCCAGTACGCGGGCGACGCTCCGCCTTGCGATGCACCGCACCGGACGCCGCGAGCTTCCCGGCAAACCTCTCCGGCCACAGCACTAGGGAGCGGTGTGCCGGGCGTCCCGAGGCCGCACGGAGGCGTCCGACACCCCCCAGTTCCCTCGGGTACGGTTGGCCGTAGCGGGGCTCGACCGAAACTGAGGGATTCATGGGACTCACCATCGGCGTCGACATCGGTGGCACGAAGATCGCGGCCGGTGTGGTCGACGAGGAAGGCAACATCCTTTCGATCCACACGGTGCCGACTCCGGGCACGCCCGGGGCCATCGTGGACGCCATTGCCGCTGCCGTCGAGGGCGCCCGTGCCGGGCACAAGATCGTCGCCGTCGGCATCGGCGCGGCCGGGTACGTCAACCGTCAGCGCTCCATGGTCTACTTCGCGCCGAACATCGACTGGCGTCAGGAGCCGCTGAAGGAGAAGGTCGAGGCCCGCGTGGGCCTTCCGGTGGTCGTCGAGAACGACGCGAACGCGGCCGCGTGGGGCGAGTACAAGTTCGGTGCGGGCAAGGGCCACCGCAACGTCATCTGCATCACGCTCGGCACCGGCCTCGGCGGCGGGATCATCATCGGCAACAAGCTCCGCCGCGGCCACTTCGGGGTGGCCGCCGAGTTCGGTCACATCCGGATGGTCCCGGACGGCCTGCTGTGCGGCTGCGGCTCGCAGGGCTGCTGGGAGCAGTACGCCTCCGGCCGCGCCCTCGTCCGCTACGCGAAGCAGCGTGCCAACGCCACCCCCGAGAACGCCGAGCTGCTGCTCTCCCTCGGCGACGGCACCCCCGACGGCATCGAGGGCAAGCACATCTCCATGGCCGCCCGCCAGGGCGACCCGGTGGCCGTCGACTCCTACCGTGAACTGGCCCGCTGGGCCGGTGCGGGCCTCGCCGACCTGGCCTCGCTCTTCGACCCCTCCGCCTTCATCGTCGGCGGCGGCCTCTCGGACGAGGGCGAGCTGGTCCTCGACCCGATCCGCAAGTCGTACCGGCGCTGGCTGGTCGGCGGCAACTGGCGCCCGGTCGCCCAGGTCATCGCCGCCCAGCTGGGCGGCAAGGCGGGCCTGGTCGGCGCCGCGGACCTGGCCCGGGAGCCCGACCCGATCATGTGACGGCCCCGTCGTCGTACGGAAGCGCCCGCCGGGCCCCGAGCCGGGGACGGCGGGCGCCGCCGTGTCCGCGCAGGTCCCCGGGGCGGGGCGTACGGGACGGTCCGGCGTATCTTGATCGGCATGGCGACGACCATCACGCTGCCCGACTCCCGCACGGAGCCCGACGGTTCGGCTGTCATCCGGGTCCTCAGCTACAACATCCGTTCGATGCGCGACGACACCGACGCGCTCGCGCGGGTGATCCGCGCCTGCGCGCCGGACCTGGTGCTCGTCCAGGAGGCGCCCCGCTTCTTCCGCTGGCGCAAGAAGCTCGCCCGGCTCGCGGCGGCCTCCGGTCTGGTCACCCTCACGGGCGGCGCCACGGCCGCCGGCCCGGCCCTGCTGTGCTCGCTGCGCGCCACGGTGGAGCGCAGCGAGGACGTGCTGCTGCCGCTCACCCCCGGACTGCACCGGCGGGGCTTCGCGACGGCGGTCGTCCGCTTCGGCGGCGCCCGGCTCGGCGTCCTCGGTTGTCATCTGAGCCTGCAGCAGGACGAGCGCCACGAGCAGGGCGGCATGCTCCTCGACCGGCTCGCCGCCATGGGCGTGCCGTACGCCGTCGCGGGCGGCGACCTCAACGAAGGCCCCGACGGCCCCACCTTCAAGCGCCTGGCGGGCGCCCTCCGGGACGGCTGGGCCACCGCACCCTGGGGTGGCGAGCACACATGGACGTCCAGCGAGCCCCACCGGCGCATCGACGCGATCTTCGCCACCCAGGGCATCGAGGTCCTCGGCTGCGGTGTCCCGGCCGGTCATCCGGGAGTGACCCAGAGGGACCTGGGGGCGGCCACGGACCACCTTCCGGTGCTGGCCGCGCTCAGGGTTCCCGGGGCCTAGAGCCGGTCAGACGACCGCGCCCCGCCCGGGATCGCCGTCGTCCTCGTCGTCCGTCCGCATCCGCAGCACGAGCGTCAGGAAGCCGCCCAGGAAGCCGCCGACCGAGAGCGTGGCGAGCCACCAGGTCATGTCCCAGCCGAGCAGTATCGCCAGCAGAAGCAGGACAGGGCCGCCGACCACCCCGAGCCAGGCGAACTTCGCCGTCGTGTCGGCCGCGGGCAGTGGCGGCGGCTCCGGCGGGACGAAGTGGCCCTCGTCGTCCTCGTCGAAGTCGTCGTCGGAGGGCTCCCGCGCGGTGTAGTCGCGCGGGCCGACTCCGGGCGCGAAGGAGACCGAGCTGCCCAGCGGGCCGGCCGGCTCGTCCTTCGTCTTCTCGTCCTCGCCGCCGTTCCTCTCCCCTTCGAGGAGCGTCAGGTCCTCGACCGACTTGAACGGCTTCGTGCCGGGCGGGTCCGGCGGCTCCTCCCCGTACCCCGCGACGATCGCGGCCCAGGCGGCCTCCTCGTCGAACGGCCCGCCCTTCTCGTCCGGCTCGCGGTCCTCGCGGTCGGAGTCGTG
The DNA here is from genome assembly GCF_001417775.1 of Streptomyces sp. TP-A0356. GTDB lineage: Bacteria > Actinomycetota > Actinomycetes > Streptomycetales > Streptomycetaceae > Streptomyces. The sequence goes on along the minus strand of NZ_BBZJ01000017.1, from coordinate 428,684 downwards.
CTCAGCCACCTGCGGCCGTCCCTTCCTTGCCGAGACTGGGCGCGAGCCGGCCGATGAACGCGTGGCTCTCCTCGAAGATCCGGTCCGCATCGTGGTCCAACGTCGCCACGTGGTAGCTCTGTTCCAGCAGGATCTCGGTCACATCCGTGGAGGAGACCCGGCTGAGGATCCGGGCCGAGTCGGCGGGCGGCACGACGTGGTCCTGGGGGCTGCGCAGGAGCAGCAGGGGCTGGGTGACCTGCGGCAGCTCGCCGTCGACCAGACGGAAGAAGTTCCGCAGGGAGTGCGCCGCGTGCAGCGGCACCCTGTCGTATCCCAGTTCCGTGCTGCCCTCCTTGGCGATGTCGCTGGCGATCCCGTTCGTCGTACGGACGAGGTGGCGGGCGACCGGAAGGACGTACGCCGACAGGCCGTGCACCTTGTTCGCCGGGTTGACGACCACCACGCCGCTGACCGCGTCCCCGTGCTTGGCGGCGAGCCGCAGGGCCAGGGCCCCACCCATGGACAGGCCGGCCACGAACACCTGGGCGCAGCCCTCGCGCAGGACGCGCAGCTCACGGTCCACCTCCGCGTACCAGTCCTGCCAGCCGGTGAGCTGCATGTCCTCCCAGCGCGTGCCGTGCCCGGGCAGCAGCGGCAGCGAGACGGTGAGACCGCGCTCGGCGAGATGCTCCGCCCAGGGGCGCAGCGACTGCGGGGAACCGGTGAAGCCGTGGCAGAGGAGGACGCCGATCTCCCCGCCGTCGTGGCGGTACGGCTCGGCTCCAGGGAGGACCGGCACGTCGGTCTCCTGTTCATGAAAAGGGGCTGGGCACGTCGATTGCAGGTACTTCACCGTACGCGACGGCACTGACACCGACCAGGGCCGTAGGACTCTTTGGCGCGGGGGCGGGTTAAGGTCTTTTCGACAGACACAGGAGGCACTCGGTTGTTGTACGGCGCGATGAAGGTATCCATCGGGGGGCCGCTGAAGCTCGCCTTCAGGCCGTGGGTGGAAGGCCTTGAGAACATTCCCGCCGAGGGCCCCGCGATCCTGGCGAGCAATCATCTGTCCTTCTCGGACTCGTTCTTCCTGCCCGCCGTCCTCGACCGCAAGGTGACGTTCATCGCCAAGGCCGAGTACTTCACGACGCCCGGCGTGAAGGGCCGGCTGACCGCCGCCTTCTTCAAGGGCGTGGGCCAGCTGCCCGTCGACCGCTCCGGGGCGCGCGGCGCGGGTGAGGCCGCCATCAAGAGCGGCATCGAGGTGCTTGAGCGCGGCGAGTTGTTCGGCATCTACCCGGAGGGCACCCGTTCGCCCGACGGCCGCCTCTACCGGGGCAAGCCCGGGGGCCTCGCGCGCGTGGCGCTGGCCACCGGCGCCCCCGTCATCCCGGTCGCCATGATCGACACCGAGAAGATCCAGCCGCCCGGGAAGATCGTCCCGAAGCTGATGCGCCCGGGCATCCGCATCGGCAGGCCACTGGACTTCAGGCGCTACCAGGGCATGGAGCACGACCGTTTCGTGCTGCGCGCGGTGACCGACGAGGTCATGTACGAGATCATGAAGCTCTCCGGCCAGGAGTACGTCGACATCTACGCGACAGCGGCCAAGCGGCAGATCGCGGAGGCGGCGAAGGCGGAGAAGCAGGCGCAGAAGGAAGCCGAACAGGCGCAGAAGGACGCGGAGAAGGCAGCGACGAAGGACGCCGGGTAGGAGCGGCGCCCCCTCTCGGGGGCGCGGTCCGTACGGCTCGGGGTGGGGACGTTGGGGGACATGGCCAGGCGCGAGCGAGTCATCAGGATGTCGGTCGAGCAGCCGCTGTGGCGTGCGCTGACGGCGTACCGCGTGCTGACGATGCTGTACGCGATCGGGCTCTTCGCGACCGCCTACGGCAGGTTCACCCGGCCGGGGGTGGCCGTCGCGTACTACGCCGTGCTGTGCGTATGGACCCTGGCGACCCTCCCCAGGGTGGCGAACGCGGCGAACTGCACGAAGCGGTTCCTGGCCGTCGACCTCACCATCGCGCTCACCGGCATCCTGCTCACACCCGTGGCCGACTCGCACGAGCGGATCCTGGCGGGCGGCCCGACCCTGCCGTCGATATGGACCGCCGGGTCCGTCCTCGCGTACGCGATCAAGGGCGGCTGGCGCTGGGCGGCCTTCGCCTCCACCACGGTCGCGGCGGCGAACCTGATCGAACGCGGCGCCCCGGCCCGTGACACCGTCCACAACGTGGTCCTCGTGTGGGTCGCCTCCATCGCCATCGGATACGTCGTCGAGGTCGCCCGCGCCTCCGAGCGCACCCTCGCCCGTGCCCTGGAGATCGAGGCGGCGACCCGGGAACGGGAGCGGCTGGCCCGGGACATCCACGACAGTGTCCTCCAGGTGCTCGCCATGGTGCAGCGGCGCGGCTCCGCCCTCGGCGGCGAGGCCGCGGAGCTGGGCCGGCTGGCCGGTGAGCAGGAGGTCGCCCTGCGCACCCTCGTCTCCGGCGCCCTGGTGCCCCCCTCGCGGGTGTCCGAGGACGCGGCGCTCGGCGCGGTCGTCCGCGCGGTCGACGTGCCGGACGCCGAGGAGAGCCCCGACGAGGGCCCGCTCGATCTGCGCCGCCTGCTCCTTTCGTACGCGGGAGCCCGGGTGACGCTCTCCGAACCCGGCTCCCCGGTGCCGCTCGCCCCGGCCACCGCGCGTGAACTCGCCGCCGCCGTCGGTGCCGCACTGGACAACGTCCGCAGGCACGCCGGTGACGGGGCCCGCGCCTGGATCCTGATCGAGGACGAGCCGGACGCGATCGTCGTGACCGTACGGGACGACGGGCCCGGCATACCGGAGGGGCGGCTCGCCCAGGCCGAGGGGGAGGGGCGGCTCGGGGTGGCCCAGTCGATCCGCGGCCGCCTGCGCGACATCGGCGGCACGGCCGAGCTGATCTCGGTCCCGGGCCAGGGAACGGAAGTGGAACTGAAGGTACCGAAGAGCGTGCGGGACCCGAGGGCCTCACGGGGGAAGGCGGAGCAGTGATGACGGAAGCGACCCGGGCCACCGGCCCGGCACCCGCCACGACGGCGGAGGGGCGATGACGGCGGACACCACCGACCCGGGACGGGCTCCGATCAAGGTCATGGTGGTCGACGACCATCCCATGTGGCGCGATGCCGTCGCCCGCGATCTGACCGAGTCCGGCTTCGACGTGGTCGCCACCGCGGGCGACGGCGAGGAGGCGGTGCGCCGCGCCCGGGCCGCCGCGCCCGAGGTCCTGGTCCTGGATCTGAACCTGCCCGCGAAGCCGGGCGTCCAGGTCTGCAAGGAACTCGTCGGCGCCGACCCGGCGCTGCGGGTCCTCGTGCTGTCGGCGAGCGGCGAGCACGCGGACGTACTGGAGGCCGTGAAGTCGGGCGCCACCGGCTATCTGCTGAAGTCCGCGTCCACGGACGAGCTGATCGACGCGGTACGCCGCACGGCGGTCGGCGACCCGGTGTTCACACCCGGTCTCGCGGGCCTGGTCCTCGGCGAGTACCGCCGCCTCGCCTCCGACCCGGCCCCGGCCGGGGGCGCCGACGAGCCGAAGGCGCCGCGGCTGACCGACCGGGAGACCGAGGTGCTGCGCCTGGTCGCCAAGGGCCTGAGCTACAAGCAGATAGCCGAGCGCCTGGTCATCTCGCACCGCACCGTGCAGAACCACGTCCAGAACACCCTGGGCAAGCTTCAGCTGCACAACAGGGTGGAGCTGGTGCGGTACGCGATCGAGCGGGGGCTCGACGGCGAGTGAACCGTTGGCGGGGCGTCCCGCTTTCGAGTGAATTACTGCTGATCAACTCCCCGACATTTCACCGGAATTGACCTTCCACGCCATGCCGGAGTGACGTGGGTCACCATTAGCGTGACTCGCATCAGGCAACCGCGGCGAAGGGACATTTCCATGCGGGTCGGAGTACTGACCGGAGGCGGCGACTGCCCCGGGCTCAACGCCGTCATCCGGGGCATCGTCCGCAAGGGCGTGCAGGAGTACGGCTACGACTTCGTCGGCTTCCGGGACGGCTGGCGGGGACCCCTCGAAGGCGACACCGTCCGGCTCGACATCCCCGCCGTGCGCGGCATCCTGCCCCGCGGCGGCACGATCCTCGGCTCCTCGCGCACCAATCCCCTCAAGCAGGAGAACGGCATCCGCCGGATCAAGGACAACCTCGCCAAGACCGAGGTCGACGCACTCGTGGCGATCGGCGGCGAGGACACCCTGGGGGTCGCGGCGCGCCTGGCCGACGAGTACGGCGTCCAGGTCGTCGGCGTGCCGAAGACCATCGACAACGACCTCTCCGCCACGGACTACACCTTCGGCTTCGACACCGCCGTCAACATCGCGACCGAGGCCATCGACCGCCTGCACACGACGGCGGAGTCGCACATGCGCGTCCTCGTGGTCGAGGTGATGGGACGCCACGCCGGCTGGATCGCGATCCACTCCGGGCTGGCCGGTGGGGCGAACGTCATCCTCATTCCCGAGCAGCGCTTCGACGTCGACCAGGTCTGCACATGGGTCACGTCCCGGTTCAGGGCCTCGTACGCGCCGATCGTGGTCGTGGCCGAGGGGGCGATGCCGAAGGACGGCGAGATGGTGCTGAAGGACGAGTCGCGGGACTCGTTCGGGCACGTCCGCCTCTCGGGCGTCGGCGAATGGCTGGCGAAGGAGATCGAGAAGCGGACGGGCAAGGAGGCCCGCACGACCGTGCTCGGCCATGTGCAGCGGGGCGGCACGCCCAGCGCCTTCGACCGCTGGCTCGCCACCCGCTTCGGGCTGCACGCCATCGAGGCGGTCCGCGACGGCGACTTCGGCAAGATGGTCGCCCTGCGCGGCACGGACATCGTCCGCGTACCGCTCTCGGAGGCCACGGCCAAGCTGAAGACGGTCGACCCGAAGCTGTACGAGGAAGTCGGCGTCTTCTTCGGCTGACGGCGCTCCCTTCGGCTTCTTCGGCTGACGGCGCTCCCCGTCGGCGCCGGGCCCGCCGCCCCGGCGCCGCGGGGACCCGGCCGGGGCGGCGACGACCCCGACTACCGGGCCGGGCGCCGCTCGGCGAACGGGCTCGTCACCCCCGCGTCCAGCTGCCCCATGAGCTCCCGTACGACCGCCGAGCCGCCCACCGACAGCACCGACTCCGGGTGGAACTGGACGCCCGCGAACCCCGGCCCGCGCAGCGCGTGCACCTCGCCGCTGCCGCCGCGGCTGACCTCGACGCCGTGCGCGGCCAGCTCGGCAGCCGTCTCGTCGTCGCAGCGCGCCACGAAGCTGTTGTAGAAGCCGACCGTCTCCGGCCGCCCGAACAGGTCGATCTCCGTCTGCGCGCCCTGGTGGGGCACGTCCTTGCGGACGATCTCCAGGCCCAGCTCGGCCGCGATCAGCTCATGGCCCAGACAGACGCCCAGCACCCGGTGCCGGTGCCCCCGGATGATCTGCGCCGTCAGCTCCCGCAGGAACCGCATCTTGGGGTCGGCCACGTCCGACGGGTCACCGGGTCCGGGACCGAGGACCACCGGACCCTCGTGCGCGAGCACCGCCTCCCGCAGCCCCGGCTCGTCGTACCGCCGTACCGTCACCTCAAGACCCGACGACCGCAGGACGTGCGCGAGCATCGCGGTGAACGTGTCCTCCCCGTCGACGACGAAGGCGTGCCCGGAGAGGTCCGAGGTCCCCTCCTGCATCCTCAGCCAGAACGGCGCGAGCCGGGCGCGCCGCCCGTCGAGCGCCGCCTGCACCCGCGGGTCCTCCGCCAGCCGGGGCCGTGCCCGCTCCTCGCGCGGCCGGGCCGCACGCACCCCGAGCGCCGCCAGCACCCCGGCCGCCTTGGCGTGCGTCTCCGCGACCTCGCCCGCCGGGTCGGACCCGCGGACCAGCGTGGCCCCGACCGGCACCCGTAGCCGTCCGTGCGCGTCGATGTCGGCGGTGCGGATGAGGATGGGGGAGTCGAGGGTCTGCGCGCCCCCGGCATCCCGGCCGAGCAGCGCGAGCGCGCCCGCGTAGTAGCCGCGGCCGACACCGTCCCGCCCGAGGTGCTCGTACCGCTCGATCACCCGGCACGCGTTCTGCACGGGGGAGCCGGTGACGGTCGCCGCGAACATGGTCTCCCGCAGGACCTCGCGCGCGTCGAGCGTGGACCTCCCGCGCAGCTCGTACTCCGTGTGCGCGAGATGGGCCATCTCCTTCAGCCGCGGTCCGACGACCACCCCGCCCATGTCGCCGACGGTGCACATCATCTTCAGCTCCTCGTCGACGACCATGGACAGCTCCTCGATCTCCTTGCCGTCGGCGAGGAAGGCGAGCAGGTCCTCGGGCGTCGGGCCGTCGGCGGGATAGCGGTACGTCCCGCTGATCGGGTTCATCACGACGGTGCCGCCGGACATCCGCACATGCACCTCGGGGCTGGCCCCCACCAGCGTGCGCTCGCCGGTGTGCACGACGAAGGTCCAGTACGCCCCCCGCTCACCGACCAGCAGCCGCCGCAGCAGCGCCAGGGCGTCGGCCCGGCCGAACCCCGGGATCTCCCCCTCGTACGTGCGGCGGATCACGAAGTTCGCGCCCTCGCCTCGCCCGATCTCCTCGCGCAGCACCCGCTCGACGATCCCGGCGTACTCCTCGTCGGCGATGTCGAAGCCGCCGGCCTGGACGCGGACCTGGTGTCCGGGGAGCTGCGCCAGGGCCTGGTCCAGGGGGATCTCGTAGGACTCCTCGGGCCGCAGGGCCAGCAGGGGTGTGCCGTCGTCGCGCACGTCGAAGCCGCGCTCGCGGATCTGGCGGAACGGGACGAGGGCCAGCCCCTCGTCGGGGAGGTCGGCCAGCCGCTCGTAGGCGGCGACCGGGCCGATCAGCACCTCGACGGTGTCCTGATCGCGTCCGGGGGTACGGCGGCGCAGCAGGGCGAACGGACGGGGATCGTCCAGCAGGGCGAGCAGCTTCATGGGGCGGGTTCCTTCTCTGCGGATCATCTGCGGGAGAGGGAACGGCCCGGGTCGCGAGAACACCGAAGGCCGCCCCTCGGGCGGCCTTCGCGAAGTTCTGCGTACGCGCAGTCAGTGGGCCGCCGGACGAGCGGTCCACCACCAGTTCTGGTTCTGGGTCGAGTGCGCGAACATGCCTCTGACCCTACACGAGCCCCCGGCGTGGGCGGGACGGGTCGTCTCATCTGTCGAGCGCATCGCTGAGGAGTGGACACGACCCCGTAATGTTTAGGGGGTGACCGTGAACGCTAAGACCGGCCCGAGCGCTGGCAACACCTGGCGAGACCTGCCCGCGGCGCAGCAGCCCGAGTACCCCGACCCCGAGGCTCTGCGCGCAGTGATCGCGGACCTCGAGTCGTATCCGCCGCTCGTCTTCGCGGGCGAGTGCGACGAGCTGCGTGCCCGGATGGGAGCCGTCGCCAGGGGCGAGGCGTTCCTGCTTCAGGGCGGCGACTGCGCGGAAGCCTTCGACGCGGTGTCCGCCGACCATATCCGCAACAAGCTCAAGACACTGCTCCAGATGGGCGCCGTGCTGACGTACGCCGCCTCGGTGCCGGTCGTGAAGGTCGGCCGTATCGCCGGCCAGTACTCCAAGCCGCGCTCGAAGCCCACCGAGACCCGCGACGGCGTGACCCTGCCGACCTACCGCGGAGACTCCGTCAACGGCTTCGACTTCACCGAGGAGGCCCGCGTTCCGGACCCCGAGCGTCTGAAGCGGATGTACAACGCGTCCGCCTCGACGCTCAACCTGGTGCGCGCCTTCACCACCGGCGGCTACGCCGACCTGCGCCAGGTGCACGCCTGGAACCAGGACTTCGTGAGGTCGTCGCCGTCCGGGCAGCGCTACGAGCAGCTGGCGCGGGAGATCGACAACGCGCTGAACTTCATGCACGCCTGCGGCGCGGACCCGGAGGAGTTCAAGACCGTCGAGTTCTACTCCTCGCACGAGGCCCTGCTGCTCGACTACGAGTCCGCTCTGACCAGGGTCGACTCGCGCACCGGGCAGCTGTACGACGTGTCCGGGCACATGGTGTGGGTCGGTGAGCGCACCCGTCAGCTGGACGGCGCGCACATCGAGTTCGCCTCCAGGATCCGCAACCCGATCGGCATCAAGCTCGGCCCGACGACGACGGCCGAGGAGGCGCTGCGGTACATCGAGCGCCTGGACCCGGAGCGCGAGCCGGGCCGGCTGACCTTCATCGTCCGCATGGGCGCGGACAAGATCCGCGACCGGCTCCCCGAGCTGGTCGAGAAGGTCACGGCGTCGGGCGCGGTGGTGGCCTGGGTGACCGACCCGATGCACGGCAACACGTTCGAGGCGGCCTCCGGGCACAAGACCCGTCGCTTCGACGACGTGCTGGACGAGGTCAAGGGCTTCTTCGAGGTCCACAAGGCGCTCGGCACGCACCCGGGCGGCATCCATGTGGAGCTGACCGGCGATGACGTCACCGAGTGCGTGGGCGGCGGCGACGAGATCTTCGTCGACGATCTGCACCAGCGCTACGAGACGGCGTGCGACCCGCGTCTGAACCGCAGCCAGTCCCTCGACCTGGCGTTCCTCGTCGCCGAGATGTACCGGGACCAGTAGCCGCCTGCGCTTACCGGCGGCCGAGTGGGGCGCGGATCACACAGGGTCCGCGCCCCACCTCACTTTTGCGGGGCCCCATGTCCAGGTAAGGTTAGGTTTGCCTTGCCTCACCGGTCAGCGGGATGGCATGACGCATGGATCCCGTCGGGAGGTGAACCGCGTGTACGTCTGCAGTTGTTTCGGGATCACCGAGCAGCAGGTGAAGCGGCACGCGGAGAACGGCGCCTGCACCCCCCGGCAGATAGCGTCGGCCTGCAAGGCGGGCACGGACTGCGGCTCGTGCGTACGGCGGATCCAGGCACTGCTCGGTCGTGGTGCCTGCCCCCGCCGCGAGTCGGCCGACCGGGGCGCGTCGGTGTTCGCCGCCACGGACACCCTGGACGAAGCCGCCTAGCCCTCCGGCTGCTCGATGATCTGCGAGATGTACAGCGCCTCGCCGAGCTTGTCCACCAGATCCAGCTGGGTGTCCAGGTAGTCGATGTGGTGCTCCTCGTCCGCGAGGATCGACTCGAAGATGTTCGCGGACGTGATGTCGCCCTTCTCCCGCATGACCGTGACACCGCGCTTGAGCCGGTCGATCGCCTCCATCTCGATCTGCCGGTCGGCCTCGAACATCTCCTTGACCGTCTGTCCCACCCGCACATGGAAGAGCCGCTGGTAGTTGGGCAGTCCCTCCAGGAAGAGGATGCGGTCGGTGAGCACCTCGGCGTGCTTCATCTCGTCGAACGACTCGCGCCTCGTGTACGCGGCGAGCCTGTACCAGCCGAGGTTCTCCTGCATCTTCGCGTGCAGGAAGTACTGGTTGATCGCGGTCAGCTCACCGGTCAGCTGCTCGTTGAGGAATTCGATGACCTCGGGGTCGCCCTGCATGGCGCGGGCTCCTTCCAGGCGCGGAGTGGCAGGTTGCGGCGCATGATTGCATCGGCGCCCAGGAGTGTCCAGTAAGTACAGAAGCGTCCAGTAAGTACATGCTTAGTAGGAGTTGCCCGATTCTACCCCCCGCTGGTCATCTGCACCCTCCGCGGTCTGTCAGGATGGAGTCATGGGTCATCCGGTGGAGCGCGAATCTGGAGAAGCGGCACGGCTCGAACTTCCGCCGGGACAGCGACTGCAGCGGGGCTGGCCGGTCACGCACTACGGGCCCGTCCCCAAGTTCCGCCCCGAGCGCTGGGAGTTCAGGGTCTTCGGCGCCACCGCGGACGGCGAGAAGCACTGCTGGAACCACGAGGAGTTCACGGCGCTGCCCTACGCGACCGTCGTGGCCGATCTGCACTGCGTCACCAAGTTCAGCATGGTCGGAGCCGAGTGGGGCGGTGTCCCGGCGCGTACGATCCTCGAGATCGCCCCGCCCGCGCCCACGGTCACGCATGTGATGGTCTGGGCCGAGTACGGATTCAGCTCGAACCTGCGCCTCGAAGACTTCGCCTCCGACCGCACGATCTTCGCCACCCACAAGGACGGCGAGCTGCTCACCGCGGAACACGGCTTCCCCCTGCGCCTGATCGTCCCGCACCTGTACGCCTGGAAGGGCCCCAAGTGGGTCCGCGGCGTCGAGTACATGACAGCCGACCGCCGTGGCTTCTGGGAGGAGCGCGGCTACCACAACATCGGCGACCCGTGGAAGGAACAGCGCTACTCCTACCAGGAGCAGCCCGGGGACGGCCCCGAGCTCTGACCCACGGCGACGGGGTGCCGGTGAGCCCGCCGGCTCAGCCCTCCCGCAGCTTCTTCAGCCGCTCCACATCCGCCGCATGCCCCTCCTTGCCACCGGGCGTCTCGATGATCAGGGGTACGCCCGCGGTGGCCGGGTGGGTCATCAGCGCACGGAACGGGTCCTCGCCGATGTGGCCGGAGCCGATGTTCGCATGACGGTCGCGGTGGGCGCCGACCACCTCCTTGGAGTCGTTCGCGTGGATCAGCCCGAGCCGTCCCTCGCCGACGGTGTCCACCAGCAGGTCCAGCGTCCGGTGCATCCCGTCCGGCCCGGTCAGGTCGTGCCCGGCGGCGAAGACATGACAGGTGTCGAGGCAGACGCCGAGCATGGGATGCGCGTCCAGGGCCTCGAAGTACGGGCCGAAGTCCCAGGTGCGCGAGCACAGGGACGCGCCCTGGCCCGCGGTGGACTCCAGCAGCAGACGGGGGTCGTCGTCGTGCGTCAGCTCGTCCAGCAACGGCAGCATGCGCTCCCGCACCTGCCTCAGGGCCACGGCCCGCTCCCGGCCGCCGGTCGCGCTGCCGGTGTGCACGACGACGCCCAGCGCCCCGATCTCACGGCCCCGGCGCAGCGAGTGCCGGAGGGACTCCACGGACCTCTCGACCGTCTCCTCGGTGTGCGAGCCGAAGTTGATCAGATACGGAGCGTGCACGTACACCGGGATCGACTCGGCCGCGCACCCGGCCCGAAACGCCTCGTCCTGCCGCGGATTGCCGGGAGGCGTCGCCCAGCCGCGCGGATTGGCGACGAACACCTGCACGGTCTCGGCCCCGAGGCCGCGTGCGTAGGACAGCCCGACGGAGTGCAGACCGCCGGCCACCGGGACGTGGCTGCCGACGGGATTGCGGGAAGGGAAGGGGAAGGGCGTTCGGCTCATATCGCGTCAAGGATGCCAGGAGGGGTGCGGGAGCCCTCCGTTGAGGGTACGACTGCACTGGCGCACGGCGCGCACAGTCAGGGGAGGCGTACGCATGGGGGACGTGGTCAGCTTCGCGCTGCCGGACGGCGGCCGGGTCCTCGTCGAGCCGGTGGACGAGGACGTGTACGGCCTGGAGGAGATCTCGGTCAACGGGAGCACCGTCGTCCGGCGCGCCCAGGAGGGACTCGGCGAGGCGCTCGACGGCATCAGACGCATGGCCGCCGAGGCGCACGCCCGCATCACCTCCCTGGACGTCGCGCCGAAGAAGCTGGAGCTGGAGTTCGGGGTCAAGCTGAGCGGGGAGACGGGCGCGGTGCTGGCGAAGGCGACGGGGGAGGCGCATCTTGTCGTACGGGCCGTGTGGGAGCGGTAGCCGGGCCCGGCGGGGCCCGCGCACCAGGGTGTCCGGATCTGTCCGTGCGGGTCGCGGGCGTTCTCCCGCAGGTGGCGGGATCCGCCTACCATGCGGGTGCGGCCGGTGTGCCGTGGCGCGGGGGCCGGGTGCCGGATGTCCCGGAGGGCGAAAGGGGCACGGGCATGGATGAGACGACGGGGGTCGAGTGCGCGCTGCCGGACGTTGCCGGGTTCACGATCGACCAACTGCGCGCGGTTCCGGGGTCGGTGCTGGCGGTGGCCCTGGAGCGGCTGCGGGCGGAGGCCGCGGAGTCCGATGAGGACGAATACACCAGCTGGCAGGCGAGCGCCTGACCATCCGGCGGTCGACGTCGCCGCGCTCCTCGACGAGGGCTGGCGGCCGGTCCCGCTGCGGCAGTTCGTCCTGAAGATACGCAGCCGGTGCAATCTCGCCTGCGACTACTGCATCATCTACGAGCACGCCGATCAGACCTGGCGCCGCCAGCCCCACGCGATGGCACCGGGCACGCTGCGACAGACGGCGCGCCGCATCGCCGAGCACGCCGCGCGCCACGGCCTGCAGCGGGTGCGGATCGTGCTGCACGGCGGCGAGCCGCTGCTCGCGGGGCCCGAGGGCGTCGCCCACCTCGCCCGGACGGTGCGTGACATCGTCGGCGAGGCGGGCGCCGAGGCGGACTTCACCGTCCAGACCAACGGCACCCTGCTGAGCGGCCGCATGCTGGACGTGCTCGCCGAGCACCGCATACGCGTCGGCGTCAGCCTCGACGGGGACCGCGATGCGCACGACGCCCATCGCCGCACGGCGGCGGGCCGGGGCTCGTACGACCGGGTCATGGCCGGGCTGCGGCGGCTGTCGGGGGAGCACCCGGACCTGTACGCGGGGCTGTTGTGCACCATCGACGCGGCCAGCGACCCGGTGGCCGTCTACGAGTCGCTGCTGCCCACCCGGCCACCCGTGATCGACTTCCTGCTGCCGCACGCCCACTGGGGCGCGCCGCCCCAGGGGCCGCCCGGCGCGTACGGCAGATGGCTGGCCGCCGTCTTCGACCGCTGGGCACAGGCTCCGCGCAAGGAGACGTCGGTGCGGATGCTGGACGAGCTGCTGCACACCCTGCTCGGCGGACGCAGCCGTCTGGACTGGGTGGGGATCACCCGGACCGTCTCCGTCTTCGTGGAGGCGGACGGGGCCATCCACCAGAACGACACGCTGCGCACCGGCCACGACGGCGCCTCCGCCAGCGGCCTCGACGTGTTCCGGAACTCGTTCGACGACGTGCTCCTGCACCCGGGCTTCGCCGCCCGGCAGGCCGGCGAACGCGCGCTGGCCGGCGCGTGCCTGCGCTGTCCCGAGCTGTCCGTGTGCGGCGGCGGCGAGTTCGGGCACCGCTACCGGCCGGGCGCCGGCTACCGATGGCCCACCGTCTACTGCACCGATCTGCTCCTGCTCATCCGCCACATGCGCGGCCGGCTCCCCCGCCCGGTGGAGCAGACCCGGTGATCAGGTCCTACGTCGTCCCGGACACCGTCTTCGACGCCCTCGCCGGCGGGGAGGGCGGGGCGGAGGCCGTGGCACTCCTGCGGCGGGCCCGGCGCAGCCGTAACCTCCTGCTGCTGCGATACGTCCTGGACGGACCGTGCGGCGCGGTCGCCCGGGAGGCCGCCGAACTGCTGTCCCGGGTGGAGCGCACGGCACCCACGGCGGTCGAGACGGTCGTCGAGGGGCCTTCGTTCGGGCCCTGGGCGCACCGCGCCGCGCGCGACTGCCCGGAGCACCGGCGGGGCCGCTGCACGGCCCGGGACCTCGCGGCCCTCGCGACCGTGGCCGCCGTGCGCGCGGGCGCCGCCGCGGAGATCTCCGTGCCCGTGCACGAGGGCACGCTGCGGCTGCCGGGGCTGGGGACGGCCCTGCGGATGGGCGACGAGGACGAGGCGCTGGTGGTGACCGGCGAGGGAACCCGATGCCCGGAACGGACGGGCCCGGTGGAGCCGGGGACGCCGGGCCCGTCGGCGGGAGCGCCCGGCGATGCCGTGGCGGGCCCTTGTCCCGTGGCGATCCGTCTCGCGGGGCGCACGGTGACCCTGCCGCGCGATCCGTTCCGGGTCGGTCGCGACTGGTCCCCCGTCGCCGTGCTCGAAGCACGGCACCGCGGTGTGACGCTGAGACTGCCGCTGGAGACCGCCGATCCGCGTCTGCCCTCGCTGGACACCGCCCGCGCCGGTCCGGACGCCTGGCAGGGCCTCCTCCAGCCGGCCTGGGAGCTGCTCGTCGAGAGCCACCCACGGCGTGCGGAGGAACTGGTGGCAGGGCTGAACGCGATCGTGCCCCTGCCCGCACCAGCCCGCGGAGTCGCCTCATCCACCTCGCGACACGCCTTCGGCACCGTGCTCGCCTCCTGGCCCGCCGACCCCGAACGGCTCGCGCTGACCCTGCTGCACGAGTTCCAGCACAGCAAGCTCAGCGCCCTTACGGACCTGGTCACGCTGTACGAACCCGGCGGCCCGCCCCGGCTGTACGCGCCCTGGAGACCCGACCCACGGCCGCCCGGCGGGCTGCTCCAGGGCATCTACGCCCACCTCGGCGACCTGGCCTTCTGGCGGGACCGCAGCGGCAAGCGGCAGGGGCCCGAACAGGCCGACGCGGTGTGGCGGTACGCACAGACCCGGGCGCACGCCGAACGGGGACTGTCCGAGGCATGGGCGCGGGTCCGGCTCACCGAGCTGGGCACCCGCTTCCTCACCCGGGCCGCCGAGACCGTCCACGGCGAGGACCCGGCAGGCGCGGGCGCCGACGAGCGGCTGCGACGGGCGGTGGCCCGGGTGGAGACGGGCAACGAGGCCGCCTGGCGGCTGCGCTGGGCGGTGACCGACGCCGGGGAGACGAAGCGGCTGGCCGCACGGTGGCGGGCCGCCCGGCCGCACGGACGGCTGCCCGCGGACGAGGTGCGGGCGGCCCGGGGGCCCGTGCAGGGGCCGGGCCCGGAACTCGGCCGGTGGGCGGCCCGCCAGCGCGGGGCCGAGCGGTCCCGTCCGGCCCGCGCCGCCGCCGACGCCGCCAGGGCCCAGCCGCACCGCGTCGAACGCTGGGCGCAGCTCGCCGCTTCGGCCGCCGAGGAGCGGCTGCCCGGGGCCGAGGTCCTGCGCCATCGCACCGAACTCGTCCGGGCCCTGTACCTGGAGCTGACCGCCGAGGGCACACGGGACGCCGAGAGCACGGTGTCCGGCCGCGACCGGGGCCCCGACCCCCTGGCGCTCGCGGCCTGGCTCGCGGTCGGCCCCCCGGGCGCACCTGCCGGGGCGCCGGGGGAGGCCGGGGCCGGTGGCACCGTTCAGAACACGGGCGTCTCGATGTCGCAGAACGCGCGCTCGCCCCTCGCGAACACCTCGGCCACCGGATAGTCCCGTCCGAGGGTGCGCGTGAACCGTTCGAGGACCTCGTCCAGCAGCGTGGCCGCCTCCTCGTCGCGGCCCAGCGACTTCAGGTCGTGCGCGAGGTTCCCGCCGCACACCAGCGTGACCGGGTGATCGGGCCCGAGCGTGGCGCGCAGGGTCTGGAGGTTCCATGTGTTGCCCTGGGCGGCCTCGTCGAACCGGCCCGCGGCGTGCAGGTCGTTGGCGAGGTTGACCCCACAGCGAAGGGTGCAGTTGTGCTCGGGGCCGAAGCGTTCGCCCAGCTTCTCGTGGGCCGCGAGGTTGATGGACAGCGCCCGCTCGTGCTCTCCGAGCGCGCTCAGGACGAGGGCGTGGTTCGTCTCGGTCATCGGGACGTAGGGGTGGCTCGCGCCGAAGAGCTGTTCGTAGCCCGCCACCGTCTGGGCCGCCAGGCTCTCGGCCTCCTCCAGCTCGCTGCGCAGCAGCAGGTCGACGGCGTAGTTGCCGACCGCGGCAAGGGTGTTGAGATCACCCTCGCCGTACCGGGCCCGGTAGCGCTCCACCGTACGGGCGGACCGCTCGTACGCCTCCTCGTAGGCGCCCATCGCGCGCAGCGACACGGCGAGGTTCTTCGCCACGTCCAGGGTGTAGGGGTGCTCACGGCCCTGACTGTCACGCAGTTTCGGGTAGAGCGCCCGCAGCGAGTCGGTCGAGCCCCGGTAGTCGCCCAGCTCCCGCTGGTCACGGGCGTAGTTCGCGGCCACCACCAGGGTGATGGGGTCGTCGGGGCCGAAGATGCGCACCCGTCGCTCATACGTGTCCGCGTCCAGCTCCAGCGCCTCCTGGAAGCGGCCGAGCAGCCGCAGGTCCAGCGCGTGGTTGGCGGCCGACATCAGGGCGAGCGGATAGTCGCGGCCGAAACTCCTGGTCAACCGCTCCAGGGTGTCGGCGTCCCGGCCGGCCGCCTGCTCGAAGTCGCCGAGCACGCGCAGGTCGCCCGCGCTGCTGTTGGCGATCGCCAGCGTCTCCTCGTGGTCCTCGCCGAACACCCGGCGGGTCCGCTCCAGGAGGTCCGCGTTGATGTCCCGTGCCTCTTCGAACCGGCCGAAGTTGCGGATCAAATTCGCGTACGAGCGAGTGATCCGCATCGTCTGGGGGTGGTCCTCGCCGAGGCGCTGCTGCCATTCCTTGCGGGTGAATTCGGCCAGTTCCGTGCCGCCGGTGTAGTCGCCGTGCAGATACAGGTAGCGGACCTCGTTGATGACCAGGTCCCGCACCTCGCGGTAGTCGCACTCGACGGCCCGGGTGGGCCTGATGTGCGGCCGCAGTTCCGCGTACCGGCGCCAGTTGTCGTTGTCCTCGGGATCCTGCGGGTCGGCGGCGGCCAGCAGCACATGGGTGAGGTGGTAGGTGTCCTCCTGCTCCTGCGGGGTCATCTGGTTGAAGAGCACCGCCTGCACCAGCCGGTGCATCTGGAGGCTGTTGCTGCGGTGGTCGATCCTGGCCAGGGCGAGCCGGCCGATCTCCCGGGTGGCCAGGCCCAGTTCCACGGGGTCGCGCAGGGCCTCGGCGAGGGGGGAGGGCAGCGGGGCGAAGGCGGCGCTGCGCAGCAGGGACCAGCTGATCGGCTCCGGAGCCATGCACGAGCACAGCCGCAGCAGCTGGACGGCCGCCGGGTTGCGCTGGGCCAGCCGTTCCATCGCCAGGTTCCAGGTCGCCACCACCGAGTGCGGGTAGCCGGAGGGGACCGAGGTGTCCAGGAGCCGACTCGCGTGTTCTCGAAGCAGCTGCAGGTACTCGTCGACCGACATGGCCGTCTCGGCGTGCCAGGCGCCTGCCTGCTCGATGGCCAGCGGAAGGTCGCCGAGGGCCTCGGCCAGCCGTGAGGCGTCCTCGGCGGGCATACCGGGCACCCGGCGCTGCAGGAACCTGATCGACTCCTCGCGGGAGAAGACGTCCACCGAGACGGGATGGGCATGCCCGGCCCAGCTCTGGTTGCGCGAGGTGATCAGGATGTGGCCCTCGCCGGAGGGGAAGTACTCCTCCAGGTCCTCGGGCCGGTCGGCGTTGTCGAACACGAGGAGCCACCGGCGGTAGGGGGAGCCCAGACGCAGCGCGTTCAGGACGAGTGGAAGCGCCTCGTCACCGCTCGGGGCCTGCAGGCCCAGATGCGGTGCGAGCGCGGCGATGGACGATCGGACCACTGCCGGGTCCTCGGCGTTGATCCACCAGATGAGCTGGTACTGCGACTGGTACCGGTAGATGTACTCGACGGCCAGCTGGGTCTTGCCCACGCCACCGAGGCCGAAGAACGCCTGCGGCACGATCGCCGCGCGCCGGTCCTCCAGACGGGCGTGGAGCTGGGTGATGAGCTCGTCCCTTCCGGTGAAGTTGTGGTTCCTCGGTGGAATGCGGCGACCCCACACCTGAGGGATGTTCTGCTCGAACCGCATGGGACGGGTGATGGTCTGCAGAGGACCGCCGGACGTCGCCATGGTGCTCGCGGGGCCGTCGACTTCGGCCAGTCGAGACGCGGACTCGGCCACGGGTGCTTCCCTTTCCGCTGGTTGCCCGGACGGTTCCCCCGTCGGCGCGTGCGCCCCCGCCGTGTGAGCGTCGGCGCCGGCCTGGTGGAAACGGCCGGCTTCCGCTTCGGCACTGGTCTGAATCGAGGTGGTGTCGGTCACAACGTAATCGTATGGCGACGTTCCGTCACCATTACCCCGCCGTGGGGAGTGGCCGGAGATGAGGCTGCGCAGCTTGCGGGCGCGGGTGGCGAAACCCCCGCCCAGCGCGTCGGCGACCGCGGCGTCGACCTTGGCGAAGGGCAGACTCTCGGAGCTGATCCGGGACGGCAGCTCGGCGGCGGGGTCGGCCAGGGTGGCGTCGAACCGGTAGGGCGCCGAGGAGTGCTCGGCCAGATAGTCCGACACCGCCGTGAGGACGCGGCGGCTCTCCTGCCGGTGCAGCGAGCCGAGCAGCAGTGCGCGCACGGGTTCCGGGAAGTCGAACTCGGTCTCCTCGCCGGGCCCCGGACGGTCGCCGTGGACCGGGTGCAGCAGTCCGGACAGGAAGACCTCCGCCAGGTGCGAGGGCGTCGTGCGCGGTGCCATGACCTTCTGCACCAGCCGCATCACCGGCAGGAAGAGCGGGGCGGCCGACAGATAGCCGGCCAGTTCGAACGCCTGCGGGGAGGCGGCGGCCCGGAAGGCGAGCACCCGGTCCAACGGCGACAGCCCCGGCTCGTCCGCCGGCGTGGACCCGAGTTCGGGCGGGGCCGTCACCGGGCGTACGTCGGCGAGTGGGCACACCGCGTATCCCTGGAACGGCGAGGTCTCCGGCTGGGCGACCATCCGCGCCCACATCTGCAGCGCCGAGGGCGCGAGTTCGACGACGGGCACCAACGGGTGCGGATGGTCGGTGTCGGTGCGCAGATCGCTGTTCGGCGCTCCCGGCCGGGCGGCCTTCAGGGTCACCGGCAGGGGGCGTAAGGCGGTGCGGTGCCACAGCCTGCGGTCGAGCGGCTGGACCACCGCGGTGGGGCGGGAGCGGGCCCAGCGGGCCAGCAGCCGGTCCACGGCGCCCGAGCGCCAGCCGGTGTTGATGGCGTCGCTGAGCACGAGCAGCGCACCGCGCGGCGAGTGCTGCACCTGCCGCCCGGGATCCCGGACGCGGCGGCTGGCGCCCCCGGTCCACGGTGGCGGGGTGCCGCGCACGTCCACCCGGCCGTCCGGGAGATGCTCCAGCCAGCGCACGGTGATGGAGCGGAAGGCTCCCACGCGCCGCAGGACCGTGCGCAGCTCGGCCACCGCGCCGTCCCACAGCACCATCGACTCACCGGTGTCCACCACCAGGAGCAGGTCGAGCCAGGGCTCGTCCTCGGGGACCAGCACCGGCTCCCAGACATCGGTCTGCGCGGCCCGCTCGGCCGTCGCCTCCTCGTCCAGCCGCTGTCGTACGGCGGAGGGGGCACGGCGGCGCAGGGGGCGCAGTGCCTTGCCCAGCTCGACCGCCTTCGGCAGCGGGCGCACGCCGGGGGAGCGCACCGGCAGGGCGGGGAGGGCCGGGCCCATATGGTGGGCCGGCGCCCGGACCCTCTGCACATGCAGCTGCGGTGCATGACCGGGAAGGCCCAGCGATGGGGCGTGCCCGGGGCCGTCGGACGCATCCCGCTCGGTGGACCGGTCGCGGGCACGCCGGGGCACGCCGGGCTCCACCGGTCCGGTGATCCCGGACAGCGAGTGCGGGCGTGTGGCAGCCGGAGACGGCACCGGGTCCTCGCGCGAATCGGCCAACCGGGCCGCGAGCCACAGGACTTCGGCGATCTCCCGGGCATCCGGAGCGGAGCGCTCCGGCGGTTCGAAAGGCATCAGGGCCCCGTTTCCAGGTGACGCCAGACGGTGCGCAGCAGATCCTGCCACTGTTCGGGATCCTCGTCCGCACCCGCGCGGGCCAATTGGATGGCCGCGAGCAACTGGTCGACGGCCACGCTGCCGCCGTTCTGCTCGGAGAGGAACTCCTCCATCAGGGGGCGTGCCTCTTCCAGCGCCTCCGCGCCCAGATGCGCGGCGACGATCGCCGCGAGCCGCTCGGGCCCCGGCGGCTCGATGTCGTAACGCAGACAGCGCCGGGCGAAGGCCGCGGGGAACTCGCGCTCCTCGTTGGACGTGATGACCACGAACGGGAAGGACCAGCAGGTCACCTGACCGTCGGTGACGAGCTCCTGTCCGCCGTCCGCGGTCTGCACCTGGACGCTGCGCTGGTCGGGAGGCAACCGCAGCAGCTCCTGGATGGGGAAGCGGCCCTCCTCGAACACGGTCAGCAGGTCGTTGGGGAGATCGATGTCGCTCTTGTCCAGCTCGTCGATCAGCAGGACGCGCGGACGACGCCGGGGCAGCAGCGCCGTGCCCAGGGGGCCGAGCCGCAGGAAGCGGCCGATGTCCCCGGTGCCGCCGCTCGTCTCCAGGCCCGCACGCTGCAGATTGGCCTCGTGCAGCCGCCCGATCGCGTCGTACGCGTACAGCCCGTCCTTGAGAGTGGTGCGTGAGGTCACGGGCCAGTGCAGGACGGGCCCCAGCCCGAGTTCGTAGGCGACCGCGTGCGCGAGCGTCGACTTGCCGGTGCCGGGGCGGCCGGTCAGCAGCAGCGGTCGGCGCAGCAGCAGAGCCGCGTTGACCACGTCGACCAGCTCGCGGTCGGCCTGGAAGACCCGGCCCCGCCCGGCGTCGGCCGGGGGCAACGCGACCGGGGTGTCCTGGGGCGGCATCCCCCGCTGCAGCGGACGCCATGTCGGCGGATCCGGCAGCCGTTCGATGGCGTTGTGCGGAATGCCGTCACCGCGGTAGACCCACCACGCGGGCGTCTGCGGGGTTCCGGTCTCGGTCACGAGTGGTCACCTCCGAGGGGCAGGGGCGGGTGGGGTGTACGGGGCGGGCCGGGTGAGCTGGGCGAGCTGGGTATGCGGGGCCGGCGGGGCCAGTGGGGTGTGCGGGGGCAGCCGGTCGAAGGGATCCCAGAGGAACCCCACGCGCAGACCGGCCTCCGTGGGCGGGCGGCCCACGCCGGGGCCGCGCGCCCGCTCACCCCGGCGTGCCCTGAGCACCGCCTGGGGTACCGCGTGCGGGCTCGACTCCCTCATCCGAGGCAGCAGTTCGGTGACGACGCGCTGGGCGTCGCGTTCGTCGTGTGCCCAGACCAGCGTGGGGATCCCCGCGTCCAGGGGCGCGTCGAACTCGGCGTCCGGCGCCCGCTTCCTGGGCACCTTCGGCGGGAAGCCGAGGACGAGCGCGACCGGGCCGTCCTCCGCGTACAGCGCGGCGAACAGCGCCTCGTAGGGCGTTCCGTCCTGGTTGCGGGCAGGGATCACATCCACCACGCCCTCTCCCGAGAGTGCGGTCAACGCCTTCATCCTGTCCCACTTACGGGACCAGTTATGCCCCCAGTCGACCCATTCCGACGCGTTCTGGCGCTCAAGGCTGCGTGCGGCCACCGGGTGCACCACCCCTAAGCGCACCTCTGCGCCGCTCGGAGTGGCCATCCGCAGGTCGTCGACCGGGCGGGCGAGAAGCTCACGGGGCAGCACGAACTCCACGAACAACTCCGGCGAGTCCATGGCGCGTTCCCGGCGCATGCGGGTGATCTCGTCGACCACCAGCTGCTCCAGCTGCCCCAGCCGCATGGCCCGGGTGGACTGGTGGACGGCCTCGCGCGGCGCCCCCTCGTCCTGCCGGAAGACGTCGAGGAGATAGTGCCGGCTCGGTGTCGCCGGGGTGATCTGGAAGGTGGCGTACGTCCACCGGGCGGTCCCTGCGGCGGGCCGTACCCGCCGGGCCAGGAGCGGTGCCGGGTCGACCACCGGGGTGCAGTGCCCGGCCCGGCCGCGCACCCAGCGGGCCAGCTCCTGTCCGCGGGTGCCCGGCATCCGCCGGGACAGCGCGGCCACGAAGGCCAGCAGCGGTGGGACCGGCCGTCCGGCCTGGGCGATGTGCTGGAGGTCGTGCACGATGCCGAGGATGTCCTCGGGAGCCCCCTGCCAGGGGCGGCGCACGGGCCCGAGCGCCTCGTCGCGCAGTGCGACCAGGCCGGGCAGCGAGAACGCACCGTCCAGCAGCAGCCGGTAGAGGTCGTCCATGGCCTCCGGGTCGAACGGGTCGTCCTCGGGATGGTCCGGGAACCTCGGCAGGTGCCGGGCCGACGCCCGCTCCTCGGAGAGGGCCAGGGCGGCGCGCAACGGCGGCCAGGACTCGGCGAGCCGGGCCATCGGGATCATCCAGGTGACGCCCGCCTCGGGCGACTTGTCGCGCAGGACGGCCAGCCCCGCCACGCGGGACGTCGCGGTGTCCTTCACACCGCAGCCGCTGTACCCCCTGGCGACCCGGCGTCCGGTGCCCGGGGCGTCGTTCAGCTGGATCAGCGCGCCCTCCCGGCCGCCCCGGCCCGCCATCAGGCAGTCGGCCCACACGCCGTCCGGCTGGCCCTGCGGGTAGCCGTACACCTGCATCGGGCGTCTGGCCGTGTAGGTGCCGCTGGAGAGGTGGGTGTGCGACGAGGGCAACCCGCCGCCGGTCGGCGCCAGATCGCCGTGCAGGATGAGCACCGAGAAGTCCTCGTGATGGCTTCCGCCGGTGTAGCGGTGCCCGCCACCGGGTGAACCCCGCAGCGCGAGCCCGCTGTTCAGGGCGACGGTGACCGTGCCGTGGGGGTCGTCCTCCAGACGCCTGCCCAGGGCGGTCGTCACGACGTGGGCACAGGTCAGCACATACCTGGGCGAAACGAGCACGCCGCCGCCCACCGGCTTCCCCGTGGGTCCGAGGATGCTCACCTGCCAGTCGTCGGTGGCGGCCAGCTCGGCGACCGGTTCGACCACCACGCCTCTCCCCCCGATGTCGCGCTCCGCCGGGTCCCACCGCCCGCGGAGCCGCCATAGTAGCGGTAGCACGCGGGTGCGGCGGAGGGGGCAAAGGTCAAGATTCCAGGCCCAGTTGACCTTCCCCCCGGGAACTGCCGTCCCCTGTTCCCCGGGGCCCCCTCCCGCCGCGGCCGCTACCGGATCTGGATCGTGATCGTCGACCCCTTCGGCGCCTTCTGGCCGCCCTTCACCGACTGGCTCTTCACCGTGTCGCCGAACAGGCCCAGCAGCCCGCGGTCCTCCTCGACCTGGAAGCCCGCGGCCTGGAGCGCCTTCTTCGCGTCGTCGACCTTGTCGCCGACCACGTCCGGCACGTCGACCATCTCGCGGCCCTTGGAGATCGTCAGCGTGACCGTGTCGCCCTCGCCTGCCTGCTTGCCCCCGTCCGGCGACTGCCGGGCGACCTTCCCGGCGTCGAACTCCGAGGTGACCTGGGTGCCGGCGATCTTCACCTGAAGGCCCGCGTCCTGCAACTGCGTGGTGGCCTCGTCGATGGAGGCGCCCGTGACATCCGGCACGTCCACCGGCGCGCCCTTGCTGACGGTGAGCGCGATCGCCGAACCGCCGTGGCGCTGGGTGCCCGCACCCGGATCCGTGCCGATCACCTGGCCCTTGGGCACGTCCTCGCTGAACGCGTCCGTGACCATGCCCGCGACCAGGCCGTCCTTCTTCAGCCGGTCCTGCGCCTCGTTGAGCGGCAGGCCCTTCAGATCGGGCACCCGGACCGTCTCGGGACCCTCCGAGAGGGTCAGCGTCACCGAGTCGTTGGAGCGTATCCGCGCGCCCGCCGCCGGGTCGGTGCTGATCACCGTGCCGCGCTCGACCGTGTCGCTGTAGGCGTGCTCGACCCGTCTGACCTCCAGCCCGGCCCGCTTCAGCCGCGCCCGCGCCTCGGCCTCGGTCTTCGCCAGCAGCGGCGGGACCTTGGTGAACTGGCCGGAGTTGATGTACCAGACGCCCGTACCGACGCCGAACACCACCAACGCGGCGAGGGCGAGCGCGAGCAGTCCGCGCCGGGCGCGCTCGGGGCGCCGACGGGGCTCGGGCGCCGGGCTCTCGAACCGGCTGGTCCGGTTGAGTACGGCGTCCCCGTCCACCGGGTTCGCCGGCACCGGGCGCGGTATCACGCTCGTCCGGTCCTCGGCGTTGTCGTGCGCCGCGGCGATGGCCCGCGGCGGTACGGCGTCCAGCTGCTCGGTGGTGAGCGCGCCGCGTGCCTCCAGCACCTCGGCGAGCAGGGCCACCGCGTCGTGCGGGCGCAGCTCGGGGTTGCGCGCGGTCGCCGACGCGACCAACTCGTCGAGCTCCAGCGGCAGCCCCGGCACGGCCGCGGACGGCGGCGGCACGTCCTCGTTGAGGTGCTGGTAGATGACCTGGGCGGGGGAGTCGCCGTGGTGCGGCTTGTTCCCGGTGAGCATCTCGTAGAGGACGACGCCGCACGCGTACACGTCGACCCGGGTGTCGGCCGTACCGTCCTCGATCTGCTCGGGGGCGAGGTACGACACCGTGCCGAGAACGGCGCCCGTCGTGTTGGTGACGGTGTCCACGGCCCGTACCAGACCGAAGTCGGCCACCTTGACCCGGCCGTCGTCCCCTATCAGGACGTTCTCCGGCTTCATGTCGCGGTGCACGAACCCCGCGCGGTGGGCGGCGCCCAGCGCGGCCAGCACCGGCTCCAGGATGTCGAGGGCGGCACGCGGCTGCAGCGCCCCGCGCTCGCGCAGCACGTCGCGCAGGGTGCATCCGGCGATGTACTCCATCGCCAGGTAGACGTACGACCCGTCGGTGCCCTGGTCGAAGACCTGCACCACATTCGGGTGGGCGAGGCGCGCGACCGACTTGGCCTCACGGATGAAACGCTCGACGAACGAGGCGTCGGCGGCCAGCGTCGGGTGCATCACCTTGAGCGCGAGGACGCGGTCGAGGCGGGTGTCCACGGCCCGGTAGACCGTGGCCATCCCGCCGACCGCGATGCGCGCGTCGACGCGATAGCGGCCGTCGAGCAGCTGCCCGACGAGAGGGTCATGAAGGGTCGTATCCACGCAGGTGAGTGTACGAGGGCGCACTGTCGGCCCCGGCCGTTCCGCCGATACCGGGCCCGACTGCAGCGCAGCTGTGACGCATGCCGCACATCCTCGGCGCCGGGAGCGGGCCTCAGAAGGCCGGCCGCTCCGGGTCCAGCCGGGCCAGGCCCTCCGCCGGGGAGGACGCCTCCGCGAAGTGCCGGCGCGGAATGCGCCCCGCCCGGTAGGCCAGCCGTCCCGCCTCCACCGCGTGCCTCATGGCGTCGGCCATCAGCACCGGCTCCTGGGCCCGGGTCACGGCCGAGGCGAGCATCACGCCCGCGCACCCCAGCTCCATCGCCAGCGCCGCGTCCGACGCCGTACCCGCGCCCGCGTCCAGAATGACCGGCACGCGCGCGTGCTCCACGATCAGCTGGAAGTTGTGCGGGTTGCGGATGCCGAGCCCCGAGCCGATCGGGGAGCCGAGCGGCATGATCGCGGCGCAGCCGACGTCCTCCAGCCTCCGGGCCAGGACGGGATCGTCGTTCGTGTACGGCAGCACGGTGAATCCGTCGTCGACCAGGGTCTCGGCCGCGTCCAGCAGTTCGATCGGGTCGGGCAGCAGGGTCCGCTCGTCGGCGATGACCTCCAGCTTGACCAGGTCCGAGCCCAGCGCCTCACGCGCGAGGCGGGCGGTGAGCACGGCCTCGCCCGCGGTGAAGCAGCCCGCCGTGTTCGGCAGCACCCGGATGCCCAGCCTGTCGAGCACGGACAGCACGGACCCGTGCGCCGAGGCGTCCACGCGCCGCATCGCGACCGTCGTCAGCTCGGTGCCGGAGGCGACCAGCGCCCGCTCCAGCACATCGAGGCTGGGCGCCCCGCCGGTCCCCATGATCAGCCGGGACGAGTAGGTCGTACCTCCGAGGACGAAGGGATCCTCGGCCATGGGTCAGCCTCCTTGGACGGCGGTGAGGACCTCGACGCGGTCCCCCTCGGACAGATGCGTCGACGACCACTGCGTGCGCGGAACGACGGTTTCGTTGAGGGCGGCGGCCACGCCCGAGGGGGCCGCGGTGAGGGTGCGCACGAGCGTGTCGAGCGGGGTGCCGGGAGCCACCTGCCGGGGCTCCCCGTTGACCGAGATGTTCATGCGGGCTGCTCCGTGAGTGCGGCGGTGAAGCGCCGGGGGGTGAAGGGCCGGGCCTCGTCCGGCAGCTCCCCGGTGGTCAGCACGTGCGCCATGACGTCACCGGTGACGGGGGTGAGCAGGACGC
The DNA here is from genome assembly GCF_001417775.1 of Streptomyces sp. TP-A0356. Taxonomy (GTDB): domain Bacteria; phylum Actinomycetota; class Actinomycetes; order Streptomycetales; family Streptomycetaceae; genus Streptomyces. The sequence continues at coordinate 403,064 of NZ_BBZJ01000017.1, read as the reverse complement.
CGTTGCGGTAGTGCCCGGTGGCCAGCAGCAGACCCGCCAGCTGCGTCGGGCCGAGCAACGGCGCGTTGTCCGGGGAAGCCGGGCGCAGTCCCGCTCGGGTCTCGGTGAGCGGCAGCTCGGTGATCCCGGGGACCAGCTCGTGCGCGTCCCGCAGCAGCTCGTAGACCCCGCCCGCGGTGACCGTCGTGTCCCAGCCGAGCTCCTCGCTGGTCGCGCCGACGACGAGCTCGCCGCTCTCGCGCGGCACCAGATAGACCTGGCTGCCCCGGACGACGGCCCGCACGGTACGGCTCAGGAACGGCGCGTACCCCTTCGGCACGGTCAGCCGCAGCACCTGCCCCTTCACGGGGCGTATGGGCGGCAGGACCTCGTCCGGTACGCCCGCGAGACGCCCGCTGAGGCTGCCCGCGGCGAGGACGACCTGCCCGGCGGCGAGGTCGGTGCCGTCGGCGGCCCGGACTCCGGCGGCGCGCTCCCGCACCACCGTCAGCCGCTCGGCCCACACGCGGTGGAAGACGACCCCGGCGCGTTCGCATGCCGTCACCAGGGCCTGGGCGAGGCGGCGCGGGTCGATCTGATGGTCGCCGTCGACCCTGAGCCCCCCACGCACCCCCGGCGCGAGCATCGGCTCGAGGCGGCGGCACTCGCGCCCGTTCAGCCACTCCGACGCGAGGCCCGACCGCTGCTGCAGCGCGTGCAACTCGCGCAGCTGGGCACGGTCGTCGGCGTCCAGGGCGACGGCGAGCGTGCCGCACCGGCGGTGGCCGAGGTCCTGGCCGGTGGCCTCGGTCAGCTCGGCGACGAAGTCCGGATAGCGGCGCGCGGACTCCAGGTTGAGGCCGAGCAGCGTCTGCTCGCCGTAGTGCAGTTCGGTGACGGCGGCGAGCATCCCGGCCGCCACCTGGGCCGCTCCGCCGCCCGGCGCCGGATCCACCACCGCGGTGGCGAACCCGCGCTGCGCGGCCCGCCAGGCGGTCACGAGTCCGATGATCCCGCCCCCGACGACAAGGACGTCTGACGTGGGTGTAGACGACATGGGCGTCCAGCCCCCTCCCTTCGCCGGCATGACCCGGATCAGGTTCGTACGGTCGGAGGCCGCCAGCCTCCCTCTCAGCCCGGTGCGCCCGGGCTCCCGCGAGTGCTTGTACGTTGGCCACCCTAGCCCGTGCCGTGTGCGTCAGTAAGGGAGCCTCCCGCTCATGCCCCCCTCGCTCGACGGTCTGGTCCTCGCCCCGGTGGCGGACCAGGCCCCAGGTCAGGTCGGTACGCGCACCCGGTTCGCGTACCACGAGGAGGACGGCGAGATCTGGGCCGAGTACACGGGCGGCGACGTGGTACGCGGCCATCTGGTGGGCACGCGGGAGGGTGATCGCCTCGATTTCCGGTACGTGCAGCTCAAGCGGGACGGGACCACGTCCTCGGGCCACTGTGTCTCGCGGGTCGTGGAGCTTCCCGACGGGCGGGTGCGCCTCGAGGAGTCCTGGGAGTGGGAGTCGCAGACGGGCAGCGGGACGAGTGTTGTGGAACAGGTCACCCAGCACGCCCCCTGACTGACAATTTGTCAGTTGTCTATGGTGATCAGGTGAGCGAGCAGACGCAGGCACGGGGCGATTCGGCACGGCGCGTCGTCGTCGTGGGTGCGGGCATGGCCGGGGTGCAGACCGCGGTCGCCCTGCGGGAACAGGGCTTCACCGGGAGCGTGACGCTGATCGGCGCGGAGCCGCACCAGCCGTACGACAGGCCGCCGCTGTCCAAGGCCGTGCTGCTCGGCAAGGCGGAGGGCTCCGCCTTCGACATCGACTTCAAGGCCCTGGAGATCGAACTTCGGCTGGGCCGTGAGGTGGTCGGCCTGCGCCCCGAGGACCACGAGCTGGACACCGTCGAGGGTCCCGTCCGCTACGACGTCCTGGTTCTTGCGACCGGCGCCGAGCCGATCCGGCTGCCGGGTGCCGAGGGGGTGCCCGGGGTGCATCTGCTGCGCACGCTGGACGACGCCGAACGACTGCGGCCGGTCCTCGCCCAGCAGCACGACATCGTGGTCGTGGGCGCGGGCTGGATCGGCGCCGAGTTCGCCACCGCCGCGCGCGAGGCGGGCTGCGCGGTGACCGTGGTGGAGGCCGCGGACCGGCCGCTCGCCGGGGCGCTGCCCGCGGAGGTGGCCGCGCCCATGACGGGCTGGTACGCGGACAGCGGGGCCGAGCTGCGCACGCACGCGCGCGTGGAGCGCATCGAGCCGGGGGCCGTGGTGCTCGACGACGGCTCGCGGGTGCCCGCGGACGCGGTGGTCGTGGGCATCGGAGCGCGTCCGGCCACGGCGTGGCTCACCGGCTCGGGCATCGCGCTGGGCATCCACGGCGAGGTGCTGGCGGACGAGCATCTGCGCACGTCGGTGCCGGACGTGTACGCGGTGGGGGACTGCGCGTCCTTCCCGTCGGGGCGCTATGAGGAACGCCTGCTGGTCCACCACTGGGACAACGCCCTCCAGGGGCCGCGCACGGTGGCCGCGAACATCATCGGGGAGACGCCGGTGGCGTACGACCCGGTGCCGTACTTCTGGTCGGAGCAGTTCGGCCGCTTCGTCCAGTACGTGGGTCACCACGCGTCCGCGGACACGACGGTGTGGCGCGGGGACCCGCAGGGCGCGGCCTGGACGGTGTGCTGGCTGCGCTCGGGCCGTCTGGTGGCCCTGCTCGCGGTGGGCCGCCCCCGGGACCTGGCCCAGGGCCGCCGTCTGATCGAATCGGGCACCCTCATGGACCGGACCCTCCTGGCGGACCCGTCCCTCCCCTTGAAGGAGGCGACGGCGTGAGGAGGCGACGGTGTGAGGGGTCTGCCCTCCCTCGGGGCGGCGTGCCGCACGCCTGTCCTGTCCACCGCCGGAGGCAACCGGCACCCCACCGGAGGTGCCCCGCTTCCGACTGTCGGTCCGGGATGGCACGCTTGATCCCGTGACCGAGATTGACACCAAGATCGATGCTCTCGTCCCCGCCTGGCTCACCCTGCCCGACATCGCCGAAGCACTCGGCGTCGAGGTGACCCGCGTCCGGCAACTGGTCAAGGAGGGCCAGCTGATCGCCGTACGCCGTGGTGAGAACCGTGCGCTGCACGTCCCCGCCGCCTTCATCGACGGGGACAAGGTCGTCAAGGGCCTGTCCGGGACCCTGACGCTCCTGCGGGACGACGGCTTCACGGTGGAAGAGATGATCGAGTGGCTCTTCACCCCCGACCCCACCCTGCCCGGCACCCCCGCGCAGGCCCTCAGCGAGAATCGCGGCACGGAGGTGAAGCGTCGCGCGCAGGCGCTGGCCGTCTGACCCGATCCAAGAACAACCGTCCGGCGTACGGGCCGCGGTCCACGGGCCACGGCCCCCGGCCGACCGCGCCCGCCGCGGCCCGTACGCCACCGACCCCGGGGGACCCATCGTGCCCGACACCGCCCGTACCGCCCGGCTCGCCGACGCCCGCGTCTACCTGTGCACGGACGCCCGCAAGCGCCAGGGCGACCTCGCCGAGTTCCTCGACGCGGTCCTCGCCGGCGGCGTCGACATCGTGCAGCTGCGCGACAAGGGCATGGAGGCCGCCGAGGAGCTGGAGCACCTCCAGGTCCTCGCCGACGCCTGCGGCCGCCACGGCAAGCTGCTCGCGGTGAACGACCGCGCGGACGTCGCCCACGCCGCCGCCTCCGACGTCCTGCACCTCGGCCAGGGCGACCTGCCCGTTCCCGCGGCCCGCGCCCTCCTCGGCGACGACGTCCTCATAGGCCGCTCCACGCACTCCGAGGCGGAGGCCGAGGCCGCCGCCGTCCAGGAGGGCGTGGACTACTTCTGCACGGGTCCCTGCTGGCCCACCCCCACCAAGCCCGGCCGTCCGGCCCCCGGCCTCGGCCTGGTCCGCCACACCGCCGCCCTCGGCACCGACCGCCCCTGGTTCGCCATCGGCGGCATCGACCTCGGCAACCTGGACCAGGTCCTGGAGGCGGGCGCCCGCCGCGTGGTCGTCGTACGCGCCATCACGGAGGCGGAGGACCCGGGCGCGGCGGCGGCCGAATTCGCCAAGCGGCTGCGGAGCTGTTAGCGCCCGGTGTCCGAGGGGTGGACAACAGGTCGACAATTCGGACAAATTCCGTGCGTCCGGTTGGGCGACCGTGGCCCCCTGGCTAACCTGCGACTATGGCCCTCGGAACCGCATCCACGAGGACTGATCGCGCACGGACAGTGCGCGACATCCTCGCCACCGGCAAGACGACGTACTCGTTCGAGTTCTCGGCGCCGAAAACGCCCAAGGGCGAGCGGAACCTGTGGAGCGCGCTCAGGAGGGTCGAGGCGGTCGCCCCCGACTTCGTCTCCGTGACGTACGGCGCGGGCGGCTCCACCCGCGCGGGCACGGTCAAGGAGACCCAGCAGATCGTCGCCGACACGACGCTCACCCCGGTCGCTCACCTCACCGCGGTCAATCACTCCGTCGCCGAGCTGCGCAACATCATCGGCCAGTACGCCGATGCCGGCATCCGCAACATGCTCGCCGTCCGCGGCGACCCGCCCGGCGACCCCATGGCCGACTGGATCCGGCACCCCAAGGGCCTGACCTACGCCGCCGAACTCGTCCGGCTCATCAAGGATTCGGGCGACTTCTGCGTGGGCGTGGCCGCCTTCCCCGAGATGCACCCGCGCTCCGACGACTGGGACACGGACGTCGCGCACTTCGTCGACAAGTGCCGGGCCGGCGCCGATTACGCGATCACGCAGATGTTCTTCCAGCCGGAGTCGTATCTGCGGCTGCGCGACCGCGTCGCCGCGGCGGGCTGTGCCACCCCGGTCATCCCCGAGGTCATGCCCGTCACCAGCGTGCGGATGCTGGAGCGGCTGCCGCAGCTCAGCAACGCCGTCATCCCCGCCGCTCTGAAAGAGCGGATCCTCACAGCGCAGGACGATCCGGCGGCGGTACGCTCCATGGGGATCGAGTTCGCCACGGAGTTCTGCGCGAGGCTGCTGGCCGAAGGGGTCCCCGGACTGCACTTCATTACACTCAACAACTCCACGGCGACGCTGGAAATCTACGAAAACCTGGGCCTGCACCATCCGCAGCGGGCCTAGACCGGCCGCACCGGCATACGACACACTGCGAAGCGGCCACTGGGAGAGGGGCGTACATGGGCTGGACGGTCCTCTACATCGCGTTCGGCATCGTCGCGCTGTGGCTGCTCGGTGAGGTGTTGCTGCAGTACAAGGCGCGTCTGCGCTGGCGGCTGCTCGCCTTCGTCGGCTTCCTCGGTGTCGTCTTCGGCGTCCTGATCCCCTCGGTGTGGGTCATCGGGCTGGGCGCGGCCGCGTTCGCGGTCGGGCAGACCTATGTGACGCTGTCGTTCCGGCGCGGCTTCGTGGCGGGCTGGGCCGTCGGCAACCGCCCGCACGAGGACGACGGCGGTGGCAGCAAGCGCCGCCGCAGTGAGGCCGCCCGCCAGGACCCGGCGCCCGAGACCCCCGACCCCGAGTCGACGGCTGCCGGAACGTACCGCCAGGACGACTCCTACGACGACGACCGCGACGACGTCTTCACCCGGCCGCAGCCCGCGGAGACCCCGGCCGAGGCGACCGCCGTGTACGAGCCGCAGCCGCTGCCCGAGGAGACGGGTTCCTACGGCATCTACACCGGCGCGGCGTACGCAGCCGCGGCCGACGGGTCCTACGCCGCCGCCGGCCAGGCCCAGGACCAGCAGGCCTACGCGTACGACGGCTACTCGGCATACGGGCAGCAGCAGTACGGCTACGACAACGGCCAGCAGCAGTACTCCGGCTACTCCGACCCCTACCTCGGCACGGGGACCTACGGCGGTGGCGCGTACGACACCACGTACGGTGGCCAGCAGGGGTACGGGCAGCACACCTACGGTCAGGACCAGTACGGGACCCCCACCTACGGCGAGACGCCGCCCGACGGTGTCTGGGTGCCCCAGCAGCGGACCGCCGACGACGGGTCCGGCGCCGCACTTCCGCCGGAGCAGCCCTACCCGTACCAGGGCGACGGCACCGCGCACGGCACCGCGCACGGCAACGGCTTCGACGAGCACTACCGCTTCTGAGCGGCCCGCGGCAGCGGTCGCGATCATCCGAGGGCCCGGTGCCGAGCACCGGGCCCTCGGCGCACTGCCGGACGCTACCGGTGACCTCACCGCGAGCCGCGGAAGTCCGGCCCCTCCACGATGAGCCCGGCCACCAGCGCGCCCGACATGCCGGCGTGGGGGAGGCCCCCGCCGGGGTGGGACCAGCCGCCGACCGTGAACAGGCCAGGTATGCGTGTGCTGTTGGACGGTTGCAGCAGTCGGCCGCCGGCCGCGGCGAGGGCCGGTGCGGGGATCGCGCCGCCGGGCGCGCCGGTGTCCTCGGCGACATCGGCCGGATCCCGCACCTCACGCCAGAGCAGGCGGTCGCCGAGCCCGGGTATCGCGCGCTCCGCGGCACCGAGGATCCGGTCCACGTCGGCCTCGGAGGCGCTCAGGCCCGAGGGCGCCGTGACCGTCAGCGTGACCGCCTCGTGCCCGGCGTCGGGCACCAGCGCGGGGTCGTCCGGCCGCAGCACGGTCACCGTCGGAGCGGGCGGAAGCCCGGCGGGTTCGCCGAAGAGCCGGTCCAACTCGCCCTCGCGGTCGGCCGTGTGGACCACGGTCCGGTGCGCGGTGCCCTCAGGCCGCCCCCCGCGCAGGGCCAGCAGCACCGTCAGACGGCTGGGAGTCCCGCGCCGCGGTGCGACATCGTCCGCACCCCGCGCGGCCGGCGTCCCCGATACCAGTCGGTCGAGGACGCCCGGCGCGACCCCGGCCACCACATGGTCCGCCTCCGCCACCGAGCTGTCCGCCAACTCCACCCCCGCGGCCCGGCCGTCCTTCTCGACGATCCCGGTGACCTCGGTGCCGAGGACGAACTCCACCCCCCTGGCCAGGCACCGATCGTAGAGGGCACGCGCCAGCTCCCTCAGGCCGCCGCGCACGTACCAGGTGCCGAAGGCGTGCTCCATGTACGGCAGCACGGCAGCGCTCGCCGGGGTGGTACGGGGATCCAGGCCGTACGCCAGGGCGTGGCTCTCCAGGAGGGCCGCGAGCCGCGGGTCCCGCAGCTCCCAGGCGGCGATCTCGGCGAGCGTCCGGGCCCGCCGGGTACGCAGCAGCTTCTTGTGCGGCACCGCCGGGTACGGCTCACGCTCGGCCAGCACCGTCCAGTTGGGCCACAGCGGCTCTTCCAGAAGAGGCCGGCGCGTGCGGTCCCAGGCCTCGCGGGCCCGCACCAGGAAGTCGCCCCAGCGCGCACCCGCGCCCGAGCCCAGCGCCTCGTCCAGCGCGGAGACGGTCCCCGCCCGTGACGCGTTCGGCAGGCAGACCTCCGTGCCGTCCGCGAAGACGTGCCGCGACGACGGGTCCACCTGGGCCAGCTCGACGCAGTCCTCCAGCGGCTCCTTGCCGGTCTTGAGGAACAGATCGCGATAGACGGCCGGCAGCGGCAGCAGGCCGGGGCCGGTGTCGAACGAGAAGCCGTCGCGCACGAGACGGCGCAGCGCACCGCCGTACGTCTGCGTACGCTCGTACACCACCACCCGGTGGCCCGCGACGGCGAGCCGGGCGGCGGCCGCCATCGCGCCCATCCCGGCGCCGATCACCGCAATCCGTGCCATGCCAGCGACTCTATAGGCCGCCGCCGACAATCCCGCCGCGCGCCCCTGACCAGTCCTTTCGGGGACCTCACCGGCTTCGCCGCCGACCGGGTGAGTGCCGATACGGACGCGAAGCCCATCAGTGGGCCCCGGAGCGTCCTGGGGATGAGTGCGCGCGAGTGAGTATCCGTACCTAGGCAGTGAGAGTACGCGCGCGGATGGGGGCCGACCTGCGCGAACGAGAGAGTGGAGACACGGAAAGGGGTACGGCTCCGGCACCGCCGACACGGGGCGGCGGAACGGTGCCCGCCCCTGGCCGCTCCTTCCGTCGTCCCCTACGGCGGAAGCGAGACAGGGGGAGACCCGGGGGAACGACCGAACGGGGGTCCAACGGGGGACGACGGGGGAGCACGACGGAGCGCCGGTTCGAGGCGGCCCGCGGGAGACGCGGCCACCCCGACCGGCGCTTTCGTCCGCCCCGCTCCCTGATACTCCAGCAGCGGTTCGTGTCCTGAGCTGCGTCTTTACTGACGGGCGCCGCTCACGCGCCCCTGGAGCAGCCGCGACAGCGAGGCGTGGACGTCGTCCAGGGAGCGCTCCGGCTGGAACGCCTGCCAGTCCAGGGCCGCGACCAGAACCATCCCGACCAGCGCGGCAGCCGTCAGCGGGATGTCGATCTCGTCGCTGAACTCGCCGTTCGCCACGCCGTCGCGCAGCACGCGCTCGATCACCGCGACGACCTGCTGCCGGACCACCATGAGCGTGGACTGCCAGGCCCGGTTGGTGCGCCACAGCTCGGCCACGTACAGCTGGGTGAAGGCCGGGTAGCGGGCGATGAAGCCGAGTCCCGCGCGGATCATCGCGTCCAGGGCGTCCACCTTGGTGCCGCCGGCCAGATCCGTGTTCTCGGCCGCCTCCTGCAAGGACGCGGTCAGGAGCCCCACACCGTGCCGCAGCAGTTCCTCGAAGAGGACGGACTTGCTCGCGAAGTTGTAGTAGACCGTGCCCTTGGCGACCCCGGCCCGTTCGGCGATCTCGTCGACGGTGGTCGCGGAGAACCCCTGCTCCGCGATCAGGGTGACGGCTGCTTCGTAGAGCTTCTGCCGGGTCGCCTCACGACGGCTCGAACCGCCTCCCGCGGCGGCGCTGCTGCGTTCCATGGCCCTGATTGTCACAGGCACCGCCGCCCCGGAGGGCGCAGGCCCGGCCACGGCCGTCACAGGCTCAGCTCCGGGTGCAGCCGGTCGAGGGTCCACACCTGCCTGCGGCGGGCCGACAGGGCGGTGAGCGCGAGGGCGCCCGCGGTGAACGCCGTCAGCACGGCGCACGCCTGCCACACCGGCCCGAGTCCGCCGCCCGTGATGAGCCGCCTGAGGGCCTCGACGACGTAACTCATCGGCAGGAAGGGGTGGATCGCGTTGAAGAAGCCGGGACTGGTCTGCACGGGGTACGTGCCGCCCGCGGAGGTCAGCTGGAGCATCAGCAGTGCGAGGACGAGGATCCGGCCCGCCGCGCCGAATCGCGCGTTCAGCCACTGGACGATCGCCGCGAAGCACGCCGCCACCAGGAACAGGAAGCCGATCGTCCCGGCCGCCCGCAGCATCCGCAGGCCGATCGCCCAGTGCAGCACGGCCATGAGGGCGGCCGTCTGGAGCACACCCACGGCGGCCACCGGAAGCCAGCCCGCCAGCGCGATCCGCCAGGCCGAGGCGCCCGCCGCGAGCGCGCGCCGGTTCAGCGGCGGGATCAGCATGTACGCCACCATCGCACCCACCCACAGCGACAGCGGGATGAAGTACGGGGCGAAGCCGGTGCCGTAGTTGGGGGCCTTGTGCAGGTCGTTGGTGGCGAGGTGCACCGGGTCGGACATCACCTCCGTGTGCCGGTCGCGGTCCTGCTTGCCGTAGTCCGGGATCTTCCCCGCGCCGTCGTGGAGTCCGCCGGCGAGCTTCCCGGAGCCGTCGACGAGCTTGTACATGCCTCCGTTGAGGTCGATCGCCCCGGTCGTCAGCTTGCCGACGCCCGCGTCAAGGTCCGCCGCGCCCGTCCTGGCGGTGCCGAGGCCGGTGTGCAGCTTCCGGGCCCCCTTGGCGACCTCGGCGGCGCCCCTGTTGAGCGCGTCCACCTTGGTGACCGCGTTGTCGAGGTCCTCGGACAGGTGCGGTGCCGCCTTGGCGAGCGCCCGGGCCTGCCGCTGGAGGGTCTTGAGGTCCCGCTGCATGCCGGTCATGTCGCCGTGGTAGTCCTGTACCACGGTGTTCACGTCCTTGGCGAGACGGGCCGCCTGGGCCGCCGCGTCCTTCGCCTTCTCGAGGTCGTCGCACGCCGGGTCGGGCACGAGCTGCTCGACGCAGCGCCTGCGGTAGACCGCGTCCAGCGCTTCGGACGCCTTGCGGGTGCCGTCCGCCGCGATGGGGGCCGTGGTGACGAACGTGTCGAGGTGGCCGCTGATCACATCCGCCGAATCGGCCACCACGGTCGCGGTGTCGGCGATCTGCCTGCCGTTGTTCTTCAGGAAGGGCCGCACCTGGTCGGCCGCCCCGTGCACCCGGTCGGCCAGCGCCTGCGTGCCGTCCGCGACCTGTTGCGCGCCGTCCTCAAGGTCGCCCGCGCCCGTGTCGAGCTTGTTCACACCGCTCGAGAGCTTCCCGCTGCCGTTCCTGGCCTGCCCGAGTCCGTCGGCGAGGTCCTTGGAACCCTTCTCCGCCTTCCCGATGCCGCCCGTGAGCCGGTCGGCGCCCTTGGCGGCCTTCACCGTCGCACCGTGGATGTCGGAGAACGAGATGTAGATCCTGTCGAGGAACGACCGCGACGCCTTCGTGGAGGCCGCCGCGCGCACCTCGTTGAACACCGTCTTGGAGATCTGCCCGACGATGTAGTTGTTCGCGTCGTTCGTGCGCACCTGGAGGGCGCCCGTCTCGGGGGAGTGCCCTGAGCTGGAGGCGATGCGCGCGCTGAAGTCGGACGGCATGGTCAGCGAGAGGTAGTACGTGCCGTCCTCGACGCCCTTCCTGGCCTCGGCGGAGCTGACCTCGTGCCACTCGAAGGTCTCGCTCCTCCGCAGCCCCTCGACGAGGTCGTCGCCCGCGGTGAGTCTTTGCCCGGCCGCGGTCGCTCCCTTGTCGTCGTTGACGAGCGCCACGGGGATGCGGTCGAGCCGCCCGTACGGGTCCCAGAACGACCACAGGTACAGGGCGCCGTACAGCAGCGGCAGCAGCAGGAGCGCGACCATTGCCGCGCGGGGCAGCCTCCCCCTGCCGAACCGCCTGAGCTCAAGCGCGGCCAGTCTCGGCGAGCGCATCCGCCGTCTCCTTGTCGTCGTCGCTGCCGTCCCGGGACGGCTCCTGGGGGGTGGCCGCCTCGCGTGCGTCCTGCTTGCCGCCGGCGGCGTCCGAGGGGTCCTGCTCGCCGCTCGCGCCGTCCACGGGGTGCGGTTCGCCGCCCGCGGCCCCGGGCGAGTCCTCGGCGTGGCCCGGTCGTGGGCCGTCGTGGGGCCCCGCGCCGGCCGCGGGTGCCGTGGACACCACGACGGCGCCCTCGGGGGCCTCGGCGCACACCGCGAGGACCGTGGTCCCGGCCTCGGTGAGGGACCTCAACATGCCCCAGGCGGCGGCCCGTTCGGCGCCGGACAGCTTGAGGTCGGCGTCGTCGACGGCCAGCAGGAGCGGACGGCCGATCAGGGCCAGCGCCACGGACAGCCGCAGGGACTCCAGCCGCTCCAGGTCGCGTACGGCGGTGCGGGTGCCCTTCGGCAGCGCCTCCGGGTCGAGTCCGGCGGCCGCCAGGGCGGTGTCGATCCGCCGCCCCTTCTCGGCCGCCCGCTCGCTCCGCGGTCGCAGCAGCGCCCGCAGGGAGTCCCCGAACCGGGCTTCCAGCAGGGCCCGTTCGCGCAGGTGCTCGCCGACGGTCAGCGCCGGGTCGAGGTCGGTGACCCCGGGCACGTGCGCGAGCGCGCTGATCCGGCGCACCGTGGACATGTCCTTGGGCAGCCGGTGGCGCCCGACCGTGGCACGCCCCTCGGTCGGCTTCATCCGTCCGGTGAGCGCGAGCAGCAGACAGGTCCGGCCGGAGCCCGAGGGTCCGGCGACGGCGATGAGCGAGCCGGGCTCCGCATCGAATCCGACGCCCCGGAACGTCCAGCCGCGCGGCCCCTTCAGCCCGAAGTCCACAGCGCCGACGGCGACCCCGGCCGCCTGCTCCTGCATGTCCATGCCCCCCTTGTTCTCCCCTGGTCGGCCGGCCCGGGTCACGGGCCGCGTCTTTTGAACTGACTGGTCAGTGCAAAAGCTACCCCGAACCCATGAGCGAAGCAAAAGCCCAGGTCGGAACGGATTGTCAGTGCCATACCGCACGATGAGCACATACGGCCACAGTGCCGTCACACAGACGACAGGAGGTTCGTCATGGCCAGCGACCACGCAGCCGCCGCACGCCGGCGCCGCGGCACCGGCCCTGCCCCCTCACTGACCGGCCCGGCGGCCGACGTGCACCCCGTGCTGCGCCGGGCCACGGCCCCGCCCGCCGCGCTCGACCTGCTCGCCCAGGCCCGCGCCGGACTCGACGAGGCGACCGTCCTCGAAACGCCCAACGAGCGGTATGCGACCGCCCATCTGGCGGCCCTGCGCACGGCGGCCGCCGTCCTCGCGGCGCGCGGGCGCCCGGAGCCCACGGCGCGGCGCCGCGCCAGGATCAGGAGCGCCTGGGAAGTGCTCCCCGAGATCGCGCCCGAACTCACTGAGTGGAGTGCGCTGTTCGCCTCGGGCGCCTCCCGGCGCGCCCGCGCCGAGGCCGGCATCCAGGGCGCGGCCAGCACCCGCGACGCGGACGATCTGATACGCGACGTGGCGATGTTCCTGCGGCTGGTCGAACGGATGCTGGTGCTCCAGCCGGTGCTCCCACAGCCCCGGCAGGAGGGGGACCGCGAGATCCCGGACGCGGGCTGAGCCCGGGGCGTCGCGGGGCCGTCGACGGGGGCGGGCCGGGGCCCGCCGGCCCGGACGGGAGCGGAGTGGGTCGGGGCTCCGGGCAGTGCGCGAGAGGCAATAGGGTGGAGGCGCCTGAAGCCTTTCGCCCTGGTACCGGGGCCGGAAGGCCGTCCGATCGCTCCGCCGTACACCAGGCGGTGCCGCGCCGAGGAGTCAACTGCCGTGTCGGACCCGATGCGCCCCCGCGCCTCTCTCCGTACCGCCGTGGTCTGGGAGGTCCTCAAGGACGCCCTCGACCGCCGCGTCAAGGCCACGGGGCGGGATGTGCTGGACGTCCTCGACACCGGCGGCGGCAGCGGCAACTTCGCCGTGCCCGTCGCCCGCCTCGGCCACCGTGTCACGGTCGTCGACCCCAGCCCGAACGCGTTGTTCGCCCTGGAGCGCCGGGCCGCCGAAGCCGGTGTCGCCGACCGGGTCCGGGGCGTCCAGGGCGACGCCCACGGCCTCTTCGACGTGGTGCAGCCCGGTGGCTACGACGTAGTGCTGTGCCACGGCGTCCTGGAGTACGTGGACGACCCCGCCGAGGGTGTCCGCAACGTGGTCGCCGCGCTGCGCCCCGACGGCGTTCTGAGCCTGCTCGCCGCCGGTCTCGGCGGAGCCGTGCTCGCGCGGGCCCTCGCCGGGCACTTCAAGGAGGCCAAGCAGGCGCTGGAGGACCCGAACGGCCGCTGGGGGGCGGGCGACCCCGTGCCGCGCCGCTTCACCGCCGAGCAGCTCACCGCGCTCGTCGAGGACGCGGGCCTGAGCGTCGGCGCCGTGCACGGTGTCCGGGTCTTCGCGGACCTCGTCCCCGGCGTCCTGGTCGACACCGAACCCGGCGCCCTGGAGGCGCTGCTCAAGCTGGAGTCCGCGGCCGCCGAGGTCCCCGCGTTCCACTCCGTGGCCACGCAACTCCATGTCCTCGGTGAGACCCAGGGGGCGGCGGAGGCCTGAGCCGGCTCCCGTGACCCGCCGCTGATCAGCGGCTTGGCGGCGGATGGAGTACGCCACAGGCCCCCCCACAGGGCGGTGTGCGCCGTATGATCGAGAGAGACCGCCCGGCATGACGGGTCGGCCGCTGGGGAATGGAAGCCTCAGCGAGCCGGGACGGCCATGGCGGATCTCGGTTGGCCAATTGGCGCAGAGGGGCGGGTTTCAAGGGGGCGATTCCCTGCCTATCCTGAAGGGGACCCCCCGGTCGCCCAGGCGACTGCACGATGAGGAGGACTCCGTGCCGCTCTCGGAGCACGAGCAGCGAATGCTCGAGCAGATGGAGCGAGCGCTGTACGCCGAAGATCCCAAGTTCGCGACAGCGCTTGAGGGAAGCGGGCTGCGTACGTACACCCGGCGACGGGTCTACCAGGCGGCCGCGGGCTTCCTGGTGGGTATCGCGCTCCTCATGGCCGGAATGGTCGCACAGCAGATCTGGATCAGCGTGGTCGGGTTCCTCGTCATGCTGGGCTGCGCCGTGCTCGCCGTGACCAGTTGGCGCAAGGTCCCCAAACCGGGCGAGCAGGCGGCGCCGGGCGTCCGCAGGCAGGTCCGGCAGCGACGCTCCATGATGGACCGCATCGAACAGCGCTGGCAGCGGCGCCGGGACGAACAGGGCCATTAGCCCGGGCGAGAGCCGAGGACACGGAGACATTCGTGCAGGGGGCGACCACCGAGAGGTGGTCGCCCCCTGATGTCATGCGTTGACGACTTGCCATGCCGCGACGACGGCCCACCGCGTACCGGAACAGGAGCAGCGCCCCAGGGCGGAAGCCCGCCGGGTGTCAGCCGCCGCCCTGCTGTCCGGACGGGCGCCGCATCAGGATCGCCCAGCGCTCCGCCCAGCGAGCTCTGACAGCCGCCCAGCGGTCGCCGGCGGCCCACAGGGCACGCATGGCCGAGCGCGGTGCCACCACCGCACGCACCCGGGCCCGCCGGTCGGCCGTGGACCGCAGTGCCGCCCGCAGAGTGCGCACATCGTCGACCAGACCGGCACGGGAACGCGGCTGCGGGGCGAAGAGCACCTGCTCCACGGCTCCGGCCACCCGCTGCACGGCCTCGGCCGTCGGTGCGTCCAGCCCGCCGAGCCGCACGATCCGCTCGGCGGCCTTCCGCGGGGTCAGGGCGTCGTCCGGCGGAATGCCGTAGTCCCACGCGGTGTCCGTGAGCTCGCGCCACACGGCCAGGGTGTGCCCCACGACGACCTCGGCCATCACTTCCGGAGGCGCCTCGCCCGGCAGGGCGCTCACCCCGACCTCGTCCGTGCGGCGCGCACCCGCCCCGCCCTCGTGGCTCTCCACCCGGCGCAGCGGCAGGGTGGACGGCGCGTGCCGGGCGGAGGCCAGCCGCACCGACCGGCTTCTGAGCCGCCACAGCATCGGCGCCAGCGGCACCGCGACCAGGGCCAGCCCCAGCAGTGCCCACACGAGGATCCGGTACCACGGCGGTCCACCGTCCCCGGAGCCCGCCGCGGCCTGCGCGGACTGGGTCGGGCACGCCTCCAGCTTCCGCATGCTCGCCGAGCAGCTCTCGCTCGCCGAGGGCGCGATGGACGGCATCGTGGACGACGACACCGACGGCCGCGGCACGGCCGGGCTGTCCCCGGTCGGTGCGTCCGACTGCGTGTACGAAGGCGTCGACCCACGGTTCGGGGTCGGCTCGAAGCGGGTCCAGCCCACGCCCTCGAAGTACAGCTCGGGCCATGCGTGCGCGTCCCGCAGCCCGACCGACATCGAACCGTCCGCCTGCGGCACACCCGGGGTGAAGCCCACCGCGACCCGCGCCGGTATCCCCAGCGTCCGGGCCATCGCGGCCATCGCGAAGGAGAAGTGCACGCAGAAGCCCTGCTTGTCCTTCAGGAACCGCCCGATCGCCCCGGCCCCGCTGCCGGCCTGCACCTGCGTGTTGTACGTGAACCCGCCGGAGACGGCGAAGTAGTCCTGCAGCTTGACCGCTTGCTCGTAGTGGTTGTACGACCCGGTGGTCACCTTCCGGGCAGTCCGCGCCACCACCGCCGGCAGGGACGCCGGAACCTTCGTGAACTCGCGCCTGAGCGATGCCGGCGGCTCCGGCGCCGTGGCCAGCTGCTCCGCCGTCGGCTGGACGATCAGGCTCTTCACCGCGTACTGCAGGCCCCGTGTGTTCTGCCCGTGGTCACCGACGAGGGTGCGGCCCACCGGCTCGTACCGCCAGCTGCCGTTGATCTTCACGCTGGTCGGGGGGTACGGCATCGGCAGCCAGTCCTGCGCGTACCAGTCCGCCGCCGAGATCCGCGTCTCGATCTCGGTCCGCCGCACGCTGCCCGCCAGACCTGTCGGCGTGGGCAGTCTGTCCGGTACGGCGACGATGTGCCGTTGGGCGGGCTTCCAGGTGGTGCCGTCGAAGTCGTCCAGGGCGACGATCCGCAGATACATGTCCTGGTTGTCGTCCGTGTTGGTGCGGTACGCCATCACCTGACGGTCCTGACTCACGTTCAGGCTGTCGCGCAGGGACACCAGCGGGTTGACCGCGGAGATCGTGCTGCCGTCGCCGATGCCCGCTCCGACACCGCCCCCCGTGCCGTCCAGCAGCCCGCCCCGCAGCGAGGGCAGGGCGAGCGGGACCACCAGGGCGACGCCCAGCGCGACCGCGCCGATACGCCGACCGGTGCGCACGGGGGCGACCGCGCCGCCGGAGTCCGCAACCGTGGTGCGGGGCGCGCCGCTGAAGACCCGCCCCCACTGGGAGAGCCGGTCGCGGCCCTCGGCCAGCAACAGCATCAGATAGCCGCTCGCGGCGACGAGGAACCACAGCCAGTCGGTGCCGCCGTTGGAGAGGCCCGCGGCCACCGAGTACAGGGCGAGCAGCGGAAGCCCGGCGGGCGCCGCGGCACGGAACGTCACCGCCACCGCGTCCACCAGCAACCCGATCAGCAGGACCCCGCCGACGATCATCAGCCGGATCCCGGGGGTCAGCGGTGCCGGGATCGCATACCGCCCGACGTCGTCCGAGCCCGACCGCAACAGCTCCGCGAAGTGGCGGAGGGCGTCGGGGCCGGGGATGAACCCGACGATGGACTGGCCGCGGGCGAAGGTCAGCGTGAGCAGCAACAGGCTGACCGTCGTCTGACAGGCGAGGGTCAGGGGGCGCGCCAGTGGGACCCGTCGGGTCAGCGCGCCGACGGCGGACTGCACCGCGACCAGGAAGGCCGCCTGGAAGATCCAGGTGGCCGGGGCCACCAGCGGCAGCAGGGCGCACGCCGCCATCAGCGTCGCCGCCGCGGCGCACAGCGCCAGCCGCGCCCGCCCGCTCATGACCCTCCCTCCGCACCACTCACACAGCCCACGCCCGTGCGCTGCTGGTCCGCCTCGCGCCACAGCTCCGCGAGCGAGACGCCCCGGGGCACCCGCACAGCGGCCCAGCCCGCTTCGCGCAGCATCCGCAGCCGCTCCTCGCTCCGGTCCAACGGGCCCGGCACATCGGTCGGTTCGCGCACCCAGGCGCCGCTGTCCAGCAGGAAGGCGAGCGCGCCGCCGCTGCGCCTGCTCATCTTGGCGGCCATCGAGGCCTGCTCCTCGTCGAGGTCCCCGAAGAAGGCCACAAGGAGTCCCTCGTTCCCGCCGCGCAGCACGTCGTAGGCGCGTGACAGGCCCGTGCCGTCCGAGTGGTC
Organism: Streptomyces sp. TP-A0356; assembly: GCF_001417775.1. Lineage (GTDB taxonomy): Bacteria > Actinomycetota > Actinomycetes > Streptomycetales > Streptomycetaceae > Streptomyces. Next base: position 385,820 of record NZ_BBZJ01000017.1, on the reverse strand, counting down.
GATCACGGCGAGCGTGTCCATCATCAGCCCGGCCGCGTCCGCGGACTCCTTGCTCGCGCCCGCGAACCCCTCCGCGCCCTCCCCGGGCACCGAGCTGCCGGTGTCGGTCAACAGCCTTACCGAGAAGCCCCGTTCAAGCATGTGCACCAGCGTGGAGGCCGTGCCCGCCACCGCCCACTCGAAGGCCGAGTCCGGCCCCGCGCCCCGGTAGGCGATGCCCCGGGTGTCGAGCAGCACCGTGCACCGGGCGCGCTGCGGCTGCTCCTCACGGCGCACCATCAGCTCGCCGTAGCGCGCGGTGGAGCGCCAGTGCACCCGGCGCAGGTCGTCACCGTGCCGGTAGCCGCGCGGGATCACGTCGTCCTCGCCCGCCAGCGCCAGTGAGCGCTGCCGCCCGTCGCCGTACCCCCTGGCCTCACCCGTGAGCAGCACCGGGGGCAGCGGCTCCACGCGGGGGATGACCGTAAGGGTGTCGTACGTCGAGAAGGAGCGGGTCAGCTCGCACATCCCGAAGGGGTCGGTCAGGCGCAGCTGGAGCGGGCCGAGCGGATAGCGGCCGCGCAGGTCCGAGCGCACCCGGTAGGACACCTCGCGGCGACCGCCCGCCTCCACCCGGTCCAGCACGAACCGGGGGCGCGGACCGAGCACGTACGGCACCCGGTCCTGGAGCATCAGCAGGCCGGTGGGCAGCCGCGAGACGTTGTCCATCCGCAGATGGACCCGGGCCTCGGAACCCGCGGGCACCCGGGAGGGGGACAGCCGGCGGCTGCCCGCGACCCGGTACCGCGTGCGGTACAGGACCGTCGCGCACACCAGGGGCAGCACGGCGAGCAACAGCCCGACCCGGAGAAGATCGCTCTGGCCGAGGACGTAGGCGCAGATCGCGGCCGCGACGCCGGCGGCCAGGAAGGAGCGCCCGCGCGTGGTCAGTCCGGTCAGCGCGGTACGCAACCCGCCGCCTTCCTCCCCGGCGGTGGGCGCCGTCCCCCCGTGCGTCATCACAGCCTCCGGGGCGGCTGCTGGCCGTAGCCGCGGCCCATGGTGAGGCCGGACTGTTGCTGGGGCGCGGTGGGCACCGGGGTGTGCTGCAGGATCTCCTGGACGACCTGCTCCGCCGTGCGCCGGTTGAGCTGGGCCTGGGCGGTGGGCAGCAGACGGTGGGCCAGGACGGCCACGGCGAGGGCCTGGACGTCGTCCGGCAGCGCGTACTCCCGGCCGCCCAGGGCCGCGGAGGCCTTCGCCGCGCGCAGCAGGTGCAGGGTGGCGCGCGGTGAGGCGCCGAGTCTGAGGTCGGGGTGCGTGCGCGTGGCGGAGACCAGGTCCACCGCGTAGCGCCGGACCGGCTCGGCGACGTGGACGCCGCGGACGGCCTCGACCAGCTTCACGATGTCGTGCGCGTGCGCCACCGGCTGGAGGTCGTCCAGCGGGTTCACCCCGCCGTGGATGTCGAGCATCTGCAGCTCGGCCTCCGCGCTGGGGTAGCCGATGGAGACACGGGCCATGAACCGGTCGCGCTGGGCCTCCGGCAGCGGGTACGTGCCCTCCATCTCGACCGGGTTCTGGGTGGCGACCACCATGAAGGGGCTGGGCAGTTCGTAGGTCTTGCCGTCGATGGTGACCTGGCGCTCCTCCATCGACTCCAGGAGCGCGGACTGGGTCTTGGGCGAGGCGCGGTTGATCTCGTCGCCGATGACGATCTGGGCGAAGATCGCGCCCGGCTTGAACTCGAAGTCGCGGCGCTGCTGGTCCCAGATGGAGACGCCCGTGATGTCCGAGGGCAGGAGGTCGGGAGTGAACTGGATGCGCCGCACCGAGCAGTCGATGGAGCGCGCCAGCGCCTTGGCGAGCATGGTCTTGCCGACGCCGGGCACATCCTCGATCAGCAGATGCCCCTCGGCGAGCAGCACGGTCAGCGAAAGCCGTACGACCTCGGGCTTGCCCTCGATCACTCCTTCCACCGAACTGCGGACACGCTCCACAGTGGCGGTCAGATCAGTAAGGCTCGCTCGATCGTCATAGGTCGTCACCCGGCCCTCCTCGGCCCGTTCTTTCTCCGGGCCGACGCTCTGCGATGCGGACCGGCCCACCCCGAAACACGGACACCACGCGGGGAAAGTTCCGCGTGACGCCACACCCGCATTCTTGTTGCCGTTACCGGTTCGTGTCACTCGCCTGTGGATAACTGGTCGCGACATGTCGGCCTCAGAGCTCCGAACAGAATGGGAGTCCGATCAGCTCGCGGCGTCTGGCGCGTGCGATCGCAAGGCGAGCGTGTGCCAGGCGCCGCGAGCCGGGCGCCCATTCTGTTTGGAGCTCTTACGGCCTGGTCGGCATACCCGCGCCGGGACTCTTGTCCGAATGATTGTTCGTTGAGTGACGGAACGCGGTGCCGAGGTGGGCGCCCGTGCGTGGTGTCACGCGGGGTCGATCTCCCGCAGCAGTCCCGTCCTCACATCGAAGACGAACCCGCGGACGTCGTCGGTGTGCAGCAGGAAGGGGGAGGTGCGCACACGCTGCATCGACTGCCGTACGTCCTGGTCGACGTCGCGGAAGGCCTCGACCGCCCAGGCGGGCCGCTGGCCGACCTCCATCTCCAACTCGTGCCGGAACTCCTCGGTCAGGGACTCCAGCCCGCAGCCGGTGTGGTGGATGAGGACGACGCTGCGGGTGCCGAGCGCCCGCTGGCTGATGGTGAGCGAGCGGATCACGTCGTCGGTGACGACGCCGCCCGCGTTGCGGATGGTGTGACAGTCGCCGAGTTCGAGGCCGAGCGCGGCATGCAGGTCCAGCCGGGCGTCCATGCAGGCCACGACCGCGACACGCAGGACGGGACGGGCGTCCATCCCGGGGTCGGTGAACGCCGCGGCGTATCGCTGGTTGGCCTCCACGAGGCGATCGGTGACGGGGCCGCCTATGGCGCCTTCGGGATCGATGGGAACGGATGCAGAAGTCGTCATACCCATGACGTTACTGGTCACGGCCGATCCAGGCCTGCTGTGAGAGCGGACAAAGAACGTCATCGCGGCTTGTTGTGACATGACCCACACCAGGGTGGTGCCTCCGTCGAACGGGTGAATCCCGTCGCGTCGCACGGCACCGGCGGGCGGGGTGCGCGACGCGCAGGCCGGTTGATTGACCGCAACACCGGGTGGACTAAAGTGACGCGGAGCGGGAGGCGAGACGCTCTCCCTGCGGACTGTTCACCCCGGAGACACCGGCGGCGCGCCGGTATCTCCCCGCGTGCGCGGCGCGTACGTACGGCTCGGCCTCCTCCCGCTCCCGGTCGGCTGACGCCTCCGGCGCCGGCGGGCCTCCCCTTCATGGGGGCCCCAGCGTCGGCCGGGGGAGGGTGGGGGACGGCCGGGCGGACCGGCGCGCCGGATCTGAGAGGCCCCCTTGAGCAAGAGTCGACACGTGCCCGTCATGCTCCGGCAGTGCCTGGACATGCTGGCCCCGGCCCTCGCCGAGCCGGGGGCCGTCGTGGTCGACTGCACCCTCGGGCTCGGCGGTCACAGCGAGGCGCTGCTGACGCGGTTCCCCGAGGCCCGGCTCGTCGGGCTCGACCGTGACAAGGAGGCGCTGCGCCTGTCCGGGGAGCGGCTCGCCCCCTTCGGAGAGCGTGCCACGCTGGTGCACGCGGTCTACGACGAACTCCCCGACGTGCTCGACCGGCTGGGCATCGAGCGCGTCCAGGGCGTGCTCTTCGACCTCGGCGTCTCCTCCATGCAACTCGACGAGGCCGAGCGGGGTTTCGCGTACGCGCAGGACGCCCCGCTCGACATGCGCATGGACCAGACGACGGGCCTCAGCGCCGCCGAGGTCCTCAACAGCTACCCGGCGGGCGAACTCGTACGGATCCTGCGGGCCTACGGCGAGGAGAAGCAGGCCAAGCGGATCGTCTCGGCGATCGTGCGCGAGCGCGAGAAGGAGCCCTTCACCCACAGCGCGCGCCTGGTGGAGCTGATCCGGGACGCGCTGCCGCAGGCCGCCAAGCGGACCGGCGGCAACCCGGCCAAGCGCACGTTCCAGGCGCTGCGCATCGAGGTCAACGGCGAGCTCGCCGTCCTGGAGAGGGCGATCCCCGCGGGCGTGAAGGCCCTCGCCGTCGGTGGCCGGATCGCCGTCCTGTCCTATCACTCGCTCGAAGACCGCCTGGTCAAGCAGGTGTTCGCGGCCGGCGCCGCCACCACCGCGCCCCCCGGGCTGCCGGTCGTCCCGGAGCGTTACCAGCCTCGGCTCAAGCTCCTCACGCGCGGTGCCGAACTTCCCACCGAGGAAGAGGTCGCCGAGAACCGCAGGGCGGCCCCGGCCCGCCTGCGCGGCGCCCAGCGCATCCGTGAGGACGCCGAGTGAGCCGTACGAAAGGGGTGGGCGAGTGAGCAGGAGACCCGAAGGGCGCCCGGGCGCGCCGGCCCGCGAAGGGCGCCCGCCCCGCCCCGGGACCGCCACCCCGACCCGTCCGAAGCAGCCCCCCGCCCCCACCGGGCCGCCCCGTGCGTCCCGGCCCCGGACGACACACCGAAGGACCCGGCACGAGGGCGGGGAAGCGCGGCGGGAGGGCGCGTGAGCAGAAGACCCGAACTCAGGGGGCGCGCCGCCCGGCTCGCGCGGCTGATCCCCGTCGGCGGTGGCGGCGGGGCCGCCCGCACCCCCTTCGTGCTGCTCGTCGTCGCGTTGCTCGGCGGTGGGCTCATCGCGCTTCTCGTACTGAACTCCGCGCTCAGCGAGGGGGCGTTCGAACTCGACGACCTGCAGAGGCAGACCAAGAGCCTCACCGACGAGGAACAGGCCCTCCAACGGGACGTCGACGCCTACTCGGCCCCCGACGCACTCCAGCGCCGCGCCCGCGAACTCGGCATGGTCCCGGGCGGCGATCCCGCCTTCCTCAACCGAGACGGCACCGTCAGGGGCGAGCCCCAGGCCGCCGCCCGGCAGTCCGCGGCGAGCGGCGCGGCCCTGCGGCCGCCCGAGGTGCTCAGCCCGTACCCGAGCCCCAAGGCGCCGTCGTCCTCACCCTCGCCGTCCCGCAGCGCCCCCTCGCCGTCCCCGAGCGCCCCCTCACCGGCCGGCTCCACGGCGCCACCCTCCTCCCAGCCCGCACGCCCCTCCCCGACCCACGGCAGGTGACGGAAGTGTCCGACAGGGAACCGCCACGCCGCCGGGTGCCCGGCCCCGCGCGGCCCGTACGGCCCGACGCCCGGCGCCGCCCGAACCCCGGTGCCCACCCCCCGCGTCGCCCGGCGCCGGCGCGTGGCCCCGCCCCGAGCACCATCCGGCTCGGCAGCCCCCGCCCCCGACTGCGGATGGTCGGCCTCGCCCTGACGCTGGTCGTGCTCGCCTTCGTCGTACGGCTGGTCCAGGTGCAGGCCGTGGACGCGAGCGCGTACGCCGCCAAGGCCGACCTGAACCGGTACGTCGGCCGGACCCTGGCCGCAGTACGCGGCGAGATCACGGACCGTAACGGCGTCGAGCTGGCGAGCAGCGTGGACGCGTACGACATCACGGCCGACCCGACGCTGTTCACGCCGGAGGCGACCCGGACACCGGACGCCCCCGAGCAGGCCGCAGCGCTCCTCGCCCCGATCCTCGGCCAGGACTCCGCCTCGGTCGCCCAGAAGCTCAGGACCCCGCACACCCGCTATGTCCTGCTGGCCCACCGCCAGACCCCGCAGGTCTGGAACCAGATCAAGGACCTGAGGAACACGCTCGCCGCCAAGGCGCGGACCGACCGGGGCACGGCCAACGTCCTCGCCGGCGTGCTCGCCGAGCCCACCAGCAAGCGCGTCTACCCCAACGGCGATCTCGCCGCCGGGATACTGGGCTGGGTCAACGCCGACGGCAAGGGCGGCGGCGGTATCGAGCAGCAGCTGAACAAGGAGCTGGCCGGCAAGGACGGCAAGATCCGCTATGCCCAGTCCGGCGGCCGTCTGGTCCCGACCGCGGGCTCCACCGAGACGCCCGCCGTGGCCGGTTCCGACGTCGAGCTGACCATCGACCGCGACATCCAGTGGGCCGCCCAGAGCGCCATCACCGACCAGGTGAGGAAGTCCGGGGCGGACCGCGGGTACGTGGTGGTGCAGGACACGCGCACCGGCCAGATCCTGGCCATGGCGAACTCGCCCGGCTTCGACCCCAACGACCTCTCGGGGGCCAATGCGGCGGCCCTGGGCAACGCGGCCCTGCAGGACGCGTACGAGCCCGGCTCCACCGCCAAGGTCATGTCGATGGCCGCCGTACTGCAGGAGAACGTCGCCACCCCCATGACGCACGTCACCGTGCCCAACCGGCTGCACCGCGGCGACCGGCTCTTCCAGGACGACGTGGACCACGGGACCTGGTACCTGACACTCAACGGCGTCCTCGCCAAGTCCAGCAACATCGGCACCATCCTGGCCACCGGACAGCTCGGCAGGACCCAGGCGGAGGCGAACGGGACCCTCTACTCGTATCTGCGCAAATTCGGCATCGGCAGACCCACCGGACTGGGCTTCCCCGGTGAGACGAACGGCATCCTGGCACCGCCCGGCAAGTGGTCCACTTCGCAGCAGTACACGATTCCTTTCGGCCAGGGCATGTCGATCAACGCGGTGCAGGCCGCATCCGTCTACTCGACCGTCGCCAACGGCGGCGTCCGTGTCGAACCCACCCTCGTGCGCGGCACGAAGGGACCGGACGGCCGCTTCACACCGGCCCCGAAGCCCGCGACGACCAGGGTGGTCAGCGACAAGACGGCGAAGACGCTCGCCCAGATGCTGGAGTCCGTGGTGGACGACGAACAGGGCACGGGTGTCAAGGCGCGCATCCCCGGCTACCGCGTCGCGGGCAAGACGGGGACGGCCAACCGCGTGGATCCGGCCACCGGCAAGTATCGCGGCTACACGTCCTCCTTCGCCGGGTTCGCGCCCGCGGACAACCCCCGCGTCACCGTCTACTGCGCCATCCAGAACGCCACCAAGGGCAGCTACTTCGGCGGCCAGATCTGCGGCCCCATCTTCAAGCAGGTGATGGAGTTCGCCCTGAAGACCCTCCAGGTCCCGCCCACCGGGGCCGGGGCCGCGAACCTGCCCGTGACGTTCACGCCATGATCAGCACTACGGGAAAGACCGACCAGGAACCAACTCGTGACAACGATCACCCCGGATCCCGGGAACCAGACCCCGCCCTCGCCCTCTCCCGCCCGTCTCCCACCACCACCCCCGCCGGACCGCGCTTCGCGCGGACTCCCTTTTCGCTCCGGCGGGGGTGCGCCCGGTACGCTCACCGCCGTGCCACACGCTGATCAGTCCCACATCACCCAGAAGGGCGCTTCCGTGACATACCCGGGACCGCCGCGACCGGTTCACGTCTCCGCCGCACCCCTCGCGGAGCTCGCCGATCAGCTGGGTGCCACCGCGCCGGAGAGCGCCGCCGAGGTCACGGGCATCACCCATGACTCGCGCGCCGTCCGCCCCGGCGACCTGTACGCCGCCCTGCCCGGCGCCCGCCTGCACGGCGCCGACTTCGTCACCCAGGCGGCCGGCCTCGGCGCGGTCGCCGTGCTGACCGACCCGGCCGGCGCCGAGCGCGCCGTCGCCACCGGGCTCCCGGTCCTGGTGACCGACGACCCGCGCGGGCGGATGGGCGAGCTGGCCGCCACGATCTACGGCCACCCGGGACGCGATCTGCTCCAGATCGGCATCACCGGCACCTCAGGCAAGACGACGACCGCCTACCTCGTCGAGGGCGGTCTGAAGACCAGCCGCAGCACCGGACTGGTCGGCACCGTGGAGATGCGCATCGGCGACGAGCGCATCAAGTCCGAGCGCACCACCCCGGAGGCCACCGACCTGCAGGCCCTGTTCGCGGTCATGCGCGAGCGCGGGGTCGAGGCGGTCGCCATGGAGGTCTCCAGCCACGCGCTGGTGCTCGGCCGTGTCGACGGCTGTGTCTTCGACATCGCCGTGTTCACCAACCTCAGCCCGGAACACATGGAGTTCCACTCCGACATGGAGGACTACTACCGGGCCAAGGCACAGCTGTTCACGGAGAAACGCAGTCGGCTCGGCGTGGTCAACCACGACGACGAGTACGGCCGCAGGCTCGTCAAGGAAGCGGGCGTCCCCGTCGTCACCTTCTCCGCCGAGGGCCACCCCGACGCCGACTGGCGCGCCGAGGACGTCCGGATCGGCCCCCTGGACTCCACGTTCACCGTGATCGGCCCCAAGGACCAGCGGATCATCGCGAAGTCGCCGCTTCCGGGCCCCTTCAACGTGGCCAACACCCTCGCCGCCATCGTCGCCCTCGCCGAGGCCGGTCTCGATCCGCAGGCCGCCGCCGACGGTGTCGCCGCCGTGCCGGGTGTCCCGGGACGCCTGGAGCGTGTGGACGCCGGACAGCCCTACCTCGCGGTGGTCGACTACGCCCACAAGACCGACGCCGTCGAATCGGTGCTGCGCGCCCTGCGCAAGGTCACCGAGGGCAGGCTGCACGTCGTGCTCGGCTGCGGCGGCGACCGTGACCGGACGAAGCGCGCCCCCATGGGCGCCGCCGCGGCCCGGCTCGCCGACACGGCCGTACTGACCTCCGACAACCCCCGCTCCGAGGACCCCCTCGCGATCCTCGCCACCATGCTGGAGGGCGCGGCCTCGGTGCCGGCGCACGAACGCGGTGAGGTGCAGGTCTTCGAGGACCGGGCCGCCGCCATCGCCGCGGCCGTCGCCCGGGCACGGCCCGGGGACACCGTGCTGGTCGCGGGCAAGGGCCACGAGCAGGGCCAGGACATCGCCGGAGTGGTCCGTCCCTTCGACGACCGCCAGGTGCTTCGCGAAGCTATCCAGAACACCCAGGGATGAACTTGTGATCGCCCTCTCCCTCGCCGAGATCGCAGCAGTCGTCGGCGGGCAGACGCATGACATACCGGATCCGTCCGTCCAGGTCACCGGACCCGTCGTCCGGGACTCCCGCGAGGTGGAGCCCGGCAGCCTCTTCGTCGCCTTCGTCGGCGAGCGCGTGGACGGACACGACTTCGCGGCAGCGGTCGTCCAGGCGGGTGCCGCCGCCGTCCTGGCGTCCCGCCCCGTCGGCGTGCCCGCGATCGTGGTGGACGACGTACAGGCCGCTCTCGGCGCCCTCGCGCGCCACGTCGTCCAGCGGCTGGGAGCCGCCCTCGTGGCACTCACCGGATCCGCGGGCAAGACCAGCACCAAGGACCTGATCGCCCAGGTGCTCCAGCGCAAGGCGCCGACCGTGTGGACGCCCGGCTCGCTCAACAACGAGATCGGGCTGCCGCTCACCGCCCTGAGCGCCACCGAGGAGACGAAGTTCCTCGTCCTGGAGATGGGCGCCCGCGGCATCGGCCACATCCGCTACCTCACCGGCCTGACCCCGCCGAGGATCGGTCTCGTGCTCAACGTGGGCACCGCTCACATCGGCGAGTTCGGCGGCCGCGAGCAGATCGCGCAGGCGAAGGGCGAACTCGTCGAGAGCCTGCCCTCGTCCGACGCCGGCGGCGTCGCGGTCCTCAACGCCGACGATCCGCTCGTACGAGCCATGGCGTCCCGTACCAAGGCGAAGGTGATCCTTTTCGGAGAGTCCGGCGAAGCGGACGTACGCGCCGAGAACGTGAGACTCACGGACAGCGGACAGCCCGCGTTCAGCCTCCACACACCCTCCGGGTGCAGCGACGTGACCATGCGCCTGTACGGTGAGCACCACGTGTCGAACGCGCTCGCCGCGGCCGCCGTCGCCCATGAGCTGGGCATGTCCGCAGACGAGATCGCCCTCGCGCTCTCCGAGGCGGGCTCCCTCTCCCGCTGGCGGATGGAGGTCACCGAGCGTCCGGACGGCGTGACGGTCGTCAACGACGCCTACAACGCGAATCCCGAGTCCATGAGGGCCGCACTGCGCGCGCTGGCAGCCATGGGCAAGGGACGGCGGACCTGGGCGGTGCTCGGCAAGATGGCCGAGCTCGGGGACGAGGCGCTCGCCGAGCACGACGCGGTCGGACGGCTCGCCGTCCGGCTCAACGTCAGCAAGCTCGTCGCGGTCGGGGGCAGGGAAGCGTCCTGGCTGCAACTGGGCGCATATAACGAGGGTTCGTGGGGTGAGGAGTCGGTGCACGTGTCCGACGCACAGGCGGCGGTCGACCTGTTGCGCAGCGAGTTGCGCCCGGGAGACGTCGTACTCGTGAAGGCGTCCCGGTCGGTCGGGCTCGAGAGTGTGGCGCAGGCGCTGCTCGAGACCGGTGCCGAGGGTGAGGTTGCCGCCCGATGATGAAGCAGATCCTGTTCGCAGGAGTCATTGGCCTCTTCCTGACCATGATCGGCACCCCGCTGCTGATCAAGCTGCTGGCCCGCAAGGGCTACGGCCAGTACATCCGCGACGACGGCCCGCGCGAGCACGCCAGCAAGCGCGGTACGCCGACCATGGGTGGTATCGCCTTCATCCTGGCGACGATCGCCGCGTACTTCCTGTCGAAGGTGATCACGGGCAAACCGCCGACCTTCTCCGGGCTGCTGGTGCTCGGCCTGATGGGCGGCATGGGCCTGGTCGGCTTCCTGGACGACTACATCAAGATCGTCAAGCGGCGCTCGCTCGGTCTGCGGGCCAAGGCGAAGATGGCCGGCCAGCTGATCGTCGGCATCGCCTTCGCCGTGCTGGCCCTGCAGTTCGCCGACGCCCGCGGCAACACCCCGGCCTCCACCAAGCTCTCCTTCGTACAGGACTTCGGCTGGACCATCGGCCCGGTGCTCTTCGTGGTCTGGGCACTGTTCATGATCCTCGCGATGTCGAACGGCGTGAACCTCACCGACGGTCTCGACGGCCTGGCCACCGGCGCCTCCGTGCTGGTCTTCGGCGCCTACACCTTCATCGGCGTCTGGCAGTTCCAGGAGTCCTGCGCCAACGCGCAGACCCTGACCAACCCGGCCGCCTGCTACGAGGTACGGGACCCGCTCGACCTGGCGGTCGTCGCCTCCGCGCTGATGGGCGCCTGCCTCGGCTTCCTGTGGTGGAACACCTCGCCCGCCAAGATCTTCATGGGTGACACCGGCTCGCTGGCCCTGGGCGGCGCGCTCGCCGGTCTCGCGATCTGCTCCCGCACCGAGCTGCTGCTCGCGCTGCTCGGCGGCCTCTTCGTCCTGATCACCATGTCGGTGGTCATCCAGGTCGGCTCGTTCCGCCTGACCGGCAAGCGGGTCTTCCGGATGGCGCCGCTCCAGCATCACTTCGAACTGAAGGGCTGGTCAGAGGTGCTCGTCGTGGTCCGCTTCTGGATCATTCAGGGCATTTGCGTCATCGTGGGACTTGGCATCTTCTACGCGGGATGGGCAGCGGAAAAGTGACCGACTGGCAGGGGAAGCACGTCACCGTCGCGGGCCTCGGCGTCTCCGGCGTCCCGGCGGCCAAGGTGCTGCACGGGCTCGGCGCGGTCGTGACGGTCGTCAACGACGGCGACGACGAGCGGGCCCGGGCGCAGGCCGCGGAGCTGGAGGCGCTCGGCATCACGGTCCGCCTCGGCGACGGCGCAACCCTGCCCGAGGGCACCGAACTGATCGTCACCACGCCGGGCTGGCGGCCCGACAAGCCGCTGTTCGCCGCCGCGGCCGAGGCGGGCGTCCCGGTCTGGGGCGACGTCGAGCTGGCCTGGCAGCTGCGGGGCCCCGACGCTGCCCCCTGGCTCGCGGTCACGGGCACCAACGGCAAGACCACGACCGTGCGGATGCTCGCCTCCATCCTCCGGGCGGCGGGCCTGCGCACGGCCGCCGTCGGCAACATCGGGGTCTCGCTGCTGGACGTCGTCCTCGGCGAGGAGCCGTACGACGTCCTTGCGGTGGAGCTGTCCAGCTACCAGCTCCACTGGGCGCCCTCGCTGCGCGCCCACTCCGCCGCCGTGCTCAACCTGGCGCCCGACCACCTCGACTGGCACGGCTCCATGGAGGAGTACGCCGCCGACAAGGGCCGCATCTACGAGGGCAATCGCGTCGCCTGCGTGTACAACGTCGCCGACAAGGCGACCGAGGACCTGGTGCGCGAGGCGGACGTCGAGGAGGGCTGCCGGGCCATCGGCTTCACACTGGGCACGCCCGGGCCGTCCCAACTCGGCGTGGTGGACGGCATCCTGGTCGACCGCGCCTTCGTCGAGAACCGGCAGAAGAACGCCCAGGAGCTGGCGGAGGTCTCCGACGTCAACCCGCCGGCCCCGCACAACATCGCCAACGCCCTTGCCGCGGCGGCCCTCGCGCGTGCCTTCGGGGTGCCCGCCCAGGCCGTGCGGGACGGGCTGCGGGCCTTCACACCGGACGCCCACCGCATCGCGCACGTGGCGGACGTGGACGGGGTCGCGTACGTCGACGACTCCAAGGCCACCAACACGCATGCCGCGGAAGCCTCGTTGGCGGCGTACGAGTCGATCGTGTGGATCGCGGGCGGGCTCGCCAAGGGGGCGACCTTCGACGAGCTGGTCGCCAAGTCGGCACAGCGGCTCCGGGGTGCGGTGCTCATCGGTGCGGATCGCGCGCTGATCCGCGAAGCCCTCGCGCGACACGCGCCTGAAGTACCGGTCGTCGACCTCGAACGGACCGACACTGGGGCGATGCGCGCGGCTGTGCGGGAGGCGCGGGGGCTCGCCCACCCCGGCGACACGGTGTTGCTGGCGCCGGCCTGTGCCTCCATGGACATGTTCGCGAACTACAACAAGCGCGGGGACGCGTTCGCGGAGGCCGTTCGCGAACTCGACGCCGCGGGCGCCTGAGGCGGGTCCCCGGCCGGACCGGGCGAGCCCGGAATGCTTGGGAGGGACGCGTGACTCGGATGTGGCCGGGGATCCGGCGGTGGCATTCCCCGCCCGGGGCGACCCCCGGCGGGACGTTCTCCCCCGGTGTGACGGGGGTGAGCGCCGGTGCCCGGTAGCCGTACCGTCCAGCGGCCCCCCAAGCGCCCCCCTGCCCCGCGGCCCTCGGGCGACAACCCCGTCGCCCGGCTCCTCGCGCGTGCCCGGCGGGCCTGGGACCGGCCCCTGACCGCCTACTACCTGATCCTCGGCGGCAGTCTGCTGATCACCGTGCTGGGTCTGGTGATGGTCTACTCGGCGTCGCAGATCACCGCGCTGCAGATGTCGCTGCCCGGCTCTTACTTCTTCCGCAAGCAGTTCCTCGCTGCCTCGATCGGGGCCGTGCTGCTGGTCGTCGCCTCGCGGATGCCCGCGAAGCTGCACCGGGCGCTGGCGTATCCGATACTGGCGGGCAGCGTCGTCCTGCTGGTCCTGGTGCAGGTGCCGGGGATAGGGATGGCGGTCAACGGCAACCAGAACTGGATCTCGCTCGGCGGTTCCTTCCAGATCCAGCCCAGCGAGTTCGGCAAGCTCGCGCTGGTGCTGTGGGGCGCCGACCTCATCGCGCGCAAGCAGGAGAAGCGGCTGCTCACACAGTGGAAGCACATGCTGGTGCCGCTGGTGCCGGTGACGTTCCTGCTGCTCGGGCTGATCATGCTCGGCGGCGACATGGGCACGACGATCATCCTGACCGCGATCCTGTTCGGCCTGCTGTGGATGGCCGGGGCGCCCACCCGACTGTTCGTCGGCGTGCTGACCGTCGCCGTGGTGCTCGCTGCCATCGCCATCGAGACCAGCCCGCACCGCTTGAACCGGCTCGCCTGCATCGGCGCCACCGACCCCGGACCGAACGACATCTGCTGGCAGGGCGTGCATGGCATCTACGCGCTCGCGTCGGGTGGAATTTTCGGTTCCGGACTCGGTGCCAGTGTGGAGAAATGGGGCCAACTGCCCGAAGCACACACCGACTTCATCTTCGCCGTCACCGGTGAGGAACTGGGCCTCGCGGGGACGCTGTCGGTGGTCGCCCTCTTCGCGGCTCTAGGCTATGCGGGTATCCGCGTGGCCGGACGCACGGAGGATCCCTTCGTGAGGTATGCCGCGGGAGGCGTGACGACCTGGATCATCGCGCAGGCGGTGATCAACATGGGTGCGGTGCTCGGTCTGCTGCCGATCGCCGGTGTCCCCCTCCCGCTGTTCTCCTACGGGGGATCCGCCCTGTTGCCGACCATGTTCGCCATCGGGCTGCTGATCGCCTTCGCGCGCGACGAGCCCGGTGCGCGGGCGGCGCTTGCGATGCGGCAACCCCGCTTTGGTAGAAAGCGGGCTGGAGGTCCTTCGGGACCTCGGAGATGGAACACGATGCGACGGCGTGCCTCGGCGGCGCGTTCGTCCGGAGAGCGGTGAATTTCGGTGCATGTCGTACTCGCCGGTGGGGGGACCGCCGGCCACATCGAGCCCGCGCTCGCCCTCGCGGACGCCCTGCGCAGGCAGGATCCGACCGTGGGGATCACGGCCCTGGGCACGGAGCGCGGCCTGGAGACCAGGCTCGTCCCCGAGCGGGGCTATGAACTCGCGCTGATCCCCGCCGTCCCCCTGCCGCGCAAGCCCACCCCCGAGCTGATCACGGTCCCCGGGCGGCTGCGCGGCACGATCAAGGCGGCCGAGCAGATCCTGGAGCGCACCAAGGCGGACGTCGTCGTCGGCTTCGGCGGCTATGTCGCCCTGCCCGGCTATCTCGCCGCCAAGCGCCTGGGTGTGCCGATCGTCATCCACGAGGCCAATGCGCGCCCCGGCCTGGCCAACAAGATCGGCTCCCGGTACGCGGCCCAGGTCGCCGTATCCACCCCGGACAGCAAGCTGCGAGGCGCCCGGTACATCGGCATCCCGCTGCGCCGCTCGATCGCGACCCTGGACCGGGCCGCCGTGCGCCCGGAGGCCCGCGCCGCGTTCGGTCTCGACCCCAACCTGCCCACACTGCTGGTCTCCGGCGGCTCGCAGGGCGCCCGCCGGCTCAACGAGGTGGTCCAGCAGGTCGCCCCCTACCTCCAGCAGTCGGGCATCCAGATCCTGCACGCGGTCGGCCCGAAGAACGAACTGCCGCAGGTGCACCAGATGCCGGGGATGCCCCCCTACGTCCCGGTACCGTACGTGGACCGGATGGACCTCGCGTACGCGGCGGCCGACATGATGCTCTGCCGTGCGGGCGCGATGACCGTCGCCGAGCTCTCCGCCGTCGGACTCCCGGCCGCGTACGTTCCGCTGCCCATCGGCAACGGCGAACAGCGGCTGAACGCCCAGCCGGTGGTCAAGGCCGGCGGCGGACTGCTGGTCGACGACGCGGAACTCACCCCCGAGTGGGTTCAGCAGAACGTCCTGCCCGTGCTCGCCGACCCGCACCGGCTGTACCAGATGTCCCGCGCCGCAGCCGAGTTCGGCCGCCGGGACGCCGACGACCTGCTCGTCGGCATGGTGTACGAGGCGATCGCCTCGCGCCACCACTAGGACCACATGAGGGAAGGCAGGGAGCGTGGCCGGACCGACGACCGCCGAGAGCGGCGAACGGCACCAACGGGAGTCCGGCCCGCACCGGCCGCCCCGCACCGGGCGGCTGCTGCGCCTTCGTATGCTCATCATCCTTTTGTGCGCCTTCGGGTTGGTGGTCGGCGGCTGCATCTGGCTGCTGTACGGCTCCCCGTGGCTGCGCGTTCAGCGGGTCTCCGTCTCCGGGGCGCGCGTTCTGACCGAGACACAGGTGCGCGAGGCGGCCGGCGTACGGCTCGGAACTCCCCTGATCTCCCTCGACACCGATGCGATCGGGGCCCGTCTGCGCCGGAGACTGCCCCGGATCGACTCGGTTGACGTCGTCCGATCGTGGCCCCGTGGAATCGGCCTGAAGGTGACCGAACGTACTCCCGTCCTGGTCGTCGGGGACGGCGGAAAGTTCGTCGAAGTGGACGGCGAAGGCGTGCGTTTCGCCACGGTTCCCCACCCCCCGGCGGGCGTTCCCGCACTGCAATTGACGGTGTCCCGGTCGGTCGGTCTGCGCCGCTTCGGCATCGACCGGCTGACCCGCGAGGCGGCCCGTGTGGCCCGGGAGGTACCGGCCGCCGTGGCCCGCGACATACGGACCGTCAAGGTCGGTTCGTACGACTCCATCTCGCTGGAGTTGACGGGCGGTCGGAGCGTGATGTGGGGCAGTGACGAGAAGGGCGGAGCGAAGGCGGCCACGCTGAGCGCCCTGATGAGAGCCGCCCCGCGTGCCCGGCATTTCGACGTGAGCGTTCCCACCGCCCCTGCGTCATCGGGGAGTTGACGCACATCCGCGCAGGCCAGCACCCTGGTTGGGCACTGCTATGGCTGATCACATAGGGTGAAAAGAAAAACGGGAGGTTCGGCGTGTTCGTTGAACGTGCGCCACTTGTCGACTTAGTGTCCTGTTCGGAAGAGTCCAAGGAACAGACACACTGGTAACCCTAAACTTCAGGGTTAGGGTTCGGGTCGGCGTTCGGACCGTCCCATTCGGCATCAGCCGTCGGACCGCGGGGCACCCGGGGGACGAGGGCAACGTAATTCGAGGCGAGAGGCCTTCGACGTGGCAGCACCGCAGAACTACCTCGCAGTCATCAAGGTCATCGGTGTCGGCGGCGGTGGTGTCAATGCCATCAACCGGATGATCGAGGTCGGTCTCAAGGGCGTCGAGTTCATCGCCATCAACACCGACGCGCAAGCTCTGTTGATGAGCGACGCCGACGTCAAGCTCGACGTCGGCCGCGAACTCACCCGCGGACTCGGCGCCGGCGCCAACCCGGCCGTCGGCCGCAAGGCCGCCGAGGACCACCGCGAGGAGATCGAGGAGGTCCTCAAGGGGGCCGACATGGTCTTCGTCACGGCCGGAGAAGGCGGCGGAACCGGCACCGGCGGCGCGCCGGTCGTGGCCAACATCGCGCGCTCTCTCGGCGCCCTCACCATCGGCGTGGTCACGCGCCCGTTCACCTTCGAAGGACGGCGCCGCGCCAACCAGGCCGAGGACGGCATCGCCGAGCTGCGCGAAGAGGTCGACACCCTGATCGTCATCCCGAACGACCGGCTGCTGTCCATCTCGGACCGCCAGGTCTCCGTCCTCGACGCCTTCAAGTCGGCGGACCAGGTGCTGCTCTCCGGTGTTCAGGGCATCACCGACCTCATCACCACCCCCGGTCTGATCAACCTCGACTTCGCCGACGTCAAGTCCGTGATGTCCGAGGCCGGTTCGGCCCTCATGGGCATCGGCTCGGCGCGCGGCGACGACCGCGCGGTGGCCGCGGCCGAGATGGCGATCTCCTCGCCGCTGCTCGAGGCGTCCATCGACGGCGCCCGCGGTGTGCTGCTGTCCATCTCCGGCGGTTCCGACCTCGGCCTCTTCGAGATCAACGAGGCCGCCCAGCTGGTGAGCGAGGCCGCGCACCCGGAGGCCAACATCATCTTCGGCGCCGTCATCGACGACGCCCTCGGGGACGAGGTACGGGTCACCGTGATCGCCGCCGGCTTCGACGGCGGCCAGCCCCCGGCCAAGCGGGAGAACGTGCTCGGCTCGTCCTCGGTCAAGCGCGAGGAGCCGGTCCGGCCCGCCGAGAGCCGTCCGTCGTTCGGCTCGCTGGGCAGCGTCACGCCGAAGGAGATGCCGGAGCCCCAACCGGAGCCGGTGAGCGACCTCCCGGTGGCCCCGCCGGTGGTCCCGCCGTCGCGGACCTACTCGGACAGCGCCGCCGAGGAACTGGACGTACCGGACTTCCTCAAGTGATAGGACAGCGCGACACCGTGAGCGGCGCGCACTTCGCCTTCACCGACCGGTGGGGCGGGGTGAGCGCCGCTCCGTACGAGGAGCTCAATCTCGGCGGCGCGGTCGGTGACGACCCCGACGCCGTGCGCACCAACCGTGAGCTGGCCGCGCGGTCGCTGGGACTCGACCCGGCCCGGGTGGTCTGGATGAACCAGGTGCACGGACCGGATGTGGCGGTGGTCGACGAGCCCTGGGGCGCGAAGCCGGTGCCCGACGTGGACGCGATCGTCACCGCGCGGCGCGGCCTCCCCCTCGCCGTGCTCACCGCGGACTGCACGCCCGTTCTGCTCGCCGACCCCGTCGCCGGGATCGCGGCCGCCGCCCACGCGGGCCGGCCCGGCATGGTCGCCGGGGTCGTGCCCGCCGCGGTACGCGCGATGATGGAACTGGGCGCCGAGCCGTCCCGGATCGTCGCCCGCACGGGACCCGCGGTCTGCGGCCGGTGCTACGAGGTGCCGGAGGTGATGCGCGCCGACGTGTCCGCCGTCGAGCCGGCGGCGCACGCCGAGACCAGCTGGGGCACTCCCGCGGTCGACGTGACCGCCGGCGTGCACGCGCAGCTCGAACGGCTCGGGGTGCGCGACCGGGAGCAGTCGCCGGTGTGCACACTCGAATCGGGCGACCACTTCTCGTACCGCCGCGACCGCACCACTGGGCGGCTCGCGGGCTACGTCTGGCTGGACTGATGGAGCATGACGGATCGTAAGCACCAGATCGCCGCGAACCTCGCGAAAGTGGAGGAGCGCATCGCGGCCGCCTGCCGGGCCGCCGGGCGCAAGCGGGAGGAGGTGACCCTGATCGTGGTCACCAAGACCTACCCCGCCGACGATGTGCGAATTCTGTCGGAACTCGGTGTGCGACATGTGGCCGAGAACCGGGACCAGGACGCGGCTCCCAAGGCGGCCGCATGCTCGGATCTGCCGCTTACCTGGCACTTCGTCGGTCAATTGCAGACCAACAAGGTGCGATCCGTGGTCGGTTATGCGGATCTCGTGCAGTCCGTAGATCGTTCCAAGCTCGTCACAGCACTGTCACGGGAGGCCGTACGGGCCGGGCGCGAGGTGGGCTGCCTCCTGCAGGTGGCCCTCGACGCGAGCGAGAGCGGGCGCGGGGAGCGCGGAGGTGTGGCACCCGCGGGAATCGAAGAGTTGGGCGACCTCGTCGCGGAGGCTCCGGGGCTGAGGCTGGACGGCCTGATGACCGTAGCCCCGCTCACCGGAGAGTACGCGGGGCGTCAAGAGGCGGCGTTCGGGCGGTTGATGGATTTGTCGACCGACCTGCGCCGAGCCCATCCGGCTGCAACCATGGTCTCGGCAGGGATGAGTGCGGACCTCGAACAGGCCGTGGCCGCCGGGGCGACACATGTGCGCGTCGGCACCGCGGTACTCGGAGTCCGCCCCAGGCTCGGGTAACGTCGCCAAGAAGTCGGACCACAGCAGAAAATATGGTCATTCCCGCTGATGGGCGGGCATAACGACCTCGTGGATCGCGGGCATTTGGCAGTCGTCAGTCGATCCACCACAGAGCGGAGGACTCAGAGCATGGCCGGCGCGATGCGCAAGATGGCGGTCTACCTCGGCCTCGTGGAGGACGATGGGTACGACGGCAGGGGATTCGACCCCGACGACGACTTCGAGCCCGAACTCGACCCGGAACCGGAGCGGGACCGCAGGCGGCATGAACCGCCCCACCAGTCGCACCAGGCACTTCAACCCCAAAGGGATGAATCGGTGCGAGTCGTCCAGCCGCCGGCGCAACGTGAACCGGTGCCCCAATCCGCTTCGCTACCCGCGGAATCCGGGCGTCCGGCCCGCATCGCCCCCGTGGCATCCATCACACAAGAACGCCAGAGCCTGGAGAAGAACGCACCGGTGATCATGCCCAAGGTCGTGTCCGAACGAGAGCCGTACCGGATCACCACGCTTCACCCCCGGACCTACAACGAGGCCCGTACCATCGGGGAACACTTCCGTGAGGGCACTCCGGTGATCATGAATCTGACTGAGATGGATGACACAGATGCGAAGCGACTTGTCGACTTTGCGGCCGGTTTGGTGTTTGGTCTTCACGGCAGCATCGAGCGGGTGACGCAGAAGGTGTTCCTGTTGTCGCCTGCTAACGTCGATGTCACGGCGGAGGACAAGGCCCGCATCGCAGAGGGCGGGTTCTTCAACCAGAGCTGAGACGCACCACCGGAAAGACGGACACGGGTACAGGGGAGAGGGAAGCACGGATCATGGGCGTGGTCTTGGACGTCATCAAAGTCGCGCTGATGTGCTTCCTCGTCGTGCTGATTTTCCGGTTGGTCATGGACTACGTCTTCCAGTTCGCCCGCTCATGGCAACCCGGCAAGGCGATGGTGGTCATTCTGGAGGCCACCTACACTGTCACTGATCCACCGTTGAAGCTTCTGCGGCGGTTCATCCCGCCGCTGCGTCTCGGGGGCGTGGCGCTCGACCTGTCCTTCTTCGTACTGATGATCATCGTCTACATCCTGATCTCCATCGTGGGCAGCTTCGCGAGGTGAATGTGGACGATACGGTCTTGCCGGTTGCCGATGACTACGTTGAGGTGAAGAGATGCCGTTGACCCCCGAGGACGTGCGGAACAAGCAGTTCACGACCGTCCGCCTCCGAGAAGGCTATGACGAGGACGAGGTCGATGCCTTCCTCGACGAGGTCGAAGCCGAACTGACCCGCCTGCTCCGGGAGAACGAGGACCTGCGCGCCAAGCTGGCCGCTGCCACGCGTGCCGCCGCGCAGAACCAGCAGAACATGCGCAAGCCCCCGGAGCCGCAGGACCAGCAGCAGGGCATGCGCGGTCCCGGGGCTCCCGTCCCCGCCGGGATATCGGGCCCGCCGCAGCAGCAGATGGGTGGCCCCATGGGTGGCCCGCCCCAGCTGCCGAGCGGTGCCCCGCAGCTGCCCGCCGGCCCGGGCGGCGGCCAGGGTGGTCCCCAGGGGCCCGGCCCGATGGGTCAGGGTCCGATGGGCCAGGGTCCGATGGGCCAGGGCCCCATGGGTCAGGGGCCGATGGGCCAGGGTCCGATGGGTCAAGGGCCGATGGGTCAAGGGCCGATGGGGGGCCAGCCCCCGATGCAGCAGCAGATGGGCGGCCCCATGGGTGGTCCGATGGGCGGCCCCATGGGTGGTCCCATGGGCGGGCCCGGCCAGGGTCCCGGCGGCGACAGCGCCGCGCGTGTCCTCTCGCTGGCCCAGCAGACCGCCGACCAGGCGATCGCCGAGGCCCGTTCCGAGGCCAACAAGATCGTCGGCGAGGCTCGCAGCCGCGCCGAGGGTCTGGAGCGCGACGCCCGTGCCAAGGCCGACGCCCTGGAGCGGGACGCGCAGGAGAAGCACCGTGTCGCGATGGGCTCGCTGGAGTCCGCCCGCGCCACGCTGGAGCGCAAGGTCGAGGACCTGCGCGGCTTCGAGCGCGAGTACCGCACGCGTCTGAAGTCGTACCTGGAGTCGCAGCTGCGCCAGCTGGAGACCCAGGCCGACGACTCGCTGGCCCCGCCGCGCACCCCGGCCACGGCCTCCCTGCCGTCGCCGTCGGCGCCGTCGATGGCTCCGGCGGGTGCGAGCGCCCCGTCGTACGGCGGCAGCCAGACGATGGGCGGCGGCCCGGCTCCGTCCGCCCCGTCCTACGGCGGTCAGCAGCAGATGTCCCCGGCGATGACCCAGCCGATGGCGCCGGTCCGCCCGCAGGGCCCTTCGCCGATGGGCCAGGCCCCGTCGCCGATGCGCGGGTTCCTCATCGACGAGGACGACAACTGACGGTCATGAGTACGCCGTAGGTGTCGGCAGCGTTCAGGGCGGGGCCCCGGATCTCGATCCGGGGCCCCGCCCTTGTGCTACGCGCGCTCGGAGGCACCGGCCTCTGTGTTCGGACGTGGGAGCGCTTGTGCGTGCGTACGCAACGCCGAAGGCCCGGACCCGCCAAGATTCTTCCGGCGGGTCCGGGCCTTCGTGTGGGCCGTTACGCCTTGCGCAGGCGGAAGGTCAGGGAGAGGGACTCGTCGACGAACGGCTCACCGTATGTCTCGTCCGCCTCGCCCTGGGCGAAGTCCGTGGCCAGGACCTCGTCGGCGATCAGCTCGGAGTGCTCGGTCAGGGCCGCGATGACCGCCGGGTCCGTGGACGTCCAGCGCAGCGCGATGCGGTCGGCGACGTCCAGGCCGCTGTTCTTGCGGGCCTCCTGGATCAGCCGGATCGCGTCGCGGGCGAGGCCCGCCTGCCGGAGCTTCTCGGTGATCTCCAGGTCGAGGGCGACCGTCGCGCCGGAGTCGGACGCCACCGACCAGCCCTCCCGCGGGGTCTCCGTGATGATCACCTCGTCGGCGGCGAGGGTGACCGTCTCACCGTCGACCTCCACCGTCGCCGTACCCTCGCGCAGCGCCAGGGACAGCGCCGCCGCATCCGCGTTCGCGATGGCCTTGGCCACGTCCTGGACGCGCTTGCCGAACCGCTTGCCCAGCGCGCGGAAGTTCGCCTTCGCCGTCGTGTCGACGAGCGAGCCCCCGACCTCGCTCAGGGACGCGAGCGCCTCGACGTTCAGCTCCTCCGTGATCTGCGTGTGCAGCTCGGTGTCCAGCGTCTCGAAGCCGGCCGCGGCGACCAGCGCGCGGGACAGCGGCTGACGCGTCTTCACGCCCGACTCCGCGCGGGTGGCGCGGCCCAGCTCCACGAGGCGGCGCACCAGCACCATCTGCTTGGACAGCACCGGGTCGATCGCGGAGAGGTCCGCCTCCGGCCAGGACGCCAGGTGTACCGACTCCGGGGCGCCCGGGGTCACCGGCACGACGAGGTCCTGCCAGACCCGCTCGGTGATGAACGGGGTGATCGGGGCCATCAGCTTGGTGACCGTCTCCAGGACCTCGTGCAGCGTGCGCAGCGCCGCCTTGTCACCCTGCCAGAAGCGGCGACGGGAGCGGCGGACGTACCAGTTCGACAGGTCGTCGACGAACGCCGACAGGAGCTTGCCCGCGCGCTGGGTGTCGTACGCCTCCAGGGCCTGGGTGACCTGGTCGGTGAGCGCGTGCAGTTCCGACAGCAGCCAGCGGTCGAGGACCGGGCGGTCGTCCGGGGCCGGGTCGGCCCCGGACGGGGCCCAGCCGCACGTACGGGCGTACAGCGCCTGGAAGGCGACCGTGTTCCAGTACGTGAGGAGCGTCTTGCGGACGACTTCCTGGATGGTGCCGTGCCCCACGCGACGGGCCGCCCACGGGGAGCCGCCCGCGGCCATGAACCAGCGGACCGCGTCCGCGCCGTGCTGGTCCATCAACGGGATCGGCTGCAGGATGTTGCCCAGGTGCTTGGACATCTTGCGGCCGTCCTCGGCGAGGATGTGGCCCAGGCACACGACGTTCTCGTACGACGACCTGTCGAACACCAGCGTGCCGACCGCCATCAGCGTGTAGAACCAGCCGCGGGTCTGGTCGATGGCTTCCGAGATGAACTGCGCCGGGTAGCGGGACTCGAACAGTTCCTTGTTCTTGTACGGGTAGCCCCACTGCGCGAACGGCATCGAGCCCGAGTCGTACCAGGCGTCGATGACCTCCGGCACGCGCGTGGCGGTCCTGCCGCACTGCGGGCAGGCGAAGGTGACCTCGTCGATGAACGGGCGGTGCGGGTCCAGCTCCGACTGGTCGGTGCCGGTGAGCTCGGTCAGTTCCGCGCGGGAGCCGACACAGGTGAGGTGGTCGTCCTCGCAGCGCCAGATCGGCAGCGGAGTGCCCCAGTAGCGGCTGCGGGAGAGCGCCCAGTCGATGTTGTTGTTCAGCCAGTCGCCGAAGCGGCCGTGCTTGACCGTCTCCGGGTACCAGTTGGTCTTCTCGTTCTCCTGCAGCAGGCGGTCCTTGATGGCCGTGGTGCGGATGTACCAGGACGGCTGCGCGTAGTAGAGGAGCGCGGTGTGGCAGCGCCAGCAGTGCGGGTAGCTGTGCTCGTAGGGCAGGTGCTTGAAGAGCAGCCCACGCTGCTTGAGGTCCTCCGTGAGCTTCTCGTCCGCCTTCTTGAAGAAGACGCCGCCGACCAGCGGGACGTCCTCCTCGAAGGTGCCGTCGGGGCGCACCGGGTTGACCACCGGCAGGCCGTACGCGCGGCAGACCCTCAGGTCGTCCTCACCGAAGGCGGGGGACTGGTGGACCAGACCCGTGCCGTCCTCGGTGGTGACGTACTCCGCGTTCACCACATAGTGGGCCGGCGCGGGGAACTCCACCAGCTCGAAGGGACGCTGGTACGACCAGCGCTCCATCTCGGCTCCGGTGAAGGTCTGCCCCGTGGTCTCCCAGCCCTCTCCGAGCGCCTTCCCGACGAGCGGCTCGGCGACGACGAGCTTCTCCTCGCCGTTCGTCGCGACGACATAGGTGACCTCGGGGTGCGCGGCGACCGCGGTGTTGGAGACCAGCGTCCAGGGGGTCGTCGTCCACACCAGGAGCCAGGCCTCGCCGGCCAGCGGACCGGAGGTGAGCGGGAAACGGACGTAGACGGACGGGTCGACGACTGTCTCGTAGCCCTGCGCGAGCTCGTGGTCCGACAGGCCCGTGCCGCAGCGGGGGCACCAGGGGGCGACGCGGTGGTCCTGGACCAGCAGCCCCTTGCCGAAGATCTCCTTCAGCGACCACCAGACGGACTCCACGTACTCCGGGTCCATCGTGCGGTACGCGTCGTCCAGGTCGACCCAGTAGCCCATACGGGTGGTGAGCTCGGCGAAGGCGTCGGTGTGGCGGGTCACGGACGCGCGGCACTTGGCGTTGAACTCGGCGATGCCGTACGCCTCGATGTCCTTCTTGCCGTTGAAGCCGAGCTCCTTCTCGACCGCCAGCTCCACCGGGAGGCCGTGGCAGTCCCAGCCGGCCTTGCGGGCCACGTGGTAGCCGCGCATGGTGCGGAAGCGCGGGAAGACGTCCTTGAAGACGCGGGCCTCGATGTGGTGGGCGCCCGGCATGCCGTTGGCCGTGGGCGGGCCCTCGTAGAACACCCACTCGGGGCGGCCCTCGGACTGCTCCAGGCTCTTGGCAAAGATCTTCTGCTCGCGCCAGAAGTCGAGCACGGTGTGCTCGAGTGCGGGCAGGTCGACCTGGGCGGGCACCTGGCGGTACTGCGTCATGGATCTTCCTCCGGCGGACGTGCTGCCTTCCGTCGGAGGGACGAGAGCCGGGAATCGTGTCGATTCTCCGTACGCCGTGTGCGGCGCGCTCCCGCGGTACCACCCTCCTTGGCTCCCCGGTGCGCCGTACGCGCCGGTGAGCCCCCTCATTGGGGTCGCGATACCGGTTCTACTGGCCCTGGGCGGGCGTTCTTCCGGCGGCTCCGGGGTGATCTTCGCGTCGCGCTCGCCCCCGGGCTTCCACCGTCCCCGGGTCGCTCATGGCTGCGTACGCCGCTACTCGTCCCCATCCACGCTTTTCGCTCCGCCCAGTGTACGGCGCCGCACGCGTCGCGGCCGACCGGATTTCCCGCTCCCGCGGCCGGGGGCGGCGAGGGGTGGCGGGTGACCCGAATGGCGAGGCGCCGACGTGCGGATCCCCCGGACGCCCGGCCCGGCGGATTACCGGGCGGAGAGCTGGGCACAACCGATGCAGGCTCGCCGCGGAGCACGCGCGGGGCGGGCAAAGCGCTGGCGTGCCCCGTTGCCGCGGGTCAGAAGTCGATTTATCGTCCCAGCACGATTCGCGCGCGAAATCACACTGTGTGAAGGGGCCGCGGCCATGGTGGCGAAGAAGACGGCCGTACAGCAGTCGGCGTCCGGCAGATCCACGGGTGCGGCTGCCTCCGGCGGCGTGGCGGCCAGGGATGTGAACGGCAGGAAGAACACCCACGCGGCATCGGCGAGGCGGAAGGCCAGGCCGGTGACGACGCTGGGCACGGCGCCCGACGGGGCCGGCCGGACGAGGGCGGCCGGGCAGACGGCTGCCATGGAGGCGGGGGGCACGCCGAAGCAGGCTTCGGCGACGGCTGCCGGGGATACGGCTGTCCAGGAGACGGCTGCTGCAAGGGCGGCCGCCGGGCCCGCGGTGTCCCGGCAGACGGTCTCCGGGGAAGCGGCGGCGTCGCGGACGACCGCTCCTGAGACGACCGAGCAATCGGTCTCCAGGAAGGCGGCCCGCAACGAGGCGGCCGCGGGGAAGCAAACGACCGTGAGGACGGTCGCCGGAACGGAAGCCGCCGGGGAGACGGATCCTGGGACGGCGGCCCGCAATGAGACGGCCTCCGCCAAGAGGGCCGCGAAGGAGGCGCCTTCCGTGAAGGGTGCCGTGCAGCAGGCGGCCTCTGCGAAGGCCGCCAAGGAGGCGGATTCCGCCAGGGCCGCCACCAAGAGCGCAACTCCTGACAAGGCGGCCGCGGGGAAGACGGCTCCTGCCAAGGAGACCCGCACGACGACGGCCACCGGGAAGGAGGCCGCCGGGAAGGCGGCTGCTCCCAAGACCGCGGCTGCCGGGAAGTCCGCCGCCAAGAAGGCGGCGGTGTCCAAGGAGACATCGTCGAAGCGGGCGGCCGGGGGAGCGGCCGCGTCCAGGAAGACGACCAAGGAGGAAGGCGGTCCCCGGCGACCGGCGGCGAAGAAGGCGGCGGCCGGCACAAGCGGCACAGGGACGGCGGCGAGCGGCACGGCCGCCAAGAAGGTGGCAAAGAGGGCCCCGGCCAAGGAGGTGGCGAAGAAGGCGGCTGCCAAGAAGGTGGCGAAGAAGGCCCCGGCCAAGGAGGTGGCGAAGAAGGCGGCTGCCAAGAAGGTGGCGAAGAAGGCCCCGGCCAAGAAGGTGGCGAAGAAGGCCCCAGCCACGAAGGTGGCGAAGAAGGCCGTTGCCGAGAAGGCGGCGGCCAAGAGCGTCCCCGCGAAGAAGTCGGCGGCGAAGACGTCGGCGGCGAGGAAGGTCGCCGCGAAGAAGACGGTGGCGAGGAAGGTCGCCACGAGGGAGACGGCGGCCAGGAAGGCCGTCAGGGAGGAGACGGCGGCGAGGAAGCTCGCCGCGAGGGAGACGGCGGCCAGGAAGGCCGTCGGCGAGGAGTCGGCTCCTGTCAAGGCCGCTGCCCGCAAGAGCGCCGTCGCGAAGGGCGGCACCCAGAAGAGCACCCCCACGAAGAGCGCGGCCAAGAAGAGCACGGCCAAGAAGGCGGGCACGGTCGAGGTCGCCGAGCAGACGGGAGCCACGACGGTGGTTGCGAAGAAGACTCCTGGCACGGCCACGGCGGCGAAGAGCCCCACCGCGGTACCCAAGGCACGGCTCGCCGCGGTGGAGCCCGGCGAGTTGGCGGTGCGCCCCGGCGAGGACCCGTGGACCCCCGAAGAGGTGGACGAGGCACGCGCGGAGCTCCAGTCCGAGGCGGTGCGGCTGCGCGGCGAGATCGACGCGTCCGAGCAGGCGCTGGCCGGACTGATGCGCGACTCGGGCGACGGCGCCGGTGACGACCAGGCGGACACCGGCGCCAAGAACATCACCCGCGAGCACGAGATGGCGCTCGCCGCCAACGCGCGCGAGATGCTCGAACAGACCGAGCGCGCCCTGGAACGCCTCGACGCCGGCACCTACGGCCTGTGCGAGAACTGCGGCAACCCCATCGGCAAGGCCCGCATGCAGGCATTCCCGCGCGCCACGCTGTGCGTGGAGTGCAAGCAGAAGCAGGAACGCCGCTGATGATCCCGTCCTGAACACGGTGTCCTGCGGGGAGGTGCCGTAGTCTCGTCCTCAGTCAGGCACCTAGGTTGAGGGACTCACGTGGCAGAGGCGGAGCGCATCATCGGTACGCCGGATATCCCAGACGCGGCGGGGGCCGGACCGGAGCGGTCCGGCCACCGGGCTCCCTCCGGTGAGCGAACCGCCCCGGATTCCGCCGTCGCGCCCGCGAAGACGCCTGCCGAGGGCTCCGGCGTGCGGGAGCCGGGGTCCGGCGCAGCCGGGCATCCCCGGGGCAGGCGCCGGATCGCGGTGCTGTTCGTGGTCGCCGCCTTCGCCTACGCGCTCGACCTGATCAGCAAGTTGATGGTCGTCGCGAAGCTGGAGCACCACGTGCCGATCCGGATCATCGGGGACTGGCTGAAGCTGGAGGCCATCCGCAACCCGGGCGCCGCCTTCGGCTTCGGCGAGGCCTTCACGGTGATCTTCACGGTGATCGCGGCCGCCGTGATCGTGGTGATCGCCCGCCTCGCGCGCAAGCTCTACAGCCTGCCCTGGGCGATCGCGCTGGGCCTGCTGCTCGGCGGCGCCCTGGGCAACCTCACCGACCGGATCTTCCGCTCCCCGGGCATCTTCCAGGGCGCGGTGGTCGACTTCATCGCGCCCAAGCACTTCGCCGTCTTCAACCTGGCCGACTCGGCGATCGTCTGCGGCGGCATCCTGATCGTGCTGCTGTCCTTCCGGGGCCTCGACCCGGACGGCACGGTCCACAAGGACTGAGCGCCCGGGCCTCTCGTACGGCGCTGTCGGACCCGTCCGGCATACTCGACGGGTGAGCACGCTTCCCGAGATCCGTACCCTGCCCGTGCCCGACGGCCTGGAGGGCGAGCGCGTCGACGCCGCCATCTCCCGCATGTTCGGCTTCTCCCGTACGAAGGCGGCGGAGCTGGCCGCCGCGGGCAAGGTGCTGGTCGACGGCACGGTGGTCGGCAAGTCGGAGCGGGTGCGCGGCGGTGCCTGGCTGGAGGTCGAGATGCCGCAGGCGCCCGCGCCGGTTCAGGTGGTCGCGGAGCCGGTCGAGGGCATGGAGATCGTGCACGACGACGAGGACGTGGTCGTGATCGTCAAGCCGATCGGCGTGGCCGCGCACCCGTCGCCCGGCTGGTCAGGCCCGACCGTGATCGGCGGTCTCGCCGCCGCCGGGTACCGCGTCTCGACATCGGGGGCCGCCGAGCGCCAGGGCATCGTGCACCGCCTCGACGTCGGCACGTCCGGCCTGATGGTGGTGGCCAAGTCGGAGCGCGCGTACACCTCGCTCAAGCGCCAGTTCAAGGAGCGCACGGTCGACAAGCGCTACCACACCCTCGTCCAGGGTCACCCGGACCCGACGAGCGGCACCATCGACGCGCCCATCGGCCGCCACCCCACCCACGACTACAAGTGGGCGGTCACCGCCGACGGCAAGCCCTCCATCACGCACTACGACCTGATCGAGGCGTTCCGCTCGGCCTCCCTGCTCGACGTCAAGCTGGAGACGGGACGTACCCACCAGATCCGTGTCCACATGGCCGCCCACCGGCACCCGTGCGTCGGTGACCTGACGTACGGCGCGGACCCGACCATCGCCAAGCGGCTCGGCCTGACCCGGCAGT
This sequence comes from Streptomyces sp. TP-A0356, assembly GCF_001417775.1. Lineage (GTDB taxonomy): Bacteria > Actinomycetota > Actinomycetes > Streptomycetales > Streptomycetaceae > Streptomyces. Next base: position 356,919 of record NZ_BBZJ01000017.1, on the reverse strand, counting down.
GGCTGCACGCCGTACGCCTCGGCTTCGAGCATCCGGGGGAGGGGGAGTGGGTCGAGTTCGAGAGCGCCTACCCCACCGACCTGCAGAAGGCGCTGGACAAGGTGCGTGAGGAGAGCTGGGCATGAGTTCCGGGTATGTGGTGCGGGTCGCCGAGGACCCCGCCGACCGCGAGGCGTGCTTCGCGGTCCGCAAGGAAGTCTTCGTCCGTGAGCAGGGCGTCCCCGAGGACATCGAGTACGACGCCTACGACGCCGGCGCCGTGCACGTCCTGGCCGTACGGGAGGGCGGCGTGGTGCTCGGGACGGGCCGGCTGCTGCACGGGGAGGCGGCCGCGGCCAAGAACGGCGGCGACCCGTCCGTGGGCTCCCTGGGGCGGCTCGCGGTGTCCCGGGAAGCGCGCGGTCTTGGCGTCGGCGCGGCGCTGGTGCGGGCGATGGAGGACGCGGCACGCGCGCGTGGGCTCACGGCGGTCGATCTGCACGCGCAGACGCATGCGCTGGGCTTCTACGAGCGGCTGGGGTACGAGGCGTACGGGCCGGAGTTCCCCGACGCGGGCATACCGCATCGGGCGATGCGCCGCCCTCTGTAGCGGAGGGCGCCCGCAAGCCGCCGAGGGCGTCGCACGCGGCCGACGGCGCCCGCAACGCGGGTGACAGGGGATGACATGGCAGGCTTGAGGTCTGCCGTGTGAACGTCGAACTTCCCGGAGCGCACCACCGTGGACCAATTGGCCCTCCTGCTGCTGCTGTTGCTCGGGGCCGTGGTGAGCGTACCGGTCGGGGACCGCTTCCGGCTGCCGGCGCCGGTGCTGATGACACTGCTCGGCATCGTGCTGGCCGTGCTGGACTTCGTGCCCGATGTGAACATCCCGCCCGGCCTGATCCTGCCCGCGCTGCTGCCGCCGCTGTTGTACGCCGCCGTACGCCGCACCTCCTGGCGGCAGTTCGCGGCCAACAGACGGCCCATCTTCCTGCTGGCCGTGGCGCTGGTGTTCGTCACGACCGTGTGTGTGGCCGCCGTCGCCCATGCGATCGTGCCGGGACTGCCGATCGCTGCCGCGATCGCCCTCGGGGCTCTGGTCGCGCCGCCCGACCCGGTCGCGGCGACCGCCGTCGCGGGACAGCTGGGACTGCCCCGCCGACTGGTGTCGATCCTGGAGGGCGAGGGCCTGTTCAACGACGTGACGGCGATCGTGCTGTACCACGTCGCGATCGCCGCCGCCGTCAGTGGGACGTTCTCGCTGCCGCACGCCCTGCTGGAACTGGCCCTCTCCGCGGCCGTCGCCCTCGGCGTCGGGCTCGCGCTCGGCTGGGCCGCCAACAAGCTGCTGGACCTCCTCGGTGACGCCACCCTGCAGATCGGGCTGACGCTTCTGGTGCCGTACGCGTCGTACGTCCTGGCCGAGGAGTTGCACGGCTCCGGCGTGCTGGCAGTGCTCACCACCGCGCTGTTCCTGGCGGAGTACGCCGCCGATCCGGACGACGTGATGATGCGGCTGGCCGGACATACGTTCTGGGACATCGTGGACACCCTGGTCACCGGGGTCGCGTTCGGGCTCATCGGACTCGAACTGCACCACGCCTTCCGCACCGCGTCCGGGCGGTGGGGCCAGATGCTCGGCTGGGCCGCCGCGATCGTGGCCGTCGTGGTGCTCGTACGGCTTGCGTGGCTGCTGCCCGCGACCTGGCTGACCAAGCGGCTGCACGCCAAGCGGGACCACGACGAGGACATCCCCACGTCGTGGCGCGAGACCGTCGTCATGTGGTGGTCGGGGATGCGGGGCGTGGCGTCGGTGGCGCTGGCCCTGGCCATCCCGCTGAAGAGGGACGACGGATCACCCTTCCCCGACCGGAACGAGATCGTCTTCATCGCGTTCGGCGTCATCATGGCGACGCTCGTGCTCCAGGGACTCACCCTGCCGTGGCTGGTGAAGAAGCTGGGGGTGCGGGCCGACACGGAGCGGGAGAAGGAGTTCGAACGGGCGCTGGCGACCCGCGCGGCCAAGGCGGCGAAGCGGAGGCTGAAGGAGATCGAGGAGGTCGAGGAGCTGCCGGAGGAGTTGTCCGAGCAGTTGCTGCGGCGGGCCTTCGACATCGGCGCGCGCATCAGCCCCGACCTGGGCGACGAGGAGCGGCGAGAGGCGTACGAGCAGCGTGCCCGGCGCATGAAGCGGCTGCGCAGGATCCAGGGGGAGATGCTGAGCGCGGCACGGCACGAGGTGCTGGCGGCGCGCAGTGAACCGGGCTCCGACCCGGAGGTCGTCGACCGGGTGCTGCGCCATCTGGACGTGCGCAGCCTGCGCTGACACCGCCGGTGCGGGAGACACCGGCCTTTCGAGACCCGCGGACGGATCGGCTTGAATCAACCCCTCGTCGCGGTCCCTCCTTTGTAGGCTCTGATCATGGCGCGCAACGTGGTGATCAGTGGTGGCGGTACGGGAATCGGCCTTGCGGCGGCGCGGGCCTTCGCCGCGGACGGGGACCAGGTGCTGCTCCTCGGGCGGCGGGCGGAGGTGCTGGAGAAGGCCGACGTGCCCGGGGCGCTGACCCACGCGGCCGACCTGAGCGATCCGCACGCCGTGCGCGGGGTCGCCCAGTTCGTGGCCGCGGAGCTCGGCACCGTGGACGTCCTCGTCAACAACGCGGGTGGGGCCGGGAATCCGGAGGCCGGGGCCGACACCGACGAGCCGCTCGAAGCGGTCGCGCACACCTGGACCGTCAACTTCCGGCAGAACGTGCTGACCGCGGCGCTGCTCACGGAGGCGCTGCGGGAGCGGCTGGCCTCACCCGGCGGGCGCGTCCTCTTCCTCAGCTCCATCGCCGCCTACCGTGGCTCCGGCAGCGGGGCGTACGCCGCGTCCAAGGCCGCGCTGCACCCGTACGCCTTCGATCTGGCCCGGGATCTGGGCCCCCGCGGCATCACGGTGAACGTGGTCGCGCCCGGCTATGTCGAGGACACCGACTTCTTCGGTGAGGCGATCGACCCGGCGCGGCGCGACCGGCTCGTCGCGGAGACGTCGACCGGCCGAGCCGGTACGCCCGGCGACATCGCCGCGACCCTGCACTGGCTGGCCTCCCCGGGCGCCGGGCACATCACCGCGCAGGTGATCCAGGTCAACGGTGGGGCAGAGCGGGGTCACTGACGGGCCGGGCCTCAGCCCCGGCCCGTCCGCGACGACTCGTACTCCCGGTGGCCCGCTCCATCGGCCCAGGCATGCCCGTTCCTGCTCGGCGGCGCTATCGCCTCCGCCGTGTTGACCCGTGGCAGCGCGTACGGATGCTCCTCGGTCAGCCAGCGGATCATCTGCTCACGGACCGTGACCCGGACCGTCCAGATGTCGTCGGCGTCCTTCGCGGTCACCAGCGCCCGGACCTCCATGGTGGTGGGCGTCGTGTCGGTGACGACCAGGCCGTGGGCGCGGCCGTCCCACGCCGGGCACTGGCGCACGATGTCGCGGAGCCTCTCGCGCATCGCCTCCACCGGCGCGGAGTGGTCGACGTGGAAGAAGACGATGCCGGTCATCTGGGAGCCACCGCGCGACCAGTTCTGGAACGGCTTCGAGGTGAAGTACGTCACCGGCATGGTGATCCGGCGCTCGTCCCAGGTCCGCACCGTCAGGAACGTCAGCGTGATCTCGTCGACGGTGCCCCACTCGCCGTCCACCACGACCGTGTCGCCGATCCGCACCATGTCGCCGAACGCGATCTGCAGACCGGCGAAGAGGTTGGCGAGCGTGGACTGCGCGGCGACACCGGCGACGATGCCCAGGATGCCGGCCGAGGCCAGCAGTGAGGCGCCGGCCGCCCGCATCGCCGGGAACGTCAGCAGCATGGAGGCGGCGGCCACCACCCCGACGATCGCCGACACCACCCGCATGATCAACGAGACCTGGGTGCGCACACGCCGGACCCGGGCCGGATCGCGGTGGACGCGGGCGTAGCGGGTGTAGGACGTCTCCACGACGGCGCCCGCGATACGGATGACCAGCCAGGCGGCGGATCCGATCAGCACCAGTGTCAGCGCCTGGCCGATCCCGACCCGGTGGGCCTCCAGAAGCTTGGCCTGGTCGTAGGAGCCTCTGAGCAGGGCCGCGCAGAGGACGAGCTGGTAGGGGATGCGGCCGCGTCGCAGCAGGCCCCACAGGGGCGTCTCGGGGTGGGAGTCGTTCGCCTTGCGCAGCAGGAGGTCCGTGGCCCAACCGATGAGCAGGGTGAGCACGACCGAGCCACCGACGACGATCACCGGGCGCAGTACATTCTCCATGCCTTCGAACGTAACCGGATGAGGGCGGTGTGAACCTCTGATCCCGTTTCGGTCGCAAACACGCTGCGTACGGCGCGGTCGGTGCCGACTGGCACCATGGGCTCATGAACATCATGCTCTTCCACTCCACATACGGACTGCGGCCCGCCGTCCGCGCCGCCGCCGACCGGCTGCGCGCCGCCGGGCACGAGGTGTGGACCCCTGATCTGTTCGACGGCCGCACCTTCGAGACGGTCGAGGAGGCCATGGCCTTCAAGGACGAGATCGGCAAGGAAGAGCTGCTCAAGCGGGCCGTCCTGGCCTGCGCGCCGTACTCGGAGCGAGGGCTTGTGTACGCGGGGTTCTCGCTCGGCGCCGCCACCGCGCAGACCCTGGCCCTCGGTGACAAGCACGCGCGCGGCCTCCTGCTGCTGCACGGGACCTCGGACATCGCGGCCGGCGCCTCGGTGGACGATCTCCCGGTCCAGCTGCACGTGGCCGAGCCGGACCCGTTCGAGACGGACGACTGGCTGAGCGCCTGGTATCTGCAGATGCGCAGAGCTGGCGCGGACGTGGAGATCCACCGGTACGTGGGCGCCGGCCACCTCTACACCGACCCCGATCTGCCGGACTATGACGAGGAGGCGGCCGAGGCCACCTGGCGGGTGGCGCTCGGCTTCCTCGACAGCCTCTAACCGGCCGCTCAGCCTCTAGCCGGCCGCTCGCGGACGATCTGGTGTGTCCTGTCCGGTGCCGGCTCAGGCCTTGAGGGCCGCGTCCACCAGCGAGGTGAACTCGCCCACCGTCATCGGCGGGTTGCCGGCGGAGGTGGTGAGCACCTTGCCGTTCATGACGAAGCTCGGCGTGCCCGTGACGCCGTCCTTGTTGGTGTCGAACGTCTTCGACATCGCCAGCGCCCAGGCGTCATAGGTGCCGTTCTTCACCGCGTTCTGGAACGCGGTGCTGTTCTTCAGGGCCGGGACGGTGTCCGCGACCTTGAGCAGGTAGTCGCGGCCCTTGAACTTGTCGCTCGTCTCGTCCGGGTGCCACTGCTTCGAGTACAGCGCGCTCTTGTACTCGAGGAAGGCCTCCGGGCTGACGTTGAGCGCGGCGCCCATGGCGCTCATCGCGTTCTTGGAGCCCTCGCCGCGCGTACCGATCGTGCCCTTGCCCAGCTGGTCGCCGTCGATGAACGTGCCGCCGATGTACTGGATCTTGAACTTGCCGTCGTCGATGTCCTTCTTGACGGTCGTACCGACGGTCTGCTCGAACTGGGCGCAGATCGGGCAGCGCGGGTCCTCGTAGACCTTGAGGGTCTTCTTCGCGGTGCTCTTGCCGATGACCACGGTCGTCCCGTCGGTGCCCGTGGTGTTGGCCGGCGCCACGACCTTGGCGCTCTTCAGGGCCTCCCAGTGACTGGGCTTGTTGGCCTGGACGACGGCGTAGCCGACCCCGCCGGCTATCGCGAGGACGCCGACGATCGAGCAGGCGACGATGACCTGCCGCTTCACCTTGTCGCGCTTGGCCTGCCGCTCGCGCTCCTGACGCAGCCGCTCACGGGCCGCCGTCTTCGCCGTCTGGCTGTTCCGCTTGCTCATCGGGTGATCTCCATGGGGACGCGCGCACACGCTGTGCGCGGGTTGTGTAAAGGGGGGTCTTGCGGTGCTCGGGTGCTTCGGATGCTTCGGGTGCTTCAGCCGAAGGTGACCGAGCGCGGCGGACCCCGCCGTCCCAGGGAGTGCGCGAACAGGGGAATGCGGACGGTGACGACACGGTGCGCGGGCCGCGGGGCCCGACGCATCGGGGCGAGCCGCACCTCCACCGCGGCGACGGCGATCAGCAGCGGCCGGAACGTGGTCGCGGCCATCGCGCGCAGCAGCTGGGCCAGCGCCCGCTCGCCCCGGCGCAGCCAGGCGGCCGCGAGGAGCCCCACGCTCACATGGGCGGCGAGCAGCAGCCAGGCGGTCGCCGGGTCGGCGTGCGCCAGCAGAGCCGCGACCCGGTCGGTGCCCGGGCCGGCGACCCGGGTGCCCACGCTGCCGCCACTGCACAGGACGTCCAGGCCGACCGAGCGCAGCGGGCCGGTGACCGGGCCGCCCGCCCTGCCGTAGCAGGCGTGCTGGCCCGTGGTGAACACCGTGTCCGCGGCCAGCTCGAGCGGGACCAGCAGGGCCGCGATCTTCCCGAAGCCGCGCTCACGGCCCGCCAGCCCGTAGGCGACGGCGAAGACGGCTGCGGCGATCGCGGCCACCGTCCCCATCGGCAGCGGGACCTCGGACAGCAGCACGTGCGACGCGGCGCTGAGCGTCACGACCACCGCCGTGAACAGCGCCGCGCGTACGGCTCTGAGCTGGGTCCCGGATATGTCCATAGCGGTGAGAGTGTCCCACGCGCTCCCGTAAGGGTCCCCTAAAGGGGGGCCATGCGTTACGGGAGCGTTGTGTGGGAGCGGTCGGGGAGCCCTGGAGTCCCAGGAGCAGGAGGCCTACAGACCGGGGATCCGGCCGTTGCGGAACAGGTCCACGAAGATCTGGTGGTCCGTACGCGCGCGTGCCCCGTACTCGTGCGCGAAGTCCACCAGCAGCTCCGCGAAGCCGGCCTCTTCGGCGGCGATCGCCGCGTCGATGGCCCGCTCCGTGGAGAACGGCACCAGGGACTCGCCGGACTGGTCGTCCGCCGCCGCGTGCATCGTGGCGGTGGACCGGCCCAGGTCGGCGACGACCGCCGCGATCTCCTCCGGGTCGTCGATGTCGCCCCAGTCCAGGTCCACGGCGTACGGCGACACCTCGGCGACCAGCTGGCCCGCGCCGTCCAGCTCGGTCCAGCCCAGCCACGGATCGGCGTGCGCCTGCAGGGCACGCTGGGAGATCACCGTGCGGTGGCCCTCGTGCTGGAAGTACTCGCGGATGGCCGGGTCCGTGATGTGGCGGGAGACGGCCGGGGTCTGGGCCTGCTTGATGTAGATGACCACGTCGTTCTCCAGGGCGTCGCTGTTGCCCTCCAGGAGGATGTTGTACGACGGCAGGCCCGCCGAGCCGATGCCGATGCCCCGGCGGCCGACCACGTCCTTGACCCGGTAGGAGTCCGGGCGGGCCAGGGAGGACTCCGGCAGCGTCTCCAGATAGCCGTCGAAGGCGGCGAGCACCTTGTAGCGCGTGGCCGCGTCCAGCTCGATGGAGCCGCCGCCCGGCGCGAAGCGGCGCTCGAAGTCGCGGATCTCGGTCATCGAGTCCAGCAGCCCGAAGCGGGTCAGCGAGCGGGCGTCGCGCAGCGCGTCCAGGAGCGGGCCCTGGGCGGTGTCCAGGGTGAAGGGCGGCACCTCGTCGCTCTTGGCCCCGGTGGCCAGCGCGTGGACGCGCTCGCGGTAGGCCGTCGCGTACACCGTGACCAGCTCGCCGATCTGGTCGTCGCTCAGCGCCTTGGCGTACCCGATCAGCGCCATGGAGGCGGCGAAGCGCTTCAGGTCCCAGGTGAAGGGGCCGACGTACGCCTCGTCGAAGTCGTTCACGTTGAAGATCAGACGGCCCGTGGCGTCCATGTACGTGCCGAAGTTCTCGGCGTGCAGGTCGCCGTGGATCCACACGCGCGAGGTGCGGTCGTCCAGGTACGGGCCGCCGCGCTTCTCCGCGGCGAGGTCGTGGTAGAAGAGGCACGCCGTGCCCCGGTAGAAGGCGAAGGCGGAGGCCGCCATCTTGCGGAACTTCACGCGGAACGCGGCCGGGTCGGCGGCGAGCAGCTCGCCGAAGGCGGTGTCGAAGACGGCGAGGATCTCCTCGCCGCGTTGCTCGGCGCTGAGCTGCGGAACCGACATCGCGGGGTGCCTCCAGGTGCAGGTGGTGCGTGACGTGTGGGACGGATCGTCCGTCCCCTTCCAACGGACGACGGTACGCGGGAGTGCCCGCGACCCTCGTACGGAGACACGGGTGATGGGGCTCCTGTCCGTCGCACGAAGGTACGGGTGCGTGGCCCGTGTCCCCCGGATGAAGGTACGTAAGGAAACGCTCCGGGTGTCAGTGCCGAGGCATAGACTTCGAGGCTGTCCACCCAGACTGTCCGCAGCCTGCCGGACCCCCGTCGACGTCGTTCGCCCTGGAGGCCGAAGCCGTGTCAAAGCCGCCGTTCACGCACCTGCACGTCCACACCCAGTACTCGCTGCTGGACGGTGCGGCGCGGCTGAAGGACATGTTCAACGCGTGCAACGAGATGGGCATGACGCACATCGCGATGTCCGACCACGGCAACCTCCACGGGGCGTACGACTTCTTCCACTCCGCGAAGAAGGCCGGGATCACCCCGATCATCGGCATCGAGGCGTACATCGCCCCCGAGTCCCGCCGCAACAAGCGCAAGATCCTCTGGGGCCAGCCGCACCAGAAGAGGGACGACGTCTCCGGTTCCGGTGGTTACACCCACAAGACCATCTGGGCGGCGAACAAGACGGGTCTGCACAACCTCTTCCGGCTCTCCTCCGACGCGTACGCCGAGGGCTGGCTGCAGAAGTGGCCCCGGATGGACAAGGAGACCATCGCCCAGTGGTCCGAGGGCCTGATCGCCTCCACCGGCTGCCCCTCCGGCGAGGTGCAGACCCGGCTGCGCCTCGGCCACTTCGACGAGGCGCTCAAGGCGGCCGCCGACTACCAGGACATCTTCGGCAAGGGCCGCTACTTCCTGGAGCTGATGGACCACGGCATCGAGATCGAGCGCAGGGTTCGCGACGGCCTGCTGGAGATCGGCAAGAAGCTCGGCATCCCGCCGCTGGTCACCAATGACTCCCACTACACGTACGCGCACGAGGCGGGCGCCCACGACGCCCTGCTGTGCATCCAGACCGGCAAGAACCTCTCCGACCCGGACCGCTTCAAGTTCGACGGCACCGGTTACTACCTGAAGTCCACGGACGAGATGTACGCCATCGACTCCTCGGACGCCTGGCAGGAGGGCTGCCGCAACACCCTGCTGGTGGCCGAGCAGGTCGACACCACGGGCATGTTCGAGAAGCGCGACCTCATGCCCAAGTTCGACATCCCCGAGGGCTACACCGAGGTCACCTGGTTCCAGGAGGAGGTCCGCCGCGGCATGGAGCGCCGCTTCCCGGGCGGCGTCCCCGAGGACCGCCAGAAGCAGGCCGAGTACGAGATGGACGTCATCATCCAGATGGGCTTCCCGGGCTACTTCCTCGTGGTCGCCGACTTCATCATGTGGGCCAAGAACAACGGCATCGCGGTCGGCCCCGGCCGAGGCTCCGCGGCGGGCTCGATCGTCGCCTACGCCATGGGCATCACCGACCTCGACCCGATCCCGCACGGCCTGATCTTCGAGCGGTTCCTCAACCCCGAGCGCATCTCGATGCCCGATGTCGACATCGACTTCGACGAGCGTCGGCGCGTCGAGGTGATCAGGTACGTGACGGAGAAGTACGGCGCCGACAAGGTCGCCATGATCGGCACGTACGGCACCATCAAGGCCAAGAACGCGATCAAGGACTCCGCGCGCGTGCTGGGCTACCCGTACGCGATGGGCGACCGCATCACCAAGGCGATGCCCGCCGACGTCCTCGGCAAGGGCATCCCGCTCTCCGGCATCACCGACCCCAGCCACCCGCGCTACTCGGAGGCGGGCGAAGTGCGCGGGATGTACGAGAACGAGCCGGATGTGAAGAAGGTCATCGACACCGCCAAGGGCGTCGAGGGCCTGGTGCGGCAGATGGGTGTGCACGCCGCCGGCGTGATCATGTCCAGCGAGACCATCACCGAGCACGTCCCCGTCTGGGTCCGGCACACCGACGGCGTGACCATCACCCAGTGGGACTACCCGAGCTGTGAGTCGCTCGGCCTGCTGAAGATGGACTTCCTCGGCCTGCGCAACCTGACGATCATGGACGACGCCGTCAAGATGGTGAAGTCCAACAAGGGCGTCGACATCGATCTGCTGGGTCTGCCGCTCGACGACCCCAAGACCTTCGAACTGCTCCAGCGCGGCGACACCCTCGGCGTCTTCCAGTTCGACGGCGGCCCGATGCGCTCGCTGCTGCGCCTGATGAAGCCGGACAACTTCGAAGACATCTCCGCCGTGTCGGCCCTGTACCGCCCGGGCCCGATGGGCATGAACTCCCACACCAACTACGCCCTTCGAAAGAACGGCCAGCAGGAGATCACGCCGATCCACCCGGAGCTGGAGGCCCCGCTCAAGGAGGTCCTGGACGTCACCCACGGCCTGATCGTCTACCAGGAGCAGGTGCAGAAGGCCGCCCAGATCATCGCGGGCTACTCGCTCGGCGAGGCCGACATCCTCCGCCGTGTGATGGGCAAGAAGAAGCCCGAGGAACTGGCGAAGAACTTCACCATCTTCCAGGCCGGCGCCCGTAAGAACGGATACAGCGACGAGGCCATCCAGGCACTGTGGGACGTGCTGGTCCCCTTCGCCGGCTACGCGTTCAACAAGGCCCACTCCGCGGCGTACGGCCTGGTCTCCTACTGGACCGCCTACCTGAAGGCGAACCACCCCGCCGAGTACATGGCCGCACTCCTCACCTCGGTCAAGGACGACAAGGACAAGTCGGCCGTCTATCTGAACGAGTGCCGCCGCATGGGCATCAAGGTGCTCCCGCCGAACGTCAACGAGTCGGAGTCGAACTTCGCCGCCCAGGGCGACGACGTGATCCTCTTCGGCCTCTCCGCGGTGCGCAACGTCGGCACGAACGTCGTCGAGTCGATCATCAAGGCCCGCAAGGCCAAGGGGAAGTACACGTCCTTCCCGGACTATCTCGACAAGGTCGACGCCGTGGTCTGCAACAAGCGCACCACGGAATCGCTGATCAAGGCCGGGGCCTTCGACACGATGGGCCACACGCGCAAGGGCCTCACCGCGCAGTACGAGCCGATGATCGACAACGTGGTCGCGGTCAAGCGCAAGGAAGCCGAGGGGCAGTTCGACCTCTTCGGCGGCATGGGCGAGGAGCAGAGCAGCGAGCCCGGCTTCGGCCTCGACGTCACCTTCACCGACGAGGAGTGGGACAAGACGTATCTGCTCGCCCAGGAGCGGGAGATGCTCGGTCTGTACGTCTCCGACCACCCTCTCTTCGGCCTGGAGCACGTGCTGTCCGACAAGGCCGACGCGGGCATCGCCCAGCTCACCGGCGGTGAGCACGCGGACGGCGCGGTGGTCACCATCGGCGGCATCATCTCCGGCCTGCAGCGCAAGATGACCAAGCAGGGCAACGCCTGGGCGATCGCCACGGTCGAGGACCTGGCGGGCTCGATCGAGTGCATGTTCTTCCCGGCGACCTACCAGCTGGTGTCGACGCAACTCGTCGAGGACGCCGTCGTGTTCGTCAAGGGCCGCCTCGACAAGCGTGAGGACGTGCCACGGCTGGTCGCGATGGAGCTGATGGTCCCGGACCTGTCGAACGCGGGCACCAACGCGCCCGTCGTGCTCACCATCCCCGCGGTGAAGGTCACCCCGCCGATGGTCAGCCGCCTCGGCGAGATCCTCAGCCAGCACAAGGGCGACAGCGAGGTGCGGATCAGGCTCCAGGGTCCGCGCAAGACGACCGTCCTGCGGCTGGACCGGCACCGCGTCAAGCCGGACCCGGCGCTCTACGGCGATCTGAAGGTCCTGCTCGGCCCGGCCTGTCTGGCGGGCTGATCCCTCCGGAGCGCCGACATGTGCGGGGGCGCACCCGAAGCCGGGTGCGCCCCCTCCGTGTGTGCCCGGACCTGGGGCACAGCACGAGCCCGAACGCGGGCCTCAGTTGTGACCGAAGCGCTTCTGCTGCTTACGGGCAACACTCGCAGGGCTGCCCGGGGCCTGCGATATAGGAGACTCGTGCGTTTCCTGAGCGGGCCTGTGCATGTGCTCCTGCGCCTGTTCGGCCTGCGGCGAGCGGTTCTGCGGGCCGGACTGCTTGCGGTTCTTGTTCTTGGCCATGGGGATGCCTCCTGTGGGGGATCTAGGGGCCAGGGCCGGGACCAGAGTCACATAGGCTGACATCAGTCGCATGTCGGACAATTACCGTGGGTGACAGAGATCGTTCGAGGAGCGGGGCTCCGATCCGCCACGCCGAAGATCGAGTTCGGGCCGTTAACCTCCCCGCGGTCGGGCAGACTCGAAGGAAGCCCGAAGCAAACCTCCCGGGAAGAGGGTGGATCGCGTGGACCGCTGCATCGTCCTGGTGGACGCCGGGTATCTGCTCGGGGCTGCCGCCAGCCTGCTGGCCGGTGAGCCCTCGCGGTCCCGGATCACCGTCGACCACGCCGCCCTCATCCAGGGGCTGCGCGAACGCGCCGAGTCCGACACGGAACGACCGCTGCTGCGCATCTACTGGTTCGACGGCGCCCCCGACCGCGTACCGCAGCCGGAGCATCGCAGGATGCGCGTGATGCCCCGGGTCACGGTGCGCCTGGGCGCCCTGACCCGCAGCGACGGGCGGTGGGCGCAGAAGGGCGTCGACGCCGCGATGCACGCCGAGCTGACGGAACTGGCCCGCAACCGCGCCTGCTCGGACGTCGTGCTCGTCACCGGCGACGGGGATCTGCTGCCGGGCATGATGGCCGCGAAGGAGCACGGGGTCGCCGTGCACCTGTGGGCCGTGCAGGCCGCGGACGGCGACTACAACCAGTCCGAGGACCTCGTCGCCGAGGCCGACGAGCGGCGCGTGCTCGACCGGGCGTGGATCATCAAGGCGGTACGGGCGAAGGAAGTGGGCGGGGTGTGCGCGCCCCCGCCGGTGCCACGGCCGGAGATCGCCGCGATCCTGTCGGCTCCGCTGCCGGAGTCGGCGCTCGCGGCCACGACGGACCGGCCCGCCGAGGAACCGGAACACGTCCCGGCGGCTGCCTCGGCGAACGGCTCCCAGGAGCGCGTGCCCACGTCCAAGGGCGTACCGACGCCGAAGGACCTGGCCGCGCTCCGGGCGCCCGGCACCCAGACAGCGCAGCAGCCCGCCGGGGCGACGTTGCGGTGGTCGTCCGACAAGGGCTGGGTCGACCGGCCCGTCGCGGCCGAGTCGCCGGAGGCCGCCTCGCTGCCCACGCTCGCGCAGCTGACGACCGCGGAGCAGCGATGGGCCGACCGGGAGGAGGACATCACCACGGTCGGCGGCGACCCGTACGAGGTGGGCCAGGTGTTCGCGCGGCGGTGGATCGAGCGGCTCGCCGATCCCTCGCACCTGCAGAAGCTGTCGGGCATGTATCCGCGGGTGCCGCACCGCATCGACGGGGAACTGCTGCGGTACGCGGCGCGTTTCGGGCTGCTCGCGCACAAGGACGACCAGATCGACGAGCACGACCGGTATGCCATCCGGGCGGGGTTCTGGCGGGAGATCGATCAGCGGACGACGGCGGAGCACGCCCCCGCGGGAGACTGAGCCCGACCGGCGTGTCACCCCGGGCGGCGCCGTCGTGATCGAGCGCCGTTACGGCCGATTTGGGCTGAGCGGTCGATATGCGCACATGGGTCGACCCGCGCGTGGCTCCGCCCCCGGCACCCCGTACTCTCGTCCCTTGTGAGTACGCGCACCGCACAGGCACAACCGCAGGGCGGCGATGTCGTGTGCGCCGTGCGCGGGCTGACCAAGACCTATCCGGCGGTACGGGGCCGGCGCGGCGCGCCCGGTACCCCCGAGGTGCGGGCCACCGACGAGGTACGGCTGGACATCCGGCGCGGGGAGATCTTCGGACTGCTCGGGCCGAACGGCGCCGGCAAGTCCACCCTCGTACGGCAGCTGACCGGGCTGATGCGGCCCGACCACGGGAGCGTGGAGATCCTCGGACACGACATCGTGCGCCATCCCGAGCGGGCCGCGCGGATCCTCGCCTACCTCGGACAGGAGTCCACCGCCCTCGACGAGCTGACCGTCTCGCTCGCCGCCGAGACGACCGGACGGCTGCGCGGTCTCGAACTGCGGCGGGCGCGCGAGCAGAGGGACGCCGTCCTCGACGAGCTCGGGCTCACCCCGATCGCCGCCCGGCCGCTCAAGAAGCTCTCCGGCGGTCAGCGCCGGCTCGCCTGCTTCGCCGCCGCGCTGATGGGGGAGCGGCCGTTGCTGGTCCTCGACGAGCCGACCACCGGAATGGACCCTCTGGCACGCAGGGCCGTGTGGGCCGCCGTGGACCGGCGTCGGGCCGAACGCGGAACGACCGTCCTGCTGGTCACCCACAACGTCATCGAGGCGGAGACCGTCCTGGACCGGGTCGCCGTCCTCGACCGGGGCCGCGTCATCGCCTGTGACACCCCGGCCGGGCTCAAGGAGCGGGTCGCGGGCGAGGTACGGGTGGAACTCGTATGGCGCCAGCAGGCGCCGCTCGAGGTGCCCGAGGTCGCCGCGCTGCGCGCCCGTGCCGTCGAGTCCGGGCGCCGCTGGTCGCTGCGGATGGCCCCCGAGGAGGCGCGCGCGGCCGTCGCCACCGTGACCGGAGGCGCCGCGTTCGCGGCCCTCGACGACTTCACGCTGGCCACCCCCAGTCTGGAGGACGTGTACCTGGCGCTCGGCGGCAGCACCCACGGGCTGGTGAAGGCATGAGCGCGTGGGGCGTATCCGTATCGAGCTGCAGGGGCGTCGCGTCCGTATCGAGCGGCAGGGGCGTCGCGTCCGTGGGGGACTGGGCGGCGGCAGGAACGAAGAGGAGCAGCACGACGTGAGTGTCGTACCCGCCGAGGTTCTGCCCGGCGCCGGGGTCGTGGACGGCGGCGCCGGGGACGAGAGCGCCCTCGGCGCGCGGGCGCGGCTGTGGCCGTCGCTCGCCGCCGTGTACCGGGCGCAGCTGTCCCGGGCGCGGGTCGCGCGGATCCCACTGCTGTTCGTGGCCACGTTCCAGTCCATCGGGATCATGATCATGATGCGCGGCGTCGTGGACGGCGGCCATGACGCACGGTCCGTGGTGGCCGGGGCGTCCGTGCTGGTCGTCGCGTACGTCGGACTGAACCTGCTGGCGCAGTACTTCGGTCAGCTGCGCGGCAGCGGCGGGCTCGACCACTACGCCACGCTGCCGGTGCCCGCCGCCGCCGTGGTGCTGGGAGCGGCCGGCGCGTACGCGTCCTTCACCGTGCCCGGGACCGTGGTGACCGCCGTCCTCGGGTCCGTGCTGTTCGGGCTGCCTCTCGCGCACCTGTGGGTGCTCGCCGCGGTGATCCCGCTGTCCGGGGCCGCCCTCTCGGGCCTCGGCGCCGCGCTGGGGCTGCTCGCGCCGAGGCCCGAACTGGCCACGCTGTTCGGGCAGTTGGGTATGTCGGCGGCGCTGCTGCTGGGGGTGCTGCCCGCCCACCGGATGCCGGAGACCGTGCAGATGGCGCGGGACCTGCTGCCCTCCACCTACGGTGTCGAGGCGTTCGCGCGGAGCTTCGACGGGCATCCGGACTGGGCGTTGGTCCTCGGTGACCTGGCCGTGTGTGCCGCGGTCGGCGTGGCCTCGCTGGCCATGGCGACCTGGGCGTACCGCCGGGCGGCCGTCCGGTGACGCGGCTGACAGACCCGCCTGGCAGGATGTGAAGGTGACCGCTCCGTTGACTCCGCCTCCGCCGCCGCATGAACAGCCCCCGCATTCTTCGCACGACGCGTGGCACGCCGTGTCCGCTCCTCCGGGTGCGGGGCCCGCTCCGCACGGCGCCACGGCCCTGTACGGGGCGGACGGTCCCGGTATGAAGACCGAGGTGCGGGAGGCCGCCGTGATCACGGTGGGCGTCGCGCTCGCCGGGGTGCTGCTCGGGGTGCTGTGGTCGTGGCTGGCGCCGCATGTGCCGCTGGTGGGGGACCTGGTCGACAAGACCTGGGTCGTCTATCTGAAGGACACCGAAGGGGAGCAGGCCATCGGCGTGGACGGGACGTTCACGCTGCTCGCATCGGCGTTCGGAGCGGTCAGCGCGCTGGTCGTCTTCCTGGTGCGCAAGCGGGGCGGCGTACCGCTGGTGGTGGCGCTCGGCGTGGGCGGGCTGCTGGGGTCGCTGCTCGCGTGGCGGCTGGGGGTCTGGCTGGGACCCACGCAGAACGTGATCGCGCATGCCAAGGCCGTGGGCAAGGGGGTGACGTTCTCCGCGCCGTTGAAGCTGGGGGCCAAGGGGGCGTTGCTGGCGTGGTCGGTGGCCGCGCTGGTGGTGCACCTCGGGCTGACGGCGCTGTTCGGTCCCCGGGACCCGGATCCGTACGCGGCGCCTTACGAGCCCACCACGCCCCCGGCCTAGGACGGACACGCCGCGCCCGCCCCTGTTCCTCCTGGAGCGCCGGAGCCCCCTGGACAGCTCTCCGGCGCTCGGGTGAGGGCGTGGCTACGCCGGGCGGTGGCCGTGATTCGCGTGGCCCTTCTTCATGCGCCATTTGCGCTTGCGTGTCCTCTTCGACATGTTTCCGTACTACTCGACGACGGCTCGTTCGTCGAGTGGTCACGCGCGGGCGATCGGGGCGAGGCGCGCCTCCGTGAGCTTCGCCAGGTCCTCGGGCGACAGTTCCACTTCCAGACCCCGGCGGCCCGCCGACACACAGATCGTGGCGTGCGACGACGCCGACGCGTCCAGGACCGTGCGCAGCTTCTTGCGCTGGCCCAGGGGGGAGATGCCGCCCCGCACATACCCCGTCGTGCGTTCCGCCAGCGCCGGGTCCGCCATCGCCGCCCGCTTGCCGCCCACCGCGGTCGCCAGTGCCTTCAGGTCCAGTGAGCCCGCCACCGGGACCACCCCGACCACCAGCGCGCCGTCCACGTCCGCGACCAGCGTCTTGAACACCCGATCGGGGGAGACCCCCATCGCCTCGGCCGCCTCCTCGCCGTAGGAGGGATGCGAGGGGTCGTGGTCGTAGGAGTAGACCGTGAACTCCACCCCGGCAGCCGTCAGCGCCACCGTCGCCGGGGTTCCCCCCGACTGCTGCTGCTTCTTCGCTCTCTTCGCCATCCGGCCCGTCCCCACGTGTCACGCGTCAGTTCAGGCTGGTCGGACCCCGCGTCAGTTCCGCCGCCGGCAACGAGGGCAGACTACGGATGATCGCCGTCTCCGAGCGAAGCAGTTTCAGCTCGTCACGCAGACGGGAGGCGGTGTCAGGAGCCTGCAGCAGCCGCTGCTTCGTCGGCGTGTCCAGCATCACCGCGGCCGCCACCAGGTACGACACCACCGCCGGTTCGTCCGGCAGGTCCGCGCCGGTCGACAGGGACCGTTCCCGAGCGCCCGCCAGCCGCTTCTGGTACTGCCGGAACGCCCGCAGCACCCCCTCGGCGAGCGCGCCCGCCTCGTCGCCCTGCTCCTCCGGCAACTCCTCCAGCTCGGCCGTGAGGAACGCGCCCGACGTGTCCACCGAGAGCAGACGGACCCGTGTCGTGCCCGTGGCCAGCACCTCGAAGGTGCCGTCGGCCCGCTCCCGGATCGTCGCCGCGTCCGCGATACAGCCCACCGCGTGGAACGCCTCGGCAGGGTCAGGGCCGAAGCCGGCCGTGGGCCCGTGCTGCGGCAGGGCCGTCGGATCCGGCATGCCCGGGGCGCTCGGGGCCACCTCGTGGCCGTCGCGGATCGCGACGACGGCGAAGCGGCGCGGTTCGTCCTCGGGGGTCTTGAGCAGGTCGCGCATCAGGGCGCGATAACGCTCCTCGAAGACGTTCAGCGGGAGCACGAGCCCCGGGAACAGTACCGAGTTCAGCGGGAAGAGCGGGAGCCGGACGGTGGTCACGACCCGAAAGCCTAATGGCCGCTGGCGCGGGCGTGTCCGGCGCGCTCACTCCGTGGAAGGAGAGGCCTCGCCGAATGCCGGGTTCGCGCCCTCGTCACGTGCCGGCGGACACCGTCCCGCACCTCCAGGAACCGGCCCAGCGGATCTTCGGAGATCCGGTCCCAGGGCGCGGAGGTGGCGAACGGGCCGATCATGCGCAGCTGTGTCCACGCGTCCTCCCAGCGCTCCAGTTCGACCAGCACATACGTGAGGAGGTTGCGCACCTCGGCGGGCCACGGGTCGGCTTCCGCGTACCGGGACGACAGCGCGATCGCCCGGTCCGCCGCCGCGTCCAGCCGGTCGCGGCCCACCCTCGCCCCGCCGCTCTCCGTCAGACACGCGAAGGCCGCGCGCACCGGAAGCGCCTGCACCAGCGAGTCGGGCAGCGTGTCCTGTGCGGCGGTCTCGGCGAAGTCGAAGCACTCGCCGTGGGAGCCGTGGCGGGTGTGGCGGGTGTCTCCGCACCGGGAGCGGCACTGGGAACGGCAGGCGGCCGACAGGTACTGAAGGGCCGCCACATGGCAGCCGTAGTGGTACGGGGAGCGGCGTACGGCCTCGGTCCACAGCCGTTCGAACTCTGCGTGGCCGGCGTCGGTGCCGCGCGCATGGTCGAGCGCCACCCGCCACGGCACCGGGTCGCGCGGATTGCCCTCGGCCGCCGCCGCGATCAAGGGGCCCACCTCGCGCAGGAGTTCGGAGCGGGCCGGCGAGGCCCAGCCGCGGGCCACGGCCAGCTCCGCCTTGACCAGCAGCGCGTCCGGATCGTCCGGGGCGGCCGCGCACCAGTCCCCGAGCCACTCCTCGCGCGAGCGTGCGAAGGCGGCGAGCCGTGTCACGTACCGGTCGCGGTCCTCCCACTCGGCGGCCTTCCGCGTGGTCGCGAGCAGTTCGGCCGCCGGGCCGTGGTCGCCACGGCCGGCCGCGACCAGGGCGGGGGCAAGGCGTTCGTCGGGCGCGTCGAGGAGGACCTCGTCGTCCGCGGGCAGCCCGGCGGCGAGGTGGGAGGGGCGACGGGGCGTCCGCGCCGTGCGGATGAATGGGGGCAGCAGTGCCATGGTGTCGACCATTGAAAGCCGCAGGTCGGGGAGGCGCCAGCACGAATGCGTAACCCGTATTTAGTTGTACTCTCAACAGTCAAGAGTAGGCAAAAGGCGGCTGTTTCTCCGCTGTTGGGGGGCTATGCGTCAGCTGCGCCGCAGCAGCCGCGTCGCGCCCGCCGCGACCGTCGTCGCCAGGATCCAGCCCAGCAGGATCACCGCAGCCTGGACCCACTGCCAGCCGCCGCTCAGCGCCCACTGTCCCTGCTGGCCGAGGTCGATCACGGGCAGCAGCATGTCCAGGGCGAAGAGGGAGGGGTTCCACTCGGGATGGCCCTCCTTGCTGACCGGCGGATGGCTCGCGTGCGCGAACGCGACCGAGGCCGCCGCCCACAGCACCGCCATCCACACCGCCGCGCGGCCGGGCCGGTATCCGTAGGCGACCGTCCAGTCCTGCGCGTATCCCCACAGCTTGGCCGCGAGCGGCAGGGTCTCGCGGCGGCGGCGCTGCTTGGCGAGCAGGACCTCGCGCGCGTCCTCGTCCTCCCCGGAGTTGCGCAGCACGGCCGCGAGCCGCTCGTACGGTTCCGGGGCGTACTCGGCGGTCGCCGCCGCCACCCACTCCAGTCGCCGGGCGAGCGGGAAGGCGTCCTGCGGGACGAGGTTCTCGTAGGTGAAGCCGCCCATGTGCAGATCACCGGGGCCGGGCCAGCTCGTCCACCGGTCGATCAGGGTCACGATCCGCGCGCCCGAGAGGATCACCTTGCCGCGCTCGGGCCGCTCGCCCAGGAAGCGCAGCTCGGGCGCCTGTACCCGGCGAAGTGACAGCTCCTGGTCGTCGTCGAGGACGAACCGGGCCCGCTCCAGGTCGACCGCGTCGCCGAACCGTCCGTCGTCCAGCCGGACCCCGCCCCGGCATTCGAACCGCTGCACGCGCGTTCCCCGCGCGGGCGTGGTACCGCTGGTCAGGCGCGGATTGCCGACGCCCGCCGGGGTCAGGTACAGCGTCCGCTCGACCGTCAACTGGGGGGCGTTCAGCGCCAGCCGTGTGTACGGGTTGGTCAGCTGCGCGCCGCGCAGGCTCAGCGAGACGCCCACCTTGGCGCTGCGCAGGCTCAGCTCCCCGTGCGACTCCAGCATCTCGGCCTGCAGGTCCTGCCCGACGGTCATTCCGTCCGCGGTGATCGAGTGGCCGCGCCGGTCCCGGTAGACGACGGCCTGGTTGAGCAGCAGATCGGTGCCGATGTGCGCGTCGGTGAGCCGTACCCCGTTCTGGAAGCGGCAGCGCGGCAGATGCAGGTCGCCCTCCGTGTGCACCCGTGCCGCCTCCAGGCGCGGCACCGAGCAGTCCACCAGGCGCAGGGTCGTGAAGCGGGCCTCCGGTAGCAGGATCTCCTTCTCGAACCGGCAACCCTTCAGCTCCACGTACGGCATGATCGTGCCGCCCGCGAGGTCCAGGGTGTCCAGGATCTGCACCCCGGTCAGCTTCAGCGACGAGACACGCCCGGCGAGTGCGGGCGGCCCGTCCAGGAGCAGCCACGCCACGATCCGCGCGCGCACGCTGCGCTCCGGTCCCCAGGGGTGGCCGCCGTGCGGATCGTCGACGGCGGTGTCCCCGCTGCGCAGGTCGTAGGCGCTGCCGTTGCGGAAGGCCTGCCACATCCCGGCCTCGGCGGCGGTCAGATCGTCCGGCAGGTCCCCGGTGCGGATGCCGGCACCTTCGGTCACGGCTCTTCCTTCCTCCCCAGCTACTCGCGGGTTTCGTACGACCGTTCATGCCCGCTGGGTGACGGGTCGAACGCTAATGGTGAAGGCGATCTTCCGGGTGCGGTATCAGCCACCGGATCCGGCCACGGGCCACGCCGCCCGAACAACCGGATCCGGCCACGGCACGCCGCGCGCACCCGCGCTTCGCTCTCGGGCCCGGTCTTCGGCGAGCGCGTACCGATCAACGGCCCGGGCTCCACCGGGTGCCGCGTGAACCCCGGCCCGGCCTCCGACGGGCGCACCTGTCCCCCGGCACCGGTTCCGCACTCGTCGCCCGCCCCCCGTTACCGGCTCTGGCTGTCACCGGTCAGTCGGCCTGCCCGGACCACCGCGTCCCGTTCCGGCACACGCGGCCCGATCAGTGATCCCGGCTCCGGCGTAGATGCACTGGTCGCCGCCCTCGGCCCGGACCGCCGTCCCCGCCCCCGACGCCCGCTCGCCCGGACCCCCGCCCCGCCTCCGGCCCCGACGCCTGCCCGGACCCCCGCCCCCGCCTCCGACACGGGCACCCTCGGCGCTCGCCCGGACACCGCCCCGCCTCCGACAGGGGCACCCTCGGACCACGGCGTCCGGCTCGACAGGCGCTCGCCCGGACCCTCGCCCCGCCCCGACACGCGGACCTCCGGACCACGGCGTCCGGCTCGACAGGCGCTCGCCCGGACCCTCGCCCCGCGCCGACACGCGCACCCTCGGCCCCTCGACACGCGTCGCCCGGACCCCCGCCCCCGACATGCGCAACGCGCACCCTCGGACCGCCGCTCCCGTCCCCGAACCCGCGCGCTGCCGGACCCCATGGCTCCGACACGCCGACCCGGGTGTCGGCTTCCGTCCTGGGCGATGGGGGACGGGACGTCGTGAGCGGCCCGCGACCCGTGTCCCACAAGCCGTCGGATTCGACGGCCTCCGCCACGTGGCCCACTCGACCGGACACGCTGCGTATCAGCCACTGATACGGGCGTCCGACGGGCCCGTGCCGTCTGAGAGAATTGGGGCTGTGATCTCCCGAATCGATCTGCGCGGCGACGCCCTCCCCGAGGGCCCCGCCCTGCGCGACCTGCTGCCCCGAGCCGACTTCGACGTTCAGGCCGCCCTGGAGAAGGTGCGTCCGATCTGCGAAGCCGTGCATCATCGGGGCGACGCGGCGCTGATCGACTTCGCGGAGAAGTTCGACGGTGTGCGGCTCGCATCCGTACGGGTTCCGGCCGAGGCGCTCAGCGAGGCGCTGGACCGGCTCGACCCGGCCGTGCGCGCGGCCCTGGAGGAGTCCATCCGCCGCGCCCGGCTCGTCCACCGTGAGCAGCGCCGCACCGCGCACACCACCCAGGTCGTGCCCGGCGGCTCGGTCACCGAGAAGTGGGTGCCGGTGGAGCGCGTCGGGCTGTACGCGCCCGGTGGCCGGTCCGTGTACCCGTCGTCGGTGATCATGAACGTCGTGCCCGCGCAGGAGGCCGGCGTCGAGTCGATCGCCCTCTCCTCCCCGGCCCAGGCCGAGTTCGGTGGTCTGCCGCATCCGACGATCCTCGCCGCGTGCGCACTGCTGGGCGTCGACGAGGTGTACGCGGCCGGCGGCGCGACCGCCGTGGCCATGTTCGCCTACGGCACCGAGTCCTGCCCGCCCGCCAACATGGTCACCGGCCCCGGCAACATCTGGGTCGCCGCGGCCAAGCGCTACTTCACCGGCAGGATCGGCATCGACACCGAGGCCGGTCCCACCGAGATCGCGATCCTCGCGGACGAGACCGCCGACCCAGTGCACGTGGCCTCGGACCTGATCAGCCAGGCCGAGCACGACCCGCTGGCGGCCGCCGTCCTCGTCACCGACTCGGTCGAGCTGGCGGACGCCGTGGAGAAGGAGCTGGAGCCGCAGGTCGAGGCCACCAAGCACATCGAGGACCGGATCCGCCCGGCGCTCGCGGGCAAGCAGTCCGCGATCGTGCTGGTCGACGGCGTCGACGAGGGCCTCAGGGTGGTCGACGCGTACGGCGCCGAGCACCTGGAGATCCAGACGGCGGACGCCGCCGCGGTCGCCGACCGGGTGCGGAACGCGGGCGCGATCTTCGTCGGTCCCTGGGCGCCGGTCTCGCTGGGCGACTACGCGGCCGGCTCGAACCACGTGCTGCCGACCGGGGGCTGCGCCTGCCACTCCTCGGGTCTGTCCGTCCAGTCCTTCCTGCGCGGCATCCACATCGTCGACTACACCAGGGACGCGCTGGCCGAGGTCGCGCACCACGTGGTGACGCTCGCGGACGCGGAGGACCTGCCGGCGCACGGCGCGGCGATCAAGGCCAGGTTCGGTTGGAAGGTGCCCGAAAGCAAGTGACCGGAATCGACGATCTCCCCGTACGGGACGAGCTGCGCGGCAAGTCCCCCTACGGCGCGCCCCAGCTGGACGTCCCCGTACGGCTGAACACCAACGAGAACCCCTACCCGCTGCCCGAGCCGCTGGTGGAGCGGATCGCCGAGCGCGTGCGCGAGGCCGCCCGCGACCTCAACCGCTACCCGGACCGGGACGCGGTCGAACTGCGCACGAAGCTCGCCGAGTATCTGACGAAGACCGGCAGGCACGAGGTCGGCCCCGAGAACGTCTGGGCGGCCAACGGCTCCAACGAGATCATCCAGCAGCTGCTGCAGACCTTCGGCGGACCGGGCCGCACGGCGATCGGCTTCGAGCCGTCGTACTCGATGCACGCGCTCATCGCGCGCGGCACGGGCACCGGCTGGATCGCGGGCCCCCGCAACGAGGACTTCACGATCGGCCTCGCCGCCGCCGAGCAGGCGATCGCCGAGAACCGGCCGGACGTCGTCTTCATCACGACCCCCAACAACCCCACGGGCAACGCGGTCCCCGCCGAGACGGTCCTCGCCCTGTACGAGGCCGCGCAGGCCGCGAAGCCGTCCATGGTCATCGTGGACGAGGCGTACATCGAGTTCAGCCACGGCGACTCGCTGCTGCCCCTCATCGAAGGTCGGCCGAATCTCGTCGTCTCGCGGACGATGTCGAAGGCGTTCGGGGCGGCCGGCCTCCGCCTCGGCTATCTCGCCGCGCACCCGGCGGTCGTGGACGCCGTCCAGCTCGTACGGCTGCCGTACCACCTGTCGGCGATCACCCAGGCGACCGCCCTGGCCGCCCTGGAGCACACCGACACACTGCTGAAGTACGTCGAGCAGCTGAAGTCCGAGCGCGACCGGCTGGTCGCCGAGCTGCGCGCGATCGGTTACGACGTCACCGCGTCCGATGCCAACTTCGTGCAGTTCGGGCGGTTCGCCGACGCCCAGGAGGCCTGGCGGAAGATCCTCGACCGGGGCGTCCTGGTCCGGGACAACGGCGTACCGGGGTGGCTACGGGTCAGCGCCGGAACCCCGGAGGAGAACGACGCGTTCCTCGACGCGGTCCGTGAACTGAAGAAGGAGCAGAGCGCATGAACCGCGTAGGGCGCGTGGAGCGCACCACCAAGGAGACCTCGGTCGTCGTCGAGATCGACCTCGACGGCACCGGTAGGACCGACATCGCGACGGGTGTCGGCTTCTACGACCACATGCTCGACCAGCTCGGCCGGCACGGTCTGTTCGACCTGACCGTGAAGACCGAGGGCGACCTGCACATCGACTCGCACCACACCATCGAGGACACCGCCCTCGCGCTCGGCGCCGCCTTCAAGCAGGCGCTCGGCGACAAGGTGGGGATCTACCGCTTCGGCAACTGCACGGTCCCGCTGGACGAGTCGCTCGCCCAGGTCACCGTGGACCTGTCCGGCCGCCCGTACCTGGTGCACACCGAGCCGGAGAACATGGCGCCGATGATCGGCGAGTACGACACCACGATGACCCGGCACATACTGGAGTCCTTCGTCGCCCAGGCCCAGATCGCGCTGCACGTGCACGTGCCGTACGGACGCAACGCGCACCACATCGTGGAGTGCCAGTTCAAGGCGCTGGCCCGGGCCCTGCGCTACGCCAGCGAGCGAGATCCGCGCGCGGCCGGGATCCTTCCCTCCACGAAGGGCGCGCTGTGAACGGGACGTCGACCGCTCTGATCGTCGTCGGCCTCTTCCTGGTCGGCGGGATCATCTCCTTCGTCAAGCAGAAGATGCCGACGAGCCTCGTCGTGCTGCTCTCCATCGGCGCGGCGCTGTGTCTCGTCGCGGGCGTCCTGCGGCTGGGGGTGTGGAATTGAGCGCCGCCAAGAGCGTCGTCGTCTTCGACTACGGCTTCGGCAACGTCCGCTCCGCGGAGCGTGCCCTCGCCCGCGCGGGAGCCGATGTCGAGATCACCCGCGACTTCGACAAGGCCATGAACGCGGACGGCCTGCTGGTGCCGGGCGTCGGCGCCTTCGCCGCCTGTATGCAGGGACTGCGCGGCGCGCGCGGCGACTGGATCATCGGCCGTCGCCTGGCGGGCGGTCGCCCGGTGATGGGCATCTGCGTCGGCATGCAGATCCTGTTCGCCCGCGGCATCGAGCACGGCGTCGAGAGCGAGGGCCTCGACGAGTGGCCCGGCACGGTCGGGCCGCTCCAGGCCGACGTCGTGCCCCACATGGGCTGGAACACCGTCGAGGCACCGGCCGACTCCGAACTGTTCGCCGGTCTCGACCCGGACGCGCGCTTCTACTTCGTGCACTCCTACGCCGTCCACGACTGGCAGCTGGAGACGCACAGCCCGATGCTGCACGCGCCCAAGGTGACCTGGTCGACCCACGGCAAGTCCTTCGTGGCGGCCGTCGAGAACGGCGCCCTGTGGGCCACGCAGTTCCACCCCGAGAAGTCCGGCGACGCCGGAGCGCAGCTGCTCACCAACTGGATCGGAACCCTGTAGACCATGGCCAAGCTCGAACTCCTCCCCGCCGTCGACGTCCGCGACGGCCAGGCCGTCCGCCTCGTGCACGGCGAGTCCGGTACGGAGACCTCGTACGGCTCCCCGCTGGAGGCCGCCCTCGCCTGGCAGCGGGCGGGCGCCGAGTGGCTGCACCTGGTCGACCTGGACGCCGCGTTCGGCACCGGCGACAACCGTGAGCTGATCGCGCAGGTGGCCAAGGCGATGGACATCAAGGTGGAGCTGTCCGGCGGCATCCGCGACGACGACACCCTGGCCGCCGCCCTCGCCACCGGCTGCACCCGCGTGAACCTCGGCACGGCTGCCCTGGAGACCCCGGAGTGGGTCGCCAAGGTGATCGCCGAGCACGGTGACAAGATCGCGGTCGGCCTCGACGTACGCGGCACCACCCTGCGCGGCCGTGGCTGGACCCGCGACGGCGGTGACCTCTACGAGACGCTGGAGCGCCTCGACAAGGAGGGCTGCGCGCGGTACGTGGTCACCGACATCGCCAAGGACGGCACGCTCCAGGGCCCGAACCTGGAGCTGCTGAGGAACGTCTGCGCCGCCACCGACCGCCCGGTCGTGGCCTCCGGCGGCGTGTCGTCCCTGGACGACCTGCGGGCGATCGCCGACCTCGTCCCGCTCGGTGTCGAGGGCGCCATCGTAGGGAAGGCCCTGTACGCGAGGGCGTTCACCCTGGAAGAGGCCTTGGAGGCTGTGTCGTCATGACGTCCGAAGCCGTGCGGCGCGTGCAGAGCGGAAATCCCTGGGAAGACTCCTTCGGTTTCGCTCGGGCCGTCGCGGCGGGCGACCGCGTGCTGGTGGCGGGCACGACGGCCTTCCGCGGCCCGGTGCTGTACGGGGAGGGCGACCCGTACGAGCAGGCCAAGGTCGCCTTCACCACCGCGGTCGAGGCGATCGGCGAGTTCGGGCTCGGCGTCGAGTCCGTGATCCGTACCCGGATGTACCTGGCGCATCCGCGGGACGTCGACGAGGTGGGCCGGGCCCACAAGGAGCTGTTCGACTCCGTGCGCCCGGCCGCGACCCTGCTGGTCGTGGACGGCTTCGTCGACCCGCGCGTCCTGGTGTCGGTGGAACTAGAAGCATTCAGAGGAGCCGTGGATTCATGACCCTGGCGGTCCGAGTCATCCCCTGCCTGGACGTGGACAACGGCCGGGTCGTCAAGGGCGTCAACTTCCAGAACCTGCGCGACGCGGGCGACCCCGTCGAGATGGCCAAGGTGTACGACGCCGAGGGCGCCGACGAGCTGACGTTCCTGGACATCACCGCGTCCTCGGGCAACCGCGAGACGACGTACGACGTGGTGCGCCGCACCGCCGAGCAGGTGTTCATCCCGCTGACCGTCGGCGGCGGCGTCCGTACGGCCGAGGACGTGGACAGGTT
Source organism: Streptomyces sp. TP-A0356 (assembly GCF_001417775.1). GTDB lineage: Bacteria > Actinomycetota > Actinomycetes > Streptomycetales > Streptomycetaceae > Streptomyces. The sequence continues at coordinate 329,976 of NZ_BBZJ01000017.1, read as the reverse complement.
GCTGCGCGCGGGCGCCGACAAGGTCGGCGTGAACACGGCCGCGATCGCCCGCCCGGACCTGATCCGGGAGATCGCCGAGCGTTTCGGGCGCCAGGTGCTGGTCCTGTCCGTGGACGCGCGCAGGACTCCGTCCGGGGGCTTCGAGGTGACGACGCACGGCGGGCGCCGGGGCACCGGCCTGGACGCGATCGAGTGGGCGCACCGGGCCGCCGAGCTGGGCGCGGGCGAGATCCTGCTGAACTCGATGGACGCCGACGGCACCAAGGACGGCTACGACCTGGAGATGATCGCGGCCGTACGCAAGCACGTGACCGTCCCGGTCATCGCGTCGGGCGGCGCGGGCAAGCTGGCCGACTTCCCGCCGGCCGTCGCCGCGGGCGCGGACGCGGTACTGGCGGCCTCCGTGTTCCACTTCGGGGACCTGCGGATCGGCGAGGTGAAGGAGTCACTGAGAGCGGCGGGACACCCGGTCCGGTGACACCACGCCCGGCTTGAGCCCCGGTCACCCGACGGTGGCCGGGGTTCCCCGCTGAGGCGCCGGCTCAGATGCCCAGTTCCTTCGCCTCGCGCAGCGTCGTGATCGCTTCCTTGTCGCCCTCCAGTGCCACGTCCGCCACCCGCTGCCGCCCGAGCGAGAACATCAGCAGCTCCGAGGGCTCGCCGGTTGCCGTCACCACCGGCGTGCCCCGGTGCGCGACCGCCGTCTGCCCGTCCGGACGGCGCAGCACCAGGCCCGTCGGCGCGGCCCGGCCGGTCAGCCGGGCGGTCCGCTCCAGCCGCGACCACAGCGCGTCCTGGAACACCGGGTCCAGCTCACGCGGCGTCCAGTCGGGCTGCGCCCGGCGTACGTCCTCGGTGTGGACGTAGAACTCGACGGTGTTCGACATCTCGTCGATCTGCTTCAGGGCGAACGGCGAGAACCGCGGTGGACCCGTACGGATGAGCTGGATCAGCTCCTCGTAGGGCTTCTCGGTGAACTCCGCCATCACCCGCTCCAGGCGCGGCGCGAGCTGCTTGACGAGGATGCCCCCGGCGGCGTCCGGGCGCCGCTCGCGCACGACCACGTGCGCGGCCAGGTCACGGGTGGTCCAGCCCTCGCACAGCGTGGAGGCGTCCGGGCCCGTGGCCTCCAACAGGTCGGCGAGAAGAAGTCGTTCACGCTTCGCATGGGTCGACATGCAGTCAGCGTACGACCGGGGACACGGTCCGCCCACCGGGCGGGTGGCCGGGGAGGCCGGTGCGGCGCGGCACAATGGTCGGCATGACCAGCACGCCTCCGCCCAGCAGGCCCAGTGGCCTGGACCCCGAGATCGCGGCGCGTCTCAAGCGCGGCGCCGACGGGCTGCTCCCCGCGATCGCCCAGCAGTACGACACCGGTGAGGTGCTGATGCTCGGCTGGATGGACGACGAGGCGCTGCAGCGCACCCTGACGACCGGCCGGTGCACCTACTGGTCGCGCAGCCGGCGGGAGTACTGGGTGAAGGGCGATACGTCCGGCCACGTCCAGTACGTGAAGTCGGTGGCCCTGGACTGCGACGCCGACACCCTGCTCGTCAAGGTGGACCAGGTGGGCGCCGCCTGCCACACCGGTGACCGCACCTGCTTCGACGCCGACGTGCTCCTCGAGGACGCCGCGTCCGGCGCGGCCTCCGCGGATCAGTAGGGTCGGCCGCCATGGACCTCGACACGTTCCGCAAGCTGGCCGCCGACCGCCGCGTCATCCCCGTCACGCGCAAGCTCCTCGCCGACGGCGACACCCCGGTCGCGCTCTACCGCAAGCTCGCCGCGGAGCGCCCCGGCACCTTCCTGCTGGAGTCCGCGGAGAATGGCCGGACCTGGTCCCGCTACTCCTTCGTGGGCGTCCGCAGCGCCGCCACCCTGACCGAGAAGGACGGGCACGCCCACTGGCTCGGCGCCCCGCCCGTCGGAGTCCCGGTCGGCGGCGACCCGCTGGCCGCCCTCCGGGCCACCGTCGAGGCCCTGCACACGCCCCGTCAGGATGGCCTGCCGCCCTTCACCGGCGGCATGGTGGGCTATCTGGGCTACGACATCGTGCGCCGCCTGGAGAAGATCGGCCCCGGCGAGCGGGACGACCTCCGGCTGCCCGAGCTGACCATGCTCCTCACCAGCGACCTCGCCGTGATGGACCACTGGGAGGGCTCGGTCCTGCTGATCGCCAACGCGATCAACCACAACGACCTGGACACCGGCGTCGACGAGGCCTACGCGGACGCCGTGGCCCGCCTGGACGCCATGGAGGCGGACCTCTCGCGCCCGGTCGCCCAGCCCCCGGCGGTCCTGCCGCCCTCCGAACTCCCCGAGTACACCGCCGGGTGGGGCGGCAAGGACTTCCAGGAGGCCGTCGAGGACGTCAAGGAGCGCATCCGCGCGGGCGAGGCCTTCCAGGTCGTACCGTCGCAGCGCTTCGAAACCCCGTGCACGGCGAGCGCGTTGGACGTCTACCGGGTGCTGCGGGCCACCAACCCGTCCCCGTACATGTACCTGTTCCGCTTCGACGGCTTCGACGTCGTCGGGTCCAGCCCGGAAGCGCTGGTGAAGGTCGAGGACGGCCGGGCCATGGTGCACCCGATCGCCGGTACCCGGCACCGCGGGGCGACCCCCCAGGAGGACCAGGCCCTCGCCGAGGAACTGCTGGCCGACCCCAAGGAGCGCGCCGAGCACCTGATGCTCGTCGACCTCGGCCGCAACGACCTCGGACGGGTCTGCGAGCCAGGCTCGGTCGAGGTCGTCGACTTCATGTCCGTCGAGCGGTACTCCCACGTGATGCACATCGTCTCGACCGTCACGGGCCGGGTCGCCGAGGGCCGCACGGCCTTCGACGTCCTGACGGCCTGCTTCCCGGCCGGCACCCTCTCCGGCGCGCCCAAGCCGCGCGCCATGCAGATCATCGACGAACTCGAGCCGTCCCGGCGCGGGTTGTACGGCGGCTGCGTCGGCTACCTCGACTTCGCGGGCGACTCCGACACCGCCATCGCGATCCGCACGGCCCTGCTGCGGGAGGGCACGGCGTACGTCCAGGCGGGCGCGGGCATCGTCGCCGACTCCGACCCGGTCGCCGAGGACAACGAGTGCCGCAACAAGGCGGCGGCGGTCCTGCGCGCGGTCCACACGGCCAACCGGCTGGGCCGCTAGGGGGCTCATGGATCGGGGCCGTGAGGATCCACACGTCACCCGCTGAGGGGGCCCGGGTGACGGTTGGCCCGGGCCTCAGGCGATAGTGGAGTACGTGACTGCCGTACCTCACCCCCGATCCGAGGCCGCCGCACCCGTCAGGTTCGCCCGCCGAAGCCTCGCCCTCGCCCTGCTGTGCGGGGCGGTCGGCGCGGCCGTGGCGCTGCTCTCCTCCCGGCAGGGCTGGTCGGCGGGCACCGTGACGGTGGCCGGCGGCGACTTCCCGCTGACCGCCAAGGGCAGCGACGTCACGGGCGTGCCCGCGGCCCTCGCCATAGTGGGCCTCGCCGCGCTCGTCGCCGTCTTCGCCGTCCGCAGAGCCGGGCGTCTGCTCGTCTCGGTGCTGCTCGCCCTCTCCGGCGCGGGCACCGTCGTGGCGGCGCTCCTCGGTGTCACCGACAGCTCGGCGCTCGACGAGAAGGCGGCACAGGCGGCCGGCGACACCTCCGCGACCGCGTCCGCGCTCACGCACACCGCCTGGCCGTACGTCGCGGCCCTGGGCGGTGCGCTCATCCTCGTCGCGGGACTCCTCGCCCTGCGCTACGGCCGACGGTGGCCCGCGATGTCCGGCCGTTACGAGCGCGACGGCACCCCCCGGCCGCGCAGGGCCAAGCCCGTCGACCCGGACCGCCCCGAGGACCTGTGGAAGGCGCTCGACCGGGGCGAGGACCCCACGGGCGCCTGACCGCTGCGCGGCCCCGGGACCGACGACCCCGCGATCACCGGATACGCGCGGGTACGGGACAATGGGCGCCGAGCGTCCGACTCACCCACACACATACAGCACACGAGGAGCAAGACATGGCGGGCAGCAGCCACGGCCACACCCCGGCCGCCTGGACCGGTGTCATCATCGCCGTCATCGGTTTCTGCGTCGCGGGCGCCTTCACCGTGATGGCCCAGCCCGTCGGCTTCTGGGCGGGCCTGGTGATCGTCGCCCTCGGTGGCGTCATCGGTGGCGTCATGCGCCAGATGGGCCTCGGCCAGCCCAAGACGCAGGCGCACTCGGCGCACCAGCCCGCGAGCGCGACGGAGCGCTGAGCGCTTCCCGAGTCGCCCATGAGGGGCGGCCCCGGCCAATGAGCCCGGGGCCGCCCCTCACGTTCTCGCACCCCGAGCCGCGATGCGCTCGGGGCGGCGTTGCGCTGGGGCGGTGGGGCGCTCGGGGCGGCGTTGCGGTGGGGCGGTGGGGCGGTGGGGCGCTCGGGGCTGCGGTGCGGTGGGGCGCTCGGGGCGGCGATGTGCTCGGGCGGAGGGGCGCCCAGGGCCACGGTGCGCGCGGGCTGAGGAGCGCTCGGGGCCGCGATGTGCTCAGGGTCGGGATGTGCTCGGGCGGAGAGGGGCGCTCAGGGCCGGAGGGGCGCTCAGGGCCGGAGGGGCGCTCGGGGCCGCGATGTCCTCAGGGCCGGGATGTGCTCGGGTCGTGGGGCGCTCAGGGCCGCGAGCGCTCGGGCCGAGGCGCGCTCAGGAGGCGATGCGCTCGGGGCGGCGGTGCGCTGGGGCGGTGGGGCGCTCAGGGCCGCGATGTGCTCGGGCCGAGGCGCGCTCAGGGCCGCGATGCCCTCCGGGCCGCAATGCGCACGGGCGGAGGGGCGCTCAGGGCCGCGATGTGCTCAGGGCGTCGATGCGCTCGGGACCGCGATGTGCCCAGGGCCGCAATGCGCTCAGGACCGCGATGCCCTCCGGGCCGCGTTGCGCTCGGGCTGAGGGGCGCTCAGGGCCGCGATGTGCCCAGGACCGCGGTGCCCTCAGGGCCGCGATGCCCCCAGGCCCGCGATGTGCTCGGGCCGAGGGGCGCTTCGGCGTCGGCCAGTGCGCTGTGGCGGGCCGCGCGGGAGAGGGGCGTGGCGCGCGGCGCTGCCGCGGAACCCGCCTCGCCGGCGACTGCGCGGAGCGAGCGGGCGAGGTGGCCGCGGAGCGGGCAGAATGCGGGGCGTGAACCCCGCATCGCCGCTTCCGCCCCCGCCCCCCACGGATGCCCGGGCCGCCGCCGCACTGCGGCGGATCGCCGTTCCCGCCGGGGTGCTGGCGGGCGTCGTCGGGGCCTTCGTGTACGTCGGGGCGGTGGACCCCAACCGACCCGGGCACTACCCGGTCTGCCCGCTGCTGCGCTTCGCCGGCGTGTACTGCCCCGGCTGCGGCGGACTGCGCAGCGCGCACGCCTTCGTGCACGGCGACTTCCTGGCGGCGCTCCAGGACAACGCACTGGCGGTCGTCGGCTATCTGATCTTCGCGGTGGTGTGGACCGTCTGGGCGGTCCGCGCGATGCGGGGACGGCCGCTTCGGGTCAATCTGGAACCAGTACACCTGTGGAGCCTGGGTGCCCTGCTCCTGGTCTTCACGGTTGTCCGGAACCTGCCGTTCGGTGGCTGGCTGCATCCTTGATCAACTGGGGAATGTCCAGGTAGTGGGACCGGCGTCAACCGGATGCGAGGCCTACGCCCTTCTCCGGATACCATCACAGTGACCACCGGTTTCGCCGCCGAGGCGGTCCCGGTGGGCCGGGGCCCAACCCCCGAGACTCTTCACATCGTCCACCGTCAGGAAGGGGGCCGCTCGCGTGAGTGTGCTCGACGAGATCATCGACGGAGTCCGTGCCGACCTCGCGGAGCGGCAGGCGCGCGTCAGCCTCGACGAGCTCAAGGAGCGCGCGGCGAAGGCTCCCGCGGCCAAGGACGGCGTCGCCGCGCTTCGCGGCGAGGGCGTCAACGTGATCTGCGAGGTCAAGCGGTCCAGCCCCTCCAAGGGCGCGCTCGCCGCGATCGCCGACCCCGCGGCCCTCGCCGCGGACTACGAGGCGGGCGGCGCCGCCGTCATCTCCGTCCTCACCGAGCAGCGCCGCTTCGGCGGCTCGCTGGCCGACCTCGAGGCGGTGCGGGCGCGGGTCGACATCCCGGTGCTGCGCAAGGACTTCATCGTCACCTCGTACCAGCTCTGGGAGGCCCGCGCGTACGGCGCCGACCTCGCCCTGCTGATCGTCGCCGCCCTCGACCAGCCCGCCCTGGAGTCCCTCATCGAGCGCGCCGAGTCCATCGGGCTCACGGCGCTCGTCGAGGTGCACGACGAGGAGGAGGTCGACCGTGCCGTCGACGCCGGCGCGAAGGTGATCGGCGTCAACGCGCGCAACCTCAAGACCCTGGAGGTCGACCGCTCCACCTTCGAGCGGGTCGCCCCGGAGGTGCCCGAGGGCATCGTGAAGGTCGCCGAGTCCGGGGTCCGCGGGCCCCACGATCTGATCGCGTACGCCAACGCGGGTGCCGACGCGGTGCTCGTGGGCGAGTCCCTGGTGACCGGGCGCGACCCGAAGACGGCGGTCGCCGACCTGGTGGCGGCGGGTGCGCACCCGGCCCTGCGGCACGGGCGCGGCTGAGCCCCAGTAGGGTTGGCGCTGATGATGCTCCCGATCACCGTGGCGACCAGGGATCCGTATGCCCGCCTCGCCCGTGGGTGCCGGCCGCGTGGTTGCCGGGCGCCCGCGCGGCGGGTGCACGGGCGGCGGGTGCGGTACGTCATCGGTGACGAGCCGGGGCAGGTCAACGGCATGCGATGGCGTCGCCCGCGTACGCGCCGCTCACCCGCGGTGAGCTGACCCGGGTTCGCCCGGTCGGCCGGGGGTGCCCCGCCGCCGTAGGTTCGCCGGCGGCCCCGGGCACGGCGCGCGTACGCGATCGACGTCACCCTCACTCCGACCAACCCGGGGCTTTCGCCCCTGCGAGGTAACCGCATGCCCAGCGAGTTCTTCATTCCCGACCCCGAGGGTCAGGTTCCCAGCGCCGAGGGGTACTTCGGTGCGTTCGGCGGAAAGTTCATCCCGGAGGCCCTCGTGGCCGCCGTGGACGAGGTCGCCGTCGAGTACGACAAGGCGAAGGCCGACCCCGAGTTCGCGCGCGAGCTCGACGATCTGCTCGTCAACTACACCGGCCGGCCCAGCGCCCTCACCGAGGTGCCCCGGTTCGCCGGGCACGCCGGTGGCGCCCGCGTGTTCCTCAAGCGCGAGGACCTCAACCACACCGGCTCCCACAAGATCAACAACGTGCTCGGTCAGGCCCTCCTCACCAAGAGGATGGGCAAGACGCGGGTCATCGCGGAGACCGGCGCCGGCCAGCACGGCGTCGCGACCGCCACCGCCTGCGCCCTCTTCGGGCTCGACTGCACCATCTACATGGGTGAGATCGACACCCGGCGCCAGGCTCTCAACGTCGCCCGTATGCGCATGCTCGGCGCCGAGGTCATCGCCGTGAAGTCCGGCTCGCGCACCCTCAAGGACGCCATCAACGAGGCGTTCCGCGACTGGGTCGCCAACGTCGACCACACCCACTACCTGTTCGGTACCGTGGCCGGCCCCCACCCCTTCCCGGCCATGGTGCGCGACTTCCACCGGGTGATCGGCGTGGAGGCGCGGCGGCAGCTCCTGGAGCGTGCCGGACGCCTGCCCGACGCCGCCGTCGCCTGCGTGGGCGGCGGCTCCAACGCCATCGGGCTCTTCCACGCGTTCATCCCGGACACGTCCGTGCGTCTCATCGGCTGCGAGCCCGCCGGTCACGGCATCGAGACCGGCGAGCACGCCGCCACCCTCACCGCCGGCGAGCCCGGCATCCTGCACGGCTCCAGGTCGTACGTCCTCCAGGACGACGAGGGCCAGATCACCGAGCCGTACTCGATCTCCGCGGGTCTCGACTACCCGGGCATCGGCCCCGAGCACTCGTACCTGAAGGACAGCGGCCGAGGCGAGTACCGGGCGATCACCGACGACGCGGCCATGCGGGCCCTGGAACTGTTGTCCCGCACCGAGGGGATCATCCCGGCCATCGAGAGCGCCCACGCGCTCGCCGGTGCCCTGGAGGTCGGCAGGGAGCTGGGCCCGGACGGCCTGATCGTCGTCAACCTGTCCGGGCGCGGCGACAAGGACATGGACACCGCCGCCCGGTACTTCGGCCTGTACGACACCGACGCGTCCGTCGCCGCGGACGCCGACAGCGACGCCGCGGAGATCGAGGGAGACGCCAAGTGAGCGGGAACATTCAGCTGCTGTCCGACACCCTCGCCGCCGCCAGGGCCGAGGGGCGCTCCGCGCTCATCGCCTACCTGCCGGCGGGCTTCCCCACCGTCGACGGCGGCATCGCCGCGGTCAAGGCGGCCCTCGACGGCGGCGCCGACATCGTCGAGGTGGGCCTGCCGCACAGCGACCCGGTCCTGGACGGACCGGTCATCCAGACGGCCGACGACATCGCCCTGCGCGGCGGCGTCCGGATCGCCGACGTCATGCGCACGGTGCGCGAGGCCCACGAGGCGACCGGGAAGCCGGTGCTCGTGATGACGTACTGGAATCCGATCGACAAGTACGGCGTGGAACGCTTCACCGCCGAGCTGGCCGAGGCGGGCGGCGCGGGCTGCATCCTGCCGGACCTGCCCGTGCAGGAGTCGGCCCTGTGGCGCGAGCACGCCGAGAAGCACGGGCTCGCCACGGTCTTCGTGGTCGCGCCCAGCAGCAAGGACGACCGGCTCGCCGAGATCACCGCGGCGGGCTCCGGCTTCGTCTACGCGGCCTCGCTCATGGGTGTCACCGGCACCCGTGAGACGGTCGGCGCGCAGGCCCAGGACCTGGTCCGGCGCACCCGGGCGACCACCGATCTGCCGGTCTGTGTCGGCCTGGGAGTCTCCAACGCCGCGCAGGCCGCCGAGGTGGCCGCCTTCGCCGACGGGGTGATCGTCGGCTCGGCGTTCGTGAAGCGGATCCTGGACGCCGAGGACGACGCGGCCGCCCTGGCGGCCGTGCGGACGCTGGCGGGCGAGCTGGCCGAGGGCGTACGCGGCACCGCGTGACGCCCAGCCGTCCTCACACCTACGGGTGAGGCCCGTACGAGACAGGCGATTCCCTCACTCGAACGGGTGGACCTGGGGCCGGGGAGGCGCGCTGCGCCTCCCCGGTTCGTTCTGCCGGATGTGAGCGAGAAGAACCGTGACGGAAAGCGGACCGCCCGTGAGCGGCTGGCGGTCGAGCGAGAGAAGCAGAAGGCCGCGGAGAAGCGCCGGCGGGCGCTGATCGTGGGCGCCTCGGTCGTCTGCGTTCTGGCCCTGGCGGCCGTGGGAGGCGTCCTGGCGGCCAACGCAGGCAAGAGAGGCAAGAGCGGCTCCGCCGGCCCCCTGGTGGTGCCCTCGGGGGCGACCGGCAAGGACAGACTCGCGATCCCGGTGGGCAAAGCCTCCGCCAAGTCGACCCTCACGGTGTGGGAGGACTTCCGCTGCCCGGCCTGCAAGGCCTATGAGACCGCCTACCGTCCGACGATCCGCCAGCTGGTCGACGCCGGTCAGCTGAGAGCCGAGTACCACCTGGTCACGCTCATCGACGGAAACCAGGGCGGCAGCGGCTCCCGCCACGCGGCGAACGCGGCGGCGTGCGCGCAGGACGCCGGGAAGTTCCGGGACTACCACGACGTGCTCTACGACAACCAGCCCATGGAAACGCAGGACTCGTTCGCGGACGACGCCAAGCTCATCGGGCTGGCGGGCAAGGTGAGCGGCCTCGACACCCCGGCGTTCCAGAAGTGCGTGAAGGACGGCACGCACAACAGCTGGGTGGAGAAGTCGAACGCCGCGTTCCAGAGCGGCCGTTTCAGCGGCACGCCGACGGTGCTTCTCGACGGCAAGAACATCTCCGGGGACCAGACGATGACACCGGCGAAGCTGAAGCAGATGGTGCAGGCGGCGAACAAGGCCTGAGGCCGGGCCGGGCGGGTTGCGTTATGGACCCGTAGCCGGGTGGGTTGCCACGCTGTGTGTCCGGCAGGGTAGCGTCGGTCCTGCCATGGAACTTGCCTACATCCCCAGCCCCTCGCGCGGAGTGCTGTACCTCGGCCCCATTCCGCTGCGCGGCTACGCGTTCTGCATCATCATCGGTGTCTTCGTGGCCGTGTGGCTCGGCAACAAGCGCTGGATCGCCAGGGGCGGCCGATCCGGCACGGTGGCCGACATCGCGGTCTGGGCCGTGCCCTTCGGCCTCGTCGGCGGTCGGCTGTACCACGTGATCACGGACTACGAGCTGTACTTCAGCGACGGCCGTAACTGGGTGGACGCCTTCAAGGTCTGGCAGGGCGGGCTCGGCATCTGGGGCGCGATCGCGCTCGGGGCGATCGGCGCGTGGATCGGCTGCAGGCGCCGGGGCATCCCGTTGCCGGCGTACGCCGACGCCGTGGCGCCCGGTATCGCCTTCGCCCAGGCGATCGGGCGCTGGGGCAACTGGTTCAACCAGGAGCTGTACGGACGGCCGACGGATCTGCCGTGGGCGCTGCACATCACGTCGTCGACGGACGGACGGGTGCCGGGGTACTACCACCCGACCTTCTTGTACGAGTCGCTGTGGTGCGTCGGGGCCGGGTTCCTGGTGATCTGGGCGGACCGCCGCTTCACCCTCGGGCACGGGCGGGCGTTCGCGCTGTACGTGGCCGCGTACTGCGTGGGCCGCGGTTGGATCGAGTACATGCGGGTCGACGACGCGCACCACATCCTGGGTCTGCGGCTGAACGACTGGACCGCCATCCTGGTGTTCCTGCTGGCCGTGACCTACATCGTGGTGTCGTCGCGGCTGCGGCCGGGACGCGAGGAAGTCGTGGAACCGGGTGCCGTCGGCGGTGCGGTCGAGGAGGACGGCGGCCCGGTGGAGCCGGAGAAGAAGCCCGAGCCGGAGCCGGAGAAGAAGCTCGAGCCGGAGCCGGAGGACAAGAAGCCGACCGCCGCGGAGACTCCTGAGGCCGCCGAGACCGCCGCGAGCTCAGAGACCTCCGAGACCTCCGAGGCATCGGAGGACGAGGCCAAGTCGGCCAAGAAGGGCTGACGGGCGTTCGTACGTCATCGGGGGCGCCGTATCGCGCGATACGGCGCCCCCGATGTGTGTCGCCGGGTGCTCAGCGGCTTCGGTGGGTCAGGGACAGTGTCCGCTGGGCCTCTCGCACGGTCGCCGTGTCGATGAAGCGGCCGTCGGGGAGGGCTTGGGCGCCCGGTTCTCTGGCCGCGGCCTTCAGGGTCTCCTCGGCTCGGACGATCTCCTCCGCGGTGGGCGTGTAGGCGCGTTCGATGACCGGGAGCTGGCGGGGATGGATCGCCGCACGGCCCAGGAAGCCCAGCGCGCGGCCGTGGGCGCAGGAGGCCGCCAGGCCCTCCAGGTCCCTGGTGTCCGGATAGATCGACTGGGCGGGCGCAGGCAGCGCGGCGGCCCGCGCGGCCAGCACCACCCGGGCCCGTGACCAGTCCAGGCCCGCGTCCTCCCGTACGGCCAGGTCCGCCCGCAGGTCCGCCTCGCCCAGCGCGATGCCCCGTACGGACGGATGCGCCGACGCGATGGTGAACGCCCGCTCCACCCCCAGGGCCGACTCCAGAAGGGCGTGGAGGGGAAGCGCCCGGCCCCCCGCCGGGGCGACGCGTTCCGCCACGCGCACCACCTCCGACGGCGACGTGACCTTCGGCAGCCGCAGCCCCGAGAGGCCGGGGAGCCCGGACAACGCCGTGAGGTCTCCGTCCGCCCAGGGACTGTCCAGCGCGTTCACACGGACGTGCACCGGCACCGGCGGGCGCTGGGACAGCCGTTCCGCCGTTGCCGCCCGTGCGTACTCCTTGCGGTCCGGGGCGACCGCGTCCTCCAGGTCGATCAGCACCATGTCCGCCCCGGATGCAAGCGCCTTGCCCACCACCTCCGGGCGGTCCCCGGGCGCGTACAGCAGGGTGAGCGGGGGGTGGGCCGGGCCCGCGATCACAGGACGCCCTCCGCTTCGAGCGCGGCGATCTCCGGGCGCGTGAGGCCGAGCTCGGTCAGGATCGCCACCGTGTCCGCGCCGTGCGGACGGCCCGCCCAGCGGATCACGCCGGGCGTGGCGGACAGCCGGAACAGGACGTTCTGCATCCGCAGCCGGCCCAGCTCGGGGTCGTCGGGGATCGTGGTGATGGTGTTCAGCGCCGTGTACTGGGGGTCGGTCATGACATCCCGCACGTCCTGGATCGGCGCCACCGCCGCCTCCGCCTGCTCGAACGCCTTCAGGACCTCCGCGCGTGTGCGCCGGGCGATCCACCCGCCGACCGCATCGTCGAGCACGTCCGCGTGCCCGGCCCGGCCCGCGCCGGTCGCGAACCACGGCTCGTCGACCACTTCCGGACGGCCGACCAGGCGCATCACCCGCTCGGCGACGGACCGGGCGGAGGTGGAGACGGCGACCCAGCTGCCGTCGGCGGTGCGGTAGGTGTTGCGCGGGGCGTTGTTCTGGGAGCGGTTGCCGGTGCGGCGCTGGAGGTGGCCCAACTGGTCGTACCAGATCGGCTGCGGTCCCAGGACCGTGAGGATCGGTTCGATGATCGCCATGTCCACCACCTGGCCCGTGCCGGTGCGGTCCCGGGCCGCGAGGGCCGTCATCACCGCGTACGCCGTCGCCAGGCCCGCGATCGAGTCGGCCAGCCCGAACGGCGGGAGCGTCGGGGGCGCGTCGGGCTCGCCGGTGATGGCCGCGAACCCGCTCATCGCCTCCGCGAGCGTGCCGAAGCCGGGACGGTTCGCGTAGGGGCCGAACTGGCCGAAGGCGGTCACCCGGGCGAGGACCAGACGGGGATTCGCGGCCGACAGCTCGTCCCAGCCCAGGGCCCACTTCTCCAGGGTGCCCGGACGGAAGTTCTCGATGACCACGTCGGCGCTCGCGGCGAGACGCAGCAGCGTCGTACGGCCGCCGGGCTTCGACAGGTCCAGCGTCATCGTGCGCTTGTTGCGGCCCAGCAGCTTCCACCACAGACCGACCCCGTTCCTCGCCGGTCCGTGCCCCCGGGACGGGTCCGGTCTGGCCGGATGCTCGACCTTGATCACCTCGGCACCGAAGTCACCGAGCAGGGTGGCGGCGAGCGGACCGGCGAAGAGGGTCGCGATGTCGAGGACGCGGAGGCCGGTGAGGGGCGCGGTCATGAGCGGTGGGCTTCCCGGTGCGTGAGGTGGGCCAAGGTGTCGAAACCGATGCCGTTGAAGTCGCCGACGGAGGTGGCCAGCCGGTTCTTGAGGGGCGTCGTCCAGCGCTCGGGGAGCGCGGTGGGGTGCCCGGCCAGCACGCCCGCGATGCTGCCTGCCGTGGCCCCGGCGGAGTCGGTGTCCAGGCCCCCGGCCACCGCGCGGCAGATGGAGCCGGTGAAGTCGCCGTCGGCGTGGGTGAGGGCGGCGGCGATCAGCGCTGTGTTGGGGATGGCGTGGACCCAGTGGTAGGTGCGGTGGACGGTGTGGAGTTCGTCGACGACCGTGTCGAAGTCCGCGGTGTTCCGGGCGAGCCGGATCGCATGACGGACGGCGTGTGCGAGGCGGGAGGCGGGCGGGACGACGGTGAGGCCGGTGCGCAGGCAGTGGTGGACGTCGTGCGCGCCGGTGGCCGCCTCGGCGATGGTGGCCGCCGTGAACATCGCCGCGTAGACGCCGTTCGCGGTGTGGGTGAGGGTGGCGTCGCGGTGGGCCTGCTCGGCTGCGGCCCCGGGATCGCCGGGGTTCGTCCAGCCATGGACGTCGGCGCGGATGAGGGCGCCGATCCACTCGCGGAACGGGTTGCGGTGGCGGGCCGTGCGCGGGGGTTCGACGCCGGAGAGAAGGTTGCGGTAGGCGACGCGTTCGGCGGTGAAGGTACGGCCGGCGGGGAGTTCGTCGAGCCAGAGCCGGGCCACGTCGGTGGTGGTGAAGGCCTTGCCGTGGCGCGTGAGCAACAGCAGGCTCAGCAGCGGGTGGTCGAGGTCGTCGTCCTCGGGCATGCCGTCGATGTTCTCGGCGAGGGAGGTGGTGGCCGAGCGGCGGTTCCAGGGGTACGTCGCCGTCAGCTCCGGGGGAACTCCCCGGGCTGTGAACCAGGTGCGCAGCGGCCAGTTGCCGGTCGCGCGGGCGAGTCGGCGGATGCCCTCCAGGGGGAGCTTCTCCACGGGTTTGCCGAGGAGGCAGCCGGCGGCTCGGCCGAGCCAGGCGGCTTCCAGGCGGGACTCGGGTGGGCTCGCGGCGGCCGGAACGGAGGGCCACGCCGGGCACAGTGCCCTGATCCTCCCCAGCTCCGTCGGCTCCGTCTCCGCCAACCTGCTGGGCAGGTCCGCCAGTTCGTCCAGCAAGTCCTTCGCCAGCAGCCGCAGGTAAGGAGACGCGGGCACCGCTGACGCGCCCGCGCGCAGCGGGGCTCCCGGGCCGCCCGCCGCTCTCCATCTCGCCGCGATCGCGGACGGCTCACGGCCGTCCTGTTCCGCCTGGTGGAGTTCGTGGCCGAGCAGGTCCTCCGGCTGGACCCAGGTCAGTCGGAGCACCTCAGCCTCCGATCCGGCTGAACGCCGCCTCATGGGCCCGGCGGCGGCTCACGTCCCGGGCGAAGATCTCCCGTGTGACCTTCGTGAGCGTTCGTGCCGGTGCGTCCAGGTCCAGTCGGCTGGCCTCCGCGACCGCCTTCGCCCAGTACGGCGGGATCTCCGAACCCAGTGCCCCCGTGATCGCACCCGCCATCGTCGCGATCGAGTCGCAGTCCCGCCCGTAGTTCACCGAGCCGAGCACCGCGTGGCGGTAGTCGCCATGTGCCACGACCATCATGCCGAGTGCCACCGGTAGTTCCTCGATCGCGTGCAGCCGGGAGGGGCGGCGGGCGCCCAGGGACGGCGCACGGTAGTCGGGGCCGACCGTGTCGTAGGGCGCAACCGCCGCCCGCAGCGGCCGGAGCGCCGACTCGAAGTCCGTGCAGCGGGAGGCCGCTTCGCAGACCGACTCGATGGCGGCGCGCGTCCCGTCCTTCGCCAGGGACAGGCACGCGGCCACGACCGAGTCGGGGGTCGCGTCCGGCGCGCACGCCGCCGCCACCGCCGCCGCGAACACTGCGGCCGCCTCCCTGCCGTACGACGACTGGTGCGCCCCCGCCACGTCCAGCGCCTCGGCGTACGCGCCCGCCGGGTTGGCCGCGTTGACCAGGCCGACCGGCGCCATGTACATCGCGGCACCGCAGTTGACGATGTTGCCGACGCCCGCCTCACGCGGATCGACATGGCCGTGGTGCAGCCGGGCCACGAGCCACTTCTCCGCCAGGAAGATCCGCTGGAGGGGAATCGCCTCCGCCTCCAGCTCCGGGATCCAGCGGGGCGTGGTCATCAGGTCGGGGACCAGGTGCTCGGCGACCGCGTAGGCGTCGAGGTGGTCGCGGACGGCCGCGTACACCCGTACCAGGGCATGGGTCATCAACGTGTCGTCGGTGACGTGGCCGTCGCCCTTGTGGTACGGGGCGGCGGGTCGGGCCGTGCGCCAGGCGTCGCCGTGCCAGGGGCCGACGATTCCGTGCACGCGTCCGCCGTGCCGTTCGACGATCTGCTCGGGGGAGTGGCCCTCGACGGGCCCGCCGAGGGCGTCGCCGACGGCGGCGCCCACCAGGGCACCGGTGATGCGTTCGTCGAGAGGGACCGTCTCGTCACAAGTGAGCGTCATGTCCGAATCATCCACCGGTGGCGGCCAGTTCCGTCGCCTCCAGGAGTTCGGCGAGGTGTACGAGGTCCGTGCCGGTCAGGCGGGGCAGCGCACAGCCGGCCAGGGTGCGGCAGGCGTCGCGCCAGGCGGGTGGGATCGCCTCGCCGCCGCCGAGCGCCCCGGTCAGCGCGCCCGTCAGCGCCGGGGCGGAGTCGGCGACCCGCGACAGACAGGCGGCGGCGGGCAGGGCCTCCGCGATCCGGCCGCGAGCCGCCGTCGCCAGCGCGAGCGCGACCGGTACGGTCTCCGCGGCCGCGACTCCGTAGCTGTAGACGTGGTCGACGATCTGGTGCTCCAGCAGGGGGACGACCGGGAAGGCCCCGTCACCGTCCAGGGCGAGCCTCAGCGCGTGCCGGGCGTTGCGGCCGATCTCGGTGGACTCGGGAAGTTCGGCGAGCGCGGCCGCCACACAGGTGTCGACGGCCTCGCCGGACAGGGCGAGCGAGAGAGCCGCGGCCATGGCGCGGGCGCCGTGCACCCCGTCGCCGTCCTGGGTGTAGCGGGCGTCGAACTCGGCCAGTTCGGCGGCGAGCCGGGGATCCCCCGAATGAGCGATTGCCAGCACACAGGCCCGTACGCACGCCGCGTCGTCGAAGTAGTGCGGGTTGTCGTGCCCGGTGGCGGGCGGGCGCAGACCGTTGGCGAGGTTGCCGAGCCCCGCGCGTACGGAGATACGGGCGCGCAGGGGCGGGAGCGCCGCCTCGGCCTCGGGGGCGCGCCCGGCGGCGGCCTCGTCGGCGGCGGCGGTCCAGGAGAGGTCGATGGCCGCGCGCATCCTGCGCTGCCGGTCGAGGCCGGTGGGCGCGCCGCCGTCCCCGGCGTGCAGCACGGCCTCGGCGGCGAACGCGGCCCACTCGGCGTCGTCCGACGGCCCGAGCCTGAGCGGGTCCGGCGGCTGGTTCAGCGCGAGCGGCACGGGCAGGGTGGTCGTCGCGTTCTGCTCGGCGAAGGTGTCGAGTTCCCGGGTCAGCCGCCGGGTCCACCCGGGCATACGGGCGGCCCGGTGCCGGGCGGCGGGCCACCCGGCCGCGTCGCCCGCGGCCAGCCCGAGCAGGAGGCCCTCGACCCGACGCGGAACGGCGGGACGGGAGCCTGCGGGCGCCCTCACGGCTCCACCACGTCCTCGTCCGCCGCCTCCGCGTGGGCCGCTTCCGCGTACGCCGCCGGATCGCGCCGCGCCCACACGTCACCGCATGCGGCTCCGAGGGGCCCACCGGGACCGCCACGCCGCACGGGGTCGCCATGCCGTGCGGGGTCGTCAGGCCGCACGGGGTCGCTATGCCGTGCGGGGTCGCCATGCCGTACGGGATTGCCGTGCCCTTTCCGGTCGTGGAGCCGTGCCGGATCGCTGTGCTGTTCTGGGTCTTCGTGCCGTGTGGGATTGCTGTGCCCTTTCCGGTCGTGCTCCCGTGCCGGATCGCTGTGCTGTTCTGGGTCTTCGTGCCGTGTGGGATTGCTGTGCCGTTCCCGGTCGTGGAGCCGTGCCGGATCGCTGTGCTGTTCTGGGTCTTCGTGCCGTGCGGGATGGTCCTGGTGCTCCGGATCGTGGTGCCGTACGGGACGGTCGTGCCGTTCCCGATCCGCGCGGCACACCTGATCGCCACGCCGCCCCGGATCCTCGTGCCGTGCCGGGCCGCCGTGCCGTGCTGGACCGCCTCGTCGTACGCCCTTCCCCGCGCCCCACAGCCGTGCGACCGCCGCTCCCCACTTCCCGCCGTCGCCCGGCGTCAGCAGTTCCGCCACGTCCAGCACATGGTGTCCCTCCATGGACGGCAGGCAACGGCCCCGCGCCGGGCCGATCGCCGCCGCCCATTCGGCCGGGATCGACGAGACGCCGCATGTCGCGCCCGCCAGGGCGCCCGCGACCGCCGCCGTGGTGTCCGCGTCACGGCCCATGTTGACCGCGGTGAGCACCGACCGCCTGAAGTCGCCGTCCGCCGCCGCGTACGCGCCGAACGCCAGGGCCACGGCCTCGGGGGCGAGGTCGGTCCAGGGGTAGTCCTCGATCACCACCGCCGAACGCACCGCGCGGGGGCCCCGGTGCGCCGCGGCGAGCGCGCGGCGCAGGGAGCGGGCCGTCCACGAGTCGCCGGGGACGACAGCGAGGGCCGAGGCCGCGACGACGGTCGCCGGGGCGCCCGTCATGGCGGTCGCGACCCCGGCCGCGACCGCCCGGCCACCGTAGATGCCCTCCCCTTCGTGGCTCACCGAGCCGTCGATCGCCACCAGCCGGGCCGCCTCCGCGGGGTGGCCCGCCGCGAAGACGCCGAAGGGCGCAGCGCGCATGGCGAGACCGTCGCTCCAGGCGTGCCGGTGCTGCGCCGAAACGGGTGCCGCAAGGCCCCGGCGCAGGTTCTCCAGCGTGCCCCGCTCGCTGAACCCCGCACCGCGCAGCGGCCCCTCGTTCCGGTCCGCGATCCACTGGCGCCAGGCCGACTCCGCGTGTGCCACGGTGAGCGCCGAGCCGTGCCGGGCCAGCAACAGCCCGGAGAAGATCGCATACTCGGTGTCGTCCGTGCCCAGCGGCCGCTCGGCGACGTACCCGGTGATCCGGCCCCAGCGGGCGCGGATCTCGGTCGGTCGCATGTTCTCGGCGGGCGCGCCCAGCGCGTCGCCGACGGCGAGGCCGAGCAGCGCGCCGCGCGCCCGCGCCCGAAGAGCGGTGGCGTCCCCGGGTACCGGGGCCGGGGGAATGCAGGCGATGGCCATAAGGTGCCTCTTCCTCTCGGGGCACCCCCCTGATCTCGGGGCGCACGGCCCCTCTGCGGATCTGTCCCACCCGATGCGCTTCCCGGAGCCTGACCCGGCTCAGCATCACCCGTCCGACATCTGTGCAGAAGCACTCACGGATGAGCGCTGGAAGGCAAAAGTGCAGGTTAGCCCAGCCTTTCCTTGCTGGCGGACGGGCCGTTACCGGCGTACTTTCGGTGTTGTCGAAAGCTGGAAAGAGTCCAATCACGCACCCCTGGGGGACCGGGCATGGCCATCATCGAGACCGAGGCGACGCTGCACGAGGCGCACCGGGACAACCACACGCACCGCGATGTGAACGGTGGCTGGCTGCGCCCGGCCGTCTTCGGCGCGATGGACGGGCTGGTGTCCAACCTGGCCCTGATGACGGGTGTCGCCGGCGGAGCCGTCGGCCAGCAGGCCATCATTCTGACCGGGCTCGCGGGCCTGGCCGCCGGCGCCTTCTCCATGGCCGCGGGCGAGTACACCTCCGTGGCCTCCCAGCGCGAGCTGGTGGAGGCCGAACTCGACGTCGAGCGGCGCGAGTTGAAGAAGCACCCGGAGGACGAGGAGAAGGAGCTCGCGGCGCTCTACGAGGCGCGTGGCGTCGAGCCCGCGCTCGCCCGCGAGGTCGCCAGGCAGCTCTCCCGCGACCCGGAGCAGGCCCTGGAGATACACGCGCGCGAGGAACTCGGCATCGACCCGGGCGATCTGCCCTCCCCGACGGTCGCCGCCGTCTCCAGCTTCGGGTCGTTCGCGCTGGGTGCCCTCCTGCCCGTCCTGCCGTATCTGCTCGGCGCCCATGCCCTGTGGCCCGCGCTGCTGCTCGCCCTCGTCGGCCTCTTCGCGTGCGGCGCGGTCGTGGCCAAGGTGACGGCCCGCACCTGGTGGTTCAGCGGACTGCGGCAGCTCGGCCTCGGTGGTGCCGCGGCGGGTGTGACGTACGTCCTGGGCAGCCTGTTCGGTACGGCCATAGGATGACCCGCCAGCCCCTTATGCGAGGGACCGCATAAGTAGTTGTTACTCGGCGGTTTCGACCGCTTGACCGACGGGCATGAGCCGTAAGCACCGCGGGCAATGACGCCTGCGCCGCACCGCACCACGG
The DNA here is from genome assembly GCF_001417775.1 of Streptomyces sp. TP-A0356. Lineage (GTDB taxonomy): Bacteria > Actinomycetota > Actinomycetes > Streptomycetales > Streptomycetaceae > Streptomyces. The sequence continues at coordinate 310,465 of NZ_BBZJ01000017.1, read as the reverse complement.
TGGGCGACGACGCTCTCCGCCATTCGGGTCGACGGGCACCGATCTGTCCGCTTCCCGCCCCCTTGATTCCATCGCCCGGCGTGAAACCCGCGCCACGCCCCAGCGATGTCCGCATGTTGGAACGGACTATCCGGTTCCCGAGAACCACCCCATCATGTAACCTGCACGAAATTTTGCGATCCGCAGAGGGCCAGCGTCGTCCCTCGGTATTGCTCCCCCAGAGCCCGAAGGCCTGGGAGGTGCCCCCAGCCAGATGACGACGACGGGAGAGCCGATGCGTACGCCGCGCCAGCCGTCCCAGCACTCCACGAATGGCCGGAACTGGTCATTCATGGATGCTCGCCCTGCTGCGCAGGGTATGTACGACCCCCGCAACGAGCACGACGCCTGCGGCGTCGGCTTCGTGGCCACCCTCACCGGCGAGGCGAGCCATGCGCTGGTCGAGCAGGCGCTCACGGTTCTGCGCAACCTGGAGCACCGCGGTGCCACCGGCTCCGAGCCCGACTCCGGTGACGGCGCCGGCATCCTCTCCCAGGTTCCCGACGCCTTCTTCCGCGAGGTGGCCGAATTCGAGCTGCCCGAGGCGGGCGCGTACGCCGTCGGCATCGCGTTCCTGCCCGAGACGAACGCCGCCGAGGTCGTCTCGCGGATCGAGACGATCGCCGCGGAGGAGAGCCTGACCGTCCTCGGCTGGCGCGAGGTCCCGGTCGCCCCCGAGCTCCTCGGCGCCACCGCCCGCTCCACGATGCCCGCCTTCCGCCAGCTCTTCGTCACGGACGGCGTGAGCAAGGGCATCGCGCTCGACCGCAAGGCGTTCGTGCTGCGCAAGCGCGCCGAGCGCGAGGCCGGTGTGTACTTCCCCTCGCTGTCCGCGCGCACGATCGTCTACAAGGGCATGCTGACCACCGGACAGCTGGAGCCCTTCTTCCCCGACCTGTCCGACCGCCGCTTCGCCACGGCCATCGCGCTGGTCCACTCGCGCTTCTCCACGAACACCTTCCCGAGCTGGCCGCTCGCCCACCCGTACCGCTTCGTCGCGCACAACGGCGAGATCAACACGGTCAAGGGCAACCGCAACTGGATGCGCGCCCGGGAGTCGCAGCTGGTCTCCGACCTGTTCGGTTCGCAGGAGACGCTGGAGCGGACCTTCCCGGTCTGTACCCCGGAGGCGTCCGACTCCGCCTCCTTCGACGAGGTGCTCGAACTCCTGCACCTCGGCGGCCGCTCCCTGCCGCACTCCGTGCTGATGATGATCCCGGAGGCGTGGGAGAACCACGCCTCCATGGACCCGGCCCGGCGCGCGTTCTACCAGTTCCACTCCACGATGATGGAGCCCTGGGACGGTCCGGCCTGCGTCACCTTCACCGACGGCACCCAGGTCGGCGCCGTGCTCGACCGCAACGGTCTGCGCCCCGGCCGCTACTGGGTCACCGACGACGGCCTCGTCGTCCTCGGCTCCGAGGTCGGCGTCCTCGACATCGACCCCGCCAAGGTCGTCCGCAAGGGCCGTCTGCAGCCCGGCCGCATGTTCCTCGTCGACACCGCCGAGCACCGCATCATCGAGGACGACGAGATCAAGGCGGCCCTGGCCGGCGAGCAGCCCTACCAGGAGTGGCTGGAGGCCGGCGAGATCGAGCTGGAGGACCTGCCCGAGCGCGAGCACATCGTGCACACCCACGCCTCGGTCACCCGCCGCCAGCAGACCTTCGGCTACACCGAGGAGGAGCTGCGCGTCCTCCTCGCGCCGATGGCCAAGACCGGCGCCGAGCCGATCGGCTCGATGGGCACCGACTCGCCCATCGCCGCGCTGTCCGAGCGCCCGCGTCTGCTCTTCGACTACTTCACCCAGCTGTTCGCGCAGGTCACCAACCCGCCGCTGGACGCGATCCGCGAGGAGCTGGTCACCTCGCTGCGCTCGTCGCTGGGCCCGCAGGGCAACCTCCTTGAGCCGGCGGCGGCCGCCTGTCGCAGCGTCGTCCTGCCCTTCCCGGTGATCGACAACGACGAGCTGGCCAAGCTCATCCACATCAACGCCGACGGCGACATGCCCGGCATGAAGGCCGCGACGCTCTCCGGCCTCTACCGGGTCTCCGGCGGCGGTGACGCCCTGGCCGCGCGCCTGGAGGAGATCTGCGCCGAGGCCGACGCCGCCATCGACAACGGCGCCCGCCTGATCGTCCTGTCCGACCGCCACTCGGACGCCGAGCACGCGCCGATCCCGTCGCTGCTGCTCACCGCGGCCGTCCACCACCACCTCATCCGCACCAGGCAGCGCACCCACGTGGGCCTGCTGGTCGAGGCCGGCGACGTCCGCGAGGTCCACCACGTCGCGCTGCTCATCGGCTACGGTGCCGCGGCCGTCAACCCGTACCTGGCGATGGAGTCCGTCGAGGACCTGGTCCGGGCGGGCACCTTCCTGCCGGGCATCGAGCCCGAGAAGGCCATCCGCAACCTGATCTACGCCCTCGGCAAGGGCGTCCTGAAGGTCATGTCCAAGATGGGCATCTCGACCGTCGCCTCCTACCGCGGCGCCCAGGTCTTCGAGGCCGTCGGCCTCGACGAGGGCTTCGTCGACAAGTACTTCAACGGCACGGCCACCAAGATCGGCGGCGTCGGCATCGACGTCATCGCCAAGGAGGTCGCCGCCCGCCACGCCAAGGCGTACCCGGCCTCGGGCATCGCGCCCGCGCACCGCGCGCTGGAGATCGGCGGCGAGTACCAGTGGCGCCGCGAGGGCGAGCCGCACCTGTTCGACCCGGAGACGGTCTTCCGCCTCCAGCACTCCACGCGCACCGGCCGCTACGACATCTTCAAGAAGTACACCGAGCGTGTGAACGAGCAGTCCGAGCGCCTGATGACGCTGCGCGGTCTGTTCGGCTTCAAGTCCGACCGCGAGCCGATCTCCATCGACGAGGTCGAGCCGGTCTCCGAGATCGTCAAGCGCTTCTCCACGGGCGCCATGTCGTACGGCTCCATCTCCAAGGAGGCGCACGAGACGCTCGCCATGGCCATGAACCGGCTGGGCGCCAAGTCCAACACCGGTGAGGGCGGCGAGGACCCGGAGCGCCTGTACGACCCGGCGCGCCGCTCGGCGATCAAGCAGGTGGCCTCCGGCCGCTTCGGCGTGACGTCCGAGTACCTGGTCAACGCGGACGACATCCAGATCAAGATGGCGCAGGGCGCCAAGCCCGGCGAGGGCGGCCAGCTGCCCGGCCACAAGGTGTACCCGTGGGTGGCCAGGACCCGGCACTCGACGCCGGGCGTCGGCCTGATCTCCCCGCCGCCGCACCACGACATCTACTCCATCGAGGACCTGGCCCAGCTGATCCACGACCTCAAGAACGCCAACCCGGCCGCGCGTATCCACGTGAAGCTGGTGTCGGAGGTCGGCGTCGGCACGGTGGCCGCGGGTGTCGCCAAGGCACACGCGGACGTCGTCCTCATCTCCGGCCACGACGGCGGCACCGGCGCGTCCCCGCTGACGTCGCTCAAGCACGCCGGCGGCCCCTGGGAGCTCGGCCTCGCCGAGACCCAGCAGACGCTGCTGCTCAACGGCCTGCGCGACCGCATCGTCGTACAGACCGACGGCCAGCTGAAGACCGGCCGTGACGTGGTCGTCGCGGCGTTGCTCGGCGCCGAGGAGTTCGGCTTCGCCACCGCGCCGCTCGTCGTCTCCGGCTGCGTGATGATGCGCGTCTGCCACCTGGACACCTGCCCGGTCGGCATCGCGACGCAGAACCCGGTGCTGCGCGAGCGGTTCTCCGGCAAGGCCGAGTTCGTCGTGAACTTCTTCCAGTTCATCGCCGAGGAGGTCCGCGAGATCCTGGCCGAGCTGGGCTTCCGCTCCATCGAGGAGGCCGTCGGCCACGCCGAGGCCCTCGACGTGGCCCGGGCGGTCGACCACTGGAAGGCGCAGGGCCTGGACCTGGAGCCGCTGTTCCACGTGCCCGAGCTGGCGGAGGGCGCCGTGCGCCACCGGATCGTCGCCCAGGACCACGGCCTGGAGAAGGCGCTCGACAACGAGCTGATCAAGCTCGCCGCCGACGCTCTGGCCGCCAACTCCCAGGCGGACGCCCAGCCGGTGCGCGCCCAGGTCGCCATCCGCAACATCAACCGCACGGTCGGCACCATGCTCGGCCACGAGGTGACGAAGAAGTTCGGCGGCGCGGGCCTGCCCGACGACACGATCGACATCACCTTCACCGGCTCCGCGGGCCAGTCGTTCGGCGCCTTCCTGCCGCGCGGTGTCACCCTGCGCCTGGAGGGCGACGCCAACGACTACGTCGGCAAGGGTCTGTCCGGTGGCCGGGTCATCGTGCGCCCGGACCGGGGCGCCGAGCACCTCGCCGAGGACTCGACGATCGCGGGCAACACCATCGCGTACGGCGCGACCGGCGGTGAGCTGTTCCTGCGGGGCCGTACGGGCGAGCGGTTCTGCGTACGCAACTCCGGTGCGCTCGTGGTGTCGGAGGGGGTCGGCGACCACGGCTGCGAGTACATGACCGGTGGGCACGCGGTCGTGCTCGGCAAGACGGGCCGCAACTTCGCGGCCGGTATGTCGGGCGGCATCGCGTACGTCATCGACCTGAACCGCGACCACGTCAACGCAGGCAACCAGGGCTCCATCGAGGCCCTCGACGACGCCGACAAGCAGTGGCTGCACGACGTGGTGCGCCGCCACGCCGAGGAGACCGGCTCCACGGTCGCCGAGAAGCTGCTCGCCGAGTGGTCCGCGTCGGTGGAGCGCTTCAGCAAGATCATCCCCAGCACGTACAAGGCAGTGCTCGCCGCCAAGGACGCCGCCGAGCGAGCCGGTCTCTCCGAGACCGAGATCACCGAGAAGATGATGGAGGCGGCGACCAATGGCTGATCCCAAGGGCTTTCTGAACCACGGCCGCGAGGTCGCCAGGTCCCGCCCGGTGGGCGAGCGCGTCAGGGACTGGAACGAGGTCTACGTCCCCGGCTCGCTGCTGCCGATCATCAGCAAGCAGGCCAGCCGGTGCATGGACTGCGGCATCCCGTTCTGCCACAACGGCTGTCCGCTGGGGAACCTGATCCCCGAGTGGAACGACTACGCGTACCGCGAGGACTGGACCGAGGCGTCCGAGCGCCTGCACGCCACGAACAACTTCCCGGAGTTCACGGGCCGGCTGTGCCCGGCTCCGTGCGAGTCCGCGTGTGTGCTCGGCATCAACCAGCCGCCGGTCACCATCAAGAACGTCGAGGTCTCCATCATCGACAAGGCGTGGGACAGCGGTGACGTGAAGCCGCAGGCCCCCGAGCGCCTGTCCGGCAAGACGGTGGCGGTCATCGGGTCCGGTCCCGCCGGGCTCGCCGCCGCCCAGCAGCTGACCCGGGCCGGTCACACGGTCGCGGTGTACGAGCGCGCGGACCGCGTCGGCGGCCTGCTCCGCTACGGCATCCCCGAGTTCAAGATGGAGAAGCGGCACATCAACCGCCGTATCGAGCAGATGCGCGCGGAGGGCACCCGCTTCCGGACGGGCATCGAGATCGGCCGTGACCTCAAGGCGACGGACCTGCGCAAGCGGTACGACGCGGTGGTCATCGCGGCCGGTGCGACGACCGCCCGTGACCTGCCGGTCCCCGGCCGCGAGCTCAAGGGCGTCCACCAGGCCATGGAGTACCTGCCGCTGGCCAACAAGGTGCAGGAGGGCGACTACGTCACCACACCGATCTCGGCAGAGGGCAAGCACGTCGTCGTGATCGGCGGCGGTGACACGGGCGCGGACTGCGTGGGCACGGCCCACCGCCAGGGCGCGGCCTCCGTCACCCAGCTGGAGATCATGCCCCGCCCGAACGACGAGCGGAACCCGGTCAACCAGCCGTGGCCGACCTTCCCGATCCTCTACAAGGTCACCTCGGCCCACGAGGAGGGAGGCGAGCGCATCTACTCGGCCTCCACGACCCACTTCGAGGGCGACGAGGACGGCAACGTGCAGTGGCTGCACCTCGCCGAGGTCGAGTTCGTGGACGGCAAGCTGACGCAGAAGCCGGGCACGGAGCGCAAGATCCCGGCCCAGCTGGTCACGCTGGCCATGGGCTTCACCGGCACGGACCGGGACAACGGCCTGGTCGAGCAGTTCGGCCTGAAGCTGGACGAGCGCGGCAACATCGCGCGTGACGCCGACTTCCAGACGAACGTGCCGGGCGTGTTCGTGGCGGGTGACGCGGGCCGTGGCCAGTCGCTGATCGTGTGGGCGATCGCCGAGGGCCGCTCGGCGGCACGCGGTGTGGACCGCTTCCTCACGGGCGCCAGCGACCTGCCGGCCCCGATCCGCCCGACGGACCGCGCGCTGATGGTCTGACGCAGCGCTCGACAGACGTCCCGTACAACGGCGTACGGAACACAGACGGCGCCTGCCCGCCAGTCCCCGACCGGACGATGGGGCAGGCGCCGCCGCATGTCCGGACGCCGGTGGGAGCCGGCCGGTCACCGGCCGCCGGTCTGCGTTCGCTGGGCGGGAGTTGGGGCAGCGGCAGGATCGCGTGCCGCGGGACGGCGGTGGCGTAGGGTCAACAGCGCCGTCCCAGCAGAGAAGGAAGTCCGCATGGCACCGATCAGCCTCCGCAAGGTCGAGGAGACCGCGCCCGCGCTGGTCAGCCTGTACAAGAGCGCCGGGGTGTCCCTCACCAAGCACGGGCTGAGCGGGCAGCGGGCCGCCGTCTACCTGGTGGTCGACTACTCCGGTTCCATGCGGCCGTACTACAAGGACGGCAGTGTGCAGGCGCTCGCCGACCGGGTGCTCGGGCTGTCGGCTCAGCTCGATGACGACGGGCGGGTGCCGGTCGTCTTCTTCTCCACGGACGTCGACGCCGTCACCGACATCTCCCTCGGCGACCACCGGGGCCGGATCGACCGGATCGTGGCCGGGCTCGGGCACATGGGCCGGACCAGCTACCACCTGGCCATGGACACCGTCATCGACCACTACCTCGACAGCGGCTCCAGGGATCCCGCGCTGGTCGTCTTCCAGACCGATGGCGGCCCCATCGACAAGCTCGCCGCGGAACGGTATCTGTGCAAGGCGGCCAGGCTGCCGATCTTCTGGCAGTTCATCGGGTTCGGGGACCCGGGCAGCAAGCAGTTCGACTTCCTGCGGAAGCTCGACGAACTGCCCGTGCCGCAGAAGCGGGTCGTCGACAACGCGGGCTACTTCCCCGCCGGTGCGGATCCGCGAAAGGTCCCCGACGCCGAGCTGTACGACCGGCTGGTGGGCGAGTTCCCGCAGTGGCTGGCGGCGGCGCGGGCCAAGGGGATCGTGGCCTGATCGCAGCGTGCGGCCCATTGGCAACGGGGTGCTCCTGATCGGCGCCGGCAACGACCTGTGGGCGACCCTCTGTCTGGGCCTGCAGCCCCGCGACCGCGACCAGGTGCTGCACGGGCGGGAGACCGGCACCGTCAAACGGCTGCCGCACGGGGAGTACGTCGAGGTCCACCAACCGCTCTCGCGGACACGGCTGTTCACCCTCACCCAGCACGAGCAGCCATCGCCCTACGAGATCGGGCCCGGGGCTCGGATCCCCAAGCCGACGGCGGAGGAGTACCGCGCCCTCACGAGGGAGGGCGGGCACCACTGAGGACGACGGCCCGGCACTCCGCCGGATCACCCCACGCCGTGCGCAGCGCACGGGCCTTCGTCAGCCACAGGGAGAGGTCGTACTCGGCGGTGTAGCCGATCGCGCCGTGCAGCTGGAGCGCCGTGCGGGCGGTCGTGTACGCCGCCTCGCAGGCCGCGACCTTGGCGGCGGCCACGTCCGCGGGGTTCATCGACAGGGCGGCGCCGAAGAGCAGTGGCCGGGCGAACTCCAGGGCGATCTTCGCGTCGGCCAGCCGGTGCTTGACCGCCTGGAACGAGCCGACGGGCACGCCGAACTGGACGCGCTGCCCGACGTACGCGACGGTTCGGTCGAGGAGGGCGAGGCCCACGCCGAGGGCCTGGGCCGCGGTGGCCAGGCGGGCCGGGACGACGGCGTCCGGGGGGACGTCGGTGGAGAGGAGTTCGCCGCCGACGAGCGGAGTGGCGAGCCGGCGGGCGGTGTCCAGTGACCGCCGTGCGTCCGGCCCGCAGCCGGGCGACAGCCACAACTCACCGTCCCTGAGCGTGAGTACGACATCGGCCGCGTCCCCGTCCAGCGCGTACCGGGTACCCACCGTGGCCAGGGCCGTGCCGGCGGCCAGCCGGGGCAGCAGCCGCTCGGCCTGCTCGGGCACCCCGGCGAGCAGGGCCGCCGCGAGCACCGTCTCCACCAGTGGACCCGGTACCGCGTGCCGCCCCAGCTCGACGAAGGCCACGGCGAGTTCCACGGGCAGCGGTCCCACCCCTTCGTACGCCTCCGGGACCGCCAGCGCGAAGACCCCCGCCTCCGCCAGCCGGGACCACAGCGCCCGTCCGGCCGTGTGGTCCCCGGCACTCCAGGACCGTATGACGGACGGTGTGTCGGCGGCGGTCAGCAGGGCGTCCAGCGAGCGGGCGAACGCGCGCTGTTCGTCGGTGAGCAGAAGACGCATCAGCGGCGGCCCTTCGGCAGGCCGAGCAGGCGCTCGGCGATGATGTCGCGCTGGATCTCGTTCGTGCCGGCGTAGACCGGGCCGGCCAGGGAGAAGACATAGCCCTCGGACCAGTCGGTGTCCGCCGCCTCACCGTCCTCGCCCAGGAGATCGAGCGCGGTCTCGTGCAGCGCGATGTCGTACTCGGACCAGAAGACCTTGTTCAGACTGGACTCGGGGCCCATCGGCTCGCCGTCCAGGAAGCGGGAGGCTCCCGCATAGGTGAAGAGCTGGTAGGCGCGGGCGCCGATGAGGGCGTCGGCCACCCGGTCGCGCGCCGACGCCGGGCAGCCCCGCGCCTGCCACAGTCTCAGCAGCCGGTCGGCCGCGGCCAGGAAGCGGCCGGGCGAGCGCAGCGTCAGCCCGCGCTCGTCGCCCGCCGTCGACATGGCGATCCGCCAGCCCTGACCTGGTTCGCCGATCACGTCCTCGTCGGGCACGAACACGTCGTCCAGGAAGAGTTCGGCGAAGGCCGGCTTGCCGTCGAGACGGCCGATCGGACGGACCGTCACTCCCGGCGCGCCGAGGTCGAACATGAGATGGACGAGGCCCTGGTGCGGCTTCGGCGTGTCCGGATCGCTGCGGAACAGCCCGAAGGCGCGGTCCGCGAACGCCGCCCGCGACGACCACGTCTTCTGCCCCCTCAGCAGCCACCCGCCCGCCGTGCGGATCGCCTTCGACGTGAGCGACGCCAGGTCCGAGCCCGCCTCAGGCTCGGACCACGCCTGCGCCCAGATCACCTCGCCCGACGCCATCGGAGGCAGGACGCGCGCCCGCTGGTCCTCGCTCCCGTACGCGAAGAGGGTGGGCGCCAGAAGGCTGATGCCGTTCTGGCTGACGCGGCCCGGTGCTCCCGCCGCGTAGTACTCCTCTTCGAAGATCAGCCATCGGACCAGTCCCGCGTCCCGTCCTCCGTACGCGATCGGCCAGGACACCACCGACCAGCGGTCCGCGGCCAGTACCGCCTCCCAGGCGCGGTGTGCCGCGAAGCCCTCCTCCGTCTCCAGGGAGGGCAGCGGGGACTCGGGTACGTGCGCGGCGAGCCAGGACCGGGCCTCGGCGCGGAACGCCTCGTCGGCGGGGGAGTGGATGAGGTCCACGGCCGCCCTCCTTCCCTAACAAGTGTTTGGTAGGTTAGCGTGGCCGTATGACAGACGTCGAGGGTCCGTCGTATGTGCCCGGCCACGGGCTGCTGACGGGACGCACCGCCGTCATCACCGCGGCGGCCGGGACGGGGATCGGGGGAGCGACGGCGCGCCGGTTCCTGGAGGAGGGCGCGCGCGTACTGATCAGCGACGCCCATGCGCGCCGGCTGAAGGAGTACGAGGCGGAGCTGGCCGGGGAGTTCGAGGGCGCGGTGGCGGCGGTGTCCTGCGACGTCACTGACGAGAGCCAGGTGCGGGCCCTCTTCGACATGGCCGTCGGGCTGCACGGCCGCCTCGACATCGTCGTCAACAACGCCGGTCTGGGCGGTACCGCGGCGCTGGTCGACATGACCGACGAACAGTGGTCGACCGTGCTCGACGTGACGCTGAACGGCACGTTCCGGTGCACCCGGGCGGCCTTGCGCGCGATGAGGGGGACGGGCGGCGGCGTGATCGTCAACAACGCCTCCGTGATCGGCTGGCGAGCCCAGGCCGGACAGGCGCACTACGCGGCCGCGAAGGCGGGCGTGATGGCCCTGACCCGCTGCGCGGCGATCGAGGGAGCCCGGTACGGCGTGCGCGTCAACGCGGTCTCGCCGAGCCTCGCCCTGCATCCGCACCTGGTGAAGGTGACCTCGGCCGAGCTGCTGGAGGAGCTGACCGCGCGGGAGGCCTTCGGGCGGTACGCGCAGCCGTGGGAGGTGGCCAACGTGATCGTCTTCCTGGCCTCCGGCTACTCCTCGTACATGACCGGCGAGGTCGTCGCCGTCAGCAGCCAGCACGCCTAGTGCCATGCGGGGAACCAGCGCCCCCGGGATCACAATGGACCCGTGCCGACCAAGAAGAAGCCCCAGGTGACCGCCGCGCCCGCCCGCCGCCGGGAACTCCTCGACACCGCCGCCGAGGTCTTCGCCGAGCAGGGCTACAACGCCACCACCGTACGCAAGATCGCGGACCACGCCGGGATGCTCGCGGGCAGTCTCTACTACCACTTCGACTCCAAGGAGTCGATGCTGGAGGAGATCCTGCGCACCTTCCTCGACGAGCTCTGGGACGGCTACGACACCGTCCTGGACTCCGAACTCGGTCCGCGCGAGACCCTGGAGGCGCTGGTCACCGAGTCCTTCCGGGAGATCGACCGGCACCGCGCGGCCGTCGCGATCTACCAGAAGGAGTCCAAGCAGCTCGTGGCGCAGGAAAGGTTCGCGTTCCTCGCCGAGTCGCAGCGCAAGTTCGAGAAGGCGTGGCTGTCCACGCTGGAGCGGGGAGTCGCCGCCGAGGTCTTCAGGTCCGATCTCGACGTCCGCCTCACCTACCGGTTCGTGCGCGACACGGTGTGGGTCGCCGCCTCCTGGTACCGGCCCGGCGGGCAGCACAGCGCGGAGGAGATCGCCCGGCAGTACCTGTCGATGGTGCTCGACGGGATCGCCGTACGTGAGCAGTCGTAGGTGAACAGCATTCCTGTGCGAGGGAGTTGACCATGGCCGAGGCCTATGTCGTCGAAGCGGTCCGTACGCCCGTGGGGCGGCGCCGGGGTGGGCTGAGCGGGGTCCATCCGGCCGACCTGGGCGCCCATGTGCTGAGGGCCCTGGTGTCCCGTTCCGGCGTGGATCCCGCCGCCGTGGAGGACGTCGTCTTCGGCTGCCTGGACACGGTCGGGCCGCAGGCGGGGGACATCGCCCGCACCTGCTGGCTGGCGGCCGGGCTGCCCGAGGAGGTGCCGGGGGTGACGGTCGACCGGCAGTGCGGGTCCTCGCAGCAGGCCGTGCACTTCGCGGCGCAGGCCGTGCTGTCCGGCACACAGGACCTGGTGGTCGCCGGCGGCGTCCAGAACATGTCGCAGATACCGATCGCCTTCGCCTCCCGCCAGGCCGCCGAACCACTGGGGCTCACCCAGGGGCCGTTCGCGGGCAGCCAGGGCTGGCGCGCCCGCTACGGCGACCGGCCCGTCAACCAGTTCCACGGCGCCGAGCTGATCGCCGCCAAGTGGGGCATCACCCGGCGCGACCAGGAGGAGTTCGCGCTGCGCTCGCACCAGCGGGCGGTCCGGGCGATCGACGAGGGCCGCTTCGACCGGGAGACCGTCGCCTACGGCGAGGTCACGGTCGACGAGGGCCCGCGCCGGGACACCTCCCTGGAGAAGATGGCCGAGTTGAAGCCGGTCCTCGACGGCGGCACCGTCACCGCCGCCTGCTCATCGCAGGTCTCCGACGGCGCGGCGGCCCTGCTGCTGGCCTCGGAGCGGGCGGTACGCGAACACGGGCTGACCCCGCGCGCCCGGGTCCACCATCTCTCGGTGCGCGGCGGGGACCCGATCCGCATGCTGTCGGCTCCGATCCCGGCGACCGCGCACGCCCTGAAGAAGACCGGCCTCACCATCGACGACATCGACCTCGTCGAGATCAACGAGGCGTTCGCGCCGGTCGTCCTCGCCTGGCTCGAGGAGACCGGCGCCGACCCGGAGAAGGTCAACGTCAACGGCGGCGCCATCGCGCTCGGCCACCCCCTGGGCGCGACGGGCGCCAAGCTCATGACCACCCTGCTCCACGAACTGGAGCGCACCGGCGGCCGATACGGCCTCCAGACGATGTGCGAGGGCGGCGGCCAGGCGAACGTCACCATCATCGAACGGCTCTGAGCGGCTCCAGCGATCTCAGCACCTCCTCCGCCTCCGTCATGATCCGCTCCATCAGCTCCGCGCACGACGGCAGGTCGTCGATCACCCCGGCGACCTGCCCCGACGCCATCACCCCAAGGTCCGTGCGCCCGTCCACCATCGCGGACTTGAGCAGCATCGGCGTGTTCGCGGCGAGCAGGACCTGACTCCACGACAGATCCTTGCCGTGCCTCATGGCGAGGCCGTCCCGCACCATCTCCCGCCAGCTCAGCCCGGACAGCCTCCGGAACCCGGCCGCTCGCCGCACCGCCCGCAGCAGCGCCGTCGTACGGCCCGCGCGCTCAAGAGCGTCGACCAGATCCGTCCGCAGCATGCGGTGCGGCAGCCCGTCCACGGCCCGTGTCACCGTGACGTCCTGCACCGTCGCCGCCAGATACCGCGCCTTGACCGCGTGCGGGACCGTGGAGTCGGAGGTCAGCAGGAACCGCGTGCCCATCGCGATGCCCGCCGCCCCGTACGCCAGCGCCGCGACCAGCCCCCGCCCGTCGTGGAACCCGCCCGCCGCCACCACCGGGATGTCCACGGCGTCCACCACCTGCGGCAGCAGCACGGTCGTCGCCACCTCGCCGGTGTGGCCGCCCCCCTCGCCGCCCTGCACGATCACCGCGTCCGCGCCCCAGGCGGCCACCTTCTCGGCATGCCGCCGCGCTCCCACGGACGGGATCACCACCACCCCCGCCTCCTTCAACTCGGCGATCAGCTCGGGAGAGGGCGCCAGTGCGAAGGACGCGACCCGTACGCCCTCCTCGACGATGATCCGGACCCGGTCGCCCGCGTCCCCCGCGTCCGCGCGCAGATTCACCCCGAACGGCGCGTCCGTACGGGATCCGACCTCCCGTATCGCCGCCCGGAGCCGGTCGGGCGTCATGGTCGCGGAGGCCAGCACGCCCAGCGCGCCCGCGTTCGCCGCGGCGGAGACCAGCCGGGGCCCGGCCACCCAGCCCATACCTGTCTGGACCACGGGGTGACGGACTCCCACCAGCCGGGTGAATGCGGTGTCCATCAGCGCCCGCCGCGCTCGGCCGCCCGATCGTGACCCTCGCCGGCCCGGTCGGGCACCTCGCGCTCGCGTATCCCCTGGGGATCGATCACCTCACGGATCAACCGCAGCTCCTCGGCCGTGGGTGCACGGGTGTACGGCACGTCGTCCGGCACCGTCAGCTCGAAGCCGGTCGCCCGCCGCACCTCCTCCACCGTCACCCCCGGGTGCAGCGAGGCCAGCCGCATCGAGTGGTCCGCGGTGGCGAAGTCGAGGACGCCGAGGTCGGACACCACGCGCGGGATGTGGTGGAAGCGGGCGGTGGCGGGGTGTCGGGCCGCGCGGTCGTACCCCACCCCGCAGACCATGTCGACCCGCTCGACGAACACCCGCCGCGAGTGCCGGGGTATCCAGTAACTGGTCGGGTTGTTCAGGGTGTTGACCGGCGCTCCGCGCACCCCGAGCAGCTGGCGCCGGGGGCGTGCCCAGTCGCCGATGCACGAGATGTTCTGGTTGCCGAAGCGGTCGATCTGGCTCGCGCCCATCATCACGTGCCGCCGCCCGCTGGTGACCAGCGCCAGGTGCTGCCGGTAGGGCAGCCAGCCCTCGACCGTCCCGTCGAGGCCCACGAGCGTCGCCTCGCCGTCGGTGAGCAGCAGATCCGGCGAGAAGGTGTGCCGGGCGAGCCGTGCCCCGACGGACGGGACCGGGCCCATGGGGCTCGCGAGGATCTCCCCGGCGTCGCGCCAGGCCTCGGCGCAGGCGATCACGCAGTACTCGGCGCGGGTGGCTCCGCTCATGACCGCTCCTTGTGCCAGGCCCGCACGGCCGACTGATAGTCGCGTTCGTCCCCGGCGAGGAACCGCTCGGCGAACCGGGACCAGCCGGTGGTCGCATAGTGCATCTGGAAGGCCTCGTCCCGGTCGTGGTCGGGCGCGCAGGAGGTGAAGTGCGCGCCGTTCGGAGCCTCCACCACCCCGGTCACGGTGTGCCGTCTGATCAGCAGGCTCTGTGGCGCGGCCGCCTTCGTCAGCTCGGCCGTGTCCACGATCCGCTCGCACGAGATGTACGCCGTGTCGGCCGCCTCGCAGAACAGGTCGTCGAAGTACGGGTCCGGGCCCAGATACTGGCCGTTGCCCAGCCGGTCGGCCCGGTTGACATGGACCAGCGCGGCGTCCATGCGCAGCGCGGGCATGGCCACGAACTCCTCGCGCGGACCCCGCCCGCCCGGGCCCTCCCTGGTGGCCCCCTCCTCCGGCACCTGAGCGGCGGTCCGGGCCACGCCGGTGAACGGCCCTCCGTCCTCGTACGGCGAAGTGACCGTCCGAAGTCCCGGGTTGACGCGCATCACATCCGAACCGATGCCCGCCCGCACCGGCAGGAACGGCAGCCGGTTCGCCGCCGCCCGCAGCCCCCACATGAACATCGCCTCGTCGACCTCCGCCAACTCGAACGCGCCGCTCTCCCGGGCCGCGCGGTAGTGCGGTTCGAGCGGGATCGAGTCGAGGGTCGCGAAAGCGGTGACCAGTCCCCGGATCCGCCCGGCGGCCGCGAGCATGCCGACGTCCGGGCCGCCGTACGAGACGACCGTGAGATCGGTGATCCCGGAGCGGAGCAGGGCCCGCACCAGGGCCATCGGTTTGCGGCGCGAGCCCCAGCCGCCGATCCCGAGGACCATGCCGCTCTCCAGCCGGGAGACGACCTCGTCGGCGGTCATCGTCTTGTCCCCCATCTATGTGCCCTCCTTCCCGAAGGTGTCCCGGACCCGGCCGGCCACGCCGCTGAGGTGCGCCTCGAAGGTGAATCCCTGCTCGAAGCGGTAGCTGCGGCGCACGTCGACCGGATCGATGCCGTTGATGGCGGCCTTGGCGAGCCGGAGCAGCTCGCCGTCCTTGGCGGCGATCTCGGTGGCCAGCTCCAGGGCCGCCCCGTGCAGTTCCTCCCGTGGCACCACCCGCCACACCGAGCCGTGCGCGTGCAGCTCGGCCGCCGTGGCCGTGCGCGAGGTGTAGTACAGCGCCCGCATCAGATGCGGGGGGACCAGCCGCGCCAGATGCGTGGCCGCGCCCAGCGCACCGCGGTCCAGCTCGGGCAGCCCGAAGACGGCGTCCTCGCTCGCCACGATCGCGTCCGCGTTGCCCGCCAGGCCTATCCCGCCGCCCAGACAGAAGCCCTGCACCGCCGCCACGACCGGCACCTCGCACTCGTACACCGCCGCAAAGGCCTCGAAGCACCCGCGGTTGGCCCCGATCAGCGCGCTGGCGCCCTCGGCCTGTATCTCCTTGATGTCCACACCCGCGTTGAAACCGCGTCCCTGCGCGGCCAGCACGACGCAGCGGACCCGCGGGTCGCGGCCCGCCGACCGCACGGCGTCGGCCAGGGCGAACCAGCCGGTCACCGGCAGCGCGTTCACCGGAGGGAAGTCGACGGTGACGACGGCGATCCCGATTTCCCGGCGCGAGGTGGAGACACCCATGGGCACATCAGCTACCTTTCCACCAAACGTTTGTTAGGTGCGATTCGAAGTTAGCAGTCGGCGCACTGCGACGGGAGGCCCTGTGGACAACTCGGACGACCCCGCTCGGAGCGCACCACCGGGCCGCCGGCCCGACGGAATCGCCCGGAGCCTGCGCGGCCGGACCGCCGTCGTCACCGGCGGAACGCGCGGCGTCGGCGCCGGGATCGCGCAGGCGTTCGTCGCGGCCGGTGCCGATGTGGTGGTGTGCGCCCGCCGGCCACCCGACATCCCCGTCGAGGGCGCCGAGTTCGCCCCGCTCGACGTACGCGACCCGGCCGCCGTACGGGACTTCTTCGGCGGGCTGCCCCGCGTCGACGTGCTGGTCAACAACGCGGGCGGCGCCCCGTACCGGCTCCTCGCCGACGCAGGGCCCGAACGGCATGCCCGGGTCGTCGAACTCAACCTCGTCGCGCCGCTGACCGTGTCCCTCGCCGCACACGACCACCTCAGCCGGGCCCGGGGAGCGGTCGTGATGATCGGCAGCGTGAGCGGCGGCCGTCCCTCACCGGGCACCGCCGCGTACGGGGCGGCCAAGGCGGGACTGGAGAGCCTGGCCCGCTCCATGGCCGTGGAGTGGGCGCCCCAAGTGCGGGTCAACACGCTCGTCGTGGGCATGGTCCGCACCGAACGCTCCCACCTCCACTACGGCGACGAGGACGGCATCGCCGCGGTCTCCCGCACCGTGCCGCTCGGGCGGCTCGCCGAGCCGTCCGACGTCGGTGAGGCCGCCGTCTTCCTCGCCTCGGACGCCGCCGCGTACATCACCGGCGCGAGCCTGCTCGTGCACGGGGGTGGGGAGCGGCCGGCGTTCCTCGACGCGGCGACCGTCAACCGAGGATGAGAGACGCGTCGATACCGCGTCGATCCGAGGATCGTCCATCGAGACGACCAATGCTCCACTCGATACGACCGGCAAGGGAGACGACGTGACGGGTATCGCCGACGGCCGGGTGGTGATCGTCACCGGTGCGGGCCGTGGTCTCGGCCGCGCCCACGCGCTCGCCTTCGCCGCCGAGGGTGCGCGGGTCGTGGTCAACGACCTCGGTGTCGGCCTCGACGGCACACCCGGCGCCGACAGTCCGGCCGGACGGGTCGTCGACGAGATCCGTGCGGCCGGCGGTGAGGCGGTCGCGCACGGCGGCGACGTCGCGACGAGCGCGGGGGCCGCGTCCCTGGTGCGGACCGCCCTGGAGACCTACGGGCGCCTCGACACCCTCGTCAACAACGCCGGGTTCCTGCGCGACCGGATGCTGGTCAACCTCGACGAGGACGACTGGGACGCCGTCCTGCGGGTCCACCTCAAGGGACACTTCCTGCCGCTGAAGCACGCGGCGGCGCACTGGCGGGCCGAGGCGAAGGCGGGCCGCACACCCGGCGCGCGGGTCGTCAACACCAGTAGCGGAGCCGGGCTGTTGGGCTCGGTGGGGCAGGGTAACTACAGCGCGGCGAAGGCCGGGATCATCGCCCTCACACTGGTCGCGGCGGCGGAACTGGGGCGTTATGGCGTGCAGGTCAACGCCGTCGCGCCAGCGGCGCGCACCCGGATGACAGAGCGCACGTTCGCCGAGACGATGGCCGCACCCGACTCCGGCTTCGACGCGATGGCCCCCGAGAACGTCGCGCCCCTGGTCGTGTGGCTCGGGGCCACGGCGAGCGCCGGGGTCACCGGCCGTGTGTTCGAGGCCGAGGGGGGACGCATCAGCGTCATGGAGGGGTGGCGGCGGGGCCCGACCGCCGACACGGGGACGCGCCGGACTCCGGCCGATGCGGGGGAGACCGCACTGAGACTGCTGGCACAGGCGGAGCTGCCGGGCGCGGTGTACGGCGCGGAGGACACCTAGTTGATCGAACCCGCCACCCGCACCGTACTCCGCGAACACACCGACACCCTCACTGCGGGAAGACACCGGCACCGTCGCTCCGGGAAGACACCGACGCCGTCACTCCGGGAAGACACCGGCACCGTCGCCGCAGGCGTGCCGATCCGCATCGCCCTCGGTACCCGGCCCGTCGCCTCACCCCGTGAGCGCGCCGGGCCCGGCTTCCAGCAGGCCCGCTATGACGACGTGCCCCGTCTGCTGGTCGTTGGCCGCCGCCGGGCGGCCGTCGCGCAGCAGCGCCACCTCCACGGTCACCGTGCCGGGCTCCCCCTCCCAGCGGCGCGTGACGTACTCGTGCCCCGGGCCGTACGTCGCCTCCAGACCCGCCCGGAGCTCCGCCGCGACGTCCCGTGTCAGCCAGCGCCGGGCCTCGGCCCGGGCCTCCCGGCGCGCTCGCGCCCCGTGGGCCAGCAGGGCGCGTACACATCCGGGTGAGCCGCGGCGGGCGGCCGCCACCAGCGGGGGTTCGCCCGTGGGACCGGGCAGGTCCGGGTTCGCACCCGCCTCCAGCAGCGCCCGGACGACCTCGGCGTGCCCCCGTTGTACCGCCCACGTCAGCGCCCGGAACCCGTACCCCTCCTCCAGATCCGGCGTCGCCCCGGCCGCCAGCAGCGCCCGGACGACCTCGGTGTGGCCCCCGCAGGCGGCACCGCACAGCGGCGCGTCGGCCCCCGCGCTGAGGCGGTCGGGGTCGGCTCCGGCGGTCAGCAGCAGCCGTACGATCCCGGGTGCGTCGCTCACCGCCGCCAGATACAGGGCCGTCTGGCCCTCCGCGTCCACGGACTCGGGGCTGGTGCCCGTGCGCAGCAGCCGTACGACCGCGTCCTCGTTCCCTTCGTACACCGCCGTGAACAGCCCTGGCGGCTCGCGCGTGTTCATGTCTCGACCCTCGCTCCCCGAGGGCTCCATGGGCAAAGACATATGAGGTGTTCTGTGCCACCTCTGTGCCGTCTCCTGCGTCACACCCAGGTTCGGCCTCAGGTGTCGCATTCGAGCACGGTCCGGCACAGCCCGCACCGGGCCCGCACCCGCCCTCGCACGGGCACCCGGATCCGCTGGTGACAGGTCGGGCACGGGAAGGAGACACGCAGCGGGCCCCGGTCGGCGGGGGTGAAGGAGTACGGGACGCCCGGATGCGGGCCGGGGGTGGAGTGGTCCTGGGCGTAGCGGCGGTCCTTGGCGTAACGGCGGCGGCCCGCCCAGCCGGCCGCCGTCAGCGGCGGCTGCTGTGCGTCGTGGCGGGCCTGCGCCATGCCCTTCGTGTACGCCGTGTACGCCTGCGGGCTGGTGAACCAGATCGCCGGGTCCTCGCCGAACAGCAGTGCCCGCTTGGCGAGGACGTAGCCGAACTCCTCCGGGGTCAGATAGCCGAGCTTCTGAGAGGAAGCCCCATCCTCGCGGTAGGCGTCCAGGAGCAGCCAGCCCGCGCCCAGGTACGTCGTCGCCGTGTCCGTGAGGATCTCGTTGTCGCGCGTGCCGGGGAAGGACAGGTCGAGGCGGTGCAGATAGACGTGCATCACCTCGTGTGCGAGGGCCGCGCCGATGTCCTGGCGGTGGGTGCGGAACCGGTCGTTGAGCTCCACGAAGTACTCGGGGCCCGCGGCGAGTTCGACATTGGCCGCGTGCGTCATCTCACGGAAGCTGACGATCATCCGCGCGTCCGGCAGCCGGTAGTGCCGCACCAGCTCGCGCGCCACGCGCTGTGCGCCCAGGTGCAGGTCGTCCTGGTCGGAGAACGCGACGTCGACGGGCATCACGCTGGTCTCGAAGGTGCGGATGGTGTCGTAGGTGAGCCGTTTGTACAGCGCGGTGATGGCCGCCCGCACCGTGTCCAGATGCGGATAGCCGTGCTCGACCGGTCCGCCGTTCGCCACGTCCGTACCCCCTGAAGACGCCAGCTCCGCATTCCACTGTATGCGCGCTTCCGCCCGGTCGTATGCGTGCTTCCGCCGCGTGTGCGTGCTGACTCCAGGCCCGTGTGCGTGCTGACTCCGGGCCCGTGTGCGTGCTGCCTCCGGTGGGGAGCGCGCGGGCGCGGCATCTCGCGCCATACGGCCCCTCTGGCCGGAAAACGCTTCTTGTCGCCGCGGGTCCACCGTCCAAATGATTCGCAAGACTTGGCGGGAGCATGCCATGTCTGTTCCTCGCGTGCTGTCGCCTTGCGACAACCCCCCACGGAAGGAAGCGCGTTGAAGATCCTGAAGAACATCCGCGGCCTCAGAAGAGCCCTCGCGGTGGTCACCGTCGTGCTCGCCGCCCTCTCGCTCCAGCCCCTGTCCGCGCAGGCGGCTCCCCAGCCCGTCGTCGGCGGGACGCGTGCCGCGCAGGGCGAGTTCCCGTTCATGGTGCGGCTCTCCATGGGCTGCGGCGGGGCCCTGTATGCCAAAAACATCGTGCTGACCGCCGCACACTGTGTGAGCGGATCCGGCGCCAACACCTCCGTCACCGCCACCGCCGGCGTCGTCGACCTGCAGGGCAGCGGCGCGATCAAGGTGAAGTCGACCAGGGTGCTGCAGGCCCCCGGCTACAACGGCAAGGGCAGGGACTGGGCGCTGATCAAGCTGGCCCAGCCCATCGACCTGCCCACCCTGAAGACCGCCACCACCGCCGCGTACAACAACGGCGACTTCACCATCGTCGGCTGGGGCGCGGCCCGTGAGGGGGGTGGCCAGCAGCGCTATCTGCTCAAGGCCACGGTCCCCTTCGTCGACGACGCCACCTGTCAGCGGGCCTACGGCAGCGATCTCGTGCCCGGCCAGGAGATCTGCGCCGGGTTCCCGCAGGGCGGCGTCGACACCTGCCAGGGTGACTCCGGTGGTCCCATGTTCCGCAAGGACGACACGGGCGCATTCGTGCAGGTCGGCATCGTCAGCTGGGGTGAGGGCTGTGCGCGGGCCGGATACCCCGGTGTCTACACCGAGGTATCGGCCTTCGCCGCGGACATAGCCCGCGCGGCCTCCGGCCTCTAGCCCGACCGTACGGGCGTGCCCCCGGCGGGCACGCCGGCGCCCATGGCCGCCTCGGTCATGGGCGCTCGCGGCAGGGAGCCGCCGCCCGGCGCGCGGCGGCCATCCGCACTGCGGACCGGGCGGACCGGGGACCGGCGCGCCCCGTAGGGTGGTCGCCCATGACCACCCGCCACAACTGCAACGGAGACGTCGAGCCGGCCGTGCGTGCCGAACTCGCCCGGCTGCGCGACAGCATCGACAACATCGACGCCGCCGTCGTCCACATGCTCGCCGAACGTTTCAAGTGCACCCAGCAGGTCGGCCATCTCAAGGCCGCACACCAGCTGCCGCCCGCCGACCCGGCCCGGGAGGCCGCCCAGATCGCCCGGCTGCGCCGGCTCGCCGAGAACGCCAAACTCGACCCGGCGTTCGCGGAGAAGCTGCTCAATTTCATCATTGCCGAGGTCATCCGCCATCACGAGCGCATCGCCGAGGACGGCACGGCCGCCCCCCACGCTCCGGGGGAGTGACATCCGGCGGCCGACCGGGCATCCTGCGCTGAACGCTCTCTGCCGGGTCGGCCGGAGGCACCGTGGCCGGGCCGGCCGGGTGACTCTGTGTCAGGTCAAAGGAACGCGCGGTAAGACGGTTCGGGCCTATGCTGGTTGCCCAAGCGAGGGGACGTCGGACCATGCCGTCTGATGCCAAGATTCTCATCGTCGACGATCATGAGCACACGCTCTACGCGCTGGAGAGCGCCCTGGCCCCGCTGGGTTACCGGTTGACCCGTGCCACCAGCGGCGACGCCGCGCTCAAGGAGGTCCTGCGCGGGCAGGTCGGCCTGCTGCTCCTCGATGTGCGCATGCCCAACGTGAGCGGTCTCGACGTGGTGCGCTACATGCGGCGGGTGGAGCAGACCCAGCACATCCCGATCATCCTGCTCACCGGCTTCGGCCCCGACGCCCAACTCACCGCCGCCGCCTACGGACTCGGTGTCGCCGACCTCATGATGAAGCCCGTCGACCCCTGGGCGCTGCGCACCAAGGTCCGCTACCTCTACGACGCCCACCAGCGCTTCCGGGCCCTGGAGCAGGAGGTGCGCGCCCTGCGCGCCCGGCTGGAGAAGCGCCCTTCACGCCCGGCCCGTGCGCTGCCGCATCCGGACGCGCGCGTTCCGAGCCAGCGGGAGGACCCCGCCACCCGACCGGCCCGCGAAACCACCGCGCCAGGGGGCGAGAGACGGACATAGGGCGTGTACCGGACCGACCCTGTGCCCTGTCGGCGGCATCAGGCAGCATGTCCCTCATGTCCGTACTGACGCGCGACGAAGCGCAGACCCGTGCCCGGCTCCTCGACGTCCACCGCTACGAGATCGCTCTCGACCTGACCCGTGGCGACGAGACCTTCGACTCCCGTACCGTCATTCGCTTCACGGCCCGCGCGGACGCGGACACCTTCGTCGAGCTCAAGCCCGCCGAGCTGCGCTCGGCCACCCTGGACGGACAGCCCCTCGACACCGGGACCCTCGCCGACAACCGGCTGCCGCTCCAGGGACTCACCGCGGGCGAGCACGAACTGCGCATCGACGCCGCCATGCGCTACTCGCGCACCGGCGAGGGCATGCACCGCTTCACCGACCCCAGCGACGGTGAGACCTATGTCTACACCCAGCTGTTCATGGACGACGTCCAGCGCGTCTTCGCCGCCTTCGACCAGCCCGACCTCAAGGCCGTCTTCGACCTGAAGGTGACGGCACCCGAGAGCTGGAGCGTCCTCGCCAACGGCATCACCACGCGCGAGGAGGACGGCACCTGGCGGGCCGCCGCCACCCCGCTGATCTCCACCTATCTGGTCGCCGTCGCCGCCGGCCCCTGGTACTCCGTGCGCACCGAACACCGGGGGCTGCCCTTCGGCATCCACTGCCGCCGCTCCCTCGCCCCCCACCTCGACGCCGACGCGGACGAACTCCTCGAGGTCACCCGCCAGTGCTTCGACCGCTACCACGAGAAGTTCGAGGAGCCCTACCCCTTCGACTCCTACGACCAGGCGTTCGTCCCGGAGTTCAACGCCGGAGCCATGGAGAACCCCGGCCTCGTCACGTTCCGCGACGAGTTCGTCTACCGCTCCGCCGTCACCGACACCCAGCGCCAGACCCGCGCCATGGTCATCGCCCACGAGATGGCCCACATGTGGTTCGGCGACCTCGTCACCCTGCGGTGGTGGGACGACATCTGGCTGAACGAGTCCTTCGCCGAGTACATGGGCTACCAGACCCTCACCGAGGCCACCCGCTTCACCGACACCTGGACCGACTTCGGCGTCGCCCGCAAGGCCTGGGGCTATGACGCCGACCAGCGGCCCTCCACCCACCCAGTGGCCCCCGAAGCGGTCGACGACACCGCCTCCGCACTCCTCAACTTCGACGGCATCTCCTACGCCAAGGGCGCCTCGGCGCTGCGGCAGCTGGTGGCCTGGCTCGGCGAGAAGGACTTCCTCGCCGGTATCAACACCCACTTCGCCCGCCACCGCTTCGGCAACGCGACCCTCGCCGACTTCATCGACTCCCTTGCCGGCGCCACCGATCGCGACGTGCACGCCTGGGCCGACTCCTGGCTGCGCACGACCGGCGTCGACACCCTCACCCCGCGCCTCGACCAGGCCGACGACGGCACCTACTCCCTCACCGTCGACCACGACGGCAGCCGCCCGCACCGCATCGCCGTCGGCCTCTACGACCAGAACCTCGCCGACGAGACCACCCTCACCCTGCGCGAGCGTCTCGACCTCGACGTCCCGCAGACCGCGCCGCAGCCCCTCGGCAAACGACCCGCCCTGCTCCTGCTCAACGACGGCGACCTCACCTACGCCAAGGTCCGCTTCGACGCCGAGTCCTTCGAGACCGTACGCGGCGCCCTGTGCGGCCTGCCCGAGCCGCTCACCCGCGCCGTGGTGTGGAACGCGCTGCGCGACGCCGTACGCGACGGCCACCTCCCCGCCACCGCCTATCTGGAGGCCGCCCGCGCCCACCTTCCGCAGGAGACCGACCTGGCCCTCGCGGAAGGCGTCCTCGCCTTCGCCTCCGCCCACGTCGCCGACCGCTACCTCCCCGTCTCCGACCGGCCCGCCGCACTCGCCATCCTCACCCACACATGCCGCGACCTCATCCGCCGCACCGAGGACGGCTCCCACCCCGGGCTGCGCCTGATCGCCGTGCGCCACTTCATCGACGCCGCAGCCCACCCCGACACCATCGCCGCCTGGCTCGCCGACGGCACCGTGCCCGGCGGACCCGAACTCGACCCCGAACTGCGCTGGCGCATCCTCGGCCGCCTCGCCGTCCTCGGCGCCGTGGACGAGCGCGCGATCGCCGAGGAACTCGACCGCGACCCCAGCGCCACCGGCCGGGAAGGCGCCGCCCGCTGCCGCGCCGCCCTGCCCGACCCCGCCGCCAAGAGCCGCGCCTGGGAGGCGATGTTCGCCACCGACGACCTCTCCAACTACCTGTTCACCGCCACCGCCCAGGGCTTCTGGCAGCCCGAACAGGCCGACCTCGTCGAGGAGTACGTCGACCGCTACTGGACCGACGCACCCGCCGTCGCCGCCCGCCGCGGCCCGGCCATCGCCACCGCCGCGGGCCGCTGGGCCTTCCCCCGCCACGCCGTGTCCGCGGACACCCTCAGCCGGGGCGAACAGTGCCTGCGCGAGGCGGACCCCATCCCGGCCCTGCGCCGGAGGCTCGTCGACGAACTCGACGACCTGGGACGGGCGTTGCGCATCCGCGAGGCATAGCCTGCCCGTCGGCCGGCGCGCGGTCCGCCACCGTGGGCCGGCCGACAGCGGCACGTCCCAATCCCTCACCCCACCCTCCCCATTACCTCACCCCGCACCTCCTTGCTGCGGCAGTACCCCCTTTCGGGTCGGATCGTGGTTCTCTTCGGGCCAACCCAACCTCCGGGCATGCAGGCTTTGATTCCCCTGTCGAGCGCCTGGAGGACGTCCCATGAGCTTGCCGCCCCTCGCCTCAGGACCCGATGGCCCCGGCGCCCTGCGGCCGTTGCTCGAGACGGTCCTCGACGCCCTGGAGCGGGGCGCGCGGGCACGCGGGGGCCCACTGCCCGCGGGCGGCCCCGAAGCCGTCGCCGCCCGGGTGCGCGCCGCCGTCGGCGACGTACTGCCGCAGGAGGGCGACCCGGACGCCCTGCGAGCAGTCGTCCACACCCTCGCCGAGGGCGCCGCGGACCCCGCCGATCCCCTGTGCGCCGCCCATCTGCACTGTCCGCCGCTCGCCGTCGCCAGCGCCGGGGACCTCGCCGCCGGTGCCCTCAATCCCTCCCTCGACTCCTGGGACCAGGCCCCGGCCGCCTCGGAGCTGGAGACCCTCGTCACCCGGGCCCTCGCCCGGGAGACCGGCGCGGCCGACGCCCTGGTCACCACCGGCGGCACCGAGTCCAACCAGCTGGCCCTGCTCCTCGCCAGGGAAGCGCACGGCGGCGTCCGGCTCGTCTGCGGAGCCCACACCCACCACTCCCTCACGCGCGCCGCCTGGCTCCTCGGCCTGCCCGATCCCGTCGTGCTGCCCGCCCCGGGCGGCACCCTCGACCCTGCCGCGCTCAAGGCGGCCCTCACCGAGCTGACCGGCCCGCTGCTCGTCGCCGCCACCGCGGGCACCACCGACGCCGGTCTCATCGACCCCCTGCCCGACATCGCCGACCTGTGCGCCGCCCACGGCGCCCGTCTGCACGTCGACGCCGCCTACGGAGGCGGACTCCTCTTCAGCGACCGCCACCGTCCCAAGCTCACCGGCCTCGAACGCGCCCACACCGTCACCCTCGACCTGCACAAGCTGGGCTGGCAGCCGGTCGCCGCCGGCCTCCTCTCCGTGCGGGACCACCGAGACCTGCGCGCCCTGCGGCACCGTGCCGACTACCTCAACGCGGACGACGACACCGAAGCCGGCCTGCCCGACCTCCTCGGCCGCTCCCTGCGCACCACCCGGCGACCCGACGTCGTCAAGATCGCGGTCACTCTCAAGACGCTCGGCCGCAGCGGACTCGGCACCCTCGTGGACCGCGTCTGCACCCGCGCGGACGAGTTCGCCGATCTGGTCCGGGCACATCCGGGCTTCGAACTCCACGCCCCGCCCACCATCAGCACCGTCCTGTTCCGGCCCGTCCAGGCATCCGACGACACCGTCGCCGTCGTCCGCCGCACCCTCCTCCACGAGGGCCGTGCCGTCCTCGGCCGCGCCCGGCTCCACGGCCGCCTCTGGCTCAAGGCCACCCTCCTCAACCCGCACACCCGGCCCGGCGACCTGGCCGCACTCCTGAACCTGGTGGAAGGAATCACGCCCCGATGACCCACCCTTCGCACCCCGAGCCCGCGGAACCCCGCGACCTGGTCGGCATCGGCATCGGCCCGTTCAACCTCTCCCTCGCCGCGCTCGCCCACCCCCTCGCCGAACTCGACGCCGCGTTCTACGAACAGCGAGCCGGGTTCGACTGGCACCCCGGGCTGCTCATCGACGGCGCGACCCTGCAGGTTCCCTTCCTCGCCGACCTGGTCACCCTCGCCGACCCCGCCAGTGCCTGGTCGTTCCTCAACTACCTCAAGACCTGCGACCGGCTCTTCCCCTTCTACTTCGCCGAGCGCTTCCACATCCAGCGCGCCGAATACGACGCCTACTGCCGCTGGGTCGCCGGCAACCTCCCCGGCCTCCACTTCGGCCACCAGGTCGACGGCGTCCGCTGGAACGCCGACGCCGACCTCTTCGAAGTCGACTTCACCAGGCTCGGCGCGGACGGTGAAGCCGAGGCCCTCGGCCGTACGTACACGCGCAACATCGTCCTCGGCGTGGGCACCGAACCGTATGTGCCCGAACCGCTGGCGCCCCTCGTCGAGGCCCCCGGTGTCCCCGTCATCCACGCCGCGGACTACCTCCGCCACCGCGAGACCTTCCTGGCCGCCGAACACATCACCGTCGTCGGTGCGGGCCAGTCCGGCGCCGAGGTGTTCCTCGACCTCCTCCGCCACCGCCCCGTCGGCCACGAGAAGATCCACTGGCTCGCCCGCACGGAGGCCTTCGCGCCCATGGAGTACTCCAAGCTCGGCCTGGAGCACTTCACGCCCGACTACACCCGCTACTTCCACGCCCTCGCCGAACCCGTGCGCGACCGCCTCGTCTCCTCCCAGTGGCAGCTCCACAAGGGCATCGACGCCGGCACCATCGCCGCCATCCACGACGAGCTCTACCGACGCACCCTCCACGGGGGCTGGCCCGACGCCGTCCTCACCCCCGGCGTTCGCGTCCGCACCGCCGGACGCATCGCCACCACGAAGATCGAACTGCATCTGCAGCACACCCAGCAGGACACCCGCTCCCGCCTCACCACCGACGCCGTCGTCCTCGCCACCGGCTACCGCGAACGCCCTCTCGGCCGCATCCTCGCCGGACTCGACCCCTACCTGCGCCGGGACGACGGCGGACGCCCCCGCATCGACGACCAGTTCCGCATGGTCCTCGCCCCCTGCGTCACCGGCTCCGTCCATGTGCAGAACGCCGAACTCCACACCCATGGCGTCGGCGCCCCCGACCTGGGTCTCGCCGCCTGGCGCAGCGCCACCATCCTCAACTCGCTGACGGGCAAGGAGCCATACCCGCTGCCGCGGCGCACCGCCTTCACCACCTTCGGTCTCCAGCAGCCGGACCGCATCCCGTCCGCCCGACGGCCCGAGGTGCTCACCCCACTCGTCGACGGACGGTGAGGGAAGGGCCGAGCGCGGAAGAACCCAGGGCCGCGATCAGGCTCAGCAACGACCGGCCGGGCCGGGCGGCATCCGAGCGGAGTTCACCGCCGACGACGGCCTGCACGGCACGCCGACGACGCCGGCGCGCACGTCACCGCCGACGCCGACGCCGCCGTCGACGTGTCCCTGCTGGACCTCTGGAACACCGGCGTGCCGTTCGGCGTCAGCCCCCAGTCCACCGACTCGAATTCCTTCGGGTCCAGGCCTTCTTGGCGGTCACCCACTCCGCGATCCGGGTCCGGATCTCCGTCGACAGCCCCCGAAGGTCTCGATCTGGTGACCGACAAGCGTCCCCCGCAAGGCCGTTGCTGACAGAGTGGGACGTATGACCTCCAGTCCCGTGGAATCCCAGCCGGACGCCGTCCCCTTAGGTACGCCTGACGCTCCCCGAATCGCCGTCCGCGGCGAGGCCCACCTCGAAGTCGACCCCGAGATCGCCCGCATCGGCATCACCGTCAGCGCCCGTGGCACCGACCGCCGTACCGCCCTCGAGGACCTCACCCGCCGCAACGCCACGGTCCTCGACCTCGTCAGGAGCTACGGGGAAGCGGTCGAGAAGCTGGAGACCGGGGCCCTGTGCCTCAGCCCGGAGTTGACGAAGCACGGCCGCGGGGAACGCGTCCGCACCCACCACGGCCGGGTCCACATCACCGCCGAGCTCACCGACTTCACCGCGCTCGGCGAACTCACCACCCGCCTCGCCGACCTCGAACTCACCCGCGTCGACGGCCCCCGGTGGGCCCTGCGACCCGGCTCGCCCGTCCACCGCACGGCCAGACAGCAGGCCGTACGCGAGGCGGTGCAACGCGCCCGCGAATACGCCGAGGCGCGCGGCACCACCCTCACGGCCCTCGTCGAACTCGCCGACATCGGCGCCGAGAGCGCTCAGCCGTACGGGTACGCAACCCGATCCATGGCCCGGGCCGCCTCGGCCGGCCCGGACACCCTCGGTGACGGCGCCCCCCTCGACCTCGAACCCCAGCGGCAACAGGTCAATGCCCAGGTCAACGCGCGATTCACGATGGCGCCGCCGCGGCTGTAGTCACGACAATGCGGGGGGTGTTCCAAATAGGCCGGTAATTCCTACCGGGATGCTCATCGGAGCGCGTCACCGCACAATTCAACACTTGTCAATAACGCTTCACGCAAAGGTTGTTGAGTAGTCATGCTGGACCAATTCTCTACCGGCCGGTAAGGCCTAGGCTCGAAGCATGCGCCGAGCAAAGATCGTCTGTACTCTGGGCCCCGCCACCGACTCGTACGACCAGATCAAGGCACTGGTCGAAGCCGGAATGGACGTCGCCCGCCTCAACCTGAGTCACGGCACCTACGCCGAACACGAGCAGCGCTATCAGCGCGTGCGAAAGGCATCCGACGAGAGTGGCCGCAGTGTCGGAATCCTCGCCGATCTTCAGGGCCCGAAGATTCGGCTCGGCCGCTTCACCGAAGGCCCTGTACTCCTTGAACGCGGCGACACCTTCACGATCAGTGTCGAGGAAGGCGTCGAAGGCGACCGCCAGACCTGCGGAACCACCTATGCCGGACTGGCCGCCGATGTCACCGCCGGTGAGCGCATCCTCGTCGACGACGGCAAGGTCACCCTCGAAGTCACCTCCGTCGACGGCCCCCGTGTCCACACCCTCGTCGTCGAGGGCGGCATGGTCTCCGACCACAAGGGCCTCAACCTCCCCGGCGTCGCCGTCTCCGTCCCCGCGCTCTCCAAGAAGGACGAGGCGGACCTCCGCTGGGCGCTGAGCACCGGCTGCGACGTCATCGCCCTGTCCTTCGTCCGCAGCGGCAGGGACATCAGGGACGTCCACCGCATCATGGACGAGGAGGGCCGCCGTCTTCCGGTGATCGCCAAGGTGGAGAAGCCGCAGGCCGTCGAGAACATCGACGAGATCGTGGCCGCGTTCGACGGCATCATGGTGGCGCGCGGCGACCTGGGCGTGGAGATGCCCCTGGAGCAGGTCCCGATCGTCCAGAAGCGCGCGATCAAGCTTGCCAAGCGCAACGCCAAGCCGGTCATCGTCGCCACCCAGATGCTCGACTCGATGATCGACAACTCGCGCCCCACCAGGGCGGAGGCCTCGGACGTGGCGAACGCGGTGATCGACGGCACGGACGCGGTGATGCTGTCGGGGGAGACCAGTGTCGGCAACTACCCCGTCGAAACGGTCAGGACGATGGCCCGCATCGTCGAGGCCGCGGAGGAGGACATCCTCGCCAAGGGCCTGCCGCCGCTGACCGAGAGCAACAAGCCGCGCACCCAGGGCGGTGCGGTCGCGCGCGCGGCCGCGGAGATCGGGGACTTCCTCGGCGCCCGGTTCCTGGTCGCCTTCACCCAGTCCGGCGACACCGTCCGCCGTCTGTCCCGTTACCGCTCGCCGATCCCGCTGCTCGCCTTCACCCCCCTGCCGGCCACGCGCTCCCAGCTCAACCTCACCTGGGGCGTGGAGACGTTCCTCGGCCCGCACGTCGGCTCGACCGACGCGATGGTCGAACAGGTCGACGAACTGCTGCTGAGGTACGGCCGCTGCGAGAAGGGCGACATCGTGGTGATCACGGCCGGCTCCCCGCCCGGCGTCTCGGGCTCGACGAACCTGGTGCGGGTGCACCGCATCGGGGAGGACGACAGCTCCCGCTAGGTCTACCCTGCGTGATCGATCGTCGCCGTACGCAACGGAAGCGGGGGCTCACGAGACGTGAGCCCCCGCTTCGCGGTGAGCTGTACCGGGTGCGGGATTCGAACCCGCAAGCCCTCACGGGCAGAGGTGTTTGAGACCTCCGTGTATACCGTTCCACCAACCCGGCGCGGCACTTCCGAGAGTGTACCGGGTCATCATCGTCCGGCGCCGCTAGGTAGGCTGCAGAGGCAGCACCACCTGCCCGGCCCGTAATGAGGAGCCCCCCGTGACCGCCCCCGAGTCGCCCCAGCCCGTCGCCGACGACGACAAGTCGCATGTGCCTCCGCTGACGACCCGTGTCGTCATCGCCGAGGACGAGGCGCTCATCCGGCTCGACCTCAAAGAGATGCTCGAGGAAGAGGGCTACAGCGTCGTCGGTGAGGCCGGCGACGGCGAGCAGGCCGTCGAGCTGGCCCGTGAGCACCGGCCGGACCTGGTGATCCTGGATGTGAAGATGCCGAAGCTCGACGGCATCTCCGCGGCCGAGAGGATCGCCGAGGAGCGCATCGCCCCGGTGCTCATGCTCACCGCCTTCTCGCAGCGCGACCTCGTCGAGCGGGCCCGGGACGCGGGCGCCATGGCGTACCTGGTCAAGCCGTTCAGCAAGAGCGACGTCGTACCGGCGATCGAGATGGCCGTCTCGCGGTTCAACGAGCTGAAGACGCTGGAGCAGGAGGTCGCGGACCTCACGCAGCGGCTGGAGACCCGCAAGCTCGTCGACCGGGCGAAGTCCATCCTGCAGACCGAGTACGGGCTCACCGAGCCCGCCGCCTTCCGCTGGATCCAGAAGACCTCCATGGACCGCCGTATGTCCATGCAGCAGGTCGCCGAGGCCGTCATCCAGGACGCCGAGGAGAAGAAGGCCTCGAAGGGCTGACGCCCGCGGCCCCCGTACGAGTGAGGCCCGCGCCCCCGGAAGCAGGGGGTGCGGGCCTCTTCGTATGCCTCAGGAGGAGACGCCGGGCGCCTGGTACGGGGAGCTCAGTCCTCGCCCAGGTACGCCTTCCGCACGGACTCGTCGTGCAGCAGGTCCTGCCCGGTGCCCGAGAGGACGATGTTGCCGACCTCCATCACATGGCCGTGGTCGGCGAGCGACAGAGCCGCCTGGGCGTTCTGCTCGACGAGGAGGATCGTCGTGCCCTGCGACTTCAGCTCGGCGATGGTCGACATGATCTTCTGCATCATGATGGGGGACAGACCCATCGACGGCTCGTCGAGCATGAGCAGCTTCGGCTGGGACATCAGGGCCCGGCCCATCGCCAGCATCTGCTGTTCACCGCCCGAGAGGGTGCCGGCCGCCTGCTTCCTGCGCTCCCCGAGGATGGGGAAGAGGTCGTAGGCCCGCTGGATGTCCTGCTCGATGCCCGGCTTGTCGCTGCGCAGGAACGCTCCGAGCCGCAGGTTGTCCTCGATGGTCATGCGGGGGAAGATGTGCCGCCCCTCGGGGGAGTGGGCGAGTCCCAGCGAGACGATCTGGTGGGCGGGGTACTTCTTGAGCGACTTGCCGTTGAACCTGATCTGGCCGCCGACCGGCTTGAGGAGGCCGGAGAGGGTGCGCAGGGTGGTGGTCTTGCCGGCGCCGTTGGTACCGATGAGGGTGACGACCTCGCCGGCGTCGACCTTGAAGGAGATGCCCTTGACGGCTTCGATCTTGCCGTAGGCGACCCTGAGGTCCTCGACTTCGAGCAGTGCGGTCATCGGTCGTTCTCCTTGCCGGGCGCGGCATCCGTCTGGGTCTCGGCGTGTGCCTCGGCGGCCTCGACCTCGGCGACCTCTTCGTCGCCGGGGGCGTTCTCGAACGGCTCGCCGAGGTACGCGGCGATGACGCGCTCGTCGCCCTGGACGGTCGCGCTGTCCCCCTCGATGAGCTTCTCGCCCTGGACGAGGACGGCGACGCGGTCGCAGAGGTTGAAGATGAACCGCATGTCGTGCTCGATGACGAGGACGGCGATGCCCTTGTCCCGGATGGCGAAGACCAGTTCCTCGGTGGCCCTGGTCTCCTGCGGGTTCATACCGGCGGTGGGCTCGTCGAGGAGCAGCAGGCCCGGTTCGCTCGCCAGGGCGCGCGCGATCTCAAGCTTGCGCTGTTCGCCGTAGGGCAGGTTGCGGGCGAGGTGTTCGGCCTTGTCGGCGAGGCCGACGAACTCCAGCAGCTCCATGGCGCGTGCGCGGGAGGCGGCTTCGGCTCTGTGGAAGCCCGGGCCGCGCAGCACGGCCGACCAGAAGCCTTCCTTGGTGCGGGTGTGCCGCCCGACCAGCACGTTCTCCAGGACCGTCATGTTGGCGAAGAGCCGGATGTTCTGGAAGGTGCGGGCGATGCCTGCGGCGGTCACCTTGAAGGACTTGGGCGGCAGGACTCTGCCCTTGTAGCGGACTTCGCCCTCGGTGGGGACGTACAGGCCCGTCAGGCAGTTGAAGAAGGTCGTCTTGCCGGCGCCGTTGGGGCCGATGAGGCCGACGATCTCGCCGCTGTTGACGGTGAGGTCGACGTTGCGTACGGCGGTCAGGCCGCCGAAGCGCATGGTGACGCCGCGCGCGTCGAGTACGACCTGGCCGGGGGCCGTGGCGCCGGGCGTGGCGCCCTTGGTGGTGGTGTCGGTGGTCATCGTGGTCAGGCCCCTGTCGTGCTGAGGACTGTGGGCGCTTCCGCCTCTTCGTGGAATTCCAGCTGGCGGCGCCGGTTCGGGATGAGGCCCTCCGGACGGAAGCGCATCAGCAGGATGAGCGCGACGCCGAACGCGAAGAGCTGGTAGTTGCCGAGGAACTGGAGCTTGTTCGGGATCAGGAAGAGCAGTGCGGCGCCGATGAGCGGGCCGCTGATGGTACCCATGCCGCCGAGGACGACCGCGGCCAGCAGGAAGGCCGAGTTGGGCGGGATGGGACCGGCGAACAGGTACTGCTCGGGCGTGACCGTGTAGGTGACGTGGGCCTGGACCGTGCCGGCGAGACCGGCGAGGGAGGCGCCGACGGCGAAGGCGATGAGCTTGACCCGGAAGCCGTTGATGCCCATGGCGAGGGCGGCGGTCTCGTCCTCGCGGATGGCCACCCAGGCACGGCCGATGCGCGAGTCGCCGCTGCGCCGGAAGACGAGGACGACGACGGCCGTGATGATCAGCATCAGGAAGAAGTAGTTGGCGAACCGGCCGATGGTGAACCCGCCGATGTCGTGCTGGGCGCCGAAGTCGAAGCCCAGGATGTTCAGGTTCGGGATCGAGGAGATGCCGTTGGAGCCGTTGGTGAGGTCCGGCCCGGAGGTGCCGTCCAGGTTGTTCGCCGTGATACGGAAGATCTCACCGAAGCCGAGGGTGACGATGGCGAGGTAGTCGCCGCGCAGTCGCAGGGTGGGGGCGCCGATGAGGACGCCGAAGGTGAGCGAGGCCGCGGCGCCGATGAGGACGGCGGCCCAGAACGGGAAGTGCACGTGGAAGGGCGAGCTCGGGGAGCCGGAGACCAGGGCCGCGGCGTAGGCGCCGACACCCAGGAAGGCGACGTATCCGAGGTCGAGCAGGCCGGCGAGGCCGACGACGATGTTCAGGCCCAGGGCGACGGTGGCGAAGATCAGGATGTAGACGCCGAGGGTGGCGTACTGGTCGTCGGTCTGGGTGAAGGGGAACAGCGCCGCCGCGACGAACGCGCCGCAGATGGTGATGTTCTTGTGGCGGGCGGTCAGCTGGGACGCCTGGCCGATCAGACCGGACTTGTTGAGGGCGGCGAAACCGAAGCCGGCGGTGATCAGGAAGCCGATGAAGAGTTCGTCGTACGGGGTGCCGATGCCGTAGGTGAAGACGGTCAGACCCAGTCCGAGGACCGCGACGATGATCAGGATCTCGGCGTAGGCGGGCAGCTTGCCCACGGGGCGCGGCGTGCCGGAGGCGAAGGCCGCCCTGGCCGTCGCCCAACGATGGGAGGCCCGGTGCTTGACGTGCTCCCAGGCCGAGTCATCCGGGTCGATGGGGTCCGGCGCGGGCCGTTCGAAGGGCAGGGCGAGGGAGCCGACGAGGGCGGCGAGGCTGCTGATCGCCACGATGAAGCCGCCGGGCTCCAGGTTGACGAGGCCGCCGAGTTCCACGCTGATCGCGAGGACCGTGTACCAGGCGGTGGCGAAGGTGGCGATGGCGGCGAACTTGATGGCCGCGTCGGCGCCGGCGGGTACGAGCCGGCGCAGGCCCCTGACGCCGTAGGAGGCGAGAGCGAACAGCGTGGTGAGGGCGCCGCCCAGAAGGACGAGGACCTGCAGGCCGCCCGGGTAGCCGTTGATGGTGAGGTCACCGGGGAACGCGCTGGTCCATGTCCAGGCAAGGAAGGTCGAGACGATGGTGAGGGCGCCGCCCGCGGTGGCGAGGGCGCGGCCGATGCGCGTCGGGATGCCGATGAGGCCGGACGGAGCACCGGTGGCGGGGGTGCTGGGGGTGTCGGGAGCGGTGGTCTGTGTGGTCATCGGTGTCACGCCCTGTCCGCGACGCGCTCGCCGAGCAGGCCCTGGGGCCGGAACAGCAGCACGAGGATGAGGAGTACGAACGCCCAGACATCAGCCCAGGACTGGCTGCCGAACTTCTCCATGCCGGGAAGGTCGGCGATGTAGGCGGTGGCCAGGGTCTCGGCGATGCCGAGGACGACGCCGCCGATCATGGCTCCGTAGATGTTGCCGATGCCACCGAGGACGGCCGCGGTGAAGGCCTTCAGGCCGAGGATGAAGCCCATGCGGAACTCGATCTGACCGTACTTCAGACCGTAGGCGACGGCCCCGACCGCGGCGAAGGTGGCGCCCAGCGCGAAGGCGATCACGATGATGCGGTCGGTGTTGACACCCATGAGCTTGGCGGTGTCCGGGTCCTGGGCGGTGGCCTGCATACCGCGTCCGGTGCGAGTCTTCATGACGAAGTAGGCCAGGACGGCCATGCTGATGGGGGCCGCGGCGAGAAGGAAGATGTCACCGGTCTGGATGGTGACACTGCCGATGTGGAAGGGGCCTCCGCCGATCTGCGGGAAGGTGCGGGCGGACTTGGCGTCGGGGTACCAGGCCCAGACCGCCTGCTGCAGGGCGAGGGAGAGGCCGATGGCCGTGATGAGGGGGGCCAGGCGCGGCGCGTTGCGCAGAGGTCGGTAGGCGAACCGTTCCGCCCCCACGGCGACGATGACGGCGACCAGGATCGCGCCGATGAGCATCAGCGGCAGCGCGACCCACATGGAGGTGCCGTTGGGCAGGACGTACACATAGACCGTGAGGGCACCGAAGGCCCCGGTCATGAAGATCTCGCCGTGGGCGAAGTTGATGAGCTGGACGATGCCGTAGACCATTGTGTAGCCGATGGCGACCAGGCCGTACATGGATCCTAGTAGCAGGCCGTTGACCAGCTGCTGCGGCAGTTCGTTCACCGCATGTCCTCCGAGACTTTCGGATGTTCGACGAATGTGGCCGGATGCGAGTGCGCGCGGGGCGCCAGTGGAACAGCGCCCCGCGCGGCTCGTGGGTGGTGCGGGCTCGGGGGTCAGCCCGTGTAGGTACCGGACTGCACGGACTTCCAGGCACCGTTCTGCACGGCGTACACGGTGAGCTGCTTGTTGGTGGCGTCACCGTATTCGTCGAAGGAGACCTTGCCGGTCACACCGTCGAAGGAGACGTTCTGCATCGCGGCGGTGACCTTGGCGCGGGCGTCGGAGGGCAGCTTGCCGCCGTTGTCGTCGACGACCTTCTTCACGGCCTCGATGATCGCCCACGCGGAGTCGTAGGAGTAACCGCCGTAGGCGGCGTAGTCCTCCTTGTAGCCGGCGGCCTTGTAGTTGGCCACGAACTGCTTGGCCGAGTCGAGCTTCTCGACCGGGGCGCCGACCGAGGTGGCGAGGTCGCCGGTGCTGTCGCTGCCGGCCAGCTTGATGAATGTCGGGTCGAACATACCGTCGCCGCCGACGACCGGGATCTTGGCACCGGCGGCCTTGATCTGCTTGCTGAGCGGACCGGCCTGCGGGTACTCGCCGCCGTAGTAGACGACCTCGGCGCCGGAGTTCTTCACCTTGGTGGCGACCGCGGAGAAGTCCTTGGTGTCGGGGTTGATGTGCTCGGTGCCGGCGACCTGGCCGCCGAGCTTCTTGAACTCTTCGGTGAAGGTGGCGGCGAGGCCCGCGCCGTAGGTCTTCTTGTCGTCGATGACGAAGACCTTCTTCTTCTTGGCGGTGTTGTAGACGTACTGAGCGGCGAACGGGCCCTGGATGGCGTCCGTGGTCGCCGTGCGGTAGTACGACTTGTACGGACGGGCCTTCGTCTTCTGCCAGTTCGTGCCCTGGGTGAGGGCCGGGTTGGTGTTGGCGGGGGAGACCTCGACCAGCTTGGCGTCGTCGAAGACCTTCTGCATGGACTCGGCGACGGAGGAGTTCAGCGGGCCGACGGCGCCGAGGACGCTGTTGTCGGCCACGAGCTTGGTGGCGTTCTGCTGGCCCGAGGAGGGCTGCGCCTGGTCGTCGAGGGCCTCGATCTTGAAGGTGACGCCCTTGACGTAGTTCTGCTTGTTGGCGGTGTTGACGGCGAGGTCGACCGAGTTCTTGATGCCGAGGCCCAGCGCGGACAGGTCGCCGGTCAGCGGGGCGTCGACGCCGATGGTCACAGTGGTGCCACCGCTGCTGCCGGACGAGCCCTTGTCGCCGCTTCGCGAGCCGCAGGCGGTGAGGGTCAGTGCTCCCGCCGCCAGCGCGGCGGTGATGGCGATGAGCGAACGTTGACGCACGATCAGTCCTTTCCCTGGCACGGCCCTCCCCCCTGGAAGTGGCCGAGTCGAACGCTGGGCCGAAGTGACTTTCCGACCGCGCGGTGACTGGCCGTGACTCTAAGCGTGTGTGGGGAACGTGGAGGAGAGTCTGACCAAGGCTGTGACGCTCTTGTTATGACACGAGGTAATGCAGAGCGGTACTGGCTGGGTGGAACAGCGGAATTCAGGTCGATTCGCCCGGTCCACATAGTGAGAACCTGCAGGACGTACGCCGCCGTGTTCAGGCGTCTCGACTGTTTTGGTGATTACCTGGAACCGTTGCTGCAGGCTACTTGCAGGGCTTGAGAGAGATCCTGCGCATAGCGTGATCCGAGGATGAAACTCTGCTCCTGTATTGCGCGCGCATTACGCAGAGTTACGTCCAGGAAAGGGAGTCCGGCGCTTTCGGGCACCTTTCCGCATTCAGTCACATGCATGGTGATGGCAATCGTGCGGACGGAGCCCGCGCTCGTGCGGAAGGGAGGACGGGGGGTCGAGGTCACGGAGAGCCCGGTGTAGGGCTGGGTTATCCGGGTCACGGTGACCGGCGGGCCGGACTGCACGCGCAGCGCCACCGCGAAGCTGAAGCTCCTGGCCGGAGCGTCCTCGGGCATGGCCCCGGAGTTCAGATAGGTGATGTCGACGACCTGCGAGGGGTACGGCGGGGCCGGGGGCGGCGGCTCCTGCGGCCGGGTGGCGTAGAGGTAGCCGCCGCCCGCGAGGAGGGCGGCGACGGCCGCGGCCACGAGGACGGCACGGCGGTGCAGGTCGTACAGCCCCGCGAGGCGTCCGCGCGGAGGGGTGAGGAGGAGCGAGACGTCCCGGTCCTGGACGTCCCCCGCGTGCGTGCCCTCGCCCGGCTCGACGGGACCGACGCCGCTCACTGCCACGGGCCCTTGCTCGGACCGCCCAGGCGGTACCAGTCGGCGCAGCCCCGGCGCGCCCTGCGGTCGATCAACTCGTCGGCAGCCCGGGCGCCTTGACGCTTCGTCTCGGCCCGTGCCGCGTCCACGACCGTCCGCAGGATCTCGTACTGCCCGTTGGACAGCCCCATCGACTGGTAGTCCCCGTAGGTGCCGCTGTCCAGCACCTTGCGCGACCAGTACGCGACCGCCCGAGCGCACAGCTCCTCGGGAGGCGTGGCCCGTGGCGGCGCCGGGGCGGAGACCGTTCGCCCCGTGCTCGACGCGTCCGTGGAGCCGGAGTTGACGCAGCCGGTCGCCAACCCACCCGTCAGCAGCACCAGTCCCGACCACAACCCGAGCACCGCCGACCCCGGCCGGGGGACTCCTCCCGTTCCCATGCCATGAAGCTAGGGCGCCGGGTGCCCGGGATCAACGGCGGTGCGGAAGTCGGCTTCGGGCCTCAGCCGGCCACGGGCACATGTGCCTCGTCGCCGGGGTTCACATCGCGCAGCAGACAGGTGAGGCGGGCGGTGCACACGCGCTTGCCCTCCTCGTCGCTGATCACGATCTCGTACGTCGCGGTGGAGCGCCCCCGGTGGACGGGGGTGGCGACTCCGGTGACCAGGCCCGAGCGCACCCCACGGTGGTGGGTGCAGTTCAGGTCCACGCCGACGGCGATCTTGGAGCTGCCGCCGTGCAGCATGGAGCCCACGGACCCGAGGGTCTCGGCGAGGACGGCGGAGGCGCCGCCGTGAAGCAGTCCGTACGGCTGGGTGTTGCCCTCCACCGGCATCGTGCCGACGACGCGCTCCGCGGAGGCCTCGACGATCTGGACGCCCATGCGGGTGCCCAGGTGCCCGGCGGAGAAGAGGGCGGGCAGGTCGACGCCGAGCGCGGCGTACTCCTCGACGACTTGCTGCGGGAACTTCACGGTGTGCTGCTCGCCCATGGGATACTGCTCCGTTCGTGGGTGTCACTCGGCCGTGGCTGAGCAAACGCTCAGTCGGTCGCCGATTGTTCCAGGCGGACCACGACGGACTTGCTCGCGGGGGTGTTGCTCGTGTCGGCGGTGGCGTCCAGCGGGACCAGGACGTTGGTCTCCGGGTAGTAGGCGGCCGCGCAGCCACGGGCGGTGGGGTAGTGCACGACGCGGAAACCGGGGGCCCGCCGCTCGACGCCGTCCTTCCACTCGCTGACCAGGTCGACGTAGGAGCCGTCCGCCACGTTCAGCGCGCGGGCGTCCTCGGGGTGGACGAGGACGACACGGCGGCCGTTCCTGATGCCGCGGTAACGGTCGTCGAGGCCGTAGATCGTGGTGTTGTACTGGTCGTGCGAGCGCAGGGTCTGCAGCAGGAGCCGGCCCTCCGGCAGCTCCGGGTACTCCACCGGGGCCGCCGTGAAGTTGGCCTTGCCGGTGGCGGTGGGGAAGCGGCGTTCGTCGCGGGGGGCATGGGGGAGGGCGAAGCCTCCGGGGCGGGCCACGCGCGCGTTGAAGTCCTCGAAGCCGGGGATCACGCGGGCGATACGGTCGCGGACGGCCGCGTAGTCCTTCTCGAACTCCTCCCACGGGACCTTGCTGTCGGCGCCGAGCACCCGGCGGGCGAGGCGGCACACGATGGCGGGCTCGGACAGCAGATGCCGGCTCGCGGGCTCCAGACGGCCGCGGGAGGCGTGCACCATGCCCATGGAGTCCTCGACGGTCACGAACTGCTCGCCGCTGCCCTGCAGGTCGCGCTCGGTGCGGCCGAGGGTGGGCAGGATCAGGGCACGCGCGCCGGTGACGGTGTGCGAGCGGTTCAGCTTCGTCGACACGTGCACGGTGAGGCGGGCGCGGCGCATGGCCGCCTCGGTGACCTCGGTGTCGGGCGACGCGGAGACGAAGTTGCCGCCCATCGCGAAGAACACCTTCGCCTCGCCGTCGCGCAGGGCGCGGATGGCCCGTACGACGTCGTAGCCGTGCTCGCGCGGCGGCGCGAACCCGAACTCCTTCTCCAGGGCGTCCAGGAAGGCGGGCGCGGGGCGCTCGAAGATGCCCATCGTGCGGTCGCCCTGCACGTTCGAGTGACCGCGTACCGGGCACACGCCCGCGCCGGGACGGCCGATGTTGCCGCGCAGCAGCAGGAAGTTGACGACTTCGCGGATGGTCGGGACGGCGTGCTTGTGCTGGGTGAGGCCCATCGCCCAGCACACGATGGTGCGCTCGGAGGCAAGGACCATGCGGAGGGCCTGTTCGATCTGTTCGCGCGTGAGGCCGGTCGCCGCGAGGGTCTCGTCCCAGTCGGCGGCGCGGGCGGCCTCGGCGAACTCCTCGAAGCCATGGGTGTGTTCGCGGACGAACTCCTCGTCGACCGCGCCGTCCGTCTCCAGGACCAGCTTGTTCAGGAGGCGGAAGAGAGCCTGGTCGCCTCCGATGCGGATCTGCAGGAACAGATCGGTCAGGGCGGCACCCTTGAGCATGCCCTGGGGGGTCTGCGGGTTCTTGAAGCGCTCCAGGCCCGCTTCGGGAAGCGGGTTGACGCTGATGATCCGCGCGCCGTTCGCCTTGGCCCTCTCCAGGGCCGAGAGCATCCGCGGGTGGTTGGTGCCGGGGTTCTGCCCGGCCACGATGACCAGGTCCGCCTTGTGGAAGTCGTCCAGCAGGACACTGCCCTTGCCGATGCCGATCGTCTCGGAGAGCGCGGAGCCGGACGACTCGTGGCACATGTTGGAACAGTCGGGCAGGTTGTTGGTGCCCAGCTCACGGGCGAAGAGCTGGTAGAGGAAGGCGGCCTCGTTGCTGGTGCGGCCCGAGGTGTAGAAGACGGCCTCGTCGGGGGAGCCGAGCGCGCTGATCTCCTCGGCGATGATGTCGAAGGCGCGCTCCCAGGCGACCGGCTCGTAGTGATCTCCCCCTTCGGGGAGGTACATGGGATGCGTCAGCCGTCCCTGCTGGCCCAGCCAGTAGCCGCTGCGGGTCGCGAGGTCGGCCACCGGATGCGCGGCGAAGAACTCCGGGGTGACCCGGCGCAGGGTGGCCTCCTCGGCGACCGCCTTCGCGCCGTTCTCACAGAACTCCGCCGTGTGCCGGTGGTCGGGCTCCGGCCAGGCGCAGCCCGGGCAGTCGAAGCCGTTCTTCTGGTTGACGCGCAGCAGCGTCAGCGCCGTGCGCCGGACCCCCATCTGCTGCTGGGCGATGCGCAGGGTGTGGCCGATGGCGGGCAGCCCCGCCGCCGCGTGCTTCGGTTCGCCGACCTGTGGCGCGTCCTGGACCGGGTCGCCCGTGGGCGGCTTGCTGGCCATCTCGGCCCTCCCCTTCGCGTACACCTGTGAGGTACGTCTCCGATCCTCGCACGCGCCGCCGACAACGCCGCCGCCCGGGCCGGGACTGCTCCTGCCCGGGCCCGGAGGGCTTCCGCTGTCAGTGGGGCGTGGCAGGATCGGGGACGTGGCAGAGACAGCATCGAAGAAGACCGAGAAGACCTCCGGCGGCGGCCGTCCGCGGCTGATGCTCATGGACGGGCACTCACTGGCCTACCGCGCGTTCTTCGCGTTGCCCGCGGAGAACTTCACGACCGCGACGGGCCAGCCGACGAACGCGATCTACGGCTTCGCGTCGATGCTGGCGAACACGCTGCGCGACGAGGCGCCCACGCACTTCGCGGTGGCGTTCGACGTCTCCCGCAAGACCTGGCGCTCCGAGGAGTTCACGGAGTACAAGGCGAACCGGTCTAAGACCCCGGACGAGTTCAAGGGCCAGGTGGAGCTGATCGGCGAGCTGCTGGACGCAATGCACGCCCACCGCTTCGCGATCGAGGGGTACGAGGCGGACGACGTGATCGCCACGCTCGCCACCCAGGCCGAGGCCGAGGGCTTCGAGGTGCTGATCGTCACGGGCGACCGCGACTCCTTCCAGCTGGTCAGCGAGCACACCACGGTGCTGTACCCGACCAAGGGCGTCTCGGAGCTGACCCGGTTCACTCCGGAGAAGGTGTTCGACAAGTACGGGCTGACGCCGGCGCAGTACCCGGACTTCGCTGCGCTGCGCGGCGACCCGTCGGACAACCTGCCGGGCATCCCGGGCGTCGGGGAGAAGACGGCCGCGAAGTGGATCAACCAGTTCGGTTCGTTCGCGGAGCTGGTCGAGCGCGTCGACGAGGTCAAGGGCAAGGCCGGGCAGAACCTGCGCGACCACCTGGAGTCGGTGAAGCTGAACCGCCGGCTCACGGAGCTGGAGCGGCGCGTGGAGCTGCCCAAGGCGGTCACCGACCTGGGGCGGGCGCCCTACGACCGCAAGGCCGTCGCCCTGGTCCTGGACACCCTGGAGATCAGGAACCCCTCGCTGCGCGAGCGGCTCTTCGCCGTCGACCCCGGGGCCGAGGAGACCGAGGCGACACCGGTCGCGGCGGCCGGCGTCGAGCTGGACGGCGCGGTGCTGGGAGCGGGCGAGCTGAAGCCGTGGCTCGCCGAGCACGGTGAGCAGCTCCTGGGTGTGACCACGGTCGACTCGTGGGGACTGGGCGCGGGCGCGGTGGCCGAGGTCGCGCTCGCCGCGGCCGACGGGGCTGCGGCGTGGTTCGACCCGACGCAGCTGGACGAGGCGGACGAGCAGGCGTTCGCGCAGTGGCTCGCCGACCCCGGCAGGCCCAAGGTGCTGCACAACGCCAAGGGCGCCATGCGGGTTCTGCCCGAGCACGGCTGGTCCCTGGACGGCGTGGTCATGGACACGGCGCTCGCGGCGTATCTGGTCAAGC
Organism: Streptomyces sp. TP-A0356; assembly: GCF_001417775.1. Lineage (GTDB taxonomy): Bacteria > Actinomycetota > Actinomycetes > Streptomycetales > Streptomycetaceae > Streptomyces. Next base: position 267,883 of record NZ_BBZJ01000017.1, on the reverse strand, counting down.
CGGGCCGCCGCTCCTTCGCGCTGGACGCTCTGTCGCTGGAGTACCTGGGCCGGGAGCTGGCACCCGCGGCCACGGCCGACGGGCAGCTCGCGTTCGGTGCGGACGACGGCGCCGAGGCCGAGGCGCTGATGATCCAGGCCCGCGCCATCCTCGACCTCGGCCAGGCGTTCGAGGAGAAGCTGCAGGAGGTCGGTGCTGCGGATCTGCTGCGCGGCATGGAGCTGCCCACCTCCGCGCTGCTGGCCCGCATGGAGCGGCACGGCATCGCCGCGGACCGCACGCACCTGGAAGCCATGGAGCAGATGTTCGCGGGCGCCGTCCAGCAGGCGGTGAAGGAGGCGTACGCGGCGGCGGGGCACGAGTTCAACCTGGGCTCGCCCAAGCAGCTTCAGGAGGTCCTCTTCGGTGAGCTGGGCCTGCCGAGGACGAAGAAGACGAAGACGGGCTACACGACCGACGCGGACGCGCTGGCCTGGCTGGCGACCCAGACGGACAACGAACTGCCGGTGATCATGCTGCGTCACCGTGAGCAGGCGAAGCTGCGGGTGACTGTCGAGGGCCTGATCAAGACGATCGCCGCCGACGGCCGGATCCACACCACCTTCAACCAGACGGTCGCGGCGACGGGCCGCCTGTCGTCGACGGACCCGAACCTGCAGAACATCCCGGTGCGGACGGACGAGGGCAGGGCGATCCGCCGGGGCTTCGTGGTGGGCGAGGGCTTCGAGTCGCTCATGACCGCGGACTACAGCCAGATCGAGCTGCGCGTGATGGCGCACCTGTCGGAGGACGAGGGCCTGATCGAGGCCTTCACGTCCGGAGAGGACCTGCACACCACGGTGGCCTCCCAGGTGTTCGGGGTCGGTCGCGACGCGGTGGACGCGGAGATGCGGCGCAAGATCAAGGCGATGTCGTACGGCCTGGCGTACGGTCTGTCGGCGTTCGGCCTCTCCCAGCAGCTGAACATCGAGGCGGCGGAGGCCCGTGCCCTGATGGACACGTACTTCGAGCGCTTCGGCGGAGTACGGGACTATCTGCGCCGTGTGGTGGACGAGGCGCGGGCCACCGGCTACACGGAGACGCTCTTCGGCCGCCGTCGCTATCTCCCCGACCTGAACAGCGACAACCGTCAGCGCCGGGAGATGGCGGAGCGGATGGCGCTGAACGCCCCGATCCAGGGCACCGCCGCGGACATCGTCAAGATCGCCATGCTGAACGTGGACCGTGCCCTGCGCGAGGCCGACCTCAGCTCCCGCATCCTCCTCCAGGTCCACGACGAAATCGTCCTGGAGATCGCCCCGGGCGAGCGGCAGAAGACCGAGGAACTGGTCCGCCGTGAGATGGCGGGCGCGGTGCAGCTGAGGGCGCCCCTGGACGTATCGGTGGGAGCCGGCGGCGACTGGGAGTCGGCGGCGCACTAGCCTTCGGCGGTGGGCTGGCCTTCGGGGGTGGGCTGGCCTTCGGGGGTGGGCTGGCCTTCGGGGGTGGGCTGGCCTTCGGGGGTGGGCTGGCCTTCGGGGGTGCGCTGGTCTTCGGGGGTGCGCTGGTCTTCGGGGGTGCGCTGGTCTTCGGCGGTGCGCTGGTCTTCGGCGGTGCGCTGGCCTTCCGGGGTGGGCTGGCCTTCGGGGGTGGGCTGCCCTTCCGGGGTGGGCTGGCCTTCGGGGGTGGGCTGGCCTTCGGCGGCGCACTGGCCTTCGGCGGTGGGCTGGCCTTCCGGGGTGGGCTGGCCTTCCGGGGTGCGCTGGCCTTCGGGGGTGGGCTGGTCTTCGGCGGTCGGCACGCCTGCTGGGGGACGCCACCCCGACGGCCTCGCCGCGCGGTCCAGCGGTGCCAACCCCGGCCCATGCGTGGGCCACGGTTCCCTGGCCCGGCCGGCCTGCCGAGCAGTGCGGCCCCGGTCGCCCGCAGAGCAGGCAGGCGGCGGCCGGGGCGTACCCCGGTTCGGCTCAGCCCCGGTGGGGGCCATCACTCGGGCGGCCCCCATGGAAACGCCTCTCCGGCGAGGCCGGCGTCAGGATTCCGCCATGGGTATAGGTCCGCTCACGCGCCGCACGGCAACCCGCGCGGCCGTCGTGCTCGCCGGGCTGCTTCCCCCGCTGCCGGCCCACGCGCTCGGCGCGAGCACCGCCCGTCTGGCCGCCGCGTCCCTCCCCGTGCGCACCTCCGCGCTCGCCGTCCGCGTGGCCCGGGACATCCGGAGCGTCACCACCGCGGTGGCCTCCCGCCTCCGCTCCCTCCCCCTCCCCCTGCTCCTGCCGCGCCGCTCCGGCCCGTCCTGCGCCCTCGCCGGACACCGCCAGGAGGACCCCACGGGCGCCGAGGCGACCGCACGGCTCCACGCCGCGCTCACCCTGGCCCGGGAACTGCTCAGCGGACTCGCCGCCCGCCACCGCCCCCGTTTCCTGACCCGCCCCGCGGAGCCCGTCAGCGGGACGCGGACCGGCTCGGTTCCATACAAGCGCATGCCGGATCGGCCACCGCCGGACGCCACGCCCTGACACCGGCCGCGTACAGCGTCAGCCCGAGCACGAGACCGGCACCGGCGCCGAAGCAGACCGGCGGGATCACATCCCACGGCTTCGCGATCGTCCCCCAGTAGGCCCACCAGCGCGACGCCCGCTGCACCGCCCCCGCCGCCGCGCAGCCGCCGATCATCGCCCCCGCCAGCCAACGGTCGGCCCACGACAGCACCGGCACCCGCGCCACCGCGGCGGAACCGGCCGGCATCCGCCGCAGCAGAACCGCCACGAACAGCGCGATCACCACGGCCGCCACCGCCGAACTCCCGTACTGCAGATACGTGTACAGCGGGGCACCCGGCAGCTGCCGCTTGAGCACCGGGAACACCCGCACCCCCCACCGGTCCAGATGTGTGAACGCGTCCCACACGACATGCGTCAGCGCGCCCAGCACCGCCGACACGTACCACCGGGAGACCAGCGGAAGCGAGACTTCCCGCCGTGGCGTGCCACAACGCACCAGGGCCGCCACCCGACCCTGTCCCGCCCGCGGCAGCAGCGCCACCAGCGGCTCCCGCAGCACCAGCCACACGCCGACCAGGGCCCATGCGATGAGTACGTCGACCGTGAAGACCCCGGCGAGCGAGTGGGTGACGGCACCGAAGGCCATCGCCCGGGACGCCGCGCTCGCCGCGAAATAGGTCATGTCGGGCGCGAACGACCCCGCGACGAGGACCGCGGGCACCAGCCGCCCGCGCCCCGACCCGTCCCCGCGCACGGCGGGCAGTACGGCCGCGGCATGGCTGAGGGTGAACGGCACATCGGCTCCCGCGGCAGTCGCTGTCCGGGCACAACCACCCGGCGATCGCAGACGTCCAGTATGAGGGACGCATGAAACAGGTGAGGCGAACCGCGCGGCTTCTGCGTCCAGCCGAAGCGTGTATGACCAACTGGTGAAAATCGGGCACCAACGGGTGCCGGGGCGATGGAAGTTGTCGTAGGGTCACCTGGTCGCCACGCCGGGGCGCGTGGTCCAACACAAGTGGCACCACAACAGCACATACAGGGTCGTCCACGGGAGGGACTCACTCAATGGCGGCGCATTTCGGCAGGAGGTTGCGCAAGGGAGCGGCAACCACCGCTGTGGCCGCGGCCGCGGTCGCTGCTCTGACCGCGTCCCAGCCTCCGGGGACGACCGGCGACGACCAGGGCGGACAGACCACCGGTGCCCAGGCCACGCCCGACGCCACCGCCAACGGCAACGGTGGCGACACCGCCACCGGCAACAGCGGCTACTACACCGACCTCCCGCCGCTCAACAGCCCCACCGAGTCGTCCGGCCCGAGTGCCGGCCCCACCACCGGCGCCCCCGGCACGGGGCAGGCGGGCATTCCCGCCACCGTCCTCGACGCCTACACGAAGGCCGCGGCCGAACTCCGGCAGTCCAAGCCGGGCTGCAACCTGCCCTGGCAACTCCTCGCCGCCATCGGCCAGGTCGAGTCGGGCCAGGCCGGCGGCGGCCAGGTCGACGCGCACGGCACGACGTACTCGAAGATCCTCGGCCCGGTCCTCAACGGCAACGGCTTCGCGGCGATCAAGGACACCGACCACGGTCTCTACGACGGCGACACCACCTACGACCGAGCGGTCGGCCCCATGCAGTTCATCCCGTCCACCTGGGCGTGGGCGGGCCGAGACGGCAACGGCGACGGCGTCAAGGACCCCAACAACGTCTATGACGCCGCCCTCGCCGCCGGCTACTACCTCTGCCGTTCCGACCGGGACCTGTCGGTCCAGGCCGACATGAACGCGGCGATCCTCGGCTACAACAACTCGCAGGACTATCTGAACACCGTTCTGTCCTGGTACGAGTACTACCGCAAGGGCACCCACTCGATCCCGAACGGCACGGGCACGCCGCCCTCGCACCGCAGCGACGACAACTCCGGCGCGAACCCGACTCCCACCCCGACACCGCCGACGACCCAGAAGCCCGGCACCCACAAGCCGGAGGGCGGCGGTACCACCAGCCCCGGCCCGACCCCGCCGACGCCCGGCACGACGACCCCTCCGCCCACGCCCACGCCCACGGACACGGTGGACCACCTGGCGGACGGCGGCACCGCCAACCTGTCGGCCCGGACGGGCGACACATTCGCCCAGAAGATCGTGGTGACGGCCGTGACCAAGGACGGCAAGGCCGTGCCGAAGGTCCGCGTGCGGTTCATGATCACCGGCGGTACGGACGCCACCTTCACGGGCGGCGAAACCGTGGCGACCGTCGTCACCGATGCTGCGGGCAAGGCCACGGCGCCCGCGCTGGTCGCCGGCCAGAAGACCGGGGACTTCAAGATCCGGGCCCTCGTCGTGGGCCGTACGGTCACCGGCCTGGACTACCCGGCCACTGTCACCGAACGCCAGGCCGACACCCTTGCCCGCACCAGCGACACCCCCCTGACCTGCACTCCGGGCGGCGAGTTCGCCGACCAGGTCGAGGTGAAGGCCGTGTACAAGGGCGCCGTCGCGGACGGTGTCGCGGCCACCGCGACCCTCGTCAAGTCGGCCGACGACCCGGCCGTGAACGACAAGGGCCCCTACTTCAAGGACGCGGACGGCAAGCCCGTACGCACACTCACGGGTCTCACGACCGACGCCAAGGGCCTGCTGAAGCTCCCGAAGCTGTACGCCGACGACACGACCGGCACGTTCCTGCTGCGCATCAGCACCGCGGGCGGCGCCACCCTGACGATCGAACTGAAGGTCGCGGCGGCCACCTCACCGGCGAGCCCCAGCCCCAGCCCCAGTCCCAGCGCGTAGGGCCGCGGCAGGCCCGCGTACGACCACGGCGCCCCTCCACCGCGGAGGGGCGCCGCCGTCGTACGCGCGACTGTTCTCATCTCGCGCGCCCGTTGCTACGGTGCCGGACCTGACGACACATCAGCTCCGGCTCCGGGAGGCCCGCATGCGTGCCCTCGTCGCCGCCGTGATCGGTCTCGTCGCGGCGCTCGCCCTGGTGTTCACCATGACGGCCATGGGCTCGCCGTCCGGTGGCACCTCACCGAAACCGCTGCTGACGACGGTGCCCACGCACCCGTGACCCTACGAGCCGTCCGTCCGGGAGGGAGGCCGAGATGCGCCGCAGGGCCGGCCTGATCCTGCTCGCCTTCGCCGTGTTCTTCACGGCGCTGTCCCCGCTGACGCGCTGGTACGCCTTCCCCCGCCTGGCCAAGGTCCCCGCGAACCAGTATCAGGACATGGTCCTGCAGGCGCGGAACGCCAACCTCCTCGACTACGGCACCATGAAGTCCCGCACGGTCCCCCAGGTCACCATCGTGCAGACCCTGAAGGGCAACGTGGAGGCCGCGAAGAGGATCGAGAAGACGGCCGGCCGTGATGTGGTGGTCTGGGACGGCCTCTCCTATGTGCAGGGCCCCGACGGCAAGATGGTGTCCCGCATCCCCGAGCGCTACATCTTCGACGCGCACAGCCAGGAACCCGTCCATGCCACCGGCGAGATGGTCGACGGCGACCCCGTCCGGCGCGACGGCATCGAGTTCAAGTGGCCGTTCCTGACGGAGAAGCGGGACTACGAGTACTTCGACGCGCAGGCGCGCGTCACGGCCCCCATCCACTACAGGGGCACCCAGGACTTCCGGGGGGTGAAGGTCTACTACTTCGAACAGAACATCCCCTGGACCAAGGTCCCCTTCCCCCGGACCATGCCCGTGCAGGGCATCACCCCCGAGTCGGTCGCGAAGACCGGCACCACCCGCTGGTACACCACGGTCCGCAAGTTCTGGGTGGAGCCCCTGACCGGAGCGCCCGTCTACGGCGAGGAGATCCACCAGGAGGAGCTGCGCGGCGGCACGCTCCTGGGGGGCCGCGACAAGGTCACGGCGTTCGCGGGGCACGTGAAGATGCGGGAGGACTACATCAGGTCCACGGTCGCCCTCGTCAAGCACAACCGCCTGCTGATCCAGCTGCTGACGTCCACTCTGCCGTGGGGCTTCCTCTTCCTCGGCGTCTGTCTGCTGTCGCTCTCCCTCTGTCTGGAGGTGCGGGGGCGCCGCCCGGACGATCCGGCGGCCGGCGAGGAGGTGGAGCCGGAGGCGGTCACCGCCTGAGCCGCGCGTTCGTGTGCCGGGTCGGCTCGGCACCGGCCGGGTCCTCGGGCCAGGGGTGCTTGGGGTAGCGGCCCCGCAGCTCGGCCCGCACGGCCCGGTAGCCGTCCCGCCAGAAGGAGCCGAGATCGGCGGTGACGGCGGCGGGCCGCCCGGCCGGGGAGAGCAGATGCACGAGCACGGGTACACCGGCGATCTCGGGCGACTCCTGGAGCCCGAACATCTCCTGCAGCTTGACGGCGAGGACGGGCCGCTCGGGGTCGGCATAGTCGATCCGGACCCTGGACCCACTCGGCACGGCGATCCGCTCGGGAGCCAGGTCGTCGAGGCGAGCGGCGTCCCCGGTGGACCACGGCAGCAGCCGGGCGAGGGCCTGCCCGGCGTCGATCCGCGCCAGGTCGGCGCGCCGCCGGGCACGGCCCAGCTCGGGCTCCAGCCACTCGTCCACGCGCGCGTGGAGCGCGTCGTCGGAGACGTCCGGCCAGGGCTCACCCAGGTGCAGCCGCAGAAAGGCCAGCCGCCGGCGCAGGACGCGGGCCTCCGGGGACCACCGCAGCAGACCGAACCCCTCCTCCCTCAGCCCTTCCAGCAGGGCTTCCCGTACGAGACCGGGGGCGGGGTCCCGCAGCGGCCGGACCGCCAGCTCGACGGCCCCGAGCCGCTCGACGCCCCGGGCGACGACCTCCCCTCCGGCCCAGTGGACCTCGTCCCCCTCGGCACGCAGCGCGGCGGCCGACCGCCGCGCCACGTCCTCGTCCACCACGGCGGCGAGCCTCACGCGCGCGTGCCCGGCTCCGACGGGCCGGTCGGCGACGGCGACCGCGAGCCACGGGGCACCGCGCAGCCTCGATCCGTCCCCCGGCTCGGCCCGCGTGCCGTTCACCATGAGGTACGAACCGCCGTCGGCCCGCGCGAGCCGCTCGGGGAAGGCCAGGGCGGCGACGAGACCGGCCACTTGATCGTCCTGCGCATGCGCCGGCCTCGCCGTGCTGCCGGAGGGGTCTCCGACCGCGGACCGCAGCCGACGCGCCTCGTCCCGCCAGCGGGCCGCGTACGCGTCGCCCCCGCGCCGGGCCGCCCGCCACGCCGCCGCCAGGTCGTCCCCGTACTCCCGCGGCGGCTCCTCGCTCAGCAGGGCGACCACCTCGGCGGCCCGGTCCGCGCCGACCTCCCCGCCCGCGTCCAGCAGGGCCCGGGCCAGCCGCGGATGCAGACCCAGCCGGGACATCCGTACGCCCCGTTCCGTGGCCCTGCCCGCCGGGTCCACCGCGCCGACAGCCGCCAGGACCGACCGCGCGGCCGCCATCGCACCGGCCGGAGGCGCGTCCAGGAGCGCCAGCCCGGACGCGTCCGGGTCGCCCCAGCACGCCGCCTGCAGCGCGAACGCCGTCAGATCGGCCAGCCTGATCTCCGGCGCAGGGAAGCGGGGCAGCCGCGCGTCCTCCGTCTCCGTCCAGCAGCGGTACACCCGGCCCGGTGCCTCACGCCCGGCCCGGCCCGCGCGCTGCCGTCCCGCCGCCTGCGAGGCCCGTACCGTCGTCAGCGCGCTCAGCCCGCGCGCATGGTCCACCCGAGGCTCCCGCGCCAGCCCGGAGTCGACGACCACCCGCACCCCGGGCACGGTCAGTGACGACTCGGCGACGGCCGTCGCCAGCACCACCCGTCGACCGGTCCCGGGGGCCAGCACCGCGTCCTGCACGGCCGCCGGAGCCCGCCCGTGCACCTGGAGCACCTCGACGTCCCCCAGGTCCCCCAGCTGTCCCGCCACGCGCGCGATCTCTGAGACGCCGGGCAGGAAGCACAGCACGTCCCCCTCGCACTCGGCGAGCGCCCGCCGCACCACCGACGCCACATGCGCCAGCAGCGCCGGATCGACGCGCAGCCCGTGCGGCGGCCGTACGGGACGAGCGGGCGGCGCCCACACCACCTCCACGGCATGCGACACGCCCTCCGCCTCGACCACGGGAGCCCCGCCCAGCAACCCGGCCCAGCCCTCCGCGTCCGTCGTCGCGGACGCCGCCACCAGGCGCAGCTCGGGCCGCAGCGCCTGACGTACGTCGAGCAGGAACGCGGCGACCGTGTCGGCGTCCAGGTGCCGCTCGTGGCACTCGTCGAGCACGACCACGTCGACGCCCGCCAACTCCTGGTCCCGTTGCAGCCGCTGCAGCAGCACCCCGGTGGTGACGACCTCCACGCGCGCGTGCCGCCTCATCACCCGCTCCCCGCGCACGGTGTACCCGACGCTCTCGCCGGGCCTCTCGCCCAGTAGCCAGGCCATCCGCCGCGCCGCGGCCCGCGCGGCGATCCGCCGCGGCTCGGCGACGACCACGTGGCGCGCCGGCCCACCCCCGACGAGCCCGACGAGCCCGGCGAGCACCAGCGGCACGAGCGTCGTCTTGCCGGTGCCGGGCGGCGCGCACAGCACCGCGGCACCGTGCTCCTCCAGCGCGCCGCGCAGCGCGGGGACGGCGGAGCGGACGGGAAGGCGGTCGAGGACGTCGTGGCGGATCACCGCACCAGTGTTCCAGGCGGTCCCGTCAGGGGAGGAAGGCGTGGTGGCACCGTCGGCAGAGCCGCTTCCTGTGCCAGTCGGCCCGCCGACTGGCAGCCTGGGCCACCTTGTCGCGCAGCGACACCAGCCAGAAGCCGCCCCCGGCCAGCCCGACGAACCCCAGCCACGCATCGGAGACGACCAGCGCGCAGCCCAGGGTCAGCAGCCCGAGCGGCGCCGCCCACCGCTCGTCCTCCAGCGCCGGAGGGGCGAGGTGCGGTGCCTCGGCCCGCGCCTGGGGCGACAGCGTCCTCCAGTGCGCGCCGAGCCTCGTGGTCCTGTCGCCGCGGTGGCAGACCGGGCAGACGCGCATGCGCGTACCCCCCAACGCCTGGCACTGAGGACTGCAGCCTTGAGGGCGACGTGTCGACTCATCGGTTCCTGCCCTGCCCGCGCGCCGGACATACGCGGCCGGCCACCGACGCCGAGGATTGGCCGGAACGCCCCCTCGGCGCCACGCGCCCACGAGACCGGACCGGTACGACCCCTCAGCCTCACGCGCCTACGAGACCGGACCGGTACGACCCCCTCAGCCTCACGCGCCTACGAGACCGGACCGGTACGACCCCCTCAGCCTCACGCGCGCCTACGAGACCGGCAGCGAACCGCTCGGTCCGGCGTGCGTTCGGGGCCGGTGAGACCCGCTCGGCGCCGCGGGGGTACGGGGCCGGTACGACCCCCTCGGTCCTAGGCGCGCCTACGACGTGCCCATGAGGCGCCCACGACGCGCCCACGTGGCGCGAACGGCCCGTCAGCCGGTCCCTCGTGCCCGCGAGACCCGAGCGGCCCGCTCGGCCGGGCCACCCCGTACACGAAGCCCGAACGGCCCCTCAGTCCCGCTCGCACACGAAGATCGCCGTCCCCGGGATCAGACCGCCGCGCAGCGGCGACCATCCGCCCCACTCGGACGTGTTCCAGGCGGGCCACTCCGGCTCGACCAGATCGACGAGCCGGAAGCCGGAGGCGACGATGTCCCGCACCCGGTCGCCGAGCGTCCGGTGGTGCTCCACGTACACAGCCCTGCCCCGCTCGTCCTGCTCGACATAGGGCGTGCGGTCGAAGTACGAGGCCGACACCGACAGCCCCTCGGGCCCGGGCTCGTCCGGGAACGCCCAGCGGATCGGATGGGTCACCGAGAAGACGAAACGGCCGCCGGGACGCAGCACCCGCCGCACCTCGCGCAGAACCAGGACCGGGTCCGCCACGAACGGCAGCGCCCCGTACGCGGAGCACGCCAGGTCGAATGAGGCGTCCTTGAAAGGCAGGGCACCGGCGTCGGCCTGGACGAGGGGAAAGGCCCCGCCGATGCGCAGCGCGTGCTGGAGCTGGCGGTGGGAGAGGTCCAGTGCCACCGGGCGCGCGCCCTGTCCGGCCAGCCAGCGCGAGCACTGCGCCGCGCCGGAGCCGATCTCCAGGACGTCCTGGCCCTTGAGGTCCTCCGTGGGGCCGAGCAGCTCCGCCTCGACCTCGTCCAGCCCCTCGGGACCCCACACGAAACGGTTGTCACCGAGGAATGTGCCGTGCTCGATCTGGTACTCGTCCGCGTTCCGGTCCCACCAGCCCCGGTTGGCCCGGGAACTCTCCCGGACGTCCGCCGTGCGCCGGGTGGCTTCTGGCTCGAACTGTTCGGACTCTTGGATGATCGGCTCCCTCGTCGTACTCTTCCGTCCAAACCCGGCCCACCGGTGTCACGGAGAGGTGCCCCGGGCCCGCGCGGCCCTGTTGCGTTGTCCGGTGAGCAGCCGGGGTGCTGTGGATCCTCGTGCCGGGTATGCGGCGAACCGCCCCGGGTGTGCGGCTTCGCGCATTGACCCTGTCCGGCTGCCCCCGTATGCTACAAGTTGCGCTGCGGGCCTGCGCACCTCAGACGTAGCAGGCTGCGCTCGCATCTGTTGTATGTCCCCTCGGTTCTCGAGGCGCCACCGGGCACCCGGTGTCCAAATTGGTGGCGCTTCCTTGGCTGTCCGGCTTCTGCAGAGCGAAACGGGCTCCCGGCGTAAGCAGTACCTACGACTTCAATGTCCGTACCGGAGCCCTTTCCCACATGACGAGCAGCACCGAGACCACCGCCACCACTCCGCAGGTAGCGGTCAACGACATCGGTAACGAGGAAGCCTTCCTCGCGGCGATCGACGAGACGATCAAGTACTTCAACGACGGCGACATCGTCGACGGCGTCATCGTGAAGGTCGACCGGGACGAGGTCCTGCTCGACATCGGTTACAAGACCGAAGGTGTCATCCCGAGCCGCGAGCTCTCGATCAAGCACGACGTCGACCCGAACGAGGTCGTGGCCGTCGGCGACGAGATCGAGGCCCTCGTCCTCCAGAAGGAGGACAAGGAAGGCCGCCTGATCCTCTCGAAGAAGCGCGCCCAGTACGAGCGTGCCTGGGGCACCATCGAGAAGATCAAGGAAGAGGACGGCATCGTCACCGGTACCGTCATCGAGGTCGTCAAGGGTGGTCTCATCCTCGACATCGGCCTCCGTGGCTTCCTCCCGGCCTCCCTGGTCGAGATGCGCCGCGTTCGCGACCTCCAGCCGTACGTCGGCAAGGAGCTCGAGGCGAAGATCATCGAGCTGGACAAGAACCGCAACAACGTGGTCCTGTCCCGCCGTGCCTGGCTGGAGCAGACCCAGTCCGAGGTCCGCCAGACGTTCCTCACGACCCTGCAGAAGGGTCAGGTCCGCTCCGGTGTGGTCTCCTCGATCGTCAACTTCGGTGCCTTCGTGGACCTGGGTGGCGTCGACGGTCTCGTCCACGTCTCCGAGCTGTCCTGGAAGCACATCGACCACCCGTCCGAGGTCGTCGAGGTCGGCCAGGAGGTCACCGTCGAGGTTCTCGACGTCGACATGGACCGCGAGCGCGTCTCCCTGTCGCTGAAGGCGACCCAGGAAGACCCGTGGCAGCAGTTCGCCCGCACCCACCAGATCGGCCAGGTCGTGCCCGGCAAGGTCACGAAGCTGGTGCCGTTCGGTGCGTTCGTCCGCGTGGACGAGGGCATCGAGGGTCTGGTCCACATCTCCGAGCTGGCCGAGCGCCACGTGGAGATCCCGGAGCAGGTCGTCCAGGTCAACGACGAGATCTTCGTCAAGGTCATCGACATCGACCTGGAGCGTCGCCGGATCTCGCTGTCCCTCAAGCAGGCCAACGAGTCCTTCGGTGCCGACCCGGCGTCGGTCGAGTTCGACCCGACCCTGTACGGCATGGCCGCGTCCTACGACGACCAGGGCAACTACATCTACCCCGAGGGCTTCGACCCCGAGACCAACGACTGGCTCGAGGGCTACGAGAAGCAGCGCGAGGAGTGGGAGCGCCAGTACGCCGAGGCGCAGCAGCGCTTCGAGCAGCACCAGCAGCAGGTCATCAAGTCCCGCGAGGCGGACGCCGCTGCCGCCGCCGAGGGTGGCGAGGCCGCCGCTCCGGCCGCGACCGGCGGTTCGTACTCCTCCGAGGGTGGCGACAACTCCGGCGCGCTCGCCTCGGACGAGGCGCTGGCTGCCCTGCGCGAGAAGCTGGCCGGCGGCCAGAGCTGAACGCTCACGGCTGAGGCTTAGCCGATGACCGAGGGCCCGTACCCGATGGGGTGCGGGCCCTCGGCGCGTTCGCCGGTCCCGCGGGCCTCCTCGTGCCGCCCGCTCGGCGAGCCCGCCGAATGCGTCCCGTAGGGCCGTGACCACACCAGCGGTGCCGTGCCCGCGCTCCACGCGCGTGTGCCGAGAGACCACGCGCGTGGCCGAGAGATGACGAAGTGTCGGGTGACGGGCACGGCCGGGAATGCCCGCGCCCGGCACCACGTTGTGCAGTACGGACACGAGGAGGAGCGGTCTAGTGCTTGATCCGCAGGGTTTGTACGCATGGGAGCCGAAGGGTCTGGCTGTCGTCGACATGGCGCTCGCCCAGGAGTCGGCCGGTCTGGTCATGCTCTACCACTTCGACGGATACATCGACGCGGGCGAGACCGGCGACCAGATCGTCGAGCGGCTCCTCGACTCGCTGCCCCAGCAGGTCGTGGCCCGCTTCGACCACGACCGGCTCGTGGACTATCGGGCCCGCCGCCCGCTGCTCACGTTCAAACGTGACCGCTGGACCGACTACGAGGTGCCCGGCATCGACGTGCGCCTGGTGCAGGACACCACCGGGGCGCCCTTCCTGCTGCTCTCCGGACCGGAGCCGGACGTGGAGTGGGAGCGCTTCGCCGCGGCCGTCCGCCAGATCGTGGAGCGGCTCGGCGTCCGTCTGTCCGTGAACTTCCACGGCATCCCCATGGGCGTGCCGCACACCCGACCGGTGGGCCTCACCCCGCACGGCAACCGCATCGACCTGGTCCCGGGCCATCGCAGCCCCTTCGAGGAGGCGCAGGTCCCCGGCAGCGCCGAGTCCCTGGTGGAGTACCGGCTGACGGAGGCCGGACACGACGTCCTGGGCGTCGCCGCGCACGTCCCGCACTACATCGCCCGCTCCGCGTACCCGGACGCCGCACTGACCGTCCTGGAGGCCATCACCGCCGCCACGGGACTGGTCCTGCCGGGGGTGGCGCACTCCCTGCGCACGGACGCGTACCGCACACAGACGGAGATCGACCGGCAGATCCAGGAGGGCGACGAGGAGCTCGTCGCGCTCGTCCAGGGCCTTGAGCACCAGTACGACGCCGCCGCGGGTGCCGAGACGCGTGGCAACATGCTCGCGGAGCCCGTGGAGATCCCGTCCGCGGACGAGATCGGACAGGAATTCGAGCGCTTCCTGGCGGAGCGCGAGGGCGACGGCTGAGCGCACGGGGCTCCCTCCACGCCGTCAGTGGCAGGCCGTAGGCTTCCCGTCATGCTGAAGGTGGGCCTGACCGGCGGTATCGGCGCCGGCAAGAGCGAGGTGTCGAGGCTGCTCGTCGAGTGCGGGGCCGTGCTGATCGACGCGGACCGCATCGCGCGCGAGGTCGTCGCGCCCGGGACACCAGGCCTCGACGCGGTCGTCGAGGCCTTCGGGGAGGGCGTCCTTTCGCCGGACGGCAGCCTGGACCGCCCCAAGCTGGGGTCCATCGTCTTCGCCGACCCGGACAGGCTCGCCGTCCTGAACTCGATCGTGCACCCCTTGGTGGGCGCCCGCTCCCGGGAGCTGGAGACCGCCGCCCCCGCGGACGCGGTGGTCGTCCACGACGTCCCCCTGCTCGCCGAGAACGGACTCGCCCCGCTCTATGACGTGGTGGTCGTCGTCGACGCCGACCCCGCGACCCAGCTGGACCGGCTCGTCCGCCTGCGCGGGATGACCGAGGAGGACGCACGCGCGCGCATGGCCGCCCAGGCGACGCGCGAGAAGCGCCTGGAGATCGCGGACGTCGTCATCAGCAACGACGGACCCCTGGAACAGCTGGAGCGGAACGTAAGGGATGTATGGGCTGATCTCGCCCATAGGGCACAGCGCTCCCAGGAATAGCGGTCGCCGCCGGGGGCGTTGAATCGGTCCAGCAAGGGAAGGGATCTGGCGTGCCCGAGACCAGCGATTCGGCCGGACGTACTCCGGAGACGCATGTCATCGACTTCCGCGCCGCGGAGCAACTGCTCGCCGCGCGGGACCCTCGGGGCGCGGTGAAACTGCTCGACGGCGTGATAGCCGCGCACCCCGAGAACACGGCGGCCCGCCTGCTGCGCGCGCGTGCCTTCTTCGCCGCCGCGCAACTGCGGCCCGCGGAGCTGGAGTTCAGCATCGTGCTGGAGCGCGAGCCGGACAACGCGTTCGCGCACTTCGCGCTCGCCCGTACCTACGAGCGCCAGGCACGGCCGGAACAGGCGTTGCGGCACTTCCGGCTGGCGGCCGCCCTGGACCCGAACCCGCAGTACCTGAGGGCGGCGCGCTTCGACTCGTAGCGCGCCCCTTGGGGCCGCGTCCCGTGGCGCCCGCTCGTGCTCCGAGGTCACCCGCCCCGCTCTGGAGCCGTCCGTGAGAGGGGCCTCGCGGGGCTCCGGGCGCTACCGGTCACGGTTCTCCGGCGGGAGGTAGGGCGGGACGTCCCGGCCCGGCTGCCAGTGGGAGCCCTGGCGGATATGGCGGACGATGAGGGCCATGTCCACGGTGACGACCAGCCACAGCACGCCGCACGCGGCCGCCCACCCGGGCCGCCCGACCAGCGCGAACGCGACGGTACCCACCGTCGCCCAGACCAGGCCCCACAGGCTCAGCCAGAAGCGGGCCCGCAGCGGACTGCGCGCCGTCGTCGGTTCACTGCCCGTACGCATCGCAATCACGGCTCCTACGACGAAACGTACCCTTCGTGGTGCATGTTCACCATGGGACGGCGACCGGATCCGGAAGGCCGCGGGCGGCGCGGCCGGATCCATGGGGAGAGGCGATGGAGCTGCTGGAGACGCTTCGGGCGGACGCCAGGCTCGCCGAGTGGCTGAGGGGCCTCGCGAGCGAGGGCGACCTGCGCGTGGAGGCCGTCCTGCCCGACGCGGACGAGCTGCCCGACGTCCTGCTCGATCTGTCGGTACCCCATGAGGACATCAACGAACTCGTCGCGCTGCGCGACCGGCTCGGCGCGGACGAGGGGGCGATGACGCTGCTGGCGCGGTGCGTCGCCCGTTTCGTCCGGGACATGGGGGAGATCGGGAAGGGCTGGGAGCCGCCGCCGTTCCCCGCGTCGGCGGGCGCACTCGGGCGCCTCTTCCATGTCTACGTCTTCCTCGCCGCGCTTCCGTACGTTCGCGCCCACCACCGGGAGCGCGGTGTCCCGGACGAGGTGTCCCGGCGCACGCTCGCCGACCTCGGGCGGCACATGGCGGTGCACCGCCGACGGCGCGGCACCGGCGGGCTGCTGTTCCCCTGGTGGATCGCGCTGCACTTCCACGGGGAGCTGTTCCAGCTGGGGCGGCTGCAGTTCCAGCGCGCACGACTGGGGCAGCGCACGGGAGGGGCGATAGCCGCCACGGGGGCGGGTCCGGGGCCCGGCGACCCCTGTCTGAGCCTGCACATACCCGACTTCCGGGGTCCGCTGTCGCCGGCCGCCTGCGAACGCTCGCTGGCGCTGGCGCGGGAGTTCTTCGCCGAGCACTACCCCGAGGAGCGCTACGAGATCGCCGTGTGCCACTCCTGGCTGCTGGATCCGCAGTTGAAGCGGTATCTGCCGGCCGACTCCAACATCATCCGCTTCCAGGACCGTTTCGAGTCGGCGTACGAGGAGACGACACCCGACGACGGTGTGCCCATCGGCTTCGTCTTCGGTGACCCCGAGCTGCCGGTGGAGGAACTGCCCCGGCGCAACAGTGTCGAACGGGCGGTCGTGGACCATCTGAGGGCAGGCGGGCACTGGTACGGGGGCCACGGCTGGCTCGCACTGTGATCGCCCCTTCCCCGAGCGCCCGTTCTGCCGTCAAACGCTTCACCCCATCGGGTGATGGGGAAGCGGGAACGGGGCGCTGCGGGCGGTCCGTTGGACGGGCATGAGGCTGAGGATGCGGGAAGGGTACGGGGGGACGGGCCCCGGCGTGATCACGCCCGACGGCTGCGCGGTCGAGCTCTACTCACGGCTGCCGGTCGGAGACGAGCCGGACGTCATCGCCGCGGCGGTGCCCGCGGGCGCGCACATTCTGGAACTGGGCAGCGGGGTCGGGCGAGTGACCCGTCCACTGCTGGAACGGGGCTTCGCGGTCACGGCGGTGGACGAGTCGCCGCAGATGCTGGAGCGGGTGAGCGGGGCGCGCACGATATGCAGCCCGATCGAGGCCCTCGACCTGGGCGAGACGTTCGACGTGGTGCTGCTCGCCTCGTTCCTCGTGCACGCCGGGGACACCGAGGTGCGCAGAAGACTGCTACGGACGTGTGCTCGGCACATGGTGGACGGCGGGTGCGTACTGATCCAGCGCGAGGGGGAGGACTTCCACGCCCGCGTGCCACGCGAACGGGTCGACCCGAGCGGCTGCACCATACGGATCGTGTCCTCGGAGCCGGTGGGGGACGGGGCCCACTCGGTGTGCGCGGAGTACGAGTTCCCCGACGCGACCTGGACGCAGACGTTCCTGTCCCGGCCCTTGAGCAAGGAGCAGTTCGAGGAGGCACTGGAGGAGGCGGGGCTGCGGGTGGACCGGTATCTGACGGAGGATCGGATGTGGGTCAGGGCCGTGCGCGGGTCTTGAACGGAGCCGTGAGAAGGGGCCGGTGGGACCGTCACGGTGATGCGGCCGGCAGGCGCCGTGGACGAGGAGCGGGGCCGGGCGGCGATGAGTTCTGGGACGAGCGCGGGTCTACCTCCCTGACAGCACTGCGGATCCGATTCCCCAGGAGAACGCCATGTCCGAGTCCATCGCCCCCGTCACCCGAGTCGCCTCCGCCTCGGCCTCCGCCGCGGCCTCGGCCTCCGACTCCGCCGCGTCGGTGAGCCGCGTGCACGGCCGGAGCCGTCGGGCCGAGATCTCCCTGCGAGCGCTGCAGATCGCGCTCGCGCTCTTCTACGGGATCGCGAGCGCGCTGCCCAAGCTGATCGCGCACCCGTCGGCCGTCGAGTCCTTCGACAGGATCGGCTGGGGAAGCACGGGGATGTACACCATCGGCTCCCTCGAACTGGCGGGTGCCGTCGCGCTGCTGGTGCCGCTGCTGTCCTCGGTCGCCGCGGTGGCGCTCTCGGCACTGATGGTGGGCGCGTTCATCGTCCAGCTCGCCGTCTTCGACGGTCAGTACGCGGCGACCCCGCTGATCATGATGGTCCCGCTGATCCTGATCGCCTGGGCCCGACGTCACGGCACGGGGGACCTGGTCCGGCTGGTACGCCGCCGGGTGTGATCCACACCCGCGCCCGACGTCGAGGGCTCCGGGCAGCCGAGGTCTCGCAGCCGAGGTGGTGCCCTCCCCCAGGCCTAGGCCCAGGCCCAGGCCCGCGTGCTCGCCCCGACCGGCCGGGCGCGGGGCCGGCCGGCCCGAGCTCAGAGCCCCCCGGAGCCGCTCCGGCCGTTCGGGCGGTTCCGGCGGCCCGAGGGGGCCTGACTCCCGGAGCGGCCCTGGGTGCCGTAGCCGCCGAACCCGACGCCCGGGCTACCGCCGGGTGTCGCTCCGAGGCCACGGAGGCGTTCCATCTCGCGGCGGTCGCGCTTGGTGGGGCGGCCCGCGCCGCGGTCGCGGATGCCCGCCGGGGCCACGGCCTCACGGGGCGGCGGGGGCGGGCTGTTGTCGATGTAGCACTGGACCGCCACGGGAGCTCCGACCCGCTTGCGGATCAGGCGCTTCACGACGACGATCCGCTCCCGGCCCTCCTGCCGCAGGCGCACCTCGTCGCCGACGCGTACGGAGTGCGCGGGCTTCACGCGCTCGCCGTTCACCCGTACATGTCCACCCCGGCACGCGGCGGCGCCCATCGAGCGGGTCCTGACCAGCCGTACGGACCAGATCCAGCTGTCGACGCGCACGCTCTCGCCGTTCGACGGGCCGGCCGCCTCGGCGGCGGCCACGGCGGCCGCGGTCTTCGCGTCGGCGGTCTTCGCGTCGCTGGCTTCGGGACCGACGGAGCCCGGTGGGTCGACCGCTCGGCCCTCTCCGGCGGTGCCGGACCGCCGGTCCGCCTCGTGGCCCGAGCGCTCCCCGGCCTCGCCCGTCGCAGCCGCGTGGGTCCCGTCCGCCCCGCCCGTCCTGTCGTCGTCCGCACCTTCAGAAGCCATGCCCCGACCTTAGCTCCCCGGGCCGGGCGGACCGGAGCGCATTTCCGGGGCCGCCCCCACCCGAGCCTACGGTGGAGGCATGGACAGCAGCAGCCTCGCCGGACTGGACGAGCGGATCACGGGATGCCGTGCCTGCCCGCGTCTGGTGGCGTGGCGGGAGGAGGTGGCCCGTACCAAGCGGGCCGCGTTCGCCGACTGGACGTACTGGGGGCGGCCGGTGCCGGGCTTCGGCCCGCCGGACGCCAGGATGCTCGTCATCGGTCTGGCACCCGCGGCCCATGGGGGGAACCGGACCGGGCGGATGTTCACCGGGGACCGGTCCGGGGATGTGCTGTACGCGGCCCTGCACTCCCTGGGCCTGGCGTCGGGGCCCACGTCGGTGTCCGCCGACGACGGCCTGGAGCTGTACGGCGTACGCGTCACCTCGCCGGTGCACTGCGCCCCGCCGGGCAACAAGCCGACGCCGGAGGAACGGGACACCTGTCGGCCGTGGCTCGTGCAGGAGTTGCGGCTGCTGCGGCCGTCGCTGCGGTCCGTGGTCGCGCTCGGTGCCTTCGGCTGGCAGTCCGCACTGACCGCACTGGCGGAGGCGGGCCGGCCGGTGCCCCGGCCTCGGCCCGCCTTCGGCCACGGGAGACGGGTGTCACTGGACGGACTGGAGCTCTTCGGCTGCTTCCACGTCAGCCAGCGCAACACCTTCACCGGACGGCTCACCCCGGAGATGCTGCGGGACGTGCTGCGCACGGCGGCGGAGGCGGCCGGGCTGCCGACCAGGCCCTAGGGAACCGGCCGGGCCCTAGGGCAACTGGGCGGCCCCGAACAGGTGCCGCACCGTCGAGCGGTAGTTGGCCTGGACATGGGCGAGGGCATGGACACGGGCGCGGTCCGGGTCGCCGGAGGCGATCGCCTCGTACAACTCTCGGTGCTCGGTGAGGAGTTGGGGCCACTCCTCGTTCTGGCGGGTGAGCCAGCGCAGCCGGCCGTCGACCGGTTCCATGACGGAGATCAGCAGGCTGTTGCCCGCCATGGCCAGGATCCGGTCGTGGAAGCGGGTGTTGACGTCGGTGATCGTCTCGGCGTCCTCGGCGGCGGTCGCGGCCGCCGCCTGGTCCAGCAGTTCCACCAGCTCCGCCAGGTCCTTGGAGG
The DNA here is from genome assembly GCF_001417775.1 of Streptomyces sp. TP-A0356. Lineage (GTDB taxonomy): Bacteria > Actinomycetota > Actinomycetes > Streptomycetales > Streptomycetaceae > Streptomyces. The sequence continues at coordinate 247,969 of NZ_BBZJ01000017.1, read as the reverse complement.
TCGCACGGGCCGCGGCGAGGCCGGCCGCGTAGACCTCCAGTGCCTCGCGCAGCTCGAAGAGTTCCTTGACGTCGGTCGGGGTCAGCCGGCGCACGACCGTTCTGCGCGGAGTCTCGAACAGGACGAACCCCTCGGCCACCAGTGCGCGGATCGCCTCGCGGACCGGTACGCGGGAGACCCCGAAGCGCTCGGCGAGCTCGCGCTCGACCAGGCGGTCGCCGGGGCGCAACCGGCCCGCGATGATCTCCTGCCGCAGCGCCGCCAGGACACGCTCGCGCACCGCGCCCAGGGGTTCGATCTTCGCCATGGGGCCATCTTCGCCGACTCGGCGGCTGTTTTACGGAGCCGTAACGGTGCGGACATCGGTCGGAACGGTTGACGGAGAGACCATGACGGAGTTTGGTATACCAAATGCGCGAGGAGGCGGCCCCCACCCGGCTCCCCGAAGATCCGGACCCGTACCCGCCCGTGCCCGCACCCACTCCGGCCCGCACCGGACCCGTACCGAAAGGCCCCCCGTCCCCTCGTCCATGGAGGCCCCGTGTCCCTCGCCGACCGCGCCGAAGCCACCGGCGCCCCAGGGTTCGTCCCCGACCCCCGCCTCACCAACGAAGACCTGGCGCCCGCCGCCGAGCGCAAGTGGAAGGTCTTCGACCTGTTCGCCATGTGGATGTCCGACGTCCACAACCTCGGCAACTACACGTTCGCCGCGGGCCTGCTGGTCCTCGGCATGAACGTCTGGCAGATCTTCACGTCCCTGCTCGTCGGCTTCGTCCTGATCTACCTCGGGATGAACATGATGGGCAGGATCGGCCAGCGGCACGGTGTGCCCTTCCCGGTCGTCAGCAGGATCAGCTTCGGGGTGTGGGGCGCCAACATCCCCGCGCTGATCAGGGCCGTGATCGCCATCATGTGGTACGGCATCCAGACCTACCTCGCGTCCGTCGCCGTCAACGTCATGCTGCTCGCGGCCTGGCCGGGGCTGAAGTCGTGGACCCACCACGCGTTCCTCGGCCTGGACGCGCTGGGCTGGACGTCGTTCGTGGCGCTGTGGCTGATCCAGGCGCTGATCATCAGTCAGGGGATGGAATCCGTACGGAAGTTCCAGGACTTCTGCGGTCCCGCCATCTGGCTCGTGATGATCACGCTCGCCGTCTGGATCCTCGCCAAGGCCCACTGGACCATCTCGCTCACCTCGACCCCGCACCCTGTCTCCACCGGTGAGCAGTGGCGGCAGTGGTTCGGAGCCATCGGGCTCGTCCTCGCCACGTACGGCACCCTGATGCTCAACTTCTGCGACTTCTCCCGCTTCGCGCCGGGCTACCGGACCGTCAGGCGGGGCAACTTCTGGGGCCTGCCGATCAACTCGACGGCCTTCGTGATCGTGTCGGTGATCGTCACAGCCGGTTCGATCCAGGTGTTCGGCGAGGCCATCACGGACCCCGCGCTGCTCGTGGCCAAGGTCGGCAACACCTGGGTCCTGGTGCTGGCCGCGTTCACCTTCGCCGTGGCCACCATGGGAGTCAACATCGTCGCGAACTTCGTCTCGCCCGCGTACGACCTGGCCAACGTCTGGCCGCAGAAGATCAACTTCAAGGTCGGCGGCATGATCAGCACGGTCGCCGCGCTGGTCGTCACCCCTTGGAACCTCTTCTCCAACCCCACCGTCGTCAACTACTTCCTCGGCGGCCTCGGCGCCTTCCTCGGCCCGCTGTTCGGGGTGATCATGCTCGACTACTACTGGGTCAAGCGCGGCCGCATCGACACGGACCAGCTCTTCAGCGCCGAGCCCGGGTCCCGCTACTACTACCGAAAGGGCGTCAACCCCAAGGCTCTGTGGGCGTTCCTGCCCTCGGCCGCGGTCGCGGCGGTGCTCGCGCTCGTCAAGGCATTCAGCGCGGTGGCACCGTACTCCTGGTTCATCGGGACCGCGCTGGCGGCCGCGCTGTACGCGGTGCTCTGCCGCTCCGAGCGTGCCGCCCAGCCCGCTCCGGCAGCGGCTGTCGCGGAGGGCTGAGCGTGCGGATCGTCGTCACCAACTGCAACACCACGCAGGAGATGACCGAGCAGATCGTACGAGGTGCCCGGGCCGCCGCCGGTCCGGGCACCACCGTGACCGGACTGACCCCGGCATGGGGGCCGGAGTCCGCGGAGGGCTGGCTCGACAGCTACCTCTCGGCCGCGGCCGTCCTCGACGCGCTGCGCACCTACGAGGGGCCGTACGACGCCGTGGTCATGGCCGGGTTCGGGGAGCACGGCCGCGAGGGCGCGCGGGAGCTGCTGGACGTGCCGGTCGTCGACATCACCGAGGCGGCGGCCCATCTGGCGTGTCTGCTGGGGCGGCGGTACGGCGTGGTGACCACGCTGGAGCGCTCGCGCGGCCAGATCGAGGACAGCCTGTACACGGCGGGGGTCCTGCAGAACTGCGCGGCCGTCGTCGGCACCGGCCTCGGGGTCCTCGACCTCGGGGACACGGCCCGCACCGAAGAGGCCTTCGTGGCCGCGGCCGAGCGGGCGCGCGAGGCCGGCGCCGAGGTCCTGGTGCTGGGGTGTGCCGGGATGACCGGGCTGCAGCGGGCGGTGGGGGAGAAGCTGGGGCTGCCGGTGGTCGACGGAGTGGCCGCGGCGGTGAAGCTCGCGGAGTCACTGGTGGCCCTGGGGCTGACGACGAGCCGCGCGGACAGCTGGGCCAAGCCGCTGCCCAAGCGGAGGGAGTGGGGCGCGGGGGTGACGCGCGAGAGCGCTGGACGTCCTCCCGGGCCGGGACGACGGCCGTCGCCGTGATCTCCACCAGCTCGGTGCGGCCGAGGCGGGCGACGCCGATCGGTGCGGCCGAGGCGGGCCACGCGCCGATCAGTGTGGAGGAGCGCGGTCCGGTGCCGAGCCCCGAGGGCTCGACGACGTCCCACACCGCGGAGAGCACGGCCGGCTCACCGCTCACCACGTAGATGTCCGTCGACACGACACGCACCATGTCGCTGCCGACCGCACGCGACTGCTCGTCGAGACTCCTGGAGAACGATGCGCGATCCGGGCTCCCAAGCATCGGGCACAAGGGCGACCTCCCCCACGTGCGGGGAGCGCGACGGCCGCCGTGTCCGAATGTGTGGTGGGCGGACGTACGGTCGGCGGCGGGCTACGGTAGGGGTCCGTACCAGAGACCAAGGGGGCCCGGTGGACGAGTTGACGGCGCTGGCGGCGGCGGGGGCGACCGCATTGGTGACACAGATGGTGACCGACGGGTGGGCGCAGGTGCGGGACCGGGTCGCGGCCTTCTTCGCGGGCCGACGGGGCGGTGACGGCGAGGTCGTCCAGGGGGAGTTGGAGCGGTCCCGCGCCGAACTGGTCGCCGCGCGGGACGCGGGCGACGAGGAGACGGCGTCCGACATCCAGGACGAGTGGCGCAGCCGACTGCGCCGCACGCTGCGCAACGACCCGCAGGCCGTCTCGGAACTCCGCTCCCTGCTCGATGAGTTGGCGCCGAACGCGAACACCGGTTCCGGAGGCACCGTCAACAACACCATCAGCGGCGGTGTGCAGCACGGCACGGTCGTCCAGGCGCGCACGGTCGGCGACCTGAGCATCGGGGACAGCCGCAGGTGAGCACGGACGGCGAGGCGTTCCTCGACGCCGTCGCGGAACGCCTCGCCGCCCTTCCCGCGGTCCGCGCCGTCGCCCTCGGCGGCTCCCGCGCACAGGGCACCCACGGCCCCGACAGCGACTGGGACCTGGCCGTCTACTACCGCGGCCCCGACTTCGACCCCGCCGCCCTGCGGGCGATCGGCTGGCCCGGTGAGGTCTCCGAGATCGGCGGCTGGGGCGGAGGGGTGTTCAACGGAGGCGCCTGGCTGACCATCGACGGCCGCCGTGTCGACGTCCACTACCGCGATCTCGACGTGGTGGAGGACGAGGTGGCAAAGGCCCGCGAGGGCCGCTTCCATGTGGAGCCGCTGCTGTTCCATCTCGCCGGCATCCCCACCTACCTGATCGTCGCCGAGTTGGCGATCAACCGCGTGCTGCGCGGGACCCTTCCGCGTTCGGAGCCGTACCCGGACAAGCTGCGCGCCTCCGCCGCCGAGCGCTGGCACGGCACGGCCCGTGCCACGCTCGCGTACGCCAAGGCCCATCATGCCCCCAAGGCCCGCCTCACGGAGGTCGCCGGAGCCCTTGCGGTGGCCGCCGTCCAGGCCGCGCACGCCGTGCTGGCCGCGCGCGGGGAGTGGGTGACCAACGAGAAGAGGCTGCTGGAGCGGGCGGGGCTGCGGGGCGTGGACGACATCGTGGCGAGGCTGGGAGCCGACCCGGACGGGCTCACGGAGGCTCTCGTGACGGCCGAGGAGCTCTTCGAGAAGACACTGCGCCTGCGCTCAGCGAGGGATCCACACCCCGGCAGCGCCGCGCGCCCTCCCGGATCCGCAGCCCGATAATCCTTCGAGTCCGTGTGCTTCCCGCTGCTACGGTCTCCGGCGTGGCGAAACTCAATCAGATCATCGCAGTCGAGAAGGGCGTCAAGTCCAAGTCGCATCAGGACCTGACGGCCGCTCACCACGGGCTGCAGAAGCCCGCGCTGCTGGCCGGAATCTCCCGTACGTACCAGCCCAAGGACGAAGAGGGCGAGCAGTTGCCGCCGGAGTCCACTCGGGTCCAGGTGCGGGCCGAGGACGTGCTGCGGGACACCGCGGCCATTCTCACCCGGTTGTTCGACGTGACCGCCACCAAGGACTGGGCCAACTGCACCGCGTGCGCGGACGTGAAGGTCGACGGGCGCGTGTTGCTCGCCGACGTTCCCGTCGCCTATCTGCTGTTCCTGGAGAAGCAGCTCGTCGACCTCAACGGCTTCATACGCAAGCTGCCCGTCCTCGACGCCTCCGAGTCATGGGTGCAGGACCCCTCCACCGACGCCTGGAGGACCGAGGCCGTGCGCACCCTCCGTACGAAGAAGGTGCCCCGCAACCATGTGAAGGCCGAGGCCACCGACAAGCACCCGGCCCAGGTCGAGGTGTACTACGAGGACGTGCCCGTCGGGTACTGGACGACCGTGAAGTTCTCCGGCGCCCTGCCCGCGCGACGGGTCAACGAGCTCCTGGACCGCGTCGAGAAGTTGCAGCAGGCCGTCAAGTTCGCCCGCGAGGAGGCGAACGGCGTCGACGTCGTCGACCAGCGCGTCGGGGACGCCGTGTTCGGCTACCTGTTCGGGTAGCCTCAAGAACTCCCCGGCCGCCGGGAACGACGGCCGGGGTGCGCGAGGAGCGCAAGCTGACGCTGAAGCTTGTCGTGATGGTGCGGTCCCTCCCCGCCGAAGAGCGCAGGGACGGATCGCGGTCAATCTCAGACTCTCGCTCCAGACTCAGCATTCGCCGCCGATCGCCGGATCGACCGGGCCCAGGCCTCGGGACGTCGAAGTGCCGGTTCAAGTCCGGCCCGCGCAGCTCGATGCGCGGTGGTCCAAAGGCAGGACGCGACGACATGACGACTGACCTGGGTCCTCAACCGGACCGGCGTGCCCACATGGGCGGCATCACAGGGCCCGGGGGCCGGCTACGCCCTCGGGCCCGCTCCCGTTTCCGATTGCGTTCATAAAGAACGCGGCCGGAGCCGGTCCTTTCACACCGCGCGAAACGTCTACGTCCCGTCCGCTCCAGCGCCGACCGGCGGGCCCTGTCCCCGCCTTTCTGGACGCACGTGAACCCCTACGGCAGATTCGAGCTCGACATGAACAACCGGCTCGACCTCACCCAGGTGCTCACGGTGCCCGGTCCCCGTACTGCGTCCGACTCGCAGGCCCCTCAACCGGTACCGCGTGGCACGACCAGGTCGGAATCCTGAGCGTGGGCCAGAGCCGTCACGCTGCCGCGGCACCCGGCGAGGTGCGGTGCCAGACCACGCGACCGGGCGGGCATAGTGCAAGGATCCCTAAGGGCCAAGAGCCTGTTGCAACGGTCCGGTGTACCTCTTTGGCAGTCAGGCCCTGCGGGCTCACAGATCATGCCGGCGGACGGCGACCACAGCGACGACTGCTGCGGCGAGGGGCCAGGCCGCGTACACGATCCACGACCCGCTGATGGTAGCCGGGTAGGGTGCCGATCCGAAGGGGTCGCCCATCTGCACCAGTCGTTCCCAAGCACTGCGGGGCAGCGCGTGAAGGATGGCGGACGACCAGCGGTGGCGGTCGTTGAGAAGGAAAGGCAGCAGCAGAAGAATGCCGGTGAACGTCACGAGGGTGGTTGCGGTGTGCCGGATGACGGCGCCGAGGCCCATGCCGACGAGCGCGCACACCGGAGCGAGCAGGGCGGATGCCGCGACGGCGCGGAGCGCGCCGGGGTAGCCGAGGGACAGGCCGATACCCCGACCGGACAGGATGGCCTGTGTCACGCCGAACGAGGTTCCCGCGACGGCCGTGCCGTAGACGAGCATGACTGCCGTCACGACGGCCGTCTTGGCCGCTACGACCGAGCGGCGCGCAGGGACGGCCGCAAAGGTCGTACGGATCTGTCCGGTGCTGTACTCGCCGACGATCGTGAGGGCGCCGATGCTGCCGGTGGTGAGTATCAGGACCATGCAGGCGCCGATGGTGAAGGCGTCCCGCATGGCCCAGATCGGAACGAAGAGGGCCCGGATCCCTTCGTTGTAGGTCGGCCAGTTGTTGTAGTCCGCGACGGCCGCGCTGATGTTGATGGCCATGATGACCAGCGCGCTGACCCCGAACGCCCAGGAGGAGGAGCGCAGCGACCAGAGCTTGATCCACTCGGCGGCGAGGAGGTTTTGGAAGCGGGCGCCGGGCTCGGCGGCACGCACGGCGGTCAAGGCGGCCGTCGGCTGGGTGGTGGTCGAGGTCATCGAGGTTCTCCTGCGAGGTATTCGACGCTGTCGGCGGTGAGTTCCATGAATGCCTCCTCCAACGAGGAGGTGCGGGTGGCCAGCTCAAGGAGCACGATGCGGTGTTGGGAGGCGAGTTCCCCGATGCGGGCCGCGCTCAGACCGGTCACGGTGAGCCACTCCTCTGCGCCGGCGCCCGAGTCGTGCGGCTGCACCGAAGCGCCCTCGGCTTCGAGTACGGCTGCCAGCGCGGTGGTGTCGGGTGTCCGCACGGTCACGCTCTGGCGGGTGCCGCGGGCCGCGAACTCCGTCACGCTCTCGTCGGCGATCAGCTCGCCCCGGCCGATGACGATCAGGTGCTCGGCAGTGTTCTGCATCTCGCTCATCAGGTGGCTGGAGACGAACACGGTGCGCCCCTCGGCGGCCAGCCGCCTGAACAGGCTGCGTACCCACCGCACGCCCTCCGGGTCCAGGCCGTTGACCGGCTCGTCGAACAGCAGCACCGGAGGGTCGCCGAGCAGAGCCGTGGCGATGCCGAGCCGCTGCTTCATGCCCAGGGAGAACCCGCCGATGCGGCGCCGGGCCGCGGGAGCCAGTCCTACCTCCTCAAGGACCTCGTCCACCCGGCGCCGCGGGATGCCGTTGCTGCGGGCCAGGGCGGCCAGGTAGGCGGCTGCGCTGCGACCGCCATGGACGTCATGGGCGTCGAGCAGGGCACCGGCGTGACGCAGACCGCGCGGGTGGTCCCGGAACAGGTGACCGTCGATGGTGGCGGTGCCGCTGGTGGGTTCGGTCAAGCCGAGGAGCATCCGCAGCGTGGTGCTCTTGCCGGCACCGTTGGGACCGAGGAACCCGGTGACGTGCCCGGGGCGCACAGTGAAGGTCAGGCCGTTGACGGCAGTGGCCTTGCCGTATCGCTTGGTCAGTTCGTTGACTTCGATCACCCGGCCAACGGTGCCGGGGAGAGTGTCCGTCCGGCATCGGCCCGTCGGCTGCACTCGTGGGAGGCGCTTGTATCCCATGGGCGTACGCCCACGGGCCAATGTTCCGCCGCTGGCCAGGCGATTACGATCGCCCCATGTCCGCCAAGCCGCGACCCCTGCTGTCCCGGCACCTGCGGCTGGCCGCGCGGGCGGCCCTGGCCTGGTGCGGGGCGATCGCCTACCCATTCGCACTGTTCTTCGCGACACGCGGCACGCCTTTCGACTCCCCCGGCGTGCCGTTCGTCTCGGCGGCCGCGGTCACGGTCCTGCCTCTCGGACTGCTGCGCCGCCGCCCACTGCCAGCCCTGGCGCTGATACTCCTGGGTACATACGCCACGGCGACGACACCCCCGATCTGGCAGGTCGTGTATCTGCTGGTTCTGACGAACGACCTCGCCGTCGGATACATCGTGGCCACACGGCCTCGCCGCATCGCGGTCACCTCTGCCGTCATGACGCTCGGCATACAGGTCGCCTTCGCCGCACGCCTCGGGACCGGAACGGACGGCTTCGCCCGCACGGTCGTGGTCCTAGTCCTCGCGCTCGCCGCCGCCTGGATGATCGGCTACTCGGTTCGCGAACGCCGCGCGCACGCCGCAGCACTGCGCTCACAGACCGCCGCCCAGGCCGTCGCCGCCGAACGGCTCCGGATCGCCCGCGAGTTGCACGACATGATCGCGCACAGCATCGGCGTCATCGCCATCCAGGCAGGCGTGGGCCGCCGGGTCATCGACACACAGCCGGACGAAGCCCGCAACGCGCTGGCCACCATCGAAGACACCAGCAGGGAAACCCTCGCTGGGCTGCGGCGCACCCTGGGCGCACTGCGCCGCGCCGAACCGGGCCCCGGGGCGGCGGCCGCGCCGCGCGAGCCGGCCCCGGGGCTGGCCGATCTCGACCGGCTGACCGCGTCAACGCAGGACGCGGGCGTCCATGTCGACGTGCGATGGCTCGGAGAACGACGGCCCCTACCGCCCGATATCGACTTGGCCGCCTTCCGGATCGTCCAGGAAGCCCTCACCAACGTCGTACGCCACGCGGACACCCCCGACTGCCGCGTCACCATCGGCTACCAAGACGGCGAACTGACCATCGAGGTCGCCGACCTTGGCCGCGGCGGCCCCACCTCCAACACCGGATACGGCATCACCGGAATGCGGGAACGCGTCACCCTGCTACGTGGCCAGTTCACCGCCGGGCCGCGACCTGAGGGCGGCTTTCGCGTGGCAGCCCGGCTCCCCCTCTCCGAAGGAGTGCACATTTGATGACGGTCCGCGTCGTGCTCGCCGACGACCAGCCGCTGGTCCGCAACGGCCTGCGCGTCCTGATGGCCGACGCCCCCGACATCGACGTCGTGGGAGAGGCCGGAACCGGCGCAGAAGCGGTCCGGCTGGTCCGGGACACCGAGCCCGACGTGGCAGTGATGGACATCCGCATGCCAGGCATGGACGGCATCGAGGCCACCGGGCTGATCACGGCAGCCGCTGGAGCGACGCGCGTCCTCATCCTCACCACGTTCGACGACGACGAGTACATCTACGGCGCGCTCCGAGCGGGTGCCAGCGGATTCCTCGTCAAGGACATGGCACTGGACGACATCCTCGGGGCGATCCGCGTGGTCGCCGCCGGAGACGCCCTGATCGCCCCGAGCGTTACGCGCCGCCTGATCGCCGAGTTCGCCGCCCGCCCCGAACCAGCACCGCATCCACGACCAGTCGGGAACATCACCGATCGGGAACGCGAGGTGCTGACCCTCGTCGGACGCGGCATGTCCAACAGCGAGATCGCCGCCCACCTCTACATCAGCGTGGCCACCGCAAAGGCACACATAGCGCGGCTACTCACCAAACTCGAGGCCCGCGACCGCGTCCAACTTGTCATCACCGCCTACGAGACAGGCCTGGTAACCCCACCTCGGTGAACATCAAGCACCTCAGTCGCCGAAGCTCGCCAGCAGGAGCGACGAGACACGAACCCCCTCCGTCGCCAGCATCTACCGGGCACTCGCCGAGCACGCCAAGCGCGAGGCATACCCCGAAGCCGTCGAGCAGGCCCACGCGGACTTCGCCACGCTCCGGGCCGGCGAAGTCCCCGGTCCCCGTCTCGCCCTCTCTGACCGAGCGTCACTCTGATTACAGAGGGCTACTTGTCACTTCGCCGTAGCTTCGGGAGCACAGGGCCGTATCCGGGGGCCTCCTGGAGCCGGATCGGGGAGACGCTGCTGGCCCGCGGCATCGTGCTGCTCGTCCGGCATCTGCCGGCGCCGGGGCAGCGCGGTGGCACGGTGCGGGCGCGGCTGGTGCGCGCGGTGGACGCGGCACACGCCTACCACGCGCACGTACGGACCCGCGAGGACGACCGGGCCGGGCGCTGGGCGCTGCGCCGCGAGGCCTACCGCGCGCTCGCCGAGGCACGCGCCGCGATCGACCTCGCCGCCGCCGAACACCCCGCCCTCGCACGGCACGCGGAGGGTACGGACAAGGTGGCCGCCACGCTCGAACGGCTCGTCCACACCACCACCGCGTGCGCCGTGCACCTCGACGACACCGGGCGGCTCACGCCCCGCCACCGCGCACGGCTCGCCGAACTCCTCGACGAACTCGTCGAGCGAGGGGCGCACGCGGGACTCGGCACCGAGGCGACGACCCGGCTGCCCCTGGCGGTCTGACCATCCAGCGCCTGCCCGCGCAGGGAAGTTGCCGCCCTGTTGGAGCGCCTCCCACGGCTGGCACTCGCCGAGGACGAGGTGCGGTGGCGGCCTTCCCCGCGCCCGCGGCCTGTCGCCCTCCCGGTGACGTACTGAACCTCTGTGCGTCAACGGCAGAGGTACGGGACGAAACGGGTCACCCTGCGAACTTCTACACAACTCGGCGTTGACCGAGTGTCGAGTACGTCTCAGTGACGTCACTTCACGAGCCGTTCACCCGGGGCAAGGCGTTTAACTCTACGAGCCGACCGGGATCGGCTCGTCGAGACACGGCGCGACAAGGAGGTGCAGGGTGAACGGGAGAACGGTGCTGGAGCGCTTTCCCGCCGGCGGGCCGCGCGGCTCGTGGCCCGCGGAGGAGTTCGCGCAGGCGCGCCGCCTGGAGGGGCAGCCCGCGGAGGTCGTCATGGATCTCGCGACGGACGCGTTCCTGGTGATCGTGCCCGGAGCGGACGCCGCCGAGTGACACCGCCCTTGCCCTCGGCTCAGCCGGCGTCCGGGGCGGGCACCTTCGCCGCGAACTGCTCAACCTGCAGCGAGTACAGCTCCGCGTAGAGGCCGCCGACGGCGAGGAGTTCGTCCGGAGTGCCGGACTCCACGAGCCGCCCCTGGTCCAGCACGTGCACGAGATCGGCGGGGCGCACCGACGCCAGCCGGTGCGTGATGAGGATGACCGTCTGTCCGGAGCCCGCCAGAGCACGGATCTTCTCGAAGACCTCCAGCTCGGCCCGGGCGTCGAGCGCGGCCGTCGGCTCGTCCACGATCAGGATCTGTCCGCGCCGGTAGGCGGCCCGCGCGATGCCGAGCCGCTGCCGCTGTCCGCCCGACAGCTCGTGCCCGCCACTGAAGCCGCGCGCGAGGAGCGCATCGAGACCGCGCGGCAGGTCCGCCACCACGTCCTGCGCACCGGCCTGGGCGACCGAGGAGGCGAGGCGTTCCTCGGTGAGGGGAGCGGTCGTGCGCCCTACCGACCCTGGTGAGCGGGGGCACGGACGGCGCATGCGCCACGCGGACGGCCGTACGTTCACGCACTGATCGGGCGCGACCATGCCGGAGGCGTGCCCATGACCCGGCACAGTGCCAGATAGAGCGGGATCGGCGGGGTGTAGGGCAGGGTGCCGTCCGGCAGGTGAATCAGTCCGGGGGGAGCCGGTGCGTCCGTGACGAGTGCTCCCGCGGCGTAGCGCGCGGGCGCCGGCCAGTCCAGTGCGACATCGGATTCGAACGGCACGATCCACCACCACTCGGCCCGGTCGGCGTACACACAGCCCACCCGCGGCAGCCTGGCCAGCAGCAGCGGACCATAGCGGGCGGGCACGGCCACCGCGTCGCAACCGAGCGGAACCGTCATGCCCTCGGGCAGGGGAAGCGGCCTGGACACCGCCCCGGACGTCCGCCGGGCCCGCCCGAGGCGGACCAGCGAGTCCAGGGCCAGGACCTGTGCGGCCCCGGGTCCTGTGGCGTGCGTACCCCTCACACCCATGCGGTTCCCGTTCCCCGGGACGTCTCCGCCCCGGAGCCACGGCCACCGGCCGGGGGCCGCTTGGCACCCCAGCCCAGGTCGGAGCGCGCCTCGCCGTCGGTGGGCGGCTTCCTGGCGCTACGGCCCGGGTCGGACCGGGCCGTCGTGTCCTCGGCCGCCCGGGACCTGCTGCCGGAACACGACAGGTCCCGGGACGGCCGCGGCGGGCGGGGCTGTGCGCCGGACGCCGGCTGGTCGGTCTCCCGTGCCAGCTCGGCCCAGACCAGCAGCCCGGGTCCCGCCTCCAGGGCCCCCCAGCCCCGGCACAGTGCCGCGACGAGGAGCAGTCCCCTCCCGTGCTCCTCCTCGGGGCCCCGTGGTGCGGGATGCGGCTCGCCCGGAGCGCATCCCTCGTCACGTACGGCTATGCGCACCAGGTCGCCCTGGTCGTGCAGTTCGCACACCACGTGCTCGCCGGCGGTATGCACGATCGCGTTGGTGACCAGTTCGGAGACGACCAGAGCGGCCGTGTCGCAGGTGTCCTCGCCCACCGCCCAGCCGGACAGCCGGGCACGCGTCAGCCGCCGGGCCCGGGCGACGGAGCTCGGGTGTGCGGCCAACTCGAAGCGGAACCGGCGCTCAACGGCCGTGCCGGGGCGGGGCCCTGTGGCGCTGCCCGGTCCGAACCGGCGTGCGGCGGCGTCTGTTCCTAACGGCGCGGACGGAATCACGCATGCCACTATCGCCTTGGCGTGAACACTTGGCAAGAGTCACTCTGAAAATTGCAGAGTGCAGTGTGACGCCGAGAAGGGCCGTGGCACACTGCTCGCAACAGGGCGCCGGACAGCGCCAGTTGGGACCGGGAACACGGACTCGCGAGTCCGGTGCCTGCGCCAGGAGTTCGTCCGTCACGCGCTGAGCGTGCGAACGCGGGGCGTGGGAACGGTGCGGAAACGATTCGAGCGGCGCCGTTCGGGCGGTCAGGACCCAGAAGGACAGGAGGAGGTGCGGGGTGAGCGAGCCGCGGTCGGCACCGACGGTCGGTCAGGTCGTCCTCGGCCGACGCCTGCTGGATCTGCGTGAACGCGCGGGTCTCAAGCGGGAGGAGGCCGCGCGCGTGCTGCGCGTCGCGCCGGCGACCGTCCGCCGCATGGAGACGGCCGAGGTCGCCCTCAAGATCCCGTACCTCCAGCTGCTGCTGAAGTCGTACGGGGTGAGCGACGAGGAGGCCGAGGCCTTCGTCCAACTGGCCGAGGAGGCCAACAGGCCGGGGTGGTGGCAGCGGTTCCACGACATCCTGCCGGGCTGGTTCTCGATGTACGTCAGCCTGGAGGGCGCGGCCGCGCTCATCCGCCAGTACGAGCCCCATTTCGTACCCGGAATCATGCAGATCGAGGAGTATGCGCGTGGCGTCCTGACATCGGGAGCCATCGGGCAGACCAGCCCCGAGGACATCGAGCGCCATGTGGCACTGCGCATGCAGCGTCAGGAACTGCTCGTGCGCGAGCAGGCGCCCCGCATCTGGGCCGTGATGGACGAGACCGCGCTGCGCCGCCCGGTCGTCGGCCGGCAGGTCATGCGCGCCCAGGTCGAGCGGCTGCTGGAGGTCACGAAGCTGCCCCATGTGACGCTGCAGGTGCTGGAGTTCTCCTCGGGTCCGCACCCGGGCACGTACGGGCCCTTCGTGCTGTTCCGATTCGCCATGCCGGAACTGCCGGACATGGTCTACAGCGAGTACCTGACCGGTGCCGTCTACCTGGACGCACGTGCCGAGGTGGCGACCCACCTCGAGGTCATGGACCGCATGGCGGCTCAGGCCGCTACAGCACAACGCACGAAGGAGATCCTCGAGGATCTCCGCAAGGAGCTCTGAATGGAACGCATGACGCCGCGCAAACGCGTCTACAACGGCATGCCCGCCCGTGAACTTGGCAGCGAGGGCTGGCACAAGCCGTGGAGCGGAGGCAACGGCGGCAACTGCCTGGAGGCGATGAAGCTCCCCGACGGCCGGATCGCCGTCCGTCAGTCCACCGACCCGGACGGGCCCGCGCTGATCTACACCTCCGACGAGATGACCGCGTTCATCGAGGGTGCCAAGGCAGGGGAGGCGGACTTCCTGCTCTCCTGACCCCCTTGCCTTCTCAGTCCCGTTGCTATCCGCACCACTGACTTGGCGTTCAGTTGACCACTGACTTCCCCAGAGACTTACGGAGTTCCTCATGACCGGGCAGGACCCCGCCCCGGACGCCGTGCTCATCGACACGAGCAAGCCGCACCCTGCACGCATGTACGACTGGTACCTCGGCGGGAAGGACAACTACCCCGTCGACGAGGAGATGGGCCGGCAGATGCTCGCCCTGGAGCCGAGGGTGCCGGTGATGGCGCGGGTCAACCGCGCGTTCATGCACCGCGCCACCCGCTGGCTGACCCAGAACGGCGTACGGCAGTTCCTGGACATCGGCACGGGTATCCCGACCGAGCCGAACCTTCACCAGATCGCCCAGGAGATCGCGCCCGACGCGCGCGTCGTCTACTGCGACAACGATCCCATCGTGCTGGCCCACGCGGCGGCCCTGCTGCGCAGCACGCCCGAAGGGGTCACCGAGTACCTGCAGGCCGATGTGCGTGACCCGGCCGCCATCGTCGAGGGGGCCAAGCGGGTCCTGGACTTCGGTCGGCCGGTGGCTCTCTCGCTCGTCGCGCTGCTGCACTTCGTATCCGACGAGGACGGCGCGCACGAACTGGTCGAGCGGCTGCTGTCCGAACTTCCCTCCGGCAGCTTTCTGATGATGTCCCACGCCACCGCGGACTTCACCCCGGAGGAGTCGGCGGCGGCGACCGAGAAGCTCAGGGCGGCGGGAGTCACGCTGGCGCTGCGCTTCCGGGACGAGTTCGCCCGCTTCTTCCACGGACTCGACCTCGTCGAACCCGGTGTCGAGGTGGTCCACAAGTGGCGCCCGGAGCTGGGCGAGCCGGTTCCCGGACAGGACGACGGGGTCATTCCCGGCTACGGGGCGGTGGGCCGCAAGCCCTAACTGCCGGGGCGCCGGGCTGTCGGGGCTGCTGGGGCGGCCGGGTGCCCGCGGTCCGGACCACAGGGGTCGTGAGCCGTCGACCGGCCACGGATGTTCCCATCCACGGCCGTGCGTGCCAGACGCCGCGAGCCGGGCGCCCGTATTGTTCGGAGCTCTTACGCCGTCATCGGCCGGTCGTACGGCCCTATCGGCGTCGGGAGGCGTGTCGCACCGCCGGCCAGCCGTCGGTCCACCGCCGCCGCCACGGCCCGTCCCTCCGCGATCGCCCACACGATCAGCGACTGGCCGCGCGCGGCGTCCCCGGCGGCGTACACGCCGGGGACGTTCGTCGCGAAGTCCTCGTCCCGTGCGATCGTCCCGCGTGCGTCGAGGGCCAGCCCCAGCTGGTCGATCACCCCGTCCCGGCGGTCGGGCCCGGAGAACCCCAGCGCGAGCAGCACGAGGTCGGCGGGGATCGTCCGCCCGGTGCCCGGCATGGGCTGCCTGCGTTCGTCCACCTCGACCAGGTGCAGCGCCCGTACGTGCCCGTCCGCGTCCCCCGTGAAGCGGAGCGTGGAGGCCGCGAACAGCCGGGCGTCGGCGTCCGCCGCGGGTGCCGTCCGCAGGTCGCGCGCCTCCTCGTGCGCGGCGGACAGCCGGTAGATCTTCGGATACGTCGGCCAGGGCTCGGCCTCCTCGTTCCGGGCCGCCTCCGGCTGGGGATAGATGTCGAGCTGGGTCACGGACGCGGGCCCCTCGCGCACGGCGGTGCCGAGGCAGTCCGCCCCGGTGTCCCCGCCCCCCACGATCACGACGTGCTTCCCGGCCGCCGATAGCGGCGAGACCTCCAGGTCCCCCTCGCACACCCGGTCGGCCAGCGGCAGATACTCCATCGCCTGATGGATGCCGGCCAACTCCCGTCCGGGCACATCCAGTTCACGCCAGGCCGTGGCACCGGTCGCGATCACCACGGCGTCGTAACGCGCACGCAGCTCGTCGGCCCTGATGTCCCTTCCTATGGCCGTCGACGTACGGAACTTCGTCCCCTCGGCGCGCATCTGCTCCAGCCGCCGATCGAGATGGCGCTTCTCCATCTTGAACGCCGGTATCCCGTACCGCAGCAGCCCCCCGATCCGGTCCGCACGCTCGTACACCGCCACCGTGTGCCCGGCGCGCGTGAGCTGCTGGGCCGCCGCGAGCCCCGCAGGCCCGGATCCGACGACCGCGACGGTCCGACCCGACAGCCGCTCCGGTGGACGCGGGGGCGCGAACCCCTCTTCCCAGGCACGGTCCGCTATGGCCACTTCCACGTTCTTGATGGTGACCGCGGGCTGGTTGATGGCGAGCACACACCCCGCCTCGCACGGCGCCGGACACAACCGCCCCGTGAACTCGGGGAAGTTGTTCGTGGCGTGCAGCCGGTCGCTCGCCGCACGCCAGTCCTCGCGCGAGACGAGGTCGTTCCACTCGGGGATCAGATTCCCGAGCGGGCAGGCGTCGTGACAGAAGGGGATCCCGCAGTCCATGCAGCGGTCCGCCTGCCGGCTGATGATCGGCAGCAGCGCGCCGGGGACGTACACCTCGTTCCAGTCCCGCACCCGTTCCTCGACGGGTCTGCGGGGCCACTCCTCGCGGGGTGTGGTCATGAAACCCTTGGGATCGGCCATGGCCGTCCCCCTTGCGCACGCGTACCGGGTCGTTTCGTGCCACGATACGACGCCGTCGCCCCGTGCGCCCCTCGGTGTCGGGGCCCCGGTGACCGGCCCCGGGGCTCATGTGAGGGCGAGGACGTAGGACAGGGCGGCGCCGGCCGCGGCGACCGTGCGGACGTGGTTCCACATCGTCCACTCGCCCACATACGCGCGCCAGTACACGGCGGTCTCCGGAGAGCCGGGGTCCATCCGCAGGAGGGTGTCGTTTCGGGGGACGTTCGCCGCCGCGGTCACTCCGAACGTTCCGATCAGATAGAGCCCGCTGCCCACGAGCAGCGGGACCGTGCCGTTGTCCGGCCACAGCACGAACGTCACCACGGCGAGCACGGTGCACACCACCGCCGCTCCCACGAACAGGGTCATGAACGCCGGAGTCGTCGCGGACCTGTTGATCGCGTTCATCGCGGCGACCCCCTGGGCGGGCGGCAGCGCGCCGAGTCCCTTCATCACGAAGGTGGAGAAGGCGCAGAACACCCCCGCCACCAGCCCGGTCCCGAGTGCCCCGAGCACGGTCAGCGCGAAGTACGGCCCATCGATCATGTCAACTCCCGCATCGGTCCCCCCAACCATGGGGATCCTTCCCACCCGCCCCCCTCACTACAAGTGAATCCACCTACAAGATCGGTGACCGTCCGCGCATCGCGCATTCGGTCCTCCCGCGGACCCTCGGCCGGCCCGCACCCGGCGTGCCTCGCCGCCCGGCTGCCCTGCCTACCCGGCCCGGCCAGAGATCACGCCGCCTTCCGGTGCCTCCACTCCCGTAGCACCGTCTCCACGCCCTCGGCGATGCGCCGACGCGCCTCGGGCCGTGGCACCCCGCTCATCAGCAGTTGATCGTACGGAGTCTCCGTGTGCCGCACCGACGCCCGCACCGCGGCCGTCACCGCATCCGGCGACAGCGCCCGCCCGGCCGCACTGCGGCCCACCCGCCCGCTCCCGCGCACCGACGCATGTGCCGCGATGGCCCCCGCTCGCCCGTCCGGGCACCCGGGGAACAGCCGCCGGATCTCCCGTGCGAACGCCTCCGTGAACCGCACGTCCTCCGCCGCCCGCCGCCGCGCGTCCCGTGCCCGGCGTCGGCGCCGCGCCTCAGCGTCCGCCAAACACCTCTGCTCGGCCAGCGCGAGCGCCGTCTCCTCGACGAGCACACCCTGCCGCTCGTAGCGGCCGCGCCGCCGGTTGAACCGCACGACCACCGCCGACAGCGCACTCGCCTCTCGCGACCGTCGCGTCAGCGCCGTGTCGCCCCGCGGCAGGAAGACCAGATGTCCCAGGTCCGCGCAGTCCAGGCACCGCGGCGCGGCCTCCTCCAGCACCAGCAGCGACAAGGGCCCGCTCCGGCACTCGGCGCAGTGCCGCCGCTTGACCGGCTGGAACACCAGAAGTCCGCTCCGGGGCGCGGGATTTGCCGTAGGTGCCATAACCGCTTCATTCCCCGAACGCCCCAGCGACGACCTCCCGAACCCCCGAGCGGCGACCTCGACGACTGCGGCCTGCCCGCTGACTGCGGCGTACCCGTTTCGCCCCGTGGCTTCGGCGTGGGACGGCACGACCTTGCCCCCCCGTCGCCGGCCGTGCCGTCGGTTTGCCGGCGCGGCATCATGGGCCCTGTGCGACTCGAAGCGATCACCTGGGAACGGCTCGGCGACCTCCTCGCCGACCGGCTGCTCGACCTCGAGCCGGACGACGGCAGCCCCTGGCCGCGCATCGCCTTCGACGGAGCCCCGGCCGCACGCGCCGGCGACCTCGCCCAGCGCGTGTCCGACGCGCTGCGGATACGCGGCCGACCTTCGCTCGTCGTCGGCACGGAAGGCTTCCTCCGCCCCGCCTCCGTCCGCCTGGAGCACGGCCACCGGGACCCGGATTCCTACTACGAGGGCTGGCTCGACACCGGCGCCCTGTGGCGTGAGGTCTTCGGCCCCCTCGAACCCGGTGGCGACGGGCGGGTCCTGCCCGACCTGTGGGACCAGGACACCGACCGCGCCACCCGCAGCCCCTATGTCCGACTCCCGCCCGGCGGGATGCTGTTGCTCCACGGTCCACTCCTCCTGCGGCACTGGTTCCCCTTCGACCTGACCGTCCATGTCCTCCTCTCGCCCGGTGCGCTCCGCCGCCGCACCCCCGAGTCCGAGCACTGGACCCTCCCTGCCTTCGAGCGCTACGAAGCGGAGACGGCCCCGGCCACCGTCGCCGACGTACTGATTCGCGCGGACGACCCGCGCCACCCCGCCTGGAACGGCTGATCACGCCGCCGATCCACGGAAACGACCTTTACATGCATGCGCATATCGACCCTCCCGCGGAGAAGGACGACCAGGTCCGCGTGATCATCCGAGTCGTCCCCCGCAAGATCGTGGGCTTCTCCGTCCGAGCGCGGAGGCCGTATGCGCAGTCCCGGGCCCAGGCGCCAATGCATGGTTGTCCTCCGGGCGTGCTCGCCGTGCGGCTCTCCCGGCGCGCGGCGAGAATGAAGTGCGCCGGGACATGCGGTGCGTCCCGTGCCGCGCCGGCCGTCCGGCACCGGGAGGTACTCCATGACCACCGCCGGAGACATCATGCACCGTGGTGTCCAGTGGATTCCCGCACGCGAGACCTTGGACCGCGCCGCCCAGTTGATGCGGGAGCTCAACGTCGGTGCGCTGCCCATCAGTGACGAGAACGAGCGGCTCTGCGGCATCCTCACCGACCGCGACATCGTCGTCGGCTGTGTCGCGATGGGCGGCGACCCCTCGCGTGTGACCGCGGGCGACATGGCCAAGGGCACGCCGCGCTGGATCGACGCGGACGCCGATGTCGACGACGTGCTCCATGAGATGGAGGAGCACCAGATCCGCCGGCTTCCCGTCATCGAGAACAAGCGCCTCGTCGGCATGATCAGCGAGTCCGACCTGGCCGAGCACCTGGCGGGCGATCAACTCGCCGTATGGGTCGAGAGCGTCTACGCGAGGCGTGCGACACGCTGAAGCGGTCCGCTTCCCGGTCGGCGGCCCCGGACCCACCCGGTGGCCGACCGCCCCGGGATCACAGCCAGCCGTTGCGCTTGAACCCCCGGTACAGGACGCGACAGCCGACGGCTATCGCTACCAGGACCAGCGGGTAGCCGAACCTCCAGTGAAGCTCCGGCATGAACGTGAAGTTCATGCCGTACACGCCGGTGACCATGGTCGGTACCGCGATCAGCGCCGCCCAAGCCGTGATCTTCCGCATGTCCTCGTTCTGCGCGACGCTCACCTGGGCGAGGTGCGCCTGCAGGATGGAGTTGAGCAGCTCGTCGAAGGCGGCTATCTGCTCGGTGGCGCGCAGCAGATGGTCGGAGACGTCCCGGAAGTACGCCTGTATCTCCGGGTCGATCACCCGGATCGGCCGGGTGGCGAGCTCCTGGATGGGACGGCCCAGGGGGGCCACCGCCCGCTTGAGCTCCAGGAGTTCACGCTTGAGCTGGTAGATGCGCCCCGGATCGGTCCGCGCGCCGTTCTCCGCGAACACGTCCGTCTCGACCTGGTCGATGTCCTCCTGTACCGCGTCCGTGACGCTGAGATAGTCGTCGACCACATGGTCCGCGATCGCGTGCAGTACCGCGGCGGGTCCCTTCGCGAGCTGCTGCGGGTTGGCCTCCAGCTCCTCGCGCAGGGGGCCGAGCGAACCGTGCCGGCCGTGCCGCACCGTGATGACGAAGTCGGGGCCGATGAAGATCATGATCTCGCCGGTGTTCACCACCTCGCTCGTCGCGGTCAACTCCTTGTGCTCCACGTAGCAGACGGTCTTGAAGACCGCGAACAGCGTGTCCCCGTACCGCTCCAGCTTCGGCCGCTGATGTGCCTCCACCGCGTCCTCGACCGCCAGCGGGTGCAGGTCGAAGAGCTCGGCGACACCCGCGAACTCCCGGTCCGTCGGCTCGTGCAGTCCGAGCCAGACGAAGCCGTCGCGGCTCTTGCGGACCCGCTCCACGGCCTCGACCAGATCACGGCCCCCGGGAACGCGCACACCGTCCTGATAGGTCACACAGTTGACCACCGCGGAGCCCAGCGGGGACCGGGCCGGGTGGCTCAGATCGACACGCGTGTGCCGCCGCGTCAACCGTGCCACCTTGCGGAGGCCGCCTACCTTGCCGAGGCTCGTGACCTTCCGCAGATTCCCTGCCATGGACATCTGGATCTCCTCGCGTGGATCTCCTCGCGCCGCACTCCGCGCCTTCGCGGGCCAGTCTGCCAGTCCCCATCCATCGACGAAGAAGCCTGTGGGAACGGAACATTCCACTTCAGTGGGGGCGTTGTGACGTGGAGCGAGGAAGCTGTGTGTGGGATGTGACGGATGACGGCCGTGCGAGGGGCCGTGTCCGTGCGGCGCGGAGTCCCCTCCCGCACAGGCGGACGGATCGGCTGGGATGATGTCGGCATGACGCGAAGCGACGGGTATCTCCTCGACAACCGGCAGAGCGAGGCGGGCCGGCGCTTCGATGCGCTGTCCACCCTCTTCGACCCCACGACCTTCCGCCACATCGAGGCATTGGGTATCGGGGCCGGCTGGCGCTGCTGGGAGGTCGGTGCCGGCGGCGCCTCCGTCGTCTCCTGGCTCGCCGAGAAGGTGGGGCCGACCGGTCAGGTCGTCGCGACGGACATCGACACCTCGTGGGCCGTGTCGGCGGCAGGCCCCCCGGTCGAGGTCCGCACCCATGACGTGGGCGCCGAGGAACCGCCGGGTGAGGACTTCGACCTGGTGCACGCCCGGCTCGTCCTCGTGCATGTGCCCGACCGGGAGCGGGCGTTGCGATCGATGATCAAGGCACTGCGCCCCGGCGGACGGCTGCTGGTCGAGGATGCCGACCCGGCGCTCCAGCCCCTCAGCTGCCCGGACGAGTACGGCCCCGAGCAGCGGCTCGCCAACCGCCTGCGCACGGCCTTCCGCACACTCCTCGCCGAACGGGGCGCCGACCTCTCCTACGGCCGCAGACTCCCGCGCCTGCTCCGCGAGGCGGGCCTGCGCGGCGTGGAGGCCGACGCGTACTTCCCCATCGCTTCCCCGGACTGTGCGGCCCTCGAAGCCGCGACGGTCCGTCAGATCCGCGATCGGCTCGTCGATGCCGGCCTCGCCACGAACGAGGAGATCGACCGGCACCTGTCCCATGTCGCCTCGGGCGCGACGGACCTGGCGACCGCCCCGATGATCTCGGCGTGGGGACGCAAGGAGTAGCGGCGGCGCGAGAAGCGAAGGAGTAGCGGCGGCGCGAGAAGCGGGGGAGGGGGAAGCGCCCTAGCGGACAGCCCTCGTCGGCCGTGCTCCCACGTTCTCCACCGCCAGGGCCCCCGCCCGGCATCCCTCCTCCGCCGCCTCCTCCGCTTCCGCGCCCGCGAGCAGCGCCGCCAGGAACGCCCCGGTGAACGCGTCGCCCGCGCCCGTCGTGTCCAGAGGAACGGCGGGGGCCGCCCGGATCCGGGCCCGGACCGCTCCCGACACGGCCACCAGTGCGCCCTCCGCGCCCTGCTTTGCGACCACCAGGGGCACGTACCGGCTCAGCTTGGCCGCCGCGTCCGCCGGGCCGGGCAGTCCGGTCAGCAGACATGCCTCGTCCCGGTTGGGCAGCAGAACGTCGACGCCTTCGGCGAGCGCCAGGAACCGGTCCACACCCAGCCCGGCGAGGAACCCCGCCGACGCCGGATCCAGACTCACCGGCACGCCACGCACGCGTGCCGCCTGCAGCGCCACCGCCGCCAGAGCCCGGCTCGGCTCGGAGAAGAACAGATACCCGGACAGGTGCAGTCGTGCGACACCGTCGAGCAGTGCGTCCGACCAGTCGCCGGGGGCCAGCCGCAGCGACGCCCCGCTGTCCGTGAGGAACGTACGCTCCGCCGAGGCGCCGGTGTCCACCAGGCAGATCACCGTCCCCGTGCGCGCCTCGGGGTCGACGACCAGGTGAGGCCGTACGCCCGACGCCGTCAGCTCCCGCTCGTGCCAGGCGGCCGCCTCGGCCCCGACACGTCCCAGCAACCTCACGTCCGGGTTGCCCCAGTGGGCCGCCCAGCACGCCACGTTCGCGCCCGCGCCACCGGGCAGTGTCCGGATGACGGCGGCCGTGTCCGTGCCCGGGGCGAGCGGGCCGCGGTGTCGGGCGACCACATCCGTGATGATGTCCCCGACGACGAGCAGCCCCCCGCTCACGCCTCGGCCCAGGCCGCCGCGATCCGCGCGGCGAGCCGGACGTTGCCGCGCACCGCGGCAAGGTTGGCGCTCAGCGAGGCCCCGTCGGTGTGCCGGACCAGGTGGTCGAGCAGGAACGGCGTGACCGCCTGGCCCGTCACGCCCTCCTCCGCGCAGGCGCGCAGCGCGTCGGCGAGCACGCGCGCGTGGAGGTCGGGATCGAGCTGTTCCTCCGCGGGGACCGGGTTGGCCACGATGAGCGCCGACTCCGGACCGCGGAGCGCGTCCTGCGCACGCATCACCTCCGCCACCTGCCCCGGCGACTCAAGAGTCCAGTCCACCGGGTGTCCCGAGTCGGAGAGGTAGAAGCCCGGGAAGCGGTCCGTGCGGTAACCGGCCACCGCCACGCCCAGTGTCTCCAGGCGCTGCAGCGTCGCGGGCACGTCGAGGATCGACTTCACGCCCGCGCACACCACGGTGATCCTGGTCCGGGCCAGCAGGCCCAGGTCGGCGGACTCGTCCTGGGTCACCGTCCACTCCCGGTGGACCCCGCCGAGCCCGCCCGTCGCGAACACCCGTACGCCTGCCAGAGAGGCCAGCAGCGCCGTCGCGGACACCGTCGTCGCCCCGCTCACGCCCGCCGCCATCGCGAGGGGAAGATCGCGATGACCCAGCTTGCGGATCCCGTCCTCGTTCGCGACCCGCTCCACCTGCTCCTTGTCCAGGCCGACATGGGCCCGGCCGTCCAGGACGGCGATCGTCGCCGGTACGGCGCCCTCTCGCCGTACGAGGTCCTCCAGCTCCAGAGCCACCTGGAGGTTGCGCGGACGTGGCAGCCCGTGCGCGATGATCGTCGACTCCAGAGCCACCACCGGCCGGCGAGCGGCGAGCGCCTCCCGCACCTCTTCGGACACCACCAGCACGCGCCTGCCTCCTGTCGTTCGGTCTTCCCTCATCTCTGGCGAGCGGCGCCCCCGGCCAAACCCTTGCGAGCGAGCGGACAGGACACGGGGAACGCTCGTCGGGCCGGTTCAGAACAGCGGCTCAGGCAGTACCCCCTCAAGCGCCAACAGCTTCCGCTTGGTCTCCAGCCCGCCGCCGAACCCACCGATGCCCCCGTCGCTCTCGACCACGCGGTGGCACGGGACAACCACCGGCAGCGGGTTGGAGCCCATCGCCACGCCTACGGCCTGGGCGGCTCCCGGCTGACCGACCCGGCCTGCCAGGTCGCCGTACCCGACCACCGTGCCGTACGGCACCCCGGACGCCAGCTCGCGCAGCACCTGGCGGTTGAAGCCGCTGATCAGGGACCAGTCCAACGGCAGCTCGAAGTCATGCCGCTCACCCGCGAAGTACGCCGCCACCTGGCGTATCGCCTCGGCCAGGAGCGGGGAGCCGGGGTCTTCGACGGGCGCCGTCCCGAGCCGGGACGCAAGCCGCTCCAGCGCCTTGTCGCGCACCGCGTCCGAGGCGTGGAACACCACGTTCACCAGGCCGTCGCGCGTTGCGGCAAGCAGCAGGGGACCGATGTCCGTGGTGACGACGGCCCACACCAGCTGCTGCTCGCACTGCCCATGACTGTCCATGCGCCCACGGTACGGCGCGGCACCGACAACGCCCCCGGGGCGCCGACCGCACCGCCGCCCGTACCCCGAAGGCACCGTGGGGTCAGTGGGCGCCGACCGCTCTGCTCACGACGTCGGGGGCGTTCGTGATGATGCCGTCCACGCCGAAGCCGGCTGTCCGCCGGGCCAGGTCCGCGCTGTTGACGGTCCAGGCGAAGACCTTCACCGGCTTGGCATGCGGTCCCTTCATCGCGTGGACGGCGGAGACGTAACGGGCCGAGAGTTTGGTGTAGGTCGAGTTGATCTGGTCGGCGAACCGCGCGTACGCCGGCAGCTCGGTGACCTGAGGCGTGCCCAGGTACGCCGTCCTGATCGCGGGACCGAGGGCGTGGACCGTCCGCACGCTGTCCGCGCTGAAGCTCTGGACGACCAGTCGGTCCCTGAGGTGACCGGGGTCGAGCCAGCCTTCGTTGGCCAGCAGCTTGAGGGTCTGGCGTTCGATACCCGGATACAGCTCGGGGTTCTTGATCTCCAGAACCAGCTTCTGGTGATTGTGTGAGATGCGGTCCATGTACTGCCGCAGTGTCGGTACCCGTGTCCCGGCGAACCGGCGGCCGAACCAGCTGCCCGCGTCCAGGCGTGCGATCTCCCCGGCGGTGAAGTCCTTCACCCGCCAGGGTGCCCGGTGCGGGAACAGTCGCTTGACGTCGGTCGTGCGGTCCAGGGTGGCGTCGTGGATGACGACGAGCCGGCCGTCCTTGGTGCGCTGCACGTCGTTCTCGACCCAGCTGAAGCCCATGGCGGCCGCCCTGTCGATGGCGGCCAGGGTGTTCTCGGGCGCGTACGCGGAGGCGCCGCGGTGGGCGACGACGACCGGGCCGTCGCCGTCTGCGGCACCGGCGTGGTGAGCGGGCAGTATGGCGACGCTGAGTCCCAAGAGCGTGGCGGTCGCGACGGCTACGCGCGCGTGCATACGTTCCTCCTCGCATCGGCAATCACACACAGCACCAGGATGGCAGCGCAGAGTCAAGTGGGCGCAGGTGCAGGAAGGTCACAGATTGACTGGAGTTGCCCAAACCTGCTCACAGGCGCCGCACAAGTGCGGCAGCGCCGTGATTCTTTGCCGGATAATCGTTCGACCGTTCCGGTGCGGGTCATACTCTTCGCCTCGACTCGGACCGTCGTCACGGTCGCGGGGACGGGGGCAGTTCCCGAATTCAGGACGCATCAGGGTGGGGAGGGCAGCCGCACATGCAAGGCACCGTCGACGGCTTCAGCTACGGACTCGTCACACCGGTGGTGGCGTACCTCATGGCCTGCCTCGGCGGCGCGCTCGGTCTGCGCTGCACCATGCGATCGATGCTGGTCGCCCACTCCTGGCGCATCGGCTGGCTCACCCTGGGGTCGGCTGCCATCGGGTCCGGGATATGGACCATGCATTTCATCGGAATGATGGGGTTCACCGTCAAGGAGACCCCCATCCACTACGACAAGACAATGACATTCGCCAGCCTCGCCGTCGCCATCATCATGGTCGGCGTCGGTGTCTTCATCGTGGGCTGCCGGGGGGCGACCGGCGTGGCGCTCTTCACGGGCGGGACCATCACCGGCCTGGGCATCGCCTCGATGCACTATCTGGGTATGGCCGGGATGCAACTCAACGGCGTGCTCGAGTACAACACCCTCATCGTCGCCGCCTCGGTCGTCATAGCGGTCGTCGCCGCGACCGCCGCTCTCTGGGCGGCCGGACAGGTCCGCGGGTTCCTCTGGAGCGTCGGCGCGAGCCTCGTCATGGGGCTCGCCGTGAGCGGCATGCACTACACGGGCATGGCCGCCCTCACCGTCCATCTGCACGGCTTCGCAGGCACCCCGGCCGGTGACAGGCCCGCGGCCCTGCTCGCCCCGATGATGATCGGCCCCCTCGTCTTCCTGTGCCTGGCCGGCGTCGTCGTGATGTTCGACCCGCAGGTGGTCATGGGCAGGCCCGACCGGGCCCCCGTGGAGCGCAAGCCCGGTGTTCCGGCCCGCCCCGAGGTCACCCACACCGGACGACGTCCGCGACCGCTGTCCAGCTCCGGCCGACGCGCAGGCCCCCGGGGCTCCCGCACCCCACAGAACCGGTGACCGACCCCCGTTGTCAGTGGGGGGTCGTACGGTTGATGACATGCGGCCCGTTTCACAGATCGAACGCACGGTGGCGCCTTTCGAGGTCGTCAGCCCCTACCAGCCCAGCGGTGACCAGCCCACGGCCATCGCCGAGCTGGACAAGCGCATCCGCGCAGGTGAGAAGGACGTCGTCCTGCTGGGCGCGACCGGTACCGGAAAGTCCGCCACCACCGCGTGGATGATCGAGAAGCTCCAGCGCCCGACCTTGGTGATGGCGCCGAACAAGACGCTGGCCGCCCAGCTGGCCAACGAGTTCCGCGAGCTCCTGCCGAACAACGCGGTCGAGTACTTCGTCTCGTACTACGACTACTACCAGCCCGAGGCATACGTGCCGCAGTCGGACACGTACATCGAGAAGGACTCCTCGATCAACGAGGAGGTGGAGCGCCTGCGTCACTCCGCGACCAACTCGCTCCTCACTCGTCGCGACGTCATCGTGGTCGCCTCGGTCTCCTGCATCTACGGCCTGGGCACACCCCAGGAGTACGTGGACCGCATGGTCAGCCTCAGGGTCGGCGACGAGATCGACCGGGACGAGCTGCTGCGTCGCTTCGTCGACATCCAGTACACGCGCAATGACATGGCGTTCACGCGTGGCACCTTCCGGGTGCGCGGCGACACCATCGAGATCTTTCCGGTCTACGAGGAGCTGGCCGTCCGGATCGAGATGTTCGGCGACGAGATCGAGGCCCTCTCCACCCTCCACCCGCTCACCGGCGAGGTCATCAGCGACGACCAGCAGCTGTACGTCTTCCCGGCCTCCCACTACATCGCCGGCCCGGAGCGCATGGAGCGCGCCATCAACGGCATCGAGAAGGAGCTGGAGGAGCGCCTGGCCGAGCTGGACAAGCAGGGCAAGCTCCTGGAGGCCCAGCGGCTGCGCATGCGCACCACGTACGACATCGAGATGCTCCGCCAGATCGGCACCTGCTCTGGCGTGGAGAACTACTCGATGCACTTCGACGCGCGCGAGCCCGGCTCCCCGCCGAACACGCTGCTGGACTACTTCCCGGACGACTTCCTGCTCGTCATCGACGAGTCGCACAACACCGTCCCGCAGATCGGCGCCATGTACGAGGGCGACGCCTCCCGCAAGCGCACCCTCGTCGAGCACGGCTTCCGGCTGCCCTCGGCCCTGGACAACCGTCCGCTAAAGTGGGAGGAGTTCCAGGAGCGCATCGGCCAGACGGTGTACCTGTCGGCTACCCCCGGCAAGTACGAGCTCTCGCGTGGGGACGGCTTCGTCGAGCAGATCATCCGCCCCACCGGCCTCGTCGACCCGGAGGTCGTGGTCAAGCCCACCGAGGGCCAGATCGACGACCTGGTGCACGAGATCCGCAAGCGCACCGAGAAGGACGAGCGCGTCCTGGTCACCACGCTCACCAAGAAGATGGCCGAGGACCTCACCGACTACTTCCTCGAGCTCGGCATCCAGGTGCGCTATCTGCACAGCGACGTGGACACCCTGCGCCGGGTCGAGCTGCTGCGCGAGCTGCGGTCGGGCGAGTTCGACGTCCTGGTCGGCATCAACCTCCTCCGGGAGGGCCTCGACCTGCCCGAGGTCTCCCTGGTGGCGATCCTCGACGCCGACAAGGAGGGCTTCCTGCGCTCGGGCACCTCGCTGATCCAGACCATCGGCCGCGCCGCGCGCAACGTCTCCGGCCAGGTCCATATGTACGCCGACAAGATCACCCCGGCGATGGAGAAGGCCATCGAGGAGACCAACCGCCGACGGGAGAAGCAGATCGCGTACAACACCGCGAACGGCATCGACCCGCAGCCGCTCCGCAAGAAGATCAACGACATCGTGGCGCAGATCGCCCGCGAGGACGTCGACACGGAGCAGCTGCTCGGCACGGGCTACCGCAAGGTCAAGGACGGCAAGGGCGCCAAGAGCCCCGTCCCCGCGCTGGGCGGCCAGGCCGCGAAGGGCGCCAAGTCCGCCAAGGGCAAGGGGAAGGCCAAGGAGGTGGTCCCGACCGACCGGCCCGCGGCGGAACTCGCCGGGCAGATCGAGGAGCTGACGGATCGGATGCGGGCCGCCGCCGCGGACCTGCAGTTCGAGATCGCGGCCCGGCTGCGCGACGAGGTCTCCGAGATGAAGAAGGAACTGCGTCAGATGAGGGAGGCGGGCCTGGCCTGACGTTCCCCCGACTCGTGCCGGACCTCGGTATATGCGCAGTGTGTTGCAACACCGACACAAAGCGCGGTCCGGGGTTCGGCACTGTCAGTGCCCCTGCGTAGGGTTTTGCCATCCGCGGAGTACGCGGCCAACAGGGGAACAGCTCGAGAGGGGAACAGCGCGTGACGGTCAACTTGGCCAAGGGTCAGGCCATCAGTCTGCAGAAGAACGACGGAGGCACGCTGACCGCGGTGCGCATGGGGCTCGGCTGGCAGGCCGCCCCCCGGCGTGGGCTGTTCGGTTCGCGCACCCGGGAGATCGACCTCGATGCGTCCGCCGTGCTGTTCGCGGACAAGCAGCCCGTGGACGTGGTCTTCTTCCGCCACCTGGTGAGCGACGACGGCTCCGTGCGGCACACCGGTGACAACCTCGTCGGCGGTGCGGGCCAGGGCGGCGACGACGAGGCGATCCTCGTCGACCTGCAGCGCGTCCCGGTCCACATCGACCAGATCGTCTTCACCGTGAACTCGTTCACGGGCCAGACGTTCCAGGAGGTGCAGAACGCGTTCTGCCGCCTGGTCGACGAGACCAACGGCCAGGAGCTCGCCCGCTACACGCTCGCGGGCGGCGGCGCGTACACGGCGCAGATCATGGCGAAGGTGCACCGTGCGGGCCCCGGCTGGACGATGACGGCCCTGGGCACCCCGGCCAACGGCCGTACGTTCCAGGACCTGATGCCCGCGATCCTGCCGCACCTGTAGGCGGCCGGACGCCTGGGCACACGAGCGAGGTAGGGGGACGAGGCGATGACGGCCGAGCTGGTCCGGGGGCAGAACCATCCGCTTCCCCAGGTCCGACTTGAGATCCGGGTGTCGGCCGGCAAGCCGATCGTGGCAGGGGCCACGCTCGGCGACGCGCAGGGCAAGGTGCGCGGCATCGAGTGGGTGGCCCATCCGGGCGCGCCCACGCTGCCGGGCGTCGAGGTCTCCGAGCAGGCTGCGGCCGACCATCGTCTCGCGTTGGACCTGGACGCCCTGCCGGAGGGCGCGCACCGGGTCCATGTGCTGCTCGCCCTTCCGACGGGGATGGGGGGCCCGGTGCGGTTCGGCACCGTTGCCGCCCCCTTCGTGGCGGTCACCGCGCTCGACGGCTCCGAGGTCGCCAGCTACACCCTCACCGGCCTGGACTCCGAGTCCGCCGTCATCGCGCTGGAGCTCTACCGCAGACAGGGCGCCTGGAAGGTCCGAGCGGTCGGCCAGGGATACGCGGGCGGGCTCGCCGCGCTCCTCGCGGACCAGGGTCTGCCCGAGGCCCGGCAGCTGGCGGGAACCATCGATGACGCGGTGGCGCGCAGCCTGGCCCGCTCGGTGGCACCGCCCCCGGCGCGTCTGCCGGACAGCGACCGCACGCGGCAGACGGCCGCCCCGGCGGCTCCCCAGGGCGCCGCCACCGTACCGCCGCAGCAGGGCCCGTCCGGCGTGCCGCAGCAGGGCAGTCCGTATGACGACCTCCCCGGCTCGCCGGACCCGGTCCCGCAGTCCGGCCCCGGCGGACCGATCAACTACCACCACCCCGGCCGGCAGACGGCGGCGCCGCCCCCGCCCCCGCCGACCGTGCCTCCGGCCCCTCCCGGACAGCCCGCGCAGCCCGTCGCGGGCGACGCGACCGGTTGGTCCATGGAGGAGCGGCTCTACAACCAGGTGTGGGGCATGTTCGAGGACCTGGCACGCACGGCGGCCGCGTACCGCAGTGCCGTCGATTTCGCCGACTCGCGCATGGAGCAGGAACTGGACAGGGTCCTGTCCGATCCGCGCAGCCGCGTCGGCAGGCAGGGTGACGCCGCCCGTGAGGCGGCCCAGGCCAAGCACGCCCAGCTCGTCGACCAGGCCAAGGCCGCGCTCGACCGCGACCTCACCCAGCTCATCGCCGAGTCCGATGTCGTCGAGCCAGCTCTGCCTCCGGCGTTCGCACGCTGGGACAGCCCGGTCTGGCACGGCTATCAGGTGCCGATGGAGATCCCCATGGCGGTGCGCCTGGGCGACCTCCTTCTCCCCGAGAGCGAGAGCCTGCGCATCCCCATGCTGGTCCGGCTGCCGCTGGAGCGGGGTCTGTGGATCGACAGCGGCCGCGCCGGATCCCTCGACCCGCTCGCGGACTCGGACGAACTGCGCCGCCTGGCCATGGAGACGGCGGTGACGCACTCGGCACGACTGCTCGCCGTGTACCCGCCCGGGGAGTTCACGGTGCACGTCGTCGACCCGGCGGGTTCCGGCGCTGCGGTGCTCGCGCCCCTGGTGCAGTCAGGGGCGCTCGCCGCTCCGCCTGCCGCGGGCGCGGCCGGGGTGGCAGACGTGCTGACCCGGCTCACCCGGCGCGTCGACCTGATGCAGATGGCGGTGCGCGGCGGTGCCTCCGACTCCCTGCCGCCCGATCTCGACACGGCGGAACAACTGCTGATCGTCAACGACTTCCCGCACGGTTTCGACGACCGGGCCGTGACGCAGCTGCGCTATCTCGCCGACGAGGGCCCGGCCGTGGGTGCGCATCTGATGATGGTCGCCGACCGGGAGGACGCCACCGCCTACGGGCCGCTGCTCGACCCGCTCTGGCGCTCCTTGCTGCGTCTCACCCCGACGCCCGACGACCACCTCGCGGACCCTTGGGTGGGTCACTCCTGGACGTACGAGCCGCCGCGCGTCCCGCGGGGCAGCCAGGTGCTCCACCAGGCGCTCGCGCGGGTGGCCGAGGCCCGCCGAGCCTGGGGCCACTGACGCCGTCCCGCCAGCCACCAAGAACGGGTAAATCGGCTTCCATCAGTCAACTTGACGATTCCTTTGCTATTTCCTTTACCTGCTCTTGGTGATTGGGTACTCTCTTTCACACGGAGGGGAGTACTCCCTGACTGCTGCGGCGCACCCGTCAGTACGGATCAGGCAAGATCTCGGGGCGTCGGCCCGCAGGCACCGGGCGCACCACGCGCCCGGGCGTCCTCGGGTGGAAGAGACCTCCGGCAGCGACGACGCTGACGACGCTGACTCATGCCGTGACGTACTGCCGGAGGCGCAGTGAATGTTTCCCCGACCCTGTGGGTCCTGACGATCGTGGGCCTCGCTGCCCTGATCGCGGTCGACTTCTTCATCGGCCGCAAGCCGCACGACGTGTCCGTCAAGGAAGCCGGTATCTGGACGATCGTCTGGATCGCCCTCGCCGGACTGTTCGGACTGGGACTGCTCTTCTTCGGCGGTGGCCGACCCGCCGCAGAGTTCCTCGCCGGCTTCATCACCGAGAAGTCGCTGAGCGTCGACAACCTCTTCGTGTTCGTCCTGATCATGGCGAAGTTCGCGGTGCCTCCGCGGTACCAGCAGCGCGTGCTTCTGGTCGGTGTGCTCATAGCCCTGGTCCTGCGGGCCGGCTTCATCGCCGCGGGAGCCGCGATCATCGCGTCCTTCTCCTGGGTCTTCTACCTCTTCGGCGCGTTCCTGATATGGACCGCCTGGAAGCTGGTCCAGGAGGCCAGGGCCGATGAGGAGGACGAGGAGTACGAGGAGAACAGGCTGCTGAAGACGGCCGAGCGCCGCTTCGGCGTGGCCGACCGGTACCACGGCACCAAGCTCTGGATCCGGGAGAACGGCAAGCGCGTCATGACGCCGATGCTTGTCGTGATGCTCGCGATCGGTACCACTGACGTGCTCTTCGCCCTCGACTCCATCCCGGCGATCTTCGGCCTGACCCAGGACCCGTACATCGTCTTCACGGCCAACGCGTTCGCGCTGATGGGCCTGAGGCAGCTGTACTTCCTCATCGGCGGCCTGCTCAAGAAGCTGGTCCACCTCTCGTACGGCCTGTCGATCATCCTCGGCTTCATCGGCGTCAAGCTGGTGCTGCACGCGCTCCACGAGTCCGGGGTCCACGTCCCCGAGATCTCCATCCCGGTCTCCCTCGGGGTGATCTGTGCGGTCCTGATCGTCACGACGATCACCAGCCTGATGGCTTCCCGGAAGGACGCGGCCAGGGCGGCACAGCAGGACGCCGAAGGCGCTCGGAAGGACGGCGTCGAGATATGACGGCATGGGGCGTCAACGTGACCGCGGGTCCCCCGGCGCGCAGCCGGGCACCCCGTTCGAGGACGCCGATGACCGGAGCGGGAATGCGCGCCAGGGGTACGTCTGCGACGATCGCAGCATGATCGTCGGGCTCCGGTCACTCGTGGCGCGGTGGACGACCGTCGTGCCGGTGGCTGCGGTGGTCCTGCTGGCCTTCACCTGGGGGCGCGATCTGCCCGGCGCGGTCGTCGCCCTGGTGACTTTGGTCCTCGCCGGATCCGTCCTGGCCGCCGTCCACCACGCCGAAGTGGTCGCACACCGGGTCGGTGAGCCCTTCGGCTCGCTGGTTCTGGCGATCGCCGTCACGATCATCGAAGTGGCGCTCATCGTCACCCTCATGGCGGACGGCGGGGGCAAGAGCGCGACCCTGGCCCGTGACACCGTTTTCGCGGCGGTGATGATCACCTGCAACGGCGTCCTGGGACTGAGCCTCCTGGTCGCCTCACTACGGCACGGAATCGCGGTCTTCAACCCCGAGGGCACCGGAGCGGCACTCGCCACCGTCGCGACCTTGGCCACCCTCAGCCTGGTCCTGCCCACCTTCACCACGAGCAGGCCCGGCCCGGAGTTCTCCCCGGCCCAGCTCACCTTCGCCGCGCTCGCCTCACTGGTGCTGTACGGCCTGTTCGTGGCGACCCAGACCGTACGTCACCGCGACTACTTCCTCCCGATCACCCGGCAAGGGCAGGTGATCACCGCGGACGAGCACGCCGACGTGCCGTCCGCTCGCACCGCGGCCCTCAGTGTGGGCCTGCTCGCCCTCGCCCTCATCGGCGTGGTCGGACTCGCCAAGGGGGTGTCACCGACCATCGAGTCAGGTGTGGCTGCGGCCGGTATGCCGCAGGCCGTCGTCGGTGTGATCATCGCGCTGCTCGTGCTGCTGCCCGAGACGATCGCCGCGCTGCGGTCGGCGCGCCGCGATCGGGTCCAGACCAGCCTCAACCTCGCCCTCGGCTCCGCGATGGCCAGCATCGGCCTGACCATCCCCGCCGTCGCGCTGGCGTCCGTGTGGCTGTCCGGACCACTCGTCCTCGGCCTCGGCCCCCTCCATATGGCGCTGCTCGCGCTGACCGTGGTCGTGGGCTCTTTGACGGTGGTGCCCGGGCGTGCCACGCCGCTGCAGGGAGGCGTCCATCTGGTGCTGTTCGCGGCGTACCTGGAGCTGGCGGTCACCCCGTAGACGTGCGCGCGGCGCCGACGTGGGCTCAACCGGGTGCGGGTTCCGTCACCGCGACCGGGACGGGGCGGGTCTCCGGCAGCAGTGCGAAGCACCCCAGGCTGAGCAGGGCCACGGCGGTCAGATAGGCGCCGACACCCCAGGGCACCCGGCCTCCGTGCTCGGCCAGCGCTGTGGCCACGATGGGGGTGAGGGCGCCACCGATCACTCCGCCGAGGTTGTAGCCCACGGCCGCGCCTGTGCACCGCACCCGGGGCTCGTACAACTCGGGCAGATACGCGGCGATCACGGCGAACATCGTGATGAAGGAGAGCATCGCCCCGAGGAAGCCCAGGAACATCCACAGGGGTTCGCCCGTCGACAGCAGGGCGACCATGGGAAACATCCACAGGGCGACGCCGGCGCAGCCCGCCAGGCACAGCGGCCGTCGCCCGTAGCGGTCTCCCGCGAGCGCCAGCACCGGGGTCATGGCGCCCTGCACAGCGACGGTGGCCATGACACACGCGAGCATGACCGTACGGCTCACGCCGAGCCGCTCCGTCGCGTACGCCAGGGACCAGGTGGTCACGGTGTAGAAGACCGCGTAGCCCACCGCGAGCGCGCCTGCGGTCAGCAGGACGAGCCGCCAGTGGCGGCGCACGACCTCGGCGAGCGGCACGCGCGCGTGGTCGTCGATCTCAAGGAAGAGCGGGCTCTCCGCGAGCGAACCGCGCAGCCACAGACCCGCTGCCGCCAGCACCCCCGCGCCCCAGAACGGGATCCGCCAGCCCCAGGAGGCGAACTGCGCGTCCGACAGTGCCGCCGACAGCCCCAGCATCACGCCGTTGGCCAGTACGAACCCGAGGGATGGCCCCACCTGCGGAAAGCTCGACCACAGTACGCGCCGCCCGGCCGGCGCGTGCTCCGCCGTCAGCAGCACCGCGCCGCCCCACTCCCCGCCGAGGCCGAGCCCCTGGAGGAAACGCAGCACGAGGAGGAGCACGGGAGCCGCCGTACCGATCGTGCCGTACGTCGGTACGCAGCCGACCGCCA
Organism: Streptomyces sp. TP-A0356; assembly: GCF_001417775.1. GTDB lineage: Bacteria > Actinomycetota > Actinomycetes > Streptomycetales > Streptomycetaceae > Streptomyces. The sequence continues at coordinate 212,975 of NZ_BBZJ01000017.1, read as the reverse complement.
CCGTCGCGGCCCCGGTCAGCAGCAGGGAGACGACGAGAACGGGCCGTCGCCCGCGCCGGTCACCGATGTGCCCGAACAGCACCGAGCCGAGGGGCCGCGCCACGAAGCCGACCCCGAAGGTCCCGAAGGCGGCCAGCGTGCCCGCCAACGGCGAGAACGTCGGGAAGAACAGGGGTCCCAGGACCAGGGCGGCCGCGGTCCCGTAGGCGAAGAAGTCGTAGAACTCGATGGCCGTTCCGGCGAGCGAGGCGGCCGCGAGGCGGAGCATGGAGGGAGCCCTTACGGTGCGTACGTCGTGCATGCCGAGTCAACTACCCAGGGTGACGGCGACTTACGGGGGCGCGTGGGGGCTCGGCGCATCCGTGGGGTGGGGCGGGCGTGCGCCGGTCAACCGGAACGACAGCTTCGGACGGGCGCGTGGCAACTCCTGGTCCGACTCGGCCCGTTCGACGGCGGGAGCAGGGGTGATCGCCTGCCCGGCACATCGTGATAGACCGGGCCGAGCAGCGGTCCTTCATTGGGCCGGCAGATCCGAACGGACCGGAGGAACCGTGCCCCACACCCTCGCCAACGCCCCGATCATGATCCTCAACGGCCCCAACCTGAACCTGCTCGGGCAGCGGCAGCCCGAGATCTACGGCTCCGACACGCTCGCTGACGTCGAGGCCCTGTGCGCGAAGACGGCGGCCGCGTATGGAGGCACGGTGGACTTCCGGCAGTCCAACCATGAGGGCGAGCTGGTGGAGTGGATCCACGAGGCGCGGTCGAACCACGCCGGGATCGTGATCAACCCGGCCGCCTACTCGCACACCTCCGTCGCGATCCTCGACGCGCTCAACACCTGTGACGGGCTGCCGGTGGTGGAGGTCCACATCTCCAACATCCACCAGCGCGAGCAGTTCCGGCACCACTCGTACGTCTCCCTGCGCGCCGACGGTGTCATCGCGGGCTGCGGTGTGCAGGGGTACGCGTTCGCGGTGGAGCGGGTCGCGGCACTCGCGGGGGCGGGGCAGAAGGAGGCGTGAGACGCCTGTGCCGGACACGAGCGGAGGACCGGTTGTCAGTGGCGGGTGTCACGATCAACTCATGAACTTCTTCGACGGATTGATCGTGCCGGACCCGCCGTGCGAGCCGCGGTCCGAGACACGTCGACTGGGCGCTTATCGCCAGGCGGACGACGAGGCGTACCCGCCCCAGGACTGGTTCGTGCCGGCGCAACTGTCCCAGGTCATCGAGGTCGGCGCCGGTCCCGACGCGCGGATCGTGCTCACCGGCTGGGAGGTGTGGCCGGGCTCGGTGACCTTACGGCTGGGTGTCTTCCTGCGGACCGTGCGGGAGGGCGGCGCGGAGCACCCCGTCCACTGGGGCGGCGGCCGGGGCGGTGCCGGAGCCCTGCGCTGCGGGGTGCTGCTCGCCGACGGGCGGCGGGTGACCACCCTGGACGGCCGGCCGTGGCCCGCGCCCGCCGAAGGACCGCCCCGACCGACTCTCCAACTGCGGGCAGGGGGAGGTGGCGGGTTCCACTACGACATCCAGCTGCACCTCTCGCAGCTGCCGCCCGCGGGCCCGATGCACCTGGTCGTGGAATGGCCCGACAAGGGCGTGCCCGAGACACACACGCAGATCGACGCGACGGCACTGCGGGACGCGGCCGCCGACGCGGTGGCGGTCTGGCCGGTGGAGGAGGACGACTCGCAGCAGGAGGAGTCAGTTGCCGCCGCCGCGACCGAGGACAGCGGCAGGGGCTTCCTGATCGCCGGTACGGGTCCCTTCGAGATCATGGCCGCATCCGCCACGGCCGTACCCCTCGGCCCCTCCGGGCGCCTCGGACACCGTCCGGAGGGCCCGCCCAGGTCCGACCCGGACCGCGGCGACTGGGAGGGGATGGCAGGGGAGAGGTGGAAGGACGCCGGGCTGATCAGGTCACGACTGGCCCATGGCGCGGATCCCGTGGGACCGGTCGGATCATGGACCGAGGAGACCCCACTGCACCTCGCCGCACAGCACGGCTCACCCGAGGCCGTCGCCGAACTCCTGCGCCACATCGAGGACGTGGACATCCGGTCGCCCACCGGGCGTACGCCGCTCTGGGAGGCCGTCTCCCATGGTGCGCGTGAGGCCGTGGAACTGCTCCTCGCCGCGGGCGCCGACGCCTGGAGTCCGCAGCTGGGCGGCCGCTCACCGGGGCGGCTGGCGCTCACCACCGAACTGGCCGGCGTCTTCGAGGCGTTGCCGGGCGCGGTGCCGCTCACCGCGCAGGAACGCGCGGCCCAGGAGGACGCCGACCGCAGGGCCGCCGTCTTCTGCGGCATCCACACCGAGGGCCTCTCGGTCGCCTTCGTGGCGGGAATCGACGAGGAGACGGCGATCCGGCGCCTGGGTGCCGACCCGGCCGCCGCGCCCCCACTGGACCTGGACTCGGAGCCCGGCCCGTACGGCACCGGGCCTGACGGCTTCGACCCCTACGACGAGGAGGCCGAGCGGTTCGTGGGGGTGACCGGCGTCCCGGGCGGCTGCGTGCTGCTCCAGCCCTCGTGGTTCACGGTGAGCACGGAGGCGGTGCTGGACGCACTGTCACCCGGCACCACCGCGTACGGGCTGTATTTCAACCCCAAGGGGGGCACGTTCGGCCAGTTCTCGCGCGACGGCCCTGGCGAACGGCACGAGGAGCTCGGGTCCGTGTGGGGCGACGAGCCCGACCTGCACTGGCTGTACCGCTTCTGGCAGTGGGAGAAGGTGGAGATGTGGGACGCCTATCGTCTGGCGTACGCCTCGCAGATGGGTGGCCTGCGTCTGACCGACGGGCGTGCGGTCGCCGGCCCGCCCCGGCGCTGGGCGGCGATACCGGAGGGCAGCCCGCTGCTGCCGTGAGCCGCCCGGAGGCGCCTCTTGCCACGCAGGCTCCCCGGCCGGAAGCGCGCCTGTCTCAGAGCCGTCCCGCCTCCACGATCCGGCTCAGGAAGCGCCGCGTACGCTCCTGCCGCGGGTCGCCGAAGATCTGCTCGGCCGTGCCGCGTTCCAGCACCACTCCGCCGTCCAGGAAGCAGACCTGGTCCGCGACCTCGCGGGCGAAGCCCATCTCGTGGGTGGCCAGCACCATCGTCATGCCGTCCTCCTTCAGATCCCGGACGACGGTGAGGACCTCGCCCACGAGTTCCGGATCGAGGGCGGCGGTGATCTCGTCCAGGAGCAGCAGCCGGGGGCGTACGGCCAGCGCGCGCACGATCGCGACCCGTTGCTGCTGGCCGCCGCTGAGCCGGTCCGGGTACTCGGCCGCCTTGGCGCCGAGGCCGAGACGCTCCAGCAGCTCGCGTGCCTGCTGCTCGGCCGTCGCGCGGTCCACGCCGTGCACCCGGCGCGGGGCGAGCGTGATGTTGTCCAGGACGGTCATGTGCGGAAACAGGTTGTAGGCCTGGAACACCACGCCGATGCGGCGGCGTACGGCGTCCGGGTCGGCACGCGGGTCGGTGATCTCCTCGCCGTCCAGCCAGATCGCGCCGTCGTCGATCTCCTCCAGCAGGTTCGCGCAGCGCAGCAGCGTGGACTTGCCGGAGCCCGAGGCGCCGATCAGCGCCGTCACCGTGTGCGGGGCGACCTCCAGGTCGACGTCCCGCAGGACGACGGAGGCGCCGAAGGACTTGCGGACGGACTCCATGCGCAGCACGGGCGCGTCGGCGGACCGTGGCTCTTCCGGTGCGTCCTGCTTCCGGAGGATGTCGCTCACAGGTTTCCTCCCTGCGCCCGCTGCCGGTCCATCCGGGCGGTCGCCCAGTCCGTGAAGCGGGTCATCGGAATGGTCAGTGCCACGAAGATCAGCCCCGCGACGATGTACGGTGTGTAGTTGAGGCTGCGCCCCACGATGATGTCGGCGGCCCGTACGGCGTCCACCGCGCCGCCGATCGAGACGAGCCCCGTGTCCTTCTGCAGGGACACGAGGTCGTTGAGGAGCGGCGGCACCTGACGGCGGACCGCCTGGGGGAGCACCACGTGACGCAGCGCCTGCCGGTTGGTGAGACCCAGCGAGCGGGCCGCGGCGCGCTGCGAGGGATGGACGGACTCGATGCCGGCGCGGAAGACCTCGGCGACGTATGCCGAGTACGTCAGCGTGAGCGCCGTCCCGCCGAGCAGTACCGGGTCGACGGTCACGCCCTGCAGCCGCAGCGCGGGAACACCCAGGACCACGATCATCAGGTTGATGATCAGCGGAAGTCCACGGAAGAAGTCCGTGTACGCGGCGGCCAGCACGCGCAGCGGGAAGAACACCGGGCCGCGCAAGGTGCGGGCGATGGCGATCAGCATGCCGAGGACCAGTACCGCGACCCCGCACACCAGCAGCAGACGGACGTTGAGCCACAGCCCCTCGAGGACCTTCGGAAGCGCCTCGCGCGCGTACTGCGCGTTGAAGAACGTCTCCTTGGTGCGGGGCCAGCCGGGCGCGTTGACGACGACCAGATAGAGGACGGCGCCGGTGAGGAGGGTCGAGAGCGCCGCGACGGCGGTGGCACGACGGGCGCGGGCACGCTTGTGGCGCTCCCGCTCGATCCGCCGCTGCGAGGGAACGTACGCGTCACCCCCGCGTGGCATGTCTCCCGGGTCGGCCACGGCCGTCGTATCGCCCTCGCCGGAGTCCTCCCCCGACTCCTGCCTGGGCACCGTCACTTGAGCACCGGAGCGTCGACGGCGTCGGAGAGCCACTGCTTCTCCAGCTTCGACAGCGTGCCGTCCTTGCGCAGGGCGTCCACGGCGGAGGTCACGCACGAGGTGAGCGCGCTGCCCTTGTCGAGCACGAGCCCGAACTGCTCGGGGGAGCCGCCCTGGTTCTCGAACTGGCCGACGATCCTGGCGTCGGTCACCTCGGCCGCGGTGATGTAGAAGGCGGTCGGCAGGTCGGTGACGATGGCGTCGACCTGACCGTTCTTCAGGGCGGACTTGGCCTGGTCGTTCTTGGCGTAGGCGGCGGGCTGCCGCTTCGGCTTCACCACGTTGTCGATGTAGTCGAGGCTGGTGGTGCCGACCTGCGCGCCCAGCTTGATGTCCTTCAGGTCCGCGATGGTCTTCGCCTTCGCGGCCTTGGACCCCTTGAGGGCGATGACGGCCTGGCGGACGTCGTAGTAGCCGGACGAGAAGTCCACGGCCTTCCTGCGCTCGGTGCTGATCGACACCTGGTTGATGTCGAAGTCGAAGGTCTTCTCACCGGGCGCGAAGGCCTTGTTGAAGGGGACGGTCTGCCAGACGACGGCGCTCTTGTCATAGCCGAGCTGCTGCGCCACGGCGTAGGCGACCGACGACTCGAAGCCCTTGCCGTTGGACGGCTTGTCGTCCTTGAACCAGGGCTCGTACGCGGGTTCGTCCGTGGCGATCGTCAGCTTGCCCGACGTCTTCGTGGCCAGCTTGCCCTTCGCGCAGCTCCCGGCGCTCGCTGCGGAGGCCTTGGCGGAGGCGTTCCCCTCCGGCTGAGGGGCGCACCCCACGGCGAGGGCGAGCAGGGCGACGGTGGCGCCGGACGCGGCGCGGCGCAGGGCGCGTTGGGCGAGTTGCATGGCGGGAGAGTGACAGTGCGACATCCTCTTTGTCGAGGTCACGTGGGCAACTGTCCGCATGGTGGGAACCGGTGTTGCATTCCTGTGAACGCTCCGGCGGTGCGCATGCCGGGGCCGCCGGTCGAGGGCGGGGGTGGAGGGACCGGCGGCCCGTACCGCGCGGGAGCCGTCACCCCGCGCGGGGCTGCCTCCAGTTGACTGCGCAACCACATGCACCGGGAGCGCGCACGGGACGCGAGAGCGTGCGAACGGTTCACACGGGGCGTGTGCGCCCGGTTCTCACGCCCTGGCGCAGGCGGATGACTTGTGGGGCGCGGGCCGAGTGGCCCGCACGGGGTGCGCACTCCCGCACACCGCACGGCCGCCCGCACACCGCGCACCCGCACACCGCACGGCCGAAGTCCGTGTCCGGCGCTCGCGCTCATGCCCCTGCCCGGAATACGCGCCCAGCGCTCACCGCCGGGCCGGCCGGAACAGGCCGGGCGCTCACCACCCCCGCGCGTGCCACTCCGGCAGGTGGGGACGCTCGGCGCCCAGCGTGGTGTCGTTGCCGTGCCCGGGATAGACCCAGGTCTCGTCCGGAAGTACGTCGAAGATCTTCGTCTCGACATCGTGGATCAGGCTGGCGAATGCCTTCGGGTTCTTGTGGGTGTTGCCGACTCCGCCCGGGAATCCTAGGGGTCCTGGGTGGGTAATACTGGGGCATGGCCGCAGTCGTCACCGCACTCCGCATCCTCGTCTTCCTGTACGCCCGCATCAGCGAAGACCCCCTCGACCAACGACGCGGCGTCGGGCGGCAGATCAAAGACCTGCGCCGGTGGGCCCTCGAGGACATCGGGGGCGAGGTCGCCGGCGAGTGGATCGAGAACGACCGCTCCGCTCACTCCGGGGAGGAACGCCCGGAGTACGACAAGATGATGGCTGCCGCGCTCGCCGCGGCTCAACAGCCGGGCGTGCGGGTCTTTGTGGGCGCCTACCACCCTTCCCGGCTGTGGCGGCAGCGCGTCGAGCGGGCGCAGGCCATCGAAGACCTGCGGGCTGTGAAGGCGTTCGTCGGCTTCGAGTCCGGCGGCTACTTCAACATGGCCAAGGCCTCGGACCGGTCGCAGCTGGCGAACCTGGGGGAGTCCGACACCGCGGAGTCCGAGGTGAAGTCGGAGCGGGTCACTCGCGCCGCGCTTGAGCGGGCCGAGGAAGGGGGCGCCGAAGCGCACCGCGCCTAGAGACATCAAGTCCTGGGCAACGCAGGCGTTTAACTCCTGGGCCCTATGCATCGACAACGTCTCGATCATCTCCGACTGGCTGTCCGACGCGCTCTGCCGTGCCGTCACCGGAGACGGGATCGTCGACCGCGCCTTGTACACCGACGATGACGTCGTCGTCCTCGAGTTCCGGCGCGTGTTGGCGATGACCACCATCGACGCCGGAGCCCTCGCCGGTGACCTCGCCGAGCGACTGCTCACGATCGAGTTGAGCACGATCCCGGACCGCGATCGGCGTGAAGAGGCCGAACTCGACGAGGCGTATGCCGACGCCCACGCCGGAATCCTGGCCAGCCTCTTCGATCTGCTGTCCCAGGTACTCAAGGTTCTGCCAGACGTGCAGCTGACGGAGCGCCCGCGCATGGCCGACTTCGCCCGTGTCCTCGCCGCTGTCGACCGCGTGCAGAGCTGGAAGACGTTGGAGTCGTACAAGGCCAGCGCACGGGATGCAGTGGCAGACGTCCTCGATGGCGAACCGTTCGCGCAGGCCGTCGTCAAGCTCGTCGACGAGGCCGGACCGACAGGGCTGAAGCTCACGGCTCAGCAGATCCTCGACAAGGTGGATGCCCCGGACAAGCTGCCGAAGAAGTGGCCCAAGGACGCCACCCGAGCTGGCGGGCAGCTCAAGCGTCTGGCCCCGGTGCTGCGCACGATCGGTGTCGAGGTGGACGACTCCGAGCGCGGTCCGGCACCCAAGCGTCAGCGGATGTACCGCCTGATGGCGACAGAAGAGAGAAGGTGCGAAACAGCGTCCACAGCGTCCCAGAGCGGCCTCAAACAGGCTCCGAGCTGCGGCGATGGGGTGGACGCTAGCGAAGGTGCCGCAGCGTCCACCCCCCGGGAAGGCGTGGACGCTATGGACGCTGAGATGGACGCTGGACTGTTCGCAGCGTCCACCCCTCACACCGTCTCCGGCCTGCGTAAACCGTCCGGCGTGGACGCTAGGGACGCTAGGGACGCTGAAATGCACCTTCTCTCTGATTCCCGCCCCAAGACTCCCTGCGCATGTTTGTAAGCACTTCTCTGGGCTCCACTACACGGATGGAAAGTGGCTCCGCCGTGTACGAAGTTGATCTGGCTCCACGGGTGAGGCGGGCGGGGCTGTCAAGGGAGATAACCGGTGGCCTCGGGGTGAGTAGGTCCAGCACAGTTGGGATATGACGATCTCCGGAGCCCAGTTCATGCCTGGCATCGAGTTGTCTGAGGTCTTGTACGAGGAGGCGGTAGAACCGATCCTTCGGGATGCGTTTCCCGGGCTGCGCTACGCGGCTGCCCGGATCGGTAGCGGCTCTGAGGTGCTGGGCTTCGACACACCGCGGTCGGCCGATCACGAGTGGGGCCCGCGGCTGGAGATCTTCCTGACAGCCGAGGACCAGACTCAGCACGGTGCTGCAGTCCGCCGCACCCTGACCGAGAGGCTGCCGAAGGAAATTCGGGGCTGGCCCACCCACTTCCAGGAAAGCGACGATCCGCTGGATCCGGTCGGGCGTATGCAGTTGACTGACGGCCCGGTAAACCATCGCGTAGACGTGCATGATGTGGACGGATGGCTGACCGAACAGCTCGGAGTGCGTTCGGCCGGTGCAGAGCTGACCACGCGTGAATGGCTGGCGATGCCGCAGCAGCGGCTTGCTGAGACCACCGGTGGAGCGGTGTTCCATGACGGGCTTGGCACTCTCACCAACGTCCGACGGCGGCTGACGTGGTACCCGGACCAGGTATGGCGGTATCTACTGGCTTGCCAGTGGCAGCGCATCTCACAGGAAGAAGCGTTCGTGGGCCGCTGCGCGGAAGTCGGCGACGACATCGGTTCGGCCGTCGTGGCCGCTCGCCAGGTGCGTGATCTGATGCGCCTCTGCCTGTTGCTGGAGCGCCGCTACGCCCCCTACAGCAAGTGGCTTGGCAGTGCCTTCGGCCAGCTCCCTGCGGCGAAGTCGCTCAAGCCGGCTCTTCGTGGCGCGCTGGCCGCGACGGACTACCGAACCCGGGAGGCACATCTGTGCGATGCCTATGAGAGTGTCGCGGCTCTTCAGAACGCATCGGGGCTCCACACACCCGTGGACCCGAAGCGGCGGCTCTACCACTCGCGCCCGTTCCAGGTTCTGCGCGCTGAGCGTTTCGCGCAGGCGCTTGCGGAGACGATCACGGACCGGGACCTTCGGACGTTGGCGCTCGTGGGAAGCGTGGACCAGTGGGCAGACAGCACTGATCTGCTCAACCAGCCTCAAGCCATTCTGGCCGCAGTACACGCTCTCAAATGAGAGGCGGCAGGGCTGAGACGGGCGCTGCCCGAACGGCTGTGACTCGTTCCGGCTTGAGCGGTCGCGGCCGGACATCGGGATCCGACGACGTGCCCTCTTTGGAGTGAATGCGCTGCTCCGTCCGCCCGACGACGGCAGGGTTTGTGCGTCGATCACGGTCATGTCGGAGGCCGTGTTGCTTGATCACGGTCATGTCGGGAGGCCGGGATGGGTTTGTCGCGGACAGAGCTGTTCGCTGCGATCCGGAGGGACAAGCGTCTTGATCCGGAACTGTCGCAGCGGGCTCTTGCGGAGAAGTACGGAGTGCATCGCCGGACGGTGAGGCAGGCCCTTTTGTCTGCTGTTCCGCCGCCGCGGAAGAAACCGGCTCCCCGGGCGACGGTCCTGGACCCGGCCAAGCCGTGGATCGACGAGATGTTGCGGGAGGACGCGACCGCGCCGCGAAAGCAGAAGCACACCGCCCGTCGGATCCATCAGCGTCTCGCCCAGGAGTACGACTTCGACCTGGTGTCCTACTCCACGGTCTGCGACTACGTGCTGGCAGGCGCCCGCAAATCGAGGCCGAGGTGCTGGAGGGACGCCGGCATCTGACGGGCATGGTCCCGCAGGTTCACCTGCCCGGTGAGGAAGCCGAGGTCGACTTCGCCGATGTCTGGGTCCGTCTGGCGGGCGAGGTCGTCAAGTGCCACCTGTTCACGCTGCGGCTGTCGTACTCCGGCAAGGCCGTCCACCGCGTCTACGCCTCGCAGGCCCAGGAGTCCTTCATGGAAGGGCACGTCGAGGCGTTCAACGTCCTGGGCGGAGTGCCGACCAGGCACATCCGATACGACAACCTCAAGCCCGCGGTGAACCGCATTTGCACCGGCCGCAGCCGCATCGAGTCCGAGCGGTGGGTGTCTTTCCGGGCCCACTACGGCTTCGACGCCTTCTACTGCATCCCCGGCGAGGACGGCGCCCACGAAAAGGGCGGCGTCGAGCACGAGGGCGGCCGCTTCCGCCGCACCCACCTGGTCCCGGTTCCCGAGGTTGCCACGCTGGAAGAGCTGAACGCGAAGATCACCGAGATCGACGCGGCCGAGGACGAACGGATCCTTGCAGGCAAACTAACCACCGTCGGCTTCAACTTCTACACCGAGGCTGACCAGCTGGCGCCGCTGCCACTGGAGGAGTTTGAGTGCGGCGTCACCCTGACGCCAAAGGTCGACCGCAGCAGCCGGATCACGGTGAGGCAGTGCCACTACTCGGTGCCGGCCCGTTTCATCGGCCAGAACGTGCGGGTGCTGCTGCGGGGCAACGAACTGCTCATCTTCGAACGGCGCAACGTCGTCGCCCGCCACCCGAGGCTGACCCGCCGGGGTGACTTCCGCGACGAACTCGACCACTACCTGGAGATCCTGCTGGTCAAGCCCGGCGCCATGGCCGGATCGACCGCGCTGGTCACCGCCCGGCAGAACGGATCGTTCACCGAGGTCCACGAAGCCTTCTGGGCCGCGGCCCGCGCCGCCCACGGCGACGCGGCCGGAACACGAGCCCTGATCGAGGTCTTGCTGCTGCACCGGCGGATGCCCGCGACCGCGATCGAGCAGGGCATGGCCGCCGCGATCCGGGCGGGCGCGGTCACCGCCGACGTGGTGGCCGTCGAGGCCCGCAGGGCCGCCGCACTGGCCCCGCCACCGCCTGAGGACCTGGACGACGAGTGCGAGCCGCCGCCCTGGGCCGAGCCCAGCGGCGTGGTGTCTCTGACGGCCCGCCGGGCCCAGCTGCCCGAGGACAACCGGCCGCTGCCGACCGTCGCCCACTACGACCAGCTCCTGACACGTCAACCGAAAGGCACCGCATGAGCACGACCGACACCACGGCCACCCAGATCCCTTCGCCCCGCCGAGACATGGGGCCGGAGGAGGCCGTGGATACAGCCATCGACGAAGCCTGCCGGGCCCTGCACCTGCCCACGATCCGCAGCAGGGTCCAGGAGATGGCCGCCGACGCCATGCGGCAGCGGTCCAGCTACAAGGACTTCCTCGCCGACCTGCTGGAAGCCGAGTGCGCCGAACGCGAGGAACGGCGCAAGCAGCGGCTGGTCAGGGACGCCAACTTCCCCCGGCCCAAGCGGCTGGAGGACTTCGACTTCGCCGAGAACCCCAACGTCACCCCCGAACTCGTCGGCACCCTCTCCGACCCTGCCTGGGTCCAGGCCGGACAGCCGCTCTGCCTGATCGGCGACTCCGGAACCGGCAACTCCCACCTGCTGATCGGCATCGGCACGGCCATGGCCGAGGCCGGACTCAAGGTCCGCTACACGACCACCGTCAACCTGGTCAACGAGCTCGCGGAAGCCGCCGACGAGAAGAAGCTGACCCGTCTCATCGCCCGCTACGGCCGCGTCGACCTGCTATGTCTGGACGAGTTCGGTTACCTCGACTTGGACAAGGCTGGCGCCAAGCTTCTGTTCCAGATCTTCACCGAGCGGGAGGAGCGGCGGGCCATCGCCATCGCGTCGAACGCCCCGTTCTCGGAGTGGAAGCAGACCTTCACCGACCCCCGGCTCTGCACGGCGATCGTTGACCGGGTCACCTTCAACGCGCACATCGTCGAGACCGGGACTCAGTCCTACCGATTCGCGCAGACCCAGCGGAAACGCCGTCGCTGACCTGCACCGACAACCGCGGCCAGCCTCCCTCACGGGAGACCGGCCGCAGCCATTTCGGGCCCAGCCGTCAAGTCCCAGTGCCGGCCGCACCATCGCCCGTTCTCGTCCAGCCGCCGCGGTCACCGGGACGTCCGCGGCTTGAGCCGAGCCGGGTCGGCAACCCTCCACGCACCTGTCGGGGATGCGTATGCGGAGGTCCACCGAGGCTTCAAAACTACCGTCAACCCCCCCATCCGGGCCAGCGGAACCACCCGATCGAAGTGGGGCCAAATCACCTTGCTACCGGGGCGTAAATCACACCAATACACGCCCCCTCCACCCCGGCAGTGGAGCCAAAACAACTCCGTGCACTGGAACCCAAACAAGTGCTTACAGACACTGCGCACGGTGCAGCCGCCTGCAGTGGAACGCCATGGGATCACCCCTCTGCGGCGCCTGCCGCAACGCCGCCTGAACCCGCCAACACCACGAAGGAGAACCAGCAGCATGACCGAACGCATCCTCACCCCAGGCCCGCTCACCGCAGCCATCGACGACATTCGCGACCACGGGTACGCCATCGTTCAGACCCGCATCGAGCGCGTCCCGGCCCGCTACCGCAGCACCCAGTGCGCCGGGCCGGACGGATGCTCCCGGCCCGCAACCCTCGTGACCCTTGCCCTGGCTGCGGTCACCGACGAGGGCCCTGACACGACCGGCTTCGGCTTCGCGAGGGACGGCGCCGACGAGATCGTCCGCATCCCGGTCTGCGACGAGCACCGATGCCAGGCGAGCCACGACCTGTACTACGCGCTGACCGGCCGGATGCGGCCGGACGGCATCCGCGCGTTCGACGTGCCCGGCCAGCACATGCAGTGGACCTGAAGACGCCGGCCGGGCCCGCGGATATCGGGCCCGGCCTCCCACCCAGCATCCCCGAAGGGAGCGTCATGACCTATCGCATTGGAGGGGGTCGCCATGACCAGCTCAGTTGAGGCCGCGGTGAAGGCCCGCATAGCCGCAGCGAAGCGGCGGACAGATGACATGCGCCGGCAGCGCGCAGAACTCGCCGCAGCCCGTAAAGCCGGCCTCGCCCGCAGGAACGCGCAGAAGCTTCGCCGCCAGGCGCAGGCGGAGGTTCTCCCGGGATCCCAGGAGAACCCCGACACCGTCACGCCTAGCCGTAACGGCGAGGGTGATGCCGCGTGACCCGCCACGAACTGATGCTCGCCGCCCTCGCCGGCGACCTCGCCCTCGTCGCCCTGGCCAGCGTGCAGGTGGCCGCCGAGTGGCGTTGGCGGCGCCGCTGCGCACGACGCAGTCTCACGGCTGCCACAGACCGCCACACAGCCCCGGAACCCCATCGACCGGAACACCCAGACCACAACCTCACGGCAACCCCATGAAGACCCGCCAGCGCCGCCCCAGAACACACGCCGCGCAACCCGCCACAAGCGCCGCACGCGGAACACCCCCACCGACACTGAACGCGCACGTTCCCGCCCCGTGCTACGCGCGCGAAGAGAGGTGATCGCTTTGCTGTCCGACGAGAAGCGGTTGCGGCTTGCCGAGCTCGCCGAGGCCGGCATGTCGGTGCGGCAGATCGCCGAGGCCCTGAACGTCGCCCCGTCGACGGTGACCCGGAACGCGAAGGTCATGGGTGTGGCCTTCGACCGGTCGGCGACGGAGCGGGCGACGGCCGCCCGTGTCGCCGATGCCAGCGCCCGACGCGCGGAGATGGCCGTGCGGCTGCTGGAGTTGACCAGTGCCGAGCTGGATCGCCTGGCGCGCCCGCACCGGGTGTACGCGTTCGTCGGTGGCCCCTCCCCGCAGTACATGGAGCACGTTCTTCCGCAGCCGGATCCGTCGGCTCGTCTGGCGATCGCGCAGACGGCGGCGACCCTGCTGGACCGGCACGCGCGGCTGGTGGCCATGCAGAGCGACACCAGCACCGACGACGCGCGCAGCATGATTGGCAGGCTTCAGGAAGCCCTCGGGGCGTACTACGAGCAGACGCAGGGCGCGGCCGGCACCGAGGACGCTGCGGGAGGTGCCGAGTGAGACGCGAGGACCTGGCCCGTGCGGTCGCGCTCGTCGGCGCCCGGCTGCGCCGCGATGCCGAGGGCGAGCGGGCTCTGATCGGGTCCTGCTCCTGCGACTGCAGGCCGCTCGTCGATGGGCTGCTGATGGTGGTGGAGCTGTCCGTGTCCCTGATGGCCGACCACGACCAGGTGAGCCGTGAGCAGGCCGCGGAGCGCACCAGGGAGCTGCTGCGGTCCCTGATGGGCACCGAGGGGGCTTCCGATGGGCGGTGAACGTTCAGGGGCGGCGCACGCACGCGCGGGTGGGCAGCGTCCGCTGTCGGATGAGCAGCGGGCGCAGATCATCGCCCTGGCGCAGCAGGAGTTTCCGGTACGGCAGATCGCGGCGGAGGTGGGCTCCTCGACCGGCTCGGTGTCGACGGTGTGCCGGCTTGCCGGGGTGGTCCTGGATCGCCGACAGACGCAGGCCGCCACCCGGGCCCGTCAGGTGGATGCGGCTGCGCGCCGCGCCGAGCTGGCCGAGGAACTCCTCGCGCTGTCCCGGGATGAGCTGGCGCGGCTGCGACGTCCGCACACCGAGTACTGGGGCGTCGGCGGCAGCACGCCGACGGTGCTGTCCCGGACGATGCCGGAGCCGCCGCCAAGGGCGCGCCGGGATCTGATCGGCGGGGCGGTCGCGTTGCTCGACAGGTACATGAGGTTGATCGAAGCGGACCGGGGCCGCTCGGACTACTCGGACGTGGACCGATGGCTTGCCGGGATGACGGGCGGCGAGCAGTGAGCGCCATCGACCCGCCGACGCGGGACGCCCTAGCGGTGATGGCCGCTCAGCTACGCGGCGATGACGTCGCGGTGGCGACGCTGCTCGATGACTGCGATGTGCGGGCCGTGGCCGAGGTCCTCGCCGATTACGCGGCGGAGGCGGTGCGCCTGGCGGGTGGCCGCACGGTCGCTGACGGCGACCTGGCCGAACTGTTGGGGTCGCATCTGCGTCGGATAGCGCGGGAGGCGGGCTGATGCGGGTGGTTGAGGACGAGCCGGGCGGGGTGGTGGTGCCGCTGGAGCTGGCTGGGCTGGTCGCTGTCCTGCTCGGCTACGGCCTCGACGTGTTCGAGGCCCGCAACGGCGGTCTGCCGGCTCTTCCTGGGCTGCGGCTGCTGCGGGCGCAGCTGTCCGCCGCTAGCGGAACCCGTGGGCGCAGGGTGGTTCCGCCAGTCCAGCCGGCCGTCACGTATCTGACGTCTGGTGAGGCAGCGAAGGTGATGGGCCTGTCAGCTCGGCGGGTTCGGGAGCTCGCCGCGGACGGGGTTCTGCGCTCCCGCAAGAGCGGCCGTGACTGGCAGATCGAAGCGGACAGCGCCTACGACAGGAGACGACGGCGATGGCAGGAAGCAGCGTGAAGGACCCCGAGGCGGCCGTACAGCAGGCCACCGTCGAGGTGAGGCAGGCTGAGGCGCGGCTGGCGTCCGGGGACCGGAGCGTGACCGCGGAGGCGCTTCACAAGCTGCGGGACAAGTTCCGGCACGCGACCCTGTCCGCCCAGGGCGCGCAGGCCCGTGCCGAGCAGGATCGGCAGAAGGCCCGCCTCGACTACCTCGCCGAGGTCGGCGCCGGCGTCGACCGGCTCGCCGCGGACGACACCGCGGGGACGATCCGCGCGGCCCTGCAGGACGCCGCGAAGGCCATCGCGCGGGTACGGGAGATGGCCGCAGCCCACGACGGGCGGGTGGCGGATCTGATCGCCGCCGCCGCTGAATTCGGCGTCGAGCCGCTTGCCCCCGGCGGGCCGCGGCGTACCTCGGCGCAAGTGGCGGTCGACCGGGAGTCGATCATCCACAAGGATCAGCGGGTGACGCCCGTCCGGCAGCAGGTCGAACTCGCGCTCGGCCTGGTGCTCCGCGGCGACCTCGAGGCCGCCGCGGCGGAGGTGCGGCCGGTGGTGCCGCTGCGGGCCGTCGAGCGGCCGGAGCGTCTGCTCCGGGGCCGTGGCGGCGCGCTCGTGCCGCTGTACAAGGACCCGAACACGCACCAGCTGGCGCTACTGCGGTCGGGGGACCTGCTCGAGCTCGGTCAGCGCGACATCGATCTGTGGCTGGCGGGTGAGCTTCAGTGAGCACAGACAGGCCGGTACCGGCGGCAGCGGAGTTGGCCGTGCATCTGGCGGCGACGGAGCAGGGCGCGGACGCTGCGGCGCTGCTCGACTCGCGGGACCTGATGCAGCGGGTTGCCGCGCTCGGCCCGGACACGTCGGGCTATCTGGGCAGGGTCACCGAGGCGGTCCGGGAGGCCGTCCAGACCAACGCCGCCTACCGGCTTGCCGGCGAGCAGCCGCAGCCGCAGCCGCCGACGAACGGCCAGGAGACCCCCACACAGCCTCAGGAGCAGGCGCCGGGCGCGCCGCGCACCTACAACGACCTGCTCGCGTATCGGGCCAGCGGCCGGGCGCTGCTGACTCGGGACTACGCGGGCGAGATCACCGCTCAGGACGTACAGGACGCCGATCCGCGGGTGGTCGGCGAGTGGGCCACGACAGGCAGGCTGGCCCACCTCGATATCGCCGCCCAGAAGCGGCGGGGCCGCCGCTGAGACCTCAAGCCCCCGCTGGTGTGCGGTTTGACATGGGCCGCGCTCCTGACTCCAGCGGGATTGCACGGCCCAGGGGTGGGACCGTGCAGCGCCCCGCCTCCCCGGAACCCTCCGAGCCGGGTAGGCGGGGCGTACTGCGTTGCAGGCGCCATGACCGCTCGTCACGTTCTGGCAACGGTGTGCGCCCGATGCCTTCACGGCTGTCACAGTGTCTGCACCAAATCGCGCCACTTCTGGGGGGAATCGTGCGCCGCACCGTCTCGGCTGTCGTCCTGCTCGCCTGCCTGCCTGTCACTGCCTGCGCCGCCACAACGGCCTCCCGGGCAACTCCGGCCGTCACCGTGACGCGCACCGTGCCGTCCTCGGCGTCGCCCAGCCCGACGCCCGCAACCGCCAGCCCCACGCCGTCGTCGCTGGCACCGGCTACGACGGCCGCCGCGGTCCGCACGGCGGCCCCGGCTCCGCCTCCCGCCAGGCCGCAGCTGTCCAACGCCTCGGCGGTGGTCTCGCAGTACTACCAGGACATCACCGATCACGACTACAGGGCCGCGTGGGCGCTCGGCGGCTCCAACATCGCGGGTACCACTTACGGCCGGTGGGTGTCCGGGTTCGCCACGACCGAGAGCATCACCCTGGGCACCGTCAGCGGTTTCGGGGCGTCTCGTGTCCACGCCGTGCTGTACGCCACCCAGACCGACGGCACGGTCAAGACGTATGAGGGCACGTACACCGTCGCCGATGGCGTGCTCGTCGGCGCCTCGATCCGTCAGAGCTACTGACGTCGGGCGCCCGTCCCGTCAGAAGCCGCCGAGGGTGAGGCCCATCTCCCGCTTGAGAGCCGCCATCTGCTCCGCATTGGGGTATTGCGTCCCAGTCCGCTAGCGGACGCTCACCGCGCGGGGCCAGCGGAGGGCAGCCGAAACCGCGAACACAGAAGACGTGCGAACCGGATCGGGGCTCGACCAGATGCTTAACGGTGGCTGGGCGCAACAACGTGTATGCAGCAAATTCTTCTCGAGGGGTATTGCGCCTGGTCACCGCGGTGCGGCAACATCAGCGCGCATTCTGCACACAGCTGCCACTGTGGCCGCACACAATCACCACACTGCCCAGGGGGGCCTCGTGCGTCGCTTCGTCCTGCCCATCGCCGCCGCCGTACTGCTGCTGACCACCGCCTGCAACAACGGGAAAGCAACGCCTACCGTCGACGGCAGCGTCCCGATCGGGAAGCCGGCTGCATCCAAGCTGGACGCCACCAGCGCGTTCAAGCAGTTGTCCGCCGCGGTGCCCACGGCGAAGCTCTCCGGCACCGTCACCGCGGACAACGACCCGAACCACCTGCTCGGCCGCCCGAACCAGTACACGTCGAAAATCACGTTCACGGACTCGCGGATCAAGGCGAGCGACGTGCAGTTCACGAAGCCGGGCGACGTCGACCGCGGCGGCGCCATCGAAGTCTTCACCGACCCGACAGACGCTGCCGCCCGCGCCAAGTACATCCAGGCCGTCACCAAGTCGATGCCCGCGCTCGCCGAGTACGACTACGTGCACGGGACGGTGCTCGTGCGGGTGTCGCACTACCTGACTCCGGCACAGGCCGCCGCGTACAAGGCGGCGGCAGACGGACTCAGCTGACAGCTCCTCGACGAGGCCGGTTATGCTCCTGCCGTCCCGCCGAGAGGGTGCTCGGGACTGCCGGGGCCTCCGATAGGCCCCGGCTCAGTCACGACAAGGCTGCGACGGACCTGCGTGGTGCAGAGGGCCACGCAGGTTACGCCACGGCTGGCCTACACCAGCGACCGACTACAGGGCGTAGCAGTCCGCGTAATTGGGCGTGCCACCAGGCACAATACGGCAGGAGACATACGACTCAAGGGTGCGGCCGTTGTGGCGGCCGACCCCGTGGACGGTCACGGATCCTCGCCACCACCAGTTGGGAACGCGCGTCCAGGCGTTGGGTGTCGCAATCCAGCCCGTTTCCACGTAATTGCCGTACTGGTTGATGCCCGACACCTGGATGTCGTCGGCGTAGTTCGTGTGAACCGTTACCTGTAGTTCCCCCGCCGCGGATGCGGTGGTCGGCACAGCCATGGCAGCCGCACTGAATCCGATCAGGGAGGCACCAACCGCGAGCCCCCGCTTAAAAGCGCCCCGTTTCATCCGGAATCTCCTTCTCCTCGGTGGTTCTAGTCACTGACGTGGCCGCTCGTGCTGCCGGCGTCACCTCGCGCCAGCGGAAGCGGACCGCGCCGCGCAGGGATCTCGTGGTCACTGGGATCCCGAACCCAAGACCAGGCGAGCCTGCCAGTGGAGGACGCGGGTGTCTTGGAGAAATCCGCACGATGCGGTGCGACCGGCTGAATCTCCTCGGTGCACATGTGCTGCACTCGCCCGCGTAGTCTGCGTAGTCGGCTGCACTACGGGGTCGCGATCGGCCGTGACCCTTGGCTGGAACTTGGGGGACGGCGCTGCCCTCTTGGCTCTGGATCCCTACCTAGTTGATGCGATCCGCAACGGCATCGTCATGAGGAAGCCGAGCGCTCCAGAGTCAGCAACTCGCGAGGATCAAACCTTGGATGCGGTTCGGCGGCTTTGACCAGCAGGTTCGCGGGGTGTCGGCACGTCTGCGGCACGCCCGGGGAGACGTGGAACGGCCCCGGCGGGAGGCTGTCCTCCGACCGGGGCCGTCGTGCAGGTCAGGGCTTGCGCGGGATCAGGAATCCGCGTTCTGCCCTGGGTTCCTGCGGGTTGCGGGAGTCCGGTTGTTGCGCGCGTTTCCACGCCGCGACCAGCTGCGCGTACCGCGGGTCAATCCACTCATCCATACGGGCACCTCCAGCGCTCAGACTACGGGCGGCTCGGGCTTCGGCATGGGGCGGATGGTGCATTCCGGAGCGTGCTGGCACTTCGCCGCCACGGACACGAGCGTCTCGTCCGACGGCGGCCCCCACAGTTCCGGGTCCGCGCTCCAGCCGAGTTCCGCGATCTTCTCGCGGGTACGGTCCAGGATCGGCGGGTCGTAGTTCGTGGGGTCCCAGCCCGGGTAGTGGTGGACGAAGGCGCCGCCCAGCCGCTGGCACAGGTCGGCGTACATGGCGGTGTGCAGGATCAGGGCGTGCCAGCCCTCATCCACGATCCGAGACGGGGCCAGGCCGACGCCCGGGTTCTTCGCGCAGGCCGCCACGAACTTCAGCGCCTCGTCGACGATGCGGCCGGCCATCTCCTCACCCATGTCCGGGTTGGCGTCCATGACCGTGCCGCGGCAGCTGGCGAACCGCTCGTCGGTGATGAGCATGCGGGCCATGACAGGGATGGGCTCCGGGTCGGGTCCGGGGTTCGGAGGTACGCTCACGGTGATCTCCGTTCGCTTGAAGCGGTTGGGGATGACCCGCCCGGCCGTGGTTCTTCGCGGGATTCACCGGCCGGGCGGGAGCTCTGTTGGTCGCGCGCCTACACGCTTCGCGCATCGGTCATGCTTGATCGCCGCCCAAGTTCTCCAGGTGGTCGCAGAGGGCGTTCACGGAGCGGGCGAGGCGCTGCGCGTGCGCGATGCCGGCGGGCAAGCCGGGCCCCGGCTCGAGACCCAGGCGCATCCGGGACTCGCCGACGCAGGCCAAAGCACAGGCCCGCGGAACATCGTCTTTCGGCAGGCCGAGCGTGGCCTTCTCCACCTCGGGGATCATCAGCATGATGTTTCCGCGCAGCAGCAGCGTGAGCGTCTCCAGCTCCTCGACGCTGGGCAGTTCGGCGTCCTCGTCGAGCAGGCGGCGGGCGGCGGTGCGCATGGTGGCGATGTCCACCGGAACATGGGCGAACTCTGCCGTTGCGGATGGCGCGGGGGTACGGTGCGGCACGTCGACTCCAACCAGTCGGCCGGCCCCGGGGCCGTTCGCGCGGTCGCCGGGGCGCTGTACGGGCTGTCATCGAATCGCGGGTGACGTGCTGGGGAAGGAGCCCCGAGGGGGGCCAGGAGGGGGCCACACTGGCTGCAGGAGGGGGCCTCGTGGGAGATGACTGCAGACGCCAGTTCGGGCTGTATCTGGCAAGGCTGCGCCGCCACACCGGCAAGTCTCAGCGGCAGTTGGCCGCTCTCCTGTGTGCGCTGTCGGGGACGCAGTCCATCACCCGTAACGAGGTGTCCCGCTGGGAGCGGGGCGGACGCGTGCCGGACACGTGGCTTCCGTTCCTCGCCGCCGCCCTGGCTACGCCTGAGACGCAGTTACGGCAGGCGGTGGCCTACGCCCGCGGTGACCGCCTGGCGCAGCTTCCAGGGGCCGCCGCGACCTTCGCTCAGCTCCTGCCTCCCGGAGACCCGCTCGAGCCGCTACAGGCGCGTACAGGTCGCCGCATCGGCGCGGACACGGTTACCGGCCTGGCGGGTCGAGTGCACGGTCTGCGCCTCGCCGACGACCTTGTGTCGGGTGGAGATCTGATCGTGCCCGCCTTCCGGGAACTGTCCGCGGCCGTGGCCCTGCACCGCGAGTCCACGTACACCGACGGCGTGGGGCGCGGACTGCTGGTGCAGATCGGGGAGCTGGCACAGATCACGGGATGGATCGCGTCGGACGCGGGCCGCCTCGAGGACGCCGAGCGCGCCTACCGGCTCGGTATCTCCGCGGCGCGGCAGGCGGGCGACGGGCCGCTGACGGCGAATCTTGCCGGATCGCTGGCCTACCAGTGGAGCAACACCGGGCGGGAGCAGGACGGTATCGCCCTGGCGCAGGCCGCTGTCGACGAGGCCGGCGAGGACGCCCCGGGCATAACGCGCGCCCTGTTCCTTGACCGGGTGGCGTGGGCGCACACCAGGGCCGGGGAAGCACAGCCAGCGATTCGGGCGCTGGGCGAGGCACACGACGCCCTCACCGACGAGGCCGGCGGCGAGGCGCCGCTCTGGGCGTACTGGGTCAGCCGCGAGGAACTTGAGGTGATGGACGCCCGCGTATTCACAGAGCTGCACCGGCCGCTGCGCGCCGTGCCCCTTCTGACGGACGTCCTGGCCCGCTACGACGCCACGCACGCCCGAGAGTTGGCGCTGTACCGGTCGTGGCTGGCGGTGGCCCTGGCCGACGCCAACGAGCCCGAGCAGGCCGCAGCCGAGGCGCTGCGCGTCATCGAACTGTCCGGCGACCTCACGTCGGACCGGACGGCCGTGCGCACCCGCACGGTCCTCGAGCGGCTGCAGGAGTTCGGCGACGTACCCGAAGTCCGGGCGGTCCTCGTCGACCACGGGCATCTGCTGCTCGCCCCCTGAACGCAGAAAGGCCCCCCGTCCGCAGGTTCGGACGCGGGGCCTCTGTACCCCTCTACGGGCACTACTTTGCAGGTGGGGGCCCTCTACCAAGGTCACTACCGGGGTAGCGGGGGGCCTCTACATCAGGCGCCCTCGGCGGTGTCGCCGGAAGGGGTGTCCGTAGCGGGGTTCGTAGAGGGGGTGGCCTCTACCCGCCGTGCGGCGAGCAGGAGTTCGGCGGGCACGGCCGCCTCGAGGTCGCTCCTGCGGTAGCCGGCGAGGTTCTTTCCGCCGACCTTAACCTGCTTGGTGGTGCGGTCGACGCCCGCGGCCTCGAGTTCGGCGGCCAGGCGCTCGGCGTCCCAGTCGCCGTAGCGGTCCTCGTCGACGTTGACGAGCCGGTCGAGGAGGTCGACGGTGTGCATCCGGTCGGTGTGCCGCATCACGTCGAGGCAGTCCGACAGCACGGGGGCGATCGTCAGGCCCGCAGAGTCGGCCGCGGCGGTGATGTCGCCGGCCGCGTCCCCGGTGAGCTGCCCGTGCTTCACCCGCAGCGCACGGCCGCGCTGGCATAGCTCGGAGAACGCCGGGCCGTCGAGGAAGTCGGCCCGCACCGTCACGAACGACGCCGGGCCCGTGACCAGCACACCCGTGCCCTTGTGCTCCTCTGACAGCACGGACGCGTCGGCGCCCTGTGCAGCCTTACCCTTGCCCAAGATCATGTCCGAGCTGGTCTGGTCGACAACCTGCGTCGAATACCGCAGCGTGATGATCTCCCGCAGCTTGGTCGGGACGCTGTCCGCGTCGGGCCGCTGGGAGGCAAAGTTGCAGATGAACCCGGCCGCGGGCCCGCGCCGTGCGATACGGCACAGGTCATTGATGACCTGCTCGCGGTCGTCCTTCTCCATCGCTGTGAAGTACTCCTGCAACTCGTCGATCGTCACGAAGATGACCGGCACGTTGTACTTCTCGACGATCGCCGGGGTCAGCTTGCCCTCGGGGCAGACGGAGACGGGCAGGCCGCGCAGCAGCACGAACCGGCGCTCCATCTCCGCCAGGAGCTCCTTGAGCATGGCCTTCAGCGCCTCGACGGCGTCATCCTCGGCGCCCATCACGAGCCGGTGCGCGACCGCCTTCATCGGCATCCAGTCGGCGCCGCCCTTGCCGTCGGCGATGTAGTGCCTGACGAAAGGGTCCAGCAGGCCCGCCGCGGTCATGAGCCTTTGGGTGAAGGTTTTGCCGCGCCGGGGCAGGCCCCCGAAGAACAGGGACTGCCACATGACCGGCACGGTGATCCGGGTACCGCGGGCGTCCTGCCCGAACGGCAGCGCCTCCCAGATCGAGAAGCGCTCCATCTTGACCAGCGGCGACGGCACCGGGTCGCCCAGGTACGGGTCATCGTCAGCAATCCACATCGACACCCGCCCGGCGTGCCCGCCACCAGCTGCGCGGACGCGGGCGGCGATGACCTGGATCTCGTCGACGCCGAGCTCGGCGGCGATCGTGGTGCGCTTCGCGAGGACGTCAGCGGCCGTCTTCCCGCCGCCCTTGGGCAGGTCGAAGATGACGGACCAGCCGCGGCCGTGGCGCACCGGGCCCATGACGCAGGTGATGCGCGGTCCTTCGTCGTCGCCCTTGCCCTGCTTCAGCAGGCCCGCGGCGCGCAGAGCGTCGTTGAGCTGCTGGGCGTTCATGTCGACGCGCAGCGGCGGCGTCGGGTTGTCGAGCAGCTTCGCGTCCTCGCCCCGACCGAGGTAGGCCAGGGGCGCGGTCACCGCGGCCGCCATGGCGGCCTGCAGCAGCGGATCGGCCAGCTCCCAGCCGACGGCGGCGCCGGCCACCGCGACGGCGGCCGTACCGAACCGCCAGCGTCGGGCCATGGTGCGCTCGCGGTGCAGTAGCGCGTACCGCACGGCCATCTCGACGTCTTCGGGGCGCTCGCGGACCTGGGCGCGCAACGCCTTCACGGCAGCACTGCGATCGTGCGCGGTGAGGGTGGGCCACAGGCCGCGGGTTGCCCGCCAGGCGCCCTTGGTCGCCAGGTAGGCGAGCCGGAACGCGTACTTGGGGATGCGCAGCGAGTGGTAGCGGGCGTGCCAGACGCACAGGCGGGCCGCGGCGGCGGTGTTGGCCTTCAGAGAGGCCGCCGAGCGGGCCCACACGGGCAGGATCGGCACGTCGGGCACGGTCAGCCAGTCGGCGAGCGCGTTGTCCGGGCGGTCGACGGCCTCGACGGCGGCCTGCGGCTCGACGACGGGCGCGGCCGGCTGCTCGGGCCCGAACTTCAGCAACGACACCCGTGGCTTGTCGTGCCCGTTGACGGCACCGATCAGGGTTTCGGTCATGATGGTCTTCTCCTGTCGTCTGTGAGGCGGTCAGGGGCCCGGGGACGGCGTCTGCTTGGTCGTGGTGCGCCGTCCCCGGGGCGGATCTACTGCTTGCCGTTGGCGGCCCGCTTCCGGGCCCGTTCGCGGATGCGCTCGATGCCGCGGTCGATGTCCGGTTGGTGCTCGATGCCGGCGGCCGCGCGGCGCAGACCCCGCAGCTCCAGGCGGACGATGGCGGCCTTCTCGGCGATGGTCAGCTTCGGGTCGTCGGGCATGGGTCTCCTCCTGGTCAGCGGTGCAGGCCCATGCGGGCGAGGACGGTGCGGACCTTGTCG
Organism: Streptomyces sp. TP-A0356; assembly: GCF_001417775.1. GTDB lineage: Bacteria > Actinomycetota > Actinomycetes > Streptomycetales > Streptomycetaceae > Streptomyces. The sequence goes on along the minus strand of NZ_BBZJ01000017.1, from coordinate 188,763 downwards.
GGTGACGTCTTCATGCCGGCACTGATCGCGATCCACGTGACGTCGTCGGGGCGGACGCGGCCGTGGTCGCGGTTCATCTGCCGGGCGATGCGGCCGATCCGTGTCTGCCGCTCACGGACGGCACGAGAACGAGCACTCATGGGGGTGGGCTCCTTTGCTGGTCAGCGGGTGTTGAGGTAGTCGCGCCACAGCGAGCGCAGGATCAGGAAGCAGCCCGTGGCACAGGCGCCGCCGATGCCGACAGCGACCGCGGCCACGGCGAACGCCATCGCCAGGAAGCAGGCGACGCAGCCGCCGACGATCGCGAGGCCGCCGAGCGTCAACCACTTCCGCGCGTTGAAGTCCTGGCCGTGGTGGTGCTGACAGCCCTGCTGCTGGAAGGTCTGTTGCTGGGCGGCGGCCGTCTTGGCGAGCTCGACGGCGGCGAGCGCCAGCTGTACGGCGGCCGAGTTGTTCTCCGCCTCCGACACGGCGGCCTCCGCCTTCGCGAGCGGGGTCGGCTCGTTCATGCCGTCCACCTCCTCGACCGGCGCAGGCGGACACCGGCGATCAGGCCGAGGGCGAACGCCACCGGAACCGGCTTCGACAACAGGGCGACCACAACCGCGGCGACCAGCGTGACCAGCGACGGGTACACGATCAGCAGCCCGATCAGGGCACCGAACAGGAGCCACCTCATGACCGCACCCCCGGCACGATCTCCCGCCGCAGCTCGGTCGCCTCACGGCGCGACAAGCCGAGTTCGTCCTGCAGGGTCTTGATGGTCACCGGGCGACTGGTCTCGGCGAGCGCCTGCCGGTTGAGTCGGCGCGCCTGCCGCCGCAACTCCACCGGGGTCAGCGTGACCGTCTCCGTGATGACCTGCCGCGGCACTTCCGCAGCGACGGCAGTGGTCACCTTGGCGGGCCACTCGGCCCCCTCCACGTCCTCCCAGCGAAACGGAACGGCAGCCAGCTCCCCCACGGGCGGGATGACCACCTCGAGCGCCGCCGGGACGGCGGGCGGCTGGTCGTCGTCGGCCCGCTCGACGGTCACCTCGCCCGGCTCGACGGCCGCAGGCTCGGTGACCGGCTCACTGTTCCGGTCATCCTCTCCGCCGCCGGCCGCGGGCAACTCCAGCCCGGCGGTCACGCCGAACATGTCGGCCAGGGCGGCGTCGGCTCCGTCGCACAGACGGTCGCGCTGCACCTCCACCAGACGCGCGCCCAGCTCCGCATCTCCGACGCCGACCCGCTTCGCGAGTCGCCACGACGCCCGCTCTGAGCGCCAGCGGGCGCCCTTGCTCGGGTGGTTCGCGGCACGGGCCCGGTGGTAGGCGAGCCGCTGAACCGTCTCCGCGTTCCGCCGCTGCGCCTCCATGTCGACGCCCGTGCGGTGCACGACGATGCGGCGGGCCAGCAAACCGAGGCCCTCGGCGCTCACGGTCATCGCCAAGGGGGTGACGGCGAAGATGACAGCGTCCGTCGGATGCGGGGCGACGATCGCCCCTGTGATGGACGCGGACGCCGGCAGCAGCCACAGCCCGAGGCGGACAGGCGCCGGGGCGGTCTGCCCGAGCATCGTGAGGCCGACCAGGACGAGGGCCAGGACGAGGGTGGCGCCCTCGCCGGCGGCGACGACACCCAGCGCGGTCGCCGACCGGTGGAAGACGGACGTGATGTTGCTGTACGTGCCGACGGCACCGGCCACGCCCCCTCCGATCATCGGGAGCGTGGCGGCGGCCAGGATCCAGGCCTGGCCCCTGGTAAGCCGGGCACGGGGCCCGGTGGTCATGTCGTTGGTGTTCATCGTTCGCCCAACTCCTTTGGGGCGGCGGCCCGCACCACCAGGTGCGCGGCAAGACAGATGCCCTCTCGGTCCCGCTGGTCGACGGCATCGATCAGCGCGGCCAGCAAGGCGGGGACGGGCGGCGGCGGCCCCGTACAGGGGGTGTCGTGGCTCGGTCACCGGTCCGCCTTCCGCACGTGCAGGTCGCTGCAGCGGTCCCGCCAGTCGAGGTGGATCGGGCGCTCCGGCTCCGGCACGGACCAGGCGGTCTCGCGGTGGATGGCGCGCAGCAGATCGTCGGAGAACTCGACGGCATACCCGGGATGGCCTCGGTCATCACGCCGCACGCTCCCGGCCGGCGATGAACGCGGAAACGGTCTGCAGCCGCTCGATGGGGCCCTGTTCCTGAGGGACGATCACGTAACCGTGGCCGCCGGGGGTCTCCATGACCCAGCAGGCCAGCCGGTCGGCGAGGTCGTCGTTGACGTCCGCCAGCTTGTCCAGGGGCGCCTCGATCAGGCTCAGATCATGCTCGGCGAGGATTGCGCGCAGCGTGTCGATAGCCTCGTACTCGTCGGCCAGCCGCTCGAACTCGTCGAGCTTGGCGCGGGCCTCGGCGACCATCCGCCGCAGACGGGCCGGGCAGACCTCGCCGAAGTCGGCCATGTGGTGGTCGGTGCTGGCAACCAGCGACAGCATGCCGGTGTCGGCGTCCATCATCACCTCGGCCTCGAGGACCAGGCTCACGGAACGCTCCGCGGACACGGCGGTGGTCTTGTTCGTCATGTTCAGCACCCCGATCAGACCGTGACGGCCGCGGACGCGGCGGTGTGGGCGGACTCGGACTCGACCTGCTCGACCTTCAGCGACGGCGCGCACGGCTTCATCGGCACGGGGCCGAGGTTGAGCCGCTTGTAGGTGGCGGTGATGGCGGCCAGGTCGGGCGTCTGGCGCGAGGACGGGGTGCGGAAGATCCGGAAGCGGCCGTACAGGCCGGCGGGCAGCCGGTCGAGGACCTTGCGGGCGGCGCGCTTCGACCTGTCGGCGCGGCGGGCCTGGTCCGCGGCACGCTCGAACGCGGCGGCAGCGGCCTCGATCACGTCGGTGTCGGGCATCTCTTCCGGCTCGTACAGGCCGGCCGGGTCCGGGGCCTCCGTCTCCTCGACCGGTGCGGCGAGAGAGCGGACCGCGTCAGCGGCCGACTCGACGAGGGTCCCGATCAGGCCGCGGACCGTGCGGACCCTGCGGGGGGGGGACATGAGAAGGTTGAGCACAGCGGACTCCTGTTGCGTCAGGTTGTTCCGTCAGGCCCCTGAACCGGTGTGTGAGAGCCCGGGTCGGGGGCCGCTTGCGTTGTCGGCTGGTTCCCCTGTCGACAACTCCACTCTAGGGAACATTGTGTTCCATCGTCAAGCGGTTTGACGCTGGACAATGCTGCCAGTCTGCGTAACATCAGGTTCCATGATGACGGATGGAACACTATGTGTCATGGATAAGCGATCACTGACGCAGATGGCCCAGCGCTTCAGAGAAGCGGAGACGCGGGCCGAGATCTTGCGGCAGGAGCTAGCGGCGGCGATCAGGCAGGCGGACGCTGACGGCGTCGCGCAGAAGGACATCTGCGAGGCGACGGGGTACACCCGTCAACAGGTGCGCCGAATCGTGCTGGCGGGAGACTCGGAGGCCGGTGAATCCGGCACGGCCTGATGGCACACAAGGCGGAAGCCCCCAGCCGTGCGGCTGGGGGCTCCTTTGCGATCGCGTGGAATCAGGTGGTGGGGCTGGGCGGTCTACCAGCCGCGCGCCCACCATGCGGCAATGTGCGGCCGTTCATCCCCGAGCGTGGTGTCGTTGCCGTGGCCCGGGTAGATCCAAGTCTCGTCTGGCAGAGTGAAGACCTTCTGTTCGAGCCCGGTCATCAAGCTGCGGAAATCCTCGGGCTGTGTTGTCCGGCCAGGACCGCCAGGGAAGAGGCAGTCCCCGGTGAAGACGTGCGGATGCCCGTGCGGGTCGTCGTAGACGAGGGCGATCGACCCCGGCGTGTGGCCCACCAGATGGCGCGCGGTGAGCTCCACGCGACCCACCCGGATCGTGTCCCCGTCCTCGACCGGGACGTCCGTCGGCACCGGGATGCCCTCGGCGTCGTCCCGGCCCGCGTACGTCCGCGCGCCGGTGGCCGCCACCACCTCGGCGAGCGCCTGCCAGTGGTCCCCGTGCCGATGTGTGGTGACGACGGAGGCGATGCCGTCGTCGCCGATCATGCCGAGCAGGGTGCGCGCGTCGTTGGCCGCGTCGATCAGCAACTGCTCGTCGGTGGCCCGGCAGCGCAGCAGATAGGCGTTGTTGTCCATCGGGCCGACCGCGATCTTGGTGATCATCAGGTCCTGCAGCTCGTGCACGTCGGCAGGGCCGCCGACCTTCACCGCTCCGCTGTACGTCATGGCGGCAGCCTATAGCGGGGACGGGCAGAGAGTCGTCCGTGGCTGAGGCGGCAGGGACGGGCCGAACCTTCCGGCAACGCAGCTGGGCGTACCCCCTGCTCGAAGAGCTTGGGGGGAGTGCCAGCCGCCGTGAGCTGATCGGAACGCACATTGTTCGGAGCTCTAAAGCGGGGGCAGCGTCGGCAGCGGTCCTCCCTCGACCTTCAGGGCGGAACCGTCGCGGCGGCCGCAGAGCCAGCCGAGCAGTTCCGGCGCGGGACCCTGGACGGTGACCTCGGGCTCGGCCGCCTGCCGGCCCGTGCTCCACGCGCGCGTGCCGTCCGTGACACGGGTGGGCGGTACGTCGGGACCTCCTGTGAACCGCGCCGCGAGGAAGTCGATCTCCCGCTCGACGAACTCCGGAGCCAGATCCTCCAGCTCGTACCCGATGCCGAGATCGACGTGGTGCAGCTCGACCTCGATCCACCGCCGGAACGGCAACCGGCCCGCGGTGTCGGTGACCCCGTTGCGCAGCTCGACCGTGCGCGACCAGTCCGCGACTGCGGCCCCCGCCTCCTCGAAGCGGGCCGCGCTCTCGCGCAGGTCGGCGAGGTGCAGGTCCAGCGGACGCGGGGCGTCCCGCTCGATGTCGGCGTCCCGGGCCTGCGCGGAGACGTACATGGGGCGCCCCTGCAGCACGTTCACGAGCGCGTCCGCGTTGCGGGCGAGGTGGGCGAGGACATGGCCGCGGCTCCAGCCGGGCAGCCGTGACGGCTCGGCCACGGCGGCGTTGTGCAGTGCGGCGGATGCGGTGAGGAGTCGGTCGGTCGCGTCACGTACAGACGCCAGGTCGCGCGCGTGATCCGTCATGAGGCCGACCCTAGCCGCACCACTCCTTCGGGTGAAGGAGGTGAACCGGGCCCGCTAATCGAATGCGCGTGCTATATGGTCGAGTGCGGCGTCGGGCATGCTGGATGGGCGGGGATTGTTATGAACCCTGGAATCCGACCGGCGTTGTCAGTGGCTCCCCCTAGTCTGAGAAAGCACAGGGGCCCCGCCCCTGTCGCTTCTCTCAAGAAAGGTGCGGACCGGCGTGGCCGACCGTCTCATCGTCCGTGGCGCGCGCGAGCACAACCTGAAGAATGTCTCGCTCGACCTGCCGCGCGACTCGCTCATCGTCTTCACGGGCCTGTCGGGGTCGGGCAAGTCCTCGCTGGCCTTCGACACGATCTTCGCCGAGGGCCAGCGGCGTTACGTGGAGTCGCTGTCCTCGTACGCTCGGCAGTTCCTCGGTCAGATGGACAAGCCGGACGTCGACTTCATCGAGGGCCTCTCGCCGGCGGTCTCGATCGACCAGAAGTCGACCTCGCGCAACCCGCGCTCGACGGTCGGCACGATCACCGAGGTCTATGACTACCTGCGTCTGCTCTTCGCGCGCATCGGCAAGCCGCACTGTCCCGAGTGCGGCCGCCCGATCTCGCGCCAGTCGCCGCAGGCCATCGTCGACAAGGTACTGGAGCTGCCGGAGGGGAGCCGGTTCCAGGTGCTCTCGCCACTGGTGCGCGAGCGCAAGGGAGAGTTCGTCGACCTCTTCGCCGATCTCCAGACCAAGGGTTACAGCCGCGCGCGCGTGGACGGCGAGACGATCCAGCTCTCGAACCCGCCCACGCTGAAGAAGCAGGAGAAGCACACCATCGAGGTGGTCGTCGACCGCCTCACGGTGAAGGACTCCGCCAAGCGCCGTCTGACCGACTCCGTGGAGACCGCGCTCGGTCTCTCCGGCGGCATGATCGTGCTCGACTTCGTCGACCTCCCCGAGGACGACCCCGAGCGCGAGCGCATGTACTCGGAGCACCTGTACTGCCCGTACGACGACCTGTCCTTCGAGGAGCTGGAACCCCGCTCCTTCTCCTTCAACTCGCCCTTCGGCGCCTGCCCCGAGTGCACCGGCATCGGCACGCGCATGGAGGTCGACCCCGAGCTGATCGTCCCGGACGAGGAGAAGACCCTCGACGAGGGCGCCATCCACCCCTGGTCGCACGGACACACCAAGGACTACTTCGGCCGCCTGATCGGCGCCCTCGCGGACGCGCTCGGCTTCCGGACCGACATCCCCTTCGCGGGCCTGCCGCAGCGCGCCAAGAAGGCCCTGCTCTACGGCCACAAGACGCAGATCGAGGTCCGCTACCGCAACCGGTACGGACGCGAGCGCGTGTACACGACGCCTTTCGAAGGCGCCGTCCCCTTCGTGAAGCGCCGGCACAGCGAGGCCGAGAGCGACGCCAGCCGTGAGCGCTTCGAGGGCTACATGCGCGAGGTGCCCTGCCCCACCTGTGAGGGCACCCGCCTCAAGCCGGTCGTCCTCGCCGTCACGATCATGGACAAGTCGATCGCCGAGATCTCCGCGATGTCGATCAGCGACTGCGCGGACTTCCTGCGGGAGCTGAAGCTCGACGACCGCGACAAGAAGATCGCCGAGCGCGTCCTGAAGGAGGTCAACGAACGGCTGCGGTTCCTGGTCGACGTCGGCCTGGACTACCTGTCGCTGAACCGCGCGGCGGGCACGCTGTCCGGTGGTGAGGCCCAGCGCATCCGTCTGGCCACCCAGATCGGCTCCGGACTCGTCGGCGTCCTGTACGTGCTCGACGAGCCGTCCATCGGCCTGCACCAGCGGGACAACCACCGGCTGATCGAGACCCTGGTCCGGCTGCGGGACATGGGGAACACGCTCATCGTCGTCGAGCACGACGAGGACACCATCAAGGTCGCCGACTGGATCGTCGACATCGGCCCCGGCGCCGGCGAGCACGGCGGCAAGGTCGTGCACAGCGGCTCCCTGAAGGAGCTGCTGGCCAACGCCGAGTCGCAGACCGGCCAGTACCTGTCGGGCAAGAAGTCGATCCCGCTGCCCGACATCCGGCGCCCGCGGGACCCGTCCCGGCAGCTCACGGTGCACGGCGCCCGGGAGAACAACCTCCAGGACATCGACGTGTCGTTCCCGCTGGGCGTGTTCACGGCCGTCACGGGCGTGTCCGGCTCCGGCAAGTCGACGCTGGTCAACGACATCCTGTACACGCACCTGGCCCGCGAACTGAACGGCGCGAGGAACGTGCCCGGGCGGCACACGCGCGTGGACGGCGACGACCTCGTCGACAAGGTCGTGCACGTCGACCAGTCGCCCATCGGCCGCACCCCGCGGTCGAACCCGGCGACGTACACCGGTGTCTTCGACCACATCCGCAAGCTGTTCGCCGAGACCACCGAGGCGAAGGTCCGCGGCTATCAGCCCGGCCGCTTCTCCTTCAACGTCAAGGGCGGCCGCTGTGAGAACTGCGCGGGCGACGGCACCATCAAGATCGAGATGAACTTCCTCCCGGACGTGTACGTCCCCTGCGAGGTCTGCCACGGCGCCCGCTACAACCGGGAGACCCTGGAGGTCCACTACAAGGGCAAGTCCATCGCCGAGGTCCTGAACATGCCGATCGAGGAGGCCCTGCACTTCTTCGAGGCCGTCCCGGCGATCGCCCGTCATCTGACGACGCTGCACGACGTCGGCCTCGGCTACGTCCGCCTCGGCCAGTCCGCGACCACCCTGTCCGGCGGTGAGGCCCAGCGCGTGAAGCTCGCCAGCGAGCTGCAGAAGCGGTCCACCGGACGCACGGTCTACGTGCTGGACGAGCCGACCACCGGTCTGCACTTCGAGGACATCAGCAAGCTCCTCAAGGTGCTCGGCGGGCTGGTGGACAAGGGCAACACGGTCATCGTCATCGAGCACAACCTCGACGTCATCAAGACCGCCGACTGGGTCGTCGACATGGGTCCCGAGGGCGGCGCGGGCGGCGGTCTGGTGGTCGCCGAGGGCACGCCCGAGGAGGTCGCCGGGGTCCCGGCGAGCCACACCGGCAAGTTCCTGCGCGAGATCCTCGGCGCCGACCGCATCAGCGACGCGGCGTCGGTGAAGGCCCCGCGCAGGACCGCGGCCAGGAAGACGGCCGCGGCCACGTCCACGGCGAGGAAGACGGCGACGGCCAAGGCCGTGAAGACGGCCAACAACACGGCGACCAAGAAGGCGGCCGGAGCCACGAAGAAGGCGGCACCCGCGAAGAAGACCACGCGGGCGCGCAAGGCCTGAGCGGTGACACCGGACGAGGCCCGACCCGTCCGAAGAGAGTACGGCGCCCCGTGGGAACTCCCCGCGGGGCGCCGCTCGTTGCACGGTCAGCCGCCCTGTTTCCGCGGCTCACACGAACTGCATGTCCGGCTGAATCCGCATGTCGCCGCGCGGGCCGACGAGTTGACGGTGACCGCGGACGCTCCCTCCGCCGACCGGCTCTCCGCCGTGCCTTCCATGCCCCTGCGCAGCGGGACCGGCCTCGTCGCGCACCCGGAGGCCGGTGTACTGCGTCTCGCGTACGAGACACTCGCCCTGCCCGACGAGGGCCGGCGCCTGGTGGTCCTTCTCCCGGCCGACGAGGCCACGGCCACGGCCCTGGACCGGCTGAGCGGACGCACACCCGGGGACCTGCGGGCGGTGCGCGGCTGAATGGGGCGTGTCCGACCACGGTCCAGGCCGTCGCCGGGTCCTCGACGGCGGTCTAGGTCAGTTCGGACGCGTACGGCGGTTCCGCACCGGCCCTGGAACAGGTGATCGCCGCGGCGCGGGCCGCGAAGCCCAGCAGTTCGGTCCAGCCGTCGGCGTCCAGGGCGGCCACCGCCTCCGGGGAGAGGGCATCGCGGGCGGCCAGGCCGTGCAGCAGGGCCGCGTTGACCGTGTCGCCGGCGCCGATCGTGTCCACGACGCCGACCCGCACGCCCGGCACGGAGTGCTCCGCTCCGTCGCGGGTGAAGGCCGTCAGTCCGTCACTGCCATGGGTGATCACCACGGCGGCCGGGCCGGAGGCCAGCCACTCGCGTGGGGTGCCGCCCAGCCACTGGGCGTCCTCCGCGGAGAGCTTGAGCAGCGACACGGACGGCAGCCAGCTCTTGAAGCGGGCCCGATAGGCGTCGGGATCCGGGATCAGCCCCGCGCGGATGTTGGGGTCGAGCGACGTGAACACGCCCTGGGCGGCGGCGCTGCGCATCAGCTCCTCGTACGCGCTCGCACCCGGTTCGAGGACGAGCGAGCAGGTGCCGAACGACACGGCCCGCGTGCCCTGCGGAAGGCGGGCCGGCGCCGTGAACAGCCGGTCGGCGGTGCCGTCCACGTAGAACGAGTACATGGCCGAGCCGTTCTCGTCGACCGTGGCGACCGCGAGTGTGGTCGGCTCGGCGCCCCGCTGCACGGCCGAGACGTCCACGCCCGCCTCGCGCAGCCCGTCCAGCAGGGCCTCGCCGAAGGCGTCGTACGAGGTACGGGAGCAGAAGGCCGTGGGGGATCCGAGCCGGCCGAGCGCCACGGCGGTGTTGTACGGGCCCCCGCCGAGCGCGGGCTTCAGCTGTGCCAGCGCGCCCGCTCCCTGCGGGACCAGGTCGATCAGGGCCTCACCGGCGACGACGATCACGAGACGGTTCCCTTCTCGGCGGGGGTGTCGGGGCAGCCGCACGAGGTGCGGTGGACGAACGTGCAGGGCAGGCGCAGGGTACGGGAGGGGCGGTCCGGCGCCTCCAGCCGGTCCAGGAGCAGTCGTACGGCCTGGGCGCCGATCTCCCTGCTCGGCTGGGAGATCGCGGTGAGCCGGGGCGAGAACAGATCCGCCCAGGCGAAGTCGTCGAAGCAGCACAGAGCCAGGTCGTCCGGTACGGACAGACCGCGGTCACGCAGGGCGCGCAGCGCTCCGATGGTCATCGCGTTGTTGGCGGTGACCAGGGCCGTCGGCGGTGCCGCGAGCGACAGCAGGGCGGCGGTGGCGCGCTCGGCGCCCTCGGCGGCGGAGTCGCCCCGCGCCATCAGCCGCTCGTCGTAGGGCAGTCCGGCGGCCGCGAGACCGTGCCGGTAGCCGCTGATCCGCTCGGTCGTGGTGCTGAACCCGGGCAGGCCCGCGACCAGTCCGATGCGCCGGTGGCCGAGCCCGGTGAGATGGGCGACCAGGCGGGCCATGGGTTCGGCGTTCTCCGCGCAGACCTGGTCGAAGCGGAAGGGCGCGTCGGCGTCCTCGTCCCACACTGATGTGTCCCCGGCGTCCCGCGTTGATGTGTCCCCGGCGTCCCGCACTGATGTGTCCCCGGCAGTGGCGCGGCGCGGGGGCACTCCCGCGGGGATGCCGTCGACCAGCCGGTCGAGGAACACGGTCGGTACGCCGTGCCGCCCCAGCAGCGCGAGAAGTCCACGCGGGTCCGCCGACGGGGCGACGATCATGCCGTCGACGCGGCGCTCGTGCAGGAGCTGGACGACCTTGCGCTCATGGACGGGGTCGTCATGCGGATCGGCGATGAGCAGACCGTAGCCGTGTTCCAGGGCCCCGGCCTCCACTCCCTGGAGGATCTCGGTGAAGTACGGGTTGCTGATCGCGGAGACCGCCAGACCGATGGACCGGGTGCGGGAGGTCACCAGGGAGCGGGCGAGTGTGTTCGGTGTGTAGCCCAGCTCGTCGATGGCGTCCAGCACCGCCTGGCGGGTGCGGGGGAGCACCGGGCGGGTGCCGTTCAGCACGTGCGAGACGGTCGCCACGGAGACGCCCGCGCTCCGTGCGACATCGACCATGGTCGCCATCGCGTCCCCCTCCTCGGGCCTTCTGGCGGGGAAGGTATCCCATTCGGCCACGGACGTAAACGCTTGCGCAAACGTTTACGTCCTCTGACCGCCCACCAGGCTCCCCGCCCTACCCGAAATGGAACCATCGCTACCGGTATCGTCGGCGTGCCCCGTCCCGGGGTGCGCCGCCCCTGACCTGTGGAGATCTCATGCCCGCCCGTCCCTCCGCGACCCGTCGTACCGTCCTGCGCGGGGCCGCGCTCACCCCGGTCGCCGGGTTCGGCCTCGCGGCCTGTTCGGCGGGCGGAGACGGCGGTGCCGCGCCCGTGACGCCGACCGCGCCGGTCACGCTGGGGGCCGCGAGCGAGGTCCCCGAGGGGGGCGCGAGGCTCTACCGGGACGAGAACGTCGTGGTGAGCCGTGCCAAGGACGGCTCCCTGAAGGCGTACAGCACGATCTGCACGCACGCCGGGTGCGCCATCGACAAGCTGTCGGGGACGACGCTCGTCTGTCCCTGCCACGGCAGCCGGTTCGACGCCGTCACCGGCAAGGTGGTGCAGGCCCCGGCCACCGAGCCGCTGCCCGAGCTGGCCGTCGAGATGAAGAGCGGCCACATCGTGGCGGGCCCGGTGGCCTGAGGTTCAGGAGGGCCGGGTCACTCCCACTGCCATCCGATCCCCACGATCCCCGACCGCACCCGCGGCTCCACCAGGTGCACCGAGCGGTGGCGTCCGCTCAGGGGCAGCTCCTGGCGGCCGCTGCGCGGCGCGGCGGGGGAGTGCTGGGTGAAACGGTGGCAGCGCACCGGGAGCGCCTCCCGGTCGAAGCGGACCTGGAGCGCGTACTGCCCGCCCGCCAGGCCGAATCCACGGACGTACTCGCAGGACGTGCCGGCGGTGCCGTCCTCGAAGCCGTAGCGAAAGAGAAACGTATCGCCGGTGCGCAGCCGTGTGTCGAAGAGCAGCTCGGCGACCAGGACGCCCGTCTCGTGGTGCCACCGGACGCGGCCGGTGCGGCAGTTCTCCAGCGCGTGCACCCTGATGCGCTCCGGGGTGCATCCCGGGTCGCCGTGGTGGATGGCGACATAGCGGTCCACGCCGTCCCGGTGGGCGCGCACGATGTGGTGCGAGTCGCGGGCCAGCAGCTCCCGGCGCGCCCCGATGCGGACGCGTTCGTGGTGGCCGATGGTGTGCAGTCCGCCGTCGAGCGGTGACTCCAGTTCGGCGAGGAGCCGTTCCAGCACGTCCGAGGCCTCCACCAGGGAGCGGTACGAGCGGCCCGGGGGGCGGTCGGAGCCGGGGCGCTCGTCGTCCTTGGTCAGCAGCCTGATCAGTGACTCGTCCGGCAGCTGGAGTATCTCCTCCAGGGCGCGTACGGCGCGCAGGGACTCGGGGCGCTGAGGGCGGCGGGCGCCTTGCTGCCAGTAGCTCAGGCTCGTCACACCGACCTTGACCCCGTACCGCGACAGATGGTGCTGCACGCGCTGGAGCGGCAGCCCGCGGGCGGCGATCGCGGCCCGCAGCGCCACATGGAACGGGCCGCCGCGCAGCGCCGTCTCCAACTCCGCCGGGACGAGGTCCGCGTGTTGTGTGCCGTGCCGCATGCAGAGGGCCTTTCTGTGAATGTTCACGACGGCTGGTCAGACCGTGCGCGTAGGTCGTTCCGGGCCGCCCGGGGGGCGTGCGGGGCTCGTTCACAAGCGGACCCCGCCGTTGGCGGCGCGCAGTTTCCCCGCATTGAAGCGTGTTGACCAAGCCCCGACAACACTTGATGCTCACCGCACGCAAGACTCCTCTCCGCGTCCGTCCCGCTGGTGTCCGACCCACCCGGCCGGAAGGCAGCCGCGGTGGGGCGTCTGTCAGCCGTCCGCCGCGGGGCCGCGTGATCGTGGGGCGCCCCGGTGGATGCCGCCCGTGCCGGACGGGGCGCGGCACGCGGGCGAGGTACGACCGGAGGACGGGACGCGGCACGCGGGCCAGGCACGAGCCGGGAGCCGCCGTGCCGGTTACGCCGCCGGGCACGCGCGGGGGCCGGCGCGCGCGCTCGCGTGCCGACGTCCGGCGCGCGGCCGCACGACGCTCGCCGCGTACCGGGCGGGGCCCACGGGCCGGAGAGGAAAGGCGGCTGGACACTTCCGGCAGGTCCCGTCAAGGGCGCACCCTGAGGGGTACCGGCGGCACGTCTGACGTCGCCCGGGGCCCGCGCATCACCCGTCCCCCGCGTCACGTCGGCCCTTGTCCACAGGGGCGCCACGGTGTCGGTGGCCGCCAGTAGGGTGTGAGACATGGCCGACCCCTCCAGCTACCGCCCCAGGCCGGGAGAGATCCCGGACTCCCCCGGGGTCTACAGGTTCCGGGACGAGCATCGCCGGGTGATCTACGTCGGAAAGGCGAAGAGCCTGCGCCAGCGCCTGGCGAACTACTTCCAGGACCTGGCGAGCCTCCACCCGCGCACCCGCACCATGGTCACCACGGCGGCGTCCGTGGAGTGGACCGTCGTGTCCACCGAGGTCGAGGCCCTGCAGCTGGAGTACACCTGGATCAAGGAGTTCGACCCCCGGTTCAACGTCAAGTACCGCGACGACAAGAGCTACCCGTACCTCGCGGTGACGATGAACGAGGAGTTCCCCCGTGTGCAGGTGATGCGCGGCCAGAAGCGCAAGGGCGTGCGGTACTTCGGGCCCTACGGGCACGCGTGGGCGATCCGTGACACGGTGGACCTGCTGCTGCGTGTCTTCCCCGTGCGCACCTGCTCGGCCGGCGTCTTCAGGAACGCCGAGCGCACCGGCCGCCCCTGCCTGCTCGGCTACATCGGCAAGTGCTCCGCGCCCTGCGTCGCCCGGATCTCTCCCGAGGACCACCGGGAACTGGCCGAGGAGTTCTGCGACTTCATGGCCGGCCGCACGGGGACGTACCTCCGCCGTCTCGAGAAGCAGATGATGGAGGCGGCCGACGACATGGAGTACGAGCGGGCCGCCCGGCTGCGCGACGACATCGAGGCCCTGAGGAAGGCCATGGAGAAGAACGCGGTCGTGCTCACCGACGCGACCGACGCCGACCTCATCGCCGTCGCGGAGGACGAGCTGGAGGCAGCCGTGCAGATCTTCCACGTGCGCGGCGGACGGGTGCGCGGCCAGCGCGGCTGGGTCACCGACAAGGTGGAGGACGTCACCACGGGCGCCCTCGTCGAGCACGCCCTCCAGCAGCTCTACGGCGAGGAGACCGGCGACTCAGTGCCCAAGGAGGTTCTCGTCCCGGCGCTGCCCGACCCCATAGAGCCCGTCCAGGAGTGGCTCACCGGCCGTCGTGGGTCCAACGTGTCGCTGCGCATCCCGCAGCGCGGCGACAAGAAGGCACTCATGGAGACGGTGCAGCGCAACGCCCAGCAGGCGCTCGCACTTCACAAGACCAAGCGCGCCTCCGACCTCACCACCCGCTCGCGTGCCCTGGAGGAGATCGCCGGGGCCCTCGACCTGGACAGCGCCCCGCTCAGGATCGAGTGCTACGACATCTCGCACCTCCAGGGCGAGGACGTGGTGGCCTCCATGGTCGTCTTCGAGGACGGGCTGCAGCGCAAGAGCGAGTACCGCCGCTTCCAGATCAAGGGCTTCGCGGGCCAGGACGACGTCCGGTCCATGCACGAGGTGATCACCCGCCGCTTCAGGCGCTACCTCGCCGAGAAGGAGCAGACGGGGGAGTGGGCCGACGGTGACGCCCTGACGGAGGACGACGGGCGGCCCAGGCGCTTCGCCTACCCGCCGCAGCTCGTCGTGGTCGACGGCGGGCAGCCGCAGGTCGCGGCGGCCAAGAGGGCCCTGGACGAGCTCGGCATCGACGACATCGCCGTGTGCGGTCTCGCCAAGCGTCTGGAGGAGGTCTGGCTGCCGGACGAGGAGGACCCGGTGGTGCTGCCTCGCACCAGCGAGGGCCTCTATCTGCTCCAGCGCGTCCGGGACGAGGCGCACCGCTTCGCGATCACCTATCAGCGCGCCAAGCGGGGCAAGCGTCTGAGGGCGAGCCCCCTGGACGACGTGCCAGGACTCGGCGATACCCGCAAGCAGGCGCTGATCAAGCACTTCGGCTCGGTGAAGAAGCTGCGATCCGCGACGATCGACCAGATTCAGGAGGTTCCCGGCATCGGCCGCAAGACGGCCGAGACGATCGCCGTGGCCCTCGCCCAGGCGGCCCCGGCCGCACCCGCCGTGAACACGGCGACTGGAGAGATCATGGAAGAGGAGGAACCCGAGACGACGGTGGGTTCCCCCGGGGATCCCGTGTCCGCGGGCGTCCCGGACGACCGACGGGGGCAGGAGACATGACCGAGCACGAACAGCGCGCGGAAGAGCGCCCAGCGCAGGGCCAGGCCGCCCACAAGGAGGCGGGCGATGATCTGGCGCGGCAGCAGGCGGTCCAGGAAAACGGAGCACAGGTGAGTACGGGCATCGAAACAGCCGGGGTCCCCGAAGCGGCCATCCCCGAGCTGGTGATCATCTCCGGCATGTCCGGCGCCGGCCGCTCGACGGCCGCCAAGTGTCTGGAGGACCTCGGCTGGTTCGTCGTCGACAACCTGCCGCCCGCGCTGATCCCCACCATGGTGGAACTGGGCGCCCGCTCCCAGGGCAACGTCGCCCGGATCGCGGTCGTCGTCGACGTCCGCGGCAGGCGCTTCTTCGACAACCTCCGTGAGTCCCTGGCGGACCTGGAGGCGAAGAACGTCACCCGGCGGATCGTCTTCCTGGAGTCCTCCGACGAGGCCCTGGTACGCCGTTTCGAGTCCGTCCGCCGTCCCCACCCCCTCCAGGGCGACGGCCGCATCGTCGACGGCATCGCCGCCGAGCGGGAGCTGCTGCGCGAGCTGCGCGGCGACGCCGACCTCGTCATCGACACCTCAAGCCTCAACGTGCACGAACTGCGCGCCAAGATGGACGCCCAGTTCGCCGGCGAGGAGGAGCCCGAACTGCGGGCCACCGTCATGTCCTTCGGCTTCAAGTACGGCCTCCCGGTCGACGCCGACCTGGTCGCGGACATGCGCTTCCTGCCCAACCCGCACTGGGTCCCGGAGCTGCGCCCGTACACCGGGATCAACGAGGAGGTGGCCGCGTACGTCTTCAACCAGCCCGGCGCCAAGGAGTTCCTGGACCGGTACGCCGAGCTGCTGCGGCTCATCGCCGCCGGGTACCGCCGCGAGGGCAAGCGCTATGTGACCATCGCCATCGGCTGCACGGGCGGCAAGCACCGCTCCGTCGCCGTGTCCGAGAAGCTCGCCGCCCGCCTGGCGGCCGAGGGAGTGGAGACCGTGGTGGTGCACCGGGACATGGGGCGCGAGTGACTGGACGTGCTCTGCGGCTGAGCAGGCTGCGCCGGGTGGTGCCCGAAGGACGCGGGGGCACACCTGCCGAGGTCCGTGGCGGCCGGGCGCGCCGCCGTGGTGCCCAGCCCAAGGTGGTCGCACTCGGCGGCGGCATGGGCCTGTCCGCCTCGCTCGCCGCGCTGCGCCGGATCACCGGCGACCTCACCGCCGTCGTCACCGTCGCCGACGACGGCGGCTCCAGCGGCCGGCTCCGCGACGAGCTGGGTGTGCTCCCGCCCGGAGACCTGCGCAAGGCGCTTGCCGCGCTGTGCGGCGACGACGACTGGGGCCAGACCTGGGCCCGCGTCATCCAGCACCGCTTCCAGTCGAAGGGCGACCTGCACGAACACGCGGTCGGCAACCTGCTGATCGTCGCGCTCTGGGAGCAGCTCGGCGACCACGTCCAGGCGCTCGACCTGGTCGGCAGGCTCCTGGGCGCGCACGGGCGCGTCCTGCCCATGTCAGCCGTGCCCCTGGAGCTCCAGGCCCTGGTCAAGGGACACGACCCGGAGCGTCCGGACGAGGTCGGCACCGTACGGGGGCAGGCGACCGTCGCCCTCACCCCGGGCGAGGTGCAGTCCGTACACCTCGTGCCGCCGGACCCGCCCGCCGTCCCCGAGGCCGTCGCCGCGGTGCTGGACGCCGACTGGGTGGTCCTGGGGCCGGGCTCCTGGTTCTCCTCGGTGATCCCGCACCTGCTCGTGCCCGAGCTCCTGGACGCCCTCACGGAGACGAAGGCGCGCCGGGTGCTCTCCCTGAACCTCGCCCCGCAGCCCGGAGAAACCGAGGGCTTCTCCCCGCAGCGTCATTTGGAGGTTTTGGGACGACACGCCCCTAAACTCGCCCTGGACGTGGTGCTGGCCGACCAGGCCGCCGTGCCCGACCGCGCCTCGCTGAACGAGGCCGCGAAGCGGTTCGGGGCCGCGGTCGAGCTGGCGCCGGTGGCCCGTACCGACGGGTCCCCGCGGCACGACCCGGAGCTGTTGGCCGCCGCGTACGACCGTATTTTTCGGATGCATGGAAGGATCGGCCCATGGCGATGACGGCAGCGGTGAAGGATGAGATCTCCCGGCTTCCCGTCACCCGGACCTGCTGCAGAAAGGCGGAGGTCTCGGCGATCCTGCGGTTTGCGGGCGGACTCCACCTGGTCAGCGGTCGCATCGTGATCGAGGCGGAGCTGGACACGGCGATGGCGGCCCGGCGTCTGAAGCGGGACATCCTGGAGATCTTCGGCCACAGCTCCGAACTCATCGTGATGGCGCCCGGCGGTCTGCGCCGCGGCTCGCGCTACGTGGTGCGCGTGGTCGCGGGTGGTGACCAGCTGGCGCGCCAGACCGGTCTCGTCGACGGCCGTGGCCGACCGATCCGCGGGCTTCCTCCGCAGGTGGTCTCGGGGGCCACCTGCGACGCGGAGGCGGCCTGGCGCGGCGCCTTCCTGGCACATGGTTCGCTGACGGAGCCCGGCCGCTCGTCGTCCCTGGAGGTGACCTGCCCCGGTCCCGAGGCCGCGCTCGCCCTGGTCGGCGCCGCCCGCCGCCTGTCGATCGCCGCGAAGGCCCGCGAGGTACGGGGCGTGGACCGCGTGGTCGTCCGGGACGGCGACGCGATCGGCGCGCTGCTCACCCGCCTCGGTGCGCACGAGTCCGTGCTGGCGTGGGAGGAGCGCCGGATGCGGCGCGAGGTCCGTGCCACGGCCAACCGTCTCGCCAACTTCGACGATGCCAACCTGCGCCGCTCGGCCCGCGCCGCCGTCGCCGCCGGTGCGCGGGTCGCCCGTGCGCTGGAGATCCTCGGAGAGGAGGTCCCCGAGCACCTCGCCGCCGCGGGCCGTCTGCGCATGGAGCACAAGCAGGCCTCCCTGGAGGAGCTGGGCGCCCTCGCCGACCCGCCGCTGACCAAGGACGCGGTCGCCGGCCGTATCCGCCGTCTGCTGGCGATGGCCGACAAGCGCGCCGCGGACCTCGGGATCCCGGGCACGGAGTCCAACCTCACCGAGGAGATGGCGGACAACATGGCGGGGTGACCCAGCGAGGCTCATGACGCCGGTGCCGACGCCCCCACGAGGCGCGACACCGGCGTTTGTCTGTCCTTGAGGCGCCCTTGACTCGATCATGAATTGTCATGAGCCTGGCAACGGCTCGCCGCTGGGGCGAACCACGGCTAGGGGGCTTCATGAGACACAGAGCGAGATCGATCCTCGCTGTCGGCGCGCTCCTGCTCGGCGGAGCGGGCCTCGCACCCATCGCCCAGGCACAGACCGGAGGTTCCTCGCAGTCCGACCCGGACGAGGTGAGAGTCTTCCGCGCCGACGTCACCCAGAAGCAGATACCCCTGTTGCTCAAGGCCGGGCAGGACGGCCACGAACTCGGCGAGCAGGTGACCGGGAACGGCAAGTCCACCGTCGAGGTCTACCTCACCGCACGACAGGCCGAGCAGCTGGAGAAGCAGGGCGTCACCCTCACAGAGCACACCGTTTCCGCCAAGGCGGAGGCACGGGCCGAGGACGCCGCCCAAGGAGTGTTCCGCCCCTACAGCGGCACGGGCGGTCTCAAGGAGGAGATCGTCAGGACGGGCCGGACCCACCCGGACCTCACCAAGGTCGTCTCCATCGGCAGGACCGTGGGCGGCCAGGACATCCTCGCGCTCAAACTGACCGGGAACGCGAAGAAGTCCGGGGACGGCTCCAAGCCCTCCGTGCTGTATCTGTCCAACCAGCACGCGCGTGAGTGGATCACACCGGAGATGACCCGCCGGCTGATGCACTACTACCTGGACCACTACGCCACGGACAAGCGGGTCAAGAAGATCGTCGACTCCACCGAGCTGTGGTTCGTCATCTCGGCCAACCCCGACGGCTACGACTACACCTTCAAGGGCCCCGGCACCCGTCTGTGGCGCAAGAACCTGCGGGACGTCAACGGCGACGGCGTCATCGGCATCGGCGACGGCGTCGACCTCAACCGCAACTTCGCCTACAAGTGGGGCTACGACGACGAGGGTTCCTCCCCCAACCCCACCAGCGAGACCTACCGCGGCGCACGCCCCGAGTCCGAGCCCGAGACACGGGCGCTCGACTCCTTCGAGAAGCGCATCGGGTTCACGTACGGCGTCAACTACCACTCCGCCGCCCAGCTGCTCCTCTACGGCGTCGGCTGGCAGGTGGCCACACCGACCCCGGACGACGTCCTCTACAAGGCGCTCGCCGGCACCCCGGACAAGCCGGCCATCCCCGGCTACCGCTCACAGGTCTCCTCGGAGCTGTACACCACGAACGGCGAGGCGGACGGCCACGCGTCGAACGTCAACGGCATGGCGATGTTCACTCCCGAGATGTCGACCTGCCAGACCGCGTCGAACATCGACCCCAACGACGCCTGGAACGCGGCCGACTGCCGGTCGGTCTTCAACTTCCCGGACGACGAGAAGCTGATCGAGCAGGAGTTTGAGAAGAACATCCCGTTCGCACTCTCCGTCGCGGAGACGGCGTCCCACCCCGACCGGCCCTCCTCCTCGGTCGGTATCGAGGCGCCGGACTTCACCCCGGCCGCCTTCTCCACGTCCTACGCGCGCGGCGGCGACCAGGAGGTCTCGGTCGTCGCCCGGAAGTCGGTGCGCGACAAGGAGCTCAAGTACCGCGTCAACGGAGGCCGCGTCCAGGAGCGGGCACTCAGGCCCTGGAAGGGCGGCCGGACGTACGGCGGCGGCGACAACCGCTACTTCGACGAGTACCGGGCCACGGTGCGCGGCGGTCACCCGGGCGACAAGGTCGAGGTCTGGTTCACCGGGAGGGCGAAGAGCGGCGGGAAGACCTCTGGCCCGCACTTCACCTACACCGTGGCCCAGCGGCCCGGGGCCGACATCCTGGTGGTCGCCGAGGAGGGCGCCAAGGCCACCCAGGCCCAGACGTACGTCGACGCCCTGAGGGCCGGCGGCCGCAAGGCGATCGTCTGGGACGTCGCCACCCAGGGCGCGCCCGACGCGCTCGGCGTGCTCGGCCACTTCAGGACGGTCGTCCACTACACGGGCGCGAGCGTCCCGGGCAACGCCACCCAGCTGCAGCTGCGCGCCTTCCTCAACGAGGGCGGCAGGCTGATCGAGGCGGGCGAGCAGGCCGGTGGCGCGGTCGACCTCGGCGGCGGCACCCTCTCCGACGACTTCAGCCAGTACTACCTGGGCGCCTACTCGCGTACCTCGACCCCGGGGGCCACCGCCTTCAGCGGCTCAGGCAGGCTGGCCGGCTTCACGGGGCCGCTGGGCGCCGCGCCCGGCAACCCGCTGGACAAGGCGGGCACGTACGGCGTCACCTCCGACGAACTGCCGGTCGGCAAGTACCCCCAGTTCGCGAGTGCCGGGGCGGGCCGGTTCGCCGGCACCGCCAGTCCCTACGCGCCGTACGCGGGCTCGTACATGGCCGCCGCCGTCCACACCGACGACGCGTACAAGCGTCTCACCCGCACCGTCGACCTCACCAAGGTGAGCGCGGCCGACAAGCCCACCCTGCGCACCCAGCTGCTGTGGGACACCGAGACGGGCTATGACCACGCCGTGGTCGAGGTCCACACCACCGGGGCCGACGACTGGACGACACTGCCGGAGGCAGGCGGCGCCACCAGCGACGCCGTGCCGACCGACTGCCCGGCCGGGTTCCTCGTGGGGGAGCACCCCTGGCTCAAGCACTATCTGACCGTGGCGGCGAGCGGCTGCGCCGCGACCGGCACCACCGGCACATGGCACAGCCTGACCGGCTCCTCGGACGGCTGGCGGCAGGTGAACTTCGACCTGAGCGCCTACGCCGGGAAGACGGTCGAGGTCTCGCTGAGCTACATCACCGACTCGGGCAGCGGCGGCCACGGCGTCCTCGCCGACGACGCCTCGCTCGTCGTCGCCGGTACGCCCACCGGGACCGAGGGCTTCGAGGCGTCCCTCGGCGCCTGGAGCGTGGCCGGGCCGCCGCCGGGCAGCCCGGCCGTCCTCAAGGACTGGGCCCGCACCGGGGCACTGTTCAGGACATACGGAGCGGTGACCACGGACCGCACCGTGCTGCTGGGCTTCGGCCTGGAACACGTCACATCGGCGGCCGACCGGACGGCACTGCTCAACAAGGCACTGGCCGCACTCCGCGGGTGATCCTGCGCGGTCAATGGCAGTTGGTCACGTATCACCGAAAGGAGTGACCGGGCCTTCGTGCCAGGGCGGTCCGTACCCCTACTGGCGGGTACGGACCGCGCTGCCGTGTATGAGGCATCTCGATGTCACTCCGGCGGCCTGCGGGGGGTAGGGTCGTAGGCGGTCGGGGACATCCCATACAGCTCGCCGGCGTCGAAACCGGCGTACCAACGAGGAGATCGGTTCGTGACGATCCGCGTAGGCATCAACGGCTTTGGCCGCATCGGTCGTAACTACTTCCGCGCGCTGCTGGAGCAGGGTGCAGACATCGAGATCGTGGCTGTCAACGACCTGGGTGACACCGCGACCACCGCTCACCTGCTGAAGTACGACACCATCCTGGGCCGCCTCAAGCAGGAGGTCTCCCACACCGCCGACACGATCAGCGTCGACGGCCACACCATCAAGGTGCTGTCCGAGCGCAACCCGGCCGACATCCCGTGGGGCGAGCTGGGCGTCGACGTCGTCATCGAGTCCACCGGCATCTTCACCAAGCGCGCGGACGCCGCGAAGCACCTCGAGGGCGGCGCGAAGAAGGTCCTCATCTCGGCCCCGGCCAAGGACGAGGACATCACGATCGTGATGGGCGTCAACCACGACAAGTACGACGCGGCGAACCACCACGTCATCTCCAACGCCTCCTGCACCACCAACTGTGTGGCGCCGATGGCGAAGGTCCTCGACGAGAACTTCGGCATCGTCAAGGGTCTGATGACGACGGTGCACGCGTACACGAACGACCAGCGCATCCTGGACTTCCCGCACAAGGACCTGCGCCGCGCCCGTGCCGCCGCCGAGAACATCATTCCGACCACCACCGGTGCCGCGAAGGCCACCGCCCTGGTCCTGCCCCAGCTCAAGGGCAAGCTGGACGGCATCGCCATGCGCGTCCCGGTCCCGACCGGCTCGGTCACCGACCTGGTCGTGGAGCTCGGCCGCGAGGTCACCAAGGAAGAGGTCAACGCCGCCTTCCAGAAGGCCTCCGAGGGCGAGCTCAAGGGTCTCCTCGACTACACCGAGGACCAGATCGTCTCCTCCGACATCGTGCACGCCCCGGCGTCCTGCACCTTCGACTCCTCCCTGACCATGGTCCAGGAGGGCAAGAACGTGAAGGTCATCGGCTGGTACGACAACGAGTGGGGCTACTCCAACCGCCTCGTCGACCTGACGGTCTTCGTCGGCAACCAGCTCTGATCGCCGAAGCAGGCACCTCGATGTGAGAGCAGGGCTCGGGCAGCGCACGGTCGCGCTGTTCGAGCCCTGACTCACGTACAGCGAGCCGACCCGCTCACCGCGGGGCCGGCTCGCGTGCAGATCGATCAGCCCTCCTACGATCAAGAGCCCTTCTCAGGAGCCCCTTATGAAGACGATCGACGAACTGCTCTCCGAAGGCGTGGACGGCAAGCGGGTCTTCGTCCGCGCCGACCTCAACGTGCCGCTGGCCGACGGTGTGATCACCGACGACGGCCGAATCCGCGCCGTCCTGCCCACCATCGAGGCCCTCACCGAGGCGGGCGCCAAGGTGGTCGTCGCCTCCCACCTGGGCCGCCCCAAGGGCGCCCCGGACCCTGCCTTCTCCCTGCGGCCCGCCGCCGAGCGCCTCGGTGAACTCCTCGGCGCGCCCGTGGCGTTCGCCCAGGACACCGTCGGCCCCGCTGCCCACGGCGCGGTCGACGCCCTCCAGCCCGGCCAGGTCGCGGTCATCGAGAACCTGCGCTTCAACCCCGGCGAGACCTCCAAGGACGACACCGAGCGCGGCGAGTTCGCCGACCAGCTCGCCGCCCTCGCCGACGTGTACGTGGGCGACGGCTTCGGCGCGGTCCACCGCAAGCACGCCTCCGTGTACGACCTCCCGGCCCGTCTGCCGCACTACGCCGGCTACCTCATCGCCACCGAGGTCGGCGTCCTGAAGAAGCTCACCGAGGACGTCAAGCGGCCGTACGTCGTCGTACTGGGCGGCGCCAAGGTCTCCGACAAGCTGGCCGTCATCGACCAGCTGCTCGGCAAGGCCGACCGTCTGCTCATCGGCGGCGGCATGGCCTACACCTTCCTCAAGGCCAAGGGTTACGAGATCGGCAAGTCCCTCCTGCAGGAGGACCAGATCCCGGCCGTCCAGGAGTACATCGAGCGCGCCGAGAAGACCGGCGTCGAGCTGGTGCTGCCCGTCGACACGCTGGTCGCGCCCGAATTCCCGGACCTGAAGACCAAGGCCCCGGCCCATCCGACGGTCGTTGCCGCGGATGCGATCCCGGCCGACCAGGAGGGCCTGGACATCGGCCCGGAGACCCGCAAGCTGTACGCCTCGAAGCTCGCCGACGCGGCCACCGTCTTCTGGAACGGCCCCATGGGCGTCTTCGAGCACCCCGACTACGCCGAGGGCACCAGGGCGATCGCCCAGGCCCTGATCGACTCCCCGGCCTTCACGGTCGTCGGCGGCGGCGACTCCGCCGCGGCCGTGCGCCAGCTGGGCTTCGACGAGTCGGCATTCGGCCACATCTCGACCGGTGGCGGCGCCTCCCTCGAATACCTTGAGGGCAAGACGCTCCCCGGACTCGCCGCACTGGAGGACTGACCCTAGATGAGCACGCGCACGCCGCTGATGGCGGGCAACTGGAAGATGAACCTCAACCACCTCGAGGCCATCGCGCACGTCCAGAAGCTCGCCTTCGCCCTCGCGGACAAGGACTACGAGGCCGTCGAGGTCGCCGTCCTGCCGCCCTTCACCGACCTGCGCTCCGTGCAGACCCTGGTCGACGGCGACAAGCTCAAGATCAAGTACGGCGCCCAGGACGTCTCGGCGCACGACTCCGGTGCCTACACCGGCGAGATCTCCGCCTCGATGCTGGCCAAGCTGAAGT
The DNA here is from genome assembly GCF_001417775.1 of Streptomyces sp. TP-A0356. Lineage (GTDB taxonomy): Bacteria > Actinomycetota > Actinomycetes > Streptomycetales > Streptomycetaceae > Streptomyces. The sequence continues at coordinate 164,572 of NZ_BBZJ01000017.1, read as the reverse complement.
GCAGCTATGCGGTGATCGGCCACTCCGAGCGCCGCCAGTACCACTGCGAGACCGACGAGCTGGTGAACGCCAAGGCCAAGGCCGCCTTCAAGCACGGTCTGACCCCGATCCTGTGCGTCGGCGAGGAGCTGGACGTCCGTGAGGCGGGCGATCACGTCACGCACACGCTCGCGCAGGTCGAGGGCGGTCTGAAGGACCTGCCGGCCGAGCAGGTCGAGTCGATCGTGATCGCGTACGAGCCCGTCTGGGCCATCGGCACCGGCAAGGTCTGCGGTTCCGACGACGCCCAGGAGGTCTGTTCGGCGATCCGCGGCAAGATCGCCGAACTGTACTCCCAGGAGGTGGCCGACCAGGTCCGCATCCAGTACGGCGGCTCGGTGAAGTCCGGCAATGTCGCGGAGATCATGGCGAAGCCGGACATCGACGGCGCCCTGGTCGGCGGTGCTTCGCTGGACGCCGACGAGTTCGTCAAGATCGTCCGATTCCGGGAGCAGTGAGCCGCGCTCCCCGGGCGGTCCGAAGCGTCGCGAGTATGCGGTAGGGGCGATCCGTCGTACCCTTGCGGGGGCTGGTGGTCGATACGCGGCTGCGCCGCGTGGTCACCGGCCCCCGTCGTCCATCCGAATCCGAGGAAGTTGGTCCAGCCGTGGTTTTGGGGTTCTCGATCGCCCTGATCGTCTTCAGCCTGCTGCTGATGCTGCTGGTGCTGATGCACAAGGGGAAGGGCGGCGGCCTCTCCGACATGTTCGGTGGCGGCATGCAGTCCTCCGTCGGTGGCTCCTCGGTCGCCGAGCGCAACCTCGACCGGATCACCATCGTGATCGGTCTGCTGTGGTTCGCGTGCATCGTGGTGCTCGGCATCCTGATGAAGGCCAACCACTAGCGTCGGGCGCAACCGGTGCAGACCGCACATTGAGCACGTAACGCCCCATGTTCGGTACGCGTCTTCGGACGCGGCCTATCATGGGGCTTGCGTCTGGGGGCGGGGGTAACTCCCATCACTGGACGCGCGTTGGGCCTTACGTAGACTGAGGCGCTCGCAGCGAAGCGAAACGCCGACTCGCTTCGCGGCACCATCACGCAGGGAGTTACGACCGTGGCAAGTGGCAACGCGATCCGAGGAAGCCGGGTCGGGGCGGGGCCGATGGGCGAGGCCGAGCGCGGCGAGTCCGCGCCGCGTCTGCGCGTCTCCTTCTGGTGCTCCAACGGGCACGAGACGCAGCCGAGCTTCGCCAGCGACGCGCAGGTTCCCGACACCTGGGACTGCCCGCGCTGCGGCTTTCCGGCCGGACAGGACCGGGACAACCCGCCGGACCCGCCGCGTACCGAGCCCTACAAGACGCACCTCGCGTACGTCAGGGAGCGGCGCAGCGACGCGGACGGCGAGGCGATCCTCGCCGAGGCGCTCGCCAAACTGCGGGGCGAAATCTAGAAGTTGAGTCCGAACCGGGTGTCTTCGGGCGCCTGGCGGACGTGTTTGCCACGGCGTACGGCTGTGGATGCCCGGTGAGCGGCGCAGAGCCGTGCCCTCATGCGGTCTGGCAGTCCCGGCAGCAAGCCGCCGCGGTGAACGGCCCGCTGCCGCGCCATCGCACGGCTCCCCCGCCGCCACCCCAAATCCGCGGCGCACTGGCCTGGCCGCCCGCGCCGGGCTCGCCATTTCCCCTGGTCAGCCCCGTTGTCAGTGGTGCCCTTTACGGTTTGTGCATCGACGAATCGTGAGGGGGGACGATGGCAGCGATCGACGTGGCGGACGTCGTACGGCGGCCCGCGTGGCGCGGGGGGTTCGGGCGGCTGTGGACCGCTGCCGTGGTCTCCCGCTTCGGGGACGCGCTGCGCACGGCCGCGCTGCCCCTGCTCGCCGTACGCCTCACGGACGAACCGCTCCTCGTCGCCTCCGTCACCGCCTGCGGCTATGTGCCCTGGCTGCTGTTCGGGTTGCTCGGAGGGGCCCTGGCGGACCGTGTGGACCAGCGGCGGGCGATGTGGGCCGTCGACACCGTGCGCGGTCTGCTCGTCGCGTGCTTCGCGCTCGCCGTCGGGCTCGGGCACACCTCGGTCCCGCTTCTGCTTGCGCTCGCCTTCTCGCTCACCACCCTCCAGACGCTCTTCGACAACGCCTCGACGGCCCTGCTGCCCTCTCTGGTGGACCGTGCGGCGCTGGGCAGTGCCAACGCCCGGCTGATGACCGGCCAGCAGATCGCGGGCGGCCTGCTGGCGGGCCCGTTCGTGCCACTGCTGCTGACGGCCGGGGCCTTCACGCCGTTCGCGGCCGACGCCGGCACCTATCTCCTGGCCGCCGCCCTGGTGGCCTCCCTGCGGACACGGCCGCCCGCGCGGGAGCCGCGCCCGTCCGGCAGCACCCTGAGGGCCGAGATCGGCGAAGGGATGGGCGCCCTGTGGCGCGACCGGGCGCTGCGAGCGGTCTGCGGGGCCACCCTGTTGTGCAACATCGGCATGGGCGCCCTGATCGCGACGCTGGTGCTGCACGTGACGCGCTGGCTGCACGCGGGCACCGCACAGTACGCCGTGGCGATGACGGCGTACTCGGCCGGCAGCCTGGTCGGCGGCTTCGCCGCCCAGCGGATCGCCCGCCGCACCGGACGCCTCGGCGCGCTGCTCCTTGCCGGAAGCGTCCAGACGGCGTCGCTGCTGTTCATGGGGACCGTCCGCCACCTGGGCGCCCTGCTGATCGCGTTGCTGCTGCTCGGCGCCATGGGCATGGTGTGGAACGTCCATCAGACCACACTGATGCAGCACCGCAGCCCCGAGGCGATGCTGGGCCGCATCGCCTCCGCCTTCCGCACGGCCTCGACATCCGGAGCCCCGCTCGGTGCCCTGCTCGGTGGAGCCGTGGCACGGACGTACGGGCTGAACGGGCCCGCGCTGCTGGCCGCCGCGCTCTTCGGGCTCGCCGTCATCTCGTTGATACCCGCCCGTAAGCCGGACGTACCTGTTGTTGTGCCGGACGACGGCGTGACGAGAGCTCACCCCACGCCCTGATCAATTAGGTTGGGACCCGCAGCGGGGCGAGGTACGCAGCAGCACAGGCAAGGAAGAAGGCTGAAGTCCGAGATGAACGCAGACAGCCGTACCAGGCTCAACCAGACGCCCGAGTGGACCGCGCTGGCCAAGCACCGCGAGGAGCTCGGCGAGGTGCACCTGCGCGACCTGTTCGCGGCGGACCCCGGGCGCGGCAGCGGATACACGCTGCAGGCCGGTGACCTGCACATCGACTACTCCAAGCACCTGGTCACCGACGAGACGCTGCGGCTGCTGCGCGAGCTGGCCGCCGCGCGGGACGTGTTCGGCCTCAGGGACGCCATGTTCCGCGGTGAGAAGATCAACACCACCGAGAACCGCGCGGTCCTGCACGTCGCGCTGCGCGCCCCGCGCGACGCGGTGATCGAGGTCGACGGGGAGAACGTCGTCCCCAAGGTGCACGCCGTCCTGGACAAGATGGCCGCCTTCACCGAGCGCGTCCGCTCGGGCGAGTGGACCGGGCACACCGGCAAGCGCATCAAGAATGTGATCAACATCGGCATCGGCGGCTCCGACCTCGGACCGGCGATGGCGTACGAGGCGCTGCGCGCCTACACGGACCGCGATCTGACGGTCCGCTTCGTGTCGAACGTGGACGGCGCCGATCTGCACGAGGCCACCCGCGACCTGGACGCGGCCGAGACGCTGTTCATCGTCGCCTCCAAGACGTTCACCACGATCGAGACGATCACCAACGCGACCTCGGCCCGCAAGTGGCTGCTGACCGGGCTGAACGCCGGTCAGGAGGCCGTGGCCAAGCACTTCGTGGCCGTCTCGACCAACGCCGAGAAGGTGGCGGAGTTCGGCATCGACACCGCCAACATGTTCGAGTTCTGGGACTGGGTCGGCGGTCGCTACTCGTACGACTCGGCGATCGGCCTGTCCCTGATGATCGCCATCGGGCCGGACCGCTTCCGCGAGATGCTCGACGGCTTCCACCTGGTGGACGAGCACTTCCGCACCGCGCCCGCCGAGTCCAACGTGCCGCTGCTGCTCGGCCTGCTGGGCATCTGGTACGGCAACTTCCACGACGCGCAGACGCACGCCGTCCTCCCGTACTCGCACTACCTGTCCAAGTTCACCTCCTACCTGCAGCAGCTCGACATGGAGTCCAACGGCAAGTCCGTCGACCGCGACGGCCGCGAGGTCGAGTGGCAGACCGGGCCGATCGTGTGGGGCACCCCGGGCACCAACGGCCAGCACGCCTACTTCCAGCTCATCCACCAGGGCACCAAGCTGATCCCGGCCGACTTCCTCGGCTTCGCGAATCCGGTCGCCGAGCTCAGCGACGAGCTGAAGGCCCAGCACGACCTGCTGATGGCGAACTTCTTCGCCCAGACCCAGGCGCTGGCCTTCGGCAAGACCGCCGACGAGGTGCGCGCGGAGGGTGTGCCGGAGGAGCTGGTGCCGCACAAGACGTTCAAGGGCAACCGCCCGACCACCACGATCCTCGGCAAGGAAGTCACCCCCTCGGTCCTCGGCCAGCTCGTCGCCCTCTACGAGCACAAGGTGTTCGTGCAGGGAGCGATCTGGAACATCGACTCCTTCGACCAGTGGGGTGTCGAGCTCGGCAAGGTCCTCGCCAAGCGCGTGGAGCCCGCGCTCACCGAGGGAGCCGAGGTGGAGGGTCTGGACGGGTCGACCAAGGCCCTGGTCGCCAAGTACCGCGAGCTGCAGGGCCGTTAGCGGCTGCCGGACGGGAAGGGATGGCCGCCGCGCGGCCACTCCCTTCCCGTCCAGGGCACGGCTGTGGCATACGGCTCACCGCGTACCCCGCGCTGGTCCCCGACGTACACGCGACGGATCCGGCGCCGTGCGGCCAGGGGCGGCCCCTACGGCCCCCACACCCGCCGGCCCGCGGCGGCTTCCCGCTCAGGCCACCGCGCTCAGGGTGTCCGCGAGTCGGCGGCGGGCCGCCCGGGCCGCGGGCACGGCGGCGAGGGCGGCGGCGCCCAGCACGGCCGCGGCCCCGAACAGCACCAGAAGGGCCGGCGAGGGGCCCTGGGCAAGCCCGGCGCCCATACCGCTGGAGCGGCCCTGGGCGTCGATCAGCCAGTGGGCCAGGGGGATGCCCAGCGCCGTGCCGACGCAGACCGCGGCCAGCGCGGTGCAGGCCGTGGCGGTGACGGTGATCGCGGTGATCTGCCGCGGGGACAGGCCGATCGCCTTCAGCGCCAGCAGATCCCGCTCGTCCTCGCGGACCGTGCCGCCGATCGCGGTCAGCAGTTCGATGAGTCCGATGAGGGCGAGGACGGCGATCAACCCGGCAACGACTCCGCGCAACGGCGAGAGCCCGTCCGCCGGATTCGTCACGGGGTGCACGTCCAGGTGCCCGCGGGCGGCCGCGGCCAGCTCGCCGGCGACCTGGTGCGGGTCGGCTCCGGGGCGCAGACGGAGCTGATAGAGGGTGGGCCGCAGCCGTGGGTCGTTCTCGCGGAGCGTGTCGAGCGAGGTGGAGATGACCCGGCCGGCGTTCTCCGGTTCGATGCTGCGGCCCACGATGTGCAGGATCTGCGGCTGGTCGCCCACCGTCATCCGCACCCAGTCCCCGACGCGCACGTCCAGCAGGTCGAGCAGCCCCTGCCCGGCGACCGCCTCGTCGGGGCCCCGCGCGGGCCGGCCCTCGGCAATGGCGTAGGGGTACGGGTCCTGGCGGGTGCCCAGACCGCGCAGGGCGATCGTGGCCGTCTGGCCCGGAACGAGGGCCGCGACCTCCACGCCCGGGTAGGCGGCGGCGACCCGCGGACTTCTCTCCAGCAGGGAGCGGGCCGCCTCCTCGCCGAGGCCCCCGTCGGGGCGGACGGTGAGGGCGGCGGCGAGGCCCACCTGCTCCGGTCTGCTGTGGAAGCGGTCGATGGTGGTCCATGCGCTCATCGCCACCACCATCAGCAGCAGAGGCAGCGCCAGCCGGGCGACCGCGGCCAGCGACCGGGGGCGGCGCGTGAACGCCTTGTGCCAGCCGAGGACCAGCGCGGGCGGCAGCCGAAGGCCGAGGGCCCCGCGCGCCGCGCCCGAGAGCCGGCCGGACGGCGATGCCGCGGGCCGGGGTACCGGTACCGGGGGCACCCGTCCCGCCCGCCAGGCCGCGAGCCCGGTGGTGGCGGCGATGAACAGCACGGCGCCCACCGGCACCGCGAACAGTGCCACGGTGTGCCCGGGCAGCCCCTGCCAGACGCCGACCGCGTCCCCGAGGCGCCCGGGGATCCTGCTGCCCAGCCCCTGGGTGAGCGCCGCCGCGGCCACCGCGCCCAGCAGGGCGTAGGCCACATGCTGGAGCAGGAAGATCCGGACGACCTGGCCGGGCGTGAAGCCGATCGCCTTCAGGACCGATATGTCCCTCAGATGCCCGCGGATGCGGGTGCCGATCGCCCCGTGCACGGCGAACCCGGCGGCGACGAGCGCCCCCAGCCCGAACAGGCCCAGCACCTGGCCCAGCAGCCGGTTGTCGCCCTGCGCCTCGGCCCGCGCCTGCTGCCAGGTCGAGACCTCGCTGACCGCGCCGGCACCCAGCACGGTGACGGCGCGCTGGACGGCGTAGTCCGTGTCACCGGGGTCGGTCAGGCGCAGTCCGGTGACCTGGCCGCCGGAGTCGCGCACGGCGGACGGCAGTGCCCAGACGAGCCCGGGCTGTTCGCCCGGGCGGTAGCGGGGTTCGGCGCTGTCGGCGATGCCCACGACGGTCAGCGTCCGGGCCGCGCCGGCCAGGGTCAGGGTGTCCCCGGGTTCGGCCAGCAGAGCGCGGGCGAGCCGGCTCTCCAGCACCACGCCCCCCGGGTCCCGCGGATCCAGCCAGTGGCCGGAGGCCAGGATCGGCCGGCCGACGGAGGGGAGGCCGGCGGTGCCGCGCAGCTCGACGGAGGCGCGGGTGCCCCGGGAGGCGAGGGTCGCGGACTCGGTGGGGTAGGGGCCGGCGACGGACTCGACTCCGTCCAGCCGGGCCAGCTTGGCCGCGTCGGCGCTGCGGTCGGTGTGGATCCACACGTGCGCGCCGTGCGCCTGGGTGAAGACCCGCTGCCAGGGGTTGGTCGCGTACCCGAAGAGCGCCGTGGCCAGCAGGAGCGAGGCGACGATGCCGGCGGTGGCGAGCACGATGAACAGCGCCTCGCCGCGATGCGTCCGCAGATCGGAGTGCGCCCAGCGCAAGGTGGCCCGCACCGCCTCAGCCTCTCGGCTCGGGCGGGGCGTACGGGGTCCCGCTCGGACGTTCGTACACCGCGGATCAGTCCTTCAGTTCCAGCACGCCGGAGATCCCCGCCCGGCCGGGCGAGGTGCCGTCCAGCTCCGCGTCGTCGACGATCCGGCCGTCGAAGAAGCTGATCACCCGGTCGGCGGCGCTCGCCAGCCGGGCGTCATGGGTGACCAGCAGGATGGTCTGGCCGCGCTGGTGGAAGCGGGACAGCAGCCGCATCACCTCGCGGGTGCCCTTGCTGTCGAGGCTGCCCGCGGGCTCGTCGGCGAGCAGCAGCGGCGGATGGTTGACCAGGGCCCGGGCCAGCGCGACCCGCTGCTGCTCACCGCCGGACAGCTGGCTCGGCATGCTCCGCTCCTTGCCCGCGAGGCCCAGTTCGGCCAGCAGTTCCTCCCGCTCGGCCCGCGCCTGCTTCGGCGAGCGGCCGGCGAGCAGCGCGGGCAGCTCGACGTTGTCCGCGACCGACAGGTTGGAGACCAGGTTGAAGAACTGGAAGACGATCCCGATGCGCTTTCGGCGCTCCACGGCCCAGCGCGCCTCGGTGTAGGAGTCGGTGCGCTCGCCGTCCAGCCAGATGCTGCCGTCGTCCGGTCGCTGCAGCCCGCCCAGCAGATGGAGCAGGGTCGACTTCCCGGCGCCGGACGGGCCGGTGACGGCCACGAACTCGCCTCGCGTCACGCGCAGGTCGACCCCGCGCACGGCATGGGCGGGCGCGCCCTCGCCGTGGTGGGTCTTGACCAGGCCCTCGGCCCGCAGCAGAGGAGTGGGGCGGTCGTTCACTCCGGCTCCTCCAGTTCCTCCTGGCACCGCTCCAGCCAGTCGAGGTCGGCCTGCAGATGCAGCATCGCGCCCTCGATCAGCAGATGGGCCATTCGGTTGTCACGGTCTTCGGCGGCGGCCAGTTTCGACAGGCTGCGCATGGTGTTGAGGTACTGGCGCCGCTGCTTGTTGATCAGGGCGATCTGGTCGGCGAGCCCGGTCTGCGGGGCGAGCGCGAGCTTCATGAAGAACTCGTCCCGAACCCGCGGCTCGTCCTCGGTCTCCTCGTACCAGGCGCGCAGCGCCTCCCGCCCGGCCTCGGTGAGGTGGTAGATCTTCTTGTTGGGCCGGCTGGACTGCTCGACCTCCTCGCCCTCGATCAGTCCGGACTTCTCAAGGCGGCCGAGGGTCACGTAGACCTGGCCGACGTTCGGCTGAGGGTACGCGGAGCCCAGCAGTTGCTCAAGGTCCTGCTTGAGCTCGTAGCCGTGGGCCGGGCCGCGCGCGAGGAGTGCCAGGAGGGGCAGGCGCACTCGTGCTGTCCTCCTCGGGTCCTCGTACTGTGCTCCAGGCCCTAGTATCGCCCATACCTAACAGGTATACATGGCCTCTGACCCCGGGCGACGGTGCCCGGTGCCCGGTGTACAGGGAGGAACCTATGCGGTGGATACATGCCGCAGGTAGGGGCCTCCTCGTCCTTGTCGTGGTGCTGACCGGCTATGTCGCCTCGGGCGCCCGCGCCGACGACGCGGCCGTGGGCGTGGCCGGCCGTGGGCCGCTCACCCTGGCAACCGCCGGTGACCTGACCGGCTACCTCGGCCCGCTCCTGGAGGGCTGGAACCGCACCCACCCCGGTGAGAAGGTCACCCTCGTCGAACTCCCGGACTCCGCCGACGAGACCCACGCCCAGATGACCACCGACCTGCGCGGCGGCGACCGCAGCAGGTTCGACGTCCTCAACATCGACGTCGCCTGGACCTCCCAGTTCGCGGCGGCCGGCTGGATCCGCCCGCTGCCGCGCGACCGCTTCCCGCTCAAGAGCTTCCTGCCACCGGTCGTCGACACGGCCACCTACGACGGACGGCTGTACGCGGTGCCGTACGTCACCAACGCGGGCCTGCTCCTGTACCGCAAGGACATCCTCGCCAAGGAGGGCATCCGGCCCCCGCGCACCTGGGCCGAACTGGAGCGGGACGCGAAGGCCATCGCCCCGAAGTACGGACTCGACGGTTACGCGGGCCAGTTCCTGCCGTACGAGGGTCTCACCGTCAACGCGGCCGAGGCGGTGTACTCGGCGGGCGGCACGATCCTCGGGGACGAGGGCGAGCGCGTCACCGTGAACTCGGCCGCGGCCCGTGAGGGCATCGGGTTCCTCGCCCGCGGCGTGCGCGAGGGCTGGATCCCCGCGAAGGCGCTGACGTACAAGGAGGAGGAGTCCAAACAGGCCTTCCAGGACGGCCGGCTGCTCTTCCTGCGCAACTGGCCGTACGCGTACGTCGTCGCCTCCGCCAAGGGATCCAAGGTGGCCGGAGAGGTCGGTGCCGTACCGCTGCCGGGGCCGAACGGGCCGGGGACCAGCGTCCTCGGCGGTTCCAACCTGGCGGTCAACACCCATGCGCGCCACCCCGAGTCGGCCGCGCGCCTGATCGCGTACCTCACCAGCGAGCGCGTCCAGCGCCAGGTCCTCACCCGTGGCGCGCTGCCGCCCGTGCGCGCCGCGCTCTACGACGACCCCGAGCTGGTACGGGAGTTCCCCTATCTGCCGACCCTGCGCGCGAGCGTCCTCGCGGCCGCCCCGCGTCCCAAGAGCCCGCGCTACGACCAGGTCAGCCTGGCGGTGCAGGCGGTCGTCCATGACGCGCTGACCGGGCACGAGACGCCCGAGAACGCGGTGCGGCGGCTGGCGAGGGAGCTGGCTGCCATCTCTCGGCGATAGTTACCTGTTAGGTAACGCGGATATCTCATCTAGGATCCTGACGACCTGATATGTCCGAATATGCCTGGTCAACTCTGCAGTATCTTGCGCCTGTTCGTTGACACCTCTGCGACATGCCTACTTAACATGCATGCATAACCGTAAGCACGCACAGACAGGTCGACGGGGTGAGTCTCCAGCGCATCGACACCCACCACTGGTGGCGCGACGCAGTGATCTACCAGGTGTACGTCCGCAGCTTCCTGGACAGCACCGGCGACGGCATCGGCGATCTGGCCGGAGTCAGGGCGGGACTGCCGTATCTGAAGAAGCTCGGCGTCGACGGGATCTGGCTGAGCCCCTTCTATCCCTCGCCCCAGCACGACCACGGCTACGACGTGGCCGACTACCGCGAGGTCGACCCGCTCTTCGGCGACCTCGCCGAGTTCGACCTGCTGATGGCGGCCGCCCGGCGGCTGGGCATCAAGGTGCTCCTCGACATCGTCCCCAACCACTGCTCCAGCGAGCACCCGTGGTTCCGCGAGGCGCTCGCCTCCGCCCCCGGCAGCCCGGCGCGCGCCCGCTTCCACTTCGCCGACGGCCGGGGCCCGGACGGTACCGAGCCGCCCAACAACTGGCACGCCATGTTCGGCGGTCCGGCCTGGAGCCGCGTCACGGAGGCGGACGGCCGTCCCGGCCAGTGGTACCTGCACATGTTCACACCCGAACAGCCCGACTGGAACTGGCGCGACCCCGAGGTCGCCGCCCACTTCGAGCAGGTGCTCCGCTTCTGGCTGGACCGGGGCGTCGACGGCTTCCGCATCGATGTCGCCGCCGGCCTCTTCAAGCACCCGGACCTGCCCGACTCCCCGGACCCCGAGGCCGACGCCCGCACCCGCGACTCGGTCAACCCGCTCGCCTGGAACCAGCCCGAGGTGCACGACGTGTGGCGGCACTGGCGTGCGGTGTGCGAGGAGTACACGGCGCACGACGGACGCGAACGCCTGCTGGTCGGCGAGGTCTCGGTGCCGAGCGCGCGCGAGCACGCGAAGTACGTCCGCCCGGACGAACTCCACCAGGCCTTCTTCTTCGACCTGCTCAGCGCCCCCTGGAACGCCGACGCCTTCCGCAAGGTCATCTCCGAGGCCATGCAGGACATAGCCGGCACCGGCTCCACGGTCACCTGGGTCCTCAACAACCACGACCAGGTCCGCACCGTGACCCGCTACGGCGAACCCCTCGTCGGGGGCAGCGGACTCGGCGCCGCCCGGGCCCGCGCCGCCGCGCTGCTGATGCTGGCGCTGCCCGGGGCCGCGTACATCTACCAGGGCGAGGAGCTGGGCCTGCCCGAGGTCGTCGACCTGCCCGATGACGTGCTCACCGACCCGATCTTCCACCGGACCGGAAGCCGCGCCCGTATCCGCGACGGCTGCCGGGTGCCGCTTCCCTGGTCGGGACAGGCCTCCCCGTTCGGCTTCACCTCCGGGGCCGAGGGCGCCAAGCCATGGCTGCCGCAGCCGCAGTGGTTCGCCGAGCACGCCACCGACCGGGCCCTGGCCGACACCCGCTCCTTCTGGCACCTGTACCGCGAAGGCCTCCACCTGCGCGCCTCCCTGCCTCAGTTGGGCGAGGGCACGCTGCGCTGGCTGGACACGCCGCCGGGTGTCCTCGGCTTCGTCCGCGGCGACGGCCTGGTCTGCGCCGTCAACTTCGGTACGGCACCCACGCCCGCCCCGGTCTCCGGCACCCCTCTGCTCACCAGCGGCCCCTGCCCGCCCGGGGTCCTCGCCGGCTCCTCGGCCGCCTGGTGGATCAGCGACGGCACCGACCTCTGACCACGACCGCTCGAAGCTCTCCCGTCAACTCCCCATTCCCCGAAGGGACATCAACGATGATGCGACGACGTACCACCCTGCTCACCGGCTGTACCGCACTCGCCCTCGCCCTCGGCGCCACCGCCTGCGGCGGCGGCCCGGTCGCCGCGGGCGGCGGCGAGAAGGCGCTCAGCGGCCAGACGGTCACCGTGGCCGGTGTCTGGACCGGCAGCGAACAGAAGAACTTCCAGAAGGTGCTGGACGCGTTCACCGAGAAGACCGGCGCCAAGACGCAGTTCGTGTCCACCGGCGACAACGTCTCCACCGTCGTCGGCAGCAAGATCGAGGGCGGAAACGCCCCTGACGTCGTGATGGTCCCGCAGATCGGTGTGCTCCAGCAGTTCGCGAAGAAGGGCTGGCTCCAGCAGCTGTCCGCCACCACCCAGCAGTCGGTCGACGCCAACTTCGCGAGCGTGTGGAAGAAGTACGGCAGCGTCGACGGCACCCTCTACGGCCTGTACTTCAAGGCCGCCCACAAGTCCACGGTCTGGTACAGCCCCGACGCGCTGACGCAGGCGGGCGTCAAGCCGCCGAAGACGTACGACGAGATGCTGAAGGCCGGGCACACGGTCGCCGACTCGGGCCTCGCCGCCTTCGCGGTCGCCGGGCAGGACGGCTGGACGCTCACCGACTGGTTCGAGAACATCTACCTCTCCCAGGCCGGGCCCGAGAAGTACGACGCCCTCGCCACCCACAAGCTGAAGTGGACCGACGCGAGCGTGGTGAAGGCCCTCACCACGCTCGGCAAGCTCTTCAAGGACAAGCAGCTGATGGCGGGCGGCCAGCAGGGGGCCCTCAACACCGACTTCCCGGGCTCCGTCGAGAAGGTCTTCGGGCCCAAGCCGGCGGCGGGCATGGTCTACGAGGGCGACTTCGTGGCCGGGGTCGCTCACGACCAGTTCGGCAGGACGATCGGCAAGGACGCGAACTTCTTCCCGTTCCCGGCGGTCGACGGCGGCACGGCGCCCGTGGTCAGCGGTGGTGACGCGGCGGTCGTCCTCAAGGACGGCAAGAACTCCAAGGCCGGTATGAAGCTCCTGGAGTACCTGGCGACCCCGGAGGCCGCGGCCGTCTGGGCGAAGTCGGGCGGCTTCCTGTCCCCGAACAAGAAGCTCGACCTCGCCTCCTACGGCGACGACGTGACCCGCGCGACCGCCAGGTCCCTCGTCGACGCCGGGGATTCGGTCCGCTTCGACATGTCCGACCAGGCACCGGCCGCCTTCGGCGGCACCAAGGGCGCCGGCGAGTGGAAGCTCCTGCAGGACTTCCTGCGTGACCCGTCCGACCCCAAGGGCATCGCGGCCCAGCTGGAGGGCGCGGCGGCCAAGGCGTACCAGGGCTGACCCGACATGACCGCCACCACGTTCGCTGAAGAGGCGAGCCCCCCGGCCGTCGCGCTCGCCGCCCGTGCGCGGCGCACGCGACGGCGCGGGCGGATCATCGCCCTGCTCTTCGTCTTCCCGGCACTGCTGCTGCTCGGCGCGCTCGTCGTCTATCCGGTGCTGTTCTCCGTCGGCCGCAGCTTCTTCGACGCCACCGGCATCCGATTCGTGGGCGGCGACAACTACACCGAGATGTTCCGTGACCCGGCGACGCTGAAGGCCGTCCGGAACACCACGATCTGGGTGGTCGTCGCCCCGGCGCTGCTGACCGGCCTGGGCCTGATCCTGGCCGTGCTGGTGGAGAAGGTCCGCTGGGCGACCGCGTTCAAGCTGCTGCTGTTCATGCCGATGGCGGTGTCCTTCCTCGCCGCCGGCATCATCTTCCGCCTCGCCTACGACGAGGACCCCAACAAGGGTGTCCTGAACGCCGCCGCGGTCTCCGTCCACGACGCCTTCGAGGGCACCTCGTCCTACCCGACGGCACGGGCCCGCCTCGGACAAGGGCTGACCCAGGGCCGCGACGGTTCGTACACGACGGGCAAGAGCGTGTCACCGGGTGGCACGGTGACCCTGCCGATGGTCGGCGTCCTGCCGAAGGACCTGCCCAAGGGTGCCTCGCCCGCGTACGCGGCGGCCCACGAGAAGGCCGCCTCCGGCGAGCTGCGCGGGGTCGTCTACCTGGACTTCACCCCGGGCGGGGGAGGCAGGCAGGGCCAGGTCGACCCAGGGGAGAGCGGGCTGCCCGGGATGAGGGTCGAGGCAGTGCGTGACGGGCGCACGGTCGCGAGCACGACGACCGCGTCCGACGGCTCCTTCCGCTTCCCGGAGCTGGGCTCCGGCTCGTACGAGGTGAAGCTGCCGGCGTCCAACTTCGCGCAGCCGTACCAGGGCATCTCCTGGCTCGGGCCCACGCTGGTCACGCCCGCGATCATCGGGGCCTATCTGTGGATCTGGACCGGCTTCGCGATGGTCCTGATCGGGGCGGGCCTGTCGACGCTGCCACGGGACGCGCTGGAGGCGGCGCGGATCGACGGGGCGAACGAGTGGCAGATCTTCCGCCGGATCACCGTGCCGCTGCTGGCACCCGTGCTGACCGTGGTGTTCGTGACCCTGGTGATCAACGTGATGAAGGTCTTCGACCTCGTCTACATCATCGCGCCCGGGCCCGTGCAGGAGGACGCGACCGTGCTCGCGACCCAGATGTGGCTGGTGTCCTTCGGCGGCGGCAACAACCAGGGGCTCGGCAGCGCGCTCGGAGTGCTGCTCCTGCTGCTCGTGGTCCCCGCGATGGTCTTCAACGTCCGCCGTTTCCGAAGGAGTCAGCGATGAACGCGGTCAGGCGGGGCCTGAGCAACGGGCTGGTGCAGGCCTTCCTGGTGGTGATCGGCCTGATCTGGCTGACTCCGCTGGCGGGACTGTTCCTGTCGTCGCTGCGGTCGGCCCAGGACACCGCGAAGGGGGGCTGGTGGACCGCACTGGCCGGCCCCGGGCAGCTGTCCTTCGACAACTACTCGGCGCTGCTGAAGAACGCCGGGATCACACGGGCGCTCTGGAACACCGTGCTGATCTCGGTGCCGGCGACGGTGCTGGTCGTCGTCCTCGCGGCGCTCGCCGGGTACGCCTTCGCCTGGCTGGACTTCCCGGCGCGTGAGCCGCTCTTCCTGCTGGTGGTGGCCCTGCTGGTGGTTCCCGTGCAGATCGGGCTGCTGCCGGTCGCGAAACTCTTCGGGCAGCTGGGGCTGTTCGGCACGATTCCCGGGGTCGTGCTCTTCCATGTGGCCTACGGTCTGCCGTTCGCCGTGTTCCTGCTGCGGAACTACTTCGCCGAGATGCCGAAGGAGATGCTGGAGGCGGCGCGGATGGACGGCGGCAGCGAGTGGCGGATCTTCACGCGGCTCGTGCTGCCCGTGGGGCGGCCCGCCATCGCCAGCCTCGCCATCTTCCAGTTCCTGTGGGTGTGGAACGACATGCTGGTGGCGCTGCTCTTCGCCGACAGCTCCTCACAGCCGCTGACCGTGCAACTCCAGTCGCAGATACGGCAGTTCGGCAGCAACATCGATGTGCTGGCCCCGGGGGCGTTCCTGTCGCTGATCGTGCCGGTCGTGGTGTTCTTCGCGTTCCAGCGGCACTTCGTGCAGGGGGTCATGGCGGGGTCGGTGAAGTAGCCCCGCTCCGAACGCCGAACGCCGAACGCCGAACGCCGAACGCCGAACGCCGAACGCCGAACGCCGAACGCCGAACGCCGAACGCCGGACGGGCTCGATCTCAGCCCGTCCGGCGTTCTCGTGCGACAGGGGCCGTCCCTCAGGGCGAGGCCGGCGGATACAGCGACCTCGGCAGCTTCGAAGCCGCCGCGGCGTCCAGCAGCCACAAGGTGCGTGACCTGCCCCGCGCGCCCGCCGCCGGGGCCTGGATCTCACCCGCGCCCGACAGGGCGATGGCCACGGCCTGTGCCTTGTCCTCACCGGCCGCCAGCAGCCACACCTCGCGCGCCGACCGGATGGCCGGAAGCGTGAGCGTGATCCGGGTCGGCGGGGGTTTCGGCGCACCGTGCACGCCGACCACCGTCCGCTCCGTCTCCCGCACCGCGGGCATCTCCGGGAAGAGCGACGCCACGTGCGTGTCCGGGCCGACGCCCAGCAACAGGACGTCGAAGGTGGGCACCGCGCCGTGGTTCTCCGGACCCGCGGCCTTGGCCAGCTCCGCCGCGTACGCCTCGGCCGCCGCGTCCACGTCATTGCCGTACGGGCCGTCCGACGCGGGCATGGGGTGCACGCGCCTCGGGTCCAGCGGCACCGAGTCGAGCAGGGCCTCGCGGGCCTGGGTGTAGTTGCGCTCCGGGTCACCCTCCGGCAGGAACCGCTCGTCGCCCCACCACACGTCGAGCCGGCCCCAGTCGACGGCGTCCCGGGCGGGAGCGGCGGCGAGCGCCGCGAGCAGCCCGTTGCCGTTGCGGCCACCGGTGAGCACGACCGAGGCGGAGCCGCGCGACGCCTGCGCGTCCACGACCTTGGTGATCAGCCGGGCCGCCGCGGCCTGGGCCATCAGCTCCTTGTCCCGGTGCACGACGAGCTGGGGAGTACTCACTTCACGGCCGCCTTCTTCGACGGGGCCTTCCGGGCGGCCTTCTTCGCGGGCGCCTGCGGGGCGGGCGCCCCGTCGAGCGCTGCCTCGTCCGCGGGCTCCACGTCCGCGGGCTCCTCGGCTGGCTCGGCGGCGGCGGTCAGCCGGTCCACGCCGTACCGCAGCGCCGACGCGTATGTGTCGTCCGGGTCCAGCCGACGCAGCTCCTCCGCGATCAGCTCGGCCGTGTCGCGGCGCTTGAGCGCCACCGCGCGGTCGGGCTGTCCCTCGATGGAGAGCGTGGCGAGCGAGCCGTCGGCCCGGCCGAGGACGATCGGGCCGCGGCTCGTGTCCATCCGGACGGCGGTGAGGCCGGGGCCGGAGGACAGGGAGCGCCTGACGGGGACGTCCAGCCGGTCCGCGAGCCACATCGCCAGCAGCTCGCAGCTCGGGTTGAACTCCTCACCCTCCACCTCGACCGCCTTGACCTCGCAGGTCACCTGGTCGAGGGCCGCGGCCAGCATCGAGCGCCAGGGCGTGATGCGGGTCCACGACAGATCCGTGTCACCGGGCGTGTAGGCGTCGGCGCGGGCGCTCAGCTCCCGTACCGGCGCCTCGGCCGTGTAGGAGTCCGTGACCCGGCGCTGCGCCAGCGCGCCGAGCGGGTCGCTGGCCGGGTCGAGCGGCGCGTTCACCGGCCACCAGACCACCACCGGGGCATCCGGCAGCAGCAGCGGCAGCACCACCGAGTCGGCGTGGTCCACCACCTCGCCGTACAGCCGCAGCACCACCGTCTCGCCGGTGCCCGCGTCCGCGCCCACCCGCACCTCGGCGTCCAGACGCGAGGACGTGCGGTCGCGCGGGGAACGCGAGACCCGCTTGATGACCACCAGCGTGCGCGAGGGGTGCTCGCGCGAGGCGTCGTTGGCGGCCTTCAGGGCGTCGTAGGCGTTCTCCTCGTCGGTGACGATCACCAGGGTGAGGACCATGCCGACGGCGGGCGTGCCGATGGCACGGCGGCCCTGCACCAGTGCCTTGTTGACCTTGCTGGCCGTGGTGTCCGTGAGGTCTATCTTCATGGCCGGCGCCAGCTCCGTCCGTCTCGTTCGAGCATCTCGTCCGCCTCGACGGGCCCCCACGTGCCGGCCGGGTACTGCGCGGGCTTGCCGTGCTTGTCCCAGTACTCCTCGATCGGGTCGAGGATCTCCCAGGACCGCTCGACCTCCTCGGTGCGCGGGAAGAGGTTCGAGTCGCCGAGCAGGACGTCCAGGATCAGGCGCTCGTAGGCCTCCGGGCTGGACTCCGTGAAGGACTCGCCGTAGGCGAAGTCCATGGACACGTCCCGGATCTCCATCGAGGTGCCCGGCACCTTGGAGCCGAAGCGCACGGTGACGCCCTCGTCGGGCTGGACGCGGATGACGACCGCGTTCTGGCCCAGTTCCTCGGTGGCGGTGGTGTCGAAGGGGGAGTGCGGGGCGCGCTGGAAGACGACCGCGATCTCGGTGACCCGGCGCCCGAGCCGCTTGCCGGTGCGCAGGTAGAAGGGGACGCCCGCCCAGCGGCGGTTGTCGATCTCCAGCTTCACCGCGGCGTAGGTGTCGGTCTTCGACTTGGCGTCGATGCCCTCCTCCTGGAGGTAGCCGACCGCCTTCTCGCCGCCCTGCCAGCCGGCCGTGTACTGCGCGAACACGGTGTCCCGGCCCAGGTCCTTCGGCAGCCGCACGGCCCCGAGCACCTTGGTCTTCTCGGCGGCGAGCGCGTCCGCGTCGAAGGAGGCGGGCTCCTCCATGGCCGTGAGGGCCATCAGCTGGAGGAGGTGGTTCTGGATGACGTCACGCGCGGCGCCGATGCCGTCGTAGTAGCCGGCCCGGCCGCCGATGCCTATGTCCTCGGCCATCGTGATCTGCACGTGGTCCACGAAGGACCGGTTCCAGATCGGCTCGAACATCGTGTTGGCGAAGCGCAGTGCCAGGATGTTCTGGACGGTCTCCTTGCCCAGGTAGTGGTCGATGCGGAAGACCTGGTCCGAGGCGAAGACCTCGTGGACGATCGCGTTGAGCTCCTCGGCCGACTTCAGGTCGTGACCGAAGGGCTTCTCGATGACCGCGCGCCGCCAGGATCCGCCCTCCTGGTCGGCCAGACCGTGCTTCTTGAGCTGCTGGATGACCACCGGGAAGGACTTCGGCGGCACGGAGAGGTAGAAGGCGAAGTTGCCGCCCGTGCCCTGTGCCTTGTCCAGCTCCTCGATCGTGGAGCGCAGCCGCTCGAACGCGTCGTCGTCGTCGAAGCTGCCCTGGACGAAGCGCATCCCCTGGCTGAGCTGCTGCCAGACCTCCTCGCGGAACGGCGTACGGGCGTGCTCCTTGACCGCGTCGTGGACCTCCTTCGCGAAGTCCTCGTCCTGCCACTCGCGGCGGGCGAAGCCGATGAGCGAGAAGCCCGGCGGCAGCAGACCGCGGTTGGCCAGGTCGTACACGGCAGGCATCAGCTTTTTACGTGACAAATCGCCTGTAACGCCGAAGATGACCAGGCCCGACGGCCCCGCGATACGCGGGAGCCGTCGGTCCGCGGCGTCACGAAGCGGATTCGCTCCGTGGTCGGATGTCAAGGTGTCAGCCCTCCGAGGGGGCGAGGCGCTGCAGTTCCGCCTCGGTCGACTTGAGCAGGTCGTTCCAGGAGGACTCGAACTTGTCGACGCCCTCGTCCTCCAGGAGCCGGACCACCTCGTCGTACGAGATCCCGAGCTGCCCGATCGCGTCCAGCTCGGCGCGCGCCTGCTCGTAGGTGCCGGCGATGGTGTTGCCGCGGATCTCTCCGTGGTCCTCGACGGCCAGCAGGGTGGCCTCGGGCATGGTGTTCACCGTGTTCGGCGCCACCAGTTCCTCGACGTACATGGTGTCCTTGTAGGCCGGGTCCTTGACTCCGGTGGAGGCCCACAGCGGGCGCTGCTTGTTGGCCTGCGCCTTGTCCAGGTCGAGCCAGCGGTCGCTGCCGAACACCTCCTCGTAGGCCTGGTAGGCGAGGCGCGCGTTGGCGATGGCCGCCTTGCCGCGCAGTGCCTTGGCCTCGGGCGTGCCGATCGCGTCGAGCCGCTTGTCGATCTCGCTGTCCACGCGGGACACGAAGAACGAGGCCACCGAGTGGATCTTGGACAGATCCAGGCCGCGCTCCTTCGCCTTCTCCAGGCCGGTCATGTAGGCGTCCATGACCTTGCGGTAGCGCTCCAGGGAGAAGATCAGCGTGACGTTGACACTGATCCCGTTGGCGATGGTCTCGCTGATCGCCGGCAGACCCGCCTCGGTGGCCGGGATCTTGATCAGCGTGTTCGGGCGGTCGACCAGCCAGGCGAGCTGCTTGGCCTCCGCGACGGTGGCCCGGGTGTTGTGCGCCAGACGCGGGTCGACCTCGATCGACACCCGTCCGTCCTTGCCCTGCGTGGCGTCGAAGATCGGGTGCAGGATGTCGGCGGCGTCCCGGACGTCCGCCGTCGTGATCATGCGGACCGCTTCTTCGACGGTGACCTTGCGGGCGGCGAGGTCGGCGAGCTGCTGCTCGTAGCCGTCGCCCGACGAGATCGCCTTCTGGAAGATCGTCGGGTTGGTGGTGACGCCCACGACGTGCTGCTGGTCGATCAGTTCGGCGAGGTTGCCGGACGTGATCCGCTTGCGCGACAGGTCGTCCAGCCAGATCGCGACGCCTTCCTGGGAGAGGCGCTTGAGTGCGTCTGTCATGGAAATTGCATCTCCTACGTGTCGTATATCAGCGTCAGCGCTGGGCTGCGGCGATCGATTCCCGAGCGGCGGATGCGACGTTCTCGGCAGTGAAACCGAACTCGCGGAAGAGCACCTTTCCGTCGGCCGAAGCACCGAAGTGCTCCAAGGAAACGATGCGGCCCGCATCTCCGACGAACCTGTACCAGGTCAGGCCGATCCCGGCCTCCACAGCGACCCGCGCCGTCACCGACGGCGGCAGGACGCTGTCCCGGTACCCCTGCTCCTGCTCCTCGAACCACTCCACGGACGGCATCGACACCACGCGCGTCGGAATGCCCTCGGCCTGGAGCTGCTCACGCGCCTCGACGGCCACGTGCACCTCGGAACCGGTGGCGATCAGGATCACCTGCGGTTCGCCGCCCTCTGCCTCGAACATCACATAACCGCCGCGCACGGTGTCCTCGTTGGGCTCGTACGTGGGCACGCCCTGACGGGTCAGAGCGAGGCCGTGCGGGGCGCCCTTGCCGAACTCCTTGGTCCAGCGGCGGAAGATCTCGCGCCAGGCGATCGCGGTCTCGTTGGCGTCGGCCGGGCGGACGATGTTCAGGCCCGGGATCGCGCGCAGCGCCGCGAGGTGCTCGATGGGCTGGTGGGTCGGGCCGTCCTCACCGAGGCCGATGGAGTCGTGCGTCCACACGTACGTCACCGGCAGGTGCATCAGGGCCGACAGGCGCACGGCGTTGCGCATGTAGTCGGAGAACACGAGGAACGTGCCGCCGTAGACGCGGGTGTTGCCGTGCAGCGTGATGCCGTTCATCGCCGCGGCCATCGCGTGCTCGCGGATGCCGAAGTGGATCGTGCGGCCGTACGGGTTCGCCTCCGGCAGCGGGTTGTCCGCCGGAAGGAAGGAGCTGTTCTTGTCGATGGTCGTGTTGTTCGAACCGGCCAGGTCGGCGGATCCGCCCCACAGCTCGGGGATGACCGCGCCCAGCGCCTGCAGCACCTTGCCGGAGGCGGCACGGGTGGCGACACCCTTGCCCGCCTCGAAGACCGGCAGCTTCTCCTCCCAGCCGGTGGGCAGCTCGCCCTTGCTGATGCGGTCGAACTCGGCGGCGCGCTCCGGGTTGTTCGCGCGCCACTCCTGGAACGACTTCTCCCACTCGGCCTTGGCCGCACGGCCGCGCTCCAGCGCCTTGCGGGTGTGGCCGATGACCTCGTCGGAGACCTCGAAGCTCTTGTCCGGGTCGAAGCCGAGGACGCGCTTGGTGGCCGCGACCTCCTCGTCACCCAGCGCCGAGCCGTGCGCGGCCTCGGTGTTCTGCGCGTTCGGGGCGGGCCAGGCGATGATCGAGCGCATCGCGATGAAGGACGGCCGGTCCGTGACCTTCTTGGCCTCCTGGATCGCGTCGTAGATCCCGTGCGGGTCCAGATCGCCGTCCGGCTTCGGCGCCACGCGCTGCACGTGCCAGCCGTAGGCCTCGTAGCGCTTGACCGTGTCCTCGGAGACCGCGGTCTCCGTGTCGCCCTCGATCGAGATGTGGTTGTCGTCCCACAGCAGGATCAGATTGCCGAGCTTCTGGTGACCGGCCAGCGAGGACGCCTCGGCGGAGATGCCCTCCTGGAGGCAGCCGTCACCGGCGATGCAGTAGACGAAGTGGTCGAAGGGGGAGGCGCCCTGCGGGGCGTCCGGGTCGAACAGGCCGCGCTCGTAGCGGGAGGCCATGGCCATGCCCACGGCGTTGCCGACACCCTGGCCGAGCGGCCCGGTCGTCGTCTCCACACCCCGCGTGTGCCCGTACTCGGGGTGGCCGGGAGTCTTGGAACCCCAGGTGCGGAAGGCCTTCAGATCGTCCAGCTCCAGACCGAAACCGGCCAGGTAGAGCTGGGTGTAGAGGGTCAGGGACGTGTGGCCGGCGGACAGCACGAAGCGGTCACGGCCCACCCAGTCGGGGTCGGCCGGGTCGTGGCGCATCACCTTCTGGAAGAGGGTGTAGGCGGCCGGAGCCAGGCTCATCGCCGTACCCGGATGGCCGTTGCCGACCTTCTGTACGGCATCGGCGGCCAGGACGCGGGCGGTGTCGACGGCCCGCTGGTCCAACTCGGTCCACTCGAGGTCTGTGGTGGTCGGCTTGGTGCTCACCCTGGGTCAGGGCTCCTCTCCACATGTCGAATGCCGGTGCACTGGGCGCCCACCGGCCGTTGCTGAGCCTACCCCCGTAAGTACGTGCGTCTTTTCGAGTCATTCCAGACTGCCGGGAGTCCCCCCGATCCGCCTCCCGACCAGCCTGATCCGCATTCGGCAAATGAATACGGAGCCGCTCATCCGACTGCTCAATCGAGCGGTACCCGGCTCGTGCTCCCGGGCCCCTCCACCGCCCCGCGGTCGCCCGCCAACACGGTCCACCCCGGCGGAGGGCGGGCTGTGGGCAACGTCTAAAGTTGCGTGGGTACGCGCGAGCCTTTACCGGGAATTCACGGCCGGTGGTTCGCTGGGATGTCTCTGTCAGGGGTGTACGTGACGGCCGTCGAATCCCGTCCTCCGGGAGTGCTGGGGACGAGCAGCAGCCGGGGCCAGCGGCCGTTTGGGGCCCGTGTCAAGGGGTTCGTGGCGCTGACCAAGCCGCGGATCATCGAGCTGCTGCTGATCACCACCGTCCCGGTGATGTTCCTCGCCCAGCAGGGCGTACCCAGCCTGAGGCTGGTGCTGCTCACCTGCATCGGCGGCTACCTCTCCGCGGGCGGCGCGAATGCCCTGAACATGTACATCGACCGCGACATCGACGCGCTGATGGAGCGTACGTCGCAGCGTCCGCTGGTCACCGGCATGGTCAGTCCCGGCGAGTGCCTCGCCTTCGGCATCACGCTGGCGGTCGTCTCGACGCTGCTGTTCGGTTTCACCGTCAACTGGCTGTCCGCCTGGCTGTCGCTCGGAGCGCTCCTCTTCTACGTCGTCGTCTACACGATGATCCTCAAGCGGCGCACGTCGCAGAACATCGTCTGGGGTGGCATCGCCGGCTGCCTCCCGGTCCTCATCGGCTGGTCGTCGGTCACCAACTCGATGTCATGGGCGCCGATCATCCTCTTCCTTGTCATGTTCTTCTGGACGCCGCCGCACTACTGGCCGCTGTCCATGAAGGTCAAGGAGGACTACGCGCGCGTGGGCGTGCCGATGCTGCCGGTCATCGCCTCGAACAAGGTGGTCGCCCGGCAGATCGTGATCTACAGCTGGGTGATGGTCGTGGTCTCGCTCCTGCTCACCCCGCTCGGCTACACCGGCTGGTTCTACACGGCGGTCGCCCTGGCGGCGGGCGGCTGGTGGCTGTGGGAGGCGCATGCCCTGCAGAACCGGGCGAGGGCCGAGGCGTCCGGCGTGAAGCTGAAGGAGATGCGGCTGTTCCACTGGTCCATCACCTATGTGTCGCTGTTGTTCGTCGCGGTGGCCGTGGATCCGTTCCTGCGCTGAGGGACCCATCCACCGCCGAGGGACGCATCCAGGCAGCTCACCCACGACCGACGTACGTCACAGAGCCCTGCTCTCGCCAGTGGATCTACCCGTGAGTAGCATCCTGGCCATGGCAGACACCAAGCAGGTTGACGAGGGCACCGACGCCAAGCAGACCGCCAGGGCCGAGCGCAGGGCCGCCCGGCTCGCCAAGGAGATCAACGCCTTCGCCAAGGCGCACGGCGGGGCCGAGGCGCACGTGGCGTACATCGGCGAGGGGGGCGCCCGGATCGTGCTCGTGGGCGAGGACGGCCACTGGGGCGACCTCGTCGCACCCACGTACGCGATCGCCGGGAAGGCCGTACAGAAGGCGGGGATCACCGTCCACGAGGCCTTCGACGGCGAGTTCGCGGGCAAGGTGAAGACCGGCCCGTACGAGTGGACGCGCATGGCGGGGATCCAGCTGGGCGGCAAGCGCACCGTCTGAGAGCAACACCTCACGCCCGGTTCACCCGTTAGGACCTGAAGGAGGCACGGTCCAGTCGCGGGGAGTCCGGATGATCGAAACGCCGTCCCTGGTGGACCAGTACTGCCACGGTGTGCTCCGCACCGAGCTGGGCCTCGGCACCTTCGAGGCCCATCTGGCCCGCACCGAGGGCCCGCCCGCGGCCGGCACCACCCTCTTCGACACCCAGACGGGGTTCGCCGTACGCCGCTGGTGTCCGCCGCTGCTCGGCCTGGAGCCGCACTGCCCACCCGCCCGCTACCTCGCCAGGCGCCGCGAACTCGGCGTCCTGGAGGTGGGGCGCAGGCTGCTGCGGGGCAGCGGCATCACCACGTACCTGGTCGACACCGGGCTGCCCGGCGACCTCACCGGGCCTGCCGAGATGGCCTCGGCCGGAGCCGCGGAGGCGCACGAGATCGTCCGCCTGGAGCTGCTCGCCGAACAGGTGGCCGACACCTCCGGCACGGTCGAGGCGTTCCTCGCGAACCTGGCCGAGTCCATCCACGGGGCGGCGGCGCACGCGGTGGCGTTCACCTCGGTGGCGGGCGTACGGCACGGCCTGGCGCTCGCGCCGGAGCCGCCGGGGCCGGGGGAGGTACGGGGCGCGGCCGGGCGCTGGCTGGCGGGCCGCCGGGTGGGAGGCGCACTCTCGGACCCGGTCCTGCTGCGCCATCTGCTGTGGAGCGCGGTGGCCTCAGGCCGTCCCCTCCAGCTCCACTCGGGCCTCGGCGAACCGGGCCTGCGCATCGACCGCACCGACCCGGTCCTGCTCACCGACTTCGTGCGCGCCACGGCAGGACTCGGCACGGACCTCGTCCTGCTGCACGGCTACCCGTACCACCGGCACGCGGCGCATCTGGCCGGGGTGTTCCCGCATGTGTACGCGGACCTGGGCGCGGCGCTCGTGCGCACGGGTGCCCGGGCCGCCGACGTCCTGGCCGAGCTCCTGGAACTGGCCCCCTTCGGCAAGCTCCTCTTCTCCAGCGGCGCACACGGCCTGCCCGAGCTCCATGTGATCGGCGCCCGTCTGTTCCGCCAGGCGCTCTCCCGGCTGCTGGGCACCTGGGTCGCCGAGGGCGCCTGGTCGCTGGCGGACGCGCAGCGGGTGGCAGGGCTGATCGCCGCGGGGAACGCACGGCGGGTGTACGGGCTGGGGTGAGCCGTACGGCTTCGGTGAGCCGTACGGCTCAGGAGGGCGGGCGTCACGCCGTGGTGAGGGCCGACTCCGCCGCGGGACCTGGAAGGTCCGCCGTCACCTCGGGGCGTTCGCGCAGCGACAGCAGCACCCGCAGCACCCCGATCCACACCAGGCAGGAGCCGAACATGTGGAGGCCGACCAGGACCTCGGGAAGGTGCGTGAAGTACTGGACGTAACCGATGACGCCCTGGCCCAGGAGGATCAGGAACAGGTCCCGGGTGCGGTGCAGCGGGCCGCTGGGCGAATCGACCGCCTTCAGGACGAACCACAGCGCGAACGCCAGTGTCACCACGATCCAGGCGAGCACGGCGTGCAGCTTGGCGACGGACTCCCAGTCGATCGGAATGCGCTTGACGTCCCTGGAGTCGCCCGCGTGCGGGCCCGCGCCGGTGACCACCGTGCCGACGGCGATCAGCAGCAGCGAGGCGACGACCAGGACCCACACCAACTGCTGCACGGCCCTGCCGGCCAGCGGACGCGGCGCCGCGTCGCCCTCCCGGGTGCGCTGCCACATGAGCGCGGCCACCGTGATGAGCGCGGTGGAGAGCAGGAAGTGGGCGGCGACGGTGTACGGGTTGAGGCCGACCAGGACCACGATGCCGCCGAGGATCGCGTTGCTCATGACGATCCAGAACTGCGCCCAGCCGAGCCGGGTCAGGCCGCGCCGCCACGGCTTCTGCGAGCGGGCTGCGATGATCGCCCAGCCGACGGCCGCGCACAGCACGTACGTCAGCATGCGGTTGCCGAACTCGATGGCACCATGCACGCCCATGGCGCTGGTCGTGGTCAGCGAGTCGTCCGTGCACTGGGGCCAGGTCGGGCAGCCGAGCCCGGAGCCGGTCAGGCGCACGGCACCGCCGGTGACGACGATGGCCACCGACATGACGAGCGCGGCGAGCGCCGCCCGCCGGACCGTCCGGGGTTGCGGGGTCCAGCGTGCGGCGATGAAGGCGAGCGGGTTGCGCACGGCCGCTACGGCATCGGCGCGGGTCACGTTTGGCACGCCCCTCATGGTAGATGGCCGCTTGTGCACGGTTTCACGAGGGGTCGGCGCGACGGACGGACCTCACACCGGGACGTCACCTGGACCGCACGCCCGCCCGTCACTCCCAGCGGAAGAACCTCCCGGCCGCGGCCAGCCCCACGACGGCCCATGCCCCCAGGATCCCCAGGTCGCCCCAGGGCATCCCGGCACCGTGCTGCAGGACGCCGCGCAGCCCGTCCGAGAGCGCGGAGATCGGGAGCAGCCCGAGCGCGTCCTGGGCTCCCGGGGGGAACTTGTCCAGCGGGACGATCACGCCGCCGCCGACGAGCAGCAGCAGGAAGACAAGGTTGGCGGCGGCCAGGGTCGCCTCGGCCTTCAGCGTGCCCGCCATCAGCAGACCGAGCCCGGAGAAGGCCGCCGTGCCCAGGACCAGCAGGAGCAGCACGACGAACGGGTTGCCGTGCGGGGACCAGCCCAGCGCGAAGGCGATCACCGTCAGCAGGATCACCTGGAGGATCTCGGTGACCAGGACGGATGCCGTCTTGGCGGTCATCAGTCCCCAGCGGGGCAGCGGCGAGGAGGCGAGCCGCTTCAGCACCCCGTACCGGCGCTCGAAGCCGGTCGCGATGGCCTGTCCGGTGAAAGCGGTCGACATCACGGCGAGCGCGAGAACGCCGGGGGTGAGGAAGTCGACGGCCCTGCCGGATCCGGTGTCCACGATGTCGACGGAGCTGAAGAGGACCAGCAGCAGTGTCGGGATGACGACCGTCAGCAGCAGCTGCTCGCCGTTGCGCAGCAGCATCTTCGTCTCCAGCGCGGCCTGCGCCGCGATCATGCGCGGGAGGGGCGCGGCGCCGGGCTTCGGCGTGTAGGTACCGGCAGTGGTCACGGACGCAGCTCCTTGCCCGTGGGCTCCGGGGCCAGAATCATGAGCGCAACTCCTTGCCGGTCAGCTCCAGGAACACGTCTTCGAGGGTGTGGCGTTCGACCGAGATCCTGTCCGGCATCACGCCGTGCTGGGCGCACCAGGAGGTGACCGTCGCCAGCAGCTGGGGGTCGACCTTGCCGACGACGCGGTACGCGCCCGGCGTCAGCTCCGCCGCCGTGCAGTCCGCCGGGAGCGCCTTCAGCAGGGAGCCCACGTCCAGGCCGGGGCGGCCGGTGAAGCGCAGTGTGTTCTCCGCGCCGCCGCGGCAGAGCTCCTCGGGGGAGCCCTGGGCGATGACCCGGCCCGCGTCGATGATCGCGACGTCGTCGGCGAGCTGCTCGGCCTCGTCCATGTAGTGCGTCGTCAGGATCACGGACACGCCGTCGGTGCGCAGATCGCGCACGAGGTCCCAGGTGGCCCGGCGTGCCTGGGGGTCGAGACCGGCGGTCGGCTCGTCCAGGAAGACCAGGTCCGGGCGGCCGACGACGGCCATGGCGAGGGCGAGCCGCTGCTGCTGCCCGCCCGACAGGCGCCGGTAGGCCGTGCGTCCGCAGCTGCCGAGCCCCAGCCGTTCGATGAGCGCGTCGACGTCCAGCGGGTGGGCGTGCAGCTTGGCGACATGGCGGAGCATCTCGTCCGCGCGGGCCCCCGAGTAGACGCCGCCGGACTGGAGCATGACACCGATGCGGGGACGCAGCGCGGTGGCCTCGCGGACCGGGTCGAGGCCCAGGACGCGCACCGTGCCGGAGTCCGGTTTCCGGTACCCCTCACAGGTCTCGATCGTGGTCGTCTTGCCCGCTCCGTTGGGACCGAGTACGGCGGTGACACCCGCCCGGGCCACCAGGTCGAGGCCGTCCACCGCGGTCTTCGGGCCGTAGCGCTTCCTCAGGGCCCGGACCTGGACGACCGGCTCGCTTCGCATGGCTCCAGAGTCTAGGTAGGCCGCGCGGGCGGCGGACGCGCGGGTCCGAGATCTACTCCTCGCCCGGCCGGTGCAGCGCCAGCCACCGCTCCGCGTACGCCACCGCGTCCGCGACGGGGAACAGGCGTACGACGGCCGTGCCCACCCTGCCCCGTACGACCGGACGGTCCCGCTCGAAGTCATGGCCCAGCTCGTCGAACCGTTCCGAGGAGATCGCCACCTCGCTCACCACCTCCCAGCCGGCCGGACCCGGCCGCCCCACCGCGACGAGGGGTGCGGGGATCCGGTACTCGGCCAGGTGGAAGCTCGTGCACGTCTCGTAGCCCGCGCCCAGCAGCAGGACGCGGGCGCCCAGCTTCTCCAGCCGGGCCAGGGGACTGCGCTCGCCCAGCCGGCAGTCGGTCGCATGACCCTCGATGATCTCCGCTGCCCGTGCCCCGACCGCGGCGAACGAGGTCTGCGGGTGCGCGCTGCGCAGCGCACCCGGCCATCCGCGCACGGTCTCCGGGACCACTCCGACCCCGCGGGTGGGGGTCACCAGCGGGTCGTACGCGGGCATGGTGGCCCGGATCGTCTCCCACCACTCCTCGGGCACCGGCGGGTTTCCCCACTCGGCGGGGTCCGTCAGATCGCCGGACTGGGTGGGGACCACCAGCGTCCCGTCCGGACCGAGGGCGTCGAGGAGGCCCTGGACGACGGCGAGGGCCCCTCCGCACACCCAGCCGAGGGAGCTCAGGGAGGAGTGCACGAGGAGCGTCTCGCCGGGCTCGACCCCGAGCGCGCCCAACTGCGAGGCGATGGTGGCCCGAGTGACAAGAGGGCCGGTCGGAGGCGGTGTCGACATGATCGGGCAGTCTCCCGGAAGGCCCCGGCGGACGCCACTCCTCCGGCCGATCGGAGATCGTTTCCGCAGGTCATTTTAGGTATACCTAAGTGATGTACGGCACCGTCGGGCGTCGGGGCGACGCTTGTCAGGCTCCGAGGAATTACGCAACAATGGCGTTGTGAAAAACGTCGGCGAGGCTCGGGAGACCCCTACGGGGGCCCCGCAGGAGGAGCTCGCGACCGGGGAGCGCTCGACGCGCAACCGGGTCGCGCGGTCCATCCTGGACCACGGCCCGTCGACCGTCGCCGAGCTCGCCGGACGGCTGGGACTCACCCAGGCGGCCGTACGACGGCATCTGGATGCGCTGGTCGCCGACGATGTCGTGGAGGCCCGGGAGCAGCGTGTGTACGGGGCGCGTACGCGCGGTCGCCCGGCCAAGGTCTTCGCGCTCACCGACTGCGGCCGCGACGCCTTCGACCAGTCGTACGACCAGCTCGCCGCGGACGCGCTGCGCTTCATCCGCGAGCGGTTCGGCGGGGACGAGGCCGTCGTCGCCTTCGCCCGCGCGAGGATCGCCGCACAGGCGACCGCCTACCGCGCGGCGATCGAGGCCGCCGACCCCGCACAGCGCACCGAAGCGCTGGCCAGGGCCCTGAGCGTGGACGGGTACGCTGCAACGGCGCGCAGCGCACCGGTCGGCGAGCAGCTCTGCCAGCACCACTGCCCGGTCGCCCATGTCGCGGAGCAGTTCCCGCAGCTGTGCGAGGCCGAGACGGAGATCTTCTCCCAGCTCCTCGGAACGCATGTCCAGCGACTGGCGACGATCGCGCACGGCGACGGCGTCTGCACGACGTTCATCCCCAAAGCGCCACCCAAAGCTTCAGAGATTTCCGAGACCACTCACAACGCATCTGCCAGCACGGCCGGGAGGAACCCCGCATGACTCTCCCCACGGAGACTGCTCACCCCGAACTCGAGGGCCTGGGCAAGTACGAATACGGCTGGGCCGACTCCGACGAGGCCGGTGCCGCGGCGAAGCGCGGTCTGAACGAGGACGTCGTCCGCGACATCTCGGGCAAGAAGTCCGAGCCGGAGTGGATGACCAAGCTGCGCCTCAAGGGTCTCAAGCTCTTCGAGAAGAAGCCCATGCCGAACTGGGGCTCGGACCTGTCGGGCATCGACTTCGACAACATCAAGTACTTCGTGCGCTCCACGGAGAAGCAGGCGGAGTCCTGGGAGGACCTGCCCGAGGACATCAAGAACACCTACGACAAGCTCGGCATCCCCGAGGCTGAGAAGCAGCGCCTCGTCGCCGGTGTCGCCGCCCAGTACGAGTCGGAGGTCGTCTACCACCAGATCCGCGAGGACCTGGAGGAGCAGGGTGTCATCTTCCTGGACACCGACACCGCGCTGAAGGAGCACCCGGAGCTCTTCAAGGAGTACTTCGGCACCGTCATCCCGCCCGGTGACAACAAGTTCGCCTCGCTGAACACCGCCGTGTGGTCGGGTGGCTCCTTCATCTACGTCCCGCCGGGCGTTCAGGTGGAGATCCCGCTCCAGGCCTACTTCCGTATCAACACGGAGAACATGGGCCAGTTCGAGCGGACCCTGATCATCGTCGACGAGGGTGCCTACGTGCACTACGTCGAGGGTTGTACGGCCCCGATCTACAAGTCGGACTCGCTGCACTCCGCGGTCGTCGAGATCATCGTGAAGAAGAACGCCCGCTGCCGTTACACGACCATCCAGAACTGGTCGAACAACGTCTACAACCTGGTCACCAAGCGCGCCGTGGCCTACGAGGGCGCGACCATGGAGTGGATCGACGGCAACATCGGCTCCAAGGTGACGATGAAGTACCCGGCCGTCTACCTCATGGGCGAGCACGCCAGGGGCGAGACCCTCTCCATCGCCTTCGCGGGCGAGGGCCAGCACCAGGACGCGGGCGCCAAGATGGTCCACATGGCGCCGAACACCTCGTCCAACATCGTCTCCAAGTCGGTGGCGCGCGGTGGCGGCCGTACCTCCTACCGTGGTCTGATCGAGATCGGCGAGGGCGCTCCGGGTGCCAAGTCGAACGTGCTCTGCGACGCCCTGCTCGTCGACACGATCTCGCGGTCCGACACGTACCCGTACGTCGACGTCCGCGAGGACGACGTCTCCATGGGACATGAGGCCACCGTCTCCAAGGTCTCCGAGGACCAGCTCTTCTACCTGATGAGCCGTGGTCTGAGTGAGTTCGAGGCGATGGCGATGATCGTGCGCGGCTTCGTCGAGCCGATCGCCAAGGAGCTGCCCATGGAGTACGCGCTGGAGCTCAACCGGCTGATCGAGCTGCAGATGGAAGGCGCGGTCGGCTGACCGACCCCCTCCGAGCAGCGACGGCCCGCCCGTACGGGGCGGGCCGAGGATCACAACTGACGTAGGAAGAGAGCACAACGACAGCCATGGCTGAGGCCCAGAACTCCCCCAAGCCCTCGACTTCGCTCGGCCAGGGGGCGCCCCCACCGCTGGGCAGCACCACCGCCGGCTCGATCGCGGTCGCCGCCGAGTCGACCGTCGCCACGCGCATGAGCGCGCCGCCGTCCTTCGACGTGGCGGACTTCCCGGTTCCGCACGGCCGTGAGGAGGAGTGGCGGTTCACGCCGCTGGAGCGGCTGCGCGGGCTGCACGACGGCACCGCCGTGGCCAACGGCGAGGGCGTGAAGGTCACCGTCGAGGCCCCCGAGGGCGTCACCGTCGAGGCCGTCGGCCGCGACGACGCCCGGCTCGGCAAGGCGGGCACCCCGGTGGACCGCGTCGCCGCCCAGGCGTACTCCGCCTTCCAGCAGGCCTCGGTCGTCACCGTGCCGAAGGAGACCGTCCTCACCGAGCCGATCCGCATCGCGGTGCAGGGCCAGGGCGGGGTCGTCTACGGCCACCAGGTCATCGAGCTCGGCGCCTTCGCCGAGGCCGTCGTCGTCATCGACCACACGGGCGACGCGGTGATCGCCGCCAACGTCGACTACCTGCTGGGCGACGGTGCCAAGCTGACCGTCGTCTCCGTCCAGGACTGGGACGACAAGGCGGTGCACGTGGCCCAGCACAACGCGCTGGTCGGCCGTGACGCCTCCTTCAGGTCGATCGTCGTGACCTTCGGCGGCGACGTGGTCCGTCTTCACCCGCGCGTGACGTACGCGGGCACCGGCGGCGAGGCCGAGCTGTACGGCCTGTACTTCACCGACAAGGGCCAGCACCAGGAACACCGGCTCTTCGTCGACCACAACACCCCGCACTGCAAGTCGAACGTCGCCTACAAGGGCGCGCTCCAGGGCGACGACGCGCACGCCGTGTGGATCGGTGACGTGCTCATCGAGGCCAAGGCCGAGGGCACGGACACCTACGAGATGAACCGCAACCTCGTCCTCACGGACGGCGCGCGCGTCGACTCGGTCCCCAACCTGGAGATCGAGACCGGCGAGATCGTCGGCGCCGGCCACGCGTCCGCCACCGGTCGCTTCGACGACGAGCAGCTCTTCTACCTGATGGCCCGCGGCATCCCGGAGCACGAGGCCCGCCGTCTGGTGGTCCGCGGCTTCTTCGCCGAGCTGGTCCAGCAGATCGGCGTCCAGGACATCGAGGAGCGCCTGATCGCCAAGATCGAGGAAGAGCTGGAGGCGTCGGTCGCATGACCACCTTCGTACGCGTCTGCGGGCTGAGCGAGCTGGAAGAGGGCGCCCCGAAGCGGGTGGAACTCGACGGCACGCCCATCTCGGTCGTGAAGACCGAGGGCGAGGTCTTCGCGATCTACGACATCTGCTCCCACGCGAACGTCTCGCTGTCCGAGGGCGAGGTGGAGGACTGCCAGATCGAGTGCTGGCTGCACGGCTCCAGCTTCGACCTGCGCACCGGTAAGCCGTCCGGCCCACCCGCGACGCGCCCCGTCCCCGTATATCCCGTAAAGATCGAAGGGGACGACGTTCTCGTCTCCCTCACCCAGGAGTCCTGAGGCACCCATGGCAACGCTTGAAATCCAAGACCTGCACGTCACCGTCGAGGCCGACAACGCCACGAAGGAGATCCTCAAGGGCGTCGACCTCACCGTGAAGCAGGGCGAGACGCACGCCATCATGGGCCCCAACGGCTCGGGCAAGTCGACCCTCGCCTACTCGCTCGCGGGCCACCCGAAGTACACGATCACCAGCGGCACCGTGCTGCTCGACGGCGAGGACGTCCTGGAGATGTCCGTCGACGAGCGTGCCCGCGCGGGCCTGTTCCTGGCGATGCAGTACCCGGTCGAGGTCCCCGGCGTCTCGGTCTCCAACTTCCTGCGCACCTCCGCCACCGCGATCCGCGGCGAGGCCCCCAAGCTGCGCACCTGGGTGAAGGAGGTCAAGGAGACCATGGAGCGTCTCCACATGGACCCGTCCTTCGCCGAGCGCAATGTCAACGAGGGCTTCTCCGGCGGTGAGAAGAAGCGCCACGAGATCCTCCAGCTGGAGCTGCTCAAGCCGAAGATCGCGATCCTCGACGAGACCGACTCGGGTCTGGACGTCGACGCGCTGCGCATCGTCTCCGAGGGCGTCAACCGCGTCCGCGAGACCGGCGAGGTCGGCACCATGCTCATCACGCACTACACGCGCATCCTGCGCTACATCAAGCCCGACTACGTCCACGTGTTCGCCAACGGCCGCATCGCCGAGTCCGGCGGCCCCGAGCTCGCGGACAAGCTGGAGAACGAGGGCTACGAGGCATACGTGAAGGGTGGCGCATCCGCGTGACACAGCTGCCGGGCCTCCTCGACACCGAGGCGATCCGCAAGGACTTCCCCGTCCTGGACAGACTGGTCCACGACGGCAAGAAGCTCGTGTACCTGGACAACGCAGCGACCTCGCAGAAGCCGCGCCAGGTGCTGGACGTCCTCAGCGAGTACTACGAGCGCTACAACGCCAACGTCCACCGCGGTGTGCATGTGCTCGCCGAGGAGGCCACGGCGCTGTACGAGGGCGCGCGCGACAAGGTCGCCGCGTTCATCAACGCGCCGAGCCGCGACGAGGTGATCTTCACCAAGAACGCCTCCGAGTCCCTCAACCTCGTGGCGAACATGCTCGGCTGGGCCGACGAGCCCTACCGGGTGGACCACGACACCGAGATCGTCATCACGGAGATGGAGCACCACTCCAACATCGTCCCCTGGCAGCTGCTCGCGCAGCGCACGGGCGCGAAGCTGAAGTGGTTCGGCCTCACCGACGACGGCCGGCTCGACCTGTCGAACATCGACGAGATCATCACGGAGAAGACGAAGATCGTCTCCTTCGTGCTGGTGTCCAACATCCTGGGCACGGTCAACCCGGTCGAGGCGATAGTGCGCCGCGCCCAGGAGGTCGGCGCCCTGGTCTGCGTCGACGCCTCACAGGCCGCGCCGCACATGCCGCTGGACGTCCAGGCTCTGGGGGCCGACTTCGTGGCCTTCACCGGCCACAAGATGTGCGGTCCGACCGGCATCGGCGTGCTCTGGGGCCGCCAGGAGCTGCTGGAGGACCTGCCTCCGTTCCTGGGCGGCGGCGAGATGATCGAGACGGTGTCGATGCACTCGTCGACATACGCCCCGGCGCCGCACAAGTTCGAGGCGGGTACGCCGCCGATCGCGCAGGCCGTGGGCCTGGGCGCGGCGATCGACTACCTGACCTCGATCGGCATGGACAAGATCCTCGCCCATGAGCACGCGCTCACCGAGTACGCGGTGAAGCGGCTGAGCGAGGTCCCCGACCTGAGGATCA
Source organism: Streptomyces sp. TP-A0356 (assembly GCF_001417775.1). Classification (GTDB taxonomy): domain Bacteria; phylum Actinomycetota; class Actinomycetes; order Streptomycetales; family Streptomycetaceae; genus Streptomyces. Next base: position 130,070 of record NZ_BBZJ01000017.1, on the reverse strand, counting down.
TCGGCCCGACCACGGCCGAGGACCGGGGCGCGGCGATCTCCTTCACGCTCGGTGACATCCACCCGCACGACGTGGGGCAGGTTCTCGACGAGCAGGGCATCGCGGTCCGGGTGGGCCACCACTGCGCCCGCCCCGTCTGCCTGCGGTACGGAATTCCTGCGACCACGCGAGCGTCGTTCTATCTGTACTCCACGCCGGCCGAGATCGACGCACTGGTCGAGGGGCTGGAGCACGTACGGAACTTCTTCGGCTGAAGGGCTGGTCGTGAAGCTTGATTCGATGTACCAGGAAGTCATCCTGGACCACTACAAGAACCCCCACGGGCGTGGTCTGAGGGATGGCGACGCCGAGGTGCACCATGTCAATCCGACCTGCGGCGACGAGATCACGCTGCGTGTGAAGTACGACGGCACGACGATCAAGGACGTCTCGTACGAAGGCCAGGGCTGCTCCATCAGCCAGGCCTCGGCCTCCGTACTGAACGAGCTCCTCGTCGGCAGGGAACTGGCCGAGGCGCAGAAGATCCAGGAGACCTTCCTGGAGCTGATGCAGTCCAGGGGCCGGATCGAGCCCGACGACGCGATGGAGGACATCCTGGAGGACGCGGTCGCGTTCGCGGGTGTGTCCAAGTACCCGGCGCGGGTGAAATGCGCCCTCCTGAGCTGGATGGCGTGGAAGGACGCGACGGCTCAGGCGCTGGGCGGAGCCGACGCCGAAAGGAAGACGGCATGAGCGACACCGTGGAGATGAAGCCGGCCTCGGAGGAGGAACTCCGTGAGGCCCTGATGGACGTCGTCGACCCCGAGCTGGGCATCGACGTCGTCAACCTCGGCCTGATCTACGGCATTCACATCGACGAGGCCAACATCGCCACCGTCGACATGACCCTGACCTCCGCGGCCTGCCCGCTGACGGACGTCATCGAGGACCAGGCCAAGTCCGCCACGGACGGCCTCGTGAGCGAGTTGCGGATCAACTGGGTCTGGATGCCGCCGTGGGGTCCCGACAAGATCACGGACGATGGCCGCGAGCAGCTTCGGGCGCTCGGCTTCAACGTCTGAGGTCCACTGGCTCGAGGAGACGGCGACGCCCGACGGGCGTCGCCGTCTCCCGTGCTCGGGCCAGCCCCGGCCGAGCCGCATGGCGACCCGGTGTGCGTACGGGCGTACGCATCGATGCGTACACTCGTACACATGGAATACGCCTTCCTCGCCGGGGCCATCGGGGCCGAGGTCGTCGCCACGACCGCCATGAAGTACAGCGACGGTTTCAGCAGGCCCTGGCCGTCGCTGGTGACCGTCATCGGTTACGTCGTCTCCTTCGTGCTGCTAGCCCGGGCTCTGAAGAGCATGTCGATCGGTACGGCCTATGCGATCTGGTCAGGAGTCGGCACCGCGACGGTCGCCGCGATCGGGCTGGTGCTCTTCGGTGAGGGGCTGGGCCTCGCGAAGATCGCCGGGATCGCGCTGATCGTCGGCGGGGTGGTGGTTCTGAACCTGGGAGGTGCGCACTGATGGCCCGGCGCTACGACCCCGAGCGACGGCAGCGGATCATCGACGCGGCGATCCGCGTCGTGGCGGACAAGGGCATCGCGGGACTGAGCCACCGCTCGGTCGCCGCCGAGGCCGATGTGCCGCTCGGTTCCACGACGTACCACTTCAAGACCCTCGACGAGCTCATGGTCGCCGCGCTGCGGCAGGCGAACGAGGGCTTCGCCAAGGCGCTCACCGCGAGCGGCCTGCTGGAGGACGCGGAGGGCGACCTCGCCGCGGACCTCGCCCGGGTCATGGGGGAGTGGCTGGGCGGCGACCGGGCCGGCGTCGAGCTGGAGTACGAGCTCTACCTCGCGGCCCTGCGCCGCCCCGCCCTGCGCCCGGTCGCCGCCGAGTGGACCGAGGAGACCGCCGAGCGGCTGGCCCGCCGCACCGACCCGGTCACCGCGCGGGCCCTCCTCGCGCTGATGGACGGGATCTGTCTGCAGGTGCTGCTGACGGGGGCGGCGTACGACGAGCAGTACGCGCGGGAGGTACTGGGCCGGGTGATTCCCCGATCCGCGGCCGGGGTGGCCCTGACCGGGGGCTGACCGGTACCTGAGACGCCCCCGGCACCGGTTCGCCCACGCGACCCTCGCCACGTTAGGTTTCCCCTATGAGCGACACGACTGCCCCCCGTACCACCGGTGCCGTGGCCGCCGGCCTTGCCACCATCGCCGCCGACGGCACCGTTCTCGACACCTGGTTCCCCGCGCCCGAGCTGTCCGCCGAGCCCGGCCCGTCCGGCACCGAGCGGCTGTCGGCCGAGCGTGCCATGGAACTGCTCGGCGAAGGCGCCGCGAAGGCGATCGGCCGGGACGCCCGCCGGGGCGTCGAGGTGGTCGCGGTCCGCACGGTCATCGCCTCGCTGGACGAGAAGCCGATCGACGCTCACGACGTCTATCTGCGCCTGCACCTCCTCTCGCACCGCCTGGTCAAGCCGCACGGCCAGAGCCTGGAGGGCATGTTCGGCTTCCTCGCCAACGTCGCCTGGACCTCCCTGGGGCCGGTCGCCGTCGACGACATCGAGAAGGTGCGCCTGAACGCCCGCGCCGAGGGCCTGCACCTCCAGGTGACCTCCATCGACAAGTTCCCGCGCATGACCGACTACGTCGTGCCGAAGGGCGTCCGCATCGCCGATGCCGACCGGGTCCGTCTGGGTGCCCACCTCGCCGAGGGCACCACGGTCATGCACGAGGGCTTCGTGAACTTCAACGCCGGCACGCTCGGCACCTCCATGGTCGAGGGCCGCATCTCCGCGGGCGTCGTGGTCGGCGACGGTTCGGACATCGGCGGCGGTGCCTCCACGATGGGCACGCTCTCCGGCGGCGGCAACGTGATCATCTCCATCGGCGAGCGCTGCCTGGTCGGCGCCGAGGCGGGCGTCGGCATCGCCCTCGGCGACGAGTGCGTCGTCGAGGCCGGTCTGTACGTCACCGCCGGCACCCGGGTCACCATGCCCGACGGCCAGATCGTCAAGGCCCGTGAACTCTCCGGCGCCTCCAACATCCTCTTCCGCCGCAACTCGGTCACCGGCGCGGTCGAGGCCCGCCCGAACAACGCGGTCTGGGGCGGTCTGAACGAGATCCTGCACAGCCACAACTGACGCCCCCGGCCGACGAGCGCCCCGACACCTCACCTGGCGGGGCGCTCGCTCATGCGGTCACGGCGTCCGCGAACCGCGCCAGGGCCGCGAAGTCCTCCTGCCGCAGTCCGAACGGTGTCCTGGCCGAGCGCCAGGAAGACGCAGCCTGATCATGCGGCAACCGGCTTACCACTCAATTGCTCATGGAATGGCGCCGACGGTCCTACGCTGCTGTGTATGCAGCAAACGCGCCTCGACATTGCTCGGATCAGGGCGGCTCGCCGGGTAATCGACCCGATCTTTCTCGACACTCCGCTGTACCCCTGCGAGGCGCTGGAGCCCGACCTCGGGTGCACGGTGAGCATCAAACTCGAGACGGCGAACCCGGTCCGCAGCTTCAAGGCCCGCGGCACCGAGGTAGTCATGAGCCTGCTCGCCGACAACGGCCCGCGAGCCCTGGTGTGCGCCAGCGCGGGCAACCTCGGCCAAGCCCTCGCCTGGTCCGGTCGGGGCCGGGGACTCGACGTCACCGTCGTGGCATCCCGCTTCGCGACGGTGGCCAAGCTTGATCGCATCCGCGCGCTGGGCGCCAGGCTGGAACTGGTGGACGGCGACCACGAGATGGCTCGCGAGCGGGCGGCGGCCATCGCGCAGTACGACGGCATCCGGCTAGTCGAAGACAGTCTGGACATCGAGACCTGCGAGGGCGCGGCGACCATCGGCCTGGAACTGGTGGACACCGCACCGTCGTTCGACGCGGTCCTGATCGCTCTCGGCGGCGGGGCGCTGGCCACCGGCGTGGGGCACGTGGTGAAGGCCATGGCGCCGGGGGCCGAGGTGATCTGCATCCAGCCGCTGGGCGCACCGGCGATGACACACTCGTGGCGCAGGCGGCGCGTCGTCACCACCGACTCGGCCGACACCATCGCCGACGGCGTCGCCGGCCGGTGTCCCATCCCGGCCGTCCTGGACGACCTCCTCCTGGTCGCCGACGACGCAGTCCTGGTCCGGGAGGCGTCGATCATCGTCGGTATGCGGATGCTCCTTGACCACGCCGGCCTCGTCGTTGAACCGTCGGCCGCGCTCGGCATCGCGGCGATCCTCGAAGACCGCGACCGCTTCGCCGGCCGACACGTGGTCACCATCGTGTGCGGCAGCAACGTTGACGTAGACGCCTATCACCGCTGGGTCGGTGCGGCTTCCGTCCACAGGTCTTGACAATTACTCCGTCGCCGCCACCGCAGCTCTCTATCGGCAACTTGGTATGGTGCGCAGGTTGTACCGCTTGGAGAGTTGCGGCAGCGCTCAAGGGAGAGGGGCCAGGCGACGATGCAGGTGTCAGAGGTCGGGCGGGCGGTTGCCGCGGCCATGTCGACCGCCTCATCACTTGGCCTGCCAGTCGACGACGTGATCGTTCTTCATGACTCGAACAAGCTCACTCTGCGTCTGCTGCCTTGTGACGTCCTGGCCCGGGTGGCACCTGTAGCGCATCAAGTCGCACAGTTCGAAGTCGAGCTTGCTCAGCGGCTCGCCGAATCCGGGTGCCCTGTGGCTGCTCTCGAACCTCGAGTGGAGCCACGCGTCTACGAGCGTGACGGCTTCGTGGTCACGCTATGGACCTACTACGAACCCGTGACACCTCGAGAGGTCACACCAGCCGACTACGCCAATGCGCTCGAGCGGCTGCATGCCGGCATGCGCAAGCTCCATGTCCCGACGCCGCATTTCACGGCTCGAGTCGAGCAGGCTCAACAACTTGTGGCGAACCGCGACCGCACTTCGGCGCTCGCCGACGCGGACCGGGAGCTGCTCGGCGACACGTTACGAAGCCTCAGACGAGCGATCTGCGGGCGCCGCGGCACTGAGCAGCTGCTGCACGGCGAACCGCACCCGGGCAACGTGCTCAGCACGAAGAACGGGCTGCTGTTCATAGACCTTGAGACGTGTTGCCGTGGGCCCGTCGAATTCGACCTCGCCCATGCGCCCGAAGAGGTCAGCGAGCACTATCCGGGTGTCGATCAAGACTTGCTGCGCGAGTGCCGGATCCTCGTGCTGGCGGTGATCACAGCGTGGCGTTGGGATCGAGGCGACCAACTCCCGAACGGGCGCCGGCTGGGCACAGAGTGGCTCAGCCAGATCCGAGCAGCACTCGATCGCAACGGCCTGGATACCTATGGCTGATCGCGGACCTTCGAGGTCACTTGACGCTGGTTGCTTCCGCAGTGGAGAGCATGACCGCATTCATCAAGGCGTGTGGCAACGACGTGTCTCACCGGCCTCGGCGGGTGAGACCACCGTCTGAATTCGTCCGAGGTGATTCAGCGCACCGTTGAATCGGCCAAACGGAGGTTGGAGCGAGCGGCCTTGAGCCGCTCGTCGAGGGTGCGGTTGTCGGCCGTCATCTGGCGGACCCTCTGCTTGAGTGTGGCGTTCTCGGTGGTGATCCGTTGGATGGCTTCCTCGGTCCATTCGGCCTGCAAGTCACGGATTTCCGAGGAGTTCGCCGATGCGGGTGCGCTGGGCGAGGATCTCGGCGTGGGCTGCCTTGAGGGCGTCCTCGGCGTTGAGCGTGGGGTGCCCGACGGCCTGGGGTGCCCGCCCGCCTGGGGGTGCCCGGACTCGTCGCCGAAGTGGCCCTCCTTCAGGCCCGGCGCGACCGGTTCCAGGGCCGGTTGGCGCGGCTGGAGGAGCGCGGACCGCAGCGTAGGCGGCCCCGGTGACGCCCGCACCGGCCCGGGGGTGAGCCCGGCCTCCTCGGCGGGTGCTCGCCTCCTCCTCGTCCCTCTCTTCCTGACCGGTGCCCGGCACGCCTCCTTGCCGAAAACTCAGTTCTCCTGGACAAGTATCCTTTTCGGTGAGAAGGTGGGGCCATGTTGGACGTCACCGTGATCGAGGACCCCGAGGCCGCAGCCGTGTCGCTGGACCCCGTGCGGGCCCGGCTGCTCGCCGAGCTCGCCGGCGGCCCCGCGTCGGCCGCCATGCTGGCCGGCAAGGTCGGGCTGCCCCGGCAGAAGGTGAACTACCACCTCAAGACCCTGGAGCGGCACGGGCTGGTCGAGCTGGCCGGCGAGCGCCGCAAGGGCAACGTCACCGAGCGGCTGATGCGGGCCACGGCCGCGTCGTACGTCATCAGCCCACTGGCGCTCGCCTCCGTGCAGCCCGACCCGGACCGCTTCCGCGACCAGCTCTCCGCGCGCTGGCTGCTCGCCCTCGGCGCCCGGCTGGTGCGGGACGTCGGTTCACTGCTCACCGGTGCGGCGAAAGCCCGCAAACGACTCGCGACGTACGCGCTCGACGGTGAGGTCCGCTTCGCCTCGGCCGCCGACCGCGCGGCGTTCATCCAGGAGCTGACGGCGGGCGTCGGCGCCCTCATCCGCAAGTACGACGCCCCGGACGCCGAGGGCGGCCGCGACCACCGGATCGTCGTCGCCGTTCATCCCACCGTGCGGCCGGGGGCCGCGGAATCCGGGTCGGCCGCCGCACCCGCCCCCGAACTCACCGACTGACACGCCTACTTGACGCGCAGGAGCCATCATGTCCAAGGAATTCGAGATCGCCCGAGAGTTCGAGGTCGACGCCACCCCGGAGCAGGTATGGGACGCCATCACGACCGGCACCGGTGGCTGGCTGTGGCCGATGGAAGCCCCCGAGCCGCGAGAGGGCGGCAGGGGCCCCTTCGGGTCCACGATCACCGCCTGGGACCCGCCGCACCGCTACACCAACCGCGTCGCGGACGTCGAGGGCATCGGCCAGCAGACCCTCAACCAGCTCGACCACACCATCGAGCCGCGCGAAGGCGGCCGGCATGCCTGGGTGCGGTACGTGCACAGCGGCATCTTCGTCGACGACTGGGACAACCAGTACGACGGCGCCGACAAGCACACCGACTTCTACCTCCACACCCTGCGCGAGTACCTGACCCGCTTCGCGCCCCGACCGGTCGCCTTCGCGACCCTGAACGGTCCCGAGGCGTCCACGGCGGCCGACGCCTTCACCGTCGTGGGGCGGGCGCTCGGGCTCGCGGACGACACCGCCGAGGGCGCCCGCGTCCAGGCCCGCGGCCCTGAGGGCCGGATCGTCGACGCCGTGGTCGACTACCGCAACCCGTACTTCATCGGACTGCGCACCGGGGACGCCCTCATCCGCTTCTTCGGCCGCAACCATTGGGGCGCTCCGGTGGGGATCAGCGTGCACGACTTCGCGCCCGGCGCCGACGCGAAGGCGAACGAGGTCGCCTGGCAGGGCTGGCTGACCGAGGTGTTCGCCTGACCCCGCCCACACGGGACGAGCTCGGCCCCCGGACGAAGGGGCCGGGCTCGTCGGCATGGGACGCCGTGCGCCGGATGCCGGGATTACGGCCGGAACCGCAGCACCTGCGGGTCGTGGTCGCTGATCTGGTCGTGGAACTCCGAGTTGATGTGCACGCTGTCGTAGTCGAGGCCGCAGCCGCGGCGGATGGACGGGCTGACCAGGATCTGGTCGAGGACCTGGCTGTTGCCCTGGTAGTCGTACGTGTAGCGCTCACTCTTCGGCAGCGACTTGATCGCCGACCACAGCTCGCCGTCGCCCTCCAGGATCTTCGTGGTGTCGGAGAACTGGAAGTCGTTCATGTCGCCGAGCGCGACGACCTCGGCGTTCTTCTGCGTGTCCAGGATGTCCTTGACGAAGGCGTGCACCTCGGTGGCCTGAAGGTGGCGCTGGATCTCCGAGCTGCGCGTCGGCGGCTGGTACTGCGCGTGCAGCGACTGGTCGCCCCCCTTCGAGTTCAGGTGGTTGGCGATCACGAAGACCGTCCTGCCGTGGAAGACGAACTCGCCGGCGAGCGGCTTGCGGCTGCTCTTCCACGCGTCGCTCGCCGGGTCGACACGGCCGGGGGAGACCGTCAGCTGCGCCTTGCCGTGCACCTTGGTGACACCGACCGCGGTCGTGGAGTCGCCGCCCGGGCGGTCGGTGAAGGAGACCCGCTCGGGGTTGAAGAGGAAGACCTGGCGGATGTTGCCGCCCGGCTGGCCGCCGTCCTGGTCGTTGACCGGGTTGATCGAGCGCCAGTCGTACTTCGGGCCGCCCGCCGCGACGATCGCGTCGATCAGCTTGTTCACCGTCTGACTGGCGTCGACCGTGCCGTCGTCCGTGGCGCCGTTGTTGTCCTGGATCTCCTCCAGGGACACGATGTCGGGCGACTGCAGGTTGTTCACGATCGCGGAGGCATGGGCCGCGAAGGTGGTGTCGGACGGGTCCAGGTTCTGCACGTTGTACGTCGCCACGGCCAGCTCGCCACGCGCCTGCTTGCGGGTGGTCTCCCGCTGCAGACCGCCGCTCTCGAGAGTGCCGAGCTTGCTCGCCACGAGGGTGTAGCCGCCGAACTGGGTGTAGTCCAGCGGGCCGGTGGTCGTTCCGGTGAGCGTGTCGCCGACGTTCGCGGCCGGGAAGTCCCCGGCCGGGCCGAGCGACTGGATCTGCAGCCGACCGGTGTTCTGGGAAGCGTACGAGCCGTAGACCGTGCCACCGCGGCGGTTGGCGTGCTCATGCGGCTTCAGCGTGACCCACAGCTCGCTGTACGGGTCGGTGGCGGTGACCACACGGGCATCGGCGACCTGGACGTTCATGCCCTCCAGCGACTCGTAGTAGTCGAGGGCGTACTTCGCGGGTTCGAGGGTCAGGCCGTTGATCGAGCCGTTCGCCGCCGTGTCGCCCGCCGGGGCGTACGCGGCCGGTACGGACGCCGCGTCGATGACGACGGGCGCCGGGACGGCGTTGCCGCTCGAGAGCACCGTCACCGTCGGCTTGGTGATCTCCGTGACCGACTGGTTGCCGGAGGTGGTTCCGCCGGGGACGTACTCCGAGACCGTGCCCGTCACCGTGACCGAGTCGCCGACGGCGACCTTCGGAGTGGAGCTCGTGAAGACGAAGACGCCCTCACTGGTGGCCGGGTTGTCGTCCGGGGTCGGGTCCTGCATCCAGAACCCTCTCGACGAGCCGTACGTCCGCACGCCCGTGACGATTCCGGCCACGTCCGAGACCTTCTGGCCCGCGAGCGGGGATGTGCGGGTGGTGCCCTGGATGTCGTGGATGCGCACGGTGTCCGCGTGCGCCGGCGTGGTGATCACCACTCCGGACACGGTGGTGCAGACGGCGGCGACGGTGAGCGCGGCGAGGCGCGCGGAAGACTTGCTCGGCAACGGAATCCCTCCGGGGACATACGTGGGCGCCGGGACGAGGGTGGAGCGTGGGACCGTGGAGCCGCGACCGGCGGGGCGGTGGCGACGCGCGTAGAAGGCGGTGGACCTCGGTGACCGTCCTTGGACTTCGGTGGACGTCGGTGAACAGGTGTCCGCCGACTTCTACGCGCGTCAATCTCCTGTGTTCTCAGGCCAGTTGTCAAGGTTTCGGCCATGTACACCTCCTGGCGAGGAGATGAACCGGGCGGCATGGGTGGAAATCCGTCTAGGCTGAGCGTGTGTTTCGGGGCGCCCCCCTCGGTCACTACGTACGTCCCAAGGAGACCCAGCCGATGTCAGACAGCTCCCCCTTGCCGCCGGTTCGGCTGCCCTCCGAAGCGGAGCTCGCGCGGGACGCGCTCGCCACACCGTTGCTCTCCCGCGCCGCCCGGCTCGCCCGCTGGGCCGGCCCCGGCACCCGTGTGGGCGCCGGGGGCGAGCTGGTCGAGGAGCAACTGCCCGCCGCGGCGGAGGCCCTCGGACTGACCGGCGAGGACGCCGCCGCCAGCGTCGGCGAGGCCTGGCGGGTCGCCGTCGACGTCGGCCTCGTCGAGGTCGTCGACGAGGAGGAGGGCACGGTCACCACGGGTGCCGACCTCGCGCTGCTCACCTCCGGCAGCCCCCACGACGTGCTCGACGTGTGGCGCGCGGCGCTGGAGGCCGTGCTCGCCGACGCGAGCGTGCCCGACCTCGACGACCTCGTCGACGCCGTGAGCGCTGCGGACGAGGACGGCGGGATCGACTTCTCCTCCCTCGACTGGGACCCGGAGGTGGAGGCCGAGTTCCTCGACGGGGTGCTCGGCAACCTCTATCTGCTGACGGTCAGTGAGGAAGGGCCCGGTGGCAACCCGGTGCCGCTGCCCGCGCTCGCCGCGTCCATGATCGTGCCCGACGGCATGGGCGAACCCACCAACGACGTTCTGGAAGAGGTGTCGGACGCCATGATGCGGCTCGACGACCAGTTCCGGATCCTCGAACCCATCGGGCTCGTCGACTTCCAGCCGGTCGACGAGGCGTTGCTGGCCGACACCGACGAGGAGCCCGCGGCGTCCGTCGACGAGACGGATGTCAGCCGGTACGGGATGGTGCGGCTGACCCCCCTCGGCCTCTACGGAATGCGTACGAGGCTGATGGAGGCCGGGATGACCGTGCCCGCGGTGGGGGAACTCGCGGACAAGGGCGCGGACGCGCTGCTCGACGGAACGTCCGCGTTCGGGCCGGCGGCGGCGCAGGCCGAGACGGAGCAGTGGCTGGCCCGTCGTGAACCGCTCACCGCGGCACGGGAGTTGCTCGCAGCGGCGGGCGGCTCGGACGCCGGGGCGCCGCTGCGCCGGCTGCGCTGTCAGCAGGCGCTGTCCCTGGTCGGGGCGGAGGCGGAGCCGGCGCTGCGGGAGGTCCTCGACGACGCGGAACTGGGCGGCCTGGCGCGGGTCTGGCTCACCGAGCGGGGGGCGGCGGAGGTGCCCGCGCCGCCGGAGTCGATGGTCTTCTGGCTGACCATCGACACGGTGGCCGCGCAACTGGCTGCCGAGGGCAACTCGGCGGAGCTGCAGGGCCTGGTGGAGGGCCTGGCGGCACAGCACAGCGGCTTCTTCGCGACGGCATGGCGCGTGGACCACCCGGCCACTGCGGAGGTCCTGGAGGCGATGGGTCGTCTGCACCCGGACAAGAAGGTGGCGAAGGAAGCCCGGAAGGCGGCGTTCAAGGCCCGTTCCCAGCAAGGGGGTTGACGGCGACCGGGGCGGCGACCCGCCTGGATCGGGCGCGCGTGCGGTGAGGATGGAGGCGCTCCAGCCGCCTGACGGGCCGCGCGAGTGACCGCCGCCCCGCTGATGTCCGTGTCTGGGCGCCCCAGGTGCGGGCCCCTGTCCGCGCTCCTCCTTCGCGCGCCTCTTGTCCGGACGTGCTCCTGATATCTAACATTTCAGTTCGTGGAGGCCATCCGACCCGTGCGCCGCACCCTGCTGCGGGACCGCGCGTACGAAGCGATCCGGGACGCCATCGTGGCCGGCGAGATCGAACCCGGCACGGTGGTGCGGGACACCGAGCTCGCGGAGCGGCTGGGGCTTTCCCGGGCACCCGTGCGCGAGGCCTTCTCGCGGCTCGTGGACGAGGGGCTCCTGGAGAGCAAGCCGCAGAGCCACACCCGGGTGACTCCGGTCGTGGCCGCCGACGTACGCGACGCCGCGGCCGTCGTCGGCGCCATGCACGAGTTGATCACGAGGGTCGCGGTGCCCCGGCTGCGCGGCGTGGACGTCGACGCGATGCGCGCGGCCAACGAGCGGTTCGCCGCCGCCGTGCGCACCGGTGACGTCGACGTGGCCCTGGCCGCCGACGACGAGCTGCATGGCGTTCTCGTGCGGGCCGACGGCAATCGGGCGGCCGCCGCGACCATCGCCCGCTACACGCCGCTCATCCGCCGTCTGGAGCGGCGACGCTTCGGCGAGGGCGGCACCTGCCGTTCGGCCGGGCTGCACGAGCGGCTGATCGAGGCCTGCGCCGACGGTGACGTGGACGAGGCGGTCCGCGTCACCGCTCGGATCTGGCGGGGCCTGGAGGAGCTCGCCGACGAAGACGCCCACTGACCGGGAGGTTCCCATGGCCCTTGCCTCGTACGAGCGTTACCCCCTGCTCTTCGGGCCCTCGCCCGTCCACCCTCTGGAGCGGCTCACCGAGCACCTCGGCGGTGCCTCGCTGTGGGCCAAGCGGGAGGACTGCAACTCCGGTATCGCGTACGGCGGGAACAAGACGCGCAAGCTGGAGTACCTGGTCGCGGACGCGCTCGCGAAGGGCTGTGACACGCTCGTCTCGATCGGCGGGGTGCAGTCCAACCACACGCGTCAGGTCGCCGCCGTCGCCGCCCGCGTGGGTCTGAAGTGCGTTCTCCTTCAGGAGAGTTGGGTGGAATGGCCCGACTCCGTGTACGACAAGGTCGGCAACATCCTCGTCAGCCGGCTTGCCGGGGCGGACGTACGGCTGGTCAGGGCCGGGTTCGGGATCGGCTTCAAGGAGAGCTGGGAGCAGGCGCTGCGGGAGGTCGAGGAGGCGGGCGGCACGCCGTACGCCATCCCCGCCGGCGCCTCCGACCACCCGCTCGGCGGCCTCGGGTTCGCCAACTGGGCGTATGAAGTCGTCGAGCAGGAGCGGGAGTCGGGCGTCTTCTTCGACACCGTGGTCGTGTGTTCCGTGACCGGTTCCACCCAGGCCGGGATGGTCGCGGGTTTCCGTGCGTTCGAGGAGGCGGGCGGGCGCCCGCGCCGGGTGATCGGCATCGACGCGTCGGCGGAGCCCGCCCGCACCCGGGAGCAGATCGCCCGGATCGCCCGCAACACCGGGCAGCTCATCGGTGTACGCAAGGAGCTGACGGAGGCGGACGTCGAGCTGGACGAGAGGTACCACGCGGGCACGTACGGCATCCCGGACGAGGCCACGCTGGAGGCGATGCGGCTGGCGGCCCGTACCGAGGGGATGGTCACCGACCCCGTGTACGAGGGGAAGTCGATGGCCGGGCTCGTCGACCTGGTCGCGCGCGGGGAGATCCGCCGGGACTCCACGGTCCTCTACGCACACCTGGGCGGGCAGCCCGCGCTGAACGCGTACAGTGCGCTCTTCTAGTGCTGTGGCCGGAAAGGTTTGCCGGGAAGCTCGCGGCGTCCGGTGCGGTGCATCGCAAGGCGGAGCGTCGCCCGCGTACTGGATGTACTCGGGCGATGCGACAACGCGGCGAGGTGCCGTGCCGGGCGTCGCGAGCCGGTGAACCTTTCCGGTCGCAGCACTAGGTGTCCCCGGACGGATGGTGCGGGCGGCGTGGAGGAACGGTGCGTGGGCGGCGCGAGCGCGGCCCACGGGGATGGCCGAGGTGACCGGGGACTGTCTCCACTCGATGCTCGATAAGGTGCCGGGAGGGTCCCCGGTTCGCAAGGAGTATCCGGATGTCGCAGGTCAAGCCCATGCGCGCGGACGCCCGGCGCAACTACGAGCGGTTGCTCAAGGCGGCGGCCGTCGCCTTCGCCGAGCATGGGGAGAACGCGTCGCTCGATGACATCGCGAAGCGGGCAGGGGTCGGATCCGGCACGCTGTACCGGCATTTCCCCACGCGTCAGGCCCTGTTGGAGGCGGCGTACGTCGACCGGATCGAGGAGATCGCCGCTCGGGCCGACGAGCTCGCAGAGGAACTGCCGCCGGGCGAGGCGCTGGTGGAGTGGCTGAACGAGCTCTGCGTCGGCACGATCCAGGTGCGCGGTCTGAAGGCCTTGCTGGGGTCGGCCGTCACGGACGGCAGTTCCGCCGCGGTCACGGCCTGCGGCACCTCGATGAAGGGGGCGGCGACACGCCTCGTGGAGGCGGCCCAGCAGGAGGGGACCCTGAGGGCGGACGTCGAGCCGATCGAGATCCTGCGGCTGGCACACGGGGTGGCCACGGCCTCGGAGCTGGCGAACGGCCAGGGCAAGCACCTGCGCCGCTATCTGTCCCTGCTGACGGAGGGCTTGCGGCCGTAGGGCGCCGGCCCCGCACCTGCGGGTCCCCAGCGACCCGCAGGTGCCGTACGACCGCCTACAGCGCTTCGGCGGCCGGCTTCACCATCCCCCTGACCGTGCGGGACTGCGCGAAGTCGCCCATCGCGGTCATGTCCCACTCTCCGGAGAACTGCCGGACGAGCTTGGCCATCATGACGCCCGTCTGCGGCTCCGCGTGCGTGAGGTCGAAGCGCACCAGTTCCTGGTCGGTCGCGGCGTCCACCAGGCGGCAGTACGCCTTGGCGACCTCCGTGAACTTCTGGCCGGAGAAGGAGTTCACGGTGAAGACCAGGCCCGTTACCTCCTGCGGAAGCCGTCCGAGGTCCACCGTGATGACCTCGTCGTCGCCCGCGCCCTCACCCGTGAGGTTGTCGCCCGAGTGCTTGATCGCGCCGTTCAGGATGGTGAGCTTGCCGAAGTAGCAGCTGTCGATGTGGTTGCGCTGCGGGCCGTACGCGATGACGGACGCGTCCAGGTCGATGTCCTTGCCGTGGAAGGCGGGTTCCCAGCCGAGGCCCATCCTGACCCGGGAGAGCAGCGGGCGGCCGCCCTTGACCAGGGAGACGGTCTGGTTCTTCTGAAGACTGACCCGGCCCTTGTCGAGGTTGATCTTCCCGGCGCCGGGTGCCGGGGCGGGAGGCATGGCGGGCGCCGGGGGAGCGGCCGGGGAGGGGGCGGCCGGGGAGGCGGCGGCCGGGGGCTGCGCCGGAGGCGGTGGCGCGGCGACGGGCTGCGCGGTCGCGGCCGGCTCCTCGACCGTGACGCCGAAGTCGGTGGCGATGCCCGCCAGACCGTTCGCATACCCCTGGCCGACGGCGCGCGCCTTCCACGCGCCGTTTCGCAGGTAGATCTCCACGACCACCAGAGCCGTCTCGGTGCCGAGCTGCGGGGGAGTGAACGTGGCCAGGATGCCGTTGTCGTCCGCGTTTCGGATGGTGGCCGTCGGCTCGATGCCCTGGAAGGTCTGGCCCGCGGCGTCGGGGCTGGCCGTGACGACGATCTTCTCGATGCCCGGAGGGACGGCCGTGGTGTCGACCGTGATCGAGTCGGGGTTCGTTCCGCCGCCGGAGCGGTAGGTGACGCCCGGGCCCATGGGCTGGTTGTAGAAGATGAAGTCGTCGTCGGAGCGCACCTTGCCGTCGGCGGTGAGCAGCAGGGCCGACACGTCGAGCCGCACCGGTGCGGCGACGTCGACCGTCACGCGGGTGGCTCCGAGGGGGATGTTCGAGCCAGGGGTCATAGCTGTCATGTGGAGGCTAACGAGCGGGGGCGCTTTACCGTTCCCTTACCTGGCAATCGAGTGCGGCGCCCCCGTCAGAAGGGCCCTGATCCAGTGATCCCAACCCCGCACAGACCCTTAGAGCTCTAAGGCACTACGACGATCTTCCTTCCCACACCCGCCGCGAACTGCTCCAGCGCCCGCGGGTAGTCCGTCAGCGGCAGGCGGTCGCTGATGAAGACCGCCGGATCCAGCACGCCCGTCGCGAACAGCTCCGCCGCGCGTTCGAAGCTGTGCAGGACCGCCATCGAACCGGTGATCGTGATCTCCTGGTTGTAGATCCGATACGGGTCGATCGTGACCCGCGTCGCGTAGTCCGCCACGCCGAACTGCAGGAAGGTGCCCGCCTTCGCGACCCGTCCGAGGCCGTCCTGGATCGCCGCCGCGTTGCCCGTGGCGTCCACCACCAGGTCCCAGCCCTGCGGGCGGTCCAGTTCGTCCGCGTTCGCCGCGGACCCGGCCACGCCCAGCCGCCGCGCGGTCTCCAGGCGCGCCGGGTTCACGTCCACCACCTCCACGCTCGCCGCGCCCGTCCGCTTCGCCAGCTCCAGCATCATCAGGCCCATCGTTCCGGAGCCGTAGATCAGGACATGCGCGCCGAGCTGGGACTTCAGCACGTCGTAGCCGCGTACGGCGCAGGACAGCGGTTCGATCAGCGCCGCGTCCTCGGTGCGGACGTGCTCAGGAAGCTTCACGCAGTTCGCCACCGGCGCCACCGCGAACTGCGCCGCCCCGCCGGCCGTGGTCACCCCGATCGCGGCCCACCGCTCACAGAGGTTGTTGTGGCCGGTACGGCAGTATCGGCACTCGTAGCAGTACAGCGACGGGTCCACGGCCACCCGGTCGCCGACCGACAGCTCGGTGACCTGGGTGCCCACCCCGACCACCTCGCCCGCGAACTCGTGCCCCGGCACGATCGGCAGCTTGGGCGCGAACTCGCCCTGGAGGATGTGCAGATCCGTACCGCACAGACCGCAGGCCGCGACCTCCACGACGACCTCACGGGGTCCGGGCGTCGGGTCCGGGACCTCCGAGACGACGGCCCGGCCCACGGACTCGATGACGGCGGCCTTCATTTCACGGCTCCCAACGACAGGCCCTGGACCAGCTTGTCCTGGGCGGCGAACCCCGCGGCGAGCACCGGCAGGGAGATGACGAGCGACGCGGCGCACACCTTCGCCAGGAACAGGCCCTGGCTGGTGATGAAGCCGGTGAGGAAGACGGGCGCGGTCTCCGCGACCACGCCCGTCAGCACCCGGGCGAAGAGCAGTTCGTTCCAGCTGAAGATGAAGCAGATCAGGGCCGTCGCGGCGATGCCGGGCAGCGCGATGGGGGCGACCACCCGTGCGAGGACCGTCGGCAGCCGGGCGCCGTCGAGTTGCGCCGCCTCGATCACCGCCACCGGGACCTCGGCGAGGAAGGACTGCATCATCCACACCGCGATCGGCAGGTTCATGGAGGTGTAGAGGATGACCAGCAGCCAGATGTTGTCCAGCATCCCGGCGTTCTTCGCGAACAGGTAGATCGGCAGCAGACCGGCCACGACGGGCAGCATCTTCGTGGACAGGAAGAAGAACAGGACGTCCGTCCACTTCTTCACCGGGCGGATGGAGAGCGCGTACGCCGCCGGAAGGGCCAGCAGCAGCACGCACAGCGTCGAGACCACCGACGCCACCGTCGAGTTGATCAGCGCCGGCCAGGGGCTCGCGCCGCCGCCCACGCCGAAGAAGTCACGGTAGCCGCCCAGCGTCAGGGCGGCCCCGAAGGACGGGGGGTTGGTCGCCGCGTCCGTCTCCGAGTGGAACGACGTCAGGGCCATCCAGGCGATGGGCAGGAAGAACAGCAGACCGACCAGCCAGGCCAGCAGACCCAGTCCCACTCCGCGGCGGTTGCGGATGCGTACGGCGACGGAGCTCATGCGCGGGACACCTCCTCGCGGAACAGGGACGACACCACGCGCAGGGCGAAGGTCGCGATGACGATCGAGCCGATGACGACCAGGACGCCGGCCGCCGAGGCGAGGCCGTTCTCGTGCGCCTGGTAGAAGCTCTGGTAGACGGTGTAAGGGAGGTTCGCGGTGCCGAGACCGCCCGAGGTGAGCGTGAACACCGCGTCGAAGTTCTGGACGATGTAGATCGAGCCCAGCAGGGCGCCGAGTTCGAGGTAGCGGCGCAGATGCGGGAGCGTGAGGTGGCGGAAGATCTGCCAGTCGCTCGCGCCGTCCACCCGCGCGGCCTCGATCTGCTGGTGGTCGCGGCTCTGCAGGCCCGCCAGCAGGATCAGCATCATGAACGGCGTCCACTGCCAGACCAGGGAGGCCTCGACCGCGAGCAGCGGGGTGTTCGAGATCCAATCGGGCTGGGGGCCGCCCACATAGTGCAGCAGCCCGTTGAACAGGCCGTATTCGGGGTTGTACAGCACATGCTTCCACAGCAGGGCCCCGGCGACGGGGACCACCAGGAAGGGGGCGATCAGCAGCGTGCGGACCAGGCCCCGGCCACGGAAGGGGCGGTCCAGCAGGAGCGCGAGGGCCAGCCCGAGGACCAGGCTGACCAGGACCACCGCGACCGTCAGCAGGACCGTCGTCCACACCGAGTGGCGCAGGTCGGGGTCGGTGAGGACCTGGTGGTAGTTGTCGACGCCGGTGAAGCGACGGGCCTTCGGGTACAGGGCGTTCCAGTGGAAGAACGAGATCACCAGCGTGGCCACGAACGGCAGCTGGGTCACGGCGATCATGAAGACCAGTGCGGGCAGGAGGGGGGCCCGGGTGGCCCAGGAGCGCAGGCGGTCCGAGGACCGGTGCGTGGTGCGTACGGGAGTCGCGGCCACGGGGGCCGTCGTCGTGGCGGTCATCGTCCCTCGTACTCCTTGGAGATCTGCTCGGCGAGCTTCTGGGACTTGTTCAGGGCCGCGTCGACGGACTGGCGTCCGGCGATGGCCGCGCTGATCTCCTGGGAGACCTTGGTGCCGAGGTCGGTGAACTCGGGGATGCCGACGAACTGGATGCCGGGCGCGGGGCGCGGCTGCACGCCGGGGTCGGTGGGCCGGGCGCCCTCGATGGCCTCACGGGTCATCTCCTGGAAGGAGGCCGCCTCCTTGCGGTAGGCCGCGTTCTCGTACGTGGAGGCGCGCTTGCCCGCAGGGACGTTCGCCCAGCCGCTGGTGGCGCCCACGAGCTGCTCGTACTGCTTACCGGACGCCCAGGAGACGAACTTCCACGCCTTGTCCGGGTTGCGGGACGCCTTCTGCATGCCCCAGGCCCAGGTGTAGAGCCAGCCGGAGTTCTGCGTCTTCTCCACCGGCGCGGGGGCGTAGCCGAGCTTGCCCTTGACCGGAGAGCCGGGCGCATCGAGGAGACCGGCCGCGGACGTGGCGTCGTACCACATGGCGACCTTGCCCTGGGTCATGTTGTTGAGGCACTCGGCGAACCCGGACTGCGCGGCGCCCGACTCGCCGTGCCCCCGGACCAGGTCCACATAGAACTTGGTCGCCTTCTGGAACTCGGGGGAGTCCAGACGCGCCTCCCAGCGCTTGTCGAACCAGGTGCCGCCGAAGGTGTTCACGACCGTCGTGAGCGGCGCCATCAGCTCACCCCAGCCGGGCAGACCGCGCAGACAGATGCCGCGCATCCCCGGCTTGGCGCCGTCCACCCGGGCGGCGAGGTCGGCCACCTGCTGCCAGGTGGGATGGGCGGGCATCGTCAGGCCCTTCTCGGCGAACACGTCCTTGCGGTACATCAGGAAGGAGGACTCGCCGTAGAACGGCTGCCCGTAGAGCTTGCCGTCGTCCCCGGACAGCGACTGGCGCATCGGCTTGAGGACGTCCTGTTCGTCATAGGCGCCGTCCTTGGCGACGTACGAGTCCATGTCGTGCAGCCAGCCGTTGCGGGCGTAGATCGGTATCTCGTAGTTGCTCAGGGTGGCGACGTCGTACTGGCCCGCCTGGTTGGCGAAGTCCTGGCTGATCTTGTCGCGGACGTCGTTCTCCGGCAGGACGGTGAAGTTCACCTTGATGCCGGTCTCCTTGGTGAAGTGGGCCGCGGTGAGCTTCTGCAGCTCCAGCATCTGCGGATTGTTGACCATCAGCACGTTGATGGAGTCGCCGCCGGAACCGGACCCGCCCGCTCCGACCCAGCAGCCGGAGAGAAGCGGGGCGAGCAGCGTCCCTGCGGCGGCCATGGCGAGCGCGGCTCGCGGCCTCCGTCGGCTGTGGGTGCGCATGGATCGCTCCTGGACGTATGAGGAGGTAGACGTATGAGGCTAGACGTATGGGGAGGTAGACGTATGGGGAGATAAGGGGCGCTCATGGGTGTGAGTGCCCCTGGGGGACCGGGTGGGGTGGTGGACGTGCCCGGACGGTCCCGGGCGGTGTCAGACGCGGATGACCTGGGGGCCCTGCAAGGAGTAGCGGTGTGCCTCGGACGCCGGGAGCAGTGTGCTCGTGACGATCGCCTCCAAGGCGTCGACCTCCGCGAACCGGCAGAAGCTCACCGCCCCGAACTTGGTGTGCACGCCCGCGAAGACCGTGCGGCGGGAGGCCCGGATCGCCTGGGCCTTGACCTCGCAGACCGCGGGGTCGGGCGTGGTCAGCCCGTGTTCCCGGGAGATGCCGTTGGCGCCGATGAACGCCAGGTCGATGACGAAGCCCGACAGCATCTTCGTCGTCCAGTGGTCGACGGTCGCGAGCGTGCCGGGCCGTACCCGGCCGCCCAGCAGCAGCACCGTGGTGTTCTCGGCCTCCGCGAGCGCGCCCGCGGAGGCCAGGGACGCGGTGACCACCGTCAGCGGACGGTCCCGGGGAAGTGCCTCGGCGATGAGCTGCGGGGTGAAGCCCTCGTCCACGAAGACGGTCTCGGCGTCTCCGAGCAGGTCGGCCGCCGCCGCCGCGATCCGGCGCTTCTCGGGTACCTGGCTGGTGGCGCGGAAGGCGAGGGTCGTCTCGAAGCCGGCGCTCTCCACGGGGTAGGCACCGCCATGCGTGCGGCGGATGAGGCCGTGGTCCTCCAGGGCGCGCAGATCGCGGCGTACGGTCTCCTTGGCGACGCCCAGTTCTGTGGCGAGCGTGGTGACGTCGACCGAGCCCGTGCGCCGGGCGGCCGTGACGATCTCACGCTGTCGGTCCTCCGCGGTCCTCGTCGTCATCGTCGCCTACCGCCTTCCGTGCTCTCGGGCGCGCCCCTGCGGCTCACGCGCTGTGCCCGTTCGGGCCCGATGCGGCCCATGGAGGAAGTTCTACAGCGGGTGTGCGGCGCTGACCAGGTCTGTTGCGCGCCCGAGTGTGCCCGATCCGGCCCGCATGGCCGAAAGCGCGCCCGTCGCGGACCTGCGGCGGAGCGGGACGGCCGGTGGGATCGGGCAGCTTCCGTGCCCGAAACGAGGGGCGGGCGGGCCCGTTCGGTGCCCGCCCGCCCCAATATCGTTCCGTCAGTACGGCCAGATCGGCGGGTCCGTGACGAAGTGGCCGCCCAGGCGGGCGTGAGCCGGGTTGTCCGGGTCCAGCCCGCCCTGCTCGGCGATCAGCTTCTCGGCGTAGGGCTCGGAGTCGTCCTGCGGCTCGTAGCCGAGCGCCCGGGCGGTCGTCAGGTCCCACCACAGCCGGGTGTTGTCGGACGAGCCGTACACCACGGTGTGCCCGACGTTCTCGGCGGTCAGGGCCGCGTGGAAGAGCCGGGCGCCGTCCTCGGGGCTCATCCAGACGGAGAGCATGCGGACGCTGGTCGGCTCCGGGAAGCAGGAGCCGATGCGCACGGAGACGGTCTCCAGGCCGTGCTTGTCCCAGTAGAGCTGGGCGAGGTCCTCGCCGAAGGACTTGGAGAGGCCGTAGAAGGTGTCGGGGCGGCGTGCGGTGTCGACCGGGATCAGCGGGTCGTCCCCCTGGGGGCGCGGGGTGAAGCCGACCGCGTGGTTCGACGACGCGAACACGATCCGGCGCACGCCCTCCTCGCGGGCGGCCTCGTACAGGTTGTACGTGCCCTCGATGTTCGCCTTCACGATCTTCTCGAAGGTGGACTCCAGGGAGATGCCCGCGAGGTGGATGATCGCGTCGACGCCCCGCACGGCCTCGCGCAGGGCCCCCCGGTCCGCGAGGTCCGCGATGATCGCGTCCGGCTCGCCCTCGATCGGCCTGAGGTCCAGGAGCCGCAGCTCGTAGCCGTACCGCGGCAGCAGCCCCCGCATCAGGGTGCCGAGGCCGCCGGCGGCGCCGGTGAGCAGGACGGTGCGGGAAGCGGGCATCCTCGGGTCTCCTTGAGTCCAGGCCGCATTCATGTACAGCATTCACATGTGTGGCCACGCTAGGAAGTGCCCGCCCGGCCCGTCAAGTGTCGCGTGGCGTCGCGAAATCCGCTCCCGAGTTGCCGGTTTGCGTGCTTGACCTGCCTTGTGGAGTCCCCTTAGCGTGAGCGCGTTCAGAGATATGGACGCGGATCAGAGACGTGCACTGGTGTGAGGAACCGGTCCGCGTGTGAGCGCCTGTTCAAGGGAGAGCCCGTGACGTCAGCCCCTCTCGCCGCTCGACTCAGTGTCCCCAGCGGGCCGCTGTTCTTCCCGGTGACCGCGTTCGCACCGGACGGCTCCATCGCCCTCGACGTCTACCGCGCGCACGTGCGCGCGGGGGTCGAGGCGGGCGCCGCCGCCGTCTTCCCGTGCTGCGGCACGGGCGAGTTCCACGCGCTCGCCCCCGAGGAGTTCGAGGCCTGCGTACAGGCCGCCGTCGAGGCGGCCGAGGGGCGGGTGCCGGTCGTGGCGGGCGCCGGATACGGGACCGCCCTCGCCGTGCGCTACGCGCGGCTCGCGGAGGGGGCGGGAGCCGACGGGCTGCTCGCCATGCCGCCCTACCTCGTGGTCGCCGGGCAGGAGGGGTTGCTGCGGCACTACCGGGAGCTGGTCGCGGCGACCTCGCTGCCCACCATCGTCTACCAGCGCGACAACGCCGTGTTCACCCCCGAGACCGTGGTCGAGCTGGCCCGGACCGACGGCGTCATCGGTCTCAAGGACGGGCTCGGCGACCTCGACCTGATGCAGCGCATCGTCAGCGCCGTACGCGGCGAGGTCCCGGGCGACTTCCTCTACTTCAACGGCCTGCCGACCGCCGAGCAGACCCAGCTCGCCTACCGCGGCATCGGCATCACGCTGTACTCGTCCGCCGTGTTCTGTTTCGTCCCGGAGCTCGCCCTCGCCTTCCACAGGGCGCTGGACCGCGGCGACGACCCCACCGTCCACCGGCTCCTCGACGGCTTCTACCGCCCGTTCGTCGAACTGCGCGCCCGGGGCCGCGGCTACGCCGTCTCGCTCGTCAAGGCCGGCGTACGGCTGCGCGGCCTCGACGTCGGAGAGGTGCGGCCGCCGCTGCAGGAGCCGGCCGAGGAGCACGTCAAACAGCTCGCCGAGCTCATCGACCGCGGCCACGCGCTGCTGCGGGAGGGCATGTGAGGGCGTCGGCGTTCGTCTACCCCTGGGACGTCAACGGGGATCTCCGGGCAGCGGACCGCATCGCCGCGCTGGGCGTGGACCAGGTGACACTGGCCTCCGCGTACCACTCCACGCGCGCCCTCACGCCCCGGCACCCGCGGCACCGCGTCGTGACGGCCGGCCACGCGGCCGTGCTCTACCCGGCGGACCGGCGCTGGAAGGGCCGGACGCTGCGGCCCGGCACGGCCGGGGGCTGGGCCCCGGGCGACGCGTTCGGCGAGGCGGCCGGGGCGCTCGCCGGTGCCGGACTGGAGGTGCACACCTGGGTCGTACTCGCGCACAACTCCCGCCTCGGCGAGGAGCACCCGGAGATCTCGGTGGTCAACGCCTACGGCGACCGCTACCCATGGGCGCCGTGCGTCGCGCAGCCCGGCACGCGCGCGTACCTCGTCGACCTCGCCGCCGAGGCGGCCGTGCGGCCGGGCGCGCGCGGCACCGAACTGGAGTCGCTCGGCTGGTACGGCCTGGCCCATCTGCAGGCGCACGACAAGATCGGCGGAGTGGCGCTCGGGGACGCCGGACAGTACCTGATGTCGCTGTGCTTCTGCGGGAGCTGCCGGGACGGTTACCGGGAACAGGGCCTGGACGCCGGGGAACTGGCGGCGGCGGTACGGGCCGCACTGGAGCCCGTGTGGCGCGGTGCGCCCTCCGGCGGCGGCTGGGCGGGAGTGGAGAAGCTCCTGGGCGACACCCTGGCGGCGGCCACGCGCGCGTGGCGTGACACGACCGCCCGCACGCTCCAGGAGGCGGCGGTGGCGGCGGTGCGCGCGGCTGCACCCACCGGCTTCCAGGTGCTGCTGCACGCGGATCCGGTGTCCTACCACTGCGGCGCCAACGTCGGCGTCGACCCCGAGCACATCCTGTCCGTCGCGGACGGAGTCGTGGTGCCCTGCACGGGCGGCGCGGGCCTGCTGACGCCGTTCGCCGAGCGGGGACACGACGGTGCCGTCCTCGCGGCCAACTTCAGCGTGGTCTCCGGGATGGGAGGCAGCCCGGCCACACTGCGGCAGGACGCGCGCGGGGCGGCGGACCTGGGCGCCGGAGAGCTGCGGCTGTATCACGCGGGGCTGGCGTCCGACGGCGACCTGGAGGCCGTACGGGAGGCCCTCGCGGCGCTGTGACACAGCGGCGCGATCGCGTTCGGCGCGAACATCAGGGTGCCGGCCGTGGCGGCCGTACGGCCCAGCAGCGGGCCGGGCGTCTCCCGCTGGTCATCGTGGTTCCAAGGCCCGGCTGCCGGGATGAGGCGGTTGCCGTGGATCCGCCGCGGGGGGCGCCGCGCCGGACGGAAATCCGTTGGAACCTGTCACTAACGCCCCTGGGGCGCGTGGGGCCAAGGGCCCTAGCGTGATGAGCCGTTCCCGCGGTGATCCGGACGCGCGCACTTCACGACCCCAGGAGAAGGCACCCGCATGCAGTACGTCATGCCGATCGTCATCGGCGCCCTCTACGCGTTCCTGATGTCCCTCCTGCGCGAACCGCACCGGCGGCGCCTCAACGCCGTCATGGTCGCCGGAGCGGGCGCCGCCTATCTCAGCGGCGGCGGCCTCGGCGGCTGGGAGTTCGCGTTCACCGCGCTCTGCACGTACGTCGCCTACCGGGGCCTGGAGTCCTGGACCTTCATCGGGATCGGCTGGCTGCTGCACACCGCGTGGGACGTCGTGCACCACCTCAAGGGCAGCCCCATCGTCCCCTTCCTCCACGACTCGTCCCTGGGCTGCGCGATCTGCGACCCGGTGATCGCGCTGTGGTGTCTGCGGGGCGGGCCCTCGCTGCGTGACCTGGTGCGCGGCGGGCGGCGCCCCGCGACCGTCCGGGACCGGACGGCCGCCTGAGCGGGACGGACGGCCCCTGAGCGGACCCAGTGGCAGGCGTGCGGGCGATGAGTTTCGCGGACGCCGACGGTCTTCCTTCCAGAGAGAAGACTCCGGAGGAGAACATGACCGACACGATTGTCGACCTGGGACCGCAGACGCTGATCGTCGCCCGGCTCGCGGCCGGGGTCCGCGACGGGCAGCTCACGGACGTGACGCCCTGTCCGGGGTGCGCCGTGCGCAACATGCTGGGCCATCTGCTCGGCCTCGCGGCCGCCTTCCGGGACGCCGGACGCAAGGATCTCGGCGTCACCACGGACACCAGCCCGAACGCCGCGGTGCCGGACATCGGGCCCGGCTGGCGCGAGGAACTGCCCAAGGTGCTGGACGAACTGGCCGAGGCCTGGCGCGACCCGGCGGCCTGGACCGGCGAGACCCGGGCGGGCGGCGTGCCCCTGCCGGGCGCGGTCGCGGGCGCCGTCGCGGTCGACGAACTGGTGATCCACGGCTGGGACCTGGCCCGCGCCACCGGCCAGGACTACGAGCCCGACCCGGCCGCTCTCGAGGCGGCGCACGGCTTCCTCCTGGCGGCGGCCGACGAACCGAACCGCCCCCAGGGTCTCTTCGGCCCGGTGGTGCCGGTCCCGGCGGACGCGCCGCTTCTGGACCGCGCGGTCGGCTTGAGCGGCCGTGATCCCGGTTGGAGGCCATAGCCGGCTGCGGTGGAGCGGGGCGGGCGGCACCTCCACGCGAGGGACTTCGCCTTCCTTTGTCAGAAGCGTTGACGAAACACATGCGCGCTCCTACCTTCGTCGCGTCGTACTTCATACGTCATATATGAGACGCGATACGTGAGATCCGGTACGTGAGATCCGGTACGAGACATCCGAGAGGCGCGCATGACCTCTGTGCCGACGCCGATCCCCTCCCGCACACAGTTCGTGCTGGAGGGGATCAAACACCGCATCCTCACCGGGCAGCTGACGCCCGGTCAGGCCCTGGTCGAAGCCGAACTCGCCGCACAGTTCGGGGTGTCGAAGACCCCCGTCCGCGAGGCGCTCAAGACCCTGGCCGGCACCGGGCTCGTCGTGATGAGCCAGTACAAGGGCGTCACGGTGCGCATGGTGGACGCGGACATGGCACGCGAGGTCTACGACGTGCGCCTGCTGCTGGAGCCCGAGGCGCTGCGCCGCTCGGTGCGCCGCGGCGCCTCCCTGGACGCCGCGCGCGACGCGTTGCACCGCGCGGACGCGGCCACGGACACCGCCGAACGTGCCCTGGCCAACCGGGAGTTCCACCGCGCCCTGTACCTGCCGTGCGGCAATCCGCTGCTCGGCCGGATGCTCGACGACGTCCGCGACCAGGCCGCCCTCGTCTCCGCTGTCGCCTGGGCCGCCGATCCCTCCTGGGAGCGGGAGGCCACCGAACACCGGGCGATCCTGCGGCTCGCCCTGGAGGGTGATGCCGACGGCGCGGCCGGCGCCCTGCACGCCCACATCGAGTCGTTCGTGCGGCGGGCCTTCCCCGCGGCCGACGCCCAGGGAGAGGACGGTCAGGCATGACCACGACGTTCGAGGACCAGCGGGCGGCCCTGGCCGACGTGGTGGCGATCCCGGTGACCCCGTTCGCCGAGGACGGCACCATCGACCGGGACGCCCACCGGGCCCTGCTGCGGCGGCTGCTCGACGGCGGGATCAGGACCCTGACACCGGGCGGCAACACCGGCGAGTTCTACGCCCTCACCCCCGAAGAGCGCCGCCTCGTCTCGGAGTTGACCGTGCAGGAGGCCCGGGAGCGGGCCGCGATCCTCGTCGGTGTGGGGCACGACGTGCCCACCGCCGTCGCCTCCGCCCGGCACGCCCGTGAGCTGGGCGCCGGCATGGTGATGGTCCACCAGCCCGTGCATCCCTACGTCTCGGCGGGCGGCTGGGTCGACTACCACCGGGCCGTCGCCGAGGCCGTGCCCGAGCTGGGCGTGGTGCCCTACATCCGTAACGCACAGCTGCCCGGCGCCCGGCTCGCCGAGCTCGCCGACCACTGCCCGAACGTCATCGGCGTGAAGTACGCCGTCCCGGACGCCGCCCGCTTCGCCGCCTTCGCCAGGGACGCCGGGCTGGAGCGCTTCGCCTGGGTCGCGGGACTCGCCGAGCCGTACGCCCCCTCGTACTTCTCGGCGGGCGCCACCGGCTTCACCTCCGGACTCGTGAACGTCGCCCCGGCCGTCTCGCTGAACATGATCGAAGCGCTTCGAGCGGGGGACTATCCGGCCGCCATGAAGATCTGGGAGCAGATCCGCCGCTTCGAGGAACTGCGAGCGGCGGACGGCTCCGCCAACAACGTCGCCGTCGTCAAGGAGGCCCTCGCCTCGCTCGGGCTGTGCCGCCGCGACGTACGCCCGCCGAGCAAGCCGCTGCCGACCGAGGAGCGCGCCGAGGTCGCCGCCATCGCCGCCGGGTGGTCGACATGAAGAAGCCCGAAGAGCTCAGAAGCCACCAGTGGTACGGCACGGACGGGCTGCGCTCCTTCAGCCACCGGGCCCGCACCCGCCAGCTCGGCTATCTCCCCGAGGAGCACCTGGGCAAGCCCGTCATCGCCCTCCTCAACCCCTGGTCCGACATCAACCCCTGCCACGTCCACCTCCGCGACCGCGCCCAGGCCGTGAAGCGGGGCGTGTGGCAGGCCGGTGGCTTCCCGCTGGAGTTCCCGGTCTCCACGCTGAGCGAGACCTTCCAGAAGCCGACCCCGATGCTCTACCGCAACCTGCTCGCCATGGAGGCCGAGGAGCTGCTGCGCTCGTACCCGGTCGACGGGGCCGTGCTGATGGGAGGCTGCGACAAGTCCACGCCCGCACTGCTGATGGGCGCCGCCTCCGTCGACCTGCCCACCGTCTTCGTGCCCGCCGGGCCCATGCTGCCGGGCCACTGGCGCACCGAGGTCCTCGGCTCCGGCACCGACATGTGGAAGTACTGGGACGACAGGCGCGCCGGGCTCATCGGCGACTGCGAGATGGCGGAGCTGGAGAGCGGCCTCGCCCGTTCGCCGGGGCACTGCATGACCATGGGTACGGCGTCCACCCTGACGGCCGCCGCCGAGGCGCTCGGCGTCACCGTGCCCGGCGCGTCCAGCATCCCCGCAGTCGACTCCGGGCACGAGCGCATGGCCGCGGCGTCCGGCCTGCGGATCGTCGAACTCGTCCACCGGGACCGCAGACTGAGCGACATCCTCACCCGCGAGGCCTTCGAGGACGCGGTGCTGACGGTTCTCGGGCTCGGCGGCTCGACCAACGCGGTCATCCATCTGATCGCCATGGCCGGCCGGGCCGGTGTCCGGCTCACGCTCGACGACTTCGACCGCATCGCCCGGACGGTCCCCGTGCTCGCCAACGTCCGCCCCGGTGGCGAGCGATACCTCATGGAGGACTTCCATTTCGCGGGCGGCCTTCCCGGGTTCCTGTCCCGGCTCACGGACCTGTTGCACCTGGACCGGCCGACGGTGTCGTACGACACCCTGCGCGAGCAGATCGCGGGCGCCCGGGTGCACGACGACGACGTCATCCGGCCCCGCGGCAACCCGGTCGCGCGGGAGGGCGGAGTCGCCGTCCTGCGCGGCAACCTCTGCCCGGACGGCGCCGTCATCAAGCACATCACCGCCGAGCCGCACCTGCTCAAGCACACCGGCCCGGCGGTCGTCTTCGACGACTACAGGACGATGCAGCGGACCATCGACGACCCCGGCCTGGGCATCACCGCGGACAGCGTCCTGGTGCTGCGCGGCGCCGGTCCCAAGGGCGGCCCGGGCATGCCCGAGTACGGGATGCTGCCCATCCCCGACCACCTGCTCAAGCAGGGTGTGCGGGACATGGTGCGGATCTCCGACGCCCGGATGAGCGGCACGAGTTACGGCGCGTGCGTGCTGCACGTGGCGCCGGAGTCGTACATCGGCGGGCCGCTGGCGCTCGTACGGACCGGGGACACCATCACGCTCGACGTCGAGGCGCGCACCCTGCGGCTGAACGTGGACGACGAGGAGTTGGAGCGCCGCCGGGCGCAGTGGACGCCGCCGCCCGCGCGGTACGAGCGCGGCTACGGCGTGCTCTACAACGCACAGATCACCCAGGCGGACACCGGCTGCGACTTCGAGTTCCTGGCCCGGCCGGGCCAGGTGCCCGACCCGTACGCGGGCTGAGGGCGCCCCGCCGGGGCCGCTCGGCCCGTTGTACCGGCCGAGAAGGTCTCGATCGGGCAACGGGCCTCGCGCTCGGGGTGGTGACGCGCGTAGAAATCCTGTCATGCATAAGCCACTTCGCATCGCGGCCCTCGCCGCCGCCTGTGCCGTCGCCGGTGGGGTCCTGTACGGCGCCGGCGCGGCCACCGCCGGTCAGTCGACAGCGAACTCCACCCACGAGCCCTACAACATCGGGCTCCTGGTCAAGGACATCGACACCTATTACGGCACCACGCTCGACAGCAACGGCGTGTACCAGGCGTCCCCGGACAGCCCCTACGCCAAGGACCTGGCGCGCATCGAGGCGGACGCCAGGCGCTACATCGACAGGGCGGCCCGCAAGGCGCACCACCACGGCGAGAAGCCCGCGGTCATGTTCGACATCGACGACACGCTGCTGCTCAGCCTCGACTACGAGAAGAGGACCAACTACACGTACAACTCGGCCACCTGGGCCGAGTACGTGGCCAAGGCGGACCGTCCGTCCGTCCCCGGCACCCCCGCTCTCGTCCAGTACGCCAAGGACAAGGGCGTAGAGGTCTTCTACAACTCCGGCCTCAAGGAGTCGCAGCGCTCCGCCGCCGTCCAGAACCTGAAGAAGGCCGGCGCCGACGTCAACCTCGACGCCGACCACATGTTCCTCAAGGACGCCGCCAACCCGCCGTCCTACCTGAAGGACTGCGCCACCCCGGGCACCTGGACCTGCACGACCGTGCAGTACAAGTCCGGCACCCGCAAGCACGTCGAGTCCCTCGGGTACGACATCATCGCCAACTTCGGCGACCAGTACTCGGACCTCGAAGGGGGTTACGCCGACAAGACGTACAAGCTCCCCAACCCGACGTACTTCGTCGGTTAGCCGGTAAGAGGGCCGGTCAGCAAGGGCGCCCGTCCCTTACGGGCCCGATCGGCTCCAGGGTCGGCACCACCGGCTCGGTGATCCCGTCCGCCGCGAACCGCAGGCGGTCGATCGTCGTCTCCCGGTGCGTGCCGTCCCCGCCCCGCCCACCGGGTACGTCGATCGATGCGGGCGGGAGGAGGCCCAGCGACACTTTCGCTTCTGGAGATCATTCCGGGCGCGATCCGGAAGCGCAGCAGTGTCCGTACAGGTCCTCGAACGTCGTATGGCAGGCCGAACTCGATTCCGTAACACGGAGAAAACCTGAAACCGGTTCACCGCGGGAACAATCCAGCCAGCATCCCGCACCGGTTCATCAGGCAACGAGGAGTATCGCCATGTCCGACACGCAGAAGGCGGCCGACCGGTCAACTGCCGCTCCCCCCGCGGTGAACGGGGTCGACCGGTACTTCAGGATCTCCGAACGGGGCTCCACCCTCGGCCGTGAGATACGCGGCGGCTTCGCCACGTTCTTCACCATGGCCTACATCCTTGTCCTGAATCCGATCATCCTGGGCAGCGCCAAGGACAAGTTCGGCCACCAGCTCGACACGGGCCAACTGGTCACCGCCACCGCCCTGGTGGCCTGTGTCATGACGATCGTCATGGGCGTCGGCGGCAATCTGCCACTCGCCATCGCCGCGGGCCTCGGCCTCAACGCGGTCGTCGCCTTCCAGCTGGCCCCGCTGATGAGCTGGGCCGACGCCATGGGCCTCGTGGTCATCGAGGGCATCCTGATCTGCGTCCTGGTCCTCACCGGACTACGGGAGGCGATCATGAACGCCATCCCGCAGCAGCTCAAGCAGGCCATCGGCGTCGGTATCGGTCTCTTCATCGCCTTCATCGGCTTCGTCGACGCCGGGTTCGTCAGCCGTATCCCGGACGCGGCGAACACCACCGTGCCGGTGCAGTTGGGCGCCGTCGGCCGGCTGACCGGCTGGCCCGTGCTGGTGTTCTGCCTGGGTGTGCTGCTGACCATCGCGCTGCTCGCGCGCAGAGTGAAGGGGGCGATCCTGATCAGCATCGTGACCATGACCGTGGTCGCGATCCTCATCAACGCCGCCGCCGACGTCAAGAGCTGGGGCCTGACCACCCCGAAGGTGCCCGACAAGCTCGTGGCCACCCCCGACTTCGGACTCGTCGGTCACTTCAGCCTGTTCGGCGCCTTCGGGAAGACCGGGGCGCTCACCGTGGTCCTGCTGGTCTTCACCCTGATCCTGTCGGACTTCTTCGACGCCATGGGCACCATCGTCGGCATCAGCGCGGAAGCCGGACTGCTCGACGAGGACGGCAAGGTGCCGGGCATCGGCCGCGTCCTGTTCATCGACGGCGCCGCCGCGGTGGCCGGCGGTGTCGCCTCCGGCTCGTCCAACACCGCCTACATCGAGTCCGCGGCCGGGGTCGGTGAGGGGGCCCGCACCGGGTTCGCCAATCTGGTCACCGGCGGCCTCTTCGGCCTCGCGCTCTTCCTCAGCCCGCTGCTGACCATCGTCCCGCTCCAGGCCGCCGCACCGGCCCTGATCGCGGTCGGCTTCCTGATGATGACCCACGTCAAGCACATCGACTGGGACCGGTACGAGATCGCCATCCCGGCGTTCCTGACCATCGCCGCGATGCCGTTCACGTACTCGATCACCGACGGCATCGGCGCCGGATTCCTGTCGTACGTCGTCATCAAGGCGGTCCTCCGCAAGGCCAAGGAGGTCCACTGGCTGCTGTGGGGCGTGTCGGCGCTGTTCCTGGTGTACTTCGCGATCGACCCGGTGGAGCAGATCCTCGGGGTGAAGTGAGCTCCCGGGGACAACCCCGACAGGGTTGTCCCCGGTGGGGTTGTCCCCGCTGGGCCTAGTTCTTCAGCGCCGCCTGCATCATGGCCCTCGCCACCGGCGCGGCCAGCCCGTTGCCGCTGACCTCCGAGCGCGCCGCGTCCGACTGCTCGACCATCACCGCGACGGCGACCTCCTTGCCGTTGCCGCCGGACTTCGCGTACGACGTGAACCAGGCGTAGGGCGTCTTGCTGTTGTTCTCCCCGTGCTGGGCCGTGCCCGTCTTGCCGCCCACGGTGACGCCCGGTATCTGCGCGTTGGTACCCGTGCCCTGCTGGACGACCGTCTGCATCGCCGACTGCAACTGCGCCGCGGTCGAGGAGCTGACGATCTGCCGCGAGCCGGGCTTGTCGTAGTTCTGCAGCACATCGCCGTTGCCGTCGCTGATCTGCGACACCATGTGCGGCGAGACGAGCCTGCCGCCGTTGGCTATGGCCGCCGACACCAGGGCCATCTGCAGCGGGGTGGCGGTGACGTCGAACTGGCCGATGCCGGTCAGCGCCGTCTGCGCCCGGTCCATCCCCGACGGGTACACGCTCGGGTACGCCCGCATGGGCACGTCCTGCGCCTGGTCGTTGAAGCCGAACTTCTCGGCCGTCGCCTTCACCTTGTCCTGGCCGAGGTCGACGGCCAGCTTCGCGAAGACGTTGTTGCAGGAGTACTGCAGTGCGGTACGGAGCGGGGCGTTCACGCAAGGTGCGTTCGGGTTCTCGTTCGACAGCGTCCGGGTGGTGCCCGGCAGCGTGTACGGGTCGGGGCTCCTGGTGGGCTCGTCAACCGACGAGTACAGCCCGTTCTCCAGCGCGGCCGCCGCCACCACCAGCTTGAACGTCGAGCCCGGCGGCAGCGGCTGGCGCAGCGCGCGGTTGGTCATCGGCTGGGCGGGGTCCTGGGTCAGCCGCTGCCAGGCGGTGCTGTCGCCGGCACTGAGCGTCGTCGGGTCGTACGACGGGGTGGAGACGGACGCGAGGATCCTGCCCGTGGTCGGGTCGATCGCGACGGCCCCGCCCTTCTTCCCGCCAAGGGCGTCGTACGCCGCCTTCTGCACGGCCGGGTCGATCGTCGTGACCACGTCTCCCGGCTTGGCCTGCTGACCGGTGAGGGCGCCGAACGGGTTCTTCAGTCGGCTGTCGGTGCCGTCGAGGAGGTTCTGGTACACGCCCTCCAGCTGGGTCGTGCCGTAGACCTGCGAGCTGTAACCCGTGACGGCCGCGTACAGCTTGCCGTTCCTGTACGTGCGCTTGTACTTCAGGTCACCGCTCGTCGTCTGCGCGGAACCGGTGATCGCGCTGCCGGACACGATGATGTTGCCCAGCGGCTGTGCGTACGTCTTGATCGTCCGGCGTCGGTTGTTCTGGTCGTCCGCGAGCGCCTTGCCGTCGTAGAACTGCACCCAGGTCGCCCTGCCCAGCAGAGCGAGCACGAGCAGCAGCACGAAGACGGAAGCTC
Organism: Streptomyces sp. TP-A0356; assembly: GCF_001417775.1. Lineage (GTDB taxonomy): Bacteria > Actinomycetota > Actinomycetes > Streptomycetales > Streptomycetaceae > Streptomyces. The sequence continues at coordinate 97,259 of NZ_BBZJ01000017.1, read as the reverse complement.
GCCTGATCGTCTTGTTCATCCTGCTCGGGAGGACGAACGGGAAGGAGCGAATCGTTCCCATCCGCGCCGGTTTCTCACCGGACCTTCATGAACCGGGCCGGGCCGCCCGACCTCCATGCGCCGGGCGATCTCCGCGTCGGTGAGCCCGGCGGCCATGTGCCGCAGCACCTCCCGCTCCCGGCCTGTGAGCTTCGCCACCCAGGCCGGACGGGCGGCCGCACGGCCGACGGGAACAGCGGGCCCTCGGTGCGCGCCACCAGCCGTACCGCCTGGACGAGCGTGTCCGCGTCGGAGCCGACGGGAGCGGCGCGGTCGACGAGACGGGCGCGGGTCGAGGGGACGGGCGCGGGTCGAGGAGACGGGCGCGGGTCATCGCGTCGGGAACGTGTGGCCGGGTCATGCGCCCACGCTCCCGCGCGCGCTCCTCCGGGCACCTCCCGCACGACGACGATCCGCCTCCGCCGGACGGGGCAGACGCGAAGGGGCCGACGCCGAGCGGTACCGCCGGCCGCCGCCCGACTCGGCTCGGGGCGCGCCCTCACCCCTCCAGCGTCAGCACGACCTCGTCGATCGTGAACGCGGCCATCCGGAGGGCTTCCGCGCGACCTCCATGCCTCACAGCCTCCGGGTCGCCAGGGTGAGACGATCCCGCGCGTCGAACAGCGCGTCCTTGATCATCTGTTCGTGCGCCGGGGTCAGCCGGGCCACCGGCACCGAGCAGCTGATCGCGTCGCGGGCCGGGGTGCGGTAAGGGATGGCGACGCCGAAGCAGCGCAGGCCCAGCGTGTTCTCCTCGCGGTCGACGGCGAAGCCCTGCTCGCGGACCTGGTGCAGCTCCTCGATGAGCTTCTCCCGGTCGGTGATGGTGTGTTCGGTCAGCGCCGGCAGCGTCGCCGGCAGCATCTTGCGGACCTGCTCGTCGGTGTACGTGCTCAGCAGCGCCTTGCCCAGCGACGTCGAGTGCGCCGGCAGCCGGCGGCCGACCCGGGTGAAGGGGCGCAGGTAGTGCTGCGACTGGCGGGTCGCCAGGTACACCACGTTGGTGCCGTCCAGCCGCGCCAGGTGGATCGTCTCCGTCGTGTCGTCCGACAGCCGGTCCAGCGTGGGGCGGGCCGCCGCGACCACCTCGTCGCCGTCGATGTACGAGGTGCCGACCAGCAGCGCCCGCACGCCGATGCCGTACCGCGTGCCCGTCGCGTCGGTCTCCACCCAGCCGAGCTCGACGAGCGTGCGCAACAGCATGTACAGGCTGGACTTGGGGTAGCCCACCGCCTCCTGCACGGCGGCCAGGGAGTGCATACCGGGGCGGCCGGCGAAGTACTCGAGCAACTCAACCGTCCGCACCGCGGACTTGACCTGCGCTCCGCCGCCTGTCTCGCCTGCCGACATCGCCCTTGACCCCTTCGTTCGACGGCAAATAGTCTCCGAGCAGCACATTCATCATCAGAGACAGCGTTCAGTATATCGAACATGCCTGGTGGATGACCTACGAACGCGGCACGACATCTGGAGGGATCCGCGGTGGCAGCAGCACCAGTCTGGAGTGTCGACCCCCGTACCGGGAAGCAGCGGGAACAGGTTGCGGTGGAGGCCGGGGCCCAGGAGGTGGACGCCGCCGTCCGCGCCGCACACGCCGCGCGCGGATCCCTCGCCGACCGCACGGTCCGCTCGGCCTTCCTGCGCTCGGCCGCCGACGAGTTGGAGGGTGCCAGGGACCGGCTCGTCGAGACGGCGGACGCGGAGACGGCCCTCGGTCCGGTCCGGCTGACGGGCGAGCTCGCCCGGACCTGCTACCAGCTGCGCGCCTTCGCCGACATCGTCGACGAGGGCGCCTTCCTCGACGTCGTGATCAACCACCCCGACGACACCGCGACCCCGCCGATCCCGGACCTGCGCCGCCACAAGGTCCCGCTGGGCGTCGTCGCCGTCTACTCGGCCTCCAACTTCCCGTTCGCCTTCTCGGTGGCCGGTGGCGACACCGCGAGCGCGCTCGCCGCGGGCTGCCCCGTCGTCGTCAAGGCCCACCCGGACCACCCGGCGCTCTCCGAGCTGGTCGCGGCGGCACTGCGCCGGGCCGCCGAGCAGCACGGCATCCCCGAGGGCGTGATCGGTCTCGTCCACGGCTTCGAGGCGGGCATCGAGCTGATCAAGCATCCGCTGATCGCCGCCGCCGGGTTCACCGGCTCCGTGCGCGGCGGCCGTGCGCTCTTCGACGCGGCGGCGGCCCGTCCCGTGCCGATTCCCTTCCACGGCGAGCTGGGTTCGCTCAACCCGGTGGTCGTCACCGAGGCCGCCGCCGCCGAGCGCGCCGAGGCGATCGGCGCGGGGCTCGCGGGCTCCATGACGCTGGGCGTCGGCCAGTTCTGCGTCAAGCCTGGCCTCGTGCTGGCTCCCACGGGCGCGGCCGGCGACCGCCTGGTGAAGTCCCTGACCGACGCCGTCGGGGACACCGAGGCCGGGGTGCTGCTCGACCACCGTATGCGTGACAACTTCCTCGCCGGGGTCGCCGAGCGCGCCGCGCTGCCCGACGTGGAGTCCCCGGTGACGGCGGGCGCGGGCGGCGAGCACACGGTCAGCGCGGGCTTCCTCACCGTCCCGGCCGAGCGGCTCACCACCGACGGGGACCACGACCTGCTCCTGGAGGAGTGCTTCGGCCCGATCACCGTCGTCGCGCGCTACGAGGACGAGGCCGAGGCCAGGCGCGTGCTGGACCGGCTCCCCGGCAACCTCACCGCCACGGTGCACCTGTCCACGGAGGAGGCCGCGGGGGAGGGGCGCGGCGCGGAGATCCTCGCGGAGCTGACCCCGCTCGCCGGGCGCGTCCTGGTCAACGGCTGGCCCACCGGCGTCGCGGTCGCCCCGGCACAGCACCACGGTGGCCCCTATCCGGCGACGACGTCCACCTCCACGTCGGTCGGCGGTACGGCCATCGAGCGGTGGTTGCGGCCCGTGGTCTACCAGAACGCGCCGGCGGCGCTGCTTCCCGCGGAGCTTCGGGACGAGAACCCCCTGGGATTGCCGCGGCGCTTCAACGGCCGTCTGGAGCGGTGAACCGGGGAGCTCTCAGCGGCCGGGGCGCGTCGCGGGCCGTGAGGCCGTCGTGGCCGCTCGTGCCGTTCCCCGCGCCCCTTCGGGGTGCGGTCGCGCACCGGAACCCGGGAACTGGGACACTCTCTCGATGGACGTAGAACTCTCCGAACTCCCCTTCCCCCTGCGCACATACGGACCCGACGGGCACTGGTCGTACGAGGACGGAGTGCTCACCGGCTGGGCGGGCGCGCGGCAGGACCGCTTCGTGCCGCCCACGGGTGAGTCCCTGGACGCCGCCTCCGACGCGCCCCGGCTGCTCGGAGCGCCGGAAGGGGACTTCCAGCTGATCGCCCGGGTCACGGTCGGCTTCGCGGCGGCCTTCGACGCCGGCGTGCTCTACGTCCATGTCGGCGAACGGGCCTGGGCCAAGCTGTGCCTGGAGTACTCGCCGGACGTGCCCACCGTCTGCACCGTGGTCACCCATGGCCACTCCGACGACGCCAACTCCTTCACGGTGGAGGGAAGTTCGGTCTGGCTCCGGGTCAGCAGGACGGGCCGGGCGTTCGCCTTCCACGCGTCGCGGGACGGGAAGCGGTGGACGTTCGTCCGCCTGTTCACGCTGGCCGACGAGGAGTCGACCTCGGCGGCGCTGGTGGGCTTCATGATGCAGTCGCCGGTGGGGGAGGGGTGCGTGGTCACCTTCGACCGACTGGAGTACCGGGACTCGTGGCCGGAGGGCCTGCGGGACGGTTCGTGAGGCTCTGGCGCCGCAGGCCCGGCGTGGCCAGGGCCGTCGACACGGCCAGACTCGATCCGCACGCCCGACGGCGCTGGGCATGAGCCGGGAATGAACGCAACCGCTTGAACGTTCACCTGCGCGGCGGAGGGAGTCTCCGTACCCTACGAACCGGAGAGAAGCCGAAGACATGCGCGTCGAAGTGTGGACCGACATCGCCTGCCCCTGGTGCTATGTCGGAAAGGCCCGATTCGACAAGGCGCTTCAGGCCTTCCCGCACCGGGACGAGGTCGAGGTGGTGCACCGCTCCTTCGAGCTCGACCCGCACCGCGCCAAGGGCGACGTGCAGCCGGTCCTCGCCATGCTCTCCAAGAAGTACGGGATGAGCGAGGCGCAGGCGCAGGCCGGCGAGAACAACCTGGGCGCGCAGGCGGCCGCCGAGGGCCTGGAGTACCGCACCACGGGCCGCGACCACGGCAACACCTTCGACATGCACCGCCTGCTCCACTTCGCCAAGGAGCAGGGCAGGCAGGACGAGCTGATCCAGATCCTGTACCGGGCGAACTTCGCCGAGGAGCGGTCCGTCTTCACCGAGGGCGACGAGCGGCTGGTGGAGCTGGCCGTGCAGGCCGGGCTCGACGCCGAGGCCGCCCGTGAGGTGCTCTCCGATGCCACCGCCTACGCCGACGCGGTGCGCGCAGACGAGCGCGAGGCGGCCGAGCTGGGCGCGAACGGCGTGCCGTTCTTCGTCCTCGACCGGAAGTACGGCGTCTCCGGTGCCCAGCCCGCCGAGATCTTCGCCCAGGCCCTGAGGCAGGCGTGGGGCGCGCGTTCGCCGCTGCGGCTGATCGAGGACGGCGGAGCGGACGCCTGCGGCCCGGACGGGTGCGCGGTGCCGCAGAGCTGAACGCGGCGCCGGGGCGGACGTACGAACAAGGTGCAGGTCGGGGCGGACGTATAAGCGTCTCTTGAGGGAACCACGCGGAATTCCGCAATGGACTTGGACCTCATCGGGCCGCACAGTGGTCCCATGGAGACCTTCGAGACCCTCGTCCGTGCCGAGTTCGCCCCGAAGAACACCTACCTGAACACCGCGAGCACCGGGCTCCTGCCGGCCCGGACGGTGGAGGCCATGCGGACCGCCCTGGAGTCGGCCGCCGCCGGGCAGCCCACCGACATGTTCGCCGATGTGGAGGCCGCCCGTGCCTCCTTCGCCCGGCTGACCGGGGTCCCCGCCGACCGCGTGGCGGCCGGTGCCTCGGTCGCCGTCTACACCGGGCTGATCGCCGCCTCGCTGCCCGAGGGCGCCGAAGTCCTCACCGCCGAGGGCGACTTCAGCTCCCTGGTGAACCCCTTCCACGTGCGCCGCGGCCTCAGGGTGCGCACCGTCCCGCTGGAGCGGATCGCCGAGTCCGTACGGCCGGGTACCGCGCTCGTCGCGGTCAGCGCGGCACAGTCCGCCGACGGCCGGATCGCCGACCTGCCCGCCATCCGCGCGGCCGCCCGCGCACACGGCGCCCGGACGTATCTGGACGCCTCCCAGGCCGTCGGCTGGCTGCCGATCGAGACCGACGGGTACGACTACGTCGCCGCCGTCGCTTTCAAGTGGCTGTTGTGTCCGCGCGGCGTGGCCTTCCTGGTGGTCCCGCAGGACCTCGGCGGGCTCACCCCCGTCTTCGCGGGCTGGGTCGCGGGGGAGGCGCCCTGGGACAGCTGCTACGGGCCGGTGGCCGAACTCGCCCGCTCGGCACGGCGGTTCGACGAGAGCCCCGCGCTCTTCTCGTACACGGGCGCCCGCCACTCCCTGGCGTTGCTGGAGGAGGTGGGCGTGAAGCAGGTACAGGCCCATGACCTGGCCCTGGCCGACCGCTTCCGTGCGGGGCTGCGCGACCTGGACATCGAGCCGGTGCCCGCGCCGGGCTCCCCCATCGTCTCCGTCCCCGGCCTCGGCGTACGCCTGCCGGAGCTGAGCCGGGCGGGCGTGGAGGTCTCGGACCGCGCGGGCAATCTGCGGGCCGCCTTCCATCTGTACAACAGGGCCGCGGACGTCGATCGTCTCCTGGACGTCCTCGCGGGCTGACCCTACGGCCGGAACCCGAGCGGCCCGCCCGTCCGGCCTTGGACGGGCGGGCCGCTCGGGCGTCCCGCGCTCACCTGACCGGGGTGAAGTCCCTCGCCCCGATGTAGGTGGGCCGCGGGACCGGTGCCGCGAAGGGCTCCACGGCCGTGTTCTCCACACTGTTGAACACGATGAAGACGTTGCTGCGCGGGAACGGGGTGATGTTGTCCCCCGAGCCGTGCATGCAGTTGCAGTCGAACCAGGTCGCCGAGCCGGCCTTGCCCGTGAACAGCCTGATGCCGTACTGGCTCGCCATCGCGGTCAGCGCCTCGTCGGACGGCGTGCCGGCGTCCTGCATCTGCAGCGACTTCTTGTAGTTGTCCTTCGGAGTGGCGCCGGCGCAGCCGAGGAACGTCCGGTGCGACCCCGGCATGATCATGAGGCCGCCGTTGGTGTCGTAGTTCTCGGTCAGCGCGATCGAGACGGACACCGTCCGCATGTTGGGCAGACCGTCCTCGGCGTGCCAGGTCTCGAAGTCCGAGTGCCAGTAGAAGCCGCTGGCCCCGAAGCCCGGCTTGACGTTGATCCGCGACTGGTGGACGTACACGTCCGAGCCGAGGATCTGCCGCGCCCGCCCGACGACGCGCTCGTCGCGGACGAGGCCCGCGAACACCTCGCTGATCCTGTGGACCTCGAAGACGGAGCGGATCTCCTTGGACTTCGGCTCCACGATCGACCGCTCGTCGGCGCGGATCTCCGGGTCGGTGACGAGTCGCTCCAACTCCTGCCGGTAGACGGCGACTTCGTCCGCGGTGATCAGTTCGTCGAGGGCGAGGAAGCCGTCACGCTCGTAGGCCTGGAGGTCGGTGACGGAGATCGGCCCGGGCGTGCCGGGCGCGCCCCAGACGACGGGGTCCTGACGGGGGACGGACACCTCGGTGGTGCCGCGGCTGGGGTACGGATCGGTGACGGTGGTGGTCACGGTGCTTCACACCTCCTCGGTGAGCAGCGGGTAGACGCCGTTCTCGTCGTGGTCCTCCCGGCCGGTCACGGGCGGGTTGAAGACGCAGATGCAGCGGAAGTCCCGCTTGACCCCCAGTGTGTGCCGCTCGTGCCCGTCCAGGAGGTACATGGTCCCGGGCGTGATCGTGTACGTCTTCCCGGTCTCCTGGTCGGTCAGCTCGGCCTCGCCCTCGACACACACGACGGCCTCGATGTGGTTCGCGTACCACATCGACGTCTCCGTGCCCGCGTACAGGATCGTCTCGTGCAGAGAGAAGCCGACCTTCTCCCGGGCGAGGACGATGCGTTTGCTCTCCCAGGTGCCGGACGCGGCCTTGACGTGGCGGTCGGTTCCTTCGATGTCCTTGAACGAACGGACGATCACGGTGGTACGTGCCTCCTTGTCGGGGTTGCTCAGACGGTCTCGCGAACGGCACGGGCGAGGGTGCTCAGGCCCTCGTCGAGCTCGTCGGGGGTGATGGTCAGCGCGGGCAGCAGCTTGACGACCTCGCTCTCGGGGCCCGAGGTCTCCACGAGCAGCCCGAGCTCGAAGGCGCGGCGGGCGACGCGTTCGGCGCGCCGCTTGTCACGGAACTCCAGGCCCCACACCAGTCCGCGCCCGCGGTACTCCTTGACGTCGGCCAGGTTCTCCTCGGTCATCGAGATGAGCGCCTGCTCGACCTGCTCGCCGCGCGCCCGGGTCTGCTTCTCCATGGCGGACCCGTCGGCCCAGTACGTCTCCAGGGCGGCGGTCGCCGTCACGAAGGCGGGGTTGTTGCCGCGGAAGGTGCCGTTGTGCTCGCCCGGCTCCCAGATGTCCAGCTCGGGCTTGAACAGGCACAGCGACATGGGCAGCCCGTAGCCGCTGATGGACTTGGACACGGTGACGATGTCCGGCGTGATCCCGGCCTCCTCGAAGGAGAAGAAGGCACCGGTACGTCCGCAGCCCATCTGGATGTCGTCGACGATCAGCAGCATGTCGCGGCGCGCGCACAGTTCGGCGAGCCCGCGCAGCCACTCGGGCCGGGCGACGTTGATGCCGCCCTCGCCCTGCACGGTCTCCACGATGACGGCGGCGGGCCGGTTGAGCCCGGAGCCCTGGTCCTCCAGCAGCCGCTCGAACCACAGGAAGTCCGGGACCCGGCCGTCCAGGTAGTGGTCGAAGGGCATCGGCGTCCCGTGCACGAGCGGTATCCCGGCGCCGGCGCGCTTGAAGGCGTTGCCGGTGACCGCGAGGGACCCCAGGGACATCCCGTGGAAGGCGTTGGTGAAGGACACGATGGCTTCGCGCCCCTTCACCTTGCGGGCCAGTTTGAGGGCGGACTCCACGGCGTTGGTGCCGGTGGGGCCCGGGAACATGACCTTGTACGGCAGATCGCGCGGCCGCAGGACCAGGTCCTGGAAGGCCTGCAGGAAGGAGCGCTTGGCGGTGGTGGACATGTCGAGCCCGTGGGTGACGCCGTCCCGCTCCAGATAGTCGATCAGCGCCCGTTTGAGTACGGGGTTGTTGTGGCCGTAGTTGAGTGATCCGGCGCCGGCGAAGAAGTCGAGGTACTCGTGTCCGTCCTCGTCGTACATGCGGCTGCCCTGCGCGCGGTCGAAGACGGTGGGCCAGCCGCGGCAGTAGCTGCGCACCTCCGACTCCAGGGTCTCGAAGACGCTGAGGTCGGGCTGGGTGATGGTCACGGCTCAAACGCTCCTCGGTGCGTGGTGGGGGGAGAGGGGAGTGTGGGGGCTCAGAGGGAGAGGGGGCCGATGCGGTAGAGGACTTCGGGGTCGTGGGACCCGTCGGGGAACTGGCCCGTCTCGAAGAGCACTTCGCGCTCCACGTCCGCGCCGTGGCGTCGGGCGTACGACGTGAACAGGCGCTCGGAGGCGGTGTTGCCCGGGGTGATGGTCGTCTCGATCCCGGTCACCCCGTGCTCGGCCGTGGCCCGTGCCGTGAGCGCGTCCAGCATCCGTGCCGCAAGGCCGCGCCCCCGGTGGGTGGCGTCCACGGCCACCTGCCACACCAGGAGGGTGCGCGGGCGGTCGGGCCTGAGGTACGCGGTGACGAACCCGACGGGCCGCCCGTCGGACACGTCGCGCGTCACGACCGAGGTGCCCGCGAAGTCACGGCACCACAGCAGGTAGCTGTAGGACGAGTTCAGGTCGAGGGTTCCGGAGTCCTTGGCGATGCGCCAGAGCGCGGCACCGTCCGCCACCTCCGGACGGTCGATCCGCAGCCCCTCCCGCATTTCCAGGAATTCCGCTTGCAGGTCTGCTTGTGCGGCGGTCATGCGGATTGAATTTACCTATGGAAATTGAAAATTGCATCGCGGGACGGGGTTACGGATGAGCGGTCGGTGTGCTATCGCGCGGGCGCGTACGTTCGCGCGAGGTGGGTTGATTCATCCCGTAAAGTCCTATATATACCGGACAAAACGGGCGCGGTGTGGAGTCGATCACACATCGATAACCTCCACGAGATCTGCCCGAATTACATCGATTGGTGTTCGCGGAATCTTTGCGTTTAGGGCCGAGGAAAGCGGGCAGAAGAATACGGGGAGCTGCCCAGGTATGAATTAGCGAAATGAGGCGGGGGGAGGCCGGAAAGAAATGCCGATTTCAGGCGCCGGTGACTCCGTCGATATGCTCCCGCGGGATGTCCGCATGGCCGTTGTGCCGGGCGTACTCCTCGATCATGTGCAGGTACACCCGGCGGAGGCTCACCTCGACGCCCCCCATGGGGCCGCCCTCGGGGATCCGCCCCAGATCGTCCACCGCGCGCCCGGCGCACCCGCGGATCGCACCCTCCAGCGGCAGCAGCGCCTCACCCTGCGTGATCACGAGATCCTGCTCGGTGGAGAGCAGCCGGGCCACGCGGTCCTCGATCGAGGTGCTCTCCTCGCTCACGGGGATCGACGCGGTCGAGGGTGACCGGCATGTGATTCCCCCCTCTCACCGCCGACATCTCAGGCGTAACCGTCTTGTGGCCAACGGATTGATTTGAGAGACCCAAACTTCTCCTTATAATCGGAACCTACAGTTCCCCATCGAGAGGTCCCCCGTGAACAGGCTCCTCGGGCGCCGAGCCCGCTTCCTGGCCGCCACCACCGCGACGGCCGGTGTGGTGCTCGTGGCCGGCTGCACCTCCAGCGGCAGCGGCGGCAGCGCCGGCAAGGCGTCCGGCGGCGTCCAGGTCGTCAAGGCGGGACAGCTCACCACCTGCACGCACCTGCCGTACCCGCCCTTCCAGTCGGAGATCAACGGCAAGGTGCAGGGCTTCGACGTCTCGCTGATCGACCTGGTCGCCAAGGACCTCGGTGTGAAGCAGCAGATCCTCGACACGCCCTTCGAGAACTTCAAGACCGGCGCGTTCCTCAACTCCGGCCAGTGCGACCTCGCCGCGGCCGGCATGACGATCACCCCGGAGCGCAAGAAGAACGTCGACTTCTCCGACCCGTACTTCGACGCCACGCAGGCCGTCCTGGTCGACAAGAAGAGCGGCATCAGCTCGCTGGCCGACGTGAAGGCCAAGGGCAAGAAGCTCGGCGCCCAGGCGCAGACCACCGGCGAGGACTACGCGAAGAAGCAGGGCTACGACCCCATCTCCTTCGAGTCCTCCGACGCCGTGATCAACGGCCTGCGCACCGGCCAGGTCCAGGCGGTCGTCATCGACTACCCGGTCGTCCAGGGCTGGCTCAAGGACAAGGCCAACGCCGACGCCTTCAAGGTGGTCGACAACCTCAACACCGGTGAGCAGTACGGCTTCACGGTGAAGAAGGGCAACGAGAAGCTGCGCGCCGCGATCAACAAGGCGATCAAGGGCGCGAAGGCCGACGGCACGTACAAGAAGCTGTACGAGCAGTGGATCGGCCCGTACAACCCGTCCGTGGCCTCGCCCTCCGCCTCATGAGCGACACCACGGACACAGCCGGGACCGGGGCCCAGCCGCGCAGGAAGGGCCTGACCCGGCGCCAGAAGCGCACGGTGTCGCGCGGGGTCCAGTACGCCGTCTTCGTCGCCGCCGTGATCGCCTTCGCGGTCACGGCCGACTGGGGGCGGCTGCAGAACCAGTTCGCGCAGATGGACATCGCGAAGCAGATGTTCCCGGACGTCATCACGCTGGCGTTGAGGAACACCGTGCTCTACACCCTGTCCGGCTTCGTCGTCGGTCTGGTGCTCGGCATGCTCATCGCGCTGATGCGGCTGTCGTCCGTGGGCCCCTACCGGTGGGTCGCCGGCGTCTACATCGAGATCTTCCGGGGCCTGCCCGCCCTGCTGATCTTCATCTTCGTCGGGGTCGCCGTGCCGCTGGCCTTCCCGGGCACGGAGATCATCGGCGGCACCTACGGCAAGGTGGCCATCGCGCTCGGTCTGGTGTCGGCCGCGTACATGGCGGAGACGATCCGCGCCGGCATCCAGGCCGTGCCCAGGGGCCAGACGGAGGCCGCTCGCTCGCTGGGCTTCTCGCCGGCCCGGGCCATGGTCTCGATCATCATCCCGCAGGCCTTCCGGATCATCCTGCCGCCCCTCACCAACGAGCTGGTCCTCCTCTTCAAGGACTCCTCGCTGGTGCTGTTCCTCGGCGTCACGCTGGAGGAGCGCGAGCTGTCCAAGTTCGGCCGGGACCTGGCCAGCCAGACCGCCAACTCCACGCCGATCCTGGTCGCGGGCCTGTGCTACCTGCTGGTCACGATCCCGCTCGGCTTCGTCGTGCGCCGTATGGAGGCCAAGGCCCAGGGAGCCGTCAAGTGAGCGACACCCCCGAGATCAGCATCCGGGACCTGCACAAGTCCTTCGGCGACAACGAGGTGCTGCGCGGCATCGACCTGGAGATCGGCCAGGGCGAGGTGGTCTGCGTGATCGGCCCCTCCGGCTCCGGCAAGTCCACCCTGCTGCGCTGTGTGAACCTCCTGGAGGAGCCCACCAAGGGGCAGGTCTTCGTCGGCGGCACCGAGGTGACCGACCCCGACGTGGACATCGACGCCGTACGCCGCCGCATCGGCATGGTCTTCCAGCAGTTCAACCTCTTCCCGCACCTCACGGTGACCGAGAACCTCACACTGCCGCAGCGCCGGGTCCTGAAGCGGGACAAGGCGCAGGCCGCGCGGATCGCCGCCGAGAACCTGCGGCGCGTGGGCCTCGCCGAGAAGGCGGACGCGTACCCCTCCTCCCTCTCCGGTGGCCAGCAGCAGCGCGTCGCGATCGCCCGCGCGCTCGCCATGGGCCCCGAGGTGATGCTCTTCGACGAGCCGACCTCCGCGCTCGACCCCGAGCTGGTGGGGGACGTCCTCGCCGTGATGCGGATGCTCGCCAACGAGGGGATGACCATGATGGTCGTCACCCACGAGATGACCTTCGCCCGGGAGGTCGCCGACCGGGTCGTCTTCATGGACGGCGGCGTGGTCGTCGAGGAGGGCGCCCCCGACCGTGTCATCGGCGACCCCCGCCACGAGCGCACCCGGCACTTCCTCTCCCGGCTCCTCGACCCCGCGATGGCCGAGGTCGAGGAGGAGACCTCGGACCAGGTGGGCGGAGAGGCCTAGCGCCGAATTAGGGTGCGGTACATGAGCGATGACGCGGTGCTGCACGTGAAGGGGCGGGTGCTCGTCGGACCCGAGGAGGTCCGCGACGAGGTGTGGGTGGTCGGCGGCCGGATCTCCTACGACCGCCCCGCCGGGGTCCGGGACGTCCGTACCGTCGAGGGCTGGGCGCTCCCGGGCCTCGTCGACGCGCACTGTCACGTCGGCCTCGACGCCCACGGCCCGGTCCCTGAGGACGTCTCCGAGAAGCAGGCGCTGACCGACCGCGACGCCGGCACCCTGCTGATCCGCGACGCGGGCTCCCCTTCCGACACGCGCTGGATCGACGACCGCGACGACCTCCCGAAGATCATCCGGGCCGGCCGGCACATCGCGCGCACCCGCCGCTACATCCGCAACTACGCCTGGGAGATCGAGCCCGAGAACCTGGTCGCGTACGTCGCCCAGGAAGCCCGGCGCGGCGACGGCTGGGTCAAGCTGGTCGGCGACTGGATCGACCGCGAGTCCGGGGACCTGTCCGCGTGCTGGCCGCGCGAGGCGGCTCAGGCGGCGATCGCCGAGGCGCACCGTCTGGGCGCGCGCGTCACCGCCCACTGCTTCGCCGAGGACTCGCTGCGCGACCTGGTCGAGGCGGGCATCGACTGCATCGAGCACGCGACGGGCCTGACGGAGGAGACCATCCCGCTGTTCGCGGAGCGGGGCGTCGCGATCGTGCCGACCCTGGTGAACATCGCCACCTTCCCGAGGCTCGCGGACGGCGGGGAGGCCAAGTTCCCGCGCTGGTCGGCCCATATGCGACGGCTGCACGAGCGGAGGTACGACACCGTGCGGGCCGCCTACGACGCCGGGGTCCCGGTGTACGTCGGCACCGACGCGGGCGGCTCGCTGCCGCACGGGCTGGTGGCGGCGGAGGTGGCCGAACTGGTCACCGCGGGGATCCCGCCGGTCGAGGCGCTGTCGGCGACCGCGTGGGGCGCCCGCCGCTGGCTGGGGCGGCCAGGTCTGGAGGAGGGGGCGCCCGCGGACCTCGTCGTCTGCGAGGCGGATCCGCGCGAGGACGTACGGGTGCTGGGGGCGCCGCGGAGGGTGGTGCTCAACGGCCGGGTGGTCGGCTAGGGGCCCTTCTGACGGCCGTGGCGGGGGAGCGGTGGGGCGGGGAGGCGCCGTCGGGGCCGAAGCGGTCGGCCCCGGACGCGAACCCACTCATCGGCCCGCCAGCGTCACCGCCCGGTCCAACGCCTGCAGGAACCGGTTCACCGTCACCCGGTCCCGAACCGCCAGTCGCAGCCACTCCTCGTCCAGGCCCGGGAACGTGTCCCCGCGCCGCACCGCGAACCCGAGGTCGCGCAGATGGCGCCGTACGGCAGCCGCTCTCGGCAGCCGGACGAGGACGAACGGCCCCTCGGCGGGCTCGGCCACATACAGCCCGTCGGGCCCGAACTCCCGCAGGCCCGCCAGCAGATGCTTCCGGTCGGCCGCCACCCGGTGCGCCGCGTGCGCCGCCTCCGCCAGCGCCCGGGGCGACACACAGGCCTCCGCCGCCGCCAGCGCGGGCGTGGACACCGGCCACAGGGGCTGCGCCCGCTCCAGCTCGGCGATCGTGTCCGGGGAGGCCAGCACGTAGCCGATCCGCAGGCCCGCCAGCCCCCAGGTCTTGGTCAGGCTGCGCAGCACCACGAGACCGGGCACGTCGGTCCGGCCCGCCAGCGCCTCGCATTCCCCCGGCACCGCGTCCATGAACGCCTCGTCGACAACCAGCGTCCGGCCGGGGCGGGCGAGTTCGGCGATGACGGACGCCGGATGCAGGACCGACGTCGGGTTCGTCGGGTTGCCGATCACGACCAGGTCCGCCTCGTCCGGCACCAGCGTCGCATCCAGACGGAAGCCGTCCGACCGCCGCAGCAGGACGCGGTCCACCGGGTGCCCGGCATCCCGCAAAGCCGCCTCCGGCTCGGTGAACTGCGGGTGCACCACGACCGCTCGACGCACCTTCAGCGCCCGCGCGAGCAGTACGAAGGCCTCGGCCGCGCCCGCCGTGAGCAGAACGCGCCCGGTCGGCAGCCCGTGCCGCGCCGCCACCGCCGCCCGGGCGGAGCGCCCGTCAGGGTAGGCCGCCAGCCCGCCCAGCGATCCGGCGATCACCTCGCGCAGCCACGTCGGAGGCGTGTCGGCGCGCACGTTCACCGCGAGGTCGGTCAGCTGCGCACCGTCGTCACGGACCTCGGCGTCCCCGTGGTGGCGCAGGTCGTGCGCCCCGTCGCCGGGCCCGCTCTCAGTGTGCATGGGAATGCGCATGGCCGCCGTGGTGCCCATGGTGGTGGTGCCCGTGACCGGCGTGGTTGCCGTCGTCGTCCGGGTGGAAGTGCGGCTGCTGCGGCAGGCCCACCTTGTCCTCGAAGCCCGGCAGCGCGATCCGGTAGACGCACGAGTCGCAGTTCATCCGCAGATCGCCCTGCACGGCCTCCCGGTAGCGCTCCATCACCAGGTCCAGCAGCTCCGGCTGCGGCCCGATGACGTCCGCCGACCGCACCTCGATCTCCGGATGCGCTGCCGCCCAGCCCTCGGTCTGCTGCCGTACCCGGTCCGGCAGGATGCCCGTGAACAGGAAGTACGGCAGGACCACGATCCGGCGCGCACCCAGCCGGGCGCACCGGTCGAGGCCGCTCGGCACGTCCGGCGCGGCCAGCGACACGAACGCCGTCTCGACGCCCGCGTACCCGCGCCCCTCCCACAGCAGCCGTGCCGCCTTGTGCACCTCGGCGTTGGCGTCCGGGTCCGTCGAGCCGCGCCCGACCAGCAGCACGGTCACATCCGCCCGGTCGGCGGGCGTGCGGCCGGTGCCTCCCAGCGCCTCGTCCAGGCGGCGCTCCAGGACCGACAGCAGCGCCGGGTGCGGGCCCAGAGGACGGCCGTACGTGTAGGAGATCCCGGGGTGCCGCTCCTTCTCCCGGGCCAGCGCCGCCGGGATGTCGCCCTTGGCGTGCCCGGCGGACACCAGCATCAGCGGCACGGCGGCGAATCGCCGTACGCCCCGCTCCACCAGTTCGGTCACCGCTTCGCCCAGCGGTGGAGGCGACAGCTCGATGAAGCCGCCCGCGACGGGCAGTTCGGGGTGGCGGCGCCCCAACTCCCGTACGAAGTCGCGGAACGCCTCGGCTCCGGCATCGTCCCGGGTGCCATGGCCGGCGAGGAGCAGGGCGGGCGGCGGGGTGGTCACGGGGTCTCCTTCGAAGTGGGCTGATACAGCAGGGCGTTGAGCGCGGCGGCGGCGACCGCCGAACCGCCCTTCTCGGACACGTTGCTCACGGCGGGCAGGCCGCTCTCGCGCAGCGCGGCCTTGGACTCGGCCGCGCCGACGAACCCGACGGGCAGACCGATGACGAGCGCGGGGGAGGCGTCCAGCTCGAGCAGCTCCTCCAGGGCGGTCGGGGCACAGCCGATCACCCAGAGCGCTCCGGGGCCGACGTCCTCGTAGGCGAGACGGATCGCGTGCGCCGAACGCGTCAGTCCGGGACCGGACCTGGCGTCCTTGAGGCGGCAGACGGTGTCGCGGCGGGTGATCCCGGCCGCGACCATCTCCACGTCCACCACGACGGGCGCCCCCTCGTGCAGCGCGGTGTGGGCCTTCTCCAGCGCGCCCTCTTCCATGACGAGGTCGGTCGCGTAGTCGAGGTCGGCGGCGGAGTGGATGACGCGCTCCACCACCGCCCGGGTCAGCGGCGGGAAGTGGGAGGTGTCCAGGCGGGCGCGCAGCCGCCGGAAGGACTCCTGCTCGATCGGGTGGACCACTCGGTTCACCGGTCGGCCTCCTGTCGGTTGTCCTGCCAGCGGTAGCCGCGCGGCGTCACCATGCGCCCCGCGATCTCACGGGTCGCCGTGTTGCCCACGGTCACGACCGTCATCATGTCGACCGTCGCCGGGTCGAGCGCGGCCAGCGTCGTCAGACGGCTGGACTCGTCCGGCCGCGACGCGTTGCGTACGACACCGACCGGCGTCGTCGGTGCCCGGTGGTCGGCGAGGATCGCGAGTGCCTTCGGCAACTGCCAGTCCCGGCCCCGGCTGCGGGGGTTGTAGAAGGTGACGACGAGATCGGCCTCGGCCGCGGCCCGCACCCGCCGCTCGATGACCTCCCAGGGGGTGTGCAGGTCGGAGAGGCTGATCGACACATGGTCGTGGCCCAGCGGCGCACCCAGGATCGCGCCCGCCGCGAGGGCCGCCGTCACGCCGGGCACCCCGATCACGTCGATGTCGTCGGACGCCTCGGCCAGCGCGGGCGAGGCCATCGCGTACACACCGGCGTCCCCGCTGCCGATCAGCGTGACGGCGTGGCCCTTGCGGGCCTCCTCCACCGCTGTCCGCGCCCGCTCCTCCTCGGCGCCGAGCCCCGACTCCAGGATCCGGGTGCCCGGCCGCAGCAGATCGCGGATCTGGTCCACGTACTGGTCGAGCCCGACGAGCACGGACGCGCGCCGCAGCTCCGCCTCGGCCCGTGGCGTCAGCAGATCCCGGGCACCCGGCCCGAGCCCCACGACGGCCAGCCGGCCGCGCCCCGGCCGGCGTGCGACGGCACAGGTGGCCATCGCGGGACGCGCGGCCGACTTGCGCTTGGGGACGAGGAGTTCACCGCCCCGTACGAGCGCGGCGGCCTCCGCGACGGACGGCGTGCCGACGGCGGCGAGCGGGGCGTCGGAGGGGTTGGGCACGTCGACCCTCGCCAACTCCTCGGCGGCGTACGTCACCAGGGGCACCCCCAGCCGTCCCGCCGCCTCGACGATGCCGGGCTCGTCGGCCTTGGCGTCGACGGTGGCGAGCTCGGCGAGCGACGCGACGCAGAGCCCGGCGTCCCGCAGCGCACTCTCCACGAGCTCCAGGACCTCGTCCACGGGGGCGCCCTTGGAGGCGCCGACGCCGACGACGAGTGTCGGCGGCCGCAGCACGGCCTCCCGTTCGGCGGGCTCGACGAGGGCGTCGGTGACGCGGATGGCGTACGCGCCCTCGGCGGTGACCGGCAGCGGCGGCAGCGGCCAGCTCACCTCCGCCTTCAGGGCGACCGGTTCCCCGTCCAGCAGCGCTCGTGAGACCCCGGCGACATCGCCCTCCACCGGGAACCCGAGCGTGTCCAGGCCCGGCAACCCCACCGAGTCCGTCGCCGTCGTCACCACGGGGCACGCCGCCAGCACCTCGCCCACCTCACGGGCGAGTTCATTGGCGCCACCGGCATGCCCGCCCACGAGGGACACCGCGAACCGCCCGCCCTCGTCGACGCACACCACCCCCGGATCGGACGTCTTGTCCCCCAGCAGCGGCGCGACCAGCCGTACCACGGCCCCCGTCGCCAGGAAGCACACGAGCTGCTCGCACTCCGCGAAGGCGGCCCGCACGGAGTCCCCGACGGGACCGTCGTACACCCTCACGCGGTCGGGCCACGCCGCGGCCAGCCGGTTGCGCGCAGCCGCCCCCGCCGCGGTGGCGGAAATGAGGCCGATCACTGAGCAACTCCTTCGGTACACGCCGGAGGCCGCGTGCCCCACAGCAGGAAAACAGGGTTGGTCGCCGCCAGCCGGGTCACATCCCCGGGCAGCGGTGCGAGCCGCGACGCCTGCAGCAGCACGCCGTCGCAGGAGAACCCGGCGGCGACAAGCGCCTCGCGCGCCGCCGGCACCCGGTCCAGGGCGGCCATCGCCACCACCACCGCCCGCCGTGCGCGCCGCGCACAGGCGGTCACGATCGCGGGCAGTTCCCGGCCGCCGCCGCCGACGAACACCGCGTCGGGGTCGGCGAGACCGTCCAGCACGTCGGGCGCCGCCCCGTGCACGACGCGCACGTCCACGCCGTGCGCCGCCGCGTTGGCCCGGATCCGCTCCACCCCGTCCCGGGTCTTCTCGACCGCGGTGACGGCGGCCCCCAGCCGCGCGCACTCCACGGCCACCGACCCCGAGCCGGCACCGACGTCCCAGACCAGCTCCCCGAGCCGCGGCCCCAGCCGGGCCAGCGCCAGGGCACGCACCTCGAACTTGGTGATCATCGAGTCGCGGTGCGCGAACGCGTCCTCGTCCAGGGCCCACCCGGACGCGCCGGACGGCGGCCCCGCGACCGTGCGCACCGGTCCCAGCGCCCGTGCCGGATCGAGGCACAGCACCACGCTCACGGCCGCACCCCACGCGCGCTCAGCGGCCTGAGCGGGCGTCACCCGCTCCACGCGCTCGCGCTCCGGATCGCCCAGCGCGCTCGCCACGACCAGGACGCGCTCGTCCGAGTCATGGGCGAGTGCCGCCCCCAGCTCGGCGGGACCGGAACCCGGCCCGGTCAGCACGGCCACCTTCGGGCGCGCCCGGCACACGTTCACCGCCGTACGAAGATCGCGCCCGTGCGCGCTCACCACCACCGCGTCGTCCCACGGCAGCCCGAGCCGCGCGAAGGCGGTGGCCACGGAGGAGACACCCGGCCGCACGTCGAGCCGCTCCGGCCCGAACCGCTCGGCCAGCGCCCGGACGATCCCGAAGAACCCGGGGTCCCCGGACGCGAGCACGACGACCGGCCGCTGCTTGCCGAGATACCGCTCGATCGTGTCCAGCGCGGGCGCCAGCGGCCCGAGGACGATCTGCTCGGCCGTCTCCGGCAGTCGTACGGACTCCAGATGCCGCCGTCCGCCGACGACGAGTTCCGCCCCGGCGACCGCGTCGGCCGGGGGCGGCGCCCCGGTGCCCGTACCGACGACTGTGATCACGTGTTCGCACCCCGCGTGCGCAGGGCCCTGCGGGCCTCGGGGTCGGCCTTGCGGTAGCCGTGGAAGTGGCCCGGGTGGTAAAGGTGCGAGCGGGTGCCGTGCGCGTCGAGCGCCGGACCGACCAGGAACAGCGTGTGCTTCCAGAGCCTGTGCTCCTTGACGGTCTCCTCCAGCGTGCCGATCGTGCACCTCACGATCAGTTCCTCGGGCCAGGTCGCCTGGTACGCCACCACCACCGGGGTGGTCGTCGGGTAGCCGCCCTCCAGCAGCTCCCGCACGAGCTGGCCGCTGCGGGCCGCCGACAGGAAGATCGCCATGGTGGTGCCGTGCCGGGCGAACTCACGCACCTCCTCGCCGGGCGGCATGGGCGTCTTGCCGCCGCCGAGGCGGGTGAGGACCACGGACTGGGCGACCTCGGGGATGGTCAGCTCCCGCCGGGCGAGCGCGGCGACCGCGGAGAAGGACGAGACGCCCGGTACGACCTCCGTCGCGATGCCGATCGCGGCGCACCGGTCCAGCTGCTCCTGCGTGCCGCCCCACAGGGCGGGATCGCCGGAGTGGATACGGGCGACGCGCAGCCCCTCCGCATGAGCGCGCCGATAGACGGCGACGACGTCCTCCAGGGACATGCCGGCCGAGTCCAGGATCTCGGCGCCCTCGCGCGCGTGCTCGAGGACCTCCTCCTGTACCAGGCTGGCCGCCCAGATCACCACGTCGGCCTCGGCGATGGCGCGCGCGGCACGGAACGTCAGCAGATCGGCGGCGCCGGGGCCGGCGCCGACGAAGGTCACCTTGCCGGTGGTGGCATCGGCCATGACAATCGGTCCTCTCCTACGAAAGCTCGGGTTGTGCGAAACGCCGGTGCGCGCACGGCCGCCGGTCCTGTGCGCACGCGGGTCGATCGGATAGCAAGAGCACATGGCGGTCTTCGTCGCGCTCGGCGCGTTCCTGATGACGCTGGCCGGCGGCTGGACGGCGCAGCGCGTGACCGACCGCCGCCATCTGGTCCTGGGCCTGGCCGGCGGTCTGATGCTCGGCGTGGTGGGCCTGGATCTGCTGCCGGAGGCGCTGCACGCGGCGGGCGGCGACGTGTTCGGCGTGCCGGCCGCGCTGCTGCTGTTCGTGGCCGGCTTCCTGCTGGCCCACCTCGTGGAGCGCCTGCTGGCGGTACTCCCCGGGCCTCTCGACTCCGCGGGCGCGGAGGGCATTCCCATCGCCGCGCACGGCGTGGACCAGCACGTCCACCGGTCGCCGGAGGTGGGCCTGGCGGCGGGCGCGGCGATGGTGGGGCACAGCGCCATGGACGGCGTCGCGATCGGCGCCGCGTTCCAGGTGGGGGAGGGCATGGCCGCGGCGGTCGCGGTCGCGGTCATCGCCCACGACTTCGCGGACGGCTTCAACACCTACACCATCACGAGCCTGTACGGGAACGCGCGCCGCAAGGCCGTCACCATGCTCGTCGCCGACGCTGCCGCACCGGTGCTCGGTGCCTCGTCCACCCTCGCGTTCACGATCCCGGAGCAGCTGCTCGGCGGCTATCTGGGCCTCTTCGGCGGAGTGCTCCTCTATCTGGCGGCCGCCGAGATCCTGCCCGAGGCGCACCACGTCCACCCCGCCCGCTCGACCCTCCTGTGCACGGTCGTGGGCACGGCGTTCATCTGGCTGCTGGTCGGCCTCGCGGGATGATCTGCCGGCGGTCACAGCTTGCCGCCGCGGGTGCCGTCACGCCGGGCGGGCGCGATGAGGGTGGAGAGATAGGGGAGCGGGCCGCCGTCGAGGTCGCGGGCCGGGCGGATGGACTCCTCCGGCAGCCCGAGCGCGGACCCCCAGACCGCGCCGTCGAGGCGCCCGGTCTCGCGCAGCGCCTCGGCGACCTCGTGGGCCTGCCGTCCGAACTTGTATGCGACCACGGTGCCCGGCCCGCCGAGCGCGTCCTTGAGCGCGGTGGCCCCGGCGGTGACGGGCACGAGCGTGAGGGGCTCGGTGCCCTCGGTCAGGACGGCCCCCGACCGCGCGGCGAGGTCCTGCATGGCGGTGATACCGGGCACGGTCTCGACGACGGTCCCCGGCACGAGGTCCTGGACGGTCTGCGCGAGGTAGGTGAACGTCGAGTACACGTTGGGGTCGCCGATGGTGGCGAAGGCGACGGTGGCGTGCCGCTCCAGGAGCCGGGCCACGCGCTCCCCGGCCGCGTCCCAGGCGGCCTCGCGGCGCGTGTGGTCGCTGCGCTCGTTGAGCGCGAACACCACGCGCGCCACCTTCTCCTCCGGCACATAGTGCAGCACGGTCGCCTCGGCGCGCCCGCGCTCGCCGCCATCCGTTCCGTCGGATGCGGCCATCACGGGTACGACGACGACATCGGCCGTCCGCAGAGCGTTGACGCCCTTGACGGTCACCAGCTCGGGGTCGCCGGGGCCCACCCCGACTCCGATCAGCCTGCTGCTCATGACGTCCGGCACCTCTCCACGAACCGACGGGCCACACCGGGCTCGGCGGCCCAGTGCGTGTGCAGATAACTCGCGTGCACAGCTTGTTGTACGAAACCTTCGACACGCCGGTCGGGGGCGCGCACCCCCCAGGCGGGAGCCGGCCCCGCGCCGGGCTCGACGACGGTCCGGTGGAACTCGTGTCCGCGCATCCGGGTTCCGGCCGCCGCGAGGACGCTGTCGCTCACGGCCACGGCGTCCCGGTAGCCGAGGGTGAGCCGTTCAGCCATGCCGGCGCTCGCGTCGAGGACCCCGCACATCGGCCGCCCGTCCAGCTCCCGGCACAGATACAGCAGCCCCGCGCACTCGGCGGCCACCGGAGCGCCGCCGAGCGCGAACTCGGCGACGGCCTTCCGCAACGGCTCGTTGGCGGACAGCTCGGACGCGTACACCTCGGGGAAGCCGCCACCGATGACCAACCCGCGTGTGCCCTCCGGCAGTTGCTCGTCACGCAGCGGGTCGAAGGCGACCACCTCGGCGCCGGCGGCGGTGAGGAGCTCGCTGTGCTCCGCGTAGGAGAAGGTGAACGCCGCTCCACCGGCGACGGCGACGACCTCGCGCTCTCCCGTAGTGGTGACGGGGGGCTCCCAGGGATCGGCCGGCAGCGGCCCCGCACCGCGCGCCAGCGCGGCCAGCGCCTCCAGGTCGCACCCCTCTTCGACCTGCGCGGCCATGGCGGCGACCGCCTCGACCGCCTCGGCCCGCCGCTCGGCGACAGGCACCAGCCCCAGATGCCGGGACGGCGTGTCCACCCCGGCCACCCGCCGCAGCACCCCCAACACCGGTACCCCGGCGGAGTCCAGCGCCTCCCTCAGCAGCGCCTCGTGCCGGTCCGACCCGACCTTGTTCAGGATCACGCCCCCGACCCGCACCTCCGGGTCCCAGGACGCGAACCCGTGCACCAGCGCCGCCACCGAGCGCGACTGCGACGACGCGTCGACGACGAGCACCACGGGCGCGCGCAGCAACTTCGCGACATGAGCGGTCGACGCGAGCTCGCCCTCGCCGGCCGCCCCGTCGTACAGCCCCATCACACCCTCGACGAGGGCGAGGTCGCACCCCCGCGCCCCATGGAGGAACAGCGGCGCGATCAGGTCCGGCCCGCACAGGTAGGCGTCGAGGTTGCGCCCCACACGCCCGGTGGCGAGCGCGTGATACCCGGGGTCGATGTAGTCCGGCCCGACCTTGTGCGGGGATACGGCGAGACCTCGCCCGGCGAACGCGGCCATCAATCCCGTGGCGACTGTCGTCTTGCCGCTGCCCGAAGCGGGCGCGGCGATGACCAGCCGGGGCACGGACGTCACCACTCGATGCCCCTCTGACCCTTCTGACCGACGTCCATCGGGTGCTTGACCTTCGACATGTCGGTGACCAGGTCGGCGAAGTCGACGAGCTTCCCGGGCGCGTTCCGCCCGGTGATCACGACATGCTGGGTGCCCGGCCGGTTCCGCAGCACGTCGACGACCTCGTCGGTGTCGACCCACCCCCAGTGCATCGGGTACGCGAACTCGTCCAGCACGTACAGCCGGTACGTCTCGGCCGCCAGGTCCCGCTTGACCTGCTCCCAGCCCTCCCGGGCCTTGTCCTCGTTGTCCATCTGGTCATCGCGCTGGACCCAGGACCATCCCTCGCCCATCTTGTGCCAGGCCACGGTCCCGCCCTGCCCGGACGCACCCAGCACCCGCAGCGCGTTCTCCTCGCCGACCTTCCACTTCGCCGACTTGACGAACTGGAACACCCCGATCGGCCACCCCTGGTTCCAGGCGCGCAGCGCGAGCCCGAAGGCCGCGGTCGACTTGCCCTTCCCGACGCCCGTGTGCACCACGACGAGCGGGCGGTTGCGCCGCTGACGGGTGGTCAGTCCGTCGTCCGGTACGACACTCGGCTGTCCCTGCGGCATTACGCGGCCCTCCTCGCGGTCCCCTGCGTCCCCTGCACGTTCCGTACCAGCCCGGCGATGCTGTCCGCGCGCAGCTCGTCCAGCGTCACCGCCGTACCGCCCAGCTCACCCGCGAGCTGCCCGGCGAGCCCCAGCCGCACCGGCCCCGACTCGCAGTCCACGACGACGGACGCGACCCCCTCGGCCGCGAACAGCCGCGCCGCGCGCGAGGCCAGCGCCACCGGCTGCGGACCGCCGGTTGCCCGTCCGTCCGTCACCACCACGACCAGCGCCCGCCGCGCGGGATCCCGTAGCCGCTCCACCCGCAGCACGTCATGGGCCTTGAGCAGCCCGGCGGCCAGCGGCGTCCTGCCGCCCGTCGGCAGCGACTCCAGCCGGGCCGCGGCCGCGTCCACCGATGACGTCGGCGGCAGCGCGACCTCGGCCGACGCGCCCCGGAAGGTCACGAGACCCACCTTGTCCCGGCGCTGGTAGGCGTCGAGCAGCAGCGACAGCACGGCTCCCTTCACCGCGCTCATCCGCTGCCGGGCCGCCATGGATCCGGAGGCGTCCACCACGAACAGCACGAGGTTCCCCTCGCGCCCCTCCCGCGTGGCCTGCCGCAGATCGTCCCGGCGCACCACGAGCCCGGGCCCCGACCGGCCGCGCGCCCGCTGGTGCGGCGCCGCCGCCTGCACGGTCGCCGCCAGGTGCAGCTTGGTGAGCGCGCCCTGGGGCCGCCGCGCCCCGGTGGTGCGCCCGTGCTCGGTCCGGGCGCGCGAACGCCGCCCCGCGGCGCCGTCGCCGAGCCCGGGCACGGTCAGCATCTTCGTACGAAAGGGTTCGCAGGCGCGTACCGGCTGCTGTTCCCCGGAGCTGGAGGCCTGAGGCTGTCCGCTCTCGCCGGCCTCGGGCCGCGCGGCGGTCTCCCCGCCCCCCGGCCCCTCGTCCGGCGAGGGCTGCCCGCCGCCCCCACCGGGCCCGTCCGGACCCGGATCGTCGTCCTCCGGGCTCCCGAACTCCTGGAGCGTCTCGTCGAGCTTGTCCTCGTCGAGCCCCGGCGCGTCGAAGGGGTTGCGCCGCCGCCGGTGCGGGAGGGCCAGCAGCGCGGCCTGCCGCACGTCCTCGGCGAGCACATCGGTCCGCCCCGCCCACGCGGCCAGCGCGGCGGCCGTACGCGCCATCACGATGTCGGCCCGCATGCCGTCCACCTCGAAGGCGGCGCAGGTCGCCGCGATCTGCCGCAGCGCCCCGTCCCCGAGCCGCACGGACGGCAGCAGCGCACGCGCGGCCACGATCCGCGCCCGAACCGCGGCCTCCTCCTCGGCCCAGCGCGCCGCGAAGCCGTCCGGGTCGTCGTCGTGGGCGAGCCGCCGCCGTACGACCTCCACGCGCTGGTCCGGCTCGCGCGAGGCGGACACCTCGACGGTCAGCCCGAACCGGTCGAGCAGCTGTGGCCGCAGCTCGCCCTCCTCGGGGTTCATGGTGCCCACGAGCAGGAAGCGGGCGGCATGGCGTACGGAGACGCCCTCGCGTTCGACGTAGGAGGCGCCCATCGCGGCGGCGTCGAGCAGCAGGTCGACCAGGTGGTCGTGGAGGAGGTTGACCTCGTCGACGTACAGGATCCCGCGGTGCGCGTCGGCCAGCAGGCCGGGCTCGAAGGCCTTCACGCCCTCCGCGAGCGCCCGCTCGATGTCCAGGGCGCCGACGAGCCGGTCCTCGGAGGCGCCGACGGGCAGCTCCACCATGCGGGCCGGACGGGACTCGAACATCCCCGGCTCGTGCGGCCCGTCGGGGCACGCCGGGTCGGGTGCCGCGGGGTCGCAGGAGAACCGGCACCCGGCGACCACCTCCACCTGCGGGAGCAGCGCCGAAAGGGCGCGCACGGCCGTCGACTTGGCGGTGCCCTTCTCGCCGCGCACCAGCACACCGCCGACCGCCGGAGACACGGCGTTCAGCAGCAGCGCGAGCCGCAGGTCGTCCTGGCCGACGACGGCCGTGAACGGAAAGGGGGTACTCACTTGTCGTCGCCCTCCAGGTCGCCTTCGAGCTCCAGGTAGGTGGCGCGCAGCCGCTCCAGCGTGTCCGCGTCCGGCTCGGCCCACAGCCCGCGGTCGGCGGCCTCCAGGAGCCGCTCGGTGATGCCGCGCAGTGCCCACGGGTTGGACTTCTTCATGAAGTCCCGGTTCTCGGCGTCGAAGACGTACTCCGCGCTGAGCTTCTCGTACATCCAGTCGTCGACCACCCCTGCCGTGGCGTCGTACCCGAAGAGGTAGTCGACGGTCGCCGCCATCTCGAAGGCGCCCTTGTAACCGTGCCGCCGCATGGCCGCCATCCAGCGCGGGTTGACCACGCGCGCGCGGAAGACGCGGTGGGTCTCCTCGCCCAGGGTGCGCGTCTTCACCTGGTCGGGCACGGCGGAGTCGCCGACGTACGCCTCGGGGCTGGCACCCGTCAGGTGCCGCACCATGGCGACCATCCCGCCGTGGTACTGGAAGTAGTCGTCGGCGTCCACCAGGTCGTGCTCACGGGTGTCGACGTTCTTCGCGGCCACGGCGATCCGCCGGAACGCCGTCTCCATGTCCCCGCGTGCGGCCCGCCCGTCGAGCCCGCGCCCGTACGCGTAGCCGCCCCACACCGCGTACACCTCGGCGAGGTCGGCGTCGGAACGCCAGTTGCGGGCGTCGATCAGCGGCAGCAGACCCGCGCCGTACGCGCCCGGTTTGGAGCCGAAGACACGGGCGGTCGCGCGCCGCCGGTCGCCGTGCTCGGCGGTGTCCTCGTCGGCGTGGGCGCGCACGAAGTTCCGCTCGGCGGGCTCCTCCAGCTCCGCGACGGCCCGTACGGCGTCGTCGATGAGGCCGACGACATGCGGGAAGGCGTCGCGGAAGAAGCCCGAGATGCGGACCGTGACGTCGATACGGGGGCGGCCCAGCTCGGCGAGCGGCACGATCTCGAAGCCGGTCACCCGGCGGGAGGCGTCGTCCCAGACCGGGCGGCAGCCGAGCAGCGCCAGGATCTCGGCGATGTCGTCGCCCTGGGTGCGCATGGCGGACGTGCCCCAGACGGTGAGGCCGACGGAGCGGGGGTACTCGCCGGTGTCCTGGAGGTAGCGGGCGACCAGGGAGTCGGCGAGCGACTGCCCGACCTCCCAGCTCAGCCTCGACGGAATGGCCTTGGGGTCGACGGAGTAGAAGTTGCGGCCGGTCGGCAGGACGTTCACCAGACCGCGGGTGGGGGAGCCGGACGGACCCGCCGGGACGTAACCGCCGTCGAGCGCCTTGAGGATGTGGCCGATCTCGTCGGTGGTACGGGCGAGCCGGGGCACGACCTCGGTGCACGCGAACTCCAGAACGGCCTCGGCGTCGGGGAGTTCGGTGCCCATCACATCACGGACGAGGGCGGCGCTCCCGGCGGCGGCCCAGCCGCGCTCCTCCATGCCCTCCGCGATCCGCCGGCACAGCTGCTCCAGCAGGTCGATCGCGTCCGCGGCCGTACGGGACGGGCCGTCCACCAGGTCCGTCAGCTCGACCGGGACCTTCACGGGCGCACCGGGCTCGGCGAGCAGCTCCTTCTCCACCAGCCCGAAGTGCCCGGCCAGCGAGGCCCGCAGCCCCGGCAGCGCGTTCGCCCGCCCGCCCCACACCTGGGAGGCACGCAGCACGGCGAGCACCAGGTTCACCCGCGGCTCGCCGACCGGGCCGCCGCCCAGGATGTGAAGACCGTCGCGGATCTGCACGTCCTTGATCTCGCACAGATAGCCGTCGATGTGCATGACGAACTCGTCGAACTCGTCGTCGTCCGGCTGCTCGTCCACATGCAGGTCGTGGTGGAGCTCGGCGGCCTTGACGAGGGTCCAGATCTGGGCCCGTACGGCGGGAGCCTTGGTCGGGTCCAGATCCGAGACGAGCGCGTACTCGTCGAGCAGTTGCTCCAGCTTGGCCAGGTCACCGTAGGTGTCGGCGCGCGCCATCGGCGGTACGAGGTGGTCGACGACGGTGGCGTGCCCGCGCCGCTTGGCCTGGGTGCCCTCGCCCGGGTCGTTCACGATGAACGGGTAGACCAGGGGCAGGTCGCCGAGGACGGCGTCCGGCGCGCAGCCCCGGCTCAGCCCGAGGCCCTTGCCCGGCAGCCACTCCATCGTGCCGTGCTTGCCCATGTGCACGATCGCGTCGGCGCCGAAGCCCCCCTCGGACGTCGCGGCCTGCAGCCAGCGGTAGGCCGCCATGTAGTGGTGCGACGGCGGCAGGTCCGGGTCGTGGTAGATCGCGATCGGGTTCTCGCCGAAGCCGCGCGGCGGCTGGATCATGACCACCACATTCCCGAACCGCAGCGACGCCAGCACGATGTCCTCGCCGTCGACGTACAGGCTGCCCGGCGGTTCGCCCCACGCCTCCAGCATCGCGTCCCGCAGCCGCGGGTCGAGCGTGTCGAACCATGCCCGGTAGTCGGCGAGCGGCACCCGGGCGGGCGCGGCGGCCAGTTGCTCCTCGGTCAGCCACTCCACGTCGTGGCCGCCGGCCTCGATGAGCCGGTGGATCAGCTCGTCGCCGTTGTCGGGGTACGCGGTGAGCGCATACCCGGCGTCCCGCAGCGCGTCCAGCACCCGTACCGCCGAGGCGGGCGTGTCCAGACCGACCGCGTTGCCGACCCGCGAGTGCTTGGTCGGGTAGGCGGTGAAGACGAGCGCGATCTTCTTGTCGGCGTTCGCCTTGTGCTTCAACTGCGCGTGGCGTACGGCGATCCCGGCGACGCGCGCGGCCCGCTCGGGGTCGGCCACATACACCGGCACGTCTTCCGGGCCCTGCTCCTTGAAGGAGAACGGGACCGTGATCAGGCGGCCGTCGAACTCGGGGATCGCGACCTGCATCGCCGCGTCCATGGGGGACAGGGCGGCGTCGGACCCGTCCCATGCGCCGCGCGAGGAGGTCAGGCAGAGGCCCTGCAGGACGGGGACATCGAGGTCCGCGAGGGCACCGCTGTCCCAGGACTCCTCGTCCCCGCCGGCCGAGGCCCCCGAGGCGTGCGTGCCGCCGGCGGCGAGGACGGTGGCGACAAGGGCGTCGCTCCTGCCGAGGATCTCGTACAGCCCGGCGTCGGCGCCGCGCAGGGAACCGCAGTACACGGGCAGGGCGTTGGCGCCCCGCGCCTCGATCGCGTCGCACAGCGTGTCCACGAAGGCGGTGTTGCCGCTGAGCTCGTGGGCGCGGTAGAAGAGCACGCCCACCGTGGGGCGCCCCTCGACCGCCGCGCGCTCCCCGTGGACGCCGTACTCGGGCATCCTCTGCGGCTCGACGAAGCCCTCACCGGTCAGCAGCACGGTGTCGGACAGGAAGCGGGCCAGTTCCATGAGGTTCGCGGGACCGCCCTCGACGAGGTAGCGCAGCGCCTCGGCCACGACACCCGCGGGCGCGGACGACTCGGCCATCAACTCGGCGTCGGGCACCGCCTCTCCACCGAGCAGCACGGTCGGGATGCCCGAGGACCTGAGCGCGGCCAGCCCCTCCTCCCACGCACGCTTGCCGCCCAGCAGCCGTACGACGGCGATGTCCGCACCCTCGATGAGCCCGGGAAGCTCCTCGGCGACGTCCACGCGGGTCGGGTTGCCGATCCGGTAGGGAGCGCCGGAGGCACGGGCCGCCAGCAGATCGGTGTCGGCGGTCGACAACAACAACACTGTGCTCATGCGGGCGCTCCCGGTGGAATGAAGGGCAGTCCTTGCGGCGCGCCGGACTCGATGAGCCGCCACAGCGCGTCCGTGTCCGCGTGCTGTTCGATCAGATCGCCGAGCCGGTCGAGCTGCTGCTCGCGCAGCGCGGCGAACGACGTGTCGGGGGCCGGCACGAAGCGGCGGCCCGCGGCGGCCGCCACCTCCCGCAGGAAGGCGCGCCGGAAACCGTCCGACTCCAGGGAGCCGTGCCAGTGCGTGCCCCAGGTCCGCCCCATCCGGCACCCGTCCAGGAAGGGTTCGCCGCCGGTGACGTCGGCGACCCCATGGTGGATCTCGTACCCCTCGACGCGCTCGCCGAGGGCTTCCCCCACCGGCCGGGTCAGCGTCTTCTCCCGGGCGAAGCGCACCCGCACGGGCAGGACCCCCAGCCCGTCCACCTGTCCCCGGCGGCTTTCGACCTCGTCCTCGATGTGCTCGCCCAGGATCTGGAAACCGCCGCAGATGCCGAGCACCGGCCGTCCCTCGGCGGCCCTGGTGACGATCGCCTCGGCCAGCCCCCGCTCCCGCAGCCAGGTGAGCGCCCTGACCGTCCCCCGGGTCCCCGGAATGACGACGAGGTCGGCGTCGGCCAGTTCCTCCGGCCGGTCGACGAACCGCACCACGACACCCGGCTCGGCGGCCAGCGCGTCCACGTCCGTGAAGTTGGACATGAGCGGGATCGCGCAGACGGCGACCCGCAGCACATCCTCGCCGACGGGCGGGGCGACGGCCGACTCGCGCACGGTGCCCCGCAGGGACACCCGCAGCCCGTCCTCCTCGTCGATCCCGAGGCCGTGCCGGAAGGGCAGCACACCGTACGCGCGCCGCCCGGTGAGCCCGTGCAGCATGTCGAGCCCCGGCTCCAGCAGGGACACATCGCCGCGGAACTTGTTGACGAGGAACCCGGCGACGAGCTCCTGGTCCTCCCGCGACAGCAGGGCGACCGTCCCGAAGAAGGAGGCGAACACCCCGCCGCGGTCGATGTCGCCCACGACGAGCACCGGCAGCCGCGCGTTGCGCGCGATGCCCATGTTCACGATGTCGGTCCGCCGCAGATTGATCTCGGCAGGACTGCCCGCCCCCTCACAGATCACCGCGTCATACGTGCCCCGCAACGCGGCGAGGCAGTCCAGCACGGTGCCGAGCAGCCGCTGCTGCCGCCCGCCGTGGTATCCCCGTGCGCTCAGCTCGCCGACCGGCTTGCCCAGGAGCACGACCTGACTGCTCTGCTCACCCCCCGGCTTGAGCAGGACGGGGTTCATCAGCGCGGTCGGCTCGATACGGCACGCCTGGGCCTGCATGGCCTGCGCCCGCCCGATCTCGGCACCCTCGCGCGTGACGAAGGAGTTCAGGGACATGTTCTGCGCCTTGAAGGGCGCCACCTTGACCCCCTGCCGCACCAGCCAACGGCAGATCCCGGCGGTGACGACACTCTTGCCGGCGTCGGAGGTGGTGCCGGCGACCAGCAGCCCGCCGCTCATGACGTCCGTCCCTTCGCGAGAAGCCTTCGGGCCAGCAACCGCCCGGCGACGGTGACGCCGAGCGCCAGCCCGCCCACGCGACGGGAGAGTCGTACGGCCCGTTCGATGTCGTGGACCCGGACGCCGCGCCCGGTGCCGTTGAGCACGGGCCGGTGCTCCACGCGCCCCCCGTACGAGAGCGTTCCGCCCAGGCGCACGCCCAGAGCCCCCGCGAACGAGGCCTCGACGGGACCGGCGTTGGGGCTCGGGTGCCGCGCGGCGTCGGTGCGCCAGGCACGGACGGCGCCCCGTGGATCCGGGCCCGCCACCGCCGCGAGTACGGCGGTGAGCCGTGCGCCCGGCCACCCCGCCACGTCGTCGAGCCGGGCGGAGGCCCATCCGTAGCGCCGGTACCGGGGCGACTTGTGCCCGACCATGGCGTCCAGGGTGTTGACGGCCCGGAAGCCGGCGAGTCCCGGCACACCGCCCACGGCTCCCCACACGAGCGCGCCGACCACGGCGTCCGAGGTGTTCTCGGCGACGGACTCGACGACGGCCCGTGCGATCCCGTCGGGGTCAAGTGCCTGCGGATCGCGCCCGCACAGATGGGGCAGCCGCGCGCGGGCCGCCTCGATGTCCCCGGCTTCCAGGGCGCGTCCGATCATCCGGGCCTCCCGGGCGAGCGAACTCCCCCCGACGACGGCCCAGGTGGCAGCCGCGGTCAGGGCGACGGACGCGGTGCGGGAGGAACGTACGGCGGACGCGGCGAGCGCCGCCAGCGACACGGCACCCCCGACGCACACGGCGGTGTGCAGCGCGCCCCACCCTCGGTGGTCCCGCCACAGCAACCGTTCCACGGCGCCCGCGGCTCGCCCGAACGCGGCGACCGGATGCCCGCGGCGCGGATCGCCGAGCAGGTGGTCACCGAGGAGGCCGGCGGCGGCGCCGTACGCGAAGACGCGATCGGCACCCACGGCTCAGCCGGCCGTGGGGTCGGGCAGGGCTCGGGTACGGGACCTCGATCGGCAGCCGCGCATGGAGATATGTCCTCACTCAGGGTGTCCACGCCCTGGTTCGACGAGACCGGCGGTGAGAGTTCCTGGCTCCCGGGGAGTTCCTCCCCGGTGACAGTGGCGGGACCGCGCCGGACTCGCACCGGCTTCCTCTCTTGCGCCGTACATGGCTCCGGAAGTCCACCACGCCCCCGGAACAGCCGTCAACTTGCTCTTGACCTGCGACGCTGCGGTGTGCTGAGCCCCACACCGATGAAATATCGTCAGCCGCCCGAATCGGCGCCATCTGTGCTCTTTCGGGGCGGGGAAGCCGGGAAGACCAGTGTGGTTCGCCGACGGGACCTGAGCACCCGGCGGCGGACGGACTCTGTCGTACTCGACCGGCCGGTCGGCCGGCGTCGAGCGGAACAGGCCCCAGGGACCAGGTGAGTTGGGCGAGAGCGGCCAGACTCCTGGCGATCCGCCACCTGTCTCCTCGGCGTGGTCGCGATGCGGTGTACACCGCGGCGAAAGCGGCCTGAGGGTCCATGCAAAGGCGTATGCACGGCCCGTGGAGGACGGAGCCCCCGCGGTGCGGGGCACCGCGGGGGCTTCGGCGCGTGCCCGAACGGGCGGATGAGCCGGGTGGTGTCAGGCCACGATCAGATAGATCCCGTACGCCACCGCCGCCGTGCAGGCCGCGAAGCAGGCGTACGCGCCGGTGGCCGCCAGGGTGGCCGCGCCGCCCCGGGCCGATTCCTTCTTCGTCAGGCCCACGACGCCCAGGGTGAACAGGCCCACCAGGGCCACGGTGACCACGAGGCTGACTCCGAAGACGGAGCCGAGAGCTGCCCAGTCGATCTTCATTGATGCGCTTCCTTATACCGTCGCGGGCCGGGTCGGCTCCGCGGAGGGACCGGCGTCCGGGGCCGGGATGGTGGCCTTGAGGTCGGTGGTGGTGTCCGTCGCGGTGCCGGCCGTGACGACGTGCCCGGCCGGCGGCGGGGTCACCGCGGCGATCGCCGCCGTGACGACGCCGGCGGGCTCCGCCTGGACGTCGTTGACGTTGTCGACCGTGACCGGCTTGCGGCGGGACAGGGTCCAGATGGCGCCGGCACCGGCGACCAGCAGCACGCCGGTGGTGACCGTGCCCCACGTGCCCTGCTTGGTGAGGAGTTCGGCGCCCGCGCCGACAAGACCGGCGGCCGGGAGCGTCAGACCCCAGGCGGCGAACATCCGGGTCGCGGTGGACCAGCGGACCACACCGCCCTTGCGCCCGAGGCCCGCGCCCATGACGGCACCGGAGCAGACCTGGGTGGTGGAGAGCGAGAAGCCGATGTGCGAGGAGGCGAGGATCGCGGTCGCGGCGCTGGTCTGGGCGGCGAAGCCCTGCTGCGGCGCCAGGTCCGTCAGCCCCTTGCCCAGGGTGCGGATGATGCGCCAGCCGCCCAGGTAGGTGCCGAGCGCGATGGCCAGACCGGCCGAGACGATGACCCAGGTGGGAGGGTTCGAGCCGGGGGCGAGGACGCCGCCGGTGACGAGCGCCAGCGTGATGATGCCCATCGTCTTCTGGGCGTCGTTGGTGCCGTGTGCGAGGGAGACCAGGCCGGCCGAGGCGATCTGCCCGGCGCGGTAGCCCTTCGCGGTCGCCTTCTCCTCGGCGCGGCTGCCGATGACGTACGACAGACGCGTCGCGAGCATCGCGGCGAGGCCCGCCACGATCGGTGCGGCGACCGCGGGGATCAGGACCTTGGTGACGATGGTCGAGCCGTTGACCGCGGACCAGCCCGCAGATGTGACGGCGGCGCCGATCAGACCGCCGAAGAGCGCGTGGGAGGAACTGGAGGGCAGACCGAGGAGCCAGGTCAGAAGGTTCCAGAGGATGGCGCCGACCAGGGCCGCGAAGATCACTTCGACGCGGATGCCCTTCTCGTTGATGATGCCGCCGGAGATCGTCTTGGCGACCTCCACGGAGAGGAAGGCCCCGACGAGGTTCAGTGCGGCGGACATCGCCACCGCCGTCTTGGGCCTCAGGGCGCCGGTCGAGATGGTCGTCGCCATCGCGTTGGCTGTGTCGTGGAAACCGTTCGTGAAATCGAACACGAGAGCGGTGACGATCACGATTCCGAGGAGGAGCGTGATGTGTTCCATTTACCCAGGCTTCTGTGGGAGGTCAGTGGCGCGTTGACGGTAGGCAACCTGGATGAACGGAAGATGAACTGAGGCGGGCTTAGGGGTGTACCGATCGGGGTGTCACTCCTCCGCTCGTGGCCGGGAGGCGGCGGCCCCACGCGTCGAACGAAGGCGGAATCCCGGCTTCCGGAAGCCCTGTGCGGCCTTCCGGAGACCATCGCTCGGCCTGCTGCTGTCCTTCGCGAACGGCCTCAGCCCGGCGGCGGAGTCGTTGAAGAGATTTTGGTCACCCGGCAGTTTCCGCCGTTGTGGTCGTGGCGGGCGATCCGGACGGCCTGATCGGGGGCGAAGGCGCGACTGCCGCCGGTGCAGACGTTCCACCACTGGGAGGGCGCACCGGCGGCGCCTGGCGAGACGGGCCGCCGCCCGTACTTGAACGCCGGGCTTCCGCCCCATGGTGCCCGGCCACCGGCGGGCCGGGCCTCCGCCTGGCAGGATCGCGGCATGGCTGAGCAGCGGCGCGACGCACGGGCACGGGAGAACGCGGGCGACGGACGGGGGCGGGATGCGGGGGACGCGGACGGCGAGGTGGCGCGGGCCTGGGACGAGCTCGTCGCCACGGCCCGCCGGACCGTGTCCGACGGGCTGGTCGTCGGCACCTCCGGCAACGTCTCGGTGCGCGTGGGCGACACCGTGCTGGTCACGCCGACCGGAGTGCCGTACGAGCGGCTGACGCCGGGCGACACGGTCGGGGTCGACCTGGACGGCCGGCAGGTGCTCGGCTCGCTGCGCCCGACGAGCGAACTGCCGATGCACCTGGCGGTCTACCGCACGACCGGTGCGCGTGCCGTCGTCCATACGCACGCCGTGCACGCGACAGCCGTCTCCACGCTGGTACGGGAGCTACCGCTGATCCACTACATGGCGGGTGCGCTCGGCGGTGCGGTCCGGGTCGCCCCCTACGCGACGTACGGCACGCCGGAGTTGGCCGAGAACATGCTCCGAGCGCTGGCGGACCGCACCGCGTGCCTCCTCCAGAACCACGGCACGATCGCCCATGGCGCGTCCCTGGGCCAGGCGTACGACCGCACGGCCCAACTGGAGTGGATGTGCCGGGTGTGGCTGACGGCGTCGTCGGTGCCGGGCCTGTCGCCGCATCTGCTGACCGGCGAGCAGGTGGCGGAGGCGGGGGAGCGGTTGCGGGGGTACGGGCAGCGTTAGCGGACTCGGCGGACTCGGCGGACCCGGCGGGCTGGGCGGGCTGGGCGGGCTGGGCGGACCCGGCGGGCCGGGTGGGCCGGGTGGGCCGGGTGGGTCGGACGGACCGGGTGGGTCGGACTGATTGTGGACCCGACGGATTGGGTGGACCCGACGGATTGGGTGGGTCCGACGGATTGGGCGGGTCCGGCGGATCCGACAGATCCGGCGGATCGGATGGATCCGACAGATCCGGTGGATCGGGCGGATTGGGTGGATTGGGCGGACCCCGGTGTGTCGGGCGGCCCGGGATCGCGCGGGCGTGCGCCCCATGGCCCACCTCGCGCCGTCCTCCCGCTGGCCGGGGGAGGGTTCCACCGCGAGACTGGGTGGGTGCGCACTGTCAGAGCGGCGGCCGCAGCCGTCACCGTAGCCATCGCCGCGGGCGTGGCCGGCGTCGTCGCGGGCCGCTTCGCCAGTGACGCCGCGCTCAAGGCGCCGGCGGGCCGCCCGCTGCCCACGGAGCCCCGCCTCACCGTGCACTCGCTGGCGGCCGGGCGGATCACGCTCACCCGCGCCCTGGCCTCCCAGCGCCCCGGCACCTACGGCCTGTCCGGCGACGGCTCGCACGCTGTCGTCGGGCCGGTCCTGAACACCGCGCCCCACTCCGCCGACACCGTGGTGCGCCGTCTGGAACGCGTCACCCACGGCACGCTCGAACCCGGCGACAGGGTCTGGCTCACACCCAACCTGCACATCGGGGACCCGGGCTCCGCCCTCGGCCTCGACTTCGCCGATGTCGACGTGCCAGGTGAACTCGGGGGCCTGCCCGCCTGGTTCGTGCCCGGGGTCCGCGACACCTGGGTGATCACCCTGCACGGGCTGGGCACCACCCGGGAACACCCCATGAACGTCATGGAGTTCCTCAGCCGCCACCGGTTCCCGGTCCTGGACCTCGCCTACCGCGGCGATCCGGGGGCACCCCGTCCCCCGGACGGCCTGAACCACCTCGGCGAGACCGAGTGGCGCGACGCGGACGCCGCGATCCGTTACGCGGTGCGTAACGGCGCCGAGCGCGTCGTCCTGCACGGCTGGTCCACCGGCGCCACCATGGCGCTGCGCGCCGCCGCGCGCTCCGCGGTGCGCGAGCGGATCTCCGGGCTCGTCCTGGACTCGCCCGTGCTCAGCTGGGAGGCCACGCTGCGCGCGCTCGCCGCGGCCCGGCGCACCCCCGGCGCACTGCTGCCCCTGGCCGTCCGCGCCGCCCAGGGCCGCACCGGTCTGCACGGCGACCGTGCACACGGGCCCGCCGATCCGGACCATCTGCGGGTGCGGGTGCCGACGCTGATCTTCCACGGTCCCGACGACACGATCGCCCCCTGGGATCTCTCACGCCGCCTCGCGCACCGCCAGGGGGACCTGGTCACCCTGCACACGGTGCGGGACGCTCCCCATGGCGCGATGTGGAACGCGGACCCCGGGGCGTACGAGGAGGCGATGCGACGCTTCCTGACCCCACTGATGTGACGCTTCCCGACCCCACCGAGGTGACCTCCCGGCACCGCCGCCCCGGATCGTGGCGGCGAAGCACCGTCGCGAAGCCGCGCCCGGCCGCGCCCCCTTCCCGCCCCCTTCCGCTTAGTCCCTCCCGGCGTGGCCGAACTGTCTCCCCGGCCCCTGTCCGGGCCCAGTGCGTTGGCCAGCTCCGTCGCCCGTCGTGACATTCCGTTTGGGTTTTCGGACCGTCAACCGGAAGACTGCACCCGTGACGTCCCGTAACCCGCGCGACTCCAGGCTCCGACTCGTCCGCCCGCGGCCCCTGGCCACCGCTCCCCGGACGGTGGCCCAGGGCCGCTCGCGCCGTCCCGCACCCCGGCCGCCCGAGGGCACACCCCCACCCGCGGAACTGGCCGGAATGGCCCGTACCCGCCTCGCCGACGCCGCCCGTGTCGCCCGCTGGGCCGACGCCGCGCTCGGGCCCGGCCGTGACTGCGCCACGTCCGACGGCAAGGGCACCCTCTCCGACACCACCGCCGAACGGGCCGCCGCCGACCTTGGCCTGACCCCCGCTCAGGTCCGCGCCGACTGGGACACCGCCCGCCTGGCCGGTCTCGTCGAGGTGCACGGGGACAGCGCCCGCCCCGGCTGGCGGCTGCGCGCCTGGAACCGCGACGACTCCGCCGTGCTGCGTGGCTGGGTCGCCCTCTTCGACGCCTGGTCGCTCGCCTACCCCGAGCCCGCCGACCGCGAGCACGCCGCCGTCGCCGAGGTCGTGTCGGCCATGCCCCAGGTGCTCTCCTTCCTGCAGCTGTCCGCGGGGCCCGTCCCCGTCGAGCAGCTCCTCGACCTCCTCGAACAGCGGGTCACCGAACTGCGCACCGCACGGTGCGAGATCCCCTACGGCCCCCAGCCGGAGCCGGTCCAGGCGTCGCCCCACTCCGCCGAGGACACCCCCCTCGCCCCGCTGCTCGACTGGGCGCTCGACGCGCTTGCCTACGTCGGCGCCCTCACCTGCGCCGATGGGCAGGCCACCCTGACCCCGCTCGGCAGCTGGGCGGTCTGGGTCAAGCTGGAGCAGATCTGCGTCGCCGCGCAGAGCCCCGCCGGGAACATCGAGCAGAACGCGGAGGACATGCTCCGCGGCTGCGCCCAGCTCCGCCCCAACGCGGCCCGCGCCGAGTACCGCGCCTGGCTCGCCGCCCGCACGGTCGGCAGCGCCGTCACCGAGCTCCTGGAGGCCGCCCGCGGCGAGGACGCCCTCCTGCGCGGCCTGGCCTTCGAGGCGCTGCGCGTGGTCGGGGCCCCCGCCGAACCCGACGTACGGGCCGTCGCCGACGAGACCCCGCTGCGCCCCTACGCCCTGCTCTGGCTCGCCGAGCACGACGGTGCCGACCCGGAGGACGCCCATGAGGTGCTCACCCGCCAGGAGGCCACCTGGCTGTGGGTCGACACCGCCGCGGCCGTCGCCGACCACGGCGAAGCCCCGCTTCTGGTACGCCACTTGGAGTCCGCCGTGCAGCCCACCGTCCCCGCGCTCCTCGACGAGGTGCGCGCGATCGGGCACCCCCGCACCGTGCAGGTCCTGGTCGCGCTCGCCGCCGCCCACCCGGACCCGGCGCTGGCCAAGGCCGTGCGCCGCGCCGCGTTCCAGGTCCACACCGGAGGCAGCTGACCTCTCGTCAGACCGCTATCTCCGGGGCGTACGTGCCGAAGCTCCAGATGTTGCCCTCGGCGTCCCGCGCCATGTAGTCCCGTGAGCCGTAGTCCTGGTCCGTCGGGGGCATCAGGATCTCCGCGCCGTGCTCCGCGGCCCGCTGGTGGTGTGCGTCGACGTCGTCCACGACGATGTAGACCGCGCTCGGGCCCGCCTTCCTCATCGCCTCGTCGAACGGGCCGCCTCGGCCCTTCGAGCCGAGCATCACCGCGCCGTTGCCCTGCACCAGCTCGGCGTGCAGCACCGAGCCGTCCTCCCCCTCGTACACCGACAGCTCCGTGAAGCCGAAGGCCTCCGTGAGCTGCTTGATCGCCGCCTTCGCATCCACGTACAACAGCGTCGGGTAGATGCTCGGACGCCTGCCGTCCATGCCCGCCATCCCGATCACTCCCTCCGGTGTCCCGCCGGAATCCCGGCCTGCCGCACAGTCTCCCACCGGCCACTGACAACGCCCCTCCGCCGGGAGGACGGGCCGAGCCGGGCCGACGGGCGACCCCCCTCCGCGTGCGCGGTCCCGAGGCGTCATCCTCGTACGGCGCCCTGAACGCGGCCCCGGGCCGCGGCACGAACGGGCGACACAGCGGCCGCGTCACATCCCCGTCGGGCACGTTCTCGCCTACGCTGCGCCCCGCCCGGCGGGGCGAGCGTCACAGTGCCGGACCCCCGCGTACCGCAAAAGGGCTTGCACGGCCCCGTTAGACTGATGGTTATGGCCATTCTCCTCGCGCATTAGACGGCGGGCACGTCCTCAGCCGCCCATCCCGCCACCCACCCGCCCTGGAGTCTGTCCGTGATCTCCGCCTCCGGTATCGAGCTGCGCGCCGGCGCCCGCATCCTCATCGAGAACGCCACGTTCCGTGTCGCCAAGGGCGACCGCATCGGCCTGGTCGGCCGCAACGGCGCGGGCAAGACCACCCTCACCAAGGTCCTCGCCGGCCAGGGCATCCCCGCCGCGGGCACCGTGACCCGTTCCGGCGAGGTCGGCTATCTGCCGCAGGACCCGCGCACGGGCGACCTGGACGTGCTGGCCCGCGACCGCGTCCTCTCCGCGCGCGGCCTGGACACCCTGATCCGCAAGATGCGCGAGAACGAGCAGCGCATCGCCACCGGCAAGGGCTCCACCCGCGAGAAGGCCCTCAAGCAGTACGAGCGCCAGGAGACCGAGTTCCTCACCAAGGGCGGGTACGCCGCCGAGGCGGAGGCCGCCACCATCGCCGCCGCCCTCAACCTGCCCGACCGGGTGCTCGGCCAGCCCCTGCACACGCTCTCCGGTGGTCAGCGCCGCCGTATCGAGCTGGCCCGCATCCTGTTCTCCGACGCGGACACACTGCTGCTCGACGAGCCCACGAACCACCTCGACGCCGACTCCATCGTCTGGCTGCGCGACTACCTGAAGACCTACCGCGGCGGCTTCATCGTCATCTCGCACGACGTCGACCTGGTCGACACGGTCGTCAACAAGGTGTTCTACCTGGACGCCAACCGCGCCGCGATCGACATCTACAACATGGGCTGGAGGCTCTACCAGCAGCAGCGCGAGGCCGACGAGAAGCGCCGCAAGCGGGAGCGCGCCAACGCCGAGAAGAAGGCCGCCGCGCTGAACGCCCAGGCGGACAAGATGCGGGCCAAGGCCACCAAGACCGTCGCCGCGCAGAACATGGCCCGCCGGGCCGAGCGCCTGCTGGCCGGGCTCGACGAGGTCCGCCAGGCGGACAAGGTCGCCAGGCTGCGCTTCCCCGAGCCCGCGCCCTGCGGCAAGACGCCGCTGATGGCCGAGGGCCTGTCGAAGTCGTACGGCTCGCTGGAGATCTTCACCGACGTCGACCTGGCCATCGACAAGGGGTCGAGGGTCGTCATCCTCGGTCTCAACGGCGCCGGCAAGACCACCCTGCTGCGGTTGCTGGCGGGTGTGGAGCAGCCGGACACCGGTGCCGTCGTGCCCGGCCACGGGCTCAAGCTCGGCTACTACGCCCAGGAGCACGAGACCCTCGACCCGGACCGTACGGTCCTGGAGAACATGCGCTCCGCGGCGCCCGACATGGACCTCGTCGAGGTCCGCAAGGTGCTCGGCTCGTTCCTGTTCTCCGGGGACGACGTCGACAAGCCGGCCGGTGTCCTCTCCGGTGGCGAGAAGACCCGTCTCGCCCTCGCCACCCTGGTGGTCTCGTCCGCGAACGTGCTGCTCCTCGACGAGCCGACCAACAACCTCGACCCGGCCAGCCGCGAGGAGATCCTGGGCGCGCTGCGCACCTACAAGGGCGCGGTCGTCCTCGTCACGCACGACGAGGGCGCGGTCGAGGCGCTCCAGCCGGAGCGGATCATCCTGCTGCCCGACGGCGTCGAGGACCTGTGGGGCGCGGACTACGCGGACCTCGTCACGCTCGCCTGAGCTCTCGGCCGGGTCGGTCAGTCCGGCTTGATCGAATGAATGATCCACTGCGTATGGATCATTCGGCCGATCCGTGATCCGTCATCTGTGTGAGATCTCCTCGTACCGAGGTGTGTCCTACACCGATTTCGCGGCCGAGCCCTTTCGTACCAAGGGATCGGCCGTCGCGCGCCCCTGACCTGGTACTTCCCGGATCAACCCGTTCGGGCGTACGGACGCCACCGGGCGGAATGTCGGATTCCGCTCGTGGGGATGCGCTCCCGTCGTCACAACCTGGTCGCACGGACCTTGCCGAATGGGTGGCCATCGCGCCCCCGAGGGGTGATCATGAGGAGACCAGAGCGCACTTCCCATGAGGAGGCACGGGTGGCCGAGACTCTGAAGAAGGGCAGCCGGGTGACCGGCGCCGCGCGCGACAAGCTCGCGGCAGACCTGAAGAAGAAGTACGACTCCGGTGCGAGCATCCGGGCACTGGCCGAGGAGACCGGCCGCTCGTATGGCTTCGTCCACCGGATGCTCAGCGAGTCGGGCGTCACGCTACGAGGGCGTGGCGGGGCGACGCGGGGCAAGAAGGCCACGTCGGCCTGACGCCGGGCGGCCATCGGCTTCGGTGGTGGCCACCCGGTCGGTCGGGTGACCGGCCGGGTGGTTACTGTGCAGTCACTTGTGGATGTCGTCGTACGGCATCCTCTCCTGACCGCACCCATCGGAGGCGCCCCATGGCTTCGCTCGACCCGGTACTCGACAAGGACGGCGTACGGCTCACCGTCGACGAGGCGATCGCCACGGTGACGCTGACCAACCCGGCCAAGCGCAACGTGCAGAGCCCCGCTCTGTGGCGGGCGCTGGCAGAGGCCGGGCGTGCGCTGCCCGGTTCCGTCCGCGTGGTCGTGCTGCGTGCCGAGGGCAAGTCGTTCTCGGCGGGACTCGACCGGCAGATGTTCACCCCGGAGGGTATCGACGGCGAGCCGACCTTCATCGATCTCGCGCGCCGCAGTGACGCCGAGCTGGACGCGACCATCGCCGAGTACCAGGAGGCGTTCACCTGGTGGCGGCGCAACGACGTGGTGTCCATCGCCGCCGTGCAGGGGCATGCGATCGGTGCGGGGTTCCAGCTCGCCCTCGCCTGTGACCTGCGGGTCGTCGCGGACGACGTGCAGTTCGCCATGCGCGAGACCGCCCTGGGGCTGGTACCGGATCTCACGGGCACGCATCCGCTGGTGGCGCTGGTCGGATACGCCCGCGCGCTGGAGATCTGCGCGACGGGCCGTTTCGTCCTGGCCGAGGAGGCCGTGACCACCGGGCTCGCCAACATCGCCGTGCCCGCCGGGCAACTCGACGACACGGTACGGGACCTGGCGTCCGCCCTGCTCGCGGCGCCCCGGGACGCCGTGGTCGAGACCAAGGCGCTGTTGCGCGGGGCGCAGGAGCGGTCGTACGAGGAGCAGCGCGCCGCGGAGCGGGCCGCGCAGGCCCGACGGCTGCGCGACCTGGCCGGGGTCGGCGACTGAGGGGCGTTCCGTAGGCGTGTCCCCGAGGGATCCGGAGGCGTGTTCCAGCGGGTTCCAGAGGCGTGTTCCAGCGGGGTTGCAGAGACGTGTTCCCTCGGGGGCGGGCACGACGGCCGTCACCGGCACGGCGACCGACGGGCGGTCCGGCACGGCCTGCGCCACCTCCGCCACCTACGCCGAGCCGCACCCCGGCGAGTCCGTCCGCGGCCCGCAGCAGTGCCGAGCGGGCCGCCTCCTCCGCGATCCGCGTCCTCGCGCGGGCCGCCCAGCGGCAGCGGTCGCCCCAGCCGGACCTGTTCTCGTGCCGTCCGCGTCCACCGCTGCGACGTCATTCCACCAGCCTGCCGCATCCCCGGCGCGCGACCGTGGAAGCGCCCTTACGGTGGGTGAGGGAGGACGACCGGAAGGGACGCACGGCGATGACCGACATGACGGGGCGGAACGGGCCGGAGACGACCTCCGAGGGAACACGGGAGACGACGATCCCGGAGGGAGCCGAAGCAGCGCAGAGACGCAAGCCCACCCGGCGGGGCGGCGGCGCCCCCGGGACGCGGGGACGAACGAGCATCTCCGACGGTGTGGTGGAGAAGATCGCCGCGGTGGCGGCGCGCGATGTGCCCGGTGTCTACGCCCTGGGCAGCGCCCGCACCCTGGGTGCCGTGCGCGACCGGGTGCCCGGCGGTTCCAAGGCCGCCACCCGCGGGGTGAAGGTCGAGGTCGGTGAGGTCCAGACCGCGATCGACCTGGAGATCATCGTCGAGTACGGCGTGAACATCGCCGAGGTCGCACACGCCGTGCGCGAGAACGTCATCGCGGCCATCGAGCGTATGACCGGACTCGAGGTCGTCGAGGTCAATGTCTCCGTCGTCGACGTCAAGCTGCCGGAGGACGAGGCCGAGGAGCAGGAGTCGCGGCTGCAGTAGCCGGGGCCGCGAGCTGAGGAGCGCAGCATGAGCTTGCCCGTGATCGGCATGATCGCCGGGATGGCGCTGGGCTTCGCCGGGTACTTCGGCGGATTCGGCGCATTCCTGCTGGTGGCCGCCCTCGGCGCCGTCGGCCTGGTCGTCGGCCGCTTCCTGGAGGGGGATCTGGACCTGGGGGACTTCTTCCGCACCCGAGACGACCGGCGGCGATGACGCATGGCCGGCCCGACCAGCGAGCGTGAGCAGCGCGGCGAGCTCCGGCCGAACCCGGTCGTGGTGGCGCCGGGCGAGCGCGGCGCCACCCGGATCGCCGACCGGGTCGTCGGGAAGATCGCCGCACAGGCGGCGCGCGAGGCGCTCGGTCCGCTGCCGCCGGACGCCGTGCCGCCGTATGCCACGGTCGTCGTCCTTCAGGCTCCCGGCTCCGCGCGGGCCGGGGGGACACCGACCGGCACCGCGTGCGTGCGCGTCAGCGTCGAACTCGGCTACCCCTGCGACATCGGTGGCCAGTGCCGTGCGGTGCGTCGCCGGGTCGCCGAGCGGGTAGGCGCATTGACGGGGATGGACGTCCCCGAGGTCGCCGTCCAGGTGGAGCGGCTGCATCCGGTCCCGGCACACGGGAGGGCGCAATGAGCGAGTCCCAGGGCTACGAGAGCACCCGGAGACTCCCCGTCATCGAGAAGGCGGACGGCGGACTCGGGCAGTCCTCGTCCGCGGCGGCGTACGAGCCGGTCCACGGTGCGGACGGCGCGGGCCGCCGCTTCTGGTCGGTGCGCCGCGTCCCCGCCGGCATCGTCGCCGTGCTCCTGCTGATCGGCGCGGGCCTGTTCCTCTACGACATCGTGGCCGTCCGGGCCCATCGGCCCGCCATGCACTGGCGCAGGGCCCTGGCCCGCCAACTCGCCGAGCGGCCCCTCGACGACACCTGGGTGCTGGTCGGCGCCGCGGTGGTGGCGCTCCTCGGCGTCTGGCTGTTGCTGCTCGCCGGGACCCCCGGACTGCGGGACGTGCTGCGGATGCGCCCGGCGCACACCGACGTACGGGCCGGGCTGCACCGGGGCGCCGCCGCGACGGTGCTGCGCGACCGGGCGATGGAGGTCGCCGGGGTGCGGTCCGTACGCGTCCGCCTG
This sequence comes from Streptomyces sp. TP-A0356, assembly GCF_001417775.1. Classification (GTDB taxonomy): domain Bacteria; phylum Actinomycetota; class Actinomycetes; order Streptomycetales; family Streptomycetaceae; genus Streptomyces. The sequence goes on along the minus strand of NZ_BBZJ01000017.1, from coordinate 53,153 downwards.
GGACGCAGGAGGGCGGACGTGCGGGCGGTGTCGCACTTCCGTGAACTCGACGACGTACGCGCCGATCTGGACACGGTGCTCGGCGACGCCATCCGGGGCCTCGGACTGGTCCGGCCGCCCTCGCTGTCCGTGCATGTGCGGCGGCCCGGACGGAAGGGGTGAGGCGGATGCTGCGGATCGTCAACCGCGTGCTGATCGGGCTCGTCGGCCTGCTCCTGGTCGTCCTCGGCGGCTCCGTGCTGGCCGTCGGCCTGGGCATGACCCCGCCCTCGTGGTGGATCCACCAGGGCCCGCACGACGTCCTGCTCGGCAACGCCGAGCGGACCCGGTGGCGGGACCACGGCTGGTGGTGGCCGACCGTCCTCGCCGTGCTCGCCGTTCTCGTGCTGCTCGCCCTGTGGTGGCTGTCGGCGGTGCTGCGTCGGCGCCGGCTCGCGGAGGTGCTCGTCGACACCGGCGACGGCGAGGGTGCCTTGCTGCGCGGACCGGCCCTGGAGGGTGTACTCGCCGACGAGGCGGGGCGGTTGGACGGCGTCGAGCGGGCACAGGTGCTGCTGACCGGGCGGCGCGGCGCGCCCGAGGCACGGGTGCAGCTCCTGCTGGCACCGCACGTGGACCCGCGGGACGCGCTGGACCGCCTCACCACCGGGGCGCTGACCCAGGCCCGCGACTCCGCGGGACTCGCGGCGCTGCCCGCGGAGGTACGGCTGCGCGGGGTCAGGCACCGGCCGGAACGCGTGAGCTGACGGCCGGACGGGACCGGGGATCGGTTCCGTCCGGCCAGGAATCGTCCCTCACCCCTGGAACCCGTGACCCCTGGAACCCGCGCCGTGCGCCTAGAACCCGTGCCGTGCGCCGCCGTCCACCGGCAGCATGATGCCCGTCAGATACGACGCCGCGGGCGACAGCACGAACGCGGCGGTACGGCCGAACTCCTCCGGCGTCCCGTAGCGGCGCAGCGGGATGCGGGCCTCGTTCGCCGCGCGCGTCGCCTCCGGGTCGGCGGACAGGCCGTCCAGTTCGCGCACCCGGTCCGTGTCGATGCGGGCCGGGAGCAGGCCCACGACGCGGATGCCGCGCGGGCCCAGCTCGTCCGCGATGGACTTGGCGAAGCCCGCGAGGCCGGGGCGCAGACCGTTGGAGATGGTCAGGCCCGGAATCGGCTCGTGCACGGAAGCGGACAGCACGAACCCGATGACGCCGCCCTCGGCCAGTTCCGCGGCGGCCGCGCGGGCCAGTCGCACCGCGCCCAGGAACACCGACTCGAACGCGGTCCCCCACTGTTCGTCCGTGTTGTCCGCGAGATAGCCGGGGGGTGGGCCGCCGACGCTGATGAGGATGCCGTCGAAGCCGCCGAAGTGCTCGTGCGCCGCCGCGATCAGCCGGGCCGGTGCCCCGGGGTCCGCGTTGTCGACGGCCACGCCCACCGCGTTGTCACCCAGCTCGGCCGCGGCCTCGGTGGCACGCCGCTCGTCGCGGCCCGTGAGGACCACCTTCGCTCCGTCGGCGACGAGTTCCCGCGCGGCCGCGTTGCCCAGCCCGCGCGTGGCGCCGGTGACGACGTACACACGGTCCTTCAGTCCAAGATCCATGGCCCCTATCTTGCCGTCTCGGTCCCGTAGAGGACCAGGGCGGTCCCCACCAGGCCGAGATGGCTGAAGGCCTGCGGGAAGTTCCCGAGCAGGGTGCCGGTCTCCGGGTCGTACTCCTCGGCGAGCAGGCCGACGTCGTTGCAGAGACCCACCAGCCGTTCGAACAGCTCGCGGGCCTCCTCCGTCCGGCCGGTGAGATGCAGGGCCTGAGCGAGCCAGAACGAACAGACCAGGAAGGCGCCCTCGCTGCCCGGCAGCGGGTCCACGTCGGAACCGTCCGTGGAGTACCGCCGCAGGAAGCCGTCGTACGCCAGCTCCTCGCGCACCGCGTCGATCGTGCCGGTCACCCGTGGGTCGTCCGGCGGCAGGAAGCCCACCCGGGGGATCAGCAGCAGCGACGCGTCGAGCGTCCGCGAGCCGTAGTACTGGGTGAAGGTGTTCCGCTCGGCGTCGTAGCCGCGCTCGCACACCTCCCGGTGGACCTCGTCGCGCATGGCACGCCAGCCTTCGAGATTCCCTTCGAGGCCCGGGTCGCTCTCCAGGACGCGGACGGCACGATCGGCCGCCACCCACGCCATCACCTTCGAGTACACGAAGTGGCGGCGCTGGCCGCGCACCTCCCACAGCCCGGCGTCCGGCTGCCGCCAGGCCGACCGCAGGAATTCCATCAGCGCGCACTGCACCCGCCACATGTGTGGCCTGACCGGCAGGCCCGAACGGCGTGCCAGTGACAGCGAGTCGATGACTTCGCCGTACACGTCCAGCTGGAGCTGCTTCACCGCCTCGTTGCCGATGCGGACCGGCGCCGAGCCCTGGAAGCCAGGCAGCCAGGGCACCTCGTACTCGGGCAGTCGCCGCTCGCCCGACAGGCCGTACATGATCTGCAGGTCCGCCGGGTCACCGGCGACCGCGCGCAGCAGCCAGTCGCGCCAGGCCTCGGCCTCCTCGTGGTACCCGACCGCCAGCAGGGCCTCCAGGGTGAGCGTCGAGTCGCGCAGCCAGCTGTAGCGGTAGTCCCAGTTCCGGACGCCGCCCAGCTTCTCCGGCAGTGAGGTGGTGGGGGCGGCGACGATGCCGCCGGTGGGCGCGTAGGTGAGGGCCTTCAGGGTGATCAGGGAGCGGACGACGGCGTCACGGTAAGGCCCCTGGTAACGGCACTGCGCGGCCCATGCGCGCCAGTCCTCCACGCTGGTTTCCAGTGCCTGGAAGGGATCGCCGAACGGGGGATGGGGCCGGTGCGAGGGATGCCAGGTCAGGACGAAGCCGACCTTCTCGCCCTTGCCGACCGTGAACTCGGAGTGGGTGGCGAAGTCCTTGCCCCAGGTGCGCACCTGGGGGTGGCTGCGCAGCCAGGCCGCGTCGGGTCCCGCGACGGCCACGCGGTGGCTCTCGGTCCGCCGCATCCACGGCACGATCGAGCCGTAGTCGAAGCGGAGCCGGAGCTCGCCGCGCATGGTGACGCGGCCGTCGAGGCCCTCGATGACGCGTACGAGGTCGGGAGCGCGGTCGCGCTGGGGCATGAAGTCGGTGACGCGGACCGTGCCGTCCGGGGTGTCCCACTCGGAATCGAGGACGAGGGTGTCGGGGCGGTAGGCACGGCGGGTGCACAGATGCGCGCCCTTCGGCGCGATCCGCCAGTGACCGTGGTCCTCCGTGCCCAGCAGCTTGGCGAAGCAGGAGGGCGAGTCGAAGCGGGGCAGGCACAGCCAGTCGACGGAGCCGTCCCGGCCGACCAGGGCGGCGGTCTGCTCGTCGCCGATGAGCGCGTAGTCCTCGATGCGCGGGTGCACGGAGATCCCGGTTCCCGGTGGGCGGACGAGGCAATCAGGGGCGCGGCCGGGGGAGTGACGGTCGCCCGCCCACGCCGCTGCCCGAGATCGTGGCGCCGGTGCCCGAGAAGATCACCCCGGGCCCGACGGGGTCTGGATGAGGACCCGCCTGCCGATCGGCGCGGCCAGGGCGAAGACGACCGCGACCGGCACGGCGAGCACGACCGCGCGCGCCGGCGTCGCTGAACCAGGCCTACGTCAGGCCGCGGCCGGTGCCGGTTCCTGGCTCGGCTGCTCCGCGGCCTTCGCGCGGTCCCGTGCCTCCCGGCGGGCCAGGATCACCCAGCCGACCGGGACGCCCGCGGAGAACAGCCACCACTGGATCGCGTATGCCATGTGGGGCCCGATGTCGCTGTGCTCGGGGGCCGCGATCAGCTGGGGGGAGTCGCCCTTGGGGGCGGGGGCGGTCAGCTCTATGTAGCCGCCCAGAACCTGCTCGCCGAGGCTCTTCGCCTGCTGCCCGCTGCTGATCAGCATGATCTGGCGGGGCGGCAGTCCCCGGACGTTCTTGATGCCGCTCTCGGCGGTCGTCTCGTCCGGCATCAGCCGCCCGGTGACCGTGATCTCACCGCCCGAGGGAGCCGGGATCCTCGGGAACTCCGTCTGCGCGAGGTCCGCCGGGATCCAGCCCCGGTTGACCAGGAGCACCTTGCCGTCGTCCAGCACGAACGGGGTCAGGACGTGGTAGCCGACGTCGCCGTTGGCGTTCGTACGGCGACGCACCACGACCTCGTGGGCCGTGTCGAAGCGGCCCTGCGCGGTCACCCGCCGGTACAGGTCGTCGTGCTTGACGGTGGCGCCGGGGGAGGTGAGCGTCTCGGCCGGCACCGGCTTCGCGGCCAGCGAGTCGCCGATCACCTTGTTCAGCGCGACCTTGTGCTCGTGGCGGTGCAGCTGCCAGAAGCCCAGCTCGATCATCGTGGGGATGAGCGCGAGCATCACGAGGGTGAGGATCACCCACTGCCGGGACAACAGGAAGCGGTACACCCCACGACGGTACAACCGGGGCGCGGGGCGCATTCAGGCGGGTACCGGGAGGGCTGCCGGGAGCCGGCTCAGACGCTGTCGACGATCCCCACCTGCCCCTCGGCGCGCGCGCAGTGGGCACCGCAGTACCAGTGGCCGTCGGCCTCGACGCCCTGGCCGATGATCTGGACGCGACAGTGCTCGCAGATGGGTGCCATGCGGTGGATGGCGCAGGCGAAACAGTCGAAGACGTGCACCGCGCCCTGTGCGTGCACCTCGAACGTCATGCCGTAGTCGTTTCCGCAGACCTCGCAACGTGCCATGCGCCACAGGGTGAGCCGTCGCCGTGGCCCGGGCGAGCGGGCGCCGGGCGAGTCGCCCGGCAATCACCCGTCCGTACGGGCACTCGTCCACACGGGCAACCGTCCGTACGGGCACCCGTCTGTACGGGCACCCGCCCGTCCGGATCAGTCCCCCGACGCCGGCTCCACGTCCCTGAGCAGCTGTCCGAACGCCGCCTCGTCGATCACCGGTGTGCCGTACTGCCGTGCCTTGACCGTCTTCGACGTGCCGGAATCGGGGTCGTTGGTGACGAGCAGGCTGGTCAGCCGGGACAGGCTGCTCGCGACGTGCAGGCCGGCCTCGACGGCCCGGTCCTCCAGCAGCTCGCGGTCGACCGACGTGTCCCCGGAGAAGGCCACCCGCATGCCCTGCTTGAGCCGTTTGCCCTCTTCGTACCGCCCCGGGTTGGGGTACGGGCAGGCGGGGCGCCTGCGTGAGGGGCGCCAACTGGCCGGACGGTAGCCCCCGGACGCCTGCCGGCCGATCGTCGGGCCCGCGGACCACTCGGTCAGCGGGCGGCACTCCAGCAGTGGCAGCCGCACGCCGTCCCGTGCCGCGGTGAGCAGGCTCGGCCGGAACGCCTCCGCCAGCACGCGCGCGTCGTCCAGCGCGTGGTGCGCCCGCTGCTGGACGACGCCGAAGTGGGCGGCCAGGGTCTCCAGCTTGTGGTTGGCCAGCGGCAGGCCCAGCTCCTTGGAGAGCGCGATGGTGCACAGCCGCTGACGAACCGGTGCCTCGCGCTCCGCGCGCGCGTACTCCCGGGCGATCATCGACCAGTCGAAGACCGCGTTGTGAGCGACCAGTACGCGACCGGCGAGGCGGGCCGCGAACTCCTCCGCGATGTCCCGGAAGAGCGGCGCGCCTTCGAGTACCTCGCTCGTCAGGCCGTGGATCCACACCGGGCCGGGATCGCGCTGCGGGTTGACCAGCGTGTACCAGTGGTCCTCGACCGCACCGCGCGCGTCCAGCCGGTAGACGGCCGCCGAGATGATCCGGTCGTCCCGGGCCAGACCGGTGGTCTCCACGTCGACGACCGCGTACCCCTCGGGATACGCGGCCGGCCAGGGTGCCGGGGGCGCTGCGATCGTACGGTCTTCGAGCATGGTCACTGAGGATACGGGCCGCGACCGACACTCCCGCGCGCGACCGCAGCCGACGGCCGCCCCGCGCCGCCCGCACGCCGGGGCGCGCACAACCCGGCGGCGATGCAGGAGAGTTCGCCTCGACCTCGCGGACCAGGCGCCGCTCATTGTCCTGATTGTTCCTCTCCAAGGCTTTCGCGATGGATATGTGGCGGGTTCTCAGAAGCCATGAGCAGGGTGTGCACCAACGCCCTCACCGACGTGACGAACAGTCGCTCCGTGTCCACCGGACCCGCCAGCGCACGGGCGAGGTCCGGGTCGTCTCCGGGCGCTTCGCTCCACAGTTCCTCCTCTCCCGGGTGCTGCACCGGGGCGCGTTCGCGGTTGCGCTCCACCAGGACGTGTCCGACGACCTGGAACTGCACGGCGCGGACGAGGTCGGCGGCCGGGGCGCCGCGCAGGCCCGCCGCGTGGGCCTCGCGCACCAGCGCCTGCTGGGCGGGCAGGAACATCCGTTCCGTCAGACCCCGTTCGTGGACCATCGCGATGAGATGGGGGTGGTCGCGCAGTCGCCGGCGCAGGGCGCGTGCGACGGAGAGGATGCGCTGCGCGGGCGTGCGCCCCGAGGGGCGGATCTCACCGAGGTCGGCGACGGTCCGCTCGACGAGCGCGTCGAGCAGCGACTCACGGTTGCCGACGTGCCAGTAGATCGAGGTGACGGCGGTGCCCAGCTCGGCGGCGAGCTTGCGCATGGTCAGCGCGCCCGGGCCGTGCTGCTTCACCAGGTTCCCGGCGGCCTCCAGGACCTCTCCCCGGTTCAGTGCCGCTCTCGCCATGATCCCCCCAAGTTCACTTCGTGCAGCCCTGTTTACCCCGCCCCGGGTCTGCTGTAACTGTGTTACAGGTGACGGCCCATCAGAAGAAGGGCGGTACGACATGACACGAGTGCGCTACGGCGCGCGGACCGGGGCGGAGACAGCCGCCGCGCGCGCCACGCAGGCGAAGCTCCCCGACATCTGGTCCACGGGTGTGGTGGCCGTCTGGGAGAGCGACCCGGACGCGGTCGCGGCGGTGCTGCCGCCTCCTCTCGAGCCCACCGGGCGCCCCCTCGTGCGGGTGAACATCAGCAAGGTGGACCTGCCCGGATACCCCCTGGGCGCGGGCTCGTTCGCGGTAGCCGCCGCGCACGGCGGTATCGAGGGCTGGTATCCGCTCGTCATGCCGATGACCCACGAACGCGCCCTCACCGGGGGCCGCGAGGTCTTCGGCGAGCCGAAGAAGCTCGGCGAGGTGACCATCGAGCGCGACGGCCCCGCCGTCCGCGCCTGTCTGGCCCGGCACGGCATCGCGTTCGTGGAGGTGCGCGGCGCGGTGAGCGGGGAGCTGCCCCCGCCGGCGCCGAGCCGGAGGACCGACTTCTACTTCAAGTTCCTTCCGGCGGTGGACGGTTCCGGCTTCGACACCGACCCGCTCCTCGTGCACTGCGTACGCGGGGAGAAGGTGCGCCGCCTGGAGCGGGTCGCGGGGGACGTGATCCTGCGCGAGTCGCCCTACGACCCCGTCGCCGACCTCCCGGTACGCCGGCTCGTCGGGATCACCCTCGGGGAGAAGACCAGCGATCAGCGGGGCACCGTGGTCGAACGGGTCAGCGCCGAGGCCCTGCTGCCCTACGTCCACCAGCGCTACGACGATCCCCAGCAGATCCTGGACGGGCCCCCCGAAGGGAGCGCGTGATGCGGCTGAGCGGTGGACAGGTCGCCGTCGTCACGGGTGCGGCGAGCGGCATCGGGCTCGCGATGGCGCGGCGGTTCGCCGCCGAGGGCCTGCGGGTCGTCCTCGTGGACGTGGAGGAGGGCGCCCTGGAGAAGGCGGCGGCCCTGCTGCGCGAAGAGGAAGCCGTCGTGCACACGCGCGTGGTGGACGTCGGCGAGCGCGCCGAGGTCCTCGCGCTCGCCGACGACGTGTACGAGCGCTTCGGCGCCGTCCATGTGCTGTGCAACAACGCGGGCGTCGGCTCGGGCGCCGAGGGCCGTATGTGGGAGCACGACCCGAACGACTGGGCGTGGGCCTTCGCGGTCAACGTGTGGGGCGTCTTCCACGGCATCCAGGCGTTCGTGCCGCGCATGATCGCCGGCGGCGAGCCGGGTCACGTCGTCAACACCTCGTCGGGCGACGGCGGCATCGCACCACTGCCGACGGCCTCGGTGTACGCCGTCACCAAGGCGGCCGTCGTGACGATGACCGAGTCCCTGTACGCCCACCTGAAGGCGGAGCACGCGCGCGTGGGCGCCTCCGTGCTCTTCCCGGGGCCGCACATGCTGCGGACGGGACTGTGGGAGTCGCACCGCAACAGGCCCGGACGGTACGCCAAACAGAAGCCCCGCAGGACCCCCTACCGCAGCCTCGCGCAGTGGGAGGCCGCGATGAGGGCGGCGGGCCACGAGGTGCGGTTCACCCCGGTCGAGGAGGTCGCCGGCCTGGTGGTGGAGGGCATCCGCGCGGACCGCTTCTGGTTGCTGCCCGACAGCGAGCACAGCGACGCACAGATCCGGGCGCGGGCGCGGTCGATGCTCGACCGCGCGAACCCGTCGTACCTCGAAAGCTTCATTCTGGACTGACAGGGGCTGCCGTGACCGACCACCAGGACCCGTATCTGATCATCTCCTCCGACTGTCACGCCGGGCTGCCCACCGAGGAGTACCGGCCCTATCTGGAGAGCCGTCACCACCGGGACTTCGACGAGTTCCTCGCGGGGCGCGAGCGCCGCCGCGAGGAGATGACCCGGCTCGGCATCCGTAACGAGGCGTTCGCGACCCGGTGGTTCAAGGACAACGAGGAGGGCCTGCGCGGAGGATGGGAGACCGCGCGACGGCTCAAGGAACTGGACGGCGACGGAGTGGCCGCCGAGGTGGTCTTCCCGGACGCCGACGCGGTCGACAGCCGGACGGCGGCGCCCTTCGGCGTGGGCCTCGGCCTCTCCGGCGACCAGGACCCGGAGCTGGGCCTGGCGGGCGCGCGGGCGCACAACCGCTGGCTCGCGGACTTCGTCGCCCACCACCCCGAACGCCACTGCGGGGTGGCCCTGCTGCCCGTCACGGCGGACACCGACCGCGTCGTCACGGAGGTGCGCCGCGCCCGGGAGTCGGGCCTGCGCGCGCTGATGATTCCCTCCCTGTGGGTCGACAAGGAGCCGTACCACGACCGCCGTTACGACCCGGTGTGGGCGGCGGCGGCCGAGTGCGGCATGCCGGTCCTCACCCACTCGGGAGCGGCACCCCGGCACGAGTACGGCGACCACCTGGGGATCTATGTGAGCGAAGTGACCTGGTGGCCCGCTCGCCCCCTCTGGTTCCTGCTGTGGTCGGGCGTCTTCGAGCGCCATCCCGGTCTGAGGTTCGGCGTGGCGGAGTCGGGCTGCTGGTGGCTGCCGAACCTGCTGTGGTTCATGGACCGCCTGTACCTGGGCGCGCACGGCGGCAAGAAGCTCTCCCCCTTCGCGGAGCTGAAGCATCCGCCGCACGAGTACCTGGACCGCCAGGTCTTCATCTGCGCGACCAACACCAAACGGCGCGAACTGGCGCAGCGGTACGAGATCGGCGTGGACAACATCCTCTGGGGCAGCGACTTCCCGCACCCCGAAGGCACCTGGCCCGACACGCGCGCGTGGCTGAAGCGGACCTTCCATGACATCCCGGTGGCGGAGACGCGCCGCATGCTGGGCCTGGCCGCGGCGGAGGTCTTCGGATTCGACGTGGCGAAGCTGACCCCGCTCGCCCGGCGCATCGGCCCGACCCCGGCGGACCTCGGCCAGAGCGACGACCAGGCGGCCGTGGAGGCATCCTGGGCCCGCTCGCGGGAGGTGGGCCGCCACTGGCTGACGGGCGAGGACTTCCCGGTGCTGGGAGTGACCCCGTGAGCGAGGACCGGTACACCGTGATCTCGGCGGACTGTCATGCCGGGGCCGACCTCCTGGACTACAAGCCGTACCTGGAGAAGCGGTACCACGACGACTTCGACGCGTGGGCGGCCACGTACGTCAATCCCTACGAGGACCTGCTCGCCGACACGGCCGACCGGAACTGGAACTCGGCCAGGCGCCTTGCGGAACTGGAGGCGGACGGGATCGTCGCGGAGGTCGTCTTCCCGAACACGATCCCGCCCTTCTTCCCGTCCGGGTCGCTGGTGGCGCCGCCGCCGCGGGAGGAGTTCGAGCGGCGGTGGGCGGGCCTGCGGGCGCACAACCGCTGGCTGGCGGACTTCTGTTCCGCGGCCCCCGACCGCCGGGCGGGCGTCTTCCAGATCCTCCTGAACGACGTCGAGGAGGCGGTGCGGGAGATCGGCTGGGCGGTCGGGGCGGGTCTGCGGGGCGGTCTGCTGCTGCCCGGCACACCGCCGGGCTCGGGCCTGCCCGAGTTGTACTCGTCGTCGTACGACCCGATCTGGGCGGTGTGCGAGGAGCTGGACGTCCCCGTCAACCACCACGCGGGCTCGGCGTCGCCGCCGCTCGGCGACGAACCGGCGGCGCGGGCCGTGTTCATGGTCGAGACGACATGGTTCTCGCACCGCGCGCTCTGGCACCTCGTGTTCGGGGGTGCCTTCCGCCGCCATCCCGGGCTGAAGCTCGTGCTGACCGAGCAGGGCTCCGGCTGGATCCCCGGCGTGCTCGACATGCTGGACTACTACCACGGCCGACTGGTGGCGGCGGCGACGAAGGCGTCCGCGGTGGCGACGGCGGAGTCGAAGTTCGGGGCGGGCCTGGCGGCCTCCATGGGCCGGGCGCCCTCGGAGGTGTGGCGCTCGAACTGCTTCGTCGGCGCGAGCTTCATGCGCCCGCACGAGGTGCCGCTGCGGGACCGCATCGGCCTGGACAAGATCATGTGGGGGAGCGACTACCCGCACGACGAGGGCACCCATCCGTACTCGCGCGAGGGCCTGCGCCTCGCGTACGCGGGCGTGCCGCGCGAGGAGGTGGCGGCGATGGTCGGCGGCAACGCGGCGCGGGTGTACGGCTTCGACCTGTCCGTCCTCGACCCGCTCGCGGCGAAGGTGGGTCCGACGGTGCAGGAGATCGCCGAACCGCTCCCGCAACCTCCGGCGGACGCGACGAGTCCGGTGTTCGCGCGGGCAGGGTCGGTGCGCGTCTGGTGACCGCCGGCGGGCCGAGTCGGTACGGCGATGACCCCGCCCGGGGTGCCATCCTCACCGTGTGACGGAACCCACGCACGACGAGGCCCACGGAGGCGCGCTCGGCTCCCGGCTGAACTGGCTGCGGGCCGCCGTCCTCGGCGCGAACGACGGCATCGTCTCCACCGCGGGCCTCGTGGTCGGCGTCGCAGGTGCGACGACCGACCGCTCGACCCTGCTGACGGCGGGGCTGGCCGGGCTGCTGGCCGGATCCATGTCGATGGCGACGGGCGAGTACGTGTCGGTGTCGACCCAGCGGGACTCGGAGAGGGCGGCGCTGGCCCTGGAGAGGCGGGAGCTGAGGGAGCAGCCGGAGGAGGAGCTGCAGGAGCTGACGGAACTGCTGGAGCAGCGGGGCCTGTCGCGGGAGGTGGCCCATGAGGCGGCGGCGCAGCTGACGGAGCGGGACGCGCTGCGCGCCCACGCGCGCGTGGAACTCGGCATCGACCCCGATGAGCTGTCCGATCCGTGGCACGCGGCATGGGCGAGCTTCCTGGCCTTCACGGTGGGGGCACTGCTGCCCCTGCTGGCCATCGTGCTGCCGCCCGCGGGCCTGCGGCTCCCGGTGACGGTGCTGTCCGTGCTGGCCGCGCTCGTCCTCACCGGCTGGACCAGCGCACGGCTGGGCGCGGCGACGCCGGGGCGTGCGGTGCTGCGGAACGTGGCGGGCGGGGCGTTGGCCATGGGCATCACCTATGCGGCGGGCACCCTGCTGGGGGCGGCGGGGGTGTGACTGCGCGAGCAGCGTCAGTGGGACGGTCCACCACAGGACGGCACGCGCACCGGCGTCAGCTCGTGGATCTGAACGGGCTTCCGGGCGCGGCCGCCTCTCCCCATTCTGTTCGGAGCTCTCAGCCCCCGAGCGAGGTCCCTGCCCACCGCGCCGGATCCTGCCCCCAACGCCCCGGCGGCCGGGCCCAGTCGGCCGGCCCGCCCGCGAGACGGACCGGCGGCAGCGCGTACCGCAGTCGGCCCAGCGCGCTGTCGGTCTCCGTGAGCCAGGGGTCCGGACCGTCGTACGCGGCCCGCGCCCTCCCGGTGTCCCGCACGGCCCCGTCCATCAGCCAGGCCGCCGTCCGCGCCAGCGCCAGCCGTACGACCCGGGTCCCGCCCTCCTCCGTCTGCTCGGTGAGGGACCTCAGGACCGCCGCGGCCAGCAGATAGCCCGTCCCGTGGTCGAGGGCCTGCGCGGGCAGCGCGCCCGGCCGCTCCACCGATCCCTCGGTCGCCGCTATGCCGGTGGCGACCTGCACCAGGCTGTCGAACCCCCGCCGCCCGCCCCACGGCCCGTTTGCGCCCCACGCCGACAACTGCGCCATCACCAGCCCGGGCCGCCGCTCGGCCAGGTGCTCGGGAGACAGCCCGAACCGGTCCAGGGCGCCGGGGCGGTAGCCGGTGACGACGACATGCGCACGCGCCAGCAGGTCGTCGAAGGTCCGCCGGTCCGCGGGCGCCGTCAGGTCGAGCACGGTGGACCGCTTGCCGATGTCCATGTCCGCGTGCTGATCGGGGATCTCCGGCAGGTGAGGGCTGTCGATCCGCAGGACGTCCGCACCGAGCAGCGCCAGCGTGCGGGTGGCCACCGGGCCCGCGATGACCCGGGTGAGGTCCAGGACGCGAAGGCCCGCGGCGGGCAGCAGCGGCTCACCGGCCAGTGGCGGCAGCGGCCGCGGGGGCGAGGTGTCGAGCCGCTCACGGGCCACCAGCGGATATGCGGCGACCGCGCGCCCCTGCTCGTGCGCCGCCCACTCCTCGGGCGTGCGCAGCGCGACCGCGAGACCTCCCGCGGCGTACACGCTCTCCTCCACCTCGGCCGCCGACCGCTCGGCGAGCACGGCGGCCACGGTCTCCACGGGCGCGTCCGCGGCCAGCCCGAGAGCGCCGAGGAGCCGCTCGCGGTGGTGAGGATAGTTCGCGTGCGTGCGCACCCAGCCGTCCGCGGTGCGCCAGAAACGGGACAGCGGAGCGAAGGTGACCGGTTCGCGGCCGTCGACCCGCAGATGCCGCTCGCTGTGGAAGGCGGTGGCCACCGCCCCGTCGTCGATCCGGACCTCGGGCACGGCCGGCAGCCCGGCCCGCAGTGCGCACCACTCGGCGGCGGCCAGCGCACACGCTCCGGCACAGGCCCGTGCCACCTCCCGTACGGGCAGGCGCGAGGGCAGTGCGCCGTCCCGTACCACGGTCGAGATCCTCGGCACCAGCGCGGGGTCCCCGCCGAGTGCCGCCCATGCCACGTCGGTATCCGTCCTGAGTGTCATGACGGCACTATGCAGTGTGTACGGAATCACCATGGCGTGAGGGGGTCGGGTGACCGCCCGGCCCCCTCACGCTCAGCACCCGGTGCGAGCCGTACGCGGGCTCGACGGGTGGGCCGAACCCCCTACTTGACCGCGCGCAGGGCGTTGACGATGCCGAAGCCGTAGAAGCCGTTCACGCGCTTGCCGCCCACACAGGTCGCGTCCACGATGCCGTCGCCGTTGCCGTCGTACGGCTCGGTCGGGCAGCCCGGGTTGTCCGCCTGTGCCTTGAGGAGGGCCTGGAGCTGCGCCGGACCCGCCCACGGATGGGCGGACTTCAGCAGCGCGGCCACGCCCGCCACGTGCGGCGAGGCCATCGAGGTGCCCTGCAGGAAGGCGTACTGGCCGTTCGGCATCGTGGAGAGGATGCGGCCGTTCTTCGACGGTGTGTCCGGGATCTTGTACTTGTCACCGCCCGGAGCCGCCACGTCGATCACGCCGTCGCCGTAGCTGGAGTAGTACGACTTGGCGCCGGTGACGCCCGTCGCGCTGACCGTGACGACGCCCGGCAGCTGGGTCGGCACGTCGAAGCACTCGTGCGGGTCGACCGTGCGGGTCACCGCGGTCGAGTCGTCGGGGCTGGAGGCGTCGACGAGGGCGTGGGAGTCGAGGTCGTCGTTGGAGTTGCCCGCCGAGGCGACGTTGAGGGTGCCCTCGCGCTGGGCGTACAGCTGTGCCCGGTCGACCGCGTCGACGATGGCCCGCTGGTCCGGGTCGTCCATGCAGTTGTAGAGCCAGGGGTCCACGTAGTAGCTGTTGTTCGTGATCGCGACGCCGTGGTCGGCGGCGAACACGAACGCGCACACGACGCTCTCGGGGTAGAAGAGCTCGTTGACCGGGTCGGCCACCTTGATGGCGGAGACCCTGACGTTCGGGGCGACACCGGCGACTCCGATGCCGTTGCGGGCCGCCGCGATCTCACCGGCGACATGGGTGCCGTGGTAGTGCTCGGGCTTCGCGGGCCGCCAGGCGCCGTACGAGGTGTCCGCCTTGCCGCCGACGCAGTTCGCGGACTGGGATGCGGAGAAGTTCGGGGCGAGGTCCGGGTGGGTGTCGTCGACGCCGGTGTCGATGACGGCGACCGTGACATTGCGGCTGCCCGGGTTGATCTTCGCGGCCTTGTCGGCGCCGATCGCGCGCAGGTCCCACTGGTCCGCCTCGAGCGGCTCGCTCTCGCCCGCGGCGGCCGAGGCTCCCGCGATCCTCGCCGTCTGCGCCTTCGTCAGGTACTGCGCGGCGCCCTCGTCCGTCGTACCCGCCGCAGCCAGCGGCGCGGTCCGGGTCGCGCCCGCGGACTGCACCCCGCGGACGGTGCGGAGGGTCTTGGCGAAGTCCGGGTTCGAGGAGTGGACGACGAACACGCCGATCCTGTCGTACGTCACCACGGTCGTGCCGCCGGCCGCGGCGATCGCCTGCTGCACCGTCGCGAGCGTGTGACGGTCCGTCCGGGTGTTGACGACGTAGGCGAGTTCGGGACCGTCGGCGGTCCGGGTGGCGGTGGCGGCGGTGGTGCGCGGGGCGGCCGAGGCGGCACTCGGCAGGAAGCCCAGGGAGGCGGTGAGCGACAGCACCACCGGCACCGCGAGAGCGAGCCGGCGTCTGGAACGCAGATGAGCCATGGGGTCTCCACATCATCCGGAAACGTGAACCAGCCGGAACACGGTGGCATCCGGCAGGTACATGACGGGTGGTGCAGGGTGAAGCTATCTGCCGCCCGGCCGGCCAGCAATGACTTCCGGCGACTACGTAAAAAAGAAACCAAGGGAGTTGAACCGGTCCGTGCGCGGCGCCGTGACCCTGGGCAGGGAGCACGAGGACGATCGAGGCCCCCTGTCGGATCACGCATCAGGGCGCTACCGTCACCCCCTGTGATGTGATCCATGTCACTGCGAGGTCGACCTCGTATGTCCGCACCCGACCCGTCCCCGTCCCCGCCGGCCGTCGTCGTCGGCGCACCCGCAACGCGAGGAGACACCGTGGCCACCGACGCACCTCCCCCCTCCAGCGCCGAACGCGTCCTGCCGTCCACCGAGGAGTTCACCGCGGTCCAGGAGAGTGCCGAGTTCCGTGAACTGCGCCGTTCCCACCGCTCGTTCGCCTTCCCGCTGACCGTGGCGTTCATCGCCTGGTACCTCGTCTACGTCCTGCTGTCGAACTACGCGGGCGGCTTCATGGGCACCAAGCTCTTCGGCAACGTCAACGTCGCCCTGGTGCTCGGCCTCGCCCAGTTCCTCACCACCTTCCTCATCGCCTGGTGGTACTCGCGGCACGCGGCCGCCGAACTCGACCCCAAGGCCGAGGCCATCAAGTCCCGGATGGAGGGCGGCGCATGAGCCCGGCACTCGTCCTGGCCGCCGGTGAGGCGAGCAAGCACCGGCCGCTGATCATCACCCTGTTCGCGGTGTTCGTCGCCGCGACCCTCGTCATCACCGTCTGGGCGGGTCGCCAGACCAGGAGCGCCGCCGACTTCTACGCGGGCGGCCGCCAGTTCACCGCCTTCCAGAACGGTCTCGCCGTCTCCGGCGACTACATGTCCGCGGCGTCCTTCCTCGGCATCGCGGGCGCCATCGCCCTCTTCGGCTACGACGGCTTCCTGTACTCCATCGGCTTCCTGGTCGCCTGGCTGGTGGCCCTGCTGCTGGTCGCCGAGCCACTGCGCAACTCCGGCCGCTACACGATGGGCGACGTACTGGCCTACCGCATGCGCCAGCGCCCGGTCCGCACCGCGGCCGGCACCTCCACGATCGTCGTGTCGATCTTCTACCTGCTCGCCCAGATGGCGGGCGCGGGCGTCCTGGTCTCACTCCTGCTCGGCATCACCAGCGACGGCGGCAAGATCGGCATCGTCGCCCTGGTGGGCCTTCTGATGATCGTGTACGTCACCATCGGCGGCATGAAGGGCACCACCTGGGTGCAGATGGTCAAGGCGGTCCTGCTGATCGCGGGCGCCCTGCTGCTGACCTTCCTGGTCCTGCTGAAGTTCCACTTCAACCTCTCGGACCTGCTGGGCAAGGCGTCCGCGAACAGCGGCAAGGGCTCGGCCTTCCTGGAGCCCGGCCTGAAGTACGGCGCCACCGGCACGACCAAGCTGGACTTCATCTCCCTGGGCATCGCCCTGGTCCTGGGCACCGCCGGTCTGCCCCACATCCTGATCCGCTTCTACACCGTGCCCACCGCCAAGGCCGCCCGGAAGTCGGTGAACTGGGCGATCGGCCTCATCGGCGCCTTCTACCTGATGACCCTCGCCCTCGGCTTCGGCGCCGCCGCGCTGATCAAACCGGACGAGATCATCGCCTCCAACAAGGCGGGCAACACGGCCGCACCCCTGCTCGCCCTGCACCTCGGAGGCGTCGGCTCCAACTGGGGGGCGATCCTGCTGGCCACGATCTCGGCGGTCGCCTTCGCCACGATCCTCGCGGTCGTGGCGGGGCTGACCCTGGCCTCGTCCTCGTCGTTCGCGCACGACATCTACGCCAACGTCATCAAGAAGGGCCAGGCCGACGAGAAGCAGGAGGTGAACGCGGCCCGCTGGGCGACGGTCGGCATCGGCGCCGTGTCCATCGTGCTGGGCGCCCTGGCCCGTGACCTGAACGTCGCCGGCCTGGTTGCGCTGGCCTTCGCGGTCGCCGCCTCCGCCAACCTGCCGACGATCCTCTACAGCCTCTTCTGGAAGCGGTTCACCACCCAGGGCGCCCTGTGGTCGATCTACGGAGGCCTGGTCACGGCGGTCGGCCTGGTGCTGTTCTCACCCGTGGTCTCCGGCAAGCCCGCGTCGATGTTCCCGGACGTCGACTTCCACTGGTTCCCCCTGGAGAACCCGGGCATCATCTCCATCCCGGTCGGCTTCCTGCTGGGCTGGCTCGGGGCGCTCCTGTCGAAGGAGGAGCCGGACGCCGGCAAGTACGCGGAGCTGGAGGTGCGGTCCCTGACCGGCACCGGCGCGCACTGAGAGAGGACCCGTTCGCGGCCACGTCGTAGGGATCTACGACGCGGCCGCGGGCCACCTCGTGGGATCTGGCCGCTGTCGTTGTCAGCGGGGTCACGTAGGCTCGCAGGTGACGGAAACGCATGTGATCCGCGACGAGGGAGGGGGCCCACGTGCTCATCGACACCTACGGCCGGGTGGCCACCGACCTGAGAGTCTCGCTGACCGACCGCTGCAATCTGAGGTGCACCTACTGCATGCCCGAGGAGGGCCTGGAGTGGCTGGCCAAGCCCGACCTGCTGAGCGACGACGAGATCGTCCGCCTGATCGGCATCGCCGTCACCTCCCTCGGCATCGAGGAGGTCCGCTTCACAGGAGGCGAGCCGCTGCTGCGCCCCGGCCTGGTCGGCATCGTGGAGCGGGTCGCCGCGCTGACCCCCCGCCCCCAGATGTCCCTCACCACGAACGGCATCGGCCTGAAGCGCACGGCCGAGGCCCTGAAGGCGGCGGGCCTGGACCGGGTGAACGTCTCGCTGGACACCCTGCGCCCCGACGTCTTCAAGGCCCTCACCCGCCGGGACCGCCACAAGGACGTCCTGGAGGGCCTGCGTGCCGCCCGGGACGCGGGCCTGACCCCCGTCAAGGTCAACTCCGTCCTGATGCCGGGACTGAACGACGACGAGGCCCCGGACCTGCTCGCCTGGGCCGTCGAACACGAGTACGAGCTCCGCTTCATCGAGCAGATGCCGCTGGACGCACAGCACGGCTGGAAGCGCGAGGGCATGGTCACGGCGGGGGACATCCTGGCCTCGCTGCGCAGCCGCTTCGAGCTGGCCCCCGAGGACGCCGCGGAGCGCGGCGCCGCCCCCGCCGAGCGCTGGATCGTCGACGGCGGACCGCACCGCGTCGGAGTGATCGCCTCGGTCACCCGCCCGTTCTGCGCGGCCTGCGACCGTACACGGCTGACGGCCGACGGGCAGATACGGACGTGCCTGTTCGCCACCGAGGAGACCGACCTGCGCGGTGCGCTCCGCTCGGGCGCCCCCGACGAGGAGATCGCCCGCATCTGGCGGCTCGCGATGTGGGGCAAGAAGGCGGGGTCGGGACTGGACGATCCGTCCTTCCTGCAGCCGGAGCGGCCGATGTCGGCGATCGGGGGATGAGCGCGCCCCTACCGTCCCCTCAGGCCTCCGGGGCTTGCCAGTCCCGCAGACTGACGACGTCCTTGAGAAATCCCCGCACGCCGAGGAACTTCGACAGGTACTCGCGATGCTCCTCGCACGCCAGCCATGTCTTGCGGCGCTCCGGCGTGTGCAGCTTCGGGTTGTTCCAGGCGAGCACCCACACGGCGTCGGCACGGCAGCCCTTGGCGGAACACATGGGCGAGTCAGGATCAGGGCCAATCACATCCACGACCCTAGCCTGCTCACCAAAGGCGACGCCGAGCAGCCACGGGGGGAGCTGCCCGGCGTCGGTCTGTCGCTCCGACGGGGGATGCGGAGCGCGTACGCAGTATGTCACGGGTAACCCGCTGCCCGGCACCGGAACAACATGATTGATCTGAGCTTTTCTTGAGCTTGGTGCGGGGTGCGATTCCGTGTCCCGACGACCGATCGGGGTCAGGTCCGCTCGTGCGGCTCACCGCGGACGCCCGCCGCGGACTCGGACGGGATGTCTTCCGGGACGGCTTCCGTGAAGCCCCCGCCACTCCCCGCTTCGCTGGAGCTGGAGGTGCCCCCGCCCGGAGTCGGCGCGATCATCGGACGCATCGGAGTGGTGACGAACGTCGACGGGAGCGAGGGCGCGTTCTCACGCCCGGCGTTGGCGATGACGACGGCGATGTAGGGGAGGGCGGCTCCCAGGACCAGCGCGATGACGGCCACGGGCCGCTCCACGTTCCACAGGGTGGCCGCGAGGATCACCGACACCGTGCGCACGCTCATCGAGATGACATAGCGGCGCTGCCGGCCGCGCACGTCCGCCGCGAGGCCCTGCCGGGCGCCGGTGATCCGGAACACCTGGGCGTGACCGCCGCTGTTCAGCTTCCGCATCACATTCCACCACCCGCCTGCTTCGGACGCTCCCCGGCCCGTACCCTGCCCGCACCCGGTCAGCAGCCGGGTCCGGAACACTCACCACGTTACGCCGTGCCTCCGCCGCCTACGAGACCGGGGCGCCCGCTGCCTGGGCGAATGCCCTGCGCACTCCCACGTAAGGGCGCACCCGACGTGCGCCGTACGGCGGGCCGCCCGAGACTGGGCCTACTGCTCGCGTCGAGCCGTACGAGGAGGCCGCCATGGGCTGGTTGTGGGCGATCATCGTGGGATTCATCCTTGGCCTGCTGGCCAAGCTCATCCTGCCGGGCAAGCAGCACAGTCCGATCTGGCTGACCACCCTCATGGGCATGATCGGCGGCATCGTCGGCAACGCGATCGCCCGCGCCATCGGCATCGCATCGACGCCGGGCATCGACTGGGGCCGCCATGGACTCCAGCTCGCCGCCGCGGTCGTCCTCGTCTTCCTAGGCGAGATGGCCTACATGTCGATGAAGGGCGGCGAACAGAAGGCGTGAGGATACGAGGAAGGGGGCGGCCCTCTACGGGACCGCCCCCTTCCGCACCCGTACCCGAGTGCCTCGGCCACCCACGCCGGCGGGCGTCAGTCAGGCGCTCATGACCTGACCGCCGGGTGTGTCAGGCGCTCGTGACCTCCACCGCGGCGAGGTTCTTCTTGCCGCGGCGCAGCACCAGCCAGCGCCCGTGCAACAGGTCCTCCCTGGCGGGGACGGCGTCCTCGGCGGTCACCTTGACGTTGTTCACGTAGGCGCCGCCCTCCTTCACCGTGCGCCGCGCGGCCGACTTGCTGGGCACCAGGCCGACCTCGGCGAACAGGTCGGCCACCGGGGGGAACTCGGTGACCTGGATGTGCGGCACCTCGGAGAGGGCCGCCGTCAGCGTCTTGTCGTCGAGGTCCGACAGCTCGCCCTGACCGAAGAGCGCCTTGGAGGCGGCGATGACGGCGGCCGTCTGCTCCGCGCCGTGCACCAGCGTCGTCAGCTCCTCGGCGAGCGCCCGCTGCGCCGCGCGGGCCTGCGGACGCTCCTCGGTCTGCTCCTCCAGCTCCTCCAGCTCCTCACGGGACTTGAAGGACAGTATCCGCATGTACGTGGAGATATCCCGGTCGTCCACGTTCAGCCAGAACTGGTAGAACGCGTACGGCGTCGTCATCTCCGGGTCGAGCCAGATGGCGCCGCCCTCGGTCTTGCCGAACTTGGTGCCGTCCGCCCTCGTCATCAGCGGAGTGGCCAGCGCGTGCACCTCGGCGTGCGGCTCCAGCCTGTGGATCAGGTCCAGACCAGCCGTGAGATTGCCCCACTGGTCGCTGCCGCCCTGCTGGAGGGTGCAGCCGTACCGCCGGTAGAGCTGCAGGAAGTCCATGCCCTGCAGGATCTGGTAGCTGAACTCCGTGTAGCTGATGCCCTCGGAGGACTCCAGACGCCGGGCGACGGAGTCCTTCGTCAGCATCTTGTTGACGCGGAAGTGCTTGCCGATGTCCCGCAGGAACTCGATCGCGGACAGGCCCTCGGTCCAGTCGAGGTTGTTGACCATCACGGCCGCGTTCTCCCCCTCGAAGGAGAGGAACGGCTCGATCTGGCGGCGCAGCTTCTCCACCCAGCCGGCCACCGTCTCCGGGTCGTTCAGCGTGCGCTCCGCGGTCGGGCGCGGGTCGCCGATCAGACCCGTCGCACCGCCCACCAGCGCCAGCGGCCGGTGGCCGGCCTGCTGGAGCCGGCGCACGGTGAGCATCTGCACCAGATGCCCCACGTGCAGGGACGGCGCGGTCGGGTCGAAACCGCAATAGAACGTGACGGGACCGTCCGCGAGCGCCTTGCGCAAAGCGTCCTCGTCGGTGGACAGGGCGAACAGCCCACGCCACTTCAGCTCGTCGACGATGTCCGTCACGGTTCTCGCATCTCCTCGGATGGTCTCGGGCAGTCGGGTGACAGCCGACTACGAGGTTATACGCCCTGACTGACAGAGCTCATGTTGAAATCCGGCACCCGCACGGGAGGCATCGAGGCGCGGGTGAACCAGTCGCTCCACTCACGCGGCAGGGTCTTCTCCGTGAAGCCGGCCTCGGTGGCCCGGCCCAGCAGGTCGACCGGGGACTCGTTGAAGCGGAAGTTGTTGACCTCGCCGGTGACCTCGCCGTTCTCGACGAGATAGACGCCGTCCCGGGTCAGGCCGGTGAGCAACAGGGTCGCCGGATCGACCTCGCGGATGTACCAGAGGCAGGTCAGCAGCAGCCCGCGCTCGGTGTTCGCGACCATCTCCTCGAGGGAGCCGGCCCCGCCGCCGTCCAGGATCAGGTTCCCGATCGACGGCGCGAGCGGCAGACCGGTCAGGGCCGCGCTGTGCCGGGTGGTCGTCAGATGCCTGAGCTCTCCCTCACCGATCCACTCGGTGGCCTTCAGCGGCAGCCCGTTGTCGAAGACCGACGCGTCGTCGCCTGAGGAGTGCGCGATGACGAAGGGGGCCGTCTCCAGGCCGGGCTCGTTCGGATCGCTGCGCAGGGTCAGCGGCAGCCCGGACAGCTTCTCGCCGACGCGGGTGCCGCCCCCGGGCTTGCTGAACACCGTGCGGCCCTCGGCCGCGTTCCGGCCCGCCGCCGACCACATCTGGTAGATCAGCAGGTCGGCGACCGCGGTGGGCGGCAGCAGCGTCTCGTACCGGCCCGCGGGCAGCTCCACCCTGCGCTCCGCCCACGCCAGCCGCCGGGCCAGCTCCGCGTCCAGCACGGCGGGGTCGACGTCCTTGAAGTCCCGGGTCGAACGTCCCGCCCAGGCCGAGCGCGTACGGTCGGGGGACTTCGCGTTGAGCTCCAGGGTGCCGCCGGGCTGGTCGTGTCGCAGGCGCAGCCCGGTCGACGTGCCGACGTACGTCGAGACCATCTCGTGGTTGGCGAAGCCGTACAGCTCGCGGCCGCCCGCACGCGCGCGTGCGAACGACTCGCCGAGCGCGGGCGCGAAGTCCGCGAAGACGGCGGACGACGTCTCGGCGGGCCCGTCCGTGAAGTCCGGCGACTGCGGTACCCCCGTCACCAGCGGCTGCGCGTCCTCGGCCGGCCCCGCGCCACGGGCAGCGGTCTCCGCCGCCCGTACGAGCGACTCCAGGTCGTCGGAGGTGACGGCCGAGCGGGAGACGACCCCGGACGCCGTGCCCTCCTTGCCGTCGACGGTCGCGATGACGGTGAGGGTGCGCCCGCGCGTCACACCGTTCGTGGTCAGCGCGTTGCCCGCCCACCGCAGATTGGCGGTGGAGTGCTCGTCGGCGATGACGACGCACCCGTCCGCACGCGACAGCTGGAGGGCCCGTTCGACGATCTCGTGCGGCTTGCTGGTACGGGCGCTCATCGGCCGGCCTCCTGGGTGGTGTTCAGAATGTTGACGCCCTTGAAGAGGGCCGACGGGCAGCCGTGCGACACCGCCGCGACCTGGCTCCAGATCGGATCAGAGACTACCCACCGGCCGTCCTGACAGGGGATGCGAATATCGCCGTGACCTTGGCTCTCCCCGCCCGATGGAGGGCGCTGCCTGCAGCGATGACGAACGAGGGAAGCCGCACGAATGGGCGGTGGGCACCGTACCGGCTTCCGCCTCCGCCTCGGCCCCGGCGGCCCGGCGAAACCGGCATCGCCGTCACGGATTCGTCACGGACTCAGGCCTCCAGCAGTGGTAGGCCGGGCAGCACCTTCTCGATGGTGATGGGGAAGTCGCGCACGCGCACGCCGGTGGCGTTGAACACCGCGTTCGCGACCGCCGCGCCGGCCCCGCAGATGCCCAGCTCACCCACGCCCTTCGCGCCAAGGACGTTGGCCTTGTCGTCGAACCCGTCAAGGACGATGGCGTCGACGTCCGGGACGTCGGCGTTGACCGGCACCAGGTACTGCGCGAAATCGCGGTTGACGAAGGCGCCGGATCGCGGGTCGACGACGGCCTCTTCCTCGAGGGCCGCGCCGAGTCCCCAGATCATGCCGCCGATCAGCTGCGAGCGGGCGGTCTTCGGGTTGAACACGCGGCCCACCGAGAACACGCCGAGCATCCGCCTCAGACGGATCTCGGCGGTGTCCGCGTCGACCCCCACTTCGGCGAAATGGGCCCCGTAGGTGTTGATCGAGTAGGCCGTGTAGTTCGGATCATCGCCCATGAAGCGGGTCCCGCCCTCCGCTTCCACGCCTTCGGGATGGTTGCGTGCGACGATCTCGCTCACCGCCTCGGACGCGCCGCCGATACTCACGTTGCCATCGGAGAACACGGCGTCTGCCGGGTCGAGGCCGTACAGCGGAGAGCGCGTGTCGCCGCCCGCCGCGACCAGCACCTTCTCGCGCAGGGCCAGGCACGCCCGATGCACCGCGGTGGACGAATTGGTGGCGCCCCACGAGCCTCCGGACCCCCAGCTGGAGGGAAAATCGGACCGCCCGAGCTCGATCCGCACCCGATCGGGCGAGAGCCCGAGGCCGTCCGCCGCGACCTGGGTCAGGATGGTGTACGTACCGGTGCCGAGGTCGGTCATGTCCGTCTGGACGACGGCGGTGCCGTCCGCCTCCCACCGCACCCGCGCCGCGGTCGGCCCCTGGAAGTGCCCGCGGATGGCGGCGGACATGCCGTAGCCGACCAGCCATCGCCCGTCGCGCACGCTCGCCGGGGCGGCGGGGCGGTGCTCCCAGCCGAACCGGCGCGCACCTTCGCGCAGACACTCGACCAGGTGCCGGTCGCTGTACGGCACGTCCCGCTCCGGATCGACGGTGGGCTCGTTGCGGATCCGCAGCTCGACCGGGTCCATGTCGAGCGCGTACGCCAACTCGTCCATCGCCGACTCGACCGCCAGCATGCCCGGCGCCTCGCCCGGTGCGCGGACGTCCGTCCCGCGCGGCAGGTCGAGGGGCGCCAGCCGGTGGCTGGTCAACCGGTGGGGCGCCGCGTAGAGGCTGCGGGTCGTGGCGGCGGTCTGCTCGGCGTACTCCACGTCGGGGTTGGTGTGCATGGTGACGTCATGGGCGATCGCGGCCAGCCGTCCGTCCTGTCCCGCGCCCAGCCGAACCCGCTGGCTGGATGTGGGGCGCATGCCGACGAGCTGGAAGATCTGCTGCCGGGTCATCGCGATCTTGACCGGTTGGCGCAACGCGCGAGCGGCGAGCGCTGCCAGGATCGTCTCGGAATGGATGCCCAGCTTGGAGCCGAATCCCCCGCCGACGAAGGGGGTGACGATGTGAACCCGCGCCGGGTCGATCCCCAGCGTGCTGGCGATCGAGGTCTGCGCCGCATCGACGATCTGGCAGCTGACGTAGACGATGAGGTCCTCGTCACGCGGTTCCACCAGACATGCGTGCGGTTCCATGGGCATCGAGAACTCGTACGGGGTCGTGTAGTACTGGTCGATCCTGACGTCCGCGCTGTCGAACCCGGCGTCGAAATCGCCCACCGCGGTGTCGGTGGGGAGACCGGCGTTGACCACCTTCGGGATGTACACCTCGTCGTCCTGCTCGTCGAAGGTGAAACGTCCCCGCCCGGTGGCGTACTCGACTTCGACGAGATCGGCCGCCGCACGGGCCTGCTCGAGGGTCGTGGCGACGACGAGTGCCACCGGCTCGCCGTAATGGTGAATGTCGGGTCCGGTCAGCACCGGCTGGGCGCGCCAGTACTCGAACGGAATGGACTCGTCGCGAGTGCCTTGCGGCGGGGCATTGAGATGGGTCATCACCATGTGCACGCCGGGGGCGCGTTCGGCGCTCTCCGTGTCGATCCGGGTGATACGGCCCTTGCCGATCGTCGCGCCGACGATGGAACCGTAGAGCGGCCGGCCGGCCTCCCATTGCTCGTAGGCATAGGTGGCCCGGCCGGCGACCTTCGACGGGCCGTCGACGCGGTTCAGGGCTTGCCCGATCATGCCGCCTCCTCAGCTCGCCCCGGCCACTTGCGCCAGCGTGCGGCACAGCGTGCGCTTGGCCAGCTCGATCTTGAAGTCGTTGTGCCCCTGCCCGACCGCGTCGCGCATCGCCGCCTCCGCGGCGGCCCGATAGGTGGCCATCGTGGCAGGACGGCCGGTCAACGCGGCCTCCGCCTCGACGGACCGCCACGGCTTGTGCGCGACACCGCCGAACGCCACCCGCGCCTCACTGATCGTTCCCTGATCGGTCGAGACGACAGCCGCCACGGAGACCAGCGCGAACTCGTACGACGCCCGGTCGCGCACCTTGCGGTACTTCTGCCGGCCCGGCGGAGGCGGGGGCAGGACCACGCTCGTGATCATCTCGTCGGGCCGCAGCACGGTCTCGATGTGCGGGGTGTCGCCCGGCAGCCGGTAGAAGTCCGTGATGGCGACGCGGCGTACCGCCTGGTCGGCGTCGAGCAGCTCGATCTCCGCTGCCAGCGCGGTCAACGCGACGGCCATGTCCGAGGGGTGGGTGGCGATGCAGGACTCGCTGGCGCCGAGGATCGCGTGTATCCGGTTGAACCCGCCGATCGCCGAGCATCCGGACCCGGGATCACGCTTGTTGCAGCCCGCGGCGGTGTCGTAGAAGTAGGGGCAGCGAGTGCGCTGCAACAGGTTTCCGCCGGTGGACGCCTTGTTGCGCAACTGTCCGGAGGCGCCGGACACCAGCGCCTCCGACAGCACCGGATAGCGGGTGCGCACCCGGGCGTCGGCGGCCACGTCGGAGTTCGCCGCCTGGGCGCCGATGCGCAGTCCGCCGTCCGGGAGCTCCTCGATGTCCCGCAACGGAAGCCGGCTGATGTCGACCAGATGGCTGGGCTGCTCGATGTCGAGCTTCATCAGGTCGAGCAGATTGGTGCCGCCGCTGATGAACTTCGCGCCGGTTCGGGACACCGCGGCGACGGCGGTCTGCGCGTCCGTCGCCCGCTCATAGGTGAACGACCTCATCCCGGCCCTCCCTGCGCGGTGCCGCGGATGGCCGCGACGATGTTCGGATAGGCGGCGCACCGGCAGATGTTGCCGCTCATCCGCTCGCGGATCTCCTCGTCGGTCAACGCGACCTGCGGCGCGGACACGTCGGCCGTGGCGTGGCTCGGCCAGCCCGCCTCCACCTCGGCGAGCATGCCGACGGCCGAACAGATCTGGCCGGGCGTGCAGTAGCCGCATTGGAAGCCGTCGCTCTCGACGAAGGCGCGTTGCATGGGGTGCAGGCCATCGGGATCGCCCAGGCCCTCGATCGTCACGATCTCGTCGTCCTCGTGCATGACGGCCAGCGTCAGGCAGGAGTTGACCCGCCGGCCGTTGATCAGCACGGTGCATGCTCCGCACTGCCCGTGGTCACACCCCTTCTTGGTGCCGCTCAGGCGCAGATGTTCGCGCAGCGCGTCGAGCAGCGAGGTTCGCGGATCCAGCTCGAGCTGCCGTACCTGATCGTTGACGCTCAGCCTGATCGCCGAGAGTCCGGCCGTCTCGCCCTGGCTCCGCCCCTTGGCGCCCGTATCCGAATCGCTCATCACGGCCCGCCTTCACAGCTAGGTGCGGGTTCCAGCTGGAATGCGCACCCCACTCTCGGGCGCGCTCCTCGCTCCCAGCGTCTCGCGAAAGCCCTCGCCCCGCGCGTCGGAAGGCGGACGCCGGGCTGCCCGCAAGGACCGAGGCGCACGACCCTGCACAACCGACTGGGGCTGCCCTCTCAGGCGCGGCCGGACTCGTTCGCGGTGTTCAGGATGTTCACACTCCGAAAAAGTGCGGACGGGCACCCGTGAGAGACGGAAGCAACCTGCCCCGGCTGGGCCTTTCCGCAGTTGAAGGCCCCTCCCAGGACGTAGGTCTGGGGGCCTCCGACGGCATCCATGGAGCCCCAGAACTGGGGGGTGACCCCCTGATATGCAAAGTCCTTGACCTGCCCCTCGAGGCGGCCGTTCCGGATCATGTACGCCCTCTGACCCGTGAATTGGAAGTTGTACCGCTGCATGTCGATCGACCAGGAGCGGTCCCCGACGACATAGATCCCTCGGTCCACACCACCGATCAGATCCTCGGTGGACAGCCCGCCCGGATCCGGCTGGAGCGAGACGTTGGCCATGCGCTGCACCGGCACGTGCGAGGGGGAGTCGGCGTACGCGCATCCGTTGGACCGCTCGAACCCGGTCAGCCTGGCGGTGCGCCGGTCCAGCTGGTACCCGACCAGCGTCCCGTCCTTGACCAGGTCCCAGGACTGGCCCTCGACGCCCTCGTCGTCGTACCCGATCGTCGCGAGCCCGTGCTCGGCGGTGCGGTCACCGGTGACGTTCATCAGCTCGGAGCCGTACCTCAGCTTGCCCAGCTTGTCGAAGGTGGCGAAGGACGTGCCGGCGTACGCGGCCTCGTAGCCCAGCGCGCGGTCCAGCTCGGTGGCGTGGCCGATGGACTCGTGGATGGTCAGCCACAGATTGGACGGGTCGACGACCAGGTCGTAGACGCCCGCCTCGACGCTCGGCGCGCGCATCTTCCCGGCGAGCAGCTCCGGGATCTGCTCCAGCTCCCAGTCCCAGTCCCAGCCGGTGCCCGTCAGGTACTCCCAGCCGCGGCCGACCGGCGGCGCGAGGGTGCGCATCGAGTCGAACTCACCGGTGGAGTCGTCGACCGAGACCGCGGTCAGCTGCGGGTGCAGCCGCACGCGCTGCTGGGTGGTCACGGTCCCCGCGGTGTCGGCGTAGAACTTGTTCTCGTGGACGGTCAGCAGCGAGGCGTCCACATGGTTGACGCCGTCGGCCGCGAGCAGCCGTGCGCTCCAGTCCGCCAGCAGCCCCGTCTTCTCCTCGGCGGGCACGCTGAAGGGATCGATCTCGTACGACGACACCCACGTCCTCTCGGCGTGCACCGGCTCGTCCGCCAGCTCCACCCGCTCGTCGGACCCGGCGGCCTTGATCACCTGCGCCGACAGCTTGGCCATCGACACGGCCTGGGACGCGACCTTGGCGGCGGCGTCCGGCGTCAGATCGACACCCGAGGCGAAACCCCAGGTCCCGCCGTGCACGACCCGTACCGCGTACCCCAGGTCGGTCGTGTCCGACGACCCGGAGGGCTGGCCGTCGCGCAGCCGCCAGGCGGCACTGCGCACCCGCTCGAACCGGAAGTCCGCGTGCTCGGCCCCCAGCGTCCGCGCGCGTGCCAGCGCGGCGTCGGCCAGAGCGCGTAGCGGAAGTGCCAGGAACGACTGATCGACGTCATGGGGCACGGGTGGGATCCCTTCGAGGCGCTCTCCTGTGATGACCATCGCAGGCAGTGAATCACGTCTCACTGTTCGGGTTCCCTGGAAGAGCGGGGACTCCTGCCGAGGCCTGCTGCACGGTGTCCTGCACCGGTCGCGGGAGGAGTCGCCCCGGCCCCGCAACGGTCCCTGCTGTGTGAGCACTGGCCATCGGCGAGGCACTCGACTGCCTGATCACACTCGACTGCCTGATCACATACGACAAACGCACGCCCGCTGCGGCTCACCGGCCCGGCCTGCCGCTTACGCTCCTGGTAAGGCGGACCGAATCCGGCCCTCGACTGTAGGGATCCGACAGTGAGTCCCCCACGCGACTGTCGGTGCCCGATTGTCCGCCCGAAGGGCGGGACCGATAGGTTTTCGACGAAGGCGCCTGTCCTGCAGGGGTTCCAGACCGCTATCGAAAGGGTGATCCGTTGAGCCGCTCGGTTCTCGTCACTGGAGGCAACCGGGGCATCGGCCTCGCCATCGCCCGCGCGTTCGCGGACGCAGGCGACAAGGTCGCCATCACATACCGCTCGGGTGAGCCGCCGGCCGGCTTCCTGGCGGTCAAGTGCGACATCACCGACACCGAGCAGGTGGAGCAGGCCTACAAGGAGATCGAGGCCGAGCACGGCCCGGTCGAGGTCCTCGTCGCCAACGCCGGCGTCACCAAGGACCAGCTCCTGATGCGGATGTCCGAGGAGGACTTCACCTCGGTCATCGACACCAACCTCGTCGGCGCCTACCGCGTCGTCAAGCGCGCCAACCGCGGCATGCTGCGCGCCAAGAAGGGCCGCGTGGTGCTGATCTCGTCGGTCGTGGGACTGCTCGGCTCCGCCGGCCAGGCGAACTACGCCGCGTCCAAGGCCGGCCTGGTCGGTCTCGCGCGCTCCCTCGCCCGTGAACTGGGCTCGCGCAACATCACCTTCAACGTCGTCGCGCCCGGCTTCGTCGACACCGACATGACCAAGGCGCTCACCGACGAGCAGCGCGAGAACATCGTGTCGCAGGTACCGCTCGGCCGGTACGCGCAGCCCGAGGAGATCGCCGCGACGGTGCGGTTCCTCGCCTCCGACGACGCCTCGTACATCACTGGAGCCGTCATCCCCGTTGACGGCGGACTGGGAATGGGTCACTGATCACCATGAGCGGAATTCTCGAGGGCAAGCGCGTCCTGATCACCGGCGTGCTGATGGAGTCCTCCATCGCGTTCCACACCGCGAAGCTGGCCCAGGAGCAGGGCGCCGAGATCATCCTGACCGCGTTCCCGCGGCCCACGCTGACCGAGCGCATCGCCAAGAAGCTCCCCAAGCCCACCAAGGTCGTCGAGCTCGACGTCACCAACGACGAGCACCTCGGGCGCCTGGCCGACATCGTCGGCGAGGAGCTGGGCGGCCTCGACGGTGTGGTCCACTCCATCGGCTTCGCCCCGCAGGACGCCCTGGGCGGCAACTTCCTCAACACGCCGTTCGAGTCCGTGGCCACCGCCATGCACGTCTCGGCGTTCTCCCTGAAGTCGCTGACCATGGCCTGCCTGCCGCTGATGCAGAACGGCGGCTCGGTCGTCGGCCTCACCTTCGACGCCCAGTACGCCTGGCCGCAGTACGACTGGATGGGCCCCGCCAAGGCGGCCCTGGAGGCCACCAACCGTTACATGGCGCGCGACCTCGGCAAGCAGAACATCCGCTGCAACCTGATCTCCGCGGGCCCCATCGGCTCCATGGCCGCCAAGTCCATCCCCGGCTTCGGCGAACTGGCCTCCGTCTGGGACAGCCGCTCCCCGCTGGAGTGGGACCTCAAGGACCCGGAGCCGGCCGGCCGTGGCGTCGTCGCCCTGCTCAGCGACTGGTTCCCGAAGACCACCGGTGAGATCATCCACGTGGACGGCGGTCTGCACGCCATCGGCGCCTGAGCGTCCACGGACGGAGCTCTGAGCGATTGCGCAAGCGCTTACGTCCCGGTGTGGGCCTGATGGCGTACGAGTCCGACGCCCCGTTTCCCGCAAGCGCGGGGAGCGGGGCGTCGCCCGTTCGGAGCAACTGGCACAGCTGCCCGGGGCCCGCGGCGCGCACGCTGGGAGTACGCACCGCCCCGCAGCCGAACGGCCGAGGAGGTTTGCCTGTGCGCTCACCCCGCCGCTTCGCCCCGGCCTTCCTCGCCATCGCGCTGGTGACCGCTCTGCCCTACGACGCCATGCCGCACGCGCGCGGGAAGCACTCCATCTCACGCGCACGCATGAAGCCCGGACAGCCCGCCGACCCGGGGCCCTTCGGGTCGGAGTGCCGTGTCCACGTCACCGGCTCGCACGTCGTCGCGTACTGCCACAACCCGTACCCCGAGACCGATCACGTCGGCCTGCACATCGAATGCGACCCCTGGTGGGACCTCGACACCGACAGCGCCCCGGCCGACGCCGGGCCGGCGATGACCGTACGGCTGACCGGCAGGTGCTGGCAGCAGGTCCGCTCGGCGTGGGTCAGCCACGCTCGGTGAGCCGCCGTCAGCGGCCCGTGGACTTCCGGCGGCCCGGGCGGCACATGAACGGATAGCTCGCCGCTTCCGCGGCCGCCGCCGCGGCGTCGCCCGCACGGATCGCCTCCACGAGCCCGGTGTGGTCCATGTACGTCTCCGGCGTCAGCTCCCCGCCGACGTCGTCGCGCAGCCAGTCCCGCAGCACCTCACCGAGATCCGCGTACATCGCCGTCATCACGTCGTTGTGGGACGCCGCCACCACCGCCATGTGGAACGTCGCGTCGGCGGTCACGAACGCCTCGGTGTCCCCGGACGCCCAGGCCTCCTCGCGGCGTGCCAGGAGCGCGTCCAGCTGCTTGAGGTCGCGCTCGGTGCGCCGCTCGGCGGCCAGCTGCGCGGCGCCCGACTCCAGGGTGGAGCGCAGTTCGGCGATGTGGTCCGGCTCGGCGTCGGCGAACCGGCGGTGCATCACCCCCGCCAGTTCGCTGGTCGCCACCACGTAGGTGCCGGACCCCTGGCGGATGTCCAGCAGCCCGTTGTGCGCGAGCGCGCGGACGGCCTCGCGGACCGTGTTGCGGGCGACCCCGAGCTGTTCGACCAGCTCGGGTTCGGTGGGGATGCGGGAGCCCACCGGCCATTCGCCCGAGGTGATCTGGGTGCGCAGTTCGGCGATGACCTGTTCGGACAGCGCGGATCGGCGCGGGTGGCTCAGCGGCATGGCGGTCCTTCGTGCGGTCCTGAGTGCGGGGCCGGAGAGTCCGGAGCGTAACGCAACGAAATTGGACAACCAATCATCCCATGATTCTATGATGGCCTCATGCCAAGCGAGGAGACCAGGACGGCGACGTCCGCAGTCATGGACGGTTCGGCGGAGCCGGGGACGGAGCCTGGGACGGGATCGGGCACGGAACCGGGGACGGCGACAGGGCCGCGGGGCGGGTCGCTCGCCACGCGCGCGTGGCGGACGCGTCTGCTGGTCGTCGGCATCGTCCTCACCGCGCTCAACCTGCGGCCCGCCATCACCAGCCTCGGCGCCCTCCTCGAAGAGGTGCGCGACGGTCTCGGGATGAGCGGCAGCGTCGCGGGACTGCTCACCTCGGTGCCACCCCTCTGCTTCGCCGTCTTCGGCGTCATGGCGCCACGGCTCGCCCGCCGCTTCGGACCCGGCGCCGTGGTCTGCGCCGGAATGGCCGCGATCACCGCCGGACTGGTGCTCCGCCCGTACACCGGGAACACCGCCGGGTTCCTGGCCGCCAGCGCGCTCGCCCTGATGGGCATCGCCGTCAGCAACGTCCTGATGCCGGTGATCGTCAAGCGCTGGTTCCCCGACCGGGTGGGCTCGATGACGGGCCTGTACTCGATGGCGCTCGCCCTGGGTACGTCCGCCGCGGCGGCGGCCACGGTGCCCATGACCGACGCGCTGGGCGGCAGTTGGCAGTCGGGGCTCGCCGTCTGGGCGGCACCGGCCGCGGCCGCCGTCCTGCCGTGGATCCCGTTCGTCCGCGCGAGGAACGCGGGTGCCGCGGAGAGCACCCCGGCCCGGGACTCCGGACGGGAGGGGCCCGACGGGCTTCGGATCACCCGGAGCCGTACCGCCTGGGCGCTGGCCGTCTTCTTCGGGCTCCAGGCGACGGCCGCGTACATCACGATGGGCTGGATGGCACAGATCTTCCGCGACGCGGGGGTACCCGCCGACACGGCCGGCCTGCTCCTGGCGGTCACGATGGTGATGGGCGTGCCCCTCGCCTTCGTCATCCCGCGGCTGGCCACACGGCTGCCGCGGCAGGGGCCGATCGTGGTCGCCCTCGGCGTGTGCGGTCTCGCCGGGTACGCGGGCCTGTACTGGGCCCCGGCGAGTGGCGCCTGGGCATGGGCCCTGCTGCTCGGCGTCTCCAACTGCGCCTTCCCGCTGGCGCTCACCATGGTGGGGATGCGGGCGCGGACCGGTGCGGGCGTGGCCAAGCTGTCGGCGTTCGCGCAGAGCACCGGGTATCTGCTGTCGATCCCGGGGCCGCTGCTGGTCGGCGTCCTCTACCAGCACAGCGGCGGCTGGGGCCTGCCGCTCGCCCTGATGGCCGCCCTGATGGTCCCGCAGGTCATGGTGGGCATCCTGGCGGGCCGCAACCGGACCGTGGAGGACGAGGCGGCGCGCTGACCCCGCGACTGGGCCGCCCGGGTGTCCCCGGCGGACCCCGCCGGGGCCGGGGCGGGGGAGGGGTGCGAAACTGACCGTATGCCCGTGCTCGACCCGAATCCCCAGAACGGCCAGAAGAAGATGCTGCTCGTCTTCGGCACGTTCTTCGCCATCTTCGTGATCATCGCCGTCATCGCGACGCTCGCCTCACCCTGACGGACCGCGCCCGGCACCGGGGTGGGGCTGCCCCCACCATCCCCTAGGGGGCCAGTGTCAGGGTCAAGTGGGTGGATCACCGGATGGGTTGAGGGCCCCGTGGTCCCTACCTTCGAGATGTGGCCGCGAGGCGCGGACCACGGACCACTCGAGGACCCACGGAGGCAGTCATGCCGGCCCGCACGCACACCCGGCCCCACCCGGCGACCACGGGCGGCGTCGACATCCGGCTGCCCTGGTGGGCCCTCGCTCTGCCCACGCTGGCCTTCGTCGTCCTGCTGGCGCTGATACTCAATCCGGCGGACGCGCACGCGGGCGGTGACCCCGCCCTCAGCCATCTCGTCGAGCGCATCCAGCAGACGCTGACCCACCAAGCGCCGTGAGCCACGCGCCGTGAGCCACGCGCCGTGCGCCACGTGCCGTGCGCCACGTGCCGTGCGCCAGGCGCCGTGCGCCACGTGCCGTGCGCCAGGCGCCGTGCCCCACGTGCCGTGCGCCAGGCGCCGTGCCCCACGTGCCGTGCGCCAGGCGCCGTGTGCCACGTGCCGTGACCCAAGTGCCGTGACCCACGTGGCGTGATCCACCCGCCTGCGCGGGGACGCGCCCCCGGCGCCGCCAACTCCCTGCGCCCGTTGGCCTGTTTCATGCGAAGCTGGGTCGCATGAGCTCCGCAGAACCCCGCAGGATTGTCCTCTTCCGGCACGCGAAGGCCGACTGGCCACAGGTCCCCGACCATGAGCGTCCGCTCTCCGACCGGGGCCGTAAGGACGCGGTCGTCGCCGGACGCAAGCTGGCCGACACCGGCATCCACTTCGACCTGGCCCTCTGCTCCACCGCGACCCGCACCCGCGAGACCTGGAAGCTCGCGGTCCAGGAGCTCCCTCATCGGCCGAAAACCGTCTATGAGGAGAGGCTGTACGAGGCCTCGCCCGGCGAGCTGATCACCGTGCTCAACGAAACACCGGACGACGTGCACAACGTGATCCTGATCGGTCACAACCCGGGCCTCCACGGCCTCGCCGAGATCCTTCCCGGCGCGGCCGAGGGCGACGCCCGCGAGCACATGAGCCGACGGGGATTCCCGGCCGCCGCCTTCACCGTGCTCGGCTTCGAGGGTTCCTGGAAGTCGCTGGAGCCGGGTACGGCCACCCTGATCGACTACTGGGCGCCGAGCGAGTAACCCCACGGCGAGGAATCCCTACGGAACGGAACGGGACGGGCCTGGCACCCGCATGGTGCGGGCCCGTCCATGTACGCACACGTACGCGTACGTACGTGCGAGCGGTCCGCGGACTCAGGGCATGTCGTCGTGCGTGTCCGCCGCCTCGACCTCTTCCCGGGTGACGCCCAGCAGATAGAGGACGGTGTCCAGGAAGGGGAAGTTCACCGCGGTGTGCGCGGCCTCGCGAACGACCGGCTTGGCGTTGAAGGCGACGCCCAGACCGGCCGCGTTCAGCATGTCGAGGTCGTTGGCCCCGTCACCGATCGCCACGGTCTGCGCCAGCGGTACGCCCGCCTCGGCGGCGAACCGGCGCAGCAGCCGGGCCTTGCCCGCCCGGTCCACGATCTCGCCGACGACCTTGCCGGTCAGCTTCCCGTCGACGATCTCCAGCGTGTTGGCCTGAGCGAAGTCGAGCCCGAGCCGCTCCTTCAGATCGTCCGTCACGTGGGTGAAACCGCCGGAGACGACACCGACCTGGAAGCCGAGTCGTTTCAGCGTCCGGATCAGGGTGCGCGCGCCGGGAGTGAGCCGGACCTCGGCACGCACCTTGTCCACCACCGACGCGTCGAGCCCCTTGAGCAGCGCCACGCGCGCGTGCAGCGACTGCTCGAAGTCCAGCTCGCCGCGCATGGCGGCCGCGGTCACCTCGGCGACCTCCGCCTCGCAGCCGGCGTGCGCGGCGAACAGTTCGATGACCTCGTCCTGGATGAGCGTCGAGTCCACGTCCATGACGACCAGACGCTGGGCCCGCCGGTGCAGACCGGCCGCGACGACGGCGACGTCGACACCCAGTGCCGCGGCGTCGGTCACCAGGGCGGTGCGCAGCGGCTCGGTCTCCACACCGGAGACCGCGAACTCGACGGCGGTCACGGGGTACTTGGCGAGCCGGAAGATACGGTCGATGTTGCCGCCGGCCGCGGCGATACGGGCGGCGATGGCGGCCGTCGACTCGGCGGTGAGCGGGTGCCCGAGGACGGTGACGAGGGAGCGCCCGAGACCGCGCGGACGGTTGTCGCCGAGACCGGAGATGATCTCCGCCTGCATCTTCATGGACTCCGCCCAGCTGTGGACGGTGGCCCGCAGATCACCCTCGAGCCCGGACGGGGGCACGGTCACAAGGGCGCACAGCACCATCCGGCCCCGGGTGACGACCTGCTCGATGTCCACGACGTCGACGTTGTAGGCGGCCAGGGTGTCGAACAGGCCGGCGGTCAGGCCGGGCCGGTCCTTGCCGAAGATCTTGACAAGGAGAGTGGGGGCGTCGGAGGTCTGCGAAGCGCTCATGGTGCTTCCACCGTATCCGGCACCCAGTGCCTTCCGCGTGCCCGGTCCGTCTAGCGGACGGGGAACAGTGGGTGGCGGGCACATGACGTATGTCTTGATCGGCGACGAAGACGCAGAGGCGGGGCCCGGCAGGGCCGCCTCCGCGAGGACCTCCGCGAGGACCTCCGCGAGGACCTTCGCGGGCCGGCCTCCACGGCCTCTGCCCCGCGCCTACGCGAACCGCATGCTCGCAAGCCCCCAACGGCGCGGCCCGCGGGCGGCCACTCGTCCTCGTCAGTCACGCCTCCGGGGCCTGACCGACGGCGGATGCGGGGGCGGGGGAGGCGGCGGGGGCGGGCCCTCGTCCGAGGACGACGGCGTCCGCCCGCGCGGCGACCGGGACGGTGGCTCGATGGGCCCGACCACGGTGGGGGCGCCGTACACGTCACCCCGATCGGGCGGCCCGGGCACGCCGGGCGGCGGCGGTGCGCCCGCGTCGGTGGGGGTCCGCGGATGTCCGGGGCTGCGGGGTGGTGGTGGGCCCGCGTCGGTGGGGGTCTGCGGATCTCCGGGGTCGCGCGGCGGTGGTGCGTCCGCGCGGCGGGCTGTCCGCGGGTGTCCGGGGTCGCGGTCCAGGTACGCGTCCGCGTCGGCGGGTGTCTGCCGGTGTCCGGGGTCGTTCAGCCCCTCCGGCAGTCGCAGATACGGGTTCGTCGCGGGGTTCGGCGGGCGGTACGGCCTGCTCGGCGTATAGGGACCCGCCTCCTGCGGCACCGGCCCGTACGGCCCCGGAGCCGTCGGCCACCCCGCGTCACCCCGTGCCGCCGGCGCCACCCGGCTCCCGGCCGCCCCGGTCGCATACGCGAGGAGCGCCCCCACCGCCCCGGCTCCCGCGCCCCACGCGGCCCCCAGCAGCAGTGCCATGGCGAGGCGCCCGTGCAGTGCGATGCCCGCACCGAACGCGTCGAATCCGAACACGGACAGCGAGGCGTCCACCGACACGTCCGTCAGCCAGGCCAGCAGCGGCAGTGCCGACGCCGTCGCGATCCCGAGCCGCAGGGCACAGCGCCCTGCGAAGCCGAGGGGACCCGGATCCCGTACGGCAGCGGGGGGCGAGCCCGGTACGGCAGCGGCATCCCGGGCTCGTACGAGAGGCGTACGTGCCGCCGTCAGTACGCCCGCGAAGAGCATCATGAGCGCGGCGGCGACCGCCAGCAGCCATACCTTGCCGTCCAGTTCGGCCAGGCGGCCCAGCGTGACCGGCCGGCTCGTTCGCACGCTCAGCAGCCGGTCCAGCGGGTCGGGCAGCAGTTTCGCCAGCTCACCGGAGGCCTTGCCGTCCCAGGGTACGAACAGCCCGATCGCGACGCCCAGCCACACCCCGTTGGGCGCG
This sequence comes from Streptomyces sp. TP-A0356, assembly GCF_001417775.1. Classification (GTDB taxonomy): domain Bacteria; phylum Actinomycetota; class Actinomycetes; order Streptomycetales; family Streptomycetaceae; genus Streptomyces. The sequence goes on along the minus strand of NZ_BBZJ01000017.1, from coordinate 16,010 downwards.
CCGAGCAGCGCCGACCCCGCGATCCGCGCCGGATGGTCGTCGCCGATCGCCGCGTACAGCGCCGCCGCGAAGCCGGCCGCCACGGCGACCAGCACCACGCTCACCAGCGCGGACACGGCCGGCCGTACCACCCGGTGCACCGCCTCCCAGCCGCGCGGCAGGGGAGTGCGCCGTGCCGCGAGCAGCGCGATCACCAGCACACCGGCCGCCCACGCGGCGCCCCCGAGCAGCGTGGGCACCGCATCGACGGTGAAGCCGACCGCGGCCTTCGCCTGGACGAGGTCGCCGATCCGGCTCGGCAGCAGCCCCCCGATGTCGCCGAGTCCGGGGATGTCGAGTCCGCCGCTGCCGCTGCCGCCGCCGCTCCCGCCTCCACCGGGCAGCTTGCCGAGTCCGAGCGCGTTCCCGTCGAGGGTGATCACGTCGTGGCCGACCCAGGCGAGACCGCCCAGCACCGCCACGAACAGCACGACCACCGCGCCCGCGCGCACGAGGAGTTCGGCGGGCGTGATCTCAACTCCCCGCGCGCGTAAGGAACGTAGGAAGAACCAGCAGAGCAGCAGCGCGCCCACCAGCGAGACGCCCAGTGGCGCGATCTCTATGGCGGTCGTCGCCTGCGCTCCCTTCAGACCGAACGCGGACACGTCCCCGGACGGCGTGACCGATCCGTTCGCCCCCAGGGCCACCATCGCCGCCGTCATGGGCCCGAGCGAACCCGCCGTGTCCGCCTGGAGCAGATGCAGACCGAGCGCCGCCGTCCCCGCCATTCCGATCAACGCCCAGCTCACCGAGGCGATCGCGGACAGCACCACGTCCGTCCACGGCAGCCTGCCGCCGTCCCCCGCGGTCCCGATGCCCATGCCAGCCCCCGATCCGCGCCGCGGCGAGCCACCGCGGATGTCCCCCTCGCGTGGATTACCACTCTCCGGGCCGTTTTCAACCCCGTCAACGGGGACGTGTCCGGGGGCCCTACGCACTCTTCACAAGGCCCGACTTTTGGTCAGAGGGCTCAGCCTGAAATAGTTCCCCACGATGTTCGACATCCCTAGACTCCCTGCGATGGGGGTAACTCGGGGGACAACTCAGTGGGGCATGGAGTGCCTGAACTCGTACTCGAATTGAACGGACGCACCTGGACGCTCGACGCGTCCAGGTCATACACCCTCGGACGCGATCCGCAGGGGGACATCGTGCTCGACGACGCCAGGGTCTCCTGGCGGCACGCCACGATCAGCTGGAACGGCCGAAGTTGGGTCATCGAGGACCACGGCAGTACCAACGGCACGTTCGTGCAGGGGCAGCGGATCCAACAGCTGGAGATCGGCCCGGGGGCGGCCGTGCACCTGGGCAACGCGACCGACGGGCCGCGTGTGAGCCTGTCCGGCGCCGCGGCCGCGGTCGCCGCCCCGCGGGCCCAGCCCCAGCAGCAGCCGTACGCGGCACAGGGCGCGAACGCCGGCTGGGCGCAGCAGGCCCCGCAGCAGCAGGCTGCCCAGCCGGGCTGGCAGCAGCCGCAGCAGGCCGCTGCCCAGATTCCGCAGCAGCAGGGCTCCGGTGGTGGCGCGGGGGCGCCGCCGGTCTACGGCGACCGCAGCCCCACCACGTTCCACCAGCTCGCCCTCGGCCGAGTGATGCGCATCGGCCGTGCGCTGGAGAACGAGCTGGTCGTCTCCGACCTCCAGGTCTCCCGGCACCACGCGGAGTTCCACGCCACGCCGGACGGCCGGTTCGAGATCCGTGACCTGGGCTCGCACAACGGCACGTTCGTCAACGGCATGCCTATCGGCAAGGGCGGCTCGGCGCTGCTCGGCCCGAACGACATCGTCGGCGTCGGCCACTCGACGTTCCGTCTGGTCGGCGACCGCCTCGAGGAGTTCGTCGACACCGGTGAGGTCTCCTTCTCCGCCCGTCACCTCACCGTCACGGTGGACGGCGGCAAGCAGATCCTCAAGGACGTCTCCTTCGGCGTCCCGGAGAAGTCGCTGATCGCGGTCATCGGCCCGTCCGGCTCCGGCAAGTCGACGCTGCTGAAGGCGCTCACCGGTTACCGCCCGGCCAACCAGGGCGACGTCCTCTACGACAACCGGAACCTCTACAAGCAGTTCGCCGAGCTGCGCCAGCGCATCGGTCTCGTCCCGCAGGACGACATCCTGCACAAGGAACTGAGCGTCAAGAAGGCCCTCAAGTACGCGGCCAAGCTGCGCTTCCCCGCCGACACCACGGCCGCGGAGCGCGAGGCCCGCATCGACGAGGTGCTGCGCGAGCTGAAGCTGGACATCCACAAGGACAAGAAGGTCACCTCCCTCTCCGGCGGCCAGCGCAAGCGTGTGTCGGTGGCCCTGGAACTGCTCACCAAGCCGTCGCTGATCTTCCTGGACGAGCCGACGTCCGGTCTCGACCCGGGCATGGACCGCGACGTCATGCAGCTGCTGCGTGGTCTGGCCGACGACGGCCGTACGGTGCTGGTCGTCACCCACTCCGTGGCCGAGCTGGCGCTGTGCGACAAGCTCCTGGTGATGGCGCCCGGCGGGTCCGTCGCCTACTTCGGCCCGCCGGAGGAGGCGCTGAACTTCTTCGGCTACGAGACCTGGGCCGATGTCTTCTCCGCCTTCGAGAACTACCGCGACTACGACTGGGCGGGTCGCTGGAAGGGCTCGCAGCACTACCAGATGTACGCCGCGGACATCGACGCCGTCGCCCCGCAGTCGATCCACATGCCGCCGCCGCAAGCGATCAAGCCGCCCAAGCCGCAGGGCTGGCTCTCCCAGCTCGGCACCCTGATCCGGCGGTACGTCTCGGTCATCGTCTCCGACAAGGGCTTCCTGGCGCTGACGGTGATCCTCCCGGCGGTGCTCGGCGCGGTGAGCCTGCTCATCGACCACAAGAGGGGTCTGCTGGTCAACCCGATCAACCCCAGGACCGGCATGCACATCCCCAACGGCACGGCCACCACGGTCCTGCTGATCCTCGCGGTCGGCGCGTGCTTCGCGGGCGCCGCCAACTCCGTGCGCGAGCTGATCAAGGAACGGGTCATCTACGAACGGGAACGCGCCACCGGCCTGTCCCGTTCCGCGTATCTGATGTCGAAGGTGATCGTCCTCGGCGCCGTCACCGTGCTACAGGGCCTGATGGTCGGCGTGATCGGCTTCTCCAGCCGGGAGATCCCTCAGGAGGGCGTCGTCCTGGGCAGCGCCACGCTGTTCGAGCTGTGCCTGCCGATCATGGCGCTGGGCTTCACGTCGATGATGTTCGGCCTGGTCATCTCGGCGCTGGTGAAGACGGCCGAGAAGACCATGCCGCTGCTGGTCATGTTCGCGATCATCCAGGTGGTCTTCACCGGCTGCCTCTTCACCCTGCACGGCACGGTCGGTGTCAACGAGTTCTCGTATCTGATGCCGTCGCGTTGGGCGGTCGCCGCCGCCGGTGCGACGCTGGACTTCAACAACATCGCCCCGAACACGGACGACCCGACCAGCACGGACCCGCTGTGGAACCACACGGCGGGGGTCTGGACCATGGACATGGCCGCCCTGATCGCCCTGGGTGTGATCTGTGGCTTCCTCGTGGCCAGGTTCCTGCGCCGCCACGAGCCGGAGGTCATGCGGAAGTAGCAGGCCGGCTCTCGGCCGAGCCGGAACGCCGTCGTACGACGCCGAAGGGCGGCACCCAGCAGGGTGCCGCCCTTCGGCGTGCGTGAAGAGGCCCGTCCGCCTCAGTAAGCGCTGTTGACGTTGTCGATCGAACCGTACCGGTGGGCCGCGTAGTTGGCGGCAGCGGTGATGTTCGCGACCGGGTCGTAGATGTTCGACGAGGTGCCGGCCACGTGGTACGCGTTGAACGTCGGGTCGATCACCTGGAGCAGGCCCTTGGACGGGATGCCGTTGACGGCGTTGACGTCCCAGTTGTTGATGGCCATCGGGTTGCCCGAGGACTCACGCATGATGTTGCGGTACAGGCCGTTGTACGAACCCGGGATCCCCTTCTGCGCCATGATGTCGAGGGACTGGTGGATCCAGCCGTCGAGGTTGTTGGCGTAGCTGTTGGTGCCGGCCGGCTGCACCTGGGGGCGCTGCGCGGAGCGGCTCGCGGCCTCCTGCACGGTGCGCTGCTGAGCGGCCTTCTGCGCCGCGTCCTGCCGAGCCTTGTCGGCCGCCTGCTGCGCGGCGCGCTGCTTGGCGACGGCCTCGCCGGCGGCCTTCTGCTTCGCGGCGATGGCCTCGGCCTTCAGGGCGGAGGCGGCCAGCTGGTCGGTGACGCTGACCTTGATCTCCTTGACCGGCTGGTTGCCGAGCACCACCGGGACGGAGGCGACGGCGGCCGTGTGGGCCGGGGTCTCCGCCTGGCTCGGGGCGGCGGTGAGCGCGAGGGTGGCGACTCCCAGGGCGGCCGCACCGGCGACGGAGATCTTCTGGGCCTTGGTCAGCGCACGACTGCGATCACGAAGGTTCTTGGGCAGGCGAAAATTCTGGGGCATGGGTGAATGGACCTCTTCGAATTGCACGGAGGTCGCTCTGATGCCGGCGGGACGGGGTTTCCAGCACAAGCGCCGCGGGTTCGAGACCGCGGCGCCGAGCGACGGCAGCAATTCTTAACGGCCGCAAAAACTCCAGGCAAAGGTGTGACGTACTATCCGCGATAGTCCGACCAGGTAGGGCGAAACGGGGCAGATCGACCCGTCTGCCCCGCTCATAAGGAACTTCTTTACCTCCTATCGGGCTTCGTACGTGACCTGCGCCCTATGCGCGGCCTCACATCCAGCCCCCGGCGTTTTCACAAACAGTTGCTGGAGCAATGCTCTGTGTGATGGCCTTCCTGCGGCAGGATGAGATGGGCGTCACCGAACTCGTGCCACAGGTACCGCCCGGCCAGCGCCTCCTCGTAGCCGCGGTCGATCGCCGCTCGCCCCGCGACCGCCTCCAGCATCAGCAGATGCGACGCCTCGGGCTCGTGCAGCCCCGTCAGCAGCCCGTCCACCACTCGCACCCCGCGCTCCGGCGTCACCACCAGATCGGTCCAGCCCTTCCGCGCCCGTACGGCACCGTCGGCGCCCGCGGCCGACTCCACCGCCCGCACGGCCGTCGTGCCCACCGCGACGACCCGGCCGTCTCCGGCTCTGACCGCATTGATCAGCCGCGCCGACGTCTCCGGCACCGCGAACCGCTCCGGATACGGCGGCTCGTGCGCCTCGGCCGACGCCACCCCCGTGTGCAGTGTGATCGGTGCGAACTGCACTCCCCGGCTCACCAGCTCCGCCACCATCCGTGAGGTGAAGGGCCGCGCCGCGCTCGGCATCTCCGCACTGCCCGCGCCGTCGGCGGACGGCAGCGCGAACACCGTCTGGTACACGGACAGCGGCTGGTCCCTGTCGGTGTAGGAGTAACGGATGGGTCGCCCATGCCGGCCCAGCAGCCCCACCACGTCCGGATCCGACGGACGGCCCCACCACAGCCGCTCACTCCGCCGCGACAGCGGCTCCTCCAGGACGAGCCGTCCCCCGCCCGCAAGCCGCACCTCTGTCCCCGCGTGCCCGCCCGCACGCGCGCGCGTGGTGCCCCGTCCGTCCGGATCCCGTAGCTCGACGGCCCACCGTCCGTCGTCCCCGCGCGTGGAGAAGTGCACCACCACGCGCGCGTGCCCGATCCGGCCGTCCACCGCGGCCGCCCGCGTGGGCGACGTGTTGACGACCAGCAGGTCCCCGGCACGCAGCAGCCGCGGCAGCTCGACGAACGCGTGGTGCGACACCTCGGTGCCGCGCGAGACCAGCAGCCGCACGGCGTCCCGGCCAAGCCCCGGCCCGCGCTGCTCGACCGGGACCCGCGCCGACAGCTCCGGCGGAACCTCGATCCGCATCTCGGTGGTCATCGCCCCTCCAGCAGGGACGGCGCACCGTAGCGGCCGCTCGCCGGACGCTCGTCCAGCAACTTGAGGAAGGCGGGCACCACGCTCTGCGGCGCGGGCCGCGGAGCGTCGTCGTCCGGTACGGCCGCCGCATACAGGTCCGTGGCCATGTCCCCGGGGTCGACCGCCCACACCCGAAGCCCGGGTTCCTCCTCGCCTAGCACCGCCGCCAGATGGTCGAGCGCCGCCTTGGACGCGCCGTACCCGCCCCATGTCTCGTACGCCTCGGCCGCCGCGTCCGAACTGACGGTGATCACCGCGCCGGCACCCGACCGCCGCAGCAGCGGCAGCCCCTCCTGGACGAGACCCAGGGCGGCGACCGTGTTCACCTCCAGCGCCCGCCGCAGCCCCTCCAGCGACAGCCCCTCCAGCCGCACCAGCGGCTCGGCGCCCAGCGCGCTCGCGTTGTGCACCAGCAGGTCGAGCCCGCCCAGCTTCCGGGCCGCCGCCACCAGGTCGGCACGATGCGCGGCGTCCGTGACGTCCCCGGGCAGGGCCTCCACACGCGTCCCGTACCCGGACAGGGCCTCGGCCGTCTCCGCCAGGACCCGCTCGGTCCTGGCGTCCAGCACCAGGTCCCAGCCGCGCTCCGCCAGAGCCGCGCCCAGTGCCCGCCCCAGCCCCTTGGAAGCCCCCGTGATGATCGCAACCGGCATGACTACCGTCCCCTCGTCCGTCCGCCGCCGGTGGTCGGCGGTGACCTCAACGTAGGGACGGCACCGGTCCGGCCGCCTCGGACGGGGGCCGCAAAGAGCCGGGACCCTTCGCCCTAGGGCCAGGGGACCAGGCACGGCCGCCACAGGTCGGATACGCCCTGTCACACCTCGCCGGTACGGTGAGGTCATGAGCCATGGACCCCGGTCGGGCCTGTACGCGGTGAGCTCCGCGCTGCTGGCCATGAGCAGGCACCTGGAGGTGCGCGACGTCCTCAAGACGATCGTCGCCTCGGCCCGCGAACTGCTCGACGCCGAGTACGCGGCGCTGGGCGTCCCGGACGACCACGGAGGCTTCGCCCAGTTCGTCGTCGACGGCGTCAGCGACGAACAGTGGAAGGCCATCGGCCCGCTCCCGCGCCAGCACGGCATCCTGGCCGCCATGCTGCACGAGGCGAAGCCCGAGCGGCTCGCCGACGTCCGCCGGGACCCCCGCTTCGAGGGCTGGCCGAGCGCCCACCCCGAGATGTCCGACTTCCTGGGCCTGCCCATCCGCGACGGCGACGAGACCATCGGCGCGCTGTTCCTCGCCAACAAGCGGTGCCCGGAGCCGCACAGCGGCTGCGGCTTCACCGAGGACGACGAGGAACTGCTCTCGATCCTCGCCCAGCACGCCGCGATCGCCCTCACCAACGCCCGGCTGTACGAGCGCAGCCGGGAGCTGACCATCGCCGAGGAGCGCTCCCGGCTGGCCCACGAGCTGCACGACGCGGTCAACCAGAAGCTCTTCTCCCTGCGGCTCACCGCCCAGGCCGCGGCCGCCCTGGTCGACCGGGATCCGGGCCGGGCCAAGGGCGAGCTGCAGCAGGTGGCGGCGCTCGCCGCGGAGGCGGCCGACGAACTGCGCGCCGCCGTCGTCGAGCTGCGCCCCGCGGCCCTGGACGAGGACGGTCTGGTGGCCACGCTGCGCACCCAGGCGCAGGTGCTCGACCGCGCCCACACCGCGCGAGTGACCTTCACCAGCTGTGGCGTCCGCGCGCTCCCGGCCGCCCAGGAGGAGGCACTCCTGCGCGTCGCCCAGGAGGCCCTGCACAACGCTCTGCGACACTCCGGCGCCGAACGGGTCTACGTCACCCTGGAAAGGCGCGGACCGGGCGCCGTCCTGCGCGTGGCGGACGACGGCAGCGGATTCGAACCCGGGGCGATACGCCGCGCGGGGCGCCACCTCGGTCTGGTCTCCATGCGCGACCGGGCGAGCGGGGTCGGCGGCAGCCTGACCGTGGAATCGGCGCCCGGCAAGGGCACCATGATCGAGATGGAGGTCCCTGGTGGCTGACGCAATCAAGGTGCTGCTCGTCGACGACCACCAGGTGGTCCGCCGCGGTCTGCGCACCTTCCTGGAGGTGCAGGACGACATCCAGGTCGTCGGAGAGGCCTCCGACGGCGCGGAGGGCGTCGCCCGTGCCGAGGAGCTGAAGCCCGACGTCGTCCTCATGGACGTCAGGATGCCGGGCATGGACGGTATCGACGCGCTGCGCAAGCTCCGCGAACTCGACAACCCCGCGCGCGTGCTCATCGTCACCAGCTTCACCGAGCAGCGCACGGTGGTTCCCGCCCTGCGCGCGGGCGCCGCCGGTTACGTCTACAAGGACGTGGACCCCGACGCGCTCGCCGGAGCCATCCGCTCGGTGCACGCGGGGCACATCCTGCTCCAGCCGGAGGTCGCGGGCGCGCTGCTGTCCCAGGAGGAGGCCAACCCGGGCCAGGGGAGAGCCGGTTCGCTCACCGAGCGCGAGCGGGAGGTACTGGGCCTGATCGCGGACGGCCGGTCGAACCGGGAGATCGCCCGCGCGCTGGTGCTGTCGGAGAAGACGGTGAAGACCCATGTCTCCAACATCCTGATGAAGCTCGACCTGGCGGACCGCACCCAGGCCGCCCTGTGGGCCGTACGCCACGGGGTGGACGGCTGACGGGATCCGGGCGCCCCGTGGAAGGTTTCGCACCGGGCTGAGATTCATACCGTCGGGTGTATGTCCCTCGTACGGCGCATCCTCGGTCGGACCCAGGCGTTCTCCAAGGCGTGCTGCGGCGCCTGCCGCAGTGATCGTAAGGAGAGGGCTCAGAAGTGAAGAACCTGAAGAAGGCCGTAGCCGTCACGATGGTGGCCGGTGGTCTGGTCGCCGCCAGTGCCGGTCTCGCCTCCGCCACCGAGGGGGCGCACGCCGACGGCAAAGCCGTGGGCTCCCCGGGTGTCGTCTCGGGCAACGTCATCCAGGCCCCGGTCCACGTCCCCGTGAACGCGGTCGGCAACACCGTGAACGTGATCGGCGTCCTGAACCCGGCCTTCGGCAACCTGGGCATCAACCACTGACGCGTCGAGGCCGCACCCTTGACCACACCGGCCTCCCAGGCACTCCTGGGAGGCCGGTCAGTCGTACATGTCAGTCCAGTCCAGGTGTCTCCAGCCCGTCCGGCGTTCGCGGACGAGGCCGTCAGGCCGACAAGACGAGGCCGTCAGCCCGACCAGGACGTCTGGGGGCGCAGCCCCAGGGACGGTGACCTCACCCCCGGGCAACGCGAACCCCCGGTCACCCCATCTCCCGCCGCTCCACCACGGAGTTGTACGCCGCGACCTGCGCCCGCCGAGCCGTCCGCTCCACCGGCCGCAGCGCCTGCGCCCGCGCGGCCATCTCGGAGGCGCTCACCGCACCCCCGTGCCCGTTCTCGTACGCCACCGAGATCAGCAACCCCACCCGCTGCGCCAGCTCCAGCACCCGCGCGGCCCGTGGCGGATACCCCGGAGCGAGCAGCTCCTGCCCCCGCTCGGCCCGCGCCCGGTACGCGTCGATCGCCGCCTCCGCCGCCGGCCCCGACCCGGCCACGTCCAGCCGCGCCAGCATCTCGGTCGCCTCGCGCAGCGCCTCCGCCAGCTCCCGCTCGGCCTCCCCCAGCGACGGCACATCGGCGGGCGGCGCCTCCCGCACGGGCAGACAGTGCCAGACGACCTCGACATGCACATCGCCGTCCGGCCCGGCCTCGTACACCTCCGGCACCAGCCCGAACGCGGCCCCGTGGCAGACCACCGCCTCCTCGGCGTCGATCGCCCGCGCGTTGAACTCCGGCGGACCGCTCAGACCCAGCGGATGTCCCGGCGCCGGCAGCGCGACCCGCAGCCCACTCACCCCGAGCCTGCGCAGCCGCCCCAGCGCGAGCGTGAGACCGACGGGCACTGACTCACCCGGCAGCCCCTCGACCCGGTGCACGGCATCCTCCCCGACAATGGCGGACGCGGCGTCGTCCGGCGAAACAAGTCCGGCCAGCAAGGCGTTCCCCCATGCGGCCAGCCGTCCTGAGCGTGGTTCCGAGAGCATGCCCCCCACCCTAAGAGCTCCGAACAGAATGGGAGTCCGATCAGCTCGCGGCGTCTGGTGCGTGCGATCGCAAGGCGCCGGAAGGTCCTCGTGGCGGAGCGACCAGGGCCTTCCGGCAACGCGGCTGGGGGTCCCCTCTGCTCGAAGAGCTCGGGGAGTGCGTGCCAGGCGCCGCGAGCCGGGCGCCCATTCTGTTCGGAGCTCCAAGGACCGGACCTTCGGAGCTCTGAGGACCGGACCTATGGAATGGACCGGGCGACCGGTGGCGTAGATTTCTTGGGGGGCTGCGCCCACCGGCGTGGCGGACCGCGCCCACAGGCGTACGCGAGAGCCGACACTGGCCACACTGCAAGGGGAGACAACGCGCTCATGAGCGATGTTCTGGAGCTGGAGGACGTATCCGTGGTCCGCGAGGGCCGGGCTCTGGTGGAGGAGGTCTCCTGGTCGGTCAAGGAGGGCGAGCGCTGGGTGATCCTCGGCCCCAACGGCGCCGGCAAGACGACCCTCCTGAACGTCGCCTCCAGCTACCTCTTCCCCACCAAGGGCACCGCCACCATCCTCGGCGAGACCCTCGGCAAGCCCGGCACCGACGTCTTCGAGCTGCGCCCCCGCATCGGCATGGCCGGCATCGCCATGGCGGAGAAGCTCCCCAAGCGCCAGACCGTCCTGCAGACCGTGCTGACCGCCGCGTACGGCATGACGGCCGGCTGGCAGGAGGAGTACGAGGACGTCGACGAGCAGCGCGCCCGTGCCTTCCTCGACCGCCTCGGCATGAACGAGTACCTCGACCGCAGGTTCGGCACCCTCTCCGAGGGCGAGCGCAAGCGCACCCTCATCGCCCGCGCCCTGATGTCCGACCCCGAGCTGCTGCTGCTCGACGAGCCCGCCGCCGGCCTCGACCTCGGTGGCCGCGAGGACCTCGTACGCCGTCTCGGCCGCCTCGCCCGGGACCCGATCGCCCCCTCCATGATCATGGTCACCCACCATGTCGAGGAGATCGCCCCCGGCTTCACCCACGTCCTGATGATCCGCCAGGGCAAAGTGCTCGCCGCGGGCCCGCTGGAGCTGGAGCTGACCTCGCGCAACCTCTCCCTCTGCTTCGGCCTCCCGCTCGTCGTCGAGCAGGTCGGCGAGCGCTGGACGGCCCAGGGACTGCCCCTGTCCTGACGCCGGGACCACCGGGGCCCACGGGGCGCGCCCGCGGGACATCCGTCAACCCGTGCGCCGGCGAAGCCGATAGGGAGTCCCTCGCGTCCGGTCGGCGCCCTGTCCGCGACCGTACCCGCGGTCCTACCATGACCATGTGAACATCGACGCGTGGGTGTGGTGGCTGATCGGCGCGGCAGGGCTCGGCATCGGGCTCGTGATCACCACGCTGCCGGAGCTCGGCATGCTCGCGGCGGGCGCCGTCGCGGCCGCGGTCGTCGGGGGCATGGGCGGTGGCGCCGTCCTCCAGGTCGTGGTCTTCGCGGTCGTCTCGGTCGCGCTCATCGCCGTGGTCCGACCCATCGCCGCCCGGCACGGCGCACAGCGGCCCCGACTCGCCACGGGAATCGATGCGTTGAAGGGCAAGCAGGCCGTCGTCCTGGAACGCGTCGACGGCAACGGCGGCCGGATCAAACTCGCCGGAGAGATCTGGTCGGCGCGCGCCCTCAACACCGAACTCGCCTATGAAGTAGGCCAGGAAGTGGACGTCGTGGACATCGAGGGCGCCACGGCGATCGTCATGTGACCTCGTAGGACGCAACTGGACCGAACAGCCCACGAGGAGTGCGAGGGTCTGTCAGACTCGACCAGCAAGATCTTGAAGCACCATAAGATCTTCCACACGGTTCCAAGGCGGAGAAGGGGTACGGGGAGTCACGATGGGCTCGATCATCATCGTCCTGATCATTCTGGTGGTGTTGGTCTTCATCGCCCTGATCAAGACGATCCAGGTCATTCCACAGGCGAGCGCGGCCATCGTCGAGCGCTTCGGCCGCTACACACGGACGCTGAACGCGGGCCTGAACATCGTGGTCCCGTTCATCGACTCCATCCGCAACCGCATCGACCTGCGCGAACAGGTCGTGCCGTTCCCGCCACAGCCGGTGATCACCCAGGACAACCTGGTCGTCAACATCGACACCGTCATCTACTACCAGGTGACCGACGCACGGGCCGCCACCTACGAGGTCGCCAGCTACATCCAGGCGATCGAGCAGCTCACCGTCACCACGCTCCGCAACATCATCGGCGGCATGGACCTGGAGCGCACCCTGACCTCCCGCGAGGAGATCAACGCGGCGCTGCGCGGCGTCCTCGACGAGGCCACCGGCAAGTGGGGCATCCGCGTCAACCGCGTCGAACTGAAGGCCATCGAGCCGCCCACCTCCATCCAGGACTCGATGGAGAAGCAGATGCGCGCCGACCGTGACAAGCGCGCCGCGATCCTCACGGCCGAAGGTACGCGCCAGGCCGCCATCCTCACCGCCGAGGGTGAGAAGCAGTCCCAGATCCTGCGGGCCGAGGGTGAGGCGAAGGCCGCGGCCCTGCGCGCCGAGGGCGAGGCCCAGGCGATCCGTACGGTCTTCGAGTCCATCCACGCCGGCGACCCCGACCAGAAGCTGCTCTCCTACCAGTACCTCCAGATGCTCCCGAAGATCGCCGAGGGCGACGCCAACAAGCTCTGGATCGTCCCGAGCGAGATCGGCGACGCCCTGAAGGGCCTCTCCGGCGCGATCGGCAACTTCGGCCCGATGGGCGGCGGTTCGGGCAGCAGCGGCTCCGGGTCCTCCGGCACCAACGGCGGCACGAGCACGGAGCGCCGCGAGCGGCCGTCCATCGACTGACAGGACAGCGAGCGTACGACACTGGGGCCCGCCTCCCGAAGGAGGGCAGGCCCCAGTCCCACGTCGGTGCGCGTGGCCTCTGCACGGCCGTACGAGGAGCTCTCCTCTGCACGGCCGTACGAGGAGCTCTTAGGCGGCCGACTGTGCCAGCCACTCCGGCAGCGCCTCGAACTCGTCGTGCCCCAGCGCCAGCAGCATCGCATCCGCGGGCGTCGGCTCGAAGGGCTGCCGCAGCAGCGGCATCCCCGCCTGCTCCGGAGTACGGTTCGCTTTGCGGTGATTGTCCTCGGCGCACGAGGCCACCGTGTTCAGCCAGGAGTCGGCACCACCCTGCGACCGCGGCACCACGTGGTCCACGGTCGTCGCCCGCCGCCCGCAGTACGCGCACCTGTGCCGGTCCCGCACCAGGACACCCCGCCTCGACCACGGAGCTTGTCTTCGGAAGGGCACCCGTACATATCTGCAGAGCCTGATGACCCTGGGCGCCGGTATGTCGACATCGGCGCCCCTCATACGCAGTTCGGGGTGGGCCTGCTCCACGACGGCCTTGGCCTGCAGCACCAGAACGACGGCTCGATTCAGCGTCACCGTCGACAGCGGCTCGAAGCTCGCGTTCAGCACAAGCGTGTCACGCATCCAGCCCACCTCCCGTGTGCACCTGCCCACCCCCTGGCGGGCTTGGATCAACTCTGGACGGGCGCGCCGAGATGGACAACGCAATAAAAACTGCCCGCCTCTGATCAATTCCAAGACCAGAGGCGGGCAAACGTTCGGTGAACGTCAGTCTTCCGAGCGCGTACGTCAGCCCGCGGCCGGGTTCTCGTACTCACCGATGAGCTGGGTGCGCGCCAGCGTGTGGAAGCGCAGATTGAAGCCGACCACCGCGGGAGAGGCGTCCGAGTCCGGACCGAGCTTCTCCCGGTCCACCGCGTACACCGTGAACACATACCGGTGCGGCCCGTCGCCGGGCGGCGGCGCGGCACCGCCGAAGTCCTTCGTCCCGTAGTCGTTGCGCGCGTGGACCGCACCCTCGGGCAGTCCCTCGAACTTCCCGCTGCCCGCACCGGCGGGCAGCTCCGTCACCGAGGCCGGGATGTCGAACAGGACCCAGTGCCAGAACCCGCTGCCCGTCGGGGCGTCCGGGTCGTAGCAGGTCACGGCGAAGCTCTTCGTCTCCGGCGGGAAGCCTTCCCAGCGCAGCTGCGGCGAGGTGTTCCCGGCGGCGTGGACCTGAGCCTCCTTGAGCCTGGCGCCCGGCTCGACGTCCTCGCTCGTGACCGTGAACGACGGCACGGGCGGATGGAAGTCGTGGGGCAGTGGCCGCCTCTTGGACTCGGTCACCTCGGTACCTCCAAGTCAGTGGATCAACTGGTTCCAGTCGCTCCCGAGCCTAGAACCAGCTGCGCTTGCTGCCGACCTCCGACAGCCACTGATGGAGGTATGCGGCCCAGTCCGTGCCCTGGAAGTCGTTCAGACCGACCTGGAAGGCGCGGTAGGAGTCGCTGCCCTCGCTGAACAGACCCGGCTTCTTGTCCATCTCCAGAACCACGTCCATCGCGTGCTCGTCCGCGACGAAGCTCAACTCCACCTGGTTCAGGCCACGGTACTGCGACGGCGGGTAGAACTCGATCTCCTGGTAGAACGGCAGCCGTTGCCGCGTCCCCCGGATGTGACCGCGTTCCATGTCCGCGGTCTTGAAGCGGAAGCCCAGCTGGACGAAGGCGTCCAGGATCGCCTTCTGCGCCGGCAGCGGGTGCACATTGATCGGGTCCAGATCGCCGGAGTCGACGGCACGCGCGATCTCCAGCTCCGTCGTCACGCCGATGTGCATCCCGCGCAGCGCCTGCCCGTCGATCATGGTGACCGGGGTCTCCCAGGGGATGTCGAGCCCGAACGGTACGGCGTGCACGGCCCCCGCCCGGAGCTCGAAGGCACCGCCGAGCCGGACCTTGGAGAACTCGATGTCCTGCTTGTACTCCGTGTCGTCGTGCCCCTCGACCTCGACCTTGGCCTGCAGACCGACGTTCAGGCCCTGGATCGCCTGGTTCACGGACCCGCCCTGGATCCGCACCTCGCCCTGGACGACACCGCCCGGCACGACATTGACCTCGGTCAGTACGGTCTCGACCGAAGCCCCGCCGGCTCCCAGACTGGCGAGCAGCCGCTTGAACCCCATGAATCTTCCTTCCCGGGCGACGCCGTGATGCGCACGTGATGCTGGATGTCCTAGATACGCGAACCGGCCCGTGGCCGGTTCCGCGCCTCACCCTTCCAAGGGGGAGGACTCTTGACCACCCTTTGACACACACCCGTCTGGACTACGCTCGTACGCCATGATCGTGACCCCCGACCGTACGCCGCTCCCCAGGGAGTTCTTCGACCGCCCTGTACTGGAGGTCGCCCCCGATCTGCTGGGGCGCCTCCTCGTCCGTACCACCCCGGACGGTCCGATCGAACTGCGCCTCACGGAGGTCGAGGCGTACGAGGGCCCGGACGACCCCGGCTCCCACGCCTATCGCGGTCGCACAGCCCGCAACGACGTGATGTTCGGTCCGCCCGGCCATGTGTACGTCTACTTCACCTATGGCATGTGGCACTGCATGAATCTGGTGTGCGGTCCGGAAGGACGGGCGAGCGCCGTACTGCTGCGGGCCGGCGAGATCACCGAGGGCGCCGAACTCGCCCGCACACGTCGGCTCTCGGCCCGGAACGACAAGGAACTGGCCAAAGGCCCGGCACGGCTGGCCACGGCGCTGGACGTGGACCGCGCCCTCGACGGCACGGACGCGTGTGCGCTGGGCGAGACGCCGTTGCGTGTCCTGACCGGTGCGGCGGTGCCGTCCGACCAGGTACGCAGCGGCCCGCGCACGGGGGTGGCCGGGGACGGAGGCGTCCACCCGTGGCGCTTCTGGATCGCCCATGATCCGACGGTGAGTCCCTACCGGGCCCACACGCCGAGGCGGCGCCGAACTTGACGCGTCCCTGGAAGGTGCGTAATGTACTCCGAGCCGCTTGAACCGGGTACGGCGTTCTGCCAGCAGCCGGAAGCGGCAAACCCACTATTACGACTCCCTCCCAGAGGGCGATTTCGACGTGTCCGCACGTCCGAATTCGAACTCCCGGAACTCGATTATGAGCTGCGGCGGGAATCGGCTAACGTAGTGAATGTCGAAAGGCCGCGAGGCGAATAGCCCCGGGTCCGAGACGAATCCCGCCGGCCGGGAATCGGATCGAGAAGATCTGATAGAGTCGGAAAC
>NZ_BBZJ01000016.1 GCF_001417775.1 Streptomyces sp. TP-A0356 | reverse complement strand
AAACCACGAACAACCACGCCCGGATTTGAGGTCCGGGCGGGCCGGGTTGTCAGTTTCATAGTGTTTCGGTGGTCATAGCGTGAGGGAAACGCCCGGTTACATTCCGAACCCGGAAGCTAAGCCTTACAGCGCCGATGGTACTGCAGGGGGGACCCTGTGGGAGAGTAGGACACCGCCGAACTCCTTTTGAAGCTCCGGTTCTCAGGCATCTCGCCCGAGAATCGGAGCTCTTTGTTTTCCCATTGTTTTCCCGCGGTGCCCCCCGGTGGTACCGCCCCCTCCGCACCCTCGCGTGAAGCCTACGGGTAGGGTCAGGGGGCATCATTGGCTCGTTCCCGCAGGAGGCCCCGGGTGGAGGTCCAGGAGACCCGTGTCCAGACGGACCGGGTCCTCACCATCCCGAACATCCTCAGCATGGCGCGTCTCGTCGGCGTGCCCGTCTTCCTGTGGCTGATCCTCAGGCCCGAGTTCGGTGGGCCGAAGAGCGACGGCTGGGCGCTGCTCGTGCTCGTGCTGAGCGGCCTCAGTGACTATCTGGACGGCAAGCTCGCCCGGCGCTGGAACCAGATCAGCAGCCTCGGCCGGCTCCTCGATCCCGCGGCCGACCGGCTGTACATCGCGTCCACGCTCGTCGGTCTCACCTGGCGCGGGATTCTGCCCCTCTGGCTGACCGGCGTACTCGTGGCGCGGGAGCTGGTTCTGCTGGTGATGGTCGCCGTCCTCAGGCGGCACGGCTATCCGCCGCCCCAGGTGAACTTCCTCGGGAAGGCCGCCACGTTCAACCTGATGTACGCCTTCCCGCTGCTGCTGCTCAGTGACGGAAGCGGATGGATCGCGTCACTCGCTGCTATTTTCGGATGGGCGTTCGCCGGGTGGGGTACAACGCTGTATTGGTGGGCAGGAGTCCTCTACGTGGTACAGGTCCGCCGCCTTGTCAGGGCGGACGCCATGGCCGATTGAGCCCGCCGATTGGCGGCCGTAGTGGCTCGATGGCCCGCGCGGAGAAACTGCGGGACAATCTAGACGGGTGAAGTCGGCTGGACCGTCGTCTCTTGGAGGAGGACGCTTCCGACATGAAGGCCGTCGTGATGGCCGGAGGCGAAGGCACACGCCTTCGCCCGATGACCTCAAGCATGCCCAAGCCGCTCCTGCCGGTGGTCAACCGCCCGATCATGGAGCATGTGCTACGGCTGCTGAAAAGGCATGGGCTCAACGAGACCGTTGTCACCGTGCAGTTCTTGGCCTCATTGGTCAAGAACTACTTCGGAGACGGCGAGGAGCTCGGAATGGAGCTCACGTATGCCAACGAGGAGAAGCCACTCGGTACCGCCGGGAGTGTCAAGAACGCGGAGGAAGCACTCAAGGACGATGCGTTCCTCGTCATCTCGGGTGATGCCCTGACGGACTTCGACCTCACCGATCTGATCAATTTCCACAAGGAAAAGGGCGCACTGGTCACCGTCTGTCTGACGCGGGTGCCCAATCCGCTGGAATTCGGCATCACCATCGTCGACGAAGAGGGAAAGGTCGAGCGCTTCCTGGAGAAGCCGACCTGGGGCCAGGTCTTCTCCGACACCGTGAACACGGGCATCTATGTCATGGAGCCCGAGGTCTTCGACTACGTCGAGCCCGATGTTCCGGTCGACTGGTCAGGCGATGTCTTCCCGCAGCTGATGAAGGAAGGCAAGCCGATCTACGGCTATGTCGCCGAGGGCTACTGGGAGGACGTGGGCACCCACGAGAGCTATGTGAAGGCGCAGGCCGACGTCCTGGAAGGCAAGGTCGACGTCGAGATCGACGGCTTCGAGATCTCCCCGGGCGTCTGGGTGGCGGAGGGCGCGGAGGTCCACCCCGACGCCGTGCTGCGCGGTCCGCTCTACATCGGTGACTACGCCAAGGTCGAGGCCGGTGCCGAAATCCGTGAACACACCGTCATCGGCTCGAATGTGGTCGTGAAGAGCGGCGCCTTTCTCCACAAGGCCGTCGTCCACGACAACGTGTACATCGGCCAGCACAGCAATCTGCGTGGCTGTGTGGTCGGGAAGAACACCGACATCATGCGCGCGGCCAGGATCGAGGACGGCGCGGTCATCGGCGACGAATGCCTGATCGGCGAGGAGTCGATCGTCCAGGGCAATGTGCGGGTCTACCCGTTCAAGACCATCGAAGCCGGCGCCTTCGTCAACACCTCGGTGATCTGGGAGTCGCGAGGACAGGCGCACCTCTTCGGTGCCCGTGGCGTGTCCGGGATCCTGAACGTGGAGATCACGCCCGAGCTGGCGGTACGGCTGGCGGGCGCGTACGCCACCACGCTCAAGAAGGGGTCCACGGTCACCACCGCCCGTGACCACTCCCGAGGCGCCCGCGCACTGAAGCGCGCGGTCATCTCGGCGCTCCAGGCCAGCGCCATCGACGTACGCGACCTGGAGAACGTACCGCTGCCCGTGGCCCGGCAGCAGACGGCGCGGGGGAGCGCCGGCGGGATCATGATCCGGACCTCGCCCGGCGTGCCGGACTCCGTCGACATCATGTTCTTCGACGGGCAGGGCGCCGACCTGTCGCAGGCCGGTCAGCGGAAGCTGGACCGGGTGTTCGCGCGGCAGGAGTACCGCCGGGCCTTCCCCGGCGAGATCGGTGACCTGTACTTCCCCTCCAGCGTCTACGACTCGTACACCGGGTCGCTGCTGCGCAGTGTGGACACCTCGGGGGTCGCCGAGTCGGGGCTCAAGGTGGTCGTGGACGCCTCCAACGGCAGTGCCGGGCTCGTCCTGCCCAGCCTTCTCGGCAAGCTGGGCGTGGACTCTCTGACGATCAATCCCGGTCTCGACGAGTCCAGGCCGACGGAGAGCGCCGACGCGCGGCGGTCGGGGCTCGTGCGGCTCGGCGAGATCGTCGCCTCGTCGCGGGCCGCCTTCGGCGTGCGCTTCGACCCCGTCGGCGAGCGGCTGTCCCTGGTCGACGAGAAGGGGCGGATCGTCGAGGACGACCGGGCGCTGCTGGTGATGCTCGACCTGGTGGCCGCGGAGCGGCGCAGTGGGAAGGTGGCGCTGCCGGTCACGACGACGAGGATCGCCGAGCAGGTGGCGGCGTACCACGGCACACAGGTCGAGTGGACGACCACCTCGCCCGACGACCTCACCCGTGTGGGCCGGGAGGAGTCGACCATCTTCGGCGGCGATGGGCGTGGTGGGTTCATCGTTCCGGAGTTCAGCAGCGTCTTCGACGGCACGGCCGCCTTCGTACGGCTCATCGGGCTGGTGGCGCGGACACAGCTCACCCTCAGCCAGATCGACGCGCGGATTCCGCGGGCGCACGTGCTCAAGCGCGATCTGGCGACCCCCTGGGCCGTCAAGGGGCTCGTGATGCGCCGGGTCGTGGAGGCGGCCGGGGACCGCTTCATCGACACGACCGACGGCGTACGGGTCGTGGAGGCCGACGGGCGGTGGGTGCTGGTGCTGCCCGACCCCGCCGAGGCCGTCACCCATCTGTGGGCCGAGGGGCCCGACGACGCCTCCGCGCAGGCCCTGCTCGACGAGTGGTCGGCGGTCGTGGACAGCGCCGGTCGGTAGCACACACCACGCGCGCGTGCCGGACAAGTGTCCCCAAGGGGACCTGTCCGGTACGCCGGTGGGGCCATTCGGTGGTATCGCTCGCGACGTGCGACGATGTGCGGCATGCCGCAGCCGCCCCCCGTTCGGAGCACAGCCACGCGACCCTCGCGCCCGGACGCCTCCATGTCGCTGCTCACCAACGTCATGGACCACAGCCTCGACGACGGATACGCCGAGGCCGCCGCCCGGAAGAAGGACGCGGGCGCCGGTGGCATGCCCAGGACCGTGAGGGCCAGGCTCGGTCTCGCGGCCGGACTCGTGCTCGCCGCCCTCGTGGTGACCGTGGGCGCCGCACAGGCGCGCATGGCCGCGCCCACGGTCGCCAGGGAGCGCCAGGAACTCATCGACCGCATCCAGCGTGAGACCGCGGCCGCGGACAAGCTCGAAGGCACCGTCGACACCCTGCGCGCCGACGTGAGCGCCCGGCAGCGCGCGGCCCTGAAGCAGGACGGGGGCGCGGCGGCCGACCTGGTGGGGATCCTGTCGGGTGCCGTCGCGGTGCAAGGCCCGGGGGTGAAGCTCGTCGTCGACGACGCGAAGGAAGCCGGCACGGGCGGCAACGGCAATCCCCGGGCGGCCTCCGGCTTCTCCGATACCGGACGCGTCCGCGACCGCGACATGCAGCGCGTGGTCAACGGGCTGTGGGAGTCGGGCGCCGAGGCGATCGCGATCAACGGGCAGCGGCTGACGGCACTGTCGGCGATCCGGGCCGCGGGTGACGCGATACTGGTCGACAACAGGCCGCTGGTGCCGCCGTACACGGTGCTCGCGGTGGGCGACGGGGGCAGGCTCAGCACCAGGTTCCAGAACAGCTCCGACGGGCTGTACCTGCACGCGCTGCAGAAGAACTACGGGATCCGGACGGGCATCTCCGTCGAGAGTGACGTCCAGCTGCCCGCCGCGCCGAGTGTGATCGTACGCACAGCACAACCGAGCACAGAGAAGGGCACATCGTGATCGCCGTACTGGGCCTCGTCGTCGGAGTCGTGGTCGGCCTGTTGGTCCGGCCCGAGGTTCCGGCGGTCGTCGAGCCTTACCTTCCGATCGCCGTCGTGGCGGCGCTCGACGCCGTCTTCGGCGGCCTGCGGGCCATGCTCGACGGCATCTTCGACGACAAGGTCTTCGTGGTGTCGTTCCTGTCGAACGTGGTGGTGGCGGCGCTGATCGTGTTCCTGGGCGACAAGCTGGGCGTCGGCGCGCAGCTGTCCACGGGTGTCGTGGTCGTCCTCGGCATCCGCATCTTCTCCAACGCCGCCGCGATCCGCCGGCACGTGTTCCGGGCGTGAGGCCGATGAGCTACGAGGACGAGACGCCCACACCGCCCCAGACCCCCGAGCACCGGCTGCGCAGGGAGCTGCCGCGGGAGGTCCCGGCAGGGGCCGGCGACCCGTCCCGGGCGCCGGAGGAGAAGGATCAGGGGCCTTCCCTGACCGGCCGTCAGCGCCTGGTGAAGGGTGTGTGGCCGCCGCGCGTCACCCGGGCCCAACTGATCGTGGCCGTCCTGCTGTTCGGCCTGGGCTTCGGCCTGGCCGTCCAGGTCGCCTCCAACAGCGACGGCAGCAGCGCCCTGCGCGGTGCGCGCCAGGAGGATCTTGTGCGCATCCTCGATGAACTCGACGGCCGTACGCAGCGTCTTCAGGACGAGAAGCAAGGTCTCGAAGATCAACGGGCCGAGTTGGAGAACAGCTCGAACCGGGCTGCGGAGGCCCGCAAGCAGACCGCCGAGAAGGAGAAGCAACTCGGCATCCTTGCGGGCACGGTCGCCGCACAGGGACCCGGTATCACGATGACCATCGGGGACACGAAGGGAACGGTCCAGGCGGACATGCTGCTCGACGCGATCCAGGAGCTGCGCGCGGCCGGCGCGGAGGCGATCCAGGTGAACGGCGTACGGGTCGTCGCCAGCACCTATCTGTCGGACTCCGGCAAGAGTGTGAGCGTCGACGGGAACAAGATCAGCCCGCCCTATCGTTTCAAGGTCATCGGCAAGCCGCAGGACCTGGAGCCGGCGCTCAACATCCCCGGAGGCGTGGTGCAGACACTCGAGAAGGAGCAGGCCACGGTCACCGTGGAGCCTTCGACCAAGATCGTCGTGGATGCCTTGCGAGCGGCGAAGCAGCCTGACTACGCTCGGTCGTCCTCCCCGTGAACCGGGGGTGCATGGAGGCCGTATGGCAGGGGCATGAGGTTGCGGGGGGTCGGCGCACCGAATGGGTGGTGCGTGATGGAAACTGTTTGGTGGATACGGACGTTGTGAGGATGTCCGGGTCGGCCGGTGTATGCAATCAGGGTTCGTCCTGCCCCACGGGCGGGTCTGTTTCGGTCAAGGGGAATCGCCCGTGAAGTTGTTTGCGAAGTTGTTCGGCAAGAGCGCGCGAGAGGGCAGCGCCAACGCGACTGCCCGTCATCGCGCACAGCCGGGAGACGTGGAGGGCCAGCGCCCGCTGTTCCGGGACCAGGTCGCTGGTCCGGGTGGTGACATTTCGGGAGGCCAGGGCGCGCCGTCTGTTGACCCTGCCGCGTCCGGCCCCATAGGTTTCGGGGACATGTCGGCCCTGGTGTGTACGAGGTGTGGTCACCGCAACGCGGAGAACAGCCGCTTCTGTTCCAACTGCGGTGCGCCGCTGCGGGCCGGGGCGGTTCCGGAGCGTGCGTCGGAGACGACCTCCACGATCTCGATCTCGGGTCTGGAGGCCTACGACGCGGAGGTCACCGGCCAGACGCAGGTCCCGGCGCTCTCTCCCGAGGCGCAGGCGGCCGTGGACGCGCTGCCGCTCGGCTCGGCGCTGCTGGTGGTGCGCCGCGGTCCCAACTCGGGCAGCCGCTTCCTGCTGGACAGCGACCTGACCACGGCGGGGCGTCATCCGCAGAGCGACATCTTCCTGGACGATGTGACGGTGTCTCGCCGCCACGTGGAGTTCCGCCGCGGTCCGGACGGCACGTTCACGGTCGCCGACGTCGGCAGCCTCAACGGCACGTATGTCAACCGTGAGCGCATCGACCAGGTCGCCCTGCACAACGGTGACGAGGTACAGATCGGCAAGTACAGGCTGGTCTTCTACGCGAGCCAGCGGGGCATCTGACCCGCCAGGGAAGGGTCCATGCTTCACACACCGAGCGGCGGTGCCGGCAGCGGCACCGCCGCCGCGGACAGCGGGCTGATGAGTATCGGCACGGTGCTGAACGTGCTGCGCGAGGAGTTCCCCGAGGTCACCGTCTCCAAGATCCGTTTCCTGGAGTCGGAGGGGCTCATCGAGCCGCAGCGCACCCCGTCGGGGTATCGCAAGTTCAGCGCGCGCGATGTCGAGCGGCTCGGCCAGGTGCTGAGGATGCAGCGGGACCACTATCTGCCGCTCAAGGTCATCCGCGAGCACCTGGACGCCCTGGAGCGGGGCGAGGAGGTGCGCCTGCCGTCCCTGGGCCGGTCGAGGGACGCGGGTGACGGGGAGCCGCTCGGGGACCTCCTGGGGGAGCCCGAGGGCCCCACGGCCGCGCGGATCGGCCGTGAGGAGCTGCTGTCGGCCTCCGGGATCTGTGCGGAGCAGCTGGCGGAGTGGGAGTCGTACGGGCTCGTCGCACCGCTGGCGGACGGGACGTACGAGGCCGAGGCGGTCGCGGTGGCCACTCTGGTGGCCGAACTGGGTCGGCACGGGATCGAGCCGCGCCATCTGCGGGTGATGAAGGCTGCCGCAGACCGTGAGGCGGGCCTGGTGGACCAGGTGGTGGCTCCGCTGCGGCGCCACCGCAATCCGCAGACCAGGGCGCATGCCGAGGCCCGCACGAAGGAGCTGGCTGGGCTCGCGGTGAAGCTGCACGCCGCCCTGGTCCAGTCAGCCCTGGGCGTGCGGCTGCCCTGAGCCGCGTACGGCTGGATCGAGCCGCTGGCGCCCGCACCGGGGCCGCTCGCGGTCGGCTGATCGCCCGGCGGTTCCGTGCCCGACTACCCAAACGTCCCGGGCACGGCCTAGGGTTGCTGTGTGAACGAGCTCGATGTCGTAGGTGTCCGGGTCGAGATGCCCTCCAACCAACCGATCGTGCTCCTGCGTGAAGTGGGAGGCGACCGTTACCTCCCCATCTGGATCGGCCCCGGGGAGGCGACGGCGATCGCGTTCGCCCAGCAGGGCATGGCCCCCGCGCGACCGCTGACGCACGACCTGTTCAAGGACGTGCTGGAGGCCGTCGGCCAGGAGCTCACGGAAGTACGCATCACGGATCTGCGTGAGGGCGTCTTCTACGCGGAGCTGGTCTTCGCCAGCGGGGTCGAGGTGAGCGCCCGCCCGTCCGACGCCATAGCGCTGGCGCTGCGCACCGGAACGCCGATCTACGGAAGCGACGGGGTGCTCGACGACGCGGGCATCGCGATTCCGGACGAGCAGGAGGACGAGGTCGAGAAGTTCCGGGAGTTCCTCGACCAGATCTCCCCGGAGGACTTCGGGACGAGCAGCCAATGACCGGTGCCCGCCGCGGGTAGGGCCGATGGGCATCGTCCCGGGGGCTCTGGTACGTGCATGCCGGGGCCTGCGGCTGCGGGCCACGCCTCCGAGGTTCGACGCGGGCCCAGGGACGGTGGAACGCCGCACAGCGGGGTGACCAGGCGGTTCCGGTGGTACCCCGGGGAGTAGATGCCCAGGGGGTCTGCGAAGATGACTCGGCGTTGCCCGGCGTGAGGACGGTCGACCGGTGCGCCCTTCCACAGCCCACGCCCGCGGCCTCGGAGGATTCCCGTGGACGGTCGCGCCGCGTGCCGCGGCAAGTGTGCAGGAACTGCGCTCATCCCGCGATCCGCCGCTGGAGCATTCGGCTAGCCTTTCCCCACGGGAGGGCACGGGAAACCACTCCTAGGGTGATTATCACTCGGCGTGCCGAGTGTGGCGATCGTTGACGCACCCCTGGTGACTGCCTACCGTCGAGAAGGCAGTTCAAGGACGGAGGTCGGCGTGAGTAGCAGCGGCGGCGGTACGGCTGGGGGTGCTCCCGGACGCAGTCTGGGGGAGAGCGGCCCGTACCCGCTTCACGGCAACACGGCCGGCTCCGCCCCTCAGCGGCCGACAGCGCTGCCGGGCGACGGAGGGGCGGCCTTCGAGCACGTCGGCTACCGCGGTCCCACGGCGTGCGCCGCCGCGGGCATCACCTACCGGCAGCTGGACTACTGGGCCAGGACAGGCCTCGTCGAACCGAGCGTGCGCCCCGCCTACGGGTCGGGAACACAGCGGCTGTACAGCTTTCGGGACGTCGTCGTCCTGAAGATCGTCAAACGTTTCCTCGACACCGGTGTGTCGCTGCAGAACATCCGGGCCGCCGTCCAGCACCTCAGGGAGCGAGGTTTCCGCGACCTGGAGCGGATGACGCTGATGAGCGACGGCGCGACGGTCTACGAGTGCACGTCGCCGGACGAGGTCCACGCGCTGCTCCAGGGCGGGCAGGGCATCTTCGGCATCGCCGTGGGCGTCGTGTGGCGGGACGTGGAGAACGCGCTGTCACAGTTGCACGGGGAGCGCGTCGACACGGGCGAGACCATCGTCGGCCACAACCCGGCGGACGAGCTGGCGCGGCGGCGCGACCGGGCCGTCTGAGACGCGCCGCCGGGTCCCGGCCGCATTGTCAGTGGCGTAGGGCAGCATCGGAGATGTGAGAGCCGCGCCCACGATCCTGCATCTCGACATGGATGCCTTCTACGCCTCGGCGGAGCAGGCATCCAAGCCGAGCCTGCGCGGGAAGGCCGTCATCGTGGGTGGGCTCGGGCCGCGCGGAGTGGTGGCGACGGCCTCGTACGAGGCGCGGGTCTTCGGGGTGCACTCGGCGATGCCGATGGCCCAGGCACGCCGCCTCGCGCCGCACGCCGCGTATCTGGTCCCGCGCTTCGGGTTCTACCGGGAGATCAGCGAGCAGGTGATGGGGCTGCTGCGGGCGCTGTCGCCGCTGGTGGAGCCGTTGAGCCTGGACGAGGCGTTCGTCGACCTGGAGGCCGGGGGAACCGCCTGGGACGAGGAGTCGGCGCGGCTGACGGGCGTGAAGCTGCGCGCGGACATCAGGGCCGTCACCGGACTGACGGGCTCGGTGGGGCTCGCCGCCTCCAAGATGGTCGCCAAGATCGCCTCCGAGCAGGCCAAGCCGGACGGCCTGGTGCTGATACGGCCGGGCACCGAGCGCGCGCTGCTCGGACCGATGTCCGTACGCACGCTGCCGGGGGTCGGCCCGGCCACCGGGGACCACCTGCGGCGGGCCGGGATCACCACGGTCGACGAGATCGCCGAGGCGGGTGAGGACGAGCTGGTCCGGCTGCTGGGCAAGGCCCATGGGCACGCGCTGTACGCGATGGCGCTGGCGCACGACGAGCGGCCCGTGGTGGCCGAGCGGGAGACCAAGTCCGTCTCGGTCGAGGACACCTACGACATCGACATCCACGACCGCCTGCGGGTCGGCCTGGAGGTGCAGCGGCTCGCGGACCGGTGTGTGCGCAGGCTGCGGGAGGCCGGGCTGTCGGGGCGGACCATCGTGCTCAAGGTACGGCGGTACGACTTCTCGACACTCACCCGCTCCGAGACCCTGCGCGGGCCCACGGACGACCTCGCGGTGGTGCGGGAGGCGGCCGCGCGGCTGCTGGAGTCCGTGGACACGACGGGCGGGGTCCGGCTGCTGGGCGTCGGCGTCAGCGGGCTCGCCGACTACACCCAGGAGGACCTGTTCGCCCAGGCACACCTGGCCGCCGGGGAGGCCGCGGCGGAGCAGCATCCGGAGGGTGAGACGGCCAACGAGCCCGCCGAGGAGGAGCCCGCGCCGCCGACGGGGCACGTCTGGCGTGCCGGACAGGACGTCCGGCACGCCGAGTACGGGCACGGCTGGGTGCAGGGCAGCGGGCTGGGCCGGGTCACCGTGCGGTTCGAGACGCCCGACTCCGAGCCGGGGCGCGTCCGTAC
The DNA here is from genome assembly GCF_001417775.1 of Streptomyces sp. TP-A0356. Classification (GTDB taxonomy): domain Bacteria; phylum Actinomycetota; class Actinomycetes; order Streptomycetales; family Streptomycetaceae; genus Streptomyces. Next base: position 466,243 of record NZ_BBZJ01000016.1, on the reverse strand, counting down.
CTTCCGCACCGACGACCTCCGGCTGGAGCCTGCGGACCCGCTGCCGCTGGTGGCACGAAGACCCGAGGCCGCGGGGCCGCCGGCGGCACAGAGCGGGGCCCCGGCCTGACGGACCGCCGCTCAGGTCCCGTCGGAACCCGCGAGACGCCCGAAATCACGGTCGGGTGGCGTGGGGCGCGGGGCCGCCACATCGAGGCCGTAGTGGTGGTAGAGCTGCAGCTCCTGCTCGGGTGAGAGATGCCGTCCGACGCCGAAGTCGGGGGCGTCCTTGATCAGGGCGCGGTCGAAGGGGACTCTGAGCGCGCCCTCCACCAGCTCACTGGGCTCCAAAGGGACGAACGCGTCCCTGCCGAACAGACCCGTGCGTATGGCCGCCCACTCCGGCACACCGGTCGCGTCGTCGAGGTACACCTCGTCGATCGTGCCGATCTTGGCTCCATTGCGGTCGAACGCCTTGCGGCCGATCAGATTCCGCGGATCGATATCGGTCTGCACGGTCCCTCCAACTGGTCGCAACCCATTCGTAAGCACTACGAAAGAGCACATTCGTGATGGCGGCCACTCGAAGCTCCCCGCGTTGTCCCCGCTGGTAGTGTGGCAAGCGGCTGTTGACCCCGTGCGGGAGAGTCCTCCGGAGTGATCCGGAGGCGCCGAAGGAGCAAATCCTCCCCGGAATCTCTCAGGCCCACGTACCGCACGGACGAGGTCACTCTGGAAAGCAGGGCGGGTGTCGACGGCGCCCGCTCTCACCGACGGTGAAAGCCGGAGCGCCCTCGGGCGGGCCGGTGAAGCTCTCAGGTCGAGATGACAGAGGGGGAGGCCGTCGGGGTACCCGCGCCGTGGTGCCCCTCGAAGGTCGCGCCAGACCAGGAGGCCTCCGCAATGACCGCCCATCGCATTCCGCTCTCCGAGCTCGAACGAGGGACGCCTTTCGAGCAGCGCCACATCGGCCCCGACCAGGAGGCGCGGGCCAAGATGCTCGCGCAGGTCGGCTACGGTTCCCTCGACGAGCTCACGGCCGCCGCGGTGCCGGACGTGATCAAGAACGCCGACGCCCTGGACCTGCCGGGCGCGCGCACCGAGGCCGAGGTGCTGGCCGAACTGCGCTCTCTCGCCGACCGCAACCAGGTGCTCGACTCCATGATCGGCCTTGGGTACTACGGGACCTTCACGCCCCCGGTGATCCTGCGGAACGTGATGGAGAACCCGGCCTGGTACACCGCGTACACGCCCTACCAGCCGGAGATCTCGCAGGGCCGCCTCGAAGCCCTGCTCAACTTCCAGACCATGGTCGCCGACCTCACCGGCCTGCCTACCTCCGGTGCCTCCCTGCTCGACGAGGGCACGGCCGCCGCCGAGGCGATGGCGCTGTCCCGGCGCATGGGCAAGAACAAGAAGGGCCTGTTCCTGGTCGACGCGGACGCGCTGCCGCAGACCATCGCGGTGATCCGGACCCGCGCCGAACCGACCGGTGTCGAGGTCGTCGTCGCCGATCTCGGCGACGGCATCCCCGCCGAGATCGCCGGGCGCGAGATCAACGGCGTGCTGATCCAGTACCCGGGCGCCTCCGGTGCCGTACGCGACATCCGGCCGGTCATCGAGCAGGCCCACGGGCTGGGCGCGCTCGTCACCGTAGCCGCCGACCTGCTCGCGCTGACCCTGCTGACCTCGCCGGGCGAGCTCGGTGCGGACATCGCGGTCGGTACGACCCAGCGCTTCGGCGTGCCGATGGGCTTCGGCGGGCCACACGCCGGATACATGGCCGTGCACGAGAAGTTCGCCCGCAGCCTGCCCGGCCGGCTCGTGGGCGTCTCGATCGACGCCGACGGGAACAAGGCCTACCGGCTCGCCCTGCAGACCCGTGAGCAGCACATCCGCCGTGAGAAGGCGACGAGCAACATCTGCACCGCCCAGGTGCTGCTGGCGGTGATGGCGGGGATGTACGCCGTTCACCACGGGCCGGAGGGGCTGCGGACCATCGCGCGGCGTACCCACCGCTATGCCGCGATCCTCGCCGAGGGCCTCACGGCGGGCGGGGTCGAGGTCGTCCACGGCGCCTACTTCGACACGCTCACCGCGCGGGTGCCCGGCCGTGCCGACGCGGTCGTCGCGGCCGCCCGCGAACGCGGGGTCAACCTGCGTCTCGTCGACGGCGACCATCTGTCGATCGCCTGCGACGAGACGACCAAGCGGGCCCAACTGGAGGCCGTGTGGGGGGCCTTCGGCGTCGAGGCCGATGTCGAGGCGCTGGCCGCGAGCACCGAGGACGCGCTCCCGCAGGCACTGCTGCGCACCGACGACTACCTCACGCACCCGGTCTTCCACCAGCACCGCTCCGAGACCGCGATGCTGCGCTACCTGCGCCGGCTGGCCGACCGGGACTACGCGCTCGATCGCGGCATGATCCCGCTGGGCTCCTGCACCATGAAGCTCAACGCGACCACGGAGATGGAGCCGGTCACCTGGCCCGAGTTCGGGCAGTTGCACCCCTTCGCGCCCGCCGAGCAGGTGCAGGGCTACCTCACGCTCATCCGCGAGCTGGAGGAGCGGCTCGCCGAGGTCACCGGTTACGACAAGGTCTCCCTCCAGCCCAACGCCGGTTCGCAGGGCGAGCTCGCCGGTCTGCTCGCCGTGCGCGGCTACCACCGTGCCAACGGCGACGAGCGGCGCACCGTCTGCCTCATCCCGTCCTCCGCGCACGGCACCAACGCCGCGAGCGCGGTCATGGCCGGTATGAAGGTCGTCGTGGTGAAGACCGCCGCGGACGGCGAGATCGACGTCGAGGACCTGCGGGCGAAGATCGAGCAGTACCGCGACGAACTGTCGGTGCTGATGATCACGTACCCGTCGACGCACGGTGTGTTCGAGGAGCACGTGGCGGACATCTGCGCCGCCGTGCACGAGGCCGGCGGCCAGGTGTACGTGGACGGAGCCAACCTCAACGCGCTGGTCGGCCTCGCCAAGCCCGGCCACTTCGGCGGCGACGTCTCGCACCTGAACCTGCACAAGACGTTCTGCATCCCGCATGGCGGCGGCGGTCCGGGCGTCGGCCCGGTGGGCGTGCGCGCGCACCTGGCGCCGTATCTGCCCAACCACCCGCTGCAGCCCGCGGCCGGTCCGGCGACGGGCGTGGGCCCGATCTCCGCCGCCCCGTGGGGCTCCGCGGGCATCCTGCCGATCTCGTGGGCGTACGTACGGCTCATGGGCGGTGCGGGTCTCACCCGTGCCACGCAGGTTGCGGTGCTGTCCGCCAACTACATCGCCAAGCGTCTGGAGCCCCACTACCCGGTGCTCTACACCGGCCCGGGCGGCCTGGTCGCACACGAGTGCATCATCGATCTGCGGCCGCTGAGCAGGGCGACCGGCGTCAGCGTCGACGACATCGCCAAGCGGCTGATCGACTACGGCTTCCACGCGCCGACGATGTCGTTCCCGGTGGCCGGCACGCTGATGATCGAGCCGACCGAGTCCGAGGACCTGACCGAGCTCGACCGGTTCTGCGAGGCGATGATCGCCATTCGCGGGGAGATCGAGAAGGTGGGCTCCGGTGAGTGGCCCGCCGACGACAACCCGCTGCGCAACGCGCCGCACACCGCCGCGGCACTGGGCGGGGAGTGGAAGCACGCGTACACCCGCGAGGAGGCCGTCTTCCCGGCGGGCGTCTCGGCCGCCGACAAGTACTGGCCGCCGGTGCGCCGCATCGACCAGGCCTTCGGTGACAGGAACCTGGTCTGTTCCTGCCCGCCGCTGGACGCTTACGAGGAGTAATCACCCTCGGACACGCGTCGGGGCCGGTTCGGAGCGTATGTCTCCGGGCCGGCCCCTCGTATCTCAGGGCAGCGCGTGCCCTGGTGTGCCCGGCTCAGGCGGCCGTCATCACGTGGTCGGTGCCCAGAGGGCGGTGCGGCGCGATGATCTGGCCGTCGGGCAGAAGCTCACCCGTGTCCTCGAAGAGCAGAACGCCGTTGCACAGCAGGCTCCACCCCTGCTCCGGATGGTGCGCCATCAGACGGGCGGACTCCCGGTCGGCGGATTCGGCTGTCGGACACGGAGGCTGGTGCTGGCACATGGTGGATGGGATCTTTCGCTCTGTCGTGTGTGAGTTGGCTGGTGCGTCTGTCCCGCGGCTCGTGATGTGACCCATGGCCGCTCCCCCCCGTCGGTGATACGTCGGTCTGTGAACCCAGTGTTGCCCTACGGGCGTCAATCCGCAGCGATTTCGCAGCACCGCTTCTTACAGGTTGATGACGCATCACCCGCGCGGACGGTTCACCTCGACTCCCCGGTCACTTCGGGTGGTTCGCAGTGGCCGGAAGGGGCTAGTCCAGGTGGCCCGACCAGCGCATTGTCCCTCGTACGAGCGTGATATGACACGAATGAGCGACAGGGTGGGAGTGTTCGGTGACCCTGACATACGACGTGCCCCGCGGCCTTCTTCGGCCGCGGGGCACGTCGAGGCGGACGCTACGCGGGTGAGCCCAGCAGCGGGGCCCGGGTCAGCCGGAGGGTGAGCACCGGGAGGAGGTCCGCGACGCGGTGCGGCCGGTGGGCCGCGATGCCGGGCGGAGCGGGCGCGAGCGGTACCAGCAGGTCGGTCGCGGCCGGATCGCCCGTCGCGCCGTCGGCGGTGGTGTCGCCGTGCAGCCACAGGGTGAGCATGTACAGCTCGGGTACGGACAGCAGCCGGGCCTGGTAGGACTCCGTCATGGTCTCCGCCTGCTGCACGGCGCGCTCGGTGGCGGCGACGTAGGGGCCCTCGAAGAAGCGCGAGAAGGCCCAGCCGTCGGGGGTCAGCATGGTGTCCGCCGCGGCGACGGCGCGGTCGCCGCAGCGGATGAGGAATCGCCACCCGGCGAGCCGGGTGGCCCAGCCACCCGCCGGGGTGATCCGGTCCAGCACATGGACCGGCAGCGGCAGTTCGGGTGTCACGGGTCCCTGGGCCGTACGCAGGGACGGGGTGGGAGCCTCGCGGACCGCGGTGGGGGAACCGAGTGCCGTGAGGACGGAGCGGAGAGCGGGCGCGGGAGCCGGGGGGACCTGCAGGTGCATGGTGGGTCGCCTCTCATTCGACAGGCACGGTGAAGCGAGGGCGTGGTGGGGCTGGGCGGGCGGACGGCGCTGTCAGCTCTCGGGGTCAGAGGGGCGGGGGATGGTGCCCGGGCGAATGGCGGCGCTGTGGCGACAGGGCTCAGGACCGCGTGCGCCAATTCTCTGCCCCGTCCGCAAAGTTTATACGACGGGTGTTCATGCAGTGTTTCGTCTAGTCGTCCCGCGTATGACGAACAAGGGGATATTCGGTCGGCGATGAGCGGGATTCGTCCCGGTACTGTGCCGGTGCCGTGACCGCGACCTCGGAATACTCACGCGTAGCGGTCGGCCGATTCTCGTCGGCGTTTTTCACGAGCTGGTTGCACCGTGAAATTGCATGTTGCCTCATGCCTTGTGAATGTGCCCGGAGATGCCGCGCTCCCAGCGTAGCGGGCGACGGCCGCGCGGCGGGACGTTATCGATCGTCCTGTCGGGGCATCATCCACCGTGACCCCGCACAGCAGCGGCCGGCTCGTCGGCCTGCCCATCTTAGGAGGGATGCTTTCGATGGGAGAGAAGGTCGTGGCAGGGTCCTTCGACCTGTCCGCTCGTCAGCGCTACCGCAGCAAGCTCAGGCAGTGTCTGACGGGACTGGCGCGCCTGCTGGAGGAGAAGCGGTTCGATCGGCCCAAGAACCTCATGGGTCTGGAGATCGAATTGAATCTCGTCGGACCCGACGGTCTGCCGAGAATGATGAATGCGCAAGTGCTCGAAAGGATTGCCAGCCGAGACTTCCAAACAGAACTCGCCATGTTCAACCTGGAAGTCAACATAGCTCCACACCGGTTGGGCGGCAGGGTATTCGACCGGCTTGCCGAGGAGTTGCGCACCTCGCTGGCCTATGCCGACCGTAAGGCGAAGGAGGTCGACGCCGGAATCGTGATGATCGGCATTCTGCCCACGCTCGGCCGGGACGACCTGGTCTCCTCCAACCTCTCCGCCGTCGATCGCTACACCCTCCTCAACGACCAGATCGTGGCCGCGCGCGGCGAGGACTTCACGCTGGACATCGACGGTGTGGAGCGGCTCGTGTGCACCTCGCGATCGATCGCGCCCGAAGCCGCCTGCACCTCGGTCCAACTGCACCTCCAGGTCACCCCGGCCCGCTTCGCCGATGTGTGGAACGCGGCGCAGGCGGTCGCGGCGGCGCAGGTCGCCCTCGGCGCCAACTCGCCGTTCCTGTTCGGCCGTGAGCTGTGGCGCGAGTCCCGGCCACCGCTGTTCCAGCAGTCCACCGACACCCGGCCGCCCGAACTGCAGGCGCAGGGCGTGCGGCCGCGCACCTGGTTCGGGGAGCGGTGGATCACGTCGGCCTACGAGCTGTTCGAGGAGAACCTGCGCTACTTCCCCCCGCTGCTGCCGATCTGCGACGACGAGGATCCCCTGCGCGTCCTCGACGAGGGAGGCGTCCCCAAGCTCGCCGAACTCGTCCTGCACAACGGCACGGTCTACCGCTGGAACCGGCCCGTCTACGGCATCGCCGACGGTGTCCCCCATCTGCGGGTCGAGAACCGGGTGCTGCCCGCCGGTCCCACCGTCACCGACGTGCTCGCCAACACGGCCTTCTACTACGGCGTCGTCCGTGCTCTCGCGGATGAGGCGCGGCCGGTGTGGACGAAGCTGCCGTTCGAGGCCGCCGCCGCCAACTTCGACGCGGCCTGCCGCCATGGCATCGAGGCACGCCTGCGGTGGCCGCGGTCCGGCCGGCACGGGGGGATCGCCGAAGTGGACGCCGTGGACCTCGTACGCGACGAACTGCTGCCGCTGGCCGAGGCCGGGCTCGACGCATGGGGTGTCGAGCCGGCCGACCGGGACTTCTACCTCGGCGTGATCGAGGAGCGGTGCCGGCTGCGCGTGAACGGCGCCGGCTGGCAGGCCGCCACCTTCCACCGGGCCCTGGAGCGGGGGCTCGACCGGGACGCCGCGCTGGCCGAGACGACACGCCGGTACAGCCAGCTCATGCAGGTGGGAGAGCCCGTGCACACCTGGCCGGTCGGGTTACCGGAACCGGTGCTGCTGGGGTGAGCGGCCGGGTGCTGCTGGCGTGAGCGGCCGGGTGCTGCTGGGGTGAGCGGCCGGACGCCCGTCGCCGCCCGGCAACCAGGGCCTCCGTGCCCGCAGCGACGGTGAGCGACGGTGAGGACGAGGACCGTCGCCGCGCGCAGGGGGTCGGCCGCGCGCGCTCCGCGGCCATCGGGCAAGCTGTGACCCGCCAGGACGGTGGTGTCCTCCCAGCATCGACGACGGTCCCGGTCGAGACCGGTGCCGTGCAGCAGCCGTATGGCCATGCGAAGGGTGAGGTACGCCCTGTGCCGCGTCCCCGAACGGCCTGCCGCGCACGATCTTCGTCACCTGCGTGACCCTGGCGGGGCGAAGATGGGGACGAGGCGGGATCGCTCAACTGGAGGCGAAGTGCAGGTGGAGGCAGGGTCGGTGGCCGATTCCCATCCGGCGGAACGGCCGACGCGACGGATTCTCCGGGACGAGACGCTGCTGGTTCTGGGGCTCTCGCTCGGTGCCAGCGGGGTCTCCGCCCTGATCAGCTTTGTGGGGTCGGTCACCAAGCCGGGCAATCTCAAGGAGCAGGCGGCCACCCTCAACGCCTCGGCCGCCCCCGGCCGGCCCTGGCTCGATCTCGCCTGGCAGCTCTTCGGGATCGCGTCGGCGCTGGTGCCGGTCGCGCTCGTCGCGCACTTCCTGCTGCGGGAGGGCGCGTCGCTGCGCACCCTCGGCTTCGACCGGACGCGGCCCTGGCCGGACCTCGGGCGCGGGGCGGCGATCGCCGCCGTGATCGGCTCGACGGGCATCGCGTTCTACCTGGCCGCCCGGGGCCTGGGCGCCAACCTCACGGTGGTGCCGGAGGCGCTGCCCGACGTGTGGTGGAAGTTCCCCGTGCTGGTGCTCTCGGCGGTGCAGAACGCGGTCCTCGAAGAGGTCATCGTCGTCGGCTATCTGCTGCGCCGGCTCGGCCAGTTGGGCTGGACCCCGGGCACCGCCCTGGTGGCCAGCTCGGTGCTGCGCGGTTCGTACCACCTCTACCAGGGCATCGGCGGGTTCCTGGGCAACATGGTGATGGGCGTGGTCTTCGTCTGTCTGTACCGGCGCTGGGGGCGGGTCGGTCCCCTGGTGGTGGCCCACTCGCTGCTCGACATCGGGGCATTCGTGGGGTACGCACTGCTGGCGGGCAAGGTGGGCTGGCTGCCGACGGCGTGAAGGATCGGGGCAGGGGCGTACGAGGTGTTCGTCGCCCCTGTCGTGCTGTTACGCCCCTGTCGTGCTGTCACGCGAGCAGTTCGCCCTCGATGACGGTGACCGCGCCTCCCGTGAGTAGGGCGCGGTTGCCGCGGAGTTCCGTGCGGACCCGTCGATGCCGACGTTCGGGAAGAAACAGCGCCGCCCTCGGGCAGGCGGCGGGCGAACGCGGTCTCGGCGTGGTCGACCTCGCGGGCCACAGGTGGCCGGACCCGCGCGTCTCAACGAAGTCGGTCGTCCGCATGGCACTGACCTGCGTGGACTGGGATGGATCGAGACACGCCGCGGGTGCCCTTTGCCGCGATGAGTTCCGGCCGGGTCGCGAGTCTGTTCCGGTGACCGTCGTAGGACGCCGTACGAGGCTGCCCGGCACGAGACACCACGGAGGACACCATGACAACCACGCCGAGCGACCCGACCGCCGCGCTGCCCGGCCGCCCGCCCGTCGTCGACCTGGCCACCTGGCAGACCGCCCGTGACGAGCTTCTGGTCCGCGAGAAGGCCCACACCCACGAGGGCGACGCCCTCGCCGCGGCCCGCCGCCGACTGCCGATGGTGGAGCTCGACGGGACGGTCGAGGTCGTCGGACCTGACGGCCCGGTCCCGTTCCTGGACCTGTTCCAGGGCCGCGACGAGCTCGTGGTCTACAAGCACATGTGGTACGACGGCGCGCCGCACCAGGGGCAGTGCGAGGGCTGCACCACCACGGCCTGGCACCTGAAGGACGCCGTCTACCTCAACGCCCGCGGCGTCTCGTTCGCCATCCTGACGACGGGCCGGTGGGACGAGGTGGCGTCTTACGTCGAGTTCATGGGCTACACCCAGCCCTGGTACTCGGTGCGCGACGTGCACGCGCCGGTCGGGGGCCCCATGGGTTACCTCACCTGTTTCCTGCGCGACGGCGACCGCGTGTTCCTCACCTACTCCACGACGGGCCGTGGCAACGAGCGGGTCAACGGGTCCCTCGGCCTGCTCGACATGACGCCCTACGGCCGCGGCGAGGCGTGGGAGGACAACCCCGAGGGCTGGCCCCAGGGGCGCGGCCCGTGCTGGTCCTGGCGCTCGGACGCGGACGGGAACGCCACCTGGGGCCCGACCAGCCGCCCCGTGCCGCAGTGGACCCGCCCCGGCGCGACCCCCGTGGAGACCCTCGGCCGGCACGGCCACCAGGGGCTGTCCGGGCTCGAGTGAGACGAGACGGTCGTCCCTGTCCGGTCTCAGCGAACGTTGACCGATCTCAGCGAAGGTGACGTGGAAGGGAGCCCCCGACCACGTGGCGGGGGCTCCGTGGGACGGCCGGGTCAGTCGGCTGTACGCGTCAGCGCGACAACGGGTATGCGACGTCCGGCCCGCTCCTGAAATCCGGCGAAGTAGGGCGTGTACTCCAGCTGCTGGGCCCAGAGTCGCTCACGCTCCGCGCCTTCGACCTCGGTCGCCGTCACGTCGTACGTCTCGGTGCCCACCTCGACGCCGGCGGCCGAGTTGGCCAGCAGATTGTGGTACCAGCCGGGGTGACTCTCCCTGCCGCCGTTGGCGGCGAAGACCACGAGTCGGGCTCCATCCCGTAGGTAAGTCATGGGCATCGTTCGTGGTTGCCCGCTGCGGGCACCGGTGGTGGTCAGCAGCAGGAGGGGCACCCCCTCGAAGTCACCGCCGACGAGTCCGCCGGCGGACCGGAACTCGTTGATCACCAGCTGGTTGCGCTGTAAACGTTCCGACATGGATTTCGGTTCCTCCTGAGTATCCGGGGTCAGTGGCCAGCGGCAGACTGCGCGCAGGAATGATTCCCACGAAGCTGGTCGCAGTGACCGTGCTGAGCTGGTCTGGGTCAGCTCGATGGGCGGTCCGTTGATCGTGGTCCCCGAGTCCTGCATTAGCGCATGGGGCGGGTGCACGGAGTGGATCCGTCCTGGGCGAGGACAGTGGCTGTGATGATTGAGGTTCAGTGAAGATCCGACTGGACCTCGGTCAGTCGATGCCTTCGACGATGCGGAAGTCGCGCTCGACGCCGTCGGAGAGGGCGACCAGCGCCTCCTGGTAGGCCGCACTCTCGTGCGCCGCGACGGCCTGCTCGAAGCTGTCGAACTCGATCAGGACGGTGCGCTCGGCGATTCCGGCGTCATGCGCCACCACCCGACCGCCGCGGACGAGGACCCGACCACCCGCGGCCTCGACGGCCGGACCGGCCAGCTTGTTGTAAGCAGCCAGCTTCTCAGGGTCTGAAATGGTGCGGTAGGCGCTGACCCAGTAGCCCTTGGGCATGGAACCTCCAGTGTTGGGATGAGTGCATCTGACTTACGGGTTGGTCTCGGACGAGCGTCGGCGGGCGAGAGCGAGGCTTGTCAGCGTCGTGATCGCCATGGCGCCGATGCCGACCAGCGCCGCGGTGGTGTAGGCGCTGTCGTCGGGGAAGAGGTGGCCGGGGCCGGTGCCCGCGGCGAGGATCAGGCCGCCGATGGCGCTGCCCAGGGAGTACCCGACGCTGCGGACGACGTAGTTGAAGCTCATGGCGCTCGACGTCTCGCTCTTGGGGGTGACGGCCAGGATGACGCCGGGCATCGCGGCCGAGAAGCCGCCGACGCCGAAGCCGAGCACGCCCATCGCCGCGAACAGTTCGGCCAGGTCCGACCGGGCCGCCGCGAACAGGGCGAACCCGCTGCCGACCACGACGGCGCTGCCGGCCAGGAGCAGGGGGTCGGCGATCCGCGTCCGGACCCGCGGCGTGAGCTTGCCGGCGACGAACCCCAGCACCGAGAACGGGATGAGGACCAGCCCGGCGACGAAGGTCGTCAGCCCGAAGCCGTAGCCGGCGCCGTGCGGCGTCTGCGCGTACCGGGTGATGAGCGTGAGCAGGAGGTACATGCCGATCCCACCGACGAACATGGCGAGGTTCGCCCCGGCGACCGCCGGGTGCCGCACCGCCCGCACATCGACCAGGGGCGTCGTGCTGCGCAGCTCGATGACGGCCCAGACGCAGAGCAGCACCACCGCGACGACGGCGAGGCCCGCCGCCACGGCGAGGTGCCGGCTCCACAGATTCCGTTCGCCGGCGAGGAACAGCACCAGGAGCAGCGCAGCGGTCAGGACGACCGCGCCTGCCACGTCCACGTGGGCGGAGCGGCCTTCGGGGGCTTCGGGCATGGAGCGCCACGCGGTCAGGAGGGCGGCGGCGGTGACGACCAGGCCGAGGCCGTAGGCGGCCCGTACCCCGCCGAGCTCGGCGAGCAGTGCGGCCAGCGGGTAGCCGACGCCGGCCCCGATGATCGAGACCACCGAGATCAGGGCGATCACGGCCGCGCTGCGCTCCTCGGGGAGGTGGTCCCGGGCCACGCCCATCATCAGCGCCGTCAGCCCGAGCCCGACGCCCTGGGCCGCCCTGCCGGCCAGCAGCCACGCGAAGGGCAGCGGCAGCACGGTGAGCGTGCTGCCGGCGACGACGACCGCCAGCGTGGCGAGGATCGTGGCCCGCCGGTGCGGGCCGGCTCCGAGCCGGCCCAGGACCGGCGTGGCGACGGCGCCGCTGAGCAGCGCGACGGTCAGCGTCCACTGCGCGCTGCCGAGCGAGACGTGGAACGAGGTCGCCACGCTGGTGATGAGCGGCGTCCCGAGGCTGGCGACCGCCGCCACGACAAGAGCGATGAACATCAGGGCGGGGACCAGCAGCCGCGCCTCGGAACGCGCCACCGGGAACGCCTTCACCGCGCCCCCGCCGACCGGCTGCCCGGTCACTGCTTCGGCCCTTCGCGGTCCTGGCTTTCGAGCTCTGCCAGGTGCTTCAGCGCCGGAAGGGCCGCCACCAGCGCCTCGACCTCGTCGCCGGTGAGCTCGCCGATCAACCGCTCGAACGCGTGGACGCCCGCCTGGCGCCGCGTCCGGACATAGGAGGCGCCGGCCTCGGTCAGGCACACCAGCGTGACCCGCTTGTCGGAAGCGTCGCCCCGCCGCTCGACCAGGCCGGACTCCTCCATCACCCGGACCAGGGCGGTCATCGCGGGCTGGGTGACGCCCTCGACCGCGGCCAGATCGGTGATGCGCCGCGGGCCGGTCCGGTCCAGGGTGGCCAGGGTGGCGGCGGACGTCAGGCTCATGTCCCGGGGCAGGCGTCTCGCGGCCCTGGTGGCCAGGCCGTAGAGGGCTGCCCCGATGGCGGCGGACGCGCCAGGAGCGGTGTCTTGACGACTCATGCTCGAAGCATAGCATTTTTATATTCATAGTTTATGGAAATGGTTCGACTGGCGCGGGCGGCCTCGACCGCTGGGAGCCGGTGACGTCTCAGAGGCTGCCACTGCGCTTGTCCTGGCCGATGAACCCGCAACGACGTGCTTCCTGTCGGAGGAGTTGCTCTTCGTGCGATGGCTGGCTGCGGAATCGTCGGAGGAAGAAGTGCTCGCCGGGGCGGAACCGGTCATGGCCGACCCGGACACTCCATGGGAGGACGCCGGCTCGTGGGCCATTGACGGCCCGGCGGTGCTGATGGACTCGGCCGTAGCCGGCGCGGATCTCGGAGTGGAGTATCCCGGCGGTGGCCAGCCGGAACAGGCTCCCGTGCAGCTTCCGCCAGGCCGGTGGAGGGTCCGCGCAGTCCATACGAAGAACGAGTTCGCGTGGGTGGGCGTGGTGCAGCTTGTTGCCGAGGATGGCTCGGTCTGAATGCCGGCAGGGCAGGCTCGCCAGGGCGACCACAGCAGGGTCGAAGTCCAGGGCCGTCGCGGCGTCCCGCTCGACCCACGATTCGTAACCCACCAGGTCGTGCGAGGTCGCCGCCCAGTAGTCACCTGTGAAGGTCTTCTGCCCCTTGAGCGCGATGGACTTCCGGACTGGAGCGGCACGTTCGAAGGGCTCGTCGCAAAATCGGGCCAGCGATCCCAGTTGTCCGACCCCGTCGGCGCCGGCGAAACCCACCCGCACCTCTGACGCATACTCCCGGACGGCCCCCGACTTCACCGGCTCGCTCACGGCCACCTCCCCGACGCCCTCGCTCTCAGCGTCGGCCACCCGATACGAGGCCATGAGGCAGGACAGAACAGTCCCGCTCGGCAGGGGGTTGTCATGCCTGGAGTTCCGATATATCGTTGACGCATCGCGACAGATCAACGATGGAATGGAGTGATTGCGATGCGTTCGCGTGGACAGGACTTCGGATACGAGCGACACGGACACCACGGCGGCCCCGGCCAGCACGCTCGGGGCGGCTTCGACGGTCGGCGCGGAGCCTTCGGGCCCTTTGGGCCGGGTGGTCCCGGCGGTCCCGGCTTCGGTGGACCGGGCTTCTTCGGGCCTGGCGGCCCCTGGGGCGGGCGCGGCCGGGGCGGGCCCAGGGGAAGGGCGCGGCGCGGTGACGTACGCGCGTCGATCCTGGCCCTCCTCAAGGACCGGCCCATGCACGGCTACGAGATGATCCAGGAGATCGCCGAGCGCAGCGGCGGGGCCTGGAAGCCCAGCCCCGGCTCGGTCTACCCCACCCTCCAGCTGCTGGAGGACGAGAGTCTGATCACGAGCGAGACCGAGGGCGGCAAGAAGCTCTTCGCGCTCACCGAGGCGGGCCGTGCCGCCGCCGACGAGGGGCCCGAAGCGCCCTGGGAAGAGGCCTCGCGCGGCGTCGACTGGGAGGCGCTGCACGAGATCCGGCAGGCCGGGTTCGGTCTGATGGAGGCGTTCGGCCAGGTCTGGAAGACCGGCAGCAAGGACCAGCGCGACAAGGCCCTGGCGGTCATCAACGAAGCCCGCAAGAAGCTGTACCTGATCCTCGCCGACGAGACCTGACGGCGGGTGGCAGGTGCCTGACGGCGCCCCGCGGAATCGGTCCGCGGGGCGCCTCGTCGTCCGGGGGTGCCCCTCAGGACACCAACGCCGCCAGCCTGCGCAGTGACTCGTTGAGCGCGGCCGTCGCCGAGTCCTTCAGCTTGCCCGCCATCAGGGAGACCGCCGCGCCGGTGAACTCGCCGTCGATGCGGACCGTGGTCGCCTCGCCGTTGGGGGTCAGCGTGTAACGGGTGGCCACGTTCACCGCCATCGGGCCCTTCCCGCGGATGGCCAGGACACGTCCGGGCCGCAACTCGTCGATGGTCCACATCACTTCGGCGGGGAAGCCCATGAGCTTCATGTTCTCCTCGAAGGTACCGCCCACTTCCAGGGTCTCGGGGCCGCCCTTCGGGAAGCTGGTGTGGGTCGCGTTCCACTCGCCGTACGCCGACCAGTCGGTGAGCCGGGCCCACACCTTCTCGGCGGGCGCCTCGATGCGTGCTTCCGCGCTGACTTCGGCCATGCGACCACCCATTCGCCTCGGCTGCTGCGCCGGGCGCAGCTACGGTGTCGCGGAACGTAGCCGCAGGGCCCGGAACATTCAATACTGATGGACCGTCAGGGGCGAGGAGAGGTGGTTCGGTTCCGGGCTGCTCCGGTCGTTGCCCGTGAGGCGTAGGGCAAGGCGGCGCGCGGTTCTCCGGGAAGAACGGCTCCATCTCATCCCTGAGGAGGAGAACCCGGTCAGCGATGCCCAACCTGTGTCGGACGCGAAGATGCTGCCCGCCGAGGATGACCCGGGCCGGAGGGACTGATGAGGTGGGAGACGTGCCACCCCGTCATTCCCAGCGACCGGCCGCCGAGCGCGGCGCGTCCCGCCCGGACCTCGACACCGGGCTCACCGCCGAACTGGCGGCGGTGGTCGCGGGCGCCCGCAGGAGGGCGCTGCGGGACGGGGACCGGCAGGTCGACACGGCCCATCTGCTGCACACGCTGCTGGAGTCCGACCCCGAGGTGCGTGCGGTCTTCGAAGCTCCCCAGATCGCCCGGCTGCTCGGCTACCTCGTTCAACGCGCCATCGGTTACGGCCTGCGCTGGCAGAGCACGGTCGAGGACTCCGGCGCGGTGCCGTCGCCGAGCGAACCGGAGGGCTGGTCGCCGACGGCGGCGAGCGCGCTGGAGGGGGCGTACGGGCGGGCCGCGCGGCGCGGCGACGCATGTGCGCGTGGCCTGGACCTGCTCGCGGCGATCGTCGGGGACTCCGAGTCGCGGGCCGTGGAGGTCCTCGGCCGTGCGGGCGTCGACGTACGGGCGCTGCCGGCGCGCATCGAGGCGGAGAACGCGATGGAGGGGTACGCGCCCGGGGCCACCGGCTGAACCGCGGGCCGGTTCCAGCGCTCCCGGGTCCATCCCGTGAGACAGGTGCTATCGGGGGTGACGCTCATGTCGTCGCCTGCCATCATGTGCCGGTGCATACGTCTCAGGGCAGTCAGGGCAACCGTGGCAGGCGCGTCGGCCTGGGGCTCGCCCTCGCGTCGGCGGTCGCCTTCGGCGGATCGGGGGTCGCGGCCAAGCCGCTGATCCAGGCGGGACTCGACCCGCTCCACGTGGTGTGGCTGCGCGTCACGGGCGCCGCGCTCATGATGCTGCCGCTCGCCGTGCGTCACCGTGCGTTGTTGCGCGGCCGCCCCGCGCTGCTCGCCGGTTTCGGCCTGCTCGCCGTGGCCGGTGTCCAGGCCTGCTACTTCGCCGCGCTCTCCCGCATCCCCGTGGGCGTCGCCCTGCTCATCGAGTACCTGGCGCCCGCGCTCGTGCTCGGCTGGGTGCGCTTCGTGCAGCGGCGGCCCGTGACGCGCGCCGCGGCGGTCGGTGTGGTCCTCGCGGTCGGCGGACTCGCCTGTGTCGTGGAGGTGTGGTCGGGGCTGGGCTTCGACGCCCTCGGCCTGCTGCTCGCGCTCGGCGCCGCCTGCTGCCAGGTCGGCTACTTCGTCCTGTCCGACCAGGGCAGCGAAGCGGGTGACCGGGCCCCGGACCCGTTGGGCGTCATCGCGTACGGACTGCTCGTCGGCGCCGCCGTGCTGACCGTGGTCGCCCGCCCCTGGGGCATGGACTGGACCGTGCTCGCGAGTACCGTCCGCATGAACGGCACCCCCGTCCCCGCCGTCGCGCTGCTGGCCTGGATCGTCCTGATCGCCACGGTCCTCGCCTACGTCACCGGCGTGGTGTCGGTCCGTCACCTCTCGCCCCAGGTGGCGGGTGTCGTGGCCTGCCTCGAAGCGGTGATCGCGACCGTACTGGCCTGGGTGCTGCTGGGCGAGCACCTCTCGGCGCCCCAGATCGTCGGCGGCGCGGTCGTCCTGGTGGGCGCGTTCATCGCCCAGTCCTCGGCGCCCGCCCAGGGGGCCGCGGAGCCGGTGGCGAGCGGCGGCGCCGAAAGGGAGTTGTCGGTCCGCGGGACGGCGGCCTAAGGTGCTGATCATGCAGTTGGACGCACTCGTTCTGCCGCCCCCCGCCGCCTGAGGCGGGCCCCGGCCACCAAGCCCGGCACGCTGCCGGGCGGGACGGTGCTGCCCGCAGTAGAAGTCCACGGACCCCGATGCTCCGGGGTCCCTTTCCGAACTTCTGTGTATCTGCGGAGACCCACTCGTGTTGCATGCTTCCTCCGGCCTGCCCGTAGGGCGAGGCCTTCTCTATCTGATCGTCGCCGGTGCCGCCTGGGGCACCGCGGGCGCGGCCGCCTCCCTGGTCTACCGGACCAGTGACATGGGGCCCGTCGTCCTCTCCTTCTGGCGCTGTGCGGCGGGGCTCGTCCTGCTCCTCGCCGTCCGCCTGCTGCGCCCGCGCGTCCCGACGGCCGCACCCGAACCCCTCGGCCGCAAGGCGCTGCGGGCCGGGGCCACCGGCCTCGGGCTCGCCGTCTTCCAGACGGCCTACTTCGCGGCCGTCTCCGCCACCGGACTCGCCGTGGCGACCGTCGTCACCCTCGGGGCCGGACCCGTGTTCATCGCGCTCGGTGCCCGCCTCACCATGGGGGAGCGGCTGGGCCGTGGTGGGGTGACCGCCGTCGTCGGGGCCCTCGCCGGACTCGGGGTGCTGGTGCTCGGCAGCGGAGGTGCGACCGTGCGCCCGTGGGGTGTGCTGTTCGCGGTGGTGTCCGCGGTGGGGTACTCCGTCATGACGCTGCTCACCCGGTGGTGGGGCCGCGACGGCGGGGCCGACATGTCCGGTACGACCGTGTCGTCGTTCGCGGTCACCAGTCTGTGCCTGCTGCCGTTCGCCCTGTCCGAGGGGTTGGTGCCGCACACCGCCGCACCGGGCGCCCTGCTCTGGCTGCTGGCCTACATCGCGGCGGTCCCGACGGCCCTGGCCTACGCCCTCTATTTCGCGGGCGCGGCCGTCGTACGGTCCGCCACCGTGTCCGTGATCATGCTGCTGGAGCCGGTCAGCGCCGCGGTGCTCGCCGTCGCCCTGCTCGGCGAGCGGCTCACGGCGGCCACCCTCGTCGGCACCGCGCTGATGCTGGGCGCGGTCGCCGGGCTCGCGCTGGCGGAGGCCCGCGTGGCACGCGCGTCACGGGAAGAACCCCTCCTGGTGTGACGACGCGCGTGCGCGAACCGGTGGCCGGACAGCGGCGGGGCCCGGCCGGCAGCCGGACGCACAGGTGCGGGGTCCGGTGTCGGACCCCGCACCCCCCGAACCCCCACTGACGCCTCACGCCCGGAACCCCCACTCACGCCTCATGCCCCGCACGCGCCATGTGCCTCACCCGCGTCGCACGGTCGTGCGTCTGAGGCGTCGCGTCGCGGGGGAACCCCTCCTGGTGTGAGGACGCGCGTGCGCGAACCGGTGGCCGGACAGCGGCGGGGCCCGGCTGACGGCTGGAAGTGGCCCATCTGGCGGTGGAGCAGGCGGCGCAACGCGTCGTGGGCGAAGTGAAGCGGCTGGACGTGCGGCGCGAGCCCGGCAGGCCGTCCCCACGTGAGGGCGCACCCGACGTGCGCCACGGCGAGCTCCCCGAAGTCGTGGGCGGCGGGCCGGTGTCGCCACTCGGTGTCGCCGTCGGGTGCGTCCCAGAGTGGGTCAGCGTCCCAGGGCCGTCAGGTAGTCCGGCAGCTCGATGCCGGGCGCGAGATCGGCGTCGGCGAGCGGTGTGCCGTACTCCCTGCGGACCGGGACCACCCCGGCCCAGTGGGGGAGGGCGAGGTCCTCGGGCTCGTCCTTCACCCCGCCGGTGCGCACCTTGGCGGAGACCTCGTCCAGGTCGAGGCGGATCACGGCGGTGGCGGCCAGTTCCTTCTTGTCGGCGGGGCGGGAGTCCCGGGAGCGGCCCGCCACGACATGGTCGACGAGCGCGTCGAGGGCGGCGAGCTTCTCCTCGGGATCGGTGACCTGGTGGGCGATGCCGTGCACCACCACGGAACGGTAGTTGATCGAGTGGTGGAAGGCCGAGCGGGCCAGGACCAGACCGTCGACGTGCGTCACCGTGAGACAGACCGCGAGCCCCGGGTCGGCCTGACCCGTCATCCGCAGCGGGCGCGAGCCGGTCGAGCCGTGGACATAGAGCCGCTCGCCGACCCGCCCGTACAGCGTGGGCAGTACGACCGGCGCGCCGTCGCGGACGAAGCCGAGGTGGCAGACGTACCCCTCGTCGAGTATCGCGTGCACCAGGTCCTTGTCGTACGACGCCCGTTCCGCGGAGCGCGTGGGGACGGTGCGGTCGGTCGGCGTGTAGGCGGCGGCCGGCGACGGCGGCTGCTGGGTCCCCTGCATTGCGTTTCTCCATTGCACTAGTGCATAGTTTGATTTGTGCTAGGAGGATATAGGATCGAGGGGCGGCGCGCAGTGGAGATTGCGGCGAGCGTCGAGCGCGCGGTGGGTGCCGGTGACCTGGAGCCGGGGCAATTGCTGCCGCCCATGCGGGAGTTGGCGGTCGAGCTGGGGGTCAATCCCAATACCGTCGCGGCCGCGTACCGCACCCTGCGCGAGCGCGGGGTCATCGAGACCGCCGGGCGCCGCGGCAGCCGGGTGCGGTCCGCGCCGGCCACGACGGGGCGCGACCACATTCGCGTGGACGTACCCGTAGGCGTGCGCGACGTGTCGAGCGGCAATCCGGATCCGGCGCTGTTGCCGCCGCTGGCACAGGCGTTCACGGCGGCCGCCGTACAGAGCGACCGTGAGCCGGTTCTGTACGGTGACGTCGCGGTGGAACCGGAGTTGGCGCGGATCGCGCGGGCCGCACTGGACGCCGACGGGGTCCCGGACGGGCCGCTCGCCGTCGTCTCGGGATCACTCGACGCCGTGGAGCGCGTTCTCACGGCCCACCTCAAGCCCGGGGACGCGGTCGCCGTCGAGGACCCCGGGTGGGGCAGGACTCTCGATCTCGTTCCGGCGCTCGGGCTGCGCACGGTGCCGGTCGGAGTCGACGACGAAGGGCCGCTGCCCGGCGACGTACGCGGTGCGCTGGAAGCGGGGGCGCGGGCCCTGATCATCACGGACCGGGCGCAGAATCCGACCGGTGCCGCGGTGAGCGCCGCACGCGCGCGTGCCCTGCGGGCCGTGCTGCGGGCGCATCCGGAGATCCTGCTGATCGAGGACGACCACGGTCACGGGATCGTCGACGTGCCCCTCCATCCCCTCGCCGGGGTCACCCGGCACTGGGCCTTCGTCCGCTCCGTCGCCAAGGCCTACGGGCCCGATCTGCGCCTGGCCGTGCTCACCGGTGACACCCTCACCGTCGACCGGGTGCGGGGGCGGCAGCGGCTGGGGCCCGGCTGGGTGAGCCGGATCCTGCAGCGGGCCGTGGTGCGGCTGTGGGCCGACGGCACGGTGGACGCGCGAGCGGTGGCGGCGGCGTACGGGGAGCGGCGTGAGGCGCTGATCGGCGCGCTCGCGAAACGCGGTGTCGCGGCCCATGGGCGCAGCGGGATGAACGTATGGGTTCCCGTGCCCGACGAGACCGGCGTGGTCGCGCGGCTGCTGCACGCGGGCTGGGCCGTCGCGCCCGGCGCACGCTTCCGGATGAGCGCCCAGCCCGGCATCAGGATCACCGTCTCCACGCTGGCCACGGACGAGACCGGGCCGCTGGCGGACGCGGTCGCCGCCGCCCTCGGCCCGGCCCCCGCCCGGAGCTACGGCTAGCCCTTCTGACGTATCTCCGTGGGACAAGGAGCGGCGTCCGGTGCGGCGAGCGGGGGCACCTCCCGGCCGAAGGCCGGGGGCGCGTGCCGGACGTCGCGACGACTCGGAGATCCGTCACAAGCGCCCTACTTCTCGGGGCGGGCCTTCGGCCTGGACTGTGTCAGCGCCGCGCCCGCCAGCACGATCACCGCGCCGACCGGGGTCGACCAGGTCAGCGACTCACCGAGGATCGCGACGCCCGCCGCGGTGGCGATGACCGGGATGAAGTACGTCACCATCTGCGCCGTCGTCGGCCCGACCTCGGCGACCAGGCCGTACTGGATCAGCACGGCGAGTCCCGTGCCCAGGGCACCCAGGGCCGCCACCGCGAGCAGCGGCACGAGCGGGAAGCGGCTGGGGAGGGTGGTGAACAGCGGGGTGACCAGAGCCAGTTGGACGGTGGCCAGCAGCAGCTGCGCGCCGGTCAGTGACAGATGGGAGTGGCTGGATCCCGCCAGGGTGCGGCGGACGTAGATCCAGCCCACCGGGTAGGCGAGCGAGGCCAGCAGGGCCATCGCCGTGCCCGTCAGATCCAGACCGTGGAAGCCCTGCCAGACGCCGAGCACCGTCAGCACGCCCAGGAAGCCGATCCCGAGGCCCGCGACCCGGCGCCGGGTCGGCCGGTCCTCCGAGAGAGCGACCAGGGACAGGACCATCCCCCACAGGGGTGAGGTCGCGTTGCAGATTCCCGCGAGGGTGGACGGGATCGTCAGTTCCGAGTAGGCGAAGAGCGAGAACGGCAGCGCGTTGAGGAGGAACGCCGCGACCGCGAGATGGCCCCAGGTTCGGGCGCCGCGCGGCAGGCGCTCGCGCTTGACGGCGAGGGCTGCCGCGAGCACCGCCGTACCGAACGCCAGGCGGCCGAGTGTGACCTGGAACGGGGCGAACGCCCCGGTGCCGACCTTGATGAACAGGAAGCTGAAGCCCCAGATCAGGGAGAGGATGCCGAAACGGATCCGCCAGTCGAGGGCGACCCTGCGGCGGAGGGTGGGGGGAGTGGCGGTGACGGTTCGTTGGCCGGCGACGGTGCTCATGGCCGTAACTCTGGCTCAGTCGATCTCGTAGGACAATCGAGATTTCGCTCCCGGTACCTCGTAGCATTGCTTACATGTTGAACCTGGAGCGCCTGCGCACGCTCGATGCCCTGGCCCGACACGGCTCGGTCAGTGGCGCGGCCGAGGGCCTGCACGTCACGACCTCGGCCGTCTCCCAGCAGATGGCCAAGCTGGAGCGGGAAGTGGGGCAGCAACTGCTGGCCAGGAACGGGCGGGGGGTACGGCTCACGGACGCCGGCCGGCTGCTCGCCGATCACGCGGCACGCATCCTGTCGCAGGTCGAACTCGCCCAGGCCGACCTGGAGGCACAGAGCGGACAGGTGGCCGGTGAGCTGCGCCTGTCGGCCTTCCCCACCGCGGCGCGCGGGCTGTTCCCGACCGTGCTGGCCGCCCTGCGCGCCGCTCACCCCGCGCTGCGGCTGCGCTCGTGCGAGCTGGAACCCGAGGCCGGGGTCGCCGGCGTGGTGCGCGGTGACCTCGATCTCGCGATCGTCCTCGACTGGTACAACAAGCCGATGCCGCTGCCCGAGGGTCTGGTGAAGGCGGCGATCCTCGACGATCCCGCCGATGTGGCGCTGCCGGCCGGACACCGGCTCGCGGACCGTACGGAGGTCGACCTCGGGGAGTTCGCCGACGACGAGTGGATCACCTGGGGCGAGGGCGAGTTCTGCCACGAGTGGCTCGTGTTCACCCTGCGTTCCAAGGGCGTCGAGCCGTGCATCGGCCACTGGGCCGGCGAGACGCACACCCAGCTGGGGCTGGTCGCCGCCGGGCTCGGTGTGTGCGTCGCGCCCCGGCTCGGGCGCGATCCGGTGCCGGCCGGGGTGGTCATGGTGCCGGTGCGGCAGCGGGTGCGGCGCCACGTCTACGTGGTGTGGCGGGCCGACGCCGACCGCCGCCCGTCGATCCGGGCGGCGGTGGAGGCGCTGCGGGCGGCGGGACGGGCGGTCTCGGACGGTTGACCGGCGAAGATGCGCGCCGTCGGCCGGTCTACAGCGAGCCCAGCTTGCGGAAGTCCCAGGAGACGATCTTCTTCGGCGTCAGCCGCAGCCAGGCGTGGCTGCCGTCGTGCGGCATCTCCTCCAGGCCGAAGTTCTTGCGGGCGAACAGCATCTCCGGGACGTCGAGTTCGGCGCACAGCTCCCCGGTGCGCGGGATCTCGCCCACGAACTCCACCGTGCCGGACAGCTCGGCGCCGCGCAGGTGGTCGTACTCCTCGCCCGTGTCGATGACGACGGCGACCCGCGGGTCACGGCGCAGATCGGCCCAGCGCTTGCTGCGCACGACGGAGTACAACCACAGCGAGGTTCCGTCCCAGGCGAACCACAGGGCGCTCACGTGCGGGGCGCCGTCGGCCGACACCGTCGCCACCCGGCAGGTGCGCTGGGTGGTGAGGAATTCGTCCAGCTCACCGGGCGTCATCATGATCTTCCGGCCCCGGCGCTGAGTGTCGGTCATACGGTCCCCCTCCTCTTCTCCCACGTCGTGTCGGGGAGATCCTCTGACGTCACGTCAGAAGAGCATGATGTGTCTTCCGTCCGTCCGCAATGGTCGTTACGCTCGCCGCTCCCGACCGTCGACGACAAGGCAGCCATGCCGTCGTCACCGGCGCCCCCGGAGGCGAACCGTGCCCCAGCAACACGACCACCTCGGCGAACTCCTCGAACCCCGGACCACGGTGCTGCTCACCGTCGAGTGCCAGCAGGGCGTCGTGGGCCCGGACGGGGCGCTGCCCGAGCTCGCCGAGGAGGCACGCTCCTCGGGCGCCCTCGCCAATGTGGCCCGGCTGGTCGCCGCCGCGCACGAGGGCGGGGTGCAGGTGATCCACGCGGTCGCCGAGCGCCGCCCGGACGGCCGGGGCGCGAGCCGTAACGCCCGGCTCTTCCGCGCGGCCGAACGGCTCCCGGTCCAGCAGTTGTCCGGCACCTCGGCGGTACGCGTCGCGCCGCCCATCGAGGTGACGGAAGAGGACTTCGTCGTACGCCGGCTGCACGGTCTGTCGCCGCTGACGGGCACCGAGGTCGACGCGCTGCTGCGCAACCTGGGCTGCCGCACCCTGATCGTCACCGGCGTCTCGGCCAACGTGGCGATCCCCAACGCGGTGTTCGACGCCGTCAACCGCGGCTACGCCGCCGTCGTGCCCGCGGACGCCATCGCGGGGGTGCCCTCCGACTACACCCCCGCGATCATCCGCAACACCCTCGCCCTGGTCGCCACGGTCGCGACCACGGACGAGGTGCTGGCCTGCCTCGGAGCACCAGGCCGGACGGCGCGTGCCTGAGAGGCGCGGGGTCACGAGGTCACGCGAGCTTGATCTCGCCCCCGGCCACGGTGATCTTCGCGGCGGGCAGCGGCTGCGTCGCCGGACCCTTCTTCACACTGCCGTCGGTGGCGGAGAAGTGGCTGTTGTGACACGGGCAGGTGATCACGCCGTCGGCGATGCCCGTCACCGCGCAGCCCCGGTGGGTGCACTTGGAGGAGAACGCCTTGAACTCGCCGGCCTTCGGCTGGGTCACCACGACACCCTGGTCGGCGAAGACCTTGCCGCCGCCCTGGGGGATGTCCGCGGTCTTCGCCAGGACTGTGCCGCCGGAGCCGCCCGAGACGTTGTCACCGCCGCCGGTGCCGCCGCTGCCCGCGGTGCTGCCCGCGGTGCTGCTCGGGGAGCCGCCGTTCTGCGTGTCGGAGGAGCTCGACGAGGACTTGTTGTCCGAGCCCCCGCACGCGGTCAGCGCGACGGCGAGCCCTGTGGCGCCGACCGCCGCCACGACCGCGCGCCGGGCGGGTGTCGAGGCGGGCTGAAGCGATTCGCTGGTCATGCTGACGTTCCCTTCCACGGATGTCTCGTCGATCTGCACGGTGGTACGGCCCCCGGGCGGTGGCCGTTCAGACGGCGTCCACATCTTGACCCGTTCGGGATCAGCGGACCGTAAGTCACGCTGCTTACGCAGCAGATGTGGCCCGCGTACAGCACGCGACGGGACGCGCCTTCGGTTCTGTCGTCCCAGGGGTGGCGCACTGTCTGACGTGCTTGCGGTGGCGACGAGTCGTGACTGGCGTCGTCGGCATCGCAGGAGGGATGTCAACGACCTTGTAAGCACGGCGCTTTCGGAGCTGTCGGCGCTGGTCGTGCACATGACTGTTCAGGGGCTCGGTTCCGGCCAGAACGGTTGAGCCTGGCCGGCAGCGGCCTGAATCGCGTCCGCGTCCAGGACAAGGCTGGCGTCTTGAAACCCGCGCTGGGGCCACGCGCACGTCACGGTCAACGGCCCCGGCGGTGGCAGTGGCCATATCCACAGAGTCAGGCGCATGTCCTCGCGGTCATCCGGACCGCTCGAGCCGTACTCGGACTTGCTCACCACCAGCATTGGCCCACGCCCGCCGCGTAGGCCCGTCTCGTCATCCTGTGCCGCTTCCCGCCCGTCGGCGAAGCGGACACGGAAACACGGTTGCGGATACCACGGGCCAACTGCGACAGGCGGCATACCGCCGGGTGAGGATCCGCGCGTATGCGCCTCGACCTCGATCTCGACGCCGACCGGATACGCCAGGACCTGCCGGACGGCCACCACGAACCCATCCGAGCGTCCAATGAGTACCGGTCCCGTGACGTATCCGCCGATCAACCGCGGCGGCATGCGCCACTCGGGCAGATCATCGGCAACCCCGTTGTCCGGCATCCCAAGCACTCCCGGAGCGTACATCTGCCGACTGCGCCGGTGGCGGTGCTCCTGAAGGTCTGGCTCGCCTCACATGCCTGCCGGTTGCGAAAGCCGGCAGCCTCTTGACCTGAGAACCCCTCAGCAGCCGGGTTCGCCGGCGGTCGCTGCACATCACCAGGATCAGGCGATGCGCGTTCACCAATCCGGGCCGGAGGCTTAGGTATGGCTGACGGAGACGAGGAGGACCGGTGAGCGTGCTGGTGCTGGGCCTGAGCCACAAGAGCACGCCGGTGGCGGTCCTGGAACGGGCCTCGGTGACCGGGGACACGCTCAGCAAGCTGCTGCATGATGTGGCGCAGGCCGAGCCCGTGGCCGAGGTGTTCGTGGTCTCGACGTGCAACCGGATCGAGGTGTACGCCGACGTGGACCGATTTCACGCCGGCGTGACGGCGATCTGCGAGCTGCTGGCGCGCCACTCCGGTGTCCCCGTCGGTGACCTGATCCCCCACCTGTACGTGTACTACGAGGACCGCGCGGTGAGCCACCTGCTGGCCGTGGCCTGCGGGCTGGATTCGGTGGTGGTGGGCGAGGAGCAGATCGTCGGCCAGGTGCGCACGGCGATCAAGCTGGCCGACCGGCAGGGCACCATCGGACGGGTCCTGGCGACCTCGGTCGGCTCGCGCTGCGGGCGGCCAAGCGGGCCCGGGCCGAGACCGGGATCGGCCGGGCCGGGGCCAGCCTGCTGAGCCTGGCGGTGGAGCTGGCCTCCCCGAGCCTGGACGGGTTGGGCCTGGCGGGCCGGGATGTGCTGGTGGTCGGGGCCGGGTCGATGGGCGGCCTGGCGGTGGCGACCGCGGCCAGGAGCGGCGCGGCCAGCATCGTGGTGGCCGACCGGACGCGCCGGAAGGCGGAGCGGCTGGCCGCCCGGCCGGGTACGGCGGTGACCCGGGCCGCCGGGCTGGATGACCTGCCCGCCGTCATCGCGGAGGCGGACGTCGTGATCTGCTGCACCAGCGCGACCGGGCACGTGATCACGGCGGACATGATGCCCGCCCGGCGGCGCGGCACCCTGGTGCTCCTGGACCTGGCGCTGCCCCGCGACGTGGAGCCCGCCGTGGCGGACCTGCCCGGCGTGACGGTGGTCGGCATGGACACGCTCAGCGCATACCGGACTGCCGCCAGGACCGATGACGTCGCTGCGGTGCGGGCGATCCTGGATGCCGAACTGGCCGCGTACAAGTCGGCGGTCGACGCCGTCCGGGTCGCTCCCACGGTGGTCGCGCTGCGAGCCAAGGCGGCCGGCGTGGTCGACGCCGAGCTGGCCAGGCTGGCCGGCTGACCTCCGACGGGCTGAGCGGGCACGCGCTCGATGAGATAGCCCAGGCCGTGCGGCGGGTGGTGGACAAGCTCCTGCACGCGCCGACCGTGCGGGTGAAGGAACTCGCGGGCTCACCGGGGGGCCGAGCGATGAAGCCGATGTTGGGTACCAGCTGAATGCGGTGATTTGGCACCGATACCGTGCGGGTATCGTCACAGGTCATGGATCTACGCACGCTGCGCTATTTCGTGGCCGTCGCCGAGGAACTCCACTTCGGCCGGGCCGCCGCCCGGCTGCACATGAGCCAGCCGCCGCTGAGCCGGGCGATCAAGCAGCTGGAGGCCGACCTCGGTGCCGTTCTGCTGCACCGCTCCGCCGCAGGCGTCACGCTCACCCCGGCCGGGGCGGCGCTGCTGGACGAGGCGCGTACCCTGCTGGATCGGGCCGACCAGGCCCGCATACGCGTGGCCGCGGCGGCCGGCGCCGCGACCATCACCGTCGGCATCCTGGGCGACAGCTCCGACCGGGGCGCGACGCGGCTGGCCGCCGAGTATCGCCGACGGCACCCGGGTGTCGAGGTCCGCGTCCGCGAGACCGACCTGACCGATCCGACCTGCGGGCTGCGCGCCGGACTGGTCGACGTCGCCCTGACCCGCGCGCCGTTCGACGAGACCGGCCTGACGGTGCACGAGCTGCGCGCCGACCCGGTGGGCGCGGTGCTGCGCGCCGACGATCCGCTGGCCCGCCGCGACCACCTGACTCTGGCCGACTTGGCCGACCGGCCCTGGTTCCAGTTCCCGGACGGCACCGACCCGATCTGGCAGTCGTACTGGAACGGCGGCGAGCCTCGCGAGGGTCCGGTGGTGCGCGCCGTCCAGGAGTGCTTGCAGGCCGTGCTCTGGAACGGCACGGTCGGGATGACCCCGCTCGGGCACCACCCACCCGAGGAGCTGGCCGTGGTGCCTATGATCGACATGGCGCCGAGCCGCGTCGTGGCGGCGTGGAACGAAGGCGACGCGAACCCGATGATCCGGTCGTTCGTCCAGATCGCGACGGCCGCCTACCGCGAATGAGCGACTCCCGGACGGCGAACGCACTGCGGGGGCTGCTGACGTCCGGCACCAGCGGCTGGAACCCCAACCAGCAGAAGTACGCCACCGCCACCAGCCTGGCCGGGCCCTGGACCGCCTTCACCGACGTCGGCGACGCCACCGCCTATGGGTCCCAGACCGCGTACGTGCTGTCTGTCCAGGGAACTTCGGGCACGTCGTACTTCTACATGGGCGACCGCTGGGGCAACTCCATGGGCGGCACCGTCAGCGACTCCCAGTACGTCTGGCTTCCGCTGGCCTTTCCCACCAGGACCACGATGAATCTGCCCTGGTATCCGCAGATCGCCATCGACACCGCGGCCGGCACGGTCACCGGCGTGGGCGGCGGCCCGTACTACGACCTCGTGGCCGAACACAGTGGCAAGTGCCTGGACATCACCGACAACTCCGCCGCCGACAACGCGACTGCCCTGCAGTACACCTGCAACGGCCGCCTCAACCAGCAGTGGCGGCTGCAGGACGCGGGCGGCGGCTACGTCCGCGTCCTCGCTCAGCACAGCGGCAAGTGCCTCGACGTCGCGGGCGGTTCCACCGCCGACGGCGCCTACGTGAACCAGTACCACTGCACCACCGGCACCAACCAGCAGTGGCAGTTCCAGGACCAGGGGGGCGGCCACTACCGCCTGGTGGCCCGGCACAGCGGCAAGTGCCTCGACGTCTCGGACGCCTCCACCGCCAACGGCGCCCGCCTCATCCAGTGGCCCTGCGGCGCCGGTGCCAACCAGCGGTTCCAGCGACGCTCGGCGTGATGGTGCCGCACACCTGTGCCTCGATCGTGACCTTGGCGCGGTGGCTCGGGCACTCCTCGCCCGCGATCACCCTCGGTTACTATGCTCACTTCATGCCGGAGGCCGGAAGCAAGGGTCGCACCGCCATAGACGGACTGCTCGGGAGGCAGGGGGAGTCGCATGCCAGCCAAGACTCCCCAGGTTCTCCCCAGGGCCGTCGACGGACGATTCCCGCTGCTCCTCCCCTCCGAAGTTGGTCGTGGATCGCAAGGCTGAAGAGACGGGTGGCCTGGGGACATGTTGAAAGAGGTCACCGTGACCCGCTACATCACCCCCCTGCGTGAGGGCGGATCGCTGCCGGGGCTCGTCGAGGCCGACGATCTCGGGACCTACGTCATGAAGTTCACCGGCGCCGGACAGGGTCGCAAGACGCTCGTCGCGGAAGTCGTCTGCGGGGAACTGGCCCGCCGGCTCGGCCTGCGGGTGCCCGGACTGGTGACCATCCACCTCGACCCGGTGCTGGGTCTGGGCGAGCCCGACCAGGAGGTGCAGGAGCTGCTCAAGGCGAGCGGCGGACGCAACCTCGGCATGGACTTCCTCAGCCGCGCGATCGGCTTCGACCCGCTCGCCTTCGAGGTCGGCTCCCAGGAGGCCGGGCGCATCGTCTGGTTCGACGCGCTCGTGGGCAACGTCGACCGCTCCTGGCGCAACCCCAACCTGCTGATGTGGCACGGCGACCTGTGGCTCATCGACCACGGCGCCACCATGATCTGGCACCACAACTGGCCCGGCGCCGAGGCCTCCGCCGCAAGGCCCTACGACGCCTCCGACCACGCCCTCGCCCCCTTCGCGCCGGACGTGGCGGGCGCCGCCGCCGAGCTGGCCCCGCTCGTCACCGAGGAACTGCTGACCGAGGTGACCGCCGCGATCCCGGACGAGTGGCTGACCGGGGAGGCGGGCTTCGACACCCCGGACGCGCTGCGCCGGGCGTACGCGCGGCCGCTGCTCGCCCGCGCCGCCGTCATCCACGAACGCATCCGGGGCATCGAGACCCTCCAGGGGGGCAAGTGAGCTCGGAAGGACGCATGACCGAGCGGGACGTCTTCGAGTACGCGCTGCTGAGGGTCGTGCCACGGGTCGAACGCGGTGAGTGCGTCAACGCGGGCGTACTGGTCTACTGCCGCGCCCAGTCGTTCGTCGCCGCCCGGACGCATCTGGACGAGGGAAAGCTGCTGGCGCTGGACCCGGGCGCGGACGTGGCCGGCGTGCGCGCCGCGCTCCGCGCCGTCGAGAGCGTGTGCGCCGGGGGCGCGGCGGCCGGGCAGGCGGCGCTCGACGACGCGGGTCGGCGCTTCCGCTGGCTGATCGCGCCCCGCTCGACGGTCGTCCAGCCCGGGCCGGTGCACACCGGGCTGACCGCAGATCCTGCGGCCGAGACGGAGCGGTTGCTGGATCTCCTGGTGAGGTAATGGATCACACGCGCCGGGTGTGACGTTGACACCGGGTGCCAGGGCTTCTAGCGTCACGTCTACTGAAGGTACTAAGCGGTCGCTCACCTGTGGGGGCTACCGTGGGAGCCCCAGACTTTCGAAGGTGTTCCAGGCTTTCCAAGGGCGAGGAGAACCAGCAATGTCCACCACTGAGCAGCGCGTCGCCGTCGTCACCGGCGGAGCGCGCGGCATCGGCGCAGCCACCGCCGTACGACTGGCCGCGGAGGGCCGCGCCGTCGCGGTGATCGACCTCGACGAGGCCGCGTGCAAGGACACCGTGGAGAGGATCACCGCCGCCGGCGGCAAGGCCATCGCCGTCGGCTGCGACGTCTCGGACGAGGCGCGGGTCGAGGAGGCCGTCGCGCGGATCGCCGAGGAGCTGGGCGCGCCGACGATCCTCGTCAACAACGCGGGCGTGCTGCGCGACAACCTGCTGTTCAAGATGAGCGTCTCGGACTGGGACACCGTCATGAACGTGCACCTGCGCGGCGCCTTCCTGATGTCCCGGGCGGTGCAGAAGCACATGGTGGACGCGGGCTTCGGCCGTATCGTCAACCTCTCCTCGTCCTCCGCGCTCGGCAACCGCGGCCAGGTGAACTACTCCGCCGCGAAGGCCGGGCTGCAGGGCTTCACCAAGACCCTGGCCAAGGAGCTCGGCAAGTTCGGCATCACCGCCAACGCCGTCGCCCCCGGCTTCATCGCCACCGAGATGACCAAGGCCACCGCCGAACGCGTCGGCATGGACTTCGAGGACTTCAAGGCCGCGGCGGCCACCCAGATCCCCGTGCAGCGCGTCGGTGAGCCCGACGACATCGCCAACGCGATCGCCTTCTTCACGGGCGAGGCGGCCGGATTCGTCTCCGGCCAGGTGCTGTACGTCGCCGGCGGACCGCTCGACTAGGGCCGGGGGAAGCAGACCATGACTTCGGTGGAACTCTCCGGCAAGGTCGCCCTCATCACGGGCGCCAGCCGCGGCATCGGCTACGGCATCGCCGAGGCGCTCGTCGCCCGCGGTGACCGCGTCTGCATCACCGGACGCAACGAGGAAGCCCTGAAGGAGGCCGTCGAGCAGCTCGGCGCCGACCGCGTCATCGGGGTCGCGGGCAAGGCACACGACGAGGCCCACCAGGCCGCCGCCGTGGAGCGGACCATGGAGGCCTTCGGCCGGGTCGACTTCCTGGTCAACAACGCCGGTACGAATCCGGTGTTCGGCCCGATCGCCGACCTCGACCTGAACGTGGCGCGCAAGGTGTTCGAGACGAACGTCGTCTCGGCGCTCGGCTTCGCGCAGCAGACCTGGAAGGCCTGGCAGAGCGAGAACGGCGGCGCCATCGTCAACATCGCCTCCGTGGCCGGTGTCTCCGCCTCACCGTTCATCGGCGCGTACGGCATCAGCAAGGCCGCCATGATCAACCTGACCCTGCAGCTCGCGCACGAGTTCGCGCCCAAGGCGCGGGTCAACGCGATCGCGCCGGCCGTGGTGAAGACCAGGTTCGCCCAGGCCCTGTACGAGGGCCGGGAGGCGGAGGCCGCCGCGGCCTACCCGCTCGGCCGGCTCGGCGTGCCCTCCGACATCGGCGGCGCCGCAGCGTTCCTGACGTCGGACCAGTCCGACTGGATCACGGGGCAGACGCTCGTCGTCGACGGCGGCATCTTCCTGAACGCGGGGGTCGGCTGACGGACGTCTCGACACGGGCGCGGATCGCCTCCAACCATTGACAGATTCCGCGCCCGTGTCACCGCGAAACGGGCACGCACGGGGATGACAACGTCGTCATAACGCGCTGGTCACACGCCCCGCCGGAACACGGTGAACCCGGCGGGGCGCTGCGGTATGGTCTGCCAACCCCTGGTGTGGCAGCTCGAGGAGCAACGCGTGTTCAACCGGAACCGAGGTCTGCGTCAGCTGGCGACGATCGCGTCCATATCGCTGGTGACCGGATGCGGGGTCCTGTCGTCGGACTCCTCCGGCAGCAAGAGCCCGATCGTGGTGGGCACCACCAGTTCCCCGAGCACGCTGGATCCGGCCGCCTCCTGGGACAGTTCCTGGGAGCTGTTCCGCAACGTCTACCAGACCCTGCTGAACTACCCCGACGGCGCCAGCCAGCCCGGTCCCGACGCGGCCGAGAAGTGCGCGTTCACCGACACCACGAACCTCACCTACCGCTGCGTCCTGCGCAGCGGCCTGACCTTCTCCAACGGGGACAAGCTCGACGCCCGGTCCGTGAAGTACTCGATCGACCGGATCAAGCGGATCAGTGTGTCCGGCGGCCCGGCGGGCCTGCTGGGCAGCCTCGACCGGATCGAGGTGAAGGGCGACCTGGAGGTCGTCTTCCACCTCAAGGAACCGGACGCCACCTTCCCCTTCGTCCTCGCCACGCCCGCCATGTCGATCGTCGACCCGGCCGACTACTCCGCCACCCAGGTGCGCAAGGACGGCCGGATCACCGGGTCCGGACCGTACACGCTGCAGTCCTACCAGGACGGCAAGGAAGCACGACTCGTCGGGAACAGCCGTTACCAGGGCTACGCCAAGCGGAAGAACGACGAGGTCACCATCCGCTACTTCCAGGACTCCTCCAGCATGGTGGACGCCCTCAAGAGCCGGAAGATCGACCTCACGTACCGCGGTCTCGCCGCCTCCGACATCGTCTCCCTCCAGCGCCACCAGTCCAACAGCGGCATCCAGCTCCTGGAGAACTCGGGCATCGAGATCAGCTACCTGGTCTTCAACCCCAAGGACCCGTGGGCCGGCAAGACCGCCGTCCGCAAGGCCCTGGCCCAGGTCGTGGACCGGGCCGCCATCGCCCACAACGTCTACAAGGACACCGTCCAACCGCTCTACTCCATGGTCCCGGCGGGGCTGACCGGACACACCACCGGCTTCTTCGACCAGTTCGGGGACCCCAGCACCGCCAAGGCCCGCAAGATCCTCTCCGACGCGGGCATCACCCAGCGCGTCCCGCTGACCCTCTGGTACACCACCGACCGCTACGGCTCCGAGACCGCGCCGGAGTTCCAGGAGATCAAACGTCAGCTGGAGGACTCCGGCCTCTTCCAGGTCACCCTGAAGAGCCGTCCCTGGACGACGTACGTGGAGGGCTACCAGAAGGGCGAATACCCTGTTTTCGGCCGCGGGTGGTTCCCCGACTTCCCGGACCCGGACAACTACATCGCGCCCTTCGTCGGCCAGCAGAACGCGCTCGGCACGCCCTACCCGGCGCCGAAGATCACCGGGGAGCTGCTGCCGGGGTCCCGGCGCCAGAGCGACCGCGCCAACGTGGTCAAGCAGTTCGAAGCGGCCCAGCAGATCCTCGTCGACGACGCCCGACTGCTGCCGCTGTGGCAGGGCAAGCAGTACGTGGCGGCGAACGAGGACATCTCCGGCGGTGAGCGCGCGCTGGATCCATCGACGATCATGATGATGTGGGAGCTGTCCCGCAAGACCAGCTGGTAGTCCGGCCCGGGAGGGTTCGGGAGCCCGTTGTCAGTGGTCGCCTGTAGGTTCTGAGACCTGGAAGTGACCGCACATCGGAGGAAGTTGACGTGACCGACATCGCCATGCTGCCGGAGTCCTGGCGGGGCGTTCTGGGCGACGAACTGCAGCAGCCCTACTTCAAGGAGCTCACGGAGTTCGTCGAGGTGGAGCGCGCCAAGGGTCCCGTCTACCCTCCGCGCGAGGAGGTCTTCGCCGCACTCGACGCCACGCCGTACGAGAAGGTGAAGGTGCTCGTCCTCGGCCAGGACCCGTACCACGGCGAGGGCCAGGGACACGGCCTGTGCTTCTCCGTGCGTCCCGGTGTGAAGACCCCGCCGTCCCTGCGGAACATCTACAAGGAGATGCAGGAGGAACTGGGCACGCCGATCCCGGACAACGGCTACCTCATGCCATGGGCCCGGCAGGGCGTGCTGCTGCTCAACGCCGTGCTGACGGTGCGCGCGGGGGAGGCCAACTCGCACAAGGGCAGGGGCTGGGAGAAGTTCACGGACGCGGTGATCCGTGCCGTGGCCGACCGGCCGGACCCGGCGGTGTTCGTGCTGTGGGGCAACTACGCGCAGAAGAAGCAGCCCCTGATCGACGAGACGCGGCACGTCGTCGTCAAGGGCGCCCACCCCTCGCCCCTGTCCGCGAAGAAGTTCTTCGGCTCACGCCCGTTCACGCGGATCAACGAGGCCGTGGCCCGGCAGGGGCACGAGCCGATCGACTGGACGATCCCGAATCTCGGGTGAGGCCCGACGGGGCGGACCGGCTCCGGCCCGCCCCCGCCGGTCACTGGCCGGCTCGTGTCGTCACCGTCTTGGCCCAGCGTCCGTACGGAGCCGCCTGACCGCGATCGACGGTGGGGGCGGTTAGCGTCGTGGTGACGGGTGACGAGCGTGGAGGACGCGGTGGCGAAGGGACAGGAACAGACGGCGCCGGACGCCGTCATGACCCGCATCGGGCAGGTCGTCATGCTGCACCACGGCGGCGACCGGGAGGAGGCCCGCGACCGCTTCCTCCAACTGTGGGCGGAGATCGGCGAGGACGGTGACCCGCTGCACCGCTGCACCCTGGCGCACTACATGGCGGACACGCAGAACGA
This sequence comes from Streptomyces sp. TP-A0356, assembly GCF_001417775.1. GTDB lineage: Bacteria > Actinomycetota > Actinomycetes > Streptomycetales > Streptomycetaceae > Streptomyces. The sequence continues at coordinate 432,036 of NZ_BBZJ01000016.1, read as the reverse complement.
CCCGGCGGACGAGCTCGCCTGGGACCTCAGGGCGCTGTCCGCCGCCGAGGAACTCACCGACGAGCGCCTGGCCGAGCACGACAGGGCACTCGCGGTGCGTGCCTTCTATCCCTCGCTCCATCTGAATCTGGCCGCCGACTATGTGAAGCTCGGCCGCTCCGAGGCCGCCCGCGTCCATCTGGGCTGGGCCCGCGGCGCGGTGGGCGTCCTCGGCACCGACCCCTATGGCGACGGCATCAGGGCGGCGATCGGCCGCCTGGAGCGGCGGCTCGCGGAGGAGTGGCCGGCCGGCGGCGTACCCGAGCCCGGCCCCCGGGACGGCCCGGGCGGGGAGACCCTGGGGCCGCCGCGACGGCCTTAGGGGTCCTTGCACTATGCCCGCCCGGGTCGCGTGGTCTGGCACCGCACCTCGCCACGCGACCTCATCGGGCGCTCATAGTGCAAGGACCCCTTAGAGCTCCGAACAGAAGGGGAGGCCGCGAGCCGGGCGCCCACTCTGTTCGGAGCTCTTAGGGTTCCTCCCGAATGGGCTTCGGGCTTCAACGCCCGTAGGTGCTCCGGCAGATGACCGCCTCGGGGCTGTCCGAGGGCCACCCTCCGTATCTGCGGCCGAGCGCGCACACCTCCGCGTTCCTCGGGAAGGCCTCGGCGACGGCCGGGGGCACCTGGATGGGCGTCCCCGGGTGGGCCCGCCTCGGGTGTGGCTCGGGGTGGGCCCACCCGGGGGGCGGGGCCGCGGGCGGTCGGTGCGGGCCACCCGTCGGCGCGGCGGCGGGGGCCTGGCGGGGAGTGCGGCGCGAGGTGTCGGCGGACGGCGACGGGCCGGTGGACGGCCGGACCATCTCCAGCGCCTCCCGTGCCGGGGCCTGGACGACACGGGGCTGTGCGCTGCCGTCGGGGTGCGGTGCCGAGGGCGTCGAAGGCGCGGGCGGCGGGCCGGGGGCGGTCGGTCGCTGGACGGTCACACAACCGGTGAGGGCCGAGACGGCCACGGTGACCAGGAGCGTTGCGGTGGTCGTCGTTCGATGCACCCGCGCAACTCTGCTGGGTCCGGCCCGCTTTGGGGAGCGGACAGGCGGAGGATGCCCCGCACGGGTGATCCCCGCCTCCGCCGGAGGGCCGCGGGCCGCCCCGAGTGCGTCAGTCCCCGGTGGCCCCGTCGATCCGCTCACGGATCAGGTCGGCGTGGCCGTTGTGGCGCGCGTACTCCTCGATCATGTGGGTGTAGATCCAGCGCAGGCTGAAGGGCTAGTCGGTGAACCGGCTCGGGCCCTTGGAGAGGTCGTCGAGGTCGTGGTCGGCCGCGTGCCGCCGGGCGATCTCGATCTCGGCCTGCCAGGTGGCGTACGCCTCCTCCCAGGTGTCGGCCTCGGTGAGGTGGAACTCGCCGTCCGGGTCCTCGTCGCTGCAGTAGATCAGCCCGGGATCGTCACCGACGAGGACCCTGCGGAACCAGTTCCGCTCCACCTCCGTCATGTGCCGCACGAGCCCCATCAGGGAGAGCTCGGACGGTTCCACCGAGGCGGTCCTGAGCTGGGCGTCGGTGAGGCCCTCGCACTTCCACGCGAGTGTCTGGCGGTGGTAGTCGAGCCAGCCCTCCAGCATGGCGCGCTCGTCGGCGTTCAGGGCGGGCTCACGGCGCTCGACTGTCATGTCCGCATCCTGCCCCGGATCCCCGCATCGCCACAACGCATTTCCCACCGGGCGGCGGTCGCCCGGCCGGTATCCGCCGGACGGTCCTGGCCGGCCGCCGCACGCAGGTGCGCGAGCGCCGCCTCGCCCGTCCCCGGCAACGGCGCCCCTCTCGCGAGATCTCGGCGACCTCGTCGACCGGCGGCCCCGCGGCGGCCGTATCCTTCCGACGAGGCACCCGTCGGCAACCCCCAGGAGACGTCCCCGTGAAGGTCGGCTGCATCGGACTCGGCGACATCGCGCAGAAGGCCTATCTGCCGGTGCTCGCGCTGCAGCCGGGGATCGAACTGCACCTGCGGACGCGGACTCCCGCGACCCTCCACCGCGTCGGCGACAGCCTGCACCTTCCGCACGATCAGCGGCACCCCGACCTGGACACGCTGCTCGCCCAGGACCTCGACGCGGCGTTCGTCCACGCGCCCACCGCCGCCCATCCCGAGATCGTCACACGACTGCTGGAGGCGGGCGTACCGACGTACGTGGACAAGCCCCTCGCCTACCAACTCGCCGACTCCGAACGGCTGGTGCGGCTCGCGGAGGAGCGCAACGTGAGCCTCATGGTGGGCTTCAACCGACGCTACGCACCCGGGTACGTGCAGTGCGCCGACCACCCCCGCGAGCTGATCCTGATGCAGAAGAACCGCGCCGGTCGCCCCGAGGAACCGCGCAGGATGATCCTCGACGACTTCATCCACGTCGCCGACACCCTGCGCTTCCTGGTGCCGGGGCCGGTCGACGACGTGACGATACGGGCCCGGGTCGAGGGCGGTCTGCTGCACCACGTGGTGCTCCAGCTGGCCGGCGACGGCTTCACCGCGCTCGGCGTGATGAACCGGCTGAGCGGTTCGGCGGAGGAGATCCTGGAGGTCTCCGGGCAGGACACCAAGCGGCAGGTGTGCAACCTCGCCGAGATCATCGACCACAAGGGCCAGCCGACCGTGCGACGGCGCGGGGACTGGGTGCCGGTGGCCCGCCAGCGCGGCATCGAACAGGCCGCGCTCGCCTTCCTCGACGCCGTCCGCGCGGGCAAGGTACTCAGCGCCAGGGACGCACTGGCGACTCACGAACTGTGCGAGCGCGTGGTAGCTGCGGTGCGGGAGCGCCCCGTCGCACTCTGAGGGCACGCACGCCCTCGGCGGCGCACAGCCCGGCGAGCACCAGCACAGCCGTGTGCACAGGCCAGTCGCCATAGCGGACGTACGGAGTGATGCCATGGGCGAGGGGGACGTCGTACACCGCCGAAGTGCTTGCGCCGGTCCCCAGCCAGGAGCCGACGCGCTCGCCGCTCGGGCCGTAGACGGCGGAGACGCCGGTCAGCGTGGCGTGCACCATGGGGCGGCCGGTCTCCGCGGCGCGCAGCGCGGCCAGCGAGGCGTGCTGCTCCGGCGCCCAGCTGTCCTGGAACGTCGACGTCGACGACTGGGCGAGCAGCACCTCCGCGCCGTTGTCCGCGAGGTGGCGGCTCATGTCCGGGAACGCGGACTCGAAGCAGACCATGGGGCCGACGCGCAGCCCGTGCCCGACGTCCATGACCACCTGCTCGGTACCGCGTCTGCGGTCCTCGCCGGCTGCCCTGCCGACCGAGGTGGCCCAACCGAGCACGGACCGTGCCGGTATGTACTCGCCGAACGGGACGAGCCGCATCTTGTCGTAGCGCTCTCCGGTCGGGCCGTTCGGGCCGACGAGCACCGAACTCTTGTAGATGCCGCGGCGGTCGGAGCGGCGGGCGTCGACGTTGACGAGGATGTCGGCCTTCACCTGCCGGGAGAGTGCCGCGATCCGGGTGGCCAGATCGGGCCGGTGCGCGAGGTCGAACCCGACGCTGCTCTCGCCCCACACGACCAGGTCCACGTCCCGCCCGGCGAGCCGCCGCGTCAACTGCTCCTCGCGTTCGAAGCGCTGCGCACCGCTGGCCGTGCCGTCCACGATCCCGGGCTGGACGACCGCTATGCGCACCTGCCCGTCGAGGTCGGGGCGCGGCGACCACACCCAGGCCGCCGACGTCGCGGCGGCCGTGGCGACCAGTCCGGCCAGGGCGGGCAGGCGTGACGCGCGTACCGACAAGAGGACGGCGAGGGCGACGTTGACGCCCACGACCAGGAAGCTCAGCAGCCACACCCCGCCGACCGAGGCGAGCCGCAGAGCGGGCTCCACCTGCCACTGGCTCGACCCGAGCAGCCCCCAGGGGCCGCCGAGTCCCTGCCACGAGCGCACGAGCTCGACCAGCAGCCAGCCCGACGGCAGCACGACGAGGGCCGCGCCGATCCGGCCCGGGGAGGGCACGCCCGCCAGGAAGCGCCGTACCAGCAGCCCCCACGGCGCCCACAGCGCGCCGAGCAGTGCGGCTATGACGAACGTGAACACGTTCAGGTTCGGGATCAGCCAGTGGTGCACGGCCGTCATGAAGCCGAACCCGCCGAGCCAGCCGTCGTACGCGGCCTGCCGTCCGGTCGGCGCCGACCGGACGAGCAGGATCCAGGGGACCAGCGCCATGTAGGCGAACCACCACAGGGACGGCGCCGGGAAGGCGACCATCGGCAGCGCACCGGCGAGCATGGCGGCGACACCGCGCCGTCGGCGGGAGGTGAGCCAGTTGCTGGGCGTCCTCATTCGGCGCGTTCCTCCCTCTGCATGTCTCCAGTGTGCGCGCCGGAGAAGATCTTCGACAGGGGGCGTGGGGGAGCGCGGGGAGCGGCGCCGTGGTGGCTCCGGGCCTACGTGCGCGGATGCCGGGTGAGGCGCCATTTCTCCTCGACGACCACCTCACGCAGCCGCCAGCCCCCGTCCGTGCGCAGGAACGCGAACGCGTAGCGGCCGCCGCAGACGAAGTCCGGCTCGGACGGCGCGGAGGGACCGGACACTCCCTCGTCCGGTCCCTCGAACCGCATGGGATTGATGTAGTCGGCCTGGACCTGGGCCGTGTCGCCGACGTCCTGCGCCAGGACACCGAACGTCACACGCCGGTTGACGATCAGATGCTGGCGCATCGGAACCAGCAGCATGGTCCGCTCCAGCCATCCGGCTACCTGCCCGGCATCGCCCTCGATACCGCCCGCCGAGCGGTAGTCGGCCCGTCCGTCCGCCGTGAACAGTCCTCGGTACGCTTGCCAGTCGCCGTCGTCCACGGCCGCCGCGTACTCGGTGACGAGTCCGTCGACGGCCAGCCGGTCCATCACGGTAGCGAGCTCCACACGCTGGGTCATCGGCCAAGTGTTGGGGACGGGGGTGGCGGAGCCAAGAGGTGTGCGGGGTGTTTCGGCCCCGGGTTCGTACGCCGGAGTCGTGCCGGTGGCTCAGGAGGCGGCGGACGTCAGGTACGTCAGGTACACCCCTCCCTCGCAGCCGGGCATCTTCCGCAGGGTCCAGCGGCCGTCGACGGTCCCGGAGGAGAAGTTCGACTCGGCGTCGTTCTCGTCCACCTCGCCCTGCTTCAGGGCGTACCCGGCCTTGGGGAGCCGCTGTTGCAGGAAGGTCAGCGTGGCCTTGAAGCCGCCCCGTACGACCGTGCCGAGGACGAGCCGGTCGTGGGTGCGGTGCTCCACCGAGATCACCACGGCGCCGTCGGGCACCGGCAGGTTCGCCGGGAAGTCCTTGGGAAGCGGCAGTGAGGCGGCGGTGGGGCAGCCGCCGGGCGTGGCGTCGGCCTTCTTCCCGGCCGACGCGTCTGTTGCCCGCCCGGCCGCCTGCGGCGTCTCGCCCCGGGGCTCGGCGGGCCGGGCCGTCGCCGAGCATCCGGCGACGGCCGTCAGGCATAGGACGGCGCCGGCCAGCACGGCACCCGGAAGCACAGGCCTCATCTACCGGCCTCCTGCGCGCTTGTTGTGCTTGGCGCCGACCACGGCGTCGTACGCGCCGTACAGCGTGTTGCCGGAGGACTGGCGGGCGATGGAGGCCAGCGCGTCGTAGTTCTGCGCGCCGCCGGTGGCGCAGCTGCCGGTGCATCCGTCGGCGTAGGCGACGAGGACGCGGCCCTGGGCGTCGGTGGTGACGTCGTTGAAGTCCAGGAGGTTGCGGTCCTTGCCGCAGGTGGTGCCACCGGTGCAGATCGACCCCTTCTGAACCGGGTCGGTGGGGGTGGCGTCGACGGTGGCCCAGGACTGGCCGCCGTCGTAGGTGGTGGCCACATACAGGTGCCAGACACCCTTGAAATTCGCCGTGTCCTGGTAGTTGCCGCCCGTGGTGGTGCCGAGGAAGGCGAAGGCGGCGCGGTTGTCGTCGCCTGCGGTCACGGCTGGGAAGACGATGTTCTTGACGCCGAGGGCGGCGCCGACGTTCTGGTCGTGCAGCCACGTCTTGCCCTTGTCGTGGCTGACAGCGATACGGGCGGTTCCATCGCTGTTCTGGTACCCCATGTAGACGGTCCCGCCGGCGCCGACTCCCACGCTCGGGTCGGAGTCACCGGGGGTGCTGGACGGGTTGTGGCGGACGGTCCAGGTCAGCCCGTTGTCCTCGGAGACGGCCACGGCCTGATGGCCGCCGCAGCCCTTGTTGGGTACGTACACCGTGCCGTCCGGGGCGACCTTCACATGCCCGTGCAGGCCGCCGCAGTCCAGGAGTGAGTACATCGGGACGGCGGGCCCGTACGTCAGACCGCCGTCCCGGCTGATCGCGCAGGAGGCGTCGGCGATGTCCTGGGAGCAGTAGTACACGGCATGGGGGTACGAGGTGACGGCACCCGGGACGCCCGGGGCGAAGGGGCCGCCCCCGATGGTCTGGTGGTCCACGCCGGAGTTGATGCCCGACCCGCCCGTCGGCGTCCACGTCTCACCGTCGTCGTCGGTGTAGCAGGTCAGGGCGGTCTTGCCGGCGAGCTGCGACTCGAAGGTGCGGTGGGTGGCCGGGTCGGTGAACAGGATCGGGTCGAGGCTGGTGGTACTGCCCTGAGGACAGCCGTTGGCCGCCTTCGCGCTCTTGTCCTGCCAGGTGGCGGTCCCGGCGCTGTCGTACGTGACCTTGAGGGTCGAGGTGTACGCCTGGAACATCGCGGCGCCACTCGCGCGGTCGACGCCGATCGAGGGTTCACCGGCCTTGTGCGCGGCCGCGATGCCGTCGGGCGCCGAGGAGTTCGCGTACGTCGGCGGGACGGCCGTACTCGGTGGCGGATCAACCGGGTTGGCCACCAGGCTCGCGGTGCCGCTGAAGCTGTCGCCGAGCGGAGCGAACGGCACCACGCGCACGGTGTACGAGGCCGTCACCGCCGGAAGCAGCACGGTCTCGGGGTCGCTGGTGGAGGCCGAGGCGGCCACCTGACGGCCGTTCGTATCGAGGACGTACAGGTCGAAGTCGGCTGCGGAGTCGGGCCACTTGACGTCGATGCGCAGGCTGTGACCGGCGTCGTAGCCCGCGGGCACCGACACTTTCAGGGCGTAGTCGTCGCAGAGTTGCGGATGCGCGCAGCTCACCGTCCCGGCGGTGCCCGAGACGTTCGGGGCGACGAAGGGACCGGCGCTCCACGTGGCCGTGGGCGCTGTGTCGCTGACCGATCCGGAGGGCGGAGTGGCGGCGCCGGCCGACACACTCGGCAGGCTGCCGGCGACGAGCGCCAGCAGCCCGACGGCGAGTCGCCCCCGCGACCGCGGGTGGCGGTGAGGACGGAGTGCGGAGAGGAGAGCCACAAGTACCTCGTGGGTTCGTGAGTCGGACGAAGGGCGGTGGTGCGTGGCGTACGGTCGAGCCTTCGTCTGCTCTACGGGGAGGTGCGCGGCGTCCGTCGCGAGAGACCGAGATCTGTTCGAAGCGGGCTCCTACGCGTCCGGTCACGGTGGTAACGGGCGGTGGCCGGTCATCGGTGCCTTGACGCCCTTCGAGACCGCGGCCGACGAACTCGGGCCGGTGACAGGCCTGGTGACAGGGCTGGTGAACAACGCCGGGGGTGACGGGTCCGCTCGGCAGGCTCACGGACACGGACCCGGCCGATCTGCGCCGGGCCGTGGAGGTCGACGTGCTCAGGCCGCCTCGATGACCTCGCCGCGTATCGCAGCCGCCCACTCCACGACCAGCAGCTCGTACTCCGCGCGTTCCTGAGCCGACAGGGAGCCGCCCGCGCGCAGCCACAGCGCACGGATCCGCTCGTTTAAGTCGTCGGCGGAACGCGTGGAACCAGGGCTCATGGGATCGGGGGACATGCGGATTAGCCTAGGGGCAAGGGCTGACACTGCGCTACCGCACCGCTACGCGCGCGGTATGTGGTTGGTCACGGTCGTTCCTGTGAAGGGCAGTTGGAGACAGCCGGGTTCGTCGCTCCCGCAACTCGGGTCCGCCGCGTACCGTTCACCCCAAGGGGCGTCCCTCTCGCCCGCTCAGCCCCCGGACTCAGCCGCATGCGGACTGAGCAGACCCGCACCGACCAGCGCGATGATGGCCAGCCCAAGGGTCACCCGGTACCAGACGAACGGCATGAAGCTCTTGCTCGAAATGAACTTCATGAACCACGCGATGACCGCGTATCCCGACACGAACGCGATGGCCGTCGCGAACAACGTCGGCCCCCTGCTCACCTGCCCGCTCGCCGCGGCGTCCTTGAGTTCGAACACGCCGGAGGCCAGCACGGCCGGGATGGCGAGCAGGAACGAGTAGTGAGCCGCGGCCTCGCGCCGGTAGCCGAGGAACAGGCCGCCGCTGATCGTGGCCCCGGAGCGGGAGACGCCGGGGATCAGGGCCATCGCCTGGCAGATGCCGTAGACCAGGCCGTCCTTGACGTTCAGGTCCTGGAGCGTCTTGCGCTGCTTCGGCAGCCGGTGCCGGCCGCCCGTCTCGTCGCGCGCCGCGAGCCGGTCCGCGACGCCGAGGATCACGCCCATGACGATCAGCATCGTCGCCGTGACCCGCAGATCCCGGAACGGGCCCTCGATCTGGTCCTTCAGGGTCACGCCGAGCACGCCGATGGGTATGGAGCCGACGATCACCAGCCAGCCCGTCTGCGCATCGTGGTGCTGCCGCGTGTTCTTGTCGAACAAGGAGCGGAACCAGGCCGAGAGGATGTTCGCGATGTCCTTGCGGAAGTAGATCAGCACCGCGGCCTCCGTGCCGATCTGGGTGATCGCCGTGAAGGCCGCCCCCGGGTCCTCCCAGCCCGCGAAGGCCGCGGTCAGCCGCAGGTGCGCGCTGGAGGAGACGGGGAGGAATTCGGTCAGCCCCTGGACGAGTCCGAGGATGAGGGATTCAAGCCAAGACATGAAGTGATGTGGTCCAAGCGCTGATCGTGGAGGCGACGACGGGCACACCGGGCCGCGGCGTGCCGTGGTGCGGCCGGGGATCAAGGGTGCTGGGTGGCAGCGTAGCGCCCCGGGATGACGATGCCATCACCGGGGCTTTACCGGCGCTTGGGACAGTGCGTCCGATGTCGTGCGGGTGCGAGCCCGTCCACCTCGTGGAAGGGTCCGGCGCGTGGTGTTGACCGGCCGCTCGAACCCGCTTACGTTGCAGCGGAGGGAAAGCGCTTGCTGCCCCCGGGCTCCTCCGGAGTCAACACGCGTTGGTCAACGTCCGACGTCACGTCTGACGTCACGTCCGATGGAGCGCTGATCACGTTCATGCCGACAGCCCGCAACGCCTCCACAGCCGACAACGCCACGACCCCCGAGCCCACTCCGCCCCAGACTCCGAACCCGAGTTCGGACTCCGGCTGCTCTTCGAACTCGAACCTGAACCCGGACTCCGACCGCTCTTCGAACCCGACCCCGGACTCCGACCGGAGTTCGAACCCGCGCCGGTATCCCGAGCGGTCTTCGAACCCGCGCCCGGACCGCCCCGCATCCCCCTTCGCGGGCCGTCGCATCAGGGCCGCCCTCATCGGCACGGGCGCCATCGCGCGCGGCTCCCATCTCCCCGCGCTCGCCCGCCTGGCCGAGGAGGGCGAGACCGAGATCGTCGCCGCCGTCGACATCGACGCCGACTCCGTCAAGCGGCTGTGCGCGGAGGGTGGCATTCCGCACCCGTACACCGACCTCCGGCGCATGCTCGACGAGCAGCGGCCCGACCTGGTCAGCATCTGTACGCCGCCCACCCTGCACCGCGAGCAGACCGTCGCGGCGCTGCGGGCCGGCGCCTGGGTGTGGTGCGAGAAGCCTCCGGTGCCGACGCTGGCCGACTTCGACGCCGTCGAGGCGGAAGAGGGGACGGACGGCGGCCCCTACGCGGCGATCGTCTTCCAGCACCGCTTCGGCTCCGGCGCCCGGCACGTCGGGCGACTGCTCGCCGAGCGGGCCCTGGGCCGCCCGCTGGTGGCGCACTGCCAGACCACCTGGTACCGCGACGCCGCCTACTACGCCGTGCCCTGGCGCGGACGCTGGCAGACCGAGGGTGGCGGACCCGCCATGGGCCACGGCATCCACCAGATGGATCTCCTCCTTGACCTGCTGGGACCGTGGAGCGAGGTGCGGGCCATGGCCGGCCGCCTGGTGCACGACCTGGAGACCGAGGACGTCTCGACGGCGCTCGTCCGCTTCGAGAACGGGGCGCTCGCCACGATCGTGAACAGCGTGCTCAGCCCGGACGAGGTCAGCCGCATCCGCATCGACTGCGAGCGGGCCACCGTCGAACTGACGCATCTGTACGGGCACAGCAACGACAACTGGCGCATCACAGCCGCTCCCGATGTGCCCGAGGAGGAGGCCGCCCGCTGGCGGGACTTCGGTGCGGACGTGCCCAGTTCGCATCTTGAACAGCTGCGCGAGCTGGTCGCGAGCATGCGCGCCGGCGAGCGGCCCCGCAGCAGCGGCGCGGACGGCCGCACCAGCCTGGAGCTGATCACCGCGCTGTACAAGTCGGCGTTCACCGACACGACCGTCCTCGCCGGTGATATCGGCCCCGGCGACCCGTACTACACGGCCCTGCACGGCGGCGCGCCCGGCTGGGCGCCCAGGGTGACCGAGGCGTCCGCGGCGGCGCGGGGCGAGGAGGTGTCCGCATGACCGGGACCTTGCGGATCGCGCACGAGCACGGCGACCGCATCACGCTCACCGAACCGGCCACCGGCATCGAGCTGTTCAGCTACGTGTACGGCCCCGAGGCGGCCTGGGAGGCACCCAAGCCGTATCTGCACCCCGTGCGGACGCTCGCCGGGGACATCGTCACCGACTACCGGCCCAACGACCACCGCTGGCACAAGGGCCTGCAGCTGACGGCTTCGCACCTGTCCGGGCAGAACCTGTGGGGCGGCTACACCTATGTGCACGGCGAGGGGTACCTGGCGTTGCCGGAGCGCGTCGGGTCGATGGCGCATGTGGCGTTCGACGAGATCGACGCGGGCGGCGGTCGGGCGGTCGTCGCCGAGCGACTCACCTGGCATCCGTACGACGGCGAGCTCTGGGCCGACGAGGAGCGCCGCATCGAGGTGCACGACGTCGACCTCGGATCCCGGTCCTGGGCGCTGACCTGGACCTCCGCGATCACCAACCGCCGCGACGAGCCACTGCTCTTCGGCAGCCCCACGACCGCAGGACGGGAACTGGCCGGTTACACGGGCCTGTTCTGGCGCGGGCCGCGCGCCTTCCGTGGCGGGCGGATCGTCGGGCCGGACTCGGAGGGCCCCGGACTGATGGGGCAACAGGCGCCCTGGCTCGCGTACTCGGGGGAGCACGACGGCGCCGACGGGCACGCGACACTCGTCTTCGCGCATGCCCCCGAGAACGACCACCTGGGAGAGCGCGGCACCCACCCCGCCCACTGGTTCGTGCGCAACGACCCGTTCGCGACCGTCGCCCCGTCCTGGGCGTTCCACGACGAGCTGGAGCTGGCCCCCGGCGACACGCTGCGCCGCCGGTACCGGGTGGTGGTGGCGGATGGCGCCTGGGAGCGCGCGGAGGTTGCCAAGTACCTGCAGGAGCACCCGTGGTGAGCGCCGGGGAGTTCACGGGGCTGCCGGGCGCCGTCGCCGTCTCGCACCTGACCGTCTACGACTGGCCCGCGGCCGACGGTGTGTGCGGTGGAAGTCCCCATCTGCATCTGACCTGTTCGGAGGCGTACGTCGTCACCGGCGGGCGCGGGGCGGTGCAGACGCTGACGACGTCCGGGTACGAGGTCACGCCCCTCGCTGCCGGCACGGTCGCCTGGTTCACGCCCGGCACCATCCACCGGCTGGTCAACGAGGAGGACCTGCGCATCACCGTCCTCATGCAGAACGGCGGGCTGCCGGAAGCGGGTGACGCCGTCCTCACGCTGCCCCCGGAGTACCTGACGGATCCGCAGACGTACGCCGCCGCGACCGCCGTCCCGGCCGACGCGCCCGAGGCGGAGCAGGAGCGCATCGCCAGGGCCCGCCGTGATCTGGCCCTGGAGGGCTACCGGGCGCTGCGCGACGCGGACGGCCCCGAGCCGCTGGCCGCGTTCCACCGGGCCGCCGCCGCGCTCGTACGGCCGCGGCTGGCCGAGTGGCGCGAGCGGTGGCGGCGCGGCGCCGAGGCCGCCGCCGCGGCCACGGGCCATCAGCTCGACCGTCTGGAGCGCGGCGATGCCTCCCACCTCGCCGACGCTGTCGTACGGACCCGGAAACCGTCCGCCGGCGGGAAGTTCGGGATGTGCGGGTGGCTGAGCGTCTACCGGGGGACGTCGTAGAGCTCTAAGAGCTCGGAGCTCCAAGGGGTCCTTGCACTATGAGCGCGCGACCCGGGCGGGCATACCCCTAAGCCACGGCCGGACCGGAGACCGTCCAGCCGGGCGCCTGAGGGTGGGCCGTCATGTCCTCGTGGCGGACCTCCTCGCCGCAGGCGGAGCAGGTGACCACCGGGACCAGCTCGTTGCCGCAGATGTGCTCGATCACCATGGGGCGGTCGTCGTCCTTCCGGAGATGGCGGTCGCCCCACGCCATGAGGGTCATCAGGACCGTCTCCAGTTCCAGGGCCGCCGCCGTGGGCCGGTACTCGAAGCGCTGCGGGCGCTCGCTGTACATCTTCTTCGTCAGGATTCCGGCGTCCACCAGACGCTTAAGACGCGCGGCCAGGATGTCGCGCGGGGCGCCGATGTTGCGCACGAGCTGGTCGAAGCGTCCGTTCCCGAGGCACACCTCGCGCAGGACGAGCAGGGAGTACTTCTCGCCCACGACAGCGAGGGTGTCGGCGATCGAGCAGGGGCGCGGGTCCTTGGTGGCGGCCATGCCCCCAGTCTAGGTGAGGGTTTGCTTTTCCAACCCTACGAGCTATGGTGGATCCAGATTTCCTACTCACCGGTAACGCCAACCGGCACCCGCCGGGCAAGGAGGCCCGCACCATGCGCGACGCCGTGATCGTCGAAGCCGTACGCACCCCGGTGGGCAAGGGCAAGCCGAACGGCGCCCTCGCCCATGTCCACCCCGTGGAACTCCTCGCGCACACCCTGCGCACCCTCGTCGAGCGCTCGGGAATCGACCCGGCGCTCATCGACGACGTCATCGGCGGCACCGTCGACCAGGTCGGCGAGCAGGCCATGAACACCACCCGGTACGCCGTGCTGTCCGCCGGCTTCCCCGAGACGGTCCCCGCGACCACCGTGGACCGCCAGTGCGGCTCCTCCCAGCAGGCCGTGCACTTCGCCGCGCAGGGCGTCCTCTCGGGCGCGTACGACATCGTCGTCGCCTGTGGTGTGGAGTCCATGAGCCGCGTACCGATGTGGTCGAACGTGCCCCCGGGCAAGGACCCCTTCGGGCCAGGGGTCGCCGCTCGCTACCCGGAGGGCCTGGTGCCGCAGGGCGTCAGCGCCGAGTTGATCGCCGCGAAGTGGTCGATCAGCCGCGAGCAGATGGACGCCTTCGCGGTGTCCTCGCACCGGAAGGCGGCAGCGGCCTGGGACGCCGGGCTCTTCCACGACGAGACGGCCCCCCTGGAGGGCCTCGAGCGCGACGAGTGCGTCCGGCCCTCGAGCACCACGGAGATCCTGGCCGGACTCAAGGCCGCCTACCACGACCCGGCCTTGGCCGAACGCTTCCCGCAGATCGAGTGGAACGTCACCGCGGGCAACGCCAGCCCCATCAACGACGGGGCGTCGGCCGTGCTGATCACCTCCAGCGAGACCGCGGCCCGCCTCGGCCTGCGCCCGCTCGCCCGGCTGCACAGCTTCGCGGTGACCGGATCCGATCCCCTGCTGATGCTCACGGGCGTCATCCCAGCCACCGAGAAGGTGCTGCGCAGGGCGGGGCTGACCCTCGACGACATCGACCTCTTCGAGGTGAACGAGGCCTTCTCCAGCGTCGTGCTGGCCTGGCAGCAGGAGACGGGCGCCGATCTCGCCAGGGTCAATGTGCACGGCGGGGCCATCGCCATCGGCCACCCCCTGGGCGCGAGCGGCACCCGTCTGACCACCACCCTGGTGCACGCCCTGCGCGCGCGGGGAGCGCGCTACGGACTGCAGACGATGTGCGAGGCGGGCGGCCTGGCCAACGCGATGATCGTCGAGGCGGTCTGACCGGGGGGTGGTGTCCGACCCTTCCCGGCCAGGCGCCGTGCGCCCGGCGTGGAAGGGCCGGACACCGTCAGAACGCCTAGACCCCGCGCAGGTGGTGGCGCTTGCGCCAGGCCACCACCGCGCCGGCCAGAGCAGGCACCGCTATGAAGCCCATCGCGATCAGGAAGGCGGGCGAGGTCGGCTTCGAGGCGCGGGCGCCGGCCACGACGTACGCGGCGGTGTTCGGAATCGACCCGAGCGCCGTCGCGAGCAGGAACGGCCCCCAGCGCATCCGTGAGACGGCCGCGCAGTAGTTGGCCACCCAGAACGGCACCCCGGGGAACAGCCGGGCCGCCATCATCGAGCGGAAGCCGTGCCGGCTGAGCTGCCCGTCCGCCGCCTTCAGCCAGCGCCCGCGCAACAGCGGGCGCAGCGCGTCCTGTCCGAGCCCCCGTCCCAGACCGAAGGCCATCCCGGCCCCGAGCACCGTGCCCGCGAGGGCCGTGCCGGTGCCCAGCGGCGAGCCGAACAGGGCGCCCGCCGCGAGGTTCAGCAGCGGTCGCGGCACGAACGCGACCGAGCACAGCCCGTACGCCACCGCGAAGACCACGGCCGCCGCGGCGCCCCCGAGCTGCGGTGGCCAGCCGTGCGCCAGCAGCTTCTGCGGCTGGAACAGCAACACGCAGAACGCGGCCGCGGCGAGCAGCACCACGAGCAGGGACAGCCGCGACCAGGGCGACAGCAGCACTCTCTTGCAGCGGGCGGTGAAGCCGAGCGGTACGACGACGGCCCCGGCCGGCGCGGCGGTGAGCTCCGTGGCGGCGGCCCGGGGAGAGGCCGTGGCGGTGCCCCCAGAGCGGGTGGTGGCATCGAGCATCCGGTGACACTAACCGACCCATGTGTGTGATCGGCGTATGGTCCGTCTTCAATGCGTTACGGGTGAGGGAACCCCGCGTGCCGCCCAACCGGGCCCGCGCGGAAAACCATTCGACGCGGGCGGGTCCCTCGGCGAGGATTCACGGCATGTTCCGGTACGCCTCCGTCCTCGCAGCATCCGCCGCCGCGGATGCGCCGAAGGCTGCCGTTCCCGTCCTGGTGGCCGCCGTCGACGGCGCCCGAAGCTGACCCTTCCCGGATCGTCCGGCGGACCCCGCAGGGGGAGGGTCGGCACCACCTCGGGGTCCCCGTCCCGGCCGGATCTTCCGACGCCGGGGCCATCACTCGGTACCACTGAAGAGACTTCGAGGTACAGCCATGCCCAAGACGGCATACGTGCGCACCAAACCGCACGTGAACATCGGCACGATGGGGCACGTCGACCACGGGAAGACCACCCTGACCGCCGCGATCACCAAGGTTCTCGCCGAGCGCGGCACCGGCACGTTCGTGCCGTTCGACCGGATCGACCGGGCCCCGGAGGAGGCGGCGCGCGGCATCACCATCAACATCGCGCACGTCGAGTACGAGACCGACACCCGGCACTACGCGCACGTGGACATGCCGGGCCACGCCGACTACGTCAAGAACATGGTCACCGGGGCCGCGCAGCTCGACGGGGCGATCCTCGTCGTCTCCGCGCTCGACGGGATCATGCCGCAGACAGCCGAACACGTGCTGCTCGCCCGGCAGGTGGGTGTGGACCACATCGTCGTCGCCCTGAACAAGTCCGACGCGGGGGACGAGGAGCTCGCCGACCTCGTCGAGCTGGAGGTCCGGGACCTGCTGACCGCGCAGGGCTATCCCGGCGACTCCGTACCGGTGGTACGCGTCTCCGGGCTCAAGGCATTGGAGGGCGACCCCCGTTGGACGGCGGCGATCCACGCGCTGCTCGACGCGGTGGACACCTATGTGCCCATGCCCGAGCGGTACGTGGACGCGCCGTTCCTGCTGCCGGTGGAGAACGTGCTCACGATCACCGGCCGCGGCACGGTCGTCACCGGCGCCGTCGAGCGCGGCACGGTGCGCGTGGGTGACCGGGTCGAGGTGCTGGGCGCCGCTGTGGAGACCGTGGTCACCGGCCTGGAGACCTTCGGGAAGCCCATGACGGAGGCGCAGGCCGGGGACAACGTGGCGCTGCTGCTGCGCGGGGTGCCACGCGACGCGGTGCGCCGCGGGCACATCGTCGCGGCGCCCGGCAGCGTCGTGCCGAGCCGCCGGTTCTCGGCGCGGGTGTACGTCCTGTCGGCGCGCGAAGGGGGCCGCACGACCCCGGTGTCGAGCGGCTACCGGCCGCAGTTCTACATCCGCACCGCGGACGTGGTCGGTGATGTCGACCTCGGTGAGACGGCGGTCGCCCGGCCCGGCGACACGGTCACCATGACGGTCGAGCTGGGCCGCGAGGTCCCGCTGGAGCCCGGCCTCGGCTTCGCGATCCGCGAGGGCGGCCGGACGATCGGCGCGGGCACGGTGACATCCGTCGACTGACGGTGCCCGGCCGAAGAAGCGCCGGGTGAGGAAGGGGGCCGAGGGGCGCGGGCAGCCGCGAGCCGTTCGTGGCTGGTCGCGCCCACGCGGCGCAGCACCGGGGCGACTCGGCCCCCCCACTCCTCGCGGCGGCGCGGCCGGCACACCCGTCTCGCGGTGCGGCGCACAATGGACGCGTGAACGAGCCCATACCCGTCACCCGTTCCGTCGATCACGGGACCGCCAAGCTGATGCCCGACGTGGACCGGGAGCGCGCCTGGCTGCTGACAGTCGACGGGGCGCCGCAGTCGTACGTCGACCTGGACGCGCCGACGCATCTGGAGTTCGAGTACGCTCGCCGGCTCGGCCATGTGCTGGACACCGTGAAGGAGCCCGAGCGTCCGCTGGATGTCCTGCACCTCGGCGGGGGAGCGCTCACCCTGCCGCGCTATCTCGCCGCGACCCGCCCGGGCTCACGGCAGGACGTGGTCGAGGCCGACGGGGGCCTGCTGGACCTCGTCATCGAACATCTGCCGCTGCCCGCCGACAGCGGTATCACCCTGCACGCCGCCGACGCCCGCGCCTGGCTGGAGGCGGCTCCGCCGGACTCCGCCGACATCCTGATCGCGGACGTCTTCGGCGGCTCCCGCATCCCGGCCCATCTGACGACGGTCGCCTACGCACGTGCCGCCGGGCGGGTGCTGCGCGCCGACGGCATCTATCTGGCCAACCTCGCCGACGCCGCGCCCTTCGCCTTCCTGAGCTCCCAACTCGCCACGTTCGCGGCGGTGTTCCAGGAACTGGCGCTGATCGCCGAGCCGGGCGTGCTGCGCGGGCGCCGCTTCGGCAACGCCGTGCTCATCGCCGCCCACCACCCGCTGGACACGGCCCTCCTCGCCCGGCGCACCGCCGCGGACGCCTTCCCGGCCCGTGTCGAACACGGCGCCTCGCTGCGCGACTTCATGGGCGGCGCCGAACCCGTCCACGACGAGAACGCCGTCCCGTCACCCGAACCCCCCGACGGCGCCTTCACGATCGGCTGACCGGGCCGTCGGTCCGCCGGGCGCCACGACCGCCGTGGTACCCGGCGGGCGGGCTCAGGACGACGTCGGGTCGCCGTGAAGGCGTACGGTGCTGAGGATCTTCATGATCGTCGCGTCGGGAAGCTCGTCCTTCACACCCGTGGCGCCGTAGAGGTTCCAGGCGACGAAGTCGCCCGCGGAGTTCTTGAAGCCGAACGTGATGGCCTTGCCGTCGCTCGCGCACTTCCCCTTCTGGGGCGTGTTCTTGGAGCGGGCCCAGGCGATGCTGCCCTCGATGCCGGCCGCGGTCTTGTACGGCTTCGCCTTCTTCTCGAAGGTCACGCTCTTCTTGTCGGGCTGCGTGTAGCCGCCGTACACCCACCAGGCCACCTGGTTCACCGCGACCTCATCGGTGTTCTTGGCGCCGCTCGCACCCTTGGTGCCCACCGCGGCCAGGGCCGTCTTGTCGACCCGGCCGGACTTGCTGTCGTCGGACGTGCACCAGTCCTCTTTGAGGTACGCGGGCGCGGACATGGTGATCAGGGGCTTGGCGCCGGCCTGGGCGTTGTGGTCCTCGAAACCGATCATCAAGTCCGGCTCCTTGACGTCCCAGTCCGGCGGCACGTCGAAGGCGGTGCCCCACTTGGGATTGACGACGACCTTCCAGCCCGGGATGGTCGGCTTGTCCGCCGCACCGTTGCGAGGGTTGTCGGTCGCGGAGGCCGAGGCCGTCGAGCTGTGCGAGGCACTGGGCGACGTCGTGGCGTTCTTGCCGCCGCCGTTGGCGTTGTCGTTCTTGTTGCCGCCCAGAACCACGACGCCGGTGACGCCCGCCGCCACGACCACGGCGGCGGCCGCCGCGATCGCGATGACCTTCGTACGGTTCCCGCCGCCTGCGCCGCTCGGCGGCTGGGGCGCTCCCGCGGGCGCGGGCGCGCCCCACTGCGGCTGCCCCGGCTGCTGATAGGGATTCGGCTGCTGGTACCCCGGCTGCTGGTACGGGTTCGGCTGCTGGTACCCCGGTTGCTGGTAGGGGTTCTGGTTCTGCGGGTTCTGCTCGCCCCCGGGCGGCTGCTGTCCTGGCCACATGGGCAGTAACCCTAGTGCCGCCTGTGACACGTTTGGGTCACTGCCCTTCGTCAGACCCGTACCGGATGCGGGGTGTTCAGGACCCGGACGAGTCCTTGTAGAGCCGTACGGTGGCCGCGATCCTGCGCACCGTCGCGTCCGGTACCTCCTCGGATACGCCCTTGGCGCCGAAGAACGACCAGGAGACGAGGTCCCCTTGGGCGTTCTTGAAGGCGAATGTCCACGCCTTGCCGTCCGTCGCGCACTTTTGCGATTTCTCCACACCCACGGACCAGGCGGTGCCCAAAGTGCCCGTGATGCCGGATTGCGTGGTGAAGGACTCCACGGCACCCGACTTCACCTTCGCCTTGTCGGGCTGGGTGTACTGTCCGTAGACCCAGGTCCGTGGGTCGGCGCCCGCTATCTCCTCGGTGCTCCTGGCACCGTTGTTGACCTTGGAGCCTGCGGCGGCCAGTGGCGAGTACTCGTTCGTGCCGTCCCTGTTCGCGTCCGAGGCGCACCACTGCTGCTTCAGGAACGCCGGGGCCCGCATGGCGATCAGCGGCTTGTCCTCGGGGTCCCCGTTCTCCGACACCCATGTGACCCAGCTGGTCGACATGAGTGCCCACTGCGGCGGAACGTCGAACGCGATGCCCGCTTGCGGGTTCACCACGGCCTTCCAGCCCTTGACCGTCGCGTGCTCGCCGTCCGTGCCCCGCGGGTTGCTCGCACTCGGCGTGGGTGAGCCGGACGTGGTGGGCCCGGGGTCCCCCCTGTGGTCCTTGCCCCCGCCGAGAAGCAGGAAGCCTGTCGCGGTGGCGGCGACCACGACGGCCGCCGCGGCGGCGACCGCGACGAGCATCGTCCGGTTCCGGCCGCCACCGCCCGGGGGCGGAGGGCCGGGCGCGGCGGTCGGCTGCGGTGACCCGTTCCACGGCTGGGGTTGCCGATACGGGTTCGGCTGGTGGTACCCGGGCTGCTGGTACGGATTCGTCTGCTGTCCGGCCGCGGGCTGCTGCGGGCTCCGCCCGCCCCCCGACGGCTGCTCTCCGCCGTAACGATACGGCGATCAACGCACGGCCCTGGCCACGGGCAGCTACTCATGGGTAACATCGCGGCATGAGCGCAGACCAGATGTCGATCGGCGAGATGCTCGCCGCCACGGTGCCGATGGCCAGGACCCTGAACCTGGAGTTCCTGGAGACCACGCCGGAGAAGGCCGTCGTGGCCCTGCCGGACCAGAGCGACTTCCACAACCACGTCGGCGGGCCGCACGCGGGAGCGATGTTCACGCTGGGCGAGTCGGCGAGCGGCGCCATCGTGCTGGCCGCGTTCGGCGATCAGCTGTCCAGGGCCGTTCCGCTCGCCGTCAGCGCCGAGATCGCGTACAAGAAGCTCGCCATGGGCCCGGTCACCGCGACCGCCACGCTCGGCCGCCCAGCCGCCGAGGTCGTCGCCGAACTGGACGCCGGCCGGCGCCCCGAGTTCCCCGTCTCCATCGCCATCCAGCGCGGGGACGGCGTGGTATCGGGACAGATGACGGTGGTGTGGACCCTGCGCCCCAACGGCTGACGGCGCCCGCACACCCCATGCCCAAGGGTTCCGGCCGGAGCCCTTCGGTGTCCACCGCGGCCCGCGTCAGAAGCGCAGACACCGGCTGGGGTCCGACGCCGACGTGGTGCGGATGCTCAGGGAGTCCGGCCGGAAGTCGTTGTACGCGCTCCCGCAGCCGTACTCGTGCAGGGTGACCGTCCCGTCGTCGCCGACGGCCGCGACGTACGCCACATGTCCCTCGCCGCCCCCCCCGCACGCCCGGGTCCCACTGGGCGATGTCACCGACGTGCGGGACCGCGCTGGTCATGGCGCCGGTCCAGGACCGGGCTCGCCAAGGAAGTCGGGGGGACTTGCGGTGAGGGCGTCCGTCTGCGCGGATCGCCCAGGCGGCGAACGACGTGCAGGAGCGCCGGGGGTAGCCGTGGCCGTCGAACCGGAGGGGGCCGCCCGCGTCCCTCCAGGGGTAGGCGGTCGGGTCGAATGCCGTGAGGGACACCGGCCGGGCGACCGCGCGGCGGAGGCGGTGGCCGTGGTGGTTCGCGTCGCGGGCGCGGGCTCCGCGTGAGACGTGGTGCCGAAGACCGCGAGCGCGGCCGTGGCTGTCATTCCGGCGGCCACGACCCTTAGTGGATTCGTCGACGTGCGCCTGTGCATGGGGGGTTGGTCCTTTCCGAAGAGCGTGGGGCAGCGTCCGGAACGGGACGTCGTGGTGGCGGCGTCGTGGTGCGGTGAGCGGGTCGGTGCGGTGACGCCGGTCAGCGCGGCCCGGCACCGACCAGCGAACGTATCTGGAACTCCTCGTATCCGGACGTTCTCTGATGGGGCCTCAGAACACTGCCCAGCCAGCCGAGGAGGAAGCCGACGGGGATCGAGACGATTCCCGGGTTCTGCAACGGGAACCAGGCGAAGTCGACGTCGGGGTAGACCGAGGTGGGGGTGGAGGAGACCACGGGGGAGAACACCACGAGGAGCACGGAGCAGATCAGGCCGCCGTACAGGCTGAGCAGCGCGCCGTGCCCGCTGAAGCGCCGCCAGAACAGGCTGTAGACGAGGGCGGGCAGGATGGCGGAGGCGGCGATGGCGAAGGCGAGGAACGCCAGGCTCGCCGTGCTGATGTGCCACGGCAGCAGGGCGAGCAGCATGCCCAGGACGCCGATCAGGGCCGCCGCCATGCGTGCCACGCCGAGCTCCTCGGCCTGGGACGCCCTGCCCTTGCGGATGACCTCGCCGTAGAGGTCATGGGCGAGCGAGGTGGCGGCGGCGAGGGTGAGCCCGGCCGCGACCGCGAGCAGCGTCACGAAGGCCAGACAGGAGATCAGCGCGGTGAGCACGCCGCCGCCGATGGACTGGGCGAGCAGCAGGACGGCCGCGTCACCCCTGGGGTCGATCCGCGCGATGTCCTCCCGTCCGACGATCGCGGTGGCGCCGAGGCCGAGGATGCCCGCGGCCAGGCAGACGAAGCCGACGAGGCCCATCGCCCAGACGACCGAGGTGCGCAGCACCCGGTTGGTGCGCGGGGCGAGCAGCCGCATCACCACATGGGGAAGCGCGGCCAGGCCGAGCACGATCGCCAGTTGCAGGCTGAAGAAGTCGAGCTTGCTCGCGGTGCCGCCGCCGTAGCGCAGCCCGGACTCCAGGAAGCGCCGGCCCAGCCCGCTGTTGTGCGCGGCGGCCGACAGGAGCGCGTCGACGTTCCACCGGAAGTGGGTCAGCACGACGACCGCCGTGATCGCCACGCCCGACACCAGCATCACGGCCTTGACGACCTGGATGAAGGTCGCGCCGGGCATGCCACCGAGTGCCGCGTACACCACGACGATGGTGCCGATGACGACCACGCACAGTGTGCGGGTGGTCCGGCTGGGCTCGCCGACGAACTGGGTCAGCAGGGCGACGCTGCCGACGAGCTGGGCCACCAGGTAGAGGGTGGTGATGGTCAGCGTGCAGACGGCGAGGGCGAGGCGCACCGGCCGCTGGAGGCGGGGCAGGCGCAGTGCCAGGGTGTCGCCGAGTGTGAACCTGCCGGAGTTGTGCAGGGGTTCGGCGATGACGAGCAGCACCGTCATCCAGGCGACGGTGGTCCCCCCGAGGTAGAGCAGACCGTCGTAACCGGTGAGCGCGACCAGGCCCGTACTGCCCAGGAGGGTGGCCGCCGACAGGTAGTCACCGCACATCGCCAGGCCGTTGCGCAGCGGGGACATGTTCCGGTTGCCGAGGTAGAACTCGCTGATCTCGTCGCGTTGAGGGGCCGTCAGCAGTGCCGTGAACAGGGTGACCACGACGACGGAGAGGAAGAGGAGGAACGTCAGCTGCAGGCTGAATCGGTTCACAGGGCTCGCGGAGACCGTCACCACGCGGGGAACCTCCTCTCCCGCGGCATGGGGGGCCTCTCCCACGGGGCGCGATCCCGGCCGGCCTCCATCCGGTCGAGCTCGGCCCGCAGCCGTCGTGCCACCGGGTCGACACGCCGGCGCATGTGCACGGTGTAGCGCCATACCGCGAGGGCCATGACGGCGAACTGGGCGAGACCGAGAGTGAGGTGGCCGGCCAGGGGCTGGTTCATCACGCCGGGGGCGAAACTGGACAGCAGTACGTACAGCAGAAATCCGCCCACGACAAGTGTCACGGCGATGGCCCCGAAGGCGCGGAAGGCGCCGCGCATCGACTGGAATTCGGGATGTTCGTACAGGGAAGGCGGTCTCTCGGAACCGGATGTCGTGGCGGGGGAGGGAGGCCAGTTGGCGTGTTGCGGCGGATATCCGGTCATGACGCACCTTCTTTTGCTGCCGTGTAACGCGATCCAGGCGGCGGCCGACTCCGGGCGTCGGCTTCGGAGCAGGTCAGAGAGATGAGCGGTGGTCAGGTTCTCCAGGGCAATGGCTCATCCGGAACTCCTGGGAGCTGAAGCCGGGATTCTGTGCGGACTTTGTGGGGGGTTCGTGACGTCCCCGTTCTCGGGATTTCGGGAGGTCGGGGCGGCCCTGTCCAGGGATGTCGACGGGGTCGGATGCGGAGTATTGCAGCGGGGCCATTGAACTATCAACCGGCCGTGGGACGCGAATATTTGAAGAGGGCCGCTTCGGCTTTCCTTCTGGCTTGAATGCATCACACATCTGTCTTCGCTCGTGCGCCCCGGCCTCGGCCAAGGGCGCGGCGCGGACTCCGTCATCGCGTGAACGGCACCGAGGAGTACTCGGAGGGCATCCACGTCGGCTACCGCTGGTACGACGCGTGGGGTGCGCGACCGCTGTCCCCGTTCGGACCCGGACTCTCGTGCACGACGTTCGCGTACGACGAGCTGAGCGCCCGCTCGACCCGGCACGGCCTCGATGTGAGCGGGAACACCGGTGCGCACTGTGGGACGCCGCCGGATCCGGCTGAGCAGGTAGGCTGCCCGGGGGACGCCGGACCGGGCGTGCCGGCAGGACACGGATGCGGATCGGGGAGGAACCGGCAGTGCACGTCCAGGAATGGCTCGACACGGTACCCGCCGTCGCCGTCTACGCCGTGGTGGCCCTGGTCATCGGTCTGGAGAGCCTGGGCATCCCGCTCCCGGGCGAGATCGTCCTGGTCTCCGCCGCGCTGCTGTCCTCGCAGCACTCCGGTGTCAACCCCGTCGTCCTAGGCGCCTGCGCCAGCGCCGGAGCCGTCGTCGGCGACTCCATCGGTTACGCGATCGGCCGCAAGGGCGGACGGCCGCTGCTGGCCTGGCTCGGGAAGAGGTTCCCGAAGCACTTCAGCGAGGGCCATGTCGCGACGGCAGAGCGGTCCTTCGAGAGGTGGGGCATGTGGGCGGTCTTCTTCGGCCGTTTCGTCGCCCTGCTGCGGATCTTCGCCGGCCCGCTGGCCGGTGTGCTGCGGATGCCGTACTGGAAGTTCCTGATCGCCAACTTCCTGGGCGGTGTGATCTGGGCGGGCGGCACCACGGCGGTCATCTACTACGTCGGTGTCGTCGCCGAGTCCTGGCTGAAGAAGTTCTCCTGGGTCGGGCTGGTGGCGGCGGTGCTGGTGGGGCTCGCGTCGATGCTGATCGTCAGGCGGAAGGCGAAGAGGGCGGGGGCCGCGCAGCGGGAGGCCGAAGCGGAAGCGGTTCCGGCCGGAGAGTAGGCAAGGGCGCGGGTGCGCCGCGGTCGCTCGCGGCGCCTGGTACGCACTCGCACTGTTCGGAGCTCTTATCGGACTCCCAATCGGAGCTCTTAGTCGTGCACCTCACGATGTGCCCGGGCGAGTTCCGCGTACATCGTGCCGTTCACCGTGATGCCTTCGCGCTCCTCGTCGGTCAGCTGCCGCTTGACCTTCGCGGGTACGCCCGCCACGAGTGAGCCCGGGGGCACCCGCATGCCCTGGGGCACCAGCGCCTGTGCCGCGACGAGTGAGCCCTCGCCGATCACCGCGCCGTTGAGAACCGTGGCGCCCATCCCGATCAGGCAGTCGTCCTCGACGGTCGCGCCGTGGACGACGGCGTTGTGCCCGACGGAGACCCGTTCGCCGATCGTGACCGGGAAGCCCGGGTCGGCGTGCAGGGTGCAGTTGTCCTGCACATTGCTGCTCGCCCCCACGGTGATCCGCTCGACGTCGCCGCGCAGCACCGCGCCGTACCAGACGCTCGCGCCCGCGTGCAGCGTCACATCCCCGATCACGACGGACGTAGGTGCCGCGAACGCCTCGTGATCCACCTTGGGATCCTTGCCGCCGATGCCCGCGATCAGCGCCTTGTGCGTCATTGCCGTCTCCTCGTGCTCGCCTCGCCGCCACGCTACGCCATCGGTGGGGCGAAGATCACAGCCGTACGGTCCCATGAGCGCTCCCCGCGCCGATTACCGTGTGCGGGTGCCCAGGAGCAAGAACACGTTCTCATCATGGCGTCGCGGCCTCGCGCAACGCGCGGTCCACGCGGGCTGGGCCTGGGCGCAGCGCACGGGGTCCGTCACCGCGGAGCACCCCGGGCGCTTCCGCTTCGGTGCGATGGGAACAGGTACCAGACTCGCCTTCCCGCTCGGCACGGTCTTCGGCGAACCCTGGATCCACCTCGGCGCGCACTGCATCATCGGCGAGCAGGTCACCCTGACCGCCGGGCTGATGCCCGACCTCGACCTCGGCCCCGACCCGATCCTGCGCATCGGCGACGGCGTCGTCCTCGGCCGGGGCAGCCATGTCATCGCCGACACGACGGTCACGATCGGCAGCGACTGCTACTTCGGGCCGTACGTCTATGTGACCTCCACGAACCACTCCTACGACGACCCGCACCAGCCCATCGGCAAGCAGTGGCCGCGGATGGAGCCGGTGGAGATCGGTCCCGGGTGCTGGATCGGGACCGGCGCGGTGATCCTGCCGGGCGCGCGGATGGGGCGGAACGTGGTGGTGGCGGCCGGCGCCGTCGTACGGGGCGCGGTGCCGGACCACGCGGTGGTGGCCGGGGCCCCGGCGCGGGTCGTGCGGCGCTGGACGCCCGACGCCGGGTGGCAGCCGCCGCTGAGGACCCCCGCGCCGGTGCCGATCCCCGACGGGGTCACCCCGGAGCAGCTGTTGGCGCTGTCGGAGCTGGACGAGGAGGCCGTCGCCCGGCTCGCGGAGCTGGACGCCGAGACGGCCGAGTCATGAGTCAGCCGGTGGCCAGGAGCACCGTGCCGAGCAGCGCGAGGCCGGCGCCCGCCGCCTGCACCGCGCGCAGCCGCTCGCTGAGGAAGCCGCGCGCGGCAAGCGCCGTGACCACCGGGTAGAGCGAGGCGAGCACGGCGGCCACCGTGACGGGGCCGTGCTGGGCGGCGATCGCGTACGTGCCGTTTGCGGCGACGTCGGCCAGACCGACGAAGGCGAGGGCGGGCAGGGAACGCCAGGGGAAGCCCTCCTCCGGGAGGGCCTCGGTGCCGCGCCGCACGGCGACGTACAGGGCGGCGCCGCCCGCGGCGACGTTGGTGACGCGCTGCACGGAGAGCGCCAGGAACAGGCCGGTGACCGTGGTCGACGCCTCCGCGATCAGCGCGAACACCGTGCCGAAGCCGAGCGCCGCCACCAGTGTGAGCAGGATCGCCTGCCGCTGGACCGGTGCGCCCCTGAGCTGGGGGCCGCCCGCGAGCACGACCCCGAGGACGGCGACGGCGATGCCGGCGGCCTGCAGCGGCCCGGGGCGCTCGCCGAGGGCGAGCCCGACGCCCACGGGGACCGCCACGCTCAGGGTGGCGAGCGGGGAGACGACGCCCATCGGGCCCAGTGCGAGCGCCTGGTAGAAGGAGAGCAGGGCGATGGGCCCGATCAGCCCCGCGGCGAACGCGAACCACAGCCGCGGTCCCGCCTCGCTCCAGCCGCCGGTGGCGAACACCATCGCGCCGAGCATCGCCGCCGCGATGGCCTGCGAGACGACGACCACCGTCAGAGCGGGCATCCGTCGCGTCAGCAGCCCACCGCCGAAGTCGGCCAGACCCCACAGGAGGCTGGTGGCCAGGGCGAAGAGTGCTGTCATGGCCGCCTCGCAGTACAGTTCAGTGAACGATCAGGTGCACCCCACCATAGTGCAATTCACTTAACTCTGTCATACAGAATATTGGACGGAATGTGTCGGATCTCGACCTGCTGACCCAGTCCCTGGCCCGCAACGTCAAACGCTGGCGTACCGAGCGGGGCTTCACGCTGGAGGCGCTCGCCGCCCGGGCCGGAGTCAGCCGCGGCATGCTCATCCAGATCGAGCAGGCCCGCACCAACCCGAGCATCGGCACGGTCGTCAAGATCGGCGACGCGCTCGGCGTCAGCGTCACCACCCTGCTCGACTACGAGCAGGGCCCGAAGGTCCGCATCGTCCCGGCCGAGCAGGCGGTACGCCTCTGGCACACCGACGCCGGCAGCTACAACCGCCTGCTCGCCGGCACGGAGGCGCCCGGCCCACTGGAGATGTGGGACTGGCGGCTGATGCCGGGGGACCGCAGCCCCTCGGACCCGCACCCCGTCGGCACGGTCGAGCTGGTCCATGTCACCGCGGGCGAGCTGACGCTCACCGTCGACGGCGTCGAGTACCGGGTACCGACCGGCGCGAGCGCCTCCTTCGAGGCCAACACCCCGCACACGTACGGCAATGACGGCGACGTACCGATGGAGATGGTGATGGCGGTCTCGGTGCCGCCCGTGCGCTGATACGCCCGTCCGGCAGCCGGTGTACGGCTGTTAGCGTGCGGTCATGCGTGCACCCATCGGAGAATTCGACCACGCCATCGCCGCCCCCGACTGCCTGGACGAGCTGATCGGCCCGGTGGCGGACGCCGTACGCCGCTGGAGCGGCAGCGTGCCCGCCGACCGGATCGTCTACGTCGACACCGAACCCGAGTGGGCCGACACCGCGGTCTTCCTCGAGCACTACGGCAAGGAACTGCTCGACCGGTCCGCCAACTGCGTCGTGGTCGCGGGCAAGCGGGGCGGCGAGACGACACTGGCCGCCTGTGTGGTCCTCTCCGGCACCCGGGTCGATGTGAACGGGGTGGTGCGCCGCCACCTCGGCGCCCGCAAGGCCTCGTTCGCGCCGATGGAGGTGGCGACGGGGGAGACCGGTATGGAGTACGGCGGCATCACGCCGATCGGACTGCCCGGCGCCTGGCCGGTGTTGGTCGACTCGGCCGTCGTCGACCTGCCGTACGCGCTGGTCGGCAGCGGCCGGCGCCGGGGCAAGCTGCTGGTGCCGGGGACGGCGTTCGCGGAGCTGGCGAACGCGGTCGTGGTGGAGGGGCTGGGCGTCTGACGGCCGTGCCCGGGTCCGGTGCCCGAGCCGTGACAGGGCCCCGGCCCGGGGTGAGGCGTGGGGGGACGGGCCCCTGGCCCGGTGTTTCGCACCGCCCTGTCAGGCCCGCGCACGGGCGTGGTGAGCCAGGGCCAGGTGGGGATCCGACTCGCCCGGCCCCGGGGCCGGATCGGCGTGGACCAGGGCCGCGGTGAGCCTCGGGACCGCGTGCAGCAGGGCGTGTTCGGCCTCGACCGCGATGTCGTGCGCCCGGCGCACGCTCACCTCGCCGTCGACCACGACAGCCACCTCGGCACGTAGCCGGTGTCCGATCCAGCGCAGCCGCAGCTCACCCACCCCGCGCACGCCCGGCACCGCCCGCAGCGCCTGCTCGGCCCGGTCCACCAGCGCGGGATCGACGGCGTCCAGTACCCGCCGGAACACCTCGCGCGCCGCGTCCCGCAGCACCAGGACGATCGCGGCGGTGATCGCCAGCCCCACGAGGGGATCGGCGAGCTGCCATCCGAGCGCCGCGCCGCCCGCGCCCACCAGCACCGCGAGTGAGGTGAATCCGTCGGTACGCGCGTGCAGCCCGTCGGCGACCAGCGCTGCGGAGCCGATCGCGCGGCCCACGCGGATACGGTGACGGGCGGCCCACTCGTTGCCCGCGAAGCCGAGGACCGCCGCGACGGCGACGACGGGGATGTGCTGCATGGGGCGCGGATCCAGCAGCCGTCCGACCGCACTCCAGGCGGTGAAGGTCGCCGACGCGGCGATCGTCAGCACGATCGCGATTCCGGCGAGGTCCTCTGCGCGGCCGTATCCGTAGGTGAAACGGCGCGTCGCCGCCCGTCGCCCCAGCACGAAGGCGATGCCGAGCGGCACGGCCGTCAGGGCGTCCGCGGCGTTGTGCACGGTGTCGCCGAGCAGCGCGACCGATCCGGAGAGCACGACGACGACCGCCTGCGTCAGTGCCGTCCCGCCGAGCACGGCCAGCGAGACCCACAACGCCCGCATGCCCCGCGCGGAGGACTCCAGCGCCGGGTCGAGCTTGTCGGCGGTCTCGTGGGAGTGAGGGGTGAGTAGGGGGCGGAGGTGGCGGAGGCGGGGGAGGCGGCCGCGGGGGTGCGGATGACCGCCGTCGTGGTCGTGGTCGTGACGGCGGTGATGAGCGTTCAGGGGGTGATGCCGATGAGAGTGATCATGGCCGTACGCCAGCGCCCGGCCGTCCTCGTTCTCCGCGCGTGCCCGTCCCATTCGAAAGCACCCCTTCCGCGACGCGGCGGTGGACGCGTCCGCATCCACGGAGCCATTATGTGCATATGAGCGCACGCATGCACCTATCACCTGCACAGGATGCGCAGCCGCACAGGGGCGGCGCGCCCGTCGGCCACCCCTGGGCGCCCGGCGAGGAGCAGTTCGCGCTCGCGGCCGAGCTGCTCGCCCTGCTCGGCGACCGTACGCGACTCGCCCTGCTGCACGCCCTGACCCATGGTGAGGCCGACGTCTCGACATTGACCGAGGCGTGTGGCGCTGCTCGGCCCGCCGTCAGCCAGCATCTGGCGCGACTGCGGCTCGCGGGCCTGGTCGACACGCGCAAGGAAGGCCGCCGCGTGGTCTACTCGCTGCGCGACGGCCATCTGCGCCGGGTCGTGGACGAGGCGCTCAGCCTGGCCGACCACCGGCTCACCGACCGCCCGGTGCACGACTGAGGGCGCGTCGGCGGACCCGCGTGAACGGCTGTGGGCCAGGACCGGAGGGTCCTGGCCCACAGCCGTGCCGGTCTCGGCCCGGTCCCGGAGATCAGGCGGCGGCGGGGGTGGCCTGCGAGAGCTGCTCGACGACCTTGGTCAGAGCCTCGGCGACCTCGCTGTCGTCCGCCGGGTGGGTCTCGGCGAAGCGGGTCATGGAGCCGGGGATGGACAGCTTGGCCTCCTCGACGACGGCGGCGCCCGCGATGCCCGCGGCCTTGCGGGTCTCGTCCTGCGCCCACACGCCGCCGTACTGGCCGAACGCGGTGCCGACGACGGCAACCGGCTTGCCGGACAGCGCGCCGGCGCCGTAGGGACGGGACAGCCAGTCGATCGCGTTCTTCAGGACGGCCGGGATGGTGCCGTTGTACTCGGGCGAGAAGAGGAGAAGCGCGTCGGCCTGGGCGGCGGCGGTGCGCAGCGCGGTCGCGGCCTCGGGGGTGCTGCCCTCGACGTCGATGTCCTCGTTGTAGAAGGGGATCAGGCCCAGGCCCTCGTGGAGCACGACCTCGACGCCCTCGGGGGCGTGCTTCGCGGCCGCCTCGGCGAGCTGACGGTTGTGGGAACCGGCGCGAAGGCTGCCGACGAGAGCGAGGATACGGACGGACATGTCAAGTCTCCGGGGGGTGTGAGATCAGTAGGAACGGACCCAGGGCGAGTCCGTTCAATGTTGTACCACTTTAAGCGGACCGTGGTCCACTTCGTGTGACAGGGTAACCGGACCAGGGTCCGATTGTCTTCCTTTCGAGCTAGGCTGGAAACCATGACCGACCCGTTCGCGCCGTTTCCCGTGCCGCACCACGATCCAGGCCGGGTGACCGACCTCGCCCTCATGCCGACCGGCGATACGCCCCAGCTGCGCGCCGACGCCGCGCGCAACCGCACCCGTCTGCTGGAGGTCGCCGCGTGTCTGGCCGCCAAGCGCGGAATCGCGAACGTGACCATGGACGACATCGCCTGTGGCGCGGGGGTCGGCAAGGGCACCGTCTTCCGGCGGTTCGGCGACCGTACGGGCCTGCTGGTGGCGCTGCTCAGTCATCACGAGGAGCAGCTCCAGGCCGCGTTCCTGTCGGGGCCGCCGCCGCTGGGGCCGGGAGCGTCCGCGGTGGAGCGGCTGCGCGCCTTCGGTGCGGCCGTCATCCGCCACGAGCACGCCCACCGCGACCTCTATCTGGCCGCCCACGCCGAGCCGGGCCGCCGCCGCACGAGCCCGGCGTACCAGTTCCGGGTGGCCCACGTCTGCATGCTGCTGCGCGAGGCGCGGGCGGACAGCGACATCGAGCTCTCCGCGCACACCATGCTCGGCTATCTGGAGACGGTGCTCATCGACCACCTGCTCTCCCGCCGCGGGATGACGCTGGAGCGCGTGGAGGCGGGCTGGTGCGACCTGGTCGACCGGTACACGAGCCGATGTACCGGCTGAGGCGCGCACCCGGTGCCCCATGATGGTGGGCATGGCCACTCCTCGCAGACGAGCGGAGATGTTCGTCCCCGCCGACGGTGATCCCCGTGTCCTCGGCCCCGCCACCGGCGACGAACGCACCCTCCTCGTCGACTTCCTCTCCGTCCAGCGCGCCACGCTGGAGCTCAAGTGCACGGGCCTGGACACGGATCTGTCGCAGCGTTCCGTCACGCCGTCCACGCTCTCGCTGCTGGGCCTGCTGCGACACCTGGCCGACGTCGAACGCCGCTGGTTCCGGCGGGTCCTCGCAGGCCATGACGCGCCGCCCCTGTTCTCCTCGCCGGCCGCCCCCGACGCCGACTTCTCCGGCGCGGTGCCCGACCCGGAGGTCGTCGCCGAAGCCTGGGCGGCCTGGCGCGCCGAGATCGCCTTCGCCGAGGCCTTCGTCGCGGGCGCGCCCCATCTCGGCGTCGACGGTCACGACTCCTGGCGCGGCAGGGTGTCGCTCCGTTGGGTGCTCATCCACATGATCGAGGAGTACGCCCGCCACAACGGCCACGCGGACCTGCTACGGGAGCGCATCGACGGCTCCATCGGAATGTGACAAGGCCCCCGGCCGCCGGACGCGCTGGGTGCCAGTGGCAGTGCCAGTGCCAGTGCCAGTGCCACTGCCACAGCCGGTGCCGGTGAGCGCCGCTGCACCGGTCCCGTCGTCGCCGCGTTTGCGCAGGTCA
Organism: Streptomyces sp. TP-A0356; assembly: GCF_001417775.1. Classification (GTDB taxonomy): domain Bacteria; phylum Actinomycetota; class Actinomycetes; order Streptomycetales; family Streptomycetaceae; genus Streptomyces. The sequence continues at coordinate 400,351 of NZ_BBZJ01000016.1, read as the reverse complement.
GCGGTCGTATTATCGGACATGACAACGGTCACCGGTGCAGCCTTTGCCGAGCGGCGCCGATATGCGTTTCACTGCGGTCGAGGCACCCGATGCGAGGGGGAAGGCGGACCACATGAGCGACCACGGCCATGAGCATGGCCCAGGGGGGCATGCCGGGCACTCCCACGGTGTGTCGGCAGACGCCGACCGCCGCTGGCTGGGCCTGGCGCTGGCCCTGATCACCGTGTTCATGGCGGCCGAAGTGGTCGTCGGTATCATCGCCGACTCGCTGGCCCTGCTCTCCGACGCGGCTCACATGCTGACCGACGCCGCGTCCATCGTGCTCGCCCTCATCGCGATGCGGCTCGCCGCCCGCCCGGCCCGTGGCGGCTTCACCTACGGGCTCAAGCGAGCCGAGATCCTCTCCGCGCAGGCCAACGGCCTCACCCTGCTTCTGCTCGGCGCCTGGCTGGCGTACGAGGCGGTATGGCGGCTCATCCAGCCACCGGAGGTCCAGGGCGGCCTCATGCTGGCCACCGCGCTCGCCGGGATCGTCGTCAACGTGGCCGCCACCTGGTGCATCTCCAGGGCCAACCGCACCTCCCTCAACGTCGAGGGCGCCTACCAGCACGTCCTGAACGACCTGTTCGCCTTCGTCGGCACCGCGATCGCCGCGGCCGTGGTCGTCATGACGGACTTCGAGCGCGCCGACCCCATCGCCACGCTCGTGGTCGTGGCACTGATGGTGAAGGCCGCGTACGGGCTGCTGCGCGACTCCGGCCGTATCTTCCTGGAGGCCGCGCCCGCCGACGTCGACCCGGACGCGCTCGGCGACCGGCTCGTCGCCCGGCTGGGCGTCGTCGAAGTGCACGACCTGCACGTCTGGCAGATCACCTCCGGCCAGGCCGCGCTGTCCGCACACGTCCTGGTCGAACCGGGCGGCGACTGCCACGCCGTCCGACGCGACCTGGAGGACCTCCTGCGCCACCACTACCGGATCACCCACACCACTCTGCAGGTCGATCACGCGCCGGAGCGGGTCCTGCAGGTGACCCTGCCCGGCGATCCGGACGCGGTGGACGACCCGGCACACTGCGAGGCCCCGCACGGACCGGTGCATCGGGGGCGGCCGCCCCGCCACTGAAGGCGGCGGCCCGGCCCTCCGCACGGACGACGCAGCCCCTCCCGGCCCCTTCTTGACCCGCTCTTTCCCCGAATACCTCTTATACAGAGCTACTGTCGAAGGGTGGAACCGGAGAGCCTTGCCGACGATCTGGCCGACGCACTCGTCGGAGTGCAGCGGCTGATCCGACGCCGGCTGCGCAGCGGGATGACCGCACCCCGGCTGCGGGGGGCCGAGGTCGAGCTGTTGCGCCTGGTCGTGACGCGCCCGGGCGTACGGGTGTCGGACGCCGCCAAGGAGCTGTATCTGGCGGGCAACTCGGTCTCGACGCTCGTCAACCATCTGGCGCGGGGCGGCTATCTGATCCGCGAGACGGACCCGGCCGACCGGCGGGCCGCGCGACTGCTGCCCACCGAGGCGGCCCAGACGCGGCTGCGCGACTGGCGCGAGCGACGCACGGCACTCGTACGCCGTCAGATGGGCCGTCTCGACGAGGTGGACCGCAAGGCACTGGAGGCGGCCCTTCCGGCCCTGCGCAAGCTGGCGGAGAACCTGCACGAGGAGGCCGAGGACACATGACGCGCAACGCCACCGACGGCGAGGCCCCCGCGGCCGACGCCGTCACCTGCGCCGGGCTCGCCTACTCCTTCGGCGAGACGAAGGCGGTCGACGGGCTCGACCTGACCGTCCGCGACGGCGAGGTGTTCGGACTGCTCGGCCCCAACGGCGCGGGCAAGACCACCGCGATCCGCTGCATCACCACGCTCCTCCCGGTACCGGCCGGCATGGTCAGCGTCTTCGGCCATGACGCGGCGCGCGAACGCATGGCCGTACGGCGCCTGCTGGGCTATGTACCGCAGCAGCTCTCAGCCGACGCCGGGCTCACCGGCAGGGAGAACGTGGCGCTGTTCGCCCGTGTCTTCGACGTCCCCCGACGCGAGCGGGCCCGGCGCGTCCAACAGGCCCTCGCGGCCGTCGACCTCACCCACGCGGCCGACCGGCTCGCGAACACGTACTCCGGCGGCATGGTCCGCCGGCTCGAACTCGCCCAGGCGCTGGTCAGCGCGCCCAGGCTGCTGATCCTCGACGAGCCGACCATCGGCCTCGACCCGATCGCCCGGACCAATGTGTGGGAGCACATCAACGTCGTGCGCGCCGCCACCGGCATGACCGTCCTCGTCACCACCCACTACATGGACGAGGCCGACCAGTACTGCGACCGGGTCGCCCTCCTGCACCGCGGTCGCGTCCGTGCCCTCGGCACGCCCGAGGAGCTCAGGACCGGGCTCGGGGAACGGCTCGGCACCGAAGGACCGCTGCCGACGCTGGAGGACGTCTTCCGCGACGTGGCCGGCAGCGGACTCGACGACCAGTCAGGAGACTTCCGCGATGTCCGAAGCACCCGCCGCACCGCGTCCCGCGTCGGCTGACCGCGCCCACCCTGCGGAGCTCGACCTGCTGGTGGTCCCGCCGCGGGCCCGTACCGGCTGGAAGGTGCTGCCCGCCCGGGTCGTCGCGATGTGTGTGGTCGAACTGCAGAAGCTGCGCCACGACCGCACCGAGCTGTACACCCGGGCGGTCCAGCCGGCGCTGTGGCTGCTCATCTTCGGTGAGACGTTCACCCGGATCAGGGCCATACCCACCGGCGGGATCCCGTATCTGGACTACCTCGCGCCCGGCATCATCGCCCAGTCCGCGATGTTCATCGCCATCTTCTACGGCATCATGATCATCTGGGAGCGGGACGCCGGGATCCTTACGAAACTGCTGGTCACGCCGACGCCCCGGGCCGCGCTCATCACCGGCAAGGCCTTCGCCGCCGGGGTGAAGTCGCTGGTCCAGGCGGTCGTGGTCGTGGTCATCGCGGCGCTGCTCGGCGTCGCGATGACCTGGAACCCGCTGCGGCTGCTGGGCGTGGCGGTGGCCGTGGTGCTGGCCTCCGTCTTCTTCTCCTGCCTGTCGATGACGATCGCGGGCATCGTCCTCACCCGCGACCGTCTGATGGGCATCGGCCAGGCGATCACGATGCCGCTGTTCTTCGGCTCCAACGCCCTCTACCCGGTGGCCGTCATGCCCGGCTGGCTGCAGGCCGTCAGCAAGGTCAACCCCCTGAGCTACCAGGTCGACGCCCTGCGCGGCCTGCTGCTCGGCACCCCTGCCCATCTGTTGCCCGACTTCACCGTCCTGGCGGTGGCCGCGGCCCTGGGCATCACGTCCGCGTCGTCGCTGCTGGGGCGGCTGGCCCGGTGAACGCGACGGGTGAGGTCACGGCCGGCCTTCCCGGCCGTCATCTCTTCTTCCAGAACGCCATCAGATCGGCGAGAGCCCGGATGATCTCGGGCCGTGCCGAGGCCTCCGCCTGGCGCAGGCTGATGACGAGCGACAGAAGGATCATGACGACGAAGAGGCCGACCACGTAGAGGAAGAGCTGCGGTGCAGCTGCGGCCACTTGCTCAAGCACGGCCCACATACCGCCTCCCGAACGGTCCCGGCCGCGCGCGCCCACCGACTGCGAACCCCCCGTACCCGGGGGTCCTTCGCTGAGATCGGTTGATCTTCGTGATGCGGTGTGGCGCCCGTACGGCAGCGGCTCGACGCCCCTGACCGCGCTGTCCTGCTCGGCGAGTTCGGCGGGCACGGCGTCATCGAGTCGGGCGAGTCCGGCGCCCTGTGCGGCTCCGTCTCGTCGACGCTGGCGGTGGCGGGGGAGACTCCTCGTCGCCGCCTGACCAGTTGCTTCGCGGTATCAACATAGCCGCGAGGGCAACGTCAACGTGCCTGACCCGCACATCTGTTCACTCGTTAGGGCTCTGGACCCCCGCCCATTCGGGTATGTCCACCGCATATGCGGAGCGTGCGGGTCAGCCCAGCCGTGGGATCTCGATGGCAGGGCAGCGGTCCATCACCATCTCCAGACCGGCGCCGCGCGCGCGATCGTAGGCCCGCTCGTCGATGACGCCCAGCTGGTACCAGACGGCCTTGGCGCCGATCGCCACCGCCTCGTCGGCGACCGGGCCCGCCAGGTCGCTGTTGACGAAGACGTCGACCACGTCGACCGGGAACGGGACCGCGTCCAGCGAGGGGTAGCCCTGTTCGCCGTGGACCGTCTCGGCCTTCGGGTGGACCGGCACGATCCGCTTGCCGAAGCGCTGGAGGACGGAGGCGACCCCGTAGGCCGCACGGCGCTGGTTGCCCGACAGGCCCACGATCGCCCAGGTGTCGCCCAGCTCGGTGAGGATCTTGCGGATCGTTGCTGAGTCGCCGTACACGGACGCTCTCCTTCGGCGTTCCGCGGCGCGATGGTCCCGCACCGCCTGCTGTGGGGCCAACAGCAGGCGGGATGCGGTGATTCCCCAGGCCGCATGGCCGGTCGGGGGACCCGGTTCCCGAGGGACGTTGTCCGGAACGAGGCCCACCTCCCCGCACCGGAGCTCTCGCCCGCCTACGCTCACCTCGTGCTCCGTATCATCGACGCCCGCACCGGCGAGCCCACCGAGATCCGTCCCGGCCTCGTCCGCGTCCACGCGCACGTGGCCGGAGCCGACACCTCGGCCCTGCGCGTACTGCTGGTGGCCGATGTGCTGGCCCGGGCCCTGGAACTCGGCGGAACGCCCGTCGTCACCGTCGCCGACCCGCCCACGGAGCTCCGGGCCCGCGCCGACGCCCTCGGTATCCGCCCGGCGGAGCCGGACGCGCCAGGAGTGGGACGGGCCCTGCACGTCGCCCCGGCGACCGGCCCGGCCGACGGGGTACACATCGAGGTCGCCCCGGCGACCGGTCCCGCCGACACCGACGCGCCGCCCTCCGCCGTACGCCTCGCCCTGCTCGCTCGCCCCCGCCGGCAGCCCGTCGACCTCGACACGACCGCTCTGACCGAGGCCGGGGACACACTTCTGCGGTGGCGCAAAGCCGTCGCCGCCTGGGCGACCCACCCCTCCCGGCCCATCCCCGAGCGGGTACGGCAGGAGCTGCGCGCCGCCTGGGAGGACGATCTCGACGTGCCGGCCGTTCTTGAGGTGCTGCGGTGCGTGGAGAGCGCGAAGGACATCCCGGACGGCGCGTGCTTCGAGACGTACGCCTATGCCGACCGCCTGCTCGGCCTCGACCTCACCCGGGAGATCGGGGGCCGGGCGTGATCACCCGTTCCGCGGCGGGCCCGCTGCGCAGACTGGTCGTGCTGCGGCACGCCAAGTCCGCCTGGCCGGGCGGGGTGTCCGACCATGAACGGCCGCTCGCGCCACGCGGCCTGCGGGACGCCCCGGCCGCCGGGCGCGCGCTGGCCGAGGCCGACTGCCTGCCCGACCTCGCGCTGTGCTCGACCGCCGTCCGTGCCCGCCAGACCTGGGAGCTGGCCTCGGCCCAGTGGGGCACCCCGCCGCCCGTACGACTCCAGCCGCTGCTGTACGCGGCCGACGTACCGGACCTGCTCGAAGCCGTGCGCGAAGTCCCCGCCACGGTAGGGACGTTGCTGCTGATCGGCCACAACCCGGGGCTCGCGGAGCTGGTCCTCACCCTCGCCGGGGACGGGCTCGACGACACACTGGACCGGGTCCACGCCAAGTTTCCCACCTCGGCGATCGCCGTCCTCGCCTGGCACGGCGCCACATGGGACTCCCTCGCTCCCGGCACGGCGTTGCTGGTGGAGGTGATCGTGCCCAGGGGCAAGAAGAAGGACAAGAAGAAATAGCCGACGTGGGCCCCGGGGCGGCGTTCCGGGTCGGGCTCGGCGCGGCGCAGCACCTCGCGCGTGACCGGGGCCACCTCGCCCTCCCCGAATACCGGGAAGCGCAGCGGATGGCTGATCACGGCGGCGGTGGTGAGCAGCTTGCGGGTCTCGCGGACGCGTCCGGCCGGCGGGCCGTAGCCGCTGCCGTGGCCTGGGCCTTCGGGCGGCCCCGGACGTTCGGACGACGAGCGAGTGTCCGCTACGAGGTCAGGTGCCCCGGCTCCGGGGCGGACGCGTCGGGTGAGCCGGCGGGCGGCGCGCGGTGCGCGTACCGCCGCCGGGCCCTCGTGCGGCGCTCACTCGGTCGGCGCCTACGCTGGCCTGATGCAGGACGAGTACCGCACAGTCGCCCGCGCGGGCGTGCACGAGACCGAGGTCAACCGCTCCCGCTTCCTGTGCGCCCTCGCCCCGGCCGCCACCGAACAGGAGGCCCAGGACTTCATCGCCGGAGTCCGCAGGGAGCACGCCGCCGCCACCCACAACTGCTACGCCTACGTCATCGGCGCCGACGCCGCGATCCAGAAGGCGAGCGACGACGGCGAACCGGGCGGCACCGCGGGCGCGCCCATGCTGCAGATGCTGCTGCGCCGCGACATGCGGTACGTCGTCGCCGTCGTCACCCGCTACTACGGCGGGGTGAAGCTCGGCGCGGGCGGACTCATCAGGGCGTACGGGGGAGCGGTGGGCGAGGCCCTGGACGCGTTGGGCACGCTCACCCGCCGCCGCTTCCGGCTCGCCACGGTGACGGTCGACCACCAGCGCGCGGGCAAGGTGCAGAACGATCTGCGGGCGACCGGCCGCGAGGTGCGGGACGTGCGCTACGGCGAGGCCGTCACGATCGAGATCGGACTGCCCGACGCGGACGTGGAGGCCTTCCGGGCATGGCTCGCGGATGTCACCGCGGGCACGGCCGGGTTCGCGTTGGGCGCAGAGGCGTACGGCGACGCCTGACCAACCGCCGCCGACGCAGGTGAGAGTCGCGGCTCGGCTCATTGAGCGAACTCGGGGGCTTCCCGGACGGACGCGTCACGGGCGGTGGGCACTCGCCGCCGCCTTTCAGGCCATCAGGGACATTCTTGGCGATCCAGGACCAGAAGTGAGATGACAGGTTGAGGTTCGTGGGAGACCAGGTGCCAGGAGGCGTTAGCGTGGTGGGTGCTCACCGCGAGCCCGTGCGGATTCGTGCGGGTTCGTGCTGGTCCCAGAAGTCTGTCGTGGGGGGTAACGTGCAGGTCGGAGCCGATTCTTGAGACTGCTCCACACGTCCGACTGGCATCTGGGCCGGGCGTTCCACCGCGTGAACATGCTCGGCGCCCAGGCCGGGTTCATCGACCATCTCGTCGCCACCGTGCGCGAGCGCGGTGTGGACGCCGTTGTCGTGTCGGGAGACGTGTACGACCGGGCGGTGCCCCCGCTGGCCGCGGTCGAGCTGTTCGACGACGCCCTGCACCGCCTCGCCGCCCTGGGGGCGCCGACGGTGATGATCTCCGGGAACCATGACTCGGCGCGCCGCCTCGGTGTCGGCGCCGGGCTCATCGGCCGTGCCGGCATCCATCTGCGCACGGAGCCCGCGGCCTGCGGCACACCGGTCGTGCTGTCCGACGCCCACGGGGACGTGGCCCTGTACGGTCTGCCGTATCTCGAACCGGCCCTGGTGAAGGACGAGTTCGTCGTCGAGAAGGCGGGCCACGAGGCGGTGCTCGCGGCCGCCATGGAACGGGTCCGCGCCGATCTCGCCACGCGCGCGCCGGACACCCGTTCTGTCGTCCTGGCCCATGCCTTCGTCACGGGTGGCGAGCCCAGCGACAGCGAGCGGGACATCACCGTCGGCGGGGTCGCCGCGGTACCCGCCGGTGTCTTCGACGGGGTGGACTACGTCGCCCTGGGGCATCTGCACGGCAGCCAGACCATCACCGAGCGCGTGCGCTACTCCGGCTCCCCGTTGCCGTACTCCTTCTCGGAGGCCGCCCACCGCAAGAGCATGTGGCTCGTCGACCTGGGCGCGGACGGCTCCGTCGCGGCGGAGCGCGTCGACTGCCCGGTGCCCCGGCCCCTGGCCCGGATCCGGGGACGGCTGGAGGAACTGCTCGTGGATCCCACGCTGGAGCGCCACGGGGAGGCCTGGGTGGAGGCCACACTCACCGACCCGGTCCGGCCGGCCGAGCCCATGGCCCGGCTGACCGAGCGCTTTCCGCACACGCTCAGCCTTGTCTTCGACCCCGAGCGCGCCCCGGAGGAACCCGGCGTCTCGTATGCGCGGCGGCTGGCGGGCCGCTCCGACCAGCAGATCGCCGAGGACTTCGTGGCCCATGTACGCGGAGCCGGCCCCGACGAGCAGGAACGGTCCGTCCTCCAGGACGCGTTCGACGCGGTGCGCGCCGACCTGGCGCTGCGGGAGGTCGCCGGGTGACCTCCCGCTCGCCGGACCCGGAGGGAGCCCGATGAGGCTGCACCGCCTGGACATCACCGCCTTCGGGCCCTTCGGCGGCACCCAGAAGGTCGACTTCGACGAACTCTCGGCCGCCGGGCTGTTCCTGCTGCACGGACCGACGGGCGCCGGCAAGACGTCCGTCCTGGACGCCGTCTGCTACGCGCTGTACGGGGCCGTTCCCGGCGCCCGGCAGAGCGGCCAGGGCCTGACCCTGCGCAGTGATCACGCCGCGCCGGGCACCCGCACCGAGGTCCGGCTCGAACTCACTGTCGCCGGACGCCGGTTGGAAGTCACCCGGCAGCCGCCCTGGGAGCGCCCGAAGAAGCGCGGCACCGGTACGACGACCGACAAGGCACAGAGCCTGCTGCGTGAGTACGACGCCACGGCAGGCGTCTGGAAGGACCTCAGCCGCTCCCACCAGGAGATAGGAGAGGAGGTCACCCAGCTCCTCGGCATGAGCCGTGAGCAGTTCTGCCAGGTGGTGCTGCTGCCCCAGGGCGACTTCGCCCGGTTCCTGCGCTCCGACGCCGAGGCGCGCGGCAAGCTGCTGGGCCGCCTCTTCGACACCCACCGCTTCGCCGAGGTCGAGAAGCGCCTCGCCGAGCGGCGCCGGGCCACCGAGGCCGAGGTGCGGGAGGGGGACGCGGCGCTGCTCGCCGACGCCCACCGGATGCAGCAGGCGGCGGGTGACTCCCTGCCCGTGCCGGACCTGGCCCCGGGCGACCCCGGGCTCGCCGACGCCGTCATGAGCTGGGCCGCCGTCGCCCGCAGCACGGCCCGTGAGCGGCTCACCATCGCCCACTGCGCCCGTACGGCCGCCGAGTCGGCGCGCGCCGCCGCGGAGCGCCTCCTCGATGGGGTACGTGAACGTGCGCGCCTCCAGCGCAGGTTCGCCGAGGCACGGGAGCGGGCGGCGCGGCTCGAAGAGCGTGCCGACGCCCACCGGGAGGCGCAGGCGCGTATGGAGCGCGGGCGCAAGGCCGAGGCAGTGGGGCCCGCCCTGGATCTGCGGGAGGCCGCCGAGACGGAGCACCGGCGAGCCACCGCCGAGGAGAGGCGCGCGCGTGCCGGGCTCCCCGAGACCTACGCGGATGCGGGTGCTGCCGGGCTCGCCGTCGCCGCGCGACGGGTCGCCGAGGAGCTCGGCGGCCTGGAGTCGGCCCGCCGTGCCGAAGGGCGACTGGCCGAACTCGCCCAGGAACGTGCCGAATCGGACCGTGAGGAGCGGGACGACGAGGCAGTCCTCCAGGATGCCGAGGAGTGGCTCGCCGCATGGGAGCAGACCCGCGCGGACCTGCAGGCCCGGATCGACTCCGCGCAGCAGGACGCCAACCGGGCCGAACAGCTCGCGGTGCAGCGCGAGCCCGCCCGGAACAGGCTGCAGGCGGCCCGTGAGCGCGACCGGCTCGCCCGGGACACCGACGTCGCACAGGCCGACGCCCTCGCCTGGCGCGAACGCGCGGTCAAGGCCCATGAACACTGGCTCGACCTCAAGGAACAGCGCCTCAAGGGCATCGCCGCGGAACTCGCCGCCGGACTCGTCGACGGCGAGCCCTGCGCCGTCTGCGGCGCCCGCGAACACCCCGCCCCCGCCCGGAAGGTCGCCGGACACGTCGACCGGGAGGCGGAGGAACGGGCGCTGGCCGACTACCGGCACGCGGAGAAGAAGCGCGCCCAGGCCGAACGAGGGCTCGGGGCCGTACGCGAGACGCTGGCCGCCGCCACGGCCGAGGCCGGAGACGCATCGGCCGAGCAACTGGCCGAGGCCGTAGAGGAGTTGGAGCGGCTGTACAGCGGCGCACGGACAGGCGCCGCAGGGCTGCACGCCGCCAGGGAGGAGTTGAGGCAGGCCGAGCAGGAGCGGGAACGGCGTGCCGCGGCTCAGCGGGAAGCCGCTCTGAGGGGAGCGGCCCGCCTCTCCCGCCGCGAGGCACTGGACCGTGAACGGGCCACCCTGGAGGAGGAGTTGCGGCGCGCCCGGGGCGACGCCGTGAGTGTCTCGGCGCGCTCGGCGCAGCTGGAGCGCCGGGCCGCCCTGCTCACCGAGGCCGCCGACGCCGTGCGTGCCGCCGAGGATGCGGCGCAGCGCCTCAAGGACGCCGACGCACGCCTCGCCGACGCCGCCTTCCGCGCCGGGTTCGACACTCCGCAGGCGGCGGCCGACGCCGTGCTCGACGACGTGGCCCACCGCGAGCTGCAACGACGGCTGGACGCCTGGCAGCAGGAGGAGGCCGCCGTGCGGGCGGTGCTCGCCGAGACCGACACGACAGCCGCCGCACAGGAGCCGCCCGCCGACCTCCAGGGCGCCGAACAGACCGCCGAGGCCGCGACCCGCCGACTCCAGGAGGCGGTCTCCGCCCAGGACGCGGCGGCCCGGTGCTGCGCCGAGCTGGACCGGCTGTCCGCGCGTGCCACCGCGTCCGTACGACGCCTCGCGCCCCTGCGTGAGGAGTACGACCGGGTGGCCCGCATGGCGTCCCTCGCGGCCGGCACCTCCGCCGACAACGAACGCAAGATGCGCCTGGAGTCGTACGTACTCGCCGCCCGGCTGGAACAGGTGGCGGCCGCCGCGACCGTACGACTGCAGCGCATGTCCTCGGGCCGCTACACCCTCGTGCACTCCGACGACCGCTCGGGGCGCGGTCGCAGTGGCCTCGGACTGCACGTCGTCGACGCGTGGACCGGGCGGGAGCGCGACACGGCGACCCTCTCCGGCGGGGAGACGTTCTTCGCTTCCCTGGCGCTCGCCCTCGGCCTCGCGGACGCGGTCACCGAGGAGGCCGGCGGGGTGCGCCTCGACACCCTCTTCATCGACGAGGGGTTCGGCAGCCTCGACGACCAGACCCTCGACGAGGTCCTCGACGTCCTCGACTCCCTGCGGGAACGGGACCGCAGCGTGGGCATCGTCAGCCATGTCGCGGACCTGCGCAGGCGTATCCACGCGCAGTTGGAGGTCGTGAAGGGCAGAACCGGCTCGGTCGTCCGGCAGCGGGGAGTCGGCTGAGAACGGCCGGACACCGTCAGAAGGGCCCTAGCGGCCGAAGGGGCGGCGGGGCAGGGGCGACGAGTACACGACGCTCGTCGTCACCGAGCCCAGCGCGCCTATCTTGCCGGACACCTCTTCCAGGTGGCGCATCGAGCGCGCCGCGACCTTGATGACGAAGCAGTCGTCGCCGGTGACGTGGTGCGCCTCCAGGATCTCGGGCGTGGCGGCGACGAGGTCGCGGAACGGCTTGTAGTTGCCGTTCGGGTAGCGCAGCCGGACGAACGCCAGGATCGGCAGGCCCAGGCGCTCCGGGTCGACCACCGCCGCGTACCCCTGGATGACACCGGCCTCCTCCAGCCGCCGCACCCGTTCGGTGACCGCACTGGCGGACATGGAGACGGCGCGGGCCAGTTCGGCGTAGCTGGCGCGGCCCTCGTGCTGGAGGACGTCGAGGATGCGCCAGTCGGTGGCGTCCGGGGAATACGCGGTCATCACCGAGGAATAGCAGGGGAATCCCCTGCGCATCAAGGGGTGTGCCGGGGATCGCTCCTTCTGGAAGGTGATCGACGGCCGTAGATTTCCCTCATCGAGATCCGCCACGGATCAAGGGAGAGGCCAGACCATGACCACCAGCCAGACCGCAGTCAACCCCGTCCTGCGCGTGGCCCCCGCGGAGCCGGCCACCGCCGCCGCCCACTTCCGGGCGAGCCTGGCCTTCCACGCCGATGTGTCCGACGTCGCCGCCGCGCTCGCGGCCGGCGAGGACCCCGGCTTCGTCGTCCTCGACTCGCGCTCCACCGAGGCCTGGGACCAGGGCCATGTCCCGGGTGCGGTCCACCTGCCCACCGCCCTCATCGCCGAGCAGGCCGGGCAACTCCTCGATGATTCCGTGCCGGTGGTCACGTACTGCTGGGGCCCCGGCTGCAACGGCGCCGCCCGGGCCGCCCTGGCCCTCGCCGAACTCGGCTTCCAGGTCAAGGAGATGCTCGGCGGCTTCGAGTACTGGGTGCGTGAGGGCTTCGAGTACGAGACGTGGGAGGGGCGTGAACGCCGCGCCGCCGACCCGCTGACAGCGCCCGTGGCGGCGGCGGACTGCGGCTGCTGACCGACCGGAACCAATGCCTCCGTCCGCGGCGCGTACGTGTAGCTTCTGGGGCATGGTCAGATACGCGGACCCAGGTGTGGTCGAGTGGGTGGAGTCGGGCGGCGGGCCGCTCATCGCGGTACCGGAGGTGGTGTTGCCGTTCTGGGCGGGAGCCGACGGCGACGACCTGTCCTCCGACTACGACCGGGCGTGCGAGGTCGACGGGCACATAGGTCTCCTGCCGGTGGGCGACACCCGCGCCCTGGTCCTGGGTGACGAGCCCGCCTCCACCGCCTTCCTGCCGGAGTACGGCACGTTCGTACGGTGGTGTGCCGCGGACTCCGAGGACGCGCTCCTGGCCCGGATCCCCGAGGCGCTCCGGGCGGCGGAGTGGGAGCCGGAGGTGCAGTGGGACGTACCGGGCGCCGTGGTGCTGTTCGACGCCGCCTGGCCCGGAACCGACTCGGCCCGCACCGACCAGCTGCGCGTGGCGCTGGAACCGGGCCGGTACACGGTGCGGGCGGCGTACGTGGAGCCCGGTCCTGAGGTGTGGGTGGGGCTCGTACAGGTGCGCAGGACCGGGGACTGACGGTCGGGCCCACGGCGACGACGTGGGCCCGCCGCTCGTATCCGTCAGAGCCCGGACAGCTCGTCCACCAGGTCGTCCAGGCCCAGCGAGCCCTGCGAGAGCGCGGCCATGTGCCAGGCCCTCGCGTCGAAGGCGTCGCCGTGCCGCTTCCTGGCGTTCTCGCGGCCCAGCAGCCAGGCGCGCTCGCCGAGCTTGTAGCCGATCGCCTGGCCGGGCATCGAGAGGTAACGAACCAGCTCGCTCTCCACGAAGTCCGCCGGACGGCTGCTGTGCGCGCCGAAGAACTCCTGCGCGAGCTCCGGCGTCCAGCGCTCGCCCGGGTGGAACGGCGAGTCCGCCGGGATCTCCAGTTCCAGGTGCATGCCGATGTCGATGATGACCCGGACCGCCCGCATCATCTGGGCGTCCAGATAGCCGAGCCGCCGCTCCGGGTCGGAGAGGAAGCCCAGTTCGTCCATGAGGCGTTCCGCGTACAGCGCCCATCCCTCGACGTTGGCGCTGACACCCCCCACCGTGGCCTGGTACCGCGAGAGGTTCTCCGCCACGTGCACCCACTGGGCGAGCTGGAGGTGGTGGCCGGGCACGCCCTCGTGGTACCAGGTCGAGACCAGGTCGTACACCGGGAAGCGGGTCTGGCCCATGGTCGGCAGCCAGGTGCGGCCCGGGCGGGAGAAGTCGGCGGACGGCGCCGTGTAGTACGGTGCCGCCGCGCTGCCGGGCGGCGCGATGCACGACTCCACCTTCCGCACGTTGTCGGCCAGTTCGAAGTGCGTGCCGTCGAGCGCCTCGATCGCCTCGTCCATCAGGCTCTGGAGCCAGACCCGTACCTCGTCGACCCCTTCGACATGGGTGCCGTGCCGGTCCAGGTGCGCGAGGGCGACCCAAGGGGTCTCGGCGCCGGGTAGGACTTTCTCGGCCTCCGCCTTCATCTCGCCGAGGATGCGGTGGTACTCGGACCAGCCGTACGCGTACGCCTCGTCGAGGTCCAGGTCCGTACCGTTGAAGTAGCGCGCCCAGCGGGCGTAGCGCTCTCGGCCGACCGTGTTCGGCGCGTCCTCGACCGTCGGGGCGTACACGTCGCGCATCCAGTCCCGCAGCTCGACGACGGCCGCGGTGGCCGCCCGGGCCGCCTCGTCCAGCTCCGTACGCAGCGCCTCGGGGCCCTGGGAGGCGAAGTCCTCGAACCAGCCGAGACCCTGGCCGTCCGTGTCCGACCACTCGGTCAGCTGCTGGATGAAGGTCGCGGTCGGGCGCGGGCCCGCGTACAGCTTGCGCTCCAGGCCGAGGGCGATGGACTCGCGGTAGCCGCGCAGGGCCGCCGGTACGGCACGCAGCCGCTCGACGACCGCCGCCCAGTCCTCCTCGGTCGCGGTGGGGGTCAGTGTGAAGACCTCCCGCACCGAGTGCACCGAGGTGTGCATGTTGCCCACTGTCCTGAGGCCCTCGTCGGCGTCGTGCACGGCGAGTTCGGCGGTGAGCCGCTCGCGCAGCAGGCGCGCGCACCGGCGCTCGATGTCACTGTCCGCGCCCGGCCGGCGCTCCGCCTCGTCGAGCCTCGCGAGGGTCTCCCGCGCCAGCTCGGCGAGCGCCTCCTGGCCCGCGGGGGAGGTGTCGGGCAGCTTGCTGGAACTCTCCTTCACACCGAGGTACGTGCCGGTGACCGGGTCGAGGGCGACGAGGGCGTCGACATAGGCGTCGGCGACCTCCCGGGGCAGGGGGCTCCTGGTGGTGTCTGACATGCGGACCATCCTCATACGGCGACGTGGTCCGCGTCACGGGGATTCCGCGCTGGGCTTACGCCTGTTCAGCGGGTTTGGGAAGGGCCTGCCCGGGGGGCAGCAGCGGGCCGCAGTCCCACTGTTGGAAGATCAACCGGGTCTCCACCCGCGCCACCTCGCGCCGCGCCGTGAACTCGTCGAGCACCAGCCGCTGCAGGTCAGCCATGTCCGCGACCGCGACATGCACGAGGTAGTCGTCCGGCCCGGTGAGATGGAAGACGGTACGGGACTCGGGCAGGGCGCGGATCCGCTCCACGAAGGGCCCCACCAGCTCCCGCCGGTGCGGCCTGACCTGCACCGACAGCAGCGCCTCCAGGCCGCGCCCCAGCTTCGCCGGGTCGAGCCGCAGCTGATGGCCGAGAATGACTCCCGAGCGGCGCAGCCTGGTCACCCGGTCGAGACAGGTCGAGGGCGCGACCCCGACCTGTGCCGCGAGATCGCGGTACGTGGTCCGGGCGTCGTTCTGCAACAGCCGCAGAAGGTGGAGATCCACCGGGTCCAGTACGACGGATTCGGCCATGCGCCGAACGTAACACGGGTCTCGCCGCCATGACCCCGGCCGGTGTTCACTCTGCCCTCCATGGCTTCCCGCACTCATGACGCGTACGACGCGCAGGACGGATTCCTCGGTCATCATGTCGGGGATCACGTCAGTGGTCATGTCAGTGGCCACGTCGGGGATCACTCCGCCCGCCGGGCCCTGGCCACCGAGGCCGTGCACGCCGGCCGCGAGGACCTCGCCGCGCTGGGGCTGCACGCCCCGCCCCTCGACCTCTCCACCACCTACCCCTCCCACGACAGCCGTGGTGAGGCGGCTCGTCTCGACGCCTTCGCGGCCGACGGCTCGGAGCTGACGGGCCCACCGGTCTACGGGCGCCTCGGCAACCCGACGGTCACCCGCTTCGAGACCGCGCTCGCCCGGCTGGAGGGCACCGAGAGCGCCGTCGCGTTCGCCACCGGCATGGCCGCGCTGAGCGCCGTCCTGCTCGTACGGAACGCGCTGGGCCTGCGCCACGTGGTCGCCGTACGACCGCTGTACGGCTGCAGTGACCATCTGCTGACCGCCGGGCTGCTGGGCTCCGAGGTGACCTGGACCGACCCGGCGGGCATCGCGGAGGCGCTGCGCCCCGACACCGGTCTGGTCATGGTGGAGTCCCCGGCCAACCCGACCCTCGCGGAGGTGGACCTGAACGCGGTCGCCCATGACTGCGGTTCGGTGCCGCTGCTGGCGGACAACACCTTCGCGACGCCCGTGCTGCAGCGTCCCGCCGAGCAGGGGGCGCGACTGGTGCTGCACAGCGCCACGAAGTACCTCGGCGGCCACGGAGATGTGATGGGCGGGGTGGTGGCCTGCGACGAGGAGCTGGCGCGGCGCCTGCGCCAGGTGCGCTTCGCGACGGGCGCGGTGCTGCATCCGCTCGCCGGCTATCTGTTGCTGCGCGGTCTGTCGACGCTGCCGGTACGGGTCCGGGCCGCGTCCGCCACCGCCGCCGAACTCGCCCGCCGTCTCGCCGCCGACCCCCGGGTCGTCCGCGTCCACTATCCGCGGATCGGTGGCGCGATGATCGCCTTCGAGGTGCAGGGCGATCCGCACTCGGTGATCGCCGGGGTCCGTCTGATCACTCCCGCGGTGAGCCTGGGCAGTGTCGACACCCTGATCCAGCATCCGGCGTCCATCAGCCACCGCATCGTCGACGCGACGGACCGCCGGGGCGCCGGGGTGAGCGACCGGCTGCTGCGGCTGTCGGTGGGCCTGGAGGACGTCGAGGACCTGTGGGCCGACCTGGAGGGGGCCCTGGGGGCGGAGGGGTCGGGGTGCGATCGGAGATGGGAGGAGGCCGCGGGGCGGTAGGGGCGGACGGCGTGCGTCGGCGGCAGGATGCCGTCGGGCGGACGGCGTGCGTCGGCGGCAGGACGGGCGGTCGGGCGGTCGGGCGGTCGGGCGGGCGGTCGGGCCGACGCCATGGCGTGGACCCACCACGCCACCCCCGACCGCCTCCGGCCTCGTACGCCGCGCGGCCCCGGTGGGACACGCCGAACGGCCCGGCGGAGTGCGCCGGGCCGTTCCGTACGTCGTGCGCGCGCCGTGTGCGCGTCGTCAGTCAGTCCCGTGTGCCCCGGGTACCGGCCTGGCCGTACGGCAGGCGCGAGGTCACCGGAGTCGCGTCCAGGCGGGCCGTGATGACCAGGGTGCCCTCCTCGATCTGGTAGTCGAGCGGCAGTCCGAGGCCGCGCATCGCGGCGACCATGCCCGTGTTGGAGGCCTGGGTGACCGCGTAGACGCTCTCGCAGCCCGCCTCGACCGCCATCGTCACCAGACGTCCGAGGAGCTCGTTGCCGATGCCGCGCCGCTGCCAGTCGTCCTCGACGAGCAGCGCGACCTCGGTCTCGTCGCCGTCCCACAGGAGGTGACCGAGGCCGATGATGCGGCCCGAGGCCGTCTGTACCGCCAAGGTGCGGCCGAAGCGCGGGCTGAGCAGGTGGTTGAGGTAGCGGTGCGTGTCGCCGACCGGACCGTGGTAGCGCATGCTCAGCGTGCGCGCCGAGCACCGGTCGTGCATCTCCTTGGCCGCCTCCAGGTCCGAGGTGTCGGCCCGCCGGACGGTGATCGCCTCGCCCTTGGGCAGCGTCAGCACGTCCTGGCTGCCGGGGATCCGCGGACCGAGCCGCGCGTCCAGTTCCACCAGCGCGCGTGCCCGCGCGAACTCCGTGGGCGTGAACGGCAGATACGGCCGCTCCACCGTGATCACTCCACCCTCCGGCGCCCGCAGCCGCATCACCGTGTCCTCCAGTGCCCCCTCGACGGGAGCGCCCTCCTCCGCCCGGCCCGAGCCGGGGGAGAGGGCGGGCAGGGAGCGGATGGTGCAGCGGCCGAGCAACTGCCGCAGGGCGAGCGGCAGCTCCGCCGCGTCCAGCGCGGTGCGCGTGGCCAGGCCCAGCACCCGGGTCGGGGCGTCCACCAGGTCGTGGGCGTCGGCCCGCTCGATCCAGGTCCCCTCGCCCCCGGCCTGCGCCACGGCACGCGTGACCTCGGCCGCGTCCACGTCGGCCGGTGCCCGCAGCAGGAACTCGTCGACCGTGCCCTGCGCCAGCGGGTGCGTCTGCAGGCTCAGGATGTCGATCCGCAGCCCGGCCAGCGCCGTGCACAGCGCGGCCAGCGAGCCCGGCTCGTCCTTCACCGTCGTCCGCATCCGCCACAGTGTGTTCGCCCCGCCTGCCGTGTCGGTCTCGGACGGCCCGGCCTGCTGCCCCTCGGGGAGCGGCCGGGCGCCGGTATCACCCACGGGCGGTGCATGGCCGTGGCGTCGTGACCACCATGTGTGGAAGGCGGCGGTCGCGACCAGCGCCACCGCCGACACCACCAGCAGAGCGGGGCCGTCGGGACCGTGCCCGACCAGGTTGGCCACCCCGTCCGCCACGGCGACCGCCGTGAACAGCGCCGCGAGTTCGACAAGGTCCCGCCGCCAGTGGTGCACTGGGCGACCGTGCTTCGCCCGCGTTACGTCAGACATGTCTGGAGTCATGCAACCACTGTGAAGGAAGGGTGTTGCGTGATCACGAACGGTTTGTGACTGATCGGTTAAGTATCGATCTGTCCTTTTTGTTGTTCTTTTGACAAACCTGTTGCCGTCGCGCCGACCAGGTCAGCAACTCCCTGGTCAGCGCGAACCGGCACGCCTCGCCACGTCGTCAGCCCGGGTGAGTCACTGGCCCACCCGGCCCGGCTGCAGCACCTGTGTGAACAGCACGGTCCCGTCCTGCTCGCGCAGCCGGACCGTCAGCTGCCCGCTGTCCCCGTCGATGTCCACCTCGCCGAAGAACTGGTAGCCACCCGCGGGCGACACGTTCGAGGCCGTGGGAGCCTTCACGAACACCCGCTCCGGACCGAAGGTGTTGTCGAGCGCGTTCGCCGGGAACGCACCGGCGTTGAGCGGCCCCGAGACGAACTCCCAGAACGGCTCGAAGTCGGTGAACGCGGCGCGTGCGGGCTGGTAGTGCTGCGCCGAGGTGTGGTGCACGTCGGCCGTGAGCCACAGCGTGCCCGTGATCTTCCGGTGCTTGATGAACCGCAGCAGCTCCGCGATCTGCAGCTCCCGGCCGAGCGGTGCGCCCGGATCGCCCTGCGCCACCGCCTCGAAGTTGGGCTTGTTCTCCATCGGGTCCGGCACCACCAGACCGAGCGGCATGTCGGCGGCGATCACCTTCCACACCGCACGGGACCGCGCCAGCTCCCGCTTGAGCCACTCCAGCTGTTCGGCGCCGAGGATGCCCTGCGGGTCGACGGTCTGGTTGTCGGGCGAGTTGGCGTTGCGGTAGGTGCGCATGTCGAGGACGAACACGTCCAGCAGCGGACCGTGCCGCATGACCCGGTACACCCGGCCGTTCCGGTCGCCCGGCCGCAGCGTCGAGACCGGGAAGTACTCGCTGAACGCGCGTCGGGCCCGGGCCGCGAGCACATCGATGCTCTTCTCCGTGTAGCGGGTGTCGGAGGAGGCGATCACCTCGCCCGGGTACCAGTTGTTGCGGACCTCGTGGTCGTCCCACTGGATGATCGACGGCACCTGGGCGTTGAACCGCCTGAGGTTCTCGTCCAGGAGGTTGTAGCGGAAGTTGCCGCGGTACTCGGCCAAGGACTCCGCGACCTTGGACTTCTCCTCGGTGGTGATGTTCCGCCAGGTGCTGCCGTCGGGCAGGGCCTGGGTCGCCGAGATCGGTCCGTCGGCGTAGATGTTGTCGCCGCTGCAGAGGAAGAAGTCCGGGTCGAGCTTCGCCATGGCGGCGTAGATCCGGTAACCGCCGAGGTCGGGGTTGATGCCCCAGCCCTGGCCCGCCAGGTCGCCCGACCACAGGAAGCGCACCCCGCGGCGCCGACCGAGCGGCGTGGTGCGGAAGGTGCCGGTCACGGGCTCGCCGGTGCGCCGCGGGTCGTCCGGGTCGGCGAGGAGCACACGGTAGTGGATCTGCTCACCGGCCGGCAGCCCATGCAGCCGCGTGGTACCCGTGAAGTCCGTGTCCGCGCCCAGCAGCGGTCCGTGCCATCTGTGCGGGTCGCGGAACGACTCCGTCGCGGAGGTCTCGACGATCATCCGGGCCGGGCGGTCGGAGCGCACCCAGACGAGACCGGAGTGCGCGCTCACGTCTCCGGCCTGGACGCCCCATCCCGCCTTCGGACGCCCCGACAGGGCGAACGCCGGTGCCGCGCCGAGGCCGGTGGGCAGGGTCAGGGCCGCCGAGGCCGCCAGGGTGCCGCGCAGGACGCTGCGGCGGCCGGGGAAGGGAGGGTGTGACATGGATGTGCCTCCAGGGGACGGTTCCGGCCAGTGGGCACTGCTACAACTACTGGTGCGCCGCAGCGCACACGGAAACCACAAGTGAACAACTGCCCGTGCGGGCAAGGGGCCGGGGGGTCGCGTCGCGCCCCCGGCACGGGGGCTGCGTGTTGCTCGCCGTGCCCGTCCTGCGCCCGCTGGGGCCGAGGCTGCTGTCGGCCACTGTCTGCGGGATCGCCGCGGTCGAGTCGGCGGTGGCCGGGCTGCTCATGGACGGCACGGACCGGCTGCGCACACCGGACCGCACCGAGGCCGTGGCACTGCGGGCCGCGGTCGTCACCGTCGGCGGCTTCGTCTGCTGGTACATGGGCACGCAGCGCAACGGCGCGGAGCGCGCCACGCTCTTCTCCGGCCTCATCCCGGTCGCCGCCGCCTGTACCGCGCCCGCCGTCGGCACCGGCGGGTACGGGGCCGCGCAGGCCGCCGGGCAGCGCGCTGGTCGGCGCCGGAGTGGCCCTGGGCCCGGGTGCGTTGCGGCTCCGTCACCCCACGGACGGGAGGTCGCGCGGGGCGCGCTCGGGACGCTCAGCGGCTGCCGTCCAGGATGACCCGCGCGACCAGCGCCGGATCGTCGTTCATCGGGACGTGTCCGCAGCCGGGCAGCCGGACCAGCCGGGCCCGGGGAATGATCTGCTTGGCGCGGACACCCTGACGGCTGACCAGGAGCCGGTCCCGGGTGCCCCACGCCACGGTGACCGGCAGCCCGGGCACATCCTCCGTGAACTGGACCGACGTACCCGCCCGGAGGGTCTCGGCGAACCCCTCGGCACGGGCCAGCGCGAGCGTCTCGGCGACGACGGCCTCGGGTGAACGGCGGCCGGGACGGGCGTAGATGCTGCTCGTCAGCACCGTACGCCCGGCCGCGGTGCGCGAGAGCCGCTCCACCACCGGCAGCGGCATGGTCCGCGCGGCCTGCCGCATCGCGGCGAGGACCGTGAACGCGTACCGCCGCTCGACGGGGGACCAGAACCCGGCGGGCGACAGCGCGGTGACGGACCGTACGAGCTTCTCGCGGCCCAGCTCCAGGGCCAGCAGACCGCCCAGGGAGTTGCCCGCCACGTGCGGACGGTCGATCCCCAGTGCCTCGCACAGGGAGCCGAGCGCGGGCACCACGGACGACAGGTCGTAGTCGAGTCCGTCCGGCAGGGCGGGGGACGCGCCGAAGCCGGGGAGGTCGACCGCAATCACGTCGCGCTCGGTTGCCAGGATGTCCACCACCGGGTCCCAGGCCTGCCGGTGATGGCCGATGCCGTGCAGCAGCAGGAGCGGTTCGCCGGTGCCCACGCGCGCGTAGGAGACGGTCACGGTCCGCGGGCCGTGCGGAGAGGGGACGCTGAAGGAGACCGTGGCGGCCATGGTGCTGCTCCTCGTCTGGGACACGCTGACGGACATCGATGTAGACAGCTTGTCAGCAACTGCTACCCGCGGGTAGCCCCCGGTCGTCGTGAGCCACGCCCCGCCGTACCTCAACGGGCCCTTGCCACCTCCGGGTTGAGCCGTCGGCGGTCGTGGCCACTGTGCTGCGTCCGACAGCGGTTCCGCCTGGACACGGCCGGGCGTGTCGGATGGGATGGAACCGTGACCACCGACACCGCTACCGAGGTCTTCGAGGAGCATCGTCCCGTTCTGATGGGCGTCGCCTACCGCATGCTCGGCCGAGTCGCCGACGCCGAGGACGTCGTCCAGGAGGCGTGGCTGCGCTGGTCCGGCGCCGATCGCGACGCCGTGCGCGAACCCCGCGCCTATCTGGTGCGCATCACCACCCGGCTGGCCATCGACCGGCTGCGCCAGACGCAGACGCGCAAGGAGGCGTACGTCGGCCCGTGGCTGCCCGAGCCGTATGTCACCGACTTCGGCGACACCGTGCCGGACACGGCGGAGCGGGCCGTGCTCGCCGAGTCCGTCTCGCTCGCCGTCCTCGTCGTCCTTGAGTCCCTGTCGCCCCTGGAGCGCGCGGTGTTCGTGCTCAGAGAGGCCTTCGGGTACCCCTTCGGCGAGATCGCCGCCACCCTGGACCGCAGCGAGGCCGCAGTGCGCCAACTCGCCGGACGGGCCCGCAGGCACGTCGAGGAACGACGGCCGCGCTACGAGGCCGACCCGGCCCAGCGCCGTGAACTGACCGAACGGTTCCTGGCCGCGTCGGTCGAGGGCGACCTCGAAGGCCTGATGGCACTGCTCGCGCCGGACGTCCGGCTGGTCGGCGACAGCGGCGGCCGCGCCAAGGCACCGCTGCGGGTCCTGGAGACCGCCGACAAGGTCGGCCGCTTCATGGTGGGTGTGGCGGGCAAGGGCATCCCGGACGCGTCGTTCCGCTTCCTGGAGCTCAACGCCGGCCCGGCCCTGCTGATCCTGTCCGCCGGCAAGCCCGACACGGTCCTCCAGCTGGAGGTCGCGGACGGGCGCGTCCAGCATGTCTACGTCGTGCGCAACCCGGACAAGCTGGCGTCCCTGCCGGTCCACTAGGGGCCGCCGCGCAGCCTCCGTTCACGCGCGTGCGTGAACGGAGGCTGCGCCGTCATGTCATCCGTGTCGCTCACCGCGAACACCGTGTGAACGCTCTGCGGCACCGCGCCTGTGCGGTCCGTAAGCAAACGAGGATTGGTCTTGACCAAGAATGGGGGCCGCCCTATGGTCGCAGAGAAGTGCAACAACCTTTAATAAACAAGGGCGCTAAAAAGCCGCCGGGCCACGGCGATTGCGGAGGACAGGGTGGGGACCACGCAGCTGGAATCGGTGCCGGAGCCTAAGTACTGGCACCTCAAGACCGTGCTCACCGAAGCACTCGACTCCGAGTTCTCCGTGGGCGAGATCCTGCCCAACGAGCGGGACCTGGCGGCCCGCTTCGGCGTCGCCCGTGCCACGCTCCGTCAGGCGCTCGAACAGCTCGAACTGGAAGGCCGACTGCAGCGCCGCCGCGGGGTCGGCACCACCGTCGCCCCGCCGCGCATGGGCGTGGCGGTCGGCTCCGAGCAGCACACCTGGCCGGGCGCTCCGGGCGACGCCTGGCAGCCCATGGACTGCACGGTCGCGGTGCCTCCCGCCGCGGTGGCCGACCTCCTGGACGCCGACCGGGACGAAGAGGTGCACACCGTGCGCCGCTCCCGCGTGACCCACGGCCAGCCCGTCGCCGCCGAGCTCCTCTACATCCCCGGCTCCTCGGTGCCCGACCTCTCCGCGATCGACGCGCCCTCGGGCGCGGCACGTGCGCGTGCGGTGCTGCGAGAGCTGCAGCGACGGGACCTGGAGGGCCAGGACCAGGCCGTCGAGCTGGGCTCGGTGAGCGCCGAGGACGCCAAGGAACTGGACCGGCTGCCCGGCGCGCCCGTCCTCGTCGTCACCACCCGCTTCTACGCCGAGGGGCGTACCGCGGCCATCTCCGTCGCGACCTACCGCGCCGACACCTGCCGCCTGACCTTCGGTGCCACCGGCGGCGTCGAGATCCACCACGACCCGGAGCGCCGCGCCTCCTGACCACGGCGCCGAACGCCACGGCCGCGCAACGGTCTCACCGCCCACCGCCGCACTCGTCGCGCCCCTGGAATCCGGGGCGCGACGCCTTTGCACGCGCGCGGCGCGACCGCGTTCAGCGCCGCGCCGTCACCGTGCCCTCCACCGCGAACAGCTGCTCCTCCACGTGGTCCAGTGCCAGCCGCAGCGCCCCCGTGGCCACGGCGGCCTCGCCCAGCCGTGACAGGGTCACCTTCGGAGGGCGCAGACAGTAGCGGGCGAGCTTGTGGCGCAGCGGATCCAGCACGCCGTCCAGGCCCGTCGCCCAGCCGCCGATGACGACGAGTTCGGGGTCGAGGGCCAGGACGAGGGCCGCCACGTCGTGCACGAGCCGCTGGATGAAGCGGTCCACGGCGGCGCGGGCCCGCTGGTCGCCCCGGCGGGCGAGCGCGAACACGTCGGCGACCTGTTGTTCGTCCAGCGGCTGCAGTGGCTCGTCCGTGGTCGACAGCAGCGTCTCGGGAGTCGCCTCGCGGCCCAGCAGGTGCAGCGCCCCGATCTCCCCGGCCGCGCCGCCGTAGCCGCGGTGCAGCCGTCCGCCGATCAGCGAGCCGGCACCGGGACTCAGCCCTGCCAGCACGAACACGACGTCGTCGGAGTCGGTGGCGGCGCCCTTCCAGTGCTCGGCGACGGCCGCCGCGTTGGCGTCGTTCTCGACCAGCACCGGGCACTTGAAGGACCGGCCGAGCCGTTCGCCCAGATTCAGACCGGTCCACCCGGGCAGGGCCGTGCCCAGGCGCACGGTGCCGTCCACCTCCACGATCCCGGGGCTGGCCACGCCGACCGCGCGCAGCGAGCCGCGTGCCACACCCGACCGGCGCAGGAGTTCGGCCACCGTGCTCCGCAGCCGCTCGAGGCGGTCGTCGGCCGACGCCGTCTCGGAGACGTCCTTGGACAGGGTGCCCAGCTCGCGGCCGTCGAGATCGGCGAGGAGCGCGGTCACCCGGTGGGCGCCCACGTCCAGGCCCAGCAGATGGCCCGCCTCCGCCCGGAAGCGAAACCTCCGTGCGGGGCGGCCCTGACGCCGGGCGGCGCCCTCCTCGGCTGCCTTCTCCACCACGAGCCCCGCCTCGATCAGGCCCTCGACGACGCCCTCGACGGTCGGCCGGGACAGTCCCGTCACGCGGGTGATCTCGGTGAGCGTCGCGCAGTCCGTGGCGCGCAGAGCGTGCAGCACCACCGCGGAGTTGATCCTTCGAAGCAGAGAGGGGTCCCCGCCGGTCAGCCGCCCCAACGTCCGTCCTCCCAGCTCGTGCGCGTGTTGGCCGGATCGTACTCGTCGCCGCGCACACCCGCGAGGGCCGGGCGTCACCCGAGCGGACCGGCACCGGGCAGCCGGGGACCGCCCGCCGCGGATCGGCCCCGTGCGATCAGGGCGCTTCTGCCCGGCAAAGGCAGTGCCGGCGGTCCCGCACAAGACGCCCGGCGGACTGCTGGGACCCGTTTGACGCCCCGCCAGTTGTCAGTGCCGGCTGGTCTACTGGCTCCATGACCATCGACCAGCTCCTGGCCACGATCGACCTGCTGTGCACGCGTGAGTTCCCCACCAGGCACGGCGGGTCGGACGTGGGCTTCGGTGGACCCGGCTTCCACGTCGCCGAGTTAGAGGTGAGCGTGGGCCTCGCCACCGGCGACGGTGCGGAACGGGAGCGCACGGCGGAGGACTTCGACGCCTGGAAGGAGGCGCTCGCCCTGCGGCTGGACGGCCGGTGGGGACAGGGACAGCGCCGGGGGCTGCTGACCGTCGGCGTACGCATCGCACGCGGCGAGGAGATACCGGAACCCTGGGCGACGCTCAGCGACCTCGTGGACGAGGTGTATCTGTGGCAGGCGAACGGCACCAACCGATGGGTGGCGCTCGGCGTGGCCGAGCGCGACGCGACGGACGAGATACGGCTTCTCGCTGCCGTCACGGACAGGGATCCGCCCTGAGCGGCTGGGCCTCGGTGGCCTTCCGCAACCGGCCGAACTCCTCCGCCATCGTCGCCGCCGTCCAATGCGCGTTCAGTCCGCTCGGATTGGGCAGCACCCACACCCCGGTGGAGCCGATCGTCCGCTGCTGGGGACCGACGGAGGCCCTGCGGTCGTCGAAGGCCGCCCGGTACGCGGTCACACCGACCACCGCGAGCCAAGTGGGCCGCAGCCGTCTCACCTTGGCGCCGAGGATCCGCCCGCCCTCCCGGTACTCCTCGGCGGTGAGCTCGTCGGCCCGCGCGGTCGCCCGCGCCACCACGTTCGTGATCCCGAGCCCGTACGAGAGCAGCTCACCCTGCTCCGACGGCTTGAGCAGCCGGGGTGTGAAGCCGGACAGATGCAGCACCGGCCAGAAGCGATTGCCGGGGCGGGCGAAGTGATGGCCCGTGGCCGCCGTCATCAGCCCCGGATTGATGCCGCAGAAGAGCACCTTGAGGCCGTCCGCGACCACGTCCGGCACCAGACGGTCGCGGGCGGCCTCCAGGTCCGCCGGGGTGAACCGGGTCAGAGGATCGCCCCCGGGGTGTAGCCGGCGGCCTCCGGGTGCTGCTTCACGATCTCCTCGATGCGGCCGGCGACGGTGCCGACCTGGTCGGCCGCGGCGCCCGTGAAGGACAGCTTGTCCGCCATGAGCGCGTCCAGCTCGGCGCGGTCCAGCGGGATGCGTTCGTCGGCGGCCAGCTTGTCGAGCAGCTCGTTGCGCTCGGCGCCCTGCTCGCGCATCGCGAGGGCGCAGGCGACGGCGTTCTCCTTGATCGCCTCGTGTGCGACCTCCCGGCCGACGCCCGCGCGCACCGATGCCATGAGCACCTTGGTGGTGGCGAGGAACGGCAGATAGCGGTCCAGCTCACGAGCGACGACCGCCGGGAAGGCGCCGAACTCGTCGAGCACCGTCAGGAACGTCTCCAGCAGACCGTCCAGTGCGAAGAACGCGTCCGGCAGCGCGACCCGGCGCACCACCGAGCAGGACACATCGCCCTCGTTCCACTGGTCGCCCGCCAGCTCGCCGGTCATCGAGGCGTAGCCGCGCAGGATGACCATCAGGCCGTTGACCCGCTCGCAGGAGCGGGTGTTCATCTTGTGCGGCATCGCGGACGAGCCGACCTGGCCCGGCTTGAAGCCCTCGGTCACCAGCTCGTGCCCGGCCATCAACCGGATCGTCTTCGCCAGCGACGACGGCGCGGCGGCCAGCTGCACCAGCGCGGTGACGACCTCGTAGTCGAGCGAACGTGGGTAGACCTGGCCGACGGAGGTGAACGCCTGACCGAAGCCGAGGTGCCCGGCGATCCGGCGCTCCAGCTCGGCGAGCTTGGCCGTGTCGCCGCCGAGCAGGTCGAGCATGTCCTGTGCCGTGCCGACGGGACCCTTGATACCGCGCAGCGGGTAGCGGCCGAGCAGCTCCTCGAGGCGGGCGTACGCGACCAGCAGCTCGTCGGCGGCGGTGGCGAAACGCTTGCCGAGGGTGGTGGCCTGCGCGGCGACGTTGTGGGAGCGGCCGGCCATGACCAGTTCGCCGTACTCGGCGGCGAGCTTGCCCAGGCGCGCCAGCACGGCCACCGTACGGTCGCGCATGAGTTCGAGGGAGAGCCGGATCTGCAGCTGCTCCACATTCTCGGTCAGGTCGCGGGAGGTCATGCCCTTGTGCACGTGCTCATGCCCGGCGAGATCGTTGAACTCCTCGATCCGCGCCTTCACGTCGTGCCGTGTGACCTTCTCGCGCTCGGCGATCGACGCGAGGTCGACCTGGTCGAGGACGCGCTCGTAGTCGGCGATCGCCTCGTCCGGGACCTCGATCCCCAGGTCCTTCTGGGCCCGCAGCACGGCGAGCCAGAGCTGCCGCTCCAGCCTCACCTTCTGCTCGGGGGACCAGAGCGTGGCGAGCTCGGCGGAGGCGTAGCGTCCGGCCAGGACGTTCGGGATACGGGGCTTTGCGGGCGCAGCAGTCACGTGTACGGAGTTTACCTGGCGTCTGTGAGCCCTCCGGCCAGTCCATACAGTCCAGAGAGCCCACGTCAGGGCGCTGCCATCCCTTGTCTCTCACGCCTGCATCTTGCCCTTACTCGTGACCGTCAGCTGGCTGCCGCAGGCGCGGCACTGCCACCTCGGCTGGCCATCCGCGTCGACCTCCCGGGCGTCCGGGTCGACGTCGTGCCCAAGCGAAGCGAACCACTCGAGGGCGGCCCCTGCACGGAGGGTCGGCCAGTCGGCGGCCGGGGGTCGGTCGGGGGGCCGGGCGCCAGGTCAGCGGAGGTACCAGCGGATGAGGTCGCGGACCACCTCGGGCCGCCGGCCACCGCTGTGGCTCATCGTGCCATCCGCCGCGAGCACCGCGCGACGCGCCGTGCCTTTTGCGCCACCCTCCGCCGCCGTGCCGCCAAGACGCGCCTCGTATCCTCGTGCCGCCGCCGGCCGCGCTCCATCTCCACGGTGGCCATCGCGGCCGGCGTCGACCGCGACACCGCCACGGGTTGCGCCAACGGACTGCGGTCCGTCGCGAAGCGCCTCGGCGTCCCCCCGGCTCTGACCGTGCGTACCCGCCGCACCGCCTGCGGTGGCCGCGCCCGCCAGACCCACACGGTGTACCGCTACACGCTCCGCCAGGTCGCCCAGTTGGTCGCCGCGTACAAGCCCCGCAAGCCGGAGTTCGTCGCCGCTGTCGCCCGCATCGCCGCCTTCGCCACCGCCGCCTGATCGGAGTGCACGCCATGACCAAGACCATCAACACCGCGTCCGCGCAGTCCTCCGAGCAGGCGTCGGCTGTCGAGCCGCGCACGATCACGTATCCGCTGAAGACGGGCGGCTCCATCACCGCCACCTGCCCCGCCTGGTGCACCGCCGACCACAGCGACGACGTGGCCCGGGGCATCGACCCGGCGGGTCTGTTCCACCGGCGACAAGGTCGGGCTGGAGTTCAGCGTGGATGGCCTCGACATGAGCATCCTCGAGGCGCGGATCGAGCTATACGGAGCCCGGCGGAGCCGGCGGACGGTTGACGGGGTTACGAGGCATGGACACTGCCCTCACCGAGTTGCGGTGGAGCGAACGGCTGAACCGTGAACTGCTCGGTGATGGCCCGGATGTTCAGGCCCGAGAGCCAGATCTTGTTGCCGTTGTTCACGTGGGGGATCTCGCGGGCGAAGGCCATGCGCCGCAGCTTGTGGTAGCTGAACGGCAGCCACTGCGCGGCCTCGGCCGGCGTGTAGTGGAAGAGCTC
This sequence comes from Streptomyces sp. TP-A0356, assembly GCF_001417775.1. GTDB lineage: Bacteria > Actinomycetota > Actinomycetes > Streptomycetales > Streptomycetaceae > Streptomyces. The sequence continues at coordinate 371,630 of NZ_BBZJ01000016.1, read as the reverse complement.
CCCCTCGGGGGCGCTCGTGCCGGGATGTTTTCTCGGATCTTGCGGGTTCGTGCCATATTGGAAGAATGTCCCAAGCGCTCGATGCGCGAAGATCACTCGTTGGAGGGGTTAAAGAACGGGTAGATCACGGTGATGAGCGAACATCCAGCCGTGGCTATGGCCGTCATCGTCGATGGCGGCCGTCTCCTGCTCATCCGCCGCAGCGCGCCCGAGGGCGGTCTCGTCTGGGCACTGCCAGGCGGCACCGTCGAGTCCGCCGAGACAGCGGAGCAGGCAGCTGCGAGGGAGACGCTTGAGGAGACGGGGTTGACCGTGGAAGCGGTCAAGCTGCTCGGCGAGCGCGTCCACCCCGACACGGGTCGGCTCATCGTCTACGTGGCGTGTACGGTCCTCGCGGGTACAGCGCATGCCGCATCGCGGCGCGAAGTCTCCGCGGTCACCTGGGCTGCGCCCGGTGAGATCGCGCAGTACGTACCGCGAGGCTTGCACCCGCCCGTCCAGGCCTACCTGGACCGCCTGTAGCCAAGAAGGCCCTCTGTACGGTCATCACGGCCGTGCAGGGGACCTCTCTTCACGTCTGGCACGTCAGCGCGCTGGTGGTGACGAACCTATGTCGACGGCGCCCGCTGAACGGGAAGATGAGCCATGCCCTCGCGTCGGCCCTCATCCAACGAGCCCAGTCTGCTCGTTGCCCTCTGGTGGATTCTCCTCACGGCCTGCGCCGCCGTGATGTTCCTCGGCGGCATCAACTTCCTGTTCGGCTCCGACGACGAGCCCCGGCCCGCGCCCACCGTCACCGTCACCGAGGTCTTCAGCCCGTCACCGCTGGCGACGAGCATCCCAGACAGTGCCATCGACGACGGACTGAACAGCATCCCCACCCCAAGCGCCTGCACCGATGCGGACGTTCGCGGCGAGATTCCCCGAGACCGCTGGACGCCGTGCGGCCAGATCCTCGGCTACTTCAACGACTGGACAGCGCCGCCGCCCGGTGCGCCGGCCGTGCCGTGAGGGCATGGTCCGCACGTCCGCGCAGGGGGCCATTTCTGCGTTGAGGGGGCGGCCGTTGCTCGCAATCAGCCAAAGGCGTCCCCCCTCAACGAGCAATTCTCCGCAATCCGCCTGCACGGGCCCGCTCTCCGCAGCATTCTGAGGGCTCATCCACCCGGCACGAGAGGGAGACGGCCATGGCCCTACAACTCCGCATGCTCGGCACCACCAGCGAAGACGGCAAGTGCCCCACGCTGTACGAGGACGTCGCGACCGGGGACATCGTCGTGCAGGGCTACACCGTCACGGACCCCGAGGACATCGCGCAGCTGCAGAACGTCCTCGACGGCGAATCGTTCGTGCGAATCCCGCGCGAGCTGCTCACCCGCTTCGCCCCCAAGGAGTAGCCTGCGTGCCAGAGTTCATCGACGACAGCACGTTCGGCACTTACTTCGAGACGTTCGAGCACACCGCTTGGAGGCTGGAAACCCGCCGCGGCTACGGCTCCGACCGGGCCGGCGAGAAGTACCGCCGCTACCTCGACACCGGCACCGTGTCCGACGACTCCGACCGCCCCTGGTGCGTCAACGTCCGCGCGCAGACGTCCCGGGGCAAGCGGTTCGAGCGGGTCCGGATCGTCGACCAGCCGCCCACACCCGAGCAGCTCTACCTGCTCGCGACCGCTGCCACCAACAACAAGGCGGGCGAGGACATCCGCAACCTATGGCGCACGGACGCCGAGAAAGTCGCCCTCCCGACTGAGGACTTCTGGCTGTTCGATGCCCGCCGCGCCCTGGTCCTCCACTTCGACGACGGTGACGGCTACCTCGGCGCCGAGCTCATCGAAGACCCCGTCCGCATCGTCGAGTTCTGCCAGATCCGGGATGCGGCCTGGCACTACGCGATTAGGCGCGAGGAGTTCCTTGCGCAGGTAGCTTCGATTGCGTGAGCACCGACTATCAGCAGGCCCGTGAAGCGCTCGGTGCGCGGCTGCGAGAGCTGCGCACCGAGACCGGCCTGAACGGCAAGGAGTTCGCCGAGCGCCTTGGCTGGCAGCGCTCCAAGGTGTCCCGGCTGGAGAACGGCAAGCAGACCGCCGCCGACACCGACATCGAAGCGTGGACCCGCGCCGCCGAGTCCCCCGGTGCCGTGGACGAGTTGACGCACGCCCTGCGCCGGCTCCGCAGACTGGAAACGGCCTCACGAAGCTGGCGGCGCCAGCTCGCAGCCGGCCACCGAGCCGTACAGGAAGGCCACGCCGTCCAAGAGGCGCAGGCCGAGACTATCCACATCTTCGAGTCCGGCGTCATCCCCGGCATCTTCCAGACGCCCGACTATGCGCGCGGAGTTCTCACCGACGTCTCCAACCGTCTCGACACGCCCCGGGACATCGAGGAAGGCGTCCGGGCCCGCATGAAGCGCCAAGAAGCCGTGTTCGAGCCGGGACACCACTTCCACGTACTTGTCTGGGAAGCCGCCTTGCACGTCGCGCGATGCTCCCCGGAGGCCATGGCCGCACAGCTCAACCGTCTGAGCGGGTTCATCGGCCTCGACACCGTGACCCTCGGCATCATCCCCCTCGGCGCCCGGACGCCGTTCTCACCGAAGCACGGTTTCTGGATCATCGACGAGCGGCTCGTCGTCGCCGACACGTGGAATGCCGAGGTGTGGCTCGACGCGCCTGACGACGTCGCCCTGTACCGGAAGATGTGGGATCTGATGCAGGAGTCCGCGGTCTTCGACCACCAGGCGCACCGCCTGATCGCACGAGCCAGGGCTGCTCTGACCCTCAAATGAGCAACCGGCAGCAACTGTCAGACCTGCTCGCGCAATCCCGCGCAATCGACGCGCACCCTCGCAACTGCCGTGCATAGCGTCCCTCCCATGGCATATCCGATGCGGTTCGCCGCGATGCACGAGGCCGGCGACGCGTGGCTCGCCGACTGCTCCGCGCACCCGGCCCTCGTGCGTGAGGCATGGGAAATGGAAGCCCTCGCCCCCATAGCTTCAGGACCGCACTGGCTCGCCGCCGAGGCGCAGCTCGTCACCGGCATGCAGGCACTCAACCGCATCCGCGACGAGCAGCGAGGCCCCGTCCTCGCCGATCCGCTGCTGGAGAAGGCCTGGTGGCTCGTGCCCTTCACCGCCGGCGCCGACCTGGCCGACCTGCGGCAACTGGTCGTACAACCGGCTGGCTGGACGCTGCACTGTCCGCCGACGGGCTGGCACGCATGCGGGCGCTTCTGGCTGTCCTGCCCCGACGGAACCGGCCAGCTCACCGACCCCACCATGCTCGCCGCCGCGTTCGGCCCTGGCGGGTACCGACGTCCCACTGAGGCTCCCTGATGTCCGAGACGATGAGCCCGCCCATCCACCTGCCCGACCCCACGCGCCCGCCCCGGCCGACGCCCGGCTGCGACGTGTGCGATGCCCTCGACCGGCAGCGCGCCCAAGCCGAGAAGCGGCAGCACTACCGGCGCGCCACCACCTGCGAGATGGAGATCCGGCGGCACCCGCGGCACAAGGCACAGCCGTGAGCGGCATTCAGTGGCAGCCCCGTGACGAGGGCAGCGGCCCCGGACGCATGCAGGCGACCCTGCCCGATGCCCTGTACGTCCCCTACGAGGCGTACATGGGGCACTCCTACGACTGCGCGGACTGCGGGTACGGCCAAGGTCCGGTGCCCGAAGGCGCAGGAGCTGTGGCGGGCGTACCGGGCGGCCGGCCGCGACCGCGCATAGACCCCCGCCCGCCCCTGACGCTCCCCCCTCGGAGGGGCGGGCGGGTCACCAAGCGTCCGTCACCGCCGGAGGAGCGGAAACCTGTCGCGGGACGGGCAAGCAAGACCCCCCCCGGCCCGAACACGACCGGCGAGGCCGGGCCGAACTCATCGACAGGAACCGAACGAGAGGAACTCCCATGTTTGCTCACTCCGATCGACTTCCGACCGGAACGGCTCAGCCGTCCAGCGCCCTCACCCCCGCCCCCTGGGGCGTGCGGCGCATGGCCCCGTACCCGGCAATGGCTCCGGGCTACGCGCACGCCGAACTCGACCCGGCCACCCAGACCACCCGCTACTTCAACCACGAGGGCGCGGTGTTGGAGATGCCGGGACACGGCACCAGCACCGGCACAAACCCGTCCACCGGCACCAGCCCTGACGGCAACGGCAGCACGCAGGACAGCGACACCGGGAACGACACCGACCAGTGAACGACACTGGCCCGGTGCTGGTCGTCACCAACCTGGACGACCCCACGGCCGACGTGGTGATCAGCGAGCTGCACGACCGGGGCGTCCCGGTCGTGCGGTTCGACTCGGGGGACTTCCCCCACGCCCTGTCGGTCGCGGCCACGATCACGTCGAACGGTGTGGAGGGCACGCTGTCCACGCCGACGCGGACCGCCGACTTATCCCGGGTCCGGTCCCTGTACTACCGCCGCCCCTCCGGCTTCACATACCCGCACCTGAACGAGCAGGACGCCCGGTTCGCACTCACCCAGGCCCGCTACGGGCTGGGCGGTGTGCTGGCCTCCCTGCCCGGCTGCGTGTACGTCAACCACCCGCACCGCATCGGCGACGCGGAGTTCAAGCCGTCCGGCCTGGCCGCCGCGGCGTCCGCCGGCTTCCGCATCCCGCCGACGATCGTCACCTCCGAGCCAGATGCGGCGCGCGCCTTCATCAAGCAGCACGGGCCCACCATCTACAAACCGCTGTCGGCGCCGCTGTACCGCATCGACGGCGTGTCCTGCACGGTCAAGGTCGCCGAGGTGGCGGCCGACGACATCGATGAAGCCGTGGCCGGCACGGCGCACCTGTTCCAGCGGCTCGTCGAGAAGACCGCGGACGTGCGGGTCACCGTCGTCGGAGACCAGGTGTTCGCGGTCAGGATCGACTCGGACCTGCTGGACTGGCGCACCGATTACAGCCAGTTGCGCTACTCCGTAGCTGTGCCGCCGCCCGGCATCACCGAGGCCCTCCACGCATACATGGCCCACTTCGGGCTGGTCTTCGGTGCTTTCGACTTCGCCATAGACCGCCAGGGCCGATGGTGGTTCCTGGAGTGCAACCCATCCGGTCAGTGGTACTGGCTCGAGCCCGAGACCGGCCTGCCGATGCTCGCGGCCATGGCCGACCTGCTGGAAAGGAAGACCCGATGACCGACATGGACGACGCCGCCCTGCGTCGCGCGCTCGCCGACCGCCTCACCGAAGGCGGCTACCTGCGTACCGAGCCGTGGCGCGCGGCCGTGGAAGCCGTGCCCCGGCACGAGTTCCTGCGCGGCGGCTTCTTCGAGCCGGTCCAGGGTGCCGGCCCGACCGCCTGGCGGCCGGTGCTCGCCAGCAGCAGGGACTGGCTGGAGCGCTGCTACGGCGATGAGTCGCTGGTCACCCAGATCGCCGGGACGATCGTGCCCGAGGACATCCGCGGCTGGATCCTGCGCGCCCCACCTCCTCGAGCACCATGCCGAACCTCGTGGTGCGGATGCTCGAGGATCTCCAGGTGGAGGACGGCAACCGTGTGCTGGAGATCGGCACGGGCACCGGCTACTCGACAGGGCTGATGTGCCATCGGCTCGGCGACGAGCTGGTGACCTCGATGGAGGTGGACCCGGAGGTGTCCGGCCGTGCCGGCACGGCTCTCGGCGCCTGCGGCTACTTCCCTGAGCTGGTCGTCGGCGACGGCTTGGCCGGGCAAAAGGACAGCGCCCCCTACGACCGGGTCATCGCCACCTGCGGAGTGATGGAGCTGCCCCATACGTGGCTCGAGCAGACGAAGCCGGGCGGGATCGTGCTGGCCACACTGTGCGGCTGGCTGTACTCCTCCGCGCTGGCCCGGCTCACCGTCGACGCGGACAGCGTGGCCCGCGGTCGGCTCCTCGGTGGGCAGGTCTCGTTCATGCTCGCCCGCCCGCAGCTGCCGCCAGCTCTGGGGATCCTCCCCGACCTGGAAAGCGGGGAGGAACGGGCCGCCCGAATCGGCACCGACGTCCTGGACGACTGGACCGCACGGTTCGTCGCCCAGCTTGCAGTCCCGCGGACTCAGCGCCTCAGCCTCTCGGGCTCCGATGGGACCGAGCATGTCCTCATCGACGTGGAGGCCGGCGCCTGGGCTGCGCTCGCTCAGCACGGCAAGGAGTGGACGGTCCGTCAGGGCGGACCCGTGCGCCTGTGGGACGCGGTCGAGGACCACCTGCTGCGATGGCGGGCGGACGGCGCCCCCGCGCTGGACCGCTTCGAGGTCCTGGTGACACCGGAGGCCCAGAGGATCAACTGGCCGAAGGTCTGACCTCCCGCCAGGACAGACGAGCCCCGGCTGATGGGTGCATCCCGGCCGGGGCTCACGCACGCCTGGGGACCGCCCCGCGTATGCCATATGGGTGCCAACCCCCAGCGAAAGCAGCAGGGCACAGCCTCCGAACCGCATGCTCTATGCGGTTAGAGGGTTGTTCGGCGAGGCCTCAACCGTTGCCCTCTGAGCAATGACTGGGCTGGCAACCGTGGGCGTATCCCCACGACTGGCCGCAACTGTGGGGCTCTGCCCCACACCTGCGTGGCCGTCTGGGCAACGCAGGTCCGCCCGCCACTCGCCTCCCAGAAGGAGGCAAGTCGCCGAGGCCTCCGAGCCGCGCCTGCCCTTGTTCACCTTGTCCGAGGCGCACGACCTCCTCGAGGTCCACCAGAACTTCGAGCGCTATGTTCGCCGTCCATACGGAGTAACACAGCAGACGAAGGATTGCGCCCTCCGGGCAGAGTAGGGGGATGGAAGACGCTGCAAAGAAGCCGGCCAAGTCTCGTAGGAGGCGACGATTCCAGGCCGTGCACAAGTGGTCCGCTACGGCTGCTGCGGTCGTCGCCCTGGCCATCTCGCTCTACAACTTCGCTGAACTGCAGCGCAAGCCTCACGTAGAGATGACACTTCCTCACCTCTTTCGCCTGGAAAAGGCAGGCACGGAAGTGCGTTTTAATGTGCAACCTACAGTGGCCACCAGGTTCAAGAGCGAAAATGTCGAAGTAATCCGTGACGCACATTTGCAGCTCATCCCTACCGGCTCCATCTCTTCTTCTAAGAGGCCGGTTTTCTATTGGAGGGAGAGCGATGTGTGGCGTTACGACGCTTCTACGGACTCGGTCAATAGTTACTGGAGTAGCGACCCCGCCCCGTTGATCGTCAGCCAGGACAAGCCTCAACAGCCATCATTCCAGTTCACGGCCAAGGCTGGATGTACCAGGCGGGCCGGTACGAAGGATCTCTTGAGCTGATCCGTTCAACGGATCACGCTCCCCTGGTCAGGAAGTTCTGCCTGATCATTTCACCGGCAGCAATCAATGAACTGCAAAATCCACAGCCGCCGATCCAGGCGATCCGCTTCTTCCGCAACGACCTGCCGAAGTTCACCTCGTCTAGCAACTCTCCAAGTTGCTACCGGAGGGACACGGACGAAAGCCGGGGTAGCCAGTTTGATCACAGGTAGTCCCTCACAGGTCGTATCTCGGTGACGGTGTCTGCACTTCTAAAGACGGCCGCGCCCCGGTTGTGAAGGAGCCGGGGCCCATCCGGGGCCCCGGCAGTCCCGAGCACCCTGACGGCGGGACAGCGCCACCGTAACCGGTCCGGGTCAGCAGGCGGGGCCGACCGCCACCTGTACCTTCTTCAGCCGCTTGGCTGGCGTGGCGTCGGCGTTGTAGCCGGGGTTATCGCTCGCCCACGCCGCTTCGGTGCAGGCCCCGGGCACGTTCGGCGACGTCCGCTGCACCATGTCGAAAGTGGACTCGCAGTTCGGGTAGCCGTTACCACCCAGAACCTGCGCACTGTCTGGAACGCCAGGCACCTTCATCCACAAGATGACGTCCCCTACGGACGGACATTCCTTCGGCGAAGCCGATCGGGACGGGTTCGACTTGGCCGAATGTGATGCGCTGGGCGTGTTCACAGCCGCGGAATGGCTACTCTCCGCGGGCTGCTGGGACGAGGCGTGTGCCGGCGATGGTGTGGCGTTCATGGCGCCGGGCCCGCAGGCGGCGGTCAGCAGGATGGCGGCGATGGGCAGGATGAATCGGCGCACGAGGCCCCCCAAGGCTGTGCAGTAGTTGTGTGGGGACACTGTGGCAGATGTGTGCACGAGGCACGGACTCCCGTTGCCAGACCGTGACGACGCCCTGCAGGGTGGACAGCTTGGGAGCCACCGGACACCACCCAGCCCTGCCCAGTGCGTGCGCGCGGCACTGACCGACAAGAAGACGGACAAGCGGGAGCGGGAGCGGCCGAAGCCGTGGACCGTCGACGAGGTGCAGACGTTCATCAAGGGCATCGAGGACGACCGCCTGTACGCGCCGCTGCTGCTGTCCCTGATGGGCCTGCGACCGGCGGAAGTCTGCGGGCAGCGGTGGACGGACATCGACCTGCAGCTCGGCACGCTCGAGATGACCAACACCCGCACGATGGTCGGCAACAGGACGGTGCTGGAGAAGGACGCCAAGACGGCGGCCGGCGAACGCGTCCTCCCGCTGCCTCGAAGGCGCTGGAGTCGCTGAAGCGGTTCCGCGCCCAGCAGGCCCGCGAGAAGCTGGCAGCGGGGGAGGCGTACACCGGTACGGGCTACGTCGTAGTCGATGAGCTCGGCGTCGCGCTGAACACGCGCCAGCTACGTGAGCACGCCTACCGGCTGATGCGACGGCTCGGGCTACGGCAGGTCCGCCTGTACGACGCCCGGCACTCCTGCCTGACCTATCTCGCCGTGAACGGGGTTCCTGACGTCGTGCTGGCCGCATGGGCGGGGCACACGAACGCGAGCTTCACGAAGAGGAAGTACGTGCACGTTGCGGCAGAGGACATGCGGGCCGCTGCTGCCGCTTGGGACACCTTCCACGGCGGCGACCCGCAGGCTGCACCGTGAGAAATTGTGAGAGATGATCTCTCCGGCCAGCGCCACGGGGCGATTCGGCGGAACCTACGAGACCGCCGTCACGCGGGGCGATGGACCTCCCGGCCGGACGGCGCGTGAACAGCGGATCCGAGGTTACGACCGGTGTCCGGGTTCTTTGGGCCTGTCCGCGATCTCCGCCAGGATGTCCGCGTGGCACAGTTCGGGAGTGCACCAGCACGCCAGGGTCCTGCCGCGCAGTGCGGGCACCAGGGCCAGCAGGTCCGGGCGGTCCATGAGGCGGTCCCGGTACTTGGCCATCACCTGGTTGCGCGTGCCGTCGTGCTTCTTCTTGGCGGTGTCGATCTGGAACGGGTTGTACAGGGGGTGCTGGGGGAGGTCCCAGCCGCCCCTGGTGATGCGGCGGCCGACGTACACCACGTCCTTTGGGGCGTGTTCCAGCCGGGGGCCGAACTCCTGGAGGCGGCCCTTGAGGTTGATCACCTTGGTGGTCACACGAGACTCCCTCCGAAGCGTTCCGTCCTTCCAGGCGGCCGGCTAGGCGGCCGGGCCCTCATACGGCAGCAGGTCCGCGCGCTTGGCCGGGCGGCCGTCGCCGGACGGTGTACCCATGAGGTTAACTAGTCCGGAACGCGGGGGCGACAGCGAGGATCACCGCTCGTGCGGCCTCCGAACAGGCATGTTGCCCGGAATGCGGTGCTGGCTCAGCTCGGATGGATGACCGGTACCGTCGGCGGATCGCCGATCTGGCCGTTGGCGGATTGGGAGTGGCAGAACAGGAGCTGCTTCGGCGAGGTGCTCGTGAACGGGGATTGATCGTAGTCCCCGTAGCGCTGCGCGACGTCGAGACCGGCCAGCCGGCAGAGCGCCAAGAGTTCCTCGGGAAAGAAGCAGCGCATGCTGACTTTCTTGGTGCGTACGCACGCGCCGTCGCGTAGATAGTCCAGCGTGAAGCGCAGCACTTGGGCGGCGGCGTCGTAGCTGGTCGTCGCTCGCACGTCGAGTATCGCCCCGTCCACGTCCGCGACCGACTTGTGGTGGTAGGGCGACTCGGGGACCCGGCACAGCTTGGCCATGTCGGGGTTGAACACGTCCAGGATCAGGGTCCCGCCTGGTCGCAGCACGTTTCGCGCCGAGGCGAGGAACGCGACCACGGAATCCAGGTCGTGCAGGTGCTGCATCGCGTTGGTTGCCGAGAACACCAGGGCGAAGCGCCTGTCAGAGCGGATGTCTCGGCAGTCCTGTTCCAGCCACTCGACTGGCAGTCGCTCGTCCTCGGCCCGCTGACGGGCACGCGCAAGCATCGAGGGCATGATGTCAAGCCCTGTGACCTCGACACCCGCCCGCGCGATCGGCAGGGTGATGCGCCCGGTTCCGCAGGCCACCTCCAGGACCGGACCGCCCGCCCGGACTGCTTGGCCGAGGAAGAACGGGATGTCGTGGGTGCGCGCGGTGAACTCCTGATCGTAGAAGTCCGCATCGTCGTATACGGCCAGGTCCTCCAGTGGCTTCATCGCGCCACCGCCGGCGTCGGGCCGAAAGCGTCAGCAAGGCTGGTCAGGATGGAGCCGGACCAACTGCTCTCCCCGAACACGCTGACCGGCATCGCGAGCACGCCGCACTCACGCTGGAGCGTCTCCGCTGGGATTTCAACCGGGAAGAAATAGTTGCCGGGACACGTCCGGCTCGCCGTGGGAATCGCCCCGAGCACCTCGTCCGGCAACCGTTCGAACAACCGCCCAGCCCGTGCGGCCAGTTCGTCGACGACCTGCCGGGGCACGTCGCTGTGCTCGGTCAGCAGGCGGTCGGCGAGCCTCAGCTGAGTCGACGTCGGCGGATCCGCCCGGAACGCTTCGGCCAATTCGGCTTGCGCCGGACCCAGCAGGACCACGCCGAATGTGCGTGGCCACAGCCATCCCTTGGTGACCGAATGCAGTAGGACCGCGCAACCGGTGTCCAGCAATCGCCGTGTGCCGACAGCGAACGGGGCTCCCAGGTCGTAGACGCTGTCGATCAGCAGGCGGCGGCGTGGTGATTCCCGCAACCACGAAATCACCGCGGCGCACTCGGCATCGGACAGGTACCGGCCGAGCGGCTTGCTGGGGTTGGCGAGCAGCAGGTATTCGGGCCGGTGGTCCGCCGACGACCTCGGCAGGGTCGGCGCCGGCAGCGTCGGGTAGGACGCGGGCGCCAGGCCCGCAGCGCGGGCCAGCTCGAAGTAAACCGGGTAGACGTCGCTGGGCAGCCACAACCGCGCTTGCACGGCGCGCAGCCAGTGGAACACCACACCGAGCCCGTGCCGGACCCCTCGACAGACCATGGCGTGGCCGGACCACTCTTCCGGCAGCTCGAAGCGCCGCAGCCAGGCACGGGCGAGATCGCACCGGTGCACCGTACTCATGTCGGTCGGCGGTTCCGGTCGCATCGGAGCAAGCGCCCGGTACACGTTGGTCTCGGCGGCGTCCAGAAGCGACGAGGAAGCACTGAGCCGGCGCTGCCGGAATTCCTGGAACTCCTCGAACCTCATGCCGCCGCACCTTCCGGCACGATCTCGCTGGCCCGGTCCTCCAGGGAGGCGTAGCAGCGTCCGTCGGCCATGACGTTCCAGCTGCGTGCGATCCCGCTGGTGCGTTCCCAGAGCAGGCTGGGCTCGGTGTATGCGGCGATCCGCATCGGCCGTCCGTCCCAGCTGCCGTGGTAGACCGGCGCGCCCCAGGGCAGGCGGCTCGCCAGTTCGAAGCCACGCTGCTCGACGAACCGGGTGACGATGGACAGCGACACCTGGTGCTCTCGGCTCCAGACGTTCGCGGCGCGGTCGAAGTAGAGCGACTCGGTGCTGGTGGATACGTAGAGCTCTTTGAAGCAGACTTCCTCGACGCCGAGAGCCGCGGCCCACGAAAGGTAGTCGGCGACCCCGGCCGCGTCGTCGACGCCGCCGTGCTGGAGCACGCAGATCAGCCTCATCCGCAGCCCCGGCCAGCGGTGACGTTCCACGCGCCAGGTGTCGATCACGGAGCTCACCGGTGTGCGCAGCATCATCAGCCGCTCGCTGACGGCGTCGTCGTGATGGTGCCGGGAAACCGCCAGCACGCTCAGGCCTGCGGCGCTCAGGGCTGCGAGGCGGTCGGCCCGGCCATCGTGCCGGCCTTTCGCCAGGGTGTGCGCGTTGGTGATCAGGACGACCTTCGGGAAGGCAGCCGAGCAGGCGGACACCAGTCGCAGCTGCTGTTCGAACGGTATGAGCGTGGGCTCCCCGCCGCCGGTGATCACTGCACGCTCGGCACCCGCCGCACGGGCGCGCTCCAGCCACTGGGCGACCGCGTCCCACGGGACCCGTGCCGGCGCTTGGTCGCTGGAGATCGAAGCCGAGGAGAAGCAGAACGAACACCGGGCTTGGCAGGCGGAGGCGACCGGCAGAAGCGAAACCGAGCGCGGTCGCGTGTCGGCGTAGCGACGCTGTGCCGATCCGTGCAGGTGCAGGGAGGCCGCCATCGCATCCTCGACGGTTGTCGGGCGCAGAGTGAACTCGTCGCCTGCTTGGTCGAGCTCGTGGACTGCTGACAACCGGATGCGAGCCTCGTGCAGTTCCATGCCGAGGCCGGTCGACACGTTGGGCACCAGCTTGTCGGGGTCCACCATGGTTTCCAGCACCAGCAGCCGGTCGCCCGGAATGGCCAGCCGGTCCAGCAGGCGTCGCGCCTTGCCGATGCCGATTCCCAAGTCCGCACGGGTCAGCAGGTGGAACCGGTCGGGATAGGTACTCTCCGGAATCCCCGCCTTACCGTAAGCGAACGCGTACTTGTCGAAGCCCCTCGCGAAGTTCGACAGCACGATGACGTGGAAGCGCTGGTCGCTATGGTTCATCCCGTCATCATGCATGAACGGGCCCAGACGACATGGGCCGAACTGCAGGGGAGTTGGCAGCCAGGGAAGCGGCTGGCGAGCCCGGACGTCGTGCAGCGGGACTTCACCGCCGAGGCGCCCGACCTGGTCTGGTGCGGGGAGATGACGGAGATCGAGACCGAGGAGGGCAAGCTGTATCCGGCCACGGTCATCGACCTCTTCTCCCGGCGCCCGCTCGGCTATGCGATGGGAGAGCGCCACGACGCCGGGCTGGTCGTCGCCGCTTGGCCTGAGGCTTGTCCGAACTTTGGGGCCGGTCCGTCCCGTAGCCTCTGATCTGCAGCTCTCTGGAACCGAATCGGTGATGCCAGAGGTATCACGGTGCGATGTTCCGGAGAGCGAGAGCCGCTCCGCCTGCCGCATCAGTACTGTGACTTCGCATGACCGACGCCGAGATCGAGATCACCGCAGACCTGGTCCGCGACCTGCTGCGTGAGCAACATCCAGACCTTGCAGGGCTGGTCATCCGCGAGGTGCCGGGCGGCTGGGGTAACCAGATGTGGCGCGTCGGCGACCAGTTGGCGGTGCGCATGCAGCGCATGGACCCCACCCCGGAGCTCCAGCTCAAGGAGCGGCGGTGGCTACCCGTGCTGGCCCCGCGCCTGCCGCTCCCGGTGCCGACCCCGGTGCGGTTCGGCGAACCGTCCGAGCGTTTTCCCAAGCACTGGACCGTGATGACGTGGGTTCCCGGCGAGCCGCTGGACCACGGCTCGATCAGCCGCGGCGACCACGCGGCCGAGACACTGGCGGGCTTCCTCCGGGCGCTCCATGTGGAGGCGCCCGCCGAGGCGCCGATCGCTACGCACCGCGGTGCCCATCCCAGGAACTGCACGGACGGCTTCGAGAACTTCTTCCAGGCCGTTGCTCCCGATGACGTCGCTGCCGACGTCCGGGCCGTCTGGGACGACGCCGTGGCGGCCCAGGCGTGGGAGGGCCCGCCGGTGTGGGTGCATGGCGACCTCCATCCCGCGAACGTCGTCGTCTCGGACGGAACGCTCTCGGGCATCGTCGACTTCGGTGACATGTTCGCCGGCGATCCGGCGTGGGACCTCGCCGCCGCATGGGTGCTGCTCCCCGCGGGCACGGCCTCACGGTTCTTCGACATGTATGCGCATGCGGACATCGCGGCGATCCGGCGTGCCCGCGGGCTGGCCGCGATGAAGAGCCTCTTCCTGATGCTCATGGGGCAGAACGGAGATCGGGGTCTTCCCGGCGGCAAGCCGAACTGGGGACCTCTAGGCCGGGCGGCACTTGATCGTGTTCTGAAGGGCGTTTGAGGGGAGGCTCCGGGTCAGGGCCCCACCCGTCGCCAGTCCGTCACAGCGCCCGGGTTTGTGTGGTCCGCGGGGGTGACCCAGAAGGCTTTGCCCAGCTCAGCGCTGAAGTGGGCGCCTGTCCGGCCGTCGCCCGAGGAACGGCCGGTCAGCCGCCGTCCTATCCACGGCAGCAGATGCTGCCGGGTGAAACGGACGTCCGCGCTCCGTCGGGCGAGCCATCTAGGCGGCGCGGTCGGGGCCGGCGGCGTACGCCACTCCGTATCCTCCGCCTCGTGCCCGAGCGTCTGCCACACGGCTTCCGCCACCCGGCGGTGCCCCTCGCCCGTGAGGTGCAGCCGGTCCACGTCCCACAGGCGCGGGTCGGCGAGCGACGCCGCCCCGTACAGATCGACCACGAGCGCGCCGTGCCGCTCGGCGAGCTCGTCGACGCATGCGAACAGCTCCTCCATGCGGGGCCGGAAGCGCTCCAGGACCGGCCCCTGACGGCCGGGGCTGCGCATCAGCACGAGCTGCGTGCACGACGGGGCCAGCCGCTCCACGGCCTCGGTCAGCAGTGCCCGTACGCGGCCCATGTCGCACTTGGGTCGCAGGGTGTCGTTGAGACCGCCGACCAGTGTGATCACATCCGGTCGCATGGCGGCGGCGACGTCCACCTGCTCGTCGACGATCTGCTGGATCAGCTTGCCGCGCACGGCGAGGTTGGCATACCGGAATCCGGGTGTCCGTGCGGCCATCCGGCTCGCCAGGACATCGGCCCAGCCGCGGTAGGAGCCGTCGGGCAGCAGGTCCGACATGCCCTCGGTGAAGGAGTCGCCGACCGCGACCAGGCTGCTGTACGTGGGGTTCGTCTGCATGGCGCCGTCGATGGTATCCCGGCGGCATACCCGCCGGTCGGTCGCCCCGCGCACCGCGCGGACTCCCTCCCCGGCCGCGCGCGGCGGCCGGGAGGCGGTCCGCACCGCGCGGACTCCCTTCCCGGCCGCGCGCGGCGGCCGGGAGGCGGTCAGGTCCGCAGGCCGAACAGCTCCCGCAGCACGTCCTCCATCGTCACCAGACCCGCCAGCCGTCCGTCCTCGCCCAGGACCGCCGCCAGGTGCGTACGGCCGGCGCGCATCGCGGTGAGCACGTCGTCCAGCGGTGTGTCCTCGCGCACCCGGGGAATGGGACGCAGGTCCCGCAGCCGGAACGGCCTGTCCCGAGGCGTGGCGTCCAGCGCGTCCTTGACGTGCAGATAGCCGACGATCCGGCGG
Source organism: Streptomyces sp. TP-A0356 (assembly GCF_001417775.1). GTDB lineage: Bacteria > Actinomycetota > Actinomycetes > Streptomycetales > Streptomycetaceae > Streptomyces. Next base: position 356,325 of record NZ_BBZJ01000016.1, on the reverse strand, counting down.
CCCTCGTCCACGACCGGGAAGCGGGAGAACCCGGACTCGGCCGACAGCCGCTCCAGCTCCTCCGGCGTGATGCCCAGGCGCGCGTAGACGACGCGCTCCAGCGGTACCACCACGTCGCGCACGGGTCTGCGGCCCAGTTCCAGCGCGTCGTGCAGTCGCTCCTGGGCGCGGTTGTCGATGAGTCCGGCCTCGGTGGAGTCCTTGACGAGCAGCGCCAGTTCGTCGTCCGAGAAGGTGGACGTGACCTCGTCCTTCCTCTCCACGCGCAACAGCTTGAGCAGCGTGTTCGCGAAGGCGTTCACGGTGAAGATCACCGGGCGCAGCGTGCGGGCCAGGCCGACCAGCGGAGGGCCGAGCAGCAGCGCGAGGCGCACCGGCTCCGCGAGCGCGATGTTCTTCGGCACCATTTCGCCGAGCAGCATGTGCAGATACGTCGCCAGCGTCAGCGCGATCACGAACGACACCGCGCGGCCCGCGCCGTGCGGGACGCCCACCGCGTGGAACACCGGCTCCAGCAGATGCTCGATGGCGGGCTCGGCGACCACACCGAGGACCAGGGTGCACAGGGTGATGCCGAGCTGCGCGGCCGCCAGCAGCGCCGACACGTGCTCCAGGCCCCACAGCACGCTGCGCGCCCGGCGGTCGCCCGCCTCGGCGTGCGGCTCGATCTGGCTGCGGCGTACGGAGATCAGCGCGAACTCGGCGCCGACGAAGAAGGCGTTCACGACGAGCGTCAGCAGACCGATCAGCAGCTGGACGACGGTCACAGCTCCCCCTCCTGTCCGGCGGGCGGCGCGTGCATCAGCACCCGCGCGGCCCGGTGCCCCGACGCGTCCACCACGTCGAGGCGCCAGCCGTCGACCTCGACGCTGTCGCCCTTGACCGGTATCCGGCCCAGTTTGGTGGCGAGGAGCCCGGCCAGCGTCTCGTACGGGCCCTCGGGCACCCTCAGCCCGATCCGGATGAGCTGGTCGATGCGGGCCGAGCCGTCGGCCGAGAACAGCCCGCGGCCCGCGGTGTCCGTGCCCGCCGGGGCCAGATCGGGCGTCTCGTGCGGGTCGTGCTCGTCGCGCACCTCGCCGACGACCTCCTCCACGATGTCCTCCAGCGTCACGACCCCGGCCGTGCCGCCGTACTCGTCGATGACGACGGCCATGGTGTTCTTGCCGGAGAGCCGGTCCAGCAGTCGGTCGACGGTGAGGGGCGCGGGGACGAACAGCGGTTCGCGCATGATCTCTGTGACCGGACGGTGGGGCCGCTCCTCGTCGGGCACGGCCAAGCAGTCCTTGATGTGCGCGATGCCGACGACCGAGTCGAGGTTGCCGCGGTAGACGGGGAAGCGCGACAGACCCGTCGCGCGCGTCGCGTTCGCCACGTCCTCGCAGGTCGCCTGGACGTCCAGAGCGACGACCTGGACACGCGGGGTCATCACGTTCTCCGCGGTCAGGTCGGCGAGGTTGAGGGTGCGCACGAACAGCTCGGCGGTGTCCGACTCCAGTGCGCCCTCCTTCGCCGAGTGCCGGGCGAGGGCCACCAGTTCCTGGGGGCCGCGTGCGGAGGCCAGTTCCTCCGCCGGTTCGAGACCGAGGCGGCGCACCATGTGGTTGGCCGTGTTGTTGAGATGCGTGATGAACGGGCGGAAGGCGATGCTGAACCAGCGCAACGGCGTGGCCACCCGCTTGGCCACCGCGAGCGGTGAGGAGATCGCCCAGTTCTTGGGCACCAGCTCACCGACCACCATCAGGAACACCGTCGACAGTGCCGTGCCGATGACCAGGGCGACGGACGTGGCGGCGGAGCGCGGCACGCCCAGCGAGCGCAGCGGGCCCGCGATCAGCCTGGCGATCGACGGCTCGGAGAGCATGCCGACCACCAGGTTGGTGACCGTGATGCCGAGCTGGGCGCCGGAGAGCTGGAACGTCAGATTCCGCGCAGCCTTGAGGGCCCCCGCCGCGCCGCGTTCGCCGCGCTCCACGGCGCGCTCCAGCTCGCCTCGCTCGACCGTGGTGAGTGAGAACTCCGCCGCGACGAAGACACCGCAGGCGAGCGAGAGCAGGACCGCCACCAGCAGGAGGAGCACTTCGGTCATCGGGTCACCTCCGTCCCAGGATCGAACAGGGACGCGACGACCGCGCGATGTCGGGTACTGGGAGGTTCGCCCATCGGCGGACGCTCACACCTTTCCATGGTCGGACGAGTTGACCCCTCGGAGGAATGACTTGACTCCTCCATGGTAAAGGATCAGCAAAGTGGATCGGTGGGGCGGTACGCGAGGGGCTTCACCCGGCGGCGCCACTGGTCCTCGGAGGCGTGTCCCGCGGCAGCGCCGGCCGTCGAAGCCCGCGATCACCGTGCCGACGAGCTCACCGTCCCGCTCGGCGAGGATCAGCGCCTCGGGGTCGCGGGAGAGGAGCCGCTCCCCACCGTCCCGGGCGTCGCTGATGCTCGTGCCCTCGGCGGCCGCCTTCCAGAAGGCCGGCACGGTGTCGAGGTCCTCGGGCCCGCAGGGCCTCATCCCCGGATCCGCCGGTGTGGGGGTGGGCGGATTCACGCCGAAGCGGAACGGACGCCGAAGCGGAACGGACGCGGCATGAACTCCCCGCATAGTCAGGCCACTTCAGCGCGCGAGGCGCTTCCATCACTCGTGCGCGATCGCCGCCAGCACATTCATGCGTGACGCACGCAACGCGGGCAGCAGTGCCGCCACCACGCCCACGACCGCCGCCCCCACCACCACGGCGACGATCGTGGTCCACGGGAACACCAGCGCCTTCAAGCCCCGCAGCGCGAGCACCTGCTGGGTGCTCACACCCCACACCAGCCCCAGCGCCAGCCCGAGGACGGCCCCGAACACGGCGATCACCACCGACTCCAGCCGGATCATCCGGCGCAACTGCCGCCGGGCGAGCCCGATCGCGCGCAGCAGCCCGATCTCACGGGTGCGCTCGACGACCGACAGGGCCAGGGTGTTGACCACCCCGAGCACCGCGATGACGATCGCCAGCCCGAGCAGCGCGTACACCAGGTAGAGCAGCACCGCGATCTGGTCGTGCACCAGCTTCTTGTAGTCCGCCTGGTCGCGCACCTGGACCTGGGGGTACTCGGCGAGGGTCTTCTCCAGGTGCGAGCGCAACCGGTCCTTCGGCGTGCCGGACGCGGCGTTCACGTACAGCGCGGAGTCCTGTCCGTCCGGCACGTACTTCTGCAGCGTCGCCATCCCGAAGAACAGTCCGCCCTGCATGCCGAAGCCCTCCGAGCCGCCCTGGTCGGTGAGCGCGCCGACCCTCAGATCCGTGTGGCGCCCGCCCGGGAACTGCACGGGGATCGTGCTGCCGACGTGTACGGCGTGGTCCTTCGCGAACGTCAGGTCCATGGCGATGGCACCGTCCGCGAGCGCGGCCGCCGTGTCACCCCCCGCGTAGGTGATGTGAGCGACGTGGTCGAGCGATGGGTCGTAGCCCGCCGCGGTCGTCTCCGCCCGCGTGCCGTCCGGCAGCCGCACCGCGACGGGCGTGAACCGCTGGCGTACGACGAGCCCGGCGCCGTCCGTGGCCCGGACCCGGTCCGTGATCTCCTGCGGGAAGGGCTGGAACTGGCGGTTCTGCACCACGAAGTCGGCGCCCAGCGTCTTGTCGATCTGCTGGTCGAACGACATGGACATGGAGGCACTCGCCACGGACATCCCGGCCACCAGGGCGAGCCCGACCATCAGCGCGGACGCGGTGGCGCCGGTGCGACGCGGATTGCGCAGGGCGTTGCGCTGGCTCATCCGCCCGATGGAGCCGAACAGGGCGGGGAAGGCGGCACCCAGCACTCGGATCACCGGTCGCACCAGCAGCGGGCCGGCGATCACGGTGGCGACGAGCGTGAGGACCACGCCGACGCCGAGCAGGGAGGCGGCCGGCGCGACCTTCGTGGCCCTGGCGCACCCCACCAGTGCGGCCACGCCCAGCGCGCCGACGATCGCACCGGCCACCGCTCGGACCTTCAGCGGGCGCCCCACACCCGCGACCTCGGCGTCGGCGAGGGCCGCCATGGGGGAGACACCGGCCGCGCGCCGCGCCGGAAGGTAGGCGGCCACGAAGGTGACGCCCACCCCGACGACGTAGGCGGAGACCGGGGTCACCCAGCCGATCACCATCTCGGTGGACTTGATGTTCATGCCGAACGCGCTCATCAGCCGGATGAGCCCGGCCGCCAGCCCGATCCCCGCGGCGAGCCCCAGCGTGGAGCCGACCAGGCCCAGCAGCAGCGCCTCCGTCAGCACCGAACGGCGTACCTGCCGCCGGTCGGCGCCCAGGGCGCGCAGCAGGCCCAGTTCGCGGGTGCGCTGGGCGATGAGCATCGAGAACGTGTTGACGATGAGGAACACGCCCACGAGCACGGCGATGCCGGCGAATCCCAGCATCACGTACTTGATCACGTCGAGGAACGTGCCGAGCTGGTCGGTGTCCGACTTGGCCTGTTCGCTCGCGGTCTTGAAGTCGTAGGCAGAGGAGCGTACTTGCGTGGCGATCTGCTGCTTGAGCAGGGCGTCGCTCACGCCCGGTGCGGCGTCGACCGCTACAGCGGTGGCCAGGCCGGAACGGCCCAGCAGCCTGGTCTGTGCGGTCGGGGTGTCCAGGAAGACCAGGGCGGCGCCCGGGTTGGTGGTCGTGAAGGTGGCGATCCCGACGACCCGCACCTTGAAGGAACCGGGAGGTGCCAGCACGGTCAGCGGGTCGCCGATGCCCAGGTGCCTGTGCCGGGCGGTGTCCGCGTCCAGCAGCGCCTCACCGGGGCCCTGCGGCGCATGGCCGGACGTCAGCCGCACCGGACTGCGCTTGGTGACGTACCAGTTCTTGGCGATGGTGGGAGCGCCGGTGGTCGGTCCCACCGGTTGGTTCGTCCGGTCGACGACCGTGATGCCGTTGACGGCGATGTCCACATGGGTCGCCGCGACGCCGTCGACCTCGGCCACCCGCGCGGCCAGCGAGGCGGGGAGGGTCGGGGTCGCCCCCGAAGGGACCTGGGAGGAGAGGTCCTGCTTGGGGCTCACCGTCACATCGGCCGCAGTGGAGGCGAACAGCCGGTCGAAGGTCCGGGTGACGGTGTCCGAGAAGATGAGGCTGCCCGCGACGAACGCCACGGACAGCAGGACCGCCAGGGCCGAGAGCGCCAGCCGTCCCTTGTGGGCGAGGAAGCTGCGCAGCGTCGCCTTGAGCACGGTCGCCTCAGCTCTCGCGGGCGGGCGTCTCGTCGTAGGTCGCCCGGACCGGGTCGAACCGCTTCAGGCGCTCCAGCACCGCCTCGGCCGTCGGCTGCGCCATCTCATCCACGATCCGCCCGTCCGCCAGGAACAGCACCAGGTCGGAGTGGGCCGCCGCGCCCGGATCGTGGGTGACCATCACGACGGTCTGCCCCAGATCGTCGACCGCCTGGCGCAGGAAGCCCAGCACCTCGAGTCCGGCCCGGGAGTCGAGGTTGCCCGTCGGTTCGTCCGCGAAGATCAGCTCGGGGCGCGAGGCGAGCGCCCGGGCGCAGGCGACGCGCTGTTGCTGTCCGCCGGACAGCTGGGCCGGCCGGTGTCCGAGCCGGTCCCGCAGGCCAAGTGTGTCGATCACCTGGTCCAGCCACTTCCGGTCGGGCTTGTGGCCCGCGATGTCCATCGGAAGTGTGATGTTCTCGGCCGCGTCGAGCGTCGGGATCAGATTGAACGACTGGAACATGAACCCGATGCGGTCCCGGCGCAGCCGGGTCAGCTCGCGGTCCTTGAGCCCCGTGATCTCGGTGTCGCCGAGCCACACCTGACCGGCCGACACCGTGTCGAGTCCCGCCAGGCAGTGCATCAGCGTGGACTTCCCCGAGCCCGAGGGGCCCATGACCGCGGTGAAGCGGCCCCGGGTGATGTCCACGTCGACCGCGTCGAGGGCGACAACCGCCGTCTCGCCCGAGCCGTAGGCCTTCGTCAGCCCCCGGGCGCGGGCGGCGATCCCGTCCGCCTCCGGGCGGCCTGGAGCGTGCTCCGCAGCAGCAGTGGACAAGACAGCCTCCTCGCTCGTGGACGTCCCGACGTCGTAGATGTCCGGCCGTCCTCGTGTTCCCCCGTCCCGGCCGAGCGTAGTGTGATGCGCACCACACCTGGTATCCCCCCGACGTCCAGGCGCGTCTCCGCCGCAGGTCGTGCCCCTGATGCCGGTGTAGGGGGCACTCTCCACCCCTCGGTGGAGCCCGGCGCCCTCTTGCCGGTGCTAGCATCCCGGCGCTAGCTTCGAAGCATGGCGAAGACCCAGCTGAACGTGAGGGTGGACGAGGACACCGCCCGAGCCGCCCGCGAACGAGCCCTGGAGCGCGGCATGAGCGTCAACCGCTACATCGAAGAGCTGGTCAAGCAGGACACGGGGGAGGCGGGCCACACCTTCGTGGAGGCCGCCGCCGACTTCATGAAGCAGTACGAGTCCGTCTTCGCCGAGGAGTTCGGCACCGCTCGCGAGGGCCGGGGCGATGGCTCGGGCCGGCACCGGAGCGAAGGTCGTCGCTGACCGTTGAACAATCTCAGAATCGACCTCGCCTGGCTGCTGATGGTCGCCGAACAGAAGACGCCCGGAGACCCCCAGGTCACCGACTGGGGCGCGCTCGTCGCCGCGGTCAGCCGGCACGACGCGGAGATATTCGGCGTCCCCGTCTACGACACCCCTCACGCCCGCGCCGCCGCCCTGCTCCAGCTCCTGCTGCACGTTCCGGCGCTGGAACGCTCGAACGCGCTGTTCGCGTCCGCGGTCGCCTACGCCTATCTGGTCGCCAGCGGCGTCAAGGTCGTCACCTCCGCCGAACAGGTGCGCGACCTGGCCCGGCTGGTCAAGGACGGTGAGGCCTCGGTGAGCGACATCGCACGGGAACTGCGGCAGTGGAGTCTGTGACTACCCCTCGACGCCAGGCCGTCGCGCGGTGCCCAGCACGCAGTACGACACCGGGAGGCGCGGCCCCTTCGCCGGCATCGACAGCCGCCGGTAGGGGCCCAGTTCGAAGCCGGCCGCACGCAGGGCCGCCACCGGGTCCCGGGAGAGGTGGCAGCCCCCGTTGAGCGCCGGCCACACCGTACGGTCCAGGGTGCGCTGGGCGTAGCGCATCGCCGGGCCGCCACCCGTGCCGTGCTCGTAGAACCGCAGCGTGCCGCCCGGCCGCAGCACTCGCCGCAGCTCGCCGAGCGCACGCGACACATCCCGCACGCTGCACAGCACCAGGGAGACCACCGCCGCGTCGAAGGCCTCGCTCTTGACCGGCAGTGCCTCCGCAGCGCCGGGCACCACGTCCACGGGCACGTCGGCGCGCAGGGCCGCCTCGACCGCCAACTGCCGCAGCAGCCGCTCGGGTTCGATCGCGACGACCTCCGAGACGGTGCGCGGGTAGTGGGTGAAGTTCAGACCGTTTCCCGCACCGATCTCGATCACCCGGCCGGACAACCCGGCCAGCAGCCGGTCGCGTACGTCACCCATGCCGAACCGCCGCTCGGCGGCGACGCTGATCCGGGCGTAGTAGCGGGCGAACAGCGGATGGTGCACGGTCTCCCGTGACACCGTGCGGGAGCGGACGGACCCCAGCGGCATGAGCACCTCCCGGTCAGGACGGGTGTTACCCGGATTGTCCCCCGCGCCCGTCCGCCGCACCCCTGCCATGCGGATCCCGACCGCTTCCGCGTCCCTCGGCGTGCGTGCGCGCCCAGTCCTGTACGCCCTACTCGTGTACGCCCTACTCGGGTACGCCCGACCTCTGTGCGCGCTACGGTGCGTGCGTCGAGGTGAACTCCTCCGCGGACCAGGTCCCGCCCAGCCCGGGTGCCAGCCAGCCGGGTGCCCCTGCGCGGAACTCCGCGGGCGCGTACGCGCCGGCACCCGCGGGCAGCGCACCGAGCAGCGGAGCCCCGGCCACCGCCGGAAGGTCCGCGAGGTTGCACCGCGACGCCAGATCGGCCGACTCGGGCCAGCTGCCGATGACCACGCCCCTCAGATCGAGCCCCAGACGGCGCAGTTCTCGGGCGGTCAGTTCGGTCGCGTTGAGCGTGCCGAGGCCCGCCGGCGCCACCACCAGCACCGGAGCCGCCAGCAGCCGCGCCGCGTCCGCGAGGGTGCCGTCCTCGTCGTCGAACCGTACGAGCAGTCCGCCCGCCCCCTCGACGAGGACGAGGTCGTGCTCGACGGCCAGTTTGGCCGCCGCCTCCGCCACCTCGTGCGGCCGTACGGGCGGCATCCCGGCGCGCCTGGCCGCCGTGGCGGGCGCCAACGGCTCCGGGTACCGGGCGAGTTCACACGTCGTCACGCCACCCGCGAGCCGGGCCACCTCGTCGGCGTCCCCGCGCTCGTCGGCCCGTACGCCCGTCTGCGCGGGTTTGAGCACGGCCACGGACCGCCCGGCCGCCACGGCCACCGCCGCGACGGCGGCCGTCGTGACCGTCTTGCCGATCTCCGTGCCGGTCCCCGTGATCACCAGTGTCGACATGTCACCCTTCCTGTGCCGCCGCGCACACCGCGCGCGCGATCCGTGCCACGTCCGCGTCCCCGGTCACGTACGGCGGCATCGTGTAGACGAGGTCGCGGAACGGCCGCAGCCACACCCCCTCGCGCACCGCGGCGCGTGTCGCCTCCGCCATGTCCACCTCGTGGTCGAGCTGGACCACACCGATGGCCCCGAGGACCCGCACATCGCGCACCCCCGGCAGGGCCGCCGCCTCAGCGAGCCCGTCCCTGAGGCCGGTCTCGATCCGCTTGACCTCCGACTGCCAGTCCTGGCCCAGCAGCAGGCCGACCGAGGCGCAGGCCACGGCGGCCGCCAGCGGGTTGCCCATGAACGTCGGTCCGTGCGCGAGCACCGGAACCTCGCCCCGGGAGATCCCGTCGGCCACGCGCGGGGTGCACAGGGTGGCCGCCATGGTCAGATAGCCGCCGGTCAGCGCCTTGCCCACGCACATCACATCCGGCGTCACCGCCGCGTGGTCCGCGGCGAACAGCGCACCCGTGCGCCCGAACCCCGTGGCGATCTCGTCGAACACGAGCAGCACGTCGTGCGCGTCGCAGGCCTCGCGCAGCACCCGCAGATACGCGGGGGAGTGGAACCGCATCCCGCCCGCGCCCTGCACCACCGGCTCCACGATCACCGCGGCCAGTTCGTCGGCGTGCCGTTCGATCGCCGAGCGCAGATGGTCCGCGTACGACTCCTCGTACGCCACGGGAGGCGCGTCCGCGAACACCTGCCCCGGCAGGACGCCCCGCCACAGCTCGTGCATCCCGCCCTCGGGGTCGCACACGGACATCGGGTGCCAGGTGTCGCCGTGGTAGCCGCCGCGCCAGGTCAGCAGACGCTGTTTGGCGGGGCGGCCGAGCGAACGCCAGTACTGGAGGCACATCTTGACCGCGACCTCGACCGAGACCGAGCCGGAGTCCGCCAGGAAGACGTGCTCCAGTCCTTCGGGCGAGAGGTCGACCAGGAGCTTCGCGAGCCGGACGGCGGGCTCGTGGGTGAGCCCGCCGAACATCACATGGCTCATCCGCGCCAGCTGTTCGCGTGCGGCCTCGTTGAGCACGGGGTGGTTGTAACCGTGGATCGCCGACCACCAGGACGACATACCGTCGACCAACTCGCCGGAGCCGTCGGCCAGGCGCAGTCGCACCCCGCTCGCCGACTCCACGACGAGCGGCCGCCGGCGGCCGGGCATGGGACCGTACGGATGCCAGACGTGCTGCCGGTCCAGGGCCAGCAGCTCCTCCACGGGCAGGTCAGGCATTGGGTGCGAGATCCGTTCCGGCACCCCGGCGGCGTACGGCGACCAGGTCCGTCCGGGGCTCGCCCACCTGCGGGGCGGAAGCGGCACCGGAACCACAGACACCGCCGCCCTCGCGCGATCCGCACCCGGCGTCCCCGTGCGATCCGCATCCCGTGTCCTCGTGCGACCCGCATCCGCCCGCGGCCGCCCGGTGCTCCGGCAGCGTCACCTGGTCCGTGCCCTCCACCTCGAACCCGGCGTCCGCGATCATCTCCAGGTCCGCCTTGCCCGCCTGGCCCTCGCTGGTCAGATAGTCGCCCAGGAAGATGGAGTTGGCCAGGTGCAGGGCCAGCGGCTGCAGGGTGCGGAGATGGACCTCACGGCCGCCCGCGATGCGCACCTCGACATCCGGGCACACGAACCGCACCATCGCCAGGATCCGCAGACATCGCTGCGGGGTGAGGCTCCACTCCTTGGCGAGCGGAGTGCCCTCGAACGGGATGAGGAAGTTGACCGGGACCGAGTCCGGGTCCAGCTCCCGCAGCGAGAAGACGACGTCGACCAGGTCCTCGTCGCTCTCGCCCATGCCCGCGATCAGGCCCGAGCAGGCCGACAGGCCGGCGGCGTGCGCCTTGTGGACCGTGTCCACCCGATCGGCGTAGGTGTGCGTGGTGGTGATGTCTCCGTAGGTCGCCTCGGAGGTGTTCAGGTTGTGGTTGTAGGCGTCGGCGCCCGCCTCGCGCAGCCGTTCGGCCTGGCCGTCGGAGAGCAGACCGAGGCAGGCGCACACCTCGACGCCCTCGTTCCGCTCCTTGATCGTCCTGATGGTGTCGGAGACCCGGTCCACGTCCCGGTCGGTCGGTCCCCGGCCGCTCGCCACCAGGCAGACCCGCTTGGCCCCGCCCGCGACTCCGGCGGCCGCAGCCTTCGAGGCATCGTCCGGTTTGAGCCACGTGTACTTCAGGATGTCGGCCTTCGAGCCGAGCCGCTGGGAGCAGTAGGAACAGTCCTCGGGGCACAGCCCGGACTTCAGGTTGACGAGGTAGTTGAGTTTCACCCGTCGGCCGAACCAGTGGCGGCGCACCTTGCCGGCCGCGGCCACCACATCGAGCACGTCGTCGTCGGAAGTGGCGAGGACGGCCAGAGCTTCCTCGCGGGTCGGCAGCTCGCGCCGCAGCCCCTTGTCCACCAGCGTGTTCAGCAGGTCCATGAGAGCCGATCCTGTCCTACCGGACCGCCCCGGGCCAAGGAGAGTTTGCACAACAGACACCGTTCGACGTGTGGGTATTGCCACATCCTGGGCGGCTGATCATCCCGCTAGTGTCTGTTCACTGCCTACAAAAGCCCCCGGAGGACCCATGGCGTTCGGCTGGATCGACGAGCAGGCGCGGGCGCGCCGCCGGGCCGGACTCGTCCGCACCCTGCGCCCCCGCGCGGCCGGCTCCCCGCTCCTCGACCTCGCGAGCAATGACTACCTGGGCCTGGCCCGCCACCCCGAGGTCATCGAGGGTGCCGCCCGGGCGGCTCGGCTGTGGGGCGGCGGCTCGACCGGCTCCCGGCTCGTCACCGGCACCACGGAGCTGCACGGCGAACTGGAGCGCGAGCTGGCCGGATTCTGCGGCTTCGAGGCCGCGCTCGTCTTCTCCTCCGGGTACGCGGCCAACCTCGCCGCGGTGACCGCGCTCGCGCCGCACGGGTCCCTGATCGTCTCCGACACCGGCAACCACGCCTCGCTCATCGACGGATGCAGGCTCGCGCGCGGCACCACCCAGGTCGTCGCCCACGCCGATCCGGAGGCGGTCCGCAAGGCGCTCGACACCCATCGAGGCCCCGCCGTCGTCGTCTCCGACGCGGTCTTCTCGGTGGACGGCGACGCGGCGCCGCTGGCCCGACTGGCGGAGGCATCCCGGGAGTTCGGCGCCGGGCTGATCATCGACGACGCGCACGGGCTCGGTGTGCTGGGGGCCGGTGGCCGGGGCGCCCCGCACGCGGCGGGGCTCGCGGGCGCACCGGACGTGGTGGTGACGGTGACGCTGTCGAAGTCGCTGGGCAGCCAGGGCGGCGCGGTCCTCGGCCCGGCGCAGGTGATCGACCATCTGGTCAACGCGGCCCGGACCTTCATCTTCGACACCGGCCTCGCCCCGGCCGCGGCGGGCGCGGCACTCGCGGCGCTGCGTCTGCTGCGCCGCGAGCCGCAACGCGCCGCACGGGCCCGCGCCGTGGCGACGGCCCTGCACACCCGTCTCACGGCCGAGGGCCATGAGACGGTACGGCCGGACGCCGCCGTGGTCTCGGTGCGGGCCCCCTCTCCCGAGCAGGCCGCACGGTGGGCGGCGGACTGCCGGGCTGCGGGGCTGGCCGTCGGCTGCTTCCGTCCGCCGTCCGTGCCGGACGGCATCTCACGGCTGCGTCTGACCGCCCGTGCGGACCTCACCGACGGGCAGGTCGAGCACGCCGTACGTGTGATCGGCGAGACGCGACCGTGAGTCGGCGAAACGGCCGTGCATCGCGCGTCATAGGGAAGTGACTGGGAAATCGGCCCGAAATTGACTCAAAGAGGACCGAGTCGCGCGGGGGCGATCAGTGCAGCCCGGACAGGAAATCCTCCCAGGCGTCGGGGGCGAACAGCAGAGCGGGTCCGGTCACGTTCTTGGAGTCGCGCACGGCCACCAGTCCCTTCCAGGGGCCGGGGCCGGGGCGGGCGGTCTCGACGCAGTTGTTGCATCCCGTACTGCGGCTGCTGCGCAGCCACCGCACGCCGTGCAGGGACGAACTGGCGGGGATGTGCCGAGGCGGTGCTGACATGGGGGGTGCCTCCTTATGCGTCGCCGGCCAGAGCGGCGATGCAATCCAACGAGTCCTGCGGTGAAAGGGCGTGGATCTGCAGGGAGTCGAAGGCCTCACTGTAGGCCTGAAGGTCTTCTTTCCGTTCCAGGTAGAGGCTACTCGTCAAATGGTCGAGAACAACCACATCCAGATCAGATCTGCTCGGAAATGAGAAGATTACGAAAGGCCCGGTGATGCCGATGTGCGCCCCGGCGGCGAACGGCAGGACCTGGAGCCGCACCTGGGGCAGCCTGGCCGCCTCCAGGAGCCGTTGCAGCTGGCGCGCCATGACCTGCGGTCCGCCGACCTCCCGGCGCAGCACCGCCTCGTCCAGGACGGCGCTCAGTCTCAGCGGGCGAGTCGAGCGCAGCACGTCCTGGCGGGCCAGCCGCACCTCCACCAGGGCGTCCAGCTTGGCGTCCTCCAGGCCGCCGACCGCCGCCCGGGTCACGGCCCGGGCGTACTCGGGTGTCTGCAACAGACCCGGCACCACGGAGGTCTCCAGGGTGCGCATCCCGCTCGCCTGCGACTCCAGGCTGATGAAGTCACGGTAGGCCGGCGGCAGCACTCCCCGGTACGCGTGCCACCAGTTCTGCCGGCCCCCGCCGTCCTCCGAGCCCGCCAAGGCCAGGAGCAGTTCCCGCAGTTCCGGATCCTGCGCCTCGTACGCGTCCAACAGCAGCCGTACGTCGGCCGGTTTGACCCCGCTGGCGCCCGTCTCGATCCGGCTCACCTTCGACTGGTGCCAGCCGAGGAGGGCGGCCGCATCGCCGCTCGTGAGACCGGCCCGGGCGCGCAGGGCACGCAATTCGGCGCCGAGTTTGCGGCGGCGCACCGCTGGTCCGTACTGCATGGCCGACTCCTTCCGCACGGCGCGCGGTTTCACGGCGACGGTAGAGGATGGGCCCGAAGCGTGCCCAAATACGGTCGGTCGTCGGAGAGTTCACCGCTTCGGGCGACAGATATATGCATATCTCGGGGGAACGCGCCCGACCGAGCCCGGGTGATGGCAGTCTGGCGCGCAGCACCAAGTCCGGGACCGTTACTCGAACCAACCGCTCCTGTCGGACTCCGGTCCCGTGGGAAAGGGACGACCTCGCCATGGCAGACCATCAGGAAGCATCCGTCACTCTGCCGAGCGATCCCGCCTCGGTCTCCGCCGCGCGAAATTACGTATCGGGCGTGCTCATCGAATGGGGCCTGCCCAACGACGCCGAAGTCGCCGAAACCGTCCGCCTGATCGTGTCGGAACTCGCCACCAACGCCGTGCAGCACACCCTCGGGGAGTCACCCACGTTCACGGTGGATGTGGCGCTCGACCGGGACGAGTTGCTGCGCATCGGCGTCACCGACAGCCATCCGCGCTTTCCCAAACGGCTGCCCGCGGCCCTCCAGCAGGACAACGGCCGCGGGATAGTGATCATCCGCTGGCTGACCGCGGAGTGCGGCGGCACGATGAGCGTGCGGCCCACCCGTGAGGGAGGCAAGACGGTGGCCATCGAACTGCCGTGGACCGCGCCGGTACGGAAGGTCACGACAGCGGTACGGCAAGAGCCTTGAAGTTGGGGGCTGCGCCCGGCTTGACCGGTGGGGCCGGGCCGGGCCCGGCACCGTGAGGCTCGGCGGGTCATCCGCGGCCGGGCTCCTCCCCGGAGCTGCCCGGGCTCTTCGTCAGGCGTGCGGCGCCGCCCGCAGCCGCGCTCCGCGCGGATGGCGCACGGGCAGTGCGGAGCCCGTCGGCGGCCGTTGAGGTTCGTGACCAACCCGCTCAATCCGAAGGAGACCCCTCTCTGTCTTGACCTCCCTGTGGAGCCCCTGGTGGTCTGACCAGCGTACGACGCACCAGCCAGGGCAGTACGCGCCACAGACCGGAGCACACCAGAAGGGTCGACGCACCGGCGCAGACGCCCGCCGCGCGGCCGAGCGACACGTCCACCACCAGCAGGACCGAACCGGTGAACGCCAGCATCAGCACCATCAACCCGAGTGTCGCGAGGCGGGAGGAGATCGCCACGATGGCGGGCTTGGCGTGCTGCTGGAAGAGCGAGCGGTGCAACGCGGCGGGCGCCGTGAACAGGGCCGCGGCCAGCATGGCGAGCATGAGCGTCGTGACGTACGTGGTGCGCTGGACCGTGTCGAGGGACGGGAAGCGCTGGGTGAAGGCCAGCGTCAGCAGGAACGCGAAGAGGATCTGCACTCCGGTCTGCGTGACCCGCAGCTCCTGCAGCAGTTCGGCGAAGTTGCGGTCGGCGCGCTCCAGTGGCGTTTCGTGCCGCATCGGACGGGGAGGGTGGTCGGACATGATGAACGAGTAACCGTTCGGGGGCCCGCTCACGCCTTGGGGGTGACGGCCGCACCGGGCCGTCACCCCGCAGGCCCCGGGTCAGCTGACCCGGCCGTACCACACGCTCTTCGTCCAGATCCTCTCCAGCCTGACCACGTCCCCGGTCTTCGGGGAGTGCCAGACGCTTCCCTTCCCGGCGTAGATGCCGACGTGGTAGATGTTCCGGCCCGAGTGGAAGAACACCAGGTCTCCCGCCCTGCGCTGCGAGGCGGAGACGTGGTGGGTCTCGTTGTACTGTGCCGCGGCCGTGCGGGGCAGTGTCTTGCCCGCCTTCTTGTACGCGTAGAGGGTCAGGCCGGAGCAGTCGAAGCGGCGCGGTCCGGTGGCGCCCCACTGGTAGGGGGCCCCCTTCTTGGACGCCGCGATCTGGAGCGCCTTCGTCGCGGGAGTCGCGGCGGCCGCGTCGGCCGTGGCGCCGGGAACCGCGAGGCCGCCGCCGACGGCGGCGATGGTCAGAGCCGAGGCCGTACCGGCCCGGGTCAGCAGCGACGGGACACGATTGAGCGCAGTCATGCGCAACCCTTCGTCAGCCGCCTGTGAAGGATGACCTGTCGGATTCGGGCTGGCGAAGTTGCCCGGCCGCTTGCGCGGCTTCACCCCAAGGACCGCCCGGATCTCTCCGGCGGCCCGCCTTGCTGGGTCCTCCACTCCTGCCGATCCACTCCTGTCGACCGGTCATCCGGGCGGCGGCAGGACTCGGCGTCCGCCCGGACCGCCCCGCCGCGGTGGCGGGGGCTTGTCGTCAGGAAGGGATCTTCACCTAACGATGTGGGAAAATCACAATGGAATCGGGGGTTTGTGGCATTACTCACCACTCACCCGTTCGGCTGGACAACCCTTTGTTCGGGGCCTGTTGAGGGGGAGGACGAGGCCCGGACCTGCGGCGGAGCCTCTCATCGCGCCCTGGGGCCACGCGCGTTGGGCAACTCATCCGGCCTCCCGGATGGAGGTGTGTCTACTCCGGCCGGGGGTACGTCGTTCGGCTCGTTTGTGTCGCGCTCCGACGTTGTGCGCCCCGATACCTGCCGTGTACCGGTCGGTTCGCGTCACCTGTCGGGCATGGGCGGAGCGGTCGCTCTGCGTCAGCCCGCGTCTGTCGGCTCCGAGGTGATCCCCTCATTCCGGCCCCGGCGGCACCGTGACACGGGCCGCGCGGCGTTCGCCGTCGAGCACGCGAAGGGCCCGGGCCAGGGTGGGGCCGTGCAGTTCGTTCTCGCCGCGCTGGTGCATGAGCGTCAGTGCCTCGCGCAGGGCCACGGCCTTGCTCACCAGGGCCTGGGCGGCGCGCAGTCCGCGGTAGGTGTCCCCGGGGTGTGCGGGGTTGATACGGCCGAGCAGGTCGACCACGTCGAGGTAACGATCGATCAACTCCGCCTCGGCACGGGTCAGCGCGGGCAGCGGAGGGGGTTCGGGAGGCAGCATCGGCGGGTCACCTCGCGCCGGACGCGGTGCGCGACGCCCTGCGGCTCGGGATGATGCGGTCGACCAGGCCGTACTCCACCGCCGCCGGCGCGTCGAGGATCTTGTCCCGCTCGATGTCGGCGGCGACCCGCTGAGGGCTCTGGCCGGTGTGCCGTACGAGCAGCTCCTCCAGTCGCTCGCGCGTGCGCCTCAACTCCTCGGCTCGGATGACGAGATCGCCGACCTGCCCCTGCTCCGGCTCCGACAGGGAGGGCTGCTGGATCAGGACCCGGGCGCCGGGCAGCGCGAACCGCTTGCCCGGGGTGCCCCCGGCGAGCAGTACGGCCGCGGGGGAGGCCGCCTGGCCGAGGCAGATCGTCTCCACGTCGCAGCTGACGTACTGCATGGTGTCGTAGACGGCGGTCATCGCGCTGAACGAGCCGCCGGGGGAGTTGATGTACAGCGAGATGTCCCGGTCCGGATCCAGGTACTCCAGGTGCATGAACTGCGCCATGACGTCGTTGGCCGAGGTGTCGTCGATCGGCGTCCCCAGGAACACGATCCGCTCGTCCAGCAGCTTCGCGTAGGGGTCCAGGGTCCGGTGTCCATAGCCGGTGCGCTCGGTGAACTCGGGCAGGACATGACGGGCCGACGGTTGGTTCATGGCACGTTCCTCCTCGGAATCGACTCTGTAAAAAATGTACAGGACGTACGTTCCGTGAGGGGTGGAGCATGCTGAGGGCGAAAGCGGCGGGTTCCTCCGCTTCGGCGGCGCGGAACGGGATCTTCCGCGCAGAGGGGCCATCCGGGGCTCGGTCTAAGCTGGACCACATGGCCTACGAGATTCCGGTGACGCAAGCCAGGGCTGAGCTCGCCGATCTGATCAACCGCGTGGTGTACGGCGGCGAGCGCGTCGTCGTGACGCGGCACGGAAAGCCTCTCGTCGCCCTGGTCTCCGCCGCCGACCTGGAGCGGCTCGCCGAACTGGACGCCGCGGAGGAGCAGGTGGTCAGCTCCGTCTCCGGCGTCCGCGAGGTCGGCTCGGCCCCGCGTGAGCGCCACCGCTTCGGCATCACGGCCGAGCACCGGGGGCCGAGCGCGTCCTGACGTGAGGCGACCGGGGGCACCGCCGGGCTGACTGCCCGCGCCCGCCCCCTCGGGGCGGCGGTGCCGACGACACCCGGCCCGCCCGGAACACGACCGCAGACGATGGGCGACGTCCGCGTCGCCCGAGCAGGACGGCGTCGGCGGCGGGCGTGACCATGCGCGGGGTGTGGTGTGGGGTTCCTCATCGGGCCGGGCTTGCGGTGTCGTCCGGCTCGCCGAAGCCAATTGTCGACGTGTCCGCGGGGGCGCCCGCGTCCGGCTCGCCCGAGCGGCTCGGTGGCGGTCGTGCGGGTCGTGACGACGCCTGCCCCGGCGGAGCCTCGGTGACCGGCGGCCCTGCTGTCGTCGCGGCTCGCGGATCCGCGGGGTGACGACCGCAGTGCCGTATACGGTCCGGTCCCTGATCGTGCCCCGGGTGGCGGTCGCGTCGGCGCCGAGCGGCCTGCCCTGTCGCCGAAGCCTGAGAGGTGTGCGGACCCCGCGGTCGTGGGCCCGCGAGGATCACAGCTCGGTTAACTTGCTCGAAACTCGGTCCAACTAGCCTGCCCACGCCACCAGGGACTTTGCCCCGGGGCTGCGGCAACCGGACCCCGCACGGTCCGGAGCGAGGACTGTGAGGTGGGACGTGCAACTGACCCCGCACGAGCAAGAGAGGCTGCTGATCCACGTCGCGGCCGACGTGGCCGAGAAGCGGCGGGCCCGTGGGCTCAAGCTCAACCACCCCGAGGCGGTCGCCCTCATCACGTCGCACATCCTCGAAGGCGCACGTGACGGCCGTACGGTCGCCGAGCTCATGGCCTCCGGGCGCAAGCTGCTCACCCGGGACGACGTCATGGATGGCATTTCCGAGATGATCCACGACGTCCAGGTAGAGGCGACCTTCCCGGACGGCACCAAGCTCGTCACCGTCCACGACCCGATCGTCTGACGGGGGAGAGGCCGCACCATGATTCCCGGTGAGATCCTGTTCGCCGACGACCCGATCGTCTACAACGAGGGCCGTGAGGTCACCCGGCTGACCGTGCTCAACGCCGCCGACCGGCCCGTCCAGGTCGGCTCCCACTACCACTTCGCCGAGGCCAACCCCGGACTGGAGTTCGACCGTGCGGCCGCGCGCGGCAAGCGGCTGAACATCGCCGCCGGCACCGCCGTACGCTTCGAGCCCGGGATCCCCGTCGACATCGAACTCGTACCGCTCGCCGGCGCTCGCGTCGTGCCGGGCCTGCGCGGGGAGACCGGAGGTGCCCTCGATGCCTGAGATCTCGCGTGCCGCGTACGCCGATCTGTTCGGCCCGACCACCGGGGACCGCATCCGGCTCGCCGACACCGACCTGATCGTCGAGATCGAGGAGGATCGTTCCGGCGGACCAGGGCTCGCCGGTGACGAAGCCGTGTTCGGCGGCGGCAAGGTCATCCGCGAATCCATGGGCCAGTCGCGCGCCACCCGTGCCGACGGCACCCCCGACACCGTCATCACCGGCGTCGTCATCGTCGACCACTGGGGCATCGTCAAGGCCGACCTCGGCATCCGTGACGGCCGGATCAGCGCCATCGGCAAGGCCGGCAACCCGGACACCATGGACGGCGTCCACCCGGATCTGGTGATCGGCCCGGAGACGGAGATCATCGCGGGCAACGGCCGGATCGTCACCGCGGGCGCCATCGACGCGCACGTCCACTTCATCTGTCCGCAGATCGCCGACGAGGCGCTCGCCGCGGGCATCACCACGCTGATCGGCGGCGGCACCGGCCCCGCCGAGGGATCGAAGGCGACCACCGTCACACCCGGCCCCTGGCATCTGGCGCGGATGCTGGAGGCGATGGAGGAGCACCCGCTCAACTTCGGCCTGCTCGGCAAGGGCAACACCGTCTCGCACGAGGCGATGCTCTCGCAGATCCGTGGCGGCGCGCTCGGTCTCAAGCTGCACGAGGACTGGGGCTCCACGCCCGCGGTGATCGACGCGGCCCTGACCGTCGCCGACCGCACCGGCATCCAGATCGCCATCCACACGGACACGCTCAACGAGGCCGGGTTCGTGGGCGACACCCTCGCCGCGATCGACGGCCGGGGGATCCACGCGTACCACACCGAGGGCGCGGGCGGCGGGCACGCGCCGGACATCATGACCGTGGTGTCCGAGCCGCACGTGCTGCCCAGTTCGACCAACCCGACCCGGCCGTTCACCGTCAACACCGCCGAGGAACACCTCGACATGCTGATGGTGTGCCACCACCTCAACCCGGCCGTGCCGGAGGACCTGGCGTTCGCCGAGTCACGGATCCGGCCGTCCACCATCGGCGCCGAGGACGTCCTGCACGACCTCGGAGCCATCTCGATCATCTCGTCCGACTCCCAGGCCATGGGGCGGGTCGGCGAGGTCATCATGCGGACCTGGCAGACGGCCCATGTCATGAAGCGGCGGCGGGGAGCACTGCCCGGTGACGACCGCGCGGACAACCACCGTGTACGTCGCTATGTCGCCAAGTACACGATCAACCCGGCGCTCGCCCAGGGCGTCGCCCACGAGATCGGTTCCGTCGAGACCGGCAAGCTCGCCGACCTCGTGCTGTGGGAACCCGCGTTCTTCGGGGTCAAGCCGCACCTCGTCATCAAGGGCGGGCAGATCGCCTACGCGCAGATGGGCGACGCGAACGCGTCGATCCCCACGCCGCAGCCGATCCTGCCCCGGCCGATGTACGGGGCGATCGGGCGGGCGCCCGCGTCGAACTCCGTCAACTTCGTGGCGCCCGCGGCGATCGAGGACGGGCTGCCGGAACGGCTCCCGCTCGGGAAGAAGTTCGTGGCCATCGAGTCGACGCGTGGCGTCACCAAGGCGGACATGCGCGAGAACGACGCCCGTCCACGGGTCCGGGTCGATCCCGACAGCTTCGCCGTCCACATCGACGGGGAGCTGGTCGAGGCGACACCGGCCGCCGAACTGCCCATGGCCCAGCGTTACTTCCTCTTCTGATGTCCCGCGCAGCGCTTCTCGTACTGGCCGACGGCCGCTTCCCCGCTGGAGGGCACGCGCACTCCGGCGGCGCCGAGGCGGCCGTGCGCGCCGGGCGGATCACCGGGGCCGCGAACCTGGAGGAGTTCTGCCGGGGGCGGCTGCACACCGCCGGGCTGGTGTCCGCCTCGCTGGCCGCGTCGGCCGCGCTCGGCGTCGATCCGGCCCTGCTGGACACCGCCGCGGATGCGCGTACACCCTCGCCCGCGCTGCGTGTCGCCGCCCGCAAGCTGGGGCGGCAGCTGATGCGGGCGGCGCGGGCGGCCTGGCCGTCCACGGAACTGGACGCGGTGGCACGGGAGTTCCCGAGGGGGGCGCACCAGCCGGTCGTGCTCGGGCTGGCCGCGCGGGCGGCCGGGCTGGGGCCGGACGACGCGGCGCACTGTGCGGCCTACGAGAGTGTGAGTGCTCCGGCGAGCGCGACGGTGCGGTTGCTGAGCCTGGACCCCTTCGACGCCACCGCTGTGCTGGCCCGGTTGGCGCCGGAGCTGGATCTCGTGGCCAGGCAGGCGGGTGACGCGGCGCGTCGGGCGGTCGACGAGGGAGTCGACGCCCTGCCGGCGGCATCCGCTCCGCTCCTGGAGATCAGCGCGGAGGCGCATGCCGCCTGGCCTGTACGCCTGTTCGCGTCCTGACCGGGAGCTTCGTCCCCGGACCACCCCTCGGCCTGCACGGCCTCGCCCTTGAACGCCCGACGGCTGGACCCAGCCCCGGCTGAACACTGGAGCCGTACACCATGCACCTCGACCACTCCCACGACGGTCCCTCAGCCGTGAGCGCCGACGCCCACCGGCCCGACGGTATGCGCCGGGCCCTGCGGATCGGTCTGGGCGGGCCCGTCGGGTCCGGTAAGACCGCCACCGTCGCCGCGCTCTGCCGGACCCTGCGCGACGAGCTCTCGCTGGCCGTCGTGACCAATGACATCTACACCCGTGAGGACGCCGAGTTCCTGCTGCGCGAGGCCGTGCTGCCGCCCGAGCGGATCACCGCGGTCGAGACGGGGGCCTGTCCGCACACCGCCATCCGGGACGACATCTCCGCCAACCTCGAAGCCGTGGAGGACCTGGAGGACGAGGTGGGGCCGCTCGACCTCATCCTGGTCGAGTCCGGTGGGGACAACCTCACCGCCACCTTCTCCAAGGGCCTCGTCGACGCGCAGATCTTCGTCATCGACGTCGCGGGCGGGGACGACATTCCGCGCAAGGGCGGTCCCGGTGTCACCACCGCCGACCTGCTCGTCGTCAACAAGACGGACCTCGCCCCGTACGTCGGCTCGGACCTCGCCCGGATGGCGGCCGACGCGAAGGCGCAGCGGGCCGAACTGCCCGTCGTCTTCCAGTCGCTGCGCACCGAGGCCGGCGTCACCGCCGTTGCCGACTGGGTGCGGGCCCGGCTCGCCGCGTGGACCGCGTGACCACGGGAGTAAGGGCCACCGCGCGGATCGTGGCCCGGGACGACGGCAGGGGCGGTACGTCCCTGCCCGTGCTGACGGGCGAGGGGCCGCTCGCCCCGCGCCGTACGCGGGGGCCCGGCCGTGAGGCGCGCGTCCTGCTCGTCGGCGCGATGAGCGGGCCGCTCGGTGGAGACCACTTCACCGTGAAGGCCGAGGTGACGAGCGGTGCGCTGCTCCGGGTCGGATCGGCCGCCGCCACCATCGCCCTGCCGGGCCAGGCCAAGGGCGAGGCCCGCTACGACGTACGGCTCGACGTGGCCGCGGACGGCGAACTGCACTGGCTGCCCGAGCAGTTGATCTCGGCCCAGGGCAGCGAGCTGTACGTCTCCTCGCGCGTCGACCTCGCGCCGGGCGCCCGCCTCGTGTACCGCGAGGAGCAGGTCCTCGGGCGCGCCGGTGAGCAACCCGGGCGCCTCACCAGCCGTCTCACCGTACGGCTTGGCGGACGGCCGCTGCTCGACCAGGAGCTGGCCTGCGGACCGGGTGCCCCCGGCGGATGGGACGGCCCCGCCGTGCTCGCGGGACATCGGTCGCTGGGGCAACTCCTCGTCGTACGACCCGAGTTCGGACGCGAACCGGCGCGGGCGCGGATGCTGGGGGAACACGCCGCCCTCACCCCGCTCGCGGGCCCCGCCGTGCTCGTCACCGCGGTCACGCCCGACGCGCTGCGGTTGCGCCGCGTACTGGACGAGGCCCTGCGCGCGCTGGGCTGAGACTGGTTGACTCCGCTCAACGGACAGGCGTGCACCGGTTATCGGATTGGCAAAGAATGCCAAGTCCCCCCTGTTCTCAGGGACCTCACAGCCGAAAGGATCCCCGTACCCATCACAACCTTGTACGGGGAGGTCCCACTTGAGGGGAATGAGACCGACGAGACGAGCGACCGCGCTCGGCTCCGCGGGGGCACTCGTCACGGCCACGCTGATAGCCGGCGCCGTGGCGGCACCGTCGGCCACCGCCGACTCGCGCCACGGTCAGGACCGGCAGGCCCGTGGCGTCGCGATCGCCGCGGAGCGGGCCGCCAAGGCCGGCATCAACTGGCAGGACTGTCCGGCCGACTGGGGATTCGAGAAGCCGATCCAGTGCGGCTGGGTCGCCGTTCCGCTCGACTACGCCCACCCGAACGGCAAGCAGATCAAGCTCGCCGTCGACCGCATCGGGAACACGGGCACCAAGCAGGAGCGCCAGGGCGCCCTCGTGTACAACCCCGGCGGCCCCGGCGGCTCCGGGATGCGCTTCCCGCGCCGGGTCACCACCAAGAACCCGATCTGGGCCAACGTGGCGAAGGCGTACGACTTCGTCGGCTTCGACCCGCGCGGTGTCGGTCACTCGGCTCCCATCTCCTGTGCCGACCCGCAGGAGTTCGTGAAGGCGCCCAAGGCCGACCCGGTCCCCGGCTCCGAGGCCGACAAGCGAGCCCAGCGCAAGCTCGCCCGTGAGTACGCGGAGGGCTGCGCCGAGCGCACCGGCCGCGCGATGCTGCGGCAGATGACCACGCCCAACACCGCCCGCGACCTGGATGTGATCCGTGCCGCGCTGGGGGAGCAGAAGCTCAACTACCTCGGTGTCTCGTACGGCACGTACCTGGGCGCCGTCTACGGCACGCTCTTCCCAGGTCACCTCCGCCGCATGATCGTCGACAGCGTGGTCAACCCGTCGCGCGAGAAGATCTGGTACCAGGCCAACCTCGACCAGGACGTGGCCTTCGAGGGCCGCTGGAAGGACTGGCAGGACTGGGTCGCGGCGAACGACGCATCCTTCCACCTGGGCACCACCCGCGCCGCGGTGCAGGCGAAGTGGCTGCAACTGCGGGCCACGGCGAAGAAGCACCCCATCGGCGGCGTCGTCGGACCGGCCGAGCTGATCTCCTTCTTCCAGAGCGCCCCGTACTACGACTCCTCGTGGGTGCCGGTCGCCACCGTCTTCGGCAAGTACTTCGCGGGGGACACCCAGGCGCTCGTCGGCGCGGCCGCGCCCCACATGTCCGACACGGCGGGCAACATCACGTCGGAGAACGGCAACGCCGTCTACACGGCGGTCGAGTGCACCGACGCCAAGTGGCCCACGAGCTGGCAGAGGTGGGACCGGGACAACACCCGGCTCAACAAGAACTACCCGTTCATGACGTGGGCGAACGCATGGATGAACCTGCCGTGTGCCACCTGGCCGGTGCGGCAGCAGACCCCGGTGAACGTGACGACCGGCAAGGGTCTGCCGACCGTGCTGATCGTGCAGTCCACGCGTGACGCCGCGACGCCGTTCGACGGCGCCGTCGAGCTGCACAAGCGCTTCAAGGGCTCCCGCCTGATCATCGAGAAGGACGCGGGCTCCCACGGCGTGACCGGTCTGGTCAACCCGTGCATCAACAGCCGGGTGGACACGTACCTGCTCACGGGTAGGACGGACGACGCCGACGTCACGTGCACGCCGCACGCCACGCCGAAGCCGTAGTCGTACGCGCGCCTTGTCACGCACGCCCGAGGGGGGCGGCCGGATCCCGGCCGCCCCCCTTGCCGTCTGTCGTCAACTCAGCGGCACCCGCGGGAACCTACGGGACCGCTCCGCCTTCTGCGCCGCCTCCTCGGCCTTGACGACGGCCGCGTACTGGTCGACGTACTCCTGCTCGGAGAGGGACAGGATGGCGTACATGATCTCGTCGGTGACGGCGCGCAGGATGGCCTTCTCGTTCTCCATGCCCGCGTAGCGGGAGAAGTCGAGGGGCTTGCCGAAACGGATCACCACGGGATGGACGCTGGGGATGACCTGGCCCGGTGGCTGTGCCTCGAAGGTGCCGATCATCGCGCACGGGATGACGGGGACCTTGGCCCTCAGAGCCATCACCGCGACGCCGACCTTGCCCTTGTACAGACGGCCGTCGTGGGAACGGGTGCCCTCGGGGTAGATGCCCAGCAGCTCGTCCTTGCGCAGCACCCCGAGGCCCTCGCGGATCGCGGCCTGACCGGCGTCCTTGCCGGAGCGGTCCACCGGGATCTGACCGGCGCTGCGGAAGAACGCCGCGGTGAGACGGCCCTTGATGCCCGGCCCGGTGAAGTACTCGGCCTTGGCCAGGAAGGTGATGCGCCGTTTGAGGATCGCCGGCATCAGGAAGTGGTCGGAGAAGGAGAGGTGGTTGCCGGCGATGATGGCGGGTCCCTCCGCCGGTACGTTCTCAAGGCCCTCGATTCGCGGCCGGAAGACCAGTCTCAGCAGCGGTCCGAGCAGAACGTATTTGAGCAGGTAGTAGAACAAGCGCCTCGCTCCTCACTCCGGCGGATCGGTTCAACCGCCGCGTTCCAGCAGCTCAACCGCGTGCCGTGGGGTGTCAGTGTAGGGTCCGGCGCGGTGGTCCGGAACCGCGCGCGGTCGACTCGGCCCGATGCCGACGTTCCTGACGGGGCATCGGGGAAGACGGCCGCTGCGCAACCGCTTCGTGCGGTCCGCGGCGGGGGACCGCACGAAGCCTGACAGTGACACCGTGAAGTTCGGTGATCACAGGTAGTCGTCGTCCTCCTGCTCGGGGTAGATGGACTCGTCGTCCGCTCGACGGCCGCGCTGTTGCTGCTCCTGCAGGTGCTGGCGCTCCTGGCGTGCCTGCTCCTGGGCGCCGAGGGTCTCTTCGGTCATGTCCTCGACATAGTCGGAGTCGTCCCCGTACGGGCCGCGTTTCCGGTCGGTCATGTCGGCTCACTCCTCGATGAGGGTCGGCTCACTCCTCGGTGAGGCGAGAGAGGGCGCAGCTCCGCCCCTGATCAGCGTGGCACGAGTCGCATTCCCGTGCATATCGGTCGGGCCGCGGGCCTACGGCGGTGCCCTACGTCTCCTCGTGTCTCGTCTCATGTCTCCTCCTCCATGCGGATCGAGTCCCTGAGCTCCCGCAGGGCGCGGCTGTCCTTCCCCTTGTTCATGTCCAGCAGCGCGCCCGCGATCGCGTCGAGCTTGCGCTGGATGGCGTGCTCCGCCCGCATCTCCGAGTTCTTCAGCAGTGCGAGGAGCAGAAGGGTGACCGCGGACATGGACTCCCCGGCGAGCAGCAGCCACTCCACCGACAGCCCCGCGGCGTGCGAGGCGACGAAGAAGCCGACGAAGGCGAGGCAGATCAGGAAGAAGAGCGGCGAGCTCGTCATGTTGGAGGCCTTCTCCGCCAGATCCTCGAACTTGCCCCGCTGGGGGCCGCCGCGCTCGACGGGACTCTTGAAAATCATGGAGGAAGGCTTCCCCCTCCGGACGTCCCATGGCCGGGCATGCACCCGGGCGGGGTAACCCTCTGCCGTCCGGCGGTGGCATCTGGTGGCCGCCGTCGGGGACGCGATGCCCTGAGCCGCTTGCCCCTGTGCGGGTACTCGCCGGTACCGGTCACCGAGAGGAGCCCGAAGTGAGCACCGCAACAAGCAAGAAGATCGTGGTCACCGGAGCCACCGGCAATGTGGGCACGAGCCTCGTGCGCCTGCTCGCCGAGGACCCGGACGTGGAGAGCGTACGGGGCCTGGCACGCCGCACCCCCGACCTCGGCCCGGAGCGTGTGCAGTGGTCGGAGGTCGACCTCGCGTCGGAGCAGGCCGACCTGGTCAAGGAGTTCGAGGGCGCCGACGCGGTCGTACACCTGGCGTGGGCGTTCCAGCCGACGCACGATCCGGTCGCGACCTGGCAGACCAACGTGCTCGGCAGCATCCGGGTCTTCGACGCCGTCGCCGCGGCCCAGGTGCCGACGCTGGTGCACGCCTCGTCCGTCGGTGCGTACTCCCCTGGACCCAAGGACCGCAGCGTGGACGAGTCCTGGCCGACCCACGGCTGGCCGGACGCCGCTTACACCCGGGAGAAGTCGTACCTGGAGCGCACCCTCGACGCCTTCGAGTACGCGCACCCAGCGATCCGGGTGGTGCGGATGCGGCCCGCGTTCCTGTTCAAGTGGGAGTCGGCGAGCGAACAGCGGCGCATCTTCGGTGGACGGCTCCTGCCCGGCCCGCTGGCCCGGCCGGAGCTCCTGCCCTTCCTGCCCGACATCGCGGGACTGCGCGTCCAGGCCCTGCACACCGACGACGCGGCCCACGCCTATCGACTCGCGGTCCACAGTGACGTCCGCGGCGCCTTCAATCTGGCCGCCGATCCACCGCTGGATGCCGCCCTGCTGGGCGAACTGCTCGGGACCCGCCCCGTACGGCTGCCGCGCACGGCCGCACGATCGGCGATCGCCGCCGCGTGGGGCCTGCGTCTGCTCCCCGCGTCACCGCATCTCTTCGACGCCGTACTGCGACTGCCCCTGATGGACTGCACGCGCGCGTACACCGAGCTGGGCTGGAGCCCCAGCCGGACGGCGACCGAGGTCATGGAGGAGTTCCTGCGCGGGCTGCAGGAGGGCGGCGGGACGGCAACGGCACCGCTGAAAGGGCGCAAGGTCGGCTGAGAGGGGCCCGTGAGCAAGGTGCTGCGGCATTCGCTCGACGTGGCTGCGGGCGGGATGTTTCGCCGGGCAGTAGGGTGCGCGCCGGAGGTGGACCGGCGTGGCGGTGCAGGTGGCGGTGTGCGGGCCGAGCCAGTGCGGCCGGCGGGAGCGGACCCTCGCGTACGAGCTGGGCCGGCTGCTCGCGGAGCGCGGAGCCGTGGTGATCTGCGGTGGGTACGGCGGGGTGATGGCCGCCGTGGCGGCGGGCGCACGGTCCCGCGACGGCCTTGTCGTCGGGGTGCTGCCGGATGTCGATCGCTCCGGGGCCGGGCCGGATCTGAGCGTCGCGATCGCCACCGGGCTCGGGCAGGCGCGCAACAACGTGATCGTCAACAGCGGGGACGCCGTGGTCGTGGTCGGCGGATCCTGGGGCACCCTCTCCGAGCTGGCCCTCGCCATGCGCCGGGGCGGTGTGCCGGTGGTCCAGCTCGGTGAGGGCTGGCGGATCGTCGGCGCGGACGGCCGGGAACCGCCCGGCGTGCGGCACGCGCGCACGCCCGTCGAAGCGCTGGACCTCACGGAGCTGTGGGACTGACCGGAACCGGGCGCGGCCGGGGCAGACCGGGGTTCGACGGGAGCGTGACCCGGGGGCCCGCACCACCAGCCCCCGGGCGCCGCCGTATCAGGCCGTCAGCACCTTCTCCAGTGCCCCCAGCGCCGACCGCAGTTCCTCGTCCGTGATCGTCAGCGGCGGGGCCAGGCGGATCGTCGAACCGTGGGTGTCCTTGACCAGGATCCCCTCCCGCATCAGACGTTCGCTGATCTCGCGCCCGGTCCCGATCGCCGGGTCGATGTCGACCCCGGCCCACAGCCCGCGCGAGCGGAAGCCCACGACGCCCTTGCCGACGAGCGCGGCGAGTCCGTTCCGCAGCACCGCGCCCGCCTCGGCCGCCCTGCGCTGGAACTCGCCCGTCTCCAGAAGGCCGACGACCGCCGAGCCGACCGCCGCGGCCAGCGGGTTGCCGCCGAAGGTGGAGCCGTGCTCGCCCGGTCGCAGGATCCCGAGGACATCACGGCGGGCGACCACCGCGGACACCGGCACGATGCCGCCGCCGAGCGCCTTCCCGAGCAGCAGCACATCCGGCAGGACCCCCTCGTGCTCCACGGCCAGCGTGCTGCCCGTACGGCCGAGGCCCGACTGGATCTCGTCGGCGATGAACAGGCACCCCGCGCGGCGGGTGAGCTCGCGGACCCCGGTGAGATAGCCCTCGTCCGGGATGATCACACCCGCCTCACCCTGGATGGGCTCGATCAGCACGGCTGCCGTCGTCTCGTCGACGGCCGCCTCCAGCGCGGCCGGGTCGTTGTAGGGCACCACGCGGAAGCCCGGGGTGAAGGGGCCGAAGCCCGAGCGCGCCGTCTCGTCCGTGGAGAAGCTGACGATCGTCGTCGTACGGCCGTGGAAGTTGCCGTCCGCCACCACGATCGTCGCCCGGTCGGCCGGAACGCCCTTGACCTCGTACGCCCACTTGCGGGCAACCTTGACGGCGCTCTCCACCGCTTCCGCGCCCGTGTTCATCGGCAGCACCATGTCCAGGCCCGTCAACGCGGCCAGGGACTCGGCGAACTCCGCCAGCTGGTCGTTGTGGAAGGCCCGGGAGGTGAGGGTCAGCCGGTCCAGCTGGCGGTGCGCGGCCTCGATCAGCACCGGGTTGCGGTGCCCGAAGTTGAGGGCCGAGTAGCCCGCGAGCATGTCCAGGTAGCGGCGGCCCTCGACGTCCTCCACCCAGGTGCCCTCGGCGCGGGCGACGACCACCGGGAGCGGATGGTAGTTGTGCGCCAGAACCGGCTCCTCGGCGCGGATCAGCTCGGCGGACGAACGCGTACGGACGGGTGCGGTCATGAACGGATCTCCTGGGTGCAGCACTTGATGCCTCCGCCGGCCTTGTGGAACTCGGAGAGGTCGACGGGGACGGGGTCGTAGCCGTGGTCGGCGAGCCGGGCGGCGAGCACCTCGGCCCGGGGCGCGATGAAGACGTGGCGCCCGTCGGAGACGGAGTTGAGGCCGAAGGCCATCGCGTCCTCGCGGGTCGCGAGCACCGCGTCCGGGTACAGCCGGGCGAGCACCTCGCGGCTGCCCGGCGAGAACGCCTCCGGGTAGTACACGATGTTGTCGTCGTCGAGGACGAACAGCGCCGTGTCCAGGTGGTAGAAGTACGGATCCACCAGCTGCAGACTGATCACCGGGTGACCGAAGAACTCCTGCACCTCGCGGTGCGCCTCGCGGGTCGTGCGGAAGCCGGTGCCGGCCAGGACGTACCGTCCCGTCCAGACCAGGTCGCCCTCGCCCTCGCAGATGAACTCGGAGCGGTGGACGTCGTAGCCGGCCGCCTTGAACCACGTCTCGTAGTGGACGGACTCGGGGCGCCGCTCGGGCGCGTGGAAGTAGGAGCCGAAGACGCGGCCGTCGACGACGACCGCCGAGTTGGCGGCGAACACCATGTCCGGGAGGCCGGGCACCGGGTCCACGGCGTCGACGGTGTGGCCATGGGCGCGGTAGGCGCGTATCAGCTCCTGCCACTGCTCGCGCGCCAGATCCACATCGACCTTGGTGTCGGGATGCATCCAGGGGTTGATCGCGTACTGCACGGCGAAATGTCTGGGTTCGCAGACGAGGAAGCGCCGCCGGCGCGGCACACGGCTGTCGGGCACAGAGAGGTTCCTCCGCTTCCTGGAGTGTCGACTGAGGGTTGACACCAAGGTAGGAAGGGACCGAGACGCGCGACAAGGAACGATGGCTGCGCGCTCGCGCAGGAACACTGCGTCTTCGGCCCGGTCAGCGCACGTCTGCTGCGCCCTCGGGAGCGAGGTGGCTGGCGCCCGCCTCCGGACTCTCCGGCAGGAGGTGCGACAGCACCATCACGCTGATCGTCTTCCGGATGAACGGCTCCGTGCGAATGCGCTCCAGCACCTCCTCGAAGTGCTCGACGTCCCGCGCCCGCACATGCAGCAGCGCGTCCGCGCCGCCGGTCACCGTCATCGCCGCCGTGATCTCCGGATGGTTGCGGACGACCTCCGCGAGCCGCCGGGGCGGCGCCGCGCCCTCGCAGTACACCTCGACGTACGCCTCCGTGCGCCAGCCCAGCGCCGACGGCTTCACCGTGGCCGTGAACCCGGTGATCACCCCCGTCTCGCGCAGCCGGTCCACCCGGCGCTTGACCGCCGTCGACGACAGGCCGATGGCGGCGCCGATCTCGGCAAAACTGGTCCTGGCATTCGCCATGAGAGCGGTGATGATCTTCCGGTCGAGCTCGTCGAACGGCGCTGGCCTGCTGTTCATGCGGGCACTGTATCCAGCGGGAACGTCCATGTTCCGCACATGTGCAGGCGTACGGAATGCTCCTACACTCCACGTTCATGCTGCGCGCCCTCGCCGTCGACGACGAACGCCCCTCCCTGGAGGAACTCCTCTATCTGCTGAACGCGGACCCCCGGATCGGCAGCGTGGAGGGCGCGAGCGACGCGACCGAGGCGCTGCGCCGCATCAACCGTGCCCTGGAGTCCGGGCCCGACGGACCCGACGCGATCGACGTCGTCTTCCTCGACATCCACATGCCCGGCCTCGACGGCCTGGAGATGGCCCGGCTGCTGACCGGCTTCGCCCGGCCGCCGCTCGTCGTGTTCGTCACCGCCCACGAGGGCTTCGCCGTGCAGGCCTTCGACCTCAAGGCCGTCGACTACGTCCTGAAGCCCGTACGCCGCGAACGGCTCGCGGAGGCGGTGCGCCGCGCCGCCCAGCTGCGGGAGGCCACCCCGCTGGTCCCCGTGCACGAACCCGTTCCCGACCACATGTCCGTCGAACTCGGGGGCGTGACGCGGTTCGTGTCCGTCGACGACATCACCCACGTGGAGGCCCAGGGCGACTACGCCCGTCTGCACACCCCGCACGGCAGCCACCTCGTGCGCATCCCGCTGACCACCCTGGAGGAGCGCTGGCGCTCGCGCGGCTTCGTGCGTATCCACCGCCGCCACCTCGTCGCCCTGCGGCACATCGACGAACTGCGGCTGGACGCGGGCACGGTGAGCGTACTCGTCGACTCCGTCGAACTCCAGGTCAGTCGACGGCACACCCGTGAACTGCGGGACCTGCTGATGCGCCGGACGACGGGTTAGGGGGCGGCATGCCGCAGGATCCCGCCGAACGCCGGGTCGTTGTCACCGGGCCGCCCCGGCGCGCCCGCCGGGCCTCCGGCTACTACCGGCCGCGGACCGAGATCGACGAACAGACCACCCTGGGCCATACGTATGTCCGTTCGCTGATGCGCAGTCAGCTCCGGGCGGCAATCGCCGGGTTCACCGTCCTCGTGCTCCTGGTGGGACCCCTGCCCCTGGTCTTCGCCACCACACGCAGGACCGGCCTGGAGTGGGCCGTACTCGGCTTCTGCCTCTACCCGCCGCTGGTCCTGCTCGCCCGCTGGTACGTGCGCCGCGCCGAACGCAACGAGAAGGACTTCGTGCGGCTCGTCGAGGACCGCTGAGGGCATGCCGTGAACCAGAACTACGCCGTCCCCGCGGTCGCCCTGGTCGTCCTGGCGACCGTCCTCGTCGGCGCCTTCGGGCTGCGCGTCTCCCGCACGACCTCCGACTTCTACGTCGCCTCCCGCACCGTCGGGCCCCGCCTCAACGCCGCCGCGATCAGTGGCGAATACCTCTCCGCCGCCTCCTTCCTGGGCATCGCGGGCCTCGTCCTCGTGCAGGGCCCCGACATGCTGTGGTACCCGGTCGGCTACACCGCCGGCTATCTCGTCCTGCTCCTGTTCGTGGCCGCCCCCCTGCGCCGCTCCGGCGCCTACACCCTGCCCGACTTCGCCGAGGCGCGGCTCGCCTCCCAGCACGTTCGCCGGCTCGCCGGCGCCTTCGTCGTCGGGGTCGGCTGGCTCTATCTGCTGCCCCAACTCCAGGGCGCCGGACTCACGTTGGCCGTGCTGACCGGTGCGCCCGATACGCTCGGCGGGATCATCGTGGCGGTCGTGGTGGTCGCCACCGTGGCCGCGGGCGGCATGCGCAGCATCACCTTCGTCCAGGCCTTCCAGTACTGGCTCAAACTCACCGCCCTCCTCGTCCCCGCGCTCTTCCTGGTGGTGGCCTGGCAGGGCGACGGCGCGCCGCGCGACGCCTTCGCCGAACCGGCGACCTTCCGCGACCACCGCGTCGTACGGGTCGGCGGTGACCTCGACCTGAGGCTGTCCCGCCCGCTCGACGTGACGGCGACGGGCACGGTCGACGGCCGCCGCTACACGGGACAGCGCGTCGACCTCCCGGCCGGCGTCCACCGCATCGCGGGCGGCACCCGGCTGACGTTCAGCCGGGGGGGCCGCCGTCCCCGTGGCCGACCACGGCAGCGGCGGCGGCATGTCGACCTCGGCGGCGACCGGCCGCGAGGCACGCCCGCTGTACGCCACGTACGGGCTGATCCTCGCCACGTTCCTCGGCACCATGGGCCTGCCGCACGTCGTGGTCCGCTTCTACACCAGCCCGCACGGTGTCGCGGCCCGCCGCACCACCGTCGCCGTGCTCGGCCTGGTCGGCGCCTTCTACCTGCTGCCGCCCGTCTACGGGGCGCTGGGCCGGCTCTACGCCCCCGAACTCGCCCTCTCCGGGAACGCCGACGCCGCCGTCCTGCTGCTGCCCGGCCGGATGATCGGCGGGCCCGGCGCGGACCTGCTGGGCGCGCTGGTCGCGGGCGGGGCGTTCGCCGCGTTCCTGTCCACGGCGTCGGGGCTGACCATGGCGGTGGCCGGGGTGCTCACACAGGACGTGCTGCCCTCGCGGGGCGTACGGCACTTCCGGCTCGGCACCCTGCTGGCGATGGCGGTGCCGCTGGCGGCCAGCATGCTGGTGGGCGGGCTTCCGGTGGCCGACGCGGTGGGGCTCGCGTTCGCCGTGTCCGCGTCGTCGTTCTGTCCGCTGCTGGTGCTGGGCATCTGGTGGCGGAGGCTGACCCCGCCGGGAGCGGCCGTGGGCATGCTGATCGGCGGCGGCTCGGCGTTCGCGGCGGTGGCCGCCACCATGGCGGGCCGCCCCGGCACCGGCACCCTGCACGCGCTGCTCGCCTGGCCCGCGCTCTGGTCCGTTCCGCTCGGGTTCCTCACCATGGTCCTGGTGTCCCTGGCCACCCCGGGACGGGTGCCGGCCGGGACGGCCGCGATCCTGGCCCGGTTCCACCTGCCCGAGGAACTGCGGGCCGAGGTGACGGCATGAGCGGATTCCTCGCCGGTCTGTGCGTGGCCGTACTCCCTCTGCTCGCCGCAGGGTTCTGGCTCGGCCGGCGCACCGCGCACCCCGAGAGCCTGGGTGGCCTCGGCACCCCGGTGGAGCACGCCACCTTCCAGACCCTGCACACCGCCTCCCTCGCGGCGCCGCCCCTGCGCGCCGGGCTCACCGAGGAGACGGCCCGCAGGTCCGCCCGGCGGCTGCGCACCCTGCTCGGCACCGACGCGCTGTGCCTCACCGACCGGGAGGCCGTGCTGGCCTGGGACGGCGCGGGGGAGCACCACCGTGAGGAGGTGCTGGAGCGGCTCGCGGGCCCGCTGGAGACCGGCCGCGGCGAGGCCTTCCGCCTCAGCTGCGAGGAACCCGACTGCCCGCTGCGCTGGGCCGTCGTCACCCCCCTCACCGTCGACGACCGGGTGCACGGCGCGCTGGTGGCGTGTGCGCCCCGCGAGTCCGCCGTCCTCGTCCGGGCCGCCGGCGAGGTCGCCCGCTGGGTCTCCGTGCAACTGGAGCTGGCGGACCTCGACCGGTCCCGGACACGGCTCATCGAGGCCGAGATCAAGGCCCTGCGCGCCCAGATCTCCCCGCACTTCATCTTCAACTCGCTCGCCGTGATCGCCTCGTTCGTGCGCACCGACCCCGAGCGCGCCCGCGAACTCCTGCTGGAATTCGCCGACTTCATCCGCTACTCGTTCCGGCGGCACGGCGACTTCACCACACTCGCCGACGAACTGCACGCCATCGACCACTACCTGGCACTCGTGCGCGCCCGCTTCGGCGACCGGCTCTTCGTCACTCTGCAGATCGCGCCCGAGGTGCTGCCGGTCGCCCTGCCCTTCCTCTGCCTCCAGCCGCTCGTCGAGAACGCCGTCAAGCACGGCCTCGAAGGCACCACCGACAAACGCCGCATCAGCATCACCGCGCAGGACGCGGGCGCCGAGGCGCTGGTCGTGATCGAGGACGACGGCGCCGGAATGGACCCCCGGCTGCTGCGCCGTATCCTCGCCGGAGAGGTCAGTCCCTCGGGTGGGATCGGCCTGTCCAACGTGGACGACCGGCTGCGCCAGGTCTACGGCGACGACCACGGGCTCATGATCGAGACCGCGGCGGGAGCGGGCATGAAGATCACCGTCCGGCTGCCCAAGTACCAGCCGGGGGTGCACTCGGCGGGCCGGCTGCCCCGGCAGTGAGCGTCAGGCGCTGCTCGTGGCCACCATGCCGAGGGTGATCAGCCCGAGCACCACCCAGCCGAACCACAGCCAGCCGTTGCTGCCGAGCACCACCGTGTAGGCCGTCACCACGACGAGCGCAGCGACGGTGAGCACTCCCATGGTCTTCGTGGAACCGGGCATCGCAACACCCTCCTCATGGTTGTTCCTTTCCCATGGTGCCCGTTCTGTTCGCGTACCGCGCCCACGACTCTGCTCGCGTACCGCGCCCACGACTCTGCTCGCGTACCGCGCACACGACTCTGCTTGCGTACCGCGCACACGACCAGATGAGTTCCGGACGTCCAGGCGCCCTTCCCCGTGCAGGAGGCGGCCTCGTGAGGGAATTCGGCGGTGGGGCAGGAGTCAGCGGCTGCGTGCGTCGAGTGAGGCCAGATAGGCGTTGTAGGCCTCGAGTTCCTTGTCGCCGTCGCGGTCCGCGGCACGGTCCTTCCGCTTGGCCTGCCGCTGCTCGGAGCCGTACCACTGGAAGAGCAGGGCCAGCAACACCAGGACGGAGGGGATCTCGCTGAACGCCCATGCGATGCCGCCCGCCGAGGTCTGGTCGGACAGGGCGTCGATGCCGAGCGAGGCGGGCGGGTGCTGATAGGTGCCGACCATCGCCGTGGACGCCATCATCAGCGCGATGCCGAAGAACGCGTGGAACGGCATGCCCGCGAACAGCTCCAGCATCCGCATCAGATGGCCAGGGCGCTGCGGTCCCGGATCCACCCCCATGATCGGCCAGAAGAACACCAGACCGACGGCGAGGAAGTGCACCATCATCGCGATGTGCCCGGCCCGGGACCCCATCAGGAAGTCGAACAGCGGGGAGAAGTACAGCCCGTACAGGCTCGCGATGAACAGCGGGATCGTGAACGCCGGATGGGTGATGATCCGCATATAGCGGCTGTGCAGCACCATCAGCAGCAGTTCACGCGGTCCCTTGCGGTCGCGGCCCGCGGTCGGCAGCGCGCGCAGCGCCAGGGTGATCGGCGCGCCGAGCAGGATCAGGATCGGCGAGAGCATGCTGATCACCATGTGCTGCACCATGTGCACGCTGAACATGACCATGCCGTAGTCGTTCAGCTTGGTGCACATGACCAGCATCACGGTCAGGACCCCGACGACGTACGCCACGATCCGGCCGACCGGCCACTTGTCCCCGCGCCGCACGAGCCGGACCACACCCCATCCGTAGAGCCCGAGGCCGACCAGGCAGGCGACGAGGAAGAACGGGTCGGCGGACCATTCGAGCCCCCGCCCCAAGGTGAACGGCGGAAGCTCCATGATCATGCCGTGCCCGCTGTGATCCATCCGCCGGCTCCTGGTTCGTGGGGGTTGTGCGCTGTCTGTCCGCAGCTGTCTGTCCGGACCCAGAGTAGAACCGCCCCCGGCCGCGGCTGCGACCGGGGGCGGACTCTTCAGTTCCGTACAATTCGGTCCCTACAGGACGCACTCCGCCTCGGCGTACCGCTCCACGGGCACCGTCTTCAGCGTCTGCACCGCCTCCGCCAGCGACACCATCACGATGTCGGTGCCGCGCAGCGCGGTCATCCGGCCGAACTCCCCGCGGTGCACGGCCTCGACAGCGTGCCAGCCGAAGCGGGTGGCGAGCACGCGGTCGTACGCCGTCGGCGTACCGCCGCGCTGGACGTGCCCGAGGATCACCGGACGGGCCTCCTTGCCGAGGCGCTGCTCCAGCTCCAGGGACAGCTGACGGGCGATACCGGCGAAGCGCTCGTGGCCGTAGACGTCCTTGCCGCCCTCGTCGAAGTCCATCGTCCCGGGCTTCGGCTTGGCGCCCTCGGCGGCCACGACGATCGCGAACCGCTTGCCGGCGGCGAACCGCTCGCCGACCCGGGCGGTCAACTCCTCGATGTCGAAGGGGCGTTCCGGCACGACGATCGCGTGGGCGCCGGCGGCCATGCCGGAGTGCAGCGCGATCCAGCCGGTGTGGCGGCCCATGACCTCCACGATCAGCACCCGCTGGTGGGACTCCGCGGTGGTCTTCAGGCGGTCCAGCGCCTCGGTCGCCACGCCCACGGCCGTGTCGAAGCCGAAGGTGACGTCCGTGACGGCGATGTCGTTGTCGATGGTCTTGGGCACGCCGACGATCGGCAGACCGTTGTCGGACAGCAGCCGGGCCGCCTTGAGCGTGCCCTCACCGCCGATCGGGATGATCGCGTCGAGTCCCAGTTCCTCGACATGGCCCCTGGCCCGCTCCACACCGTCCCGAAGGTGCTCGGGCCGGACACGGGAGGAGCCGAGGATGGTGCCGCCGCGAGCCAGGATGCCGCTCACCGCGTCGAGGTCGAGCTTGAGGTAGTCGCACTCCAGAAGGCCCTTCCAGCCGTCCCGGAAGCCGATGACCTCGTCGCCGTGGTCGGCGACGGCGCGGTGCACGACGGACCGGATGACGGCGTTCAGGCCGGGGCAATCGCCGCCGGACGTGAGGACACCAATGCGCATAGCCCGAAATACCTTCTCAACGTGGGCCGGGGACCGGACCACGCTGTCCGGTTCGATCCCCGCCACCCTACCGGCGACAGGGGGCGCGGCAGCACTGTGCGTCCGCCTGCTGGACGCACCCGCTCAGCTGTGCGGACGCGTCGCCAGACGGGCTGGTTTCGCCCGGTCGGCGGACAGGTGTACGGGCCGTCGGCCGGGCTCTGCGAACCGCTTCGCGGCTGCCCGACGGCAGCGAGCGTGCGTGCCGGACGCCGTGAGCCGGGGCGCCCATTCTGTTCGGAGCTCTTACGCGGGCTGCTGCGCCGCCGCGATCCGCTCGTTGCGCAGCGCCTCGTACCAGTGGTCGTCGATCGGCGGGAGCGCGTTGACGTCGAGCGCCAGCTTGAGCAGCAGATCGGCGATCAGCGGGTTGCGCGCGAGGACGGGACCGTGCATGTACGTACCGAAGACCGTGTCGTTGTACGCGCCCTCCGTACCGTCGCCCGTGCCGTTGCCCTTGCCGAGCTTCACCTGCGCGAAGGGGCGGGCGGTCGGGCCGACGTGGGTGACGCCCTGGTGGTTCTCGAAGCCGGTGAGCGGGGGCAGACCCAGGCGCGGGTCGATGTCCGCGAGGACGTCGCCGACGCACCGCTCGCCCTCGCCACGCACCGAGACGACGTCGAGCAGGCCGAGGCCCGGCTCGCGCTGACCGAGGTCGTTGATGAACTCGTGGCCCAGGATCTGGTAGCCGGCGCAGACGGAGAAGACGATCGCGCCGTTCTCCACGGCCCGGTACAGACCGCCGTCGCGGCGCAGCCGCTCGGCCGCGAGACGCTGCGGACGGTCCTCGCCGCCCCCGATCAGATAGATGTCGCCCGAGGTCGGGATCGGCTGGTCGCTGCGCACGTCGAGACGGGCCACGTCGAGGCCGCGCTGGCGGGCCCGGCGCTCCACGACGAGCGCGTTGCCCTGGTCGCCGTAGGTGCTCAGCAGGTCCGGGTAGATCCACACCAGACGCAGGCTGTTGTCACTCATGGATGATCGTCCTTCGTGGTCAGTTGCCGACGCGGCGGCGCAGGTCCTGGAACGCGGTGTAGTTCGCGATGACCTCGATCCGGCCCGGCGGCGCGAGCTGCACGGCCTGGTCGAGGTTCTCGCAGACCTGGAAGGACTGGTTCGCGACCTCCAGGCGCACGGCGAGGTCCAGCTTACGGTCGCCGATGACGAAGATCGGGTGGCCGGTCAGCCGCGTGTAGTCGACGTCCCACAGCCAGGAGGTGTCGGTGCCGTCCGCGCCGCGCGCGTTCACCGACAGGATGACCGGGGACGGCGGCGGGTCGATCAGCGAGAACGTCTCCAGCCAGCCCGCCGGGTTCTTCGCCAGCAGCAGGCGCAGGTCGCGCTCCTGGAACTGGACGACGTCATAGCGCCCGGCGACCGCCTGCACCTGGTACATGCGCTCCAGGGCGACCTGCGGGGGGACCCCGAAGACGGCGGCGACGGCGGCCGAGGTGGCGGCGTTCGCCTTGTTGGCGCGGCCCGGCAGCTGCAGGTGGATCGGCCAGGCGGAGCCGTGCGGGTCCAGGACGTGGTCACCGGACAGCGCCCAGCTCGGGGCCGGCCGGCGGAAGCCGCACTCGCCGCAGTACCAGTCGTCGCCCGGGCGCTGCATCACACCGCCGCAGGACGGGCAGGACCAGGCGTCGTCCTTCCACATCTGGCCGGCGGCGACCCAGATCACGTTGGGGGAGGAGGAGGCGGCCCACACGACCAGCGGGTCGTCGCAGTTGGCGACCACGACGGCCTTCGAACCCGCCAGGCCCTCGCGCCAGTTCTCGGCGAGCATACGGGTCTCGGCGGCGCGGTCGAGCTGGTCGCGGGAGAGGTTGAGCAGCGCGATGCACTTCGGGTCGGTGTCCCGGGCGACCCCGGCCAGATACTTCTCGTCGACCTCGATGACACCGAACCGGGCGTCCGAGCTGCCGGCCAGCGCCGAGGTGATGCCGGCGGGCATGTTGGCGCCGAGCGCGTTGGAGACGACCGGTCCCGCGGCGCGCAGCGCCTCGGCGATCAGCCGGGTGGTCGTGGTCTTGCCGTTGGTCGCCGAGACCAGCACGACGTCCAGGCTCTGGGCGAGCCGGCCGAGGAGGTCGGGGTCGAGTCTGAGCGCGACGCGGCCGCCGATCACCGAACCGCTGCCGCGTCCCGCGGCGCGCGATGCCGCAGCGACCGCCTTGCCCGCGGTCACGGCCAGCTTGGCCCGCGGCGTCAGCGGGTCCGAGTTGCCTGCCATCAGTTCTCGATCCTCCTTGCGTACGGCGCCGCGCCCTGTCCCGGCAACGTGTGGACCTCAGCCTATCGAGATCCATTCACGCACCCGAATCGCGGCACCACCCCGGCGCCCTCGCGGCCTTGAGGACCGTACCCTTGCCGCCATGCGACACGGCTCCATCCCGGGCGCCCGAGGGCGTGTCCGGCCCCTCATCCTGCTCGGCGACCGGGTGCTGCGCACACCGTGCGCGGAGGTCACCGACTTCGGTCCCGAACTGGCCCGGCTGGTCGAGGACATGTTCGCCACGATGTACGCCGCGCAGGGAGTGGGACTGGCGGCGAACCAGATCGGGGAGTCGCTGCGTGTGTTCGTGTACGACTGCCCGGACGACGAGGAGGTTCGCCATCTGGGACATGTGGTCAACCCACGGCTCGTCGAGGCCGACGGTGTGGTGCTCCGCGGACCGGAGGGGTGTCTGTCGCTGCCGGGACTGGAGGCGGGTACCGAGCGGTACGACCACGCGGTCGTCGAGGGCTGCACCGCGGACGGCGAGCCGGTACGGGTGCACGGGACCGGATGGTTCGCCCGGTGTCTCCAGCACGAGTGCGACCACCTGGACGGGGGCCTGTACGTGGACCGGCTCAGTGGCCGGCGGCACCGCCGGGTGATGCGCCAGGCTGCGCGAGCGCCGTGGAGCCGGTGAGGTGTGTTCCGGCTGCTGGGCGCAGGGGGCCGACCGCGCCTCCGCGGCGGAGCCGCACGTGTCACCGTCCCGGGGGGCGCTCAGAACCCCGGACCTCCCATGCGGTCCCCGGCGGCGGCCAGCCGGCCCCACAACAGGTCCGCCAGGCTGCGCACCAAATCCGCCCGGGAGCAGGGTCTTTCACCCAGCCACCAGTCACCGGCGGCGTGCATCATGCCGACGATTCCATGGCCCCACACCCGGGCGAGCTGGTGGCTGTCCGGCCCCAGGTCCAGCCGCTCCTCGATGACCTGCGCCAGCTCCTCGCCCATGCGGCGCAGCACCGGGATCGAGTGCCGGCCCGTGTCGAAGCCCTGGTCGTTCTGCGAGCCGCCCTCCGCCGGGTGCATCAGGAAGCGGTACACCTGCGGTCGTGCCTCGATCGCCGCGAGGTAGGTGTCCAGCGTGGACTCCACCCGCTCCCGCCGGTCGGCCGGGGCGTCCAGCGCCGCCCGCAGGGAGTCGAGCAGCGCGTCCGTGTGCCGCTTGGCGAGCGCGGCGTACAGCCCGCCCTTGTCGCCGAAGTGACGGTAGAGGATCGGCTTGGTGATGCCGGCTTCGGCGGCGATGGCGTTCATCGAGGCGCCGGGGCCGTCGCGCAGCACCACCCTGTCGGCGGCCTCCAGCAGCTCTCGCCGTCGGCGGTCGGCCGACCGCTGCTGATCGGCCCGCTGCGTGGTGTCCATGATCTCTCCCCACCCGTGCTGTGTCGCTGACGCCTGCGCAAAGTAACACTGAAAGGCCGGTCGGTATCGAACGAGATGCCGACTCGCCCGGTAGGCGGCCCGTCCGGCCTGGGAGTTGACTTCTTCTACTGGTGAGTAACATACTTCTGTTACCGCAAGTAACAGGTTAGCGCAGTGCTGGAGGGGACATGGCCGAGTTCACCATGGAGCTCAACGACGAACAGAAGGAGGTCCGGGACTGGCTGCACGGCTTCGCCGCCGATGTGATCCGTCCCGCGGCAGCCGAATGGGACGAGCGTGAGGAGACTCCCTGGCCGGTCATCCAGGAGGCCGCGAAGGTCGGGATCTACTCTCTCGACTTCTACGCCCAGCAGTACTTCGACCCCACGGGCCTCGGCATACCCATGGCCATGGAGGAGCTGTTCTGGGGCGACGCGGGCATCGCGCTGTCGATCGTCGGCACCGGCCTCGCCGCCGTGGGCGTGCTGGCCAACGGAACCGAGGAGCAGATCGGCACCTGGATCCCCCAGATGTACGGCGACACCAACGATGTCAAGGTGGCCGCCTTCTGCTCCTCCGAGCCCGACGCCGGCTCCGATGTCGCCTCCATGCGCACGCGCGCGGTGTACGACGAGGCCAAGGACGAGTGGGTGATCAACGGCACCAAGACCTGGGCGACCAACGGCGGCATCGCCAACGTCCACGTCGTGGTCGCCGTGGTGGACCCCGAGCTGGGTTCCAAGGGCCACGCGTCCTTCATCATCCCCCCGAACACCCCCGGCCTGTCCCAGGGACAGAAGTTCAAGAAGCACGGCATCCGCGCCTCGCACACGGCCGAGGTGGTCCTCGAAGACGTCCGCGTCCCCGGCTCCTGCCTGCTCGGCGGCAAGGAGAAGCTGGACGAGCGGCTGGCGCGCGCCCGCGAGAAGGCGAAGGCGGGCGGAGAGCGTGTGAAGAACGCGGCGATGGCCACCTTCGAGGCGTCCCGTCCGGCCGTGGGAGCGATGGCCGTGGGCACGGCCCGGGCCGCCTACGAGGTGGCGCTGGACTACGCGAGGACGCGTGAGCAGTTCGGACGGCCGATCATCGACAACCAGGGCGTCGCCTTCCAGCTCGCGGACATGCGAACGCAGATCGACGCGGC
Organism: Streptomyces sp. TP-A0356; assembly: GCF_001417775.1. Classification (GTDB taxonomy): domain Bacteria; phylum Actinomycetota; class Actinomycetes; order Streptomycetales; family Streptomycetaceae; genus Streptomyces. Next base: position 314,291 of record NZ_BBZJ01000016.1, on the reverse strand, counting down.
GCGGCTGCTGGTGTGGCGGGCCTCGTGGATGGCGATCAGCGGGAAGCCGTTCACGGCGGCCGAGGGGTCGATGTCGAAGCTGTTCGCGAGCGAGACGGCGAAGAAGGTGACCGCGCAGGCGATCCAGATCCTGGGTGGGAACGGGTACACCCGGGAGTACCCGGTGGAGCGGATGCACCGGGACGCAGCCATCTACACCATCTTCGAGGGCACGAGCGAGATCCAGCGGCTGGTGATCGCGCGTACGTTGGCGGGGATGCCGATCCGATAGCGCTCAGCGGTGTCTCAGAGGCGTGAGCTGCTCGATGTCGTACCGCCTGCGCAGCGCCTCGATCGCCGCATGGTCCGGCGGCCCCCCGTTCCCAAGGATCTCCAGCAGCTCCTCGAAGTAGCGCTCGTGGTCAGGGGGCGGGGAGGCCTGGAAGAACACCTTCGCGGGGGTCTCCGTGGGGTTGGCGAAGGCGTGCGGACAGCCGGGCGGTACGACGATGACCGTGCCCGGCGTCGCCCGCACCACCCGGCTGCCCGACCTCGACTCCCACTTCTGCCAGTTGTCGGGGGTCCGTACGCGCGGCTCGAAGGCGAGCACGTCCAGCTCACCCTCCAGCACGTAGAACAACTCCTCGCTGCGCGTGTGCACATGTGCGCCGACGTCGAAGCCCGGCGGCACGATCACCTCGAACGTGGATGCCGTGCGCGAGTGCGAGCCGGTCACCTTGAACGTCACATGCTGGGCGGGCGTCCGTACGACGCGTCCGTGGCCCGGTGGCACGAGCAGTCCTTCGGTGGCCGCCGCGCCTCCGCTCGCCGCCACTCCTTCGGTGGTCGTCATCGGCCGCTCACCATGTGACGGGCAGGGCCTCGGGGCCGCGGATCAACGCGCCCTTCTTGAACGGCACCCGGTCCGGCGCCACCGCCAGCCGCAGCCCCGGCACCCGGTCGAGCAGCGCGTCCACCAGCAGTTCGGACTCCAGCCTGGCCAGCATGCCGCCCGGGCAGTAGTGCGGGCCGTAGCCGAACGCCACATGGGGGTTCGGGGCGCGGGCGAAGTCGATCACGTGGGGGTCGGGGAAGACGTCCGGGTCGCGGTTCGCCGCCAGGTACGAGACGTACACCGCGTCGCCCTCCCGGATCCGGACGCCTCCGATCTCCACGTCCTGGGTGGCGATGCGCGAGAGGCCCACCGCGTTGCGGTGGGGGATGTAGCGCAGCAGCTCCTCGACCGCCTGGGGCCGGATCCCCGGTTCGGCCCGCAGCCGTTCGGTCAGGTCCGGGCGGGTCAGCAGGATGTAGAACATCTGCCCGCTGTTGTTGGTGACCGCCTCGCCGCCGATCTGGAGGAGCACGGCGAGACCCACCGCCTCGTCCAGCGTCACCTCGCCCCGGCCCACGGCGGCGCCGAGCAGCGAGGTGACGTCCTCGCCGGTGCTTCCCTCGTGGACGCCGATGAGGTCGGCGAAGCAGGCGCTCATCTCGTCCTTGGCCTTCTCGCTGACCTTCGCGCCGTGCGAGGAGGAGAGGATGAGCTGGGTCCAGGTGTGCATGTTCCGCCGGTCGGCGGCCGGGACCCCCATCAGCTCGCAGATCACGGCGATGGGAAAGGGGCTGAGGATGGCCGCGGTGAGGTCGGCGGGAGGCCCGTCCTGGAGCAGCTCGTCGACGAGCTCGTCCAGCATCCGCCGTGACTTCTCACGCACCCGCTCCACGCCGCGCGCCGTGAAGGCCGCGGCGACCGAGCGGCGCAGCCGGGTGTGGTCGGGCGGGTCGAGGAAGCCGACCGCGCCCCGCTGTGGGATGAAGTGCGGGGCCAGGCGGGTGACCGGCTGCTCCATGACCGCCTCGCGGCTGAAGCGGGGGTCGTTCGTGACCATCCGCACGTCGTCGTACCGGGTCAGCAGCCAAGCCCATCCCTCGCCGTTGGGCAGCTCGATCCGGGACACCGAACCCTCGCCCATCAACTCGGCCAGGACCGGGTCGAAGTCCACGCCGGCCAGGTCCAGGGCGGGCCACCGGCGGACCGGCGGCAGGGGCCCGGCGAGGGTGTCCTCGGCCATCCGCGCCGCTTCGTCGTTCGTGCCGGTGGTCATCTCACTTCTTTCCGTTCTTGGAGATGTGCCAGCGGCCCAGCGCCATCTCCGCCGTGATGCCCGGTCCGAACCCGGCGAGCAGTCCGCGCGCCGCGTGCTCGGCGCCGCCCGCCTCGAAGAGCCGACGCAGCGCGTCCAGGACGACGGCGCTCGCGATGTTGCCGTACTCGGTGAGGGTGGCCCGGCTGAACCGGAAGGCCTCCTGCGGTACTTCGAGGAACTTGCTCAGGTCGTCCAGGATCCGCGGGCCGCCCGCGTGGACGATGTAGAAGTCGAGGTCCGAAGCGTCCCAGCCGTGCTGTTGCGCCAGTTCCTGGAGTGCCGGGGCGAGCGGCGCCATGGTGGTCGGCACCCGCTTGTCCAGCAGGAAGTGGAATCCGGTGGCCCGGACGTCGTAGGCGATCCAGTCCTCGGTCTTGGGGATCAGGTAGGAGCCGTTGCGCTCCAGCTCGATACCGGTACCGCCCTTGCCGCGCACGACCGCGGCCGCCAGGCCGTCGCCGAACAGGCCGTTGGACAGCAGCGAGCCCACGCCCAGATCGGTGGGCTGGTAGCACAGCGAACAGAACTCGCAGGCCACGATCAGCGCGTTGGCATCCGGGTAGGCCGTGCAGAAGTCGTGTGCCCGGTTGATGGCCGCACCGCCGGCTGCGCAGCCCAACTGGGCGATGGGTATCTGCCGCGTGTCGGTGTTGAAGTTCATCGAGTTGATCAGCCATGCGGTCAGCGAGGGCATCATGAACCCGGTGCACGACACATAGATGATCACGTCGATGTCGGTGGTCAGCAGCTCGGCGTCGTCCAGCGCCCGCTGGACGACCGCCGGGACGCGGGCCTTCGCCTCGGCTTCGTAGAGGTTGTTGCGCTCCTCGAAGCCCGGGTGCTTCAGCGTCTCCTCGATGGGCTGCACGATGTGCCGGGTCCGGACCCCGGTGTTCGCGATCAGCCGCAGTGCCAGCGGGAGTTGGGGGTGGTCCGGATGGCGGGAGCGTGCCAGTTCGAGCGTCTCCTCCATCGTGATCACATGTTCCGGGACGGAGACCGCGGGTCTGCACAGAGTGGCCATGGAGCGCGCCTTCTTTCGCCTTGGTGGAGACTCTTCGCCCCGGCGGGAAGGGGGTTCACCCGTAGGGAGGTGGTCCACCCACGATCACCCGCGGGCGCGGGGATATCTCGTCGGATTACTCCACTTCAGCGATGGCACAGAGTGAGACCATGGGTGCGTAAGGTGACGACTGGACTCGACGCAGGAGGAGCGCCCATGCCCCGGACGGCCAGGGAACTGCTGGAGACGACCACCGGGAAGCTCGCCCCGGACCCGCACGCCAACCGGCTGCTCCCGCTGATCGGCCGGGGTGCGGCCCGGACCGCCACGCTCGCCGCCCTCGCCCTCGAACAGCGCCATGTGATCGCCGCGGACCGCAGGGCGTTCCTTCATCTGGCCGAGCGGTCGGGGGAGCGGCCCGCCTGCGCGGCCTTCTTCACCATGCTCGCGGAGGGTGAAGCCCTGGCCCAGGATCGGTTGGGGGCCTACGCCGCCGGCTGCGGAGCGGGCGAGGCGGAGACGGCCGTGTACGAGCCGCTGGCCGACTGCCAGGCCTACCCGGCCTATGTGGCCTGGCTCGCCCTGAACGGCGAGCCGGCCGACGTCGCACTGGCCCTCAGCGTCAACTTCGCCACCTGGGGCCGCTACTGCGCGACGATCGCGCTGGCCCTGCGCCGCCAGTACGGCTTCGGCGACGCGGCCTGCGCCTTCTTCGACCTCTTCGCCGAGCCGTCCCCGGAGCTGGACCGAAAGGCCCGGGCGGCGATTCAGGAGGGCCTGGACACCGACAGCCTGGACGAGGCCCGCGCACACCGCTACGGCCGCCTGCTGGGCAGCTACGAAGCCAGGTTCTGGCACGCCCTGTGGGAACTGGACGGCAGGGGATCGGCTCCGGCGCCCCTGTGAACGAAGGTGGCGCGGCCTACTGAAGCGAACCACTGCTGTGCGCGATGCACGCCACGTCGATCCGGTCGGCCAGCTTCGCGAGCTCGATGGTCAGTGCGGCCACCGTGTCCTCGTCCAGCCCCTCCTCACCGGCCTCCACCAGCCGCAGCCACCGGCCGCCCACCGTACGCAGCAGCTTGCTGACGTCCGCGGCCGCCACCTGCAACGTGCCGCGGTCGTCGACGATCAGAGGCAGGGTCACTTCGCGGTTCACAGGGGGGATCGTAGCTCCGGAACGTTCACGCCCCGTGCCATACGGTGGTGATGTTGCAGAACTCGCGGATTCCGTGCTCCGACAGCTCGCGACCGTACCCCGAGCGCTTGACCCCGCCGAACGGGAACGCCGGATGGGACGCCGTCATCCCGTTGACGTACACGCCACCGGCCTCCAGGTCCCGTACGAAGCGGTCGACCTCGGTCCCGTTGCGCGTCCAGACGTTGGAACTCAGCCCGAACGGCGTGTCGTTCGCGATCGCCACCGCCTCGTCGAGGTCCGCCGCCCGGTAGAGCGTGGCCACGGGGCCGAACGCCTCCTCGTGGTGGATCCGCATCTCGGGGGTGATGTCCGCGAGGACGGTGGGCGGGTAGTACCAGCCCGGCCGGTCGGGGCGCTCGCCGCCGCACAGCACCGTCGCACCGTTCTCGACCGCGTCGGCGACGAGTTCCTCCAGGTCGGCACGGCCCTGCTCGCTGGAGAGCGGCCCGATCTCGGTCTCCTCCTCCATCGGGTCCCCGATCCTCAGCGCCGTCATGCCGGCGGTGAACCGCTCGGTGAACGCGTCGAACACGTCCGTGTGCACGATGAACCGCTTGGCGGCGATGCACGACTGCCCGTTGTTCTGCACCCGTGCCGTGACGGCGACCCCGGCGGCCCGGTCGAGGTCCGCGGACGGCATCACGATGTACGGGTCGCTGCCGCCCAGCTCCAGGACCGTCTTCTTGACCTCGTCGCCGGCGATCGAGGCGACGGACCGGCCCGCCGGTTCGCTGCCGGTGAGCGTGGCGGCCTTGACCCGCAGGTCGCGCAGGACCCTCTCGACCTCCCCGGAGCCGATGAGCAGCGTCTGGAAGCAGCCCTCCGCGAATCCCGCCCGGCGGAACAGGTCCTCCAGGTAGAGCGCGGTCTGTGGGACGTTCGAGGCGTGCTTGAGCAGCCCCACGTTGCCCGCCATCAGGGCGGGCGCGGCGAACCGGATCACCTGCCACAACGGGAAGTTCCACGGCATCACGGCGAGCACCGGCCCGAGCGGCCGGTAGCGCACGAGCACCCGTGAGGCGCCCGAGTCCTTCACATCGTGGTCGGCGGGCTCCTCGTCGGCGAGCAGCTCCTGGGCGTGGTCGGCGTACCAGCGCATCGCCTTGGCACACTTCGCGGCCTCCGCGCGGGCCTGCTTGACGGGCTTGCCCATCTCGGTGGTCATCACCCGGGCGATGTGCTGCTGGTCCTCGTCGAGCAGGTCGGCCGCCTTGTGCATACGCAGTGCCCGTTCGGCGAACGTGGTCGTGCGATGGGTACGGAACGCGTCATCGGCGGCGGCGAGCCTGCGCTCGATCTCCTCCGCGCCGAGGGCGTCGTACGTCTTGAGTGTCTCGCCGGTCGCCGGGTTCACGGTGGCGATGGGCATGGCTGACCTCCTGAGAACAGGCTCTGCTTCGACCTTCCCGCGCGACGGTGGCCACCGCAACGCGGGTGCGGGCTCCTCTTCGGTTCGCCTCCGGGCCTCCCCTTCGGCACTCAGACCGAGTGCTCCGCGAGACGGTCGAGAAACGCCGCCTGCGCGGGCACGATCACCTCCCGGGCCCGGTCGAGCCCGAACCACTCCACACGGTCCAGCTCGGGGAACTCCTGGATGCGCCCCGACCTCGGCGGCCACTCCATCGTGAAGGTGCCCGGCTCGATCGCCGCCGGATCGAGCTCCCCCTCGACCGCCCAGGCCGTGACGATCTTGCCGTTGCTCTGCCGCACCTCGCCGAGCGGGACGGCCTCCCCGTCGGGCGGCGGCAGCCCCAGCTCCTCCTGGAACTCACGGCGGGCGGCCTCCCAGGGGGGTTCGTCGGGCTCGTACTCGCCCTTGGGCACGGTCCACGCCCCGGCGTCGCGGCGGGCGAAGTACGGGCCGCCCATATGGCCGAGCAGGACCTCCGGGCCATGGCCGGTGTGCCGGAACAGCAGCAGACCGGCGCTGCGCCTGCCCTGCCCGCTCACGGCGCCACCTCGGGATGAGCGGCCAGCAGCGTCTCCACGGTGTCCGCCTCCTCCGGCCGTTTGTCCTCGCGATAACGCACCACCCGGGCGAAGCGCAGGGTGACGCCGGCCGGGTAGCGGGTGGACCGCTGCAGCCCGTCGTACGCGATCTCGACCACGAGCTCGGGACGCACGGTCACCCCCCAGCCGTGCTTCTCGACGGCCAGCTCCTGCAGCCGCTCGGTCTGCCAGGCGAGCATCTTGTCCGTCATTCCCTTGAACGTCTTGCCGAGCATCGTGAAGGAGCCGTCCGGGTTGCGGGCGCCGAGGTGCAGATTGGAGAGCGTGCCCGTGCGGCGGCCGTGGCCCCACTCGGCGGCCAGCACCACCAGGTCGAGGGTGTGCACGGGCTTGACCTTGAGCCAGGAGGCACCGCGCCGACCGGCGCTGTAGGGGGCGTCGAGCCCCTTGACCACCACGCCCTCGTGGCCTCGCTCCAGGGTCTCGGCGAGGAAGTCCTCCGCGGCGGCGGCGTCCTCGGGTCCGGCCACGAGCGTGCGCCGTACCCGCATGGGTTCCGGCACGAGCCGGGCCAGCTCGGCGTGGCGGTCCGCGAACGGCAGGTCCAGCAGGTCCCGGCCGTCCACGGACAGCGCGTCGAAGAACACGGGGGAGACGGGGACGGCCGCGGCTGCCGTCGCCACGTCCAGCCGGGAGCCGACTCGCCCGGCCGTCTCCTGGAAGGAGCGCGGCCGCCCGCCCTCGTCCAGGGCGATGACCTCACCGTCCAGGATGAACCGTTCGCCCGCCAGCTCCCCGGCCGCGGAGGTCAGCTCCGGCAACCGGTCGGTGATGTCGTCCAGGGTGCGGGTGTAGACGCGTACGTCGTCGCCGTCCCGGTGGACCTGGACACGGATGCCGTCGAGCTTCTCCTCGACCGCGCACGCGCCCAGCTTCCCGACGGCCTCGGAGACCGAGGACGCGGTCTGCGCGAGCATCGGCAGGACGGGGCGGCCGACCGTGAGCCGGAACCGGTCGAGTGCCGCCGGACCGTCGGCGAGCAGGGCCCGCGCCACCGTCTGGAGCGACCCGGCCAGCATGACGGCCCGCCGTACGTCAGCCGAGGCGGCCCCGGTCGCCTCGGCCAGCCCCTCGACGGCATGGGCGTCGAGCGCGCCCTGCCGCACCTCACCGGTGAGCAGTCCGAACAGGAACCGCTGCTCCTCCCCGGTGGCAGCCGCCAGCAACTCGCCCACCAGCCGCCTGCGTTCGGCCTGTGAGCCGGTGCCGGTGACGCCACCGATGAGGGTCAGCCGGGCGTCCACGTCGCGCACGGTGAGGGTGGGCTCGGCGGCGGGCGGAATCCGCTGGTCGAGGATCTTCCACCCGATGCCGAGCCGCCCCTGGGGCAGCCGCCCGGCCAGATAGGGAATGACGATCGGTACGTCGTCCGCCTCGGCGTCCCGGAAGAGCCCGCCGAGCAGCGCGATCTTCCGGGACCGCGCCGATGTGGCGGCGACCTCCTGGGACACCTGGGCGAGCCGGCTCAGCAGCATGCAGTCATGGTGCACCGGAGGCGGCGGGTCTACACCCGGGCCCCGGCCTGCGGTCCGGCGTCCAAGTCTTCGAACACCAGCTCGTTGTTGAGGGTGGCCGCGGCCAGGCCGCCGCCCGCGGCGGAGTTCACCACCTGCTGGGTGACGAGTGTCGCGTTGCCCACCGCCCACACGCCGGGCACGGTGGTGCGGCCCGTCTCGTCGACCACCGGGGCGGTGCCGAACGGCGTCTCCCGCACCTCGGCCCCGAGCCGTTCCAGCAGCTGCGTGCGCGGCACGAAGCGGGGCGCGACGAAGACCACGGACCGGGCGTGCGTGGAGCCGTCGGCCAGACGGACGCCGGTCAGCCGGTCGTCCTCGACGACCAGTCCCGCGACCACGCCCGGCACGATGCGCACGCCCGCCGCGGCCAGCCTGCGCGACTCCTCGTCCGACAGCCGGTCCTCGCCGAGGTCGTGCAGGAACAGCGTCACGTCCTTCGACCAGTGGCTGACCAGCAGCGCCTGATGGACGCTCTGCGCCGACGTCGCCAGCACCCCGAAGGCCTGGTCGCGCACCTCCCAGCCGTGGCAGTACGGGCAGTGCACCACGTCACGGCCGAAGCGCTCGGCCACACCGGGGATCGTGGGCAGCTCGTCCTTCAGCCCGGTGGCGACCACCAGCCGCCGGGCACGCGCGGTCCGCCCGCTCGCGAGCGTCACGTCGAACCCGTCCGCGTCGCGGACGGCGTCCACCGCCCGGTCCCGGACCAGCTCCACGCCGTACCGAGCGATCTCCTCGCGCCCGACGGCGAGGAACTCGGCCGGCGGCATGCCGTCCCGCGACAGATAGCCCTGCATGTGCGCGGCGGGCGCGTTGCGCGGTTCCCCCGCGTCGACGACGAGCGTGCGGCGCCGGGCCCGCCCCAGCACCAGGGCCGCCGACAGCCCGGCCGCTCCGCCTCCGACGACGACGACTTCGTACTCCTCGGTCATGGGTGACCACCTCCACGGAGAAGGTCGCTCCGCCGCTGGTGGATTGACAAACGTGTTTGCCGAAACTGCAATGGGATCCATGAGTACGGACGACGTTCTCGCGGGTGTGGGACCGAGGCTGCGGCGGCTGCGGAAGGACCGGGAGGTGACCCTCGCGGCGCTGTCCGAGGCGACCGGGATCTCCGTCAGCACCCTCTCGCGCCTCGAATCGGGCCTGCGCAAACCCAGCCTCGAACTGCTGCTGCCGATCGCACAGGCCCACCAGGTGCCGCTGGACGAACTGGTCGGCGCCCCGCCGGTGGGCGACCCGCGGGTGCGCGCCAAGCCGATCGTGCGCCACGGCCGCACCCACTGGCCGCTCACCCGGCAGCCAGGCGGCCTCCAGGCGTTCAAGGTCCTCGAACCGCAGCGCCACCTCGAACCGGATCCGCGCACGCACGAGGGCTACGAGTGGGTGTACGTGCTGTCCGGGCGGCTGCGGTTGGTACTGGGCGAGCACGACGTGGTGCTCACCGCGGGGGAGGCGGCCGAGTTCGACACCCGAGTGCCGCACTGGTTCGGGTCGACGGGGGAGGGGCCGGTGGAGTTCCTCAGCCTGTTCGGCCCCCAGGGCGAGCGGATGCACGTACGCGCCCGGCCCGTCGGTTCGTGACGCGCCCGACTGTTCCCTGAAGGACTGTCCTGAAGGGCTGTTCCCTGAAGGGCAAGCGACCGCTTAGTATGCGACGGACCCCGGTCAGACGACGCCTGGAGGCCGCGCATGCGGGCATGGCAAGTGCACGAGAACGGCGAGCCGCGCGAGGTGATGCGGCTCCACGAGGTGGAGCGGCCCACGCCCGGTGACGGCCAGGTCCTGCTCAAGGTGCGGGCCGCGAACATCAACTTCCCGGACGCGCTGCTGTGCCGCGGGCAGTACCAGATCCGGCCCGCGCTGCCGTTCACGCCCGGCGTGGAGATCTGCGGCGAGACCGAGGACGGGCGACGGGTGATCGCCAACCCGGCGCTGCCCCACGGCGGCTTCGCCGAGTACGCGATCGCCGATGCCGCGGCCGTGCTGCCCGCGCCCGAGGCCCTCGACGACGCCGAGGCGGCCGCCCTGCACATCGGGTACCAGACCGGCTGGTTCGGCCTGCACCGCCGGGCCGGTCTGGAGGCCGGCGAGACCCTGCTCGTCCACGCTGCCGCCGGAGGGGTCGGCAGCGCGGCCGTGCAGCTCGGCAAGGCCGCGGGCGCCACCGTCATCGGCGTCGTCGGCGGCGGTGACAAGGCCGCCGTGGCCCGGGAGCTGGGCTGCGACGTGGTGATCGACCGGCGCGCCGAGGACGTCGTCGCCGCCGTGAAGGAGGCCACCGGCGGCCGGGGCGCGGACGTGATCTACGATCCGGTCGGCGGGGAGGCCTATGCGCAGTCCGCGAAGGTCGTGGCCTTCGAGGGGCGCATCGTCGTGGTCGGCTTCGCCAGCGGGTCGATCCCCAGCCCCGCGCTCAATCACGCCCTCGTCAAGAACTACTCGATCCTCGGCCTGCACTGGGGCCTGTACAACACCAGGAATCCGAAGCTGATCCAGCACTGCCACGAGCGGCTCACCGAGCTGGCCGCCCGGGGCGTCGTCAAGCCCCTCGTCAGCGAGCGCCTGCCGCTGAAGGACGCCGCGGCCGCGGTCCAGCGGGTCGCCGACGGTGTCACCACGGGGCGCGTCGCCGTGATCCCCGGTCTCGACGAGGGAGGAGCGGCATGACCGACGCCGCCGAACTGCGGCACCGCACCCGGGAGTTGCTGGCCGCGTATCCGCCCGCCACCACCGGCCGCCGCGACTTCCTTCGGGCCCGGTTCGACGCCGGACTCGCGTGGGTGCACTACCCCGCGGGCCTCGGCGGCCTCGGCGCCCCGCGCTCGCTCCAGGCGGCCGTCGACGCCGAGCTGGAGGCCGCGGGCGCACCCGACAACGACCCGCGGCGCATCGGCATCGGCCTGGGCATGGCCGCGCCGACGATCCTCCGCTACGGCACCGAGGAGCAGAAGCGGCTCTATCTGAGGCCCCTGTGGGTGGGCGAGGAGGTGTGGTGCCAGCTGTTCAGCGAGCCCGGCGCCGGATCCGACCTCGCCGCGCTCGGCACCCGGGCGGTCCGCGACGGTGATGACTGGGTCGTCAACGGGCAGAAGGTGTGGACCTCCAGCGCCCACCTGGCCCGCTGGGCGATCCTCATCGCCCGCACCGACCCGGACGTGCCCAAGCACCAGGGCATCACCTACTTCATCTGTGACATGACCGACCCGGGCGTCGAGGTCCGGCCGCTGCGTCAGGTCACCGGCGAGGCCGAGTTCAACGAGGTCTTCCTCACCGGCGTCCGCATCCCCGACTCCCGCCGCCTCGGCGAGATCGGCGACGGCTGGCGCGTCGCGCAGACCACGCTGATGAACGAGCGCGTGTCCATCGGCGGGATGCGCATCCCGCGCGAGGGCGGCATGATCGGCCCGGTCGCGAAGACCTGGCGTGAGCGCCCCGAACTGCGCACCCATGACCTGCACCAGCGGCTGCTGGCGCTGTGGGTCGAGGCCGAGGTCGCCCGGCTCACCGGCGAGCGGCTGCGCCAGCAGCTCTCCGCGGGCCAGCCCGGCCCCGAGGGCTCCGGAATGAAGCTCGCCTTCGCCCGCCTCAACCAGGAGATCAGCGGTCTGGAGGTCGAACTCCTCGGCGCGGAGGGCCTGTTGTACGACGACTGGACCATGCGCCGCCCCGAACTGGTGGACTTCACCGGCCGTGAGGCCGGCTACCGCTATCTGCGCTCCAAGGGCAACAGCATCGAAGGCGGGACCAGCGAGGTCCTGCTGAACATCGTCGCCGAGCGCGTCCTGGGCCTGCCCGCCGAGCCGCGCACCGACAAGGACGTCGCATGGAAGGACCTGGCCCGATGACGACGCAGCCCGATCTGCTCTACTCGGAGGAGGAAGAGGCGCTGCGCTCCGCCCTCCGCGGCCTCCTCGCCGACCACTGCGACCCGGCGGGCGTCCTGGCCCGCGTCGAGTCGGACACCCCGCACGACCGCGCGCTGTGGAAGGCGCTCGCCGAGGGGATGGGTCTGGCCGGGCTGCTCGTGCCGGAGTCCCTGGGCGGGCAGGGCGCCTCGCACCGTGAAGCCGCCGTCGTACTGGAGGAGTTGGGGCGAGCGGTCGCTCCGGTGCCGTATCTCACCAGCGCCGTGGTGGCCACCGAGGCCCTGCTCGCCTGCGCGGGCGAGGAGGCCGGGAAGCTGCTGGCCGAGCTGGCGTCCGGTCGGACGGTGGGCGCGCTCGCCGTCGGGCTGTCCGCCGGGCCCGGCGGCGGCTACGGCCTCGTACGACGGGAAGACGGGGCGCTGTACGGGGAGTTGACCACCGTCGCGGACGCGGCCGTCGCCGATGTGTTGCTGGTCCCGGCCGAGGACGGTGGCCTGTACGCGGTGTACACCTCGGACACGGCCGCCGTGACCGTCACCCCGCAGGTCTCCCTCGACCTCACCCGGCCGCTCGCCACGGTCACGCTCGACGGGGCGCCCGGCCGCCCTCTCACGGATGACGCACGGGCCGCCGTGCGCCGGGCCCTGCGCGCGGGAGCCGGCCTGCTCGCCTCCGAGCAACTCGGCGTCGCGGACTGGTGTCTGACGGAGACCGTGCGCTATCTGAAGGAGCGCAAGCAGTTCAACCGGCCCGTCGGCGGGTTCCAGGCGCTCAAGCACCGGCTGGCGCAGCTGTGGCTGGAGGTCGTGGGCCTGCGGGCCGCCGCGCGGAACGCCGCCGACGCGCTCGCCACGGGCAGCGAGGACACGGGCAGCGAGGACACGGACATCGCGGTCGCCGTCGCCGGGGCGTACGCGGCGCCCGTCGCCGTCCACGCCGCCGAGGAGGCCCTTCAACTGCACGGCGGGATCGGTATGACCTGGGAGCATCCGGTCCATCTGTATCTGAAGCGGGCGAAGGCGGATTCGATCGCGTACGGAACCGCCGGCGGCCATCGTGAGGCGCTGACCGACCTGGTCGACCTTCGTCCGCCAGCGTAGGTGCTCCTTCCGGACGGGCCCGTCCCCATGCCCGGGGACGGGCGTCTCCGCGCGCGGTTCCGGGCCACGCCCGACGCGGCGGGCCCGGCCCGGGGCGCCCTGTGGACGAACTGTTCGACGCCGGCGTCCACTACGTCAACACCGACGACCTCGCCGACCTCGACGACCTCGCCGACCTGGAGTTGTTCCTGGACGCCCACGAGCGGCCGTAGAACCACACGTTCGGCGGACACGTCAGCCGCACGGACCAACCCCTCGCTACGCCACACTTGCGGCCGAAAGCCGCGAAGTTGGCGTGGCGAAGGAGGTTGACGATGGCCATTTCCATCTCTGTGGTGCTGTTGCTCCTGATCATTGCGGTGATCTTCCTGCGCAACGGCGCGTTGAAGATCTCGCACGCCCTCGTCTGCCTGCTGCTCGGCTTCTTCCTGGCCAGCTCCAGCATGGCCCCGACCATTCACCAGGGGCTGGCCGCGACGGCGCAGATCGTCAGCAGTCTGCGCCCGTGACCTTCAGAAGTCGGTGACCTCAGAAGCCGGTGACCTCAGAAGCCGGTGACCTCAGAAGCCGGCGAAGACCCCGATGGCGTCCGGGACCGGGCGTTCGGTGCCCCCGCTGGGATGGTTGCGCACGGTCACCGAGCCCGCGCCCCTCGGCCGGACGACCAGCGTCGTGGAGCCACCGCCGTCGAGGTTGAAGCCGTCCGTGGCGCCCAGTCCCCGCAGGGTGGAGGCGACTTCGGCGACGGTGAGGCCGCTGCGGTAGCCGACCGCCCCGTCGAGGGCGAGGAGCAGCAGACGATGGCCGCCGTCGGCGATGCCCACCGCGGTGCGCACGGTGGACGTCCCGTCGTCCAGACCGGACAGCGGGCTGCCGTGCCGCAGCACCGGGTAGCCGCCGATGGCGAAGCGGTACGGGACCCGGGACGAGGCCGCCACCAGACGGCTGCGCACCCGCACCGGCTCGCCCTTGGACAGAGCGCGCAGTTGCCGCGCCCCCGCCTCACGGCCGACCAGCACCGTGGTGCCGGACGGGATGGGACCGGTGCCGGGCCGGTCGGCCGTGGCGACGACCCGGCCGTTCCTGACGGTCACCTCGTGTGTGTCCGTGCTGCACGGGGCGGCCCGGTCGGTGTCGGTGCCGCAGGTGGCCCGTACCCGTGAGACGGTGCCCCAGTCCGAGGTGTACGCCCCGATCGACCCCTGTGCCAGCGCGTACTGGTTCAGCCCGCCGAGCCTCAGCCGACCCCGGGGTGTGCTCACCGTGCCGTTGAGCACCAGCCGGTCGAGGCGGGCCGTGCGGTCGGCGCCCACCCCGAGCACGTCCTCGGTGCTCGTGCCCGGCGGGAGGTCGGGCCCGAAGCGCTGCCCCCGCGGTACGGCGGCCTTGAGCGTGTGCCCGCTCGCGACGGCCGGACCGACGGGCGAGCCGGTCGCAGCCACTCCCGGGTGCTGGGTCTCGTTGATGTTGAAGAAGTCGCCGTTGATCCCCGCGACGGCGCCCCGTGCGTCGGCGAGCCGCGAGACGGGGGCGCGGGCCGCCACCGAACCCGGGTACAGCAGGTCGACCCGTACGTGCCGGTTGCGCAGGTCGACGCTGATGAGGTGCGCGTGTGCCACCCCGTGTGCCGCGGAGATGTCGAACTGCCGGTACTGGACCCCCGATGCGATCGCCCTGGCGCTCTGCGTACCACTGGCCGGTGCGGCCCCCGTGAGGGCCGCACCGGCCAGCGCGCTCCATGCCGCGAGAACCGTCAGTGCCGTTCTGAGCCGTGTGCCGTGACGCGTCACGCTTCCCCCTGATGTCTCGTCAACTCCCGCAGGACTCAGGGGAAGTGCACCAGACGGCGGTGTCCTGGGGGGTGCTCAGGCCTCGACGACGCGGGAACGGATGAGAAAACGCACTCCTTCGGGTGCTTCCAGGGAGAAGCCGCTGCCCCGGCCCGCCACGACGTCCACGATCAGCCGGGTGTGGCTCCACACCTCGTACTGGCTCCTCGACATCCAGAAGCCCACCGGCTCTTCCACCCCGTCGACCTCCAACTGTGCGAGCAGCACGTCCGAACCGCCGGTACGGAACTCGCCCTCGGGGTAGCACATGGGGGCGCTGCCGTCGCAGCAGCCACCGGACTGGTGGAACATCAGCGGCCCGTGGACCTCCCGCAGCCGCCGCACCAGCTCGGCGGCCGCGGGGGTCAGCTCCACGCGCGGGGTCATGTCCGTGGTCACCGGCCCATCCCAGCACGGAGCACGTTGCAACCACGTTGCGCCTCTCCGGCCCATGCCTTTCGTTTGGCCGCAGGCCCTCGCGTACGGGGACGGAGAGCTCGGCCCTGCGAACCGGCCTGGACCCCCGCCGCTGCCCTTCCAACGCCCTTACGCCATCGACAGATTGGGCACGTTCCCGGGCCGTGGGATACCGCTCACCGCTCCGGCGCCCGCAGGTCGCCGAGCGGACCGCGCCCCCGTTGGCCACGTCGACGAACTCGTCCACCTGCTCCGACTGCGACCGGCCCGGGTGGGCATGGCACTGGCGTTGGAGACCACGAAGTCCACGCGGCCGTCCCGCTCGTCGAGTTGGGCCGCCGGCCGGTGCCGATCGCCTCGCTGGAACGGCCCGCCGGGGCCCCGCTGTTGGAGCGCCGCAGGGACGGCATGCGGCTCACCGCGGCCGGGCACGCGGTCGCCGGAACCGGCGACCCACCTGGCGGAGGCACTGCGCACGGCGGCGGCCGACGTCTCCCCCGACGTCTCCCCGAACGCCCGTGGGAAGCCGTGTGAGGGGTGTGCGGTAGGGTTTACCTGCGCGTTCACGCGGAAGGCCGCGGGAAGCGCAACGGGACGTGGCGCAGCTTGGTAGCGCACTTGACTGGGGGTCAAGGGGTCGCAGGTTCAAATCCTGTCGTCCCGACGGTGAGGTCGGACGTTTCCGCAGGTGAGGGGCGCTCTTCGGGCGCCCCTCCGGCATGAGTGGAAGCAGTCCGGGAGCCATCTGCCGCTTCCCGTGCTCCCGGGGGCCACATCGCCTCCGCATCGGTGGGAGGCCGGCAGCGGAAGTGAGAAACGGCGACCGTGTGGCTGGACGCCCACGGGAACATCACCTCGCCGCCCCTCACCTCCTATCTGGCGACCACCGCGGCTGTTGGCGTCGGCCTCGTCACTGCGACCGGGGTCGCAGTGATCGCCGGCGGCACGTGGAAGGGCGACGATGCGAGGGACGAGCCGCAGCGGTCGGCGGTCACACGCACTCGGGGCCCGTCGGAGCGGACACGGAGCCACGAGGCACGCCCCAGGTCATGGCGTCCGTACGACCAGAAACTCGGTGGTGTCGCGCAAGGTCGTCAGCTGTGGGTAGTCCTCCTCGTCGATGCGCAGGCCGGTGCGTTCGGACAGGATCTCCACGAAGCTGAGGAAGTCCAGCGAGTCGAATTCGAGCGCGTCGCGGAACGGGGCGTCCAGGTCCAGTCGGGTGAGGTCGGCGCCCGGCACCACCTGAGTGATGGCTTCCTCGACGACCGTCCGGGCTTCGCTCCGGTCCATCACAGGTCCTCCGGTCTCTGCAGCAGGCGGTCGATGGCGGTCAGGAACCGGGCGCCCACGGCGCCGTCGGTGGCTCGGTGGTCCGCGGACAGGGTGGCCGTCACGACCGGCCGCACCCCGAGCATGCCGTGGTCCGCCCATGGACGCTCGACCACGGCTCCGAAGCCGACCAGGGCGACCTGGGGTGGGTGAATGACGCCGAAGACGGACTCGACGCCCTGATCGCCGAGGCTGGTGACGGTCAGGGTGCCTCCGGTGATCTCCGTGCCGCGCAGCCGTCCCCTTCGGGCCCCCTCGACAAGGCTCTTCATCCGAGCCATCAGCTGCACCGGCGAGAGGGAGTCCGCGTCGTGGATCACGGGCGCGACGAGACCTCCGTCGCGCAGTGAGACGGCGAAACCGAGGTGCACGCCGTGGCCCGGCACGAAACCCCCGTCCTGCCAGAAGCCGTTGAGATCGGGGACCTGGAGGGCAGCGGTGGCCACGGCTTTGAGCAACAGCGCGGCGGGCACCATCCGTTCGCCCACCGGCAGTTCCCGGTTCCGTCCGTGCAGCCATGCGACGGCTGCGTTCATGTCGATCTTCGTGGCCAGGTAGTAGTGCGGGATCTCCCGCTTGGCGCGGCTCATCAGGTCGCCGACCGCCCGGCGCATGGCTGCGGGCTCCGGCGCGGCCGTCCCGGCCCAGGGCGGCACTTCCAGGGGGGGCGGGGCTTCTTCGACGGCAGGAGCGATTGCCGGTGCGGTGTGCCTGCGCGCCGCCTCCTCCACGTCGGCCGCCCGTACGGCTCCGTTCTCGCCACTGCCGTGCACGGTGCCGAGGTCGACGTGCAGTTCGCCGGCGAGCCGCCGGGCGTAGGGCGTGGCGCGCACCCGTCGGCCACACGTGGGTGCGGCCCGCTCGACGTCGGTGCGGGTGATCCTGCCGCCGGGGCCACTGCCATGCACCGTCGCCAGATCGATGCCCCGCTCGCCGGCAAGGTGCCGCACCAGCGGCCCGGCTTCGGCGTGGACCACGGCGGCCTCCAGCGCCGGTGCGGCCGTAGGCGGTGCCATGGGTGTCGGGGGCGGGGGCGGGGGCGGGGGTGCGGGCGGTGGTGGCGTCGGCTGCCCAACGTGGTCTGGGGCCCTCGCCGCCTCGGCCCCCTCGATGAGAGCCATCGGCGTGCCCACGGGGACCCTGGTGCCGGGCGCGACCAGCAGGCGGCCGACGGTTCCCGACTCGAAGCACTCGATCTCGACGGCGGACTTGTCGGTGTCGACCACGGCAATCACATCGCCGCGCGTCACGGTGTCACCGGGGGCGACGAGCCACTCCTGCAGTGTGCCCGCCGCCATGTCCGCGCCGAGCGACGGCATGGTGAACTCACCCACGGTGCCCCACCGCCTCACGTGCCGCCGCGACGACGTCGTCCGCCTGTGGCAGCGCCGCCTCCTCCAGGTGTCTGGCGTAAGGGATCGGCACCTCGGCGCTGCACACCCGCCTCACGGGTGCGTCGAGTTCGTAGAAGGCCTGTTCGGTGATCCGGGCGGAGATCTCGGCGGCGAGACTGCCGGTGCGCCAGCCCTCGTCGACGATGACGGCACGGTGCGTTCTGGCCACCGAGGCCATGATCGTGGCGTCGTCGAGGGGGCGCAGTGTGCGGAGGTCCACGACTTCTGCGCTGATGCCCTCCGCGGCGAGGACGTCCGCCGCGGCGAGGGCTTTGGGCAGTGAACCGCCGTAGGTGAGCAGCGTGATGTCCTCGCCCGAGCGGCGGACGGCCGCCGAGGAGAGGTCCGAAGGGCCGTCGGTGGCGGTGAGTTCGCCGGTGACGTTGTAGAGGGAGCCGTGTTCGAAGATGACCACGGGGTCGGGGTCGGCGAGCGCGGGGGCGAGCATGCCGCGCGCGTCCGGAAGCGTCGCGGGCGCGAGGACGCGGATGCCGGGGATGTGGGCGTACCAGCCTTCCAGGCTGTGTGAGTGCTGTGCGGCGAGCTGCCGTCCGGCGCCGGTGGTCATCCTGATGACAACTGGTACCGAGAGCTGCCCGCCGGACATGTGCAGCAGCGTGGCGGCGTTGTTGAGGATCTGGTCAAGGGCCAGCAGGCTGAAGTTGACCGTCATGATCTCGACGATGGGCCGCATGCCGGCGATGGCGGCGCCGATGCCCGCGCCGACGAACGCCGACTCGGACAGCGGGGTGTCGCGTACCCGCTCGGGGCCGAACTCCTCGACCAGGCCGAGGCTGACGCCGAAGGCGCCGCCGTACTTGCCGACGTCCTCGCCGAGCAGGAAGACCCGGTCATCGGAGGACAGCGCCTCGCGGAGGGCTTCGCGCAGCGCCTCGCGGTACGTCGTTGTGACACTCGTCATCGGCGTGCCTCCGGCAGGTCGCCGGGGGCCGCGCTGACGTACCGGAGGAGGTCGGTCACGGGTTCCACCGGAGCGGCCTCGGCGGCCGCCACCGCCTGATCGACCTCGTCCGCGGCGCGCCGGTCCAGGTCGGCGTACGACGCGTCGTCCAACTCGCCCGCCGCCCTGATCCGTTCCGCGAGCAGCGTCAGCGGGTCCCGGGCACGCCAGCGTTCGATCTCGGCCTTGTCGCGGTAACGGTCAGGGTCGTACATGGAGTGGGCGCGGAAGCGATAGGTGCGCAGTTCGAGGAAGTGCGGGCCGTGCCCCGCGCGGATACCGTCGACCGCGCGGCATGCCGCCTCCTCGACGGCGAGGACGTCCATGCCGTCGACGGCCCAGGCGGGCATGCCATAGGAGGCGGCGCGCATGGCCAGGTCGGTCTGTGCGTGCTCGACGGGGAGCGGCGTGCCCATCGCGTACAGGTTGTTCTCGCAGGCGAGCAGCAGCGGCAGACCCCACAGGGTGGCGAGGTTCGCGGTCTCGTGGAACTCGCCCTCAGCGAAGGCGCCGTCGCCGAAGAAGCAGCACACGATGCCCGTTCCGCCGCGCATCTTCTCGGCGAGGGCGAGCCCTGCGGCGAGCGGGATGCCGCCGCCGACGATCGCGTTGCCGCCGTAGAAGCGGCGGCCCGCGTCGAACAGGTGCATGGAACCTCCGCGTCCGTGGCTGCACCCGGTGGCCTTGCCGTACATCTCCGCCATGACGGCGTCCGTGGGCACGCCACGGGCGAGGGCGTGGCCGTGTTCGCGGTAGGTGGAGACCACCGCGTCGGCCTCATCGAGTGCCTGGAGCACGCCGACCGCCACGGCCTCCTCCCCGATGTAGAGGTGCACGAACCCCCGGATCTTCGCGGCGCTGTACAGCTCGACACAGCGTTCCTCGAAGCGGCGGATCAGCAGCATGGAGGCCAGGAGGTCCCGGTGGTGTTTGGCGGCGGCGTCCTGGTGCGTGGCGTGGCGGGTGCCCTTGGCCGACTGCTTCCTGCGGGTGGTGCTCATGGCAGGCGCTCCGAGCCTTCGTGGTACTCGGTGGCCTTCGGAGCTCCGGGCGGTACCGATGACTCAGGCGGTTCGGGCGACTCGAGGGTCGAGGTGTCGCCTTCCGGCAGGCCGAGCTCGCGCGCCCGCAGCAGCCGCCGCATGACCTTGCCGCTCCTGGTGTGGGGCAGATTCCGGTCGAAGGCGATCTCGCGGGGCGCCACCGCAGGCCCCAGTTTGCGGCGGGCGAAGGCGAGGAGGTCACGACGGATGTCGTCGTCCGGCTCCACGCCCGGGCGCAGGGACACATACGCCTTCACGATCGCTCCGGCGGTCGGGTCCGGGCGTCCGATCACTCCCGCCTCGGCCACCTGCGGGTGTTCCAGGAGGGCGCTCTCCACCTCGAACGGGCTGACGAGGTGGCCGGCGGTCTTGATGACGTCGTCACCGCGGCCCACGAACCAGAAGTAGCCGTCCGCGTCCCTGCGAACGATGTCCCCGGTCAGGTACCAGCCGTCGGCGAAGCAGGCCGCGTACCGGTCCTCGGCGTGCAGATAACCGCGGAACATCGACGGCCAGCCCGGCCGCAACGCCAGCTCCCCCTCCTGGCCGGGCTCCTGGATCTCTCGGACGCGTCCCTCGGGCGAACGCCACACCGTGCCGTCGGGCGCGCGGGCCAGGACGGTCGCCGCCATGCCCGGCAGAGGGCGGCCCATCGACCCGGGCTTGACCGGGCAGGCCGCCAGGTTGGCGATGACGATGCAGCCGGTCTCGGTCTGCCACCAGTTGTCGTGCACTGGGAGCCCCAGCACGTCCTGGCCCCACAGCACCACCTCGGGGTTGAGCGGCTCGCCGACGGACGCGATGAAGCGGAGCGCCGTCAGGTCGAACGAGCGCGGCAGGTCGTACGGGCCCTGCCGGGGCGTCGCCCGCATCAGCATGCGTAGAGCTGTGGGGGCGGTGTACCAGACCGTGACCCGCTCCTCGGCGAGGATGCCGTACCAGCGGCGTGCGTCGAAGTCGCCCTCGTCCACGACGACCGTGACGCCGTGCGTGAGCGGGGCGATGATCCCGTACGACATGCCGGTGACCCAGCCCGGATCGGCGGTGCACCAGTACCTGTCTTCCGGCTGGAGGTCCAGCGCGTACGCGGCCGTGACGTGGTGGGCCACGACCGCCTCGTGCACGTGGACCGCGCCCTTGGGCGCGCCGGTGGTGCCGCTGGTGAAGTGCAGCAGCGCCACCTCGTCGGGATCGGTGTGAGGCACAGTGAAATCCTCGTCGGCCCTCGCCATCAGCGCGCCGAGGGAGAGCGTGCCGGGAAGGTCCTGGCTGCGCTCCCCGACGATCAGAACGTGAGCGAGTTCGGGGAGGCGGTCCCGCACGGGGGCGACCTTGCGCAGATACAGCTGCTCGGTGGTGACCAGAACACGGGCGTTTCCCCGCCGCATGCGCTGCGCCACGGGATCCGGTCCGAAGGCCGAGAAGAGCGGGCAGAGCACCGACGTGTTCTTGAGCGTGCCCAAAACCACCGTGAAGAGTTCCGGACACCGGCCGAGCAGGGTGAACACGCGATCACCGCGCCCCACGCCGAGGGAACGCAGCACTTGGGCGAACCTGTTCGTCAGCCGTGCGAGCTCCGCGTACGAGACGGACTCGGCCGTCCCGTCCCGGCGCACGCACCGTAGGGCGACCTCCGCCCCCCGGCTCTCGGTCACATGCCGGTCGACGGCCTCGTACCCGATGTTCAGACCGCCGTCCGGCAGCCCGGCAAGCTGCTCGCGTGCCGCGGCCCAGCTGAACTCGGCGCAGGCCCGGTCATAGTCGGTCAGGACCGGGGGCACTGGAGCGGGTGCCGATTTGGCGATGACGTCGACCGTCATGGCGGTACCTTCCTCGCCCGTGTGTCGTGCCGTCCGCCGGCGAAGCGTGGGCTCGTTCGGCCTGTTCGACGCCTACCCTCCCCAGTCTTCCCGTTCGCCGCAGCCCGCCAAGGGCCGATCGGCCCACTGAGCGGCGCATACGGCCCACTCGGCTGCCCTTCCCTGGCGCGCGGCGACGGACTCGCGCAGCGTGGAGGTGAAGGACGGCATTCGGCGTGGCCGGAGAGAGGGCCGCAGGAGAGCGGAGACGTATGGGCACGGACACTTCCAGGCCTCGTGTCGTGGTCGGCGTCGACGGTTCGCCGTCCTCGCACGCGGCACTGCGCTGGGCCGTGCGGTACGCCGGCCTGATCGGCGGCACCGTGGACGTGGTGGTGGCGTGGGATCTGCCCGGCGCGTACGGCTGGTCGGCTCTCGCCGTGGACGCTGACTTCGACGAGGCCGTCGCCCGGCAACGACTGAGCGAGGAGCTGAACGATGTGCTGGGAGCCGAGGGAGCCGCATCGGTCAGGACGCTTGTGATGCGTGGCAATACCGCCGACGTGCTTCTGGAAGCCGCCGAGGAGGCCGAGGCCTTGGTGGTCGGCAGCAGGGGGCGGGGTGGGTTCGCGCGAGCCCTGCTGGGGTCCGTCAGTCAGCACGTCGCTCACCATGCGAGATGCCCGGTTGTCATCGTGCGCCCGGAACCGCGAGGAGGGCGGTCCGGCAAGCGCGCATGACCCGGTCGGCCCCGCGGAGTGGGACTGACGGCTCTGCACGGGATGTCGTCATTGCAAAGCGGCGCGGATCCAGGGAGATCAACGGGTGGCGGAGGCACGGCGACGTCCACGCCCCAGCGCCGGTCGAAGAGCCAGGCGTTCTCCGCCTCGTTGACGCGTGCGGCGACGCGGGGGATGGCGAACTGACGCCTGCGAGGAGGCCGATGACGAGGTTGTCCTCGTCCTGCTCGGTCGGTTCATGTGCCATGCGACGGGCTGTCCGCCGACGGCGGGCCCGGCGGCTCTTCGAGGATGCTCCAGGCGACCGGGCCGAGCAGGTCGGCCACTCGTTGGAAGACGTCCAGCAACAGGTCGTCCACCGTCAGCATGCCCACAACCCTGTGTCCGTCGAGGACGGGCAGGCGGCGCACACCGGACCGCCGGAGGGTCCGGTACGCCACGTAGACGTCGTCGGCCACGCCCACGGTGATGACCTGCGGCGACATCACCGCCTCGACCGGCGCCCCGCCGTCCAGGCCACGGCCGAGGCCCCGCACCGCGAGGTCGCGGTCGGTGGCGATGCCGCGCAGTGTCCCGCCCTCGACGACGAGTACGGAACCGACTCCGTACTCGTCCATCTGCCGGGCCGCTTCCCCCAAGGCTGCCCGGGGAGGGATGGTGACTGCGGGAGCGCTCATCGCCTCGGAGACCTTCATGCCAAGCCTCCTCCACGCGGGCTGTAGGTCAGGCAGTCGGCGCCTGTCCGCGCCGGGCGGACAGCGATGCCGGCCGCTTGGCACTCGAGCTGTGAGTTGTGTCGGCAATCGGTCATCTTGCACGCTCCCACCTGCCCGGTGGCAGCTGGGTCGCCGCCCTTGAACGAGGTGATGAAGAACGTGTCGCACTGGGCATGCGGGGGATCGCCCACAGTGATGGCCAGCGCGTGACAGGCGGCGCCGACGTTGTACGAGCACGAATCCACCGCGCACTGGTTGATGCGGGGCATATCCACGGAGTCCTCCTGACCATCCGGCGTGCTGCCGGTGCGAGCGCCGGCGGCCCGGGTGACGTCGCACGATCGGTCAGTCACCAAGGTGTTCGCACTCCCGCGCCGTGACGGCGTGCGACACACGGAGAAGCGGCGAATCACCCGAAGGGCCCGGGATGCGGAATGCGGCCAGGGCTGGGCGCTTCGGGATGACGTGGGCCGCTCGGGGTTCCGTCGGGGAACGTCACGTGCGGCGGACAGGTGTTCGATGACCGGTGCCCGCCGTACCGCGCAGTCGGGGCGGCTCGAGGTCGGATCCGAGGTCGTCGTAGGAGTGACCGAGCGACTGGTGGACGGTGACCACGCCGTCGACGGAGCGGCACAGACGCTCGATCACCGGGGTGAGTGACCTCTCCTCGACCCGGCCGGTCAGCGTCACCACGCCATCGCGTAAAGGACATCGTCGGTTCGTGCGGTCCCGGTGAGATCCACCTCGCCCAGCATCGCGGGGTCGGCGAAGTCGGGCAGGACCTGGTCGGTCTGCGCGAGCGCTCCTTGGGGGCCGAGTGGGCCCATGTCCGGGCAACGTTCTTCAGACCTGCTGTCCGCAGGCGGCGGATGGAGCGGCTGCCATCGTCGTCTCCAGCCGCTCGTCGACACGTGGGTGAACCCGTCATCTCCCGCGCTCATCGGGTGTCGAGGTATGCGCGAGATGCCTGACGTACGCGTCGGGCCCGGGGAAGTACAGCGTCACCCGGCCGCTGTCCGACCAACACACCTCGTACGGGGGGCTGCCGTCGGGATGGTGGACGCCGACGACCTCGCCCTCCCGGGCGATGACGCCGGGGGCGGCGCCGCGTACGACGATCTCGTCACCGACGTCGGCACGCATGCCGCTGCCCGTGGCACGGGGCACGTCCCTCCTCGGACGGTTCTTGTCAGTCGGGGCGGGGGTCATGTCGTCCTCGCCTCCTCGGCGCGGTGACGGGAAGGGCTGTGCGGGCTCTCTCATCCAAAGCCCGCCGGTGCGACGTCACCAGGGGCCGTTGGTCCCCCGACGTGGGACTCTCGGGCCACTGTGCGACGCGGTGGGGCCCCATCCGCCCACCATCCGGCACACCGCCACCGTTATGGCTCCGCCATGGCCGTCACCGCGGCTGCCTGAACGAGGATGAGGGCTTCCGATCGCCGTGCCCGCCGCTGCCGGACACCCCGAGGCGCTCCGGACGGAACCGCCGTTCGATCTCCCCGCGCACCCGCGACGTCAGGTCCTCCAGTGCCCGTGACACGACCGGGTGCCAAGGCTCGGGGCGGTCGATCCAGCGGGCCGGGGCGGGAAGAGCGGCGATGTCGTGGGCGCAGCGCGCTCGCGCGTACTCCCACCGGTCGGGTGGGCCCGTGCGCAGGCCGTCGCGCATCACGGTGCGCAGCAGCCGCTGCGCCGAGTCCGGCGGGTCCTCGTCCCACAGGCCGATGACATCGGGCTGTCCCGGACGGCGGAAGACCTGCTTGCGGCCCGGGGCCGTCATCTTCGCCGACGACAGCTTCATGACCGGGCGGCCGTCGTACTCCACCAGCTTGTACGCCGCGTCCAGGTATGGCGCGTCCGCGGCGACGCCGACCTTCGTTCCGACGGCGTACACGTCGATCGGGGCCCCGGAGCGCACCAGTTCCGACACGGCGTACTCGTCGAGCCCGCCGCTGGCGACGATGCGCACGTCGGTCAGCTCGGCGGCGTCCAGCAATGTCCGCGCTCGCCGCGCCAACTCCCCGAGATCGCCGCTGTCCAGGCGGATCGCACAGCCCGGCCCCCGCCGGATCTCGTTCAGGACACGGGCGGCGGCCATGACTCCGGCCTCGGTGTCGTAGGTGTCGACGAGGAACGTGACCGGGCCCGGGTGGGTGCGCGCGAAGGCACGGAACGCCTCCTCCTCACCGGGGAACGCCTCGACGTAGGAGTGGGCCATGGTGCCCGAGGCGGGGATGCCGAAGGCGCGGGCCGCGGCGACGTTGCTGGTGGCCGCGAAGCCCACCAGGGCTCCCAGCCGGGCCGCCTGCAGGCCCGCCCAGGGGCCGTGGGTGCGGCGCAGCGAGAAGTCCACGACCGGCCTTCCGGCCGCGGCCAGGACACAGCGGGCCGCCTTGGACGCCACCGCCGTCTGGTGGCACAGCTGGTTGAGCAGGTATGTCTCGACCAGCTGGGCCTGCGGCAGCGGGGCGGTCACCTCCAGCAGCGGCTCACCGGCGAGCACCACGTGTCCCTCCGGGACGGCGCGCACTTCGCCGTCGAAGGCCAGTCCCAGCAGCGGTTCGAGGTCCTCGGGCGGCCGGTGCAGGGCCGCCGCGAACTCCCGGACGTCCTCGCGTTCCACGCGGTAGCCCGCCAGGAAGTCCAGGGCGGGCTCCAGGCCCGCGGCGACCAGGAACCCGCGGCCGGGCGGCAGGTCGCGCACGAAGAGGCTGAAGGTCGCTGGGGCGCGCATGTCCTCCCGCAGATAGGACAGGGCCATGGTTACTTCATACAAGTCGGTGGTCGTGACATCGGACATGGTGACCGCCGCAGAGTGGGCTGGGTGAGGAGCCGGTGCCAGGGGTGCCCCTTCTCACCAGTCTCGGTGAACGCTCGCGTGAAAACATGGGCCTACCGGCCCTGCGAGCGACTTCGTGCGGGCGGCGCTTCCGGGTGTCTCGCCGGAGGACATCGACGTCGTCATCAGCGAAGGCGTGCCGCGGCGTGACCCTGCCGCCGGGCGCCGACGCGGATGACGTGGCTGTTCCAGGGTTACAGGAAGGGGCGCGGAGCGATGAGGCACCGCACTGTGGGCGATCTGATGACCCCCACCGCAGTGAGCGTGCGGCCGGGCACGACGTTCAAGGAGATCGCACGTCTCCTCGACGAGTACGACATCACCGCCGTCCCGGTGGTCGACGACGGTGGTCGGCCCGTCGGAGTGGTGTCCGAGGCAGACCTGCTGCGCAAGCAGACGTCCGGTGACGTCGGGAGCACCGCAGGGGACGTGATGACGAGCCCCGCGGTGGTCGCGGAGCCGGAGTGGAACGCGGTGCGTGCCGCGCGGACGATGGAGGGGCGGAAGGTCAAGCGCCTGCCCGTGGTGGACGTCGAGGGCCGCCTGATCGGCGTGATCAGCCGCGGCGACCTGGTGAAGCTGTTCCTTCGTCAGGATCACGCGATCCAGGAGGAGATCCTCGAGGATGTCATCGTTCGGACGCTGCGCCTGCCGCCCTCGTCGCTGACCGTCGAGGTCACCGACGGCAGGGTCACGTTGAGCGGCAGTCTGGAGCGCAGGAGTCTGCTTCCCGTCACGGCGCGGCTGTGCGAGGGGGTCGACGGCGTGGTGGACGTCGTCAACCGGCTCGGCTACGACCGGGACGACACCACGGGTGAGGCGACGGTGCGGCCCAGCTGAGGCCGGTCGTGATCCCCTGGTCCCGCCGAGCGGATGATGACGACGGACGCGGCGTGCCGGACCGCCCGGCGCGGTACTCAGCCCCCCGCCCGGTCGCGGGACGAGGCGGCCCAGCGCCGGCGCACCGCTTCCTCGTGCTCCGCCTCCTCCAGCGCCAGTTCCACGGCGGCCAGCTCGCCTGTCAGGCGGGGAATCCAATGCCTGCGCAGGGCGCGCACCCGCTGGCGGGTCCGTTCGGCCTCGGCGGCGATGAGTTCGGCCGCGCTGCGGGCGGCGGAGTGCTCCGCGGCGGCGCGGACGGCCGCACGGTACGCCGTCTGGGCGTGAGCGAGCGCGGTGTTCCCCGGCGTCCGCTCAGCCAGGGAACGTACGGGGGCCTTCCATGACACCCGCGACGGATGGCTGACGCCCATCAAGGCGGTCCACTCGACGTCGACCCCGGCCCGGTCGGCGGGGGCCGCCTCGAACAGGGCCCGCTCACCGCCGATCAGCAGCCCGCGCACGCACCAGGTCTCCGCCTCGGCGAGCCTGTCCCGCCACACCCGGCCGGCCTCCTCCGCCGTCCGCCTCACCTCCCGCTCCCGGTCCAGCAGGAGCCGCAGTTTGCGCTCCAGCAGCTCCGCTCCGCGCACAGCGGTGCCGAGACTGTGCCGCAGCCGCAGGCGCCCGGCGCGCCCAGGAGGTACCCCCCGACGACGCGCGCTCACGACGGTGCTCCCTCCCTGCGCGTGCCGTCGTCCCCGGCGGCCCTGCGCGTGCCGTCGTCCCCGGCGGCGTGTCCGTCGAGCATGGCTGTCGGGATCATGCCGAGCTGGCTACGGGGCAGGGTCAGCAGTACGGCCCAGGCACGGTCGAGGGAGTCGTCGAGCGACCGGTTCTCGTCGGTGCCCTGGGTGAGGAACTCACGCGAGAACGCGTCCTCCAGGTCCAGGTACCGGTGGTCGGTGGGGCTCAATGCCGGGCGTCCGATCAGGTCGGCGAGTTCCCGCACCTGCCGGGCGCGGGCCAGCGCGGCGATCAGTTGCGCGGCGACGTCCGGGTGATCGTCGCGGGTCCGTCCCGCCCCCGCTCCTTTGCGCATCAGACGAGACAGTGAGGCGAGCGGGTCGACCGGCGGATACGTGCCGCGGGCATGGACGTCGGCGGACAGCACGATCTGACCCTCGGTGATGTATCCGGTGAGGTCGGGCACGGGGTGGGTGATGTCGCCGGCCGGCATCGTCAGCACCGGCAGGAGGGTCACCGATCCGGGACGGCCCCTGATCCTGCCGCACCGCTCGTAAAGGGACGCCAGGTCGCTGTAGAGGTAGCCGGGGTAGGCCCGCCGAGCGGGGATCTCGCCCCGGGCGGCGGACACCTCGCGCAGCGCCTCGGAGTAGGCGGTCATGTCCGTCATCACCACCAGGACGTGGCGGCCCTCGTCGAACGCGAGGTGCTCGGCCACCGTGAGCGCGATGCGTGGCGTGAGCAGACGCTCGATCACGGGGTCGTCCGCGGTGTTGAGCAGCAGGACGAGCTCCTTGGCGGCGGAGCGTTCGGCCAGTCCGTCGCGGACGAACGCCGCGTCGGCGTGCGTGAGTCCCATGCCGGCGAAGACGACGGCGAACGCCTCGGCGCCGCAGGTCGCCTGGGCGGCAATCTGCACCGCCAGTTCGAGGTGCGGCAGTCCGGCGGCCGAGAACACGGGGAGCTTCTGCCCCCGCACCAGGGTGGTGAGGACGTCGATGGCTCCCACCCCGGTCAGCACCGGCTCGGTGGGCGGCTCGCGGCGCACCGGGTTGATCGGCGCACCGCCGACCGCGGCGTCCACCGCGCCGAGGACCGGTGGCCCCCCGTCCACCGGTTCGCCCCGCCCGTTGCACACCCGGCCCAGCCACCCGGTGCCGACGGGGAGCCGCAGGGGCGCACCTGAGAACGCGATGCGCGTGCCGGTCCGGTCCATCCCCGTCGTGTCCTCGAGAACCTGCACGACCGCCAGGTCCCGGTCCACCTCCAGGACGAGACCGTGCCGCTGCCGGCCGGAGTCGAGGACGATCGTGGCGAACTCGTCCCACCCCACGCCGCTCACCTCCTCGACGACCACGAGCGGGCCGCGCAGCTCCCGCACGCTCGTGTACTGGATCTCGCCGGGCATGCTCATACCAGCTCTCCCAGCCGCGCCAGCACCAGGTCGCGGGCCGCCTCCACGGGAGCCGTCTCCCGCGGACCGGCATCCTCACGGGCGCGCAGCAGCGGCGTGAAGTCGACGGCCTCGACGGCGTCCGCGCGGGCACCGGAGTCCACCAGTTCGATACAGCGGTCGATCACCGTGAGGACGGCTTCCGCCAGGGCCGCCGTCTTCTCGGGCGTGCAGTACGCGTCCGACGACGACAGCGCGTTCTGCTGGATCAGCCCCTCGCGCAGCAGCCGGCCCGCGAGCACACTGACCCGTTCCCGCGGCGGCAGGGCGGTTACGCCGACCAGTTCCACGAGATCGGCCAGCCGGTCCGCCTCGGCGAGCAGGGCGGCCACCCGCCCGCGCCGCTCGGCCCACTCGGGGTCGCCGGCGCGTGCGTGCGCGGCGGCCAGCGCGGCGGCGTCCCGGGAGAACGAGTCCGCCCATGAGACCGCCGGATAGTGGCGCGCGTAGGCGAGGTCCCGGTCCAGACTCCACAGGCACCGTACGAACCGTTCGGTGTGGGCCGTGACCGGTTCGGTGCGATCACCGCCCGGCGGCGACACGGCACCGATGACGGTGACCGAACCGTCGGCGCCGCCGAGGATGCGCACCGATGCAGCCCGTTCGTAGAAGGCGGCCAGCTCCGAGGCGAGCCCCGCGGGGTAGCCCTCCTCCGCGGGCAGTTCGCCCATCCGGGAGGCGAACTCGCGCAGCGCCTCGGCCCAGCGGGAGGTCGAGTCGGCGATGACGACGACGTCGAGCCCCATGTCCCGGAAGTACTCGGCGACCGTCACCCCTGTGTGCACGCTCGTCTCTCGGGCCATCATCGGCATGTTCGAGGTGTTCGCGACGGTGACCGTGCGCTCCGCCAGACGGCCCCCGGTGCGGGGGTCGGTCAGCACGGACAGCTCCTCGATGACGTCGGCCATCTCGTTGCCGCGCTCCCCGCAGCCGACGTAGACGATCACGTCGGCGTCGCACCACTTGGCGATCTGCTGCAGCAGCATGGTCTTGCCGGTGCCGAAGCCGCCCGGAACGGCGACCGTGCTGCCGCGGGCCACGGGGAACAGCAGGTCGACGGCCCGCTGACCGGTGTGCAGGGGGACATCGGCCGGCAGCCGCTCCCGTACCGGCCGAGGCCTGCGCACCGGCCAGGTCTGCGCCATGCGCACCTCATGTCCGTCCACCACGGCGATGGGGGAGTCCTCGGCGTGGTCTCCCGCCGGTGCGATCCGCGTCACGATCCCTGAGCATCCAGGGGGTACGAGGACGTGCAGGGGGACCGACGCCCCGATGTCGCCGAGAGCGTCCCCTGCCGCGACGTGCGCCCCCTCGGCCACGCGCGGGGTGAACGGCCAACTTGGGCCGTCCGGTTCGGTGCTCCGTCCGCTTGCCAGGAGCAGGTCGCCGACGCGGGTGAGGGGCCGGAGCAGTCCGTCGAAGACGCCGCCCAGCAGCTCTGGTCCCAGCCGCACCGCGAGCGGTCCGCCCTGCGGGGTGGCGGGATGCCCGGGCGCGAGCCCGCCGGTGTACTCGTACGCCTGGACGGTGACGACATCGCCTTTGATCGCCACCACCTCGCCCGGCAATCGGTCTTCACCGAGCAGGACCACGTCGTGCATGGCGACGCCGGTGGTGCAGGCGATCTCGACGAGGGGCCCGGCCACCCGCAGGACGCGCGGCGGTCTGTCGTCCCCGGGCCGGTGGCGCGCCGCGGTGGCCGGCGACGTCATGGCGCCCACAGGGTTTCGGCCTCCGCGCCGAGCCGGTCCAGCGCGCGGTCCGCGAGGGCGTTCGCCGAGAGGTCGACCCGGCGACCGGGCGTCTCGGCCGTCACTCCGCCGTCGACGGTGGCCGTGACCCGCGCTCCCGTTCCCAGCAGCGCTCGGGCCCGCTCCTCCAGCCGGACCCGCAGTACGCCCGTGTCCGCCAGCGCGTCGCGAACGCCCGTGCGTACCCTGGCGCGGAGGTCCGCGTAGACCTCGGCGCGTGCGCAGAGCTCTCGTGTCCAGGCGTCCTGGCGTGCCCGCACCCGTTCCCGGGCCGCGGCGGCGGTGCCGTCCGCCGCGCCCTGCTCCCGGGCCCGGTCCAGCAGCGTCTCCGCCTCCGTGCGCGCCGCTCGCATCGCCTCGTCCGCGTCCGCCCGTGCACGGGCCAGCACGGTGTCGGCGTCCGCCCGTGCCGCACGGAGGAGTTCGGCGCGCACGGGGGTCAAGGGGTCGGCGGGGCCGGGGGCGGAGAGGGTCATGGCGGCATCACCACGGTGAGAGGCCGGGAGGGATCAGGTTCCGCCGTCTCGGTCCCCAGTGCCTCGGCCGCCTCCGGTGTGACGATCACCAAGGAGACCGTGCCGGGAAGCGTCCGCCAGGCCTCGCGGACGGCGTCCGGGTGCTCCGCGATCAGGACCTCGACTCCGGCGAGGGCCAGCCCGCTCACCCTGGTCCGCGCGCCGATGGCGGCCACCGTGCCCATCGTCATCCCCTTCCGAGTCATGCCTTGCCGATCAGCAGGATCGCGACCACCAGTCCATAGACGGCGATCCCCTCGGCCAGACCGACGATCACCATGGCGCGGCCGAACATCTCAGGGCGCTCGCTGAGTGCGGCCAGCGCGGCCGCCCCGGTGTAGGCGACGGCGATGGCGGCCCCGATGGATGCGCCGGCCACCGCGATGGCGGCCCCGATCAGCGCGGAACCGTTGACGGTGGCCGGTGCGGCGGCCTGGGCGGGCGCGCCCTGCGCGGGGCCTGTCAGAGCCGTTGCCAAGAGCAGGCACGCACCGCCCAGCAGGGCGACATTCGTCGCCAGGAGCCAGCGGAACAAGCGTTGCGACCGGCGTCGCCGCAGCAGCCGGACCGCGCCGAGTGCCGCCGCCAGCACGGGCAGGACCATCAACCAGGTGAGCACCCGGTCACCTCCGTTTCGGCATCGGCCGCCGCCGACGGAACGTGCCAGGGGCGGAAGGGACGGCCCTCCGTCTCGAAGAGCCGCGAGAAGATCTCGTAGAACTCCAGCCGCAGCGCCTGAACACAGGCCACCAGGGCCTCCAGCGCGAGGGAGGCGGCGGTGCCCACGACGAACACCACCACCGCCCCGGCGGCTCCTGCGGCTCCCCACCCGGCGAGTCCGGTGGTGCCGCGCCACACCAGGTCCGCGAGCGCTGCATGGGTGAGACCGAACGCCGCGAGCCGCGCGAAGGACACGGTGTTGGTGGCCGCGCGCACCACGACGTCGAACAGCCGCACCCCGGTCTCGGCAAGCCCCGCGAAGCCCGCCGCCGTGGACCGGTACAGACCCACCGCCACCAGCCCGAGCCCGGCCAGGGCGAGCGCCGCCCCGAGGACGGCCGCAGCCGACCGGTGCAGGGCGAGACCCGCCGCCGAGAGCCCGAGCCCCAGGAAGAACAGGAGCCCAGCGCAGCCGGACGACGCGTACAGTGCCTTGCCCGGACCGCCCTCGCGCCAGCGGTTGACCGCACCGGCCGCATTGGCGACGGCCAGCAGCCCGGCCCCGAACACCACCGCGGCGGCCAGCAGGCGCGCAGGGCTCCGCAGGGGGCTCAGCCACAGCACCGGCAGCACGCCCGTCGGCCCGAAGAACTCGCCGTAGGCGGCACCCGCGAGCATGGCGGCCAGCCCGGCACCGGCCAGGAACGGCCACAGGCGGCTGAATCGAGCGAGCCCCCGGGGCCGCCCGAGCCGCAACGCCAGCGCGCCGCCCAACAGGAGAGCGCCATGGCCCACGTCCCCGAACATGATCCCGAACATCGCGACGTACGTGATCCCTGCCGGCCACGACGGGTCGAAGTCCGCGTAGGGCGGCGTGCCGTACGTCGTCACCAGCGGCGTGAACGACGCGGACGGCGCCGACCGCAGCAGCGTCGGGGGATCGGTCCCGGGCGGGGTGCGCAGTGGAACCAGCGCACCGCCGGCCGGGGCGAGCCGGCGCGCCACCCGCGGTACCTCGGCCGCCGGGCACCACCCGGCGAGCGCGGCCACCTCTCCGCGCAGCACGGCTCCCTGGGTGCGCTCCTCCAACTGTGCCTCGCCCGCCAGCAGCCCCAGGCTGCGCCGGCGCTCCAGGAGGTCCAGATCGGGCGCGGTAAGGGCCAGAGCGGGAGCTTCATCGGCAGCCTGCGGCACGCCCCTGGTCCCAGGCGGGGTCGGTTCGGGGCGGCCCTCCAACCGCTGCAGCCGTCGGGCCGCCGGGCCGGGGACGGCCTCCTCCACCCGGTCCAGTTCGACGCAGCCGGCCTCGGCGATCCGCACCAGTGTGTCCCGCAGCGCCGCGTGCGGCACGACCACCGCCACGCGTCGCATCCGGACCGGCGTCACCGCCTCAGACCAGGGCATCGAACTCCTCCAACGGCCGTCCGCCCCGGGCCGCCGACTCCAGGGCCGCCCGAACCCGCCAGGCGTCCACGGACAGCACCGCGACCGCCCCCACGACACTCTGGGGCCCGAACCGGCCGTCCCGCAGCATGCCGACGCCGTCCTGATCGATCACCCGCCACCATCGGGCCTCGGCCCGCCACAGCTCTCCCGGCTCCTCGACGTCCTCCAGGACCCAGCGGGCCGCGGACGGCAGGCGGTCGCGGAAGTCCCGGAAGGACGGGGCGTCGACCGCCCGCGACCCCAGCAACTCCGCCGCGTTCCGGCGTACGGGCCCTGGCAGGCGGCGTTGGTGTACGAACAGTTCGCGCGCCGTGAGCAGGGCGGCGCGCCCCTGGGCCCAGCGCCGGGCAGGCGGTACGGCAGCGGACGTGAGCCGGGCAGCCGCCATCCGCATGCCCGTGACCACGGCCCACGGCGTGTCCGCGCCCGGGTCGCCCCATGGCGAAGCCGCGAGCGCGGTGCGCAGTTCGGCGGGCGTCGCGGCGCGTTCGAGGGTCCGCCAGGCGGTCTCCAGCGCGCCGAGCCGGTACGGCTGCCACCGCTGGGTCTGCGGGGTCCTGGCCGGGCCGTCCTGTGCCGACAGCCGGGACGCGACGTTGGCGACCTCGAAGCCTGCGGCCAGCGGGCGCATCAGGCGGGCCCCGCCCGGGGGCAGCCAGCCTGCCAGCACCCGCAGATGCCACAGCAGCGTGGCGGAGACCGCCCGCTGTGTTTCGGGCAGTCCCGCCGTCGCCCGCGCGTACTTCCCGTACGGCGTCGCGGCCAGATGATGGAGCGCGTCCTCCAGTGTCACGGCGCTCGCCATCTCCCGCGCGCCGCCCGGGCCAGGGCAACGGCTGGTCAGGGCGCGAGCCCGGACCACTCCCGCGACCCATCCGGCACTCACGGCGCTCCCGGCGGTCCGTCCGCGGCGCGGAGGGCATCCGCGACCGCGCGCTCCACCAGGGCCGGCATGCGCTCCTGCGCCCGCTCGCGCACCAGCGAGGCGGCGCGCTGCCCGGCCGCGCGAAGGTCCTCCGCCTCCCTCAGGGCGACACGGTGCACGGCTGTCGCCGCTTCCTGCCGGACCTGGGGGGCCCGGGCCCGCGCTGTCGCCACGATCTCCGCGGCCTGCCGGGCCGCACTCTCCCGCAGCGCCTCCGCCTCGCCGTCCGCCACCGCACGGAGCCGGTCCGCCCTCTCCTGAACGTCCGTCAGCAGGGCGAGGGACGGCTCCAGTTCCGCGGCACGCTCCGCCCCCCGGTCGGCGGGGACTCCGGTGACGGCTGCTCCCGGCGCACCGGTCGGACGGAATCGCGCCAGGAAATCCCGCAGGCTCACCACGAGTGTCCTCCTGCCGGTCTGCTCCTCTTTCAGTCTCACCGCTCCCGCTCAGGCTCGCATCGGATGGGCCGCAGCGCCGCTCCACCAGGGCCGTTCGGCTCTTGGCCCGGGACGGTGGAGCGCGAGACTGGGACCGTGGAGAACCCGACGGAGTCCGGAGGCCGCCATGAACAAGCGCGAGAACTACTCCACGGGCGCCGACGCCCGCCGTGCCGTGCCGTCGCACCACTGGCGTCCCGTCGAGGAGGAGAGGCAGGATCTGCTTCTGCGCTATCTGGGTGCTGTCGCGACAGTGTCGGCCAAACACGCGGGAGCACGGGCTGTCATGCCACCCCCGACCGGCGGGACGGCATCCGCAACCCCGGCGGGCGAGCCCGCACCGGGGCGGGCTCCGACGGCGGAAGGAGAGACCGGCGGTACCGCTGAGGAGAAGCCATCGCAGCCACCCGCCGAGCCGGAGGCACCACTGGTACGAGACGTGATGGACGTGCCCGCCCCCTCCATGCGGGACGACCTGTCGTATCGCGAGATCGCACGTCTGCTCGCGCGCGAGCACGTCGGTGCGGTCCCGGTGGTCGACGCCGACGACCGGGTTGTCGGCATGGTGTCGGAGTCCGACCTGCTGGCGAAGGTGGCGTTCGAAGCGTCGGGCCACCGATCCGGACCTCTCGGCAGGCTGCGGGAGCGCCAGCTGCACGGCAAGGCGCGGGGGGAGACAGCAGCCGAGCTGATGACCAGCCCCGCGATCACAGTGCTGCCGGGGGCTACCGTCGCGGAGGCCGCCTGGCTCGCGGCGCTGTCACGTCTGAAGCGGATCCCGGTCGTCGACCACGACGGACGCCTGGTCGGGGTCGTGCGCCGTGATGCGCTGCTGCAGGCACTGATCCGGGATGACGCCGGAATTCGGCAGGAGATCGAGGGGAAGATCCGTGCCTTTTGCTCTCCGGCCGACCGTGACACCGTCGAGGTGCGGGTGCACGACGGCGTGGTGGAGTTCACCGGCCGCATGTCGAAGACCTCGATGTCCAGGTTGCTGGCGGAGGTCGACGACATCGACGACGTGGTCGAGGTGACCAACCACCTGACCGCGGTGTGAGGCATGGGCCCGCACTGCCCCCAACCGTGGTGCCGCGGAGTTCGACGTCGAGGCTGTCGGGTGCCCCGGGTACGGACGTGCCGGAGCTGATGTCGTGAGCGGTTGCGGGGCTTGTACCGCTTACCGGCTGTCCCCGGCCTCGATCCCCGACAGCGCTGCCCGGCCGGCCTCCAGGCGGGCCACCGGGACACGGAAGGGCGAGCAGGAGACGTAGTCCAGCCCCGCGGTGTGGAAGAAGTGCACGGAGTCGGGATCGCCGCCGTGTTCACCGCAGACCCCGATCTTCAGGCCGGGGCGTGCCGCACGGCCCTCGGTGACGGCGATGTCGACCAGTCGGCCCACGCCCTCACGGTCGATCGTCTCGAACGGGGACGTGGCGAAGACTCCCCGGTCGAGGTAGGCGGAGAAGAACGCCGCCTCCACGTCGTCGCGGGAGAAGCCCCACGTGGTCTGGGTCAGGTCGTTCGTGCCGAAGGAGAAGAACTCCGCCTCTTCGGCGATCCGGCCGGCCGTGAGCGCAGCCCGGGGCAGCTCGATCATGGTGCCGACCGGGCACCGCACCGTGATGCCGGATTCCTTGGATACGTCGGCCAGCACGTGCTCCACTTCCTCGCGGGCGAGCCGGAGTTCCTCCACGGCGCCGACCAACGGCACCATGATCTCCGCCATAGGAGCCCCGCCCGCCCCTACGCGTTCCACGATCGCCTCGGCGACGGCCCGTACCTGCATGGCGACCAGGCCCGGCACCACCAACCCGAGGCGCAC
This sequence comes from Streptomyces sp. TP-A0356, assembly GCF_001417775.1. Lineage (GTDB taxonomy): Bacteria > Actinomycetota > Actinomycetes > Streptomycetales > Streptomycetaceae > Streptomyces. The sequence goes on along the minus strand of NZ_BBZJ01000016.1, from coordinate 277,817 downwards.
TCCGCGCAGGCCGAGCATCGGGTTCTCCTCGTGCATGCGGTTCACGGCGTCGAGCACTTCCGCATCGTGCGGGTCCGGCTGGTTGCCGGCGGCTTGGGCGGCGGCGACGCGGACGGCCAGTTCGGTGCGGTCGGGCAGGAACTCGTGCAGTGGCGGGTCGAGAAGGCGGATGGTGACGGGCAGGCCTTCCATCGCCTCCAGGATGCGGGTGAAGTCCCGTCGCTGCAGGGGCAGCAGCGCCTCCAGCGCGTGGTCCCGCTCGGCGTCCGTACCGGCCAGGATCATCTCCTCGACCAGCTTGCGGCGCTCACCGAGGAACAAGTGCTCGGTTCGGCACAGACCGATGCCCTGGGCGCCGAAGCGGCGGGCGCGGGCGGCGTCCTCGGGGGTATCGGCGTTCGCCCGCACCTCCAGCCGCCGTACGGCGTCGGCCTGTCGCAGGGCGTGTGCCACCGCGTCGACCACCCCGGCGGACTCCGCTCCCCGCTCACCGGTCTCCAGGTACCGCATGACCGCCGAGTCGACCAGCGGGGCCGCGCCCCGGTACACCGCGCCGGCGGAGCCGTCCACCGAGATCACCGTGCCCTCCTCGACCACCGTGCCGTCGCCGGTGGTGAAGCGCCGCCCCTCGGTGTCCACGGAGAGTTCCTCGGCACCGCACACGCAGACCCTGCCCATACCACGGGCGACGACGGCCGCATGACTCGTCTTGCCGCCCCGGCTGGTCAGCACCGCCTGGGCGGCGACCATGCCCGGCAGGTCGTCGGGGGTCGTCTCCTGGCGTACGAGGACGACCCTCTCGCCCGCCGCGGTGCGTCGCACGGCTTCCGCGGAGTCGAAGACCGCGGCGCCGACGGCGGCGCCCGGCGAGGCCGGGATGCCGTGCGCGAGCGCCTCGCCGGTCGCGGAGGTGTCGAAGCGCCGGAACATCAACCGCGCGAGTCCGTCCCCGCTCACTCGCGCCAGTGCCTCGTCCGGGGTGATGAGGCCTTCGTCGACCAGTTCGGCGGCGATGGCGAAGGCTGCCTCGGCGGTGCGCTTGCCCACCCGGGTCTGCAGCATCCACAGTGTGCCGCGCTCGATGGTGAACTCGATGTCGCACAGATCGCGGTAGTGCCTCTCCAGGGTCCGCATGTGGTCGCAAAGCCGCGCGAACGAATGCGGGTCCAGGTCCTCCAGGTCGGCCAGGGGGACGGTGTTGCGGATGCCGGAGACGACGTCCTCGCCCTGTGCGTTGGGCAGGTAGTCGCCGTAGAAGCCCTGCCGCCCGGTGGCCGGATCGCGGGTGAAGGCGACCCCGCTGCCGGAGTCGGCGCCCAGATTGCCGAAGACCATGCACTGTACGGTGACCGCGGTGCCCAGGTCGTCCGGGATGTGTTCGCGCCGCCGGTACAGGCGGGCGCGTTCGGCGTTCCAGGACCGGAACACCGCGAGGATCGCCCGACGCAGCTGTTCGGCGGGGGACTGCGGGAAGGGCTCCCCGGTCTCCTGCTGGATCAGGCTCTTGCAGACGTCCACGAGCGAGGCGAGGTCGGCGGCGTCCAGGTGCAGATCGTCCGGGGCGTTGCGGGCTTCCTTGAGGAGCCTCAAGGCCTCCTCGAACAGAGCGGTATCGACGCCCATGACCGTACTGCCGAACATCTGCACCAGCCGACGGTACGAGTCCCAGGCGAAGCGTTCACTCCCGGAGGCCTTGGCCAGGCCCAGGACGGAGTCGTCGTTCAGGCCGATGTCGAGGACCGTCTCCATCATGCCGGGCATGGAGAAGCGGGCTCCGGAGCGTACGGACAGCAGGAGTGGGTCCTCCGGCTGCCCCAGCAGGCGTCCGGCGGCGGCCTCCACGGCCGCCAGATGCCGGGAGACCTCGTCGGACATGCCGTCCGGCTCGGTGCCGGTGGACAGGAAGGTCCGGCATGCTTCCGTGGTGACGATGAATCCCGCCGGCACCGGCAGACCCAGTCGGGCCATCTCGGCAAGGTTCGCACCCTTGCCACCGAGCAGGTCGGCCATGTCACGGCCACCCTCCGCGAAGTCGTACACGTAACGGGCCATGACGCGGCTCCTCCGCTCGGTGGGCAGGTGTTCCCAGCGTCGAGTGCGCGCCGACCGCGCGACAGGTGCTGGATGTCCCGGTCTGTGGGCCGGTCGGCCTCAAGACCTGTCGGACCGGTGCTCCGGCCGTTGCGTGGCTCCGGGGCGGGGGCTCCTTCGGCCACCGCACGACCGCCGCCTCCTTGAACGGTCCTTCGGATCCGGCCCTGGCGGGACGACGCCACGCCCGCGGTTTCTCCAGCCCGACGGTAGGCCCGGGCCGAGCGCCCCGGAGGGGAGTCCATGCGCCAAGGGCGGCGTGGACTGGATGGTCTCTGCGACGGAGTCGCCCGGGCGGGTGGGCACGGGCACCGTGGAGATGAACGCACTCTTCGCGGAGGTGAACCGCGACGACCGTGCTTGTCCGACACCGGGCCGGCCGCCCGCTGGAGAGGGGCTTCCCCACCTGGGGCTGGGGTGCCTCCACCGGTCGGGCGTGTCGCACGAGCCGGCAAGCATGCTCCACCGTCGTCCGCTCGACGTGCCCTCTCTCCGGGCCGCGACGTCCGTCCGCATCATGAGAGCGCGGCCTTCCCCCCGGAGGCGTCGACAGGGCGCAGGGGAGTGACCATGAGACTTTCGTTTCTCGAACCTCTGTACAAGCAGCCTGGTCCCTTAGCGTCGGTCTACCTGGACACTTCTCCACTTCTCGCGACAGTGCCATCGAGGATCCCGACGCCGCCATAGAGCTGCGCTGGCGGCGTCTGCAGGACGCCCTGAGGTCCGCGGGAGCGGAGCAGGACTCCATCACGGCGGTGGCGCGCACGGTGGGCGACGACACGGGCGTCCCCGGCACCCACGGACAGGCGGTGTTCTCCGCGCACGGCCGGCCGGCCCTGCTGAACGAGCTGCCCATCCCGCCCGCACGGGACACAGCGGAGCGGTGAGCAGCCTGGCCGGCAGCCTCCTCAGTCCGGCTCCATGTAGGGGCGGCGGAAGACAGGGGCCTGGCCGATGCTCCACGGACGTACGGCTGCCAGTGCCTGGACGACCGAGGATTCCAGGGCGCCACCGGTGTCGATCGTGACGGCCTCCGTCCACGGTGGCTCTCTGGCCGCCATGGCAGTGGCCACCTCGAGGTCGGCGTCCGACGCGCCGGGCGCTCGGGTGTGCAGACGGGCCGCCGCTACGTCGGCGGGCACCTGGCAGTGCAGAGCCGCCAGGTCGGCGCTGGTGCGTTCGGCCATGCGCACGGCGGCCTCACGCTGTGCCGCATCGGACCAGGTGGCGTCCAGGACGACGGACTCGCCGCAGGACAGGAGGGCGGCTGCGCGGTCGAGCAGGGCCTCGTAGGTCCTGGCGGTCCACTCGGCCGTGTACAGGCCCTCGCCGTAGCCGGCCGCCGCGGGCTGCTCCGCCGGGATGCCCGCCAGTTCCTTGCGGAGGCGGTCGCTGCTGAGCAGCGTGACGCCCAGGCGGTCGGCCAGTGCCCCGGAGAGGGTCGACTTCCCGCTGCCGGGAAGCCCGCCCACGAGTGTCAAACCGACGGCGGAGGCGCGTAGGTGGCGCAGTGCCGTCGTGACCAGCCGACGTGATGCCGCCTCCGCGCCGGGCGCGCCCTGTCGTCCTTGGATCAGGGAGACCTTGGCGCGGACGAACGCGCGGTAGGCGACGTAGTGGTGGCACAGGGAGGGCGGCGCCGGATCGCCGGAGTACTCGCCGTACTGGGTGAGGAAGAACGCCCCGGCCTCCGGTGCTCCGAGCTGTTCCAGGTCCATGGCGAGGAACGCCGCGTCGTCGAGGCCGTCGACGTAGCGAAGGTGGTCGTCGAACTCCAGGCAGTCCAGGATGCGGGGCCCGTCGTCCAGGCAGAAGACATCCTCGGCGAGCAGGTCACCGTGGCCGTCCACCATCCGCCCCTGCTCGATGCGGGTGCCGAACAACTGCTTGCGTCCGGCCAGATAGCGGCGCACCAGCCGCTCGATCTCCTCCATCCCCTCGGGCACCGATCCGTCGTCGGCCAATGCGCGGACCTGCGTGAAGCTGGCCTCCCACCGCGAGGACAGCGCGTCCCGCGAGCCCTGTTCGTTGACCTCTTGGCTGCGGTGAGCGCCTGCGTGGCACGCGGCGAGCTGCCGGGCCACGGCCCGCAGGACGTCGTCGATCGCGGTGCCTTCCCGTACCAGCAGGGACAGGCGCCGGTCCGCCGGCATGCGACGCATCACCACGAGCGGTTCGGACGTCTCCGTGTCCGGGCTGCGGACCTCGCCCAGGCCAAGGTAGACGTCGGGCGAGAAGCGGCGGTTGAGAGCGACTTCCCGCTCACACGCAGCCCGGCGAGCCGCCGCGGTGGAGTAGTCCAGGAAGCCCAGGTCGACCGGTTTCTTGACCTTGTAGGCGCGGTCACCGACGAAGAACACGATCGCGGTGTGGGTCTCGCGCACTTCCGCGCGCGGTAGCGCCGGAGGGTCGACCCCAGTGCCCGGCCGGAGCACCGACGCGTCCAAGTGATGCAGCGACATGCTCGGCTCCCGGTGGTGGCCCGGCTCAGTCATGGGGTACGACGGCGACGGGGCAGCGCGCGTGATGGAGGGCGGCCTGGGCCACGGGGCCCAGACGTGGCGCGAGGCCGACATGGTGCCGGCGTCTGCCGACAGCCAGCAGTCCGGCGCCCTCGGCTGCCCGTACGACAGCCTTGGCCGGGCTCTCTAGAGCGATGCTGTCGGCGACCTGGACGCGCGGAAACTTCTCGCGCCAGGGGTGGAGCGCCTGGCGCAGCTGCTTCTGCGCGTCCTGCGCCGTCTCTTCGGTGAGGTCGTCGTCGACGCCCCAGGGCACGGGCACATGGACCGGCACGCTGCGGCCGTGGACGGCCCGAAGGTCCACGTCCCTCGCTGCGGCGGTGGCGAAGGCGAACTCGAGCAAGTCGTCGCACGGGCCGTGCAGTTTCAGCGCCACCACGACGCGGCCCGTGGGGGTGGGCGGAGTGCTCTCTTCGCGAGTATCGGCACGGACCAGCACCACCGGCCGCTCGGCCCGTGCCACGACGGGCATGCTGATGTCTCCCAGGAAGTAGCTCGCGACGGGCTCCAGCCCGCGTGAACCGAGCACGGTCATCTCGGACTCCGACGCCGCTTCGAGCAGTGCGTGCTGGGCGTCGTCGGCGACCAGGCTCTCGACGACGGTGAGGTTCGGGTGGCGTGCCCGGAGCATCGCCCGCGCGTCGTGCACCAGCCGCTTCGCCCAGTAGTTCTGATCGTCCTCGCAGGGAAGGCGGGTGGGTTCCGGCGCCAGAAGCGGCCACGCGTGCAGCAGGCGCAGCGTGAGGCGACGCCGCTCGGCCTCGTCGGCGGCCCAGCGGGCAGCGGCGAGACTGTCGGGCGAGCCGTCGAGGCCCACCGTGACGACCGGGTCCATGTCGACTGCCTCCGTCTCGTGGCAAGCCGGGTGACGGTGAGCGATTCCGCCGGTCCGGACAGCGCCGACACGCTGAGTACGACTCTCCCTCATTCGAGGAGTACCGCATACGTCCCCGCGCCGCATGCGGACCCGGCCTCAGAGCCGGTCGTGGCGCCCAGAGGCTCGCGAACCGCGCACCGTGTCAGTCCCCTCTCCGCCGCACCCGGCGACGTGCCGGTGCCCGGGTGGCCCGGCCTATGTGCGGTCACCCACTGCGATCAGGGCCCGTTCACCTGCTCCGAGTCCGCTCGCCCCTTGCGGAACGGGCAGCACACCGGCACCCACCCGGACTCGACGAGTGCCGGTAGGGATTCGCCGCCGATCCTGCCGATCTGCCACTGCGGCCCGGCGGATCCGTGCTGCTTTCGTACCTCATGCGACTGCCACCCGGCGGCCGAGAGCGCCAGCCGGCCGGGGCCGGCGTCTTGAGACGCACCCGCCACGGCCACCGACTCGGAACGGATCGCGTCTGCGCCGTATGAGTGCACGGAGGTCTCCTACGCGCCGCTGCAAGACGGCCGGGCGTCGTCCGTTCGGTACGCGATTCGCCCGGACACCGAGACCACGCCGTCGACACCCCGGCACAGCTGCTCCACGATCGGAACCAGGCTTTTGAAGCCGACGGATCCGCCGAGGGTGACCTGCCCCTCGCGCACGTCGACCGTCACATCTGAGGCGGCAGGGCCCAGCGCACGCTCCAGCACGTCCCGCGTGATCTCGTCACGGACGGAGTCGTCACGACGCAGAAAGATCCGCAACAGGTCCCCGCGGCTGACGATGCCCACCAGCCGGTCCGCCTCGTCCACCACGGGTAGCCGCTTCACCTTCTGCACCTCCATCAGGCGGGCCGCCTCGACCACGTTCCACTCCGGACGCGCGCACACCGCGGGAGCTGACATCAGTTCCTCGGCCCTGGCGCCCTCGGCCTTGGCCCGCTCCCACGCCTCCAGATGCGGAACGGGTGTCCGGCCGTACGGGTCGGCCTGGTCGGCGGACTTGCGAAGCAGGTCGGCCTCCGACACGACGCCCATGGGGCGGTCCAGGTCGTCCACCACGGGCACGGCGGTGACATCGTTCTCCGCCAGCAGCTTCACGATCTCCTTGAACGACATGTCGCGCCGAGCCCGGACGACCTCGCGGGTCATGAGCTCCCCGACGGTTCGGTGATGCATGTCCGGGCTCCCTTCCGGTCATGTTGGCCACTCGTGGCCACGAGTCCACCGTGTCAGGAACCCGTCGTCCACGGATGAGCCACCAGGCCCGTTTACGGGGCCACTGGTCCCGAGGGCCGCACCGAGGCGGCGGGTTCCGGGGCTGCCGCTCGGTCTCGCCGTCACGGCCGTGGTGGCGTACTGCAATGCGAACGTGAAGACTGAGATCAGGGCGGGAACATCCTCCGTCGTCGTCGGACGGTCACGACCGGCGGCCGTATGTCTCCGGCTCCGCTCATGGCCCGGCGGACAGGTCCTAGTGCGTTCCGCCGTCCGTCTCCCGTACGGCGTCGGTGAGCTCCGTCAGTTCCTTGCGTGGGTCGAGGGCGCTGCGGATCTCGGCCAGGCCGAGGCCGTCGTCCTCCAGGACGTGCTTGCGGACGAATGTCTTCGGGTGCAGGTCCTGGAGCTCGAAGTCCTCGAACCCCGGTCCCAGTTCGGAGCGGATCTCCTGCTCGGCGTCGGCGGAGATCTCCCTGACCTTGCGCAGGAACCCGGCCACGTTCTGGATGATCTCGGGCAGCTTGTCGGGGCCGAAGAGGAGGACGGCCAGGATCGCCAGCGTGACGAGCTTCAGAGGGCTCATATCGACGAACATCCGACACCCCTTGCCTCCGCCGCTGCCGGCCCGCCCGGCGCGGGTGCCCACGGCACACACACTTTAGCTATTGCGCAAACAATGGAACCATTCGGGGGGCGTCGGCGTTGAGACCCAGTGAACGTACGTACAGCCCGCAATCGGGAGGATGAGCCGTGGGAGTGTCCCTGTCCAAGGGTGGCAACGTGTCGCTGAGCAAGGAGGCGCCGGGACTGAGCGCAGTGCTGGTGGGGCTGGGGTGGGACGTGCGGACCACCACCGGTGCCGACTACGACCTGGATGCCTCCGCGCTGCTTCTCAACGCCTCGGGCAAAGTCGTCTCCGACCAGCACTTCGTCTTCTACAACAACCTCAAGAGCCCGGACGGTTCGGTGGAGCACACCGGTGACAACCTCGTCGGCGGGAGCGAGGGCGACGACGAGACCATCAAGGTGAATCTCGGCGCCGTACCCGTCGAGGTGGACAAGATCGTCTTCCCGGTGTCCATCCACGACGCGGACGCGCGCGGACAGAGCTTCGGTCAGGTGCGCAACGCGTTCATCCGGGTGGTGAACCAGGCGAACAACCAGGAGATCGCGCGCTACGACCTGTCCGAGGACGCCTCCTCGGAGACCGCGATGGTCTTCGGCGAGCTGTACCGCCACGGAAGCGAGTGGAAGTTCCGCGCGGTCGGCCAGGGCTACGCCTCCGGGCTGCGCGGCATCGCCACCGACTTCGGCGTCAACGTCTGACCGCTCCCGCAGTCACCCGCCGCTCGCCTGCCCATCCATCCCCGCGAGCGAGCGGCGGGCCCGGGCCCCGTCAGCGATGCGTACCGCAGGCCGGGCAGAAGGCCGCACCGTCCGGCAGGTCCTGACGGCAGGCGGAGCAGCTCGTCGTCTGCGCGAGGCGGTGTCCACAGGACGGGCAGAACGCCCCGCCCCGGGTTTCGGCACGGCAGTGGGGGCAGACCAACTGGCGCGGGGCCGTGACGTCGTAGCTCCCTCCCCGTTGCCCGCCCTCGTCGTAGGCCCGCCGCGTCACCATGTCGTTCAGTCCCCTCTGCCTGGCCGCCTCTGCCTCCGCCGCGGTGTCCGGCGAGCAGGTCAGGCACAGGCCCTGCCCCGGGTTCCAGCAGCGGGCGCAGACGTAGGCCGTGCAGCGGGGGCAGCGGTTGAAGTGGCCCTGCGCGTTGGCGATGGCGCGGGTGAACGCGGCGTCCCGCTGCGTACCGAAACTGGCCCCCGCCAGACCGTCGGCCGCGTCGGACACGCTGCGGCCGGCGCCACCCACCAACGACCAGGCGGCGCTGACGCCTCGCGACAGCCAGCCGGCCATCTGACCCGCCCTGAACGGCTCGAACGGCGAGCGCCAGGTGTCGGAACAGCGCGAGCAGGAGAACTCGAACTGAAAGCCCGCCCCGGTGCCGTGCTGCTCGCACAGGTCGCGATAGTTGCTGCTGAAGTAGATCTCGGTGCTCATGGTGTGCGTCCCCCCGGGGTGAGCCGTGACTGTGGTTCTGTCCGGGGGACGCCTGCGCCCGCCCCCGGGTTCCCGTGCCGGACAGGTGCGTCGATCACGGTCGTACGATCTGGGTCTCCGCGGCGCTCACCTGGGTGGCCGGAGCGGGCAGGGGCCGGCGCGCGGTGTCGCTGACCTTGATCAGGACGGCGACCATGAGCCAGTTGGCGACCATGGCCGAGCCGCCCTGGGCCAGGAACGGCAGGGCCTTGCCGGTGAGCGGGATCAGGCCGGTGACACCGCCTGCGACGACGAACACCTGGAGCACCAGGGAGGTGGCCAGCCCGGCCGCCAGGAGCTTGCCGAACGGGTCGCTGACGGTGATCGCGGTCCGCAGGCCGCGTTCGGCGAGCAGGGAGTAGAGCAGGAGCACGGCCGTGACGCCGGCCAGGCCGAGCTCCTCGCCGACCGTGGTGAGGATGAAGTCGCTGCGCCCGGCGAAGCCGATGAGCTCCGGATGGCCCTGGCCGAGGCCCGTACCGAGCATGCCGCCCGAGCCGAAGCTGAACAGGGCCTGGGCGGCCTGGTCCGAGACCAGTCCGGCCGGGCGCTGGGCGGGCGGCAGATAGATGTCCATGGGGTGCAGCCAGGCCACCACACGGCCGTGCACATGCGGTTCCAGGGAACCGATGACGAACGCGCCGACGGCGAACATGCCCACGCCGAACGCGACCCAGCTGGTCCGCTCGGTGGCGACGTACAGCATGATCACGAACACACCGAAGAAGATCAGCGACGTGCCCAGGTCCCGTTCGAGGACGAGCACCAGCAGGCTGAGGATCCACACCGCGGCGATCGGGCCGAGTTGCCGCCCGCGAGGCAGGTACATGCTCAAGAACCGCCGCCCCGCAAGCGCCAGGGCGTCCTTGCGGACCGTCAGGTACCCGGCGAAGAACACCACGATGACGATCTTCACGAACTCACCGGGCTGGAACTCCAGCGGCCCCAGGAAGATCCATCGCTTGGCGCCGTAGACGTCACCGGGGTAGAAGGCCGGTGCCATCAGCAGCACCAGGCCCACGGTGATCGTCAGATACGGGTATCGCTGGAGCCTGCGATGGTCCTTGAGCAGCACCATCACCGCGCTGAAGCCCACCACCGCGATGGCGCACCACAGCAGCTGGCCCGAGGCCGCCGCGGCCGAGCGGTAGTGCGACCGGTAGGCGAGGTCGAGGCGGTGGATGAGCACGAGGCCGAGGCCGCTGAGCAGTGTGGCCAGGGGCAGGATCAGCGGATCGGCATGGCGGGCGAACCGGCGCACCGCCACATGGCACAGCAGCGGCAGCGCGGCCGCCCCCGCCAGCTGAAGCGGCAGGCCGGGCGGCAGCTTCCCGGTCGTGGCCAGGCCCGTCTCGATGTAGGCGTACCCGCCGATGACCACGGCGCCCAGCACCAGAGCCAGCTCCACGGTGCGGTCGGACCCTGCGTGCCGCGCATCCCCGCCGCGTCGACCGCCCATGCGGCTCCCTCCGGTCATGTCCCCCTCCGACTCGGGTCCGCGACGCGGGACCTCGACGGGAAGGTTATACGCTTGCGCAACGACGCAACTGTAATCGAGGGGAGGGCGAGGCCGAGGTGGCGGAACGGAGGCGGCGGCGCCGCGGGATATGGCCGGCGGTGATCGGGCTCGGGCTGGTCCTGGCGCTCATAGGCTACCTGGCCGTCCGCTGCACCAGGCCGGCGCAGACCGAGGGGTGCGCGGTGAACGGCTCGGACGGGTCGGACCTCACGCTCGATCTGGACCAGGCGTCCCATGCCACGACCATCGCGGCAGTGGCCCACGCGCGCGGACTCCCGGAACGGGCCGTGACGATCGCCCTGGCGACCGCGATCCAGGAGTCCAAGCTGAGGAACATCGACTACGGCGACCGGGACTCGCTCGGACTGTTCCAGCAGCGCCCCTCCCAGGGTTGGGGCACCCCCGCCCAGGTGCGCGACCCCGTCCACGCGTCCGGCAAGTTCTTCGACGCCCTGGTCAGGGTGCCCGACTACCTCAGCCTCCCGGTGACGGTTGCGGCGCAGAAGGTCCAGCACAGCGGCTACCCAACGGCGTACGCCCAGCACGAGAGCACGGCCGCCGCGCTCGCCGCCGCCCTGTCTGGACGCGAGGGCCCCGCCCTGACCTGCACGGTGATCAAGATCGCGGCGGCCGACTCCGCAGCGCAGAGTGGGTCGGCGATGACGGAGGCGGTCCGGCGTGAGTTCGGGCCGGACCTCGTCAGCGATCCGGCGTCCACGGCCGTCGGCATCGCCTACCCGGTGAGCGACACGAGGACGGGATGGGCCCTGGCGCAGTGGATGGTCTCCCACGCCACCACGCTGCACGTCGCCTCCGTGGCCTTCGACAACCGCCTGTGGAGCAGCGTCACTTCGGACCGCGGCTGGACGCACGCCAACGGCGCGTCCGGGGCGTCGTCCGCCGTCGACGTCACGCTCGCCCGCGCCACGGGGTGACGCCGCCACGTCCAACGCCGTCGGAAGGCCGGACCGCCGGTGCGGGACCGGGCTGCCCGCGATCAGCCGTGGGCCGCCAGGGACCGCGGACATGCCGAGGTGCCGCGTCATCACCTTGCGTACGGCCTCCTCGTTCCCCTCCGGCAGGGCGTCGAGGACTCTGCCTCGACGTGGCTAACACCTCGGCGCCATCACGCAGATGAGCCGGACACGAAGGGCACAGACACCCGACAGGACATCCTCAGACGACTCCTGTTTCTTTTATTGACAGCGGAAAAGAACTTCCCTAGGTTCCGGGGCATGCGTTCGCCCCCTCGCGCGGAGGCGTTCCCGGCCCATACGCCGGCCGCCTCCCAGGTCTTCATCACCGTGCTCTCCCACGGTCCCCTCACCCGCTCGGACATCGGCGGGCGGGCCGGGCTGTCGGCGGCCGCGGTCACCAAGGCGGTGCGGCCCCTGATGGAGGCCGGCTACCTGGTCGAGGACGAGGACGCACGCCCGTCGCTGGGAAGGCCCGCCAACCCCGTGCGGGTCGACGGCGGACGGGCACTGTTCATCGGCGTCAAGATCACCGGCGACGAGATCATCGCCGTGCTCACCGACCTGTGCTGCCGGATCCGCCAGGCCCGGCACCTGCCGTTGACCGCCCGTCAGCCCGGAGCGGTCCTGGCCCGGGCCGCGGAACTGGTGCACGAACTGCTGACGGAGGCCGACGGGTTCGGCGTCCCGGTGCACGGTCTGGGCGTGGCTGTGTCCGGCGATGTGGACCGTGCGGCCGGTGTGGTGCGCTACTCGCCCTTCCTGGAGTGGCGCGACGTCCGGCTCTCCGAGCTCATGGAGATGACGACCGGCTTGCCGGTCACCGTCGACAACGACGTGCGGGCACTGACCGTCGCCGAGCAGTGGTTCGGCGCGGGCGTGGGCCTGTCCGACTTCGCCCTGGTGACCGTGGGCGCCGGTGTGGGCTGCGGTCTGGTCGTGCACGGGCGGGTCGTGTCCGGTGCCCACGGGGTGGCCGGCGAGATCGGGCACATGGTCATCGACCCGGCCGGCCCACCCTGCCACTGCGGCAATCGCGGCTGCGTCGAGGCCATCGCCGCGGACCGCGCCATCGTCGCGGCGGTACGCGAGGCGACCGGCGTGCCCGTGGCCGACGCCACCGAGGCCGTCGCCCTGGCCCACCGCGGTGACCGGGGCGCACGTGAGGTGTACACGAGGGCGGGGGAGGCCATCGGCCGGGCCATCGGCACGGTCGCCAATCTGTTCGGCCCCGAACGCGTGATCATCTCTGGCGAAGGCCTGGCGGCGTACGACCTGTTCGCCGAGCAGATCCGCGACGCGTTCGCCGCGTCGGCCTTCGGGACGGCCGCGCGGTGCGACCTCCAGACCCGCCCGCTGCCCTTCGACGAATGGGCGCGCGGGGCCGCGGCCACCGCCATCCAGTCCTTCATCAGAGCACAGACGCGCCACTGACACCTACGGGTCCACCGTCCCAGGAGGAGCGATGACGCTGCGGAGCCGCAGTCCCTCGTCCACCCGTGAGCCCCGCCACCGAAAGCCCGCCTGACCGGCATCCCACAAGCCCGCCCGACCGGCATCCCATCGGACGATCAGCCGCCGCACGGGTCCTCGCCGCGGCCCCACTCGTCGACGAGGACCCGTGCGGTCCCCTTCCGAGCCGGTCGTCCTGCCGCCGCGCCGCCCGGCAGCGGCGGTGCCGGCCACCCCCGAGCCGAGCCGGCCCGATCCGGCCGGACCCACCACGACCGCTGCCTGCCGCCCGCCATGACCGGACGGCGACAAGCGCGCCCTCACCTTCCTGCCGGCCCACCCGGGCCGAGTCCTGAGCCGCTCCCCCCAACCCACAGGAGGCACGACCCATGCGGTCATCCCCCTACTTCGTGCTGCCCGCCCGCACCCTGAGAGCCGCGCTCGTCGTGGCCGTCAGCGCATGCCTGGCGACGGCCGTCCCGGCGGCCCACGCGGGGCCCGCCCAGGCCGTTCGCACGGCCCGGGCGAGCGCGACGTCGGCCGAGACCACGGCTGCCGTCGGCGCCCCGGCGGACCCGGCGGACCCGGCGGACCCGGCGGCCCCGGCCGTCGCGGCCAAGCCCTACATGGGCTGGTCGAGTTGGAGCATGCAGTCGTCGAGGTACCCGGGCCTCAACCCCGACGGCGACTACAGCTACCTCACCGAGGCCAACGTCCTCACCCAGACCGACGCCCTCGCCGCCAAGCTCAAGAGGTACGGCTACGAGTACGTCAACATCGACGCCGGCTGGTGGCGCGACAAGACGTGGAAGCCCGGGTTCGACGGGTACGCCCGCCAGCAGGCCGACCCGGTCCGCTTCCCGCACGGGATGGAGGCGGTCGCCGATCGCATCCACGCGAAGGGCCTCAAGGCCGGCATCTACCTCCCCGTCGGCCTGGAGAAGGAGGCGTACGGCGGGGGCACGGTCCCCATCAAGGACGCCCCCGGCTGCACCACCGCCGACATCGTCCACGGTGACCTGCGCACCACCAACGGCTGGGACAGCGCCTACAAGCTCGACCTCTCCCGCCCCTGCGCGCAGAAGTACATCGACTCCCAGGCCCGGATGCTCGCCGACTGGGGCTACGACTTCCTCAAGCTCGACGGTGTCGGACCCGGCTCCGGCAAGAGCGGCGACCAGTACGACAACGTCGCCGACGTCGCCGCCTGGCAGAAGGCCATCGCCGCCACCGGCCGGCCGATCCACCTCGAGATCTCCTGGTCGCTCGACGTCGGCCACGCGGCCGACTGGAAGAAGTACTCCAACGGCTGGCGCATCGACACCGATGTGGAGTGCTACTGCAACACCCTGGTGAGCTGGGAGAACTCGGTCAACGACCGCTGGGACGACGCCCCCGCCTGGAGCCGTCACTCCGGTCCCGGTGGCTGGAGCGACCTCGACTCCCTCGACGTCGGCAACGGCGCCATGGACGGCCTCACCAAGGCCGAGCGGCAGAGCTACGCCACGCTGTGGGCGATCGCCAAGTCCCCGCTCTACACCGGCGACGACCTCACCCGCCTCGAGTCCTACGGCCTCTCCCTGCTGACCAACCGCGAGGTCATCGCCGTCGACCAGGGCGCCACTGCGCCCGCTCGGCCCATCACCCCGGCCGACGCCCAGCAGGTGTGGGCGGCCAGGAACCGCGACGGCAGTTACACCGTCGCCCTGTTCAACCTCGCCGACGCGCCCGCGGCCGTCACCGCCCACTGGGCGGCCCTCGGCTTCACCGGCCCGGCCGCCGTCCGGGACCTGTGGAACCACGAGAGCCTCGGCACGTACCGGAACAAGGTGACCGAGGCCCTCCCCGCCCATGGCTCCCGCCTGTTCACGGTCACCCCGCGCGGCAGGGCGCTCACCACCACCGCCTACGAGGCCGAGTCCCCGGCGAACACGCTGAGCGGCAACGCCTCCGTCGCCGACTGCTCCGCCTGCTCCGGCGCCCACAAGGTCGGCAACCTCTACCTCGGCGGCAAGCTCCGCTTCAACGACATCGTCGTCGACAAGGCCGGCACCTATCTGGTGAAGGTCGCCTACGTCAGCGGTGACGCCCGCTCGGCCGCCGTCTCCACCGACGGCAACGCCGCGACCACCTACAGGTTCCCGTCGACCGGGGACTGGGGAACCGTCGAGACGGTCAGCGTGCCCCTCACGCTCAAGGCGGGCGCCAACACGATCACCTTCGACAGCGGTTCGGGCTACGCCCCGGACATCGACCGGATCGACGTACCGAAGTCGTCCTGACCGACCTCACGGGAGCCCGCCATGCACACCGAACCGTCCGAGCCGCTGTCCAGACGCAGCCTGCTCGCGCTCGCCGGCGCGACCGGAGCACTCGCGTCGCTGCCCGCCTTCACCGCCTCCGCTGAGCCTCGGCGCACCGCCAACTCACCTGGGAACCACAGCAGTTCACGTCACCAGCTGTGGTGGCAGGCCCCCGCCGACGAACACTCGATGATCCGGCAGGGCCTGCCCGTCGGCAACGGCCGGCTCGGTGCCCTCGCGAGCAACGACCCGGGCCATGAACTCCTTCTCGTCACCGATGCCACGATGTGGACCGGCGGCCTCAACGACACCCTCGACGCCGACGGCCAGTTCCCCTACGACCGCGAGCGCTTCGGCTCCTTCACCCTGCTCGCCCGCCTCACCGTCGACATCCCCGACCACGACCTGTCCGCCGTCTCGCGCTACCGCCGCACCCTCGACCTCGCCCAGGGCGTGGTCACGACGTCGTACGTCCGCTCCGGAGTGACATACACGCGGCGGATCTTCGCCAGCCGCCCCGACGACGTCATCGTCCTGCACCTCGGCCAGAACGGAGGCGGGCACCACACCGGGACCGTCACCCTGGAGGGAACCCGCGGCGAAACCACGGGTGCCGCAAGCTCGTTCGGCGCCGCCTTCCCCAACGGCCGGCGCTACGGGGCCGCGGTCACGGCGTACGGCAGCGGCGGCCGAGTGAGCGTGCGCGGCGGGCGGATCTCCTTCTCCGGCTGCACGGACCTCACGGTGGTGCTGAGCGGCGGTACCAACTACGCACCGAACGCGGCCACCCACTACCGCGACCCGTCCCTCGACCCCGAGCGTCTGGCCCGCGCCAAGGTCCGCGCCGCGGCCGCCCACCCGGCCGACACGCTGCTGCGCACCCATGTGGCGGACCACCGTTCGCTGTTCGGGCAACTGGACGTCTCGCTCGGCACGTCGTCCGCCGCGCAACGTTCCCTGGACACCTGGGAGAGGATCCGGGCCCGCGCCTCGGACGGCGACCCGGATCCGGAACTCGAGGCGGCCTACCTGCAGTTCGGCCGCTACCTGATGATCTCCGGATCGCGCGGGAGCCTTCCGCTGGGCCTCCAGGGACTGTGGCTGGACGGCAACGACCCGGACTGGATGGGCGACTACCACACCGACATCAACATCCAGATGAACTACTGGATGGCCGACCGGGCGGGCCTGTCGCAGTGCTTCGACGCCCTCACCGACTACTGCCTGGCCCAGCTCCCGTCCTGGACCGAGCTCACCCGCGCCCACTTCAACGACCCGCGCAACCGCTACCGCAACTCCACCGGCAGGATCGCCGGCTGGACCGTCGCCATCTCGGCAAACCCCCACGGTGGACTGGGCTGGTGGTGGCATCCGGCGGGCAACGCCTGGCTGTGCAACACCCTGTGGGAGCACTACGAGTACACGCGCTCCCGCTCCCATCTGGAGAGGATCTACCCGCTCCTCGAGGGCGCCTGCGCGTTCTGGGAGGCGCGGCTGATCACCCACACGCTCCCCGACAGCGGTCGCGAGGTCCTGATCGCCGACAGCGACTGGTCGCCGGAGCAGGGGCCGCTCGACGCGAAGGGCATAACCTACGCCCAGGAGCTGGTGTGGGCGCTGTTCGCGAACTACCGTACGGCGGCGGCCGAGTTGCGCAAGGACCGCGACCACGCGGACACCGTCGCCGGTCTCCAGGAGCGCCTCTACCTGCCCCGTGTGAGCCCGCGGACGGGCTGGCTGGAGGAGTGGATGTCGCCCGACAACCTCGGCGAGACCACCCACCGGCATCTGTCCCCGCTCGTCGGGCTCTTCCCCGGCGACCGCATCCGTCCCGACGGCTCCACCCCCGCCGACCTCGTGGACGGCGCCACCGCCCTGCTCACCGCCCGCGGTATGAACAGCTTCGGCTGGGCCAACGCCTGGCGCGGCCTGTGCTGGGCCCGCCTGAAGAACGCCGAGAAGGCGTACCAGCTGGTCGTGAACAACCTCCGCCCGTCCACGGGCGGCAGCAACGGCACCGCCCCCAACCTCTTCGACATCTACGAGGTGGAGAAGAGCCGCGGCATCTTCCAGATCGACGCCAACCTCGGTACACCGGCGGCGATGATCGAGATGCTGTTGTACTCGCGCCCGGGCCACCTGGAGCTGCTCCCCGCGCTCCCGGCCGCCTGGGCGGCATCCGGATCGATCACCGGCGCCGGCGCACGGGGCGGATTCGTCGTCGATCTGCGGTGGCGGGACGGCAAGCCGACCGAGGCCTCGATCCACAGCGTCGGGGGCAGGACCACGACAGTGGCGTACGGGGGCAGGTCCCGGACGGTGACCCTCGAGCCCGGTCGGTCCGTCACGCTGAAGGACTTCGTCCGATGAGGGCCCGACTCGCAGGCGTGCGCCGTCTGCCGGCCCTCCTGCTGATCGCGGCGGCCCTGCAGGCCGCGCCCGCCGCGGCGCGGACATCCGCGGCCCGGCACGACGTGATCACCTGGGGAGCGAGCGCGGACCGCATGGCAGACGCCGTCGCCGACCGGAGCTACCGGCTGGTCGTGCACACCAGCGTGGCCGGGGACCAGGCGCGCATCCGGCTGTCCAACGCCTTCGGCGACCGGCCCCTGACCTTCGACAGCGTCTACGCGGGCATCCGGAAGAGCGGCGCCGACCTGGTCCGCGGCAGCAACCGGCGGCTGACGTTCGGCGGCGCGCGCTCGGTGACCGTGCCCCCGGGCGCCACGGATTACAGCGACCCGCTGCCCGGCAGGCTGCCCGCCGCCACCGACCTGGTGATCAGCCTGCACACCCCGGACGCGGCGGGTCCCGCGACCGGGCACTGGATGGCGATGCGGACGTCGTACGCGGCCCGGGGCGACCACACCGCGGAGGAGGCCGGGACCAACTGGACGGAGCCGACCGGTTCCTGGTTCTACCTCGACGCCGTCTCCGTACGGACGGACGCCGCGACCGGCGCCGTCGTCGCGCTCGGCGACTCCATCACGGACGGCTGGGCGTCGACGAGCGACACCGACCGCCGCTGGCCCGACTACCTCGCCCGCCGGCTGCGGAAGGCGCACACGGCCCTCAAGGGCGTGGCCGACGAGGGGATCTCCGGCAACAAGGTCCTGGCGGACGGTGCGGGGCAGAGCGCTCTGAACCGGCTCCAGCGGGACGTCCTCGCGCACCCGGGCGTCCGCACGGTCTTCCTCTTCGAGGGCGTCAACGACATCAAGGCCCACAGCGGTGTCACGGCGAAGGACCTGATCGCCGGCTACCGGCAGATCGTCGACCGGGCGCACGCGGCCGGGAAGTGCGTCGTCGGGGCCACCGTCGCGCCCTTCAAGGGCTGGCCCGAGTGGGACCCGGCCGCCGAGAGCGTACGCCAGGAGGTCAACACGTTCATCAGGGACAGCGGGGAGTTCGACGCGGTCACCGACTTCGACCGCATCCTCCGCAGCCCCTACGACCACGAACGCATCCTGCCGTTCTTCGACGGCGGCGACCATCTGCACCCCAACGACAAGGGCATGCAGGCGATGGCGGACGCGGTCGACCTCAGGCGCCTCGAATGCGCGGTTAGGCTGGGATCCGACGCGACGCCGACGCAGACGACGAAGGCAGGCTGAACGGTCGGCACCAGCACACAGGTGCCGGCATCACCACACAGGTGAAGGAGAGCTTCATGACGGCGTTCCCCACCGGGCTCCCCACCGCACACTCCGTCCGGACCACCCCCGAGGGCCTCCAGTGGGAGCCCAGCGAGCGCTGGGTGCGCGGCCGCAAGGGCGACGTCACCGTCGTCGACAGCCGGCACCCCGTCCTCGTCTGGGAGCCTGGAGCGCCCGTACCGCTGTACGCGTTCCCGCGCGAGGAGGTGCGGGCGGATCTGCTGCGCCCGGCGAAGGCGCCGCCGACGGGCGCGCACACCGGGTCGCGGATCTTCTACGACCTCGAAGTCGACGGCGAACTGCTGGAGAACGCGGCGTGGACCTACTCCGCGGGCGACCTGGCCGGCCACCTCGCCTTCGCGTGGTTCCAGCGCAGCGGCACGGGCCTCGACCACTGGTACGAGGAGGAGGAAGAGATCTTCGTCCACCCCCGCGACCCGCACAAGCGGGTGGACGCCCTGCCGAGCAGCCGCCATGTGCGGGTCGAGATCGACGGGACGGTGGTCGCGGACACCCGCCGGCCGGTGCTGCTCTTCGAGACCGGCCTGCCAGTGCGCTACTACGTCCCGCGCGAGGACGTCCTCCTCGACCGGTTCGCTCCCACCGACCACCGCACCGGCTGCCCGTACAAGGGCACGGCCCGGTACTGGTCGTACCGGGGGGACGCCGACGTCCCGCCGAACATCGCGTGGAGCTATCCGGACCCGCTGCCCGCGGTCGCCGCCATCCGGGAACACGTCGCCTTCTACAACGAGGCGGTCGACATCACGGTGGACGACGCACGCGCGCAGCGGCCGGTGACTCCGTTCAGCGCGTCGCTCAGGACAGACAGCCGACGTGGGCGAGGGCCTGCTTGAGCAGGGCGCCCTGGCCGCCCGGCATCTCGTTCAGCACCACGGGCGAGGACGCCTCCTGCGGGCTGAACCACTCCAGGTCGAGAGCGTCCTGGCGGGGGCGGCAGTCGCCGGCCACGGGGACGATGTAGGCGAGGGACACCGCGTGCTGGCGGGGATCGTGGAACGGTGTGATGCCCAGCGTCGGGAAGTACTCGGCGATGGTGAAGGGTTGCAGTGAGGGCGGGACGCGGGGCAGCGCCACCGGTCCGAGGTCCTTCTCCAGATGGCGCAGAAGGGCGTCCCGGACCCGTTCGTGGTGCAGGACCCGCCCCGAGACGAGGGTGCGGCTGACGGTCCCGTCGGGACCGATCCGCAGCAGCAGCCCGATGCTGGTCACTTCACCGCTGTCGTCGACGCGCACGGGCACGGCTTCCACGTACAGGATCGGCAGGCGGGCGCGCGCGGACTCGAGCTCGTCGGAAGTCAGCCAGCCGGGCGTGGTTTCGGTCGTGTCAGGCATTGCCCGATCGTACGGTCAACGCCCCGCGCCGTGCGCGTGTCCCTCCAGGTCAGACGCAAGTCACACGACACCCCGTCCGCGAGCCCGGTCGGGCACCGGGCGGATCAGGAGACGATGCGATAGCGGTGTTCCGGACGACCGGTGGCCCCGTAACGGAGTTCGAGCCGGACCATTCCCTCCTTGACCAGGTAGGACAGATAGCGCTGGGCCGTGGCGCGGGAGACCCCGGTGAGCTCGGCCGCTTCGGCCGCCGACACGGCACCCCGGGCCGCGCGCAGCGCCTGGTGGACCAGCGTGAGGGTGGGCGCGGAGTGGCCCTTGGCCGGCACCCGGGGAACGGCGGGCGGCCGGGTGGCGCTGAACAGGGCGTCCACGTCGGCCTGATCGGTCTCGGCGGCCGGGCCCAGCGCGTGCACACGGTGCTGGAGCTCGCGGTAGGCGGTGAGCCGCTCGGCGAGGTCGGGGGAGCCGAACGGCTTGACCAGGTAGCCCACGGCGCCGAGCTTCATGGCGGTGCGAACCGACTCGATGTCCCGGTCCGCCGTGATCATGAGGGCGTCGGGCCGGGCCCCGCCCTCGGCCCCGGTGAGCCGGCGCAGCACGTCGAGCCCGCTGCCGTCCGGCAGGAAGATGTCGAGCAGCAGCAGGTCCGGGTGCAGGGTGCGCACCGCGTCGAGTGCGTCGGTCACGCTCGCCGCCTCGCCGACCACCTCGAAGCCCTCCACCCGGCTCACGTACTCGCTGTGGATGTGGCTCACCCGGAAGTCGTCGTCCACCACCAGGGTGCGGATCATCAGCGCTCGCCTCCCACCGGCAACGCCGTCGTGAACAGTGCGCCCTGGGGCGCCGGTGCCGTGTCCGGCAGCGGCAGGACCACCGTGAAGACCGCGCCCGGGCCTTCGCTGACCGTGATCGTGCCGCCGTGCCGCTGCACCAGCCGGTGCACGAGGGCGAGGCCCAGGCCGCGCCGGGCGGTGTCCCGTTCGGGCCGGGTCGACCAGCCGTCCTCGAAGATCGACTCGGCGGTTCCGGGCGGGATCCCCGGCCCGGTGTCCGCCACCCGCACCATCACCTGGTCGGGGTCCTCGGTGACCGTCAGCCGCACCTCGCGGCCGCCCGCCGGGCGCGGCCCGTCGCCCGCCGCGTCGACCGCGTTGTCCAGCAGGTTGCCGACGATGGTCAGCAGCCGCCGCAGATGCGGAGGGTCCTGACCGAGCGCGGAGTCGTCGCCGAGCACGATCCGCACCCCGCGTTCGGCGGCGACCGTGGTCTTCGCCACGATCAGCCCGACCATCAGCGAGTTCCCGATCCGCTTGCGCACCGACTCGGTCAGCGCCTGCCCGGCACCGGCCGACCCGACGGCGAACTCGTACGCGTCGTCGTACTCCCCGATGTCCAGCAGCCCGGCCAGGGTGTGCATCCGGTTGGTGAACTCGTGCTGCTGGGCTCGCAGCGCGTCGGTCAGCCCCCGGACGGAGTCCAGCTCGCGCAGCAGCCCGATCAGCTCGGTGCGGTCCCGGACGGTGACCACCGCGCCCAGTTCGCGGCCCCGCAGGGTCACCGGCATACGGTTGACGACCAGGCAGTGCTCGTCGGTCAGGACGCTGACGTCGGTGCCGGTCAGGGTGCCGTCCAGCGCGCGGCGCAGCCGGCCGTCGGGCAGGACCTCCTCAAGCGTGCTCCCGAGTGCCGTGCCGAGGCCGAGCAGCCGCCGCGCCTCGTCGTTCACCACGGTGATCCTGCCCTGGGGGTCGAAGGCGACCACACCCTCGCGGATGCCGTGCAGCATCGCCTCGCGGTCCTGCAGCAGTCCGGCGATCTCCTCCAGTTCGAGTCCGAACGTCGTCCGCTTCAGCCGCCGGGCCAGCAGGTACGCGGCCGCCGAACCGAGCGCGGTGGCGATCGCGGCGTACACGCCGAAGGTGGGCAGCTCACGCCACAGTTCGACGAGTGCGTTCCGCTCGGGGATGCCTGCCGACACCTCGCCCACGAGCGCGCCCGTGGGCCCGTACAAGGGTGCCTTCCCGTTGGCGGAGCGCCCGGTGGCGCCCTGGTCGATGCCCACGTGCGGGAGGCCGTCCAAGGCCGCGACCGGTTCGTCCACCGGTTGGCCGATCAGATCCGGCTGGGGGTGGGAGTGGCGGACGCCGTGCAGGTCGATCACGACCACGTACGAGGCTCCGGACGCCCGGCGGATCCGTTCGGCGATGGTCTGCACCGCGTCGCCGCCGGTGCCGTACTCCATGGCCTGCTGGATCTGCGGCTCGGCGGCCGTGGTCTGTGCGATGGCCAGCGCCCGCTGTTCGTAGGCGTGATCGAGCGCGGCTCGTTGCGCGAACGCGAAGAGCACGAATCCGATCACGCCGGTGAGCGTGAGGATGAACAACTGGTTGGCCAGGATCCGCGTGGAGAGTCTCCTCCTGCCACTGCGGCGGGTCCGGATACGGATGGGCTTCACCGGTGCCTCTTCGCCCTGTCGTGCGTTGTGCCAGGTCCAGCCCCTGCGCCAGGCCCTTGTGGCCGAGATTGTGCCTCACGGCCGACCTTCTGCCCACCCCCCGCGTGCTTGAGCAGAACGCGCAGAACCGGATTCAACGTGGGAAAGCCGCGCAACTTTCGGAAGTCTCGTCGCGCCGCGGACGGAGCTCTACGTTCTCGTCACCCGCCGGAAACACCGGCGCAACGCAACCTTCCGAAGGCGGTGCGATGCAGTGAACGAAGCAGCGACGAGTTCGGTTCCGGCGATCGAGCTGCGCCACTCGACCAAGCGGTTCCGCACCCCCTCGGGCGGCGTGTACACCGCTCTGCGCGACCTCGACATGACCGTGGCCCCTGGCGAGTTCTGCGCGGTGGTCGGCCCCACCGGGTGCGGCAAGTCCACCACGCTCTCGCTGATCTCCGGCCTCGAACCGGCCAGCGCGGGCGAGACCCTGATCCACGGCGAACCGGTCACCGGGATCGACCCGAGGGTCGGCTTCATGTTCCAGACCGACGCGGTCTTCCCCTGGAAGTCGGTGCTGGACAACGTGGCGGCCGGCCCGCAGTTCCGCGGCACTCCGAAGAAGGAGGCGATCGCGAAGGCCCGTGACTGGCTGCGCAGGGTCGGTCTGTCCGGCTTCGAGGACCGGCTGCCGCACCAGCTGTCCGGCGGTATGCGCAAGCGCGTGGCGCTCGCCCAGACGCTGATCAACGAGCCCGAGATCCTGCTGATGGACGAGCCGTTCTCCGCGCTCGACGTCCAGACCCGGCAGATCGTCCAGGACGAACTGCTGTCGCTGTGGGAACTGACCCGCCCCGCGGTCGTCTTCGTCACCCACGACCTGGAGGAGGCCATCGCGCTGGCCGACAAGGTGGTGGTCCTCACCGTCGGACCCGGCACGGTCAAGGACACCTTCCACGTCGACCTGCCGCGTCCGCGCACGGTCCAGGAGATCCGCTTCGATCCGCACTTCATCGAGATCTACGAGCAGATCTGGGACACGCTGCGCGACGAGGTCACCCTCGCGTACGCCCGCACGGCCGGCGCCACGGCCGCCCCCGCCACCACCTCGGCCTAGGAGACCCGTGATGACCGAGATCCTCTCCGGCGCCGCGACCAAGACCGCTGCGGCCGCCCCCTCCGATGTCGACGAGGCCGGCCTGATCCGTGCCGCCAAGGCCCGCACGCGCCGCCGTCAGCTGCTGATCCTGGTCGCCCAGATCGTGCTGGTCGTGATCGTCCTGGGCGGCTGGCAGCTCGGCGCCTCCAGCGGAGCCCTGGACAAGTTCACCTACGGCTCCCCCGACGGGGTCGTGCAACAGCTCAAGACCTGGTTCTCGGATGGCACTTCGCTCGGCTCCATCTGGCACAACATCGGCGTCACGATGCAGGAGACCGTGCTCGGCTTCCTGATCGGCACCGTCGCCGGTGTCGTGCTGGGCATCGCCCTGGGCCGGATCCGCGCCCTGGCCGACGTGATGGCCCCGTTCATCAAGGCGGCCAACTCCATCCCCCGCATCGTGCTCGGCTCGATGTTCATCATCTGGTTCGGCCTCGGCCCGTCCGGCAAGGTCGCGCTCGCCGTCGTGCTGGTCTTCTTCTCGGTCTTCTTCAACGCCTTCCAGGGCACCCGTGAGGTGGACCGCAACCTGATCGCCAACGCCCGCATCCTCGGCGCCTCCGAGTGGCGGGTGACCTCCCAGGTCGTCCTTCCGTCGGCGATGACCTGGATCGTGGCCTCCCTGCACGCCGCCTTCGGCTTCGCGCTGATCGGTGCCATCGTCGGCGAGATGCTCGGCGCCCAGGCCGGCCTCGGCCAGCTGATCGCGCAGGCCCAGGGCAACTTCAACGCCGACGGCGTCTACTCCGGAACCCTGATCATCGCGGTGCTCGCGCTGATCGCCGAGTTCCTGGTGACGCGCTTCGAGAAGCGGGTGCTGCGCTGGCGGCCCACCCAGCTGTCCGCGGACGGCGGCCTGTAGACCCGGCGCCCCCGCACACCTGCCCCCCAACGCCTCCCCCCGCACCCCTTTCAGTCGTCACCCCTCACGCCCGCCCCGCCCGACCGTAGTGAAGGAGACCAGCAATGAAGCCGGTCACGAAGTCCCTGCTGCCCATGGCCACCTGTGCGGCCCTCGCGCTCACGCTCTCCGCCTGTGGAGGCGGCGGCAACAGCGGTTCCAGCTCCCAGGCCGGCGCCAAGGGCTCCGGAGGAACGGCGACCGTGAGAATCATGGTCGGTGGTCTCAACAAGCAGATCTACCTGCCGGTGATGCTCGCCCAGAGCCTGGGCTACTACAAGGCCCAGGGGATCGATGTGAAGCTCTCCGACGAGCCCGCCGGTGTCGACGCCGAGACCGCCATGCTGGCCGGTCAGGTGGACGCGGTCGTCGGCTTCTACGACCACAACATCGACCTGCAGTCCAAGGGCAAGTCGACCGAGTCCGTGGTCCAGCTGCTCCAGGCGCCCGGCGAGGTCGAGATGGTCCGCACGGACGAGGCGGACAGCATCAAGAGCCCGGCCGACTTCAGTGGCAAGCACCTGGGCGTCACGGGCCTTGGCTCCTCCACCAACTTCCTCACCCAGTACCTGGAGGCCAAGAACGGCGTCAAGCCCGGCGCCGCCACCTCCGTCGCCGTCGGAGCCGGTTCCACCTTCGTGGCGGCAATGCAGAACAAGCAGATCGACGCCGGCATGACCACCGAGCCGACCATCTCCCTGCTGCAGCAGAAGAACCTGGCCAAGCCGCTGATCGACATGCGCACGGCGGCCGGTGCCAAGGCGGCGCTCGGCGGGACGTACCCGGCCTCCTGCCTCTACCTGACCACCGAGTACGTCCAGAAGAACCCGGACGTGGTGCAGAAGCTGGCCAACGTCTACGTCGAGACGCTGAAGTGGATCCAGTCCCACACCGCCGCCCAGATCGCCGACAAGATGCCGGCCGACTACTACGCCGGTGTCGGCAAGGACGTGTACACCAAGGCGCTCCAGAACGAGAAGGGCATGTACTCGCCCACCGGTCTGATGCCTTCCGACGGCCCCGACACCGTCCTGAAGGTCCTCTCCGCCTTCGACCCGACGGTCAAGGGCCACACCATCGACCTGTCCAAGACGTTCACGAACGACTTCGTGAACAAGGCCAAGTGATGCCGTGACGGCATCCGTCCTCCGATGAGCAGCCGGGCGCGTCCGCACGCGCCCGGCTGACCGTTGCCCAACTGCCGTGTGCGCGGCGCTCGGCAACATCGACGACGACATCGAACTCGCCCAGACCGTCGAGCTGACCTCCGCGCCGGAGGAAGCCCGGTCCGATCTCGATGCCGCGCGGGCGACCAACCGAGACCTGACCAGAGCCCTGAACCAACGCTGCTGAATTACACAGGGGCGTCGGAATCGCGGCCTGCCCTGTCGCCGAAGCCTGAGGGGCGCGCGGACCCCGCGGTCGTGGGCCCGCGAGGATCACAGCTCGGTTAGCGCTGGGCCATGGCCCGGTAGGTCAGGCCTCCGGCCTCCTGGCGCAGCTTTCGCAATGCGAACGCGACTCCAACAGGAGCCGCGGCGTGCCGACATGACGGCGCAGCACATTGACCGCGCTCCGCGGCGGGTTGTGGCCCCACAGAGCCTCCACGATCTCGGCCACGGGGACCGCTTCACCGGCCCGCGCCAACAGCAGCGCCAGCAGAGCCCTCTCCTGCGGGCTCCCGAGGGTGAGCTCCTTACCCTCCCGCCATACCCGAAGCTGTCAGGCCAGGAATTGACTGTACGTCAACCGCTCCGTGACTCGGCGTTCTCGGCGTCACCCGGAGTCACCCGTTGTCACTCGGCATCACGGGGCGGGCGCCGGCCGGCGGACCGGTGCTCGGTGGTCCAGTGGAGAAGCGCCAGGACCGGCAGGGCGGAGCCGAGGACGGCGACGGCGCTCCAGCCGCCGGCGCGGTAGGCGATCGAGCCGAGCTGCGATCCGAGGGCGCCGCCGATGAAGAAGGTGGCGATGAAGGCGCTGTTCAGGCGGGCTCGGGCGGTGTGGTCGAGCTGGTAGATGGTGTGCTGGCCGAGGATGAGGGTGGTCTGGACGGCCATGTCGAGGACGATCGCGGCGAGTGCGAGCAGAGCGACGCTGTGCCGGCCGAGGCCCGCCGTGGCGAAGGCGAGTGCGGCGACACCGAGGGCGACGCCGGTCAGGGGGCGGACGAGCCCCCGGTCGGCCCAGTGCCCGGCGAGCGGGGCCACCGCCGCACCGGCGGCTCCGACGAGTGCGAACACCCCGACGCCGACGGCGGAGTAGTGGAAATGGGGGCCGGTGAGGACGTAGGAGATGGTGGTCCAGAAGGCGCTGAAGGCGCCGAACATGGCGGCCTGGTAGAGGCCGCGGCGCAGCAGCGCGGGGTGGGTGCGCACCAGGGCGACGGTGGAGCGCAGGACCTGCACGTAGGGGACGGTCGTGGTGGGCGCGTGCTGCGGCAGCGCGGCGCGCAGGGCCACGGCCAGCAGGGCCATCAGCACCGCCGAGCCGAGGTAGACGACGCGCCAGCCCGCGAGGTCGGAGACGAGGCTGCTCAGGGTGCGGGAGAGCAGGATGCCGGTGAGCAGGCCGCTCATCACCCGTCCCACGATCCGGCCGCGGGCGTGGTCGGGGGCGAGACTGGCCGCGAAGGGGACCAGGATCTGGGCGACGACCGAGGTGGTGCCGCTGATCAGGGAGGCGGCCAGGAGCATGGGGAAGTCGGTCGCCAGGCCCGCCGCGGCCAGGGCGAGGGTGGTGATCGCGAGCAGGGCGGTGATCAGGCCGCGCTTCTCCAGCCGGTCGCCGAGCGGGACCAGGAAGAGCATGCCGATGACATAGCCGACCTGGGTGAGTGTGATCAGCAGGCCCGCGGTGGCCGTGCTGACGTGGAAGACGTCGCGCAGCGACGACAGCAGGGGCTGGGCGTAGTACAGGTTGGCGACCGTCATACCGGAGGCGACGGCCAGCAGGGCGATCAGCCAGCCCGGCACACCGTGTGCCGGTTCGGCGCCTGCCGTGCTCTGCCCGGGAGTCCGGAGATCGGATGACTGGTGCACGGTGACCTTCTTCGGGAGGGAGCCGGAGTTCCCGGCTGGGGAAGGGCCTGGAGTGGTCGAGCAGCGTCCTCGGTGCTCCCACAGGGGCCTTCAGCACTCGGCGACCGCCTTTGCTTCCCCAACCTCGGCGATGGTTCTTGATGGGAGCCATCTCTTTCGGAGATGGCCCTCACCTCGGACGGTCGCCGCACCGGCACCGCCCGTACCGGTGCCGGACGGTCACTGCCGGGCGCCCGCCCGCACCGGATGCCTGCTCATGATCGAGACGCGGTTGAACGCGTTGATGGTGATCGCCACCCAGATCACCGCGGAGATCTGGTCGTCGGTGAGCACCTGACGTGCGGCGTCGTAGGCGGATTCCTGCGCGGTGGCGTCGGACGGATGAGTGACGGCCTCCGCCAGCGCGAGCGCCGCGCGTTCCAGCGGCGTGAAGACCTCGGTGTCCCGCCAGGCCGCCAGCACGCCAAGTCGCTGTGTGGTCTCGCCCGCGCGCAGGGCGGCCCTGGTGTGGACGTCGAGGCAGTAGGCGCAGCCGTTGAGCTGCGAGACACGCAGGTTGACCAGTTCCACGACGGCACGGTCGAGCCCCGCGTCGGCGGCGACGGCGCGCACCGCTTCCGACGTCTGCACCAACGTGTGATAGGCCTTGGGGCTCTGCTTGTCGATGAAGATCCGCCCGTCCGCGGACCCTGTCGGGTGGCTGTTCAACCTGGGACTCCTTGGGGGTCGTTTCCCCGCTTCGTCATGAGCCGTCGTGCACAGGGGCGGTCGCCGTCCTATGATCTCCCATATGGTTGTTGAACCTAAAACCATTAGCCGGGCGGGAGGCGGTGCACGGTGAGCAACGTCGAGGCGGAGTCCGCCGAAGTGCGCTGCGGAGCGTCGGTGGACGGCGGGCGGGCGACGGCGGCGGAGGTCGACGTGCTCACCCCGCGGGACGTCCCGCTGGGCGGCCCGCGCGCGATGACCGTGCGCCGCACGCTGCCCCAGCGCGCCCGGACCCTGATCGGGGCCTGGTGCTTCGTCGATCACTACGGACCCGACGACGTCGCCCGGACGGGCGGGATGGACGTCGCCCCGCATCCGCACACCGGACTGCAGACGGTGAGCTGGCTGTTCAGCGGCGAGATCGAGCACCGGGACAGCCTGGGCATCCACGCCTTCGTACGGCCCGGTGAGCTGAACCTCATGACGGGCGGGTACGGCATCAGCCACTCGGAGGTCTCGACACCGAGCACCACGGTCCTGCACGGCGTTCAGCTGTGGGTGGCGCTGCCCGAGGAACACCGGCACACCGAACGGGACTTCCAGCACTACGCACCCGAGCCGGTACGGGTCGAGGGTGCCGAGATCAGGGTCTTCCTCGGCTCGCTCGCCGGACACGACTCCCCGGTGCGGACCTTCTCGCCGCTGCTCGGCGCCGAGATCCTCCTCGAGCCGGGAGCGACGGTCACGCTCGCCGTGGACCCCGGCTTCGAACACGGCCTTCTCGTCGACCACGGGACGGTCCGCATGGCCGGTGCCCTGCTGCACCCGGCCCAGTTGGGCTACACGCCCACGGGCGCCGACGCCCTGACCCTGGTGAACGAGGCGGACGACATGGCCCGGACGGTTCTGCTCGGTGGAACCCCGTTCGGCGAGGAGATCGTCATGTGGTGGAACTTCATCGGCCGCAGCCACGAGGACATTGTCCGGGCCAGGGAGGAATGGCAGAGCGCCTCCGACCGCTTCGGCACCGTCGAGGGATACCCGGGAGACCGTCTTCCCGCACCCGCCCTGCCGAACGCCGTCATCGCGCCGCGCGGCAATCCACCCCGGCGCTGACCCCCAGCTGAAAGGCGCCCCATGAGCCAGCCGTCCTCCGCTGTGATCGTCCAGCGGGTCGATGCCGAGCAGCGTTACGAGATCCTGGTCGACGGCGAGCGCGCGGGCCTGACCGCGTACCGCGACCGAGGAGCGCAGCGGGTCTTCCACCACACGGAGGTCGACGACGCCTTCGCCGGACAGGGACTGGCCTCGCGGCTGGTCCAGCAGGCTCTCACCGATGTCCGCGAGTCCGGGAAGCGGATCGTGCCGGTCTGCTCCTACGTGGCCAGCTTCGTGAAGAAGCACGAGGAGTTCGCCGACCTCACCGATCCCGTGGACCCCGAGATCCTGCGGTGGCTGGACACGGAACTGGATTGACCCGGTGATCGCCCGGCGGGGCTTCGTGAGCCCCGCCGTGGCCACTCCGACGCGTCGAGAGCCGGCCGGGCGGGGAGGGCGGTGCCCCGGAGCGCGCCGGGGCACCGCCGGGGTGCGCTGTCAGACGGCGACCGTGTCGCTCTGCACGTCGCGCCGCGAGACCGCCAGGTAGGCCACGAAGCCGAGGATCGCGACCGTCCAGGAGAGGGTGACCGGGCCCAGACCCCAGTCGAGCCCGCCACGGCTGCGGGGCAGCGCCATCCAGTCGGCGATCGACGCGCCGAGGGGGCGAGTGATGACGTACGCGGACCAGAACGCGGTCACCGCGCCCAGGATGCCGCCGCCGTGGGCGAGGGCCGGCACGCAGATCGCGACGGCGAACAGCACGGCTGATCCCAGATAGCCGAGGCCGATGGTGGCGGTCAGGTCGCCCGCGGCCGTGCCGAGCGCGAACGTGGCCAGCACCGTCGCCCAGTAGAACGTCTCGCGCCGGCGGGTGTTGATGGTGTGGATGGACAGGGTGCGCTCGCTCGCGTACCAGATGGCGAAGACGGTGGCCAGCGCGACCATGAAGAGGGGCGTGGAGATCGTGTAGGGCACCCCGAGGCCCGCGTGCAGGACGTCGGCGGCCATCGTGCCGAACACGCTCACCATGACGATGGCGGTCCAGTAGACCCAGGCCACGTACCGGCGGACGGCGAACTGGAGGACCAGTGACGCCACCAGGCCGACACCGCCCAGACCGACCGCCGGGATCGGGCCGAGCCGGTGCGCCAGGTAGTCGGACGCGGTCTCGCCCATTCCCGTGGTCAGAACCTTGATGATCCAGAAGTAGACGGTCACCTCCGGCACCTTGTTCGCCATCCGGCGTATTCGGGCATGGAGCTGGGGGCGGTCATCAAGGACGTGCTCAGTGGTCATGGCACGCACGATGACATGGTGAACAGCGGTCCCCCCAGGCCTCTTTGCCATTGTTTTGGCGCTTCCGGTGCATGAGTTGCCACAGTGGCCCGGGAACCTGAAAGCAACGTGAACAGCATGGCGAACCGGCTGGTCAACGGCTTGTGCCGACCGATAGAAAGGCATGATCGACACCCAAGGTCCCCGAGACGACGCGACCCGCCTCCCGCCGTACCAAGTTCATCCGGGTTCGCGTGCCCGCACCCCCGCCGACGGCCGCTACGGCGCTGCCGGACCGGTGGCCTCCGCCGCCCCCGGCAGCAGCCCGCGCAGCGCCTCGCACTGCCGGTGGTCGATCGTGTGCTGGACGGCCTCGGTGACGGTCTCGGCCAGCGCCGGCGAGACCTCGCGCAGCAGCCGGCGTCCCTTGTCCGTGAGGGCGACCTCGATGCCGCGCTTGTCGCCGCAGACCGAGCGCCTGGTGACCAGGTCGGCGTGCTGCAGACAGGCGATCTGATAGGTCAGGCGGGTCTTGGGGCGGCCCAGTGACTCGGCGATCCGCGACATGCGCAGGGCCGCTCCGGGCTGGTCGGCCAGCAGGCACAGCACCAGGAACTCGTCGTGCGAGACCCCGAGGGTGTCCTTGACCTGGGAGCGCAGCCGCTGCTCGATCGCCCCGGCCGCGGCCAGCAACTGCATCCAGGCGCGCAGTTCGGCCGGAAGCAGCCCG
Source organism: Streptomyces sp. TP-A0356 (assembly GCF_001417775.1). Taxonomy (GTDB): domain Bacteria; phylum Actinomycetota; class Actinomycetes; order Streptomycetales; family Streptomycetaceae; genus Streptomyces. Next base: position 246,403 of record NZ_BBZJ01000016.1, on the reverse strand, counting down.
TCCTCGCCCGTCCGGTCGGATCCGGGCTGGTCGGTGGGGGCGGAAGAGTCGGCCATGGTGCCCCAGTCTACGGGTCGTCCAGTTTTGGATCAGAGTGCGAGTGCCCCGGGGCGGACCAGCGCGACCCCTCAGCCCTCAGCCCTCCCGCCCTCTCACTCCGCGGACGGCACCCTTGACGCGCGCCGGAGCCGGATCGACACTCCAGTGGGAATTTCCTAGTGAACGGGTAGGGAAGCATGGGTCGCCTGGAGCCGGTCATCGGCCGTGTGCACCGCACACGCCGGCAGTCCCTCCTGCTGACCTCCCGCCGTCACATCGATCTGCTGCGTGTCTGCAGCGCCACCAGCCTCCTGCGCTGAACCGGCGGTGCCGGGCCCCCTCCGCCGTCCGGGCGGGGAGCGACGCCTGCCCGTGGGCCGCCACCCTCCGCACCTTCGCGTACCAGAACCCGGGAGAGACATGTCCGCCCATGCCCTGACCGCGCTTCCGTCCGCGCAGCCCGTGCCGGCCTTCCGGGGCCGCATCGGCCGCGACGCGCGCAGCGGCCACTACGCCGTACCGCGCCGCTACCGCCTCCACCTGTCCCTGTCCTGTCCGCACTGTCTGCGGATCGCCATCACCCACAGCCTGCTGGGCCTTGACGACGTGTGTCCCGTCAACCCGCTGCCCGCGGTCCCCGACGGACCCGGCGGCGAGCACTCCGCGCTGCGCCCGCTGTACGAGGCGAGCGCCCACCGCTATGCCGGTGCCGCCGTGGCTCCGGTGCTCAGCGACGACTGGTCGGGCCGGATCGTCAGCACACACGCGCCGGACATCATGCGCGACCTGGCGTGGCACTTCGGCGGCGATCGCCCCGCCCTCCACCCACGGGGCGCCGACGCGGAGATCGAGGGCGTGCGGCGGCTGTGCGCGCAGGGCATCGACGCCGCCGCCCAGCGGGCCGGGCGCGCCGACGCCGACGCGGAGGAGCGTACCGACGCGCTCGGGTCACTGCTGCGCACCCTGCGGCAGCCGGAGAGCCTCCTGGCTCGCCAGGAGTATCTGCTGGGCGATCAACTCACTGCAGTGGACGTGGAGTTGTGGGTCTCCCTGGTACAGCTCGACACCGTGCACCGGTGGCACCTGGACGCCGCCGCGGTGCACCGCGTCGCCGACCACCCCCACCTGTGGGCCTACGCCCGCCGGCTGGCCGCCCATCCCGCCTTCGGCCCGCACCTCGACCTCGACGGCATCGCCCGACGTCACCACGCCCACTGCCGCGGACTGGAAGCCGCGGGAGCGGCGGTCCAGATCCTGGACTGGGCCGCGCACGTGCCCACCAGGGCGACGACCCGGCCCAGTTGACCGGGAATGCGCCCCACGGCGCACCTATCACTTGACGGACGCACATTGACATGGCTTACGGGTCCTGTCTTAACTTACGGGCCAGAACGGTCATGAGCGTCAGCGACAAGCCCTGGCTTGCTGACCGGCAACCCTCGCACCGCGGTGGGGTGCCCCAGGTGACGACCGGACCGGATGACGTGTTCGGTAAGCGCGAGGCCCCCCAGGGGCCGGAACAGGTGACAGCGATGTACGCAGCGTCGAGGACTGCCGCACAGCGGCCTCGTGGCTGCGTACTGCTGTGCTCGAACCGTTCCGTCGATCTGCTCCGCGTCAACAGCGCACTGTGTACCGTCCCGGGCTCTGCCCGCTGTCACGGCTGACGGCGTTCTGAACCTCTGACGCGCACCGCTCCCGGCGGTGTCGCGCCCCTTCCGCCCAGCCCTCGGTCCCGTGCGCTTCGCACTCCTCGTCATGCGGGCGGCCCGTGCCGTCCCAGGGTGTCGTGGCGCGCGCCGTCGGGGGTGTCCGATCCCGCTGGAGCCCCCATGAGTGAACCCCCAGGCGCTGCCGTGTCTCTGGCCCAGGCGCCGCCCGACGAAGTCATCGCGCCCAAGCCCCTGACGGCCCAGCGGGTGCTGCCCCTGCGCCGGCCGGGACGCTGGATCGTCACGGCGGTCGTGCTCGTGCTGGTCGCCCAGTTCATCCACGGCCTGGTGTCCAATCCCTTCTACCAGTGGGACCGCTTCGGCTACTGGTTCCTACGCCCCACCATCCTCGACGGACTGCTCGTCACCCTCGACGTGACCGCGCTCAGCGCGGTGCTGGGCCTGCTCGGCGGGACCCTGCTCGCCCTGGCCCGGCTCTCCAGGAGCCCGGTCCTGCGCGCGGTCAGCTGGACCTATGTGTGGGCGCTGCGCTCCATACCGCTGATCGTGGTGCTGATCCTCCTGTACAACTTCAGCGCGCTCTACAAGACGCTGAGCGTCGGCGTTCCCTTCGGCCCCGCCTTCTTCTCCTTCGACGAGTCCAGACTCGCCACCGACATGGTCGTCGCCGTGGTCGGCCTGAGCCTGAACGAGGCGGCGTACGCGGCGGAGGTGGTGCGCGGCGGCATCCTCTCCGTCGACCAGGGCCAGCACGAGGCGGCCGCCGCGCTCGGGCTGCCGAAGGGCTACCAGTTCACGAGGATCGTCTTCCCGCAGGCCCTCAGGTCCATCACACCCAACTACGTGAACCAGTTGATCGGCCTGATCAAGGGCACCTCGCTGGTGTTCTACGTCTCGCTGCTCGACCTGTTCGGCTCCGCGCAGACCATGGGCAGCACATACCCCGGCGACATCGTGCCGCTGTTGCTGGTCGTCACCGTCTGGTACCTGATCCTCACGAGCCTCCTCTCCGTCGTCCAGTTCTACGTCGAGCGGTACTACGCCCGGGGCGCCACCCGCACCCTGCCGCCGACCCCGTTGCAGAAGCTCCGCACCGGTCTGCGAGACCTGCGGGACCGTGCGCGCAGGGAGGCCGCCCTATGACCACCGAGACGCTCGAGGGACGCCCCGCCGCGATCGAGGTCCACGACGTGCACAAGTGGTACGGCGCCCACCGGGTACTGGAGGGCGTGGAGTTGACCGTGCGGCCGGGTGAGGTGACGGTGATCCTCGGTCCGTCCGGCTCCGGCAAGTCCACCCTGCTGCGGGTGATCAACCACCTGGAGAAGCCCGAACGCGGCCATGTCAGCGTCAACGGCGAGCCCATCGGCGTACGCAGGCACGGAGACCGCCTCAAGGAGCTGAGTGAGCGGGCCATCCTCGCCCAGCGCAGCCGCATCGGGTTCGTCTTCCAGAACTTCAACCTCTTCCCGCACCTCACCGTGCTGGACAACGTGGCCGCCGCCCCGGTGGCGACCGGCAGGCTGACCAAGCCCGAGGCCCAGGAGCTAGCCCGCGACCTGCTCGGCCGGGTCGGACTCGCCGACCGGACGGGGGCCTACCCGCGACAGCTGTCGGGCGGCCAGCAGCAGCGCGTGGCCATCGCCCGCGCGCTCGCCCTGCGCCCCGGGGTCATCCTCTTCGACGAACCCACCTCCGCCCTCGACCCCGAACTCGTCGGCGAGGTACTGGCCGTCATCAAGGACCTGGCCGGCAGCGGCACCACGCTGGTCATCGTCACCCACGAGATCGGCTTCGCCCGTGAGGTCGCCGACCGGGTGGTCTTCATGGACGGCGGCCGGATCGTCGAGCAGGGTCCGCCCGCCGAGGTCCTCGACAACCCCCGGCACGAGCGGACCAGGGACTTCCTGAGCAAGGTGCTCTGAACACACGGCCCGCCCCCAAGCCCGCGGCCCTCCGGCCCACCTCCCCCCACGCCCTCATGCTCCGCTTCACCGCTCACCGAACAAGGACAGCCATGCGTACCCTCAGTCTCCGCAGCCCATTCCTCCGCGGTCTCACCGCAGGCACCGCCGTCGCCACCCTCGCCGCGGGGCTCGCCGCGTGCGGGGGCAACAGCGACGCCACCACCACCACCACCACGGACAGCGCGGCCTCCGGCACGGTCACCGTGGGCCGGCTCTCCAACGGCGCCGCCCGGCAGACCGCCCTCAAGGTGTCCGAGGTGAAGTCGATCAGCGCCGAACTGCCCGCCGCCGTACGCAGGAGCGGCAGGCTGGAGATCGGCGTCGGCGCCCTCCCCTCCGGATTCGCGCCGCTGGCGTACGTGGGCAGCGACCAGAAGACCCTCACCGGCGCCGAGCCCGACCTCGGCCGTCTGGTGGCCGCGGTCCTCGGCCTCAAGCCCGAGCTGAAGAACTCGACGTGGGAGAACCTCTTCGTCGGCATCGACAGCGGCAAGGTCGACGTGGCCTTCTCCAACGTCACCGACACCGAGGAGCGCAAGAAGAAGTACGAGTTCGCCTCCTACCGCCAGGACAACCTCGCCTTCGAGGTCCTCAAGAAGAGCACCTGGAACTTCGACGGCAACTACGAGAACCTCGCGGGCAAGACCGTCTCCGTCGGGTCCGGCACCAACCAGGAGAGGATCCTCCTGGAGTGGAAGGCGAAGCTGGCCAAGGAGGGCAAGAAGCTCACGGTCAAGTACTTCCAGGACCACAACAGCACCTATCTGGCGCTGGCCGGCGGCAGGATCGACGCGTATTTCGGCCCCAACCCCGGCATCGCCTATCACATCACGCAGGTCGCGAACACGCCCCAGGCGACCCGCAACGCGGGCAAGTTCTCCGGCGCGGGCGCGTCTCTCCAGGGTCTGATCGCGGCGACCGCCAAGAAGGACAGCGGGCTGGCGAAGCCGCTCGCCGACGCCATCGACCACCTGATCAAGAACGGCCAGTACGCCAAGTGGCTGTCCGCCTGGAACCTCTCGAACGAGGCCGTCGCCGAGTCCGAGATCAACCCGCCCGGACTGCCGCTCACCAACTCCTGACAAGCCGCCCCACCCCGAAAGGACTTCGCCACCGTGGCATTCGGGACCGTGGTCCGCGGTGGCGGAGCCCAGGACGCCCCGGCCAGACGCCTCCTGGACAACGCCGTCCGGGCGGCGCTCGCCGGGCACGGACCCCGCCCATGGCGGCCGGGGCCTGGCGACCCGGCTGGTGCGCGGTCGCGGGGGCATCCGGGAGTGCGGGGACATCCCGTTCCCGCACGCCTCGGCGACCAACGCGAGGGCCATCCGGCGGTACGAGTCGATCGGCTTCACCCCGCGCCGTCGGACGACGACCCTTCGGATCCGCACGGCAGGAACAGACGGCGCGGCCACGGCGTTGCGACCAGGAGACGTGCCCGGCGCGGCGCCGAGGCCCGAGGGACGGAGGTGACGGACGTGACACGTGTACTCCACGGCGTCCGCCTCCACTCCCGGGCCCACATCGATCTGCTGCGCGTGGCTGGCGCGCTCTGTCGTTCCTGACCCTCCCGCGGCCTCCGGCCGGGGACTCCCCTCTCGTTTCGCTCGACCGTCGTGCCCCGTGTGTGTGAGGACCGGCGATCTCGTACGGACATCCAGGACGGACATCCAGGAAGGCACCCACTCGTGGCCTCAACTTCCCCCGCTCACCTGCACCTTGCCGTCGCCCTGGACGGCACGGGCTGGCACCCGGCCTCCTGGCGCGAGCCCGTGGCGCGCCCCCGGGACCTGCTCACCGCCGGATACTGGGCCGAACTGGTCGCCGAGGCCGAGCGCGGCCTGCTCGACTTCGTCACCTTCGAGGACGGTCTCGGCCCGCAGTCCTCGCACCTCCTCGACCCGGACGAGCGCACCGACCAGGTCCGCGGCCGGCTCGACGCCGTCCTGATCGCCTCCCGCGTCGCCCCGCTGACCCGGCACATAGGGCTGGTGCCGACCGTGATCGCCACCCACACGGAGCCGTTCCACATCTCCAAGGCGATCGCCACCCTCGACTACGTCAGCACGGGCCGCGCCGGCCTGGGCGTGCAGATCTCCGCACGTCCGAACGAGGCCGCGCACTTCGGCCGCCGCACCATGCCCCGCATCGACGCCCTCGACGGCCCCGCCGCGCAGGACCTCGTGACCGACCTCTTCGACGAGGCCGCCGACTACGTCGAGGTGGTGCGCCGGCTCTGGGACAGCTGGGAGGACGACGCGGAGATCCGGGACGTGGCCACCGGCCGCTTCGTCGACCGCGAGAAGCTGCACTACATCGACTTCGAGGGCCGGCACTTCAGCGTCAAGGGTCCCTCGATCACCCCGCGCCCGCCCCAGGGCCAGCCCCTTGTCACGGCCCTCGCCCACCAGACCGTGCCGTTCCGGCTCGTCGCCCGCGCCACCGACCTCGGCTACGTCACCCCGCACGACACCGAGCAGGCCCGCGCGATCGTCGCCGAGATCCGCGCCGAGCGGACCGCCGCGGGCCGAGCGGAGGAACCGCTGCATCTCTTCGGCGACCTGGTGGTCTTCCTGGACGACGACCCCGCCGAGGCCGCCGCCCGCCGCGAACGCCTCGACACCCTCGCCGGGTACCCGTACACCGGCGACGCCCGCGTCTTCACCGGAACCCCCGCTCAACTCGCCGATCTCCTCCAGGAGTTGCAGTCGGCCGGGCTGTCCGGCTTCCGGCTGCGCCCCGCCGTGGCCGGCCACGACCTGCCGCGGATCACCCGTGGTCTCGTCCCCGAACTCCAGCGCCGTGGCGCGTTCCGCACCGCGTACGAGGCCGGCACCCTGCGCGGGCTGCTCGGGCTCGCCCGCCCCGCCAACCGCTACGCCCCCGTCGCCTGAGCCGGCAGGAAAGGACCACCGACCATGAGCAAGCCGCTCAAGCGGATCCATCTCGCGGCCCACTTCCCGGGCGTCAACAACACCACCGTGTGGAGTGACCCCAAGGCCGGCAGCCACATCGAGTTCAGCTCGTTCGTGCACTTCGCGCAGACCGCCGAACGAGCCAAGTTCGACTTCCTGTTCCTCGCCGAGGGCCTGCGCCTGCGCGAACAGGGCGGGAAGATCTACGACCTGGACGTCGTCGGCCGCCCCGACACCTTCACCGTCCTCGCCGCACTCGCCGCCGTCACCGACCGCATCGGCCTCACCGGCACCATCAACTCCACCTTCAACGAGCCCTACGAGGTGGCCCGGCAGTTCGCCAGCCTCGACCATCTCTCCGGCGGACGCTCCGCCTGGAACGTCGTCACCTCCTGGGACGCCTTCACCGGCGAGAACTTCCGCCGCGGCGGGTTCCTGCCACAGCACGAGCGCTACTCCCGCGCCAAGGAGTTCCTGGCCACGGCGGGCGAACTCTTCGACTCCTGGCACGGCGACGAGATCGTCGCCGACCAGGCGACCGGCACCTTCCTGCGGGACGCGAAGGCCGGTGCCTTCGTCCACCGGGGACAGCACTTCGACATTCACGGCCGGTTCAACGTCCCCCGGGGCCCCCAGGGCCGCCCGGTGGTCTTCCAGGCGGGTGACTCCGAGGAGGGTCGCGAGTTCGCGGCGTCGAGCGCCGACGCGATCTTCAGCAGGTACAGCACCCTGGAGGCGGGCCAGGCCTTCTACACGGATGTCAAGGGCCGCCTGGCCAAGTACGGGCGCCGCGCCGACCAGCTGCTGATCCTGCCCGCCGCGACCTTCGTCCTCGGCGACACCGACGCGGAGGCCGAGGAACTGGCCCGCGAGGTGCGCCGCCAGCAGGTCAGCGGCGCCACCGCGATCAAGCACCTGGAGTTCGTCTGGAACCGCGACCTGTCCGCCTACGACCCGGACGGCCCGCTCCCCGACATCGACCCGGACCTCGGCGAACACCACATCGCGCGCGGTCGTGCCCAGGTGCGCATGTACCGTGACCCGCTGGCCACGGCCCGAGAGTGGCGGGAGCTGGCCGCCGCCAACAACTGGTCCATCCGCGACCTGGTCATCAACACCGGCAACCGCCAGACCTTCGTCGGATCCCCGGCCACCGTCGCGCGGACCATCGACGACTTCGTGCAGGCCGATGCGTCCGACGGCTTCATCCTCGTCCCGCACATCACACCGGGCGGCCTCGATGTCTTCGCCGACACCGTGGTCCCGCTGTTGCAGGAGCGCGGAGTGTTCCGCACCGACTACGAGGGCACCACCCTGCGCGACCACCTGGGCCTGGCCCATCCGGACGCCGAGGCGCCGGGGGAGCGGGCGGCGTCGTAGGCCTCCGCTGCCGCACCGGCGGGGTCGAGGCGACCGGGTGCCGCTTGCCCGCCGTCTCCCGGGGCGGACACGAGACCGCCCCGGCCGGATCGGTCCGGCCGGGGCGGCTGTCAGACGGATGCGCGGGCGGTCCTCACGCCAGCGACGCCAGCGTCTCGTTCCAGGTCGCCGACGGGCGCATGACCTCGGCGGCCTTGGCGGGGTCGGGCTGGTAGTAGCCGCCGATGTCGGCCGGCTTGCCCTGGACGGCGATCAGCTCGTCGACGATCTTCTGCTCGTTGGCGGAGAGCGCCTCGGCCAGCGGGGCGAACGCCTTCGCCAGCTCCGCGTCGTCGGTCTGCTTGGCCAGCTCCTGGGCCCAGTACAGGGACAGGTAGAAGTGGCTGCCGCGGTTGTCGATGCCGCCGACGCGACGGGTCGGGGACTTGTCCTCTTCGAGGAAGGTCGCCGTGGCGCGGTCGAGGGTGTCGGCGAGCACCTGGGCACGCTGGTTGCCGGTGGTCTTCGCGTACTGCTCGAAGGACGGCACGAGCGCGAAGAACTCGCCCAGCGAGTCCCAGCGCAGGTAGTTCTCCTTGACCAACTGCTGGACGTGCTTCGGCGCGGAGCCGCCGGCGCCCGTCTCGAAGAGGCCGCCGCCCGCCATCAGCGGGACGATCGACAGCATCTTGGCGCTGGTGCCCAGCTCCAGGATCGGGAACAGGTCGGTCAGGTAGTCGCGCAGCACGTTGCCGGTGACGGAGATGGTGTTCTCACCGCGGCGGATGCGCTCCACGGACAGCTTCGTGGCCTCGACCGGTGACAGGATGCGGATGTCCAGGCCCTCGGTGTCGTGCTCCGGCAGGTACTGCTCGACCTTGGCGATCAGGTTGGCGTCGTGCGCGCGGTTCTCGTCCAGCCAGAAGACGGCCGGGTCGCCGGTGGCACGGGCCCGGGTGACGGCGAGCTTCACCCAGTCCTTGATCGGGGCGTCCTTGGTCTGGCAGGCGCGGAAGATGTCACCGGCGGAGACGGTCTGCTCGATGACGACGTTGCCGGCCTGGTCGACCACCCGGACCGTGCCGGTGGTCGGGATCTCGAAGGTCTTGTCGTGGCTGCCGTACTCCTCGGCCTTCTGGGCCATGAGGCCGACGTTCGGGACGGAGCCCATGGTGGCCGGGTCGTAGGCGCCGTTGGCGCGGCAGTCGTCGATGACGGCCTGGTAGACCCCGGAGTAGCTGGAGTCGGGGATGACCGCGAGCGTGTCGTGCTCCTGGCCGTCCGGGCCCCACATGTGGCCGGAGGTGCGGATCATGGCCGGCATCGAGGCGTCGACGATGACGTCGGACGGCACGTGCAGGTTGGTGATGCCCTTGTCGGAGTCGACCATGGCCAGCTCCGGGCCCTCGGCGAGCTCGGCGTCGAACGAGGCCTTGATCTCGGCGCCCTCCGGCAGCGCCTCCAGGCCCTTGAAGATGCCGCCCAGACCGTCGTTGGGGGTCAGACCGGCCGCGGCGAACGTCTCGGCGTACTTGGCGAAGGTCTTCGGGAAGAAGGCGCGCACCACGTGACCGAAGATGATCGGGTCGGAGACCTTCATCATCGTGGCCTTCAGGTGCACGGAGAACAGGACGCCCTCCTCCTTGGCACGGGCGACCTGCTCCGTGAGGAACTCACGCAGCGCGGCGACGCGCATCACGGAGGCGTCGACGACCTCGCCCTCCAGGACCGGTACGGACTCACGCAGCACGGTGGTGGAGCCGTCGTCGCCCACCAGCTCGATGCGCAGCGAACCGGCCTCGGAGATCACCGCGGACTTCTCGGTGGAGCGGAAGTCGTTCTGCCCCATGGTCGCCACGTCGGTCTTGGACTCGGGGGTCCAGGCGCCCATGCGGTGGGGGTGGGTCTTGGCGTAGTTCTTCACCGAGGCCGGGGCGCGGCGGTCGGAGTTGCCCTCGCGCAGCACCGGGTTCACGGCGGAGCCCTTGACCTTGTCGTAACGGGCGCGGATCTCCCGCTCCTCGTCGGTCTTCGGCTCGTCCGGGTAGTCCGGCAGCGCGTAGCCCTGGCCCTGCAGCTCGGCGATCGCGGCCTTCAGCTGCGGGATGGACGCCGAGATGTTCGGCAGCTTGATGATGTTGGCCTCGGGCGTCTTGGCGAGCTCGCCCAGCTCGGTCAGCGCGTCCGGGATCCGCTGGTCCTCGGTCAGGTACTCCGGGAACACGGCGATGATGCGCCCGGCCAGCGAGATGTCACGAGTCTCCACAGCGACGCCCGCCTTCGAGGCGTACGCCTGGACCACCGGCAGGAACGAGTACGTCGCCAGGGCCGGGGCCTCGTCGGTGTGCGTGTAGATGATGGTCGAGTCAGTCACCGGGTGCTCCGCTCCACGTCTGTAACATTGCTCGACATCAAGATATCTCGTCGTCGACCCCGACTCGACAGGGGTCCGCGCGGGACCTCGGGCCGTGGGCCGGGCCGACGGCGCTCGCCGTCAGCCGTGGCGGGCGGGGGCTCCTCCGGCCGCCACCTCGCGCTCGATCCAGCGGCAGATCACGTCCACCACATACGCGCGCTCCATGCGGCTGAGTTCCCGCCCCTTCGGGATGGCGTGCCAGCGCTGGAGGCAGGTGCGGCAGCACGTCGCGGTCGCGTGCTGGGCGACGAAGACCGGGTGGCCCCGATAGGGGGTCTGCTTGCCGTCCTTGTACGGCTCGGCCGGGGCCAGCCGCTGGGCGATGAGGTCGCGGGCGTGCCATCGCATCGTGGAGGGGCCGCGCAGTTCGGCGGTGACCAGGTCCCTTCCGCGCAGATGGAACTTCGCGCGGAAGGGATGGCGCGCGATGGCGTCCAGCCGCTGGTCGAGCGAGCGGGTCGCAGGATCGGGGGTCGGGGGTTCCGGGGAAGACATCATGCTGCTTCGAGCATATGACCGCCCGCCGGTGAACCCCTGTGGCGCCCAGCCGCGCTCCCGGTCCCGTCGCCCCGGAGGGGCACTCGACGGTCACACGTCCGTGAACGAGCCGTGCCGTCCGGCCCCCGCCGCGAAGCGGGCGGCGCCCTCCAGGCTCTCCGCCAGCACATCCATCCCGTAGCCCAGTTCACGCCGCATGGCCGTCGTCTCGTCCAGCCCCTCCTGGTCGAGGACCGAGGCGCGGTCGCCGCGCAGGCAGGCCTGGGGGAAGCGGGCGACCTCGGCGGCCAGTTCCTCGGCCTCGGCGCGGGCGCGGCCCGTCGGCACGACGTGGTTGGCGAGCCCCATCCCGTACGCCTCCCGGGCAGGTACCGGGCGCCCGGTGAGGATCATGTCCAGCGCACGGCTGGTGCCGATCAGCCGCGGCAGCCTTACCGTCCCGCCGTCGATGAGCGGTACGCCCCAGCGGCGGCAGAAGACCCCGAACACCGCGTCCTCCTCGGCGACCCGCAGATCGCACCAGAGCGCCAGCTCCAGACCGCCGGCCACCGCGTGCCCGGCGACCGCCGCGATCACCGGCTTGGACAGCCGCAGCCTGGTCGGCCCCATGGGACCGTCACCGTCCTGCGCCACCCGGTTGCCGCGCTCGGTCCCGATCGCCTTGAGGTCGGCACCCGCACAGAACGTCCCGCCCTCTCCCCACAGCACCGCGACCCGCGCCGACGTGTCCGCGTCGAACTCCCGGAAGGCCGCGGCGAGGGCGGCGGCCGTCGGCCCGTCCACAGCGTTGCGGGCCTCCGGGCGGGAGAGGACGACCGTGGTGACGTACCCCTGACGTTCGATCCGGACGGTCATCGGGCGGTCCCTTTCACGCGGTGGGAAAGACGGCCCGGACGAGGTTACTCCGGAGTACGGCCGGTGTCCGGGATCAGATCACCTTCAACCGCACCAGCGCCCCGAGAGTCAGAGCCCCCGGCAGCAGCGGCAGCCACACCGTGATGATCCGGTACGCCAGCACCACCGCCGTCGCCACCGCCACCGGGCCGCCCGCCGCGACCAGGGCCACGACGAGCGCCGCCTCGACCGAGCCGATGCCGCCGGGGGTGGGCACGGCGGCCACCGCGAGTGTCGCCGCGAGATACGCGACCGCGATGTGCACGGGCGGCACCGGAAGCTCCAGCGCCTGTCCCACCGCGGCGAGTCCCGCCGCCTGAAGCGCCGGGAAGGCCAGCGAACCGCCCCACAGCGCGAGCGCCCGGGCGGGACGGGTGTGCACCGAGCGGGCCTCGCTCAGCGCGGTGCGCAGGAAGGAGAACACGGCCGTACGCAGCCGACGCACGAGGAGGAGGACCGCCACCGCGACGCACACCGCCGCGACCGCAACGAGCAGGATCGGGCCGACCGCCGAGGAGGGGACGAGGCCGCCGGTGTGCAGGGCGCCCGGGAAGGCGATCAGCAGGACCAGCAGAAGCAGGATGCGGGTGATCGACTCGGCGAGCATGTAGAGCGCGAGGGCCGCCGACGAGCGGGCGAGCGGCACCCCGCACACCGTCATGAAGCGCAGATTGACCGCGCTCGCGCCCAGACCGGTCGGCAGCAGGTGGTTGGCCGCGCCCGCCGCGAACTGCGTGGCGAGCAGCCGGCGCGCGGGCAGCCGCTGCATCACCGCGCCCTGCCGGGTGAAGGCGGCAGCGACCCAGGTCAGACACGTCGCGCCGACGGCGGCCGTCAGCCACGGCCACTCGGCCGACTTCAGACGGCCGAAGCCCTCCACGAGCACGGACCGGTGCTGCACGGCCACCACGAGCACGAGGGCGAGCGGAAGCAGGCACAGGATCTGGCGGACCGGAACACGTCTGGGGAGTCCCTCGGGGAGACGTACGGCAGTCACATCCGGAGAGGGTCTCGCCATCGCACCAACGCCAGGTTGCGGGCGCGGGGACGGCGGTTGACACGCCGGGCAAGGCACGGGAGGAGCCGGGAGCGAGCACGTATTGACCTCAACGAAGCTTGAGGTTCTAACGTCTTCTACATGAGCATGGAGACCACCGCCTGGCACCAGCTGCACAGCGTCATGAACGCGCACCAGGAGCGCCGCCCCTTCGCCCGCGCCACGCTGCGGCGCATCGGCGCGTTCGCCCGCCCGCACCGCCGCCGTATCGCTCAGTTCGTCGTGGTCAGCGTGTTGACCGCACTGCTCGCCGTCGCGACCCCGCTGCTCGCCGGCCGCGTCGTCGACGCGATCGTGTCGCACGGCGACCGGGGCACGGTCGTACGACTGTCCTCGCTCATCGCCCTCATCGCGCTCGCCGAGGCGGCGCTCGGACTTCTCGGGCGCTGGCTGTCGGCCACGCTCGGGGAGGGCCTCATCCTCGATCTGCGGACGGCTGTGTTCGATCATGTGCAGCGCATGCCGGTCGCGTTCTTCACACGTACCCGTACGGGAGCGCTGGTCAGTCGTCTCAACAACGACGTCATCGGCGCCCAGCGCGCCTTCAGCAACACCCTGTCGGGCGTCGTCGGGAACCTGGTGACGCTGCTGCTCACGCTCGCCGTGATGCTGACCCTGTCCTGGCAGATCACCCTGCTCGCCCTGGCGCTGTTGCCGGTCTTCGTGGTCCCGGCCCGGCGGATGGGCAGCCGCATGGCCCGGCTGCAGCGGGAGGCCGCCGACCTCAACGCCGCCATGGGCACCCGTATGACAGAGCGCTTCTCGGCGCCCGGCGCCACGCTCGTCAAGCTCTTCGGTCGGCCCGGGGACGAGTCCGCCGAGTTCGCGGCCCGGGCCCGGCGGGTGCGCGACATCGGGGTGCGGACGGCCATGGCGCAGTCGGCGTTCATCACGGCACTGACCCTCGTCTCCGCCTTGGCGCTCGCGCTGGTCTACGGCCTCGGCGGCTGGTTCGCGCTGCGGGGCAGCCTGGAGGCCGGCTCCGTCGTCTCGCTGGCCCTGCTGCTCACCCGGCTCTACGCGCCGCTCACCTCCCTCGCGGGCGCACGCGTCGAGGTCATGAGCGCCCTGGTCAGCTTCGAGCGTGTCTTCGAGGTGCTCGACCTGAAGCCGCTGATCGAGGAGAAGCCGGATCCGCGGAAGGTCCCCGACGGGCCCGTCGCGGTGGAGTTCGAGAACGTCCGCTTCGGCTACCCCGCCGCCGACAAGGTCTCCCTCGCCTCGCTGGAGGAGGTCGCGACCCTGGACACACGCGGCGGGGACGAGATCCTGCACGGCGTCTCCTTCCGTGCCGAACCGGGACGGACGGTCGCGCTCGTGGGCTCCTCCGGCGCCGGCAAGTCCACCATCGCCGCACTGCTGCCGCGGCTGTACGACGTCGACGGGGGCGCCGTGCGCGTCGGCGGCGTCGACGTCCGCGACCTGAGCGGCGCGTCACTGCGGGAGACCCTCGGCATGGTCACGCAGGACGGCCATCTGTTCCACGACACCGTACGGGCCAACCTGCTGCTGGCCCGCCCCGACGCCACCGAGAGCGAGCTGTGGGACGCGCTGCGCCGCTCCCGTCTCGACGACCTCGTCCGTTCCCTGCCCGACGGCCTCGACACGGTCGTGGGGGAGCGCGGTTACCGCCTGTCCGGTGGCGAACGCCAGCGCCTGACCATCGCCCGTCTGCTGCTGGCCCGGCAGCGCGTCGTCATCCTCGACGAGGCCACCGCCCACCTGGACAACACCTCGGAGGCGGCCGTCCAGGAGGCGCTGGCGGAGGCCCTGGCGGGCCGCACCGCCGTCGTCATCGCCCACCGGCTGTCCACCGTGCGCGCCGCCGACGTGATCCTCGTCGTCGAGTCCGGCCGGATCGTGGAACGGGGCACGCACAAGGAGCTGCTGGCCGCGGGCGGCCGGTACGCGGAGCTGTACCGGACGCAGTTCGAGCAGCCGGGGTCGGCCCAGGCCCCAGCCCCGGCGCCCGAGACGGAGACGGAGACGGAGGCCGTGGCCTAGGTGTACTCGGCCCAGGGCGGCCGGTCCCGTCGCGGTGGGCATCCGAGCTGGAAGGCTCGTAGCGTGAAGGGTACGGCGCAAGGGAGACGGTGACGAGGATGGCGGGGATGGACTACGCGGCGCTGTTCGCCGCGACACCGAGCCCCTACCTGGTGCTGGCTCCCGACCTGACCATCGCGGAGGTGAACCAGGCCTATCTGGACGCGACCAGACGGACCCGGGGCGACCTGATCGGGCGGCACGTCTTCGAAGCCTTCCCGAACAACCCGTCCGACCCCGGGGCCGACGGTATGCGGAACCTCGACGCCTCGCTGCACCGGGTCCTGGTCTCCCGGGAGGCCGACACGATGACCCTGCAGAAGTACGACATCCCGATCGCCGGCCGGCCCGGCGCGTTCGAGGAGCGGTGGTGGTCCCCGGTCAACACGCCGATCCTGGGAGCCGACGGGAGCGTGGCATGGATCATCCACCGGGTGGAGGACGTCACCGCGTACGTTCAGACCCACCCCAGAGCCGACTGGCGCATGTCCGGGCAGCTCTCCGAGCGGGAGGCACTGGTAGCCGAGCTGTACGCGCGGGCGCGTGAGCTGCAGTTGCTGAACGACGAGCTGCGGCAGGCCCACACCCGCGAGCGCCAGGTGGCCGTGACCCTTCAGGAGGCCATGCTCCAGGCACCCGACCTGGCCCGTCACGAGAACGTGGCGGTGCGCTATCTGCCCGCCACCGGCTCGCTGAACGTGTGCGGTGACTGGTACGACGTGCTCGACCTGTCCGACGACCGCTTCGCGGTGGCGGTCGGCGACGTCGTCGGCCACGGCCTGGAGGCCGCCGCCGTCATGGGCATGCTGCGCAGCGCGCTGAGCGCGGCCACCCGTGCGCTGGAGCGGCCCGCCCAGGCACTGGAGGTGCTGGGCCTGTACGCCCGCTCGGTCGATGGGGCGCTGAACACCACCGCCGTCAACGTGATGGTGGACACCCGCAGCCGACTGATCATCTACAGCAACGCCGGCCACCCGCCCCCGATCCTGGTCCACCCGGACAGCACATGCGACCTGCTGGAACAGGCCACCGATCCGCCGCTCGGCGCCCGTCCCCAGCACGTGCCCCGCCCCCAAGCCGGCCACAACTACCACCCGGGGGACACACTTCTGCTCTACACGGACGGGCTGATCGAACGCCGAGGCGAACACATCGAAGCGGGTCTGAGCCGCCTGACCGACGTCATCCGCCGCCACTGCGCCCTCGGCCCGGAACGCATGGCCGATGTGCTGCTGGCCGAGCTGGGCGTGGCAGGAGGCGCCCACGACGACATCGCCCTGGTCATCGTCCGGCTGTGAGGGTCTCCGGCGTCGCGGCCCGGCCCGCAGGGACGTAGGTCCGTGTCGAAGAGGGCCTTCCGGGTACTCAGGGGGCGGCGGTTTCGGTTCGGCACCCGGGAGTGGTCATGACGCAGCACGGGGATCATGCGACGGTGAAGCCCGGGCGGCCGTCGCGCCCCCGGCCGCAACCACCGGGGCAGGAACTGCCCCAGGACCGCAGCCACGCGATTCTGGAGGCGACCAAGCACGTCGGCGCCCTCCTGAAGGGGAAGGGACACGACTTCGCGCTCGCCGGAAGCGTCGCCGTCTACGCGTTCGGCGGGAGCCAGAACCTCCAGCACGACGCCGACTTCTGCGTACGGCCCGACGACGCGGCGGCGGTGGCGGACACGCTGCGCGAAGCCGGCCTGGACGTCTACAAGCCCCCGGAGGACTGGCTGCTGAAGGCCAGGTGCTTCGACCAGGACATCGACATCATCTTCGAGTTGGCACACCGGCCCGTCACCACGGACATGCTCGCCCGGGCGCAGGAGGTCCCGGTCGCCTCGGTGCGCATGCCCGTGCTGGCACCCACCGATCTGCTGTGGAGCCTGATCGCCGCCTTCTCGGAACACCACTGCGACTTCGGCGCGGTCCTGCCCGTCGCCCGCGCCCTGCGCGAGAGGGTCGACTGGGAGCGAGTGCGACGCGGCTGCGGGGACGAGCCCATGCCCGCCGCCTTCCTGTTCCTTCTCGAACGACTGAACATCATCGCTCCGCAGCAGGAGGTGTCATGAGCAGCCACAGCGGAGAGCGGACACCGTCCGGTCCGACGGCCGCCGGGAACACCGAGTACCGCGTCGCCCACCTCATGGAGCGCCTCGCCGTCGGGCACCCGGGTGAGCTGGGCGTCCGGGCGGAGGTCCGCGGTGATGCCGTGCTGGTCACCGGCACCGTCGCCTCCGCCCGGTGCCGCGACGAGATCCTCGGCATCGTCCGCGAGGAACTGGCCGGAGTCCCCGTCCACGACGACATCGTGGTCGCGGACGCCTCCTCCCCGGACCACGCGGAGGAGCTGACATGATCCGGGTCGCGGCCGTCGGAGACATCCACATGGGTCCCGAGAGCCAGGGCGTGCTGCGTCCCGCCTTCGAGACCCTGCCCGAATGCGCCGACCTCCTGCTCCTGGCCGGGGACCTCACCCGACACGGCACGCCGGAGGAGGCCCGGGTGGTGGCGCGCGAGATCCAGGACCTGGCCGTTCCGGTCGTGGCGGTGCTGGGCAACCACGACCACCACGACGAGCGGCCTCAGGAGGTCGCGGCCCTCCTCGAGGACGCGGGCGCACGGGTCCTCGAAGGGAGCGCGACCGTCGTGACCGTCGGGGACACGCGCGTCGGTGTCGCCGGTACCAAGGGATTCGGCGGCGGGTTCGTCGGCCGTAGCGCCGGGGAGTTCGGCGAGCCGCTGATGAAGGAGTTCGTACGGTACTCCCGCCGTAGCGCCGACGCGCTGCGGCAGGCTCTCGAAGACCTGGACGAGCAGGGCTGCGACGTGCGCATCGCGCTCACCCACTTCTCTCCCGTGCCGGAGACCCTGGCCGGCGAACCCCTGGAGATCTATCCGTTCCTCGGCAGCTACCTGCTGGCCGAAGCCATCGACACGGCAGGCGCGGACCTGGCGGTGCACGGCCATGCCCACGCCGGCACGGAACACGGCATCACCACGGGCGGCGTCAAGGTACGGAACGTCGCGCAGCCGGTCATCGGACGGGCCTTCCGCGTCTACCACCTGAGGGTGCGTGAGCAAGCGGCAGCCGGTGCGGGTCGGGGCGATTCGGAGCGGCTCGAGAAGGGCGCGCCTGCGGGAGGCTGAGAGCCTAGGTTCGTCGACATGGCGACAACGGCATCTCAAGAGGCATTCCTCAAGGCGTTCCACGCCGAGCACCCGGCGCTGACGGCGGACGTACTGGGCCGCGCCCGTGCCTGCGACGGCCGGACCAGCTATCGGATCCTGTGCGACCGGGTGGCCGAGTGCCGACGCGTGCTCGAACTCGGCTGTGGCGACGGCCTGTTGCTGGAACTGCTGGCCGGCAGCGGAGGCCGGAAGCTAGCCGGTGTCGACCTGTCTCCCGATGCGTTGGCCATGGCCCGCCGTCGGCCGGCGCTGTCCGGCGCGGCGCTGGTTGAGGGCCGGGCTCAGGAACTCCCTTTCGCCGACGACGGTTTCGACGCCTGCGTCTCACACATGGCACTGATGCTGATGAGTGACATGGACCAAGTCGCCGTGGAGATCGCCCGGGTGCTAGCCCCCGGTGGTGTGTTCGCGTGCGTGGTGGGAGGCGGAGTCGCGGGCGGCGAGGCCTACGAGCGGTTCCGCTCGCTGCTGCGCTCCACCATCGCGGAGCTCCCGGGGCGGCGCATTCCGGTGCTGGGCGACGCAAGGACCCGTAGCCGCGACGGACTCGACGAACTGCTCGGCCCGGTCGGGTTCGAGCCGGTGGACTGGGCGACGGTCTCGATCGATCTCGGCGGGCCCGCGGAGGAGGTGTGGATGGCCGTGTCCGGCGTCTACGACATGGGCCCGCTCGACCGGGAGACCCGCGACACCCTGCGCGAAGCCTTCCTGGACGAGGCCCGGTCGGCGGAACCCTTGAGCGGTCACGTTCCTTGCACGTTCAGGATCCACCTCGCCACGACGCGGCTGGGACCCCACCCCTTCGGGTTCTGCTCGGCCTCGCCCGGGAACACGGCGGGGAGTCGGCGTGATATCCCGTGAGTACGTGACGTGCGCGGGACCTTTGATCGACAATTCGCTCATGGACACTCGACGGGGTGGGTGGGGCGGTTGGCGGCCGCCGTCCGAGGTACGCAACATCGTCCGGAACAGCACCGTCGAGTACCTGGTACAGGCAGGACACATCCACGGCGACCTCGTGGTGAACCTGCCGTCCCCCCGCGACCCGGTGGACGTCGCCGCCGAGGAACTGGCCCGCGCGGTGCGCGCCCGGTGGTCGGCCGAGGCCGCCGGCTGGGAGCTCGGCGACACCGAGGCGCCGCTCGCCGTACGGTGGCTCGCGCGCTGGACGTCCGCCGCGGAACCCGGTGCCGCCGTCCGCAGCGACCGGCTCGGCGACGTCGTCGACACGCTGTGCGGACTGGACCCACGCCGGCTCCTCGTCCTCGGCGCCCCCGGCTCCGGCAAGTCCACGCTGCTCGCCATGACCGTCCTGCGCCTGGCCGAGCGTCATCTGGGTGATGTGACCCGCGGCGTCCGCGGCGACCGCGCCACGCCCGTCCCGGTGCTGCTGACACTGGAGTCCTGGGACGCGGAGACCGTGGCCTTCCGCGACTGGCTGGTCAGGCGCATCGAGGACGAGCATCCGGGGCTGCCACGGGTGGCGGGCGCGCACCCGGCCCGTCGGCTGGTCCGCGACGGCCGGGTCCTCGCCGTGCTCGACGGCCTCGACGAGCTCCCCGACCACCGCCGTGCCGCCGTCGTCCGCCAACTCGACTCCTCGCCACGGGAGTCGGGCTTCGTCCTGGCCTCCCGCACCGAGGAGTACCGCGCCCTCGGATTACACCTGGCCGGCGCCTCCGACATCGAGGCACTCCCGGTCGGCCCTCGTGACGTGGCCCGCCACCTGCTGCGCACGGCTCCCGACGCACTGCACGAGCCGTGGGGCCACGTGGTCGACGAACTGGCCGACCACCCCGAGGGGCCGCTCGCCCAGGCGCTGGCGACTCCGCTGATGATCTGGCTCGCCCGCCGCGCCTACCACGCCCCGTACACCAACCCGGGGCGCCTCACCGACCGGGTCCGGCTGCCCACGCGCGAGGCCGTCGAGAAGCACCTGCTGGACGCGGTGATCCCGGCGGCCTTCGCCCCCCGCGCCCACGACACGGAGCGGCTCCACGCGCCCGGTCACTGGAACGCGGTGCGGGCCCGGGGCTGGCTCGCGTTCCTCGCCCGTGAACTGGACCGCCGTGGCACCGCCGAGTTCTCGTGGTGGCGACTGAACCGGGCGTGGGCGGCCCGGCTCCTGGCCGCACCGACGCTGCTGGCCGTGTGCATCGTCGTCGCCGAGTCGGTGCTGTCGGTCACCACATGGGCGCAGGACAGGTACGGGGACTCGCTGCTTCCGGCGAGCATCTTCGCGCACACCGACATGTTGATGGGTTTCGCCTTCGGCATGGGCGTGCAGATGGCGACACTGCTCTGGTTCGGCGACCGCGTCTGGGAACCCCGGCGCCGGGCCAACCCCTTCAAGGCGGGCGCCGCCCTGCGCTCGGCCTCGCGCGGAGCCTCCGTGCGCAAGGGGCTGACGGCCCTCGCCATCCTCCTCGTGCCCAGCGCGCTGTACCTGCTCATGGACCAGGGCACCTACCATGCCGGCGCGTTCACCGTGCAGTCCCTGCTGAGCTACGCCGTACCGGCACTGGTGACGGCGGTGATCGCCGCGCCGTCGGACACGGTCGACGCCGCCACCCCCGACGACCTGCTCCGCGACGAGCGCCGCACCGCCCTGCTCACTCTGGGCGTCGTCAACCCGCTGATCGGGCTCGGCGCCGGCGCGCAGGCCCTGCTGACCGGCCACGGCCCCGTGGAGGTCTGGGCGGCTGCGGCGAAGGCCTTCACCGGTGCGGCGATGGTGCTCGTGGTGCTGAGCCCGTGGTTCCTGTGGGTCGTCTCCAAGGCATGGCTCGCGGTCCTGGGCCGGGTGCCCTGGTCGCTGATGGAGTTCCTGCGCGACGCGTACGGCCAGGGGCTGCTCCAGCGGTACGGCGGCGCCTACCGCTTCCGGCACCTGATGCTTCAGGAACACCTGGCGGGACGCGTACAGCACACGCAGCGCCCGCCCGTCATCCCGGCGCCACGGCAGCAGCCCCTCGTCGTCACGGGGCCGCAGCCGCGCCGGCGACCGCCGGCCACGAGACCGGCGCCCCGCCTCTCGGAGGTGCTGGACAACCCGCCCCCGGTGCACCAGCTGCGCGGCTACACCGTGGTCTCCACCGAGGAGGCATACGTCCTGTCCGGCCGCGACCGCCGACTGCCGCTGGGCCACTGGCCGTGGTGCGGGCTGTTCATGATCGTCGCGATGCTGCGCCTCGCCGCGACCGGAGAGTGGAACAACCTCTCCGGCTGGAGCAGCGTGGCGTTCTGGCCCGTCTTCGCCGTGTTCTTCAACCTTGTGGCATGGGTGCTGCCCAAGACCACCGTGGAACTGCGCCTCGATGCCCATGGGGTCGAGGCCCGCATGGGGCGCCGCCGGGTCGCGTACGCCTGGCAGGACGTCCTGGCTGTGCGCGTCCGGCAGGTCCATGTCCGGGGCCGCAACCAGCGCTACTACGGCCCGCACGTCCGGCTCAGGCCGGGGGCGCCTGAGCCGGGGCGGGCGTTCCGCGGCAGGGACGACTGGTATCTGGTGATGCCGCTGCACGTGCGCCCGGCCATGCCTCCCGATGTGGTCGATGCCTTCGTACGCTTCTCGGGGGGCCGCTGGCGGGGCTGATTCGTCGGCCACGGGGAGTGGCAGCGCCGCACGAAGGTGTGAATCGGCGGAGGACTGAATTCCCTTTCGACGGTGTCGAGTTGGCGTCCCGGCACGAGGTGGCGTCACGCTCGACTACGCCCCCGAGGGACCTTTTAAAGGTTGCGCAAGTCGGGAACTATTACACTCGCCATCCTCCGACCGCACTCGATTGCGGCAGACCCGCGGACGCCGACGGGCGCCGCGGCATCGTCCATTGGGGGGCCACATGCTCGATCCTGAGCCTTCAGAGCCGGACATTCGCGTTGCCTTCGACCGGGTTCTGGACCGGGCGCTCAACTCCCAGCAGGTTACCGACGCCCTCGATCGCTCGGGTGGATCACTCAACCGTGAGCAGTTGCGTACGCGGGCACTGGAGGCGCGTACCGCCATCGTGGCCGCCGCGGACATCGAGTACCGCGAGTACCTGGAGGCGAAGGCCATGGACGCCGGGCACGGCCGTCGGCCGGGGGCCGCCGGCTCCGACGCGGCGAGCGAGCGCGACGCCGCCGGGCTCCTGCCGACGCTGGCCGTGCTGGTGCCGAGTCTGTCGGCCGTCGCCGCGACCGTGTTCCTGGTGTCCGGTTTCGCTCTGCGTGCCTTCGGCGCGCGGCCCTATGTCGGCGGCGGACTGATCACGGCAGGGCTGATCGCCGCCTCCGTCGCCGTCGGCGCTGCGGTCGGTGACGTCGTCTGGCTGCTGCGGGCCGCGGCGCGCAACCGCCCCGCGGCGGAGAACGGCACCACGGGCACCTCTGGTTCGGAGGTCCGCAAGGCGTGGGACGAGTGGCAGCTCGCTCTGCTGGAGCGGGGGATCCTCCCGTTCCTGCTCGGCCGCATCGAGGCGGGGGAGCGGGGCGGGCGCCCCGTTCGCTGACCGGGCTCGACGCGTCTCCTCCCGCCACGCGGCGCCCAACTCCCAGCTTCTACAGTTCTGTGGATTCAGGCGCGACGGTTGGTCATCCCTTACTTTGTTGATTGCGCAACCGAGGAACCATAAAGGTGTGGATCACGTCATTCCTGGTGAATGAGGCGGGCCGGAGCAGGAGCAGAGGAGTCCCATGGGTGTCCCCTTGACCAAGGGCGGCAATGCGTCGCTGAGCAAGCAGGCTCCCGGCCTGACTGCCGTGACGGTCGGGCTGGGCTGGCAGACGGACTCCGCCGCGGGGCCCGACTGCGAACTGGACGCCAGTGCGCTGATGTGCGACCGATCGGGAAGGGTCCTGTCGGACCGGCACTTCGTCTTCTTCAACAACCCGAGCAGCCCGGACGGTTCGGTGCGTCTGTCCGGACCCGGCGGCTTCCCGGCCACCGGAGAGGACAGGCAGCGGATCGAGGTCGACCTGGTCCAGGTCCCGCCCGAGGTCGAGAAGATCGTCTTCCCGGTGTCCCTCTACGACGCGCAGGTCCGCGGACAGAGCTTCGGACTCGTTCGCAGGGCCCACATCCGCGTCATCGACCGGGACGGCGGCAGCGAACTCACCCGCTACGACCTCGCGACCGCGGGCTCCGCCACGGAGACGGCGCTCGTCTTCGGGGAGTTGTACCGGCACGGCGCGGAGTGGAAGTTCCGTGCCGTCGGCCAGGGGTACGCCTCCGGCCTTGCGGGCATCGCCACCGACTACGGCGTGGACGTCCTGCGCGACGCCGCGGGCTCCGCACCGGCCGCCACCGCCCGGGCCGAGGTACCCGCACCCGCCCAGGCGGCGTACGCGCAGCCCGTCGCCTCACCCACTCCGACCGTCGCCGTGCCTCAGGCGCCGACGATCGCCGCATCACCGCAACCGACAGGGAGTTCTTCCGTGACCTGCTTCTTCGACCCCAACCACGGCCCCGGCATGTCGTCGGTGACGTGGTCCCCGCAGTGGGGCGTACCCCGGCCGATCCAGGCCTGCGGCAGCTGTGCGCAGCGGGTGCAGACCACGCCCCCGCCGTACTACATGCCGCCCCAGCAGGGCTATCCGCAGCCGGGCTACCCCGCGCCGGCGCCGCAGGGCTACCCGCAGGGGGGTTACCCGCAGCAGGGCTACCCGTCCCAGCCCGCCGACCACTCGCAGCAGCACGGCGGCGGACGGCGGTTCGGCGCGGGAGCGCTCATCGGCGCCGGTGCGGCCGGTCTGGTCGGCGGCGCACTCCTCAACGAGGCGTTCGACGACGACGAGCCGGAAGTGATCGTCAACAACTACTACGAGGACTGACGGGTCCCCGCCCCGCTGGCGCCCGTCCGCGTTCCCTCGCGGCCGGGGCCGGCGCGCGGTCGACCTTCGCGGGGGTCGGGCAGTTGGCGGCACGCACCGAAGCGTCCGCGGCCTGGGGCGGGTTGTGACCTCGGGCGGGGTGGGGCGGGCCCTCGCCCAAGAGGACGAACCACACCACCGAACGCTTGTACAGTTGCGCAAAGTGGTAACTGTCGCGGATGGTGGGACGCGTCCGGCGGGCACCATGGCCCGCCGAAGAGAAGGGACGAGTGGGATGCTCCGCAACGGACTGGAACCCTGGCACCTGCTGATCGTGGCGATCGTGCTCATCGTGCTGTTCGGCTCCAAGAAGCTCCCCGACGCCGCCCGCGCGCTCGGCAAGTCGATGCGCATCCTCAAGAGCGAGGCGAAGGCGATGAAGAGCGACGGTGCCGAGCAGCCGTCGACGGCGTCCGCCCCGTCCGCCGATGCGGCCGACCAGCCGGCGCAGCGGATCATCAAGTCCGCTCCCGGCGAGACCGCGCCCGCCCCGTCCGCCACGGAGAGCAGCACGGCCGGCTGAACCTCGCGGTGGCCCGTCAGGGGCTTGCCGCGTCGTAGCCGTAGCGCAGGGGCTCGCTGTGCACCTTCAGGTCCCGGCGGTAGATGTACAGCGCCTCGGCGCGCATCCCCTCCGGTGGAGAGCTCACCTCGCAGGGGTAGGTGACCTGCAGGGCCCTGGGCCGGTGGGTGACCTGCACGCGCAGTCCGTCCGCGGGGCCTCCGTGGAGGGTCGCACTCTCCAGACCCGTCGTACCGCTCGTATCCATGGCTAATACTTTAGCAGTTACGCAAGTATTGAACTGTTGATGGGCCGCCTAGCTCGGTCTGATCGTCCGGTGGGGCGGGCCGGGGCTTGTCCGCGTGACCGGGATCTCCCGACGGCTGTGTCCGGAAATGCGGACATCCCTGATAGAAATGTCGAATAGCTGTCCGGTTTCAATGCAGGAAAGCCCGCTCATGGCCCACGAGAACACCCCCGACCATCACATATTCGAGATGGATCTCACCCTCGACGAAGCGCGTCGGCGGGCGGAGTTCCTCGCGGCGATGGGACCCGACTGGGACCCGATGGTGGCGTTCGAAGAGGAGAACGCGGCGTACCGCATGCTCTACTCCGGCCTCGACGACCGGCAGCAGGAGATCTACGACCGGCTCGTGGCCGCCGGAGTACTGCCCCCCGACCTCGGAGGCGGTCGTGCTTCCGATTGATCCCCACGCCGACCGGGCGCGCCGAGCCTGGCTCCGCTGCCCGCAGTGCCGGGACCATGAAGGCTGCGAGATCTGCCAGGCCGGACGGACATGCCCGCATCACTGGCGGTATCTGCTGGGCAACGTGGCTCATGTGGTCCACCTGCAGTGCCCGAACTGCACCCATATCTGGTCCCAGGACACAGCCGCCTGACCGTCGGCGCGGAACCATCGCCGACGGTCCCTGGCGGGCGGCGGCCGTCACGGTTCGCGATGCTCGTGCGCCGCCCGTTGCAGTTCCTCCGCCTCGGTCTCGGCCAGCCGCCGCTCGGCTGCCACGTCGATCGACCGGGTCAGCAGCCAGTAGAGCAGCGCGGCGACCGGCAGCCCGACGAACAGGGAGATGTCGGCTCCGCCGAGCGCGCTTGCGGCGGGCCCGACGTAGAGCTTGTCGACGGAGAAGAACGGCACCATCACGGCGAACCCCACCAGGTACGCGATGATGCCGTGCCGGCCCCAGCGCCCGTAGACCCCGTGCGGATCGAAGATCTCGGCGATGGCGTAGTGCCCACGGCGCACGACGTAGTAGTCCATGAGGTTCACCGCGGTCCACGGGATGAACAGGTAGAGCACCAGCAGCAGGAAGCTGTTGAAGTCCTGGAGGAAGTGGGAGGTCGCGGCCAGCGCCCCCACCAGGGAGAGCGCCGCGGTGAACCCGATGGTCACCAGCCGTACGGCGAGCGTCGGCCGCACCTTCTTGAAGGAGTCGACGGCGCTGATGAGCGTCAGCGACCCGCCGTACATGTTGAGCGCGGTGACGGACACCAGGCCCAGGGCGGCGAACAGCAGTACAACCGCCCCGAACCCGCTGAACACCTTGTCGCCCGCGGCCCTGATCGACCGGATCGCGTCGAAGTCCTTGCCCGCCCAGGCGGCGAGCAGCGCCCCGAGAACCATCAGCCAGATGCCGCCGAGCGCCGACCCGAAGTAGGTCCAGTAGAAGGTCTTGCGGACGGTCACGTCCGGCGGGAGGTAGCGCGAGTAGTCCGAGACGTAGATGGCCCAGCTGATCTGGTAGCCCGCGGCGACGCCGAACTGGGCCAGGAACGGGGTCCACTTGAAGCCGCCGAGGTCGAACGAGCCTGGCGGGTAGTGCAGGTGGACCAGGACCCCCACGGTGAAGACCCCGAAGACCACCAGGAAGGTGTACGTCAGGACGCGCTCGGCCCGATGGATGATGTCGTAGCCCACCAGCGCGATGACGAGCGCGAGCACGGTGACCACCACCACCCACAGCTTGACGCCCCCGTGCACCGTGGTGTGCAGCGCGTCCCCGGCGAGGATGGTGTTGAAGACGTTGAACCCGGCGTACTGCACATAGGCGAAGAGCCACACCAGAAGCGCCCCGACGTAGCCGAACTGCGGCCGCGACTGGATCATCTGGGGCAGCCCCAACTGGGGGCCCTGGGCCGAGTGGAAGGCCATGAAGAAGGTGCCGACGACGGTGCCCGCCACGATCGCGATGAGCGACCAGAGGAGATTGCCGCCCTCGGTGATGCCGATCAGCCCGACCGCCAGCGTGGCGATCTGCGCGTTCGACATGAACCAGAGGGGCCCCAGATGCCACAGCTTGCCGTGCCGCTCGTCCAGCGGGACGTAGTCGATGGACCGGATCTCCAGGCCCCGCACCTGCGGTTCTGATCGTGTGCTCACGGCCCCTCCCGGGTGCGTCGCGGACCTGTGCGCAGGCAGGTGCGCTGTCTCGCCCAGGGCGCTTCTGACGGAGATCCGTCAGAGGGGCCCTGAGGCAGGGAGCCTGGTTTCAGGAGTATCTCGATGCCCCGCATGATGTTCAAGGACGGGGCGCCTGTTCGTGGCAGAGCGCACCGCCGATGCGACCAGCGCCGCTGTCCTGATCCTCAGTGGGATCCGGGCCGGGAGGCGGTGTCTGACGACAGCGTGGGCAGCAGGACGGTGAAGGTGGCTCCCGGTCCTTGGCCGCCGCGCGCGGGCTCGGCGTAGGTCTCCTGGACGGTGAGGGAGCCGCCATGGGCGGTGGCGATGTCCCGGACGATCGGAAGCCCGAGTCCCGCCCCGGTGGCTTCGCCCGCGTGTCGGGTGCGGGCGCTCTGCAGGCGGACGAACCGGTTGAAGATCCGTTCGCGGTCCTCGACCGGAATGCCGGGGCCGTCGTCCGCGACGGCGATGACGGCCGTGTCCGGGGCTTGGGTGGTGACGGTGA
Organism: Streptomyces sp. TP-A0356; assembly: GCF_001417775.1. Taxonomy (GTDB): domain Bacteria; phylum Actinomycetota; class Actinomycetes; order Streptomycetales; family Streptomycetaceae; genus Streptomyces. The sequence goes on along the minus strand of NZ_BBZJ01000016.1, from coordinate 219,083 downwards.
CGTCGACGTGTTCGTGGGCGTGGCGGTCGGCGTTGTCGAGGAGGTTGCGGATCAGGCGCGTGAGCTGGTCGGGGTCGCCGAGGACGTGGACGTCCTCGGCGCGGTGGAGGGTCACGGGGACCTGTGAGGGCGCGGCGTCGATGGCGGCCTGGACGAGGGCGGTGAGGTCGACGGGTTCGCGGCGGGAGACGAGGGTGTCGTCGTCGGAGCGGGCGAGGAGGAGGAGTTGCTCGACCAGCCGTTGCAGCCGGGTGGTCTCGGTGACGGCGCGCTCGGCGAGTTCGGGCCAGGGGGCGCGGTCGGGGTGGGCGAGGCCGACTTCCAGGGAGGTGCGCATGGCCGCGAGGGGGGTGCGCAGTTCGTGGGAGGCGTCGGCGACGAAGCGGCGTTGGCGGGAGGCCGAGGATTCCAGGCGGTCGAGCATGGTGTTGAGGGTGTGGGTGAGGCGCCCGATCTCGTCGTTGCCGGCGGGTTGGGGGATGCGGCGGTGCAGGTCGCTGCCGGTGATCTCGGCGGCTTCGGCGCGGATGCGCTCGACGGGGCGCAGGGTACGGCCGATCAGCAGCCAGGACATTCCCACGGCGCCGACCAGGACCAGCGGGAGGGCGTAGAGCAGGTGGCCCTGGAGGTCGCTGGTCAGCAGGGAGAGCAGTTCGGTGGAGCCGCCGACGTAGATGACGACCGGGGTGGTGCCGGAGACGTGGCGCTGGGCGATGACGCGTTCGTCGACGTGGGCGGCGGTGGAGGCGGGGGAGATGCGGGGGGTGGTGCTGCCCGGGGGCAGGGTGTAGCGGGCGGGTTGGCCGGCGACGTTCGCGGTGGAGGCGAGGACGGTGCCGGAGACGTCGACGACCTGGGCCCAGGCTCCGAGCCCGCCTGGGGGGGAGGGCAGCGGTTTGGGCCAGGTGCCGTTGGTGCCGGAGCGGGAGATGCTGTCGGCGTAGGCGTTGAGCGTGGTGGTGACGTTGCCGCGTACGGCGTGTACGACGCTGAAGAGCAGCACCGCGGTGGCCAGGGAGACGGCGACGGCGATGGCGAGGGTGGCCAGCGCGGTCAGTCGCAGGCGCAGGGAGCGGCTAGGGGCGGTGCGGATCAATGCGGTACCCCGATCCTCGGACCGTCTCGATGATGCGGTGGGTGAACGGCTGGTCGATCTTCCGGCGCAGGTTGTGGATACGGACCTCGACCACGGCGGGGTCGCCCGCGGCGGCGTCCCAGCAGTGTTCCAGCAGTTCGCTCTTGGGCACCGCCCGCCCGTCCGCGCGCAGCAGGTACTCCAGGACGGAGTGTTCACCCGGGGTGAGGGCGATGGCTCGTCCGGCCCGCTGGACGGTGCGGGTGGAAGGGTCCAGGGTCAGGTCGCCCGCCGTGAGGAGGGCGGGCCGCGGGGCGGCGGCGCGACGCAGCAGGGAGCGGATGTGGGCGAGCAGGACCGGGTAGGAGAAGGGCTTGGTGAGGTAGTCGTCGGCGCCCAGGTCCAGGCCTTCCGCCTGGTCGAGGTCGGCGTCCATGGCCGTGAGCATGAGGATGGGTGTCCAGTTTCCGGCTTCCCGCAGGCGGGAGCAGATCTGGTAGCCGTCGAGGCCGGGGAGCATCACGTCCAGGACGATCAGGTCGAAATCGTGCTCGGTGGCCTCCCACAGGCCCTCGGTCCCGTCGGCGGCGAGTACGACGGCGTAGCCCTCGGCCCGCAGACCCCAGGTCAGGGAGGCGCCGAGGGCGTCGTCGTCTTCGATCACGAGGATGCGCATGGTTCAAGCCTGAGTGGTCGCCGCGCACCCCGCGCCCCCGGGGCTGCCCGCCGAGCCGACCAGGCTGCTGGTCCCCGGGATGGCGAGCTGCAGGGCGAGGCCGGTGTGGTCGGGGCGGGCTGAGGTCAGTCGGGCTCCCGCAGGCAATCCTGCCAGGGAGACGGTGTGGGGTCTGAGGCTCGCGGCCAGGCCGGCGCCGCCCGGTGTCTTGGTGAGGGCGCTGACGGGCAGGGCCCGGCCGAGGATCGAGACGGTGGCCGGGGTGAGGGTGATGCTGTGTGCGGTGGTGGTGATGCTGCTGGCCACGGTCACCGGCAGGCCGAGACTCCCGACGGGGCCGGTGAGGGTCAGGTCGTTGCCGTCCGTGCCCAGGTTCAGGCGGGTGGCCGCAGCGCCCAGGTGCCGGCCCAGGGCGGCGTAGGGAATGGTGGCGGTGGCGCTGCCGCCGGTGGTCGAGCCATGGGTGGTGACGCCGTGCAGGGTGGCGGCGACGTTGCTGAGCCGGATGCCGGCGCGTTGGACACCGTCGGCGGTGATGCGGACGGTGCCGAGGGTGCCGGTGAGCGTGTCCAGGCCGGCCAAGGGGTCGGTGAGTCGGGCAGTGACCGCTCCGGTGGGGTGGAGCTTGCAGCGGGTGGCCTGGACGATGCGCTGTTGCGCGGTGTCGGCGACCAGGGTGTCGGTGATGCCGACGGCGGTCGCGCCGGCCGCTGCCAGAGCGGCAGCGATGATCACTGGGGTGCGGCGGAGTTTCATCGTCAGGGCTTCCTGTCCGGGGGCGGGACTCCGGGAAGGCGCGGACCCCGGCACAGGCGCCGCGTCGCGCCGGTGCCGGGGGTGCCGCTCACGGCACGAGGTGGGTGGGATACGGCAGCGCCGATGCCCTGCTCGGGTTCAGGGAGGCGCTCCCTGCGTGGATCAGGGAGGTGCTCCCTGCGTATGGATCTGGGAGGTGCCGGGGCCGTCGGTCACGAGGACTCGTTCGCTCAGGCCCGCAGTTGCGGCAAGGCACCGGTGCGGTCGAGGAGATCGTCGTCGTGGTCGTCGAGGTCCGGCCGCTCGACAGGGGCCGCAGGCTTGATCCACAGGGCCTTGGCGGCCCAGGCGGGCAGGTACCAGTTGGCCTTGCCGAACAGGACCACCAGGGCGGGGGTGAGCAGGGTGCGCACCACCACGGCGTCGATGAGGACACCCGCGGCCATGCCGGTGGCCATCATCTTGACGGTCACGTCGGGGGCGGAGGACAGCGAGAGCAGCGCCAGGAAGAGGATCAGGGCGGCGCTGGTGACCAGCCGTCCGGTGCGGGAGATGCCCTCGACCACGGCCCCGTTGGTATCGCCGGTGCGGTCGAAGGACTCGCGGACGCGGGCCAGGATGAACACTTCGTAGTCCATCGAGACGCCGAAGAGGAAGCCGAACAGCAGCATCGGCACCAGGGGGCTGATCGACCCGGTCGCGGGGATCCCCCACAGGGCGTTGGAGCCGTAGCCGAGCTGCCAGACCAGCACCAGGATGCCGTAGGCGGCGCCGACGGAGAACACGTTGAGGGCGACGGCCTTGGCGGGCAGCAGCAGCGATCGCATGCCGCGGGCCAGCAGCACGAAGGTGACCAGGGCGACGACTGCCAGCAGCACGGGGAGCCACTGGGTCATGATGTGCGTGACGTCGGTGTTCTGGACGTCTTCGCCGCCGATCAGGGCGTCGTGCGGGGCGGCGGCGCGCAGGTCGGCCACGACGGACCCGGCGTGGGAGGTGCCGACCTCCGTCTTGGGCAGCCCCATGACCACCGAACTGCCGGTGTGGTGCCAGGCGGGGGTGTCCGCGACCAGGATGCCGTGCATCGAGGGCAGGGCGCGCAGGGTCGCGGCGGTGGCGGCGGGATCCGTGCCGGCGGGCAGTTCGATGGGAGCCGAGGTCAGTACGCCGGTGGGGAAGCCGTCGTTCTGCAGGGCCACCAGGGCCCGCTGAGCGGGGCTGGTGGGGGAGAGCGAGGTGACGGCAGGCTGGTTCATGTTGATGGTCAGCCCGAAGGCGCACAGCGCACCGAGGATGGCGGCGCCCGCGGCGGCGGCGATCTTGGGCCGCTTGACGATCGCCTTCGCGGTGTTCGTCCACATCGTTCCGGGGCCGGTGTTCTTGCGCTTGCGCAGCCGGATCCTGTCCATGCGCGGTCCGGCGGTGGCCAGCAGCAACGGGACGACGGTCAGTGCGACCAGGGCGGCGATGGAGGGAATGAACAGACCGGACATGCCCACGCCCTGCAGGAAGGAGACGGGCACGACCATGAGCGCGAACAGGCCGAGGGAGGCGATGAGCGCACTGAACGCGACCGAGTGCCCGGCCTTGTGCAGCGAGCGCAGCACCGCCTGCTTGTTGTCGGCTCCCGCGTCGCGCTCCTCGCGCCAGCGGTTGACCAGCAGCAGGGCGTAGTCGACGGAGAGGCCGAGACCCAGCAGGGCGACGATGAACTGAACGGAGGGGTTGATCGCGATGCTGGTGGCGTAGGTCAGGCCCCAGATGGCCAGTTGCATGGTCAGCACCGAGATGATCGCCGAGATCAGCGGCAGGACGGCCAGCGCGGACCCGAAGACCCAGGCCAGAACGATGAGCGCCAGGCCGATCCCCACGAGGATCTCGCTCAGCACGCTGCCGCCGGAGCCACCGCCGCCGGAGCTGAGCTGCTCGACACCGGTCACCTGGACGGTCGCCCCGGGAACGGCGTGGCTGATCGCGGAGCCCATGGCGTCCGTCACCTGCTGCGGCACCGGGTCACCCATGCGCGGAGGATAGACCATCACCAGGGTGGAGGTCCCGCCGGTGCCGACCAGCGAGCGGTCCCCGGTGTTGGCGTAGGACAGGTCGCGCACCTGCGGCAACGAGGCGGCGACCCTGTCCGCGGCTGCCAGGCCGGCCTTCACCGTCGGACTGTCCACGGTGGTGCCGTGCGGCAGGCCGACCACCAGCACGCTGGGCCGGGCCGCGACCCCGCCGTACTCCTTCTGCAGGGCCTGGTTGGCGGTGTAGCTGGCGGCGCTGATCGTGGTGCCGCTCTTGAGGCGGCCGGACACGTGCGGCGCCATGAGCACCCCGACGACGGTGACGGCGACCCAGGCCACGGCCACCCAGATCCGGTGCCGCATCACGAATGCGGCGAAGCGTTGCATGACTGGATACCTCCAAGAGCGGGTGGGGTCCGCAGTCGCGGACCTCTCACGCGTGCCGAAGGTAGGAAGCCGAACCTTTCGATTCGCTTAACGGGCCGCCCTCGCGCAAGCGCCTCGTTTCGGGCAGGTTGGTGGCCGGTGACTCGCAGGTCTCGTCTGCCCCGGACAGCCCAGACCCACCGACGCCGAGCTACGCCATAGCAAACAGCGATCCGCACAGCCCACCGCCATTCCTTCAAACAGCCCACTGTCATCCCTTCAATCTGCATCGCAAGCGTGATGCTATAGCATATTGACTATTAGAGAGGTCATCGCTATGCGCCCCAAGTCCTCCCGCTCCGCCGTCCGGCTGGCGCTCGCCGCACTCGTGGCGGGTGCGGCCGTCGCGGGCTGTTCGACGAGCGGCTCCACCACCCCCACGACCGTGTCGTCCGCGCCGCCGGCGTCCCCGGCGCGGGCCGCCGATCTGGTGACCCGGTCTCACGGTGAGTCCGGGCTGATCGTCTACGGCAACACGCCCGCCGCGGCCATGAAGCCCCTGCTGGACGCCTTCACCAAGGCCTATCCGTGGATCAAGCCGGCCTACTCGCAGCTGTCGGACAGTCAGGTGTTCAGCAAGTACCAGTCCGAGCACGCCCAAAGCGCCCGCAGCGCCGACCTGTTGATCTCCGAATCGATCCCGCAGTTCCTGCAGGGCAGGCAGAACGGTCTGTTCGCGAACGTCGTCCCGCAGGGCATGGACAAGTTCCCCGCCTTCACCGACCAGGGCCAGGGCGTGTACGTGATGTCGCCCGAGCCGGTGCTGGTGACCTGGAACACCAAACTGGTCCCGGGGGCCGAGAGCCCGACCAGCTATGCCTCCCTGGCCGCGAAGGTGAAGGCCGACCCGTCCCACAACCCGCTGGTCAGCTATTCCCCCAACAACCCGCTCGGGTACGAGGCGGTCTACGGCCTGACCCACATCCTGGGCGCCGACACCGTCTACCGTCAGCTCGACACCTTCGGCCCGCACACCAAGACCTTCGACGAGGGCCTGGACGGTCTGCAGCACCTGGTCCAGGGCGGCGCCTCGGTCGGCTGGCTCTCCAGCGGTCTCGCCCAGGGCGTCGTCCCCCAGTACAAGGGACTGATCAAGTACGGCTACATGAGCGACGCCACCCCGCTCGTCCCGCGCCTGATCGCCCAGACCTCCGGCGCCGCCTCGCCCGCCTCCGCGCAGCTGTTCCTCGACTTCGTCTTCAGCGAGAGGGGCCAGCAGGTCATGTGCGCCGCCGGGATGGAGGCGTCGATGAACGGCTTCAAGCCCGCCACCGGCTGCACGGCGGACCTCATCGATCTGGCCAAGCACGTCCCCGCCGCGAAGACCTACCTGGTCCCGGTGTCGCAGGACGTCGTCGACCAGCAGAAGTCGATCACCGACCACTGGAACAAGGCCCTCGGTCGCTGACCCGCCATGACACCCGACACGTTCCCGGCACAGCTCGCCCCGCTGCGACGCGACCGGCGCCGCCTCGCTCCCGCCGCCCCGGGCCAGTACCTGGTCTGGGCCCTGGTCGCCGTGCCGGCCCTGGCGCCGCTGGTGCCGCTGGTCTACACGTCGCTGCTGTCCAAGCCGTACTACCTGCCCGGCGGTGTGCTGAGCGTCGACGCCTACCGGCAGCTGTTCACCGACCCCGCCTTCCGTACCGCGGCCCTGAACACCGTCCTCTTCGCCACCTGCGCCACCACGGCCGCGGTCGCGCTGGGCGCCGCCTTCGCCGTCCTGGTCACCCGCACCAACGTCCCGGGGCGGCGCCTGCTCGGACCCGCGCTACTGGCCCCGCTGCTCATCCCCCCGCTCGGCCTGATCGTGGGCTGGGAATCCCTGTACGGACCGTCCGGCTACCTCACCCAGCTGTGGCACAAGAACCTGCACCTGCCCGTCTGGAATCTCACCTCGCTCCCGGGCATGTCGACGCTGGGCGCCGTGCTCACCCTCCCCATCGCCTATCTGACCTGCAAGGCCGTCCTGGAAGGCGCCGACGGAACCCTGGAGGACGCCGTGCGTGCCTCGGGCGGCGGCACCCTTCTCGTGCTGCGCACGGTGACCGTGCCGACGCTGCGCACCGCGCTGCTCGACAGCGGGATGCTGATCTTCACCCTCTGTCTGGAGGTGCTCGGCATCCCGCTGTTCCTGGGGCGGCCGGCGAACATCCAGTTCATCGCGAGCTACCTCTACGACTCCTGGTCCAACAGCCCCGTTCCCGACCCGCCGATCGTCTCCGCCGGAGCGATCCTGCTGCTGGTTGTGGTCTCCGGCATCCTGCTGCTGCGCGGACGGCTGCTGCGCCACTCCGCCCGCTACACCGCCGGCGCCCGCGCCACCCCACCCGCGCACCCGATGGACCTGGGCCGCTGGCGCGCGCCGGTCATCGCCGCCTCGGCCGCGTTCGTCGCGCTCACGTCGGTGATCCCGCTGCTGGGTCTGGCGCTGATGTCCAGCGTCACCTCCCTGACCACCCTGGTCGCGCCCTGGCACCTGTGGACCGGCGACAACTGGCGGCAGATCTGGACCGACCCCACCCTGCACCGGGCCATCACCGACAGCCTGACCGTGGCCGCGATCGGCAGCGTCGTCACCGTCGCCCTGGTCGCCCTGGCCACCGTGATCGCCCACCGCTCCGGGTTCCGGCTCCGGCGCACCCTGCCCGCGCTGCTGGTCTATCCGCGGGCCACCCCCGGCATCGTGTTCGGGGTCGGCTTCTTCTGGCTGTTCCTCATCGTGGACTGGCCCGGCGCGATGCTCCGCACCAGTCTGTGGGGCGAACTCGTCGCGCTGTGCGTGCGCAACATGACCCTCTCGTACGTCATCCTCGCCCCGGCCCTGGCCCGCCTCAGCCCCGAGTTGGCCAAGGCATCCGCGGCCTCGGGCGCCGGCTGGTGGACCACCACCCGCCGCATCACCCTGCCCCTGCTGCGCCCCGCGCTGCTCAGCGCCCTGGTGCTGATGTTCGTGACCCTGATCAGCGACTACGACCCGGTGGTCTTCCTGAGCAAGCCCGGCACCGAGCTCATGGGGACCACCATGCTCCAGACCTGGTCGAAAGGGCTGCCGGGCCCGGTCGCCGCCCTCGCCCTGGTCCAAGTCCTCCTGGTCGCCCTTGCCCTCGGCCTCGGCCTGGGCTGGACCCTGCGCAAGAAAGCCCGCCGCCATGCCTGAGATCACCGTCCGCCGGCTCAGCCAGACCTTCGGGACCGCCAAGGTCCTCGACCAGGTCGACTTCACCGTCCCCGACGGTCGTTTCGTGACCCTGCTCGGCCCCAGCGGCTGCGGCAAGACCACCACGCTCATGTCGATCGCCGGGTTCCACACCCCCGACGCCGGCACCATCGCCCACGGCGACCGCGTGCTGTTCGACGCCGCGGGACGCAATCTGCCCGCCGAGCAGCGCGACCTCGGCGTCGTCTTCCAGTCCTACGCGCTGTGGCCGCACCTGACCGTCGCCGAGAACGTCGCCTTCCCGCTCAGGATCCGCAAGGCCGGGCGCATCGAGATGAAGCACCGCGTGGCCGACATCCTCGAACTGGTCGAACTCGTTCCCCGTGCCGACGCCTATCCCCACGAGCTGTCGGGCGGACAGCAGCAGCGGGTCGCCCTGGCCCGCGCGCTCGCCCACGGCCCCCGCGCGCTGCTGCTGGACGAGCCGTTCTCCAACCTGGACGCCAGGCTCCGCGACCGCGCCCGCGAATGGCTGGGCGAGCTGCAACGCGACCTCGGCATCACGACCGTCTTCGTCACCCACGACCAGACCGAGGCGCTCGCCATGAGCGACCGCGTCCTGGTCATGAACCGCGGCCGCATCGTCCGCGCCGGCACACCCGAGGACGTCTACCAGCGCCCCGGCAGCCGTTTCGTCGCCGAGTTCCTCGGCCGCTGCACCTTTCTCACCGGCACCGCCCGCAAGCTCGACGGCTCCGCGTGGCTCCTGGAGGCCCCCCACCTGCCCGGCGGCCTGCCCTTCCACGCGCTCACCCCGCCGCCGCCCGGACCGGTCACGCTCGCCCTGCGCCCCGAGTCCCTCCTCCTCGACACCCCCGCCGCCCCTGGCGCACCCACCTGGCAGGCGGCGATCACCCGTGCCACCTTCCTCGGCGACCACTATCTCTACACCCTCCGGGTCGGGCCTCACGAACTGCAGGCCCTCAGCCCCCGGCGGCTGCCCGAGGCCACCGTCCAGGTCACCGTCGCCCCCGAAAGCGCCACCGTCGTCACCGACGATCCCGACCACTTCCCCATCGAGGACCCGGCGCCGTCCACGCCCCTGGACACGTTTGACAATGTGCTGTAGCACATATCGAATACGTCCATGCCGCTCCCCGCGCTCAGCTCGCAGTCCCTGTCCGAGCAGGCCTACCACGCCCTTCGGGCGGCGATCGTCCAAGGTGACCTCGCCTGGGGCGAGAAGATCACCGAGCGAGGGCTGGCCGAACGCCTCGGCGTCAGCCCCACCCCGGTGCGCGAAGCCCTGCGCCGCCTGGAGCAGGAGCAACTCGTCGAGCGCACCGGGCCCCGCTCGCTGCGCGTGGCCACCGTCTCCCCGCTCGCCCGCAGTGAGAGCGGCACCATCGAGGCTGCCCTGGAAGCAGTGGCCGCGCGCTTCGCCGCCGAGAAGGCGACTCCCGAGCAGCTGGATGGCATGGAGCGACTCTTGGACGAGGCGGACGAGGCCGCCGAGACGCTGCGCGCCGACCGGGCCGCCGGCCGTGATCTGTCCCCCCATCAGATCGAGCGCATCTTCCACGCCGTGCGCGACTTTCACGGCGCGGTCGAAGCCGCCGCCGACAACGCCCAACTCATGCGCACCCTGGACCAGGTGCGGGCCTTCAGCCGCTCCGAGCGCCTGAAGATCGCCTCCGCCCAGCTCACCGCCGGCCGCACCGCCGGCCAGGAACAGCGCTACCAGCAGCACCGGGAGATCCTCGACGCACTGCGCGCCCGCGACGCCGACCGCGCCGAGCAACTCGCCCGTGCCCACGCCATGTCGGCCGTCGGGGAGCTCGTCGGCTGGGACCGCACCTGAGGAGGGGCCCCTCCGCTCGGGAGGGCCTCCTCGTGGCCACTTGCTATATCTAATAGACAAGTCCCTCATGAAGAGGACGAGAGATGGAAATCAGGATTCTGGCGCCCACCGGGGCGCTCGGAGCAGGCTTTCCGGCCGTTTCCCTGGAACGCGGTGTCGCGCTGCGGCCGCATGTGATCGCCTGCGACGCGGGGTCGACCGACAGCGGACCGTTCTACCTGGGCAGTGGAGAGCCGAAGCTGTCCCGTGAGGCCGTACGCCGCGACCTGCGGCTGCTGCTGAAGGCCCGCGACACCCTGGGGGTCCCGCTGATCATCGGTTCCTGCGGCACGAGCGGACGCGACACAGGAGTCGATCTGGTCGCCTCCCTCGCCCACGAGATCGCCGCCGAGGAGGGCCTGTCGTTCACGGCGGCCCGCATCTACGCCGACCAGGACCCGGTCCGGCTCGCCAAGTACTACGCCGAGGGGCGTGTCCGTCCCCTCGCCCCCGCGCCACCGCTCGACCTCGACATCCTGACGAGCAGTCATGTCGTCGGCATGATGGGCGTGGAGCCGATCCAGCGTGCTCTCCGTGAGGGCGCCGATGTCGTCCTGGCCGGACGCGCCAGTGACACCGCCCTGTTCGCCGCGGTCCCGCACCTGCGGGGGGCGGACCCGGGCCTGACTTGGCACATGGCCAAGACCGTCGAGTGCGGCGCGGCGTGCGCGGTCCCGCCCAGCGCCGACGGCCTGTTCGTCCACCTGCGCGACGACCACTTCGACGTGGAACCACTGGACCCCGCCGCCCGGCTGACCCCGCACTCGGTGGCCGCTCACACCCTGTACGAGAACGCCAACCCGTACCTGATCACCGAACCCTCAGGCGTACTCGACACCACCCGCGCCACCTACACCGCCCTGGACGAGCGGCGCGTCCGGGTGGCCGGCGCCGAGTTCCGGCACAGCGACACCTACACGGTCAAGCTGGAGGGGTCGCGGCTGGCCGGCTACCAGACCATCGCGGTGGGCGGGATACGTGACCGCGTCGTCATCGAAGAGCTGCCGAAGCTGATTCCCATGGCCCAGGACTACTTCCGTGCGAAGATCATCGACGTGTTCGGCGGGCAGGTCGACCCCGACCAGGTCGGCATCGCCTACCGCCTGTACGGCCAGGACGCCGTCCTCGGCGCACGCGACCCGCAACGCAACGATCCCGTCCACGAACTCGGGGTGCTCATCACGGTGACCGCACCCACCCAGGAGACCGCACACGCGGTGGCGACCTTCGTCGCCCACATCTCCTCCCACCTGCCCGTTCCCGGCTACGACGGCCTCGCCAGCACCGTCGCCTACCCCTTCTCACCGCCCGAGACCGACCGCGGCCCCGTCTACCGGTTCACCGTCAACCACGTCGCAGTGCCGGCCGACCCGTACGAGATGTTCCGTATCGTCCACGAGGAGGTGGCCCCGTGACCCGGCTGCTCGACCTGTGCTCCCTGATCCGCTCGAAGAACGCGGGCCCGTTCGTGCTCACCTTCGACTTCATGTGCCACGACCAGGAGAGCTACGACCTCCTCACCACCTCCGGCGTGCTCACCCCGCAGCTCTTCGCCGACCTGTACGGCGCCGACCCGGCCGAGGTGCTGCTGGTCCACCACGCGCTCGCCCACGCCGTCAAGGTCTCCTTCCCCCGCCCGGTCCGCCAGGGAGACATCCACGACGCCGACTGCTACGGCGGCCAGCAGTACGCCCCCTTGGTCGACCTCGCCATCCCTGCCACCCCTGACTGACCTGCAACTCGGTCAACAGCGCAGTCGAGAGAGGGTACGCCGGGGACATCGGATCGGACGCTGCCCGGACCTGCGACTCCGCCCTGCGTGTCCGCGACCGTCTGCTGACCGAGTTCGCGGCGGGCCTCGGCAACGGACGGCGCCGTGGCGCCGGGTACGCCCGGCGGACTCTGCGAGATCAGCTGTGAGTGATCCAGCCTGTCAGGGGTTGACCCAGGCGCCCGGTGTGTTCGTCAACGCCGCTACGGCGTCGGGTAGTTGGGCCGACGCGACTTCGGCGAGCGACACACCCTCGAGGATCTCGCGGACGTTGGACCGCAGTGCGATCCACAGGGGGAGCAGTGACTCGGCGGCGCCGGAGTAGGAAAGTTCCGGGGGGCGGACCCCGCGCACCGAGACCAGCGGTCCGTCCACGGTGCGTATGACGTCGGCGATGCTGATGGAGTCGGCGGGTCTGGCCAGCCGGTAGCCGCCGTTGCCACCGCGCTGGCTCAGCACGAGACCACCGCGGCGCATGTCGTTCAGGATGCTTTCGAGGAATTTGTGCGGGATGTCCTGGGCGTCGGCGATGGCCTCGGCCTTCAGTGGCGCATCGTCCCGTGACGCGGCGAGCTGCAGCGCGGCACGTACCGCGTAGTCCGCCCTGGCTGAGATCCGCATGTGGGCATTATCCGGTACGGCTCGGGTCGGTGTCCGTGCGGGCGGGCCGCCGGGCAGGGGGCGGGTGTCCCCTGCCCGGCGGTCGACGTGCTCAGGCCGCGGCGGGCGTGTAGTGGGAGGCGTCGTCGCCCTCGGGGTGAACGCGGACGACCGGGTGGGCGGTGCGGTACTTGCGTGAGACGAATCGCCGGGGATGCCGTCCTCGCCGCGGTCGAAGACGTTGGTCGGGCAGACCTTGATGCACTTGTCGCAGGTGATACAGCGTTCTGCCGAGACCAGTTCGATCACGAAGCCACCTCCAGTGGTGCGGCCGGTGCTGTCAGTGCGGTCGTCAGGGGCTCGGTGCGGGTCCACACCTGGTCGAGGCCGCCGGTGACGATGCGGTGGTGCTGCCGGGGGTCCTGTGCCGGGAAGTCGAGGCGTTTGGCCATGCTGCGGGTCTCGGTGCGCGCGAGCGCCGCGGTGTACATCCAGCGGGCGTGCGCCGCCATCGCCGCCGCCTGCCGGGCCCGTATTCCCGACCTTCTTGCCGACCAGATCGCGGGCCGAGTGGATGGGGCTGTCCTTGAGGACGTAGAAGCCGTTGTAGGCGCGGACTGGATGTCCTGCGGCCCGCTGATCGTGTTGCCGACCCACTTCAGCTTCACGTCCTCCAGATAGCCGAGATCCTCGGCCAGTTCCGGCAAGGTGACCTGTCCTGCCCAGCCCTGGTAGCGGAGCGTCTTGATCTGGCTCTTACCGGAAGTGGCTCCGGTCGCGGTGCCGCAACTCACGGCCACCGCCGAAAGACCGAGCAGAGAGAGGACCTGGCGTCTGGTCGCTGCCGTAGTGGCCATGAAGAGTTCCTGTTCAAACGAATGGAGAGCGGCGTGGATGCATCGGCACGCCGAAGCGCCAACCGAAAGCAGTGGTCGAGAGTCAGGCGCAAGCAAGGCGCGCGGCAATAGTGGAGAGAGACCGCGTCAGAAATGCCTGCGGGAAATCAGTCGTCTACGGCAACAGCGGTATGGGCTGGTAGCCGACTGTGAAGTGGAGCGGGAGAGCGGTGCCCGCCGGCCTGTTCAGCGGCCGGCACAGATGGCGCTGGCCTGACGTCGCAGATCGACGTCGCGTGGCGCATGCCGATCAGGCCCGAGCCGGCGGGGAATTCAAGCGGTATCGCGCGGTCAGACAGGCAGGACGAACGGAGGATGGGCACCGTTGAGGAAGTAATCCCCGACGTCGCGAAGCCGGTGGGAGACGGGCTCGTACAAGGTGTGGGTCCGCGCATTGCGCCAGAAACGGTCGAAGCCCAGCCGCGAGGACGCGGAGCGGGCGCCGATGATGTCGAGGGCGCGGGTGGTGGACTCCTGCGCAGCCCTGGAGGCGGCGGCTTCGGCCATGGCCACGAGGACCGAGATGTCCGCGTACTCGTCGTAGGTGAGGTCCTCGCCGCGCGCCAGACCGCCGTGCACGGCTTGAAGTGCTTGTTCGTTGAGCGCGGAGGCGGAGCGGGCGAGGACGGTGAGTTCTCCGTAGGTGGCCAGCACCTGCGGGTCCTGGGGAGAGCCGGCCGGCGAGGCGGGATGCCAGGGTGAGTAGCCGACCCTGCGGTACTCACGGGCTTCGGCGAGCACTCCCTCAGCCATGCCGAGAAGGAGCTGGACGGAGAGGAGACGTCCGACCGGCGATGTGAGAGCAGCCAGGGGCGACAGGACATCCTCGTCGGCGGACAGGGAGCCGAGTACGTCGTGGGCCGCGACCGGCACGGCGTCGAACTCCACGCTGCCGCCGGCCGCGAGCCGCTGGCCGAAGGTGTCGGCGTCGCCGCCGATCGTCACGGCGTGGTGGGCGGGATCCACGACGACGGCGAGTGGTTCGCCGGTGTCTGCTCGTACGGCCCGCACGGCGAGGCGGTCGGCGACCAGAACCCCCGTGGCGTAGCTCTGACGACCGTCGAGCACATAGCCACGGGATGCCCTGGCCAGCGTCGGAGGCGGTTCGTGAGAAGCGAAACCACCGCCCCAGCACCACTCCTGGGTCGCGGACTGCCGCTCGAGTCGGGCGGCGCGAGCGGGCTCGGTGAAGTACCGGGCACTCCACGACAGGAAGTAGTGACAGCCGAGCAGCTGACCGATCGCGCCGTCGGCTGCGGCGATCTCCCGGACGACGTCGTAGGCCGTGTCCCAGTCCGCCCCGCCTCCCCCTAGCTCAGCCGGTATGAGGAGCCTGAGCAGTCCCGCCTCACGCAGTCGGGACACCTCGTCCAGCGGGGCCTTGCCCGCCTGCTCCCTGGCCACCGCGTCAGTGGCCAGGTCGTCGGCCGTCTCGCGGGCGACGCGCAGCCAGTGCGCACGGCCGGGCGCGGTCCGAACGGATTCCGAGGCGGGTTCGGACGACGCGGTGGCAACGCCCACGGCGATGGTCTCCTCAAGGTCGGCGGCACGGTGCGCTGGTGGGGCTCTCTTGCTGGCGTGGCACGTACTTGTAGCCCACGCGCCGTACGGTGACGATCCGGTGCCGGTGAGCCCTGCCCAGCTTGCGGCGCAGTCCCGCGACGGGTGGGTTCGCCTGATCACCCGGGATGAGAGAGAAGGAGCGGAGTGGCACGCGCAAGGTGTGGGCTGCGTGCCCTGCACGCGACAGCAGGCGGCGCTGACGACGTGACCGAAGTCGACATGCCGAACGACGAACGAGTCGTTGCTGCGTGTGGGGCATGTGCATCATCCTGCGCACCCGCAGGGCGGGCCGTCAATGTATTCCTAGTAAATCGATAGGAAATGTAGGGAAGGCAACACTGCGGTTGGGTTCACCGACCCCCGGAAGATCCAGACGTAGCCCCAACTCGGCGTGCTCAGAAGAGGGTTGGCAGACAACCGCATCACGGCCGGCGGGGTGCCGAGCAGGAAGCCGAGCACTGCCGCACGGCTTGTATCGCTTCGCCGTACAGGTACTACCGATCCTGCGCCATCACCGCGGACTGCCGTGCCCATCGGCAGTCGGTGCGCTGCGCCCGGCGGGCTCCGGCCGATGGCCGGTGGCGTCGTACCGGTACGACCGGCGGAACGCGGCACGACTCTTGGTCCGTCGCCACGGCGCCATCACAGTGCCCGCGCCGCATAGGCCCTGACGTCCGCGTCGGAGTCCGTCGTCGCCGTGGCCAGGGCTGCTCGGGCGTCGTCGGTGGCACGGTGCCGGGACAGGGCCAGTACGGCGGCCTTGCGGACATCGGCGTTGGGGTCGGCGACGGCCTTGGCGAGTGCGGGAACGGCCACGTCGGGGTCCGCGGCGGACAAGGCGGTGGCGGCGCCGGCCCGTACCTGCCAGGCGGGGTCGGACAGGGCTGACTCGGCGTGTACGGCCAGAAGCGTCGGGCAGCCGGTCGTGCCCAGGGCTTCGTAGGCTGCGCCGCGCACCAGGGCGTCGGGATCGTCGACCAGTTCGGCAAGGGCGGAGTGGACTACGTCCGAGTCCGGACCCGGAGCCGTGCCGGCCAGGGCCTTGGCGATCGTGACGCGGACCTCGCGAGAGGGTTCGGTGGCCGCCGCGCGGGCGACCTCCGCAGTGGCGTCGACCGACACGAGCGCTCGCACCGCCGCAATACGGACGGCGATGTCGGAGTCCGACAGGGAGGCCGCGAACAGGTCCGCGTCACCGGCGCGCAGGCCGCGCAGGATGTCCAGTGCGGCGGCACGGACGACGGGATCGGACTCGGAGAGGGCGGCGACGAGGCCGTCACGCAGGACCGGGTCCGGGGTCAGGGTCTCGACCAGTTCACGCAGCGAGGCGGCCGCGGCGGCGCGGACGCCCGCGTCGGTGTCGGCGAGAGCCGCGGCCAGTGCCGGTCCGGTACCCGGCGGCGTGGTCTCCGTCAGGACGGCGATGGCCGTTCGGCGGACAGCGGGCTCCGAGTCGGTCAAGTAGGGGGCGAGTGACGAGAGTTCGGGTTGGTCCTCGGTGAGGGCGAGGAGTTCGAGGAGGCGCGGTGTGGCTGGTGCCTCCGCATCGGTACCGGGGCGGGCGGTTGTAGCGGCAGTGGCGGGCTCCTGCCGCATCGTCACCGGGGCCGCCTCCCGAGCCCCCGCCGTCGCCACCTGGTCCGGGCGGACCTCACCGAGGTGACGTGAGGGGCCGCCGACCGGGGTGAAGCCGTGTACCGGAACCAGATAGGGAGCCACGGGGCGTGCCGTGAACTCCATCGCACCGGATGGGGACTTGCGTAGATCGAGGTGATGGAACCAGGACGCGTCGTCACGGTGGGGGTGGTCGATGCGGTCGTGGTAGAGGCCCCAGCGGGACTCCGTGCGGGCCAGGGAAGCACGGGCGGCCATCTCCGCGCAGTCGCGGATGAACGTGACCTCCGCGCAGCGCATCAGTTCATGCGGGGTGCGCGCGCCCATCGCGGCGATGTCGGCGCGCATCCGCTCGAACGCCTCCAGGGCGAGTGACAGCCGGGCGCCGGACTTGGGTGGAGCCACGTAGTCGTTCACGAAGCGGCGCAGCTTGTACTCGACCTGGGGCTGCGGCGGGCCGTCGGGGTTGCGCAGCGGGCGATAGATCAGCTCGTGCGCGTCGCGCAGTTGTCCGGAGGGAAGTTCCCCTTCATAGGGCGTGTACTGTGCGGCGTCCGCGCCCGCCAGCTCGCCGAAGACGAACGCGCCGATCATGTAGTTGTGCGGTACACAGGCCAGGTCGCCGGCGGCGTACAGGCGGGGGACGGTCGTGCGGGCGTGGTCGTCCACCCGGACGCCGGAGGCGGAGTGGCCGCCGCACAGGCCGATTTCGGAGATGTGCATCTCGACGTCGTGGGTGCGGTAGTCGTGGCCGCGGCCCGCGTGGAAGGTGCCGCGGGTGGGGCGCTCGGTGGAGTGCAGGATCGACTCCAGTGCCGTGATCGACTCCTCTGGGAGGTGGCTCAGCTTCAGGTACACCGGGCCGCGGTCCGACGCCACCTCCGCCGCGAACTCCGCCATCATCTGGCCCGACCAGTAGTCGGAGTCGACGAAGCGTTCACCGCGCCGGTTGACCTGGTAGCCGCCGAAGGGGTTGGCGACGTAGGCGCAGGCCGGGCCGTTGTAGTCCTTGATCAGCGGGTTGATCTGGAAGCACTCGATGCCGGTCAGTTCGGCGCCCGCGTGGTAGGCCATCGCGTAGCCGTCACCCGCGTTGGTCGGGTTCTCGTACGTGCCGTACAGGTAGCCGGACGCGGGCAGGCCGAGCCGTCCGCAGGCGCCGGTCGCGAGGATCACCGCGCCGGCACGGACGGTGACGAAGGCGCCCGTGCGGGTGTGGAAGCCCACTGCACCCACCGCCCGGCCCTGCGCGGTGAGCACGCGCACCGGCATCACCCGGTTCTCGATCCGGATCCGTTCGCGCATCTCGCGCCGCCGCAGTTGCCGGTACAGGACCTTCTTGACGTCCTTGCCCTCCGGCATCGGCAGCACGTAGGAGCCGGAGCGGTGGACCTGGCGGACCGCGTACTCGCCGTGCTCGTCCTTCTCGAACTTGACCCCGTACGACTCCAGTCGCTGCACCATGGCGAAGCCGCGGGTGGCGGTCTGGCGGACGGTGGACTGGTCCACGATGCCGTCGTTGGCGCGGGTGATCTCGGCGACGTAGCCGTCGGGTTCGGCGCGGCCCGGGATGACCGCGTTGTTGACGCCGTCCATGCCCATGGCGAGTGCGCCGGAGTGGCGTACGTGGGCCTTCTCCAGCAGCAGGACGTCCGCACCGTGCTCGGCGGCGGTCAGCGCCGCCATGGTGCCGGCCGTGCCGCCGCCGATGACGAGGACGTCGCAGGTCAGCTCCTCGGCGTCGGTGAGCGCCGGGATCTCCACAGGGGTGTCCACCAGGGTGCCTTTCAAGAGCCGAGTGACGTGAGGATGTCGCGCCGCAGGGCGATGCGCGCCGGATCGTCGTGGGCGGCTCGCTCGCGCGGTCGCGGTACGTCCCTTACGGCGACAAGTCGGCCCGCGCCGAGCACGGCCACGCGGTCGCCGAGGAACAGGGCCTCGTCCACGTCGTGGGTGACGAAGACGACGGTCGCGCCGGTGCCGCGCAATACCTCCACCAGCAAGTCCTGCATGCCGACGCGGGTCTGGGCGTCGAGCCCGCCGAAGGGTTCGTCCATCAGGATGGCGCGTGGGCGTCCGGCGAGGGCGCGGGCCAACTGGGTGCGCTGGCGCTGACCGCCGGAGACGCGGTGCGGCAACTGCCGGGTCCGGTCGGCGAGTCCCACCCGTGCCAGCCAGCCCTCGGCCTGTTCCCTGCGTCGCGCGCGTGGCAGGCCCTGGACGGCGAGGGGCAGTTCGACGTTGGCGCGCAGGGTGCGCCAGGGCAGCAGGGCGTCCTCCTGGAAGATCAACGCCCGGTCCGCACTCGGGCCGGTCACCGGCCGTCCGTCCTGTTCCACCGCCCCGTCCAGCGTGGGCAACAGCCCGGCCCAGGTGCGCAGCAGCGTCGACTTGCCGCAGCCGGAGGGGCCGACGACGGTGAGGATCTCGCCGGCCGTGACGTCCAGGTCGACGTCGACCACGGCTGGGGCGTCCGGCCGGCCGAGCACGGCGCCGCGCAGGGTGAGGCGGGTGCCGCGCGGGGTCGCCGGCACGCCTCTCGACTCGGCCGGCCTGGTCTCAGACGAGGTGCTCATCACGTGCCTCCTCGGCCTTTGCGGGTTCGGTGGTGGACGTGACCATCAGGGCTCGAGCGGGCCGGGGGCGGGCGCCGGGGACGTACGACGTGCGCGGCAGCCAGCGGGTGAGGCGGCGGCCGAGCAGTTCGACGGCGGTGGAGGTGAGCCAGCCGAGCAGGCCGATGGTGACCATGCCGACGAAGACGCCCGGGTAGTTGACGATCGTGTAGTCCTGCCAGGTGCGGTAGCCGACGCCGTACTGGCCGGAGATCATCTCGGCGGAGATCACACAGATCCAGGACACGCCGATGCCGACGGACAGGCCGCCGAAGATGCCGGGCAGTGCGCCGGGCAGGACGACGCAGCGGAGGATCCGCCACCGGCTGCCGCCCATGGTGCGTACCGCCTCCTCCCATACGGGGGTCAGCGCGCGAACCGCGTGCCGGGTGGAGACCAGCACGGGGAAGAAGGCGGCGGTGAAGGTGATGAAGACGATGCCCTGCTCGTTGGAGGGGAAGAGAAGGATGGCGACGGGGACCATGGCGATGGCCGGGATGGGGCGCACGACCTCCAGGACCGGGCCGAGCAGGTCCTCGGCGAGCCGCGAGCGTGCCACGAGCACGCCGGTGGCCACGCCCAGGACGGCGGCGAGCAGGAAGCCCGTCACGATGCGGGTGAGGCTGTCGGTGAGGTCGGTCCAGTAGTCGGGGCCGGAGAGCCGGTCGGCGAAGGTCCGGGCCACGTCGGTCACCGTCGGGAACTGCGAGAAGCGCACCCACACATTCACGTGGAGTGCGGTCAGCAACTGCCACAGGCCGAGACCGGCGGTCAGTGAGCCGGCCCGCAGCACGAGCCGACCCGCCCGCCTGGGGTACCGGGTCATGAGGCCCGCCCCAGGGCGTCCGCGTACGTGATCACCTGGGCACCGCTGTGACCGGCCACATAGGTCTGTGCGGTGGCCGGGGCGACGAAGGGCAGCAGTTGCTTGCCGTCCGCCACCCAGACGGCCTTGTCTGCGAACCAGAGGGTGCCGGTCGTGGCGTCGGGGACATAGGCCGCGCGGATGCCGTCCTTGTGCCGGGCGACGTAGGCGAGGAGCCGGGCGGGGGACGTGAAGCTCCGGGTTTTCGTGGCGCCCTTGGACCAGACCTCGCTCCCGGCGGCGAGCGGCGTCGCGGCGAGCCGCCTGGCGTAGCCGGCGCCGAGGGCTCTCTTGACGTACTGGTCGTCGACGAAGGAGTTCACGTCGATGTCGCCGGTCAGCTTGGCCGTCTTCAGGACCGACACGTCCTGTATGAGCGCGGAGACGAGCTGCGGCTTGACGGCGGGGTCGAAGGTGGAGATGCCGTGGGCGCCGTTGTAGAGGTAGACGACCTCGGCGGGCAGGCCGGTGGCCTTCGCGACCTTCTCGGCGGCGTCCACCGGATGGGCGTTGAGGTAGTCGGTCGCTTCCGCCTGGGCCTTCAGAAACGCCTCCAGCACGGCGGGGCGCTGTTTGGCGAAGTCCTCGCGGGCGGTGACGCCATGGAAGGTGGGCAGGTTCAGCTGGGCGCCGTCGTACAGGGCCTTCGCCTTGCCCTGGTAGGCGAGCAGGCCCGGCCAGGCCACGAACTGCGACAGCGCGTCCGCGCTGCCCGCCGAAAGGGCCGACGCGCCCACCGCGGGTTGCTGGTTCAGCTTCTCGATCCCCGTGTTCGGGTCGATGCCGGCCCTCTGCAGGGCCCGCACCAGGGTGCCGTCGGCGGCCGAACCGACGCTCGTGGAGATCCTCTTGCCCTTGAGGCTCTGCAATGAGGTGAGCTTGGATTTCGGTGCGACGACGACCGTGTTCAGGCCGCCCTTGAGGTTGTAGCCGGTGACCGAGACCAGGTGGGTAGGTTTGCCCAGCTGCTTGCCGCGGGCCGCGTTGATGAGCAGCGGGAAGTCCCCCATGGAGCCGATGTCGATCTTCCCGGCGGCCATCTGCGCCGTGATGGGTGCGCCGGTGGCGTAGTCCTGCCAGTCGACCTTGTACGTCTTTCCGTCGTGGAGGGCGTTGAGCTGCTTCTCGAAGTAGCCGAGGGAGCGCAGGAGGGTGCCGGCGGTGACCGTGTTGATGGTCTTGGACTGGTATCCGACGGTGACGGTGACCGTGGAGCTGCCGCCCGCCTCGGCGCTGCCGCCGCAGGCGGACAGAGGGAGCAGCAGAGCGGATGCGGCGAGTGCGACTGCCTTGCGTTCCATGGAAGTTCGGGCCTCTCAGCGGAGCAGGTAGGGCATGTTGACCGTGACGGCTCCGGTGGGACAGCGGGCCGCGCACGGGCCGCAGTACCAGCACTCGTCGACGTGCATGTACGCCTTGCCGCTGCTGACGTCGATGGCGAGGGAGTCCAGCGGGCACATGTCCACGCAGAGCGTGCAGCCGTCGATGCACTTCGACTCGTCGATGGTCACGGGCACGTCGGCCCGCTGGGGCGCCAAGGGCATGGCTGTCTCCAGGGAAGGTCGAGCTCTTCGGGGGCGTCAGACGGAGCGGTGCAGCAGGCCGCTCATCGTGATGCGGTCGCCGCGGAAGCGGATGAACTCGAGGTCGACGGGCCGGCCGTCGGCGAGATGCGTGAGTCGTTCCAGCATCAGGACGGCCGCGCCGTGGGGGGCCTGCAGCACGGCGGCGGAGTGGGCGTCGGCGTTGACCGCCTCCAGGGTGATCTCGGCATGGCCGAGAGGCAGGCCGCAGGTCGCCTCCAGCAGGCGGAAGACGTCGGTGTTCTCCAGGTCCGCGGCCAGGAGCGCGGTGCCGATGTCCAGGGGGATGTAGGTGAGGTCGAGGGAGAGGGGGAGGCCGTTCAGGCGGCGCAGGCGCTCGATGTAGAGGACGTCGGCGCCCGAGGGCACGTGGAGTCGTTCGGCGACGGGGGCGGGGGCCGGGACGGGGCCCATGGTGCGGACCTCGTTGGTGACCCGGCCGTGTTCGCGGAGGGTTTCCGCGAGGCCCAGCAGGCGATCGAGGCCATGGGGGTACTTCCGGGCCACGACCAGGGTGCCGACACCGGGCTGGCGTTCCACGAGGCCCTCGGTGCGCAGCAGGTCGAGGGCCTGGCGGACGGTGTTGCGGGAGGCGCGGTAGTCGGTGGCGAGGGTCGACTCGTGGGGGAGCGCGCCGTCGGCGAAGGCGCCGGTGAGGAGCTGGCGGCGGAGCAGGTCCGCGAGTTGCCTGGCCCGGTCGGCGCGCAGCCTGCGCCGACTGCGGTGAGCGGCGACCGTGGTCGCTGCGCCTTGGCCGGCGTGGTCTCGGATGCGGTCGGAGGGCGGCATGGCTCGAACCATAGCTATCCGATAGGAATAGTGGTGTTGCTGGAGTGTTGCGCCACCTGACGCCTCGCCGGATGCGTCGCTGACCTGGGCGTTCGGTAGGCCGGCGGGAGCATCCGCCAGGCTGTGCCGGTCGTGGCGGTGGGGGCGCTGGGCCTATGTGTGCCGCCACCAGGCCAGGGCCCGAGTCGTCCGGGTAGACCCGGCTGCGCGTCGGCGCGCGCTATGCCGCAGTGCGGCGTCTTCTCGGCGGAACACTGGTGGGTCGCTCCGCCGACATCGGCTATGTCACCCCGCACGACACCGACCAGGCCCGCGCAGCCGTCGCCGAGGTCCGCGCCGTCCAGGACGCGGCAGGGCGGGCCGAGGAGCCGCTCCACATCTTCGCCGACTCCTGGCCGAAGAGTGGCAACGCCGATGAGCTGGTCGCGGCCAGTTGGACTCGGCGAGGCTGTTCACCCGGTATGGCGCGAGGGCGACGGCTCCGAGGACGGGTACGCCACAGGGCGGTAGGCGCGGCACGTCAGGAACCTTGCGGTCGGTCTCGGTCTACCCGCGTCGACGCCACTGCGCTCGGCAAGCCACGCGAGGCTCGGCCTCACACAGGGGTGCAGGGCATCTGCCCGGGCCGACGCCCGATGGGCTCACTCAGCCGGCCAGTTCGCCGAGGAGTGCCCACGTGCGACGGCGATCCGCCTCTCCCGCGATCTCGGTGCCCGAGAACACGACCTCGGTCGCGCCGGCGTCGCGGTAACGTCGTACTTCCGCTTCGACCGCCTTCTCGTTGCCGATCACGGCCACGTCGGCGGCCCGGCGGCCGCCGGAGAGTTCGATGACCCGGGCGTAGGACGGGATCTGTTCGTAGAACGCGAGGCTGTCGGTGGCCTTCGCCCGCACCGAATCCACGTCGTCCGTCACCACCCCGGGCACCAGGGCCACGATCCTGGGCGCGGGACGGCCGGCGGCCTCCGCCGCGGCGGTCAGTGCGGGGACGATGTGTTCCGCCAGGGCACGCGGGCCCGCCAGATACGGCAGGATCCCGTCCGCCAGCTCCCCGCTGACCCGCAGCGCCTGCGGCCCCATCGCGGCGACCAGCACGGGGACGCCGCTCTCGGCGCCCGGTACCCGTGCCGGGACCGGGGTGGTGGCGGTGAGCAGCTCACCGTGGAAGTCCGCCGTGCCGGTCTCCGTCAACTGCCGTAGCGCGGTGAGGAATTCACGCAGGCGGGCGATGGGGCGCTCGAAGGGCAGGCCGAAGCCGGTCTCCGTCAGCAGCTTGGTGCCCAGGGCCAGACCGAGGTGGTAGCGGCCGTGCGTCGCGGCCTGCGCGGTCTGGGCCTGGCTGGAGACGAGCAGTGGGTGCCGGCCGAAGACGGGGATCGCCGAGGTGCCCACATGCAGTCCGGGCACCGCGCGCCCGACGATCGCGGCGAGCTGGGGTGAGTCCGCGCCGAACGTCTGGCCGAACCAGGCCGACCGCAGACCGGCGGCCGCGGCCTCCTGGGCCAGCTGCACGCTGGCGTCGACCTGGTTCTGCGCGCCGGAGGCGTTGAGTGCTACTCCAACAGTCATGCCAGTCGGAACGGGCACCCGCCGGACTCGCATTCCTGTCCACGTGTGACAGCTTCTTGTCAGTCATGTGTACGCGAGCCATACCTCCCCGCATCAGAAGCGCGGCATATCGGTGTTCCCCTCTTCGACGAGCGCTACGCCGTGTCCCTCGCTCAGCCGGTCGAAGCGTTTCTCCAGGGGGTGGAACCGATTGGAACGGGAAGCGCGCCGAGGCCCCGTGACGCGGGTGCGCGTTCGACTGGCGCGGCGTCAGAAAGGTCGGCAATGGGTCAGTGCGGGTCCTCAAGCACCGGGCACAGCCGACCGAACATGCGAGACGCTGTAGCCTCCGAAGACCGCCCTTGACCTGCACAGGCAGGCAGGGAGCAGACAAACCGGGAGTTTCTTCGTGTTTCGTACAGTATTCAAGTCCAAGATTCACCGTGCCACCGTCACCCAGGCCGATCTGCACTACGTCGGATCCGTGACCATCGACGCCGACCTCCTCGACGCCGCTGACCTGCTGGCCGGTGAGCTCGTCCATATCGTCGACGTCACCAATGGCGCCCGCCTGGAGACGTACGTCATCGAGGGCGAGCGTGGGTCCGGTGTCATCGGGATCAACGGCGCCGCGGCCCATCTCGTCCACCCCGGCGACCTGGTGATCATCATCAGCTATGCCCAGGTCTCCGACGCCGAGGCACGCGCGCTGCGGCCGCGGGTCGTGCACGTGGACGCCGACAACCGGATCGTGGCCCTGGGCGCCGACCCGTCCGCCCCGGTACCGGGCTCGGACCAGGAGCGCAGCCCGCAGGCCGTCACGGCCTGACCACCTGACCGACACCACCCGACCGAAAGGCAGGGTCGATGACCTCGTACGCCGGGCCGCTCCTCCTGCTCCACACCTCGCCCGTGCACATCCCCGTCTTCGAGTCCCTGCGCGACGAGGACCATCCCGGGCTGGAACTGACGCACTTGGTGGCCGAGGAGTTGCTGGAGCGTGCCCGTGCGCAGGGCCCGGACGCCGTCGCCGACGACGTCCGGGAGACCCTTGGCCAGGCCGTCGCGGCAGGTGCCCGCGCCGTGCTCTGCACCTGCTCGACCATCGGCGCGATCGCCGAGCGTGCGGGCGTCGGCGTGCCCGTGCTGCGGGTGGACCGGCCGATGGCCGCCGCCGCGGTGGCGGCGGGCACGCGCATCGTGGTGCTCGCCGCGCTGGAGAGCACCCTCGAGCCGACGGTCGCCCTGATCCAGGACGAGGCAGCGGGGCGGTCCGTCGACGTACGCACGTTGCTCGTCCCGGGCGCGTGGGACCGGTTCGAGGCCGGCGACATCGACGGCTACGTCCGCGCGGTGGCCGATGCCGCCGACATGGTCACGGGCGCCGACGCGATCGTCCTCGCCCAGGCGTCCATGGCTCCGGCGCGGTACCTGACCACGACCGCGGTGCCGGTGCTGTCGAGTCCCGGTCCGGGACTCGCGGCGGCGGCTGCGGCGGCGTCCGGCACCGTCGGCGGGCCCGGCCGCGCGTGGCCGGCCTGAGCCCACCCGGGCCCACCCCGTCCCGCGACGGGGTGAGTGCCGGTGCGGCGGTCGGGTACCCGGGGGACAAGTCCAGGGCCGATGCAGCAACTGGCTGGAGGACACGATGACGCATCCGTTCCCCGATCCCGCGCAGCCGGGACCGCCCCCCGGACCGGGACCGACCCCGGGACCGGAGCCGACCCCCGAACCGGGCCCCGCGCCGGGGCCGCAACCCGTGCCGCCGGGACCGGAACCCGTGCCGCCGGGACCGCCTCCCACGCCCCCCGCGCCGGGACCGGAACCCACACCGCCGGGACCGCAACCCGTGCCGCCGGGACCGGAACCCGTGCCGCCGGGACCGCCTCCCACGCCCCCCGCGCCGGGGCCCACACCGCCGGGACCGCCTCCCACGCCCCCCGTACCGGGGCCCACACCGCCGGGGCCGGGCCCCGTGCCTGGTCCGGGCCCCGACCGTCCGCAGCCCGTGCCGGAGCCGGGACCCGCTCCGGAGCCGGGCCCCGGCCCCCAGCCGCCCCCGTCCCCGATTCCGAAGCCGCCGGGTCCGGACCCGGTCCCCGAGCCCGAACCGGGACCGCCGCTGTCCTAGGAGCGGTTTTGCGGGCGACACATCGCCGGCACGACAGCGGCGGCCCGGCGCTGAGGGGACTCCCCTCGCGCCGGGCCGTCCGTCGGCCGTGCGCGGACCCGCTACGCCCTGACCTCCGACCGGTCCCCGCCCCACAGCGTGTGGTACGAGCCGTCGCGGTCCGTCCGCCGGTAGGTGTGTGCGCCGAAGAAGTCCCGCTGTGCCTGGGTGAGCGCGGCGGGCAGCCGTTCGGCGCGCAGGGCGTCGTAGTAGGCGAGCGCCGCGGCGAAACCGGGCGTCGGGACGCCCTGGCGGGTCGCCGCCGCGAGGACCTCGCGCCAGTCGTCCTGCGCCTCCCCGATCTCTCGTGCGAAGGTCTCGTCCGACAGCAGGCTCGGCAGGTCCGGGCGGGCGTCGTACGCGGCGCGAATGCGGTCGAGGAAGGCCGCGCGGATGATGCAGCCGCCGCGCCAGATGGAGGCGATCCTGCCGAGGTCGATGTTCCAGTCGTACTCCTCGCTGCCTGCCGCGATCTCGTGGAAGCCCTGTGTGTACGACACGATCTTGGAGGCGTACAGCGCCTGCTCCACGCGGTCGGCGAAGGCCGCGGCCTCCTCCTTGTCCAGCGGTGCCGGCTTCGGACCGGCCAGCCCCCGCGAGGCCTCGCGCAGTGCCGTGTGCCCGGACAGCGAGCGGGCGAACACGGCCTCGGCGATCCCGGAGACCGGTACGCCCAGATCCAGCGCGATCTGCACCGTCCAGCGGCCGGTTCCCTTCTGCTCCGCCTGGTCCTGGACCACGTCCACGAAGGGCTTGCCCGTCGCCTCGTCCACCTGGGAGAGCACCTCCGCCGTGATCTCGATCAGGTACGAGTCCAGTCGGCCGGTGTTCCAGGTGCGGAAGATCTCCGCGATCTCGGCGGGGGAGTAGCCGGCGATGTCGCGCAGCAACTGGTACGCCTCGCCGATCAGCTGCATGTCGGCGTACTCGATGCCGTTGTGGACCATCTTCACGAAGTGGCCGGCGCCGTCCGGGCCGACGTGCGTGACGCACGGGGCCCCGTCCTTCGCGTTCGCGGCGATCTTCTCCAGCATCGGGCCGAGGGATTCGTACGACTCCTTCGAGCCGCCCGGCATGATGCTCGGCCCGTGCAACGCGCCCTCCTCGCCGCCGGAGACGCCCGTGCCGACGAAGTGGATGCCCTGCTCGCGCAGCTCCTTCTCCCGGCGGCGGGTGTCCGCGAAGTGCGCGTTGCCGCCGTCGATGATCATGTCGCCGGGCTCCAGGAGCGGGGCGAACTCCTGGATCACCGCGTCGGTCGGCGCGCCCGCCTTCACCATGATCATCAGGCGGCGGGGGCGCTCCAGCGCCGCCACGAAGTCCTCCGGGGTCTCGGTGGGAACGAAGTCGCCTTCGTGTCCGAATTCCTTCACGAGCTCGTGCGTCCGTGACGCGGTCCGGTTGTGCAGGGCGACCGCATAGCCGTGGCGCGCGAAGTTGCGGGCGAGGTTGCGGCCCATGACCGCGAGACCCGTGACGCCGATCTGGGCTGAAGTGCTCATGGCGGTTGGCTCCTAGAGGTCCTGGAACCGGCGGTGCCGGTTCGGTCCTGAAGACATCCTCGGTGGGGTGCCGGTCGTGCTCGTCAGTGCTCGTCAGTGGTGGTCAGTGCTCGTCGGTGCTCGTCAGTATTGCCCCGTAACCATCCTGACGTGCCGGTACGCCGCACCGCACATCCGGATGTCCCGGTAAGGAGTACGCACAACCGGCCCCGGCCGCCTCAGTCGTTCCCCGTGGTCGCAACGGGGGGCGATTCCCGGTCAGTTGGCGCTCCCGAGCGGCCGATTGCCGTCTTGTCACGCCTTCTTCGCAGCCCTTACTTTTGCCCCTCCTGACGCATGTCGAGGGGGCTCTCCATGGCCGTACGCGGCCGGCACCGCCGGTATCAGCCGACAAGGATCAACCGCGCCTCGCTCACCGTCACGGCGGGTGGCGCGGGCATGGCGCTCCCGCTGATCGGCACCGGCGTCGCACACGCGGCCGACGTGAGCACCTGGAACAAGGTCGCCGCGTGCGAGTCCAGCCACAACTGGAGCATCAACACGGGCAACGGCTACTACGGCGGACTGCAGTTCACCCAGTCCACCTGGGAGGCGTACGGCGGACAGGCGTACGCCCGGCGAGCTGATCTGGCCACCAAGGACCAGCAGATCGCCGTGGCCGAGAAGGTCCTCAAGGGACAGGGCCCCGGCGCCTGGCCCCTCTGCTCGGTACGCGCCGGTCTGACCCGGGGCGGCGCCACCCCCGAGCTCGACACCTCGGACACCGCCACCCGGATCGCCAAGCGTTCCGTGCGTGACGTGAAACCGCAGACCACACCCCAGTCGCAGGCGGGCACCGCCGAGATGTACACGGTCGTACGGGGCGACACGCTCTCCGGCATCGCCGACTCCCACCGCGTCCAGGGCGGTTGGCAGCGGGTCTACGAGGCCAACCGTACGACGATCGGCACGGACCCCGACCTCATCCTGCCCGGCCAGCGGCTGAACCTCCGGACCAAGGCCCCGACGCACTCGGGGCCGCCCTCCACCCGGCCCCACAGGCCGTCCCCGCACAAGCCCAACTCCGCACCGCACAAGCCCAGTTCGGACGGGGGCACCACCACCCACTCCCGGGTCGCCCCGGTGGACGCCGCGATGGGCACGCCGTACCACGCCGCGGGTTCCTCCTGGTCGAAGGGCTACCACACCGGTGTGGACTTCCCCGTGCCCACCGGCACCTCGGTGAAGGCGGTGGCGCCCGGGCAGGTGGTCAGTGCCGGCTGGGGCGGCTCCTTCGGCTATCAGGTGGTCATCCGGCACACCGACGGCCGCTACACGCAGTACGCCCATCTGTCGGCGATCTCCGTGCAGGACGGGCAGAGTGTGGGGGCCGGCCAGCGCATCGGCCGCTCCGGCTCCACGGGCAACAGCACGGGCCCCCATCTGCACTTCGAAGTGCGGACAGGGCCCGAGTTCGGCAGCGACGTCGATCCGGTCGCCTATCTCCGGGCGGGCGGTGTCGCGATCTGACGGTCGTGGTGCCCGTCCGGCACGGGCACCGGCACGAGCGGGCCGCCGTAGAAGGGGCCGTACGGGTGTGCCGGCCGGCCGTAGGGAGCCGGCTCCCAGTCCTCGTACGTGCTCGAACTGACCGGTGCCGGCACGAACGTGTCGTCCTTCGCGGTCGCGGTGGGTGCGGGCACCGGGACCAGCAGGTCCTCCACGGGCTCCGGCTCGACGGTCCCCACCGGGACGGCCTCGACGGCCGCCGCCGTGGGCTGCTCGCCGCTGACGCGACGCGTGGTCAGCAGGATCAGACCGCCCCCGGCGACGACACCGCAGCCCAGGGCGAGCAGGGCGCCCGTCGTCCCGTGTCGGAAGGTCTCGCCGAACATGGTGATGCCGACAGCCGCAGCCACCAGCGGGTTCACCACCGTCAGCGCGGCGAGCGGCGCCGCGAGTCCGGCGCCCCGGTAGGAGGCCTGCGACAGCAGCATTCCCGCGGTCGCGAAGACGGCTATGACCGCGAGGCTCGGCAGCTCCGCGAGGGAGACCCCGTCCGTCCAGTCCACCGCGACCGTCTTGGTGAAGACGGACGACATGCCGAAGGCGACACCGGACGCGACCGCCAGCAGCACGCTGCGCACCGCCGGATGCCGGTGCGCAGCGCGGGCAGCGGCCATCAGCGCCACCACGCCCACGGCGCTGACCAGGGCCACCAGCACGCGCTGGGCGTCACTCAACGCGTGCGCCTTGGCGGCACCGACCAGTGACAGCAGGCCCGCGAGGCCCACGGTCGCCATCAAGGCACCCCGCCATGCGGTCGCCCCGGCCCGGCGGCCCGCGAACAGGGCCGCCATGGGCAGCGCGAACACGATGGTCAGCGCGCCCAGCGGCTGGACCAGGCTCAACGGACCGTAGGCGAGCGCCGCCACGTGCAGCAGCCCGCCGAGACCGTTCAGCACGACGGCCACCCACCAGCCCGGCCGCCGCAGTGGCGCGTACGACTCGCCCGGCGACGACACCGCCACGCGCTCCTGCACGATCGCTCCGCCGGCGTATGCGACGGCGGAGACGAGCGACAGGAACACGGACAACGCGAGGGCGCTCACGAGCGGCTCCTCTGCGTCGGGCCGGGGCGGGGAGCCCGGCGCGGCGAACGGTCTTCTTCCATGGTCGACACAATGCCGTGCGGCGCTCTTCCCGTCGTCGTCCCTGAGCAGGCATTGGGTCATACTGCCGGTGTAGTACTGAGGGTGTCCCGTCCTCCCCGAGAGGGGTGACACCCTGGGCGTCCCCCCTGGTGGAAGCACCTAGGGGTCTTGGTGACCTTGGTACTACTGACGTTCGTGGACCTCGGGTACTACTGACGTTCGTGGACCTCGACCCCGAACTCGCCGCGCTCGGCGCCCTCGGCGGCTTCTTCGTGCTGCACACCGGAGTGCCGCCCCGGGACGCCCTGCCGACCCTCGCGCGGGCGTATGCGCCCGAACACCCCGCCGCCCCCTGCGGTCCGCGTGCGGATCCGCTGACCGTTCGCGTCCGCAGGGTCGCGCGCAGTCTCGGCGCGCCCGAGGAACGGGTCGCCGCCTCGATCGCCCACCAGGGCCTGGCCGCCCGGCTGTGGTCCGTCGCCCTCGGCTGCGCCGCCCTGTACGGATGCCTGCCCGACCTCGATCCCCGGCTGCTGCACTGGGATCCGGACGGCGGCGCGCCGGACGACCTGTGGCTGAGCGAGGTGCGCGCGCTGCCGGTCGAGTCGCTCGACACGGTCGTCCGCGCCGACCACCTCGCACCGCTCGCGACCGCCCTGACCTCCCGGTACCGCGTCTCCGCAGGCCTGTTGCGGGGCAACGCGGGCTCCGCCCTCGCGGGCGCCGTGCGGATGGTCGACCACTGGGCGCGCACGGCAGGGCGCCCGGAGGTGGCGGAGCGGGCCCGCGCCCTGGCCGCGGGGCTGTTCGCGCACCCCGACCTGGCAGGCACCCTCGACCCCCTCACCGGCCGCCGCCGCAGCTGCTGCCTCTACTACCGGCTGCCCGGCGGCGGCCTGTGCGGCGACTGCTGCTTCGACCGCCCGCCGCTGCGCGGTTGAAGCACGGGCGGTCTTCCCCAACCGCCGCATCTGGGTGACCATGTGGGAAGCGACCGCTGAGACAGGGGGTACCGGGTGCGTGTGGGACTGCTGACCCGGGAGTACCCGCCGGACGTGTACGGCGGTGCGGGCGTCCATGTCGAGTTCCTCGCCCGGGAATTGGGCTCGCTCACGGACCTGGACGTGCACTGCTGGGGCGAGGGCGGTGCGGGCGGCGTCGTACGTCACCGGCCGTGGCCCACCCTCGACACCGCCAACGACGCCCTGCGCACCTTCTCCGTGGACCTCTCCATGGTCGCCGCCCTCGAAGGCCGAGAGCTGATCCACTCGCACACCTGGTACGCCAATCTCGCCGGCCACCTCGGCAAGCTGCTGTACGGCGTCCCGCATGTGATGACCGCCCACTCGCTGGAGCCGCTGCGTCCCTGGAAGGCCGAGCAACTCGGCGGCGGATACGCCCTCTCCAGCTGGGCCGAGCGCACCGCGATCGAGGCCGCGGACGCCGTGATCGCGGTCTCCGGCGCCATGCGCGACGACATCCTGGGCTGCTATCCGGCCCTCGACCCGGCGCGGGTCCACGTCGTGCACAACGGCATCGACACCACCCTCTACCGGCCGGACCACGACACGGACGTCCTCGCCCGCATCGGTCTCGACCGCCACCGCCCGTACGTCCTGTTCGTCGGCCGAATCACCCGCCAGAAGGGCGTGCCCCATCTGCTGCGCGCGGTACGGGACATCGACCCGGCGGCCCAGGTGGTGCTGTGCGCGGGCGCTCCGGACACTCCCGAGCTCGACCGCGAGTTCCGGGAGCTCTTCGAGGAGTTGAGCAGGAGCCGCGGCGGCGTCCACTGGATCCCGAAGATGCTGCCGCGTCCCGACGTGATCCAGCTCCTCACCCACGCCGCCCTCTTCGTCTGCCCGTCGGTGTACGAGCCGCTGGGCATCGTCAACCTGGAGGCCATGGCGTGCGGCACGGCCGTGGTCGCCTCGCGCACCGGCGGCATTCCGGAGGTCGTGGACGACGGCCGTACCGGACTGCTGGTGGACGTGGACGACGACTTCGAGGGGCGCCTCGCACGCGCCCTCGACGCCGTCCTCGGCGACCCGGAGGCCGCGGAGCGCATGGGCGAGGCGGGACGGAAGCGGGCGGTGGAGGAGTTCGGCTGGGACACGGTGGCCCGCCGCACGGTTCGCCTGTACGAGGAAGTCCTCGAACAGGGGTAGTCATTGAGCAGAGAGCGGCACAACCGGGCGTAGAGGGGCGGCGGCATGCGGCGCGGTGGACCTTCGGTGCTGGGAATCGTACTGGCCGGCGGGGAGGGGAAGCGGCTGATGCCGCTGACCGCGGACCGCGCGAAACCGGCCGTGACCTTCGGCGGAACCTACCGCCTCGTCGACTTCGTCCTGTCCAACCTCGTCAACGCCGACATCCTGCGCATCTGCGTGCTCACGCAGTACAAGTCGCACTCGCTGGACCGGCACATCACCACGACCTGGCGGATGTCCAGCCTGCTCGGCAACTACATCACGCCCGTGCCGGCCCAGCAGCGGCTCGGCCCCCGCTGGTACCTGGGCAGTGCCGACGCGATCCTGCAGTCGCTGAACCTCGTCTACGACGAACGGCCGGAGTACGTGGCGGTGTTCGGCGCCGACCACGTCTACCGCATGGATCCCCGGCAGATGCTCGCCCAGCACATCGACAGCGGC
Organism: Streptomyces sp. TP-A0356; assembly: GCF_001417775.1. Lineage (GTDB taxonomy): Bacteria > Actinomycetota > Actinomycetes > Streptomycetales > Streptomycetaceae > Streptomyces. Next base: position 186,269 of record NZ_BBZJ01000016.1, on the reverse strand, counting down.
GCGGGCGTGACCGTCGCGGGGATACGGGTGCCGCGCGTGGAGTCCTCGTCGTTCGGTGTGATCAGCCCCGGCTCGGACGCCCAGACCGTGGAGCGCTTCCTGGAGAAGCCCGCCGATCCGCCCGGCCTGCCGGACGACCCCGAGTGCGTGTTCGCCTCGATGGGCAACTACATCTTCACCACCAAGGCGCTGATCGAGGCGCTCCAGCGGGACGCGGAGGACGCGAACTCCGTGCACGACATGGGCGGTTCGATCCTGCCCGCGCTCACCGACCGCGGCGAGGCCCAGCTGTACGACTTCAGCGCCAACCACGTGCCCGGTGAGACCAGCCGGGACCAGGGGTACTGGCGGGACGTGGGCACCCTGGACGCGTACTACGACGCCCATATGGACCTGATCGCGGAGCGGCCCGCCTTCAACCTGTACAACCGCAGCTGGCCGATCTACACCCATTCCGGCCAGCTCTCGCCGGCCCGTTTCAACGCGGGCGGCATCGCCAGCGAGTCGATCATCAGCGCCGGGTGCCTGATCCGGGGGCAGGTGACGCGGTCGGTTCTGTCGCCGGGAGTCGTGGTGGACCCGGGCGCCGTCGTCCAGGGTTCGGTCCTGCATGACAACGTGCATGTCGGGCGGGGTGCGATCGTGCGCGGGGCCGTCCTCGACAAGAACGTGGAGGTGCCGCCAGGCGCGACGATCGGCGTCAATCCGGAGCGGGACGCGGAGCTGTACACGGTGTCGAAGGGCGGGGTCATCGCGTTGGGGAAGGGCCGGCGCGTGTCGTAGGACGTCGCTGGACGGCCCCGGTGACGCAGCGCGCCGGGGCCGTCCGGCAGGCCGGGGGAACCACGCCCGGGCTGGCTTGTCATGTACCTGTACGTGAAGCGGAATGCGTGTTGTCATGCCAACTGCCGTTGGTGACAACGTTGTACCGCCGTCACCGCGAGCACCGCACCGCCGCGGGGCCCGCCCCCTGATACGCGACGCGCCCGGATCAACCCTTCCGGTTGCCCGGGAAACTGACGCCCCGCCAGCACCATGTGCACAACGATGTCGATCCTCCGGAGGCTTCCGAGATGAGATGGACCCGGCGCCTGCGCCTGTACGTCGCGGGCGCGGTGACGGCCTCGGCGCTGTTCGCCCTGCCGACCGCCCATGCCGCCGAGCCGCACGACGACAGGCTCACCGACCTGGTCAACCCCTTCATCGGCACACAGGACGAAGGCAACACCTTCCCCGGCGCCGCCGTGCCCTTCGGCATGGTGCAGTTCTCGCCGGACACGGGCCACAACACCGGCTACGACTACACCCAGCACCAGATCCGCGGCTTCTCCCTGGTCCACCTCTCCGGCGTCGGCTGCGCCATCGGAGGGGATCTGCCCGTGCTGCCGACGACCGGTGACGTCACCGAGACGGACTACGCCAAGTACGCGGCCCACTTCAGCCACGACCATGAGCAGGCGAGCCCCGGCTACTACCGGGTCGGGCTCGACAGCGGCATCCAGGCCGAGTTGACGGCGACCGAGCGCACCGCGGTGCAGCGCTACACGTTCCCGGCCACCGGCAAGGCCAACGTGCTGCTCAACGCGGGCCAGTCGCTGCACAAGAACGTCTCCTCCAAGGTGGAGATCCTCGACGACCGCACCGTGCGCACCGAGATCACGGGCAGCGGGTTCTGCCGCCCCACCCGGCCGTACACGGTGTACACGCTCACCCGTTTCAACCGGCCCTTCACCGCGCACGGGACCTGGTACCAGGACTCCATCACACGGGGCGCGAGGACGTCCTCCGGCCCCGGGCGCAACGGCGCCTACGTCACCTTCGACGCGACGAAGGACCGTACGGTCGAGGCGACCACCGCGCTGTCGTACGTCGACGCGCGCGGCGCCGCCGTCAACCTGGGTGCACCGGACGTCCGTTCGTTCAAGGACGCTCGCGAGGCCGCACGCCGTGCCTGGGAGGACCGCCTCGACGATGTTCGGGTGCAGGGCGGCAGCGCCGCCCTGCGCACCGCCTTCTACTCGTCCCTGTACCGGTCGTTCCTCGCGCCGAACATCGGCAGCGACGCCGACGGCCGCTACACCGGCTGGGACCAGCGGATCCACCGGGCGCAGGGGTTCACGTACTACCAGAACTGGTCGCTGTGGGACACCTACCGCACCCAGTCCCAGCTCCTGTCCCTGCTCGCGCCGCGCCAGGCGCGCGACATGGCGATCTCCGTGATCAAGATCGACGAGGAGGGCGGCTGGCTGCCCAAGTGGGGCTACGGCACGGTGGAGACGAACATCATGAGCGGCGACCCGGTCACCCCGTTCCTCACCCACGCCTACCAGCAGGGACTGCTCAAGGGGTACGAGGAACGGGCGTATCGCGCGCTCAAGAAGAACGCCGACGGCGTACCGCCCGCCGACACCATGTACGTGGGCCGCGAGGCCAACCGCGAGTACATCGCGAACGGCTTCGCGCCCTACACCAAGGACAGCCCGTACGCCAAGCCCGGCGACTCCGACTACCACCACGGTGGGTCGGTGACGCTGGAGTACGCCCTGTCCGACGCCATGCTCGCCCAGATGGCGCGCGGCCTGGGACATGACGCGGACGCGGCGCGCTATGCCGCACGGTCGCGCAACTACCGCACCATCCTCGACCCCTCGACCGGCTTCTTCCGCGCCCGGGACGCCTCCGGGGCCTTCGTCGGACCGGCCGACCCGGCCAAGAGCGAGGGCTTTCACGAGGGCACGGCCTGGCAGTACCAGTGGCTCGTGCCGCAGGACCTGCCCGGCATGGTGGGCCTCATCGGCGGCGAGCGGGCGGCGAACGACCGGCTCGACGCCTTCTTCGCCTACGACCAGCTGCTGAAGAACCCGGCGAAGACGGCGCGCGAGGTCTGGGTGAACGGACCGTACGCCTACTACAACGCGGACAAGTACAACCCACAGAACGAGCCCGACCTCATCGCCCCGTACACCTACCTCTCCACCGGCCAGCCGTGGAAGACCACGGACGTGGTGCACGCGGCGCTGACCCTCTTCACGGACGGGCCGACGGGCATCACCGGCAACGACGACCTCGGCACGATGTCCGCCTGGCACGTGCTCTCGTCGATCGGCATCTTCCCGGTGCAGCCCGGTTACTCGACCTGGGGCCTGACGGCGCCCGTCTTCGAGCGGGTCGACCTGGTCCTGGACCGGGCGTACTACCCCAACGGCGGGCTGACCATCACCGCTCCGGGCACGTCCGACGGCAACCGGTACATCCAGGGGGTGCGCGTCCTCGGAACGGCCTACGAACGGACGTATGTCACGTCCGACACGCTACGCCGTCTGGGCACCCTGGAGTTCACGGTCGGCGCGCGGCCGTCCGGGTGGGGCACGGCCCCGAACGCCGGGCCGCCGGCACTGAAGTGACCTCGTGCGTCACCTGAGTCCCGCCCCTCCCCGAGGGGCGGGACTTCATCCGCCGTTAACTGTACGTAGCCTGATCGTACTTGACCGTAATCGCTTGTCGGAGGTTGACTTCTTGCTTCCCACCCCGTCGACGCGAGGCAAGCCATTGACTTCTGACCTGCTCGCACCACTCGACCTGGCGTTCTGGAACATCGAGTCCGCCCGGCACCCCATGCACCTCGGTGCCCTCGGCGTGTTCTCCTGCCTCTCACCCACCGCGGGCGCCCACGCCGCCGATCTGCTCGCGGTCCGCGCCGCCGCGGTGCCGGGGTTGCGCATGCGGATCCGGAACGTCTGGCTGCCGGACGTACGTCTTTCGCGCCACCTCGCCGCCGCACGCCTCCCGCTCGCCCTGGGCGGTGCTGCCCGTGAAGCCGCACCCGACTTCGACCCGCTCGACCACGTTCGGCTGCACGCCCCCACCGACGACTTCCACGCCGTGGCGGGGCAGCTCATGGGACGCCCCCTGGAACGCGACCGACCGCCGTGGGAGGCACATGTGCTGCCGGGCGAGTCCGGCACCTCCTTCGCCGTGCTCTTCAAGTTCCACCACGCCCTCGCCGACGGGCTGCGGGCCCTGACGCTGGCGGCCGCCGTCCTGGACCCGATGGACATGCCGGAGCCCCGCCCGCGTCCCCAGGAGAGCGCCCGTGGTCTCCTGCCCGACGTGCGCAGACTCCCGGGCCTGCTGCGGGGCACACTCGCCGATGTGGGCCGCGCCCTCGACATCGGGGCCTCCGTCGCCCTGTCCACCCTCGGCATGCGTTCGTCGTCCGCGCTCGTCTCCGAGCCCAGCGGCACCCGCCGCACCGCCGGTGTGGCCATCGACCTCGACGATGTGCACCGGGTGCGCAAGTCGGAGGGCGGCACCGTCAACGACGTCCTCATCGCGGTCGTAGCGGGTGCCCTGCGCCGCTGGCTGGACGAACGCGGCGACGGCAGCGCGGGCGTCGAGCCCCGCGCCCTGATCCCCGTCTCCAACCGTCGTCCGCGCAGCGCGCACCCGCAGGGCAACCGGCTCTCCGGTTACCTGATACGGCTCCCGGTCGCCGACCCGGACCCGCTGGAGCGCCTGCGGACGGTGCGCACGGCGATGGACCGCAACAAGGACGCCGGGCCCAACCGGGGCGCGGGCGCGGTCGCGCTGCTCGCCGACCATGTGCCGGCGCTGGGCCACCGGCTGGGCGGACCGCTGGTCAGCCTGGCCGCCCGGCTCTGGTTCGACATCCTGGTCACCAGCGTGCCCCTGCCCAGCCTCGGCCTGAAGCTCGGCGGCAACCCGCTCACCGAGGTCTACCCGCTCGCCCCGCTGGCCTGCGGCCAGTCCCTCGCGGTGGCGATCTCGACCTACCGCGGTCGCGTGCACTACGGGCTCGTCGCCGACGGCCGGGCGGTGCCGGACCTGGAACGGCTGGCGGACGCGGTCCGTGAGGAGGTGGAGACGCTGCTGGCGGCCTGCCGAACCTGACGAGCGGCGGCACCCGTCCCCGCGCACGGTCGTCGCCGCGTCGCTCGGGCGCCGTTCCTCGGCGTGCGTGGGCGGGCACGCTGCCGTCGTCGGTCACGCGGCGCTCCGTGTGTCAAGCGCCCCGCGCGGCTGTCCGCGCGGGCCCCGCGCAGCCGCGTTCCCCCACGACCCGGTGCGATCCGGGGCCGCCCGGACCGTCACCGCTCGTGGCGGTGACCGGTGCGGGTTTGGTGACCCGGCCCTGCGCTCCGTAAAATTCCGCGTTCGAAGGCGAGCGCGGTCGGAGCGCTGCGCGGGTGAGCGAGGAATGCAGCGCGATGACGGTGACACAGGACGGCCCGGCGGGCGACGTCTCGGCGGCCATGGACGAGGTGACGTACGGGCCCGGCATCGACCCGGAGCGCCTTGCCGTCTGCCTCAGCGTGCTCCAGGAGCTCGACCGGCTGGACGTCGACCACCCCGACGCGGTCATGGTGCGCCGAGCCACCTCGCACCTCTACCGCACGGTCAAGCAGCGCCGCCGCCAGGAGCGCCGGGCAGCCAAGACCGCCCATGACAAGGCGGTCACCGAGGCGACGGCGACGGGCTCCGCGCAGCGCATCGACGACGAGACCGAGGGGATCCTGCCGTCGTCGGCCACCGAGGCGGGCCGGATCGCGGGGATACTCCAGCGCCCGCGCTCCTGCTACGTCTGCAAGACCCGCTACGTCGAGGTCGACTACTTCTACCACCAGCTCTGCTCGCGGTGCGCCGCCGAGAACCGGGCCCGCCGCGACGCCCGCACCGACCTCACCGGCAGGCGCGCCCTGCTCACCGGGGGCCGCGCCAAGATCGGCATGTACATCGCGCTTCGCCTGCTGCGGGACGGCGCCCACACCACCATCACCACCCGGTTCCCGAACGACGCGGTCCGCCGCTTCAGGGCCCAGCCCGACAGCGACGAGTGGATCGACCGGCTGAAGATCGTCGGTATCGACCTGCGCGACCCCGCCCAGGTGGTGGCGCTCGCCGACTCGGTGGCCGCCGAGGGACCGCTGGACATCCTGATCAACAACGCCGCGCAGACCGTACGCCGTTCCCCGGAGGCCTACAGCGAGCTGGTCGCGGCCGAGTCCGCGCCTCTCCCGGCGGGCGAGCTGCCGTCCGCCGAGGTCATCGGCACCTTCGGCTCCGGGGCCGTGGCCGCGCTGCCGGTGGCCGGTGGCGGCGCGCTGACCGCCCAGGACGTCACCGACCTCGCGCTGGTCTCCGGCTCGGCCTCCCTGGAGCGGATCGCGGCCGGTACGGCGATCGACGCGGGCGGGCTCGTCCCCGATCTGCACGACACCAACAGCTGGATCCAGTCGGTGGAGGAGGTCACGCCGGTCGAGCTGCTGGAGGTCCAGCTGTGCAACTCCACGGCGCCCTTCATCCTGATCAGCCGTCTGCGCGCCGCGCTGGCCGCCTCCGCGGCCCGGCGCACGTACATCGTGAACGTCTCCGCGATGGAGGGCGTGTTCAACCGCGGTTACAAGGGCGCCGGGCACCCGCACACCAACATGGCCAAGGCCGCCCTGAACATGCTCACGCGCACCAGCGCCGACGAGATGTTCGAGAAGGACGGCATCCTGATGACCGCCGTCGACACCGGCTGGATCACCGACGAGCGCCCGCACCCGGACAAGATGCGCCTGGCCGACGCGGGCTTCCACGCCCCGCTCGACCTCGTGGACGGAGCGGCCCGGGTATACGATCCGATTGTGCGCGGCGAGCAGGGCGAGGACCTGTACGGCGTCTTCCTGAAGGACTACGCGCCCGGGAAGTGGTGATCCCAGCGGTCCACAGGGCGGTGACGCGTCACCCCTGACGCGTGGCCTGGCGCCGAGCGGGAACTCGGGCTCTCATGAGCACCGCGCAAGGAGGTCTCATGCCCACTCCACACGAGATCGATCCACGCGCCGCCGGCGATCCCCGCAACGTGTATCCGAGCGACGAGCAGTTCTACGCGTCCGACCGTCCGGCGCACCCCGACCTGCCGGAGGACCGGCCGCGCGGCGGGCGCGCCCCGGAACCGCTGAAACACCGCGGGACCTGGGCCACCGTCGGGCTGATCGCCTGCATCGTCCTGCTGATCCTTGCCGGGATCGCGCTGTTCCCCTGAGCGCTCGAAGCGAATGACGGTCACCGTCACGAGTGAGGTGGTGCCCGTGCTGCCACGTGCGACGGGGTGCGTATGACCACAGCCGTTCATGAACGGCGTACGCCCCGGAGACGGAGGTCTCCGGGGCGTACGCCGCCCTGGACGAAGCGGGCCATCTCGGTGCGGACGAGACCGGGGGACACCGAGTTCACCCGCACCTTCGGCGCCGGCTCACCCGCGAGCTGCCCGGTGAGGTGCAGCAGGACCGTGGCCGCCCTGCCCTCGAATCCGTACGGCGGCGTCAGCCGCGTACCGTCTCATGACGGACCGTCAGATGACAGCCGCCAGGCGCGTAAGGCATACCCCTGCCCCGGCCCTCAGCGGGCGCGCTCGGCGTACAGGGGCCTTGATCCGCCGACCGGCTGGCCGCCGTACGGCCGAGCGGCGACGGCCGCGAAGGTCAGGACCGCACAGGCGGCGTACGCCGTGCCGGGCCATGCCAGCACGGCCGGGTAAGGGCTGGGGTGCGCCAGGCCGTCCTCCATGCGGATCAGGAGGGGCACCAGGCGAGCGGCCGTGGTGACGGTCCACGCCGCCAGCGTGACACGGTTGAGCAGGCTCGCCCGGCCGGGCCCATGGGCCAGCCACATCATGGCCGGCAGGCACCACACCCAGTGGTGGCTCCATGAGATGGGCGACACGAGCAGACCGTACAACTCGGCGGTGACGAGGATGCCGAGAAGGTCCTGACGCCGTACGGCGCTCCGCAGGGCCCAGGCGGCCACAACCGTGACCAGGAGGAGGGCCGTCCACCATGCCACGGAGGCTCCCGGGCCAGGGTCCAGGAGCCTGCCGAGTGCCCCGCGCAGGGACTGGTTGCGCACCGACCATGCGGGGCCGATCCGCTGAGTGTCCGTCACCAGGGTGAACCAGTAGCGGGCCGACTCGTGCGGGGCGGCCAGCCAGGCCAGGGCCGTTGCTCCGCCCCCGGCGGCGAGGGCCCATGCCGCCGCCCGCCACTGCCGGGTCGCCAGCAGGTACAGACCGCCGAAGGCCGGAGTGAGTTTCACCGCGGCCGCCAGGCCCAGGGCCGCTCCCCGGGCCGCGGCCCCGCGCAGTACGACCAGCGCCGTCATGACCAGGGCGGCCAGCAGCAGATTCACCTGTCCCTGGTCCAGGGTGTGGCGCACGGGTTCCAGCCACAGGCCGGCCGTGGTCCACAGCAGGACGCGGGGCGCTTCGGGTCGGTCGGCACCGGGGGACAGGAGCCGGTCGGCGCAGTAGCCGATCACGGCCAGGGCCGCCACGGAGGCCGCCTGCCACAGGACGACGACCGCCGTCCAGGGAAGGTGCGACAGCGGCAGGAACACCAGGGCCGCGAACGGCGGATAGGTGAACGGCAGGACGGGGATCGGCGGGCCGGTGTGCAGCCGGTAGTCGTACAGTCCGCCGGAGAACACCAGAGGAGAGGCTTCCCGGTAGACACGGAGGTCCAGCGGCTGGGGAGGGAAGACCAGGACCGCGAGGAGATGGAGTGCCAGGGAAGCGGCCAGGCACCACGCGGCATGCCTGGTCGTCCACGTTCCGATCACGCGGCCCCAGGCGCGAGGGAATCCGTGTCGGCGGCACATTTCATACAGTGTGACGCGGCCGAACGGTCCCATCGTGCCCATTACGCCGACAGTAGCGTGTCGCTCAGCCGCTCCCCAGGCGGTCCAAAGCGGCGATGAGACGCGCCAGATCACGGCGCCGCGACGCGGCCGGCCACACCGCCCAGGTGCGGCGGACCAACGGGTGGCCGACCAGCGGTGACCAGGTCACACGGGCGGGCAGGGACCCCCACTCCGGTGGCGCCAGGGCGAAGGCCCGCCCCGCGCTCACCGCGGCGAGCTTCACGTCCGCGAGCAGGAGCTGTCCCTGCGGCGCCGCGGGGCCGAGGTCCAGGCCGTGGCTGCGCAGGATGGCGGTCAGCTCGTCGTACCAGGCGGGGCTGCCGGCACGCGGGAAGCCCACCCACTCCAGTCCCACGAGCGACTCCAGCGCGATGCCGTCGGGACCGACGAGTTCCGCCGCCTGCTCGGTGGCCAGCAACACGCCCAGCCTCTCCCGCACCACGAGCAGCGCATCGAACTCCTGTCCGGGTGGTCGCTCCCGCAGCAGACCGAGGTCGAGCTCGTCGGCCTGCAGTGCGGTCATTTGTTGCGCGGTGGACAGATGGCGTGCCTGCACCCTCGTGCCGGGGTGGGCCCCGGCGAGTTCCGCGAGGGCCGAGTCCAGCAGACCGGGCGGCAGCTCCAGCGGTATCCCGATCCGCAGCACACCGCCCCCGTCGCCGGTGTAGGCGGCCATCGCGCGCACCGCCTGGTCGTGCCGGGCCAGTACCGCGCGTGCCTCCCCGAGCAGCGTCGCCCCCGCGTCGGTGGCGCGCACACCGGCACTGCTGCGGGTCAGCAGCTTCACACCGAGCCGCCGTTCCAGACCGCTGATCGTCTGGGACAGCGCCGGCTGGCTGAGGTGCAGCCGCCGGGCCGCGGGCGACAGGCCGCCCTCTTCCACGACGGCGACGAACGCGCGCAGCTCCCGCAGCTCCATGCACGTATGCCATCACGCTCGTCCCGCGGGTGTCACACGGGGCTGAGCGGCGCTCATGGAGCGGGATGACCTGGGATCAGGGAGCAGGAGGTCGGGGCTTCGACGGCCTCCACCTCGCGGCGGAGCGTCGGAAGGCGGCCTCCGGGCCTCCTCAGTCCACCGCCCCCAGCCGGGCGTGCCGGGCCGCCACCAGCTCCAGGACCGTCCGCCAGTCCTCGAGCACCCCGGCGTCCAGGCCGGCCACCTTGGCCGCCTCGTCCGCCTGGCGCAGGGTGACCGCGTCGTCGGCCATCGGGTCGCGTTCGAACGCGGCCGCCTCCGCCGGCGTCATGGGCCCGCCCTGCCGCGTCAGGACCGGCGCGCTGAGCGCGGACGTCCCGTGTCCGCGCGTGGCCGCGGCCAGATAGCGCTTGGCGGCCACGTGGAGGCGTACGAGGCGGGAGACCCGTTCGCCGAGCAACGGCCGTACGGCGTCGGCCGCGTGGTCCGCGTGCCCGGCGTCGTCACCCGGCCGCAGCATCCGGCCGATGTCGTGCACCAGTCCGGCGACCTGGAGTTCCTTGTCCGCGGGGTGACTTCGGCGCAGCAGCGCGGCGGTCTGCAGGGCGTGGTCGTGCAGATCGACCGGCTCGATGCCGCCTTCCGGGACGTTCCGCGCGCCCCGGCAGGCGTGCAGCAGATCCATCAGCTCCTCGACGCTGCGCAGCCTCATGCGTCAGTCCTCCCGCGAGAAAAGCCGTTGCCGACCGTCAGCAGATCATGGCGAGCTTGCGACTCGGCCAACGGGACCTGAACTGAGCACCGAATGCGTCGAGCCGGGCACCTGACGTACCGGTGAGCAGTTCGACCGTTGGTCCGAATGGGTGGCCATGAACGGGGCAATCCACGCCAAAGTGGTTGAGAATCGGGCTGAGTGAATTCCGTATGACTCAAGACAGTTACCTGGTTGTTTCAGCCCCATCGAGCGGGCACCCGCTCATTTGGTTACTCTGGACGGTAAGGACAGCCTTTTGGGGTCCCACCCACACCCAGGGTCCGTCCCAGGGACAGGCCGGTCACCACGGCCTGTTCTCCTACGAGTTGCCGACGCCACCGCGTCCGACCTGATTTCGACCAAGACCCGAGCGGACGTCGAGGGCGCAGCGGCAGACTGGGCCGGTACGTCCCGAGGGTTACCCGACACATGAAGGAGTGCGCGGTGACACCGGAGAAGACGAATCACGATCAGCGGCCCAAGGAACGCGGGGAGCGCGGCGGCCGCCGGGCGGAGAAGAAGCTCGGCAGCCTGGACGTGTGGGCCAGGTCCGCCCCCATCAGACTGGCCGGCTACGAGGACGACCTCGCCGAGCCCCACATCCTGCCGAGCGTCGACTGACCTCGCGGACCCCTCGTGATCGCTGACGGCATGGGCGTGCCGGACTCGGCGCCCATGCTGATCAGAGAAGCCGAGGCTGACGACTGGCCGCGCATCTGGCCGTTCTGGCACCGGATCGTCGCCGCCGGTGAGACCTACGCCTGGGACCCGGACACCACCGAGGAAGCGGCCCGCGCCCTGTGGATGGCGCCGGTCAAGCGTGTGTACGTCGCCGAGGACGACTCCGGGGCGGTCGTCGGCTCGGCCTACGTCATGCCCAATTACGGCGGTCCCGCCGCCCGCATCGCCAACGCCGGCTTCATGGTCGACCCCGACCGGGCGGGAGAGGGCATCGGGCGTGCCCTGGCCGAACACGTCCTGGCCGTGGCGAAGGCCGCCGGCTACCGCGGCATGGTCTTCAACGCGGTCGTGGAGACCAACCCGGCCGTGACGCTGTGGACGTCCCTGGGCTTCACGATCCTGGGCACGGTTCCGGGAGCGTACGAACACCCCCGGTTCGGCAGGGTGGGGCTGCACATCATGTACCGGGCACTGTGACGGCGATCCCCGAGGCCCCCGGGAGCGTCGGAGGGCGTCCGCGCGGTCGGCCGGACCCCTGACGCATGTGTCGACCACGCGCGGAGGGGGACTCGACGCTGCGTGGGCACGAGACCCTGGTGTTTCGCCGCTCACCTGCTGCGGGCCGGCGTGGGGGCGACAGCCCACCGCTCCGGCCCGGGCCGTCCGCACCGGCAGAGAGGCACGAAGCGTGAAGGACAACGGACCGCAGCACCCGGCGGAGCGGTACCCCCGTCCCGAGTTCCCCCAGCAGGATCAGCCGCACCCCGGCTGGACGGGCCCGATGGACCCGCCGCCGGACCACGGCGAGGACTCGTACCGCGGATGTGGGCTGCTCACGGACCGGAAGACACTCATCACCGGGGGTGACTCCGGTATCGGGCGTGCCGTGGCGCTGGCCTATGCCCGGGAGGGTGCCGACGTCCTGTTCACCCATCTTCCGGAGGAGAGCGACGAGGCACGCGAGACGGCCCGCCTGGTCGAGGAGGCGGGGCGCAAGGCGGTCCCGGTGGCCTGCGACATCCGCTACGAGGAGCAGTGCGACCGGCTGATCGAACGGGCGCTCGCGGAGTTCGGGCGCATCGACGTCCTGGTCAACAACGCCGCATACCAGATGTCCCAGCCCGACGGCATCGAAGCCATCACCACGGAACAGTTCGACCGGGTGATGCGCACGAACCTGTACGGGATGTTCTGGCTGTGCAAGAAGGCCCTGCCGCACATCCCGGCCGGCGGGTCGATCATCAACACCACGTCCGTGCAGGCGTACAAGCCCAGTCCGCACCTGCTCGACTACGCGACCACCAAGGGCGCCATCGTCACGTTCACACAGGGTCTGGCCCAGATGCTCGCCTCGGACGGCATCCGTGTGAACGCAGTGGCGCCCGGGCCCGTCTGGACCCCGCTCATCCCCGCCACCCTTCCGGACACCACCGAGTTCGGCAAGCAGTCTCCCCTGGGCAGGCCCGCCCAGCCGGCCGAGATCGCTCCCGCCTATGTCTTCCTCGCCTCGGAGCAGGCGAGCTACATCACGGCCGAGATCGTCAACGCGACGGGCGGCGTACCTCTGCCCTGACCCCTGCGCGCTTCGGAGATCCGGTTCGGGGAACCCGGCCCCCATGAGCGAGCACACCGGCACACAGGCGTCGTACTGGATCGAGACGGCGCCTGGGCTTCCCCGTCCGGCCCTCACCGAGGACATCGGCGTGGACGTGGCCGTGATCGGGGCCGGCATGGCGGGGCTGAGCACCGCCTGGGAAGTGGCCCAGAGCGGCCGCAGTGTCGCCGTGCTGGAGGCCGGCTGCCTGGCCGGCGGCGTCACCGGCCATACGACGGCCAAGCTCACCGCGCTCCACTCCCTCGTACACCAGCGCCTGCGCCGCACGCGCGGCCCCGAGGGCGCGAGGCTGTACGGCCACTCCCAGATGGATGCCCTCCGCAGAGCAGCCGCGCTCGTCGACGAACTCGGCATCGACTGCGACTGGGAGGACGCGGCGGCGTACACCTACACGCTGGATCACGACCGCGTGCCGGAAGTACGCGCGGAGGCGGAGGCCGCGCGTGAGGCGGGGCTGGCCGCCGAGTTCGTCACCGACACACAGCTGCCCTTCCCCGTTGCGGGGGCGGTCAGGGCCGCCGGCCAGGTGCAGTTCCACCCGCGCAAGTACCTCCTCGCCCTCGCAGACGAGCTGACGCGCAGGGGCGGGCAGCTCTACGAGGGCACCCGCGTGGTCGGTCTGCACGAAGGCGAACCCTGCCGCCTCACCACCGAGGCGGGGTACACGGTCACGGCAAGGGACGTCGTGGTGGCCACCCACTATCCCGTCTTCGACCGCGCCATGCTCTTCACCCGACTGGCCCCGCGACGCGAGGTCGTCCTGACGGCACCGATCGACGCCGGGCGCGACCCGCACGGGATGTACATCACCCCCGACGAGAACACACGGTCCCTGCGGACCGCTCCCTACCGGGACGGCACCCGCCTGCTGATCGTCACCGGTGAGCACTTCACTCCGGGTACGTCGGACAGCGGCGACCACTTCTCCCGCCTGGCCGACTGGGCCACCGAACACTTCGGGCCGCTCGACTTCACATACCGCTGGGCCACCCAGGACAACGACTCCACGGACACGGTGCCGCTCGTCGGGCCCCTGCACCCCGGAAGCCGCCACACCTACGTCGCCACCGGGTTCGGAGGCTGGGGCCTCAGTGGCGGAATCATGGCGGGGCTCCTGCTCTCCGCACTGATCGACGGGCGGAAGCCGCCATGGACGCATCTGTACGACCCGCGCCGGCTGGGCTCAGTGGTGCGCGAGGCACCCGCCTTCCTCAGGCACCAGGCCAAGGTCGCCCAGCACTTCGTGGGAGACCGGCTGACACCCCTGGCCGGCGGCGGGAGGTCGGTCGACGACATCGCTGCGGGCGACGGCGCCGTGATCCGGGTCGGCGCACACCTGTGCGCGGTCTCCCGCGACCAGGCGGGACGGGTGCACGCGCTGTCGGCGCGCTGCACCCACCTGGGGTGCCTGGTCGCCTTCAACCGCGCGGAACAGGCGTGGGAGTGCCCCTGCCACGGCTCCCGCTTCGACCTCGACGGACGGGTGCTGCAGGGGCCCGCCACGCGGCCGTTGGAGCGACGGGACCTCTGACGACGACATCCTGACGACGGCCCGGGGCCTCTGACGACATCCTGACGACTGACGACATCCTGACGACGGCCGTGGCCGGCGCGGGTGACGCTCGGGCGGACCTCAGACCTGCGCGTCCTCACACCTGCGCGCCCGCGCCCGACCGGGCACAGCCGATGCACACCTCCGTGTGCGGCACCGCCAGCAGACGGTCCCGGCCGATGACGTCGCCGCAGGTCGTGCACCGTCCGAAGCCGGGCGTTCCCACCTTGGGCAGGGCGGCGAGGACCCGGTCCAGCAGCTTCCGTGCGCGGTCGGCGTCCGCGCGCAGAGCCGCGAGCGCGGTCACCCGTGCGCCCACGTCGGCCGCGTCGAGGTCGCAGTCCGCGTAGAGGGCGGGCATCTTCGACTCGGCGTCGGAGAGTTCCTCGCGCAGCGCGTCGGCCTCGGCGGTGAGCCGGTCCGTGATCTCTCTCAGGTCGTCTGCCGACAGTTTCGTGGGCATGGGGGCTCCAACCGGGTAGGGGAGGTCGTGCGCGGTCAGGGCGTGCTCGGTCAGGGCTTGAGCAGCGTCTTGACCATGCCGTCCTCCTTGGCCTGGAACATCGCATAGGCCTTGGGGCCGTCCACCAGGGGCATGGCGTGCGTCTTGAAGGTGTCCACGCCGAGCGGATCCTCGTCCGTGAGCAGCGGCAGGATGTGCTCCACCCAGCGCCACACGTTCGCCTGTCCCATGCGCACCTGGATCTGCTTGTCGAACATGGCCAGGAGCGGCATGGGGTCCGCGACCCCGCCGTACACCCCGGAGACGGAGACGGTGCCACCCCGGCGTACCAGGTCGATGGCCGCGTGCAGGGCGCCGAGACGGTCCACTCCGGCGTGTTCCATCAGGGGCTGCGCCACGGCGCCGGGCAGCAGCCCGGTGACCCACTGCGCGGCCTTGGCCAGCGGCGCGCCATGCGCCTCCATGCCGACGGCGTCGATCACCGCGTCCGTCCCCCGGCCGTCGGTGAGGTCCCGTACGGCCTCGGTCAGGTCCCTACCGTGCCGGCGCACGTCGAAGCAGACGACCCCGCGCGCCGCGGCCCGCTCCAGACGTTCGTCCACCAGGTCCACGCCGATGACGAGGCCGGCGCCGCGGTGGCGGGCGACGCGGGTGGCCATGTCGCCGATGGGGCCCAGCCCCAGGACGGTGACACTTCCGCCCGGGGGCACCGCCGCGTACTCCACCGCCTGCCACGCGGTGGGCAGGACGTCGGAGAGGTAGACGTACCGGTCGTCCGGCGGCCCCTCGGGCACCTTGATGGGCAGCTTGTCGCCGAACGGCACCCGCAGGAACTCGGCCTGTCCGCCCGGCACCTGCCCGTACAGCTTCGAGTACCCGAACAGGGCGGCGCCGGTTCCGCGCTCCTTGACCTGGGTCGTCTCGCACTGCGAGTGCAGACCCTGGTTGCACATGAAACAGTCACGGCACGAGATGGTGAACGGTATGACCACCCGGTCGCCCGGCTTGAGCGCGCGCACCTGGGGTCCGACCTCCTCGACGATGCCCATGGGCTCGTGGCCGAGAATGTCCCCCGGGTCGAGATAGGGACCGAGGAGCTCGTACAGATGCAGATCGGAACCGCAGATTCCGGTGGACGTGATCCGCACGATGACATCGTCGGGCTTCTCGATCCGGGGGTCGGGGACGGTCTCCACGCGGACGTCCCGCCGGCCCTGCCAGGTCAGTGCTCGCATCACTCAGCTCCTCGGGTATCGCGTGCCGGGCACGGCACCGGCTTTCCGAGTCCCCTGGGGGCCCGCTTCGACACACCGGTGCCGTGACCCCACGGCGGTCAGACGCGGGAGGCGAACCGGTCCCAGACGCGGTGACCGGTCAGCAGCCGGGTGATCTGCTCCAGCACACTCGTACCGGAGTCCGCGGTCACCACTCCGGGAGCGTCCAGGGGCACGCCGGCCGCCCGCAGCGCGGCCTCGGCGCCGGCCCAGCCGCCGATCGCCTTCCCGTGCCGGAAGGCCTCCGCCAGCATCAGCAACACCCGTGGGTCCACCGTTCCGTCGGCTCCCGGCTCCCCGGCCTTGGCGTCCCGCGCCCCGTACGCGTCCGGTGCGGGCTCCGGGGTGCCCGCGAGCAGCACGGCGTCGTACTCGACGGACCGGGCGGTCGCGAAGGTGCGCTGCACGGTGATGGGCTCACCGTCCGGGTCGAGCTTCCCTCCGGTCGGCGCGATGACCAGGGGCACCATCCCCGTGGCGAGCACGGCTTCCCGGAGGACGCGTACGCCGTCCAGGTCCGCGCGCCCGTCGGTGACGACGCCGATGACCCGCCCGTCCAGCGGCCAGACGCCGCCCATCTGGGAGAGGGCGGGGCTGGCGTCCACGGCGACGAGCGGCACCGTGGGCTCGGGTGCCGGCAGGCCGAGGCCCGCCGCGACCTGTTCGCACAGCTCCGGGTCGATGTTGGCGAGCGCCTTCAACACCCGTTCCTTGACCGCTTGTTCGTAGCACTTGCCGAGTTCGAAGGTGTACGCGGCGACGATGTGCTCGCGCTCCACCGGGCTCATGCTCAGCCAGAACATCCGGGGCTGGGTGAAATGGTCCGAGAAGGACGCCGGGGTGCCCCGGGTCTTCTCCGCATCCGGGACCCGCACCGGTGCCTCGACGTACGCGTGGGTGTCCGCGCCGGCCAGGAACGGGCAGCCCCCGTCCAGGGAGTTGGGCCGGTAGGGTGCCACACCGGTGTGCACGGCGGTCTGGTGCATGCCGTCGCGCAGCATGTCGTTCACCGGGGCGTGCGGGCGGTTCACGGGGATCTGGGCGAAGTTGGGTCCGCCCAGGCGGCTGATCTGGGTGTCCAGGTAGGAGAAGAGGCGGCCGGCGAGCAGCGGGTCGTCGGTGATGTCGATGCCGGGGACGAGATGGCCGGGGTGGAAGGCGACCTGCTCGGTCTCGGCGAAGAAGTTGGTGGGGTTGGCGTTCAGCGTCAGCAGACCGACGGGCTGCACGGGCGCGAGCTCTTCGGGGACGATGTTGGTGGGGTCGAGCAGATCGATGCCCTCGAAGGTCTGTTCGGGGGTGTCCGGGAAGGTCTGGATGCCCAGCTCCCACTGCGGATAGGCGCCCGCCTCGATGGCGTCGGCCAGGTCACGACGGTGGAAGTCCGGGTCCATGCCGCCGATGAGCTGCGCCTCCTCCCACACCAGCGAATGGACACCCAGCCGGGGCTTCCAGTGGAACTTCACCAGCGTGGTGGCGCCCTCCGCGTTCACCAGCCGGAAGGTGTGCACCCCGAAGCCCTGCATCATGCGGAAGGAGCGCGGGATGCCGCGGTCGGACATGTTCCAGAGCGTGTGATGGGTGGCCTCGGTGTGCAGGCTGACGAAGTCCCAGAACGTGTCGTGCGCGCTCTGCGCCTGGGGGATCTCCCGATCCGGATGCGGCTTGCCGGCGTGGATGACGTCCGGGAACTTGATCGCGTCCTGGATGAAGAACACGGGGATGTTGTTGCCGACCAGGTCGAAGGTGCCCTCGCTGGTGTAGAACTTCGTCGCGAAACCCCGGGTGTCGCGCACGGTGTCGGCCGACCCGCGTGAGCCGAGCACGGTGGAGAACCGGACGAAGACCGGTGTCTCGACGTCCCGCCGCAGGAAGGCCGCCCTGGTAACGCTCTCGGCGGTGCCGTAGCCCTCGAAGACACCGTGGGCCGCGGCGCCACGGGCGTGCACCACCCGTTCGGGGATGCGCTCGTGGTCGAAGTGGGTGATCTTCTCGCGCAGATGGTGGTCCTGCAGCAGTACGGGGCCCCGGGCGCCGGCCTTCAGCGAGTGGTCCGTCTCGTACAGGCGGTTTCCCTGCGCGGTGGTCAGATAGGGATCGGCCTGGGCCCGCACCGTGGGATCCGCTCCCGTGGGGCGGCCGGTCGGGCTGACCGCGGCGGGAGCCGCCTGGTCGGGCTTGGGCGGCGCCGGCGGCACGGGCTCGGTCGGCTCCGCCAGGGGAGGCGACTCGATCCCGGGCCCGCGCGGAACGTCGTCCGCGCGCGGGGGCCGGCCGGTCTCGTCGGTGGTCGCCTTGTCCGGGTTGTGGTTCATACGTGTGCAGCCTTCCGGGCGAGTTGTCCGCGCGCGACGGGGCCCGAAGGGAGAACATCGCCGAAGGCGTCCCGTCGCCTTGCGCCTCGTGGGCGAAGCGCCGCGCGATCACGTTCAGTTGCGTCGCCTGGGTACCCACACCCTCGGCACTGAAGCGTGTACGATGCAGCCGCTTCCCGCGGCCGCGTCCGCCTCACCCGCCCGGCTGCTCGCGCCGGTCCCTCAGTCCTCGCCTCGGACGATGTTCCACTCCGGGCCACGGCGGGCTGACGGATCCGTCCCGTTCTCCACGGCCGGGAGGCAGGTGCGCGGACCCTCCCTGCGTGAGGTCCGGGCCTGCGCCCAGCCCGACTCGGGCGGGCGGACGACGGGTTTGCCGTTGGTGTGCGCGATCACGACGCTTCATCTTCCCTCTGCATCCGGTGGCGCCGCATCCGGTGGCGGGCGAGGCGTGCGACTCCAGCCCCTCCAGCCCGTTGGCGCCTGCAGGCCGAGTCCCCCTCGACGGCGGTGGGAAACGCCCGGGCCCTCAGCCGGGCCGGGGCCGGGGCGCCGAGCCCGGGCGGGCGGGCGATCGTGCGGCGCGTGCCTGGTCCTCGTACAGGTGGATGATCTCCTCCACCGACAGCCCCTTGGTCTCCGGCAGGAAGACGTACACGAAGACGATCGCGAGCAGACACAGCCCGGCGAAGCAGACGAGCACCCCGCTCAGGCCGATGACGCCCTGCCAGGAGGGGAAGACCTCGATCAGCGCGAAGTTGGCCAGCCAGTCCGCCGTGGCGCAGAGGGAGGCGGCACGCCCGCGGACCGCCGTGGGGAAGGTCTCGCCCTGGATCAGCCATCCGGTGCCGCCGACGCCGACCGCGAACGCGGCGATGAACAGATCGAGGCCGGTCATCACCACCACGATTTCGGCCGTGCCGCGCAACAGCCCCAGACCGGCGGCCGCGAGCACCGCGGAGGCCGCCATCCCGGCGTAGGCACCCATGGCCAGCCGTCGGCGCCCGATCCGGTCGATGTACTTGAAGCCGAAGTACGTCGCGGCGACGTTCACGGCGGTCATGATCGCCGTCACCTCGACACCCGCGATCGCCGCGTCCACCGCCTTGCCGTGGCCGCCGGTCAGGAAGAGTGGGGCCAGCAGATGAGGCCCGTAGTACAGCGGGACGTTGATGCCGGTGATCTGCTGGAAGACGAAGAAGACGGAGACCACCACGAGCGCTCGGCGCACCCCGGGAGTCCAGTGGCTGACCCGCTTCTCCCCACTGCGCCTGCGGTCCTCCTCCTCGAACGCCGCGGCCGTGCGCTCGATGTGACGCAACGGCACATCGACCCCCAGCTTCCCGAGCGCGGTGCGCGCGTCCTCGTACCGGCCCTGCTGCAGCAGCCATCGAGGTGACTCCGGCATGCGGGTGCGCAGGACCAGGGCGGCCAGCGCGGGCACCGCGCCGAGACCGAACATCAGCCGCCAGTCGAAGCCGTAGGCGTTCCCGGGCATGGTGCGCAGGACGACCAGGGCGACCAGGTAGGAGGTCAGGATGCCGACCGTGATCATCCACTGTTGCAGCATGCTGAGCGCACCCCGCCGGTCGGAGGGCGCGTACTCGGAGATGTACGCCGTGGCGATCGCCGAGTCCGCCCCGATGGCGAGCCCGATCAGGGTACGGGCGGCGATGAGCACCCCCGCGTTCCAGGAGACGGCGGAGAGCAGTGCCCCCGAGGCGTAGATGCCGGCGTCGACGACGAGCAGCGACTTGCGGCCGAACACATCCGTCGCCGGCCCGGCCGTGATCGCGCCGACCGCCGCGCCCACCGAGGCTCCCGCCACGAGATACCCCAGCGCGAATCCGCCGAGGTGATAGGGGATGAAGTCCAGGGCGGAGCCGATGTTGGCGGTGTCGTAGCCGAACAGGAAGCCGCCGAGAGTCGCCAGCAGGGTCAACGACCAGTAGAACGAGGTGGGCGGCCGCCGGTCCAGCGCCGCCAGGACGTTGTCGCTCCCGTTCGGCTCGGGAGGACGGTCGCCTTCACGTACGTCGCTCACAACACCGCCGAGTACCCGGCTCGCGGAGGCCAAACGCCCGGCTCGCGGGTTCGGCCGTGGCCGTCCCGCCGTCGTGACCCCGGCCGGTGAGCGCCCGCGGACGGCGACGTGACAGGCAGGGTTCGTCGGGTACCCGAGCGCGCGAGCGCGGTGACCGGCACCGCCGGCATACGCGAGACCTACGCGAAAGGGACATGAGATGACCCAGCACGTACGCGACATCATGACCGCCGCACCCGTCACGGTGGAACCGCGGACGTCGGTGACCGCGGTGGCGCGGGTGATGCGCGACGAGAACATCGGAGCCGTCCTCGTCACGGAGGGAGAACAGCTGCGCGGGCTGGTCAGCGACCGCGACCTCGTGGTGCGGGCGCTCGCCCAGGGTGCCGACCCCGATGAGACCACGGTCGTCAGCGCGTGCAGCGACGATCTGGTCACCGTCAGCCCCGAGGACGAGGTCGGCCGGGTGGTGCGGTTGATGCGCGAGCACGCCGTCCGCCGCGTCCCGGTCGTCGAGGACGGCCGGCCGGTCGGCATCGTCTCGCTGGGCGACCTGGCCATGGAACGCGACCCGGAATCGGCGCTCGGTGACATCAGCGTGGCGAAGTCCAACAGGTAGCACGCCCCCGCGTCCTGCGGGCGGTCTCGGACGGCTCCTAGCCCACGGGAGCGGTGCGCCGCCAAGGTTCCAGCGCCTCCAACTGCCCGGCCACATCCAGCAGTTCGTGCTCCGAACCCGGCCGTCCGACCAGTTGGACGGCGCAGGGCGCACCGTTCGGGAGCGCCCCGAACGGGATCGACATCGCCGGCCAGCCCGTGAGGTTCCACGGCGGCGTCATGGGGGAGTAGGTGGTGTTCGCGAGCAGATTGCGCAGCCAGCCCCGCTCGTGCCAGGGTGCGGCGGCCGGGCCTCGGCGCGCGAGAGCGGGCGTGAGCAGCACGTCGTGTGCGGCGAAGAACGGCTCGAGGCGGCGGCGCAACTGCGCGCGGCGGTCACCGGAACGGACGCTCCGCACGAACCGGCGGCCCACCGCCGCATGGACCCGGGTGCGCCGGGCCAGCCGCCGCGGGTCGAGGCCCTCGGCGTCGACCGCCGTACCCGCGGTCCAGTGCGCCAGCGAAGTCGTGCCCAGCCACCAGGGATAGGGCGGTTCGGCCGGACGTACGTCGTGACCGGCCCCGGTGAGCAGCGTGGCCGCCGCACGGGCGGCGTCGGCGTACGGGCGGCTCACGCGCACGCCGAGCAGGGGGCTGCGCAATGAGAGGGCGATCCTGCGCGTGGCGGGCGGCGAGGCATGCTTCTCCCGCTCGTCCGCCAGGACTTCGAACATCAGCCGTGCGTCCTCGACCGTCGTCGCCAGCGGGCCGTTCTCGGACATGCCGAACCAGTCGCCGTTGCCGATGCCCGCCGGAACCGTACCGTGACCCGGCTTGATGGTCACCAGCCCGCAGTTGGCCGCCGGGATGCGCAGTGAGCCCATCCCGTCGTTGCCGAGCGCGATCGGCACCAGGCCGGCGGCCACCGCCGCCGCGCTGCCGCCGGAGGAGCCGCCCGCCGTGCGGGTGGTGTCCCACGGGTTGCGGGCGATCCCGTGCACGCCCTCCGTGGTGCCGAAGACGCACAGCTCCGGCACGTTCGTCAGGCCTACGACGACCGCGCCCGCCGCCCGCAGCCGGGCCACCGTGACGTGGTCCTGGCCGACGGGTGTGTCAGGGGTCGCGGCCGAGCCGTTGCGGACCGACTCGCCGCGCACGGCCAGATTGTCCTTGACCGCCACGGGCACGCCGGCGAGGGGGAGTTCGGACAGGTCCGCGCGGTCCCCGACCGCGTCGGCCTCGGCGAGCGCCGCGTCCCCGCGTACCCGGCGGAACGCGCCGAAGCGGCCGTCGAGCCGGTCGATCCGCGCGAGGTGCTCGGCCACCACCTCGCGCGGCGTGGCCCGCTTCTCGCGTACGGCTGTGGCGATCTCTGCGGCGGTCCGGCCGACCCAGCTGGTCACGGGCGCTCCCTGTCGGTGCTCGGCATGTCGAGGCGTGGACGTACTGGCGAGTACGAGGAGCACTGTGCCCTGCGGACGCCGCCGCGTCGAGAGCCTGACGGCCCTCTGTCACCGGCGTCACCGGAGCCCCGCGGCCGTCACCGGCGGGCGGGCGCGCCGTCTACGCGCTTCTCACCACCCCGGTGCTCTCCCGCTCGATGAGCCGGGGCACCGGTACCTGCACCGTGCGGGTGGGTCCGCCGTCCAGCAGGGCGGTCAGTTCCTGTGCCGCGGTGCGGCCGAACTCCACCGTGTCGCGGGAGAGCGCGGACAGCCACGGCTTGACCATGCGGCACAGCGCCGAGTCCTCCCAGGCGACCACCGACACGTCGGACGGGACCGAGAAGCCCAGTTCCGTGGCGGCGGCGACCCCGGCGAGGGCCATCACGTCGTTGTCGTAGACCAGCGCGGTCGGGGGAGTGCCCCGCGCCAGGACGCGGCGCGTGACGGCGGCGCCCTCCGCGTCCGAGTAGTCCGTGGTCACCGACCGCACCTCGGAGAGGCCCCGCCGTTCGGCCTCGGCGCGCAGCGTGCGGACGCGGCGCTCCGTGTGCGCGAGGCCCGGCAGGCCCGCGATGTGCACGATCCTGCGGTGGCCCAGCGCGTACAGCTGGTCGACGACCGCGGCCATCGCGCCCGCGTCGTCCGCCCAGACCGTGGACAGACCGGGATGGCGCGCGTCGGGCACACCGCCGATGACCACGGCGGGCAGGCCCAGTTCGTCGAGCAGGCCGGGGCGCGGATCGTCCGTGCGCGGGTCCACCACCAGGACACCGTCGACCCGGTGCTCGGCCCACCAGCGCCGGTAGACCGCGCACTCGGCGTCCACGTCCTCGACCACCTGGAACAGCAGGCCCAGATGACGATCCGCCAGCACTTCCTGGATGCCGGAGATCAGCTGCAGGAAGAACGAGTCGACGCCCAGTGTGTCCGCCGGCCGCGCCACCACCAGGCCGACCGTGGCCGCGCCCTCGCCGGAGAGCTGGCGCGCCGCCGTGCTCGGCCGCCAGCCCAGCTGCTCGGCCACACGGCGCACCCGGTCACGGGTGACCTCGGAGACGCCTGGCCGCCCGTTCAGCGCGAAGGAGACGGCGCTCTCGGAGACTCCCGCGCGCCGCGCGATGTCCCTCATCGTCGGCCGGCGGGCGGGGGACCGCTTGGCTGGCACGTTGCTCCCCATTTCTCCACGGTGAGGATTGATCCACCTGACTAATGCGCTTGAGCGCAACACCCTAAAGCGCATTAGTCATGGCTGACAAGTTCCCGTCCATGAGCTCCTGAACTGCACTAATGATGCGCGGATTTCTTTAGCTGCCGCGAATGCATTGACTTTCCACGAACACGCCGGGCAGGGTCGCTGGCGTCACTCGCCGCCGACGCCGCAAGGGAGCCGTGTCACCGTGTCCACACCCCGCAGAGCACTCGCCGTCGCCGCCGTCGCCGCCGTCGTCCTGCCGTTGAGCGCCTGCGGCTCCTCGAACGACGGCGGCGGTTCGTCGGACGCCTCCGGCAAGGTCGAAGGCGACATCACCTTCCAGACCTGGAACCTGCGCGCCAACTTCACGCCGTACTTCGACGGCCTCATCGCCGGCTTCGAGAAGAAGTACCCGGGCACCCATGTGAAGTGGATCGACCAGCCCGCCGAGGGCTACGCCGACAAGATCAGCGCGGACGCGGCCGGCGGTACCCTGCCCGACGTCGTCAACATCTCGCCCGACCTGGTCGCACCGCTCGCGAAGGCGGGGCTCGCCCTCGATCTCGACAAGGCTGGGGCCACCTACCGCCCGGAGTACCTGGACGGCGCCTGGGCGAGCCATCGGATACCGGGCATGACCGGCACATATGCCTTCCCCTGGTACCTGAACACCGGCCCGTTGTTCTACAACAGGAGCCTGTTCACGGCAGCCGGACTCGATCCGAACAAGCCCCCGAGGACATATGCCGAACTCTTCGACGACGCGCTGCTGATGGCGAGGAAGAGCAACGGCAGGGTCGCGACGCTCGCCAACGTGCCCACCATCGAGGACTTCGGCCGCTACGGCGTCGGGCTGATGAACACACAGGGCACCGCCTTCGCCTTCAACGACGCCAAGGGCGTCGAACTCCTTGCCAGGTACAAGGAGCTGTACGACGCCAAGGCGCTCGACCCACAGGCCCTGACCGCCACCCCCGAGTCCTCCGGCAAGAAGTTCCTCACCGAGGCCGTCGCCATGAACCCGGGCAGCGCGCTGGACCTCGGCAACTTCAAGAAGCAGGCGCCCAACCTCTACAAGAACATCGGGATCACGGACCAGATCACCAGCACCGGCCACGTCAACATGTACGTGATGGGCGTGATGGTCAACTCCCGCACCAGGCACACGCCCGCCGCGGTGGCCTTCGCGCACTACGTGACCGACGCACAGAACCAGATGTCGTTCGCGAAGAAGGTGGCGATCTTCCCGAGCACCGCCGGCTCGCTCGACGACCCGTACTTCACCAAGGAGGACGGCACGGACGAGACCCGGGTACGGATCGCCGCCGCCGAGTCCCTGAAGAACGCGGTGAACTACACGCCCGTACTCTTCAGCGACCAGATGAAGACCGCGCTGCGCAACGAGGTCGCCAAGGCGCTGCAGGGCAAGGAGAGCCCCAAGGCGGCGCTCGACAACGCTGTCACGGCCTGCAACCGGCTCCTCCAGCAGCAGGGCTGAGCCGTCATGGCGAGTACCGCTGTGTCCCGGGTGCGGCGTCAACTTCCTACCAGCCCATGGCTGTTCGCCGCACCGGGGCTGCTGGTCACCGGCGCCTTCGTCCTCTATCCGTTCGTCTCCACCTTGGTCAACGCCTTCACCGACCGCCGTACCCTGATCCCGGGCCACTTCGTCGGCCTCGCCAACTTCCGCGAGCTGCTGCACGACGACATGTTCTGGACCGGCCTGCGCAACAGCGCGCTCTACGTCGTCGGGGTCGTCCCCGCGCTCGTCGTCCTGCCGCTGCTGCTCGCCCTGCTGGTGCAGAAGAACATCCCGGGCATCGCGTTCTTCCGCGCGGCCTTCTACACCCCGGTGGTCGCCTCCATCGTCGTGGTGGGCCTGATCTGGGTGTGGCTGCTGGACGAGCGCGGTCTGGTGAACTCCCTGCTGGAGACCGTCGGCGTGGGCCGGGTCGGCTTCCTCAGCGACCAGTGGATGCTCCTGCTGAGCGCCATGGCCGTCACGGTCTGGAAGGGCCTCGGCTACTACATGATCATCTATCTCGCCGCGCTCGCCGACGTGCCGCACGAGCTGCACGAGGCCGCGGCCGTGGACGGCGCGGGCCCCGTACGCCGCTTCCTCACGGTCACCGTGCCCGCTGTCCGCTCCACCATGGTGCTGGTCGCCGCGCTCTCCTCGGTCGCCGCCTTCAAGGTGTTCTCCGAGGTGTACCTGATGGCCGGTCCGTCGGGCGGTCCCGCGGGCGAGGACACCACCCTCGTCATGCTGGTCCAGCGCACCGGCACCGGACTCACGGGCCGTGTCGGCTACGCCTCCGCCCTCTCGGTCGTCGTCTTCGTCGTCACCGTCGCGCTGATGCTGGTCGTCCTGCGCGCGGATCGGAGGCAGGACACATGAGCGTCGTCGAGAAGACGCGTCCCGCCCCGCCGCCGGCCGCCGTACGGGAACCCCGGGTGACCGACGAGCACGGCCGCCGCGTCCGCGGGTGGGAACTCGTCCTGCGCTACGTCCTGTTGCTCGCGGTGCTGACGCTGACCGTCGGCCCGTTCCTCTGGCAGCTGTCCACCTCGCTCAAGGGCCCTACCGAGGGCATCTTCAGCTCACCCCCGAAGTTCCTGCCCAGCCGTCCCACGCTTCACAACTACGCGCGCGTGGCGGACACCATCCCCGTCTGGGACTACGCGTCCAACTCGCTGAAGGTCGCGGGCGCCAGCGTCGTGACGAACTGCGTCGGCTCCGCGCTCGCGGGCTATGCGCTCGCACGGCTCCGCTACCGGGGCCGCCGGGTGGCGACCCTCGTCTTCATCCTGGCGATGCTGGTCCCCGTCGAGGGCATCATCATCGCCCAGTTCACGACCATGCGGGAGCTCGGCCTCAACAACACACTGATCGGCGTGGTCCTGCCGGGCAGCATCGGCGCGATGAACGTGCTGCTCATGCGTAACGCCTTCCTCAATGTGCCGCAGGAGATCGAGGATGCCGCCTTCGTCGACGGGGCAAACGCCTGGCAGCGGTTCCTCAGGATCGCGCTGCCGTCGGTGAAGGGCACCCTCGCCGTCGTCGCGATCTTCGCGTTCATGGGCGCCTGGGACGACTTCCTGTGGCCGCTGCTCGTGCTGAGCGACCCGTCCAGGTTCACCCTGACCATCGGACTCAACTATCTGCACGGCACCTTCGCCAATGACGAACGCCTCGTCGCCGCGGGCACGATCATCGCCGTGGCGCCGCTCATCGCCCTCTTCGCCTGCCTCCAGCGGTACTTCTTCCGCGGTGTCGGTGAGGGTGCCGTCAAGGGCTGACCTCCGCACGTGCACCACCGTTCGAAGGAACGCAAAGGAACCCCGTATGCCTTCTGACGTGCGCTTCGGCGTCAACTACACCCCGAGTGAGGGGTGGTTCCACCACTGGCTCGACTTCGACCTCGACTCCGTACGCGCCGACCTCGACTCGATCGCCGTACTGGGCCTCGACCACATCCGGGTCTTCCCGCTGTGGCCGTACTTCCAGCCCAACCGCACACTGATCCGCCCACGCGCGGTGGAGCAGCTCGTCGCGCTCGCCGACGCGGCGGCCGAGCGGGGCCTCGACGTCAACGTGGACGGCCTTCAAGGGCACTTGTCGAGCTTCGACTTCCTGCCCGCGTGGACGCGGACCTGGCACCGGCGCAACATCTTCACCGATCCGGAGGTCGTCGAGGGGGAGGCCGAGTACCTGCGCACCCTTGCCGCCGCCCTCGCCGACCGGCCGAACTTCATCGGCATGACCATCGGCAACGAGGTCAACCAGTTCGCCGCCGGGCCGCATCCGGATCCCGACCGCATCACATCGGGACAGGCCGAGCGGTGGCTCGCCCGGCTGCTCGCCGCCTGCGCCGAGGGCGCTCCCGGCAAGCTGCATCTGCACGCCTCTTACGACGCCGCCTGGTTCCAGAACGACCAGCCCTTCACGCCCGAGCACTCGGCCCGCCTGGGGGACGTCACCGCGGTGCACTCCTGGGTGTTCAACGGCACCGCCCAGCGCCACGGCCGCACCGGCACCGCCACCGAGCACCACGCCGCGTACCTCATCGAACTGTCCAAGGCCTGGGCGGACGACCCGCACCGCCCGGTCTGGCTCCAGGAGGTCGGTGCCCCCGCCCCCCTGATCCCCGCCGAGCACGCGGCCGCCTTCACCGAGGCGACCGTCGCCCATGCCCTGGACTGCACGGACGTCTGGGGCGTCACCTGGTGGTGCTCCCACGACGTCAGCCGGGACCTCGCCGACTTCCCCGAACTCGAATACGCGCTCGGGCTGTTCAGCAACGACCGGCGGCCCAAGGACGCCGCCCGGACCCTCGCCCGGTTCATCGGGGAACGGCGGCCGTACCAGCCCGCCCCCCGCACCACCGCGCTGGTCGTCGACACCACGGCCGGCCGCTCCGTCTGCGCCCCCGGCGGCCCCGTCTTCGAGGCCTTCGCCCGGCTGACCGCCGACGGGGCCCGGCCCACCACCGTTCTCGCGAGCCGCGCCGACGACCAGGACCATCTCGCGGCCCGTGGCATCACCGACGTCGTCACCCCTGACCAGGTCACCGAGTAGCCCGTCCCCACACCGTCCCCCCGACGAAACGGAGCGCACAGTGAACCTCAGCAGACGCACGGTCCTCCTGGCCGGAGCCGCGGCCGCCCTCACCCCCGCGCTGCCCGCGACCGCCACCTCGGCGGCCACCCGTGACCTCCAGCCGTACGCCTCCTACTGGTACCCCGACTCCCTGCCCTCCGGCACGCCGGGCGCCGGGATCACCTGGCGCAGCCTGACGGCCTGGAGCGCCGCCACCGACCCGGACCTGCCCTTCAACGCCGCCTCCGTGCCCCTCGCCGCCCGCTTCACCCCCACCCCGGCGAACACGACGGCCCGCTCCGGCCAGGCCCGCATCCAGTCGCTGGTCTCCTTCGGGCCCACCTCGGGCAACCCCTCCCAGGGCGCGCCCACCGCCGACTACTACGCCCTCACCCACTGGGCGTACCTCGACGAGCTGGTCTTCTGGGGCGGCTCCGCGGGCGAGGGCCTGATCCTCGCGCCCAACGCTCCGATCGTCGACGCCGCCCACCGCCACGGCGTCCCCGTCCTCGGCAACATCTTCCTGCCGCCCGTCGCCTACGGGGGACAGCTCCGGTGGACCCGCGACCTGGTCCGGAAGGACAGCGCCGGGCACTACCCGCTCGCCGCGCAACTCGTCGCCGTCGCGGCGGCGTACGGCTTCGACGGCTGGTTCGTCAACGCCGAGACCGGCGGCGGCAACAGCACCCTCGGCGCCGACATGCGCGGCTTCATGAAGGAGCTGAAGGCGCTCAGCAAGGCGAAGGGGCTGCGTGTCACCTGGTACGACGCGATGACCGTGAACGGCACGGTCGCCTGGCAGGGCGCGCTCGACGGCCGGAACCAGGCGTTCTTCCAGGCCGCGGACGCCATGTTCGTCGACTTCCGCTGGTCGGGGAGTTCGCTGGTCTCCTCCGGGAAGCTGGCCGGGCAACTCGGACGCGACCCCTACGAGTTGTGGGCGGGCGTCGACGTCGAGTCGAACGGTACCGGCTCCGCGGTGAACTGGGACGCGATCGTGCCCACCGCCTCCGCGCACATCACGTCCATCGGCTTCTACCGGCCGGAGTGGACCCGCAACCACCTGCCCGCGAGCCGTACGCCCGGCGACTTCCACACGGCAGACGACCTCTTCTGGACCGGCGCGTCGCTCGACCCGTCACGGCCCGACACCACGGCCGGCTGGCGCGCCCCCGCGGTGTCGGTCGCCGACCGCTCGACCGTCGCCGCACTGCCGTTCGCGACCGTCTTCAACACCGGGCACGGACTGAGGTGGTACGAGGACGGCGAGATCACCTCGGACACCGCATGGAACCACCTCGGCCTGCAGGACCGGCTGCCATCGCGCCGCTGGGTCGTCCGCACCAGCGGCACGCGCCCCACCGTCGCCTTCGACTTCGCGGACGCCTGGCGCGGCGGCAGCAGTCTGCTGGTCTCCGGCACTCTCGACGCGCCCACCACGCTCGACCTGTACGCCACCCGGTTGCCGCTCGGCCCCCGGACGGTCGTCGAGCTGACGCATCGGGTGGACGCGGGCGACGTACGGGTCGAGCTGGCGGTCGCCACCGCCGAGCCGGGCAGGCCCGGCCAGGCACCCCCGTACACCTATGTCCCGGTCGCCACCGGAGCCGGCTGGCGGACCACGACCGTGCCACTGGACGGCCTGTCGGGCACGGTGCGCACGCTGGCGGTGCGCCTCACGGGCGGCGGCCGGATGCGCTGGCGGCTGGGCGGACTCGCGGTGCGGGACGCGGCGAGCAGCCCGGCCGCCCCCACCGATCTGCGCGTCACCGACGCCGACGGCGGCACCATGCGCTTCGCGTGGCAGCCCGCACCCGGCCCCGTCCGCCACTACGAGCTGCACCGGATCCTGCCCGACGGCACGCGCCGCTTCCTCGGCGGCACCTGCCAGCACGCCTTCTACGTCGGCGGACTCGCCGCCGAGCAGGGGGAGAGCACCGCACGGTTCGAACTGCGCGCGGTCGGGGAGCTCTACAACGTCTCGACTCCCGCCACGACCACCCACCGCTGGTGACACCCGGCATCCCGCACCCTCACCCACGGAGCACCCCATGCATGACGACCGCACCCTGGTCGAAGCCCGCCTCAAGCGCGTCCTCGACGAGCGCCTCCGCCCGGCCGTGTACCCCGAGTCCGTTCCCCTGGAGGTGGCGGTGTGGCACGCGCCCGGCGAGCCCGTGCCGGTCGCCGAGGGCCTGGCGGCCCCCGTCGAACCGGTCGCGGTGGGCACCCGCTGGGGCGCCCCGTGGGGCACCAGCTGGTTCCGGGTGACGGGGACGGTGCCCGAGGCCTGGGCCGGGAGGACCGTCGAGGCCCTGCTCGACCTCGGCTTCGACGAGAACATGCCCGGCTTCCAGTGCGAAGGTCTCGTCTACCGCCCCGACGGCACCCCGGTGAAGGGACTCAACCCGCGCAACCAGTGGGTGCGGATCGGCTCGCCCGTCGAGGGCGGCGAGCAGGTCGAGCTGCGCATCGAGGCGGCGTCCAACCCGGTCATCCTGGACTACCACCCCTTCGTGCCCACCCGGTTGGGCGACAAGGAGACGGCGGGCAGCGAGCCGCAGTACACACTGCAACGCATGGACCTCGCGGTCTTCGACGAGACCGTGTGGCAGCTCGTCCTCGACCTGGAGGTGCTCGGTGAGCTGATGGCCGAGCTGCCGGTGGAGTCGGCGCGGCGCTGGGACATCCTGCGTGCGGTGGAGCGGTCGCTGGACGCGGTCGATCTCCAGGATGTGAACGGGTCCGCCGGACGGGCGCGTTCGCAGCTGGCCGAGGTCCTGGCGGCGCCCGCGGCCCCCTCCGCCCATCGCATCAGCGCCGTCGGGCATGCCCACATCGACTCGGCGTGGCTGTGGCCGCTCCGTGAGACGGTGCGCAAGGTGGCCCGTACGACGGCCAACATGACCGCGCTCATCGAGGACGAGCCGGAGTTCGTGTTCGCCATGTCGCAGGCGCAGCAGTGGGCGTGGGTGAAGGAGCACCGGCCCGAGGTGTGGGCACGGGTGAAGAAGGCGGTCGCCGACGGCCGGTTCGTGCCCGCGGGCGGTATGTGGGTCGAGTCGGACACCAACATGCCGGGCTCGGAGGCGATGGCCCGTCAGTTCGTGCACGGCAAGCGGTTCTTCCTGGACGAGTTCGGCATCGAGAACGACGAGGCGTGGCTTCCGGACACGTTCGGCTTCGCCGCCGGACTGCCGCAGATCATCAAGGCGGCGGGCTCCAAATGGCTGCTGACGCAGAAGATCTCGTGGTCGCAGACGAACAGCTTCCCCCACCACACCTTCCTGTGGGAGGGCATCGACGGGACCCGGATCTTCACCCACTTCCCGCCCGTCGACACCTACAACTGCTCCATGAGGGGCAGCGAGATCGCCCACGCCGCACGCAACTTCAAGGACAAGGGGGTGGCCCGGCACTCCCTGGCGCCGACCGGCTGGGGCGACGGTGGCGGCGGCACGACGCGGGAGATGGTCGCGAAGGCGGCGCGGCTGCGCGACCTCGAAGGCTCGGCGACGGTGGTGTGGGAACGACCGGGGGAGTTCTTCGGGAAGGCGCAGGAGGAGTACCCCCACCCGCCGGTGTGGGTGGGTGAGCTGTATCTGGAGCTGCACCGCGCCACGCTGACGAGCCAGGCGAAGACCAAGCAGGGCAACCGGCGCAGTGAACACCTGCTGCGCGAGGCTGAGTTGTGGGCCGCCACGGCAGCCGTGCGGTGCGGGTTCTCGTACCCCTACGAGGAGCTGGACCGCATCTGGAAGACGGTGCTCCTCCACCAGTTCCATGACATCCTGCCCGGCTCGTCGATCGCCTGGGTGCACCGGGAGGCACGGGCGACGTACGAGCGGATCGCGGGAGAGCTGAACGGGATCATCGACGCCGCGCAGCGGTCGCTGGCCGGGGAGGGAGCCGTCCCGCTGGTGTTCAACGCGGCGCCGCACACCCGCGACGGTGTCCCGGCGGGCGGCGCCGGTACCCCGCTCGTCGCGGGCGAGGTGTCACTGACGTCGGAGACCGACGGCGGCTTCGTGCTGCACAACGGGCTGCTGCGGGTGGAGATCGACGCACGGGGACTGGTCGTGTCGGCGTACGACATCGAGGCCGACCGGGAGACGATCGCACCGGGTCGCGCCGCGAACCTGCTGCAGCTCCACCCCGACTTCCCGAACATGTGGGACGCGTGGGACGTGGACGCGTTCTACCGGAACACGGTCACCGACCTGGTGGACGTGGAGGAGATCGCGCCCGGTCAGGACGGCGTGTCGGTCCGGATCGTACGGTCCTTCGGCGCGTCGCACGTCACCCAGGTGCTGGCGCTGGCGCCGGGGGAGCGGCGGCTGGAGATCGACACGGAGGTCGACTGGCACGAGACGGAGAAGTTCCTGAAGCTGGCGTTCCCACTCGACGTACACGCCGAACGGTACGCGTCCGAAACGCAGTTCGGGCACTTCCACCGGCCGACGCACACCAACACCTCCTGGGAGGCGGCGAAGTTCGAGGCCTGCAACCACCGTTTCGTGCACCTGGCGGAGCCCGGCTGGGGAGTGGCGTTGGTGAACGACTCGACGTACGGCCACGACGTCACACGGACGGTACGGGAGACGGACTCCGGTACGACCACCACCGTCCGCGTCTCCCTCCTGCGCGCCCCGCGTTTCCCGGACCCGGAGACCGATCAGGGCATCCACCGCTTCCGGCACGCGCTGGTGCCGGGCGCCGGCATCGGGGACGCGGTGCGCGAGGGCTGGCGGGTCAACATCCCGCAGCGGCGGCTGACCGGCGCCGGAGCGGTGACGCCGCTGGTGAGCGTGGCGGAGGACGCCGTGGTGCTGACAGCGGTGAAGCTGGCCGACGACGGCAGCGGTGACGTGGTCGTACGCTTCCACGAGTCCCGGGGCGGCCGTACGGGGGCCACGCTCACGGCGGACTTCGACGTCGCGGAGGTGACGGCGACGGACCTGCTGGAACGCCCGCTCGCGAACGCGGCGGCCCCCGGGCGCGCCGGCAACCGGATCACCCTGCGACTGCGGCCGTTCGAACTGGTGACGCTGCGGCTCAGGAGGGCCTGACCTCTCCTCGGTGGAGGCGTGGCCATCCGGTGCTGACTAGCGCCCCAGCTGGGTGCGCAGCCACTCCTCCACCTCTCCCACATGCGCGGCGGCAGCCGCCCGTGCGGCCTCCGGATCGCGGGCGGCCAGGGCGCGGTGGATCGCCGTGTGTTCGCGGCGGGTGCGGGCGAAGGCGCCCTCCTCCTGGTAGCCGCGCCAGACGCGGGCGCGGAACGTGCGTGAGGACAGGCCCTCCAGGATCGCCGCCATCGTCTCGTTGCCCGCGGCGGCCGCGATCTCGCGGTGGAAGGCGAGGTCGTGAGCGAGGATCTCCTCCGGATCGTCGGTCGCGTTCATCGCCGTCAGGTGCTTGCCCACCTCGGCCAGTTGGTCGTCCGTGATGCGGGCGGCCGCGAGCGCGGTCGCCGTCGACTCCAGGATGCGGCGGACCTCCAGCAGCTCGACCAGGCGCGGTCCGCGCGAGAGGTCCGCCACCACGCCGAACGTCTCCAGCAGGTCGCCCGCCTCCAGTTGGGTGACATAGATGCCCGAACCGTGCCGGGCCTCCAGCACACCCAGGACCGTGAGCGCCCGGATGGCCTCCCGCATCGAGCTGCGCGAGATCCCCAGCTGGGCGGCGAGATCGCGTTCCGTCGGCAGGCGCTGACCGGGCTCCAGCCGGCCCTCTGTGATCAGCGCCTTGATCCGCTCGATGGCGCGCTGGGTCACGGTGCCCTTCTGTGGGGTGTCCGCGGCGATCTCCGTCTCCCACTCCGCGGTCGGGATCTCGTCCACGCCACTCCTCCTGTCGCCGTGCGCCGCAGTCTAGCCACGAATGTGGTCCGACCACTACGGCTGGATAGCGCGGAAATGCGGCGCCGAAGGGTGTTGTGCGAGTTGAGTGGTCTGATAAGTATGCGGGCAACTGCTCGACACGCTCGATGAGGAGCCGACAGATGGCCGGCAGGACAGCGCGGAACGGACGGCAAGGCAGGCGAATCTCCTCGTGGGCGGTGCGTGCGACGGCTGCGGCCGCCTGCGGCACCCTGGCGCTCACGGCCTGCGGCAGCACCAAGGACACCGGCGCGTCGAGCGCCGACGGCGGCGGTACCGGAAAGGTGGGAGTGATCCTGCCCCTGCTGACCTCGCCGTTCTGGCAGTCGTACAACGACTACGTGCCCAGGATGGCGAAGACCGAGGGCGTCGACGCCCTCAAGACCGTCAACTCCAACAGCGACCCCTCGCAGCAGATCACCGACATCAACAACGAACTCAACCAGGGCGTGCAGGGCCTGGTCGTCGCGCCGCTGGACAGTGCCGCCATCCAGGCCGGGCTCGACCAGGCCGAACGCAAGGGCGTCCCCGTGGTCGCCGTCGACGTGGCACCCGACAAGGGCAAGGTCGCGATGGTCGTCCGCGCCAACAACGTCGCCTACGGCGAGAAGGCGTGCGACTACCTCGGTCAGCACATCACCGCAGGCAAGGTCGTGCAGATCATGGGAGACCTGGCCTCCGTCAACGGCCGGGACCGCTCGGCAGCCTTCCGCTCCTGCGTCAGGAAGAAGTACCCGAAGCTGCAGGTCCTGGAGATCCCCGCCAAGTGGGAGTCCGACACCGCGGCCTCCAAGCTCGACACGCTCCTGAACGCCGATCCCGACATCAAGGGCATCTACCTGCAGGCCGGCGGTGTCTATCTCGCGCCCGCTCTGCAGACCCTCAAGTCCAAGAACATGCTCAAGACGGCGGGCCACAAGAACCACATCGTCATCGTCTCCAACGACGGCATACCGCAGGAGTTCGACGCCATCCGCAAGGGCGAGATCGACGCCACCGTCTCACAGCCCGCGGACGCCTACGCCAAGTACGGCATGTACTACATCAAGGCCGCGATGCAGGGCAGGACGTTCAAGCCGGGTCCCACCGACCACGACTCCGAGATCGTCAAGCTGCCCAGCGGCATCCTGGAGGACCAGCTGCCCGCCCCGCTGGTCACCAAGGACAACGTCGACGACCCCAAGCTCTGGGGCAACACGGTCAAATGAGCACTCCACTGGTCCAGGCGCGGGGCATCGTCAAGCGGTACGGCCCCACCGTCGCCCTCCAGGACGGCCGTCTCACCGTGCTGCCCGGTGAGTCCCACGCCCTCGTCGGCCGCAACGGCGCCGGCAAGTCGACCCTCGTCAACGTCCTCACCGGCCTCCAGGCCCCGGACGAGGGCACGGTCCGCTTCGACGGCGAGCCCGCGCCCCCGCTCGCCGACCGCGACGCCTGGCGTCGCAAGGTCGCCTGCGTCTACCAGAAGCCCACCGTCGTACCCGAGCTGACGGTCGCCGAGAACCTTCTCATCAACCGGCAGCCGACCGGGCGCGGCGGCCTCATCAGCTGGCGCAGGCTGCGGGCGGAGGCGGCCGAGGTCCTCGGCACCTGGGACGTGCATGTCGACCCCGAGGCGCGCACCGCCGACCTCAAGGTCGAGGACCGCCAGATGGTGGAGATCGCCCGGGCGCTCAGCTTCGGCGCCCGCTTCATCGTCCTCGACGAGCCGACCGCCCAGCTCGACAACCGCGAGATCGAGCGCCTCTTCACCCGGATGCGCGCCCTGCAGGACTCCGGCGTCACCTTCCTGTTCATCTCGCACCACCTCCAGGAGGTCTACGAGGTCTGCCAGACCGTCACGGTCCTGCGCGACGCCCGCTGGATCACCACCGCCCCGGTCGCCGACCTCCCGCGTGCGGCCCTGGTGCAGGCCATGGCCGGGGAGGTCGTCGCCGAGCGCGCGGCGACCGCCCGGGACTCGGTCCCCGAGGACGCGCCGGTCGCCCTCGAAGCGCGGGGGCTCACCTCGGAGTCGTACGAGGACATCCACCTCACCGTCCGCCACGGTGAGGTCGTCGGGCTCGCCGGCTCCAGCGGCAGCGGGAAGACCGAACTCGCCGAGGCCCTGGCCGGACTGCGCACCCCGACCGGCGGGACGGCCCGGCTCGACGGCAGGCCGCTGCCGTTCGGAGACGTCCAGGCCGCGCTCGGGGCGGGCGTCGGATGCGTCCCCCGCGACCGCCATGAACAGGGGCTCGTGGCCGCAATGACCGTCGGCGACAACGCCACCCTGAGCGTCCTGGGCCGCCTCGGCCGGTACGGGTTCGTCGGCACCCGGCGCAGACGCGGCTTCGCCACCGACCTGATCCAGCGGCTCGACATCCACGCCGAAGGCCCCGACCAGCCCGTCTCGGACCTCTCCGGTGGCAATGCGCAGAAGGTCGTCATGGCCCGCGCCCTGGCCTCGGACCCGCGTCTGCTCGTCCTGATCAACCCCACCGCGGGCGTCGACGTGAAGTCCAAGGAGTCGCTGCTGGCCCGGATGGACAGCGCACGCGAGGACGGCACCGCGGTGCTCGTCGTCTCCGACGAGCTCGACGATCTGCGGCGTTGCGACCGCGTCCTCGTCCTCTTCCACGGCCGGATCGTCGCCGAGCACCCGGCGGGCTGGCACGACCACGAGCTGATCGCCTCCATCGAAGGAGTGGACCATGGCTGACATCAAGGCCCCGCCGCTCACGCCCCTACCGGTCCCCGCCGCCCGCTCGGCCAAGGCCGTCCTGCTCCGCCGGGCGCGCGAACTGGCCCTGGTCCCCGCCCTGTTGCTGCTGATGGTGCTGGGGGCGTTCGTCAACGACTCGTTCCTCACCGAGCGCAACATCATCTCCATCCTGGGCGCCTCCGCCGCCCTCGCGATGGTCGTGCTCGCCGAGTCACTCGTCCTGATCACCGGCAAGTTCGACCTGTCACTGGAGTCCGTGGTCGGTATCGCACCGGCCGTGGGCGCCCTGCTCGTCCTGCCCGCCGCCCAGTCCGGCTGGGGCACCGGACTGCCCACCGTGCTCGCGCTGGTCGCGATCCTCCTCGTCGGCGCGGCGATCGGCGCCTTCAACGGCGTCCTCGTGGTGAAGTTCAGGCTCAACGCCTTCATCGTCACCCTCGCGATGCTGATCGTCCTGCGCGGTCTGCTGGTCGGCGCGACCAAGGGCAAGACGCTGTTCGGGATGCCCGACGCCTTCTTCACCCTGGCCACGACGACCTTCCTGCGCGTCCCGCTGTCCGTGTGGCTGGCTGCGGTCGCCTTCGCCGTCGCCGGTCTCGTCCTGCGCCACCACCGCGTCGGCCGCGCCCTGTACGCGATCGGCGGCAACGCGGACGCGGCCCGCGCGGCCGGTATCCGCGTCGAACGCGTGATGCTCGGTGTGTTCGTCGTCGCGGGCTGCCTCGCCTCCGTCGGCGGGATCATGCAGACCGGGTACGTGGGTGCGATCAGCGCCAACCAGGGCAACAACATGATCTTCACGGTGTTCGCCGCGGCGGTCATAGGAGGCATCGGCCTCGACGGCGGCAAGGGAACCATGTTCGGCGCCCTGACCGGCGTGCTCCTGCTGGGCGTCGTACAGAACCTGCTCACCCTCGCCCAGGTGCCGTCGTTCTGGATCCAGGCCATCTACGGCGGAATCATCCTGGCCGCCCTGATGATCGCGCGTGTGACGACGGGCCGTGCCCAGGACTGACCTTCCTCGTTCTCGTACGGCGCCGTACGACGTACGACCTCGTGTACGACCTCGTGCCCCGGACCGAAAGGCCTCTCGTGTCCCCAACTGCCGCCCGTATCACCGCGGTCGACACCTTCGACATCCGCTTCCCCACCTCGCGCGAGCTCGACGGCTCCGACGCGATGAACCCGGACCCCGACTACTCGGCCGCCTACCTCGTGCTGCGCACCGAGGCCGCCGACGGCCTGGAGGGGCACGGGTTCACCTTCACCATCGGGCGGGGCAACGAGGTACAGGTCGCCGCGATCGAGGCACTGCGCGGACATGTGGTCGGGCGGAGCGTGGACGAGGTGTGCGACGATCCCGGATCGGTCTTCCACGACCTGATCGCCGACAGCCAACTGCGCTGGCTCGGGCCCGAGAAGGGCGTGATGCACATGGCGATCGGCGCGGTCGGCAACGCCGTGTGGGACTTGGCCGCCAAACGCGCGAGGACGCCCCTGTGGCGGCTGCTCGCCGAAGCCGACCCGGAGTGGCTGGTCCGCCAGATCGACTTCCGTTACATCACCGACGCGCTCACCCCCGATGAGGCGCTGGAGCTGCTGCGGCGCGGCAAGGACGGAGCCGGGGAGCGCACGGCCCGGCTGCTGGCGAAGGGATTCCCCGCCTACACCACCTCGGCCGGCTGGCTCGGCTACAGCGACGAGAAGCTCTCCCGACTGGCCGCGCAGGCGGTCGCCGACGGCTTCCGGCAGATCAAGCTGAAGGTCGGCGCGGACCTGGCCGACGACGTACGCCGCTGCCGGGTCGCCCGCTCCGTCGTCGGCCCGGACATCCGCCTGGCCATCGACGCCAACCAGCGCTGGAACGTCGACGAGGCGATCATCTGGACCAGGCGGCTCGCCGAGTTCGAACCGTACTGGATCGAGGAGCCGACCAGCCCCGACGACGTCCTCGGCCACGCGGTGATCCGCGAGGCCGTGGCCCCGGTGAAGGTCGCCACCGGCGAACACGTACAGAACCGCATCGTCTTCAAACAGCTCCTGCAGGCCGGGGCGATCGACGTCCTCCAGATCGACGCGGCCCGCGTCGGCGGCGTCAACGAGAACCTCGCGATCCTGCTGCTGGCCGCCAAGTTCGGTGTTCCGGTCTGCCCGCACGCGGGTGGGGTCGGGCTGTGCGAGCTGGTCCAGCACCTGTCGATGTTCGACTTCGTCGCGCTCTCGGGCACCACCGACGACCGGGTCATCGAATACGTGGACCATCTGCACGAGCACTTCGTCGACCCGGTGATGATCCGGCAGGGGCACTACGAGGCACCCACCACGCCGGGCTTCTCGGCCGCCATGCGGCCCGAGTCCATCGCGCAGTTCACGTTCCCCGGCGGTACCTTCTGGGCCGCCGACCTGAAGCGTGGGAAGGGGCATGCGGCATGAGCGACTTCGAGGGCCTGGCGGCCCTGGTGACCGGCGGGGCCTCCGGCATCGGACGGGCCACCGCGGACCTGCTGGCGGCGCGCGGTGCCCGGGTGGCCGTACTCGACCTCGATCCCTCGTCGGTGCGGAAGCCGCTGCTCGCGTACCGGGCCGACGTCACCGACGACGCGTCCGTGCGCGCGGCCGTGGCCGCCGCCGTCACCGACCTCGGCGGCCTGGACGTCCTGGTCAACAACGCCGGTGTCGGCGCCCAGGGCACGGTCGAGGACAACGACGACGAGCAGTGGCGGCGCGTGCTCGACGTCAACGTCCTGGGTGTGGTCCGTACGTCCCGGGCGGCCCTGGCACACCTGCGTGCCTCGGCGCACGCGGCGATCGTGAACACGTGCTCGATCGCCGCGACGGCGGGACTCCCCCAGCGGGCGCTCTACAGCGCCAGCAAGGGCGCCGTCCTCTCGCTCACCCTGGCCATGGCCGCCGACCATGTGCGCGAAGGCATCCGGGTCAACTGCGTCAACCCCGGTACGGTCGACACCCCGTGGGTCGGCCGCCTCCTCGACGCGGCCCCCGACCCGGTCGCCGAACGTGCCGCGCTGGAGGCCCGTCAGCCCACCGGCCGGCTGGTCACCGCCGCCGAAGTCGCGAGCGCCATCGCCTACTTGGCGAGCCCCCTGTCCGGCGCGACCACCGGGAGCGCCCTCGCCGTGGACGGGGGGATGCAGGGCCTGCGGCTGCGCCCGGCGGGCCGGTGAGCACGATCGGCAGGAGCGGCGTCCAGATCGGCGAACTGGCCTTCGGCGCCGCCGGGATCGGCAACCTCTACACCGAGGTGAGCGAGGAACAGGCCTACGAGGCGGTCCAGGCCGCCCGGCGGAGCGGAATCCGCTACTTCGACACGGCTCCGCACTATGGGCTCGGCCTGTCCGAACGCCGCCTCGGCGCCGCCCTGCACGAGCACCCGCGCACCGCGTACACGGTCTCCACCAAGGTGGGCCGCCTGCTGGAGCCGACGGACGCGGGCGGTGACGACCTCGCCCATGGCTTCGCCGTACCCGCCACCCACCGCCGCGTCTGGGACTTCACCGCGGACGGCGTACGACGCAGCCTCGAAGCCAGCCTCGAACGGCTCGGTCTCGACCACGTGGACGTCGTCTACCTCCATGACCCCGACGACCACGCCGAGCAGGCCTTCCGGGAGGGCTACCCGGCGCTGGAGAAGCTGCGCTCGGAGGGCGTGGTGGGCGCGATCGGGGCGGGCATGAACCAGACCGAAATGCTCACCCGGTTCGTGCGCGAGACGGATGTGGACGTGGTGCTGTGCGCGGGGCGCTACACCCTGCTCGACCAGCGCGCACTGATCGACCTGCTGCCGGCGGCCGTCGAGCGCGGTGTGCCGGTCGTCATCGGCGGCGCATTCAACTCCGGGCTGCTGGCCGATCCCCGGCCGGGCGCGACCTACAACTACGCGACCGCAGCCCGGGAACTGCTCGACCGGGCACAGCGGCTCAAGGCGCTGGCGGAACGGCACGGCACCACACTGCGGGCCGCGGCACTCGCGTTCTGCTCCGCCCACCCGGCCGTGGCGAGCGTGCTGATCGGGGCGCGTTCGGCGGCCGAAGTCCACGACTGCGCCGAGCAGTTCACCGCGACCGTACCGGCCGGATTCTGGCAGGAGCTCAGCGAGGCCGACCTCCTGCCGGCCCACGCCCCCGTCCCCGCCGAGGAGCCGTCATGAGAGTCGCCCTCCGCGCCGACCGCATCGAGGAGTACGAGGCCGCCCACCGCACGGACGTCTCCGGCGAGGGCGCGGGCACCGGCCTGTCCGTCGTGTGGGAGCTGCCGTGACCGTCGACGCCCACCACCATGTGTGGGACCTCGCCGTCCGCGACCAGGACTGGATCAGGGGCCCCGAACTCGCGCCGCTGCGACGCCACTTCACCGTGGCCGACCTCGAACCCGAGGCGCACGCCCTCGGCATCGACCGCACCGTGCTGGTGCAGACCGTGACCGTGGCCGAGGAGACCCCCGAGTTCCTCGCCCTGGCGGACGGCACCGACCTGATCGCCGCCGTCGTCGGCTGGACCGATCTGACCCGCCCCGACGTCGCCGACGCGCTCGCCCGGCTGCGGGAGGGGCCCGGCGGCCGGTATCTGCGCGGCGTCCGGCACCAGGTCCAGAGCGAGCCGGACCCCGACTGGCTGCTGCGGCCCGACGTGCAACGCGGCCTCGCCGCCGTCGCCGGCTCCGGCCTCGTCTACGACCTGGTGGTGCTGCCCCACCAGCTGCCGGCCTGTGTCCGGGCGGCCGCCGCACTGCCGGAACTGACCTTCGTCCTGGACCACTTGGGCAAGCCGCCCATCGCCTCCGGGGCCCTCGAACCCTGGGCTTCGGACCTCAGGGCGCTCGCCGCCCTGCCCAACACGGTGTGCAAGCTGTCGGGGATGGTGACGGAGGCCGACCGGAGGACGTGGACCACCGCGGACCTGCGGCCCTACGCCGACACCGCGCTGGACGCCTTCGGCCCCGGACGGCTGATGTTCGGCTCCGACTGGCCGGTCTGCACGGTCGCCGCCACGTACGCCGATGTGACCCACACGGCCGCGGCGCTGACCCAGGACCTCGGCGACGACGAGCGCCGACAGATCTTCGAGGGCACCGCCACCCGGGTCTACCGGCTCTGAGCCACCGGGGCGGCGAGCCGGGTCGGCGGCATGTACTCCCGCACGTATGCCCGGTCCCAGCAGGCCCCCGTCTGCCGCAGTTCGCGCCACGTCGTGTACCGGTAGTGGTACAGGACGGCCCGTACGTAACGCGGTGGGGCGTCCGGCGGGAAGGGGGAGCGGCGCAGCAGCCGTAGCGTGTCGCGGTCGTTCTCCAGGAGGCGCTCGATCAGGCCGCCGAACCAGGAGGCCGCATAGGCGGGGGAGAGCGCGGCGAACCACATCAGCCAGTCGAGCCGCAGATGGTACGGGGCGTACTGGCGCGGCCAGCGGCGCGGGTCGCCCGGTTTGCCCTTGAACTCGTACTCCCGCCAGTCGGAGTCCTCCCGCGGCACGTCGTCCGCCGTGCCCTCGATCACGACCTCGTACCGCGTCCGGCTGACGCTGCCGAACGCGCCGTAGGTGTTGACGAGGTGCAGCGGGTCGAAGGAACGGTTCATGACCTGGCCGCGGGAGATCATGTTGCGTACGGGCTGGCAACTGAGGGCGACCAGGCCCGCACCGACCGCCAGGACCACGACCTCGTACCACAGCGGCGGCCCCGCCACCGGCGGGGGCGTGGTGGGGAACTCGACCGCCGACAGGGCCAGCACGATCGTGATCCAGTTCAGCCAGGCGAAGTTGCCGGACAGCACCAGCCACAACTGGGTCAGGATCATCAGGGACGCTGCGGCCGTCGCGATCGGCTGCGGGGTGAACAGCAGAACGGGGATGATCAGTTGGGTGACATGGTTCGCCGCCACCTCCACCCGGTGCAGCGGCTTGGGCAGATGGTGGAAGAACCAGCTCAGCGGGCCCGGCATCGGCTGCGTCTCATGGTGGTAGTCGAGACAGGTCAGCTTCCGCCAGCAGGCGTCCCCGCGTATCTTGATCAGCCCGGCCCCGAACTCCACACGGAACAGGACCCAGCGCAGCAGGAACAGCACCACGATCGGCGGCGCGACCCTGTCGTTGCCCAGGAAGACGGCCAGGAAGCCGACCTCCAGCAGCAGTGACTCCCAGCCGAACGAGTACCAGGTCTGGCCGACGTTGACGATCGACAGATACAGCGCCCACGGGATCAGCCACAGCAGCATCCCCGCCCAGAGAGGCACTTGGGAGTCGGCCCCGGCGATCAGCGCCACGGACACCGCGCAGCCCGCCCACGACCAGACGGCGAAGAACCGGTCGGAATAGTGGAGGTGGAAGACGCTCGGCGCCTGTTTGAAGGACACCCGGGCGAGGTAGCGCGGCACCGGCAGCATTCCGCGTTCCCCCATCAGCGCACGGAACTGCAGCGCCGCTGTCAGGAAGGCGAAGAGGTACACGACGGCCAGGGCCCGCTGGAAGACCAGCCGGCTCAGCCAGTACTCCGGTGCGACGAACCAGTTCACGGCGAACGCTCCTCTCCCTCCAGTGTCGCCCCGTACCCCGCCTCGGACCGACCCGCTCATGACGCTCCGTGTACCCTCCTGCCGCTTGCGTGACCCGCGTGAGCCCATCAGCGGCCGTCCCCGAGCGGC
This sequence comes from Streptomyces sp. TP-A0356, assembly GCF_001417775.1. Taxonomy (GTDB): domain Bacteria; phylum Actinomycetota; class Actinomycetes; order Streptomycetales; family Streptomycetaceae; genus Streptomyces. The sequence goes on along the minus strand of NZ_BBZJ01000016.1, from coordinate 142,874 downwards.
GGCGACGCGTCGCCCGTGCGACCGGGGCGTTCCGCGGTCCGCCGAGGCGTTGAGGGCAGGACTCGAAGATTCGCGGAAACCCTGGCAAGGTGGCCCCATGGTTGAACGGGCCGCGAGCGCCCTGTCACTCCCGGAGGACTGGCCCGCCCACCCGGATCCGATCCTGGCGCTCAACCGCATGGGCAGCTTCGACTGGGACCTGGACACCGGGCTGTTGCACATGGACGCCCAGGCTCACGAGATCTTCGAGGTGCGCCCCGAGGAATACGACGGCCGCCCCGAGACCCTGACCATGCGCATCCCGTCGCCCGAGGGCCGGCGCCTCGACACCCTCGTCGCCCAGGCCATCAAGGACGGCAGCGAGAACTACGGCACCTATATCCGGACCCGCCGCCGTGACGGCACCCTGCGGTGGATCCACACCCAGGGCTACATCCGGCGTGACGAGACCGGCCGGCCACGCCGGATCATCGGCATCGTCCGTGACGCGACCGAGGAACTGCGCGACAGCATCGCGCGCAGCGGCCAGGTCGAGACCGCTCAGGACGAGGCGCTGCGCCGACAGACGAACGTCGTCCAGATCACCACCGCCGCGCTCGCCCACGCCCGTACCGTCCAGGACGTCATCGACGTCCTCAAGCACAGTCACGGCCTCACCCACCTCGGTGCGACCAGCCTCGTGATGGGCCTGGTGGAGGCCGGCCGCATCCGGCTGGTCGCCGAGGGACCGGAGGGCAGTTTCGTACCCGGCACCCTGGTCACGCGCATCGACGAGCAGTACCCCATGAGCGAGGCCGTGCGCACGCTCAGCCCGCAGTTCATCGAGTCCCCCCAGGAGTTCGCGGAGAGGTATCCGATCCTGTGGCCGCACCTCACGGATCTGCGCATCACCTCGGCCGCCTATCTGCCGCTGATCGTGCAGGCCCGCCCCATCGGTGCCCTGGGCCTGCTCTACGACGACCGGCGCGGCTTCACCCCCGAGGAGCGCAACGTCCTGGTCGCGCTCGGCAGCAGCATCGCGCAGAGCCTGCAGCGCGCCATGTTCTACGAGCAGGAGAAGGACCTCGCCCAGGGCCTCCAGCAGGCGATGCTGCCGCGCTCGATCCCGAGCGTGCCCGGGGCCGACGTCGCCGTCCGCTACCGCGCCGGCGGTGCCGGGGGCTCCCTCGGCCTGGACATCGGCGGTGACTGGTACGACCTGATACCGCTCCCGGGCGGCCGCGTCGGCGCGGTCATCGGCGACGTCCAGGGCCACGACCCCCACGCGGCCGCCGTCATGGGACAGCTGCGGATCGTCCTGCGCGCGTACGCCGCCGAGGGGCACACGCCCGCCGCCGTGATGGCTAGGGCCTCGGTCTTCCTCAAGGAACTCGACACCGATCGCTTCGCGACCTGCCTGTACGCCGAGGCCGACCTGTCCACCGGAGTGGTGCAACTGGTCCGCGCCGGACACGTCGACCCGCTGCTGCGCCGGTCCGACGGCGAATGCCGGCGGCTGCGCGTCGAGGGCGGTCTGCCGCTCGGCCTGTCCGCGGAGTTCGGCCGCATCGAATACCCGGTGACCACCGTCGAGCTGGACCCCGGCCAGACCCTGGTGCTGTGCACCGACGGTCTGATCGAAGAGCCCGGAGCCGACCTCGACGAGGGCGTGCACACCCTGCGGGACCTTGTCTGCACGGGCCCGGACGACGTGGACGACCTCGCCGACAAGCTGATCGACGTCGCCGAGGAGCGGGGCGGTGACGACGACGTGGCTCTGCTGCTCCTGCAGCGCCGGAGCCTGGCCCAGCGGTCCGGCGGCCGCCTCCAGCAGCATGTGGGCCTCGGCGACCCGGAGGCGCTCATCTCGGCCCGCCACATGATCCGCGCCGCCGTCCGCGCCTGGGGCGCGGGCGAGCGCTCCGACGAGATCGAGCTGGTCGCGGACGAGCTGATCACCAACGTCCTCATGCACACCGAGGGCTCCGCGGTGGTCACCCTCCGCGGCATGACCGGCCACGACCGCAGGCTCCGCGTCGAGGTCGAGGACTCCTCCAGCGCGCTGCCCCGCCGCCGGGAAGCGGGCGAGTCGGGGGTCTCGGGGCGGGGCCTGCTGCTCGTCGACCGGCTCGCGGACGTGTGGGGCGTGGAGGCGCGCGGCGGTGGCAAGGTCGTCTGGTGCGAGTTCATGGTCGGGCAACGCGGCTGACACCGGCGACGAGTCGCGATGTCGGTGGCGGGTGGCACTCTGGTACACATGCCGGAACTGCCCGAGGTCGAAGCGCTCAAGGACTTCCTGGTCGACCATCTCGTCGGCCGGCAGATCGTGCGCGTGCTGCCCGTCGCGATCAGCGTCCTGAAGACCTACGACCCTCCCGTCACCGCCTTCGAGGGCCGCGAGGTCACGGCCGTGCGGCGGTACGGCAAGTTCCTCGACCTGGAGTCCGACGGACTGCACTTCGTCACCCATCTGGCCCGCGCGGGCTGGCTCCAGTGGAGGGACCGCCTGCCCGACGGCGCGCCCCGCCCCGGGAAGGGCCCCCTCGCCCTGCGGGTCGCGCTGGAGACGGGGGAGGGCTTCGATCTGACGGAAGCGGGCACCCAGAAGCGGCTCGCGGTCTACGTCGTACGGGATCCGCAGGAGATCCCGGGGGTCGTCCGGCTGGGCCCGGATCCGCTGGCCGCCGACTTCGACGAGCAGTGCCTCGCGCGGCTCCTCGCGGGCGAGCGCCGCCAGATCAAGGGCGCGCTGCGCGACCAGAGCCTGATCGCGGGCGTGGGCAACGCGTACAGCGACGAGATCCTGCACGCCGCGAAGATGTCCCCGTTCAAGCTGGCGACGTCGCTGTCGCCGCAGGAGACACACCGCCTGTACGAGGCGCTGCGCGCCACGCTCACCGAGGCGGTCGGGCGCTCCCGGGGTCTGGCGGCCGGAGGTCTGAAGGCGGAGAAGAAGAGCGGGCTGCGGGTCCACGGCCGCACGGGGGAGCCCTGCCCGGTGTGCGGTGACACGATCCGCGAGGTGTCCTTCAGTGACTCCTCGCTGCAGTACTGCCCGACCTGCCAGACGGGTGGCAAGCCGCTGGCGGACCGCCGGATGTCACGGTTGCTCAAGTAGGTCGGGGGCACCGCGCGAGGCTGGGTGACAGGGATCCGGCCGCCTGCACGTGGCGGGGGTGGACTCAAGGGCCGGCCTTCGGGGCAGTGGAGAGGGGGCTCGCGCCGCCTCGTCGGCGGGTCAGCGGGACTTCAGCGTGACCAGGTGCTGCCCGGCCTTGGTGCGCACCTCGAAGTGGTCGATCTGCTGCGCCCGTAGCGCCGAGCCGCCCTGCAGGGTGGTCGCCTCGCCGTCGTCCGCCGGCACCATCCAGCTGGTCACCGTCTGCTCGGAGCCGTCCTTGCCGACCGCGACGAGCCGGCACGGGTGCGGTCCGGACTTGTCCTTGACCGTCACATCGATCTGGCTGCCCCAGATCCGGTCCCGCGTGGTGAGCTGCGCCCACACGCCCGTGTCCGGGTCGGTGGCGGTCATGGCGTTCGCCGCCGTGCCCGACGAGCCCTGCCCGGAGATCGCCGCCACCGCCGGCCCGCCGACCGCGAACACCACGGCGGCCGCGACCGCGTACAGCCACCGCCTGCGCCCGCTGCGGTGCTTTGCCGTCACCTCGTCGAGCAGCCGCTCCAGCAGGCGTGGTCCGGGGGCCGCGAAGGGGTGCACGGGCCGCGGGGTCGCCCTCCGGTAGAGCATCAGCTGCCGGGCGGCCGGTCGGAGCTCGGACACATGTGCCGTGCAACTCGCACACTCCATGAGGTGGTCCTCGAAGCGGAAGGCTTCCGCCTCGTCCAGCACGCCGAGCGCGTAGGCGCCGACGTCGCGATGGCGTTCCAGGGACCTCATAGCAAATCCTCATGCCGGTGAGCGGGGTGGGGGTGGTGCTGCTGTTGCCCACCGGTACGGACCGGGCGGCCGAATCACTCAAGGCCGTTACCGAATCGCGGCCAAGGCATTCGGAGCCGTCGGGTCGGCGGATTGGTCGTTCTTCAGAAAAGATGGATGGCCAGATGTCCCAGGGGGAGCCCCAGCTGCCAGGCCGGCGTCCAGACCTTGGGGCCGTCGTCCTCGCCGACGACCGCGCCGCCGCCGGGCACCGCGTCCAGGTCGGGCGCGAGCAGCTCGGTCTCCTCGAGCCAGCGCCAGGCCGCCGAGGCCAGGTCCAGGTCCGGCGCCGGGCCGCCGGACTCGACCGCCTCGGCGGCCAGCTCGGCCATCCGCCCGCGCACCCAGTCCTGCCACGGCTGGTCGTACGCCGTCAGCGAAAGCCAGGTCTCCAGCTGCGAGACGACCCGGATGCCGGAGAGCTCGCCGCCGGTGTCGGACAGGAAGATGGTCAGTGCCAGGGCGTCGCGCCCCGCGCGGAATTCGAAGGACGTCGGCGGCATGAGGTCGCCGGTGCGCAGCAGTTCGTCCGCGATGTACTCCGCGTACAGCCACGCCATCGGGACAGCCAGTTCACCGCCGCCGGTGCCGTCCGTGCTCTCTTGGCCTCTGTGCAGCATCCCTTCCTGCCTTCCTCCGGTGCGTGCGCGTCGCCCGAACCCGGGCCCCAGTCCGGAACACGGATGAGGCAAGCTGATTGCTCAACGGTGGTCCACAGCAAGGCGCTTTACGGAGGTTTGACTCGGCCTTCGGTTTCACCGCAGCTCGGCCGCGTATCCCGGAAGAACCCGGCGCAGGGCGCGCAGCGCGTAGTACGCGCGAGACTTCACCGTACCCGGCGGAATGCCGAGGGCCTCGGCGGCCTCCGCCACACTCGCCCCGCGGAAGTACACCTGCACCAGTACGTCCCTGTGTTCGGGAGTGAGTGTCTTCACAGCCTCGCGTACGTCGAGCGTCGCGGCGGACCGCTCGGCGTGGTCGGCGATCACCCGTGCGTTCTCCAGCACGGCGTCCCCGACCTCGGCGGGACGCGCCTGGCGGGCCCGTCGCGCGTCGATGGCGAGCCGCCGTCCGACGGTGAGCAGCCAGGGGCGCACGGAGTCGAAGTCATGCGCGCGGAGCGCTTCGGGGTGTTGCCAGGCGCGTACGAACGTCTCCTGCAGCAGGTCCTCGGCGCGCTGGCGGTCGCCGTCACAGAGCCTGAGCAGCAGGGCGAAGAGGGGGCGGCCGTGCTCGCGCTGCAGCTCGGCCAGCTCGTGCTCGGCGGTCGTCCCGGTGGTGGGCGTGGTGGCTCCGGCCGTCATGGGCGTATGGCAGCGCGCCTCGTCCCGCCGGGACAGGGCCGGGACGGGGTGGTGCGGTGGGCGGTCGCATTCGTCGGTGAACGGTGCGGCGAGCGGTCGGCGCGTCGACCGCCGGGGCGAGGCCCGGCGGTCGCGACCGGGTGACGGGTCGAGCTCGCCCGGGGCCGGTCAGCGGGAGGTGCGGGCCTTGGCCAACTCGGAGTGCTGGTACGCATACCCGAAATACACGGCCTGACCGATCAGGAACCACAGGGCGAACCGCACCCACGTCTGCCACTGCAGGAACGTGATGAGCCAGATCGAGAAGACCACGCCCAGCGCGGGTACGAACGGCATCCAGGGCGTGCGGAAGGTGCGCGGCAGCTCCGGCCGCCGGTAGCGCAGCACGATCACCGCCGTGCACACCACGACGAACGCGAGCAGGATGCCGATGTTGGTGAGTTCGGCAGCCTGCCCGATCGGCACGAACCCCGCGATGACGGCCGACGCGACCCCGGCGATCCAGGTCACGCGCGTCGGGACGTGCCGCGTCGGATGCGTCTTGGCGAACCACTCCGGCAGCAGTCCGTCCCGGGACATCGAGAACCACACACGGGTCACGCCCAGCATGAACGTGAACATCACGGTGAGGATGCCGACGATGGCGCCGACCGCGATCACATCCGCGAGACCGCTCAGACCGACCGCCTTGAAGGCGCTGGAGAAGCCGCTCTCCTTGTCGATCCGGCGGTAGTTCTGCATGCCCGTCAGGACCAGGCACGCCGCCACGTACAGCACCATGGAGATCACCAGCGAGTAGATGATCGCCTTCGGCATATGGCGCTGCGCGTCCTTGGACTCCTCGGCCGCGGTCGACATGGCGTCGTAGCCGAAGACCGCGAAGAAGACGGTCGCCGCACCGGTGAACGCGCCGCTGAGGCCGTACGGGAAGAAGGGGTGGTAGTTGCGGGTGTCGACGTGGAAGACGCCGACGCCGATCACGAGCAGCACCACGAGGATCTTGAGGGCCACCACCGACGTCTCGAAGCGGGCCGCGTTGCGGATGCCGAGGTTCAGCAGGTACGCGATCAGCAGGCACAGGACGACCGCGAACAGGTCGACCCGATGGCCGGCGCCCGTGCCCGGCGCGCCCAGCATCCACTGCGGCAGATGGGCCCCCATCGCGCCGACGAGGAAGCCGAAGTAGCCGGAGATGCCGATCGCGACCACCGCCACGATCGCCGTGTACTCCAGCAGCAGGTCCCAGCCGATGAACCAGCCGGCGCACTCGCCGAGCACCGCGTAGCCGTACGTGTACGCCGAGCCGGCCTTCGGGATGAGGCCCGCGAACTCGGCGTACGACAGCGCGGCGGCCGCGCTCGCCACGCCCGCGATCAGGAACGACACGACCACCGCGGGCCCGGCCGTACCGTTGGCGACCGTGCCCGCGAGAGTGAAGATGCCTGCGCCGATGATCCCGCCGACACCGATCGCGGTCAGCTGCCACAGGCCGAGAGAGCGTTCGAGCCTGGTGCCCTCGGCGACTTCCGTGTCCTCGATGTGCTCAAGGGATTTGCGCCGGAGAATCCCCTCACCCATTCTGAGCCTCGCCATGAGCCTCACCTCTTCGCGGTCGGCAATGGGCTGACGGCGGATCATGATGACGCAGGCGCGGTGGCGGGGGAAGACGGCATGCCCCGGGTCGATTCCGTGTCGGGCCGCCCCTGTGGGGCCTACGGTACGACCGTCACCGGCCAGCGTCCCGCCTTGACCAGGCGGATCGCCACCGAGCCGATGATCCGGTGGCCCGCCTGTTCGGAGGCGCCCACCACGACCGCGTCCGCCTTCAGTTCGTCGGCCGCCTTGACCAGGCCGTTGTAGGGGTCGCCCCGGAAGGTGTGGAACTCCCAGCGCACCTCGAATATGTCCTTGACGCGCTCGGCGGCCTCGCGGATGTACTTGACCAGGTCCTCCGCGATCTCGTCGGTGGTCTCGGCCACCGGCGCCCCGAGCGCCGCTCCCGCCGCCAGGACCGGCTGCACGTACACGACCGCGAGCAGCGCGCGCTGCCGCCTCGCCAGGCCACCCGCATAGGCGGCCGCCCGCATCGAGGAGTCGGAGCCGTCCACGCCGACGACGATGACCTTGGGCCCGTCCGTGCCCCGCTCGAACTGGTGCGAGTGCTGTTCCGTCACGGCCCTGAGGCTATCGGAAGCCGCAGCTCCGCAACCGTACGGGCCACGGGGAATGTGCCGTCGGCTCGGGAGACTCGCCACCGCTGGTCCCATCGAGTGGTCTTCCGCCACCGTGCCGGTGTTGCGCGGACATGACGCTCGCCCTCGGAGCGACTGATGAATCATGAAAGAGGATCAGCTGCTCACGCGACGCCGGGCCTTGTTCGCCGGCGCGGCGGTCCTGGGCCTGGGCGGGGCGGTGGGCACGGCCCGGCTGTTCGGCGCCGACGACCCGGCCCGGCCGGTGCGGAGCGCCGCCGCGGCCGCGGGCCCGCAGGCGCGCACCCCAGTGAAGTCGTCGGTCTACCGCCTGCAGCCCCTGACCGGCGACGGCCCGTCGCGGCATACGCCCGCACGGACCGCCGTCCGCCACGAGCCGATCCTGAGCCTGTCGGGACGCGGCAGGAGCATGGCGCTGACCTTCGACGACGGTCCCGACCCCCAATACACCCCCGACATCCTGCGCACCCTGCGGGCGTACGACGTACGCGCGGTGTTCTTCGTCTGCGGCGAGATGGCGGTCGGCCACAAGGACCTGCTGCGCGAGATGGCCGACGACGGCCACATCGTCGGCAACCACACCTGGACCCACCCGCTGCTCACCCAGCTGACCCGGTCGCAGATCCGTTCCGAGATGGTGCGCACCTGCGCGGTCATCGAGGACGCGTACGGTGAGGCCCCTCTGTGGTTCCGCGCGCCCTACGGGGCCTGGAACCGGAACGTCTTCGAGCTCGGTGCCGAGTTGGGCATGGAGCCGCTCGGCTGGACGGTGGACTCGCGCGACTGGACGGCCCCGGGCACGGACACCATCGTCGACCGCGTGGAGGGCGGCGCCGCACCGGGCGTCATCGTGCTCTGCCACGATGCCGGCGGCGACCGGTCGGGGACCGTGGAGGCACTGCGCCAATACCTGCCGTCCCTGCTGGACTCCGGCTATCACCTGACCGTGCCCAGACGGCGGGTCGGCTGAACGCGCCCGCCGGGCGGTGACCCCGCCGTCCCGGCGCCGGAATCCCGTCGCATCCGCCGCCCGGCCCTCGGGCCCGGCCGTACCACCGCGCTCAGCGCACCGCGACCATACGCGCGAAGACCACCACGTTCCCGCTGTATCCGTTCTGCGCCGAGAACCCTCCCCCACAGGTGATCAGGCGCAGTTCCGCGGCCCCCTTGTTGCCGTAGACGCGGTCGCCGGGAAAGGCGGCCTTGTCGAAGACCTCGTTGCCGTACACCTCGAAGACGGCGATCTTCCCGTCCCGGCGCTGGACCTCGACGCGGTTCCCCTTCGTCAGTGAGCCGAGCCCGTAGAAGACGGCCGGTCCCACGTTGTTGTCGACGTGTCCCACGATCACCGCGGTGCCCCGTTCGCCGGGCGAGACCGCACCGGTGAACCAGCCCGCGAGGTTCGGGTCGCCGGGCGGCGGCGCGTCCACCCAGCCGGACATGTCCAGGCCGACCGGCATGACGGGCGCGTCGACCCCCAGCGCGGGAATGCGGACACGGTCGACCACGGAGTACGTCAGCTGGGGAACGCCGGCGGACTGGGGACCCGTACCGCTGCGGGTGTCGGGGGCCGCCGCCGACGCGGGCTGCGGAGGACCCACCGTGAACTCTCCCGAGCCGTTGCGAACGAGGGCGAGGCCCGTCAGCAGAACCAGCGCTATCGCGCCCCATGGGGCTCGCTTCCTCGGCCGCTCCTGCTCGGACGCAGACATGCACCCTTCCCCTCTTGACGCGGCCGTCGCCGCGCCGGTGAAGCCTCCACCGCTCATGTGACGGTGCTTCGCGCCGGGCCCCGGCAGGGCCGGGTGCGAAGCACCGTGCGGTGCGCGTCAGGACCGGCCGTCGGCGGTGCGCCGGCGCGACATGTGCCAGGCCGCGCCCAACGTGCCCGCGATCAGCACCACTCCGAGACCGATCTGCTTCGGATCGAAGCCACCGATGCTGCCGCCGACACCGGCGTGCACGCCGTGCCGCTCAAAATCGGACCGCTCGGAGTCGCGCTCCTCGCCGTCGTTGCGGCCGTTGCCGTTTCCGTTCCCGTATCCGCCGTTTCCGTTCCCGTTGCCGTATCCGCCGTTCCTGTTGCCGTATCCGCCGTTCCCGTTTCCGTTCCCGTACCCGCCGTTCCCGTTCCCGTATCCGCCGTTCCCGTTCCCGTTCTCGCGCGCGGCGGCGATGGCGAGATTGCGGTGGCCGAAGTCATGGCCGCACTGGAACGTCACGTCGTAGTTGGTGCCGGGTCTGGCGTCTCGGGCGATCGTGGCCTCGGCCGCGCCGTGGCCCTTGGGGATGGTCACCGTGTCGAAGGCGCCCGAGAAGACCGTCGCGTTGTCGTTGCAGCCGCGTACCGGAAGCGTTATCCGTTCGCCCGGGCCGATCGTGGTCGGCCGCACGTCGTAGTCGAACGCCGTGCGCTTGGTCTCGTGGTCGCCTCCGGTGACGGACGTCGGCGCCGTACAGGCCAGGGCGGTGCAGCCCAGCAGTGCGACCGAAACGACGCGTAGCACGCGCATGAAGAGCCTCCAGGTCCCCGAGGAGCCTTGCTGCGGACCGTTTCCGCCTGCGCTAGAAATGCACCTCGATGACCGAAATGTAAAGAAGGCGGATATGCGGGCGCGATCGCAGTCGCGCGATCGGGGCACATGCGTGGGCCGAACAGGGGACGGGTGTGAGCGGCATCCGTCCCCCGACGTCCGGACCGTGGACCCTCAGCCGCGCAGATAGGGGAACAGCGTCAGGAACGGCTCCGAGGAGGCCGTGACGCCCCGGCTGTAGGGCGCGTCGAAGTCCCAGATCAGGAAGAGCAGGAAGGCGATCAGTGCGGAGAAGAGTCCGGCCAGGATCAGCTCGCGGGCCGTGCGCCGGATCTGCAGCGCGAACACCATGCCGATGGTGACCACCGCTCCCGCGATCAGCCCGAACCACACCACCGGCGGCATGGTCGACCCCGTCGAGTCGGAGCGGGCGGCCCGCGCCGCGTCCGCCGCGCTCACCTGGTCGATGAGCGGCTGGTACGACTGTGCCTGGAAGTCCGTCCTCGGCTGGTAGTCGGAGACGTCCTGACGGATCCGCTGGAGCAGCTCTCCGCCGCGGGCGGTCACCTCGCCGTGGTGGGTCATGGTCTTCCACTCGGTGCTGACGACGTGGCCGACGTAGGCGTTGACGTCGGCGCGGATGCGGTCGCGGACGTCCGCCGGATAGACGCGTACCCGCTCCGAGATCTCGTGCAGCGCCTGCGCCTCGGTCCGCACGTGGTCCTGGGCGGCGCTGCGGGCCTCCCAGACACCGGCGATGGCCAGGCCCAGCACGATGGCGTACACCACGCCGATCCACATCGTCATGTACTCGATCACGTCCGGAGTCTCGGAGGGATCGTCGTCCACGGCGGCCGTCCGCTGCCGTACGAGGGTCACCACGATCACGACGGCGCAGGCGGCCGCCATGGCGAGGGCGAGAACAAGCCATTCCGACAAGAGGTGCCTCCAGAGATCAGCGCGGACGCATCGCGGCGACGGCGAACACCGCTGGTGCGGCGATGAGCAGGGTGAACGTGAGCGGTGAGGGGCCGTCGTGCGGTGGCCGTGGGTGGGACACCGGGTGGTACGGCGGATAGTGCACCGGACGCGCCGAGGGGCGCGGGCTCGGCTTGGGCGAGGGTGTCGGGGTCGGCGTGGGGATCGGCGTGGGGGTGGGGGCGACGACCGGTTTCGGCGCCGGCCGGGGGCGCGGTGCCGGAGTGTGCGGTGGTGGGGGCGGTGGCACGGGCTTCGGTGTCGGTTGCGGTGCGGGCGGCGGCTTGGGGGCGGGCGGCGGCTCGGGCGGCGGCTTGGGCGTGGGGGTGGGCGCCGGAGTCGGGGGCGGGCTCGGTGACGGGCACGGCGGAATGGGCCAGTGGTCGCCGCCCGCGACCGCCACCGCCGCCGTGCCGTCCGGGCCGGTCGAGGCGTACGCGCACGCGTCGGCCCTCGCCGCCGGGGCGGGGGTGCCCACGAGGATCCATACCAGCGCCACCACGGCCAAACCCCATGTGGCCAGGGTGGATCGGGTCCGTTCGGGTCGATGCACGACCGAGATCATGAGCTTGTCCGCACCCGTGCACGCGCGGGCTCCGGCGAATTGCCCCGAAGGAGGGAGATCCGCCTTCGGATGGTTTGGCCGACTGTGCCCGGACCGCTGTGAGTTGGGTACATCTGCGCGAGGGAGTGCCGAATCCGCCGGGCGGGTGGCCGAGATGCGTCACAGGATCCGGAAAGAAATATGCGGCCCGATTGAACACATCGGGCACCTCCGCGCGTACCCAATGGCACAAGCGGCGCTCAGAGGACGCTGCAACACCCAAGCTAACAGCGGGAGTTGAGATGAAGACATCCTGGCGGAGCGCCTCCCTCGTGGCGACAGCTGCGGCCGTGCTGGCGCTCACGACGGCGTGCGGTCAGGAGAGCGGCACGCAGTCGACCGGTAGCCAGAACGTTGGCGCCACCGCTGCCGCGGGCGGTTACGGCTCGATCTCCACCACTCCCGGGAACGGCTACGGCGCCGACTCCACCACCGCGCCGAGCGCCTCGGCCTCCGCGGGTGGGCAGGCGGCGGGTCAGCTGGCCGTCGCCGACAACGCGAAGCTCGGCAAGATCGTCACCGACGGCGCCGGGTTCACCCTCTACCGCTTCGACCAGGACACGGCCGAACCGCCCAAGGCCACCTGTGACGGCGACTGCGCGAAGGCCTGGCCGCCGGTTCCCGCCGAGGGCGCCTCGGTCGCCTCCGGTATCGACAAGTCCCTGCTGGGCGAGGTCACGCGCGCCGACGGCAGCAAGCAGCTGACCATCGCCGGCTGGCCGATGTACCGCTTCGCCAAGGACACCAAGGCCGGTGAGACCAACGGCCAGGGCGTGAAGGGCACCTGGTTCGCGACGGCGCCCACCGGGAAGAAGGCCGGCGCCACCTCGCTGCCCGGTCTCTCGGTCCGCAACGACCCCAAGCTCGGCCCGATCGTCGTCGACAAGAACGGCATGACGGTCTACCGCTTCCTCAAGGACCAGGCCTGGCCCACTCCCAAGTCGGCCTGCATCGGCGCCTGCCTGCAGAAGTGGCCCGTCGTCGCGCCGGTCTCGCCCGACAACACCAAGGGCGTCAAGAAGAAGGGCCTCATGGGCTTCACCCGCCCGGACGGCGCCCAGCAGATGACCGTCAACTGCTGGCCCATCTACACCTTCTCCGGCGACAAGGCCCCCGGAGACACCAACGGTCAGGGCGTGGGCGGAACCTGGTACGCCGTTTCGCCCGAGGGGAAGCCGGTCGGCGCGCCCAAGTAGAGATCACCTCCCAGGGGCGATCGCTCGCCTCGTCCAGTCGGCCACGGAGCGCGGAAGGGAGTGGACGCAGAAGCCGGAACGAACGGGACACAAGGGTGCACGATCAGGTCCGCCCTCTCCGCGCCGCACGGAGAGGGCGGACCGCTTTGGCGTGGGCCGAGGCGAAGTCACCCCGAAGGGGGCCGCGGGCCCGAGGCATGCCGCGGCTCCGCCGCGTGCGCGCGACCAGCCGCGAACGACCCGCAGTCGCCGACCGGCCGAAGGCTCCCCCGGCGGCGGCGACCCGGCACGTGCCGCTGGCAGTGACCGGAACGGACGGTCAATTTCCGTTTTTACTCGCCCTGTTGGCGGACGATCAGTAGCCTCAGCTCGAACACCGGATCGCCCACACCGCCGCCTACGTCTTGGAGAGCTACATGGAGCGTCCCGCCTGGGCTCCACGGAGCATCGACATCTCCGTACCGAGCGTGTCCCGTATGTACGACTTCTACCTGGGCGGGTCGCACAACTTCGAGGTCGACCGGGAAGCGGCGCGCAAGGCGATGGAGTTCATGCCGGGGCTTCCCAAGATCATGCAGGCGAACCGGGCGTTCATGCGCCGCGCGGTGCGTTTCGCCGTCGAGGAGGGCATCACCCAGTTCCTCGACGTCGGCTCCGGCATCCCGACCTTCGGCAACGTCCACGAAGTGGCTCGACAGGCGCATTCGGGCGCGCGTGTGGTGTACGTCGACCACGACCCGGTGGCGGTCGCGCACAGCAAGGCCGTCCTTGAGGGCAACGACCACGCGGACGTCGTCGCGGCGGATCTCCGCAAGCCCCAGGACATCCTGGCGAGCCCTCAGATCGAGCGGCTGATCGACCTGAACCGGCCGGTCGCGCTCCTCCTCGTTGCCATACTGCACTTCGTGGAGGACACGGACGACCCGTACGGTGCGGTGGCCGAGCTGCGCGGCGCGCTCGCGCCGGGCAGCCTGCTCGTCCTCACGCACGCCTCGTACGAGGGAATCCCGCTCCCCCAGGAGCGGTCCGAGGGCGCGGTCGACGTGTACAAGGACATCCGCAATCCGCTGATCATGCGCTCGCGCGACGAGATCGCGCGGTTCTTCGAGGGGTACGACATGGTGGAACCCGGACTGGTGCCGATGCCGAAGTGGCGGCCCGACACGGCACCCGAGGACGAGGATCCGTATTCCTTCTCGGGGTTCGCCGGCGTGGGGCGCTCGGCGTGACCGCGGAGCCGGGGGGACCGGAGGACAGACTGCGCAGGTTCGCCACGATCTGGAGCCGGGCGGTCTTCCCGGTGACTTCCACGTGGCTGACCCGGCCGGAGTTGGAGGAACGACTGCTGCCGCTGGCCCGGCGGCTGAGTGACGCGCTGCGGTCCAGGACGTTCGACGCGGGGGTGGCCAGGGGGATCGGCGCCGCGCTCGTCGAGGCGCACTGCACCGACCCGGAGGCCCTCAGCCGTACGCTCGACTGTGTCGACGCCTACCTGGTGCTCTACTGCGGCGACCCGGAGGCCTCCGCCGACGCGCAGGAGGCGCTGCGCACCCGCTCATCGCGGCTGCAGCACGCCATGGCCGCCGGGTACGCCGGAGAACTGCGGGAACGCACGCTCGCCGAGCAGGAGGCCATCTCCCAGGCCGCCCTCACCGCCCAGAGTGCGGTGGCGCAGGCCCTGCACTCCAGCGAGGCCCGCTTCCGCGCGGTCTTCGAGGGCGCGGCCATAGGCATCGGCATCGCGGACCTCGACGGCAACGTCCTCCAGGTCAACGGCGCGCTGCTGCGGATGTTCGGCGGCTCGGAGAACCTGGTGCGCGGCCGCAACGTCGCCGCGTGGACCCATCCCGACGACGCGCCGCAGGTCTGGCGCCTGTACGACGAACTCGTCCGCGGCGAGCGCGACCACTACCACGTGGAGAAGGCCTTCTGCCGGCCCGACGGAACGGTCCTGTGGACCAACCTCACCGTGTCGCTGCTGCGGGACGCGGACGGGCGTCCCCAGTACCAGCTCGCGCTGATGGAGGACACCACCGAGCGGCGCCTGCTCAACCTCCGGCTGCGTTACGAGGCCACGCACGACGCGCTGACCGGACTGCCCAACCGCACCCTCTTCTTCGAGCGCCTGGAGAAGGCACTGGCGGCGGGCGAGGGCCAGCGGTTCGGTCTGTGCTATCTCGACCTCGACGGCTTCAAGACCATCAACGACAGCCTCGGGCACGCGGCTGGGGACCGGCTGCTCGTCGAGGTCGCCGACCGTTTGCAGAGCTGCGCGACCGCGCCCGGCGAGATGGTCGCGCGCCTGGGCGGGGACGAGTTCGTGGCGCTGACCACCGGGCCCGACACCGAACGCGGGGTCGACGAGCTCGCCGGACGCATCATGAACGCGCTGGTCACGCCGATCAGCATCGACGGGCGCGAGCTGACCGTGCGCGGCAGCATCGGCATCGTCGAGGGGCCGGTGGGGGAGCGCGGCCCGGCGGAGGTGCTGCGCAGCGCCGACATCACCATGTACCGGGCCAAGTCCGCGGGAGGCAACCGTTTCGAGCTCGCGGACCCCGAGGCCGACGCCCGCGCCATCACCCGGCACGGGCTGACCACGGCACTGCCCACGGCCCTGGACCGGGGGGAGTTCTTCATCGAGTACCAGCCACTGGTGCACCTCGGTGACGGCACGGTGCACGGCGCCGAGGCCCTGGTGCGCTGGCTGCATCCGCAGCACGGTGTGCTCGGCCCCGACCGTTTCATCCCGCTCGCCGAACGCACCGGACTGATCGTGCCGCTGGGCCGCTGGGTGCTGGGGGAGGCGGTACGGCAGGCCCGTGCGTGGCAGGAGAGGCACGAGCGGACGGGCCCGCTGCGCATCAACGTCAACCTGTCACCGTGCCAGCTCACCCATCCCGGGCTGGTCTCCGACACCGTCGACATCCTGGAGCAGGCCGGACTCGAACCGGATGCGCTCTGCCTGGAGGTCACCGAGTCCGCGCTCATCGGCGCGGACGACGACCTGCTCAAGCCGTTGCGCCGGCTGGCCGAGATGGGGGTGGACATCGCCCTCGACGACTTCGGCACGGGCTACTCCAACCTCGCCAACCTGCGGCGCCTGCCCGTGCGGATCCTCAAGCTGGACCGCTCCTTCACCCAGAGCATGCAGCAGTATCCGGCGGACCCCGTCGATCTCAAGATCGTCGAAGGGATCGTATCCCTCGCCCACAGCCTGGACCTGGCGGTCACGGTCGAGGGCGTGGAGACCAGCGCCCAGGCGGAGCAGTTGCGGATGATGGGCTGCGACACGGCCCAGGGCTGGTACTACGCCCGCCCGGGCCCGCCGGAGCGGCTGCACGAACTGGCCCTGGTGGACGCTACGGGCTGACCCCACCCGGCACCCTGCCGCGCGCGCGACTTCCCGGGCGGCAGCGTCGACCTGCGTCACCGGTTCCCCCGCCGGGACGGTCCGATCGAACGTCTCGTCATCCAGCCCTGAGGGTGCGGCGGCTGCGGGCGTCCCCGACGAGTGCCCCGTCCGCTCACCGCTCCAGCAGCATCCGCTGCAGTTCCCGCGCCGCCCGCGGCGGCGCCACATCGCTGCGGTGGGCCAGCGCGATCGTGCGATGCAGCCCGGGCCGGGCCAGCGGGGTCACCCGCAGGCCGCGTCCGGACCGGGTCGCGACCATGCGCGGGACGACGGCGACGCCCAGCCCCGCCCGTACGAAACCAAGGACCGCGTCCATCTCGCCGCCCTCCACCGCGAAGTCCGGCTCGAAGCCCTCGGCGCGGCACGCCGCCACGGTCAGTTCCCGCAGGTCGTAGCCGTGGCGGAACATCACAAGACGTTCGCCCTCCAGATCCGCGACACGGACCGTGCGACGGCCCCCGCCGGGTCTCGGCGCGTCGGGCGAGGACACCACCACCAGGTCTTCGCGCAGCAGCTCGACCGTGGTCAGCGCGGGGGACGGGGTGGGCAGGGGGAGGACGACCAGGGCGAGGTCGAGGGCACCGCGCGCCAGTTCCCGTACGAGATCGTGCGAGCCCCCCTCCTCGATCAGCAACCGGATCCCGGGATAGCGGTCGTGGAAGGCGCGCAGCACGTCCGGCAGCAGACCCGTGCACAGGCTCGGCGTCGCCCCGAGCCGCACCCGGCCGCTGCGCAGCTGTACCAGCTCCTGCACCTCGTGCCGGGCCGTGTCCGCGTCGGCGAGGATGCGGCGGGCCAGCGGCAGCAGCGCCTCGCCCGCGTCCGTCAGCGTGATGTTGCCGCGCGCCCGCAGGAACAGATCCGCCCCGAGCTCCCGCTCCAGCGCCTTGATCTGCTGCGACAGCGACGGCTGGGCGACATGGACCAGATCGGCGGCCCGGGTGAAGTGCCGGGTCTCGGCCACCGCCACGAAGTACTGGAGCTGCTGGAACTGCATACCACCACCATAGGGTCTGTCTATCGAAACGAGCCGGACCATGTCTTGGACCGATGGGGACCTTCCGCCCTAGCGTTCTGAGACATGGCTCTGGCAACGCGGACGGACCGACGGCCGTCCATGGCGCGCACCGCGTGGGACAGCACCGTCGGCAAGAAGACAGTGATGGCGGTCAGCGGCCTGATCATGCTGCTCTACCTGGTCGCCCACATGATCGGGAACCTCAAGATCTACTTCGGGGCGGGCGAGTTCAACCACTACGCCCACTGGCTGCGCACCGTCGGCGAACCCTTCATGCACTACGAGTGGACGCTCTGGCTGATCCGCGTCGTGCTGGTCGTCGCCGTCGTCGCCCACGCCGTGTCCGCGTACCAGCTCAGCCGCCGCGACATCAAGGCGCGCCCCAGCAAGTACGTGCACAAGAAGCCCCGGGCGAGCTACGCCACCCGCACCATGCGCTGGGGCGGGATCATCCTCGGCCTGTTCATCGTCTGGCACATCCTCGACCTGACCACCGGCACCGTGCACTCCGGAGGCTTCCAGGAGGGCCACCCGTACCAGAACGTCATCGACACCTTCTCCACCTGGTACGGCAACGTCATCTACATCGTCGCGATGCTCGCCCTCGGCCTGCACGTCCGGCACGGCTTCTGGAGCGCCGCCCAGACCCTCGGCGTCGGCAGCCGCACCCGCGACCGCGCCCTGAAGACCATTGCCAATGTCCTCGCGCTGCTGCTCACGGCCGGATTCATCGCCGTGCCCGTGGGTGTCATGACCGGAGTGGTGAGCTGAGATGACTGCTACCTCTGAGTACACGGACTACACGACCGGCGAGCCGGTCCTCGACACCAAGGCCCCGTCCGGCCCGATCAACGAGCGCTGGGACAAGCGCCGCTTCGAGGCCAAGCTGGTCAACCCGGCCAACCGGCGCAAGCACACGGTGATCGTCGTCGGCACCGGACTCGCCGGCGGCTCCGCGGGTGCCACGCTCGCCGAACAGGGCTACCACGTCGTCCAGTTCTGCTACCAGGACTCCCCGCGTCGCGCCCACTCGATCGCCGCGCAGGGCGGCATCAACGCCGCGAAGAACTACCGCAACGACGGCGACTCGATCCACCGCCTCTTCTACGACACCGTCAAGGGCGGTGACTTCCGGGCCCGCGAGTCCAACGTCCACCGCCTCGCCCAGATCTCCGTCGAGATCATCGACCAGTGCGTGGCACAGGGCGTGCCCTTCGCCCGCGAGTACGGCGGCCTGCTCGACACCCGCTCCTTCGGCGGCGTCCAGGTCTCCCGCACCTTCTACGCCCGCGGCCAGACGGGCCAGCAGCTCCTCCTCGGCGCCTACCAGGCGCTCTCACGGCAGATCGCCGCGGGCAACGTGGAGATGCACCCGCGCACCGAGATGCTCGACGTGATCGTCATCGACGGCCGGGCCCGCGGCATCGTCGCCCGCGACCTGGTCACCGGCCGGATCGACACGTACTTCGCGGACGCCGTCGTCCTCGCCAGCGGCGGTTACGGCAACGTCTTCTATCTGTCGACGAACGCCATGAACTCCAACGCCACCGCGATCTGGCGGGCGCACCGGCGCGGCGCGTACTTCGCCAACCCCTGCTTCACCCAGATCCACCCCACCTGCATCCCGCGCACCGGCGACCACCAGTCCAAGCTCACCCTGATGAGCGAGTCGCTGCGCAACGACGGCCGGATCTGGGTGCCGAAGGCCAAGGGCGACAACCGTCCGCCGAACGAGATCCCCGAGGACGAGCGCGACTACTACCTGGAGCGCATCTACCCGTCGTTCGGCAACCTCGTGCCCCGCGACATCGCCTCCCGCGCCGCCAAGAACGTCTGCGACGAGGGCCGCGGCGTCGGACCCGGCGGGCAGGGCGTGTATCTCGACTTCGCGGACGCGATCAAGCGCATGGGCCGGAAGAAGGTCGAGGAGAAGTACGGCAACCTCTTCGACATGTACGAGCGGATCACCGCGGAGAATCCGTACGAGGTGCCGATGCGGATCTACCCGGCCGTGCACTACACGATGGGCGGCCTGTGGGTCGACTACGACCTGCAGACCACGATCCCGGGTCTGTTCGCGGTCGGCGAGGCGAACTTCTCCGACCACGGCGCGAACCGCCTCGGCGCCTCCGCGCTGATGCAGGGCCTCGCCGACGGCTATTTCGTCCTCCCGTCGACGATCAACGACTACCTCGCGCGCAACCCGCACCAGCAGCAGGTGACCACCGAACATCCCGCCGTCCGGGAGGTGCTGGCCGAGACGGAGGACCGGCTGAACCTGCTGCTGTCCGTGGACGGCGACCGTACGCCGGACTCCTTCCACCGCGAGGTCGGCGAACTCATGTGGGAGTTCTGCGGCATGGCCCGTACGGAGGCGGGCCTGCGCAAGGCCCTGGAGCGCATCCCGCAGATCCGCGAGGAGTTCTGGAGGCGCATCAAGGTGCCCGGCACCGGCCAGGAGTTCAACCAGTCGTTGGAGAAGGCCAACCGCATCGTCGACTACCTGGAGCTCGCCGAGCTGATGTGCCTGGACGCCCTGCACCGCGCCGAGTCCTGCGGCGGCCACTTCCGCGAGGAGTCCCAGACGCCCGACGGCGAGGCGGCCCGCAGGGACGACGCCTTCGCGTACGCGGCCGCCTGGGAGTTCACCGGCACCGGTGAGGCCCCCGTCCTGCACAAGGAAGACCTGGTCTTCGAGTACGTCCACCCCACTCAGCGGAGCTACGCATGAAGCTCACCCTGCGCGTCTGGCGGCAGAAGAACGCCGACGCCGAAGGCGCCATGTCCACGTACGAGGTGGACGGCATCTCGCCCGACATGTCCTTCCTGGAGCTGCTGGACACCCTCAACGAGGAGCTCATCCTCAAGGGGGAGGAGCCGGTCGCCTTCGACCACGACTGCCGCGAGGGCATCTGCGGCGCGTGCTCGCTCGTCATCAACGGCGACGCGCACGGCCCCGAGCGCACCACCACCTGCCAGCTGCACATGCGGTCCTTCCAGGACGGCGACACGATCGACGTCGAGCCGTGGCGGGCCTCGGCCTTCCCGGTGATCAAGGACCTGGTCGTCGACCGCTCGGCCTTCGACCGGATCATCCAGGCCGGTGGCTACATCACGGCCCCGACCGGATCCGCGCCCGAGGCCCACGCCACGCCCGTACCGAAGGCGGACGCCGACTTCGCGTTCGAGCACGCCGAGTGCATAGGCTGCGGGGCCTGCGTGGCGGCCTGCCCGAACGGCGCGGCGATGCTGTTCACCTCGGCGAAGGTCAACCACCTCAACGTCCTGCCGCAGGGCGCGCCCGAGCGCGAGACCCGGGTGCTCGACATGGTGGCGCAGATGGACGAGGAGGGCTTCGGCGGCTGCACGCTCACCGGAGAGTGCGCCACCGCCTGCCCGAAGGGCATTCCGCTGGTCTCCATCACCAACATGAACAAGGAGTGGCTGCGCGCGACCCGCAAGGCGGGGCGCCGCTAGGGCACGGGAGGGCCGGCGCCGCCCGGAGGGGGGCGGCGCCGGCCGTAGGCGTTCGCCGGCAGGGTGCGGACGGGCGGGACCGGGCGTGGTGCTCAACCCCGGTCCCGTCACCAGTACGGGGGCAGGGGGCGTCCGGCCGCCACGGGGCACGGCCCGGCGTGCCTTCGCCCGGCACGACCGGCCCCCGAAGCAACCGCCACCCCTGGCATTCAACATTCCCACATCCCGACTCCTGGCTGCGGTCACGCGCACGCCAACCGGCATCGGAAGAACAGGAGCGCGCGGACCGACCGACACGGTCCGCCGCCGCACCGCCGAACCGGCCCGTGACCAGGAGAGAGCCATGACCGGCGTTTCCGCCCTCGCAAGCCCCCCACCGCCCGTGGCACCGACCCGCTACACCGTCACCCTCGCCCGTGACGAAGCCGATGTCCGGGCCGCCCAGCGGCTGCGCCACGACGTCTTCGCGGGGGAGATGGGCGCGCTCCTGTCCACCCCGCAGCCGGGCCTCGACATCGACCCCTTCGACGCGTACTGCGACCACCTGCTCGTCCGCGACACGGTGACCGGTCAGGTCGTGGGCACCTACCGGCTGCTGCCGCCCGAGCGGGCCGCGGTCGCCGGCCGACTGTACTCGGAGGGCGAGTTCGACCTCGGCCCGCTCGCCGGGATCCGCTCCGGGCTGGTCGAGGTCGGCCGTTCCTGCGTCCACCCCGACCACCGCGACGGCACCGTCATCGGTCTGATCTGGGCGGGCATAGCCCGCTACATGGTCGAGGGCGGCCACGAGTGGCTGGCCGGCTGCTGCTCCCTCCCGCTCGCCGACGGCGGCACGCTCGCCGCCGGCACCTGGGAGCGGGTGCGGTCCAAGCACCTGGCACCCGAGGAGTACCGCGTACGACCGCTGCTGCCCTGGCGCCCCGAGACCGCGGCCCCGACCGGGCACACCGAGCTGCCCCCGCTGCTGCGCGGCTACCTCCGGCTGGGCGCCTGGGTCTGCGGTGAGCCCGCGCACGACCCGGACTTCGGCGTCGCCGATCTGTACGTGCTGCTGTCGATGCGCCGGGTCAACCCGCGCTATCTGCGGCACTTCCTCTCGCTAGTCCCCGCGTGATGAACGCGCCCCGGACGGTTGTGAGGAAGGCGTCGCGGACGGCTGTGACGAACGCGTCGCGGACGGCCGTGACCCATGCGTCCCGGACGGTGGTGACCCGCGCGTCCCGTCTCGGCGTGACCCTGCGCCCGCGCCGCGGCAGAGCGGTGCTCGCGAGACAGGGCGCGGGCACGGCGGTGCTCCCGGCCACCGCCACGCTGCCCGAGCCGCGACGCCCCGGCGCGCGGCCCGAGCCCGTCGCCCCCGTGAGCGCCTGGCTGCCCAGCGCACCCTGCTCGGCGCGGGCCTGTGTGGACGCCACGGCCTCGGCGACCGCCGTACCGCGCGCCGTGCTCCGGATCCTGGCCGTACTGACCGTGACGGTCGCCGGACTCGTTCTCCTCCCGGTCGTGGGCCGGCTTCCCGTCCCACCGCGGGAGCGGATCATCAGGGCCTGGTCCCGGACGGTCGTGCGCGCGGCGGGCGTCCGGGTACGGATCACCGGGGCCGCCCCGCCGGACGGCGGTCTGCTGATGGTCGCCAACCACATCTCGTGGCTCGACATCCCGCTGCTCGCCGCCGTACGACCCGGGCGGATGCTGGCGAAGACCGAGATCCGGCAGTGGCCGGTGGCCGGCGCGCTGACCGCGCGCAGCGGTGCCCTGTTCATCGACCGCGACCGGCTGCGCGCGCTCCCGGACACGGTCGCCCGGATAGCGGAGGGACTGCGCGCGGGCTCGGCCGTCGTGGTCTTCCCCGAGGGGAGCACCTGGTGCGGCCGGGCGCAGGGGTACTTCCGCAGGGCCGTCTTCCAGGCGGCGCTGGACGCGGGCGTGTCCGTGCAGCCCGTACGCCTCCACTACCGGCTCGACGGGGGACCCGCCAGCACCGCGCCCGCGTTCGTGGGGAGCGACTCCCTGCTGACGTCACTGAGGCGGGTCGTGTCGGCGCGTCGGCTCGTCGCTGAGGTCCGCGTCATGCCGGTGCTCGCACCGCACTCCTGTACCGACCGACGCGGCCTCGCCCTGGCCGCCGAGCGTGCCGTCGGTCTCCCGAGCGGCCCACACGCGGATCTGCCGGCCCACCGC
Organism: Streptomyces sp. TP-A0356; assembly: GCF_001417775.1. Taxonomy (GTDB): domain Bacteria; phylum Actinomycetota; class Actinomycetes; order Streptomycetales; family Streptomycetaceae; genus Streptomyces. The sequence continues at coordinate 120,038 of NZ_BBZJ01000016.1, read as the reverse complement.
TGACGACCGTGACCCGTGTGGGGTCCGGTCCCGCGCGGTCCCGAGGTCGTACGGGCCCGCGGGTCCGGCCGCCGTCACCTCCGACGGCGGCCGGACGGGGCGCTCCCGCCGTCGCGGAGGCGCAGCGGAGGCCTCGCTCTCGCCGCCGTCTCGATCATTATCGAGAAGCTGTCCTGGCTCGACCCGAAGACCTTGTGGGCGGCGCGCAACGGTGTGCTGGCCTCCTGGTTCGGGGATCCCACCGGAGGGACCCGAAGTCGCTGGGTGCGGCAGCGGGAAGCGGCGGGCGCGCCCGCCGACAAGGTGATCCGGCGCGACGATCCGGACCACTTCTCCTTCATGGTCATCGGTGACACCGGTGAGGGCGACGATCCCCAATACGCCGTCGTCCCGGGCTTCCTGAAGATGAGTCAGGACACCCGGTTCGCCGTCGTGGCGAGTGACGTCATCTATCCGGTCGGGGCCACCGACGACTACGGAACCAAGTTCTTCCGCCCGTACCAGGGCTATCCGGCGCCCATCTACGCCATACCCGGCAACCACGACTGGTACGAGGACCTGCACGGGTTCATGCGCGTCTTCTGCGACGCCGCGCCGCCGGCCCCGGCCGCCCCGCCGCGCCCGCTGACCCGCGCCTGGCTGCGCGGCCTGCTGTGGCACAACCCGAGCAAGCCGCACGAACAACGCCTGGCCGAGGCAAGGAAGTTGCGATCGGCTCCGGGCCAACGGGCCGACCTGCCCGGGCCGTACTGGGCGATCGACGCCGGACCCGTCCGCATCATAGGAATAGACACCGGCCTCCTGGGCACCATCGACGCGGAACAGGGCCGCTGGCTGCGGGAGGTCTCCCGCGGGCCCCGCCCCAAGATCCTCATCACCGGTTCGCCCCTGTACGTGGACGGCGAGCACCACCCCTGTCCCATCGACGGCGGCGGCACGGTCGACGACATCGTTCGCGACCCGGACCACCGCTATGTCGCCGCGATAGGCGGCGACATCCACAACTACCAGCGCTACCCGGTGGACGTGGACGGCCGCACCATCCAGTACGTGGTCTCCGGTGGTGGCGGCGCCTTCATGCACGCCACCCACACCATTGCGCGGGTGTCCGTGGCGAACGTCACGGAGAAGGAGTTCCGCTGCTATCCGCTGCGCGGTGACTCCCTGGCCTTCTACAGCAGGCTCTACGGACGCCGGCTGCGGCTGCGTCGTTTCTTCACCCTCTCCGAGGCGGAGGCCAACGCGGTCATCGCCGAGCGCCTCGGTATCCCCCCGACCCGCGCCCAGGCGGCATCCGCCCGGGTCACCCGGCGCACCCGCCTCGTCGCCAGTCTGCTGGGAGCCGGAGGTCGTCCCGACCGGACCTCGCGGTTGCGGCTGCCCGTGCGCAAGATCCACACGCAGCTGTTCTCGCCGAGCTCGGCCACCTACAGCCCGCCGTTCTTCAAGAGCTTCCTACGCCTTGACGTCACCCCGGAGGCGGTGCGGCTGCGCTGTTTCGCCGCGACCGGCAATCTGCGCCAGGAACTCGAACCGCCGGTGGAGGACGAGGTGACCATCCCCCTGGCGTGACGGTCCCGGGTGGCGGCAACTCCCCGTTCCGCCCGCCTTCGGTCACTCGCCCGCGCGCAGGCCCCGGCCCCGGTCCGCCCCGAGCCCGGCCACCCGGGCAAGCCTGCGGTACGAGTCCACAAGGGCCGTGCGGTCGTACGTGCTGGTCGTGACGAGCACCTCCTGAGCCCCCGTCTCCTTGAGCAGATGCTCCAGCTCATGGGCGACCTGCTCCTCGGTGCCCGCGACATGACCGGCGAGCCCTGCCTCGTAGAAGCCGCGCTCCCTGGCGCTCATCGGCAGGGACTCGACGCGCTCGGCGGGCGGCAGCGGCGGGAACGCGCCATGGGTCCGGGCGTACGCCATCGACCAGGCCTCGGGGAGCAGGAGACGACGGGCGTTCTGCGGGGTGTCGGCGACCGCGACCGTGCCGGAGACGACGACATACGGCTCGCGCGCCCAGGCGGAGGGCCGGAACGTCGCTCGGTAGTGGTCGATCCCGCGCAGCATCCTGTCCCGGTTCCGGAGGTCCCCGATGACCATGGGCAGACCGGCGCGGGCGGCGATGGTGGCGCCCTCGCCCATGGCCAGCACGAACGGCGGCACGGCGAGACCCTCCGTGGGGCGCGCGTGGACACCGGTGGAGGAGGTGCCGCGGAACCACCCCAGGAGCTCGTCGAGCTGACCGGCGAAGTCGTCGGCATCGCCCTTGTCGCGGCCGAGTGCCCGGCGCACCCCGTCCGTGAATCCGACGGAACGGCCGAGCCCCATGTCGATCCGCCCGGGGAAGAGGGACTCCAGCACGCCGAACTGCTCGGCCACCACGAGCGGTTGGTGATTGGGCAGCATCACGCCGCCCGTCCCCACCCGAATGGTCCGGGTGGCGGCCGCGACCGCCGAGGCCAGCACCGTCGGAGCGGAACCGGCCACACCGGGCACCCCGTGGTGCTCCGAGACCCAGAACCGGTGGTACCCGAGCGCCTCGGCCTCCTGTGCCAGCCGCACCGTGTCCCGCAGGGCTTCCGACGTCTCGTGCCCCTCGCGGGTGCGCGAGCGGTCGAGTACCGAGAAGCGGGTGTCCGCGATCACTGGGCTCACATGGACTTCAACGCTCCGACGGGCGGGTGATTCCCGGCGCGTGCCGGGACACCGGGGCCGTGTCAGCCGACGTGGACGCGTGGGCGTCGTTGCCGGTCGGGTTCGGCCTCGCGCAGTACCTCCCGTGTCACCGGTGCCACCTCGCCCTGACCGAAGAGGAAGAAGCGCAGGAAGTTGGCGAACGGGTTGCCCTCGGTCCATTCGAAGTAGATGTGCGGGATGCAGCCGGTGGTGTCGCGGACGTGCAGGAGCAGGGCCGCGAGGGCGTTGGGGATGGAGGACGACTCCAGGGTGAGCACACGGTAGCGCTCGTGCAGAACCTCACCGCGTACGGTCAGACCCGCCTCGAACTCCGACGGATCCGTGACCGTCACCTCGACGAAGACGACGTCGTCCTGGGGCGAGACGTCGTTGTCCTTGCGGATCTGCTCGATCTTCTCCCGGTACTCCGCTCGGTCACGGCGATCCGGTTCGTTGGCGATGAAGCGGATACGGCGGCTGGCGATGTCTCGGACGAATCGTTCCGCCATGTCGTCGAGGGTCACGCTGGTCACCCGCAGTTCGAAGGCGCGGGCGAGCCGGGACAGCAGCGAGACGAGGATGATTCCGGCGATGAAGCAGGCGCCGATCTTCACACCGTCCGGCCGCTCGATGACGTTCACGACGGTCGTGTACAGGAACACCGCGGAGATCGCGGCGAAGGCGACGGCCCAGCCCTTCTGGCGCGCCTTGCGGGCGGCGATGGTGACGGCGATCGCCGCCGAGCTGATCAGCACGAGCACGCCGGTGGCGTAGGCGCCGCCCTGGGCGTCCACGTCGGCGTCGAAGATCCAGGTGACCAGGAACGCGATCAGCGTGAACACGATGACCATGGGCCGTACGGCGCGGGCCCAGTGCGGGGCCATGCCGTAGCGGGGCAGATAGCGGGGCATCAGGTTGAGCAGTCCCGCCATCGCGGAGGCCCCCGCGAACCACAGGATCGCGATCGTCGAGATGTCGTAGACGGTCCCGAACGCGCCCCCCAGATACTCGTGCGCCAGATAGGCGAGCGCGCGGCCGTTGGCCGGCCCGCCCGGCTTGAACGCCCGCTCCGGGATCAGCAGGGTCGTGATGAAGCTCGTGGTGATCAGGAAGCCGCTCATGATGACGGCGGCGGTGGTCAGCAGCTTCTTCGTGTCCCGGATCCGGCCCGTGGGCCTCTCCTCGGTGTCGCCGGGGTCGCCCTGCACATGCGGCATGACGGCGACACCGGTCTCGAAGCCGGACAGGCCGAGCGCCAGCTTGGGGAAGACCAGCAGAGCCACACCGATCATGACGAACACGTTGCCGTGCTGGGCGGTCAGGGCGCCGGTCCAGTCGGTGACCACGTGCCCGGCGGTGACCACGTGCCACAGACCCACCACCACGACCACCGCGTTCAGCGCCAGATAGACGCCGACCAGGGCGACCGCGACGCCGATGGCCTCCAGGAAGCCCTTGAGGAAGACCGCGCCGAGCAGCGCGACCAGCAGCAGCGTGATCAGCATCTGGTAACCATGCAGGGTGCCCGTCAGGTGGGGGTTCTCCACCAGGTGGGTGGAGGCGTCCGCCGCGGACAGGGTGATGGTGATCAGGAAGTCGGTCGCCGCGAAGCCGAGCAGGGTCAGCACGAACAGCTTCCCCTGCCAGAAGGAGAGCAGCCGCTCCAGCATGGCGATCGAGCCCTCGCCGCGGGGGCTCTCCTGGGCGACACGGCGGTAGACGGGCAGGGCGCCTGCGAGCGTGACGATCACCAGCACGATGGTGGCGACGGGGGAGAGCAGTCCGGCGGCCAGGGCCGCGATGCCGGGCTGGTAGCCGAGGGTGGAGAAGTAGTCGACGCCGGTCAGACACATCACCCGCCACCAGCGCTGGCCCTTGTGCGGGGGCTCGGGCTCGGCGTGCGGGCCCTGCGGGGCGCCCTTGCCCATGTCGGACAGCCCCTCCAGCATCCACGCCCGCAATCGGCTCGCAGGTGGGTGTTCGGTGGTGGCCATCGGCGTGCTCTCCTGTGGGTACGGCTCGGTGCGGGATTCGGCCATCACACGGACGGCCGCACCAGCGTATGCAGAGAGTGACGCGTGGGCCCACGAATGAGAGGCCTGGAGGCGTCAAGCTTGCGTTAAGAGCTCCGGACGGAATGGGAGTCCGATCAGCTCGCGGCGTCCGGTGCGTGCGATCGCAAGGCGCCGGAAGGTCCTCGTAGCGGAACCACCAGGGCCTTTCGGATGGAACGTCGAGGCGAGCGGCTGGCCGGAGGGCGAGGTCGAACTGCGCGCGTACGGCAAGGGGCGCTATCTGGGCCGCTTCATGCCGAGTCCCGGCCCAGGCCCAGTACCGCCGCTCGGGGCCCGGCAGGTCGCGGTGACGCCGGCCGACCAGGCGAGGGCGGCGCTGGACACGGCGGGCCCTGGACGCGAGGTCCGACACCGGCGACGCGGCGTACCGCTACTCCAGACCGGACACCCTGAACACGGTCCGCGCTGTCTCGCGGTCGATCCGCTCCTGGACGCGGCCGAGCGCGATCACCCCGCACAGCAGGCTGCCGAGGGCCGCGGACTTCTGCGCGTCCTCGTCCAGGCGGTGCCACAGCTCGGGGTTGTTCACCAGGACCTGCGGGTCGAGCTCGACCCGTCCGCCGTGGGCGTCCCGCAGGACGAGCCGTTGGCAGACGCCGTCCGTGCAACGCACCGACACCAGCAGGTCGGTGCGGACCCGCCGCGTGCACAGTAGCCCGCGCGAGGCCAGCCAGCCCTCACCCGCGCAGATCCGGCGCGGACACAGCACGAGGAAGAGCAGGACCGACAGCGCACACCACAGGACGGCCCGCCACGGTGTCGCGGCGCCGGAGCCCCAGTCGATGAGCAGCAGCAGGGCGAGCAGCGCGACCGCGCAGCGGATCGAGCTGTGCATCTCTCCGGCCCAGCGGCGGTCGTGGACCACCCGCCCCGGCCCTCGTGCGTCTGCGCCCGCGACCTCGTGTCGCGTGGCGTCGCGGCCTTCCATACGGCCGACGGTAGCCAGCGGCGGAGCCCTGCGCAGCGTGCCTTGACGCGACTCTGACGGGTCCGTGGCCGTTCTTGACGCGGTCACAGCGAGCCCGCGCGGTCACCCGCATCACACACGCGCCAAGGCGGCGTCAAGGTCGCCGGATTCGGCGGGAAGAACGCGCAATGACCGCTCGGACCCGGCCGGACGCGGTCGGAACCGTGGTGCACCGTGTGCGCTTCCGTACGCGGCCGTTCACGCCCGCCGGTGGCCGCCGTGGCCGCCGGGCACGGCCGCCTGCTGGTACGCCGCGAGTCGCTGGACGACATCGCAGCCGTGACGTGGGTCCCTGGCCCGCGCGGCCCCGAAGCCACCCCCGGGCGGTGGTGGCCCGCTCCCCGCCCGGAGGTGTGCCACGGCCCCACTCCGCCGGCCCCGGACCCGTACGCACGGCGCGCGCCCACGCCCGGGGCGGCGGAAACTGTTGCCGACTTGTCCCACCGGCCGTGTGAGGTGCCCATGGCGTATGGCCTGGCACGTCGTGAGCTGCGCCCCCGAGTTCCGCTGCGCCCGGGCGAGGGCGAGAGGGACCACCTCACGAGCCTGGAGGGCCTGGCCGCGCTGTCGCTGGACGCGCTCAGCTCGGTGGCATACGGTCCCGAGGCGATCGTGCTGGCCCTGGTGGCCGCCGGGACGGGCGCGCTGACCGCCACCCTGCCCATCACCCTGGCGATCACCTTCCTGCTCGCGGCGCTGGTGGTGTCGTACGCCCAGGTGATCGCCGTACACCCGGACGGCGGAGGCGCCTACGCCGTGGCGAAGAAGGACCTGGGCCGGACGGCCGCCCTGCTCGCCGCGGCCAGCCTGGTCGTCGACTACGTGCTCACGGTCGCCGTCAGCCTCTCCGCGGGCGCCGACGCCCTCGCGTCCGCCTTCCCCGTGCTCGTCCACGGCAAGCTCGTGGTCTGCCTGGTCGGTCTTGCGCTGCTGACGGCCGTGAACCTGCGGGGTGTCACCGAGAGCGCCCGGGTGCTGATGTTGCCGACCGTGCTGTTCATCGGGTCGATCGTCGGCGTCATCGTCCTCGGCCTCGTCCGCTCGCACCCGGCGGCCGTCGTGGGCACCGCGCTGCCCATCCACGCGCACGAGACCCTGGGTCTCCTGCTGATGCTCAAGGCGTTCTCGTCCGGATGCTCGGCCCTGACGGGTGTGGAGGCCATCGCCAACGCCGTGCCCACCTTCCGCACGCCCCGCGTCCAACGCGCCCAGCGCACCGAACTGATGCTCGGCGCGCTCCTCGGCCTCATGCTCATCGGCCTGGCCGTGCTCATCCGCCGCGACCATGTCGCCCCGCGCGCGGGCGTCACGGTCCTGGCCCAGCTCACGGCCGGCGCCTACGGCACCGGATGGGCCTACTACGGCACCAACCTCATCGTCACCCTGATCCTGCTCCTCGCCGCGAACACCAGCTTCGGGGGACTGCCGGTGCTCATGAGCCTGCTCGCCCGCGACCACCGTCTGCCCCATCTGTTCGGGCTGCGCGCCGAACGGCCGGTGTACCGCTACGGCGTGCTCACACTGGCCCTGGCGGCCGGGACACTGCTGTGCGCGGTCGACGCGAACACGCACCGCCTGATCCCGCTCTTCGCGATCGGCGTGTTCATCGGCTTCACGCTCAGCCAGTCGGGCCTCGTACGGCACTGGGCGACCCAGCGACCGCCGGGATGGGCGCACCGGGCGCTGATCAACGGAATCGGGGCGCTGCTCACCACCCTGGCCGGGGTCATCCTCCTCACCACGAAGTTCGTGCAGGGCGCCTGGGTCGTGGTGATCGCCATCCCGCTGATGATGCTGCTGTTCGACCGCATCGAGCGCTACTACACACGGGTGGGGCAGGAACTGGAGCTGGGGAGGATCCCGGGACGGCCGGCCCCGGCGCCCGCAAGCCTGGTGATCGTCCCGCTGGGCGAGGTCAGCAGGCTCGCCCAGCACGCCCTGAGCGCCGCCCTCGCCCTGGGCGACGAGGTGGTGGCGGTGGCCGTCCACGCCGACCCGGGCGGGGCCCGCGCCCTGCGGGAGACGTGGGAACGCTGGAACCCGGGCGTACGCCTCGACGTCATCGACAGCCCGCACCGCTCCCTGGTCCAGCCCGTCGTCGACTATGTGCAACGAGCGGCCCGGGACGGCCGGCAGATCGCCGTCCTCATCCCCGAGGTCGAACCCCGCCACCGGCGCTACGAGATCCTGCAGAACCAGCGCGGCCTGCTGCTGGCCACCGTCCTGCGCGCCCGCACCGACGTGGTGGTGTGCATGCTGCCGTACCGGCTGAGTGTGTGAACGGCGGCGGGCCAACCTCACGTCCCGGTTACGGATCCCTCAACCTCTGGTGTCGGTGGGGTGAGGCCACGACGATGGGTGCATGACTCTGGCCCAGCGCGCCCTGGAGCAACTGCAGGTCTGGCCCGATCTCACGGCGGGTCCGGCCAGTTGCGGCACGGGGCTGGCGCTCCGCTGCTCGCGAAGCGAGATCGTCCACTTCCACTCCGGCTGCGAGGCGGACCTGTACCTCACCAGTCGGGCCATCGAGCGCTTCTCCGACGACGTCCTCGCCGAGTCGACCGCCATCCGAGTGGTGCCCGGCTCACTGTGGGTCACCGTGCGCCTCGACTGTGAGGCCGACGTCGACCTGTTGATGAGTCTGGTGAGCGTGGCGCTCCAGGCGCACCTGACATGGTCGCCGCCGGCGACCGCACTCGCCGCCGGTTGCAACTACCACCGGGTCACGGTGCTGCCCCGCGACCGCGAAGGCACCAACGGCTGAGCAGCACCACCGACTTGCCGGCGGGAGAAGTGTGACGGCCGGTTCCTTCGACCCTGCAAAGGCGTGGTCACCGGTGCCGGCGAGGCCGCCGAGGCCGCCGCCCTGGGACTGCGGCTCGTCTCCGGCCCGCCGTGAAGGACACCTTGCTGTCGCACGCCACGGCGGTCACGGGGCGCGGGCGCGGCTTCGCCGTCCATGAGGCGATGGACCAAGTCGGCGCGCTGGCCGGGCCGTTGGCCGTGGCCGGGGTGCTCGCGCTGACGGACGGCGACTACGGTCCCGCGCTGGGCGTGCTCGCGCTGCCGGCCGCGGCGGTGCTGGGACTGCTGGTGCGGCTGCGGGCCCGGGTACCCGATCCGGAGGCGTACGAGCGCGGGGTCACCCCGCCCTCGGCCGCCTCCCCGGTGCCGGGTGGCCCCCTGCCCAGGGCGTTCTGGACGTACGCGGCGTTCACCGCGGCCACCACCGCCGGGTTCACGACCTTCGGCCTGCTCTCCTACCACCTCGTCGAGGGGCATCTGGCGCGGACGGCGTGGGTGCCGCTGCCGTACGCGGTCGCCATGGCGGTCGACGCGGTGGCCGCGCCGGCCACCGGATGGGCCTACGACCGCTACGGGCGTGAACGTCAGCCTTCCGCGAGGCGCCTGCGCGACGCGTCGATCTCCGCGTACGCCTGGTCACGTCCCTCCCAGTGGGAACCCTCGACCGACTTGCCCGGTTCCAGATCCTTGTAGACCTCGAAGAAGTGGGTGATCTCCAGCCGGTCGAACGTGGGGACGTCGTCCATGTCCTGCAGGATCGCATAGCGCGGGTCGTGCGCGGGGACGCAGAGGATCTTCTCGTCGGGTCCCTTCTCGTCCTTCATGCAGAACATGCCGACGGCGCGGCACTCGATCACACAGCCGGGGAAGGTCGGCTCGCCGACCAGGACCAGGGCGTCGAGCGGGTCGCCGTCCCGGCCCAGCGTGTGGTCGATGTAGCCGTAGTCCGCCGGATACTGTGTGGAGGTGAACAGCATCCGGTCCAGACGGAGGCGGTGCAGCTCGTGGTCCATCTCGTACTTGTTGCGGGATCCCTGCGGGATCTCCACGATGACGTCGAATTCCACGACGGCCTCCTTGCCTGGTCGGTCTGCAGGCCGGGGCCCTTCCAGTGTGCCCCGCGCCCGGGCACCGCGACATCCCGGCCGTCACGGCAGGCCCGGACGGGGTCAAGGGCTGGTCATGGGTGGCCATGGATCGTCAAGCCCGCCCCAGGCGCGCCCGAGGGCGGTCTATCCTTGGGTCGATTTCATGAGACACCCCACTCGGTGAGGCGCCCGTGAGGCGTCTTCACCGACACGCACACTGATCCCGCCCGTCGACCGACGCTCCGGATCATGTGCGGCCGCGACCGTGTGCGCGGCCACGACCGGAAGGAGGCGAGATGGACAGTAGTCCCGGCCATAGTCGGCCCTCATCCCAGTTGTCCTCGCCGTCCTTCCACGGCCCGGGGCAGCCCGTTCGCTCCTGACCCGGCCGGCCGACCCAGGAACCCGGTCCGGTCGCCACGCCGTCGCGCCCTGCGTGGCCCGACGCGTGCCCCCAGGACACGAGCGCGCCGCCATGGGCCGCCCGACGCCCCGTCCACGAGCCGGGGCAAGGGGGTGCTCCCTGTGTCCGCTCTGTCCTCCTCGATGTTGCTGATGTCCACCACGGCCCGGCTGCGTGACCGCCGCGTGCACCTGGAGCGGCGGGCCACCGCGTCCAAGGCCGTGCGCGCCTCGCTGGTCTCGCTGGCCGGGCTGATCGGCGGCCCGGTCACCAACCAGGCCGACCAGGAGGTCGGGCGCGTCGTCGACGTCGTCGCCCGGCTCTACGGGCCCGAGCCGTACCCCCCCGTCACCGGACTGATCCTGCGCATCGGCCGCCGGCGGACCTTCCTGGCCGCGGAGTCCGTCGACCAGATCCGCGCCGGGCGCGTCCGGCTCCGCACGGCCCGGGTGGACCTGCGGGACTTCGCCCGCCGCCCGGGAGAGGCGCTGCTCGCCAAGGACGTGCTGGACCACCAGCTCGTCGACGTCGACGGGGTCCAGGTCACCCGGGCCGCCGACCTCTATCTGGCCCCGCTCGTGGACCGGGTGGTCCTCGTCGGGGTCGACGTCTCGCTGCCCACCCTGCTCCGGCGGCTCGGCCCCCGGCGCTGGCAGGCCCGGCCCACCCCGGAGCGGGTGCTGGACTGGCAGTCCGTCGCGCCCTTCGGAGAACAGGCCACCGAGGGCCCGCCGGAGGTACGGCTGCGCGCCTCCCGGGCCGCGCTGCAGCGGCTGCGCCCGGCCGATCTCGCCGACATCCTCGAGGACCTGGGCCGCAGCGAGCGGCAGCAGCTGCTGGGGTGGCTGGACCCCGAGCAGGCCGCCGACGCCCTGGAGGAGATGGAACCGGCCGAGTTGGAGAACCTGCTGCGCGAGGCCCGCCCCGAGCACGCCGCCCGGCTGGTGGACGAGATGGAGCCGGACGAGGCCGCCGACGCGCTGCGCGACCTCACCGCCGACGAACGCGAGGCGCTGCTGTCCCGGATGCCGGCCGAGGAGGCTGCCGAACTGCGCACGCTCCTCACCCACCGGGAGGACACCGCGGGCGGCGCCATGACCACCAGGCTGGTCACCGCCCGCCCGGACCAGACGGTCGCCGAGGTGCGGGCCCAGCTGGCGGCGGAGGGCGTGCACCGCACGGAGATCGACGCGGTCGCCGTGGTGGCCGAGGACGGCCGGCTGATCTGCGACATCGCGCTGTTCGACCTGGCCGTGGCCGAGGACACCACCAAGGTCGGGGACCTGGCCACCTGGTGCGCCCAGTTCGGTCCACCCGTCACCGTACGTCCCGACACGCCCCTGGCCGACGCCGCCGAGGAGCTGGTGGCGGCCCGCGCCTCCTCCGTCCTCGTGGTCGACGACGGCGAGCACCCGGTGGGGCGCATCCTGGCCGACGACATCCTCGACGCCCTGCTGCCCGAGCGCGGGCGCCTGCACTTCCGGAGGTTCCTGCAGTGACTCCCGACCTCGACACCGCGACGGCACCCGCCGCACCCAGCGTGGCGCGGCGCACCGGGTGGCGCCGTGTGGCCGTGGTCGCCGCCATCGCGGGGCCCGGCCTGGTGGCCGCCAACGCCGGCAACGACGCGGCCGGGATCGCCACCTACGCCTCGGCCGGGGCGCAGTACACCTACGGGACGCTGTTCTTCATGGTCCTGGTGACCATCGCCCTGGTGATGGTGCAGGAGATGGCCGTCCGGCTGGGCGCCTACACCGGCAAGGGTCTGGGTGCCCTGATCCGCGAGCAGTTCAGCCTCCGTCTGACCGCACTGGCCGTGTTCTGCCTTCTGCTGGCCAATACCGGGCTCGTGGTCAGCGAGTTCGCCGGGATCGGTGCCGCCTTCGAACTCGTCGGCGTGCCGAAGTGGGCCGTCATCCCGCCGAGCGCCGTGCTGCTGTGGGCGCTGGTGGTGTTCGGCTCCTACCGCTGGGCCGAACGCGTCTTCCTGCTGATGTCGCTGGCGTTCTTCGCCTACCCGATCGCCATGGTCCTCGGTCACCCCGACTGGGGCGCCGTCGGCCACCACCTCGTGGTGCCGCACCTCGAACCGAACAAGGACTTCATCCTGCTGGCCGTGGCGCTGATCGGCACCACCGTCAGCCCGTACATGCAGTTCTACGCGGCCGCGGGCGTCGTCGACCGGGGCGCCAAGCCGCAGGACTTCCCGCTGATCCGGGCCGACGCGGTGCTGGGCGCGGTCTTCGCGTGCGTCATCAGCCTCACCATCATCGTGGCCACCGCCGCCGCGATCGGCGGCACCGGCCCGCTCACCTCGGCCGCCCAGGCCGCCAAGGCCCTGGAACCGGTCGCCGGGCAGAGCGCGGAGCTGCTGTTCGCCGTCGGCCTCATGGGCGCCTCCGCCCTGGCCGGGGCCGTGGTCCCGCTGTCGGCCGGCTACGCCGTCGGCGAGGCCGTGGGGGTGGAACGCTCGGTCTCCCGCAGCTTCCGGGACGCGCCCCTGTTCCTCGGTCTGTTCACCGCGCAGATCGCACTCGGTGCGATCGTCGCACTGACTCCGGTGAACGTCATCCAGCTCCTGATCGGCACCCAGGTCCTGCAAGGGCTCATCAGTCCCGTGGTGCTGGTCTATCTGCTGGTTCTGACCAACCGCCGCTCCCTGCTCGGCCCGGCGGCCAACACCCCGCGCCAGCGGATCGCCGCCACGGTGGTGGTCGTCGGGGTCGCGACCATGTCGACCGTGCTGCTGGTACAGACGGTGCTGGGGTGGTTGGGCCTCGGCTGACCTGGGTACCCGCCAGCGCCGGGAAACGCCCGTATCCCCAGGGAGGAGGAACGCCAGTGCCGCGGATGGAAGAGGAGGAGGCACGGCGACGGTTCACCGGGGCCAGGGTCGCGCGACTGGGCACGGTGGATCCCGGCGGACGCCCCCACCTCGTACCGGTCGTGTTCGCCCACCACGACGACGACAGGATCGTCATGGCCGTCGACTGGAAGCCGAAGAGCTCCCAGCGGCTGAAGCGGCTCCACAACATCGCCGTCCATCCGGCCGTGTGTCTGCTGGTGGACTCCTACGACGAGGACTGGGACCGGCTGTGGTGGGCACGGGCGGACGGAGGCGCCCGGACCATCCCGCCCGACGCGTCGGCGGACCAGGACCGCATCGATTACGAGGCCGCCATCGCCCTGCTGAGGCGGAAGTACCCCCAGTACCGGGACAACCCGCCGGAGGGAGCGGTGATCGTCGTCACCGTGCGCCAGTGGAGCGGCTGGCGCTCCGCCGCAGAGCCCGAGAGGGCCGGGCAGGAGGAGCGGGCGGTGCCCCGACGACACGACGATCCGGGAGGTTCCCATGAGCAGGCAGATACGTGACGTGATGTCCCGTGGCGCGGTCGCCGTCGAACCGATGACCTCCGTGGCCCGGGTGGCCCATCTGATGCGCGAGCAGGACGTGGGCGATGTGCTGGTGGCGTACGACTCCGACCTGTTCGGCGTGCTCACCGACCGCGACATCGTGGTCCGGACGATCGCCCAGGACCGCGACCCGCACACGACGACCGCGGGCTCGGTGTGCACCCGTCCACCCGTGGTGACGCTGACGCCCGACGACACCACGGATCGCGCGGCCGAACTGATGCGCCGGTACGCCGTGCGCAGGCTCCCCGTCGTCGAGACGGGCGGCCGACCGGTCGGCATCGTCAGCCTGTGCGACATCGCCGCGACCGACGACCCGCACTCGGTCCTGGCAGACATCAGCAGGGCCGACGCGAACCGCTAGGGCGCTTCTGACGGATCTCCGTGGACAAGGTGCGTGCCGGGCGGCGCGACGCCGCGGAGATCCGTCGGAAGGGCCCTGGGCGGGCGCCTCAGCGCCGGGTGTCCGGTCCCGTCATCTCGTCGACCGCCGGGCCCCGGTGTGCCCGGTGCCGTCCCGGGCCCGTGTGCCGGTGTGTCGCCGAGCCCACCGCCGTGGCCAGGCCAAGAGTGAAGAGCAGCGCCAGGGCGAGGCCGGAGCTGAAGATGGCGAGGACGTTCATGGTGGCGATGGGATGATCCAGCACCGACACCGTGTACTGGGGGCCGCCGGAGAGGTTCCCGATGATCGCCAGGGCGGTGAAGGCGCCGGTGGCCGCGAGGAGGAGCAGTCCGATGAAGAGCATCCGAGTCATCCCCTCAGAGAGTTCCGACACCCTCCAGGTACCCGCACCGCCACGGGCCAGACAGTCGCCGGTCGGCGGCTCCATCGGCCGAGGTCGGTGAGGGAGCCGCACTGGTCCTCGACATCGACTACGACTGGGACCAGCGCGACGAGCTTCGCGAGGGCTCGGGGTACGTCGGCACCTTCCGCGGTCTGGGGCCGCGATCGCGGCCCGACTCGACGGCGTCGAACTACGGACACCTCCGTGATCCGCGAGGTCCGGGCCGCCGCCGGCGGCCTACGGGGCCGCCGAGCGGCTGCCGGGCCTCACAGCGGCGCGTGGCTGGCCGTCATGAGGTAGGTCCCGTAGGCCACGGAGAGGGCGGCGAGTGCGGCGCCGAGCAGGAACGCGTGCTTCGGCCGGACCCGCCAGGTCCGTACGAACGCGCGTGCCAGCGGGATCAGCAGCGGGAACGCGGGCAGCAGGAAGCGCGGCTTCGACCCGTACGGTCCGGAGCCGCCGACCGTGATCAGGACGAGTACGCCGGCGTACGCGATGAGCGCCAGGGGGGCGCGCTCGATGCACAGCAGACAGAACAGCAGGACGGCCGCCGTGACGATCACCAGCGCCAGCGGGTAGACGACCCGGCCGCCGTGCAGGAGCAGCGACTTGAGGAAGTGCAGCGAACCGGCGCCGAAGTCGAAGCGGGAGTCCCAGGCGCGCTGCACCGTGAAGTAGCCGCCCAGCAGATCGCCCGTGTGCTCGCCGACCCACAGCATGAAGCCGGTCCAGCCCAGGGGTGCGATCGCGGTCCCGATCCACAGTCCGAGGGGGACGCGGCCGCGCGATCTGATGACCTCGTGAACCGCCACGGCGCCCACCGCCACGGCCACGGCGAACCCGGTGGGCCGGGCCAGGCCCGCGAGGGCGGCCAGCCCGCCGGCCCACAGCCAGCGGCCCTTCATCAGTGCGTACAGGGACCAGGCGGCGAGCGCGGTGAGCAGAGGCTCCGTATACGCGATGTCGAGGACGACGGAGTGCGGCATGGCGGCCCAGACCCCGACGAGTGCGGTGGCGACCGCCTTCCCGTACAGCTGATGCCCGATCGCGTAGATGCCGTACGCCGCGACTGCCGAGGCGGTCCAGGCGATCAGCAGGGCGGCTGCGCCCGGGCTGATCGGCAGGACCGTGGACACGGCGCGGATGAGCCCCGGGTAGAGAGGGAAGAACGCCCAGTCCCGCTGCACGGCGCCGCTGGCGAGGACGTGGACGCGGGTGCCGTAACCGTACTCGGCGATGTGTAGGTACCAGCGTGAGTCCCACGAGTGGGCCAGGCCCTTGAGCAGCGGGTGCCCGGCGACGTGGTTCGTCACGGCGATCGCAGCGATGCCGGCGAGACGGATGGCGGCGAACAGGGCGAGGGCCTGCGCCGCGCCGGGCAGGAGCCGGCTCTGAAGGGGAAGGCGGACGCGACGGTCTGAGCCTCCGCCTCGCTGGGAGGCGGGGGCGGGCGAGAGTGCGCTCACACCTTGACCCTGCGGTACCGGGGTGCGGTCCGCAACGTGAGGAATGGCCATGGTTGGGTCATATACCACTGCTGTACGAGAATCCGTCGTGACGCAGTGCTGAAGCCGGTGAAATATGGCCAACGGATTGGGGGACGTCGCCGCGTACCCCGTCTTCGGGGCCCCGGAGGACGCTGCCGGGAGGTTACCCCGGACGAGTGGCACGGGCCCAGGCCCGACCATTTGAATGGGCGGTGAGCGCCCTGTTCCCGGACCGCGTTCCGTGATCGCGTTCCGTGCGGCCGAGGCGGCTCCGGGCGCGGCCTTTCCAAGGGCGCGGCGGTGTTCTCGGGTGGGCGTGTCTTCGTCGGGGCGCGGGCGCCGTTCCTCGGCCGGGGGTCGTGTCCTGGCGTTGCGTGCTGTCGCTGGGCGGGCGTGGCGCTCTCGGCGTGCGGCTGCCCCTCTCGGGGCGCGGCTGGGGTTCTCGGGGGTGGCTGCCTACTCCCGGGGGCAGGCCCTGGGGGTCGCTCTCTAGAGTGGCCCCGTGACGAACAGCAGCAGGCCGGTCGCCGTCTTCGATCTCGACAACACCCTCGCGGACACCGCGCACCGGCAGCGTTTCCTGGAGGCGGAGCCGCGGGACTGGAACGCGTTCTTCGCGGCGGCGCCGCAGGACCCGCCGCTGGCCGAGGGCGTCGCGCTCGCGCTGCGCAGCGCCGAGGAGTGCGAGATCGTCTATCTGACCGGGCGGCCCGCACGCTGCCGGCGCGACACGCTCGACTGGCTCGCCGCCCATGGGCTGCCCGAGGGGCGCCTGTACATGCGGGCGAACGGCGACCGCAGGCCCGCCCGCCTCACCAAGCTGGAGATCCTCCGCGAACTCGCCGACGGCCGTGAGGTCCGTGTGCTCGTCGACGACGACGAACTGGTCTGCCAGGACGCCGAACGGGCGGGTTTCACGGTCCTACGCGCCCGCTGGGCGGCCCCCTCCGCCGCGCTGAAGGACGCGCAGGAGCGGGAGGGCCGGACCTGAGAGGGCCCCGCTACTCGCCGTCCTCCAGGCGGAAGCCCACCTTCAGCCCCACCTGGTAGTGCTCGATCTCACCGTTCTCGATCCGTCCCCTGACCTGCGTGACCTCGAACCAGTCCAGATTGCGAAGGGTCTGCGAGGCGCGGCCGATGGCATTGCGAATGGCTTGATCGACGCCCTCGGGTGAGCTGCCGACGATCTCGGTGACCCGGTAGGTGTGATCGGTCATGCGAGTGCTCCTCTCGGCGTGGCGCGTGTGGCGCACGTCACTCCACCGTGCCGTACGGTGCGCCGGACCGCGAGACGTCGGATCACCCCTTGACGTGCCCAAGACCACCCTCGCCCGGGCGGTCGCGGGCGAGGCGGGCGTCGCGGCCGTGGCGGCCGTGCCGCGCAGGGCCGGGCGACGCCCGCCGCGCCCGCCGTCGTCAGCGCGCCAGGCTCAACGACAGCGCGAACCTCCCCTCCTCGTCCGTCCACCAGTGCGTCAACTCAAGCCCCACCTGGCCCAGTTCACGGCGTACACCGTCCTTGCGGAACTTCGCCGACACCTCCGTGCGCAGCTCCTCGCCCGCCGCGAAGTCGACCGCCAGGTCCAGCGCGGGGATCTTCACGGTCTGCGCCCTGCGCGCCCGCAGCCGCATCTCGATCCACTCGTTCTCGGCGTCCCACAGGGCCACATGGGCGAACGCGTCGGGATCGAAGTCGGCCCCCAGCTCACGATTGACGACGGCCAGCACGTTCTTGTTGAACTCGGCCGTCACCCCGGCCGCGTCGTCGTACGCCGCCACCAGCGCCGCCGCGTCCTTCACCAGGTCGGTGCCGAGTAGCAGCGCGTCCCCGGGCGCCAGCAGGGACCGTACGGACTTCAGGAACGCCGACCGCTCGGCGGGCAGCAGATTGCCGATCGTGCCGCCGAGGAACGCCACCAGCCGTGGCCCGGGCGTCCGGGGCAGCGTGAGCCCGGCGGTGAAGTCCGCGATCAGCGCGTGGACGTCGAGTCCGGGCCGCTCGGCGATCAGCGCGTGCCCCGCCTGGGTCAGCGCGCTCTCGCTCACGTCGACCGGCACATAGGTGCGCAGGCCGGTCAGCGCGTCCAGCAGGTACCGGGTCTTCTCGGAGGAGCCGGAGCCGAGCTCGACCAGCGTCCGCGCGCCGGTCGCGGCCGCGATCTCCCCGGAGCGGGCGACCAGGATCTCCCGCTCGGCGCGTGTCGGGTAGTACTCCGGCAGTTCGGTGATCTTCTCGAAGAGGTCGCTGCCGTGCGCGTCGTAGAACCACTTCGGCGGCAGGGTCTTGGGCATGCCGGTGAGGCCTTGGAGCACGTCGGCGCGCAGTGCGGCGTCCGTGGCGTCCTCGGGAAGGGTGCGGGTGAGAAGGAACGGGCTCACGTGCTGGGCTCCTCGGATGGTGCGGATGCCATGTCCTCGCGCAGGTCCTTGAGGGGGGTCAGCAGGACGCCGGTGCGGTCGGCCACGAGCAGCGTGTGGTCGGGCACCTCCTGCCAGCGCGGATCGTCGTCGTACGGTTCGGAGGCCACGACGGTGCGGTGGCCGGGTTCGGTGAGGTACCAGTGGGTGTCCCCCCACGCGGTCGCGGTGATCGTCGCGCCGTTGGTGAGGAGCAGGTTGAGCCGGGAGCCGGGAGCCGCCGTGGCGACCTCCAGCACGGTGTCCGCCAGCGCCTGCCCCTCGTCGTCCCCGCCGCGCAGACGGTTCAGCACCAGCGCCCATACGAGCGCCGAGTCGCTGCGCGCCTCCAGCGACAGCAGCTCGGCCGGTGGCAGGGAGCCCGCCGGGCCGGCGAGCGAGCGGGGCCATCCGGCCACGGCACCGTTGTGGCTGAACAGCCAGGTGCCCGCGGCGAACGGCGCCGCCGCGGCCTCCCGATCGGCGCTGCCCACGGTCGCGTCCCGTACGGCGCCGAGGAAGGCGCCCGAGCGTACGACCCGGGCGAGGTCGGCGAAGGACTGGTCGCCCCAGACGGGTCCGGCCCGGCGGTAGCGGGCCGGCACCGGGTCACCCTCCGCGTACCAGCCCACCCCGAAGCCATCGGCGTTGACGGTCCCGTGCCGCTGCCTCCGTGGTGCCCACGACTGCCGGTACAGGCTGTGCGGGGGTTCCACGAGGAGCCGGCCGAGCGGCTCCTCGGGCCCCAGGAACGCGAGGTGACGGCACATCAGGCGTCCCGGGCGGTACGGAAGCCGGAGAAGATCTGCCGCCGGATCGGATAGTCCCAGTTGCGGAACGTACCCCGGCACGCCACCGGGTCCACGGCGAACGAACCGCCGCGCAGCACCTTGTACTCGGGCCCGAAGAACACCTCCGAGTACTCCTTGTACGGGAACGCACTGAACCCCGGGTACGGCAGGAAGTCGCTGGAGGTCCACTCCCACACGTCACCGATCAACTGCCGTACGCCGAGCGGCGAGGCGCCCGCCGGATAGCTTCCGGCCGGGGCGGGACGCAGATGCCGCTGCCCGAGGTTGGCGTGCTCGGGTGCCGGGTCGGCGTCGCCCCACGGATAGCGGCGGGAGCGGCCCGTGGCCGGGTCGTGGCGGGCCGCCTTCTCCCACTCCGTCTCGCTGGGCAGCCGGCGCCCCGCCCAGCGCGCGTACGCGTCCGCCTCGTACCAGCACACGTGCAGGACCGGTTCGTCGGGCGGTACGACCTCCGTGACGCCGAAGCGCCGTCGCAGCCACTGCCCGCCCTCGCGGCGCCAGAACAGCGGGGCCTCGATCTCGTGCCGGCGGATGTGGTCCCAGCCCTCCGGCGTCCACCAGCGTTCGGAGCCATAGCCTCCGTCCTCGATGAAGGCCTGGTAGGCGGCATTCGTCACCGGGAGGGTGTCGATGTGGAAGGCGGGCACCAGGCGCTGGTGCGCGGGTCGTTCGTTGTCCAGTGCCCATGGCTCGGTGGAGGTGCCCATGGTGAACGGGCCACCGGGGACGAGGACTTCGGAGGGACCGCTGTACGGCGGTGCGGGCGCCGGGTCGGGCGCGGTGAGCGCCTGCGGTCCCTTGCGAAGCTGATGGGTGATCAGCATCGTTTCGTCGTGCTGCTGTTCGTGTTGGGCGATCATGCCGAAGGCGAAGCCCGCCTCCGTCAGGCGCCGGCCCTCGAACGGCGTGCTCTCCAGCACGTCCAGGGCCCGGCCGCGCACCTCCGCGGTGTACCGCCGCGCCTCGTCGGGCGGCAGCAGCGGGAGCGAGGGACGTTCGGCGCGCGGGTGCTCGAAGGCGTCGTAGATCCCGTCGATCTCGGGCCGTATGGCCTCGTGTCCCGCGACCGTGCGCACCAGCCACAGCTCTTCCTGGTTGCCTATGTGCGCGAGGTCCCAGACCAGCGGTGACATCAGCGGCGAGTGCTGGGCCGTGAGGTCGGGATCCTCGACACAGGTGGTCAGCAGCGCGGTGCGGTCGCGGGCCGTGGTCAGGGCGTCCAGCGCGCGGTCCCGGAGCGTGTCGGGGTCGATCGGCGACCGGTCGTCGGTCATGTGCGGATGTCCTTCCCGTGGAACAGGGTGTCCTTCCCGCCGGAACGGGTGTCCTCCCCGTGGAACTGGCGCAGCAGATCGTCGGCGGGGCAGCGGCCCCGGGCCACATAGCGGTCGGTGAACTCCGCGACGGCGTGCCGCACCACCTGGTCGGCGCCGATCCTGGGCAGCGCCTCGGCCGCGGCCGCGAAACAGGCGACGGCGGCGTCGCGCAGTTCGGGATCGGACAGTCCGTCGCGGGCGGCGGCCACCCACAGCGGATTGGACGGGGCCGGGCGGCCGCCCGTCCGCTCCGCGAGGGGTTTCACCGTGCGGTAGGCGGTCTCGGCGGCCTCGGGGTCGTCGAAGAGCGCGGCCGTCACGGCGAGCGGCACGATCCACCCGTCGTCGCCCGGCTGGGCGTCGATCATGCGGAGTTCGAGATGGCCGCGGGGCCGGATCGGGGGGAACAGGGTCGTCAGGTGGTAGTCGAGGTCGGCACGGTCCGGCGGGTCGGCGGACCGGGCCCAGGCCCGGAAGGTGAGGCCGTCGGGCACACGCCAGGGACCGGACTCGGCCCGCACGCACATCACCGGCGCGTCCATCACATGCCGGGCCCAGGCGGCGCGCGGGTCGCCGTCGAGAGCCGGGGCGCTGCTGCGTCCCGGCTCCATGGCCGCCCACAGGGACTGCCGCGTCGAGCGCCAGCCCGTGGGCCTGCCCCGGGACAGCGGCGAGTGCGCGAACGCGGCGACCAGCACCGCGCCCAGCTGGTGCGCGAGCCACCAGCGCCGTCCGTGGCCCAGAGGGCCCGGTTCCTCGTATCCCGCGTCCACGCACACCTGGACCGATGCGGACGAGCACATCATGAACCGCCCCTCCGGGCCGGTGCGATCGAGGTAGCGCTCCATGGCGTCGTAGCGCGGCTCATGGAGGTAGCGGCGCGGAGGGTTCCAGGGATCCTGGCCGTAGCCGCTGAGGCCCAGTCCCGCCTCGCGCAGTACGGCGCGTACCGCGTCGAGGTCGGCGGAGACGGACCCTATGCACTCCATCAGCGAGGCGGCCGGGAGGGAGCTGAGCTCCAGTTGGCCGCCCGGCTCGACCGTGAGGGCCGAACGCAGCGGCAAGGTGCGCAGTGCGGCGTAGGCCGCACGGAGACGTTCGGGTGGTACCCGAAGCCATGGCTTGTGCAGCTCGTGGACGAGCCATTCCACTTCCACACCGAGGCAACGAGGCGGTCCGGTCTTGAAGCAGATACCGCGGACCAGCGCCTCCACCTCGGCGTCGGTGACGGCGGAGCGGTGCTCCGTACAGTCACTCACCGAATCGGACATGTCGGGATCCTCCTGAGATTCCACCATGCCGCCGGCCCGGTGTCGGATGAGCCGGGTCGGCAACGCTCGTCCCACCCAAGACCCTCACGTGGTTTCGCACAAGAGTGCCCCTTGGGCGCTTCCCCGACCACTCGTCTCCTGTTCTGCAAGTGACGAGCGCTTGCCTTCAGGGCCGGGAAACTCTGTTGCGGCGTACGACCAGCATCGCTCACCATGCGTTCATGAGCACGACGGGGGAGGCCGGCGGTACGCCGGGCGAGGTCGGGCGCGACGGCCTCACGGCGCCCACGGGGGTGGCGCCGTGAGCGCGCGTCTGCGGGGGATCGCGCAGCAGACGCAGGAGATCGTCGCGGCGGGTGCCTACCGTGCGTCCGACGGGCGTACGGTGGCCATCGCCGCGGCGGTCGAGGCCGCCCGTGCCGGGACGCGGATGTACGGGCCGGACCCGGTGGAGACGCCCTGGGCCGCCCCCCTCGCCACGGTCTTCGAGGTCACCGGGGAGTCCAGCCTGGAAGCCGCCCGGCGCCTCACCGGCCGATCGGGTGACCCGGTGGCCGTGCTGAACTTCGCCTCCGCGCGCAACCCGGGCGGCGGCTTCCTGAACGGCGCGCAGGCCCAGGAGGAGGCCCTGTGCCGGGCCTCCGCCCTGTACGCGTGCCTCCGCGAGGCGAGGGAGTTCTACGACCACCACCGGGCGCACCGCGACCCGTTCTACACCGATCGCGTGCTGCACTCACCGGCCGTGCCCGTCTTCCGCGACGACCGCGGGCATCTGCTCGACACGCCGTACCGGGTGGGATTCCTGACCGCCGCGGCGCCGAACGCCGGAGTGGTCCGGCGGACGGCGCCGGAGCGCGCGGGAGACCTGCCGCGGGCCCTGGCCACACGCGCCGAACGGGTCCTGGAGACGGCGGCCGCCCGCGGCTACCGACAGCTGGTGCTGGGCGCCTGGGGCTGCGGCGTGTTCCGGAACGACCCGGCCGAGGTGGCCGGGGCGTTCCGCGGGCTGCTGGTCGGGGGGCGGTTCGAGGGATACTTCGAGGAAGTCGTGTTCGCCGTGCTGGACCGCACGCGCGGGACGACGACACGGGCCGCTTTCGAACGTGCCTTCGCGGAGGTGCGCACGCCCTGACCCCGGCGCTCAGTTCCAGCCGTACCGCTCCCGCAGCCGGTGCACCACGAGGTTGAACCGCATCCGGTCCAGCGCGCACGCCTCACGCCGCATGCCGGCCTCGTGCAGACGCAGCACACGGTCCACGTCCACCCAGGAGTCGCGCCCGGACCGGTCCCAGGGCCCGCTGCCGATCGGCACCCACTCCCGGTCTCCCTCGTGCCGCTTGCTGGACAACTGCACGGCGAGCAGCGTGCCCGACGCCTCACGGGCGACCACGAGCACCGGGCGGTCCTTGCCGCGCCCGTCGTTCTCCTCGAACGGCACCCAGGTCCAGACGATCTCGCCCGGGTCGGGATCGCCGTCGTGCGCGGGGGAGTACTCCGTCCGCACCCGGCCCACCTCGCGAGGGTCGGCCTCGGTGGTCGCGGAGGGGCCGTAGCGGCCGGGAACTTCTTCATCGGTATAGGCAGTCACGCGGCCACCGTAGAGCGTCACCGCGGGCACGCTCCGAGCGGGTCCGCGATGGGTGAAGCCGCGTCAGCTCGCGGCCGCCGCGCTACGGCTGCGGCGGGTTGTCCCGGTCCTGCCGGAACTGCTCCCTGAGCGCGTCCGGGCCCTTGTCGACCTGACCGGAGTACGGGCCCTCGGCCTTCTCGCCGACGGCGTCCGCGCCCTTGTCGATGCCCTTGTCGGCATGGGACTCGTGGCCCTTCAGCAGCTGCTTGAGCTTGTCCATCATGGACATCATGGCCTCCTAGCAGTGGCCTCCTTGCAGGTCCTCCTCCCTTCCAGGATCGGGGCCCCGGGCCGAGGGTGCATCCGGGGGCCGGCGAGCCCTCCACGGGCACCGGCCGCGGCGACGGCTCGACCGGCCGTCCCAGGCAGAGCCGCGCTACCGTCGGGTTGTTGCGCGGCCCTTTGCCACGTACTGCCATGGATGCGTACCGCTGTTGACGCCTGTTGCCGTTGACGCCTCTGATGTGGAGCCCTGCATGACCACCGCACGGGACTTGTTGATCGTCGCCATGGACGCCGCCCCCGGCCGGCGCGCCGAACCGGGCGACCTGTCGCTCGCGCTCGCCGGAGCCGAACTGATCGACCTGATGGAAGCCCGGGCCCTCACCCTGGACGGAGATCGCATCGTGCCGAGCGACCCGCCGGTGACGGACGACCGCATGGTGTCCGATGCCGGGTCGGCACTCGTTCGGCAGATGCCGTACGAGTCGGTCGAGGACTGGCTGTGGCGCAGGGGACGCGGTCTGTCCTCGGCGTATCTGGCCGTCTTCGAGGAGGAAGGGCTGCTCGCGCGGCAGCGCCGCCGTTGGCTGCCCGCCTGGACCGGCGATGCGGTGCTGGCCGACTCGGCCGCCCGTCGGCAGGCGGCGGACCGAAGGGACGCCCAGGAGCCCGTGCTCGCCACTCTCGCGACGACCATCGGCATCCGCGACACGCCGGCGGGAGGGCTGCCGAGCGACGCCGGCGAGGCGGCGACAACAGTGCTGGGCGCCGTCGACGACGCCGTGACGGAACTGACAGCGGTACGGCAGCGGCGAGCCATCGAGAAGGCGGCCTTCGACAACATCTGGAGGGGCCCCTGACACGGGCCGCCCACGCGGCCGCGGCTTGATCGGACTCCCATTCAGGCCCGCGACCACGAGGGTGCCCTGCTCGCGCAGACCCTCGCGCAACGCACTGGTCAGTGACCACTGGGCCGCCTTGGAGGCCGCGTAACCCGGCCAGCCGGGCCGACCCACCCAGGACGCCACCGACAGCCGGACCCGGCCGCCGTCCTGGCCGGCCTCGCCGGCGCCCTCCCGAGCCGCACCGTCACCCCCGACCGAGCATCGCTGCCGAGCACGGCAGGCTCCAGGCGTACGGGAGCCGAGTCCCGTACGCCCGGAGCCTCGATGCTCAGCGGCTCACCGCCAGGGGCTCACCCCTCGTCCTTCTCCACCGCCACCTTCTCCGGGCGCGGGGGCACGAACCCGTTGAGCCCGGCGCCCGTGTTCGCCGGCGCCCCGTTCGGGTTCATCGAGGACAGCAGCTGACGTGCGAGTCCCAGGCCGGTGCCGCCCATCGTCAGTGCCTTGGCGAACATCTCGCCCATGCCGTCCGCCCCGTTGAGCAGCACCATGTTGTCGACGTTGCCGAAGGCCGACGCGCCCGCCCGGACGATCTCCGGCCACTTCTCGGCGAGTTGCTGGGCGACCACGGCCTCCTGGTTCTCCGCGAGGGCCGCGGCGCGCGCCTTGATGGCCTCCGCCTCCGCCAGGCCCTTGGCACGGGTAGCCTCGGCATCGGCCAGACCCTTCGCCTGGGCGGCCGCGGCCTCGGCCTCACCGGTGGCCCGGGTCGCCTGTGCGGCGGCGGCACCGCGCGTCTTGGTCGACTCGGCCTCGGCGCCCGCGGCCGTCTTCACCCGGGTCGCCTCGGCCGCCGCCGCCAGTTCGGTCTCCTTCGCCTTGGCCTGCGCCGCCGAGATCCGTGCGTCACGCTCGGCCTCGGCCAGCGTGCGCTTCTCGTACGCCCTCGCGTCCGCGGGCTTGCGGACGTCCGCCTGGAGCTGCTGCTCGCGGCGGTGCGCCTCCAGCTCCGCGACCCGCGTCTCCTGCACCACGACCTCCTGACGGGCCCCGGCGTCGGCGAGCGGACCGGCCTGGCGGGCCTTGGCGGCCGCCTTGTCGCGCTCGGCCTGGTAGCCGGCCTGCAGGATCTCACTGTCCCGCGTCGCCTCCGCCATCCGCGCGAACGACTGCTGCTCCGCCTCGGTGGCGAGACGATTCGCCTCCGCCTGCGCGATGCGCGCGTCCCGCTGCACCGCCGCCGCGTGCGGCGCGGCCAGGTTCTGGATGTAACCGGTCGGGTCCTCGATCTCGTGGATCTGCAGCGAGTCGACGATCAGGCCCAGCTTCTCCATCTCCGTGCCACAGGCGGCCCGGGTCTGCCCGGTGAGCTTCTCCCGGTCGCGGATCATGTCCTCGACCGTCAACCCGCCCACGATCGAGCGCAGATGACCGGCGAACACGTTGTGCACGCGCTCCGACATCAGCCTCTGCTGGTCGAGGAAGCGGCGGGCCGCGTTGGCGATCGACACGAAGTCGTCGCCCACCTTGAAGATGACCACGCCCCGCACCTTCAGCGGAATGCCCTGGTGGGTCACGCAGTCCACGTGCAGTTCGGTCTCGTTCAGGTCGAGCGAGAGCTTGCGCACCGCCTGCACACCCGGCACAACCAGCGTGCCGCGCCCCGTGACGATGCGGAAACCCATGCCTTCTTCGAGACCCTCGGTCCGATGCTTCGAACCGGAGATGATCAGTGCTTCGTTGGGCTCCGCGACACGCCACATGAGCTTGAAGACCACAACGATGAAGACCAGCGCGAGGACGACTGCCCCCGCGACGACGCCGATGACCATCGGCATACGCCCCCTTTGCCTGGTGCCGGGTCGGCACCGAACGAAGGCGAGTCTGCGCCCGTGCAACCCCGGGGTGAAGACGCTGACGGATCCTTGTTGCAATCTTGACGCGTACGGCTCTCACCTGCGCAGAGACCGACTCAACTGTCGTATGCCGCCTCGACGTACACGGTCCGGGGCGGCAGGTGCTCCACCACCATCACCACCGTGCCGCGCTCCATGCGGGTCTTCCCGTCGGCGGGATACGCCAGGAAGTGCTCGGCGCCGCCGCGCACACGGACGATCACCTCGCCGACCAGCCCGGGCCCGACGGTACCGGTGACACGCCCCATCAAGCCCACCATCGACGCATCGTCCATGGCCACAGCCTAGGTCCTGGGGGCGTCCGAGCGGCGCGGACCCCGGTCACCGGTCCGGCGCCGATCCGGTCGTTCGGATGAGGCGTCAGAAGGGTACGTGCCCGCATTGACGGTCCGTGAGGCCAGGGCCGAGCGCCGTAGGACGAGGGGGAGTTCATGGCCGACGAACTGGTGCGGTTCGAACTGGGCGGGGGTTCCGCCGGGGTGTACGTGGAACTGGACGACGACGATTCCGGAGTGGAGCGGGTCCGGCGGCGCGGCGGGGTCCCGCCGACGGCGGTGGACGGGTTCGAGACGGGCCTCGACCAGATCCGCGACGTGGCGGGCCGCACCCTCGACCGGATCACCTCGATGCCGAGGTCGCCGTCGACCGTGGAGCTGGAGTTCGGCGTGAAGTTCAGCGTGGAGGCGGGCGCGGTCATCGCGCGGACGGGCATGGAGGGCCACCTGAAGGTGAAGGTGGTGTGGGAGAGGGGGTCCCTGGCGGGGGAGCACGACGAGCACGACGAGCACGACGAGCACGACGAGGAGGACGAGAAAGAGGGGGAACGGGCCGGGCTCAGTCGCACACCGGATCCGTCGACGTGATCGCCACCGGGTCGGGACCGGACGGCTCACGGCGCACGGGAGCCAGCACCGCGCGGTGCTTCTGTGCCGTCACGCCGCCCTGGTGCGGAGGCCCCGGCCTGCGGTCGGACTCGTCCTCGACCTGGTCCAGCTGGCTTCGGTACAGCGTCACACCGCCGGTCACCGCCCGCGCGCACATCACCGCCAGAGCGCCCGGGCCGAGGAGGGACGCGTCCCCCAGCATCTCCGCCACCATCACCAAGACCCCGAGCGGCGCGTGCGCCACCGAGCCCAGACAGGCCGCCATTCCCACCGCCACCGGCACGATCGGGCTGTGGGGAGCCACCCCGAGCGGCTCGGCCAGGCGCCACAGCGCCGCTCCCACACCGGCGCCCACCACCATGCACGGCCCGAAGATGCCGCCCGAGCCGCCCGAGCCGACCGTCAGTGCCGTGCCCACGATCTTCGCCACCGGAATCGCCAGGACCACGACCAGCGGCAGGTCCAGCAGGATCTGCCGCGACGTGAACGCCTCCATCAGGCCATAGCCGGTGCCCAGTACCCCCGGTACCAGCAGCCCGAGCCCGCCCACCAGCAGTGCGGCGACCGTCGGCGTCATGATCCGGGCGGCCAGCCTGCGCGCCCGGGCCTCCACCCGCGTGTGCACGGCGTAGAAGCACGCCGTGTACAGCCGTCCGGCGGCCCCCGCGGCGAGTCCCACCAGCGCAACCAGGGCGAACCCGCCCACGCCGCCCACCGCCGCATGCGGGGGCGAGCCCAGCACCGGCGCGAACCCGTGGCAGGCGCCGAACACCAGCCAACCCGCGACCGAGGCGATCAGGGCCTTCGGCAGCACGCGGGCGTCCATTCCCCTGCGGTACAGCAGCTCCGCCCCGAGCAGCGCCCCGCCGAGCGGAGCGTTGAAGATCGCGCCCACACCAGCCGCGAGCCCGATCACCAGGGCCGTACGCGCCTGTTCGCGCGACATGCCGGTGCGCCGGGCGATGACGGAACCGAAGGCCGCCGAGATCTGCGCGGCCGGTCCCTCCGTGCCGCCCGAGCCGCCCGAGCCGATGGTGAGGGCCGAGGCCACGAGCTTGACCACCGTCACCCGGCCTCGCATGCCCGCCGGGTCGTTGTGCGCGGCCGCGATGGCGGCATCCGTGCCGTGACCGCGCGCTTCCGGCGCCAGCCACAGCGCGAACACCGTTGCGACCAAGGCACCGCCGGCCGCCACCAGAGGCACCAGCCACGGCCAGTCGGACCCCGTCACGGTACGGAAACCGCCCTCCGCCGAGGTCCGGTAGGGCCGGTAACCGGCCACCGACTCCAGCAACCAGCCGGTACACAGGTGCAGCAGCCCGAAGAGCGCCGCCGCCCCCAACCCCGCCACGACGCCGATGAGGACGGCCGGTCCGACCCAGCGGGCCAGTGAGTCGTCCGCGCCGTCCACCGGCAGCAGCCGCGCGGCCCAGGACCGTAACGACCGGCGCCGCGAACCCATCCCCGTACCACGCGACCCCGCATTCACCCGCATACTCCCGCCGGCCGACGACTTGCCCCTCTGAGAGCGTGACGGTCGACCGGGGCAAGGTCAACGGCGCCGCGCCGTGGGGGAGATGCGGCGAGGCCGGCGGGCGGTGACGTCGCCTCACTCGGCTGCCCACACATCCCAGCGGAACCTGCCGGCCGCGCCCGAATCGCGGGCTGACCTGCCCACGTTCCTGTGGTTATCCTCAAAGTCGGTTCGGTGGACAGCTATCGGGCGGCAGCGGCAGGGGGGTTGAGGGCGATGCCCATCGGGGGAGGGGAGCGCAGCGCGGACATGCCGGATCTGACCGGGCTTCCCCTGGAGGAGATCCTGGAAGGCACCGACTCGGCGCTGTCCGCGGCGCTGCACCGCGTGCTGCGCCACCTGGCCGGCGAGGAGGTGCCGGTGGCCGCCTACGACTCGGGGGGCGACTCCTCCGAGGGTCCCGGCCGGCTCGCCACCTCCACGCCGTGACCCCGCCGGTCGGCGCAGCGCGCGGCCAGTGGCCCGACGACCTCCTCGATGTCGCGGCCCTCCGCGCGGCCGGGCAACGCCCGCTCGCCTTCCGGGAGTTCGTGATCAAGGTGCACAGTCGCTGCAATCTGGCCTGCACGTACTGCTATGTGTACGAGGCCGCCGACCAGCTGTGGCGGGCCCAGCCCCACAGCATGTCGCAGACCACGGCCGAGCAGGTGTGCCGGCGGATCGCCGAACACGCCGAGCGCCACCGCCCGGCCTCCCTGCGGGCGATCCTCCACGGCGGTGAGCCCCTGCTCGCCGGAGTGCCCCTGCTGCGTGGCCTCAGCCGCGCCCTGCGCGACCGCCTTCCCGCGGGAACCGATGCCGAAGTC
This sequence comes from Streptomyces sp. TP-A0356, assembly GCF_001417775.1. Classification (GTDB taxonomy): domain Bacteria; phylum Actinomycetota; class Actinomycetes; order Streptomycetales; family Streptomycetaceae; genus Streptomyces. The sequence continues at coordinate 90,711 of NZ_BBZJ01000016.1, read as the reverse complement.
GTCGTCCAGACCAACGGCACCCTCCTCGACGACGACGTACTGCGCCTGTGCCACCAGGAGGGCATACGGATCGCGGTCAGCCTCGACGGCACTCCCGAGGTCCACGACCTCGCCCGCCGCGACCACGCCGGACGCGGCAGCCACGCCCGGGTCTCCGCCGCCCTGCGCCGTCTCGCCGCCCCGGAGCACCGCGACGTCTGGGCCGGGATCCTGTGCACCGTCGACGTCACCGCCGACCCGCTCGCCACCTACGAGCACCTGCTGTCGTACGACCCACCGGCGATCCGCCTCCTGCTGCCCCTCGGCAACTGGACGGACAGGCCGCCGGGGCGCACCGCCGACCCCTCCCGCACTCCATACGGCCAGTGGCTCGCCACCGTCTTCGACCGCTGGTATCACGCCCCCGGGCCGCCGGTGCGCATCGCGTTCTTCGAATCGATCCTCGACCTGCTGCTCGGCGGCGTCACCCGCACCGAGACCATCGGCGGGGCACCGTCCCAGCTCGCAGTCGTGGACACGGACGGCGCACTCACGCTCTCCGACCAGCTCAAGTCGGCGTACGAAGGGGCCGATCGCACCGGTCTCGACGTCCACCGTCATGCGTTCGACGCGCTGCTGGACCATCCGGGAGTCGTGGCCCGCCAACTGGCGGCGAGAGGGCTGGCGGCACAGTGCCGTGCCTGCCCCGTGGGCGGCATCTGCGGCGGCGGCCACTACCCCCACCGCTACCGCGCCGGCAACGGCTACCTCAACCCCTCCGTGTACTGCCCGGACCTGATCGCGTTGATCCGCCACGTGGCGGGCGTGCTCCGCGCCGACCTCGACCGCGCCGACGGGGCAGGCCGTTGACACAGGAACCCCCGCTCGCCTTGTCCGCGCTGACCCTGCCCCGCGGCCTCTGGCAGCAGATCGCCCGCGGCGCGCCGGACCCCGGCACGGTGCGCCTGCTGCGCGCCGCCCGCGCGGGCCGCAACCTCCTGCTGCTGCGCGCCCTCCACCACGGCCGCCACGACGGGGCCGGCTGGGACGCCGCCATCGCCCTGCTCGCCACCGTGCGCCACCACTCGCCCGCCGTCTTCGACGCGCTGATCACGGACCCCACCACGGGGACCGTGCTGGCCGAGGCCGTACGGGGACGCCGCCACCATGTGGTGACCGTGCTGGCGGCGGTCGCCGGGCACCGGGCCGACATCCCCTTCCGCCTGGACGTCCCGGTGCCGGGCGGCACCCTCGTTCTGCCCGGGCTCGGCCGTGTCACCCTGGACCCGGGCGCCTCCACGGCGTGCGTGGAACGGGGCCCGGACGGCACGAGAGTGACCCGCCAGGGCTCGCGCACCGTTGTCCCGGTCCCGGACACCCCCGGCGACGCCGTACCCGGCTGGGAGCCCGTGCATCGTCTCCGGCTCACGGCGCATGGCGCGCCGCTGGCGCTGCGCCTCGACTCCAACGGTGTCCCGGGGCCCGGGGGCCCCCGGCTCCTGGGGCCGGCGGAGCTCGCCCGCTGGCGGGACCGGCTCGGCGCGGCCTGGGAGCGACTCGCCGACCGTCACCCCGAGCGGGCCGACACCGTGCGCGGCACGGTCCGCGCCGTCGTCCCCCTCGATCCGGTGCCCTCCGGCCTCGGCTCGCGCGGCCTTCGGCTCAGCGCCTCCTTCAGCGACGCGATCGGGCTCGTGGCCCTCGCGCCCCTCGACGACCCGGCCGAACTCGCCGCCGTACTGGTCCACGAGACGCAGCACTCACTGCTCTACGCACTGCAGGACCTCACCCGGCTGCTCGACGCCCGTCCGGGCGCACGCGGACACGCCCCCTGGAGCGGCCGGCTCCGTCCTCCCTCGGCGCTGCTCCAGGGCGCCGCCGCGTTCCTCGTCACGGCCGGGTTCTGGCGCACGGAGGCGGCGTTCGGGAACCCCCTCGCACCGGCGGCGTACGAGCGGTGGCGGCACACCGCCCGCCGGGCCGGCGACGAACTGGTGCGCGGCGGCTGGCTCACCGCGGACGGACACCTGCTCCTGACCGCCATGCGGGAGGTCCTCGAGGACTGGGAGCGGCGGCCGGCCTAGGACCCCTGGGTGTACGGCTCACGAGCGGTGTCTAGTGCTGTGGCCGGAAAGGTTTGCCGGGAAACTCGCGGCGTCCGGTGCGGTGCATCGCAAGGCGGAGCGTCGCCCGCGTACTGGATGTACTCGGGCGATGCGACAACGCGGCGAGGTGCCGTGCCGGGCGTCGCGAGCCGGTGAACCTTTCCGGGCGCAGCACTAGACCGGCGGCGGCTCGATGTCGCACTCCGCGCGCATCCCCGCGGCGGCGCTCCGGCTCTCCGGATGGTCCGCCCCCAGAGTCGCCAGATAGCGCCGCTGCACCGAGGCCAGCAGCTCCTCGCCGGCCTCGCCGTCGCCCGTTGCCGTCATGTCCAGGGCCACGTTGGTGAGGGACGCCAGAGTCGCGGGGTGGCGGTCGCCGTAGCGGGCCTCCAGCTTGCGGGCACACTCCTCGCCCAGCGCACGGGCCGACTCCGGGTCGCCCTCCAGCGCCAGGTCGGTGGCCAGGTTGACCCGGGCGAGGAGCAGCCAGGGGTGGTCGTCCGGGAGCGCGGCGGTGAGCGCGGCCACCGTCTCCTGGTCGATGCGGTGGGCCTCGGCATGCTGCTGCGAGGCGCGCAGGGCGGCCGCGTGGTTGATGCCGGCGACGCACGAGAGCGGGTGCCGCGGGCCGAGAACCGCGCGGTAGCGGTTGAGCGCGTCGGCACTGTGCTCGCGTGCCGCCTCCGGATCGCCGGTCAGCCGCAGATCGTTGGCGAGGTTCGTGAGCGCGGCCATGGTGTCGATGTGCTCCGGGCCGAACTGCCCGCGGTACTGCTCCAGCGCCTCCCGTGCCAGCGCGAGACCCTGCTCGAAGTCACCCGCCTTGCGGCAGGTGACCGACATGTTCTTGATGGCGCGCAAGGTGTGCGGATGCCGGTCGCCGTACTGCTCGCGATAGCGGACCAGCGTGCTGGTCTGCAGGATCAGCGCGTCCTCGTACCGGCCGCACTCACGCAGGTCACGGGCCACGTTGTTGATGGAGAAGAGCGTGGAGCGGGCCGTGGGGCCGAGGATCTCCAGGCGGGCCTCGTGGATGCTCTCGTCGAGGGCGAGCGCCTCCTCGTACAGGCCGTTGACGCGCAGGCTCACGCCATAGTTGTGACCGACGGTGAGGACCATCTGGGAGCGGGCGCCGTACAGGCGCACACTGCGGTCGTACGCGTCGCGGTCGACGGCCAGCGCGTCGGTGAAGCGACCGGCCGCGCGCAGGTCGGCCGCGGTGGCACCGGCCACCGTGAGGGCGTGTTCGTGGTCCTCGCCCACGGTGGAGCGCAGCCGGCGCAGCACGTCCTCGTTGATCCGGCGGGACTCCTCGAACTCGGCCAGCTGCCAGTGCGCGCTGGCCTGCTGACGGCGTGCCCAGAGAGTCTGGAGATGGTCCGGCCCCAGCCTCGTGGTCCACTCGTCGGCGACCTTCCGGGACAGCTGGGCCGCGCCGGGGAAGTCACCGCGGGCGATCACATAGCCGAGGATGTGCAGCGCCGTCTCGCGAACCTCTTCGTCCCCGCAGTGCAGCAGACCGGAGGGCTCCAGGTGGGGCAGGATGTCGGCGAAGTTGCGCCAGTTCTCCGGGCGCTGGGAGTCCTCGGGGTCGTGCGCGGCGATGATCTGGTGGACCAGGTGGCGCAGCCTGGTGCGCTCCTGCGCGGGCAGCTCGTCCTGCAGGACGCCGGCCAGCAGACGGTGCACCTGGAGTGTGCCGGTCGCGGCGTTGACGTTCAGCAGCGAGAACTGGTTGATGGCCCGGATGGCCCGGCCGCGAGCCAGCTCGTCGCGGGCGACGGGGGCGAGGTCGTCCGGCAGGGAGAGCTGCCGGGCGTCGCGCAGGAAGGACTGGGCGACGGGCTCGGGTCCGAAGAAGGCAAGCAGACGCAGGAGTTCGAGAGCCTGTGGGTTGTGGGCGCGCAGCAGGTCCACCGAGGTACGCCATGTCGCCGCGACGGGCTGGACGCCGGACGCGGTGGGTTCGGCGAGCACTTCCCGGCGGCGGTGTTCGAGGAGGTCCAGATAGGCCCCGGTGCGGATGCCGGACTGTGCCTGCGCGGCGACCGAGTGCTCCAGCGCCAGCGGCAGGTCGCCCAGCGACTCGGCGAGCCGCTCCGCCTCCTCGCGGGTGGCCCATGGAGTGCGATGGCGCAGGAATCCGATGCTCTCCTGCCTGGTGAACACGCCCACGCGCAGGGCGTTGACGCGTTCGGCCCATCCCGAGTGCCGCGATGTGACCAGCACATGGCCTGCCCCGCCCGGCACCCCGAGCAGGGAGGGGATGTAGGGCACGACGTCCTCGGGTGCCCCCGCGTTGTCCATCACCAGGAGCCAGCGGGTGAACGGGGTTCCGGTCGACATCGCCGCGAGCACCCGGTCCACCGGGTCCCCCGACCCCTCGGCGGATGAGCCGAAGTCCGGTACCAGGGAGGCGAGTTGCTGCCGGATCACCGCGGGCTGCTCGGCGTCGACCCACCAGATCCGCTCGTACTCGGTGTGATGGCGGTGCACGTACTCCACGGCCAGCCGGGTCTTGCCGACGCCGCCCATGCCGTAGAGGGCGTACGGCAGTACGGCCGCCCGGTCTCCCGAGTTCAGCAGGCTCCGCAGGCTGTCGAGTTCCGCCTCACGGCCCGTGAAGTAGGAGGCCTGGGGAAGCGGCATGGCCCGCGGCAGACGTGCGGGCAGGGACGATCGTGCCGCGGGGCTCCCACCGGGCGCGCCGGGGCGCTCGGGGTTCGGGATCGGAGGCGTCGCAGGGGAAGGGGCGGTATCCATCGACACGACCTCCGTGAGCTGAGCCGGGTCCCTGGGCTGAGGTGTGGGGGCGGGTGCTTCGTCCACGAGGGACGTGCCGGACCGGCCCCCGCTGTTCTCCCCACGACCCGCCGTGCCCAAAGGTGTGCGCTCCCGTGCGCGGGCCAGCGCACCTCCATAGGCCGGTCCGAGCGCGGTCAGCGCCGGCGCCGCCGCCGACAGCAACTCGTGGTCCACCGCGTCGAGAGCGACGTCGTCCAGCTCCATGGGTGTGGTCAACAGGGTGCCGAGCAGACCGGCGCGTGCACCCATCACCCGTCCGGCGACCCCCGACACCTCCTGGAGCGTACGCAGTGTCTCGGTGCGTCCGAGGCCACGCAGGAGCCGGTCGCGTACGCCGTCCAGGAACTCGTAGCGTGGGCCGTCGTCGTCCGTGTCGGTGCGCGCCGACAGCAGGCCGCCGAGCAGGATCTCCGCGAACGCCAGAGGCCCCGCCGCCCGTCCCAGCAGGCGCTGCACGGCGCCGACCACCTCCGGCCGCAGGGGGACCATCGCCAGGCGCGCCGCGAGCCGCCGTGCCTGGGGCGAGGCATGACGCAGGAAGTTGCGCACCGCCTGCTCGGCGGTGACCGGGCGGGAGCGGTGGTCGGGGGCGAGCGGTGGCAGACTCTGCTGTGCCAGGCCCTGTTCGTTCACCAGGAGGGCCGCCACATCACTGTGTGCCCCGGCCTCGCGCGTGACCATGCGTGCCCAGCCCTCGAACCAGCCGGGCTCCAGTTCGAGCACGGGGACCGGTAGCGCGGCGGGGCGCACCCACCGCTTGTTGTGGCGCAGGAGGAGGAGCGCGTTCGGCAGCCCGGGCATGGCGGCGCGCACCCGCACATCCCGGGGCACCGCCTCGCACAGGTCCCACAGGCGGCTGGGCAGCGGCTGGAGCACCGCGACGGGCGCGTGATGCGCCCAGCGGTGGAGCAGCCGGGGCACCGTGCCGGCCGCCCAGGCGTCGCCCACGCAGTCGCTCATCAGCAGGATCAGCCGTCGCCCCTGCGGATGGAACAGCTCGCCCGGGGCGCGCGCCGGGCCACCCCGCTCCGAGTGCAGCTGGGCGGCCTTTCCGCCGCGGGTGTCCAGCCGCCACACCCGCACATCGGTGAACGCGCCCTGTCGGCGCAGGAGTTCGGCGAACTCCGCCGCCATGCGCTGCCACACCGCCATCGACACACTCTGCTCGACGACGAGCGCGACCTCGAACCAGCGGTCCGGCACGTCCACCAGCACGGGGCTCCACCGTCCGAGCTCCGCCGACCTGACGGCTGTCGCCTCGTCGTCCAGGGCGTGCCGGTGACGGGAGCGGACCCGGCGGTTGAACGGACGCAGGGCCCGGGCGAACCGGAGGGGGTCGCGCAGGACGCCGGGGCGTGTGTCGGTGTCGAAGAGGGGTGAGGAACCGGCCGGGAAGCCCTCGGTGTGCGCAGCCTCACGGGAGAGGCGGCCGGGTGCCGTTCCGAGGGCGGTCGCGTCCGGCTCCTCGCTCCGGGACGTCGCGGACTCCCCGCCGTCCCAGGGGAGCCGGTCGGCCTGGGGAGACGTCGCACGGGGGCCTGGCGGAGGGGTGACCGGGACCCCGGAACCGGCCCCGGGCGGCGATGCGCCGTCGAGGGCCGGCGGGGTTCCGGACGGTCGCCCTGCCGGTTCCCCTGCCCCTGCCCTCTCCCGCCTGCCCGACCGTGGAGCGCCGTCCCGTAACGCGTCGTCGCCCGCCCCGATGCGCTCCGTCAGCCATATCGCCTCGGCCCACTCGCGCGCGGTCGGCACCCGCTCCAGGTGGCCGGTCATGGCGAGGTGTCCGTCGCCAGGCTGCGCCACAGCGCGGCCCGTAACCGCGCCCAGGACGCCTCGTCGGCGTCGGCGGCGCCGTTCGTGAGCATGTGCACGGTGTTGAGGAGCTGGTCGGCGGCGAGTGAGCCGTCGCCGCGCAGTTCCAGGAAGGAGCGGATCAGCTCCCTGGTCCGTGCGTCCGGCTGCGGGCCGAAGTGCGACTCGATCATCGCGGCCAGGCGTTCCTCGTCCGGAGCGGCCAGTTCGACTTCGAGACACCTACGGCGGAAGGCGGGTGAGAACGCGCGCTCCCCGTTGCTGGTGATGACCACCACCGGGAACTCGGAGCACCGCACCCTGCCATCACGCACCACGACCGGCGACCCGTGGTCGGCGGTTCCGACGCTCGCCTCCCGTCGGGACTGGCCCAGCCGCTCCAGCTCCCTGATGCGGAACTCGCCCTCCTCGAAGATGTGCAGCAGGTCGTTGGGCAGGTCGACGTCGCTCTTGTCCAGTTCGTCGATCAGCAGCACGCGGGGTCGCTTCCACGGCAGCAGTGCCGTGCCGAGCGGGCCGAGCGTGAGATAGCGGCCGACGTCGGGCAGCGGCCCGCGCTGTGTGCCGGGTCCCGTGCCCACGGGGGCGTCCTGCACCCGTCCGATGGCGTCGTAGTCGTACAGCCCGTCGCGCAGCGCGGTACGGCTGACCACCGGCCACCACAGCACGCGGCCGAGGCCCAGTTCGGCGGCGATCTGATAGGCGAGACTGGACTTGCCGGTACCGGGCTGACCGGTGACCAGCATCGGGCGGCGCAGCTGGATCGCGGCGTTGATGACGTCGACGACGCCGTGGTCCAGGGTGCCGGCCCGGCATGAGCCCAGCTTGCGTTCGACGTCCGAGGAGTCGGCCGGTTCGGGGATGTCGAGCGGGGGGCTGTCCGTGTCCGGCCGGAAGCGCCGCCACGGGGGCGGGGCGGGCAGCGGGGGCAGGGGATCGGAGGGCGCGTGATGGGTGCCGTTGTCCCGGAACACCCACCAGGAGGGAGGACGGGGGTGCCGCGCCTGATGCAGGTCGCTCCGGTCCCCGTTCATGGATGGCCACCCCCGGTCGGCGGATGCCCCAGCGCGGCCTCCGCCCCCTCCAGTCCGTCTTGGCTGTCCCACACTAGGGTGACGTGGCGATGCAGGTCCAGCGTCACCGCTGGACCGCCGCTGCAGGAGCCGACGCCCCGCAGATGTCGTACCCGTTCGGGCAGTGCGTCCAACCTGCCCGCCAGGAGATTCCACAACTGCGGCCGGGCATCGGCGTGATGACCCCGCCGGCGTAGCGCGACGATGGCCGGGATGCCCACCTCCAGTAGGACATATACCGGATCAGCGGCCAAGTCGCCGTCGTAGGGCGGCGGGTCGAGCAGGACGAAGCAGAAGGGTGTGTCGCCGTCGCGGAGTTGGCTGAGGAGGTCGTCCGGGGGCGGATGGAGGCCCGGTGCGACGTAGCGCACGGCCGGTGCCTCGAAGACCCCGCCCGGATTCGACTCGAGCCACGCGAGGCGGCGGTGCAGAGCGGGCCACCAGTACCGTTTGTGGAACCGGTCCCGACTGCGCACCAGGACGGTGTGATCGGCACCGATCGGGCGGGCCACCGAACCGGCCGGCCTGACCATGAACTGGTCGACGTCCAGCCACAGCAGCGCCCGGGGCAGCAGGAACTCCACCCGCAGGCCGGCGCTGAGCTCACCGAGCCGGTCCAGCACGGTCTGGTGCAGCACGGCGACCGTCTCCTCAAGGGCGGGCCGCGAGGGCACCCGGCGATCGGCGAGCAGGGAGTGCGGGCCTTCGCCGGGGGCGAGCAGCCAGCCCCGTATCTGGTACTCGTCGGGGTTCGCCGGGTGCGCGACGATCTCCACGAGCAGACGCGACGGTTCGAAGGGGCGGCCCGACCGCGCGGCCTCGCGGGCGCGCACCCGCCGGAGCAGTTCCCGAGGACAGCCCAGGCGAGGCGCCACTCGGTCGCTCCACGTCCGTAACTCGGCTTCCAGCAAAGGCGGCTGACGCACGGCGACGGCTTCGACGAAGGAGAGCAGGGGATGCGCCTCGTCCGGCATCAGGAGCGCGTCCTCGAACGCGTCGAGCAGTTGCGCCACCGCGTCCTTCCCCGTGGGATCGTCGGACGGGGGCGGCGGCAGGAAGGGCAGGAAGCGCAACGCGATGGGCCCCAGAGGGGTGGCGGAGGCCCGGGATGTGAGCAGGGCGAGCAACTCGTCGCGCTGGTCCGGCGTGAGCAGAGTCTCCGGGTACAGTCGCAGATACATCTGTTCCACGGCCGCCCACGCCAGGATCCCGGTGCGGCCACTGCCGAGCGTGTCGAGGTAGAACCGCAGCCCGCCCGGATAGTCGTCGCACTGCCGCAGCGTCGCGTAGAGGTCTTCCCTGAGGATTCCCGACCGCTCGACGTCCAGCGGCCCGAAGTGCTCGGTGAAGGACTCCGCGGCGCGCCGCAGCGGGAGTTGCTGGCTGAGCCCCGGAATGCGCGCGATCAGTCCCGCCAGTTCCCAGAACAGGTCGGTGCGCGGCGTGTCGGCGCCTCTCACGGCGCAGCCCCCGGCGCGTCGCGCAGACGGACGACCACGCGCTCGAACTCCCGCATGGGCAACGAACCCCGCTCGTACCAGCGAAGTGCGGCGGCGAGCCGGTCGATGCCGTCCGCGTACTGCAGACACAGCTCGACGACCCCTCGCACGTCCTCCAGCAGGACGGGCGAGCGCTCGGCGAGATCGAAGATCTCGTCGCCCGCGTCGCGCAGCACACTGTCGCGGCGTTGCGGGTCGCGCATGCTCGGGACCCGCACCAGAGCGGCGGCCAGTTCGCGCTCGGCGCCGCGCGGCCAGGCGGGGGCGGGTGGTGACTCGCCGTACACGGCGTCGCCCAGGAGCGGGCAGTAGCGCACCACGGCCTCGACCGGGATCATCCAGGCGATGCGGGAGTCGGTCGAGCGGCGTGCCGCCACGACGATGCCGACGACGTCCCCGTTCTCGTCGACGGTCCCCGCCCCGCTGTATCCGCCCTGCACCCGCGCATCCGCCGGGTGCACGCTCTCCAACTGGATCCAGTCCGGGCTCAGCCCTCCCGCGCCCAGCAGCCGCGCGGCGACCCAGATGCCCGGAGGGGCGGCCGAGGCCTGACCGAAGACGCGTACGGTGCGGCCGTGTACGGGGCCGCACGGCCGCAGCCGCGCGGGCGTGCAGTCGGGCGGCGCGGCGTCGTGCAACTGGAGCACCGCGACATCCGCTCGCTCCTGGTCGGGTGGTGCCCAGCCCTGCGGCAGAACCGAGGCGTACGACATGTCACCGGTCAGCGAGCCCGGATGGTCGACGGCGACGGGCCGGTCCTGCGGACTGTCCCGATCATCCATCCCCAGGGCGCTCTGCACGACATGAGCGCACGTCAGCACCCTGCCCCCAGCCACGAGAACACCCGATCCCACCGGTGTGTTGTCCGCCCCGAGAATCCGAATCCGCCATGAGTCCTCGATCGACTGCGACACCCCGCGCCCCGTTCGCTCCGCCTTTGCACGATGTTGACAGACATCGGCTGCCGGTAACAGCGGTGCGGCTGAATCCCCGTCAACAGGAGTGCGCGGGGTGGTGCGGCACGGCGCCCGTGCGGTCCGAGGGAACCGGCGTTCAGACCGCCTCGGTCGGCGCCTCACTCCGCTGCGGCGGCCACAGCTCGTGCCACCTCAGATCCGCCTCCAACTGGGCCGCCAGCGACACCAGAAGCGGCTCGCTGTTCGCCGGGCCCAGCAACTGCGCACCCACCGGCAGCCGGGAGGTGCCCTCGTCGACGAAGCCCGCCGGGACGTTGACGCCCGGCCAGCCGAGCACGTTCCACGGCCAGGCGTACGGACAGGCGGCGATCATCGCGCGGTCGGTGTTCCAGCCGCTCATGTTCAGAAGCGTTCCGATGCGCGGCGGGGGAGCGGCCGTCGTCGGCGCGAGAATGACGTCGTACGAGGAGAAGAGGGCCCCCACCCGCCGGTGCAGCAGCGCCTCCGCCCGCCGTGCCGCGCGCAGCGGCGCCCCGCCGAGCAGTCGGCCCAGGCGCGCCGCGTCCCGCGTGCGCCGGTCGAGCAGGTCCTGGCAGGGCAGGTCGCGCACCCGCTCGGCGACTCCGGCGGTCGCGCGTGGCAGGAAGGTGAGCCCGATCTGCCCGTAGCGCGGCTCCGCCTCCTCGACCACGTGCCCGAGAGCGGCCAGCCGCTCGGCGAGCGCGTGGACGCGGGCCCGGATGCGGGGATCGAGCCGGGCGGGCAATGCCGTGAACGGCGGCTTCAGCGAGAGCGCGATCCGCAGCCGCCCCGGGTCGCGCCCCACCGCGGCCAAGACGTCCACCGCGGGCGGGCGGTGCAGGTCGTCGCCGTGGTTGCCGCTCGCCGCGTCCAGCAGCAGGGCCGCGTCCGCGACCGTACGGGCGAGCGTGCCGTTGACCGTGATGCCCTGGAAGGACTCGGGGCGCGGCCACGTCGAGATCCGGCCGCGCTGCGGCTTGATGCCCACGAGATGCGTCCACGCGGCCGGGATACGTACCGACCCGGCGCCGTCCGAGCCCAGTGCGGCCGGCACCAGGCCCGCGGCGACCGCCGCCGCGGACCCGCCGGAGGAGCCGCCCGGGGTGTGTTCGAGGTCCCAGGGGTTGCGGGTGGCGCCGAAGGCGGGGCCTTCGGTGAACGGCCACTGACCCAGCTCACAGGTATTGGTCTTGCCGACGACCACGGCGCCGGCCGCGCGCAGCCGCCGTACCGCCTCGCCGTCCTCGGCCACCGGCGGGAAGGAGCCGGAGCAGCCGAACGCGGTCGGCTCGCCGGCCACGTCCATGTCGTCCTTGACGGCCACCGGCACCCCGAGAAGCGGCCGCCGCACCCCGGCCGCCAGCTCCCGGTCGGCCGCCTCCGCCTCGGCGAGCGCGGCCTCGGCGCGCACCAGGCGGAACGCGTTCACCGAGGGCTGTGCCGCCTCGATCGCCGCCAGCGCACGCTCCACGACCTGGCGTGAGGTCACCTCACCGACGGCCAGCGCACGGGCGCACTCGGCCAGACCCGGATTCCGTTCGGAAGCCATGGGGACACCTCCGCAACTCCGTTGTCTACCGAACGGTAACCTGTGGCCGCGCCGTCCGCGAGGGAATGCGCAACTTCCCTTGTGGAAGCGGCCGTTCGGGCTCCGTGCGCACCCCGGAGGCGGCCCCTGTGGCCGCTCTGCGAAGATGCGGTACGTCATGGTGCAGATACCGAAACAGCCCGTCCCTTCGTCGCCCGCACCATCCGCCGTGCCGACGAGTGCCGATGTGGCACGTCTGGCCGGTGTCTCGCGCGCGACCGTCTCGTACGTCCTCAACAACACCAGTGCCGTGCGCATCAGCGAACCCACGCGCCGTCGTGTCCAGGAGGCCGCCAAGGAGCTGGGGTACGTTCCGCACGCCGCCGCCCGCAGCCTGCGCGCCGGACACAGCCGTATGGTGCTGATGCCCGCACCGAACGTTCCGGTGGGGCCGCTGTACAGCCAGTTCCTCAACGAACTGCAGTGGGCCCTCAGTCGTCTGGACTACACCGTCGTGCAGTACGGCGGTGTCGGTCTGCACGGCGACGAGGCCGCCCGCGCCTGGGCCGAACTGAGGCCGGTCGCGGTTCTGGTACCCGGCGGCGGTCTCGGCCCTGAGGGCGTGCACATCCTCAAGCGCTCCGGCGCCCGCGCCGTCGTCACCCTCGGCCCGGAGCGCGTCGAGGGGGCGCACGCGCTGCTCCTGGACCATCACGGGGTCGGGCACAGCGCCGGGGTGCACCTGCTGGCCCAGGGCCGCCGCAGGGTCGGTGTCGTCATCCCGCAGAAGCCCGGTCTGGAGTTCTTCGCCGCTCCCCGGCTGGAAGGCGTACGGCGCGCCGTGGAGGACACCGACGCGACCGTCACCGAGCTGCCGCTGGCCTACGAGGAGGAGGCCGCCGCGCGGCTCGCCGCGCGCTGGCGTTCCCTGGCCCTGGACGCCGTCTTCGCCTACAACGACGAGTACGCGATGCTCCTCATGCGCGCCCTGCAGGACGAGGGCGTGGGGGTTCCCGAGGAGACGGCCGTCGTCGGCGCCGACGACCTGATGCTCGGCCGGTTGCTGCGGCCGCGACTGAGCACCGTCCACATCGAACTGCCGTCCGGACAGGATCTCGCCGAGCTCGTCGACAGAGTGGTGCGCGATCCCGGAGGCGTGCCCGAGGTGCACGAGGTGCTCGGGGCACGGATCGTGCACCGCGAATCGAGCTGATGCGTATCGCGCGCCGCGCACCCGGCCGATCAGGCCGACGGGGCCGACGCCCCTTCGGAGGGATCGCCGCCTCCGGCACCGGCGCCCGCTTCGGCGGTGAGGCGAACCCGAACGCCTTCACCGATCCGCGCTGGACGACGGTACGCGGGGCGTGGCGACGTACTGTTCCGGATCAACGCCTTCGGGTGGTCACTGGCCGTTCTGCTCGGTCTTCGCCTGCTGCTCGGCGACCGCCTTGCGGACCTCGTCCATGTCCAGCTTGCGGGCCTGCCCGATGACGTCGTCGAGGGCGTCCTGCGGCAGCGCGCCCGGCTGCGCGAACACGGCGACCTGGTCCCGGACGATCATCAGCGTCGGGATCGACTGGATGCCGAAGGCCGCCGCCAGCTCGGGCTGAGCCTCCGTGTCCACCTTGCCGAACACCAGGTCAGGGTTCGCCTCGGCGGCCTTCTCGTAGACCGGGGCGAACTGACGGCACGGCCCGCACCAGGACGCCCAGAAGTCGATCAGGACGAATTCGTTGTCCGTGACCGTCTGGTCGAAGTTCTCCTTGGTGAGCTCCACGGTGCTGCTCATGGCGTGTCTCCCTCTTCCTGGTGTCGGGGCTGGACCGCTGTCGACAACGGCGTTGCATGGTCATGTATTCCGCGCACGTACCCGTGTGGCCACCGCGCACACCAACAACCAGACTGGGCCCATGACGGAAACGGAATCCATCGCCTATGACGTCGTGGTGCTCGGTGCCGGGCCAGTGGGGGAGAACGTCGCCGACCGCACCCGTGCGGCCGGTCTGTCCACCGCGGTCGTGGAGAGCGAACTGGTCGGCGGCGAGTGCTCGTACTGGGCGTGCATGCCCAGCAAGGCGCTGCTGCGCCCGGTGATCGCCCGCGCGGACGCCCGTCGCGTCCCGGGCCTCGGCCACCTGGTGCAGGGCCACCTCGACGTGCCGGCGGTCCTCGCGCACCGGGACTACGAGGCCTCCAACTGGAAGGACGACGGGCAGGTCGGCTGGCTGGACGCCATCGGGGCGGACCTGTACCGGGGGCACGGACGACTGGCCGGGCCCCGTACGGTCACGGTGAGCAGCCCCGACGGAGAGCACCATGTCCTCACCGCCCGGCACGCGGTGGCCGTGTGCACCGGCAGCAGGGCTCTGCTGCCCGATCTGCCGGGGATCGCCGAGGTGAACCCGTGGACCAGCCGTGAGGCGACGAGCGCGAAGTCCGCCCCCGGCCGCCTGATCATCGTGGGCGGAGGCGTGGTGGCGACCGAGATGGCCACGGCCTGGCAGGCCCTCGGCTCCCAGGTCACCCTCCTGGTCCGCGGAAAGGGCCTGCTGCCGCGTATGGAGCCGTTCGCCGGGGAACTGGTCGCCGACGCGCTCACCGAGGCGGGCGTCGACGTACGCACCGGTACCTCGGTGGAGTCGGTGCGGCGTGAGGGCGGCACGGTCGTGGTCGTCACGGACGGCGGTGACCGCCTGGAGGCGGACGAGATCCTCTTCGCCACCGGCCGGGCGCCCCGCACGGACGACATCGGCCTGGACACCATCGGCCTGGAACCCGGCTCCTGGCTGTCGGTCGACGACACCCTGCGGGTCAAGGGCAGTGAGTGGCTGTACGGGGTGGGCGACGTCAATCACCGCGCACTCCTCACACATCAGGGCAAGTACCAGGCGCGCATCGCGGGCGCGGCCATCACGGCCCGCGCCGCGGGGGTCCCGCTGCTGGAGACGGACCCGTGGGGCGCCCACTCCGCCACCGCCGACCACGCGGCGGTGCCACAGGTGGTCTTCACCGATCCGGAGGCGGCCGCCGTGGGCCTGTCTCTCGCGGAGGCGGAGCAGGCCGGTCACCAGGTGCGCGCCGTGGACGTCGACATGTCGTCGGTCGCGGGGGCGGGTCTGTACGCGGACGGCTACCGGGGGCGCGCCCGCATGATCGTCGACCTGGACAGCGAGACCCTGCTGGGCGTCACCTTCGTCGGCCCCGGCGTCGGGGAGATGCTGCACTCCGCGACCATCGCCGTCGCCGGCGAGGTCCCGATCGACCGCCTGTGGCACGCGGTGCCGTCGTATCCGACGATCAGCGAGGTCTGGCTGCGGTTGCTGGAGGCATACCGGGGCTGACACCGACGGGGGTGTCACCCGAGTGGGAGAACCACTTCACGAACGTCAGCACGTCGGCTCCGCCGCCCGCGGCGGAGCGTACGCTCCGGGCGCCTTCGCCGCACTCGGCCAGCCGTCGGCCACAACCAACGGTTGTGGCCGTAGGGTATGGCATGGACCTCGACACCGTCCGGACCTTCGTCGCCGCCGCCGACGCGGGGCAGTTCCAGGAGGCCGCCGCCGAACTGGCGGTCACCCAGCAGGCCGTCTCCAAACGCATCGCCGCGCTGGAGCGCAACCTCGGCGTGCGGCTGTTCACCCGCACCGCGCGCGGCGCCGAGCTCACCATCGACGGGCAGGCGTTCCTGCCCCACGCGCGCGAGCTGCTGCGCGTCGCCGAGCGCGCGGTCGCGTCGGTGCGCCCCGGCCGTCGTCCGCTACGCGTCGACGTGATCGCCTCGCGCGTCGCGCCGTCAGGCCTGATGCGCGGCTTCCACCACGCGCACCCCGAGATCGACCTCGACGTGGTGATGCTGCTCGACATCGAGACGGCCGTCACCGCCATCCGGTCCGGTGCGATCGACGCGTCCTTCCGCGCCGTCGCCGCGCCCGGCCGGCCCCTTCCCGAGGACATCGAGTCCGTCCGGGTGCTCGACGAGCCGCTCCAGCTCCTCACCGGTCCCGCCCACGCGCTGGCGGGAGCCCGGTCGGTGACCGTCGCCCAGCTCGCCGGGCACCGGATCTGGATGCCCGGCATCGTCCCCGGTACCGAGTGGGCCGCCTACTACGACGACCTCGTCGCCGAGTTCGGACTCACCATCGAGGCGACCGGCCCCAACTTCGGCTCCGACGCGCTCCTCGACACCGTCGCCGACACCCCGGCCCTGGCCACCTTCATGGGCGAGCAGACCCGCCTCGTCTGGCCCGCCAACCACGGCCTGCGCCGCATCCCGGTGACCGACCCGACGCCCGTCTACCCGCACTCGCTCCTCTGGCACCGCGACAACCCCCACCCAGCGCTGGCCACCCTCCGCGCCCACCTCGCCGCCACAGCGGCCGGCCACGACGCCGCCGGGACCTGGGCGCCGGGCTGGGTGATTCCGCGCTGAACGCAGCCGCGTTCAGGAGAGTTGACGGGAATCAAGCCTTGAGCAGCACCCAGGCGCCCTCCGGCCGGCCCTCGAAGGGCTCGGTGCCACGGCGCAGCACCGGATCGCCCGCGGCGACGATCGGCAACGGGCCACCGGCGGCGAGCAGTTCCTCGACCCGCTCGGCGATCGGGCGGGCGTTCGGGTTCGGGTGGTCGACTTCGGATGCCATCGCGCCGGCTGACCGGCGGGTCGCGCGGCGGACGGGACGGCCGGGTGTTCCTGTGGCACAGGTCATCGGCTGTCGCACGGAGTCGTGGCCTCCCGCCCGCCGACGCGTCCTCCGTAGGCACCGGCCCGTACCCGGTTGCCCGGGCACGGGCCGTCGGTCCATCGGCCTGTTGGCGGCTCACACCTCCGCGAAGTCACCGGAGAGCGCCGCGGCGATCCGCAGATGAGGCTCCGCCTCGGTGTGGCGTCCCTGACGCTGAAGCGTGCGCCCCAGCAGCAGCCGGGCGTAGCACTCCACCGGGTCGCGTTCCACGATGGTGTGCAACTCTGCCTCGGCACGCCGAAGTTGGGCCGAGTGATAGTAGGCGCGCGCCAGCAGCAGCCGCGGTCCGGTCTGCTCCGGCACCTCGTCCACCAGCCCCTCCAGGACCCGTGCCGCGGCGTAGTAGTCCCGCGCGTCGAAGAACATCCGCGCCCGCTCCCACCGCTCCGCGGGCGTGCCGTGGCTGTAGTACGTCGTCTCCACTCCATGCCTCCTCACGGCGGGCACAACGGTCGGGGTTGGTTCGATATTCCACTACCTGCGCATTCCACTACCTGCGCATTCCACTACCTGCGCATTCCACTACCCGTGCCCCGTGGGGCGCGTGGGCTGTGCGGCCGCCAGCTCGGCGTTCGCGCGGGCGAGGACCAGCGTCAGCACACGCCCGGCGGTCTCCAGGTCCTCCCGCGGGATGCCCGCGTAGAGCCGGGAGGCCACCTCCTTGCCCCCGGCCTGGATGCCGTCCAACAGCTCTCGCCCGCTGTCCGTGAACGACACCCGGCCCTCCGAGGAGACGTCCAGCACTCTGCCGTCGAGGAGTTCCTCGATGGCGGCGTGGACCGCCTTCTCGTCGACGTTCTTGAGCGCGTCCCTCACCAGCCCCACGAGCGAGGCGCGCTCGACGTCCCCGCCGTTGTCCGCGAGCGTCCGCAGCGTGGCCGACTGGGTGAAGCTGGTGCCGGTGCGCGCGAGCACGCGCTCCAGCAGGGCACGGCTGGCGTAGTGGGTGAGGCCGATGAGCTGACCGTTGACGACGGGGTCGGGTGTGGTCATGACTGCCCCCAGGTTTCGATGTCTTCGCGTCCGATGTCTTCGGTGCGGTTGCCGTCCGTGCCGTCCGTGCCGTGCGTGCCGCCGGGGCGGCTGCCGGCCGCGGACGGGTCGAGTGGTGCGTCGAGCAGGGTCCGGAGCTCGCGCATGAAGCCCTTCGTGCGGGCGCTGTCGCGGCCGCCCAGTGGTTGCAGCAACTGCTCCTGCAGCCGCTGGACGACCTCGATCGCCTGCCGTGCGACGTCCTGCCCCTGTGCCGTGAGCGAGAGCTGTACGGCCCGGGGGTCCGCCGGGTCGCGGCTTCGGTCCACGAGACCGGCCGCCTCCAGGGTGCGGGCGAGTTTCGAGACGTAGAGGGCCTCAAGTCCGGTGTGGTCGGCGAGCTGTCGCTGGCTGGGGCGTCGGCCGACGCGATCCATGCCGAACAGCGTTGCGACCAGGGAGTACTGAGCGTGGGTCAGGCCCAGTGGCGCGACCGCCCGGTCGACGGCGACGCGCCACTTCATCGACAGTCGCCAGACGAGGAAACCGGGCGTCGCGCCCTCGGGTGCCGTATTCATGGCAGATACTGTACATGGCTACTATAGCCATGGCTACTGTTTCCAGCGGCCGGTTCCGGTCGAGGGCGTGCTCACGGGCCGCGCCGCGGCCTGGCGGTTCCGGGCCGACGGCGCCCCGATGGGGAAGGGATGACCTGACGCGGGCACCCCGGCGGGGCTAGGTTGTGCGGCATGAGCAATCTTGATCGCGAGGCGGCGCCCGCCGTGTGCGGTGGCCGTGGGTTCGTGGTGGCGGAGCCGGTGCGCGAGCTCCTCAGCCCGCGCCGGGTCTCGCTCGGCGAGTCGACGGAGGTTCGCCGGCTGCTGCCCAACCTGGGTCGCCGCATGGTGGGCGCGTGGTGCTTCGTCGATCACTACGGCCCGGACGACATCCCCGACGAACCGGGCATGCAGGTCCCGCCGCACCCGCACATGGGGCTGCAGACCGTGAGCTGGCTGCACGAGGGCGAGGTGCTGCACCGCGACTCGACCGGCAGCCTCCAGACCATCCGTCCGCGCCAGTTGGGGCTGATGACCTCGGGCCGGGCGATCAGCCACTCCGAGGAGAGCCCGAAGTCGCATGCCCGTCTTCTGCACGGCGCGCAGCTGTGGGTGGCCCTGCCGGACAACCACCGGCACACGGAACCGCGCTTCGAGTACCACCCCGAACCGCCCGTGGTGACCTCGCCGGGTCTCAGGGCCACGCTGGTCCTGGGCGAGGTCGACGGCGCCACATCACCCGGTACGACGTACACGCCGATCGTGGGCGCGGACCTGGCACTGGCGCGCGGCGCGGACGTACGCCTGCCGCTGGAGGCGGACTTCGAGTACGCGGTCCTGTCGATGTCCGGCGAGGCCCACGTCGACGGCGTACCGGTGCTGCCGGGCTCGATGCTCTACCTGGGCTGCGGCCGCACCGAACTCCCGCTGCGCGCCGAGTCGGACGCGGGGCTGATGCTCCTGGGCGGCGAGCCGTTCGAGGAGGAACTGATCATGTGGTGGAACTTCATCGGCCGGTCGCAGGAGGACATCGCGCAGGCTCGGTCGGACTGGATGACGGGCTCTCGCTTCGGCGAGGTGAAGGGATACGAAGGCGATCCGCTGCGGGCGCCGGAACTGCCGCCTGTGCCTCTGAAACCGCGCGGAAGAGTGCGCTGACCTCGGCGGCACGCAGCCATGGTGAGGGCCGGCGAGACCGCGGTGATCGGTCGAGGCGAGTCGTCACACGATGTCGAGCACGTCGGTGACCCGCCGACGTGGAGTCGGCTGCCCCTCCGGACCGTATCCGAGATGGATCACCATCTGTACGTACCCCATGAGCGACATCGGGTCGGGCACCGCCCACCGGAGTTCGGGCCATTCGAAGGGCTGGAAGGCCAGGGACGCGACGAGGCCGTCCCGAGTGGCCTGGAGCAGGACGCGTTCCAGTGCCTGGCCCGCCCGGAGCCAGTCCACCGGCCGGTCCTGGATCGTACCGAGCAGGGCGATGTGGGGTCTGTCCTCGGTGGGCGCCCAGCCGTGACCGGAGCCGGTGCGAGCGGCGGCGACGTCGTGCACGGGGTAATTGGCTCCCCACTGGCCGGGGCCCAATGCCTCGACGGCGGTTCCGTCCGAAGCGATGGTCTGCCTCGCCGGCTCGGTCCGAGGCCGATACGTCACCTCGTCACCCAGCCCGAGGACCAGAGCCTCGCCGAGCTCCACCTCGTGCACCAGATCGAGGACCAGCAGTACATGCGAGGCGTCGGGGAAGACCAGTCGAGCGCCTTCGCGGCGGGCCGCGTCGCACAGTACGTTCCTCAGGGCCGCCGGTAGGTCGTCCTCGCGGAAGGGGTACCGGCTGGTGTGGCGGCGGTGGATCGCCGGGTGGAGCCCGGCGAGGGATTCGTCCGGGCGTGCGGTGCCGGTGAGGTCCACCTCGGCCAGCAGCTCCGCGTCGGAGTCGTCGGGCAGCAGCCGCGTGGCCGGTTCCCGGCCTGCCGCCACCGCGGCCACCCGCAGGTTGAGCAGTGCGGCACCGCAGCCGAGATGCAGGGCGCGCCCCTCGGGATCGGTCTCCGGGAGTTCCCGTTCGAAGTCGGCGTACAGCCGCAGGGTACTGCTGTCGCGCAGGAACCGGAACTTCCAGGGCTGCGCGTTGTGCAGGGACGGAGCCGCCGTGGCGTCCTCGACGAATGCGGTGACGGCCGACGTGCCCAGATCTGGTGTGGCCATCGAGGTCTCCCTTCATAGCGGGCCGGCGGCAGCCATGTCGGTTCCGTGGCCGAGCGGAGCGCCGTCTCCTGCGCCGTGCGGTCCGCGCCCGGATGAGACGCTCGATCCGTCTTCAGACTGAGGGTGCGCGACGCGCCGCGGTAGGGGCCGTCCGGACCACTTCGGGGGCCAAGCGGACCGTGGGCTCCGGCCGGGTACCGTCGCGTCGGGCAAGGGCTCCGCACCGCCCTCGATCCTGCTGCGAGGTCACTGTGCGAGCAGTGTCCCGCAGCGCGGCCCGTCGCGCATTCTCAGGGCCCGGAACGGTCGTGGGACTCGCAGGTTCGAGGCACTGAGAATGCCCCTGTCGCCGTCGTCCCGCACGACTGAACTGCGGCCGACGGTGAGGTGTGGCACCGCGTCCCAGCCGTACCGGGCACGGTCGGCGACGGTCACGCACGACAAGGCGGGATCACCGGCGACACCCACGTGCCCGGCATCGACGAGGACGGCGCCATGCCCGACAGTGGAGATGCAGCCCACTGCTGCAGGACTCTGCAGCCCGGTGAAAGGCGGTGGGCAGGATGAGGGAGCTGCCCCTGGTCGTGGGCGTCGACGGATCGCGGTCAAGCCTTGCGGCGGTCGACTGGGCGACGGACGAAGCCGCCCGACACGGTCTGCCGCTCCGGCTGGTGTACGCCTCCCTGTGGGAACGCTACGAAGGCGTCACACCGTGGAGCAGCCCTGAACGCCCGGCCGAGAGGGTGATGGCGCAGCACATCGTCGCGTCGGCGACGGAGCGCGCGCAGCGGCGGAACCGGGATGTGAAGGTGTCCGGTGACGTGGTGCCCGACGATGCGGTCTCGGCTCTGCTGCGAGAAGGCGGCAACGCCTCCGCCCTGGTGACCGGATCCCGGGGCCGCGGCGAGCTCAAGGGGCTGCTCCTCGGCTCCGTCGGCCTGGCCGTTGCCGCTCGGGCACCCTGCCCGGTGATCGTGATCCGCGGTGACAGGGCCGGCCTGGCCGGTGCCCACGAGCGGATCCTGCTCGGTGCGGGAGACCCCGACACGAGTGGTGAGGCGGTGCGGTTCGCCTTCGGCGAGGCCGCGGCGCGCGGGTGCGTCCTTGACGTCGTACGGGCCTGGCGCCGTCCCGCGCACGCGGCCACCGACCACCGCCTGCGGGCACGGGAACCGGCGCGCGAGCTCGAGAGGCGGGCGTCCGACCTGCTCGACGTCCTGCTTCACGATGCGATGGTCGACCACCCGGGTGTGCGAGTGCGCCTTGCCACGGCGGAAGGACCCGCTCCCACGGTGCTGCTGAAGCGCTCGGCCGCCGCGGATCTCGTCGTCGTCGGAGCACACCGCCCACAGGGCCGCTTCGGCCTGCAGCTCGGCCGGGTGACTCATACGCTGCTGCACCACGCGGACTGCCCGGTCGCCGTCGTACCGCAGCGGCCGTGACCGCTTCACCGGCTGACGCCGACATCTCCGTACGCGACCTCCGGGAACCGCTCGTGGAAGGACCGCCGCAGTGACGGGCTGGACCTGGCAGTACGAGGGCTACGACCCCGCCGACGAACGCCTCAGGGAGTCCCTGTGCACCCTGGGCAACGGCTACTTCGCCACGCGCGGCGCGCTCCCCGAATGCGGCGCGGACGCCGTCCACTACCCCGGCACCTATGCGGCCGGCTGCTACGACCGGCTCACCTCGGAGGTGGCGGGACACCGGGTCGAGAACGAGGACATGGTCAACCTGCCGAACTGGCTTCCGCTGCGCTTTCGCCTCGCCGGACAGCCGTGGCTCACCCCGGACACGGACACCGTGCTCGACCACCGTCAGGTCCTGCATCTGACCTCGGGCCTGCTGGAGCGGCGTACACGGTACGGGCTCGGCGAGGGGCGCGTGCTGTCCGTGCGCCAGCGGCGCCTCGTGCACATGGCCGACCCACACCTCGCGGCCCTGCGCACCGAGTTCACGGCCGAGGGCTTCG
This sequence comes from Streptomyces sp. TP-A0356, assembly GCF_001417775.1. Taxonomy (GTDB): domain Bacteria; phylum Actinomycetota; class Actinomycetes; order Streptomycetales; family Streptomycetaceae; genus Streptomyces. Next base: position 68,518 of record NZ_BBZJ01000016.1, on the reverse strand, counting down.
CGGGTGAGGTGGAGGTCGAGGCCGCGCTCGACGGCGGCGTCACCAATTCCGGTGTGGCACGCTACCGAGATCTGGACGGCTGTCATCTGACCCATGTGCACACCGGTACGGCCGCCCCGGACACGGTGTGGCTGCGCTGCCGCACCCGCGCCTCGGACATCCGGATCGGCCTGGCAGCCCGTATGACCGCCGCGGCGCCCGTCATCACGCGGCACCCGCACCCTCGCGCCGTCCAACGGGTGCGCCTGCGTCTGACACCCGGGCGGACGGTCACCGTCGACAAGACCGTCGCCCTGCACACCTCCCGAGACCCGGCGATCAGCGACCCGCTGCGCGCCGCGGTCGACCGGGTGGGCGCGGCACCCGGCTTCGAGGAGCTGCTCACCTCCCACCGCACGGCCTGGGACCAGCTGTGGCGTCGGGCCGGGCTCGACGTCTCCGGGAAGGCGGGCCACGTCCTGCGGCTGCACCTCTTCCACGTACTGCAGACCCTTTCGCCGCACACCGCCGACCTCGATGTGGGCGTGCCCGCCCGTGGCCTGCACGGGGAGGCGTACCGCGGCCATGTGTTCTGGGACGAACTGTTCGTGCTGCCCTACCTCAACCTGCACCTGCCCGAGGTGTCCCGCGCCCTGCTGCTCTACCGCCACCGGCGCCTCGACCGCGCCCGCGCCGCGGCGCGCGCGATCGGCCGGCGAGGGGCGCTGTATCCGTGGCAGAGCGGCAGCGACGGACGAGAGGAGACACAGGAGCTGCACCTCAACCCGCGATCCGGGCGCTGGCTACCCGATCACTCCCGTCTCCAGCGGCACGTCGGCTCGGCCGTCGCCTACAACGTGTGGCAGTACTGCGAGGCCAGCGGCGACGCCGAGTTTCTGCACACCAAGGGCGCGGAGATGCTGCTGCAGATCGCCCGCTTCTGGGCGGACTCGGCGACCTACGACGAGCACCTCGGACGGCACCGCATCCGGGGTGTGGTCGGTCCCGACGAGTACCACGACGCCTACCCCGGCGCACCGGAGCCAGGTCTCGACGACAACGCGTACACCAACGTCACCGCCGCATGGGTGCTCGCCCGCACCCTGGAGGTGCTGGACGCCCTGCCCGAGCCCCGTCGGCGGGAACTCGTCGAGCGCACCGCGCTGGAGGGCGCCGAACGCGAACAGTGGGAGGAGGTCTCCCGCACGCTCCACGTCCCCTTTCACGACGACGTCATCAGCCAGTTCGACGGCTACGGTGACCTCGCGGAACTTGACTGGGACGGCTACCGGGCGCGGTACGGCGACATCCGGCGCCTGGACCGGATCCTGGAGGCGGAGGGCGACACCGTCAACCGCTACCGGGCGTCCAAGCAGGCCGACGTCCTGATGCTCGGCTATCTCTTCTCGCCGTCCGAACTCCGGGGCCTCTTCCGCAGGCTGGGCCTGCGTCTCGACGAGGATATCTGGCGGCGGACCGTCGACTACTACCTGCGCCGCACCAGCCACGGGTCCACGCTCAGCGGCCTCGTCCACGGCTGGGTCCTGGCCCGGGCCCGGCGGGCCGGGGCGTGGGCCTTCTGTCAGGAGGCCTTGCGGGGCGACATCGCCGATCTGCAGGGCGGCACCACGGGGGAGGGCATCCACCTCGGCGCCATGGCGGGCACCCTGGACCTCATGCAGCGCGGACTGACCGGACTGGAGACCCGGGAGGGGGCGCTGTGGCTGGACCCGGTGCCGCTGCCGGAGTTGTCGTCGTACGGGTTCTCCATCCGCTACCAGGGGCACTGGGGCGTGCGGCTGCGGCTGGAGCGCGGCCACCTGGAGATCGAGGTGCCCTCATCCGACCGTTCCCCCATCGACCTCCGGTTGCCGGACCGTGCGGTCCGCGTCCAGCCGGGGGAGACGTCCCGGCTGGCGCTTGCGGAGTGAACGCCCGTCGCGGCCGCACATGACCGCACGGGGGCGTCCGGGTCGGCCGGCGCCGGCCGACCCGGACGTCATGATCAGACGAGGTCGAACCGGTCCAGGTTCATCACCTTGACCCACGCCGCGACGAAGTCGTTCACGAACTTCTCCTTCGCGTCATCGCTCGCGTAGACCTCGGCGAGCGCGCGCAGCTCGGAGTTCGACCCGAAGACCAGGTCGGCCCGGCTGCCGGTCCACTTGACCTCACCCGCGGCGTCGCGGCCCTCGAAGGTGGTCGCGTCCTCGGACGTCGCCTTCCACGTCGTGCCCAGGTCGAGCAGGTTGACGAAGAAGTCGTTGGTCAGGGACCCGGGGGTCGTGGTGAGGACACCGAGCGGCGACTGCTGGTGGTTCGCGCCCAGGACGCGAAGCCCACCGACGAGGACCGTCATCTCGGGGGCGCTCAGGCTCAGCAGGTTCGCCCGGTCGAGCAGCAGGTACTCGGCCGGCAGCCGGTTGCCCTTCCCGAGGTAGTTGCGGAACCCGTCCGCGGTCGGCTCGAGCGCGGCGAACGACTCCGCGTCGGTGTGCTCCTCGGTCGCGTCGACGCGGCCAGGGGCGAACGGGACCTCGATGTCGTGACCGGCGTCCTTGGCGGCCTTCTCGACGGCCGCGCTGCCGCCCAGCACGATCAGGTCGGCCAGGGAGACCTTCTTGGCGCCCGAGTTGAACTCCCGCTGGATGCCCTCCAGGGTGCGCAGCACCGTCGCCAGCTGGTCGGGGTCGTTGACCTCCCAACCGCGCTGGGGCTCCAGGCGGATGCGCGCACCGTTGGCCCCGCCGCGCTTGTCGCTGGCGCGGAAGGTGGAGGCCGACGCCCACGCGGTGGAGACCAGCTGCGAGACGGTCAGGCCCGAGTCGAGGATCCTCGCCTTGAGGGAGGCGATGTCCTCGGCCCCGATGGCCTCGCCCTCAGCCGCGGGCAGCGGGTCCTGCCACAGCAGGGTCTCCTCCGGGACCTCCGGGCCGAGGTACAGCGACTTCGGACCCATGTCGCGGTGGGTCAGCTTGTACCAGGCGCGGGCGAAGGCGTCCGCGAACTCCTCGGGGTTCTCGTGGAAGCGGCGGGAGATCGGCTCGTAGATCGGGTCGAAGCGCAGCGACAGGTCGGTCGTGAGCATCGACGGGGCGATCTTCTTCGAGGAGTCGTGGGCGTGCGGGACGGTGCCCTCGCCCGCGCCGTCCTTCGGCTTCCACTGGTGGGCGCCGGCGGGGCTCTGGGTGAGCTCCCACTCGTAGCCGAAGAGGTTGTCGAAGAAGCCGTTGCTCCACTGGGTGGGCGTGGTGGTCCAGGTGACCTCCAGGCCGGAGGTGATGGCGTCCGCGCCCTTGCCGGTGCCGTAGGTGCTCTGCCAGCCGAAGCCCTGCGCCTCGATCGGGGCGGCCTCGGGGTCGGGGCCGACGTGGTCGGCCGGGCCCGCGCCGTGGGTCTTGCCGAAGGTGTGGCCGCCCGCGATCAGCGCGACCGTCTCCTCGTCGTTCATCGCCATGCGGCGGAACGTCTCGCGGATGTCGCGGGCCGCGGCGATCGGGTCCGGGTTGCCGTTCGGGCCCTCGGGGTTGACGTAGATGAGGCCCATCTGGACCGCGCCGAGCGGGTTCTCCAGCTCGCGGTCTCCGGTGTAGCGCTCGTCACCGAGCCAGGTGGTCTCGGGACCCCAGTAGACGTCCTCCTCGGACTCCCAGACGTCCTCACGACCGCCGGCGAAGCCGAAGGTCTTGAAGCCCATCGACTCCAGGGCGACGTTGCCGGCGAGGATCAGGAGGTCGGCCCACGAGATCCTCTGGCCGTACTTCTTCTTCACCGGCCACAGCAGGCGGCGGGCCTTGTCGAGGTTGCCGTTGTCCGGCCAGCTGTTGAGGGGAGCGAAGCGCTGCTGGCCGGCCCCGGCGCCACCGCGGCCGTCGCTGATCCGGTAGGTGCCGGCGCTGTGCCACGCCATCCGGATCATGAACGGGCCGTAATGGCCGAAGTCGGCCGGCCACCAGTCCTGCGAGTCCGTCAGCACCTCCGCGATGTCCCGCTTCACCGCCGGCAGGTCGAGGCTCTTGAACGCCTCGGCGTAGTCGAACTCCTCACCGAGGGGGTTCGCCACGGCGGGGTTCTTGGCCAGGATCTTCACGTTGAGCCGGTCCGGCCACCACTGGCGGTTTCCGCCGCCCTGAGTCGGGTGCGAGGCGCGCCCGTGGGCGACCGGGCAGCCACCTCCGCCCTCCGTCTTGGCGTCTACGACGATTGCCTCATGGTTCTCGGACATGTAAATCCTTCCGGACTAGGCGGATCACGGTGCTCAGGAACTGCGGGCGGTGGAACAGTCGGGGCACAGGCCCCAGTAGATGACCTCGGCCTCGTCGATCGAGAAGCCGTGGTCGTCGGACGCGGTCAGACAGGGTGCCTCGTCGACCGCGCAGTCGACGTCGGCGACTACACCGCACGACCGGCACACGACGTGATGGTGGTTGTCCCCGACGCGTCCCTCGAACCGGGCCGGGCTGCCGGCCGGTTCGATGCGGCGTATGAGTCCGGCCGCGGTGAGCGCGTGGAGGGCCTCATACACGGCTTGCACGGAGATGTGGCCTACGCGATCGCGCACCCCGGAGGCGACCCCCTCGGCGTCGAGGTGGTCACCGTCCCGGACGGTCTCCAGCAGCGCGACACGGGCGGCCGTCACCCGCAAGCCGGCACCGCGCAGCTCCTCGGCAGTGGTCGGAGCGTGGGATGCGGTCATGGCGCCGAACCTACCCCCGTAAACACGAGCAGTTCAAGAAAACGAATGAGTCGAGTTTGCTTGCCCGGGCGCGTGCCCCGAGGCCGCGCTCGCACCTGTGCCGTATCCGTAGCCGCGCTCGCACCTGTGTCGTATCCGTATGGGAGCCTCCGTCGGGACGATCCGGGTGCGTGGAGTCCTCGGTGCCGGCTCACGGGGACAGCCCGTACACGCGGCAGGCGTTGTCGCGGCCCGTCCACACGGCGATCCGTAGTGCGTCGGGCAGGCTGAGTTCGTCGGCGTCCACCCGGTCCTGGAGCAGCCCCGCCAGACCCCGTCTGAAGGCCAGGGCGCCGAGGTGGTGGAACTCGGCGATCCCATAGGCGTCGGAGCTGTGGAGGAGTTTGCGGAACGGGGTGATCTCCAGTGCCTCCTCCAGGATCGCCCGGGCGCGGACGGGGCCGACGTGGTGCAGGGTGAGTCCGAGATCGAAGTACACCTGCTCGAAGACCGTGGCCAGGTAGGCGGCCTGACGCTGGTAGGGCCAGCAGTGCAGCAGCAGGACCGGGATGGTGCCCGAGGTGAGGTGCAGCCAGTCGGTCAGACGGGTGGGGTCCACCCGGTGCATCCGGATGTCGTTGTCCCCGAAGCCGGTGTGCAGTTGAAGGGGCAGTCCGAGGTCCACCGCCGTCCAGAGCAGATGCCGTACGAGGACGGGCTCGTCCAGGCGGGGACGAGTGTGGGGCCCCTCCTCGGCCACGGCCGTCGTGCCTCCGGTTCTTCCCGAGGCCAGCCAGCGCCGGGCCGCCTCGGTGACGTCCGCGTCCGAGGGCCGGCTGGGATCCAGGTCGAATCCGGTGCGGTAGGCGGCGACGGACTTCACCGCCACCGCCCCCCGCTCCTCGATGGCCTCCCGCGCGGCGTCGGCGAACAGCGAGGCGTACTCGTCCGGCTCCACTCCCTCGGCCGCCAGGGCCTCGGCGACGGCCTCCAGGCGTACGACCTCGTATGCCACTGCCGCCGGACGCCCCGCGACGGCGGCGAGCTCGGCGGGGGTCGTGAGGCGGTCCGGCCTGTAGCCGGTGTCGACGCAGAACACATCCGTTCCCGCGTCGGCGAGGAACCTCCGGCTCACCTCGCGCCAGCCCAACTCGGCCCGCCGGGCGAGGTATTCCGTCGGGGGAGCGTGCCGTGGCAGGTCCAGCAGGGGAGCGCAATGACGGCGGATGGCGATGCCGACCGGGCTGTCGAAGGGCGTGATGCCGCTCGCGGGCCATACGTCCCCTTCGGTGATCAGCGACTGGAACGTCTCCGGAGCCAGATCGGCGGTGATGACGCCATGACAGTGGTGGTCCACGAGGGAGAGACGGGCGAGGTCCTCGTGGACCGGCCCGGTGGCGGGTGCTGCTGGGCTGTTCACGGCTGCGCGGCCTCCTGGGATGGTCGTCGGGATTCCACGTCCCGGGCGTGTCAGTACCTCCACCGGTACGCCGCGGCCACGAGCTCGTCGTCGAGCCCGGCCACGGCGGCGGTCTCCCCGAGGCGGACGGCGATGACCGCGTCCGCCAGGACCGGCCCCAATGCGGCGCGGAGCCGTTCGTCCTCCCGGAACTCCCCGACGGACTCCTCCAGCGACGTCGGCAGGCGGCGCACGCCCCGGGCCACCGCCTCCTCGGCGGTGAACCGTGCGGGATCCCCGGTGACCTCGGGGGGTAGCGGCAGGGACGCCTCCAGGCCGTCGAGCCCGGCGGCGATGAGGCAACCCAGCGCGAGATACGGGTTGGCGGCCAGGTCCACCGGCTTCACCTCCAGGTTCGCCGTCCGGCTGCGCTGCCCCGCCGTGCCGGTGATGACCCGCACCGCGGATTCGCGGGTCTCGCGCCCCCATACGGAGAACACGCCTGCCCACCGCGAAGGTTTGAGCCGTAGATAGCTCGCCGGGCTCGGGGCCGTCACCGCCGTGAGCGCGGGCAGATGGGCGAGCAGGCCGGCGGCGAACGACTCGGCCTCGGCCGTCATGCCGTACCGGCGGTCGCCTCCTGCGTGCAGATTGACCCCGTCGTGCCAGGCGGAGAGATGGACGTGCCCCCCGTTGCCGACCCCTTCCGCGCAGACGGCCGGGGCGAAGGAGACCCTGAGCCCATGGCGCTGGGACACCGCCCGGATGGTCTGCCGTACCAGCACGCTCCGGTCCGCGGCGGCCACCGGGTCGAGCGCACCCACCGAGATCTCGAACTGCCCGGCCGCGTACTCGGGATGGATCTGGTCGACGTCCACGCCCTGGGCCGCGCACGCCGCCAGCAGCTCGACGGTGTAGTCGCTCAGTTCGACCTGCCGCATGGCGCCGTAGGCCGGACCCGAGATCGCGGGGACGAACGCGTCCCCTGGCGCGGATCCCTGGCCGATGGCCCATTCGATCTCGATGGCCGCCTTGAAGGTGATGCCGTGGTGCCGGGCGACGTCCGTGACGACACGGCGCAGGAAGGTGCGGCTGCACGCCGGGTGCCGTTCGCCCTCCTGGGTGATCCGGTCGACCGGGGCCCATGCCCAGCCGGGCTGTCCGGCCAGGACCGCCAGCTGGTCGAGGTCGGGATACAGACGGAGATCACCGTCCGGCGAGCCCAGCACGTCGGTGGAGACGATCGAGTCGTTCGCCAGGAAGGTGTCGAACACCGGCGACATCCCCACGCCCCAGGCTGCCGCCGACGCGAGCCGAGCCGTCGGGACGGTTTTGACCCGGCCGATGCCCGCGGTGTCGACGTACGCCAGAACGATGCCGTGCACGCCTCGCTCCGACAGCTCCGCACCCAGCGCGGTGGCCCGCTCGACGTCACCGGGACGCCCGCCGGGGACGGGGTCGGCAAGCGTGGTCATGGGGCCTCCTCGGCGGGTCGCGGCCCGGCGTCTGCGCAGCCGAAGGCGGGCTCCGCGGTCATGCGGGCGGTGTATCCGGCCAGGATCGCGCACAACGCCGGGCCTGAGGCGGTCGGCCACGCCGCTGCCGCAGGTGGCCTTACGTGTTGTCCGCGCCGGTTGTCGCCTCGCGTACGCCTCGGCGAGGAGCGCTGCCCGGTTCCTGGGCAGGGCCGGAACCCGGCCAAGCACTACCGGCCGGTCTCCTGGGGGTCCGCCGGGTCCGAGCGGAGCGCCCCGGCTCATGCAGGCGCGCCGGCCGATAATCATCGAGAGACCCGAACGATTGGCACAGGGGAGGTGAGTCGCCGATGTTCGACCTGCACCGGCTGCGCCTGCTGCGCGAGCTCAAGCACCGCGGCACGCTCGCGGCGGTGGCCGCCGCCCTGTCCTACAGCCCCTCCACCGTCTCCCAGCAGCTGTCCCTGCTGGAGTCGGAAGTCGGTGTCCCCCTGCTGGAGCCGGTGGGCCGGCGGGTGCGGCTCACGGAGCAGGCCGAGATCCTGGTCGAGCACGCCGAGGCGGTATTGCGGCGGCTGGAGCAGGCCGAGGCGGACATCGCCGCCTCGCTGGCCGAACTCACCGGCACGCTGCGCATCGCGACCTTCCAGACGGCCGCGCTCGCTCTCGTGCCGACCGCGCTGACCCTGCTGCGCGACGCTCACCCCCGACTGCGGATCCACGTCACCCAGACCGAACCGGAACTAGCGCTTCCTGCGCTCCTCGCCCGCGACTTCGACCTGGTCATCGCCGAGGAGTACCCCGGCAACCCCAATCCCCGGCCCGCTGGGATCGAGCGCGAGGAGCTGTGCGAGGACCCCCTGCGACTGGCTCGAGCGAAGCCCGCCGGCCCGGTGGACAGGGCCGGGCCGCGGGAGGCCCTGCGGGCCCTGGCCGAACATCCGTGGGTCATGGAGCCCGAGGGCACGGCCGCCCGTCACTGGGCCATGACCCTGTGCCGAGGCGCCGGCTTCGAACCCGACGTCCGCTTCGAATCCACCGACCTCCTGCTCCACCAGCGGCTGGTCGAGCAGGGACACGCCGCCGCGTTCCTCCCGGACCTCGTGTGGTGCGGTCAGCCGCCGACGATCTCCCTGATGCCCCTTCCCCGCGGTCGGCGGAGCCGGAAGATCTTCACCGCCGTACGTCGCGGTCGCAGCGACCACCCCGCCATCCGTGCCTGCCGGCTGGCTCTGCGTCAGGCCACCGGGCCGAGCGTCGACGCGGAGGGCGGGGCCACGCCCTGACCGTCTCCTCGGCGTCCCCACTGCCGGTGGTGGGTCAGACCGGCAGAAGGCGGGTGATCAGTGCGCCGAGCCGCCGGGCGTTGTGGCTCTCGTGCATCTCGACGAGCTCGGCGGAGGAGGGCGCGGCGCAGTCACCGGTGCCGCACTGGGGGCGCGGCTCGGGATTCAGAGCTCCGAACAGAATGAGCCGGGCGCCCACCGTATCGTCGGCGGCGCCGCGCACGGACTCGGCGTGCGCTGTGGGGCCTGGTGCCGCACCGGGGAAGCGATTCGGCCGGAAACCCGCAAGGCTCTTGACGAGGTAAGTCTCATGACGCAACTCTGTGGCGAGACCCCTGGGCGGCGAGGAGGCCGGAGACGGTGGAGTGGACGGGCGCGTTGTACGCGGACAAGCCGACGGTCGAGGTGAAGACCTGGATCGGCGCCACCCCGGAACGGGTGTGGCAGCTGGTCTCGGACGTCGAGCTGATGCCGAGCATGAGCGAGGAGCTGCGGTCGGTCGAGTGGCTCGACGGAGTCACTCGGCCCGCTGTCGGCGCCAGGTTCGTCGGTCGCAGCAGGCATGAGTCGTTCGGCGAGTGGGCGACGACTTCGCACGTCATCGAATGCGAACCCGGGCGCGCGTTCGCCTGGGCCGTCGAGGACCCGGACCGACCCAGTGCTGTCTGGCGATTCCGGCTGGAGCCCAAGGACGGTGGGACCGAGCTGTCGCAGTGGATGCAGATGGGCCCGGGCCGCTCCGGTCTGTCCTCCGCGATCGACGCCATGCCGGAGAAGGAGCAGAAGATCGTGTTCGTGCGTATGCGTGAGTTCGAGCGCGGCATGACCGTCACGCTCCAGCACATCAAGAAGCTGGCGGAGGCGTGATGCGGAGCGCGACGACCGTGGAAGCGGCGGGCCTCGACTCCTGGTCGCGGCAGGCGGACTTCGTCGTCGAGGCGGAGAAGCTGGGCCTCGACATCTGCTGGGTGGCCGAGGCATGGGGCTCGGACGCCCCGTCAGCCCTCGGCTTCTACGCGGCACGGACCGAGCGGATGCTGTTGGGCTCCGGCGTGATGCAGGTCGGCACGCGCACTCCGGTGGCCCTCGCCCAGACGGCGATCACCTTGTCCAACCTGTCCGGTGGACGCTTCCTGCTCGGCCTGGGACCCTCCGGACCCCAGGTGATGGAGGGTCTGCACGGTGTGCCGTTCGCCCGCCCGCTGGCGCGTGTCCGCGAAACCGTGGAGATCGTGCGGCAGGTGGTGGCGGGCGAGAAGATCTCCTACTCGGGCACCGAGTTCCGGATCCCGCTGCCCGGCGGGGAAGCGGTGCCCATGCGGCTCTCCATGCGGGCCGAGCATCCGATTCCGGTCTACCTGGCCGCCCTGTCGCCGGCCATGCTCCGGCTGACCGGACAGGTCGCGGACGGCTGGCTCGGCACCAGCTTCGTGCCCGAAGGCGCGGCGGACGCCTACTTCGCCCCGCTGGAAGAGGGACTGGCCCGCGGTGGGCGCAGCCGCGCCGACTTCGACGTCTGCCAGGGCGCGGAAGTGTCCTTCGCGCCGGACGAGGAGGCGCTGAGCGCCATGGTCGCCGGACGCAGGAAGGAACTCGCCTTCAGTCTCGGCGGTATGGGTTCCGCGTCGACCAACTTCTACAACCGGGCCTACAGCCGGCAGGGCTGGGCCGAAGTGGCCGCGGAAGTGCGTGAGCGCTGGCAGGCGGGCGACCGGGACGGCGCGGCCGGCCTCGTCACCGACGAGATGGTGCTGGCCACCACGCTCATCGGAACCGAGGACATGGTGCGCCGGCGACTGCGTGTGTGGCACGACGCGGGTGTGGACACCGTCCGTCTCTATCCGGCCGGGGAGACGATGGAGGACAAGCTCGAAACGCTGGGCAGGGCCATCGAGTTGGTCCGCGAAGTCGGTGGTGGGTCGTGAGTCCCGCGCGTCCTTCGTTCGCTGACTGGCCGTGCTCGATCGCACGGACCGTCGACCTGCTGGGCGATATGTGGAGCCCCCTGGTCCTGCGGGAGGCGTTCTACGGCAGCCGCCGATTCGACCAGTTCCAGCAGGACTTGGGCATCGCCCGCAACACACTGGCCGGCCGGCTGCGCCGCCTGGTCGAAGAGGGGCTGATGGAGAAGCGGCTCTACGAGACCGAGCCGCCCCGTCACGAGTACCTGCTGACGGAGAAGGGCCGGGACTTCTTCCCCGTGCTCGCCGCGATGTCACGTTGGGGAGACCGATGGCTCGCGGGGGAGGAGGGCGCCCCGGTCACCCTCCACCACGACGCGTGCGAGCACGATGCCCATGCGGAGGTGGTCTGCTCCGTGTGCGGGGAGCCGATGCGCTCCGAGGACACCTCCGTGCGGATGGGCCCCGGGTACCCGGAGCGGCTCAGGCAGCGGCCGGATGTCCGGCGTCGCTTCGCCCGCTGACCGGTGCCCGCGCGTCAGAGATTGGTGAGCTGTTCGCCCTTGCGGTCCTGGAGCGTGTGGTCCACGCACACCGCGAGGATGATCAGCAGCGTTGCGTCCGGCTCGCTCAGCACGTCGATCGCGTAGGCGTTGCGGATGCTGAACCAGCGGCGCGAGACATGGGCCAGGGTGCGGCCGTCGTAGTGGATGTCGAATTCGCGGTCCCAGACGTTTCCGGCTATGCGCAGCCGCCGCCCGTCCCTGAGGGTGGCTTTGAAGTGGTCCCCGAAGATCCGGAAGGCCCGCTTGCTGATCCGGCCCACCACCTCGCCGTCCTGCTTGATCAGGATCGTGTGGTGGAGCGTGAGGGCCTTCTTGACGATGCTGGCGACCCGATTGCCCTCGCTGTCGACGAAGTCGAACGTGGTCCGCAGCCGGAGCAGTCTGCGGTCGACCTTGAACAGCTTCTCCCGATGCTCGGTCTCGACCCAGGCTTCCTCGTGGAACGCCAGCATGCGATCGCGTACCAGATAACGCATGGACAACCCCGTCCAGATCGTTCAGTTCCCGGGCGGCGCGCCGTCATGACGGACGCCCGGCGGGGAGATACGAAGAATCTCAGCGGGAATAATAGTTGCGTCCTTGCGCAAGAGAGCAACCGCATGGGCGTCTGAGACAGGTACGTGGCCAGGGGAGGCATGAGTGGACGTGACATCTCGGCGGAAGCGTCGGCGGAGGGGCCGTGGTGCGGCCGTACTTCTGGGGCTGCTGCTCGGATCGGTGCTCGCGGTGACACCGGCCGTCGCACAGAGCGGCGAACGAGCGGTGTACGGCCACCGGCAGCCGACGGCAGTGGGCAGCTCCGTGCGTGCCGACGGGGCCCAGTCCGTCACTACGGCCGAGGCCGCCCGTGTCCGGCACACCACCTCGACGCATCGAGTCGCGGCGGCTCAGGTGCGCAAGGAGAAGGCCAAGAAGAAGGCCGGGTTCTTCAAGAAGTTCGGCATCTTCCTGCTGGTCGTCGTGATCGTCGTGATCCTCTTCGTGATCCTGCTCATCTGGCTCCTGGTGCGCGCCGTCCGGCGGTTCTTCGGCCGACGCCGCGTCTGAACGGCCTCGCGCGGTGGATCCGGACCCGACATGGCAGAGTCATGCCATGCGCACCTCAATGTCTGGCCGCCGTGGCATCTTCGCCGTGACGACTCTGCTTCTGGTGGCCGCCATGTCTCTCGATGCCTGCGGTCACCAGCGCGCCACGAACTCCACGGCCAAAGCCGCCACCAGCCCACCGAGCGGCGCCGCCCTCGCGACCGGGGGCGCCTCACCGTACGTGGAGCCGGGAGCCGGAGAGGGCGCTCCGCACTACAACGACAACAACGGCTACCGCCGCGCGGGCGACATGTCTCCCGCGCATGCGAAGGACGCGCAGAGGGAAGCCGAGCGCATCAAGCCGGTGCTCGAGCGGCTGTGGGAAGAGAGGAAGTGGGACCCCGCCACGGTGCGCACGGCACTGCTCCGGCTCGGCTACCAGGAAGATCGGACCGGGGCGAACGGGGAGCGGCACGGCGGGGTGCTGAGCGTCCGCGCGATGGACTCGCGTTACCAGGACGGCCACTACGTCACGCCCGAGGGAGCGCTGGTCGGTCTTCGCGTCCATCGCGACGCCTGCGTCACGGCGTTCGTGCAGAAGACGAACTACCAGGTGGAGGCCAACGGCCCGTTTCCGGAGACGGGGTGCTTCGAGCCGCCTTACGGCCACTGAGAGCTCCGAACGCACCGCCCTGATCCGCGTGCCGTCACGGGCCCCCGAAGTGCAAGATCACCCTTCTTGAGGAAGTATCGGAAGGGGTGGTCTGCGATGTCGATGGGCAGCACGGACCGGCCGTCGGCTCCCACGGAACCGGGGGCACGGTACGTCACTGGGCCGGGGGTTTCCGTCCGCGACTGGGGACTGCTGCTCATCAGGCTGACCTTCGGGCTGCTGATGGCCGGGCACGGTTCCCAGAAGCTGTTCGGGATCTTCGGGGGCCCGGGTCTGACGGCCACCGGCAAGGCTTTCGACACTCTCGGCTTCCACCCTGGAAAGGTCTTCGCCGTGATCTGTGGTCTCTCCGAGTTCCTCGGCGGCCTGGGTCTGGCTCTCGGACTGCTCACCCCGCTCGCGGCCGCGGCCCTCATCGGCGTGATGATCAATGCCATGGTGACCGTCACCGGCGCCGACGGTCTGTGGATCCAGGACGGCGGAGTGGAGTACAACGTGGGCATCGCCGTCGTCGCCCTCGCCATCGCCGCCATCGGTCCAGGCAGGCTGGCCATCGACCGGTTCTTCCGCTGGGGCGCGGGCGGCTGGGCCGAAGCCGCCGTCGCCCTCGTCCTCGGCGGCATCGGCGCCGCGATCACGCTCAGCCTTTGAACCGCCCCTTGAACCAGCTTGACCAGCCCTTGGACCGGAAGACCACCTCTGAATGGTCTCTCGCACGCCCCTCCCCGAAAGGCATCCGCCCCTGCCCCCGCGTTCTGCGGGCGGACGCCCGGTTTCCGGCGGATGGGTGCACATTGGAGACATGCACGTGGGGCAGCCTGCCCGATTCCGGCAGCCATGGCGCTCGAGTCATGCTCTGGTGGCGATACCCGTCGGGCTGATCCTGGTGATCACCCTGGTGGACATCCACTCGCCGACATACGTCCACCTCGGCCCCCTGCTCGTCATAGCGCCCGCCATCACCGCCTCGTTCGGCGGCGCCCGGCTGACCGGACTGATCGGGGCACTGGCGGTGGGAGCGCAGCTCGCCATCGCGGTGCTGCACGGCGGTCTGTCCACCACGAACCACATCGCGCAGCTCGTGGCGCTGACGATCCTCTCCGTCTTCGTCATGTTCGTCTGCCTCATACGTGACCGGCGCACGGAGGAGCTGGCCCAGGTGCGGTCGGTCTCCGAAGCCGCGCAGCGCGCCCTGCTGCGCCCGCTGCCCCACCGCCTGGGTCCCCTGCACATCGCATCCACGTACCTGGCCGCGGAGAAGGAGGCATGTATCGGCGGTGACCTGTACGCGGTCGCCCGCATCGGCAGCGGTACGCGTGTGATCATCGCCGATGTCAGGGGGAAGGGGCTGGGCGCGATCGGGGAGGCCGCCACGCTGCTGGGCGCGTTCCAGGAGGCCGCCCACCACCACGCCACGCTGCCCGCCCTCGCCCAAGCCCTGGACCGCAGCGTCTGCCGCTACCACACCCAGATCCCCGAAAGCGACGAGGAGGCGCAGGAGCACTTCGTCACCGCGCTGATGCTGGAGATCCCCGACCACGCCCCCATGGCCCAGGTGACCCACTGCGGGCACCCACCGCCCCTGCTGATCCGGCATGGTGAGGTGTTGAAGGTCGCGAATGCGCACCCGGCGCCTCCGCTGGGCATCGGCGGACTGGCGACGGACGCCTACGGCTCGTATGCGTTCACCTTCCAGGTCGGCGACACCCTCCTCCTCTACACCGACGGCATCGTGGAGGCGCGCGACCGCGACCACACCTTCTACCCGCTGGAGGAGCGAGTCGCCCTGTGGACCAGGTGCAGCCCCGACACGCTCGTCCACCGCATCCAACGGGACCTGCTGACCTACGCCGACGGGGCTCTCGGCGACGACGCGGCCGTCGTCGCGATCCACCGCACCCACCTACCGCACGCCGGCCACATGGTCCATCCGGAGACCGCCGGGCCGGGGGCGTGAGCGGCCGCCGGGAGAGCGGTACCACCATGAGCGCGTCCTTGCGCCGGGTCGGTTCGGGTGCCACCGGCGGTCGTCCCCGCCGAGGCTGATGAGCCCGGCGGGCTGGGCTGTCAGCTGTGCTCTCGGGGGTGGTCGGCACAAGGGGCGGCGCACGGGCCGGTGTTGGGGCCGACGCCGCCCGCCGGCCGCCGTACGGGAGCCACATGCCTGGAGGCTCGCCCGGCACACCGACGACGTCGAAGAGGGCTTGGGCACGTGCCGGGGCCGTTTCGTCGGCACCGTCGACCGGCGCGCGTACGGGCCCGGGTCCTGAGCGCGGCGCGTACGGCAGCGACATCCACGACGCGGTCGCCGCCGCCCCCGTCGTGGCCCGGTTCACCTCCCCGCACTTGAGCCTGGGTACCCGGAGGACGGCCGGTACGTGGCCGTCCACTCGTGCCACCGGCGCGCCCGGGGGCGCCGCCTGCCCGTCCAGGACGTGCCGCCTCGGCCTTGGACGACTATGAAAGAAGGAAGCAGAGCGTCCGCCACCACGGCACGTGCTGGCACCGAGCGGGAGAGGGAGACGGCGCATGGGTACGGCGGACTCCTCCGGGCCGGGCGGCCGGCCAGTGGCCGCTCCCGCCGCGCCGCCCAGCGGCCTGCTCGATCTGCTGAACGTCGCCGCGGTGGTGCTGGACGCGAACGGACGCGTGGTGTTCTGGAGCCCTCAGGCAGAGGAGCTGTTCGGCTACGCCCCTGAGGAGGCGCTGGGCCAGTTCGCGGCGCGGCTGCTGGTCCATGAGGAGCACTGGGACGAGGTGATCAAGCTGTTCGCCGAGGTCATGGAATCCGGCGCCGACTGGGCCGGGGCCTTCCCGATCCGGCACAAGGGCGGAAGCACCCGCATGGTGGAGTTCCGCAACATGCGGCTGCTGGACGACCGCGGTGACACCTACGCCCTGGGCCTCGCCGTGGACCAGGGGACCGTGGAGGAGGTCGAGCGGGATGTCGCACTGTCCACGCGGCTGGTGTCCCAGTCTCCGATCGGGCTGGCCATCCTGGACCCCGACCTGCGGTACCTGACCGTGAATCCCGCCCTGGAGCGCATGCACGGCCTGCCCGCCGCCGAGCACATCGGCCGACGGGTCAGCGAGGTGCTGACCTTCATGGACACCGAGGCCGTCGAGGAGCGGCTGCGTCATGTGCTGGAGACCGGGGAACCGCTCTTCGACCGGCACGTCGTCGGTCGGACCGCCGCGGACCCGGACCACGAGCATGCCTGGGCCGTCTCGTACTACCGGCTGGAGGATTCCGCCGGGCGGGTGCTCGGCGTGGCCCATTCCGTCATCGACGTCACTGAACGTCACCAGGCCGCCCTCGAGGCCGCACAGGCACGGCACCGGCTGGCCCTGATCGCCAGGGCCTCCGCCGCCATCGGTACGACCCTCGACGTGGCACAGACGGCCCGCGAGCTTGCCGACGTCGTCGTACCCGACCTGGCCGATGTGGCCGCCGTCCATGTACTCGACAGCGCCCTCCACGGCCGGACGGCACCGAACGAGGGCGCAGCCCGCTTCCGTGTCGCCGCCGTCATGGCGGCGGACCCCGCGGACGCGGCCCGCGCGGCCGACCCGCCCGGGGAACTGGCGACCTACGACAGCGACCGCCTGGTCACTCAATGCGTGCATTCACGCGAGCCCGTCCTGGTGGCGCACACCACTCCCGGGGATCTGCGGCGCATCGCCCGCGATGACGAGGCCGCCTCCCTCCTCGCGGCGGCCGGGGTGCACTCCTACCTGGCCGTACCGCTCGTGGCCCGCGGTGAAGTCCTGGGCGCCGTGGACCTCAAACGGACCAGCAACCCCAAGCCCTTCAACCACGACGATGTGCTCCTCGCCTGCGAGCTGGCCGCCCGCGCCGCGGTGTGCATCGACAACGCCCGCTGGTACCAGAGCGTGCGCAACACCGCCCTCACCCTCCAGCGCAGCCTGCTGCCCGAGCCCCCGTCGCACCTGCCCGGTTTGGAGATCGCCTGCCGCTACCAGCCCGCCGGCGCCGCCATCGAGATCGGCGGGGACTGGTTCGACGCCATACCCCTCCCCGGGGACAAGAGCGCCCTGGTCGTCGGGGACGTCATGGGCAGCGGCATCAGGGCCGCCGCCACCATGGGCCAGCTCCGCAGCGCCACCCGCGCCTTCGCCCATCTGGACCTCGCCCCCGCAGAGGTCCTCCGGCACCTCGATCACCTGACCGAGGACGTCGAGCAGACCATCGCCACCTGCGTCTACTGCGTCTACGATCCGCACCGTGGCCAGTGCCACATCAGCCTCGCGGGCCACCTGCCGCCGGCCCTGGTGCGGCCCGGCCGGTCGGCGGAGCTGCTCGATCTGCCCACCGGCGTGCCGCTGGGCGTCGGCGGAGCCCCCTTCGAGACCACCACCATCGACTTCCGCCCCGGCGACCAGATCGCCCTGTACACCGACGGTCTGGTCGAAACCCGGAACGAGCCCATCGACGCCCGCCTGAACACCCTCCTCGACGCCCTCACCGCCACCCGCGCCCAGGATCTGGGAGAAACGTGCGACCGCGTCCTGGACGCCCTCCGGCCGCCCGGCGGCGAGGACGACGTCGCCCTGCTCATCGCCCGGGCCCAGCCCCATGGCCACGGCGCGGGCATCGGGTGAACTCCGGCTGCGCAACCGGCTTCTGTCCCCGGGAGTGCCGCCCCACTACCCGGACGCTTCGCTGGGGGCCTTCGCGAACTGCTCGATGATGGTGCGGCAGAAGGCCGGCAGGTCGGCGGGGGAGCGGCTGGAGACGAACTGGCCGTCGACGACGACTTCCTCGTCGACCACTTCGGCTCCCGCGTTGCGCAGGTCGGTGCGTATGCTCGGCCAGGAGGTCAGCCGACGTCCGCGTACGGCGTCGGCTTCCACGAGGGTCCACGGGCCGTGGCAGATGGCGGCGATCGGTTTCCCGCTGGCGACGAACGCCTTCACGAACCCGACGGCGTCCTTGTTCATACGGAGCTGGTCGGGGTTCATGGTGCCGCCCGGCAGCAGAAGGGCGTCGTAGTCCTCCGCCGAGGCGTCGGCCACGAGCCGGTCCACGGGGAAGGTACCCGCGGGGTTCAGGTCGAACTGCCGGGCCTGGATCTCACCGGGGTGGATGGAGAGGATCTCGCTCTGGGCGCCGGCCCCGTAGAGTGCCCCGCGGGGCTGCTCAAGCTCCACCCGCTCCACTCCATCGGTGGCCAGGATTGCGACCTTCCGGTCGCGCAACGCTTGTGCCATGGCGGTTGACCAGCCTTTCTGTTGAACGGGGAACAGGCAGGCACGCGACCGAGCGGAACAGGCACACGACCGTGAGTGGTCCGGTTGGCCGGAGCTCCGGTCGGCGGGCGTCGAGGCGCTTGCCGGGTGCTGCCCAGGTCAGAGGCCGGAGCGTATGCGTCCGCTGCACGGCGCGAATGGCCGCACCGGCCTTGGCATTTCCACCCTCCCACCCCCGAAACGAATGTCAACCGCAGCCCGCCCCGCGGCGGCACGGACTCGGGAGGCCCTCGCCGCCGGGCACAACTGGCCTTCGTAGCGCTTGACGCACCCGAAGTGTGAGTGGTTGCATACTCATATGCAGACGGAACGCCCCCGCCAGTTGTCCACCGCCGAGGAGCGTCGCGAAACGGTGCTGCGCACCGCGATCGGCGCCTTCGCCGCCCGTGGCTACTTCGGCACCACCACGACCGAGGTCGCCAAGGCGGCCGGCATCTCCCAGGCGTACGTGTACCGGCTCTTCCCCAACAAGGAACTGCTGTTCGTCGCCGTCGTCGAGCACTGCTTCGTACAGGTGCGAGCCAGTCTGGAACGGGCGGCCGCCGAGGCGAAGGGGAGCTCTCCCGAGGTGGTGCTGGAGGCCATGGGTGACTCCTATGCCAAGCTGATCAGCAACAACGACCTCATGCTGATCCAGCTGCACGCCCAGGCCGCGGCCGTCTCCGAGCCGGCCGTGCGTGAGGCCGTCCGGCAGGGCTACGCCCGCCTGGTGGAGTACGTGCGTGGCGCCTCGGGCGGCAGTGAGCAGCAGGTCCAGGACTTCTTCGCCCGGGGCATGCTGTGTCATCTCATCGTCTCGATGGGTGCCGACGAGGTGGACGCTCCCTGGACGCGGACCCTGTCGGCGGGCATCACCCACTACTGAACGGGGCCGGTGCGCCGGATCGGCGGCGGGGCGCCGCGTCGTCGCGCGCATCTGCGCGACAGCGACGCCCGGCCCTCTCTTGGAGCGCTAGTGTGAGTGGTTGACCACGCACGAGGGTGCCTGGTGGAGGAGCTGTACGCGCGTGGTGCGAGCAAGGTCTACGCCACGGCCCGTGACCCCCGCACGGTGACGCACCCGGACGCCGTCGCGCTCGCGCTGGAGGTCACCGACGAGGCCTCGGTGGCCGCCGTCGCCGAGCAGCCCGGGACGTCACCGTCCTGATCAACAACGCGGGCGTCTCGACCGGCGCGCGCTTCCTCGACTCGGAGATCGGCGACATCCGTGTGGTCACAGATCAACAGTCTGCGTCTGGAGCTGGCCCCCGCGGTATTCAGGTCACCGGGCTCCACATGGCGTATGTGGACACCGACATGACGTCCGGCATCGACGCACCCAAGTCCAGCGCTCGGGACATCGTCGCCGCCGCTCTCGACGGCGTCGAGGCGGGTGCGTACGAGGTTCTCGGTGACGACGTCACCCGCTGGGTGAAGGACGCGCTGTCCGGTGAAGTGGCGGCCATGTACCAGCAGTTGGCGCAGTAGCGCGGGCAGCTCGTGGAGGAGGACGGGAGGCGGGTCGTGAGGGTGCCAATCCTCCGGGTGCCGCGTGGGGAGCAAGGGGCCGCACCGCATCCCTCCCTCGGAAACCGGTCGTTCTCTTACGAGGATGAAGGGGGTTAGCCTCTCCCCATGACCATGGACCCGAAGCCCAGTTCCCGCGACCGACTGCTGGAGGTGGCCGCCACGCTCTCCTACGCCGACGGCGTCGGCATCGGTGTGGAGGCGCTGTGCAAGGCCGCCGGGGTGTCAAAGCGCTCGATGTACCAGCTGTTCGAGAGCAAGGGCGAACTGCTGGCCGCCAGTCTGGAGCGGCGTGCCGCCGCCTTCGGCGCCCGGCTCCTGCCCGAGCAGGGCGATGCGCGGTCCCCTCGCGAGCGGATCACACATGTCTTCGAGCAGCTGGAGTCGCAGGCGGGCATGGCGGAGTACCAGGGCTGCCCCTACCTCGCGGTCCAGGTCGAACTGAAGGACCCGGAGCATCCCGCGAGCCGGGTTGCCCAGCGGGTCAAGCAGAGCCTGGAGGCGTTCTTCCGCGAGGAGGCCGAACGGGGCGGAGCCGGTGACCCCGAGCTGCTGGCCCGGCAGCTGATCCTGGTCTTCGACGGGGCCAGCGCCCGTGCCGGGATCCGGGCCGACAACCTGGCCCGGCTGGTCGCACCGACCATCGCCACCCTCCTGGACGCGGCCGGCGTGCGCTGACGCGGCGCTCTCAGGCCTTGCGGGCCGGGAGCAGCCGCCGGTAGAAGCCATCTACCTCGCGGCGTCGGCCCACCTCGGCGGCGTCGGCGTCGAGTGTGCGCCCGAAGCCGTCGCCGAATGCCCGGTTGTGGCGGAGCGGACGCCGGCCCGGCCCTTGCCTTCGGCGCGTCCGCACGTCCGCCAAGGCCCGGCCTTTGCCTTCGGCGCGTCGGCACGTCCGCCAAGGCCCGGCCTTTGCCTTCGGCGCGTCGGCACGTCCGCCAAGGCCCGGCCTTTGCCTTCGGCGCGTCGGCACGTCCGCCAAGGCCCGGCCTTTGCCTTCGGCGCGTCGGCACGTCCGCCAAGGCCCGGCCTTTGCCTTCGGCGCGTCGGCACGTCCGCCAAGGCCCGGCCTTTGCCTTCGGCGCGTCGGCACGTCCGCCAAGGCCCGGCCTTTGCCTTCGGCGCGTCGGCACGTCCGCCAAGGCCCGGCCTTTGCCTTCGGCGCGTCGGCACGTCCGCCAAGGCCCGGCCCTTGCCTTCGCGCATCTGCCCCGTCCGCCACGCCCTCGGCCGTCCTCACCTGGCGGGCCGCCCCGGAGTCGCGCAGCGTGGAGGCGGGAGCTTGGGCGCGGCCGCCGATGGGCCACGGGAGAGGTGGGACGACATATGGACAGGGATGCCCCGAGGCCGCGTGTCGTGGTCGGTGTCGACGGGTCGCCGTCCTCGTACGCGGCGCTGCGTTGGGCCGTCCGCCAGGCCTGTCTCGTCGGCGGCACCGTGGACGCGGTCGCCGCGTGGGAGCTGCCGGGGATGTTCGGTTGGTCGGGTCCGGCCGTGGACGCCGATGTCGACGAGGAGGCGGCCCGGCAGGGGCTGGCCCAGGAACTGACGGAGGTGCTCGGTACCGAGCCCGCCGCCCCGGTCAGGCCGCTCGTGGTGCGCGGCAACCCCGTCGACGTGCTGCTGAGGGCGTCCGAGGGAGCCGAGGCCCTGGTCGTGGGCGGCCGGGGCAGGGGCGGCTTCGCCCGTGCCCTGCTGGGGTCCGTCAGTCACCATGTGGCGCTGCACGCGAACTGTCCGGTCGTGATCGTCCGCCCGCAGGCGGCGTGACGAACGCCCCGGTCACAAGGCTGCACGGCGGCATCCCGCATCCCTGCCCCTCTCTGACGCGCCCCTGGCGGACCGACTTGCGAGCCGGCCCGGTGAACCGACGCGGTCGGACGCCTGCGCGAGGGACCATGAGATGAGGAGGGCCCGTGTCGAGCGGACATGAGGCTCGCCGGAAGGGCGGTGCGTTGTGATCACCCGAGTGCGGATGCCGTACCGGCATCTCACGCCTCCGGCCAAGTCGGGGCCGCCGCCGGACCGGCCCGGTCCACCGACCCGGCAGCAGCCGCGGTCTGGCTGGCCCTGGTGGATCATTCCCCTGGTCTGGGTGGCGTTCCTGACCGTCCTCATGCTCGTCCGTGCCCCGTCGGGGACCCCGCCCGCGCACCTGTCCTACAGCGACTTCGTCGGCAAGGTCGGTGTCGGGCAGGTGAAGACGGTCGACGTCAACGACAAGGGGGCGGTCAGCGGCACCCTGAAGAACGGCACGAAGTTCACGACCCAGATCCCCACGGCGCTGGGCACGGGTCCGCTCCAGCAGCAGCTCCAGGCGAAGCACGTACAGATCACCGCCTCCCGGAGCAAGAGCGGCGGCAACCCCTTCGCGTCGGTCGTGGTGGCCCTGCTCCCCCTGCTGCTCCTGTTCGGGTTCTTCTGGTGGATCGGACGCCGCGCCGCGCGTTCGGTCACGGGCGGGCTCAGCGCCATCGGCCGTTCCCGGGCGAAGATCATCGAGGCGGAGCGGCCCACCACGAGGTTCGACGACGTGGCCGGATACGACGGGGTCAAGCAGGAGATCAGTGAGGTCGTCGACTTCCTGCGCAACCCGGCGCGCTACGCCGCCGCAGGTGCCAAGGGCCCGCGGGGAGTGATCATGGTGGGGCCGCCGGGCACCGGCAAGACCCTCTTCGCCCGTGCCGTCGCCGGGGAGGCCGACGTGCCGTTCCTGTCGGTGACCGGGTCCGCCTTCGTCGAGATGTTCGTCGGGGTCGGCGCGTCCCGGGTACGGGACCTGTTCGACGAGGCCCGCAAGCGCGCCCCGTCCATCATCTTCATCGACGAGATCGACGCCGTCGGCGCCCGTCGCGCGGGCGGCGCACGGCTCGGCGGCAACGACGAGCGCGAACAGACCCTCAACCAGCTGCTGGCCGAGATGGACGGCTTCGACCAGTCCACCGGCATCGTCGTCGTCGCCGCCACCAACCGGCCCGAGGCCCTCGATCCCGCCCTGCTGCGCCCCGGACGTTTCGACCGGCAGGTCACCGTGCCGCTGCCCAACCAGGCCGAACGCGCCGCCATCCTCACCGTGCACGCCCGTGGCAAGATCCTCGCTCGCGACGTCGACCTCGACGCCGTCGCCCGCGCCACGCCGGGCTTCTCCGGCGCCGACCTCGCCAACCTGGTGAACGAGGCCGCCATCAACGCCGTACGAGCCGACCGCGTCCTGATCGAGCAGCACGACCTCGACGCCGCCCGCGACCGCGTCCTGCTCGGCCGCCGTGAGGCCTCCAACGCCCTGCTGCCCGAAGAGCGCCATGCGGTCGCCGTCCACGAATCGGGCCATGCCCTGGTCGCCGCGCTGTGCGAGCACGCCGACCCCGTCGCCAAGGTCACCGTGCTGCCGTCGGGCATGACGCTCGGGGTGACCGAGCAGCTGCCCGAGGCCGAACGCCATCTGTACAGCGAGGGCTATCTGACCGACCTGCTCGCGGTCCGCCTCGGGGGCCGGGCCGCCGAACTCGTCGTCTTCGGCGAGGGATCGAGCGGTGCCGCCAACGACCTGGCCGGGGCCACCCAGATCGCCACCCGCATGGTCCGGGACTTCGGACTGTCGCCGGCCCTCGGTCCCGTGGGCTACGCCGCCGCCAACCCGCGCTATCTGGGCGAGAACGTCGAGGAACCCCTGCGGCAGCCCTACTCGGAGCAGACCCAGCGGATCATCGACGAGGAGGCCGCACGGCTGCTGCGCGAGGCGGAGGAGCGGGCCACGGGGCTGATACGTGAGTACCGTCGGGCCCTGGACAGGCTCTCCGACCTGCTCGTCGTCCGCGAGACCATCGACGGCTCCGCCGTACTAGACGTGCTCCGGCAGGAGCGGCAACTACGGCAGGAGCCGGACCACCGGGAGGAAGACGGATCCCGTCCCGGACGCGCCGCCGACGGTCTCCCGCGGGTGACCCCACGGGTCCCCGTCCCCGGCGAGGGACACGGACCGCAGACCGATGCGACGGCTCACCTCGAGGACAAGGGTGAGGCGCGTCAGGAGCGGCAGCTGCCTGACGCGCCGTGACACCTGCCGGCCGGGACACTCAGCTGGCGTGCCTGGACACGACGGGCCTGACGCCCACCATCCGCCAGATCCTGACCTCGCGTACCAGTCCGGGCAGCTCCCTGGCGAGCACCGTCAGTGCCACGCCGCCCAAGAGCAGTGCCTCTGCGATCAGCACTCGTCTGGCCATTTTCCCTACTCCTCGGTCGTCTTCTGCGATGCCGCGCCCGCGCGGGCACGGTCGTGATGGCCGCGTCATCCCGGCGGAAGGTTCGGCATGATCTTCGAGATCGCGTTGTGCTTCTTCCAGTGGATCCCGGTCGAGCGGCGTGCGTCGGCGGTCCCGTCCTTGTGATGTCCGGGCTGCCGCTTGTAGGGGCCGCGGTTGCCCTCGTGCAGCCCGGCGACATGGCTGGGCGTATCCGGACTGGCGTCCGGCGTGCCCACTCGGATCCTGCCCATCGTCTCCTCCTTGCAGGTTTCCTACGGTTGTTCGGTCAGCTCCGCGAAGAACTGCTCGATTGCGGGCCACACCCGGCCGCCGCCGGACAGGCCCCGCCATTCCCGTCGCACCAGCGCGACCATCCGGAAGCAGTCGTCGATCGGGGTGATCCAGTGGTGCTGCGCGGAACGGGCGGTGTTGACCAGCAGCGCCTCCACCTCCGGTTCGAGCGTGGCGAGCTGTGGGCAGCGGGTCACGACGTCCTGCCAGGCCGTCGGATCCGCCTCCCAGCGCGTGGCCCCCGCGGGGCTCGGATAGTGCGCCGTCACGGTGCCGTCGGTGTGCCGTACGAAGAAGGCCAGCCCCACCGGGACGCCCAGCGCCTGCGTCCTGACCGGAGGCAGCCGCACCCTCCGGCTCGGCACCAGCCGGTACCGTCCCTCGCTCGCCGCCCCCTCGACGAAGAGCAGGGAGCAGGGCCGGCATGCGCACAGCACCTCCTCCCGGCCCGTTTCGAGCAGGTGCCGGTGCTCGGAGGGGACGTCCACGCCGCACAGGTCGCAGCGCTCCGCGTCCGCCCGCCGGTCGGCGGCGGAGCGGATGACGCGGGCGAGCGCACCGGTGGTCATGACCGCTCCCCGACCGACGCCGTCCGCAGGGTGAGCGCCTCCACGGGTACGAAGGTGGTCTTCCGTCCGCCCTCCCCGGGTGCCTGCTCGACGCCGGAGAGCTCGGGGGCCAGGGTGAGCACGGCCTCGCGGACCGCGTCCTCCAGGACCGCCGAGGAGGTCCCGCACCCCTTGGCCGCGAGCCGCACCCGGGCCACTCCCTCCTCGACGCCCTTCAACTCGACGTCTCCGCCCCGCTCCCGCACCGCCGGACGCAGCGCGTCGACCGCCCGGGCGGCCCGGCGCTCGGGCGGTTCCGGGTGGATGCCGTGGAGGACCAGAAGATGGCCGACGAGTTCGTCGCCCGCCATATGGTCGACCAGGCCCGCGTCGGCGCCGTCGAGCACCCGGGCCAGGGCCTCGCCGTAGACCTCGGTGAGGGCCTGCACCGCCTCGATCGCCGCGCCGGTCATCGGGCCGGGAGCTCCTTCGATCTGTTCGAGCAACCGGTCGATGCGCGACAACCGCTCCGCGACCGCGGTCCCGTCGAGCCGTACGGACTCAGGCATGAGCCGCTCCGTAGGTGGGCGAGTGCAGCTTGCTCAGCGTGTTGCCCTTGCCGAGGTACATGTGCACACCACAGGGCAGGCAGGGGTCGAAGCTGCGGACGGTGCGCATGATGTCGACGCCCTTGAAGTCGTCGGGGCCGTTCTCCTCGAAGATCGGCTGACCCTGGACGGCGTCCTCGTACGGGCCAGGCGTGCCGTAACTGTCCCTCGGGCTCCCGTTCCACGGAGTCGGCGGGTACGGGTGGTAGTTCGCGATCTTACGGTCCTTGATCACCAGGTGGTGGGAGAGGACGCCGCGTACCGCCTCGTGGAACCCGCAGCCGATCGCCTCGTCAGGCACCTCGTAGTTCTCGAAGACCTTGGTGTCGCCCGCGCGGATGAATCCCATCGCCTTCTCCAGGAAGTTGAAGGCCATCGCGGCGGCGTACGCGACGAAGTACGGCCGGGCACGGTCGCGTTCGATGGTGTTGCTCCACTGGGGGATCTTCCACTCCAGAGTCATCTCCGGCAGCTTCTCGCTCTTGGGCAGCGAGATCTGCACGCTGTGCCCGGTGGCCTTGACATAGGGCGTGTCGACCAGGCCGTTGAGCGCGGTCGACCACAGGCGGGCCAGCGGGCCGCCGCCGGTGTCCAGGGCGAGGTGCTCGTTGGTGTTCTTGTCGTACCAGCGCGGGCTCATCACCCAGCTGTAGTTGCCGCTGAAGTCCCGCTTCTGCGGCAGCGGTACCGTCGTCTGGTTCCACGGGTGCCGCATGTCGACGGGGTTGCCGAGCGGATCGTGGGTGACGAACGGCTCCTCGTTTCCCCAGTCCTCGTAGTACGAACTGCCCAGCAGGATCCGGATGCCGAGGTTGATGTCGACGAGGTCGTTGGTGACGAGCCTGCCGTCCACGATGATGCCGGGCGTGACGTACATCGCCCTGCCCCATTCGCTCATCGTCTCGTAGCGGTAGTCGCACACCTCCGGGTTCTGCCAGGCGCCCCAGCAGCCGAGCATGATCCGTCGCCTGCCCACCTCCTCGTAGCCCGGCAGCGCCTCGTAGAAGAAGTCGAAGACGTCGTCGTTCATCGCCACGGCCATCTTGACGAAGTCGATGACGCGGATCAGCCGGGAGAGGTAGTCGGTGAACGTGGTCGGCTCCGGCATGGTGCCGACACCGCCCGGATACAGGGTGGAGGGGTGGACGTGACGCCCCTCCATCAGACAGAACATCTCGCGGGTGATCCGGCTGACCTTGAGCGCCTCCTTGTACACCTCGCCCTCGAACGGATTGAAGGCGCGCATGATGTCGGCGATGGTCCGGTAGCCGTGAATGTTCCCGTTGCGTGCCTCGGTGCGCTCGGCCCGGGCCAGGACGCTGGGGTTGGTGGCCTTGACCATGGCCTCGCAGAAGTCGACGAAGACCAGGTTGTCCTGGAAGATCGTGTGGTCGAAGATGTACTCGGCCGCCTCGCCCAGGTTGACGATGGTGTCCGCGAGCATCGGCGGCTTGACGCCATAGGCCATCTGCTGGGCGTAGTTGGAACACGTGGTGTGGTTGTCGCCGCAGATGCCGCAGATGCGGGACGTGATGAAGCCCGCGTCACGCGGGTCCTTGCCCCTCATGAAGACGGAGTAGCCCCGGAAGAGCGACGAAGTGCTGTGGCACTCCACCACTTCCCGGTTCGCGAAGTCGATCTTCGTGTAGATGCCGAGATTGCCGACGATCCGGGTGATCGGATCCCAGGACATGTCCACGATCTGCGCGGGTTTGCGCTCCGCGCCCCGCGCCTCGGTTGCCGTCATGTCCGTGTCTTCCTCGCTCTCTCTCGCTTGTCCTGTCTCAGGGGCGCCAGTGCGGGTCGTAACCGCTGGTCAGCTCTGCCTTGTCGTGGCGCCACTTGGGCTCGCGGTTGACGGCCATGTTGGTGAAGCCGCGCAGCCGCCGGATCACGGCCCCGTAGGGCCTGATGAGTGCCGACGAGAAGGTGGCGCCCGTCGGTTCGTCCATGAACGGCATGAAGGCGTCCGGGAAACCCGGCATCGTGCAGCCGATGCAGATGCCCCCGACGTTCGGGCAGCCGCCCACGCCCGCCATCCAGCCGCGCTTGGGTACGTTGCAGTTGACGACCGGGCCCCAACAGCCCACCTTGACCAGGCACTTGGGCGAGTTGTAGTCCCTGGCGAAGTCGGCCTGCTCGTAGTACGCGGCGCGGTCGCACCCCTCGTGGACCGTCTTTCCGAACAGCCACTGGGGGCGCAGGTTCTCGTCCAGCGGGGGTGGCGGAGCCGACCCGGCCGCGTGGTAGAGCAGCCAGGTCAGCGCCTCCATGAAGTTCTCCGGCTGGATCGGACAGCCGGGTACGTTGATGATCGGCAGCGCGCCCTGCGACCTGAAGTCCCAGCCCAGGTAGTCGGCCAGGCCCATGGAGCCCGTCGGGTTGCCGGCCATCGCGTGGATACCGCCGTACGTGGCGCACGTACCGGCCGCGACGACCGCCCAGGCCCGGGGAGCGAGATGATCGATCCACCAGTTGAGCGTGAGCGGTTCGCCCGTGTCCGGGTCGTTGCCGAACGACGTCCAGTAGCCGTCGCCCTCGATGATGTTCTGGTTGGGGATCGAGCCCTCGATGACCAGGACGAACGGCTCCAGCTCGCCACGCGCCGCCGCGCGGAAGGGAGCGAGGAAGTCCTCGCCGCCCATGGCGGGAGAGAGCACCTTGTTGTGCAGGTTCACCTTCGGCAGGCCCGGTACGAGCCCGAGGACGATGTCCTCGATCGCCGGCTGACCGGCCGCCGTCATCGCGATGGTGTCACCGTCGCAGCTCATGCCCTCGGAGATCCACAGGATATGGACCTCGTCGAATCCGTGTCTGTTCTCAGCCCTCGCGGGATGTTTGCTGACCTTCGTCGTACCGCTTTCGACGGTCATGTCATCGGCCTCCCTTGCAGTCGGTCCCGGAGTCGGTCGTAGGCCGCGGCCACCGGTCCGGCGAGCGACAGGGCGGGAGGCTCGGCCGGTGCGTGTGGGTGCGGTCGGGTCGGGGCGGTCTGCCTGGCCCGTACGAGGAGCTGCCCCAGTTCGTCGAGTTCCCGCTGGGAGACCGCGTCGCGGAGTTGCGGCATCAGCCCGCCCTCCTCCTCACGGACGTGCTCCTCGATCTCCCGGCGCAGCCGCTCGACGAGTTCGCCCGTGCGGTCGTCGTCTGCGGGCAGCTTGTCCAGGGCCAGCAGCGTCTCCTTGGCCGCCTTGTGCTCGGCCAGGTACCTGTGGATCTCGTGCGCGCCCCCCGGGAGAACCTTCTTGGCCAGCGGGTAGAGCATCAGCTCTTCGAGGGCCGCGTGCCGGGAGAGCTCCCGGATGAGGGTCTCCACCACCGCCCGGCGCTGTGTCCCGTCGGCGGCGGCGTGGTAGTCGCGGAACAGTTGCTCCACCTTCCGGTGGTCATGCTTCAGCAACTCGATGGCGTCCATGACACCCTTCCTGGTCCGGGACGGCGGCCGCCTGCGTGTCCGGTTCGGCGGCCGACGTCCGTACGCCGCCGACCGCCACCGGCACGCCGTCAAGCTCAGGGGAACCCACCGAGCGGTCCGGCGCATCCGCGGACGGGCAAACGGGGGCGGCGGACGGGGTGAGGGAGCGGATGGCTCCGTGCAACCGGGCGAACACCTCCGGTGGCATGGTCTCCACCCGGTCCAGGATCCGCGCGGCCCGGGAGTCGGTGGCGCGCGCCTCGCGCTTCTCGTCGTCGGTGAGCAGCAACGTCCGCAGGGTCAGAATCTCGTCGATCTCCGCGGCGTCGTGCAGGTCGCCGGGGCTCTCCGGCGCCACCTGCGGATGGTCCGGCAGGATGATCGGCGACGACAGCACGAGGGTGTCCGACCCCTCCGGGCCGGCCAGCACCGGGAACGTGTGCAGGTTGCGGCAGTCCCGGACCTGTGCCGCGACCTCGTCGGGCGGGTCGACCGACGAGAGGAAGCTCAGCCCCTCACCGCCGATGAAGGTGTGCGCCGAGATGAGCGCGTGCCGCAAGGCCTCGTCACGCGGGGCCCCGGCCCGCGTCGACCGGCCGGTGTTCTCGGTGCGCACACGCAGCCGGTACAGCGAACCGGGACCGGCGAGCCGTTCGGCGCGCAGTGTCGTCCGTGCCTCGACCGGACGGCGTCGGCGCACCAGGCGTCCCACGCCCCCGGGGAGGTCCTCGGTGTCCTCGCCACCGGGAGCGCCGCAGTCGAACTCGCGGTCCTCCGCCAGGAGTTGGGCAAGCGGAACGACGACGTCGCTCTCGCGCGGCACCGCCTCGTCGAAGGCGAGATGGCGGACCCCCGCGGCCTCCAGGGAGTCCACCGGTGTGCAGCGGCCCTGTGGGTCCCGGCGTTCCACGCTCCTGTCCTGCATCTGGAGGTAACGCACGCGTACGCGCACCACGGCTTCGGCATCCGCCCGCAGCAGGCACTCGGTCTGCTGCTGCCAGGACTCCACCGACCCCGAGACACCGGGCGCCACCGGGCCGTTCGCCTCGGCCCAGGCACGCGGGGCGAGGATGCCGAACTGCCAGCGGACCCGGTTCTTGGGCGACGACTTCCGGTACGGGTAGAGGAGATAGCCCTCGTAGAGGACGGCGTCGGCGACGGCGCACGCCTCCTCGAACGCGCAACCCGCATCGCGCGTGCTCCCGGGCCTCCGATCGGGGTCACTCACCGTCGCTCCTCACTCACCGACTGTCCGTATTGCACCGGTTCACAACAATCACACCTTTTGTCGCGAGGGGCGCGCATTGGCAGCGGAAGGGTGAGTGGCGCGTCGACCGGCGGGAGGCGCCCTTCGGCAGCGCCGGCGACCTACCGGCGGACCGCTGCCGTTCCGCCATTCGGGTGGACGCCCGGGAGCCGCAGCGGCGCGTATGGGGGAGGCAGACGCGTGCCCGTCGTCGGGGGTGGCAGGCTGCGGGCGCGGCTCCGTGGCCGCCCTGGCGGGCCGCCTCCCCGCCGGGCGCACCACGCTCGCGCGCCGTGCGGGCCGTCGGCCGGTGCAGAGCGCGTACGGAAGGAGGGGTACCCGTGGAGATCGTCCCGGTCGAACGGGCCCAACCGGCTCATCCCGGTGCCGCGGTCACCGAGCCGGCGAACCGGCCCCCGCGAGGTGCGCAGGCCGTCAGCGCACGGGTCGGTGCCGCCACCGCCTGGGACCTGTTGCGTATGGCCTTCGCCTCCGTGGCACCGCCCGGCCCTCACCGCGTGCCCGGCGCGGAGGGGGCCTGCGGCGGCTCGTGACCGCCCCTGCCGGGGGCCGGGCCCCAGGGCGCGGAGCCGTGGCGCCCGTCGCCACCACCGGAGCGCGGGCGTGTTCCCGCCGGAGGAACGCACGCGCATGCGTGAGGGGGTTCGAGGGCACCGTTCGACCGCGGCTTCCGGCCGGCGCACCCCACGGAGGAGCGACGCATGACCACCATCGCCATCATCGGAGCCGGCCCCGGACTCGGAGCCGCGGTCGCGCGGCGGTTCGGCCGTGAGGGCTACGACGTCGCCCTCGTCGCCCGGGACCGGGGCCGCCTCGACGCCCTGGCCGCCGAGCTGTCCGACGAGGGCATCCCGGCCCGTGGCTTCGCCGCCGACGTACGCGACCCGCAAGCACTGGCGGCGGCCCTGGACGCCGCGGCCAACGCGCTCGGCCCGATCGAGGTCCTCCAGTACAGCCCGGTGCCGCACCGTGACTTCATGCGGCCGGTCCTGCAGACCACCCCCGCGGATCTGCTGGGCCCCGTCGAGTTCTCCGTATACGGCCCGGTCGCCGCCGTGCAGCGGGTACTGCCCGGCATGCGGGCCCTCGGCCGCGGCACGGTCCTCTTCGTCAACGGAGGCACCGCGGCGGTCCCGCACCCCGACCGGGCGGGCACCTCGATCGCCTTCGCCGCCGAGAGCGCCTACGGCCATCTGCTGCACGACACGCTCGCCGCCGACGGCATCCATGTGGCCCAGCTCGTCATCCCCGGCGCGATCACCCCGGGCCACCCCAGGAAGGACCCGGCCGTGCTCGCGGACACCCTGTGGCGCCTGCACCGGGACCGGCACGGCTTCCGGCACTTCGCCGACGACCTCGAGTCCTGACGGCCCAGGATCCCGTGAGGCGAGGATCGGGCGGGGAGAGACGGTGACGGCGGGCCAGCCACACCGTGTGCGTGTCCAGCAGACGCAGCGCCCCGTGCCGCTCTGTTCGCCGGGCGGCACACCGGGATCCGCCATGGCGCGATGGCGCACGGAGGTGCGGCGGCGGCCGGCCACCACCTCACTGACTCGTCACCGTGCCCGTGAGTAGAGTCGCCGATCATGACGGAGGACTGGCGCAAGGACCGGATCGGGAGCGCGCTGCGGGGGCGGAACCCCACGGTGCTGCGGAGACTGCCGGCGGGGTTCGCGGTGATCGGGGACGTCCAGTTCCTGCCCGGATACTGCGTGCTCCTGGTGGACGACCCCGCCGTACGGCGCCTCTCGGGGCTGCCCCGGAGCAGGCGCCTGGCGTTCCTGTCCGACATGGACAGGCTGGGTGAGGCCGTGGAACGCGCCTGCGGGCGGCTGGATCCGGCGTTCCGGCGGGTCAACCTGGAGATCCTGGGGAACAAGGACGACTTCCTGCACGCGCATGTGTGGCCTCGCTACGCATGGGAGTCCGCCGACCTCGTGGGCCGACCGGTGTGGTCCTACCCACGCGAACGGTGGACCGACGAGCGGTACGCGCTCGGCCCCCGGCACGACGCCCTGCGCCAGGCGATCGGGGAGGAGTTGGACGGGCCGGCCGTCTGACCGACTGCCGACGGCCGACAGTGGACCGGCGCCAGGAACCGCCGCCACGGCCGAAACTGCGTCAGGATGCGCTCGTATGCTGGTGCTCCTATCGCACGCATATCGCTCAAACGAACGTCCAGCGGCGGGAGGGCTCGTGCGTGAGCCGGTCGATCTGAGGCGGCAGCGGATCCTGGCCGCGGTGCAGGCGCGCGGCACGGCGCGCGTGCGGGACCTCGCCGCCCGGCTCCAGGTGTCCGTGAGAGACGCTGCACGGCGCCCGTACCACGCTGGAAGAGGCCGGCCTGCGGATCGCCCTGCACATCGCGCCGCAGCTGCCCGGCGCGGAACGCCCCCAGGCGGAAGGGTCGTTGCGAACGGCGCGCGCGCAGTCGTCCTGGCGCCCGGTGGCGCAGCCGGCGTGCTCATCACCCCGCACCTGGCCGGCTCCCAGGGCAACGGGCGGCGCCGCCTGGCCGACCTCGCCCTGGCCGAGGCCGCGCGCCGGGCGCCGGATTCCTGCATTCCGTACGGTGCGAAAGGCTGGCGTTCCAGGCATGAGCATCCCCTTCCCGCTGCCGCCGGAGGACCGCGAGTCCAGCCCGTACACGGGATACACCCGAGCCCACTGGGAGGCCGTGGCGGACGGGCTGCTGGCGGCCGCCTGGCGCTGGAGCACGCCCGGTGGCGCCCTGCTCGACCTGCCCGGCCGCCCCTCACGCTCGGGGGTGCGCTCCGACGGCCTGGAGGGCTATGCCGGACGTTCCTCGCGGCCGCGTTCCGGGTGGCGGGCGCCGACGGGGCCGACCCGCACGGCTGGCTCGACCGGTACGCCCACGGACTGGCCGCCGGTACCCGCACCCCGGGCCGCGCGGACACCGAGTCCTGGCCGCTGATCCTGGACCACGACGTGCAGGGCCAGCCGATGGTGGAGTCGGCGTCGGTCGCGCTCGGGCTGCGGCTGACCGCGGCCTGGCTGTGGAAGCACCTCGACGGCGACGTCCAGGACCGGGCGGAGGAGTGGCTGCGCGGGGCGCTGCGCCACACTCCCGCACCCAACAACTGGTACCTCTTCCCCTTCACCGTCGCCGGGTTCCTGGAGTCGGTGGGCCGCGGCGACGCGGAGACGGCCGCGGCCCGACGGCGCGCACGCGAGCTGATGGAAGGCTGGTACCGCGGCGACGGCTGGTACGCGGACGGGGACGGACGCGCATTCGACCACTACAACGGCTGGGCCCTGCACCTGTATCCGGTGCTCGACGCCCACCTGGCCGGGGACGACCAGTGGTGCGGGCACTACGGGCCCCGCCTGCGCGCGCACCTGGACGGCTTCTCGCTGATGTTCGGCGCGGACGGCGTACCGCTGCACTTCGGCCGGTCGCTGGCATACCGGTTCGCCGCCTCGGCGGCCGTCGGCCTGGGTGCCCTCACCGGTCACACCCCGCTGACGCCCGGCACCTCCCGGCGTCTGACCAGCGGCAGCCTGCGCCACTTCCTGGACCGAGGCGCACTGAGCGGCGACGGGCTGCTCAGCCTCGGGTGGTACGGCCCGCACGCTCCCACCCTGCAGACCTACTCCGGGCCGTCCTCCCCGTACTGGGCGTCGAAGGCGTTCGTCTCCCTGCTGGCGCCGGCCGGCCATCCGCTGTGGAGGGCCCGGGAGGAGCCCGCGCCCGTCGAGGGCCCCGACCGCGTCCTCGCCCTGCCCGCACCGGGGCTGCTCCTGCAGACGACGCGCGCCGACGGGATCGTACGGCTGCACAACCACGGCAGCGACCATGTGCGGCCGCACGAAGGCGAGGCTGCGGCCGGCGACGATCCGCACTACGGGCGCCAGGCGTACTCCACCCACACCGGACCCACCGCGCCGGGGAACATCGCGGACAACCACCTCTCGGTCGAGGTGGACGGCCGGACGAGCGTACGGCGCCGTATCCACCCCCTGGGAGCCGGGCACGGGGACGGCTGGGGATGGGCCGCGTCCTGGCACCGGCCCGTCTTCGCCGCCGGGCCGCCGATGAGCCCGGGCCTGCGGGTGGAGAGCGTCACAGTGGTCCGGGGACGTTACGAACTGCGGGTCCACCGGGTGGTCGGAGCGCCGGACGGGGCCCGCGTCACCCATACGGGGTGGGCCACCGGCCCCGACGAGCCCGTCGTGTCGGCGCTGCACGGGCTGTACGGCTGGGACGACGGTCCCGAACCGGTCCGTGCGCCCCAGGGCACCGCCTACACCCGCTGGGCCCGGGTGCCCCGGCTCGGCGGACGCGCGGGCGGCACCTCGGTGCATGTGTGCCTGGCCACCCTCACCGCCGAACCCGAGCCCGCGCCCCTGGTGGACGCCGTCGCCGACGTGGTGGTCGACGGCGACGGCGTCGAGGTCACCTGGGCCCTGGACGGGGTACGGTCCCGGGTCGGCTTCCGGCCGCTCGACGTATCGCTCCTGGAGTAGCGAGTAGCGGCGGGCCGTCAGCCGATGTGGTAGCTGTCCCCGTACACCTTCCAGTCCAGCGGCGGGTCCAGGTTCAGATTGCCCTTCCGCAGGAAGACCCGCTGTTCGGTGTCGACCCGGCTGGTGTCGCTGTGGGCCGCCTCCTGCTTCATGGCCCACACCCGCGCGTCGAGGAAGGCGTTGAGGTACGCCACCTCGCCGCCGCCCTGCGCCGGCGGTTTCGCCGTCCGCAGGGCGCGCTTGCGGATGTTGCGGAAGCTCGTGGGGTCGCTCCCGTCGCCGTGCATCACGATGGCGTCGTAGTACGCGAACTGTCCCAGGACCCCCAGCCCGTCCGCCTTGCCCTGCTGGACGGCGGGGTTGAAGTACACCCGGTCGCGCTCGTCGTTCTGCGCCTGCTGGAACGCCGTGTCCTGCGCCGCCTTGCGCCAGTCCTTGGGGAAGTCGGGGTCGAGTCCGGCGTGCGAGGCGCTGCCGTTCACCCGGCGCAGGGCCGGCAGGTACTTGGCGAGGACGTTGCCGGGCTTGCGGTCGGTGTAGAGCTGGACGAGGTCGAGCATGTCGCCGGTGCCGGAACAGAACCCGATGATGCCGGCGGTGTAGCCGCGGCCGTCGCCGATGTCCTCGATGTACTTGTACTGGGCCTTCCAGTCGAGCGAGGAGTTCTCCGCGCTCGACACCAGTTCCATGGCGATCTCCTTCTTCGCCGGGTCGTCCAGTCCGGCTGCCTTGGCGGATGCCGGGGCGGCCGAGACGGGCGGGGCGTTGAGCAGGGGCGCCGCCGCCAGGGAGGCACCGATCAGGGCGAGGAGCGTACGGCGTGAGGTGCCGGCCGGGTGTGCCGCGCCGGGCGATGGTTGCACCACGGGGACTCCAAGTGAGGTGGGGGAGCGGCCAGTCGGCGTGCGGACAGCCGTCCGACCGACCTACTGATAGGAAGGTTTCCTATCAGATCCGCTCGGTGATGGGTACCCGTCAAGCGACAAGTTCGTGGGGAAGCACGGCGGACCGTCCGCGCGACGCGGCCGTGCCGACCGCCTCAGGGCAGCGGCTGTTCTGCCCAGATGATCTTGCCCGTCGCGGTGTAGCGGGTGCCCCAGCGCTCGGCGAGCTGGGCGACGAGGAACAGACCGCGTCCGCCCTCGTCCGTCATGCTCGCGTAGCGCAGATGGGGCGAGGTGCTGCTGCCGTCGAAGACCTCGCAGATCAGGGTGCGGTCGCGCAGCACGCGGACGCGAAGGGGCTCACTGCCGTAACGGATGGCGTTGGTGACCAGCTCGCTGAGCACCAGCTCCGTGGTGAACGTCAGCTCCTCCAGACCCCATTCCGCCAGCTGCCGCGTCACCGCCGCACGGACCTCGCCGACGGCGGCCGGATCCATCGGCACCTCCCATTCGGCGACATGGTCGGCCGCGAGGGCGCGGGTGCGTGCCACGATCAGGGCGATGTCGTCGCTGGGCCGCTGCGGCAGCCGCGCGTCGAGGACGGCTCGGCAGGTGTCCTCGGGTGACGGTCCGGCCTCTGCCAGGGCCGTGCGCAGCAGTTCGTAGCCGGCGTCGATGTCCTGTTCGCGGTCCTCGACGAGCCCGTCCGTGTAGAGGACCAGCCGACTGCCCTCCTTGAGCTCCATGTCGGCCGTCTCGAACGGAAGGCCGCCCACGCCGAGCGGGGGCCCGGCCGGTACATCGGGGAACTCCACACTGCCGTCGGGCCGGATCAGGGCCGGCGGCGGGTGGCCGGCGCGGGCGATGGCGCAGCGCCGGGACATCGGGTCGTAGATCGCGTAGAGACAGGTCGCGCCCGTGATGGGGGCGTTGCCCTCGCCGGCTGCCTCGTCCTGGTCGATGCGGGCGACCAACTCGTCCAGCAGGGCGAGGAGTTCGTCGGGTGGGAGGTCGAGGGACGAGAAGTTGTGGACCGCTGTGCGCAGCCGTCCCATCGTGGCCGCGGCGTGCAGCCCATGGCCCACGACGTCGCCCACGACCAACGCGACACGGGCGCCGGGCAGCGGCAGGACGTCGAACCAGTCGCCACCCACTCCCGCCTGCGCCGGAAGGTAGCGGTAGGCGATGTCCAGCGCGTCCTGTTCGGGCAGCTTCCGCGGCAACAGACTCCGCTGCAGCGTCACCGCCATGCTGTGCTCGCGCGTGTACCGGCGCGCGTTGTCCATCGAGACCGCGGCGCGGGCGACCAGTTCCTCGGCGAGCGCCAGCTCCTCCGTGTCGAAGGGCTCGGGCTTCTCGGAACGCCAGAAGTTGACCAGGCCCAGCACCCGGCTCCCCGCCCGCACGGGCACGGTGATCAGTGAGTGGATGCCGTAGTCCACGACCTGCGCGGTGCGCTCGATGTCCTGCGCGAGCCAGCCCGGGGCGATCCCGAGGCGGGGCTCGATGATGGCCCGGCCGCCGCTGAGAGCGTGCGCCTGCGGGGTGGACTCGACGAAGTGGATCCGCTCGCCGACCGGGTAGAGGGGAGGATCCGTGCGGATCCCGCTGAAGGCGGTGCGGCGCAGATCGGTCCCCGCTTCCGGCTCCTCGCCGTGCAGGACCGCGTCAAACAGGTCCACCGTGACGAAGTCCGCGAACCGGGGGACGGCCAGCTCCGCCAGCTCCTCGGCGGTACGGATCACGTCCAGGCTCGTGCCGACGCCCACCCCGGCGTCGTACAGCAGAGTGAGGCGCTCCCGGGCCAGCTCGGCCTTGCCGGACAGGGCCCGCAGCTCCGTGGAGTCGCGCAGCGTGGCGACGCTGCCGGCCGGGCCGCCCTCCAGGTCCGTGGGCCGCTGGTTGACGGCCAACAGCCGGTCTCCGACCAGGTGTACCTCGTCCGTGGCCACCCGCCCGGAGACCAGGAGCGCGGCGGTGGCGGGCGGAAGGCCGAGGTCGGTCACACGCCGGTGCTCGGCGTCCGGGGGCAGGTCGAGCAGACGGTGCGCCTCGTCGTTGGCGAGCAGCAGATCACCGTCGTCGCTGACGATGATCACTCCCTCCCGGACGGAGTGCAGCACCGCGTCGTGGTGCTCGTACATCCGGGTCATCTCCCGGGGCCCCAGGCCGCGGGTCTGACGGAGCAACCGCCTGCTGACGAGTGCAGTCCCCGCCGTGGCCAGGCCCAGTCCCACCGCCGCGGCAGCCAGCACGAGCGGCAGCTGCCGGTCGGCGGCACCACCCACGTGGGCCGTCGTGATACCGGCCGACACCAGGCCCACGACCTTGCCACCGGGCGTCTTGACCGGCACGACGGCCTGCACCAGCCGGCCGATGGTCCCGTCGATCTCCTCGACCACCGTGCCGCCGGCCACCGCGGGCGCGATGTTCCCGACGAACTTCTTGCCGATGCGGTCCGGCTTGGGGTGCGTGTAGCGGATCCCCTGGGTGTTCATGACGACGATGAAGTCGACCTTGGTCGCCACGCGTGCGGCCTCGGCCCTCGGTTGCAGGACGGCCGTGGGGTCGGGGCCGGTCAGGGCCGCCCGGGTGCCGGGCGCGTTGGCGAACGTCTCGGCGACGGCGAGGGAGCGGTTGCGGGCCTCCTGCGTGGTGTCACGACGTGCCTGCAGGAGCAGCGCGGCCACCGCGGTCACGACCAGCAGCAGCACGATCACCACCTGCAGGACGAAGACTTGCCCGGCGACGCTGCGGCCGCTCAACGCCCACCGCAGGCCCGCGAACGGCCCCGGCCGCGGCGGGCCCGCTTCGCCCTGGTACGCGGCATACGGCGGCTGCCGCGTCGGCCCTGCGCCGTGCTCGGGCGCTCGGCGAGGGCGGTCGTGCGTGCGGGGGGCGCGCACACCGCTGGGGCGACGGGTCGACCGGGTACCGGTTCGACGCGGGAGCCGGACCATGTGCCATGTCTACACTGCCGGGCCCCGGGAGGCGAGGGTGGCCACACAGAGTGAGGATGCGCTGTCTCGCCCCAGGGACCTGCCGGTATCCGGCGAGCGCCGAGCCGGGTGGCGCCGCCGTACGGAGGGGCGGGCGGTGACCGTCCCGGGCCCGCCGACGTCACGCGGCCTGGCGCCACCCGCACGACCAGGGGATGCCGGTCCCCGTCCCGCCCGGGCTCGGGGCGGGCCCGGGCCCGCGCCTTCGGAGCCGTGCGCCGGGGCCGACCGCGCCACCGTCGTCCAGTCGACGTGCCCCCTGGCGACACCCCGCCGCCGAGTGGCGGCGCCGCGCTCGCTTTCGGGTGACCCGGGAGCCTGTCTGCGGGGCCGAAGGCGCCCGGAGGGCCGACAATCGCAGTCGGCCGGGCTACTGTGCCCGCACCTCGTCCGCCGGGAGTCCGCCGGGAGTCCGCCGTGTACATCCTGCTCGTGGCCAGCGCGTTCAACAGTCTCACCCAGCGCGTCCATGCCGAACTGCGCGACCGCGGCCACACCGTGGCGGTCGAACTCGCACTTTCGGACGGCTCGTTGACGGACGCCGTACGACGGCACGGGCCGCACCTCGTTCTCGCACCGATGCTGAAGACGGCCATCCCCCAGGAGGTGTGGAGCGCGTACCCCTGCTTCATCGTCCACCCGGGCCCCGTGGGGGACCGGGGCCCGTCCTCCCTCGACTGGGCGATCCAGGAGGGCGGCGAGCGGTGGGGGGTGACGGTCCTTCAGGCGCAGGAGGAGATGGACGCCGGTGACGTGTGGGCTTCCGTCGCGTGCCCGCTGCCACCGGTGGCCAAGAGCGACCTGTACCGCAACGAGATCGCCGACGCGGCACTCGGGGCCGTCCTGCTCGCCGTGGAGCGCTTCGCCTCCGGCACCTACACCCCGCTCGCGCAGGAGGCGGCGCGGACCCGTCCGTACCTCGACCAGAGCGTCCGGCGGATCGACTGGGACGCCGACTCCACGCAAACCGTCGTCCGCAAGCTGCGGGCGGCGGACTCGCAGCCCGGCGTGCTGGACGTCCTGTTCGGCGACGAGTGGTACCTGCACGGCGGCCACCCCGAGGACGTCCTGCGCGGCGCCCCCGGGCAACTGCTCGCCACCCGGGCCGGGGCGATCTGCCGGGCGACCAGGGACGGCGCCGTATGGCTGCCCGAGCTGCGACGGCGGCGCCGTCCGGGCGGGCCGCCCACGTACCGACTCCCCTCGGCAAGGGCCCTCGGGGACCGGCTGCCTCCGCTGCCGGAACTCCCAGCGCCTCCCGAGGCGGGGTGGCGGACCTGGACCGACATCCGCTACCGCGAGGAGGGGAACGTCGGCTTCCTCTCGTTCTCCTTCCCGGGCGGCGCGATGAGCACCGCACAGTGCCGACGCCTGCTCGACGCCTACCGCGAGGCCTGCGCACGGCCCACCTCCGTCCTGGTGCTGGGCGGCCGGCGGGACTTCTTCTCCAACGGAATCCACCTCAACGTCATCGAGGCCGCCGAGGACCCCGCCGCGGAGTCCTGGGCCAACATCAACGCCATCGACGACCTGGTCGAGGCGGTCCTGACGACCACGGACCGGCTGGTGGTCGCCGCGTTGGGGGGCAACGCCGCCGCCGGCGGCGTGATGCTCGCGCTGGCGGCCGACGAGGTGTGGTGCCGCGCCGGCTGCGTACTGAATCCGCACTACCGTCTGATGGGTCTGTACGGCTCCGAGTACTGGACGTACTCGCTGCCCCGCAGGGTCGGTGCCGCGGCGGCCGACCGGCTGATGCGCGAGGCCCTGCCGATGAGCGCCGTGAGCGCGCGGGGCCTCGGGCTCGTCGACCGGGTGGTCGAATGCGGGCCGCAGGACTTCGCCGTGGAGGTCGGCCGGCTGGCGGCCCGGCTGGCGTCGCTGCCCGGGACCCGGTCCCGGATCGCGGCGAAGAAGGCCGTCCTGGACCAACAGGAGGCCGACGAGCCGCTGTCCGCCTTCCGGGAACGGGAGCTGGCCAGGATGTACCGGACCTTCCACGACCCGGCGGCCCCGTACCACGCACTGAGGCGCGCGTTCGTGCGCAAGCAGAAGCCGTCGCACACGCCCCCGCATCTGGCCCTCGCCACGGGCGCCCGGGCAACGGCGGAGCCGGTCCGTCCTGGACCCCCGGCCCACGACACGGCCCACGGGGGCGTCTCCACGCGGTCGGACGACTGACAACGAGAGATCCGGCAGCCCCGGGGCCGTCCCGGGCTGCAGCCCGCGAAGGCGGTGGGAGCCGCCCTCACCAGCACCACCGGAAGGACCGCTCCGTGAGCGTGACCGCGTTCGCCCCGGAAACCGAGGCGCGCTTCGCCCTGGC
Organism: Streptomyces sp. TP-A0356; assembly: GCF_001417775.1. Lineage (GTDB taxonomy): Bacteria > Actinomycetota > Actinomycetes > Streptomycetales > Streptomycetaceae > Streptomyces. The sequence continues at coordinate 27,691 of NZ_BBZJ01000016.1, read as the reverse complement.
CCGCCAGGTGGCCGACGCCGTCCTCTTCGAGGGTTATCTGCTGCGCCCGAACCGCGGCGGTGCCGCCGGGAACCGGCTGCGCTCGCAGGTCGGAGTGCTTGTACCGCCCGCCTGGGGCGCCGACCGTGAAGAGCACGACTTCCAGCACACCGAATGCCTGATGGAGCCCAGGGCCGGTGCCACCCTGGCGGTCGAACTGCGCTTCCTGCGCGCCAGACGGCGCACGGTCCAGCGGGCCTGCCCGGACGGCGCGTTCGAGACCGTGCCCGAACTCCGGCTGGGGGACCGGAACCTGGTCCCCGGGGACGAGGGAACCGAGGAGCGCGTCGAGGCGGTCGTGACCGTGGACGAGCTCATTCACGGCGAGGGCGTCACGCTCCCGTTCGGCAGGCCCGCGGCCGAGGAGAGCGAGCCCGTCCTCGACGACGACGGGCGCCCCGTCGGCCGTACGATCAGCCGGCACGAGGAGATCAGCGGCGTACTGCGGCTGTCGGCACACGAACTCGACGGACCCTGCCGGGTGACGCGCCTGACCGCGGTCGTCGAGAACACCAGTACCTGGACGCCCGTGGACGGCCGGGCCGCCGACCGGGACGCGGCACTCCCTCGCTGCCTGGTGGCCACCCACCTTCTGATGGGACTGAGCGCCGGGTCGTTCCTGTCGATGACGGATCCCCCCGAGTGGGCCAGGAGCGCGACCGCCTCCTGCCGCAACCTTCACACCTGGCCCGTCCTCGCCGGTGAACCCGGCCGTGCCGATGTGGTGCTGTCCTCACCGATCACCCTGGAGGACCATCCGGCCGTATCCCCCGACAGCCCCGGCACGCCGCGCGGCGCGAGCGGGACCGACGGGATCCTGGCGCCGGGCGGCCCGGTGGACGCGATGCACACGGCTCCCGCCGCGGGATTCCCCGACGAGTACGGGGTGATGCGTCCGGACACCCCGTGGGACACGGCGACCGAGGCGGGGTTCGACCCGGCGCACGACCGGGTCGTGGTGGCCGGCCGGCCGGTGTGCGCCGGGAGCCGGGTCCGGCTGGACCCGGGCCTGCGGCGCACCGACGCCCAGGACCAGTTCCTGCGCGGCCGCACCGCGAAGGTCGAGGCCGTGCTGCACGACGTGGACGGTTCGGTGCACCTGGCGGTGACGGTGGAGGACGACCCGGGCGCCGACATCCGCCGTACGCAGGGGAGCTTCCTCTACTTCCGGACCGACGAGATCACCCCCGTGGAGGACGAGGCATGAGCGTTCCACCGGACGGTGGCAGGGTCCTCGTGGCCGGGATCGGGAACGTCTTCCTCGGGGACGACGGCTTCGGCGTGGAGACCGTGCGCGCGCTGACCGGGCGTCACCTGCCCGGCCACGTCGAGGTCGCGGACATCGGCGTACGAGGAGTGCACCTCGCCTACCAGCTCCTCGACGGCTACGACACCCTGATCCTGGTGGACGCCACCGCGCGCGGCCAGGACCCGGGCACCCTGTACGTCATCGAGCACGACAGCGCGGCAGGAGACGGCCCGCAGGGCGCGCTGCTCGACGGCCACCGGATGACCCCCGACGCCGTACTCGCCCTGATGGCCACGCTCTGCGACGGCACCGGAGGACGGCCGCCGCGGCGCACCCTGGTGGTGGGATGCGAACCCGCCTCGGTCGAGGAACGCATCGGCCTCAGCCCGCCGGTGGCCGGCGCCGTACCGGAGGCCGTCCGGCTGATCGAAGAGATCCTGCGGGCCGGCGAACCGGATGAGCCCGCGGCGGCGGCTCTCGCGCGCGACGCCGCGAAGTGACGGGCGCCGCCCTCCGGCCGACCGCACCGTGCCGTGCCGTCCTGTGCCGTTGCGGCGAACGGCGTACGCGGCCCCGGGGCGACGGCGTGCCGGTGCGCCTGCCCGGGGTGCCTCACCTCTAATGGACGTCGGCGCGCCGCGCCGCGCCCGCCCGCCCCCACGGGGCGGGGCCGGCCTTCGCCGGGACGGAGACCCATGCACGAGATGTCCATCGCACTGGCGGTGATCGGCCAGGTGGAAGAGGCGGCCGAGCGGGCCGGCGACGTCACCGCGGTGCATTCGGTACGGCTCCAGGTGGGCGAGTTGGCCGGAGTCGTACCCGACGCCCTGTCCTTCTGCTTCGAACTTGCCTGTGCCGGGACCGTGCTGGAAGGCGCGGAGCTGGTCACCGACACCGTGCCCGGGCGAGCCCGCTGCGCACCGTGCGCGCACGAATGGGCCGTCGGCATGCCGCCCCTGCTCAGCTGTCCGCGCTGCGACGGGGGAAGCACCGACCTGCTGTCCGGCCGTGAACTGCAGATCGTCGGCGTGCGGTGGGAGGACGGCCGGACGCCCACCGCCACCCCCGAACCGACCCCCGAGGAGCGCTGAACCATGTGCCGTGTGGTCGACCTGCAACAGGCCGTACTCGCCAAGAACGACCGGGCCGCGCACACCCTGCGCACCGAGCTGGCCGACCGCGGCACCACGGTCGTCAATCTGCTCTCCAGCCCGGGCAGCGGCAAGACCGCCCTGCTGGAACGCGAACTGGTCGTGGCCCGGGAGCGGTCCGTGCCGGTGGCCGCGCTGACCGCCGATCTCGCCACCGAGAACGACGCGGCGCGGCTGGCGCGTTCGGGAGTCCCCGTCAAACAGGTCCTCACCGACGGGCTGTGCCACCTGGAGGCGGCGATGCTCGCCGGCCACCTGGAGGGATGGCTGCCGGACGCGACCCGGCTGCTGTTCGTGGAGAACGTCGGCAACCTCGTCTGCCCGGCCTCCTACGACCTGGGCGAGACACTGCGCGTCGTGCTCGCCTCCGTGACCGAGGGCGAGGACAAGCCGCTCAAGTACCCCACCGCGTTCGGCCTCGCCCACCTGGTGGTGGTCACCAAGACCGACATCGCGGAGGCGGTCGCCTTCGACGAGGCCGCGTTCCGCGCCAACGTCGAACAGGTCAACCCCGGTGTCGAGGTGCTGATGACCTCGGCCCGCCGGGAGCTGGGCGTCGGCGCCCTGCTCGACCGGGCACTGGCCGCGGCGGACGGCGCCCCGCCGCACAGACCCGTCATGGCCCGTGAGCCCCACGCTCACACGCATACGCACGACCACACGCACGGCACCGACGTCATGGCGCAGTCCCGCTCGTGAGCGCTCCGCCCTCGACGGCCGTCGGGGTCCGGTGGCGGCTGCGCAGAAGGGTCACGGTGCGGGGCGTGGTGCAGGGTGTCGGCTTCCGGCCCTACGTCCACGCCCTCGCCACCGCCCTGGACCTGTCCGGGCACGTCACCAACACCCCCGAGGGCGTCGTCGCCGAGGTCGAGGGAGCACCCCAGGCCGTCGCCCGGTTCTGCGAGCGCATCGCCGTGGACGCGCCCCCGCTCGCCCGGGTGGACTCCGTCGACCACCAGGAGGTGCCCGCCACCGGTGACAGCGCCTTCACCATCCTCGCCTCCCGCACGGACGGCCCCTCGGGAACCCTGATCCCGCCCGACACGGCCACCTGTGAGGCGTGTCTGCGTGAGCTGGCCGATCCCGCCGACCGGCGTCACCGTCACGCCTTCGTCAACTGCACGCACTGCGGCCCGAGGTTCACGATCGTCACCGGCGTCCCCTACGACCGGGCGCAGACCACCATGGCCGGCTTCGCCCTGTGTCCCGACTGTGCCCGCGAGTACGCCGATCCGGCCGACCGCCGCTTCCACGCACAGCCGGTGGCCTGCCCGGCCTGCGGACCACGGCTGCGCCTGCTCGTCGCCGGCCCGGACGGCGGTCCACCGGAAGGCAGCACGGAAGGGGACCCGATCGCCGGGGCGCGCGGGCTTCTGGCGAGCGGGGCGATCCTCGCGGTCAAGGGCCTGGGCGGCTACCACCTGGCCTGCGACGCCACCGACGCCGCCGTCGTCGCGCGGCTGCGCCGCCGCAAGGCCCGGGGGGACAAGCCCTTCGCCGTGATGGCCGCCGGACTCGACGACATCGAGCACCTCGTACGACTCGCTCCCGAGGAGCGCGGCCTGCTCACCGGCAGCACCAGACCCATCGTGCTGCTGCGCCGCCGTGCCGCCGCGCAGGCGCCCGAAGCCCCGCGGCCGGCCGAGACCGTCGCGCCCGGCAGCCCCGACCTCGGCATCATGCTGCCGTACACCCCGCTGCACCATCTCCTGTTCGGTCTGCCCGGCGACCCCGAGGGCCCCCGGCTGCTCGTCATGACCAGCGGCAATGTGTCCGGCGAGCCGATCGTCACCGACGACGGGGAGGCGCTTCGACGGCTGGCACGCCTGGCCGACGCCTGGCTCACGCACGACCGGCCGATCCACGTCCCGTGCGACGACTCGGTGGTGCGCGTGTGCGACGGACAGCCGCTGATCGTGCGGCGCGCCCGTGGGTACGCCCCCCTTCCGCTGACGCTTCCGGTGCCCGTGCGCCCCGCCCTCGCCGTCGGCGGAGACCTCAAGAACGTGTTCTGCCTCGGCGAGGGACGCCGCGCCTGGCTGTCCGCCCACATCGGAGACATGGACGACCTGGCCACCCAGCGGGCCTTCGAACGCGCCGAGGCACAACTGCGGGCGATCACCCCGGTGCGGCCCCGGCTGCTGGCCGCCGACCGGCATCCCGCCTACCGCTCCGCCCGGTGGGCCACCCGGAACGCGGGGGACCGGCCCGTCGTCCGCGTCCAGCACCACCACGCCCATGTCGCCGCCGCGATGGCCGAGCACGGGCTCGACGGCGGCCGGACGGTGATGGGAGTCGCCTTCGACGGCACGGGCTACGGGGACGACGGGGCCGTATGGGGCGGGGAGTTCCTGCTCGCCGACTACGACGGCTACACCCGGTTCGGGCACCTCGCGTATGTTCCGCTGCCCGGCGCAGACGCCGCCGTGCACCGGCCGTACCGCATGGCGCTCGCGCATCTGCGCGCGGCCGGCATCGGCTGGTCGGACGATCTCGCCTGCGTGGCCGCCTGTCCGTCCGACGAACGCCCCGTGCTGGCACGGCAGTTGGAGCGGAACCTGAACTGCGTCCCCACCTCCAGCATGGGCCGGCTCTTCGACGCGGTGTCGTCCCTGGCGGGCGTGTGCCACCGGTCCGGCTACGAGGCCCAGGCCGCCGTCGAGCTGGAGGCCGCCGCGCTACGGGCACCAGCAGGGGACACCGCCGCCTACCCCTTCGCCGTCCGGGCGGCCCGGCCGGACGGCGGCCCGGTGGCGGCGGACGCGGCGCCCCTGCTGACGGCGATCGTCGAGGACCTGCGGGCCGGCGCGGAACCGGCCCTCGTCGCGGCCCGCTTCCACCGGGCTGTGGCCGGTCTCGTGCATCGGCTGTGCGTGCTGGCGCGTAAGCGGCACGGAGTGGACACGGTCGCCCTGACCGGTGGCGTGTTCCTCAACTCCCTGCTGTCCTCGGCCTGCGCGAAGGCCCTTGACGCGGACGGCTTCACGGTGCTGCGCCACCACCTGGTGCCGCCGGGCGACGGCGGTCTGGCCCTCGGCCAGCTCGTGGTGGCCGCCCGCGCGGCGAACCGGACCGAAGCCCCCGACTGACGAACCGTCCCGGCAGTGCCCGGCGACGACCACCCACAGCGAGGAGAGGCCCATGTGCCTGGCGGTACCCGGCAGAGTGCTGGACATCGAGGAACGCGACGGCACCCGGATGGCCAACGTCGACTTCGGCGGCGTGGTCAAGGAGGTGTGCCTGGAGTACCTGCAGGACATCCAGGTCGGCGAGTACGCCATCGTCCACGTCGGCTTCGCCCTGCAGCGCCTCGACGAGGAGTCCGCGAAGCAGACGCTCGAACTGTTCGAAACCCTCGGCATGCTGCAGGAGGAGTTCGGCGACCCCTGGGAAGCGGCCGCGGAAGCGGGCGGAGCGCTCCCGCCCGCGCACGAGGAGGCGAGGAAGTGAAGTACATCGACGAGTTCCAGGACCCGGATCTGGCACGCCGGCTCCTCGACGAGATCCACGCAACGGTGACCAGGCCCTGGGCGCTGATGGAGGTCTGCGGCGGTCAGACGCACACCATCATCCGCCACGGCATCGACCAACTGCTGCCGGAGCAGGTCGAACTGATCCACGGGCCCGGCTGTCCCGTGTGCGTGACCCCCTTGGAGGTCATCGACAAGGCACTGGAGATCGCCTCCCGACCCGAGGTGATCTTCTGTTCCTTCGGCGACATGCTGAGGGTGCCCGGTACCGGACGCGATCTGTTCCAGGTGCGGGGCGAGGGCGGGGACGTACGAGTCGTCTACTCGCCGCTCGACGCCCTCGGGATCGCCCAGCAGAACCCCGACCGGCAGGTGGTGTTCTTCGGTATCGGCTTCGAGACGACCGCGCCGCCCAACGCGATGACGGTGTATCAGGCCCGCCGGCTCGGCATCCCGAACTTCAGCCTGCTGGTGTCCCATGTGCGCGTACCCCCGGCCATCGAGGCGATCATGCGCTCCCCGAGCTGCCGGGTCCAGGGCTTCCTGGCCGCCGGACACGTGTGCAGCGTGATGGGCGTCGAGGAGTACCCCGAGCTGGCGCAGCGCCATCGCGTCCCGATCGTCGTGACCGGGTTCGAGCCCCTGGACATCCTCGAGGGCGTACGCCGCACCGTGGCGCAGCTGGAGCGCGGCGAACACACCGTCGACAACGCCTACGCCCGTGCGGTGCGCCCCGAGGGGAACCCGGCCGCCAAGGCCATGCTGGAGGACGTCTTCGAGGTCACCGACCGCGCCTGGCGGGGCATCGGCGTAATCCCCGACAGCGGCTGGCGGCTGTCCGCCAAGTACCGCGACTACGACGCCGAGCACCGCTTCTCGGTCGAGGGCATCCAGACCCGGGAACCGGCCGCCTGCCGAAGCGGCGAGGTACTTCAGGGCCTGATCAAGCCGCACGAGTGCGAGGCGTTCGGCACCCTGTGCACCCCGCGTACCCCGCTCGGGGCCACGATGGTCTCCAGCGAGGGCGCCTGCGCCGCGTACTACCTCTACCGACGTCTGGACCTCACCCCCGCCCCCCGGGAGGCGACCTCCCTTGTCTGAGACCACCGACCTGCGCAGCCCGGCCCTGGATCCGGCGGCCTGGACCTGTCCCGCTCCGCTGCGCGACCAGCCCCGCATCGTCATGGGGCACGGCGGGGGCGGGGCGCTCTCCGCCGAACTGGTCCAGCACGTGTTCGCGCCCGCCTTCGGGGGCGACGCGCTCGCCCAGCTGGGCGATGCCGCCGCCCTGTCGCTGGGCGGCCTCCGACTGGCCTTCTCCACCGACTCTTTCGTGGTACGACCGCTGTTCTTCCCCGGTGGCAGCATCGGTGACCTCGCCGTCAACGGCACTGTCAACGACCTGGCCATGAGCGGTGCCCGGGCGTCGTACCTGTCCTGCGGGTTCATCCTGGAGGAGGGCGTCGAGGTGGAGACGGTCGCCCGCGTCGCCGACGCGCTCGGTGTGGCCGCGCGGGCCGCCGGCGTCGAGGTGGCGACGGGCGACACCAAGGTGGTGGAGGCCGGTCACGGCGACGGCATCTTCATCAACACCGCCGGTATCGGGCTCATCCCGGCGGGCGTCGACCTGCGGCCGCAGCGGGTCGTCCCCGGCGACGTGGTGATCGCCAGTGGCGCGATCGGCGTGCACGGCGTGGCGATCATGAGCGTCCGCGAGGGCCTGGAATTCGGCGTGGAGATCGAGAGCGACTGCGCGGCCCTCGGCGGACTGGTCGACGCGATGCTCGCCGTCACCCCGGACCTGCACGTACTGCGCGACCCCACCCGGGGCGGCCTGGCGGCCGCCCTGAACGAGATCGCGACGGCCTCGGGCACCGGCGTCGTCGTCAGGGAGCGCGCGATCCCCGTCCCGCCGCCCGTCGCCAACGCCTGTGCCGTGCTGGGCCTGGACCCCCTGTACGTCGCCAACGAGGGCAAGCTGGTGGCGTTCGTCCCGCGCGAGCACGCCGACGCGGTACTGGACGCGATGCGGGCTCACCCGCTCGGTACGGAGGCCACGATCATCGGCGAGGCCGTGGCGGAGCATCCGGGCATGGTGGTGGCCCGCACCGGCCTGGGCGGCACCCGGGTGGTGGACCTCCCGATCGGGGAGCAACTGCCGAGGATCTGCTGACGTGTGCGGCGGATGAGGGCGTCGGCGCGCCGGGAGCACGGTGACCCGCGCGCCGCCTCACACCGTGCCCTTGTACACCTCGCTCACGTTCGGCCGCGGTGCGGGGCGGTGGCGGGCCACGGGGCCCTGCGCGAAGGCGCGCAGCAGGTTCTCCGTGGTGCGGGTCACGAACGCGCGGGTGCGGGTGTCCATGCCGTGGTCACGGCCGCCGTCGGCGGTGCCGGCCATGAGCGCCTCCACCCAGCGCATGGTGCCCGTCGCGAAGACGCCCGCGCCGCTCGGGACCGTGTAGTAGGCCGAGTCGCTGTGGCTGCGCCGGCCGCCGCACACCAGGGGGGAGTGTGCCGTTATCTCCAGCGGTTCGGGGACGGGCGCACCCGGTGTGACCCGGTCGTACTCGACACCGACCAGGTGGCCGAAGCCGTCTCCGGACCGTACGCCCGTCCCCTCGTACAGCCAGTGGTCCGCCGCGTGGACGACGTACGGTGCGTCCGTCGGATAGCCCTCGTAGAGCACGCCCGTCAACGACGACTCCGGGTCGGCGGCCGGTGCCTGGCGGAAGTCGGTCGTCGCCAGAGTGGGGCGGGTCGCGTAGCAGGGGTCGGCCCGGACGGAGGACTTGTAGCAGACGACCGTGCGGTCGGGCAGTGTTCCGCTCCGCTCAAGGCGGACCCTGCGGAAGCAGGTGTTGGCGCCGAGGAACGCGATGTTGGCGCCGGCGTCGCGGGCCTCGGTGACGTGCCGCCGCTGCTCCGGGGTCCAGTACTCGTCGTGACCGAGACAGACCACGGCGGTGGCGCCGCGCAGGACCTCCGGGTCGCGGTGCACGTCCGTGCCGGTGGTGTACGCGAGCGGTATGCCCAGCCGTTCGGCCAGGACCACCGCCGCCCGCTCGTACACCAGGAACTTCTGCGCGCCCTCGGCGTCATAGGGCCGGTCGAAGCTGACGGCGAGCGACCGGTCGGCGTACGCGCCGGAGGCGCCGGCGTAGAGGCTGTAGCCGCCCCAGCCGTTGTACGCCTGCCAGGTGGCCGGGGCGTGCATCAGGACCGTACGGCCGGTGCCCTGAGTGGAGCGCACGATCAGCGGGACGTAGCGCTGGTGGCCGTTGTCCGCCTCCAGCCGCAGCAGATACGCGCCCTCGGGCCAGCCGGCCGTGCCGATCGTGAGCGTGCGCCGCCAGTCGGCGCGCACCGTGCGGGTGCCTGACAGGATGCGCGGTCCTGGCTGGGCCCGGCCCGGTATGCGCTCGGAGGCCCAGACGAGCCGGGCCTGCGCACCGCCGTACCAGCCGACGCGGAAGGCCGACACACGGAATGACGGCGCGGTCGTCGAGACGTACAGGCCGCACTCCTCGCCCGCTGTCACGCTCACCCGGTCCGCGTAACCGGCGACGGACCTGGCAGGACCCTCCGACCGGATACGCCAATCGGGTGTCCCCGCGCGGTCGCGTTCCGCCTCGGCCCGGGGGGAGACCGTGGCCCGGGGACGCTCGCGGGCGGGAGCGGACGAGTCGCAGGCGGAGGCGGTCGCCGAGGCCAGCCCGAGGCCGGCGCAGGCTCCGAGGAAGTGCCTGCGCAGCAGGTCTTCCGGCGTACCTCGCTCGTCGGGGCCCACATCGCCTCCCGTGCTTCCGGTTCGCGTGTCGCCGCCCCCGCGAGTCAGCGTGGCACAGGCCGGTGGGCCGCGCGCCCCACCGCCGGCCGCCGGACGTCACGGGGGCCGGGGCCGCAGCGCCTGCAGAACCGCCCAGGCGACGGAGACGAACGGGACGGCCACGATGGCGCCGATCACGCCCGCCACGATGCTGCCCGCGATGACGGACACGGCGACGACCAGCGGGTGGAGGCGGACGGCCCAGCTCATCACGACGGGATGCAGGACGTGCCCCTCCAGTTGGCCGATGACGACGATGAGCAGCAGCACGGCCGCGGCCGTGAGGGGACCGCGCCCGGCGAGGGCGACCACCGTGGCCACACCCAGCGCGACCGGCGAGCCGATCAGCGGCACGAACGTGGCGAAGAACTCCAGCAGCGTCAGCGGCAGAGCCAGCGGAACCCGCAGCAGGAGCAGGACGATGCCCACGAGGATGGCGTTGGTGGCGGCCACGATGATGATGCCCCGCGTGTAGCCGGCGAACGTCCGCCAGGCCGCGTGCCCCATCCGGTCCCACGTCGGCCGCGCGGCCCTGGGCAGGAACTGGTCACTCGCCCAGCCCCACAGGCGTTCGCCGGAGTGGATGAAGAAGACGGAGGAGAAGAGCGCGAGCGCGGCCCCCGTGATCAGTTCGACAGCCCTGCCGAGACCGCTGACGGCGCTGCTGAGCAGGCTGGACCGATGGGACGAGAGGTAGGAGACGATCTGCCCCTGCAGATCGGAGAGTCTGCGGGGACTGAGCCGGAACGGCGGGCGTTCGAGCCAGCGTTCGATCTGGCCGATGCCGCCGCGGAACTCGCTGGCCAGCTTCGCCCACTCGCCCGCCACCGCCTCACCGATGAAGGCGAGCAGGGAGAACAGCAGCAGCAGGCTGCCGATGAGGGCGATCGCGACGCTGAGGGGCCGTGGAAGCCCTCGGTTCAGCAGGTCGGTGACGGGCCGCAGGATCGAGGTGATGACGAGCGCCAGGAACAGGGCCACGGCGATCAGCTGGAAGCGGCCCAGGATGGTGAAGGCGCCGTAGACCACGACGCCGACCAGGATCAGACGCCAGGCGTAGGCGGCGGCGACGCGCAGCCAGGGCACGGTGCGCTCGGCAACCGAGCCCCCGGGGGCGGCCGAGGCGCGCCGAAGGAGGTGACGGGAGTGCGGCGGCCGGGGGCGCAGTACCACGGTGCGCGCCCTGCGCCCTCTCCCCGGCCCTGCCGCCGAGCCGCCCGTGTGCGCCACCGCGCCTCCCGCGTCCTGACCGTCGCTCATCTCCCAGCACAGTAGGGGCAAAACGGACATGGGGCAGGGTGTCGCGCGCCCGGGTGGGCGAGGAGGCGGTGTCGCCGGCAACGGGCGCGACCGCCCGGAGGCGGCGGCGCACCCGCCCGAGCAAGCGTCCGAGCACGCGTCCGAGCGGTTACTCCAAGTGAGCACCGGTCCTCGCTCCGGCCCGTCACGCACTATCGTGAGGCCTGAGGGTCGCCGTTGATCCGCACCTCGTCCGCACGGTTCGTTCGGAGGTGGCCATGAGCGGGGAAGGGCGTGGGCTTCCGGACCAGCACCTGCCCAAGCTGCGGCTGGACGAGCTGCTGGACGAGGTGCAGGCCCGCATCGATGCGGCACGGGGCACCCAGGAGCGGGTGCACCGGCTCCTGGAGGCCGTGCTGTCGGTCGGGCGGGAGCTCGACCTGCCGCAGGTGCTGCGGAGCATCACGGAGGCGGCCGTGGTGCTGGTGGACGCCGAGTACGGTGCGCTGGGCGTCATCGGCGACGACCGTATGCTGTCGGAGTTCCTCACCGTCGGCATCAGCGAGGAGGGACGGGTGCGGATCGGGGCACTGCCCAGCGGGCACGGCATCCTCGGGGAGCTGATCCGGGATCCGCGGCCACTGCGCCTCGCCGAGATCTCCGAGCATCCCGCCTCCCACGGCTTTCCGGCCCACCACCCGCCGATGCACTCCTTCCTCGGCGTGCCCATCCGGGTGCGCGACCAGGTCTTCGGGAACCTCTACCTCACGCAGAAGCGGGGCGCCGCGGAGTTCGACGCGGAGGACGAGGCGGTCCTCTCGACGCTGGCGGTGGCGGCGGGTGTCGCCGTCGAGAACGCCCGGCTGTACGAGGAGGCGCGGCTGCGTGAGCGCTGGCTGAGGGCGAGCTCCCAGGTCACCAGCGCTCTGCTGTCGGGTGCGCCCAGCGCGGACGTACTGGAGCTGATCGTCGAGCGGGCGCGGGGGATCGTCTCCGCCGACGCGGGGATGATCGCCGAGCGGGTGGCCGGGGAGGACGTGCTGCGGCCGCTGTTGGCGGTCGGCCTCGGGGCGGAGCGGCGCCGGGGCCTGGTGATGTCCGGGCAGGACGGCTTCGTGGCGGCCGTGTTGAGTGCGGCGGAGCCGTTGGTCAGCCCCGACGTTCGGCAGGATCCCCGGATCGATCCGGATTCGGCCCTGTGGACCGGGCTCGGGTCCGTGGTCGGTGTGCCGCTGGTCGCGAGCGGCAAATCGATCGGCGTGCTGGTGCTGGGGCGCACGGTCGGGCGCACTCCGTTCACGGACACCGAGGCCGGTCCCCTGCTCGGCTTCGCGGGGCAGGCCGCACTGGCGCTGGAGCTGGCGGAGCGGCGCCGGGATGCCGAGCGGCTGGCGTTGCTGCAGGACCGCGACCGGATCGCCCGAGACCTGCACGACCTGGCGATTCAGCGGCTGTTCGCGGCCGGTATGACCTTGCAGAGCACCCAGCGCTTCGTCGAGCATCCCGAGGCCGCCGAGCGGCTGTCGCGGACCGTCGACGACCTCGACGAGACCATCAAGATCATTCGGTCCACCATCTTCGGGCTGCGTACGAGTGGCGGCGCGAACGAGGCGGCCGGACTGCGCAGGCGGGCGTGCGAGGCGGTGAAGGCGTCGGCCACCTCGCTGGGCTTCACTCCCGCGCTGCGGGTGGAGGGACATGTGGACACCGATGTCCCGGGCGACGTGGCCGATCATGCGATCGCCGTCCTCGGCGAGGCCCTGAGCAATGCGGCCCGGCACTCCGGGGCATGTTCCGTGGACGTCCGTCTGGCGCTGGCGGGGGGCGAGCTGACGCTCACGGTGACCGACGACGGATGCGGGATGCCCGAGAACGCCGTGCGCAGCGGACTGCGGAACCTGGAGGAGCGTGCCGTCGCGCTGGGCGGCACGCTCACCGTGGGGGAGCGCGTCGAGGGCGGGACACGGCTGGTGTGGTGTGTTCCGGTGCGTTCGGCGGGGGCCTGACGGCCTCGCTCACCGGGCGGCGCGATCCGTTGACGGGGGTGGTTCGAGGTGGGAGGCCAGCACCGCGGCCTGCACCCGGCGCTGCACGCCCAGCTTCGCCAGCAGCCGCGAGATGTGGTTCTTGACGGTCTTCTCCGAGAGGTAGAGCCTCTTGCCGATCTCGCGGTTGGTGAGTCCGTCGCCGATCAGCGCGAGGATGTCCCGCTCCCGGGCGGACAGACCCGCCAGCTCGGGCGCGTGGGCCGGCTGCTCGGCGGGGTCGGCGCGCAGCGAGTGCATCAGCCGTGCGGTCGTCGCGGGGTCGAGCATGGACTGGCCGCTGGCGACCGCGCGGACCGCGGAGACCAGGTCGGAGCCCCTGATCTGCTTGAGTACGTAGCCCGCGGCCCCGGCCATGATCGCGTCGAGCAGTGCGTCCTCGTCGTCGAACGAGGTCAGCATCAGACAGGCCAGCTCCGGCATGCGGCTGCGCAGTTCACGGCAGACGCTGATGCCGTCGCCGTCGGGCAGGCGCACGTCGAGGACGGCCACGTGCGGCCGTACCGCCGGGCCGCGAGCGAGCGCGTGTTCGACGGTGTCGGCGTCGCCGACCACCGAGATGTCGGGTTCGGCGTCCAGCAGGTCGGCCAGGCCACGGCGTACGACCTCGTGGTCGTCCAGCAGGAAGACCCGGATCGGGTTCTGCTCGCTGAAGGTGTGTGCCTCGGCCATGGGTGCCTCGTGTTCTCCCGGTGAAGGTTGCTCGGACCCCCGTGTCTACGCCGGTGGGGGCCCCGCTTCCGCCAGGTCGAACCGCACGTCCACGACGCCCTCGACGGCCCGGACCAGTCGCGCGGCCACCGGTATCGCAGAGGTGTCCCAGGCGCGGCCACCGAGCGTGACGACCCCGTTCTCGACGACGACTCGTACGGCGGACCCGGGCGGGGGGAAGAGATAGGGAACCACCTCGCACCGCACCTCCTCGGCGATCTCCTCGTCGTCCCGCAGGAACACCTTCAGCAGGTCCGAGCGGCTGACGATGCCCTCCAGCATGCCAAGGTCGTCGACGACCGGCAGCCGCTTGACCCGGGCGCGCGCCATGGTCCGCGCCGCCTGGGCGAGCGTCGCGTCGGCATGCGTGGTGAGAGCCGGGGAGGTCATCAGCTCCTCCGCCGTCACCGCGTCGGCCTTGGGGCGGTCGGAGAGGCCGTGCCGAGGGGCCGCACCAGCGCCCTCGCCGGAGCCGGGCCCGGCACCGAGGAGGTCCGGGTCACCGTCGCGGTACTCCTCCTTGGGCAGCAGATCGGCCTCCGACACGACGCCGACGACACGGCCTTCACCCTCCAGTACGGGCAGGGCGCTGACCCTCCAGTCCTGCATCATCTGCACGATTTCCTTGAAGGTCGCACGGCGGCCGATGGCGGCGACCGTATGCGTCATCACATCACTCACGATGTGCGGGGTGCCGTGCATGACGGTTCCTTGGTCAGAAGGGCACGATCGGCGAAGAGGCGGGTTCCCCGAGGGAGGGAGAGCTCGCGGGCGGTACGGATCAGCCGTTCCCGGTGTCCGGTGGGCGGTGGGTGGAGCATGCTGGTCGTCGGGGGAACGTTCATCACAGCCTCCGGCTGCAAGCGGAACTGATGCTTCCAGCGTCTCCCCGTGTCGAGGCCCTGGCCAGGGGTCACCGGCCCCCGGGGCCCGCAGCATGGGCCGACAGGCCCCCTGAGGGGTCCCTGCGGCCCCTGCGCACCAGGCCCCGACTGGACGAGGCTCGACGGTGGGCCGGAAGCCCGGACGCAGGAGGTGCGCACCATGGTTCGGTACGTCACCGCGGGAGTCGACGAATCCGGCGAGAGTCTCGCGGCCGCTCACTGGGCCGCCCGGGAGGCCCTGCGCCGCGGTGCCACGCTGCGTCTCGTGCACGCCGTGAAGTGGCAGGCGCCCGCGTCCACCGTGCCCATGGACACCACCCGGGGCCAGTGGGCGCAGCAGACCCTGGAGCGCGCGGCCGGAAGCGTACGCGCGGCGCACCCGGGGCTGCGGGTGGAGGAGGCGCTGCTGCCCGATGCCCCGCTCACCGCCCTCCTGGCGGCGGCCGAGGAGTCGGAGGTGCTGGTGCTCGGGTCGCGTGGCCTGGGACGTATCGCGGGGTTCGTGGTCGGTTCGGTGTCCCAGCGCGTCGTCGCCAGGTCTCCGCGTCCCGTGGTGCTCGTACGCGCCGGTGAGGCCCTGGCCGACGAGCACCTGCCCGCCCTGGACGGTGTCTCGCCCGAGGAGATCCCCGAGACGCCGTACCGCGATGTCGTCCTCGGCCTCGACCCCCGGCACGCCGACGCCGAGCCGATCGGGTTCGCCTTCGAGGCCGCCCGGCGCCGTGGCGCTTCGCTCCACGTGGTCCACGCCGTCGGTGAGGCGCCGGGCCATGCCGCCGAAGGACGCTCGGGTGCCGGCCACGGGCCGGAGTCGCTCGCCGAACGGAAGGCCCTCCTGTCCGCGACGCTGCAGCCCTGGACCGAGAAGTTCCCCGGGGTCCCGGTCTCCGAGACCGTCACCGAGGGGCGACCCGCCACAGAGCTCGTCCGTGCCGCCGGCCGGGCCTCTCTCGTCGTCGTGGGGCGCCCGTCGCGGGACACCCGGCTCGGCACCCACATCGGTTCCGTCGTGCACGCCGTGCTCCACCACGCCGGCTGCCCCGTCGCCGTCGTCCCGCACGCCTGAGAGCTCGGAACGGAATGGGCGCCCGGCTCGCCGTGAGCCGGGCGCCCATTCCGTTCGGAGCTCTGAACCGCCTTCAGGGCCGCCATGACCGGGCGCGCGTAAGGCACTCGCCGCGTCAGCCCCGCGGCCGGGTGGCGCTGGTCAGCCAGGTCACGGCGCGGCTGACGTCGGCGGGTGTGACGATTCCGACGAGGCGCCCGTCGTCCAGGACGAGGGCCCTGCGGTCCTTGCTCGCCTCCAGC
The DNA here is from genome assembly GCF_001417775.1 of Streptomyces sp. TP-A0356. GTDB lineage: Bacteria > Actinomycetota > Actinomycetes > Streptomycetales > Streptomycetaceae > Streptomyces. The sequence continues at coordinate 11,766 of NZ_BBZJ01000016.1, read as the reverse complement.
CGCGGCAGCAGTTCCACGACGGCGTCGTCGGGGGCGACCGTCTCGACGTCGGACAGCGGACGCATGACGTCGCCGACCGTGGTGCTCGCGCGGGCCTCCGGCGGAGTCCGGCCGACGAGGTCGGCGGTGACCAGCCCGATCACGTCTCCGTCGGGTGCCAGGACCGGGAACGCCGAGTGGCGGTAACGGTCGAAGGGAGCCTCGGCCAGGAACCGTTCCAGGGTCATCGTGGCGGGGACGGAAACGGGGTCACGGGTCATGACCCGGCTCACGGGGATGCCCTGCAGGATCCCGCGCAGCTCTGCCTGACGGGCCTCGGCGGTCGCGGCGGCGATGAGGAACCAGCCGAGGAGGGCGAACCACATCCCCGACAGGTTGCCGGCGAACAGCACGGCGGCGAAGCCGGCGAGCACCATGAGCCAGCCCAGGGCCCGCCCCGCGGCCGAGGCGCCGCGGGTCGCACGCACACGGTCGCCGGTACGGTGCCACAGGAACGCGCGCAGCAGTCGGCCGCCGTCCAGCGGGGCGGCGGGCAGTGCGTTGAACACGGCCAGCACGATGTTGATCCCGGCGAGCCAGGCGATGGCCTCGACCAGGAGCCCCGACACATGCAGCGCGTCCATCATCACGGCCAGACCGATGAACACTCCGCCCACCACCGCGCTGGTGAGCGGCCCCACGCCCGCGATCCGCAGTTCCGCGGCCGGTGTCGGCGACTCGTTGTGCAGGCGAGCGGCGCCGCCGAGCATCCACAGCGTGATGCCGTCGACCTGGACGCCGTTGCGTCGCGCGACGACCGCGTGGGCGAGCTCGTGCAGCAGCAGTGAGGCCAGGAACACCACGGCGGTCAGCGTCGCCAGTGCCCAGTAGGCCCACGCGGAGTGGCCCGGGTGGGCGTCGGGGAAACGGCCGCCGGCCAGGCTGACGGCCACCAGCACGATGATGACGAGCACACTCCAGTGCAGGCCGACACGTACGCCGGCGATCCGCCCCAGAGACACTGTCTCGTTCACTGAAACACCGCCTTCCGGGTGCGCGGCCCCGGCGGCAGCGCCCTGCGCGGCAGTCGCCGGGCGGGGCGTCGCCGCAGCCGACGGCGATTCCCACCCGGGTACGGGACCGATCCCTACCTCCTTCCATCGTCCTGCTGGATACGCCCGACCGGCGTGGTCCGGGCGGCCCCGGCGGGGAACGACGGGCCGTTCCGGCGGGCGGACGGGCCGTATCGGATCGGCAGGTCACCGGACGGACGGCCGCGGATGGGGCCGACCGGCCCAAGCAAAGGCCGGTGACGTGGGACAAGCTGGAGCTGCAGGGCCGCCGGCATTCCGTCGGCGCCCGGGCCGCAAGTGGCGTCCAGGCCGGCCCCGACGTTCCGCCGGGCGGCGGACGCCGACGCACCGCCCCACCGTCAGACACCGGCAGAGGGCACTGCCCCACCGTCAGACACCGGGAGAGGAAGGAATCGCCATGAAGGGCTTCGTCTTCCACGGCCCCGGACAGTCCGCCTGGGAGGACGTTCCGGACCCCGACATCCTGGACGCCACCGACGCGATCGTACGGGTCGACACCGTCACCATCTGCGGGACGGACCTGCACATCCTCCGAGGCGACCTGCCCGAGGTGCCGCCCGGCACCGTGCTCGGGCACGAGGCGGTCGGCGAGGTCGTCGAGATCGCCGACGACGTGCGCACCCTGCAGCCGGGAGACCGGGTCCTGGTGTCCTGCATCACCGCCTGCGGGCGTTGTCGCTACTGCCGCGAGGGGACCTACGGCCAGTGCCTGGGCGGCGGGGGCTGGATCCTCGGCCATCTGATCGACGGCACGCAGGCCGAATACGTCCGCGTCCCCTTCGCCGATCTCTCCGTCCACCCGCTGCCCGGCACGCTGGACAGCCAGGACGCCGTGCTCCTCGCCGACATCTTCCCGACCGCGTACGAGGTCGGCGTGCTCAACGGGCACATACGGCCCGGAGACACCGTCGCCGTCGTCGGGGCCGGTCCGATCGGACTCGCCGTGATCACCACGGCCCAGCTGTACGCCCCCGAACGGATCATCGCCGTGGACCTGGCCGCGGCCCGGCTGGACGCCGCCAAGCGGTTCGGAGCCGATGCCGTGGCGCACGCCGACGAAGGCCCCGAGCAGCTGGTCGCCGACCTCACCGACGGGCTGGGCGCCGACGTGGTCATCGAGGCCGTCGGCCTGCCGGAGAGCTTCGAGATGTGCACGCGCATGGTGCGACCAGGCGGGCGCGTGGCCAACGTCGGTGTGCACGGCGGCCCCGCCACACTGCACCTCGAAGACCTGTGGAGCACCGACGTGACCATCACGACCGGCCTGGTCGACACCTACTCCACGCCCACGCTGCTGCGGATGGCGGCCGCCGGACGGCTGCCCACCTCGTCGCTGGTCACGCACACCTTCCCACTGGACCGGATGGAGGAGGCCTACGACGTCTGCGGCCGCGCCGCCGCCACCGGTGCGCTCAAAGTGGTACTCGGCGGGCAGCAGCACGAAGTCGTCGCCGTCCGGGCGGCGTGACGAGAGGAAGTGAGGGCCATGGCCGCACAGGCATCGTCGGATGCGGTGGAGGGCCACCACCCCGCAGGCAATCTCGGACGCCGGATCGCCCTGCGGCGTGAGGAACTGGGCCTGACCCGGCACGAAGCGGCCCACCGGGCGGGCATGGCCTCCAGCTACCTCCAGTACCTGGAGGAGCAGCCCACCGCCGCGCCCGGCGTGAGCACCCTCCTCAGACTGGCGGGAGCGCTGGAGACCACGGTGCTCGAACTCACCGGCGGCGACGTCGAGCTGCCGCCGGGTCTGGGACAGCCCGGGCGGCACCCGCGGTTCACCGAACTGACCCCACAGGAGTGCCGGGACCTGCTCTCGACCCACGGTGTGGGAAGACTCGCGCTGCACACCCCCTCGGGGCCGGTGATCGTCCCACTGAACTACGGCGTCGTAGGCGACTCGATCATCTTCCGCACCGCCCCGGACACCGTGGCGTCACAGGCGTCGGGCTCCCAGGTGGCCTTCGAGGTCGACCGCATCGACGCCGCGTTCAGCCAGGGCTGGAGCGTCCTGGTGCGCGGACACGCCAACGCCGTGACGGATCCCGACTCCGTACGGCGACTGGAGGAGCAGGCACACAGCAAGCCCTGGGCGGGCGGACAACGCGACCTGTGGATCCGCATCGACCCCCTCAGCATCACCGGGCGGCGCATCGCCGTGTGACACCCTCCCCGGCCCGGGACGAAGGACGCAGGCCGTACGGCAGAGCCGCCGCACCAGGCGAAAGACGGACTGACTGATGTACCCGAACGACGGTTTCCGCGAACTCGAACGCCAGGAGTGCCTGCGTCTGCTGACGAAGGCCCCCGTCGGCCGTGTCGTCCACACGCGTCAGGCCCTGCCCGCGGTGCTGCCGCTCACCTTCTGTCTCGACCGCGACGGCGCGGTGCTGTTGCGCACCTCGGCGGCCTCGGAGCTGGTCCGTGCCATCGAGGGTTCGGTGGTCGCCTTCGAGGCGGACGACGTCGACGCGGCAGCGCGCTCCGGCTGGAGCGTCGTCGTCACCGGACCGGCCGCCGTGGTGACCGACCCCGTGGAACGCGATCGGCTGGCCCGCACCGGGCCGCGCTCCTGGGTGCCTTCACCGGAGGATGTCTTCGTGCGCATCGAGCCCGAGCTGGTGACGGGGCGTGAACTCGTGGGCGGCATCGGCCTCTACGGCGTCGAGCGAGAGCCGGCCGGTACCCGGGGCGGCGCCGATCGGCCCGCCCCGTCGGCCGGACCAGGACCATCAGGAGCCGGCCGCGTCACATGACGCACCCCGAGGTGAGGACGGATGGCGACGACCCGGCGTACGACGACGAAGGTGTGGCTCTGGCGGTGGCGGCGCAATCCCCTACTGCGCCGCAGCGACCGTGTGGAGGCCTGGATCATGCTCGCCACCTGGCTCCTCGTCCTGCTGGCCGGTGTGCTCGCGGGTCAGGGCGCGGCGGCCACGGTGCATCACGGACTCGCCGAGCGCCGCGCCCACTCGTACGCGGTGCGGGCCGTGCTGACCGAGAACGCGGTGCGCAGCCCCCAGGCGGTGTCCGACTACGGCGACGGGAGCGTGTGGGCGAAGGCGCGCTGGACCGCGGGTGACGGTTCGACGCACACGGGTCTGGTGAAGGTCGAGCCCGGGGGGAGGACGGGCACGGCGGTCACCGTGTGGACGGATCGCGCGGGACGGCTGGTCTCCAGGCCGGTGAACGAGACGCATACGCGACGGCAGGCGTCGCTGGTGGGCGCGCTGGCCGGGCTCGGTGCCGCGGGCGGGGTGTGGGGCTGCGGGTGGCTGGTGCGCGGGAGCCTGGAACGGCGGCGGATGGTGGCATGGGACCGGGAGTGGGAGCGGGTCGGTCCGCGTTGGCGAAGGACGATCGGCTGACCGAGCACGTCGATCCCCCTGAGGCCCCCTGAGGCCCCCCTCAGGTCCCCGGGCCCCCGGCTACGCCGGTTCCCCGGCGGAGGAACCGGTCATGCCAGGTCTCCACTGCCGTAAGGGGCGTACAGATCGAGCAGCCGGGTACGGGCCGCGTGCAGGCGGTGTGCGAGCACGTAGCCGACCCAGACGGCGATCGCACGGCCGAACTCGGGGTCCTGCTCGCACATCGCCCGCACCGCCACCGCGTCGAACTCATGGGCCCGTACGGGACTCATGGCCGCGGCGCCCAGCTGCCATACATGGGGCGTGAAGTGCCAGGACCAGCCGACCAGTTCGCCGTGTCCCAGTGAATCGATGATGGCGGCCCGGCGGCCGGGCACATGCAGGTCCAGGGCCACGGTCCCGGTCTTGATGATCCAGAACCGGTCCGCGTGCCGGCCCTCCTCGAACAGTCGGGTTCCCGCCTCGAAGAAGACCTCGCGGGCGAGCCGCATCAGCCGTTCGCGGTGGTCGGCCGGGAGGGCCGAGGCCAGGGTGGTGGCAGAGGCCATCGCTCCGTGTCCTTTCGTCGTCCTTTCGTTCCTGTCGCCGCGGCGTCCTTTCCCTGTCGCCGCGGCCGCCCGCCGACTCCCGGCCGGCCCCGCCCAAGGGCGGCTCGTGGGCCGGGGCGAGGAGGGATCGGGACGGGGGCCGTGCGGCTGCTTGTCATCGCTTCCCCCCCGGGACCGCCGTGGGAAGGCGTCGGCTCGGCGGTGCTCCGCCGACCGCGGGAGCGCGCGACACCCGGCACGAGGCGGGGCCGGCACAGACAGGGCATGACAGGGCGGGAAGGACCCCACCCGCTTCTCGCGGATCTCGATTGCGCGGTGCACGGCCGCGAGCCGCTTCTCCGCGTCTTCATGGGTCCTTCCCGTCACTCTCAGCACACCACGGGAACGGGAGAACCGCCAGCGCCGGGGGCCCGGCGCTCCCGCTGCCAGGCCCGGCCCATCACCGCGAACGGGCACGAGCGGACGTGCCCGGCGCCGTCACGGTGCGGCGGGCCCGGCCAACTGCACGATGTCGTCGGAGGCGACGTCGTGCAGCCGGATGGCGAGGTCCTCCAGCGCGCGGCTGGCGGCGAGCTCGTCGCCGATCTCCGGGATGGGCCGGTCCACCGGGTTGCGCCGGGCCACTCCCCGTCCGGTGACGGACGCCGTGTCGCGGGTGGTGAGCACGGCATGCGCACGGGTGTCGTCGCCGTCCTCGGTGATGTAGATCTGCACGGTCCACTGTTTGGCTTCCATCGTGATCACTTCCGTGCGGAGGGTCAGCCGAACCGGGCGGCTTCTGTCCCGATTCTCAGCCTGCACCCGTCTTGGGAGCCGGTCCACAAGAACCCGGAGCGCACGCACCACGCCCGTGACCGAACTCCGCGCCGCCGCACACGACGTCGGGTTCTGCTACGTCACCGGGCACGGTCTGCCGGCCCGTCTGCGGGTCACCGGTCCCAGCCAATGGCGCTCCGCCTCGCCCGGGTTGCGTCCGGCGTGCTGCGCCGGCCGGCCGAGGCGCTGCGGGTCGGCCGTGCGCGTGTCCTCCCGGTCTCCGGGCCCCTCCCGCGTGTGATCTGCACTGCGAGCGTTTTGAGTGTGATCCACGCCATTTATCCGTTTCGTGCCGGCGGCTAGGGTGACGCAGATGTCAGCCGATCTGTCCCCTGTCATATCCGCCACCACCCAGTGGCTGCTGCGCTCCTACCCGGGCACCGGTGGAGCACTGGATGCCGCCCTGGCGGAGGCCCAGGCGTCCCAGGCCGTCACGGTCGCCGCCTGGCTGCGCTATCCCTCGGTGGCCGACGCCGCACTCGTCGCGTTCGTCGGCCCGGGCGGGTCCACCCGTCTGGACTGGCTCGCCGGATCCGATGCGGCGGCCTCCGACGAGGCCGACACCGGCTGGCGCTCCTGGGTGGACGAGGTGGTCGCCAGCTGGGCCGCCTGCCTGCTGACCACACCGTCCCTCGCGCGGGAGGCGGTCGCCGCGCTCGACGGCTGCGACCACACGGCCGGGTTCGCGTTCGACTTCCGCAGGCTGACCGATCCCGACGAGCGGGACCACCGGGCGGCTCCCCTGCTGCGCCACCCGGACCTGCTCGGGGGGCTCGCCGGGTTGCACCGGGACTCCCTGGTGCGACGGGTGCACGAGGAGCCCGTGGACGAGGACGGCCCGGTCGGGGACCAGGTCACCGGCTGAGCCGACGCGAACTCGGCGGAACTCGGCAGAACCCGACCGGACCGGGCCGGGCCGCCCGCGCCGGTCAGGAGCGGCCGCGGCCGGTGACGAAGTCGCGGACCCGGTCCACGAGACCCGTACCCGGCGCGATGATCTTGTTCAGGGGCGGCGTGTCGGGGGCGGCCGGGTGGGGGCGCGTGGGCGCGATCTTCTTGCCCATGCGGATCTTCTCGCCCAGGGTGTCGAGCATCTCCTGGCTGCAGGCCATGCGCAGCTTGGGGAAGAGGTTGTTCTCCTCGTCCTCGACGTGCGCTTTCACCTCGTTCTTCACCGTGATGAACAACCGGTCGAACTGCGGGTCGTCCACATCGCAGCCCTCGAGCTGCTTGAGGGCCTGTTCCACCCGCGCGTGGTCGGCGATCTCCTTGTCGGCGATCGCGTCGCCGTCCTCGATGTGCTCCCGCACGGCGGGGTAGAGATACATCTCCTCGGCGACGGAATGCCGGACGAGTTCGATCGTCATCTCGTCGGCCAGCTTGCGGCGGTCCTGATGGCCGCTGGGCAGCGACTCGATCTGCTGGAAGTAGTTCTCCACCTCCCGGTGGTCGGTGGTGAGCTCGTTGATGACGTCGCCACCGTGTCCCATGACGGTCTCCCTGTGACGTGGCTGATGGGTTCGGACGGTCGGCGTCCACGGCTTCTCGTGGCCGTACGCAACCGCCCGGACACCATTTCCCGAGACCGTCGAGGCGATAACGACACTCACCGGTAGTCGCCGGATTGGCCGAACGGCCCTCTCGCCCGTACGCCGGAGAACCGCGGATCACTCGAACCGCGATGTGTCGCCCGCACCCTTGCGTACGATCTCGGCCTCGCCGCCGGAGAAGTCGACGACCGTCGTCGGCTCGGTGCCGCAGTCGCCCGAGTCGATCACCGCGTCCACGACGTGGTCGAGCCGCTCCTTGATCTCCCAGCCCTGCGTCATCGGCTCCTCCTCGCCAGGCAGGAGCAGTGTGCTGGACAGGAGCGGCTCGCCGAGTTCGTCCAGCAGCGCCTGCGCCACCGCATGGTCGGGGATGCGGACCCCGACCGTCTTCTTCTTCGGGTGCAGCAGCTTGCGCGGCACCTCACGCGTCGCGGGCAGGATGAACGTGTAGCTGCCGGGCGTCGAGGCCTTGATCGCGCGGAACACGTCCTTGTCGACGTGCACGAACTGGCCCAGCTGGGCGAAGTCCCGGCACACGAGCGTGAAGTGGTGGCGGTCGTCGAGCTGGCGGATCGTACGGATGCGCTCCACGCCGTCCCGGCTGCCCAGGCGGCACCCCAGCGCGAAGCAGGAGTCCGTCGGATAGACCACGAGGGCACCGTCGCGGATGCTGTCGGCGACCTGGCGGATCGTGCGCGGCTGGGGGTTCTCGGGGTGAACGTCGAAATACTTCGCCATTCGCCGAGTGTCGATCATGCGGGTGCGGGCTGTCCACGCGAGACGATCCGCCTGGCGTCCTCAGTCCTCGAGCCGCTCGATCTGCCGGATCCTGTTGGTCGCGTCCAGGGCGGCGACCTTGTACGACTCCGCGAGCGTCGGATAGTTGAAGACCGCGTCGACGAGGTAGTCGACCGTGCCGCCGCAGCCCATCACGGCCTGGCCGATGTGGATCAGCTCGGTGGCCCCGGTGCCGAAGCAGTGCACGCCGAGCAGGGTGCGGTCCACCGGTGAGACCAGCAGCTTCAGCATCCCGTGCGAATCGCCGATGATCTGCCCGCGGGCCAGCTCGCGGTAGCGGGAGACGCCGACCTCGAACGGCACGCACTCCTGAGTGAGCTGGTCCTCCGTCCGTCCGATGAAGCTGATCTCGGGGATCGTGTAGATACCGATCGGCTGCAGGCCGATCATCTCGTGCACCGGCTCGCCGCAGGCGTGGTACGCCGCCATGCGCCCCTGTTCCATCGAGGTGGCGGCCAGCGCCGGAAAGCCGATCACATCGCCGACGGCGTATATGTGCGGCACCTCGGTGCGATAGTGCTCGTCGACCGTGATCCGGCCGCGCGCGTCGGCGGTCAGCCCCGCCTTGCCGAGGTCGAGCTCGTCGGTCAGGCCCTGCCGGCCCGCCGAGTACATCACCGCGTCGGCGGGGATCTTCTTGCCGCTCTCCAGGATGGTGAGGGTTCCCTTGGGGTGCCGTTCGACCGCGGCGACGGTCTCGCCGAAACGGAAGGTGACGGCCAGGTCCCGCAGGTGGTACTTCAGGGACTCGATCACCTCGACGTCGCAGAAGTCGAGCATCCCGGGCCGCTTCTCGACCACCGTGACCTTGCTGCCGAGGGCGGCGAACATGGAGGCGTACTCCATACCGATCACCCCCGCCCCGACGATGACCATCGAACGGGGCACCCGCTCCAGCCCCAGGACGTTGTCCGAGTCCATGATCGACCGCCCGTCGAACTCGACGCTCGTGGGCCGGGCGGGCCGGGTGCCGGTGGCGATGACGAGATGTTCGGCGCTCAACAACCGCTCCTCGCCCGTCACTTCGCGTACGGCTACGGTGTGCGGGTCCACGAACCGGCCGGTGCCGGCGAAGAGGGAGACGTGGTTGCGGGAGAGCTGACTGCGGATGACGTCGACCTCGCGGCCCACCACATGCCGGGTGCGGGCGGTCAGGTCGGCGACGGTGATGTCCTCCTTGAGGCGGTAGCTCTGCCCGTACAGATCCCGCTGCGTGAGGCCGGTGAGGTAGAGAACGGCCTCGCGCAGGGTCTTGGAGGGGATCGTGCCGGTGTGGATGGAGACCCCGCCGACCATGTCGGGGCGGTCGACGACGGCGACCCGACGACCGAGCTTGGCCGCGGCGATGGCGGCCTTCTGGCCACCCGGGCCGGATCCGATGACGAGCATGTCGAAGTCGGGCACCCCCGGAGTCTGACAGGCCCAACGCCCCCGCCGGAAGAGCGGAGTTGACGGGCACGGTCCCGAGGGTCCGGGGTGACGTTCGCGGCGACCACGGCCCCGTGCAATCGCGGACCGCGAACAGAGGCCGTCGCAATCGCGGACCGCGAACAGGGGCCGTCGCAATCGCGGACCCCGGACAGGGGCCGTTCCGGGGAGCCCGGTCGCCGGCGCCTCACGGTCGCGACAACCGTGTCGACCGCCACGGCCACCGTCCCGGGTGCGCCGCGGCCGAGGGCGCACCGTCCACGGGGATCCACGAGGGCGCGCCCTGCCGGGGCGTGGGCGTCAGGCGTGGGCCATGGCCGGTTCCGGCTGCCCCGCCGACGCGTCCTCCCGCTCCGGCCCGGCGGCGACCGCCGCCGGCGGCAGAGCGCGGGGGAGCGGGCGCGTCTCGCGCAGGCTCGGCGCGGGTGCCACCGGGACGAGAGGGGCGCGTTCGGCGGCCCGGGCCCGCTGCGAGAACCAGATGATCTTTCCGCCGGTGTTGGTGGCGCAGCAGCCCCAGCCGGTGCTCAGGGCCGCGATCCGCGTCAGGCAGCCGGTCGGCGCGTAGTGCGGCCGGACGTCCTGCTCGCTGTCCTGGACCGCGGTGATGAGGTGCTGACCGTTCCACCACATCTCGATGGTCGTGTTCTTGTCCACCGCGTGCTGCTCGATGGTGCGCATCAGCGCTTCGGTGCACTGGCAGACGGGCTCGACGAGCATCTCGAGATTCCAGTACCGGAGATGGGCGGCCAGAATCCGCTGGACCTGTCCGATTCGCTCCGGGCTGATCTCCACGTCGAGGTGGTAGTAGCAGGGCGCTGCGGTCTTCATCGTCGTTGGCTCCTCACCGGCGAAGCTCTCGCTCCTCCTCGCCCCTTTGGGCCGAGCCCCGATCACGAAGCGTGAGCGGTCATCGCTCCTGAGTAAGTCCACTGTGCGATTGCTACTCCATTCGTGCAACACGAGACACACCAGTCCCACTGGTTGAAATCCGAACAGGACGCTTCGTGGTGGGCCGTGCACCATGGGTGAAGGTCTCGATCGCCGTAACGGACCAACCCCGCTCCGTGTACGGCCTTCGCGTACCCGTCCGGACCGCGCACCCGCGACCGTCCGGAAACGTGCTCCAGCGCAGAGGTATGGGAGGTGACCGGTGCCGTGCTGCTGCCAGCCAGAACCGAGGTCGCCAGACATCTCGAGCAGTACCGGGCGTGGGAACGCCTGATGCTCGCGTCCCCCGACAACCGGGCGGTCCGCGGCAGCTTCGAGAACACGGGCTACACCTTGTGCGTGCTGATGGGAAAGCGCTGCGCGCGCGAGGCCGTTGACGCCGCCGAGCTGTATCTGAACGCTCACAGGGCCCGCGAGCGGGCCGTGTCCGGAACCCGTCCCGCACCGTCGGCGAACGCGTAGGGGATGCCGCACCGAGCAGAGCACCGAGAACCCCGAGAGCCGGCGTCGACCCGAGGCTCCAGAACGGCGGAGGAGGCGAAGTCCATGGAACCGCAGGCCGTGCACCGGGACGGGGCGAACCCTGTCGCCGGCGGTGCGAGGCCCGCGATCGGCCGTATCCCGATCGTGGACGTCCGTCCGACCGTCGACCACGGCCGACGCCCGGCGAAGGCGGTGGAGGGGGAGACCTTCCAGGTCACCGCCACGGTCTTCGGCGAGGGTCACGGCGCGATCGGCGCCAACGTCGTGCTGCTCGACCCGGAGGGCCGCCCGGGCCCCTGGACGCCGATGCGTGAACTGGAACCCGGCAGCGACCGCTGGGGCGCCGACGTGACACCGCTGTCGGTCGGCACCTGGACGTATCTGGTGGAGGCGTGGGGCGATCCGATCACCACCTGGCGGCACCACGCGCGGATCAAGGTCCCCTGCCGCGTCGACGTGGCACTGGTCCTGGAGGAGGGCGCCGATCTGTACGAGCGCGCCGCCGCCGGAGTGCCGGAGGGACCGGGGCGGGAGGCGATACGAGCGGCCGTCCGTGCCCTGCGCGACGACTCGCGCCCCCCGGTCGCCCGTCTGGCGGCGGCGTTGACGCCGGAGGTGGATGGGGTTCTGGCTCGTCATCCGTTGCGTGAGTTGGTGTCGTCGTCGGAGGGGTTGGCGCTGTTGGTGGAGCGGGAGCGGGCGTTGTTCGGGTCGTGGTACGAGTTCTTCCCGCGGTCGGAGGGTACGCCGG
>NZ_BBZJ01000015.1 GCF_001417775.1 Streptomyces sp. TP-A0356 | reverse complement strand
TGTCCACGACCTCGCGTAGGCGTTCGTCGGCAGCGTGCTTGTTCCGCCAGATGATGTAGCGGCGGATCATGCTGCCCTGCTCCTTGTGGCTGGCATGATCGGTGCCGTCGAGAGCGAAGTAGCGCAGGGCTGTGAACTGGGCTTCGATGCGGTTGAGCCAGGAGCTGTTGGTCGGCGTGTAGGCGAACTCGACGTTGTTGGCCGCTGCCCAGTCGCCGACCCGGGTGTCCTTCTTTGTGGTCAGGTGCGGGGAGAAGTTGTCGAGCACGATCGCGATGCGGATCTGGGGCGGGTAGAGGCTGCGCAGGTAGCGGCAGAACTCCAAGAATCTGGTCCGGTTCTTCTTCGGCTTGATGTGGCCGTAGAGCTTGTCCCTGCCCAGGTCGTAGGCGGCGAACAGGTGGCGGACCCCGTGTGGTCGTGTGTAGGTCGCCCGGCGTCGGGGCCGGGGCCCGCGGCTGGGATCCTTATGCTTCCCACCGCGCTCGGCCCAGTGCCGACCGGGGTGGGGCTGGAGGTTGAGTGGCCCGAACTCGTCGAGGCATAAGACGACTTCGGGCTCACCGTCCTCGGGGACGACCTCCCCGTCGGCGATCGCGTAGAGGTGCTCGACGCGGGCCTTCTTGGCCGCGTAGTCGGGGTCGCGTGAGCTCTTCCAGGTCTTCACGCGTTGAAACGAGACGCCCTCCTCGCGGAGCAGTGCCCGCAGGCCCTCGTGGCTGATGTCGTCGACCACCCCCTCGGCGACCAGGAAGTCGGCCAGCTTGGCCAGGCTCCAGGTCGAGAACGGCAGGCCATGCTCGGCCGGCTTGGACTTGGCGATCTTCTTGATCTCACGGCGTTCGGGGAGGCTGAAGGTCTTGGGCCGACCGCCCTTGTACTTCGGATAGAGCGAGTCGAACCCGTCCGCGTTGAAGTTGTGGATCACATCTCTGACCCGGTCCGGGCTGGTGAACGTCACCTCGGCGATCTTCGCCACGGGCATGCCCTGCGCGGATAACAGCACCATCTGGGCCCGCCGCCAGGTCACCACCGAACCGGTGCCCCTACGGACGATCCGCAGCAACCGCCTGCCCTCGTCGTCATCGATCTCCCGGACCTGCACACGTTCAGCCACGCGATCATTCTGGCCGTCCGGCGCCGCCCAGGACAGCAACAGAGCGGCGCCTCATCGCGGGGCGAACGTTGCTTGATGCGGCACTAGGGCGCTTCTGACGCCGCGGAGATCCGTCAGAAGCGCCCTGGTCGCCCCACATCCCTGAATCGGAGGGCTGTCGATGCAGCGCGTGTGCTTCCTGCTGAAGGTCCGGGCGGACCGGCTCGACGAGTACCGCGAGCGCCATGCCGCGGTGTGGCCGGAGATGCTCCAGGCACTCTCGGAGACCGGCTGGCACAACTACTCGCTCTTCCTGCGCGAGGACGGACTGCTCGTCGGCTACCTGGAGACAGAGGACTTCGCCGCGGCCCGGGCGGGCATGGAGGTCACCGACGTCAACGCACGCTGGCAGGCGGAGATGGCGCCGTTCTTCGAAGCGCTGGACGGCGCCGCGCCCGACGAGGCCATGAAACCGCTCACCGAAGTGTTCCACCTCGCCTGAACCCGGAGACGTGCCCATGAGACGACGTACCGTGCCGGCGACCGCGCTGCCGGCCGCGGTGGCCGCGCGAGGGAGCGCGCACGCGGCCACTTCCGGCCCCTCCGTAACCCGGACCGGCAGCAGCAGACTCGACGCCCAGGCCGTCTACTTCGTGTCGTACGACGGACTGGTCAACAACAACTCGTTCCAGAAGAACGGCCTGCTGACCTACCGGGGGTACCAGTACGCGGCCTGGTACACCGCGACCCGCAACGCGGTCGTCGCACGCCGCGCTCTCGGCGCGACCACCTGGTCCACGGCCGCCGGACTGCTCGACGACCCCGGGGCATGTGCAACAGCGGCGGCATCACCAACCACGACACCGGATATGTGTACTCCACCGACCGCGGCCGCACCTGGCGCAACGACTCCGGCACCGTCGTCGGCGCCACGGGCGGCTCGGACAAGGTGGGGGTCACCGACGGCGGACTCGTCGTCGATCCGCTGACCCCGGACCACTGCCTGATGAACCAGGAGAGCCAGTTCACCGACTCCACCGGCCTGCCGCACGCGATCATCAGCTATGTGCCCGGGCGCCTCGGCCAGTGCACCGCCGACCACGTCGCCGACCGCACCGCGGGCGGCCGACCCTTCCACCTGCGCAAGAACTCCTCCGGCACCTGGACCAAGACCGAGATACCCGTCGCGCTCAACTCGAGCCGGCGCACCAAACTGGTCCTGGACAAGTACGCCTTCGGCGAGGTCGTGATCGACGAGACGAGGGTCAGGGCCGACAACGTCCTGTCCTTCATGTACCAGGAGGAGTCCAGCGGTGCGACGCCCTCCGCGCTGCACGTCGTCGACTTCTCGCTGCCCGCCTGACCGAGTCCGAAACGGGGGTGGCGGGCGGGTAATGTGAAGGCCTGCCCGCCGCTCCTCTCCCCTCTGGAGGTCCTCGCCTGATGGCCCAGTCGGTGGGTATCAAGGACGTCGCCCGCGCAGCCGGAGTCTCCGTGGGTACGGTCTCGAACGTCATCAACCGTCCCGAGACGGTCGCCTCCGAGACCCGCGCGCGTGTGCTGTCCGCGATCGACCGGCTCGGCTACGTCCGCAGCGAGTCGGCACGGCAGCTGCGCGCCGGGCGCAGCCGGATCATGGGACTGCTCGTCCTCGACATGGGCAACCCGTTCTTCGTCGACGTGGCTCGCGGCGCCGAGCGGGCCGCCCGCGAGGCCGGGCTCGGTGTGATGGTCTGCAACAGTGCGCAGAGCCCCGCGGAGGAGGCCGAGTACCTGGCGCTCTTCGCCGAGCAGCGGGTGCGTGGCGTGCTGCTCACTCCCGCCGACGCGACGGGCCGCAACATCGCGACGTTCCGCCGCCACGGGATTCCGTTCGTCCTGGTCGACCGGGTCGCCGAAGGCACCACCGAGTGCTCGGTCTCGGTCGACGACGTGGCGGGCGGCGCCCTGGCCGTAGGGCATCTGGTCGATGCCGGCCACCGCTCCATCGCCTACGTCAGCGGTCCGCCCGGACTCAACCAGGTCAGGGACCGCCGCACCGGCGCACTGAACGCGCTGGCCGAGGCCGGGCTCGGGCCCGACGCGCTGCGGGAGCTGCCGACCGAGCGCCTCGATGTCGCCGCGGGCCGGGACGCCGGTGCCCGGCTCCTCGGGCTCGCCGACCGCCCGACCGCCGTGTTCTGCGCCAACGACCTGCTCGCCCTCGGCGTCCTGCAGGCCTTGTACGCGGCCGGGGTGAGCGTCCCCGACGACCTGGCCATCGTCGGCTACGACGACATCGAGTTCGCCGCCGCCGCGGCCGTCCCCCTCACCTCTGTGCGGCAGCCCGCGGTCACCATGGGCGCTCTGGCCGCGGAGCTCCTCCTGGAGGAGACCGAGGCGGAGGCCGGGGCGCGGACGCACGAACACCGGCGGGTCGTGCTCCAGCCCG
The DNA here is from genome assembly GCF_001417775.1 of Streptomyces sp. TP-A0356. Lineage (GTDB taxonomy): Bacteria > Actinomycetota > Actinomycetes > Streptomycetales > Streptomycetaceae > Streptomyces. The sequence continues at coordinate 483,129 of NZ_BBZJ01000015.1, read as the reverse complement.
AGCTGGTGGTGCGCCGCTCCAGCCTGGCGGCGCGCTGAATCCTTCCCGCGGCGCCGCCGCCGTCTTACGGGCGAGGCGACCGGCTGAGCGCCGGGCAGTAAACGGGCTTCTCGATCCCCGGGCGCCGACGCCCCGGGAACATGTGCTGAACTGGGACGCGGCCTGGAAGCCGTCCGTCTCGGGAGCCCTGTTGAGCCTCACCTATCGCCAGCCCGGCGTCGTCCTCACCGACCGACGCTTCACCGTGCCCCTCGACCACGACGACCCCGCGGGCGAGACCATCGAGCTGTACGCGCGGGAGGTCGTCGCGAGCGGCAAGGCGGATGACGACCTGCCCTGGCTGATCTACCTCCAGGGTGGACCAGGCTTCGGGGCCAACCGTTTCATCGGGAAGCAGGCATGGCTCGGCCGGGCCCTGGAGGAGTACCGCGTCCTCCTCCTCGACCAGCGCGGCACCGGCTCCTCCACCCCCGCCAACCGGCAGACGCTCCCCCTGCGCGGCGGCTCCCGCGAGCAGGCCGAGTATCTGACCCACTTCCGCGCGGACTCCATCGTCCGCGACTGCGAGGCCATCCGCCCGCAGGTCACCGGCGGTGCCCCGTGGACGGTCCTCGGCCAGAGCTTCGGCGGCTTCTGCACCGTGCACTACCTGTCGGCAGCACCCGAGGGTCTGGGCGCCGCCGTGATCACCGGTGGGCTGCCCTCCCTCGACGCGCACGCGGACGACGTCTACCGGGCCGCGTACCCACGCATCGAACGCAAGGTCGACGCCCACTACGCGCGCTACCCCCAGGACGTCGAACGCGCCCGCCGGATCGCCGAGCACCTGCTCCAGCACGAGCCGGTCCTTCCCGGCGGCTACCGGCTCACCGTGGAAGCCTTCCAGTCCCTCGGCATCCTGCTCGGCGGCAGCGAGGGCAGCCACCGCCTGCACTTCCTCCTCGAGGACGCCTTCGTCCGCACCGGGCAGGGCTTCGCGCTCTCCGACGCCTTCCAGGAGGAGGTGCAAAGCCTCCTCTCGTACGCGGGCCACCCCCTCTACGCGCTGGTCCACGAGGCGATCTACGGCCAGGACGACCGGCCCACCGCCTGGTCGGCGGAGCGGGTGCGTGCGGAGTTCCCGCAGTTCGACGCGGCGAAGACGCTGACGGACGACGAACCGCTCCTGTTCACGGGCGAGTCGGTGCACCCCTGGATGTTCGACAACGACCCGGCGCTGCGACCGCTGCGGGAGACCGCGCACCTGCTCGCCGGGCGCACCGACTGGACCCCGCTGTACGACCGCGCGCGCCTCGCCGCCAACGAGGTGCCGGTGGCCGCGGCGATCTACCACGACGACATGTACGTGGACACCGGCCACGCCCTGGAGACGGCCCGTACGATCCGCGGCCTGCATACCTGGGTCACGGACGAGTTCGAACACGACGGCGTCCGCGCGGGCGGCTCCCGGGTCCTGGACCGGCTGCTGGCGTTGATGCGGGACGAGGCCTGACCCGGCCCCTGCCGCCCGGCGCACCCACAGCCCGCGATCCGCTTCCCGAGCGGCTCGGCCTCACGGCACCGGTGGCCTGACCCGGCGGCTCAGCTGCCGGTGCGGTCCGCCACACGCAGCGGTGCCACCGCCCGGCCGTCCGGCAGCAGTTCGCCGGTGTCGTCGGGTATTCGGGTAGACCCCCCTTAGGGCGACACTCGAAGTAAGCCCCGAGGAGGCATCGATGACACGCACTCAGCAGCCGCGACGCATGGTGATCTACGCCCGCATCAGCGACGACCGCGAGGGACGCCAGAACGGCGTGACGCGCCGGGAGGCACAGTGCCGCAAGCTCGCCGACCGCAACGGCGACGACGTGGTCAAGGTGTTCGTGGACGACGACCGCAGCGCGTACTCCGGCAAGCTCCGGCCGGACTACGCCAACATGATCAAGTACTTGGAGGCCGGGCACGCGGACGGCGTCCTGGCCCTCGCCCCCACCCGCCTGTACCGGCGCTTGTACGAGCCCAAGACCCGCCAGGACTACCTGCACTTCCACGACCTCGTGCAGCGGCTCAACCTGCACGTGCAGACTGTCAAGGCAGGCCGGTTCGACCTGTCGACGGCCGACGGCCGCAAGTCGGCCCGGGACGCCGCCAGTCAGGCGCAGTACGAGTCCGAGCTGATCGGGAACGCGTGGCCGACGCCAAGAAGGACAACGTCCGTGACGGCACATTCCGGAGCGGCGGCCGACCGTTCGGGTACGAGGCCGACGGCATCACCCCGCGCTCCCTGGTCTGCCCTGAGTGCGGCGCCACCGACGGCTTCACCGTCTCGGTCGTGCGCGACGAGGACGGGGCCGCCATCACGGCGGTGACGGTTGCGTGTCCGAAGGGCTGCACGGCGGAGCCTGACCTTGCTGAGGGGTCCGAGGCGTGGCACCTGCGGGACGCCACCCGCATGGTCGCTGACGGCCAGTCGGTCCGCTCTGTGCTTCGCACATGGCAGGCTGCCGGTGTCCGCACCCCCGCCCGCCGCAAGCGTCTGCCCGACGGCACCCGCACCGAGCCAACCCCTGGCGACTGGACGCCGACCACGCTGCTCAAGCTGCTGCGCAGGCCCCGCAACGCAGGGATCATGGAGGTCGACGGGGCCGAGGCCGGTAGGGGGGCGTGGCTCCCGGTCGTGGACGAGGAGACGTGGCGGATCTGTGACGCGGTCCTCAAGAGCCCCGCACGCCGCACCACGCCCGGACCCACCCGCAAGTACCTGGGTGGTGGCCTGTACCGATGCCACTGTGGCGGCCCCGTGCAGACCACCGGCCGGGGCACCTCCCGCAATGGCTCGGTCTACACATGCCGTACCGGCGGGCACGTGTCCCGCCAGGCCAGCGCCGTGGACGAGCACGCGGAGCGGATCATCATCGCCCAGATCGTCTGGGAGACGGTGCGTGATCCGTTCTGGCCTCCGGCCCCGCAGGCACAGCCCAGCGGGGACCTGAGCGCCCGGCACGCCGCGCTGACGGCCCGCCTCAGGGGTCTGGCCGAGGCGTTCGCTGACGACGACGACTCCGACCCCGTGGAGTACCGGTCGGCTGCCCGGAGGATCAAGGAGAAGATCGCCGCCGTCGAGCAGCAGATGGCTGAGGCCGTTGCCGCGTCGGCCGCTGCCGGGCGTGGCGCGTTCGAGGACATCGACCTGCCGGAGCTGGTGAAACGTCATCAGGCCGACCCGGACGAGGCGCTGACCTGGTGGCGCGGGGCGTACAGCCTGGAGCGGCGGCGCGAGATCGTCGCCGTCCTGTCCGTGGTGACGATCCTGCCCGCGACCTCCGGCCGGACGGCCGGGTGGGCGCCCGGATCGAAGTACTTCAACCCCGAGTCGGTGCGCATCGAGTGGACGGGGGCAGCCTGAGCCGCTGAGCGGCCCCCTCCCGGCCGCGCCGGCCCCCGGGCCCAACGCCACCAGCCCGGCCCTCCCGGCCCGCCGGAGCCCCGGACAAGGCCGACTGAGCCCCCCGTCACCCGACGGGGGCTCTGCGCTGTCTACCGCTTGAGCTGGGCCAGGAAGTCATCCACGAACTTCTCGACCTCCGCCAGGGTCTTCACTTCCTCCACGTTCAGCCGGTCGACTACCTTCACGCCGGAGTGCAGGAACAGACGGCTACGGCTGTGGTCGTAACCGGCGTGGCCCTTGTGCTGCGGGCCGTCGATCTCGATCACTCCGGCGTATCCGCGATAGGTGACCAACAGGTCCGGCTCGAACGTCCAGCCCCTCACCCGCATCCCACCGAGTGGCATGATCCCGATCGTCTCGTTGTCCGGCAGTGTGGCCTGCCGCCCCTTGAGCACCCGGTACACGTCCCGCTACCACTCGTTGGCGAAGCGAAGCTGGTCTTCCACCGGATGACTGGGTTCGAGCTGCTGCCTTCGCCCCTGATTGCTGGGCTTGGGGCCGTCGGCAGTCTTGACCTGCCTGCGCCAGTCCGGGCCGAGGCGAGGAATCGACGGCCGGGCGACGAGCTCATCAACGGACTTGCCTGACCCCCACAGCACCTCTCGCACCACCTCAGCGATGCCCTCCAGCGCTCGTTCGTCGTACGTGGGGTACAGGCTCGGCTCCACCACGAGAACAATGCGGTAGCCCTCGTGGTCGTACTCGGTGTTCCACAGCCGGACCTCAACCGACGACACGTCGGCGATCATTCGCGCCGTATCGGACTTGCCGAGGTGATACGCGAGTACGGCGCTCGTGCCGAGCAGCCACTCACTCACGAGGGGAGCGTTCTGGGGAGCGTCCAGGGCGAGGGACATGTCGGGCGACGGCAGCTCATCACTCATGCACGGAATTGTGACAGCCACCACCGACAACGGAAGAGGCCGCAAGTGCTCACGTCTCTTGGTGAGTTACGAGCCGGCAGGCCTGAGATCGCTGACACGGCGGGCCCGCCACCAGCAGGTGACGGGCCCGTTTCGTGGGCTCCGCTCAGAAACGGGAGCTGAGCCAGACCAGGAGCAGGCTGGCGCCCGTGGTGCTCGCGCCGTACGCCGCGCCGTACAGGGCGCGAAGAACGATGACCCGCCGATAACGCCTCAGCCACCCGGTTGCGCGACGAGCCCAGGCCCACCCGTGCAGGTCAGGCCTCGACTGGTTATGGTGCATGTGTGTCCTTCCACTTCTCGATGGTTACGGGCACACGCAGGGAGTCCGCTCCCCGCCCTCGGTTTCCTAGGCCAACTGGGCGGTGACCGGGCTCCTTTGCATGTGGTGAGCAGTCTAGGCGGGGGCGATCGAAACGCGATTCGGCCGACTGCAAATGGGGAGACGTGCTCCTGGGGTGCTGCTGGGATGTTCCTAGGGTGCTGCCGGGGTGCTTCTTGGGTGTTGCTCCGGCTGCCGAATCCCTCAAGTGACCTTGCACACAGTTCCGTTCGGGGGTCTCCCTCCCGGTGTGCCGAGGTGCAGTAGACCCGCCCGGAGCGGCAAACGCAAACCAAGGGTTCTGTGCGATTCCGCGTCGCATACTGCCTGCTCAGAGACGTCCCCCAGGGTTACAAAACTTGACCTGAGCCCACACAGCACGAGGCCCGGCTGGTTATGTGCCGAGCCGGGCCTCGTGCTGTCCGCCCCCGGTCATTCGGGCGCCTTGTTGTACTTGGCGATGGTGGCCTTGCTGGTGTCGGCGTCCACGAACTCCAGTTGCCACGGGCCGGAGTTCACGTCGAACTCCTTGCCGAAGCCGACCCACTTCCCGGCCATGCGGCGGCCGGTCGGCTCCACCAGCATCTGGAGCGCCCCGAAGTACCTCGCCCCTCGGTAGTAGCCGTCAGTCGCCGTCTGCTCGTTCCACGTGCCGGTGACGATGTTGCCCTCCACCTGGAGGTCAAGCGTCAGCGGCGAGTCGGGGTTCAGCGACCCCTGCGGCAGGCTGCGGCCGGTGAGCCGGTTGCCGTGCTGGAGCAGCACCACGTAGTGCTTGCCGGTGAAGGTCGAGTCCCGTCCCGAGCTGAAGAACTCGTACGTGCTCAGCCAGATGCCGGAGTAGTTGCCCCTCGGGGCGGCCTGCGTCGTCGGCTGGCCGCTGGGGGTCGGGATGCCGACCGGGCTGTCCTGTACGTCGTGGCCTCCGTGCCCGTCGCCCGTGACCCGAATCTGCGGCACTGGGGCCGCGAACCCCAGAGCCTCGATGGGGAGCCCGGTCACGGCCTCAAGGGCCCGCGCGTACACCGGCCGGGGCGCGGCCGTCTCGCCGCTCTCCCAGCGCTGCACGAGCCGCTTCGTGGCGTCGTTGCGCTGGCCCGTGCGCTGCCCGGCGTCCCGCACCGCACGGGCGAACTCGTCCTGGCTCATCAATAAACCGAGTCGTACGGCCCGGAGTGTGCTGTTCGGTGTGGTCATGCGATCAAGCTACCCGCGCAGGCTGGGCAATGACACCGATTTGACGCCCCGTCCGCCGTCGGAGTGACGCCTCCTGCGCCGCCGCGCCGTGTGACAGGTGCGCGCGATGTTGAAGCCCATGAGGACCACAGGCAGTGACGACAAGACCACGCACCCCGGCCTGACCATCTCGGTCTACCGCTTAGACCCGGCGACCGGCCAGCGCACCCCCCTCCGGCCCGCCCGGCATGTGCCGCCCGCCGACGAGCCGGCGTTCAGCCTTGCCTTCCCGCCGTGTGAGTGCCCCCGCTGCGCCGGACGGGTGAACCGGTGATGCAGGCGTGGGACATGACCTCGCCCCCGGCCCAGGGCACGTGCGCGCACTGCGGCCGGTGGACCGAGGCGGGCATCCGGCACTGGATTCCCCGGGCTTCGGGCCCCGAGATCGAAGTCATCGTCTGCGCCGACCCGGCCGACTGCACCCCGCCGCCGCAGCCCGAGCGCCCCCGCCGGTACCCCACCGGCCGGGGAGCCTGACAGCCCCACAAACGTGCCCCGGGCCCTCCCCGCCCGGGGCTCTCGCATGTCCGAGGTGCGGGCCGTGCTGGCGTCAGCGGGACCGGGCTGACACAGCCTGTGGCGTCAGCCGCGTGATCGCCGGGAGAGTCCTAGGCGGGAGGCCGTTTCAGGCGCCTGACAAGCGACCTGACGGGGTGCCTAAAACGCCCCTAAACGGACCACTGACAACCGGCTGACAGCCTGACCGGCCGGGGCTGACGCGCTGGGCTGACACGCAGCCTCGGGCCGCCGGACAACCTGTCCGCCGGACCGGACACCGCGCGGGAGAGCCGGACAACCCGTCCCGACCGGGAGCCGTTGTCCCGCTGTCCTGTCCGGCCCTGTCCCGCCTGTCCGGGACACCCTCGCCTGTCCTGTCCGCTGCTGTCCCGCTGTCCGGGACAGGCCGTGTCCCGCCTGTCCGGGTGCCGTCCGGAGGCGGACAGGCTGTCCGGACCGAGCGGGACTCGGCCCGCACCCTCCGATCACCGGCCGAGGGTGCGGCGCTCCAGCTCATTGAGACGGCCAAGGGCCGCCGTCAGGTGGTCCAGTCCCGTCTGCGTGAAGCTGACCTGCTCGGCGAACCGCTGCTGGTCCGACTCCCGTTCCTGCCTCACTTGCGGCGAGAGATTGGCGTTCGGGAACCAGTCACTTACACGCATGGGTGGCGCCACGGCGAACGCCTTGTCCCAGGCATCGGCCACTGCCTTCAGCTCCTGGCAGAGGATGCGGTCCTTCCTGCGGTCGGCCAGGTCGCGAATCGTGCGGGAGGTCTCCCGCCTTTCGGCAGCCTGGAACCAGTCGACGGTGCGGCGTCCCTGCGAGGTGATGTCCTCGAACAGCGTCCGCGCGGTCTTCAGAGCCTCACGCAGCTCGTTGTCAGCGGCCCCGAGGGCGACCTTGTGGCTTCGCAGCCACACCTTCCGGGCGCCGGTGCCCAGCGTCCATGCGAACGCGAGCCAGCCGGGCAGGAACTTGGGCCAGTCGGTCCACCAGGATGCAGCAGCCAGTGTCATGCGGGGATTGTGGGCGCCTCGGCCCGGCCCTGGGGTCGATATAGCTAAAGGCCGGCAAGCGGGTCCCAGCTGGTCAGGTGGCCCAGTAGCGGCCCTCGTCGTCGGCCCGGAGCAGGCAGCACTCGCGAGCCGACCGCAGCACGAGGCCAAGCATGCTCCGGTCCGCCGCCGACAGCCGGGCCGACAGTTCCTCCGCCGTGCGACCCGGGTGCTCCCGAATGAGCATCAGGAGCCTGCGCCGCTGGTGCTGCGTGACAGCGTCGCTACCGCTCAACTAATCCCCGCCCGAAGGAAGTTGTCCACGATCCGTTCGCGCTCCTCGTCGCTCCAGATGGGGTCGCGCATCAGCTCCCCGAGGGTCCTGGACTCGCCCCAGGTGACCCCCGAGGACGGTCTCTGCCGCCGCGACGGCGTACCGGGCTCGGAGCAGTGCGTCACCGATCTGTGCCCGGGTGGCGTCCATGACCGAGGGCGAGGCCAGAGCCGAGAGCGTGACCCCGGTCTCCAGCTCGACCCGCCGGACGACGGCTGCGACGGCTTCCCTGGCGAGTTCCAGCACTTCCGCGATCGTCTCGCGCCCGGCCGCCACGATCTCGTCACTCGGCTCGGTCATGGTCAACTCCTCCTGGTCGGGCAGGGGTTGTGGACCCCGAGCCGGAGCAGCACGCGGGCCTGCTCCGCCGGGGGCAGGCCGTCGAAGTGGAACAGGCAGGGCCGGTAGTTCCGGCCCGAGCCGACACACCTGCACACCGGCTGCGCGCTCACCGGCGTGGGACGCACTGCTCGCGGACCGAACACCATCGAACTTCGATCGAACACCCTCTGACTTGCGAAAGTCCGATCCGAGTTCGACTCGAAGGTGTTCGATCAAATAGCCGATCGAACAAGATCACCGAACACTTCATCGAACACTTATCGGTCTTCAATCGAACGGAGACACAATCATGACCCCCACCCCCACCCCCGCCGCCGTCCTCCAGTCGGCCTGCGCCGAGGCGCGGGCACGGTACGCCCGCCGGGTCCCGGAGCCTCGGCCGACCGACTTCCCGTGCCGGTGGTGCAGAGCACCGGTCGGCGAGCCCTGCACGATGCGCGTCCCCGGCCGTACCGGCCCTCACCGTCCCCGGGAGAGCCGGTGGGCGCACGCCTTCGGCGCCTGGCAGGCCGCCGCCGAACAGGCCTGCGACGACGCCGTGAACGTCCTGCACGAGCTGGCCCGCGTCCTCGCCGACGCCGAACACTGAGGTGCGAACATGGCTGTCCCACCCCAGGCCCGGCCCAACACGGCGCAGCACGCCGACCGCAACGCGACGATCTTCAACCTGCGGGTCGCCGGGCTGACCGTGCGGCAGATCGCCACTCAGGTCGAACTCAGCCCCACCCGGGTGCAGGAGATCCTGACCGAGGAGATCGGCGCCCGGGTCGGCCCAGCCGCCGAGGAGTACGTGGCCCTGCGCGAAGCGGAGCTGTCGGCCCTGTGGAAGCGCGCGTACACGATCATGACTACGGCCGAGGACCCTGACACCCGGCTCAAGGCCGTGGACCGGCTGCTGCGCATCAACGAGTCCCGCCGCAGGCTGCGGGGCGCGGACGCGCCCGAGGCGCTGACGGTCGCCCTGGACAAGCGTGTCGATGACGAGGCGAACGACGTCGCGGCAGCCGTCGCCGCCGCCGTACAGGCCGTGACGGCGGCCCTGCCGGACGTGGACGGCGCCTACCGCGCGAAGCTCCAGGACTACGCATTCGAGATGGCAGGCCGCGCGCTGCGCTCCCTGGGTGGCGGGGACCCCGGCCCCGAGCCGGAGCCGCCCCGGCAGCAGCTCGCCTTGCCGCCCGGTCCATCGGCCCGGCCGCCGTCGGCCGCCCCGGCGCCTCCGCTGGGCGGCGAGCCGGACAGCGCGGATGCGGTGCTGGCTCAACTGGCCAACTTCGAGTACGAGTTCGGACCCCTGGAGGACGACAATGACGACTGACCGCCGCAAGGAGATCAAGCGGAGGCTGCGAGAGATCGCCCGGGACCCGTCGGCCCCCGGCGTCGCCGCCGAGGCGCAGCGCCTCGCAGCCGAGTACCGGCGCCTCCAGGTGGCCGACCGCGCCGCCCGGCCGGAGCCCGCCGACGAGCCCGCCGTGGCGCCCCTGGACGGGCTGACCGAGGCGGACCGCGAGGCGGTCAAGACGTGGCCGCCGGAGCTGCGCGCCCGGCTCAGCCGGTCGGCGGTGAGCCGGGTCATCGACCGCAGCACGCTGGACGATCCGGGCGGCTGGGGCGCCAAGAACGACGCTCGGCGCGGGCGTTGAGCTGGCCGTCTGTGAATCGCTTGCGTCTGCTCCGGCTCGCCAGCGATCCCTGAGCAGGCCAGGCCCGCCGAATCAAGATCGACTTAGCGAACGCTAATCGCTTCGCCCCAGGTCGGGGCGCCTGTGATCCGAAGGCCCCGTGGGAGCAGCTGGGGGAGTTTTAACCCAATCTTTGTCTCGTCGAAGACGATGGTGCCGTTGCACAGCAGGTTCCATCCCTGCTCGGGGTGGGCGGAGACGATGACCGCCGCGTCGTGGTCGGGGCGGTCGGCCGGCGGGCACGGAGGCCAGTGCGTGCACATGACGTCTCTCCAGGGTCGTACGCGGTGTCCCTCCGTGGTAGCGGAGTTGGTTTTCGTACGGATGAGAGGACGCCCACAGGGCAGGAAACTCGGCGGTGAGTTCAGGTGTGTGCGGGACCCGGCGGCTCCAGCAGCTGTCGCTCCAGGTCGCGCAGGTCCTTGGCGATGGACGAGCGGACCTGCCTGGCCATGAACGGCGCGGCCAGACGGTAGTAGCCGGCGGCCTCGCCCCGCACCCGGATGCGCGCGAGGGTGCCCTGAGGGTGTGCGGCGAAGCTGTACGTGACGTGCATGGGCATCGGGCCCGCCACCGACACCATGTCCAGGAGCTCCGGCGGGTCGTACGCCGCGACCCGCAGCACGTAGTGGATGCGCTTCCCGAGGAAGTGCGCGGTGCGGGTGACCTCGGCTCCGACGCCGAAGCCGCCCGCGTCCGCCTCCCGGGTGAGTTCCGCGGTGCGGATGCCCTGGGTCCACTCGGGATCATGGCGCCAGTCCATCGCGTATGCGGCCACCCGCTCCGGTGGCAGCCCGATCACGCGTTCCGCCGTCTCGTCGATCGTCATGCCGGTCCCTCGATCACGGCTGCCGTGCGCCTTCACCTTGCTCCTCCTGGTCAGTCGTCCCACTCAGGATCACTCCCGCCGGCACCGAGCGCACGGCGGAAGGCGGGGTCGTCGGCGGGCACGGGCACGGGCGGGCCCCGGCCGTGCAGGGCGAGTTCCTGCAGGGTCCTCCCCAGGTCATCGTCGGTCGTCGGTTCGGTTGGTCGTCGGTCGGTCGTCGGTTGGTCGAGGCGCCGAGGGCCCCCGGGCGCCGGACGGCTGCCCCCTCGGCAGACCGCTGCCCTCAGCCGCGCCGCCCGGTCGTTAGGCTGGACGTCATGCACGCGACCCCCGCCGACCGCTCCGACCTGCGCGCCGACTGCAGCCAGTGCTTCGCGCTGTGCTGTGTCGCGCTGCCCTTCGCCGCCTCTGCGGACTTCGCGATCGGCAAGGACGCAGGCACGCCCTGCCCGAACCTGCGGGACGACTTCCGCTGCGGCGTCCACACCGAGCTGCGGACCCGCGGGTTCTCCGGCTGCACGGTCTACGACTGCTTCGGCGCCGGACAGAAGGTATCCCGGATCACCTTCGGCGGACGGGACTGGCGGGCGGGCGACCCGGAGCACCGGCGGCGGATGTTCGACGTGTTCCCCGTGATGCGCCAACTGCACGAACTCCTGTGGTACCTGACGGAGGCGCTGACCTTGCCGGCCGCCCGACCGGTCCACGCCGATCTGCGCCGCATGCTGGAGGGCACCGAGCGGCTCACCCTCCAAACCTCGGAGGAGCTTGGGCAGTTGGATGTGCACGGGCACCGGCGGCGGGTCAACGTGCTGCTGCTGCGCACCAGCGAGCTGGTGCGAGCCGGTGCCGGGCGGAGGAAGAAGGACCACCGGGGCGCCGATCTCATCGGTGCCCGGCTCAAGGGGGCCGATCTGCGCGGTGCCAGTCTGCGCGGCGCCTACCTCATAGCCGCCGACCTCACGGGCGCCGATCTGCGCGGTGCGGACATGATCGGCGCCGACCTGCGCGACGCGAACCTCACCGAAGCCGATCTGACCGGCGCCATCTTCCTGACCCAGCCTCAGATCAACGCGGCGCGGGGCAGCGCGGGCACCCGGCTGCCGGCGTCAGTCACTCGCCCCGGTCACTGGACAGCGCACGTCTGACGCCGGGTGAGCACGGCTCACCCGTCTCGTCGATCCGGAGGGCCCGCACGGCGCCGTACGCGTTCTGCCGCTCGCCGTCGACCGGCACGGGCTGACGCTGCGCATCGAGCGGGCCCGCAGCCACGGCGACGTACGCCTGACGTTCTACCGGCCAGCCGACGATGTCTCGCAACTGACCGAACGCATACACGTCCTGTTGACGCGGGCCGCCCGGGCCACCTGTCCGCGCGCGCTACAGCGGCAGCGCACAGACCGCGACGGGTGACGCGAACGGCTCGCCCGCGAGCCGCAGTCCACCGCTTGCCCCGTCGACGTGGAAGACACTGACCGTGCTCGACCGCTGGTTCGCCGCGAACAGCAGCCGGCCGTCGGGGGAGAGCGCGATGTGACGCGGGAAGTCCCCGCCCACCGGCACCGTGTCCAGCAGCCGCAACCGGGCGCCGCCCGCCTCAATGGCGTACCGGGTCAGGCTGTTGTGACCGCGGTTGGCGAGATACGCGTACGAGCCGTCCGCCGTCACCACGAACTGCGCCGGATAACTCGTGCCCTCGCCCGTGCCCGTAGACTGCGCCTCGCCCGGGGTGAGGCGCCCGGTCGCCGGGTCGTAGGCGCAGACGACGGCCGTGTTGTCGACCTCGTTCGCGAGATAGGCGAAGCGGCCGCCGGGGTGGAACGTGAGGTGCCGGGGCCCCGCGCCCGGACGCGTGTGTGCCTGGGAGGCCTCGGTGAGCGTGCCCCGGGCGGGGTCGAGGCGGTAGGTGTATACGGTGTCGGTGCCCAGGTCGACGGCGAGGACGTGGCCACCGTCGGGACTGGTGATGAACTGGTGGGCGTGCGGTCCCAGTTGACCCGGCCCGGGCGGCGGGTCGGCGTGCGTGACCAGATCGGTGCGCTCACCGAGCGCACCCGAGAGCTCGACGGGATGCACGGCCACACTGCCCGAGAGGTAGTTGGCGCTAAGCAGCCAGCGCCCGCTCGGGTGCACCGACAGATGGCAGGGACCCGCCCCGCCGGTGTCGCGGGTGCCGAGGATCTCGTGTTCGGGCAGGCGTACGGCCGTCACCCCGCCCTGCTGCCGCTCGTCGACGGCGTAGAGCGTGTGCCCGCCGGGATGTACCGCGAGGTACGACGGGTCGGCCACCCCCGGCACCGTCCCGGTGGCGGTGATCCGGCCGCTCCTCGGGTCGTACGTCGCCAGGCCGATGCCCTGGCCGCCGCCCTCGACGGAGGTGTACGTGCCGAGGAACAGAGGGCGGGGACCCGAGGGGCGGCCCGGTGGCGAGGACGCCCCCGTCGGGTCCTTCTGTGGCGTCGGCGCCTGCCCGGGCGCGGCCGGCGCCGGGATCGTCGTCACCGCGGTGGCGGCCGTGGCGGCGCCGAGGAACCGCCGTCTGCTCCAGCCGCCGAGCGAACCCCGCACCCGTTCCGCACCCCTGTCCATGCCCGCACCTCGAGAGTCGACGGCCTCAGCTGTGACAGCCACCATGGCGCCCGGCGACCGCCAAGTGCAAGATGGACAACGGGCGTTGCATCATATGCAACAGCTGAGGGGCTACCAGTCGCCGTCCTGCACCGGCCTGCCCGGTGCATCGCCGAGCGGCTTCACCTGGTGCGGGGAGGGCGGCTGCCAGGGGTCGTGGTCGTCGCCGAGCCAGTCGCCCACCGACTTGACCTGGCCCAGCGTGTCCGTGGGGGCGAGGTCCTCGGCGTCCTGGTCGTAGTGGTCGAACCACGGCAGCCCCGCATTCGTGTACGCGGCGCGGTCCACCGGAGACGGCGGAGGCGCCTCACCCGTGATGCGGCGCCACTGCGGAGGCGTCACCAGATGCACGAACACCCGTCCGGCCGCCTCCTCCGCCCAGCTCCCGTCCGGCCACTCGTCCCGGTAGACCTCCTGGCGCATCGAACCGCCGACGCCCAGGCCCATCGCGGGTGCGCTGCGCGGGGCTCCGCCCGGCGCGGCCATCGGGGCACTGCCCGGCGCGGCCATGGCGGCGGGCGCGGGCGGTGCGCCAGGGGCCGGCGGAGCGCCCCCGTAGACTCCCGCGCCCGCCGACATCGCCTTCTCGATCTCCCGGGCCCGCTCGCGCTTGCGCCGCTCCTCCTCGCGCCACCTGGCGAGCGGAGCCTCCCGGAGCGGAAACGTCTGCAGCTGCAGGCCGCCCCAGACCTCCTCACCGGTGACCTGGCCCTCGACCGTGGCACCGAGCCCCAGCGGTACCGCCACGAACTGGCGGACCGTCCCCCTGCCGGAGTTGATCCCGTCGAGCCACGGCTGTCGCGGCAGCACCACATAGTTCTGCGGGTCGCGGGCGAGGCGGGAGCTCCAGGGCCTGCCGGAGACCGCGCACACCTTGCCCACGCCCACCTGCAGGGCGGCCGGTTCCGCCGCGCCGAAGCTCAGCCACATGGCCTCGCGCAGGTACACCGGCAGCATCACGCCCCCGCGTGCCCGCCACTCGGCCGGCACCGTCTGCGCATGGTCCTCCACCCGGCGGACCGGAAACTCCCCGAGCCCCGGAGGCAGCGGGTGTGTCCCGCTCTCCGGCAGTCGCAGCGTCCGCATGAAACGGACCCGTACACCCCCCGGCAGCACCAGAGAGTTCCCGTCGATCCGCACCGTGCCCATGCCCCGGCCCTTTCCTCGTCCCGTCGTTGTCGTCATCTGGAACGCCGGCGGGGGGTCGGACGGTTCCGGCGGAGGATCCGGCCGAGGAGCAGAGCGTGCACGCGGGCCAGCCGCGGGTGGCGCCTCAGGTCCCACAGCCTCGTGAGGAAGGGGTTGCGCTCCCGCTGCTCGCGGGTGCCGCGGTCCAGTTCCTCCAGCAGACGGCGGGTTCGGTGCTCCGTGTCCAGCTCGTCGAGGATGCGGTTGACCTCGGTCAGGATGGCGCCGTGAAGCTGCCACTGGCGTGTGTCCCGCTGGACCTCCTCCAGCAGCAGCTGGGCCAGCTTGTCGCGGGTCGCGCCCGCCGTGACCAGCTGCTCGGCGAGCCGGACCTCCGCGTTCTCGGCGCTGCGGGTGACATCGGTGGTGACGAGCACCGCGAAGCTGACCACGGCGTCACCGATCTCGGAGAGCAGCCGCTCCAGCGTGGCCCCGATCTCGGGTTCGAACAGTGCCTCCGGTTCGCGCTCCTTCGCCAGGTCGGAGAGGGTACGGGTGATCACCCGCAGGACCACCGTGACGATCTCCAGTGTGTCCAGCCCGGTGCGCAGCACGATGCGGTACAACAGGCCCTCGCGGACCCGGGGGTTCAGCCTCAGGCTCTCCTCGGCCTGCCGCAGTGCCGCGTCGACCACCACGATGTCGTGATCGAGCCGGCGCGCCTCCAGCAGCCGTGCGGTCACCTGCGTCACGGGTGAACGGCCCGCGGCCTGCTCCCCGACCCGCAGCATCAGCTGTCGCATCCGGCGCGCCAGGTCCTCGATGGACTCCCCGGCCGTTTGCACCCACACCGGGGGAGCGAAGAACAGATTGGTGGCCAGGCCGACCACCGCGCCGATCAAGGTCTCCAGGACCCGGGCCCACGCCGTGCTGCCGACCTGGGTCACCCCGAGGACCAGCATGGCGCTGATCGCCACCTCGGGTACGTATTCGCTGACCCGTACGAGATGTCCGACGGCCAGTGAGGCCAGGATGATCAGGGCCAGGCTCCACCAGGTGAGGCCGACCAGGATGCTGAAGCCGATGGCGATGACGACACCGGCCACCACGGAGTTCACCCGGCGCACGCTGTTGGTGATCGTCGCGTAGAGCGTGACCTGGACCACCAGCAGGGCGGTCAGGGGCGCGGTGAGCGGGGCCGGCTCGGGACTTAGGTGTACCGCGACCACGTAGGCGATCGTCGCGGCGGCGGTGGAACGCACCGCCTGGACGACATCGGGATTCTGGCGCAACTTCACGGTCCGGGCGGTGACCGTCGCCCAGGCCTCACGTACATCTCGCATCCCTAGGGCTCTTCCCCTTCCACACCGGCAACGAACGTGCACGAGAGAGATGGGAACCGCGTGGCAGGGGCCCCGGCCACCCTCGGCACCCGACAGGGGGTACGCGCCCGTGCCCGCGCCCGCCCCGAACGTTCCGGTCGGGGCGCCCTCGACCGGGGCGCCCGCCCTCCGTGAACCGTCGAGCCGGACGGCGGTCCGGCCACCGGAGGGCGGCCGTCAGCCCTCCAGCTTGTCCAGGAAGGCGGACAGATTGCCCACCGTCCGGGTGATCTGCTCGTCCAGGGTGAGGCTCTCGTGGAAGCGGCCCCCGGCCTCGGGCACCTTCTTGCCGCGTACGTACAAGGAGCACGCGAGGTCGGTGCACATGTAGACGCCGACCGAGTTGCCCTCGCGCCCGGCCGCGCCCGCCTTGCGGGCGGTCATCAGGGAGACACCGCTGCCGGGGTGGGTGGTCAGACAGAGCGTGCACATGCTCCGGTGCAGGAAGCCGCGCTGCGAGGACGGAAAGCGCAGCGCGACGCCGACGAGCCGGTCGGCACGTTCGGCGACCAGATAGCTGCGATCGGGTGCCCCCGGATCCCGCCAGCCCAGGAAGTCCAGATCGTCCCAGGGTCGTTCGCCCAGGTCACGGGGTATCGCCAGCCGCTTCGCCTCCCCCTTCGAGCAGTTGATGAACGAGTTGCGAATGTCCTGCTCGGTGAGTGGTCTCATGGCGAGTCCTTCTGGATCGAAAGGAAACCTAGGAGTACTAGGCTCATTGCTAAGCTATCCAGCTCCATGGGGGAGGGGCCAATGGATTTCGAACGCGACGGGGGAGCGCGTACGGCGGCCCAGCGTGCCCTGTGTCATGTCGCGGTCCGCTCCTCGGGACCCCGGGTGAGCCGCGAGCTGCGGCTCATACTCGACTGCCGTTCGCCGGCTGCCGTGCCGTCTTGAGCGGCACCCCGGACACCGCCTCTGCATCGCCGAGTTGGGACGCCACGCGGACCACCGCGGCCCGCGATACGTCGAGTTGGGCGCGGGCTCCCGAGGGCGCGGGGACTGTGGAGCACTCGGGCGCCGGGGCCGGTACCCGCCCGCAGCGGCCGGCGCGGCTGACCGGCGCCACCGGTCAGTAGTCGGCCACCTCCGGCGGCCAGACCCCAGGAGTGAGCACTCCCAGCGCGTAGGCGCGGGCGACCAGTTCGGTGCGGTTCGCCGCGCCCCATCGCGCGGACAGGCGCCGCAGATGATAGGTGACGCCGTCGACGGTGAGGCCGGTCTCCCGTGCGACGCGGGCCGTGGTCGCACCCCCGGCCAGCAGGGCAAGGATGCGGGCCTCGGCGGGGCCGGCCGGCGGGGCGGCGGCCGAGTCGTCCGGCACGGGGCAGTCGCCGAGTACGCGCACCACAACCAGCAGGGCCGGCGTGGCCTCGACCGAGTCGCTCACCGGGTCCGCGGTCAGCTCGCCATGGCGGCACACCCCGTCGGCGGCGTCCCAGCGCACGGACACCGGATAGCGCGAGCGGTGCCGCAGCCGCAGCGCGTGGGCGATGCGCTCGATCTGGTTCGGCTCCTGCGGCCGGAACCGGTCCAGTACGTTCTGCCCCCGCAGACTTCCCGGCGTCGTACCCCACTCGGCCGCCATCGCCGGATTGGCCAGCACGATCGCCCCATACACATCGCACACCGCGACCGGCATCGGGATCCGGTCGAAGAGCGTCAGGGCCCGATTGCGCCATATGACTCCGGACGCCCGCACCGACTCCATCGCGCCCCTTTCCACACCGGCGCGATCAACGATAGACGTCCAGGTCAGTGGCCGTCTGCCGAGGTGAGCAGGTGGCCGCCACCGCGTGCCGTCCCGGCCGGCCGGTCAGGCGCCCTCCGCCGGTTCCCGCGCCTGTGCCTGCACCTCCGCCTCGACGTCGCTGCGCGCTCGTCCGTGCGCCTTCGCGTACTCGGCGAACTCGGCCTGAAGGTCGCGGTCGAGGTCCCGCCAGGCGCGCCACGCGGTCTCGTACGTCTCGGTCTGCTGCTTGTTCCAGGGCGTGGCGGTGGGCGGGCCGTATCTCTCGCGCAGCTCGGCGGTCTTCGCCTGTGCCTCGTTGGCCGCACGCTGCATCTCCACGAGTTCTTCAAAGGTTGTCGCCACGGCCCCGGATACTAGGCGGGCGCGACGGGGCCCGGTTCCACGACCCGCTCGACAGCCAAGGAGATCGACCGGTCGGCCCCACCACCCGCCGTCCCAGCCGGAGGGCCGGTGGCTCCATCGCGCGCTGTCTTGGTCGGAGGGCCGGTGGCTCCATCGCGCGCTGTCTTGGTCGGAGGGCCGTTGGCCTCACCACCGGCCGTCTTGGTCGGAGGGCCGGTGGCTCCATCGCGCGCTGTCTTGGTCGGAGGGCCGGTGGCTCCACCGCCCGCTGTCTTGGTCGGAGGGCCGGTGGCCTCACCACCGGCCGTCTTGGTCGGAGGGCCGGTGGCTCCACCGCCCGCTGTCTTGGTCGGAGGGCCGGTGGCCTCACCACCGGCCGTCTTGGTCGGAGGGCCGGTGGCTCCACCGCCCGCTGTCTTGGTCGGAGGGCCGATGGCCTCACCGCCCGCTGTCTTGGTCGGAGGGCCGGTGGCTCCATCGCCCGCTGTCTTGGCCGGAGGGCCGGTGGCTCCATCGCCCGCCGTCTCGGTCGGAGGGCCGTTGGCCTCACCACCGGCCGTCTTGGTCGGAGGGCCGGTGGCTCCATCGCGCGCTGTCTTGGTCGGAGGGCCGACGGCCCCACCACCCGCCGTCCCGGCCGGACGGCCCCGGCGCACCCCTGTCCCGACGGGACGGCCCCGACACCGCCCGGCCGCGGCGCCCCCTCGCGCCGCGGCCGTCCCGGCGCTTGCGCACCCCGGCCCGCTTGGCAAGTCCCGGGGCGGGGTTTCGACTGCAGAATCATGTAGTTCCGGGGCCTGGTCCGCCCATGGTCGACGACCAAGCTGGGAGCAGGACTCCCGTACGCGAAAGGCAGTTGTCGCGCCATGGCCCCCACCGCCCACCCGCAGACCACCGGTACCGAGCACGACGTCCCCGTGATCGACATCTCCGACATCGGCCCCGGCAGTACCCCGATCCAGCAGGCCATGGAGCTCATGCGTCGGCACGGGCCGGTGCTCGTGCGCCGGCTGCACGGGCGGGACGCGCTGTTCGTGGGCGATCTGGACCTGGTCACCGACCTCGCCGACGAGACGCGCTTCGCCAAGGCCATCGGCCCCGCGCTGGAGAACGTCCGTGAGTTCACCGCCGACGGCCTGTTCACCGCGTACAACGACGAACCCAACTGGGCCAAGGCCCACGACATCCTCATGCCCGCCTTCGCCCTGGGCTCCATGCGCACGTACCACCCCGTGATGCTGCGCGTCGCGCACAGGCTGATCGAATCCTGGGACCGGGCGAGCCGGGGCGGCCGGCCCGTGAACGTCCCCGACGACATGACGCGCATGACCCTCGACACGATCGGGCTCGCGGGATTCGGCTACGACTTCGGCTCCTTCGAGCGGGACGAGCCGCACCCCTTCGTCGAGTCGATGGTCCGCTGCCTGGAATGGAGCATGACCCGGCTGAGCCGGGTGCCGGGCAGCGACCACACCGCGGCGGACGCGGCCTTCCGCGACGACGCCGCCTACCTGGCGCAGGTCGTGGACGACGTGATCGCCGCACGCCGGGCGGGCGACGCGAAGACCGGCACGGACGACCTGCTCGGCCTCATGCTCACCGCGCCGCACCCCGCCGACGGTACGACCCTCGACACCGCCAACATACGCAACCAGGTGATCACCTTCCTGATCGCCGGCCACGAGACCACGTCCGGCGCGATGTCCTTCGCCCTGTACTACCTGGCCAAGAACCCCGCCGTGCTGCAACTCGTCCAGCGGGAAGCCGACGCCCTGTGGGGCGGCGTCGCCGACCCGGAACCCACGTACGAGGAGATCGGGCGGCTCACCTACACCCGGCAGGTGCTCAACGAGGCGCTTCGGCTGTGGCCGACCGCCGCCGCGTTCAGCCGGCGGGCCCGCACGGACACCGTGCTCGGCGGCCGCCTCCCCGTGCGCGCCGGACAGCCCGTCACCGTCCTCGCCCCCATGCTGCACCGGCAGCCGGTGTGGGGCGACAACCCCGAGCTGTTCGACCCCTCCCGCTTCACGCCCGAGGCGGAGGCCGCTCGCTCGCCGCACGCCTTCAAGCCGTTCGGCACCGGTGAACGCGCCTGCATCGGACGGCAGTTCGCCCTGCACGAGGCGACCATGCTGCTGGCGATGCTGGTGCACCGCTACCGCCTCCACGACCACGCCGACTACCGGCTCACGGTCAAGGAGACGCTCACCCTCAAGCCCGACGGATTCACCCTCACGCTGTCGCCGCGCACGGCCGCGGACCGGGAGCACGCACCCCTGCCAGGCGCTGTCCAGGGCCGTACCGACGCCGCGGTGGACGACACCACCCTGCCCGCCCGCGTACGCCCCGGCACCCGCGCGCTCTTCCTGCACGGAAGCAACTACGGCACCTGCCGCGACTTCGCCGGGCAACTCGCCGACGAGGCCGCCATGGTCGGCTGCGAGACCGAGGTCGCGCCCCTCGACGCGTACGCGGGCGGACTACCCACCGACCGTGTCGTCGTGATCACCGCCGCCTCCTACAACGGGCAGCCGACGGACGACGCCACCGCCTTCGCCGCCTGGCTGTCCGAGGACTCGTCGAGCGCGGCGGACGTCACCTACGCCGTTCTCGGCATCGGCGACCGCAACTGGGCCGCCACCTACCAGCACGTCCCGACCCGCATCGACGAGCGCCTCGACCGGCTGGGCGGCACCCGCCTCCTGGCGCGCGAGGCTGCCGACGCCTCCGGCGACCTCGGCGGCACCGTACGGGCATTCACCGCACGGCTGCGCACCGCCCTCCTGGAGCGGTACGGCGACCCGGACGCCACCGGCGGCACCGCGGAACCCGCCCGGTCGTACGAGGTCCGGACCCTCACCGGCGGATCGCTGGACGCGCTCGCCGAACGCCACGATCTGGTCCCGATGACCGTCACCGAGGCGTACGACCTGACCGCGCCCGGCCATCCGCGACTCAAGCGGTTCGTGCGCCTGGCCCTGCCCGACGGCACGACCTACCGCACCGGCGACCACGTCACCGTGCTCCCCGTCAACGACAAGGCCCTGGTCGAGCGGGCCGCCACCGCACTCGGCGTGGACCTCGACACCGTCCTGGACATCCGCGCCGCACGCCCGCGCCGCGACGGACTCGCCGTCGACCGCCCCCTGACGGTACGTCAACCCCTCACCCACCACGTCGAACTGCAGGAACGACCGACCGCCGGCCGGCTGGCCGCCCTCGCCGCCGCCAACCCGTGCCCGCCCGAGCGCCGTGAACTCGCCGCCCTCACCGACGACCCACGCACCCTCGTCGAGCTGATCGAGGCCTACCCGGCCCTGCGCGGCGCCCTGGACTGGCCGGCGCTGCTCGAGGTCCTCACGCCTCTGCGCCCGCGCCACTACTCGGTGTCCTCGTCGTCCGTGACCGACCCAGGTCACATCGACCTCATGGTCTCGCTCCTGCAGGCCCCGGCCCGCTCGGGCAACGGCACCTATCGCGGTACCGGCTCCGGCCACCTCACCGCCGTCCAGCGCGGCGACACCGTCCTGGCGCGGATCCAGCCCTGCCGTGAGGCCTTCCGGGTCGACCATGCGGACGCGGTCATCATGATCGCGGCAGGCACCGGCCTCGCCCCGTTCCGCGGAGCCATCGCGGACCGCGTGCGGGCGCTGGCCGAGGGCGCCCGCCTCGCCCCGGCCGTCTGCTACTTCGGCTGCGACGCACCGGACGCGGACTTCCTGCACGCGGAGGAACTGCGCGCCGCAGAGGCCGCGGGCGCGGTCTCGCTGCGCCCCGCGTTCAGCGCCGCGCCCGTCGGCGGTGTCACCTTCGTCCAGCACCGCATCGCCGCCGAGGCCGACGAGGTGTGGCGGCTGCTGGACGCCGGGGCCCGCGTGTACGTCTGCGGCGACGGATCCCGGATGGCGCCGGGCGTCCGGGCGGCCTTCCGCGCGCTGCACGGCGAGCGGACACCGGGCGGGGACTCCGAGCGGTGGCTGAACGAGCTGATCGCATCGGGACGGTATGTCGAGGACGTGTACGCGGCCGGGTGAGCGGAGGACACGTGGGCGCGGCCGAGTGAGCCGAGGACACGTGGACGCGGCCGGGTGAGCGGAGGACACGTGGACGCGGCCGGTCGGCCGAGAGCGGGCCGGGCGGCGGGTGACCGTCGGCCGTCCGCCGCGCCGACATGTGAAGCACGGCCGGGGGCGGCGGCGGGGGCGGCGGCGGGGGGTATGCCGTCGTCGGCCGTACGTGGCACAGTGGGCCCACGTCGGCGAGCGGGGCTGCGGCCGGAAGGGGGCACACCGCGCTCCGGATGCCGCGGGACGTCCGCCCTGCGACGGCGACCCTGGCCGACCCCGGCCGCGTCCGTCCCGGCTGCCCCGCCCGCGCGGACGCGATGGCCCGCACGCCCCGGGCCGCGTACGCCGCCCTCGACGGTATCGCCGAGCCCCTCGCCGACCGCACCACGCGCCCTTCCGCCGTACCGCCTGCTCAGGTCTTAAATTAGGGTGTGATTTAAGCGCGCGCGGATCGGGGGCCCGGGATGGCACAGCGGTATCGTGCAGGTCGGGCAGGGCGGAAGGAGCCATATGGCGGGGCGGAACGGGCGCACGGTGCGCGATCTGCGCCGGGGCAATCGCGCCGAGGTGTTGCGGCGGCTGTACTTCGACGGCCCCATGAGCCGATTCGAGCTCGGCCCGGCGACCGGTCTGAGCTCCGGCTCCATCAGCAACGTGGTCGCCGAACTGGTCTCCGACGGCCTGGTCGAGGAGGCCGGCAGTGTCGACTCCGACGGCGGCCGCCCGCGCACCCTGCTGCGCGTGGCGCCCGCCAGCGGCCACATGATCGGCGTCGACGTCGGCGAGACCCGGGTGCGGGTCGAGCTGTTCGACCTGACCCTCACCGAACTCGCCCGCACCGATCGCCCGTTGGAGCACCAGCGGTACGACGTCGAGGGCGTCGTGGGCCATGTCCGCGACGGCGTGTCGGAGGTCCTGGGCGCCGCGGGCATCGCCCCCGAACGGCTCCTCGGCATCGGCATCGGCGTACCCGGCATCGTCGCCCGCACCTCCGACCTGGGGGCCGTCGTGCACGGCCAGACCATCGGCTGGGACGCCGTGCCGTTCGAGTCCCTGCTCCGTTCCACGTGCCAACTCCCCGAGTCCGTCCCCTACTTCATCGACAACGGAGCCAAGACCCTCGGTCAGGCCGAGATGTGGTTCGGCGCCGGACGCGGTGCCCACAGCGCGGTCGTGGTCCTCTTCGGTTCCGGTGTCGGCGCCTGCCTCGTCACCGAGGAGGTGGGCAGCGGCCGGGCCGTGGAGTGGGGCCACCTGACCGTACGGGTCAGGGGGCGCCGGTGCCGGTGCGGAGCCCTCGGCTGTCTGGAGGCGTACGCGGGCGCGGAAGCGCTCCTCGACCGCTGGCGAGAGCAGGGCGGACGGCCGCCGGTGGACGCCGACGAGGAGACCGCACTGACCGCCCTGCTGGCCGCGGCCTACCCGCCCGAGGGCAGCGCGGCCGACCCGGTCGCGGTGGCCGTCCTGGAGGAGACCGCCGAATACCTGGGCGCGGGCCTGTCCGACCTGATCAATCTCTTCCAGCCCGAGCGGATCCTGATCGGCGGCTGGGCGGGCCTTCAGCTCGGCTCCCGGTTCCTGCCCGCGGTACGGCGCCACGCGACGTCGTACGCCCTGCGGTATCCGGCCGAGCGGGTCTCCATCGACCTCGGCAGACTGGGCCCGGACGCCGTGACGGTCGGCGCGGCGATCCTGCCGCTCGCCGACTTCTTCGCCCGCGGCGGCCGACGCGCGGAGCCGGCCCACGAGGGCCGCCCGCCCGCCTGGCAGACGGCCCTGGAGGAACGCACACCGCGCTGACCCGATCCCGCGGACCAGGGGCTGCCGGGGTTCGCGCCCCGCCGAGGCCGGCGCGATGGAGGGGGATCGCGCCAGGGCAGGGCATACAGCGCCCGCCGAGTCGCGCGGCATGCCGGGGCGGCCATGCGGGGCGGCCATGCGGGGCGGCCATGCGGGGCGGCCATGCGCGGCGGTGCATTCCGGCGCGCGCCGTCGCGGGCTACGCGATCGCGCGGGCGGTACGCGCCTGTGTGACCAGTCGCCGTCCGGGGCACCGCAGTTGTCGGCCGTGCCCGCCGGGGTTCCCCGTTGGCCGGTGGTGCCCGCCGGCATTCCCCGTTGGCCGGTCGTGGCCGTCGGCGTCCCACTCCGGGGCCGCGCCGTCCGACGCGCCCAGGTTGCGGGACCTGCTCGGTCGGCCGAGGATTCGCCGGGTTTCGGCCACGGGACTCGCGGTACTCGCGCCTCGCCCCGAAGGGGCCCGCGTCTCGCCGGCGGGCCCGCCGCCTTTGAAGAACGGAGTATCCGCCGTGACCGATCAACAGCCCGAGGGTCCCGGCGAGAAGGCCGACCCGATTCCGCGGGACATGCCGGACCAGCAGGCCCATGAGGGCGAGGACCCGTGGGACGTCCGTCCCGGAGAGGACGACGCCGACGTGCCCGACACCGACGAGGCGGGCACGGGCAGGCAGGGTGCCCCGCAGTCGGGCGCCGTCCATCCCGAACACCCCGTACCGGACGAGTCCACCGCCTGACCCGCACAGGAGGCCCCATGTCCCTGGCAGACCGGCTGCGCCGCTGGCCCGTCGCTCGCCAGCTCACCGGAGACGACCGTACGGGCCGCGGCGCGGCGGCGAAGTCGCCGCACACGCAACGGCTGCGACCGCGTACGGACACCGCCGAACGGGTGGTGTCCTCCATCTGTCCGTACTGTGCGGTCGGCTGCGGCCAGCAGGTGTACGTGAAGGACGAGAGGGTCGTCCAGATCGAGGGCGACCCGCGCTCGCCGGTCAGCCGTGGCCGCCTGTGCCCCAAGGGCGCCGCGACCCTTCAGCTCACCACCGGGTCGGCCCGCGTTCGCCAGGTCCTCTACCGGCGCCCGTACGGCACCGACTGGGAGCCCCTCGACCTGGAGACGGCGATGGACATGGTCGCCGACCGCGTGATCCGCACCCGCCGGGAGAGCTGGGAATGGGAGCGGGAGGGCATCCGCACGGCCCGCACGATGGGCATCGCCAGTCTCGGCGGCGCCACCCTCGACAACGAGGAGAACTACCTCATCAAGAAGCTGCTGACCGGCCTCGGCGTGGTCCAGGTGGAGAACCAGGCCCGGGTCTGCCACAGCTCCACGGTCGCCGGCCTCGGCACCTCCTTCGGCCGGGGCGGCGCCACCACCTTCATGCAGGACCTCCAGCACTCCGACTGCATCGTCATCCAGGGCTCCAACTACGCCGAGTGCCACCCCGTCGGCTTCCAGTGGGTGATGGAGGCCAAACTGCGCGGCGCCCGCATCATCCACATCGACCCGCGCTTCACCCGCACCAGCGCGCTCGCCGACCTGCACGTCCCGATCCGCGCGGGCACCGACATCGCCTTCCTCGGCGGGATCATCAACTACGTGCTCACCCAGGAGAAGGACTTCCGTGAGTACGTCCTGAACTACACGAACGCGGCCACCCTGGTCGGTGAGGACTTCCGCGACACCGAGGACCTCGACGGCGTCTTCTCCGGCCTCGACGAGGACAAGCGCCACTACGATCCGCACAGCTGGCAGTACGAGGGCGTCGAGGTCCAGCAGCCCACCGGCGAGGCCGACGAACAGTACGACGACCAGGTCCACCACACCGCCGGACCCGAGGCCCACGGCTCCGGCGGCGCCCGCACCGGCCACCGCGCCCCGACCGACCCGACACTGCAACACCCGCGCTGCGTCTACCAGATCCTCAAGCGCCACTACGCCCGCTACACCCCCGAGGCGGTCGAGGAGATCTGCGGGGTCCCGCGCGAGACCTTCCTGCGGGTGTGCGCGGAGCTGACCGCCAACTCGGGGCCCGAGCGGACGAGTTCGTTCGTGTACGCGGTCGGCTGGACCCAGCACTCCACCGGCTCGCAGTACATCCGCGCCGCGAGCATCCTCCAACTGCTGCTCGGCAACATCGGCCGCCCCGGCGGCGGCATCCAGGCGCTGCGCGGTCACGCCTCCATCCAGGGCTCCAGCGACATCCCCACCCTCTTCAACCTGCTGCCCGGCTACATCCCGATGCCGCACGCCCACGCCGACATGAGCCTCGACCACTTCGTCGCCACCAGCCGCACCGAGAAGGGCTTCTGGGCGAACATGCGCGCCTACCTCGTCAGCCTCCTGAAGGCGTACTACGGCGACGCGGCCACCCCCGACAACGACTTCTGCTTCGACCACCTCCCACGGCTGACCGGCTCGCACTCGACGTACGACACGGTGATGGCCCAGCTCGACGGCGTCTGCAAGGGCTACTTCCTGATGGGCGAGAACCCCGCCGTCGGATCCGCCAACACCCGGCTGCAGCGCCTCGGCATGGCCAACCTCGACTGGCTGGTCGTGCGTGACTTCTCCCTCATCGAGTCCGCGACCTGGTGGAAGGACGGTCCGGAGATCGAGAGCGGCGAACTGCGCACGGAGGACATCGGCACCGAGGTGTTCTTCTTCCCCGCCGCCGCGCACACGGAGAAGTCCGGCTCCTTCACCAACACCAACCGCTGGGTGCAGTGGCACTACCAGGCCGTCGAACCCCAGGGCGACGCACGCAGTGACCTGTGGTTCATGTACCACCTGGGCCGCCGCGTCAAGGAGAGGCTCGCCGGGTCCACCGACCCCATGGACCGGCCGATCCTCGACCTGACATGGGACTACCCGGTCGACGGACCGCTGCGGGAACCCGTCGCGGACGCCGTGCTCGCCGAGATCAACGGCCACGGCCCGGACGGCGGCCCGCTGAGCGCGTACACCGAACTGAAGGCCGACGGATCCACGAAGTGCGGCTGCTGGATCTACTGCGGGGTGTACGCGGACGGCGTCAACCAGGCCGCCCGCAGGAAGCCGCACACCGAACAGGACTGGGTGGCTCCCGAATGGGCCTGGGCCTGGCCGGCCAACCGCCGCATCCTCTACAACCGCGCCTCCGCCGCCCCCGACGGCACCCCCTGGAGCGAGCGCAAGAAGTACGTCTGGTGGGATCCGGACGCGCGGAGGTGGACCGGCCACGACGTCCCCGACTTCATACCGGACCGCGCCCCGGACCACATACCCGAGGACGACGCGACCGGACCCGACGCGCTGCGCGGCGACGACCCGTTCATCATGCAGGCCGACGGCAAGGGCTGGCTGTTCACACCAGCGGGCCTGGAGGACGGCCCGCTGCCCACGCACTACGAGCCGCAGGACTCCCCGTTCCCGAACGCCCTGTATCCACGGGCCCCACGCAACCCCGTACGGCAGCTGCTGTCCCGCGAGGGCAACCGCTACCACCCGAGCGGCGACGAGAAGGGCGCCGACGTGTTCCCGTACGTCGTCACCACGCACCGGCTGACCGAGCACTTCACGGCGGGCGGCATGAGCCGCTGGTCGGAGTATCTGTCCGAGCTGCAGCCGGAGTTCTTCTGCGAGGTCTCGCCCGCCCTCGCCCATGAGCGCGGACTGGAGCACGGCGACTGGGCCACGATCGTCACCGCGCGGGGCGCCGTCGAGGCGCGGGTGCTGGTGACCGAGCGGATCCGGCCCCTGACGGTGCAGGGACGCACGGTCCACCAGATCGGACTGCCGTTCCACTGGGGCCCCAACGGCGTCTCCACCGGCGACGCCGCCAACGAACTGGTGGCCGTCGCGCTCGACCCCAACGGCCACATCCAGGAGGACAAGGCGCTCACCGCCGACATCCGGCCCGGCCGCAGGCCACGCGGACCGGAGCTGCCGAAGCTGGTCGCCGAGTACCGCAGGCGGGCCGGGATCACCGAGAGGACCGGGACGGAGACGAGGGCATGAGCGAGGAACAGGTGGAACGGGTCGGCTTCTTCACCGACACCTCCGTCTGCATCGGCTGCAAGGCGTGCGAGGTCGCCTGCAAGGAGTGGAACGCGATCCCGGAGGACGGGCTCTCGCTGACCGGGATGTCGTACGACAACACGCAGGCGCTGGGCGCCTCCACGTGGCGGCACGTGGCGTTCATCGAGCAGCCCACGCCGGAGGGGCGCACCCGACTCCCGCTGGTGGAGGGGCAGTCGACGGCCCAGGAGACGGCGGTGGACGGCGGCGGGATGCGCTGGCTGATGTCCTCCGACGTGTGCAAGCACTGCACCCACGCGGCGTGCCTCGACGTCTGCCCGACGGGCTCGCTCTTCCGCACCGAGTTCGGCACGGTGGTCGTGCAGGAGGACATCTGCAACGGCTGCGGCTACTGCGTGCCGGCCTGCCCGTACGGCGTGATCGAGCAACGCCCGGCCGACGGGCGGGCGTTCAAGTGCACCATGTGCTACGACCGGCTCGGCACCGGCCTGGAACCGGCCTGCGCGAAGGCGTGCCCCACGGAGTCCATCCAGTTCGGTCCGCTGGACGAACTGCGCGAGCGGGCCGCGCTGCGCGTCGACCAGCTGCACGAGGCCGGGGTCACCGACGCGCGGCTGTACGGCCACGACCCGGACGACGGGGTCGGCGGCGACGGCGCGTTCTTCCTCCTCCTCGACGAGCCCGAGGTGTACGGGCTGCCCCCGGATCCGGTCGTCACCACCCGCGACCTGCCCACGATGTGGAAGCACGCGGGCGCCGCCGCCCTCTCGTTGCTCGGCGGTGTCGCGCTGTCGTTCGCGGTGGCCGGAAGGGGGCGGCGATGACCAGCGCCGAGAGCTCGACACCGAAGGTCAGGGGGCGGCGCGGGGACCGGCCCATGGTTCCGAAGGCCGAGTTCGGCTCGTACTACGGGCGGCCCGTCATCAAGGCGCCGTCGTGGGCGTCCCGGGACATCGCCGGGTACTTCTTCCTCGGCGGGCTCGCCGGCGCGGGCTCGGTGTTCGCGGCGGCCGCCCACGTCACGGGCCGTCCGCGCACGGCGACCGCGATGAAGGTCTCCTCGCTCGCCGCCGTGTCGCTGTCGGCCGCCGCCCTCATCCACGACCTGGGCCGCCCGGCCCGGTTCGCGAACATGCTCCGGGTGATCAAGCCGACCTCGCCGATGAGTGTCGGCTCGTGGCTGCTGTCGGCGTACGGGCCGGCTGCGGGTGCGGCCGCGGCGAGCGCCGTCACCGGGCGGCTGCCGCGGATCGGCGCTCTGGGCACCGGGACCGCCGCACTGCTCGGCCCGGCCGTCGCCTCGTACACGGGCGTGCTCGCCGCGGACACGGCCGTACCCGCCTGGCACGGCGCCCACCGTGAGCTGCCCCATCTGTTCGCGGCCTCCGCGACCGCCGCCGCTGCGGGCATGGCCCTGGTCGTCGGCCCTCCGGGCGAGAACGGCCCGGCCCGCTGGGCGGCCGGACTGGCCGCGCTCGCCGACACGGCCCTCTCGACGGCCGCCGAGCGGCGCCTCGGGATGGTGGCCGAGACCTGGCGGGAAGGACGGGCGGGCACCCTGTTGCGCACGGCCCGGACGCTGACCCTCACCGGCGCCGCGGGCGCGGCCGTCCTCGGCCACCGTCGTGGCGCGGCCGTCGCCTCGGGTCTCGCCCTGCTCGCGGGTTCGGTCTGCACTCGCTTCGGGGTCTTCGCGGCGGGCATCGCGTCGGCGGAGGACCCGCGGTACACGGTGGTGCCACAGCGGGAGCGGGCCGTGAGGTAGCGGCGGGCACCGGAAGGGGCGCCGGCAGCCGGGGGACCGGTTCGGGCGGCGCCCCGCCGGCGCCTAGGCGCGGGACGCGAACGCGTCGACGCCCGTCAACTCGGCCGAGGCCTCCCACAGGCGCGCGGCCTGCTCCGGGTCGATCGCCCAGTCCTTGACACCGCCGCGCCCACCGTCCGCGGGCGCCGGTTCCGCGATGTCGCAGTCCTCGCAGTACACCCCGCCCAGGTCCGCGAGCTGGGGCGAGGTCGCGGCCCAGACCTGCGTGGCCGCGCCCTGCTCGGGCGTCTTGAACGCATCGGGGTCCACCAGTGCGCCGGTCTCGTCGATCCAGCCGCGCTCGATCATCTCCTCCTTGGCGAGATGACGCTGCAGCGGCGTGAGGATCCCGCCCGGGTGCAGGGAGAACGCTCGGACGCCGTGCTCCTTGCCGAGCCGGTCGAGGTGCACGGCGAACAGGACGTTCGCGGTCTTCGCCTGCCCGTACGCCTCCCACTTGTCGTACCCCTGCCTCCAGTGCAGGTCGTCCCAGCGGATCCCGGAGCGGTGGTGACCGGCGGACGACACGGACACGACCCGGGCCCCGCCGGGCTCGATGGCGGGCCACAGCCGGTTGACGAGCGCGAAGTGCCCCAGGTGGTTGGTGGCGAACTGGGCCTCCCAGCCGGGCCCGACCCGGGTCTCCGGGCTGGCCATGATCGCGGCGTTGGCGATCACGATGTCGACGGTGCGGCCGGAGGCGAGGAACCGGTCGGCGAAGGCGCGCACGCTGTCCAGGTCCCCGAGGTCGAGTTCGTCCACCTCCACCCGGTCGAGGCCCGCCAGCGCCTCCTCGGCGACGGCCCGGCGCCGCGCCGGTACGACGACCCGGGCGCCCGCCCTGGTGAGCGCACGCGTCGTCTCCAGGCCGAGCCCGGAGTAGCCGCCCGTCACGATCGCGAGCTTGCCGGAGAGGTCGATCCCCTCGAGTACGTCGTCCGCTGTGCTCCTGGCGCCGAAGCCGGACCCGATCTTGTGCTGTGCAGTGCTCATGCGGCGACGCTACGAACTGGAGCGCACTCGAAGTCAAGCAGCCGCCCCCGCGTATCGCGGTCGGGGCAGAGAAGAGCCCCGACCGCGACGGGGGAATCACGGTCGGGGCGGTCTGTGGTGGGTGCGCACGGCGGTCGCCTCTCGGCGAAAGGCTCCACAGGGCTTCAGCCGAACGATCGTCCCTGTGGGCAAGAGATGAGGCCCGGGGACACTGTCCCGTCCGCACCCACGGCTTGTTCAACGAGAAACTACCGGTCAGTGTTCCGGAAAACCGGGGGTCTCGATGTGATCTACGCCACCAGCGCCGTGTGTCCTCGCCGACCGGGTCCCAGGGGTGGGGGCGGACCGGGTCCTGGGTGCCGGGGCGGCCCTGCGTGCGGGGCGGCCCTAGGTGTCGGGCGCCAGCGGGCTGTCCGCCAGCATCGCCAGCAGATGCGCGGGATCGCGGTAGATGGCGCGGGCTCCGGCCTCCAGCAGATCGGCCCTCGGAATGCCACCGGACAGCAGACCGACGCACGTCACCCCGGCCCGGGTGCCCGACCGCATGTCCCACACCGTGTCGCCCACGAACACCGCCGACTCCGGCGGCACGCCGACCAGATCCAGGGCGTGTTCCACGGGCTCGGGCGCCGGCTTGCCGGCTTCCACGTCGTCCGCGCTCGCCGTCGCCGCGATGGCGTCGTCCGCCCCGATCGCCTGGCGCAGCGCCGACAGCTCGCGCCCGCTCGCCGACGTGGCGAGCACGACGTTCCAGCCGTCGTGGTCGAGCCGACGCAGCAGCCGTCCGGCGTCCTTGAGCGGCGGCAGGCGTTCGAAGAACGTCCCGTAGAGGGCCGTGTGCGCGGCGATGAGCTGGTCGACCTCGTCCCGGTCCCGGCCGCCCAGAAGGTGAGCGATCAGATCCTCGGAGCCCAGCCCCACCGAACGGTGGATGGCGTGCATCGGCACCTGGTGACCCGCCTGCCGGAAGGCCTCCCACCATGTCGTGACATGCAGATGATTGGTGTCGACGAGGGTGCCGTCCACGTCGAACACCGCCGCCCGTCCCATGACCGGTCCTCTCCTCACGTTCGGGATCGGGTACCACGTGACGTGCCCGCCACACGCCCGGGCACCGCCCGCTCACGGGTCCAGGCCAGCAGCTCGTCCGCGGTCCAGGTGGTGACCACGCGTTCGGCGGGCACCTCACACTCCTCGGCCCGGGCACAGCCGTTGATCTGCCAGTCCAGCTGGCCGGGGGCGTGCGCGTCGGTGTCGATCGAGAACAGCACCCCCGCCTCGACCGCCTGCCGCAGCAGCCGGCGCGGCGGGTCCAGCCGCTCGGGCCGGCTGTTGATCTCCACGGCCGTACCGGACTCGGCACACGCCGCGAACACCGCGTCCGCGTCGAACTCCGACGGAGGGCGACCGCGCCCGGTGACCAGCCGTCCCGTGCAGTGGCCGAGCACGTCGGCCAGCGGATTGCGCACGGCGGCGATCATGCGGCGGGTCATCGACCGGGCGTCCATGCGCAGCTTGGAGTGCACCGAGACCACCACGACATCGAGCTGGTCGAGGAGCTCCGGCTCCTGGTCCAGCGACCCGTCGTCGAGGATGTCGCACTCGATGCCGGTGAGCAGGCGGAACGGCGCCCACCGCGCGTTCAGCGCGGCCACCACCTCCAGCTGCTCGCGCAGGCGTTCGGCGGACAGTCCGCGGGCCACGGTGAGCCTGGGGGAGTGGTCGGTGAGCGCCGCCCACTCGTGTCCGAGCCGTGCCGCCGTCCTGCCCATCTCCTCGATCGGGCTGCCGCCGTCGGACCAGTCGGAGTGCAGATGGCAGTCACCGCGCAGCAGCGCCCGCAGCCGTTCGCCGCCCCGCGCCGTCGGAGCCTGCCCCTCCTGCTCCAGCTTCTCCAGATAGCCGGGGACCCGTCCGGCCAGTGCCTCCCGCACCACCTGGGCCGTCTTCGGGCCGACGCCCTTGAGCGACTCCAGCGTCCCGGCGGCCGCACGCTCGGCGATCTCACCCGCGGGCAGAGAGGCCAGCACGGAGGCAGCGGTGCGAAAGGCCCGTACGCGATAGGTGGGGGCCCCGGCCCGCTCCAGCAGGAACGCGATCCGGTCCAGGGCTGCGACGGGATCCATCGGCACCTCCTTCCCCCAGCCTTGCCCAGGGGCGTGCGGCTCGCACGGCGGACGGGGGCTGATGCCCCCACCCGGCCGGAGGCCCGCGACGGCGCAGGTCACCGGGCGTCCGCGGGGCCGCTCCGGTCAGTGTCCGCCCCGCGCCGGCCGCCCGGGGCGCTCTCCTCCGCGAGGCGCTCTACCCTCGATTCATGACCGAAATCGCGAGCCCCCACATCTGCCATCCGCGCATCCTGGTGCTCGGGGTCCAGCCGGGCAACCCGCCCTTCCGGATCGTGGAGGTCGACGGCCAGATGGTCGGCGAGGCGAGGTCGCTCACCGACGTGCTGGCGGTCGCCGCGGAAGCCGGCATCCCGGTCCACGACCTCGACGACCCGGAGGTGGTCCGCTGGGTCGGCGGCGACAAGCTGACCTGGACGCTCCACCGCCGCCACTAGCCGGTTCCCGGCCGAGGAATGTGTGCCCCGGGGCGCCACACCTGGTCCATGAGCTGCTGACGACTCCGTCCGCCCGCGCCTGGGCCGCGGGCGGACGGAGCTGATCACTGTCGGCCGTGGCCGGTCGGTCAGCCGACCGTCCACTTCTGGTTGGCGCCACCGGAGCAGGACCAGATCTGGAGCCGGGTGCCGTTGGCGGAGTTGTTGTCCGTCACGTCCAGGCACTTGTTGGCCTGAGGGTTGACGATGTCGTGGGCGGCGGTGACCGTCCACTTCTGGTTGGCGCCGCCGGTGCAGTCCCACAACTGGACCTTGGAGCCGTCCGCCGTGCCATTGCCGACCACGTCCAGGCACTTGCCGAGCGCCCGCAGCGTGCCGTCCGGGGCCACCGTCCACTGCTGGGCGGCTGTGCCGTTGCAGTCGTAGAGCTGGACCGGGGTGCCGTTGGCGGAGTTCGCCGCCGCCACGTCCACGCACTTGCCCGCGAGACCGGTGATCGGGACGCCGGTGCCGCCGGGGCTGTCGCTGGTCGTCACCGTGACCGAGTCGACCACGAGTTGCTGCGGGAACACGGTGGAGCCGTCGGGGTCGCCGGGCCAGTAGCCGCCGACTGCGAGGTTGAGGATCAGGAAGAACGGCTTGTTGAACACCCAGGTCCTGCCGCCCAGATCGGCCGGGGTGCGCCGCTGGTAGACCGTGCCGTCCACGGACCAGGTGATCGAGTCGGGCGCCCAGTCGACCGCGAAGGTGTGGAACGCGTCCGCGAATGCCTGCCCGTTCGGCAGCGAGTACGCGGCGCCGATGCCCCCGGAGCCCGAGTAGCCGGGCCCGTGGATGGTGCCGTGGACGGTCGAGGGCTCGAAGCCGACGTTCTCCATCACATCGATCTCACCGCTGTTCGGCCAGCCGACCTGTCCGATGTCGTTGCCGAGCATCCAGAAGGCCGGCCACATGCCCTGCCCGCGGGGTATCTTCATCCGGGCCTCGACATGGCCGTACTGTGCCGTGAACTTCCCCGCCGTGTTCAGCCGGGCCGAGGTGTACTGGCAGGTGCCGTACCAGCACTGGTAGCCCGCCGGGTTCTCACGGCGGGCCGTGATCACCAGATGGCCCTGGCCGTCCAGTGCCGCGTTCCTGTTGCCGGGCGTGTAGTACTGCCGCTCATGGTTGTTGACGTTGTCGCCGGTCTCGATCTGCCACTTGGAGGAGTCGACGGCAGCACCGGCGGGGCCGTCGAAGGTGTCGGAGAAGACGGTGGCGTCCGCCGCCCGGGGTGCCGCGTGCGCCGGACCGGTGAAGGCCGACACGGCGAGCACCGCGGAGAGCGCGGCGAGCAGACATCTGCGGAGCAGGCGCGGGGGGTGCATGACGCTCCCTTCCGTACGGCCGCCCGGGCACGGGCCGCCGACTGAGGTGGGGGGTGCGGGCGCGGCCGAGCACGCCGACTGCGCCGGCAGGGTCCGTGGGGAGTTGATTCGCTTCTTGATTCAAGGGGTGAAGTAAGGGAACGTCAAGAGCTTGGTACGGACCAGTACTTGGGCATGCGTGCGAGCCCGTGCGGGCCCGCCGGGATCAGGTTGTGCCGGGCCTGCGCGCATGTACGGCCCGCCCGAGCCGCCGTCCGAGGAGAAGATGACCGAGGAGCGCGCCGGTCGTGTTGAGGATGACGTCGTCGATGTCGAACGCGCGTCCGGTGATGAGCGCGCCCTGGGTCAGCTCGACCAGCAGCATCACGATCGCGGTGACGAGAACCACGTGCACGATGCTCCGGGCCCGGGGCGCCAGCACCGGCAGGAGGATCCCGAACGGCACGCCGAGCATGAGGTTCCCGCCGATCTGCTTGACGGCGTCCCGCGTCACGGAATGGTTCAGATAGGCCCGCAGGGAACTGCCCGGGTGCAGATTGCTGTGCACCAGCGCCCGGGACGCGGGTGACGGTTCCAGCGTCAACCGGGCCAGGACCACCGCGAACGCCACCATGGCCGCGAAGGCGAACGCCATGACCAGCAGCCGGAGAGGGAGCGGAAGCGGCCGTCGCTCCGACGCGGCCGCGCGGGTCCGGCGGCGACCGGACTTCGCGGTGCGCGCGGGGAGCTTCGCGGTGCGCGCGCGGAGCTTCGCGGTGCGTGCGCGGAGCGCCGTGCGTGCGCGGAGCGCTGAACCGGCCATGCCGTCCTCCTGGCTTCAATGTCCCTCCGGGTAATGGCTGTTACCCGCGACGAAGGCAGTGATGCCGGACCGGGAGGGACCTGATGAAGCGCCCACCCCTGTGAGGTTGAGCTGCGCCGTGAGCGGTTTCCGTTCCCGTGCGCGGGGCACTGGGGCAGCAGCCGCTCGCGCGCCGCCATTCCGCCGGGCCGGTGCGGTGCTTGGATGGCATACCGGATGTTCCAGGACGTTTCAGACGCGGCGGTGGACGGAGGTGGTGCATGGACGCGCGGACGGCCCTGACGGGCGCGCTCGAAGTCCTCGTCTGGTGGGGCGCCCTGACCCTGCTCTGGCTCGTCCTCATCAGCACCGTCGACACCCTGGAGTGGGTGGTGGGGACGTCCGCCGCACTCGTCGGGGCCATCGCCGCCTGGGGCGCACGACGGGCGGTGGGGGACCGGTGAACGGCTGGACGCTGACGGCCACGATCGCACTCGGCGCAGGCGTCGGCGCGGCGGTGTGGGGTGTCACCACCGGGCCGCTGCGCCGCCGGGTCGTCGCCCAGAACCTGTCCAGCGCGCTCGCCTGCCCCGGACTGCTTCTGCTCGCCCAGGGCTACGGGCGCCCGGCGTACGTGGACCTCGCCCTCGTCCTCGCCCTCCTCGGCCCCGTCGGCACCCTCGTCTTCGCCCGGCTGCTCGCCGACGACCTGGCCGACGACCCGCCGCACTCCTGGGGAGTCACCTTCGCCGTCGCGGGATACGGAGCCGTGGTCGTCCTGGTGCTGTGCACCGCCACCGGGCCCGGCCGGGCGATGGTCAAGCTGTTGGTGATCGGGGCGCTGCTGATCGGTGGCAACCTCATCGCCTCCCGGGCCCTGTCCGGCGGATTCGCGGAGAGCCGCCGTGGATGAC
This sequence comes from Streptomyces sp. TP-A0356, assembly GCF_001417775.1. GTDB lineage: Bacteria > Actinomycetota > Actinomycetes > Streptomycetales > Streptomycetaceae > Streptomyces. Next base: position 447,001 of record NZ_BBZJ01000015.1, on the reverse strand, counting down.
CCGCTCATCGTCGTCGTCCTGCTGCTGGTCGCCGCCTCCGCGACCGCGGCCGTCACCGTCCGCGACCCCGTCCGCCAGGCCCTCGTCCTGTCCGTGCTCGGCGTCGCCCTCGCCCTGCTGTTCACGGTGGCGCAGGCCCCCGACGTCGGACTCTCCCAACTCGCCGTCGGCACCGCCCTGACCCCGCTCCTGGTGCTGCTCTCGGTGCGCAAGGTCAGACGGAGGCAGAAGGACGGGCAGGGGAAGGCGCGGTGACCCGCCGCCTACGACTGATCGTCCTGGCCGCCGGCGGCGCGGGCCTCGCCGCCCTGCTCGTCGCCGCGTGCCTCGACCTGCCCGCCTTCGGCGGCCACTGGCACCCGTACGGCGACCGGGCCGTCCAGGCCTCCCTGGCCCGCCGGACAGCCAACACCATCGCCTCCGTCAACTTCGACCAGCGCGCCTTCGACACCCTCGGCGAGATGAGCATCCTCTTCGCGTCGGTCCTCGGAACCGTCGTCCTGCTCCGCCAGACCCGCGACGAGAAGCGCGCGCAGCCGCAGCCGGAGCAGGTGGCGCCGCCCGTGCGCCGCTACGCGCTCGTCGTCCTGCCCGTCGCCGTCGTCACCGGCCTGTACGTCATCGCCCACGGCCAGCTCAGCCCTGGGGGCGGCTTCCAGGGCGGAGTCGTCGCCGCGACAGCCCTGCACCTGCTGTACCTCGGCGCCGACTACCACGCCCTGGAACGCATCCGGCCCGTCGACCTGTACGAGATCTGCGACGCGCTCGCCGCCTCCGCGTACCTGGTCACGGGCCTGGCGGGCGTCCTCGTGGGCACGGCGTTCCTGGCCAACACCCTGCTTCCGTACGGCACCTTCAACACCCTGTCGTCGGGCGGCACCGTCCCGCTGCTCAACGCGGCGATCGGCATGGAGGTCGCCTGCGCGGTCGTCGTCCTGCTGGCGCGCTTCCTGGACCAGGCCGTCGAGATCGAGGAGGAGAACGGCAACCCATGACCGTAGTGCCGTACCTCGTGTCCGTCTGGATCTTCCTCACCGGCTGCTACGGCCTCGCGACCAGCCGCAATCTGATTCACGCGGTCGGCTGCCTGGCCGTCTGCCAGTCCAGCACCTACGTCCTGCTGCTCGCCGTCGGCTACCGCGACGGCGGCACCGCGCCCGTGTACTCCGACATCAAACCCGGCTCCCGGCCGGTCGTGGACCCGATCGTGCAGGCCCTCACCCTCACCGATGTCGTCGTCGGCGCCACCGTCACCGCACTGCTGCTCGCCCTCGTCATGCAGATCTCCAAACGTCACGGCACCGTCGACCCGGACGAGCTACGGGAGCTGCGCGGCTGATGAACCACCTGCTGCCGCTGCTCGTCGCGGCCCCCGTGCTCGGCGCCGCCCTGCTGGTCGCGGGCGGACGCCGGCTGTCGCGCCTCGTCGCCGAGAGCGTGGGGTGCGCCGTCTCGGCCGGAACCGCGGTCCTGGCGGTCTGGCTGTGCCTCAACTCCTCGCCGCCGCTGATCGAATGGGTCGGGGCCTGGACGCCCCGGAACGGCGAGAGCGTCGGCATCGTCCTCATCGGGAACGGTCCCGGCCTCGGCATGGCGGCCCTCGCCTCCCTGCTGACCCTGGCCGCCCTCGTGTACTCCTGGCGTTACTTCGACGTACCGCCGCGCCGGCACGCCGGTTCCTTCCCCGCGCTCATGCTGTTGTTCCAGGGCGGCATGAGCGGGTTCGCCATCACCGGCGACCTGTTCGACGCGTTCGTCTTCTTCGAACTGATGGGCGCCGTCGCCTACGCCCTGACCGGCCATCGCGTCGAGGAGGCGAAGTCCGTACAGGGCGCGCTGACCTTCGGTGTCGTCAACTCCCTCGGTGCCTACGCCATGCTCATGGGCATCGGCCTGCTCTACGCGCGCACCGGGCAACTCGCCATGACCCAGATCGGACGCGGGCTCGACGCCCACGGCCGGCCCGACGCGCTGACCGTCGCCGCCTTCGTCCTGGTGCTGACCGGACTGCTGGTCAAGGCCGCCGCCGTGCCCTTCCACTTCTGGCTGCCCGACGCGCACGCCGTGGCACCGACCCCGGTGTGCATGCTGCTGTCCGGGGTCATGGTCGAACTCGGCGCGTACGGGGTCTGGCGCGTGTACGGCTCCGTCTTCTCCGGACCCGGCGGGATCCCAGCGTCCGACCTGGAGCGGGCGCTGGTCGTGCTCGGCGTCCTGACCGGCGCGGTCGGCGCCCTGATGTGCTGGTACCAGCGGCATGTGAAACGACTGCTCGCCTACTCCACCGTCGCCCACATGGGGCTGTTCCTCGTCGGCATCGGCACCCTCACGCCCGAGGCGGACGACGGGGTCGCCCTGTACATCCTCGGCCACGCCGGTGCGAAGGCCGCCCTCTTCGCCTGTACCGGCGTCCTGCTCGACCGGTTCGGCTCGGTCGACGAGCCCGCGCTGCACGGCCGCGCCCGGCCGCTGCGCGGGGTCGCGGTGATGTTCGTGCTCGGCGGACTCGCGCTCGCCGGACTGCCGCCGTTCGGCACCTCCCTGGGCAAGGCGGTCATCGAGGAGGCGGTGGGCGGCCCGCTGACCGCGGTGTACGTCGTCGTGTCCGCGGTGACGGGCGGCGCGGTGCTGCGGGTCGCCGCACGCGTCTTCTACGGGCTCGGGCCCCAGCCACGGGTCGGATCCTCCTACGAGACCAAGGGCACCGGCGAGGAGCCGGAGACCCGGCACCGCCTCAGCCGGATCCCGGACACCATGACGACCGTGCCGGCTCTGCTGCTCGCGACGTCGCTCGCGGTAGGTGTGGTCCCGGGCTTGTCCGAGGTCGTGGCGCACTCGGTGAACGCGGCCGGCTCCGGCGGGGCGGCCGCCTCGCCCCACTGGACCGCGGCCGGTGTCCTGCTGGGGCTGATCTCCACGGCCCTGGCGGTCGCACTGGCCGCGCTCGCCGTCACCCGCCCGCGACCGCTCGGTGAACGACCGTGGGTGCTGTCGCTGCGCCGTCTGCAGTCCGGGCACATCGGGGACTACGTGGCCTGGGTGCTCGCGGGCGCGGCCCTGCTCGGGGCGCTCGTCCTGCCGGGGATCCTCGGCGGCTGAGCGCCGAACCGCTCTCAGGAGCCATAGGACACGTGCACCTCCTTGAAGCCGAGGGACTTCAGCAGTCCGTCGAGCATGCTGGTGGTGTTCGTCTCGGCGCGGGAGGTGAGTCCGCTCTGTTTCGCCGCGTCGCCGATGTGCTGGACCGCCAGTTGCTGCACGGCCCGTTCGCTGTTGGGGTTGTCCGAGAAGAGATCGCCGATACGGTCCAGCAGTCCCCGCTGCTTGGAGACGGCGTACGAGTGATCGGGGTCGAGCGCCGGTTTGCCCAGCGCCGCGTGAGGCAGCCGGAGCGTGGCGGACGTCCGGTCGCCGTTGACCGTCACGTCCTTCTCACCGACCTTGCCGAGGTCGACGTACGCGTCCACGGTGCCCGCGCCGACATACAGCGTGCGGGTGCCGCGGATCGCCGACGGCAGGAACCTGGAGTCCTTCTCCAGGTCCACGACGACCTGGAAGTTGCCGGAGGCGGCCTCGTAACGGCTCATGTCCTGAACGGACTTCAGGAGCGCGGGCCCCGACCGGTCGTACGTGTCCGTGCCGAACAGGTCGCGCAGCCCCGGCAGCACACTCAGCCGCAACCCGGCGAACAGCAGCGCGAGCACCGCGACGAGGGCGATGACCGCTTTGATCCAGCCGGGCATCGGCCTCTTCACGGGCGCCGATTCGGACGCCTGCTTCGTGGACGTCGTCATGTCGACAGTCCTCCCTTCTCCACCTCGGATGCCCGCCGACGGCCTTGAGGGAACGCGACGCTGGCATCTCGATGGGGCGGAGGCACCGCCTCGCACATGAGCTCGTACATGAGCTCGCATGTGGGATTGCTGTGAATCGGTGGGGGGTTTGAACACCGGCAGGCCCGTCTCCGTACAGAGAGGGGGATTTTCGTGCCAGCCCGGCCATGACGTGTAGGAGTACTCCTTGAGACGCAACACGCGCAGACGCCCTACCGGCGCACGGCGCGCGACCTTCGGAGCAGTCGCGCTGATATTGGGCGGAGGGGGGCTGGTAGCGGCGAACGTCTACGCTTCGGCATCCGAAGGCTGGGGCGGCGGGCCACAGTCGAGCCAGAGCGGCGACCAGGTCCTGACAGCGGGGACCGTGACCATCGACTGCCCGGACGTCGGCAGCCGGCTCACGGCGGTGCCGAAGCGGGCGAAGACGGACGTCGACAAGGAACTCGCCCTGCTCGACCAGCAGATCACCGAGGCGTACGCCCGGCTGACCTCCACGCGTCAGGCCCAGGCGAACGACGCCAACTACGTCCAGAACGCGATCCTCGGGCCGCTCAAGGACAAGCGGACCGCGGTGATCGACCGGATCAAGACCGACTACCAGCGGGTGGGATCCACCGCACCCAGCGCGATCGACGGTCAGGCCGCCTGTACCGGAATGGCCGCCGACCAGTCGCAGACCACCGGCGGCCAGAACGCCAACGGCCGGCCGGGCAACAACGGCGGCCAGAACAACAACGGCGGCCTGCCGCAGGGCAACGGCGGCCAGCAGCAGGGCAACGGCGGTCAGGCCGCCGGCGGCCCCGTCGCCTCGGACTTCGTGGACATCACGGCCGTGCAGCCGAACGCCCAGAAGCCCGCTGCGGGGGCCAACGCCTCGACCGGGGCGTTCGAGACCAAGTGCGGTGTGAACGCGAACGGCAACCACAACACCGACAACGTGATCGTGGCGCCCGGTGTGAAGAACGGCGCGCACCATCTGCACGACTACGTCGGCAACCAGTCGAACGACGCCTTCGCCACCAACGACACCTTCGCGGCGGCCCGAACGAGCTGCGAGAACCAGGGCGACCAGTCGTCGTACTACTGGCCGGTGGTGCGCGTGCAGGACGGCACGCAGGACTTCGACCAGAACGCGGACGGCGGTGGCAAGGAGGGCAACGTCGGCCGGATCCTGGTGGCCAAGCAGGCCGAGATCAAGTTCGTCGGCAGCCCGACGGCCAAGGTCGTGGCGATGCCGCGGTTCCTGCGCATCATCACCGGTGACGCCAAGGCCTTCACCAACGGCCCCAAGAACGCCAACGCGCACTGGAGCTGCACCGGGTTCGAGGACCGCCAGCTGACGGACAGGTACCCGATCTGCCCGCAGGGCAGCCAGGTGGTGCGGACGTTCGCGTTCCAGAGCTGCTGGGACGGCCAGAACATCGACAGCGCCAACCACCGTACGCACGTCGCCTTCGCCGACGCGGGCGGCAACTGCCAGAACGGCTTCAAGGCGATCCCGCAGCTGACGATGCGTCTGGTGTACGACGTGCCGCAGCCGGTCATCCAGAACGGCCAGGTGAAGAACGCCTACGCGGTGGACGGCTTCCCGGAGCAGCTGCACAAGCCGATCACCGACCACGACGACTTCATCAACGTCATGACCGATGGACTGATGACCCAGGTGGTCGACTGCATCAACAGCGGCCGGCAGTGCGGCGGCGCCAACGCCGGTGGGCAGCCGCAGAACACGGCGTCACCGTCCGCCGACCCGGGCACCGGCTCGGGCGGCAACGCGGGCTCCGCCCCCGGCACCGGCGGCGGACAGCAGACGACGCAGCCCCCGGTCAGTGAGCAGCCCTCCGCCGGTGCGCAGCCCCCGGCCAGTGCGCAGCCCCCGGCCAGTGAGCAGCCCCCGGCCAGTGCGCAGCCCTCGGCCAGTACGCAGCCTCCGGCAGGTGCGCAGCCCTCGGCAGCGGCCGGTACGCCGGGCACCGCGACGGCCGGCGCGCCCGGCACCGCGGCACCGGGCGGAGGTTCTGCAGGCAACCATGGCGGTGCCGCTCCGAGGGTCTACGCGTCACCCTCGGCGGTCCTCGGTGACGCGGCCACCGCGCCACCGAGTTCCCCGGCCGTCGGCCAGGCCGGCGAAGCGGCGGGCGCCGGGCCGAGCTCTCCCGCGGGCGCGGGCGCCGGCTCGACCGTGCCGCAGGCCGCGCCGCAGACGGAACCGCAGGCGGTCAGGGGTGGCTTGGCCGAGACGGGCGCGCAGCTGTGGCCCGCGGCGGCCGGGGCGGTTCTCGTGATCATGGGCCTGGTGCTCCTGCGTCGCATCGGACGCAGATCCATGTGACACACCGCCCCTCGGGCGGCACAGGCGAAGGCGACCGTACCCGCACGGCGGGTACGGTCGCCTTCACGGATCAGCTGGTCTCCAGGGACCCGGCGGCCTCCGACCGGCCGAGGGCTTCGTCCAGGGACGCCGACGGCGGCAGCAGCTCCGCCAGCCCGGTGATCCGCAGGATGCGCAGCGTGAGCCCATGGGTGCAGACCAGGTGCAGCGTGCCGCCCCGCGCGAGGACACGGCGCCTGGCCCGGTACAGCAGACGCAGCCCGGAGCAGTCGAAGAACTCGACCGGGCCCAGGTCGAGGACGATCCGCGGGGCCGGGCGGCTGGTCGCGGAGTCCAGGAAGGGCGTGATCTCGAAGGCGGCGACGACATCGATCTCACCGTGGAACTCGAGCACCAGGTGACCGCGGTACCGATGAATGCGCAGATGCCGGGTGAGCGGTGCAGGGTCGTGCTGCACGTCGACATCGCCTCCAACGCCCTTACGAGCCCCGCAAGTTAGCCCCCGATAGACTGAATTTGAGCATGTTCGATTGACATATGTCTTCGAAATACGGGCGAGTCGGCCTGTGAATCTGCTGAGTCTGCCTCCAGTGGCCGTCAGTCCACGATCAGGACCAGCTTGCCCGTGGTCCGGCCGGTCTCGCCGAGCTCATGTGCCTTGGCGGCCTCGGTGAGCGGGAACGTTCCGGCGATCGCGGCGTGCAGCTTGCCCGCCTCGACGAGCTCCGCGATCGCCTTCATGCCGTAGTGGTCGGCGTCGACGAGCATCTCCGTCGCGCGCACTCCGAGCTTCTCCGCCTCCAGGGGCAGTTCCTTCGACCCCCGGGGCAGGATCGTGACCAGGATTCCGCCCCTGCGCAGGGTCCGCAGGGAGCGCTGGACGTAGTCGCCGCCGATCGTGTCCAGGACGACGTCGACGTCCCGCACCGCCTCGGCGAAGTCGGTCTCCCGGTAGTCGATCAACTCGTCCGCGCCCAGCCCGCGCAGGAAGTCGTGCTTGCCCGCGCTCGCCGTGCCGATCACATACGCGCCGCGCGCCTTGGCGATCTGCACGGCCACGTGCCCGACCCCGCCGGCGGCCGCATGGATCAGCACCCGCTGCCCCGGCTGCAGGTCCGCCGTCTCCACCAGCGCCTGCCAGGCGGTCAGCGAGACCAGCGGCAGTGCGCCCGCCTGTGTGTGGTCGATCGCCGGCTTGTGCGTGAGGGCGCGGGCCGGGGCGGTGACGTACTGGGCGTGCGAGCCGTGGCCGAACGGGTAGGGGAGCATGCCGAAGACCTCGTCGCCGGGCTTGAAGAGGGCGACGCCGATCCCCGTCGCCTCGACCACGCCGGAGACGTCCCAGCCCAGGACGAAGGGGGGCTTGCCGAGGAAGCCCCCGGTGGCGCGGTGCTTCCAGTCGGTCGGGTTGACCCCGGCGGCGCGCACCCGGACCAGTACCTCGTTCGGCCGGGGAGCGGGGCGCTCCACCTCTACCACCTTGAGAACCTCGGGACCGCCGAGGACGTCCTGACTGATGGCGCGCATCGTCTGCACAGTGTTCATGGTGGACCAGCCTGCCGGGGCCGTCCGCACAGGGAAATGGCACGATTGCCAACCTTCGATAAGATCGTGCCATGCAGCAGGCGGAACGGGTCGCGGTCCTGGCGCTCGACGGCGTCATCCCCTTCGAGTTGGGCATCCCCAGCCGGATCCTCGGCGCCGCCGACGGCCGGTACGAGGTGCTGACCTGCTCGGTCGACGGTCGGCCGGTGCGCACCAGCGCGGACTTCACGATCGCCGTCGAGCACGGACCGGAGGCCCTGGCCACGGCGGACACCGTGGTGATCACATCGATCTCGCCCGACCGCGTCACCGCCGCGCTGCCCGGGGACGTCACCGCCGCGCTCGCGCACATCCGCCCGGGCGCGCGCCTCGTCTCCATATGCACCGGCGCCTTCGTCCTCGCGGCGGCCGGGTTCCTCGACGGCCGGAGGGCGACCACGCACTGGCAACTCGCCGACCTGTTCAGGCTCATGTTCCCGCAGGTCGCCCTGGACCCGGACGTGCTCTACGTCGACGACGGCCAGGTCCTCACCTCGGCCGGCGCCGCCTCCGGGGTCGACGTCTGTCTGCACATCCTGCGCAAGGACCACGGCAGCCAGCTGGCCAACAAGGTGGCCCGGCGCTGTGTGGTGCCCCCGTGGCGCGACGGCGGCCAGGCCCAGTACATCGAACAGCCCGTGCCCGAGTCCACGGCCAGCAGCACGGCCACCACCCGCCAGTGGGCGCTGGAACGCCTGGGCGAGCCGCTCGCGCTGGCCGACCTCGCGGGTCATGCCCGGATGAGCATGCGTACCTTCGCCCGCCGCTTCAACGAGGAGGTGGGGATGAGCCCGGGCCGTTGGCTCATTCAGCAACGCGTCGCCCGCGCCCGCCATCTGCTGGAGTCCACCGATCTGCCGGTGGACCAGATCGCGGGCGAGGTCGGCTTCGCCACCGGAGCCTCGCTGCGGCAGCATCTGCACGCCGCGATCGGCGTGTCGCCGCAGGTGTACCGGCGCACGTTCCAGGCGGCCCGCTGACGCGTGCGGATCGCCGGCTGCGGTGCGGTGCGACCAGCAACTGCCAGGAGTGGTCGGCGATCTCCTGCGCGGTGGCGTCGATGAGACGGTGCGGCCGGTCCGCGAGCACGTTCGCGACGGCGGCGGCCACCGCGGACGGCCGACCAGCGGCGCGTCGCTGTTGCGCGGCCTGCTCCCCGGGGCTGCGCTGCCGTCAGGCGTCGGGTGCCGCGAACACGCGCTCGCCCCCGACATAGGTGAGCGCCACCCGTGTCCCGCCGATCGCCTCGGGCGGCCCCGCGTACGGATCGCGGTCCAGCACCACCAGATCGGCCAGCGCCCCCGGACGGACGCTGCCGGTGTCATCGAGATGGTTCGCGTACGCCGACCCCGCCGTGTACGCCGTCAGCGCGGCCGTCAGGCCGATCCGCTCGTCCGGCAGGAACACCGGCCCCGACCCGCCGGGAACGACCCGGTTGACCGCGACATGGATGCCCTCCATCGGATCGGGGCTGCTGACCGGCCAGTCGCTGCCCGCCGCGAGCGTCGCCCCGGACCGCAGCAGCGCGCCGAACGGATACTGCCGGGCGGCCCGTTCGGAGCCGAGGAAGGGGATCGTCAGTTCGTCCATCTGCGGCTCGTGCGCGGCCCACAGCGGCTGGATGTTCGCCGTGGCACCGAGCTGTGCGAAACGGGGCACGTCGTCGGGGTGCACGACCTGCAGATGGGCCAGGTGCGGCCGGGTGTCGCTCGTCCCGTTGGCCTTGCGCGCGGCCTCGACGGCGTCCAGCGCGTCGCGCACCGCCCGATCGCCCAGCGCGTGGAAGTGGCACTGGAAGCCGAGGGCGTCCAGTTCGGTGACGTAGGAGGGGAGCCGGGCCGGATCGATGAAGCTGGTGCCGCGGTTGGCGGTGGCGCAGCCGCACCCGTCCAGGTACGGGTCCAGGAGCGCCGCCGTCCCGGTCTCGGCGACTCCGTCCAGCATCAGCTTGACACTGCCGGCACGGAACCGGCCGTGGCTCAACGCCGCCCGCCGCTCGACGAGTTCGGGTATCTGCTCGGCGCCGCGCTCTCGGTCCCACCACAGCGCGCCGACGACCCGCGCGGTCAGCGAGCCGTCACGGGCGGCCGCCAGATAGGCCTCGGACGGGTCGTCCATCCCGAGGAAGTCACCGACGAGCGCGTCCTGCCAGGCGGTGATCCCGAGCGCGTGCAGATGCCGCTGGGCGTGCAGCAGCGCGGCCAGCCGGTCGGCCGGGGTGGCCGCGGGGGTGAGGCGGCCGACGTACTGCATGGCCCCTTCCTGGAGCATGCCCGTGGGCTCGCCGGACGCGTCGCGCTCGAACCGTCCGTCGGCCGGGTCCGGGGTGTCCCGGGTGATGCCCGCCAGCTCCAGGGCGCGGCTGTTGGCCCAGGCGCCGTGGTGGTCGCGGTTGGGCAGATAGACCGGCCGGTCCGGGACGAGCCCGTCGAGCAGCTCCTTGGTCGGCATACCGCCTTCGAAGGCCTCCATGGACCAGCCGCCGCCGGTGATCCACTCCCGCTCCGGGTGCGCGTCGGCGTACGCGCGGACGGCGGCCAGGGTCTCCTCGGCGGTCCTCGCCCCGGTGAGATCGCACTGGGTGAGTTCCAGCCCCGCCGGGACGGGGTGGATGTGCGCGTCCTGAAAGCCGGGCAGCAGCAGCCGTCCGGCGAGGTTCACGACCTCGGTGCGGGGACCGGTCAGTGCGTGTGCCTCGGTGTCCTTGACGGCGGCGATCCGGCCGCCGACGACCGCGACCGAGGTGGTGACGGGGCCCTGAGGGGTGAGGACGGGGCCACCGGTGAAGAGGAGATCGGCCTGCATGGTTTCCGTTCCGTGTAGGGGTGTCGGGGGGTCAGCTCTGCGCGGCGAGGAGTTGGGGTGCGTCCGCGTCCGTGCCACGGCCGGTGCGGAAGTACGGCGATCTGCGCACCCATTTGGCCCAGGCCGCCGCGAAGCCGGAGACGACCATCAGCGTGGGCATCAGCAGCAGGAACCAGCCGTTGTCGGCGCGCGGCGCGAGATGGTCGGTGGACCTGTAGAAGGACCAGCCGAGGTAGCCCCCGAGTCCGAGCAGGGCGAGCGCGCTCAGCGCGGGCAGCAGCGCGGCCCGGACGCCCTGGCGCCAGTCCTCCCGCAGCAGCCCGCGGAAGCGCACCGCCGCCGCGAGCCCGGTGAGCGCGTAGGACAGCGCGACCACGAGGCCCACCGCGTTGACGGTTGCCATGATCATGTCGGCGAGGCGGGGGATGACCAGCGCCAGGGCGGCGACCGTGGCCGCGAGCGCGCCGATCAGCAGCGTTCCGGCGGCCGGTGTCCCGTACCGCGCGTTCACCCTGGACCAGACAGGACCGAGCGTACGGTCCCGGCTCATCGCGAACATCGCGCGGGCCGTGGGAATCACCCCCGCCTGCAGGGAGGCCACCGCCGAGAACATCAGCGCCACCAGCGGCAGCGCCGCCACCGGCCGGGAGGCGAGCCGGTCGCCGAAGTAGGCCAGGCCCTGTGCGCCATGACCGGCCAACTCCGGCTCGGACAGGACCCGTTGGAAGGCCACCGAGCCGAGCAGGAACAGCCCCAGCATGGTGACGAGTGTGGTGATTCCGGCCCGGGAGGCGTCCCGGGCGTCGCGCACCTCCTCGTTCACGCTGAACGCCGCCTCGAAGCCCCAGTAACAGAACACCGACAGCAGCAGCCCCTGTGCGAGCGCCGACGCCGAGGGGATGGCGAACGGGTCGAACCAGCTCAGGCTGAAGGCGTGCGGGCCGGTGACGATGCCGTATCCGCAGAAGCCCAGCAGGACGACGTACTCGAAGACGAGCAGCCCGGTCTGCAGCCGGGCCGCGGTGCGGACGCCGGTGACCGCGGTCAGGGTGACCGCCACGAGCACGACCAGACCGACCGTCGTCGTCTGCGCGGTCGACCCAGGGTCGAGCACCAGTCCCGCCATCCGGGCAGGCCGGCCTCCCCGGCCAGTTGGAGCACGGCCGAGCCGGTGACGGCCGTGGTGTACGCGAGGAACGCCACCGTGGCCACGATGTTCACCCAGCCGACCAGGAACCCCAGCCAGGGACTGAGCGAACGGCCCACCCACACATAGCCGTTGCCCGCGTTGGGCTCCACCCGGTTCAGCCGGGAGTAGGCGCCCGCGACGCCCAGGACCGGCAGGAAGGCCAGCAGCATGATGGCCGGCAGATGCAGACCGACCACACCGGCCGTCACCCCCAGACCGATGCCGATGCTGGTGGTCGCCGCCGTGCTGGAGGCGGCGATGGCGACGCCGTCCACGACTCCCAGGGACCTGCGCAGGGACGGCTGCGCGGGCGGGTCCGCGCCATAGGGGATGCGTGTCATGACCGCCTCCGATCACACAGAGGGGCCGGAATCCGGCCCGGTGACGGGAAATGAAACTGCTCGGGGCCTTAACAGGTCAACGTCGTTGACATAAGGTCCCCGCACCGGGGCGGAAGGTGTCGTCAGGCCCTCCGCAGCCGTCGGCCGACCATCCGGAGCCGCCGAACGACCGGGAGAGCCCATGACCGACCGAGTGGTCCCCCCCCTCCGCACGCCGGCGCCGACGCCCCACCAAGACCGGGGTCGTCCTCTCCGAGGAGCTGATCATCGACACAGCTCTGCGGCTGCTGAAGGAGCACGGCGCCGACGCCCTCACCGTCCGCCGTCTCGGCCGTGCCCTCGGCGCCGACCCCACCGCCCTGTACCGGTACTTCCGCGACACCGACGACCTGCTGCTCGCCATCGCCGACGAGCTCATCGGCCGTACGCTGCGCATCTGGCGCCCCACCGGCGAATGGCGCGCCGACCTGCGGGAACTGGGACTGCGGATACACGCGGGGGCGCTGGCGCACCCTCAGGCGTCGGTGCTCAGCTCCTACCGGGTGACCGGACGGGCGCACGAGATCGAGGCCGTCGAGACGATCCTGGGCGTGCTGCGCGGAGCCGGCTTCCCGGACCCCGAGGCCGTACGGATCTACCACGCGTTCGTCGACCAGGCCCTGGCGTTCGCGGCCCTGGACGCGGCCAGCACGTCCCTCCCGCGTGCCGCGCGTGAGGCGGAGGCGCGGGTGTGGCGCGCCACCTACGCCCGGCTGCCCGCAGACACGCACCCGCACATCGCGGCGACGGCTCGCCATCTCGCCGCCGACATGCGCCACAGCTCCTATCCGGCAGCGCTCGACCTGTTGCTGTCCGCGGCGGCGGCACGGCTGGCGGAGATCGCCGGACCGTAGGCCCCTCCAGCGGGCCGGATCCCGGACGTCGTACCCGTACCACCCGCCACCAGGAGGCCCCGATTCCCTGCCACCCGCCACGAGGAGGCTCCACCGGGACGACCTTTGGGGCGGCCGCGCGCCGCCGGCTCGTCGCCGACTGAATCCGGGGGACGGGGTATCCGGGGAACGTAGGCGGGCGGGGCACCGCCCGCCGCGGACCCGTACGGAGGAAGCATGGCACTGGTACTGGCGGGCGTCGTGGTCCTGGACTGCGCCGAGCCCGAGAAACTCGCCGCGTTCTACAGGGAACTGCTGGAGGCCGAGGAGGTCGACGCGACCGCGAACCGGGTGGAGATCAGGGGCGCGGACGGGATACGGATGGCGTTCCGCCGGGACGTCAACGCCACCCCGCCGAGCTGGCCCCGCCCCGAGAACTCCCTCCAGGCCCACCTCGACTTCCTCGTCGAGGACCTCGACGAGGCCGAGCGGAAGGTGGTCGGGCTGGGCGGCCGCCCACTGGAGGCAAAGGACGCGGCGGGGCCGTTCGAGGAACGCGGTTACGCGGACCCCGCCGGGCACTCCTTCACCCTGCGCGTGACCAGGGACACGGCACCCAAACAGGGGTGAGGCGGCCTATGGGCGCACGACGCGGCGCGGCCGGGGCCGGGCGCCCATTCCGTTCGGAGCTCTCAGTCCCGGCCGCCCTTCCCGGTGGCCGGCCACACGCCCGTCGAGCGCTCGATCGCCTTCGCCCCCGTGCGGTCCGCCGCGCTGCGGGCGACGGCGAAGAGGGCGCCCTGGAGCGCCGCGGCGAGCAGCACCTCCACCCAGCCGCGATCCCTGTCCAACGCGTCGGGCGCGTCGTCCTCGTGGCGTATCGCCTTCCAGGTCTTCCGGAAGGCGATACCCGCGAGGGCTCCGCTCGCCCAGCCGAGGGCGAACCCCACGGGCTTGTAGACGAGCGGCAGCTTCGCCTTGGTCCTGTTCCTGTCCTTGGCCACGTCTGTCTCCTCTGCTTCTTCCCCTGCGGCCGCCGGTGCCCCAGGGCCTCAGGGCCGTCCCCCGGCCGGAACTTCCTCCTCCGCACGCACCGGCCCCGGCGGAGTGCCGTCACCGAACGGGCGCCCGCCCAGCCGTTCCCGGCCGTGCGGCGCCAGCCACCCCGCCAGGTCCGGTCCCAGCGGCACGATGCCGGTCGGGTTGATGCCCGTGTGGACCTGGTAGTAGTGGCGTTTTATGTGGTCGAAGTCGACGGTGTCACCGAAACCGGGTGTCTGGTAGAGATCGCGGGCGTACGCCCACAGCACCGGGTCCTCCGCCAGCTTGCGGCGGTTGCACTTGAAGTGGCCGTGATAGACGGCGTCGAAACGTACGAGTGTGGTGAACAGCCGGATGTCGGCCTCGGTGATGGTGTCGCCGACCAGGTAGCGCCGCCCGGCCAACCGCTCGGACAGCCACTCCAGCCGCCGGAACACACCGGCGCACGCCTCCTCGTACTCCTTCTGGTCCGTGGCGAAGCCCGCCCGGTACACCCCGTTGTTGACGTCCTCGTACACGACCCGCATCACATCGTCGATCTCGTCGCGCAGCCGCTGGGGGTAGAGATCGGGCGCCCCCTCCCGATGCAAAGCCGTCCACTCGGTCGCCAGGTCGAGGGTGATGCGCCGGAAGTCGTTGGTCACCAGCGCTCCGCTGGGCACGTCCACGATCGCGGGCACGCTGACCCCGCCGGGGTAGCCGGTCTCCCGGGCGTCGTACGCCTCACTGAGGAAGCGGATGCCGAGCACCGGGTCACGGCCGTCGGGGTCCAGCGTGAACCGCCAACTGCGGTCGTCCTGGACCGGATCGGCGACGGCCAGGGACAGCGCCTCCTCCAGGCCGAGCAGCCGTCGCGAGATCACGGCCCGGCTCGCCCAGGGGCAGGCACGGCTGACCACCAGCCGGTAGCGCCCGGCCTCCACCGGCCAGCCGTCGCGCCCGTCCGCCGTGATGCGGTCGGCGAAATGACTCCTCGACCGCCTGAACTCTTTCCTGCCGTACGCGCTGTTGCCCTCGGCCATGCCGCCCCTTCCTCCCGCGGACCTCCGCCCGGATGCCCGTCGGGTTCCCCGATTTCCGCCCCGACACCGTGTGAGAGGCACGGACGGGGGCAGTCGGGGGAGGTGGGCGGGACATCATCGGACGCACAGCGGCTGGACAGGACACCGTCGGGGCGGGAGCCCTCGGGCGGCGAGTCGTCGGGTCTCGAGCCCCCTACGCGGCGCGGGGACTCCGACCGCGGGACGCGTGTCACGGTGCTCGTGGCACTCGCCGCGAATCTGGTGATCGCCGTGGCCAAGGCCGTGGGCGGACTCCTCGCGGGCTCACCCGCGCTGTTGTCGGAGGCGGCCCACTCCGTGGCCGACAGTCTGAACGAGATCTTCCTGCTGGCCGCCCTGCGCCGCAGCCGCCGCCCGGCCGACCGGCGCCATCCCTTCGGCTATGGCAAGGAACGCTTCTTCTGGTCGCTGCTCGCGGCCGTCGGCATCTTCGTGATGGGCGGCTGCTTCTCCTTCTTCCAGGGCTTCGAGGCCCTGCGGAACGGCACGAAGGAGTCGTACGGCGGCTATGTGGCGGGGCTCGTCGTGCTCGGGGTCGCGCTGCTGTCGGAGGGCGCCTCCCTGGTGCGCGCCCTCCACCAGGTGCACCGACAGCACGGCACGGCCGCCCAGCGGCTGCGCGACCCGGCGCTGCGCACGGTCCTGGCGGAGGACAGCACCGCCGTTCTCGGGGTCCTCCTCGCGATCGCCGGCATGGCACTGCACATGGTCACCGGGAACGTCGTGTGGGAGGCCTCCGCCTCGCTCGCGATCGGCGCGCTGCTCGTGTACGTCGCCTACCGGCTCGGCCGCGACGCCCGGGACCAGCTGATCGGCCAGGCCGCCGATCCGGAGCTCAGCCGCCGGGTGCGCGCACTGCTGGAGGCGCAGCCCGAGATCGACAGCGTGGAGGAGCTTCTGACCATGCAGCTGGGCCTGGAGTCCCTTCTGGTGGCCGCCCGCGTCGATCTGGTGCCCGGCCTGGACAGCGAGGAGGTGGAGGAGGTCGCGGTGCGGATCAAGCGCTCCATCGGGCACACCGTCCCGGAGGCGCACCAGATCTTCCTCGACATCACGGACGCCCCGACCCGTGCGGCCGCCCGGCGGACGGACGGCGACGCGGAGGGCCCCGCCGCGACGGGGGAGCGCGGCGGGGCCTGACGGACGGCTGCCCGGCCGGGCGCGGAACATGCACCCGGATGCGGATGGAATCTCGGCGGGTGGCGGTGCGCCCGGACGCGCACGGTCCCCGCGGCGGTCATGCCCGCTCCCGGGTGCGACGGCGGGCGGCAGGGGGCGGCACCCGTGCGGCGGCGGCCGCGACGTCAACTCCTGGCGTCGACGGCATGTCGTCGGCGTCTCCACCACGCCCCGTTGCTGCCGACCGGCGGCCCTGCGCGACCGGGTGGCCACCTGGGACGTGCCGCCGGATCCGCCCCGGCGCCCATTCTGTTCGGAGCTCCAACAGCCGTTGCCCGCGAGGCCCCTCGGACGCGGACGGGCCCCTCGGATGCGGACGGGCCGCCCGGCGCGCGGCCGGGCCGCCCCTCCGACCCGGCGCGGTCACGCTCCGGACGGCTCCAGCACGAAGACGGGGATCTCACGGTCCGTCTTCTTCTGGTACTCGTCGTACGGCGGGTACGCGGCGACCGCCCGCTCCCACCACACCGCCTTCTCCTCGCCCGTGACCTCACGGGCCGTCATCTCCTGGCGCAGCGGGCCGTCCTGGAGCTCCACCGTGGGATGCTGCATCACGTTGTGGTACCAGACCGGGTGCTTGGGCGCGCCGCCCAGCGAGGCCACCACCGCGTAGTTGC
This sequence comes from Streptomyces sp. TP-A0356, assembly GCF_001417775.1. Classification (GTDB taxonomy): domain Bacteria; phylum Actinomycetota; class Actinomycetes; order Streptomycetales; family Streptomycetaceae; genus Streptomyces. The sequence goes on along the minus strand of NZ_BBZJ01000015.1, from coordinate 430,144 downwards.
CCTCGTGCTCGACCCGCATCAGCGGGGTCTTGCGGATCTTGCCGCTCCTGGCGCCCAAGGTGGTGAGGATGACCACGGGCAGCCCCGTCTCGAGCAGTGTGGTTCCCCGGGTGCCGCCGGAACTCTCGTAGAGCTCGACCTGATCGCGCACCCACTGCGTCGGGCTGGGTTCGTACTCGCCCTCAAGAGGCATGGCATCCGTCCCATCGTCGCGTACGACTGCTGTCTCGTCCGTCGTGCCGCGGGCCCACAGCCCTGGCCGGGGGACCGCGTGCGTCAAGATTCAACACCAGCCGCCGGTGGTTTCATCCACGACCACGCGCCCGAGTTGGCGTACGGGCCGTCCCCGTGCGGCGGCGGCCGGGCGCGCTCCCCGGCGGCCGTGCGGTGATCAGGTACGGCATGGACGCGATCCGGCGGGCACAGGCGACGGGACCGGCCAGGGGCCTCGCCGCGCGGGGAACGCTTTGCGTCACGCCGGAAGGACCACCATCCGCACCGCCAGCGCCGCGATCACCGCGCTGGAGACGAGTGCCGTCACCAGCTGCCCCCGCCGCCCGGCCAGCGCCCGGCCGAGCAGCGCACCTCCCCCGGCCAGAGCGAGTTGCCAGCTCGCGGACGCGGCGAAGGCGGCGACGACGAACAGCCCCTGCTCCAGCGGCCGTAGCGGGTCCCCGGCACGACTGCCGAGGACCAGCGCGGCGAAGTAGACCACGGTGGCCGGATTGAGCAGCGTGATGCCCAGAAGCCCGAGATACGCCCGTGCGGCGCCCGGTGGCTCCGCTCGGACCGCGGTGGCGGCGCCCGCCGATCGGTACCGGCGCAGGGCACCGACGCCGCCGAGGAGCGAGAGAGCTGCCAGTACGAGTGCCGAGGCCCAGCGCAGCGGGACCACCACCGGGTGCAGCACGGGAGACAGGGTGGTGCTGCCGATGACGGCCACCAGGGCGTAGAGCCCGTCGGCGGTGGCGACGCCGAGCGCGGCGCACGCACCGGTGCGCAGGGACGTACGGGCGGTCAGGGAGACGAGGTAGGTCCCGATGGCGCCGACGGGCACGGCGATGCCGTATCCCGCGACCAGCCCCGCGACCAGCGCGCCGGTCACGACCCGGACGGCGAGGGCCCGCGCGACCGGTCGGCCTGCTGCTGTCGGCCCCGCACCGGGTGGGCGTCTGAGGTCGGCGGCAGGAAGGCTTCGATCGTCGGCATGGGCCGATCCTGGAGGAGCGGCCCATGCCCGGCAAGCGAATTACGATGAGAGCGTGCCCGTGCGACGTCGCGGCGGGCCGAAGCGACCCCCGTGCGACGTCGCGGCGGGCCGAAGCGACCCCCGCGCCGCGTCCCGGGCGGTCGGCGGCGAGTCAGGCCGCCGACACAGTGACATGTCTTTGCGCCATATCCGGCATCCGGTGGATCTGGCCGAACTTCGCGTGGTTCTGTAGATGCCTCGGGCATCTAATGATGATCGGCAAGAGCGAATCTTCGCGTGCGAGGTCATTCATGACGAAACCCGGTGCGACCGTGTCAGAACCCGTCGCCTTCCCCCAGGACCGCAGCTGCCCCTACCACCCGCCCACCGCCTACGACCCCTTGCGCACGGCCCGGCCCCTGGCCCGGGTCACCCTGTACGACGGGCGTGACGTCTGGGTGGTCACCGGCCACTCCGCCGCCCGTGAACTCCTGGCCGACCCGCGTCTGTCCTCGGACCGGACCCGGTCCGGCTTCCCGTTGACGAACAGGCGCTTCGCCGCCGCCCGCGACCGCAGGGCCGCCCTGCTCGGGGTGGACGACCCCGAGCACCGCACCCAGCGCCGCATGCTGGTCCCGAGCTTCACCCTCAAGCGGACCACCGCGCTGCGCCCCGGCATCCAGGAGACGGTCGATCGGCTCCTGGACGCCATGGAGGCCGCGGGCCCGCCCGCCGAACTGGTGAGCGCCTTCGCGCTGCCCCTTCCGTCGATGGTGATCTGTGCGCTGCTCGGCGTCCCGTACGCCGACCACGACTTCTTCGAGGCGCAGTCCCGCAGGCTGCTGCGCGGCCCGGCCCCGGCCGACACCCGGGACGCCCGCGACCAACTGGACTCCTACCTCGGGGAGCTGATCGACCGAAAACGGAAGGAGCCCGGGGACGGGCTGCTCGACGAGCTGATCCAGGAGCAGTTGCGCGACGGTGGGCTGGACCGGGCCGAGCTGGTCTCCCTGGCCACCCTCCTGCTGGTCGCCGGGCACGAGACGACGGCCAACATGATCTCCCTCGGTACGTTCACCCTGCTGCAGCACCCCGACCAGCTCGCCGAACTGCGTGCCGACCCGGGCCTGATGTCCGCCGCGGTCGAGGAACTGCTGCGCTTCCTGTCCATCGCCGACGGGCTGGTGCGGGTGGCCACCGAGGACATCGAGATCGCGGGAGTCACGATCCGGGCCGACGAGGGCGTGCTCTTCTCCACGTCCGTGATCAACCGCGACACCGCGGCCTTCTCCGAACCGGACACCCTGGACTGGCACCGCCCGGCCCGCCACCACGTCGCCTTCGGGTTCGGCATCCACCAGTGCCTCGGCCAGAACCTGGCCCGGGCGGAGCTGGAGATCGCCCTGCGCGCTCTCTTCGCACGGCTGCCCGGTCTACGGCTCGCGGCTCCGGCGGAGGAGATCCCCTTCAAACCCGGCGACACGATCCAGGGGATGCTGGAACTTCCCGTGACCTGGTAAGAGGCTGCGACCATGACCGACGACATCACCATCTCCATCGACAAGGACGTCTGCATCGGGGCGGGCCAGTGCGCCCTCACCGCGCCGGGCGTCTTCACCCAGGACGACGACGGCTACAGCGAGCTGCTGCCCGGCAAGGAGGACGGCGGGGGCGACCCGCTGGTACACGAGGCCGCGCGTGCCTGCCCGGTGGGCGCCATCACCGTCTCCGGGAAGGGGGCCGAGGCCGGGCAGGCCCGGTGACGGAGCCGGCCCCGGGCCCGCCCGGCGGGCTCACCGGTGGGCGTCCAGCAGCAGTCCCGCGGCGTGGGCCGCGTGCTCGGCGGGCTCAGCGGTGCCCTCCGTGCCCGCGGTCACCGTGGCACCCTCGGCCAGCAGGTACAGCTGGCCGGCGAGGGGCGCGGGCAGCCCCGCATCGGCCACCAGACCGGCCAGGTACGCCTTGAACGCCCGCTTGTGCGCGCGCACCTGGGCCACCACCCGTGGTGAGGTGGCGCCCAGCTCGCCGTACGCGTTGATCCAGGCGCACCCGCGGAAGCCGGGTTCGCCGAACCAGTCCCGCAGCCAGTCGAACACCGCCAGAATCCGCTCGAAGGGGTCCGTGTGCCGGTCCACATGCTCGGCCAGTCGCTGTCGCCAGCGCACGTCACGCCGCCTCAGATAGGCCTCGACCAGCTGCTCCTTGGCGGGGAACAGCTGGTACAGGCGCTTGAGCGACACCCCTGACGCGCTGCGGATGTCGTCCATGCCGACGCTCTGGACGCCGCGCCCGTAGAACAGCGTCTCCGCGGCGTCCAGCGCCCGGTCGCGGGCGAGTTCGCTGTCCATGTACGAGCCCTCCTGGGCGTCCCGATGGGAGAACCGACGTTCTCGGTCCCCACGGTAGCAGCCACCCGGCGGGCCGCGCGCGCCCCTCAGTGCCCTAGAGTGCACTCGTGATCCACCGCGCCCGGAAACCATTCCTCCATGTCGTCGTCTGCGCCGCGGGCATCGCGCAGGATGTCGGCACACTGATCACCGCGGCCCAGGAGCGCGACTGGGACGTAGGCGTCATCGCCACGCCCCTCGCCCTGCGCTTCTTCGACACCGCAGAGGTCGAGGCACAGACGGGCCGCCCCATCCGCTCCGCCTGGCGCAGCCCGGGCGACCCACGTCCGTTCCCGGACCCCGACGCGGTCGTCGTGGCCCCGGCCACCTTCAACACGATCAACAAGTGGGCCGCCGGCATCTCCGACACCCTCGCGCTCGGCGCCCTGTGCGAGGCCGGCGGGCTCGGCGTCCCGATCGCCGTGCTGCCCTGCGTGAGCGAGGCGCTGGCGGCCCATCCCGCCTACCCCGCGAGCCTCGAACGACTGAGCGGCATGGGTGTCCGGTTCGGCCATCCCTACCCCGGAGGGGTGGGCGAGGACGGCAGCCGCCCGGAGTTCCGGTGGGAGCGGGCCCTGGACCTGCTCACACTGCCGTGAGCGACCCGGTGCCGCACGCGTGCGGCGAGGATGCGCGTACCGTCGGCGGGCCGTCCGCGGCCACGCCGTACGGTCACCTGGCGGCGGGAAGCCGCTGACCTCAGTGGCCCGGGCCCCGCGTACGGCGATCCCGTGTGCGATGCCGGGCGACGCTCTACTGTCGTCCCATGACCGGAGACCGCATCGCGCTGGCCGTTCACGACCACGGAGGCGAAGGCACGCCCCTGCTGCTCCTGCACGGCGCCGGACGCACCCTCACCGACTGGGCCGCCGTCGCACCCCTCCTCGCGGCGCGCCACCGCGTGCTGGCCGTTGATCTGCGCGGCCACGGCCTCTCGCCGTCCGCTCCGTGGAACCTGCCCGCGGTGCTGGGCGACCTGGAGGAGGTCCTGGCGGTGCACGGGATGGCGGGCGCCCTGCCCGTGGGGCACTCCCTCGGCGGCCTGCTCGCCGTGCTCTACGCACTGGAGCACCCGGACGTAACCCCCGGCGCCGTGAACCTCGACGGATTCGGCTGGGGGCGTCCGGACCAGTACGTCGGCCTCGATCCGGACCAGGTCGCACAACACCTCACCGACGTGAGGAAGTTGAGCGCCGCAGGCCTGGGCAGGGAACTGTCCGCGGACGGGCTCAAGGACCTGCTCGCCGAACAGCGCGCGATGTCCGACCAGCTCGGCATCCCCTACGAACTACTGGAGGCCGGCGTCCTGCGCTCCGTGCGGACGCGGGACGACGGTGTCCTGGAGGTGCGGCCCGGCCGGGAGGAAGCGGTGCGGATGCTCGCCGCCATGGACGCGCTCGACCCCTTCGCCCTGTTCCGGCGGATGACCGCCCCGCTGCTGCTGGGCCGCGCCCAGCGGCCCGTGCCGTCCGTCCCCGGCCTCGACTGGTTCGACCCGATGATGGCCGCCTACGCCAAGGGGCTCGCCCGCGATCTCGCCGCGCTGGCCGAGGAGCGGCCCGGCGTGACGGTCGCGGAGATCGACGCCACGCACGCGATGCTGCTGGAGAACCCCAGGGCGGTCGCGGAGGCGGTCCTCGCCTTCACCTCCTGACCGGGAGATGCTCAGTGCGGGCCGGGGGCGGCGAACTCCGCTCCGCACGGGCCCGCGCCCTCGCTCTCGGGCAGTGCGACCGGCGAGCCGTCCATGGTCAGGGTCCGGTAGAAGCCGCCGATGCGCCGCGTGGAGCGACCGACGTAGTGCCCGATGAAGGACCGGCGGAACCGGTCGGCGCTGCGGTTGGGCTTCGACCCGTGCACCAGGCTGCCGTTGAAGAACAGCACGTCACCCGGCTCCATCACGACGGGCACCGCGGCCAGGCCGGGCGGCGGCGGTACGTACTCGCGCGCGAACGACACGTCCGCGTCCGCCTCCTCGGGGCAGAACAGGTCCATCCGGTGTGTGCCCGGCACCACCTCCAGACCGCCGTTCCCCTGGTCGACGACGTCGCAGGCGATCCACGCGGCCACACAGGTGCCCGGCTCGACGCGCAGATAGAAGTTGTCCTGGTGCAGTGCCTGCCCGCGAGCTCCCGGCGGTTTGAAGTAGAACATGCTCTGCGCGGCCAGCACCTCCTCGCCCAGCAGCGTTTCGAGGATCGCCCGCAGCCTGGGATCGAGCAGGAAGCGCAGCGACAGCTCGCTGATGCGGTGCGGGTGCATCACGCGGGGGTGGACGTGCAGCGGATCGGCCGTCCCGTCGATCCCGCACGCCCGGGGCTCGAAGTGCCCCGGCACCGGCCCCGCCGCGTGCAGCGCCGTGAACTCGGCGCACAGGTCGTCGATCTCGGCGCGGGAGAACAGTCGGCGCGCCACCGCGAAACCGTCCTCCTCGAACGCCTCCATGTCCATGGCCGTCATGGGGCCTTCCCTTCCCGGCGGTGTCCGACGTGCCTCAGGCTAGGGCCCTTCCGACGGACCTCCGCGGCGTCGCGACACACGCCGAGAGCACGCACCGGACGCCGCTCCTTGTCCCACGGAGATCCGTCAGAAGCACCGTAGGCCGGAGCGCCTTCAAGGAGGATGCCTGTGCGTGCTGACGCATTGCCCGAGCCTGCCGACCCGGCCCCGCCGCCCGGCCTGGTGACCGTCGGACGCTTCGACCAGCCGACGGGCTACGGAGTCAACAGGCCGAGCGGCGCCGACAGTTGGCTGTTCACCTGGACCACCGGCGGCCGGGGCACGCTGTGCCAGGGCGCGTCCCGTGTGACGGCAGACGCCGGCGACCTGGTGGTGCTGGGGCCCGGGACACCGCATCGGTACGCGGTGGCGCGGGGCGCCCGGCACTGGGCCTTCTGGTGGGCACATTGCCAGCCCCGTACTTCCTGGGCCGCCCTGCTCGACCCCTACGACATGGGCGACCGGCTGTACGCCGTGGCCGCCGGACACGGGCGGGACCGCATCGAGACGGCCTTCCGGCGCATGCTCGCCGACGCCCGCTGGGGCGGGATCGGGGCGCCCCCCGACCCCGTACCACCCGCCGACGGCGAGGTCTCGGTCGCGCACGGCACCGTCGCCCGCGCGCTGGCCCTGTGCTGTCTGGAGGAGATCGTGCTGCTCGCCACCGCCGCCCGGGCGCAGCCGTCGCGCTCCGGCGTGGACGGGCGGATCCGCCGTGCCCAGGCCCTCATCGAGGCCGACCCGGCCGCGCCGCACACCGTACGGTCCCTGGCCGAAGGCGTCTCGCTCTCGCCGTCCCGCTTCGCGCACCTGTTCACCGAGCAGCTCGGACACTCCCCGATGCGGGCGTTGCGCGAGGCACGACTGCGGCATGCCGCCCGGCTCTTGGCAGCAACCGAACTACCGGTCGAACGCGTGGCCGCCGCCTCCGGTTTCCGCAGCCCGTTCCACTTCCATCGCGTCTTCCGCCGGCACTACGGAACCCCACCGGGTGCGTACCGGTCCGCGCAGCGGGGCGCCGCCGGATGAATTCCGGCAGCGAAGGAGCCGGAAGGAGCCGGAATTCCCGGAGCTGGTACCTGTTTGGCTGACCTTTCGTCAAGTCATCGGGCTGGTACAGGAAAAGAGGAAAAGGGAGGGAGTCTCTTGTTCGCCCTCGGTGACCTGTGCGAAAGTGTCACCGGTAGCGCGCGGACCATGGTATTTACCGCGCCGCACGCGGACGCCGTCGAGCGTCGCCCGCTTCGAAGGAGCCGTTCTGGGTGGGCGTTCGTTGTGCCGAATAACCCTCCCCGGAGTTGGAGGAACGTGGACGCGAAAGACGGGGGTCAGTGGAATTCCCCCGGACCCGTTCCGTCGTACGACGTGACGGACGAACAGCTCGCCGCCGAGCTGAAGAAGTCCGCCGGGAAGAGGCCCGTGCACCATCCGGTCGGCGAACTGCTCGGCCGGCACTGGGAAGCCGCCTACTCCTACGCCCGGCTGTGCACGGACGGAGCCCATCCCGCCGGAATGCTCACCACGGCGGCATTCACCCGGCTCTTCGAGGATTCCGCGCGCCAGGGCGGACCGACGGCCGCGTGGCGGCCCCAACTGCTCGTCGCGATAAGGCGCCTGGCGGCGGAGTGGGACGCCGACCACCGGCGCACGCTCCTGCACCCTGCCCTGCGCTCCGACCCCGGCAGCGGCGAGCGCGCCACGGCGCGGCTGCTGCCGCCCGAGAACCGGCGTTTGGTCTCCCGTGCCTTCCAGCGGCTCGCCGAGCCCGCCCGCTGTCTGCTGTGGCACGTCGAGGTCGAGCGCGAGGAACTCGCCGTACCCGCCGCCCTGCTCGGCATCGACACCGAGGACGCCGCGGTGAAGCTGGAGCGGGCCCGCGAACTGCTGCGCGAGGGCTGTCTGGACGTCCACCGCGCGTCCGCCCCCGACGAGGAGTGCCGCCGCTACGCGCGCCTGCTGGACGTCTCGCTGCGCCGGAGCGACAACGTGCTCGACCCCGATCTGTGCCTCCACATGGACGGCTGCGCGCACTGCCACAACGCCGCCGAGCAGTTGGAGGGCTTCCACGACCGGCTTCCGCTGCTGCTCGCCGAGGCCGTGCTCGGCTGGGGCGCCCAGGCCTACCTCGATACGAACGGCACCCGGACCAAGGAGGCCGGGGCACCGGCGGCGCCCCTGACCGTGCCCGCCGGAGGGGAGCCCCTGGTCGAACCGGCCGATGCGCCTCGATCCGAGGCCGTGGAGCCCCCGGCGCCCGCCGACCCGGCCGAACCGGTCGACGGTTCCCACGACTCCATGGCGACCGACGCACCCGGCGGCGGCCCCGGCCCTGTCACACGCGCCGGGTCGGTCGTTCCAGGGGCCCGCCCCCGCGCCGCGCACAAGGCCCGTCGGCGCCCGCCGCACCGCCGGCAGCTTGCCCTGGCCGTGGCGGCGGTCAGCGCGCTCGTCCTCATATCGCTCGCCGTGTGGTCCGGCACCCGGTCGGGCGGAAGCGCCACGACCAGCGCGGGCACGCCCTCCGGCGCGGGCACGCCCTCCGGTCCGCCCGGCCCGGGAGCGGCGAGCGGCTCCGGGTCGCCCTCGTGGGTCGGCGCTGCCGCCGACGTGCCCACCGGCGCATTCGAGGGCCGGCTGCGCTACCGGGACAGCGGCCTGTGCATTGGCCTCGACGCGAAGAACGCGGTCGTCGGCGCGGAGGCCGTACTCGTCTCCTGCGCCTCGTCCGTGACCCAGCAGTGGGCGTACCGGACCGACGGACTGCTGCGCAGTGTCGCCGCACCGGATCTGTGTCTCGACTCCCATCTCGGCTACTCGGTCCAACTGGCCGTGTGCGCGGGCCCGTCGGAGCCCGGGGCGAACAACGTCCGCTACGACTTCACCCGCCAAGGTGCGATCGTCCCGCGCTGGAACCAGGACCTGGCCCTCACACCCGCCTCGTCCGCGCAGGGCGCGGCACTCGTGCTCAAGCCGCGCACGCGGGACGACACCCGGCGCTGGGCCGCCGACACCTCCAACGCGCTGCGAATGCAGACCGTCGACTGGGGCACCGCGGCGGAGCCGACGGCCACGACGACCCGAAGCACGCAGCCCTCCCCGGCCGCCACGAGCACGCCGCGCCCGACCCCCGCCCCGTCGTACACCCCGGCGACGGACCGGCCCTCCTCCTTCCCGGCATCCGGCACCTGCCCGTCCTGCCCGCCGGGTGGCCAGGGCGGCGGATACGGGGCCTGGGGCGGACACGGAGGCGGGGGACCGCACGACGCCCGGAGAGGCGGGCGCTGACACCGGGTCGGCCAGGCCCCTGACGTCACTCCTCCAGCAGGCTCAGCTCCGCCCAGATAGTCTTGCCCTCGGCGGTGTGGCGGCTGCCCCAGCGCCGGGTGAGCTGGGCCACCAGGAGCAGACCGCGGCCGCCCTCGTCGTACGTCCTGGCCCGGCGCAGATGCGGAGCGGTGTGGCTGGCGTCGGAGACCTCGCAGATCAGAGTGGCCTGGTCGTGGATCAGCCGCAGCCGGATCGGCAGCTCGCCGTACCGGATGGCGTTGGTGACCAGCTCGCTCACCACCAGCTCGGCCGTGAACACGGCATCGCTGAGCCCCCATGTCTCCAGCTGGGCGACGACCTGCTTGCGGATCTCCGCGACCAGCGCCGGATCGGCGGCGACGGCCCAGGTCACGACCTGGGCGGCCGACAGCCCGTGCGTGCGGGCCAGCAGTAGTGCCACGTCGTCGGCGACGCCACCCGGGGGAAGCAGGGCGTGCAGGATGCGGTCGCAGGTCTCGTCCAGTGAGCCGGGGGCGGGCGCCGCGTCCGGGGGGCCGGCGAGGGCGTCGCACAACAGCTGGTGGCTGGTGTCTACATCGCGGTCCCGGCCGTCGATCAGCCCGTCGGTGTACAGGCCGAGGACCGTGCCCTCGGGCAGGTCGGTCTCGGCCGACTCGAAGGGCAGCCCGCCCAGCCCCAGCGGCGGTCCGCCGGGAAGCTTGATCTCTCGGGGCGGGCCGTCCGGCGGCACCATCACCGGCGGCGGATGGCCCGCCCGCGCGAGGGTGCAGCGGCGGGAGACCGGGTCGTACACCGCGTACAGACAGGTGGCGCCCACCTCTGCGGTCGCGCCGTCCTGCCCGGCCTCCCGGGAGAGGCTGATGACGAGATCGTCCAGATGGGTGAGCAGTTCCTCCGGCGCCAGATCGATGTCGGCGAGGGTCCGTACGGCGGTGCGCAGCCGGCCCATGGTCGCGGAGGCCCGGACCCCGTGGCCGACGACGTCGCCGACCACCATGGCGACCCGCAGCCCGGACAGCGGGATCACGTCGAACCAGTCTCCACCCACTCCGGCGCGGGCCGCGGGCAGATAGCGGGAGGCGGCCTCCAGCGCGGCGGTCCGCGGCAGGGTGCGTGGCAGCAGACTGCGCTGGAGGGCGAGCGCGGTCTCGCGCTCGCGGGAGAACCGGCGGGCGTTGTCGATGCAGACGGCGGCCCGGGCGGTGATCTCCTCCGCGAGCAGGACGTCGTCGGGGCTGAACGGGTCCGGCCGCCGGAACCGCCGCATCACGGCCACCCCGAATGTTCCGCCGCGGGCCTGGATCGGCACCGACATCGTGGAGTGCACACCGAGCTCACGGACCCGTTCGCCGCGGGCCGGCTGCGTGTCGAGCCACTCGCTGAGCGTGGTCGCGGTGTCCCCCGCGACCATCGTCCGCCCCGACAGCAGGGACTCCGCCTGCGGCGAGTGGCCGGGGTAGAGACCGACCTGGCCCGGCTCCATCAGTGCTTCGGGGCAGCCAGGGGTCACCGACTGATGGGCGGCGCGGCGCAGCATGATCGGCGGCCGGAGCGAGGACGGCGAGGGCTGGGTCCCGTCGGCCGGTGGATCGAGCAGATCGACGCTGACGAAGTCGCCCAGCGCGGGCACACACACATCGGCCAGCTCCTGCGCCGTACGGGTGACGTCGAGGGTGGTGCCGATGCGGACGCTCGCCTCGTTGACCAGCTGCAGCCGCTCCCGGGCCAGATACTGCTCGGTGAAGTCGTGCACGGTCATGCACACTCCGCGCACCCTGCCCCCGTCGTCCCTCAGCGGGGCGAACCGGGCCAGCCAGGCGTGCGCATGCCGCTCGCCACCGGCACGCAAATACACCTGCAGGTCTCGTCCTCGCCCGCTGACCAGCACCTCCTCGGCCAGGCGTTCCACTCTCTCGTTCTCGGGCTTGCCGCCGATCTCCGACAGCCGCAGCCCCCGTATGCGCTCCTCCGGCAGTCCGATCAGCGCGTGCATCGCCTCATTGACGCCGTACAGCCGCAGGTCCTCGTCGTAGACGGCGAGGGCGCAGGGGCAGTGTGTCAGCGCGGTCCTCATCAGCGGGTCGTCCTCGGAGCGCGGGCCATGCCCGCCCAGCGGGCTGACCACCAGCCAGTGGTGGCCGTGCCCGTGCCGCCGGTGGTGGGCCAGCAGCCACACGGGCACGGTCTGCCCGTCACGGTGGCGCAGCTGGACCGCGCCGCTCCAGCGCGCGCCGTCCGGTTCGGGCGCCGGCACGGGGCTGCCCGGGACGAGAAGCTCGACGACGGGGCGGCCCTCGGCCTCCCCGGGCGCGTAGCCGAGCAGCCGGCGGGCGTGGTCGTTCCACCGGACCAGCGTGCCGTTCTCGTCGACGACTGCCCGAGCGGTGGCGGCCTCGCCGGAGGGATGCACCGGGCCCATCGTCGCCACTCCCTTGCGCACACACTCAGTGAACAAGCGCGTCACTCGTGTTCCAGCCTAGTGCGTGGCCGGATTCCGTTCCCGGGCGGCCCGGGCCCGCCGATCCATACCGGACGCCACCCCCGGTGACCGGCCTCTTCGCGGCGCCATCGGTCATGACGACGAGTGCGCGGATGTGACGCCCGCGTCGGAAGCAATCAGAAGCAAGGGGACGGACTCTTGACGCAGGAGTGTGTCACGCCGTCAGAATCTGTTTGGTCACGATTAGTTGTGAGTACTTCTGGTCCCTGATGAGGGAGAGTCGCCATGACGGTCACTCGCAGATCGGTATTGATCGCCGGTACGGCAGCCCCGGCGGCCGGCGCACTGCTGGGCTCCGGGACCGACCCGGCGACAGCAGCCGCCCGTACACCGGGCCGACGGACCATCGCCCTGCGCGACGGCTGGCGGTTCGCACTCGTCAACCCCGGCGGCATCACCGACCCGAGCGGCGCGTACGCCGACGCCGCCGCCCCCGGCTACGACGACTCCACGTGGCGCGAGGTCGCCGTCCCGCACGACTGGAGCATCGAGCAGACGCCCACCACGGAGCACGGCACCACGAGCGGCACCGGCTTCTTCCCCGGCGGCCTCGGCTGGTACCGCCTGGCCTTCACCCTGCCGCCCGGCCTCGCCGGCAAGCGGATCTCGGTGGAGTTCGACGGCGTCTACATGGACTCGTACGTCTACTGCAACGGCACGCAGGTCGGTCGGCACCCCTATGGCTACACCGGCTTCGCCTTCGACCTCACCGGTCTGCTGCACACCGACGGCACCACCGGGAACATCCTCGCGGTGAAGGTCCAGAACCAGCTCCCCAGCAGCCGCTGGTACTCGGGCAGCGGCATCTATCGCGAGGCCCGCCTCGTCGTCACCGAACCCGTGCACGTCGCCCGTTGGGGCACGTACGTCACCACGCCGGACGTCACCGAGGCGCGCGCCGTCGTGCGGGTGCGGACCTCCGTGGTGAACGAGTCGGGCGCCAGGGCGGATGTGGAGGTCGCATCGAGGGTCGTCGACCCCCACGGCCGAACCGTCGCCCGTACGTCCTCCACGGTCAGCGTCACCGACAGCACGACGGAGACCCACGAACTCACCGTTCCACAGCCGCTGTTGTGGGACTTCGCGGCCCCGCACCGGTACACCCTGGAGACCGAGCTGAGCGTCGGCGGCACGCGCGCCGACACCTACCGCACCACCTTCGGCATCCGCTCCTACCGCTTCGACCCGGACGAGGGCTTCCACCTCAACGGCACCCACACCAAGATCAAGGGCGTCGACCTCCACCACGACCAGGGCGCGCTCGGCGCCGCGATCAGCATCGACGCCGTACGCCGGCAGATGACCATCATGAAGTCCATGGGCGTCAACGCCTTCCGCACCTCCCACAACCCGCCCTCGCCGCAGATGATCCAGGTCTGCGAGGAGATGGGCATCGTGATGATGGTGGAGGCCTTCGACTGCTGGCGCACCGGCAAGACGACCTACGACTACGGGCGGTTCTTCGACGAGTGGTGCGAGAAGGACGCCACCGAGATGGTGCTGGCGGCCCGCAACTCCCCGGCCGTGGTCCTGTGGTCCATCGGCAACGAGATCCCCGACTCCACGTCGACCGCCGGGCTCGCCATGGCCGACCGGATCATCGGCGCCATCAGGGCCGCCGACGACACACGCCCGCTCGTCATCGGCTCGGACAAGTACCGCCGCGTTCCGGCCAAGGGCTCGGCGGCCGACCTCATGCTCACCAAGCTCGACGGACTCGGACTCAACTACAACACCGCCAAGTCGGTGGACGCCCTGCACGCCGCCTACCCGCACCTGTTCCTCTTCGAGTCGGAGTCGTCGTCCGAGACGTCGACCCGGGGCACGTATCAGGAGCCGGAGCATCTGAACACCGGCGAGAACCACACACCGGGCAGGCGCGCGACCTCCTCGTACGACAACAACCTCGCCTCCTGGACGATGAGTGGCGAGTACGGGCACAAGAAGGACCGGGACCGTCAGTGGTTCGCCGGTCAGTTCCTGTGGTCCGGCATCGACTACATCGGGGAGCCCACCCCCTACGACGTCTTCCCGGTGAAGGCGTCCTTCTTCGGCGCGGTCGACACGGCCGGATTCGCCAAGGACATGTACCACCTCTTCAGAAGCCAGTGGACGAGCGAACCCATGGTCCATCTGCTCCCGATGAGCTGGAACCACGAGGTGGGGGACACGGTCGAGGTCTGGGCGTACGCGAACGTGGACAGCGTCGAGCTGTTCCTCAACGGGAAGTCCCTGGGGACGAGGACGTTCGACACCAAGAGGACCACGGACGGCCGGACGTACCTGGAGACCACCGAGGCGACCGGCGACGACAAGACGTTCACCGACGGCCGCTATCCCGGCAGCTACACCAGCCCGAACGGCAGCGCCGGCAAGCTCCACCTCACCTGGAAGGTGCCCTACGAGCCGGGCGAGTTGAAGGCGGTGGCACGACGCCACGGCAAGGCCGTCGCCACCGATGTCCTGCGGACCGCCGGGGCCGCCCATGCCCTTCGCCTCACGCCGGACCGGCCGGCCCTGGCCGCCGACGGCCGCTCGCTCGTGTTCGTGACCGCCGAGGTCGTCGACGCGCACGGCGTGGTGGTGCCCGGCGCCGAGGACCTGATCACCTTCGACGTGACGGGCGGCTCCCTCGCGGGGCTCGACACCGGGCGGCAGGAGAGCGCCGAGCGCTATCAGGCGACCACGCGAACCGCCTTCCACGGCAAGGCACTTGCGATCGTACGGTCGGGTGCCGGGGCGGGCACGCTGAAGGTCCGGGCTCGCGCCGAGGGGCTGCGCGCGGCGACCGCGACCGTACGCACCAGCCCCGCGCGGACGAAGGCGGCCACTCCCGCACCCGCGTTCCGGCCCGGCCACCCGGCGGCCCCCACCTACCCCTACGCGGACGCCAGTTACTCCGGGCGCCCCGACACACTCCCCGCCGCCATGCTCGACGGCGACCCGGCCACCGGATGGTCCAACGCCTTCCACAAGTCGGCCACCGCGCTGCTGCCCGCCTTCAGCGGTGCGCGGCCACAGGACTGGGTCGCGGTCACCTGGGCGCGGCCGCGGACCGTCCACCGCGTCGAGGTCTCCTTCACCGTCGACGCGATCCACAGCCTGCCCGCGTCGGTGGACGTCTCCGTCTGGGACGGTGCCGGGTACGTGCCCGTCAAGGGTGCGGCGGTGGACTGGGCCACGGCGTCGGACACGCCCACCGTGATCACCTTCGACGCGACCCGCGGCTCACGCGTCCGCCTCCGGCTCACCAGCGCCCACCCGGGCGCCGCCGGTGGCGCGGTACGCATCAGCCGACTGGAGATCCCGGCCGGCTGACGATCCCCGTGTCGTCCGGTTCTGCTCCCTCCGGTACCGCTCACACTCTCTTCTGACCAGGGCGTATTTACGGGTAAGTACCGGCAAGGTACGGTGAGGGGCATGCCAGCCCTCAATGTGGAGTTCAGTGATCGGGAGCTAGAGGACCTCCGGCAGATCGCCAAGGAACGAGGCACGTCGATGAAGGCCCTGGTGCGCGAGGCCGCCGCGGCCGACATCGCGCGGCACCGCGCGCTCCAGGAAGGCGCCGAGGCCTTCCGCCGGTTCTTCGCCGCGCACGCGGACGAGTTCGCGGCCGCCTTCCCCGAGGATGAACCGCCGGTCCAGGATGAGGAGCGGAGCGCCTGACCGATGGCCTCCGTCATTCATATCGATGTGCCCTGGCTGCTCCAGCGCCACGAAGAGGTCCTGCCCGACCAGCCCGTGATCAACGACTTCTCCGCGCTGGTCGCCGCCGTCGCCCGTCACCGCGTGGACCCGCCCCGCCTCGGTGTCGACTCCGACCCGGCCTGGCGGGCCACCGCCCTGCTGCACACGCTGGCGCTGCTCAAGCCACTGCCGTCGGCGAACGCGCGCTTCGCCTGCGCCACCGCGGTCGCTTACATGTTCGTCAGTGGTGTGGGCATCGACCCGCCGTACGGCGCCCTGGTCGACCTCGCCCGCGATCTGATCTCCGGCAAGACCGATGTCTACGGGGCCGCGGACCGTCTGAGGTCCTGGCAGATATGACCTGAACGGGGCGCCGGGCGGCCGATCCGCCGCCCCCGGGGGCCGCCGACCGAGGGCGGGAGGATCGGGTCGGCGGCCCGTTTCGCGCGGGAGCGGCCGTTCCGCGCGGGCCCCGAGGAGAAGGCCGCTTCCCAGTGGACCACGGAGTTCCGCGCGCCGGGAGTGTGCGCGCGGGACCGGTGTGCGCGCACGGTTCACACGGGGCGCAAGGAATGTTGAAAGCCGGTATGTGTGTGGGAAGTTGATGACGACAGCGGACTTCCCTTCGCATGAGGCCGATGTTGTCCAAGTGCCTTGTTGGGTGTCAGTGACATGTGCCAAGGTGACCTTCCCGCGCACGGGCAATGACCGACTCCCGAATGGCTGATCACCATTCCGGACCGTCGGCGCGCTCAAAGCGCCGGAAACTCCATGTGCCGCCTTGCGCCTTGGAAGGAAATCCGCTCAGTGCACACCCCCCACCCCCCGCGTCCGCCCTATCCCCCGCGTCCCGGCATCGCCCCCGGGGAACCCGACGAGAGCCTCGCCGGCCGGCTCAGAGGCCGGCCCGTCGGCGAGGTCACCCAGCCCGTCGCGCTGTTGATGGCGCGGCACTGGCAGGCCACGTACGACTACGCGGTCGTCTGCCTCGCCTCCTCGGCGAACATCGCCTCGATGGTCACCGCGACCGCCTTCCACCAGGTCCTCGGCGACCTCATACGCCCCGGCTCCGCCACGGCACTGCGACCGCGGCTTCTCGTGGCGGTGCGCGACACGGTCAGGGAGTGGTCCGCGGAGGACCGGATATCCGGCGTGCTCCCGGAGTTGAGGAAACCGGCGGGAGGCCGCGGTATGCGTGCGGCGAAGTCCCTGACGCCCGAAAGCCGGGCCCTCGCCGAACGCTCTTTCCATGCACTGCCCGGACTCGCCCGGTGTCTGCTCTGGCACACCGAGGTCGAGGCCGAACACATATCCGTTCCGGCCGTTCTGCTGGGCATGGACTCCGAGACGGCGGCGGCCGCACTGGAACAGGCGCGCGAACAATTCCGGGCAGGTTGTGTCCGCGCCCACCGGGAACTCGCCCCGACCGACGAATGCCGCTTCCACAACCGGCTCCTCGACGTCCCCATTCGCCGCGGCGGCGCCTTGCTGCCCGAAGTTCAGCAGCATCTCCTGGAGTGCCGCCACTGCCGATTCGCCGCCGAGCAGCTGAGCCATTTCGAAGGAGGACTCGGCGTACTGCTGGCCGAAGCGGTGCTCGGCTGGGGCGCCCGGCGCTATCTCGACTCCCGGCCGGGCCGCATCCCGTACTCCGCCCACACCCGGCGCGGCCCCACCGGCGGTGGACGCCACCGGCTGCTCCCCGCGATCCCGGCGCCGGGACGCCGGCTCCCGCCGGGGGAGTGGAACACCAAGGCACTGCTGACCGGCGTTGGCATCGTCACCACGGCCGTGCTCGCGACGCTCCTCGTCACCGGCCTGTGGTCGGACGACGGCGGTGCCCAGCCGGTCGCCTCCACCGGCGCGAGCGGTGCCCGTACGACACTCTCGCCGGGCTCCGGGTCCCAGGCACCGCCCGCCGCCGCCTCCCCGCGGCCCGCACAGCAGACCCGGCTGCGCAACGTCGCCGCCGGCCTCTGCCTCGACATCCGCGGCCCGGTGAAGTCCGGAGCGGGTACGCGGCTCACGCCGTGCTCGTCGGCTTGGACCCAGCAGTGGTCGTACGAGAGCGACGGACTGCTGCGCAGCGTCGCCGACCCGGGGTTGTGCCTCGACTCCCACGACACCGACGGAGTCGTCGAGCTCACCTGGTGCGTCGACGCGGGTCAGGCGCACGCCGACGACGTCCGCTACGACCTCACCGTGCAGGGCGAGTTGCTGCCACGGTGGAACGGCGGCCTCGCCGTCACCCCCGCGCCCGCCGACCCGGACGCCGAGATCGTCGTCAAGGTCCGCGACGGCTCCGACACCCAGCGCTGGGCGACGGAGGAGGAGTCGGCCGAAACCCAGTCGCTGTCGGTCGTCGGGACGAGCGAGCCCACGACCACCCCGGCCTCCTCACAGCCGCCGCCCACCGCCACCTCGCCCGCCGCTCCGGGGAGACAGCCGCCGGGCGGCCCACTGGCGCCCGCGCCGCCCCCGGCGGAGACCTACCAGGAGCGCCGCGCCATGAACGTCGGGGACGAGCCGCGCCATCCCGCCCCCACGCCCACCCTGCGACTCCCGATCCGGCTGCCGGACGCACTGCCCGTCATCCGGCTCTGAGGCACCGTCAGGAGACCACGTCGCGCGGCTTGTCGCCCGCCAGGAAGCCGGCCGCGTTGTCCACCGCCGCGAGGGCGATCCGCACCAGGGTCTCGCGGGTGACACCGGCGACGTGCGGTGACAGCACCACGTTCGGCGCCCTCAGCAGCCTGAGGGCCGGGGTGGGCGGTTCGGGGTCGAAGACATCGATCCCCGCCCCGGCCAGCGCCCCCCGCTCCAGCGCGTCCGCGAGGGCGTCCTGGTCGATCAGGGCGCCCCGGGCCGTGTTGATCACGAACGCGGTGGGCTTCAGGAGCGCGAGGCGCTCGGCGTCGAGCAGATGCCGGGTCGCGTCGGTGAGCGGCGCGTGCAACGACACGTAGTCGCAGGTGCGCAGCAGTTCGTCGAGTCCGACGTAGCGGGCCCCGCCCAGGCGAGCCTCCGTCCGCGCGTCCAGGCGCTCGGGACCTGCGTACAGGACGGTCATGTCGAAGGCGACCGCGCGGCGGGCGACCTCCTCGCCGATATGGCCGAGTCCGACGATGCCGAGGGTCTTGCCGGACAGTTCGGTGATGGACTGCTGCAGCCGCGGCAGCGCCCAGTCGGCGTCGACGAGCGCGGTGTGCGCGGGTACCAGCTGTTTGGCCAGGGCGAGCATGAGCGCGAAGGTCTGCTCGGCCACGTTCTGCTTCTCCGCGCCGCTGGAGCCGATGTTGCACACGGGTATGTTCCGGGCCCGGGCCGCGTCCAGGTCGACGTAGTCGAAGCCATGGCTCGCGCACTGGATCAGCTCCAACTCCGGTGCGGCGGCGATGTGTCCGGCGGTGACCGGGCCGAGCCCGGTGATGATGACGTGCGCCGCGCGCAGCGCCGCCGGGTCCTCGTCGGCCCGCTCGACCACGGTGACCTGGGCCAGCCCAGGGAAGGCGGTGGCGAGCGCGGCTCCCGCCCGGCGCCCACCGACGTGCGGCGCGATCACGGCCAGGACGTTCTTGGTGTCGGTCATACGGTCTCCTCGATCAGGTCGGCGGGGCCTACGGTGGCGGGGCGGGCGTGTCCGGCTAGGGCGAGGGTCAGGTCGAACTCGGCGAGCAGACAGCGGATGACGTGCTCGACGCCCGCCTGCCCGTCGAGCCCGAGCCCGTACGCGTACGGCCGCCCCACCAGCACCGCCCGTGCGCCCAGCGCGAGCGCCTTGAAGATGTCGTCGCCGGTGCGGATCCCGCTGTCGAACAGCACGGTGAGCCGGTCGCCCACCGCCTCGACCACCCGGGGCAGGGCGTCCGCGGCCGCCACGGAACCGGCCACCTGCCGGCCGCCGTGGTTGGAGACCACCACGCCGTCCATCCCCGCGTCGAGGGCCCGGCGGGCGTCGTCGGGATGCAGGATGCCCTTCACAACGATCGGCCCGTCCCAGTTCTCCCGCAGGAACGCCAGGTCCGGCCAGGTCTTGCCCGGGTCCGCGAACATGCCGACGAAGTGCAGCACCGCGGCGTCGGGATCCTCGTGCACCGGCTTCGCCAGGCCCGCCCGGAACGCCGGGTCGGAGAAGTAGTTGGCGGTGCCCACCCCGTGCAGGAAGGGCAGATACGCCTGGTCGAGGTCGCGGGGCCGCCAGGCCAGCAGCGGTGTGTCGAGCGTGACGAACAGGGCCGTGAACCCGACCGACTTGGCTCGGGTCAGGAAGCTGCGGGTGACCTCGCGGTCCTTCGCCCAGTACAGCTGGAACCAGCGTTCCCCGTCGCCCGACGCCTCCGCCACCTGCTCCATCGGCGTGCTGGAGGCCGAGGACAGGATGTACGGCACACCCTGCGCCGCGGCGGCCCGTGCCGCCGCCGGCTCCGCGTCCGGGTGCATGATCGACAGGACCCCGACCGGCGCCAGGGCGACGGGCGCCGGCAGCCGACGCCCCAGCACCTCCACGGACAGGTCGCGTTCGTGCACGTCCCGCAGCATGCGCGGCACGATGCGGCGCCGCTCCAGCGCGGCACGGTTCGCCCGGGAAGTGCTGCCGTTGCCGGCGCTGCCCGCCACATAACCGACCGGGCCGGGCCCGAGCCGCCGCTCGGCGAGCTCCTCCAGCCGCGTCGGATCGGTGGGCAGCCGCGGTACGGCGCCCGTCATGCCGTTCAGATAGATCTCGTACTGGAAGTCCGCCCAGTGCTTCGCCATCCCGTACGTCCCGCCTCTCGTCCCTGAGACCGCGCTGTACGCCGACGATCCTGGCGACCGTGACAAGAACCGTCCACCGTGGTGCGCACATCGCGCGGCTGGAATCATCACTCTGTGACAAACCAGCCATCGCGGTTCCGGGTCCGGGACCGGGTCCGGGACGAGATCGTCGCCGACCAACGGGTCGTGGAGGCGGTCGTCGCCGCCGTCCACGAACAGGTGCCGGTGTACGCGGCGCTCGACGACAGCCGGCTGCCGGAGGTACGGGCCATCGCCGCGTGGGGCGTGGACCGGCTGCTGCACCTGTGGGCCACCGACGGCACGCTGGGCCCCGCCGATCTGCGCCGGTTCCGTGGCATCGCGGCCGCCCGCGCGGCCGACGGCAGGCCCGTGCAGGCGGTACTGCGCGCCTACCGCGTGGCCGCGACCGTCCTCACCGACGAGGTCGCCGCCCGCGCGCCCGGCCTCACGGCGGCGGACGGCTTCGCCCTGGCCCGGGCCCTGCTGACGGCGCTGGACACCCTGTCGGAGGAGATGGCCATGGCGTACGCGTCGACCACCGAGGACCTGGTGGGGGACCGCGACCGGGCGCTGCGGCTGCTGCTCGACGACCTGATCGCCGGCCGGCACGCCTCGGTGGGCGCGCTGACGGACCGCTCGGCCCGGCTGGGCGTCCATCTCCCCGACCCCTACTGCCTGTTGGTCGCCGAGCCGATGACCGGGGGCGGCCCCGACATCTCGTACGAGGCCGCCGCCGGACTCCTCGACGCGCTCGGCGACGCGGGTACGTCACTGTCGACCGTGCGCGGCTCCCGCGCCGTCCTGCTGGCCCCGGCGACGGCGGTCGACCGCGCGGCGCCCCTCCTCGACGAGCGGGCCTGGCGGGGCTGCGCGATCACCCGGGAGGGGCTGGACCGGATCGCCGTGGCCCACCGGCTCGCCGCGGACGCCCTCGACACGGCGCCCGCCCACGCCCACCGGCCCGGTCGCATACTCACGGACGCGGACGCGCACGTGCTGGCTCTCCTCGGGGGGCATCCGGCCGCCGCCGCGGACCATATCGCCCGCCTCGTCCTCGGCCCGCTGACCGACCCGGAGCAGCGGCATCTGCTGGAGGCGCTGACCGCGTACGTCGACGCGGGCTCGGCGAACGCCGCCGCCCGCGCACTCCATCTGCACCCGCAGTCGCTGCGCTACCGCCTGCGCCGCATCCACGCTCTGACGTCCCGCGACCCGCGCGACCCATGGCAGCGCCTGACGCTGGACATCGCGCGCACGATCAGGGCCTGAGCCTCCGGGGTAGAGTGAAACCGTTGCAATTCCGGCATAACCATCCCCACCCGGTGCGAGGTGGCCTGTGGGGGCCGCGGGCCGCAAGGAGCCAGGCATGATCCATTCAGCCGATATCCGCGAGTGGCGCAACCGCGACGTGATCGATCCCAAGGGACGCAAGATCGGGTCCTTGGAGGCGGTGTACGTGGACACCGCGACCGACGCACCCGCCATGGCCACGGTTCGGACCGGACTGCCCACCCGGCAGCGGCTGGTCTTCGTCCCTCTCGACGAGGCCACCCTGGGACCGGGTTACGTCAAGGTGGCGTACGAGAGGGGGCTGGTGAGGAAGGCCCCCTCCATCGGGCTCGACGACGTCCTGCCGGTCGAGCGTGAACAAGAGGTCTTCAAGCACTACGCCAGGAGCTACGAGCCCGGCGCCGACCACGGACGCCGCCTCGCACGCGGCTGACCGGCTCGCCGATCACCTCGCACGCTCATCACCCGCAGCACCTGAGGATGTGTTCGTCCATGGCGCTCTTCCTGTTCCTGATCCTGGCCGCGATCGTCCTGGGACTGATCGGCGTGGTGGCCAAGGGGCTGTTCTACCTCCTGGTCATCGGCGTCGTGGTCCTGGTGGTCGACCTGATCCTGGTCGGCGCGCGCTGGTCCCGGCGCTCGCGTCGCCACCCCGTCCGGTGAGGCCGCCGAGCCCCGACGCCGCGGAGATCCGTCAGACGGGCCCACCTAGCGCGTCGCACCGCCGACGCGGGCCACCGCACGGACCGGGGCGCCGTCCGCGCCGGGCAGGTGCAGGGGGAACAGGAACACCTCCACCGGGCGGCCGGCCAGCTGGGCCGCGAGGACGCGGTCGAGGCCCGTGAGGTTCTCGGCGATCACACCGCCCGTGCCGCACAGCACACGATGGGCGGGCAGGTCGGGATCGCCGGTCGGATCCACGCTCAACGCGTCGACACCGATCGTGCGGACGCTCGCGTTCACGATCGCCTGCACGGCCTCCGGCGTCAGCCAGGGATGGGCCGGATAGGCGTCGGTGCCCCAGTACGCCGACCAGCCCGTGGCCACCAGCAGGATCGCGCCCGGCTGCAGCCGCAGCAGGCTCAGGGCGGGCGCGAGCAGATCGGGCGTGATGGGCGTCCGAGGCGCCAGGCCCCGTACGTCCGCCACCACCGCCGGGCCCGCGAACCGCTCCAGCGGCAGCGCGTCCAGTGCGGGCCACGCCGAGTTCACGTGGTACGGCGCGTCCAGGTGCGTCCCGGACTGCGAACCCATGTGCAACGCCAGGACGTTGACCCCGTCCGTGGCCACCCGCAGCGCCCGCTCCACCTCGACCTGCGGGTCACCGGGATACACAGGCATCCCGGTGACCACGGGCACCGACAGGTCGAGCCAGGAGTCCATCAGCCGCCCTCGACCGCGAGCGCCGTGGGGGTGTCCTCCGGCCGGGCGCCCGGCCTGGTGATCGGCGGCACCGGCGCCTCGACGGTGCGGGCCAGCCGCGCGCCCTGTGGACCGTACGCCGCGCGGGGCTCCGGGAAGAGCCGCAGCAGCGCCAGGAAGAGGACCGCGGCGACGGCCAGCGACAGCGGCAGGCTGACGTCGACGCCGTTGGCCAGATTGCCCAGCGGGCCGACGAACTGGCCGGGGATGTCGGTGAACAGCACGCCGATCACCGCCGACACCCACCAGGCGGTCATGCCCCGCCAGTTCCAGCCGTGCGCGAACCAGTAACGGCCGCCGCGCTGACGGCGGTTGAAGACCTGGAGCGCGTCCGGGTCGTACCAGCCGCGCCGGGTGTAGAAGCCGAGCATCATCACGACCATCCACGGAGTGGTACAGGTGACGATCATCGTGGCAAAGGTGGAGATCGACTGCACCAGGTTCAGCCCAAAACGGCCGATGAAGATGAACGCGATCGACAGGACGCCGACCACCAGCGTCGCCTGCACCCGCGACAGCCGGGGGAACACCGAGGAGAAGTCCAGGC
Organism: Streptomyces sp. TP-A0356; assembly: GCF_001417775.1. Taxonomy (GTDB): domain Bacteria; phylum Actinomycetota; class Actinomycetes; order Streptomycetales; family Streptomycetaceae; genus Streptomyces. The sequence goes on along the minus strand of NZ_BBZJ01000015.1, from coordinate 406,559 downwards.
CGGTCCCGTACAGCGACGTCGTACCCGTCGACATGCCGCCGATCAGGGCGAGCAGGCACACCGGCAGGAAGAACCAGGTCGGGGAGATGGCGAGCAGACCGCCGACGAAGTCGGGGGCCGCCGGATCGACGTACTTCGGCGCCTGCTTGGCGATGATGCTCGCCGTGGCGAGGCCGAACACGAACGGCAGCAGCGTCGCGATCTGCGACAGGAACGCGGCCCCGACCACCTTGCGGCGTGGTGCGTCCGCGGGGATGTAGCGCGACCAGTCGCCGAGGAACGCGCCGAACGACACCGGGTTCGACAGCACGATCAGCGCCGCGCCGATGAACGACGGCCAGAACAGCGCCTTCGTCGCGGAATCGGCCGAGGCGGTGAACACACCCGCGTACGACGGGTCGAAGTCCCCGGCGAAGGCGATCGCGCCGAGCAGGAACAGCACGGTCGCCGACGTCACCGCGATCTTGTTGACGAACAGCATGAACCGGAAGCCGTACACGCACACCGCGAGCACGAGGCCCGCGAACAGCGCGTACGCCACGACGTACGACCAGGTGCCGCGCTCCAGACCGAACAGCCGGTGCGCGCCGCCGACCAGGGCGTCGCCGGAGCTCCACACCGAGATCGAGAAGAAGGCGATGGCCGTGAGCAGGGACAGGAACGAGCCGACCACACGGCCGTGCACACCGAGGTGGGCGGAGGAGGAGACCGCGTTGTTCGTGCCGTTGACCGGGCCGAACACCGCCATCGGGCACAGGATCAGCGCGCCCGCGACCACGCCGAGGAGGGTCGCCGCGAGACCTTGCCAGAAGGAGAGGCCGAACAGGATCGGGAAGGCGCCCAGGACACAGGTGGAGAAGGTGTTCGCGCCCCCGAAGGCGACCCGGAACAGATCGAGCGGGGTCGCGGTGCGGTCCGCGTCGGGGATGCGGTCGACGCCGTGGGTCTCGACCTCGGTGAGGGACGGGGGCGCGGCGGCGGGCGAGGTGTCGGTGTTCTCGGACAACGGTGCTCCTGCGAGGGACGGGCGGCGGAGCGCGTTCATGGCGCGGCGGGCCGGACGGCGCCGGCCACCGCAGGGGTGCGCGGTGTGCGAGGAGATACCGTCCGCACGGGGTCTGCCGACGCTAAGGCCCGCCGCACCTCCCTGACCAGAGGACGCTTCCTCCATCCTTCGGCTGCTGGGTGGAGGAATCATCCAATGCGGCGTGGCGGGGCGCCCGGTGCGGCCGGCGCGTTGCGCCACCGGCCGTGCTCCAGCAGCCTTGACAGGGGGGCACTGATGTCCCGGTCCTTCTGAAACGGACCCTCGGACGAGAACCACAACGAGGGACGACGAGGAGGCAGAGCCCCATGGCACGTCCGGTCGGCATCGACCTCGGGACCACGAACTCGGTGGTGTCGGTCCTCGAAGGCGGGGAGCCCACCGTCATCACCAACACCGAAGGCGCCCGGACCACGCCATCGGTCGTCGCCTTCGCCAAGAACGGCGAGGTGCTGGTCGGTGAGGTCGCCAAGCGGCAGGCGGTGACCAACGTCGAGCGCACCGCACGCTCGGTCAAGCGTCACATGGGCGAACAGCCCTGGCGCTTCCCGGACGGCGGCACCATCGACGGCAGGAAGTACACCGCACAGGAGATCTCCGCACGCGTGCTGCAGAAGCTGAAGCGGGACGCGGAGTCCTACCTGGGCGAGGACGTCACCGACGCGGTGATCACCGTGCCCGCGTACTTCGACGACGCCCAGCGTCAGGCCACCAAGGAGGCCGGGGAGATCGCCGGCCTGAACGTCCTGCGGATCATCAACGAGCCGACGGCGGCCGCGCTGGCGTACGGGCTCGACAAGGAGAGCGACCAGACGGTCCTCGTCTTCGACCTCGGCGGCGGCACCTTCGACGTGTCGCTGCTGGAGATGGGCGAGGGCGTCATCGAGGTCAAGGCCACCAACGGCGACACCCACCTCGGCGGCGACGACTGGGACCAGCGGCTCGTCGACCATCTGGTCAAGCGGTTCAACAACGCGTACGGCATCGATCTGGCCAAGGACAAGATGGCGACGCAGCGGCTGCGCGAAGCCGCCGAGAAGGCCAAGATCGAGCTGTCGAGTTCGTCCGAGACGACCATCAACCTGCCCTATGTCACGGCCTCTCCGGAGGGACCGCTGCACCTCGACGAGAAGCTGACGCGCGCCCAGTTCCAGCAGCTGACGGCCGACCTGCTGGAGCGCTGCAGGACGCCGTTCCACCAGGCGATCAAGGACGCCGGGATCAAGATGTCCGACATCCGTCACGTGATCCTGGTGGGCGGTTCGACGCGCATGCCCGCGGTGACGGACCTGGTGCGGGAACTCACCGGCAAGGAGCCGCACAAGGGCGTCAACCCGGACGAGGTCGTGGCCGTCGGCGCCTCGCTCCAGGCCGGTGTCCTCAAGGGTGAGGTCAAGGACGTCCTGCTCCTCGACGTGACCCCGCTGTCCCTCGGCATCGAGACCAAGGGCGGCATCATGACCAAGCTCATCGAGCGCAACACCACGATCCCGACCAAGCGCTCGGAGATCTTCACCACGGCCGAGGACAACCAGCCGTCGGTGCAGATCCAGGTCTACCAGGGCGAGCGTGAGATCGCGGCGTACAACAAGAAGCTCGGCATGTTCGAGCTGACCGGTCTGCCGCCGGCGCCCCGTGGCGTCCCGCAGATCGAGGTGTCCTTCGACATCGACGCCAACGGCATCATGCATGTCACGGCGAAGGACCTCGGCACCGGCAAGGAGCAGAAGATGACCGTCACCGGCGGTTCCGCCCTGCCGAAGGACGACATCGACCGCATGGTGCGCGAGGCCGAGCAGCACGCCGAGGAGGACCGTGAGCGGCGCGAGGCGGCCGAGACCCGCAACCAGGCCGAACAGCTGGTCCACCAGACCGAGCGGCTCATCAGGGACAACGGCGACAGGATTCCGGGCGATCTGCGGAGCGAGACGGAGAGCGCCATCGCCGAGCTGAAGGAGGCGCTGGGGAGCGAGGACACCGCGGAGATCCGGCGGGCCACGGACAAGGCGTCCGCCGTGGCGCAGAAGATCGGCAGCGCCCTGTACGAGCGGGCGCGCACCGAGGGCGGCACGGCGTCGGAGCGGGGCGCGGCGAGCGGCGGTGGCCGGGCCGACGACGAGGTGGTGGACGCCGAGATCGTGGATGACGACGGCACGTCACAGGCGGGCCGGCCATGAACCGGAGCGGCCCGCCGCTGTGCACGGAGTTGCGGCGACTGCTCGACGAGCGCACCGCCGACCTGCAGCGGGTGAAGGCCGAATACGACAATTACCGCAGGCAGGTGCGGCGCGACCGCATGGCGGTGCGTGAGGTCGCCGCGGAGAACGTCCTGCGCGCGCTGCTGCCCGTACTCGACGCCCTGGAGGGGGCACGTCGGCAGGAGGCCATGACTGCCGGCCTCCAGGCCGTCGCCGACGTCCTGGAGGCCCAGTTGGGCTCCGTCGGACTGGAGCCGTTCGGGGAGGAGGGCGAGCCCTTCGATCCCCTGTGGCACGAGGCGGTGACGCATGTCGTCGTTCCCGACGCCGATCGTCTGACCTGCAGTGAGATCCTCCACCGTGGTTACCGGGTGGGGGACCGGCTGCTGCGCGCCGCACGCGTCACGGTCGCCGGCCCGCCCCCCGACCTGCGGCCCTGACGCGCTCACTCCTCGTGGGAGGCTGTGTCCCGCGGCTCGGCGTCCGGTCCCTGGGCCCGCACCCGCTGCACGTGCTCCAGAGACTCGCGCAGCTCGGTGAGCCAGTCGTCGGTGTGCTTCTGCACCAGGCGTACGCACCACGCCAGTGCGTCGCTGCGGCTGCGGGCCACGCCGGCGGCGATGAGCGTGTCGAGGACCTGACGCTCCGGCTGGCGCAGCCTGGTCATCACCGGCGCCGCGACGTGCGTGAACAGGGCACGCTCGCCACCGCACTCCACGCCCCAGGAGACCTTCCTGCCGAACCGGTGCTCGGCCTCGCGCGCCACCGCGACCCGGTCCTCGCGGGTGCGCTCGCGGAACTCCTGCACACGGGCCGTGCGGGCGGCCTCCCTCTCGGCGGCCGAGGAGCCCTCGGCGAGCCGCGGCTCGGGGATGCGGCCGACGACGGTGATCTCCTCCCGGTCGACCGTGACCTCCACCAAGCTCTCGAACAGATCGTCGGGCAGGCGGCCGGCGAACCAGCCACGCAGCTTCTCACGTTGCTCTGCGGTAATCATGTAATCACGATTACTCCGCCGAGGGTCAAAGGCAAGGGGCGCCCCGGGGCGTTTTCCGTGAGCTGAAGACAGCGCTTGCGGGAGCAGGTAAGCGGAATGTTTCAGGCCTATTGCCAAAGCGTGCGAATCAAGCCAGGGGGTTGCCCCGAGCGACCGACGGCCGTGTGGTTACGGGGCCCACGCGTTCGAATTCTGTTACTTCACGCCACTGTTTCAATACTCAAAGTTACCGAAACGTGTGGGGTCGATGTGAGTTTCGCGCCCGGAGTCGGCAGACTCCCGCTCGCCGAACAGGCAACCGACCGGACCGGCTCCGGTTCACGTACGACCGGTGCCGAACCGTTACTCCGATACGAGCGGAAGGATGCACACAATGCCGAACACCGCGCGCTGGGCAGCGACCCTCACCCTTACGGCCACCGCCATCTGTGGCCCCCTCACCGGGTCCGCCCTCGCCGCCCCCGCCTCGCTCTACGCCCCCTCGGCCCTCGTGCTGACCACGGGCCACGGCCAGAGCGCCGCCACCGTCACCCCCCAGCGAGCGGTCACGCTGACCTGTGCGCCGACCGCCGCCGGCAGCCACCCGGACGCCGTCGATGCCTGCGCCGAACTGCGCACCGTCGGTGGCGACTTCAGTGCCCTGAAGGCCAGGGAGGGTGTCATCTGTACCAGGCTGTACGACCCCGTGGTCGTCACGGTCCAAGGCGTCTGGCAGGGCAAACGCGTCGACTATGAGCGCACCTTCGCCAACGAGTGCGTGAAGAACTCCTACGGGACCGCTCTCTTCACGTTCTGAGGGACCGGGATCGCGCGGTCCCCGCGAGCGTCGAACGAGGGCTCGTGACTGGGGAGTGCGAGGCCTGTCGCGGAACGCCACGCGATCTCGTAGCGGGGGTCGGCCGGACGGAGTGGGGCCGTCCGACCGACCCCCGCAATCTGTTGGACGTGATGGACCAGCGCCCCACCTCGCGCTGGTCCGAGTCGTATACGGCCGACCCGTCCACCCGGCTTCAGGTCGTGGTGGCCGAGGTTCCCGCCCCAGTACCGCAGGATCCGCCCCAACTCGCCCGGGGCATTCCCTCCCAGCCCGTCTCAGCCGCCGCAGCAGGCCCGAGCGGTCGAGGAACACGACCGGCCGCAGGCGGTCGACGAGCAGGTCTCGACGATCCGTGTGCCGTCCGGACCGGTGCACGCCGCCGCGTCGGCCGGGACCGTGATCCGGACCTCCGCGGACTCCCGCGCCCGCAGCGGCACCCGCGCAGGCACTCGTCCACTGTGGTCCCGGCGCCCTCCAGCGCCGCCCGGTAGCCGTCCAGCCGGGCCCGCGAGCACAGCAGCCGTGACGGGCCCGCGACCAGTCCGATCCTGCGGTGGCCGAGACGCAGCAGATGCTCGGTGGCGGCCATGCCGCCCGACCAGTTCGCCGGCCGATCGTAGGCGCGTCGTGCGCTACCAATCGCCCCGCCTCCATTGCGGGTTCCCTCGTGCGCCGCCGCTCCGGGACGCGCTCTCGAAACTGCCGTCCGGCCGGGGTCGGGGAGGAGCCCTTACCATTGACGTGCGACCAGGCCCGACTGCATGTGCGACCAGGCACGACGTCGGCCCCAAGTGACCCGACAGCGAGAGGTGAGATGGAGATCCGCCGCACGCTCGCCGGGGCGGCCCTGCTGAGCATGGCCCTGGTCCGTGACCTGACCGACCAGATCGTGCTCGACACCGTCTTCGAGCAGGCACCCGTGACCCGCGCGGAGACCGCGCAGCGCACGGGCATCTCCAAGACCACGGTCTCGGAGTCGGTCCGCCGGCTGGAGGGGACAAGGCCGCTGCCCCCCGGGCGGCAGCGCGGCCGCCAGGGCGGGGTGGGCACTGCGCGCGACGCCGAGAGCTTCGGCTACGTCTGCATCGGGGCCGGCCTCGGCATGGGGCTGGTCATCGGGGACCGGCTGGTCCGGGGAGCGCGCGGGGTGGCCGGCGAGATCGGCTGTCTCGGTGCCGGCTGCGAGCCTCCCGGCAGCCACCTGCGGCACGGCTTCGCCCGCGCAGTCGCCGCGGCCGGATTCAGCGCCCGGCGCCGGACGGTCGCCGACGCCCTGACGGGCACCGAGCGGCTTACGAACGCCGAGCGGGTGACCGGCGCTGAGGGTCGGACGAACGCCGGGCGGCTTACGAGCGCCGGGCGGGTGACCGGCGCTGAGGGTCGGACGAGCGCCGGGCGGCTTACGAGCGCCGGGCGGGTGACCGGCGCTGAGGGTCGGACGAACGCCGGGCACGCCACGGAAAGGGATGAGCCGGACTCCGTGGCCGTGGCCCGTGGCCTCCTCCGCCTAGCGGACGAGGGGGAGGGACCGGCGCGTGCCGTCGTCGAGCGGGCAGGCCGGACCATCGGCGAGGCGATCGCCACCGTCTGCCCGGTCGTCGACCCCGAACTCGTGCTGCTGGGCGGCCCCATCGGCAGCCACCCCGCCCTCGGCGCACTGGCACCGCTGCCACCGCCGGTCGCGTCCGGTGCGCTCGGCGACGCCGCATCCCAGCGTGGTGCCCGCGCCCTCGCCCTGCGCCGCGCCCGCGCCGATCTGTGCACCCGCGCCCAGGGCGGCTGACCGGACGCAGCACCCGTACCCGCCGCCGAGCCCGCATCCCGCCCCCACCCGCCCCCGCCCGCCCCCGCCCGGAAAGCAGGACATGTCCGCCACGCCCTCGTGCCTCCTCACCACCACCCCCGAGCTCCCGAGCGACCCCGTCGACATCCGGCTCGTCGTCACCGACATGGACGGCACGCTCCTCGACGGCACCGGAAGGATCCCCGAGGGGCTGTGGCCGCTCCTCGCCGAACTGCGCCGACGCGGCGTGCTCTTCAGCCCCGCCAGCGGCCGCCAGTACGCCACCCTGGCCCGGCAGTTCGCCGCGGCGGGCGACGGCATGGTCTTCGTCGCCGAGAACGGCACCTATGTGGTGCGCGACGGCGTGGAGCTGAGCTCCGACCCCCTGGACCCCGCCCCGGCCGCCCGCGTCGTGGAGACCACGCGGAGGCTCGCGGCCGACGGCGTGGACGTCGGGGCGGTCCTGTGCGGAAAGAGGTCCGCCTACGTGGAGCGCACGGACGAAGCGTTCCTGGCCGAGGCGGAGAAGTACTACGCCCGGCTGCGGACGGTCGAGGACCTGACCGCCGTCGAGGACGAGTTCCTCAAGGTGGCCCTCTTCGACTTCGGACCCGTGGAGCGGACCACCGCCCCCGCACTGGAGCCGTTCACCTCGACCCACCAGGTCGTCGTCTCGGGCGAGCACTGGGTCGACATCATGAACCCCACCGCCAACAAGGGTGCCGCCATACGCAGGCTCCAGCGCGATCTCGGCATCACGCCCGCGCAGACGATGGTGTTCGGCGACTACCTCAACGACCTCGAAATGCTCGACACCGCCGAGTGGTCCTTCGCCATGACCAACGCGCACCCGGACGTGATCGGGCGGGCCCGCTACCTGGCGCCGTCCAACACCGACAACGGCGTCCTGCGCACGATCACCCGCATCCTGCGGCTGCCCACCCCCTGACGCGCGGATCCGGCCGGCCGGTGGTTCAGACCTCGGAGCGGTGGCGGATGCGGGCGGCCAGAACCGCCACGTCGTCCTCCGCGTGGTCCGCGTCGAGACGGGCGAGGACGTCCGTGAGCAGTTCCTCCACGCTCGCCCCGGGCCGCAGCCGCAGTCCGGCCAGCCGGGCCAGGGAGACGTCGATGTCCTCCTCGCGCCGCTCCACGAGACCGTCCGTGAACATCAGCAGGGTGTCGTCGTTCGAGAGCTCCCGCGCGGCGAGCTCGTAGCCGCCGACCCCCGTCCCGAGCGGAGGCCCCACCGGCACGTCCAGCAGCTCGCCGGTCCCGTCCGCGCCGAACACGGCCGGCGGCAGATGACCGGCGCTGGCCAGCGATGCCCGGCCCCGTGTCGGGTCGACCCGGACGAGCAGACAGGTCGCCGGACGACGGGTGCCGTTCTCGGCGATGGCGGCGTCCAGCCGGCGCAGCACCCGGTTCGGCGGCAGGTCCGTGGAGGCGACGTACCGCAGCATCGAGCGGTAGGCGGTCATGTCGACCGCCGCGTCCGGCCCGTGCCCCATGACGTCGCCCAGCACCAGCAGGGTCCGCCCGTAGTGCAGCCGCACGGTCTCGAACCAGTCCCCGCCCACCAGGGCCCCGCGACCCGCGGGCAGATAGCGCGTGGCCAGTTCCAGGTTCGGATGCGGCCGCCCCGGTTCGGTCAGCAGCGCCTGCTGGAGCCGGAACACCGTGCCGCGCACCGCGGTGTACCGCTGCGCGTGCCCCAGGTGCACGGCCGCCAGCCGTGCCGCGAACTGCGCGACGGCGGTGTCCCGGTCCGTGAACGGCCTGCTCCGCCGCACCGCCAGCAGCACCCCGTACAGCCGGTCGTGCGCGTGCAGCGGCACGGTCATGACCTGTCCCGGGACACGCCCCGGCAGATCCATGGACGCGGTGATCGGAAGCCTCTTCTCCAGCGCCTGCACGGACAGGGGGCGGGCGCCGGTGGGGCCGAACGGCCCGAGCAGTTCGGCCCGGCCCGCCGTCGCCACCCGCTCCAGACCGGGCTCGGGGAGGGACTGCGCGGTCGGGACCTCCGGCAGCAGGTCCACGGCGGCGGCATCGCACAGCCGACGGCACACGTACGCGGCCAGCTCCTCGCACGTGGTCTGCTCGTCGAGCGTCGTACCGATCGACTCAAGGGCTTCTTCCGCGCCGTTCGGCGGATCCGCAGCGTCCTCAACGCCCACCGCGCCACCTCCGCGACCACCCGTCTCAGAGTCCATCCACGCATTCAACAGCCAGGCCCGCACCCGCGCGCCACCGCCCCCCATCACCCATCGTTCACCAGCACCGCCGCCCCGTCGAAGCGTCCCGCCTTCAGATCACCGAGGGCCCGCTGTGCCTGCGCCAGCGGATAGGCGTGCGTCGTCGCCCGCACGCCGTACCGGGCCACGAGCCCGAGGAACTCCCGGCCGTTCTCCCTCGTGTTCGAGGTGACGCTGCGCAGCTCCTTCTCGTAGAACAGCTCGCTCTCGTAGCGCAGCGCCGGGACGTCGCTCAGATGGATCCCCGCGACCGCCAGTACCCCTCCGCGGTCCAGTGCCCGCAGTGCCACCGGTACGAGATCACCGGCCGGCGCGAACAGGATCGCCCCGTCCAGCGGCTCCGGCGGCGGGTCGTAGGGGCCGCCCGCCGACGCGCACCCGAGATCCAGCGCGAGCCGCCGCGAGTCCTCGCCCCGGGTCAGGACGTGCACGGTGGCCCCCTGCGCCAGCGCGACCTGGGCGCACAGGTGGGCGCTGCCGCCGAACCCGTACAGCCCGAGGCGCCCGCCCGGCGGCAGCGACGTCCGCAGCAGTGCGCGGTAACCGATGATGCCCGCGCACAGCAGGGGCGCCAGCGCGATGTCGTCCACCTCCGCGGGCAGCCGGTAGGCGAAGTCGGCCGGCACGGTCGTGTACTCCGCGTAGCCGCCGTCGGCGTCCCAGCCGGTGTACTCGGAGCTGGGGCACAGGTTCTCGGCCCCGTGCACGCAGTACCGGCACGTCCCGTCCGTGTGACGCAGCCATGCCACGCCCACCCGCTCGCCCACCTCCCAGCCGCGCACCTCCGGCCCGAGCCCGGCCACCACGCCGACGACCTCGTGGCCCGGTGTCACCCCCGCCCGGTGCACCGGCAGATCTCCCTCGGCGACGTGCAGATCCGTACGGCACACGCCGCACGCGCGCACGTGCACCAGCAGCTCGCCGGACCCCGGCTCCGGCACGGCCCGGCCCACGAGCCGCAGCGGCTCGCGCTCGACGGGCCCCGGCCGCTCCACCGCCCATGCGCGCATCACCTGTGCCCCCGTCTCCCGTCCACGACTGCCCCCGCTCCAGTGTCGGACAGGATGGCCCCTCGGCGCGCGCCGCGGTCCGGGCGTGGCTAGCGTGAGGAGCGCACCCCCCTGAGTCGAATGAGTCGAACCGGAGAGGCCGAACACCATGGCGGTACAACCCGAGGGAATGCCCTGTTGGGCTGATGCGATGTTCAGCGATCTGGAAGGGGCCAAGCGGTTCTACGGCGAGGTCCTCGGCTGGACGTTCGGGGAGTCGTCGCCCGAGTACGGCAACTACACGCAGGCCTACGCCGACGGCAAGGCGGTCGCCGCCGTCGTACCGCCCATGCCCGGCCAGGAGGGGCATTCCGCCTGGTGCCTGTACTTCGCCGCGACCGACGCCGCCGCGACCGCACGGAAGATCAGGGACAACGGCGGCGAGGTGCTGATGGAGCCGATGCAGGTCGGCGACTTCGGCACCATGGCCCTGGCCCGCGACCCGAGCGGAGCCGTCTTCGGCCTCTGGCAGGCGGGCACCCACGAGGGCTTCGAGGCGCGGGGCGTGCCCGGCGCCTACTGCTGGGCCGAGGTCTTCACCCGCGAACCGGAGAAGTCCGACGCGTTCTTCCCCGCCGTCTTCCCCTACCGCGTCAAGCAGATCGAGGACGAGGCGGTCGACTTCCGCATCTTCGAGCTCGACGGGAACCCCGTGCTCGGCCGGATGAGGATGACGGACGACTTCCCGCCGGAGGTCCCGCCGTACATCAACGTGTACTTCGCGGTCGACGACTGCGACGCGGCCGTCGACCGGGCGACGAAGAACGGCGGCATCCTGCGGTTCGGGCCGATGGACAGCCCGTTCGGCCGGTTCGCCGCGCTGAGCGACCCGCAGGGCGCCAACTTCTCGGTCATCGACACCACCACCACCCGGGGCGAGACGCCGAACGTGACGGACGTGTCCTGACCGACGGGTACGCCACCGTGCGCGACCGGGAGCCCGCCCGACGACGGGGCTCCCGCCCCGGCCCGGGAGCTGTGTCCGGAGCGTGGCATGATCAGGAGCATGCCTGAACGTGTTGTGGCCGCCTGCGACGGGGCTTCGAAGGGAAACCCCGGACCTGCCGGATGGGCCTGGGTGATCGCCGACCATGACGAGGTCCCCGGCCGCTGGGAGGCCGGCCCACTGGGCACGACGACCAACAACGTCGCCGAACTCACCGCGCTGGAACGCCTGTTGACGGCCGTCGCCCGGGACGTGCTGCTGGAGGTCCGTATGGACTCGCAGTACGCGATGAAGGCCGTCACCACCTGGCTGCCCAACTGGAAGCGCAACGGCTGGAAGACCGCCGCCGGCAAGCCCGTCGCCAACCGAGGCCTGGTCGAGCACATCGACGAACTGCTCGACGGCCGTGACGTCGAGTTCCGCTACGTCCCCGCCCACCAGGTCGGCGGCGACCCGCTCAACGACTTCGCCGACCGCGCCGCGAGCCAGGCGGCCGCCCTCCAGCAACCGGCGGGCAGCGACCTCGGTTCCCCAGAGCCGCCGCCGTCGCCCGACCCGGTCCCTTCCGCACCGGCCCGCCGCGGTGCGCCCGCACGCAAGCGCACGTCCGCCCGCACCATCAAGGCGAAGTTCCCCGGCCGCTGCCTGTGCGGCCGCCCCTACGCGGCCGGCGACCCCATCGCCAAGAACGCCCAGGGCTGGGGCCACCCGGAGTGCCGCACAACGGGCGACGGATAGGGCGCCTTCTGACGCATCTCCGCGGCCCTAGGGCCGTCCACATCGGTGTGCCGTTCGGCCGTCCTGCGGTGGCGGTGCCCCGTGCGCGGCGGCTTGCTGGTGCCAGGAGCCGCCGAGAGGAAGCGAGCCGTGCATGTCCACGACGGGGCCGAGCCGGCAGGTACTGCAGACCCCGCGAGCCGCCGGGCTGGTGGGAGTCGCCTTCGCGCTGCTGCTCGCGGCGGCCATCGTCCTGATCCGGCTGGGGCTCCCCGAGGGTGCCGAAGCGGTGCCCCCCGAAGGGTTGACCGACCCCGCGCGGCGCAGCGCGGTGCGGACCGCGCTCACGCTCGTGCCGTTCGCCGGCATCTTCTTCCTGTGGTTCCTCGGCGTCGTACGGACCCACGTCGGGGACGCCGAGGACAAGTTCCTCGCCACCGTCCTCCTCGGCAGCGGGCTGGTCTTCGTCGCGACCATGTTCGGGGCGGCCGCGGCGGCCGCGGCCGTGCTGGCCACCGCGCAACCGTCAGGCATCCCGCCCGGCCCGCCCACCTGGGACTTCGGCCGGAACCTGGCGTACACGCTGATGACCGGATACGCGATGCGGATGGCGGCGGTCTTCACGGCCTCCATGTCCACGATCGGGCACCGCCTCGGGCTCCTGCCGCGGTGGCTGACCCTGCTGGGCTTCCTCACCGCGCTGACCCTGCTCTTCGTCTCGACGAACTTCCCCTGGTCCGAGCTCGTCTTCCCGGCCTGGTCGCTGATCATCAGCCTCCACATCCTGGTGGCGAACCGCCGGCCCCGGTCGGGAGCCCCGGCGGCCTCCTGACGCGGGGCCGGGTGCCCGCTGACGCGGGGCCGGGTGCCCGTGCGCCGGTCACCCCTTCGGCGGACCTCGGCGAGCGTCGTCCGGCCCGGTCTTCGATGCTGTGGCGTGGGGGGAGATGACCGCCGTCCGGCGGGTGCCGCCGAGCGGGTGGTGCCGTGACGGACCTGGCCCCGAAGGGGCGGAGCGTTGATGAGGCTTGTCGTCGATCTCAACAAGTGCCAGGGATACGCCCAGTGCGCGTTTCTCGCGCCGGATGTCTTCGCCATGCACGGCGAGGAGTCGCTCGTCTACGACCCACGGGCCGAGCAGGAGCAGCGGGAGAGGGTGGCGCGCGCCGTCGCGGCCTGCCCGGTGCAGGCGATCACGGCCGACGGACTGGACGAAGCGGGCGACCCGCCCGCCCGGCCCGGCGAGGAGGCGGCCCGTGATCGGTGACACCTTCCTCGACCGGCTCAGACGCGAGGGTCGGATCGTGATCGTGGGTGCCTCGCTGGCGGGCTTGCGGGCCGCCGAGACCCTGCGTGCCAAGGGCTTCGCCGGATCGCTCACCATGATCGGTGACGAACCGTACGAGCCCTACGACCGTCCGCCGCTGTCGAAGGCCGTCCTGCTGGGCCGGGCGTCTCCGCAGCACACCGAGTTGCCCCGGCGCCGGGAGATCGACGTGAAGTGGCGCCTCGGCGTCGCGGCGACCGGCCTCGACCTGCGGGCCAAGCGGGTGCGGCTGGCCGACGGGGACGAGGTGGAGTACGACCGGCTGCTCATCGCCACCGGCGTACGCGCCCGGCCCTGGCCGAAGGAGGCGGAGGCCCGGCTGGACGGGGTCTTCGTGCTGCGGACCCGCGACGACGCGGTCGGCCTGCAACGGCGGCTGAAGGCCTCGCCGCGCCGGGTCTTCGTCATCGGCGCCGGTTTCACCGGTTCGGAGATCGCCTCCGCCTGCCGGGAGCAGGGCATCGCGGTCACCGTGGCGGAGCGCGCCGGCGCTCCGCTGGTGGGCGCCCTCGGCGGGGTGATCGGCGCGGTGGCCGCGGAACTGCACCGCGAGAACGGTGTGGACCTGCGTACCGGTGTCATGGTCACCGCCCTGGAGGGCGACTCGGCGGGGCGGGTGCGGGCCGCCCATCTCTCCGACGGCACCGTCGTCGAGACGGATGTCGTGGTGGTCTCGCTCGGTGCGACCCGCAACACGGAATGGCTGGCCGGATCCGGGCTCGGGGCCGGCCCCCGGGGCATCGCCTGTGACGCGGGCTGCCGGGCCTTCGACTTCCGGGGCATCGTCACCGACGACGTCTTCGTCGCCGGCGATGTGGCGCGGTCCCCGCACCCACTGTTCAACTACCAGTTCCTGTCCCTCGAACACTGGGGCAACGCGGTCACGCAGGCCGAGGTCGCCGCGCACAACATGATCAGCGCCAGCGCCGAGCGGCGCCCGCACATATGGGTGCCCGCCTTCTGGTCGTCACAGTTCGGCGTGAACATCAAGTCGGTCGGGGTCCCGTCCATGGGCGAGCAGATCATGATCACGCAGGGGTCGCTCGCCGAGCGCCGTTTCATCGGGACGTACGGCTACCAGGGGCGCGTGATCGCCGCCGTGAGCTTCGACAACACACGCTGGCTGGAGTTCTATCAGCGGCTGATCGAGACGGGTGCGCCCTTCCCGCTGGAGTTCCCGACGGTGGACCGCCGTCCCGAGGGCCGGCAGCCGGTTTCGGCCGACTTCCCCGACCCGTCCCTGCCGACCCACGGCCCGACCGTGACCCTGAGCGGTTACTCGCCCGCCGACCGCCGGCTGGTCTTCACCCCGGGCCGCCACTGAGCGCCGGCCGGCGATCCGTCCCCAGCCCCCTCGGCCCCCACGCCCAAGGACCCCTCATGACGCCAGTCTCGCTCCTGCGCCAGATCACCGATTACGCCAACCGAGCCGACCCGTATCCGCTGTACAAGGAGCTGCGCAAGACCCCGGTGCTGCACGAGGAGGACGGCGGTCCCTATCTCGTCAGTTCCTACTGGGACATCGAGAGCCTGCTGCACGACCCGCGGATCAGCTCCGATGCCGCCAACCTCGCCGCCGCGGGCGCCGACGAGATGGGCGGGCCCGAGGCCACGGGACTGCCACCCAGCTTCATCCGGCTCGACCCCCCGGAGCACGATCGGCTGCGGCGCATCGCCAACCGTCCCTTCGGTCCGCCGCACAGCCCCCGCAAGACGGAGTCCATGCGCCCCGAACTCGCCGAGATCGTCTCCGGCCTGATCGACGGTCTGGGGGACGTGCGCGAGGTCGACCTGGTCGACGAGTTCGCCTACCCCTTCCCGGTGACCGTGATCTGCCGGCTGCTCGGGGTGCCGCGCGAGGACGAGCCGCGCTTCCGTGCCTGGGTCGACCCGATTGTCGCCGGCCTGGATCCGGACACGGGCAGGAACGACGCCGAACGCCAGAAGGCCGCGCAGGAGGCACGGCTCCAGCTGGGCATGTATCTGGCCGGGTTGGTGGAGCAGCGGAGCAAGGAGCCCCGTGACGACATGCTGTCCCAGCTGGTGACGAGCCATGGCCCGGACGGCCCGATGACGACGATGGAGGTGCTCAGCACCGCGGTGCTGCTGCTGATCGCGGGCCATGAGACGACGGTCAACCTGATCACCAACGGCATGCTCACCCTGCTGCGCCACCCGGAGGTCCTGCAGAGGCTGCGCGACGAGCCGGGCCTGGTCGTCAACATCGTGGAGGAACTGCTGCGCTACGAGCCGCCGGTGCAACTGGTGCCGCAGCGCACCTCCATCGCGGACATCGACGTACGCGGCATCACCATTCCCAAGGGCTCCAAGATCTGGCTCGTGCTCGCCGCGGGCAACCGGGACCCGGAGCGCTTCGAGGACCCCGACCGGTTCGACCCGGACCGCCGCGACATCCAGCACCTGGGCTTCGGCAGCGGCATCCACAGCTGTTTCGGCGCGCCGCTGGCCCGGCTGGAGGCGCAGATCGCCCTGTCCGAGCTGGCCCGCAGGCTCGACAACCCCCGTCTGGTCGAGGACCCGCCGCCCTACCGGCAGAACGCGGTGCTGCGCGGCCCGCGCCATCTCACCATCGGCATCGACGGTGTGCGCCCCTAGGGCCCCCGGACCGGGGCGCGGAGCCCTGCCGGGGGAACTGCGCGATCTGATCGAGTCCGGCCCCATGGCTCACCTGAGCACCATCAACGCCGACGGCAGCCCGCAGGTGACCGTCGTCTGGATCGGGCTGGACGGCGATGACGTCGTCAGCGGTCACATGGGCTGGTACCAGAAGCTGCGCAACATCGAGCGGGACCCGCGGGTCGTCCTGTCCTTCGACGCCCCGCGGGTGCCCGGCGCCTTCCTGAACGAGTACGCCGTACTGCGGGCGCACGCCACCGTGCGGCCGAGCGACCACACCTGGGACCTGCTCAACCGCCTGGCCAAGGTCTACGTGTCAGCCGAGGCGGAGTTCCCGGCGCCGAAGGGCCCCGGCTATGTGGTGCGCTACTCCGTCGAGCGCATCGGCGGCATCGGCCCCTGGGCGCCGGCCGCGCGGTGAGTCGCGGCCCGCCGGCCGCGTGCGTCAGTCGGTGTCGAACGTGTAGTGGGCCGTGTGGTCCAGGAGGTCGGCCGGGCGCACGTCGTTCCACGGCTTCATCGGCTCGTCGAGGTCGACGACGTCCGGTGTGCCGCGCACCGGCAGATAGCCGGAGCCCGGGTGCCGCCGCTGCCATTCGGCCCACAGCTTGTCGATGTAGGCGTGGTGCAGCCAGAAGACGGGGTCGTTGGGGGAGACCCCGGTGCCCATCTGGCCGCCCACCCACACATGGACGCGGTTGTGCAGGTTGACGCCCCGCCACCCCTCCAGATGGTTCCGGAAACCGTCCGAGGCACTGTTCCAGGGCGCCATGTCGTACGTGGACATGGCCAGCACCGAGTCGACCTCCGCCCGGGTCGGCAGCTCGCGTCCGCCGCCGCCGAGCGAGCGCCGCAGATAGGTACGGCCGTCCACGCGCACGGTGATCGGCCAGTTGCCGCCGGCCGCGGCGAACGGCCCGTCCATCACCCGCCCGTCGAGGCTGCGTCCGGTGCCGCCGAGGAAGTCGGGCGCCCACAGCGAGGAGCGCGGCGAGCGGTCGGTGGTCCAGTCCCAGTACGGCAGCGCGACCGAGGAGTCGACGGACTGCAGCGCCCGCTCGAACTCGATCAGGAATCTGCGGTGCCACGGCAGGAACGACGGCGAGCGGTGGCCCGTCCGCTCACCCGTGTCCGTGTCGCCGATGATGAAGGCGTTGTGGGTGGTGACGAAGGCGTCGTAACGGCCGCTGCGCTTGAGCGCCACGAGCGCGGCGACCAGCCGCCGCTTCTCGTCGGCCGTGAGGTTCGCCTGGTTCTTGCGTACGGTCATGTGCGGGAACTCTCCGGAAGTCCTGGGTACGGGCGGTCAGTTGAACGGGACGAGCGGGGCGCCCTGCAGCTCCACGACGGCGGCGCGTGCGGCGGCCCGGGGGCTCGGTACGGGCTCGTAGTGGTTGACCACACTGATCCAGCTGCCGTCCGCGTTGCGCATCACATGCAGTTCGACCCCGTCGATGAACACGCCGTATCCGGAGCCGTGATGATGGCCGCCCGCGGTCGGGCGCCCCTGTATCCGTCGGCCCTGGTACACCTCGTCGAAGGCCTCCGGCCCGCCGTGCTCGTGCCCGGAGGCGCCGCCGGGGGAGGGGTGCCCGGCGGCGGACGCCTGGGCAGCCTGTATCGCCAGGCCGGCGGTGGCGGTGACGGCGGCCCCGGCCACCAGGGCGCGGCGGCGGGTGAGTTCGGTCATGTGAAGCCTCCTGGGTCAGGAAGGGTGGACGACCCGTCCTGCCTATCCGCCGACCGGTGGGCCCCGGAAATCGCGGCGATCCGGTTGGCTGCGATCAGGACAACTGCCCACATGTCCTACAGAGTTGAACCAAGATGATCTTGCTGTGCGCGATGTCGGGAGCGCGCCGGACGGGGAAGTTCCGCCCCGTTGCCCGGTCCCGGAGCGGGATCTTTCGCGGTGGGCGCCCGGCTCGTGGCCCGGCTCACGTCCCGGACATGACGCGAACCGCTCCCCTCGGCCGCACGAGGGGGCTGCCTTCGGCCGCCGTCGTACGACGGGCGTGCCGCGGTGGGGAATCCTTGGGTGAATGGCCATTCACTCGATATGGTGAATTCCTATTCACCTGAATTTCCGCGCCGACCGCTGGAGCGCCCCATGGCCCCGATACCCGCATCGTCCGAAGGGTCCGTCGCCCCCGCGGGAGCGGTCGGGCGGACGGGAGTGCGGGACCGGCTGACGGTTCCCGTGCTGGCTCTCGGCGGCACCCTCATGGCCGTGATGCAGACGGTGGTCGTACCCCTGCTGCCCGACCTTCCCCGGCTCACCGGCGCCTCCGCCGGCACCGTCTCCTGGATGGTCACCGCCACACTGCTGTCCGGCGCGGTGCTGACCCCGGTGCTCGGGCGCGCCGGGGACATGTACGGCAAGCGGCGCGTGCTGCTGACCGCCCTCGGGCTGATGACACTGGGCTCGGTGCTCTGCGCGCTCTCGTCCGACATCGGCGTGCTCATCACGGCACGTGCCCTGCAGGGCGCCGCGGCGGCGGTCGTTCCGCTGTCGATCAGCATCCTGCGCGACGAACTGCCGCCCGAGCGCACCGGATCCGCGGTCGCGCTCATGAGCTCCACCGTCGGTATCGGCGCGGCACTCGGCCTGCCGCTGGCCGCGCTCGTCATCCAGTACGTCGACTGGCACGCCATGTTCTGGGTGACCGGCGGCCTCGGCGCCGCGGGTCTCCTCCTGGCCTGGTGGGCGGTGCGCGAGTCGCCCGTCCGGGCCCCTGGCCGGTTCGACGTCCTCGGGGCGCTGGGGCTCGCCGCCGGGCTGGTCTGCCTGCTGCTGGCCGTCTCACAGGGTGGCCAGTGGGGGTGGGGGAGCGCCAGGATCGTCGGCCTGTTCCTCTGCTGCGCGCTGATCCTGACCCTGTGGTGCCTGCAGCAACTGCGCGCCGAGCGGCCGCTGGTCGACCTGCGGCTGGCGTCCCGCCCACGAGTGGCCCTTCCGCACCTCACGGCCCTCCTGGTCGGCTTCGGCTTCTACGCCAACTCGCTGGTGACGGCCCAGCTCGTCCAGGCGCCCAGGGCCACCGGCTACGGGCTCGGCCTGTCCATCGTGGGCGGCGGTCTGTGTCTGCTGCCCGGCGGTGTGACCATGCTGCTGTTCTCGCCGGTGTCGGCCCGGATCTCGGCGGCACGCGGTCCCCGGGTCACCCTCGCCCTGGGCGCGGGCGTCATCGCCCTCGGCTACGCCGTACGCATCGCCGACAGCCGGGACCTGTGGATGATCATCGTGGGCGCATCCGTCGTGGCGACCGGTACGACGCTGGCCTACTCGGCGCTGCCCACGCTGATCCTGCGCGCCGTGCCGTCCGGGCAGACCGCCTCCGCGAACGGCGTGAACGTGCTGATGCGCACCATCGGCCAGGCCACGTGCAGCGCCGCGGTCGCCGCGATCCTGGTCCACCACAGCGGCCTCGTGGCCGGCACGCCCGTGCCCACGCTCCACGGCTATCTGCTGGCGTTCGCGGTGGCGGGTACCGTCGCACTGGTGGCCTGTGCCACCGCCCTCACCATCCCGGGGAGCGGCGCCGGCGGCATCCGCCGTCTTCGCGGGCGTACGGCGCCATCCCCCGACGAGGCGCTGGAAGGAGCGTGAGCACGGTGACCACGTGGCCCGCCACCGCCCCCACGGGCAGCCCCACCCAAGCAACCCCACCGACGGCACACGAGGTGCCGCCGGCTCACGGCGACGCCGAGACGACCACCGCACCTCCCACACCAGGCGCCCCGAACGCGTCCGCGGCGCCTGGCACCACCGCGGCGGACGCCCCCGCTCCCAGCCCGGCCGATACGCGGGACGCTCCCGCTTTCGGCCCCGTCGATACGCGGGACGCTCCCGCTTTCGGCCCCGTCGATACGCGGGACGCCCCCGCTCCACGCCCCCGCGACACGCCCCGCTCTCCCGGCCGCCGTGAGCCCCAGGAAGCCAGGCCTCCCGCCCGCCGTGACGCCGAGGTGACCAAGGCCGCCATCCTGCGTGCCGCCCGTCACCTGCTGGCCCGGCACGCCCACGCGGACATCACGCTCAAGGCGGTCGCGGACCGGGCCGGGGTCAGCCCGCCGCTGATCCTGAAGTACTTCGGCAACAAGGAGACGCTGTTCTCCCAGGTCATGTCCTTCGAGACGGACGCCGAAGCGCTGCTGGACGCCCCTCTCGAACGTCTCGGCCGGCACATGGTCCGTCACGTCCTGGTGAGCCAGACCGAACACGGCGCGGACCCCCTCCTGCGCATCGTGTTCGCGCCCCTGCACGGTGAGCAGGGCGACATCCTGCGCGCCAACTTCCGCACGCAGGTCGGCGACCGCCTCGCCGCACGCCTGAGCGGCCCCGACGCGGGCCTGCGCGCGGAACTCGCGGTGGGCACGCTGCTGGGCCTCGGAGTGATGTTCGGCATCGCGCGCGGTACACATCTGCGCGCCGCCGAGCTCGACGAGATCGTGGACCGCTGCGCACCGGTCGTCCAGGCGCAGCTGACCCCCTGACCCGGGTCAGTTCACGCCCTGCGGCCGGAACTGGATGCTGATCCTGGGCCCGGTCGCCCGTGAGGACTTGGGGATGGCGTGCTCCCATGTCCGCTGGCAGGACCCGCCCATCACGATCAGGTCGCCGTGCCCGAGCGGGCGCCTGATGGTCTCTCCGCCACCGCGCGGCCGCAGCGCGAGATCGCGGGGCGCGCCCACGGAGAGGATGGCGACCATGGTGTCCTGGCGTGCGCCCCGTCCGATCCGGTCCCCGTGCCAGGCCACGCTGTCGCGACCGTCGCGGTAGTAGCAGAGCCCGGCGGTGACGAACGGTTCCCCCAGTTCCGCCTGATAGTGCGCGGACAGGGCGTCGCGCGCCTCCTCGAGAACGGGGTGCGGCAGCGGATCGCCGGCGCGGTAGTAGGCGAGCAGCCGCGGCACGTCCACGGTGTGCTCGTACATCTGCCGCCGCTCGGCGCGCCACGGCACCTCGGCGGCCAGCTTCTCGAACAGCGTGTCGGCCCCGCTCAGCCAGCCCGGCAGCAGATCGATCCACGCTCCGGCACGGAGCGGGGTGCGGCGCAGCCCGTCGAGCGGGGCGAGCCGGAGGTCGTCGGCCTGGTCGAACAGCGAGCCCTGGAGATGCGGGGACATACCAGGCAGCGTACCCCCTGTTTCGAAAGTGTGTTCTGTTTACCGGTGGGGTGTCGGCGGCACGTGCGTGGCGTGCGTCAACTCCTTTGCTGCGAAGCAACCTTGGGGGCGTGGGTGACGTCCTGATCAACAACGGGCGGTCGCGCAGCCGGTCGGTGGACGAGCTCCCGGGCGGATGTCCGGGATGCTATACGCGCGATGTATAGGTGCTATGTATACGCGCGGTGTATACATGCCGTGTATACACCGCGTGCGCAGGCGCCGCGTGCACAGGCGCGGACAGCTGATCCGTCGGTGTGCCTCCCGTCGTTGACAGCCCCATCCCGCCGGCCGCGCCCGTACGTGCCGGTCGGCGGCAGACCGAAAGGAACTCATGTACGGCAAGGCCTTCGCCCCGGAGTACCAGGGCGCTCTGACCTCCCTGTCGGTGAACTCCTCGCTCACGGACGTGCTGGCCGCGGGCACCGAGCAACTGCGCGCCGCCGAGCGCGCCGGAGCCCGGGAGGAGGCCGCCCGCTCCGGCCTGGCGGTCGCCGAGGCACATCGCAGGCTCGGCCAGGTCGCCGACGCGGACCGGGCCTGGAAGGCGAGCTACCGCACCGCCCGAGAGGCCGGCGACACCGCGGCGATGGCCTGGGCCCTGTGGAGCGGCGGCACCCTGGCCCGGCAGCGCGGCGCCCTTCCCCTTGCCTGGCGGCTGCTGCGGCTCGCGGCCGACCTCGGCGAGCGGGCGGGCGATGTCGTCGTCCGTGGGTATTCGCTTGCGGGAATGGCCGAGACCGGTCGCATCCAGGGCGACTACGAGGCCGTGACCGCCCTGCACGAACAGCTCCTGGCCGAGGCGCGCCGCCGCGGCGAGGCGCGCCACACCGTGTGGGCGCTGGAGGGCATCGCGCAGATACACCGCAACACCGGCTCCTACGACACCGCGTACGCCATGTTCGAGGAGGCGGCCGGGATCGCCGCGCGCGCCGACGACCGCCGCGGCCACGCCTGGGCGTTGCGCGGCCTCGCCGACATCCTCTCCGTCCGCGACGGGGACACCGAGGGCGCCCTGGAACTGCTCTCCGAGGCGGAGGCCACCTGCCGGGAGATGAACCTCGCCGGCGCGCTCGCCTACAACCACAAGATGCGCGGCAACGTCCTCTACCGCGCCGGACGCTACGAGGAGGCCCGCGATGTCTACACCCAGGCGCTCGCGGAGTTCGAGGGGATGAGCGAGCCGCGCGGGCGGACCCTCGCCCGCCTCGGGCTGGTCAAGTCGCTGGCCCGGCTGGGCCGCGACCGCGCCGAGACCTCCGCCGACCTCGACGAACTCGCCCGCACCCTGGAGGGAATGGGGCTGCGGCACGGCCGTGAGATGGTCCTGCGGGCGTACCAGGAACTCGGCCTCGCCCCGGCCGCGGGGGCGGGCCGATGACCGCCCCCGTCACGGCTGACGTCCTCGGCACCCCGCGGACGGACCTCGACGCCGGACGCATCCTGCGCCGCGCCCGGGATCTCATCGCCCCCGCCCTCGCTGAGGCGGTCGCCACCCTGCACCCCTGGGTCGCCGAGATGGCCGACTATGCGCTCGGCCGCGGCGAGGGAGACTCCGGCCGGCGTCAGGGAAAGGGCGTCCGTCAGACGCTCGCCGTCCTCGGCGCCGAACTGGCAGGCGCGCCCGCGAGCGCCGCCGTACCGGCCGCGGTGGCCGTCGAACTCGTGCACACCTTCTCCCTGTTGCACGACGACATCATGGACGGCGACGCCCTGCGCCGGGGTCGTCCCGCCCTGTGGAAGGCGTACGGGACCGGCCCCGCCGTCCTCGCGGGCGACGCGCTGTTCGCCCTCGCGGTGGAGACGCTGAGCACCGCCCCGGCGGCCGTACGCCGGCTGACCGGCGCCCTCGGGGATCTGGTCCGCGGCCAGGCCGACGACCTGCTCTTCGCGCACCGCCCCTGGACCGGACCCGAGAGGGTGACCGTGGGGGAGTACGAGACGATGGCCGAGCACAAGACGGGAGCCCTGCTCGGCTGCGCCCTCGCCCTGGGCGCCCACTTCGGCGGCGCGGACGAGGAGACGGCCTCCGCGCTCGACCGGGTCGGCCGCCACCTCGGTGTGGCGTTCCAGATCGTCGACGACCTGCTGGGCATCTGGGGGGATCCAGGCCTCACCGGCAAGCCCGTCCACGGCGATCTGCGCGAGGGCAAGAAGACCCTTCCGGTGCTCGCCGCCCTGGACACTCCGTCCGGTCCCGAACTGGCCGAACTGCTCGCCGCCCGCGACGACCTGGGCGTACTCCGGGCGGTGGCCCTCGTCGAGGAGGCGGGCGGCCGTGCGGCCGCCCTGCACGAGGCGCGCCGTCATCTCGCCGCCGCGGACTGCCTCCTGGACTCGGTGCCGTGCTCGCCCCGGCCCGCCGCCGAGCTGCGCACCGTGCTCAGGGCCCTGACCCGGCGCACGGTCTGACCTGCCCTCGCCTCCGGCTTCCGTCGGCGAACGGGGCCGGAGGCGATGCGATGTCGGTCACATGCGTCCCTTGAGGCGCCGGTGAGCGCAACCGTCCCGGACGCCCGCGCATCTCCCCCTTCGACGCACGATGGGTGATCTTGCGGTCACCCAAACATGAACATTCGTAAAGAGATCGCCTTGAAAGCCGTAAAAGGGATCTTTCGTCTTTACATGTACATGGCGAATCCATGAGGGTGGCGCACCGGGGCCCGACCAGCCCCCACGGCGCTCGAAAGCGCCGTGCCAGCGGGCGGTTGGCGACCCCGCCGCCCCGGCTCGAAGGAACTCCGTGCGCCGAACCCACATACGCAGCCTGGCCGTCGCTGTCACCGTGACGACGGCGGCCACACTGCCGGCCCTCCCCGCTCTGGCCGACGCCCCCGCGGCGGCAGCGGCCTCCTCGCCGGTCGACGCGGCCCGGGCCGCCGCGTTCGCGCACGCGTCCGCCACCGGTGTCAGCAGTGGGGACACTCTGCAGGCGAAGGACGTCATGACCGACCCGGACGGCAAGCTGCACGTCCGCTTCGTCCGGACCCACCGGGGGCTGCCCGTCCTCGGCGGCGACCTGGTCGTCCACCTCGACAAGCGGGGCGGCTATCTGGGCGTGACGCGCGCTGCCGACCACATGGTCAAGCCGGCCACCACCGAGGCCGAGTTGACGGCCGCGCAGGCCGAGCAGAAGGCCGCCGCGGCCGCGCAGGGCGACGCCGGCACCGCCGAACTGGTCGTGGACGCGCGCGACGGCGGCAGCGCCCTCGCCTACCAGGTGCCCGTCACGGGCAGCCGCACCGCCGCGACCGACGGCACCCGTACGGTCGTCGTGGACGCGCTGACCGGCCGGATCCGCAGCAACACCCCCGACAGTGAGGAGTTCATCTCGCCCTCCCTGAAGGAGACTCTGCGCAGGCGGGGCGAGTCGGCGAACCCGGGGACCGACGCGGCTCCGGCCGCCTCCGGCCTCACGGCGGCGACGGCCTCCGCGGCCGCCCACTACCCGGCCCCCGCGAACGGCACCGGCTCCTCCCTCTTCGTCGGCAAGGTGCCCCTCACCACCACGCAGACGGCCCGCACGAGCTTCCTGCTCAAGGACCCCACCCGCTGGAACACCGAGACGAGGGACGCCAAGGGCCGGGAGCTGGAGGCGTTCTCACGCGGCACCACGTTCACCAGCACCACGGACAAGTGGGGCACCGGGGCCGTCTCCAGCCGTGCCACGGTGGCGGTCGACGCCCAGTACGGCATCACCAAGACCCTGGACTTCTACAAGAAGACCTTCGGCCGCAAGGGCATCAAGAACAACAGTGCCGGCGCCCACGCGATGGTCCACTTCGGCAACAAGGTCGGCAACGCCTTCTGGGACCCCACGTGCGGCTGCATGCTGTACGGCGACGGAGACGGCGACCTGTTCAAGAGGCCGCTCGTCGTCCTCGACGTCACCGGCCACGAGCTGACCCACGGCGTCGTGGGCGCCACCGCCGGTCTGGAGCCCACCCGGGTGGACCAGGACGGCAACCAGTACGGCGAGCCCGGCGCGCTCAACGAATCGCTCGCGGACATCTTCGGCACGGGCGTCGAGTTCGCCACCAACAACCCGAACAACCCGCCGAACTACCTGATGGGCGAGAAGCTCGGACTGCGGCAGAAGTTCCTGCGCCGCCTCGACCACCCGTCGCTCGACAAGCTGGAGCAGACGATCGACTACTGGTCGTCCGCGGCGTACGACACCGAGGTGCACGCCGGCTCCGGCGTGTCCTCGCACGCCTTCTACCTGCTGGCCGAGGGGAGCGGCAGGAAGACGATCGGCGGCGTGGCGTACGACTCGCCGACCTACGACGGCTCGCGGGTGACCGGCATCGGACGTGCCAAGGCCCTGGCGATCTTCTACCGGGCGCTGACCCGGTACATGGTCTCCACCACGGACTTCCACGCCGCGCGCACCGCGACGCTGCAGGCCGCCGCCGACATCTACGGCGCGAGCAGCACGGAATACCGGACGGTCGACAAGGCCTGGGCGGCCGTCAACGTGACCGCCGCCAATACCCCGTCGGCAAGCGGACGCTGACGAACGGGGCCCCGCTCTCCGGGCGGGGCCCCAGGTCAGCGGTGCTCAGTGGTGCTCCCTCTGCGGGGTCAGCTCACTGGGCCGCACGACCACGTACCCCTCACCCTCCAGTTGCAGCTGGACGGCCTCGCCCGAACCGCCGCGCAGCATCGAGCCGATGGATTGCGACCGGTGCAACGAGGTGTGCAGCCGGGCCGTCCAGCCCACCACCGCGTCGGTGTCGACGTACACCGGCTGCTGGGGCGAGACGGGTATGACGAGCGGGTTGCCGTCGCAGACCAGCCCCAGCCTGCCGTGCCCGGTGAACACGCTGTTGAACAGCCCGCCCCCGGTGATCCCCGCACCCTTCACGGTCCGGATCTCGTACGACACAGTCGCGTCGAAGCACAGCACGTTGCGCCCGTTGACCGTGAACTCGTCGCCCGGCTCGACGTCCACGATGAAGCAGTTCTGCGCCTCGTGCGCGAACCACGCCTCGCCCTGCCCGCGCACGGCCATCAGCGGCAGCCCCTCACCGGTGACCGCCCGTTTGAGCATGCCGCCCACGCCCTGGCCCTTGCGCTCGAACTGCAGATCGCCTCGGAAGGCGACCATCGCCCCCTGCCGCGCGAACATCTCGCCGTTCACGACATAGCGGATGGACTTGGCGTTCTGCACGGACATGCCCGGCGCGGCGGCCGGCTGCACCACGTGGTCACTGGAAAAGAGATCACCCTTCATGCGGGCATCCTGGCCCGGAGGAGGGAGTTCCGCCAAGAACGTGGAGGTCCTGAAACCGCAACAACTGGGGATGGCATGCGCGCGGGCGGCCGCCCGACGCGCGTGGCACCGGCTTCTGCGTTTCGGCCGGTGACCGTCGCGCGAGCGGGGAACGATGTCCCGGGAGTCTCGAGGCGGAGGACGGCAAGGCATGACGGTGCTCGGTGTCGACATCGGTACGTCCAGCAGCAAAGGTGTGCTGGTCGGGGCGGACGGGACGGTTCTGGGCGTCGCGGTGCGCCCGCATACGGTCAGCCGTCCCAGGCCCGGCCACGTCGAGATGGACGCACGCGTGTGGTGGGACGAGTTCACCTCGCTCGCCCGGGAGTTGGTCACGCCCGGCACCGTCGTCGACGCGGTCGGCGTCAGCGGAATGGGCCCGTGCGTCGCCCTGGCCGACGAGACGGACACGCCGCTGCACCCGGCCATCCTGTACGGCGTCGACACCCGCGCCACCGCCCAGATCGCCCGGCTCGACGCCGAACTGGGCCGCGACGCCGTCCTGGGGCGCTGCGGCTCCCTGCTGTCCACCCAGGCGGTCGGTCCCAAGATCGCCTGGCTCGCGGAGCACCGCCCCGACATCGCCGCCCGCGCGCGGCGGCTGTACATGCCCAGTTCCTACCTCGTGCACCGGCTCACGGGCGCGTACGTCCTCGACCACCACTCGGCGAGCCAGTCCGTACCGCTGTACGACTCCACCGCACAGGAGTGGTACCGGCCCTGGGCGCGCCGTATCGCCCCGGACATCGAACTGCCGCCCCTGCTGTGGCCCGGTGACATCGCCGGCCGGGTCACCGCCGAGGCGGCCGCCGTCACCGGGCTCCCCGCCGGTGCCCCGGTCGTGACCGGAACCATCGACGCCTGGTCGGAAGCGCTGAGCGTAGGTGCACAGCACACCGGCGACCTGATGCTCATGTATGGCAGCACCATGTTCCTGATCAACACGGTGTCCGAGCGGCTTCTGGTGCCCCAACTGTGGAGCACGGTCGGCGCGTTGCCGGGCACGCGCAGTCTCGCGGGCGGCATGGCCACCTCCGGTGTGATCACCGACTGGCTGCGGGACCTGTTCGCCGCCCCCGGCCACGATGCGCTGCTCGCCGAGGCCGAGGCGTCCGGCCCCGGTGCGAAGGGCCTGTTGATGCTGCCCTACTTCGCGGGCGAGCGGACCCCGGTCGCCGACCCGGACGCCCGCGGAGTGGTCGCCGGGCTGACCGTGGAGCACACCCGCGGCGACCTCTACCGCGCGGCGCTGGAGGCCACCGCCTTCGGCGTACGGCACAACGTCGAGGCGATGCGCGCGGCCGGCGCCGACATCCGCCGGGTCGTCGCCGTCGGCGGAGGGACCCGGGGCGGCCCCTGGACCCGTATCGTCTCCGACGTCACGGGACTGGAACAGGAGATCAGGGCCGTCACCCTGGGCGCGAGCTACGGCGCCGCGTTCCTGGCCGCGAGCGCGATCGACGACCCGGACATCGACACCTGGAACCCGGTGCGTGAGCGCATCGCGCCGGATGAGCACCGGGGGCGGGTGTACGACGACCTGTACGACCTCTATCTGCGGCTGTATCCGGCGACGCGCGACATCGCCCACGCCCTCGCCCGCCATCAGCGCTCCGTCGGTGTGCCGCGCGCGTGAGGGCCGCCCGGCCGCCCGGCCGCCCGGCCCGACAGCACGGAGGCCCGACGGCACGGAGGCACGGAGACTCGGCGGCCCTCACCCGATGGGCCGATTCAGCCCTTGATCTCGGTCCACGCCTGGACCCACTTGGAGTAGGGCACGCACTTGACGTCCGTACGCCCGTCGAGGCACTGCTCGATCGGCGTCGTCCAGAACGCGATGTCCTTCCAGTAGCTCTCGTCGGTGGCGTGGAAGGTGTCGCAGAACGTCGGGTCGCTGGTGTGGTCGCAGGACTTGATGTTGGAGGGCGCCTCGCCGAAGTACTCGGCGACCTCGGCGTTGACCTTCGGGGAGATGATCCAGTCCATCCACTTGTAGGCGCAGTTGGGGTGCTTCGCCTTGGCGGAGAGCATCCAGGTGTCGGACCAACCGGTGGCACCCTCCTGGGGCAGGACGGCCTTCACCTTCGCGCCCTCGCTCTTGGCGAGGTTCGCGATCACCTGCCAGGTCGTGCCGACCACGGAGTCGCCGCTCTTGAAGGCGGAGACCTCCTTGAGGTAATCGCCCCAGTACTCGCCGATGTTGGGCCTCTGCTGCTTCACCAGGGCCACGGCGGCGTCGAACTGCTTCTGGTCGAGCGCGTACGGATTCTGGATGCCCAGCCCCGGACGGGTCTCACGCAGATACAGCGCGGCGTCCGCGATGTAGATCGGTGAGTCGTACGCCGTGACATGTCCCTTGTGCTTCGAGGCGTCCTCGAAGACGGCGGACCAGGACATGGGGGCGGGCGAGACCTGCTGCGTGTTGTACATCAGCAGATTGGCGCCACGGCCGTGCGGAATGCCGTAGGCCGTGCCGTTGACGGAGTTCCAGCTCTGGTTCTTCAGCCCGAAGAAGACGTCCTTGTAATTGGGCACCAGGTCCGTGTTCACCGGTGCCGCCTCGCCGGAGGCGATGAGCCGGAGGGACGCGTCACCCGACGCGGACACGGCGTCGTACGCACCGGTCTTCATCAGTTTGACCATCTCGTCCGAGTCGGCCGCGACCTTGTTGTGGACCTTGCACCCCGTCTGTTTCTCGAAAGGAGTGACCCAGTTCGCCTTCGGGTCGCTGGAACCGTCCTCCACATAACCCGCCCAGGCGACCAGGTTCACCTGTCCCTCCGTCGCGCCGAGCTTCGACTGCGCCTTGAGGTCCGGCGGGTTGAAACCGGACGAGTTGGACGCGCTCGATTCGGCGAACAGCCCGCAGCCGCTGATGAGCAGGAGGGAGGAGGCGGCAGCCGTCGCTTTGAAAGCTCTGTTCAAACGCAAGGAAATCTCCACGGTGTGGGGGATCAGGGGGGATGGGGGCAAAGTTGTGACGGCGGGTGACAGCGGGTGCGTGGGCGTGCAGGATGCAACGCGGGTGAAGATCGCGGCCGTGAGGCCGCGAACCGCACCCGGCGTCGGATGGCGTGGTGGCCGGAGTCGATCCGGGCGCCATGGGTCACGGCGGCGCGCACGGACGAGACTCCAGGCCCGTGGACAGGCCGTCCGGCCCGCCCGGGGAGCCCGCCCGGGGGGCGGGGTGGCGCCCCCGGGCGAACGTCATGGCCAACACTTTACGGAGCGTTGCCAATTCGATCAACTCCGTTCTGTGCGAAGGTGGTTGACGGAGAGTCAAGATGCGGTGAAGCGAAAGGGGCGTATACGGTCGCGGTCATGTCCGACTCCCTGCAGCAGCCCGGCACCTCGCCCTGCCTCGTCCCGTTCCCCGTTCCGACGGGGCCGAGCACGGCCGTGAGAGACAGCGGCCGTCACTCGGGCGCGGCGATGGCGACGCTCGACCCGGCCACGGAAGCAGGCGTGGCGGCCCAGGTGCGCCGGACCCTGGAGGCCGTCTTCGACACCGTCGCCCACACCCGGGCCGACGCCACGGCGCTGCTGACCCGTATCGCCGCCCAGGGCCGCCGCCCGGCGACCGCCGACCTCGCGGCGCTGCGCCCCGGCCTCCACCTCCATCTGGCGCGGCAGAAGCTGGTCTCCGGCGTCGGTTTCATCGCGGCTCCGGGCCTGCTCGGCGACGTACCGTCCTGGCTGGAGTGGTGGCAGACCGGCTCCGACGGAGCGCTACGGCCGCTGCAGCTCGACCTGGACCCGCGGCAGTCCGCGTACTCGGACTACACGCACTGGGACTGGTTCGCACTGCCCCGTGACACCGGCCGCCGTGCGGTCGCCGGGCCCTACGTCGACTACCTCTGCTCAGACGAGTACAGCCTGACCCTGTCCGCTCCGGTGCAGGTCGAGGGACGCTTCGCCGGGGTCGCCGCGGCCGACGTCTATCTGCGGCACTTCGAGGCAGCCGTGATGCCGCTGCTGCAGGAACTGCCCGGACCGGCCCATCTGGTGAACGCGCGTGGCCGGGTGGCGGCCTCCGCCGACCCGGCCCATCTGGTCGGCTCGCTCACCAAGGGGCCCGACTTCGGCGCGCTGCTGGCCGCAGGGAGACCCGGCCGTCACGACGGGCTGCGGCTGGTCCCGTGCGACGACATCCCGCTCGTCCTCGTGGTGGCCGAGGGCTGACCCGGGGGCCCAAACGCCGAGGGAATCGGCAACCAACCATCCGCCCTCCCGCTCAGATGTCCAGCACATCCTCGGCCGCCGTCACGACCGCCATGGCCACCGCGGCCGGCGCGGGGAGTCCAGCCTGCGAAACCCTGGTCCGCGGAGTCGGCGCCCGAGCCGCGAAGGGGCCCCCGGGTGCCGTGGTCACAGCCGGGTCGGTGATAGTGAACCCCGAAATCGAAAGGTGTACGAGGCAGTCAGGAACTCCGTGGACACGAGCGAGAGCAGGACCGGCAGCGGAACGGCACCGGAGGGCGACGAGCCGGAGCAGGCGCCGCCGCGGCGCCGGGGCTGGCGCCGCTGGGCGATGGACACCCGGCCGCTGCGCCGTCCCGCCTACCGCAGGCTGTGGTCGTCCACGATCGTGACGTCCATGGGAAGCCAGCTCACCGCGGTGGCCGTGCCCAAGCAGATCTACGACATCACGGGTTCCTCGGCATGGGTGGGCTACGCGAGCCTCGCGGGCCTGCTCCCCCTCGCGCTCTTCGCCCTGTGGGGCGGCGCGATCGCCGACAGCATGGACCGTCGCAGGCTGCTGCTCATCACCAACTGCGGCCTGGCCGTCACCTCCGTGCTCTTCTGGGGGCAGGCCGTCACCGGCCTCGACTCGGTGTTCGTGCTGATGACGCTGCTCGCACTCCAGCAGGCCTTCTTCGGCCTCAACGCCCCGGCCCGCAACGCCTCCATCGCACGTCTGGTTCCGGCGGACGAACTCCCGGCGGCGAATGCGCTCGGCTCCACCGTCATGCAGACCGGCCTGGTGGCAGGCCCCCTCCTCGCCGGTGCGCTCATCCCCGTCATCGGCCTGTCCGACCTCTATCTCATCGACGCCCTGGCGCTGTGCGTGACAGTGTGGGCGGTCGTCCGCCTCCCCGCCCTGCCGCCCCTGACGACGGCGGGGAAGCACCGGTCCGGCCGGCAGGCGATAGCCGAGGGCTTCCGCTACATCTCGCTGCACAAGGTCCTTCTGCTGTCGTTCCTCGCCGACATCATCGCGATGGTGCTCGGCATGCCCCGCGCCCTGTTCCCGCAACTCGCGGCCCGGACGTTCGCGCCCTATGGGGAAGGCCTCGCGCTCGGTCTGCTGTTCGCGGCGATCCCGCTCGGTGCGGTGCTCGGCGGCCTGCTGTCCGGAACCTTCTCCCGGGCCCGCCGCCACGGACTCATGGTCATCGCCGCGGTGATCGCCTGGGGTGCGGCCATCACCGGTCTCGGACTGACCACGAACCTCTGGGTGGCCGTGGCCTTCCTCGCCGCCGCCGGAGTCGCCGACATGGTCTCGATGGTCTTCCGCGGCGCGATCCTGCTGTCCGCGGCCACCGACGAGATGCGCGGCCGGATGCAGGGCGTTTTCACGGTCGTCGTCGCGGGCGGCCCGCGCCTCGCCGACGTCCTCCACGGCACGGCCGGCTCGGCCCTCGGGGCGCGCGCGGCCATCGCCGGCGGCGGCCTCCTGGTCATCGCGGCCGCCCTCGCCCTGGCACTGCTGACACCCGCCCTGCGCACCTACCGGATCTGAGTTCCCCGCAACTCCGAATTCCCCGGACGCGAATTCTCCAGGGGCAATGCGAATTCAACGGGGGTATCGTCATGGCATGAATACGGCGAGCTATGTAGTACTGGCTGTATCGCATCAACAACTCAACGTGTTCTTCGCCTTCATCGGCGGCATGGTCGTCTCGGGGGCGCTGATCTGGGCCGTGCGGCTGGGCATGGCCGTACGGGACCGGGAACCGGCACCGCCCAGCCCGGAGGAGCAACCCCATCTGCCCGACGGCGGAGCGGTCCACGAGGAACGGGAAGTGCGGGAGCCCGAAGAGGTGCCGCACGCCGCGCAGGAGAGCGAACGGCTCATGCCGTACCAGCTCCACCACGCGGCGAGCAAACGATGCGATGATCAGGAGCGCAAGCGCTGGCTGCCGGGATCCAGCGGCGCGTTCGGCAGCGGCGGTCCCGGCCATGTGTGAGCCGCCGGCGACCGCCCCGGCAACGGGGGTACATCGGGCGACCCGACGGCCGCTCAGGGAAGATCGGCCGCCGAGTCCTCCGGTGCCAGATCGGGACGCAGCCGCAGCCATGACGGCTGCCTGAGCAGCCCGGCCCGGGTGCGGGTGCCGTAGCGGACCTCGCCGACGAGTCTCGGCAGGACCCAGTGGGCACCCGGCACCCTCGGGTCGCGGTCGAAGGGGCATGTTCGCGTCTCCACGACCCGCAGCAGCCGGGCGAGTTCGACCCGTTCGGCCTCGCTCCAGCCCGTCCCCACCCGGCCGACATAGCGCAGCCGCCCCGCCTCCCGCTGCCCCACCAGCAGCGCTCCGGGCAGCCCCGACAGCCGTCCCCGGCCGGGCAGCCAGCCGCCGACGATCACGTCCGCGGTCCGTACGTTGCGGATCTTGATCCAGGACCGGGACCGCACACCGGGTTCGTACACCGAATCCAGCCTCTTGCACACCAGCCCCTCCAGGCCGCTCTCCCGGGTCGCCTCCAGGGCCTGTGCCCCGTGCCCGACGAGGGCTCCCGGAGTCGACCAGTGCGGTCCGGCCAGCGCGAGCCCCTCCAGTGCGTGCCGCCGCCGGGCATAGGGCAGCGCGGTGAGATCACGCCCCAGGAACATCACGTCGAACAGCACGAGGTGCACCGGCGTCTCCGCGGCCCGGCGCGCCGCCATCGCGGGGGAGTGGGCCAGCCCCATGCGGGACTGCAGCCGCTGGAAGTCACCGTGCCCCCGCTCGTCCGGGGCCACCACCTCACCGTCCAGCACGGCGGGCATCGCGCCCAGGACGCCGCCCAGCGGACGCAGTTCCGGGTACGCACCGGTGATCACCTCACCCGACCGCGCGCGCAGCTCCAGGCTGCCGTCACCGGGCAGATAGACCACCACCCGCTGGCCGTCCTGTTTCGTCTCGTACGCCCATCGCGCGTCCTGCCCGGCGGGCGGCAGGGTGCCGGGAGTGGCCAACATGGGGGCGATCAGCGGCAGTCTCACGGGTCAGTTGTGGACGGTGCCGCCCGCGCTCACGCGTCCCGGCCGGGCGATTTCCCCTGAACGGCGCCTCCGCGCCCCGGGCGCCTGCCCTCACCCCTGCCCGCCCTGTCATCCCTGCCTTCCCTTACCCCTGCCTGCCCGTTACCCCTGCCCGCCTGGTCACCGCTGCCCGGACTGTCACCCCTGTGCGGCCTGTGCGATCAGCTCCTGCAGCCGCAGGCCACGCCAGGCGTCCAGGGCACCGGGCACCCCGGTGCGCACGGCGGTGGCGAACTCGCGGCGCAGCACCGGCCAGGCCTCCTCGTAGTCGAGCCCGGCCGAGTCGTACACCAGCGGGGGCTGCGGTCCGAAGAGTTCGATGCGGGTGCCGCCGTGCGGGATGTCCACCGAGCCGGACAGCGAGCACTGGCTGACCGCGCCACTCGCGTGCTCGCAGGTCAGCTCGATCCAGCGGCGGGGGTCTCCGGTGCCCCGTACGCGGACGACCGGGCCGATCGCCGCGTCCAGCAGATCGAGCAGATGCGGCCCCACGTCCAGCAGCGCGCCGTGTTCCAGACGCCACGGGGTGGCGAAGTCGCCGCCCAGGAACGCGCCGCTCAGCCCGCGGGAGCGCGCACCGGCGACCTCCAGGGCCCGGGCGGCGGCCAGGAACCGCCGGGCGGCCGGGTGGTAACGGTTGCTCAGGACGAGCTGGGAGACGACCCCCGCCTCCTCGACCGCCTCGGCCACCCGCCGCGCCGACGGCAGATCCGACCCGAGCGGCTTCTCCAGCAGCAGCGCCTTGCCCGCCCGCGCGGCCCGGCAGGCCAGTTCGGCCTGGACCGCGGGCGGAACCGAGAAGGCCACCGCGTCGCACCCGTCGAGGAGTTCCTCGAACCCGGCGGCCACCTTCGCGCCGTAGGGGGCCGCGGTCTCGCGGGCCGCCTCCTCGCGGCGCGCCCACACCGCCGTCAGCCGGGTCTCGGGCCCGGCCGCGAGGACCCGCGCGTGCACGGCGCGCGCCCAGGGCCCGGCACCGACCAGCCCGACCCGCACCGGTTCCCCGGCCCACGGCAGTGAGACGTCCGTCATGGGCGAACTCCATCACGACTCCACGGCCTTGAACAGAGGTGCCCGCCGAGCCGCGTGAAACGCCCGCGACACCAGGGAACTTGACCGGACGGAGCCGCTGCGGGGACGGGAACCGCCCTTAAGCTGACCGCCAGTGATCATCCCCCAGCCACAGGAGCCACCGTGACGCCATCCCGTCGGCAGACCCGCGGACGCACCACCGTCCTTCCCAGACAGGTCGTGGCCGGGGCGGTCCCCGTCGCCCTCGCCGCCCTGTTCGCGGCCGCGGGCCCGGCGGCGGCCGGCACCATCGGCGCGTCCGGGGCGGGCGATCCGTACTTCCCGCTCGCCGGCAACGGCGGCTACGACGTACGCCACTACGACCTGACCCTCGGCTACGACCCGGGCAGCCGTCACCTCGACGGCCAGGCCGTCCTGCGCGCCCGCGCCACCCAGCGCCTCACCCGCTTCGACCTCGACCTCATGGGCCTGGAGGTCACCGGAGTCACCGTCGATCACGTCAAGGCGTCCTTCCGCCGGGACGGACAGGAACTCGTCGTCACCCCTCGGCAAGCCCTGCGCCCGGGCCAGGACTTCCGCGTCGCCGTCGGCTACCAGGGCACACCGAACCCGGTCACCGACCCCGACGGCTCGCTCGACGGCTGGATCCCCACCGACGACGGCGCGTTCGTGGCGGGCGAACCGCAGGGCGCCATGACCTGGTTCCCCGTCAACGGCCACCCCAGGGACAAGGCGTCGTACGACATCACCATCACCGTCCCCCAGGGCCGCACCGCCGTCTCCAACGGCGTCCTCGTCGGGCAGCGGACCGCCCACGGACACACCACGTTCCACTGGCGCCAGTCCGAGCCGATGGCCGCCTACCTGGCCACCGCGACCGTAGGGACGTTCGAGGTCGAGCAGTTCACCACGCGGGACGGAATCAAGGTCTACAACGCCGTCGACCCGCGCGAGGCGTCCGCCGCGGCCCCCGTGCTCAGGCAGCTGCCGTCCGTCCTCGACTGGGCGAGCGGGCTCTTCGGCCCCTACCCCTTCCGCGCGGCCGGAGCCGTCGTCGACACGGCACCGAACGTCGGCTATGCGCTGGAGACCCAGACCCGGCCCGTCTACGACAGAGCGCCCGGCCTGAGCACCCTGGTCCACGAGAGTGCCCACCAGTGGTTCGGCGACTCGGTCACCCTCACCCGCTGGCAGGACATCTGGCTCAACGAGGGCTTCGCCACCTACGCCGAGTGGCTCTACAGCGAGCAGCACGGCGGCGAGACGGCCCAGCAGGCCTTCGACGCGCAGTACGCCCGCCCGGCGACCGACCGCTTGTGGGCGTTCCCGCCCGCCGACCCCGGCAGCGGGGCCCACCTCTTCGACACGCCGGTGTACGCTCGCGGCGCCATGGCCCTGCACCAGCTCCGCAAGGCCGTCGGGGACACGACCTTCCGCCGCATCCTGCGCACCTGGGCGGCCGAGCACCGCAACGGCCACGGCACCACGGCCGGGTTCATCCAGCTGTCCGAGCGGCTGTCGGGCCAGGATCTCGACGCCCTGTTCCACACCTGGCTCGCCACGGCGGGCAAGCCGTCCGCCCCCTGATTCAGGGGCGCCGGAAGATCGTGATCGAGTGTCCGACATCGTCGATCGCCCTGCTGCCGCTGAGCAGCTGTGCAAGCCGTCCCTCGGCCTTGGCGATCGACGTGTCCGACACGACGAGCAGCCCGTGCACCCGGCTCGGGGGCACCTTCAGCGGGTCGTGTCCGTGGATGCCGTACCAGGACGGGACACCGCTGCCCTTGTAGACGAGCCAGACGTCCTTGTCGTGGGGGTAGCGCTCGCGCAGCCGGGCGGCCAGCCGGCCGAGGTCCTGTCCCCAGTCGACGTTCGAGTCGTGCAGCCGCAGATGCGTGGCCGACGGACCGCCGAACGCCTCGTTGGAATACGGCAGATAGTACGGATATGTGCGCAGCGAACTCACCGCCACGCACCCGACCAGCGCCGCCGTCACCGCGTACGCCCACCGCCGCCGCAGCGCGAGCACACCGGCGGCGGCGACGGCCAGGAACATCGGCACGAAGAGCGCGTAGCGCACTCCGAGGTCGCGCGAGCCCTGCATGGCCGCGGCCAGCAGCACCGCCGGGAGGAGCAGCACATACGGGACGGCGGAGCGCAGCCGTGGCACG
This sequence comes from Streptomyces sp. TP-A0356, assembly GCF_001417775.1. Taxonomy (GTDB): domain Bacteria; phylum Actinomycetota; class Actinomycetes; order Streptomycetales; family Streptomycetaceae; genus Streptomyces. The sequence continues at coordinate 369,892 of NZ_BBZJ01000015.1, read as the reverse complement.
GCCGCCATGGCCAGGGCGCCGCCGCACCACAGGGCCAGCATGCCCAGCGGCGTCTTCACCAGCAGCGCGGCCGGCAGGTAGTACCACAGGGACCCGGAGTAGAGCCGGCCGAACAGATAGCCGTGCCACGTCGCGCTCTCGAAACCGAACTGGATGCGCATTCCGTCGCCGTACGCGTCGGGAAAGGGCAGCCAGTCGAGCAGCAGGGCGCGCAGGCCGTGCACGGCGGGCACGTTCGCGGGCGTCGCCCACCGCAGCCGGGGATCGACGACGAGATACGTGGCCCACACGACGCCGACCAGAACCAGCGCGACGCCGACGGCCGCCACCAGGGAGTGCGTCGCACGCCGCGACCGTGGCATCGCGTCCCCCCGCGCCTGCCAGTACGACCACCCGGTCAGCACCAGCAGCACGGGCACCGCGGGCAGGGTGCTCATCTTCGTGGCCACGGCCGCACCCGAGGCCACCCCGGCGAGCGGCAAATACAGCAGGGGCCGCCGCCTGGCCCGCCACAGCATCCACGCCGCCGTCACCACGAACCCCGCCGCGGGCACGTCCAGGGTGGCCAGGGCACCGTTCGTGATCAGATCGGGCGAGAACGCGTACAGCGCGAGCGCGGCCAGGCCGCCCGCCGAGCCCAGGAGATCACGGGCGAAACCGAAGACGACCAGCCCGAACAGCAGTGTCACCACCATCACCGGCAGCCGGGCCCAGAACATCACCCGCCAGGGGTCGTTGCCCGACTCGTACAGCAGCCGCCGCCCCAACCGGCCCTGGTCGCCCTGGAATCCGGGGTCGAGACGAGGGTGCGCGAAGACCGTGCCGGTCGCGATGATCAGCTTGCCCAGCGGTGGGTGCTCGGGGTTGAACCGCAGGCTGTGCTCTCGGACGTAGACGACGGACGTGCCCACGTACACGGGCTCGTCGATGGTCGGGGACTGCTCCAGGGCGGTCGTGACCATGGCGAACGCCATCTGCATCAGCAGCACGCACACCGCCGACAGGAGCAGTGGCCGCCGATGGCGCCGGGGCCACGCCCAGCGGCCCCGGTCGTTCCGCGCCGGGGGACCGGTCGCGTGCGTACCGGCCGGCGCCGTCCGCGCGCCGCCGTCGGGCGTGCGGAGCGGCCCCTGTTCGTACGTCATCGTCCGTGCCCCCCGGTGTACGTCCAACCCGGGTCGCCCGCGCTCCCGGCGCCCCTGCATGCTGCCATGTCCTGTGCTACGTCAGCGCGGCAGGAGGTTGCTCAACCCAGGGCGTGTCGTGATCCACAAGGCCCCCGCACCGGCCGCGGGCGGACGGGCGTTGCCCGGACCGCTCACGGGCGGGCGTACTCCTGCCGTACGGCGACGGCGAGTTGGGCGAGGGCCTCCTCGGCTCCGGTACGGTCCGCCGCGTCGAGCACGGCGAGCGCGTCGGCCGCGGCCTCGCGCACCGGCTGGGGCACTTCGTCCAGCGCGGCGGTCCGGTAGGCGAGCGTGCGCCGCGCGGCACGTTCCTCGGGGGTGACTCCCGCGGGCCCCGTGCGCGGGAAGACCGCGGCCTCGTACGCGGCGACGTGGAGGAGTACCCCGTGCGCGATGCCTTCGGCGTAGCCGCGGGCCCCGGCCTGCCGCCGGGCCGTCGCGAAGTGCGCCAGCGCACGTCGGCGGAAGAAGAGGGTGCCGAGCGCGCCTCCTGCGCCCGCGCACACCGCGGCGATCAGAGCGCTCCGGGCGCCGCCGTAGAGCGCGCCGATGAGGGCGCCGCTGGCGGTGGTCAGACAGACCAGCCCACTGACGAGCAGAAGCAGGGCGCGGGCGGGTGTGATCGTCGACATGGCGTGCAGTGTGCCAGCCATGGCTATGACACCCCGGCGGTTCGCGGATCAGGGCCGCCCGGCCGACCGGGGACGTGATGTGTGACACGTGCGCCTCCGCCCTCCGCTCGCCTCTCGGTGGGATCCTTGCTGCGCACGGCTTGATCGGCGATCAAGAACGGCAAATGCCCTCGACATGAGGACTTCCGTGCGTTTGACACCTTGTTGCGTGCGCGGATAGGAAGCATGGCGCGGAAGTGGAGAGGTGGACAGTGCGCGAGCCCAATGTGATCGGCGACTGGCAGGAATGCGCAGACGAGCATGCCGGTCTGCGTGTGCGTGTCCATGGCCTGGACATGGCGGAGCCGCCGCGCGGGCGTGACGAGGCCGCCGAGGGTCTGACCTATTTCCGCTTCCGGGTGACCGTCGAAAACCGTATGCGGGAACCGGTCGGAATCCATCTCGAAGACGGTCAACTCGACATCCGGACGGGCCCCGACGGCGAGAGCGCATTTCTCGACTGGCGCAACTCGCAATTCATCGAGGGATTCGATCTCTATCCGCTGCGCCGCGCGACCGCTGTTCTGTACGCCGCCGCACCGGAGAGCTTCCTGCATCGCGTCGACATTCAGGTGCAGTTGAAGGCGGACGACGACTGGGCCGACCGATACCTGTGGTCCGGCGACATGACCGTGCCGGACGGCCTGCCCGGCACCGGCGCCCGGGCCGACGGCGGACCCGAGAGCCTGGCCTGCCAGATCAGCAGCTTCCTGCGCGAGCAGGCGGAACGAGGGCCGGGCTGAGCCGCTCCCGCCATGCGGCCGGACGCACTCGGGCCTCTCACACGCTCCTCACACGGGAGCGTTCTACCGTGGGACGCATGCGGGTGCTGGTCGTCGAGGACGAGGTGCGCACGGCGGGTCTGCTGCGACGTGGGCTGGAGGAATCCGGTTACGCCGTCGACATCGCCGCGGACGGTCAGGAGGCGTTGTGGCGGGCCGCTGAGTTCCCGTACGACGCGATCGTGCTCGATGTGCTGCTGCCGAAGCTCGACGGTTTCGAGGTGTGCGGCGAATTGCGCAAGGGTGGCTGTTGGGCGCCCGTGCTGATGCTCACGGCCCGGGACGCCGTGCCCTACCGGGTGCGCGGGCTCGATGTGGGGGCGGACGACTACCTGACGAAGCCGTTCAGTTTCGCGGAGCTGTTCGCCCGGCTGCGGGCTCTGATACGCCGCGGAGCGGCGGAACGGCCCCCGGTGTTGCAGGTGGGGGACCTGCGCATGGATCCGGCGAGCCGTCGCGCCTGGCGCGGAGCCGTGGAGCTGGAGCTGACCGCGAAGGAGTTCGCACTCCTGGAGCTGTTCCTCAGGCATCCGGGGGAGGTTCTGACGCGGACACGCATCCTGGAGAGCGTGTGGGACTTCGCCTACGACGGTGCGTCCAACATCGTGGACCAGTACGTGGCCTATCTGCGACGCAAGATCGACCGGCCGTTCGGCGTCGAGCAGCTGCAGACGGTACGCGGCGCGGGTTACCGCCTGCGCGACGGTGCGTCGGCGCCCGGGTGACTCGCCATGCCGCTGCGGCTGCGCCTCGCGTTGCTGTCCGCGCTCGGTGCGGCGGTGCTGATGGCCGCTGCCGGTCTGCTCTTCGTCACCCAGGTGCAGAAAGGGGTCAACGCCTCGTTGGACGCGTCGCTGCGCGCCCGGTCGGACTCCCTGGTCGCGCGCCTGGCCACGTCCTCGCCGCCGCAGCCGGACACCCTCACGCCGCAGTCCCCGTCCCCCTCCGAGGCGCAGTCGGGGGACCAGCGGGGGGACCAGCAGGGCCCGGCGCAGGGTGTGGAGGAGATCGCGCAGGTCCTCGGGCCGGACGGCACGGTGCTCCAGTCGACGACGGGAACCAAGCCGTTGGCGCCCTCCGGTCGGCTGCGTGCAGCGGCGCGGGAGGAGCAGGCGTTCACGGTCTCCTACGGCGGGGAGAGGTTCCGGCTGCTCGCGGTTCCGGCCCGTAGCGGTTCCCGGCAGGTGATGGCGGTGGTCGGTACCAACACCGAGGTCAGCGATGCCGCCGTGCGCGATGTCCGCGACACTCTGGTGATCGCGGGGCCGCCGACGGTCCTGGTGGCCGGATGCGCGGCGTGGCTGCTGTCGGGAGCGGCGCTGCGGCCGGTGGACCGCATGCGGCGCCGACTGGCCGAGATCACCGAGCGGAACACCGGCGCGCGTCTGGAGGCGCCCGGCACACGGGACGAGATCGCGGCGCTCGCGGGGGCCATCAACGCGGTGCTGGAGCGGCTGAGCCGCGCCCTGGAGCAGGAACGCGCCCTGGTCGCCGACGCCGGACACGAGCTGCGGACCCCGTTGACGGCGCTCAAGGCCGAGCTGGAGCTGGCGGCGCGGCCGGGCCGGACCCGGCAGGAGCTGGCCGAGGCCGTCACCGCGGCGGCGGGCGACACCGAGCGCCTGATCCGGCTCGCCGGGAACCTGCTGCTGCTCGCCCGCAGCGACGAGGGCACCGCGTTCGTGCACCCGAGGCCGCTGGTGCTCACCGATGTCCTCGACCCGGCGGTGCAGGCGGCCGCTGCGCTCGCGGCCGGACGCGGCATCGAGGTGCGCCTGCGGTCGGAGGGGCGTATCGGCCTGTGCGCAGACCCGGACGGGCTGCGGCAGGCGGTGGACAACGTGCTGGACAACGCGCTGCGTCACTCGCCCGACGGCGGGGTCATCACGGTCACGGCCGGCACCGCGCGGGCCGGGCGGAACCGGCAGACGGCGGTGATCGAGGTCGGCGACCAGGGTCCCGGCTTCCCACCCGAGTTCCTGCCGTACGCCTTCGAGCGGTTCCGGCGCGCGGATCCGGCCCGGGCGCGGTCGGGCGGAGGCGCCGGGCTCGGCCTGGCGATCGTCCGGTCCGTCGTCGAAGCGCACGGGGGCCATGCCGCCGTCGGCAACCGTCCGGGCGGCGGCGCCGTCGTACGCCTGGAACTCCCGACCTGCGAGGGACCCGTGGCGGGACTCGGCGCCACCGACGGGCGGCCCCCGTCCATGTGAACGCCGCACATCCGCCACACACCGCTGTCTCAGCGCCGAAGGCGCAGGGTCGACTTGTAGGTCCCCGAGAACCACTCATCCGGAAGGTCGAGATCATGCCATTCACGACCATGCGGCTCAGGCGCAGGATCGCCGCCATCGGCGCGGGTGTCCTCGCGCTCGGCGGCGCGGGTGTCGGCAGCGCGATCGCCGCCTCCCCCTCGGCCGCCGCGGCAACTCCCTCCTCGGTCGTCCAGCAGTCCGGTCCCGCGGACCCGGACAATGTCCAGCAGGGTGACCAGACCTCCCCCGACACCGGCGCGGGAGCCGAGCAGGAGAACGAGAGCGCGGGCGAGCACGAGACGGAGGGCGTCTCCGACGGGCCCGGTGGCCACGCCGACGCCTCCGGCGACGTTCAGCACGAGGCCGGCGCCTCGGAGCGGTAGCCGACTGCTGGATCCGCCGACACGGACAGCCGCCGGGTGCGGACCATGCACCCGGCGGCCTCCTGCGCACCTCGCCGCGGAGATCCGTCAGAAGGGCCTAGTCCCCGCGATGCCGCCAGTACCACACCGCGCCGACCACGAGAGCGAGCAGGAGGACGAGCGGCACGATCAGGCCGGGGATGCGGGCCGGGTTCATGGGGTGGCCCGGGCGGTCGAGCGGTGGAGCGGGTGCGTGGATGGCGCCATGGCGTGATGGTGCCCTGCTCAGGGCACGTGTGGCCATGGTCTTGACGCGAGCACTTGCGTACGACGGCGTCCCCGCTGCCCCCCGTGCCCGGGCACGCGCGGGATTGGCCGGAGATGGTTGTTCCGCTCGTGCGCCGCAGTACATACGATGCGGTCGCCCCCGGCGCCTTCACAGCTCTTTCACGGCCGGGGCGATGCCCATGCGCGCTGTATGGCATGTGCATGACATACACGCCGCACGCACACACCATCTGATCCAACGCACTGGTCCGCGACGACCCCGCACGGATGTGTGGAGTCGCACCCCCCAACACCCGGCGGCACAGGCCGCCGGAACACCGATGCAACGGATGGGAGAACCATGGCTGGTGGACTGCTCCTGGGCGGCGCGATAGCGGCGCTCTTCGCCACCGCACTGCCCGCGCAGGACCCCTCCTCCGGTATCACCGACCCGCCGCCGGACAAGATCGTGATCAAGATCGCCACGGTGAACGGCTCCGGCTGTCCGCAAGGCACCACCGCGGTCGCCGTGTCCCCCGACAACACCGCCTTCACGGTGACCTACAGCGACTACCTCGCCCAGGTCGGGGGCAACTCCGACCCCACCGCCTTCCGCAAGAACTGCCAGCTCAACCTCGTCGTCCATGTGCCGCAGGGCTTCACGTACGCCATCGCCCGCGCGGACTACCGTGGCTTCGCCTCGCTGCAGCGCGGTGCCAGTAGCACGGAGAAGGCGTCGTACTACTTCCAGGGGTCGTCGAACACGGCGGCGATCACCCACCCGTTCACCGGTCCGTACAACGACAACTGGCAGGGGACGGACACCACGGACTGGGCCCAGCTGGTCTGGGCGCCCTGCGGTGTGCAGCGGAACTTCAACATCAACACCGAACTCCGCGTCAACGCCGGCACATCGGCGTCCGGCAGTACGAGCTTCATGACCATGGACTCGACGGACGGTGACATCAGCACCGTCTACCACCTGGCCTGGAAGCAGTGCCCCGCGTCCTGACGCCCCGCTCGGCATGCCGTCACCGGCTCCTTCGCACCGGAGTCGGTGACGGGAGGGGCCGGTGGTCGGCCCTCGGTCCACCGTCGTTCACATGTGGATCAGTGGGTTGTTCAGATTTGGAGAAGAGGGTAGCGTGAAGTCATCCAAATTTGGATGACATGGCCGCCGGCCGCCGCGTCACCTCTGCTCCCCTCTTCCTTCTGCCTGGAGAACGCCATGACCGTCGCCGTCGAAACCGGACTGTGGCAGCTCGACCCGACCGCCTCCACCGTCGCCGTACGGCACAGGACGATATGGGGCCTGGTCACCGTCAAGGGCTCCTTCACCGCGCTGAGCGGCCGGGGTGAGGTCAAGCCGGACGGCACCGCCGAGGGCACCGTCACGGTGGGCGCCGCCTCCCTCGACACCAAGAACGCCAAGCGTGACCAGCACCTGCGCTCGGCCGACTTCTTCGACGTCGACCGCCACCCCGAGATCATCTTCGTGGTGGGCGCGGCCGAGGCGCGGCCCGGTGACACCGCTCAGATCACCGGTCAGCTCACCGTGCGTGGCATCAGCCGGCCCCAGGCCTTCACCGCCCGCATCGCGCAGGCCGACGCGGACGCGCTCACGCTGGAGGCGGAGTTCACCGTGGACCGCGAGCAGTTCGGCCTGGTCTGGAACCAGATGGGGATGATGCGCGGCCTGACCACCGTCAACGCCACCCTCCGGCTCACGCGCACCGCGGAGTGAGCCGGCGCTGTAGCACGCCCACAGCAGGGAGCGCCGGGCCCCCGGCCTTCGGCGAGCTGCACCTCCTGCAAGTACGCCACGTCCGAGATCACCTACGTTGAGCCGGACCCGCGGCGGTGCGGGGCGCCCTGGGCGGCGCCGTGGACTTGGAACACCTTGCCGTTCGCCGGTGGCGGTCGGCGTCGCGCCGTCGACCGTCAGCTGCTGCGGGCGCGCAGGGCGGCCAGCGCCCGGTCGGCGTGGGCGCTCATCCGCAGTTCGCTGCGCACGACCTCCAGGACGGTGCGGTCCTCGCCGATGACGAAGGTGACGCGCTTGGTGGGGGCGACGGAGAAGCCGCGCTTGACCCCGAAGCGTTCACGGACCGTCCCGTCCTCGTCCGAGAGCAGCGGGAAGCCCAGTGTGTGGCGACCGGCGAACTCCTGCTGGCGGTCCACCGGATCGCCGCTGATGCCGACCGGCCGTGCGCCGACGGCTGCGAACTCCGCGGCGAGATCCCGGAAGTGGCACGCCTCGGCGGTGCAGCCCGGGGTGAGGGCGGCAGGGTAGAAGAACAGCACGACCGGCCCCTCGGCGAGAAGGTCCGACAGTCGTCGCGGTGTTCCGGTCTCGTCCGGGAGTGCGAAGTCCGCGACGTGGGTGCCTACTTCGATGCGACCGGTCATGACGGGGTCTCCGTGTTCTTGGCGATGCCGTTCGCCCACAGGACGAGTGGCACCTGCAGTGGAAGCCGGGCAAGGGCCGCGGCCCTGAGCGGTGCGGGGCGGTGCCGCCAGTCCACGGCCATCTGCACGTTGGCCGGGAACACGCCGACGAAGAAGGCGGCGGCCGCCCGGGCGGCGGCGCGACGCGTGCGGGGCAGCGCCACCCCGGCCGCCAGCGCCAGTTCCGCGGCGCCGCTCGCGTAGGTCCAGGTCCGTGGCTTGCCCGGCAGGGCGCGCGGGATGAGGGGGTCGAACCGCCGCGGCGCGACGAAGTGACCGACTCCCGCGGCGGCCAACAGGCCCCCGAGCAACAGCGGTGAGCGTTTCGATCGCGACACGGATCCTCCTTCGGGGCCTGCCCGCGCAGATATTACTGGACGGTATGCGCACCGGGGTACGACGCTTCCTCACCGCGGCGCGTGCGCGGGGCAGTTGACGCCGAACGGGTACTTCCTTCGGGGACTGGCACCGGCAGACGCCGCTTCTCTAGGATGGGGTCCCCGCCGAGCCGGCTCCGACGGCGCGGCCCGGATTGGGGGGACGATGCAGTCTGGCAGGCAGCTGTCCACGTCGATCGACGCGACGGTGCCGACGGCGGCCCGAATGTACGACCACTACCTGGGTGGCAAGGACAACTACGCGGTCGACCGGGCCGCCTGCGAAGAGCTGGACGAGGTCGTTCCCAGCACTCGGGCGCTCGCGCTGAACAACCGCCGGTTCCTGCAGCGGGTCGTGCGGACGATGGCGGAGGAACACGGCATCCGGCAGTACCTCGACCACGGATCCGGACTGCCCACCCGGAACAACGTCCACCAGGTCGCGCAGCGCGTCGAGCCCACCTCCCACGTGGTGTACGTGGACAACGACCCGATGGTGCTGGTGCACGGCCGGGCGCTGCTGGAGCAGGACGAGCGCACCGCCGTCATCCAGGCCGACATGCGGGACACCGAGACGATCTTCTCCCACCCGGAGACCCTGCGGCTGATCGACTTCTCACAGCCGGTGGCGGTGCTCTTCAACTCGGTGATGCACTGCATCCCGGACAGTGACACGGACGGGCCGCCCGCCCTGGCCCGCCGCGTGGCCGAACGGCTGGTGCCCGGAAGCCTGATGGTGATGTGTCAGCTGGTCAGCGAGGATCCGGAGGTCCGGGACTTCGTCACCGACTTCATGGACCGTGCCACGCAGGGACATTGGGGACGCGTCCGTCAGGAGAAGGACGTCGCCGCCTGGTTCGAGGGGATGGACATCCTGGATCCGGGCCTGGTGGAGGTGTCCACCTGGCGCCCGGACACCGAAGTGGCACCCCGCCAACTCACCCAGGAGTGGATCGAGTTCGGCGGAGCGGGCCGCATACGCTGAGACCCACGCCCCGGCTCACCGGGCGGAGTACCGCTCTTCCAGCGTCTTCCGCAGCAGCGCCAGTGACTCACGCGGGTCGAGTGCCTCGTCGGCGAGCCGGTCCAGTGCGACCCGGTACTCCTCGGTCTCGTCGCGGTCCTCCAGGAAGTGGGCGCTCCTGATGTGCTCCAGGTAGACGATGTCGGGAAGATCGAGGCCGCCGAAGCGCAGATAGGTGACAGGGATCGCCGGGGCGGACGCGTTCGTCACGTCCAACGGCACGATCTGCACGGTGACATGGGGGCTCCGAGCCATCTCGACGAGGTGCTCAAGCTGTTCCCGCATCACCTCCCGGCTGCCCAGCACTCGCATCAGGACCGACTCGTCGACCACGGCCCACAGCTGAGGAGCGTCCGGACGCCGCAGCAGTTCCTGCCGCCGCATCCGCAGCTCCACCCGGCGCTGCACCTCGGCCGCCGACGCCGTCGGCAGACCGCGTTCCACCACGGCCCGGGTGTAGGCCGCGGTCTGCAGCAGCCCGGGAACGTACTGGATCTCGAAGGTACGGATGGCGGCGGCCGCCTCCTGCAGTCCGACCAGGCGGTCGAACCACTCGGGCATCAGCCGCTTGTCATAGCGCTGCCACCAGCCCGGCTCACCGGCCCGGTGCAGCAACTTGACCAGCACCGAGGCCTCGTAGTCGTCGGCCCCGTACAGTCGCAGCAGCGCCCGCACATCGCCTTCCGTGGGCGGCCTGCGTCCCTTGCCCGCCTCGATGCGTGACAGCTTCGCCGGGCTGAACCCGAGGGCCCGTGCCGCCTGCTCCTGGGAGAGCCCCGCGTCCTCCCTGATGCCGGCCAACTGCACGCCGACCAGCATCTTCAGAAGAGTGGGGGCGGGCTCCGACCGGTTCAGATACGGTTCGAGGCGGGAGATGCGGTGCGACTCGGCGGACATCCTTGCTCCCAGCTGGCCGGCAGACAACAGAACCGCAGTATCGCATTCGGCCAGGTCCTGCCGCACGGGTCGAACCGGACCAATCCGCATGGTCCCGCTCATACCAGATCGTCGAACTCCCCGTCCTTCGCCCCGGCCAGGAAGGCGGCGACCTCGGACGACGTGTACACGAGGGCGGGTCCGTCCGGATCACGTGAATTGCGTATCGCGATGGCCCCGTCGGCCAGGCCGGCCACCTCGACGCAGTTGCCCTCCGCAGTGCTGTGCCGGCTCTTGACCCAGCGGGCGTCCAACGTGCTGGCAGGCACTCCGTTCGACACTGAAGGCACCACCGTCTCCTCCCTGACGTTCTGCCCCGGGGCACCGGCACATCCGGGCGGAGTGCGGCCACGGGTCCCCTGACCTCTTACCCGTCGTGCAATTTCCCATGCAATTGCACGATGGCGCTGACTGCGTGGATAATAGCGGGGGCGTCAATCGCAGTAGAGGCGCCACATGCTGACGTCGCACCAGGGAGGTGCCGTGTCATCACCGCGCACGGGATGCCCGCCCTCTCGTCGACGCGACCCGGCCGGGGACGACCACCCTCGGGGCCTGGCCCCACACTGTTTGCGGGGAGCGGACATGGCCACACCACTCAAGGACCTTGGGCACGTGCCGTGGGACACCATCAAGGACTCCAGCGGCTCCGCGGAAGCCATCCCGATCCTGCTCCACGATGTCGCCCGGGGTGACGAACCCACGGCCAGAGCGGCACTCGGCGATCTGCGGGAACGAATCTGTCAGTACGGCTTCGTCGTGGACCAGGCGACGGCCGCCACGGTTCCGTTCCTGTGGGAGCTGGCCCGGCTTCCCCAGGTGAACTGCCGTGTGCAGATCGTCCATCTGCTCAAGAGCATCGCCGACGCCCGCCAGTGGGAGAGCACCGCCTCCGCATATCCCAAACTGCTCAACTACCCTCACAACTACGTGGGATGGGAGCGCGAGGCGCGCCGCGCCGTCCGTGCCGACCGAGGTGCCCTGCGGCAACTGCTCGCGGACCCGGACACCGAACTCGTCGAGGCGGCGAGCGAACTGGCGTCCACACTGGCCTCCTGAGGGGGAGGGCGACCGGTTCGGCGTGCCGAGCCGGTCGCCAGTACGCCGAACGCGAGATGGTTGCCGTACCACAACGGTCCCGTGGACGATCTGCCCCATGGCCTCGAATGCCCTTCTCGGTCGCGGGTATCCGCTGCGACACACCCACCGTGGAGGGAGCGTCGTGACCATCGAGAGTCCGTGGGCGTACCAGCCCGGAATCGGCCATACCGAGGGGCAGGAGCTGGCCGGCTTCACCGTGGAGGCCAGGGACGGCACCGTGGGGCACGTCGACCGGCAGGCCGACGGTCCGGGCATGCGGCATCTGATCGTCGACACCGGGGTGTGGGTCTTCGGCAAGAGCGTTCTCATTCCCGCAGGCCTCGTCACCGGTATAGACACCGAGGCGCGGCAGATCACGCTGGCGTGCTCCAAGGAGGAGGTGAAGGCCGCGCCCCAGTTCCGTACCGACCGCGAGACGCTGGACCCCGACTACCTGGCCAGGGTCGACGCCTACTACCGCACGCTGCCGCCGAGCGTCGAGTGACCGCGCTCGCGCAGGCCGCCCAGGACGCCGTGCCGCCCGGCACGGCGTCGCCCGTACCGGCAATGTGCGCTGCCGGACCCATGGCGCGCACACGGGCGGGTAGGCGAGGCTGGATGAACGCACACCACCACACCACGCCGCCCCTTGCGCCCCGGAAGGACGATCGCCGCTCCACCGGCGCCACGGGTGCCGCGGGGTCCGTCGTCCGCGCCGACGGCGCCGGGAGCGTGCCGGGTCTGTCCGCCCCTCCGGGGGCGCGATGAGGTCGATGGAACTGCCCTCACCGGACGGCGAGAGTGCGGTCGCCGTCGACGGGAAAGGGGCCGACGAGAGGCCGTACGCGTGCGCCCACCACGCGCTCGCGGGTGAGGCCGGGCAGGGCGGGACGCCGGCGCCCAGCTCCCTCGTCACCAGCGCGGCGTCGGCGCGTTCGCATGTGCTGGCGGCTCTGCGGAGTCATGGGGACGCTGCGGCCCTTCGGCCGACCGAGCAGGCCGTCACCGACCTGCTCCTCGTCACCTCCGAACTGGTGTCCAACGCCATCCGTCATGGCGGCGGACTCGTGGCCTTCGAGGCGAGACCCACGCGGGACGGCGTCCGGCTCTTCGTGCACGACCGCAGCGCGGACATCCCCTCCGCGGCCTTCGGCTCCGGCGAGCTTCCGCTCGGGTACGACGGGGGCGGGTACGGCTGGCCGTTGATCATCCAGCTGGCCCGCGACATCGCCGTCGAGCCGTGTCCGGGCGGCGGCAAGATCGTGAGCGTTCTGGTCTCCCTGACCCCCGGCCCCGCACCCGTCGGCCGGCGCACTCGGGGCGTCGTGCCTCCCACCGGCGGCCGAAAGGGGGCCGCTCGCCCCGGCAGGTGAAGCCGACGGGGTTTCCACCGGCGAAGTGGGGCAACGCGGAACGGGACACCCCCGTGGAGGGAGCTCCCATGATCGCCGTAGCCCTGCTCCTGCCGGCATCCATGCTCTGCCTGCTGCTGGCCCTTGGACGGTACGAGGAACGGATACTGCGTCCGGACGGCGACGCACAGGCCCAGGGCGCGCGGCGCGAGCGCCGACTGCGCGCCGTGCGCGAACCGGCCCCCGACGATCTCGGCCGGCAGGTACCCGAGGAGCCCGCGACACCGGAGAGCGGCGCCACCGCACCGGGAGACTCCGGGACGCGGTGGCGGGCCGCCTGACGCCCGTGCCGCGCCTACCAGGGAAGGAAGACGTGCACGTCCTTGCCGTCCGGCTGGACCACGACGCTCACCTGATCGCACAGCGTGTGCACGAGATGCCAGCCGATGCCTCCCGCCCGGCCGGGCTTGAAGGGCCGCGGGGAAGGGGGCGTGGTGCTGGTGTCGTGCATCGTCACATGAACCCCGTCGTACGTCGGCCGCATGCCCAGGGTGAAGGGCCCGGGCGCGTACTGCACGGCGTTGGCCGCCAGTTCGTCGACCACCAGCAGGATGTCGTTCCAGTGCTCCGGACTCGTCGGAGGCGAGGCCCGGGCAAGCCGGCGCAGAAACCCCTCGGCGGCCAGTCGTGCGTCCGTCACGTCGTGCAGTTCGCCGTCGAAGCCGATCATGAGGTTCTCGACCATCTCGAACGGCCAGGCCTTGTCCCAACGCGGCTCGGTCGCCATGCCGTCCTTCCCCCGGCCGGCACGCCGGCCGGTTGTCGTCGTTCGTCGCGCTGTCGCACGGCCCTCGTTATGACGGTTGCCAGAAAGCCGACGGCTACGCATCCGAGATCGTGACACGACCGACCGGCCCGCCGCGAGATGTCCGATCCGGTGTGCGGTGCAGTGATCTCGTGAAGAAGGGGGTACCCGGCGGCGTACTCGCGGGTGACCGGGGTAGGGGCGGCGATCGGGCCGACCGTGTCGGTGGACGCGAGGCGGGCCGATGTGGCAGGCGTGAGATGGGTGGTGGGAGTTGACCGTGAGGTGACGGAGGCAGAAGAAGCGGGCGGTCGTCCGACGGTGCTGGCCCGGCAGGTGGCGGATGCGGTGGATGCCCTGGTGGCGGTGTGGACCGAGGCGGCCGAGGCGATCACTCCGCGCTTGTCCACCCATCAGCTGAAGGCGCTGACGGCCGTCCGTCACCGCTCGGAGCTCAATCTCACCGCGCTCGCGGAGACACTCGGTATCGCGCTGCCCGCGGCGAGCAGGCTCTGCGATCGCCTTGAGGCCGCGGGGCTGCTGGAGCGGGTGCCTCATCCCCGTAACCGGCGGGAGCTGCAGCTGCGGGTCACCGCCCAGGGACGGAAGGTGCTCGCGGACCTCGCCGAACGCAGGTCCGCCGGCCTGGCCGCCGTGTTCGCCGCGATGACGCCCGCACAACGGACCTCGCTGGCACAGGGGCTGCACGCCTTCCGGGAGAGCCACGCGGCGGAGAGGGGCAGGGAGGGCTAGGGCCCTTCCGAACGGATCTCCTGGGCGTCGCGACGCCCGGCCGGACCGTCACGGACCTCCGGCGGGCGCAGGCCGCGGCGACGGTACCCACTCGCTGGTGATGTGACACAGCAGGAGGCATACGTCGTCGTCGCCTTCCGAGTCCTGCAGCATCGGGTCGAGCACACGGTCGGCGGCGTTCTCCAGGTCGCCGTCCAGCTCCGGCACCGGGAGCGCGGACAGCGCCTCGGTGAGACGTTCGATGCCCGGATCGATGCCCTGGGCCCGCCGCTCCACCAGGCCGTCCGTGTAGAGGGCGAGGGTCGACCCGGGCGGCAGCTGGACGGTGTGGTCCTCGATCTCCTGCCGCAGCGGAATGCCCAGCATGGCACCCGGCTTGGCATCGAGCGTATGGACCCGGCCGTCGGGCGTACGCAGGACGGGTGGCGGGTGTCCCGCGGCGGCCCAGGTCAGGACCGGTTCGTCGGGCCGGAAACGGGCGATGACCGCCGTGGCGTACAGGTCCGGCTGCAGATGGTGGAGGAACAGGTGCAGGCGGGTCAGGAGTTGGCTCGGGCTGCCTCCGTCGACGGCGTACGCACGCAGGGCCGTGCGCAGTTGGCTCATCATCACTGCCGCGTGCAGTCCATGGCCGGTGACGTCGCCGATCACCGTGATCAGACTCCCGTCGGGCTGGCGGAAGGCGTCGTACCAGTCTCCGCCGATGTTGAGGCCGTGGGTCGCCGGCAGATAGCGGGCCGCCAGTCGCAGCCCCGGGGTGGTGGGCAGGTCGGTGAGCAGCGCCCGCTGCAGCGTCTCGGCGATGTCGCGGCTGTGCTCGAAGCGTTGCGCGTTGTCGATCGCGATCGCGGCTCTACGGGCCAATTCGATCAGCATGACGGCGTCGTCCGCGTTCCACCGGTCGCCGGGCGGGGTGAGGATGAGGACACCCAGGGGCGCCCGCCGGGCCAGCAGGGGAACGCACAGCAGGGGGAGGGTGGGGTGCAGGGCCGAGGGGGGCCGGTCGTCCACTCCGGGCAGGCCACCTGGGTGGGCGGCGGCGTACTGCGGACGGCCGGTACGGGCGGCGACCACGGCGGCGGCGGGACGGGGACCGAGCCTCCGCTCCTCCTCCTCGTCGTCGAGCAGCCACACGTCGACGCTGCCCGCGTACGTCGGCGTCAGCAGCTCCGGGAGCAGGCGCACGATCTCCCCGTGGTTGAGGGACGCCGTCAGCGCCGCACTGGCGTCGGCGAGGAACGTCAGCCGCCGGCGCGCCTCCTCCGCCTCGGTGCGCGCGGCCCGCTCGGCGGCGAACAGGTCGCGCTGCGCCCGTCCGGCGGCGTCCAGTTCGGCGTGCAGCGCGAGGACGCCCTGATTGGTCTGATGGAGCTCCTCGCGGTGGAAGGCGACCAGTGCCTCCTGCTCCGTCAGGGCGTCCAGCACCCGAGCGGTGTCGTCGTCCGCGCTGAACAACGCCTCCGCGAGGGCCGTCGGCCCGGTGCGCACCGAGCCCGTGCCGACGCGACCACCCCGCTCCGTCGCCGGGACGGCGGCCCGCCAGGTGGGTGCGTCGCGGTTGTCCTCCGGGGCGGGGCCGAGGGTGAGCCGCAGCTGCGGCTCGGGCTTAGACGCGGGAGTGGTCTCCAGGGTCAGCCGCCAGACGCCGCCCTTGATGAGGCGCTGCCGCAGTTGGGCGGTGAGGCCGGTGACCAGCCGGGTGCGGTCGAGGACGGACACACCGTGCTCGGCCGCGAGCCGGGCGGTGGCGATCCGGGCCCGGGCGGCGTCGACGACGGTAGTGATCTGCCAGGTGTGGGTCATGGTTCACGATTCGACGGTGTGGGGGACAGCACGGTCACCGCGGTGTCGTCGCGGACGGGCCGGGCGGAACTGCTGGCGTCGCGCACGATCAGGGCTGCCGTCACTCCTGGGTCCAGGACCGCCGAGGGCACGTCCGGACGCAGCGACCATCGGCTCGGCAGGCCGTCGCTGTGCAGGACGAGAAGGCAGTCGGAGGACCAGGGCAGCCGCAGGTGGGGGATGCGCGCCGGTCGGTGGGCGCCGACTATGCCGGGATGCGACAGGAGGTGCTGCCAGTTGTCGCCGGTGCGGAAACGGGCACCGATGTTACCGATGCCGGAGAACTCCAGACGCTCTGCGGCGAGGTCGAGTTGGGCGACCGCGACCGCGGCGCCCCGAGTGCTGCGCAGCGCGCCGTGCAGCACCGCGAGCAGTTCCGGGGGCGCCAGATGGGCGCTACGGCGCAGCTGCCGGACGGCGGCGTCGGAGGCCTCGGCCGCTTGGGGGCCGTGACCCAGCCCGTCGGCGAGGAGCAGGGTGACGCGCTCGCCGGACCGTACGCAGGCCCAGGCGTCGCCCGAATGACCCGCGACGAGGGGGACGTTGACTCCTCCCGCCCACACCGGCCCGGGGCTGCGCCGGGACTTCGGTCCGCTCCTTCTGGAGGCGTGTATCCGGGCCAGGGCGACGGTGCCGCGCCCGGGCGAGCTGTGCACCTCGAAGTCGTCCGCCAGACGTCCGCACGTGCCGAGGCCCGCGCCCAGCGAGGCCGTGGTCGAGAAGCCGTCGCCCAGCGCGGCCGAAAGGTCGGGGATGCCCAGTCCGTGGTCGATCGCGACGATCTGCAGCGCGGGCTGCGGAGCGCTCGCACCGGAGCCGAGCTCCGCGTCCACGGTCTCCAGGAGTATCTGCCCGCCTCCGGCGTGCTTGAGCAGGTTGGTGGCGAGTTCGGTGGTGACGAGCTCCGCGGCGGCCCCCCGGTCCTCGTCGAACCCGGCACGGCCGCAGACTTCCTTCGCCGCCACCCGGACGTCCCTGAGCCGTGTCGAGTCGTGCACGGGCACGTCCCAGACCCGGGTCATCTCATCTCCTCGCGGGGACGCGGCGGTCCGGCCGCCCAGCACACGACGGTGACGGAGGTGCCGGCACCGGGACGGGTGTCGATCGTGAACTCGTGCACCAGCCGCCGGGCGCCGCCCAGCCCCAGGCCCAGACCGCCGCCCGAGGTGTAGCCGTCGGTGAGGGCCCGCTCGACGTCGGCGATGCCCGGGCCCTCGTCGGTGAAGGTCAGGCGCAGGCCACGGGCACGTCCGTTGTCCAGGAAGGCGGACTCGACGTGTCCGCCTCCGCCGTGGACGAGTGTGTTGCGCGCGAGCTCGCTGGCCGCGGTGATCAGCTTGGTCTGCTCCACCAGACCGAAGTCGAGCTCGGCAGCCGCCTGCCGCACATGCTGTCGTACCCACGCCAGATCCATGTCCGACCGGATGGGCAAGCATGCGGCCACGCGGCCCGATGTCTCCGTCACGCGTTCTCCTGGCGTCCTGGAGGGCCGGACAGGGGCGTGGACGCCTGCGTCAGCATCCGTAGGGCCTCGTCGGCGTCGAGGGCTGTGCGAAGGCCCGGCAGGGTGAGGCCGAGTTCCACCAGGGTGATCGCGACCGCGGGCCGCATGCCGGCCACGACGGTCTCCGCGGCGAGGAGCCTGGCGTTCGCGGCGATCTCGGCGAACACACGGCCGAGGAAGGAGTCGACGATCTCGACACCGGAGACGTCTATGACGACTCCGGCGGCGGAGCTGCCGGCGATGGCCTCGCCGATGTCCTGCTGGAGCTGTTCGGCCGCCTTGTCATGCAGTTCACCCTGGAGAGTGACGAGCAGGACGTCGCCGAGCTGGAGAACGGGGACATGGGCGCCCACCGGCCCCTCGGCGCCCCAGGTCATCGCGGGCCTCCTCCGTTGCCGGCCCGGTCGACGATCACGGCGCCCTGCTGGTGCAGGGCGTAGGCGAGGGCGTCGTCGAGGCTCGTACGGGTGATGATGGAGCTCAGGTCGATGCCCAAGTGCACGATGGTCTGGGCGATCGCCGGCCGGATGCCGGAGACGATGCACTCGGCGCCCATGAGACGTGCCGCCGCGACCGTCTTCATCAGATGCTGCGCCACCAGTGAGTCGACCGTCGGCACTCCGGTGATGTCCAGGATGGCGAACCGGGCCTGCTGGGTGACGACCGCCTCCAGCAGGCTCTCCATCACGACCTGGCTGCGGGCGCTGTCCAGGGTGCCGATGAGTGGAACGGCGACGATGCCGTTCCACAGTTTGATCACGGGCGTGGCCACTTCGAGCAGTTGCAGGCGCTGCCGCTCGATGATGCCCTCGCCCGCGCTGAGGGCCGTCTCCATGACGAACACGCGCAGCGTGCCCAGCAGGACGGTGAGCGCGACCACAGGCGCTTCGGTCGCTGCGCCGTCCGCCCCGGACAGGTCGGCCCTCAGGAGCGCCGTGACCGAGTGGCGCAGAGCCGCCACCTCGTCGGCGATCTGGCCGGGTGCGGCGCCCGCACGCGCCCGCGAGGCCGCCATGCGGGCGAGTTGTTCGGCCACCCCCGCGAAGCCCGGGGCCCGCAGGTCCTCGATCCGTCCCGAGGCGGCCACCACGGCAAGCGCTTCCACGAGAGCGCCGGCCGCTTCCACCGCCTCGTCGCGGGAGACCGTGAACACCGTCCGGAACAGTGTCTCGTCGGCCCAGCGCTGGCAGATCTGTTCCCGTCGGCGCAGCAGGAAGTCCCCGACCACGGTTGCCGACGCCTCTCGGTTCGCTGCCGAGTCCTGGTCCGTCACGTCCCTGTCTCCTTCGTACGTACGCCCCCCCGGCTGTCAGGGAGCCTCCTCGGAGAGCGCGGTTCATTGTCGCGCGACAACTGTAATCATGGGAGTTCGCGCATGACACCCGTGCCTGCCCGGAAGATCGTCCAACGAACGAGGGACACGGCCAACTGCCGTCCGTATGCATGACTTCGGGCGTCTCGGGTACGACACCGGCGCACGCGGAGCGGCTACGAGCCGCCCAGCGGCCCGAACCAGTCCAGGCACACCACGATCGCGTCGTCCTCCGGGTCCGGCCCGCCGCGATGACTGGACAGCTCCCTCAGGACGGCGCGCGGCACCTCCGCCGCCGGAAGCAGCCGCGTCGAGGCGATGGCCTTGGCCAGGGCCTTCTCGCCGTACTTCTCGCCCCCCGGTGCGGCGACTCCGTAGACGCCGTCGCTGGCGAATACGAGCCGGTCGCCCGGTTCGACGTGGAGCTCCTGCGAGACATAGTCGGTCTCCTCGAACATGCCGAGCGGCAACTGGGCCTCGAAGTCGACCGGTTCGACGGTTCTGCCGCGCAGCCGCAGCATCTGCGGGGAACCGGCGTCCACGACCTTCACCCGGCCGGTGGACAGCTCGAAGTCGAGGAGGAGCACCGACAGGTAGGAGGCGCCCCGGTAATGGGCGTAGATGGCCTGGTCGGCGAGGGCGGCCTGGTCCTCGATGGAGATCCCGGCGCGCCGGGCGTTGCGGAGCGCGTTGATCCCGAGGTCGGTCAGCAGCGATGCCTCGATGCCCTCGCCCATCCCATTGGTGATGTAGAGCATCAGCCGGTCGGAACCGGCGGACCAGTCGAAGTTGTCCCCGAAGATCGCGTAGGCGGGCTCCAGTTGCGCGCCGAGCGCGTACTCCCTCCGCGCACACGCCCGGCCCGGCAGCAGCTGCCACTGCATCTCGGCGGCGAGCGTCAGCCGGTCCCTGCGCCTGGCCTGCAGATAGACGTCGGTGTCCCGATCGGCCACGATCACCTCGTGGCCCAGGACCTCCGCGATCTCGACGAGCTCGGGGAGGACCTCCGCGCTGCCCTCGGACGGCAGTGTGACCCTCAGCACGCCGAGCCGGTCCCCGCGTACCGTCACCGGCAGATGGACCCGGGACAGGTCGCCGATCTCCTCGATGATCGGGTCCTGTGCGCCGAAGGCCCGGCCGGCCGTGCTGCCGTGCATCGATACGGGTTCGGAGATGTCGGGCCGCGCGGAGACGGGCTGCAGGACGGTGAGCCCGTAGTCGGCCATCAGCAGTTCCACGGACTCCGCCGCGTACTGACTGCGCAGCACTTCGCGGAGCGCGTCCACCAACCGGTGGGGAGACGCGTTCCGAAGCGCCCTCTCGGCTGCCACGAATCTGTTCACGATGTCGGATACGCCATTCTTCTGCTAGTACGATTCCGGCCCCGCGCCCTGGACGGGGCGTGCATCCGTGTGTCGGTGTCCGTATCTATCGTTGTGTGTGAGCTGTGGTCCCGGCAGGCCGACAGCATTCGAGAAGCCTGGGAGAGTGAGACGGTGACTTCCTCCAGCCCGCGTCCCGGGCCGAGCGAGGTGGCGCGGGTGACGTCAGAGGCGGCGGAGCTGCTGGAAGTCCTCTGGGGGCGTGCCTCGACGGCTCCCGTCTCCGCCTCCCAGCTGCGGGTGCTCTTCATCCTGGAGCACCACGAGGGCATCAACCTGCGGACGCTCGCCGACGCCCTGGCATCGACTCCGCCGTCGACGAGCAGACTCTGCGACCGTCTGCAGGCCGTCGGGTACGTCGAGCGCACGGCGAGCTCCATCAGCCGACGTGAGCTGCGGCTGCACCTGAGCCGACGGGGCAGATCCTTCCTGGCCGAACTGCGGTCACGGCGCGAGAGTGCCCTGGAGTCCGTCCTGGCCCAGATGCCCGCGGCCAAGCGCACGGCGCTCCTGCAGGGACTGGAGGCCTTCTGTGCCACCGCGGCGGCACAGATCCACGAGGAGGACGGAACCGACGCCCGTACGGCGTGAGCCGAGCGCGGACCGGTCCTCCCCGCCGGTGTGCCGAGCGCCTGCCGTGGTCGGTCGGCGCGCGGAGCCGGCTCCGCCCACCACAACATCCCACTTCCCTCCGTGTGTTCGATGCTCCCCACACTTTGTTGCCTCATGACTACAGTTGTCAAACGGCAACTATTACCGCCGAACAAGCCATCTACGTGCGCGAACGCCCACGCAAATGGCCTGTCGAGTCAGGGGTTCGCTCCCGCGCGCCCGGCCAGGAGGGTCGACGCCCGCGGAAGCGCCCGTTCCGCTACGGCCGGCTCACCGCGTCGCCCACGCCGGCGAGCGCGTCATCGGCGCTCTCGAAGGACGGGACGGTCAGACTCACCCCCGTGAGGTCGAGGATGCGCTGTACGGCCGGGGCCGGGTCGATGAGACCGACGGAGCCGCCGACCTGCCGGGTCTCCTTGTAGGCCTTGAGGATGATGTTGATCCCGGACGAGTCCATGAACGGCACGGACGAGAGGTCGAGCAGTAGATGCCGTCGCCCGTGGTGCACCTGATTGGCGAGGTGGTGGTGCAACTCCGTCGCCGTGTCGACGTCCAGGTAACCGTTCACGATGACCAGCGCGACCTCCTCCCGGGGCATCGTCACATCGATGGACAGGGGGGTCTGCTCAGCCGACACAATGTCCTCCCATACGTACCGCGTGCGGGGCTCGTCTACCCCGGGGCGGGCACTCGATGCACCGCGGGCCGCGCTCCGGAAGTGATCAACCTCTTGCCGCCGAAGCGGTTCCCGGCGGCGATTCCAGCTCCGGGTACCCCCCGAATCGAACCCCACGCACGGCAGTTGCGGACCTGGATCAGGCCATGCCCACCGCCCCGGCGCGGGCGTCCGGGGAGGAGTGACGGCGGTCACTCGCACAGGGCGGCGCATACTCCGAACCAGGCGGGCACCAGCAATCGCAGACCGCTCGGGAAGCCCACCCCCTGGCAACCCCGAGCCGCTCGGCCCCGCCGATGCCCTCCCCCCGGCACTCGGCGGGGCCCTTTCCGCCGGGCATCACCGGCAAGCGACCCATGGTCGCGCAGAACCTGGCCGCCGGACCCGCCGGACCCGCCGGTCACCCCGCGCCCGGGACCGCTTCGGCCAGGCTTCGAAGCAGCCGAGGGCGACGACGACCGTGACCGCCGCCGTCCACGGCAGCCGCAGACGCTCGTAGCGGCCGAGAAGAGCTGCCGCCGCATGGCCCGCATGCCTCTTCATGCCGGTTCCTCCGGTCATCTCGCCCTCCCGTGACGACGGCGGCCGTGCGCCGGCGACCCTCGCCGTGTGCGCGACACGCTGCGGCGGTCAAGAGGGGACGCGCCCGCGGATCGGCGGTTCGGAGAGCAATCACGCGGAAGATCGGCACGGTCCGAGAGCCCCGGCGCCCCGCCGCACCCGGGAATGCGCAGAACCGGTCGCGTCCGGTCCCGGCCCAGGGGCGGCGGACAGGGCTACCCCCGCTTACCGGCGTCCGTCGGCTCGGTCGAGGGACCGGCGACGGAGGTCTCCCCGTCGGGGTCGGTGGTGCGGGGCGCGTGGCCCTCGCTGCTCGGCGTGCGGAGCAACTTGGCGCCGTCGCGCACGCGTTCCAGGGGCTTGGCCAGGGTGCGCAAGGAGAAACCTTCCCGCTTGCGCTCTTCCTGTCGCGGTGGCGGCAGGGTGCCGGACTCCTGGTACGCCGCCAGTGCCTCATGGGCGAGTTCGGCCGCCTCCCGGTACAGGTCGCGCGACTTCGTCATGGCGTCGAGTGCCTCGGCGTAGGCGGCGAGCTGACGGCGCGTCTGGGCCAGTTCCTCCTCCAGGGTCGTCAGGTGCCACTGCTCGCGCAGTTCGGCCAGGGCCTCCTCGGCCCCGTCGGGCAGGGGGGCGGGCCGCTCGGCGTAGCGCCGCACGGTGTCGATGAGATCCGTGGGCTCCGTGCCGTCGAGGAAGACCGTGCGCACGCTGAAGCCGTTGTCGTCGGTACCGGGACCGGCGGGCACCGCCGGGAGCACCACGGCGCCGCCGCGGGGCACCCGCACCCCGAGGTCGTACAGCGCCCAGTTGACCACCTGGAACTGCTCGGGCGCGGCCCGGTGCTCCACGACGCGGTGGCGCAGGCTGGGTGGCAGCATCGGCGCCAGGGGGCGCCGTCCGCGCTCATCGGTGGTCATCGCCTCGTGCACCACCACATGGATGCTCCACGTGTGACGCGCGCACTCCTTGAGGAGGCGCCGAAGCGCCCGGTCCTCCGTGGGCAGCGGATTGATGTCGCGGAACCGGAGATCCGGAACCACGTCGTGGTCCCAGGGGGCATCCGCGTCCTCGGGCCAGAAGACGGTGGCGGGCGAAGGCCAGTCGAGGTCCCAGGCCCGGTCCGCCTCGGCCACCAGCACCCAGTCCTGTGTGCCGTCCCTGACGTCGGGCGCCCCCACGTTCAGACGGGCCCGCACGACGACGTCCCCGTCGACCAGCCAGCGGGCTTCGAAGGCGCGACCGGGTGTGCCGTCACCGGAGCCGTCGAACTCGAACCGGTCCTGGATGACCGCGCCGCTCTTCAGCTCCCGCAGTCGCTGCCGGACTCTCTCCTCGGCTCCCGCGCCGAGATGGCGTCCGCGTGCCAGCCACACGGTGTCGGGAGCCGAGGCACGGGCGGTGGAGGACTTAGCCATGGATCACTCTGAGGGGATGGGGACGAGGGGCGCCTCCCAGTATGGTCCGCGCACACCAGGGGACCGGAGGCCAGGTCGGTCGTGATCGCCTGTCCCACCGTATTCCCCACCGATGGGTGGATGTACGCCGCATCGACGGCGCGATCTCCCGCCGCGGGGCCGATCCGCACCCAAGGGGCGCGTGAATCGATCGTCGTGTCAACAGCGAGCTGGTGCGCTGATCCACGTCGGAAGGGCCCTAGGCTGGGTCGCCGACCAGCGGGAGGAACAGCGTGGACGATGACGTCGGGCGGCTTCGACCTGTTCGTGGAGGTCGTCTGCGCCGGCCCTCGTGAACTGCTCGACTTCGTCAGGTAGGGCGGGGCCGGGAGTCGAGATCGTGCCAAAGTGCCCCCGTGCGGAAGGAGTTGCGCATGACTCGCCCGTGACGGGGCACACGCCTCAAAAGTCGAGAGAGAGGGCCTCACTGTGCTCGTTCCGGATGCGAAGGTCGTTAGAGGGCTGCTGACCCGGTACGCCACCCTGCAGATCGCGCTCGCCGAGAGGGAGACGCCCGAAACGGTACGGCAGCTGGAGGACGTCAGCTACACGCTGTGCGTCATGACGGGGACCCACACCGTGCACGAGGCAGTGGCGGCCGCGGACGCGCTGCTCGTCGCGGCCCATCGCACGGACACGGCACAGGAGACGGACGGCGGGAGCGGCCTGCCCGTGGCCGTCTGACGGTGATGCTCCCGGGACCGGTGAGCGGCACGGACTCACCGGTCCCGGGCCTCACCGACCCGGAAGCGCCCTAGGGCAGAAGCTTGTCGATCGCGGCCCGCCCCTCGGACGCGAGCTTGCGCTCGGCCCAGGCGAGGGCCCTGGGGGTGATGTCCCTGCCCGAGGCGAGCACCAGGTCATCCGGTGCGGCCTCCGGCGGAGCCACGTGCAGCAGCTCGTCCGGTGTGACACGGTCATCGGACGGACGACGTGACGCATCAGGTTGTGACGTCGACATGTGGTCTCCTATGCGAGTCGATCCGCAGTGGTGGCACCCGGGGGCCGTCGCGAGGGCGGCACACCACCCTTGTCATCACCTTTCAACGAGATGGAGCCGCGCGCATCCCGAACGGCCCGGCTCCCCCTGGAGCCGAACTCAGCGTGTCCGCACGGACACCCTGGGTGGTGGGAGCCGGTCGTGTTCGGCGTGCGGCGACCGGACGACGGCCGCCGCGGGCCACGGCGGTTCAGCCGCTGTCGCGTTGGGTGCGCCCCCGGCGGCGCAGCAGGAGCAGGCCGCCCGCGACGGCGGTGACGCCCGCCGCGCCGGTCCACAGGGGCAGGTCCGAGAAGCCGGTGGCGGCGAGGTCGTCGCCGTGTCCGCCCTGGGCACTCGGACTGGCCGGGGACGACGGCCGGGCGGACACGGCCCCGGAGCCGGAGGCGGGCGTGGGGGACGCCGATGCCTCGGCGGCGGTCGCCCGGTCCCGGGTGAACGTCAGCGTGCCGAAGCCGAGTCGGTCGTACCCGCCGCTGTTGGGGCCGTAGTCCCCGCCGCCGCCCTCCGGAGCCGCCTTGGCCGCGATCCGTGTGACATGGGGCGCGTCGAGGCCCCGGCGCCTGGTGTAGTGGTTGGCGATCATGGCCCAGATCGGGCGTGTCATGGCCGGATCCACGGCGGCCGCCCTGCTCGCGGTCTCCATGCCGGACCAGATACCGGGCGCGCCCTTCTTCCGTGTGTTCGACGTGTAGGGCACGGACCCGCCCAGGCTCCACTTCGCCACGTACTCGGCGCCCTTGAGGAAGCGGCTGTCGTCGTGGCCGTACAGGTCGATGCCCTGGTTCCAGGCCATCTCGCAGATCGTGCCCATCAGCCCGACGCCGAGCAGGGCGTGGCCCTGGTCGCGGCCCGCCTCGACCCACTCGGCGAGTCCGCCGGAGTACACCACCGGGATGGCGTTCCTGATCGAGCCCATCCCCGCGCCGTGCCGGAAGTAGGAGACCACCCGGTCGACCGAGGCGCGGTCGTCGCAGAGGATGCCGACGGCCAGGACGCAGGCCATGGCCGTCAGGTCCCAGTTGGTCCAGTAGTTGGTGACGTAGGCGCCGTTGTGGTGGGTGAGGAAGTCCGAACTGACCGGCAGGAACGCACTCCGCATCATCTTCTGGAAACGGGCCAGCTCGAACCCGTCGCGGTCCCGCACCAGTTCCGCCGCGTTGGCGAACTGGTAGCCGTACAGGCCGGCCGCGAGGAACCGGTCGGCGGTGCCGTCGAGCCTGGTCAGCGTGGCCGACCAGGCGTTGAGGATGGCGACGGCGGTGTCGGCGTGTGCGGTCTCGCCCGTGATGTGCCAGCGCAGGGCGTTCTGGTAGGCGGCGTGGATGTCGTTGTAGAGGAGGGCGTAGTTCTCGGGTGTGCCCGATCCCCGGTAGACGGTCGCGGCCGGCCGGGCCGCCCAGCTGCTCTGCGCGTGCCGGTTCGCGGTCAGCCTGGCGAAACCCGCCGTGCAGAGGGCGGCGCCCGCCTTCACCTTGGCCGCCATACGGTCGAGGTCGGCCCGGGTGTGCAGCAGTCCGGGGTGCGCGAAGGCGGCGCGAGCCGCCGACGCCTGGGCCGTGGGGACGGCGGCGGTGACGGCGGCCGCGCCCGCGGCGGTACCGGCGATCTTCAGCAAGCTCCGGCGGCTGATCTGTGCTCTCACGTGCTTGGGTCCTAGCGTCTCGGGGGTGTTCCATGTGGAGGGCTTCGCACGGGAGACGCGTCGGGGGCTGGGCGATAACAGAAAGTCGCGCCGTGCTCGGTGTGGGCGCTCCGGGCGGGACGTGGGTGTAGGGGCGGGACGCACATCCGGAGCTTCCTCGCCTGCGCCGAACTTCGTACGGCTTACCGTGGACCCATGGACATCGACGCACTGGACCGTGCTCTGCTGCGGGAGCTGCAGGACGACGCACGGCAGACCAACCGGGACCTGGCCGCCAAGACGGGGGTGTCCCCGTCCACCTCGCTGGAGCGGGTGCGGCTGCTGCGCGAGCGGGGCGTGATCACGGGTTATCACGCCACCGTGGACCTGGAGACGGTCGGCCGCCCGGTGCAGGCCCTCATCTCCGTCCGTATCCGCCCGCCGGCCCGCCCCGTCATCGAGGGATTCCGCGAGTGGGCCGCCCAACTTCCCGAGACCATCGGCCTGTTCGTCACCTCCGGCGCGCACGACTTCCTCATCCACATCGCCGTCCCGGACATCAACGGCGTCTACGCCTTCGTCATCGACCGTCTGACCGAACGCCGAGAGGTAGCCGACGTGCAGACCACCATGGCCTATGAACACGTCCAGTCCCGCCGCGTCGAACCCGCCGCCGAACGCGCGCCCGAGCGGCGCCGGACCCGATGACGGGGACGCGGAGCGCCCCCGCACATCCGACGCCGGATGCGGCGGATCGCCGTACGAAGTGCGCCGTGGTCGGCTTCCGTCCCTGCCCTCGCCGCACACCATTCGACGCCGCTGGTCGGTAGGCACACGTGTGCCTAGGCTCCTGGTCTCTGTCCGCAGAAATGCCGAGGAGATACGGAAATGGCCGAAGGCAACACGTCCACCGCCATCGATGTCGCCCCCGTCGGGTTCGCTCCCGACGAGATCGACCCGACCCTCTCGACCCGCGCCGCGCGGCTGAAGTGGGTCGTGGTGGTCGACCGTGGCCTGCCGCCGGGACGGGCCGTCAACGCCGCCATCTGCGCGGCGGCGGCGACGCAGTCCTCGGTGACGGGCCTGCTCGGTGACGACGTCGCCGACGCTGAGGGCACCGTCCACCCGGGGCTGCCCTGGGCGGGGTGCTCGGTCCTGGCGGCCGACTCCGGCGCGCTGCGCGCCATCCGCGCCAAGGCGGCCTCGTACGCCGACACCTTCGTCGCCGACATGCCGGCGCTCGCCCAGGAGACGCTGGTGTACGCGGACTACCGCGCCACCCTGAGCAGGACCGCCGCCGCCGACCTCGCCTACTGCGCCGTGAGCATCGTCGGACCGCGCAACCGCATCAACAAGATCGTCGGCAAGCTCCCTCTGCTGGCCTGAGCCGGCGCACGGCGGCACGCACCCTGCACCGAGCGTGCCGGACCGGCCAGGTCAGGAGACGGCCTCGACCAGGGTGGCCAGCGACGACGCGAGGCGGTTGAGGCCCGGCCCCGCGGCTCCGCCCGGTTCGGTCATATAGGTGTCACGACGGATCTCCACCATCAGCGCGGTGACCCGCGGCTGCCTGCCGTGGAACTCAAGGGGCACATACGACCCCGAGAACGGGCTGTCGACCTCCGTCCCCCCGAACCCCGCGAACGCCTCGCGCGCGGAGGCGAGCAGCTCGGGCGGCGTGTGAACGGGGTCGGTCCCCAGGCAGATCGGCGGCCGGGGGCCGTCGCCGTGCAGCTCGTAGGGCAGTCGGGCGGTGGGGTAGGAGTGGACGTCGATGACCACGGCCCGCCCCGTGGCGGCCAGGCGGTCCGCCACCGCCGCGGTCATCGCTCGGGCGTACGGGTGGAAGTAGCGTCCGAGCAGCGGCCGTGGATCGGTGTCGTCCGGCCTCAGGGGGCGCCGGTGCGTGGTGCGGGTGTAGACCGCGCCCATCCCCACGGCGGCCATCTCCTCCCGCTCGTCCGGGAACCGCTCGGGGTCGACCACCAGCCGCGACAGCCGGTTGACGAACCGCCAGGGCGTGACCGTGGCGGCCTCCGCGGCGAGCTCGGCGAGCTCGGCGGTGTGCGCGTCCGTGATGTGGTCCAGTTCGCGGGCGAGGGCCGGGTCGTCGAGGAGGATGCCCTCGCGTGCGGCCGGCGGTATCCGGCGCGCGGAGTGCGGCACATGAAGAAGCACCGGCGAGTCATCGGCACCGGGCAGCAGTTCGAACGGTGCGGTGGCGCCGGACATGGGGGCTCCTTCCGATGCGGTGACCGGGTGACCGTACCCCGTCCCGCGGTCCCCGCCGAGCCGTTGGTGGTCAGTCGGCGAGAGCCGCCCGTGCCGCCTGCAGGGCCTGCACGCCGTAGCCGCGTCCGAACAGCACCGCATGGACCAGCAGCGGGAAGAGCTGGTGCAGGCTGACGCGGTCCGTCCAGCCGTCGGCGAGCGGTGCCGCCTCCTGGTAGCCGTCGAGCACACGGTCCAGGTGCGGACAGCCGAACAGCTGGAGCATCGCCAGGTCGGTCTCCCGGTGTCCGCCGTGCGCGGCGGGGTCGATGAGCCAGGCCTGTCCGTCGGCGCCCCACAACACGTTGCCGTTCCACAGATCGCCGTGCAGCCGGGCGGGCGGCTCGGCGGGCCCGGCCAGATCGGGCAGCCGGTCGCAGACGCGTTCGATGACGCTCGCCTCCGCCCGGCGCAGCACGCCGTCGTCGACCGCGCGGCGCAGATAGGGCAGCACCCGGTGCTCGGCGTACCAGCTCGGCCAGTCGGGGACCGGGACGTTGCGCATGGGGGCGAGGCCGATGTACGCGTCCGCGGGCCCGTCAGGTGGCGGGGCGCCGAACGCGAGCGCGCCGCGGGCGTGCAGGGCGGCCAGGTCGCGTCCGAACCGGGCCGCCGCCTCGGTGCTCGGCCGGCCGGCCGGGACGCGGTCGGTCACCAGCCAGTGCGGGTCGTGGCCGCGCACAGCGGGGATCCCGACCGTCCCGGCCTCCGCCAGCCAGCGCAGCCCCGCCGCCTCGGCCCGTACCGTGCCCGGATCCTCACCGTGCTTGACCATCACCACGTGGCCGTCGTCGAGCGTGACCTCGGTGAGCGCCGCGGACACCGGACGCTCACCGGTCACCGGGCGCCCGGTCAAGCGGGCCGCCGCGGCACCCGGGCCCTCGCCGGGCCGCGGCGCCGGAGGGGCGGTCATGCGTCGAGGCGCCCGTGGGCCCGGACGAGCGGGGCGGGCGTCGCGGCGTGGGTCATGGTCGGCACCTCGTCGATATCCCTCCGGCGGCGGTCGTACGAGGGCGGCTCGCGCGGATCGCCTGCCGCGCCCATGTCGGCCCGAGCCCCTTCGCCTGCCCACCGCGCAGCCCCGTCCGACGGCGGGACCATACCGTACGACTCCCCTGTGGGACGCGGCACAGACCTGGCGCACGGCACCGCGGGTCGTCGACTCGGGCGCGTGGGCACGGCAGGGAGGGGAACTCGTGAACCGTTGTGTGCGCGAGGATCCTGCTGACCGGGTGGTTCAGCTTCCTGGACGGTGAGGCCACCGCGGGCGACGTGCTCGCCCTGCGGCGGGTCGAGGACGTGCTGAGCCGGGAGTCGATGGACTACGACGTGGCCTGGAGCCCCGGGTTCCGGCCATCGGCGCTGCACCTGGACGACGTACAGCCGTCCGCGTACTCGCATCTGGTCTTCGTGTGCGGCCCGCTGCACGGCCCCCAGGTCGAGGAGCTGCACCGACGGTTCCCGCACTGTGTGCGGATCGCCGTGGGGAGCTCCGTGCTCGACGCCGCCGACCCGGCGGTCACGGGATTCCACCGCGTACTGCCGAGGGACGGGCCGGCCGCGGCCCCGGTGCCCGACCTCGCGGCCGACGCCCCCGTCGAACCGGCGACGCCCGTCGTGGGCGTGATCCTCACCCAAGGTCAGCACGAGTACGGATCGAGGCGACGGCACGGTGAGGCCGCGGAGGTGGTGACGGGGTGGCTGGCGGGCAAGGACTGCGCACGCGTCGAACTGGAGACCAGGCTCGACAGCCATGACTGGCGGCTGTGCGCGACGCCCGCGCAGTTCGAGTCCGTGCTGGCGCGGATGGACCTGGTGGTCACGGACCGGCTGCACGGGCTGGTGCTCGCGTTGCGCGGCGGGGTGCCGGTGCTGGCCGTGGACCCCGTCTCCGGCGGCGCCAAGCTGACCGCTCAGGCCGACGCCTGCGACTGGCCCGCCCTGGTTCCCGCCGACCACCTCAGCATCCGGCGACTGGACTACTGGTGGCAGTGGTGCCTGACCTCCGGCCGTGTCGCCGCCCGGCAGGTACGTCGGGAGTTCCTGGAGGAGCCGGACCGCGACCGTGCCCCGAAACTGGTGACGGCACTGACCGAGCCGCCCGGGCCCGGCGAACTCTGAGGTCCCGTGGGGCGATCCAGCCCCATGTGGCACACCGGCACCGTCCGTCAGAGCATGGAAGGACCCGGCGGGTCACTCGAACGGCCGCCGTCAGGACAGCGGGGGCCGGAAGCTTCCGGTGGAGCTTCTCCGGGCCCCGGGAACACGGCCGCCGCGGCCACGGCGCGGCGGGGACCCGGGGCGACGGCGCTCGCTCTCGGCCGACCGTCTCCGTGCGGGGGCACGACGTCGGCGCCGTGGGCAGGCGTCCGCCCCTCTACGGCGGGAGGAAGAACGTGCCCATGACGCCGACGCCGTTCTCCGCGATACAGACCACGTCGATGTCGATACAGACCGCCTTCTGCGCCGCTCCGGCGACACGACTGCGCCGACGGCGGGCCATGGTGACCGGAGGCGCCGGCTTCCTCGGCTCGCACCTGTGCGAACGCCTCGTCGACAGCGGAGTCGCGGTCGACTGCGTGGACGATCTGTCCTCCGGATCGGCGGACAACGTACGCCGGCTGACCTGCCGCCCGGGCTTCCGGCTGCTGGAGCACGACGTATCGGAGCCCCGCTTCGCCGGGGCCTTCCCCGGCCCGTACGACATGGTGCTGCACTGCGCGGGTCCCGCCTCGCGGGCCGACTGCCGTCGCCGCCCGCTGAAGGCACTCGACGCGTGCGGCCTCGGCACCCGCAACGCCCTGGCCGTCGCCGACCGCGACGGCGCGCGGTTCCTGCTGGTCTCCTCCGGTCAGGTCTACGGCGACCCCATGGTGCATCCGCAGCGCGAGGACTACTGGGGCAACGTCGACCCGGTGGGACCGCGCGGCGCCTACGACGAGTCCAAACGGTTCTCCGAGGCACTCACCACCGCCCACGCGACCGCGGCGGGCACCGATGCCGGAATCGTGCGGGTGTTCAACACCTACGGTCCGCGGATGCGCGCCGACGACCGCCGGGCGATTCCCACCTTCATCAGACAGGCGCTGGCCGGAGAGCCGGTCACCGTCGAGGGCGACGGACGGCAGACCCGATCACTGTGCTACGTCGACGACACCGTGGACGGGGTGCTGCGGGTGGCCGTGAGCCGGTCCGTGCGGCCCGTGAACATCGGTGGCGACGACGAGACGACGATCGAGGAGATCGCACGCCGGGTGATCGGCCTGACCGGCTCCCGCTCCCGTCTGACGTTCGTCGACCGGAGCCCGCACGATCCCGCCCGACGCCGGCCCGACACGACGCTCGCCCGGGAACTCTTCGGCTGGACCCCGAAGGTCACCTGGGAGGAGGGGTTCAAACGGACCATCGCCTCCTTCCTGGAACGGCCCCCGGACGGGCGGCCACTCGGGGAACGGCACGAGTGGCCGGGCCGAGAGCCGCAGGGAGGACGACCCTCGTGGCCCGAGGGAGGTGTCCGCCATGCCTGTTCCTGGTGACCGTGCCCGCGGTCGCCACAGGGACGCGGGTGGCCGCCGCAACAGCCCGACGACGTACCCACCCACGTCGCAGGAGACCATGTCCGACGCGGTCATGGACTGCGGCGGCGCGCCCGACCGGCGCTCCTTCCGTGTCACGGTGGCACTGATCACACGCAATCGCCGCGAGAGCGTGCTGCGCACCCTGGACAGGCTGGCCGCCCTGCCCGAGCGGCCCCCGGTCATCGTCGTGGACAACGGCTCCGCCGACGCGACGGTGGCCGCGGTGCGCGCCCACCCGGTGGGCGCGCACGTCCTGGCCGTCGGACACAACACCGGTGCTCTGGGCCGCAATCTCGCGGTACGGCACGCCACGACCCCGTACGTCGCCTTCAGCGACGACGACTCCTGGTGGGAGCCGGGGGCGCTGGAGGCCGCCGCGGACCTCCTCGACGCGTACCCGCGTCTGGGGCTGCTGGCCGCGCGCACCCTGGTCGGCCCGGACGGTGTCGACGATCCGCTGAACTCCGCGCTGGCCAACTCGCCCCTGCCGCCGGCGCCCCAGCTGCCCGGCCGTCCGGTTCTGGGGTTCCTCGCCTGCGCGGCGGTGGTCCGCCGCCGGGCCTTCCTCGATGCCGGGGGCTTTCACCCGGTGCTGTTCTTCGGCGGCGAGGAGACGCTGCTCGCCTATGACGTGGCGGCCCGCGGCTGGGGCGTGAGCTATGTGCCCTCGGTGACGGCCCATCACCACCCGGAGCCCGGCGGCCGACCCGGGCGCCGCGCCGTCCAGCGGCGCAACGCACTGCTCACCGTGTGGCTACGGCGTCCCCTCACGGTGGTCCTGCGCCACACCGTTCGCCTCGCCGCGGCGGCGGTCCGCGGCGAGCGCGACGCCGCAACCGCCCTGCGCGGCGCGCTCGCCCGGCTCCCCGCGGTCCTCGAGAACCGCGAACCGCTGCCCGCACGGGTCGAGCGCTCCGTCCGTCTGCTGGATCGCCAGTCCACGTGAGCGCCCCCACGATCGAGGACGAGCGGACTTCGACATGACCCACCACCCGCCTCACACACCGGCCGCCGCTCCCGGGGACGACCGCGTTCGCCCCGGCCGCGCGGACGCCGACATCACGGGGTACGGCGACGACCGTCCCGCGGACCGTCGTACGACCGTCGTGGTGATCACCCGCGACCGCTGCCCCGAACTGCTGCGCACCTTGGGGATCTTGCGGGAGCTTCCGGAGCGGCCCGAGGTCATCGTCACGGACAACGCGTCCGGCGACGGGACCGCCGATGCGGTCGTCCGGTGCTTCCCCGAGGTCCGGCTGCTGCGCCCCGGGCGCAATCTCGGGGCGGTCGGCCGAAACCTCGCGGTGCGGCAGGTGCGCACGCCCTATGTGGCGTTCTGCGACGACGACACCTGGTGGGAGCCGGGCTCCCTGAAGCACGCGGCGGACCTCCTGGACGCGCACCCTGGGCTGGCTGCGGTCACGGCCCGTATCGTGGTCGAACCGTCGGGGGAGGAGGACCCGGTGGTCGCCGAACTACGCGACTCGCCCCTGACGGGTCCCGACTGGCTGCCCGGTCCCGCCCTGGGCTCGTTCCTCGCCGCCGCGACGGTGATGCGGGTGAGCGCCTTCCGGGCCGGCGGAGGGTTCCATCCCGGGCTGTGGCTGGGCGGTGAGGAGGAACTCCTCGCCACCGATCTCCTGCGCCGGGGTCACTGGCTGAGCTACGTACCGGACATGACGATCCATCACGCCGCGTCTCCGGTCCGGGACAGCACCGGCCGACGCGTGCTGGGGCTGCGCAACACGCTCTGGTTCACCTGGTTGCGCCGCCCCTGGCCGTCCGCGCTGCGCCGCACCTGGTACCTGATGCGTACCGTGCCCCGGGACCGGGCCTCCGTACGTGCCTTCGCGCGCGCGGCGGCGGGGCTGCCGTGGGTGCTGAAGCAGCGTGAGCCCGTACCGGCCGACCTCGAAGCCCGGCTGGCGGCGCTGGAGGAGGCGCGGCGCGGTTCTCCCGCCCGCAGGTACATCGGCTGAGACCACCCGCAGGTACGTCGGCTGAGACCACCCGCAGGTTCATCGGCTGAGACCGCCCGCAGGTACATCGGCTGAGACCGCCCGCGGATACGCGGCGCGGCGGCCGGGGCGTGCGTCCCGGCCGCCGCAATCCGCACGCGGGTTCACTCGTTCTGGAAGACGGCCTTGCTCACCTCGGCAGGGTTCTGGAACTGCTTCTTCCCGAGGTGGTCGATGCGCTCGGTGACCTCCTTGGGCGCGTGGTTGCTCCGGGCGACCTTCTTGAGCTGTTCGGTGTCCGCCGGGTACTCCGCGCCCGACAGCGCTTTCTGCAGATCAGTGGGGCTGACACCCGCCATGGCTCCTCCAGGCGGTGAGACATCGGATTCCTGTTGAAAGGGCGCCGTTGAGCGCCGGGCACCCGAGTACCCATGACCCGGCGGAGGCATTCCCCGCGACGGGGACGGTCAGTCCTTCTCCCCGCGACCCGAGAGCGCGTCCCGGATCCGGTCGACGAGGCCTGCGCCGGGGGCGAGCAACTTGTTCGCCGGCGGCGTGTCCGGGGCGGAGGGGTGCGGACGCGTCGGTGCCGTCCTCTTGGCCCGGCGGACCTTCTCGCCCAGATCGTCGAGCGCCCCCGCGGGAGCCACCTGGAGCAGCCTGGGGAAGAGGTTCTCCTCCTCGTCGGCCACGTGGGAGCGGATCTCGGTCATCAGCATGCCGATGAGGCGGTCGAACTCCGGGTCGTCGGCTTCCCGGCCCTCCAGGTCCTTCATGGTCCGCTCGGCCCTGGAGTGGTCCTCGATCTCCCTGTCGGCGATGGCGTCCCCATCGGGCAGGTACTCGCGCACGGCCGGGTAGAGGTAGGCCTCCTCGGCCACCGAGTGACGTACGAGTTCCATGGTGACCTGCTCGGCGTAGACCTTGCGGTCCTTGTCGCCCGGCGGCAGCGCCTCGATCCGGCCGAAGAGCTCCTCCACCTCGCGGTGATCCGTCACCAGCTCGTTGATGACGTTGCCTCCGTGTCCCATCCTTCAGCACCTCCGGTTCGGTACGGCGGGCCCACCGGCGGGCCCGCCCAGGACCGCGGGTGCCCCGGGCGACGACCGGCTAACGCCCGTCCCGCGGGTGCTCGGGTGCGAGCCGTAGCTGGAAGAGCGCGTACAGCCACAGCAGGGACGGGACGAGCAGCACCGCACCGACCGCCAGGGCCCCGAGGGTGGCGCCGAGCGCGGAGGGCTGCGACGCGGTGTCCTGGACGGTGACCGACGGGGGCAGCATCAGCGGGTACTGGGCGACTCCCCAGCTCCACAGGATGGCGGCGACGGCCGCGGCGGCCGTGATACGCACGAGGGTGAGCCTGGTGCGCAGCAGCAGGGTCAGACTGACCGCGCCCAGCAGGGCGGAGAGCAAGACCAGGGGCAGCGCCCGGTGCGTGAGGCCGTGGAAGAGCCCCGGGGCGTCCGCGTGGAGGACGGCGACGCCTGCCAGTGCCACCGCGCCCGTCACCACTCCGATGACCAGGGCCCTGCGCCGGAAGTAGGCCGACAGGTCCGGTTCACCGGCCCGGGACGCGTCACCGGTGAGGTAGACCGCCGCCAGGTAGCCGCAGGTGAGGACGGCCAGCACTCCGCCGAGCGCCGAGGTCGGGTTGAGCCAGCTGGTGACCAGATCGCCCTTCGCCAGGCCGGGAGGCACGCGCCCGGAGGCGAGCGCTCCGGCGACCGAGCCGAGGAAGTAGGGGGTGATGACCGAGGAGAGGGCGAAGAACCCGCCGAACAGGCGCTGCTGCCACACCTCGCTGCTGGCCTTGCGGAAGGCGAACGCGG
The DNA here is from genome assembly GCF_001417775.1 of Streptomyces sp. TP-A0356. Lineage (GTDB taxonomy): Bacteria > Actinomycetota > Actinomycetes > Streptomycetales > Streptomycetaceae > Streptomyces. Next base: position 333,993 of record NZ_BBZJ01000015.1, on the reverse strand, counting down.
CGCCGCGGGCGATGATGCCGAGGGCGGTGAGGGTGAGGGGAATGTAGAGGGTGGACATCACGGCGGCGAACACAGGGGAGAAGTCCGTCCACAGCATGACGACGACGAAGATCAGCCATACGTGGTTGGCCTCCCAGACCGGGCCGATGCTGTGCTCGATGAGCCGGCGGGGAGCCCTGCCGCGCATGGTGCCACCGGCGAGCAGATCCCACAGTCCCGCCCCGAAGTCGGCTCCACCGAACAGGGCGTAACAGGTCAGGCCGATCCACATGACGGCAAGAGCCGCGTTGGCGAGCATCAGCGTCTCCCCGTCGCGGTGGCGCGGACAGGCCGGGTGTGCGAGCGGTCAGACAACGGGGTACTCCCGGACGTCGTGCTCCTGGGGAGCGAGGGGAACGGGCCGTTCGCGTGCCAGCCGACGGAGCACATAGACGGTCCCCGCGGTCAGCAGCACATAGACGCCCACCACCAGCCAGAGCCCGGCCATCAGCCCGGGAGCGACGTTCACGGCGTCGTGGACGCGCAGCAGGCCCCACACCACCCAGGGCTGGCGTCCTTCCTCGGTCACCGTCCAGCCGCACTCCAGGGCGACGACCGCGGCCGGTCCGGTGAGGGCCCCGAGCGCGAGGAAGACGCGGAGCGGGCGGCCCGCTCCCTCCAGCCAGGGGCCGGGTCGGCGCCTGCGGCGCAGCGAGAGCAGGAGCAGCCACACACCCACCGCGAGCAGGAACAGACCACAGCCGACCATGAGGTCGAAGGCCAGGTGGACGCCGGTGACGGGGGGCCGCTCTCCGGGTGGTACCTGGTCAAGACCCTTGATCACCGTGTTCGGACTGTAGCCGACCAGCAGGGACAGACCGTTGGGGATCTCCAGGCCGTACTTCAGGCCGCCCTGGCCCGCGATGCCGCCGACCGTCAGGGGTACGTGGCTGCCGGTGTGATAGACCCCTTCCATCGCGGCGAGCTTGACCGGCTGGTAGTGGGCGACGAACCGTGCGGCCCAGTCCCCGACGACCAGCTGCACCGGGGTGACGACCGCGCCCAGGGCCAGGGGGACGGTGAAGCCCAGGCGGTGGTAGCGGTCCCGGCGGCCGCGCAGCAGGGCGACCGCGTACACACTGCAGGTGAGGAAGGACGCCACCATGAGGGCCGCCAGGATCATGTGCGTCGTCTGCGGCGGTGTCGCCGGGTTGAACATCGCCGCCCACGGATCGACGTGCACGACCTTGCCGTTCCTCAGGGTGAACCCGCGTGGCTGGTTCATCCAGGCGTTCGCGGACACGACGAAGAAGGCCGACGAGATGCCCGCGATGACGATGGGCAGGCCGGTGAGCAGATGGGTGCGCGGCGGCAGCCGGTCCCACGCGTAGAGGTAGATGCCCAGGAAGATCGCCTCGATGAAGAAGGCGATGCCTTCCATCGCGAACGGCAGGCCGATGACCTGACCGTAGATTCCCATCAGCCCGGGCCACAGCAGGCCCAACTCGAAGCTGAGGATGGTGCCGGACACCGCGCCGACGGCGAAGAGCACGCCCATGGCGCGAGCCCACCGGCGCGCCAGGAGGCGGTAGGCGGGGTCCCCGGTACGCACGCCCCTCCACTCCGCGATAAGGGTCAGGAGCGGCAGGCCGACGCCGAGGCAGGCCAGCACGATGTGCCAGGCCAGGGAGAACCCCATCTGGGCGCGAGCCGCGTCGAGATTGCCCGGGGTGACGGCCGCGTCGGCCAGTGTGGGCGGCACCAAGGTGACCGGCTTCATCGGACACGTCCTCTCTCACCACCCGGCTGTGCGCGTCACCCCCCGGCCCAGCTTCGCGGCACCGTGGTCCGTATCCGCCGTGCGACACGCACGGTTTCCGATCGGCCACGGCCCTTGACGGGGACATGACCGGGATATCGGTGGCGCGTTCCAGGGAGGGTGGGTCGCGTGAGGAGCGGGTACCCGAGGGGCCTGGCCACCATCGGCGGGCTGCACGCCGGGAAGACGCCGGGGAAGGGGACGATCCATGACGACACAGTCTCGGCAGGGGGGACGCATCCGCACGGATCTGCTCGGCGTCTACCTCAACGACCACCTGGCAGGTGCGACCATCGGCACCGAGCGTGCCCAGTACATGGCCCGGGCCCTGCAGGGCTCTCCGCTCGGCAAGGCCCTGGCGCCGATCGCAGCGGAGATCGCGGAGGACCGCAGGAGTCTGCTCGCCATCATGAGCCGACTCGGCGTGTCGCCGCACCGTTACAAGGTGGGCGCGGCGTGGGTGTCCGAGAAGGCGGGACGCCTGAAGCCCAACGGCCGGATCGTCGCCCGCTCTCCGCTCACCAATGTGCTCGAACTCGAGTTCCTTCGGCTCGGCGTGGAGGGAAAGGCCGCCGGATGGCGGCTGCTGCTCCGGCTCGCGGACGACGACGGGCGCCTTGACCGGCGGGAGCTGGAGGAGCTCTTCGAGCGGGCCCAGCGACAGCTGCGGACGCTGGAGGAGCTACGTCTTCAAGAGGGGCAGGACGCGCTCCGGGCAGCGTGAACCGGGGTGACACATGCCCGCGTGCCCGTGCCCGGTGCGAGTACTCGGGACCACCCGGATGTTCCCGGTGTTTCCCGGTTTCCCGGTGTTCCACAGCCGGTCTTCGGGTACTCGGCGTCGCTCAGGCAACCGAAGGCGCATGTGAGGAATCGCCGCGATGACTGTTCCCGAGGAGAACCGACCGAAGACCGACACCACCGACGAGGTGATCAGGAAGCCGGCCGAGGAGCAGGCCGGGAAGGCCCGGCCCGGCAACGGGGCATCGGGCCGCACCCTGCGTGAGGCGCTGGAGGAGGCGGGGATCGAGCGGGAGGACTTCGAGGACCGCTGACTCCCGCGTCGATGTCGTCGCACGAGGGTCGTACAAGCGTCGTACGAGCAAGGAGGTCCCCATGGCGCACACCACCGTGCCGGAGGTGCTGGACGCCATCAAGGACGTCGACCTTCCGGCCGACAAGGAGCAACTGGTGGAGGCTGCGCGCAGGGCGGGCGCCTCGGACGAGGTGATCAAGGCGCTGCGCGGCATCCCGCCCGAGCAGTACAACAGCCGGGAAGAGGTGGCACGGTCGGTCCGGGTGGACCCGGACTCGGACCTCGGACACAGCCCCGCGCAGCGCGCCGAGCAGGCACGCGAGGGCGGCAAGCCGGGGCTGTCGCAACACCTTCGCGACACCCCCAAGCCGCCGATCGAGGAAGAACTGGAGCGCTGACACCCGCGCCCTGTCCCGGCCGTCGGCCGCCGGGTGGCACGGCGGCCGCGCGGACCCTGTGAGCAAGTGCACATGGAGCGGCAAGTCCCCGACGGCATCGGGGACTTGCCGCGTGTACGGCACCTGGTCCGAGGGCAGAAAGTGACGACTCGGGGGCCTCTTCTGCCACCATGGTCGAGGTCGTAGCCCCGGGGCCCGCGAAGACGTTTCCCGGCGGCACGGCACACCGCCCGATCGGTGGAGCCACCGCGCAGCGCAGCCGGTGTTCCGAACTCCCGCCGACCCCCATGCGAGTCCCCAGGGATCGTTCCCGAGTTTCACTGTGCCTTCTTCCCCCGCCACTTCCTTGCCCCTTCCTGCTCCCGTCCCGGCCCCTCCCGCATCGGACGCCGCCCCCGTTCCCCGGGCGGCCGAGTCCTCCTCGCCATGGCGATCCCTGAAGTACCGCAGCATGCGCTGGTGGTCCCTGGCGAACTTCGTGTCGAACGCCGGCACATGGATGCAGCTCACGGTGCAGAACCTGCTGGTCCTGCAGATCACCGGATCCGCCGCCGCCACGGGTCTCTCGGTCTCCGTGCAGGCCGCCCCCGGTCTTCTGGTGAGCCTGGCCGGCGGCGCCGCCGTCGACCGCTGGCCCCGGAAACTGACCGCCGCCGTCAGCCAGGCGCTTCTCGGCACCGTCGCCTTCGTGACGGCCGCCCTGGTCGTGCTCGGCCGGCTGGATCTGCCCGTACTGATGGTGCTGGCCGGGATCACCGGCCTGATCGCCACGGTCGACGCGCCCGCCTGCGCCCTGCTGGGCAATGACCTGGTGCCGGCGGAGGACGTCCCGTCCGCCATCGGCGTCGGCTCCCTGGTGCACAGCGCGGGTCGGCTGGCCGGTACGGCGCTCGCCGGTGTCGCGGTCGGCTTCTTCGGCACGGCCGCCGCCTACGCCGCCAACGGAGTCTCCTTCCTCTTCGTCGCCGCGGTGATCCCCTTCCTCCGGCCGGCCTACGGCGCCGTCCGTCGGGCCCGGGGCGGCGCGCCCGCCATCCCCGCCCAGCGCGGCACCCGGCCCGCCGATCAGGACATGACCGTGCGGCAGGGCCTGGCCTTCTTCATGCGCCGCCCGCGACTGGTCGCGCTCGCGGGTATCACCGGGATCAGCGCGGTCTTCGGACGGAACTACGGCCTGACCCTGGCCGTCCTGGTGACCGGCCCGCTCGCCGGCGGCGCAGGGGCGTTCGGCACCGTCTCCACCGTCCTTGCCGTCGGAGGCATCATCGGCGCGGTCCTCGGCGCCAAGCTGCGCCGCCCCTCGGTGCGGATCGTGGGCACCCTGGCCGCCGCGGGGGCGCTCCTGCAGATCGTGGCGGGTCTCTCGCCGTCGCTCGCCGTCCTGCTGGTGCTCGTGCTGCCCATGGCCGTGGTGGAGACCGTCTCCGACACCGCCGGGACGACGGTCCTGCAGACCGATCCGCCCGCGCATATGCGCGGGCGGGTGCTCGGGGTGTGGCGCACCATCAGCACGGCCTGGGGCCTGGGAGGGCCGCCCGCGCTCGGCCTCCTCATGCAGTTGGCCGGAGCACGGGGCGCCCTCGTGACCGGCGGGTTGATCATCGCCGGCGCGATCGGAGCGGGTTTCGCGCTTCGTGGCCGCCGCACCGCCCCGGCCGTGGCCCTGCGCACCAGGGAACTCGGTGTGCAGGCACAGCCGGAGCTGAGCACCGCGGCCTGAGTGCGCCGGGGCGGCCGGGGTCCTGGTGGGCCCTCGGCCGCCGTCCGCTATCCGCTCGCTCGCAGGCCCGTCGTCAGGGGCCCGGGACCGGATCCCGCTCCGCCGCTGCTCGCGCCCCGGTCCGGCTCCGGTTGCGGCCCCTGGCCAGGTTCCAGGTGTCCGCGTACCGCATCCAGGACCTCACCGACGGTGATCCTCAGCAGTCGTTCGTCCGGCAGCCGGCCGTGGGCGTCACCGGGGCGGGCCGAGTCGTCGTCCCCGGGATGCCACAGCACCCGGTGCCGCGCGTCCGCCGGCGGCCCCCACAGCCGGGGGGCGACGGGACCGAACAGCACGACCGAGGGCGTGGCGAGCGCCGTGGCCAGATGGGCGAGACCGGTGTCCCCGACGACCACGCAGCGGGCCCCCGCGACAAGGGCGGCCAGCTGGTCGAACGCCATGTCACCGGCGCCTCCCAGGACCGCGCCCGACGGCAGCCCGGCCCGGTCCGCCACCCATCGCGCCAGCGGGCCCTCGCCCGCACCCGCCGTCACGACCACGTCATGGTCCCAGCGGTGCACCTCTCGTGCCACGGCCGCGAACCGCGCCTTGGGCCAGCAGCGGGCGCCCGCGTCGGCGCCGGGATGCACGACGACGGCGCCGGGCGCGGGGGAGGGGGTCGCGGGGTGCGGGATCCCCAGGTCCACCGGGTCGGCCTCGATGCCGTACCAGCCCAGCAGACGGCACCACCGGTCCCGCTCGTGTTCGTCCTCCCGCCACGCGGGACCCGAGATACCGGGGGTCCCCGGGTGCGCGTAGGCGAACAGCCGCAGGGGACGCAGCCGCTGGAGCAGCAGATGGCTCGGCGGTCCGTTGCCGTGCAGGTCCACGGCGAGATCCGGCGCCGGTCCGGACCACGCCAGCGCGGCGGGCACCTCCCGGCCGGGCGCCGAAGTGGGCAGCAACCGGTCCACCAGACCGGTGGCGGAGGCCGCCGCGGACAGCCGCTCGGGTGCGGCCAGCACGATCTCGTGGTGGCGCAGATGCCGTCGTAGCGCCTTCAGCGCGGGAACCGCGGTCAGCAGATCGCCCAGCCCGAGCGCTCGCAGCACCAGCGCGCGGGGCCGGGCCGACCGCGTCGGCGCCCCCTCGTCTGCCGTCACGTTCACGGATGCCTCTCCGGTCGGGGGAAACGCTGGGAATGCGGGCCTACGGCGGCCCCTCAGGGCGGGGACGGCCGTACGGCGGCCCGCGCGGCCCGGCGGGCCAGCAGGGTGGTGGAGCGGCCGCCCAGGTAGGGCAGTACGACCGCCTGACCGCCCCATGCGCGCAGTGCCTCCGCCTCGGGGAGCTCCTGGACCGAGTAGTCGCCGCCCTTCACCCACACGTCCGGCCGCAGGCGCCTCAGCAGCTCCTCCGGTGTCTCCTCCTCGAAGACCGCCACCGCGTCGACGCTGCCGAGCGCCTCCAGGACGCGCACCCGGTCCGCCACCGGATTGATAGGGCGCCCCGGCCCCTTGAGCCGCGCGAGCGACGCGTCGGAGTTGAGGCAGACGATGAGGCAGTCGCCGATGCCCCGGGCGCTCTCCAGCAGACCGACGTGGCCGGCGTGCAGCAGGTCGAAGCAGCCGCCGGTGGCCACCACCGTGCCGCCGCGCGCACGCACGCGTTCCGCCAGCGTGAAGGCGTCGATACGGCGCGTGTCCTCGACGGGGGAGCGCGCCGTCCGCCACAGCGCCGGGTTTCCGGCGCCGCCCGCCGACACGAACGCGGCCGCTTCGGCGACGGCCCGCTGGAGGGCCTCCTCCGGGAGCGCCCCGTCCGCCAGGGCGGCGGCCGTCGTGGCGGCGAAGCAGTCACCCGCGCCGCACGGGTCTCCGGTGGCCCGGTAGGGCGGCGGGACCAGCATCGGCGTACCGGAGCCGGGCCTGGCCAGCAGCACCCCGCGTTCCCCGAGCGTCACGGCGACACCCGCCACCTGCCAGCGTTGTGCCAGTTCCGCCCCGCGCTCGGCGTAGGCGCGCAGCGACTCACCGCTGACCGGGCTCAGGGCGCGTGCCTCCGCCGCGTTCGGGGTGACGAGCCGCGCTCCGGGCACGGGCACGTCGCCCCTGGGGTGCGGGTCCCACACCACCGGCGTACGGGAGACCACGGTCGCCAGATGGGCCCGCACCGTGCTCGCCGTCCGCCGCCCGTAGTCCGCGACGAGCACGGCGTGGGCCTGCGCCAGTGCCTCCTGCACCGCCTCATCCGGTTCCCCGGGCGTTCCGCCGCCCCGGTCGATCCGCACCAGGGGCCGGCCGCTCGCCAGCACCCGTGTCTTGACCGGCAGGCTGCCCCTCAGGGGTATCTCCACCAGCCGGACCCGGCCGCGCAGCCCACGACGTACGGCCTCGCTCGCGGAGTCGTCGCCCAGCGCGGTCACCAGGGTCACCTCGCGGCCGCCCCGGGCCGCCAGCGCGGCGGCCAGCCCAGCGCCGCCCGGATGACACCGGTCGTCGGTGACGTCGACGACCGGGGCGGGGGCGTCCGGGGACAACCGCGTCGCGACTCCTTCGATGTCCTCGTCGAGCAGGACGTCTCCGACGACGACGAGCGGCTTCGGCCCGGTCATGACGCCCTCCCGCGGACCTTGACCGCCCGGGAGGCGGCCGCGCCGGAGGTGGTCGCCACAGGAGTGGCGAGTGCCGCGTCGAAACTCTCGCAGAGCAGGTGTACGGCGACGAGATGGGCCTCCTGGACGGTCGCCGTGGTGTCGGCGTCGATGCACAGGGCTTCGTCGGCGGCCTCGGCCAGCGGGTTCGGGGCGGGCCCGGTCATCGCCCAGACGCGCAGCCCGGCCCCCCGGCCGGTCACGGCCGCGGTGATCAGGTTGGCGCTGCGGCCGGACGTGGACAGGAGCACGAGGACGTCACCCGGCCTGCCGTGGGCGGACACCTGTCGCGCGTACACGTGGTCGAAGCCGTAGTCGTTGCCGATGGCGGTCACGCTGGAGGTCTCCGCGTGCAGGGAGATGGCCGAGTAGGCGGGCCGCTCCTGCCGGTAGCGTCCCACGAGCTCCGCGGTCAGATGCTGGGCCTGGGCGGCGCTGCCGCCGTTGCCCGCGGCCAGCAGCCGGCCTCCGGAGGGAAGGACGGCGGCGAGCCGGCCGCCCCAGTCGGCGAGGCGGCCGAGGCCGTCGCGGCGCAACCGGACGAGCGCGTGCTCCAGCGACCGGCAGTGCAGATGTGCGGCATCGAGTGCAGGGGACCCAGGGGATTCGGTCATGCTGATCGGGCGTACCGCGTCCCGGAGGACGTCGGCCGGACCCGCACCTCCTTCGGACGTCGGTGCTCCGCTCTCGGTCGGGAACGCTGTCGTGGACCGGGCAGGCGGCCCGGGCCGGGGCAGGACGGACGGCTGCCTCAGACCACCCCCGTCGCGGCGGGCTGTGCGTCGAGGACGGCGCAGTACGCCTTCTCGGTCGCGGCGGCGACCCGCCCCCAGCCGTATCGGCGCAGCACCCGCCGTCGGCCGGCCGCGCCGCACGCCGCCCGCGCCTCGGGGTCGGCGAGGAGTTCGCCGACGGCGCGGGCCAGGGCCCCGGGGTCGCGGGGCGGCACCAGCCGGCCGGTGCTCGGGTCCGCGACGGTGTCGAGCTGACCGCCGACCGCGCTGGCGACGACGGGCCTGCCACAGGCCATCGCCTCCAGCGGCACGATGCCGAACGGTTCGTAGTCCGCGGGGCACACCACCACGTCGGCTCCGCGCAGCAGCGGCGGCACCTCCTGGCTGGGCACCCCGCCGGTGAAGCGGACCCGGTCGGCCACACCGGCCTCGCGGGCGATGCCGCGCAGCCGGCGCACCTCCGGATCGTCGTCGAGCCGGTCCGCGGGGGGACCGCCGACGACGACGAGCTCCGTGTCCGGCAGCAGGGCCAGGGCGGCGATGGAGACCGCCGCGCCCTTGCGCGGGACCAGACGGCCGAGCTGCAGCAGCCGGTACGGGTGGCTGCCGCGTTCCGCGGCCGGCCCCCGCGGGGTGAACCGCTCGGTGTCCACTCCGCACGGCACGATGCCGATCTTGGCGGCGGGGATGCCCATCCTGCCCAGTTCGACGACCTCGTCCCGGCAGGTGGCGATGATCCGGTCGCAGCCCAGGCCGACTTCCGACTCGTAGGCGATCCGCCTCGGGGGACTGGTGTCCGCCAGCTGCTGATGCCGTCGCTTCACCGTTCCCAGGGCGTGGTACGTGTGCAGCAGCGGCAGCCCCAGCTCGCGCACGGCCCGCAGGGAGGCGAGCCCCGACATCCAGAAGTGCGAGTGCACCAGGTCGGGGGGCCTCGCCCGCCAGATCCGGGCCAGGTAGCGGCCGAAGGCCGCCATGTGGGGGAGGAGTTCGTCCTTGGGTATCGGCTCCGGCGGGCCCGCGGGCACATGGCGCACCTCGACCCCGTCGCGCAGTGCCACCCGGTCCGGCAGGTCCCGGGAGTCACGGCGGGTGTAGACGGTCACCCGGTGTCCCCGGTCGGCGAGCGCGCCCGCGAGACAGGCGACGTGGACGTTCTGCCCGCCCGCGTCCACCCCGCCGAGGGTGGCGAGCGGGCTCGCGTGCTCGGAGACCAGCGCGACCGACAGGGAGCCGGGGCCGTCGCCGTCGGGAGCGCCGGTGTGGAAGGGTCCCAGAGATGAGGTCATGAGCGCGCCTCCGTCATCACGCGCTCCCAGTCGTCGAGGAAGCGCTTGAGCCCGTACCGTCCGAGGGCCGCCTGGCGAGCGCGGGCGCCGGTCTCGGCCGCGGCTTCCGGTTCGTGCAGATAGTGCCGGGCGGCCCGGGCCAGGACGTCGGGGCGAGTGGACAGGGTGCCCGCGCCGCGCGGGACCGCCTCGACCACCTCTGTCGTGGCGAGCGCCACGACGGGCATGCCGAGGTGCATGGCCTCCAGCAGCGACAGCCCCAGGGACGTCCAGCGCACGGGATGCAGATAGAGCCGGCGTTCCGCCATGGCCCGGTGCAGCTCGGCCTGGGGCAGGTCGGCGCCACGGCACCGGTCCTCGGGCAGGCCCAGATGCGCGGCGAGGCCCTCGGTGCGCATGCCGAAGACGTCGAGCGGCGCCGCCTCGGACAGGACCGGCAGCAGATCCGTACCGGTGTGACGGCCGCGCCGCACCGGTTCGTTGACGACGACGGCCGCGCGGGCGAGCCGGCCGGTGTACCGGTGCCCGGGGTCGACGATGCCGTGCTCGATCACCTCGGTGCGGGTGGTTCCGCAGTCCCAGAACAGCCGGTTGAAGTGCGTGACGTGAACCAGCGTCAGATCGTTGCGGTCGGCGAGCGGGTGCCGGCTGGCGGGGACGTCGCCGTCCGGAGCGTTGTGCTCGACATAGACCGCGGCCACGTCGCGGCCGGGACGGCGACCGCCGAGCCAGCGTTCGGCCAGCCGGAGTTCGTGCGGCCGTTGGAGGAGGACGAGGTCCACCTCCGTCTCACGCAGCTCCTCGGGCGTCACTTCCCGTACCGAGGCGGGCCAAGGGAACGTACGGGCCCGCCCGAGTCCGTCCGGGTCGCGGCCCGGGGTCACGGGAACGAGGTAGGTGTGGGGGCCCTGGACGAACGCCGTCGTCCAGGAGCCGTGCACGTGCCACAACAGGATGTTCATACGGTCGCTCCTCGTTCCGTTTCGGGCCCGCCGCCCGGGCCGGGAACGTCGCACGGCCCGGGCGAGGAGTCCGCGCCGGGATCCGCCCGGCTCGTCGTCCGTGTCCGAGGGGTGCGGTCCATCCCGGCCGGTCGTCCGCCGCAGAGCGCGGTCACGGCGGCGAGCACTTCGGCGTCGCTCACCCCGTCCAGACACGGATGACCCGACGCCGGGCAGCGCCGGGCCCTGCTGCCCGCACACGCCGCCGTCTGATCCCCGAGCAGGACGTGAGGGACGCCGTACGGGCCCCATCGATCGGCCGGAACGACCGGCGCGAACAGCGAGACGACCGGAGTCCCGACCGCGGCGGCGAGATGGGCCGGCCCGGTGTTGCCGACCACCGCCACCCGTGCCCCGGCCAGGACCCCTGCCAGATGCGGCAGATCGGTGGCACCGCCCAGATCGAGACCGTGTGTCCCGGCGACCTTCGCGGTCAGCTCCCGTTCGCCGTGGCCTCCGGTGACGACGACCCGGTGGCCCCCGGCGGCGAGGGCGGCGGCGGCCCGTGCCGCCCGCTCCGGGCTCCACGCCCGTGCCGGGACCGCGGCGCCGGGATGGAGCACGACATACGGCTCCGAACCCGTCAGATGCGCGGTGTCCGGCGGCGTCCTCACGCACAGCGCCCCGTCGTCGCCCGGCGGCAGCGCGAACCCGGCATCCCGCGCCAGGTCCAGCGCCGCCAGGGCCTCGTGCCGATTCGGCAGCCGATGGTGCCGCAGATCGAGCAGGGCGCCCGGATAGTCCTCGCTGTCGGCCGCCGTCCAGCCGACCCCGGCCAGCTTGAGCAGCAGCGCGATCGGCAGCGGGCTCTGGTGGTACGACACGAGCACCAGCGCGCGGTCGAAGCAGCGCGCCGCCAGCGTCTCCAGCACCTGCCGCGTAGCCGGCCGGGAGACCGGTGCCGGGTCGAGGCCCACCCACGGGGCGTCGTACACCAGCACCTCGTCGACGCCCGGCAGCAGCTTCCCCGCCTGGGCCCCGCGCGGTCCGCACAGCAGCGCCGTGTACGAGGAACCGGCGGCCACGGCCCGCACCGCGGGACCCGCCAGGAGCACGTCACCGGCACTGTCCAGGCGCACCACCAGGGTCCGGGGAAGGCTTCGGGAACCGGTCATGACGACTCTCCCGCGCTTCGTACGACGCCCTGCGCGCTGTACCCGTCGTCCCCCGGGCCGGCCGTGCCCGCGGGCGCCGTCCGGTCCGCGGGCCGCCCCGTGCGTCGCTCGGTGTCGCGCTCCGCGCCCAGCACCGAACGCACCGCCGCGAGCAGGTCGCGGGCCGAGGCCTCGGCGGCCTCGATCTCCTCGGGCAGCGTGACGGAGGTCGGCACCAGCACGCCGCGGGCGCCCGCGGCCCGGGCGGCCGCCACGTCGGCACCGATGTCACCGATGACGACGGTGCGCTCGACCGGTACCGCCAGCCGCGCGCACGCGGCCACCACCAGGCCCGGCGCCGGTTTGCGGCAGCCGCAGCCGTCGTCCGGCCCGTGCGGGCACACCGCCCATACGCCGAACGGACCGAGCAGCTCCTCGACCCGAAGCCGCACCGCCTCCACCTGATGGCGTGTCAGCAGACCGCGGGCGATCCCCGACTGGTTGCTCACCACCCCCACCGGGATGCCCCGCGCACGAACCGCGTCGACGGCGGCCCGCGCCGTCGGCATCGGCCGGACCCGCGCGGGGTCGCCGTTGTAGGGCACGTCGGACACGAGCGTGCCGTCCCGGTCGAAGAGAACCGCCGCCGGAAGGGCACAGCCCGCGTCGTACCCGGCGGGCGGGGTGTGCGGCGGCCCGTCGAACAGCCAGGGCCCGGTCGTGGAGCGGAGGGGGGCCTTCGGGTGCCGGGGCATCGGGGGGCGTCCGGTCATGGGCGCACCCGTTCCCGCGGCGGCCGTTGCCGGGCCCGCGTCGGCGCGCCGGCCTGGTAGGCGACGAGCGACGGCGTCGCCCGGTGGACGACCTGACCGCGCAGCCAGTGCCAGGTGGCCACGGGCGGAATGACCACGCTGGTCAGCGCCATGGTGACGAGCTCGTCAGGGTTCCGCGGACCCGGCATGATCCGGGCCAGGGCGAACTCGGCCGTCCCGGCCAGCCAGGCGACGGCACAGACCCCGGCGGCCCGGGGCCTGCGCAGGACGGCGCAGGAGAGTGCCGCCACCCCCGCTCCGGTCACCGCCAGATGGCGGGGCAGCCGCCCGCGAGGCGCGCCCGCCCGGCCCCACCACGCACGCCCGTGCAGCCGCGTCATCAGGACGTCGTCCGCGTTGCCCGCCTGGAGACGAACCGAGACCCAGCGGTCGGCAGGGCGCACCGGGTGGGTCGTGGTGCGGGCCCCGGCGGTCACCGTCCACCCGGCGGCGAGCACCCGCAGCGCGAGGTCCGCGTCCTCCCGGAAGGCACGCCGGAACCGTTCGTCGAAGCCGCCGACCGACTCCAGGGCCGTACGGCGATACGCCATGTCGGCGGTGATCCACCGCGCGGTGGCCAGACCGGCGGTGTTGCGCTCCCAGTCGGTGGGCCGGCGGTCCACCGGGAGCGGCACGTCGATCCGCGCGGTGATCGCGGCCGTTCGGTGCCCCGCCTCCGCCAGGTCGAGCGCGAGGTCGTCGCCCCAGCCCGGGCCGGGCACCACGTCGTCGTCGAGGAACACGATCCAGGGCACCCGGCCGACCGCCCGCCACCCCGTGTTGCGGGCTGCGGCCGGGCCCCGCGCACGGCCCTTCACGACGGTGGTGATCGGGCGCAGGGACCGGGGCACGTCCACCGGGAGCGGTGCGCCCGCGCTCTCGGGGCGGTCGTCGACCAGCACCACCTGCAGCGGCCGGGGGCCACCGGCCTCGGCCAGCGCGCGCAGACAGACACTCAGGCCGGGGCGGCCGAGGGTCGGTATCACCACCGCGTACGCATCGTCGGCGTACTCGGCGTTCGCCGTCCAGGATCCGTGCTCGGCCATCACGCTGCCCTCCCGCCGGAGCCGCGGAAGAGGTCCCCGCGCCGCACCGCGTACGGGCCGATCGCGAGCAGGTCGACGGGTGAGGAGCCGAAGCACTCCAGCGCGTCACGCGGATCGTCCACCATGGGCCGCCCTGCCGTGTTGAGGCTGGTGTTGACCACCACGGGCAAGCCGGTGAGCCGTTCGAACGCGCCGAGCATGCGGGCGACCAGCGGCTCCGCGTCCGGGTCGACGGTCTGGATGCGGGCGGTCCCGTCGACGTGCACGACCGCCGGGATGCGCTCCCGCCAGTTCTCGGCCACGTCGTGCACGAACAGCATGTAGGGGCTGGGCAGCGGGCCGTCGAAGATCTCGGGGGCGCGGTCGGCCAGCACCATGGGCGCCACCGGCCGGAACTGTTCCCGTCCCTTGACGTCGTTGAGCCGTTCGAGGTTGCCCGCGTGCCCCGGGTGGGCCAGCAGCGAGCGGTGCCCGAGTGCCCGCGGGCCGTACTCGGAACGGCCCTGGAACCAGGCGACGATCCCGTTGTCCGCGAGGACCTCGGCCACGGTCGCGGCGATGTCCGGCGGCCGGTCGAACGGCACCGCCGCCGTCTTCAACCACGCCCCGAGCTCCGCGTCGGACCAGTCCCGGCCCAGATCGGCGCCGGGCATGGGCTGCGGATCGTCCCCCTGGCCGGCGGCCAGCAGCAGCGCGCCGCCCAGCGCCGTACCGGCGTCACCGGCCGCGGGCTGCACCCACACCCGGGAGAAGGGGCCCTCGCGGGCGATCCGGGAGTTGGCGACGCAGTTGAGGGCGACGCCCCCGGCGAGCGTGAGCACGCTGTGGTGTGTCTTGCCGTGCAGCCAGCGCACCAGGTCGAGCAGGGTCTCCTCCAGCACGGCCTGGGCGCTCGCGGCCACGTCCGCGTGGTCCTGCGTCCACGGCTCGTCCGCGCCGCGCGGTGCGCACAGGTCGTGCCAGGGCACCGCGGTGGCGCGGAACCCCCCGTCACCCGTGGGACACACATGACGGCGCAGCTCGGGCAGCATGCGGGGAGTGCCGTGCGAGGCGAGGGCCATCACCTTGAACTCGTCGGAGGACCGCAGGAAGCCGAGATGGTCGGTGAGCTCCTCGTAGACCAGCCCGAGGGAGTGCGGCAGCTCCTGCGCGTACAGGGGCTCCAGCCGGTCTCCCACACGGCGCGCGGCGAGGTGCGACGCCCGCTCCCCGCGGCCGTCCAGGACGAGCACCGAGGAGTCCCCGGCGTCGGGAGCGCCGAAGGCACTGGAGGCGGCGTGGGCCATGTGGTGCGGCACGAAGCGGACGACGGCGGGGTCGAGGCCGGGCAACGCGGCCCGGAGGAAGCCGGGCGCCTCACGGGCGTAGCTCTGCCGGAGGTGGTCCCAAGGGTCGTCCAGGCCCATGGACGAGGCGGGCCGGGCGAGTCCCGGATCGTAGGAGTAGGCGACGGCGTCGAGGTCCTGCGGGCGCAGGCCGGCTCGCCGCAGGCACCACGCGGCGGCCTTCTCCGGCAGTTCCCAGGCGGCGAACGGCACCGGCCGCTTCCCGTGCTTGCGCCGGGTGAACCGCTCCTCCTCGGCGGCGGCGACGGTCCGGCCGTCGATCACCAGGGCGGCGGCCGGGTCGTGGAAGAGGGCGTTGATTCCGAGAATGCGCATGGGAGGATCCGAGACTTTCGGCGATGCGATGAGCCGGGTGTGGGGCCCGGTCGGGAGGGGGCCGCCGGAGCAGCGGGACCGCGGGGCGGCGGGTGTCGGGCAGGTCCGGGGCGGAGCCGGTTGCGTTCCCGCGGGGCTTCGGGCGGCGGGCGGGCGCCCGACGGTCAGCGACCGGCGGCGTCGCGGAACCAGTCGATGGTGCGGCGCAGGCCTTCCCCGGCGTCCACCTGGGGTTCCCAGCCGAGCTTGTCGCGGGCCAGTGTGATGTCCGGACAGCGGACGGCCGGGTCGTCGGTGGGCCGTTCGATGAAGCGGATCTCCGACCTGGATCCGGTGAGCTCGATGACGAGGCGGGCGAGATCCAGCATGGTGAGCTCGGTGGGATTGCCGATGTTGACCGGGCCGCGCATGCCGTGCGCCGCCACCGCCAGGATGCCGCGGACGGTGTCGTCGACGTAGCAGAGCGACCGGGTCTGGTGGCCGTCGCCGGTCACGGTGAGCGGTTCGCCGTCCAGTGCCTGCCGGATGAACGTCGGCACGGCACGGCCGTCGTGGCCGCGCATCCGGGGACCGTAGGTGTTGAAGAGCCGCACGATGGCGGTGTCGGTGCCCTTCGCATCGGCGTGAGCGGTGGTGAGGGCCTCACCGAACCGTTTGGCCTCGTCGTACACGCTCCGGGGCCCGACCGGGTTCACATGGCCCCAGTACCGCTCGTCCTGGGGGTTCTGCTGCGGGTCACCGTAGACCTCGGACGTCGAGGCGAGAAGGAAGCGGGCTCCGGAGCGACGGGCGAGGTCCAGGGCGTTGCGGGTACCGAGGCTGCCGGTCTCCATGGTGTGCAGGGGCAGCCGCAGATAGTCGGCGGGGGACGCGGGGGAAGCGAAGTGAAGGATGAGATCGGGTGGCCGTTCGACGGCGAGTCCCTCGGCGACGTTCGCCTGCACCAGGGTGAATCCCGGGCGGTCCAGCAAGGCGGACACGTTTTCGGGCCGACCGGTGCTGAAGTCGTCCACGCAGGTGACCGCCGCGCCCGCGTCCAGCAGGGCGGTGCACAGGTGCGAGCCGACGAACCCGGCGCCGCCGGTGACGACGGCGTGTTCCCATTTATGAGACAAGGCGGTGGCCATGCAGATCTCCTCCCTGTGCGCCGACTGCGCAGCGGGTCCGCTCTCGACGCCGGGCCGCTGACGTCGCGGAAGGCTGTCGAGTACCCCGATCAGCGTCCGTCGCCGGAGCGCGGGCGGCTCGGTGGTGTACGGCATCCGGGTGACTCACACAGAGCGAGCGCGGGGACACCGGTCCGCGCAGGCGCCCGGGGAGCAGCGAGAACGCGTCAGCGGGGAGAACGGGAGTGGGGAGAACGCGGGAGCGGGTGGAACGGAGCGGGGAGAACGCGGGCACGGGCGGGCCGCGGTGTGCTGCCTGAATGACGGGCCGCGACAGCGCCGTGCGTCCGCCTCCGCTCCCTCACTCTTCCCCGCGTCCCGGGCGAGGCGTGAGACCGTCCGGGCCCTGACCCGGCGGGCGGCGACGCGGCACCTGGCCGATCCTGGACCAGGAGGCAGTACCCATGAGCACACCCTTCCCGCCCCACGCGCTGCACGACTACGCGCTGCTGGCCGACGGGGAGCGCGGGGCGCTGATCGGTCCGGACGGCGCCATCGGCTGGCTGTGCGCGCCCGGCTGGCACGACGACGCCGTCTTCGCCTCCCTCATCGGCGGCCGTGGCGTCTACGCCGTCACCCCGCGGGCCCGGCACGTCTCCTGCGGGTGCTACGAGGAGGGAACCCTGATCTGGCGCAGCCGCTGGGTCACCACCGAGGGAGTGATCGAATGCCGCGAGGCCCTCGCCTTCCCCGGTGAGCCGGGCCGCCTCGTTCTGCTGCGGCAGCTGTGCGCCGTGGACGGCCCGGCCCATGTGCGGGTCGTGCTCGACCCGCACGCCGACTACGGCCGCGGCCCCCTCACCTCGGCGCACCGCAGTGAGGACGGCGCCTGGTACCTGAACTCGGGCCACCACCGTCTGCGCTGGCAGGGGGCCGCCCGGGCCGTCGCCCGTGGCCAGGGCCTCGCCACCGAGATCGAGCTGAAGCCCGGGGAGCGTCATGACCTGGTGCTGGAGTGCGCCGACGCGCCGCTGCCGCGTACGCCTCCGAGGGCCGAGCAGGCATGGGTCGCGACCCAGGAGGCGTGGCGACAGGCCGTGCCCGCGCTGGACCACACGATCGCCACGCGGGACGCACGTCATGCCTACGCCGTCCTGCGCGGGCTGACCACCCACGGCGGCGGCATGGTCGCGGCGGCCACCACCAGCCTGCCCGCACGCGCCGAGGAAGGGCGCTACCACGACGACCGGTACGTGTGGATCCGCGACCAGAGCTACGCCGGACAGGCCGCGGCCGCCGCCGAGGCCCCGAAGCTCCTGGACGCGGCCGTGCGGTTCGTCGGCGAGCGGCTGCGGGCCGACGGTCCGCGGCTCGCCCCCGCCTACACCGTGCACGGCAGCCCGGTCCCCGGTGAGCGGGAACTCGACCTGCCCGGCTACCCGGGCGGCTTCAGCCGTGTCGGCAACCGGGTGAGGCGGCAGTTCCAGCTGGACTGCTTCGGCGAAGCCCTGCTGCTGTTCGCGGCCGCCGAACGCCGCGGCCGGCTGGACGCCCTGGGCTGGCGGGCCGCCGAGCTCGCGGTGAGCGCCATCGCCGAGCGCGGCCGGCAGCCCGACGCCGGTATGTGGGAGCTGGACGCCCGGCCGTGGACCCACAGCCGGCTGACCTGTGTGGCCGGGCTGCGCGCCATGGCCGCCGTGGCACCGCGGCATCCGCTCGCCGACACCTTCACCCGGCTCGCCGACTCCCTGCTCGCCGACACCTCGGCGACCTGCGTGCACGCCGACGGCCACTGGCAGCGCGCCCCGGAGGACCCCGACGTGGACGCCGCTCTGCTGCTGCCCGCCGTACGCGGCGCGCTGCCCGCGGACGACGCCCGCGCCCGGGCCACCCTGACCGCCTGCCGCCGCAGGCTGGCGCGCGACCACTTCATGTACCGCTTCCGTCACGGCGACCGGCCACTGGAGGAGGCCGAGGGCGCGTTCCTGCCGTGCGGGTTCGTGATGGCGCTCGCCGAACACCAGCAGGGCCGCCCGGTCGACGCACACCGGTGGTTCGAACGCAACCGCGCCGCCTGTGGAGCGTCGGGTCTGTACGCGGAGGAGTTCGACGTCGCCCAGCGTCGGCTGCGGGGCAACCTCCCGAGAGCGTTCGTCCACGCTCTGCTGCTGGAGACCGCCGCACGCCTCGCGGAGGCTCCGCCCCGCACCTGAGCGAGGCCGCGACACCCTCTCACCGTCCGACCTCGCGATCAGCTCTCGTCAGCCCTCGACCGACTGAGCGGTCCAGCTCCAGGCGTACTGCAGCAGGTCCGCCACCGTGACGGCACTGAGGCCGGCGCAGACCAGGCGCGTGGCCCTGGGCGCGGCAACGTAGCCGCAGACCAGGGCGCCGGCCACCCAGCCCGCGGTGCAGAACGGGCAGGCCACCAGGTCGCCCACGGCCCGCCGCGCACCCGTCCCGCGCGGCTGGTCCATCACCTCGTCGGCCGTGCCCGCGGACTCGCGGTGGGTGAAGGGTGCCCGCAGGAAGCTGGTGATCTTGTCCTTGGACAGCAGGCGCGAGGCCCTGAACGTCGCCGTTGCCAGCAGGGCGACGTCCCAGGGCGGAACCCGTTCGGGCAGCTGCACCCCCCGGCGTCGCGCCACCACGGTGAACACCGTGATCCCCGCCGCGAAGGCCGTCGCGAGCAGGGCGTAACCCCCGAGCGGCACCTCGCTCGCGGTGTCGTAGCGCGGCTTCTCCGCCGTCATGCACGCCTCCCTCGGCAAGTGCGCGGGCCCTGCGGTGCCGGAGCGCCGCGGTGACGTTCCCTTCCCGGGAGCCGATCAACGAGAGCCCCGCCGCGTCGCAAGGCTCCCGGGCGGCGAGGAGAGGCGACGTCGTTCACAGTCCCAGCGTGCGCGTCTGTCAACAGTCGGACAAATCGGTCCAGCGCGGCTGTCGGCGCAGGGGAAGGAACGCCCAGCACTCAAGACGGTGGAGGAACCGTCCCCTCACCCCTGCCGACGTGAGTCGCCCGGCGGCGCGCCCCGGCCGAGTACACCTAGCGCATGCTGGGCACCACCCGGCTGAGCCTCAGCACGCCCCACGCGATCAGCCCCACCCCGATCGCCTCGGGCAGGAGCCACCAGCCGGTCCGGATCTCCTCCCCGAAGAGCGTGACGCCCAGCAACAGACTGACCGTGGCGTCGCCGATGGTCAGCGCCGGTTGGGACGCGGCGAGCCAACCCGCCTGGAGCGCGTTCTCCAGCAGCAGGACGGCGCTGACACCGGTCAGCGCGAACCCGTAGGTCTGCCAGGACGCGAGGAAGCCCACGAGGCCGTCCTCCGAGAACGTGCCCGAGGCGGACTTGAGCAACGCGGCGGTCAGGGCGTTGCCGACGGCCGAGCCCGTGGCCAGTGCGGCGGCCCGGAACAGCGGTGGACGGCCCGGGCGGCCCAGGACGACCGCCGTGGCCATGGTCCCCAGGCACAGCGCGAGCGCCGGAATCCATCGCATCATGGGCGCCTGGTTCTGCACACCGGAAGGCGCGGCCGACCCCAGGACCAGAGCGAGCCCCGTGACCACCCCGGCGATGGCCCACCAGCCCGCGCCGGGCAGACGGCGGTGCAGGAGAGGCGCCGCGATCAGCAGCGCGAAGGGCAGTTCCAGCACGAACAGAGGCTGCACCAGCGCCATCGGTCCGTTCACCAGGGCAAGGGCCTGGAACAGCGCGGCCCCGACGACCCCGCCGATGCCGATCACCCAGGCGGGGCGGTGCGCCAGTTCGAGCAGTAGTCGCAGGCCCCCGCCGCGGGTGACCGTGGACGCCGCCTTGCGCTGGAACGCGGTACCCACCGCATTGCTGGCGGCTCCCATCACTGCGAACAGCGCGGCGAGCATGATCACCCCTCCAGCATGCCTCGGCGGGACGATCACGGCTCCCTGGAGGGTGGCGGGTCCGCCGTGGCGAGGCGCGCGCCGCACCACTCACCCGCCAGGGTGAACGCCCAGGCCGCAGCCGATGCCTGGTGTGCGGCCACGACGGTTTCGCCAGGCCCTTCGCCTACGAGTACGACGTCCGTCGACGGAGCCATGGGCGAGGACTACTGGGGGCCAGCCGGGTTGGCGCGGCCTCGTCGACCCGCCGGCCGACGGCTTCGGCGCCCAACTCCGTGCGGTCGTCGCCACGTTCACCGCGTTGCGGGGCCCACCTCGTCACCTGGGGCTGCAACGGCACCAGCAGCCCGAACTGGACCGCGACCGCCTGACGCCCGCGACCCCTTCATTCCCGCTCATTCCCGCGTGGCACCGGCGCAGCCGGCCGCCCGCGGGCGTCAGCCGGCCTGGTCCGTCCGGGCCTCGGCCTCGCGCGCCGCAGTCGGTTCGGAGGTCTCCGCAGCGGTGTAGAAGACGGAGGTGCCCTGCTTGCTGCGCTGAGCCTGGTTCCTGGCCACGAGCCCTTCGAGCGTGGTGCGCACGACGGTGGCCTTGATGCCGCGCTCGGGATGGGCCTGGCCGAGCGCGGTGGCGATCTCCGCCGCGGAGCGCGGCTCGCTCTGCTCGGTGAGATGACCGCGGACGAGTTCTACCAGCGTGGGCTGGGCCGTCTTCGTGGCCGAGGCATTGCCCTCGGGCTTCCCGGCGTTCAGCGTCTTGCCTGTCGGACGGGCCTGGGCGGCGGTGCCCCTCTTCACTCGTGTCTTCTCGCTCGCGCTCCTGGCCGCGGTCTTCGACGCGTTCTTGGACCCGTTCCTGCTCGTGCCGGCCTCGGATGTGGACTTCTTGCGGGGAGCGGGTACCACGGCGCTGGTCGCCGTGGCCGTCGACTCGGCCGGTGCCGACGCGACGCCGAGCGCGCGTTGCATGTTCACCAGTACGGTGTGGTCGTGCTGAAGGTTCGTCAGATGCTCCTCAAGTGCGGCGATCTCAGCACTGATACGTTCCTGCTCCTTGACGTTCTGTTCGAGGTCGCTGGTCACCTGGGCGGTGTACTGCGACGTCAGGTCAGTGGTGGCGGTGGTGCTCTCGGACATGGGGTCGACCCTTCCTGGGTTGTTTCGGCCGCGGCGAAGGACTGCGGGGTGTCGTGCGGGCAGCGACTCAGATGTGCTTCCCGGGCCGGTGTCTGTGCAGCGGCGGGGGTAACTGCTGCGCAGGGCGCCGGTGTACCGATGGTACGGAGGACCGGAGCCGGTTGTTCTTCACCAGGATGCCAGTTCACGGCCACTCTGTGATCGACTGGTGCGGTGGAAGCTCTCTGGACAAGTGTCGCAGCGGTGATGGGCGCGCTGCCGGGTTCCGTGATCACACGTGCCGAGGATCCGAGAGCCGCTCCTCATGGAGTGTCCGCGTGACCCAACACCACGCCCCTTACGCCCATATGCCCATGTTGACGAGCAACGGCCCACTGACCCAAGAGATCTGACGGATCGCCACCTCGAGGTTGGCCCGGACATGGCGTGCGCCTCACGGCGTCGCACACGCCGCGGACCGCTGACGGACCGTGGAGGATCCGGCGAGCTTCGGGGTGGGTCGCGAGCCGGCCCTGGCGCGCCCACGCACGCTACGGGCCGCGGGGCCCCCGGCATGGTGGTGGTCACCCACGCCTTCCGGGTCTCCGACCGCCTCGCACCGGCGACCGTGTGCCCGGCCTGACCCTGACGTCGAGGACCCGCTCAGGGCCGGACCGTCGGGGCCGGTGGGCGCCGGAATGACGGGGTGTCAGCGCCATGACTACGCCAATCGGATGTTTCGTCATATTGTCCGCATGTCCGATATGACATGTATCGCCATCGTCTGTACTTTCAATCACGCATCGGCTCACAGCCGACGTGTCTGAGACAGGAGAAGTGACATGGCAACGCGTTCCATCGCAGTTTCCGCCGCGATCGCTGCCGGAGCGGCCCTGGTGGCAACCGGCATCACCTACGCCTCCGCGGCCTCCGAGCCGGCCAAGGCGGCTCCGATCGCGCAGCAGGCCGCCGTCCCGGCCGCCGTCCCGGCCGCCGTCCCGGCCGCCGCCCCCGCTCCCGCCGCCGTTCCCGAGGGCAACAACGGCAACGGCAACGGCAACGGTAACGGCAACGGCAACAACAACGGCAACAACAACGGCAACTACAACGAGGGCAAGGGCAACGAGGGTCGGGAGCACGAGGGTCGGGAGCACGAGGAGGAGCACCACTTCCGTCGCCACCACGAGGAGGAGGGCAGGATCCACATCAACGAGCGGGACTACTCCGCCGAACCGGGCGGCTGCATCACCGTCGTCAGCGGCCTGGGCGCCAACAGCCTGAACGTCCGCAACGACAGCCGCAAGACCGTCGAGGTCTTCAACGGTGCCACCTGCGACAACGGGGCTCCCATCGCCACCGTCGGCCCGTGGAGCTCCAGCAACGGGCTCTTCCCCCGCCACGTCCGTGGTGGTGTGAAGGTCAAGCACGGCGTGGTGGGCAGCTTCCGCGTGGTGCGTCACCACGAGTTCGAGGAGCACGAGGACCACGAGGACCACGGTGACCGCGGTGACCGCGGTGAGCGCGGTGACCGGGGCGGTAAGTGATCCAGACACCCGCGTGACACAACAGAGAACGAGAACCCCGGCCCGCCGGAATCGGGCCGGGGTTCCGGCCTTGGGGTCCCCTGCCGGCGCGCCCGCGCCACCCATTAGCCCTGACGGAGCATCACCCGCCGTCCGACATACATCACTTGGCCCGGGTCTGGATTCCGATCCATAGGATTGCCATTCTGTGGATATTGGGGGGAATCCTTGCTTCAAGAGGTGGAGAGGCAACGAGGCCGCACCGGGGGCGGCGGCATGCGGGGCGGCGGGCGGAGGGACCACGGACTGCCGGCCCTGGCGAGCCACAGCGAGCCGGGGCGCCTGGGGGCTGCGTGTGTGCGGGCCGCGCTGTTCGTCGTACGCACGCTGCGGGGCGAGTGGTACTCCATAGTCGTCGATCCGGTACGGCAACTGCTGTGGCGCGGGCTGTCCGGACTCGTGCTGGCCTTCGTGGCCGCCTTAGGCGTGATCTTCTTCCACGCGGTCGCGCAGCGGCCCGCGGGCGCCGTGGCGGTGCGTGTGCTCGGCGGTGTCATGGCCGACCTGCCGCTGTGGCTGGCCCTGCTGCGCACTCCGGTGTCGCTGTACGTCCCGGCCCTCGACCTGCCGGTGTGGGCGGGCATCACCCAGCTGTTCCTGGCCTTCGCGCTGGCCGAACTGGCGCTCGGCCGGGCCCGGACGCTCGCCCTGGCGTACGCGACCACACTCGCCGGCACCCTCACGGTGCGCGTGATGATCGCGCTCGGGCCGGGCTGGTGGGGCCTGGGCCTGCCACCCGAGATCGGGCAGGTGCTCGACACCGGACCGTCGGCCGCGGTCGTGGGCCTCTTCACCTACCTCGCCGTCGTCCGGCATGCTCCCGTGGTGTTCACGCTCACCGGCGGGTCCATGGTGTGGGAGTCGGTCGTCAAGCCGAACCTGGCCGGCCGCGAGCACCTCATCGCGGTGGCCGCCGCCGTCGTCCTGGGTCTGCTCCACGGGCGCGGACACCGGGTGCGGCGGATGGTGGCCGTCGCGCTGATCGCGGCCATGCCTCGACGGCGACGCGCCACGAGCCCGTCGGGACCGGCCCCGATTCCGCCCGCGCGCACCGGGCCCGCCTCGCCCAAGCCACCGCGCGGCCACGCGGCCACGGGATCCACACGACTCGGCGAGGGTGCGGGTGCCCCGGTGGGGAATGGCGAGTCGATGTGAGCTCAGGCCGTGTCCGGGTCCGCGCCGGCACCGCCAGAGCCTCCGCGTACCGCTCCCGCGCCGTCGCCCACATACAGGTCATGATCTCGGCCGCCGCCTGCTTGCCGGTATCCCCGCCGGTGCGTACCGCGGCCAGCCTCAGCTCCCTCTATTGCGTGCGTCGCTCAGGCCATTCCGTCCGGGTCGCGCCCCGTACCGCAGGCCCGCCTCGGTGCGCGCCTCAACTCGCCCTGGTCCCAGCCCCCGCCGGCCCGACGACGGGTTCTGATCGCGGCACCGCTCGCTCACTTGCGCGTAGTGACCTCGACCAGATAATCACGGCACAGCGCGGTACCGACCGGGCAGCGTGTGCGTCGGCACTTCCGGCAGCACGAGATATGGGCCACATACGCTCGATACGTGCCCAGATCGGTGGAGGGCTGGGTCTTCGGCACGTCACACACTCCTCCCTACGGCTGCGCGCCCCTCCGCTAGGGCTTGATGCCCACTCCGGTCCACAGGCTGACCTCGGCGTCCGTGGGCAGCTGGCCCGTGGGCGTGTCGCCCTGCCCCGCGTCGGGGCGCCAGTGGTGGCCGACGGTGATGCCGGGGTCGAGCAGTTCGAGCCCGTCGAAGAAGCGGGCGACGTCCTTCTGGGAGCGGAACCGCACGGGTGTCCCGGCACGGGTGTAGATATCGGTGACCTTCTCCCAGGTCCCCGGGTCGAAGTCGGGTGTGCAGTGACTCAGTGCCAGGGCGCTGCCCGAGGGGAGGGCGTCCAGCAGACGGTTGACGAGTCCGTACGGATCCTGGGCGTCGGTGACGAAGTGCATCAGGGCGTTCAGTGACAGCGCCACCGGTCGGCTCAGGTCCAGCACCTCGGCCAACTGGGGCGCGCCCAGCAGCGTGTCGGGCTCGTTGACGTCGGCCTCGATGTACGTGGTGCGGCCCTGCGGCGTGCTGCGCATCAGACGCTCGGCGTACTTGAGGACCAGAGGGTCGTTGTCCGCGTAGACCACCCGGGCCTCGGGAACCACCGACTGCGCCACCTGGTGCAGGTTCGGCTCGGTGGGGATGCCGGTGCCGATGTCCAGCCACTGCCGGATGCCGTGCTCGCGCGCGAGGACCCGGGTCGCCCGGTGCATGAAGCCCCGGTTCTCCCGCGCGCACACGAAGATGCCCGGATAGGCGGCCGCGACGGTCTCGGCCGCCAGCTTGTCGACCTCGAAGTGGTCCTTGCCGCCGAGGTAGTAGTCGTACATGCGGGCGGAGTGCGGCCGGCTGGTGTCGATGCCCCGCGCGGCGTGCGAGTTGGTCATCATCTCCCTTTCACTGGTGTACGTCGGGCGTGCGGGGCGGGTCCCGACCGGAAGCGGACGGCCTCCGGATCCTTCCCGCTCGTCGGCCGGTTCAGCCGGCCGTCAGATGGTCGGCGAGGCCCTTCTTGACCCCCGCGACGAACGCGGCGATCTCCTGTGGCGTGTAGATCAGCGCGGGCCCCGCCGGATCCGTGGACTGCCGCAAGGCCACGCGCCCGTCGGCCAGTTGCTTGGTTTCCACGCACTGCCCCCCGTTGGGGCCGCTCCACGGAGACTCCCAGCCCTGCTCGCCGAGGTCCGACGCGGGCATCCCGTTGTAGACAAGGCCGTTGGTGGGGCTCATGAGTACTCCTTGCGCATGCGGTTCAAGAGCGCCTTGCTGTCCGCGGACGAGGTCAGCAGCGACATCCGGTTGTG
This sequence comes from Streptomyces sp. TP-A0356, assembly GCF_001417775.1. Taxonomy (GTDB): domain Bacteria; phylum Actinomycetota; class Actinomycetes; order Streptomycetales; family Streptomycetaceae; genus Streptomyces. The sequence goes on along the minus strand of NZ_BBZJ01000015.1, from coordinate 308,215 downwards.
CGCCTCCAGGTGGGCGACGACGTCGGAACGCTGGTCCAGGTACACGGAGGCGGAGAGGATCTCGCTGTAGACGATGTCGGGCAGCTCCGGCTCCTCGAAGCGGAAGTACGTGAAGGGCGCGCAGGCACCGACGTGCGCACCCGCGGCGAACGGAACGACGTCGACGCTGACGTGGTCCAGCTCCGAGAGCTCCAGGAGACGGTCGATCTGCTCCCGCATCACCTCGGCTCCACCCACCACCCGGTGCAGGACGGCCTCCTCCATCACCACCCACAGGGTGGGCGCGTCCGGTCTCTCCAGCAGGCTCTGGCGCCGCAACCGTCCGTCCACGCGGCGCTCCAGGTCCTCGTCGCCGTCGTTCGGGAAGCCCCCGCGCAGGACGGCGCGCGCGTACCCGTACGTCTGCAGCAGGCCCGTGACGTAGTGGGGCTCATAGGTGCGCAGGGTCTTGGCGCCGGACTCCAGGCTCACATAGGCGGTGAACCAGCTCGGCAGCACATCGCGGTACGCGTGCCACCAGCCGGGCTCGTTGGCCTGCTCGGCGAGGGCCACGAACTCGTCGATCTCCCGCTGCTCGGCCCCGTAGGTCTGCAGCAGCTTCTCCACATAGAGAGGCTTGAGGCCGACCTCCGCCTTCTCCAGACGGCGGATGGTCAACGGCTTCACCCGCAAGGCCCTGGCGGCGTCGTCCAGTGAGACGCCCGCGCCCTGCCGCCTCTCCTGAAGTCGTCGGCCGAGGATCATACGGAGAACGGTGGGTGCGCTGGTGCCGGAACCCGAACGTGCCTCGCTCACGCCCTTACCTCCTGAGGGGCTGTCACCAATGTGAGTCTGACAGCGACTTGGTGATGGCGCCAGACGCATACCGTCTCTCTGAAATTATCAGGGAGTCGCTTGCAGCGTGAACTGCGCTGCCCGCATAGTTGCGTGCGTGAGCGAAACCGCCGACGCGCACCGAACACCGTCAACGCCTGCCTCTTCGCACGGAGTTGGGGTGATCCGGCGTTCCACCTGGAGTCCGCGTCGGAGCGCGCGCCCCGGACCGGTCCACCGCTCACCTTCTCCGTCTCCCGCCCCCTTGGAAGGCGACCACGGTGTCCCCCCACACGATTCCCGCCCCCCTGCTCTTAGACGCCACGAGCCCCCAGCGGGCACACCGGTTCGAGCTTCCGGCGCAGCGGTCCAGCGTCGCCGTCGCCCGCCGTTCCGTGGACGCGTGGCTGGGCTCCCGCCAGTTGCCCGCCGACGTCCGCGCCGACGCCGCTCTCCTGGTGTCCGAACTGGTCACCAACGCCGTCATCCACACCCCCAGCACCCGCGTCCTGTGTGCTGTCGAGCTCGTCCCGGACGCGGGTCTCGGCCTCGGGGTGCACGATGAGGACGTCACGGGGCGTGGCCTCCCACCGTGCCGACCGGGCACTGACGACGAGAGCGGCCGCGGTCTGCTGCTCGTACGGGAGATCGCGGCCGCCTGGGGGGTCGAGCGTTCCGCGCTGACGGGAGGCAACGTGGTGTGGGCGACCCTGACGTGGCCCTCCCGGTGGCCGCCTTGTGGGCCGGCGGCACAGGGGCCGACGGGGGACTGAGCTCCTGTGCGTACCGCCTGGGCGCACGGCGGTCGCGGCCCTGCCGTCGGGCCATGGACATGAGTCGGCAGTGGCTCAGGAGCCCTGCGCGGGAGGCGGCAGTGGCTCAGGAGCCCTGCGCGGGAGGCGGGTTGTCGCCCGGTCGGGCGGGCAGCGGTTGCTCGGTCCAGATGGTCTTGCCGCGGCGGTCGCGGCGGGTGCCCCAGTGGTCGGTGAGCTGGGCGACGAGCAGCAGTCCGCGACCACCCTCGTCGGTGCTGCGCGGATGGCGCAGATGAGGGGCCGCGCTGCTGCCGTCGGTGACCTCACAGAGCAGAGAACGGTCCCGGATCAGCCGCACCTGGATCGTTCCCCGCGCGTACCGGATGGCATTGGTGACCAGCTCGCTGACGACCACTTCCGTCGTGAACGCGAGATCGGACAGCCCCCAGCTGGCGAGCTGGTGGTCGACCAGGGTGCGGACGGTGGCCACGATCGCCGGATCACTGGGAAAGGTCCAGGAGGCGACATGGTCCTCGCTCAGGACGCGGGTACGAGCGAGGAGGAGCACCACGTCCCGGTCGGGGCGGCCGGACAGCTCGGAGTAGATCACCGCGTCACACGCGGCCTGCACACTCGCATGCGGCTGGGCGAGGATGCGCCGCAGTCGCGTCAGGCCGTCGCCCGGGTGTCGGGGGACGAGCCCTTCGGTGTAGAGGACGATCAGACTTCCCTCCGGCACGTGCGACTCACTGGTGTCGAACGGCATCCCGCCACTGCCCAGCGGTGCCCCAGCCGGTGCGTCGACCGGCTCCACGAGTCCGTCGGGCTGGGCGACGAGCGGAGCGGGATGTCCGGCCCGGGCCACGTCCAGGCGAGCGCTGACCGGGTCGTAGACCGCGTAGGCGCAGGTGGCGGCGGTGGGCTGGGCGTCCAGGGGGCCATTGGCGGCGGCGGGCCGGCCCTCCTCGACGAGCCGGACCATGAGATCGTCCAGGTGTGCCAGCACCTCGTCGGGGGCCAGGTCCAGCGCCGCCAGGGTGTGCGCCGTGGCGCGGAGGCGGCCCATGGTGGCCACGGCGTGCATGCCGTGGCCCGTCACCTCCCCGACCATCAGGGCGACGCGTGCGCCGGACAGCGGGACGACGTCGTACCAGGTCCCGCCGGCGTGCCCCGGCAGATAGCTGAAGACGGCCTGCACGGCGTTCTGGGTGGGCAGCCGGCTCGGGAGCAGGCTGTTCTGCAGGATGAGGGCGGCGGTGCGCTCCCGGGTGTACCCGCGGGCGTTGTCCACGCACAGCGCGGTGTACGCGGCGAGGTCTGTCGCGATGCTCAGGTCGTCCTCCTGGAACGGCTCGGGCGTCATGGAGCGGTACAGACCGACCGCGCCCAGCACCACCCCCCGCGCGGCCAGCGGTACCACCATCAGGGAGTGCACCTGTGCGGCGCGCATGCGGTCCGCTCTGACCGGGTCGTGCGCGAGCCACCCGTCCTCGTCGTCGACCCGCGGTATCAGGCGGGGCCGCAGATCCGCGAGGCTCTGGGTGAGCGGTGTCGGGAAGCCGTACGAAGCCCTCTCGCCGACCGCGTAGGCGGGCTGCAGCCCGGAGCCCGTGGCCGACCGGAAGGCGGCTCGCCGGAAGGTGACCTCGGAGGCGAGCGGTCCGGGCTCCGGCGCCTCGCCCTGGTAGACGGAATCGAGTATGTCCACGGCGACGGCGTCGGCCAGACGGCCGACCACGACCTCGGCGAACTCGTCCGCCGTACGGGTGATGTCGAGGGTCGTGCCGATACGGGTGCTGGCCGCGTTCAGCAGTTCGAGGCGCGCCCGGTCCCGGTGACGCTCCGTGACGTCGATGGTCAGGCTCAACACTCCCAGATCCTCTCCCGCACGGTTGCGCAGCCGGAAGGCCGACAGGGAGAACACGCGCTCGTCACCGGGATCGGCAGAAGGAGGTCCCGGTTGTACGAAGTCGATGAGCGGCTCACCCGTGCTCAGCACGTGCCGCAGCAAGCCCTCGACGGCGTCGGTCGCGAAGGAGGGCGCGATGTCGCGGGCCCGGCGCCCGACCACATCCTCGGCGCCTGTGCCGCGCATCCCGGGCGAGGCGGTGTTGACCCGCACCACCCGAAGGTCGTTGTCGAAGATGTGCAGAGCGATCGGCGACTCGGACAGCAGCGCGTCGAGCACGGCCCGGTCGAAGTCGGGGGTATCCGTACCGCGCGTCCGGGTGAGGGAGACCGCCCATGCCACCCGGCCCTCCGGGCCGACCCGAGGGCACATCGACCACTCGGCCTCCACCGGCGAACCGGACCGGTCCCGCAGACGCACCCGGCAGCCGCCACCGGACGGCGGCGCGTGCGACACGGCGGGCTCCGCGGCCTGATCGGGTCCGACCAGCAGCGACGACAGCGCCCGGCCCACCATCTCCTCGGGCCGGTGGCCCAGCAGTGACTCGGCCTCGGGGCTCCACTCGGTGATCACACCGTCGGCGTCCAGGAGGACCCTCGCCGCGGGTGCAGCCGCCACCTCCCAGGTGCCCGGCACCCCGTCCGGAGCGGTCATGCGCAGCCCTTCCTTCGCCCGGAGGCCCCCGGGTCCGCTCCTGCCCGCCCTCGGCCGCGGACTTCCGGACCAGTGGCACGTACTCTCAGAGTCGCAGGCCCCCGCTCCGCCCGCTCGGCGGCACGCGCTTGCCCACGAAGGCGCATTCAGCCGGTGCGGCGGGGACGCCCTCCGCGCCCCGGCCGGCCCCACCCCCCGACTCTCACCCCACGAGCATCTCTGCCCACCGGCTGGTGCCGCCGCGGTGTGTTCGTACGCCGCACCGGGTCGACAGAGTGGTGACGATGTCGATGCCCCGGCCGTGTTCGTCCGGATCGACCGCGAGCGCCGACAGCCCCGCCGCTGCCGCGGGCCCCGCGTCGGTCACTTCCACGCGAACGGCCCTGCGGCCCTCCAGCAGGGCCTGCGACAGCCGGAGAGCCGCCGGGGGCAGGGCGTGGACGATCGCGTTGGTGAGCAGCTCCGAGATCACGAGGAGCACGTCCTCGGCGATGTCCGCGGGCAGTTTCCAAGCGGTGAGGACCGTGCGCACGCGTCGGCGTACCGCCGAGACGGCCCTGGGGTCGTGCGGCAGCGGAAAGACGTGTTCGACTCCTGCGCGAGGCGCGGCGTCGAGTTGCGCTATTGTCACAGGCCCTCCTTCCTCCGTGCAGCGCTGCCGGCCGGAGGCCGGGCGCGGGCGTTATGGCACGCTAAGGAAGGAAGTGCGGGTGGGTCAATGAACATGGGTCGGCATTACCGAACGCCAGTCGTGAGCCGGGCGGACTCGGACTAAGATCGCTTCATGGCCGGCCCAGTCCAGTCCATCGAACGGGCGGCGGCGATCCTGCGTCTGCTCGCCGGCGGCCCCCGTCGGCTGGGGCTCGGCGAGGTGGCGTCCTCGCTCGGGCTCGCCAAGGGCACCGCCCACGGCATTCTGCGCACCCTGCAGCACGTGGACTTCGTGGAGCAGGACGAGGCGACGGGAAAGTACCAGCTGGGGGCGGCCCTGCTGCACCTCGGCACCAGTTACCTCGACGTCAATGAGCTGCGGTCCCGCTCCCTGAACTGGGCCGACGCCCTGGCCGCCCGCAGCGGTGAGGCCGTCCGTCTGGGCACGCCCCTGGAGGGCCAGGTCCTCGTGGTCCACCACGTCTTCCGGCCGGACGACACCCTCCAGACCCTGGACGTGGGCGCGCTGCTCCCGCTGCATGCCTCCTCGCTCGGCAAGGTTCTGCTGGCCTTCGGGGCGGCGCCCGTCGAGCCACTGCTGGAGGCCGGACTGGAGGCGTACACCCGGCACACCCTGGTCGACCCGAAGGCCCTCAACCAGGCCCTCGGCGAGATCCGGGAGTTCGGCTGGGGCGCCGAGGTACAGGAGATGAGCATGGGCGAGGCCGGAGTCGCCGCGCCGATCCGGGGTCACGGCGGCCTCGTGGTGGGCGCGATCGGCGTATCCGGCCCGGTCGAGCGGATCTGCGACACCCAGCGCCGACCGCAACCGGCCCTGATCACCCTGCTCCGGGAAGCCGCACGAGCTATTTCCAGAGACCTGGGGGCGACCCGCTGGTAGGTCCCAGCACCTGCGCGACGCATCGGAAGGCAGGCCCGATCATGGTTGACCGGTATGTGATGTCCATCGACCAGGGCACCACCTCCACACGATGCATGCTGTTCGACCAGCGCGGGCGGTTGGTATCGGTCGCCCAGCGGGAGCACCAGCAGCACTTCCCGCGGCCCGGCTGGGTCGAGCACGACGCCGTCGAGATCTGGCGCAATCTCCAGCGCATCGTGCCCGAGGCGCTGTCCAAGGCCCACCTGGACGCCCGGCAGATCGCCGCCATCGGGATCGCCAACCAGCGGGAGACCACGGTGCTCTGGGACCGGCGGACCGGCACCCCGCTGGGCAGGGCGATCGTCTGGCAGGACACCCGCACCGCTGCGCTCGTCGAGGACCTGAGGAAGGAGCCCGGCGACGACTTCTTCCTCGAACGCTGCTGCCTGGCCCCCTCGACCTACTTCTCCGCACCCCGGATCCGGTGGCTGTTCGACCACGTCGAAGGGCTGGAACAGCGCGCCCGGAACGGTGAGGTGCTGTTCGGCACCATCGAGAGCTGGCTGATCTGGAATCTCACCGGTGGTGCGGACGGCGGCCTGCACATCACCGACGCCACCAACGCCAGCCGCACCATGCTCATCAACATCAGCAAGCTGACCTGGGACCAAGAGCTGATGGCGTACTTCGGGGTGCCGCACGCGATGCTGCCGGAGATCCGCTCCTCGGCCGAGACCTACGGCGACGCCCGCGCGGTGCTCCCGGGCGTCCCCATCACGGCCGCCCTCGGCGACCAGCAGGCGGCCCTGTTCGGACAGACGTGCTTCTCGCCCGGAGACACGAAGTGCACGTACGGGACGGGCAGCTTCCTGCTCATGAACACCGGCACCGACGTGGTGCGGTCCCGGCACGGCCTCCTCACCACGGTCGCGTACAAGATCGCGAACCAGCCCACGGTCTACGCCCTGGAAGGGCCGATCGCCGTCACCGGCGCGCTGGTCCAGTGGTTCCGCGACCGGCTGGGGCTGATCCACACCGCACCCGAGATCGAGACCCTGGCGCTCACCGTCGAGGACAACGGCGGCTGCTACATCGTCCCCGCGTTCTCCGGTCTGTTTGCACCCCACTGGCGCAGCGACGCCCGCGGCGTCATCGTCGGCCTCACCTCGTACATCACCAAGGGCCACCTGGCCCGAGCCGTGCTGGAGGCCACCGGCTGGCAGACGCGGGAGGTCGTCGACGCCATGAAGGCGGACACCCCCTTCCCCCTGCAGCAGCTCAAGGTGGACGGCGGCATGACGTCCGACAACCTGCTCATGCAGTTCCTGGCCGACGTACTCGATGTGCCCGTGGTGCGGCCCCTGGTCGCGGAGACGGTCTCCCTCGGCGCCGCCTACGCCGCCGGACTCGCGGCCGGCTACTGGTCGGACCTGGAGGTCCTGCGCCGCAACTGGCACCGGGCCGCCCAGTGGCTGCCTGCGATGGATCCCCAACGGCGCGAGTGGGAGTACGAGTGCTGGCAGCGAGCCGTCGAGCGGTCCCTCGGGTGGATCCAGCCGCCGAAGCGCCGGTGAGGACTTCCCGAACGCCCGGCGCTACGGGTCCGCCCCGGCGGCCGTACAGCGCCGGCCCGGCACGGCCGCCGGGGAGCGCCGGGATCCGCGGGCTCAGGCCTTCCGCTGTCCGAGCTCGTTCCCGCTGGTCGTCATGTCCTGCGTACCGATGACGGAGAGGAGCTCCAGCTGGGCGGCGCCCTCGGTACCGGGCGGAGCGCTGAACCACAGCAGGCGCTGGCGACCGTCCTCGCTGAACAGGCTGTGGCAGTCCAGCTCGATGACGCCCAGCGCGGGGTGGACGATGCGCTTGTGGTCGGTCCGCCTGAGGGCGACGTCATGGGTGTCCCAGAGGGCGGCGAACTCCTCGCTGCGCCGCCGGAGCGCGGCCACCATCCGGGTCACTTCGACGTCGCCACCGCGCCGCGCGGCGACCGCCTGCAGGTCGGCGACGAAGACCCGGGAGTGGTGGGGGTGGTCCTCGGGCGGGTGGAGAGCACGGGCGGACGGGTCGGTGAACCAGCGGTGGACGAAGCTCGCCTCCGGGCCCCGCACCGCCGGAGGACGGCCGACGAGTGCGGCGGCCAGACGGTTCTGGACAAGGGTTTCGTGCAGGTCGGTGATGACCTGCGCGGGGGTGGTGGTGAGCCGGTCCAGCAGGCCGAGCAGGGCCGGCTGGACATGCGCGGTCGGACCGTGCGCCGCCGGAGGCAGCGGCCGGTCGGCGAGATGGAACAGATGGTCGCGTTCGTCGCCGTTCAGCCGCAGCGCCCGCGCCAGGGCGGCGAGTACCTGGGCGGAGGGCTGGGCGCCGCGCCCGCGTTCCAGCTCCGTGTAGTAGTCCGCGGACAGCCCGGCCAGCTGGGCGACCTCCTCGCGTCGCAGACCGGGCACCCGGCGTCGGGGGCCGGTCGGCAGGCCGACGTCGGCCGGGCGGACCCGGTCGCGCCGGGACCTCAGAAAGGCGGCGAGCTCCGAGTGGTTCACGCCCTCCATCGTGACGTGTGCCGACGGGCCGAGCCAGGGGATGACAACCCCCGGGTAGACGCAGCCGTGGCTGACGCGGGACGACCGGCCCACGGTGGAGGCGAGCAGGGCACCGCCGACGACGCAGTCGCCCCGCGCCACGATCCACGCGCCGTGGCATCCCCGATCCGGCACGCTCCCCAGGAGTCCTCATGTCCCCACGAGACACCGCGTCACCCGCCCAGGAGACCGCGGCGGGCCGCGCCTCCTCCGCGCACGGCCACGATCAGCCCCGCGTCGCCCTCGTCACCGGCGGCTCGCGTGGCATCGGCCGCGAGACGGTGAACCGGCTGGCCGCCGACGGATACGCGGTCGTCGTCGGTTACGCGGGCAACCGCGATCTGGCCGAGGCCGCCGTCAAGGACGTCACCGCCGCCGGTGGCCGGGCGGTCGCCGTCCAGGCCGACGTCGCCGACGACGAGCAGGTGGCCGCGCTGTTCGACACCGCGGAGTCCGAGTTCGGCGGAGTCGACGTCGTCGTCCACGCGGCCGGCCGCATGCATCTGGCCCCGGTCGCAGAGTTGGACCTGGCGGAGCTGGACGCGCTCCACCGCACCAACATCCGGGGCACCTTCGTGGTCGGCCGGCAGGCCGCCCGGAGGCTTCGCGGCGGGGGCGCGCTCGTCACGTTCTCCACGTCCGTGGTCGGCCTGGCCCTGCCCCGCTACGGCGCCTACAGCGCGAGCAAGGGCGCCGTCGAGGCACTCACGATGATCCTCGCACGCGAACTGCGCGGCAGGGACGTCACCGTCAACGCCGTCGCCCCCGGCCCCACCGCCACCGATCTGTTCCTGGAAGGCAAGGACGAACAGACAGTCGCCCGGCTGGCCGCAGGGCCCCCGCTGGAGCGCCTCGGCACCCCCGGCGACATCGCCGAGGTGGTGGCCTTCCTCGCCTCCCCGGCAGGTCACTGGGTCAACGGCCAGGTGATCCGCGCCAACGGCGGCATCGTCTGACAGCCGCCCCGCTCCACGTCCGACCAAGTCCTGCAGTCACACTCCGAAAGAGAGCCACCGTGCCGTTCGCGAACTTCAAGGTCCCTGCCGGATCCCTCGACGAGAGGCAGAAGCAGCAGATCGTCGCCCGCACCACCGAGCTGTACGTCGAGATCTACGGTGAACGCGCCCGCTCCAACACCATGGTCCTGGTGGAAGAGGTCACCGACGGCGGCTGGGGCATCGGCGGGAACGTCCTGACCCTCGCCATGCTCCAGCGGTCCGCCGAGGACTGACACCGTCATCCCCGGGGGGACGATGTCGGTGTCAGGTGCGGGTGCTGATGCGCGGGCCGCTGTAGTCCGCGCCGGAGACGTGCTCCAGCCGGTCGACGTCGTCGGTCACCCACACGGCGAGATCGACCAGGGAGATCTCGGCATGGTGCAAGAACAGACGGTGACCGTCGGCGTCGACCTTGCTGCGAGCGCGCGGCGAACGGCGGTGTGCCGGGTGGTCTGGGGAGACGAGGGCGGCCTGACGGTGGAGTTCCTGGTACCCGAGGGAGACGAGGAACTCCTGGCGGTCGTCCGGGCGGCCGACAAGACAGGCCTCGACTGCCCCCTCGGCTGGCCCTCGAACTTCGTGGCAACGGTCCTGGCCCACCACCGAGGCACCCGGCTGCCGCCTCCCGTCAGGTTCCAGGACCGTACGGACGGCAGGCCCGGTCTTGACGCGCTGCGGTTCCGGCTGACCGACGACCTCACCTGGAAGGCCACCTCGATGCGGCCTCCGCTGTCGGTGTCGACCGATCTTCTGGGTGTCGTGGCGCTACGAGCGGCCTATCTGCTGGACGCCCTCGCGGCGACGGGCGTCCCCGTGCCCCGGGACGGGTCCGGACCGGTTGCCGAGGTCTACCCGGCCGCGGCACTGCGGCGATGGGGGATCCACCTCACCCGCAGCTACAAGAGCGCCGGGCCGGGAGCCCGTGCCCTACGGGAACACATCGTCCGCTCGGTCGAGGTGGGCCTGGGGCTGTCGCTCCCCGAGGCAGTGCGCGCGCAGTGCGCCGACAGCCACGACCATCTCGACGCCCTGGTCTGCGCCCTGGTCGCCCGTGCCGTGCAGATCGAGGACACCGTGTGGCCCCGTACCCCGGACGAGCGCGCGGCCGCCCGGCAGGAGGGCTGGATCCATCTGCCGGGCAGGGATCTCGCGGCCCTCCGCGGCTGACGATGCCGACCGTGCGCCGCCGTTCGCCTCAGCGGTTCACGGCGGCCCCGATACCCGGGGGCCGCGGGGCCCTACCCCGCTACCGCTCGGCCCGCCTTGGCCCAGTTGGCGTGCAGACGGTCCAGGTACGACTGTGCCTGGCCGCCCGGAGACGCGCCACGGGCGAAGGCGAGCATGTTGCCCGCACCCGCGTTGTAGCCGAGGGCCAGCAGTTCGTCCCTGCTGTAGGACGCGGGCCACCGGGCCGGAAGCCGCGCCGCGAGGTCGTGCAGGTACCAGGCTTCCGCCTCGATGGCCAGGTTCCGGTCGTCGGGCAACTCCTCCCAGCGCCGGTCGGCGAAGTCCCGGCCCTGCTTGACCTCGTTGAAGGCGGCGCGGTGCATGTTCGCGATACCGAAGGAAGCGCCCGGCTTGTACCGCTGCCATGCCCGCTCCAACTCCGGGTCGTGCGGCTTGTACGCCTCGTTGTAGAGGATCGCCATCAGCAACTGCGCGCCGATGCCCGTCTGGCGGGCTCGGGTACGGACCTGGGAGGCGTAGCCCGAAGGGTCGTACGAGGAGGGCGACGCCGAGACGGAGGGACTGGCCGAGCCGGTCGACGACGTGGGCGCGGAGGCCGATTCCCTAGGTGGGGGAGTCGTACCGGCCTGCGGGGAGTGGGCCGCGCGCACGATGACGTAGAGGGCCACGGCGAACACGGCGAGCGTAAGCCACCGCCAACGCCGCCGCGTCCGGGATTCGGCCATGTCGCGCCTTCTTCTCTCTGACGGCGTGTACGCCCTCAACCGAAAGTATCAAGGCCCCCTTGTACAGCAGGCGGATTAAGACCCATGTGAGGAATCGATCACCCGGCCGCCGGGGGGGCCGCACAGGGCGGGCGTTGCGGAAGGGTGGCATGTGCCAGGCGACAACGCCGATTCGCCCATGCTTCCTTGTGCTCCCGTGCGCCCCCCTGGAAAGAGGAGCGCACAGCCGAAGACGAGTTGCACTTGGCAAGACATGACTCGAACACCAAGTCGGTGGAACGTTCTTTCGCCGATTTCCATGTGCCGACCAAGACGGGTGGTATTCGATGAGTGGTGCCCTGCCCCGATCAGACCGAGCATGGACGGTGGGTACTGCACCAGGCATATTCCCATTCCCGTTCGTCGGTCACGGTATCACCCTGTTCCGTCGGCCGCTGGAATTCCTGAAGTCCCTGCCCGTGCACGGGGATCTGGTCGAGATACGCCTCGGCCCCCAGCGAGCCTGGCTGGCGTGCCACCCGGAGCTGGTCCACCGAATACTCATGGACACCCGCACCTTCGACAAGGGCGGCCCGCAGTACGAACGGCTCCGGCCGCTGATGGGCAACGGCCTCGTCACCTGTGGCCACGCGCAGCACCGACGGCAGCGCAGGCTCATCCAGCCCACCTTCCGGCCCTCCCGCATCGCCGACTACGCGCAGGTGATGGGCGAGGAGGCCCAGGCGGTGTTCCGCGAGTGGCGGCCCGGGACGGAGGTCGACGTCAGTGCGGCCATGCTGGCCCTGACCACGCGGGTCACCAGCCGAGCCCTCCTGTCCGACTCGCTCGACGCCGCGACCGTCGCCGAGGTGCGCGACTGCCTCGCCGCCCTCGTCCGGGGCCTGTTCATCCGTACGGTCGTTCCGCTCGCCCCTCTGTTCCGCGTTCCCACGCCGGCGAACCGTCGCTATCGACGCGCGTTCGCCCGCTTCCACGCGATCATCGACGCGGTCGTCGACGAGCGCCGACGGGGCGTTCCCCGCGACGATCTGCTGGGGAGCCTGCTGGAGGCCCAGGAAGCCCACGACGGGGCCGCCGGGGTCACCGGACAGGAGATCCACGACCAGTTGATCACGCTTCTGCTCACCGGGGTCGAGAGCACGGCGATGTGTCTGGGCTCCGTCTTCAGCCTGCTGCCCGCTCATCCGGAGGTCGAGCGCCGGCTGCACGCCGAAGCCGACGCGGTACTCGCCGACGGACGGCGGCCCGGCCCGGAGGAACTGTCGCGCCTGGTCTACACCCGCAGCGTCGTCACCGAGACGCTGCGGGTGTATCCGCCCGGCTGGCTCTTCACCCGGACGACCACCAGGGAGACGGAGATCGGCGGATTCCGGCTCCCCAGGGGAGCCACCGTCCTGTACAGCCCCTACCTCCTGCACCACGATCCCGCGTCCTTTCCCGACCCCGACCGGTTCCTGCCCGATCGCTGGCTGCCGGGGAACGCCACGGCCGTGGCGAACGGCGCGCTGCTGCCCTTCGCGGCAGGCAGCCGCAAATGCATAGGCGACACGTTCGCCATGGCGGAGGCCACGCTGGCTGTCACCGTGATCGCCCGCCGCTGGCGGCTGCGTCCGTTGCCCGGCCACGTCGAGCAACCGCGCCCGGCGGCGACCCTCGGTCCGAGGTCGCTCAAGATGATCTGCGAACTCCGTCGCCCCGTGCCGGCCCAGGAACCGTCGGCACAAGGTGCCCGCGACCCGGACACCGGCGACGCGTGTCCCGTACACCGGTCACCCGCACCCTGAGCAGAATTCGCGCACCGAATGACGGTGACACCCCGGCCGCGGGACTACCGAAGGGAAGGTGGCAATGTGTGCACGACGCACCAGGACACGGTGGACGCACCGGACGCCGGAAGTGCGCCCGGGAGTCTGCAGGAACTGATCGAGGCCGAGCTCTACATGCCCTTTCCCTTCCTGTGCAATCCGCATCAATCCGAGGTCGCGGACGGCCTCGACCAGTGGTTGCACGCATACGGGCTGACCGTCGACCCTCGGGTGGCGGCGATGATTTCCTACACCCGCCCCGCCGAACTCGCCTCCTACAACAGCCCCACGATGAGCCCCGACCTCCTTCAGCTCGTGGCCAATCAGATCGCCTACCAATTCGTCTACGACGACCGTGCGGAGGACATCGGCCGGGGACGGCCGAGCCGGCTGGTGCCCATGCTGTGCGAGAGCGTCGGCATCCTGCGTGACGGTCAACCGCCCAGCACGCCCCTCGGAGCCGCCCTCACCGACCTGCACCGTCAGGTCAAGGAGCGCTGCACCCCGGCACAGGCCGCGCGATGGGCGGCGAACAGCCGCGAGTACGTACACGGCCTGTTGTACGAGGCGGTGGCCCAGACCGAACCTCACCGGGTGGGGATCGGTCTGTGCGGTTCCATACGGTCGCTCACCGCCGGCGTGGAGCCCTTCTACCCGCTGTGCGAGGCCGCGCAGGAGCACGAACTGGCCCCCGAGGAGCTCGGTCACCCCGCCATGCCGCGCCTGCAGAGACTGTCGGCCGACGCGGCGGTATGGATACCCGACCTGTTCTCCGCGGTGAAGGAGCAACGAGCGGGCGGAGTGATCAACCTGGCGCTCGCGCACCGCCGCGCCTACCGCTGCTCCCTGCCGGAGGCTGTCAGCCTCGCCATCAGACGGATCAACCGCACCATCCGTGAGTTCGAGCGGCTCTTCAAGGAGATCGAGCCGGAGCTGAGCCCCGCCGGCATCGGCTATGTGGAGGGCATGGCCGGCTGGATCCGGGGCTGCTACCACTGGTCCCGCAGCGTGCCACGCTACGCGGACACAGCGGCCCTGCACGTCGGGCCCTGAGGGAGGAACACCGGTCGGGCTGCGTTACCCGAGGTGGGGGACGGGCAAACCGGCGCGATCAAGGGTTCACTCTTTCCACGGCGACTGCTTCCCCAAAGCATCTTCCGCGCGCCCAGGTGAGCGTACGCTCAACCTTGTCTTCCGATAGCTGACGGCAGGAAGCGGCAGGGCACATGGCGGACGGATCACGGCAAACGGTCACCGGGCACCGGATGGTGCTCGAGCGCCATCGGGAACTGCGCGCGGTCGACTCCGCGTTGGCGGACCTCCGCGATGTCGTCGACGGCGTCACGCGAGTCCCGCAGGGCGGACTGCTCGCCTTCACCGGTTCGGCCGGACTGGGCAAGACGACACTCCTCGCCGAAGTGCGCGCCCGCGCCACGGCGCGCGGATTCACGGTGTTGTCGGGCAAGGGCGGCGAGAAGGAGCAGGGCCTGGCCTTCCGTGTGGTCCGCCAACTCGTCCAGCCCGTCCTCGCGACGATGGAGCACAGGGATCGCCGCGAGCTGCTGGGGAGTTGGTACGACATCGTCGCCGCCGCCCTCGGTATCGAGGCGGAGAACACCGCCCGCGTGCCGGATCCGACCGGGGTGCGCGACGGCCTGGACTGGGTGATGACCCGCCTGACGGTGACGAAGGCTCCCGTCGTCCTGCTCCTGGACGACATGCACTGGGCCGATGAGGAGTCCCTGAGCTGGCTGGCCTCCTTCGCGCCACGGGCCGAAGACCTGCCGCTGCTGATCGTCGTCGCCTACCGCCCCGACGAACTGCCGCCCGGGGGAACCGCGTTGCGTTCGCTCGCCGAACGTCACCGGAACCGTCCCTACGCCCTTGCGCCGCTGACCGCCGACGGAGTGGCGAGGATCGTCCGGGACGAAGTGGGTGAGGGAGCCGAGGACACGTTCTGCGGCGAATGCTGGGCGATCACCGGCGGAAGCCCGTTCGAGACGGTCGAGCTCGCCATCCGGCTCGGCGAACGCCAGGTGAGGGGCACCGAGGCCGAGTTGGGTGTGATGCGCGACCTCGCCTCGGCGGTCAAGGGACCGGGGCTGATCGAGCGCCTGCAGCGACTGGGACCGTCCACCGTGCGTTTCGCCTGGGCCGCCGCCGTACTGGGAACCTCCATCTCACCGGAGTCGGCCGCCGCCGTCGCGGTCCTCGGCACCGAGCAGGCCGCCGAGGCGACCGAGAAGCTGCGCGCCGCCCGGATCCTCGCCGATGGCCAGGGACCCGGAGGCGGGCTGGAGTTCGTCCACCCGCTGATTGCGACCACCGTGTACCGGGCCATCCCGTCAGCACTGTGGGTCGGTCTGCACAACGCGGCCGCGGAAGCGGTCCGCGCGGCGGGGCACGGCGCCACCGCCGCCTCCCGGCATCTGCTGGAGGTCCCCTGCGAGGGCAACACCGAGGCCGTGGAGTGCCTGCGGGAGGCCGCCCGCGAGTACCTTCGCGCGGGTGCGCCGGAGGCCGCCCGGCGCGTACTGACCCGGGCACTGCGGGAGCCACCGGCCCCGGAGGCGCGTGCCGAGCTGCTCTACGAACTCGCCGGCTCCACCTTTCTGATCGAACCCACGGCCACGGTCGGCTATCTGCGCACGGCGCTCACGCAACCCGTGCTCGACCAGGAGCTGCGCGCCCGTATCGTCTACCGGCTGACCCAGGCACTGGCCCACACCGACCAGGTCGCCGAAGCCGCGTCCGTGGCCGCGAGCGAGGCGCGACGGGCCACCCATCCGCGTACCCGACTGCGGATGCAGGCCGACCACTTCCAATGGAGCTCCTGTCGTGCCGACGAGCCCGACGCGGCCGCCCGCTCGCGCAAGCTGGCACGGCTGGCCGCGCGCCTGACCGGTCGTGGCCCGGAGGAGCGCTACATCCTGGGCCTGAGGGCATGGGACGCCCTGCTGCGCGGCGAGCCGCGCAGGACCGCCCTCACGTACGCCGAGGAGGCGCTGCGCGGCGGACTGAGCTGGACCGACGAGAACCGGGGCTTCGAGGTCCCGGTCTCGGCCGCCCTGGTGTTCATGTACTGCGACCAGCCACGACGGGCCGAAGAGCTGTTCACCCGGGGCATCGCCGAATGCGAGGCGAAGGGCTGGCGCGGCTCCCATCTCGCCCTGGGCCAGACCCTGTTCGGCTACATCCGCCACCGCCGTGGGAGCCTGGCCGAGGCGGAGGAACTGGTCCGGGAAGGCCTGCGCATCGCCGACCGGGTGAAAGAGGCGCTGCCCGCCCAGTACTTCGCCGTGGGCATTCTCATCCAGATCCTGCTGGCCCGCGGGCGGACCACCGACGCGCGCCGGCTCGCCGACTCCTACCGGTACGGGGCGATCGTCCCGAACGCCGTCATCTATCCCGACCCGCGTACGGTGTACGCCGAACTGCTCCTGGCGGAGGGACGATACGACGAAGCGGAGGGCCTGCTGTCGGCCGTGGGGAAGTGGCTGGACTCACGGGCCTGGCGCAATCCGGCCTGGTGCCCCTGGAAGCTGGACCTCGCGTCCGCCCTCGCCCCCACCGCTCCCGAGCGGGCGGTCCGCGTTGCCCGGGACGCCGTCAAGCAGGCACGGGACTTCGGTGCCGCGTCCGCGATCGGCCAGGCGCTCCACACCGAGGCCGAGGTGACCGGCGGGCCGGCTGCGCTCGATCTGTATGCCGAGGCCGTCGGCCATCTGGAACGCTCACCGGCGTCGTACGAGCTGGCGCGTGTCCTCGTCGGCCACGGCGCCGCGCTGTCCCGGAACGGTCAGCCACAGGACGCCGCCGACCGGCTCTACCGGGGCCTGGAAGTCGCCGTCCACTGCGGCGCCGAGGGCTTGGCCGCCCGGGCGAGGGAGGAACTGTCCGCGGCCGGGCTGCGACCGCTGCCCCTGCGCTACGCACAGACGGACACGCTCACCGCCCATGAACGCAAGGCCGCCGAAATGGCCGCGTCGGGCCACCCGTTGGCGGTGGTCGCGAAGGAACTGCGCCTCACCGAGCAAGGGGTGACGCAGCTGCTCTCCTCCGTCTACCGCAAGGTCGGCACCGATGCCACCGGCCTCGCCAGAGCCCTGGAGACCTTTCCCCGTCCTCAGCCGTGACTCACGGCCGGCGCGGGACGCCTGGTCAAGTGTCGCCTCCGGGGCCGGTGTCGGCGCCGTCGTCGTGGGTCCGGGCCGCGGCGAGGTAGTTGTAGGCGGAGGCCCGGGAGATCCCGAGCCGGGTTGCGACCTGCTGCACGGCGCCGCGTACGGCGAACACCCCGCGTCGGTCGAGGTCGCGGAAGAGTTCCAGCCGTTCGGCGCGGCCGAGTTGGGCCCACGGCTTGCTCTGGCGCAGCTGGCGGGCGTCGACGATCGCGTCCAGCACCGCGCCGATGTCGTCGCCGAAGGTGGTGACCGGCAGGGCCCTGGTCGCAGGACCGACCCCGGCCAGCTCCCCGACCAGGGCGTGCACCTGGTTGACGGCGGTGACGTCGAGGTTGATGCACAGGGCGCCGAACACCGTACCGCTCGAATCGCGGAGCACCATGGTCGAGGACTTGACCATCTTCCCGTCCTGTGTGCGGGTGATGTAGTTGAGCTCGTCGTGCGCCTGGTCGCCGGCCGCCAGGATGTTCATGCCGATCTCGCTCATCGCCCCCCCGACACCCCGCCCGGTGACCGATCCGGCCAGGGCGACGACGGAGCGCTCGGGGCGCCGGAAGTCATGGATCACCACTTCGCAGAAGGACCCGAGGGTCGCCGCGATGCCGTCGATCACCGGAGTGAGCGCGGCGATGATGGCATCCTGCTCGTCGGCCGGCATGTCGGACTCCTCGCGGTTCGTGAAGAACGACTCATAGGGGCGTTGATCCAGGGGCGGTCCGCTCCGGCGTGTTCGTGCGGCCGTCGCCGGCGGTGCCGTTCGTGCCCGCCTGGACGTGACCGTGGCCTGGACATCGAGTATAGGGTGTAGACAATGATTCCAAGCGGTTCGCGGACAGACGGCAGCGCCCGGAACGGAGTAGGAACATGACCGACACCCCGCTCGTCACCCTTGAGGACGTCCGCGACGCTGCCGCGCGGATCAAGGGCATCGCCCACCGCACTCCTGTACTGCGATCACGCACACTGGACGATCTGGTCGGCGCGGAGGTCTTCCTCAAGTGCGAGAACTTCCAGCGGATAGGCGCCTTCAAGTTCCGCGGGGCGTACAACGCCGCATCACGGCTGTCCCCCGAGCAGTTGGCGAAGGGGATCGCCGCGTACTCCTCCGGCAACCATGCACAGGCAGTCGCCCTCGCTGCCCGCGAACTCGGCACCACCGCCGTGATTGTCATGCCGGAGGACACGCCACGCTCCAAGATGGAGGCGACGGCCGGTTACGGCGCCGAGATCGTCACCTACGACCGCTACACCGGCGACCGGGTGGCGATCGGGGAGGCGCTCGCGGCCGACCGCGGCCTGGCGCTCGTACCTCCGTACGAGCACCCGCACGTCATCGCGGGACAGGGCACCGCCGCTCTCGAACTGGTGGAAGAGACCGGTGACCTGGACGCCGTGGTGGTGCCGGTCGGCGGTGGCGGCCTGATCGCCGGCACGGCCACCGCCGCCAAGGGGCTGCTGCCCGCGGTCCGGGTGATCGGTGTGGAGCCGCAGGCCGGCGACGACACGAAGCGGTCCCTGGAAGCCGGTCACCGCGTCTCCATCCCCGTGCCCCGCACCATCGCGGACGGTCAGGCCGCGGACATTCCGGGCGAGCTCACCTTCTCCGTCAACCAGCGGCTGGTGGACGAGATCGCCCTGGTCGGCGACGACCGGATTCGTGATGCCATGCGGTTCGCCTTCGAGCGTTTGAAGATCGTCGTCGAACCCAGCGGCGCCAGTGCCCTGGCCGCACTGCTGGCCCACCGGATCGACCGCGTGCCACGCAGGATCGGAGTCATCGTCTCCGGCGGCAACATCAGCGCCCAGCGGTTCAGCGAGATTCTCCACGGCTGACGACGCCAGCCCCTCGGGACGGCACCCCGCGTCGACATCGACCCCGCACAGCACGACGATGTGGTGTGTGTGCGGGGCGTTCGGTGACGCCTGCCGGTCGCTACTGCAGGACCGTGGCGGTGGACGTGTAGGTACTGCTCGTCACTCCGACGTCCGTGGCGCACTGCAGGGCGTGGCTGACGGTGTCATGCAGGACGGAGTTGGTTTCGAAGAGAGCCCCGGAGAAGAGGCCCGTCGTGACGATGCCCGTGCCCTGCAGGCTGCCGAAGATGTTGCCCTGCGGGATGTTCTCCGTCACCTTGGACGTCTGCGTCTCGCCGTTGTCGAGAATCCAGGTGATCTTGATGTTCAGCGTGCCGCCGGCAGCCGCGCACGAGCTGTTGGGGAAGTACCCCGCGTACGTGTCCGAATAGCCGACGATCGAATGCCCGCCCGTCGCGGACTTGTCGCTCCGCAAGTCCGCGCACGAAATGCCGGAGTCGGCTCCTGTGACCGTCAGGTTGCGCGCCAGATAGTTGATTCCCGTCTGCGGCCGACTGACGTTGCTGATCGAGACCGTGCCGGATACCGCGCATGTCACGGCGGTCGTGGGCACTGCACCTGGCTCGGCGGACGCGACGGCTGCCTCCGGTAGGGAGATTGCGGCTGCCGTCGCCCCGGCGACGAGCAGTGCTTTGCCGGCGTGACCGATCCTCATGGAGTCTCCTCACGTATCAGATGACATCTCAGAAGGTTTTGCGATGCTTCTGGTCCAGTGCATGACGATTACTCGCACGCTCGTTGTACAGGAGAATCCAGACGCGGCCGGGAATGCGGTGGAACGACATCAGAAATACGTCCGACCTGGTGACGCCGGAGTTCCCCGCCGCAGGGGCCGTCGGACGTGGGACCATTGTGTGTGACCCTTGGTGAGCTGCTGGACCTGCGGGGTCCGAGATCCGGGCGGGCGCTCCTGCTGATCCCGCTGGGGCTCATCGCCGCCGTGTGCACGGTGGACATCCTGGCACCGCCGGACATCCATCTCGGCCCCCTGCTGGTTGCGGCACCTGCCATCACCGCGGCGTTCGCCGGACCCCGGCTGACGACCCTGATCGGCTTCATGGCGGTCGGAGGTCAGATCGCCATCGGAGTGGCACGACGCGTACTGACCACGGAGAACCTGCAGGCACAGATCGCCGCTCTGGTGCTCGTCTCGGCCGTGATCGTCGCGTTCTGCCTGTTCAGGGACAGACACGAACACCAGCTGACCCAGAGCCGGTCCGTCGCCCAAGCCGTTCAGGCGGTGCTGTTCCC
The DNA here is from genome assembly GCF_001417775.1 of Streptomyces sp. TP-A0356. Taxonomy (GTDB): domain Bacteria; phylum Actinomycetota; class Actinomycetes; order Streptomycetales; family Streptomycetaceae; genus Streptomyces. The sequence goes on along the minus strand of NZ_BBZJ01000015.1, from coordinate 287,945 downwards.
CACGCTGCCGCGGCACAGCGGGCCCCTGGAGATCGCGTCGCTGTACTTCGCCGCCCAGGACGAGGCCGCCATGGGCGGAGACCTCTTCGCCGCGGCCCGCACCTCGCACAGCACCCGGCTGCTCATAGCCGATGTCCGGGGCAAGGGACTACCCGCGATCGACCACGCCTCGCTCCTGCTGGGTGCCTTCCGCGCCGCTTCGCATCGTCAGCCCACACTGCCCAGACTCGCCGTGCATCTCGACGGTGCCATGCGGTGGGACTCCAGACAGTGGCAGCAGCACCAGGAGCCCGACATCGACGAGGCCTTCGCCACCGCCCTCATCGTGGAGATCCCCGACCATGACCCCGTGCTTCACGTCGTCACCTGCGGCCACCCGTCTCCCCTGCTCCTCGACCGCGGCCACGCCGGGACACTCCCGCTCAGGCGGATCGCTCCACCACTGGGCCTGGGAGGACTCTGCGGGGAGGAGAGCTACGCGGTCGAGTCCTTCGCCTTCAACCCCTCGGACGTACTCCTCCTCTATACCGATGGCGTCCTGGAGGCGCGCGACGGGGAAGGCCGCTTCTATCCGCTTGCCGACCGCGCCGCGGCCTGGTCGGCCGAGCATCCCGGGCAGGTGCTGCGACTGCTGCGCGAAGACCTCGTCACGCACACCCGGGGCCGGCTCTCCGACGACGCCGCGGCCGTCGCGGTCAGGCACGCGGATGCCTGAGCCGGTCCGCCCCGGCCGGTCCGGCTGGACAGCCGCCGAGAGCGCGGAAGAGGTTCCGGCCGCGGTATCGGTGGTAGGTGCTGGCGTTAACAAGGGTCTGTTATCGTCGGAAACGTGGAGAGTCATGACGTCACCGGCGCGGACGGCCACCGCGAACGCATCGTCGCGGCGGCTGCCCGGCTGCTGGCCGAGGAGGGGCCCGACGCGGTATCGACCCGGGCGGTGAGCGCGGCGGCCGGCGTGCAGCCGCCGGCCATCTACCGGCTCTTCGGCGACAAACAGGGCCTGCTCGACGCGGTCGTCGCCGACGGCTTCACCTCCTACCTGGCCGGCAAGACCGCGCAGGGCCCCGGCGACGACCCGGTCGAGGACCTCCGCACCGGCTGGGACCTGCACATCGGCCTGGGCCTGGCCAACCCGGGGCTGTACACACTGATGTACGGCCGGTACCGCCCCGGTGCGCCCTCGCCCGCGGCCCTCGCCGCCTTCGACGTTCTCGCCCAGCACATCCGGCGCATCGCCGAAGCGGGCCGACTGCGCATGCCGGAGGATCGCGCCGCGGCCCTGGTGCACGCGGCCGGCTGCGGTACGACGCTGACGCTCATCGCCACGCCCGAGGACCGCCGCGACCCGGAGCTGTCCTCCACCGCCCGTGAGGCGGTCATCGCGGCGATCACCACGGACGCTCCCGCCGCCACGCCCGGGCCCGTCGCGGCCGCCGTCACCCTCCGTGCCGTACTGCCGCAGACCGACGCCCTCACCGCACCGGAACGTGGCCTCATGCGGGAGTGGCTCGACCGCATCGCCGATCGGCCCCGCTGACGTGCGGTCGTATCAGGCCGCGGCCAGCACCTCGCGCGCCGCCCGCTCGCCGGAGCGCACCGCGCCTTCCATCAGCCCCTGCATCAGGGTGGCCGACTGCGTGCTCGCCCAGTGGATCCGGCCCACCGGCCGGCGCAGCGCGCTGCCGTAGGCGGTGAGGACACGGGCGTGAAGTGGGCCATCATCCCGGGTTGCCGGCACCCGGCACTTGAGGATGCGGGAGAGAGAGCCGGGGCGTGCGCGCAGCGGGCGTCGGGATTCGCCGGGTGCCGTCCTGCCGCCTTCCCGGGTGCCGTCCGCCGTCCCTCATGACAGGTCAACTCCCATCTTCTCGGCCAGGCCGGTGGCGAGGGCGGCGATCGTGGGGTGCCTCCAGACGAAGTCGCTCGCGAGTCTGACGCCCAGCCCCGCCTCCAGACGGGTGCGCAGTTCCATGGACAGCAACGAGTCGAAGCCGAGGCTGCGCAGCGGCGTCTGAGGGTCCAGCCGTGCGCTGCCGAACTGGAGAACGGTCCCCATCTGCTCGGCCGGATAGGCTTCCAGGGCCGTACGGCGGGCGAGCGGAGAGTCAAGTCCGGCCAGGCGCGCACGGACCGCGGATGCGGAGGCGCGCTCGCCGCTCGAGGGAGCGGCGCCCTCAGGCGCGTGGACGTCCACCAGTCCGGCGAAGAAGGGGGCGCTGCGGACCGTGGGCAGGATCCACGTCTCCGGGCGGCCGGGCAGGACGCCGGTCGCCACTCGCCGGTGGGTGAGCAGTACCTCCAGGGCGCGTAGACCGTCCTTGGTGGAGAGGGTCTCGTAGCCGCGGTCGGCGAAGTCGGTCGCCGCGCCGATCTCCCCCCACGGCCCCCAGTTGACGGCCAGCGTGGGCAGCCCCTGGGCGGTCCGGCAGCCGGCGAAGGCGTCCAGCCAGGCGTTGGCGGCGGCGTACGCACCTTGGCCCGGGTTGCCCAGCAGCGAAGCCATCGAGGAGTAGAGCACGAACCAATCGGGCGTGTGTCGCGCGAGGGCCTCGTGGAGTCGCCATGCCGCGGTGACCTTGGGCCGCCAGACGCGTTCCAGCTGGGCGTCGGTGATGTTGGTGACCACGCCGTCGTCCAGCACCATCGCCGAGTGCACCACTCCCCGCAACGGCAGGCCGCCCGCCGTCGCGACGGACACGAGCCGTTCGGCCACCCCCGCCCGTGCGGCGTCCCCCAGTTCGACGGTGATACGGGCACCGGCGGCACGCAGCCGCGCCAACTCGGTCCCGGCCGCCTCGCCGGGCTTTCGACGGCCGTTCAGGACGATGTGTCCGGCGCCCAGTTCGGCCAGCCGCGCCGCCGTGGCCAGGCCCACGCCCCCCAGTCCTCCGATGACGAGGTACGCGCCGTCGGAGCGGACCGGCGCGGGAGGCCCGGTGCGCACGGCGGTCGTCTCCCCTCTTGCGGGCATGATCAGGACGAGCTTGCCGATGTGGCCGGCACCCGCCATGAGACGGAATGCCTCCGTGGCCTGGGCGAGGGGGAACTCCCGGTGCGGCAGCACCGGGAGGTGGCCCGCGGCGAACAGGTCCATGACCTCGCCCAACAGGTCCTGGAAGGCGCTCGGCCGGTCCTGCTGGAGTTGGATGAGGTCGACACTGCTGAAGGTGACGGTGTGGCGGAACGGCCCGAGCCCGAGTGAGGTGTAGGCGAGGATGTCACGGACACCCAGTTCGACGAACCGGCCGAAGGGACGCAGCGCCTCCAGACCGGCGCGGATCGCCGCCCCCGACAGCGAGTTGAGTACGACGTCGACGCCCTCGCCCCCGGTCGCCTCGCGGGCCTGCCCGCCGAAGTCCAGCGAGCGGGAGTCCATGACGTGCCGGACTCCCATACCGCGCAGATAGCCCCGCTTCTCGTCGTTCCCGGCCGTGGCCAGGACCTCGACCCCCAGATAGCGGGCCACGGCGATGGCGGCCAGGCCCGTGCCACCTGTGGCGGAGTGGATCAGTACGCGTTCGCCCTCGGCGAGGCGCGCCACGTGCCGCAGCGCGTACCAGGCGGTGAGGTACGCCGTCGGGAGGGTCGCCGCGGCAGTGGCGTCGAGGCCGGGGGGCACACGGGAACCACGGCGTCGGCGCGGACCGTCGTGAACGAGCCGAAGGCGCCCCCGGCGAGATCCACGGCCAGTACGGTGTCGCCGACGCGGACGTGCTCCACGCCGGGGCCGACCGCGGTCACCGTCCCCGTGCACTCGAAACCGATGCGGTCCCCGCCGCCCGCGGACCGGTCGGCGGCCGGCAGGAGTCCCATGACGGTCAGGACGTCACGGAAGTTCACGCCCGCCGCGCCCACCTGGAGTTCCACCTCTGCCGGGCCCGGTGCGCGCCGTTGGGTCACCACGAGACGCAGCGAACCGAGGTCCCCGGCGCGGGCGGCACGGAGCCGGAAGCGGTCCTCGCCGTAGCGCACCGTGAGAGCGGTCGCCGTCAGGCGTTCGGTGTCCGTCAGCGAGGCGGGGACCAGCCGCGCCACGCGGTGGTCCGCACCCCGTACGGCCATCTCGTCCCCGGGCGGTCCACCCAGCAGGAGGGCGGCGGCCTGCCGCAGGTCGCCGCCGGAGAGTCCCAGGCCGAGGAGGGTGAAAGGGGGCGCCGGAGGGTTCGAGGCCATGGCTACTCCCGGGACACCGGAGAATCAACGGTCCAGGTCTGCCTTATGCCCGTTCGGGCCGGACACGGGAAATTCCTCTCAGACCGCGAACGGGTACGTCTCGGGGGCCTCGCCGGTCTCCCATCGCGCGGTGCGTTCCAGCGGTTCGAGGGCCCGTGTCTCCTCGATGTGGATGAGCGCGTCGAACTGGTCGGCCGGGCGCGCGATGAAGTAGTGGCTCTGCCGCTCGGTGTCGGGGCGGTAGATGACGCCGATCGCGCGTTCGAGACGTGTGGCACGCAGACGTTCCGCGGCCAGTGGTGCGCTGCCGAAGTCGAGCAGGAACTCCTTCTCGCCGACCTCGTGGAACAGTTCCTCCACGCTGTCGGGGAGCGCGGGACGTACCCATTTGCGTTCGGCCGCGCCTCCCCAGTCGTGCGCCGCCGTCACCGTGCCCGTGTAGGTGGTGAAGCCCAGCAGCCGGCAGCCGTCGGGATGGTTCTCGCGCACGAGCTGACCCACGTTGAGCTCGCCGCGCATCGCGGACTCGGTGGCCCGGGCGTCACCCAGGTGCGAGTTGTGCTCCCACACGACGATCTTCGCCAGATCGCCGCGCTGTCTGCTCAGATGCTCGTCGAGCGCGTCCAGGGTCTCCACCATGTGCCGGTCGCGCAGGTTCCACGAGGACACCCTTCCGCCGAACATCGAACGGTAGTACTCGGCGGCGTTGCGCACCGCGACCGCGTTCCGCTCCGCGTAGAAGACCTCGTCCTCGGCGAGGAGACCGCCGCGTTGCGCGTACTCCACGGCGTTGCGTTGCAGTTCCTCCAACTGCTCGACGATCTCCTGCTCGCACGTTTCACCGGCACCGAAGGCGGCTTGGAAACCGTAGGACTGGCCGTCGTCCCCGTCGTATCGCTCCAGACAGGCGTAGCGTTCGCGCGCCCGTACCGCGGCGGCCGGATCGACACGGTCGAGATACGAGATCACCTCGTCGATCGACCGGTAGAGGCTGTAGAGGTCGAGCCCGTAGAAGCCCGCCTTGGCCGTCTCCCGGTCGCCGAGGCGGGCGTTGTGCTCGCGCAGCCACCCGACGAAGTCGAGAACGACCGTGTTGCGCCACATCCAGGTGGGGAAGCGCTCGAAGCCGCGCAGGGACTCCTCCGCGCTGCCGTCGTCGCTGCGGCCGCGGACGTAACGGTTGACGCGGTAGGCATCGGGCCAGTCCGCCTCGGCCGCTACGGCGCAGAAGCCCTTCTCCTCGATGAGCCACCGGGTCATGGCCGCTCGGGCGGCGTAGAACTCGTGCGTGCCGTGGGAAGCCTCGCCTATGAGTACGAAGCGCGCATCGCCCACGAGGTCCGCCAGCGCGCTGACCTGCGGCATCCCGTCCTCGACGGGTGTCGCCCCGGTGCGCACGGCCACCGCGTCCGTCACGCCCTCCGCACCCCAGGCGGCCGGAGCGGCCTTGGATGCGGCGTACAGCAGTTGACGGACTTCCTCGTCGGTGACCTGTGTGAACTCCCAGTAGGAGGCTCCGACGGCGTAGAAGGGGGTGGGGGTGGTCGCGCAGATCACCTCGTCGACCACGGCGGAGAGTTCCTGGCAGGTCGACTCGGGGGCGGTCGGGACCGCCACCACGATTCTCGCCGGGTGCTTGCGCTTCAGGGCCAGCAGGGCGGCGCGCATGCTCGCGCCGGTCGCCAGGCCGTCGTCGACCAGGATGACCGTGCGCCCCTCGACCTTGGGCGGGGGACGGTCACCGCGGTACGCGCGCTCCCGCCGCAGCAGCTCCCGGCCCTCGCGTTCCGCCACCTCACGGATGACGTCGGGCGAGAGGGCGAGGCCCCGGACGACATCCTCGTTGAGCACGAGCACCCCGCCGCTGGCGATCGCCCCCATCGCCACCTCTTCCATGCCGGGCACGCCCAGCTTGCGGACCAGGAAGACATCGAGTTCGGCATCGAGGGCGGTTGCCACCTCGTAACCCACCGGTACGCCGCCGCGGGGCAGCGCCAGGACCAGGACGTCGGGGCGGCCCCGGTAGTGCTCGAGTCGCCGGGCCAGTGTCCGCCCGGCGTCTCTGCGGTCGAGGAACAGACGTTCCGGCATAGCACCCCACCTCGTTCCGTCGCGTACGTCTGTCGGTGTGATGACCGACCCGTCCGGGACGGGCATCGTGGAGGCCTGCTCCTTCCAGCATGGACCGTCGGGCAACCCGATGCAGCGCGCGCACCCCGCCGCTCCGCCCGGGAACAGCACCTCGCGCGATCCGCCACGGCGGCCGCGGTGCGAGCGTCCACGGCCGGAACCGACCGGGGACGCCGTCCCGTTCCCTGTGTGAGCTTGGGGCGCCGCCGCGCTTGGCCGATCGGGACCCTGGCATGCCGGCACCTGACTGTCGGCTGCCGACGACATCCCCGCCGGTAGCCGACCCGCGTGTACTGCGTGTACGAAGGCGCGCCCCGGATCCTCGACGCCATCACCGGCACCTCGCAACCGCTCTCGTCGTCCTCCACTCCTCAGCGGAAGGGGGCCGCGACCTCGGCCAGCCGGTCGAGTTCCTCCAGCGTTTCGCGTTCGGGCATCGTCGGCAGGTAGAACAGCAGCCGCTCGACCCCCAGGGCGATGTAGCCCTTGACCTGCTCCGGGTCGCCGGGAACCGCGTACACCGTCACCGGCACGTCCCGGCCGGCGAGCGCACGCAGCCGCTCGATCTTCGGACCGAGCTCGTCGGGCGGCACGCTGTTGGCCAGCCACGCGTCACCCAACTGCACCACCCGCGGGAACGCGCCCTCGCCCCCGCCGACGTAGATCGGCGGATGGGGACGCTGCACCGGCTTGGGCCAGGAGTAGACGGGATCGAAGTCCACGAACTCGCCGTGGAACTCGGCCTTCTCCTTGGTCCACAGCTCCCGGATGGCACGCAGGCGCTCATCGGTGAGCCGCCCCCGGGTCGAGGGGTCGGCGCCGTGGTTCCTCATCTCCTCGCGGTTCCAGCCGATGCCGATGCCGAAGATCACGCGGCCGTCCGAGATCACGTCGAGCGAGGCCACCTCCTTGGCGGTGATGATCGGGTCGCGCTGCGGGATCAGCGCGATCCCGGTGGCCAGCAGGAGCCGCTCGGTGACCGCGCTGATCGCGCTCAGGGCGACGAAGGGGTCGAGCGTGCGGTAGTAGATCTCCGGCAACTCGCCGCCGCCGGGGTAGGGCGACCGACGGTCCACCGGAATGTGCGAGTGCTCGGCGATGAACAACGAGTCGAACGCTCGCTCCTCCAGCGCCTTGCCGAGTGGGACCGGGCGGATTCCCTGGTCGGTGATGAAGGTCGCGATTCCGAATTTCACGGCGACTCCGTCGAAGGTCGAGTGGGCAATGGACGGATGGCACGGGCCTATGGGCCTACGGGGCTATGGGGCTACGAGGCTGTCGACTGTCGGCCAGGGCGGCCCCACCGTCCGCGAAGGCAGGTCGCGAGGGCAGGGGCCTGACAGGCGGGGCCCGGCCGGTACGGGTACGTCACCGGGACAGGGCCTCGGCCACGGCGGGGTCGTTGAGCACGGAGGCGCACCAGGCGAAGTGCTCGTCACCGCCGCCCGGGGCGAAGGCGTCGCTCGTGGCCATCGCGTAGGCGGCCCGGAAGAGCAGCAGGTCGTCGATCCCGTAGCCGAACTCGTCGGCGAACCGCGCGGTGAGCTGCCCGGTGATCTCCTGTGCGTGCTCGGTGTCCGTCGGGAAGATCGCCGCGGTGACAGCGGCGTCGAACCGGGGGTCGCCGGCCGTGGACAGGAAGCCGTAGTCCACGAGGGCGCGGGGCCGCAGATCGTCGTCGACCAGGACCGTCTCCGGGAAGACGTCACCGTGGACGACGGCCTCGGTGGTCCCGGGCAGCGCACGCAGCTGGGCGACGAGACGCGCGCGCTTGCCGTCGAAGTCGGTGACGTGTGCGGCGAACCGTTCCCCGCAGCGGCCGACCCGCCGGTCGATGAGGTCGGCGAGGGCGGAGCCGAAGGAGCTGTGGCCCTGCCACAGGGGGCGTTCCTCGTCCAGGACGGGCAGTTGCCTCACCTCGCCGACATCGTGGGCGGCCGCGAGGGCACGCAGCACGCCGACCAGGCAGTCGACCGCTTCCGGCAGCACCTCGGGCTCGTCGGTGCGGACCTTGCCGGCCAGCGGGTGGCCGGTCAGCTCCCGTTCCACGGTCATCGGGACCCCGGCGATGTCCTCCACAGCGATGATCTGCGGCGCGTCGAACGGCAGATGGTCCGCGGCATCCGCGTAGAACCGCTGCATCCGCTGCAGCTCGGGCCCCCGGCGGTGCTCCCACACCTTGGCCACCGTGCCGCCGCCGAGCCGGTAGACGGCCCCTTCCACCGCCGCCTCGACGGGGCGGGCGTCGGGGTATCCGGCGTCGAGGAAACGCCGGACGCGTTCGGCCGTGCGGTCCTCCGTCGAATCGGGCATCGCGCACCTCCTTCCGCCCCCCGGGTGGATGACCGGGTTGGTCACAGCCGCCGGGCGCGGCCCGCACCGGGCCTCGGCCCGGCGCAGGTTGCCGGCCCGGACACGGCGAGGGCCCGGACCGGAGGCGAGGGCACCCGTTCCTCATGCCGCGAGTTCGTGACCTGGGTGCAGTACCACCTTGGTGTAGCCCTCGATCCGCTTGTCGAACTTCTCGTATGCCTGTGGCGCCTGCTCCAGCGGCAGCTCATGGGAGACGACGAAGCTGGGCTTGGCGCGCCCGGCGATGATCAGGTCACGCAGCTGGCGGTTGTACCGCTTGACGTTGCACTGACCGGTGCCCATCTTCTGGCCCTTCTCGAACATCTTGCCGATGGAGACCAGGAGCTGGCCGTGCTTGGCGTGTTCGTCGGGTCCGCCCGGGTCGGAGGGCACATACAGACCCGGTACGCCGAGCCTGCCGGTCGCCCGCACCGTCTCGACGAGCTCGTTGAGGACGATGGCGGGTTCCTCGTGGCTCGCGTCGTGCGCCTGGGCCTGGTACCCGACGGCGTCCACGCCCTTGTCGGTTCCTTCACCCTCCGTCTGTTCCTTGATCTGCTCGGCCGGGTCGCCCTTGGTGAAGTCGATGGGGATGGCCCCGATCTCCTCCGCCTTGGCGAGCCGCTCGGGCACCCGGTCGACGGAGAACACCTTCGACGCACCGCGCAGCAGCGCGGAGTAGGCGGACATCAACCCCACGGGGCCGGCGCCGAAGACGGCCACGCTCTCGCCCGGGGACACCTGGGCGAGCTCGCATCCGTGGTAGCCGGTCGGGAAGATGTCGGCGAGCAGGATGAAATCTGTCTCGAACTCATCGCCCGGCGGCAGCTTCAGGCAGTTGAAATCGGCGAAGGGCACGCGCAGCCGCTCCGCCTGACCGCCCTTGTACGGGCCCATGGCCACGTATCCGTAGGCTCCGCCGGCGAAGCCGGGATTGACGGTCAGACAGAAGCCCGTCTCCCCGGCGAGGCAGTTCTTGCAGAATCCGCACGCGACATTGAAGGGCATCACCACGCGGTCGCCCTTGGCCAGGGAGACCACGCCCGGACCGACCTCCTCGATGATGCCGAGGTTCTCGTGTCCGAAGACGATGCCCGGCTCGGCCGCCGTGCGGCCCTCGTACATGTGCAGGTCGGATCCGCAGATCGCGCTCGACGTGACGCGTACGATCACATCGTTGGGGTGCTGGATCGAGGGATCTTCGACGTCCCTGACAGCCACGCTGAACGGCTTCTCATAGACGACGGCTTTCACCTGGGTCACCTCCGCGTCGAACCCTGGATGACGGCGGCGACGGCCGAGCTGCCACCGGGCGACGCACGGAGAGCGTGGGCTGCCGGTCTCCGCCGTGGCCCCGGGTGCTCTCGCCTCACCGCCGGATACTTCCAGGTAACGCCCGTGCGGCACCGGCCGCAACCGTCTCCGGGGACGGTCGCGGCCGGCTCCCGCCGCGCTCGTCCCGAAGCGGTGGCCACCTGGGTCCCAGAGGGCAGCAGTACCAGAACCCGCTTCTCGGAGCTCGCGCTCAGACCCGGCCCCACCGCGCCAGCGCGAAGGAGAACACGCCGAACAGCGCGACACCGGCGGCGACCAGCGCCAGCAGCCACGGCCCGAACGGTGTGTCGGCGAACGAGCGCAGCGTGTCGTCGAGCCCTTTGGCCCGGTCGGGCCGGTAGTCGATCGCCGCGCGCACCGCGAAGACCCCCGCCGCGGCGAACACCAGACCGCGTGCCGCACCGCCGCCCACCCCGGCGACATCCACGAGCCGCCGAGCCCTGGGGGACATCTCGCCCAGCTTGAGTTCGTCGTGGTAGTCACGCCGCACGGCCCGGACACCGATCCACACGCCCGCCACGATGACGCCGACCGCGGCGGCACCGACGATCCACTGCCCGCCGGGCATCCCCAGCGCCTTGGCCGTGACGTCCCGGGACTGCTCGTCGCTCGATCGGCTTCCGCTGCCGGAACCTGCCGCGAACGACAGCACCGAGTAGGCGACGAAGGCGTAGAACCCGCACCGGACCAGCGCCAGCAGCCTCTTCTTCGCCTCGTGTCCGTCCGGCCCGACCGAGCCCACCACGGCCTCGGACAGCCGCCACACCGCCATGCCGACCAGCCCGATGCCCAGCGCCCACAGGAGCACGTCACCGAACGGCTCCCGCGCGATCTCGGCGAGCGCGCCGCTGCGGTCGGCCTGCTGTGTGCCGTCGCCGAAGGCGATCCTCAGCGCGAGCACGCCGATCAGCAGGTAGATCACTCCGCGCGCGGTCAGCCCCGCCCGGGCGGCGCCCCGGGTCACCGGGCTCCGCGCCGCGCGCCGGGCCCGGCTCCGACCGGTGCGGGCCATGGCACTCGTGTTCATCTCGACCTCCCGCAGTCCGGATGCCCTGGCGACGGGCGGGCACACGCGGTACGGCGGGTGTCACCGGTTCGCCGGCAGTTCGGGACGTCCGCTCCGGCGCGCAGACCGTGTCCGGCCTCGATCGACGGGGTGGTGGCATTCAGACTGTCGTCGGGGCCAGATGGCCTGTGGACACGAAAGAGCTGTGGACACGAAAGAGCTGTGGACACGGAAGAGCTGTGGAATCCAACCGAGAGCCCTTGTCGACGACCTGAACCACATGAACGAGATCATCATCATGGCGAATACCGACGACGCCGACCTCCCTCGCAGGGATGGCAGACCGATCCCCGGATTCGGCTTCGGTCCGCCGACCACGCCCGTCCCCGGCCTGGAGATCACCGATCTGGAGACGCTGCACGGCCGTGTGAGCGACGGCAGCCTGGAGCATGTCCACCGGGTCGACTTCCACACCGTCACCCTGATCACCGAGGGCAGCGGCGAGCACACCGTCGACTTCGTCACCCACGCCTGCCGCCCCGGCACACTGCTGTGGGTCCACCCCGGGCAGGTACAGCGCTTCGGCCGCCCGGGCACGATGAACGGCACACACCTGCTGTTCACGCCCGCCTTCCCGCCCCACATCGGCGGCACCGACCGGCTGGTCGACGAGTGGTACGGCCCGGTCTGCTGGCAGCTGGGTGCCGGCGCGGACTACACCGCCCTGTCCACCCTGCTGGCCCAGATGCGGGCCGAGGTCACCAGGCCGGACGGCGCGGTGTCGCCGCAGATCCTCCAACTCCTGCTCGCCGCCGTTCTCTTGCACATCGACCGGCTGCGGAGGCGGGGCGAGAGGGGAGACCCGTACGCCGGCGGTGAGATCTACACCCGCTTCCGCGGCGAACTGGAGCGGTCCTACGCCACCACCCGGCGCGCCGAGGACTACGCCCGGCGCCTCGGCTGCAGCGTCAGGACCCTGACCCGCGCCTGCCAGGCCGCCACCGGGCAACCCGTCAAACTGGTCATCGACACCCGGGTGGCCCTGGAGGCCCAGCGCCTGCTCGCGCACAGCGACGAACCCGTCGCGACCATCGCCCGCCGACTCGGCTTCTCCGAGCCCACCAACTTCGGCAAGTTCTTCACCCGGCACACCGGCACCAACCCCGGCGACTTCCGCCGCACCCACCAGCTCCCTCGGTGAGCCGCAGAACGTGGCGGGCTCCCGGACGTGCGAGGGGGGCTGCTAGGGCCTCGACCCCTACAGCCTCTACGGCCTCGCCTGGCGCCGACGCCGAAGTGGCCGCTCCCGCCGAGCTCCGGCGGACGCCGGCCCGCAAGGCCGCCGAAGCCGCCCCCCCTGTGCGGCCGGCCCAGAGCATCGAGGCGCTCCCGGTCGCTGAGCGGCAGCCCACGAACACCCCACGCAGCGCGGCTTCTGCGACGTTTACCGTCGCCTAACCCATGTCTTTGCGGAGGTTAACCGCCCTCTTCGTAGCATCGAAGCGTGGGGTGATTCACCTCGCGGAGGACGTCATGAGCAAGCGCATCTTCCTCGACGCCCGCGATGATGTGGACGACGCTGGGGCCCGTGTGGGCCCGCCGTCCGACGACCGCCTTCCCCCGGCGCCGAGCGACTGTCTTCCCTCGATGCGGGCTCTGGGCGACTTCTTCGCGCGCACCTGCGACCGCAGGCCGTCGGCCACCGCCGTGATCTGCGGCACGCGGAGCCTCGCCTACGCGGAGCTCGACCGCCGATCCAACCGGCTGGCGCATCTGCTCATGGCACGTGGGACGGCAGCCGGGGACCGCATAGGGATCCTGCTGGAGCGGTCCTGCGAGACCTACGTCGCCCTCCTGGGCGTGCTCAAGGCAGGGGCGACGTATGTGCCGCTCGATCCGTCCTTCCCCGCCGACCGTCTGGCGTACATCGCACGCGATGCCGGCCTGCGCGAGCTGGTGACCGCGTCGGACCAGCGTGCACGAACCCGGGACCTGCCCTGCGCCGTGCTGGAGCTCGACCGTGCCGAGGACCACCTGTCCGTCCAGCCGGACAGTCGCCCGGCCGTCGACGTCGCGCCGCGGGCCGAGTGCTACGTCATCTACACCTCGGGTACGACGGGCAGGCCCAAGGGGGTGGCCGTGTCCCACGCGAGCATCGTCAACTTCCTGCGGGTCGTCGCACCGATCTACCGTGTGACCGGCGAGGACCGGGTGTACCAAGGCCTGTCGATCGCCTTCGACTTCGCCATCGAGGAGATCTGGCCGGCGTGGATGGCGGGGGCCACTCTGGTCGCGGGCCCGACCGGCGCCAAGCTCGCCGGACCGGAACTCGGTGCCTTCCTCGCCGAACACGAGATCACGGTGCTGTGCTGTGTGCCCACTCTGCTGACCACCCTCGACGCGGAGGTTCCCAGCCTGCGCAGCCTGCTCGTAAGCGGCGAGGCCTGCCCTCCCGACCTGGTACGCCGCTGGTGGCGTCCGGACCGCCGCATCCTCAACGCCTACGGGCCGACCGAGACCACCGTGACCGCCACCTGCGCCGAGCTCCATCCGCACCGGCCCGTCACGATCGGCACTCCGCTGCCCACGTACCGCGTCTACATCATGGACGACCGGCTGCGACCGGTCGGCGCGGGCGACAGCGGGGAGATCTGCATCGGCGGGCCCGGCGTGGCGATCGGCTATGTCAACCGCTCCGGCCTCACCGCCGAACGCTTCGTGCCCAACCCCGTGACGCGCGACCGCGCCGAGGTACCCCGGATCTACCGCACGGGCGACCGGGGCAGATTCACGGCCACCGGCGAGATCGAGTACCTCGGCCGTGCCGACACCCAGGTGAAGATCCGCGGCTACCGCATCGAACTCGCCGAGATCGAGGAGATCCTGCGAGAGGACGAAGCCGTCGAGAGCGCGGTCGTCGCACCGCGGGAACGGGACGGTGTCGCACAGGACCTGATCGGTTATGTCACGCTCCACGACCGCTCGGTCGCGGAGACGGACGACGTTCTCCGCGAACGCCTGCGCACGGCGTTGCGGCGCAGGTTGCCCGAGTACATGATTCCCGCGTTCGTGGAGGTCCTTCCCGCGCTTCCGCTGCTCGCCGCGGACAAGGTGGACCGCGCCAGGCTCCCTGCCCCGACGTCACCGCCGCTCGCCCGCCGCTCCCGCCCGCACGTCGCCGCCGCGACACCCCTGGAAGGCCGGCTGACGGAGCTGTGGCAGGGTGCTCTCGGCTGCGACCGGATCTCCGTCGAGGACGACTTCTTCCGTGACCTGGGCGGCCACTCCATGAGCGCCGCCGTCCTCATCTCTCGGATGCGCCAGGACCCGGGCACGAGAGACGTGGCCATGGGCGACCTGTACGCCCACCCCACCGTCCGGGGCCTCGCCGCCTTCATCGACGAGGGCGCCGGGGCGGCGGACGCCACGGGGCCGTCACCGCCCTCGTCGCCACCCGCCCGGTGCCATTCCACCGCGCGGGTCATGGCCTGCGGAATGGCGCAACTGGCGAGCCTGTACGCGTGGTTGCTGCTGCCGGGCATCGCGGTGGTCCTCGTGCCCTACCGGCAGTACGCCGCCTGGCACGGCCCCCTCCCGGGGACGGCGGCCGGTGGCATCCTGCACACCCTCGTCCATATGCCCCTGGCGGCGTTCGTCGCCCTGGAGACGGTGTGGCTGGCGGTCACCCTCCTCCTGCTGCCCATGGTGGTCTGCCGGTTGCTGATGACCGGCGTCCGCGCGGGGACCTATCCGCTGTGGGGCATCACCTACCTGCGGTTCTGGCTCCACGGCAGGCTGCTCGCCATGACACCGCTGCGCCTCCTGAGCGGCTCGCCGCTGCTCGCTCCCTGCCTGCGGCTGCTGGGCGCCCGCGTCGGCCGGGGCTGTCATCTGCAGGTCGTCCTCGCGCCGCTCACCCTGCTGGAGATCGGCGACGGCGTGGGCATCGGGTACGGCGTACGCCTGCAGACGTACACGGTCGAAGACGGCCGGTTGCGGCTGGCGCCCGTCCGGATCGGAACCGGCGCCTTCGTCGGGGCCAACAGCGTGGTGCAGCCCGGCGCCGTCATCGGCGACCACGCCTCGGTCGGCGAGCAGTCCCTCGTACCCGAGGACGCCGTGGTCCGGCCGCACGAACACTGGGCCGGTTCCCCCGCCACCCGACAGGACGCGCCCCCGGCCCTGTTGCAGGACATGGCCGCGCAGGCCGATGACGCGGCCTGGCCGGTCCGCGTGCTGGCCGGACACGTCGCGGCCGCGCTGCTGGTCCTGTTCATCCCGCTGCTGGTCATCGGGTCGGCCGCCACGCTCGTCGAGTACACGGCTCTGCGGCACGGCATCGGATGGGCCGTCCTGTCCACCGCCGCTGCCGGGCCCCTGGTCGTCCTGGCCACCTGTCTGTGCGTCCTCGTCGTCAAGCGCGCGGTGATGCCGAGGACCCCGACCGGTATCCATGCCGAGCGCAGTGGCTTCGGGGTACGCAAATGGATCATCGACGCGCTGATGTTCGTCAGCCTCACCATGACCCAGGCGCTGTACTCCACCCTCTACCTCGTCCCGTTCCTGCGTGCGATGGGAGCGCGCACCGGGCGCTGGTCGGAGGTGGCGACCGTCAACTTCGTCGACCCCGACATGCTCGTCACCGGGGAGCAGTGCTTCCTGGCGGACGTCAGCGTGGTCGGATCCGCGGTCTTCCACCGGGGGCGCATCGCCATCGCACCGGCGGAGATAGGACGGCGCGGGTTCGTCGGCAACGGCGCACTGCTCCCGGGCTCCCACCGACTGGGCGACAACAGCCTGCTGGGCGTCCACTCTCTCGCGCCACCCAGGCCCACCGGCCCCGAGACCACCTGGCTCGGGTCGCCCGCGATCTTCCTGCCCAGCCGCCAGGCCAGCCAGGACTTCCCCCCGACCCTGACCTACCTCCCCACCCGCACCCTCATCGCGGCACGTCTCGCCATCGAGTACTTCCGGGTGAGCCTCCCCGGGACCGTCAGCACACTAGGGATCCTGGCCGTCCTCTCCACCTGGATGTCGCTGGCGGCGGTCCTTCCGCCGCTCGCGGTGGTCCTGCTCGGACCTGCCCTGCTGTTCGAGGCGGCCCTGGTCTGCCTCGTTGTGGCAGTGATCCTCAAGTGGCTGGTCATCGGCCGCTACCGGCCACGGGTCGAGCCGCTGTGGAGCGTCTGGGTGCGGCGCACCGAACTGATCACCGGCCTGTACGAGAACCTCGTCGTACCGCTCGTCATGAACCTCGTCATCGGCAGCCCCTGGGCGGTCCTGGTGCTGCGTCTGTTCGGCGCCCGCATCGGACGGCGCGTCTGGCTGTCCACCACGTATCTGACCGAGTTCGACCTGGTCCGGGTCGGTGATGACGCCGCCGTCGGTGAAGTCACCTCCCTGCAGACCCATCTGTTCGAGGACCGGGTGATGAAGATGTCCAGGGTCAGCGTCGAGGCGAATGCCTCGGTCGGCACCCGGTCCGTCGTCCTGTACGACGCGCGGGTGGGGGAGGGCGCCTGCCTGGACGCCATGTCCCTGGCCATGAAGGGCGAATCACTGCCCGCGGGAACCCGCTGGCGGGGCATTCCCGCGGCCCCCCGCCGCGACAGCGCACCGGCCGTCCCGCACAACCCCGGAGGCCCCTCATGACCACCTTCCTCCTCCCAGGTCACCCGACGGCGCCGCACGTCATGGGCGACCTGCCCGGACCGCGCTCCGCCGCACTCCTCTCGCGCCAGGAACGCCGGGAGTCCAACGCCCGTACCTATCCCCGTCATCTCCCCATCGCGCTGGCCGAGGGCGACGGAAGCTTCGTCCGGGACGTCGACGGAAACGTCTTCATCGACTTCCTCGGCGGTGCCGGAGTGCTCTCACTGGGACACAACCATCCCGACCTGGTCGAGGCCGTGATCCGGCAGCTCGGCTCGCTCACCCACGGACTGGACTTCCCCACACCCGCCAAGGACGCCTTCACCGAGGCCCAACTGTCCATGCTCGCACCTGAGTTGAGAAGGCGCATGAAGATCCACTTCTGCGGGCCGACGGGAGCCAACGCGGTCGAGGCGGCCGTCAAGCTGTGCAAGATCGCCACGGACCGCGGCGACATCGTCTCCTTCCGGGGCGCCTTCCACGGCAGTACGCACGCGGCCATGGCGCTCAGCGGCCTGGTCTCCCAGAAGGCACCCGTGCGCAACGGTATGCCGGGCGTCCACTTCTTCCCGTACTGCTCCTGCGGGAGCGGCACCCCGGGACCGGTCCCGGGCCGCTGCACCGCGGACTGCGCCGCGGATCTGGAACGGGCGCTGCACGACAGCAACGGCGGCATCCCGCCCCCGGCGGCCGTGATCCTCGAACTCGTGCAGGGCGAGGGCGGCGTCGTGATCCCCGGCAGGGACTTCGTACGGCGCGTGCGGTCGCTGACCCGCTCCCTCGGCATCCCGCTCGTAGTGGACGAGGTGCAGACGGGCTGCGGGCGCACCGGGACGTGGTTCGCCTTCGAGCAGTACGGCATCGAGCCGGACGTCGTCCTGGCGTCCAAGGCCCTGAGCGGCATCGGTCTGCCGGTCTCCGTCATCCTGTACGACGCCGCACTGGACACCTGGGCGCCCGGCGCGCACATCGGTACCTTCCGCGGGAACCAACTCGCCTTCGCCGCGGGCGTGGAGGCGATCCGCGTCATTCGGCGCGACGGCGTGCTCGCGAACGTCCGGCGGCGGGGCGAGCAGATCGCGGACCGGCTCGCGGTGCTGTCCGGCTGCCCGTGGGTCCGCGAGGTGCGGGGTCTGGGCCTGATGTGGGGGATCGAGATGGCCGATCCCGACAGTGGCCGGCCCGCCACCACGGTCGCGTCCGCGGTCCAGAGCCACGCGTTGCGCCACGGGCTCATCGTCGAACGCGGCGGGCGCGAGGACGCCGTCGTACGCATCCTGCCCCCGCTCAACGTCACCGCCGAGGTGGTGGACACGGCGTGCGCGATCCTCGTCGAAGCCGTCTTCGCGTGTCGTCCTGCGTCCTCCGTCCGCCCCGGCCCGGCACGGTGAACCGCCCCCTGGGGCGCTCCGCCGGGAGGTGTCCGAGATGGCCCTCATCGTCCAGAAGTACGGCGGCTCCTCGGTCTGGAGCACCGATCGGATCAAACACGCCGCACGGCGCGTCGTCGCGGCCCATGCGGCCGGTCACGACGTCGTCGTCGTGGTGTCCGCCATGGGCGACACCACCGACCGACTGCTGGGGCTCGCCCGCGAGGTGGATCCCGCTCCACCCCCACGCGAGCTGGACATGCTGCTGGCATCGGGTGAGCAGGTCTCCAACCCCCTCATGGCCATGGCCATTCACGCGCTCGGCGCCCAGGCCTGCTCGTTCTCGGGCGCCCAGGCCGGTGTGATCACGACCTCGGTGCACGGCGAAGCCCGGATCGTCGACGTCAGGCCCGAGCGGATACGGCGGCTCCTGGACCGTGGCGTGATCGTGCTCGTGGCGGGCTTCCAGGGCATCAGCCGGGAGACGGACGAGCTCACCACCCTGGGCCGCGGCGGATCCGACACCACGGCGATCGCCCTGGCCGCGGCCCTCAAGGCCGACGTGTGCGAGATCTACACCGACGTGGACGGCGTCTACACCGCCGATCCCAGGCTCGTACCGGGGGCGCGCCTGCTGCGCCACCTCACCTACGAGGAGATGTGGGAGCTGGCGGCCGCCGGGGCGAGGGTGCTGGCGCTGCGCAGCGTGGAATACGCCTGGCGGTACGGAGTGACGGTGCACGTCCGGTCCGCTCAGGACGACGGCCCCGGCACGGTGGTCTCCGACCACCGGGACGAGGCGATGGAGCCGGTACCGGTCGGAGCCGGGGTGCACGCCGCAGCGGGCACCGAGATCCGGTGAGGCGTTCGGCCGACGGGCCGGTGCAGTGGAACCGGCCCGTCGGCCGTGCGGCGGCACGTGTGGCTGCCCGGCGACCGGGAGGGCCGGGGCGGGGAGACCCCGGCCCTCGCGCAACCGCTCGGGTCAGCCGAGACGGGTGCGCAGCAGCTGCTTGCCGATCTCGGCTCCCTTGCGGCTGTCGGCCTGCGCCTTGCGGAACAGCTCAGCCAGCTCTTTGTCGTTCTCGCGTTCCGCGTCCTGGATGTATGTCTCCATCCGCAGGGCGTTGCTCAGACATGCCTCGACGAACCAGATCAGGTTGTAGTCCTTGTCCTTGGTCCCGGTGGTGTGGCCGGTCTCCGTGCTGCTGGCCATGTACTCCTGCCTTTCCTTGATTCTGGGCGGGGGTGCCCCGTCGGCCGCCGGTCCGCGGGGCCGGCGGGGTGGTCGCTGGTGCGGTGCCGTGGAGGTGCTACTGAGCTCCTCGCGCTGTCGGTGACCCTGAGTGCAGTCCGGTACCTGTCGGGCGGGGGTCGACGCGGGTGTCCGTGGGCGAACGGTGATCCGGCCAGGCCTGGGGGCGCTGCACTCCGGCCAGGTGCGGTGTCGTGCCGGTGCGGGCGTCGTCGGTCCGGATCCACCGGCCGTCGGCGGCCGATGTGTCGGCCATGGCCTGGGCCAGCTGTTCGAGGCTGTTCTCCAGCCTCTGCAGAAGCTCCTCGTCCTGCCGACGCAGCGCGCCGAGCAGGTCCATGGCCCTCTCGTCATCGGCGAGAGCGGCGATGCTCTCCCCGGCTCGGCAGGCCGCGAGCGCGTGAGCGGCGGCCGCGTACTCGCACTCGGTGATTCTCAGCAGCCGGCGATCCGTGGTCGGGCGTCCGCCCCCGAGCAGGCCGTCCGCGATCATCGTGCCGGCCTCCAGCGGGATCCGGGCCAGACGGCCGACGCCGGACGCCAGGGTGCGGACGATCTCGACGGTGTCGCGCAGCAGGTGCCGGGGCCGGATGGCGCGTACGTGGTTGTCGAGGCGGGTGATGTCTACCTGGGCGTCGGCGACGTGGCGTTCCAGTGTGTGGCGGTGCGGGCCGACGGGGATGACGGCCATGTCCGCCCGGAACCTTTCGATGACTGCCGCATGGGCCTTCCGGGCGTCTTGCAGCGCCGGGATGAGCGCGTTCGTCGTCACTGTCATTGCCGTGCTTCCTTGTTCGGGGGTCTCTCGGGACGGCGGGTGGGGCGACCTGCACGCGGAGCGGTTGCCCGGCGTGGGCGGGCGGCCCCGGGATCAGGGTGTGCGAACCGGCCCAAGATCGCCCGGCGGCCCGTGCCGTCCTGGAGGGGTCCGACGGGTGCTCCTGACCGCGCGATCTGCACTGCCGGGACGCCCGATGAAGCGGCTCTGCGCTGCTCCGTCCGGGTGCCCGGCGGCTCCCGAGAGCCCGGGCCCGGGCCCGTGACGGGTCCGGCAGCGGGCCGGCAGTTCAGTGGAGGACGCCGAATCGCGTCGGCCTGAGCGAGGCGGGGGCCGAGACGATCCGCCGTGCGAACGCCGTCCACCCGATCACGGCAGTGCAGACGGAGTACTCGCTGTGGACGACGAGGCCGGGATGGCGGCCGTGGACCCCTGAATCGCGCCCCACGCACATCGTCGCGTGACCGGGGGCGCGGGCGGCTCCCGCACGAGCAGGGGGACCCCCGCCCGATGGACGGAGGTCCCCTGGAGTGTCTCGCTTACGGCGGCTCGATCAGCGCCGGAAGGCGTCCTTGGTCTTCTCCTTCGCCTGGCGGGCATCGCCCTTGGACTTCTCGGCCTGCCCCTCGGCGGTCAGCTTCTCATTGCCGACCGCGCGGCCGGCCGTCTCCTTGACCTTGCCCTTGGCCTGTTCCATCTTGGCCTTGGCCTTCTGCTCTCCAGCCACTGTTGCTCACTCCAAGTCGCGGTTGACTTCGGTGTCACGACACCGGGTGACCCGGGGTGCGGAACGTAAACATGCCGGGAGGCGCACTGGACGACCGCCGGACGCCGACCGGCGAAGGCCGGACATGGGACTGCGCCCCGGCGCTGTTCCCCTGTTTCGTGACGACGCCGGCCCGATTCCGGTGGGCCGGCGTCCTCCCCAACCTCCGGAGGCGCTGTCACCAGTCGTCGTGGTGACCGATCACCCGGAAGCTGCCCACGACACCGTCGTCGCCGAACCCACCCCCATTGAGATTGAACGTGTCACCGAACTGGCCCGCGCTGAAGGTACGGGTCACTACGCCGTTGGTGGCGCCGTAGGGTCCCACGGTGGCGACCGGAGCGCCGTTGTCGCAGGTGAACCCGCGGTAGACCTCTACGACCTTCTTGCTGTCGTTGAAGATGCTGAAGCTGCTGGAGCCCAGCCCGCTGGCCGCGGTCACGCAGCCCTCCGTGAAGGCCGAGTACGTCCGTTCGTTGAAGTAGATTCTTCCCTCCTCCCTGCGCTCGTGGCGGCGCCCGCCCTCCCGGTCCCGGTCCCGGCCCTCTCGGTCACGGCCCTCCCGGTCCCGGTCCCGGCCCTCGTCCTTCTTGCCGTCCTCGCCGCTGCCGCCGAGGGGAGCGGTGGCGGGAGCGGGATGCTGGACGGGCGGGGCGGCGCGGTGGGCGGGCGCGGGGGCGCGGTGCGCGGGCGCGGGGGCCGCGCGGTGGGCGGGCTGGGCGGCCTGAGGTGATCCGGCGGTCGAGGCGTAGGTGATGCCGGTGGTGGCGAGGGCCGCCGCGCCTACTACGGCGGCGGCCACGGCGAAGGTACGCGTGGGCATGTCACTTCTTTCTGTCTCGCAGACGCCGGCCGGGCAGCCGACCTGCGATGAACGTACTGACGCCCCCTTATATCTGTCATGTCGGATATGCCTAAGGTGTGATCTTGGGCAGCCGGACGGGTGCAAACGCGGTACTCGTGGCATACCCCCCAGAGACCTGACGGGGTCTCACGAAGCCGTCTGCAGCGCCTGCCGAGGGACTCATGCAGAGCTGTGGCCCTACTCGCAGCGGATGGCGGCTCAGGCGGTGCGCTGGGCGTGGGGTTTACCCCCACTCAACACCTCGGGATCTCGTGGCCGCCCGCGGACGAGGTCAGTTCCACAGCGGATAGATCACCACTCGCTCGAACCCGTCCGGCCTGTCGTCGAGGTAGACGAGGCTCATCTGGGTGTAGTGCTGCAGCTTCGGGTGCTTCTTCCAGGGCTGCGGGTGGTCGAGCCGCACGACGACCGGATAGGAGTGGAACTTGCCCGCCGCGCAGTACGGCTTGCAGTCGTTCACCACGTTGAGGCCGTTGGCCACTGCCGAGTTCGGGTCCCACTGCGACCAATGGAGCGAGACGAGACGGCTGTTGCCGTCACCACAGGCGATCATGAAGTCGTCCGGGTGCACCTGCGCGTGCCAGACACAGTCGACGAGCACGGGACGCCCGGCCTGGTTCACGGAGTGCGCGGCCGACGGCGACGCCCCCGGAGCGGCGGACGCCGTTCCCACCGCCGCCACGAGTGCTGCGCTGGCACAGAGCGTGACCGCTGTACTTACCGTGTGACTCCGCATCTCCGCTCCCGGCCGTCCGTACCCGGACCCATGGACCCCGCGCCCGCGCGCTGCCCTTCGCCCGCGTTGCTTCTGTAATGACGCTACGACCGTGTCAGGCGTTGCACCACTCGAAGGGAGCAACGGCGCGGATCTGCCCACGACGGCCTGAGGGCTGCGAAGGTTCCGCTGGTCACCGTCGGGCGCTGAGCCGGACGTGCGGCGAGATGTCGAGCCACCAGGCTGCGGCAGAGCGCACGGAGTACGGGGTGCCCGGGCGGGCACCGAGTGCGGCCAGCAGGTCGTAGCGGTCCGCCATGCCCATCGCGTACACCAGGCCCCGCAGGCCGGCCTCCGCTGCGGCGTCCCCCTCCGTCTGCCGCCGGGCGGCGTGATGGCGTAGCGCCCGCACCCAGAACCCGACGTCGGCCTGCGCGGCGGCGATGTGCCCCAGGCCGTGCACGGCCGCCGCGACCGCGGCCCATGGGGCCTGGCCCGCAAGGGCCAGACGCTCGACCGGACCCCGGCGGGGTGCGCCGCCCAGCACGCGCAGCGCGCCCAGGAGCGGCACCGCCAGGCCGGTGTCCCGGACGGTGACGGGTCTGGCGAGTTCGCTGACGAGTGCGTCCGCCAATCCGGCACGGTACGGTGTGGCCGCCAGCAGGAGCGCCGTGTAGAGCCGCGCGTCGAACTCCGGGTGCTGAAGCATCTCGGTGACCAGGGCGGTGAGGGCGGCCCCGTCGAGGGGCTCACGCACGGCGGCGGCCTCGGCGGACGCGGCCACGCGCCGTGCCGATACGCCGATACGCCGGTCGCCGTCGTGCTCCGGCGGGACCCGCAGGGCGCCGAGCGTGGGCTCGAACTGCGGGTGCAGGGCGAGGAGGCCGCCGGCGAGCGGAGCGACTTGACCGATGGCGTCTCCGTCGTCCGGGAGGTGCGTCAGTTCCCGGGCGAGGACGTGCAGTTGGCCCGGGGAGAAGTGGCGGTAGCGGATCTTGCGGAGGCAGGCCATGTGCGCGCCCTGCTGGGAACGAGGTCCCGCGGGGCGGCGCAGCGCGGCCAGCACACGGGCCGCCGCGTCCGGATGGGCGGTGTTGTCGAGCGCGCAGATCACCTCGGTGGCCGCGTGGTTGGCCGGGTCGGCGGCCAGCGCGGCGCAGACCGCGATCGCATGACGGCTTCCCCGCGGATGGTTGAGGAGGCGGTTGAGCGCCTCGAAGCGCAGCATCCACGGGATCCCGTCCGCGATCACCATTTCCTCGACGAGGCGCCGGGTGAGCAGGGACCAGACACCGGACGGCATCAGCGTGACAGCACCGGACGCACAGAGCCCGTCGGTGAGCCGTCCCCACTCCGCCCCGCTCATGACGTCGTCGGACAGCGCGTGGTCGAGCAGGTCCTCCGTCGCCCGGGTCTCCTGCGGCCCGCCCGGCAGCGGGGGCCGCTCCAGGGCGGAGGGCGCGAGATAGCGGGCCGTCGTCTCGACGGTGGCCACCAGCAGATCCGGGGGGAGGGCCAGCAGTTCCTCATAGCGGCGTACGGCCGCGCGGGGCACCGGCGCCTGGGCGGTCTCCCAGCGTGAGACGGTGCTGGGGCTGACGTCACGGGGGTAGGAGCCGCCCCGAAAGGCTCGGGCGAAGGCCGGCAGGGAGGCGTACTCGGCATGCGGTCCCAGCGTGCGGTTGACGCGCAACAGCCATGCGATCCTGTGCCGCGCCCCGATCGCTCGCGGTGGCCCACCGGTTGCCGTCGCCATGGCCGTGCCCCCTCGATTCCCCCGCCTCGACGGCAGGATGGCAGCGTGGGCGGCCCCCAAGCAGGAGATACGGCATCTTCCGCGCTTACCAGATCATCCTCCTCTATAGTGCGCGCGTTGCACATCCCGGCGCCCCCTGCAACGCCTCGGCCGCTGCGTCCTCCGACCGGCTACCAAGGGAGGGCGACACGACGCACATCGGATGAGAGGGGCCCTGGATGGGGTGGGAGAGCCTGCTGGGACTGGGTCATCTGGCGGGGGTGGCCGTCGCGCTCTGGACGTTCAACGCCCGGGCCGGCGGTTCCCTCTGGCGCGGAGTCACCCTTTCCGTTCTGGCCATGAGTCCCGAGTGGACCGTGACATCCGTGGCCAAGGCCGTGGGCTGGGAGCTGACCCTGATCGTCTGGCTGCTGCGTGGACGGCCGAGCTCGCCCTGGGGTCCCCGGCCCGGAAGCCGCACCGGCCGCGTCCTGCGGCTCACCGCGGAGGAGCGTGCCCGCCGGGACGCCATGGCCGGGATCGGGGGCGTCTGATGCTGTTCCGCCGCCGCACCCCGCCGCCGCTGCTGCCCGCCGACATCGTCCGGCGCATGGAGATCTACGGCCGCTGGGAGTTCGACCCGCCGTCGAGCGACGCGGACATCCCGGCGCTGGTCTACACCCCGCTGTATCCGATCGCCTCGGTGTCGCCCGACGCGTTCGTCGAGGCGCTGGCGGACGCGGTGCTGCCCGTGGGCGGCTGGGCGGTGTACGGCGGCTCGCACTGCGTACGCGATCTGCTGACGGCCTCGTACGAGCACCCGCGCCACGACGACATGCTGGACGGTGCCGTCGACTTCCTGCGCGCCGAGCGGATTGCCCCGGCCCGGCTCAACTCCCATGAGTGGCAGCGGTGGTGCACCACGCATCCCGGCGAGGAGTGGTAGCGGCGTCGGCCAGGCACGAGGCTCAGGCCCCTGCGGCGGGCGGCGCCCCGTGTGCCTGGAACGGCCGTCGGGTTCACGCCCCGAAGTAGCCGAAGCCCGCCCAGGAGCGAAGGGTGCCGAAACACCGGCCGTCGCGCTCCTGGTACTCCAGCGCCAGCAACAGGCCCTCCGTCGTCTCGTCGTCCGGGAGCCAGGACTCGCCCTCGGCGAGTGCCCGCTGAAGAAACGCCGACTGGTCGCCGTTCGTCGCGTCGCGCATCCAGACCTGAGCGTCGCGCAGCGCGGTGGCCGGGTGCCGTCCCTCGGTACGCCAGCGCCGGTAGAACTCGATCATCAGCAGTGTGGTGGGCAGGTCGGGCACCGACCACATGGCCGCGGCGACCCCGGCCACACCCGCCCCCAGCAGCCCGCCGGGCAGGGACACCACCTCGTCCGGCAAGTCGGTGCGCGGCAGGAAGGACTCGCAGGCGGACAGGACCGCCAGCCTGAGCCGCAGCCGGGACACCGGCAGGTCCCGCAGCCGTAGTTCGTCCGACCCCGCCAGCAGCAGGCGGCTGTCCAGCGGGGTGAGCAGATCGGCCTCCCCGTGGCAGGCGAAGTGGGCGGCGTCGGCGGCGGCCAGCGCTCTCCGCACGGCGTCCGCGTTCGCCGCCGGCCCGCGCAGCACGTTCGATCGCCCCGGGAACGCCGCGGCGGCGGCGCACGCCTGGCTCTCCGCCGAGCGCAGCGGGTCGCGTCCGTCGCCCCGGGGCGGATCCACCACGACCGTCAGCCGCTGCACCGGCCCTCGGGCGAGTGCACGGGCCGAGGTCAGGAAGCGCGCGTTGGGTACGTAACTGACGACGAGGTCGTCGAGGGCGTACCGCCGTCCGGTGGGAGCGCTCGGGTCCTCGGTCCAGGCCGCGTGCAGCGGCAGCAGACCCAGCAGTCCACCCGCCACCAGGACGGCCTCGCCGTGCCCCGGCAGCGCGGCGCGGACCGGACCCATGAGGGCGTCCCACAGCCATCTCGTCGTCCCCTCCAGGGACTTCTCCCAGTCGGCGAGCCGCCCGCCGGGGTCCGCCCGGTACGCCCGGTGGGCGTCGTCGTGGGCACGCGCGTGGACGCGCACCACCTCGGCGGACAGGTCGGGCAGCGCCACCGACCGGACGTCCTCGTCGTCCACGACCAGGGCCACGCCACCGTGCTCCGCCGCCGAGAGGTACACCAGAGGCCGCTCCTGCGCGGCATCGTGGATGTCCCGCTCCGAAGGTTCGGACAGGAAGTCCTCGAGGCCCTTGAGCCGCCGGATCTCCGCGACGACGGCGTCCAGTTCGCGCCGGGCCGCGCGGATCTCCCCGAACCGGTCCACCCCTCACCCCCTGCCCCCGTCGGCTCCCTCACCGACCCGGTGGCACTCAGCGTAGATGAAGGCCCGCGAGCGGAAGGCGAGTTGGCCGTCCGAAGAGGACGGTTACCGACTGACGGCCGGGGTCGGGCGGCGTACCGGGTCGGCTGATAGGCGTACGACCGGGGCGGCCCTCCCGGCTGGGAGCAGAGAGATCCCTCGCAGGCACGATGCGAAGTGTCTTGCTCCATCCCGGCGTGCTCAGGGACCGGCTCGTCGATGCCGAGCATGGTCCCCTCGCCGGCCCAGCGGTCCCAGGCGCCGGCCCCACCCGGTGGGGACCGGCAGACCCGGAAGGCGGAATCCAGCGCGAGCCGGGGGCGTGAGCGTGTCCATCCTGGAAGAAGCGATTGACCGGAGTCCCGACTGCCGAGCGGCTCCGGCCGGCTTCTACCTTGGGTGAGGCTTTGCATGGCTGCGATCAGAGCGACAGAGGACCCCGGCATCGCCATCGAGTTCCTGCACGAGGAGGTGGAGGAGATCACCCAGGCCCCCGACCCGGCCGCCGCCACCCGCGGGATGGTCCTGGCCGCCGCGGTCACCGTCCCCATCGCGGGCCCCCTCATGACCGACGCCGCCACGGAGATCGCGGAGGCCATCGCCCACCGGAAGGCCGATCTCCAGGAGACCGACGAGGGACACGGGGTCGAGGTCGTCTTCCCCACCACCGCGCTGACCCTCGGCCGCTGGGAGATCCAGGAGATCCGGCCCCTGCCGACCACGGTCCGCTCGGTCTCGATGGCGGAGACCTTCGCATCCCTGCGCAGCCAGGCCGCGCCGACGGCGGCGAGCCGGGGGGAGGACCTCTATGTGTTCGCCAGGGACCCGGAGGGCCGCGTCCAGTACAACCGGACCGGCCGTGGCGGGGCGTTCGAGGGCTGGGAAGAGGTGCCCGGTGACATGGTGAGCTCGTCCCAGCCCGCGGCGGTGGCCCGCGGAGGGGAGGTACTCGTGTTCGTCACGGACGCCGACGGCCGCGTTGTGTCCAACCGCGTCGGCGAGGACGGATCGTTCGCCGGCTGGGAGCCGGTGCCCGGGGACGTCAGGACCGACACCGCCGTCGGCGTGGGTTCCCGAGGCGGCACGGTGTTCGTCTTCGCGAGGGTGGACGAGGACCGCATCGTCTTCAACCAGCTGCTGCCGGACGGGACCTACGACGGGTGGCAGGACAAGAGCATCGCCTTCCGCTGAGGCCGAGGCACAGGCCCGTGGCGTGCGTCATCGCGTCGTAGGGCTTCGCGGGCCACCCCGTCCGGATGGCACCGGCCGGGGTGCGACCGCTCAAAAGCCTCCGCAGTTGTAGTGGACAACTCGGGGTGGCGGAGGTGGTGTTCAGGACGCGTGGGTGAAGACGGGCAGGTAGCCGCGGGACTGCCCGACTGCCGTGGGGTGGTACGACTCGGTGAGGGCCAGCAGGTCGACGCTGCGCAGCCAGGGGCTGCCGGAGCAGATCTCGTGCCCGGAGAAGGCGGTCCTGACGTCGGCGAAGGAGTACCCGTGGTCGGCGGCACGCTTCGCGATCACGGTGTTCAGATGGTCCACGGCGTTGTTGATGGCGGACCGCGCGGTGTCCTGGAGGCCCGCCACACAGCTGCCCTTGATCTTGTAGAAGCGCGGATAGCCGAGAACGACGACGTGGGCGGCCGGGGCCTTCCTCCTGATGGCCGTGTAGAGACGGTCCAGGTCGCGGGGGAGCGAGTTGTCCGTGTAGGAGCGCGCCTCGGCGACGGCGGACAGGCATTTGCTGTTGCCCCGCAGCACACAGGTCGTCATGACGCTGGAGAAGCCGATGTCGCTGCCGCCCGCGGTGATGCTCACCAACCCGGTACGGCGGCTGAGCGGGCCGAGCTGGCCGGCCATGACATCACTGGTACGGGCACCGTTGCACGCGGTGAAGGTGAACGACGACGGGGAATGGGCCGCGGCCCACAGGGCGGGATACGACCGGCTGCTGCGCATGCATGCGATGCCGGAGCCGAAGTAGCTGCCGGCTCCGACCCCGGCGGAGTAGGAGTCACCGAGGGCCACGTAACCCAAGGCCGCTGTCTCCGGGGCCGCCTGCGCCGCCGCAGCGCCCGTGAAGGTGCAGGCGACGGCGAGGAGGAGTGAGGACACACTTGCCGCGATTCGGGACTGTCTCATGACTCTCCCTTAGCACGGCCGGTTCGCCCCGGCCGTCATGGTCGTCGCCCCGTGCCCGACCGTGTTGAGAGACGCCGACGGCCATGCCGCTCCTCGGACGGGCCCGCGCCGGACGGGGCTTCCGCCGTACTCGGCGCCCCGGTGGCGGGCTGTCCTGTCGGCAGAGTTCACCCGTAGAGCCGTCACCCGTCCGCCAGCGCCTGGCTCGCACACCTCCCGCCCCTCCCCGCACGGCGCAGCCGACCTCGCACCGCCGACAGGGGCCGTCCCCCCCGTGGCAGGTGCAGGTGCGCTCCGAAGCTGTGACGATGGCTTCCAGCCCCGCAGACAGGACGGCAGCCCGGAGGTGACATGCCGATCAGCCGGTTGGGACTCGTCGTGCACGGAGGCCGTCCGGAGGCTGTGTCCGGAGCGCGGACCGTACGCCGGTGGTGCGCACGGCACGGCATCGGCTGTGTGGACATCGACGTGTGGCAGGGCCCGGGAAGCCGCCGTCACGCCCGCGAGGAAGCGCGGGCAGCGGGCAGCCCCGACCTCATCGTGACGCTGGGCGGGGACGGCACGTTCCTGCGCGGTGCGCGGATCGCGGCTCGCAACGACGTCCGGGTGCTGGGCGTCGACCTGGGCAAGGTCGGCTTCCTGACCGAGATACCGATCTCCGACGTGGAGCAGGCGCTGGACGCCGTGCATGCCGGAAGGTCGGAGTGCGAGGAACGCATGATGCTCACGATGCGGGCGTCCAGGCCGCTCGAGGTACCCACCGATGTGGAGGAGATCCTGTGCTACGGGCGCGGGCCCGCGCTGCCGCCGCCGCAGCCGCAGACGGACCTCGCCGAGGACGACACCTGGGGAATCGCGCTGGACGTCACCGCGCTGAACGACATCGTCGTGGAGAAGCTCGCCCGGGACCACCAGGTCAGCGTGGGCGTCTACATCGCCGGCCGGCTCCTGGCCTCGTACTCTGCCGACGGCGTCATCCTCGCCACCCCCACGGGCTCCACCGCCTACAGCTTCGCCGCCGGGGGACCGGTGCTCTCGCCCCGGATGCGGGCGGTGGTCTTCACCCCCGTGGCCCCGCACATGGCGTTCAACCGCACGGTGATCGCGAACGCGGACGAGCCGATCGCCCTTCGCGTGCAGCCCCACTCCGGGCGCGCCGCGGTCAGCGTCGACGGGCAGCCTCGCGGCGTCCTGGAGCCCGGCGACTGGATCGGGGCGTTCGCGGCGCCGCGGCCGCTGCGTCTCGTCAGGCTCACCCCCGCCAACTTCTACGGCCGGCTGCGGGAGCGTATGCGGCTCACGGACGCGCCCGCGACGGCCGCGGACGGCGAAGCGGCACCGCTGTTCCGGCCCGGGAGCCCCGTACCCGACGACCTGCGCCACCTCTACCTGCCTCCGCCGCCCTGACGACCCGGGGCAGCGGGAATGTCCACGGGGCCCGACCGGTTGTACGGCGCGTGGTGGTGAGGGGGCGCGTGGTGGTGAGCGGGACCGTGTCCCCGGGCCTCACTTTCTTCCCCTGAGAACGGTCGTGTTCATCCCCTGAGGACGATCCTGCCGGGAATGCCGTGGCAGGTCTCGGTGTTGAGAATCGTGGCTGGCATGCTCTGGTCAAGAACGGGCCGTGGGTGAACCGGGCCTGTGGGTGAAGGGAGAACCTCATGACACGCAACAACGCGCGCCCCGTCGTCAGGCTGAAGTCGACGGCCGGGACCGGTGTCACCTATGTGACGCGCAAGAACCGCACCAACGATCCCGACCGGCTCGTACTGCGCAAGTACGACGCCGTGGTCGGCAGACACGTCCTCTTCCGTGAGGAACGCTGAACGAAGCCGCCGCCCCTGGCGGACGGCCATGAGGAGGGAAGCCCGATGAGGCCTGCCATTCACCCCGAAACCCGGTTGGTCGTCTTCCGCGACCGTGCCGCGGACGCCGCGTTCCTGACCCGTTCGACCGCTCACTCGACGCGCACGATCGAGTGGGAGGACGGGAACACCTACCCGCTGATCGACGTCGAGATCTCGTCGGCCAGCCACCCGTTCTACACGGGCACCTCGCGCGTCGTGGACACCGCGGGCCGGGTGGAGCGCTTCGAGCGGCGCTACGGCCGCGCGGCATCGGCCCGCCGCTGACCCGGCTCCGCCGCCCCAGCAAGAGTGAGGAGACAGTCATGAAGGTGCGCAAGTCCCTGCGCTCACTGAAGTCGAAGCCCGGGGCCCAGGTCGTACGCCGCCGGGGCGTGACCTTCGTCGTCAACAAGAAGAACCCTCGCTTCAAGGCGCGCCACGGCTGACGGGCTTCCGCCCGGCACGACGACGAAACGCCGATCGGCCCCGGCCGGCCCAGCACCGGCCGGGGCTGTCGCGTATCTCCAGCGGACTCGGCCGGATTCGTCGGGGTTGCCGGGTTGCCGGATCACAGCGGATCGCACCGCGTGGTTGCGTCGGATTCGATCCGGCGCGACCGTCCCGATCGGCCCGCCCTGCACGGAACAGGAGACACCCCGGCGGCGTTACCGTGGCGGCGTTACCGGAACGATCAAGGCGGACGGGCATGCACGGCGAGTACAAGGTTCCCGGGGGCAAGCTGGTCGTGGTCGACCTCGACGATCACGACGGCGTACTGCGCGACGTCCGCGTGGCGGGTGACTTCTTCCTCGAACCCGATGAGGCGCTCCCCGCCATCGACCGGGCTCTCGAAGGAGCTCCGGTCACCGCGGAAGCCGCCGAGCTCGCCGAACGCATCGAAGCGGGCCTTCCCGAGGGCACCGTCATGTACGGCCTCACTCCGGAAGGTGTCGCCGTCGCCGTCCGCCGCGCCCTCGCCCAGGCGACGGACTGGACCGACTACGACTGGCAGCTGATCCACGAGCAACCGCAGCACCCCGCCCTTCACATGGCGCTCGACGAGGTCCTCACCGGGGAGGTCGCCGCGGGGCGCCGACCCCCGACCCTCCGGGTCTGGGAGTGGGGCGGACCCGCCGTCGTCATCGGCAGCTTCCAGTCCCTGAGCAACGAGGTCGACGCGGAGGCCGCCCGGCACCACGGGATGACCGTCGTACGGCGCATCTCGGGCGGCGGGGCCATGTTCGTCGAACCCGGTGACACCATCACGTACTCGCTCTCCGTCCCCGCCTCGCTCGTGTCCGGGCTGTCGTTCGCCGACTCCTACGCCTACCTCGACGACTGGGTGCTGGGCGCTCTCGACGACATGGGCGTCAAGGCCTGGTACCAGCCCCTCAACGACATCGCCACCGACGCCGGCAAGATCGCAGGAGCCGCGCAGAAGCGCGTCGTCGGCCCCCAGGGTGGTCCGGGAGCGGTCCTGCACCACGTGACCATGTCCTACGACATCGACGCCGACAAGATGCTGGAGGTGCTCCGCATCGGCCGGGAGAAGCTGTCCGACAAGGGCATCCGCAGCGCCAGGAAGCGCGTCGACCCGCTGAGGCGGCAGACCGGCCTCTCCCGCGAGGCCGTCATCGACCGCATGATCGGCTCGTTCCGCGCGCGCTACGGCCTCACCGTCGGCCGTATCACCGGGCAGGAGCTCGCACGCGCCGAGGAACTGGCCGCCACGAAGTTCGCTTCCCAGGAATGGACCGCCCGCGTTCCGTAGTGGTCCCGTCCCCGACGACCCGGCCGGCACCCATCACCCCCGCAGCATTCACCTCAGCGGCATTCACTCAACAGCACTCACCCCAGCAGCACTCACCCCGGCAGCACTCACAACAGTGCGTCGAGCGTGATGGGCAGTGACCGGATGCGCTTCCCGGTCGCGTGGTGGACGGCGTTCGCCACGGCGGCGGCGACACCGACGAGGCCCACCTCGCCGATCCCCTTGGTGCCGATGGGGCTGGCCCGGTCGGGATCGCCCACGAACACCACATCCATGTCGGGCACATCCGCGTTGACGGGGACGAGGTAGTCGCTGAGGGTGCCATTGGCGATCCGCCCGCTGGGGACATCGGTGACGGTGTCCTCGAAGAGCGCCATCCCGATACCGCCGACGGTCCCGCCGACGATCTGGCTCCGGGCGGTCTTCTCGTTGAGGATGCGACCGCCGTCGATCACGGACACGATGCGCGCGATGCGTACGAGTCCCAGATCCGCGTCGACATGGACTTCGACGAACTTGGCGGCGAAGGCGCCCGACAGGGCCATGCCCAGCTCGTCCCGGGACCGGGGTCTGCTGTAGCCGTTCGCCGTCAGCTCCACCAGTTCGTGGCGGCCGAGGACGTCGGTGTACGCCTCGCCGAGGTGGGGCTGTCCGATCGGATGGATACGGCCGTGCGTGACCTCGACGGACTCGGGGGCGGCACCGTAGAGCGGGGAGCCCCTGTCCCCGGCGGCCAGCTCCACGAACCGCCGCACGAGCCGGGCACAGGCGTCGAACACCGCGTTGCCGAGCGCCGCCGTCAGCCCGGACCCTCCGGCCTGGGGCGCGACGGGCATGTCCGAGTCACCGAGGTCGAAGCGCACCTGCCCCAGCCGCAGTCCGAGGCACTCCGCGGCGAGCTGGGTCATCACGGTGTACGTGCCCGTGCCGATGTCGGTCGCGGCGCTGCGTACCAGAGCGCTTCCGTCCCGGTGCAGGGTGGCCTCGGCGTGGCAGTCCATCGCGAACCAGGGATAGCTCACCCCCGCCATGCCGTAGCCGACCAGCCGGTCCCCGTCCCGCATCGAGCGGGGAGCGGGGTTGCGACGCGACCAGCCGAACCGTTGCGCGCCGACCTCGTAGCACTCGCGCAGTGCGTTGCTGGACCACGGCAGTGCGTGGACCGGGTGGAGCTCGGCGTAGTTGCGCAGGCGCAGGTCCAGCGGATCCATCCCGAGCCTGTAGGACAGTTCGTCCAGGGCCGATTCCAGCGCGAAGTTGCCCTGCGCCTCGGCCGGGGCACGCATCGAGGTGGGGTTGGGGATGTTCAGACGGGCCTGCCGGTCCTGGGTGAAGACGTTGGGGCACGTGTAGGCGAAAGCGGTGCCGGAGGCGACCGGCTCGTAGTCGTCGTCCTCCATCGCCACCGGCGAGACACTGCGGTGGTCCATGCCCACCAGATCACCGGCGCGTGTGGCGCCGACGGTGATGCGCTGCACGCTCTTGGGCCGATGCCCCACGGACGTGAACATCTGCGGCCGGGTCAGGACCAGCTTCACCGGCCGTTGCAGCACGCGGGCGGCGGCGGCCGTCAGGACCACGTGCGGCCACACACGCAACCCGGCTCCGAAGCCTCCGCCCACGTACGGCGCCAGCACCCGCACCGAGCTCTCGGGCACCTTGAAGACGGCGGCCAGGGTGCTGCGCACCACGAACGGCCACTGGGTGGTGTCGTGGACCGTGAGCCGGTCGCCGTCCCAGGAGGCCAGGGTCGCGAACGGACCGAGTGGGTTGTTGGTGTTGTCCGCGGTCGTGTAGGTGGCCTCCACCGTGACGTCGGCCGTCGCCAGGGCAGCGGCGGCCTCGCCCCGGCTGTGGTCCATGCCCCACGGATCGTCGATCTGCGGCGCCCGCGGGTCCATCAGGTCCAGCAGGGGATCGGCGCGCTCGTACTCCGCCGACACGAGACGCGCGGCCGCGGTCGCCTGCTCCTGCGTCTCGGCGACGACGACCGCGATGTGCTGTCCGTAGTGCAGGACGCGGTCGTCCTGGAGCGGCGGGGGAGGAGAGGCTCCGAGCTTGCTCACCGGCGCCCGCCTCAGTCTGGGTGCATTGGTGTGGGTGAGCACGGTGATCACCCCGGGTGATGCCTCGGCCGCATCGGTGTCGATGCGGACGATGCGGCCGGCGGCGATCGTGCTCTGGACGAGCGCCGCGTACGCCTGTCCGGGAGCGTCGAAGTCCATCGGGTAGGGGGCGGCGCCGGTGACCTTGCAGGCGCCGTCGACGCGGTTGACGCCGGCGCCGATGATCGGCCTGCTCTGCACGGTGCTCATACCGTCGCTCCCGCCACTGTCTGCAGCTCGCGAACGAGGGTGCGCCGGGCGAGCTCGACCTTGAACGCCGTACCCGGTACGGTCCACGCGCCCTGGACGGCCGCGGCGGCCGCCCACTGGAAGTTCTCGACGGTGGCGGAGGCGCCGGCCAGTGCCCTCTCCGCCTCCCAGGCCCGCCACGGTACGGATCCGACCCCGCCCAAGCCGATCCGGGCATCCTTGATCGCGTCGTCGGAGATCAGCAGGCTCACGGCGGCGGAGGTCAGGGCGAACTCGTAGGAGCTGCGGTCCCGCACCTTGAGGTAGCCCGACCGGGCTCCGGTGGGCAGGAGGGGGATGGACACCGAGGTGATCAGCTCGCCGTGCTGCAGGACGTTCTCGACCTCCGGGCTGTCGGATGCCGGCAGGTAGAAGTCCGTCAGGGGCACCTGCCGCGGCCCGGCCACCCCCTGGATGTGCACGACGGCGTCGAGGGCCACCAGGGCGACCGCCAGATCGGAGGCATGGACGGCGATGCAGCGTTCACTCGCCCCCAGCACGGCGTGCATCCGGGCGGCCCCGTGCACGGCCGCGCATCCCGACCCGGGCGCCCGCTTGTTGCACTGGGGAACGTCGGGATCGCGGAAGTACCGGCAGCGGGTGCGTTGCAGCAGGTTTCCGCCGATCGTCGCCATGTTCCGCAGCTGAGTGGAGGCGCCGGACAGCAGGGCTTCCCTGACGAAGGGAATCCGCTCGGCGACCGTGGGATGCGCGGCCAGTTCCTCCATGGTGACCAGCGCACCGACCCGCAGGACCTCGCCGTGGCTCTCCACCGCGTGCAGCGGCAGGCGGGTGATGTCCACCAGTCGCGCGGGATCGAGCACGCCGTCCTTCATCAGATCGAGCTGCGTCGTGCCGCCCGCGAGGAACGCCGCCGTCGGATCTCCCGACACCAGCTCGACGGCTTGAGCGGCGTCGGTGGAGCGGATGTACTCAAGCGCCCGCATCGCGACCCCTCGCCGCCGCCACCTCACGGATCGCCGCGACCATGTGGGGATAGGCACCGCAGCGGCACAGGTTCCCGCTCATGTACTCGCGGATCTCCTCGTCGGAGCCGGCCCGCCCTTCGTCGAGCAGGGCCACGGCGGACATGATCTGACCGGGGGTGCAGAAGCCGCACTGAAACCCGTCGTGTTCGAGGAACGCGGCCTGGACCGGGTGGAGACCGTCGGGTCCCGCGAGTCCCTCGATGGTGGTGATCGCGCGGCCGTCGCACTGAGCGGCCAGGGTGAGACAGGACAGCACGCGCTTGCCGTCCACGAGCACCGTGCAGGCACCACAGGCGCCCTGGTCACAGCCCTTCTTGGTACCCACGAGCCCGAGGTGGTCACGCAAGGCGTCCACCAGGGTGACCCGCGGGTCGAGCGCCACCTTGCGCGTACGTCCGTTGACCTCCAGCGCCACGACCCGCACTTCCGGATCCGCGGCACTTCGCGTACGGGCTACGTCCACCATCGCGTCCTCCGGAGGCTTCGCAGTGGTTCGGAACGAGTTTGGATGACGCGCACAGGAGGCCGAGGGGAGTGCGGCAGGCGCTGGCTCGATCGTGGCACGCCCCGGCGAGCGGCTCATCTCGATCATGCCGTCGCCCACGCCCGTCGGAGCCCGCTGGGGCCCGCTGGGGCCTGTCGGGCCTGGTCAGGGGCCTCCGAAGTCACCAGAGCCTGTCGATCTCCCCTGGATACAGCCCGATACGGCTGTCGTGGAAGGACGCCTCGGCGCGCCGGCCCTTGTGCGAGAAGAAGTCGGCCATGGTGACCTTGTCGAAGCCGGGCTGGTCGCTGGGGAACGGGGCCTGCGGCGTTCCGCCCAACAGCACCGCACCGGGAAGAACATGCCAGCCCGCCTTCTCGTAGAACGCCTGGAGCGGGTGGTCGCAGGTGAACAGCCCCAGATCCAGATTCCGCGCGATCATCGACTCCCTCGCCACCGTGACCAGGCGCAGACCATGTCCGCGGCCACGCGCCTCCCGCCGTGTCACCACGGTGCTCAGCCCGCCGGCGGCGTAGCGCTCGCCCGCGTGGACGATCTCCTTGACCAGGATGTCCAGCGCGGCCAGCACCGTCTCCCCGTCCACGAGCACCATCGACAGCGGCCGTAGCGAAGGATCGTGGGTCGGGGAGCAGTCGGGAGCGATCGGGACAGGCGCGGACGGCCACGCCTGCTCCTGGAGCTCCCGTACCTGCATACGCAGCTCGGGCGGCGTGGCCTCTTCGGGAAACGAAAGGATGTGCACCCACTGATTCTCGGCATCGCCCGGATCGGCGCAAGGGCCACTGTCGCGGCGGACCCGGCCGACCCGGGATCGTCCCCCTGACCGCACGCGGCTGGACCGCACGCGGCTGGACCGCACGCGGCTGGACCGCACGCGGCCGGTTCGCGCTTCCGGCCGGTTCGCGCTTCCGGCCGGTTCGCGCTTCCGGCCGGTCCGCTCCGGTCCGCGTCGGTCCGCGCCGGTCCGCCTCAGCGTCGGTCCGGGCGCGACGTGGTACCGCGCAGCAGGGCCAGCCGGCGGGTCGTCAGTTCGTCGATGACGTCCGTGCCCGCCCGCTTGGCGGACTCGGGCCCGGACACCTCCATCCGCAGGCTTGGAATCTTCGTCCCGTCGAACCTGGCACAGACCAGGCGGTGGGCGGCGTAAACCCGCTGCAGCGCCCCCTCCAGTTCGACGACCGCGGGGTGGTCGAACCCCAGGGCGCCCAGGGCCGGTCGCGCAGCCCGCAGGGTCTTCACCAGGAGAGCGTGATCGCGGGTCTGGAAGCCGCTGAAGCCCGGGCGGACGGCAGGCGGAAGCATGGAGGGCCGTACCTCGTACTCGTAGTCCACGGGGCTGAGTCCTCCCGCGAACTTCATGGCGAGGGCGGAGTGCCGGCACATCTCCGACGCCAGGCCGAGCGACCGGGCCGCCGTACCCTCGTCGCCCGCGTCCAACTCTCCGACGAAGCACCGGACGCCCGCGATGACGGCCTGGATGAGGACGAAGAACAGCTGGTGCCCGACCCGCCAGTGCTCGTGCGGACGCGGGCAGTCGGCCAGTGCGGCGTCGTCGTCGGCGGTGTCGGCGGGGCAGTCGGCGGGGGGCGGGGCACCGTCCGCGTGCTCCATGAGACAGCGCCAGCCGGACGACAGCACCCGAAGGTCGCGGGGGTCCCCGCAGCCGCAGTGCTGCTGATGCGAGGCCACGACGTGGTGCGTGTGCAGCCCGCCGAGCAGGAAGGCGTCCGGTGAGCGGTCCTCGGCGCGCGCGACGCCGAAGAAGGTGTCGTGCTCGTCGTGCTCGTCGTATCCGTCGGCGCCGGGCCGTGGAATCACGGCGGGACCGGCGGGGCGCCGTACGGCGTCCTCGCCGCTGAACCGCCATGCGGCCGCCGACAGTTCGGCCATGCGGTGCGGAAGACCGGCCGGATCCGCCAGGACCAGCCATGGTTCCCGGCACACTGGACAGTCGCGGGCCTCGTGCGCTGCGGCCACGGACATCCCCCTCCCCCTCGAAGCTGCGGGCCGGCGATGCGGCGTCGGAGCGGTGCCCACCGACACTAGGGCCGGGTCACGCCCGTTCCGGCGGCCCGTCGGCCAACAAGCAGGGCGCTGCAACGCCGGGACCTGCGACGGCCGACGGCACTTGACTGCGGTGTTCAATTCCGCCTCGCCGGGATGGACAGCGGGCGCCGGGCACGGTCGGATGGGCGTGCAGAGCCTTGACCCTCGCCGGTCGCCTCACGGGCGTCGAAGCCCGCGGTTCTCTCGGAGGTAGGACTGAATGATCCACCCCGTCGTTGAGAAACTCGCTCCGTTGTCCGGGCGGCGCTGCGCCGTGGCGGGGACCAGCACCGCGGCACGGGTGGTCCGGGACCATCTCCGCCGTCTCGGCGGGGACGTCGCGGCGGCAGGCGCCGAGGACGAGGACGGTGAGACCGCGGGCGGTGACGGCGCCGAGGACCACTGTCCGGAGGGTCCCGGACCGGCGCCGGCGGCCCGGGCCTGGACGCACGGGCCGTTCGGGACCGCCGGGACGGTGGTCCGCTGGGCCGACGTGCTGCCCGCGGACCTGGTGCACGACGAGGCTTCCGCACAGGCCGTGTGCGGGATCATGCAGGTGCACGGCCGCCGCCACGGGCGTCCGCGTGCGCTGCCGCTCGATGTCGCGGGCACCGCCGCGGGCGTCCTGGGCACCATCGGTCTGCTCAGCCAACTCGCCTGCGCCGATCCGGACGCCGGGCGCCAGGCGGCGGCCACCGGTGTCGACCGTGCGGCCCTGCTGCTGACCGCTCACTACCTGGCCGTCGCCTCCGCCGACTCGGGGCTTCCCGACTGCGGCCCGGGCGGCCCCCCGTTCCGGAGCCTGGACGGGGTGTGGTTCGAGATCGAGGCCCTCCAGGCCGAACCGTGGGCCCGCTTCTGGGCCGCCCTCGGGGCGTCGCGCGAGGCGGCGCGAGACGGCTGGCGATCGTTCGCCGCGCGCTTCTCGGTCGCCGCCGCCCCCCTTCCGCCCGAGCTGCACACCGCGGTACGCCGGCCCTGGGACGAAGTGCGCCGACTGGCCGGGCAGTACGGCGTCAGCATCTGCCCGATCACGACGATCGCCGAGCGGCGCCGCGAGCTGGGCCTGGACGGTACCGCGGAACCACCGGACCCCTGGCTGCTGAGGTCCGGCCCGGCGCCGGACACGAGCACGTCGACGTCCGGCGCTGCGGCTGTCCCGCCCGCCGCGCCGCGGTCCGGGGCCCGTCCTGAGCGCGGACCGCTCGGCGGTCTGGTCGTGCTGGAGGCGGGGCGCCGGATCCAGGGCCCGCTGGCGGCGCATCTGCTGCGGCTGCTCGGGGCCGAGGTCATACGTGTCGAGCCGCCCGGCGGCGATCCCATGCGGGGCATGCCACCCCTGTGCGGCGACCACTCCGCCGTATGGCTGGCGCTCAACCACGGCAAGGACGCCGTGGAGGTCGACATCAAGAGCGAGCGCGGGCGGCGCGAGCTGCTGGCGGCGGTGCGCGGCGCCGACGTCTTCCTGCACAACTGGGCCCCCGGCGCGGCCGAACGGCTCGGACTG
Source organism: Streptomyces sp. TP-A0356 (assembly GCF_001417775.1). Lineage (GTDB taxonomy): Bacteria > Actinomycetota > Actinomycetes > Streptomycetales > Streptomycetaceae > Streptomyces. The sequence continues at coordinate 248,319 of NZ_BBZJ01000015.1, read as the reverse complement.
GACGGCGCGGCCCTGCACCGGGTCAACCCCGCGCTGGTGTACGCCCACACGTCGGGCTGGTCGGACGCCGTGCCGGCGCCGCCCCTGGGCACTGACTTCATGGTGCAGGCGCGCTCGGGTGTCGCCGACGCCCTGCGCCACGACCCCGGCGAGCCGCCCCGCCCGACCCTGATGACGGTCCTGGACTCGCTCGGCGGCATGCTCGGCGCCGAGGCGGTCGTGGCCGGTCTGCTGCACCGCCGGTTGACGGGACGCGGCAGCGCGGTCGAGTCGTCGCTGCTGTCGGCGGCGACGCTGCTGCTGGACCCCGTCCTCAGGAGCGGTCGGCCCCCCGACGGGCGGCGACCCGACCCGGTCCCCGCGGCGGACGGCTGGACCACACTGCCGGACGCGGACCCGAGCGGGCCGCCGGCACGGCGGGCAGGCCACGACGGCCCCGCGATCCCGGTGACGACGTCACTGCGCGCCGCCGACCTGTGCGGCCCGCTCGCGGCCGTACTCACCACCAGCGTGCACGGATGCGTCCTGCCACCCAGCCCATGGTCGGCAGGACCGACGCGAATACGCCGGTAGACGTCCGGCACTCCCTCACCGATGCACCCGCCGTGACGGGCGGCAGAGCGGTGCGCCGACGGGGGGAGATGTGTGCCGGGGACGAGGGCACCATACGAGGGGGATACGTACATGGTGGTTTCACAGATGAGCCAAGACCGCTGGCAGATCGTGCCACCCCGGCCCACGCCGGTACTCTGCCTGCGGCACACGGGGGACTGTGCGTACTGGCTGGACACCTGGCGTACGCTGACGGCCCTGCTGTTCGAATGGGGGCTCGCCGGACCGCACACCCGCGCGGTCGGTGTGCTCTACGACCTTCCGGACCGCGGACCGGTCGACGGGGTCCGCTACGACGCCTGCCTCAGCGTCGACCACGCCGACCTCAACAACTGCGACATGTGGCGCTGCCTGGAGCGCGTCCGCGGGCTGAGGTACGAGGTCATCATGAGCGAGGCGCCCCTCGCCAAGGTAGGTTCACGGCACTCGCGGCGCCTCGCGGACATGTCGATGATCAGCGGCGCCCATCCCGCGAAGCCACGCCGGGGCTCCGGCTTCGGCGCTCCGCTCTACGAGGTGTATCCATGCAGCCCGATCTTCCTCACCGACGACGTCCCCGTGGTCGAGTGGTACCAGACCGTCCACACCGCCGATGACGCTCCGGTGCGGTGCGCCCCCGGCCGCCCGCTGATCACCCGTCGGTCATGGGACCACGGCATGCGATCGTCCTGAGTCGGCGCCGGTCCACCTTGCCGGTGGGCGTCTGCGGCAGCCGGTCCACCAGCACCAGGCGCTCGGGGAGCTTGCGGTCCTCCAGCGCCCGGTGCCGCAACTGCGCGACGAGGCCGCCGAGGGTGATCGTGGCACCGGGGGCGGGGACCACGCACGCGCACAGCCGTTCACCCATCAGCGCATCGGGCACCCCCACGCATGCGGCGTCGCGGACCCCGTCGAGCTGGAGCAGCAGCTGTTCCACCTCCAGCGGGCTGATGCTCGCCCCGCCCCTGACGACGATCTCCTTGCGCCGGTCCACGACGGTCAGCCTGCCGTCCGCGTCGAGCACCCCGAGGTCGTCCGTGCGCACCCACCCGCCCGGGGTCCGGTAGCGGGCGTTCAGATGAGGAGCACCCACGTAGCACAGCGGGGTGAAGGGGCCGCGGGCCACGATCTCGCCCACCTGGCCGGGACCGACGTCGTTCAGGTCGTCGTCCACCACCCGGATGTCCACGATCGCGGGGTTCGGACGGCCCGACCTGCTGCCGCCCCGGGTGGGATCCGACATCGCGCAGTGCACCCCGTCCGAGGACCCGTACGTGCTGACGACGGGGCACCGGAACAGCGCGGCGGCCCGGCGCGCGGTGGCGCCGTCCAGCTTCGCGCCGCCGACGACCACCGCCCGCACCCCGCTGGTGTCGGCCGTCGCCGCCGACGGCTCGTCGGCCATCATCCGCATCATGGTGGGCACCCCCAGGACATGGCTGGGACGGTGACGCTCTATCAGCCGCAGCGCCTCGGCCGCGTCGAATCGCGGCTGGAGCACCAGGGTGCCGCCGTGCACGATGAGGGTGCCCACCGTGGCGTTGCTGCCGAACGCGGCGGACAGCGGCACCAGCCACAGGCTTCGGGGGCGTTCACCCGGTTCGAGGACCTCGCCGACGACCGCACCGAGCCCGGTGGCCAGCGCGTTGTGCGAGAAGGCCACCATCTTCGGCGCCGCCTCGCTGCCGGAGGACACCATGATCCGCGCCGCACCGTCCGGATCCGGCCGCGCCGGGACGGCCGGCTCGGACCGCAGCAGATCCGCCAGACAGGGGCTGCGGTCCGTGCGCTGGGCACTGACCACCGTCCGCAGCTCCGGCAGGGTCCGTGCGAGCGCCAGCACCGGGGTCAGATAGTCGTGGCCCCGGTGGGTTCCGGGGACGATGACGCACGCGGCCCTCGCCCCGCTGAGTAGGGTGGCCGCCTCCTTGCCGCCACGCCCCGGCGGGAACGGCAGCAGCACGGCGCCCAGCGCCGCGACGGCCAGTTCGACGATGCACGACAGACGGCTGTTCGGCAGCTGGACACCGACCACGTCCCCACGGCCGACGCCGTGTTCGGCGAGTCCGCCGGCCAACCGCAGGGCCAGGTCGCGCAGTTCCCCGAATCCGACCTCGCCCTCGGCGTCGACGACGGCGGTGCGGTCGCCCAGTCGCCGCGCCTGCTCGTCGAACAGGCTGAACAGGTCGAGATCGCGGTAGAGGCCTTGGGCGGCCCAGCCGCGGCGCACACGGCGCGGGACGAGGTCGGTGAAGAGAGACGTCGACTGGTCTATGGCGGTCATCGGGCACCTCGGGATCGCGGGACGGGTCGGTGTCAGGGCGGGCTCTCGTCTCCGTGCCGGTAGGCGGCCAGGACCGCCTCGCGTTGCTCGGCGCCGAGATAGCGGACGGCCTCCCGGACCGTCACACCGGACGAACGGTCGGCGCGCGGCCGGAACCAGGCGTACACCTCGGCGGGGTGCTTCTTGCTCGCCTGCCGCAGCACCCAGCCGAGGGCCTTGCGGACGAAGAACCGCGGGTCCTCCAGGAGCGGGTCGCCGATCTCCGTGAAGACCGGCCAGTACCGGCTGAACCCTTCCTCGTCGCCGACGGGCACCAGGAACGCGAGGACGCCCGAGCGCCGGATCCACTGGTGTTCCTCGGCCGCCCAGCGACGGTAGACGTCGACCACGGCGGGCTCCCGCAGCAGCAGACGGCCCGCGACGGACCCGGCGAGCAGATCGACGAGCGCCCAGGTGCGGCTGTCGCGCAGCAGCTCCTCCAACAGGGCGGTGTCCTCGCGCCGCAGGACGTGGACATGCCTCTCCAGCAGGATCGAGGCCGCGATCCGGGACTCGTGCACCTCGGGGCGCCACAGGGCGCGGGTGCACGCCACGAGCTGCGGGTGAGCGAGCCGGCCGTTGGCTCGTACGGCGTCGGCCACCAGCTTGCGGATGACCGGCAGCCTGACTCCGTAGTGCAGCAGATCGCTCTTGAGGTACTGCTTGGCCCCCTCCGCGGTCTGCGGGTCGCCGGCCGCGCGCAGGCCTGCCGTGAGCTCCGCCACCAGATGTGTCGTCTCGGCGTCCACCGGTCCGTCCCCTCCGTCGCCGTCATGCGTCGGGCCCACCCTGAGGGGGAACGGGGGCGGTGTTCAAGGCCAACGCGCGGGCGGCGTGGGTGAGCTCGTCGGCGAGCTGCGTCAATCGCCCGGTGACCTCGGGATCGTGGAAGCGTCCGCCGGCGTGCGCGGCGCGCGCGTCGGGGATCGCGACCTGGTCGGGCAGCATCCATCCGTGCAGCCAGCGCACCGATGTACGCAGCTGGTTCAGTGCGTTGCTGTTGGACCGGCCGCCCAGGGCGCTGATGCCGGCGAACACCTTGCCCCGGGCATGCGGGATGTCCAGCAGGTCGAGCGCGTTCTTCAGCGCCCCGCTCATTCCCCCGTGGTACTCGGGGGTCGCCAGCACCACCCCGTGGGCCAGCGAGACCGAGCGGCGCAGCTCGGCGACGGCCGGATACTCCGGCCACGGTGCGGTCTTGTCCCCGTCGCAGAACGGCAACCGCACCTCGGCCAGGCGGATCACCCGGGTGCGGCAACCGAGTTCCGCGGCCCGCGCGAGCACGACGTCCAGGGCGGCGCCGCTCGTCGAGTCCTTCCGCGCGCTCGCGGCGATACCGAGGATGTCCAGGCGTCGCTCCCGGGCCATCACATCTCCCCAATGGCGTCCGCCGGACACCGGTCCATCGCCTCGTACAGCTCGTCGGCCTCGTCGTCATCGACCGGCTGGCGGACCACGTACGAGTAACCGGCCTCGTCGTTGCGCGCGAACAGGCCGGGGGCGAGGCACCGGCAGGTGTCGCAGTCGGTGCACTCGCTGTCGACGAAGAAGCGGCCCGGGGCGTTGTCCCGCAGCCGTAGCCGCGGATCGGCCATCAGGCCGCCTCCGCGCCGTGGCCCGGTCCGGCGCCGTACGCGGGGGCCCCCGCGTACACGACCTCCAGCACCAGACCGGTCTCCGCACTCTGCAGATGACCGTAGGTGTGGCCGATCTCGTCGGCCGGCGTGTAGGCGAGCTGCTCGATGCCCGGCCGCGCGCCGAGGAAGTCGAGCATCGCGAGTACCTGTTCGGGCCGGTTCACCGACAGCGCGTGGTGCGACATCAGGGCCGTCTTGCGCCGGACGCTGAAGGTGGCCCACTCGCCGCGGGCGCGGCAGTTGAACAGCTCGTACTCGTACCCGTCCACCGTGAGGTTGATCCAGTGCCCGGGTGTGCCGTACAGGCGCGGGGCGATGTACGAAGGACCGTGCCGTACGTCCCGGACGGCGCCGAACGCCTCGATGGAGGCGAGCCAGTTGTCGAAGTCGTCCTCGGTCACGTAGTCGCCGGCGTAGACGGCCACGTGGTGCACCCCGTCCACCTGGAGGGTCGCCGGGTCGGCGGGCGCGCCGAGGAACTCCTTGAGGACCTGCTCGGGCGTGCTGCGGCGGGCCTGCTCCAGGTGGTCCACGATGCGTTCGAGGTAGGCGGGGTGTTCGTCCTGGGGCGGCAGGACCGCCGGGGCGTCGAAGAGCATCACGTCATCACTCCTGCCGTGCTGTCGGGACGGCGGCTTCGTAGGGTTCGGTCGGGATCCGGAAGAACGCGGCCGCGTTCTTGCGGGCGATGCGGTCCAGCACCTCCGGCTCGACGCCGGAGAGCCTGAGCCGCAGTACGGTCTTCGACAGGCCCAGCGGATCGGCCGAGCCGAAGTGGAAGCCGGAGTTCAGCATCAGCCGGTCGGGGCCGAACTCCTCCAGCACAGCCAGGATCTGATGGTGGTCCGCCTTGCGCCGGACCTGGAACAGCCGGTCGGAGGCCGGTGAGACGGCGATGCCCAGACCCCCGCAGCCCAGCCCCGCCGCGACCGGCAGCATCTCCGGCGCGACGTCCATCAGCGCCACCCGCGCCGGATCGACCAGCCCGTCGTCGAACCCCCGCCGCAGCACCTCCACCATGCGGTGGAACTCCGGCATCCACGGCGGCAGTTCCACCATCACCGGCTTGTCCGCCGCGGTGGCCAGCTCCAACTGCTTGCCGAACACCGTCAGTTCGTCGTCGGTGAACCGCCGGATCGACAGTTCGCCCAGGGCCAGGACCCGGGGGTCGTCCAGTCGGGCGGCGAGCCGGTCGATGCCGTCCATGGCGCTCGTCAGATCGGCCATGTCGGCCGCGTGCACCGAGAGCCCGATCCAGGCGCGCACCCCGTAGTGGGCCGCGCGCCGGGTCTCGGTGGTCAGCAGGCGTTCGAAGCGGGCGTCGTGGGACGCGCCGCACGGACGGGGCTCGTTCGACGACGAACAGGGGATGAGCACCGTGTCCACGCCGCTGAGCGCCATGAGCTCGTAGTCGTCGGCGTTGCGGCCGTCCGCGTGGATGTGGTGGTCGAACAGGCGCGGGTTCGGGGAGCCGATCGCGCCCTCAGGCGGCAGCTGCGGCATCGTACTGCTCCTGCAGATACGCGATGCTGCGCTTGAGCGCGGCGTCGAAGTCGTCCGAGTGGTTGTACAACTCGACGCTGTAGTAGCCCTCGTAGCCCTGCTCCCGGCAGATCCGGAAGAACGAGCGGAAGTCGATGTCACCGTCGCCCGGGATCTCGTGGTAGTGGTGGCGGCCCTTGATGTCCTCCACCTGGATCACCGAGGTGGCGCGCAGGGAGCGCGCCACGGAGCCGAGGTAGTCCTCCTCGACCACGCGGCAGTGACCGAGGTCCTGGGCCAGGGTGAAGTCGGGCGAGGCGAAGTCGTCGATCAGTGAGATCGCGTGGTCGTTGGTCTCGACGAAGAAGCCCGGCTCCGGCTCCATGGCCAGCTTGACCCCGTCGCAGTGGTCGATCAGCCGGGTCAGCCCCTCCCTGAGCCAGCGGTCGGCGTCCTGCTCGGAGACCTCCGGCTTGCGGATGCCGCTGGCGAAGTTGATCACCGGGACGCCGAGGTCGGCCGCGATGTCCAGGGCACGCTGGATCAGGTCGATCCGCTGCTCGCGGCCCTCCCGCGTGGGGTGGATCAGCGACGGCTCGAACCGCTCGTCGCTGAGCAGGTTGTCGGCCCCGGCCGCCAGACAGCAGGCGACGATGCCACTGCGCTCCAGGGCCCCCGACAGGCGGTCCGCGTCGGCCGGGCCGAACGCGAAGGGATCGATGTGCTGGGGGTGCAGGGACAGTTCGATCGCCTGGTAGCCGGCGTCCGCGACCGCGCGAACCGCCTCCTCGACCGGGACGCTGCGCAATCCATTGGCGTTGTAGCTCGACTTCAGCACGGTGTTTCCTCCCTGGCGGCCGCGGCGGGCCGCCGGTTCGACTCGAATGGGGAGTTCTGTCCTCGCGTGGTCTTGTGGCGGTGGCCTCAGACCGCCTGGACCGGGAAGGCCTCCAGGTATCCCTCGATGTCGAGCAGGCCGTGCCCGCTCACACACGCCACGATCACGGTCTCCCGCCGGGCCGCCCGGGCCTCCTCGATCGCCGCGCGCAGCGCGTGGCACGACTCCGGCGCCGGCAGGAAGCCCTCCAGCCGCAGCACCAGCCGTCCGGTCTCGAAGATCTCCCGCTCCTCGTAGGCGACCGCGTCCAGCCAGCCCGAGGAGCGCAGCACGCCCACGGCCGTCGACCCGCTGTGCTGGCGCAGACCCCCCACATGCGTCTCGGGCAGCTCGTAGTCCAGGCCGAGGGTGTACGACTTCGACAGCGGGGTCATCCGGCCCGGGTCCGCGTGGTCGTACCGCCAGGTCCCCTTGGTCAGCCGGGGCGCGGCGGCCGACTCCGCGCCGATCAGCCGGAGCCCCTCGCCGCGCGCCGACTTGCGCTCCAGGAACGGCCCCATCAGACCGACCAGGTTGCTGCCCCCGCCGACCGCGGCGACCAGCACGTCGGGCTCCTCCCCGAGCGCGGTGAGCTGATCACGCGTCTCCAGGCCGATCACGGTCTGGTGAATCAGCACATGCGGCAGGTTGCTGCCGGAGATGTAGCGCACCTCAGGGTGCTCGGCCGCGTAGGAGATGGCCTCGCCGATGGCCGTGCCCAGGGAGCCGGAGGCGTGCCGGCCCGATTCCAGAACCGCCCGGCCCACGGCCGTCACCGGGCTCGGGGACTCGTGCACCGTCGCGCCCAGCATGGACAGGACGGCGCGCCGACTGGTCTTCTGCCGGGCCGACACGCCGGCCCAGAAGACGATGCTCTCCAGGCCGAACATCCGCGCGGCGTACTGCACCGCGTGTCCCCACTGCCCGGCCCCCGTCTCGGTGACGAGGGTGCGTACGCCCTCGTGGGAGGCGAAGTATGCCTGGGCGATCGCCGAGTTCAGCTTGAAGCTCCCGGTCGGCAGCTGGTCCTCGCGCTTGAGGTAGATGCGCGCCGGCGTACCGAGATACGTCTCCAGGGCGCGGGCCCGCGTCAGCCGGGTCGGACGTCCGATGTCCTCGTAGCGGCGGCGCACCTCCTCGGGCACGGGCAGCAGCACGTCGTCGGAGCGCTCCTGCTCCTGCACGGCCCGCAGCCGGATCCTTGTCATCAGTTCGAGCGCCGACCCGCCCTCGGCGTCCTGCGGTGGCGGCATCTTCTCGGGCAGGAACCGCGGGAAGTTGAGCCAGGCCGCGGGGACCGGGACCGCGGGCGCGGACCGGGGGTACGAGGTGCTGGACTCGTCGGTCGATACGGACATTACGCCTCGCCTCGCTCGCTGGGCTGGGTGGACCGCGGTGGACAGGACGTCCGCGGCCCCTTCCGGCGGCACGTGCCGTCCTGACCGCGGTCCGTACCGATGGGCGGACCGCGGCCCGCACTCGCAGCCTCCGGAGCGGGCCGGTGCCTCACAAGGCGCGGCAGGCCTTCGTGCCGACCGGCATCAACGGCCCCGTGACGCGCCTCGCCCGGCGTTGACCTTCTCGGTGAACCCGCCGCCCGGCCCGGGCCCCCCGCCGACCGGCCGTGCTCAGCTGGGGCTCCGGTTCAGTCGAGGGAGGGGACGGCGACGCGACGATGACCACGCGTGAGGTGCCCACGGTCTGCCGCATGTGCCATGGGGGATGCGGCGCGCTGGTGACGGTGGACGGCGACCGGGCCGTCTCGATCACGGGCCATCCCGGCAACCCCAACAACGCCGGCTTCCTGTGCGCCAAGGGCCGCGCCTCCATCGAGCACGCCTACCACCCCGACCGGCTCCGGCAGCCGCTGCGCCGCACCGGCCCGCGCGGCAGCGGCTCCTACCGGCCCATCGGCTGGGACGAGGCGCTCGCCGAGGTGGCCGAGCGCCTTGCCACCGCGCGGGAGCGGGACGGCGCAGAGTCGGTCGTCCTCGCCCAGGGCACCGACCGCAACTACCAGGAATGGCTGTTCCGCTTCGCCAACGCCTTCGGCTCGCCCAACGTGCTGGGCCCGGCGCACGTCTGCTTCTACCCCCGGGTGATGGCGGGCATCCTCACCCTCGGCGGCTTCACGTTCTGCGACTACGAGCACGACCCCGAGGTCGTCGTCGTCTGGGGCAGCAACAAGGCCGCCACCCACGGCGACGGGGTCATCGGCACCCGGCTGCTGTCGGCGGTCTCGCGCGGCACCAGGCTCATCGTCATCGACCCGCACCGCACGGGACTCGCCGCCCGCGCCGAGTGCTGGCTCCAGCTGCGTCCCGGCACCGACGCCGCCCTCGCACTGGGACTCCTGCACGTCGTCATCGGCGAGGGACTGATCGACAAGGAGTTCGTCGAGCAGCACACCACCGGCTACGCGCAGCTGCAGGAACACGTCCGTGACTGGGACCCGCAGCGGGTGGCCGGCATCACGGGGGTGCCGGAAGAGCTGATCGTCCGGGCGGCGCGCCTCTACGCCACCGCCGGGTCGGCCGCCGTCGAACTGGGCACCGGCACCGCACAGCACGCGAGTTCCTTCGACACCGCCCGCGCCGCGATCCTGCTGTCGGCGGTCTGCGGGAACCTCGACCGGCCGGGCGGAGACGTGCTCTGGGACCCGCAGCCGATCATCGGTCGCCGCGCCATGCCGATGAACGAGGCACTGCCCGCCGAGCAGGCCGCCAAACGCCTCGGCGCCGGCCGGCACCGTGTGCTGTCGATGTCCGGCTGGGCGCATCCGTCCGCCGTGTGGCGCGCCGTGCTGGAGCAGGACCCCTACCCGGTGCGCACCATGGCCGTCTTCGGCAGCAACCTGCTGGTGGCCTACGCGGACGCCGACCGGGTGCGGCAGGCGCTCGGCGCACTGGACTTCCTGTGCGTCACGGACCTCTTCCTCACCCCGACCGCGGCGCTGGCCGACATCGTGCTGCCCGCCAGCGGCTGGCTGGAGCGGGACCAGATCGTGGAGCACGCCAACTACGTGGCCGCCCGCCGCGCGGTGACCTCGGTCGGGGAGTCCCGGTCGGACGAGGAGATCCTCAACGACCTCGCGGGGCGCCTCGGCCTGGAGGGCTTCTGGGACAGCGCGCGCGAGGCGCTGGACGCCCGGCTGGCCCCGGCCGGCACCACCTGGCGCGAGCTCGCCGACGGCTATTACCGGCCCACCGAGCTGCGCCACTTCAAGTACCGGGAGCGCGGGTTCGCCACCCGCAGCGGACGCGTCGCCCTCTACCACGAAGGCCTGCAGAGGATGGGCTACGAGCCGCTGCCTGTGTACGAGGCGCCGGTTTGGCACCCACGCGCCGGCGACTACCTCCTGACGAGCCGTCACTCGAAGTTCTACTTCAACTCCGAGTTCCGAAACGTGCGTTCACTGCGCTCGAAGGAGCCGGACCCCCGGGTCGAGATCCATCCCGGCACGGCGGCGGCCGAGGGGATCGCGGACGGCGACTGGACGGTCCTGGAGGCCCGCGGACAGCAGGCCCTGTTCCGGGCCCGGGTCACCGACGAGGTGCGACCCGGAGTGCTCTGCGCCGCCGCCTCGTGGTGGTACCCCGAACTGCCCCCCGACCGCTCCTGGCGGATCTCCAACGTCAACCGTCTGCTGCGGGACGGCGACGAGAGCCCGGCGATGGGCTCGTCGAACCTGCGCGGCGTGCCGTGCACCGTGCGACGCGCCCCCGACGGACTGGTCGCCGCCTGCCTCGGCACCGATCGCACCGAGTGGGCCGGAGAGCTGGCGTGAGCGACCGGCACGGCCCCGTACGAGGAGGAGCAGGAGGGATCACCGACATGGCACCGGCGACACCATCGGCACCGGGAGCGGACACCACACCGTCCCGGACTCCGTACCCACCGAGCGCACGGCCCGCACACCCGTCGAACGCCCTGGCGCCGACAGCGCCCTGGGAGCCCTGGGAGTCCTGGGACGACGGCCTGGCCACGCCGCAGGTGCTCGAAGAGATCCGGCGCCTGCGCGCGGACGACCACGACTACGCGGACGGCACCGTCTTCAACTCCATCAGCTCCGAGCCCTTCGAGCCCGCGCGGCAGGTCTTCGCCGAGCACCTCAGCACCAACATGGGCGACCACCGGATCTTCCCGAGCCTGCCTCGGGTCACCGCGCTCGTCACCCGTATGCTCGGCGATCTGCTGGGCGCGCCCGACGCCGGCGGAGTGCCCACGTCCGGGGCCACCGAAGCCAATCTGCTCGCCGTGCTGGCCGCCGTCCGCAACCACAGCGGACCGGGCAGGCCGCGAATCGTGCTGGCCCGCAACGCCCACTTCTCGTTCGAGAAGATCCTCGCGATGCTGCCGGTCGAACCCGTCTGGATCGGCCTGGACGACCGGTTCCGCGCCGACACCGCCGTCTTCCGCGCGGCCGTCGCCAGTCGGCCCGCGCTCGCCGTCCTCACCTCCGGGACCAGCGAGTGCGGTGCCGTGGACGACATCGGGACGATCGCCCCGTACGCCGCCTCGCTCGGCGTCCCCGTGCACGTGGACGGGGCGACCGGCGGGTTCCTGGTGCCGTTCGCCCGGGAGTTCGGCCACCCGATCTCCGGCACCGGCTTCGAGATCCACGGCGTGGAGTCGGTGTCGGTGGACCCGCACAAGTACGGCGGGGCCCCGATCCCCTCCGGATACCTGCTGGTCCGCGATGCCGCCGCCCTGGAACCGCTGCGCTCGCCCTCCCACTACCAGGGCGCCGCCGATCACTTCGGGCTCCTCGGCACCCGTCCCGGCGCGGCCCTGCTGGCCACCTACGCCGTACTGCGGCAGCAGGGCAGGGCCGGGTACCGGGCGGCGGCCCGCGAGGTGTTCCGGCTGCGGTCCGCCACGCTCGAACTGCTCGACCGGGCCGGCCTTCCGGTGGCCTTCCCGCCCGACCTCATGGTCGTCGGTGTGGCGTGCCCGGACCCGGCGGCCGTCCAGTCGGAGATGGAACGCCGAGGACTGATCGTCTCCGTCTCCCGTCGGTTCGGCTTCGTACGCCTGGTGATCCATCTGCACCAGACCGACGAGCAGCTGGCCCATCTCGTGGACCAACTCGCCGAAGCGGTCAAGGAGGTGTCCGCATGACCGACCTCGTCATCACCGCCCCCGGCCGGCTGGAGGTGCGCGAGGCCGCCGAGGCCCGCCCCGGCGGACCGGACGACGTGGTCGTGCGCGTGGACCGGGTGACCCTGTGCGGCAGCGACTACGGCCTGTTCGGCGGCGCATACGGCGGCCCCAGCACCTACCCCCTGCGGTTCGGGCACGAGTGGTCGGGACGGGTCGTCGACGCGGGACGCGACGCCACCGGGCTCGTCGGGCGGGCGGTGACCGGCGACTGCTCCCTGTGGTGCGGACACTGCCCGCAGTGCCGCACCGACCGCAACCGCTGCGAGCACATCGAGAAGTTCGGGCTGACCGTCGACGGGTTCTCCGTCCGGCAGCGGAGCGTCGACCGCCGCTTCCTGTACGTCGACGAACACGGGCTGCGGCCCGGCACCCTCGCGATGACCGAGTTCTTCTCCGTGGTCCACCACGCCCTACGGCCCGCGGGCCCGTCGGCGCGAGGCGCCGAGGTGCTGGTCGTGGGGGGCGGCGCGCTGGGCCTGGCCGCGCAGCTGCTGCTCACCCGGAAGTTCGGCGCCGCCCGTGTCACCCTGCTCGAACGCGACCCGGCCAAACGGCGAACCGTGCGAGGCCTGCTGGAGCCGGAGACCGAACTCAGCCCGCCGCCGGAACCCGAGGAGATCGAGGCCGTACGCGGATACCGGACGATGGCCCGGCACGCGCGGTACCCGCTCGTCCTGGAGTGTTCCGGCACCGCCGACGGAGTGAACTGCGCGCTGGCCCTCGCCGGCCTCGGCGGCACCGTGCTCTGGCTCGGCCTGGCCCGGCGCGGCATGCTCCGCCCCGACCTCGTCGTCGCCAAGGGACTGACGGTGGTCGGATCCATCGGCGGCACCGGCGACTTCCCCGAGGTGATGCGCTTCCTCGCCGCCCACGAGGAACGCGCCTCGGCCCTGGTCACCCACCGCTTCCCGGCCGACTCGGCCCGCCAGGCCCTGTCGGCCGCGCCCGACGAACGCGCCGTGCGCGTCAAGGTCCAGCTCGACTTCTCCGGGGACGACAGCCCCAGCCGCTCCGAAGTCCAAGGCGACAGCGGGGAGTTGACGGGCAACGCCGTACCGGACGAGGGAGCCGGCCGATGAGGACCGCACCCGACCGGACCCTCGAACGGCTCGGCGCGCAGCTGGAGTACGCGCTGTCCCGCTCGCCCCACTACCGGCAGGCCTGGGGCGCACACCGCGGCCGGGTCCTCGACGACCTCGCGGACCTGCGCACCCTGCCGTTCACCACCGCCGACGCGGTGGACGCCGCGGGGCCGCTCGGACTCACCGCGGTCGGCCACGGCCGGATCGCGCGCTACGCCGAATCCCGCGACACACGTGGCCGGGTGCTCGGCGCCGCGGCCACCGCCGCCGACCTCGGGCGCGCCTCGGCCGCCATGGAGGAGGCGCTGCGGCCCCATGTCCGCCCCGACGACCTGGCGTTCGTCGCCGTACCCTACGAACTGTCCGGTGGCGCCCACGACACCGACCGCGCGCTGGGTGCCCTCGGCGCGGGGGTGGTCGGGGTGGGCGCCCTGTCCGCCGTGTGCCCACCGGAGCGCGCGATCGCCCTGATGGCCCTCCTGCACCCCAGCGTGCTGGTCGCCACCCCGGACCGCGCTGTCGGCACCCACCATCGACTGGGGGCCGCCGGGCACGACCCGCGTTCGGTGGGTCTGCGCGCCCAGCTGTACGTCGGTGGCGCCTGCGCACCCGCCAAGACGGCCCGGGTCGGGGCCCTGTGGGGCACGTCCACCGCGTGGGCATACGGCTCGACGCTCACGCCGGCGGCTGGGCTGCCCTGCGCCCTGGGCACCGCGCATCTGACGGACACGCTCTACCACGCCGAGGTCGTCGACCCCGACGGCCAGGACCCGGTACCGGACGGGCGGCCGGGCGAGCTGGTGCTGACCACCCTCGCCGCCGAGGCAACCCCGCTGCTGCGGTTCCGCACGGGTGACCTCGTACGGCTCGGGGGGTGCGGTTGCGGCGACCCCCGGCCGGCCCTGGAGCAGCACGGCCGCGTAGAGGACCGCTGGTCGTCGCCGACGGGCCGCGCCCTGACCGCCGTCGAGCTGGAGCAGGCCGCCCTGAGCGTGCCGGGTACCGGCCTGTACTGCGTCACCGGAGCCGTCGGCGGGAGGCCCACCGCACGCATCGACACGGCCGCGCCGGACGTCCGCCAGGAGGTCGCCGAGGCGCTGCGGCGGCTCACCGGGGTCGTGTGGCAGGTGGACACCGCGGACCGCCGGGCCTTCCTGGACGCCACCGAACGGGCGGGCCGCCGACGCATCGGCCTACGAGACCTGGAGGCCGTATGAACCACCCCGCGCGCTCCCCGGACCATCCGCTCCCCGGACCACCGCACGCCCGCGGGGAAGAGCCGGCGCCGTCGCCCGTACCCATGGCGTCCCACCGGGAGGGACCGTTGAGCACCACCCGCCCCGGGCACCAGGCCCGTTCCACACCGGAGACCGGGCGGCGGTCCGCCGGACCCGCCGTGGGGGTGCTGGGCGCCGGGCGGCTCGGACGCGCCCTGGCCGCACGCCTGGCCGGGCGGCTGACCGTCGCCGTCAGCGACGCCGAGGCGTCCGCCGCCGACGACCTCGCCCACGGCCTCGGCGTGCCGGCGTACGGTCCGGCAGAGCTGGCCGCCCGCTGCGACGTGGTCCTGGTCTGCGTGCCGCCCCCGGCCGTCGCCGCGGCCATCGCATCGTGCCGGGGGGACGCCGCGGGCGGTGGTGCCACCGTCCCGAAGGCGGTGTTCGCGAACCTCGCCACCTCGGTGCCCACCGGTCGGCTCCGCGAGGACCCACGGCTGCGGGACCTGACCGTGGTCGGACTCAAGCCCGTCTGCCAGTACACGGCCGTGGCGCACGGCGTGCCGACCGTCTTCGTCACCTCGGTCGCCGGCCAACTGCCGCTGCTGCGCGCCGTGGTCGGCGAACTGGGCACCGTGCTCCTCGGCGACGAGACCGTCGAGGAGAGCGTCGGGGCGGTCAACCGGATCGCCACCATGGCGGCGCTGCGCGCCTGTTCGGCCCTGCGCGAGGAGCTGTCCGGCCTCGTCGCCGATCCCGCTGTGATCGCCTCCGCGGTCACCAACGTCTTCGCCGGCACGGCGGTGGACTTCCCGCCCGACCCGGCCAACCCCTACACCGCGGCCCTGCTGCGCGAGCTCACCGCCGCCGGAGACCACACCGGCATCAACTCCGCGGGCGCCGCGGCCCGTTCCGTTGGCGGCGCCGGTCATCCCGCCGCCCATCCGTAGTCCCGGGTCACCGCGCCCGGCCAAGCTGACCCAAGACGACGAGGAGGAACGGCACGTGGCACGCGTACCGCTCATCGAACTGACCACGGGTGTCCGGCCCGCCAGCCCCTATCACCTCGGCGACGGCATCACGGACCTGCTCCCGGAGCACCTCGCCTCCCACGACTTCGACGATCTGTTCCTGGTGTGCGGGGAGGGCATACGCGAACTGCTGGCCGAGCCCCTGGCCCGCCGGCTGTACGAGGCGGACCTGCCGGTCACCGTCCTCACCGTGCCCGAGAGCGAGGGCAACAAGAGCTGGGCCCGGCTGACCGAACTGTGCGAGCGGCTGGTGCACGCGGGCGCCACCAAGCAGTCGATCGTCCTGGCGCTCGGCGGCGGCATGGTCAGCAACCTGACCGGGCTGGCGGCCGGGCTGCTGTACCGCGGCGTACGGTACGTCGACATCCCGACTACCCTGCTCGGCCTCACCGACGGGACGCTCAGCAACAAGCAGGCCATCAACGGACGCGGCGGCAAGAACCAGTTCGGGCTCTACCACGCCCCGCTGTTCGTCTGGGCCGACGTCGCCCATCTGCGCACCGAGCGGCCGGTGAACCACAAGAGCGGTCTGGTGGAGGCCGTCAAGAACGGACTCATCGACGACGCCGCCTGGTTCGACCGCCTGGCCGCCCGGCTCACCCCCGACCTGGAGGCCGTCCACGACGACCTGCTCGGGATCTGCCATCAGATCATCGAGTCCAAGCTGCGCATCCTCGCCAGCGACCCGACCGAGCGCTCCCGGGCCGTGATCCTGGAGTACGGGCACACCGTGGGGCACGCGACGGAGTTCCTGTGCGGCGATCTCCCGCACGGACTCGCGGTGGGCATCGGCATGTGCGCCGCCGCACGCGTGGGCATCCGCCTGGGCATCACCCCGCCCGAGGTGCTCGAGAAGCAGGAATGGGTGCTCGGCGAACGGCTCGGACTGCCCACCCGCATCCCCCGCGGCTGCACACCCGACCAGATCCTCAACGTCATCCGCACCGACAACAAGCGCCGCTCCAGCGAGGAGACCCATCTGATCCTCCTCGACGCCATCGGCTGCGTGCACGCGTCGGACGGCAGTTTCGAGACGCCCGTACCGGAGTCCGTACTCAAGACCGTGCTCCAGGAGAGCTGAGGACCCATGGCCATCCTCGACCACACCCCGGCCGCGCCGACGACCACGGTGCCGGCCCCGGCCCCGGACCGTGCGCGCGAACGCCACTCCGCCCTGCGCGAGACCGCCCAGGCAGAGCTGCACGCCTTCGAGGCGCTCGGCCGCACGCGGGTACGTTCCTGGCAACTGGACCGGCTGCGCGAGCAGGTGGCGTACGCACGACGCGAATCGCCCTTCTACCGGCGCCGGTTCGCAGCCGGCGGACTTCCGGACGGCACCGACGGGGACGAACTGCTGCGCCGGCTGCCCTTCACCACCAAGGACGACCTGCGCGACGGCTATCCCTTCGGCCTCATCGCGGCGCCCCTCACCAGCCTGGTCCGCTACGGCGAGTCCACCGGTACCACCGGCTCGCCCACCTCCTCGGCCATCACCTACCAGGACTGGGTGCGCGGCAACGTCTCCACCGAACTGTCCGTAGGGCAACGCTTCGGACCGGGCGACACGGTCTTCGTCGCCATTCCGTACGAGCTGTCCTTCGCCGCGTACGACCTGGACCGCGCGCTGGAGACGGTGGGGGCCACGGTCGTGGGCGTCGGCATCCTGTCCGCCGTCTGCCCCATCGAACGAACCGCGCGCATGATCGCCACCCTGCGCCCGGCAGGGATCGTCTGCTCCCCCACCCGCGCGCTGCGCCTGTTCGACCTGCTGACCGAGATGGGCCACGACCCCGCCGAGCTCGGCGTGCGGACCGTGCTGTACGTGGGGGAGACCTGCTCGCCGGCCAAGCTGGCGAAGATATCCCGGATGTGGCAGGCCGAACTGATCTCGGCGTACGGCACCACGGAGACCAACTCGCTCGCCCTCAGCTGCGGACACGGCAGGGCCCATCTGACCGAGGACCGGCACCTGTTCGAGATCCTCGACCCGGCCACGGGCACCCCCCTCGCCGACGGCACGACCGGCGAACTGGTCCTGTCCACCCTCGTCGCGCAGGCCATGCCACTGCTCCGCTACCGCACCGGTGACCTGGTCTCCGTCGACCCCGAGCCCTGCCCCTGCGGCAGCGTACGGCGCACCGTACGCCACCACGGCAGGGCGAGCGACCGGCTCGTCGTCGACGGGCGGCCCATCGACCGCTTGGACCTGGAGGAGTCGGTGCTCTCGGTCCCCGGCACCGGGCTGTACTACGCCGCCGGAGTGCGCGACGGCCTGCTGCACATCCGCGTCGAGTGCCCCGACCGCCCGGCCCGGCAGGTGTGCGCCGAGATCGCCGACGGCATCCGGGCCCGCTTCCGGACCGATGCCACCGTGACCGAGGTCGACCGGGCGACGGTCGGCCGCGCCATGGACCGGATGCTCAAGCCCGGCAACCTCACCCTGGAAGACCTGGAGGCGGCCCGATGACCAGCCCCGGCACGGCGCCCGTCCCCGGCGGTCCGCTGGCCGCGGATCCCGGTGAGTTCGGGGGCGCGCACTGCGAGACCTCGTCCCTGCGCAAGCAACTGCTGGTGAACGGCGTTGACATCGGGGAACCGCTGCTGTTCGGCCTCGGCGGAGGCATCGGCTTCTGGTACCAGCCGTCCGCGCCCGGCGGAGTCTTCCGCAGCATGACCTCCACCCGCAACGGACCGTTCCCGCTGTTCATCACCCGGCTGTGCCGTGCGCTCGGCCTGGACGTGACCGTGCACCGGACGGACGACCCCGACCGGGCGCTGCACGAGCTGCGGGAGGAACTGGCCGCCGGCCGGCCGGTGATCTGCTACGTCGATCTCTTCCACCTGCCGTACTTCCAGGCGAGCAGGCACTTCGGCGGTCACGCGGTCGTGGTCCACGCACTCGACGAGAAGACCGGCACCGCCTGGATCTCCGACCGTTGTCCGGGCCCCATGGCCGTCCCCGTCGAGGCACTGGCGACCGCGCGGGCCTCCACGCACCAGCCGTTCCCGCCCGCCCACGCCTGGCTGTCGGCGGACTGGTCCACCGCCCGGCTGCCCGACGAGGACGGCTTCCGCGAGGCGGTCCGCACCTGCCACGCCGCGCTGACCCAGAGCACCCTGCCCAACGAGGGACTGGCCGGCCTCGCGGCGTTCGGCGCCGAGCTGACCCATGACATCCGCACCGCTCCCGCCGAACGCGTGGTGGACCGCCTCACGGCGGCGCACATCGACTTCGAGTTCGCCGGCACCGGAGGCAGCGGATTCCGCAACCTCTACGGCGACTTCCTCGCCGAGGCCGGCCCATGGCTCTCGGGCCCCGCGCACACCGCCGCCCTCGCCGCGATCGAGGAGGCCCGGGCCGCCTGGGTGGCCCTGGACGACCTGCTGGTGCCCGACGCGGGCGAGGCATGGAAGGAGCTCCGGGAGACCTACCGGGAACGCGAGGACGCCCTGCGGTCGGGCACCCCCGACCACCTGGCGAAGGCCACCGTCCTGACCGCCCGGCTGCCCCGGTTGCGCGCCGACGCGGCCGGCGAACTGGACGGCCACCGCGACCGGCTCGCCGAGGAGACCGGCGCCGCGTTCCGGCGGCTGCTGCGGACCGAACGCCTGCTGGCGGACGCGCTGAGCCGCATCTGACCGAACCCACCGACTCGACCTCACCGATCCGAACCCGAACGCCCCACGCCCCACCACGAGAAGAGGGCACCGATGACCGAAGCGCCCAACGCCGCCGCGGCGGCCAAGGAGACCATCACCCGCAACTTCCTGGACACGCCGAGCTTCTGGCGCGAGTACCCGGACCGCGACATCGAGTTCGTCCGCTGGTACCCGTGCAACATCGGGCCATTGACGTCCGATCAGATGTTCACGACCATCGAGAACCGCCCCAAGACCGTCTCGTTCTATCTGCACATCCCGTTCTGCAACCAGGTGTGCACCAGCTGCCCGTACAACAAGCTGCACACCCGCAACACCCTGGTCACCGACTACCTCGAAGCCCTCAAGGCCGAGATCCTGCTGTACTCGCGGCTGGGCTACCTCGACGGAGTGAAGTTCTCCTCCGGCTACTTCGGCGGAGGCACCCCCACCACCCTGCGCGCCGAACAGCTCGACGACCTCCTCGGCTTCCTGCGCCGGCACCTGGAGTTCACGGACGACTACACCGTCACCATCGAGAGCACCCCGGTCGACATCGACCAGCACAAGATCGACGTGCTGCTCCGGCACGGCGTGAACCGGGTCAGCATGGGAGTGCAGACCTTCCACGACCCGCTGCTGCGCTATCTGGGCCGGGCCAGGGCCCACACCGGCGAGTCCGCGCTGCGCACGATCGAGCTCCTGGACCGCAACGGCATGGAGAACATCTGCATCGACTTCATGATCGGCATCCCGGGCCAGACGCCGGAGCTGTGGGCGCAGGACATCGCCACCCTCACCAGCATCCCCGTGACCTCGTTCTCCGTGTACAACTACGCGGTCCTGCCCGGGTCGGAGGCCTTCTTCGCGGTGCAGAGCGGCATCACGCCGCCCTGCCCGAGCACGAAGGAGGCGGACGCCATGTACCACTACATGCACGAGGAGCTGCTCTCCAAGAACTACCTCGCGCTGACCTACAACGACTTCGCCGAGCCCATGAAGCCCGAGTGGGCGGCGAAGGGCGCGCAGACCTTCCCGATCCTGCCCGACGGCTCCAAGCCCTTCCGCGGCCTGAAGGCCGACAGCCTCTCGCTCACCGACCACCTCGCCCAGGTGTGGGGGCGGTGCGGCGACATGGTGGCGATCGGCGCCGGTGCGTACGGCTACCTCAACAACCACCTCTACTGCACCGAGCCCGACATCGGCCGCTACATCGAGACGGTCAACTCCGGCCGCCTGCCGGCCGTCATGGGCGCCTACACCGACGAGCACGAACGGCGCTGCCGCAGCCTGGTCCTCGGCCTGAAGCTGCTGCGGGTCAGCCGCGCCGACTACCGGGCCCGGCACGGCGTCGATCCGTACGAGTACTTCACGGAGAAGATCGACGGCCTGGTCGACAAGGGGCTGCTGGAGGTCACGGACGACGCCCTGCAGGTCACGTACCCCAAGGGCTGGCACTACATCGACAACATCTCCAAGACGTTCTACTCCGAGGCCAACCACCGGCTGCCCCAGCCGACGTCGGCCAGCACCGAGATCCTCAACTGGCAGGTCAGGCCCGAGAACGGAAGGCGGTTGCTGAACATTGTCTGAGGAACCCACGCGCATCTTCGACCTCGCCGAACGCGTCACCGGACCGGATCCGTTCACCGAGGTCGAGCAGTGCCGCGAATTCGACCGCACGATGCGTACCCAGCTCATCATCCCGATGCAGCATCTGATGAAGCTGCTCGAACCCCATGTCTCCAAGGCGGAGCAGGTGCTGGAGGTGGGGTGCGGCCCCGGCCTGGTGTCCCTGCGGCTGGCCGCCCTGCACAAGCAGGCAGAGTTCGTCGCGGTGGACTCCAACGACCGGTTCCTCGAGGTCGCCCGGGAGAACGCGATCTTCGCCAATCTGGTCGCCTACGGCGGTCGCTTCAACTGCGACTACGCCCACACCAACCGGCTGCCGTTCGACGATGACTCCTTCGACGTGGTCTTCAGCTTCTGTGCCGTGCCCCGGTGGAAGCGGCCCGAGAAGACTATCGCCGAGTGCGCCCGGGTCTGCCGTCCGGGCGGCACCGTCCTGATCTACGACCTGGCCCGGGACGCCGACGAGGGCATGATCTCCTTCGTCCTGCAGTACTCGGCGGGCGAGGCCGAGCAGTTCATGCGGTCACTGCGCAGCGGCTACACCGTCCCCGAGATGCGCGAGCTGCTGTCCGGCCTCGGACTGGGCGACTGGTCCGTCGCCCGCGAGGGCATCAACCTCGTCGTCTCCTCACGCCCCTTGGGCGTCAACTACGCCGTGGGGGAGCCCGGTATCTACGAGGACATCTTCAGCGAGCGGTGAACCACCGCACCGGACACGGGCGGTGACCGCCACCCGATAAGAGCGGTGGCCGCCCCATCCGGCGCGAGCGGTGGCCGCCGCACCCAACACGGGAGTACGCATGGAACCGACACGCCGTCCCCGCGTCGCCCTGCTGCAGACCCGGTGGCGCGAGGACCCCGAGGAGAACCTCCGGCAGGCCGCGCGCATGCTGGAGTCGCTGGAGGAGGGCACGCATCTGGCCGTCCTCCCGGAGTTCTTCCTCGGACCGCCCTTCTACTTCCCCGGCCGCCAGCACCTGCAGGGTGTGGTCGACCACCCGATACCCGACCCGGTCTTCGACCGCCTCGGTGACATCGCCCGGCGCAAGGGCTGCTGGATCATCTGCGGCTCCGTCATCGAACGCACCGAGGACGGCACCTACCACAACACCGCCGTCGTCCTCGACGACACCGGCGCGATCGTGGCCAAGGTGCGCAAGGTCCACCTGTTCTCCGCCGAGTTCGTCGCCCTGCGCCCCGGTGACGAGGCCGTCGTGCTCGACACCCCCTTCGGCCGGCTGGGCATCTGCGTCTGCTCCGACTTCTGGATCCAGGAGATGCCGCGACTGCTGGCCCTCAAGGGCGCCGAGATCATCGCCGTACCGGCGGCGGCGCTGCGCAACAACCTCCCGGCCACCAAGCCGTGCGTCCTGTCCACCGCCGTGCTCAACGCGGCCGACGTGCTCTACGTCGGTGGCGTCGGGAAGGTCAGCGGCGAGCGCGGCGGACGCACCGTCACCATCGACCTGGCAGGGCACAGCACCGTCGCCACCCCGGAGGGGATCACCGCCGAACTCGAGGAGGAGGAGGCCGTCCTCTACGCCGACCTCGACCTCGAACGGCTGCGGGAGCTGCGGGAGATCGACTTCAGCTTCCAGAAGACCATCTACTTCGGCCTCCACGGCCGTCGCCCGGAACTCTACGAGCGGCTGCTCAAGCACGCCGACGGCGTCAGCGACCTCGGGCCCGTGCTCGGCGACTACTTCCGCCGACGCCTGAAGGAGACCTTCGAGTCCGAGTCCGCTCCGGACTGAGAGGAGAACGCCGTGCAGTTGCTCGGCACCACCAGCATCGATTGGAACAAGACCTATGAGACAGGGCAGTACGCCCACTTCTGGGAGATCAGCAACCCGTCCCAGGAACTGATCGGCTTCCTCACGTCCCGCCCGCCGGGAGACGGCCGTATCGCCGTCGACCTCGGCTGCGGGACCGGCAGCGACGTCATCGAACTCACCCGGCAGGGCTACCGCGCCACCGGCTTCGACCTCAGCCGGCGCGCGATCGAGATCGCGACCGGCCGGGCGGCGGAGCACGGCGTCGCGGCGGAGTTCCGGGTCGCCGACGTGCTGGCGCTGCCCCTGGCGGACGCCAGCGTCGACCTGCTCCTGGACCGGGGCTGCTTCCACCACCTGGGCGACGACGACCGCAAACGGTACGCGGCCGAGGTCGGCCGGGTGCTGAAACCGGGCGGCGAACTGTTCCTGCGCGGCGTACGGTTCACCACGTTCCCCTTCAAGGCGGTGACCGAGGAGGCGGTGGCGGCCTTCTTCCCGCCGGCCGGTCTCGTGGTGGACCGGATCGTCCCCGCGGTCCTCAGCACCGACGCCACCTCGCTGGAGAAGCACGTCTGCCTGCTGCACAAGGCCGGCCCCGGCGACGGCCCGGACAGGACCGCGTCATGACGGCGGCCCAGCGCGAACGCAACCCGTGGCAGGTCCTCGGTGTGCTGACCATCGGGCTGTTCATGACGCTTCTCGACCTCACCGTCGTGAACATCGCCTTCCCCAGCATCATCACCGACCTGGGGGCGACACTGGACGAAGGTCTGTGGACCTTCAGCGCCTACACCCTTGCCTTCGCCACCCTGCTGATCCTCGGCGGACGGCTGGGCGACTGGTTCGGTCCGCGGCGTGTGTACGTGGCGGGTCTGGTCGTCTTCGTGGCCGCGTCGGTGGTCTGCGGTGTGGTGGACGACGCCACCGTGCTGATCGCCGCCCGTGCGGTGCAGGGGCTGGGCGGTGCCCTCGTGGCACCCCAGCTGCTGCCGGTCACCGCGGCGGTCTTCCCGCCGTCCAAGTGGGGCGCCGCGTTCGGCATGTCCGCCGCTCTGTCCGGACTCGCCATCCTCGCCGGGCCCACCCTGGGCGGACTCATCGTCAACTACCTCAGCTGGCGGTGGATCTTCTACATCAACCTGCCCATCGGACTGCTCACCCTGGTCCTCGTCCTGCGGATCGTCCCCGACCTGCGACCGGGCCGCCGCCAGTCCTTCGGACTCGGCTCGACCGCGCTGCTCATCGCCGGTCTGGGAGCGTTCAGCTTCGCGCTGATCGAGGGCCAGCGGCTGAACTGGTCCCCGCTGGTGTGGTCGCTCCTGGCCGCGGGCGTCCTGCTGGCCGCGCTGTTCGTGGTCGTTCAGCGGCGCAGCCAGAACGGGGGCGCCCTGGTGCCCTTCGGACTCTTCCGCAGCCGCAACTTCGCCACGATGACCGGGGTCATCGCGATCACCGGATTCGGGATGCTGGGCACCTTCCTTCCGCTCACCATCTACCTCCAGTCGATCCTGCAGATGAGCCCCCTGCGGGCCGGTCTGACCATCGCCGCGATGCCCCTCACCTCCACCCTCGTGGCCGGTGTGGCGGGCAAGCTCGCAGACCGGTACGGAGGCAGGAACTTCCTGGTCGCCGGTCTGTTGCTGTTCGCCTCCGGGGTGGTCCTGCTCGGCGCCCTCAGTACCCCCGACGCCGGAACCTGGCGCCTGATCGGGCCGCTCGCCGTCATCGGCCTCGGCACCGGGATGATCTTCGCGCCGCTCTTCTCGGTGGCGTTCGCCGATCTCGACCCCCAGCTCTCGGGTGCCGCGTCCGGCGTCATCAACACCGCCCAGGAACTCGGCGGACTGATCGCGACGGCCGTCGTCGGCGCGATCCTGCAAGCCAGGCTGGTGGCGGGCATGCGCGACTGGGTCGACCGGCAGGCGCTCGCCGTACCGGAGTCCGGCCGCGCACAGTTCCGCGCCGCGTTCGACCCGCTCACCAGCGGGGCCGTCGACGTCACCACGAGCGGTCCGGCCGCGATTCCGCAGGGCACCAACCCCGAGCAGGTGCGGGCCGCGATGTCCGCCTTCGCCGACGCGTTCGTCTCGGCGATGCGCGACAGCTACGCGGCCCCGGCCGTCATCCTCCTGCTCGGAGTCGTCGTCGCCCTGTTCAGCCGTCGTACACCCGTGCCCGCGTCCGCCACCCCCTCAGCACCATCGCCCCGGTCGGCCGACACACGCCCGGGTCCGTCACACGATCGAGCACACGAGAGGACAGCCATGCCACAGCAGAACGACACGAACGCCGAAGGGACCACGATCATCGGTCTCTACCAGGTCGCCAAGGGCAAGGAGGACCAGGTACAGGAGGCGATCGGCCGGCACTGGCCGGTGCTCGCCCGGCACGGCCTGGTCATCGGCGCCCCCGCGAGGGTCTACAAGGGGGAGTGGGGCGACGGTTGCTTCTTCATGGAGATCGCCACCTGGGTCAGCGACGAGGCGCTGCACTCGGCGTTCTCCATCCCGGAGATCACCGACATCTGGCAGGAGATCAAGGACCTCACCGAGGACCGCAGCGGCCGGGACGGCGTCGAGTACCCCACCGTGACCAGCCTGCCGGCGTTCCACTCCATCACGGCCGAGCAGCACGACGGCCCGGTCGCCACAGGCGTCGCCATCCATCAGATCCGGCCCGAGAAGCTGGAGGCGATGGAGGAACTGCTGCCGCGGGAGTGGGACGTCCTGCTGGCCGAGGGCTTCATTCCGCGGCACAAGCCGCAGGCGTACCTCGGCAAGGACAAGCACGGCCCGTTCTCGATCTCCATCGTCGACTGGTACGAGGCGAGCGGTCCGGGCAAGGCGTTCATGAATGAGGCGGTCAACGCCATCTGGCGCGAGGTGCAGGCGTACACCGTCGGACGCGCGGGCCGGCCCGCCAGCGAATACCTGTGGGTCGAGGAGATCACGTACGACGGGATCACCTCGGAGTGATACAGGTGCGGCGGAGCGCGTGGAAGCGAACGCGCTCCGCCGTATGCACCGAAAGACGTGTGGTGAGTGGTGTGTTCGGCTGTTTTCGCGACGGACGGGCCGTCGGTCTGGGAGGCTGTTGCCGTTTCCCTTCCGGCTCGACGAGGATCGCCGATCATGCCCAGTGCAGCAAAGAAGATCGACTACAAACGCGAACTCAAGGAGGTGTACTCGGCGGCCAGGCGCCCCGCGATCATCGAGGTTCCGCCACTGGACTATTTGACGATTGAAGGTTCTGGAGGGCCGTACGGTGACGAATACCGAGCGGCCGTCGCCGCACTGTTCGCCATCTCCTACAAGGCGAAGTTCCTGGTGCGTGAGAGTGCGGGAGTGGACTTCGGTGTAATGCCGTTGGAAACGCTGTGGCACACGGAGGGCGAGAACGCCGGGAAGGGCTCCTGGCGGTGGTCCGCGATGATCATGCAGCCGGAGCCGGTCGACAAGGACGTCATCGCCCAGGCGTGCGACTTCGTCGTGGCGAAGAAGGAGCGGCCCGCCGCCGTCGATGCGGTCTACCGGCGCCTGGACGAGGGGACGGCGGCCCAACTGCTGTACGTGGGGCCGTACGAGGAGGAGGACCCCGTGATCGACGGGCTGCACGCCTTCATCCTGGAGAGCGGCGCCAAGGCCAGTGGTACGCACCACGAGATCTACCTGAACAGCCCCGAGCGCACCGCGCCCGAGCGGCTGCGGACCATCATCCGCCAGCCCGTTCAGGTGTGACCGGCTCCTTCAGCGGGATCCCGACCTGGGCGATCACCCGGGGACAGTCCTTGGCGGGGCACTGATCCAGGTATGCGACGAAGGGCAGAGCGGCGGTCGGCTCCGCCTGACCGCCCATCACCGCGGCGACCGCGAGATGCATGTAGCTGAAGGGGAGGAACTCCAGCGGGCCCGTGTGCCGGGAGAGCAGCAGACGCTGCTCGTCGACGACCTGGACGCCTATCCCATGGTCCGGCCGGACCCCGTTCTCCACGACGAGGCCCACGTCGTAGCGCATGGGTTCGCCGAGGAACCTTCCCGGGTCGTCGTAACACATGAGCACGTGCCGGCAGGCTCGCGCGCCGTCGTCCCGCCGGGTCGCGGACCACCGGGTCACCCTGCGCCAGACGTCGTTCACATCGTCGAGCAGACCGAAGTACCGGTAGAACGCGACGGTCTGGGACGTCTGGGTCACGATGTCCAGCCCCTCGCAGCAGAGGCTGGACACGGGCCAGGCGCTCTCCGGCCGTCCGGACCTGGCGCTCGCCGGACAGCTGCCGTAGGCCTCCCGGAACGCCCTGCTGAAGGCGGCGGCCGAACCGTATCCCGCGGCCAGCGCTATGTCGATGACCGGTTCTTCCGTGAAGACCAGCCGGTACGCGGCTAATTGCAGCCGCAGTCGGCGCACGAAACGGAGCAGCGGATTTCCCGTGGCATCACGGAAAATCCGGCGGAAGTGGTGTGGTGCCGTGTTCGTTTCGCGCGCCAACAGATCGATGTCGATGTTCGCCCAGCCGTCGCGTGCCCATGTGGACACATGCCGGACGGCGTGCATGATGCGCTCGTCATTCCGTGTGACCGTGTCGTGTCGCATGTGCTTCCCCCGTTTCCCCCCGCGCTCACCGCCGCACAACGGCTGTGGAACATGGTCTGTGGGACATGGTCAATTCACCCATGCCTCAGCTGTCTCGTCCATATCCCCAGTGTCGATTTGCGGGAGATTCGTCACGCCATCATATGCAATAGCCTTCCGTACGTTCGGCGGCTCGCACGATTGCCCGGCGACATCCTGGCCCCGCACCGCCGGTCGGCGACAGGCCCGCGCCCCCGGCGCGGCCCCCCGGCGACGGCGTGGCCCCCACCGACGCGCTCGCCGACCACAGCGCCGCAAACCGGTTCGGCCCGCCGACCACCTGGGCGGGTGAACGGCGCCACTCCTTCAGCCGAGTCCGACGGGCCGTCCGACGGGGATCGCAGAAGGCTCGCTGGGGAAGTCCCTGTCGGAAGGAGGACGTCCATGAGCGCCACCCGACGCTCTCGATCACCCCGCAGGCCGCTGTCCCGCCTCACGGCGCTGCTCAGCGCCGCGGCCCTGGCCGCCACCGTCCCGGCCCTGGTGACCCGCGCGGACGCCGCCGTGCCCAAGGCGCCGTGCGGCGATCCCCAGGTGAGCCTCGAACCAGGCGCCCAGGCGTTTCTCGACAAGCTCGCCGAGGCGGACGGGCCGCCGATCCAGAACCAGACGCCCGCCGCCGCCCGGCAGTCGCTGCTGAACCTCCAGGCCGCCTATCCGGTGGCCAAGCTCCCCGCCGACATCACCACACGGACCATACCCGGCGGCCCCACCGGGTCGGTCTCGATACGCATCGTCCGGCCGCACGGCGTGTCCGGCAGGCTGCCCGCGGTGATGTACTTCCACGGCGGTGGCTGGGTGCTCGGTGACGCCTCCACCCACGACCGGCTCGTACGGCAGATCGCCCATGGCGCCAAGGCAGCGGTGATCTTCGTCAACTACACCCCCTCGCCCGAGGCCAAGTACCCGGTCGCCAACGAGCAGGCCTACGCCGCCACGCAGTGGGTCGCCCGGCACGGCGGCGAGATCAACGTCGACGGCTCCCGGCTGGCCGTGGCCGGCGACAGCGTCGGTGGCAACATGACCGCCGCCGTCACCCTGATGGCCAAGCAGCGCGGTGGCCCCAAGCTGGCCCAACAGGTGCTGTTCTACCCGGTCACCGACGCCTCGTTCACCACACCCTCCTTTCGGCGCTTCGCCAATGGCTGCTGGCTCACCGCGGCGGGCACGAAGTGGTTCTGGAGCCAGTACGCCCCCGACTCCGGCGTCCGCACCCAGCCCACCGCCTCCCCGCTGCGCGCCACCACCACCCAACTGCGCGGTCTGCCCAAGGCGCTGCTCATCACGGACAGCGACGTGCTGCACGACGAAGGACGCCAGTACGCCGACAAGCTGCGCGCCGCCGGCGTACCCGTCACCTACGTCAACTACCCGCACATGATTCACGACTTCGTGATGCTCAACGGACTGGCGGGCACCCAGGCCGCCAAGTCCGCGGTCACCCAGGCCACCGCGGCCCTGCGCCAGGCCCTGCACAGCTGACCCCCTCGTCCACCGTTCGCGGTCGGCCGGCCGCGAACGGTGGATCGGCATCGGCCCCCCGGGGATCCCGCGAGCCGCGCTCGCCGCCGGGCGCTGCGGGGAGCGGCTCCGAGCGGACGGTCCGGCGGTCGTCCACGACAATGGAGGGGACGCGTCCGGCACGGCCGGGCTCCGGCCGGCCGCCGTCCCGCGCTTCCGCCCGGCCGCCCGGCGACGCGTGAGCAGGGCGCCCCGGTCCGGCCCGGCGCCTGAGGTCCGCGGCGAGCACGGCGCGGTATCCCGCCCCGCCCAGCATGCCGCCGCCACCCTGCACTCACTCCGCGTAGTCGCAGGTGCCCTCCGCCCTGAACTGCACCGCCGCCCGCGTCACTTCCGCCCCGAGACCGCGCAACTGGTCCGCGACCGCATCGTCCGAGAGATGCCCGTCGCGATCGAACGCGCGTGAGGACTGGGCGACCGCCATGACCAGCGGAACGGACCAGCCGCGCAACGCCCTGACGATGAACTCCATCGCGTTGATCGCCTGCAGACCCTGCACCCCTCCGGCGGTCGTCAGCATCCCGACGGGCTTGTTGCTGAGGTAGGGCGGGTCGCGGTCGGCCAGCAGCGCGAGCCAGTCGACCGCGTTCTTGAACGCGCCACTGACCGAACCGTGGTACGTGGGGCTGCTCCACAGCAGGGCGTCGGCCGCATGGACCGTATCGGCGAGGAACCGGGCCGCCGGCGGTGCTGCGCGCTCGGCCGTGTAGAACGGCAGATCCAGCCCACTGAGGGAGATCACCTCCGTGTCGGCGCCTGCCGCGGCCGCCCCCTCGATCGCCACGCGCAGGGCCGTGAGGCTGGTCGAGGGGGTCCGCAGCGAGCCACCCATGCCGACGACGAGCATCGGGTGCGCCATCCTGGTCAACCCCTTTCGGTGACGTCGGGTTCCTCGCTCACGGCTGCACGGGCCGCACCAGGGGGTGCGGCGAAGCGCCAAGGGTTCAGAGGACCTCCAGCGGTAGGGGCTCGCTCGGCGGCGGGAACGCCGCGTCCAGGACGGTGAGTACCTCGGGAGGCAGCCTGAGGTCCGCCGCGCCGCGGTTCTCCCGGACGTGGTCCGGCCTTCCGGAGCGCGGAATGGCGGCCACCTCCTGTTCGAGCACCCATGCGAGCGCCACCTGGGCCGGTGTGGCCCCGAGGTCCAGGGCCACATCCTGAAGAGCCTCGTCCTCCAGCAGCCGCCCCTGTTCGATGGGCGAGTACGCCATGACCGCCACGCCGCTCTCGCGGCACCAGGGGAGCAGGTTCCACTCGATGCCGCGCCGCGCGAGGTTGTACAGCACCTGGTCGACCGCAACCGCGTCGCCGCCGGGCAGGGCGGTCAGCTCGATCAGGTCGGCGACGTCCAGATTGCTCACTCCCCAATGGCGGATCTTCCCCGCGGCCACCAGGTCGATGAATCCGGCGAGGGTCTCGTCGAGGGGGTGCCGTCCTCGCCAGTGCAGCAGGTAGAGGTCCAACTGGTCCGTACGGAGCCGCCGCAGACTGCCCTCGCAGGCCGAGACGGTGCCCTTTCTGTCCGCGTGGCCGGGCAGCACCTTGCTGACGAGGAAGACCTCCTCACGGCGCCCCTCGATCGCCTCCCCGACGAGCTCCTCGGAGGCTCCGTCGCCGTACATCTCGGCCGTGTCGACGACGGTCATGCCCAGATCGAGACCCAGCCGCAGGGCAGCGATCTCCTGACTGCGCCGCGTCGGGTCCTCGCCGAGGTGCCACGTGCCCTGCCCGAGCGCCGGGATCTCCTCCTCCGTGGGGAGTGCGACTGTGCGCATCGCCTCTGTCGTCATCACTGCCCTCCCGGGATCCAGAGCTGTCCGCCGGGTGCCGCCCGGACGGAGCAGATGCGGTCCCGTGCCGGTCCGGACCCGCCTGCGCGTGTCCGGCGCGTCACCCGTCGGTCGGACGACGCACGGCTCCTTCAGGCCATCACCCACGGCAGGCGCGTGCAACTTCGGGTCTCTCACGCGCGTGGGACCGGGTGGCCGGGGGCGCGGCCGGTGCCGGCCCGTGCGCGTTGACCTGCGGTCGGGCGTGCGGCGGCAGGTGCGGCGAGTGAAGTGGTGTGTGCGGCGCGGCTCAGCGTGCCTCGGCCAGGGCCGCCGGGGCCGGCGTGTCGCGCGCACCGAGGCGCAGGTGCTCGATGTGGTACAGGGCCTGCTCCAGAAGCACAGGATCCGATGGCGCCCCGCAGCGGTGCGCGCAGGCGCCGGACGGCCGCAGTCACCGCCGCCGTCGCCTGCCTCCCCGGCCACAAGATGTCGAAGAACCGGGAGGACCGTTGCAACAAGGTCGTCCTCAAGCCCTGGCGGGTTCGCCCGTGGCACGCAGCACCGGGTCCTTGCGCAGGCGGGTGAAGGTCGCGATCAGGGCCAGGGCCTGCAGTACGGCGCACCCTCCGATGGCATCGGTCAGATACGGCGGCGGAGTGAGGGCGATCATGACGCCCGCCATGGGGAAGGGCAGCAGCAGGAGCAGGATGGACAGCGAGAGCGTCGTGCCGAAGGCCGTGGGCGGAATGATCAGGGAGCGCAGTGTGCGCAGGACGACCGTCAGTCCTCCGTCCCCTGCCATGAAGAGTGCCACCAGGGCCGTGTAGCTGATGTAGGAGGGAGCCTCGGGCAGGGCGAGGCAGGCCGCGGCGGCGACGGTGGAGCTGATGACGCCGACTCCCCACAGCCCCAGCCGGTTGAGGGCGAATCGGCAGCAGGCGACCGCGATGAGGGTGGAGGCGGCGGCGGCCGACCAGAGGGTGCCGACGGCGGCCGGTGAGCGGCCGAAACCGTCCACCACGACGATGGGGCTGGCCGATTGCAGCATGCCCAGGGCCAGATTGGAGCAGGCCAGCCCGGCCACGAGCCAGCCGAGGGCCGGCAGGGAACGCAGCGTCTCCCATCCTTCCCGCAGGCCTCCGCCCGGCCGCTGCCCGTCCTGCCGCGCGGCACGCAGGGGGGTGGGCGGGGTCTGCAGGGCGAGGCCGGCCGACAGGAAGGACAGCACGCTCAGACACGCGAGCATGGGAGTCGGTCCGCTGAGCAGGAGGACACCGCCGAGTGCCGGGCCGACGAGGGTGGCCGTCTGGTCGATGCCGATGAGCACCGATTGCACCTTGTGGGACTGTCCTTCCGTCCGGCGGCTGACGATGGCGCCGACGGCTTCGTTGGCCACGAAGCTGAACTGTGTGAGCGTACCGGTCACCGCCGCCAGCGTCATGACGGTGACGGTCTCGGCCGTGCCCCGTGGCAGCAGGGCCAGCCCCACAGCCGCGCCCCCCACCAGTACGGCCCGCGCGAGGGAGGCGAGGAAGGACACGATCGCCGCGCCGCAGCGGTCCACCAGGGCACCGGCCAAGCTGAAGGCGGCCACCCGGGGTATCCACTCCAGCGCGAAGGCCAGGCCTGTCAGGGACGAGGAGCCTGTGGTGGCCAGTACGAGGAGCGGCATGGCGTACGTCGACATGGAGTAGGCGAGCGCGTCGCAGGCCCGGGGTGCGTGGACTCGCCGGAACAGACTGCCGGAGGGTATGGCGGCGTGCCGTCCGGCCGGGTGGCCCTCGTACAGGGAGATGGTCACGGAGAGGGGGCTTTCGGTGAGCGGTGTCGCTGGCGGACAGAGACTGGAGGGCTCCTCTCCGCTCACACTGAAGCGCTGCCGAGAGGAAGGAGAGACGGCGTGTGGGCTCCGGTCGGCAGGGCTTGGACCGCTGCTGGAACGATTCCCCGCGGTGCGTCAGTGACGGGCACCCGGCGAGTGAGGCTGGTCCATGGGAGAGCGCAAGGGGAGGTCCCTGGCTAGGGGCATGACATGGATGCAAACCATGTGAACTCCACTCAGAACCGGGATCCGAAGACGGACAACGAGCGCACCGATAGGCCTTGTTGAGGTCTGAACTACGGCGCGGTAACAACATAGCGGAAACACCTCCCACCTGCTGACCCGGGAGTCAGCACTCGCGGTGGCGTGACCGCGGTCCGGCGCAGCGGACCACCACGTCGCCTAGTGTTCCGCCCCGGGATCAGTGCGGGAAGGCTCTCGACGGGCGCTGCCGGGGCAGTTCGTCGCGGAACTCCTCGCTGACGGTGCTGATCTGCCGCATGAGCGAGGTTCCTTCCAGCCGGTCGAGGTAGAGGCTGCGCCGACCGATCAGCGCGCGGTATGCGCGCGCAGCCGCTCCACGCCCGCACGCGGGAACGTATACAACGTATACATCGTGGAGGGCAGGCCCTGCCGGTCGAGCCACTGGGCGAGTGTGCGCTCGGGCAAGTGGCGACCCCGGGCCCTGGTGTCGGGGCGGACGGCCGCGACGTCCTGCTCCAGCCACACGTCGATGTCCAGGCCCTACAGATCGGCGAAGGAGAGGCCGGCGAGGTGGACCTCCTCACCGGCCGAACGCAGGGCGAGAGTAGGCAGGCTGGCGGGTGCCGGCGAGGAGGTTGGACGGCTGTCTCCACTACGCCCGGAGGTCGCTCCATGATCAACGACCGGCAGGGGTGTGTCACCAACCTCCCGGCCGAGTACACCTAGTGCTGCGACCGGAAAGGTTCACCGGCTCGCGGCGTCCGGCACGGCACCTTGCCGCGTTGTCGCATCGCCCGAGTACATCCAGTACGCGGGCGACGCTCCGCCTTGCGATGCACCGCACCGGACGCCGCGAGCTTCCCGGCAAACCTTTCCGGCCACAGCACTAGCCCGGGGCGCCGGCGAGTGCGGCGATCTCCTGGGGGAGCTGGGACAGTACGTGCCGGAACTCGCCGGCGCTGACCGCGTCCCTGAGCGTGCTCAACGCGGCCTCCACGCCCTTGCGGGCCTCCTCCTGGTCCAGGCCCGACCGCCTGCTCACCCGGTTGACGAACTCGTCGAGTCCGAAGCCTTCCGCCTCCGGGGTGGGGGAGACCAGCGCCTCCTTCATCGGCTTGGGCAGCTCCGAGGCCAGGTCGTCCGCCTCGCCGCGGGTGAGACGCTCGGCCAGGGTCTCCAGCGTGGCGCGGGTGAGGGCCTCCGCCTTGTCCCTGGGGAGCTGGGCCCGCCGGGACACGGTGTCGAGGAACGTTTCGTAGTCCATGATGCGTCCTTCCTTCCCTTCCTTCGCCGTCCGCCCGCAGGCGGAGTGCCGTCCACGGGGACGTGCCTGCATGGGCGCCGGGTCCCCGGGGGAGCAGCCCCCGGGACGACCGGACGGGCGGATCACCCGGTGGCGATCTCCCGGTGGAGCTCCGGCCGTTCCGGCAAGTGGCGGCCGTCCAGGAAGCGTTCGAGAGCCCGGCGGCCCCTGGTTCCGGAGAGCCGGTGCCCAAGGCTCGCGGTGACGCAGGACGGAGCCATGTGCCGGTCCGTGGTCGACAGGGGATCGACCGACGGCCGGACGACGCTCGCCCGCCGGTCCGCGAGCCGGTCGGCGACGTGCGGGGCCCGGCACAACACAGAGGCCTCCGCCGCCTCCGGCACGAGACAGGTGTACGCCGGTGGGGCTGAGCTGCGTCATGGTGCGCTCACTTGCGCCGTGCTTCCCGGGAGTGCAGGCGGACCCGTACTTGCCAAGGTCCCGGACCGGGGCCCTGTTCCGCGTGCCCCCGACGGGACGAAACTGGAAGCTCCGGGTCGCCCCCGCAGGACGAGACGCCGGCACCGCCCGCCCGCTCGCCCGGGGGGAGAGGGCCTGCTCGTCAGCACAATGCCTGGTACACCGAAGCGGTGGTGAGGCCGTACACGAGATGCGGGACCACGTCGGAGGCCCAGGACGTCAGGTCCCAGGTGCTGGGGTCGGTCACTCCGAGTGCGGTGGCCGGCAGGTCACTGCCGGCCATGGCCGCCGCGCCGAGCAACGGTCCGGCCACCCGGACCGGGCCGCCCCGGCGTCGTAGCAGTCCGTACGCCGCACCGATGCCGAGGCCGGTGATGTAGCCGAGGAGCGCACCGGCGGCGTGTTCTCGGTTGGACCTGGCTTCGCCGGTGCCGAGTTCGACACCGGCGCGCTCCGCAAGACGGGCGGCCACCTGGGCCGGAGTGTCGCTGGCGGGTCGGCCGCGCAGCAGCATGTCGCCATAGGTGACCAGGTCCAGTGCGATGGTGCCGGCTGTCCCCGCCAGCAGGCCCTTGGTGAGTGGCTGCATACGCGGCACTCCCTTGTCGTGAGTGCGGTCGTGACGGACCGACCCCCGGGTTCCGCCGATGGCGGCCCTCAAACAGACGGGGAAGCGGTGCTCGGAAGGGCCCTCAGCGGGCCAGCGTGCACATCACCGCGCCGATTCCCACGACGCCGACCAGCAGGGCGGAGGCGAGGACGGCGTGGAGCTTGAGCAGGGTGCGCCGCAGGCCCGCGTAACGGGTTTCGTACTCGCAGCGCAGCTGGTCCGCGCGCTCGGCCGTGGAGCGCAGCAGGTGGCGTACGAGGTCCAGGCGCTGCTCCACGTAGTGGCGTGTGATGTCCTCGGCCTGGGCGCCGGTCAGCCAGGGCAGGCGCGCGCAGAGGGCTGCCGCTTCGCGGTGGGCGCTGTCGTACTGGGCGTGGGCGAGCAGGTATCCCTCGACCTCGTTCGCGAGGAGCGCGCCCGGATCGGCACGCACACCGCGCTGCGGGCGGCGTTTGGTCACGGCAGCTCTCCCTTGCCGCCCGGGGCTTTGAGGCCCTTGTGCTCCTCGTAGTCGATCTGGGCGTATGCGGGGTGGTGCAGGTCGAAGGCCGGGGACTCGGAACGGATGCGTGGGAGCGTGACGAAGTTGTGCCGTGGCGGAGGACATGAGGTGGCCCACTCCAGGGAGCGTCCGTAGCCCCATGGGTCGTCGACCTCGACGCGCTCGCCGTACTGAGCCGTCTTCCACACGTTGTAGAGGAACGGCAGGGTGGACAGGCCGAGCAGGAAGGCCCCGATGGAGGAGACGGTGTTCAGCCAGGTGAAGCCGTCGGCCGCGAGGTAGTCGGCGTAGCGCCGCGGCATGCCCTCGGCGCCGAGCCAGTGCTGCACCAGGAAGGTCATGTGGAAGCCGACGAACAGCGTCCAGAAGTGGATCTTGCCGAAGCGTTCGTCGAGCATCGTGCCGGTCATCTTCGGCCACCAGAAGTGGAATCCGCCGAACATCGCGAAGACGATCGTGCCGAACAGCACGTAGTGGAAGTGCGCCACCACGAAGTAGGTGTCGGTGACGTGCCAGTCAAGCGGCGGGGAGCCCAGGATGACGCCGGTCAGGCCACCGAAGAGGAACGTCACCAGGAAGCCGACCGACCACAGCATCGGCGTTTCGAACGACAGGGAGCCCTGCCACATGGTGCCGACCCAGTTGAAGAACTTCACTCCGGTGGGTACCGCGATCATGTAGGTCAGGAAGGAGAAGAACGGCAGCAGGACGGCACCGGTGGCGAACATATGGTGGGCCCACACCGTGGCCGACAGTCCGGCGATGGCGATCGTCGCGCCGACCAGCCCCATGTAGCCGAAGATGGGCTTGCGGGCGAAGACGGGAATGATCTCGCTGATCACGCCGAAGAACGGCAGCGCCAGGATGTACACCTCGGGGTGGCCGAAGAACCAGAACAGATGCTGCCACAGGATCGGCCCACCGTTGGCCGCGTCGAAGACATGGGCGCCGAAGTGCCGGTCCGCCTCCAGCACCAGCAAGGCCGCCGCCAGCACCGGGAAGGCCAGCAGCACCAGGACCGAGGTCAGCAGCACGTTCCAGGTGAAGATCGGCATGCGGAAGATCGTCATGCCGGGGGCGCGCATGCACACGATCGTGGTGATGAAGTTGACCGCGCCGAGGATCGTGCCGAACCCGGACAACGCCAGCCCCATGATCCACAGATCACCGCCGACGTGAGAGGAGTAGATGGGGCCGCTGAGCGGGGTGTAGGCGGTCCAGCCGAAGTCGGCGGCGCCCTGAGGGCTGAGGAAGCTGCCGAGCACGATCAGGCCGCCGAAGAGGAACAGCCAGTACGACAGCATGTTCAGCCGCGGGAAGGCCACGTCCGGTGAGCCGATCTGCAGGGGCATGACGGCGTTGGCGAAGCCGGCGAAGGTGGGGGTGGCGAACAGCAGCAGCATGATCGTGCCGTGCATCGTGAAGAGCTGGTTGTACTGCTCCTTGGACACGATCTGCAGCCCGGGCCGCGCGAGTTCCGCCCGGATCAGCAGCGCGAGCACGCCGGCGATCAGGAAGAACACGAACGACGTGATCAGGTACAGATGCCCGATCTTCTTGTGATCCGTCGTCGTCACCCACGACACGACCACCTGGCCCCTGCCGTGGCGCTCGGCCCTTGGCACCGGCGAGACCGGCTCCGTCTCAAGAGTCATGGAAGCCTCCCGAAGAGGTCAGTGCGGGGCAAGAGGAAGTAGTGCCCAAAAGCTCCCTCAATGAGAGCGGGAGTGCACGCACATCGCCCTCGGGAACCTCCGTGTCGCACCATGGATTACCCGTACACGCGCGCTCCCCCAGGAATGAGCGCGGTCGCCGGATCGCGGGCCCGGGCCGGTCATTTGTCGATCTGCTGGATGGCCATCATCCCTTGGTCTTCGTGATTGAGGATGTGGCAGTGAAAGACCGTCTTACCCGTGTAGTTGGTGAATCGGATACGGATCACGATCCGGCCCTTGGCAGGGACATTGGCGACGTCCTGGCGGCTGAGGGTGAGGTGAACCGGGCCGTTGCTGCTCATCAACTGGAAGTGGTTGGTGTGCACATGGAAGGAATGTTCCTCATTGCTGTCGTTGCGGACGGTCCACTCCTCGACGGTGTTCAACTTCGACCTGATGTCCACCCGATTCGGATCGAACTGCTTGCCGTTGATGTAGAACTGCGTCCCGGCCTTGTTCTCGGAGAACACGATCGTGCGGCGGACGGCGATCGGGAGGCGGCTGAGGTCCTCCGGCGGGGCGAAGGCGGAGGGTAGCGTCACCGGCGGCACCCGCGTCCCCGAGGAGACCACGGTGGCCAGGTTCACCTGGGGGAACTGGTTCCCGGCCGGCCCGGTGCTGTAGGGGAGCGTCTCCAGCACGGTACTGCCGGCCTGGCCGCCGGTCACCAGCACGTCGTAGCGGCTGCCGGCTGCGAGGAGAAGACTGTCGGAGGCGAAGGTGCGGTCGACGGGAAATCCGTCGCGACCGATCACCAGGAATCGCTGGCCTCTCAGGCTGACCTTGTAATAGATGTTCGCGCTGATGTTGGCCAGCCGCCACAACTGGACCTCGCCGGGCCGAATGGGGATGGTGGGGTTCAACTGGCCGTTGACCGTACGATTGGTGGGCGCGCCGATGTGCAGCCCCTTGGTCTTCACCGCGTCGCCCTCGATCTGGAAGTCCTTGAGCGCGATGACGTGTTCGGTGAGATGCCGCAGAGCCGGTGGCAGGTACTGCTGCAGTCCGTCGACGACGATGACCCCCGCCATTCCCCCGGCCACCTGGGGCGCCGAAATCGGATGGGCGTGTGAGTGATACCAGTAGGTGCCGGGCTTGAGGGTCTTGGGGAACTGGTACGAGTAGTGGAATGTCTCACCGGCGTGCACGTGGAGGAGAACGTTGTCGGCGTTGCCGCTCGGTGACACGTGCAGCCCGTGCACATGCAGATTGGTGTAGGGGCTCACCCGGTTCACCAAGTCCAGTTCGACCCTGTCGCCCGGGCGGATCCGGAGGGTGGGGGGCATGTACCGGTCGTTGTAGGTGAGGGCCCACAGTCTTCTGCCCGCCACGTCGACCTTCCGCCGCTCCACGATGATCCGTGTCCGCAGGAGCCCGTCGTGACTCACCACTTCGGGGGGATCCTGCAACGGGGCACCCTGTGTCGCGGAAGCCTGTGCCGAGGACCCCGAGGACGCCGATGCCCCTGCGGCCGATGACGGCGACGGCCTGCCGTCACAACCGGACAGCGCCATTGCGAGTGCCAGCAGTGCGGCAGCGGCCGGGCACGTCAGCTTCAGTCGAGATCTCATCAGTGTCTCCGCAGGTGGGCCGGGGTGCATGGGCGCGGCGATAAGGGAGATTCCGATCTTCGCCGTGATCATCACACCCGCTCCTGCGGCACGCCGCATCCTCAGACGGCTGATCGGGCGCACCCGGGCGGCCGACGGGCGTGTGCCGCCGGCCGGGCGGCACACCGACGCGACGCCGGATGACTATCCGCGTGGCGAGGCTGCGGCGCAGCGCACACACCTGCTGGCCGCCGGACGCACTTCGAGACGCTCCTTCGGGATCGGCCCGCCGCACCCCTCGCACCGTCCGTATTCGCCTCGATCCAAACGCTCCAGCGCCCGATCCAGATCGGCCAGATGCTCGCGCGCCTGCGCGAGCAGGGCGGCGACATGGGCCCGCTCGAAGGCGGTGCTGGAGCCCTCCGGGTCGTGCTCGTCGTCGATCGCCACCAGCGCGTTCGCCTCGACGATGCCGTCGAACTCACGGCTCAGCGCGGCGATCTGCGCGAGCGTGCCGGCACGGTCGGCCGCAAGCAGCTCGCACACCGACTCGCGCTCGATCGCGGAGGAAACGACATCACGGGATGAATCACGCATATATACGTAACGTCAGGGTGCCCGTGGGGATTCCGCACCCAGGTCGCTGTCCAACGGCGCCGGCGACCACGTGGGTACTGCCGCGGCCAGGGGACGTCGTCGCCGAGGATGCGCGCCGCGCGGAGCGGCGGAGTCCCGACCGACTGTCCGGGCAGCCCTGGCCACCGCTGCGGTTCCGGGGGCCGGAACGACGCCGTCAATCCCTGTGCGGGGCCTCCTGTCTCACCTTCTTCTTGCATTGGGTCACTGAATAGCCACATTCCGCCACCCCGGCTGACCTGTGCAAAATCTCTCCCAAAGATGTCCCTGTGGAACAGTCAAATCTCCGGCAAGAGTCTTCTGCCGAGTGGCTCAGGATTCCTAGTCTGAGCCGCCATTGCGCGTTAATTCGCTGTTCAAAGAGTGAGAGGCCCCTTGACATGGTGAACCTTGACCATGCAACCCCCGATGTCACGCGGGACCGTACCGGTCTACGGCGCGATGTCGGTCTGATCGGATTGATGTGGGCCTCGGTCGGTTCCATCATTGGCTCAGGTTGGCTCTACGGCGCCGAGAAGGCCGTCGTGCTGGCCGGCCCCGCAGCCATCATCTCCTGGCTGATCGGCACCGTGGCGATCGTCCTGCTGGCGCTCGTGCACGCCGAGCTCGGCGGCATGTTCCCGGTCGCGGGCGGCACGGCCCGCTACCCGCACTACGCCTTCGGCGGGCTGGCCGGCATGTCCTTCGGCTGGTTCTCCTGGCTGCAGGCGGCGACCGTGGCCCCGATCGAGGTCGAGGCCATGATCGGCTACGCCGGACACTGGGACTGGGCGAAGGGCTTCCAGAACGCCAACGGAACCCTGACCGTCAGCGGTTTCATCGTCGCGGTCGTCCTCATGGCCGTATTCGTCCTGGTGAACTTCCTTGGTGTGCGGATCCTGGCCCACACCAACAGCGCGGCCACCTGGTGGAAGATCGCCGTGCCGCTGGCCACGATCTTCATCATCGCGGTGAGCAACTTCCACCCGAACAACTTCACCGCCCACGGTTTCGCCCCGTTCGGCGCCAAGGGCGTGCTGAGCGCCATCAGCTCCAGCGGCATCATCTTCGCCCTGCTCGGCTTCGAGCAGGCGATCCAGCTGGCCGGCGAGAGCCGCGACCCGAAGCGTGACCTGCCGCGTGCCACCCTCGGCTCGGTCGCCATCGGCGCGAC
Source organism: Streptomyces sp. TP-A0356 (assembly GCF_001417775.1). Classification (GTDB taxonomy): domain Bacteria; phylum Actinomycetota; class Actinomycetes; order Streptomycetales; family Streptomycetaceae; genus Streptomyces. The sequence goes on along the minus strand of NZ_BBZJ01000015.1, from coordinate 208,033 downwards.
CATCTACGTGCTCCTCCAGGTCGTGTTCATCGGCGCCCTGCCGCTCAGCTCCTTCGCGCACGGCTGGGACAAGCTCGACTTCCCGGGCATCAGCGGGCCCTGGGCGGGCCTCGCGACGCTGGTCGGCCTCGGCTGGCTCGGCGTGGTGCTGTACATCGACGCCGTGATCTCCCCCGGAGGCACCGGTCTGATCTACACCACCGCGACCTCGCGGGTCTCCTACGGGCTGTCCAAGAACGGCTACGCGCCGAAGGGATTCACGCTCACCGACGGCCGCGGTGTGCCGTGGTTCGGCCTGGTCGTCTCCTTCGTGACCGGCGTGATCTGCTTCCTGCCCTTCCCGAGCTGGCAGCAGCTGGTCGGCTTCATCACCTCCGCGAGCGTCCTGATGTACGCGGGCGCCCCGCTGGCCTACGGCGTCTTCTCCGACCGGCTCCCGCACCACGAGCGCCCCTACCGCCTGCCTGCCGGCAAGGTGATCTCCCCGCTGTCCTTCGTGGTCGCCAACCTCATCATCTACTGGGCCGGCTGGGACACGCTGTGGCGTCTCGGCGTGGCGATCATCCTCGGCTATGTGCTCCTCGGCAGCTACGCCCTCTACGCCACGGCCAAGCGCCGGCCGGACGCGCCCCGGATGGACTGGAAGGCTGCCCAGTGGCTGCCCGGCTACCTGGCGGGCCTGGGCCTGATCTCCTGGCAGGGCGGCTTCGGCGGTCAGGGCCACATCCCTCTGTGGTGGGACATCCTGGTCGTCGCGGCCTTCTCCGTGGTCATCTACTACTGGGCGAAGGCGACCGCGTCCCGCCCCGAGGAGATCGAGCGGAGCATCGACGAGGTCGTGGTCACCGACGCACCGGCCCACTGACCGGCCCCGACGTGTCCCGTCAGTCGCAGCCACCCGGCCGCGACCGACGGGACACCGTCGTATGCGGGAGCCTCGCGATGCGGACCGATCTGGGCGGGGACGAGAACAGCTGACGGCTGCCTGACCGTGGCGTCCCAGGCGCCATGAGCGATTCGTGAGCGATCGACCGTGCGTCTCCTGGTAGGTTGAGGGGCCACGAGGGAGGCGCCGATGTCCGGCCAGGAGGAGCTGTTCAGTGCTGTCGACGCACTCTTGGAACACATCGCGCAGGACGACCTGCCTGCTCCCGCCGAGCGCAAGAGACTGCGTGAGGCCGCGGGGCTGACCCAGGATCAGGTCGCCAAGGCGCTCAACACGCGCCGGGAGGCCGTGGGGAACTGGGAGACCGGCAAGACCGAGCCCCGGCCGCCGAAGCGCGCCGCCTACGCCCGGCTCCTCGAAGGCCTCGCCGCGCGCTTCCCCGCCCCCGACAGCACCACGGCTCCCGCAGCCGCGGCGCCCGAACCCTTCCACGGCCCGGCCGACGCGCCTGCTCAGCCCCCGGCGGCCACCACGAAGGAGCCCGCGCGCAGCACCAGGCCGTCATCCACGGCGCGCCGCTCCAGTGCACACCAGACAGCGAAGAAGCCCGCCACCACGGCGCCCCCGGTCGACCCCCGCTTCGCCAACGGCCCACTCGCCGTCATCGACGCGGCCGACGGCGAGGTCTCGGCGTACTGCGTCGGCGGCCTGGTCCTCGATGTGCCCGCCAAGTCGGTCCCGGCGCTGGTGGAGTGGACGCTGACCGAAGCGAAGCTCGGGCAGCCGCGTCTGCACCGCAACGGCAAGGACGCCGACCCCCTGCTCGTGCTCACCGAGGCCGCCTGCGAGCGCTACGGGCTGCCTGCCGCGCTCAGCGACGAAGAGCGCCTGGCGGGCCGGATCCCGGAGTCGCACAAGGTCGTCAAGCAGGTGAAGAAGGCCGACTGGCAGCTCACCCGGCGCGGATTCGGCCCGTGGGCGCGGATCTACCGGCCCGCCCAGGGCGCCCAGCGCACCTGTGTCCAGCTGTGCATTCCCTCCTGGCACGCGCTGGACTTCCGGCACTGGGGCGACGCCGCCGATCTGCCGCCCGCCGAACTCGCCCGCGTCCTGGGCACCTACGCGACCCGGGTCATGACACCGCGCGGTTCCACCGCCGTCACCGGGCTGGAGCTGATGACGGCACTGCGCCCCCCGACCCGCGCCGTCCAGGACGAAGGGACGGGCAGATGGGTGTCCGCACCGAACCCGGGCGCGCTGACCGAGGCGGTCGACTGCGCCCCGTGCGAGGCCCCCGACGCTCACCCGCTCCTCGCCGACCTGCCGAGGTTCCACCAGCGCACCCCGGCTGAGGTATTGCGGGAGGAGGCCTACGACTGGGCGCGGCCGCTGACCGACGAGGAGTGCATGAAGCCGTTCCTGGTCGGGATCGACGTCAACATGGCGTTCGCCGCGGCCGCCAACCGCACCCTGGTCGGGCTCGGCGCCCCGGTACACGTGAACACCCCGCGCTTCGACCCGAACCTGCCCGGCTCGTGGCTGGTCGACCTCTCCCGCATCCGCTTCGACCCGCGCCTGCCCAGCCCCTTCACCCCGGACGGCGAGCAGCCCGAGGGCCCGGCCTGGTACGCGACGCCGACGGTCGCGTACGCGGTGGAGCTCGGCCATGAGGTGAGGCCGATCGAGGCGTACATCCGGCCCGAGCACGCCGCGTACCTGGACGGCTGGTACACCCGGCTGCGCGACGCCTACGTGGCGACGATGGCGGACCTGGGCGTCACCCCGGACCTGGACCCGGCCGCCTTCCTTGACGCGATGGCCGGCCACAAGGAGGCCGACCCCGAACTGGCCATCGTGCTGGCCGCGATCAAGGCGACCGTGAAGGGCGGCATCGGGAAGCTGCGCGAGCGCGGTCGGCAGGGCTGGCGGCCCGGCCAACGCTGGCCGGCACTGGACCGGCCGACCTGGCGCCCCGACATCCGCGCCGCCGTCATCTCCAAGGCCCGCGTCAACATGCACCGCAAGATGCTCAAGCTCGCCCGGGCGACAGGACAGTACCCGGTGGCGGTCCTGTCGGACTGCGCCGTGTACGCCTCCGACGGCCCCTCTCCGCTGGACTTCCTGCCGTACGAGGACGGCAAGCCGCTGCCCGGCGGCTTCCGGCTCGGGGTCTCGCCGGGAATGGTCAAGCACGAGGGCACCCAGACCGTCCTGTGGGCGGAAGGCCTGAGGGAAGAACACGGTGACTTCCTCAACCTCGCCCGCTACATCAAGACCGGCACCGTCACCGCCATGGACTCAGGAGAGTAGGCCGACACCATGGTCACCATCGGCGAGAGCCTGGAGAGAGCCGAGGCCGAGCACTTCACCCGCCCCATGCCCAAGTCCGCCCAGGCGCAGATGAAGTTCCTCGTCAGGCAGCTCAAGGGGACACGGGCCGTGGCCGAGTTGCTCGGCGTCTCCCAGCGGACGGTGGAGCGCTACGTGGTCGGCCGGCTGAAGCGACCGCGTAAGCAGCTCGCCGACAAGCTCGCCACCGAGGTCCGCAAACGCTGGCAGCCGAGAGTGAGGGAGAGGGCGAAGCAGAGAGCCGCCACCGCCACCGGTGTCTTCGTCTCCACCCGCGCCCAGTTCGGCTTCACCGCGGCCCCCGGCACCACCGACGACCCCCGCGTCCGGTACATCAGCCAGGCCCTGCCACCCGAGTACGCGGCCCGGCTCTTCGAGGCCCACGACACGGGCGTCCCCGAGCAGCAACTCCAGCAGATCCTCGCCGAAGGCCTGGGCGAGATGTACTTCCGCGACCGCAACCGCCGCGCCCCCGGGCTGCATGTGCACCTCAACAACATCGAGGAACTCGACCTGGGCATCTAGGGGGCGACTCGTCTCCACTGCCCCCATCACGCCTCCTCGGTCGAGGTCACCTCAGCGAGAGGCACGATCGGCCGAACACGTCCGAGGCGGGCCCGACTCATCGCCGGAGGGGTCGCCTTCGCCGATGCAGGACGAAGGCGTCGGCAGTCGGCGCGCAGGTGTGTCAGGCATGCGGGTCGGCGAACGGTCCGTCGGCGCCGAAGGCCAGCTCGGCGAAGCGTTCGCCGATACGGTGGTGCGTGGCGGCGTCCGGGTGGAGCTGGTCGGGCAGCGGCAGCTCCGCGAAGTCCTGCTCGCCGTAGAGTTCGAGGCCGTCGAGGTAGTGCAGATGGGGGTCGTCGATCGCCCGCTGCTGCACGATACGGGAGAGCTCCGCACGGATGACGCCCAGCGTCAGCTTCCCGGCGGCGCGCTCCGCGGGGTCGCCGGCGGCCCGGAACCGCAGCTTCCCGGCGCCGAGGTCGCTGAAGTCCGGGACGCTCGGGCCGGGGGTGTCCTCGTGGATGGGGCAGTGGATGGGCGAGACGACCAGCAGTGGCGTGCTCGGGTGTCCTTCGCGGATGGTGTCGAGGAAGCCGTGTACCGCCGGGGTGAAGGCGCGCAGACGCATCAGGTCGGTGTTGACCAGGTTGATGCCGATCTTGACGCTGATCAGATCCGCGGGGGTGTCCCGCAGGGCGCGGGCGGTGAACGGATCGAGCAGGGCGCAGCCGCCCAGGCCCAGGTTGATCAGTTCCGCACCGGCGAGGGAGGCGGCCAGCGCCGGCCAGGTCGTGGCGGAGCTTTCGGCGTTGGAGCCGTGGCTGATCGAACTGCCGTGGTGCAGCCACACCCTGCGGCCTCCCGGCGGCACGGCTTCGACGGGCGCGTCGGTGCGCAGGGCGACCAGCTGGGTGATCTCGTTGTACGGCAACCAGATCTCGACGTCCTTCACCCGCTCGGGCAGACCGGTGAACCGGACGGTACCGACCGGGCCGGGCCGCGTTTCCGCGGAGCCGGTGGCCATGTCCACCATCAGGACGTTGCCACCGGGCGCGCTTCCCCGGCCGGCCGGATGACCGTCGACGAGCAGGTCGTACACGCCGTCCGGACGCGACGGGGCGCCCTGGTAGACCGTCTTGGTGGGCAGCGTGTCCAGCTCGACGGCGGTGGCCCGGGTGCGGAAGACCAGCCGAACGCCGGAGGGCTGGGCCTCCGCCATGGCCAGTTGCCCGTCGGCGGACTGTGCGCGGGCCCGGGCAGGCAGCCGGTGCGGCAGCAGACCGTGCTCGGTGCGCTCCAGATCGAGCTGACCACGCAGGAGGTCCGCGGTGATGGGTGTGGTGATCCAACTCGTCTGGGGCGTGGTGGAAGGGCCGGGGACGGAGGCGCGCTGATGGTCCATGAGTTCTGCGGCGTTTCCTGTCGTACTCGATGGTCGGTCGGATCGACGTCGGGGATGAGTGTGAGGGGTGGGTCCGGGCCCGCCGGTACCGGGTGGTCCTCGTCGTCAGGCCGGCGGCCAGTCCCTGAGGATCCTGTCGAGGGCGTCCAGCGTTCTGGACCAGGAGGCTTCGGCCGCGCGCGGGTGGTGGCGGAACCCGCCTGCGGTCTCCAGGCTCACATAGCCGTGGAACGTGCTGTGCAGCATCCGTACCGCATCCGTCTGGTCGGGCTCCGACAGCTGGTAGCCGCGCAGGATCGCCCGCGTCATCTCCGAGTGCCGACCGGCCGCGCTCATGGCCGCCGTCTCGGGGTCCAGCTTCAGCTGGGCCGCCGTGTACCTTCCGGGATGCCGCTTGGCGTAGTCCCGGTAGGCACCCGCGAAGGCCACCAGCGCGTCCTTGCCCGCGCGACCGGCAAGCTCGGCCGCGACCTTGTCGGCGAGTTCCGCCAGAGCCAGCAGGGCCACCCGTGTCCTCAGGTCACGGGCGTTCTTGATGTGCGAGTAGAGGCTGGCTTCCTTGACATCGAACCGGCGCGCCAGCGCCGCGACGGTCATGTTCTCGAAGCCGACCTCATCGGCCAGGTCCGCCGCCGCCCGGGTCAGACGTTCAACGGTCACCCCTGCGCGTGTGCGTTCCAAAGGCTCCCTCCCCGCTCGCCCAGAAGACTACTCCCTCTACCTAAGGCCATTAGGGAGAGGTGATCGCTCACTTCGCGAACAGTTCGGGATTGCTCTCGACGAAGTCCTCCACGCTGGACGGCTGCCGTCCGATGATCTCACCCACGTCGTCCGTTGCGCGGTCGTACCGATTCTCCTGATGCAGACGCGCCATCGTCGACAGGTGCTCAAACACATGGCCGGGAAGATCCAGCGGGGCCAGTTCCCGCCGGACCCACTCGTCATAGGGAACATCGACATAGGTGATGGTCCTGCCCAGCGACGCGGAGAACTCGGCGGCCATGGAGGTCATGTCTCGGGAGTTCGCTCCGGTCAGGTGGTAGGGGTTCCCGAGGTGCGGGGACGGCTCCATGAGGAGCGTCGCGACGACTTCCGCCACATCGCGCGCGGCGATGGGAGAGGTCTTACCGGAGCCGAACGGCAGACGGATCGTATCGCTCGACCTGATCGAGGCATACGCGAGCTGGAAGATCGGATTCTCCATGAACACGGTGGGCCGGACGTGCACGACGGGCAGGCCCGACCAGTTCAGGACCTGCTCGGCCAGCCAGTGCTGTCGCTGCTGGATCGACTCGGATGTGCTCGCGACGGTCATCTGGCTCACCGTCATCTGCGACATGTTGACGAACGCTTCGAGGCGTCCGTGTCCGCGGGCGACGGCTGCCGCGGTGACCGTGGCCTGCAGGTACTGGGCGGAAACACCCATGCCGAAGTACACGCGCCGGCAGTCCTCCATGGCTCGCCCGACGTCTCCGGCAAGGGTCAGATCACCCACGAACACCTCTGCGCCTGTGGCGCGCAGCGCCTCGGCCCGCTCGTCCTCCCGGCGGACGAAGGCGCGGACGGGAGCGCCCCTGTCCCGGAGAAGTTCCACCACGGTCCGGCCGACGGCTCCGACACTTCCCGCGGCGCCGGTCACGAGAATCGGACTCTTGTCGGGCATCGAGCTTCCTCCTGTTCGCGGTGATTATCGAGCCCGGCGTTCCGATTCCGTGGTCGGCACGCTGGCCGGCACGCTTGCGGCTGGTGGGTGCTCACGACAGCGTGCGGCACAGCAGGGCCGCGGGACCTGGGCTGCTGCCCAGCCGCGTGGTGAAGGCGATTCCGGCGGCGTACTCGTCGGCAGCGCACTGTCCCTTGTAGTCGCCGTGGGCGAAGTCGCCGCCGGCGGCATCGGCGGGCCGGTTGTCGGACCGGTCGAACCACACGGTCCGCTCGGCGGCACCCAGCTGGGCGCGTGCGGGCACGCACAGGGCCGCGGACATCCGTTCGCCGCGGCGGCTGTAGCCGACGAGGAAGTGGCCGGAGGGGCACTGGAGCTTGGTGTAGCCAGAAGCCCAGTCGCCATCGGCGGGGACGTAGCGTTCGTCGGTGACGACCGTCTGAGCGCTGCCCGCGGCGCGCAGATCACCGGCGCTGATGTCGGCGCACAGTCCGCGGCCACCCGTATGGCCGAGGCCGATCAGCCGCAGGCCGTCGGGACAGGCCGCCTTGTAGGCGCCCGCGTCCCAGTCGCCGCCGGCTCGTACCCGCAGCGACTGCACGGAGTCGCCGTGGTCGGTGGTGAGCATGCGCCAGGTCGGCACAGGGGTGACGGCGCCGGTGCGTGTCGGTGAGGTCATGAGGTGGTGCCACGCGGTACCGCGCCAGTCGGCCTGGTCGAGGATGCCGTATCTGCGCCCCGTCGAGTCGTAGCGCAGCAGGGCCCAGTCGTCGTGGCCCTCCCAACCGACGAGCGGCCAGTAGGCGAAGTCGGCGTCGTGGTCGGCGAAGTAGTCGGTCATGTTGCCGAACCATGTGCGGGCGGCGGCGCCGGATTCGCCGGCCCCGATGCCGAACTCGCTGACCCACACGGGCGCCGTGAAGTGCCGGCCTTCTTCGGTGACGAAGAAGGCCTCGTCGGCGAGGACTTGGTGGAGCTGGTCGCGGGTGAGGTCCTGGTAGCGGGGGTCGTGGGTCTCGCCGGTTCCGGTGGCGCCGCTGTGGTTGGGGCCGGTGTACCCGTAGAAGTGGGCGGAGTAGACCAGCTTGTGGGTGGCGACGAGTGTGTGCGAGAGCGCGCGTGCGGGAGTGAGGGTGGGGCGGCCGTGCGGTAGCCCGTCGACCGGAAGGCCGGTCCAGTTGATCCCTTCGATGACGATGAGGAGATCGGGGTCGGCTTCGGTGAGGATGCGGTCCGCGGCGAGTTGGGCGGCCGCGTACCAGTCGTGGTCGTCGCCCAGGCCCCAGTTGGGATCGTCCAGGATGTCGCGGCGTACTTCGTTGTACAGGTCGGCGCCCACCACACGGGGGTTGGCGGCGTAACGGCGGGCCATGAAGACCCAGTCGTCCGCCCACTGCTGGGTGGACTGACGACTGTTCCACCGCTCGTTGCCGTCGATGCCGCAGCACCACCGGGAGGTGTTGGTGTGGTTGTTGAGGATGACCGCGAACCCCTCCTGGGTGAGGGCGGCCACCACGGCGTCGTAGACCTGCAGGGGCGACCTGCCGCGCAGTTGCGGGTTGGCCGCGACGGCGAGGTCGGGCACGGGGGCCGTTGCGTGGACCATCTCGTTGGAGAACGGCAGCCGGATGCTGTTGATGCCGAGCTGGTGGAAGTCGGCGAGCAGCTTGGGCAGCGGGGTGCGGTCCAGGCCGAGGGGTATGCCGTAGGAGTTCTGGCCGGCGTGGTGGTTGGCGGAATCGGCGATGCTGCCGCTCCCCGTCCACGAGCCTTGTGCGCCGTCCCAGTTGGCCGACCTGAGCCGGAAGCGGTTGCCCGCGGCGTCGACGATGTACCGGCCGCGGGTGGACAACGGCGGTTGCCAGGAGTCGGGGGCCGGGGCAGCGGCACGAGCGTTCGGGGCGACAGCCTCCGGGGCGGCGGCGACCGCCCCGGGCGCTGTGGTGAGCAGCAGGAGGACTGCGGCACCTGTCAGGTACTGGACAAGCCTGGTCGGCATGAGGACCTCTGCGAACGAGCGACGGGGTGGGGGGTGGTGCGGCGCCGCCGTCGGGACGTCCGTGCGCGACGCGTCTCGGCCGTTCCCGGCGCAACGGCCGGACCGGGCCGTCCACCGGGCGGTGCCCGCCAGTCTACGAAGGAACCACTCTCACTCGGCACCCCTGAGAGCGACCTACCGGTCGCGGCGCCGCTTCGGCAGATGCTCACCCGCCGCCGCGAGCGCTGGTGGTGGGGCGGCGTCCACGACGAGTGGATGTGCTCCTACGACGACGTGCGCCCCGAGATCCGGTGCCGTTGGGCGGCCACGGTCGCGAGAGCCTGCCAAGCCACCTCCGGGTGGAGGGTCTCCCGGGGATCGCCGCCGAAGGGATCGAGCACGACGGTCTCCGCGCCGAGCCCACGCAGTTGCTCGAGGTCATCGATGATCTGCTCGATCGTGCCCTCGCCCGCCAGCCGGTCGGGGCGAGTGACCGGCTCGTCGGTCAAGCGCAGGAGGATGCGGGGGACCAGCGCGGGCACCGGTCGTTGCTCCTCCGCCGCGATCTCCCTCATCCGTTCCACCGCGTCACGAAGCCATTCGAGGCCGATGCGCAGCGGATGCCACGGCGCGCCGAGCCGCACCGCTCGGCGTATCCCGGCGGCACTGTTGCCGCCGACCCAGAGCGGAATCCCTCCGCCGCGGTAGTCGTCCTCGTTCTCCCAGGCCTTGCGGATCACCTGGAGGTACTCGTCCGTCAGCTTCCCGCGCTTCTCGAACGGAACGCCGAGGACCTCGAATTCCTCGCGCGCCCACCCGACGCCGACGCCGAGGATCAGCCGTCCCCCGCTGAACTGGTTGAGGTTGGCGGCCATGCGGGCGACGAGCAGCGGGTGCCGGTACGGGGCGATGAGCACGGTGGTGCCCAGCCGGACACGACGGGTGACCCCGGCCAGATACGAGAGGGTGGTGAAGGGTTCGTAGAACGGCGCCGGGTACTGCGCGGCGACATCGGCGGTCACCGCGACATGGTCCGACACCATCAGCAAGTCGAAGCCGAGGCCTTCCACTGTCTGTGCCCATCGCAGGAGCACATCCGGATCGGTCCCAGGCCCGAAATTCGGAACGTTGACGCCTAGTTCCATGACCTCAGCGTAGACGGCGACCGCAGCGACAGCATTCCGCCAAGGCCACGCCCACACCTCGCCGCAAGCACCTGCAACTGCAATTCTCGGCTCTTCTCGCGGGAACCCACTCGTGACCAGCAGTTGCCCGCCGGACGGCCGCTCTCGTTTCGCCCGTACGGCGCAGCACCAAAGGCTTGCTCCAGGTGAGACACATAGAGTCACGATGAGTGGCCGATCGTGTGCCACCCTAGGAGGTTGAGAATGCGAGCGAAGCCGTCGCAGAGAATGAGACCGCGAATAGGCCCGGCCCGACGAATCGCCCTCACGATGGTCAGCGGTATGGCCGCGGGCACTTTGGTCCTCGCGTCAGGTTCATCGGCTACGGCCGTGACACCCGGACCCACGCCGCCGCAGGGGCACACCAGCCCGCCCCCTTCGACGTCACCGAGCACATCGCGCTCGACGACGGCATCAAGTGATGTTCCCTTGTACGGGATGCAGTTGCGCAACAACTGCGAAGCGGCGTCCCTGCGGATGGTTCTTGCCGCGCGAGGCGTCCGCACCGGAGAACAAGAGATTCTGAACCAGATCGGGGTCGACCGGAGTCACACTCAATTCGGTCGCTCCGGATCCTTGTCCGGGAACCCCTTCCGTTCCTTCGTGGGGAACCCTGACGGTTCGGAGAAAGCTGGTACCGGATTCGGCGTGTACTACCCGCCTGTGGCGTCTGCGGCCCGATCCTTCGGGCTGGGCGTGCTCGCGGCGGGACAAGGCATCTCGATCGGGCAACTGCAGACCCAGGTTGCCCAAGGACACCCCGCGATCGCCTGGGTCGACTATCTCTGGCGCCGGGCGGCAACCACGTCGTACACCGCCTATGACGGAACCCGCGTCCCGTACGCCGGCCCCGCGGAACACTCGGTCGTCGTCACCGGATTCTCCGGCAACACGGTGACGGTCAACGACCCGTCGAGGGGCAAACTCACCATCCCCCTGAGCTCGTTCGCCGCCGCCTACGCCACCTACGGGAACATGGCCGTGATCGCGCGTTGAAGACCGTCCGCGGCGGCTCGTGGCACGCCTCGGCGCCGGTGCGGTCGATGGGCGCATCGCGACCACCTCGCCCAGCTCCTCATCGGCAGGGGTTGGACGTGGGCACGGCTGGCCGGCGGTCTGTCGTTCCGGCTGTGTCTGGGCCGTACGACGACCGCGACCGGCCTCGCGGCACGAGTCGTCCGGCGCGGATCGGCGATGGCCCGGGCCCCGGTTCGCCGCCGACCGCGCGCCGCGCCGGGCTGGGAGACTCCGGTGTCCCTGTCGCCGACGAGGACCTGTCTACGCGCTCTTCGGCGCCGCCTGCTGCACGACCTCGAAGGACCACAGCGTGGAACCGCTCGCCGCAGGCTTGGGGCGCTCGCCGCTGTCGGCGCCACCGCCCTGGTGGGCCGTCTTCATGGGGCCCTCCATCCAGGCCTGGAAGGACTCCTCGTCGCGCCACCGCGTGTAGACGAGGTAATTGTCAGTGCCTTCGACCGGCCGGAGGAGTTCGAACCACTCGAACCCGTCGGAGCTCTCCACGGCATGGGCGCGGGAGGCGAAGCGCTTCTCCAGCGTCTCCCGCTGCTCGGCGGGGACGGTCAGTACGTTGATTTTTACTACGCTAGGCACATGACACCTCTCGTCAAACGGGTCTCCGACTGGACCCCTAATCTGGACCATGTGCGCGCAGTGTCCTACATCCGACAGTCAAGGAAGCGTGAGGACGACTCCGCGTCGTCCCCCGAAGCACAGCGGACCAAGTGCGAGGCGCTGATCACAGCCAAGGGTTGGGACAACGCCGGTCACTTCGCTGACGTGGGCAAATCCGGCTGGGACCCCAAAGTGGTCCGCCCCGCGTTCGAAGAGATGATGTCCGCCGTTCGCGCCGGACACGTAGACGCAGTGGTTGTCTTCTCGCTGTCCCGGCTCACCCGACAGGGCGCCCTCGAAGCGATGCTGATCAACGAGGAACTTGCCAAATACGGCGTACTGCTCGTCAGCGTCGAAGAGCCCTACTTGGACACGTCTACTCCCATGGGCGTTGCGATCTTCGGCCTCATCGCTGCGCTGGCTCAGCAAGAGTCAGACCTGAAGTCGGCGTACATCACGGCGACTAAAGAGACCCTGCGCGCTGCTGGCTCCCACGTGTCCGGCATGGCCCCGTACGGCTTCCAGTCGAGCCGTGAGCCGCGCGGGGACCTGGTGGTGGTCAAGCTGGTCCCGGACCCGGCAGAGGCACCGCACGTGCGCCAGATGGTCGAATGGGCGTTGTCCGGCATAGCCGCATCTGCCATTGCCCGCAGGCTGAACACAGACGGCGTGCCGACCAAAGCGGCGGACATGACAGCGCGCGTGGCCGCCCGGCGGGGCAGGGGCATAAGCAAGCCGCTGGAGCACACTGCGTGGGTGTCCTCGACCGTGCTGCGCATCCTGCGTGATCCTCGCCTTGCTGGCTATGCCGCTGAACGCCAGGGCGCCAAGCGAGTCATTCTGCGCGACGATTCCGGCGCCCCCCTGGTAGCACATGAGGGCATCGTTCCCGCTGATGACTGGTGGCGCCTCCAGGACGTTCTAGACGGCCGTACGCCGCAGGTTGTGAGGCAGGCTGGCCGGTCTGTGCCGTCGCTGCTCGGCGGGGCAGGGATGCTGTTCTGTGGGGTGTGCGGATCGTCCATGGTGACCGACCGACGCAACGGCAAGCAGCTCTACCGGTGCAACCGGGCCCAGTCCGGCGCTGTGCCGGGACATGGTGGCCTGGCCATCAGTATGGAAGCCGCCGACGACGTGGTCGCCCGCACCGTGTGGTCGCGCCTGAGTGCGCTGGACCCCGAGGACCGTGAAGACTTGGAATGGCTTGGTGAGGCAGCGCGCCGATTTGCCGCCCAGGCAGACACGGGCGAGCGACAGGCCGAACTAGCCGCCGCACGGGCTGAGTTGGAGCACGTACGGGAAGCCCTCCGCACGCTGTATGCCGACCGGCAGGCAGGGCTGTACGCCGGGGCGACCGGCACGGCCATGTTCGCTCAATCCGTCGAGCGGCTGACTGCCCATGAGGCTCGCGTGAGTGAGCGCGTGGCTGAGCTGGGGCGGGATGAGAGCGGCACCGTGGTCATCCCCTCGGAGTGGACGGCCCCGGAAGGCGACCCCATCGGGCCGGAGTCGACGTGGGGCAGTTGGGACCTGGAGCAGCGACGTAGCTTCCTGGCTTTCTTCCTCGACCGCATCACCATCGCTAAGTCCATCGGCCGTGGCCGGCACGCGAACACGGAGGATCGGGTGACTGTGCATTGGGCAGAGGCGCCAGCCAAGTAGGCGCCTGAGCACCCCCTGAGCCCCGTTTGGTCGATCCCTAGCGGGATTTGGTCGAGCGGGGTTCTTTCATGCCTCAGACGGCCGTACAGCGTGTAGGTGTTCAACTCGCTCCTGCCCCATGTAGTCACTCAGAGCTTCCCCGGTTCCGCCCCAAATTTTGGGCACTCAATGGACGCCCCACAGCGGGGTGCGCGTTGATCGCTACGTGTGATCACGTCACAGCAAGCCACCCCTTCGTTACCTTTCCGTCGCTTTCGCGGCGTCAGCGGCGACCCTTGGAGCCAGCGAGCGTGACGAAGCGGTTTTCCGGGGCAAGATCCACATACCCTCTGACCTGCTCAAAGTGACGAAGTGACGATTGGACCCCCATCCCGCAAATCCCTAAGGAGTTCTATAGGGATTCCGGAAGTGGCATCCGAACCGTCACTTCGTCACTCCTCCGGCGGCCAGTCTCTTCGGCGCACGGGGGTGGAGACCTCACGCAGCGTGATCAGATCCGGCGCGTCTCACCGGGAGCGGCTCGTACATCGCGGGGCTTCGCCGGGCGCCGACCGGAGGGCTCACGCGCCCGGCCCGACCCCACACCGAAACGGGAGCCGTCGGTCAGCCCGCGGTGGGCTCGACCCGCAGCCGTACCTGTTCCTCCAGGCGCCGCAGACTGGTGTCGAGGGCCTCGTGCGCGGACCGCTGTCCCGGGTCGTGGCGGTCGTCGAAGAACGACAGGTGTACGGTCACCTCGCTCGCCCCGCCGTCGATGCCGGCGACCTGGAGCCACCCGGCGTAGTAGCCCTCGTCACGGGTGCCCCACTCCAGTCGCATCTGGTCCCGGCGGGCACTGAGCAGCGCGGACGTGTCCTGCTCGGCGTGATCGTCGTGCACGGTGACGGCGGGCGGGTCCTCCGCGTGCACATGCAGTTCGTGCGGCAGCCAGCCGTCCAGCTGGTCGACGTTGGCGGCCTGCTCGAAGACGTGCTCGGGCAGCGCCGGCATGGTGCGTGAACGCTCGTACTCGGTCATCGGATATCGGTCCTCGCCTCGGGGTCGTACAGATGTGCGGGTGCCCGTTTTGTCCTGCTCGAAGCCTTGGTGACGGACGACGTCGTCGGGCCCCACCCGATGGGTGCGGAGAGCTCGCGGTGACGGAGCAGGACGCTCGCGTTGCCGATAGAGTGAACTGGATCGAGTCGTCGTTGGTGTGGGCCGTGCCGGCCCCTGTCCGACGGGGCGGCCAGCCCCCGTCTCTTCCCCCTCGGGCGTTCCTCATCGGCCGGAGCGCCCCGGGACCAGAAGGCAACACAGGGGGCCCGACGCCAGGCAGCCCCCACCCCATCCCCAGGGCCGAGCCCGGCCGTCGCGTCCTCCGGCACCGGGTCCGGCGCCCCCCTCCCAGCTCCGCCCCACAGGAGTGCCGGATGAGTGGCACGCAGCGACCAACTCCCGCACCGTCCGATGTGCGGATCGGCGTGCTCGGTTCGTACGGCGGTGTCAACGTCGGCGACGAGGCGATCCTGATGTGCGTCCTCGGTCGTCTGCGCGCCCACCGCCCGCGGGCCCGGCTCGTGGTCTTCAGCCGAAACGCCGAACACACCCGTGGCCACCAGCCCGACGCCGACGAGGTCGTGGACTGGGAAGGCGTGCCCCAGAAGCCGCTGCTCGACGCCCTGTCACAACTCGACCTGCTCGTGCTCGGCGGCGGCGGGATCCTCTACGACGGCGAGGCCCGCCGGTACCTGCGGCTGGTCAGAGCGGCACAGGCCTGCGGCGTGCACACCTTCGCCTACGCCGTGGGAGCCGGCCCGCTGCGCGAGGCGGAGGATCGCGAAGCGGTGCGTGCGGTGCTGCCCGCGATGGACGATGTCGTGGTCCGCGACGAGGAGTCGCGGCTGGTCCTGGAGGAGGTGGGCATCGATCGCGAGCTCACCGTCACCGCCGACCCGGCGCTGCTGCTGCCGTCGGAACCCTTCACCGAGCAGATGATGCGCCAGGAAGGCGTTCCCGCCGACGTACGCCTGGTGGGAATG
The DNA here is from genome assembly GCF_001417775.1 of Streptomyces sp. TP-A0356. Lineage (GTDB taxonomy): Bacteria > Actinomycetota > Actinomycetes > Streptomycetales > Streptomycetaceae > Streptomyces. Next base: position 192,749 of record NZ_BBZJ01000015.1, on the reverse strand, counting down.
TCGGTACGAGAACCGGGCCGGGCGGCGGAGAAGCTCGACGAGGGCGACTACCACGCTCTGCTCGCCGACGTGGCGGACTTCCTCGTACGGCGTCTGGACGCGCATGTGGTGTTCGTGCCGATGGAACGCCACGACGTGCGCCACTCCCACGGTGTGCTGTCCCGGATGACCGCGCCGGACCTGGGGCGGATCCTGCACAACGTCTACAGCCCGGGGCAGGTGCTCGGCTTCATGAACCACCTGGACCTCGTCGTCGGTATGCGCCTGCACTTCCTGATGTTCGCCGCGGTCTCCGGACTGCCCGTGCTGCCGCTGCCGTACTCGGGCAAGGTCTTCGACTTCGCACGGCGCATCGGGGCACCGGCGCTGGTCGGTGTGGCCCGTGAGCAGGCCGGTCTGCTGCTGGCCGAGGTCGACCGGCTGTGGGACGAGTTCCCGCAGCGGAGAGAGGAGCTGAACGCCCGGGTCCAGCGGTTGCAGACGCTCGCCGAGGAGACCGGGGCACGCTGTGGAACCCTTCTGGATCGCATCGACGGCGGCACGAGCGGCACACCGCAGCCGGCCGAGCCCGGCCTGAGCCTCTTCGGCCAGGGCCCCGCAGGCCGATAGCGGCTCGACGTGCAGGCCGGACGACCTGCGTACCAGCAAGGACGGCGGGAGACCGGGCACGAGGCGACGGAAGAGCGGCAACAGGGCAACAGAAGACCGGAAACGAGCCGGCGGGAGAGCGGATACGAGCTGACGGGAGAGCGGAAAGGGGCCGAAGGGCGAGACCGGACACGGGCCGACAGGCGACCGGACACAAGCGACGGGAGAGCGGAGACAAGCCGACGGGGAGAGTGGAAACGGGCCGACGGGCCAGACCGGACACGGGCCGACAGGCGACCGGACACAAGCCGACGGGAGAACCGATGCCGAACCTGGAACCACCCGCACAGCGCCGGACCATCACCCTGCCGCCCCGTCCGGCCCAGCACGGCGGCCGGACGGACGTCCTGGTCGTCGGTGGCGGACCGGCCGGAACCGCCGCGGCCCACGCCGCGGCCGAGGCCGGTGCCGACGTGGTGCTGGTGGAGCGCTACGCCTTCCTCGGCGGCAACGCGACCGTCGCGCTGGTCATGCCGCTGATGTCGTTCCACAACGAGCAGAAGCAGGCCGTGTTCACCGAGTCAGGCGAATCCGGAGACCGGCTCCTGCCCACCGACCACGGGGAGGGCGAGGCGGTGGTCGCCGGCTTCCTGTGGCAGCTGCTGGAGCGGCTCAACGCGGCCGGCGGCATCATCCCGCCGTCGCTGGACACCGGCTACACCGTGCCGTTCGACCCGGAGATCTTCAAGCTCGTCCTGCTCGACATGCTCGACGAGGCGGGCGTACACCTGCTGCTCCACGGCTTCGCCTCCGGCGCGCTCCCGCTGGACGACGGCTGGCGGGTGGTCTTCGAGTCCAAGTCCGGGCCGGTCGTCATCGACGCGGGCGTCGTGGTGGACGGCACGGGCGACGGCGATGTCGCCGCGTCCTGCGGAGCTCCCTACGAGATCGGCCGGCCCGAGGACGGGCGGGTGCAGCCGATGACACTGATGTTCCGCATCGCCGACTGCCTCAGGCCGAGATTCATGGAATACGTGCGCGAGCATCCCGACCAGTGGCACGGCGTACACGGACTGTGGGACCTCGTCCAGCAGGCCACGGCCGCCGGCGAGCTGCAGCTGCCGCGCGAGGACATACTGTTCTTCGCCACACCGCACCCGCGGGAGGTGAGCGTGAACAGCACCCGCGTCACCGACGCGCTGGGCACCGACGTGTGGGACCTCACCCGCGCCGAGTGCGTCGCCCGCCACCAGATGGCCCAGATCGACCGCTTCCTGCGCAAGTGGGTGCCGGGATTCGAGGAGTCGTACGTCGTGCAGAGCGGCACCCAGATCGGTGTGCGGGAGACCCGTCGCATCCTGGGCGACTACAAGCTGACCGGCTACGACATCCTGGAGGCCCGCACGTTCCCGGATGTCGTTGCGCACGGCGCCTATCCGGTCGACATCCACAACCCAGAGGGCTCGGGCACCGTCCTCAAACGGGTACCACGGGGCCGCTTCTACGACATCCCGCTGCGCTGTCTGCTGCCGCGGGACACCGAGCGGCTGCTGGTGGCCGGCCGTTGCATCTCCGGCACGCACGTGGCCCACTCCTCCTATCGCGTCATGCCGATCGCGATGGCGACGGGCCAGGCCGCGGGCGTGTGCGCGGCGCTCGCCGCGCGTCTGGGCCGACGCCCGCGGGACGTGCCCCACCACCTCGTGCAGGAGGAGCTGCTGCGTCAGGGTGCACGGCTGCGCTGTGTGGCGGCCGACGGGGCACGTGTGCCCTGCTGACGGCGACGGGCCACCGCAGGAGCCGTCCGCCGGCCGCGGTCATGTGTCGTTGTCGCGCCAGCGGCCGCCGCTGGGCGGGGTGTCGAAGCGCATCGCGTAGGAGGCGTTGCCGCCGAAGTCGTTGTCGGAGACCCGGCCGCCCGTCCAGCTGCCTTCGGCGGTGATCCACATGGCGTGTGTCTGGGTCGGGGGCCGCATGGGGTCCCAGATGCGGTTGCCGTGCATCTGCGCCCCGGTCACCGCGGCCGCGACCGTGAGCCCCGAGCGCGGTCCGGGGGCACCGGGCAGCCGGTAGGCGGAGCCCGGTGCGGGCGTGCCGTCGCTCCAGGCCGTGCCCGCTCCGGGACGCACCGGAGCCAGTGAGAGGCCGGTCGCGGTGTTGAAGACGACCACCGCGCTCTGCCTGCCCACCACCAGCCGCTTGCCGCGATGGCCGTCCGCCGGCCAGTCGGCGTGGTCGTCCGTCATGGACAAGTCGTCGTAGCGCACTCCTTCGCCACCGCCGGAGGTGGCGGGCGCGGCCCGGCGGCCGTTGCTGCGGACGCGGTTGGCCACCAGGGACGGATCCAGCAGTGGGGCGTCGACGCGGACGCCGTCGAGTGCGTTGTCCCGGATGTCGTTGGCCTCCAGGACGATGTCCGTGGCCGTCTCCTGGTCGCCACCGGCCAGGTTGTGCTGCCGGTAACCGTACTGTCCGTTGTTGCTGATGCGGTTGCCGCGGAGCGCGTACGGCCCGGGTGTGTTGCCGAACCCGATGCCGTCGCCCACGTTGCCGTCGATGACGCAGCCCGTGACGACGCCGCCCCGCCCGCCGATACCCGACGTGCCCTGCGAGGAGACGTCGAACCCGGCATCGTGATTCGCGATCATGGTCGACGACGTGACCAGCAGCCCGTCGGCGCCCCAGTCGGAGATGCCGAACCGGTTGTCCTCGGCGTGGCAGGCGGTGATGCGGATGCCGCGCGGCGGCGGCCAGTACTCCCGCTGCAACTCAACGAAGATGCCGTTGGTGCCGTTGCCGATCGCGGTGCACGTGGTCACCGTGAGGCGTTCGACCATGCCCCAGCCGCCGATGCCTATGCCGATGCCCGCACCTCCCATCTCCTCGCCCGAGTCCTGCCGCCCGCACCGCTCGCACAGCACCCCCTCGACGACCGTGTCCTGCAGGAAGTCGCAGCCGAAACCGGTCGCCGCGGTGTCGTGCACATACAGATCACTGAACCGGCCCCGCAGCACGTACTGCATCCCGAGCCCCTTCGCCAGCGGGTCGTACCCCGCCGTGCGCACGCCCGAGCCGTCGATCTCGAAGTGCGCGAAGGTGATGTCCGCCAGGTGGTTGTCCCGGCTCGCCCCGTGCTGCTGGGAGGTGAACCAGGCCAGCGGCACGGGTGTCGTCGGGCTGCCGGGATTGCACAGGACGAAGCAGGTCGCGCCGCGCCCGGCCCCGACCAGGGACACACCGCTGCGCCACACCGTGGGCCGGTCCCGCATGACATAGCGGCCGGCGGGGACGCGGAGGGTGCGGGGACGGCCGTCGGCGGCGCAGGCGTCACCGAGCGCGTCCACCAGCCTCTCGAACGCAGGCTGGTCGTTGGTCGTCCCGTCACCGACCAGGCCGTACTCGCGGGCGTCGACCGTCAGGGGTATGGACATCGGGACCCTCCTCTCGGGGGCGCCGGCCCCCGGTGGCCGGGGTACCAGCCGGGCGCGGAGCCCGTTCCCGCTCGGGTCCGGGCCCGGTCCGGGCGAGGTTCGCCCGATGCTCCCCGGGTACCCGGGTCATCGGGGACGACGAGGAGACGAGGAGCGCGAGATGCCTCCCGTGGCACGGACCGCCGCGGCGGGCAACCGGGACGGCCGCGGTAGCGCCGCCCGCAGGACACGGCGGCGCAACCCGGTTCCCGAACCCGACGAGGAACCCGATCTGCTGGGCCAGTACCTGAGACAGATCGCCGCGACACCGCTGCTGGACGCGGCGGACGAGGTGCGCCTGGCCAGGCGCATCGAGGCCGGTGTACGCGCGGTGGAGGAGCTGCGGGAGGCAGACGCCGGGGAGCGCGACGTGCCGCCGCCGCGGCGCCGGGAACTCGAGGAGACCGCCCGCGACGGACTGGCCGCCAAGGACCACATGGTGCGTGCCAACCTGCGGCTCGTGGTGTCGACGGCCAAGCGGCACGCCCACCGGGGCCTGCCCCTGCTGGACGTCATCCAGGAAGGGAACCTGGGACTGATCCGGGCGGTGGAGAAGTTCGACCACACCAAGGGGTTCAAGTTCTCCACCTACGCCACCTGGTGGATCCGGCAGGCGATCGAGCGGGGCCTGGCGACGCACGCCCGCGCGGTCCGTCTGCCGATGCACGTCGTGGAGCAGCTGCAGAAGCTCGCCAAGATCGAACGACGCCTGCGGCTCGCCCTGGACCGCGAGCCCACCGCCGAGGAGGTTGCCCGCGACAGCGGAGTCACCGAGGACAAGGTCGCCTGGCTGCGCCACGTCGGGCGGCAGACCGTGAGCCTGGACGCACCGGTGGACGACACCGGGGAGACGGTCGTCGGCGACCTCATCCCCGACACGGACATACTGCAGGCTCCGGAGGTCGCCGAGTACCAGGCACTCGCGGAAGAACTACGGGACGCCGTCGGCACCCTGGCCCCCCGCGAAGCACTGATCCTCAGTCTGCGCTACGGCCTCCACGACGGACAGCCGCGCACCCTGGAGGAGATCGCCCGCCACGTCGGACTGACCCGCGAACGCGTGCGCCAACTGGAGAAGCAGTCGCTGGCCCGGTTGCGGGAGCGCGAACCGGGGGAGCGGCTGCTCGCGTGGGCGAGCTGAGAATGAGGCGGAGAGCTGCCCACAGGGCGCGGGGGCAGGTTTGAATCGTTCCGGCCGCGGAACCTGCCAGAAGCAACCTGGAGGCGCACGGATCGGTGCCGGGCGCGGAGCGAACGGAAGAATCGCTGATGGCGACGGTCGGTGTCGAAGAAGAGTACTTGTTGATCGATCCGGCCACGGGCCGTCTGGCACCGCAGGGGGAGAAGGTGCGGGCCGCGGTCGGCCTGGAGCCGTTCGTCGCCGCCGACGAGGTCCAGCCGGAACTGCTGCAGGCTCAGATCGAGGTGGCCACTCCGGTGTGTGCCACGCTGGACGAGGTCCGGGGACACCTACGCCGTCTGCGCCATGCGGTGGCCGCAGCGGCGAAGGCACAGGGATGCCGGATCATGGTCAGCGGCACGCCGCCGTCGGCGCAGGGCCTGCCCGTCCCCGTCACCGACAAGACCCGCTACCAGGCCATGCAGCGACAGGCCCCACAGCTGGTGGCCGAGCAGATGGTCAACGGCATGCACGTGCACGTCGCGGTCCCCAGTCGGCGCGTCGGAGTCGACGTACTGAACCGGATCCGGCTGTGGTTGCCCACGCTGACCGCCATGGGAGCGAACTCCCCGCTGTGGGAGGGGCACGACACGGGCTTCGCAAGCTGGCGCACCATCATCTTCGATCGCTGGCCGGTCAGCGGGGTTCCACCGCACTTCGCCGACGAAAGGGACTACGACAGGCGGGTACGCCGGCTGCTGTCGGCGGGAGTCATCAGTGACACCGGCCAGTTGTACTGGCAGGCCCGGTTGTCCGAGAACTACCCCACGGTGGAACTCCGCTGCCTGGACGTCCAGTTGCGCACGGACGACGCCGTGATGTTCGCCGGCCTGGTACGCGCCCTGGTGGCCACGGAGCTGTCCGCAACCGGCTCGCGCAGCCGGGCACCGGAGCCCGCTCCGGAGCTGGTACAGGCGGAGATGTGGCAGGCCGCCCGTTACGGGCTGAGCGGAGAGCTGATCGACCCCGACGGCCGGCGCCGCCCTGCGCGCGACGCGGTGAACCGGTTCCTGGAGCATGTGAGCCCCGCTCTGGAGGCGGCCGGCGACGCCGACGAAGTGACCACGCTCCTAGGCCGTCTGCTCCAGCGAGGTACGGGCGCGGATCGGCAACGCCAAGCTCTGGCCGCCGGCGGCCTCGGCGCGGTCACCGACCTGGTCACCGGCCTCGGTGCCGCGCCGTGACGAGGAGCAGTGACGAGGAGCAGTGACAAGGAGCCGCGACAGGGAGCAGTGACAGGGGGATCATGATGGGTGCATGGATCCAGTGCTCCACCAACTACCGGCCGACTTCTGGACCGTTCCCTACGTGGGCTCCCGATTTCCGGGTTCGCGGGCGGTGACCGCTCGTCCTGGCCTGTCAATGGGCGCGAACTGCCAGTTGTTCGCCTACGAGGTACTTCGGCACTTCGGCCTGGCCGCACCCGCTCTGCGCTCGAGTGACCTATGGACGGATACGCGGGCCACGATCCGCGTGTCGGCCGCCCGGCCGCTCGACCTGCTGCTGTTCAACGCCACCGACGATGCTTACGGCGCCCACGTCGGGGTCCGGGTGGACGAGGGACGGGTGCTGCACCTGTGTGCGGAGATGGGACGTCCTGCAGTCTGGGACATGACGGAGTTCGCCGCACATGAGCGGTACCGGGTCTTGATCGGCATCAAGCGCGTGGTCGCCGGCCGGCCGACGAAGCCACGGTGAAAGGGACAAGGCCTGCCCTGAGCAACGGAATTCACAGCACCAACTTCGGGACCCTCTCGAAACGTCGTCGTCCGCTGCCCTTTGGATGATGAGTCGAGGTGCGGGCGAACCGTCAAGACTTCCCCGGTCCACGCTGAAGAAACGGGGATTTCTGGATGCTTGTCTGCTCGTCGAGCGGGCACTCGCCGGACTGGAGGTTGATAGAAATGGTTCCCTTGCTTCTCGTTCTTCTACTGGCTCTGATCCTTTTCGGTGCGGGCTTTGCGCTGAAGGCACTGTGGTGGATCGCCGTCATCGTGCTCGTGCTGTGGCTGCTGGGCTTCGTCGTCCGCCCGGCGGCAGGCGGCGGCCGACGAGGCCGCTGGTACCGCTGGTAGACACGCAGAGCCAGCGCGAGAGGGGCCCCGGCTGCGCGCCGGGGCCCCCTCGTCTGCGCCCACCCCCGTGGGGCGCCCGGACGCTGGGGGGAGGAGAACCGGCGGGGCGGCCGTCCGCCTTCGGCTGGACGGCCGCTGCTCGGATCCGACTCTGGGGGCGACCCTTCAGAGGATCCTCATGCCGGTGGCACTGTAGCGGCCGTCGTAGTACATGCTTACCCAGGCCTGGCTGAGGCCGCCGTGCCCGGCGCAGTAGGCGTACGACCAGCGCCGATCGCCGGCCCAGCGCCGTGCCCCGCTGGTCAGGGTGCCGTCCTTGCACTGGGCGTGCGTCTGGTACGACCAGTTCGGGCCCTGGCCGTCGCAGAAGCCGCCGGCGGTGTTCCGGTCGTGCCAGGTGCCGGTGCGCTCGTCGCAGGCGTACCAGCCCGAGGCGGCGGCCGAGGTGCCGCTCGCGACATGGGCGACGTCGCCGCTCTGTGACGCGGTGTGATGCTGGGAGTTGTCGGCTTGCGCGGCGGCGGAGGTGCCCGTCAGAGCGAGACCGCCCACACCCATGGCGAGCGTCATCCCGGTCACGGAGATCTTCCTGAGCATGGACATGGGTCCACCTCTCTCGTTCGTCGAAAGGGCGGCACGGGGTGGACCGTGCCGCCCGTCTTGCACCACCGAGAGTGGGGTGGAGCGTCGGGAAAGGGCCAGGGCATCCGGGCAAGTGAGGGCAACGTGGGACGTCCCATGCGCTGACCTGCCCTTTGAGGGCGGCGGCTGAGGGTGTGCCGGGAGACTCGGCACAGTGGATTTTGATCAACTCGCCGGGCTGTGGTTCCGTGAAGCGCATGTCTCCACCCACCCTGGGTTCGACCGGCTAGGAGGCCGACGCGTGAGTCTCACCGGGACGCCGTTCTTCGTCCTGCTCATAGTGGCCACCGTGTTCTGCGTGGTCGGCACCATGGTGCTGTGGTCGCTGCTGCGGGGGCCGCGATCGCTGCGCTGGGTACTGCGGTTGTTGATGATCGGCTGCTGCCAGCTGACCGCGATCTCGGTGGTGGCGACCTGGATCAACAACAGCTATGGCCTGTACGCCTCCTGGGACGACCTGCTGGGGAGGGACAACAGCACCGGCACCGTCGCCATGCCCGGCCCGCCGCCGGACCGGGCCAAGTTCACCCGCGGCGACACGGGGCTGATGGACACCTACTTCCGCGGTGCGCACTCCAAGCTGTCCGGTGAGGTCGTCGTCTGGACCCCGCCGCAATACGACTCGCCGCAGTACCGCAATACCCGTTTCCCGGTCGTGATGTTGCTGCACGGAGTGCCGGGCAGTCCCGCCTCCTGGATCGAGCACGGCGGCATCCCGAAGGACTTCCAGCAGCTGGTGAACCAGGGCACGGTCCATCCGTTCATCCTGGCCATGCCGGTGGTCGATCCGGGTGGCATCGACACCGACTGCACCGATGTACCGGACCGCAAGGTCGCCACCTGGATGGCTCGGGACGTGCCGGAGCTGATCAGCCGGAAGTTCCGCACCCTGCCCGGCGCGCACGGCTGGGGCCTGATGGGCTATTCCACGGGAGGCTTCTGCGCTGCCCGGCTGCCGCTGGTCTATCCGAGCGTCTTCGCTGCCGGTGTCGCGCTCGACCCCGACCCGCTCACCGGGGACAAGGGCGTCATCAAGGACCCGGCGCTGCGGGAACGTACCAGCCCCACCGGTCTGGTGCGGCACAGCACCGCCGGCGTGAGCCTGTTCCTCGCCACCTCGGCCCAGGACCGGCTGAGCCCGCCGAGCTACATCCAGCAGTTCGTACGGGCGGCCGCAGGCACCCGGGTTCAGACGCAGACCCTGGTGCTCCCCAGCGGCGGCCACAACTACAACACCTGGACACGGATGTACCCGGACGCGTTCGGCTTCCTCAGCCACCGACTCGACGCCCCGCACACGACAAGGGCCAAAGCACCACGCTGACAGCAGCGCAGACCGAAAGCGCGCCGGCTCGACGCCGGGGCCGGGGACGAGGTGTCCGGCACCCGGTGGTCAGTGTTCCTGGGCGGTAGGGCGCATCATGATTTCGTTGATCGCGACGTGCGAGGGCTGAGTGATCATGAAGGTGATGGCACGGGCGATGTCCTCGGCATGCAGCCAGGTGCTCTGCGGCAGGTCACGGGCGGCACCGCGGCCGGCGCCGATCGCCATCTCGGTCACGGTCAAACCCGGTTCGATGAGTCCCACCCGGACCCCCCTTCCGGTCACCTCCTGGCGCAGGGCCTCGCTGAACACGCACACCGCGTGCTTCGTCGCCGAATAGACGGCGTTGTTCCTTCGCACCACCCTGCCCCCGACCGAGCTGACGTTCACAAGATCGGCGACCTCGCGGGGGCCGTCGGCTGCCGCGCGCAGCAGGTGCGGCAACGCCGCCCCTGACATTTGCAGGACAGCGTTGAAGTTGAGGTCGACCATCCGCTCCCAGTCCGCGGGGTCGCTCTCCTCGATGGCGCCCATCGCCACGTAACCGGCGTTGTTCACCAGCACGTCCAATCGCGCGAAGTGGCGCACAGCGTCCTCCACGGCCTGACGTGCCTGCACCGCGTCCGCCAGGTCCGCGGTGAGGACGGCGCACCTGCCGCCCTGGTCACGGATCATCGTGGCCAGTTCCTCCAGTCGCCCGGTACGCCGGGCGACCACCGCCACGGCGGCGCCCCGCCGAGCCAGCTCCAGGGCAGTGGCCGCACCGATGCCACTGGACGCACCGGTCACCAGCGCCGCGCATCCCGACAACGGCGCATCGGCACCGATGGCGGCGCCGACGCCGGACGCTGCGCCGTTGTGCCCCGCGGCGCCCGCGGCGCCCGCGGCCTCCGCGTCTCCGGCGTTCGGATCCTTCACCGACACGACCGCCCTTCACAGATCGTTCCGCACAAGCTGGGCTGAGGGCGGCGCCCCTGGCTCCTGTGAGGTCACCCGCCGCCGCACACCACCGAGGCCGCCTCCTCTCGGCAGCTTGCACCACGCGGAGCGAGACCGCCTCCCGCCGCAGCCGGGAGAGGCCGGCCGGAGGTGGACAACCCCTCGGGTTTGCCTTGGAGTGGACTCCAGCCTCCAGACTGATGACGATGAGATCCGGCTGCGAACAGAGAGGCGGCAGCAGATGGAGACGACGAGCCGGGCGGGGCGCCCGCTGCCGTACGACGCCTACCGGCAGGCGGTCGAGGAGGAAACCCTGCGCTTCGCCGAGGTGGTGAGAGGCGCGGACCCGGCGACCCCCGTGCCCTCCTGTCCCGACTGGACGCTGGCCGAGCTCACCCGGCACGTGGGAGCGTTGCAGCGCTGGTTCTCCACGCTGCTGACCGGGCTGGTGCAGGAGCCGCCTCGCAGTCGCGACGTGGAGCTGGGGCTGCCGGAACGTGCCGAGGAGTATGCCGACTGGGTGGCGGCGGGCGTGCCCGGTGTGGCCGCCGTGCTGCGGGCCACGGATCCCCAGGCGGCGATGTGGGCCTGGGGCGCGGACCAGCATGCGCGGTTCTGGGCCCGCCGGATGCTGTGCGAAACGCTGGTGCACCGGGTGGACGCGGAGCGCGCCGTCGGCCGGGAGTCGGACATCGACCCCGTCCTGGCGGCGGACGGGGTGGACGAGTTCCTCGTCAACCTGCCCTACGCGAGTGTCTTCGCCCCGGCAGTGACGAAGCTGCGCGGCAACGGCGAGACCATCGCCTTCCAGAGCACGGACTCCGCCCGCGGAACCGGCGAGGAGTGGCGGGTGCGGCTGGATCCGGACGGCTTCCGCCTGCTGCCGCGGGCAGGAGCCGACGCCGCGCCATCCGAGCCGCAGGCGGCGGCACGGGGACAGGTGGGGGACCTCCTGCTGCTGCTCTACGGGCGGCGGTCGTACCAGGAGACTGCCTTCGACGTGTCGGGTGAGCTCACCGCACTCGATCACTGGTTCGCCCACACGGCCTTCTGACCCTCACCGGAGAGCACGCTTGCGGCGGTGGCTTCTACGGGCCCCCATTTCCATCGGTGAGTGGCGGGTTTCGGAATTCAGTTGTTGGCGTCGGTCCGTTCTCGCCCGCCCGGCGAACTTGCCAGGATTCCCCCGATCGCAGTGAAGAAACCGAGATTCTTGGATGCTTGTCCGCTCATCGAGAGGGCACTCGATGGTCGGGAGGTTGAAAACACATGGTTCCCTTGCTTCTTGTTCTTCTGCTGGCTCTGATCCTGTTCGGCGCGGGCTTTGCGCTGAAGGCACTGTGGTGGATCGCCGTCATCGTGCTCGTACTGTGGTTGCTGGGCTTCGTCGTACGTCCGGCGGGTAGTGGCGGTCGGCGGGGCCGTTGGTACCGCTGGTAGAGACGCGCAGTCAGCGCACCTGTGGGCCCCGGCTGTAGTCGGGGCCCACACGTCTGTCATGTGAGGGGTACGTGAGGGGGCTGGATCCTTCCAGCGGCGCACAGCACGCAGACAGCGGTAAATCGGGCGTACCTCCCGGTCGAGTGGGCACCCGCAGTACGTCGGGCGCCGGTGCGCCAAGGGAACCAGCGCCTCCACTCCGGCGCCCGACTGCCGCGACCTCCGACACTCTCCGAACACCGTGCTGACCGAGTGGCGCCTGGCGCCAGTTCGCGGCCACCGGATGGCGGAACCCCGCTGTGGATCGTCGGCGCCTTCGGTGCGCGGGAGCAGATCGGACGCCGACTCTTGTCGTACGCCCCCGGTGCCTGATTGGGTGCCCTGCGACGAGCGCATCGGACACGGGAAGGGGAGCGGAGCGGCATGGGCATGGTGCCGGGGACGCGGCAGGAGGTGGGCAGCACCCTGCCCGAAGGGCTGGGGCAGGCGATACGCGACACCGCCGGTGACATCGCCGCGTTGCTGCGCGCGGTGGTGGACACGACCGTTCCCGTGCCCGGGTCGCAGTGGACCATCGGCGAAGCGGCGGCCCACCTCGCACAGGCCAACGAGCTGATGGCCGACCTCGCGGCGGGTCGCGAGCGCCCGTACGGGGACGGCACGCCGCAGAGCCTGGCCGCGGCCAACGCGCGTGCGCTGGCCGCGTTCGGGGAACGTGGGGCGGAACCGCTGGCAGCGATGATCGTGGAGCAGGCGGAGGTCTTCCTCGACGCGGTGGCCCGGTCCGCGGCGGACAAGACCGCGGACCGGACTCTCGTCACCCCACTCGGCCCCTTGAACCAGTCAGCGCTCGCCTCGTACCTGCTGACGCACATGCTCGGCCACGGCTACGACCTCGCCCGCGCCCTGGGCCGTCCGCACATGATCGACCGCGTTCGGGTCGGGCTGTGCCTGCCGTTCCTGCAGGCGGCCATGCCACGCGTCGCCGACGCGGCCGCCACCGCCGGGCTGACGGCCCGTTACAGGCTCCGGCTGAGGGGCGGCCCGGCGTTCGGCGTGACGTTCACCGACGGCGCGGTCGACGTGACGCCGGGGCCACCCGACCGCCCGGACTGCACGATCCTCATCGAGCCCATCACCTTCTTCCTCATGGCGCTGGGCCGCCGCGACCCGTTGCGGGCGATCGCCTGTGGTCAGGTACTCGCCTGGGGGCGCAAGCCATGGCTCGCACCGCGCTTCCCGACCCTGTTCACCGCGCCCTGACGTTCGCGTCCCCTGGAACACCGGCGACACCGCCGCGAGCGCGAGGAACGAACCGCGCGACGGCGGTCGTCCGGGCCCGGACGGGTTTGATGCCCCGGATTGTGTCAACCGGCACTGTATGGCTCAGTCGAAACGAGAGACAGAACGCAAGTACGCGGCGCCTGCGGTGGACGGCGTCTCGTGGCTGCCCGACCTGACGGACGTGGATCCGGTGGCGTCGCTGGTCGACCGCGGGATCCAGGAACTGGACGCCGTCTACTACGACACCGCCGATCTGCGGCTGGCCCGCAGCTCGGCGGCCCTGCGGCGCAGGACGGGCGGCACGGACGCCGGCTGGCATCTCAAGCTGCCCCGGACCGACGACAGCCGGGAGGAGGTCCAGGCCCCGTTGTCCGACGAGATACCCGACGAGCTGCGTGGTCTGGCCCTCTCCCGGACCCGCGGCGCACCACTGCGGCCGGTGGTGCGTATCCGCTCCACCCGTTCCGTGCGCGCCCTCGTCAACGCCGAGGGCGGCGCCCTCGCCGAGCTGAGCCTGGACACGGTACGTGCCGACTCCCTGCTCGCCGATGGGGGCCAGACCGTGTGGTCGGAGATGGAGGTCGAGCTCGCCGAGGACGCGGACCCCGCACTCCTGGACCGCATCGACAAGGTGCTGGGCAAGAAGGGCATCGACCGTGTGCGGACCCCGTCCAAGCTGGCCCGCGCCCTGGCGGAGACGGCACCGGACAGGGACGGCGCCCGCGAGCCGCACACGGATGTCGCCCCTGGTTCGGCCGGTGAGCAGGTGTGCGGCTATCTGCGCGAACAGGTACGGGCCCTGGTGGACCTGGACCCGGCGGTTCGCCGCGGCGCGCCCGACTCGGTGCATCGGATGCGCGTCACCTGCCGTCGCCTGCGCGGAGCTCTGCGGTCCTACCGTTCCGTCCTCGACCGTGAGGCCGTCGAGCCCATCCGCAAGGAACTGAAGTGGCTGGCCGGACAGCTGGGGCCCGAGCGTGACCACGAAGTGCTGAGCGAGCGTCTGAGCGCGCGGGTGCGGGAACTGCCCGGCGAGTTGGTGCTCGGCCCCGTCGCCGCACGCCTCCAGGTGTGGGACGCGGGGCAGCGGGCGGCTGCCCGCCGTCGCACCCTCGACGCGTTGAACTCGCCCTGCTACACGGCTCTGCTGGACCGGCTGAGCGAGCTGACCACCCGTCCGCCGCTGCGCGCCAAGGCCGCCCGCAAGCCCGAGAAGGTGATGGTCAAGGCGCTTGTGAAGGAGTATCAACGGCTCCAGCGGCGCATGGCAGTGGCGCTCGGCCAACCGTCGGGGCCGGAACGCGACGCCGCGGTCCATCAGGCCCGCAAGGCGGCCAAGCGGCTGCGCTATGCCGCTCAAGCGGCCCGCCCGGCCCTGGGCAAGCCCGCCAAGCGTCTCGGTAGGCGCGTCAAGGAAGTTCAGAAGGTGAGCGGTGACCACCACGACGGTGTCGTGACCCGTGATGTGCTTCGCCGTCTGGCCGTAGCCGCGCATGCGGCGGGCGAACCCAGCTTCACCTGGGGCCTGCTGCACGGCCAGGAGCGGGCCGCGGCCGGCGCGCGGGAACAGCAGCTTCCGGCGGTCTGGGAGCGGGCCTCGGACGCCCGTCTGCGCAAGGCACTCGGGTGACGGGGGCGCCGGCCGCGGAGCGCTGAGGGCCGACCACCGGGGGGCCACGCCCGCGTGGCCGCAGACTCGTACGCCGAGCCGCTTCGGGCTGTGCCTTGCGACCATCCCCGGCGCTCCGGTGCCGGCCATGTCAGGCGGCCCACCGTTGGCAAAGTCCAGTACTAGCCGATGTCGGGAAGACCGGGGAGGGCAGGAAGGGGCCTGGGTGCGCCTCGGCCGCAGGACGACCGGCACCTTCCAGGACCAGCGGCGTGGGCCCCGAGAACAATCGCCATGTCACGCTGTCGGCAGACAACCAGCGGTGCCATTTCGTCGTCTTTGCGTGTGACCAATGACTGGGAGAGACGATGAATTGGTCCAGGGCAGTGGGCGTTTCGGTAGCGGGTGTCGTGCTGTGCGGGTGCGCCGTCTCGGCAGGCGATGCCGGGACAGCGCAGAGCCCGAGCGCGCCCGCGCATGGCGCGACAGCAGACGCGCGCAACGCCACGAGCACGCCCGCGGGTCGCGCGCCCGTGCTGATTCTGAACGGTCAGCTCGGTGCACGCCCCGGGCAACTGGTGGACATGCAGCTGGACTGGGTCGGCGGCGCCCAGGGACACGACGCGGTGGTCGCTCAGTCGCCTGCGTTCAGTGCGCCCGTGCGGCTGCGGTGGCGTAACGGTGGCTACGGGGCCGTGGCGACCCTGGCGATGACGGGCAAGCCCGGCTGGCACCCGCTCTCGGTCACCATCGCAGGCCGCACCGTGGCGAGCGACAGGATCCAGGTCGTGCGCTCCGAACGCCCGTCGTTCAGGTTGGCGGCGCCGTCGAGTGCGGCCCGGCCGGGGGAGACGGTGGCGTTGCGCTTCGACGACCTGTACCCGGGTGAGCGGGGCACCGACTTCACCGTGCGCTCCGCAGCACTGTCCGGGCCCGTGCGTCTCGTCCACGACAAGCTGTACGACTTCTACAACCCCCGGGCGTTCTCGGCCAAGCCGGAGCTCAGGGCCGGTTTGGCGGACGGCACGTACACCTTCGAGCTGTACGGCCCGCACGGCCACCGCGTTGCGGAGAAGCGCCTGACGGTCCGAGGGTCGCGACCCGGAGACCCCGACTATCTGGGCAAGGCGCACGGTCCCGACTTCTACGACCCGGGCACCGGATACGTCGACGGCGGTCACGGGCACGACGTCAAGGTCCGCCTCGGCGGGCGGGTCGCGGTCATGTGGCACGACGTGTACCCGGACCGGGGCGAGGAGAAGCGGTTGACCGCCACCTCACCGGCGTTCACCCGCGTACTCCATCTCAACCGCGACGACAGCAAGGGCGCCGACGGCGACGACCCGCGCTACTTCAACACGGCCACCATCCGTGCCGACCTCAAGCCGGGCCGCTATCCGGTGACGGTTGTCGCCCACCACGGTCGCGTGAAGAAGACGGGCTACGTGACAGTGACGGCCCGCTAGGACTAGGACGCTTGCGGCGGACCCCCGGCGCGCTCCGCCGCGAGTCGGCCTGAGGCATCGCTGAGGGCGCGGGGCGGCCCAGCCGACCGCGGCAGCTGATCGGCTCGAGGTCGTCGAAGGATGCGAGCTCCGCGCGCTGCGCTTGGTTGCGCTTGTCCCGCCGCGGCCCAGGTCGAGCCACGGGGGGAGTGTCGGTGGTGACTGCGACCCTGTTGGTCATGGATGAGAAGGAGTTCATGCGCGGCCGGGTCTACGGGGCCGACCACGACGACGCCGGACCTCGGCACGGACGGACCTACGCGGAACTGGTGGCCGGCCCGCTGGACGGTCTGCTTCTGGACGTCACCGATTGGCCCGACGAGGCCTCGGCCGAGAGCGTCGCCCTGGTCACCGAGATAGGCCGGTACGGGCCTGGGGGCCGCGCCCTGTACGCCCCGAGGCCGGCCGACCGGCGCCGGTTCGACTGGCACGGGGACATCCCCTGACGGCGGTGAGCACGCGGGGGTCCCCCTGCTCGGCATCCGCCGGCACCCCACCGGCCAACTCCCGCCTCCGGCACACGACGGCGCCACCCTGCTCGCCGCCGTCTCGTAGAGTCCTGCGTGTGACAGCCTGTCATACATGGCAGGAGGAGACCCACGGCTACCGGCAGCGGGCTGGCAGCACACACTCGCCACGGCACTCTCGGACTTCTCGACCCGGGACGCACGTATCCTGGACATGCGCGTGCATGGATCGGCCGCCGACCGCACAGAGGCACTCGACCAGTGGTCGGACCTCGATCTATTGATCACAGCTCGGGAACCGCTCTCGGTCGCCGAGGATGTCGCCCATGAGATCGCTGAGCATCATGCGCCGGTGTTCGCCGCCAGTCGGAGCGGCAACGCCAACCGGTTCACGATGCGACTGGTGCTGTCCGACCTGCGCCGGCTGGACATCACGGTCGTGGACGCGTTCCGGAACGGCCCGGATGCGGCCGACGCCGCACCGCCCCCGGACGCGCACAGTGTGATCGACCCTCTCGTCAATGACTTCCGTTTCGACGCGGTACTGGCCTCATGCAAGGCAGCCCGCGGAGACGTACTGATCGGCGCGCATCTGACGCTCGCCTTGGCCCGTCACATCCTGGTCGTGGGGATGGTCCTGCGCGACCAGGACAAGGGCACCACCCATCACCGGCACGGCGGCACCCGTCATGACGCCTGGGTGACACGGCTGGCAGCCGCCCCGGCCCCCTACGATCCCCCGGCGATCACGGCCGCCATCCGGTACTACACAGTCGCCCTCCAAGACCTTCTCACCGAACACGGCCTGCACTCCCACCTCGACAACAGCCCTCTGTGGGCACTCCTCGATGCCGTGGACCATCGCACGGTGCGGGAAGCCAGGTCATAGGGTCCAGGGCCTCCCCGTCACCGGGCCTTGTCACGATCGGGTGACATTCAGTTGATCGAGGCAACCTCACAGATTCCTCACTGGTCACACACACGCAAGGCACAGCATCAGTCCCAGGGGGGATCATAAGCCAGCAGCAGTACCCGCAGCCCCAGCAGCCCGGATGGGGCGGCCCCCAGCAGCAGGGCTACGGCGTTCCGCCGTTCCAGCCCCAGCCGCCGAAGAAGTCCAACGCCGGCAAGATCGTCGGCTTCGGTTGTCTCGGTCTCGTCGCTCTCTTCGTCCTGATCGGCATCGTCGGCGCGATCGGCAGCGCCGGTTCCAGCGACACCAGCGGCTCCAAGCCCGCGGCCTCCGACACGCGCAAGGAAGCGAAGCCCGCCGCCGCGGACAAGGCCGGCGACAAGCCCAAGAACAGCGGCGCCAAGGGCGACAACGCCAAGAAGGTCGTCGTCTTCAAGGTGTGGGGCACCGCGCCCAATGGCGTTGACATCACCTACGGCAGCGACAGCGACAACCGGAAGGGCACCTTCAAGAACGGCGCGTTCGAAGCCTCCCTGCCGCTCACCGAGAAGGCCCTGTACTTCAGCGTCATGGGCCAGCTCAGCGGCGGAGGTGACATCAACTGCTCCGTCACCGTCGACGGCAAGACCAAGAAGGGCCACGCGTCCGGTGATTACAACATCTGCGACGCGCAGCTGAACTCCGGGCTTCTCGGCGGCTGGGACTGACCTCGTCACGCGAGGCCCCGCCGACGCCCCGTGGACGGCGGGGCCTCCGTGTCTGCTGTTGTCCTCCCTCGGCCTGATCATCGATCACTACGTCAGGCCGGCACGCCGCGCCGCATCGGCACAGGGCGCCGCAGAGCGCCGAGCACTACCGGATTCGCGCCGTACGGTCCACGGAGATCGCCCGCTACCACGGGTTGTCGGAGGCGCGGGCGATCTCGGCGCGGACGTCATCGCCGTCGCGCCGGACGGCCGCCGGAGCGTGATCCAGAATGTGACCGAAGCTCATTCCTCTCGTTGGCTCTGACCGACGCGCAGTCCACGGAAGGAGAGTTCATGCACCACACCGCCACCGCCACGCTCTCCGCCACCCTGTTAGCGCTGACCGGCTGCTCCGCCTCGACCTCGGGCAACAGCAAGCCCACCAAGCCGACCCCGGCCGCCACGTCGAGCGCGTCGGCGAAGGCCTCGCACACGGATCAGGTCGCAGCGTGCACGGACGCCATGGTCGCCAGGAAGGACAAGGGACCTGGCGCGCCGGAGTGCACCGAGCTGTCCCCGGACGACTACCTGAAGGCGCTTCAGGCGGCGAATCAGCGAGGGCAGGATGCCATACAGCAGCAGATCGACGGGGCATCTGCCTCTGCCGTCGCGCGGTAGCGGCCGAGCTGCCGGCTGTGGCCACCTCACCGCGGAGAGGGGAGGGCCGGCTCATGCGTGAGCGGTTGCCGGTGGGGACCTCACGGGGTGATGTGCTTGCCGCCACGGGCCTCCAGGCGTTCGCGTTGCGGGACCACCACATAGGCCGGATCCTTCGTCGACGCGACGCCCGCGTGGAAGGTGCCGAACCGTTGCAGGGCGCTGCCCGCGAGCAGGGCCAGACCCGCCGCGGCCGCGGCCGGGCGGCTGCGTCGGGCGACGGAGACCGCGGCGAGCGCCCCGCCGAGGGTGAGGTATTCCGAGGCCCGGCGCAGGCGATGAGCTCGGCCCCTGGTGTAGGCCTTGCTCTCCAGACCCGGTCGGCGCTCGATCAGCCGGGCGGCGACGAGTTCCGCCGTCGCGCCCACCGCGGCGAGCCGCCGGGCGGGACCCGCCTCTGTCACCGGCGCCAGCAGCATCCCGAGCCCGCCACCGCTCGCGGCCGCCGAGCCGGTGAACAGGAAGGGCAGTTCGCGGCGGGCCTCGTGCCAGGCCGGCACCGCCGTCTGGGAGAGCAGCACCGCCGTGTAGGACGCGAGCCCGGGGGCGAAGGCGGCCGCGGACAGCCCGCCCAGGCGGCCCGCCCGGTGCAGCAGCCGGCCGGCCCGGCCGGCGCGCAGGGAGGTGGGCAGCAGCTCGGCGACGGCGGCCAGACCGCTGCCGGGTGCGTAGGCGACGAGGATCCAGGTACCGACGGACATCGGCGAACTCGGCTTCGCCACGCGCAGCATGTGGTGGAAGCGTTCGGGGCGGCCGAGGTCCGCGATCAGCAGGTAGGTGCTGGCCAGCAGGGCGCCGCAGCCGCCCAGGCGGCCGGCCCGGCGAAGGGCCGGGCGGCCGGTCAGGTCGGCACCGGCGGAGAGCAGGGCCGCGCCGGCCGACAGCCCGCCGGTGAACAGGTAGGCCGGTACCTTCCACTCCCACACCGGAGGTTTCAGCACCGGCCGTCCGTAGTAGGAGCGGAACTCCGTGCTCGGCACGACCGTCTGCTCGTGCTGTCCGTCGCGGTCGCGGTCGCGGCCCGAGCCGAACGTGCGCGCCTGGAAGTCGGCGGCACCCGTGTCGCTGCGCGGCTCGCGAAGCGTCCCGTCGCCCTCGGTCATCGGCGGCCTCCCTCGACGAAGACGGCGGCGGAGGCCGCCAGCAGCGCCGAGGCGGCCACACCGGCGTACTTCCACATCGACGGCAGGTGACGCGTGGGCACCACCGGGTCCGGCGGCAGCCCGTAGACCTCCGGTTCGTCGAGCAGGAGGAAGAAGGCGCCGTCGCCGCCGACTCCGTCGTCGGGGTCCCGGCCGTACAGCCGTGCCTCGCTCACCCCCGCCTCCTGCAGCTGCTCCAGCCGCCGGTCGGCCCGCTCCCGCAGCTCGTCGAGCGGCCCGAACTGGATGGAGTCGGTGGGGCAGGCCTTGGCGCAGGCCGGCTCCAGGCCGCCGCGCAGCCGGTCGTAGCAGAGCGTGCACTTCCAGGCCCGGCCGTCGTCGGGCCGCCGGTCGATGACCCCGTACGGGCAGCCGGACACGCAGTAGCCGCAGCCGTTGCAGATGTCCTCCTGCACCACCACGGTGCCGAACTCGGTGCGGAAGAGCGCCCCGGTGGGGCACACGTCGAGGCATCCGGCGTGGGTGCAGTGTTTGCACACGTCGGACGACATCAGCCAGCGGAAGTCGGTACGGCTCTCCGCGCCGGTGGCGGCGCCGGGCAGGCCGAAGGTGGGGAACCCCAGGTCCACCGGCTCGGTGCCCAGTTCGCCACCGCCTCGGGGGGCGTCGCGCAGCGCGTCCGCCACCACCTCGGCCGTGGCCTCGGTGCCGGAAGGACCGGTGGGCAGGCCGGACAGCCCCGCATCCTGCCGCCCCAACGGGCGCTCCTGCTCGATGAAGGCGACGTGCCGCCAGGAACTCGCGCCGAGCATGCCGGTGTTGTCGAACGACATGCCCAGCAGGTCGAGGCCGTCGTCCGGGATGTTGTTCCACTCCTTGCAGGCCACTTCGCACGCCTTGCAGCCGATGCACACGGAGGTGTCGGTGAAGAAGCCGACCCGGGGCGGAGGGGAGGGATGTCCTGCGTCCGCGGCGGGGTCCGCCAGGGGCCCGTACAGGCTGTGCTCGTCCGTCATGAGGCATCCTCCGGCCGGTTCGATTCGGTGTGGGCCGGCTTGTGGTCGTCGCCCGCCGTCACGAGGCGAGTACCGGTCTCCGGTGTGATCCCTGCCCGGCGGCGGTAGTCCTGGACGTACTCCAGCAGGGCGGGTCCTCTCGGCCGCCGTCCTGGACGGATGTCGCAGGTCAGTACCTTGCTCTCCTGGATCAGCACGTTCGGGTCGGCCACCACGCCGATGAGGTCGTTGACGACGTCACCGCTGGTGAGGCCCGTGGGTCCCCAGTGGTAGGGCATCCAGACCTGGTGGAGGGTCCGGCCCTCGACGCGGAGTGGCGCCAGCCGGTCGGTGACGAACACCCGGGCCTCCACCGCCGTCCGGCTGGTGATCACATGGGCCCAGTCCAGGTGGCGCAGCCCGCGTTCGGCCGCCAGTTCCGGTGACACCTCGACGAACAGCTCCGGCTGCAGCTCCGACAGGTACGGCAGTCCGCGGCTCATGCCGCCGGCGGTGTGGTGCTCGGTGAGCCGCGACGCCGTGAACACGAAGGGGAACACGTCGCTGTGCGGCTCGGGCGGAGCCGGGTTGGAGGGGTTGTCGCGGCGCCCGTACACCTTCCGGGCCGGATTGGCCTGCTGGCCGTAGAGGAGGTTGCGTACAGGGGACTCCTGCGGCTCGTAGTGGGTGGGCAACGGGCCGTCCGCGAGCCCGGCCGGGGCGAACAGCCATGCCTTCCCGTCGGCCATCATGATGAACGCGTCCTCGCCGCTCAGCGCCTCCGGGCCCGATGCCCCCTCGGGCGGCCGGTAGTGAGGCGGCTTGTCCTTCTCGAAGTCCGGGATGTCGTGTCCGGTCCACTCACCGCGTTCCTCGTCCCACCAGACGAGGGCCTTGCGCTCGCTCCAGGGGCGCCCTTGCGGGTCGGCCGAGGCGCGGTTGTAGAGCACACGCCGGTTCAACGGCCAGGTCCAGCCCCACTCGGCCTCGTACGGCCCTTGTTCCAACCGGGGTTTGCGGCGCCGGGCCTGGTTGACCTCGTCGGCGTACACCCCGCTGTAGATCCAGCAGCCGCAGGACGTGCTGCCGTCGGCCTTGAGGTCGGGGTAGCCGCTGACCGTCCGCCCGGTACGCAGGTCGATGCCGTTGATGTGGCGCAGCACGTCCGCGGCGGACGGCTCGTCGCCCTCGGTGCGGTAGTCCCAGGCGAGGTCGAGGACGGGGCGGTCGCGGTCGTCGGTCGAGGCGGCCAGCTTCTCCTTGAGGCGCCTGCCGAGGTGGTAGAAGAACCACAGATCGGACCGCTGGTCACCACGGGGTTCCACGGCCTGGTCCCGCCACTGGAGCATGCGCTGGGTCTGGGTGAAGGTGCCGGCCTTCTCCACATGCGAGGCGGCGGGGAAGAAGAACACCTCGGTGCGGCACCGCTCGGTGGCGATCTCGCCGGTCTCGATCTCGGGGGCGTCCTTCCAGAACGTGGCGCTCTCGATCATGGTCAGGTCGCGGACGACCAGCCAGTCCAGCTTGGCCATGCCCAGACGCTGCAGCCGGCCGTGCGCGGAGCCGACCGCGGGGTTCTGGCCGAGCAGGAAGTAGCCGAAGACCTTCCCGTCGACCATGTCCATGGCGGTGCGGTAGGTGCCGTGGTCGCCGTTGACGCGGGGCAGGTAGTCGAAGCAGTAGTCGTTCTGCGCCGTAGCCGCCTCGCCCCAGTACTCCTTGAGCAACGAGACCATGTAGGCGTCGGCGTTGCCCCAGAACCCCTTCTGATGGGGGCGGCGGATTCCGTCCAGGTAGGCGGTCAGGTTCTCGTGGGTGGTGTCCGGCATCGGCAGATAGCCGGGCAGCAGGTTGAACAGGGTCGGGATGTCGGTGGAGCCCTGAATGCTGGCGTGCCCGCGCAGCGCGTAGATCCCGCCGCCGGGACGGCCGATGTTGCCCAGCAGCAACTGGATGATGGAACCGGCCCGGATGTACTGGGCGCCGACCGAGTGCTGGGTCCAGCCGACGCTGTAGACCAGCGCCGCGGTGCGCTCCCGTCCCGAGTTCTCCGTCCAGGCCCGGCACACGTCGAGGAACCGCTCCCGGGGCACCCCGCAGATCCGCTCGACCATCTCCGGGGTGTAGCGGGCGAAGTGCCGCTTGACCACCTGGAACACACAACGCGGATGCTTCAGCGTCGGATCGGCCGCGATCTCGCCGGCGCCTCCGTCGACGACCGGACCGCCGGCACCGTGCTGGTAGGCCGCGGCCTGCTCCTTCAGACGGTGGCCCGGCCGCTCCTCGGCCTCGATGCCCTCGTACGCCCAACTGGAGGAGTCGTACGAGGCGGTGTGCGGGTCGTAGCCGCTGAACAGGCCGTCCAGATCCTCGGTGTCCTGGTAGCGCTCGCTCAGCAGGAACGGGGCGTTGGTGTACGTCTGCACGTACTCCCTGAAGTAGAGGTCGTTGGACAGGATGTAGTTGATCACCCCGCCCAGGAAGGCGATGTCCGTGCCCACCCGCAGCGTGATGTGCTGGTCGGCGAGCGCGCTGGTGCGGCTGAAGCGGGGATCGATGTGGATGACCCGGGCGCTGCGCGCCTTGGCCTCCATGACCCACTGGAACCCCACGGGATGGGCCTCGGCCATGTTCGAGCCCATGATGATGATGCAGTCGGCGTTGGCCAGGTCCTGCTGGTAGTCGGTGGCGCCGCCGCGTCCGAACGAAGCTCCCAGACCGGGAACCGTGGCGGAGTGTCAAATACGTGCCTGGTTCTCGATCTGTAGCGCGCCCAGCGCGGTGAACAACTTCTTGATCAGGTAGTTTTCCTCGTTGTCGAGGGTGGCGCCGCCCAGACTGGCGATGCCCATGGTGCGGCGCAGGGTCTTCCCGTCCTCGTCCACGTCCTGCCAGCCCTTGCGCCGCGCGTCCAGCACCCGGTCGGCCACCATGTCCATGGCCGTCTCCAGGTCCAGGGCCTGCCACTCGGTGGCGTACGGCGGTCGGTAGCGCACCTTCTGCTCGCGTTGCGGGCCGGTGACGAGCTGCTTGCTGGCGGATCCCTTCGGGCACAGGCGGCCGCGCGAGATGGGGCTGTCGGGATTGCCCTCGATCTGGATGACCTGCTCGTCCTTGACGTACACGCGCTGTGCGCAGCCCACCGCGCAGTAGGGGCAGACCGAGTCCACCACCCGGTCCGCGCTGTCCGTCCGGGGACCGAGACCGGCCGAGCGCCGCGACTCCGCGGCCTTGCCTCTCCCCAGCCGGTCGGCTCCTGTGATCTGCCGGTACACCGGCCAGGCGCCGATCCAGCGTTCCAGGCCCATGCGTGCTCCTTCGTGCGGTGGCATACGCTCCTTCGCGCGATGACATACGCCATCTCCGACGCTACCGCCGGGATGCCCCTCCGCAAGTCGGGGTGGTGCACCCGCGTACTCGGGGTGAGCTCGGGCTCGCGTCCGGTCGGCGGGGGCGGGCGTCGACCACTGCTGCTCCGAACTCCGCCGACGTGCCTGAGTGTGCATCAGGCACGTCGGCGTTCCAGTGGCCCTGTGGAGGCGCGAACCGGTTGACGTATGGGGGCGGCCTTCGATCAGCGGTGAGGCGGCCGGGACCGTCGGCCTACCGGGCGAAAGGCCCTTCGGACACGGCGAGCTCGCGGGCTTCGAACCGGGGTTTCCGGTCGGGGTGGTGGGTGCGGACGACTATGGAGGATCGGGCGACGTTGCCCGGTTGCCGTTTCTGCGGTGTCCGTCGGCCGGTGCCCTGCCGTGCGGGGACGGCCCACCGGATCAACGGAGGAGCGAGGAAGACGACCAGGAACAACCGCAGACTCTGGGTGGTCGAGATCAGCGCCAGGTGGGAGTGAGCGTCGGCCGCCGTGGCCAGCACAGCGTTGATTCCGCCGGGCGTGGTCGCGAGGTAGGCGTCGAGGAAGGGGATGTGGATGGCGACGGCCAGTGCCGCGGCCAGGGCGGCACAGGCCAGGCACACCGCGGCGGTCACCGCGACGACGTGCGGCAGCACGCGACCCACGTGGCGCACCGTGTCGGGGGTGAAGCGAAGGCCCACCTCCAGGCCGATCATGGTGAAGACCACGTCCTGAAGGACGCCGGTGGGCTGAAACCCGACGGCCGCCCCGCTGAAGACACCTATGGCGGTGATCAGCATCGTGCCCATCAGCGCGGGTGCCGGGAGCCTCAATCGCCGCCCGACCTGGATGCCCAGGGCGCACATCGCCGCGAGCACCACCACACCGGTGATCTGCTGGGGCCCGGCCACCAGCAGCAGCCGTTCGGGCAGCAGCGGGCCGTCCGCGGAGGCCGCCAGGACACCGCTGTGCGTCAGCGCGCCCACAGCCAGCACCACTACGGGGGTCGAGGCCGCGACCAGACCGACGCGCAGGTACTGCATGAACGCCACGACGCGGCTGTCGGCGTCGAGCTCCTCCGCACAGGAGATGATGGCCGCCGATCCACCCGGCACCATGCCCAGCACGGCGTCGGGCCTGCTCATCGCCGTCATGCGGGGAAGCAAGCGAGCCGAGGCCACACACAGCACGATGGTCGCGAGCGTGATGAACGCCAGCGGCACGATGGTCCCCGCGACCTCGCGTACCGCGGCCGGGTCCAGGTAACCGCCCATCAGCGCTCCGACCGTTGCCTGCGCGGCCCGGTTGGCGCCACGAGGGAAGGGCCGGCGCACCAGTCCGGCAAGGGCGACCGTGATACCCGTCAGGAGAGCGACCAGAAGGTGTGCGGCCGGCAGGCCCGCCCACCTGGCGAGATCACCCAGGGCAGTGCACAACAGCACCAGCGCGCACCAGGCAGCTGCCCGGAGGATGCTCGCGATGCGGGTGGAGTCGACGAAGGTGAAGAAGGGCGCCGCTACGGAGCCGGTCTTCATCAAGGAACCTCTCTAACCACTCAAGGTGGGACAGTCGGACAGGGATTCGATCAACAACCACGGTTCGCCAGACGGGTTACGTGCGCGCTACAGCACATGACAAGAGATGCAACGTGCCTCGAAGGCCGTGCAAAGTGCCAGGTCATGCGCGCTGGGGGGTGACTGACGTCACGTCGGCCGGCCGTCGATGTCTTCCGGAGGCGCACGTCATCGCCCCACATGCTCGCCCGCTGTGAGGGTCCTCGGGGGGCTCCGCCTCGTGTGGAGCTTCAGGTCCTGGGCTTTCGGGTCAACGGCTGGTAAGGGCGCGGCCGGACGGCACGTCGATGGACGGCCCTTCCGGTGCCGCCCGCCGCGCACTGGCCCAGCGCCGTACGAGTGCGGCGGCCTCCCACGACAGGGTGGCGATGGCCACCAGCGACAGGAGCAGATAGAAGACGAAGAGCTTGTGCAGGTCGTCGAGGATGTACCAGATGGATGCGGTGGCACTGAACCAGAAGGCGACCAGTGCCCCGGCGCCGCGCTCCTGGCTGCGTGCCGCGCCGACGAGGCAGCAGACGGCGACCAGCGCCAGCAGGGCAGCGATGCCGACGTACGAGCTGTCCCACCCGTCGTAGGCGCGCCGCAGTTCGGAGTTGACCGCCACGGCTTCGGCCACCGGGCCCCAGCCCACCGCGCAGGACAGGCGCGTCGACCACGGCAGCGTCACCAAGCCCAACAGCCCGGCCGCGACGGCGATCCATCCGAAGTGAGCGGTGGCCACCAGTTCGCCACGTGCGCACAGCATCGACAGCAGGCATCCGAGCAGGGCCAAGGCGCCGTCGACGGAGGGGCGCAGCGAGATCCGGAACCTGTCCTTGAGCTCGGTTCGGTCGCCGGATCGCGTTGCCGGGAGGAAGGGCGTGGCGGCCTGGGCCGTCGGCATGGAGCTCTGTGTCAGGGCGTCGGCGAGGGCCGCGCGCATCTGCCCCGCATCGGCGAACCGCTCCGCCGGGTCCTTGCGCAGTGCGCGCAGTATCACGGCCTCCACCGCCGGCGGTACCTGCGGTCGGAGCCGGGAGACCGGTTCGGGTTCGGCGAACAAGTGCTGATGCATGATGGCGAACGGAGATTCGCCACGGAACGGTGGCTGCCCGGTCAGCAGTTCGTGCAGCAGACACCCCATCGCGTAGAGATCGGCCCGGTGGTCGATCTCCACCCCGCTGATCTGCTCGGGCGAGAGGTAAGCGGGGGTGCCTATCGCGGCACCGCTGCCGGTGATGCGGGTGGCGGCCTCGGTGAACGCCTTGGCGATGCCGAAGTCGAGGACCTTCACGGTGTCGGATCCGGCGAGCATGATGTTCGAGGGCTTGATGTCCCTGTGCACGATTCCGCGCTCGTGGCTGTGCCGTAGCGCGTCCAGTACGGAGCATGCCGCGTTGATCGCGTCGGCCACGGGCAGGGGGCCGCCGCGCAGGGCCTCGGCGAGGGTGGTGCCCTGCACGTACTCCATGACCAGGTAGGGGCGGGGGCCATCCGGGTCCGGCTCCTCGCCGACGTCGTGGATGGTGGCCACGGCCGGATGGTTCAGCGCGGCGGCCGCGTGTGCCTCGCGCCGGAAGCGGGCTCGTGACTGCGGGTCGTGGGCCAACGCCGAGGAGAGCAGCTTCACCGCGACGGTGCGGCGCAGCCGCCGGTCCACCCCACGATGGACCGTTCCCATGCCGCCCTGCCCGAGTCTCTCGACCAGCTCGTACCGGTCACCGAGGACCATGTCCCGCCCCACTCACGCCTCCCCGCGCATCAGAACCCCGACGAAGCTTACGGCGCGACCCCGACGGACCGGTCGCCGCCACTGCTGCCCGGGCCGCAGAGCGGCTGCGTGGTCGTCGGCCCTGTGGGGCAACCGGACGGGCGCGGAACCATGTCGTAGCCGTCTCGATCGAGAGACGGCGTGGCGAAACTGGTGACCGGACCGGTCAGGAATCGAGAAGCGCGGGTCACCGGGCCGCGGCTAGCGTGACCGCCATGGACCTCACCCTTCACACGAGCTCCCTCCCGCACGACGACCCGGACGCATTCCCCGGCCTTCTTCGAGCGTCTGGAGGCCGACGGCGCCGATGCCGCCAGCAGCCGGCCGAGCAGCCGTACGGGGCTCGCTACTGCGCCTTTTGCGATCCCGCGGGCAGTCTGATCCGCATCGACGAGCCGCGCTGAGCCGTCCGCCGATCGCAGCCACGACGCGCACGGACGACACCGACCGCTGAGGGCCGCCCCCCGCTCCCGCGCTCAGCGTCCTGATCGCCACCCTCTGGCCTCTGCGCCGGGCCGGTCGATGGCGCGTCGCCACGCCCCGGCCGACACCGCCGATCAGCCGGACAGCGTACCGTTGCCGCGACCGCGCCGACGAAGGAGAACCGGACGTACCGCTCGAAGCTGGTCAAATCGAGCCAGGGGACGCCGACGGAGACCGCGCGGGCGGCCCCGCCCAAGAGATGGAGACACGATGAGCATGGCCACGAGGACGGACACGCAGTCGCCTGCGCTGCACGTTGCCGACAGCCACGATTTGATCCGCGTGCACGGCGCGCGCGAGAACAACCTCAAGGACGTCAGCGTCGAGATCCCCAAGCGCCGGCTGACGGTGTTCACCGGCGTCTCCGGCTCGGGCAAGAGCTCTCTGGTGTTCGGCACGATCGCCGCGGAGTCGCAGCGGCTGATCAACGAGACCTACAGCGCCTTCGTGCAGGGCTTCATGCCGACGCTGGCGCGGCCCGAGGTCGACGTACTCGAGGGGCTGACGACCGCGATCATCGTCGACCAGCAGCGGATGGGTGCCGACGCCCGCTCCACGGTCGGCACCGCCACCGACGCCAACGCGATGCTGCGCATCCTCTTCAGCCGGCTCGGGCAGCCGCACATCGGCTCGCCCAAGGCGTTCTCCTTCAATGTCGCCTCGATCAGCGGAGCGGGGGCGGTCACCCTGGAGCGCGGCGGGCGGACCGTGAAGGAGCGTCGCGAGTTCAACATCACCGGCGGCATGTGTCCGCGCTGCGAGGGCCGGGGCTCGGTCACCGACATCGACCTGACCCAGCTGTACGACGACAGCAAGTCGCTCAACGAGGGCGCGCTCACGATCCCCGGCTACAGCATGGACGGCTGGTACGGCCGCATCTTCAGCGGCTGCGGCTTCTTCGACCCGGACAAGCCGATCAGCAAGTACACCAAGAAGGAGCTCCACGACCTGCTCCACAAGGAGCCGACCAAGATCAAGGTCGATGGCATCAACCTGACGTACGAGGGCTTGATCCCGAAGATGCAGAAGTCGTTCCTGTCCAAGGACATCGACGCGCTGCAGCCGCACGTCCGCGCCTTCGTGGAGCGGGCGGTCACCTTCACCACCTGCCCCGACTGCCACGGCACCCGGCTCAGCGAGGCCGCCCGGTCGTCGAAGATCAAGGGGATCAGCATCGCCGACGCCTGCGCGATGCAGATCAGCGACCTCGCCGCGTGGGTCGGAGGCCTCGACGAGCCGTCGGTGGCGCCCCTGCTCGCCACGCTGCAGCACACCCTCGACTCGTTCGTGGAGATCGGGCTGGGCTATCTCTCGCTCGACCGGCCGTCGGGCACGCTGTCGGGCGGCGAGGCGCAGCGCGTCAAGATGATCCGCCACCTCGGCTCCTCGCTCACCGATACCACGTACGTCTTCGACGAGCCCACCACGGGCCTGCACCCCCATGACATCCAGCGGATGAACAACCTGCTGCTGCGGCTGCGGGACAAGGGCAACACGGTGCTCGTCGTGGAGCACAAGCCAGAGGTGATCGCGATCGCCGACCACGTCGTCGACCTCGGCCCCGGCGCCGGGACGGCGGGCGGCACCGTCTGCTTCGAGGGCACCGTCGAGGGGCTGCGGACCAGCGGCACCACCACCGGCCGTCATCTCGACGACCGGGCCGCCGTCAAGGAGACGGTGCGGAAGCCCGCCGGCACGCTGGAGATCCGCGGCGCGACGGCGAACAACCTGCGCGGCATCAACGTCGACGTCCCGCTCGGGGTGCTTGTCGTCGTCACCGGTGTCGCCGGCTCCGGCAAGAGTTCGCTCGTGCACGGTTCGATCCCCGCCGGCGCGGGTGTGGTGTCGATCGACCAGGGTGCGATCCGCGGCTCGCGACGCAGCAACCCGGCGACGTACACAGGACTGCTCGACCCGATCCGCAAGGCGTTCGCGAAGGCCAACGGCGTGAAGCCGGCGCTGTTCAGCGCCAACTCCGAGGGCGCCTGCGCCAATTGCAACGGCGCCGGCGTCATCTACACCGACCTGGCGATGATGGCCGGCGTCGCCACCACCTGCGAGGAGTGCGAGGGGAAGCGGTTCCAGGCATCGGTGCTGGAGTACCACCTCGGCGGCCGCGACATCAGCGAGGTGCTCGCGATGTCGGTGACCGAGGCCGAGGAGTTCTTCGGAGCCGGAGAGGCGCGCACACCGGCCGCGCACCGCATACTCGGCCGGCTCGCAGACGTCGGGCTCGGCTACCTCAGCCTCGGCCAGCCGCTCACCACGCTGTCCGGCGGCGAGCGACAGCGGCTCAAGCTGGCCACCCACATGGCCGAGAAGGGCGGCGTCTACGTCCTCGACGAGCCGACCACCGGCCTCCACCTCGCCGACGTCGAGCAACTGCTGCGCCTGCTCGACCGGCTCGTCGACTCCGGCAAGTCGGTCATCGTCATCGAGCACCACCAGGCGGTCATGGCGCACGCCGACTGGATCATCGACCTCGGCCCCGGCGCCGGCCACGACGGCGGCCGGATCGTCTTCGAGGGCACACCCGCCGACCTCGTCGCCGCCCGCTCCACCCTCACCGGCGAGCACCTCGCGGCCTACGTCGGTACCTGATCGCGGCCCGTTCCCCCACTGCCCGGTTCGCTTCGGCAACCCGTCGCGCCGGCGTTCCCGCGGCCGGATCGCAGCCCGAGGCATTCGGCGTGGGCGGCGCGGCGGCGGCCCCGCAGGTACCTCTCCGGATCCTGCCCGGCCGCCGCATACGCGTTCAGAACGGGCGAGAGAACGACCTGCGGACGGGGTGGCTACGGCACCGCCCACCGCGACGTCGGCGTCTGCGGATGGTTCCGGGGCCGATCGGCAGGCCAGTCATGGCGAATTGGACCTGTCAGGCCGTCGTCCACGATGTCTACGGTCCGTGCATGCGGATCAGAATCGTCGACGCCTTCACAGACCGTCCCTTTGCCGGCAACCCTGCGGGCGTCCTGCTGCTGGACATGGACAGCTTCCCTGAGGACCGATGGCTGCAGCAGGTCGCCGCCGAGGTCGGCCTTCCAGAGACGGCGTTCGCCCACCCGGTTGCCGGACATCCCGATGCCGACTGGGCGCTGCGCTGGTTCACTCCGACCTCCGAGGTGAACATGTGCGGCCACGCCACGCTGGCCACCGCACATGTGCTGCACACCACGGGCGCGGCCACCGGAACCATCCGCTTCACCGCGCGAAGTGGCATCCTCCGCGCGGGCGGCGCCGAGGACGGCACCCTTACCCTGGACTTCCCCACCGCCCCGCTCCATGCCGTTGCGCCGCCCGCCGAGATCGCCGCCGCGATCGGCGCCGAGGTCCTCTCCGTCCACGAGACCGGCCCGGACATCGGTGAACTGTTGGTCGAGGTGGCCGACGAGAAGACAGTCCGCGCGCTCGCCCCCGACCTGGCCGCGGTGGCCGCGCTGCCCTCACGGGGCGGGGTGATCGTCACGGCGCGCCCTGACGACCCCACAGCCGGATACGACTTCGTCTCCCGCTGCTTCTTCCCCGGCATCGGCATCGACGAGGATCCCGTGACCGGCGCCGCCCACACTGCGCTGGCACCCTTCTGGTCAGCCCGGCTCGGCGGCAGCACGCTCACCGGCTTCCAGGCGTCGGCCCGCGGTGGCCTGGTACGCACCGAACTGCGCGGTGACCGCACTCTGCTGCAAGGCACCGCGGTCACCGTCATCGACGGCGAACTGCTCACCACACCCTGACCCCGGCCCCGTCCA
The DNA here is from genome assembly GCF_001417775.1 of Streptomyces sp. TP-A0356. Taxonomy (GTDB): domain Bacteria; phylum Actinomycetota; class Actinomycetes; order Streptomycetales; family Streptomycetaceae; genus Streptomyces. Next base: position 160,901 of record NZ_BBZJ01000015.1, on the reverse strand, counting down.
CCAGACCTCGCCCCTGCCTCTGCCCCTGCCCTTGGCGCGTGCCGAGGGCATCGCGGTGGTGGGCGGTGGGGTACGCACGGTCGGCTGCGGCCGCTCGCTGAGCTTCCCTCAGGACGGCGCGGACGCATCACTTCCGATCCACCACCTCTCGGGACCACGCTGGGGCGCGCGACGCCCCGGCGGGCGCCCCGGCGTGGTTCACAGCACGCGCTGCCGGCGACCGAGCCAGGTCTGCGCGACGACCACGACCGCCAGGAAGGCGCCGCTGACCACCTGTTGGTAGGCGGAGTCCAGCGAGCCGATCTGGTTGATGACGTTCTGGATCACCTTCAGCAGTGCCACACCGACGAGCGAGCCGCTGATGAAGCCGAAGCCGCCGGTGAGCAGTGTGCCGCCGATGACGACCGCCGAGATCGCCTCCAGTTCCATGCCGGAGCCGAGGATCGTCACGCCCGAGACGAGCCATGCCGCGTTCAGGGCGCCTGCGAGGCCCGCGCACAGTCCCGACAGGGTGTAGACAGCGACCTTCGTCCGGGCCACGGGCGCGCCCATGAGGGCGGCGGCGTCCTCGTTGCCGCCGACCGCGTACACGTACTGGCCGAAGCGGCTGCGCCTGAGCACCACGGCGCCCAGCACGAACAGCACGACGGTGATCCACACGGGTACGCCGATCCCGAGCAGCGAGCCCTGCCCGAGTTTCGCGAAGAACGAGCCCTTGTCCACGAGGTACGTCCGTGACCCCTCGCCGGTGAGCGCGAGCAGCACGCCTCGCGCGCCGAGCATGGCGGCCAGGGTGACGATGAACGGGGCCAGGCCCGAGCGGGCGATCAGCAGCCCGTTGACCAGTCCGACGAGCCCGCACACGGCCACCGGCAGCATCAGTGCCACCGCGGTGCCGTACTGCGAACCCCACGCGGCGAGGACCCCACCCAGGGCGAACAGCGAGCCGACCGACAGGTCGATCCCACCGGTGACGATCACGAAGGTCATGCCGAGGGCCACGACGGCCAGGAAGGCCGACGACAGGGCCATGTTCTCCAGGTTGTCACCGGTCAGGAAGGTGTCGAAGCTCAACGAGGCGATCACCATGGCGATCACGAGGGTGACGAGGGCGCCGTGCTGCTGGGCGAGCGCGCTCAGGCGCTCCGAGCGGCTCGCGCCCGGCGGGTCGTCGGTGACAGTGACAGAGGCGGTCTCGGCCCGCATGGCGGCCTCCCCGGTGTCCATGGTCATCGTTTCCCCCGTTCGCGCGCGACGTGGACAGCACCGACGATCACCACGGCCTGCGCGATCTGCGTCCACGACGGCGGCAGGTCGTGCTTGATGAGCGTGGTGGTGAGCAGCTGGATCAGTACGGCGCCCGCGACCGTGCCGCCGACGCGGACCCGGCCACCGCTGAGCGGGGTGCCCCCGACGACCACCGCCGTGATGGCGGACAGCTCCATCAGCGTGCCCAGGGAGGTGGGGTCGCTGGCGGTCAGCCGGGCGGTGGCCAGCACGCCCGCGATCGCCGCCAGCGCGCCGGAGCAGACGTACACGACGACGAGGACCCGGCGCACGGGCAGCCCCGCGAGTCGGGCCGCCGGACGGCTGTCGCCGATGGCCGGCAACTGCCGCCCGAACGTGGAGCGTTTGACGACGAACGCCACGAGCAGCGCGAGCGCGACCGCGATGAGGACGAGGTAGGGGATGCCCAGCACGTCACCGGAACCGAGGGCGGCCATGCCGGGGTCGTGGACGTCCTTGAGCTGGGGCAGCAGGACCAGCGCGAGGCCACGGGCGGCGACCATGAGGGCGAGCGTGGCGACGATGGGCTGCACGCCCACGAAGGCGATCAGCGCCCCGTTGGCGACGCCGACCACGATGCCCCCGACGATCGCGATCGGCGTGGCGACCCAGGGGCCGTACCCCAGGTAGAGCGACAGCAGCGAGGTGGCCAGGGCCATGACCGAGCCCACCGACAGGTCGACGCCCTCGGTGCCGATCGCGAGGGCCATGCCGAGCGCGACGATCAGTACGGGGGCCACCTGTACGGCCTGGGTGCGGAAGTTCTCGGCGGAGGCGAAGTGCGCAGTGAAGGCGAAGTTGAAGAGCAGCAGGACCACGACGCCGCCGTAGACGCCGTAGTTCCGCAGCAGGCGCAGTGCCCGGTCGCGGTCCACCGTGCCGCGGGCGAGGGCCAGGTCAGTCATCGTGCCCTCCCGCCGGTACGGCGGCGATCGCGCGCATCAGCTCGTCCTCGGTGACGGCGTCGCCCGTCAACTCGCGCACCACCGCACCGTCCTTGAGGACGACGACGCGGTCGCTGCCCTCGATCAGTTCCTCCGTGTCGGAGGAGATCAGGAGGACGGCGAGGCCATCGTCGGCCAGTTCGTCGACGAGTGCCTGCACCTCCGCCTTGGCGCCCACGTCGATGCCGCGCGTCGGCTCGTCGAGCAGCAGAACCTTCGGATGCAGTGCGAGCCACCGCGCCAGCAGCACCTTCTGCTGGTTGCCGCCGGACAGTTCGCCGACCTTCTGATGGGGGCTCGAGGCCTTGATGCGCAGCCGCTTCACGAAGGTTTCGACGATGCGGTCGATGCGGGCGTCGTCGACCAGGCCGAAGCGCGACAGCTCCGGCAGCGCGGCCAGCGCGATGTTCTCCCGCACCGACAGGCCCGGCACGATCCCCTCGGTCTTGCGGTCCTCGGGCAGCAGGCTGATGCCGGCCCGGATCGCCGCCGCGGTGGAGCCGCCGCGCACCGGCACACCGGCCACGACGACCCGGCCGCCGTCGACGGGCAGCGCGCCCGCGATGGCCTTCGCGGTCTCGCTGCGCCCGGAGCCGAGCAGTCCGCCCAGGCCGACCACCTCGCCGGGACGCAGGGACAGCGAGACGTCGTTCAGCCGATGCCGCACCGTCAACCCCATCGCTTCGAGGACCGGTTGGGCCGCCGCGTCATGGGAGCCGGTGAACTTCGTCAGGCCTTCCTGGCGCACCTCGCCGATCTCCCGCCCGAGCATCAGCGCCACCAGACGGAGCCGGTCGAGATCGGCGAGCCGTCCGCTGTGCACCACCCGGCCGTCGCGCAGCACGGTGACCGCGTCGCAGATCTCGTAGAGCTCGTCCATGCGGTGACTGACGTAGATCACCGCGATGCCGCGTTCGCGCAACGTGCGGATCACCCCGAAGAGCGTGCTCACCTCCCGCGGCTCCAGCGACGAGGTGGGCTCGTCCATGATCACCACCCGGGCGTCGATCGCGACGGCCCGGGCGAGGGCCACCATCTGCTGGGCGCCGACGCCGAGTTCGCGCAGGGGTCGGCGTACGTCGACCCGGATGCCGAGGCCGCGCAGGGTCTCGTCCGCCGCGCGGTGCATACGGCCGAAGTCGATGAGGCCGAGTCGTCCGCGTGGCTCGCGGCCGAGGAAGAGGTTGCGGGCGACGCTCAGCAGCGGGACGAGGTTGACCTCCTGGTAGACGGTGGAGATGCCCGCCTGCTGTGCCCCCAGGGGAGTGGCGAAGCGGACGGGGGTGCCGTCGTAGGTGACCTCTCCCGCGTCGGGCTGGTGGACGCCGGTGAGCACCTTGATCAGCGTCGACTTGCCCGCGCCGTTCTCGCCGACCAGGGCGTGCACCTCTCCGGCGCGGGCGGTGAAGTCCACGTCGGACAGCGCCCGTACGCCGGGGAAGGTCTTGCACAGTCCGGTGACCGTGAGCATCTCAGTAGGCCTTGCCCAGGTCGGACTTCGCGTTGCTCGCGGTGTAGGAGCTGTCCTGGATGACGATGTCCTGCGCCACCTTCTGGCCCTGGGTGAACGCGTCCAGGGTCTGGAAGGCCAGCGGCCCGAAGCGCGGGTTCGACTCGATCACGCCGTCGATCCAGCCGTCCACGATGCCCTGCACGGCGTTGCGAGTGCCGTCGATCGTCACGATCTTCACGTCGCCGGGCTTCTTGCCTGCGCCCTTGAGAGCGTTGACGGCGCCGAGACCCATCTCGTCGTTCTCGGCGTAGATGCCCTTGATCCCCGGCTTGGACTGGATCAGGTTCTCGGTGACCGACTGGCCCTTCTCACGGGCGAAGTCACCGGTCTGACGGAAGACGATCTTGAGGCCGGGCGCCTTCTCCTTGATCCGGTCCTCGAAGCCCTTGGTCCGTTCGGTGGTGACGTTGTTGCCCGCCGCGCCGAGCAGGATGGCGATCTCGCCCTGGCCGCCGGTCGCCGCGATCATCCGGTCGGCGGCCCGCTTGCCCTGCTCGACGAAGTCCGAGCCGATGAAGCTCACATAGTCCTTGCAGGCGGCTGCGTTGATCTTGCGGTCGATCGTCACGATGGGGATGTGCTTGGCGGACGCGGTGCGCAGGACCGGTTCCCAGCCGTCGGAGTTGAGCGGGGCGATGACCAGGAGGTCCGCGCCCTTGGCGATGAGGTCCTGGACATCGCTGATCTGCTTGGAGAACTGCGACTGAGCGTTGGAGGTGAGGAGTCTGACGCCCCGCTTCTGGGCTTCGGCCTTGATGGAGGCGGTCTCCGCGATGCGGAAGGGGTTGGCCTCCTTCTCGGACTGGGAGAAACCGACGGCGGCGGACCTCAGGTCCAGCTTCTTGCCGCCGTAGGCGTCGATGGCGCAGGTCGGTCCGGAACCGCCGCTCGGTGAGGCGACGACCTGGCCGGAGTCCTGCTGCTGCGAGGCGGCCTTGCCGTTGCCGGAGCTGCCTTCGGACTTGGTGCATCCGGTCATGAGCGCCAGGCTCGTGACGAGGCCGGTGGCGAGCAGTGCCCGTACAGAGGTGCGACGCAGTGATGCGGTGTGCTTCATGGGAGTTCCCCAAACGGCGCGGCCCCGGCGCTGAGAGCGCTTACGGGGAAGGACGGCTCTTGCGGTCAACTCGGCGTGCACGTTGTTCAGGGGAGGTATTTACATCGTTGGAAGGGGGCTGTAAACCCTCCCGTCCGAGATTTCGGCTCGCTGGTCCGTACCGACCTCAGCGGCGCCCGAGCGTGCTCTCCCGCTCCACCAGCCGGAACTCCGCGGTGAGTTCGCGCCCGCCCGGCTCGCCGCGCCCCGACAGGCTGCGCAGCAGCGAGGCCACCGCCATGCGGGCGATGGCCTGCTTGTCCGGCGAGATCGTGGTCAGCGACACGGCACCGAAGCGGCCCTCGGCGATGTCGTCGAACCCCACCACGGCGACGTCCCACGGCACCCGCAGACCGCGCTCGTGCAGCACCCGCATCGCCCCGATCGCGATCAGGTCGTTGAGCGCGAACACGGCATCGGGCCGCACGCCCGAGTCGAGCAGCTGGGCCATGGCCCGGGCGCCGTCGTCCCGGTCCCAGCCGCCGACCGGTACCACCAGGCCGTCCGGCGCCGGCACCCCCGCCGCGGCCAACTCCTCGCGCCAGCCGACGAGCCGCAGGTGGGCCGGGCGGTTCGCGGAGTCCGTACGGGCGCCGAGGTAGGCGATGCGGGTGCGGCCGCGGCCGAGCAGATGGCGTACCGCGGCCCGCGCGGCGGCCACGTTGTCGATGGCGATGTGGTCGTGCGGAGCGTCGTACTCCCGCTCGCCGAGCAGCACCAGCGGCACGTCGTCGGACCGCCCCTGCAGGTCCTCGGCCTCCAGCTCCAGCGGGCTGAGGATGAGCCCGTCGATCACCCGGGCCCTGAAACCCTGGCTGACCAGTACCTCCTGCTCCCGTCTGCCACGGGTGTGGTCGAGCAGCACCGTGAACTCGTGCTCGGCCGCCGCGTCGATCACCGCACTCGCCAGCTCCGCGAAGTAGGGGTTGCCGAGTTCGGGGACGGCGAGCGCGATGATGCCCGTCCGGCCCTTGCGCAGGTGCCGCGCGGTCAGGTTCGGCCGGTAGCCCAGTTCGTCGATGGCCTCCTGCACACGGGCCCGCATCGCCGGTGTGACATGCGGATAGTTGTTCACGACGTTGGACACGGTCTTGATCGAGACGCCGGCCCGCTCGGCCACGTCCTTAAGGCTGACCCGCAAGGGATCTCCTCGGCATCGATGGGAGCTCCGGAATCCGGAGCCTTGTCATGACCCTGGACAGCGGCCGGGAGCCGTGCTCTCATGCCAACTGCCGTGCTTCCAACGTTGTACAGACTGAAGCAGTGAGCCGCCACCCTTCCTCAGCCAAGGAGGATCCGTGCGCATCAGACCCCTCAGACACCGCCTGTCCCTGCTGCTCGCGGCCGCGCTGGGCCTCGCCGGCCTGGCCGCGACACCGACCGCCACGGCAGCCGCGACGGCGGCGAACGACCCCGTCGAGGTCCACGGCCTCAAGGGCGAGTACTACACCCAATCGGCCCCCGGAGCCTTTGACTTCGCCCAGCTCAAGGCCACCGGATTCGACCCACAGCTCGACTTCGACTCCCTGGAGTCCCGCCTGAAGTCGGCCACCGGGCAGGACGACGACGTCAGTGTCCGCTGGACCGGGCGCATCGTCCCGGAGAAGACGGGCCCGACCACCTTCTCGATCATCGGGGACAACGGATTCCGCCTCTGGGTCGACGGCAGACTCGTCATCGACCACTGGGTCGACGACTGGGACCGCGAACAGACCGGTGCACCGGTGGAGTTGACCTCCGGCAAGGCCTATGACATCAAGGTCGAGTACTTCGAGCACTACGGAGGCTCCAACCTCCACGTGCGCTGGACCCCGCCCGGCGGGACCAAGACCGCCGTACCGCAGTCGGCGTTCCTGCTGCCCGAGGGGTACGCCTACGACGGCGCCATCGCCACCACCGTCCAACGGGACGGCCGCACTCTCCAACTCGACTTCGCGCAGGCGCTCGACGCGCCGCCCGCCGGGCTCACCGACCACCTCCACGCCGTGATCGGCGGAGCCACCTGGCCACTGGGCGCCGCCCGCCCGAACCCGGCCGACCCCAAGTCCCTGCTCGTCTCGCTGAAGGAGCCCGTCGTCGGCAACAAGACCGGCACCGCGCCCGGTCTGGCGGACGTCCGCTACGACGGCCAAGGCGGCCTGACCGGCAAGAGCGGCAACGTTGTCAGCGCGTTCTGGAGCAGCGGCGCCAACCACTCCACCTACCAGCTGCGCACCAAGTGGGCGGACGACGTCACCCCGGCCAACGCCCACCGCGAATACCCAAGGCCCCAGCTCACCCGTGACGCCTGGCAGAACCTCAACGGCAGCTGGCAGTTCGCCGCGGCCAAGGCGGACGAACAGCCGCCCGTGGGCCGCGACCTCGCCGAGCGGATCCTCGTCCCGTACCCCGTCGAGTCCCAGCTCTCGGGCATCGAACGGCACGAGGACCGGATGTGGTACCGCCGCACCTTCACCGTCCCCTCCGGCTGGAGGATCGGTGACCACAAGCGGCTGCAACTGAACTTCGGCGCGGTCGACTGGCGGGCCAAGGTCTACGTCAATGGCACGGAGGTCGCCGAACACCAGGGCGGCTACGACAAGTTCAGCGCCGACATCACCGACGCCCTCAAGCCCGGCCGCACCCAGGAGCTCATCGTCGGCGTCCACGACCCGACGGACGCCGCGAACGGCGAGAACCCGCCCCTCGGCAAGCAGCGCCTCGACCCCAGCGGCATCTGGTACACCCCGACCTCCGGCATCTGGCAGACCGTGTGGCTGGAGCCGGTGGCCGCCGACCACGTCGAGCAGCTGAAGCTGACCCCGCATGTCGACAGCGGCACGCTCACCGTAGAGCCGCAGGGCGTCCGCGACGGCGTACGGATCACGGCCACCGCCTACGACGGCCGGCACAAGGTCGCCGTCGCGACCGGCCGCACCGGCCGGCCCCTCACCCTCCAGATCCCGCACGCCCGTCTGTGGTCCCCCGACGACCCGTTCCTCTACGGCCTGAGGGTGAGCGTCGGCGACGACCGCGTCGGCAGCTACTTCGGCATGCGCTCCATCTCGGTGCAGAAGGTCGACGGCGTCCCGCGCACGGTCCTCAACGGCAAGCCGGTGTTCATGATGGCCACCCTCGACCAGGGCTTCTGGCCGGACGGCCTGTACACCGCGCCGAGCGACGCGGCACTCGCCCACGACCTGAAGATGCACAAGAAGATGGGCTTCAACGCGGTCCGCAAGCACATCAAGGTCGAACCCGACCGCTGGTTCTACTGGGCCGACCGGCTCGGCCTGCTGGTGTGGCAGGACATGCCGGCGATGACGGCGGGCGTGAACCCGTCGCCCGCCGCCCGCGCCGAGTACGAGCGTGAGATGAAGCAGATGATCGACGAGCACATCAGCAGCCCGGCGGTCGTCATGTGGGTCGTGTTCAACGAGGGCTGGGGCCAGTACGACGTCGGCCGCGTTGCCTCCCAGGCCAAGTCCTGGGACCCCACCCGGCTGGTCAACAACATGTCCGGCCTCAACCTCGGGGCCGACGGCGGAGCCGGCGACATCATGGACGAGCACGGCTACCCCAGCCCGGCCCTGCCGCCGCACCCGGACGGCCAACGGGCCCTGGTCAGCGGCGAGTACGGAGGACTGGGCCTCGCGGTGCCCGGTCACGCCTGGTCGGTGCAGCAGTCGTACGTCGACGTCGACCCCACGACCTACACCGACGACTACCTGCGGAAGCTGACCGAGGTGCACGCGCTGGCCTGCCACGGCGGCAACGGCGCGGTGTACACGCAGATCTCGGACGTCGAGGGCGAGCTCAACGGCCTGATGACGTACGACCGCAAGGTGACCAAGCCCGATGTGCGGCGGTTGAAGGCGGCCCAGGACGCGCTGATCGCCGACGCGTCACGGGCGGTACCGGCGGGGTGCCCCTGAGGGCTCCGAACGGTTCGGAGCTCTGACACCCGGGCAGAACCGGCCAACGCCTCCCCGCCGCGCCGGACGACTGCCCGCGCCCCCACCGTGACGGTCACCGGCCCGGTCCGCCCGCCGCTTCGGCAGCGGGCGGACCGGGCCCGCACCCGCGCTCCCAGTCGTTTGCAACGATGCACAGCTCATCGCTTCACCACGACGCCCGCGATGCCGGGCCACCCCCGAGCTTCTAGCGCGGCGGTGGCACCGCCACGGTCAGGTTCCTGATCTCGTAACTCCCGATCTCGTCCTTGAAGGAGACGCGCGGCTCACTCGTCATCCGTACGCCGTCGAGCGCGAAGAGCCGGCTCAGGAACACGTCCGCCTCCAGGATCGCGACCCCGGCTCCCGGACAGCGGTGGGCTCCGTCCCCGAAGGACAGACCGGCGGCGCCAGGGCCCAGCGCCAGGGTCCGGCCTGGGAGGAGGAGGTATGGGTCGTCGCCGACGGTCGCCGGGTCCGTGTTGGCGTTGTCGACGAGGACGGCGACAAGCTCGCCCGGCATGACGGTGGCGGGCCCGTCCTCGGTCGGCAACGTCAGCTCGGCGGTGGCACGCCGGCACAGCCGCGCCACGACGGGCTCCAGCCGCAGGATCTCCTGGAGGATGTCGAGCCGCTCGGGTTCCTCGGCCGCGCGGTAGCGGTCGCGCAGGCTGTTGTCGCTGAACAGGTGCCAGGCGGCGACACAGATGAACTCGCGTGTGGTGATCATTCCGGCGGCGGCGAAGGTCAGGCACTCGCCGAGGATCTCGGCGTCCGAACAGCCGTCGGCGAGCAGATGGGAGATCAGGTCGTCGCGCTGCTTGCGGCGGTGCGCGCGTATCGCGGGCCGGACGTCGGCGACGTAGATGCGGAGCCAGTTGATGTTCTGGCGCACAAGCCAGTAGATGCCGTGCGGGCTGGTCAGTCCCGGGGTGCCGAACTCTTCGGGGAAGAAGGCTTCCAGCCGTTGCCGGATGCCGGGCCTGCTGTGCCGCAGGCCGATGATGTCGCTCGCCACGGCGATCGCCACGCTGAAGCTCAGGTCGGCGAGCTGTGCCTGACCGGCGGCACGCAGCACCGACAACTGTTCCTCGACGATGCGCACGACGACCTCGCGGTAGTGCTCGCTCACGCGCCGGGGCGTGAAGAACCGGGCGGTCCGCCGCCGCTGCTCGCGGTGTCCGGGTCCGTCCTGGTAGAGCACGGGGCGACGAATCCGCCGGGGCAGCTTCTCCACCGATTCGATACCGAGGCCGGCCTGCACCGTCTCGGAACTGCGCAGCACGGCACGGGCAGCCGCGTAACCGCGAACCTGCCAGCTGCCGTCCGCCGCCCGGCTCACCGGGCATCCGGGCGGCCCGCTGTCCCTGTGGACCTTTCGTGCGCTGTCCTGTGTGTCGCCCATCGGGCCACCCCCCGGTGTACTTCGGACACCCACGACGCACAGGTTCTGCCCAAAGGTGAGGCCACGCAAAGCAGTTGTCACCGGCGAAGTCCGGGGCCATCGACGCCCGTCATGGCTCGGCCGGGCCTTCGTGCTGTCGGCTCAGCGCGTTGGCGCGGTCGACCTCGGCCATGTGCTCCTCGGCCCAGTCCCGGACCGCTGCGAGCACGGCCTCCAGCGACAGGCCGAGTTCGGTGAGCCGGTAGTGCACGCGTGGGGGAACCGACGGCTCGACCCGGCGCGCGACCAAGCCGTCGCGCACCAGGTTCTGCAGGGTCACCGACAGCATCTTCTGGGAGACGCCGGGCATCCTGCGCTGCAGCTCGCCGAAGCGCACCTCGTCCGGGGACGCCTGCGCCAGCACCTTCACCGCCATCGACGTCCACTTCGTGCCGATCCGATCGAGCAGTCGGCGCGTCGGGCACCGGGGATCGAACAGGTCGCCGCGCACACCGGCGGAGGCGTCCTTGTCCTGGGCGGTCACCTGAAGCTCACCACCTGAGGGGAAAGTGCGGTCTGGGAAGCCCCAAAGTAGTCACCTACCGTTCTCTTGTCACCATTCGTTACTCAAGGGAGCCCGCATGGCCACCACCACCGTCCCTCTGTCCGGCGGCCCCGACCAGCTCACGGTCGAACTGCGCCGGGTCACTGCCCATGGCGTCGAACTCAACGTGGCGACGGCCGGAGAGGGGCCGGCCGTCCTGCTTCTGCACGGCTTCCCGCACACTTGGCGGCTGTGGACCGACGTCATCGGCGAACTGGCGGCGCGCTACCGGGTGATCGCGCCGGATCTGCGGGGCTTCGGTGACAGCTCCCGGCCTGCGGACGGGTACGACGCCGGGACGCTGGCCACCGACGCCGAGGGCCTGCTGGAGGCGCTCGGCGAGAGCTCCGCGGCGGTGGTGGGCATCGACGTCGGCACCCCGCCCGCGTTCATGCTGGCCATGCGCAGGCCCGACCTGGTACGGCGGCTGGTGGTCATGGAGTCGTTGCTGGGCCGCCTGCCCGGCGCCGAGGAGTTCCTCGCCGACGGTCCACCATGGTGGTTCGGCTTCCACGGCGAACCGGGCCTGGCGGAGTCCGTGCTCGCGGGTCAGGAGGAGACGTACATCGGGTGGTTCCTCGACCGCGGCACGCTCGGGCGCGGGGTGCGACAGGACGTCCGCGACGCGATCGCCCGTGCGTACGTCGGAGGCGAGGCGCTGCGTGGTGCGTTCGGCCCGTACCGGGCGCTGGCATCCACCGCCCGGCAGATCCGGGCGGCCGTGGACTCCGCTCGCCTCACGGTTCCCACACTGACGATCGGTGCCCACCCGGTGGGCCGCGCCCTCGAACACCAACTGCGCCCGTACGCCGACCATCTCGAGGCACACGTCGTACCGGACTGCGGCCACATCATCCCGCTGGACCGCCCCGATGCCCTGCTGGCCCTGCTACGACCGTTCCTCGCCGCCTAAGACGTCGTTTCAGTTGGTGAGTCGGCGGTAGCTGATGAGGGCTGCGGCGATGCCGACGAAGGCGAGGAAGTGTTCGGCCTTGCGCTCGTAGCGGCGGTGGAGGCGGCGGCAGCCGGCGAGCCAGGACACCGTCCTCTCGACGACCCAGCGGTGCCGGCCCAGCCGCTGCGAGGACTCGATGCCTTTGCGGGTGATGCGGTGGCGGATGCCGCGCTTGCGGAGCCATCGGCGCAGGTGGTCGTAGTCGTAGCCCTTGTCGGCGTGGAGCTTGGCCGGTCGCCGGCGGCGTGGGCCGCGCCGGGAGCGGATCGGTGGGATTCCCCGGACCAGCGGTTTCAGGCCGAGGCTGTCGTGCATGTTGGCGCCGGAGATGCCCAGTGACAGAGGCAGACCGTTCCGGTCCGTGATCAAGTGGATCTTCGATCCGTTCTTGCCGCGGTCGGTCGGATTCGGTCCGGTCAGTGGCCCCCTTTTGCGGCCCTGAGACTGACGGAGTCGATGGCGCACCGCGACCAGTCCAGCTCGCCTCGGGCGCCGAGCTCGTCCAGGACGGTTCGGTGCAGCCGGGCCCAGACCCGGTCCTGGCTCCACTGGGCGAAACGCCGGTAGACCGTCGGGCAGGCCGGCCCGAACACCGGGGGCAACTGCCGCCAGGTGCACCCCGAGGTGGCCACGAAGATGATCGCCGCTAGGCATTCGCGGTCACCCGCCCGCCGTCGGCCGCCGCCCTGCGGACGTATGACCTCCGTCGGCGGAACCACCCGCCGGAACAGCGTCCATAACTCATCCGGCACCAACCGCTCAATCAGATCCGTCATGCACGGCTCAACGAACGATCACGCCAAAGGAAACGACGTCTAAGGGGTCCTTGCACTGTGCCCGCCCGGGTCGGCCGACGGTTCGCCTCGGTGTTGAGGACGGCGACCGCCGACAGCGAGACCAGATCGGCCAGGGCGGGCGGCCGAGGCGGGCAACAGAGTGAATCGGCGATCTTCATGGGGGTTCAACCAGGTATTTCCGGAAGAATCCTTGCGATCGACCGCCCGTCATCCAGGGCGTGGCCCCGAGATGGAGGAGACGGCTGATGAGCAGTGGGGGACGGCCGCCAGACTCGGGTTCACCCGGGGGAGCGAAGCCCCCGGGGCCCGACGAGGGACACCCGCGGCGGCGCCTGAAGCGGATCGGCGCCGCTGCGGCAGCTCGTGCCGCCACAACGGCCGCTCGTGCCGCCACAACGGCCGCTCGTACCCGGGCCATCGCGCGGCGGATCGCGCGGATGCCTCCGCCTCCGGGGCCCTTCCGCCCCGGGTTCTGGCGCAGCCCGATCCGTGGACCGTGGCTGACGTCGGTGTTCGGCCTGGTGCTGCTGATCGGCATCCCGGTGCTCTTCGTCACCGGCGCTCTGTCCTACGCCGCCTACAACCCCGATCTGAGCCCGCTCAACGACCAGACCCCCGACAAGGGCATTCTGGGCTTCTACCTCTTCGACTGGCCCACGCATCCCTACTGGCTGTACCGGCTCATCCAGGGCGTGCACGTCACCCTCGGGGTGGTACTCGTCCCGGTACTGCTGGCCAAGCTGTGGTCGGTCATCCCCAAGCTGTTCGAGTGGCTGCCGGTCCGCACCGTCGCCCACGGCCTGGAGCGGTTGTCCCTGGTCATGCTGGTCGGCGGCGTCATCTTCGAATTCGCCACGGGGATCCTCAACATCCAGCTCTACTACGTCTTCCCGGGCTCCTTCTACCGCCTTCACTTCTACGGCGCCTGGGTGTTCATCGCCGCCTTCGTGGTCCACGTGTGCCTCAAGTTCGGCCGGATGACCAGCGCCCTGCGCTCGCGTGGTCTGGCCACCGTACTGCGCACGGACCTCGCCCACACCCGGCCCGAGCCGCCCGACCCGGACGGCCTGGTGGCGACCTCACCCGACGCGCCGAGCATGACGCGGCGCGGCGCCCTGGCGATGGTAGGAGCGGGATCGCTGGTCCTGCTCGTGGTGACCGCAGGACAGAGCATCGGGGGCCGACTGCGCGCCACCGCCCTGCTCGCCCCGCACAACCGCAACCCCGGCAGTGGGCCGAGCGCCTTCCAGATCAACAAGAGCGCCGCGGCCGTCGGCGTGACCCCGGCGCTCGTCGGGCCGGACTGGCGACTGGAGGTGCACGGCCACGGTCCGGCACTGGTCCTCACACGCGAGCAGCTCCTCGCGATGCGCCAGCACGCTGCCGCGCTGCCGATCGCCTGTGTGGAGGGGTGGTCCACCGCAGACCAGCACTGGAGCGGCCTGCGTCTGGCCGATCTCGCCGCCCTGGCCGGCCTTCCCGATGCAGGAAGCGTCCTGGTGGAGTCGGTCCAACCACCGGGCGCCTTCACCAAGGTGGTCCTGCGCGGCAACCAGATTCACAACCCCCGGTCCCTGCTCGCCCTGCGCGTCAACGGCGCGGACCTCTCGCTCGACCACGGCTATCCCGCCCGCGTCATCGTCCCGGCCAACCCCGGGGTGAACAACACCAAGTGGGTCGGCCGGCTCACCTTCAGGAGGTGACCATGGCACGCTTCGTCCGCTGGTACGGCTCCGGACCCCTGCATCTCCTCGCACTGATCTGCTCGTTCGCCCTCACCGGCTACGCCATGGTGCGCCTGTTCGCCCTCCGGCCGCTCGACGTCGCGGTCTGGTTCGTGGGCGCGGCGATCCTCCACGACGTGATCCTGCTGCCCCTGTACTCGCTCGCCGACCTGTCGGCCCACTCCGTGGTGCGCCACCGCATCGGCCGATTGCCGACGGTGCCGTGGATCAACTATCTCCGCGTCCCCACCTTCCTGTCCGGAGTGCTGCTGCTCGTGTGGTTCCCCCTGATCCTCGATCTGGCGGTCCCCTACGAAGGCGACACCCGATTGCCCGAGGGCGTCTACCTCGGCCGATGGCTGGCCGTCACCGCCATCCTGTTCGGCGCCTCGGCACTGGCCTTCGCCGTCAGGCTGCGCCGCGTCCATCGGGCAGCCCGCGCCGACGAGGAACGGCACCCACCCGATCACGGCGCCGAGCCATGACGGCGGACAGGAACATGTCGCCCTCCTCGCGCGAGGACCCCTACGCACTGGCCCTGCGCGCCGGCCGTGGACCGGTGTACCTGCGGATGGCGGACGGACGCCGGACCAGGCTGCCGGTGCGCCGCTGGTGCGCCCAGCCCACCGGGGCCGACGAGACCCTGCTGGAACGCTGCAACGGACCCGTGCTGGACATCGGCTGCGGGCCGGGCCGGCTGTGCCGGGCACTGCTGACCCGCGGTGTCTTCGCGGTCGGTATCGACATCGCCCCGCGCGCCGTCGCACGGACCATCGCGCTCGGCGGGGTCGCGTTGTGCCGGTCGGTGTTCGATCCGCTGCCAACGGAAGGGGGCTGGCAGACCCTCCTGCTCGCCGACGGGAACGTCGGCATCGGCGGCGACCCGACGACCTTGCTGCGCCGCTGCGCCCAGCTCATCGGCCCGGCGGGATACGTGCTCGTCGAGGGTGATCACCAGGATGTCGAGGAGCTCTGCGTCGCGTGGCTCGAGGACACCCACGGCCACCGTGGCCCGGCGTTCCCCTGGGCACGCCTGGGGGCACCGGCGCTCCGCAGGATCGCCGGGGACCTCGGCCTCAGCGTCACGGACCAGTGGAGGAGTGGCCACCGGTGCTTCCTCGCCCTCGGCCGTCACGGTTCGGCGCCGCGGCGACAGAACCGACCAGAGGGCGGCGACACAGCCGCGGGGACATGAGACCAGTGGCGCCGACAGACCGAGTGGGTGGGCAGCGCCGCGTCGTGCCCTCCCGTCGGGGCAACCGTCGGCGGGCCCGACGGGCGGTGCGAGGTTCGTGCTGTTCGAGTGAGGTGAATCGACTGGGCAGGGAGGCCCTGATGGACGATCGACCGGTGCCCGAAGCGGTCCGGGAAGCGGGCGGCTGCTCGGCCCGTCCGCGCCGGGCCGCGTCGACGGGCCGGGGGTGGACGGACCACGGCCGGTGAGCGGGCGGCCGATCGGTGACCACGCTCTGCTGTCCGACTGCCGCTCGGCTGCTCTGGTCACCTCCGAGGGCTCGGTGGACTGGTTGTGCCTTCCCCGGTTCGACAGCCCGGCGCTCTTCGCCCGGCTCCTGGACGACGATGCCGGCCACTGGTCCATCGGACCCGCCGGACCCGCCGATGTCAGCCGCCGCTACGTCGAGGAGACCCTCGTACTGGAGACGACCTTCCGCACCGCCGGAGGAACGGCGGTCCTGCGCGACGCGCTCGCCCTGGGACGGCGCGAGCGCGGACACGCACTCGGCACCGCTTCCCCCGGAATCCTCCTGCGCCAGATCACCTGCACCGAAGGACGGATGCCCATCGAGATCGCCTATGCGCCGCGCCCGGAATTCGGACTCGTGCACCCGCTCCTCTCACGCGTCCAGGGCGGGCTCACCGCGTACGGGGGTGCCCAGGTCCTGTTGCTGTCGAGCCCCGTCGACCTGGAGGTGAGCGGTTCCACCGCGCACGGTCGGATCACGCTCCGGGCCCCGGACCGCCTCGGCTTCGCACTGCACGTCGGACCGGCGTGGGGAAGCGAGCCGACGCGTTGGCGGGCGCGGCGTATCCGGCGGCGCCTGAACGACACCGTCGAAGGCTGGCGCTCGTGGTCCCGGCTCCACCGCGGATACGTCGGCCCCTGGCAGGACGAGGTGGGCCACAGCGGGCGTGTGCTGCGGGCCCTGACCTTCGCTCCAACGGGGGCGATTGTCGCCGCGGCCACCAGCTCCCTGCCCGAACGTGCGGGTGGCACTCGCAATTGGGACTACCGCTATACGTGGGTCCGCGACGCCAGCTTCACCCTTCAGGCCCTGGCCACCGCCGCCTGCGAGAAGGAGAAGGACAAGTTCTTCGGCTTCGTCGCCCGCGCCGCGGCAACTCAGCTCCACCGCGGCGTGGACCTGCAGATCGTGTACGGCATCGGTGGCGAACGTGACCTGAGCGAGCGGCTCCTGCCGCACCTGACCGGCTGGCGCGGCAGTGCTCCCGTGCGCAGCGGCAACGACGCATGGCGCCAGCGCCAGCTCGACGTCTACGGTGAACTCCTCGACGCCGCCCACCAGACCCTCCCGTCCGACGAGCGCCTGGACCCACCCACCCGCGCCTTCCTGCTCCAGGCGGCCGAGACAGCGGCCCGCCGGTGGACTGAATCGGACCAGGGCATCTGGGAGCGGCGAGGCCCGAGCAGACACTTCCTGCACTCGAAACTGATGTGCTGGGTCGCCCTGGACCGCGCCATCGCGATGGCTTCCGCCCTTGGGGCCGACGAACGCGTACCCCGCTGGCGGCACGAGCGCGACCGCATCCGCCAAGCCGTCGAACAGCGCGGATGGAACCCCCGCCTGGGCGCCTTCACCCAGGCGTTCGACAGTGACGACCTGGACGCCTCGGCACTGATGCTGCCCATCGTCGGCTTCCTGCCCCCGCACGACCCCCGCGTCCAGTCCACCGTGCTGGCGATCGCCACCCACCTCACTGACGCGGGCGGCCTGGTCCGCCGCTACCGCGGCGACGAGATCCAGGAAGCGGAGGGAGCCTTCGTGCTGTGCACCTTCTGGCTCGCCCACGCCCTCGCCCTGACAGGCCACACCACCCGCGCACGGCAGGTGTTCGAAACCGCCATCGCGCACGCCAACGACGTCGGCCTGCTGGCCGAAGAGACCGACTCCATCACGGGAGAGGCCCTCGGAAACTACCCACAGGCCTTCAGCCACATCGGGCTCATCAACGCCGCCCGTGCCATCCGCGACGCCGAGCGGCAAACCGCACCGCAAGGAACCGAACGTTAGGGCGCTTCTGACGGATCTCCACGGGAAGCGCCCAACGCCCAGCATTGAAGCAGCGGTTGGCGGAAGAGAGTCTAATACTCCAGCCGTAGATCGTGATCTTGCTGTTCAGGGCTGGTCCGGAGATGGCTGCAGCGACCGTTGATCATCGTGAGTTGTGTGGACAAACGAAGATCAGGCGGTGGCCGCGGGTCACAGCGTAGTGCCTGCCCGGTGGCGGGCGATGTTCGACCAGCTGATGGGCCGCGTGGCGGGCCGGTTCGCTCGGGTCGAACCCCGACGTCGCGCAACTGCGTTGGTGCTCGGACTGCTGTCAGACCTGCCGAGGAAGAACTGCTGGACGCTGGCCGAGCATGCGGGCGACGCGACCCCGGACGGCATGCAGCACCTGCTGCACCGTGCGAAGTGGGACGCCGACGCGGTCCGCGATGACGTGCGCGCCTACGTCGTCGACCACCTCGCCGACGACCAGGCGGTGCTCGTGGTCGACGAGACGGGCGATCTGAAGAAGGGCACGGCGACTGTCGGCGTCCAGCGCCAGTACACCGGCACCGCCGGCCGCATCGAGAACGCCCAGGTCGCCGTCTATCTCGTGTACTCCGCCCCCCAAGGACACGCCTCCATCGACCGAGCCCTGTACGTGCCACGCTCTTGGACCGAGGACCCGGACCGCTGCTGCAGCGCGGGCATCCCGGACGATCTGGCCTTCGCCACCAAGCCCCAGCTCGCCGCCCGCATGGTCGAGCGGGCGCTCGACGCGGGAACCCCCGCACGCTGGGTCGCAGGCGACGAGGTCTACGGCGACAACCCCCACCTGCGGATCACCCTTGAACGCCGCCGGACCGGCTACGTCCTGGCCGTCTCCAGCACCCACACGATCACCACGCACGCTGGGAAGTTCCAGGCAAAGGCCCTGGCCGCACGGATCCCAAGGCGGGCCTGGCAACGGCTGTCGGCCGGAACGGGCGCGAAGGGCGAGCGGTACTACGACTGGGCGCAGGTCGACATCCACGACCCCGCTGGTCGGCCCGACCACTGGTACCTGCTGGTCCGCCGCAACCGCCGCACCGGCGAACTCGCCTTCTACCGCTGCTTCTCACCCCGGCCGGTGCCGCTGTCGGAACTGGTCCAGGTGGCCGGACGACGCTGGACGATCGAGGAGACCTTCCAGGCCGGAAAGGGCCTGACCGGACTGGACGAGCACCAGGTCCGCCGCTGGACCTCCTGGCACCGCTGGGTCACCCTCGCCATGCTCGCCCACGCCTTCCTCGCCGTCACCGCAGCCACCGAACGCCGCGACCGGCCCGCCCTCGACGGCCTGATCCCCTTGACCGGCAACGAGATCCAGCACCTGTTCGCGGCCCTGACCAGCCCGGTCACGACCTCGTACACCGCCTGCGCTGGTCACACTGGCGACGCCGACACCAAGCCCGCGCCCGAGCCTGCCACTACCAACGGCAAGCAACTGCCCAGCCGTAGAGGCTGGTGTCCCCTGACCGGTGGCGATAACGAGATGTCGCGAGGTCAGTGCCGATGCATACTTCCTCACCGTGGAAACCATGACAGGCGAGCTGCGGCGCCTTCGATCCGGACCGGGCGCCGAGGATGACGACCAGCCCCGGCCGTTTCTCGTGCGCCTCAGGTTCACTGCCGAGGACCCGGCCCAGGTCATCGACAACGCGCGTGCCGTACTGACATGCGTGGTCTCCCAGATGGGTGACTGGCCGACAGATGAGCTTTGGCCGCAGCTGTTGCCGACCTGGTTCATCCAGCGGTGCGCGCCCGAGACCCCGGAACCGGAACATGGCGAGCCCTTTGACGTTGAGGCGTGGCTGCGTCAATGGCGGGCGATGACGCCAGAGGAGAGAGCGGCCGCCGATCGGGGGCCGTGGACGCTCTCGGGATGGCTGTACTACTTCGACCCGACCGAGGAAGGAATGGGAGACGATCGCAGCTGGTGGTGGTGGCACGCAGGAATCGATGAGTCGGGCGGCTGGGTGCAGGTGGCCACCACTGGCTGGCCCTTCGGAAGCGGTTCGCTGTCCTGGCTGATTGAGGCCAGTGGGGGTGCAGATCTCGTCTACGGGCCGTGAGCGGCGACTCGCCGTGATCGCGAACTACGGCTGGAGTACTAAGGAGCGCTCAGCAGACCCGGCCATCGCACCCCGCCTGGGACTCACCGAACCCATGGGCACAGGGTATTGACGGCCCATGAGACGCGTGAGAACGTTCTCCCACTCGTTCAGAGAACGTTCTCTCACCACCCGAGAGGGAACGCTCTCGCCAGGAAGAGGAATCCTCTCGCACCCTTCATGCGCCGCGCTCGGCGGCCGATGAGGGGCCCCGGCACCCGCTGCCATCGATCGCCGGCCACCGCCGTTCGGCCTCGTCGATCACGCCGTCCCACCCGCACCACCGTCCGGAATTCCGTGCGCCCGGACACGGATTCGGTGCTCAGCGCACGCAGGACGTTCCAGCATGCATGGAGGAGAAATGGGGAAGTTCCGCTCGGCAAGAGGGGTGGCCGCCGCGGCGGCCGTGCTGCTGCTCGCAGCGACCGGCTGCGGCTCCGGTGCGGCTGCGGACACGAACACACCGGCCGCGAACGCGTCCGGCGTGGCGAAGGCCGGCACGCTGAAGATCGGCACGTCGAACAACACCAAGCCGTACACCTACGAGGAGAACGGCAAGCTGACCGGCTTCGACGTCGATCTGATCTCGGCGGCGGCACGCAAGCTGAAGCTCAACCCGCAGTTCGTGTCGCTGGACTTCGCGGGGCTGCTGCCGGCGGTCAACAACCGGCAGTTCGACGTGGCCGCCGCGGCGGTCGGCATCACCCCCGGCCGCGTCAGGATGGTCGACTTCTCCAACGGCTACCTCGCGGGCTACTTCGGCCTGCTGACCGGCAAGAAGAGCGGGATCACCTCGAAGGTCCCCAGCGTCGGAGGCAAGAAGATCGCGGTGCTCCAGGGCTCCATCACGGACCTCAACTCCGCCACGCTGATCCCCGGCGCGCAGATCGTCCGCTTCCCCGACAACAACACCGCGGCCCTCGCCCTGAAGAACAACCGCGTCGACGGATTCTTCAACGACTACGGCCCCAACCGCGCCATCGCCAAGAAGTACCCTGACCTGCAGCTGAGTCAGCCCCTCACCGTCCCCGCCACCGACTTCCCCGCCGGATGGGCGGTCCGCAAGGGCAACACCGCGCTACGGACCAGGCTCGACACCGCACTGGAGCAGGTCGTCGCCGACGGTACCTGGCTGAAGCTCTACAAGGAGTACTTCCCCGAGGACCCGGTGCCGAGCAGCAGCCAGCTGCCCCCGTACAAGGCGAAGGCGCTCAAGTGAACGACCTCTTCAACAACTTCTTCGACTGGCAGCTGATCCGGCAGGTGCTGCCGGACCTGCTCACCTACGGACTGCGCAACACGCTTCTCCTGTCGGTGCTCTCCGCACTCCTCGGCAGCGTCATCGGCATGGTGCTGGCGGTCATGGCACTGTCGTCCCGTACGTGGCTGCGCATACCCGCCCGCGTCTACACGGACGTCTTCCGCGGCATGCCCGCCGCACTCACCATTCTGGTGATAGGCGAGGGTGTGTTCGCGGCCCAGATCAGCTGGCTGGCATCGCCGTATCCGGCGGCCATCCTGGCGCTGAGCCTGATGTCGGGGGCGTACATCGGCGAGATCTTCCGCTCGGGCATCCAGAGCGTGGACCGAGGACAGGGCGAGGCCTGCCGCGCACTTGGGCTCACCCACGGCCAGGCGCTGCGCCTGGTGGTGGTGCCGCAAGGAGTGCGGCGGGTGCTGCCGGCGATGGTGAACCAGTTCATCGGCATCATCAAGGACTCCAGCCTGGTGTACTTCCTGGGCCTGATCACCACCCAGCGCGAGCTCTTCCGGATCGGCGAGGACGAGTCGGTGACCTCCGGCAACCTGTCGCCACTGCTGGCCACCGGCCTGTGCTACCTGCTGTTGACGGTCCCCCTCACCCACCTGGTCAACTACATCGACCGGCGGCTGCGTGAGGGGTCCCGCCCCACCGCGGTGCCGGAAGAGCCGTCACTCGCCGACCCGAAGGAGGTGCTGGCGTGACCACGCCGGACCTGACGATTCCCCCGGCGTCGCAGCGGTACACGGGTGCCTCGCTCCAGGCGCGTGACCTCCGCATGCGGTTCGGGCCGGTCGAAGTGTTGCGCGGCGCGGACCTGACGGCGCCGGCCGGTGAGGTCGTGTGCGTCATCGGCCCCTCCGGCTCAGGGAAGTCGACCCTGCTGCGCTGCCTGAACGGACTGGAGACCCGTACCTCGGGTGACATCCTGCTCGATGGCAAGGACACCTCGACGATGGACGTCAATGAACTGCGGCAGCGCGTCGGCATGGTGTTCCAGCAGTTCAACCTCTTCCCCCACAAGACGGCCTTGCAGAACATCACGCTCGCGCTGCGCAATGTGAAGAAGCTGTCCAAGGAGCAGGCCGCCGAGATCGCGACGCAGCGTCTGAAGGACGTCGGGCTCGGCGACCGCGGCGGGCACCGGCCCGCCCAGCTCTCCGGCGGCCAGCAACAGCGCGTCGCCATCGCACGGGCCCTGGCGATGGAGCCGCAGGTGATGCTGTTCGACGAGGCCACCAGCGCGCTGGACCCCGAACTGGTCAAGGGAATCCTGCAGTTGATGGCCGAGCTCGCCGGGGCGGGCATGACCATGGTGGTGGTGACACACGAGATGGGCTTCGCCCGGCAGGTGGCCGATACAGTGGTGTTCATGGATGCGGGAGTCGTCGTGGAGTCCGGGCCACCGGAGCAGATCTTCGACGCGCCGCGGTCCGGGCGGCTGCAGAAGTTCCTCTCCCAGGTCCTGTGATGGTGGCGAGCGGTACGGGGGCGCAGGGCGGACGCAGGCGCCCGACGGTGGCCGACGTGGCCCGCGAAGCCGGCGTGTCGGTGGCCACCGCGGGCCGCGCACTCGGCGACTACGGCCGAGTCGGCGACGCCCTGCGCGACCAGGTGCGAGCCGCCGCCGTCAGGCTCGGCTATTCCCCCAACGGCGTCGCCCGCAGCATGCGCTCCGGCGGTACGCGCACCATCGGCTTCGTCGGGGTCGACATCTCCAACCCGTACTTCGCCACCGCGATGCGCGGCATCTGCGACGTGGCCCGAGAGGAGGGCTACGAGGCGATCCTGGCCAACAGCGACGACCGGATGGACGTCGAACGGGCCGCGGTGAAAGTCTTCCTCGAGAAGCAGATCGAGGGCATCGTCGTCGCGCCGAACGCGGTCATCGACGTCGCCCATCTGCGACGCGCCCAGGATCTGGGGGTTCCCGTCGTCCTGCTCGACCGGCACAGCGGTGCCCTGGACGCCGACAGTGTGGTGATCGACAACGAGCGGGCCGCCCACGAGGCGGTCGCCCATCTGCTGGACCTGGGCCACCGGCGCATCGGGATGCTGCTGTACGTGGATCCCGACGAAAGCCCCGAGCTCGTCGCGTCGGACGCCGGACGACCGACCGTGCGAGGTGCGGCACGCCCCTCGATCGACCGCATCCGCGGCTACCTGGCCGCTCTGGACGAGTACGGGGCGCAGTCGAGCGACCTGATCCGCTGCTCGGCGATAGGGGACGCGGCCCAGTTCGAGAAGGAGGCCGACGCGTTGCTGTCGCTCCCGCAGCCACCGACCGCCGTCTTCGCCGCCGACAACGTCGCCACCCAGGGCCTGTTCATGTCCGTTCGGCGCCGTGGCCTCGCCATTCCCGGCGACATCTCGCTGGTCGGCTTCGACGACCTGGACTGGACGACGCTCGTCGACCCACCGCTGACCGTGGTGGCCCAGTCGCCGATGGACATGGGCCGTACCGCCGCCCAGCGCCTCTTCGCCCGCATCAAGGGCGACGACAGCCCCAGTGAACGGATCGTCCTGCCCACCCGCCTGCTCCTTCGCTCCAGTGCCGCCGAACCACCGGCCGGCATCCGCGCCGACTGACAGCCGACCGACAGTCGACTGACCACCGAAGGCGCCGTCCCCCGCTGCGGCGGCCCTCGAAGCACGGCTCACCCTCCAGACGTGTACGCCGACTACGGACCGACCGTCCGCGCCCGGCGCGCCGTCTCCTGCCCACCCAATCGCTCACACGCGGTGCACCGTTCCCCCACCACACGACACACAGCATCCAGGAAGGCCCGTACGCCATGCCCGCTTCCTCGGTTTCCTTCTCCTCTCCCTCCAGCCATCGCGTCGCCGTCGTCGGCGGCGGCGTTCTCGGCGTGTCGACCGCGGCGCAGCTCGCCCGGCGCGGGGCCGACGTCGTCCTCGTCACCGACTCCGAGCTGACCGCCGGCGCCTCGGGGCGCTCGCTGTCGTGGCTCAACTCCTTCGGCGGGCCCGGTGTACGCTCGTCCGCCTATCACGAACTGCGGCTGCTGGGCATCGACCGCTACCGCACGTTCGCCCACCGGGTGCCGTCCTCCTCCGGGTACCTCCGCTTCGACGGCGGGCTGACCTGGGCGCCGCCCGGCGACACCGAGCAGCATCGCTCGGCGTTCGCGCACATGCGGCGGTGCGGCTACGACGCGGTGTGGCTGAACCGCGACGAGGTGGCCGACTGGACGCCGGGCGTGGACCCGGCCGCGATCCCCGACGAGGGGGCGATCTTCAACCCGGGTGAGGGCTGGGTGGACCTGACCGCGCTCGTCCGGCAGCTCGCCACCGACCTCACCGCGACCGGAGGCCGGATCGTGACCGGCGCGGGAACGGTCTCCGTCGTTGTGGAGGGCGGCCGCGCCACCGCCGTACGGACCGCGGCCGGTGAGCGGATCTACGTCGACACCGTGCTCCTGGCGACCGGCGCTGCCGTGCCACGGATGGTCCAGGAGTACGGCGTCACGATCGAGGACGCCACTCCGGTGGCCCTGCTCGTGCGGACCCCGCCCATGAGTACCACCCTGCGCGCGGTGCTCAACACCCCCCGGGTGGCGGTGCGTCCGGCCCCGGACGGCTCCCTGGTGATGGACTCCGACGCGGCGGCGGACACGGTCATCACGCACCCGGACGGTACTTACGAGGTCAAGGACAGCACGGTGGAGGGCCTGCTGCATGAGGCGTCGTCCGTGCTGGCGGGCAATCCCGAGCTGACCGCGGCCTCCTACGGGGTGGGCCCCAAGCCCATTCCCGGCGACGGCGAGCCGGTGCTCGGCGGACTGGAGGAGGTTCCCGGCCTGTTCGTGGCGTTCACGCACAGCGGGGCGACGCTTGCGCTGATCGCCGGGGAACTCCTGGCCGACGAGATCATCACCGGCGTCCGCCACCCACTGCTCTCCGCCTTCCGGCCTGGCCGTTTCGGCTGACGAGCCGATGGACGGTGAAGGACAGCTCGTCCACTTCCTGGCCGACACCGTCACCGCCGGCACCCGCACCCTCCCGCCGCGGGCGTCGACAAGGGCAGCGGTGGCGTTCCGTGTGTGATGGGGGACGCGCCGGCGGTACCAATCTCGACCGGTCCGTCGGTACGGTCCCGGATGCGCGGCGGCGACTGTACGCGGTGCGCTCAGCGTGACGGATCCGGAATCCGCAACCCAGCCGTGCCGTCCACCGCCCCCACGCCCTCCTTGACGAGTTCGAAGGAGCGGAGCCGGTCGTCGAGGGCATGGACCGGTGTCGTGAGCATCAGCTCATCCGCGCTTGTCATGGCGGCCAGTCGGTCCAGGCGGCGCGCCACGACGTCCGGGGTTCCGAACGCCTGTTGAGCGCGGAAGGCGTCCAACTCTCGCTGTTCCTGCGGGCTGAAGCAGTGGAGCGCCGCATCCTCGGGCGTCGGGAAGGGAATTTCGGACATGCCCTGGAGCAGCCCCGCCTTGACCACGTTCATCGGTCCGGCGAGCCGCTCCGCATCCGCCTCCGAATCCGCGCAGACCGTCTCCACGCACACCAGCACCCGTGGCCTTTGGCACCAGCGGGACGGCGTGAACGCGGCGCGGTAACACTCCAGCACCGAGAGCGTGTTGTCCGGGCGGATGTGGTGCGCGACGGCGACGGGCAGCCCCAGCCGCGCGGCCATCGAGGCGCCGGCGGTGCTCGAGGCCAACAGCCAGGGCTCCGGGAGCGGCTCCAGTGCCACTTCCTCGACCAGAAAGGTCAGGATCGCGGCCACGTCAGCCTCGTACTCGGCGTCGGTGGCCGGTTCGGCACCGCGGCGCAGCGCCCGCGCGGTGGCCGCGTCGAAAGTGCCGGGGCCTCGGCCCACTCCCAAGTCGATACGGCCCGGATGGAGCGCGGCGAGGGTGCCGAACTGCTCCGCGAGCCCGAGCGGTACATGGTTGGGAGCCAGCACACCACCCGATCCCAGCCGGATCGTCGACGTCGAAGCGGCGACATGGGTGGTCAACACCACCGGTGGGAACGCGCCGATGGCGGGGGAGTGGTGGTGCTCGGCGTACCAGAGCCGCCGGTACCCCAGCCGTTCGACCTTCTGTGCGAAGGCGGCCGTCTGACGCAGGGCGTCCACGGGCTGGGTACCGGCCTGGACGGCCGCGACTTCGAGGACGGACAACGGGACATCGATCACACCGTGAGCATAGGAGAGCCGGTATGCCGGTATGCCCATCGGCGAGGGGATCAAGCCATGGCCATCAGGCCCGTGCCGCGGGGAGATCCCCGGAACCCGGCATACGGAGTCGCACCGCCCCACAGTTCCGCGGGCGTCTGCGCCACGCGGGAGACCACCGTGAGGTGTTGTCGGGGTAAAGGAATCGACATCGACGGTTCAACGGTCTTGTCCTGTGCATGACTTACCCGATGTGATGCGCGGAGCCAGTTCGTGCGGCTTCGGCCCACTCAGGGAGAATTCATGCGCATAGCCCGTACCGGGCGTGGCCTCGCGGCTTCCACGGCCGCCACCGCCGCCCTCCTCGTCGCCGCGTCGGCGACCGCTCCGCAGGCCGGTGTCACCACCGCAGCGCACGCCGTCGTACCGCACACCAAGGCGGTTCCGGCCATCGCCGGGCACACCCTGGTCCACGGCGTGGGCAGCCCGCTCTCCATCGAGGAGTGCCAGGCCAAGTGGAGGATCGCCTGCTACAACCCGCTCCAGTACCGCAGCGCGTACGATCTCAACGCGCTCTACCGGAAAGGCATCACGGGCAAGGGGCGCACCATCGTCATCGTCGACTCGTTCGGCTCCCCGACCGTCCAGCACGACCTCGACGTCTACAGCAAGCAGTTCGGCCTGCCCAGCACCAAGGTCAACGTGGTCAGGTGGGGCAATGTTCCCGTCTTCGACCCGAAGAACCCCGACATGACAGGCTGGGCCGGCGAGACCACCCTGGACGTGGAGATGGCCCACGCCGTGGCGCCCGATGCCAAGATCGTCCTGGTGGAGACGGCGGTCGCCGAGACCGAGGGCACCACCGGTTTCCCGGAGATGATGGACGCCGAGAAGTACCTGATCGACCACGGGGTCGGCGATGTCATCAGCCAGAGCTTCGGCGCCACGGAGAACACCTTCCCCGGCTTCGACAAGGGCGACTTCTCCAGCATCAAGAAGCTGCGCTACGCCTTCGAGGACGCGAACCGGAAGCACGTGACCGTCCTCGCCTCCTCCGGAGACGGCGGTGCCACCGACAACACCGCGGACGGCAAGGGCTACTACAAGGAACGCGTCAACTCCTGGCCCTCCTCGGACCCGCTGGTGACCTCCCTCGGCGGCACCCAGCTCCACTTGAATGACAAGGGCGAGCGCATCAAGCCGGACAGCGTCTACAACGACAACGGCGCGGGCGGCGGCGGTCAGTCCCACGTCTTCCCCCGCCCGGCCTTCCAGAACGGCGTGAAGAACATCGTCGGCGACCGCCGCGGCACGCCGGACGTGTCGATGGCCGCCGCGGTCAACGGCGGCGCCTGGATCTACTCCAGCTTCGACCCGACGGCCACCGGCTGGGAGATCACCGGCGGCACCAGTGAGGCCTGCCCGCTCTTCTCGGGCATCGTCGCCCTCGCCGACCAGGCGGCCGGCCACCGGGTGGGCAACATCAACCAGGCGCTGTACAACCTCTACAAGCGCTCCGCCCACCACGACAAGAACACCGGCATCGTCGACGTCAACGACGGCACCGACAACAGCTACGCCGGCGTCACCGGCTACAAGGCCGTCGACGGCTACGACATGGCCACCGGCGTGGGCACCGTGGACGCCCTCCGCTTCGTGCCCGCCCTCGCCCGGTCGAGCCGCCGCGGCTGACGCCGCGCTGCTGCAACAGGGCTCCGCCCCCCGAGAGTTGCCCCTGAGACGGCCCGGGTTCCGTACCCGGGCCGTCCGCATGTCCGCCGGTCGACCACCGCGAGCACTACAGCAGTGGCCTACGCGGCCGGGGTCACCGTGCGCTGACCTTGATCAGGCTCGTGTCCTGCGCGGGCTCGGTGCGTGGATCGCCGGGGAAGACGGCGGTGAAGGTCGTGTTGCGGGTGACCTTGTAGGTGATGACGAGGTTGCCGTCACGGTCCACCGTGCCGGCTCGTACGAGCGTCCTCGTGCCTCCCGCCGGCTGCGCGTAGACCGAGACCGTGCGATCCCGCCACGTCCTGCCGAGCTTGGCCCTGAGCGTGGTGTTCGTGCCCCGGGTGACCGTCCTGCCGTCGCCGTCGAGGGTCAGCGTGGTCTTGTTCCGCGGGACGTCGACGGTGACGGATGCGGTCGAGGCGGCGTGGGTGGCGTCACCCGGGTACCGCAGCGTGTAGGTGACCTTGCCGCCCGCCGCCGGGACGTCGTCGATGTCGAACTCGCGCTGCGCCGAGAGCCACACCGTGCGGCTGCCGAGTGAGACGCCCTTCGGGGAGGCGAGGTCGGTCCGGGTGACCTGGACGGTCACGGAGCCGGGCAGCGGCAGCACGGAGTATGCGAAGGTGCCGTGCAGGGTGAGCTTCTCGCCGAGGGCGGACTTCACGGGCGCGGTGACCTTGAGCCCGGTGGCGGCCTTGGTGGGGTCGTCGAACACCCGGAGCGTGAGGTGGCCCGGGGAGAGGCCCTCCTCGGTGAGGACGAACAGCTTGCTGCCGTCGGGCGCCCAGGCCACCCCGCGCGGCTCGACGAGGTTGTAGTCCCCGATCGTGAAGGCCCGGACGGGTATGTTGTCCTCCCCGGGCCGGAAGACGTACACGTCGACGCCCTTGCTGTAGCGCATCCCCACCGCCAGGTCGCCGTTGGCGGCGTACTCGACCGCGTTCGGCTGGCCCTGGACCTGGAACTCCCGACTGGACCTGGAGTGGTAGCCCAGGTCCGAACTGTCCAGGGACAGCAGGACGTTGTCGGTACGGTCCGCGGTCATGACGTCCTTGCCGTCCGGCGAGAGGGCGATGTCCTCCTGTTGGGCGCCCGGCATGATCTCCTTGCGGTGGGCGCGCAGTTGGGCCGTGCCGGAGGAGACGTCGTAGACGGTGAGCTCCTCCGGGGACCGGTCCTGGTTGCCGGCGACGAGTACGCCCTGGTCACCGCTGGGGGCGGAACTCAGCTGGGGCGCGGCCTCCCAGGAGACGCCGCCCGACTGGTTGAGCGCGACCGCCGGCTTGGCGGCGGCGAAGTCGAGCGAGCCGAGGTTGCCTCCGCCCTGTGCGTACTTGCCGTAACTGAACCACAACTTCCCGCCCGCGAAGGCGAGATCCAGCGGGCCACTGTTCGCGCCGGTGGCGAAGCGGGCGGTCTCCTTGAGAGTGGCCGTGTCGACGGCGGCGATGGCGTCGGCGTCGGTCAGCGCGACGTAGAGCGTGGCCGAGTCCCGGCTCACCGCCATCCCGTTGGCGCCGGCCTCGCCCGTGATCCGGCCCACGACCTTGCCCGCGTAGTCGGTGACGACGACGGTGTTGGTCTTCGGGTCGCTGATGAAGACGTGCTGGTGGACCCCGTCCACCGCCATCTCGCCTTGCGGCCAGTCCGGCGAGATGGGCAGGTCGGCGCGGCTGTCCGTGGCCGCAGCGTGGGCGGCCTGGGCGTTGTCGGTCCCGACCGCGGTGGCGGCACCGAGCAGAACGGCGAGCGCCGCGCCCGCGGCTGCCGGACGAGAGGGCCGAAGACGATGTGAACTGGTGCGTATGCGCACGGTGTTGCGTCCCCCAATTGAAAAGGTGCGATCGGCCGTGTCCCACCACGGCCGGAAATGGTCAGGCACGAGATTACGTGACACCTTGATCGACTGTGGCCAGGGGTGGGTGGTTGGTTCCCCGGCGGCTCCACCGCCCCCGGTCGACGGATGCAGCGTCATGACGGGCTCAAGTTTGGTCTAAATCTGAGGCTGTTGTTCCGCCCAGCGAACGCAACCGTCGTCATCCGGCCAGTCGGCGACGCACGGTGCGTAGACGGACGCCGCGCGCAGGGAACACCGTCCGTCGCCGAACCGGTGCGGCAGGCGCATGACGAGCCCTTGTCCGCGGCAGGCCGGGCCGTCCGGCGCGCTGGGCGGGCGGCCGGAATGGTGCCTTGTAGGCATGGGTGGCGCGTGGCCATACTCAACGCCGCTTGGCATGGACACGCCTTCTCCCCGAATCGGGCGTCCCGTGCTCCCTCACCCCTCCAGTCCTGGCCTGCTGATCAGGCGGGACACCCCCCGCAGGAGGTCACACGTGACACAACGTCGAACACCCACATCCCGCTTCACCCTGGCGGGAACGTGCGCGGTGGCACTCGCCGCCACCGCCGTCCTGCTGCCCGGCGCCAACGCGGCCACCGCCGCGCCCGCCCCGGCGGCCCACCAGGCCAAGGCCGCCGCGGCTCTCGTCGCGCGCTTGGGCGACCGTGCCGCCGGCTCCTACTACGACACGCAGTCCCGGCGTCTGGTCGTCAACATCACCGACCCGTCGGTCGCGCAGCAGGTCCGCGGCACCGGCGCGGTGCCCAGAGTGGTGCGCTACTCCACGGCCCAACTCCACACCGCCATCGCGACCTTGACCAAGCAGGCCCGGATCGCAGGCACCGCCTGGGCAGTCGACCCGCGCCAGGACAAGGTGGTCGTCACCGCCGACCCCACGGTCACCGGGGCGAAACGCACCCGGCTCGGCGCCGTGGTCAACGCGCTCGGCGACAAGGCCGTCCTACGGCGTACGGCCGCACCGTTCAAACCGTTGGTCGCCGGAGGCGACGCCATCTGGGGCAGCGGAGTGCGCTGCTCCCTCGGGTTCAACGTGTCCGTCAACGGCGCCCCCTACTTCCTGACCGCCGGGCACTGCGGCAACGCCTCCTCGACCTGGTCCGACACGCAGGGCGGCGGAGAGATCGGCCAGACCGTCGACTCGCACTTCCCCGGCACCGACTACGCCCTCGTGCAGTACGACGACCCCAACTCCGACCACCCCAGCGCGGTCGACCTGTACGACGGCAGCGCCCAGCAGATCACCCGGGCCGCGGACGCCTACGTCGGCGAGCAGGTCCAGCGCAGTGGCAGCACCACCGGCGTGTACGGCGGGTCGGTCACCGGGCTCGACGCCACCGTGAACTACCAGGAGGGCTCGGTCTCCGGCCTGATCGACACGAATGTGTGTGCCGAGCCCGGCGACAGCGGCGGCGCCCTCTTCGACGGCGACGCGGCGATCGGGCTGACCTCGGGCGGCAGCGGTGACTGCACCTCCGGCGGCGAGACGTTCTTCCAGCCGGTGACGGCGGCGCTCAGCGCGGAGGGTGCCGACATCCCGTAAGCGGAGGGTGCCGACATCCCGTAACTCGTCCTCACATACGGCGTGTCCGTCCCGTTGCTGCCAACGGGGCGGACACGCCCTGTGCGTGAAGGCTGGGGCTCGGCGAGGGCATGGGTCCACGCTTGATGGTCCGGGTTGTACGGGAGCCGGCACGAAGGAAGTTGCCGAAACAGCAAGTAGTCTCGTTCTCCCCCCGGCATGGGCAACATGATCGGTACCGAGGCCAGGGCACGGCGGATCGACGGCGCTCGTGACCCACGCAGACCGATCGAAGTGGAGGACTCATGCCATTGCACGGCAGGGACATCACTCACCGCCTCGTCTCCTCACCGGCAGGCCGCATCCACCTGGTGGAGCAGGGAAACGGGCCGCTGGTGCTGCTCGTGCACGGTTTCCCCGAGTCCTGGTACTCCTGGCGCCACCAGCTGCCGGTACTGGCCGCGGCCGGATACCGCGCGGTCGCCATCGATGTCCGCGGCTACGGCCGCTCCTCCAGGCCCCATGACACGGCCGCGTACCGGATGCGCGACCTGGTGGAGGACAACGCGGAGGTGGTGCACGCCCTGGGGGAGGAGTCGGCGGTGATCGTCGGCCACGACTGGGGCGCGACCATCGCCGCCAACTCCGCCCTGCTCAGACCGGAGGTCTTCCGCGCGGTGGGCCTGCTCAGCGTTCCCTACACCCCGCGCGGCGGACCTCGGCCCAGCGAGGTCTTCTCACGGATGGGCGGGGACGAGGAGTTCTACGTCTCCTACTTCCAACAGCCGGGCCGGGCCGAGGCCGAGATCGAACCCGATGTGCGCGGCTGGCTCGCGGGCTTCTACGGGGCCCTGTCCGGCGACACCATGCCCGTGTCGGGGGCTCCGGACCCGCACTTCGTCGGCAGGGGCGGGATGCTGCGCGACCGGTTCCCCGTCGGTCGGCTGCCCGCCTGGCTCGGCGAGAGCGACCTGGACGTCTACGCCGGGGAGTTCGAACGAACCGGCCTGACCGGAGCCCTGAACCGCTACCGCAACATGGATCGCGACTGGGAGGACCTCGCCCCCTTCGACGGCGCCCCCGTCACCCAGCCGTCGGTGTTCATCGGCGGCCGCCTGGACGCCTCCACCACATGGCTGGCCGATGCGATCAAGGCCTATCCCGTCACTCTGCCCGGGCTTATCTCCTCCCACCTCCTCGACGACTGCGGCCACTGGATCCAGCAAGAACGACCCGCTGAGGTCAATCAGATTCTGACCGACTGGCTGGCCGCCTTGCCCGCCGGGCGCGGGTGGTTGTAGAGGGACCCATGTGCGGCCGCAGTTGGTAGGTGCGCAGTCCGCCCGGCGCCCGTGAGGCTGATCAGCGGCCCGGCGCCGATCCGGCGCGCGCGACACAGGCAGACCGGTTCGCTCAGTCACAACGCATTGTCAGAAGCCGAAGGTGCTGAGGCCGGGGTGGTCGTCGGGACGACGGCCCAGCGGCCAGAAGAAGTCACGCTCCGATGCGGCGATCGGGAGCGTGTTGATGGAGGCATGGCGGGTGTGCATCAGGCCGTGTTCGTCGAACTCCCAGTTCTCGTTGCCGTAGGAGCGGTACCAGTTGCCGGCGTCATCGCGGTGCTCGTAGGCGAAGCGCACGGCGATGCGGTTGCCGTCGTAGGCCCACAGCTCCTTGATCAGCCGGTAGTCGAGTTCGGTGTTCCACTTGCGGGTCAGCAGCGCGACGATCGCCTCCCGGCCGGTGGCGAACTCCGAGCGGTTGCGCCAGCGCGAGTCCGCCGTGTAGCCCAGCGACACCTTCTGCGGATCACGGGAGTTCCAGGCGTCCTCGGCCAGGCGGACCTTCTCGATGGCGGTCTCCCGGGTGAACGGCGGCACCGGAGGACGGGGCGCGTCAGTCATGTCAGCTCCTTGGCTCTGGGCTCACCGCGAACCCGGTGAACCCGGTGAACCCGGCGAACCCGATGAACCCGATGAACGGGGAGAACGAACGTTCTCGTCATGTCGCCCAGCGTAGAGAACGGCGGTTCTCCACGCAAGCGCGGGTTCGAGTCGCTGCACAGAGTGGTTCTCCGAGCCGGAGATGCCGCCCCGGTCGCGGTGGCCGGCCCGGCGACTCGGGGTATGCCTTCGCTCCCTCCAGCCATTGGCCGTCGTGCCACGCCGGTCTCTCCGACGCGCGGGTGCACCGACGATCTGGTGTGCTGTTCCCAAGGCGGAACCCGGCCGCCCGCATGCCTGGCCGTCCAGCTCATCGAAGGCAGGTCGTCGTGCACGTGACAGACGTCGTCAGGAAGGCGGTCGCGGGGAAGTCCGTGCGATACGGCTACGCCCGGGCCGACCTGCTGCGCAGTCACCATGGGTGGTAGCTCTCCGCACGGCTCTGGCCAGGAGCACGTCGTTACGCTGTTTCGCCGTATGACGGCGCGCAGCCGGGACGAGGAGTTCCGCGTCTCCACGCCCCTGGAACTCCTCTTCGACCTCTGTTTCGTCGTCGCGATCAGGCAGGCCGGTGATCGCCTGGTGCACGCCGAGGCGGAGGGGCACCTGCGCCACGGGCTGACCGGCTATGCGTTCGTCTTCTTCGCCATCTGGTGGGCCTGGGTGAACTTCACCTGGTTCGCCTCCGCCTACGACACCGACGACGTCGCCTACCGGGTCGCGACGCTTGTACAGATGTCCGGGGTGCTGGTCCTCGCGGCCGGGGTGCCCAGGGCCTTCGACCACAACGACTTCACCACCGCTGTCGTGGGCTACCTCATCATGCGGGTGGCCCTCACCCTGCAGTGGCTGAGGGCGGCCCACGGCGAGCCGGGACCCATTCGCCGGACCGCATTGCGCTACGCCACCGGACTCGCTCTCGTCCAAGTGGGCTGGCTGGTCATGGTCCTGCTACCCCGATCCGTCTGGGACTGGGGCTTCGTGGCCCTGGCCATCTGTGAGCTCTCCGTACCGGTGATCGCCGAGCGGCACCAGGCGACATCCTGGCATCCGCAACACATCTCGGAGCGCTACGGCCTGTTCACCATCATCATCCTGGGCGAGACCATCTCGGCCTCCACCGTCGCCGTCCAAGTGGCACTCGACGAGAAGGATGTGCTGTTCGACCTTCTGCCCATCGCGGGCGGCGGCCTGCTGCTCGTCTTCGCGGCATACTGGATCTACTTCGACGTACCCATCCGCGAACACCTGTCGCAGGACGAGACACCACCCTTCGCGTGGGGGTACGGCCACTACTTCATCTTCGCCTCCGGCGCCGCCGTGGGAGCGGGCCTGGAGGTCGCCGTGGACAAGGTCCTCGGCAAGACGCACGTCTCGGAGCTCGCGGCGGCCGCGGCCGTGACGGTGCCGATCGGCGTGTTCCTGGTCTCGACCTGGGCGGTGCACGCCAGGCACGACAAGCGCGAGACCGCTCAGTGGGCGGTGCTCCCGGTATCTGCCGTGCTGGTGCTGGCCTGCACCTTCGCCGGGCACTGGGCGGTTCTGCTGGCCGGGCTGGTCAGCGTGACGATGATCGCCTGCGCCGTCGTCCTGGCCGCACGAGCAGCCGCCGCATCCTCTCCGGGCCCGGCCTGAATTCGGGTCGAAGGGAGCGGAGAGGGACTCATGCAACAGGCCGCCGTCGTCCTCCCCTCCCGCAGCGAGGCCGAGTCCTTCGGCATGGTCCTGATCGAGGCCATGGCCTGCGCCACCCCGGTCGTCGGCTCGGACATCGGCGGCATACCCCACGTGATCGCCCCCGGCGCCAACGGCCTCCCAGCACCGGACCGGGACGCGGCAACCGGGGGCGATGCTGTCGCCGTGGTGCTGGTGGCTGTGCTCCACCGCCGAGACTGGTCACCCGGAGCGCTCGGTGGCCTCAACGAGCCGGGCAAGGTTGGTCAGTGCCATGCGCGTGCCTGTCTCGTTGTCGGCGGCGGGCACACCGTCGGGAATCCCTTCGTGCACCACGAGGACGTCAGTGCCGCCGTCTGCATCGGTGAGAGTGGTCGTCATGGTCATCGTGCCGCGAAGCGCGGGATCCGTGGTCTCGAACTCCAACACCTCGACCACCTGTTCGTTCGGCACGAGTTTCGCGAAGTGGCCGTGATAGGTGTCCGTGTGGGGAGCCGACTTGCCGGCGCCAACCGGCGAGTCGTAGGTGAGCGAGATGCGGAACCTGCCGCCTTCGCGGGCGTCGAATTCGTGTACGTGGCAGGTCAAGCCGACCGGCACTCGCCACTTCGTAAGCGCGTCCGCATCCACGAGCGCCCGGTAGACGGCGGGCCGCGAAGCATTCACATGCCGAGAGACCTCTGTGGAGTGCATGGAGGCAACATAGCGCCGGGGTACACGGCTCGACCCCGGATTGGCCGTCACTTCCGGCCCACTCCAGTGTGAGGCCGGTCTCTGAGCTCGCGCTGTTCCTCGGCCCAGCACGTCGTTCACGCGGCGACCAAGAACCGAACCTCGGTGCACCGCTCTCCTCGCCGTCGCGGAGCGAGGCTGGAACAGTCGGTACCTTCGAAGGGTATAGGTCGAAAACATTCGCTGGACCGATCGTAGGACGGCGCCGCACCCTGATCGTGTGCTTGAGAATGCTTCCTCCTCCCGTCCCCTGCCGTGGTCTGTGCGCCCCAGTGCCCGTACCTGGCGGTGTGACCCCGCACCCGCCGAGGTGCGGGGCTTCCATACTGCGCAGCCCGACTACTCACCCACCCGGCTGGCCGAATTCCCGCCGCTGGCGGCCGAGTTGGCGATCGGCCGAGTCTTCGTCAAGGACGAGTCGTGCCGTCTGGGGCTGCCCGCGTTCAAGGCGCTGGGTGCGTCCTGGGCGGTCCACCGCACCCTTGCCGAGCGGGCCGCGAGCGGCCAGGAGCCGGGCCCGGTCACCCTGGTGACCGCCACCGACGGCAACCATGGCCGGGCGGTGGCCCGTATGGCGCGCCTGCTCGGACAGCACGCCCACGTCTTCGTCCCACACGGCGTACATCCGCAGGCCGTGGCGGCCATCGTCGCCGAGCAGGCGAAGGTGACCGAGGTCTCGGGGCCGTACGACGACGCCGTGCGCCTGGCGGCCGAAGCGGCCGCCGCGCCGGACGCGGTCCTGGTCCAGGACACGGCCTGGTCGGGCTATGAGCAGATCCCGGCCTGGATCGTCGAGGGCTACTCCACCCTCTGCGCCGAGATCGACGAGCAGTTGGCGGCACAGGGAGTCGTCGAAGGACCTGACCTCGTCGCCATACCGGTGGGCGTCGGGTCACTGGCCCAGGCCGTCGTCACCCACTACCGCAGCCGCCCCTCCCGGCGAGCTCCGGCGCTGTTGTCGGTGGAGCCGGAGGCCGCCGCCTGCGTCCTGGAAAGCCTCACCCTCGGCGAACCCGTCAGTGTCACCACCGCCGACACCACCATGGCCGGGCTGAACTGCGGCACCCCGTCCAGTATCGCCTGGCCCTATCTGCACGGCGGGCTGGACGCCGCGGTCGCCATCCCCGACGCCGACAGCGCCCGCGCGGCCGGTGACCTCGCCGCCCTGGGTGTTTCCTCGGGTCCCTGCGGGGCCGCCGCGCTCGCCGGTCTTCGTATGGTGCTCACGGGCGTCGGTGGCGACGAACGCCGCGCGGCACTGGGGCTCGATGCGACCTCGACGGTTGTGCTGTTGAGCACCGAGGGCGCGGCTGCCAACCCGCACTCCACCGCCGGTCACTGAACACACGACACCTGAAAGACCCCTGCGTTGAGCTACCGCACCTTTGATACCCCGCAGCAGACCGGTTGGACCGGGAGGAGGGCAGCGGCGTGTTGACCCACTTCCTGGCCGCGCTCGGTGTCCTGGGCCTGCTGACCGTAGCGCCCGGCCCGGACATGGCGGTGGTGACCCGACGCGCCCTCGTGGCCGGCCCCGCGGACGCGCTGCGGACCGTGGGCGGGATTGCGACCGGGCTGCTGATCTGGGGCGCACTGACCGTGGCCGGTCTCGCGGCCGTGCTGGCCGCCTCACCCTCCGCCTACCTGGTCGTCAAGCTCCTTGGCGCCGGCTACCTGGTGTTCCTGGGCGCGCAGACGCTGTGGCAGAACCGCCGGGCCGCCCCTGCCTCGGCCGATACCGGCACCCGCATCACTGCCGGGAGCCCGTGGCGGACCGGCCTGGTCAGCAACCTCCTCAACCCGAAGATCGCCGTCTTCTACACCGGGCTGCTCCCGACGCTGGCCCCGCCTCGACTGCCCGCCGCCTGGGCCATGACGGTCCTTGTCATCCTCCACACCGTCCTCACCTTCTCCTGGCTGGGCAGCTATGTGCTCCTGCTCTCCAAGGCCGGGCACGTCCTCGAAGAGCCGCGGACCCACCGTGCGATCGGGCGGACCACGGGCGTCGTGCTGATCGGCTTCGGTCTCGTGGTCGCGACCGCAGCCGGCTGATCCGCACACGCCACCCACTCCACCGTTTCCGGCTGACTACGGGAGACAGCTCCTGATGAGCCCCACCCCCGACCAGATCACCTCAACGGCGACCGTCTGTGGCAGTCGCTGATGGACCTCGCCGAGATCGGCGCGTACGACGACGAGCGCACCGGCTTGCGCGGCGTCAACCGCCTGGCTCTGACCGATGCCGACGCGGCCGGGCGTCGCCGGGTCATCGCGTGGATGGAAGAGGCCGGCCTGGCCGTCCGCATCGACCGGATGGGCAACATCTATGGCCGCCGTGATGGCACTGACCCCTCCGTGGCCCCGGTCCTGACCGGCTCGCACATCGACAGTGTCGCCCCGACGACGTCCAGATGGCCCGCGCGGAGGAAGCCCTGGCCGTGTTCCTGCGCGACGGCCACCACCCTCCTGCGCCTGGTCCGACCAGGCCTGACCGCTCACGGACGTTGTGGGCGACTCCTAGCGATCCTGCCTCCGTATGGCGTCGGGGGTGACAGGCGTGAAGAAGTTGATCAGATTCCCGTCGGGGTCTCGGAAGAGCAGGGAGCGGTTGCCCCACGGCATGGTCGTCGGTTTCTGGACGAACTCGCAGTTGAGGGGCGCCAGACGCTGGTACTCCGCGTCGACGTCGGCGACGCGGAATTCGATGATCACCGTGCGGTTGGCGGCCGGCCGGGCGGAGTCGGTGCCGAACAACGCCACGGTGCGGTTGCTCGCGACCGCGAGCGTGCACGACGGCGTCACGAGTTCGGCGAAGTCAGGGGTCGACCACGTCGCCGAAACGGCGGTGACCTGTTCATAGAACTCGACGAGGCGAGCGACATCGTGGGTGATCACGCGGATCGAAACGAAGTTCATGAGCGACTTCCTGTGTGCGGTGATGCCGGATCAATGAAGGGACGTGTCGAACGCTAGGACCAATACCGGGCAGGATCCGCCCGGTATGTGCGGCAGACTTCTTGGGTGACCACATCGACCGCTCGGGTGCTCGCTCTGTTGGAGATCCTTCAAGGGGGCGGCATCCGCACCGTCCCCGACCTGGCCGCTCGCCTCGGCGTCGACGAGCGCACCGTCCGTCGCTACGTCGGCCACTTGCTGGATCTCGGCGTGCCCGTCGACTCGGTGCGCGGCCGCTACGGTGGCTACCGGCTCGCCCCTGGCTATCGGATGCCCCCGCTGATGCTCACGGACGAAGAGGCCTTGGCCGTCCTGCTCGGTCTCCTGGCCGGCCGGAGGGCCGGGCTGGTCACCGCGTCCGCCGCGGCGAGCGAGAGTGCCGCGGCGAAACTACGTCGGGTACTGCCCGAAGTCCTGGGCGACGGCTGGACGCGCTGCTGGATACGGCCGATTTCACCGCGCGGCCCCGTCCCGTCACCGCCCCGGAAGCAGATGTGCTGCTCGAACTCGCCGAGGCTGCACGCCATCAGCGGCCGGTGGCGATCAACTACACCGACCGAA
Source organism: Streptomyces sp. TP-A0356 (assembly GCF_001417775.1). Taxonomy (GTDB): domain Bacteria; phylum Actinomycetota; class Actinomycetes; order Streptomycetales; family Streptomycetaceae; genus Streptomyces. Next base: position 121,881 of record NZ_BBZJ01000015.1, on the reverse strand, counting down.
AGGGCCGCAGCAGCGACCGCACCGTCTGGCCCTATGGTCTCGTGGCCCATTCCGGCCGGTGGTACCTGACCGGCGCCGACCCGGCCGGCGGGGAGGTGCGCACCTTTCGGCTGGACCGGATCAACACCATGACCGTGCAGGCCGGCTCGTTCGTCGCCCCGGCAGAGTTCGACCCGGCGGCCACGGTGCTGGACAGCCTCGCCCAGGCGCCCTGGCACCACGATGTGTCGCTGCGGATCCGCGACAGCGTCGAGCACATTCGCAGCCACTTCCCGGCCGAAATCGCTACTTTGTCCACGACATCGGCCTCGGCCACACTTGACGACGCCGACCGGACCGACACTCGCGAGACCCGCCCCGACGACCCGAGCGGCCCCGGGGCAGCCGACGAACGCACCGGATGGGTGCACGTCCGCATTCGAGCCGAACGGCTGGAGTGGATTCCCGCCGTCCTCGCCGCTCTTGACCGCCCGTTCGTCATCGAACACCCCGCCGCCCTGCGCGATCTGGTGCGCGCGCTGGCCCGCCGCCTCCACGAGCGCGCCGCTGCCGACGTAGGCCCCTAACGCGCGGACGGGTCACCCGAACGACGCCAGCCAGCCGCCAGTCGCCACTTCGCATGGACACTTCCGGGCCGTCTGATCGCCAAGTGCTGCCCGAAGCCGTCGACAGACGGTGGATGGGAGGCAAGCGCGGGGCTTGGACGGATTGAGGCCGACAGCGTCGCACAGCCGCGCCGAACCCGGTGAGGTACTTCTGCCGGCTTCGGTCTGGCGACACGGGTCAGGCGCTGGTCAGCTCTGCCTGACGACGTTCTCTGCCTGTGGACCCTTGGGGCCCTGGGTGACGTCGTACTCGACCCGGTCGCCTTCGTACAACTCCTTGAAACCGGTGCTCTGGATCGCGGAGAAGTGAACGAACACGTCCGGTCCGCCGCCGTCCTGCTGGATGAAGCCGAAGCCCTTTTCGGCGTTGAACCACTTCACGACGCCAGTTGCCATTGCTGTAGATCCTTCTTGGTGTTCGGCGGCACCGAGTCGCGGTACCGACCGCAGCCGCACGAGGTTTCGGCGGCCTGTGAATGCCCGTCAAACTTCGCTCGACATCAATCTAGGCCTACTCGCACCAGCCAGTCGGTTGCGACCCGGTCGGCGTGTCCCCACATGAATCAAACGAGCGCGGGGTGTGCCGACGCGTACCACGAGGCCAACCGTTGGCCAGGCAGAACCTGACCTTCCACCTCCCCGACACCGCGGGTGTGTCACGGGTGGCTGCCGTTCTTGGTGTTCAGGTGCGGGTGAGTGCAGGCAGGATTCGCAGCGCGTTGCCGCGGTTGATGCTGCTGCGGTCCTGTTCGCTGAGAGCGGGGTCGTTGTCCAGGGCGGGTGCTGTGGTGCCGGTGACGACGCGGGCGGGGGTGGGTGGCCAGTCGCTTCCGTAGAGGATGCGTGAGGGACCTGCCACGGCCAGGAGGGTGGGGGTGGCTGATGGGGACATGGGGCCGGCAGTGTCGTAGAAGAAGCGGTGCAGGTAGTCACGGACGCGGGAGGGTTCGACGCTGGGCGTGAGTTGGCGGCTGAAGGTTTCGATACGGCTTGCGATGTAGGGAAGGTATCCGCCGCCATGCGGGAGGATGAAGGTGAGGCGAGGGAAGCGATCGAGGGTGCCGTTGATGATCAGGCTGAGTGCGGCGCGGGTCGTGTCCATGAGGAAGTCGCACAGGTAGGGCGGTACTCCCTCGGAGGTGCTGGCGGTGGGCACCTCCATGGGGTGTGTGCTGATCACAGCGGAGCGTTCGTCGAGCTCCGCCATGATCGGGTCGAAGTCGGGATTGCCGAGGTACATGCCGGCCACGCTGGTGCGGGCGCTGACTCCAACGGCGCCGAGTTGGTCCATTCCATAGGTGACGGACCAGCTGGACAGCTCGGCGTCGTCGAGGAAGATCGGGGTGAAGAAGGCGAACCGGCCGGAATGGCTGGTGGTCAGGTTGCCGGCGGCCTCCAGAGCGACGCGGGCGCTCTCCTTGCGCATCCGGGGCTCCTTGAGGCGTCCCAGCATGGCGACGGTGACCACACTGGTGCGGATTCCTGCCTCGTCCATCAGCCCCAGGGCAGCGTCGGCGTCCCATCGGGTCCACGGTGGCAGGCTGTCGCGGCTGGCGATTCCCTGCTCTTCGGCCCACTGCACCCATTCCGGTGCGGTGTAGTGATGGTGCATGTCCACCCGCTCGTGGCAGCCGTCGGTGCTGCTGTCTGCCTTGTGGCGGTGGCCGGCCTCGGCCGGAGCGTGAGGCCGGGTGGTGTCAACGGACTGGGGCACGGAGAGTTCCTTGAAGGCTGATGCGGCTGGGCCGGCTGAGGACGAGGGTGGGTCAGCAACTGAGGACGGCTTGCAGAGCTTGCGTCAGCTCTTGTTCCGGGCCGGCCGGGATGCTGTCGGCCCGCCAGGCAACGAAGCCGTCAGGTCGGACCAGAACGGCGCCTGCTGGGGTAGTGCCGTGGACGGCTGCCCAGTCCGCACTGCCGGTATCCAGATCAAATTCGGGGCCGGGCCCGACACTGTAGGCGCTGATCGGGACGCCGAGCTTCCTGGCCGCCGCACGAGCCGCTGGAATCCAGGGCCCCTTGGACAGCCCGGACAGCAGGACAAAGGACCGCTCATACAGGTCAATGGTGGAGATGGCGGTGCCCATGTATCTGACCGGCATGTGCGGTGCACGAGTGCCCGGGTCGGCCTTCAGGCACAGCGATTCGGGAATGATGGGTGCGTCGGGGTCGGCGCCGACCACCGCGGCAGACACGTACCGATAGCCGAGGGAAGTGGTCATCAGATCGGTTCCCTGGCCGGCCTCCTGCGACGGGGTATAGCCCGGGTGCTGCTCCCGTGCTGCCTGCACGATGGCTCGGGCGCTGGTTGCCAGGGCAACCGGCCGCCGTTCGGTCTCGTAGGTGTCCAGCAAGCCTGCGCCTGCCCAGCCACGGAGCACTGCCGCGATTTTCCAGGCCAGGTTATGGGCGTCCTGGATTCCGGTGTTGGAACCGAAGGCCCCCGTGGGGGGCATCTCATGGGCGGAGTCGCCGACAAGGAACACCCGCCCCTCCCGGTATCGTTCGGCTACCCGGTCCGCGGCATGCCATGGGGCCCGGCCCGTGACCTCGACATCAAGGTCACGCACTCCTGCCGCTGCTCGGATGTGGTCGGTGATGCGGGCATCAGTGAAGTGCTCGAGCGTCTGCCCCCGCTCGGGGAACCACGGCACGTGGAAGACCCACTGCTCCTCGTTGTCGACGGGCAGCAGTACTCCTTCACCCTGCGAGCCGTTGAGGTAGCACACGAGGAAACGCTGCTCTCCCACCACCTCGCGTAGCAGCTTGCTGCGGAAGGTGACGCTGACATTGTGGAACAGGTCGCCCTGTCCGCTCTGTCCGATTCCCAGTCGCTCGCGTACCGGGCTGCGGGGCCCGTCCGCTGCCAGGAGAAATGCCGAGCGCACTGTATGGATCTGGTCGCTCTCCCGGTCCCGCAGGGTGCAGTTCACCCCGTCCTGGTCCTGGGTGAAGGACACCAGTTCCGTGCCGAAGCGCACATCCCCGCCGAGGTTGCGGGCGTGCGCGAGCAGCACTGGTTCCAGGTCGTTCTGACTGCACGCGCACCTCAGTGTCGAGCACACGTCCGCCTCCGGGGGGCGGCCGGTGATCCGGGCTGACAGCCACCGTCTTTGCCCGCCACAGAGCGTGTCCGCCTGCATGATCCCGTGGTTGCCCGCCAGGGCGGCCGCCGCTCTTCTGATCTGCCGCTCCAGTCCCGCGGTACGGAACAGCTCCATCGTCCGCATGTTGTTGCCCCGGCCACGGGGGTGCTCTGATGTGGCCGCGTGGCGTTCGGCAACCAGATGACTGATTCCCAGTCGTCCTAGAAAGACTGATGCAGACAGCCCTACGAGCGACCCGCCTACGACCAATACCGGAACAGTGACTCCGTCACGCTTCTCCACGGTCCGCCCTTCTCCATCAAACTCCTGCAGTAATGCGGGCAGCACCTATCCCAAGACGCGGCCAGCCCAAGAACTGTCCCCTGCCGCCCAGGTACGGCAATCCTGCCTTCCCCCGGACGGCTCACCACGCTTACGGCGACCCGCGTTCCAGTCGGCCGACGGTGGGTTGAGCCTCGTCCAACGTGGCCGGGTGAATCTCGTTTTATCGCCTCACTACGTGTCAATGTATGCAGCGTTCCAGCAGACTCGCCGCTGCCGCGGGAAGAGAACCAGAAGGGCCGACGATGACCCAGCTTCAAGAAACGGAGCCTCAGGACCCCACGGCCCGGGCAGCTGCGGCAGCGTCCCGCGGCTGCCCGGCATACAGGTCCGATCCGTACCCCGTCTATCAGCACCTGCGTGAGGCCGCCCCCGTCTGCCGCCTCACGCCGCCGCATGGCGTGGACACTTACCTGATCACCCGGTATGAAGACGCGAAAGCCGCTCTGGCTGATCCGCGGATCAGCAAAGACATGTACGCGGCCATCGATGCCTACCGCACCATCTTCGGCGACTCCTCCATCGCCCTGGATGACAACATGCTCTTCTCCGATCCCCCCAAGCACACTCGGCTGCGCCGGATCGTGAACCGCGCCTTCATTCCCCGCCGCATCGAGGCCCTGCGTCCGCGTGTCCAGGAGATCACCGATACGCTGCTGGACGACTGCACCACCCAGGCCCCGGTCGACCTCCTGCCGTCTTTCGCTTTCCCTCTTCCACTCAAGGTGATCTGCGAGCTCATCGGCGTACCCGAAGAGGAGAGAGACGACGTCCAGAAATGGTGCAGCGTTGTAGCGCGGACAGGATTCAGCAAGGAAGACAAAGCCCGTCTGGCCGAGGCTGAAAACACCCTGCGCGACTATTTCCAGGAACTCATCACGCGCAAAAGGGGAAGCGCTTCCGACGATCTGCTCAGCGTCCTCATCCGCACCCAGGACGAAGAGGGTGCCATGACCGACGGTGAACTCCTGTCGACCCTGTGGGTCCTCCTCTTCGCTGGACACAAAACGACCGCATACCTCATCGGCAACGCGGTTTTCAACCTGCTCACCCACCGAGATCAGCTTCAGCAGATCATCGCCTCTCCCGAGCTCCTCCCGAACGCGATCGAGGAGATCATCCGTTTTGACGGCTCGGTTGAGAACGCAACTTTCCGACACGCGCTCGAAGACATCACCATTGCGGGAACGCTCATCCCTAAAGGTTCCCTGGTGCAGATCTCCATCACGTCGGCCAACCGGGATGCTGCACGCTTCGAGTCACCCGACAAGTTCGACGTGACGAGACAGGGCCTGCAGAGCAGTCACCTTGGATTCGGCACGGGACCCCATTACTGCCTCGGTGCGCCACTGGCAAGAATGGAAATGCAAATCGCACTGACCACCCTCTTCGACCGTTTTCCGCGGATCGACCTGGTGGCTCCCGCGGAGGAAGCTGAATGGCTCACCGTTCCATTCCCCGCCTTCCGGGGATTGCAACGACTGCCTGTCGTCCTTGATCCCTCACGGATCCTCGACGACTGGGCATCAGAGATGCCCGACATCGGGTAACAGCACCGGTGACAGAGTTCTCCGGGCAGATGTCTGAGGGTGTGTCTGGCCGTCCTGGGGGCCGGCGACATCAGAGGCAGCCGCCGAACGCACCGGTGCAGGCGACCCCGCACATGCTCGGTTCTGTCGTCACGAGGGTGGCGAGGACGGAGCGGGTGTGTCGGCGTCGAGGGCCGCAGCGCGCAGGGCGGCTGCCACGCGGGTGACCGGCTCGGTCGGCGGGTGGGGGAGACGCGCCAGGAGCAGGCGCCGCTGTTCTTGGGGCCCGCCGCGGACAGGGAGGATGCGGACACCCGGTGGCGCGGCGGAAGCGAGGGCGGCAGGCACGGTGGACAGCCCACAGCCGGCGGCGACGAGATGGAGCTTGGCCAGCCAGTCGCGGGCGATGTGGGCGATCTCGGGCCGCTCGTCCAGGCCCGGCCACACGCCCAACAGCCGATCCTCTCCCGAGGGGGAGCCCGCGATCCAGCGCTGCCCGCGAAGGTCGGCCACGTCGACGAAGTCGCCACGGGCAAGTGGGTGGCCGGCGGGCACCGCGAGGCGCAACGCACGTTCGGTGAGTGTCTGCAACGCGAGCGGGGGCGACTCGGCGTCCGGAGGCCGGAACGGCGGCGCCGACGCGAGCAGGGCCAGATCCAGGCTGCCGGCCCGCAGGGCGCGCACCAGTGCCGGGGTACTGCCCTCCCGGCCGACGACGTTCAGGTCGGGGTCCGTGTGACGCAGCGTGACCAGCGCTCGGGGCAGCAGCACGGCGCCGGCGCTGGGGAACCATCCCAGACGGACCGTGCCGGCCTGTCCGGGAAGCCCGGACAGCTCCCTCGCGGTCGCTTCGATCTCCTCGAGCACGACGGTCGCGCGGCGCATGACGACGCGGCCGGCCGCGGTGAGCCGTACTCCGTCGCGTCGCCGCTCCAGCAGCTCCGCGCCCGCCGCCCGCTCGATCGCGGCGATCTGCCGGGAGACCGCCGACTGGGTGTAGCCCAGCGACGCCGCGGCCGCGGTGAAGGTTCCCTGTTCGGCCACCGCGCGGAAGACACGCAACGCGGTCAGCGACACATCATTGAAGTCCATGACGATCACGCATGCTAGCCGTGCGGAACTCTCGTTGGACTCATGGACGCGGGCGTTCTTAGCGTGGCATGCATGAACGCTTCACGCATCGCCCTCGTCACGGGCGCCAACCAAGGACTCGGCCGCGCTCTCGTCGAAGGACTGGCGGCCCGCATGAACCGGGACGACCTGGTCCTGCTCACCGGCCGCAGCCACCAGCGCGTGACGGACGCCGCCCGCGAGGTCACCCAGCTGCCCGGCACGCGCGCCCGCGTCGAGGGCCGGGTCCTGGACGTCACCGGCACCGACGCCATCGTCCACCTCGCCGAGGACCTCCAGGCCCGCTACGGAGGGATCGACGTCGTAGTCTCCAATGCGGTCGCCCGCCTGCTGCCCGAGGAGTCACAGGCCGAGCGGGCCGACGAATTCATCGACGTCTCCAACACCGCCACCCACGGGATCCTGCGCTCCTTCGGCCCGGTCCTGCGTCCGGGCGGCCGACTGATCGTCGTGGCCAGCAGCCTCGGCACCCTCGGCCACCTCGACCCTCGGCTGCACCACCTCTTCGACGGCGCGAGCCTCGACCAGGTCGAGTACGCCGTCGAGTCCTGGCGCAGCGCGGTCCACAACAACACCGCCGCAGAGGCGGGTTGGCCACGCTGGCTGAACGTGCCCTCGAAGGTGGCTCAGGTCGCCGCCATCCGCGCGGTCGCCGCCGAACGCCGCGAACACGACCTCGCCATGGACACTCTGATCGCGGCCGTGTGCCCCGGCATGGTCGACACCGCCACCTCGCGCCCCTGGTTCAGCGACTACAGCCAGGCCCAGTCACCGGCCGCGGCCGCCGGAGCCGTGCTCGACCTGATCTTTGCCGAGCACGCCGATCCCGCGCTCTACGGCGAGCTGGTCCGCTTCGGCAAAGCCCTGCCCTGGCACGACGGCACACCGCCGGTGGAACAGGACCGGATGCTCACGCCCTGAACGCCATCACCCACGCTTCAGCACACGGCAAGGAGTTCATCTTGAATGCCATCACCACCCCGTTCGGTCTCTCCAGCACGGCTGCCGAGGTCGCGGAAGGGATCGACCTCACCGGCCGCCGTGTGGTGGTCACCGGCGCCTCCTCCGGCCTCGGGGCAGAGACGGCCCGCGCGCTGTCCGCCACCGGTGCGGCAGTCACCCTCGCCGTCCGGGACGTGGCGGCGGGCGAACGCGTCGCCAAGGACATCACCGGGTCGACCGGCAACCAGGAGGTGCATGTCGCGCACCTCGACCTGGCCGATCCTGCGTCCGTCACTGCCTTCACCGCCGCCTGGCGTGGCCCGCTGCACGTGCTGGTGAACAACGCGGGCGTCATGGCCTGCCCCGAGCAGTACACCGAACAGGGCTGGGAGTGGCAGTTCGCCACCAACCACCTGGGCCACTTCGCCCTCGCCACCGGCCTGCACGACGCGCTGGCCGCCGACGGCAAAGCCCGTATCGTCGTCGTGAGTTCCACCGGCCACCAGCAGTCACCGATCGTGTGGGACGACGTCAACTTCGCCTTTCGCCCCTACGATCCGTGGCTCGCCTACGGTCAGTCCAAGACCGCCAATGTCCTCTTCGCGGTGGAGGCGAGCCGCCGCTGGGCCGGCGACAACATCACCGCCAACGCCCTGATGCCTGGCGCCATCTACACGAACCTGCAACGCCACACCGGTGGCCGGGGCAGCGGCAGGGTCCCTGCCCACCTGATCAAGACCGTCGAGCAGGGCGCCGCAACCTCCGTTCTCCTCGCGACCTCCCCCCTCCTCGATGGTGTCGGCGGCCGCTACTTCGTCGACTGCAACGAGACCGAGGTCGTCGACCGGCGCTCCGGCACGCTGCACGGCGTCGCCCGGTACGCCGTTGAACCCGACAACGCACGACGCCTGTGGACGCTGTCGCAGGACCTGCTGACAGGCGCCGGCTGAGGATGCGCAACCCGGCGCCCACGCCTACGCTGCGCATGCCGGTGCTCACCGCGCTCTACTCGACGTGTTCTGCCTCTGCGGCGACGTCCCGAACGCCGCGCGGGCGTCCCGCCTTCACCCACAGGCGGTACAGCAGCCCGGCGATGAGGAGCGCCGCTGCCAGGGAGGCGATGGGCTCCCCGCGGGCGAGGTTGATGAGCAGGACGAAGGTGACAGCCAACGCGCCGACGACATTCACGACCAAGTGGAACGGGCGTCCTTCCCAGGCCGAGAAACGGGCCATGGCGATCAGTCCGGCCAGGAACGACATGAAGACCGACACGGCGTAGAACAGCACGAGGCGCTGGTCCTGGCCGCCGGCGGCAGCGATGACCGCGCCGGAGACGGCGAGTAAGAGCGTGACGCCCCAGTACGGGGTGTGGTGGCGATTGGTCTTGCCCCACACCGCGGGCAGGATCCCCGTGCCACCGCTGCCGTCCGTGCCGTGGCGGCGTGCGAGTGCTTTGAGCAGGCCGGGGCCGGCCTGGAAGGACGACGACGCGGCGGACAGCAGCAACAGGGCCGTGACCAGCTGGAACACGGCGTACAGTTCGCCGGGAGCGGCTCGCCGTGCCAGTTCGGCGATCTGCGTGCTGTCGGCGGGCGGGATGCCGATCTTCAAGTGGACCGCTTCCGCGGTCAGCCCCAGGGTGATGGCACCGACGATGCCCAGGGTCAGCCACAAGGTGACCCGGCCGAAGTGGCGTCGGCCGTTGTCATCGAGCTGGCCGAGCTGCGCGATGGCCGAGGACGGTGCCTCGACGCCGGTGGCCAGCGCCATCGCGACGGGGAAGGCGAGAGCCACGGCGAGCGGGGCGGAGTGCGGGGGAGTGTGCGTGATCGTGCCGACGGGGTGGACCGGTGCTCCCAGCCCTTCGACGAGTACGGCCACGGTGATCGCGATGAAGGCGAGCGTCATCACCGCGAAGACGGCCCGCCCCAGGTGGCCGAACCAGGTCAGCCCGGCCACCCCTGCGGTCAGTGCGAGAGCGAGCGGAATGCGCCACGGCGCCGCTGCGGGCAGGTACGCGATGATCGCGGAGGCGCCGGCCGACGAGCTGATGGCGATGGTCAGCACGAAGTCGACGAAGAGCGCGCCGATCGGCACGAATGCCCACGCCTCGCCGAACGCCTCCCCGGCGGCGGCAGCGGCGCCCCCGCCTTGCGGGTAACGGCCCACCAGCTGGTGGTAGTTGACGATCACGAGCGCGATCAGGCCGACCACCAGGCCCATCGTCGGCAGCAGCAGTCCCAGGTCACCATGGAGCGCCCGCAGCGCGGCCTCGATCGCGTAGGCGACCGACGAAACGGGATCGGCCATTACGGCGAACGCGAAGGCAACCAGCAGCACCGGCTGGGCATGCAGCAGAGCAGCGATGCGAGCAGCAGTGGACCGCCGGTCGCGGATGGGCTTCGTCAACGGCTGATCCTCACTGGACGGACGGCATGACTGACCGCATCGCCGACCAGACTTCCCGGCACACCGCCGGGAAGCATACGCATCTTTGACGCGTCGCACCTTGCTTGTGACGGGGAGCTGGAGATCACCGCGACGACCCGACGCCGGGAGCCGACGACGGCACGGGGGTCCGGCCGAGATCCTGGGCACCGCTTGGGAACCGACCGGCGTCATCGCATCCCTGTGTACGCCTGGTCGAGTGTCACGGCGGAGCGGAGGAGTGGAACAGCGCCGGGAGTTGCGCTCCCTGGGCGCTCTACAGGCAATCCTAAGCAGCACGCTGCGCGCACGCTGTAGAGACAAGGAACTGAGCGATGGTTGAGACGGGCTTCGCCTCATTCGACACGACGGTCGACAAGACCAATCGGCTCCTCAAGGACATCGAAGAGTCATACGGATGGCCCAAGGAGCGCCGGAACCAGTCCTATGCCGCCCTGAGGTCGGTTCTGCACCTGCTCCGCGATCGCCTGACCGTGCAAGAAGCCGCGCATCTGGGGGCTCAGCTACCCATGCTGGTTCGCGGGTTCTACTACGAGGGGTGGGATCCGGACCGAGCGCCGGAGAAAGTCGGCAAGCAGGAGTTCCTCGAGCGTCTGCGGCAGCAGTTCCCGTACGAGGTCCAAGGCGGCATGGAGGAACTGGCCCGGACGGTCCTGCGGGCCCTCAGCCGCCATGTCACAGAGGGCGAGTGGGAGGACATCAAGTCCGTGCTTCCCAAGGATCTCGCGGAGCTGCTGCCCTGACGAGCGGCTGGCCGCCGCGATGCTCGCGCCCATCCTCCCGGCATCCCTGCGGTGCTGCCCGGCCGGCGCATGAACAACGACATATCGCTGTGCCTGCGCGGCGGTGGGGAATCGCTCGCGGGTTTTGGGGAACGCCGTGGGCCAGCGGATGGTCCTGCGGGACTGGTCGCGAGGTGCCGCGGTTCGGAGGTGAGCCGCGGCACCGTCTTGTGCCGCGGCGCGTGTCTACTCAGACACTGGAGGGGCATGCGCTCGTCTCGCAGGACTGCCCATCACGGCCGCCGTCCGGCGACAACGGCTGCTGCGGTCGCCGCCCGTTGCGGGAAGTCATGGCCCAGGGCCAGCAGCTGTCGCAGCCCGTGCGCCAGCACCCGGCAGCGAGCGCACTCGGCTCCTGCCCTTCCATGCGCGCACAGTCTCGTGCGGCAGTGCGACGCCGACCTGGGAGCCAACGACAGCGGACATGTGACGAGCGTCACACTCCGATGTTCGAACTTTGACCCCCGCCACGCATCTAGTCGGTGTCGGTCACTGAGCGGCTTCGGAACAGCACCCCTCCGCAGCCGTCCATTTCATTTCACCAAGGAATACTCAATGGGCTATCTGCGCGGGTTCATCCCCTGGATCGTCTCCGGCGTCGTCTCGTCCTTCGACTGGCGCTGGGGCGCGATAGCGGGTCTCGTCTCGGGACTGCTGCTCCTGTTGCAGGACCGCCGTCGCGGGGTCGGCCTCGATGCTCTGATCCTGGAACTCAGCACCGTCGCGTACTTCGTCGTCGTCGGCGCCGTGGCCGTCACCAAACCGGACTCGGCCGTGGCGGACCACACCGACGTCGTCTCCTTCGGCTGGCTGGCCGCCACCGCCTGGGGAACCCTGGCGATCCGGCGCCCCTTCACGCTGGGCATCGCCCGGCGCCAGACACCTCAAGAGTACTGGGACATGCCGGAGTTCATCCGGGTCAACAACCACATCACCGCTGCCTGGGGCGCCGGCTTCACCTTCATCGGCGTCAGCCTGGCCGTCTGCGGCGCGGTGAACGCCCCGGCCTGGGTGGGCATCGCCGCCCATGTCGCCGGCCTCGTCGGCCCCGCCGTCTTCACGAAGGTCTACCCCGCCCGGGCCCAGTCGCGACTGCTGGCCCAGGCACGGCCCTTCCCCGATAGGCCGTCCCCTCCGTACGCATTCCGCAACCCCGTATGACCAAGAACTCACGGCGCGAAGGAGCAAGCACATCGTGAGCACCATCCCAGAAGCAAGGAACGTCGTTCTCGTCCACGGCGGATTCGTCGACGGATCGGGCTGGAAAGGGGTCTACGACCTGCTGCGCGCCGACGGCTACACCGTCAGCGTGGTCCAGAACCCCACGCTCTCGCTCGAAGGTGACGTCGCCACGACCAAACTGATACTCGACGCTCAGGACGGCCCGACCGTGCTGGTCGGACACTCCTACGGCGGCGCGGTGATCTCCGAAGCGGGCCATCACCAGAACGTGACCGCACTCGTGTACGTCGCGGCGTTCGCGCCCGACAAGGGCGAGTCCGTGAACACCCTCATCGCCGACCCTCCGCCCGGAGCTCCCATGCCGCCGATCCTGCCCCCCAGCGGGGGGTTCCTCTTCCTGGACCGGGAGAAGTTCGCCGCATCCTTCGCCGGGGACCTGCCCGCCGACGAGGCACGATTCCTGGCCGACTCCCAAGTTCCCTGGGGCCTGGACGCCCTGGGCGGGACGGTCGGACAGCCCGCCTGGCGCACCAAGCCGAGCTTCTACCTGGTCGCCACCGACGACCGCATGATCCCTCCACCGGCCCAGCGCGCCATGGCCGAGCGGGCCGGCTCGACGGTGACCGAGACCGGCGGCAGCCACGCCGTCTACGTATCCAAGCCCGGCGAGGTCGCCGCGCTCATCAAGAAGGCCACCTCGGGAACCACCACCGCATGAGGAACTTCCGCAAGCAGCTGCGTGCCCTGCTCGCCACGGGCGCCGCGACCACAGCGGCAGCCACCCCTCCGGTGTCCACCGCCGCGGCCGATCCCGGTGATCACGAACACCGTTCTTGAACGCCTCGAACACGGGCGCGCCCATGCCCGGATCGTCGAGGTGACCGGTGCCTCACCCGTGGCGATGACCAGCCACCCGGGCATCGTCACAGACATGATCGAGGACGCGGCCCGCACCACGGCGAGATCAACATCCGCGGCACAGTCCACGACTGTTCCGGTGCCACCAGGACGTTCGCCATCCCCATCGGATTCCGCGACTCTCGCGGAATCCGCATGCGGCTCGACAAGGAAGGCAGAATGACCGACCAGACAGCTCTTCCCCTGTATCTCAGGGGCCGCTTCGCCCCGGTCCCCGAGGAACACACGCGGCCGATCTCACCGTGCGGGGCTCCCTGCCGCCCGATCTGGACGGCCGCTATCTGCGCAACGGCCCCAACCCACTGCCCGGCCAGGACAAGGGGCACTGGTTCACCGGTCCCGGCATGCTCCACGGCATCCGCCTGCGGAACGGACGTGCCGAGTGGTACCGCAACCGGTCGGTACACACGCGGGAGTTGGAGGGACATCCGTTCATCCGCGAGGACTTCACCATCGACCTGACCGAGACGCCCGCCAACACCCACGTGATCCGGCACGCCGACACCGTGCTGGCCCTGTGCGAGGTCGGCCTTCCCTACTGGGTCTCTCCATCGCTGGAGACCGTCGGACCGTACGACTTCGGCGGGCGGCTGACCACCGCGATGACCGCTCACCCCAAGGAGGACCCGGTCACCGGCGAACTCCACCTGTTCGGGACCGGGTTCACCCCGCCCTACCTCACCTACCACCGGGTCACCGCGGAGGGAGTGCTGCTCGACAGCCGGCCGATCGAGGTGCCGGGCCCGACGATGATGCACGACTTCGCCATCACCGAGCACCACATCGTCTGGATGGACCTGCCCGTCGTCTTCGACCCCGCCCTGGCCGGGCGCGGCGGCATGCCCTACCGGTGGGACGAGGAGTACGGCGCGCGGCTCGGAGTCATGCCCCGCACGCCCGGCAGCACCGACGTGCGGTGGTACGACGTCGATCCCTGCTACGTCTTCCACGTCGGCAACGCGTACGAGGACGCGCAGGGGCGCATCGTGCTGGACGCGGTGCGCTACGACCACGCCGGCTTCCAGAACGCCTGGGCGGACATCGGCGGACCCACAGGCCCGAGCGGCCTGCCCGGTGTGCTGGAACCGGGCCACTCCCAGGCACCCGCCGTCCTGCACCGCTGGACGCTGGACCCGGCTATCGGCCGCGTCACCGAGTCCGGACTGGACGACCGGGCAGCCGAGTTCCCCACACACAACGAGACCCTCACCGGGCGCCCGAACCGCTACCTGTACACCGTCTCCGGTGACGGCATCGCCCAACACGACCTCACGCGCCACACCAGTCACGCCTACCAGACGCCCGGCAGCCGTTACGCCGGCGAGGCGGTCTTCGTACCGGCGGCGGACGGCACCAGCGAGGACGAGGGCCGGCTCCTGTCGCTCATCTCGAACGACGACGGTGAGGCCGGGGAACTGCTCGTCCTCAACGCCGCAGAGCTCTCCGTCCAAGCAGTGGTGGAACTGCCGTACCCCGTCCCGGCCGGCTTCCACGGAAGCTGGCTACCGGAGCCCGTCCACCGGCCCTGAAGTGCTTCGGCCGCCAGAGGCCAGTTCTCCTCCGAGACCTGACCCGATCACGCTCAGACCCAAGGCGAACCGGGCCTCGAAGCCCAGGATCTGCCCGGCGGGTGTCGAGCGACGATGGAAAGGCGAATTCGGCCATGGCCAAGACATGGTTCATCACCGGCACGTCCAGGGGCTTCGGGCGGGAGTGGGACGAAGCCGCGCTGGAGCGGGGCGACCGGGTCGCAGCCGCGGCGCGCGACACCGGCGCTCTCACTCCTCTGGTGGAGCGGTACGGCAACGCGGTAACTGCCGGTCGCCTTGGACGTCACCGACCGCAAGGCCGGCTTCGCGGCCGTCCGTGCGGCGGCCGACCACTTCGGATCACTCGATGTCGCTCTTCGGCGGTCCACCGCGTACGGCTTGGCGCGTACGACGACTTCCGCGCCGGCAACTCGCTGAGCGCGGCGTCAAAGCGCGCCGACCCACACGCCACCCGCGAGGCGATCCTCGCCGTGGTGGACGCCGAGGATCCTGCACGGCGTATCTTCCTGGACAAGGGCCCCCTCGACCTGATGCGCAAGGTCCACCCCGCACGCATCGCCGAGTGGGAGAAGTGGGACTCCATCTCCCAAGCAGCACACGGTTCGTGATGCGTCGGCACGGAGGCGTTCAGTTCATGGTGCCCCTCAACCCACCCACGGATGAGGAACTCACACGCAGGGCCCAGTCCGGCGAGACCGGAGCCCTCGGGCTGTTGCTGGCCCGCCATCAGGCGCCGATGCGCGCGGTGGCGATGAGCTTGCTCGGCTACGGCCCCGACGCGGAAGACGCGATGCAGGATGCCGCGCTGACGGCGCTGCGGCGCATCGGCGACGTACGGGATCCGGCGGCCGTGGGAGCGTGGCTGCGGGCGGTCGTGCGCAACACCTCCCGCATGCGCCTACGCGCCACAAGGGAGACGCCCGGGCTGGACAGCCTTGACCACCTGCAGCTCCGCGACCACGAGACGTCGCACCCGGAGCGGCTCATCGAGCAGCACGCGATGCGTGACTGGATCTGGTACGCGGTGGAGGAACTGCCGCCGCAGCTTCGGCTGGTGCTGATGCTGCGCCATTTCAGCGGCATCACCTCCTATCAGGAGATCGCCGCTGCTTGCGAGGTACCGGTCGGCACGGTGCGAAGTCGGCTCAACCAGGCCAGGGGGAAAATGGCCCGGGTGCTGCTGTCGACCGCCACTCAAGCGCACGACGACGCTTCCGTGCTCACCGAGGAGAGCAGGCAGGAGGCCGTGGCGACTCTGCAGGCATCGGAGCGCGGCACCCTGCCGCGGGGGATATCCGAGTTGTGGCCGGCGGAATCCGAACTGGTCGGCACACTCAGCCGGCAAGGAGAACGCACCCATCCCGTCCCGGTCATGCAACAGACCTTGGAAGCCGGGGTACGCCAGAGCCTGCGACATGTGGTGGCCAGCCGTGACATCACCATCTGGGAAATGGACGTCACCAACCCCGTCGGCGCCACCAACCCCTGCCCGCCGACCCTCGCCTGGCTCATGTTCCGCGTGAACAGAAGAGTTCAAAGACTCCGGCTGGTCTTCCCCGAGCCGCCGCAATGAGCCGCAGCCGAGTGGGCGGCCGAAGGCGTCGCGGGCGCGGTCCCCGACGGCCATGACCAATACGTGTGCACTGCCAGTAGCCGAGAGGCTCCGAGCGGGGCCTGATCAGCTCTTCGCCCCGCCCCCCACGTACGCACACCCGCAAGGATGGGGCCGAAGGGCCCCCTGCCAGGACCGGGCGGCCAGTGGTGCCGTGGCGGACGCGCGTCCACGCTGGAAACAGGAACCCTCACGGCATTCCGCGGAGAAACGATGACAAGCCGCCCCAGAAGTGGCCGGGCGCCATACAAGGTAGAGCGCCACGGTCTGGTCGTGCCTCGCCGCATCTGACATCCCGAGGAGGAGACCGTGCCCAGCACCCCGTACGTCGTCAGCGATGTGATGACGCGCGCCGTCGTCGCCGTCGGCCGTGACGCCCCGTTCAAGGACATCGTCAAGCTCATGGAGCAGTGGAAGGTCAGCGCGCTGCCCGTGCTGGAAGGCGAAGGCCGTGTGATCGGTGTCGTCTCCGAGGCGGACCTGCTGCCCAAGGAGGAGTTCCGGGACAGCGATCCCGACCGCTTCACACAGCTCCATCGCCTGCCCGACCTGGCCAAGGCCGGCGCGCTCACCGCCGAGGAACTGATGACCTCGCCTGCCGCCGGCGTACACCCCGGAAGCACCCTCGCCCAGGCCGCCCGCATCATGGCTCAGCGCAAGATCAAACGGCTTCCGGTCGTCAACGACGAAGGCATGCTCGAAGGCATCGTCAGCCGCGCCGACCTGCTCAAGGTGTTCCTGCGCCCGGACAGCGAGATCGCGGACGAGATCCGGCGCGACATCGTCGACGTGCTCTTCCCCGCCCCGGTCGAACCCATTCACATCATGGTCACCGACGGCGTTGTCACCTTGACCGGTGAGGTCCAGGACACCGAACAGATCCCCCTGACCGTCCGCCTCGTGCGGGGCGTCGAGGGCGTGGTGGACGTGGACTGCCATCTCTAGCTCGCAGCCGCGCCTTAGGGACAGGCTTGGAGAGTCAGAGATTGCGCAGCCGGTCGTCGGCGACGCGGTGCGGTGACCGCGCGTCGGGCGGCAGGCGGGAGTCGTCGAAGCGGTAGGTGAGCTGGTCGATCACCGCGACCACTCCGTCGATCTGCCTGGTCATGGAGACGGCGATCTCCGTCTCGCTCTTGCGTTCCAATTGGCCGGTGAGGGTGACCACGCCTTCGACCACGAAGACGTCGATGGTCCTGGGTGCCAGCCACAGCGTGCGGATCAGCACTTCCTCGATCACTTCGTCGCGGATCTCCGCGTCGGGTCGCAGGAAGACCTGGAGCAGGTCCCGGCGGGTGACGATGCCGACGAGCCGGTCCTCCTCGTCCAGTACGGGCAGCCGCTCCACACGTCGCTGAGCCATGGTTCGGGCGGCTTCGGCGATGGTCTCCTCGGCGTGCACGGTGACGGGCGGTGCGGTCATGAGCTGACCGGCGGTGAAGGCCCTGGACCTGGCGGCCTGGCTGCGAGCCCCGGGCGTCGGCTCGGCGAACCGGAGGTTCCGCTCGGGCTCGTCCGTGTCGAGGGCTTCCGACTGTCTGGCCACCAGGTCCGTTTCGGAGATGACGCCGATGACCTTGTCGTCGTCGTCCACGACCGGCAGTCCGCTGATCCGACGGTCCGCGAGGAGCCGCGCGACTTCCTTGAGCGGGGTGCCGTACTCGGCTCGGATGACATCCGAGGTCATCACCGAGCCGACCTTGTTGTGCTTCATGTCCGTTCCCTCCTCAGCGGAGCCGGCGCAGGTACGGGTCCTGGGGCCTGCCCGGCAGCAGGCGTACGCGTGCGTCGAGACGGTGACTTCGTTCGGTGCCGCAAGGACGGGGTTGAAGTCGGCCTCCGCGCGCTGCGGCAGGTCGCTCGCCATGCGGGAGACACGAGGTCGGGAACCATGCCCAGTGGCCGGGCGAGCCAGGCGGCGTGGTCGGTGGCGTGGGCCGGAGCCTGTGCCGCCGCCTGCGGGTCGGCGTACGAAGGAACGGCTCCGCCGGCGGTGGCGGGAAGCAGCTTCACCGCTGCGGTGGTGGGCAAGGCGTGGACCGGGGGCCGGCTGAGCGGGTCGTCCGTCATCGCGGGTCTCCTCCTTGCCTCTCGACACTTCGAGCATCCAGTGGTCGCGGGGGTGAGCCCATGGGCTGTCCGGGACGGGAGGAGGGGCCGTTCGGCCCTGAAATCGGGCCGCGCCCCGGCCCGGCGTCCCCGGATGCACGCTGGTGGGGTCGCGGTGTTGGACCCTGGGAATGAGTGACTCCGCAAGGATCCCTAAGTCGTCGGCGTAGGTCGACCTAGCGCATCGGGTGGTGGAGGCGGCATGGCCGACAAGAAGGCGGCGCTGCCGCGCAAGACGTACGAGCGGGAACTGCTGCGCCTGCAGACGGAGTTGGTGAAGCTTCAGGAGTGGGGTCGGGCGGAGGGCGCCCGACTGGTCGTGATCTTCGAGGGGCGGGACGCGGCGGGCAAGGGCGGCACCATCAAACGGGTCGCCGAACACCTCAACCCACGCGTGGCACGGATCGCGGCACTGCCCAAGCCGACCGAGCGCGAGCGCAGCCAGTGGTACTTCCAGCGGTATGTGGAGCATCTGCCGGCCGCCGGGGAGATCGTGCTGTTCGACCGCAGCTGGTACAACCGGGCCGGGGTCGAGCACGTGATGGGCTTCTGCACGAAGGAGGAACACCAGCTCTTCCTGCGCCAGTGCCCGATCTTCGAGCGGATGCTGGTGGAGGACGGGATCCTGCTGCGCAAGTACTGGTTCTCGGTGAGCGACGCCGTGCAGCAGGAGCGGTTCCGGCGGCGGCTGGAGGACCCGGTACGGCGCTGGAAGCTCTCATCGATGGACCTCGAGTCGATCACCCGCTGGGAGGCGTACTCCCGGGCGAAGGACGAGATGATGGTGCACACCGACATCTCCGAGTCGCCGTGGTACGTCGTCGAGAGCGACGACAAGCGCCGGGCCCGGCTCAACATGATCGCCCATCTGCTGGACTCGGTCCCCTACCGTGAGGTGCCGCCTCCGGTCCTGGAGCTTCCGGAGCGACCGCCGTCGACCGGCTACGTACGCCCGCCGCGCGATCTGCAGACCTACGTCCCGGATCACGCCGCGAGCCTCTGACCCGTCCTTGGTTCTCACCCGGCAGCAGCCGTGGGCCTCACGATCGTCATGACGGGCGCGCTCATCAGCCACTCCACGCTGCTGCGCGCCGACCTCCACAGAGGACACGGCGCGCGCGAGGCGCGCAACATCGGCGTCAACATCGCTCTGCTCGTCCTGAGCGTCTTTGTGGCCGCAGGGCGCTTCTGAGCCCGGGCACGACCACCGACCTTCCGGTCATGCGTCGGCGCTTGCCCCTCGCTCTCTCACAGGCTTCACACAGGTCGGCAGCCGCAGCCCGACGCCGTCTTGGCCTCGGTGACGGTCAGGGCGGGGTCGACAGAGGTCTCGTCGGAGGTGCAGCAGCCGTTGACGCCGCAGCATGCGTCGGCCGACTCCGTCGCCTCGGAGGGGGTGTCGGGGGCCAGCGGCTTGGTGGCGCGGACAATGGCGGAGTGCATGCCGTCGGCGACCGAATGGGTCGGGGTGATCTCGATGAGGGTGAAGCCGGCGGCTTCCAGACCCGCACGGTATTCGGTGAAGGACAGGGCGCCGGCGATGCAGCCGACGTAGTCGCCGCGCTCGGCCCGCTGTTCGGTGGTGAGGGTGTCGTCGGCGACGACGTCGGAGACGCCGATGCGGCCGCCGGGCTTCAGGACACGGTAGGTCTCGGCGAAGACGGCCGGCTTGTCGACGGACAGATTGATCACGCAGTTGGAGATCACGACGTCGATGGTGTCGGCGGGCAGCGGGATGGCCTCGATGGTGCCCTTGAGGAACTCGACGTTCGTCGCGCCTGCCTTCTCGGCGTTGACGAGGGACAGGGCGAGCATCTCGTCGGTCATGTCCAGTCCGTACGCCTTGCCGGTGGGGCCGACGCGGCGGGCGGAGAGCAGGACGTCGATGCCGCCACCGGAGCCGAGGTCCAGGACGCGTTCGCCTTCGCGGAGTTCGGCGACGGCGGTGGGGTTGCCGCAGCCGAGCGAGGCGGCCACGGCCTCGGCGGGCAGTGCGTCGCGTTCGTCGGCGGCGTACAGGGCGGAGCCGAAGTTCTCGTCGACCTCGACCGGCTGTGGTCCGCAACAGGCGGCGCCCCCCTCGGTGACCTTCACGGCCGCCGCGGCGTAGCGCCGGCGGACGGTTTCGCGCAGGTCGGTGGACTGCTCACTCATGACTCACTCCTGGATGGACAGGGCACGGCGATGCCCCGGATCGGCCTGCATTGACATCCGTTGATGCAACATTGCGCCCTGATTCGAAAGACGTCAACATAGAGCCATGCCCCAACAGTCGAAACAGTCGAAACAAGAGCTTGAGGTGATCGGCCAGGACGTCGGCGGCGGCTGCTGCGACGGACTTGCTTCCGCGCCACTGGACGATGAGCGCGCGGTGGAACTGGCGAAGGTGTTCAAAGCCCTCGGGGACCCGGTCCGGCTGCGGCTGCTGTCGATGATCGCCTCACGGGAGGGCGGCGAGGTCTGCGTGTGCGAGATGACGCCCGCCTTCGAGCTGTCCCAGCCGACGATCTCCCACCACCTCAAGCTGCTGCGCCAGGCCGGGCTCATCGACTGCGAACGGCGCGGGACCTGGGTGTACTACTGGGCGCTGCCCGGCGTCCTGGACCAGCTCGCCGTATTCCTGGCCACGCCGCGGACCGCGGGAGCCACGGCATGACCGCCTCCCTCGGCCGCCGCGTCGCCGCGGAAGCCGTCGGGACCGGGCTGCTGGTCGCGGTCGTCGTCGGCTCCGGCATCCAGGCCACCGAGCTCTCGCACGACGTCGGCGTGCAGCTGCTCGCCAACTCCCTCGCCACCGTCTTCGGCCTGGGCGTACTGATCGCGCTGCTCGGACCGGTCTCCGGCGCGCACTTCAACCCCGCCGTGACCCTCGCGGCCTGGTTCACCGGCCGCCGCACCGCCGACGGCCTCACCCTGCGGGACGTCGCCGCCTATGTGCCCGCTCAGATCGCCGGGGCGATCGGCGGGGCGATCCTTGCCGACGCGATGTTCGCCCAGCCGCTGGTGAAGTTCTCCACCCACGACCGGTCCGCAGGCCACCTATGGCTGGGCGAGGTCGTTGCCACGGCCGGGCTGATCCTGCTGATCTTCGGCCTGGACCGGATCGGCCGCGCCTCGCTCGCTCCGGCCGCGGTGGCCTCCTACATCGGGGCCGCCTACTGGTTCACCTCCTCCACGTCATTCGCGAACCCGGCGGTGACCATCGGCCGCGCCTTCACCTGCACCTTCGCCGGAATCGCGCCCGCCTCCGTCACACCGTTCGTCACGGCCCAATTGCTCGGAGCCGTGCTGGGACTGGGCGCCGTGGCCGCGGTATACGGCCATCCCGCTCCCGCCGGAGACGAGGTCGTCGTCCCTCACGGCGAACCCGAACTCGCCTCCTCCTGACCCCGCCCCACTCTCGAGAAGGACTCCCGCCATGAGCGCTCCCGCCCCGCGCGCGTCGGTGCTGTTCGTCTGCGTCCACAACGCCGGCCGCTCCCAGATGGGCGCCGCCTTCCTCACCCACCTCGGCGGCGACCAGGTCGAGGTCCGCTCGGCAGGCTCCGCCCCTGCCGACACCGTCAACCCGGCCGTGGTCGAGGCCATGAAAGAGGTCGGCGTCGACATCTCCGCCCAGACACCGAAGATCCTCACCACCGAGGCCGTGCAGGCATCCGACGTGGTCATCACGATGGGCTGCGGGGACACCTGCCCCGTCTTCCCCGGCAAGCGGTACCTGGACTGGCAGCTCGACGACCCCGCCGGTCAGGGCGTGGACGCCGTGCGGCCGATCCGGGACGCCATCGAGCAGCGCGTGCGCGGCCTGCTCGCCGAACTCGGCATCCCGGCGGCAGCGTGACCACCACGACGGATCTCCGCGTCGCGCCCATGCGGCCGGAGCGCGCCGGACAGGCCCTGACGATTCACCAGCTGGGCATCGACGAGGGCAACGCCGCCATCGAGACCACCGCGCCGACCTGGGAGGCGTGCGGGTAGGTGGGCTAGCGGCGTCCCTCGACGCAGGGGATGGCGAGGGATGGCAGGTGTCGCCGTCCGTTCTGCCTGATCGGTTCCGAGGTCGTCGAGCCGAGCCAGCTCCGTGAGAGTCGCTCTTCTCCTCGGCTCGAAGAAGTCGAGAGCCGACCCCGTCGGCGGGCATCAGCGGTCTGCGCGCGCACACCCGGTCACTTAGAGTGAGAGCATGGACGCGGGTGCGGGGTCGGACCGGCGCCCGGGCAGGGTCGCGGGTGGGTGCCTGGGCGGCTGCTGGGGTGCCTTCCGCCGGTCGCCGTACTTCGCAGCGAGCGTCATGGCCGTCCTGATCGCCGCGATGGCCGGCCTGTTCGCGGGGTCGTACACGTACGCCTTTGCCAATCCGACGCCGCGACGCATTTCGACCGCCGTCACCGGCGTGCCGGAGTCGCAGGTCAAGCGGGCGCAGTTCGTCGCCGGCATGGAGAAGGCGCTCGGCGCGTCGCTGGTGCTGCACCACTACGACACGTTCGCGCAGGCCAAGACCGCCATCGAGGAGCAGCAGGCGTTCGCGATCCTCCGCGAGCCGGGCGAGGGCAGAGCCGCCCCGCGCCTGTACGTGTCCTCCGCCTCGGGCGCGAGCGTCGCGCAGGTCTTCACCACGTCCGCCCCTCGGGTGGGTGCCTCCATCGGCGTGCCCATCGCCGTCACCGACATCCACCCCCTGCAGAAGGGCGACCCGCGGGGCCTGACGATCTTCTACGTCTCCCTGGCCGCCGTCATCCTCGGCTTCGTCGGGGCGATGCAGCTCACGGCGCACGCGGGCTCTCTGCGGCCGGTGGAACATGTCGCCTTCATCGCCGTCTACGCCATGCTCGGCGCCTTCGCCATCGCTTCCATCGTCGACTGGGGCCTGGGCGCCATCCGCCTGCCCTTCGCCGAGTCCTGGGCGATCCTCGCGCTGACCATGTTCACGTCCGGCATGGTCTCCACCATGTTCACCACCCTCATCGGCCGCTGGGCGATCCTCCCCACGTGGGGTCTGTTGGTCGTCATCGGCAACCCCTCCTCCGGCGGTGCTGTCTCCTGGCCCCTCCTGCCCTCCCTGTTCGGCCTCATCGGGCGCTGGCTCCCCCCGGGTGCCTCCGTCAACGCCCAGCACACCGCCGTCTACTTCGGCGACCACCAACACGCCTACCCCTTCCTGGTCCTGGCGGCCTGGGCCCTGGGGGCAACGGCAGTCTTCTGGGTTCGTACGCACCCGGGAATCCTCCGGCGGCGGAACGCCGAGACGACGTAGGGCGCATCGGGACTCGACGACCGCCGCGACAACGAACTGCACGTCCCTCCGGGCCCGGCGCCGCCCGCTTCGCCTTCCTGGCCGGCATCGCCGGGTCCGAGCGCGAGTACGGCGGCGGCATGCGCGCCCCTCGGGCGGCGGATCTCCGGATGCGCGGTGGTGGTGGTGATGCCAAGGTGAGGCAGCCGACAGGTCCACGCGAAAGGGGCGTTACACCCGTGGGCATCCCCAGTCTGCTCCACCACATGGCGGCACGCACAGGCAGGGCGTCGCGGCACCGGCGTACCGCCGGGCTGCTGGCCGCCGCAGTCGCGGCCGCGACCGCAGCTGCAGCGGGCGGTTGTGCCCTTTCCCACCCGGTGGAAAGCGCTCGGACCGTTCAGCCGGGCCACCCTGTGCCGCCGGGAGTGACCATGGTGGGCCGCACCTACCAGGTGCCACGTCCGCTGTCGGCCGGGGCGCCGGGCGTATTGATCGCCGCCACTGACCACGGCCCCGATGCGCGGCTGGAGGGCGCGCGGCGCTGGACGGTTCTCTACCACTCCACGAACGCCCACGGTGCGGACGTCCCGGTCAGTGGCACCGTCCTGGTGCCACCCGGTGCCGCTCCCAGGGGCGGTTGGCCGGTGGTGTCCTGGGCACATGGCACGACTGGCGTGGCCGACGCCTGCGCGCCCTCCCAATGGCCCAATCTGGGCTCGGATGCCTTCGCTCAGGAGCTTCGCGCGTTTCTTCACGCCGGGTACGCGGTCACCGCCTCGGACTACCCGGGGCTGGGCACCCCAGGAGAGCACACCTATCTGGTCGGCGCGGACGAGGGCAACGCCGTCGCCGACATCGTCCCCGCGGCCCGCCGGCTCGTGCCCGGCCTGGGGTCGGTGTGGTTCGCGGTCGGGCACTCGCAAGGAGGGCAGGCCGCACTGTTCGCCACCCACGCGGGGCCCCGGACGGGCGCGCAGCGCCTTGGCGCGGTGGTGGCCATCGCCCCGGCCAGCCACCTGGAGGCGATGCTTGCGGGGGTGAAGGCGTCCCACGTCCCCAGCGAGCTGTCCTTCGCGTTCTACTCCCTCGTCGGACTGGCCGCCACCGACCCCGCCGACCCCTCGCTGAAACTGCGTTCGCTGCTGGGGCCGGTGGCAGCCGCCACCGCCTCCCAGGTCCTCGCCAAATGTGTGACGGACGGCGATCCCGTACTCAACGGCCTGGACACCGAGCGGATGATGCCGCTGAGCGCGGACCAACTGCGGCGGATGGGGGAGCGGATGGGTGCCTACGGCGACCCGGATCGATCCGCCGTCCCCGTCCCGGCGCTGGTCATCCAGGGTGGAGCCGACCAGGATGTGCCGCCCGCCTGGACCGATGCGGTCGTCGCGAACCTGCGCCGCCTGGGCTCACCCACCGTGCTCTACCGCAGATATCCCGGTGCGGGCCACAACCAGGTCCTCGGCCAATCTGTCTGCGATCTCCTGACCTTCCTCCACACCCGCGGCGGAACCCGACCCGGTACCTGCACCCCGTCGCGCTCCGACGAAGGATGAGCCCGCCGACCGGACCGCCACCGGCTCCGGCTCCGGGGAGGCAGCGGTCGAGCCACACCGGCGATCCGCTCACCGAACCGCACCTCCCCACCCGGATCGGGGCCGGAGACCGGGCGTGGCCCTCTGCCTCCCGCCGCTCGAACTCAGGGGTCCCGCCTGCTGGTTGGGCCGTCAGAAGGGCTCTAGTTCTCGTCGAGCATGTGCCGCGCAGTGTTCAGCGCGGTGGCGCGGTCATCGGGGATCAGTCCGATGCGGGTGCGCCGGTCGAGGAGGTCAGCTGTGTCGAGTGCGCCTTCGTGGCGTACGGCCCACAGCAGTTCGGCGCGCGTGACGGGGTGGCCTTCCAGGACGGGCTCGGCAAGTCCGGGGTCGTGTGCGCTCAAGGCATGGACGGCCGGCGCTTCGGTGCCGTAGCGGCTGATCAGTCGGCGGGGCGCACGGAGAGTGGTGAGCACGTGTGGCGGTGCGGCGCCGACCAGGGGAAGGGTGGCGGTGGGGGAAGGCTTCGCGGGGAGGTGGTGGGTGGCGACGGCGGTGTCCACGGCGTCTTCGGCCATGCGCCGGTAGGTGGTGAGCTTGCCGCCGACGACGGTGATCACACCGTCCGCTGAGGTGAGAACCGCGTGCTTGCGGGAGATGTCGGCGGTGCTGGTCGCTGCGCCGGAGCCCGCGACCGGTGTCGTGTCCAGCAGGGGGCGCAGTCCCGCGAAGGCGCCGACCACGTTTCGGCGGTGGACGGGGGCGTCCAGGGCGGAGCCGAGGACGTCGAGCAAGAAGCCGATGTCTGTCTCCGGCACTTCGGGGACGTCCGGGATGTCGCCGTCGACAGGTTCGTCGGTGAGTCCGACGTAGACCCTGCCGTCGCCTTGTGGCAGTACGAGGACGAAGCGGTTGGTCTCGCCGGGGATCGGGATGTGCAGGCCGGCCGGGAGGGAACCGAGGTGGGCCGCGCGCAGCACGAGATGAGTGCCGCGCGAAGGCCGGATGCGGACGCCGTCGACCAGGCTGCCCGCCCACACACCGGAGGCGTTGATCACCACGCGGGCCCGGATTTCGCCCTCTTCGCCGGTGAGTTCGTCGCGTATCCGGGCGCCGGACCGGCCGAGTTCAAGCGCCCGTACGCGAGTCAGGATCCGCGCACCGTGGGCCGCCGCCGTGCGGGCGATCGCGGTGACCAGCCGAGCATCGTCGGTGGCGCGGCCGTCCCAGGACAGAAGCCCGCCCCGGAGCCCGGCGCTGCGCAGTGCGGGCGCGAGGTGGCGGGTCTCCGCCGCCGACAGCCTGCGCGGTGCCGGAAGGGTTGCACGGGCCGTGCGTGCCGCCAGGCGCAGCGTGTCGCCGGCCCGGAAGCCGGCCCAGGCCAGGGCCGCCTGACCGCGGGAGACCAGAGGGGTGAGGGGCAGTACGAACGGCTGGGCGTGCACCAGGTGGGGCGCCGTGCGCTCCATGAGGATCCCGCGTTCGCGTGCGCTTTCGTGGGCCACGTCGAGCTGGGCGGAGGCGAGGTAGCGCAGTCCGCCGTGAATGAGCTTGGAGCTCCAGCGGGATGTGCCGAACGCCAGGTCCTGCGCGTCGATGGCGACGACCGTCAGTCCGCGCGCGGCGGCGTCCAGGGCTGCTCCGGCGCCGGTCGCGCCGAGACCGACCACCAGGACGTCCACGGGCGGACCGCCGACCGTGTCGGTCAGTTCGCGCAGGCGGCGCGCGGCCGTCAGGGACGAGCCCGGCGCCGGTTGGGCCGGGCTGATGCTGGGGCTCATGGCGTCAGGGTCCTCTCGAGGATGGTGCGCAGTTCCGAGGTGAAGGCCTCGGTGCTCAGATCGGCGTCGTTCTCGTCGGTCATGGTGCGCAGTGACAGGGTGAAGGACTGAGCGACCAGGAGCAGGGCTCGGGCCTGCCGTTCCGGGTGACCGGGCCGCACCGACTTGTCGGCGTGGCCCTCCCGGACGGCGTCGGCGAGCAGTTCGAGGAGGGCCTCCTGGCTGGCACCGCGCCTGTCCAGCACATAGGGCAGGAGCAGTTCGGGGTCCACATCGATGATCTTGCGGAACAGCGGATGCGCGCGGAAGGCGTCCACCCCTCTCACCAGCCCGTCGACGATCAGGGTGCGTGCGCCGATCCCCGGTGTGCGTTCGGGCATCGCCCGGGTGGCGACTTCGATCCACTCCCGGGTCATCAAGTCGCCGACCAGGGACCGCACATCGGGCCAGCGGCGGTACAGCGTCATCCGGGAGACGCCGGCGCGGCGGGCCACATCGGTGAGGGTGGTGCGGCGGACGCCGACGGCCAGGACGCAGTCGCGTACCGCGTCGAGCACCGGATCGCTGTCCGAGGTGTTGTGACGAATGGGCGTCATGTGTCACAGTGTAACGCCCTGTGCGGCCGTGCAGGAGACGGCACTCTTTCCAACGACCGGTGAGGACAAGCGCCATGGACATGCTGTGGAGTGGCTGGGGGGACCCGGCCAGGGCAACGTCGCTGCCCGACACGGTGATCGGGCTGCTGCGCGACATGCTGGGGGTCAAGCCCCGCAGCGCCGAGCCGGTCGCCCTGGAGGACATCTCCGTGCCCGGGCCGCCGCTGGATTCCACCGTCCACCGCGCCTTGATCGAGGCCGTCGGCGGTGAGGCCCACGTCCGCACCGACGCGGAGGCCCGGATCCGGCACACCCGCGGCAAGTCCACCCCCGATCTGCTGCGGATCCGCAACGGAGACGTGCAGGACATCCCCGCCGCTGTCGTACTCCCGGCGAGCCACGACGAGGTCCTCGCCGTGCTGAGGGCGTGCGCCGAACACGGCCTGGCCCTGGTTCCGTTCGGTGGCGGTACGTCCGTCGTCGGAGGCCTCGCCCCCGAGCAGAGGCAGCCGTTCCTCACGCTGGACCTGGGCCGCATGGACGGCTTGCTCGCCCTGGATCCGGTCTCCCGCACCGCCACCCTGCAACCCGGACTCAGGGCTCCGCACGCCGAGGCGCTCCTGGCCGAGCACGGCTTCACCCTCGGCCACTTCCCCCAGTCCTACGAGTGGGCCACCATCGGTGGGTTCGCCGCCGCACGTTCCAGTGGACAGGCATCCGCCGGCTACGGCCGGTTCGACGAGATGGTGCTCGGCCTCACCCTGGCCACTCCCGTCGGCACCCTCGACATCGGCCGCGCCCCGCGCTCGGCCGCCGGCCCGGACCTGCGCCAGCTCGTCCTCGGCTCCGAGGGAGCGTTCGGCGTCATCACCTCGATCACCGTACGAATCCGCCCTGTCCCCAAGGCCCGTGTCTACGAAGGATGGCGCTTCGCCTCCTTCGAGGAAGGCACCGCCGCGCTGCGGCGCCTGGCCCAGGACGGGCCGCGGCCGACCGTGCTGCGCCTGTCGGACGAGACCGAGACGCTGATCGGCCTCGCCCAGCCCGACGCCATCGGTTCCTCCGGCATCCAGCAGACCGCCGGATGCCTGGCGATCGCCGGCTACGAGGGCACGGCGGAGGACACCGTCCACCGCCGGGACCGGGCCGCGGCCGTACTGCGCGACTGCGGCGGCGTCTACCTGGGCGAGGAACCCGGAGAGCGCTGGGCCCATGGCCGCTATTCGGCGCCCTACCTGCGGGACGCACTGCTGGACGCGGGTGCCTTCGCCGAGACGCTGGAGACCGCGGCGTTCTGGTCCCGCCTGCCCGAGCTGTACGCCCGCGTTCGCGAGGCACTCACCACCGTGCTCACCGAGTCGGGCACCCCGCCCCTGGTGATGTGCCACATCTCCCACGTCTACGAGAACGGCGCCTCCCTGTACTTCACCGTGGTCTCCGCCCAGGGCGACGATCCCGTGACGCACTGGGCGCCCGCGAAACACGCCGCCAACGAGGCGATCATGTCCTCGGGTGGCACGATCAGCCACCACCACGGCGTGGGCACCGACCACCGCGACTGGTACGTCCGGGAGGCCGGACCGCTCGGTGTCGAAGCCCTCCGTGCGGTCAAGCGACAGCTGGATCCCACCGGGCTGCTCAACCCCGGCGTCCTCCTGCCCCTCGACTGATCCCGCCCCGCCCCTCACACCACCGTCTGTGCACCACCCATCAGGCGCCTTCGGAGGCACACGGATGCGACAGTTCACCGCCATCGTCAACCCCACCGCCGGTGGATCCACCGGGGTCGCGGCGCTGCTCCAGGTGGCCCGGCTGCTTCGGGAGGCCGGGGCCGAACTGGAGACCCAGTACAGCCGCAGCCTCGTCCACGCCCAGGACCTCGCCCGGCAGGCCGGCGCCCGGCAGCGGGTCGTGCTCGCCGTCGGCGGCGACGGCATCGTCGGCGGCATCGGAGGGGCTCTCAGCGGCACCGGCACCCTTCTCGGCCTGGTTCCGGCCGGTCGCGGTAACGACTTCGCCCGAGCGCTGGGCCTGCCCACCGACCCGGCCGCCCTCGCCCGGATCCTGCTCCACAACGGCCCTCGCCTCGTCGACACCATCGAAGTGGAGTCCGCCCACCGTCGCGCCGTCGTGCTCGGCAGCGTGTACGCGGGCGTCGACGCACTCGCCAACCGCCACGCCAACCACACGAAACTGGTGCGCGGAGCCGCCTCCTACTACGTGGGCGGACTCAGAGCCGTGGCTACATGGCGACCGGCCGACTACCGGGTCACCGTCGACGGCGAGGATCACAGGCACCGTGGCTACACCGTCGTGGCCGCGAACTCCGCCTACTACGGCTCGGGCCGCACCATCGCCCCCGACGCCCGTGTCGACGACGGGCTGCTGGACGTGGTGATGATCCGCCATGCGCCGCGCAGGCTCTTCTTCACCCTGATGCAGGAGCTCAAGTCGGGCGCGCATGTGCACCGGCCCGAGGTGCGGATCCTGCGCGGCAGGGAAATCCGCATCGAGGCCGACCGTCCGGTGCCCTACGGCGCCGACGGCGAGGTCGACGCCGTTCTCCCGGTCACGGCCAGGGTGCTGCCCGCATCGCTCTCCGTACTGTGCTGAACGCCTGACTGGCCGCATGGCGGGGGACCCGGAAGTGCTCAACCAGCTTCGCCCACGCGCCGCCCGCCTGCGCGTCCGTCGCTTCCAACGTGCCTGACCGTGCCCAGCGACCCGGCTCGCCGACTGAGCCGTGGAAGCCGGCCGGCCAAGTAGGTCGTGGGGGCAATCGTGAGCCAGGGCAGCCAGTCGTCGCAGTAGGCGCGAACGTAGTCCCGGACGGCGTCGGTGTCCCACACCGCCCCGCCCAGCAGGTGCTGCATCCCGTCCGGGCTGGCGTCCCGGCATGGTCGGCGATCGTCCAGCAGTTCTCGCGCGGCAGGTCCGACAACAGCCTCATCACGAACGCCCGCATCCGCCGCCGCGGTTGCGCCCGAGCGAACCGGCCCGCCACCCGGCCCAACAACTGGTCGAACGCCGCCCGCCAACGGGCAGGGTCGACGCTCTGGCCTGCGCCACCGCCTGATCTTTCGTTGCCCTCACGAACACCGATGATCAACGGGTGGCCGTAGTCATGCCCGCACAGGCCGCCATCAGCAAGATCACAATCTACCGCTGGGACTCGGACGCCATTCCCCTTCGAGGATGCTGAACATCTCGGAGTCCCGCCAGCCGTCCCGGATCAACGCAGTGTGCTGATGCCGCCCCTCGTACGTCATGCCGAGCTTGCCCAGCACCCGAACCGACGCGAGATTGCGCGGGTCACAGGTCGCGCAGATTCGGTGGAGTCCCAGTTCCCCGAACCCGCGCGACAGAAGCTCTCGCCCGATCGCCGTGCCCACGCCACGCCCCCAGGCCCTCGGGTGGACGATGTAGGCGATCTCGCCCTGCCGATGGCGACGGCTACGGATGCGCAGTTCACCCATGCCGACGAGTTCATTCTCGAAGAGAGCAACGTAGGCGAATCTCTGCTGGTCGGCGTGCGACCAGGCCTCGACGGCGGCTTGCACGAACGCGCGCGTCTCCTCCTCGGTGTTCGGCCCCCAAGGCTGGTAGCGACAAGCCCTCTCAAGGCCGGCCCAGGAGTGCACCGCTTGCCAGTCGTTCAGCGCGAGTTGACGCAAAGTCACCAGGGATCGCGTCACAAGCCGATCTTGCCACATCGCGGGTGGGGCACGAGCAGGACTTCGGTAGCCCGCCACCGCCGCTATACCGCACCCCACTGACGGCCCTGGCGGGCTCCCGCTGGGCGCGTACCGTGGCGGACGGTGCGCTGCGGAGCATACCCATGACGGCGGCGGCGAAGCCGTCGTCGGGACGGCTGGCAGGTGGCGCACCGCGATGTTCCGGCGCCTGGCCAGGTCGCGACGGACAGTAAGGCGGCTCAGCCGCTCCGGGGGCAACAGCCGCAGGCGCCCTTCGCCCGGTCGGCCCAAGAATGCCCCGTCGGTGGGTGAGCGGCGGACAGTGTGCTGTTTTGCCCTGCTGTCGCAGGGCAGGCGAGGGACATGGATCACTCGCACGCTCCTGTGCTGGAAGCATTGGCCGCCTACCACGACAGCGGTCAGCTGCCGTTCACCCCGCCTGGCCACAAGCAGGGCCGCGGCGCCGATCCACGGGTGAAGACCGTGCTCGGCGACGCCGTCTTCCGCTCCGACGTGCTGGCGACATCCGGCCTGGACGACCGGATGTCCTCGGGCGGCGTGCTGCGCAAGGCCCAGGAGCTGATGGCCGACGCCGTCGGGGCGGAACACGCCTTCTTCTCCACCTGCGGCAGCTCCCTGTCGGTCAAGTCGGCCATGCTGTCGGTGGCCGGCCCGGACGAGAAACTGGTGGTCGGGCGGGACGTTCACAAGTCCGTGGTGTCCGGCCTGATCCTGTCCGGTGTACGGCCCATCTGGGTCGACCCGCAGTGGGACCCCGATCTGCATCTGGCCCACCCGCCCTCCGCGCAGTCGTTCTCGGCCGCTCTCGACGAGCACCCCGACGCCAGGGGAGTGCTGGTCACCAGCCCGACCCCGTACGGCACCTGCGCGGACCTACGCGCCCTGGCGGAGGTCTGCCACAGGCGGGGGAAACCACTCATCGTGGACGAGGCGTGGGGCGCCCACTTGCCGTTCCATCCCGACCTGCCCACCTGGGCGATGGACGCCGGCGCCGACGTGTGTGTCACCTCCGTGCACAAGATGGGCTCCGGCCTGGAGCAGAGCTCGGTCTTCCACCTGCAGGGCGGGCTCGTCCGGCCGGAAGTGCTGCGCTCCCGCGAAGACCTGCTCGGCACCACCAGCCCGAACGTCCTGGTGTACGCCGCCCTTGACGGCTGGCGGCGCCAGATGGTCGAGCACGGCCGCGCCCTGTACGACCAGACGCTGACGCGGGCCGCACGCGTCCGGTCCCGTATCGAGGCGATCGACGGTCTGCACGTGCACGGCCGGGAGGACTTCTGCGGCCCCGGCCGCGCCGACGACCTGGACCCGCTGCAGGTGATCATCGACATCACCGCACTGGGCACCACCGGCTACCGGGCGGCCGACTGGCTGCGCCGGCAGCACCACATCAATCTGCACGTGGCCGACCACCGCCGCATCAGCGCCCAGCTCACACACGCCGACAACGACAGGACCACCGGTGCGCTGCTGGAGGCCCTCGACGACCTCGTCCGGCACGCCGGCAATCTGGGGCCCGCCGAGAAGGTGGAGATCCCCGATCCCGCCCAGCTGCGGCTCGAACAGGTCCTGCTGCCCCGCGACGCCTTCTTCGGCCGCGTGGAGCAGGTGCCCTGGCAACAGGCCGCCGACCGGGTGGCCGCCGAGATGCTCACGCCCTACCCTCCCGGCATCCCCGCGGTGCTGCCCGGCCAGCGCATGAACAACGACGTACTGCTGTACCTGCGCAGCGGTGTGGACGCCGGGATGGTCGTCCCCGACGCGGCCGACCCCCGGGTGACCAGCGTCCGTGTCGCCGTCGAGGAGTAACGGCGACAGCCGCGTCCGATTTCGCCCGCCCAGCCCGGCCGCGCTTCGGAATCGCTTTCGGGCTTCGGGGAACGTCGTGGGCAAGCGGGTGGTCCTGCTGGACTGGCCGCCAGGTGCCGCGGTTCGGAGGTGAGCCATGGCAACCGTCTTGTGCCGCGCGGCGATTCGGCCGGCTGAGTGGATCTCGATCTTCGGCCCCGACACCCCGCTCGTCGAGCTCGGGGACATTGCATGCGGTGGCCTTGGATGGGCGCCTCCCGCTTGTGGATTGCTTCAGGCGGAATGGGCGCACAAAACACCAATTGAGGGACAGGGGCCAATTGTCAGTCGGTGTACGGGGCATCAATGACGGTTAGCCCGATGCTTCGTCGCGCTCCTTTGCGCCCCCGTGGAAAAACGATTCGGGGGTCCGCATCGGGGTTGTAATGGGCAGGACATGACTCAAGCGTCAAGTCGGTGGAACATCCGCCGACTTCCCCCCACGTCGCTGAGGTAGGTGGCATTCGATGAGCGGTGCTGTGCCCATACCAGAACAAGCATGGACAGTGGCTACTGCGCCAGGCATGTTCCCCTTCGTCGGTCACGGTCTCACCCTGTTTCGCCGTCCACTGGGCTTTCTGAATTCCCTGTCCGCGCACGGTGATCTGGTCGAGATACGCCTCGGCCCCCAGCGGGCCTGGCTGGCGTGCCACCCGGAGCTGGTCCACCGGATCCTCATGGACCCGCGCACCTTCGACAAGGGAGGTCCGCAGTACGACAGGCTCCGCCCGCTGATGGGAAACAGCCTCGTCACCTGCGGCCACGAGGAGCACCGAGGGCAGCGCAGACTCGTTCAGCCTCTCTTCCAACCTTCCCGCATTGCCGACTACACCACGGTGATGGGCGAGGAGGCCGAGTCGGTCTCCCGTGAGTGGCAACCCGGGGAGAAGGCCGATGTCAGCGCGGCGATGCTGGCGCTGACCACACGGGTGACCAGCCGTGTCCTTCTCTCCGA
The DNA here is from genome assembly GCF_001417775.1 of Streptomyces sp. TP-A0356. Taxonomy (GTDB): domain Bacteria; phylum Actinomycetota; class Actinomycetes; order Streptomycetales; family Streptomycetaceae; genus Streptomyces. Next base: position 87,981 of record NZ_BBZJ01000015.1, on the reverse strand, counting down.
CTCGCTCGACGCCGCGACGTCCGCCGAACTGCGCGACTGCCTGGCCGCCCTCGTCCGGGGCCTGTTCCTCCGCACGGTCGTACCCCTCGCACCCCTGTTCCGCATTCCCACACCTGCCAACCGTCGCTACCGACGCGCGTTCGCCCGCCTTCACGCGATCATCGACTCGGCCATCGACCGGCGTCGGCAGGGCCCTCGTCGCGACGATCTGTTGGGGTCCCTGCTGGATGCCGCGAGAGACGACGGCGGCGAGGCAGTGCTCACCGACCAGGACGTCCACGACCAGTTGATCACGCTTCTGCTGACCGGGGTCGAGAGCACGGCGATGTGTCTGGGCTCCGTCTTCAGCCTGCTGCCCGCTCATCCGGAGGTCGAGCGCCGGCTGCACGCCGAAGCCGACGCGGTACTCGCCGACGGACGGCGGCCCGGCCCGGAGGAACTGTCGCGCCTGGTCTACACCCGCAGCGTCGTCACCGAGACGCTGCGGGTGTATCCGCCCGGCTGGCTCTTCACCCGGACGACCACCAGGGAGACGGAGATCGGCGGATTCCGGCTCCCCAGGGGAGCCACCGTCCTGTACAGCCCCTACCTCCTGCACCACGATCCCGCGTCCTTTCCCCACCCCGACCGGTTCCTCCCCGATCGCTGGTTACCCGGGCAGGCCGCGGCGGTACGGAACGGCGCGCTGCTGCCCTTCGCGGCAGGCAGCCGCAAATGCATAGGCGACACGTTCGCGATGGCGGAGGCCACGCTCGCCGTCGCCGTGATCGCCCGTCGCTGGCGGCTGCGCCCGCTGCCCGGACATGTCGAGCAACCGCGCCCGGCGGCGACCCTCGGACCGAGGGCGCTGGAGATGATCTGCGAACCCCGTGCGCATACGCGGCAGGGGGAAGCGCCGCGACAAGTTCCGGCCGCCCCGAGCAAAGGGACTTCGCACCCCGCGCAATTGTCCCCCGCCGTACCTGCAGACGTCACGTGCACTTCACGCGAAGATCGTTCGCAATCCGGGCCGAATCCCCCCACAACCGGAATTAGGGCGACCACCCGGTTATGGAACTTCCCAAGGAAGGGTGGCGAGGGTGCCTCCGACGAATGACGGGATCGCGGCCGCGTCGCGTCATGCATTTCCGGCCGGAAGCCTGAAGGAACTCATCGAGGCCGAGCTCTACATGCCCTTCCCTTTCCTGAGCAATTCGCATGAACCCGAGGCCACGGCGGGCGTCGACAATTGGTTACGCAATTGCGGGCTGACCGACGACCCCGCGGTGGCGGCGATGATCGCCTACACCCGTCCCGCCGAACTTGCCTCCTACAACAGCCCCACGATGAACGCCGACGTCCTCCAGATCGTGGCCAACCAGATCGCCTACCAGTTCATCTTCGACGACCGGGCGGAAGAGGTCGGCCGACGGTGGCCGAGCCGGCTGCTGCCCATGCTGTGCGAGAGCATCGGCATCCTGCGCGACGACCAACCGCCCAGCACCCTCCTCGGCGCCGCCCTGGCCGATCTCCACCGACAGGTCAAGGACCGCTGCACCCCCGCGCAGGCCGCGCGATGGGCCTGGCACAGCCGCGAGTACGTGCACGGTCTGCTGTACGAGGCGGTGGCCCAGACCGACCCTCTCCGCATACGGATCGGTCCGTGCCGTTCGATACGGTCGCTCATCGCAGGCGTCGAGCCCTTCCACCCCCTGTGCGAGGCGGCACAGCCACGGGAACTGACCCCCGAAGAGCTCTGCCATCCCGCCATGCGGCGCCTGCAGAGGCTGTCGGCGGACGCGGCGGTGTGGATACCCGACCTCTACTCGGCCGTGAAGGAGCAACGGACGGGCGGCGTGATCAATCTGGCGCTCGCCTACCGCTACGAGTGCCGCTGCTCCCTGCCAGAGGCCGTCGTACTGGCGACCGGACGCATCAACAGCGCCATCCGTGAGTTCGAGCGGCTCTACGGGGAGCTCAAGCCGGAGCTGAGCCCCGCCGGCGTGGGCTATGTGGAAGGCATGGCCGGCTGGATCCGCGGCTGCTACTACTGGTCCCGCAACGTGCCACGCTACGCGGACACCGCGGGAGTGCCCGCCACCCCATGAGGTACGGGGCCGCCGCCGCCCCGTGTGGCCGGAGCGGGAACTCCCGTGCCGGGGCGGTGGACTGGTCGCGTTACCCGAGAGCTTCCGAGGGCTGATGACGGGAAGCGGTACGGCACATGGCGTATGAGTTGCGACAACTCACCTCGGGGCATCGGATGTTGATCGAACGTCATCGGCTGACGGTGGCGCCGAGGACGCTCAACATCCACGGGCCTCAAGATCTCCGACTGCTGCCCACATCAGCGGACAAACGCTCCCGCTAGAAGTGAACAGAGCCACCTTGCAAAGCCTGGGATCAGTCGGCACAGGGAAGCACGCTCGAGCATGCTTCGGGGGAGGGCTCGCCATAGAGATGGCGTGGGTAGGGGTGACGCATGCGGATGCGGCCTTTTCCCGCGGCCTTGGCCTCGTACATGGCCTCATCGGCCTGGTGCAGAAGCTCGTCCGGTGAGATTCCCGGGACCGCTGACGCAATGCCGATGGAGGCCGAGACCACTGCATCCGTACCGCCGATCCGATACGGGTTCGTCAGCGCGGCCAGGACTCTCTCGGCGACGTCCCGCGCACGCGAAGGGTGTGTCCCCGCCTCCCCTTCCAGGAGAGCGGCGAACTCGTCGCCGCCGAGACGCGCGACGGTGTCTCCGGCCCGCACTGACGCCTGGAGCCGGCGAGCAGCCTGGACCAGGAGGGCATCGCCCACCGCGTGTCCGGCCGAGTCGTTGACGGCTTTGAAACCGTCCAGGTCCACGAACAGAACAGCGGGCGGGTTTGTGCCGATCATTCCCTTCCTCAGCGCGTGTGCGACTCTGCCAGCGAACAGCGCACGGTTCGGCAGGCCGGTCAACGCGTCGTGGAAGGCCAGGTGTTCCAGCTGTGCCTGCAGCGCGACCCGCTCGGTCACATCGCGGCTGCTGAAGATCATTCCTTCGGTGTGATGGCTGATCGTCGATTCGATGTGGAGCCAGCGCCCGTCAGCCGCCCGGACCCGGCAGGACACGCAGCGGCCGGGGCCACGAGTGCCTGATTCAGCTTCCTGCCTCAGCGCCTCGACAGCTTGCATCAGCGGCGCCAGGTCGTCCGGGTGGCAGTACAGGGGCACCCGCGTGCCCACCAGTTTCTCGGGCCGGTACCCGAACACCGGGTAGACGGCCGGGCTGACGTAGGCGACGCTCCCCTCCAGACTGACAATGGTGATGACGTCGCACGAGCCGTCGACCAGCGTGCGGTAGAGAGCCTCACGGGCTGCGGCTTCTCGCGTGAGGCGCAGATGGTCGGCGTGGGCGATGCCCTGCCGGGCGCTCAGCCCGAGCAGCACGGAACCTGCCAGAACCACCATCACCATGTCGGTGTGGCCACCGGCAAGAGCGTGGGCCGCCATGGCCATTGCGCAGACGACCACGGGGACGAAAGCCGCCACCACCCCGATGACAGGCATCGTCCTCTGGACCTCGAAGACGCTGGCGCCGCCGGGCAGCCACGGCGTGGCGGTGACGAGGAACAACCCGGTGGCCGAGCAGGTCGCTGCGAGGGGAATCCCGCACCAGGTGCCTGGTGCGGGCAAAAGGACGCGCAGAACATCGCCCGCGGTCAGGACGACAAGAGCCGCGGCCGCCACGGTGACTGCCGTGCGTTCTTCGGATGTGAGGCCGAAGCGCAGGGCGACCAGGAGCCCCAGAACCAGAATGTCCGTCACCACGCGTGCGAGATCCTGCAAGGATGCTGACATGTCACCGCTTTGGTCGGCGCGATGCTGCAGAAGAACCCAGCCGACTGTGAGCAGTGAGCCTGCGATCATCCATCCGTCCAGCAGGCGCCGTGACCAGATCAGGGTCGTGCCGCCATCCGCGGCTGCCACCACCAGCCCAGCGACACCGAGCCCCAGACAGACAGTGATCCCGGCTACCGCCAGCAGATGAACCATGGAGTGGAAGCCACCCGAGGACCGGCCGGGAGGCGAAGACAGCTGATCCGCCACAAGGCGATGAAGGCCCCCTGCCGCCACCGAAACAGCCAGCAGCGTGAGGCGAAGACGCACCCTTGCCGTGGCCGTTCGGGCACGTGTAAGGAGGGAAAGGACAGCCAACCCGTGCGCCGCCAGAACCCCCGCGCCGGCGGGAAGGAATACGGCCGTCGGCACACCCCCTGCCACGGCGGCGGCCACCGCGGAACCCGCGCACAGCGCTCTGCCACTGTCGCCTGACCCCTGCACCCAGCCCGAACGAGCGCGGAGCATCGAACGGCCCCCACGGACCCATCCCAGCAACATGCGAGCGAACCCCCCGAGGGTCATCGAGCTCAGAACGGCAGACACACACTGTCCGGGCCGCCAGAGTGAATCAGAGGATAGAAGGATCTATCGCGAAATCCGTATGGGTGCTCAGGACTTCACCTGAAGTAAGGACAGCGGGTGTGGGCTGACGACGTCGGCCGCCTTGAACTGGTACAGGACCGCACCATCCGGCAGGCGGCATTCGGCATCCTGACGGAACGTCCATTTGAACTCCGCGGAGCATGCCTGATCAGTCGGCCGCCGTATTCACGGCCGTGCCCGTACCTTCTCACGACGCGTACCGCACTACCGCTTCCGGATCCCCGGCATCGGTTCTCCCGACGCGCACAGGCCGCATGCCCGCAGCCCCGGCGACACGGAAGAGTGATCCCGGCGCAGGGTTCAACTGGCCTGCCCCATTCGCGCGGTACTCCGATCGACGTGCTGACGAACGGGTCGGGCAACATCTGCTCAGCCGCACGCTCGCCATCGCCGGTTCCGTGAGGTTCTGCCCCGTTCCCGTTCGTTCATCGGGGCGCGCCGAACCAGCAGCCGAGCGCCCGTTCCAGGTCATGCGTGCTGCCATCCGGGCTGCCGGCCCAGCACACGTAGCCGTCCGGCCGGATGAGCATCGGCTCGGTGTCGGCGCCCTGACCCACGCGGTCCACTCGGTCTGACCAGAGGGCGGCGACCTTGGCGAACCTGTCTGCCGGGTCGAGCAGGACGCCGCGCCCGGACCGTAGCAGTTCGTGCAGCCGGGCCAAGCCGAGGAGGTCCATGTCCGGCGCAGGCCGGCCGACGAGCGGATGGGTCTCGGTGCCCGGCATCGGGTAGCGGATGGCCATCCCGGACAACATGTCGGCGAGAGAGTCCCGGACGTCCGGCAGCTGCACCATGGCCGTGAAGATCTCCCTGAGGGCCGCCACGTCCGGGTCACGGGTGCCCGCCCAGTCCATCAGCAGGCTCTGTGCCTGGACGTTGCGCAGCACGGCGGCCCCTACCGGGTGCCGTTCCCTGTGATACGTCTCCAGCAGATTCTCCGGTGCCCAGCCGTGCACCGCGGCGCCGAGTTTCCAACCGAGATTGAGCGCGTCCTGCATCCCGGTGTTCATGCCCTGCGCGCCGAGCGGAAGGTGGACGTGGGCGGCATCGCCCGTCAGGAACACCCGCCCGTGCCGGTACTGTTCGACCTGCCGAGCCGCGTCGGTGATACGGCGGGCGTAGCGCAGTTCGAGCAGATGCACCCGCGATCCGAACACCATGCGCAGGCCATCGCGGATCTCCTCCTCGGTGACCGGGACCACCCTGGGCACCGACCGGCCTGGCCCGCCCAGAGCGAGCCTGCGAAGCGGCCTGCCCTGCGGATCGGTGCCGAGCGGGAACACTGCCGCCCAGTGCCCGTCGTCGCTCCAGGTGTGCGACATCAACGGGTCGGCGCCGCTCAACCGCACGTCGGCGGCGACCACGGTGGACGTGCCCGGTCGACCGGGGAACCCGGCCCGTAACAGTGACCGCACCGTGCTGTGCGCACCGTCGGCGGCGACGAGATACCGGGCGCGGACGGTGGCGCCGTGAGCGAAGGTCGCGGTGACCTTGTCCGCGTCCTGGGCAAGGCCGACCAACTCGTGGTCCCGCCGGACGTGTATGCCGTGCGCGGCGAGGTGCTCTTCGAAGAACCCCTCGATCACCACCTGCGGCACGGACCGCCACGGCAGGCGGTGCCGAGCGAGGTGGGCCGGGAGCGGTATGCCGGCGAAGTGGCCGTCGATGACCGGGTGGTCTCCGGTGGCCAGCAACGGTTCCAGCAGCCCGCGCTGGTCGAGTGCCTCCAGCGTGCGGGACTGCATACCGCCTGCCCTGGACAAGTCGCTGCGCTGCGGCAGCTTGTCGACCAGCACGGTCGACACACCCGCCACCAGCAGTTCGTTGGCCAGCGTCATTCCGGTCGGGCCTGCGCCAACGACGAGCACGTCGGTGTCCATGGTTCTCCCTTGGTCGTGCCGGTCAGGACAGGAGAAACGCTCCACCTGCCGGGCCAACGGAGCCAGAGACCGGCTCGGTTGCGGTGGTATCCGACGTTGCTTAGCTTCGTATCGGTGGAATCCGACTACGACGAGCTGGATCGTCGGCTCGTGCACGCCCTGCAGGTCGACGGCCGGGCCCCGTTCAGCACTATCGCCGAGGTTCTCGGCGTGTCGGATCGCACCATCGCCCGTCGGTACGCCCGGCTGCGGTCGGCCGGGGCGGTGCGGGTGCTCTGCGGCGTCGACCCTACAGCGCTGGGCGGGGTGCTGTGGTTCCTGCGGGTGCGATGCGCGCCCACCGCGTCGGTCCCGGTCGCCGAGGCGCTGGCCAGACGCCCCGACACCTCCTGGGTGAGCCTCAGCTCCGGCGGCACCGAGATCACCTGCGTGGTCCGCGCCGAGAGCGAGGCCGACAGCGAGGCGCTGCTGCTGGTCAACCTCCCCCGCACCCCCCGTGTGGAAGGGGTGACCGCGCACTCGGTGCTGCACGCCTTCTACGGCGGCCCGGACAACCTGATCGGGAAGCTCGGATTACTGGACGAGATGGCGATCGAGCGGCTGCGCCGGCCTCCGGTGTCGAACCGACTGGGACCGGTGCGGCTCGACGACGGCGACCGCAAGCTACTCGCCGCGCTCGCCACCGACGGACGAGCCGGGTTCGAGCAGTTGGCCGCGGTGACCGGTTGGTCGGCGACGACGGTCCGGCGCCGGATGACGGAGCTGCGCGAACGCGGGGTTGTGTACCTGGACATCGACGTCGACTGGCGCATGTTCGACATGGGCAGCCGAACCCTGCTCTGGCTCTCGGTAGCCCCCGCGCATCTGACGGAGGTCGGTCAGGCGCTGGCCGAGCATCCAGAGATCGCGTTCGCCGCCGCCACGACCGGGCCGACCAACCTGTACGCGAGCGTGGTGTGCGCGAACCAGCGGGAGCTGTATCGATACCTGACCACCCGGGTGGCCGCGCTGCCGGCCATCACGCACATCGAGACGGCACCCGTGATCAGGACCGTCAAGCAGGCAGGGCACTGCCGTTCAGGAGATCTGTCCGGTTTGATCACGTGAGGCCGAGGGTGATCAGCCGACCGGATCCCCCGGGGGGGCGGATCCGGTCGCCTTGCGACTGGCGGGCATCCGCGCCATCCTCGAGCGCGGCTTCGGTTCCGTCGCACGCGCCTTCGCCGCTTGGCCGGCGCCCAGACCTGGGCGGGACTGCGGGCTCGGCCCAGCGGCAGACTGCGAGGCGGGGGCACGCCACCCCTTGCGACATCACATGGCACCACATGGCACCACATGGCGCCGTGCAGCACCGCTTGGCGTCATCCGGTGCTGCACGGCGCCATTCCACGCTCCCAAGAGTTCCCAAGAGTCCCCAAGGGGCCTAGAGCGCGCATGGTGCCACAATGACTCAGGTCGACTTCCTTACGTTTCCGCAGTTCAGGGCGCCCAACCTCAAGCCCATCCCGCATAAGGTGCCACTCTGACTTGCGTATGGCGCCATAGTGGTGCCACCATAACGTCATGGACCTCACTCCGTATGTCGACACCCTGCGTCGCGAGCTCGCGGTGGCCGCCGAAGCCGGCGGGGAAGATGCCCGCGAGCTGGCCGAGCGGCTCACCGCTCCTCTGGAGTCGGCCACCCGTCTGACCATGCTCAATGTGCTCTCCGCCGCGATGGACGAGATCACCCGCGAGCTCGCCCCCGGCTCGGTGGACGTACGGCTGCGCGGGCTGGACCCCGACTTCGTGGTGACGCCGCCGCCCGCCGGCGGCGGCCCCGCGGAAGCGGCCGTTGCGCCCGTCGAACCGCTCAAGGCGCAGGCGCCCGCCGACGGCGACGAGGGCGGCATCGCCCGCGTCAATCTGCGTCTGCCGGCCCACCTCAAGGCGCGCGCCGAGGAGGCCGCGAGTCGCGAGGGCCTGTCGGTCAACGCGTGGCTGGTGCGGGCCGTGTCGGCCGCGGTCGACGGCGGCACGCGGCCGCGCACGACGGAGAAGACCCGCACCATCGGACAGAGCTTCACGGGCTGGGTGCGCTAGCCGCGCCCGCGCCCGCCCCACTTCACCCACACCACGTCCCACCAGCGGGGACGACCCAAGGACTCATGAGGACGGTACAGCCATGCCTTCTTTCGACACTCCCGAGCCGATTTCGGCCACCGCCCACGTGTACGCCGGTTCCATCCAGTTCACCGCGAGCGACCGCTTCGACACGGTCGTCGAGGTGCGGCCCCGCGACCCGAAGCGGGACCAAGACGTGCGGTCGGCCGACCAGACCGAGGTCACGTACGCGAGCGGCGTCCTGACCGTCAGGACGCCCAAGCACCGCAATCTCGTCGGGCGCGCCGGCACCGTCGACGTGACGGTCGAACTGCCCACGGGCTCGCGCGTCGACATGACCGGCGCCTGGGCCCAAGTGCTCGGCGAGGGCCGACTCGGCGAGGTCCGGGTGAAGACCTCGTCCGGTGACGTCCGCCTCGACACGACCGGGCCACTCCAGCTGACCGCATCCCACGGCTCGATCACCGTCGACCGAATCGAGGGCATGGCCGAGATCACCACCAGCTCCGGCAGCCTGCGCGTCGGCACCGTCGACGGCCCCGCCGTCCTGAAGAACTCGCACGGCACCACGACCGTCGGCGCCGCGACCGGCGACCTCCGGGTGAGCGGCGCCAACGGCGACATCGACATCGCGCGCGCCGAGGGCTCGGTCGTCGCCACCACCGCCCATGGCACCCTGCGCGTCGCCGAAGTCGCCCGTGGCACCGTCCAGTTGGAGACCTCCTACGGCGCTATCGAGGTCGGCATCCGCGAGGGCACCGCCGCCTGGCTCGACGTCAGCTCCGGCCTCGGGCAGGTGCGCAACACGCTCGCCGCCGCCGAGGCCCCGGAGCAGGCCGAGGACACCGTCGAGGTCCGCGCCCGGACCCGCTACGGCAACATCGACGTGCGCCGCGCCCGGCCCTGAGCGCCGGCCCCGCCAACTCGCCCACTCCCCAGTCACTTCAGCCTTCGAACGGGAGGACTCCATGGCTTCATCTGTCATGCCCACGCCCAGGCGGGGCGGCGGTCCGCAGCCGCCCGCCGCCGTCTCCACCATCGGTCTGCGCAAGTCGTACGGCGACAAGACCGTGCTCGACGGCATCGATCTGCGCATCCCGGCCGGATCCGTCTTCGCGCTGCTCGGGCCGAACGGCGCCGGCAAGACCACCACCGTGCAGATCCTGTCCACGCTCCTCACCGCCGACGGCGGCCAGGCCCAGGTCGCGGGCCACGACGTCGCCACGCAACCGGACGGGGTGCGCGCCGCGATCGGCGTCACCGGGCAGTTCGCCGCGCTCGACGACCTGCTCACCGCCGAGGAGAACCTGCTGCTCATGGCCGACCTGCTTCGCCTCGGCAGGCGTGAAGGGCGATCCCGTACCAGGGAGTTGCTTCAGCGGTTCGACATCGCGGACGTCGCGCACAAGCGGGCCGCGACCTTCTCCGGTGGTATGCGACGCCGACTCGACCTCGCCATGACGCTGGTCGGCGACCCTCAGGTGATCTTCCTGGACGAGCCGACGACCGGGCTCGATCCACGCAGCCGCCGCACCATGTGGGACACGGTGCGCTCGCTGGTCGCCGGTGGCACCACTGTCTTCCTCACCACCCAATACCTGGAAGAAGCCGACCAGTTGGCCGACCGGATCGCCGTGCTCGACGGCGGTCGGATCGTCGCCGAGGGCACCGCGGACGAGCTCAAGGCGCAGATCCCCGGCAGCCACGTACGCCTCCGGTTCACCGATCCCGCCGAGTACGAGCGCGCGGCCGCCGCCTTCCCCGGGGCGGCCCGAGACGACGAGAACCTCGCCCTGCGCGTGGCGGGCGACGCCGGCCTCGACGCGCTGCGCGCCCTCCTCGACCGGCTGGACGCCGCCGGCATCCGGGCCGCCGACTTCTCCGTGCACACCCCGGACCTCGACGACGTGTTCCTCGCCCTGACCGGCCACGGCAGCACCGAAACCGGCACCAGCACCCCGCTTCACGTCAAGGAGACCCTGCGATGAGCACCCTCACCTACGCCGTGCACGACTCGATGACGATGCTGCGGCGCAACCTCAAGCACGCGATCCGCTATCCGGCCGTGGGGTTCGGCGCCGCCCTGACCCCGATCCTGATGCTGCTGCTGTTCGTGTACGCCTTCGGGGACTCGATCGGCCACGGAATGGGCGGCGGCCGGGACGCCTACCTGGAGTATCTGACGCCGGGCATCATCATCATGGGGGTGGCCGCCGGCTCGATGTCGACCTCGATCGCGGTCTGCTCCGACATGACCGAGGGCATCATCAACCGCTTCCGCACCATGGACATCACACGGTCGTCGTTCATGACGGGCCATGTCATCGGCAGCGTCATCCAGACGATGGTGAGCGTCGTCCTGGTCGTGGCGGTCGCACTCGCCCTCGGTTTCCGATCGGACGCGAGCCCGCTCGAGTGGCTTGCCGCCACCGGCCTCCTCGCGGCCATCGCCTTCGCGGTGACCTGGCTGTCGGCGGCGCTCGGCCTGATCTCCAAGACCGTCGAGTCCGCGAGCAACAAGCCACTGCTGGTCCAGTTCCTGCCGTTCCTCGGCTCCGCCTTCGTGCCGGCCGACTCGATGTCACCGGGCCTGCGCTGGTTCGCCGAGAACCAGCCGTTCACGCCGATGACCGAGACGCTGCGCGGCCTGCTCTCCGGCTCGGAGATCGGCAACAACGGCTGGATCTCGCTCGCCTGGTGCGCCGGCATCACCCTGATCGGCTACGTCTGGTCGCGCTCGCTGTTCAACAGCACCACTAAGCGCTGAGAGCCCATCTCTCAACCTCGGTTGATCTCGGACACGCGCCGCGATGGAGGGCCCTGTGCAACGCAGGGCCCTCTGCTCGCAGTGGTCCGGCAGGGGGCCCTGGGCGGCGAGGGGGCCGAAAGACGCCACCCTGATCTGCCTCGCCGGGACGGCGATCATCATGTACGCACTCCGCAGCCGCTGACCCCGAAGCCACCAACGGGAACGCTCAGTTCAGGAAAGCGGCTCCTATTGAGCGGACTCCGCTTATCGCAGCAGTGTTTCCGGCAGGACCGCGCTGGCGCCGCCGTCGACGGGGATGGTGGCACCGTTGATGAACTCGGCCTGGTCGCTCAGCAGGAAGCTGGTGAGGTGGGCGACGTCGTGCGGGGTGCACAGGCGGGGGCTCGGGTAGGCGCGCTGCAGGCTGTCCAGGACGGTGGCGGTGGCCAGGCGCTCGTTGCGCGGCACTGGTACGAAGCCGGGTTCGACGAGGTTGGTCCGGATGCCTTCGCGGCCCCACTCCACGGCCAGGGAGCGGTTGATGCCGCGCAGTGCGGCCTTCGCGGTGGAGTAGGCCGCCATGCCGGCTTCGCCGAATCCGGCATGGATGGAGCCGATCAGCACGCACGAGGCCGGTCGGGTCTCCTGCTCGTGCAGGAGCTGGGCGGCCTTGAGCGCGGAGGTGGCGCCGGCGGCGAACACCTCCTGCATTGCCGCGGGGTCCAGCTTCGTCAGCGGAACGCGGGAGTCGGCGAAGACGGTGTGGACCAGCGCGTCCACCGCGCCGGTCTCGGCGGCGATGGAGAAGATGCGCTCAAGGTCCTCGGGCTTGGAGGCATCCGCCTGGACGGGTGTGACGTGTTCGGTGCGCAGGGAGAGGACCTTCTCGCCCCTGGCCACGGCGATGACGTGCCGCCCGAGCGCTGCCTGGCCGGCGGTGACGGCCTGTCCGATGCCCCCTGAGGCGCCGAGTACGACAACAACGGATCGCATGATCCTCCTTGACGTTCGTCCTGTGAGTGCACCCCCGCCCCCGTCGTGCCGTTGGCGCGCCAGGGAGCGGGAAGGCGCCGACCGCGGGGTCTGGGCCGGGTGATGGCGCCCGGCCCAGGACCGCGCCGGGTTACTTGCCGATGGTGTCCAGCTCGGCGACCGCGTCCGCCGGCAGCTCCAGCTCGGCGGCGGCCACGTTCTGGCGCAGGTGTGCCACAGAGGACGTGCCGGGGATCAGGACAATGGTCGCCGACCGCTGGAGCAGCCAGGCCAGCGCGACACTCTGCGGCGTTGCGTCCAGCTGTATGGCGACCTTGGTCAGCGTCTCGGACTGCAGCGGGGAGAAGCCGCCCAGGGGGAAGAACGGGGCGAAGGCGATGTTCTCGGCCGCGCAGCGCTCCACAAGGGCATCGTCCTGACGGTTGGCCAGGTTGTAGAGGTTTTGCACGGTCACGACCGGGGCGATGGTCTGCGCCTCGGTCAGCTGGGTGTCGGAGGCGCCGCTGAGGCCCAGATGGCGGATGAGGCCCTGCTCGCGCAGTTCGGCCAGGGCGCCGAACTGCGCGGCGATGGACTCGTCGGTTGTGCCCTCGACCGAGCCCAGGCGCAGGTTCACGACGTCGAGGGTTTCCAGGCCCAGATGCTTGAGATTCTCCCGGACCTGTTCCTTGAGGTCCCCGGGCTCCAGGGACGGCACCCAGCCGCCGTCGTCGGTGCGGCGGGCGCCGACCTTGGTGACGATGTGCAGGTCGTCCGGGTACGGGTGCAGCGCTTCCTTGATCAGCTCGTTGACGACGGCCGGTCCGTAGAAGTCGCTGGTGTCGATGTGAGTGATGCCGAGCTCCACGGCGGTGCGCAGTACGGCCAGTGCCTGGTCGCGGTCCTTGGGGGGACCGAAGACGCCGGGGCCGGCCAACTGCATCGCCCCGTACCCCATGCGGGTGAGGTTCAGGTCGTCGGCGAGCGTCAGCGTCTGGAGCTTGGGGGTGGTTGACATGGGAGGTCGTCCTCTCCTGAGCCTCCCGGGCCCATTGGATATCTAACCGGTTAGTTACAAGCTAACCCGGTGCCAGAAGTAAGTCAAAAGTTAGTTACATAGGCTAGTCTCGGAGCATGCCCACGCCACCGACTGAGAACTCTGAGACCTCTGAGACCGCCACCCGCGCGGTGCGCCGCCGCGACTCCTCCGCCACCAAGGAGCTCATCCTGGCGGCGGCGACCACGGAGTTCGCCGAGTACGGCTTCGCCGGGGCGCGCATCGAGCGGATAGCCGAGCGGGCCGGTGCGAACAAGCGACTGCTCTACGTCTACTTCGGCGACAAGGAGAAGCTCTTCGAGGCCGTGCTGGAGAGGCAGACCGCGGAACTGACCCAGGCCGTTCCGCTGCCCGACGGCGACCTGGTCGCCTTCGCCGGCGCGCGCTTCGACTACATGCTGGCCCACCCGGAAGCCGCTCGATTGTCGGCCTGGCGCCGGTTCGAGCGGGTGCAGCCGAGCGAGGTCGAAGGCCGCACCTACCAGGAGCGGGTAGACGTCGTGGCGGCAGCTCAGCGCGAGGGTCGGCTCGACGCCACCTTCCCGGCCGTCGACCTGTTCGCCATGGTGCTGCGGATCACTGAGAGCTGGCTCGATGCCCCGCCCGCGCTCATGGCCACCGTCGGCGAGGCCCCGATGTCCCCCGAGCGCCTACAGGAGCACCGCGCCGCACTCATCGAGGCCGTGCGCCGCGTCACGCTGCCCCGCGAGGCGCTCTGAGCTCGCTAGGACGCCGCCCCCGGCACGCTGGAGCCGGTGTTCCGCGTAAGGGCCGGGGTTTCGGGCTGCTGAGCTGGACTGTTCCTCTACTGGAGGGGTGTCGGCTCGCGGGTGACGGAGTCCGTGCGGTGGTGGTCGGTCAACCCAAGCTGGACCGGGCACCGTGTTGGGGCTGTCGTGTGCCTGGGTCCGCTCGTCACCGAAGCCGACGCCGAGGCGGTCGGGGTGTGGCTGCGGGCTGGGATGCCCGACGACGGCACGCTGCCCGACCGACTCCGTGCGGCCCCCACTCCATGGCAGGTCGCCCGCCTCGACTGACGGGCTACTCCTGGGCGTGCCGGATGGCGTCCAGCACGATATGGGCGATGTGGTCGTCGGTGAGGACGTACTGGATCTCGCGCGCCTGGCGCCGTGCCGTCACGATGCGGGAGGTGCGCAGCACCCGGAGGTGCTGGGAGACCAGCGGCTGGCTCACCCCGAGGGCGGCGACCAGCTCGTGGACGTACTTCCCGCCCTGGGACAGCTCGCGGACGATGCCGATGCGGACGGGCGAGGCCAGTGCCCTCAGGAGGTCACTGGCCGCCTGCAGGGCCCGTATCGGCTCGTCCATCGATGGCGCCGGGGAAGGGGGAGTCGTCGTCACATGCATACATTAGCAAGTGACAATGATTTTCGGTTCGTGAAGTCGGTGGACGGGGCCCTGGTCAGTGATCGTCCCAGTGCCCCTCATGGGCGGCGTGACGGTGGCCGTCGTGCACGTAGTCGACATGGCTCTCGTGCGGCACGGCCACGTGGCCGCAGCCCTCGCCGTGCTGGTGGTCGTGGCCCTCGTGGGCGGTGTGGCTGGCGGTCGCGCACTCGTCGACGTGGCCGTCGTGCGACTTGTGGAGATGGCCGTCGTGCACGTAGTCGGTGTGGTCGCCGTGCGGGACGGCGACATGGCCGCAGCCCTCGCCGTGGGTGTGGGTGTGGTCGTCGTGCGTGCGGTGTTCGGTGGCGGTGGTCATGTCCTGCTCCTGGGTGCGCCGTTCGGCGGTCTGCGGGTGGTGCTGCCGCAGGCCATGCATGTAGAAGTTAATATATAGCAACCCATGCATATGTGAGATGAGGGGGAGCGTCGCGACGGCTGGGATGTGCGGTCAGTCGAGGTCGCGTACGCCGAGCCGCAGGTGCTCGATGTGGTGGACGGCCTGGTCGAGGAGCTGAGCGACGTGGTCGTCGTAGAGGCTGTAGACGATGCGGCGGCCGTCGCGGCGGCCGGTGACCAGGCCGAGGGCGCGCAGCAGGCGCAGTTGGTGGGAGACGGCGGACTGTTCCATGCCGACGGCAGAGGCGAGTTCGCCGACCGGGTAGGGCCGTTGCCGCAGGGTGGTGAGGATCAGCAGGCGGGACGGTGTGGCCAGGGCCTGGAGCGTCGTGGCGACGGAGGCGGCGGTGGCCTCGTCGAGCCGGCCGGCCGCGAGGACGTCGCGGCCGTCGGCGTCGATGTCATCGGCGTGCACGGCTGTGGGCCTCGCGCGGTGGGCGTATGAGCTGGAGCGCCAGCGTGGGCGGCGGTTCGGCGATGCCGGGTCCGCCCGCCCGCGCCCAGCGCAGCAGCTCGTCGGTGCAGTCGTCGTCCGTGGCGAAGCCGACCCAGACGGCGCGGCCCCCGGCTCGCCGCCCGGCGGTCGACGGCTGGACGACGATGACGTTGGCCTGGTCGCAGGGGCCCAGGCAGTCCGTCGTACGGACCTGGAAGCCGTGTTCCGCCGCGCCGGCGCGCAGCCGGTCCAGTTGCCAGGCGTGGTCGGTGCCGGGGTGCTTGCGCGGGTTGCCGCAGCAGCAGCCCCGGCACACGACGAGGGTGCAGGGCCGGGGAGCGGCCGCCCGGATCACGGACCGGTTCACAGGGCGGTCCGGGACGGCACACCGTACGTCCGGATCCGGCCGTCCCGCCAGGCGACGGCCAGCAGGTGCGGGCCCGCCCAGGCCAGCGCCGCGACCGGCGCGCCGGTGCCGTCCAGTTCGCGCACCGGCCGCAGGCGCGCCTGCGGCCGCCCGGCCGTGGCGTGCCACAGGGCGACAGTGCCGTCGGCGCCGCCGCTGGCCAGGTGCCCGGCGGCACCCGGCCGCCAGGCCAGCGCGGTCACCGTCTCGTGGCAGCGCAGCGAGCGCGGTGCCGTGCCCTCCGGTCCCTTGCCGGCGAAGTCCCACACCGTGACGTCGGGCGCGCCGTCGGCCGCCAGCCAGAAGCCGGTGTCGTCGAAGGCGAGGCGGGAGACCTTGTCCGGGTAGCCGGACATGGTCAGCTCGCCGCCGTCGCGCGCTCTCCAGATGTGGATGGAGGCGTCCTGGTTACCGCTGCAGATCCACTTCCCGGTGGGTGCGACGGCGAGCGCGAGGTGCGAACCAACGTAGGGATAGGTGGCGACCGGCTTCTCGGTGTGCCGTTCGTGGCAGCGCACGGCCCCATACGCCGCCACGGCCAGGCGTCGGCCCTGGCGCATCCAGGCGAGGTCGGTGACGGTGGACGCGGCGGGCTCCGTGCGCCACAACTCGGCTCCCTCCGCGTCGAGTACGAGCGCACGACGGCCGGAGGCGACGGCGACCCGTGCGCCGTCGGCCCAGGCGGCGGCGGCCGACCAGGCACCGGACTCCCGCACCTTCGTACGTCCGTCAGAGCGGCGCCACAGTGCGTGACCCATGGGGCCGGTCGCCACCAAGTGCCCCGCATCCGGGGAGAGTGCGATCTTGAGCGCACCTCCGGGAAGGTCGAGCGACCCGATCTCGGCACCCATCGCCGCGTCGAAGACCTTGACCATCCCCCCGGCCGCCGCGACGGCGACCAGATCGCCCCGTGCAGTGAGTGCGACGGGTGCGTCGTCGACTCCGACTTCCCAGGCGAGCGGGGACTCCACAGTCGTACTCACGCGGCCGCTCCCGCGGTGGCAAGGCAGTCGGCGAAGCCGCGCTCCAGCGCGGCGCGGTCGAGGTCGCGGCCGATGAAGACGAGCCGGTTGCGCCGTACTTCGCCCTCCCGCCAGTCGCGTCCGAAGGTGCCGTCCAGCAGCATGTGCACGCCCTGGAAGACGTACTGCCTGGGCGCCCCGGCGATGGCGAGGATGCCCTTGGAGCGGAACAGGTCGACGCCCTTGGTGCGCAACAACTGGCCGAGCCAGCCGTTCAGCCGGTCCTCGTCGAGCTCGCCCTCCAGCTCGATGCCGACCGAGGTGACGGTGGTGTCGTGCTGGTGCTCGGTCTCGGCGAGGAAGGAGGGATCGTCGGCGAGCACTCGTTCCAGGTCGAACGCGCCGACGTCGAGGACCTGTCGGAGGTCGATCTCCGCGTGCTGGGCACGCAGGATCTGCACCGGGGCGTTGATCGACCGTACGCGGGCCTCGACCTCGGCGATCGTCTTCTCGTCGGCCAGGTCGGTCTTGTTGAGCACGACCCGGTCGGCGAAGGCGATCTGCTCGACGGCCTCGTTCTCCACACCCTCCGGCTTGACTTCGTCCAGGTGCTGGAGCACGTGCGCGGCGTCGACGAGGGTGACGATGGCGTCCAGCCGCAGCTGGGAGGCGATCTCGTCGTCCATGAAGAAGGTCTGGGCGACGGGTGCGGGGTCGGCGAGGCCGGTGGTCTCGATGAGGATGTGGTCGAACTTCTCGCGCCGGCGCATCAAGGCGCCGAGGATGCGTATGAGATCTCCGCGCACGGTGCAGCAGATGCAGCCGTTGTTCATCTCGAAGATCTCTTCCTCGGCGTCGAGGACGAGCGCGTCGTCGATGCCGATCTCGCCGAACTCGTTCTCGATGACGGCGATCCTCAGGCCGTGGTTCTCGGTGAGGATGCGGTTGAGCAGGGTGGTCTTGCCCGAGCCGAGGAAGCCGGTCAGGACGGTGACGGGGACCCGCTCGTCGCGAGGTTCCGGGGTGGTCAAGTCAATCTCCTAGTCGTGCTGTTGAGGGGCCAGCAGGGCGACCCGCAGGTCGTCCTCGGTGATCTGGTCGGCGGGGCGGTGCAGGGTCCAGCGGCGGGCCTCGCCCTCCATCGGCAGCACGGCGACGACCGTCTCCAGCGGTGGGCAGCCCGGTTCGGTGCAGGCGAGTTGGCGGACCATGACGGCGGTGTCTTCGTCGAGTCCGAGCAGGGTGCGCACGGTCTCCTTCAGCTCGCGCAGGTGCGGACTCGGCCCCTTGGGTCCGGGGCGCGATCCCAGTGGCATGGCGGTTCTTCTCCTTCGTCCCCGGATGGCCGGCATCCGTCTGCGGCCGGCAGATGGCCCGGACACCGGTGAGTTCGACGGTGTGCTCGACCGCGGCGAAGCCGGTGTCGGCGGCGATTCGGCCCGCCCGCTCCTCGACGACCTCGGAGTCCACCGGGCGGCTGCGGCCGCAGTCAAGGCACATCAGGTAGCGGAGTCCTGGGCCGACACGAAGTCCTGGCAGCCCTCGAGTGCGCGCGTGACGGCTTTGCGCTGGCGTGTCATCCGGCCGCCCATGGCACATCACTCCTATGGCTCGTAACTCCTGCGGCTCGTAACTCTGCGGGCTCGTAACTCCTGTGGCTCGTGCGGAGTCGACACTCCCCACCGTAGATGAAAATGAAACCCATGTCCATATGAATCGTCGATCATGTGTCTCCGTGTGACGTCTCCCGCGTCAGCAGTGCCGTCCAAGTCAGCGGTGCCGTCGAAGTGGTCGGACGGCAACGGCCCGCCGCACCTGCGCGGGTGCGGCGGGCCGTGGGGTGCAACGGGTCAGCGGCGGCCCTCCGCCCGGGCCCGGGTCCAGGCGGCTTCGCGCAGCAACCGCAGGCCGTTGAGGCCGACGATGACGGTCGAGCCCTCGTGGCCGAGGACGCCGAGGGGCAGCGGCAGGGTGGCGGCCAGGTCCCAGACGACCAGGCCGGAGATGAACACGGCGGCGATGGCCAGGTTCTGCGCCACCAGGCGGCGCGCCCGCCGGGAGAGGGCCACCACGGCGGGCGCGGTGGCGAGTTCGTCGCGGACGATCACCGCGTCGGCGGTCTCCAGTGCCAGGTCGGATCCGGCCCGGCCCATCGCGATGCCGGTGTGGGCGGCGGCCAGGGCGGGCGCGTCGTTGACGCCGTCGCCGACGACCAGCACCTTGCGGCCGGCCTGCTCCAGTTCCCTGACCGCGGCCACCTTGTCCTGCGGGAGCAGTCCGGCGCGGACGTCGGTGATGGCGACCTCGGCGGCCAGGCGGGCGGCAGCGCGGGGGTTGTCACCGGTGAGCAGCATCGGTGCGGTGCCGGCGAGCACGGTGAGGGAGGCGACGGTGGCCCTGGCGTCCGGGCGCAGGCGGTCGGCGACGCCCAGGACTCCAGCCGGGGCGCCGTCGGCCACCACCAGGACCGCGGTGCGCCAGCTGTCCTCCAGTTCGGCGACGGTGGCGGTGTGCGCGTCCTCGGCGTCGGACAGCAGCCGGGCGGGGGCGCCGACCGCGATCTTGCGGCCGTCGACGGTGGCGGTGACTCCGACGCCAGGGGCTGAGGTGAAGTCCTCAGCGACGGGCAGGGCGAGACCACGGGTGCGGGCGGCGTCCACGACGGCGCGGGCCAGCGGGTGCTCGCTGGGGTGTTCGGCCGCCGCGGCAAGGACCAGCAACTCCTCCTTGTTCACGCCGGAGCCGGGCAGTGGCCGGATGTCGGTGACGGTCGGGGTGCCCTCGGTGAGCGTGCCGGTCTTGTCCAGGGCGACCGCGTCGACCTGGCCGAGGCGTTCCATCACCACGGCGGACTTCACGAGCACGCCGTGCCGCCCGGCATTCGCGATCGCGGACAGCAGCGGCGGCATGGTCGCCAGCACCACCGCGCACGGCGAGGCGACGATCATGAAGGTCATGGCCCGCAGCAGCGAGCCGGTCAGCGCGGCGCCGAATGCGAGCGGCACCGCGAACACGGCCAGCGTGGCCGCCACCATGCCGATCGAGTAGCGCTGTTCGACCTTCTCGATGAACAACTGCGTCGGCGCCTTGGTCTCCGACGCTTCCTCGACCATCCGTACGATGCGGGCGATCACCGAGTCGGAGGCGTCCCGCTCGACCTTGATGCGGAGTGCGCCGGTGCCGTTGAGGGTGCCGGCGAACACCTCGTCGCCGGGTTCCTTCGCCACGGGCAGCGGTTCGCCGGTGATGGTGGCCTGGTCCACCTCACTCGCCCCGTCCAGCACACGGCCGTCGGCGCCGATCCGTTCGCCGGGCCGCACCAGGACGATGTCGCCGACGGCGAGATCCGCGCTGGGCACCGTCTCCTCACCGCCGTCGTCGCGCAGCCGGGTCGCGGTGGCCGGGGCGAGGTCGAGCAGGCCGCGCACCGAGTCGGCGGTGCGTGCGGTGGCCAGGGCCTCCAGTGCGCCGGAGGTCGCGAAGATGACGATCAGCAGTGCGCCGTCCATCACCTGGCCGACGGCCGCCGCCCCCAGTGCGGCCACGATCATCAGCAGGTCGACGTCGAGGGTCTTCTCCCGCAGCGCCTGCAGTCCGGCCAGCGCGGGCTCCCAGCCACCGGCGGCGTAGGCGAGCCCGTACAGCACGCCCCAGATCCAGGCAGGTGTGCCGGTCAGCTGCAGGGGGAGCGCGAGCAGGAACAGCACCGTGGCCGCTGCGGCCCAACGGGCCTCGGGCAGCGCGAAGACCCGGGTCCGCCGCCGTGGGGCGGCATCCGGGCGCGCGGTCGCGGCGGTCGCGGGCCGCTCGGTCAGGGTGGAAGACATGACGAGGAACCCTTCATCAGGGCAGGACATACCGACCTGTCCACCATACAGGTACATATGAAGAGCTCTTCAAGTGTTGCTTGTATGATGGCCGTCATGGGCCATGGAGCAGCTCCCGCCGACAACCCCGTCCCGCGCACCCGCCTGGACGCGGACAGCGCCGCCCGCGTGGCCACCACCCTCCAGGCACTGGCCACACCTTCCCGGCTGCTGATCCTCTCCCGCCTGCGCGAAGGCCCGTGCGCCGCCACCGAACTCGCCACCGAGGTCGGCATGGAGCAGTCCGCCTGCTCCCACCAGCTGCGGCTGCTGCGCAACCTTGGCCTGGTCGTGGGCCGCCGCCAGGGCCGCTCGGTGATCTACGCGCTCTACGACGACCACGTCGCCGAACTCCTCGACCAGGCCGTCTACCACATCGAGCACCTGCGCCTCGGACTCAGCGACGCCACGGACGCGGACCGCGCGGAGGAGGCCACGCTGGGCGTGACCCGCTGACCAAGGGCACGGCCTGCGCTCCCGGCGGAAAGACCTGGAGGGGGCGCCCTACGCCGACGGGGTGCTGCCGCTGCACGACTGCCGCACCCTGGACGGCTGCGGCTCCATGTCGGCTGCGTCGCTGCCCGAGGTCGGTTACTTTGGTAAAGCACCTGGTCAGAGGGGGGTAACACGCCGTAGCCCACCGGGGACGCTCCATGACCGGCCTGACCGTCATCCTGCTGCTCGTGGTCCTGGCCACAGCCGTGGCGACCGGTGCCCGGCGCTGGAGCTTGCCCGCCCCCTCGCTCCTCGTAGTCGCCGGTCTGGTCGTCGGGCTGATGCCCGGGGTTCCGGAGGTTCGCCTGCCGCCCCAGGTGATCAACGTGCTGGTGCTGCCGCCATTGCTCTTCGCCTCGGCCGGGGAAATCTCGATCCGCGATCTGCGCACCGTGTGGCGGCCTGTGACCGGCCTGGTCTTCGGCCTGGTCGTCGCCTCGGCCATCGCCGTCGGGTACGTCGCCCGAGCGATCACCCCGCTCACCGCCGCGACCGCGTTCATCCTCGGCTCTGTCCTGGCCAGCACCGACCCCGTGGCCGTCACCGCGCTCGGCCGGCGCCTGTCCCTCCCACCGCGCGTGCAGGCCATGGTGCAGGCGGAAAGCCTGTTCAACGACGCCACGTCCCTGGTCCTGTACAAGGTCGCCGTGGCCACCGCGGTTTCCAGCAGTGCCATCACCGTGGCCGGTACCGTCGAGCAGTTCCTGATCCTTGCAGGCGGAGGAGCCCTCATCGGCGCGGCGGTCGCCGCAGTGGTGACCCTCATCCGCAGACGGACCGAGGACCCCATGCTGGAGACCGTCATCGCATTGGTCACTCCGTACGCCTCATACGTCATCGCGGAGCAATCGCACACCTCCGGCGTGACCGCCGTCATCGTGTCCGGGGTCGTCCTCGGCAGCACCGGCCACAAGCTCAGCAACGCCCCCATCCGCATCCAGGTCCACGCCGTCTACGACACCGTGACCTTCCTGCTGGAGAGCGTCGTCTTCGCCCTCATCGGCCTCCAGCTCCCCTCCGCCGTCCGTCAGCTCGCGCACGACGAGCACGGCTGGCCGCTGTGGGTGCCGGTGATCGCCTTCACTGTGCTGGCCATCCGCCTGCTGTGGATCTTCCCGCTGTCCGCCCTGATCCAGCACCGGAACAGGGAGGGCGACAGTCGCCTCTCCTGGCGCGTTCCGGCCGTCCTGTCCTGGGCAGGCACCCGAGGCGTCATGCCGCTGGCCGCCGCGCTCTCCATCCCCCTGGCCACCCACACAGGGGCGCCGCTGCCGCACCGGGCGCTCATCCTCACGCTGACCACAGGGACCATCGTGGTCACTCTCATCTTCCAGGGTTTCACCCTCGCCCCTGTCGTCCGCCGCTCCGGCATCGCTCTGGAACCAGAGCACACCGCCCGCGAGGAGGCCCGGACCCGCCGACACATTGCGCGCGCCGCTCTCGAAGAGCTGAAACAGCTTGGCGATCTGGATCAGCTCGCCGATCTGGGTGCCGCCTCCGAGACCGCCTTGAAACAGGCCCGCCGCCAACTGGAAGCGCGCATCCACCAGGCCGAAGATGCCCACTACAACGACCCGGACGCCCGTCCTGCCGACGCCTACCGCGAGATACGCCGGGCACTCATCGCCATCGAGGCCGCCGAGCTCCAGCGCCTCTACGAAGCGAACAAGATCAGCAACGCCACCCGGCGCCGGATCCAGCGTGAACTCGACCTCGAAGAAGCCAGCCTCCGCGCCCGCGGCTGACTGCCAATGCCGGCAATCCCTGGGTCTCGTGCTTCGCGTGACCGAGGTGGTCGGTGATCTCGCCCTCGAGGGCTGACTCGAGGATCCTCTTCGTGAGCTGCTGCAGCAGCCCGCCCTCGCCGGTCAGCTTGATCCCGCCCGCTTTGGCCCTGTCGACCATCTGGTTGACGAGCTGGTCGACAGGGCGTCCGCAGCCCCCACGTGCTGCACTTCCTCCACGGCCTCAGCGGAGACGCTCACGTCTGTCATCAGGTGTCACTTCCTGCTGGACGATCCACCGTTGACCGTACGGACCCCCAACCGCTGGGCACAGCTCGCAGTCGACAGCTGGTCCGACCACCTTCCCAGCCGCCAGACATGGCGTGAGGTACGTCGCTGTGCTCCTTCGGCAGATACGCCACGGTCAGGGCCTGGGCACGGCCGCTACGCCTGCTCTACCTCGCGATGGTCATTCGTGGCCCTCGACTGAGTGTGTCGTGCGAGGCGGTTGATGCGATATACGTCCGGGACACAGAGGTTGAGGATGACCGCAGCAGCGATCATCCCGGCGCATCCCAGCAGCACTTCCTGGCTGTTCCACGAGTGGGCCGCAAGAGCGGTGATGAGGTAGCCGAGAGGGATGGCGAGGCGCTCCCCAACACCGTTGAACGCGCTCATGCGGCCCTGTTCCGCCTGGGGCACATGCTGGTGGAACGCGGTGGTCCAGGCAACGATCCCAACATCGAGGCCGACCCCCGCCAGCAAGCCGGTCACCAGGACAAAAGGCAGCGGCGCGCTGCAGGCCATGGTGGCCAAGGGGAGCGCGAGAGCACCGCCCGTGGCGACCGCGACCGTGAGCAGTCGGTACGGTTTCCAGCGCAGGCATACGAGGCTCCCCGCCAGCAGACCGGAGGCGAAGGCCGCCTGGATCAGACCCCAGTCGCGTGCCCCGGCGTACTGCCGTGCGGCAACGAGGGGGCCGAGAAGCTGGAAGCCCGCCAGCCATGCCGAGACGAGGACGGTTCCGGCGGCCGTATAGGTCCACAACCAGGTGCGCGACCAGAAGCTTGTCCATCCTGCCCGCAGGTCGGCCAGGGCGCCGCCGGTTGTGGTGAGCGGGGCGTCCAGGCGCAGACCGAGAAGTAGGACAGCCGCAGCGGCGAACGTGAGTGCGTCCCAAGCCAGGGCCCACGCCGCGCCACTGGCAGCGACGACCATCCCGCCGACGATCGGGCCCAGCACCTTGACCGCGTTGCTCGGCAGTCTGAGCAACGCGTTGGCCTGCTGCAGATGCTCCGCGGGAACAATCTGCGCGACGGCACCCTGTGTGGCCGGCACGATGAACGACGCCGCGGTTCCCGAGACGAAGCCGCACGCTGCGATCGACGCCGTCGTCGCATGTTCGGTTGCCACGGTGACGGCCAGCACACCCTGAGCGCCGGCCGCCAGCAGATTCCCGAGGGCGAGGAGCCGGCTTCGGGACAGGCGGTCCGCGAAGAGGCCCCCCGCCAGGAGGAAAACGATCGTGGGGACAGTGTTCGTTGCAAGCACGAGGCCGAGGGACCCAGCTCCTCCGCCCTGCTCGATGACGGAGTAGGCCAGTGCGAGAGGGGCCATCGCAGACCCGGTAGCCGAGATGAGATTGGCCGACACGAACCGTCGGAAAGCCGCGACCTTCAGCGGCGTACTGATGATCGTCGATGACTCGGCGTCCGTCTTCATGATCTCCCTCGTGATTGGCGCAGCGAGCACCCTAATGCAGCAGGACACCGTGCTGAGCACCAGAGTTGGCCGCCGGCCGTTCGTTTCCGGACGCCTTCACAGGGGGCTACGACGTCATCTACCAGGTGACCAACCAGTGGCGCAGCACCCGCAGCTGCACCGTGGCATTCGCGGCCTTCGACGTCACGGGACGCGCTTCGCTCCTGCACATCCCCAACTGGTGCCGTGGGGCGGCGACATCAAGCAGGGTCATGGCGTGCCACTGTGTACCAGATCTACTACTGGGCCATGGAGGTGCACTGAGATGGCACAGCCCGGGCTTGACGGCGCGCCCTGCGGCGGACGGGGAGACCAATGAAGCTCGACGGCACCGCACCGACCACCACGCGCCTCGCCGAGGCTTCGGACGCCTGGCCGGACAAGGTCTGGCGTCCGGCCCGCTGGGTGCTGCTCCTGGTGCTGCTGCTGTCGTTCGTCACCACGCTGCTGCGGGTCGTTCCGGCCTCCGGGTCGACGCGCAGCCTGGTGGCGGACATCAAGGCCGGCAGGACTCACACGGTGCAGATGGACGCGGCGGACTCGGAGGTCACGGTGCGCTGGAGCACCGGCCTGCTCGACGACCACAGCTACGTCTACAAGCCGACCGGCTTCGTCCTGGGCCCGGAGGATGCCGTCCACGACTTCACGACGACCGTGACTCGTGCGACGGGCCCGTCCGCGGAACACGTCCGCTTCAGCGACTTCGATGCCGCCTACGGCGCCGGAGGCCTGACCCTGCTCGTGCCCATCGCCTATGCCCTGCTGACGCCTTGGCCGTGGCTCAGGTTCCTCGCGATTCTCACCGGAGGCCTGGTCCTGGCCAGGATGCTCACAGCCCGTCGGCACCGCCTGGCCAGCGGCCCCGTATGGATGCTGGCCGCGCTGCTCACCGGCACCGGTTTCTTCGGCTACCTCTGGGCCGAACCCGGCACCTGGGCGTCGTCCGCGGTGTCGGCGCCCCGGCGCTGGTGGCGGGCATGGCTCGTAGCGCTCGCTACGGGAGCGGGCATGGCCGTGACCGCGGTCCTCGTCCTGTTCGCGGCCGGACGCTTCTGACTCGTGACGCCCGTTTGACGCTCCGAATGCCTGAAAGGCTGCCCGGTGGAACCGAAGAACCAGGTATGACCAGGGGTGGAGCGGGCCGTCGGCCGGCGAGGGCCGACGGGGGGCTCAGTGGCTGAGCCGGGCGAACCGGCGCAGGGCCAGCGGGAAGAACACGGCGAACAGCGCCACCGGCCAGAGCACGGCCGCCAGGACGTGCCCGGACGTGCCGCCGACGCTTCCGAACAGGTCCCGCACCGCCGTAGCGGTCTGGGACATGGGGTTCCACTGCACCACCGTGCCCAGCCAGTCCGGCATGGACGCGGGGGTCGCGATGGCGTTGGACAGGAAGCCCACCGGCCAGACCAGGATCTGCACGGCCTGCACCAGCTCCGGTTTCCCGGCCACCAGAGCCAGATAGATGCCGATCCACAGCATCGCGAACCGGAACAGCAGCAGGAGGCCCACGGCGCCGAGGAACCCGCCCGCCGTCGTGTGCGCCCGCCAGCCGATCGCGTACCCGACACCGATCATCACGGCGAGGCTCACCGCGGACTGCAGCATGTCCGCCGCCGAACGGCCCACGAGCACCGCGCCGTTGGCCATCGGCATGGACCGGAACCGGTCGATCACGCCCTTGTTGAGGTCCTGGGTGACCGCGATCACCGTGCTCTCCAGGCCGAAGGCCATGGTCAGCGCGAGGATGCCGGGCACCAGATAGTCGATGTAGTCGCCGCCGACGTTCCGGCCGCCGCCGATCAGATAGCCGAACATCAGCAGGATCATCACCGGGAAGACCACGCCGACGGCCACCTGCACCGGCTGCCGGCCCCAGTGGGCGAGTTCCCGCCGGGTCATGGTCCAGGAGTCGCTCAGCGCGAAGGCGAGGCCACCGCCGCTCTCGCGCACCGCGTTCGTCGTGCTCACCGCGCTCATACCGCCTCCCTGGCCCGGGTCTCGTCCTGCGCCGGGGCCTCCTCGGAACGCCCCGTCAGCCGCAGGAACACCTCGTCCAGGGTGGGCCTGCGCACCGCGATGTCCTCCGCCTCGATGTCCGCCGACGCCAGCGCCCGCACCACCTGGGTGAGCGCGCTCATCCGGTCGGTCACGGGCGCACTGAACCGACGGCGGTCGGCGTCCACCGTGACGTCGTCGGCGGCGAACGGCATCAGGGCCACCGCCGCGGCCAACTGGGCCGCGTCGCGCAGGACGACGTCGATGCGGTCGCCGCCGGTGCGGGCCTTCAGCTCGTCGGCGGTGCCGTCGGCGATGACCCGGCCCCGGTCGACCAGCGAGATCCGATCGGCGAGCTGGTCGGCCTCCTCCAGGTACTGGGTGGTCAGCAGTACCGTGGTGCCGCCGCCGACCAGCGAGCGCACCGAGGCCCAGACCTCGGCCCGGCTGCGCGGGTCGAGCCCGGTGGTCGGCTCGTCCAGGAAGAGCACCTCCGGCTCGGTGATCAGCGAGGCGGCGAGGTCGAGCCGCCGCCGCATGCCGCCGCTGTACCGCTTGACCTGCTTGTCGCCGGTGTCCGTGAGGCCGAACCGCTCCAGCAGCTCGTCGGCGCGGGCACGGGCCCGCCGGGCGCCGAGGTGGTGGAGCCGGCCGAACATCTCCAGGTTCTGCCGGCCACCGAGCTCCTCGTCGAGCGCGGCGTGCTGGCCGAGCAGTCCGATGCGGGCCCGCACCCGGTCGGCCTGCGTCACCACGTCGTACCCGGCGACCGCCACGCGGCCCGAGTCCGGCCGCAGCAGCGTGGTCAGTACGCGGACCGTCGTCGTCTTGCCCGCGCCGTTCGGGCCGAGGAGGGCGTGCACGGTGCCGCGTCCCACCCGCAGGTCCAGTCCGTCCAGAGCGGCCTTGTCCCCGTATCGCTTCCGTACGCCCTCGATGTCGATCGCGTCGGCCATGCGTCTCCTCCGACTCGTGTAGTCAATCTTGACTACTGCTCGCCGGACAAGCTAATGCCCGCTCAGCGGATTAGTCAAACTTGGCTA
Source organism: Streptomyces sp. TP-A0356 (assembly GCF_001417775.1). Classification (GTDB taxonomy): domain Bacteria; phylum Actinomycetota; class Actinomycetes; order Streptomycetales; family Streptomycetaceae; genus Streptomyces. Next base: position 60,268 of record NZ_BBZJ01000015.1, on the reverse strand, counting down.
CGAGAACGGCTCGCCCTCACCCGCGAAGGTGTACGCCCCGCCCTCCACGCGCCGGATGAGCCCGTCGGTCCACTCGGCGCCTGCGTCACATCGACGCCGGCGCCGGGATGTCGGCGTTGGCAAGGCGGCGGCTCGGTGACGACGTAGCCCTGCACGTTGTCGCCCTGAGCGACCGCCTGCCGTTCGCCGACGGTGCGTTCGTCGACGTGGTCGCGTCCTTGGTGCTGCACTACCTGGAGGACTGGGGGCCGACGCTGGCCGAGTTGCGGCGAGTGCTTAGAACTCCTGACAGAAAGCCCTCTTGCTGCTTACTCAACGACCCGGTCCGGCCGCATAGGTCAGCGGAGGTGCGATCGCCTGGACATCCGCTCCCTCTCCAACCCACAGTGCGATGAACAGCGCGGCGGTCGCTTCCAGGAGTCCCGCCCGTTCGAGACCGCCGCCGGATACGGGATCGCAGCCCACATCCCGCACCAACTCGCTTACGCGCACGAGAGCTGCCTGGTCGTCCCCGCAGATCGGACGTCGACCCGGTCGTCGTTCTGGTCGCGTTGAACGGCAGCCTGCCGGCGCTCCTGGAGGCGGCTTCACAGTTGGATGGGCAGGTGGCGGGGTCCGCGCAGCATGGCGTTCTGGCGGTAGGGGGGCGGGTCCTGGACCAGGCGGGCTGTACCGAGGTGGGGGAGCAGTGCGCCGAGTGCGGCCTGGGCTTCGATGCGGGCCAGAGGTGCGCCGTAGCAGAAGTGGATGCCGCTGCCGAAGCCGAAGTGCTCGTTGTCCGGGCGGGTGGGGTCGAACCGGTCGGGCTCGTGGAACCGCATGGGGTCGCGGCTGCCGGAGGCCAGCACCAGGATCACGGAGGTGCCTTCGGGGATCGTGGTGTCGGCGACGTCGATGTCGGCGAGCGGGACGCGTTCGCGCATGTGGACCGGGGGTTCGTAGCGTAGGAGTTCCTCCACCGCTTGCGGCAGCAGGTCGGGTTCGCGGCGCAGGTGGTCCAGGTGCTCGGGTTGGCGCAGCAGGGTGAGTACGCCGTTGGTGATCAGGTTGACGGTGGTCTCGTGCCCCGCGATGAGCAGCAGCACGGCCGTCTCGGCGAGTTCCTCCTGGGTGAGCCGCAGGTTCGGGTCCGGCTCATTGACGAAGGCGAAGAGCATGTCGTCGCTCGGGTTGCCACGGCGCTGCTCGGCGAGGTTCACCAGGTACCCGCCCATCTCGATCCGTGCCTGGTCGCCGGCCTTGTCCGACTCGGCGGAGTCGTCCCCGGGCCTGACGTCGGCGGCCGCGACCAGAGCGTCGGACCAGGCCCGGAACAGCGGCTCGTCCTCGCGCGGCACGCCGAGCAGGCGGCAGATCACCGTGACGGGCAGCGGGTAGGCGAAGTCGTCGACGATGTCGACCTGACGGCCCGCCTCGAAGGGCTCCAGCAGTTCCTTGGTGATCCGGTCGATCTCGCCGCGCATGCCATCGATGCGCCCCGGGCTGTGCGGCGGTCCGAACGGCCGCATGGCCAGCGTGCGCAGCCTGTGGTGTTCCGGGTCGTCGAGCCGCAGGAACGGCGGCTTGTGGGTCACTTCGCCACGGGTGCGGGGATCGGCACTCATCCGCGGGTCGTGGAGCAGAGCGGCGATCTCGTAGTAGGTGCCGACCAGACAGCTGCCGTCTGCCTGCCGGACCACGGGACCAGCCTCCCGGAGTTCCGTATACAACGGGTAGGGGTTGGGGCGGCTGGCGTAGTCGGTGATCCGTGCCAGCAGGGTCTCGGAGTCCATGGTGGCTCCTCGAGGTGGGAGTCGTGGGACGGGACGCGGGTCAGCGCGCGGGCTGCACCACGGTCAGTCGGCGGTCGGGCAGGTATCCGGTGAGCGCCACGGTGGGGCCGTGGGACAGCCCCGACGGATCCGGTACGTCGGACGGGATCGGGACGTCGGCCGCGATCGCACGGTCCGCCGCGCCGGGCGGGGGCGGGAACGGAGCGGCCGTCTCGATCAGGTGCCGGTAGTAGTCGAGCGACTTGGCCATGTCGACGGTGACCGCGGCGGTGACTCGCCCTTGGTAGCCGTAGACCATGGCCAGGCGGCGCGCCTCCAGGGAGCCCTGGGCGATGACCACGTAGTCGGAGTAGGTGGGCACGCCCACCGACTTGATGTTGAGCCCGAACTGGGTCGACCAGAACGTCGGGATGGCCAGGTGCGGGCGCCGCAGCGGCCCGGGGTTGACCATGTTGTGGGCCGCCACCTCGGCCTGCTCGACCGCGTTTCCCCAGTGCTCCAGGGAGAGCATCTGGTAGCCGAACAGCGGGTGGGGGAAGCGGGAGACGTCGCCGGCCACGAAGACGTCGTCGGTGACGATCCCGTACATGGTGAACGCCCGGCAGCCGGCGTCGCAGGCGATCCCGCGCGGGCCCGCCGCCAGCCCGGAGTCCGCCAGCCACTCCACGTTGCGGATCGCCCCCAGCGCCACGACGCAGACGTCGGCGTCGACGCGGCTGCCGTCGGACAGCTGCGCGCCGGTGAAGCTGCCGTTCCGGTCCCCGTGCAGGGCGGTGACCGTCACCCCGGTGCGCAGGTCCACGCCGTGGTTGCGGTGCATGACGGCCGCGAGCTTCGACAGGGTGCCGCCGAGCGCGCCCACCAGCGGCGCGGGACCGCGTTCGGCGACCGTGACCTCCAGCCCCCGTTCCCGGCAGGCCGAGGCGATCTCCGAGCCGGTGAAGCCTGCGCCGATCACCAGCACCCGCTCCGGCGCCGCGGCGAGCCGCTCAGCCAGCTCTGCGCCGTCCTCGCGCGTACGCAGGGTGAGCACTCCGTCCAGGGCGCCCTCCTCCGGGTCGGGCCAGGGCCGTGCCCGGGTGCCGGTGGCGATCAGCAGCCGGTCGTACGGCAGCGACTCGCCGTCCTCCAGCAGCACCCTCTTCGCCAGCAGGTCAACACCTGTGGCGCGTACGCCGAGCCGCCAGTCGGCCTCCGGATCCCGGCGCATCGGCAGCTCGGTGGTGTCCGCCGTCGCTTGCCCGAGCAGCACCTGCTTGGACAGCGGAGGCCGGTCATAGGGCGGGTGGGGCTCGTCCCCGACCACGGTCAGCGAGCCGGTGAAGCCCTCCTCGCGCAGCGCCTCCGCGGCCCGCAGCCCGGTCAGTGACGCACCGACGATGACGATGCGGCCGTCCTTGAGGTCACCGGGCACCACCGCTCACCTCCTCGCCCAGGAGGATCGCCTGCACCGGGCACGCCGCCGCGGCCTGGCGTACGCGTTCCACCTGGTCGTCGGGTACGGCCGTGGCGTACAACAGCCCCTCCTCGCCGTGCAGCTCGAACACCGCCGGCGCGAGGAACACGCACTGCGCATAGCCCTGGCAGCGTGTGAGGTCGACAACGGTCCGCATCTTCACCCCTTCCTCCGTTGCCACACCCCCTCGTCTCCAGCATGAGGGGGGTCCGGGGCCCTCGCACGGCCGCGCCGGGGGTGGAGGGCCGAGCGGAGGCACGTCGACGAGGCACCTCAGTGGCCCCTCTACGAGTGCCCTCGACATTTCCATACGCCGCGTCCGTCGCGGGCGTCGACGCGGCCCTGGCGGACATGAGGTGACCCTCCAGTGCGAGCACGCAGAGGCCCGGGTCCGTCCGGCCGTCTGGACGCCGGGCCCTCGGTGGTCAGTCGAGGTCGGGCAGGGGGCGCCGGGTGACCTCATGGGCGTCGTCCGGGGGGACGCCGAGCATGCGCAGGACCATTTCGGCGAGGTCCGAGGCGGCCTCGTCGCCGTCGAGGTCGGGGCGGGCCAGCCGCAATGCCACGAGGGAGATCAGGGTCCCGCCCACGGCGGACAGGGCGGTGGTCGCGTTGGGGCAGCTGAAGCGGCCCGAGGCGATGCCGATCTCCAGGTCGCGCAGGGCGCGCGGGGACAGGCCGCGGTCGGAGTGAATGTGGGCCAGACCACGGTCGCGCAGGATCCGCAGGAGTTCGGGGTGGGAGTCGGCCATGCGAGCGGTGAGCCGGAAGCCCGCCGCGACGAGCTCGGCGGGGTCCTCGATCCCTTGCACGCGCTCGTCGATGACCTGGCCGAACTCCTCCAGCGCGTCCGTCACCGCGGCGTCGAACAGCTCCGTCTTCGACGCGAAGTGGTTGTAGAAGGAGCCGAAGCCCACGTCCGCGCGCTCGGCGATCGCCTGGATGCTGGCGCTGGTGTCCCCGGTCTCCGCGAGGATCTGCCGGGCCGCGCGGACGAGCGCCTGACGGGTTTCGGCGCGGCGTCGCTCGAAACGGTTCTTGGGCGGGGCTGACGTCGGCATACGCCGAGTGTAACAACCGAAGCGATGATCCCTGCATGACTGATGATTCCATCAATTCGAGGCGCTACTTCTATTGACGATGAGCAACGGCAAAGTTGATGATTTCCTCATTACGGCAGTGTTGCTTGGAGGACACCATGTCCCACACCCCCGTTGACAGAGCCGATCCCCAGACGCCCCACCAAGACCTCCACAGCGAGCTGGGCGCCCTGCGAGGCGAGCACCCCGGACGCGCGCGCAACCCCGTCATCAAGGTGGCGGACCTGGCATGGCTGGAGTTCGAGAAGCCGGACCTGCACAGGGCCGAGATGTTCGCACGTGACTTCGGATTCGCGATCGCCGCCCGCACCACGCGGGAACTGTGGCTGCGCGGCACGTTCGCGGGCTCACCCTGCATGGTCATCCGAAGGGGGCAGGCGTCCCGCTTCATCGGGCCGGCGTTCCGCGCGGCCGAACGGGCCGATCTCGATCGGCTCGCCCGCGCCACCGGCAGTACCGTCCGCGACATCGGCGTACCCGGCGGCGGACAGTCGGTCGCCCTGCTCGATCCCTCCGGCTTCCCCGTCCAGGTGGTGCACTGCGCGGAACAGCTGCCCGCGCTGCCGGAGCAGCAGCCGCTCATCCTCAACACCGGCGCCGTGGCCCGGCGTACGAACGCCACCCAGCGACCGCCCCGCGAGCCGTCGCGTGTCCAGCGGCTCGGGCACGTGGTGCTGGAGACCCGCGTGTTCCTGCGGGCCCTGGACTGGTACCTGGACACGCTCGGGATGATCGTGTCCGACTTCCTGTTCCTGGACGGGCAGCGCGGTCGCGGGCCGACCATGGCGTTCATCCGCTGCGACCAGGGCAGCCTGGCCGTCGACCACCACACCCTCGCCCTGCACCTGGGGCCAGGAACCGGTTACGTCCACTCCGCGTACCAGGTCACCGACCTCGACGCGATCGCCGCCGGCGGGGAGTACCTGGCCGAGCGCGGCTACCGGCGCAGCTGGGGAATCGGCCGGCACATCCAGGGCAGCCAGCTCTTCGACTACTGGCGCGACCCCGACCGCTTCATGCTGGAGCACTTCGCCGACGGCGACCTGTTCTCCTGCGACGCCGAGCCCGGGTGGGCGCCGATGTCGGCGAGCGGCCTGGCCCAGTGGGGCCCGCCGGTCACCCGCGACTTCCTGGGCGCCAACCCGTCCCCCGCCAAGCTCCGCGAGGTCATGACGGCCCTGCGCGGCGACAACGAACTCGACCCCGCACGCCTGTTGGGCCTGATGAAAGCGATGAGCTCATGAGCACCAATGTTCTGCGCACTACGGACGGCTGGTGGGCCGTAAGTGGCGAGCGCGCCGTCCGTATCGGCACCAAGGCGGTCACCACCGCCGAGCTGCTCGCCGACCGGGACGCGGTCCGCGAGGCCGCCGCCTCCGCCGACAGCGGCACGCCCGTCGCCGGCCTGGTGGCCCTGCCTCCGGTCACCACCCCCTGCCGGGTGGTCGCCCAGATGGTCAACTACCGCAGCCACGCCCGCGATTCGGGCTTCCGCGGCGAGATCCCGCCCACCTTCTTCCGCAAGGCGTCCGGCTCGGTCAGCGGCCCGCACGACACGATCGTCCGCCCCGCGCATGTGAAGTTCCTCGACTACGAGGTGGAACTCGGCCTCGTCATGGGCGCCCCCGTGCCGGTGGGCACCGTCGTGGAGGAGCGGGACCTGCCGCGTCACGTGGCCGGGCTGGTCCTCACCAACGACGTCAGCGCCCGCGACGTGCAGCTGACCAAGACCCAGTTCTACGAGAGCAAGTCCTACCCGACCTTCACTCCCACGGGGCCGTACCTGGCCCTGCTGGACCCCGAGGACTTCGACCGTCTGATCGACCTGCGGCTGCGGCTGTCGGTCAACGGTGTACCGCGCCAGGACCGCACGCTCGCCGACATGATCGTAGGACCCGCGCAGGCGCTCACCCTGCTCGCGCGCTTTCAGACCCTCGACCCCGGCGACCTGCTGTTGACCGGCACGCCCGGCGGCACGGCTCTCAAGGCCCCGCCCAAGCCGGTCGAGAAGATCAGCGCACTGCTGCCGCCCGCAGTGAAGTGGAAGGCGTTCTTCAAGGGCCAGGCCAAGAACCCCCGTTACCTGCGCAACGGTGACCTCATCACCGCCACGATCGCCACCCCGGACGGGCGAATCGACCTCGGCGAGCAGCGGACGCTTGTCACGGACGCGATGTGAGCGCCGCATCCCGGAGACCGGTGGTGATCATCGGCGCGGGGCCCGTGGGAGTCACGGCCGCCCTTCTGCTCGCCCGGCGCGGCGTGCGCAGCCTCCTCCTGGAACGCCACCGGGACGTCTACCCCCTACCGCGCGCCGTCGTCGTGGACGACGAGGTCCGCCGGATCCTGCAGCGCGCCGGCATCCACGAGGAGTTCGCCGCCATCGCCCGCCCAGCACGCGGGCTGCGGCTGCTGGACGCCCGGCACCGCGTGATCGCCGAATTCCCGCGAACCCGGCACGGACACCACGGCTTCCCGCAGACCAGCATGTTCGACCAGCCCGAGCTGGAACGCCTGCTGCGCGACGCCCTGGCGCGCCGCCCGGAGTGCGAGCTGCGGGGCGGGGTGGAGGTCGTGTGCGTCCCTCAGGGCACCGGCGGATCACGCGGCCCGACGGGACCCGTCCGGGTCACCTTCCGCCGCGACGGCAGCGACGAGGACGAACACGTGTGGGCCGATGCCGTCCTCGGCTGCGACGGCGCGGGCAGTGTCACTCGAGACGCCATCGGCGCTGCTTGGGAGGACCTGCACTTCGAGGAGAGCTGGCGGGTCATCGACGTGCGCACCGACCGCCGAGTGCGCACCTGGGAGGGCGCCGAGCAGATCTGCTGCCCCACCCGGCCGGCCACCTTCATGCGGGTCGGCGAGGACCGCTACCGCTGGGAGTTCCGGCTGCCCGAGGACGAGCACCTGGACGGCCCGGACGGGCGGGAGCGCCTGCGGGAGCTCGTCGCCCCCTGGGTGGACCTGCCGCCGTACGAGTCCTCGGGCGACGACTTCGAGGTGATCCGCCAGGCGCAGTACACCTTCCGCGCCCGCCTCGCCGACCGGTGGCGCAGGGGACACGTCTTCCTGCTGGGCGACGCCGCCCACCTCACCCCGCCCTTCATTGGGCAGGGGCTGTGCGCGGGCCTGCGCGACGCCCACAACCTCACCTGGAAACTCGCCCGCGTCCTCCAACAGGGCGCGGACGAGCGGCTGCTGGACACCTACGAGCACGAGCGCAAGCCGCACGCACGCCACATGATCCGCGTCGCGGTCGCCGTCGGCTGGGCGATGACCGGCGGACAGGACCGCGCCGCGGCACTCCGCCGCGCCGTCGTGGGCGCGGCCTGCCGCATCCCCGGCGTGACCGCGGCGGTGAGCCGCGACCTCAGCCCCGTACTGGCCGCCGGTCCCCTGGTACGGCGCCGTCCCCGGCTGACCGGCCGGGTGCTGGCCGGCACCTTCTGTCCGCAGCCCTGGGTGATCGTCGACGGCAGGCGAGCGCGCCTGGACGACGTCCTCGGGGACGGCTTCGCCGTGCTGACCGCTGTGCCGCCCACCGCGCGGATGACGGCCGTGGCCGATGCCCTGGGCGCGTCCACGGTCCACATCGACGCCCTGGGCGACGACGGCACCCTCGCCGCCTGGCTGGCAAGCGGCAGGGCCCACGCCATCCTGCTGCGCCCAGACCGCGTCGTACTGGACACCGTCCCCGCCGGCGCCGGCTACTTCACCGACACCGCCGCCTGGGCACCACTGCTGCACACGGCCCGCCGCCCCGCCGGTTCGCTGACGAGGAGCACCACACCATGACCATCCCGCACCCCACGCCGTATCCGGAACCGTTCCTACCGCCTGCCCCTCGGACCGCCGCGGCCAGCCGCATCGCGGACTTCGCCCGCTGGGCCGCCCGGCACCGGGGCGCCGAAGGCGTCCAGGACCCCACCGACTAGGGATGGCGCCCGCTTCTGACGTTCACCTTGAGAGCCGCCGACATCATCGACCCCGACCGGTACACCGTCTACAGCAACGCACCTCTCGAACTGCCCAAGGAGGACCGGCAGAAGGCCGAAGCCGCGCTCCTGGAACTGCTGGACGAGCAGGAGACGGACGCTTCTGCCCGGGGCGAGACCGACCAGCGAGACCCTTCGGATGACGAGGGCAACGCCGGTAGGGATCTGTGGACGGGAACATGGTCCCGAGCGCGGCCCCTGCAACGTTCCAGGTGGGCTCAGAGGTTCTGGCAGAGGCGTTGGCCGTGGCGGTAGGTGATCAGGCAGGTGGCGAGGCCGAGCTACTTCTTGGTCGACCGCGCGTTCGTTCACCTCGCGCCTGGCTCCGCCGGGCTGGTGTTGTCGATGCTCTTCTCGACCCAGGTGCGCAGGAGGTTGAGGGGGGACGGCCGGGTAGACGGTGTGGTCGAGGAGGCCGAAGTCTTCGAGGCGGCGCGGGGTCTGGGTCAGGACTTTGGGGCTGACGCCCTGGAGCCGCCGTTGGAGCGCTCCGAAGTGGTGATAGACCTGCCAGGTGACCTCGACCTCGCTGTCCGGGTCGCCGAGCGGGAGCCACTGGTCCAGGCGTGCGCGTTGCCGGTCGGTGAGAGGCTGGACACGGGTGAGCAGGGTGCGGCGGATCCGGTAGGCGGGTGGTCCTTGTGCCCACGACGAGAGCCAAAGAATTTCGGACGGCGATGTCGAGAATCCGTGACTGGCTCCGTCCCCGCACTGAACGCGACCAAAATGGGTCGCATCAGCACCGAGGAGAAACACGATGGCCAAGTACTTGCTGCTCAAGCACTACCGCGGCGCTCCGGCGGCGGTCAACGACGTGCCGATGGACCAGTGGACGCCGGAGGAGATCTCGGCGCATGTGCAGTACATGAACGACTTCGCGGCCCGGCTGGAGAAGACCGGCGAGTACGTCGACGGCCAGGCGCTCGCCCCCGAGGGGACGTGGGTCCGCTACGACGGTGAGGGGCGGCCGCCGGTCACCGACGGTCCGTTCGCCGAGACGAAGGACCTCATCGCCGGCTGGATGGTGATCGACGTCGACAGCTACGAGCGTGCCGTCGAGCTGGCCGGGGAGCTGTCGGCCGCCCCCGGGGCGGGCGGCAAGCCGATCCACGAGTGGCTCGAGCTGCGCCCGTTCCTGGGCTCGCACTGCACCATCACGGAGTGACCTCATCGATGAACGAGGCCCTGATCCGGAGCCTCACGCCGAGCGTGCTCACCGTCCTCGTCCGCCGCGGAGCCGACTTCGCGGCGGCCGAGGACGCCGTACAGGACGCACTGGTCGAGGCGGTCCGGGTCTGGCCGGCCGACCCGCCGCGGGATGCGAAGGGCTGGCTGGTCACCGTGGCCTGGCGCAAGTTCCTCGACGCGACCCGGGCGGACACCGCCCGCCGCCGGCGTGAGGACCTCGTCGGCGAGGAGCCGACGCCAGGGCCCGCGCCCGCGGTGGACGACACGCTCCAGCTCTACTTCCTGTGCGCCCACCCCTCGCTGACGCCGTCCTCCGCGGTTGCCCTCACGCTGCGCGCCGTGGGCGGGCTGACCACCCGCCAGATCGCCCAGGCCTACCTGGTGCCCGAGGCGACCATGGCGCAGCGCATCAGCCGGGCCAAACGCACCGTCTCCGGCGTGCGGTTCGACCAGCCCGGCGATGTCGCCACCGTGCTGCGCGTCCTCTACCTGGTCTTCAACGAGGGCTACTCCGGCGACGTCGACCTCGCCGCCGAGGCCATCCGGCTCACCCGGCAGCTTGCCGCCGCCATCGACCACCCCGAGGCGGCGGGGCTGCTCGCCCTCATGCTGCTCCACCACGCCCGGCGCGCCGCCCGCACCGCGCCCGACGGCAGTCTGGTGCCGCTCGCCGAGCAGGACCGCCGCCGGTGGGACACCGGGTTGATCGCCGAGGGGGTCGAGATCCTGCAGGCGGCCCTCGCCCGCGACCGGCTGGGCGAGTTCCAGGCCCAGGCCGCCATCGCGGCACTCCACGCCGACGCACCCACCGCCGAGGAGACCGACTGGGTGCAGATCGTCGAGTGGTACGACGAGCTCACGCGCCTGACCGACAGCCCGGTCGTCCGGCTCAACCGCGCGGTCGCCGTCGGGGAGGCCGACGGACCGCGCGCCGGCCTGGCGGCGCTCGCTGAACTGGACGTCTCACTGCCCCGCCACGCCGCGGTGGCGGCGTACCTCCACGAGTGCGACGGCGACCTGGCGACGGCGGCACGGCTGTACGCCGAGGCGGCCCACAAGGCCCCCAACCTCGCCGAACGCGACCACCTGACGCGCCAGGCCGCCCGGCTCAACGCCCGCCGATGCCGGTGACGGTCCGCGCTCCAATTTCCCGCAGCACTCGGCGCGGCACTGTGGCCAGGGCGGTCGCCCCACAGCGAGCAGGCGGGTCGAGACCAGCTGCACGACGTGACTGTCTACGCGACCTTGGTGGCTTCGAAACGCCGCCGCAGGTCCTGCGCGACCACGTCGAGGCCTCCACGGCGCCGCCCTCTCCGCCGCCGTCAGCAGTCGGGGACATTCACCTTGTCCGTCACCCACGGCCGCGGTCCTTTTCACCCAGCCCCTCATCAGCGTGGGAGCCGCCACAGTGAGCGTCAACCGCGGCCCATCACGGTGAGTGTTCCGGCTGCGCCGCCGCGATCAGGCGGCGGCCTCGTCCGCTGACGGTCAGGGTTCAGGTGGCGCCCGGCATCTTGATCAGGCTGGGGTCCTTGGCTGATGCTCGTTGCCTTGTGTGCGCAGTTGCTCGTTGATGCGCTGGGCTTCTTCGAGCTGGTCTTCGAGGATGATGATCCGGCAGGCGGCTTCGATCGGGGTGCCCTCGTCGACGAGTTCGCGGGCGCGGGCCGCGATGCGCAGCTGGTAGCGGGAGTAGCGGCGGTGGCCGCCTTGCGAGCGCAAGGGTGTTATCAGGCGGTGTTCGCCGAGGGCGCGGAGGAAGGCGGGGGTGGTGCCGAGCATCTCGGCGGCCCGGCCCATGGTGTAGGCGGGGTAGTCGTCGTCGTCGAGATTGTCGACGGGACGGGAGCCGGCAGGGGGCATAGACCTCTTCTTTCGGGGACGCGTCGGGGGGCCCGGATGCCGTACTGGCACCCGGGCCCCGAGCTTTCAACACCATCTACCGGCACACTGTGCCGGCCTTCTTCGTCCGCAGGTGCCGCCCGGGAGGGCGGGGCTGCGGGGATCGCGGATGCGTGACCGGGGACCACCTTCCAATCCGGGGCCTGCGGTACCCGGGCGGACTGCTTCCTCGCCCGGGCGATCCTGATGGCGTTCGGCTCCTTACCTTCGGTTACTCGGTTGTACTGCTGGATACCGCGGGTACTGCTCACGGCCCTCGGGGCCGTTTCCTTCTTGACGTGCATGCACGACAGTTCCTGTCTGCCGTGCCCACTTCGACTTCCTGGGTACGAGAGAACAGTAATCCTCCGACAAGCCAATGTCTACTGCCGCCATGACAGGTTTTCTCCAGGACTGATGCATGCAGTTCTGCTGCAAGTGCACCCGGAAGAGTGCTGCCCTGGGTTGCATCCGGGCCCGGCGGGCAGCGCCTGAGCCGCGCCACAACCGATCCGGCTGGGGTGGTAGCGCCAGGCGGTGACGACCTGGCCGTGGAAGACGGCGTGGCGGGCGAACGCGGCGAGCCGTGCTTCGGCCTCGGCCCCGGCCGGTCCGGTCAGCGCCTGCCGATCGGCGTCCGCACCCATCTCTGCGAGCAGTTGGCCGCGGGCGAGCGCCTCTTCGGCCTCGACCTCGTCGCGGAACCCGGAACCGCTGGTGCCTGACGGTGGAGTCGCGCATTGGAACTGCCCGAATACCCCCGTCGTCCATCGCCTTCAGCGGGAAGGAACGACCTGGGCGTGCAGCGGGCGTCCGATGAGGGAGTCGAGGATGTCGCGAGCGGCGATCAGGTCGTCGATCGCCGCGTTGATCCGGCGGCGCTCTTTCGCCAGGCCGTCGATGAGTTCCGGGCACTTCCCGGACAGGACGACGCTGTCGTCGACGGCGCAGGGAAGGATCTCCGCGACGGCGGATGTGCCGAGTCCAGCGGAGAGCAGGATCTGGATGCGCCGCACGGTGGTGACGGTGCGCTCGTCGTAGTCGCGGTATCCGTTCGGCAGGCGTGTTGGGGTGAGCAGTCCTTGTTCTTCGTAATAGCGAAGGGAGCGCTGGCTCACTCCGGTGCGTCGTGACAGTTCACCGATCCTCATGAGGAAGAGCCCAGCAGTGCTTGACCTTGACGTCAATGTGAAGGTTTAGCGTTCGGGGCGTGATCGAAACCTCTGATGAGAACACCCCATTCACGCCCGTGACCGTCCTCGGGCTCGGCCCGATGGGCCGCGCCCTGGCCGCCGCCTTCCTCAAGGCCCGCCATCCGGTGACCGTGTGGAACCGCACGCCTGGAAAGGCCGGAGACCTTCTCGACCGGGGTGCGGTGGCCGCCGACTCGGTCCAGGACGCGGTGGAGGCCGGAGAAGTGATCATTGCCTGTCTGATCGACTACGACGCAGTGCGGGCCACGCTCGAACCATCGCAGGCGGGCTGGGAGAACCGGCGGCTGGTCAACCTCACCAGCGGAGAACCGGCTCAGGCCCGCCAGATGTCACTGTGGGCTTCTTCGCACGGGATCGACTACCTGGACGGCGCCATCCTGACCCCGGCCCCGGCGATCGGCACTCCATCCGCCACCGTCCTCTTCAGCGGCGCCCGCGACGTCTACGAGTCCGCTCAGGAGACGATGGCCGCGATGGGCGGCACCGCGGTGCATCTTGGTGACGAGCCCGGCCGGGCAGCTGCCTACGAGGTCGCGCTCCTGGACATCTTCGCCACCTCGGTCAACGGCATCGTGCACGCCTTCGCTCTGGCGTCGGCGGAGGGCATCGAGCCGGAACGGTTCGCGACGTTCGCCACCCAAATCGGCGGACTCCTCCCGGAGATGATCACGCGTTTCGCCCGGCAGATCCAGACCGGCCGCTATCCCGGAGACCGATCGACGATCGCTTCCGCGGCATCCGGGATCACGCACATCATCAACACCGCCACCATCCACGGAATCGATGTGGGGATGCTCACCGCGGCAAAAGGCATCATCGACCAGGCTGTCGGGGACGGCTACGGGCCAGAAGGGCTGGCACGTCTGACCACCGTCCTTCACAGAGCCGGTCGGCCCTGAAAGTCTGACGCCTGAAGATCACCTGAGCCCCGCCGGATCCGGGCCTGAACAGGCAGCCCTTCCCGGCACCACGGGTGATCGCCGCATCCTGGTGCCTATCCGCCGCCGGGCGAGGACTTGGGCGGAGAGCCGCCTTGCCGTGTCCTCGCGGCCGCTGCCGGCACGGTGTGCGATGGCTGACCTCGGCGGCGCAGTCGGCCCCGTCCCCGGCGGACGCCTTCTGCCATTGGACGGCGACCTGGAGATGTGGATCCCGATTCTGCAGTCCTCGGTGGTAGCGGGCGGGGCGGTGCAGGTTGCCGCTGATGCGTCCGGAAACGCGTGGTGCCGAGGCCGGGCCGGCGAAGCCCGCGAGACGATCGGGGGTGCCGAAGCGTGTCATGTCCCGCACGTTGGGGCCAGGAACTCGTGCCTCCATGGTGGCAGCGGCGAGGTCGGTTGCGCTGCGGACCAGGACCCGCGGTCCGCGGTCCGTGGTTGGGCATCTCGAGTGCGCGTTCCAAAGCTCGGAAGATGCCCGGAAGTTGGTCATGGAGTTGGTTGACGGAGCTCGTGCGGTCGGCGACCAGGTCGGGCCGGCGAGCGGTGAGGCCAGTCATGGCAAGCTACGGTCGGCGGACCGCTGAAAGCCACACCCGCACCGCTTGGATGCCCCCAACTCCACGAATGGCTGGACCAACCGATGACCGACGTACGGACCACTGTCGACAACACGGCTTACCGGTACCGCACCGCCGTTCCCGAAGACACCGAGGCCATCGAGGCCCTGGACGGCTCCTTCACCACCGACACCGTCTTCCAGGTGATCGTCACCGAGGACGGGTTCGCGCTGCGGGAGATCCCGGTGGATCCGCCCCTGACCAAGGTGTTCCCCGAGGACGAGTCGGACGGCGACGACGGGGACGACGAGGATGACGAGGACGACGAGGACTCCCGCACGTTCGTCGCCCACGGGGCCGGCGGCGGCCTGGCCGGGTTCGTCGCCGTCTCGTACTCCGGCTGGAACCGCCGGCTGACCATCGAGGACATCGAGATCGCCCCCGAGCACCGGGGCCGGGGGGTCGGCCGCGCGCTGATGGGGCTCGCGGTGGAGTTCGCCCGCGAGCGGGGTGCCGGGCACCTCTGGCTGGAGGTCACCAACATCAACGCGCCGGCGATCCACGCGTACCGGCGGATGGGCTTCGCCTTCTGCGGGCTGGACACCGCCCTCTACGACGGCACACCCTCGGAGGGCGAGCAGGCGCTCTACATGAGCATGCCCTGCCCCTGAGCCGACAGCAGGCGGCACACGGAGGGAGCCGCGCCGTCGCCCCGCGCGACCGTGACGGTCAGCAGCCAGGCCGGGGCTCCGTCCGGGGCCGCGGCCCGCTCGTACCACTCCACGCGCGCGTCCAGCAGTCGGCAGCCCGCCGCCCGGCGGTCGGCGTACCACCTCTGGAAGGGCCCGGACCGCCACACCGTGAGCGGGACGGCCCGCTCGCCGCCGGTGCGGCGGGAGCCGCGGCCCACCGCGCGCAGGGCCGCTCCCGCCGCCCCGGGAAGGGCGCGTTGCACCGGCACCCCGAACGCCTCGGCGAAGTGCAGGAGATACGCCATGCGCTCGGCCTCCGGCGGCGCACCGAGCACCGCCCGGCCCGAGTCGTACCACACCCCCCACTTGATGTTCGAGACCAGCCCGGGGAGCCGGTTCATGTCCCGGGGGATCCAGAACAGGACCACGTCCGAGCGGCGCATCGCCCCCTCCTCCCAGGCGATCTGGTCCGCGTACGCCGGGTAGGACCCGCCGGCGGCGGGCTCCGGCAGGAACACCGCCAGCCGCCCCGGGCCGTTCCAGGCGGAGCGCAGGGCGGCCACGGCGGCCGGGCGCCAGGACGGCTCCGCCGGGTCGGTGGGCGTGGGCCCGCACAGGTACACGGACGCGTTCCAGGACTCGGGCGGCTCCTGGCCGACGTACACCACCTCGACCGAGGCGGGGGCTTCGATGAGGGACTCAGTGAACACGGGACGCTCCGGGGTCGGTCGTGGGGAGGGTGGCGAGGAAGTCCAGCAGGACGGTGTTGAAGGCGTCGGGCCGTTCCAGGAAACCGAGGTGGCCGGTGTCCGCCAGCTGCGTGTAGAGGGCGCCGGGGACCGCCGCGGCCACCTCGCGGCCCAGGTGGGCGGGGGCCAGCACGTCGTCGGCGAAGCCCACCACCAGCAGGGGCGTGGTGATCCGCGCGTACGCGGCCAGCCTCTTCGGGGCAGGCGGGCGCGGGCGGTGCGCGGCGGAGGTACCGCCGAGCGCGGCGATCTCGAACAAGTCCAGCCATTCCGCGACCGCACCTTCGTCCGCGAGCGTCCTGGGGGAGAGGTTCTGCACCAGCCGTACGAATGCCTCGTACTCCGGCGGCAGTCGGCTGCCCGCCTCGGCGTACGCGGCCTCGGCGCGGACCAGCGCGTCGCCGACCGCGTCGGGCCGTCCCCGCGTCGCGGCCAGCACCGCGCCGCTCGCCAGGTGCGGATCGGTGAGGAGCAGCTCCTGTATCGCCAGAGCCCCCAGGGAGTGGCCGACCAGTGGGCAGGGCGGCAGCCCCAGCGCGGTGAGGAGGTCCCGTACCGCACCGGCCAGTTCGCCGGCGGAGGAGCCGCCGGTGTCGTGGTCGAAGGTGATCACCTGGTGTCCCGCCGCGGTGAGCGCGGGCACCTGGTGGTGCTCCCAGATCCGGCCGGCTCCTCCCGCGCCGGCGACCAGGACCACCGGCCGCCCCGAGCCGTGGACCGTGTACGCCGTCCCGCCGCTCACCGGGCCATCCTCCGCAGCGCGGTCTCCACCCACGCCGGGCGGCCGGTGTCCAGGCCGCGCAGCGCCACATGGACCCAGATGAAGGACGCCCGGGCCAGGATGTGCGACCGCATGCCGTCGGGGACCTCGCCGCCCGCCGCCCGGTAGGCGTCCAGGAGCCGGTCGAGGACGTCCGTGCCGCCGGCGTAGAGCATGTCGACGAAGTCGGCCGCCGGATCACCGATGCCCGCGTTCGCCCAGTCCAGCAGGGCCGACAGCACCGGGGGGCCGGACGGGCGGCGCTCCACCAGGGTGTGGCCCGGGTGTACGTCCCCGTGGACGAGCACCAGGCGGTCGGGCCACAGGCGGTCGTCGTCCAGCCAGTCCTGCCAGCGGCGCAGCCGGGCGGCGGGCAGCTCCAGTTCGGTCCGGGCGCGGGCCAGCTTGTCCGCGATCCGGGAGCGCACGGCCTCGGGGCCGGCCGGGTGCGGACCCGGCAGTTCCCATGTGCCGTCCAGGGGCGTGGAGTGCGCCGCGACCAGGCAGCGGGCGAGCGGCTCCAGGTAGCGGTCCGGGTGGGCCAGCGGGTCCATCGACCAGCCGTAGACGAGGGTGACCGGGTCCTCGCTGCCCGCCGCCTCGCCGGGGAGGCGGGGGTAGGCGACCAGGTCCGGGGTGTGCAGCCGCCAGTCGGGCACCGGCACCGGAACCCGGTCGCGTACGGCGCTCAACACGGCTCCCTCCACGGCCAGTTGGTCGGAGGCGTCCGGCCGCCGCGGCTGCCGCAGGATCCAGTACGTGCCGTCGGTGGCGCGGATGTGGGTGACGCGGAAGTCCCAGCCGCTGTCGTCCGTCCGTGCGGACTCCGGTACGAGCGCCACGCCCAGCCTCCGCGAGGCGTACGCGGCCAGCTCCGCGACCTCCGCGCCCGGAGCCATGGCGGAGGCGCTCATCGGGCGGCCTCCACGGCGCCCAGGTGGCGGTCCCGGGTCGCGTTCCGGTCCACCTTGCCCGTGTGGGTCTGCTCCAGCGTGTCGACCGGCACGATCAGGCTGGGCACCAGGTGCGGCGGCGCCGTCCGCGTCAGCCGGTCGCGGATGCCCGCGGCGACCTCGCCCGGCTCGAAGTCCGGCAGGGGAACGAAGAACGCGGCCAGCGAGGAGTGCCCGGCGCGGTCCACCCTGGCGGCCGCGACCGACGACACCCCCTCGCACCGTCCGATCAACGCCTCGACATCGAGCAGGTCCACCCGGAAGCCGCGGATCTTGACCTGGTGGTCGGAGCGCCCCTTGAACACCAGGACACCGCCGGCCGCCTCGCCGACCAGGTCACCCGTGCGGTACCAGCGGGCGCCGTCCCGTTCGGTGAAGCGGGCGGCCGTCGCCTCGGGGTTGTCGTGGTAGCCCAGGGCCAGTTGGGGCCCGGAGACGTACAACTCGCCCGTCTCGTCGACCCGCTGGCCGACGTGTGGCAGCGGGAGCCCGATGGGCAGGTCCCCGTCGGTCTCCGGCAGCGCGGGGGCGCCCGGCCCGGCGAGCTGCACCGCGTGCGTGACCAGCGTGGTCTCCGTGGAGCCGTAGGTGTTGAGCAGTCGGACGTCCTCGGCGCCGCCGAGTCGGCGCCAGCGTTCCAGCATGTCGGCGCGCACCGCCTCCCCGCCGATCACCACGGTGCGCAGGGACGCCGGCAGCCGGGCGCCCTGGTGCAGCAGATCGCCCGTCAGACTGTCCCAGAACCCGGTGGGCAGCACCGCGACCGAGAGCTGCTGCTCCTCCGCCACCCGCGCGAACCCCTCCCGCGCCCCGTCGTCGATGACGAGGGTGGCGCCGCCCGTCAGGGTCGGGAAGATCTCCTCGAGGCTCGTGTCGCCGCCCGCGCCGTGGAAGTGCAGCACGAACTCGCCCTCGCCGATGCCGTACAGGGTGCGCAGCGGCGGCACCACGGCCGCCGGCGCCCGGTGCGGGACCACCACTCCCTTCGGCTCGCCGGTGGAGCCCGAGGTGAACAGCACGTACGCCGGGTCCTCGGGTTGCGGGCCCGGCCGCGGCAGCGCGGGGGCCGTCGCGGACGCCGCGGCGGCGGGCGCCCAGCGCGGCCGGACCACCTTCTCGACGGGGGGCTGCCATCCGGTCTCCGCGGTCGCTATCGCCTCCCGGCAGCCGACCCGCCGCACGATCGCCTCCAGCCGGGCCTCGGGGTGGTGGGCCTCCAGCGGCATGTACGCCCGTCCCGCCGCCAGCACGCCGAGGATCGCCGCCACGTCATGCGCCGAGTGGTGCACGACGACGCCCACGGGCGGCTGGGGCTCCGCCGTGCGCGGCTCCAGGGCGGCGGCCACCGCCAGCACCCAGGCCGCGAAGGTGCCGTAGGTGAGGACGAGACCGTTGTCGACCACGGCCGGCCGGCCCGGATCGTCGCGCGCCGTGTCGAAGAACGGTTTCAGAAAAGAGGCTGCGGAGGACTCCATTGTGAATTCCCGAGTTGTGTTGGAGTATTGGCGGGTGCGTATCGTTGTGGAGCACGATGTGAAAATACCCATGCGGGACGGCGTGTTATTGAGCGCCGACCTCTATCGCCCGGACAAGGCCGAGGCGGTGCCGGTGCTCATCCGGCGGACGCCCTACGGAAGAGCGGGAAGCCCCGGCGGGGCCTCCGTCGACGGCCTGCGGCTGGTCCGCTCCGGATACGCCCTGCTGGTGCAGGACGTCCGCGGCCGGTTCGCCTCCGGCGGCACCTTCGAGCCGTACTGGAACGAGGCCCCGGACGGTGCAGACACCGTCGCCTGGGCCGTGGGACAGATGTGGTGCGACGGCTCGGCGGCCCTGTTCGGCCGTTCCTACGAGGGCATGGCCGCGCTGCTCGCGGCGGGCGAGCGGCCGCCCGGCCTGGCCGCCATCGCCCCTCACGTGGCCGGCTCCGGGTTCGACGAGGGCTGGACCCGCCAGGGCGGCGCCTTCCAGCTGGGCTTCCTCCTCTACTGGGTGCTGTATGACCTGCTGCTCGGCGGGGCCGGGCTGGCCGGGCCGGAGCTGGCCGAGGTGGCCGATGCGGTCGATCGGATCGACGCGCTGTACGCGGACCCGGCCGCCGCCGCGGAACTCCTGGACCGGCTGGCGCCCTATTACCGGCAATGGAGCGAGCATCCCGCCGGCCACCCGTACTGGAAGCGTGCCGCACCCCGCGACTCGTATTCGTCGATAAACGTTCCTGTGCTCAATCTGACGGGGTGGTACGACATATTCCTCGCTGGAGCCCTTGAGAATTACCGGGGAATTCGGGAACAGGGCGTGGAGACGCGCCTGGTGGTCGGTCCCTGGTCCCACTGCGTCACCGGCGGGATCTTCCCGCAGCGCCGTTACGGGCTCGCCGCCGACGAGCAGCAGCTCGACGTCACCGGCCTGCACCTGGACCACTTCGACCGCCATCTGCGCGGGCGGCGCACCGGTGCAACGGCCCCCGAGCCGGTACGGCTCTTCCTCACCGGCGCCGACGAGTGGCGCGCCTTCCCCGACTGGCCCGTCCCCGGCACCGAGGAGTACGTGCTCCACCTGGACGGCCGGCGGCTCATGCCCGGCACCGCACCGGGGGCCCCCGGCAGCGACGCGATCCGCCACGACCCGGCCGACCCGGTGCCCACCACCGGCGGCGCCACCGCCCTGCCCGGCCAGTTCACCGGCGGCGACTGCGGCCCGCTCGACCAGCGCGAGGTGGAGCGGCGCGGCGACGTCCTGTGCTTCACCGGCGCACCGCTCACCGCCCCGCTGACCGTGGTCGGCGACACCGTCCTGACGGTGTACGTCACTCCGGACGCGGCGGGCGCCGACGTGACCGGCAAGCTCGTCGACGTCTGGCCCGACGGCCGCGCGGAGCTGCTGTGCGACGGCATCCACCGGCTGGAGCCGGCACCGGCGACGACGGCAACTGCGACGACGGCACCGGCGACGACGGCACCGGAGGCGGGCGGAGCGCCCGCCCCCGGCCGGCCGGTCGAAGTCACCGTCCGCCTCGGCGCGATCGGCCATGTGTTCCGCACCGGCCACCGCGTCCGCCTGGAAGTCGCGGCCAGCAACGCACCGCGCTTCGACGTCCATCCCCGGGTGGTCGCGCACCACACGGTCCACCACGGCGGTGACCATCCCTCACGCCTGCTGCTGCCGCGCCTCGGCGGCGGCTGACGCGGCGGCCGGGCCGGCGGCGTCCGGATGGAAGACCGACAGGTCGGTCACCTTCTCGATCCGCCGGCCCGCCTCCCAGTGCGCCCGGCGCAGCCGCCGCAGCTGGGCCTTGGTCAGGCGGGTGCTGTGCTGCGGGATCGACCGCACCATACGGGCCCGCTTGGCCGAGGCCGGGTAGCGGTCCCGCACCCGGTAGGGGTCGTTGAGCAGATGGTGCGCGGTCCCCGCGTGGAAGGCGATCTTCAGCAGCGCGTAGTACGCCGCGGCGCCCGCGCCCTTGTCACGGGCGCAGTGCACCAGGGTCCTGGTCGCCTCGTAGAGCCGCCACAGCACCGGCACGGCCGGCGTGGTGAACACGCCCGTCTCCTGGGCGATGCCCTCGCCGACGCCGTAGCGGAAGTAGCTGCGCATGTTCGCGAAGCCATGCTGGGCGTCGTGGAAGATCCGGGCCTCGGGCAGGTACACCACCGGGATGCCGGCCAGCTGGAGCCGGAAGTCGAACTCCCGGTCCTCGCACCAGTGGATCAGTTCGTCGAAGTGGTAGCCGCCGATGTGGTCGACGATCGCCCTGTTGTAGATGAGCGGCGGGGACAGGGCGCTGACGTAGTCGCCCTCGTCGAACTCCCGCACCCGGGCGGTCAGCTTGCTGAGCAGGCCTTCCGACTCCCCGTACACCACCTGCCCCTTGACCACCGGGTCGGTCAGGACCGCGCGGACCATGGCTCGCACCACACCCCGGGCGAAGGTGCAGTCGGAGTCCATGAGGAGCAGGTACTGCCGGTCGGTGGCGGCAGCCCCGGCGTTGTAGGCCGCGCCCAGGTTGCCGATGTCGTCGATCTCGGTGACCGTCAGCGGCCGCGGGTGCTCGGCGATCAGCTTCAGCACCGCGTCGCTGGGGCCGTTGAGGGCCAGGACGATCTCGACGTCCTCGTCGATCGACGCGATGCAGTCAGCGATCCGCAGGTCGTCGCGCAGGGCGATGACCACGGCGGTGCGGGCGATCCCCTTGTCGACTGCGGCCTTGTCCACCGGGTCGCCGGCCATCGCGTTCTCCCTCGTGTCGTCTGTGTGCGTGCGGGTGTGCGCGCCCAGCGGTCCGCGCGCGGTCGTCGCCGGTGTCGTGGTCATCGCGCCGGAGCCTTGAACCGCAGGGGCAGCGCGCGCAGCGTGCGCTCGGCGATCGCCTCGGCCTCGGCCGGCTCGTCGGCGTACGCGATCACGCCCGCCAGGACGTCGGCCCCGCCGCGGTAGGGCGGCACCACGGTGCCGGGCGTCAGTTCGATGCCCCAGAAGACGTCGTGCACTCCCGCCCGGCGGGCGACGTCCCGGGGATGGCCGACCCACTCGACCACCCCGCCGTCCGCCGGCAGGAACCGCTGGACCGCCGCCCCGCTGCGGGTCGGACGCAGCTCGGAGAGCTCCAGCGGCCGGCCCAGCGCCAGGCGCACCACGTTGGGCAGCGGGTCCACCCCGGTGGCCAGCCGCATCACCTCGGTGGCGATCCGCGCGCCGGTGAGCCGGCAGGTGATCTCCAGGAGCACCACCCGGCCGTCACGGGTGCGCAGGATGTCGGTGTTGATCACCGCCGGGTCCAGGCGCAGGGCGCGCGCCCCACGCCGTACGGTGTCGGTGATCTCCTCGATCTGCTCCCCGGTGAGCCGGCTGGGGAGAGTGTCGCCGCCCTCGAAGAAGTACGGGGCGAACTCCTCCTTGCGCCCGTACTCGCGGTCGGCGAAACCGAACCGGTGCAGCTCGCCGTCGACCATGAAGGCGGCCAGCGTGTGCTCGGTGCCCTCCAGGAACTCCTCGACGACGATCCGGCCGACGGGGCTGAGCCGCAGCGCCTCGGCCGCCCTCTCCGATACCGCCTCGGGCGAGGCCACCTTCATCACGCCCAGCGAACCGGTCTGGTCGCTGGGTTTGATCACGGCGGGCAGGCCGACCTCGGCGACCGCCCGCAGCGCCTCCTCCACGCTCTCGGCGGTCGCGAACCGGGGGAGGTCCAGGCCCGCCTCGCGCAGGATCGCCAGCCTCCGGTCCTTGAGCGTGCAGTTGAGCGCCGTCTCCAGGGGCAGGCCGGGGCAGCCGAACCGGTGCGCCAGCACACTGATCACCGGGGGATTGTCGGCGCCCAGCGAGAACACGCCGTCCAACCGGTCGATGCCGGCCGCCGACAGCTCCGCGAGGACCGCCGTGCTGTCGGTCGGGTCGCAGACCAGCAGTACGTCCGCCGCCGCCTGCGCCCGGTGGGTGGGTGTGTCGGTGACCACCACCAGCTCCCGCCGGGGCGAGCGCAATTCGGCCAGCGAGTGGTCCATCCCCGAGCCGAGCCCGCAGACCAGGAGCCGCTCAGTCACGGCCGCCTCCCGGCCCGTCGCCCCGCGGCCCGCCGCCGGCCGGTCCGCCGGCCGCGGACGGGGTGCTCAGACTCAGCACCTGGAACACCTCCGCGTGGCCCGAGCCCGCGGACACCGCGCCCCGGTAGCGGGCCAGCCCCCGGATGCCCTCGTCCCAGGCGGCGTGGCGCAGCTGCGAGACGTACGCGCGCATCGCCTCGACCTTGGTCTCGATCTGGCCGTCGATGTCCTCCGCGTACTGGAACCGGGCCATCGGCGCCCACACCTCGTACCCGAGCACCAGCCGGGGCGCCGGCATCGGCCGCTCGCCCGCCTCCTGGAAGAACTCCGACTGCGCCATCCACAGCGCCTCGGTGGTCAGCTGGTGCACCATGCGGTGCTCGACGTCGTCGTCGTTGTCGTGGGGCAGGTAGACCACCTGCGGCCGCACCTCCCGCAGCACCCGCACCAGGTCCAGGTGCACGCGGCGGGAGAGCGTGAAGTCCCGTGACGGCTCGTCGAAACGGATGCAGCGGTGCGCGCCCAGCGTCTTGGCGGCGGCTTCCGTCTCGGCGGCGAACTCGGCGTCGGTGACCGCGTCGTCGAGGGCGCTGCGCTCGCGCCCGATGACGATGACCACCGTCACCCGGGCCCCGTCCCGGACGTGTTTGGCGATGGAACCGCCGCAGCCGATGACGTCGTCGTCGGGGTGCGGCGCGACCACCAGCACATCGGTTACCCCGGTCACGACCGCACCTCCGGCACCTGCCGGGCCCAGCCCGCCCACTGCCCGGTCAGCTCGACGCCTTCGGCGAAGGGGGTGCGCGCGGTGAAGCCGAGCAGGCGCGCGGCCTTGTCGTACCGGGCCCGCGCGGTCGAGCGGTAGAGCTGCAACTCCCAGTCGGGCACCGGGTCCCCGGCGGTCTGCGCCGCCGGCTCGCCCAGGCCGCGCAGGGAGCGGATCGCGTCGAAGAACCGGCCCCAGCCGAGCGGTTCGCCGTTGCCGACGAGGAAGCGCTGACCGGCGGCCGCCTCCTTCCCGGCGGCCAGGAGCACCGCGTCCACCAGGTCGTCGACGTACACGGCATTGCACACGCCGGTGTCCTCGCCCGTCGGGAGCGCGGCGAAGTCGCCCTCGGCGCGCTGCAGCTGGGCGGAGGTCCACTGGCCGCCCCACGGCCCGTAGACCACGCCGGGCTGGAGCACCACGGTCTCCAGGTCGGGGCCGTGGGCGTCGAGGACCAGCCGCTCCGCAGCGAGCTTCTGCTGCTCGTACTCGCGGTCGGCGGGGTCTGCCGGGCGGGCCGGCGACTCCTCGCTCAGCCCACCGGTGGCGGCGGGGTCGTAGACGTCGATGGTGCTCAGGTGCACCACCCTCCGGATCCCGGCGGCGCGGGCGGCGGCCAGGACGTTGGCGGTCCCCTCGACGGAGGCCGCCCAGCGGCTCGCCTCGTCACCGGCGCTGCCGAAGGCGCAGTGCACGACGGTGTCGCAGCCCTCGAAGGCGGCGCGCAGCCCGTCGGTGTCCAGCAGGTCGGCCTGCCGGAACTCCAGCCGCTCCTGCGGCAGTACGGACAGCCGCGCGGCCCGGCCGAAGCCGCGCACCACGGGGCGGACGCGGGCCTGCGTGCCCAGGGCCAGCCGCTCGACGACGCGACCGCCGATGAAGCCGCTCGCGCCGGTGACCGCCACGCAGCGGCCGGCGAGCGCGGGATCGCCGTCGGTCGCGGCGCCGCGGGTGGTCCACGGCTGGACGGCATCCTCGTGGGCGCCGCCGTAGCACTCCTGGATCAGCTCGACGACGCGCAGGCCGTCCTCGGGGCCGGAGTGCACGGCTGCGGTGCCGCGCACGGCCGCGGCGAAGTTGGCGAGCTGCTCGGTGAACAGCAGCTCCCACTCGCCCTGGGCGGGCGCCACCGCCTCGACGTCGCCGCGGTGCAGCTCCACGCCGTCCGAGGTGACCAGGGTGCACTCACCGGCCGGGAAGTCGGTGCCGATGGTCACGGTCGCCCTGGTGCCCGTCACCGTGCAGGAGATGCCGAGGTCGCGCAGCCGGCTGAACTCGCAGTGCACGTCGACCGCGCCGAAGCGCAGGTGGGCGCTCGCGTCGGTCTCCACCCCGCCCAGCGAGTTGTCCTCGTAGCGGACGACCTCCACGTCGGGGCCGAGCCACCACAGCAGCGTGTCGAAGACGTGCGAGGCGGTGTCGGTGAGCACCCCGCCGCCCGCGAGCCGCCGGTCGAACATCGACCAGGAGACCGGCTCCCAGGCGTACGGGTGGCCCTCCGCCCAGTCGACGCGCACCACGTCGCCCAGGTCACCCCCCTCGATGAGCCGCTTGACCCAGGCGTACGCGGGGAAGAGCCGCCGCGGATGGGCCATCGCGAGCAGCGGCGTGGAGGCGTCGGCGGCGAGGGCGACCAGGTGCCGGGCGTCCTCGACCGAGGTGGTCATCGGCTTCTCCAGCAGCACGTGCTTGCCGGCCGCCAGCAGCGACTCCACGGTCCGCGCGTGCACGGTATGCGGTACGACGACCACGGCGGCGTCGAAGGCATCGGCGGCCTCGGCAGGGTCGGCGGCGATCACCACCTCGTCGGCGCCGGTGCCGCCGAGCTCGCGGTACAGGTCCAGCGCGGCCCGCGCCTGGCGCGGGTCCCGGTCGATGAGCGCGGTCAGTTGCACATCGCCCTTCAGCGGCGGCAGGGCGGGCACATGGCAGCCGCGGGCGGCGGCACCGCACCCGACGATGGCGAGGCGTACGGGAGGCATGGGTTCTCCAGGGGGTCGGAAGGGGATGGCTCGAGAGGGGGCGGGCATGCCGCGGTGCGGGGGCGCGCGGCGGGGGTCACGGAGCGTCGGCCGGGTGGTGCACCCAGACGTTGGGCTCGGCGTACGTCCCATGACCGTCGTCGGCGACCCGCAGCGGCACCAGGCCGCCGGGCAACGGATGGTCGCCCGGCCCCGGCAGCGAATGACCGAGGAACTCCTCCCAGCGGGAGACCGGCTGACGGATCACCAGGGACCGGTGGGCGAAGCCCAGCTGCCGGGCGCCCAGCTCCAGGTGCGTGCGCAGCCACGGGTCGAAGCAGCGGCCGTCGGGGCGGCGCCAGGCGGCGTACTCCTCGATCGGGATCAGCGGGTAGCGCGGCTTGCGCGTGGGCCGGACCGGGATGATCACACCGCGCCGACACCGCTCCGCGGCTCTGGTGCGGGCCTCGGTCAGCAGCCGCTCGGCGTGGCCGACCGCCCGGTGCGCGGGATCGACGGACACCGACAGCATGCAGACGGCGTCCGGGTGGTCCGGGGGGCCGTGTTCGACGGCCTCCACCAAGACCTCGTCACTGCCGGAGGGCAGTGACGAGGCAGTGCCGTCCCACCGCACCGGCAGCCCGTTGGCGGCCGCGACCAGCTTCCCGTCACCGGCCACCAGGCAGAGCTGGTGGGCGGGGTAGCGCTCGTACATCCCGTGCCAGCGCCAGTTGCCGGGGGACTCCCAGCTCATGAACCCGGGCATGTTGGCGCTGATCAGAGCGTCCACCTCGGGCAGCAGCCACGGGTCGCGGGACAGATCGGTGAGGGTGAGTGCCATCGGTGCGCTCAGCCCAGCAGCCGGGTCTCGGCCGTGGCCCGCATCGGGCGGGAGCGCCGCAGGTCGGCGGTGACGCACACCCGCTTGAGCCAGCGATCGGTGCCGTCGTAGCGGGCCTGGAACGGCAGGCGGCCGTGCACCGCCCGGTGATTGTCGATGAACAGGACGTCGCCCTGGTCCGCGACCACCTCCCGCATCCCGGCGTCCACCACCTTGAACAGCGCGTCGTAGGCACGCCGCGCGTCGGCGTCGTCCTCCGGCACGGAGGTGAAGTACGGGTCGAGACGCATGTACGGGTCCTGCCGCGATCCGTAGAGCAGCGGGCCGAGCGGCCGCTCGTCGATCATCCGCTGGATGGTGGCGAAGCGGGCGGCCTCCTCCTCGGAGGTGATGGTGTTGTTCTTCGGCAGGTGCGACTCGTCCGGCGCGATGTGGAAGCGCGGTTCGAAGAGGACGTCGATGTCCTCCTCGGACAGCGAGGTCAGGTCCAGCTCGCCGACCGTGGTGGGCACGTGATCGGGGTTGCGCAGCGCGCCCAGGATCAGGTAGTCGCTGCGGTAGGGGTGGAAGGCGTCCTCGGTGTGCCAGGTCAGCAGCTCCTTGCTGCCCATGCCGAGCTGGTCGTTCTCGTGCTGGCGGATCGGGAAGATGTCGTGCACGAGGTGGCCGTCCTGCTGCGTGGCCCAGCCGAAGGGCTCGCCGAGCAGCGCCGAGTACAGCATCAGCAGCAGCTCCTCGGGGAACTCCGGGCCGGGCCGGTGGCGGCCTCGCCAGTGCTCGGGGGTGGGCCCGATGCGCTGCTGGTCGAACTCGTGCCCACAGACGACCACATGGCCGTGGCGGTCGCCCAGCTTGAAGTCGCGCAGGAAGCGCTGCACGCCCAGCGGCAGCCGGGCCGCGAGCCGCGGCAGGTCGCGCAGCAGGCCGGGGTCGCCGAAGTACGGGTGGACGGCGGCCAGTTCGAGGGTGAGCTCCGCGGTCGCGGTGGCCTCGTCGGGGGTGAGGGCGTAGCTGTGTGTGGACTGGTCGGTGAGGTTCGACATTGCCAACTCTCGCTGAGTGGTCGGGGATGGTTACCGCCCGCAGGCGGCCGGAGCCGGGCCTGCGGGCCCTCGGGTGGTGCTGGGTGACGCGATGGTCCGCGAGGTGTGCGCGAAGGCGGTCCGCGCGCGGCCGCTCAGGGTCGGGCGGCCTCGCCGGCCGCGAGCGCCCCGGCAAGCAGCCGGGGGGTCGGACACCGGAGCAGGGCGCTCGCCCGCAGCCCGGCCGCCGCGGGGAAGGACTCGCGCAGCCGCGCGAGCAGGCGCATGGCGAGCAGGGACTGCCCGCCATGCTCGAAGAAGTCGTCGTCGGGGCCGATCCCCGGTGCGCCCAGGACCTCGCGGAAGAGGTCCACGACGGTGGACAGCGGTTCGTCGCGGAGCCGCGGCTCGACGGCCGTGCCCGGCGCCTCGGCCGTGCCCGGCGCGTCCGGTATCTCCGCAGTGCCCGGCGCCTGCGCCGGCCCGCCGGACCCGGCCGTGGCCCTCGCCGTGACCCAGTCGCTCAGCCGGCGCTTTTCGATCTTGCCGTGCGGGTTCTTCGGCAGGACGGACACCCGGTACAGCACCCTGGGCACGGCCCAGTCGGGCAAGTGCGCCTCCAGCGGCGCCACCAGCGCGTCCCTCTCCGGCCCTGTCAGGCGGACCGCCTCGCCGGGGAGTGGGGCGTGCCGCGGGTCGGCCGGGACCGTGAAGGCCCACAGCGCGGTTCCGTTTCGCGGGTCCGGGAACACCACGGCCTGGTCCACGGCCGGGTCCTCGCACAGGGCGCGCTCCACCCGCGCCGGCTCCAACCGGTGGCCGCGGATCTTCACCTGGTCGTCGAGCCGCCCGAGGAAGACCAGGTGCCCGTCGGTGTCGATCCGCCCCAGGTCGCCCGTCGTGTACACGCGCGCCCCAGGGGCGGCGGCCAGCGGGTCGGGCACGAACCGGCGGGCGGTGGTGGCCTCGTCGCCGAGGAAGCCGCGGGCCAGCAGCGGTCCGCCGATGTGGATCTCCCCGGACTCGCCCTGCGGCACCGGGCGTCCGTCGCGCCGGATGCTGATCTCCACGTCCCGCAGCGGCGTGCCGAGCGGGACCTCCTCGGCGTCGGCAGGAAGCAGCCCGGTGTAGAAGGTGGAGCTGACGGTGCACTCGGTCAGTCCGTAGACGTGGGCCAGCCGGGCCGGCTGGCGGGCCTGCCACTCCCGGTAGGGCCGCGGGTCCATGCGCTCGCCGCCGACCACCACCAGGCGCAGTTCCGCCGGGGTGGTCAGGCCACGCGCGTCGAGCCAGCGGGCGTACTCCAGCCAGTACTGCGTGGACAGCTCCACCACGGTGGTCCCGGTGCGGGCCATCGTGGTGTGCAGCTCCTCCGCATCCAGGGCCTGCGTGTCGGCCCGGCACACGACGGCCGCGCCGGCCACGAACGCGGGGAACACCTCCTCGACCAGGACGTCGAAGCCCAGCGAGGCCACCTGGAGCCAGCGGTCCCCGGGGGCCAGCTCCAGCCGCTCGGCGACCCCGACCGCGAACCTGCGCAGCGAGCCGCGCTCGATGACCGTGCCCTTGGGCTGCCCGGTGGATCCGGAGGTGAACAGCACGTACGCCACGTCGCTGCCGGCGGCCCGCCGCCGGGCCGCGGAGCCGTCGGCGTCCGCCGGCCCGCCGCCGGTGCCGGCGGTCCCGGCCGGCACGTACGCCGTCGCGGGCGCGTGGGCGCCGTCGCCGAGCCACACCGCCGCCTCCGTGCGGCGCACCAGCGAGGCCCGCGCGGCGGCGGGCAGCCGGTCGTCCAGGACGGTGAACCCGGCCCCGGCCTTCAGCGCCGCGACCATGCCGAGCACCGTGCGGCCGGGGTCGGTGAACGCGAGGCCCACCAGCCGCCCGGGGCCCGCGCCGCGCCCGGCCAGGGAGCCGGCCCAGGCGTCGGTCAGCCGGTCCACCGACCGGTAGGTGAGCGCCTGCCGCGGCGTCACCAGTGCGGGTTCGTCCGCGTGTTCGCGTACGCAGAGGTCCCACAGGTCCAGTACGTCGGGTCCGTCCACGGCGGTCACCGGGCGGCCCCGCGGGTGCGCAGGAACTCCGACAGCCCCGCGAGCCCGGCCCGGAAGCCCTTCTCCGGGCCGCCGAAGCCGAGCCGGGCGCCGTGCGGCGCGCCGAAGGCCGTACCCGGCACCAGGAGCGTGCGGTGGCGGGAGAGCAGCTCCAGGCAGAACCGTTCCACCGCGGCCGGCCCGGCCGCGGCCCGCTCCAGCTCGCGGAAGACGGGCAGCGCGCACACCCCGCCCTCCGGCGGCGTCCAGCGCACCAGGTCCTGGTGCTCGGCCATCCACTCCGTGAGGTACGCGAGGTTGCGCCGCGCCTCGGCCGCCCGCGTGCCGATCAGCACGTCGGCGTGGCGCATCGCCCGCTCGGCGATCAGCTCGACCAGCGGGGACAGGAAGAGCGTGGTCCGGTCGCGCAGCGGGAAGACGGCCGTGATCAGTTCCGGCGGTGCGATGGCCCAGCCCACCCGGAGCCCGGGCAGACCGAAGGTCTTGGAGAAGGTGCCGTAGGAGATCGTGTCGCCGCGGGTGGCGGCGGGGTCCGGGAGGACCTCCCAGCGGTGCGCGATCTCGGCGGTGGCGGCGTCCCACACCAGGGTCGCGCCGACGGCGGCGGTCCGCTCGGTCAGTGCCTTCAGGCCCTGCGGCGACAGCGTGGCCCCGGAGGGGTTGTGCGGGAAGTTGACGATGACGGCCGTGGTCCCCGGCGTGATCAGGCTCTCCAGCACATCCTCGTCGATTTCGCCGTCGCCCACGGCCGCGGCCGGCAGCTCGGCGAGCTCGCAGCGCGCCGCCCGCGGGTAGTGGCCCAGCGAGTGGTAGATGCCCTGCTGGATGACTACCCGGTCGCCGGCCCGCAGCAGCGTGCTCAGAGTGAGCGCGATGGCCTCGCTGGAGCCATGGGTGACCAGCACCCGGTCGGCGTCGCCGCCCGCGTACCGGTCGGCGATCGCCTGCCGGATGCCCGCGCCTCCCTGGGAGACGCTGTCGTCCATGACGACGGCGTCCAGGTCCTCGGCCGGGATGCGGCACAGTTCGCGTATCTCGGCGAAGGTGTACGGGTGGACGCCGCTGGAGCTGATGTCGTGGATGTCGGGGCCCAGGTGCCGGCGGTACCACTCCTCCAGCACCGGGGGGTCCTCACGCAGCGGACGCAGACTGCTCATGGTTGTGCGACTGTCCCTTCTATCCCTGACCGGTGCCCTGATGGGTGTCCCGCCACCACCGCTGCCCGGCGAGCGGGAGCGTGTCGATGGGGTCGTAGTAGTGGTACGAGCCGCTGCGGGCCTCCGGGTCCGCCGCTTCCAGCGGGGTGAGATAGCCCTTGCTCCAGTGCGATATGCCGAGCTCGCGGTCGTAGGAGTCGGCCTGCTCCACCCAGCGCTTGCCGGCCATCGGCACGTCGCACACGATGCGGGGCGTGGCGAAGCCGGGCAGGTAGCCCATGATCTGACGCTGAATCAACTGGGCTCGGTGCAGCGGCACCCGCCAGTGCTCGGCGTTCGGGATCATGTCGCACATGTAGAAGTAGTACGGCGTGATCCCCGCGTGGTCGGTGAGCGCGAAGCACAGGTCGAGCAGGTGGTGCGCGCTGTCGTTGACCCCGCGCATCAGCACGCCCTGGTTGCGCACGTCGTGCAGCCCCGCGCCCAGCAGCGCCCAGGCCGCCTCCGCCACCGCGGGGGTGATCTGCTGGGCTGCATTGGCGTGGGTGTGCAGCGCGATGCGCACCCCGCGGGACCGGGCCGTCCGCGCGACTCGCGCGACGCCCTCCAGCACCGGGCCGGACCGCCAGTGCTGGGGCAGCCCGACCAGTCCCTTGCTCGCCAGCCGGATGTCCCGGATCGACTCGATCTCCAGCAGGCCGCTGATGAAGCGCTCCAGCCGCGGCCAGGGCATGTTGGCCAGGTCGCCGCCGGAGACCACCACGTCCCGGATGCCGGGGGAGGCGCGCAGGTGCTCCAGGATGCGGTCGGCCCGGTCGGCGGGCTTGAGCTGGAGCTTGTTCTTGGCCACCTGGGGCGTGGAGTTGCCCACCAGGTCCATCCGCGTGCAGTGGCCGCAGTACTGCGGGCACGTCGACAGCAGCTCCGCCAGCACCTTGGTGGGGTAGCGGTGGGTCAGCCCCTCCACCACCCACATGTCCTGCTCGTGCAGGGAGTCCCGGCTGGCCATCGGGTGCGAGGGCCACTGCGGGTGGCGGTCGGAGAAGACCGGCAGCATGTAACGGCGTACCGGGTCGTCGTAGAACGCCTTGGTGAGCTCGCCCGGTCGGGCGCCGGCCGCTTCCGGGGCCATGGTGTTGATCATCTGGGGCGGCAGCAGCACCGACATGGTGGCGCGGTGCAGCCGGTCCTGCTCCCAGTCCCCGTAGAAACCCTCGTCCAGCAGATTGCCCATGACCGCGCGCAGGCCCTTCGCGTCCTTCACGCAGTGGGCGCGCTGCCACTGGGGGTCGGCCCACTCGGCCGCGGTGACGTCGCGCCACCCGGGCAGGCGCCGCCAGTCCGGCTCCACGAGTGGACGGCTGCGGTACTCGTAGACGCCTTCCAGTACTGCTGATTCCGTCTGGCTGCGTGCTGTGTCCACCAACCCGCCACCCAATCCCATCGGTTTCGGTCGTATCGCCTGCCGTCGATCTTGCAGAGCGCGGCGGGTTGTACACGAGGGGAATTTGTACGGGGTGCAAACGCCGAGTGCCCCTGTACAACTTGGGGCCGCGCAGCGGGAAGCGGAAGCGGCCGCCGGTGTTGAGAGAGGGGCGGACAGCACTTCCGAACCGCGCGACCGGCTCCGGGGATGGCCTGAATTGTCGGTTGAAGAATTGATGTGTATGTCACCGGCATGTACCAATGACCGCAGATCCGGTGCGGAGGCCTTCCTGTCGGGATTCCGGCAGTCGACGGCTGATCGTGCCGTCGGGACCGGACACCGCTGACCACGGTTGTACGGCCCGCGGGACCCGCGCTTCGTCGAGACAACCGAGTACCAGGGGGAAATGTGCCCAGGCCAGAGCGGTTACTGGACCCTACTGAAGGACCACTGGAGGCGTTCGCCCACGACTTGCGCACCTTACGGAGGCGGGCCGGGAACCCCTCGTACCGCACCATGGCGAAAAGGGCGCACTACTCTGTGGCCACGCTCGCCGAGGCCGCGCGGGGACTGCACAAACCCTCGCTGAAGGTGACCCTCGCCTATGTGGCCGCGTGCGGCGGAGATCTCGAGCTGTGGTCGCGCCGCTGGCACAGCGTCAGCAGCGAACTGGAAGCACGTAACGCACCGGGACACGGGCGGCCGGGCGGCGCGGAGCGGGAGCCCCCCCGCTCCGGCCGTCGCCGGCCCGCGCGTAGTGCTCCGGAGCGCGGTCCGGACCGTGACCCCGGGCGGGGCCCCGGCCAGGAGACGGACCGTGGCCCGGAGCGCGATCCGGAGCGCGATCCGGAGGCCGGCTGGGGGGACCCCGACGCCCCCGCGCCCAGCGCCTCCGCGCACGGCCACGGCACGGACGAGCTGACCCGCGACGAACGGGCCGAACTACGCCGGCTGCGCAGTGAGGTCGAGGAGCTGCGGCGCGCGAACGAGGTGCTCAAGGCGGCGTCCGCGATCTTCGCCGCGGATCTCCGCACAACGTCGAAGGTCGTGTACAACTCGGCAGATCGACAAGATCGGTTGGCGTGACCGGTGCCCCCGCTCCCACGAGGCGCGGGGTGCACCGGATGATCCCGACCGACCTTTGGGGACTGACCATGCGTGTGCTCGGAGTCAACGGCTGGCCCGGGGCCAGCCACGATGGTGCTGCCTGCCTCGTCGTGGACGGCGGAGTCATCGCCCTGGCCGAGGAGGAACGCTTCACCCGGAACAAGCACGCCTACGGAGAGGCGCCCCTCAACGCCGCTGCCCACTGCCTCGCGGAGGGCGGTCTCACCCTGGACGACATCGACGTCGTCGCCCACGGGTGGGACCTGCCCAAGCTCTTCCGCGACCGGGGCCTGGACTGGTTCGCCGACGACGCCGACGCACTGGAACACCTGCTGCCCAAGGCGCTGTTCCCGCGCACCCGCGACCCGCGGCTGACGTTCGTCAACCACCACATCGCCCATGCCGCCAGCGCCTACCACCGCTCCGGGCGGGACCGCGGCGCGATCCTCGTCCTGGACGGCCAGGGCGAGGACGTGAGCACCACGCTCGCCGTCGGCATCGACGGCGCGATCAAGACCCTGCGCACCTACACGCCCGGCTGGTCACTGGGCTACTTCTACGCCGCGGTCTGCGAGTACGCCGGCCTCGGCTACGACGCGGCGGGCAAGATGATGGGCCTGGCCTCCTACGGCACCCCCCAGGACCTCACCTTCGGCGGCGCCTTCGACTTCACGGACGACGGCTTCACCATCGGCGTCGTCCCGCCCGACCTGCGCTCCACCGGCAGCACCGACGAGGAGACGGCCACCATTCGGCACTGGCTTGAGCACCTGGAGAAGGTGCTGCCGGACGCCCCCAACCGCTCCGCCCGCCACTTCGATCCCCGCCTGGGCCGCTACACCAAGGTCACCGACCGGGACCCGTTCGAGTACCGCGACATCGCGGCCACGGCCCAGGCGGCCCTGGAGCGCGCGGTCATGGCCCTCGTACGCACCCTGCTCAGGGAGAGCGGCGAGACCACGCTGCTGATCGCGGGCGGCGTCGGCTTCAACGCCACCCTCAACGGCAAGCTCATGCGCATGCCCGAGGTGCAGGACCTCTTCGTCCAGCCCCTGGCCGGCGACCAGGGCGTCTCGCTCGGCGCGGCGGTCTGGGTCGCGGCCCAGGAGGGCGACCGGATCCAGCCCATGAAGGGCTCGGTGGCCTGGGGCCCGCAGTGGACCCCGGACGAGATCCGCCGTGTCCTGGAGGCCTCCGGCACCGCCTACACCGAGCCCGCGGACATCGCCGCCGCGACCGCGGACGTCCTGGCCGCCGGCGGGGTTGCCGGCTGGTTCCAGGGCCGGGCCGAGGGCGGCCCCCGCGCCCTCGGCCACCGCAGCATGGTCGCCGTGCCGAACCCCGAGCAGACCCGCGACCGGGTCAACGTCCGCATCAAGGACCGCGAGGCGTGGCGGCCGTTCGCCCCGAGCATGCAGGAAGAGGCGGCCGAGGCCCTGATCGGCGCCCCCACCCCGCTGCCGTACATGATCGTCACCACTCCGGTGACCGAGGCCGGCGCCGCCGTCATGCCCGCGGTGGTGCACAGCGACCGCACCACCCGGCCGCAGACCGTCTCCGCCGAGGTCGACCCCCTCTACCACCGGCTCATCGGCAAGGTCGGCGAGCACACCGGCACCGCGGTCATCCTGAACACCTCCTTCAACGGCCGTGACGAACCGGTCGTCTGCAGCCCGCGCGACGCCCTCGCCACCTTCCACCGGCTGCCGATGGACGCCCTGGCCCTCGGGCCGTTCCTGGTACGCCGCCCCGACGGCGCCCTGGGGGAGGACGACGCATGAACGCCCCGGTCCGCCCCCACCCCGACCCCGCCGCGGACGCCGGCACCCTCGCGGACCCGGCGGCCGGCCCGGCCGACCAGACCGGTCCGACCCTCGAGGAGATCCGCGCCCGGCTGGACGCCTGGCTCGCCGACACCGTGCTCACGCCGGAGGCCGACCTGTCGGCCCCGCTGCTCGACCTCGGCGTGGACTCCCTCGACCTCATCCGCACCGCCCGCCGCGTCGAGGCCGCCTTCGGCGTCCGGGTGCAGCTGCGGGAGCTGGCCGTCCCGGAGATGACCACGGCCCGCCTGGCCGCACTGGTCGCCGAGCGAGCCGCCCGCCGCCGTACCGCCGACGCCGCACC
Organism: Streptomyces sp. TP-A0356; assembly: GCF_001417775.1. GTDB lineage: Bacteria > Actinomycetota > Actinomycetes > Streptomycetales > Streptomycetaceae > Streptomyces. The sequence goes on along the minus strand of NZ_BBZJ01000015.1, from coordinate 25,006 downwards.
GCCCGGCGCCGGCCACGGCCCGGTCGTGCTCACCCCTCCCCAGGAGCAGGCCTGGGAGGAGCAGACCGGCGACCGGGGCCACTGGAACCAGGCGATGCTCTTCACCACCCGGCCGGGCCTCCATGGAGAGCTGTTCGCCGAGGCCGTCCGCCGCCTGGTCGCCGGGCACGCCTCGCTGCGCTTGGCCGTCGAGGCCCGCCCGGCCCGGCGGCCCCGGCAGCTGGTGGCGGCCATCGCCCCCGACGGCCCGCCCGGCGCGGCCCTCGGCCCGGTGCTGGACACGGTGGACATCTCCGAACTCGCCGACGCCGAACTGCCGGCCGCGGTCACCCTGCGCTGCGCGATCGAACAGCGCGCCCTCGACCCGCAGACCGGACCCGTGGCCCGGTTCGTCCGCTTCGACTCGGGCCCGACCCGCCCGGGGCGACTGCTGATCCTCATCCATCAGCTCGCGTTCGACATGGTCTCCTGGTCCGTCCTCCTGGAAGACCTGGAGGAGCTGTACACGGCGCTCGAAGCCGGCCGCCGCGACGTCTGGTGCGCCGAGGGCACCCCGTACCCCGAGTGGGCCCGGGCGCTCGCCGCCCACGCCCGCACCCCCGAGGCCGAGGCGGAGGCCGAGTGGTGGACGGACGTGGTCCGCACCCCCGCGACCATCCCGCTGGACCACGCCGTCGCCGACCCGCGGGCCGCGAACACCGCCCGCACCGCCGCGACGTACCGCGAGGAGTTCCCGCAGGAGCTCACCACCCGCCTCCACACGGCGGCCCGCGCCCACCGCGCCCACCCAGGCGACCTGGTCCTCCACGCCCTGGGCGAGGCGCTGGCCGGGTGGCTCGACGAGACGGCGGTCCGGGTGGACATCCTGCGGCACGGGCGCGAGGAGGCCGTCGGCGACTCCCATCTCGCCCGCACCACCGGCTGGTTCACCACCATCGTGCCCGTCCGCCTGGACCTGGCCCCCGGCACCGCGGCCGAACGGCTCGCGCGGACCGTCGGCCATCTCGCGGCCCAGCCCGGCGGGGGAGTGGGATACGGCGCGCTCAGCCGCCACGGCCGGCCGCGCATCTCGGCCGCCCTGCGCGCCGCCCCGCCCAGCGACATCTCCTTCGACTTCGAGGGCGACGACGCGGACGCCCTGCCGCTGCGCACCCTGCTGCCGGACATGGCACCGGAACCCGTCGGCGACATCACCGCCCCGCACTGGACACGGCCCCATCTCATCGAGGTGATCGCCACGACCGACGACGAGGTGCTGCGCGTCGAGTGGTGGTACTCCACGGCCCTGCACGACGAGGCGACCGTACGCGACCTCGCCGCCCGCCACCGGGCCGCCCTCACCGCGCTCCTCGACGCGGCGGCACCGGACGCGGCCGGGACACGCAGCAGCTGAACACCCCCACGGACGGACAAGAGAAGGCACCCTGCCATGACCCTGCCCAGCGTGCTTGACCCCTTCTTCGCCATCGCCCGCTCCGACCCCGGCCGGCCGGCGGTCATCGACAACGGAATGACGGTCGGATACGGCCAACTGGCCGGCTGGGCAGGGGCGGTGGCCGATCTGGTCGCCACCCGCACACCCGGACCGCACCCGCCCGTCGCCATCGCCATGCACCACAGCGTCCGGGACATCGCTGCGATCCTCGGCACGCTCGCGGCCGGCCGCGGCTACGTGGCGGTGCCCGACGACCCCGCCGACCACACCGGCGAGGCCCTGCGCGTCCTCGGTTGCCGGGAGCTGGTCGCAACCGCCGAGACCGACCGGCTGCCCGCCGTCGACCGCGTCCTGTTCCCCCACTGGGGCCCCTCCCGCGCCCCGGTCCGGGACGGCGGCGAACCGGTCGGCGCCGACGACCCCGCCTACGTGCTGTTCACCTCCGGCTCGACCGGTGCTCCCAAGGCCGTGGCGGTCCCGCACCGCGCGCTGCACGCCGTACTGCCCCCGCTGCGCGAGCTGTACGAGATCGGCCCGGACACCGTGTCCCTCAACTTCACCCGCGCCGACGGCGACACCAGCCTGGAGGAGATCCTGCCGCCTCTCCTGGTGGGCGGACTCGTCGTGCTGGACTGCGACGCCGAGGCGGACCTCGACCGGGTCCTCACCGACAACGAGGTCACCCTGATCAACCTGCCCGTCGACTACTGGCACATCTACGCCGGCCACCTGCTGGAGACCGGCCGCAAACTCCCCGGCACCGTCGAGACCGTCGTCATCGGCGGCGAGGCCGTCCGCCCGGACATGCTGGAACGCTGGCACCGGCTCGGCGCCGACCACGTCCGGCTCCTCAACACCTACGGGTCCACCGAGACCGCCCTCGTCACCCACAGCGCCCTCCTGGCCGGCCCCGGTGCCGGACTCCCGGCTGCCGGAGACCCGTTCCCCGAGGGGGTCCCGATCGGTCACCCGCTGCCGTCCGTACGGCAGGCCGTGGTGCCCCGCCCGGACGCGCCCGACGGCCCCGGCGAACTGCATGTGGCCGGCCCCCAGCTCGCCACCGGCTACCTCGACGACGCCGACCGCACGGCCGCCCGCTTCGTCGAGGCCGATTTCGGCGGCGGCACCACCCGCTGGTACCGCACCGGCGACCTCGTCCACGAGACCGCCGACGGCGCCCTGGTCTTCCACGGCCGCATCGACCACCAGGTCAAGATCCGCGGCCAACGGGTGGACCTGCTGGACGTCGAGGAGGCCATCGGCCGGATCCCCGGCGTGACCGCCGTCGCCGCCGCCGCCCACGCCAAGGGGGAGCACACCGCACTGGTCGCCTTCGTGGTCGTCGCGCCCGACGGCACCGCGCCGCAGGACGGCGGCGTCACGGCCGAACCCGCCGCTCTGCGCGCGCACCTGCGCGCCACGTTCCCGGCACACCTCGTCCCCGACCGGATCGTCGCGGTCCCCGAACTGGCGCACACCCGCACCGGCAAGGTCGACCGCGCGGCCACCCGGGACCGGTACCTGTGACCAACCGACTCTTCGACGCCTCGGTGGGCCCCGCCGCCCTGCCCGAGGCGGACGTGCGGGGCCCCTGGCCCTACCTGTGGTGGCTGGTGCGGATCCGGCCTTGGCCGCTGGTCCTCAGCGCCGTGCTCGGCACCGTCTGGATGGTCCCGCTCGCCCTGATCCCGCTCGTCATCGGGCGGGCCATCGACAAGGTCGGCGAGGGCGGCGGCGAGGCCGGCCTCTACCTGTGGTCGCTGGGCGCGCTCGCCCTCGGCATCGTCCAGGCCCTCGCCGGCGCCGGCCTGATCCAGGCGGCCGTGGCCGCCGAGGCGCACGCCCTGTCGCACACCCACCGTGTCCTGATGCGGCACGTGGTGCGGCTGGGCGCCACCCTGCGCGGCAAGGCCCGCTCCGGCGACGTGGTCGCCTCGGCGGCCGCCGACGTCGAGAGCATCGGCAACGCCTTCGAGGTGGTCGGCCGCACCGTCGGCGCGGTGTTCGCCGCCGTGCTCGTGGCCGTGGCCCTCACCGCCACCTCGCCCGTGCTCGGGCTCGCCGTGCTCATCGGCGTCCCGGTCGCCGTCCTGGGCATCGGACCGCTGCTGCGGCCGCTCCAGGAACGCGACGAGGCCCAGCGCGAGCAGATGGGCATCGCCACCTCCCAGGCCGGCGACATCGTCGCCGGTCTGCGGATCCTGCGAGGCATCGGCGGCGAGGCCGGTTTCGCCGAACGCTTCCGCCGCACCAGCCAGGAGGTGCGGCACGCCGGCGAGTCGGCCGGCCGGATGGAGGCCTGGCTCCAGGCGGCGGGGGTCTTCCTGCCCGGCCTGGTCACCGTCGGCATCGTCTGGTTCGGCGCCCGCCTCGCCCTGCAGGGCACCATCACCGCCGGCGAACTGGTCGCGTTCTACGGCGCGTCCGCCTTCCTCACCCTCCCGGTGAGCACCGCGACCGAGGCCGCGGAGACGCTCAGCCTGGCCAAGGTCGCCGCCGGCCGGGTCTGTGCCCTGCTGCGCCTCACCCCCGAGACCACCCAGCCCGTACAACCCGAGCCGCTGCCGCCGGGGCCGCTCTCGCTGGCGGACGCCCACACCGGCATCACCGCCGAGGCAGGACGGCTCACCGTGGTCGTCATCCCCGCCGACCGCACCGGGCACCTCGCCGACCGGCTCACCCGCCCCGGCCACTCCGGTGACGGCGCTCCGGCCGTGCTGCTCGGCGGCGTCCCGCTCGACCGGGTGGACCTCGCCGAACTGCGCTCTCGGGTACTCCGGTCCGGGCCCGCTGACACGCTGTTCAGCGGCACGGTACGGGAGGAGCTGACCGCGGAGACCGCCCGGTCCCCGCAGGAGCTGGACCGCGCGCTGTTCACCGCCGACGCCGCCGACGTGGTCGAGGCCCTCCCCGCCGGCCTGGACACCCGCCTGGACGAGGGCGGCCGGGCCCTGTCCGGCGGACAGCGCCAGCGCCTCGTCCTCGCGCGGGCCCTGCTCGCGGCCCCCGACGTCCTGGTGCTGGAGGACCCGACCTCCTCCGTCGACGCCCACACCGAGGCCCGGGTGGTCGAGCGAGTGGCCGCCGCGCGCGCGGGGCGCACCACCATCGTGTTCAGCGACAGCCCGCTGTGGCGCGGCGTCGCCGACCGCGAGGTCCGCCTCGGCCCGGACCCCGCCCCCGGCAGCCCCGACCGCTCCGCAGGAGTGCCCTCGTGACGACGACCCCCACCCAGGCTTCCGCCACCGCCGAGGCCACCCCGGCCCCGCCGTCCGCCCCCGCGCCCGACGGCACGCCCGGCCACCTCGGGCGGCTGCCCCTCGCCGACCGGGCCGACGTCCGCGCCTGGGTCGGCGCCTTGCTGCACGGTGAGGCCGCCCGGCTGGGCCTCACCTTCGCGCTGTTCGCCGCCGCCCTGGTGGCGGACCTCATCGGCCCCCGGCTCCTGGGCCACCTGGTCGAGTCCGTCAAAGCCGGCACCACCGCGGGCCGGGTCGACCTGCTCGCCCTGGCCTTCGTCGCCATCCTCGTCACCCACGCGCTGCTCGCCCGCGCCGCCCGCACCCAGGCCACCCTGCTCGGCGAGCGCGTCCTGGCCCGTACCCGCGAGAACTTCGTCCGCCGGGTCCTCGGGCTGCCGCTGTCGGAGGTGGAGAGCGTCGGTACCGGCGACCTCCTCAGCCGCGCCACCGCCGACGCCGACCGGCTCAACGAGAGCATCCGGCAGGCCCTCCCGCGCATCGCGCTGGCTGCCGTCACCCTGGTGTTCACCTTAGCGGCGATCCTGCTGACCTCGCCCCTGCTCGCCCTCGGGCTGCTGGCCGGGGTGCCCTTCGCCGCCTTGTCGACCTGGTGGTACCGGCCGCGCGCGACCCGCGCCTACGAGCGCCTGCTCGCCGAGGAGGCCGACATCCTGGCCGTCACGTACGAGACCGCCCGTGGCGCCGCCACCGTCGAGGCCCTCGGGCTCGGGCCACGCCAGATCCAGCGTCACGGCCGGGCCGTCGACCACGTGGTGCGCACCCGGCAGCGCACCACCTGGCTCCAGACCATCTGGTTCCCCAGCCTGGACCTGGCCACCATGGTGCCGATGGCGCTGACCCTGCTGATCGGCGGACTCGCCTACCAGCGGGGTGCCGTGGGGCTGGGCGAGCTGACCGCCGTGGTGCTGTACGTGCAGGCGCTCGGCGAGCCCCTCGACGACCTGCTCACCTGGACCGACGAACTCCAGATCGGCAACGCCGCGCTGCGCCGGATCCTGGGTGTGGACCGGCTGCCGCGCGAGGAGCCGCGGCCGCCCGCGGCCACCGAGGGCCACGCCATCCGGCTGGAGGGCGTCGGCTTCGGCTACGGCCCCGGCCGCGAGGTCCTGTCCGGCATCGACCTCGACATCGCACCCGGGGAGCGTCTGGTCGTGGTCGGCGCCTCCGGCGCGGGCAAGTCCACCCTCGGCAAGCTGCTGGCCGGCGTGCACCACGCGACCCGGGGGACCGTGCGCATCGGCGGCGCCGAGATCGGCACCCTGCCGGTGGACCAACTGCGGCGCGAGATCGTGCTCGTGACCCAGGAGCAGCACGTGTTCACCGGCACCGTACGTGACAACCTCACGCTGGCCCGCGAGGAGGCCCCGCCGGACGAGCGGCTGTGGGAGGCGCTGGAGACCGTCCTGCTGACGGACTGGGCACGCGCGCTCCCCGACGGCCTCGACAGCGAGATCGGCCCGGGCGCCGCTCCGGTGTCGCCGTCGGCGGCCCAGCAGCTGGCACTGGCCCGGCTGCTGGTGTCCGACCCGCACGCGCTGGTCCTGGACGAGGCCACGGCGCTGCTGGACTCCACCGCCTCCCGCCGGGTCGAGCGTTCGCTGGCGGCGCTGATCGAGGGCCGTACGGTGATCTCGATCGTGCACCGCCTGGACTCGGTGCGGGACGCCGACCGCATCGCGGTCATGGACCGCGGCCGGATCGTCGAGCTCGGCAGCCACGAGGAACTCCTGGCGGCGGACGGTGCCTACGCGTCCCTGTGGCACTCCTGGCAGGCGGCCCGGCACGCGGACCCGACTACGTGGCGCAAGCGCGGGGGCGGTACTCCCGAGACGTGACGAGGGGCGCGCCGGCTGCCCCGTGACGACGGTCGGCGATTACCTGACGTCCCTGCCCGCCGCCTTCCGGCAGCAGGAGGCCTCCTGCCGTCCCTGCGCCCGGACATGAGCGCAGGACATGAGCGCAGGACATGAGCGCAGGACATGGGTCGTCCGGCCGAGCGGGCGGCCGGAGAGGATCTCCGTCCGGGAGCCCGGGCCGCGGCTCCCGGACGGCTGCTGCCGCCGCGGTCAGGTTTCCGCCGACGGCTTGAGCAGGCGCACATCGCAGGCCCGGCCGTGCTCGATTACGAACTCGACCTGCTCTCCGGGTTTCGGCGCGCGTGAGAAGACTTTGAAATCCTGGCAGTGGACCGGGACTTCGCTGCCTCGGGCCACGGCGATGTAGCCCATGCCCTCGCGTGCGTCGAACCACTTGATACGGCCCCTCAGCACCGCATCGGCCGGCGAACGGGCAGTGCGTGGTTCCAGGTCCAGATGATCTTCGTCCGGCAGGTGCTCGTGACGGCGCATCACGCCTGCCCTCTGGATCACCTGGCTGAGCCCGTCGCTCAGGCTGATCACGTTGTGCAGGGAGTCCACGGCGGAGTCGGACACGGCCTCGACGTACTTGTCGAATGCCTGGTCCGGCAGCTCGTCCCTTTCAAAGGCGTCCCATGAAGTGCTCATTTGTCACCCCCCATGAACCAGTCGCGATTGTCATTGAGGGCTTCCTTGAGCTTCTTTCGTGCGAGGTGAAGGTTCGACCGGACGCGGCTGGCGTCGACGCTGAGCAGTTCCGAGATCTCCGAGATGCTGAATCCGTCATAGTGCCAGGCCATCACTTCGCGCTGCCGTTCGGGCAATTGTGCGATGGCATCGATGACTTCCTTCTCCTCGTCGAGGATCTTGAGCTGATCGAACGAGGGAAGGTAGCACCACTCAGCTTCGGTCGCCCGCCGGACGTCCTCGTCCGAGCGCTGCCGCTGTGCCCGGTAGTTACGCAGGGCGGTTCGCCTCACGTACTTTGCCGGATAGTCGATGCCGTCCCAGCGCTGGAACGCCTCCGCGAACGCGTTCTGTGTCGCGTCCCACGCGTCGTCCCACGTCGCACCGTTCTTGTACACGAACAGGACGATGCGCCTCACTTCTGACGCGTAGAACTCGGTGAAGCTCGACTGGCCGGCCCAGGTGTCCGCAGAGAACTCACCGTCGTCGTCGGTCGTTTTCAGGTCCAAGGCGCGCTCCTTGTGGGTACCAGTCCCTGGGCTTGATGGTGCCACCGCGCAGCCGGCCAGGAGCAGACCACGAAGCTCTCCTGCCCGGGGCCGGACCAGGCGATCATGCCGCCCGCGGGAAGCAGGGGAATGATCGCCTGCAGGAGGTCCTGGCGCGCTTTCGTCTCTCGCCTGCTGATCCACGCCCTGACAAGGGCGGCCGGGTACGGGTACAGACATCGCACAGCCAGGAGCCATGCTGCACCCAGGCCCACCATGGCTGGTTCGGCCATCTGATCCTCCTCGTTCCAAGACCGTCCGTCTTCGGCGCGGTCGTAAAGTAAGAGCGAGGCGATCACCGATTCATCAAGTGGCTGCCGTGTGCACGTGATTGTGGTCCCGCGGCTCCGCATCGCTATGAGGCCACAAGTGCGCTTCCCGGCGGCCCGGCTGACGCCGATGAGGGTGGCGCAGACAGCATCCGCCCTCGGTGTTCCCAGCGCCGGCACCTTCCAGTAGGCAGATGAGCCCGGGGACCCGGGCCGCCCGTTCGGTCTCGCGACTGGACGGAGGATCAATTCCGCAGTGATCCGGCTGCGGTCGATGAGGGGGGTGAGGCTCAGCCCAGGACCAGGCCGACATCGGCGGAGGGTCAGTCGAGACGGAACCGTTGGTGACGGTTGGCGACCGAAGTCTCATCCGTGCTTGCGGAGGTACGCCTCCAGCTCTGCGGCCCCGGTCAGCATCGCCCGCCCGCGGGCGGACAGCCGGCCGCGCCAGTCGCACAGTGCGGCCCCCAGTGGCTCCAGGCCACCGGCCTCCCGCACCTGGGCGATCAGCGGGGCGATCTGCTCCAGCAGGTAGCCGCCCCGCCTGAGTTGGTGGACCAGCCGGGCGTCCCGTACGTCGGCCTCGTCGTAGACGCGGTACCCGGTCAGCGGGTCGCGGCGCGGGCGCACCAGCCCGGCGCGCTCCCATTTACGCAGCGTCGCGGGCCGGATGCCGAGGTCTTCTGCCAGCGGCCCGATGAACGTGCCGCCGGGCCCGGACACCGCGGCTGGCTCGGACCCCGCACTGGGCTCGGGCGCCGTGATGGGCTCCAGATCGCGGAGGGCGCTCTCCACGGCCTGGAGGGTCCGCCGGTCGTCAAGGAGCTGGGCGTGGCTGGTGTCGATGAGGCGGAACGCCTCGTCGGCCGCGCCCTGGTTCACGGCCCGCATGATCGACGTCGCCGTCCGGTGGCCGTGGCCGGGCACCAGGGCAAGGAACGCGCGCAGGGCCCCCGCGTGCAGCGAGGTATAGCTGCGGTAGCCGTGGGGTGAGCGACCGGCGGCCGGAAGGATGCCGGCCTCCTCGTAGTTCCTGATCGCCTGCGTGGACAGACCATGCTCGCGCGCCAGATCAACCGGCCTGAGCCGCTCACCGTTTTGAGGGTTTCTTCCCATGGTCCTGCCGATATTGCGCGGAAGTTTCAACCGAAAGTTCAACGATACCGTTGAGGGATGGCTACCGACATCAAGGACACCGCCCATGCCGTCGAGGCCTCCGCCGTCATGAGGCTGCTTTCGGCCCGGCCCCGGCTGCTCGCCCTGGGCGAGCCCACCCACGGAGAGGACACTCTGCTCGACCTGCGCAACGAGCTCTTCCGGCAACTCGTCGAGCAGGAGGGCTACCGGACGATCGCGATCGAGAGCGACTGCCTGGCGGGCCTGGTCGTGGACGACTACGTCACCTCGGGCACGGGCACCCTCGACCAGGTCATGGAGCACGGATTCAGCCACCCCGACCTGGGACTCGGCGCGTCCGCGGCCAACCGCGAACTCGTGCGCTGGATGCGCGCCTACAACAACGGCCGGTCCGCGTCCGAGCGGCTGCGCTTCGCCGGTTTCGACGGCCCGCTGGAGATCACCGGCGCCGCGAGCCCCCGGCAGGCCCTCACCGCACTCCACGGCTACCTCGCGGCCCGGGTGGACACGGAGCTGCTCCCCTGCACCGCTGAAACACTCGACCGCCTGCTCGGCGCCGACGACCAATGGACCAATCCCGCCGCGATGATGGACCCGTCCCAGTCCGTGGGGCAGTCGGCCGAGGCCAGTCAGCTGCGGCTGCTCGCCGACGATCTGGTGGCGCTGCTCGACGCGCAGACGCCGCACCTGCTCGCGACGACCTCGCAAGACGACTGGGACCGGGCGCGCCTGTACGGGCGCACCGCGACCGGCCTGCTGCGCTACCACCACTGGATGGCCGACACCTCACCGGCCCGCATGACGCGGCTGTGCGCGCTGCGGGGTTTGATGATGGCCCACAACCTCCTCGCCGTCGCCGCTCGGGGCCCGGCACTCATCCACGCCCACAACTCCCATCTCCAGCGGGCAAAGAGCACGATGCAGATGTGGCAGGGGCCGGTGGAGTGGTGGAGCGCTGGTGCGCTGGTGAGCGCCCAGCTCGGCGAGGGGTACGCCTTCGTGGCCACGGCCCTCGGCACGATCCGGCACCAGGGAGTGGACACGCCGCCGCCCGACACCGTCGAAGGGCTCCTGTACGCGCTCCCGGAGGACCGCTGCGTCATCGACGCCCCGCGGCTGGCCACCGCCCTTGGCGACACGCGGCCCGCGCCCCGCGTATCGCCCTGGTTCGGCTACTCCCCGCTTGACCCGGCCCGCCTTGCGGACTGCGACGGCATCGTGTTCGTCAAGGACGTCCCGCAGAGCTAGTGCCACCATCAGCAGTCCGGCCTGTCGGGGCGTCTCGGATGTGAACCTCGCCGTTACCCAGCCGGGCGCCATGGTCAAGGGCGAGCAGAAAGGCGGCTCAACCTCGACGAGGCCCGTGAGACCGGGGGCGTACGGCGTCCTCCTGACGGTGCCTTCGGCGGGGCGGGGGAGAACGTCATATGAAGGGCGACGGGGAACCGTTCTGATGTGCGGTCGTCTCCAGTCGACAGGAAGGGAGTTGGTGTCCCCGTCCGGCTTCGGCGGGATGGGGAAGGCGGCGGGGCCGGGCCGCTGCCGCGTCGTCTTCCGGAACACCGGCGATGGCATGCAGATCGTCGGGAAGGCTGACAAGTCGAATGAGTCCAAGGTCATCAGCCGTCTCATGGAGAGCTACGGAATGTCTCGGCGGTAGCTACTTCACGTGCCCCGATCTGGTCTTGACTCGGAGACCAGGGGTTCAGGCCATGTTCTCAGCGGTCAAGGACTTGGTCGCCAATGGCGATCACGAAGTGTCCCTTCGGCGGGTCGAGTAACAGCAGCCCAGGAGCCGCCAGAAGTGGCGCTCTCTGAGCCACCAGGACGAGCGAGTCAGTAATAGGCAGAAGCCTCACCGGATCGTTTCCGGTAGGGCTTCTGGCACGTTTGACGGCAACGGTGACGGCAACGTCAGCGGACGAGGGGGACGTAGGCGTAGACGCCGGTGGTGACGCCGATGTGGGGTCTGTCAAACGGGCCGTGTAACCAGGTTGGTTGGGTTACTGGCGGGCCACTGAGAGCCTGCCGTCGAAGGTGATGTCGAAGGCGTTCAGCGCGGTCTTCCAGCGCAAGAACCGCGCCGCCTCGCGGCGCGAGCCAGCCGACGTTTCCGGCGGTGGGCGCCGAGGCTGTCTATCCGCGATCTGACGTTGGCTTGACGGTGCCGTCTGAGGGCGTGTCGGGTCTGGTGTAGAGGATCTCGCGGGCCTGTTCCGCGGCGCGGGTGATGCTCTCGCCGATGAAGTCGACGAAGCGGGCGATGTTCTCCAGGCGGGCGGCGGCCGGGGTGTGGCGGCCGAGGATGGCGACGCCCTGCCGTGCGGCCTCGGCGAGCTGGGCGTTGGCTCGGGCGCTGGCCAGCGTCGCCTGGTACCAGACGTCGCCGTCGGCGAGATAGCGCTCGCGGCGGCGCTCGTCGCGCTCCCGGCGCACGAGGCCCTGGCTTTCGAGGAACGTGATCGCTTTGGAGATGGATGCCGGGCTGACCTGGAGGTGCTGGGCGAGTTCGGACGCGGTGAGGCTGCCCGCGTCGGTGGTGAAGAGGCAGGTCAGCACCCGGGCCATCATCTTGGGCAGGCCCGATTGCATGAGGAGGGTGGTGAAGGTCTCCTCGTACTCGCGTACCGCCTCGGGGTCGCGTCCATGGGCCTGTGCGGGGGTGTGGGGTCCTGAGGGTGCGGTCTGCCGGCGTCGGTGGGTGCGGCGTTCGGTGGCGCGGTGGGCCAGGTCGGCGCGGTAGGCGGTGGGGCCGCCGTTGCGCATCACCTCACGCGTGATCGTCGAGGTGGGGCGGTCGAGACGCCTGGCGATCTCCGCGTAGGCGAGGCCGTCGGCCAGCCCCAGCGCGATCTGCTGACGGTCCTGCTGAGTGAGCCTGCCTCCCGGCATCGGAATCTCCTTCGTGCTCCGTGATGCCTCCAGCGTAGCGTTCACTCCCAATCCAATGCAACGATTCGGATGACTGACGTTGCGTTACCATCAGGCCGGTTGCAACGATATTTAGCTATCTACCTGCGCTAATACTAGCTGGATGCAACGAACTTGTTGCGCAGACATTGAACGCTACGTAGCGTTTCCTACACCGGAAACAACAGGCGCAGGAGGAGAGCATCATGCAGAAGTACGACACCCCCACCCCGATCTCCGCCGTCCTCGACATCCCCGCGGGACGCATCCAGGTCATCGCCGCCGACCGGGCCGACACCACGGTCGAGGTCCTGCCCGCGAACGCCTCGAAGGACCGCGACGTGAAGGCGGCGGAGCAGACCAAGGTCGAATACAGCGACGGCGTCCTGCAGATCGAGACCTCGGCGGCGAAGCACCAGATCCTCGGCCCCTCCGGATCCATCGAGGTGACCATCAAGCTGCCCGCCGGCTCCCGCATCGAGGCCAAGGCGGCCGGCGCCGAATTCCGGGCCGTCGGACGGCTTGGCGATGTCGCCTTCGACGGCGCGCACGGCGCGCACGGCGCGGCCAAGCTCGACGAGGCCGCGAGCGTCCGCCTCACCGCCCTCGCCGGTGACGTCTCGGTCGGCCGCCTCGGCGGCCCCGCGGAGATCAGCACCCTACAGGGCGACATCCACATCGCCGAGGCCGTGCGCGGCTCCGTCGTGCTGCGCACCCAGTCCGGCGACGTGACGGTCGTCGCCGCCCACGGGGTCTCCGCCTCCCTGGACGCCGGCACCGGCTACGGCCGGATCCACAACTCGCTCAAGAACACGGAAGGCACCGCCGACCTGAACATCCACGCGACCACCACCCACGGCGACATCACCGCCCGCAGCCTCTGACCCGCAGCGTCCAAAGGAGCACCCGTCATGACGAAGTACAGCACTTCCTCGACCAATTCGAAGTGGACCGGCATGGTGCCGGTCGACGACACGGCCCTGGCCGTCACCGACACCGGCGGTCCCGGTATCCCTGTGGTCTACCTCAACGGCCAGTTCGCCACTCAGGGGTACTGGCGGCGGGTCATCGCCGAACTGGGGGCCGGGTGGCGGCACATCACCTACGACGAGCGGGCTCGCGGCAAGAAATCGAAGCGTTCCGCGGACTACTCCTTCGAGGCCGCCGTCCGGGACGTCGATGCCGTTCTGGCGGCCAGGGGTGTGGACCGGGCGGTGCTGGTGGGCTGGTCCTACGGGGCGTTCGTCGGGGCGCACTGGGCCGGCCGGAATCCGGACCGTGCCCTGGGCGCGGTCCTGGTCGACGGCGCGTTCCCGTACGACTGGCTCGACGAGGCCATGGAGCAGCGGATCCGGAAGATGTTCCGGCGGATGAACTTGTTCATGCCGCTGCTGCGCCCGACGGGCCTGACCCCGCGGATGAACGCCGAACAGATGGCGAACAGCAACATCGAGCTCGGCAAGATCTCCCGCGAGCGCGAACTGGGCCCCGTGCTGGACAACATCACCGTCCCGGCGCGGTACGTGGTCGCTTCGGGGACGTCCCTCGGAAGCCGCGGAGATGAGCAGGAACGGATACGCACCAGCCTCGATGCGGTGACCGCACGCAACCCGAACATCAAAATCAGCGCGAAGGTCGCCAGCAACCACGGTGCGATCCTCAAGAAGGACTTCCGCGCCATCGCCGAGGCCGTACGCGAGGTCGCCGCCCTCGACCGCGCGGGGCACTGAAGACACAACCAGCGGACTGATGACAACTTCACGTCCTCGCGCCATCGTCATCGTCGTCCAGCTCGACCGCGTCCGGGTCGCGCAGGGGCCGCTGCCCTTCGCGCGGGACGGACGCGGTGAAGCTGTAGCGGCCGAGCACAGGCATGAACCTGACGGTGTGCTGTGCTCCCGCATGCGTCGCTGAAACACCTGGCCGTAGCGGGTCCGGCTGTGCCGTCGCTCGGCCATTCCAGGCGCCCTTCGGGGCCTTGCGACTTCGGCTCTGGACCATCCGGATGATTCATTGGCGCCATAGGGTGAACGATGGGATCGCGTGCCCCGAGCCGGCGGCTGCCAGTCGCTCGCGACCATACGTTGAGTCTTGTGTCGCTGAGCTACGCCTTTGTGAACCTGAAGCCCGGAGTGGGAAAGACGACCAGCGCAGTCTGGTTGGCCCACGCACTCCACGAGTCGGGCATCCCACCGCTGCTGGTCGACAGTGACCCCGCCTCCTCCGCGCTGCACTGGAGCGAATTGGCAGGTGGCTTTCCGTTTCCTGTGGTCGCTCTTCCGGTGGGCGACGTGCACCGGCGCGTGAACGACTTCCTGGGCGACCGGCAGGCCGTCGTATTCGACGCTCCGCAGTTGGAGGACCACGCGCACATCGCCCGGAGCATCATGAGGTACGCAAGCGAGTGGATCTTGCCGGTGGCTCCAGCTGCCATCGAGTTGGATCGCATGGCGCCCATCGGCGGTGAGATGGGCGACGTACAGTCCTTGCGCATCCAGCCGGCCCGCGCCGCCGTTCTGCTGAACCGAACGAATCGTGCCGACGCCACGCGTACCGGTCCCGACGCCGACGCCCGCGAAGCTCTCACCGAGCGGGGCTTCGACGTGTTGTCCACCCACATTCCGCGGCTCGACCTGTACGCCCAGTCATTCGGCAGTCCGGTCAAGGCGAAGGGCTCGGCGTACATGGACCTCGCAGACGAACTCATCAAGCGACAGGACAAAGCATGAATCAGCGCAAGGACACCTACCGAGCCGCATTGCAGCGCGGACCTGATGCCGCCGTACCGCGTCCCGTCAAGGTCACTGAGCTACACACCCGATACGTCCGGGTGACCATCGAGCTCGACACCGGCTTGCCGCGCGACCTCATGCGATGGGTAGGGTCACCGGTGTCCGCGATGGGGCAAGCCTGCGCCGCTGCACTGCGCCCCCTGAGAAGCGCGCGGTAAGCGACGTTGCGCGGTCGCGCGTGAACCGGCGTCCGCTCGCCCAGTGGCTCCACTGCGCCGGGAGATTTCGTTGGATGGCGGAGGCGCGGAGAAGTGCTTCCTGCTGACAGCGCGTCACAGCGTTGCAGCCAGTCGGTCCACCACAGTGTGCTGGCCGACTTCCGTGAGCGCCTCACCCGGGGGCGATCGCGCCGACCGCCTGCTCGATCTCGCGCTAGCCCGCCTCAAGAACGCCGTACTCGTACGTGAACGCACCACGCAGCGCACCGATTCCCCCCCCCCCAAGTGCTGACCGCGGTATGCGACTTGACCGGCTGGAGCTGATCACGTGCATTCAGTCCCCAGACCGAGGCCCTGCGGCGGGTCGTCGTGCAGAACTACTACCGCGATCGGGGGCCGCCTGCGCCGGCGCACCGACGAGGACGGCGGGCTGCCGCCTCGACAGCCGCGATCGTCTCCCCCTACACCATGGCCAGTTCGCCGGGCGGGTGGTGCCCGAGCGGGGTCATTCCGACCGTGCCGTTCCAGAGCACGGCCTGCAGGCATTCCTGGACGGCGCGCACCACCGGGCCCTCGCGAGGCGCGCCGCCGTTCCAGTACGACTGCCAGATCGGGTCGGTGCGGTCCGGGAACTGGAACCAGCGCCGGCCGACCAGGTCGGCCAGCCTCAGGTGGTCGTGGGCGACCAGTAGATCGTCGGTGCACGGCACCACGCCGACTGGATCGGCGGACAGTTGATGGGCCGTCAGACCGATCTTGGCGAACGGCGCGCGGGTCAGGGCGACGTCGATCAGTCCGGCGCGGGGCCCGCAGGTCGGATCGTTCAGGTCGGTCTCGGGGACGCGGACCTCGACACCCGGGTGCCGTCGGCGATACTCGGCGGCCAGCCGCGTCGCGCCCCGGTCGGAGCTGTCGCCCAGGATGCCGATGGTGATGGTCGCGGCGCCGGCCGCCGCGGCCACGCGTATGCGTACCCGGTCGGCCTCGTCGAGCAGGGTGTGTGCCTCGTCCAGCAGCGCCGCCCCGGCCGGGGCGAGGGTGACGCCTGCGGCGGAGCGGTGCAGCAGATCAGCGCCGACGTCGGCCTCCAACTGCTTGATCGCCCGGCTCAGCGGCGGCTGGCTCATGTGCAGCCGGGCGGCGGCCCGGCCGAAGTGGAGTTCCTCGGCGACGGCCACGAAATAGCGCAGCGTACGTAGCCCCGCTCCGTACTGCAACGATACCCACACGGCATCGAGTCGCCGAAATGGGTCTTGGACAGCCGCTGTGCCCGGGCAGTGAAATCGAAGCATGTCTGACGAACCGATGACCAGCGAACCGATGACCAGCGAACCGACGTCCGACCCCGCTGTATCGGTGGTCGGCCCGGGCGACGGCGAGACGATCACTCTGGGCACCACGCGGATGCGCTTCCTCGAAGACGGCAGCAACACGGGGCGCCGCCTGGGCATGGCCGAGTCCGTCCTCGCCCCGCACACGCCCGGACCGCCGCAGCACCGCCACGCCCAGCACGACGAGGGCTTCTACATCATCTCCGGTACGGTGCGGTTCACGGTGGGCGACAAGGTCCACGACGCGACCGCGGGCACGCTCGTGATGGTCCCGCCCGGGGCCCCACACACCTTCGCCAACGTGACCGACCATCCGGCCGTCATGCTCAGCACCTTCACGCCCGACCTGTATGTGCAGTACTTCCGGGACCTGCAGGACATCTTCGCCAGCGGCCGGGAACTGACCCCACAGGCGAGCATCCAGACGATGAGCCGCTACGCCACCGAGCCCGCCACCGACTTCGCCCAGAAACCGGAAGGATGACGCCGCCCGGCTGTCTGCCACCGGATCAGCGCAGCCGAGGCGGCTGCACTGATCCCCAAGCCCGGGTCACATGAATGTGGTCACTTACAGCAGGTGACAGTGGATGGGAATCGTCATGGCCGTCGCGTACTGGGTCGTCGCCGGCGCACTCGCGCTCCTCTACCTCTACGGGGGCGGAATCAAGGTGATCCAAACCCGTGAGCAGCTCCAGCCGATGATGGCCTGGGTGGACCGCACGCCGATGTCGGCCGTCAGGACCATCGGGGTGCTCGAGGTGCTTGGCGCGATCGGGCTGATCCTGCCGCCACTGCCCGGCATCGCACCCTGGCTGGCCCTGGCTGCGGCTATCGGGTTCTTGCTCCTGCAGATCGGCGCGATCACAGTCCACCTGAGCCGCGGAGACCGCCAACTCGCCCTCAACATCGCGCTCATTCTCGCCGCGGCCATGACCGTCTGGCTGGCCACCACATGGCTGTGACGTCGAGCCGTGCTCATGACCCGCGGATCGGGCTCGGGAGGACCTACCTTCTCGAGTGACCGCGCTGGACCGCCTTGGAACTCAAGTGCGCGCCACGGCTGGCCTGTCGCAAGACTCCGCGGTTTCGCGCTCACGTTCCCAGTAGGCCCGGGGCGAAGATGTCCTCGCTGGTCAGCAGGTGTCGGGACAGGCCCTGGTCGTAGTGGTAGCGCAGGAAGGTGTCCGTGGCCCTGCGGTTGGCTTGGAGGCCGTACGGCCACCAGTCCTCCCCGAGCAGGCGCCGGTTCTCGGCGAAGAGTTCACTGAACCAGGGGGTCATGACCGCCATGTGCTGCTTCGTCGCCCCCTCGCGGTACCGGCGTGCCGCGAGTTCCTTCGCCTCCGTGAAGGCGTGGTAGACGGCGGACAACACCTCCGGCTGGTCCAGGAGTTCACTGCGGACCGCTATGACGTGCATCGGTGGGAAGATGCCGGTGCGCTGGTAGTAGTCCCGCTCCACCGTCTCGTAGTCGGGGAACAACCGCGCCACCTTCGGTGATCCGTCGAGCAGCGCCTTGGGGACGTCGACCGAGACCAGTGCGTCGATCTCCCCCGTTTCGAGCATGTCCCCGAGCGTGGTGCCGTTCGGTGCGTGCCGGACGTCCACGTCAGCGGGTACCGGCTGCGGGATCCAGTCGAACGGGGGGAGGGGGTGGTTGGTGCCGCCGATGATCCACCGGCACTGATCGGGTGTGACGCCGTGCTCGTCGGCCAGGATGCCCTTTGGCCACACGCCTGCGTCGTGACCGTACAGCCCGAACTCGCCCACGGTCCTGCCCGCGAGATCCCGTGGTTCTTCGATGCCGCTGGCGGTGTTGACGAAGATGGCCGAGTGCCGGAAGTTCCGGTTCGGGAAGATCGGCAGCGCCATGAAGGGCGCGTTCTCGAGGTCGAACGTGCGCAAGAAGTAGGTCAGCCCCAGTTCCGCGACGTCGAAGTGCCCCTGCACCATGCGCTGAAAGATGTCCGACACGAGCGGCGCCGTCTCGAAGGTGGCGGTCACGCCTTCGATGCGCACGGCTCCGTCGAGGAGCGCCGCGGTGTGCTCGTACCGATAGATGCCGATCGTCAGGTCGGGACCGTTCATGGTCTCCATCCACTGTGTCCATTGTGTCCGTCGGGGTAAACGGCCTCGCCGCACTTCCGTGAATGATCGTTCACTTTGAGCGTAGGCCTGTACGATGCAGAGGTCAAGGTGAATGGTCATTCATCATGGGGAAGGTCGACCAATCGATGCCGCGGATCACCGAAGCCCGCCGTGAGGCGCGGCGCGCCGAGATCGTGGCGGCGGCGCGCCGCTGCTTCTCGCGCGACGGGTTCCACAAGACCTCAATGCCGGATATCGCGAAGGAGGCCGGCGTCTCCGTCGGGGCTCCTTACCGCTACTTCTCCGGCAAGGAGGAGATCATCCTGGAGCTGGCGGGAGACGCCTTCCGCCTGATCTTCGAGCCGGTCGAGCGGCTGGTGGGCGGTGCCGGGGTTCACGGGGTCGCCGATCTCGTATCCGCGTCTGTCGATCCTGCCGGCCGTGAAAGCGCCGTCGACGCAGCGGGCCGGCCCGTCCACGTCGACGAACTGCTCCGCTGCGCCGTTCAGGCATGGGGAGAGCTGCTCACCAACGAAGGTCTGCGCCGACGGGCCGTGGAGGGCTTCGAGGCGGTTCGGCGACGCATGGCCGAGGTGCTTCGTCGCGGCCAGGCCGCCGGAACAGTGCCGGCCGAGCTTGACGCCGAACGCGGCACCAGAGTCGTCATGGCACTGCTGCACGGCTTCGTGCTGCAACGCGTCGCCTTCGGACTTGACGACACCGAGGGCTTCGTCCAGGACATCCGGGCCGCGCTCACCGATGCGGGAGTGCACACCACACCCGCGACGAGAGGTAGCGGAGGGCGGGGCTGCCACGAAACAGCGCAGCGTACGTAGCTCTCTCACTGGCGGCGATCCCCACTCGGTATCGGCGACGCGCGACCGGTCTTGGGCGGCGTCAACGGCTCGGTGCTGCACTGGAACTGGTCGTTGCGCGATGCGTCACCGTGCGGCCTGGATCAGCCTTCGACCAGACGATCAGGATCGACTCCTTCCCCGGCGATCGCCATCGGGTGAACCATCATCAGACAAGCCAATTCGCAGGAGGCGTCAGAGTCGGAGAGGACACTCACCGCCGAGCAGATCGGTCATGTGTGGCACTTCGACGACCTGTCTCGGCAGTTACCCAACGACTGGTCCTTGATGCAGGACAAAGGGGACGGGCAAGGCGGCGGCGGTCAGCAGCATCCAGGTGTCCCGGGAGGGACGCCCCTGGCGCTGTCGGTGCGGTACGTGGTCCCAGACGAAGAGACCTTCCCAGCCGCCCTGTTCGGTGGCAGCCGCCACGGTCGCGACGTTACGGGGGTCGGCAAAGTCGCCGAAGTTGGGGATGTTGATGGAGAAGCGCATCCCAGGAGGTTGCGCAACCGGCCGTGACGGGGCAATCGGATTCCGGATCACGTGACCGTCGACAGGCAAGGTCTCCTGGAAGAGATTGCTTTCCTGTTGTGGCAGCCAGCCTGATCCAGTAGCGTCACCCAACGTGAACACCGGACCGGCGCTACGCCACACACAGATTGGCCACCCGGTGGAGGGCTGATCGCACGGCGGGTGCGGAGAACGCACCCCCTCAGTTCGGCACGCGGACCTCCCGGCACTCGCGCACCGCGAGTCCGCTTTCCGTGTCGAACAACAACGAGGTCAGCCGAATGACAGCCACGTTCAACCACACCATCATCGCTGCCAAGGACCGTAACGAGTCGGCTCGGTTCTTCCGAGAGTTGTTGGAGCTTTCAGAAGCACCGTCCTGGGGCCCGTTCACCAACATCCAGCTCTCCGACGGCGTGCTGCTTCAGTTCGCCGAGCCGCCGGTGGAGATCCAGATGCAGCATTACGCGTTCCTGCTCGACGACGAGCTGTTCGATCGCGCGCATCGGCGGCTGCGTGATCGCGGCATCGAGCACTGGGCCGATCCTCAGATGCAGCGCTCAGGCGAGATCAACAACGAGCACGGCGGTCGAGGAGTGTACTTCAAGGACCCTGCTGGTCACGCGATTGAGCTGATCACCCGCCCGTATCTGTAACCGAGGGAGGACCTGGTCGGGTGCCCGAAACCGTGTGCCCGACCAGGCGATCAACTGACCGAACCCCACTCTTCCCATGTCACGTCCGCTGGAGGCCGGCCTTGGCCGGCAGCTCGCGGCCCTCACGTGGGAAGGCGGTGAGGGCCGGCAGGTCGTGCTGGGCGGTGTCGAGGTGTCCGGCGGCTGTGGGGAACTTCGCCTCCAAGGCGTTGAGGACATGGGCCATTTGGGCTTGGACCGCGTCGGCGTCGGGATGTTCGAAGACCGTCCACAGCAGCGTGGCCACCCAGGGCTGGGCGGACTTGGGGACCTGGCTCAGAAGCTGTGTCTGAGGCTCGCATGACAAGCCGGAGCCGCTTCGGATGAGCCGTCTATGCTGACCTCCAGCAGAACAGGGGGAAGGGACAGTTGGTGGACTGGTTCTGGTGGGTTCTCATCATCTTCTGGACGGGTGGCTTCGCATGGGCAGCCGACAACGTCCGCACGGCGCTGCGCAATCGGCATGAGCGCAAGTTGCGATTGTTGGAGGCGGCGAAGCAGGAACGTTTGGCCGTCGAAGCGGCGCAGAAGCCGCCGGAGCCGGTGTGCGGATGCACGCACCATCTCGCCAAGCACGACAAGCAGGGCCGGTGCCACGAACGCGTCGAGGTGCCGACGGCTTGGGACGAGAACAAGAAACCGCTGCGTTACGAGGCTGGCCAGTGCAACTGCCAGCAATACGTAGGACCGCAGCCGCTGTCGCAGGTGTTCGCCGAGGAGCTGACGGACCGTGCCTGACCAGGACGGCCACCCCGCATAGGTTGGCCTGGTGAGGTCGGATCGTGGGAGCGGCGGAGGGGTCAGTCGCGGTGGGTGCGGTGGGCGCTCGTGGTGTACGTGATCGGCTTCCTTGCTGCTGGCTGTCGCCATTGCTGCCTGTATGCACGGACGCATTCGACCTGGTCTCGCCTTGCGCGATGAAGTTGGGCGCACAGAAGTCAGCGACCGAGGGGGTCGAGCCGCGCGAGTACCGGGTGTGGCTGAGGCCGGGGGACAGGTGCATCAGGTCGAAGGGGTCGACTATGACCAGGTCCCGAGGTGCCTGCTGCCCCGGGAGGCCCAGGACGGCCCCCCCGCCGACCGGTGGGCGTGGAAGATCCAGCGGACCCCGCCGCGCGGTGGGCGTCCCGGTGCGATCGTCGTGCACATCTGGGACTGCCCCAACGCGCCCGCCGGCGACCCGGAGGTGGACCTGTTCGAGGCCCTCGACGTGCTGCGGTCGACGGCCGGGGACCGCCTGCAAGGAATGCGACGCAGCCGTCGCCCTCGACCGGTTGCTGCAGCCCGACGCGAATGCGTTGTGGCGGCCCGTGCCGGGGATGACGGAGCGCCATATCTGGCTAGTTTCGAGGGCTTTGGTTCCCCAGTAGCGCCAGTAGAGTCCTGCTGGCATGCCCACATCGACTCAATGGGGGAGAAATGAGCGCTTCGGCGAAATTAGCTGGTGTGGCCGCGGCCGCGCTGACGGCGGGTCTCCTGGTGGCCGCACCGGCTTCTGCCGGGTCGGCGGGACCGGCCGCTACGTGCCCGGGCGGCTTCCACCCTTCGACCGGGGGTGGTGAGGCTGCGTGGACGATCGAGTGCGTGGGGAGCAGGGTCATCATCGACGGCTGGGTCCGAGACACGGAGGCCGACGGGAAGTGCGCCTACGTCAAGGCGTTTGCACCCTTCACCGACGGCACGAGCCGTAAGGAAGCAAAGGCGTGCCCGAAGGGCACGACCACGAAGTTCACCTGGCAGGCCAGCGGCACCGAGGTCAGGGCCTACCTGTACGTGGCATGAAGCCGCGCGTGCCTCCGGCGCTCGCGTCCGGTGGGATAGTTGCCCTCCTGCGTACAGGCAGGCTTCTCGCCCATCAGGAGTGAGGTATTCACTTGTCAACTCTGGGACGTGAGTCGAGACATCCGGTGATGAGCCCCGCCGCTCCGTGAGGCGGGGCTCACTCGCCCGTCGGTTCCCTTCGATGGCACCGTCATTGGGGGCTGAACTCTCTATTCTGGTGAGTCCTCCCAACGGATGGATGCCAGGGCCGACCCGTTTCCTATCCGACCCCGGTGTCTCCCGTTCGGGGTCACCGTCGCCCTGCCGTCGGCGGGCCAGGTGCCCAATGGCGACCATCGCACCAAGCAGCAACCCGACCGAGCAGACCAGGCAGACCGCGAGTCCGGCGAGCCCCAGCAGGCCGTATCCCGTCAGGTGTCGCCAGGATGTCGTTCAACGAGCCGCATGTCGTCGGTGCCCCGGTACTTCCACGAGGATCGCTCCGTGGCTCCCTCCGGTATCACTGAAAGCTCTTGGAGTGCGGCGCCCATCCGCCCTGCTTGACGATGACGATCTGGTCGTGGCCTCTGAGGCGGGGGAGGTGGCGAGTCGGCGGCGGGGGCTGTGGCCGGTGAGACGGATCTCGATCCCGGCGCGCTGGCCGGCGCGCGTGATGACGTCGCCGATGGCCTCCGGCTTGAGGCCGCCTTCAGGACGCTGTGCCAACGGGAGTGCAGTCCGCGGAAGGCGTGGCCGTCCGGATCGTCGAGTCCGGCGGCGTCCTTCCAGGCCCGCCAGGTCCGGACCGGGCAGATGGTGGGGCGGGAGCCGTAGCGAACGGGCACGGTGCGTGGGCGGACCGGCGGACCTTGGACACGCGCAGGTCGGCGACGAGGCCGCCGGGGTCGTCTGGCGGTCTTCTGAGATCCGAAACGGGGTGACCCGGGCGGATCTGACGCTCCGTCCGGCCACAAAGGCGCGACGCAAGACACCAATCTCCGGTCACGGTGTTCTGCGGCCCATGTGGGACATCGGGAACCTCTCACCCGCCGGAGGGGCTTCGGTGAGCATTGCGCGACTCTGTGTCGAGGACATGCCTTTCCTGGAGCCCGGCGGCCGGGCCACTGTCCGCCTCGTTCCCCTCACCCCCTCTCACTGGACGCACATCAAAACCGGCCAGCGGATCAGCATGCACGAGGACCGGACCGTGGCCGGCACCGTAGTCGTGCTGGAGGTTCACCTCCCTGCCACCGCCATGCCTACGAGATGACGCCGACTGCCCCGACATCTCACTGGTGCAGATATCTCCGTACTTGGGGGAGCACTCACAGGAGTACGTCGACACCCGTCACCATCGTCGCTCTGCTGGCCACCCCCGAAGCCGCAAGGCCATCAGTCCCCAACAACATCCCGGAAATCGTGCCCCTGCGACGAACGCTGTGATCACCGCCTGACCGCCACTGATCACCGGGCCCGCCGACCCGACGGTCGGCGGGCCCCCGTGGGAGGTGATCAGGTTCGGCTGGCTGCGCTGAGGTCCTCACCCGACGTGGCGTCGCGAACCATACGCAGGTTCGGCAGCCTTCCCCGCCAAAGTTCCCGGTCGCCGGTGATCTTGAATCCGTAACGCTGATAGAAGCGGATCGCGCGCTCGTTGTATTCAGTGACCCACAGGCGCATGCCTGCGCTTCCCGCCCAGGCCAGGAACTCGCTCATCATCCGGCCCCCGACGCCCTGGCCCTGAACATCGTCCAACAGATACATCGGCCCGAGCGTGACCGCCTCGTCCCGGCGCCCGCAAAGGAACCCAACGATCCCCGTCTCTCCGCGGGCGACACGACAGAACAGCAGGTCGGGGCGTTGCTCAGCCGCCTCGATGAACTCCCGCCACTGAGCGACGCCCTCAGCACGGGCCGACGAACCACGGTGCTCGTGAATCCAGGCCGCATCGATCCCTGCTTCCTCATTGGGATACGTCTGCAGCCACACCCGCAGCAGCAGAGAGCCCAAAGCCGCGGCTTCATCGACATGAGGGACGTCAATCACATGGGTCACGAAACCCATTTTCGATGTGAACCCCGTGCGCTGCGACAAGGCGTTGCAGAATTGGACCGCGTCGCACCAGGAGACGCCCTCGACGGGCAGATGGTCCCCATGCGCGGTACGTGGACGCTCGCCGGTTACGTGCGCGTACAGCACCTGGGTGATGGGGTACGTCGCAAGCTGGTAGGGGTCCAGCTCGACCGCCCAACTCCGCTGCGTCCGCCGGTCCGACAGTGTGACCTGCTTGCCCAGCGCACCGCAGTACTGGGGAGCAACCCCGTCCGACATCCTTCCGTCCTTGGGGAACGACACGTCATCGGCCGCCCACGCCTCCGGGCCGCCGACCTGCGGCACCAGCCACTCGGCGATCCGCCGACGCACCGGCACCGGATCCCACATGGACTGATTCACGAACTGCTGCAGGTTCCGCTCATTGCCGTCCGGCAAGTGCGAGGCCATGGGCCTGGATGGACTTGCGGCGGCCGTCCGTCATCAGTCCCCGCAGATAGCAGTCGCCCTTGGCCAGCTGGTCCTTGTGCGGCACCGAGGCGAACACATCCGCCATGAATAACGCCAACGTCGCCCGAACACGGTGCACTTCATGTGCGTCCACACACGCACCGTGCCCCTGAACAAGGTCGACACACAGACCTAACGGAGTCCTAC
>NZ_BBZJ01000014.1 GCF_001417775.1 Streptomyces sp. TP-A0356 | reverse complement strand
GAGAGAGAGCCCCAACTCCGGGTGAAACACCCGTGAGTTGGGGCTCTTTCGCGTTCACCGTACGGCCATGGCCACGTCAGTGCATTGTGGGGGGCACGTCACCCACCGGGGCCAGCGTCGTTGTCCATGGTCCTCACTCGCACAGCGCGCACACAGCGCGGCAGCAATGGACGCAGCAGGAACAGACGTCTAGCCGTCTCCATGATCGCCAGTACCGCCGTGCTGGCCACCGGAGCCGCCGTGGCCCTCGCCGCCGGGGGCGGCGCACAGAGCACCGCGGGACCGAAGGGCGACGGAACCGCCATCACCCCCGTCGGCTACAAGGTCACTCCCGCCGGGAAGCAGGCCGAGCTCGGCGACCTGCCCCTCAACACCGTTCTCTCGCCCGACAAGAGCATGCTCCTGGTGAGCAACGCCGGTCAGGGCACCCAGTCCCTCCAGGTGGTCGACGCCAAGGACTCGAAGGTCGTACAGACCATCTCGTATCCGAGCCCGCAGGCCATCTTCACGGGCCTCGCCTTCAGCCCCGACGGCAAGCGCGCCTATGCCAGTGGCGGCGGGCGCGAGATCATCCACACGTATGACGTGCAGGGCGGGCGACTCACCGAGGCTGCCCCCATCAAGCTGCCCACCAAGAACCCGCAGGGCCAGGCCGTGAACATGTATCCGGCCGGGATCGCGGTGACGCCCGACGGGAAGCGGCTCGTGGTCGCCGACCGGCTCGGCGAAGCCGCGACCGTGGTGAATCTGGCCGACGGGTCCATGGCGACCGTCGGGGTCGGGCATGCC
The DNA here is from genome assembly GCF_001417775.1 of Streptomyces sp. TP-A0356. Taxonomy (GTDB): domain Bacteria; phylum Actinomycetota; class Actinomycetes; order Streptomycetales; family Streptomycetaceae; genus Streptomyces. The sequence goes on along the minus strand of NZ_BBZJ01000014.1, from coordinate 572,009 downwards.
CCGTACGCCGTCGCCCTCACCGACGGCGGGAAGACCGCCTATGTCACCAACCAGGGCGGCAACACCGTCAGCGTCCTCGACATCAGCGGGTCGGCGCCCGTCCAGCGGGCCGCCATCAAGGTCGGCACCCACCCCAACGCCATCATCGCCGACCCGGCACAGAAGACCCTGTACGTCGCCAACGGCGACAGCGACCAGGTGAGCGTCATCGACAACGCCAAGCGCGCCGTCACGCGGACCATCGGCCTGGCGCCGTACCGGCACGCGCCCGTCGGCAGCAACCCCGACGCCCTCGCGCTCTCCGAGGACGGCCGCCGGCTGTACGTCGCGAACTCCGGCAACAACGACATCGCCGTCGTCAGCCTGAAGAGCGGCAGCACGGACGGCTTCATCCCCACCGCCTGGTACCCGACCTCCGTCATCGCCCACGGCGGCAAGCTCTACGTCACCAACGCCAAGGGGCTCGGCGCCGGACCCAACAACGGCCCCGGCCACCCCGACCCCACCTCCACCGCGCCCCAGTCGCCCGACCAGTACTCGGGCTCGATGATCAAGGGCACGCTGTCGACCATCGGCCTCGGCGGCGGGGACCGGCAGCTGCGCCGGTGGACGCGGACCGTGATCGCCAACAACGGCTTCGAGCAGGGGGACGGCCCCAGGGCGACCGGAGCGGTCGTGCCGCGTCGGATCGGCGAGAAGTCGCCGATCAAGCACGTCATCTACGTCGTCAAGGAGAACCGGACCTACGACCAGGAGTTCGGCTCCCTCGGCAAGGGCAACGGAGACGCCTCGCTCAACCTCTTCGGTAACGACTCCGCGCCCAACGCCCGCGCGCTGCAGCGCCAGTTCGTCACGCTCGACAACTTCTACGCCGACGCGGAGGTGAGCGCGCAGGGCTGGAACTGGACCGTCGCGGCCAACTCCAACCCGTACGCCGAGCAGGGCTGGCCCGCCAACTACTCCGGGCGCAACCACTCGTACCCCTCCGAGAACAACGACCCGGCGATCGCGCCCAACAAGGACCCGGAGCACGCGTACATCTGGCAGCGGCTCGCGGACAAGGGCATCAGCTTCCGGAACTACGGGTTCTACGGGTATGCGGACGCGACCGGGAAGACCGTGGCGGACGACTCCGTGCTGAACGCCCGGACCGACCACGCGTTCGGCCCCTTCAACATGGCCTGCCCCGATTCCGCGAACACCTTCCCCGCCCGCGCCGCCGGCTGTGGCAGCCCGCGGATCGAGGAGTGGAAGAAGGAGTTCGCGCAATACGAGAAGGGCGGGAACCTGCCCGCCCTTGAGATGGTGCGGCTGCCCAACGACCACACCTCCGGGACCAAGAGCGGTCTGCCCACCCCGAAGGCGTATGTCGCCGACAACGACTGGGCGCTCGGTCAGCTCGTCGACGCCGTATCGCACTCGAAGTACTGGAACTCGACAGCGATCTTCGTGACCGAGGACGACGCGCAGAACGGGCCCGACCACGTGGATGCGCACCGGACGATCTCCCAGGTCATCAGCCCGTACACGCGCACCGGCCGGGTCGACTCGACGTTCTACTCGACCGCGTCGATGCTGCGGACCATCGAGCTGCTGCTCGGCGTGTCCCCGATGACGCAGTTCGACGCGTACTCCACCCCGATGGTCAACTCCTTCACGGCGCGGCCGAACGGGGCCGCGTACGACGCCATCAAGCCGTCCACCGATCTGGCCGCCGTGAACACGGCCAACTCGCCGATGTCGGGTGTCTCCGCGAAGCAGAACCTGACCAAGGAGGACCAGATCGACGAGCGCACCTTCAACGAGGCGATCTGGAAGAGCGTCCGCGGGGCGCAGTCCACGATGCCGGCGCCGAAGCACGACCTGTACGAGGCCGCCGCGCCGAGCGGCCGGGCGAAGACGTCGGACAGCGACGGCTGACCCTGACCGACCACAATCGGGTGCGGCCCCGCGAACCGGGGCCGCACCTGTCGTGTTGCGGCTGTCGTGGTCCGGCTGTCGTGATCCGGCCGCTGTCGTTCCGGCCGCGCGAAATGGGGGCGCACCCGCCGCGTGCGGCGGTTACCGTGGCCGCATGTCTCACCTGATCCGTTCCATACGCCCCGACGAGTGGCCCGTGGTGAAGGAACTGCGGCTCACCGCGCTCCGGGATCCCCTGGCGCACCTGGCCTTCCTGGAGACCTACGAGGACGCCGTCGCCAAGCCCGACTCCTTCTGGCAGGAGCGGGCGGCGAGGGCCGCCGAGGGGGCGGCAGGGGCTCAGCAGATCATCGCCGAGGCCCCGGACGGCACCTGGGTGGGCACCCTGACCGTGCTGCTCGAGGAGGCCGGGACGAAGGACTGGGCCGGGTTTCCGGTGGAGCGGAAGCAGGGCCATGTCGTCGGGGTGTTCGTACGCCCCGAGCACCGCGGAAGCGGGCTGACCCGGTCGCTGTTCGATGCCGGCCTGGAGTGGGCGTGGGGGCACGGGGCCGAGCGGGTGCGGCTCATCGTGCACGAGGACAACGGGCGGGCCAGGGCTCTGTACCGCAAGGTGGGCTTCGTGGAGAGCGGGGTCACGGTACCCTTGGCCGAGGACTCGGGCGCGTCCGAACTGGAGATGGTGATCGAGCGGGAACCGCAGCCGCTACACCGGTAGTTCGTACTGCGGCCAGCGTGCCCGGGCCTGTTCGCGGGAGCGGAGCAAGGCCAGGGTGGGCAGGCCGCGATCCGCTCCGGTGGACAGGAGCTGCGGAAGCTGGGGGAGGGGAGCCACGGCCGCCACGTCGTCCAGCACGAGGGTGAGTGGTGGGTCGAGGCGACCGGAGGATGACCGTTCGGCCATGCGCCGGCCGCGCTCGACCACGCTGGAGGCGAGGGCCGTCAGCAGGGGCATCGCGCCGGGGTGCTGCCTGGGATCCTCGATGGATTCGCCTACTACATAGAGTGTGCCCCCTTCGTTCACGAAGGAATCCAAGGCGATGCTGTCATTTCGGTTGGGTGTGCATGCCTCGCGGATATGGACCGTGAAGAGGGAGGACAGGGCGCGCGCGGTCAACTCCTGGGCCATGTCCCTGCGCTCGGCGTGCGAGGTGAGCGCGGACTCCAGTTCACCGGCCGCGCCGGACGAGGCCTTGGTGCTCGTCCGCAGGGCCCGTACGGCCTCCTGGACCTGGGTGCCCTGGGCCCAGCGGTGGATGTGGCGGATGGTGCGGCCCTCTATGGCGGCCGCGTGCAGATAGCTTCGCAGGAGCGTCTCCGCCACATCGGCGACCGCCTGGTCGATACGGGCCGTGGGGCGGACCGGGGCGAGCAGTGCCAGGGCGCGCGCCGCGGCCGTGGCCTTGTCCTCGCAGCCGACGACCGGGGACCAGTGCAGCCGGGCCGGGGTGTCGCACAGGTGGGAGGGGTCGTAGAGCAGTACGGGACCGAGCTTGCTGCGGGCGTCCTTGGTCTCGGACCACAGGGCGGGGCTGGAGGTGACGACGAGTGCGGGCCCCTCGGCGTCCCGTACGGCCTGGGCGGCCAGGGGGTGGCGGGTCTCGGGGCCGCCGAGGACGACGGAGGCGGACGCCCGGGCGCCGGAGCGCGCAGCGGTGACACCGGTCTGTTCCACGCCGGCGCGGGTCCCCCGGGGGGTGCCCGCGAGTTCGCCGGGGGCCGCGGGAGCACGGGGGTGCGGCGCCGGCGGCCACGGCGGCTCGGCGGCCGTCGCGTACTCCGTCCCTCCGGGGCCGGGGCCGGGGGCAGGAACCGGGACGGAGGCGACGTCCGAGAACAGCGCGGCGGTCTGCTGCGCCGACGCGCCCACGATCGGGGCCGGTGAGCCAGGAGCCGAGGTCGCCGAGCTCCCGGCCGTGGCAGGCACACCGGCGGACCGGGCAGGCGAGCCCGTGGCCGGGGCGGACGAGACCGCGGCCGGGCCGCCAGGGGTGCTCGGGGCCCAGTCGGCAGTGTCCGCGGCCGGGCCGGCTGCGGCCTTGGCCGTTGTCGCCTTGCGGCGTGCTCGTACCGCCTTCCAGCGGGCCATCGTGCCCATGACGAACACGGTCAGGACGAACAGCACCATCAGTTCGCCTATGAACAGGCCCCAGAACAACCCGTACCCCGACAGCTGGTCCGCCGAGGCGTCCGGCCACGCGCCCGCGATGTCGTGCGGCCGGACGACCAGATGGCGTATGGCCACCGGCGTCCGGCTGAACCGGACATCGTGCGGCCAGGTGCCCCGCGCGAACCAGCCCGAGAGGCCCGTGGCCGTCCACACCATCAGCGTCACACCGAGCAGGAAGACGAGCACGCCCACCAACAGGCCGTCGGGGATGCCTCCCTGGCCGGCCCGCCGCTCCTTGCCTGCACTCATCGGGACCCCATGTCTACGCCACCGTGGACTCGGACGAGCCGTCCAGGTCGCTCAGCCGCTGTTCCATGAATGCCGACGCGCGCTCCTCCGCCTCCCGTTCCGCGGCGCGCAGCGCGTCGTCCGCCGGGTCGCTCGCCGACTCCGTCATCGCGCGGTCGGTGAAGACGAGCGGTCGCTCCATCTCCGTGACCAGGTGTTTGACCACCTGCACATTGCCGTTGACGTCCCAGACCGCGATGCCGGGCGTCAGCGTCGGGATGATCTCCACGGCCCACCTCGGCAGACCGAGCACCCGGCCGGTCGCCCGTGCCTCGTCCGCCTTTTGGGCATAAATGGTCCTGGTGGACGCCATCTTGAGGATCGCGGCCGCCTCCTTCGCCGCCGCGCCGTCCACCACGTCGCTCAGGTGGTGCACGACCGCCACGAAGGACAGACCGAGCCGTCGGCCGAACTTCAGCAGCCGCTGGAACAGCTGGGCCACGAAGGGGCTGTTGATGATGTGCCAGGCCTCCTCGACCAGGAAGATGCGCTTCTTCCGGTCGGGGCGGATCCAGGTGTGCTCCAGCCACACGCCGACGATCGCCATCAGGATCGGCATGGCGATGGAGTTGCGGTCGATGTGGGACAGGTCGAAGACGATGAGGGGAGCGTCCAGATCGATCCCCACCGTCGTGGGACCGTCGAACATGCCCCGCAGGTCACCGTCGACCAGGCGGTCCAGGACCAGCGCCACGTCCAGGCCCCAGGCCCGTACGTCGTCCAGGGCGACGTTCATCGCCTCCGCGGAGTCCGGTTCGGGGTGCCGCAGCTGCTCGACGATGTCGGTGAGCACCGGCTGGCGCTCGACGATCGTCTCGTTGACGTACGCGTGGGCGACCTTCAGCGCGAAACCGGAGCGCTCGTCAAGGCCGTGGCCCATCGCGACCTCGATGATCGTGCGCAGCAGCGCTAGCTGACCCGTCGTCGTGATGGCCGGGTCGAGCGGGTTGAGCCGGATGCCGTGGTCCAGTGCGGCGGTCGGGTCGAGCCGGATGGGTGTTATCCCCAGCTCCTGCGCGATGAGGTTCCACTCGCCGACCCCGTCCTCGCCCTGGGCGTCGAGGACCACGACCTGCCGGTCGCGGAACCGCAACTGGCGCAGGACGTACGTCTTCTCCAGCGCCGACTTGCCGTTGCCGGACTCGCCGAGCACGAGCCAGTGGGGAGCCGGGAGCTGTTGGCCGTACAGCTGGAAGGGGTCGTAGATGTAGCCCTTTCCGGAGTAGACCTCGCGGCCGATGATCACACCGGAGTCGCCCAGGCCCGGCGCGGCCGTCGGCAGGTAGACGGCCTGGGCCTGGCCCGTGGACGTGCGGACGGGCAGCCGGGTCGTCTCGACCTTTCCGAAGAGGAAGGACGTGAAGGCGTCGGTCAGGACGGACAGCGGATCCCGCATCAGGTCCTTACCTCCGAATGCCGGTGGCGAAGGGGAGTGTGTTCACGAAGGCCCGGTGGTGTTCGCGGTCGCACCACTCCAGTTTCAGATACGACTTGCCGGCCGAGGCGCGGATCGTGCGCTTGTCGCGGGCCAGCGCCTCGGGGGAGCGGGCGGAGACGGTGATGTAGCCGACCAGGTTGACGCCCGCGGCGCCGCTCGCGAGGTCCTCGCCGCGCTGGTCGAGACGGGAGTGGGCGGCGATGTCGCGGGGGTCGACGGTGCGGTTCATCTTGGCGGCGCGGCTGGCCTCGGCCTCGTCGTTGGTCTTCTCGGTCAGCATGCGCTCGATGGCGACCTCGGTGGGTTCGAGGTCCATGGTGACGGCGACCGTGCGGATGACGTCCGGGGTGTGGACGAGCAGCGGCGCGAGGAAGTTCACGCCGACCGGTGTCATCGGCCACTCCCTGACCCATGCGGTGGCGTGGCACCAGGGTGCGCGCGTCGACGACTCGCGGGTCTTCGCCTGGAGGTAGGTGGGCTCCATGGCGTCGAGCTCGGCGGGCCAGGCGTTCCGCTTGGTCATGGCCTGGATGTGGTCGATGGGATGGTCGGGGTCGTACATGGAGTGGATGAGGGAGGCGAGCCTCCCCTGCCCGAGCGGCTGCCGTACGCGGATGTCGGCTTCCTGCAGCCGGGAGCAGATGTCGGTCAGCTCGCGCGCCATGACGACCGCGAGGCCCGCGTCCCGGTCGACCTTCTTGCCGCCCTGCGGCCGCGCGGCGCGCGCCATGGCCTGCGCCTCGGCGGCCAGTTCGCGGGTGTAGTGCATACAGGCGACGAGGTAGGCGCGGTGCTGCTCGCTGCTCGTGGACACCATGGACTGGAGCTGGTCGTAGGACCGCCGCAGCCAGTCCGGGGAGCGGTCGTCGCCGCGCTGAGCGACGTCCTTGGCGTGTGCGTCCGGGTCGGCGGGCAGGGTGCGGGCCAGCATCTGGAGGCGGGTGACGAAGCCGTCGCCGTTCGCCACGTGCTTGAGGAGGGTGCCGAAGCGGTCGACGAGGGCCTCCTGGTCCTCGCTGTCGCGCAGGCCCACACCGGGGCCCTCGATCTCGATGGCGGCGGTGACGGTCCGCCGGTCGGCATGCAGCAGTACGGCGATCTCGTCGGGCCCGAAGGGTGCGGCGAGCCAGGTGATGCGCCCGATCCCCGGGGGCGGGCCGATCTCGACCTCACGGCCGTCGAGCCGGGTGCCGGCCTCCATGACCCCCGACCGGTACTTCGTGCCCTGCCGCAGGGTCCGCTTGTAACTTCGGTTGATCTCGAACCACCGGTAGAAGGTGCGGTGCTTGTACGGGACGTAGACGGCGGCCAGCGCGATCAGCGGGAAGCCCATCAGCAGCACGATGCGCAGGGAGAGGACGGGGACGAGGAGCCCGCACATCATGCCGAGGAACGCGCCCGCGATGATCAGGGCGATCTCGCCGGTCTCGCGGTTGCGGCCGACGATGGCGTTCGGCCGGGCGCGGCCGATCAGATATGTCCGGCGGGGCGTGACCGCATGGGACACGTGGGACTCGGTCGTCAACGCCCTTCACCTCCTGGGCGGTTGGTGCTGCTGTTGCGGGTGCTGCTGGCGTGGGGGGTGTTGGTCGGGCTGGTGCGCGGCGGGGGTGCGGAGGCGATGGGTCCGCTGCCGCCCGGCGTCCGGGTGCTGTGCGCGGCCACACCGCCGGAGGCGGGGTTCGCGGGGCGGGGCGGCTGGTTGCCGGAGCCTGCGCCGCCGTTGCTGTCGGCGCGGGCGCTGTGGGTCTTGATGCCCTGGGCGACGAGGGTCGCCGGGGAGCTGATGACGGCCGCGGCCTTGCCTTCGGCGCCCTGCATGATGCGGTTGCTGCGGGAGGCGGCGATCTCGTCGCCGAAACCGGGGACGAAACGGTAGATCATCGCGCTCGCGAAGATGGCGAGCAGGATGATGGCGAGTCCGGAGACGACGGCGGAGAAGGAGTCGGGGCCGTTGGCGGAGGAGAGCGCGCCGGCGAGCCCGAGGACGATGACGATGACGGGCTTGACGAGGATGACGGCGATCATGACTCCGGCCCAGCGCCGGACGTGGCCCCAGAGGTTCTTGTCGACGAGCCCCGCGTAGACGACGGTGCCGAGGAGGGCGCCTACGTAGAGCAGGGCGGCGCGGATGACGAGTTCCAGCCACAGGACGCCGGCGGCGAGGATCGACACCAGGGACACGACGATCAGCATGATCGGGCCGCCGCCGATGTTCTCGCCCTTGCTTATCGCGCCGGAGAACGTGCCGAAGAAGGTGTTCGTCTGGTCGCCGGTGGTCTTGGCGAGGACGTCGGTGACGCCGTCGGTGGCCGATACGACGGTGTAGAGGATCAGCGGGGTGAAGGCCGAGGCGAGGACGGTCAGCCAGAGGAAGCCGATGGCCTCGGAGAGGGCGGTGCCCAGGGGGACACCGCGGACGGCCCTCTTCGCGACGGCGAGCAGCCAGAGGAGGAGGGTGAGGATGGTCGACGCGGCGAAGACGACGGCGTACTGCTGGAGGAACTTGGGGTTGGTGAAGTCGACGTTCGCGGTCTCCTTCACGGCGGCGGACAACTTGTCGATGGTCCAGGAGGCGGCGTTGGCGCAGCCCTTGGCGAGGGAGGAGAGGGGGTCGAGGGGGGTATCGGTGAAGGGGCCCGTGCCGCCACCTCCGGGGGAGGAGTTGCCCTTCTCGCAGTACTGCTTGGCCGGGCCGGTGATCAGCGAGCAGGGGTCGCTCGAGGGCGAGGGCGACGGGCTGGGGGCCGCGTAGGCGCGGGAGGCCAGCAGCACGGCCGCGGTCTGTGCGGCCGCCACGACGCCGGTGAGCCTGAGCGCGCGGTGCGGGTTAGCGGGCATACGTGAACCCTCCGTATTCCTCGACCGCCTTGCTGATCTCGTCCGACCCGGAGACCGGGTTGTCTCCGCTGACGGGGGTCGGTCCGTCCTTCTGGCTGGTCTCCGTGACCTTCCAGCCGTCCCGGGTCCAGTTCAGCGTCACCGTCCAGGTGAACCAGCTGCTGGTCACGGGGTTGGTGGAGCTCTGGCCCGTGAGCCCGGACAGGCCGTTGCACCAGACCTGGACGGTCGCCGCCGCGGGGCCGTACGACGTCACCTTGGTGCCGACCGGCAGGGTGCGGTAGACGAAGGTGCTGCCGGAAGGCGCGCCGCCGGCATCGTTGAGGCCGATCTTCTTCATCAGGCCGGGCGAGTAGTCGGCGTCGAACCCGGACTGCAGGCGGTTCAGCGCGTTGGGGTCGGCCACCGTCTGGACGATCTCGTGCCGTCTTGCGGTGTTGAACATACCGTCGGATCCCAGAGCGACGGCGAAGTTCGCCGCCGCCGACTGCGCCCCCTGTTGGTCATGTGCGAACCCCGTCGGAATCCCGCCCGCGTTCGACCGCACCGGGCGGGTGCCGGAGGCCGACGTGGGGGCCGCGTCGGTTCTGGTGCCGTCGGCTGACGAGGAGCCCCCGCCCCCGCGGTTGGCGAAGGCGATGGCCGCGATCAGGAGGACGACCACCCCGACGACCGTGACCAGGCTCCGCGACGAGGACCGGCCCCGCCGGGCGCCGCCGTACACGTCGGCGCCCCGGTCGGGCAGCCGCGTCCGGGTCTGTCCTACACCGCCGTACTCTCCCTCGCCCCCGCCGGAGGCACCGTCACCGAGACTCACGTCGTGCACGCCCCCTCCACCTGATAGCCATGCCGCACCTCGGGTCGGACCATGTAGAAGTACGACGGTAGCCGTGCTGGCTCCCGTGCGGGCGCGGTGTGGTGACTCGACATCAGGGAAACGCAACCTCAGCCGGTGGGCGCGACGGACGGACGGGGCGTGGGAGGGAACCGGACGCGGCCGGCCGGGGACTGACGGTGCGCCGGGCCGGCGCGGCGGTCCGGGGCCCGCCTAGACGGCCATGCCGTACACGATCGTGAACAGCGTGCCCAGCGAGCCGATGATGAAGACGCCGGTCAGGCCCGCGACGATCAGGCCCTTGCCCTGTTCGGCGCTGAACGTGTCGCGCAGGGCCGTCGCGCCGATGCGCTGCTTGGCAGCACCCCAGATCGCGATCGCCAGACAGAGCAGGATGGCTACGGCCATCACCACCTCGACCATCACGCGAGCCTCGTTGCCCAGGCTGCCGAACGGCCCCCAGTTCGGGGCGATACCGCCGATGATCGTGTTGATGTCGCCTTTTGCGGCCGCGAGATGCATGTAAGTCACCGCCCCTAGTGGGTAGTTCCGTACCTCTGCCACGGTCGCAGAGGCCAGGGTCATTGTCGCTGACAATGACGCTGTCGTATGTCGACTTGGCGTCATTGATTGGCGGGTTTCGTACGTGTCCCTTGCTTCCGTCCCGTGCGGGACCCGCATGGGGAGCGTGGGACGGCGTCCGAAGGGGCGTATGGGCACCGTGTGTATCACGGCGGGTCACGTCGGGCAATGAGCTCCAAGCGGAACCCTTTGTGCGGTTCCGTCGTTGACCCACTCTGTGCCGCGACGACCGGGTCGGCCTGCGGCGACGCCCGCCGATCCGGCCCGCCGCGGACGAGCGTCACCCATACGAGCGGAAGGCTATCCCCGGGCCGCGGCGCGGGCTGCGGCGGGTGGGCGTGCCGAACGGGCCGCGGCTGGTTGCGGCGGCCCGTCCCCGGTGCCGTGCCGTCGCCCGGGGTTCCCTGGCGCCGCCGAAGGTGTACCAGCCGGCCGTGATGCCGTAGGAGTCGTGGCCCGGATGCTGACGGGTGGTGGACCACTGCGGGCGGGGGACGAGCCGCGGCCGGCTGCCGCGACTCGTCCCCCGGAGGATGCCGTCCGTAAGTCCCCACTTACTTGCCGACGGCCTCCGTCATGCGTCCGGGGACGGCGTCAGCCGGTGAAGGCGCTGGTGCCCTCCGGAGTGCCCCAGCCGGTCGGGCCGTCGTAGCCGGACCCGGCGGTGCAGAAGTAGCTCGTGGCGCAGGTGCCGTTGCTGCCGCTGGTCACGTCGTTGAGGGCGGACGTGCCGGCCGCGTTGTACGGGAACCGCGCCGGGTAGGAGCCGCTGGACGGGGTGCCGGCGAGGGCGTACACCCCGGCGATGATCGGGGCCGAGGCGCTCGTGCCGCCGTACGTCACCCAGCCGGTGCCGCCGCCGTACGTGTCGTAGACCGAGACGCCGGTCGCCGGGTCGGCGACGGCCGAAACGTCGGCGATCATGCGCTTGGAGCAGCCGGAGTCGGTCTGCCAGGACGGCTTGGCGTCGTACGAGGAGCAGCCGGAACCGGTGCCCTCGGTGCTGCTCGTGTTCCACACGGTCTCGCTCCAGCCGCGGCTGTCGGAGGAGGTGGAGAGCGCGGTGCCGCCGACGGAGGTGACGTACCGGGAGGCGGCCGGGTACTCCGCGCCGTAGCCGCTGTCACCCGCGCTGACGGTGATCGCGACGCCCGGGTGCTTGAAGTACGAGGAGTCGTACGTGGTGTCCGAGGAGGACTCCGAGCCGCCGTAGCTGTTGGAGACGAACTTGGCGCCGAGCTTGACGGCCTCGTTCACCGCGGTGCCCAGGTTGGCCATCGAGGCCGACTTCGCCTCGACGAGCAGGATGTTGCAGTTGGGGCAGATCGCGCTGGCCATGTCCAGGTCGAGGGAGATCTCACCGGCCCAGCCGCTGTCGGCGGTGGGCAGGGAGGTCGTGGAGCCGGTCTGGCTGACCTTGGAGAAGCAGCCGTTGGCGGTGGTGCAGTCCGGCAGGCCGTAGTACGAGCGGTAGGCCGCCAGGTCGGCCTCGGCGTTGGGGTCGTCGTACGCGTCGACGATCGCGATGGTCTCGCCGGAGCCGTTGGCGGAGGCGGCGTCGGTCAGGCCGTAGGCGGACTGGAGGTCGCTCGGGCCGTAGCCGGTGGGGGAGGCGGCTGCGGCCTTCGGGGAGACGGCCTTGGGCGTGCTGCCCATCCTCTTCGCCTGCTGCTTCTGGAAGGCCGTGATGCCGCCCGTGACGCGCAGGGCGTGGCAGGCCATCTCGCCCTTCCTCTTGGGCACCGCGCAGGAGCGGGTCCAGGTCACCTTCGTGGAGGCGGACGTGGCGGTCGTCTTCGCGGCGGCCGTCGAGGCCGCGTTCGCGTGGGCCGCGGTGCCGAGACCGGCGAGGACGAGGGCTGCGGTGGCGACGGCGGCCGAGCCGAGGCGGCGCCACCTGCCGCGTATGGCCGGTCGGTTGGGGGGTGTCGTACGCAAGGTGCGTTCTCCTGAGTCGGATTGACAGGGGGAGGTGTGCGGGTGCGTCGCCGGTACGGAGTCCCGGCGACGAGGCGGCGGCCCGCGATGACAGTGACTTGTTGCGTACGCGACAAACAAGAGGGCGTGGGAATTCTGACTTCCGCCTTACCGAACCGAGGCGGCCGCCTTACCGATCAATGGCCGGGGGATGGTGCGCGCCTGGCGGCGCCTTGACGAGGCTCACAGGGAATTCATGGGTTGGGCCGGTCTACGCGCATCGCGTGGGGGCCTGTCCGGGCGGGAGTCCCTGGCAGTTGCTTCATTGGTGGCTTATATAAGCGATGGCTGATAGCTTGCCCTCATGCACGTGTTCGATGTGCTCGCAGACCCCGTGCGCCGCAGGATCCTCGAACTGCTGGCGGACGGGGAGATGACGTCCGGGGCGGTCTGCGAGGTCGTCACCGCCGAGTTCGGCATATCGCAGCCGGGCGTCTCCCAGCACCTGAAGGTCCTGCGCGAGAACGGCTTCGCGACGGTACGCCCGGAGGGAACGCGGCGGCTGTACGCGGTGAACTCGGAGCCGCTGCGGGACGTCGACGAGTGGATGGGCCGTTTCCGGCGGTTCTGGGCCCCACGGCTGGACGCGCTGGAGACGGAGCTGGCGCGCGGAAGGCGACGGCGTCGCCTGGAAGGAGAGACCGATGGCTGACGGCATGGATGTGACCCACGAGATCAATTCCGTACGGCGACAGGTGGGCCGGCGGGTCTTCAGAGCGGGCGAGGTGCGGGTGGTGACGGTCTCACGGACGTACGACTCACCGCTCGACGACCTCTGGGACGCCTGCACCAACCCCGAGCGCATCCCGCGCTGGTTCCTGCCGGTCACCGGTGAGCTGCGCGAGGGCGGCCGTTTCCAGCTCCAGGGCAACGCGAGTGGCACGATCGAACGGTGCGACCCGCCGAAGGGGTTCTTCGCGACCTGGGAGTACGGCGGTGAGGTGAGCTGGATCCAGCTGCGGCTGACGCCGGTGGCGGACGACCGCACGCGATTCGAACTGGAGCACATCGCTCATGTGGACGATGAGCGCTGGGCGGAGTTCGGTCCGGGCGCGGTGGGCGTGGGGTGGGACCTGGGTGTCCTGGGCCTGTCCCGCCATCTGGCGTCCGGCGAGTCCGTGGACCGGGCGGAGAGCATGGCCTGGCTGACGTCCGAGGAGGGCCGCCGCTTCGTCACGTCGAGCAGTGAGGCCTGGGGCGCGGCGAACGTGGCGGCGGGTGAGCCGGAGGAGGCGGCCCGGGCCGCGGCCGAGCGGACGACGACGGCGTACACGGGCGGATAGGCGCGCCGCCGAAGCCGCCCTGTGAACGTGAGCGGGTTACGCCTCGTACGTACGTGCGTGCGCCGACTCGGACGAGGGTATCCGTCCTCAGAACGCCGGTTGCGTCCGAAGGATGGAGGGGAGCTGTGAGCCAATTGCGCGCAGTGAGCTGCGGCAATGGAACCTCATAGGGGAATTTCAGATTGGTCACAGAGACTTTCTCACCTTCCTGGGTCACAGTAAGAGGCGATGAACCGCATCACACGCCCCCCTGGCAACCGCCGGCACGCGTTCTTCGGTGCCATCGTGCTGCTGGCCGTCACGACCTCGTCCGTGGCGGCCGCCGACGGTGCTCCCGGGCCGCTGGGTGTGACCAACCCGGCGGTCTCCACGTCGGCCAGCTCGCGGATCGGCGCGCTCTTCAGCTCCAGCGGGGCCCTCGAGGGCGGCCACTTCTGCACCGCCTCCGTGGTGCACAGCAAGCAGGGCAACCTGATCGTGACCGCCGCGCACTGCATCGGCAGCGGCACGTTGTGGTTCGCCCCGGGCTACCGGGACGGCAGGGCGCCGTTCGGGGTGTGGAAGCTCTCCAGGACGTACGTCGGTGACGCCTGGAGCGGTGACCAGGACGAGGACAGCGATGTCGCCTTCGCCGCGGTGGAGCCCATCGGGAAGGTGCAGGTCGAGGACGTCGTCGGGGGCAACAAGTTCGTCACGGGCCGGGAGACCGGCGCCACCGCCGTCACCGTCACGGGCTATCCGAGCTCCCAGGAGAACCCGATAAGCTGCATCAACCGGCCGACCGCCCACAGCCGTACCCAACAGCGCATCGACTGCCCCGGCTTCACCAGCGGCACGAGCGGCAGCCCCTGGGTGAACGGCTACGGCGAGGTCGTGGGCATCCTCGGCGGCCACGAACAGGGCGGTTCCACCGCCGACGTCTCCTACAGCGTCGCCCTCGGGACCGAGGCCGCGAACCTGTACAGGAGCGCCACGGGCGAGTAGCCGCGGCGGCGGCAGGGCCTCTCGGGGCAGCTGTCGGCCTTGGCTTTTCGGGCCCGGCCGTCCGGGCTCCTTCCTGCGCAGGTCCGCGCTCTTGCCCCGACCCCTACACTGACCCTCGGCGGACTCCCGTGCGGCGAGGGGCGGTTGACGGTGCGTAAGGCGTGGATCTGGGCGACCGTTGCCGTCGGCGCCGCGCTGAGCTTCGTGATGGTCCTCGTGGTCGGTGTCTACCTGGCCGCCGGGAACCTTGCCAACGGAGTCGGGCAGGGTGCCGTCGGACTCGCCAAGAACGCCGTGCCCGCCGTATACGCGTCGATCGTGCAGAAGTGGGGCAACCTGTGCGGCGCGATCAACCCCGCGCTGCTCGCCGCCCAGCTCTACCAGGAGAGCGGCTTCAACCCGAACGCCACGAGCCCCGCGAAGGCCGAAGGGATCGCGCAGTTCATCCCCGGCACCTGGGCCGTCCAGGGCATCGACGGCAACGGCGACGGGGTCGCGAACGTCTGGGACCCGCGCGACGCGATCCCGTCGGCCGCCTCGTACGACTGCAAGCTCGCCTCGTACGTGAAGAACGCCCCCGGGAACCCGACGGAGAACATGCTCGCCGCGTACAACGCGGGGGCGTACGCGGTCATCAAGTACGGGGGCGTGCCGCCGTACACGGAGACCCAGAACTACGTCAGGACCATCACGACCCTGGCGAAGAGCTTCGCCGCGCCCGTGCAGCGGCTCGACCCGTCGAAGCAGGCGGCAGGCGCCATCTACTACGCGCAGAAGAAGCTCGGCACCCCCTACCTGTGGGGCGGCGACGGCACCGCCGACCAGGGTGGGCGCTTCGACTGTTCGGGGCTGACCAAGGCCGCGTACGAGAGCGTGGGCGTCACGCTGCCGCGCGTCGCCAACGACCAGTACAACGCCGGCGCGCACCCCAAGCGGTCCGAACTCCTCCCGGGCGACCTGGTGTTCTTCTCGCACGACCCGACCAATTCCCGCGCCATCCATCACGTCGGGATCTACGTCGGCGGCGGCTACATGATCGACGCGCCCAGGACGGGGGCCGTGATCCGTTTCGACCCGATCGACACCTCCGACTACTTCGGGGCAACGCGGGTCACCGAAGATGGCGCGAAAGCACTGCCCACGACGGTGTGAACCGGGGTGTGAACGGCAGGCGTGTGGATACGCGCTGGCCGGAACTCTCTGTTACGCCCACCCCCTGAGCTGCGAAGACGAGTCTCTCTTCGATAACGTCTGCGTGATCATTCGGTGGAATGTGGAACGTAGACGAGAGGACTGTGCGTTCCTTCTGCCGTAGAGCGTTGACATACGGCAGCAGGCTGGACGTCGTGGAGCGGATCTACGGACCACGGGGGTGGTGGAGCGGCGCGCGCACGGGCGCGTCCGCGGGACGGAACAGAGGACGAAGGGGCCGCGCACCATGGCTGGACTCGCCGAATCCGGGTCGAACCCCGACGTCGATCTGCTCTACGACATCAATGGCCTGGCCAAGGAAGCGCCGCACTGGTTCGACCGCGTCATGGAGTTCGTCGGCGAGTACGGACTGCTGCTCGCCATGGTCCTGTTCGTCCTGTGGTGCTGGTGGAGCGTGCGCCGACGGGGCGGCGACGACGCGGCGTCCTCCGTGGCGGCACTCGTCTGGGCGCCGTTGGCCGCCGGCCTCGCGGTGCTGGTGAACGTGCCGATCCGGGGTTTCGTGGGGCGCCCCCGGCCGTTCGTCGACCACCAGGGACTCGATGTCCTCGTCACCGGCAAGACCGACTACTCCTTCGTCAGCGACCACGCCACGCTCACGATGGCGATGGCGGTCGGACTGTTCGTCGCCAACCGGAAGTTCGGCTTCATCGGCCTCGGGCTGGCGCTCCTCGAAGGGTTCTGCCGGGTGTACATGGGCGTGCACTACCCGACGGACGTCATCGGCGGCTTCGCCCTCGGCACGGCCGTCGCCCTGCTGCTCTCCCCGCTCGCCATGGCCCTGCTCACCCCGCTCACCAAGGCGGTCGAGCGCTCGCCGCGCGCCGGATGGCTGATCCGGGCGCGCGGGGCAGGGGCCCCGGAGACCGTCATCCCCGGCCCACGGACGGAACCGGCGGCGGAGGAGCGTGACCTGGCGGCGTAGCGCGGCGGCTCTCCGGCACACAGGCCGGCACACAGGCCGCGCGCGGGAGCGGGCGCGGCCCGTTGCCGCGGGGCGGGGCCTTGGGGCGTGGTTCCTACAGTGACTGCGGGAACGTGAAGAAGCCGTTCGGGTCGTACTGGTGCTTCAGCTGGGTCAGCCGGGCCGCCGCGTCGCCGTAGTACGCCTTCTTCCAGTTCGTCAGCGTCGGGTCCGTGTAGTTCTGGTACGCGGCCCCGGACGCGTAGCCCCGCATGGACGCGTGTGCGGACGTCAGCCAGGTCTGGGCCGTGGTGCCGGAGGTGCCCGCCCGCCAGCTCGCGATGTACTGCGCCAGCATGCGGGAGCGGCGGTGCACGAACGCCGTCGCCGTCGGCGAGACACGGTTGACCGCGCCGCCGAGCGCGGTGAACGCGACGCTGCCCGCGCCGCCCCGGACCTGGGAGATCTGCTTCAGGATCGTCTGGATGCCGGCCGTCGGGAGCGAGCGGTCGAAGAAGTCCGAGCGGGCCGCGTACGTCTCGCGGCCGAGGGCGCCCCCCGGGGAGCGGCCCGGCGTCGACCCCGGCAGATGGCACTGGGCGGCGGAGGAGAAGGACGAGCAGCCCGCGTACACCTCCATCGCGGCCTCGTACGACCGCCGCTTGAGCGAGACGCTCCGGGCCGGGGAGCCGATCGTCGCGGTCAGGCGGTCGATCGCGTTCTGGAGCTCGCCGTACGTGCCGAGCGAGAACGCGGCGATGGAGACGGTCGGCGTGCCGCCGCTCTCCAGGTGGCAGGAGGACCAGATCTCGTCGGGCTGGTTCGGACCCCACTCCTGCCAGGCCTTGAGCACGGCGGCGGACTTGGACCAGGGCCACGTCAGATAGGCCGAGACCGCCTGCGGGGCCGGGTGAGTCCTGAAGCGCAGCTCCGTGACGACGCCGAAGTTGCCGTTGCCCGCGCCGCGCAGGGCCCAGAACAGGTCCTTGTTCTCGGTGGCGTTCGCGACGAGTTGCTTGCCGTCGGCGGTGACCAGGGTCGCCTGGGTGAGGCTGTCGCAGGTCAGTCCGTACGCCCGGGAGACCACACCGTGGCCGCCGCCGAGGGTGAGGCCCGAGACGCCGACCGTGGGGCAGGAACCGGCGGGTATCGTCACGCCCTTCGCGGTCAACGCGCGGTACACGTCGATCAGTTTGGAACCGGCGCCGACCACGGCCTCGCCCGCGCTCGCCCGTGTCGTGCTCAGCCGCCCCACATCGATGATCAGACGGCCGTCGCCGGAGGACCAACCGGCGTAGGAGTGGCCGCCGTTGCGTATGGCGACCTTGATGTTGTGGGCGCGTGCGTACGACATCACGGTGCGGATGTCGGCGGCGTGCGCGACGTAGGCGACGGCCGCGGGCTTCAGTGAGTCGAAGCGGGTGTTGTAGAGCTGGTGGGCGGTGGACCACGCGTGGTCGCCCGGGCGGACCAGGGTGCCCGCCAGATCCCTGGACAGGGCCGTCCAGTCGGCGGCGCGGGAGCCGGTGGCGGCCGTACGTGCGGACGTGCCGGTGGCGGCCTTACGAGCGGACGTGCCGGCGGCGGCCGATGCGCTGCTCGCGCTGCCGCTGCACGCGGTGGTGGCCGCCGTCGCGAGCGCGGCGGTGGCTCCGCCGATGAACGTACGCCGTTGCATGTGCGCCTCCCTTGGATTCCCTGGAACGAGACGGAGCCTCGTGCCTGGGGGTTCCGCAGGGAAGTGCCACAGAATCGCTACAGCGTGCGGAAGGCGTGCGTGCGGCCGGGCGGCCGTCAGCGTCAACCGGCCGAGTGCCCCGCCGCGTCCGACCTCGCCAGGCTGCGGGCCCTGCGCGCCGGCCCCCGCCAGCCGCAACTGCACCGGGCCACACAGAAACGGCCCTGTTCGACCGTCGTCGTGCGGTGCTCCTTCGGACCGGTACCAGTGTCCTGCTGCTCCACTCCGACAACGTTACCCAAGGCAAGTGTGTTGCCATGCCGCGCGCGTGACGGGTGCCCCTACCCGTCGTTAACCGAACGACAGGAGGGACACCGGGACGGACCGGCTTGGGGGTAGGCAGCGATGGTGGTGCGGCGGCACGGTCGAGTCGGTGCGGCGGTCGTCACGACGGTGGGACTGCTGGTCTGCGGCACCTCGGTCACGGGATGCGCGGGCGGCGGGGCCGCGGCCGAGGAGGCGCGCTCCGGCACCGATGCCGTCGAGGTGCTCCACCGGGCGGCCGCGGCGCTGGTGCACGCGGGCAGCTCCAAGGCCCGTACGTCGATGGAGATGGCCACCGGCGGCACCCGGGTCACCATCCGCGGCGAGGGCGTCTACGACTACCGCGACCGGCTCGGCCGGCTGCAGGTGACGCTGCCGAAGGACCCGGCGGGCACCGAGGAGCACCGCCCCATCACGGAACTGCTCGCTCCGGGCGCCCTGTTCATGAAGAACCGGGGCGCGGGGGTGCCCGCCGACAAGTGGGTACGGGTCGACACCGCCACGCTCTCCGACGGCAACCTCGTCACCGGCGGTGTCACGGATCCCTGGGCGGCGGCCGAGTTGCTGCGCGGGGTGCGGAGCGCGACGTACGTGGGGAGGACCGAGATCGCGGGGACGTCCGTGCGGCACTATCGGGGGGTCGCCGACCTCGGGCTCGCGGCGAGGAGCGCGTCGGCCGCGAACAGGGAGCCGCTGCAGGCGGCGGCGAAAGGGTTCGCCACGGCCGAAGTCCCGTTCGACGCCTATATCGACGACCAGGGGCGCATCCGGAAGGTCCGTCACCGGTTCAGTTTCGTCAACGGTCGGCAGAAGACCGCGGTCGCGGTGGCCTCGACGACCTTGTTGTACGACTTCGGGGTGCCCGTCGACGTGCGGCTGCCGGAGGCCGGGGACATCTTCGTCGGGAGGATCGCGGAGCAGTGAGGCGGGAGGGCCGGAGGGCGGGCCGGGAGTGGCGCGGCTGAGGGGCTGGAAATGGTCCGTCCGTGCCATGCGCGGTGTGTCGGCCGCTCCCTACTCTAGGAAGCCGGTGACGGCAGAAAGAGGTGATGCACGTGGCTCCGGTCGGCGGTATGGCGGTTCAGGACCACGTGGCCCTCGCCGAGATCGAGCTGTGCGGCGACCTGATTATCGCGGCCTCGGCCGCACACGAGGACCGGCTCAGTCTTGAGAGCATCGACGAGGTGCTGAAGGTAGCCGAGGAACGGGACGCCTCCGGCGGGTGAGCCGAGACCGGCCGCGGGGTGACGCATGCCTCAGCCGTCTCGTCCGCTGAGGCGGCGGACCGCTGGGCCGCGCCCCCTGCCTGGGTGAGGTGGCGGACCGCTGGGCCGCGCCGCCTGCCTGGGTGAGGTGGCGGACCGCTGGGCCGCGCCGCCTGCCTGGGTGAGGTGGCGGACCGCTGGGCCGCGCCCCCTGCCTGGGTGAGGTGGCGGACCGCTGGGCCGCGCCGCCTGCCTGGGTGAGGTGGCGGACCTCTGAGCCCGCCCCGCCTCCCGGGGAGGTGGCGGATGCGTCGGCGTTTCCGTCCGGTGAGGTGGCCGGCCCCTCCGTTCCGCTTGTCTGGGCGAGGTGCTTGTCTGGGCGAGGTGGCGGATGCGGTGGCGGATGCTTGGGGACCTTGCCGGCCGGTGAGGTGGCGGATGCTCCGGACGGTGCCGGCCGGTGAGGTGGCGGATGCTCCGCATGGTGCCGGCCGGTGAGGTGGCAGACCTCTCGTCCCCGCTCCGCCCTTCCGGTCAGGTGGGACAGGTGGGAGAGGCGCCGACCCGTCCGTCCGGCTCGGGGCGCCCGGGGGTCACGTACGCAGGAGGCGGCCGATCGCCTTGGTCGCCTCCTCCACCTTCGCGTCGATCTCCGTTCCGCCCTTGAGCGCGGCGTCCGCGACGCAGTGGCGCAGATGCTCCTCCAGGAGCTGGAGCGCGAAGGACTGCAGGGCCTTCGTCGAGGCGGAGACCTGCGTGAGTATGTCGATGCAGTACACGTCCTCGTCGACCATGCGCTGCAGCCCGCGGATCTGGCCCTCGATGCGGCGCAGCCGCTTGAGGTGCTCGTCCTTCTGCTTGTGGTAGCCGTGGATGCCACGGTCGTGGTCGGTCACCACGGTCCCGCCGTCCTCGGAGGGCGCCGCCGCGCCGGCCTCGGTGGTCGTCATGGCGTCCTCCTGTTGACAGCCGCTGCGGGATATGGATCTGGACAGAGGGTGTGCGTGTGCGCATCGTGAGCATCACGATACGGACATATACCCCCGGTGGGTATATGATAACGAACTTTGCCGGGTATATGGCCCTTGGCCCGTGCCTCGGCCACCCCCGTACCGCCCCCGTGCCGACCACTCTGTTCGATGGGCGACACTGGAGGACGGCCCCTTAGCTGTGGCTGGATGATGCGCCTAGCATCAGCCTGACTGACACCGAAGCATCCTGAGGACCCCACGTGCGCTTTCGTCTGACCCCCAGGGAGACGAGCTTCTATGACATGTTCGCCGCTTCCGCGGACAACATCGTCACGGGCTCGAAACTCCTGATGGAACTGCTCGGGGCGGACGCCTCCGCCCGGGCCGAGATCGCAGAGCGTATGCGGGCCGCGGAACACGCCGGTGACGACGCCACGCATGCGATCTTCCACCAGCTGAACTCCTCGTTCATCACACCGTTCGACCGTGAGGACATCTACTCCCTCGCGTCCTCCCTCGACGACATCATGGACTTCATGGAGGAGGCCGTCGACCTGGTCGTCCTCTACAACGTCGAGGAACTGCCGAAGGGCGTGGAGCAGCAGATCGAGGTGCTGGCACGGGCGGCGGAGCTGACGGCGGAGGCCATGCCGAACCTCCGCACGATGGAGAACCTCACCGAGTACTGGATCGAGGTGAACCGTCTGGAGAACCAGGCGGACCAGATCCACCGGAAGCTGCTCGCCCATCTCTTCAACGGCAAGTACGACGCGATCGAGGTCCTGAAGCTCAAGCAGATCGTGGACGTGCTGGAGGAGGCGGCGGACGCCTTCGAGCACGTGGCCAACACCGTGGAGACCATCGCGGTCAAGGAGTCCTGAGGCGTCCATGGACACCTTTGCTCTGATCCTGACCATCCTGGTCGCGCTCCTCTTCACCTATACGAACGGCTTCCACGACTCGGCGAACGCGATCGCGACGTCGGTGTCGACGCGCGCCCTGACGCCGCGGGCGGCGCTGGCGATGGCGGCGGTGATGAACCTCGCCGGTGCGTTCCTCGGCAGCGGCGTGGCCAAGACGGTCAGTGAAGGCCTGATCCGGACGCCCGAGGGCGGCAAGGGGATGGGCATCCTCTTCGCGGCGCTGGTGGGCGCGATCAGCTGGAACCTGATCACCTGGTACTTCGGCCTGCCGTCCTCGTCGTCGCACGCGCTGTTCGGCGGCATGGTGGGCGCGGCGCTGGCGGGCGGTACGACGGTGTACTGGTCCGGGGTGCTCGACAAGATCGTCATCCCCATGTTCCTGTCGCCGGTGGTCGGCCTGATCGTCGGCTATGTGGTGATGATGGCGATCATGTGGATGTTCCGCCGGGCCAATCCGCACAAAGCCAAGCGGGGCTTCCGTATAGCGCAGACGGTGTCGGCGGCCGGGATGGCGCTCGGGCACGGTCTGCAGGACGCGCAGAAGACGATGGGCGTCGTGGTGATGGCGCTGGTCATCGCGGACGTCGAGAAGTACGGGGATCCGATCCCGGTGTGGGTGAAGATCGTCTGCGCGGTGATGCTGTCGCTGGGGACGTACGCGGGTGGCTGGCGCATCATGCGCACGCTGGGCCGCGAGATCATCGAGCTGGACCCGCCGCAGGGGTTCGCGGCGGAGACCACGGGCGCCTCGATCATGTTCGCGACGGCGTTCCTGTTCAAGGCTCCGATCTCGACGACGCACGTCATAACGTCGGCGATCATGGGCGTGGGCGCGACGAAGCGGGTGAACGCCGTGCGGTGGGGTGTCGCGAAGAACATCGTGCTGGGCTGGTTCATCACGATGCCGGCCGCGGGGATCGTGGCGGCGTGCGGCTTCTGGGTGATCAACCTGGCGTTCCTGTAACCGACGGCGGGGGCCGCCCGAGGGAAGGTCTCTTCCGGGCCCGCCCCGCTCCGCTCTCGTCCCTCCGGGCTTCGCTTGCGGTCGGCGCTGGAACTACGCCTGGGCCCGCCACCACGGTGCCGCCCTGGTCCCGGCCGAGGCCTTGTCTCCCTCGCCTCCCGCCTTCCGGCCCCCGGGGGTCTCCCTCCATTCCGGGGCTTCGTCCGTATCTCGATCTCGCTGGGACTGCGTCCTTCCGCCGGGTTCCCTCGCCGACCCCGCCCGGCCCGGCCTCGGGCCTCGCCCGGAGACTCCGCCCGTCCCGCTGTGGGGAAGGCGCCTGCGGCCACGTCGCGAGCCTCCACCCTGACCTCGCCGGGAACTCCGTCTTCCGGCCATCCCTCCGGGCACTGCCTGGGGTCTTCCGCCGGCGCGCGCTTTCGGCTCCTGCCGCGACACTCCGTCCCGGTCCTGCCCGGGCTGGTCCATCTCCCAGGTCCTGCGTGACTGGTCGCCGGTCCCGCTGGACTGTTCCCGTGGCCCCGTCTCCTGGCCCCGCGGGTGGGCGGTGGACAGGACGGTCCTGGGCCTTCCTAGGGGGCTACAGGATCCCGCCGTGACCGGACCCCTCGGATCCGCCGTGACTGGTCGCCGGTCCCGCTGGGACTGCTCCCCTGGCCCGCCTCCCGGCCCCGCGGGTGGGCGGTGGACAGGACGGGGCCTGGGGCCGTCCTGGGAGCTCCAGGATCCCGCCGCGACGGTTCCCCCCCCCGGCCCGCCTCCCGCCCCCGCGGAGAAGGGGTTCCGGCCTCGTTCCGGGCCCGTACTCCGTCGCCGGGCCCGTCCCGGGGCTTCGCCCTGGTCTCGGCGCGGATGGCGTTCTCGCGTCCTCCGGAATCCCAGGGGGGCCTGAACGATCCCGCCCGGGCGACGCCTCGGCCGCGCCCCAGTAGGCCCCCGCCCCCTCCCGCGGGCTTGGGTCATCCCCGCCCGGTGGGTTCCTGCCGTCGTCGTGGGCGGTGGGCCTCTCCCGTGGTTCCGGCGGTTCGAGATGCGGGTGGCGGCAGTGTGACAAGACTGGATCCATGACTACCAAGGCACTCCTCGAAGGCGGGCCGGACGATCTGGCGGGCAAGACCGTGCCGATCGTTCCGCCAGGACAAGAGCTCAAGATTCCTCATCGCGGCGGATACGAGCACTACAAGGTCACACCGCGCCACGAGGACCGCGAGGAGGGACGGATGATCGTCTTCCAGTGGTGGGAACGGACAGAGGTCGCCGAGTAACGCGCCCGCGGACGCGAACGGGCCCGCCCCCGGGAGCCAGGGGCGGGCCCTCTTCGGCCTCGCGGTGGCACCGCCATGCAGCACCGCGAGGGGTCTTCGTGCAGACCGTCGGCTCAGCCGAAGCGGCCCGAGATGTAGTCCTCCGTCGCCTGGACCGAGGGGTTGGAGAAGATCCGCTCCGTGTCGTCGATCTCGATCAGCCGGCCGGGCTGGCCCACGGCCGACAGGTTGAAGAACGCCGTACGGTCCGAGACGCGCGCCGCCTGCTGCATGTTGTGCGTCACGATGACGATCGTGAAGCGCTCCTTCAGCTCGCCGATCAGGTCCTCGATCGCCAGGGTCGAGATCGGGTCCAGGGCCGAGCAGGGCTCGTCCATCAGCAGGACCTTCGGCTCCACCGCGATCGCCCGGGCGATGCACAGACGCTGCTGCTGACCGCCCGACAGACCCGAGCCCGGCTTGTTCAGGCGGTCCTTCACCTCGTTCCAGAGGTTCGCGCCCTTGAGCGACCTCTCGACGACGTCGTTCAGCTCGGACTTCTTGTACTTGCCGTTGAGCCGCAGGCCCGCCGCCACGTTGTCGAAGATCGACATCGTGGGGAAGGGGTTCGGGCGCTGGAAGACCATGCCCACCTCACGGCGGACGGAGACCGGGTCCACACCGGTGCCGTACAGGTCCTCGTCGTCGAGCAGCACCTTGCCCTCGACACGCCCGCCCACGGTCACCTCGTGCATGCGGTTGAGCGTCCGCAGGAACGTCGACTTGCCGCAGCCGGAGGGGCCGATGAACGCCGTCACCGACCGCGGCTCGATGGTCATCGAGATGTCCTCGATCGCCTTGTAGGAGCCGTAGTATGCGGTGAGTCCGCTTACGTCGATTCGCTTGGCCATGACTACTTCACTTCCATAATCAGTCGCTGTGGCCGCGTCAGCGACCGGTCTTCGGGGCCTTCCAGCGGGCGATGCCGCGGGCCGCCAGGTTGAGGATCATCACGAAGCCGATGAGGG
This sequence comes from Streptomyces sp. TP-A0356, assembly GCF_001417775.1. Classification (GTDB taxonomy): domain Bacteria; phylum Actinomycetota; class Actinomycetes; order Streptomycetales; family Streptomycetaceae; genus Streptomyces. The sequence continues at coordinate 547,238 of NZ_BBZJ01000014.1, read as the reverse complement.
CGAGCGCGGCCGCCCATGCCCGGTCGTAGGCCGCGCCGGAGCCGGCGCTGTTCGCGTACTGCTGGTAGATGTACAGCGGCAGCGAGGCCTGCGGGTCCTGGAACGGGTTGCTGTTGATGAAGTTCGTGCCCCACACCAGCAGCAGGACGGGAGCGGTCTCACCGGTGATGCGCGCGATCGCGAGCATCACGCCCGTGGTGATGCCGCCGATCGAGGTCGGCAGGACCACCTTGAGGATGGTGCGCCACTTCGGGACGCCCAGCGCGAGGGAGGCCTCACGCAGCTCGTTCGGCACGAGCTTGAGCATCTCCTCCGTGGAACGGACCACCACGGGCATCATCAGGATTGCCAGGGCGAGCGAGCCGGCGAAGCCGGAGTAGCCCATCTTGAGGATGAGGATCCAGAAGCTGAGGACGAACAGACCCGCGACGATCGACGGAACGCCCGTCATGACGTCGACGAAGAAGGTGACGGCCCTGGCGAGCTTGCCGCGGCCGTACTCGACCAGGTAGACGGCGGTGAGCACACCCACCGGCACGGCGATCACGGTGGCGATGCCCACCTGCTCGAGGGTGCCGAGGATGGCGTGGTAGATGCCGCCGCCGGGCTCGGTGTCGGCGACCACGCCCATCGAGTGGGTGAGGAAGTAGACGTCGAAGACCTTCACACCGCGCTTGAGGGTCTCCCAGATGAGGGAGGCCAGCGGGATGACCGCGGCGATGAAGCAGACCCAGACGAGGCTGGTCGCGACCCGGTCCTTGGCCTGCCGGCGTCCCTCGACGCGCGCCGAGATGACGTACGTGCCCAGCACGAAGAGGACCGCGGCGATCAGGCCCCACTGGATGGTGCTGTCGAGGCCCGCGCCCAGGCCGATGCCCGCGCCGACGGCGATCGAGCCCGCGGCGATGGCCCAGGGCGACCACTTGGGCAGGCTGGCGCCGCGCAGGGTGCTCTGACGCTTGGCGGTGACGGCTGCGTGGCTCATGCGTTGGCCCCCGAGTACTCCTTGCGGCGGGCGATGATGATGCGGGCCGCGCCGTTGACCAGCAGGGTGATGACGAAGAGGATCAGACCGGAGGCGATGAGGGCGTCGCGGCCCTGGTCGGTGGCCTCACCGAACTTGCTGGCGATGTTCTGGGCGAAGGTACCGCCGCCCGGGTCGAGCAGGCTGGCCTGGATGTCGAAGGTGGGGGAGAGGACCGTGGCGACGGCCATCGTCTCGCCGAGGGCACGGCCGAGGCCGAGCATCGAGGCGGAGATCACGCCGGAGCGGCCGAAGGGCAGCACGGCCATGCGGATGACCTCCCAGCGCGTGGCGCCGAGGGCCAGGGCCGCCTCCTCGTGCATCTGCGGGACCTGGCGGAAGACCTCACGGCTCACGTTGGTGATGATCGGCAGGATCATGATCGCGAGCAGGACGCCGACGGTCAGCAGCGAACGGGGGGCGCCGCCCTGCCAGGAGAGGATGCCGGTCCAGCCGAAGTAGTCGTTCAGCCAGCCGAACAGGCCCTGCATGTGCGGTACGAGGACGAGGGCGCCCCACAGGCCGTACACGATGGACGGCACGGCGGCCAGCAGGTCGATCACGTACGCGATGGGGCCGCCCAGCTTGCGCGGGGCGTAGTGCGTGAGGAACAGCGCGATGCCCACCGCGACCGGGACCGCGATGGCCATGGCGATGATCGAGGAGACGACCGTGCCGAAGGCGAGGACCGCGATACCGAAGACCGGCGGGATGAGGTTGGTGTTCCACTCGAAGGTGGTCAGGAAGTTGCCGTGGTCCTGGCTGATCGCGAGGGACGCACGGTAGGTGAGGAAGACCGCGATCGCGGCCATGATCACCAGGAGGAAGATGCCGGACCCGCGCGAGAGACCGAGGAAGATCCGGTCTCCGGGACGGGTGGCGCCGCGGCTCGCGCGCTTCTGCTGGGCCACGGAAGGCTGGGGGGTGGGGGGAGGCGCTTCAGTGTTCTGTGTCGTTATGTCCATCAGGATCTCCGGTCTGCGGAGCCGTAGCGGGTTGCGGCTCCAGGCGGCGGTGCACCGGACGGTGCGGCCCGCTCCGAGTGGGAGCGGGCCGCACTTCAGGTCAGCTCAGGCCCGAGATGGTCTGGCGGACCTTGGCGATGATCTCGGCGGGGATCGGCGCGTACTTGGCGGCGGTCAGCTGGTTCTGGCCGTCCTCCGACGCGGTGTAGCCGAGGAAGGACTTCACGGCCGGCAGCGTGTCGGACTTGTTGCCCTTGTCGCAGACGATCTCGTAGGTGACCAGGGTGAGCGGGTAGGCGCCCTCCGCGGTCGGCTTGTAGTTCAGCTTCAGGGCCAGGTCCTTGCCGGTGCCGGCGACCTGGGCGGTGGAGATGGCCTTGGTGGCGTTCTCGACGGTGGCCTTGACGGGCGCGGAGGCGCTGGTCTTCAGGTCGACCGTGTTGATGCCGTCGGCCGCGTAGGACAGCTCGAAGTAGGAGATCGCGCCCGCGGTCTGCTTCACCTGCTGGGCGAGACCGGCGGAGCCCTGCGCGGACTGGCCGCCCTTGGCCTGCCAGGCCTTGCCACCGGTGTAGGGCCAGTCGGTCTTGGCGGCGGCGATCAGGTACTTGGTGAAGTTGTCCGTGGTGCCGGACTCGTCCGAACGGTGGTAGGGCTGGATCTTGGTGCTGGGAAGCTTCGCGCTCGGGTTCAGCTTCTTGATCGCGGGGTCGTCCCACGTCTTGATCTGGTCGTTGAAGATCTTGGCGATCGTCGAGGCGTCCAGGACCAGGTTGCTCACGCCCGGCACGTTGTAACCGATCGCGATGGGGCCGCCGACCATCGGGAGGTCGATGGCCTGGCCGCCGCCGGTGCAGACCTTCTTGGACTGGGCGATCTGCTCGGGCTTCAGCGCCGAGTCCGAACCGGCGAACGCGGTCTGGCCACCGAGGAACGCGGTGACACCGGCGCCCGAACCGGTCGGGTTGTAGTTGATCTGGACGCCCGAGCAGGCCTGGGTGTACTGCTTGACCCACGCGTCGACGGCGTTCTTCTGCGCGGAAGAGCCGGACGCCTGCAGCTGTCCCTTGGCGTTGTCACACTTGATGGAGCCGCTGCTCGGCGCGGAGGCGGAGCTGCTGCTGGTGGCGTTGTCACTGCTCTTGGCATCCGAGCCGCACGCCGTCAGGGCCAGGGCGCTGGAGACGGCGACAGCACCGAGGGAAAGGGCGCGAAGCCGGTTCGTGCGCTGAAGCTTCACTTTCGGGAGTTCCTTCCAGGAGCCGCCGTCGCTGGCGGCGTGCGAAGTGTGGTCAGCCCGTGCGGGCCGCTGTGACTTTTGAAGTGCGGCAGCACGCCGTCATGCGCGCTTCGCACCGTGTAAGGCCGAAATTAGGCAGAACAGGTGAAGCTGCCGATGGCCAAGAATGAACGGAAGGTGAACCCCTGCAGTCGGTGTGGTTAGGTCACGGAACGCTTACGTCTCGGACACGAGGGCATTCCATTGGGTCGGGTCGAGGCAAGGGCCCCTGGCCTGCGGATTTCGGTCGGCCAGGAGCTTGTGGCAGGGCACGCAGTTCTCTGCGCCCCTTGCGAGGCGCGTGCGCCCCCGCGCAGTTGCTGCGCGCCCCCGTCTGGGGGCCCGCGCGCCCCTGTCTGGGGGCTCAGGTCAGCTTGAGTGCGTTCAGGAAGGCGTCGACGAGGTCCCGGTCGCGGGGCTGCGTCAGACGGTTGCGGGCCGCTGCCGGGTGGAGCCACAGGAGGCGGTCGACCTCGCGGTTCGGGGTGAACGAGCCGCCCGTCGCCTCGGCCGCCCAGTAGTGGACCTGCTTGGGACGGCCGTTCGCCTCGTAGTGGGCGGTGGGTAGGGGCGCGCCGGGTGTGGCGACGTACCCCGTCTCCTCCCCCACCTCCCGCAGCGCGCCCGTGAGCGGATCCTCGTCGAGCTTGAGCTTGCCCTTCGGGTGGGACCAGTCGTCGTACTTCGGCCGGTGGACCAGACAGATCTCCAGTTCACCGTCTATGGGGGAGCGGCGCCACAGGACACAGCCAGCCGCGCGAATGGTCTCGTCGTTCATCGGGTGCTCCGGCTCCTCTCTCGTGCCTGCGTCGCGCCGGGACGCGCCGGGACGCGCCGTGCCGTCGTACAGGTGCCTGCGCAGTGCCCACCGACGTCTCGACGACGTCTACGGGCCTGCGCGGGGCCCGCCGATGCCCATGGGCCCACGGAGTGCCCTCCGGTCTCCACGGCCGGCGCACCGCCCTCCGGTCTCCACGGCCTGCGCACCGCCCACCGATGCCTACTGCCCACCGATGCCTACGGAGTGCCCACCGTCTGCCGCTGCCAGGCCTGCTGGAAGGCGAAGCGCGCCGCCTCCACCTCATGGCGCTGGTCGGCGTGCAGCACGCCCAAGGCGTACGCCGTCGCCGGGGCGATGCGCGGGGTGCGCGCCGCGGCGGCCGCGGCGGCGGCCGCCTCCGAGGCGTCCCGGTGCCGGTTCAGGGCCTGGCCGGCCGCCAGCAGCCGTACGTCGACGGCCGCCTTCTCCCCGTGCTCGCCGTACTCGCCGTACAGCACCTCCCGGGCGTAGCGGTGCAGCCGCAGCAGCAGCCGGACCTGGTGCCAGGGGCCGTCCTGCGGATGCGGTGCCGGGTCGGGGGAGAGGCCGTGGATCAGGGCCTCCGCGTTGTACGGGTGGCCCGCGACGATCAGCGGCAGCGCGGCCACCGCGTCGCACAGCCGTTCCTCGGCCGCCGCCGCCAGCGGTCGCAGGTCGGCGGTGGCCGCGGCGGGGGTGAGCGGAACCTCGCTGGCGAGGACGGCGACGCTGTCCGCCACCGCGTGGAAGCGGCTCGACCCGAGGGCCTGCAGGGCGGCGGAGTGGGCGCGGGTCCGGGCCAGGGTCAGCTGGCGCTCCAGCAGGGCCCCCGCCTTCGCCGCGCCGACGGTCAGGTTGCCGCGTTCCGGTGCGGCGGGCTGGGTGCGCGGCCCGGTGCCGACGGGTTCCGCCGCGCCCACCGGCTGCGCGGGGAAGACCGAGGAGCCCGACAGCCGGTGCAGCGCCAGGAGCAGCCGTTCCAGCCGCGCCGCGTACGCGTGCTCGCGTGCCAGCGTGCCCGACAGCCAGGCCAGCTCGGGACGCATCGCCTCCGACCAGTCGGCGTCGAGCAGCGGACGGAAGGTGTGGAGCGTGCCGCTGATGCGGCGGGCCGAGCGGCGCAGGGCGAGCGCCGCGTCGCCGGAGTCCTCCGTGCCGTTCCCCGCGGCACCGGTCTCCCGGTGCTGGCGCAGCGAACGCAGGAACTCCGTGGCCTGGGCCCTCAGGTAGCCCGCGAGGGCGTCCCCGGACACGGGCCCGGCCGCAGGCCTGGCCGTGGGGTCGGTCGGGGGATCAAGGTGTTGCTGTGCCACGCCGGCGCCTCCGGGCGTCTATGAGCATCTCCTGGATGTTCCGCAGGGGCTGGCCGTCCGCGTCGGTAGCGTGCCGGGTCCACTCGCCGTCCGGGCCCAGGTGCCAGGAGGCCGTGGTGTCGGACATACCCGTCTCCAGCAGCCGGTTGAGGGCCGCCCGGTGTGCCGGGTCGGTGACCCTGACGAGTGCTTCGATACGGCGGTCGAGGTTGCGGTGCATCATGTCCGCGCTGCCGATCCACACCTCGGCCTCGCCGCCGTTGCCGAAGGCGAAGACTCGGGAGTGTTCGAGGAAGCGGCCGAGGATGGACCGTACGCGTATGTTCTCGGACAGGCCGGGGACGCCGGGGCGCACCGCGCAGATGCCGCGCACCCACACGTCGACCGGGACGCCGGCCTGGGACGCGCGGTAGAGCGCGTCGATGACCGCCTCGTCCACCATCGAGTTGACCTTGATGCGCACATACGCGGGCCGGCCGGCCCGGTGGTGCTGGATCTCCTTGTTGATCCGCGATATCAGACCGTCGCGCAGGGACTTGGGGGCGACGAGCAGCCTGCGGTAGGTCTCGCGGCGCGAGTAGCCCGACAGCCTGTTGAAGAGGTCGGACAAGTCCGCGCCGACCTGCGGATCGGCGGTCAGCAGCCCCAGGTCTTCGTACAGACGAGCGGTCTTCGGGTGGTAGTTGCCCGTGCCGACGTGGCTGTAGCGGCGGAGCGTTTCGCCTTCCTGCCGTACGACGAGCGACAGCTTGCAGTGGGTCTTCAGCCCGACGAGCCCGTACACGACATGGCAGCCCGCCTCCTCCAGCTTGCGGGCCCACTTGATGTTGGCCTGCTCGTCGAACCGGGCCTTGATCTCGACCAGTACGAGGACCTGCTTGCCGGACTCGGCCGCGTCGATGAGCGCGTCCACGATCGGCGAGGTCTCGGAGGTCCGGTACAGCGTCTGCTTGATCGCGAGGACGTCCGGATCGGCGGCCGCCTGCTCCAGGAACGCCTGCACGGAGGTGGAGAAGCTGTCGTACGGGTGGTGCAGCAGGACGTCCCGTTCCCGCAGCGCCGCGAAGATGTCGGGCGCGGATGCGGACTCGACCTCCGCGAGGTCGCGGTGGGTGCCCGCCACGAACTTCGGGTACTTCAGCTCGGGCCGGTCGAGGTTCGCGATGCCGAAGAGACCGGTGAGGTCCAGGGGACCCGGCAGCGGGTACACCTCGGCCTCGGAGATCTTCAGCTCGCGCACGAGGAGGTCCAGGACGTACCGGTCGATGGACTCCTCGACCTCAAGACGCACGGGCGGCCCGAAGCGACGCCGCATGAGCTCCTTCTCCAGGGCCTGGAGCAGGTTCTCGGCGTCGTCCTCCTCGACCTCGAGATCCTCGTTGCGCGTTATCCGGAAGGTGTGGTGCTCCAGGACCTCCATGCCCGGGAACAGCTCCTCCAGGTGCGCGGCGATGACGTCCTCGATGGGCACGTACCGCTGCGGGGAGGCCTCCAGGAAGCGGGCCAGCAACGGCGGGACCTTGACGCGCGCGAAGTGGCGATGGCCGGAGACCGGGTTGCGCACGACGACCGCGAGATTGAGCGAGAGCCCCGAGATGTACGGGAAGGGGTGCGCGGGGTCGACGGCCAGCGGGGTGAGGACCGGGAAGATCTGGTGGCGGAAGAGCGTGAAGAGGCGCGCCTGCTCCTTGTCGGTCAGCTCGTTCCAGCGGACCACGTGGATGCCCTCGTCGGCGAGCGCGGGGGCGACGTCCTCTTGGAAGCAGGCGGCGTGCCGGGCCATGAGCTCGCGGGACCGGGCCCAGATCATCTCCAGCACCTCGCGCGGCTGGAGACCGGACGCCGAGCGGGTGGCGACGCCGGTGGCGATGCGGCGCTTCAGACCCGCCACCCGGACCATGAAGAACTCGTCCAGGTTGCTGGCGAAGATCGCAAGGAACTTGGCCCGCTCCAGGAGGGGCGTGCTGGGGTCCTCGGCCAGTTCGAGCACGCGCTCGTTGAACTGGAGCCAGCTGCGCTCCCGGTCGAGGAAGCGGCCCTGGGGGAGCTCGGCACCGAACGCTTCCTCGGCCTCCTCGTACACGTCGAGGTCGGCGTCGAGGTCCGGTGCCAGATCGGAGACCGCCCCGGACACGGTGTGCGGGCGGTGCGCGGCGATGGAGCCCACGGAGGGCTGCTGGTTCTGCGTGTTCGCGCGACCCGAAGCCTCCCCATCACGGGAGGTGGTGGGGGACGGCTGGGCCGGTGCCTGGGCGTTCTGCTGGCTCATGAACCCATTCTTCCGCGCCGACCGGGTGACAGGCGCGTCATGGAGTCCGGGCGGCGTCGCGGCGAAGCGATGCCCGTGTTCCGTACCGGCCCCGTTCTCCGGGGGCGGCGTCGGCTCTGGCACGGCGGCGTTCATTGGCAGAGCGTCGCAAGTTCGTCTGAATCAATGGTTACGGCGACATGACGTGCGGGATAGCGCGGGGAGGCTCGCTGACGTCTACAGGCGACACTACGGCGTACGAGAGGGCTGCAAGGGGCGGGTGTGTCGTCCGAGTCGACCGACCGCACGGCAACCGCCACCGGACGGCCGACCCCGGCCGCGGCTCGGCGGACCGCTCGGAGGCCGCATCGAGCCGCACTGCGACGACCGAGGGCGGGGGCGGCCGGCTTTCGGTTGTCGGGTGCGGTTGGTCGGGCGCGGTTGGTCGGGCGCGGGTGCGGGTTCAGCCGCCGGAGGGGCCACTCTCCCCCCGCCGTCGCACCGAAGCGCGCCGCGGTCGGCGCCGCGACCCGCTCCGGCGGATACGGCGACCCGATGCGGCCGTCGGGCGGTGAATGGCCGTGGTCGTCGCGCCCTGGTCCCCGTCGGCTGCCATGCGACGCCCCGCTTCGGCCGGCGCGTCGTCGCCCGCTCCGCTCTCGTACGGCGAGGGAGCCGCCGTGGCCGTCCTACCTTGGCTCCCCCGGCGACCCTTGGCTCCCCCGGCGACAGAGATTCTTCTCCGAGACGTGAACCGATCGTGGGGGCTCGTCCGATGAAGGGGCGTGAGGGAAACGAGAAGTGACGGAGAGCTGCTGCGTGCCGCGGCAGACGGGGACCGTCGCGCCTTCGAGGAGCTGTACCGGCGGTATGCGCCATGGCTCACGGCGCGGCTGCGTGGCCGCTGTGCCGACCCCGGGGTCGTGGACGACGTCGTGCAGGAGACGTTCCTGGCCGTCTGGCACGGCACCGCGCGCTACCGCGAGGAGGGCGACGTGGCCGGTTGGCTCTGGCGCGTCGGCGCCCGGCGGCTGGTGGACGCGCTGCGTGGCGACGGCGCCCGCGGCCGGCTGCGGCAGACGCTGGCCAGGCTGCGGCACCGGCACGAGGCGTCCGCGGAGGAGCGCGTCCTGGCCGGAGTGGAGCACGGCGACCTGGCAGGGGCGCTGATAAGGCTCTCGCCCGAGCTGCGGGCCGTCCTCCAGGCGACGGTGATCGACGGACTCACGACCAGGGAGGCGGCCGTCCTGCTCGGCATTCCCCCCGGCACGGTCAAGACACGGGCGCTGCGCGCCCGCAAGCGGTTGCGGGAGGAGCTGGCATGAGGGACGACAAGCACGACGGCGCCGGATGGCACGCGGACGCCGACGACCTCCGCGCCTATGCTCGCGGCGAGCTGGAGGCCCCCCGGCTGTGGTCCGTCGACGCGCACCTGGTCGCCTGCGCGCCCTGCCGCGGGGCACTGGCCGAGGTCAGTGACCCGCTTGCCCTGGACACCGGGTGGGAGCGGCTCGACGCCGAGCTGGACGCCCCGCGGCCGGGGGTCTTCGAGGGGCTGCTCATGCGGCTCGGGATCGCCGACCACACCGCGCGGCTGCTGGCCGCGACCCCCGTGCTGCGCGCCTCCTGGCTGGGCGCGGTCCTGCTGGTCCTGGTCATGACCGTGGTCTCGGTCTACTCGGCGGGCTCGCCCGCGATGTTCCTCGCCCTGGCCCCGCTGCTGCCACTGGGGGGCGTCGCGCTCTCGTACGGTCCGGCCCTCGACCCGACGTACGAGATGACGCTCGTCGCTCCGCTGCACGGCTTCCGTCTGCTGATGATCCGCACGGTCGCGGTGCTGGTGGCGAGCCTGGCGCTGAACGGCCTGGCGACACTGGCCCTCCCCGGGTACGGGCTGCGTGCCCTGGCCTGGCTCCTTCCCGCCCTCGCGCTGACCACCACGGGGCTCGCGCTGACGGCCCGGCTGGGGCCGGTCCTCGCCCCTGTCCTGGTCAGCGGCGGCTGGGTCGGCCTGTTGGCGATGGCCGAGGCGACCACCCACGGGACGCTCCCGCCGTTCACGGCGGCGGGCCAGGGCGTGGCGGGCGCGGTCGCCGCGGTGGCAGCCGTCCTGCTGCACCGCTTGCGCGACCGGTTCGACGCCTCGCCGGTCCCGTCCCTCTTCCCCGACTTCGCCCACAGGAGCACCTCATGACCACCGCCCCCACCGTCTCGGCCTCCGGCCTGACCCTCCGCTACGGCGGGACGGCCGCGCTCGACGATGTCTCGCTGCGTCTGAGCGAGGGCATCACCGGCCTCCTCGGGCCCAATGGCGCGGGCAAGACGACGCTGCTGCGGGTGCTCGCCACCGCCGTGCCCGCCGACCGGGGCACCTTCACCGCCCTCGGGCACGACCCGGACACGGCCGCCGGACGCCAGGAGGTGCGGCGCCGGCTCGGCTATCTCCCGCAGAGCCCGGGCTTCCACCTCGACTTCACGGCCTTCGCGTTCGTCGACTACGTGGCGATCCTCAAGGAGCTCACCGACCGTGCCGCCCGCCACCGCGAGGTGCGGCGCGTGCTCGAAGCCGTCGACCTCTCCGATGTGCGCGGCAAGCGCCTCAAGCGCCTCTCCGGTGGTATGCGCCAGCGCGTCGCCCTCGCCGCAGCGCTCCTCGGCGACCCGTGCCTGCTGCTGCTCGACGAACCGACCGTCGGCCTCGACCCCGAACAGCGCATGCGCTTCCGGGAGTTGATCGCCGAGGCCGGCCAGGGACGGACGGTGCTGCTGTCCACCCACCAGACCGAGGACGTGGCGATGCTGTGCCACCGCGTCATCGTTATGGCCCGCGGCCGGATCCGATTCGAGGGCACCCCGGCCGAGCTGACCGCACGCGCGGCGGGCCGGGTCTGGAGCAGTACGCAACGGGACCCGGGCGCCCGCGCCGGCTGGCGCACGGGCCTGGGCACGTTCCGCAACGTCGGCGACCCGCCCCAGGGCGCCGACCTCCTCGACCCCACCCTGGAGGACGGCTACTTGCTGGTCCTGGACGGAGAGCCCGCGGAGGTGGCGTCCGTATGAGCACGGTCATCGACAAGGCCCCCACGGTCCCCGCGCCCGTGGCGACCCGCCGTCAACCGGTCCCCGCCGTCCTCGCGCTCGCCCGCTTCGAAGCCCGCCAACTGCTCGTGCAGATCCCGGTGTTCTTCTTCCTCCTGCTGTACCTCGGCTCCACGGGCTGGAAGCTGTTGTCTCCCCGCGAGGACATGAACGACTACCCGATCCTGCAGGACACCGACCGCGCCACTCAGCCGGGCACGCTGTTGCTGGCCATCGCCGTCTTCATCTGTGTCAACGTCGCCGTGCAGCGCTCCCGGCGCCATGGCACGGACCGGCACTTCGACGTCCTGGTCCTGGAACCCTGGCGGCGTACGGTGGCGCACGCGCTGTCCGTGGTGCCGCTCGCGGCCGTCACCGCGCTGGGGAGCGCCGTCGAGTTCGGCTGGGCCGCGCTGAAGCCGGGGGCGGTCGGCCACGGGTCGGTGGCCGAACTGGCGACCGGGCCGCTGGTGGTGCTCCTGTCCGGAGTCATGGGCGCGCTGACCGCGCGGCTGTACCCGAGTGTCGCCGGGGGTCCGCTCGTGGTCGTCGTGGGGTTCGGCACGCTCATGGTCGCCTCCTCGCTCCTGGGTGATGTGCACTGGCTGATCTGGCTGCACCCCCTCGTCTCGGAGACCAGCAACAACCCGATCCCCTCCGACCTCCTGGGTCGCCCGGCCGCCTGGCACGTCCTGTATCTGGCGGGGCTCAGCGCACTGCTGCTGTGCGTCGCCGCCCTCGTGAGCGGGGGACGGACCCGCCTGCTGAAGGCGATGACGGTGGTCGCGCTCGGCGCCACGGCCGCCGGGATCGCCGGGCAGTCGCCGGGCGACGATCCCGCCCTGATGGCGGCCCGCACGAAGGCGAGCGTGACACCGGAGGCGTTCCAGTCGTGCATGGCCCACGGCAGGTCGACGTACTGCTCCTTCCCGGAGTGGACCGGCTGGCGGGACGACTGGGCGAAGGTCGTCGACCGTGTGCAGGACCTCGCGGGAGGCGGCGCCGGAGGAGCACGGTTGACGATCCGGCAGCGGATACCGGTCGTCCACCAGCTGGAGGGCGACGCGGCCACCGAGCCCCTCCGCACGCCGGGTGTGGTCACGGCCGGCACGCGCTGGGGTGGCAATCGCATCCCGGAGTTCGCCGTCGGCGTCGCGTCGGTCCTCGTAGCGGGTGACGAGCAGGCGGTCTCCGAGATGTGCGACGCGCGCGTGGTGACCGTCATGTGGCTGGCCATGGCCGCCCAGGACGACCCGATGACCGCGTTTCGCAACGTCCGCCTGGACGACAGCATCACTGGCTCCGCCGTCGCCCTGGCCCCCACCAACCCGGTGGGGATGAGCGCCGAACAGACCCGGATCGTCCGGGAGCTGCTGGGGCGTCCGCTCTACGGCGTCACCGCCCGGGTGAAGGCCCACTGGACGGAGCTGACATCGCCGAAGACGTCCGAGGCGCGGGTGGCGGAGCTGCTGGGGGTGCCGGCCGCGAACAACGGGACCGACAAGGAGGAGTCGTGCCGGGAGTAGGAGCGACGTACGCGGCGATCCGTGTCCTTCTTCCGCCGGTGTGGCGCACCCTTCCCTGGCCGGTACTGGGCGCCGCGGGCGGGCTGGCGACGGCCCTCCCCGGACTCGTACGGCTGATGTCCGGGCAGGATGACACCGTGCTCGCCCTCGTGGTGCTGAGGTCGGCCGCGGTCGCCCTGGCGCTGGGCCTGGCGTTCCTGCTGGACGACCCGGCACGGCACATCACCACCGCGGTGCCCACCCGCCGGGCGGTGCGCACCACACTGCGGATGGGGCTCGTCGTCCCTCTCGCCGTGCTCTGCTGGGTGGCGGCCCTGCTCCTGGTGCCGGGAGAGATACGGCTCCTGGCCGGCGATGTCAGCCTGGAGGCGGCGGCGCTCGCGGCGCTGGCGCTCGCCGGCGCGGCAGCCGCCGTGCGGTTCACCGACGAGCCGCGGCCGGGCGCCGCCGTGGCGGTGACGGTGCTGGCGGGCACGCTGCTGGAGACGCTGCTTCCGGAGCGATGGACCCTGTTCGTCGATGCGGGCGCCCCCGGCTGGGCGACGGCACATCAGCGCTGGGCGATGCTCCTGCTGCTCACCCTGCCGGTGGCGGCGGCGCTCCTGCCGGAGCCGATCCGCAGGCGCCGGGTGCCGGCCAGGGTCCGCTGAGGCACCGCACGGCGGGGGATCACCCGGTCCTCACGTCTCCGTCCGGTACATCAGATCCGTCTCGTGGGTCGTGAAGCCCAGCCGCTCGTAGACCGTGAGCGCGGCGTTGTTGTCAGCGTCGACGTACAGAATGGCGGTCGGCAGGCCCTGGTCGGCGAGGTGCCGCAGACCGATCGTGGTGAGGGCACGGCCGAGGCCGCCGCCCTGCGCACCGGGGCGGACGCCGAGGACGTACACCTCACCGAGCCGCTCCTGTGCGTGGACCTTGGTCCAGTGGAAGCCGATGAGCTCGGGGCCGTCGTCGCCCTCGCGCTCCGCGAGGAAGAAGCCCTCCGGGTCGAACCAGGGCTCGGCCTTGCGGTCGTCGAGGTCCCGCTGGGTGAGGGAGCCCTGCTCGGGGTGGTGGGCGAAGGCCTCCGCGTTGACCGTGAGCCAGGCCGCGTCGTCCTGGCCGGGCACGAAGGTGCGCACGGTGACGCCGTCGGGCAGCTTCGGCTCGGGCAGGTCGAGATCCGTCAAGGGGCGGCGCAGCTGGCGCAGTTCGCGGAAGAGGGTGAGGCCGAGGACCTGCGCGAGGTGCCGGGCCGCGGAGTGACCGCCGTGCGCCCACACCCGCAGCCGCTTGCCGGAGGCGGCGAGGAGCGCGGAGCCCAGCGCCCGGCCGTGCCCGTGGCCGCGGTGCGCGGGGTGGACGACCAGCTCGGCGGCCGGGGCCTCGACGGGGTCGGTGTCCTCCAGCTGCGCGTAGCCGACGAGCGTGTCGCCGACCGACAGCAGCAGATGGGACACGCCCTCCCGCTCACCGCCGCGCAACTGCAGCCGCCCCTGCTCGGACACGGCCTGCTGGCCGTCGACCCGGGCGGCCTCGGCGAGCAGCGCGAGCACGGCCTCCGCCTGTGCGGGCGAGAGCGCGGTGACGGTCTCGATGGAGCGGGGCGATGCCGGGCGGGCGGTGTCGTCGCTGGTCATGGGTACGAGGGTACGGGGAGGCCCGGGGAAAGGGGAGGCGGAGGCGACGTGCCTGCAACCCCGAACCTCCAGCCGCGCTCCGAGCGTTGAGCTCCGGCCACGCGAACGGCTCCGCGCCGTCGTCGACTCCGGGCACGGCGGCGGAGAGCCCGAGGCCGGTCCGGCCCGTGCATTGGCCGCGACGAGCCACGCTGAAATGGCCTGGCAATTGCCTTGGTAAGTTCCGGGTGAGGCCCGTAATAAATTCTGTGTGAGTTCCGGTTCCGTTCCATGGATCGCCTGAAAATTGATTCAGGCGCATTTCATGAAGGTCTCAGTCGAATTGGCATTTGCTGGCCCGCGGGCCCCGTAATGAGGCCGGTCCCGAAGAAGCCCGCGCCGAAGCGCCCCGTCGGCCACGACAGCCGGGGCTGAGCCGTATCCGTGGGGCCTTGGCCTCGCTGCGTCGAGCCTGACCGGAAATTCACAGGTGCCGGGCTGTTGTGAAGTCGCTGCAGATCCGGTGCGAGGTCGTCAAGAATTCACCGCACAGCCGAGAGGGAAATTCATATGAGCTTCCGCAAGATCGCCCCCGTCAAGAAGTCCGAGAAGCCGGCTCCGAGGAGGCCCGCGGCCAGGAAGGCGGCCCCGAAGAAGCACGAGCGGCGCCGCCCGGTCGGCCACCAGGGCTGACGGTTCGCCACGAGGCGGGTCACCGGAACACCTCCGGGGCCCCGCCTCGGCCGTGTCACCAGGACCCCCACGACGGAACCGCCTGAGCCGAGGAGGAGCCGATGCCGACATGGGCGACGTCAAGGACGCGTTCGCCAGGTTCTGGCCGCTGACGCGCGCATGCCCAGGACCTGCCGCCGCCGGCAGGTCCACGCTCGCCAAGCTCCTCGCCCGCTTCTACGGCCCCACGGCGGGCGTGATCAGCCTGGACGGCGTGCCCCTGACCGACCCGTCGCGGCGGACCCACGGATGCAGCCAGGGATTCAGCCCCGGAGATCAGGAACCGCAGATCAGGAACCGCAGATACCAATGGTGCCGGAGACGCTGGTCGCCCAAATCAAGGACCTTCGTGCTGGGGCGTCTCCGGCGGCGGAGTCGGCGCCCCGGGCAGCCGTACCGTCGCCACCGTGCCGCCGCCCTGCGCCGGCCGCAGGGACACCTCGCCGCCCGCCTGCTGGACCGTGCGGGCCACGATGGACAGGCCCAGGCCCGAGCCCGGCAGTGCCCTGGCGCTCGGGGAGCGCCAGAAGCGGTCGAAGACGTGCGGGAGTTCGTCGGCCGCGATGCCCGGGCCGTGGTCGCGGACCGTGAGGACGCCCTGCGAGAGGGCGACGTCGATCGTGCCGCCCTCGGGGCTGAACTTCACCGCGTTGTCCAGGATGTTCACCACCGCCCGCTCCAGCGCGGTCGGCTCGGCCCTCACGTACCACGGCTGCAGGTCCGCCGTGATCGTCAGTTCCGGTCCGCGCAGCCGGGCGCGGCGCAGCGCGGATTCGACGATGTCCTCCCACGCCACCACCTGCACCTTGCCGGTGTGCTGGCCCTTCTCCGGACGTGACAGTTCCTGCAGGTCGCCGATGAGCGAGCCCAGTTCCGTCATCTGTGCCTTCACCGAGGCGAGGAGTGCCTTGCGGTCCTCCGGGGGGAGGGGGCGGCCCGTCTCCTCGCTACGGGTGAGGAGTTCGATGTTCGTCCGCAGCGACGTGAGTGGCGTCCGCAGTTCATGACCCGCGTCCGCGATCAGCTGCTGCTGCAGTTCCCGGGAGCTGGCCAGGGCCGACGTCATCGAGTTGAAGGAGCGGGAGAGACGGGCGATCTCGTCCTCACTGTCCTCGCCCACCGGGATCCGGGTCGTCAGGTCCTCGGTACGGGCGATGTGTTCGACCGCCTCCGTGAGCTTGTCGACTGGGCGCAGTCCCGCGCGGGCCACGGCCAGGCCGACCGCGCCCGCGCCGACGACTCCTATGCCGGAGACGAGGAGGAGCAGCAGCGCCAGGTCGTTGAGGGTGTTCTGGGTGTTCTTGAGCGAGACGGCGACGACGAGCGCCGTGTTGGGGTACAGCCGGGGCTCGCTGCCGATGCCCGTGCTGACCACGAGGGGGAGGGTGAGCACCCGTACGTCGTTGCCGTTGGTGTCGGTGCCGTTGCGCACGATCCCCTTGCGGCTGGTCGCGTTCCTGATCACCTCCTTGTCGGCGTCGGTGACCCGGACCGTGCCCACGGAGTTCGAGGAGACGCAGGGCGTCCCGTCCGCCTTGACCAGCTGGAGGTAGTAACTGTCGCGGGTGCGGAGGAAGTCGTTGGTCGCGGCCTGCGGTGTCTGGGGACAGCTGTCCAGGGTGCCCAGTACGTCGGTGTACGGCTGGGGCCTGGCCGCCGCCTTCTGCAGGTCGCTGTCCACCTGTTCGTACACCTTGCCCTGCACGATGAACCAGCAGCTCACCGAGACCGCCGCCACCCCGAACGCGACGGCCGCCGCCACCAGCAGGGCCAGCCGGGAGCGGAGCGGGAGGGACCGGTACCGTCTGATCACTCCGCGCCGCCCTGCCTGAGGACATAGCCCACACCGCGCACCGTGTGCACGAGCCGTGGCTCGCCGCCCGCCTCCGTCTTGCGGCGCAGGTACATCACGTACACGTCGAGCGAGTTCGACGACGGCTCGAAGTCGAAGCCCCACACCGCCTTCAGGATCTGCTCGCGGGTCAGTACCTGGCGGGGGTGCGCCATGAACATCTCCAGCAGGGTGAACTCGGTGCGCGTCAGCTCCACCGGCCGTCCGCCCCGTGTGACCTCGCGGGTCGCCAGGTCCATCCGGAGGTCGGCGAACGTCAGGGCCTCGTCCTCCGGGGCGCCGACGGCCGCGGCCGCGTACGAGCTGCGGCGCAGCAGGGCCCGGATGCGGGCGAACAGCTCGTCCAGTTCGAACGGCTTGACCAGGTAGTCGTCCGCCCCGGCGTCGAGGCCCGTGACGCGGTCGCCGACCGTGTCACGGGCCGTGAGCATGAGGATGGGGGTGGTGGTGCCCGCGCCGCGGATGCGGCGGGCGGCGGTGAGGCCGTCCATGCGCGGCATCTGGATGTCGAGCACGACCAGGTCGGGCTGGTACGCGGTGGCCTTCTCCAGCGCGTCCGCGCCGTCCACGGCGACCTGGGTGTCGTAGCCCTCGAAGGCGAGGCTGCGCTGGAGTGCTTCGCGCACGGCCGGCTCGTCGTCGACGATCAGGATGCGCTGGGGTTCACGGTCGCCTTCGGCGGGGCTCATCGGCGTGGGGTTCCTAGGGGTACGACGGGCGGGGCTGGACTCATTCAGCCTCGCACGTTTCCGGGCGCGGGCGGAAAGGCATCGGCGGGGGAACCGGGAGGGCGAGTCCGCCTCGCATCCGTACGGGGTACGTCGCGTCGCCGGGCCCTCGGACCGTACGGGTACGTTGCCGGGTTCCCGGACCGTACGGGGTATGTCGTCGGGTTCCCGGACCGTACGGGGTACTTCGTCGGGTGCCCGGACCGTACGGGGTACGTCGCCGGGTGCCCGCCGGGACCGTACGGGGTCCGGCTCAGGTGAGGACCGCGGTGAGCCGGTTCAGCGGCACCTTGCGGCGGTGGGGGCGGGCGGCGCTGGTGCGCAGGCCCATCAGCTGCGGGACCGCCACCTCCAGCGCCCGCGCCACCGGTGCCCGGAGCTCGTACGCCTGGGGTGCCGGCGTCGTCGGTGCGTGGAGTTCGTACGCCACGGCCAGGGCCAGCGAGACCCCGGCGGGGCCGACGGGAGCGGTCGCCTCGTGCAGAATCTGCTTGATCATGTCGTGCTCCTTACCAATCGCCCGGCAGGGTGCCCGCTCAGCTCTGGGAGCCGGCGCGCAGCTTCGCCAGGTCGGACTTGACGGTGTTGACCGGGATGGCGAAGCCCAGGCCGACGCTGCCGGCGCTCGACGAGGTCGAGTCCGAAGCGGCCGAGTACATCGCCGAGTTGATGCCGATGATGTTGCCGTTCATGTCGATCAGGGCGCCGCCGGAGTTGCCCGGGTTCAGGGAGGCGTCCGTCTGGATCGCCTTGTACGTCGTCGTGGACGAGCCCGTGTCGCCGTTGAACTGCCGGCCGCCGAACTGGAACGGCCACTGGCCGCCCCGGCCCTGGCCCTGGCTCTCGCCGGTCGAGACGGTGACGTCGCGGTGAAGGGCGGAGACGATGCCGCTGGTGACCGTGCCGGTCAGGCCCTCCGGGGAGCCGATCGCGACGACCTGGTCACCGACCTGGAGACCGTCGGAGTTGCCGAGCGTGGCCGTCTGCAGACCGGAGGCGTTGTCCAGCTCGATCAGCGCCAGGTCCTTCTTGCTGTCGGTACCGACGACCCGCGCGGTGTACGACTTGCCGTCGTTCGTCGTCGCCTTGATGGAGGAGGCGCCGGAGATGACGTGGTTGTTGGTGATGATCTCGCCGTTGCCGGTGATGATCACACCGGAGCCGGTCGACCGCCCGGCGTTCGAGGTGGCGCTGATCTCCACGATGCTCGGGCTGACCGCCTTGGCGACGCCGGCCACCGTGCCCTTCAGACTGGAGGGCACCACGGTGGTGCTGGTGGAGGAGCTGGTGGAGACCGCGTTCTTGCCGGTCAGCTCCTGGATGCCGTACGCCGTACCGCCGCCTATGGCCGCGGCGACGATCGCCACGGCGGCGAGGAGGGCGAGCGGGCCCTTGGCGCGCTTCTTCGGGGCGGGCGCCGTGGGCTCGGCGGGGACCCCACCCGGGAGAGCCGTGCCGCCGCCGTCGCCCTGACCGCCGTGACCGGTGGAGTCCGTGGCGGCCGGCTGGGCCGGCTGGTACGCCGGCGGGGGCGGCCACTCCGGATTCACGGGGGAAGAGGCGTGCTGCGCCTGGGGATACGCGGGCTGCTGCCCGTGACCCTGGGGGTACTCGTACTCGCCGCTGCGGCGGAGGCTCTCGGTCATGCAATAGAGAGTGTCCCGTGATCATGAGAGCTTCCTGAGTCGCCCCTGAGAAGCCCGACAGAACCGCGTATGCCCGATATAAGGGCGCCGGTGGGGCCGGGCAGGGGTCGAACTCAGGTTCTAAGGGTGTGTGTCAGTCACACCCGCACGAGCCCCGTACCACCAGCCGGGAAGGGAACAGCCTCAGCCGCTCACGGCGCGACCCCGCGACCCGCAGCCCGTCGTCCAGCACCAGGTCGACGGCCGCACGGGCCATCCCCGACCGGTCCGAGGCGACGGTCGTCAGCGGCGGATCCGTGAGCGCCGCCTCCTTCACGTCGTCGAAGCCGGCCACGGCCAGCTCGCCCGGCACGTCGATGCGCAGCTCGCGCGCCGCGCGCAGCACGCCGATCGCCTGGTCGTCGGTGGAGCAGAAGATGGCCGGCGGACGATTCGGGCCGGACAGCAGCTCCAGGCCCACCTGGTAGGCGTCGTAGCGGTTGTAAGGCGCCTCGAAGAGCCGGCCCTCGGTGGAGATCCCGGCCTCCTGCATCGCGCGCCGCCAGCCCTCGACGTGGTCGGAGACGGGGTCGCCGACCGCCGGGGTCTCCGCGGTGCCGCCCATACAGGCGACGTACTCGTGGCCGTGCTCCAGGAGGTGGCGGACGGCGAGCTGGGCACCGCCCAGGTCGTCGGTGACGACCGCGACGTCGTCGATCGCCTCGGGCCGCTCGTGCAGCAGCACCACCCGGGCGTCCCACGCATCGATCTCCGCGGCGGCGTGGTCGTTGAGCGCGTGGCTGACCAGGATCAGACCTGAGACGCGCATACCGAGGAAGGCCCGCAGATAGTGCACCTCGCGCTCGGCCACATAGTCGGTGTTGCCGACGAGGACCATCTTCCCGCGCTCGGCGGCGGCCTGTTCGACCGCGTGCGTCATCTCCCCGAAGAAGGGCTGGCGCGCGTCGGGGACGATCATGCCTATGAGGTCCGTGCGCCGCGACGCCATGGCCTGGGCGACCCGGTCGGGCCGGTACCCCAGTTCCTTGATCGCGGCGAGGACGCGCTCGCGCGTGGCCGGGGCGACCGGCCGGGGTCCGTTGTTGATGACATAGCTCACGACGGCGGTGGAGGTTCCCGCCAGCCGTGCCACATCGTCCCGAGTCACCTTGGCCACGCGCGGAGTCTACGCGGATGGACCGCCTCTGGGCAGGGCTTACGGCTTCCTATGCCTCAGCCGTGACCTCGGCCGCCGTCATGCCGACCGTCTCGCCCGTATCCTCCGGCTTCGGCTGGGCCGCCCTGGCCTTCGCCTCGGCCGCCGCCCGGTCCACCTTCTCCGGGGTGACGAACCGATAGCCGACGTTGCGCACGGTGCCGATCAGCGACTCGTGCTCGGGCCCCAGCTTGGCGCGCAGCCGCCGGACGTGGACGTCGACCGTGCGCGTACCGCCGAAGTAGTCGTAGCCCCAGACCTCCTGCAGCAGCTGGGCACGGGTGAAGACGCGGCCCGGGTGCTGCGCGAGGTACTTCAGGAGCTCGAACTCCTTGAAGGTGAGGTCCAGGACGCGGCCCTTGAGCTTGGCGCTGTAGGTCGCCTCGTCGACGGACAGGTCGCCGTTGCGGATCTCCATGGGGGAGTCGTCGTTGACGATCTGCTGGCGGCCCATGGCAAGACGCAGCCGCGCCTCCACCTCGGCGGGGCCGGCGGTGTCCAGCAGGACGTCGTCGATGCCCCAGTCGGCGGTGACGGCCGCCAGACCGCCCTCGGTGACGACGAGGACGAGGGGACATCCGGGACCCGTCGAGCGCAGCAGCTGGCACAGGCTGCGCACCTGCGGCAGATCCCGCCGCCCGTCGATCAGGATGACGTCGGCACCCGGGGTGTCGACGAGAGCGGGGCCTTCCGCCGGAGCCACTCGCACGTTGTGCAGGAGCAGGCCGAGAGCGGGAAGCACCTCTGCCGACGGCTGAAGGGCATTGGTCAGGAGCAGCAGAGAGCTCATCGCACCCCACCCCCGAGCTTTCGGCTGCGCTCAAGCAGGGGGGATCCCCATGCCCGGGCCGTCATACGTTCGTGCACGGTTCGCTCGCCCATAACGTCTGGTTCCTCCTCGGTCCCTGCGAGGACGTTCGCGGCACTGCTTCGTACGGTGCGAATCCCGCGCCCCCTGGGACCCGCTGTGCGCTCGACGGGGCCGTACACCTGCGGTTTCCCGCTTCGTATACAACGCTTCCGAAAGCACAAAAGGACCCGGGGGCTACGCTGCCCGAGTCCTCTTCCCAGCAGAATAGCCCACATGAGCACGGGTCCGGCAGGTCATATGGCACGATCCACGGTTCGTCCGAATGCTGAGACGGCCCGTCGGAGGCCTTCACGGACGTTCCTGCGCACGGTCGACGGGGTGACGATCGACGCCGCATACGACCCGGGATCCGCTGTGTACGACACCGGACGTCCACCTTCCGGTCATCCGGCTTCCGGTCATCCGAAGGATCTTGCGATCGTCGTCGCGCACGGCTTCACGGGTGATCTGGAGCGGCCCCATGTGCGCCGGGTGGCGGGCGTCCTCGCGCGGTACGCGGCGGTGGTCACCTTCTCCTTCCGGGGGCACGGGGCGTCGGGGGGACGGTCGACCGTCGGTGACCGCGAGGTGGACGACCTGGCGGTCGCGGTGCGGTGGGCGCGGGAGCTCGGGCACTCCCGGGTGGCCACGGTCGGTTTCTCGATGGGCGGGTCGGTGGTGCTGCGGCACGCGGCGCAGCACCGGGAGGGAACACACACGGACGCGGTGGTGGCCGTCAGCTCTCCCGCCCGCTGGTTCTACCGTGGCACCGCGCCGATGCGGCGCCTGCACTGGCTGGTGACCCGCCCCGAAGGGCGCCTGGTGGGCCGCTACGGCCTGCGTACCCGGATCCACCATCGGGACTGGGATCCCGTTCCCTCCTCGCCCGTCGAATCCGTGCCGTTGATCGCGCCGACCCCGCTGCTGGTCGTGCACGGCGACCGGGACGCCTACTTCCCCCTCGACCATCCCCGGATGCTGGCCGACGCCGCCTCCGGTCACGCCGAACTCTGGCTGGAACGCGGCATGGGCCACGCCGAGCACGCCAGCGACGACGAGCTGGTGGCGCGGATCGGCGCGTGGGCGGCTTCGCGCGCGGGCTAGCCTGACGGTGTTCACCACGACCGAGTTGAGGAAGCAGATGGCAAAGGGCACGGTGCGCTACTGGGCCGCCGCCAAGGCGGCCGCCGGGATCGCCGAGGAGCCGTACGACGCGACGACGCTCGCGGAGGCGCTCGAGGCGGCCCGCGAGCGACACCCCGGCGAACTCGTCCGCGTCCTGCGGCGATGCTCCTTCCTCGTCGACGGTGACCCCGTCGGGACCCGTGAGCATGAGACGGTACGGCTGGCCGAGGGCGGCACGGTCGAGGTGCTCCCGCCGTTCGCAGGAGGATGAGCGATGAGCAACCAGCCGCACGAGGGGTACGACGGCTACGCCGGGTACGACGCCGGGTACGACCCCTATGAGCAGCAACAGCAGCAACAGCAGCAACAACCCCAACAGCCTCGACAACCGCAGCATCCGCAGCAGCAGGGGTGGTACGACCCGAACGCCGGGTATCCGCAGCAGCAGCCGCACCAGCAGCACCCCTACCCCCAACAGCCGTACCAGCAGCAGTCGTACCAGCAACAGCCCCACCAGCAGCAGCCGTATCCGCAGCAGTGGGAGGGGCAGCCGCGGCAGGGGCAGGCGTACGGACAGCCGTTGCCGCCCGAGACTCCCGTGTACGAGCCACAGGGTCATGGAGCACCCGGCGCCGGCGGCCTTGCCCACGCGTCGCACCCCAACGGGACGACCGCCCGAGGCGGTGGCGGCACGCGGACGACGACCCGGCCCCAGCCTGCCGCCGTCGACATGGCGAACCTCGCCCCCAACCAGCGTGCTCGGCTGGAAGGCCGTTCACCGATCATCGATCCCGGGCTGCAGCCCGCCGCGCTCACCGCGGTGCTGGGGGCGCTGCTCGCCGGGGCCGCTCCCCTCGGGGCGTACGCGCTCGTCGTACCGCTCGTGATCCTGCAGGGCGTGACGGCCGCCGGATGGTTCCGGCTGAACGGCATGTGGCCCGCCCGGCAGGGCATCGCGCTGGCGTTCCTGGGCGCGGTCGCGGCGGATGTCGCGCTGCTCGTGGCCGGCCGTGAGCACGCGCCCGCCGCGATCCTCGGCACCCTCGGCGTCTGGGTCCTGCTGGCGCTCGTGCTGCAGCTGCGCTCGCACGCCGATCCGGACGAGCGGATGCACGGCCTGATGGCCACCGTCGCCTCCTCCGCGCTGTCCATCGTCGCCGCCGGGCACCTCGCGGCCGAGCCGCGCGCCGTCACCGTGGGCGCCGTCGCGGTCGCCGCGGCGGTCCTGGCGCGTGCGCTGCCGCTGCCGACCGCGGCCTCCGTGGTGGTGGCACTGCTGGCGGCGGCGGGCGCGGGCATCGCGATGGGCAGCGCGACCGGCCTGGGCACCTCCGGTGCCTTCCTCGGGCTGGGCGCGGGCGTCTGCGGCCTGATCGGCCACCGGGTGGCCGGCTACGACTACCCGTCGCGCTTCGTCCACTTCACGGCGGGTGTGGCCCTGCCCCTGACCGTCGCGGCGCCGGTGATCTATCTGCTGGGGCGCGCCATCGGCCAGGGGTGAGCCCCTTCGCGGCATGTCACAAGTGATCGACAATTTCCCGGCGAGCCTTCCCAGGAGGGTTACAGTCGCGCTCGACGGCCACCAGGCCGTCAGCGACTGTCGTCGTCCATGACCGCCGAGGTGGGGGAACACCGAGCATGCGCGCACTGCGAATACTGCTGATCGTCGTCGTGGTCCTGGGCGGTCTCTTCGTGATCGCGGACCGCGTCGCGGTCAACTTCGCGGAGAACCAGGCGGCCGACAAGCTCAGGACCACCGAGAACCTGGCCTCGACCCCGGACGTGTCCATCAAGGGCTTCCCCTTCCTCACCCAGGTCGCCGGCGGCGAACTGGACGACGTCGAGGTCGGCATCAAGAACTACGAGGCGGCCACCGGCAACGGCGCCCAGAAGATCCGTATCGACGACCTGAGCGCGCAGATGAAGGGCGTCAAGTTCTCCGGGAACTTCAGCTCCGCCACCGCGACCACCGCCAGCGGCACCGCGCTCATCACCTACGACGAGCTGCTCAAGACGGCCAAGTCCGAGCCCACCCGGGTCGCGCCGGGCGTCACCGCGCGGGTGATCGGCCTCTCGGACGGCGGCAACGGCAAGATCAAGGTCGCGGTCGAGGCGAACGTCTTCGGCACCAAGCTGCCGAACCCCCTCTACGTACTCAGCTCGGTCACGGCCCGGGGCAACACCGTGCAGGTGCACGCGGACGCCATGCCGAAGTTCGGTGGCGTCCAGCTCGCCGAGACCCGGATGCGGGCGATCACCGACTTCCAGCAGAAGATCGACCAGCTGCCGGGCGGCATCCAGCTCGACAAGGTCGAGGCGGCGAAGAGCGGGGTGGAGATCACCGTGAAGGGTTCGGACGTCAAGCTCGCTGGGTAGGACGACCGACGGCCGGGACGGGGAAGTGTCCGAAGGGCCGGGATCATGGGTCGTCCGAAGGGCCGGGGACCATGGCTTGTCCGAAAGGCGAGACACCGCCGTCCGCACCGCAGATGCGCCCCCGACCGCGGCCGCGCGGAAGCCGTGCGGCGGCGGCCCCGGGGGCCCTTCGATTCCATATCCCGGACGATCGCGTCTCATCATTCGACACGCCGGTGACATGCCCGCCCATACGTCCCTACGATCGACCCCATGCAGCGACAGGCGGATCTCACGAAGCGGCGGGCAGTAGACCTGTGCCGCGTCGCCGCCATGCTCTGTCGCACTTCCTGAACGGGAGAGCGGACTCCCGTATCGCCGGCCCTGGCTCCGACTCAGGGCCCCCGTGCGCCGTACGCCACCGCGAAGCCGCGTATCCGCACCCCTTCTGACTCGTACACCCCGCCGCAACTGCCCCGGAGGAGAAGAGCATGAGCCGCAGCGACGTCCTGGTCGACGCCGACTGGTTGCAGGAACACCTGGACGACCCGAACATCGCCATCGTCGAGGTCGACGAGGACACCTCCGCCTACGACAAGAACCACATCAAGGGCGCCATCAGGATCGACTGGACGAAGGACCTCCAGGACCCCGTCCGCCGCGACTTCATCGACCAGGCCGGCTTCGAGAAGCTCCTGTCGTCCAAGGGCATCGCCAACGACACCCTGGTGATCCTCTACGGCGGCAACAACAACTGGTTCGCGTCCTACGCCTACTGGTACTTCAAGCTGTACGGCCACGAGAACGTGAAGCTGCTCGACGGCGGCCGCAAGAAGTGGGAGCTGGACGCCCGCGAGCTGGTCGACGGCACCGAGGTGCCCGAGCGCGCCGCCACCGACTACAAGGCCAAGCCGCAGGACACGTCCATCCGCGCCTTCCGTGACGACGTGGTCGCCGCGATCGGCGCGCAGAACCTGGTCGACGTCCGTTCGCCCGACGAGTTCTCCGGCAAGCTGCTCGCGCCGGCGCACCTGCCGCAGGAGCAGTCGCAGCGTCCGGGCCACGTCCCGACCGCCCGCAACATCCCGTGGTCGAAGAACGCCAACGACGACGGCACCTTCAAGTCGGACGAGGAGCTCAAGGAGCTCTACGCCGAGGAGGACGTCGACCTGGCCAAGGACACCATCGCGTACTGCCGCATCGGTGAGCGCTCCGCGTTGACCTGGTTCGTCCTGCACGAGCTGCTCGAGGTCCCGAACGTCAAGAACTACGACGGCTCCTGGACCGAGTACGGCTCCCTCGTCGGCGTTCCGATCGAGCTCGGCGCCGCCAAGTAATCCCGGATCCCCCGGACCGACCCGACCCCGAAGGAAGAACCATGTGTGGAGCGAAGGCCGGCGGCCCCGACGCCTCGACGATCAAGCCCGGTGAGACCACGATCCAGGGTCAGGTGACCCGCAACGGCGAGCCCGTCGTCGGGTACGTGCGCCTGCTGGACTCGACGGGCGAGTTCACCGCCGAGGTCCCGACCTCGGCGACCGGACAGTTCCGCTTCTACGCGGCCGAGGGCACCTGGACCGTACGCGCCCTGGTGCCGGGCGCCACCGCGGACCGCACCGTCGTCGCCCGGACGGGCGGCCTCGCGGAGGTCGCGATCGCCGTCTGACGGCACACTCCACGACGGTCCGAGGGGCCGTACGTGCACGGCCTGAGGGCCGCATCCCCCGGGGGTTGGACGCTTGCCGGTCGGGGTGCGGCCCTCCGGCATGTCCCGGCATAGCCTGGAGACATGTACGCACGACGGCGGCACGTCTACTTCGCCATGATGGGCACGTGCATCGGACTGTTCGTCCTGGCGTGGGGAGTCGTGCGCATCTGGTCGGTGCCCGTGGCGGTGGGCATGTGTGTGGTCGCCATGGTGATCCCACCGCTGGCCGCGATGGTGGCCAACCGGCGCGGCCCCGAGGACCGCTGGTGGGACGATCCCTCCGGGGACCCGAAGTCGGACGAGTGGTGGGACGAGCTGGACGGGAAGAACCGGCGGTAGTGCCCGTTCGGGAGCCGGCAGCGCCCCAGGAGCCGGCAGCGCCCTAGCAGGAAGCCAGTAGCGCCCTAGTAGACGAGCGCCTGGGTGTCGTCCGCCAGCGCCTCCTGCACGAACACCTGTGCGCCCGCGATCCGTACGCCCTCGATGACGTCCTTCTCCGTGATGTCGCGGCGGGCCGCGCACTGTGTGCACAGGGTGATCCGCCCGGCCGCCAGGATCGACTCGATCAGGTCGGGCAGCGGTGCCGCGTGCGGCAGCTCGAACTCGGCGGCCCGGCCCGGCAGCGCGAACCACGAGGACTCGCCGGTCAGCCAGAGCGAGACGTCGACGCCGCTGGCCACCGCCACGGCCGCCACGGTGAACGCCTGCGAGCAGCGCTCCGGGGCGTCAGCCCCGGCCGTCACCTTGATCACGAGCTTCTTCGCCATGCCCGCATCGTAGTCCCGCGTGGTGATCGACCCCGGCGCATCGGGGGGCGACCCTGACGGCCGACCTCGGGAAGAGGGCCGCGTCCCGCCCGACTAGAGTGGGACCCGGCTCTGTGTACCCACCCTCGCTCACAAGGAGCAACCCGTGGCGATCTTCTTCGAAACCCTGCTGGTGCTGGTCTGCGTCGGCGTCCTCGCCTTCGCCGGGCTGACCGTGAAGAAGCTGTACGAGGGCCAGCGCTGACCCTGCCACTCACGACGAAGAGCTGCTCATGATCGAGATCCCGTCCGACCTCCACAAGGGCCTGGTCCCGCTCGCCTTCCTGCTCGGGAACTGGACGGGCGCGGGCGTGCACGACTTCCCCGGCTCCGAGAAGTGCAATTTCGGCCAGGAGGTCTCCTTCACCCACGACGGCCGGGACTTCCTGGAGTACCACTCGCACACCTGGGTGCTGGACGGCGAGGGGAACAAGGTCAGGCCGCTGGAGTCCGAGTCCGGCTTCTGGCGGATCGGCGCCGATCGCAAGGTCGAGGTCACCATGGTCCGCAACGACGGGGTCGTGGAGGTCTGGTACGGCGAGCTGGCCGAGAAGAAGCCGCAGATCGACCTCGCGACGGACGCCGTGGCGCGGACGGCGGCCGCGCCCCCGTACACCGGCGGCAAGCGGCTGTACGGGTACGTCAACGGGGACCTGATGTGGGTCGGCGAGAAGCAGACGCCCGACGTCCCGCTGCGCCCCTACATGTCGGCCCATCTGAAGAAGGTCGTCACCCCGGAGGACGTGGAGCGCTGGGCGAAGGCACTCCCGGACGACCTGCCGGACGACGGGATCGCCTTCTTCAAGTAGGCCTCGCCCTTCAAGTAGGCCTCGCCGGCCCGGCACCCATCGTCTCCGCCGGTCATGATCCGCGCGGGCGCATGCAGGGCCGACGCTTCTACACTGGGGGCTGTGGTGAGCACCGACTGGAAGAGCGATCTGCGGCAGCGCGGCTACCGGCTGACCCCGCAGCGGCAACTCGTGCTCGAAGCCGTGGACGCCCTGGAGCACGCGACCCCCGACGACATCCTCGTGGAAGTGAGGAAGACGGCGTCGGGGGTCAACATTTCCACCGTCTACCGGACCCTGGAGCTCCTGGAGGAGCTCGGGCTGGTCAGCCATGCCCATCTCGGGCACGGGGCGCCGACCTACCACCTCGCGGACCGGCACCACCACATCCACCTGGTCTGCCGCGACTGCACGAACGTCATCGAGGCCGACCTCGACGTGGCCGCCGAGTTCACCGCCAAGCTCCGCGAGACCTTCGGCTTCGACACCGACATGAAGCACTTCGCGATCTTCGGTCGCTGCAAGGACTGCTCCCTCAAGAGTTCAAGTACCCCGTCGTAGGCTTGGATCCATGAAGAGTCCCCTGCTGTCCCTGCCCGGCGCCGTCCCCGCCGAGGGCGTGGACGAAGGCGTCGCCGCCCACTACGGCGACCTGTTCCGCGAGCAGCGCGCCCTCGCCGACGGCTCCGGATTCGTGGACCTCTCGCACCGCGGCGTCATCGCCGTCAGCGGCGAGGACCGGCTGAGCTGGCTGCACCTGCTGCTCACCCAGCACGTCAGCGAACTGCCCCCGCACCAGGCCACCGAGGCGCTCATCCTCTCGGCGCACGGTCATATCGAGCACGCGCTGTACCTGGTCGACGACGGCGAGACGGTCTGGGCCCATGTCGAGCCCGGCACCCAGGACGCGCTGATCGCCTACCTGGAGTCGATGAAGTTCTTCTACCGCGTCGAAGTCGCCGACCGGACGGACGAGTTCGCGGTCGTGCACCTGCCGGCCGGTTCGATCGCCGAGGCCCCGGCAGGCGTCCTGGTCCGCGAGACGCCCTACGGCCGTGACCTGTTCCTGCCGCGTAGGGACCTGGAGTCGTACGCGGAGAAGAACGGCCCCGCCGCCGGGCTGCTGGCCTACGAGGCCCTGCGCGTCGAGCACCACCGCCCCCGCCTCGGCTTCGAGACCGACCACCGCACCATCCCGCACGAGCTGGGCTGGATCGGCACGGCCGTGCACCTCCAGAAGGGCTGCTACCGGGGTCAGGAGACGGTCGCCCGCGTCGAGAACCTGGGCAAGCCACCGCGCCGCCTGGTCTTCCTCCACCTCGACGGCAGCGAGGTCCACCTGCCGCCGCACGGCGCGGAGCTGCGGCTGGCGGAGGACGGTCCGGAGGGGCGCAAGATCGGCTTCGTCACCACGTCGGTACGCCATCACGAACTGGGCCCGGTCGCCCTCGCCCTGGTCAAGCGGAACGTCCCGGCGGACGCCCGCCTGCTCGCGGACTCGACGGCGGCGGCACAGGAAGTGATCGTCGAACCGTAGGGGCCGGCTCTCCCGTCGGGATCAGCTTCCCCGCGGGATGCGCTTCCGCGGGGATGAGCTTTCGCGGTGATGCGCTTCCGCGGGATCAGATCTCCACGAGCACGGTGAACGGGCCGTCGTTCGTCAGTGACACGCGCATCCGCGCGCCGAACCGGCCCGTCGCCACCGTCGCGCCCAGCGAACGCAGCTGCGCCACCACCTCGTCGACGAGAGGCTCGGCGACATCGCCCGGGGCAGCCGCGTTCCAGGTGGGGCGGCGGCCCTTGCGGGCGTCGCCGTAGAGCGTGAACTGGCTGATCACCAGCAGCGGCGCGTCGATGTCCGAGCAGGACTTCTCGTCGTGCAGCATGCGGATGGACCAGAGCTTGCGGGCCAGCTGGGCCGCCTTCTCCTTGGTGTCCTCGTGCGTGACCCCGACGAGCACGCACAGGCCCTCGCCGCTGATCTCGCCGACCGTCTCACCGTCCACGACGACGCTCGCGCCGTCCACCCTCTGCACCACCGCACGCATGAGGACCATCATGCCGTGCGATCCGGCGGCGCCGGGAAGGGGCCGCCGACGGTCCGTGCCCCGGCCTGCCACGCTCGCTTACGAGGTCATTCCGTGATCTGTCCAGTGATCTCTTACGAGGGCATTCTTATCGACCCTTAACCCCTCCATCCGGGGCAGATCGGGGGCACTCGGTCACATGACGGGCACGCGGGGTGGCACGATGCGTGTGTTGCGGCGCATCCGTGGGGGGTGCCGCGCCGGTCGAGGGGACGGTAGAGGTACATGAGCACACCGAGTACCGGGCAGCCGCCCGGGGCTGTGGCACCCGCCCGTAGGGGAAGCACGAGGGAGTGCCGGCCGCCCGTGCAGCGCACGGACAGCGCCCTGCCCGCGGAACTGCCCGAGCCCGATCTGTCCGTCCTGCGGCTGCCCGAGCTGCGCACGCTGCGCCGGGACGCCCAGCAGGACGAGGCCGATCTCAGTTACGTACGCCGGCTTCTGCAGGGCCGCATCGACATCCTGCGGGCGGAGCTGGCCCGTCGCGGTGGCGGGGCCGCGCCCGAAGGGGTCATGGAACGGCTCCCGGAGATCCTCAGGGACGCACCCGCCCGCCAGCGCTCCTCGGCCCGCCATGTGACGGTCGGCACACCGCACGGCGAGGAGTACCGGCGGCTGGCGGCCGAGATGCTCGCCGAGGTCGAGCTGTCGGACCTGCAGGCGCGCACCGACGAGGAGTTGGGCGCGGGCATGGTCCGGCTCGTGCGCTACGAGCAGCAGGTCTCCCGGCGGCGGCAGCGGCTGCAGCGCACGGCGGACGGTTGCAGTGCCGAGATCGCGCGCAGGTACCGTGAAGGAGAAGCACAAGTAGACGATCTGCTCATGTGACGCGGAGGGCCCCGGGCGAACCCGGGGCGCCCGCGTGCACGGCGGCCCCGGGACCTCGGCGGCAGCTGCGGCACCGGGCATCCCGGCGGTCGCGGCGGCCGGGTGGGCTCGCAGCCGCCGACGGTGCCTTGCCGGGTGGAACCGGCTACCGAGACCGGCCGGGGCCCCGCCCCCGCCCGCCGGGGGAGGGAGCCGCTCCGCGCGGGGCGGCGCCGGGGCGGGTCCCCTCCTCCGGAAGGCAACCACCCATGTCGACTTCCGCCCGGCCCACGCTGTCCGTCGCCGCTCCCGTGCCCCCGGTGCTCGCCGAGGTGGTGCGGTCCGGGTTCGTCGAGGGGCGGCACCGGGGGAGCCTGGTGCTGCTGGCCGCGGACGGTTCCGTGGAGTTCGCGCTCGGGGACGTGAAGGCGCCGGTCTTCCCGCGCTCGTGCAACAAGCCGATGCAGGCGGCCGGTGTGCTGCGGGCGGGCCTGGACCTGACCGGGGAGCGGCTGGCGATCGCCGCCGCCAGCCACTCGGGCGAGGCCTTCCACCGGGACCTGGTGCGGACGATGCTGGCGGAGCACGGCCTGACCGCGGAGCGGCTCCAGTGCCCGCCGGACCTGCCGCTGGACGCGGCGGAGGCGGAGGCGTACCTGGCGTCGGGCGCCGCGCGTGAGCGGGTCACCATGAACTGCTCCGGCAAGCACACGGCGATGCTGGCGGCGTGCGCGCTGCGGGGCTGGCCGCTGGAGTCGTACCTCGACATCGGGCACCCGTTGCAGCAGTTGATCCACTCGGTGGTGGAGGAGGCGGCCGGGGAGCCGGTGGCGGCGGTCGGTACGGACGGCTGCGGGGCGCCGCTGATGGCGATCAGCCTCACCGGTCTGGCCCGCGCCTTCCGCTCCTTCGTCCTTGCGGCGCCGGGCACGGCGGAACGCCGGGTGGCCGACGCGATGCGGGCGCACCCGGAGTACGTGGCGGGCACGCGCCGCCCCGACACCTGGCTGATGCGGGAGATCCCCGGTGCCCTGTCGAAGATGGGCGCGGAGGCGGTCCAGGCGGTGGCCCTGCCGAACGGCCGGGCGCTGGCCTTCAAGGTGGACGACGGCGCGACCCGGGCGCTGGGCCCGGTCCTGTCACGCGCGTTGACCGTGATGGGCTTCGAGGGCCCGGTGGTGGACCGCATCGGCAGGTCACCACTGCTGGGCGGAGGCCGCGAGGTGGGCGAGATACGCGCGGTCTTCTGACCGCTCCGGCCCTGCCCCGAAATCCACGCGACACCCCTTGGCCCACCCCCCTAGCGTGGGCCCATGAGCCGCTCCGAGGACATCCACGTACGCCCCATCACCGAACCGGAGATCCCGGACTGGACCCGCGCCCTCCACACCGGCTTCCTTCGCTCCCCCCACGTCTGCGACGACGAGACAGCCGACCGCGGCACCTACATCGTCCCCTCCCGCACCCTCGCCGCCTTCGACACCGACGCCCTCCCCCGCTCCCGGCCTTGCTCGACCGGGGGGACGCCCATGGTGGCCACCTTCCGCTCCTTCCCGCAGGAGCTCACCGCCGTCGGCGGCACCCCCGTCCCCGCCAACGCCATCTCCAACGTCTCCGTCACCGCAACGCACCGCCGCCGCGGCATCCTCAGCCGCATGATGGCCCTCGACCTCGCCGCCGCGAAGGAACGCGGTGACGTCGTCGCCACGCTCATCGCCGCCGAGTACCCCATCTACGGCCGCTACGGCTTCGGCCCCGCCACCCACACCGCCGAGTGGACCATCGACGTGCCCCGCGTCGGCCTTGACCGCCACCGCCCGGCCCCGGACGACGGCGGCCGCATCGACCTCGTCGACGGCGCCGACGTCCGCAAGTTCGGCCCCGAACTGCACGAGCGGCTCCGCCGCAGCCGGAGCGGCACGATCACCCGGGACGACCGCTGGTGGCAGGTCCACACGGGCGCCCTGCGGCGGGACCGGGTGCCGTGGACGGAGCCCTTCTACGCCGTCCACCGCTCCGCGTCCGGCGAGATCGAGGGCCTGGCCACGTATGTGTGTGACGATCACTGGGGCGACGACAAGCGCCCCCTGAACACGGCGACCGTCCAGAGCCTGATCGCCACGAGCCCGGCCGCCGAACGCGCCCTGTGGCGCTACCTCTGCTCGATCGACTGGGTCACCACCGTGAAGACGGGCGGACGTGCCCCGGACGACCTGCTGCCGCACCTCCTCCCCGACCCGCGCGGGGCCCGGCTCACCACGTACGCGGACTGGCTGTGGGTGCGGATCCTGGACGTCGTACGGGCCCTGGAGGCGCGTACGTACGAACGTCCCGGCGCCCTCGTCCTCGAGGTCGTGGACGAGGCGGGACTGACCGGCGGTCGCTACCTGCTGCAGGCCGGTCCGGACGGCGCGGAGTGCACGCGGACCGACCGGGAGCCCCAGCTGACCCTTGCTGTGGGCGAGTTGGCGAGGCTGTGGCTGGGCGACGAGTCCGCCGTGCGGCTCGCGGCCCTCGGGAGCGTGCGGGAACAGCAGGAGGGCGCCGCCTCCGTGGCCGACGCCCTGCTGCGTACGTCCAGGCGACCGTGGTGCCCGGACGTCTTCTGAGCCGTTGCAGGCCTGAGCTGGTGAGCCGTCGCGGGCTCACGGGTGGCGCTCCTTCCGTGGGGGTGGGTGGTTGCCGTGCTGTTCATCCGTAGCGATCCAGTTGTGGTGGTGCGTACCGACCGGGCTCCCGGCTCCCCTCCGGAAGGGAGCCCGGTCAGTGGTACGGCCATGTCGGTCAAGAACGCTCAAGCTCGTTCAAGCTCGTCGAAGTTGGCGACCAACTTCTCCTCACTTATCTCCACTTGGACTCGTCTCATAACCACCTCACCCTGAACTGCCCAAAGATGGCGTGAAGTTGTACTGTTTGGCCGTGGAGCCGGAACATGCCCCCGTCAATGGGCGGAACAGGTCACCACGGCCACAGAAGTCCCACCACGACGTGGCCGACGAGCTGCGCAGCCGGATCCGTTCCGGAGTGCTGCGGCCGGGTCAGCGGATGCCCACGCAGGCCAAGCTGGCGGACGAGTTCGGCGTCGAGCGGGGCGCCGTACGCCAGGCACTGCGGATCCTGCAGTCGGAGCGTCTGCTCACCAATGTGTCCAAGGGCAGCCCGGCGACCGTCGCGCAGCATGCCGGCGAGGTGCTGGCCGGGCCCGAAGCCCCGCCCCAGCCCACGATGGTGGCCCTGGCCCCACGGATATCCGCCGCCTTCGCGGCCCCGCACGTGGAGATCGACGCCCTCTGCCTGACATCGGTGTCGCTGACCCTCGCCATGGGTGAGCCGTTGCGCGAGATTCACGCGGGGCGCATAGAACCGGCCAGGGTGGATGTGCGGGTCCTGCTGCCGAGCGGCGGGATCGACCTGGCCTTCCCCACGCCGGTGGAGGGCACGGACGACGACCGGCTGCACCGGCGCTGGCTGGCGCAGCGCAACGCCCAGGGCCAGGTCCTCAGGCACAACCTGCTGGCGCTGCGCGGCACACACGGCATCGACGTCCACGTATCCTTCCGCGCGCTGCCGTTCACTCCTCCCGTGAAGCTGTACCTGCTCAACGGCTCGGAGGCGCTGTTCGCCTACTACACGCTGACGCGCCGGGGCGAGGAGATCGACCACGAGTACCTGGAGATGTACGACGCACAGGGCACGCAGTCCATGCTGTTCCCCTTCGCGCAGGGGGCGGGCCTGAGGGACACGACCTTCGTGGAGCAGTCGCACCTGTGGTTCAACGCACTGTGGGAGACCATCAGTTCGGACCTGGAGTTCGGGACCTGACCGGTCCGCCCGTGGACCTGAGCGGTCCTCTTCCGGGTCCGACCGGTCTCCCGTAGGGCCTGGTCAGAGGGCGGGCTGGGCGACCATCAGGGCGAGCACGACGGCCCCGATGGAGCTGCAGGCGGGGCTCTTGGCCTTGATGCCGATGGTGATCAGCAGCAGACCGACGATGCCCATGGTGCCGTACTTCCACTGGACGAACTGCTCGAAGCCGACGACGAAGACTGCGGAGAGGAGGGCTATGGCGGGCACGGTGGCACCTCTTTCCATCGGGGCGGATCCCGGGGATCCGGTGGGCGGGACAGGGGGGAATGAGCCGTCTGCATGGGGTGACTACCTGCGGATGGTGTGCGAGAGGAGGCAAACCCTCCACCAACTCTTCCAAGTTGGCAACCAACTTCATTGTAGTTATCCCCAGTTGGTCCCTGCTTATAAACAACCCTCAAACAACTCCACATAGATGGAGGTGGGTTGTAGCGTTTGGTCGTGGCTCAGGAGAACGTCGCAGTGAACGGCAGCAGAAGGCTCTCGCCCCAGGAGATCGCCGACACGTTGCGCGCCCGCATCCGCGCCGGTGACCTGAAGACGGGCGACCGCCTGCCGACCCAGGCCGAGCTGGCGGAGGAGTTCGGGGTGGAGCGGGGCACGGTCCGCCAGGCCCTGCGCGTCCTTCAGGAAGACGGCCTGCTCAGCAACGTCAGCAAGGGCAGCCCGCCCAGGGTCGCCGAACCCCAGCCGGTCAGGGACGAGCCGCAGCCGACGATGGTCGGACTGGCGCCGAGGCTCGCGGAGGCGTTCGCGGCCCCCCAGGTTCGTGTCGACGCGGCCTGTCTGACTGCTGAAACGCTCATGCTGGCGCTGGGGGAACCGGTGCGGCTGATCCACGAGGGCCGTATCCGCCCCCAGTCGATCGACGTACGGATCCTGCTGCCCTCGCGGGAGATCAACCTGGCGTTCCCGATCTCGGTCGACAGCCCCGGCGACGAGGACCCGGTCCACCGGCGCTGGCTCGAACAGCGCAACGCCCAGGGCCACGTCCTGCGCCACAACCTCCTGGCCCTGCGCTCGTCGCACAACATCGATGTCCGTGTGACGTTCCGCGCACTGCCCTTCACACCGCCCGTGAAGCTCTACCTCCTCAACGGCTCCGAGGCCCTGATCGCGTACTACATGCTCACGAAGCGGGAGGAGGAGGTGGAGAGCCGGACCCTGGAGATGTACGACACCCTCGGCTCCAAGTCCCTCCTCTTCTCCTTCGAGCGCCGGGCGGGCCGGCGTGAGGCGGCGTTCGTGGAGCAATCGCAGAAGTGGTTCGACGCCCTCTGGGAAACCATCACCACGGACCTGACACTCTCCTAGTGACTTCTGATACGACGCAGACTGATCCGGTAACGGAAGAGACGGAAAGACTGCGCGAACTGATCACGGGTGCGCGCTTCGTCCTCTTCGACTTCGACGGGCCGATCTGCCGGTTGTTCGCCGGCTACTCGGCGGAGGAGATCGCCCGGGAGCTGGTGGAGTGGCTGGAGCGGCAGGGGCTGCTCTGGCTGCTGACCGATGACGAGAAGGTGCACCCCGATCCGCAGGTCGTCCTGCTCGCGGTCAACCAGCGGCACCCGGGGAGCGATCTGGTGGCCGAGCTGGAGGAGATGCTCACCCAGCAGGAGCTGCGAGCCGTCCCCACGGCACAGCCCACCGCCTACGCGGATCCGCTGATCCGCACCTGGACCGCCCTCGGCGCGCGGCTCGCCGTCACCACCAACAACTCGGCGCGCACGGTCGCCGAGTATCTGGCGGTCCGGGGAACCGCCGAGTGTTTCGCGCCGCACATCTACGGCCGCACGCGCGAACTCCACCAGCAGAAGCCCGACCCGTACCACCTCAACCGGGCCCTGCAGGCCATGGGCGCGGCCTCCGGGACGGCCCTGATGATCGGGGACGCCCCGTCGGACCTCAGGGCCGCCGAGCAGGCCGGTGTGCCGTTCCTCGGCTACGCGCGCGACGAGGACAGGGCGAATCTCCTGCGCGACGCGGGCGCCGAGGTGGTCGTACGGTCGCTGGAGGCGGTGCTGCGGACGCTGCGGGGCCACGTCTGAACCGGCATGACGCCCCATATGGGGGCGTGCGCCCGCCTGTTCCATCCCCCGGGCAGGGGAGCGACACGGGGAAAGAGCCCTCTCCGGCGCCGCGTCCGTCCGCCGGGAGGTAGCGTGCTGCACTTCCGCACCATGGGTGCGCTCTCATGCCAGGGAACGAACGATGCCAGCCGAACGTGTCTCCTCTCCCGCGCGGGCACGCGCCGCCGCGATGAGTGGCGACCCGAGTGCGGTCGAGGGGCCGCTCGCGGGCTACCACCACGAGACGTATGTGATCCCGTTGCCCGCCGAGGTCGTCGGCCCGCATCGGGTCCGGGGCAAGTGCCGGGAGCCGCGGAGCGGTCTGCTCTGGTTCGACCGCCGGTGCTTCGCCTCGGAGGAGACGCTGCTCGCGGCTCTCCAGGGCCGTGTCACACGCGTCCCCGACCTCATCGAGGTGAGCGAGGACGTGCGGCTGCAGAGGTTCATCGAGGGCCGGACGCTGGGTTCTCTGTATGCCTCGGGCGAGGAGATTCCCGACGGCGTCGCCGACCAGA
Source organism: Streptomyces sp. TP-A0356 (assembly GCF_001417775.1). Lineage (GTDB taxonomy): Bacteria > Actinomycetota > Actinomycetes > Streptomycetales > Streptomycetaceae > Streptomyces. Next base: position 510,275 of record NZ_BBZJ01000014.1, on the reverse strand, counting down.
TCCTTGACCTGTTCCGGCAGATGGCCCGGGTGACACCGGACTCGCTCGACGTCGAGCGCGAGTGCAGCCCGCGGGACCGGTCCGCCGAGGGGGACACCGCGGGCTTCCTGGACCGCCTGATCTGTTTCGCCGAGGAGCGCGTGTACCAGGAGAACCTGAAGAGGTTTCCCGGTCTGTTCTCCTCCCTGGGGCTGGACGGGGACTCCTTCAAGAAGCTCCGTAAGCAGGTCGCGGGCCTGAGCGAGCGGCCCTTCTGTCTGTTGCACGCCGATCTGCACCGGGAGAACTTCGTCGTCGACGGCCGGGGCCGGCTGTGGGCCATCGACTGGGAGTTGGCCCTGTTCGGTGACCCTCTCTACGACCTGGCCACCCATCTGTATCTGATGCGGTACCCCAAGGCGCAGCACGAGCTGATGGTGAAGCGGTGGTGCGCGGCGATGGAGGAGGAGAGGGCCGGAAGCTCGAACGGCTGGGAGGAGGACCTCCCGAGACTGCTCGACTTCAAACGGGCCCAGTCCGTGTTCACCGACATCGTCCGGGCGACCCAGTTCCTCGACTCCCGACCGGAGTCCGGCGCGTCCGCCCTGGCGGAGGAGGCCGGGAAGGTGCGGCGGGTGCTGGCCGCCGCCGCGGAGCCGCTGGGCCTGGACACCGTTCCCGCCCTGGGCGATGTCAGGTCGGCGCTCGGCCGATGGGGGCGAACGGGCCAGGGCCCCGGGGAGTGAGGCCCGTCGGCGCCGGCGATTCAGGGCCGCGGCAGCGGTTCGGTCCCTCACCTACGCAGCCGGCATCCCGGGCTCGTGCCCTGGCCCGCCCGCTCCTCACCCGCAGGCCGGGCACGCGACGCGGTCACGGCTCAAGGCCGACCCGGCAGTCATGGGACAGACGTGGTGGGGTACGCGAGTCGGTGGGCAACGGACCCGTCACCCGTCTGCCCGGTGGTGTCTCACCCCCTTCCGGTACGCCATCGGTGTGGGATGGGCCTCGGCGTGCGACCTCCCCCGCGTGGCGTGGCGCACTTTTGCAAGCACGTGCTTGCAATTGTTAGCGCCCTTGGGGCAAGGTGGAGGCATGGCATCGCTCAACGTCGGCAACCTCGGTGAGTATCTGCGCGAACAGCGGCGCAATGCGCAGCTGTCGCTCAGGCAGCTCGCCGACGCCGCCGGGGTGTCCAATCCGTATCTGAGCCAGATCGAGCGCGGGCTGCGCAAGCCGAGTGCGGAGGTGCTGCAGCAGGTCGCAAAGGCGCTGCGGATCTCCGCCGAGACGCTGTACGTGCGGGCCGGCATCCTCGACGCCGAGCGGGACCGGGACGAGGTGGAGACGCGTGCCGTCATCCTCGCCGATCCCACGCTCACCGAGCGGCAGAAGCAGGTGCTGCTCCAGATCTACGAGTCGTTCCGCAAGGAGAACGGCTTCGAGATCGCCCGGGCGGACACGGCGGACCAGGACGGCCGGGCGGCTCGGGAGGCCCGGGACACGGACGACGCCCAGGACACCGACGCCCCCGGCCCCCGCACGGTCGACGGCGCCGATGCCGGTCCGCAGCAGACCGCCAGTTGACCCAGACGACCGGAACCACCCACCCAGCCGGGACGACCGGACAGCGTCCCGCGGACCACCCAACCCTCAGTCGAAAGCCGAACCGGGAGGATCATCTCCATGGCCATCACCGACGACCTGCGCAAGACCCTCAGCGACCCGACCCCGCTCTACTTCGCCGCCGGCACCGCCGACCTGGCCCTTCAGCAGGCCAGGAAGGTGCCCGGCCTGGTGGAGCAGCTGCGCGCCGAGGCCCCGGCCCGTATCGGGGCCGTACGCAACACCGACCCGAAGGCCGTCCAGGAGAAGGCCGCGGCCCGCGCCAAGGAGGCGGGCGCCCGCGTCAAGGAGACGCAGGTGAACCTCCAGACGAAGGTCAACGAGTTCCTCAGCGGCCTGGACTCCGACCTCAAGAAGTTCGGCAGCAGCCTCGACGCCGACCTGAAGAAGCTCGGCGAGAGCGCCCAGGACCTCGCCCTGCGCGGTGTCGGCGTCGCCGCCGAGTACGCGGTCAAGGCCCGCGAGACCTACGAGAAGGTGGCCGAGCACGGCGAGCAGGCCGTGAAGACCTGGCGTGGCGAGGCCGCCGAGGAGATCGAGGAACTGGCCGTCGCCGTCGAGGGCAAGCCGGAGCCCGTCGAGGTCAAGGACGAGCCGAAGCCGGCCGAGGCCGGGGTCGAGGCGGAGCCCGCCGACGCCAAGAAGAGCCCGGTGAAGAAGGCGACCCCGCCCGCGCGCAAGCCGGTGGCGAAGAAGACCACGCCGCCGGCCAAGTAGGCACGGCGTCCGGCGACGGGCGGTCCGGCGACGGGCGGTCCGGCGACGGGCGGTCCGACGACCTGGTACGGGCCGGGCACTCTGGGAGTGCCCGGCCCGTTCTTACGGATACACGGCGGCCGGACACGGGTACGGTTGCCGTAGAAACGACTCGACTCGGGTGGTGGGCATTGTGCTGATGACGGCATTCGGCGGCCTGATGTGGCTGCTCTTCACCGCCATGCTGGTGCTCGCCGTGGTGGCACTGGCCATGGCCGCGCTGTACCGCGTGGACGCGTATCGCGCCGCCGACAAGCAGAACAAGGGCTTCTGGCTGATCATCCTCGGCCTCGCGGTCGCGGTGAACCTGTTCGTGCCGATGCTCTTCCTGCAGCTCGCGGGCCTCGTCGCCACGATCGTCTTCTTCGTGGACGTCCGGCCCGCGCTCAAGCAGGTCTCGGGCGGCGGCTGGGGCCGTCGCCGCCGCGGAAGCAGCAGCGACGGGCCGTACGGTCCCTACAACGGCGGACGGTAGACCGCGCCCCCCGGGTCCGGGCCGTCAGCCCGGCCCGGGCGGTACGGCGGCGGCCGTCCGAGGGTCGCCGCCGTCAGACGCCGCTCAGGCCCCGCGGTCGAGCAGGACCACCGCCACGTCGTCCGTCAGCTCGCCGCCGTTGAGGTCGCGGACCTCGCTCACCGTGGCGCGCAGCAGGTCCTCGCCGGTCAGGCCCGCGGCCAGCCGACGGCGGACCAGCTCCACCATGCCGTCCTGACCCAGGCGCTCCCCGCTCTCTCCGACGCGGCCCTCGATCAGGCCGTCGGTGTAGAGCATCAGGCTCCAGGCGGGGCCCAGCTCGACCTGCATGCGCGGCCAGCGGGCGCGCGGCAGCAGTCCGAGCGCCGGGCCGTTGTTGTCGTACGGCAGCAGCTCGGCCGGGCGGTCCGGGCGGGCGATCAGCGGAGCCGGGTGACCGGCCAGACACAGTCCGGCGCGGCGGCCGTCCGGCGCGATGTCCACCGTGCACAGCGTCGCGAAGGTCTCGTCGTTGTCCCGTTCGTGCTCCAGGACCTGCTGGAGCGTGGAGAGCAGCTCGTCACCGCACAGGCCCGCCAGCGTCAGGGCGCGCCAGGCGATGCGCAGCTCCACGCCGAGCGCGGCCTCGTCCGGACCGTGCCCGCAGACGTCGCCGATCATCGCGTGCACCGTGCCGTCCGGTGTACGGACCGTGTCGTAGAAGTCGCCGCCGAGCAGCGCACGCGAGCGGCCGGGGCGGTACCGGGCGGCGAAGCGCAGCGAAGAGCCCTCCAACAGGGGAGTGGGCAGCAGACCGCGCTCCAGACGCGCGTTCTCCTGCGCCCGCAGCCGGGACTCGGTCAGCCGCCGCTCGGCCGTGTCGGACCGCTTGCGCTCGACCGCGTAGCGGATCGCGCGGCTCAGCAGCCGTCCGTCCAGCTCGTCACGGAACAGATAGTCCTGGGCGCCCACGCGCACCGCCTCGGCGCCGCGCTCGGCGTCGCCGGACGCGGTGAGCGCGAGGACGGCATGGCGGGGCGCGAGCTGCAGCACGTGCCGCAGCACGGCGAGCTCGTCGTCATCCTCCTCGTCGGCGGCCCGGCCGGGGGCGGGCAGCGCGAGGTCCAGCAGGATGCAGTGGACGTCGTCGGTGAGCAGCCGCTCGGCCTCGGTGAGGTTACGGGCGGTGCGCAGCCGTATGGGCCGGCCCGCCGCGTCGAGCATCTCGGGCACGATCGGCGAACCGGCGGGGTCGTCCTCGATCACCAGCAGGGTGAGCGTGTCGGTCGGGGGCTTGCTACGGGCGGCCGGCCCCTGTGCGGCCTGGGTCCTGGGCAGGGACGTGGCTTGAGCCTGACCACTCTCCGCGGCCGGGATCGCCCTCTGCCGCGGTACGGGTACGGGCATCGTGTCGGGTTCCTTCCCTCCCCCCGAGGGCATGGCGGGGACGAGGGACCTCGCCCCACCGACTGGGGACCATAGCGGTAGCCGAGGCCGCAGCGGAATGCCCTTCGCGGTGATGCGGGGCAACCGGCCAGCGTCATATGCCGCATCCCCTACCGCAGTTGGACATGCGGGGACCCACCGGGGATGACGAACGTCACGTCGGGCGGGGGTTTGATGCGGCGGTGGCGTGCGCCCCGTCACATGGACCAGGTCACGTGGGGCACATCACTCGGCCGGACGTGCGGCACATCACCCGGTGCGTGGGTTCAGGCGTCCGGGCGTACGACCCCCAGGATCGGCATCGAGCCCGCGCCCGCGATGGTGACCATGCGGCCCGGGCGCGGGGCGTGGATGATCGCGCCGTCGCCGACGTACATCGCCACATGGCTCGCGTCACCGAAGTAGATGATCAGGTCGCCGGGACGCATGTCCTTGACGTCGACGTGCCTGAGCTGTTTCCACTGCTCCTGCGAGGTGCGCGGGATGGCGGTACCGGCCGCCGCCCAGGCCTGGGACGTCAGCCCCGAGCAGTCGTACGAGTTCGGGCCCTCGGCGCCCCACACATACGGTTTGCCGATCTGGTGGGTCGCGAACGCCACGGCCTTCGCGCCCTCTTCGGACGCCTTGCCGCGGATCTCCTTGAGTATCCCGGAGTCCAGCCAGGCCGTCTGCGCCTTGTATGCGGCCTGTTCCTCCAGCTTCCGCAGCCGCTCCTGCTCCTGCTTCTTCAGCTGGGACTGCAGCTTCTCCGCGGCGGCGATCTGCTTCTCGATCTCCTTCTTGGCCTCGGCCTTGGCCCGGCGGTTGGCGTCGAGCCGCTTCCACTGGTCGGCGGCGTCCCGTGCGTACTGCCTCAAGTCCTCCTGGGTGCGCGTCATCTCGGCGAGGAGGCCCTCGGTCGCGTGCTCGCCCTGGCGGGCGATGCCCGCCTCGTCGAGGAACTCCTGCGGGTTGTCGCTCAGCCAGAGCCGGACCTCGGGCGGCAGGCCCCCGCCGCGGTACTGGGCGCGGGCCGCGGCGCCCGCGCGGTCCTTCAACAGGGCCAGTCTCTCCTGGCCCTTGACGATCTCCCGAGCCAACTCGACGATCTGCGCCGACTGCTTCTTGGTCGTCTCCTCGGCCGCGTTGTACGCGTCGGTGGCCACGGCGGCGTCGTGGTAGAGCGTGTCCAGCTTCCTGCGGACCGCTTCGAGGTCCTTGCCGGGCGCCGGGGCCGAACCGCCGGGAGCGGGTGCCGGGGCCGGCCGGCCCGGGGTCGCGCGGGCCGCGCCCGATGTGCCCAGAACGGTGACCGCACACACCAGGGCGATGGCCGCCGTGGTCAGGGTCCACTTGCCGGATCCCATAATTCGCCCCCAAACCTGATTAACCGTCAGTAACTTTCGGACGCGTGGGGATCGTGCCATGCCGATGGGCAAAGTGACAGAGGCGGGACTTTGCCGCGCGGAAAACTCCCTCTCCTGCCGCACCTCGTACGACGATCTCCCACCCCACTGCCCGCCCTCGTCAGATCATCTCCCCGCGGATGTGACGAAGGACCCGGGGAGATCGTTCCCCACCGTTCGAGCCGATTGCCGACCGAGCCGACCGAGTTGATCGGGCCCCTCAACTGGACGGGCAGATCGGGCCGATCGAGCTGAGCAGGCCGATCGAGCTGGTCAAGTCGATGGCCGGAGCGGGCAGATCGGGCAGATCAAGCCGGTCGGGCCGAGCCGGTCAGGCCGTTCGGCCGATCGACGGACCAGCCGGATCCGCTGACCAGGCCGATGGGCACGTCGCGCCGGTCAGCCCCGGGGCGCCAACGCCCCCCACATGACGGTGACTTCCCCCTGGCGCCAGCGCGTCGGGCCGTCGGTGACCGGCCAGTCCGCCTTCAGCCGGCGGACCGTGCGTATCCAGCGCTGGCGCGCGCCGTACGAGGCGTAGGGCGCGGCGGCGGCCCAGGCGCGGTCGAAGTCGCGCAGGAACGCGTGCACGGGCTCGCCCGGGACGTTGCGGTGGATGAGCGCCTTCGGGAGGCGCTCAGCCAGGTCGGAGGGGCGGTCCAGGGAGCCGAGTCGGGTGGCGAAGGTGACCGTGCGCGGGCCCTCGGGGCCGAGGGCCACCCACACATGGCGGCGGCCTATCTCGTCGCACGTGCCCTCGACCAGCAGCCCGCCGCGCGAGCCGGCCGCCGGATCGCCGGGGGCGAGCCGGGCACACAGTCGCTCCCAGACGGCGGCGACCTCGCCCTCCTCGTACTGCCGCAGGACGTTCGCGGCGCGGATGAGGGTCGGGCGGCCCTGGACGGGCACCTCGAAGCCGCCGTGCCGGAAGACCAGGCCCTCGCGGGTGTACGGCTGCGCGGCCGTGACCCGGGCGGGCTCGATCTCGACGCCGACCACGCGGGTGCGGGGCGCGGCGGTGCGCAGGCGCCGCAGCAGTTCGACGGCGGTCCAGGGGGCGGCCCCGTACCCGAGGTCGACGGCCACGGGGTCCGCCGTGCGGCGGAGCTCCGCACCGTGGACCGCGGCGATCCAGCGGTCCATACGGCGCAGCCGATTCGGATTGGTGGTCCCGCGCGTCACCGTACCCACGGGGCGGGACGCTGCGCGGGTTGACATGCGTACGAGAGTAAGCGGCCGGGGAGGTGGCCCGTCCCGGCCTGTGGACAACTCGGCGGCGGGGGTACCCGAGCTCGGAACGCGGCACCACAGCCTCGAACGGTTGAGCGATGTGGGGCAATGATTCGGCAAAGCCGCCGCCGCGGGAAATGGACCACCCCTGCTCCGGCGTTCGCACCTCTTGGAGGTTGTCCGCACCCTCCCGCAAGGCATGCCCGCATCAAGGAGGAACGCCACGTGAGCCACTACGTCGGCAGGCTCGGGCGTCGCTCCTCGGCGGCTCCCTCGCGGCTCCGGCTGCCGCACCGCAGGCCCCGCCGCGTCGCCATGCTCTCCGTGCACACCTCACCGCTCCACCAACCCGGCACGGGCGACGCCGGCGGGATGAACGTCTACATCGTGGAGCTGGCCCAGCGCCTCGCCGCGATCAACATCGAGGTGGAGATCTTCACCCGGGCCACCACGGCCGCCCTCCCGCCCACCGTCGAGCTCGCCCCCGGCGTCCTCGTCCGGCACGTCGACGCGGGCCCGTACGAAGGGCTCGCGAAGGAGGAGCTCCCCGCCCAGCTGTGCGCCTTCACCCATGGGGTGATGCAGGCCTGGGCCGGCCACCGCCCGGGCTACTACGACCTCGTGCACTCCCACTACTGGCTCTCCGGCCACGTCGGCTGGCTCGCCGCCCAGCGCTGGGGCGCCCCTCTGGTGCACGCCATGCACACCATGGCCAAGGTCAAGAACGCCGCCCTCGCCGAGGGCGACACCCCCGAGCCCGCCGCCCGCGTCATCGGCGAGACCCAGATCGTGGCCGCCGCCGACCGGCTCATCGCGAACACCGCCGAGGAGGCCGACGACCTCGTACGGCACTACGCGGCCGACCCCGGCAAGGTGGCCGTCGTCCATCCCGGGGTGAATCTGGAGCGCTTCCGGCCGGCCGACGGCCGTGCCGCCGCCAGGGCCCGGCTCGGGCTTCCCCAGGACGCGCTGATTCCGCTCTTCGCGGGGCGCATACAGCCCCTCAAGGCGCCCGACGTGCTGCTGCGCGCCGTGGCCGTCCTCCTCGACGAGCGCCCCGAACTGCGCTCCCGCATCGTCGTGCCCGTCGTGGGCGGTCCCAGCGGCAGCGGTCTCGCCAAGCCCGAGGGGCTGCAGAAGCTCGCCGCGCGGCTGGGCATCGCGGACGTCGTGCGCTTCCGGCCGCCCGTCGGGCAGGACCAGCTCGCGGACTGGTTCCGCGCCGCATCCGTGCTGGTCATGCCGTCGTACAGCGAGTCCTTCGGACTCGTCGCCATCGAGGCGCAGGCCACGGGCACGCCGGTGCTGGCGGCCGCGGTCGGCGGGCTGCCCGTCGCCGTGCGGGACGGCCACACCGGATTCCTCGTCCGGGGGCACGATCCCGCCGTCTACGCGCGCGTGCTGCGCGATTTCGCCGACGACCCGCATCTCGCCGCCCGCATGGGCGAGGCCGCGGCCCGGCACGCCGAGGCCTTCGGCTGGGAGAACGCGGCCTCCGCGACCGCCGGGGTGTACACGGCGGCCATGCACCACCGGCGCCGGGTGCGCGCCCACCACGGCTGACACCGGTCGCGTACGCTCCCAGCATGTCTGAGGAGCAGCGAGCGGCACGGGTCATCGAAGAGGTCCTCGAGGGCGCCGAACTGGAGTGGGAGAGTCCGGGCGCGGGCTCGTACGTCGTGAAGCTCCCCGGGACGCGCAAGCTCTCGACGACCGTCTCGCTGATCGTCGGCAGGCACTCGCTGTCCCTCAACGCCTTCGTGATCCGGCACCCCGACGAGAACGAGTCGGCGGTGCACCGCTGGCTGCTGGAGCGCAACCTCAAGCTGTACGGGGTGAGTTACGCCGTCGACCCGCTCGGGGACGTCTATCTGACCGGCAGGCTGCCGCTGGCCGCCGTGACCGCGGACGAGGTCGACCGGCTGCTCGGCTCGGTCCTGGAGGCGGCGGACGGCAGTTTCAACACGCTTCTCGAGCTCGGTTTCGCGTCCGCGATCCGCAAGGAGTACGCCTGGCGGGTGTCGCGCGGCGAGTCGACCCGCAACCTGGAGGCGTTCAGTCATCTGACCCAACGCCCCGAGGCCTGACCTCCGGACCGCACCCGCCCATCACCCCCGCCCATCACCCCTGCACGACCCCTTCCCCGGCCCGCGGGCTCCGTGGCATGCTCACCGCCGACGCAGATCTGAACGTCGTTCACATCCATGGAAGCGCACCCCTTGAGAGTCGTCGGGGTCCTGGGAAGGCGGTTCGGGCATGGGCATGGGCATGACGCACGGAGACATCAGCAGACGGGGCCTGCTCGGCGGCGCCGTCGCCGTGGCGGCCGCCACGGCCACCGGTATCGCAACGCCGACCGCCGCATCGGCGCGGCCGCGGGGCGAGGTCCCGCCCCTGTGGCGCGAGTTCGTCCACACCCCCTTCACCCATCCGCAGATTCCGTACGTCGGCCGGGCCGGTTACCGCGGCGGCGCGGCGCGTCTGCCCCGTCGGCCCGTGGTGGCCGACGTGACCGCGTACGGAGCCGTGGCGGACGGCACGACCGACTCCGCCCCCGCGATCAACCGTGCCATCGCTGCCGCCGGAAGGGCCGGCGGTGGCACGGTTCTCGTCCCGCCCGGCACGTTCCGCATCGACGGCCTCATCCGCATCGGGTACGACGACGTCGTCCTACGGGGCGCGGGCAGTGACCGTACGACGCTGTACGCGACGAAGAACCTGACCGAGCTGATCGGCGTCTACGGCTCCCGGTACGGCGGCGACAAGTCCGCCTGGTCCTGGGCGGGCGGCCTCATCTGGCTGGCGCCCACGGCCCGTTGGGACTCCCTGGTCGCGGCCGTCCGGGCGAGGACGTGGCCGTTCGAGGGCTGGACCGGCAACAAGCGTGACGAGTGGGAGACGCTGACCACGGTGTCCCCGGCCGAGCAGGGCTCCTGGACGGTGACGGTCGCCGACGCCCGGCGGCTGAGGGCGGGTCAACTCGTCCTGCTGCGCCTCGCGGACGACGCCGGTCACACCCTCCTGCAGCACATGGCGGGCGGCGGCCCGGGCCCGGAGGCGTACTCCTGGGACGACAAGACGAAGCTGACGTCGTACGTGCCCTATGAGTGGCCCGTGCGCATCGCGCGCGTGGCGGGCCGGAAGGTCACCTTCGAGCGACCCCTGCCGCTCGACGTGCGCCCGGAGTGGGACCCGCGCCTGACGACCCACGTGCGGGCGCTGACCGGTGCCGGTGTGGAGGGCCTGACCCTGCAGGCGATCGAGACCCCGCAGTCCCCGCACCTCCTGGACAAGGGCTACAACGGGGTCGTGTTCCAGTGCGCGTACGACTGCTGGGCCGACGACGTCGTCGTACGGCACGTGGACAACGGCTTCGGCCTGGTCGCCGCATCCTCCTGCACCCTGCGCCGCACCCGCGTGGCGGGCCGGGGCTCGCACCACCCGTACTTCTGCCGGGAGGGCTCGCACGACAACCTGATCGAGGACTTCACCATCGAGCGCCGGACGGTCCCGGCCCCGGCGAACACCCAGCTCCACGGCATCAACGTGGAGGGCCTGTCCTCGTACAACGTCTGGTCGCGCGGCGAGATGCGGATGGGCACCTTCGACTCGCACCGGGGGCTCCCCTTCGCGAACGTCCGCACCGACATCACGGTCGAGAACAACGGCCGCCACGGCGGGGACGCGTCCGCCGGGCCCCTCTTCGGCGCCCGCTTCACTCACTGGAACATCCGTGTGACGAACGGCCGCGCGGGCTTGATGAAGATCAACGGCCTGGCTCCCCGCTCCGCCACCGTCGGTCTGAACGAGGTCACGGAGTTCGACCAGATCGACGTGCCCGACTTCACGGGCGACCTGCACTCACGTCTGGAGCTGTACCGCACGACGGACGTCGTACGGCCACGGAACCTGTACGAGGCGCAGCGGGAACTGTGACGTCGGCGGACCAGCGGACCGCGGACCGGCGGACGGGCGGACGGGCGGACCGCGGACCGGCGGACCGCGGACGGGCGGACGGGCGGACCGCGGACGGGCGGACGGGCGGACCGCGGACCGCGGACCGGCGGACCGCGGACCGGCGGACGGGCGGACCGGCGGACCGCGGCGCCGGGGCGCACGCGCACCCCGCGCCGCCAGCCCCGCTCGCGCCGGAGGCATACCGCCTCAGACCGCGCCGACCCCCGCCTCGGCCGCCTCCACGCTCGCGCCCTGCGCCGTCTCCTCGGCCGGGAGGCGGCGCATCAGCACCCCGAATCCGACCGCGGCCCCCGTGCCGACCGCCGCGCACAGACCCCACAGCCACTTCGCGCCGAGCCGGTCGATGACCAGGCCGGACATCAGCGGGGCGACCAGGGCCGCCGCCGACCAGGACAGCGTGTAGACGCCCTGGTAGCGACCGCGGCCGTGGACGGGGGAGAGCCGCACCACCAGGCCGGTCTGGGTCGGCGCGTTGATCATCTCGCCCAGCGTCCAGACGCACACCGTGAGGACGAAGACGCCCAACGATCCGGCGAAGGCGGTGAGCCCGAAGCCGTATCCGGCGAGCAGGGACGAGACGACCAGCAGCCGCCGTGGGTCTCGGTGCTCGATGAGCCGTGTGAGCGGGATCTGGAGCGCGACGATCAGTACGCCGTTGGCGGCGATCGCCATGCCGTACTCCGCGGGCGCGAACCCGGCCCCGCCCATGGCCACCGGCAGGCCCACGGACCCCTGCTGGAAGACGAGCGCGACGAGGAAGGACAGACCGACCACGCTCATGAATCGGCCGTCGCGCAGGACGGTGCCGAGGCCCACCTCCGGAACGGTCTCCTTCGTGATCCGCTCCGGCCGCGACTCGGGCAGCTTCGCGAAGACGACCACCGCGCAGACCAGCGTCATCCCCGCCTCGATCAGGAACCCGGCGAGATAGCTGAACTCGGCGATGAAGCCCGCGGCCATGGAGGAGACGGCGAAGCCCAGGTTGATCGCCCAGTAGTTGAGGGAGAAGGCGCGCACCCGGTCCTCGGGCCGCACGATGTCGGCCATCATGGCCTGCACGGCGGGGCGGGAGGCGTTCGACGCCATGCCGACGGCGAAGGCGACGGCCGCGATGGCGACCGGGTTCTGCACGAACCCGAGCACGGCGACGGACACGGCGGTGGACGACTGGGCGACCAGCAGGGTCGGCCGCCGCCCCAGCCGGTCGGCCATCACACCACCGCCGAGCGAGGAGACGACACCGCCGAGGCCGTGCAGGGAGGCGACCAGACCGGCGTACGAGGCGGAGTAGCCGCGGTCCAGGGTCAGATACAGCGCCATGAACGTGGCGACGAAGGCCCCCAGCCGGTTGACGAGGGTGCTGGTCCACAGCCACCAGAACTCGCGGGGGAGCCCGGAGACGGTCTCCCGGGTGGCACGTCTGAGACTGGCGACGGACATGGACGGGATCCCCCCACTGATGTAAGCGGCTCAGGCGGCGAGCACAACTTACGGGGCGGGGGCCCCAAGTGGCCACTCAATTAACAGAGGCCGTCAACTGTCCGCCTGCCGGGCGGGCCGCTCGGCGGGTCGAATGCGTGGATTACGCTCTGAGGCATGGCCGACGCACCGTACAAGCTGATCCTCCTCCGCCACGGCGAGAGCGAGTGGAACGCGAAGAACCTGTTCACCGGCTGGGTGGACGTCAACCTGAACGAGAAGGGCGAGAAGGAGGGCGTCCGCGGCGGGGAGCTGCTCAAGGAGGCCGGCCTGCTGCCCGACGTGGTCCACACGTCCCTCCTGAAGCGCGCGATCCGCACGGCGCAGCTCGCGCTGGAGGCGTGCGACCGCCACTGGATCCCGGTCGACCGCTCCTGGCGCCTGAACGAGCGCCACTACGGCGCCCTCCAGGGCAAGGACAAGGCGCAGACCCTCCAGGAGTTCGGCGAGGAGCAGTTCATGCTGTGGCGCCGCTCCTACGACGTCCCGCCGCCGCCGATCGAGGACGACTCGGAGTTCTCCCAGGCGCACGACCCGCGCTACGCCTCCATCCCGCCGGAGCTGCGTCCGCGCACGGAGTGCCTGAAGGACGTCGTCCTCCGCATGCTGCCGTACTGGTACGACAACATCGTCCCGGACCTGCTGACCGGCCGCACGGTCCTGGTCGCGGCCCACGGCAACAGCCTGCGCGCCCTGGTCAAGCACCTCGACGGCATCTCGGACGCCGACATCGCGGGCCTGAACATCCCGACGGGCATCCCGCTCTCCTACGAGCTCGACGCCGACTTCAAGCCGGTCAACCCGGGCGGCACGTACCTCGACCCGGAAGCGGCCGCGGCGGCGATCGAGGCGGTCAAGAACCAGGGCAAGAAGAAGTAGGGTCTGTGATCATGCCCCTCACCTGTGCGTTCGGCGCAGATGAGGGGCATTTTCATGCTCTGCCCACAGCCCTTCACGGGACGCCCACGCCCCGACCGCCGCGTTTTCGCAGGTCAGCGAATTCCGTCGGTTGGCCTACATGCCCCCAGCTGCAAAGCATCGCGCTTCGGCAGCCTGGTCAGCAGGGGACGACCCTCCACACGTGGTACCAGTTCTGCGAGGTGGCGGCGGAGATCGGCGGGAGGCTCTCGTCGATGTAGTTGCCGGACTTTCCGTAGAACTTCGCAACGTGGGTCCCGTACTGGCGGTTCACCCACGATCCGGTACCCGTGTAGTTCATGGCGTAGGAGTGGCAGTAGTACATCGGGTCTTCGCTGCCGGTCCAGCCGTAGCCGCTGAAGGCGCAGAAGTAGCCGTTCTGGGTGTTGGCGTAGGGGTTGCAGATGCTGCTGTAGGCGGGGGCGGTGCTGCCGTGGTCGGTGAAGGTGCGCGGGTGCGCCTCGCCGGGGATGGCGACGCGGATGGTGCGCTTGTCGTCGACCTTGATCTCGTTGAGAGAGATCTGCTTGCCGCCGCTACGCTGGAGGTACTTGGCGACTTCGGCGCGCAGCGCGCCGTCCTGCGCGGGGGTGAGATGCGCGGCGCGGGCCTGGTCGGCGAACGGCTCGGACGGGCTGGCGCTGGCGGTTCCCGCGCTGAGCGAGAGTGTGAACAGTGCAGCGGCTGCGGAAGCGGTGGCTATGTTCCTTATGGTGCGGGTTCGGCCGGCCATGAATGTTTCCCCCTGGTGTGCGGTTGATGGGCCACCGGTGATGCTGGCACCGGTGGCCGGTGGCCGGTGGCGTCGAGGCTGAGTCCCGGCCAGGTCTGACGCCTGGACTGAGGTTCGACCGTCGTGCCTCACGTGACTCACATGGTGATCAATGATCTGACCTGGTTTAAGGGCCTTCCAGCCCTAGATAACGAGTGCTTCGCCCTGACGGCGGTCGTCGCGCGAGCGTAGCGAGCTGCCAAGGGACGCGCGGCCGTAGGCCGTTCGTTCTAGCCCTCTCTCCGCCGGGCGCGCCGGCACCGCTGATGCCCTTGTCGCTTGTCGTGGCAAGACAGGGCCGCACTGCGGGGTGGCCCGGAACAGGCTCTGACCTGCGAGCCGACAAGCGACAAGACAAGCGACAAGCGGATCAGGCCCGTGGGTTAGCCCAGACACGGCGGCGGTCCGCCTTGCGTAGCGGGCGGCGCATCGGGCGGCCGGTCCCGGATTCGGACGCCGACCCTCTCTCGGCGACGCCGCCGAGACATTGGTGGACTTTTGCAGCGCTATCGCCGCTTCCGTCGTTGTCGGCCCGTGTTCAGCCGCATAAGATCCGTTATCGGCCGCATGTCCACTGGAAGGGGCCGCTGGATCGTGACCACGTCGTTCATCGTCGGAGGCAGCGGCGGCCTGGGACGCTTTCTGGCGCAGCGATTCGCCGATCGCGGCGACACCGTCATCATCACCAGCCGCACCATGGAGCGAGCCGAGGCCGCGGCCGCCGACATCGCCGGCACGGTCCGGGGCCTGGCCCTTGACCTGTCGCGGCCGGAGACCATCGACGGAGCGCTCGTCGACGTACGGGAAGTCGACAACCTGGTGATCGGCGCCATGGCAGAGGATTTCACCACTGTCGCGGACTTCGACATCGCCAAGGCCGTCCACGCCGTGACCATCAAACTGGTGGGGTACACGGAGACCGTGCGAGTCCTGCGTGACCGGTTCACCCCAGGCGCGTCGGTCGTACTCTTCGGCGGCCTGGCCAAAGAACGCCCCTACCCCGGCTCCACCATGGTGACCGCCATCAACGCGGGTATCACCGGACTGGTGAGGACCCTCGCAGTGGAGATCGCCCCCCATCGCGTCAACGCCATCCACCCGGGCATGGTGGGCGACCATCCGAGGTGGCGCGACGTGTCCGGCAACCCCCAGGTACCACGTACCCCCATCGGGCGCCTCGTGACGATGGCGGAGGTCGCCGACGCCACCGACTTCCTCCTGCGCAACACGGGCGTCAACGCCCAGGACCTGTTCGTCGACGGCGGAGTGCGCGTCATCTGACACGAGTGCCGTATGTGGTCGCGCCCGCCAAGTCGCAGCGATACGGCGCCGGTTGACGACCTGTACCGTCTGTGGACCACGAAGCGACGGATCGCTGTGCCGGGCCGCTGTGGGCGGTGGGGCGCTCGGTGTGGAACCCAAGTGGCCATCGGCGCCGAGTCAGATGCGGCGCGTTCCACTCTCACGGGCGGCGGCGAAAACCCCCCCGAACCGTTCTTCCGATGTCACAGCGCTGCAACCGGGCGCCGTCTGGGGCGTTCTGCACCCGAGCCGCGCAGGTGAGGTCCCGTCAGGCGTGCCTCCCACCACTGGTGGCGATCCGCAGACACAATGTGGCCGCCTTGTGATCCGCTACGGCCAGGGAGGCCCCGCATCATGACGCACGTCGGGCGGCCGAACGTGAACTCCCCCTCCCGGCGCGGTGTGCTGCGCGCACTGTCGGCCCTCGGAGGGTGCGCCGCAGTGGGGGCTCTGGGTACTGCGGCCCGTGCGGCGACTCCCTTGCCCAGCACCACCGGTGGCTACCCGACGGAGTCGCTCGCGAGGGTCGGGCCACCGGACCAGCAGAAGGCCCAGGAGATTCGGGCCGAGTTCCTCCACGCCTGGAACGGCTACCGGCGCAACGCCTGGGGGCACGACGAACTGCTGCCGGTCTCGGGTCGGTACCGGGAGTTCTTCTCCCGCCGCCACCCCGTGGGGCTGTCCATCGTCGAAGCCCTCGACACCCACTACGTCATGGGGCTGGACGACGAGGTCGCCCGCAGCCTGGACTGGATCAGATCCCGTCTGGACCTGGACGTGGATGCCGACTTCCAGGTCTTCGAAACGATCATCCGTCTGGTGGGCGGTCTGCTGGCCGGCTATCTCGCCACCGGCGAGGCGGAACTGCTCGCCCGGTGCGTGGACCTGGCGGACCGGGTGCTGCCCGCCTTCACCATGTCCCCGACGGGCATGCCCTACCGGCACGTCAACCTGCGTACCGGCGCGGTCTCCGGCGCCGAGGTGCCGCTCGCGGAGATCGGCACCAACATCCTGGAGTGGGGAGTCCTGTCGCGGCTCACCGGCGACTCCCGGTACTACGAGGCTGCCAAGCGCGCGCTCGCGGCGGTGGTGGCGCGGCGCTCCGACCTCGACCTGCTCGGCACCACCATGAACGTGGAGAGCGGCCAGTGGGCCGACGGGGCGGACATCGCCCCCAACCCGCCCACGGACTCCTTCTACGAGTATCTGTGGGGCGGCTGGGCGATGTTCGGCGACGCCGAGTGCCTGAACTGGTTCCGCATCTTCGACGCCTCCCTCAAGAAGCACCTCGCGGAGAGGGTGGGCGGCCTGCTCTGGTTCAAACAGGTCGACCATCGCACCGGAGAGCTGCTCGGCCGGCGCCAGTCCTCCCTCGCCGTTGCCATCCTGCCCGTCGGCGGGGACAACGCCCTGGCCGCGGACTACTTCCGGTCCTGGACGGCCGTCCAGGACACGTACACGGTGATCCCCGAGTTGATCGACTACTCCCGCCTGACGGTCCTGTCGCCGGGCAACGCGCTGCGCCCGGAGTACGCCAACTGCGCCTTCGAGCTGTACGGGCATACCGGGGACCCGTTCTACCGGGACACCGCCTGGCGCTACTTCCAGAACCTGAGGACCCACCACCGGGTCCCCGGCGGCTACACCACCGTCACCGACGTGACGAAGCGCCCCATGGCCAAGGGTGACCACTGCCCGGCGTACGTCTTCGCCGAGAACTTCAAATGGCTCTACCTGACCTTCGCCGACGCTCCGCGCTTCGACTACACCAACGGCTACCTCAGCACCGAGGGGAAGATCCTGCGGGGCCTGCGGCACCCGCAGTGACAGGGGCGCGGACCGGTGGCCGCCTCGCGGCGGGTGGCGGGACAGCCCGCGGGTTCCGCGCCACTCGTGCGGTGACGGTGACGACCGGTTCGCAGGGCAGCGCGAAGGGCCCCGGCGGTGTGCCGGGGCCCTTCGTCGTCGTACTCGGTGTTCGGTCGTGCCGCGGGAGCGTCCGCGTCGTGCGCCGTCAGCCGCACTGGCACGGCGCGCCCTGCTGGCACCCGCAGCTGCAGCCGGAGCCGCAGCCGCAGGCGCCGACCAGCGGGAGGCTCTTGATCTCGGCGGGCTGTTGGGTCTCGCGCTCCTGCGTGGGGTCCGGCGTGCTGGGAGTTTCGGCCATGGGTCCCTCCTCGAGACTGGTGCCTGTGCCCATTTCATGCCCACGGTGACGGGCGCATCAACGGCGCACTGGTGCTTGCGCACGCCCCGGTCGGGCTCCTTCGGGCCGCTGGCCCCCGGGGACCCTGGTCAGGCGCCCTCGACGCCCGTCGCCGGCTGGATGTCCTGCTGGAAATCGTCCGCGTGCTCGCCGGTCACCAGGTAGACCACTCGCTTCGCGACCGCCACCGCGTGGTCGGCGTAGCGCTCGTAGTAACGGCCCAGCAGGGTGACGTCCACGGCCGTCTCGATGCCGTGCTTCCAGCGGTCGTCGATCAGGTGCTGGAAGAGCGTGCGGTGCAGGAGGTCCATCTCGTCGTCGTCCTGCTCCAGCTGCAGCGCCAGGTCGACGTCCTTCGTGACGATCACCTCGGCCGCCTTCGCCATCAGGCGCTGGGCGAGCTGGCCCATCTCCAGGATGGTCGCGTGCAGGTCGTGCGGGACGGCGCGCTCGGGGAAACGCAGCCGGGCCAGCTTCGCGACGTGCTGGGCCAGGTCGCCGGACCGCTCCAGGTCGGCGCTCATCCGCAGCGAGGTGACGACGATACGCAGGTCGGTCGCCACCGGCTGCTGACGGGCGAGGAGGGCGATCGCGCGCGCCTCCAGGTCGTGCTGGAGGTCGTCGACCTTCTTGTCGGCCTCGATCACGGACTCCGCCAGCTTCAGGTCGGTGTCGAGGATCGCCGTCGTGGCGCGCCCGATCGCCGACCCGACGAGCCGGGCCATGTCGACCAGGCCCTCGCCGATCGAGTCAAGTTCCTCGTGGTACGCGTCCCGCATCAGGGTGTCCCTCTCTTACGTCTGCTTCGGCGGCCGGGGGCCGGGGCCCGTCGTCACCATGGCGAACACGGCGGACACGGCGCCCTCCGCGCCCCACGCTCCCACGTTCCGGCCCGTACGCGACCGTTTCCGACATCCCAAATGAACCAATACTGGCTCCAAGGTGAACTCTGGGCGACGAGTGTTCGAGGTCGCACTCCGATGGCTGTGGGCGGGGGACAGGACGTGCCTAACCTGGGTGCATGGACGTGAACGCGGCGGTCGCCGCAGCGGCAGCGATCGCCGGAGTGCTCACCGGCGTCATCGCCATGCTGGCGTTCCGCTGGAGCGAGCGCGACCAGAAACGCCCTACGCGCACCTCCCTGCACACCGACCCCGTGCTGCCGCCCGGCGTGGACACGGTGCTGTCCGTGCTGCGGTCCTCGGCCGTCGTGCTCGACGAGGCCGACGCCGTCGTCAAGGCCAGCTCCGCCGCCTACGCCCTCGGGCTCGTGCGCGGTGGCAAGCTCGCCGTCGAGCCGATGCTCCAGATGGCGCGCGACACCCGGCGGGACGGCGAGATACGTCAGGTCGAACTGGACCTGCCGCGTCGCGGCACCGGGCGCGGAGAGGCCCTCGCCGTCTCCGCGCGCGTGGCGCCCCTCGGCTCCCGGCTGGTGCTGCTGCTCGTCGAGGACCTCACCGAGGCGCGCCGGATAGAGGCGGTGCGCCGCGACTTCGTGGCGAACGTCAGCCATGAGCTGAAGACCCCGGTGGGCGCCCTGTCGCTGCTCTCGGAGGCCGTGATGGACGCCTCCGACGACCCCGAGGCCGTGGAGCGCTTCGCGGGCCGGATGCAGATCGAGGCGACCCGGCTGACGAACCTCGTGCAGGAGCTCATCGACCTGTCGCGGGTGCAGAACGACGACCCCCTCGAGGACGCCGAGCCCGTGCGTGTCGACGAACTCGTCGCCGAGGCCGTCGACCGCTGCCGCCACCAGGCCGGCACCAAGCAGATCACCATGGCCGCCGGCGGCACCGCCGACCTGCATGTCTGGGGCAACCGCGGCCAGCTGGCCGCCGCCCTCGGTAACCTGGTCGAGAACGCCGTCAACTACTCGCCCGCCCGCACGCGCGTCGGCATCGCCGCCCGCAGGGTGTCCGTGCCGGGCGGGGACCTGATCGAGATCGCCGTGACCGACCAGGGCATCGGCATCTCCGAGAAGGACAAGGAGCGCATCTTCGAGCGCTTCTACCGCGTCGACCCAGCCCGCTCCCGTGCCACGGGCGGTACGGGCCTGGGGCTCGCGATCGTCAAGCATGTGGCCGCCTCGCACGGCGGGGAGGTCACGGTGTGGAGCTCGGAGGGACAGGGCTCCACTTTCACCCTGCGGCTGCCGGAGGCGGGTGCGGCCCGCGACCGCGCGACCGACCACCCGTCCGGCCTCGATGAAGAGGACGGCCGGCCCGACGGAACGACCACCGTCTCATCCCCGTACGAACCGCTTCCCGCCCCGGAGGTCCTTCCGTGACCCGAGTGCTCGTCGTCGAGGACGAGGAGTCCTTCTCCGACGCCCTGTCCTACATGCTCCGCAAGGAGGGCTTCGAGGTCGCCATCGCGACCACCGGGCCCGACGGTCTCGACGAGTTCGAGCGCAACGGCGCCGATCTCGTGCTGCTCGACCTGATGCTGCCCGGTCTGCCCGGCACGGAGGTCTGCCGCCAGCTGCGCGGCCGCTCCAACGTCCCGGTGATCATGGTCACCGCCAAGGACAGCGAGATCGACAAGGTGGTCGGGCTGGAGATAGGGGCCGACGACTACGTCACCAAGCCGTTCTCCTCCCGTGAGCTGGTCGCCCGTATCCGGGCCGTCCTGCGCCGCCGCGGCGAGCCCGAGGAGGTGACGCCGGCCGCGCTGGAGGCGGGGCCGGTGCGCATGGACGTCGACCGTCACGTGGTCACGGTCTCCGGCTCGAAGGTCGACCTGCCGCTGAAGGAGTTCGACCTCCTGGAGATGCTGCTGCGCAACGCGGGCCGCGTCCTGACCCGTATGCAGCTCATCGACCGCGTCTGGGGCGCCGACTACGTGGGGGACACCAAGACCCTGGACGTCCACGTCAAGCGCCTGCGCGCCAAGATCGAGCCGGACCCGGGTGCCCCGCGCTACCTGGTGACGGTCCGCGGCCTCGGCTACAAGTTCGAGCCGTAAGCCGAACCCCCCACGCGCGCGTACGAGCCGGACGGCCCCCACGCGCGCGTACAGCACGACGAAGGGCGGCACCCCTGGAGGGGTACCGCCCTTCGTGCGTACGGGGGCGGGCCGACCGGAGCACGGGGGCACGGCCGATCGAGTGCACATGGCCCGTCCGGTGTGGCCTCTCGGCGTACGGCCACGCGCACGAACCGTCGCGTGCGGTCTCTCCGTGGGCGGCCGGCCCCTCTGTGCATCAGGTCGCGCGGACACATGGGCCTTCGGGCCGCACGGCCCCTCACGCGTTCGCCGTCGCGGTGCGCGACCGCGACGGCGGAGTGGGGCGGTGCCGAACCGCCCCCACCCGGCGGCCTCGGAGGCGGCCGCCGCCCGGCCTCAGTGCCCGGCGGAGCCCGACGCGGTCGCCGTCGCCGTGCCCGACGCCGACTTCGCCGGCTTCGACGGCTTCGTGCCAGCATGGGCGCCGCCGTGGGCGCCGGCGCTCGACGACGCGGACGGCGAACCGGACACGGAGGGTGACCCGGAGGCGGCCGGCGACCCGGAGGCGGACGGCGACGGGATGTTGCTCGGTCCCCACATGGAGAAGTAGCTCTCGGCCGGGACGACGTACGCCCGCAGGGTGACGTCACCGGTCTTGCTGAAGGTGAAGGTGGTCTTCTGGGCGTTGCCGTCCTGGACCGCGACGCCGGGGTTGTTCAGCGTGGCGGCGGGGTTGCCCTTGCCGCCGAGCACGACGGAGCCGCCTGCCGGGATCGTCACCTTCCCCGTGCCCTTCGCGGGGGAGATCTGCGCGGTGCCGTCGCCCTCGACGCTGATCGAGTCCAGCGTCTGGGGGGTGCGACCGGTGTTGAAGATGGTCACCGAGACCACGGCCGGGCCGGTGGACTTCGGGTTGGGCTGGGTGATGATCAGCGCGTTCTGGATCTTGATGTCACCGACGCTGGTCGCCGCGTTGTCCGGCTTGACCTCAAGCGTCTGGCTGTTGTTGCCGGCGCCGCACGCGGCGAGCGAGGCGATCGAGAACGCGATGGCGGCGGCGGCGAGGGCGCCGCGTCGAAGGCTGCTGCTCACGGCGGCGGCAACTCCTTGAACGTGGGCGGAGCAGGGCGACTCCCTGATAAAGCCGCCCTAAGTGTCTGTCAGCGGCCTTAGGTTACCGAGCCGTTCCCAGGCCCCCGCACCCGACCCGCCCCTACCCCTCCGTAGGCCGTCGCCAGGGTCCACCCGGGGCGCCTGCGTCGCACAGTTCCCGTGGGCCTCATCAGCCTCTTTGACCTCGTCGTAGTCCAGAATTCACATAAGCGTCCCGAGCCCCTTGGGGATTTCCCGCAAGGAATGCATGGCGGTACCGAAAATCGATCATCGGGAGAACAGTCGGGGATCGCCGGGCGTCTTGATCAATTCCGGATTCGTCTCGTACCGGACTCCAGGCACCGAACGGAGTAGCGGAAGTCGAGCGCTTGGAGCCGGACAAATGGGGATGATTCAGGCCTGGTCGGAGGTCCTCAAGGTGGGTGACGTTCGCGTTTCACCCCGCCCGTAGAGCGGCTCCGACCTGCGAATACCCTGTTCCGCTCCCCCCTCGCAGCACGTTCCTGTCGCGGTTGTCAAGCCCCGAGATATGCCCTGACCTGCGAAAACGCCATTCAGAAGACGCGGTTTCCGTGTTACCCTGGATAGCCACGGAAGGGGTACCTGTCACATGACGTTCAAGGTTGGCGACACCGTGGTCTATCCCCATCACGGGGCCGCGCTGATCGAGGCCATCGAAACTCGCCAGATCAAAGGCGTGGACAAGACCTACTTGGTGCTGAAGGTCGCCCAGGGCGACCTGACGGTGCGTGTGCCAGCGGACAATGCGGAGTTCGTCGGCGTGCGTGATGTGGTCGGTCAGGACGGGCTGGACCGGGTCTTCGAGGTGCTGCGCGCGCCGTACGCCGAGGAGCCCACGAACTGGTCGCGTCGGTACAAGGCAAACCTGGAGAAGCTGGCCTCCGGCGATGTCATCAAGGTCGCGGAAGTCGTCCGTGACCTGTGGCGTCGTGAGCGTGAGCGCGGACTGTCCGCTGGTGAGAAGCGGATGCTCGCCAAGGCGCGGCAGATCCTGGTCAGCGAGCTCGCCCTCGCGGAGAACACGAACGAGGACAAGGCCGAGGCTCTGCTTGACGAGGTCCTCGCGTCCTGAAGCCCATTCCGGTCCGCGCGCTTCCCGGCCCGGAAGCGCCGCGGGCGGACCGGCGCACAGCACCCATGCAATGCCGCGGTGCCCGATGACGCAGTAGCTGTCGCCGGGCGCTGCGGCATGTTCGTACCCGGACGCCGGATGTGAAGCCCTGCCGAGAAGTGGAGTGCACTACTCGGCTGCCGTACGCCGGGGGAGACCCCCGATACTTGGCGTGCCGGGCCCGGGCAGACGGCTCGACCGGAAGTCACGGAAGGGTCCGGTCGAGGCTCGTGCCCGGCACTGCCCCGAGCTCCCGCCTTGGCGTGAGCTGGAGGCACCCCCAGGCCATACCCATCCCGGCCGAGCACACAAACCTGACAGGAACCGATGTCTGACGATTCGCGCCCTTCACCCTCCGGAGTTCGCACGGCAGCCGTGATTCCGGCCGCCGGACGGGGCGTACGCCTCGGTCCGGGCGCCCCCAAAGCGCTGCGCGCGCTGGGCGGCACGCCCATGCTCGTCCACGCGGTGCGCGCGATGGCCGCGTCCCGCGCCGTCTCCCTCGTGGTCGTCGTGGCACCGCCCGACGGGGCCGGCGAGGTCAAGTCGCTGCTCGACGCGCATGCGCTGCCCGAGCGAACGGACTTCCTCGTGGTGCCCGGCGGGGACTCGCGCCAGGAGTCCGTGAAGCTGGGCCTCGACGCGCTGCCGCCCGAGTACGAGATCGTGCTCGTCCATGACGCGGCCCGCCCCCTCGTTCCCGTGGACACGGTGGACGCGGTGATCGAGGCGGTACGGGAGGGCGCACCGGCCGTCGTACCGGCGCTGCCGCTCGCGGACACGGTCAAGGAGGTCGAGCCGGCCGGTACGCCCGGCCGGCCGGAGGCGGTCGTCGCCACGCCCGACCGTGCACGGCTGCGCGCGGTGCAGACCCCGCAGGGCTTCGACCGGGCGACGCTGATCCGGGCCCACGAGACGGTCACGGACAACGTCACGGACGACGCGAGCATGGTCGAGCAGCTCGGGCTGCCGGTCGTGGTGGTCCCCGGCCACGAGGAGGCCTTCAAGGTCACGCGGCCCCTGGACCTGGTGCTCGCGGAGGCGGTCCTGGCGCGCAGGAGGCTGACCGATGGCTTCTGAGGCGCCGCTGTTGCCCCAGGTGGGCATCGGGACCGACATCCACGCCTTCGAGGAGGGGCGGGAGCTGTGGTGCGCGGGCCTGAAGTGGGAGGGCGAGGGTCCCGGTCTCGCGGGTCACTCGGACGCGGACGTGGTCGCGCACGCCGCGTGCAACGCGCTGTTCTCGGCGGCCGGGCTGGGTGACCTGGGGCAGCACTTCGGCACGGGACGCCCCGAGTGGTCGGGCGCGTCGGGCGTCACGCTGCTGACGGAGGCCGCGCGGATCGTGCGCGCGGCGGGATTCCGGATCGGGAACATCGCGGTCCAGGTCGTGGGCTCGCGTCCGAAGATCGGCAAGCGCCGTGCGGAGGCACAGAAGATCCTCTCCGAGGCGGCGGGGGCACCGGTCTCGGTGTCCGGCGCGACGACGGACGGCCTGGGGTTCCCGGGCCGGGACGAGGGCCTGATGGCGATCGCGACGGCGCTCGTGGTGCGCGTGAGCTGAGAGCGTGCGAGGGTACCCGGAGAGTGACCAGTGACCCAGGTCCCGGAGGTAGCCCCATGCCCGCCGCCGTACTGTCCGACCGGCTCAAGGCCCTGCTCGACCGCCCCGTCTTCGTCGTCGTCGGGACGATCATGCCCGACGGCAGCCCGCAGCTCTCGCCGGTGTGGGTCAAGCGAGAGGGTGATCACGTCCTCTTCTCCACGACCGTCGACCGGCAGAAGAAGAAGAACCTGGACCGCGACCCCCGGGTGAGCGTCGAGGTCCACGACCCCGATTCGCCGTACGAGTACGCGGAGATCCGGGGCACCGCGGAGCTGACGACCGAGGGCGGCCCGCAGCTCATCGACGAACTGTCGCTGAAGTACACCGGCAAGAAGTACGCCGAGTTCAACCCGGCGTCGGGGCAGGACGCGGAGCGGGTGGTGGTGCGGATCATTCCGCGGAAGGTGGTCGGCAGCCTCTGAGGCGGTGTCCGTCGGCCCGGGGGCGGCGGCTGCTTCGGCCGGACCGTCGGCGGCGCCCGCCGCGTGTCACGAATGCGTGGCCGTGGGCCGAAGGGGAGTGAGGCACTCTTCCCGGGCCACTACCCTGGACACGTGACTATTCGCCTGTACGACACCAGCGCCCGGCAGATCCGTGACTTCACCCCGCTCAAGCCGGGTTGTGTCTCGATCTACCTGTGTGGCGCCACCGTGCAGGCCGCACCGCACATCGGCCACATCCGCTCGGGCCTCAACTTCGACATCATGCGGCGCTGGTTCGAGTACCGCGGCTACGACGTCACGTTCATCCGCAACGTGACGGACATCGACGACAAGATCATCGCCAAGTCGGCCGACCAGGGCCGCCCTTGGTGGGCGATCGGGTACGAGAACGAGCGCGCCTTCAACGAGGGGTACGACGTCCTCGGCTGCCTGCCGCCCACGTACGAGCCACGGGCCACGGGCCACGTGACCGAGATGGTCGAGATGATGCGCACGCTCATCGAGCGCGGGCACGCGTACGAGGCCGAGGGGAACGTGTACTTCGACGTGCGGTCCTTCCCCGGCTACCTCCAGCTGTCCAACCAGGAGCTGGAGAACCTGCGCCAGCCCGAGGGCGAGGGCGAGACCGGCAAGCGGGACTCGCGCGACTTCGCCCTGTGGAAGGCCGCCAAGCCGGGCGAGCCCTCCTGGGAGACGCCGTGGGGCCGCGGGCGCCCCGGCTGGCATCTGGAGTGCTCGGCCATGGCCCACAAGTATCTGGGCAGCGCCTTCGACATCCACGGCGGCGGGCTGGACCTGATCTTCCCGCACCACGAGAACGAGATCGCCCAGGCCAAGGCCTTCGGCGACGATTTCGCCCAGTACTGGGTGCACAACGCCTGGGTCACCATGGCCGGCGAGAAGATGTCGAAGTCGCTCGGCAACTCCGTGCTGGTGAGCGAGATGGTCAAGCGGTGGCGGCCCATCGTGCTGCGCTACTACCTCGGCACCCCGCACTACCGCTCGATGATCGAGTACAGCGAGGACTCCCTGCGCGAGGCCGAGTCCGCGTTCGCGCGCATCGAGGGCTTCATGCAGCGCGTCGTGGAGAAGGCGGGCGGAGCGGTGGAGCCCGCCGCCGAGGTGCCGCCCGCCTTCGCCGAGGCGATGGACGACGACCTGGGCGTACCGCAGGCGCTCGCCGTCGTGCACACCACCGTCCGGCAGGGCAACAGCGCGCTGGCCGCCGACGACAAGGAAGCCGCCGTGGCCCGGCTCGCCGAGGTGCGGGCCATGCTCGGTGTCCTCGGCCTCGACCCGCTCGACGCCCACTGGGCCGGCGAGGGCGATCGCGGCGAGGACCTGCACGGCGTGGTCGACACCCTCGTCGGCATGGTGCTCCAGCAGCGGGAGGCGGCTCGCGCCCGCAAGGACTGGGCCACCGCGGACGCCATCCGCGACCAGCTCAACCAGTCCGGGCTCGTCATCGAGGACAGCCCCCAGGGCCCACGCTGGGCGCTCGGCCCGCGCTGAGCCGCTCACCGATCCGATGATCGATTGTGCCGCCCGGCCCTCCGGGCGGCACACTGCATAGACGTACGTACGAAGGTTTCAACAGACAGGTAGGTCATGGCCGCGAACAACCGCCGCATGTCCGGCAAGAAGGGCGCGCAGGTCGGCAGCGGCGGCCAGCGGCGCCGGGGCCTGGAAGGCAAGGGCCCGACTCCGCCCGCCGAGATGCGCAAGGGGCATGCCAAGCAGCGTGCCGCGCAGGCGAAGGCGCGCCGCTCGCCCGCGCGCCCCCAGCGTCGTCCGGGCGGAAAGGGGTCCTCCGAACTGGTCGTCGGGCGCAACCCGGTCGTCGAGGCGCTCCGCGAGGGCGTGCCCGCCTCCACGCTCTACGTCCAGCAGTTCATCGACAACGACGAGCGTGTGCGCGAGGCGCTGCAGCTCGCGGCCGAGCGCGGTGGCATCAACCTCATGGAGGCCCCGCGTCCCGAACTGGACCGGATGACCAACGGGCTGAACCACCAGGGTCTCGTCCTCCAGGTGCCGCCGTACGAGTACGCCCACCCGGAGGACCTCGCCGACGCCGCCTACGACGAGGGCGAGGACCCGCTGATCGTCGCCCTGGACGGGGTGACCGACCCGCGCAACCTGGGTGCCGTCGTGCGGTCCGTCTCCGCCTTCGGCGGGCACGGGGTCGTCGTGCCCGAGCGGCGCGCGGCCGGAATGACCGCCGGTGCGTGGAAGACGTCCGCCGGTACGGCCGCCCGTACGCCCGTGGCGCGCGCCACCAATCTGACGCGCGCCCTGGAGGCGTACAAGAAGGCGGGGATCACGGTCGTGGGGCTGGCCGCCGACGGGGAGGCCGACCTCGGCGAGCTGGAGGCACTGGAGGGGCCGGTCGTCATCGTCGTCGGCAGCGAGGGCAAGGGGCTCTCGCGGCTGGTCGGCGAGACGTGCGACGTCCGGGTGCGGATTCCGATGCCGGGCGGCGCCGAGTCGCTCAACGCCGGTGTGGCGGCGGGGATCGTGCTGTACGAGGCGGCCCGCAGGCGCGTGTGACGCCCACGGCCCCGAGCGCCTGAACGGACGTTCGCCTCGTTCACCCGTACGGGGTAATCCGGCCGTTCAGGACGAGCTTGACGGAGTCCGGACAGATCCACGCGGTCAAAGCAGTGTCCTAACCACACGTCACTCGGTTAGATGAGTGTGGAGACCAGAACACGCCGCACACCGACGGGTGACCGATCGTCGGGCTTCGACGACACTCCCGCGCTGAGCATGGTGAAGGTGCCGAGCGACCCGGCGCAGGTCATCGTCAATCACGCGAGCTTCCGCGTGCAGTTGGGTGCGTCGGTGCGGCGCGCCCAGTCCCCGCAGGTCGCATCCCAGGACGTCGCGCGCATGCCCTCCGTCGGGGCGGCGGGCATGGCGAGCGCGTCCGGTGACGCCGGTGGACGCCGTCGGCCCGTCGTCTGGAGCGGAAGGTCGGCGCCCGACGACACCGGGGCGCACCGGCTGCTGCAGGCGGTGCGCAACTCCAGCGTGCGCCACGGCGAGGAGTCGGCCGCCGACGCGGGCGCCACTCAGGTCATGCCCCGCATCGGCGTCGAGGACCTGTCCGGGCCCGGCGGCTACGGGGACGACCTGTCCGCACCCACCGTGCAGACCCCGCTCGTCGGCGGCCAACGCGGCCACCACTACGGGCAGACCCGGCTGCTGCCGCACATGCGGAGCGCGGGCACCGCGTACGACGAGCCCGCCCACGACGAACACACCTATGGCGGACCCTTCCATGGCGGATCCGGCTACCAGGGACCCGCCGGATCGGTCCCCGGCGCCACCACGTACGACGAGTCCGCCTACCGCAAGCCCCCTTACGGCGACTCCCCTTACGGCGACTCCGGCCACAGCGACTCCGGCTACGGCGACTCCGCCTACAGCCAATACCTGTACCGGGACGCGGAGCTCGATACCGGGGCGCGGACGCCGACGCCGCGGACCAGGCGGCACGGTGGCGAGCACGTGCGGCACGCCTACTATCCCGGCCGCCGTATGAACCTCGGCGTGGTGCTGCTGCCGCTGCGTGTCTTCCTCGGCTCCATCTCCGTCTACGCCGGCATGGGCAAGCTCTGCGACCCCGTCTACTTCGACGGCGGCGAGCGGGGCTCCATGGTCACCTGGCTCAACACGCTGCACCCCTGGCAAGTCGCCGAGCCACTGCGGCAGTTCGCCCTCCAGCACCCCGTCGGCACCGGTCTGGTCGTCGCCTTCCTGCAGGTGATCGTCGGCGTGCTCACGGTCATCGGCCTGTGGCAGCGTGTCGCGGCCGCGGTCGGGGCGGCGCTGTCCGCCGCGCTGATCGTCACCGTGAGCTGGCGGACGGTTCCCGCGTACGACGCGCCCGACATCATCTATCTCGCCGCCTGGTCGCCGCTGGTCATCGCCGGGGCACCGGTGTACTCAGTGGACGGCCGTCTCGCGAGCAGCGCGTGGCGCCGGCTCGGACCCCGGTCGGACATCTGGAAGCTGCGGCGGTACGTACTGCGCCGCGGGGCGCTGGTGACGGCGCTGGTGACCGGGCTGACACTGCTGGTCGGATCGCTGCTCGGCGGGGCGGTACGGGACACGGGCCGCGTGGTCGTACCCGGTCCCGGCGAGGCACCGCGCAACGAACTGCCGGGTTCGCCGCTGCCCGGGACGCCGGGGAAGCTGCAGCACCGGGCGAGCCCCCCGTCCTCGCAGTCCCCGACGACGCGGGGCACGACGTCATCGCCGTCGAGCGCCGCCACGACGCCGGGCGCGGTCGGCGCCACGGGCACTGTCACGGGCGGCCGGCCGAGCCAGACCCAGGGCATGGTGGGCCAGGCCCCGTCGCGGCATTCGGGGCCGGCGCAGCAGGCCCCGAGCACGAGCGCGGGCCCGTCGTCCTCCGGCGGCAGTGGCACGGGTGGCCCGACGGGCGGGTCGAGCGGCAGCGGCGGAGGAAGCAGCTCCGGGGGTTCGGACCACCTGGTGGGCGGACTGCTGGGGTGACTCCGGACGGACCTGGGAAGGGGCCCCGCACACGCCGTGTGCGGGGCCCCTTCCCGCGGGATGTGCGAGGAGGACCTGAGCCGGTCGTGGACCCGCGCTCGGGCGGAGCCCTCAACGCCCCAGCGCGGCGAGTTCCTTCGCGGCCTCGGTGAGGTCCTTCGCCGTGTCGATGGCCCGCCAGTACGCGCCCTGGGGGATCGGGAAGCCGGCCAGACGGCGCTCCCGGGCCAGACGGGGAAACGTCGTGCGTTCGTGGTCGCCGCGCTCGGGAAGCATCCTGGCGAAGTCGGCCGAGAAGACGTAGACGCCCGCGTTGATCTCGAACGTCGACGGCGGGGCCTCGATGAAGTCGGTGACGCGGCCGAAACCGTCCGTCTTGACGGCGCCCCAGGGGATCCGCGGGCGCGCCAGCGCGAGCGTGGCGACCGCGTCACGCTCGGTGTGGAAGTCCGCCATGTCGCGCAGCGAGAACCGGGTCCAGATGTCGCCGTTCGTCGCGTACCACGGCTCGTCGGGGTGGGGCAGGTGCTCGGCGGCGTAGCGCAGGCCGCCGCCGCGGCCGAGCGGTTCCGTCTCGACGACGGTCGTGACCCGGACGGGCAGGTCGGTGGAGTCCAGCCACTTCTGCAGGACCTCGGCGAGGTGGCCGCAGGAGATCACGACGTCCGTGACACCTTCTTCGGCGAGCCAGGAGAACTGGTGTCCGATGATCGGCGTTCCGGTGCCCGGGATCTCCACCATCGGCTTGGGGCGGTCGTCGGTGTACGGACGCAACCGTGATCCCTGGCCCCCGGCCAGGATGACGGCTTGAACGGGGCGCGAGGCGGCGTTCGGATCGGTCATGACCGAACTGTACGTCGCGCCCCGTCCGTCGCTCCGGGCGGCAGGCGGACCGTCATCAGCCGTTCTGCGTCGCCACGCCCGAGGCGAAGGACGTGTCGCAGACCGGGCGGGCGTAGGACTGGGCGCGCGCGGGGCCGTACACGCGGACCGCGGCGCGGCCCAGGGCGCGGGCGATGGACACGCAGTGCTTCGCCAGCGACGGGCGGCCGTTGACGGCCTGCTGGAGGTGGGTGAGCGCGACGCCCGGGTTCTTCTCCTGGAGCTCCAGCAGGAGTCTGTCGCGCAGCACGTCCTGCGGGGCGCGGGAGGAGGCGCGCGTGGAGACGTCTTCGGAGGAGGCGGCGAGAACCGAGGTCGAAGAGCCCCCTGACCAGTTGACGCGGGTGACCGCGAGGGTCCCGGACAGCACCAGGACGACGGGCAGGACGAGGGCGAGGGTACGGCCGACCCGGCGGGCGGGGCCGGGGCCGCGGTGTGTCCGTGGGGTAGTGGAGTGCTTCACGCGAGTGAGAGTAGCGTGCGGTAGTGATTTGGCGACATTTAGTCACCGGTTCGGGGGATGAGGAATCGGAGATTTCGGGGTAGGGGTTGACGCGGCCGAGGGAGATGTCCCGTTTGCCGGGGTATTTGTCGACAGCGAAGAGGGCCCCGCGGCTGCCGCAGGGCCCTCTTCGTCAACCTCGGGGAATTCACCCGCTATGGGGTCTTCGCCCCGGCCGTGCCGGTGGACGGGCCTCAGTCGGAGAGGCGCTCGCCCGTCGACGTCGAGAACACGTGGGTCTCGCCCGGCCGCGGCACGACGTGCAGCTGCGCGCCCTTCTCCGGCACCTGGCGGCCGCCCACGCGGACGACCAGGTCCTTGGTCTCGCCACCGACCTCGGCGCTGCCGTAGACATAGCCGTCGGCGCCGAGCTCCTCGACGACGTTCACGGAGACCGCGAGACCGGCCGGGGCGTCCTCGCTGTCCTTGGACAGGGAGGCGGTGGCGGAGCCGTCCAGCTCGACCACGTCGAAGTGCTCGGGGCGGACGCCGACGGTGACCGTGCGGTCGCCCTTGTCGGTCGCGGCCTTCAGGGCCTCGCGGTTGACCGGCACGACGCTGTTGCCGAACTTCACGCCGCCGTCGGTGATCGGGACCTCGACGAGGTTCATGGCCGGGGAGCCGATGAAGCCGGCGACGAAGAGGTTGGCCGGGCGGTCGTACATGTTCCGCGGCGAGTCCACCTGCTGGAGGATGCCGTCCTTCAGGACGGCCACGCGGTCGCCCATGGTCATGGCCTCGACCTGGTCGTGGGTGACGTACACCGTGGTGACCCCGAGGCGCCGCTGGAGGGACGCGATCTGCGTACGGGTGGAGACACGGAGCTTGGCGTCGAGGTTGGACAGCGGCTCGTCCATGAGGAACACCTGCGGCTCACGCACGATCGCGCGGCCCATGGCGACACGCTGGCGCTGACCACCGGAGAGCGCCTTCGGCTTGCGGTCCAGGTACTCGGTGAGGTCGAGGATCTTCGCGGCCTCCTCGACCTTCTGGCGGATCTCCGCCTTCGGCACACCGGCGATCTTGAGCGCGAAGCCCATGTTGTCGGCGACCGTCATGTGCGGGTAGAGCGCGTAGTTCTGGAACACCATGGCGATGTCCCGGTCCTTGGGCGGCAGGTGCGTGACGTCGCGGTCGCCGATGCGGATGGCGCCGGCGTTCACGTCCTCGAGCCCCGCCAGCATGCGGAGCGAGGTGGACTTGCCGCAGCCGGACGGGCCGACCAGAACGAGGAACTCCCCGTCCTCGATCTCGATGTCGAGTGCGTCGACGGCGGGCTTGTCGGAACCCGGATAGATCCGGGTCGCCTTGTCGAACGAGACAGTGGCCATGGTGAATGGGCCCCCTTCACCGGCAGGAACGTGCCGGACGATCCGTTGTAAAGGTGGTGTGCCACTACGGGGTTCCGTTGTGGTGTAGTCCACAAGAGTGAACTGGCTCAGGACGGTACCTGCCGTTCACCGGCTCTGTCAGTACCCGGGGGACTGTGAACTTCGCGGAAATTTTCGACGGAACCCGGCCGGGACCTGGGTACACTGCACGGGCGCGCAGGTGCACGCCTCCTTAGCTCAGCTGGTCAGAGCACCGCTCTTGTAAAGCGAAGGTCGTCGGTTCGAATCCGACAGGGGGCTCCGCACGCCGGGGCCACCCGCACCCCACGGTGCGGGTGGCCCCGGCGTCCGTGCCGAAGGGATCAGCCCGTCCGGAGCACCGCCGTCAGGACCTCCCGCAGGGTCGCCTCCGGATCGGCCACGGATTCCTCCGCCCGCCATGCGACGAACCCGTCCGGCCGCACCAGGACCG
This sequence comes from Streptomyces sp. TP-A0356, assembly GCF_001417775.1. GTDB lineage: Bacteria > Actinomycetota > Actinomycetes > Streptomycetales > Streptomycetaceae > Streptomyces. The sequence continues at coordinate 477,796 of NZ_BBZJ01000014.1, read as the reverse complement.
CCCCCTCGGCCGTCGTCCCGTGGACCCGCGCCCAGTCGGCCGCGTCGCCCTCGTCGCAGGGGGTCAGGTCGGCGCCGCGACCCGTGCCGATCCGGTACGCGTCCAGCCGTACGGCCTCGCGGCCCGCGATCCGGCGGGCGGCCGTGTGCCATCCCGCCGTGTCCCGCGCGTCGCTGAGCAGCACCATGGAGCGCTCGTACAGGTCGAGCGTCGACATCCGCTCGCCGGACCGGGTCAGCCACATGTGCGGGGCCCGGCTGCCCGGCTGCCCGGTCAGCCGCATCCCCTCGGGCACCACCGGTTCCGCCGGGTCGGCGCCCACCACGGCGCCCTCCGGATAGCGGTAGCCCAGAACGACGTTGAGGATGCCGCTTGGCCTGCCGTCCCCGCCCATGCCGGGGGCCGGGGAGAAGCCCGGGTGGCTGTGCTCCACGGAGCGCGCCGAGGCACGGGCGCTGGTCGCCAGGGCCACCGGCCGGCGTTCCGCGTCGTAGCTCTCCAGCAGCCCGGGCCCGGCCCAGCCGCCGAGCACGGCGGACAGCTTCCAGGCCAGGTTGTGGGCGTCCTGGATGCCGGTGTTGGAGCCGAACGCCCCGGTGGGGGACATCTCGTGGGCGGAGTCCCCGGCGAGGAACACCCGGCCCGCCGCGTACCGGTCGGCGACGCGCTCCGCCGCGTGCCAGGACGCCTTGCCGGTGATCTCCACGTCGAGGTCCGGGACACCGGTGGCCAGGCGGATGTGCCGCTCGCAACGCTCGGCGGTGAAGTGCTCCAGGGTTTCGCCCCGTTCCGGGTGCCAGGGCGCGTGGAAGACCCAGTGCTCCTTGTTGTCGACGGGCAGCAGGGCGCCGTCGGCCTCCGGGCCGGTGAGGTAGCAGCAGATGAAGTGCCGGTCGCCGACCGCGTCGGCGAGCAGCTTGGACCGGAAGGTGAGGCTCACGTTGGCGAAGAGGTCGCCGGGCCCGGTCTGCCCGATGCCGAGCCTGCGCCGGACCGGGCTGCGCGGGCCGTCGGCCGCGACCAGGTAGTCCGCGCGGACGGTGTACCGCTCCTCGGTGGTCCGGTCCCTCACGACCGCGGTCACTCCTTCGGGGTCCTGCTCGAAGGACTCCAACTCGTGGGAGTACCTCAGGTCGCCACCCAGGTTCCGGGCGCTCTCCAGCAGTACGGGTTCGAGGTCGTTCTGGCTGCACAGACACCAGGTCGTCGGACTGAGCCTCGCGAGCCCGCCGCCCGGGTCGATGTGCCTGAACAGCCACTCGCCCGCGTCATCGACGAGGGTCGGGGTCTGCAGGATGCCGTGGTTGTCGGCCAGGAGCGACGCCGCCGTCTTGATGTCCGGCTCGATGCCGGCCACCCGGAAGAGTTCCATCGTCCGCACGTTGTTGCCGCGTCCACGCGGGTGGACGGAGGTTCCCGGGTGCCGTTCGACGAGCGTGTGCCGTACGCCGTGGCGGCCCAGGAACAGGGACATGGACAGGCCCACCAGGGAGCCGCCGACGATGAGGACCGGAACCCGGTGGTGGGCTTCTTCGTGCATCGATGCCTCCAAGGGCCACGGTGCGGTTGCGAGGCGCGTCGGAGTTTCCATGCCCTCTGGGAGCGGGTCCGCGTGCCCCATCACCCGCGTGGTTCATACGAGTCGCGCGCTCCCTTCGACCGGCACACGATCGAGGAACGCTGACGTCGTGTCACCCGAGGCCGACGTCGGACCTCTGCCCCCGTGAAGGAGATGTGCGCAGGATGACCACAACGTCTGAACGTGTTTCAGAACCGCTGACGCGCAATGTGTCGAAACGGGTCTCCCAGTCCGTGTTCGACGGCTCCCGGCTCCGGGTCGTCCTGCTGGTCGACGTCTACGACGGAGCGCAGCAGCAGTTCCTGGAGGCGTACGAACAGCTGTGCAGCCAGGTCGCGTCCGTACCCGGACATGTCAGCGACCAGCTCTGCCAGTCGATCGACAACCCCTCGCAGTGGCTCATCACCAGTGAGTGGGAGAGCGCCCCGCCGTTCCTCGCCTGGGTGAGCAGCGAGGAGCACGTGCAGATGGTGAAGCCGCTGCACGGCTGTGTCCGGGACACCCGGTCGCTGCGTTTCCACATCGTCCGGGAGACCGGCGACCGGACGGCGGCCCCCGAGCCCGCCCAGCGCCGGCTGCAGTTCTCCCCCCGGATCGGTGACGGCAGGATCCGTCATGCGCTCACCTTCACGGTCAAGCCCGGCAGCGAGCAGACGGTCGCGGGGATCCTCGCGAACTACGCCTCGCCCGAGGCGCAGGTCGACGACACCACCCGGCTTTGCCGCACCTCCCTGTTCATGCACGGCAACCGGGTGGTGCGGGCCATCGAGGTGCAGGGCGACCTGCTGGCGGCACTGCGGCACGTCTCCCGACAGCCCGAGGTGCGGGCCGTCGAGGAGGCCATCAACCCGTATCTGGAGCAGGACCGGGACCTGGGCGACCCGGAGTCCGCCCGGGTCTTCTTCACCCGCGCGGCGCTGCCCGCCGTCCACCATGTGACGGCGGATCAGGAGTGCCCGGAGGCCGAGCGGCACGCGCTGTACTACCCCGCCCGGGAGGGCTGCGGCATGCGGCTGGCGCGGCTGCTCGCCGAGCAGGACGAGGCGGCGGCGGACGATCCGGGCAGCCCGGTGTGCGGCAGCACGATCTTCCAGCGCGACGACATCGTGGTGCGGCTGATCGACGTGCGCGGCGGTCTCGACAGGGACCCCGTCCGGTCCCTCGGTCTTCAGGACCCCGAGCAGGCGGCCGAGCTGACGACCCTGCTCGACCGCGCCGCCGTCGGAGCGGACGGCTCCGCGCTCAAGAGCGGCGACCTCGCACGCTTCCTCACGCTCGCCCGCATGGGCCTCGTCACCGACCGTCGGCCGGCCGAGGCCTGACGGGCGCCCGCGGGCCACGGCGGCCGCGCCCCCCATGTCGACGCAGCACACCATTGGAGGAATCGACGTGATCAAACCCCGTCCAAGAATCGTTGATCTCGGCGAGATCGACCCCAACCGCAGACGCGGAGGCGATCTGCGCGCCATGCTCACCCCGGCCACGGTCGGCTCCACCAGCGGCTTCATGGGCGTGGCCATGGTGCAGCCCGGCGACCGCATCGGCGAGCACTACCACCCCTATTCAGAGGAGTTCGTCTACGTCGTCTGCGGGCAGCTGGAGGTGGACCTGGACGGCGACCCCCACCCCCTGCGGCCCGAGCAGGCGCTCATGATCCCCGCCTATATGCGCCACCGCTTCCGCAACGTCGGTGACGAGGAGGCACGCATCGTCTTCCACCTGGGCCCGCTGGCACCGCGTCCACAGCTCGGCCATGTCGACACGGAGGCGACCGACGGCGCGGTCACGGGCGCACCGGAACGAGCCGAGGCGGGCGCTGCCCGGCCGGCCGGCCGAGGTCAGGTCCGTTCATGATCCGGCGCGTGGCGGTCACCGGCATAGGCGTCGTGGCACCGGGCGGCATCGGCGTCCCGGCGTTCTGGGATCTGCTCGCCAACGGCCGTACCGCGACGCGGGGCATCACCTTCTTCGACCCGACCGGCCTCCGCTCGCGGATCGCCGCCGAGTGCGACTTCGACCCGGCGGCCTGCGGACTGGAACCGGAGCAGATCGAACGCGCCGACCGGTACATCCAGTTCGCCCTGGTCGCGGGCGAGGAAGCCGTACGCGACGCCGGCCTCGACCTCGCCCGGGAGAACCCCTGGCGGGTCGGGGTCTCCCTGGGCACCGCGGTCGGCGGAACCACCCGTCTGGAGCACGACTACGTCCTGGTCAGCCACCGCGGGCAGCGCTGGGACGTGGACCACCGTGAGGCGGGTCCGCATCTGCAGCGCGCGTTCTCGCCCAGCACGCTCGCCTCGATGGTGGCCGAGCGCTTCGGGGCCCGCGGTCCCGTGCAGACCGTCTCGACGGGCTGCACATCGGGCCTCGACGCGGTCGGATACGCCTTCCACACCGTCGAGGAGGGCCGGGCCGACATCTGTGTGGCGGGCGCCTCGGACTCGCCGATCTCGCCGATCACCATGGCGTGCTTCGACGCGATCAAGGCCACGTCCCCGAACAACGACGACCCCGCACACGCCTCCCGTCCCTTCGACAACAACCGTGACGGGTTCGTCATGGGCGAGGGCGGCGCGGTGCTGGTCCTGGAGGAACTGGAACACGCCCGGGCCCGCGGCGCGCGTGTGTACTGCGAGATCAGCGGCTATGCCACCTTCGGCAACGCCTACCACATGACCGGTCTGACCAGCGAGGGCCTGGAGATGGCCCGGGCGATCGAGGAGGCGCTCGACCACGGCCGCATCGACGGCTCGGCGATCGACTACGTCAACGCGCACGGCTCGGGCACCCGGCAGAACGACCGCCACGAGACCGCCGCGGTGAAACGAGCCCTGGGTCATCACGCCTACGACACACCGATGAGCTCCATCAAGTCCATGGTGGGCCACTCCCTCGGTGCGATCGGCGCGATCGAGGTCGTGGCCTGTGTGCTGGCCCTGGACCGCCAGGTGGTGCCGCCGACCGCGAACTACGAGACCCCCGACCCGGAGTGCGACCTGGACTACGTGCCACGTGTCGCCCGCGAACGGAGGCTGAACAGCGTGCTCTCCGTGGGCAGCGGGTTCGGTGGCTTCCAGTCCGCGGTGGTCCTGACCCGTCCGAGGGAGAGGACACGATGAGAGCACCGCACCCCCGGCGTGCCGCCGTCACCGGAATCGGCGTCGTCGCGCCCAACGGGACGAACAGCGAAACCTTCTGGAAGTCCACCCGGGAGGGCTTGAGCGTCCTGGACCGGGTGACCCGCGAAGGCTGCGAGAACCTTCCGCTGCGGGTGGCCGGCGAGGTCCGCGCCTTCGATCCGTCGTCGCTGATCGAGGAGCGCTACCTGGTCCAGACCGACCGGTTCACGCACTTCGCGATGGCCGCGGCCGACTTCGCGCTGGAGGACGCCCGGCTCGGCCCGGCCGACGCCGACGCCGCGCCGTTCTCCCTGGGCGTGGTCACCGCGGCCGGCTCCGGCGGCGGTGAGTTCGGCCAGCGGGAGCTGCAGCGGCTGTGGGGGAAGGGAAGCCGCTTCGTCGGCCCCTACCAGTCCATCGCCTGGTTCTACGCGGCCAGCACCGGCCAGATCTCCATCCGTCGCGGGTTCAAGGGCCCCTGCTCGGTCGTCGCCGCCGACGAGGCCGGCGGCCTGGACGCCCTCGCGCACGCCGCGCGGGCCGTGGTGCGTGGCACCGATGTGATCGTGGCCGGCTCGACCGAGGCGCCGCTGGCCCCGTACTCGATGGTCTGCCAGTTGGGCTACGAGGAGCTCAGCACCGTCCAGGACCCGGCGTTGGCCTACCGCCCGTTCACCGAGGGCGCCTGCGGGTTCGTGCCGGCGGAGGGCGGAGCCATGCTCGTCGTGGAGGACGAGACCTCGGCCCGTGAGCGGGGCGTGCGCGTGCGGGCCCGAGTCGCGGGACACGCGGCGACGTTCACCGGGGCCTCCCGCTGGGAGCTGTCCCGGGAGGGGCTCGCCCAGGCGATCCGCGGGGCCCTGGACGAGGCCGGCTGCGCCCCAGAGGAGATCGACGTCGTCTTCGCCGACGCACTCGGGGTACCCGAGGCGGACCGTGCCGAGGCGCTGGCGATCGCCGACGTCCTGGGCGCGCACGGCCGACGCGTGCCCGTCACCGCGCCCAAGACGGGCACGGGCCGTGGCTACTGCTCCGCGCCCGTGCTGGACACCGTCGCGGCGGTGCTCGCGATGGAGCACGGCCTGATCCCACCCACCCCCAACGTCTTCGACATCTGCCATGACCTCGATCTGGTGACCGTTCGCGCCCGCGCCGCCGAGCTGCGCACGGCGCTGGTCCTCAGCCGCGGGCTCATGGGATCGAACACAGCGCTCGTGCTGCGGCACGGCGTCGCCGAGGCCTCGTAGCTAGGCCGTCCTGGAATCAAGGAGGAACCGCATGAGTGCCCAAATCACCGTGGAAGAACTGGCCGACCTCATGAAGAAGGCCGCCGGGGTCACCGTCGCCCCGCAGGAACTCCAGCAGCGGTACGACTCCGCCTTCGACGCCCTCGGCATCGACTCGCTCGGTCTGCTCGGCATCGTGGGCGAACTGGAGAACCGGCACGGCACGCCGATGCCGCCCGACGCGGAACGCTGCAAGACCCCCCGGCAGTTCCTCGACCTCGTCAACACCACTCTTATGGCAGGAGCCTGACATGGCTGGACACACGGAGAACGCCATCACCATCGCCGCGCCGGTGGACCTCGTCTGGGACATGACGAACGATCTGGACAACTGGCCACAGCTGTTCAGCGAATACGCGTCCGTCGAGGTCCTGTCCCGGGAGGGCAACCGGACGACCTTCCGGCTGACCATGCATCCCGACGAGAAGGGCACGGTGTGGAGCTGGGTGTCGGAACGGGAGACGGACCGCCCCACGCTCACCGTCAAGGCCCGCCGCGTCGAGCCGGGCCCCTTCGCGTACATGAACATCCGGTGGCGCTACGAGGAGGTCACCGAGGGCACCCGGATGGTGTGGACGCAGGACTTCGCGATGAAGCCGGAGGCCCCGGTCGACGACGACTGGATGACCGACAACATCAACCGGAACTCCAAGGTGCAGATGGCCCTGATCCGGGACAAGATCGAGAAGGCCGCCGCCGGGCAGCGGCCCGCACCGGCCCTGGCCGACTGAACCGGACGGAGGACAGGCCCGATGCACCAAGCCCTGATCGTCGCCCGTATGGCCCCGGGGTCGGCTCCGGACATCGCCAAGGTGTTCGAGGAATCCGACCGGGGAGAGCTGCCGCACCTCGTCGGGGTCACCCGGCGCAGCCTCTTCCAGTTCGGCGATGTGTACATGCACCTCATCGAGTCAGACCGGGACCCGGGTCCCGCCATCGCCAAGGTGGCGGGTCACCCGGAGTTCAAGGACATCAGCGAACGGCTCGCGGCGTATGTCAGCGCGTACGACCCCGCCACCTGGCGCTCCCCGAAGGACGCGATGGCGCACCGCTTCTACCGCTGGGAGCGGGACGCAGGCTCCTGAACCGTCCGCACGGCCACCGGTCGCCGGGCCCGCGTCCGACGCGGACCCGGCGACCGGTGGTGTGAGGGGAACGGCCGCGCCGGTCGCGGCGGTTCACGCGGGGACGGTGCAGTCGAACGCGTGCAGATAGGGGTTGACCGGACGGATGGTGTCGATGACCAGGCCCGCGCCGGTCAGCCGGTCCACCATGCTCTTGGTGGTGTGCTTGGCCCCGCCGACGTTGAGGAGCAGCAGCAGGTCCATGGCGGTGCTGAACCTCATCGAGGCGGTGTCGTCGACGAGGTTCTCGATGACCACGACCCTCGTCCCGGGGCCGCCCGCCGCGATGACGTTGCGCAGCGTCCGGGCGGTGCTGTCGTCGTCCCACTCCAGGATGTTCTTGATGATGTAGGCGTCGGCCCGGACGGGGATGGCCACGCGGCAGTCGCCGGGCACGATACGGACCCGGTCCGCGAGCGCGCCTCCCTCGCGCAGCCGTGGATCGGCGTTCTCCACCACGCGGGGCAGATCGAACAGGGTGCCCCGCATCGACGGGTACTTCTCCAGCAGACTCGCCACCACATGCCCCTGGCCGCCGCCGATGTCGGCGACCGACGAACTTCCCGACAGATCCAGCAGCTGGGCGACGTCGCGTGCGGACTGCTTGCTGGAGGTCGTCATGGCGCGGTTGAAGACGTCGGCCGATTCCGGGGCGTCCTCGTGCAGGTAGTCGAAGAACTCCTTGCCGTACAGGCCCTCGACGACGTTCCGGCCGGTGCGCACCGCCTCCTCCAGCCTCGGCCACGCGTCCCAGGTCCAGGGCTCGGTGCACCACAGGGAGATGGAGCGCAGGCTGGCGGGGTCGTCCTCGCGCAGCAGCCGGGACATGTCGGTGTGCGCGAACCTCCCGTCCTCCTCCTCGGTGAAGACGTCGTAGCAGGACAGGGCCCGCAGCAGTCGCCGCAGCGGCTTCGGCTCGGTCTTCACCGCGGCCGCCAGGTCCTCCACGCTCATGGGGCTGTCGCCCAGCGCGTCGGCGACGCCCAGCCGGGCGGCCGCGCGGAGGGCGGCGGCACACGCCGCCCCGAATACGAGTTCCCGCAGCCGCATGGACGGCGCCGGGGCAGGGCTTGCGGTCGTCATGTGCCGCCTTCCTCTCTGAGGTCCACTGGGGGGCAGGGCCGGGCGGCCGGGCCGGTCAGCACAGTCCCGAGGGCTTGGAGGCCCGGCAGGCGTTGCGCTGGAAGACGTTGTCCTTTCCGGTGTCCGCGTTGACGAGGTCCGCCGGGGCGTTGCGCTGCAGCGTGTTGCCGTTGATCTGGTGCCGCTGGTTCGGACCGCCCGTCATGCTCTTGAAGAGCACGATGCCGCCCGACAGCGGGGAGTTGCCCGCGTTGTCCGTGATGACGTTCCGCGTCAGCACCGTGTCCTCGGCACCGGTCAGGACGATTCCCGAGCCCTTCAGGAAGGGCACCCGGGCGGTCTTCGGGCAGAACTTGTTGTTCTTGGTGATGTGGTTGTCGCTCACGGTCAGGGCCCCGGCCTTGGGGTTGTTCTCGTCGCCGACGACGAAGACCGCCGCGCAGTTCGCGGTGATGTCGTTCCTCGTGACCGTGAGGTCCCTGAGGCGTCTGACGGTGACGCCGACCCGGTTGCCCTCCAGAAGGTTCCGCGCGATCATCGCGCCCTCGGTGTCCGTGGCTCCGCCCTCGGAGCCGACCACGTTGGCGAGCAACAGGCCCGTGTCGCCGTTGCCGCGGATGGTGTTGTCGAGGAACAGGCCGCGGGTGGACCGTTCCTGCGCGATGCCCCACTGCCCGTTCTTCTCGGCGGTCACCTGCCGGACGGTCAGCCCGTTGGTCCGCGACGACCACAGGCCGTTCTTGGGGAAGCCGGACAGGGTCAGCGAGGTGACGGTGATGTCCTGGACGGGATGGCCGTCCCGCCCCTCCACGCAGATTCCGTTCCCGGCCTTCGCGCAGGCGTTCTTGCTCGATGCCTTGCCCGGAGAGATCACCGTGTTTCGGCCCATGCCACGCAGGGTCACCCCGGAGGTGGTCACCCGGATGCTCTCACGGTAGGTGCCGGCGGACAGGAGAACGGTGTCTCCCGGCTTGGCGGAGTCCACCGCCTTCTGGATCGAGCCCCCCGGACGCACCAGGTGGGTCGTCGGGCCCGCGGCGGCCGTGCCGACGCCGAGCCCACACCCCGCGAGCGCTGCGGTGCACGCGACATACACGATATGGTGTTTCTTCATATTCTGTACGCTATGACCTGGATGGGCCGTTGAAAGCTGGATCGGCCATCCGGCGGCGTGTCTCTGCTGCGCGGGTCACCCGCGCAGCCTTCGCCCGATCTCCAGGTGTTCCGGGGGCAATGGACGGCCGTCCCCCACCTCCCAGAGGCAGTTCTGGAGGACGCGCCCCAGCGTCCAGGCCCGCGAGCGCTCCCGGTCCAGGCCCAGGACCTCGGTCATGGCGTCGAAGCGCCAGACGGTCTCGTCCGGCTCGAAGCGGTTGGACAGGGCCGGGCAGAGCTCGAAGCCGGGGTCGCCGGCCAGCGGCTTCGGGTCGATGGCGAGCCAGGGCTCCCGGTCGGAGGCCAGGACGTTGTCGTAGTGCAGGTCCCAGTGCAGAAGGCGGTCGCCGGGCTCGGAGACCACCTCGCGCACGGCGGCCGCGCAGTCCGCGACCAGCCGGCGCTCGGCACGGTCGGCGATCCGCTCCAGCGCCCCCGGGACCTCCTCCAGCATGGCCCCCGCGATGTCACCCAGCCGCCGTATCCCCTCCGGTGCCGCCACCGACGTCAGCCGGACCAGCAACCGGGCCACGACCAGGGCGGCTTCGCGGGAGTCGGGCAGGTGCGTCAGCGCGCGGGCCGCGTCGAGGCGCTCCAGCAGGAGGCTGCCCGTGGCGCCGTCGTGCTCCAGGAGCCGAACCGCCCCGTGGCCGCCCCAGGTGCGCAGCGCGAGTGGTTCGCCCGCGCTCTCCTCGTCCAGGAGCTGGAGCTTGAGCACGGCCGGCGTCCCGTCCTTCCGCAGCACCGGCAGGACCAGCGCGCACACGCCGTACATCGAGGGCCCGTCGATCCGCAGCCGCCACCGCCGCACGAGCTCCGCCGCCCGTCGCGGCAGCTCCGCGACGAAGGCCCGCCCGGCGTCCCCGTTGAACCTCGCCTGTGCGGCGGCCAGCTCGCCAGGCACGTCGATCACGTCCCCGACCATACTTGACTGTGTGTACCGGGTCATACGGATCAGGCGCTGGCCCGGGGCGGTGGCGGCATACGTCCGCAGCGCCCCGGGAACCTACGTCTGGCTGCTGATCCTCTTAATGAGCACCGTCGCACTGCACCGCATGTCCCCCCACGTCGAGCAGAGCTTCCTGCGGCAGCGGTCCACCAACATCCACGAGCTGTCGGCCAACCCGTTGCGCGTGTTCATCACCAGCGCGATGTGGATGGACGGCGGGCGCTGGCCGCCGTACGCCGTGCTCTACACGGTCTTCCACGCGCAGGCGGAGCGCTGGCTGGGCACCGTGCGCTGGTTCGCCGTGTGCGTCGCCGCGCATGTGCTGGCCACCCTCGCCAGCGAGGGAGCGCTGCTGCAGGCCGTACGCGACGGCGTCGCCCCGCCCTCGGCACTCAACGCCCTGGACATCGGGGTGAGTTACGCGCTGGCCGGGATCGTCGGGGTGCTGACGTACCGGATCGCGGCGCCCTGGTGCTACGCGTATCTGACGGTCGTCGTGCTCGTGTACGCCCTTCCCCTCGCCACCGCCCCCACCTTCACGGAATTCGGGCATTTCGTCGCGGTACTGATCGGTCTCGCCTGCCGTCCGCTGACGCTGGGCTGCGCAGAACCATGGAATCCGAAGGAGACACTGGCCGCCCTCAGGGGTTAACGTCCGGCGCATGAGCAGCGCAGTGAACAGCGCCGTCAACGGTGGCATCTCCTTCTGGTACGCCGACGACGGCCTCCCCGGACAGCGGGAGCCCCTCGACGGGGACGCGTCCGCCGACGTCGTGATCGTCGGTGGTGGTTACACCGGTCTGTGGACCGCGTACTACCTGAAGAAGGCGGCTCCCTTCCTGCGCATCACCGTGCTGGAGCAGAAGTTCTGCGGCTACGGCGCCTCCGGGCGCAACGGCGGCTGGCTCTACAACGGTGTCGCGGGCCGCGACCGCTACGCGAAGCTGCACGGCCACGAGGCCGCGGTACGCCTGCAGCAGGCGATGAACGAGACGGTCGCCGAGGTCGTACGGGTCACCGAGGAGGAGGGCATCGAGGCGGACGTGCACGTCGGCGGTGTCCTGGAGGTCGCGTACACGCCCGCGCAGCTGGCCCGGCTGAAGGCGTTCCACGAGCGCGAACTCTCGTACGGCGAGAAGGACCGCGAGCTGTACGGCGCCCGGGAGACCGCCGAGCGGATCAGGGTCGCGGACGCGGTCGGCTCGACCTGGACCCCGCATGGCGCGCGGCTGCACCCGGTCAAGCTGGTGAAGGGACTCGCGGCGGCCGTCGAGGCGCTCGGCGTGAGGATCCACGAGCGGACGCCGGTCACGGAGATCCGTCCCAAGCACGCGGTGACCCCGTACGGCACGGTCCGCGCGCCCTACGTGCTCCGCTGCACGGAGGGCTTCACCGCGTCGCTCAAGGGCCAGAAGCGCACCTGGCTTCCCATGAACTCCTCGATGATCGCGACCGAGCCGCTGACCGACGAGCAGTGGGCACAGATCGGCTGGGAGGGGCGCGAGACGCTGGGCGACATGGCGCACGCCTATATGTACGCGCAGCGCACCGCCGACGGCCGGATCGCGCTCGGCGGCCGCGGGGTCCCCTACCGCTTCGGTTCGCGCACGGACAACGACGGCCGCACCCAGCCCGCCACCATCGAGGCGCTCCACGAGATCCTGGTCCGCTTCTTCCCGTCGCTGGCCGGGGTGAAGGTGACGCATGCCTGGTCGGGGGTGCTCGGGGTGCCGCGCGACTGGTGCGCCACGGTGACCCTGGACCGCTCGACGGGCCTGGGCTGGGCGGGCGGTTACGTCGGCTCGGGCGTCGCCACCACGAACCTCGCCGCGCGCACGCTGCGCGATCTGGTCCAGCGGGACTCGGGCCCGGCGGGCGCGACCGAACTGACCGCGCTGCCGTGGGTGAACCACCGGGTGCGCAAGTGGGAGCCAGAGCCGCTGCGCTGGCTCGGCGTCCACGGCATGTACGCCACCTACCGCACGGCCGATCGCCGCGAACAGACCAGCCACGGCGCCGAGTCGTCGAAGCTGGCCCGGATCGCGGACCGGGTGGCCGGACGGCACTGAGGGAGTTCGCGAAGGTGGTCACCGACCGGAGGCGGGCGGCAGGAGCGGGGCGGGCTTGATCGGCCCCGCCCCGCCTGTGTGAGACTGCGCGCATGATCCGCATCGCGACCCCCGACGACGTCCCCGTCATCCACGCCCTGATCCGCGAACTGGCCGCGTACGAGAAGGCACCCGACGAGGCACGGGCGACGCCCGAGCAGCTGAGCGAGGCACTGTTCGGCGCCCGCCCGGCGGCGTTCGCGCACGTCGCCGAGGACGACGGGTCAGAGGTGGTCGGCTTCGCGCTGTGGTTCCTGAACTTCTCCACCTGGCGCGGCGTCCACGGCATCTACCTGGAGGACCTGTACGTCCGCCCGGAGTCCCGCGGCGCCGGCCACGGCAGGGCGCTCCTCACGGAACTGGCCCGTATCTGCGTCGCGCGCGGCTATGAGCGCCTGGAGTGGTCGGTCCTGGACTGGAACCGCCCGGCGATCGAGTTCTACGAGGCCCTGGGCGCCCGCCCGCAGGACGAGTGGACGGTGTACCGCCTGACCGACGGGGCGCTCGCGGAGCTGGGGCGGCGGGCATAGCGAGCAGCTCTCGCCCCCCGGTGGCGCGGTCCCGGAGACCCCAGCCGCTCCCGTCCCCGCACGCAGCCGGGTCCCGTCTCCGGAGGCCGGGCGCCTCAGTCGTCCGCCGCCACCCGCACGCCCATCTCGGCCGCCAGCACGGGTGCGAGGTCCAGGAGCTGGGCGTGGCTGATCACCGCCCCGGACAGGCGGCCCACCCCGCGGGCGATGTCCACCTCCGCCGCGCGGCGCAGGTCCACGTCCACCAGGGTCGCCGCCGTGAGGTCCGCCCCCTTCAGCACGCAGTCCACGAACTCGACCCGCTCCAGCCGGGCGCCCCCGAAGTCCGGCTCGACCAGCACACAGCCCTCGAAGACGACGTCCTTGAGCTTCGCCTTGCGCAGGTTCAGATAGTCGATCTTGCCGCCGCGCACCAGCACCCGCTCCAGCACCGCGCCGTGCAGCTGCGCCCCGCCGAGCCGGGCGTCCACCAGCTCCACGTCCCGCAGGGTCGCCTCGGAGAGGTCCGTGCCCACGCCCCGTATGCCGGTGAGGACGGAGTCGATCACGCGGGCGTGGTGCAGCTGGGTCTCGTCCAGCGCACAGCCGGTCAGCGCGCAATCCATGAACCGGGCGCCCCCGCCGTCCTGCCCGGCGAGATCCGCGTCCCGGAACTCCAGCCCGTCGTAGTCCCCGTCCGGCACCAACTCCCCGCCCGTGTGGGCCACCAGCTCCGGCAGCCGCACCTCCGGCCGCCTCGCCGCCTTCGTCACCCGTGTCCTGCGCACCATGCCCCTCATGGTGCACCCCACCACTGACAACGGCCCCGACCTGCGCCGTCAGCCCGAGCGACAGCGTCCCACCGCGCGGGGGCGGGCGCGGGCGGGGGTGACGGTGGGGTCGGCGGAGACGGTGAGGCGGCGGGAGACGTCGGCGTGGGGGATCGTACGAGCGTCGCGGGGCCCCCGAGGGCCGCGGGCCTGCCCCGTACGGCTCGGCGGACCGGCCCGTCGTCGACCGCGGCGACGGCGACGATCCCGCGCCGGACGGCGCGCGGCGCCCGGCGTCCTTCCGCACGCTCCTGCAGCGGCGCGGCCCGCCACCGCCTCTCCGGTCCCCTCGACCGGATCAGCCGGCTACCACCGGGCGATGAGCGCGGCGGAGCGGATGCGATGCGTACCGATCCATGGTCTTCTGGCGGGGTGAGTGTCACCCGAACGGGCGGGGGCGCGGCTTCCGGCGTGGCCGATCCCCGGCGCTGGTGGGGCCTGGTGATCATCGCACTCGCCCAGCTCATGGTGGTCCTGGACGCGACGATCGTGAACATAGCGCTGCCGTCCGCCCAGCGCGCGCTGGGCATGTCCGACGGCAACCGCCAGTGGGTGATCACCGCGTACAGCCTGGCCTTCGGCGGGCTGCTCCTGCTCGGCGGCCGGATCGCCGACCTGCTGGGCCGCAGACGGACGTTCATCATCGGCCTGATCGGCTTCGCCGTGGCGTCCGCGCTGGGCGGTGCGGCCATCACCTCCGGCATGCTCTACGGCGCCCGCGCGCTGCAGGGCGCCTTCGCCGCCGTCCTGGCCCCGTCGGCGCTCAGCCTGCTCACCACCACGTTCACCGACCCGAAGGAGCGCGGGAAGGCATTCGGCGTCTACGGCGCGCTCGCGGGCAGCGGATCGGCGATCGGACTGATCGCGGGCGGCCTGCTGACCGAGTACCTGAACTGGCGCTGGTGCCTCTACGTCAACATCCCCATCGCCGTCATCGCCGTGTGCGGCGGCCTCGCGCTCCTGCCCGGCCGCCCCGGTCACCCGGGCGCCCGCCTCGACGTGCCCGGTGTGCTGCTCGGCTGCGGCGGGCTGGTCGCGGTCGTGTACGGGTTCAGCGAGGCGGAGCCACGGGGGTGGACGGACCCGCTGGTGCTCACTCTGTTCGCGGTCGGGGTGGTGCTGCTCGCCGCCTTCGTGTGGTGGCAGACGAGGGTGCCGCAGCCGCTGCTGCCGTTGCACGTCGTCCGGGAGCGCAACCGCGTCGGCTGCTTCCTGACGATGGCCCTGGCCGTCATCGGCATGTTCGGGCTGTTCCTGTTCATGACCTACTACATGCAGGTCGTCCGGGGCTACTCGCCCCTGCGGACGGGCCTGGGCTATCTGCCGCTGACCGCCGCGATCGTCGTGGGCTCGACGCAGATCTCGGCCCGCCTGCTGCCCCGTGTGGCGCCGCGGGTGCTGATGGTGCCGGGAATGGTGCTGGCGGCGGGCGGCCTGCTGATCCTCACCCGGATGAGGGTGGACTCGGCGTACGCGACCGAGATCATGCCCGGGCTGGTGCTGATCGGCCTGGGCATGGGGCTCACCTTCATGCCGGTCTTCGCGACCGCGACCGCCGGGGTCGCGCCGCGGGACTCGGGCGTGACGTCGGCGACCGTCAACACCTCGCAGCAGGTCGGTGGCTCCATCGGTACGGCGCTGCTGAACACCGTCGCGACGACCAGCAGCGCGGCGTACATCGCCGCGCACCTGCGCAACGCCGCGCAGAAGGGGCTCGTCGTCCGCGAGGGCATGGTCCACGGCTACACCGTCGCGATCTGGTGGGCTGCGGGCATCATGCTGCTGGCGGCCCTGGTCGCGGGCCTCATGGTCAGGTCGAAGCCTTCGGCGTACGGGGCCGCCGAGGCGCCGGTGCCGGAGGACGTGCGACGTGCCTAGTGCTGCGACCGGAAAGGTTCACCGGCTCGCGACGCCCGGCACGGCACCTCGCCGCGTTGTCGCATCGCCCGAGTACATCCAGTACGCGGGCGACGCTCCGCCTTGCGATGCACCGCACCGGACGCCGCGAGCTTCCCGGCAAACCTTTCCGGCCACAGCACTAGCTGGGCTCCCGAGGCACGCCCTGGCCGTCGATGACGCCCTGGAACGTCTCGATCGTGCGGCGGCGCATCGTGAGGAAGGCGAGCCAGGAGCCGTCCGCGTAGTGCAGGCGGAAGCGGGCCATCAGCTGGAGGCGTGGACGGCGTTCCACACGGGCGGCCCAGGCGCGGGGTATCTCCCAGACGGGGGTGCCGTCCAGGTGGCGCACGAGGCCGACGCGCTGGTCGGTGACGCGCATCAGCAGCGCGCCCGAGGTCCCCGGCATACCCGACGCGATGCTCCCGGCCCCGCCGGACGCGGCGCCGACGTTGTGCATCAGGTGGTCTCCGAGGTGCCCGCCCAGCCTGCCGTGCCCGTGAATGCTCACCTTGACGCCCTTGGCGCTCTTGACCGGCACCACGATGCCGTAGGTCAGCAGCCGTTCTCCCGGAGCCAACTGGTGGAGCGCGGAACGCTGCTGGACGGACATCTGCTCCGGCACGGCGGTGGGCTCTCCTTGGAGGTCGGTCGGTGGCCGATGCGTGATCGTACCTGGGTTCGGTCGGGCCGACCGCGCGTGTCCCCGTCCGGTGACGGCCGTATGACGATGAGTCAGTCGATGCGCGGGTAGCGGGACTGGAGGGTCCAGATCGCCGGGTTCTCCCCGAGGTCCTCGTGCAGGTCGGTGAGGTCGGCGACGAGATCGTGCAGGAAGTCCCGGGCCTCCCGGCGCAGTTCGGCGTGGGAGAAGGTCAGCGGCGGCTCGTCCTGCGGCAGCCACTCCGCCTCGATGTCCACCCAGCCGAAGCGGCGCTGGAAGAGCATGCGGTCGGTGGACTCGGTGAAGTCCAGTTCCGCGTGCTGGGGCCGGGCGGCGCGGCTGCCGAGCGGATCGCGGTCGAGGTCCTCGACGATGGCGCACAGCGCCCACGCGAAGTCGAGCACCGGCACCCATCCCCAGGCTGTGGACAACTCCCGGTCCGTCTTCGTGTCGGCCAGGTAGACGTCGCCGCAGAACAGGTCGTGCCGCAGCGCGCGGACGTCCGCGCGGCGGTAGTCGGTCTGCGGGGGATCGGGGAAGCGGGTGGAGAGGGCATAGCCGATGTCGAGCACGGGGCGATGGTGTCACGCCTCGCCCGCCTCCGCCGTCGTGGGCCGCCTCGTAGGATCCCGCTCATGTCCCGAACCGTGCGCATCGTCCCCACCCTGCTCATATCCCTCACGCTCACCGCGTGCGGAGGCGGAGTGCACGGCGCCCCCGGCGGCTCCGGGGTGCACGATCCGTACTTCCCGATGATGGGCAACGGCGGATACGACGTCACGCACTACGACCTGACCCTCGCCTACGAACCGGCCGGCCGCCACCTCACCGGCACGGCGGTCATCACGGCACGCGCGACCAAGGACCTCTCCGCCTTCGACCTGGACCTGAAGGGACTGGTCGTCGCCGGTGTCACGGTGCAGGGCCACGACGCCCGCTGGAACCGGGCCGGCCAGGAGCTGACCGTGCGCCCGCCGACCGACCTCCACCGCGGCGAAACGTTCCGCACGACGGTGCGCTACTCGGGTACGCCCGAGACGATCACCGACCCGGACGGCTCCAAGGAGGGCTGGCTGCCGACCGCCGACGGCGCGCTGGCGCTGGGCGAGCCGACGGGTTCCATGGCGTGGTTCCCCGGCAACCACCACCCGTCCGACAAGGCGTCGTACGACATCACGGTCACCGTCCCCCAGGGCCTTCAGGCGCTCTCCAACGGCGAGCTGACCCACGAGACGACGAAGGACGGCCACACCACCTTCGCCTGGCACACCGCCCAGCCGATGGCGAGCTACGTCGCCATGGTCGCGATCGGCCACTACTCCGTGCGGCAGCTGCCGACGAAGGAGGGCCCGCCCGTCCACGTGGCCGTCGATCCCACCCAGGACCAGGCGGCCGCCGAGGTGGTGGGGAGGATCCCCGAGATCGTGCGGTGGGAGACGTCCCTGTTCGGGCCCTACCCCTTCCCCTCCACGGGTGCCATCGTCGCCCGCGAGGGCGACTCGGGCTATGCGCTGGAGACGCAGACCCGCCCGGTGTTCCCGGGCGCGCCCGGCCTCCAGACCGTGGTCCATGAACTGGCGCACCAGTGGTACGGCGACTCGGTCACGCCCAAGTCATGGGCGGACATGTGGCTCAACGAGGGCTTCGCCACGTACACGGAGTGGCTGTGGCAGGAGGACCACGGCGGTGACACGGCCCAGCAGATCTTCGACGCGCTCTACAAGGGCAATTACTACGACAACCCGGCCGACGACAAGGCGATCTGGGCGTATCCGCCGGCCAAGCCGTCGAGCGCCGCGCACATCTCCGACAGCCCGGTGTACGAGCGGGGCGCGATGGTGCTGCACAAGATCCGACAGACGGTCGGTGACACCGCGTTCTTCCGCATCCTCCGCGGCTGGGCCGCCGCTCACCGCTACGGCAACGCGGACACGGCGGACTTCACGGCGTACGTCCGCAAGCAGGCTCCGGACAAGGACTTCGGGGTGATCTGGCGGGACTGGCTGTACGGCGAGGGGAAGCCGGGGCACGAGTGAGCAAGCGCTGCAAGGGCCCCTAACCGCGCAGTGCCTTGCGCAGCACGGCGCACGGGCGGCCCTGCTGGAGGTCGGGGCGGTGGCCGATGGTCTCGTAGCCCAGGGCCGTCCAGAAGGCGAAGGCCTTGGGGTTGTTCTCCAGCGCCGCCAGGCGTACGGCGGTGCTGCCCGCGGCGCGGAAGCGGTCCTCGACGAGTGACACGAGCCGGCGGCCGTACCCCTGGCCCTGCATGCCCGCGTCCACCATCAGCAGACCGATCCACGGGTCCGGGTCGGCCGGGTCGGGGTGGTGGGCGAGGGTGACCGCGATCCCGACTAGGCGCCCGGCGCCGCGGGCGAGCAGGGCGTCCACGTCCGGGTTCGCCAACTCGTCGGCCAGCGCGGTCGCCACCTGCTCCGGGCGGATGTCGTCCGGGTCCGGGAACTCGCCGCTGAGGGCGTGGAAGTCACGGTTGGAGGCGTAGAGCGCGGTGAGTTCGGTGAGCAGCGGGGCCGGGATGCCGCGGTCGGGGGTGAGGGTGAGGGGCTCCAGGATCACGCGGGCCAACGTATCCGAGCGGCCCCGCGGCCGAGGGGCCGCGGAGAGCCCCCGGCCCGCACCGCAGCCGGGGGCTACCGCGACGCGCAGGCGCCGCCGGAGGGCTCAGACGTTGACGCCGAAGTCCTGGGCGATGCCGGCCAGGCCCGAGGCATAGCCCTGGCCGACCGCGCGGAACTTCCACTCCGCGCCGTTGCGGTAGAGCTCGCCGAAGACCATGGCCGTCTCCGTGGCCGCGTCCTCGGACAGGTCGTAGCGCGCGATCTCCTGGCCGCCGGCCTGGTTGACGATGCGGATGTACGCGTTGCGGACCTGGCCGAAGTTCTGCGAGCGGTTCTCCGCGTCGTAGATCGAGACCGGGAAGACGATCTTGTCGATGTCGGCCGGGAGCGCCGCCAGGTTGACGTTGATCGCCTCGTCGTCGCCCTCGCCCTGGCCCGTGCGGTTGTCGCCGGTGTGGACGATCGAGTTGTCCGGGGTCTGCTTGTTGTTGAAGAAGACGAAGTGCTGGTCCGAGTAGACCTTGCCCTGGGTGTTGACCGCGATCGCGGACGCGTCGAGGTCGAAGTCCGTGCCGGTGGTGGTGCGGACGTCCCAGCCGAGGCCCACGGTGACGGCGGTCAGACCCGGAGCCTCCTTGGTGAGCGAGACGTTGCCGCCCTTGGACAGGCTTACAGCCATTGTTGGGAGTCCCTTCCCTCGTTCGCGTGCGCGGGTGCGGCACCTACGGGCTTCGTGCGGGCACGAAGCTACAGCTACCCGTACCAACGCCCCGGGGCGTCCCCTCGGTTCCGGCTCTCTTTACTTTCTTTACCCGAATCCCCGGGAAGCCGGACCGGCGGTATTTCGGGTGACGGGGACCGGACTGCCGCGGGACCATGGAGGCATGTCCGGTCCCCACGTCATCCGCGGCTCCGTCTCGCTACCCGAGGCCGAGCTCATCTGGCGTTTCTCGCGGTCGTCCGGGCCCGGCGGACAGCACGTCAACACCAGTGACACACAGGTGGAGTTGCGTTTCGACCTGGCCGGGACCCAGGCGCTGCCCCCGGTGTGGAAGGAGCGGGCCCTTCAGCGGCTCGCGGGACGGCTCGTCGACGGGGTGGTCGTCGTGCGCGCCTCCGAGCACCGTTCGCAGTGGCGCAACCGCGAGGCCGCCGCCGTACGCCTCGCGGCCCTGCTCGCCGAGGCGACGGCGCCGCCGCCCAAGCCCCGCAGGCCGACCCGAATCCCCCGCGGGATCAACGAGCGGCGGCTGCGCGAGAAGAAGCAGCGGTCGGAAACCAAGCGGGGGCGTTCGGGGCGGGACTGGCGGCACTAGCGGTACTAGCGGTACTAGGGCGCCGCGTTCTCCGATGCGCTCAGCGAATTCCCGACGGAAAACGAAACCGAATTGTGCGGGCGCCGTCACGGCGCTCTGCCGTGAACGCGGGGATCGTCGCCGCAGGGCTTCCGCGGTCACGTTGTTCGGGGGCGGGCTCACCCCAGATGGCGGTAGCGCCCCCGGAAGTACACGAGGGGGCCGCCTTCTGCGCTGGGTACCCGGGCCTTGAGCACCCGGCCGACGACCAGCGTGTGGTCACCGGCCGCGACGCGCTGTTCCGTGCGGCACTCCAGGGTCGCCAGGGCGCCGCCGACCAGGGGAGCGCCGCTGGCCTCGCCGCGGACGTACGGGATGTCCTCGAACAGGAGCCGGTCGCTGATGCGGCCCTTCATGGCGAAGCGGCCCGCGATGTGCCGCTGGCTCTCCGCGAGCACGGAGACGGCCCACAGCGGCTGCTCGGCGAGCAGGTCGTCCATGCGGGATCCCTCGCGCAGGCTGACCAGGACCAGGGGCGGGTCCAGGGACACCGACAGGAAGGCGGTCGCCGTCATGCCGACGTCCTCACCGCTCGGCCCCTCGGGGTCCAGCGCGGGCTCGTGCGCGGTCACCAGGACCACGCCCGCGGCGAGCCGGGACATGGCGGCGCGGAACTCGTCGTTGCTCACCCCCTCAGGATGCCCGGAGGCGGGCGGGACAGCGGGCACGGAGGGGACGGGGGGAGTCTTCAGCACACAAGAACGCTAGTCGGCGCCCTCGCGCCGCCACATCGGCCCCGGGCCCGAACCGCGTCCTAGGACCAGCGACGGATGCCCTGGCCACGCTCGCGGGCGGCGCCGGGAGCCTCACGGGCCCCAGGTGTGCGCTTCCGGCGGCCCCCGATTGATCAACACGCCCTTCACCGCTCCGAGTTGGCGCGTATGATCACACGGTCTCCACAAGGGCCTGAATTGCGTTCCGTAAACGCACCGGGAAAACGTGGATTCCCCACTCAATTGTTCATGTTCTCCTGTGACTTGAGTCACAGGAGCGGTATTTTGTTGACCCTGTGTACCTAGTGGGCAGCGCGCTGTGATTCAGTGGCGGGGACGCTGCACGACGCTACACGTGGAGTACGCCGAGTAGCGCACAGAGGAAAACCGGGAGAACCGTAGTACGCCGACGCGTCCCTGGAGTCGCTGCGAGACCTCGAGGGGAGGGCGAATGGAGACCGAGTCGGAGCCGTATGTCCGTCTCACGACCCTGCGGCAGCTGCACCAGGTGATGGCGGACATGAACA
This sequence comes from Streptomyces sp. TP-A0356, assembly GCF_001417775.1. Classification (GTDB taxonomy): domain Bacteria; phylum Actinomycetota; class Actinomycetes; order Streptomycetales; family Streptomycetaceae; genus Streptomyces. Next base: position 456,323 of record NZ_BBZJ01000014.1, on the reverse strand, counting down.
CCGCCCGCAGTCTGGCGGACACGCTGCAGACCGTCGCCGACGGCATCGTCAACGGCCTCGGCTACGAGCTGGCCGCCGTCAACCTCGTACGCCCCGACGGTGACCTCGTCGTCGCCGCACTCGCCGGGAATTCCGCAGCCGAGGCGCTGATCACCGGCCGGGTCGGCTCCCGCGCCTCCTGGGAGCGCCGGCTCACCATGGGGGAGGCCTGGGGCGACCTGCGCTTCATACCGCACACCGAGGGCTGGATCCTCGACGAGGACGACGTGCCGCAGTGGTACACCGACGGGCCCGAGCCACGCTTCGAGGACGAGTGGCACCCCTCCGACCGCCTCTTCGCGCCCATGTACACCCCGGGCGTCCAGGGCGGTGCCTCCGGTGAACTCATCGGGGTCATCTCCGTGGACCGGCCGCGCAACGGGCGGCGGCCCGGCGCCTGGGGCCGCGAGGCGCTCCAGATGTACGCCTTCCAGGCCGCCATCGCCATCAGCAACGCCCGTCTGAGGGCCAACATGCAGCGCGCCCTCGTCCGCCTGGAGCGGGAGCAGCAGGCCCTGCGCGCCAGCGAGGAGTCCTTCCGGCAGGCCTTCGAGTACGCCCCCTCCGGCATGGCCATCGCCGAGATGGGTGGCGACCAGCACGGCCGGATCCTGCGGACCAACGACGCGCTGTGCCGGCTCCTCGGCCGGCCCGCCTCCGCCATGCGCCGCTACTCGTTCTCGGACCTCGTCCACCCGGAGGACATCGGCACGCTCCTGCGGACCTCCGCGGAAGGCGGCCGGGCCGAGCTGCGGCTGGGCCGGCGCGACGGCACATACGTCTGGGTCAGCCTGCGCAACTCCGTCGTCGCCGACGCCGCCGACGGGCCCCGCTTCCTGCTCACCCACGTCGAGGACATCGAGGAGCGCAAGCGCCGCGAGCTGCAGCTCGCCCACCGGGCCTCGCACGACTCGCTCACCGGCCTGCCCAACTCCGCCGAGCTGCGCTCCCGCCTGTCCGCGCGGCTGTGTCAGCGCCCGCAGTCCCTGCCGCCCGGCGCGGCCGCCTCCCTGGACGCCGCCTTCGGCGGCTACGGCGCGGACCACCCGGCGGCGTACGACGGGAGCGGAAGCGGGCACGCCTTCGACTTCGACGCCGGCCCGGGACCGTACGACGCCTTCGACCACCATGTGCACACCGTCGCCCCGGACACCGACACCGACGACGGCACCAAGGGGCTCGCGGTGCTCTTCTGCGACCTCGACGGCTTCAAGTCGATCAACGACCGCTTCGGGCACAACGCGGGCGACGCCGTCCTCATCGAGGTGGCCCGGCGCCTCAGCCAGGGCGTGCGCGACGGGGACACGGTCGCCCGGCTCGGCGGCGACGAGTTCGTCGTGCTCGCCGACGGGCTCGGCAAGGCCGACGCCCAGGACCTCGCGGTCCGCCTGCGCAACGAGATCATCCAGCCCATCCGGGTGGACGGCCGCGCCATGCGGGTCGGCGCCAGCTTCGGCATCGGCTGGGCGCATTGCGGCATGACGGCGGACGAAGTGCTGAAGTCCGCTGACGAGCGGATGTACGTGGAGAAACGGTCTCGTCCCAAACAGCACCGCCGCGCCGGGTAAACCCAGGTCAGTGTGTGGGTGATGGGAAGAACACCCGTTTGGGGCCGCCGGAGCGGGTAGGCTCGCCATTCAGCCACACACGCATCTGGACCCGCACCTGCTGAGGAGTACCTAGGGATGACGCCCGGCAACAACGGCGCGAGCACGCCCGAGGACGACGACCCGTTCGGCTACCTCTACGCCGACGGTCAGGCCAACGGCGCCCAGCCGCCCTCCGGCGGCTACGGCTATCCGGGCTCCGTCAACAGAGTGCGCGCGGTCGGCCAGCGCCAGTACGGTCAGCCGGCTGCCCAGGCCCCGACCGCCGCCTACGGCCAGGTCCCGCACCAGCAGGCCTACGGTCAGCCGAACGCGCACTACGCCGCGCCCGAGACCGTGCCCGGCGGCACGCCCACGACCCGGCAGGCGCCGGTGGGCGCGGGCGGTGGCCGCGGCCGGGGCCCCAACACGAAGGGGCTGCTGATCGGCGCGATCGCGGTGGTCGCCGCGGTCGTGATCGGCATCGGGATCGCCATGACGGGCGGCAACTCGGACGGCAGCAAGAACGGCGCCCAGGCGGGCTCCAGCCCGTCGTCCGCCCAGAGCACGTCCCCGAGCCAGTCCGCCAGCCAGTCGGCGGACGACACCAAGCTGCCGACGATCGACGCCAAGGCGCTGCGTCTGGAGGGCACCGCCACCACCGCGTCCGACGTCAAGGGCGCCTCGGCCGGCGGCGGTGTCTACGTGGCGGGCTTCAACAACGTCGGCGCCGCCGTGACCTGGAGCGTGGACGTCCCCTCGACCGGCAAGTACACCCTGCACACCGGCTACGGCGTGCCCGGCGTCGACGCCACCGCCACCCTCACCGTCAACGGCACGCCGCAGACGACCCCCCTCAAGCTGAAGAACTGGGCGCAGGCGCCCCAGGGCGACTGGGAGAAGGGCTGGACGAAGACGTACAACTACATCCAGCTCAACAAGGGCACCAATACGGTCAGGATCTCCTGCGAGCAGGGGAACCAGTGCAACGCCTACCTCGACCAGCTGTGGCTGACGAAGGGCTGGTCCAACTAGTCGGCCCCCCGGGGCCTTCGAACCAGCCGATCCCCCGTGGGCGTCGAAGCAGCAGACGCCCCGGGCTGCGCCCCCGGCGTGACGCCGCAGGGAGGTCAGGCCGCCGTCGCCTCGCCCGTCACCGCCACCTGGCCCAGCAGTTCCTCGTACGTTCGGCGGTCGAACTCGCCCGCCACGGGCGCCAGGACCGTCGCCGCGGACAGGGCCACCGCCCGGGCCAGGCGCCGTGGCCACGACAGGTGCTCCACCAGGCCCGACAGCAGGCCCGCGACCACCGAGTCGCCCGCGCCCGTCGGATTGCCCTGGATCCGACGCGGCGGGACGGCCCGCCAGCGCCCCTCCGAGTTCACGGCGAGCAGACCGTCGGCGCCCAGTGAGGCGACCACGGTGTGCGCCCCGCGCCGACGGGCGTCCCGAGTGGCCTGCGACGGCTCGTGGGAGCCGGTGAGTTCGGCCAGCTCGTCGGCGTTGGGCTTGACGATGTCCGGGCGGGCGGCGACCCCGCGGCGCAGCGGCTCGCCGCTCGTGTCGAGCAGGACGGGCACCCCCACGGCACGTGCGGTGCGCACCAGTTGGGCGTACGCCCCCACCGGCACCCCCGGTGGCAGGCTGCCGCACAGGGCCACCGCCGCGGCCGAGCGCACCAGATCCCCGTACGCGTCCAGGAAGGCCGCCCACTCGGCGGGCGCGATCACCGGGCCGGGCTCGTTGAGCTGGGTGGTGTCGCCGGTCGTCCCGTCCGCCACGGCGATGGTGCGCCGGGTGGCGCCCTCGACCGCGACGAGCGCGTCCACGACGCCGGGCGTGCGCGCGAGCCGGTCCCTCAGGGAGCGGCCCGTCGCGCCGCCCGCGAAGCCCGTGGCGGTCACCTCGTGGCCGAGCGCGGCGAGCACCCGGGCCACGTTCAGGCCCTTGCCGCCGGGCCGTTCGGTCACCTCGGTCACCCGGTGCGAGGTGTGCGGCCTGAGCGCTCGTACGCGATAGGTGATGTCGAGAGCGGTGTTCAGCGTGACCGTCAGGATCACCTGGGGGACCTCCCTCGAAACTCATGGCGGCGCGCCCCGTGCCTCCGACCGTCGGTGTCCTGACGTCCGGGATTCCAGAGTGCGCTAGCCGCCGGCGGTGTGCGGAGGCTCGATCATGCCAAATGAGTCGGCGGTCGGCCCAGTCCCCCGGGCCGACCGCCGTATGTCAACAAGCGGATGAATCATCCCAGTTGGGGATCGACCACCCACTCGCCGCGGCGCATCACGCCCTTGAGGCCGAACCCGGCGTCCAACAGCACCAGGTCGGCGTCCTTTCCGGGCTCCAGGGAGCCCACCCGGTCGTAGACGCCCAGCAGCCTGGCCGGGTTCGCCGAGATGGCCGCCACGACGTCCTCCACCGGCAGCCGGTCGACGGTGACCGCCCGCTGGAACGCGCGGTCCAGGGTGAGCGTCGAGCCCGCGATCGAGCCGCCCTCCACCAGGCGTGCCACGCCCTCGCTGACCTCGACCTCCAGCGGGCCGAGCATGTACCGGCCGTCACCGATCCCGGCCGCGTCCATCGCGTCCGTGATCAAGGCCACGCGTCCGGCGCCCGCGTGATGGAACGCCAGCTGCAGGGCGGCCGGGTGGAGGTGCGTGCCGTCGTCGATCAGTTCGACCGTGATCCGCTCGTCCTCCAGGAGGGCGGCGACGGGCCCGGGGGTGCGGTGGCCGAGCGGCGGCATCGCGTTGAACAGGTGGGTCGCCACGGTCGCGCCCGCGTCGATCGCCTCCACCGTCTGCTCGTACGTCGCGTCCGTGTGCCCGATCGCCGCGATCACACCGTGCTCGGCGAGCAGCCGTACGGAGTCGATGCCGCCGGGCAGTTCGGCGGCGAGCGTGACCATGCTCGCCCGGCCGCGGCCCGCGTCGATCAGCTTGCGGACCTCCGCCGGATCGGGGTCGCGCAGCAGTGCCGCGGAGTGCGCGCCCTTGCGGCAGGGCGAGATGAACGGCCCCTCGAAGTGGATGCCGGCGATGTCGCCCTGCTCGGCGAGCTCGGACAGCAGCCCGGCCTGCTTGACGAGGACGTCCATGTCATCGGTGACGGTCGAGGCGACGAGGGTGGTGGTGCCGTGCAGCCGGTGGGTGCGGACGGCCGTGAGGATGTCGTCGGCCGTGCCCGAGAAGGACGCGCCGCCGCCCCCGTGGTTGTGCATGTCGACGAAGCCGGGGACCAGCCAGTGGTCCCGTACGTCGATGATCTCGGCGTGCTCGTTCCCAGGAGCCGCCCCGGCGATCCGCGTGCCCTCGACGACGACGCGGCCGTCGGTCACGATCCCGGTGGGAAGCACCACCCGGGCGCCGGCGAGAACCTTGCTGGGGGCCATCAGGCGGATACCTCCGAACGGTCGGTGGTTACGAGGAGATCCCAGGCGAGGAGCCCCGCGCCCAGGCATCCGGCGGTGTCCCCCAGTGCCGCGGGGACGATCGACGGGAGCTTCTGGAAGGTGACCCGCCGCCGGACCGCGTCCCGCAGCGGTGTGAACAACGTTTCCCCCGCCTCCGCGAGCCCGCCACCGATGATGAGCGTGCGCGGGTCCAGCAGGGTGAGGGCGGTGACCAGCCCGTCGGCGAGCGCGTCCACCGCCTCCCGCCAGACCCGGACGGCGTTCGGGTCCCCGGCCGCGACGGCCCGCGCACAGTCGGCCGCGTCCGCCTCCGGATCGTCGCAGGCCGCGGCCCAGGCCTGGCTGACGGCCGAGGCGGACGCGTACCGCTCCAGACAGCCGCGCTGACCACAGGGACAGGGAGTCCCGCCGGGCCGTACGACGATGTGGCCGATCTCGCCCGCGAAGCCATGGGCGCCGGCCTCGACGCCGCCGCCGATGCCGATGGCACCCGCGATGCCGGTGCCCAGGGGCACGAACAGGAAGCGGTCCGCTCCCTTGCCCGCGCCGATGCGGCCCTCGGCGAGCCCGCCGGTGCGCACGTCGTGCCCGAGCGCGACCGGAGCGCCGTCGAGCCGGCGGCCGAGCAGGTCGCGCAGGGGTACGTCGCGCCACCCGAGGTTGGCCGAGTAGGCCGCCACGCCGCGCTCCGCGTCGACGATGCCGGGCACGGCGACGCCCGCGGCGGCCGCGGATCGGCCGAAGTGCCGCTCGCCGTGCGCGCGCAGATCGGCGGCGAAACCGAGGATCGACTCCACCACGGCGTCGGGCCCGCGCTCGCGTCCGGTGGCCCGGCGCGCCTGGTACAGCAGCTCGCCCCCCGCGCCTACCAGGGCGGCCTTCATCCCGGTGCCGCCCACATCGAGGGCGATGACATGTCTCACGGGGACAGTGTGGCCCGGATACCCGAAGAGGTCTAGTCCACTCACGTGGTGTAGACCTTATGTTGATATTCCGAATGGCGAGACGGCAGGGTTGGGCTAGAGGGTGCAGGGGCGCGGGGCGCGTGGGACGGCATGGGGCAGGGGTCTGGTGGCGGCGGTGTCCGCGCTGGGTATGACGGGGGCGCTGGTGAGCTGCTCGGGCGCGGGCGGATCCGGGGGAGTGACGCTGCGGCTGGTGGCCGCGGACTACGGGGACTCGTCGGCCAACAGCTCCAAGAAGTACTGGGACCAGCTGGTCCGCGGCTTCGAGGCGGAGCACTCCGGTATCAAGGTCGAGGTCAGCGTCTACTCCTGGAACGACGTGGACCGCAAGGTGACGGAGATGGTCGCCGCCGGCGACGCGCCCGACATGGCGCAGATCGGGGCGTACGCGGACTACGCGGCGGCGGGCAGGCTGTACCGGGCCGACGAGGTGCTCTCGATCCCCTCCCAGGCGGACTTCGCCTCGGAGCTGAGCGACGCGGGGAAGGTGAACCGCGTCCAGTACGGCATGCCGTTCGCGGCGTCCACGCGGCTCCTCTTCTACAACAGGACGCTGTTCTCCGAGGCGGGCATCACCCCGCCGACGACCTGGAGCGAACTGGCGGCGGACGCGCGTGCCCTCAAGGCCAAGGGCGTGAAGTTCCCCTACGCCCTGCCGCTGGGACCGGAGGAGGCGCAGGCGGAGACGATGCAGTGGCTGCTGAGCGGCGGTGACGGCTATCTGGACGGCTTCGGCTCCTACAACCTCGACTCCACGCAGAACGTGGCCACCTTCACCTGGCTGAAGGACGAACTGGTGGGCAAGGGGCTGACCGGCCCGGTGCCCCCGGCGCAGCTGAACCGCGCCGACGCCTTCACCGCCTTCACCCGTGGCGAGGTCGGCATGCTGAACGGCCACCCCTCCCTGATGAAGGCGGCCGCGGCCAAGGGCGTGCAGTTCGGCATGGTGCCGATGCCCGGGATCAACGGCCGGGCGAAGTCGACGATGGGCGTGGCGGACTGGATGACGGCGTTCAGGCAGAACGGCCACCAGGACCAGATCCGCACCTTCCTCGACTACGTGTACGACGAGAAGAACGTCCTGGACTTCTCGCGCGAGTACGACCTGCTGCCGGTGACCAACTCGGCGCAGGAGACCATGGCGGCCTCGCCCCAGGACGCGGATCTCGCGCCGTTCCTGCAGGAGCTGCCGAGCTCGGAGCTGTACCCGGTCGGCAAGACGTCCTGGGCGGGCGTCAGCGCGGAGATCAAGAAGCGGATAGGCAAGGCCGTCGGCCCGGACGGCAGCCCGGCGGCGATCCTGGGCCAGCTGCAGCGGGCGGCGGTGACGGCCGACAGCGCCTCCGCCGGCTAGGGCGGATGTCGGACCCGCCGATTACCGTTCCCCCCATGGAAGAGCTCACCTCCCGCGAAAAGGCCATCCTCGCTCTGGAGGGGCGCAGCTTCTCCGGGCCGGGGGCCAAGGAGCGTGCCATACGTGAGCGGCTGGGGCTCGCCCCCGTGCGCTACTACCAGCTGCTCAACGCCCTCCTCGACGACCCGAGGGCCCTCGCCCACGCCCCGGTGACCGTCAACCGGCTGCGCCGGGTGCGGGAGTCCCGCCGCGCGGAGCGCTGAGCGGGACGCCTCGGCGCGCACCCATGAGCCATGGGTGCGCCCGCCCCCGCCCGGATAGGGTCGTCCCATGGGCAGCCACACGGATTCCTTGCCGACGCCCGCCACTGCGGCCGGGCGCGACGGACTCGACGCCATCCTCGCCCGGCCCGACCGGGCCGTCCTCGCGTTCGACTTCGACGGGACGCTCGCCCCGATCGTCCCCGACCCCGACCAGGCCCGCGCCCACCCGGACGCGGTCCCCGCCCTCGCGGCCCTCGCTCCGAAGGTCGCCTCCATCGCGGTCGTCACCGGCCGCCCCGCCGGTGTCGCCGTCCGCTACGGCGGCTTCGCGGGCGTCCCCGGACTCGACCACCTCGTCGTCCTGGGCCATTACGGTGCCGAACGCTGGGACGCCCGCACCGGTACCGTCAAGGCCCCCGCCCCGCACCCCGGCGTCGCCGCCGTCCGGGCCGAACTCCCCGGCCTCCTCGAACGGATCGGCGCCTGGCACGGCACCTGGATCGAGGAGAAGGGGCGCGCCGTCGCGGTGCACACCCGCCGCGCCGACGATCCGCAAGCCGCCTTCGAGGCCCTCCGCGAGCCCCTCGCCGACCTCGCCACCCGCCACGGACTGATCGTCGAACCCGGCCGCATGGTTCTGGAGCTGCGCCCGCCGGGCATGGACAAGGGCGTGGCCCTGCTGGAGTACGTCCGCGAGATCGGCGCCGGAGCGGTGATGTACGCGGGCGACGACCTCGGCGACCTCCCCGCCTTCGCCGCGGTCGACAAGCTCCGCTCCGACGGCGTCCCGGGCCTGCTGGTGTGCAGCGGCAGCGAGGAGGTCACCGAGCTGGCGGAGCGGGCGGACCTGGTGGTCGACGGCCCGGAGGGGGTCGTACGGCTGTTGAGGTCATTGGCACAGGAGCTGGACTGAACGCGCCCCACCGGGCCCCACCGCTCAACCCTCCAACGCGGCCAACTGATCCAAGAACCACCGAGCCGGGGGAAGCGCCGTAGCCTGCGCGGCAAGCCGCTTCGCGCGCTCCGCACGCTCCCCCGGCCCCATCGACAGCGCCGTGTGCAGCGCCTGAGCCATGCCCCCGATGTCGTAGGGGTTCACCGCCACCGCGTCCTCGGCCAGTTCCTCGTACGCCCCCGCCTCCCGGGACAGCACCAGCACGCAGCCCTGGTCGGAGACCACCGGGACCTCCTTGGCGACGAGGTTCATACCGTCCCGGATGGGGTTCACGAAGGCCACGTCAGCCAGCCGGTACGCGGCCAGCGAGCGCGCGAAGTCGTCCTTCACGTGCAGCTCCACCGGGATCCACCCCGGCGTCCCGTAGCGGGAGTTGATCTCCGTCGCCACCCGCTGGACCTCCGCCGTGTACTCGCGGTAGACGGCCAGGTCCTGACGGGAGGGGTAGGCGAAGGCGACGTGGACGACCCGTTCGCGCCACTCCGGACGCGACCGAAGCAGTTCCTCGTACGCCAGCAGCCCGCGCACGATGTTCTTCGACAGCTCCGTGCGGTCCACCCGCACGATCGTCTTGCGGGGGCCCCCGTCGGGGGCCGAGCCGATCTGCTTGCGCAGTACGGCCATGCGCTCGCCCACGTCCGGCTGGTGGGCCCGCTCGCGCAGGAAGTCGGCGTCCGCGCCCAGCCCGTGCACGCCGATGCGCGTGCCCGACGGGATGCCGGGGCCGAGCACCGCGTGACAGCAGTCGGTGAACGCGTCCGCCCAGCGCTGCGTGAGGAACGCCGCCCGGTCCGCGCCGAGGATCCCGCCGAGCACCTGCGCCGCGATGTCGTCGGGCAGCAGACGGAAGTACTCCGGCGGCGCCCACGGCGTGTGCGAGAAGTGGCCGATCCGCAGGTCGGGCCGCAGCTCGCGGAGCATCCGGGGGGCCAGGGTGAGGTGGTAGTCCTGGATCAGCACCGCCGCGCCCTCGGCCGCCTCCTGGGCCAGAGCCTCGGCGAACGCGCGGTTGTACGTCTCGTACGCCGCCCACTGCCGCCGGAACTCCGCGTCGAAGATCGGCTCCAGCGGCGTCTGGTACAGCATGTGGTGCACGAACCACAGCACCGAGTTCGCGATGCCGTTGTACGCGGCCGCGTGCACCTGCGGGTCGATGTCGAGCATCCGTACCCGCTGTCCGCCGGTGTCGGCCGGATCGAGCGCCCCGCCCGTCCGCCGTACGGCCTCCCGGTCGGCGTCGCCGAGGGCGGAGCACACCCAGACCGCGTCCGTGTCCGGGCCGATCGCCGACAAGCCCGACACGAGTCCGCCTCCGCCGCGCCTGGCGGTGAGCGCCCCGGTCTCGTCCAGGGAGTACGAGACCGGGCCGCGGTTGGAGGCGACGAGAACGGAAGCCGCATGCGAAGCCATGCCACCAAACCTAGCCCGGTGCGGAAACGCTCAAACGTGCGGTTCGGCCGTATGCGGAGCCGCACACAGCGGGGGTGTCGCGGTCGCGCCCGTGCGCGGAAAGGCTCAGGCCGCCTTCCGTTCCAGGTACTCCGCGATCTCCGTCATCGGTGGCCTCTCCTCCGTGTCCACCGAGTACGTCCGTGGCTCGAAACCCCCCTCGCTCCGTACGAACTGGGTGAGCGCGGGACGGATCAGATGGCCGCGGGCCAGGCGGAGCTGGGCGGTGCGGTAGATCGCGGCGGCCATGCGGCCCAGCGCCTGGCCGTCCTGGTGGCGGTGTTTGCGCACCCCGACGTCGACCTGGGCCAGGGCGTCCAGGCCCACCAGATGCAGGGCGTCGACCAGCATGCCCAGCTCGACCCCGTACCCGACCGGGAACGGAAGCCGTTCCAGCAGGGAGCGGCGGGCCGCGTACTCGCCGCCGAGCGGCTGTACGAAGCCGGCGAGCTGCGGCCAGTGCATGTTGAGGAGCGGGCGCGCCATCAGTTCCGTGACGCGGCCGCCCTGGCCCGCCGCGGCCGTGCCGGAGGCGCGCCCGTCGGAGACGGTCAGCGGCCGGTCGTACATCGCCTTGACCAGGTCCACGCCCGGGTCGGTGAGCAGGGGGCCCACGATCCCGGAGACGAAGTCCGACGAGAACTCCTTCAGGTCCGCGTCGATGAAGCAGACGATGTCACCGCTGGTGACCAGGAGGGAGCGCCACAGCACCTCGCCCTTGCCGGGCAAGGCCGGCAGGCGCGGCAGGATCGCGTCGCGGTGCACCACCGTCGCGCCGGCCGCCGCGGCGACCTCGGACGTGCGGTCCGTCGAGCCCGAGTCGACGACGACGATCTCGTCGACGAGGGGAACCTGGTGCATGAGGTCGTGGCGGATGACGGCGACGATCTCGCCCACCGTCTCCTCCTCGTTGAGCGCGGGCAGCACGACGCTGACCGAAGAGCCAGATGCGCGCTTGGCGGCAAGGATCTTGTGGAGCGGGCGATCGGTCACGGACCAGGAGCGGGTGCTCAGCCAACGCTCGACTTCTTCCAGCACAGTCTGCGGCTCCTCACGTTCGTTCGACGGAGGTGGGCAAAGGGGTCTTCAAACGGTTCTCTGTCTGATCCATCTCGCGGTTCGGACGGCTATCTCAACTCTCCTGGCCTTCGGTTACAGTCTTGAACAACGCCGGTGACCATCGCATGTCGGAGGTCGCCGGGTATCGCACGAGTGAAACAACCGCATACAGCTCATCCAGAGGGGCAGAGGGACACGGCCCGATGAAGCCCCGGCAACCCTCCAGTCGGCTCTCGTAGATCACTCCTGATCGTCTCGGCGAGGCTCCCGACTAGGGAAGGTGCCAAATCCGTCTCACGGCGAGGTGCGTCGTGAGGAAGATGAGGAGAAAGGGCCTCGCCTGACATGGCTGTGCAGACTGTCGCCAGCACCACCGACTCCGTGGACCTCGGTCCCGCCGCGGCTCTGTCCTGCCGCGAGTGCGGCCACCGCGTGCCGCTCGGCCCGGTCTTCGCCTGCGAGGAGTGTTTCGGCCCGCTGGAAATCGCGTACGACTTCTCGGGCTACGACACCGAGGAACTGCGGAAGCGGATCGAGGCGGGCCCCGCGAACATCTGGCGCTATGCGCCGCTCCTGCCGGTCCCGGCGGACGTCGCCGGCAAGCCGAACCTCAACCCGGGCTGGACCAAGCTCGTCAAGGCCGACAACCTCGCGCGCGAGCTGGGCGTGACCGGCGGGTTGTATGTGAAGGACGACTCCGGTAACCCGACGCACTCCTTCAAGGACCGCGTGGTCGCCCAGGCGCTGGAGGCGGCGCGGGTCTTCGGCTTCACCACCCTCTCCTGCTCCTCCACCGGCAACCTCGCGGGCGCGGTCGGCGCCGCGGCGGCCCGCGCGGGCTTCCACTCCTGCGTCTTCATCCCGCACGACCTGGAGCAGGGCAAGGTCGTCATGGCCGCGATCTACGGCGGCGACCTCGTCGGCATCGAGGGCAACTACGACGACGTGAACCGCTTCTGCTCCGAGCTGATCGGCGACCCGGCCGGCGAGGGCTGGGGCTTCGTCAATGTCAACCTCCGTCCGTACTACGCGGAGGGCTCCAAGACCCTGGCGTACGAGATCGCCGAGCAGCTGGGCTGGCGGCTGCCGGACCAGATCGTGGTCCCGATCGCCTCGGGCTCGCAGCTGACGAAGATCGACAAGGGCCTGCAGGAGCTGATCAGGCTCGGGCTCGTCGAGGACAAGCCGTACAAGATCTTCGGTGCGCAGGCCGAGGGCTGCTCGCCGGTGTCGACCGCGTTCAAGGCGGGCCACGACGTCGTACGGCCGCAGAAGCCGGACACGATCGCCAAGTCGCTGGCGATCGGCAACCCGGCGGACGGCCCGTACGTCCTCGACATCGCCCGCCGCACCGGGGGTGCGGTGGAGGACGTGACGGACGAGCAGATCGTGGACGCGATCAAGCTGCTGGCGCGGACCGAGGGCATCTTCGCGGAGACGGCCGGTGGTGTGACCGTCGGTGTCACGCGCAAACTCGTCGAGAGCGGTGTACTCGACCCGGCGAAGACGACGGTGGTCCTCAATACCGGCGACGGCCTCAAGACGTTGGACGCGGTGGCCGGTACCGGGCTGACCGCCACGATCCGCCCGAACCTCGACTCGTTCCGCGAAGCCGGGCTCGTCTGAACCGCCCGTCCCGCCAGCCGTACCCCGACCGGAGGTCAAACCCCATGAGCGTCACCGTCCGCATCCCGACCATCCTGCGCACCTACACCGGCGGCCAGGCCGAGGTGGGCGCCGAGGGCGCGACCCTCGGCGAGGTCATCGCCGACCTGGAGAAGAACCACACCGGCATCGCGGCCCGCGTTCTGGACGACCAGGGCAAGCTGCGCCGGTTCGTCAACGTGTACGTGAACGACGACGACGTCCGCTTCGAGCAGGGTCTGGAGACGGCGACGCCGGACGGCGCGGGCGTGTCGATCATCCCGGCCGTCGCGGGCGGCTGACATCACTCACCGGTCCCGTCATTACCCTCGGTAACGCCGAACACCGGGAGTTCATCGAATTGCCCTCTCCGCGAGAGAAGCGGAGGGGGCAATTCTGCATGGTTGAGCACGGTACAGTTGGGGAACTCGCCCGCGGTTTACCGGCGGGCGCACCGGCTTCCCGGCGCACACCCGACAAGAAGCAGCCAAACTGTGCAGGGCTTTTGCGCCATTCATTCCTTTTGCGGGGCCCGACTTGCCCTGAATTCGGGCGAATTCTTCGTACATTCCCGACCGGTCGCGTCCTGAATTCTCGTCCGATTGACCTGTTGCAGAGGGCAGTTGGACAGATACATTCAGCCGCGGTCGACGCGTTCCGGCGCACGCCCCCAACCGTTGGGGGGTGAGGTCTGACCCGGATCCGCGAAGTGTGGATCTGTGCAAGGGCCAGTAATAGGGGAGTTAGGCATGGCTCAGGGCACCGTCAAGTGGTTCAACGCGGAGAAGGGGTACGGCTTCATCGCGGTCGACGGTGGTGCGGATGTTTTCGTCCACTACAGCGCGATCCAGATGGACGGCTACCGCACCCTGGAAGAGGGCCAGCGGGTCGAGTTCGAGATCTCGCAGGGTCAGAAGGGGCCGCAGGCGGACATGGTCCGCCTGGCGGGCTGAGGTTGCGCGCCGACGACTGAACTGTTCGACGTGTCGAGGGGCTCGTATCCCGTTCGGGGTACGAGCCCCTCGGTCTGTCCGGGCACCGGGGCACGCGCAGATCGTGCGCCCCCGTACACCTGTGTTTACCTGCCCATCCCTGGATGCCGCTTGCACTCGGCAGGGGCGAGTGCTAATCATTGGCGTTAGCACTCTGATGGTGAGAGTGACAAAGAAGGACCGGGTCGGTGAGGCCGCGGGCCGGGAGGGGCAAGGAACCTCCGGCCTGGGCCGTCCGTCGCGGGCGCGGGCGCGGTCCGAAGTAATCACCCCCAGTCCTGGAGGGACCACTTCACATGGCCAAGATCATCGCGTTCGACGAGGAGGCGCGGCGCGGCCTCGAGCGCGGCATGAACCAGCTCGCGGACGCCGTCAAGGTGACCCTCGGCCCCAAGGGCCGCAACGTCGTCCTCGAGAAGAAGTGGGGTGCCCCCACGATCACCAACGACGGTGTCTCCATCGCCAAGGAGATCGAGCTCGAGGACCCGTACGAGAAGATCGGCGCCGAGCTGGTCAAGGAAGTCGCCAAGAAGACGGACGACGTCGCCGGTGACGGTACGACCACCGCGACCGTGCTCGCCCAGGCGCTGGTCCGCGAGGGCCTGCGCAACGTGGCCGCCGGTGCCAACCCGATGGCCCTGAAGCGCGGTATCGAGAAGGCCGTCGAGGCCGTCTCCGCCGCCCTGCTGGAGCAGGCGAAGGACGTCGAGACCAAGGAGCAGATCGCCTCCACGGCCTCCATCTCCGCCGCCGACACCCAGATCGGCGAGCTCATCGCCGAGGCCATGGACAAGGTCGGCAAGGAAGGCGTCATCACCGTCGAGGAGTCGCAGACCTTCGGTCTGGAGCTGGAGCTCACCGAGGGCATGCGCTTCGACAAGGGCTACATCTCGGCGTACTTCGCCACCGACATGGAGCGTATGGAGGCCGTCCTCGACGACCCGTACATCCTGATCGCCAACCAGAAGATCTCCTCGGTCAAGGACCTGCTCCCGCTCCTGGAGAAGGTCATGCAGTCGGGCAAGCCGCTGCTGATCATCGCCGAGGACGTCGAGGGCGAGGCCCTGTCGACCCTGGTCGTCAACAAGATCCGCGGCACCTTCAAGTCCGTCGCCGTCAAGGCCCCGGGCTTCGGCGACCGCCGCAAGGCCATGCTCGGCGACATCGCCATCCTCACGGGCGGCGAGGTCATCTCCGAGGAGGTCGGCCTCAAGCTGGAGAACGCGACCCTGGACCTCCTGGGCCGCGCCCGCAAGGTCGTCGTGACCAAGGACGAGACCACGATCGTCGACGGCGCCGGCTCCCCGGAGCAGGTGCAGGGCCGCGTGAACCAGATTCGCGCCGAGATCGAGAACAGCGACTCCGACTACGACCGTGAGAAGCTGCAGGAGCGCCTGGCGAAGCTGGCCGGCGGCGTGGCCGTCATCAAGGCCGGTGCCGCTACCGAGGTGGAGCTCAAGGAGCGCAAGCACCGCATCGAGGACGCCGTCCGCAACGCCAAGGCGGCCGTCGAGGAGGGCATCGTCGCCGGTGGTGGCGTGGCCCTGCTGCAGGCCTCCCAGGTCTTCGAGAAGCTGGAGCTGGAGGGCGACGAGGCCACCGGTGCCGCCGCCGTCAAGCTGGCGCTCGAGGCTCCGCTGAAGCAGATCGCCGTCAACGCCGGCCTGGAGGGCGGTGTCGTGGTGGAGAAGGTGCGCAACCTGACTCCGGGCCACGGCCTGAACGCCGCGACCGGTGAGTACGTCGACCTGATCAAGGAAGGCATCATCGACCCGGCGAAGGTGACCCGTTCCGCCCTGCAGAACGCCGCCTCCATCGCCGCGCTGTTCCTCACCACCGAGGCCGTCATCGCCGACAAGCCGGAGAAGGCCGCCGCGCCGGCCGGCGGCGGCATGCCGGGCGGTGACATGGACTTCTGAGCCGGCCAGGCTCGGACCCGGTCCGTTCCCACCGAGGGCGGCACTCCCTGGAAGCAGGGGGTGCCGCCCTCTGGCGTGTCCGGGATCACAGGACAGGCGGCCGGCCGCCGGAATTCCCCGTACCGGCAGCTCGGTTGAGCAGTACACAGGCATTTGATGCATACGCACATACCAACTGGTACCACCTGTCCCCTGCCGAGGAGCTCCCCACATGACCGTCACCGCCCCCGACGCCGCCTCCCGCGCGGCCCGGATCCTCTCCCGTCCCGTCTCCCTCAACGGCCTGACCGTCCCCAACCGGATCGTGATGGCGCCGATGACGCGCATGTTCTCCCCGGGCGGCGTGCCCGGTGAGGACGTGGTGTCGTACTACGCCCGTCGCGCCGCCGCCGGTGTGGGCCTGATCGTCACCGAGGGCACGTACGTGGGCCACGATTCGGCCGGTCAGAGCGACCGGGTCCCGCGATTCCACGGCGAGGAGCAGCTCGCGGGCTGGGCGAAGGTCGCCGAGGCGGTGCACGCCGGGGGCGGCACGATCGTGCCGCAGCTGTGGCACATCGGCATGGTGCGCAAGGCCGGCGACCCGCCCTACGCGGACGCGCCGGCCGTCGGCCCGTCCGGTCTCCGCCTCGACGGCACCGAGGGCACGGGCAGGGCCATGACGCAGCGGGACCTGGACGACGTGATCGCGGCCTTCGCCGAGGCGGCCGCCGCCGCCGAGCGGATCGGCTTCGACGGTGTGGAGCTGCACGGGGCGCACGGCTATCTGCTCGACCAGTTCCTGTGGGAGGGCACCAACCGCCGCACCGACGCCTACGGCGGCGACCTCGTGGCCCGTACGAAGTTCGCCGCGGAGATCGTGGCGGCCGTACGGGACTCGGTCTCGCCGGAGTTCCCGGTCATCTTCCGCTATTCGCAGTGGAAGCAGGACGCGTACGACGTCCGGATCGCCCAGAGCCCCGAGGAACTGGAGGCGATCCTCACCCCGCTCGCCGCGGCCGGCGTGGACGCCTTCCACGCCTCCACCCGCCGCTACTGGCTGCCGGAGTTCGACGGCTCGGACCTCAATCTGGCGGGCTGGACGAAGAAGCTCACGGGCAAGCCGGCCATCACCGTCGGTTCGGTGGGCCTGGGCGGTGACTTCCTCCGTGCGTTCCAGGGGGAGGGCGCAGCCGTGCGGGGCATCGACGACCTCCTGGACCGACTGGAGTCGGAGGAGTTCGACCTGGTCGCCATCGGCCGTGCCCTGCTCCAGGACCCGCAGTGGGCGGAGAAGGTCCTTCAGGGTCGCTTCGGCGAACTGGAGCCGTACGACGCGGCGGCGCTGAAGACGCTGCACTGAGCCCTCCGGCCGGGCGGCGCCCCGTTCGCGGGACCGCCGCCCGGCCCTGGCGTGCAGGACCCGGGCGAGCGGGCCGGGGCAGCGGAGGTCCCCGGGGCCGAGGCGTAGTGTTCCTGTGATCGTCGGGCTCCGGGTGGTCGCCGTCCCTTCAACGGGCGGCGGCCGCCCGGCCCTTGGCGCCATCCTGTTCAGCGGCGCTCCGTGAGGGGCCGCCCCGGTCACCAGTGAGGGGTCATCATGACGACAGCCGAGTCCCGCGGACGGACGGCCGGGCCGGTGGTGCGCACCGCCGCCGGTGCGGTGCGCGGGCGCCGGGAGGACGGGCTGGCGGTCTTCCGCGGCATTCCGTTCGCTCAGCCGCCGGTGGGGGAGGCGCGTTTCGCCGCGCCGCGCCCGGTGCGTGCCTGGGAGGGGACGCGTGAGGCGTACGCCTTCGGGCCGCCGCCCCCGCAGGAAATGGGGATCCAGGGACGCACCCGGGTTCTGGACGTGCCCCTCGGCGACGACTGGCTGACCGTCAACGTCTGGACTCCCGAGGCCGACCCGGCCGCCCGCCGTCCCGTCATGGTGTGGGTCTACGGCGGCGCCTACAAGGTCGGTCACTCCGGCAGCCCCGGCTACGACGCCCAGCACATCGCCCGTGACGGAGACCTCGTCGTCGTCACCTTCAACCACCGTGTGGGAACCGAGGGTTTCGCCCTCGTCGAGGGAGCCCCCGCCAACCGTGGTCTGCTGGACCAGGTCGCCGCCCTGGAGTGGGTGCGCGACAACATCGCGGCGTTCGGCGGCGACCCCGACCGGGTCACGGTCTTCGGCGAGTCGGCCGGTGCCGGATCGATCGCCGCGCTGCTGGCCATGCCGCGCGCGGCCGGACTGTTCCGGCGGGCGATCGCCCAGAGCGTGCCGGGCACCTACTTCTCCGAGGAGCTGGCCCGGGACATCGCGACCGCCCTCGCCGCGGAGGCGGGCCTGCGCCCGACGGCCGCCGACCTGGCGACCGTGGACCCGCGCCGACTGACCGACGCGGGGCAGGCGTTGGGCACGAAGATGCTCCAGTACCAGGACCGGTGGGGGCAGGTCGCCCCCACGATGACCCCGTTCTCGCCCGTCGTCGACGGCGAGGTCCTGCCCACCACCCCCTGGCGGGCGCTGGCGGCCGGGGCCGGCCGGGACATCGAGCTGATCGCCGGGCACAACCGGGAGGAGTTCCGGCTGTTCCTGGTCCTCGGCGGGCTGCTCGGGAAGATCACCGACGAGCAGGCGACGGCGGCTCTGCGTCTGTTCGCGCCGGGCCCGGACGGCGAGCGCGCCTACCGTGCCGCGTTCCCCGACGCCACACCCGACGAGCTGTACGAACGGGTCCAGTCCGACTGGCTCTTCCGTATGCCCTCCCTGCATCTGGCCGAGGCGCAGGTGGCCGGCGGCGGCCGGGCGTTCGGGTACGAACTGACCTGGCCGGCCCCGGGCAGCGGAGGCGTTTTCGGTGCCTGCCACGGCCTCGACATCCCGCTGCTGTTCCGCACGTTCGGGGCCGATCTCGGCAACCTGCTGTTCGCGGGGGTGGAACCCTCGCCCGAGGCCGAGGCGCTGTCCTCCCGCCTCCGGACGTCCTGGACGGCGTTCGCGAGGACCGGCGACCCGGGCTGGCCGGCGTACGACACCGAGCGGCGGCTGGTGCAGATCCTCGACGCACGGCCCGAGGTCACCACGTATCCGGAGGAGGAGTCGCGGCGGATGTGGGAGGGCTACGAGTTCCCCGCGCTGCCGCTGCTCGCGTAGGGCGGGCGGGTGAGGCTCGCGGGCGCTCAGCGGTGTCAGGGGCCTTGGCATTGCTGCTCACCTCTTCCCTGCACGGAGCGCCGACGCGCTGCGCGGGCAGGGCGGTGCCAAGGGACCGCCGAAGGAGCGCCGGACGTCGGCGCCTACGCCGTGGACGTACGGGACGGGCGGATCGGCCAGGTCGTGGGGCGCGTGGGCGGTCACGTCCAACTGCGGCCCGGCGGCGGACGCGCGTGGGACCGTCCGCCCACTCGCGGACCGGGCTCACTCGGGGGCGGGGGCGAGGCGGGCCGACGGGCGCACGTCGTCAGGAAGCCGCCGCGTCCCCCCGTCGGAACAGGCACGGACAGGGTTGCTCACCTCCCCCCGGGCTCGACCACCGCCAGCCGTCGCAGCGTGTCGAAGGACAGGGAGTCGTCGAGGCCGAGGCTGATCTGCGTTTCGTCCATGGCCGACTTGGCCGCGGCGCCCAGCGCGGACGCGAGGAGAGCGCACAGCCTGACCGCGCTCAGCCTCCGGAACTCGTCCAGAGGCGCCAGCCGTGTGCGGATCGTCCCCAGGAACTTCTCCGCCTCGTCCTCGCCACGGATGCGCTGCAGCAGGACGTAGGCGATCTCCGGAGTGTCGTTCGCGGCTGCCCGGCCTGTCTGGGCGTTCAGTCGGAGCGCCGACTTCGCGAGACTCACGAGCGCGTATCCAGCTCGGCTGGAGTCGAGTCTGAAGCCGACCCGGTCGTCGAGAGCGAGAGCCGCGAGACCGGCGGAGGTCTGCGCATGGCCGTCGTCCCGCATGCAGTTGGAGAACTCCACGAGGAACCCTCTGAGGGCGGCGCGGGAGTCGCGGTACTCGTGCACATGCGCGGCCAGGTCGCGAGCGTACTTGACGGGCCGGGCTCCGCCTTCCCTGCGAAGGGCGCGCAGCAGGCTCACCCGTGATTCCAGCAGCGGCCCCGTCCCCTCGACGGCTCCGGTGGCCGCCCACACGGCCTCGGGAACCGACAGGTTGCGGGAGAGCAGGTAGGCGTCGCGGAACCCGTCGATCTCACTTGCATCCGCTGCCCTCAGCGCACCACCGGCCCTGCCCACCAGCGTGTAGACCTTCTGCGCGGAACCGTCCCGGTGCAGGTAGTCGACCACGGCCGAGGCGATGGCAGGATGCCGCGAGTAGACCCGGTCACCCGCGAAGGTGACGGCCGCCTCCCGGCCGAGGATCCGCAGAATCTTGCCGTCCGCGAAGACCTCGCCCTTTCCCACCATTTCCGCGATCACTGAACGGCTCGCACCCTTGCCTCGGTTTCCATCCCTGTCCAGGGTGTGCTGCATCACGCAGATACCGGCGAAGACATCCCCGAGGGTCACGGTGTCGGTCAGGTCGATGTCCCCAAGCTTCCTCAGCAGGTCCTCGACGCGGTGGCCGAGCTCTGGTCCGTAACGGACGTCGAGCACGGCACCGAAGAGCGTGTTCGTCTCCGTCGCCATGGCACCCGCGGACGCGGCGAGTCGGGCGGCCGCGGCCTCGGCGTCGGCCAGAGAGGAGGGCAACAGGCCCATCGTCTGCCACGCGGCTGCGATGTTGCCGGCGTCCTCGCTCGTGATGCCGTGGAAGAGAACGGGACTGATGTGCGGGCGCAGATAGGAACCTGCGCCCTGCCACCACAGCCGGTCGTGGCTGGCGAGCAGGAACGCGAAGCCGGAGTTCTTCACCCCCCAGACGCGTTGGGTGGCCACGAGTTCGTCCATGACCAGATCTGCTTCGTCGATGCAGATCAGGGCCCGGTCCGAAGCGTTGCGCACCTCACTCAGCCAGGACTCGCTGATGGGGGGCGCCCCGGGTTCGCGCCACAGCACGTCCCAGTCCTGCCGGGAGGAAGCGAGCGACATGGCCACCTGCCGTACCGCGAGCGATTTGCCCTCGCCGAGAGGGCCGATGGCGACCACACCGCCTCCGCCGCCGTTCTCCAGGCAGTCGAGGAGTTCCTGCTCCAACGTCTGTGTGGAGCTGAGCACGGGCCAGCGGCCGGGCCCTGCATCGTCCCAGTCCGGACGTCGTCCCTCGGCGAAGTGGGCGGGGTCGTACTGCGAGGAGGGGGCCCGTCGCGGCACTCGCGAGTAGCCGAAGGGGGACGCCTTCTCCTGCGCCTCGACACCGTCCGCGTCGAGTTCGCCGCCGAAGAGCTCATGGCCGTCGATCCCCAGATAGAGACTGAAGCCGGGCGCACTCACGAGTTCGTTGAGCACGCCATCCCCTAGGGCATCGGCCGGCTCCGACTCGTGGGCCGCCCAGAGGACTTCGGCCTGCAGGAGGTCCGCGTCGTTGAGAATCCGGCTGCGCAGGCTCTTCATGAAGCCGTCGAGCCAGCCGCTGTACCCCACGACGAGCACCACGGAGTTCGTGAGCATCTTCTGGAGCACGGCGTCGAGCTGAGGCCTGTCCGCAGTGATCCGGGAGGGCACGTTGCTCGTCGCGGGGCCGGTCCAGTACCCGTGAAGGTGCAGCACCGGGTGGGTGGTTGCCTCCCGGAGCTGATCGGGCGTGGGAGCGGAGTCGGTGGTGACCGGGATGGCGACAGCGTCGACACCGGCCTTGGTCAGCGCGATCTCGATGAGCGGATCGAAGTTCGTGGTGATGACGGGGCCGCGCACGCTGCCGTCCAGGGACGCGAAGAAGTGGGCGAACCTCTGGTATCCCAGCGGAATCTCCCAGGACCCGGTGTCGCGGACGAGCGCACGGCACTGCTCCTCGTTCCTCGCGACCTTGGCGGCCTCCTCCTTCGGCACGTCGCGGCATGCCTGCAGCACGGCGGTCCGGATCGCGCGCATCACCGTGTGCTCACCGGCCTGCCTGGTCAGGATGGCCGCGGCGTTCTGGTACTTGAGTCCCGGATCCGGGAGGGCGTCGATCGTCGCGTCGAACCTCGCCCTGCCCGCGCGTGGCACATGCTCCCGGAAGAGCTCCGTCAGCTCCGGAACGCCCGGCAGTACCGAGTTGCTGATCCCCGAACCGAAGACAGTGACGAGGCGGCGGTCCGCCTCCTGCGCGAGCACTTCCAGCCGGATCCTGAGTTCGAGGAGGTCACCGAACGCGATGGGATTCATGTGGAAGATGAAACCACTTGTCGGTGACGGAGAGTTGACCTTCCGTCATATGAGTCGACCGGGACGCCGCGGAGTTCTTCCGGGGCGGCGCCCGCCCAAGTCAGCCCGCCGCCTTCTCCAGTGCCGTGCGCAGGTGGCCTCCGCTCTCCGTGAGGAGCCGTGCCGCCGACGGGCCGTCCACGCCGCTCAGGATCGTCAGGATCGCGTTCTTGACCTCGCCGTCCGTGGCCGCCAGGGCACCCTCGATCTCCTCGTCCGTCGCGCCCGTCGCCAGCGCCACGATCCGGCGGGAGCGGGCGCGCAGCTTGTCGTTGGAGGCGCGGACGTCGACCATCAGGTTCCCGTACGTCTTGCCCAGTCGGATCATCGTGATCGTCGAGAGCATGTTGAGGACCAGCTTCTGCGCCGTGCCCGCCTTCAGGCGCGTCGAACCGGTCAGCAGTTCGGGCCCGACCACGATCTCGATGCCGTGGTCGGCGGCCGCCGCGAGCGTGCTGTCCGCGTTGCAGGACAGGCCGACCGTGAGCGCGCCGCGCGCCCGTGCGTGCTCCACCGCGCCGACCGCGTACGGGGTGCGGCCGGACGCCGAGACGCCGACCACCGTGTCACGGTCCGTCAGTCCCAGCGCCTCCAGGTCGGCCGCCGCCAGCTCCTGGGAGTCCTCCGCCCCCTCGACCGACGTCACCATCGCGCCGGGGCCGCCCGCGATCAGCCCCACGACCTGCGCGGGGTCCGTGTTGAAGGTCGGCGGGCACTCGGACGCGTCCAGGACCCCGAGCCGTCCGGCGGTACCCGCGCCCGCGTAGACCAGCCGGCCGCCCCGGGCCATCCGCTCCGCGACGGCGTCGATCGCGGCGGCGATCTGCGGGAGCCGCGCGGCGACCGCGGCCGGCACGGTCGCGTCCTCGCCGTTCATGATCTTCGCGATCTCCAGCGTCGGCAGCTGGTCGATCTCGGCCAGCTCGGGACGGAACGCCTCCGTGGTCAGGGTCTCCAACTCTGCTCTCAGATCGTGGTGATGGGGCGAGGAGGTCATGAGGAGCGGCTCTTTCCGGTGCGGCGCTGTTCTGGGAGGAAGACGGGTGGGGGCTAGCGCTTCGTTCCGCCACGCGGATGGTGGCGGTGGGCCAGGGCCTCGTAGGAGGCGGACAGCGCGGGCGCGGCGGTCTCGTACGTCCGTTGCGCCACGCCGACGAACAGGCAGTCCACGACCAGGAGTTGGCTGGTGCGGGACGACATCGCGGCGGGCCGCAGCTCGCTCTCGCGCGCGGTGGAGGTGGTGAGGATGTGGTCGGCGTACTGCGTCACGGGCCCGTCCGGACGGCCGGTGATCGCGACGGTCGTCGCTCCGTGCTCGAAGGCGACCCGCAGCGGCTCGATGACGTCGCCGGTGGAGCCGGAGTGGGTGATCGCGATCGCCACGTCCTTGGCGCGCAGCTGTACGGCGTTGGTGACGGCGAGGTGCGGGTCGCTGTGCGCGTGGGCTATGAGGCCTATTCGCAGCAGCTTCTGGACGAGGTCCTGGGCGACGAGCCCGGACGCCCCGATGCCGTAGACATCGGTGCGGCGGGCGGCGGCGAGCGCGGCGACGGCGGCGCCGAGCTGCACGGTGTCGAGCCCGGCCGCCGTGTCGGCGAGGGTCTGCTGCTCGTCGTACGCGAGCTTCGCGACGACATCCGCGATGGGATCGTCGACCGCGATGTCGGCGGTGACGGACGGCGCGCGGCCCGACTGCTGCTGGGCGGCGAGGCCCGCGAGGGCGAGCCGCAGGTCCCGGTAGCCGGGATAGCCGAGGAGGCGGGCCGTGCGGACGACGGTGGCCTCGCTGGTCCCGGTGAGTTCGGCGAGCCCGGTGACGGTGAGTGCCGCACACCCGGCCGGGTCTCCGGCGACGGCCTCGGCGACGCGTTGCATGGACCGGGTCATGGAGGGGGCGAGGGTCCGTACCTTGGCGGCGAGCGCGGCGGGTGCGGGCGGCGCGTCCGGGCCCACCGACCCTGCGAAAGTTTCCTTCACATGCTGGGTCACATGTGAAAGGTATTTTCCGTTCGGAGGTGCGGTCAAGAGTGCGCACAATGGGTGCATGGATCCCATCAGCCCGCTGGAGCAGGCCCTGCACGCGGCGCGTGCCCTCGTGCTCGCCGATCTGGTCGCCGGCGAGGTCGCCGAGGCCGACGTCGTCTCGCTCGTCGAGGACTCCGTCGTCCAGCGGCGCTGGTGGATCGAACAGTGGCCGGAAGGCGCGGACTACGTGGCGGGGCTGGTCGCGCAGGACGTCCAGGACGCCCTGCTGGAGCGGTACGGGCGCTGGCCGCTGTGCCCCGTCTGCGGCTCCGGTGACCCGCACTCGCTGGACGTCGAACCGGAACTCGGCCCCGACCCGCACTGGGTGTGCCACAAGGCGGGCGTGAAGGTCGCGGCGGTGGGATCGCTGGGGACGGCGACGGGCGGGATGGCGTCCTCGTGACGGTCTACGTCGACCCTCCCACCTGGCCGGGCCACGGCCGGACATGGTCCCATCTCATCAGCGACGTCTCGTTCGAGGAACTGCACGCGTTCGCCGAGACGCTGGACCTGCCGCGCCGGGCGTTCGAACGCGACCACTACGACCTTCCCTCCCACCGGTACCCGGACGCGGTGCGCGCGGGCGCGGTGGAGGTCGGCAGCCGCGAGGTGGTGCGGCTGCTGCACGCGGCCGGACTGCGCAGACGCAAGGGGCGCGAGAGGGACCTCAGCCGCGCAGTTCGTACGCGTACGTCTTCTCGTCCTCGCCCACCAGCGTGAACCCGGCCCGCGAGACCACGCCCTGCGACGGGATGTTCGCGCGGTCGACGATCGCGAAGAGCGTCGTGGCCTCGTCCCCGGCCAGCGCCCACGCCGCCAGCGCGCGCAGCGCCTCCGTCGCATAGCCCAGGCCGCGGGCGCTCTCCACCAGGTCGTAGCCGACCTCCACGCGGCCCTCCTTGTCCGGGGCGCCGTGGAAGCCCATGCTCCCGACCGCGCGGCCGTCCTCGGACCGTACGAGCACGAACACCCCCCATTCGGGCCGGTGCACACCGGCCCCGTACGCCGTGACGACCAGTCCGGCGGCCTCACGGGTTCCCTCGAAGGGGCCGCCGTCGACCCACTCGAAGCCGCCGGTGCCGCCCAGGCGCAGATCGGCCGCGGCCGCCGGGGTGACGCCTTGGAGTGCGAGGCGTCCGGCGGGGATGACCAGGTTGTTGTTCCAGCGCCATTCGGTGACCGGGGCCCGGCCGGGCAGCTCACCACGGCCGGTGGCCCACAGGAGCGTGCGCCAGTGGTCGGGACCGGGCCGCACCTGCGGGAAGAGCCGGGTCAGCACGTCCTCGCACAGCTCGGCCGGCGGCTCGTACGCGAGGCCCAGGCCCTCCGCGATGTCGTGCGTGTGCAGCAGGACCTCGGCGATGCCCATCGCGGCGAACCCCTCGCGGTTCGCGCTGCGGAAGGGATACGGGTGGAAGGCTCGCACCTCGCGGGGCGTGGTGGCGACGACGGCGGCGAGCAGCGCGCCCGTCGTCTCGATCACGTGCAGGACGTCCTCGTCGCCGGCGCCGTCGTCGAGGGTGATCTCGAAGGGCACGTACGCGTCCCGCGCACGCCCCGCCAGCTGTCCGGCGTACGCGATGAGATCGCTCGCGATGTGTTCCGCCGTCTGACGGCAACTCCACTCCAGGCGGCCCGCCTTCACGCCGTCCCAGTCGCGGTCCACCGCCCTCCGCAGCGTTTCCACGGCCCCTGCGACGGCTTCCGTCACCCGTTCCCCACCCATGCTTCGCATGCGGGTGAGGATAGGTGGGGAAGGGCTCCCGAACCTATCGGATTACGCGCCGGCACCCCGGCTCAGGACCCCTTAGGGGCCGAGCAGCTCCAGTTCGGCGGCGATGTTGTGGCGGGCCGTCGTCTCCCACTCCCGCTGCCCGTACGGCGTGCGGAACAGCCGGGGCAGATCGAGGAGTTGGCGCAGTACGGCCGCGCGGCCGGCGCGGAACGCCTCGTCGGGGACGAAGCCGTACTCCTGGCGGACCCTCGCCGTGTACGCGGCGTAGGCACGCGGGGGCGCCGCCAGGACCGCCAGGTCGGCGTCGCACAGGACCGCGCCGTTGGCGTCGCCGGGCTCCGGGTCGTGGGTGACGGTGAGGCGGACCAGACGGGCGACCTCGGCCGTCGTGGCCTCCGGCACCCCGGCCTCGGGAAGCGCGCGCTCGGCGAGCCGGGCCGAGCGCTCCTCGTTCTCCGAACGCTCCGGCAGATAGACGGCGTCATGGAACCAGGCCGCCAGGCGCACCGCGTCGGGGTCGTCCGCGTACGCGGCCAGCACGTCGATGTGGTCCAGGACGGCCGCCAGGTGCTCGACCGTGTGGTAGCGGCGCTGCGGCTCCGACCAGCGGCGCAGCAGGTTGTCGGCGTAGGGGGCGGGATCGGGCCCGGCCGCGTCCTCCCGCACCGCCAGCAGGGTCTGCAGCCAGCGGGAACGCAACGCGTCGAGGTCGGTCATGCGGGCATTGTCCCCTGATCCGGAGACCGGGCCCCGCTCCCGCCCGGGACCGGGTCATCGGCTCGGCGGACCCCGAGGTGGAGGGTGGCCTTCTCGTCGTCCGCATCCCGGCGGCGTACCCTTGGATTGGACTAGACCTGTAGCCGCTCCACGGGAACACCGACGGAAGGGGTCCTATGAGCACGCGTGCAGTCCTGGAGGTGATCGCCCTCGGTGTCGAGGACGCGGTCGCCGCCCAGGCCGGAGGCGCGGATCGCCTAGAGCTGGTCACCGACATCGCCGCCGACGGGCTGACCCCGCCGGTGGGGACCTTCGTCGGGATCCGCGCCGCCGTCGACATCTCGCTGCGCGTGATGCTCCGCCTGCGGGACGGGTTCGCGGCCGGTGACGTCGAGGCGCTCGTACGCACCGCGGGCGAGCTGCGCGAGTCCGGCGCCGACGAGTTCGTGCTCGGGTTCCTCGGCGAGGACGGCGGCCCCGACCTCGGCACCGTGGAGCGGCTGGCGGCGGAGCTGGACGGCTGCCGGTGGACCTTCCACCGCGCGATCGACCGTGCCGCCGACCGTGACGCCCTGCGCAAGCAGCTCGCCGATGTGCCGGGCCTGGACACCTACCTCACGGCGGGCTCCCCGGACGGCGTGGACGACGGTCTGCCCACCCTGGTCGCCGAGGCCGCCCGGCGCGGCGAGCCCGGCTACACCCAACGGCTCCTGGTCGGCGGCGGCCTCCGCCTCGACCACGTCCCCCGGCTGCGCGCCGCCGGCATCGACGCCTTCCACATCGGCGGCGCCGCCCGCCCGAACGGCTGGGCCTCCCCGGTCTCGGTGGAGGCGGTACGGCAGTGGCGTACGGCTGTCGACGGCTAGGGCCCTTCCGGCCGATCTGCGCGGCGTAGGGCCGTCGACGGCCGGCGCGGCGTCCGGTTCGGACATGACGTCGTGTCACGGATCGATATCCGCCGCGTAGTCGTTGTGTGCCGACTGTCCCCCGGTGATCACCCGGCGTCCGCCCCCCGTGCATAGTGGGGACGCTTCGGCCAAGCCGGGGCATGACAAGAATCAGCCACAGGGGGACAAGGCTCCATGCCATTCATACGCCGCCGCGGCGTCGCGGCCGCTGCCGCCGTGATCGCCGCGGTCATGGTGACCGTCACGGCCTGCGACAGCAACAAGACCCACGACGAGGGCAAGGGGTCCGCCTCGTCGCAGGCCCGGGCGGACCAGAGCGATCCGGGTGTCGACACCGGCCAGGGCGGCGGGAGGTCGATCGGCGGCTACAAGCTGCCGGACGGCATCCCCGCCGACCTCACCGGCCAGGCCCTGCAGAAGTGGAGGAACGGCGGCTGGAAGGACTTCAGCCACTGGAAGTCCAAGGCCGAGGATTTCGCCAACCCGTACATCAAGGACTTCTGGACACCGCAACGGATGGCCCAGGCGAAGTCCACCATCCCGGTGCCCACCCAGGCGGGCAGCTCCAGCTCCGGCTCCAGCGGCACCACCAAGGCCTACGAGCCCGACGGGCCCGTGCGGCGGACGGCGGCCACCCGCGTCGCCTCGACCTATCACCACTACGCGCCGCCCGTCGGCAAGCTCTTCTTCACCGCCCCCGAGGGGTCCATGGTGTGCTCCGCCGCCGTGGTCACCGATCCGGCGCACCCGGGCAGGTCCAACCTGGTGTGGACGGCGGGGCACTGCGTGCACGCGGGCAAGGGCGGCGGCTGGTACCGCAACATCGCCTTCGTGCCGTCGTTCAACGACGGCGCCCGGTACGGCATCCAGCAGGCCACGCAGAACGTGCGTTCCTCCTCGGTCTCCCCGTACGGACTGTGGTGGACGGACTGGGCCACCACCTCCCAGGCGTGGATCCAGGGCGGCTCCCACCAGGGCAGTGTGGCCTCCGCCTATGACTACGCCGTGCTGCACGTGAAGCCCGAGAACGGCCACAAGTCCCTTGAGGAGATGGTCGGTTCGGCGCTGCCCGTGTGGTTCAACGCTCCCGCGGCCGACAAGATCAAGGCGATGGGGGTCCGCGGCTACCCGGCCGAGGCGCCCTACGACGGCTCGAAGATGTACGACTGCCGTGGCGCCACCAAGCGCCTGGTACTCGGCTACAGCTACCCGAGCCAGTACCCCGCCCAGTACATGATCGGCTGCACGATGAACGGGGGCGCCTCGGGCGGTCCCTGGTTCATGACGCACAACGGCCGTACGTACCTGGTGTCCAACAACTCCCTCAGCGACCGCAGGACCTACATCAGTGGCCCGCGCCTCGGTGACAACGCCAAGCAGGTGTATCTGGCGACCAGCGACAAGTTCAAGTAGACGGCCGTGGGAAGGGGCCGGCCGTGGGAAGGGGCCGGCCGATCCTCGGCCGGCCCGACCGCCCGTCAGGCGAGTTGCGGCGGCAGTGGGGCCGCGTGGGTGACGATCAGGCCCGAGACCGCACGGGTCAGGGCCACGTACAGCCGGCGCAGGCCCGTCCGCTCGTCCGGCTCGCCGTCCACGACGGCTTGCGGCTCGTCGAGCACCACGTAGTCGTACTCCAGACCCTTGGCGAGCGACGCCGGCACCAGGGTCAGCCGGGTCTCCTGGGTCGTCTCCTCGCCGGGCCCGAGGTGACCGAGGCCCGCCGCGGCCAGTGCCTCGGCGAGTACGGGGACACGGGCGTCGGCGGCGATGAGGCCGACCGAGCCCTCGTGGCGCAGCAACTCGGCGCAGGCGGCGACCACTTCGGCGTCGTCGGCGGTCGAGCGCACCTCGAAGGACCCGGGGTTCTCCCGCACGGACGCGACCGGCGTCAGACCCGGCGCGATGTGCGGCAGCAGCCGGGAGGCGTACGTGATCACGTCCGTCGGCACACGGAAACCGGTCGTCAGCTCCTCGATCACCGCGTCGGACTTCCCGAGGTGCGCCAGCGCCTCCGGCCAACTCCGCGTCGCCCAGGGCGTGGTGCCCTGCGCGAGGTCGCCGAGCACGGTCGCCGAACCGTTGGTGCAGCGCCGGCCGACCGCGCGGTACTGCATCGGGGAGAGGTCCTGGGCCTCGTCGAGCACGACGTGGCCGAGCGAATGCGTTCGCCGCACGAGGTCGGTGGCCTCGTCGATCAACACCGCGTCCGCGGATGACCACTTGGCGGACTTCACCGACCGGACCGGCTTCGCCCAGAGGATCTCCTTGCGCTCGTCCTCGGCGAGGATGCCGTCCGCGTGCTCGGCGAGGAAACCGGCGTCGGTGAGCAGCCGCAGAACCAGCTTGGCCGGGTCGACGGGCGGCCAGATCGCCTTGACCGCCGCCTTCACGGCGGGGTTGCGGGCGACGGCGTCCTGCACGCGGTCGTCCGGCGCCTCCCCCGACCGTTCCATCTGGACGAGCACGGCGTGCGCGATCCGCTGCGGCAGGGCCTCGCGGGCGGCGCCGTAGCGGATGTCCCGGTCGAGCAACTCCCGTACGATCGCCTCCAGTTCGTACGCAGGCACCCGCCAGCGTCGTGAGCCGCGCACCACCACGACGGGCTCGGTGGGCATCGTGACGTGCGCGCGCAAGGCCCTGCGCAGGACCTCCGCCATGCGCGCGTCGCCCTTGACGACGGCCGCTGCCGCGGTGTCCGTGCCGCGCACCTCGACATGGGCGACGAGGTCGTCGACCGTGGCCTGTCGGACCTCCAGCTCGCCGAGCGCGGGCAGTACCTGCTCGATGTAGTGCAGGAAGGACCGGTTGGGCCCGATGACGAGGGTGCCGGTGCGGGCGAGCCGCTCACGGTGGGCGTAGAGGAGGTAGGCCACCCGGTGCAGGCCGACAGCGGTCTTCCCGGTCCCCGGGCCGCCCTGCACACAGACGGTGCCGGACAGGCCGCTGCGGACGATCTCGTCCTGCTCGGGCTGGATGGTGGCCACGATGTCCCGCATCGGGCCGACGCGCGGGCGCTCGATCTCCTGCTGGAGCAGCTTGCTGGTGGTGGCCGCCTCGGCGGGGTCGGAGAGGTGCTCGTCCTCGTACGCGGTGAGGTCGCCGCCGGTGTAGCCGAAGCGGCGGCGCAGCGCGATGTCCATCGGGTCCTTCTTCGAGGCCCGGTAGAACGGCTGGGAGACGGGCGCGCGCCAGTCGATCACCATCGGGTCCCCGTCGGCGTCGTGGACGTGCCGGCGGCCGATGTAGAACCTCTCTCCCGTGGCGCCCTCCGCCCGGTCGGCGCCGGGAGCGTGGAGGTAGTCCAGGCGGCCGAAGAAGAGCGGGGTGTGGCTGAGGTCGGCCAGGGCCTTGATGCGCTCGTCGATCTGGCGGGCGAGGACCGCGGCGTTGACCCAGTTCGCGGTGACGTCGCGGATGTCCAGGTTCTCCACGTCCTCGCGCATCGCGCGCAGCGCGGCGCGGGAGGCGCCGAGGTGGGAGCGCTCGCGCGAGAGGGGGTCGGTGCCGGACGGGTCGGAGAGGGGGCCGGGGGGCGACGGGGCTGACGAGGTGGACACGGAAGGGTGCCTCCGGGGCGGTGGGGTCCCCCTGGTCGAGCGGAGTCGAGAACCCGGGGGAGGCGGGCCGGTCGGGAGTGCGGGCACGCACGGGCCGGCTGTCGCGGTGACGGGTGGCGTTCCTGCCGTCCGGTTTCCGTCCGGACGACGGCTCTCCGTGAAGGGAGGCGGGCAAGGCAGGGGATTCTAGGTGACGGGCGGATGCAGTGGCCAACGGATTTCCGGCGCCCCCCGGGTCGCACCCCCGGTTGCCCTAGGGGACGGTCTCCCCCCGGAGGACTACGCGGGCCGGACCGGAGGGGTACGAGCGGGCCGCGCGGGTTCCGCCCATGGTCCGACGCCATTCGGGTGGCCCGGTTCCACCATGGAGACATGAGCGCAGCAACCTTCTCACCGGTCCCCGCCCGGGGCGGTCCGCCGTCCGGGGCGACCGCCCTGGACAGCAAGCCTCATCGGCATCCCCTCGGCGATGCCCTGCGCGCCGTCAGGGTCTTCCTGGGCGCCGCGATAGACGTGGTCCTTCTCGGCGAGTACGGGGAGGAGGCGGGCGTCCGCCACCACCGATGACGGGCGCCACGCCAGGCGCCCGCATCCCGGCCCTCGATCCCGGCCCTCGGTCTCAGTTCCCGGCCAGCAGCTCGTCCGAGTCCACGATCCGGTAGGCGTACCCCTGCTCCGCCAGGAAGCGCTGGCGGTGAGCCGCGAAGTCCTGGTCGATGGTGTCGCGGGCGACGACCGAGTAGAAGTGGGCCTGGTGGCCGTCGGCCTTGGGCCGCAGCACCCGCCCCAGCCGCTGCGCCTCCTCCTGCCGCGACCCGAACGTCCCCGACACCTGGATGGCGACGGTCGCCTCGGGCAGGTCGATGGAGAAGTTCGCGACCTTCGAGACGACCAGCACGCTGATCTCGCCCTCACGGAAGGCGTCGAAGAGCTTCTCGCGCTGAACGTTGGAGGTCTCGCCCTTGATGACGGGCGCGCCCAGGTGCTCACCCAGCTCGTCCAGCTGGTCGATGTACTGCCCGATGACGAGGATCTGCTGCCCGGCGAAGCGCCGCACCAGGGCCTCGGTCACCTTCCGCTTGGTGTCGGTGGTCGCACAGAACCGGTACTTCTCATCGGTCTCGGCGGTGGCGTACGCGAGCCGCTCGGAGTCGGTGAGGTTCACCCGCACCTCCACGCAGTCGGCGGGCGCGATGTACCCCTGGGCCTCGATCTCCTTCCAGGGCGCGTCGAACCGCTTGGGACCGATGAGGGAGAACACGTCGGACTCGCGGCCGTCCTCACGCACCAGGGTCGCCGTCAGCCCGAGCCGTCGGCGCGCCTGAAGGTCCGCCGTGAACTTGAAGACGGGAGCGGGCAGCAGATGCACCTCGTCGTAGACGATGAGCCCCCAGTCACGGGAGTCGAACAGCTCCAGATGCGGGTAGACACCCTTCCGTTTGGTGGTGAGCACCTGGTAGGTGGCGATGGTGACCGGCCGGATCTCCTTCCTCGTACCGGAGTACTCCCCGATCTCGTCCGCGGTGAGCGAGGTCCGCTTCACCAGCTCGTGCTTCCACTGCCGGGCGGAGACGGTGTTGGTGACGAGGATGAGGGTGGTGGCCTTGGCCTGGGCCATGGATCCGGCGCCGACGAGGGTCTTGCCGGCTCCGCAGGGCAGGACGACGACCCCGCTGCCGCCGTGCCAGAAGTTCTCCACGGCCTGCTTCTGGTAGGGCCGCAGGGCCCACCCGTCCTCGCGCAGCTCGATCGGGTGCGCCTCGCCGTCCACGTACCCCGCGAGGTCCTCGGCGGGCCAGCCCAGTTTCAGCAGCACCTGCTTGATCTGCCCGCGCTCGGACGGATGGACGGCGACCGTGTCCGGGTCGATCCGGGCGCCGACCAGCGGAGCGATCCGCTTCGACCGCAGCACCTCCTCGAGGACGGGCCGGTCGGTGCTGCTCAGGACCAGCCCGTGGGCCGGGTGCTTGGTGAGGGTCAGCCGCCCGTAGCGGTCCATGGTGTCGGCGATGTCGACGAGCAGCGCGTGCGGCACCGGGTAGCGGCTGTACTGCATCAGCGCGTCCACGACCTGTTCGGCGTCGTGCCCGGCGGCCCGCGCGTTCCACAGCCCGAGCGGGGTCACCCGATAGGTGTGGATGTGCTCGGGCGCCCGCTCCAGCTCGGCGAACGGCGCGATGGCCCGACGGCAGTCGTCGGCCTGCTCGTGGTCGACTTCCAGGAGCAGGGTCTTGTCGGACTGAACGATGAGCGGACCATTCACGCGCGGCACCCTTTCCGTGTGGCCAAACGTCCAGTGTGCCTCATATCGCGATGATCAGGGCTGGTCGTCCGCCAGCTCCGCCACGCCCGTGAGCCTGTGCAGTGGATAGGTGCGGACCTCGTCGGCCGTGTGGTCGTACGCCGTGACGAAGCCGCCCTCCACGCGGATGGGGGCGATCACTCGTTGGCTGGCGGTGCCCTCGGCGTTGACGTAGCCGATCCACAGGGAGTCGCCGGTGAGGACGGCGGCCTGCATGGTGGCGAGGGTCTCGGCGGAGGTGGTGCGCGGCAGGTCCCCGTCGGCGGCGGGCGCCCGGGTGGGCTTGCGCACGGCCGTGGAGGCCAGGTCGCCGGCGCGGATGGCGCGGAGGGCCGCCGCCAGGAGAGTGGCGTCGGGGGCGGGCGGCCCGTCCGGGACCGGCTCCGGCGGGGTGCGGGGCGGGGTGCGGTGGGCATGGGCGCGGGCGATCAGGACGTCGCCCTCCGCGGACTCCGCGGCCGGGGCGAAGCCCATCGCCCGCAGACCCTCCAGGAGCGTGGCCGGCTCGGCCTGGGCGGCCAGGACCGTCGGGGCGAGGCGGCGCAGACGCAGGGCGGCCGAACGCTTGTCGGCGAGGATCTCGTTCAACAGCGCGTCGTCGTCGCAGCGCACGTACGCCGAGGCCGCTCCCACCCGCAGATGCCCGTGCCTGCGGGCCACGTCGTCGATCAGATACGTGAGCGGCTGCGGCACCGGGGTGCGGGAGTGCGCGGCGAGGAACGCGTGCAGGTCCGACGCCGCACGGCCCGCGTCCAGGGCGCGGCGTACGGAGGCGGGGGTGAAGCGGTAGACCGTCGCGCCGCCCTTCGACTCGACGTCCGCGAGCACCCCGAGCATGTCGGCCAGCGGACGCTCCAGCGGGCCGGGGGCCACCGCCGTCAGGTCCGCCTGGAGCAGGACGTGGTCCAGGGGCTCGGGGAGCAGCGGGGCCAGCAGCCGCGCGGCGTGGGAGGCCGCCGCGGCCTGCTCGGTGGCGGTGAGGGGTCGGCGGGGGACGGGGCGGGGGTGCTGCCGGTGGACGGGGAGCTTGTCGCCGGGACCCGTCGGCTCGGTGGCCTGCGCGTGCTCCGGGTGTTCGCCGAGCAGGGCGCGGCCGTGGGCGGACAGGGCGCCGCGGCCCGTGACGCCCAGCAGTTCCGCCTCGGACAGCGTCCACCGGGCGAGGCGTGTGCGCAGGTCGTCCGCGGCGGGCTGGGCGCCGCGCAGGGGGCGTTCCCAGCGGAGGCGGGACACCAGCGAGTCGGGGGTGGCCGAGGTCCCCTCGGGGAGCCCGGCGAGCAGGGTCAGGACCCGGTGGCGGACCTCCGGGGCGGGTGAGCGGTCCAGACCCGGTCCGAGCGCGGACAGCGCCCGGTCCTTCGCGTCCCGGCCGCCGACCAGGCCCGGGGCGCGGGTCGCGGTCAGCCAGGCCGTGGCCAGCCGGCTCCACCGCTCGGCGGCGGGCAGTTCCCGCCACTCGTCGTAGGCCGGGGTCGCCGCGTAGCGCTCCTCCACCTCGCCGTCCGACGCCAGCAGGCCCGCCGCGTAGGCGAGCTCGACCCAGAAGGCGGCCACCGGCTCGGGCACGTCGAGCGCGACGGCCGTCCGCTTCAGGTCGCGTACGCTCAGGCCGCCCGCGCGCAGCACCGACGGGCCGCCCTCGTCCCAGTCCTTCAGCAGTTCCTCGACCGTCGCGAGCGCGGTGTACGCCTGGGCCGCCGCGGTCGCGTCCACAACCTGTGGACGGTGCGTGGCGGCCGCCTCGACGGCGGGCGGCAGCGGCTCGGTACGGCGGTGCGCGCGGCCGGACCGCAGATGGAGGGCGACCTCGCGGGGCAGGACGACCGTGCCGGGCGCCGTCGGGAGCAGCAGGCCGCGGTCCAGCAGCCAGCGCAGGCGGGGGGCGGGGTCGGCGGTGATCTGGCCGTACGGCGGCCCCCACTCCAGCCGGGACAGCACCTCCAGCGACTCGGCGGGCGCCGTCCCGAGAAGTGCGACCATGCGGGCGCGGTCCGTGAACAGGGCGGTCAGCGCCTCCACGGCGGAGACGGCGTCGTGGGTGGTGGGCAGCCCGGCGGTGGTCAGGATCTCCTGGATCCGTCCGGGGGACAGGCCCGCGGTCGCCTCGGCGACGGTGGGGCCGAGGCCGGTGGGCGAGGGGTGCTGCGGGGAGGGGGTGAGCAGCTCCCGGGCCGTCCGCACGAGACGGAGACGGTCGTCGGCGCCCCAGACCAGGGCCCGCTCCCGGAGTGTGGCCAGGGCGCGGGGGAGTGCCTCGGCGACCATGGGGTCGGCCTCCGGGCCCCCGTCGCCGGCCATCAGACCGAGGAGTTCGTCGTACGACACCGGGTCCGGGCCGACGGCCAGCGCCTCCGCCGTCTGCAGGGCGAACCGATCGAGGCGCTCCAGCGCGCGGAGCACACTCGCGCGGGTGGCGGCACGGGTGGCGAGCTGGGTGAGGTCGGTCGGGACCGGGGTGACGAGGTCCGGGCGGGCGCGCAGGAGGGCGGACAGCGAGGCGTCGTCCCGCGCACGCAGGGACTCGGCCAGCGAGCGGGGTGCGGCGGTGCCGCTGCCCGTAGCCGGGGGTTCCTCGCGTGAGCGCTCCTCGGGGGTCATCCGG
This sequence comes from Streptomyces sp. TP-A0356, assembly GCF_001417775.1. Taxonomy (GTDB): domain Bacteria; phylum Actinomycetota; class Actinomycetes; order Streptomycetales; family Streptomycetaceae; genus Streptomyces. The sequence continues at coordinate 420,585 of NZ_BBZJ01000014.1, read as the reverse complement.
TCAACGGTAGCGGGTGGGGTGGGGATGACGCCCGGGTGACCGGGTGGCGGCGCGCGCGAGGGGCGGCGGCTTTGGGACCGGGCCGGGTGTGGATCAGCCGTCCGGCGCTTGAGGCCGAGGCCGGTCCGGCCGATCCGGGGGTCTGGGGGCGCAGCCCCCGGGGACGGTGCGCTCGGGATACGGTACCCGTGAACGCGGCGCACCCCGGAGGGACTTCGTGGGGATCGAGAGCGACCAGCTGGTCTTCGACTATCTCAGCCGGGTCGGAGACCTGGCCCAACAGCGCCAGCTGCCGTCGGCCGCGCGCATGCGGCTCGTGTCCGACCTGCGCGACGAGATCGACCGGCGCCGGGCGCAGTCCCCGGTCGACAGCCCGGCCGCCGTCCGCCGCATCCTCGCGCGCCTGGGCAGTCCCGACGAGGTCGTCGCCGCCGCGTCCGACGACGCCCCCCGTGGCGCCACCGAGAGCCGTCCCGCCGCCGTCCCGGTCCAGCGTGCCAATGACACCGAGGACCGCCCCAAGCGCCTGCGGCGCGTCGTGCCCCGCCCCCGCCCCGCCGAGCCCGGCCCCGCCGACACCTCCCGGAACGCCCCCTCACCGCCCCACCTGGCCAGTGCCCACGAACTCGGCGACAGCACCACCCAGCCCGACTGGTGGCGCGTCGACGGCAGGTCCGGCGGGGGGTTCGGGCTCGGCGACGCCGTGCCCGGGTTCGTCGGTGGCGTGGAGATCCCCGAGCTGCTGAAACCGCCGCCGGGCGCCACGCCGAAGCCGCAGGCCGCTCGTCCGGACGTGAGCCCGGAACCGGCCACGGAAGCCGTCCCCGCCGCCGAGGAGACCGCCGCCGCGCCGCGCCCTCGGCTGCTCCGCCTCACCGGCCGGCGCAACCCCCTGCTGCTCCTGGCCGCCGTGCTTCTGGTCGTCGGTGCCGTGCTCGGCAACTGGCTCGCCCTCGGTCTCGGCTGGCTCATCGCGTGGGCGTCCCGCCGGCTGAGCCCCGCCGAGTCCAAATGGGCGGTCATGGGCATGCCCGGCCTGGCCGCGGTCGCGGGCATCGTCTGGCTCTGGGGCCGCACGGCCGGCCGCTGGGGCGACCCGATCGCCCAGGGCCACATGAACGACGCCGTCGCCCAGACCTGGCCGTGGGTCGTACGGGGAGCGGCCGTCACCTCGGCCCTGTACCTGGTGTGGCGCTCACAACGCGAGCAGTGACGACCCATCACCACAGATGCCGACACTCCAGGCGGCTCGGCGGGAGCCGAGGCCGTGCTTGACCGCCGGGGTCGCCGCCCTGGTCGGCCCGGCGGGAGGGCGGCCTGCGTAGTGGGTGAGGTCGGGGCCCATGTCCGGCGAGAGCCGGCGCCACAGGTGGCTCGGCGAGGGCCGAGGCCGTGCGTGGCCGGTGGGGCCACCGCCCCGCCACGGGCCGCCCCCGCCCCGGTCCCGATCCCGCCCCGGTCCCGGTGCCGCCCCGCTGGGACAATGCCCCCATGACGTCTCGCGCCCTGACCGTCGGCTTCGACCTCGACATGACGCTGATCGACTCCCGGCCCGGCATCCAGGCCTGCTACCAGGCGCTCTCCGCGCGTACGGGGACGTACATCGACGCGGATCTGGCCATCACCCGGCTCGGGCCGCCGCTCGTGGACGAGCTGGTCAACTGGTTCCCGGCGGAGCGGATCGACGCCATGGCCGACCTCTACCGTGAGATGTATCCCGCCATCGCGATCGCCGCGACGCCCGCCCTGCCCGGCGCCCGCGAGGCGGTCGAGGCCGTGCGGGCGGCGGGTGGGCGTGCGATCGTCGTCACCGCCAAGTACGAGCCCAACGCCCAGCTGCACCTGGAGCACCTCGGCATCGAGCCCGACGCGGTGATCGGCGATCTGTGGGCCGAGCGTAAGGCGGAGGCGCTGATCGAGCACCGCGCGGTCGTCTACGTCGGTGACCACACCGGGGACGTCCGGGGCGCCCGTACGGCCGACGCGTACTCCGTCGCCGTCGCCACCGGCCCCTGCGCCGCCGACGAGCTGCGTGCGGCGGGCGCGGACATCGTCCTCGGCGACCTCACCGAGTTCCCCGCCTGGCTGACGGAGTACGCACAGCGGTGAGGGAAGGGCACTAGGACCGGGCCGCGCGCGCCCGCCTGCGGCCCTCCGCGATCGACTGGAGCACACCCGCTCCGGCCATCAGGAAGCCCACGGCCATGAGCATGCTCAGGCCGAACATGTACGTAGGGAAAGGCTTCGTCCGGAGCAGCAGCGGGGCCATGGTGACCAAAGTGGCCACCGCTCCGACGAAGAACACGATGGCACCGGCACGGATCAGCCGGTCGCCGGCCGCGGTGGAATTCGCTTGGGTTTTGTCACGCACCCGACCAGGGTAGTTCCCAGCGCGAGGAACAACTCGGCGACGTCTTGTCAGCGGCTCCCGGACCATTAGCCTTGGTACCGGCGGGTCCGCGCGGCCCGCTGTAGTGCTATCCAGAGCAGTTTCCCGAACACTTTGCAGACGCAGTTTCCGACGAGTACGAGGACGAGGACAGACGTGCCCACCGGCAAAGTCAAGTGGTTCAACAGCGAGAAGGGCTTCGGCTTTCTCTCCCGCGACGACGGCGGCGACGTCTTCGTCCATTCCTCGGTTCTCCCCGCCGGAGTCGATTCCCTGAAGCCGGGACAGCGCGTGGAGTTCGGAGTCGTCGCCGGCCAGCGCGGTGACCAGGCGCTGTCCGTCACCCTTCTGGACCCGACCCCGTCGGTCGCGGCCGCCCAGCGCAAGAAGCCGGACGAACTGGCGTCCATCGTCCAGGACCTGACGACCCTCCTGGAGAACATCACCCCGATGCTGGAGAAGGGCCGCTACCCCGACAAGGCCTCCGGCAAGAAGATCGCGGGCCTGCTGCGCGCGGTCGCCGACCAGTTGGACGTCTGACCGCGCGCAGGGCGGGCGGGGCTCCGGTCAGGGGAACGCGAGCGCGTTCGGGCCGAGGGGCGGCACCAGCCCCTCGGCCGCCGCACGCGTGAGCAGCCCCCGGACCGCGGCGTAGCCGTCCTCGCCGAGGTCGGCCGTGAACTCGTTGACGTACAGCCCGATGTGCTGGTCCGCCACCGCCGGGTCCATCTCCTGCGCGTGCTCCATGACGTACGGGCGCGACGCCTCGGGGTCGTCCCAGGCCGCCCGCACGGACGCACGGGCGGACTCGGCGAGCAGCTCCAGCGTGTCCGCGCCCAGCGAGCGCTTGGCGATGATCGCGCCCAGCGGAATCGGCAGCCCCGTGGTGCGCTCCCAGTGCTCGCCCATGTCGGCAAGCTTGTGCAGCCCGTAGTTCTGGTACGTGAACCGCGCCTCGTGGATGACGAGCCCCGCGTCGACCTTCCCGTCCCGCACGGCCGGCATGATCTCGTGGAACGGCATGACGACGATCTCGCCGACCCCGCCGGGCACGGTGTCCGCGGCCCAGAGGCGGAACAGCAGGTACGCCGTCGACCGCTCGCTCGGCACGGCGATCGTCCCACCCACCAGTCCCGTACCCCCGGTCGTCGGCTCCCGCGTGAGCACCAGCGGGCCGCAGCCCCGGCCCAGCGCGCCGCCGCACGGCAGCAGGGCGTAGTCGTCGAGGACGTACGGCAGGACGGCGTACGACACCTTCAGCACGTCGAACTCGCCGCGCTCGGCCATGCCGTTGGTGATGTCGATGTCGGCGAAGGTGACGTCGAGGGCGGGGGCGCCCGGTACGCGGCCGTGGGCCCAGGCCTCGAAGACGAAGGTGTCGTTCGGGCAGGGGGAGTAGGCGATCCGGAGGGGCTCACTGGATGCGGTCATGCTGGTTTCCAACTCTCCAATACGGGCGCGAGCTTCCCGAAGCCCTCGGTGAGGGCCGCGAGGGCGTCGCCGATGCGCCAGGCGGCGCGGTCGCGGGGGCCGACCGGGTTGGAGACGGCCCGGACCTCCACGACGGGCGTGCCGTGCGCGGCGGCCGCCTCGGCGACCCCGAACCCCTCCATCGCCTCGGCGAGCGCGCCCGGATGGCGGGCGCGCAGCTCGGCGGCCCGTGCGGCGCTGCCGGTCACGGTCGAGACGGTGAGTACGGTCCCGGTGGGCGCGCCGGTGGCGGCGGCGAGGTCTCGTACGAGTGATTGCGGCGGCCGGTGGCTGACGGTCCCGAAACCGAGTTCGGTGACGGGCAGGAAGCCGTCCGGGGTCTGGGCGCCGAGGTCGGCGGCCACGATGTCGTCGGCGACGACGAGCGAGCCGACGGGCGCCTCGGGCGCGAAGCCGCCCGCGACACCGGCGCAGACGACGAGGTCGTAGGGGGCGCCTTGGAGGGCGGCGGCGGTGAGCGCCGCGGCGGTGGAGGCGGCGGCGAGGGCGGGGCCCACACCGGCGGCGAGGAGGTCCAGGGCGCCGGTGCGGTGCAGGGTCACCCCGGGGAGCGGGACCTCGACGGCCGGGGACGCGAGCGCCCCGGCCACCGCATCCCGTTCCACGGGAACCGCGGTGGCCACCAGGACACGTCCGGTCGGTGACGTGATCAGGAAGCCTTCTCCAGCTTGAAGGACCACAGGCCCGTCACCTTGTTGTTCTCGCCCTCCTTGACGGAGACGAGCGTGGAGTTGCCGCTCGCCCCGTACTGCGCGTTGAAGAACACACTGCCCGGGATCGTGCGGTATGTCTTCTTGCTGGAGTCGGTCAGCGGCTGGCCGTTCATCAGGATCGTCCAGCCCTTGTCCGCGATGCTCGGGTCCACGCCGAAGCGGACCGTCTCATCCGGGTCGACCTTGATCGACTTGATGTCCTTCGACTTGAGGCACTTCGCCAGCTCCGCGGCCGCGATCTCCTTGCCGTCGTTGTAGCAGTCGGTCTGGGAGCTCACCGAGTTCGTGCCGACCGTTACGGTCGCCATGGGCGTCGGCTTGTTACAGGCGGACAGCAGGAGAAGTCCGGCGGAAACGGCGCCGAAGGCGGCTACGGCGCGGCGGGAACGCAGTGCGGTCATGGCCGAAGGCTATCGGGCACCTCCAGCCCACTCGCCACGCGGGGTCCGCGACGTGCCGCCGCACTCGTGCGATCAGGTGCCGGGCGCCCGTCCGTCAGACCACCCTCGGCCTGGCCGCGCCCCCGCGCCGCGCCGAGGCCAGCAGCCCCCGCGCGGTCGTCACCCAGCCCGCCGCGACGATCGCGGCTCCCACCGCGAGCCCCAGCACCCCGTTCAGCGGAAGCACGATGCCGATGGCGCCGCCCAGCACCCACGCCACCTGCAGCAGCGTCTCGGAGCGCGCGAACGCGGACGTACGGACGAGTTCCGGCACGTCCCGCTGGATCAGCGCGTCCAGCGACAGCTTGGCGAGCGCCTGCGCGAACCCGGCCAGCGCCGCCAGACACGCCACCAGGAACGCGCCGAAGAAGGCCGCCGCGGTGACCGCCGCGCCCAGCACGATCGCCACCACGGTCACGATGATCACTTCCGGTGCGCGCGATTTCAGCCACGCACCGACGGCCGTGCCCAGGGCGTTCCCCGCACCCGCCGCGACGCCCACGATCCCCAGCGACACCGCCGCGCTCTCACCGGCGAGCGGGTGCTCGCGCAGCAGGAAGGCGAGGAAGAAGGTCAGGAACCCGGACAGACAGCGCAGGGAGGCGTTGGCCCCCAGCGCGTGGGTGACGGCGGGGCCGACCGTGCGCAGCCCGGGGCGGCGCAGGGCCGTGCTGCGGTGCGGGCCGCGCAGATGCTGGGCGTCCGCAGCGAGCAGTGCGACGTCCTCGCCCTTGGCCGAGTCGACCTTCGGCGGCAGCGAGAAGGACAGGAACGTTCCCGCGACGAAGAGCACGAAGGCGCCGTACAGCGGCCAGCTCGGGCCGATCGCGTGGAGTGCGGCGCCGATGGGCGCGGCCACGCCGGTGGCGAGGAGGCCGCCGAGGGTGACCCGGGAGTTGGCCTTGACGAGGGAGAAGCGCGGGGGCAGCAGTCGTGGCACCACGGCGCTGCGGACGACGCCGTACGCCTTGGACGCGACGAGGACGCCGAGCGCGGCCGGGTACAGCTCCAGACCGCCGCCGGCGACCGCGCCCGCGATGATCAGCGCGAGCAGGGCGCGGGCGAGCATCGCGCCCGCCATCGCGGCCCGGCGGCCGTGCGGGAGACGGTCGAGGAGGGGGCCGATCACGGGCGCGAGGAGCGTGAACGGTGCCATGGTGATGGCGAGGTAGAGCGCGACGCGCCCGCGCGCCTCGTCGGTCGGCACGGAGAAGAAGACGGTGGAGGCCAGGGCGACGGTGATCATGACGTCGCCGGCGCCGTTCACGGCGTGCAGTTCGATCAGCTTGCCGAGGCCCGACTCACCCGCGCCGTGCGCGTGGGTGGCCTTGCGGATGCCGCGGACGGCGCCGGTGACGGGGAGGTGCAGGGCACGGCCGACCGCGCGGACGGACCCGCCGAACCGGCCCGAACCGCCCCTCCGGCTGCGCCCCTTGACCCCACTGATCCCGGTGGTGCCATGGGACGACCTCGCGGCTGCCACCCCGTCATAGTGCCCCGAGAAGCCCGGGCATAGTGCCGTTACCGCACGTACGGCACCGAGTGGTGTCGTGGGGCTCGGAGCTCTGAAAGGGCGGAACCGGCCAACCGCGCCGGGCGGCCGGGCGCCGCCGCGGCGACGCGCCCCGAAGGGCGTGACGCGGACCGGGTGACGCGAAAGCGCAGCCACTCGGTGTGGGCCCCGGGGCCGGGAGAGGGTAGCGTGCGTAGCGCGCCGTGGCGATTGTTCTCGGCCGCGCGCCTCTCATCCATCCCGCAGAATGGGTGGTGTAGGTGCGCCCGAGCGCGATCGGGCGCGGACGTCGACGCGGCCCCCCGGTCCGCTCCGTCCGCACCCCCAGCCGAGGAAGGGCGCACCGTGAGACGGCGTAGGAGAGAAGCGATACCTGTGAGCGCAGCGAGCACGCGAAGCCGCACCCCCGACCGCCTGTGCGCCGAGGCCGTCGACCTCGCCCGCACCGCCGCCGAGGAGGCTGCCGCGCCCGGGGTCGTCGGCGAGCACGTCGGGATGGTGTCCGAGGGCGACCGCGTTGTCACGCACTTCTTCGAGGCCAAGGAGCTGGGGTACCGGGGCTGGCGCTGGGCGGTGACCGTCGCCCGGGCCTCCCGCGCGAAGGTGGTCACGCTCGACGAGACGGTGCTGCTGCCCGGCCCCGACGCGCTGCTCGCTCCGGAGTGGGTGCCGTGGAGCGAGCGGCTGCGCCCCGGTGATCTGGGCCCCGGGGACCTGCTGCCGACGGAGGCCGAGGACCTGCGCCTGGAGCCCGGTTTCACGGGCGAGGACGAGGCGCCGCCGAACTCCGCGGTCTCCGGCGAGATGGCGGAACTGGCCGAGGCGGAGGACGCGGAGGTGACCGCCGGAACTCCGGCGAACCTGCCGATCACGCCGTCGCGCGGCTCGATCGCGGCGGTCGCGGAGGAACTGGGCTTGCGTCGCGCCCGGGTCCTGTCCCGCTACGGCCTGCACACCGCGGCGGACCGCTGGGAGGACGCCTTCGGCCCCCAGACGCCGATGGCCCAGGCGGCGCCCGCGACCTGTGCCACCTGCGCCTTCCTGGTGCCGATCGGGGGCTCGCTGGGCCAGGCGTTCGGCGTGTGCGCCAACGAGTTCTCCCCGGCGGACGGCCGCGTGGTCTCCCTCTCGTACGGCTGCGGCGCCCACTCGGAGGCGGCCGTCATGCCGAGGACACCGAGACCGGCTCCGCCGGTGGTCGACGAGACGAAGGTGGAACCGTTCCCGCTGCGCCCCGCGCCGGACTCGGGTTCGGTGCCGCCGGTGGCGGACGAGACCTCGGCGGAGCTGGGGCACTCGTAGGACCGCCGCGCATCCCGGCCCGCCGGGGCCACTCGGCCCGTTCGGCGCCTGCGGACGAGGCCGTTCAGGCCGAGGCGGAGTCCGGGAGGGGCGGCCCCCGGGGCAGCCACCCCGGCAAGCGGCGCCTTCCATGGGCTACGGCACCCCCGGCGCACGGTACCTTCATCCCGCAGCGCTGAGAGGGAGAGTGAACCGTGAGCAAGTTCGTGCGGCCGGCAGTCGAGGGCGCGGACCCGTTCGGGACGGCGCGCCTGCGGCGCGGGGTGCTGGACGCCTGGGCCACCAGCCCGGCCCGGTTCCGCGAGGACGCCAACGCCGAGGAGGACCTCGTACTCGGCGGGTACCGCGACCGTCTGGTCGTCGAGCTCGCGCAGAACGCCGCCGACGCGGCGGCCCGGGCGCAGGTGCCAGGCCGGCTCCGGCTCACCCTCCGCGACGGTGTCCTTGTCGCCGCCAACACCGGCGCTCCCCTGGACGCGGCCGGTGTCGAGTCGCTGTCCACGCTGCGCGCCTCCGCCAAGCGTGACACCCAGGACCAGGCCGTCGGCCGCTTCGGCGTCGGCTTCGCCGCCGTCCTCGCCGTCACCGACGAACCCGCCGTCGTCGGCCGGCACGGCGGGGTCCGCTGGTCCCTGGCCGAGGCCCGCGAACTGGCCACCGAGACCGCCCTGCACAGCCCCGGCCTCGGCGACGAGATCCGCCGCCGCGACGGGCACGTGCCGCTGCTGCGGCTGCCGTTCGCCGCCGAGGGCAGCGCCCCGGACCGCTACGACACCGTCGTCATCCTCCCGCTGCGCGACACGGCCGCCGCCGACCTGGCCGAACGGCTTCTCCGGGCGGTCGACGACGCCCTCCTCCTCGCCCTTCCCGGGCTGGCGGAAGTGGTCGTCGAGATCGGCGATCAGGACACCCGCACCCTGCGCCGCCGCACCGAGGGCACCGACACGGTCATCGAGGACTCCCGCGACGGCATCACCCGCTGGCGCACCGCCTCGCACCACGGCCCGCTCACCCCGGACCTCCTCGCGGACCGCCCGGTCGAGGAGCGGCTGCGTCCCCACTGGTCCCTCACCTGGGCCGTCCCGGTCGACGCCGACGGCACCCCGGCCCGCCCTCGTACCGCCCCGGTCGTGCACGCCCCCACCCCCAGCGACGAGGTGCTCGGTGTGCCCGCCCTGCTCATCGCGTCGTTCCCGCTGGACACCAGCCGCCGTCACGTCGCCCCCGGCCCGCTCACCGACCACCTGGTGGAGCGGGCCGCCGACGCCTACGCCGAACTCCTCGCCGACTGGCGGCCGGTGACCTCCGGCGTCATCGACCTGGTGCCGGGCCCGCTCGGCAAGGGCGAGCTGGACGGCGCGCTGCGCGCGGCCCTGCTCGACCGGCTGCCGCGCACCGCCTTCCTGCCGCCCGCCAACGACCCGGGAGACGACTCCGAACTGCCCGAGGCGCTGCGCCCGCGGGACGCCGAGATCGTCGAGGGCGCCGGCGCGGGGACCGTACGGGTGCTCGCCGAGGTGCTGCCCAGCCTGCTGCCCGCGGGCCTGGAACGCCGTGTGGAACTGCGGACGCTGGGTGTCGCCCGGGTGCCGCTGACCGAGGCGGTCGACCGGCTCGCGGGTCTGGAGAGGGAGCCCGGCTGGTGGTGGCGGCTTTACGACAGCCTGGCCGGTGTCGACCCGGACCGGCTCTCGGGACTGCCCGTGCCGCTGGCCGGGGGTCCGTCCCAGGCGTTCGGCACGGGGGGAGGCCGTACGACCATCGGGCCCCGGCAGGTTCTGCTGCCCACCCCCGACGGACCGCCGGTGGCTCCCGACGCACTGGCCCGGCTGGGCCTCAAGGTCGCCCACCCGGAGGCCGCCCACCCTCTGCTGGAGAAGCTGGGCGCCCTGCCGGCCACTCCGCGCGCCGTCCTGACCACCCCGCAGGTGCGGGCCGCGGTCGCCGCCTCCCTCGACGACGAGGGACCCGGCTGGGACCAGGAGGGCCTGGACGCCGACGAGTTGGCCGACACCGTCCTCGCCCTCGTCCGGGAGGCCGGTCTCGAACCCGGTGAGGAGCCCTGGCTGGGCGCCCTCGCCCTGCTCGACGAGGACGGCGAACTCGCGCCCGCCGGCGAACTCGTCCTGCCCGGCAGCCCCTTCGCGAGTGTCATGCGCGAGGGCGAACTGGCCCTGACAGACGCCGAGTTGACAGAGCGCTGGGGAGAACGGCCGTTGGCCGCCTGCGGTGTGCTCGCCAACTTCGCCCTCGTCCGGGCCACCGATGTCGTCCTCGACCCGGACGAACTGGAGCCCCGGGACGCGGACTTCGCCGAGCCCGACGACGTCGGTCTGCTCGACGCCGTCGACGTGTGGTGCGAGGACGTCCTGGACCGGCTGCCCGAAACCCCCGTGCCGCCGGTGGCGACCGAGATCGTCGCCGTGCGCGACCTCGACCTCGTCGACGACGACCACTGGCCGCAGGCCCTCGCCCTCCTCTCTCAGCCCCCGCTGCGGGACGCGCTCACCCAGCCGGTGCGGATCCTGCTCCCGGACGGCACGCACGAGGTCGTGCGGCCGTACACGGCCTGGTGGCTGCGCGGCCACCCCGTGCTCGGCGGGCGGCGGCCCGCCGGTCTGCGCGCCGCGGGCGGCGATCCGCTGCTGCACGGCCTGTACGACGAGGCCGACGCGACCGGCTTCGAGGACGAGCAGGTGCTGCGGGCCCTGGGCGTACGGACGTCCGTGGCCGCCCTGCTCGACGAGCCCGGCGGCGCGGCCGAGCTGCTGGACCGGCTCGCCGACCCGGAGCGGCACGTCTCGGCCGCCCAGCTCCACGCCCTGTACACCGCGTTGGCCGACCTCGACCCGGAGCAGGTGACCCTGCCGGACGAGCTGCGCGCGGTCGTCGACGGCCGGGTGACCGTGGTGGACGCCGCCGACGCGGTGGTCGTCGACTCGCCCGACCTGCTGCCCTTCGCCGAGGGCGTCCCGCTGCTGCCCGTGCGCCCCACGCGGGCGGCCGATCTCGCCGAGCTGTTCCAGGTGCGGCGGCTGAGCGAGTCGGTGACGGGCGAGGTGACCTCCGAGGGGGTCGAGCACGACGTACCGGAGTCCGTACGCGTCCTGCTCGGCGCGTCCACCCCGGCCTCGTACGTCGAGCACGAGGAGCTCGTCGTCGACGGCGTGGAGATCGACTGGCGGCTCACCGACGACGGCGTTCTGCACGCCTCGACCCTGGAGGGCGTCGCCGCCGGGCTCGCCTGGGCGGCCGGGCAGTGGCCGCGCCGCTTCGAGGTCGCCGCCCTTCTGGAGGACCCGTCCCGCACGGAGGAACTGGCGCGGGACCGCTGGTTCGACTGAGGGCCACATGTCGAGGGGTGCCCGGGTGGTGGGGGGACGAGCGTCGACGTGAGGTGACCGGCTTCGGTCCACCACGCGATCCGGGGCCGCCCTGCCGGGGCGCCCCCGGAGTGCGCCGTGCGCCCGGCCGCCCGGGCCCATGCCGGTGAGGCGCCGCAACGCGTCCGCGTAGGGCCGCCGCGGGGCATACGAATCTCACGGCGTCACGCGGGGAAGCGACGGTCGACCCACTTCCACAGGAACTCCAGGGCGGCCGCCGCCACCGCCGCGATGCCCACCGCGACCCACGGGATCGTCATCCCGACCAGCCTCAGCGCGAAGAAGTGCTGCAACGAGGGCACGATCAGGACGCACAGGAACGCCACACCCATCGCGGCCACCAGGGCGAGCCGCCACCAGGTGTAGGGCCGCGCGATGATCGCGAGCACCCACATGGAGATCAGGAAGAGCGTCAGGGTGGCCGCGCTGGTCTGCGCGTCCAGCGCACCCGGGCCCGTGTAGGAGTGCCGGGCGATCAGATAGGTGACGAAGGTGGCGACCGCCGCCACCACCCCGCCCGGGATCGAGTACCGCATCACCCGCCGGACGAAGTGGGGTTTCGCCCTCTCCTTGTTGGGGGCGAGCGCCAGGAAGAAGGCCGGGACGCCGATCGTCAGGGTCGACAGCAGGGTCAGATGCCGCGGCAGGAACGGGTACTCCACCTGCCAGCACACCACCAGCACCGCCAGCAGCACCGAATACACCGTCTTGACCAGGAAGAGCGTGGCGACTCGCGTGATGTTCCCGATCACTCGCCGCCCCTCGCCGACCACCGACGGAAGCGTCGCGAAGCTGTTGTCGAGCAGCACGATCTGGGCCACGGCCCGGGTCGCCTCCGAGCCCGAACCCATCGAGACGCCGATGTCCGCGTCCTTCAGCGCGAGCACGTCGTTCACGCCGTCGCCGGTCATCGCCACCGTGTGCCCGCGCGACTGCAGCGCGCCGACCATGTCCCGCTTCTGCTGCGGGGTGACCCGGCCGAAGACGGTGCCCTTGTCCAGTGACTTGGCCATCTCCGCCTGGTTCGAGGGCAGCCGACGGGCGTCCAGGACCCGGCCGGCGATGCCGAGCTTCCCGGCCACCGCGCCCACGGACACCGCGTTGTCTCCGGAGATCACCTTGGCGTGGACGTTCTGCTCGGCGAAATAGCGCAGGGTGTCGGCGGCGTCCGGGCGCAGCCGCTGCTCCAGGACGACCAGGGCGGTGGGCCGGGCGCCGTCCTTGATCCGGGTGTCGTCGAGGTCCCGGGAGGCGCGGGCGAGCAGCAGCACGCGCAGCCCCTGCTCGTTGAGCCGCACCGTTTCTGCCAGGGCCGGGTCGTCGGGGTTCAGGAGGACGTCCGGGGCGCCGAGCAGCCATGTACTGGACTCGCCGTTGCCCTCGCTGAAGGAGGCGCCGCTGTACTTGCGGGCGGAGGAGAAGGGCAGGGCCTCGGTGCAGCGCCAGTCCTCGCTGTCCGGGTAGGCGTCGATGATCGCCTGGAGGGAGGCGTTCGGGCGCGGGTCCGACTCGCCGAGCGCGCCGAGGACCTTCCGTACGTACGTCTCGTCGGCGCCCTGCAGAGGCCGCAGTTCGGTGACGTCCATGCCGCCCTCGGTGAGGGTGCCCGTCTTGTCGAGGCAGACGGTGTCGACGCGGGCGAGCCCCTCGATGGCGGGCAGCTCCTGGACGAGGACCTGCTTGCGCCCCAGCCGGATGACACCGATGGCGAAGGCCACGGAGGTCAGCAGGACGAGCCCTTCGGGGACCATGGGCACGATGCCGCCGACCGCACGGGCGATGGAGTCCTTGAACCCGCCCTGCTTGACCACCAGCTGGCTGATGGCCAGGCCTATCGCGGTCGGGACCATCATCCACGTCACGTACTTGAGGATCGTGGAGATCCCGCTGCGCAGCTCGGAGTGGACGAGCGTGAAGCGGGTCGCCTCCTCGGCGAGCTGGGCGGCGTAGGCCTCGCGTCCCACCTTGGTCGCCTTGAAGGCGCCGCCTCCCGCGACGACGAAGCTGCCGGACATGACCGGATCGCCGGGCTGTTTGACGACGGGATCGGCCTCACCGGTCAGCAGCGACTCGTCGATCTCCAGCCCGTCGGTCTCGACACAGGTGCCGTCGACCACGATCTTGTCCCCGGGCCCGATCTCCATGATGTCGTCGAGCACGATGTCGGACGTGGCGACCTCGGCGGCCATTCCGTCCCGGCGGACCGTCGGCCTCGCCTCGCCGATGACCGCGAGCGAGTCCAGGGTCTTCTTGGCGCGCCACTCCTGGATGACGCCGATGCCGGCGTTGGCGATGATCACGTATCCGAACAGGCTGTCCTGGAACGGTGCCACGAACAGCATGATCAGCCAGAGCACACCGATGATCGCGTTGAAGCGGGTGAAGACGTTCGCGCGGACGATCTCGCCCAGGGAGCGGCTGCTGCGCAGCGGTATGTCGTTGACCTGACCGCGGGCGACCCGCTCGGCCACCTCGGCGGCGGACAGCCCCCGCGCCCGCTCCGGCACGGGGGCGGGGTGTACGGGGTCGAGTCCGGCGCCCGCGTCGATGTGCGTCATGCATTCGACGGTACGTGTGGATATGGGCCTTCACCCGCCGAGCGCCGCAAAGATCCGACCACGGGAGGACGGGTCTCGTGCCGTGGTTGTACGGCCCGACCCCGGGGCGCTACCGCTCGGCGGCCGGTACGGCCCGACCCCGCTACCGCTCGGCGGCCGCGGCCCGCTTGATCGCCGCGTCCCGCCTGCGTACGTACCAGATCCCGATGCAGCCGAGGCCTCCGCCCGCCAGGCACGTCCACAGCCACCAGGTGTGTCCGTGCTCGGCGAACCAGCCGTAGAACGGCAGCTGGGCGAGGAAGAGGACGAACCAGAGGATCGTGCCGCCGGTGATGGTGGCGACCACGGGGCCCTCAAGGGGCTCCGGCGCCTCGTGTCTGGGGGTCCACTTCGCCATGCGCACAGCTTACGAGGGGATCGTGCGGGACCGGTGAGGACCCCGGGTGCCTTGTGCGCCAAGGGTCTACGCGCGGAGATAGCGATCTGCGCCTTATATGTTCATACTGAAACTGTTCGAGTCTGGCCATTTGTATTCGTACGAAACACCAACAGACGTATGGGGGAACCTGTTGGTGATCAGGCGAAGGCGAGACTCGATCACGTTTGTCCACGATCCCCCGCGCACCATTGAGGTCCCGCATGCCCACCTCGGCCCCCGCCAAGGCCTCCGCCCCGCAGCAGCCGGGTAGCCGGCCCGCGTCCGGCGCCCTCGACCGCTACTTCAAGATCTCCGAGCGGGGCAGCACGCTGTCGCGTGAGATCCGTGGCGGTTTCGCCACCTTCTTTGCGATGGCGTACATCATCGTGCTGAATCCGATCATCCTCGGTAGCGCGAAGGACATGTACGGGCACCACCTCGACCATGGCCAGCTGGTCACCGCGACCGCCCTGACCGCCGCCTTCACCACCCTGCTCATGGGTGTGATCGGCAATGTCCCGATCGCGCTCGCCGCCGGTCTCGGTGTGAACACGGTCGTCGCGCTCCAGCTCGCCCCGCGCATGTCGTGGCCGGACGCGATGGGCATGGTCGTCCTCGCCGGCTTCTTGGTGATGGTGCTGGTCGCCACCGGTCTACGTGAGCGCGTGATGAACGCCGTGCCGCTCGGCCTGCGCAAGGGCATCTCGATCGGCATCGGCCTGTTCATCATGCTGATCGGTCTGGTGGACTCCGGCTTCGTCACCCGTATCCCGGACATCGCGCAGACCACGGTCCCCCTCCAGCTCGGCGCCGACGGCCACCTCAACGGCTGGCCGGTCCTGGTGTTCATCCTCGGCACGCTGCTCACCTTCGCGCTGATCGTCCGCAAGGTGCCGGGCGCGATCCTGATCTCGATCGTCACGATGACGGTCCTCGCACTCGTCCTCAACGCGGTCGCCAAGATCCCCACGTGGGGTCTGACCGTCCCGAAGTGGCCGGGTAACCCGGTCGCCACCCCCGACTTCGGCCTGATCGGCAAGGTCAGCCTGTTCGGCGGCTTCGGCAAGGTCGGCGTGCTGACCGGAATCCTCTTCGTCTTCACGGTCCTGCTGTCGTCCTTCTTCGACGCGATGGGCACGATCATGGGCATCAGCGACGAGGCCAAGCTGACCGACGCCGAGGGCAACATGCCCGGCATCAACAAGGTGCTCTTCGTGGACGGCATCGCCGTCGCGGCGGGCGGTGCCAGCTCCTCCTCGGCCACCACCTGCTTCGTGGAGTCCACGGCGGGCGTCGGCGAGGGTGCGCGCACGGGCTTCGCGAACGTCGTCACCGGTGCCCTCTTCGCGGCGGCCCTCTTGCTCACCCCGGTCGCCACGATGGTCCCGTCACAGGCGGCCACCCCGGCGCTGGTCGCGGTCGGCTTCCTGATCCTGTCCAACTCGGTCAGGGAGATCGACTGGGCGGACCACACGATCGCGATCCCGGCCTTCGTGACGATGATGATGATGCCGTTCACGTACTCGATCACGAACGGGATCGGCATGGGCTTCATCACCTTCGCGGCCCTGCGCCTGGCGGCCGGGCGCGGCCGTGAGGTCCCGGTCCCGATGTACGTGGTGGCGGCGGTCTTCGCCTTCTACTACCTGATGCCGGCGCTGGGCCTCACCTGATGCGGGCTCTGGGCCTGACCTGATCCGCTGTGGGCACCTGATTCCGCGGGGGTCACCTGATCCCGCGGGGGTCATCCGATCCCGCCGGGGTCATCCGATCCGTCGGGGTCAGGTGACCCCGTAGAACCTCTCTGTCTCCTCGACGGCGGCCTGGAACCGCTCGTCGAAGTCATCCCGAATGAGCGTCCGGACGACATAGTCCTGGACGCTCATTCCTCTTCTGGCGGCATGGTGCCGGAGCCGCTCCAGCAGCTCCCTGTCTATCCGCACGCTGAGCACGTTGGTCCCCATGCCTACGAGGGTCGCCGTACCCGGGCGGGCGGGGCGTCACGTTCCGCCGCTATATCACTCATATGGGTGATAGGTGCAGCTCGGGAATTTCCCGGAGGAGCCCGGGAACGCGGGCCCGCAGTGGCCGGAGTCACCCGTGGGGCGTCACGCTCCAGTGGTCTTTAGGGAAAGTAATGAGTTACCCTAAAGAGCATGGTTGACCTGACCCATGGCGACGACGCTGCCGCCGTGAACGCTCTGCGCTCCGCTGTGATGCGCCTGTCGCGCCGACTCAAGCACCAGCGGGTCGACGAGTCGCTGAGCCCCACCGAGATGTCGGTGCTCGGCACGCTGGCCCGCTGCGGCTCCGCCACCCCGGGCGAGCTCGCCCGCAAGGAGCACGTCCAGCCGCCCTCGATGACCCGCATCGTGGCGCTGCTGGAGAGCAAGGGCCTGGTCAGGCTGGAGCCGCACCCGGAGGACCGGCGTCAGAAGGTGGTCACGCAGACCGAGCGGGCCGAGGCGATGCTCGAGGAGAGCCGCCGCAAGCGGAACGCCTTCCTTGCCGGACTGGTCGAGGCCCTGGACGAGGACGAGTGGGCGAAACTCCGCGCCGCCGCCCCCGTGCTGGAGAAGCTCGCGCACCTGTGACCGGGGCACATCCCTGACCGGCGCGGCCCACGCCCGCGTACGTACGAAGCCGTCATCGCAAGGATACGAAGCCGTCATCGCAAGGAGGCGAACCCCTTTGAGTTCGGGACCCGGAGCAGCTTCCGCCCCCGCACCAGCCACCCACGACTCCCCGTCCACCCACGACGCCCCGTCTGCCCACGAGACCCGTCCGACCCGGCCCCACCCCACCCTCACGTCTGCGCGGGGGCCCGCATCCGCCGAGGCGGTCGAGCCCCGCCCGTCCTCGATGTTCAGCTCCCTGCGCGTTCGCAACTACCGGCTCTTCTTCCTCGGCCAGGTCGTCTCCAACACCGGCACCTGGATGCAGCGCATCGCCCAGGACTGGCTGGTGCTGAGCCTGACCGGCTCCTCCACCGCCGTCGGTGTCACCACGGCGCTGCAGTTCCTGCCGATGCTGCTCTTCGGCCTCTACGGCGGTGTCCTCGTCGACCGCCTTCCCAAGCGCCCGACCCTGCTGGTCACCCAGTCGGCGATGGGCGCCACGGGCCTCGTCCTGGCATTCCTGACCCTCTCCGGCGATGTCCAGGTCTGGCACGTATACCTGGCGGCCTTCGCCGTCGGACTGGCCACGGTCGTCGACAACCCGGCCCGCCAGTCCTTCGTCTCCGAGATGGTCGGCCCCCGGCAGCTCCAGAACGCGGTCAGCCTGAACTCGGCGAACTTCCAGTCCGCCCGTCTGGTCGGTCCCGCGGTGGCCGGCGTCCTGATCACCGGCGTCGGCACGGGCTGGGCCTTCCTGCTCAACGGCCTGTCCTTCCTCGCCCCCGTCGCCGGCCTGCTGCTGATGCGCGCCCGGGAGCTGCACGTCGTGGAACGCGCCCCGCGCGGCAAGGGCCAGCTCCGCGAGGGCCTGCGCTATGTCGCCGGGCACCCGGAGCTGATCTGGCCGATCGTCCTGGTCGGCTTCATCGGCACCTTCGGCTTCAACTTCCCGGTCTGGCTGTCGGCGTACGCGGACGACGTCTTCCACGCGGGCGCCGGTGCCTACAGCCTCTTCAACACGCTGATGGCGCTCGGCTCACTGACCGGCGCGCTGCTCGCCGCCCGCCGCGGCACGGCCCGGCTGCGCGTGCTGATCGCGGCGGCGGCCCTCTTCGGCGCGCTGGAGATCGTGGCGGCCGGCGCCCCGTCGCTGTGGCTGTTCTCGCTGCTCATGGTCCCGATAGGGATCTTCGGCCTGACGGTGAACGTCACGGCGAACACGGCCGTCCAGATGGGCACGGACCCTGCGATGCGCGGCCGCGTCATAGCCCTGTTCATGATGGTCTTCATGGGCGGTACGCCGCTGGGAGCGCCGGTGGTCGGCTGGATCACGGACGCGTACGGCGCCCGGGTCGGCTTCGCCGCGGGCGGACTGGTCTCGGCGGCGGCGGCCGTGACCATCGGTCTGATCCTGGCCCGGTCCGGCGGTCTGCGCCTCGCCGTGGGCTGGCACCAGGGGCACCCCCGGGTGCGGTTCGTGCCGCGTGAGCGGCTGGAGCAGCCGGCGCGGTCGGCGCCCGTGTCGGTGTGACCGGGTAGGGGGCGCCCACGGGGCGCCCCCGGCGCGGCTCACACGCGGCGCGCCGGCACCTGTCCGGGCCACCGGTCGTCCCCGACGGTGAAGGCCTGGGTCTGATGGCCGTTGGCCGCGTGATCCGTTCCCTGGAAGGGTGACGTCATGAGACTCTTCGCCGCGGTGCTGCCACCCCCGGACGCGATCCGTGAACTCGCCTCGGTCGTACACGAGTTGGAGGGGATGCCGGGGGCCCGGGGGCTGCGCTGGACGGAACGGCCGGCCTGGCACTTCACACTCGCCTTCTACGGCGAGGTGGCGGAAGACGTGGTACCGGACCTCTCGGAGCGGCTGTCGCGGGCGGCCCGGCGCACCGAGCCGTTTCCGCTGTCCCTGTGCCGGGGCGGACACTTCGGCGGACGGGCGCTGTGGGTGGGGGCGTCCGGCGATGTCGCGGCGATGCGGCTGCTCGCCGACCGCGCGGAGTCCGCGGGCCGGAAGGCGGGGGTGGAGACGGGGGAGCACCGCCGCTACCGTCCGCATCTGACGCTGGCCCGCAGCAACCGGGGTTCCGCGGACTTCCGGCCCTACGTCACGGCGCTGGACGCGTTCGTGGGGCAGGAGTGGACGGTCGACGAGCTGTGCCTGGTACGCAGTCGGCTGCCGAGGTCGGGGGTGGCGGGTGAGCAGCCGCGGCACGAGACGGTGGAGCGGTGGGGGCTCGGCGCGGACGGGTGATGAGGGCCGGTTAGTCTCGGTACGTGGACCCGAAGACCCGTAACCGGATCATGGCCGGTGTGCTCGTGCTGATGTTCGCGGTGGTGGCGCTGGCGGCGGCGGTCGGCAAGTAGACCACCGCCAGCGCCCTGCCCGGGCGGGTTCGCTGTTGTCGTGAGGCCCGCCGGGCGGGTTGGCTCTTGTCCCTGAGACCTGTCGGCCGACGCCGGGAGCCCGGATGAAGCCGGCTTACGGCCGACGCCCGGAGCGTGGAGCCGGCTTCCGGCTGCCGCCCGGAGGCTGGAGCTGGCCTTGCCGACCTCGGAGCTTGGAGCTGGCTTCGGCTGCCGCCCGGGGCCTGGAGCTGGCCTTGCGGCTGCCGCTCGGGGTCTGTGGTTGGCCTTGTGGCCGACGCTCGGGGTCTGTGGTTGGCCTTCCGGCCGACGCCCGGGGCCTGAAGCCGACCTTGCGGCTGACGCTCGGGGGCTGTGGCTGGCCTTGCGGCTGCCGCCCGGAGCCTGAAAGCCGGCCTCCGGCCGACGCCCGAGCCCGGAGCTGGCCTTGTGGCCGACGCCCGGGCCCGGAGCCTGAAGCCGGCCTTGCGGTTGACACCCGGGGCCTGGAGCTGGCCTTCCGGCCGATCGCCCGGAGCCTGGAGCTGGCCTTGTGGCTGACGCTCGGGGCCTGGAGCTGGCCTTGCGGCTGACGCCCGGAGCCTGAAAGCCGGCCTCCCGGCCGACGCCCGAGCCCGGAGCTGGCCTTGCGGCTGACGCTCGGGGCCTGTGGCCAGCCTTGCGGCTGACGCCCGGGCCCGGGGCCTGTGGCCAGCCTTCCGGCCGACGCGGAGCCTGAAGCCCGACCTTGCGGCTGACGCTCGGGGCCTGGAGCTGGCCTTCCGGCCGATCGCCCGGAGCCTGGAGCTGGCCTCCCGGCCGATCGCCCGGAGCCCGGAGTCGGCCTTCCAGCCGACCCCCGGGCCCGGGCCCGGGTTCTCGGCCAGGGCGCGGCTCCCGGACCCCGGCGACCCGGCGGGGCCGACCCCCGCCGGGGTGGCTCAGCCCTCGGGCGTGCCCTGCGCGTCCCGGAATCGCCGGCGGCGGCCTGGCAACGGCTTCGGCGCGCGGCCCCGCGGCCGGGCGGCTCCGCGTGCCGCCCCACCCGCGCGGCCCCGCGGCCGGGCCGCTCCGCGTGCCGCCCCACCGGCTACCAGGCGAATGCCTCCGGGGACGGGCCCGTGCCCGGGAAGATCTCCTCCAGGCCCGCCAGCACCTCCTCCGAGAGCTCCAGCTCGACCGCGCGCAGCGCCGATTCCAGCTGCTGCGCGGTGCGCGGGCCGACGATCGGGCCGGTGATGCCGGGGCGGGTCAGCAGCCACGCGAGGGCGGCCTCGCCGGGTTCGAGCCCGTGCTTCTCCAGCAGTTCCTCGTAGGCCTGGATCTTGGCGCGGACGGCGGGATCGGTGAGTGCGTCGGCGGTCCGGCCGCTCGCCCGGCGTCCACCCTCGGCCTCCTTCTTGATGACGCCGCCCAGCAGCCCGCCGTGCAGCGGCGACCACGGGATGACGCCGAGCCCGTAGTCCCGCGCGGCCGGGATGACCTCCATCTCGGCGCGGCGCTCGTAGAGGTTGTAGAGGCACTGTTCGCTGACGAGCCCCAAGGAGCCGCGCCCGGCGGCGGTCTCGTTGGCCTGGGCGATCTTGTAGCCGGGGAAGTTGCTGGAGCCCGCGTAGAGGATCTTCCCCTGCTGCACCAGCACGTCCATGGCCTGCCAGATCTCGTCGAACGGAGTGCTCCGGTCGATGTGGTGGAACTGGTACAGGTCGATGTAGTCGGTCCCCAGCCGCTTGAGGCTGGCGTCGACCGAGCGACGGATGTTGAGGGCGGAGAGCTTGTCATGGTTGGGCCAGGCGTCGCCGTCCGGGGCCATGTTGCCGTACACCTTGGTGGCGAGCACGACCTTGTCGCGCCGCTCGCCGCCCTGGGCGAACCAGGTGCCGATGATCCTCTCGGTACGGCCCTTGTTCTCGCCCCAGCCGTACACGTTGGCGGTGTCGAAGAAGTTGATGCCCGCGTCCAGCGCCGCGTCCATGATCGCGTGGCTGTCGGCCTCCTCGGTCTGCGGGCCGAAGTTCATGGTCCCGAGGACGAGCCGGCTGACCTTGAGTCCTGTGCGTCCGAGCTGCGTGTACTTCATGACTGCCTAGCCAACGGTGTGGAGTGCGCTCTAGGCAAGGGGAGTTGGCCGCGGGTCGGCTTCAGGTTCGGTCACCGTCTTCCGGCCGCGTACGCCTCCCCCAGCCCCCACCCCTCGTACATCGCCCCCGCGAACGCCGCCGCGATCTTGTGTTCACCGCTCGCGTTCGGGTGCGTGCCGTCGTAGGTGTCCGTGTGGATGTCGTACGAGGGCGGGAGTGAGGCCGCCAGCAGCGGCGAGCCGGGCTCGTCCAGGTCGGCGGTCGTCTTGGCCAGCAGTTCGTTGAAGAGCTCCACCTGGGCCGCGAACGGGGCGTCCGCCTGCGCCCGGATGTTCGGGATCACCGGCAGCAGCACCATGCGGATGCGCGGATTGGCCGTCCGGGCCTGGGCCACGAAGCGCCGTACGTTCTCCGCCGTCTGTTCGGCGTTCGTGTAGAAGCCCAGGTCGATCAGGCCCAGGGAGACGAGCAGTACGTCCGCCCGGGTCTCCCTGACGGCCTGGGCGATCAGGGGGGCCATGTGCACCCAGCCCTCGCCCCAGCCCGCCAGATGGGCGCGCGGGAAGTCCGGCTCGGCGTAGGCGTACGACGTCGGCGTGTCGGTCGCCTTGTCGTACAGCGTCTCGCGCGGGCCGACGAGCGAGCACGGGCCGCCGTACGTCGCGCACAGGTGCTGCCACAGCCGGTAGCGCCATGTGTGTTCGCCCGCGCTGCCGATGGTCATGGAGTCGCCTACGGGCATGAGCCTGAGCATCCGCTCATCATGGACGATCACCATGGGACGTGTGGGGTGGCCCGGTGTGAGGATCGACACGCCCCGCGGCGCCGGGCGCACGGATCGGTCCAGAGGGGCGTCCGGTGTGTGTCCCGGGCGCCCCTCATCCGCGTACCGGGAAGGTCAGAGCTTCTCGATCACGTAGTCGATGCACTTCGTCAGCGCCTCGATGTCCGCCGGGTCGATCGCCGGGAACATCGCGACACGGAGCTGGTTGCGGCCGAGCTTGCGGTACGGCTCGGTGTCCACGATGCCGTTGGCGCGCAGGACCTTGGCGACGGCCGAGGCGTCGATCTCGTCCGCGAAGTCGATCGTGCCGATGACCTGCGAGCGCTTGGCCGGGTCGGCGACGAACGGGTTGGCGTACTTGATGTCCTCGGCCCAGCCGTAGAGGGTGCGCGCGGAGGTGGCCGTGCGGCGCACCGACCAGTCGAGGCCGCCCTGGCCGTTGAGCCATTCCAGCTGCTCGTTGAGCAGGAACAGGGTGGCGAGGGCCGGGGTGTTGTACGTCTGGTTCTTGCGGGAGTTGTCGATCGCCGTGGGGAGGCTGAAGAACTCCGGGATGTGGCGGCCGGAGGCGTGGACGCGCTCGGCACGCTCGATCGCGGCCGGCGAGAAGACGCCGATCCACAGGCCGCCGTCGGAGGCGAAGGACTTCTGCGGGGCGAAGTAGTAGACGTCCGTCTCGGCGATGTCGACGGGAAGGCCGCCGGCCCCGGAGGTGGCGTCCACGAGGACCAGGGAGCCCTCGTCGGCGCCCGCGACACGCTTGATCGGCATCGCGACGCCCGTCGACGTCTCGTTGTGCGTGAAGGCGTACACGTCGACGCCCGCCTCGGCCTCCGCCTCGGGGTGCGTGCCCGGGTCGGTGGAGATCACGGTGGGCTCGGCCAGCCAGGGGGCGAGCTTCGCGGCCTTCGCGAACTTGGAGGAGAACTCGCCGAAGCTGAGGTGCTGCGACTTGTTCTCGATCAGGCCGTGGGTCGCGATGTCCCAGAACGCGGTGGAGCCGCCGTTGCCGAGGATGACCTCGTAGCCCTCGGGGAGCTGGAAGAGCTCGCGGATACCCTCCCGCACCTTGCCGACGAGGTTCTTGACCGGGGCCTGGCGGTGGGACGTGCCGAGCAGGGACTTACCCGTGGCGGCGAGGGCGTCCAGCGCCTCGACCCGCACCTTGGAGGGACCCGCGCCGAAACGACCATCCGCGGGCTTGATGTCAGCAGGAATCTGGATATCAGCCACGAGCCGGAGGGTATCCCCTCGGTGAAACCGGACGGAAACGTGTCCGTTCGATGAGACGAGGTCCTGCGGCCGGTGGCCTTGTGAGGATCTACGAGGACCCCCGACCGGGGGACCCACGAGGATCTACGAGGACCCCCCGACCGGGGGACCCACGAGGACTCCCGGTCTTCAGGGGGGTGCTCGCCGTGCCCGTGCATCCTGGGGAACATGACGGATCTCGGGAAGCGGGGGCAGGGGGCCGTGAGCGTGGACGCGGGCGCACTGCTGGCGCGGCTGCGCACTGCGGTGCGCGGCGCGGTCGAGTTCGGTACGACGGCGCGCGCGCTGCACACCATGGACGCGTCCAACTACCGGCGGGTGCCCCTCGGTGTGGTCGCTCCCCGGGACGCGGACGACGTGGCGGCCGTACTGAGCGTGTGCCGGGCGCACGGCGTGCCGGTCGTCGCCCGCGGCGGCGGCACGGCCATCGCCGGGCAGGCCACGGGCACGGGCGTGGTGCTCGACTTCACCCGGTTCATGAACGGGATCGTCTCCCTCGACCCCGAGGCGCGTACCGCGGTGGTGCAGCCGGGCCTGGTCCTGGACCGCCTCCAGGAGGCCGCCGCCCCGCACGGGCTGCGCTTCGGCCCGGACCCGTCCACGCACAGCCGCTGCACCCTGGGCGGCATGATCGGCAACAACGCGTGCGGCTCCCACTCGGTGGCCTGGGGCACCACGGCGGACAGCGCCCGAGAACTGTCGGTGCTCACCGCGCGGGGCGACGCGCTGACCCTGGGTCGGCAGTGGCGGGGCGCCCCCGAAGGCCTGCGGGCGCTGGCGGAGGGCGAGTTGGCGCTGCTGCGCACCGGCTACCCGTCCCTCCCGCGCCGCATCTCGGGGTACGCGCTGGATGCGCTGCTGCCCGAGAAAGGCGCGGACGTCGCCCGTTCCTTCTGCGGCTCCGAGGGCACCCTGGGGATCCTGACGGAGGCGGTCGTCAGCCTCGTCGAGGCACCCCGCGCGCGGGCGCTCGCCGTGCTGGCGTACGCGGACGAGAGCGCGGCGGCCCAGGCGGCGGCCGGACTGCTGCCGCACGGCCCGCTGACGGTGGAGGGCATGGCCGCCGACCTCGTACCCCCGTCGGCTGGGCTGCCACGCGGCGGCGCCTGGCTGTTCGTGGAGGTGGGCGGGCAGAGCGCGGCGGAGGCACGCGCGCACGCGGAGGCGATCGTCCGGGCGGCGGACGTGACGGACGCCGCGGTGGTCACGGACCCGGCCGGACAGCGGGCCCTGTGGCGCCTGCGCGAGGACGCGAGCGGTACGGCGACGCGGATGCCGGACGGCAGCGAGGCATGGCCGGGCTGGGAGGACTGCGCGGTGCCGCCGGCCCGGCTGGGGGAGTACCTCGGGGAGTTCCGGCGCCTGCTGGCCGACCACGGCCTGCGCGGCGCGCCGTACGGCCACTTCGGGGACGGCTGCATCCACGTCCGCATCGACTTCGACCTGATGACCCGGCCGGGCATCGCCCGCTTCCGCCGCTTCTCGCGGGACCTGGCGGAGCTGGTCGTCGCCCACGGCGGCTCGCTCTCCGGGGAGCACGGCGACGGCCAGGCGCGGGCGGAGCTGCTGCCGACGATGTACGGACCGGAACTGGTGGGCCTCTTCGAGCGCGCCAAGGACGTCTGGGACCCGGACGACCTGCTCAACCCGGGGACGCTGGTGCGGCCCGCCCGGCTGGACGAGAACCTGCGGTTCGCGGTGCTGCCCCGGGAGCCGGTGCCGGTCGCCTTCGGCTACCCGGCGGACGCCGGAGACTTCTCGGCGGCCGTCCGCCGGTGCGTGGGCGTCGCCAAGTGCCGTACGACGACGGTGTCCGGCGCGGCCGTGATGTGCCCCTCCTTCCGGGCGACCGGCGAGGAGGAGCACTCCACCCGCGGGCGGGCCCGGCTGCTGCACGAGATGCTGGCGGGTGAGGTGGTCACCGACGGCTGGCGGTCGACGGAGGTCAGGGACGCGCTGGACCTGTGCCTGTCCTGCAAGGGCTGCCGCACGGACTGCCCGGTCGGCGTCGACATGGCCACCTACAAGGCCGAGTTCCTGCACCACCACTACGCGGGGCGGCGCAGACCGGCCGCCCACTACGCGATGGGATGGCTGCCGGTCTGGCTGCGGGCGGTCGCCCGCACCCGCACGGCCGCGGTGATCAACGCCCTGGCCTCGGTGCGGCCCTTGGCGGCGCTCGGCAAACGGCTGGGCGGGATCGCGCCCGAGCGTGCGATTCCGCGCCTGGCCGAGGAGACGTTCACCCGGTGGTGGAGGCGGGAGTCCGCGAGGCGCCGCCGCGCGGCTTGCCGGGTCGGCGGCGGACCCGGTGACGGCCCCCGGGTCGTCCTGTGGCCGGACACCTTCACGGAGCATCTGTCGCCCTCCGTCGGCCGGGCGGCCGTACGGGTGCTGGAGGCGGCGGGTCTGCGGGTGGTCCTGCCGCCGACGGTGCGCGGACGGCCGGGCCGGGACGGCGGCGCACGGCTCCCGCGCACCGGGCCGACCTCCCTCCTGGGCCCGGTGTGCTGCGGACTGACGTACGTCTCCACGGGCCAGTTGGACCGCGCCCGTACCGTCACGCGCCGCACACTCGACCTGATGGAGCCCGTGCTCGCGACCGGCGTCCCGGTGGTCGTCCTGGAACCGAGCTGTGCGGCCGCCCTGCGCACGGACCTGCCCGAGCTGTTGGGCGACGACCCACGAGCCCCCCGGCTGGCGGCGGCGGTGACGACGTTCGCGGAGGCCCTGGAGCGGCACGCCCCGCACTGGACGCCGCCACGGGTGGAGCGCCCGGTGGCCGGGCAGACGCACTGTCATCAGCACGCGGTCCTCGGCGACGCGGCCGACCGCCGGCTGCGCGCAGCGGCGGGCCTCACCGGCGAACTGAGCGGCGGCTGCTGCGGACTGGCGGGCGACTTCGGCTTCGCCAAGGGCCACTTCGAGGTCTCGAGGGCCTGCGCGGAGGACCAGTTGCTCCCGGCGGTACGGACGGTGCCCGAACACGCGGTCGTCCTCGCGGACGGCTTCTCCTGCCGCACCCAGCTGGAGCAGCTGGCGGGCCGGAGGGCACGGCACCTGGCGGAGGTACTGGCGCAGGCGCTGGAAGGGACCAAGGAGTGAGGACCAACGCGGTGAACTCCGCGTCGGCGGAGTGGCGGCATCACAGGTAGTCGGAAAGATGGAAGGGCGGAGCTGAGCGGGCTCGCCCCGGCCGGTGACCGCGACACCCCGACGCCCGGAGCCGGCTCCGGTCCGTCCGCAGTCCGACCAGGCGTCACCGTGTCCCGCCGAGGAGCCTTCGCATGTCCCTGCGCATCCGCCCGATCTCCCGTGAGGAACACCTGGCGTTCATCGCCTCGCGCCCGTCGGCCAGCCCTCTGCAGATGCCCTCATGGGGTGATGTGAAGCCGGACTGGCGGGCGGAGAGCCTGGGCTGGTTCGAGGAGGGCGGGGACCGGCCGGCCGGGGTGGGCCTGGTGCTGTTCCGCCCCTTGCCGAAGCTCAGACGGTATCTGGCGTATCTGCCCGAAGGGCCGTTGATCGACTGGTACGCGCCGGACCTCGACCGGTGGCTGGAGCCCCTGCTCGCGTATCTGAAGGGCCGCGGTGCCTTCTCGGTGAAGATCGGCCCGCCCGTCGTCGTACGCCGCTGGAGCGCGGACGCCGTCAAGGCCGCCATCGCGGACCCGGGGGCGCGGCGGCTGCGGGACGTCCCGGCCACCGACCACCAGCCGGGCGCGGGCGGTATCGAGGACCGGTTGCGCCGCATGGGCTGGCGGCCGGCGCGGGCGGACGGCGAGGAGGGCTTCGCGGCCGGCCAGCCCCGGTACGTCTTCCAGGTGCCGCTCGCCGGACGGACGCTCGACGACATCCAGCGCGGCCTGAACCAGCAGTGGCGCCGCAATGTCAAGAAGGCCGAGAAGGCGGGCGTGAAGGTGGTGCAGGGCGGCTACGAGGACCTGCCGGCCTTCTACACCCTCTACACCGAGACCGCCGAGCGCGACCGCTTCGTCCCCCGCCCGCTGCCGTACTTCCAGCGGATGTGGACCGCGCTGACTGCGGAGGACCCCGGCCGCATGCGGCTCTATCTCGCCCACCACGACGGCGAGGTCCTGGCGGCCGCGACGATGCTGACGGTCGGCAGCCACGCCTGGTACTCCTACGGCGCCTCCACCAGCCGGCGCCGCGAGGTCCAGCCGAACAACGCCATCCAGTGGCGCATGCTGACCGACGCCCACGACAGGGGCGCCGCCGTCTACGACCTGCGCGGCATCACCGACACCCTGGAGGACACCAACCACCTCCTGGGCCTGCTCCGCTTCAAGGCCGGCACGGGCGGGCACGCGGTGGAGTACCTGGGGGAGTGGGACTACCCGCTCAACCGCCTGCTCCACAAGGCACTGGAGATGTACATGTCCCGCCGTTGAGCCGGGATGGCATGTCGGGGGCGTCGCGGGCGTCAGGGGCGTCGGAGCCGGATGACGGAGCCCCCTGATCTACGCCTCCGGCTGCCTCTACGCCTCCGCTGCCTCTATGCCTCCGGCTGTCTCTACGCCTCCGGCTGCGCCATCGCCTTGCCCCGGCCCACCTGCGTCCGTACCGCACCCATGCTCGCCGCGATGACGAGCGCGATGGCGACCGCCTGGATCGCGGTCAGGGACTGCCCGAGGACCAGGAAGCCCGCTGTCGCCGCGACCGCCGGTTCCAGGCTCATCAGGATTGCGAAGGTGGAGGCGGGCAGCCGGCGCAGGGCGAGCAGCTCCAGGGTGTAGGGCAGGACCGAGGAGAGCATCGCGACGGCCGCCCCCAGCCCGATCGTCGCCGGTACGAGCAGCTTCGTGCCCGACTCGACGACCCCCAGCGGCACGAACAGCACCGCGGCGACCGCCATCGCCAGCGCGAGTCCGTCGGCCTGCGGGAAACGCCGCCCGGTGCGGGCGCTGAAGACGATGTACGCGGCCCACATCGCACCCGCGGAGAGCGCGAAGGCGACGCCCGTCGGGTCCAGGTCGCCGAAGCCTCCGCCGCCCAGCAGGAAGACACCGCTCAGGGCGAGACCCGCCCAGATCAGGTTCACCGCGCGGCGGGACGCCAGAACGGAGAGGGCCAGGGGGCCGAGGACCTCCAGGGTGACGGCGGGGCCGAGCGGAATGCGGGCCACGGCCTGGTAGAAGAGGCCGTTCATCGCGGCCATGGTGACGCCGAAGACGACGACCGTGCCCCAGTCGGTCCGTGAGTGCCCGCGCAGCCGCGGCCGGCAGACCAGGAGCAGGACGGCCGCCGCCGCCACGAGTCGCAGGGTGACCACACCGAGCGCGCCGGCCTGGGGCATCAGGCTCACCGCGAGCGCCCCGCCGAACTGCACGGAGACGCCCCCGGCGAGCACCAGCCCGACGGGCCCGAGGGAACCCCCGCGACGCGGCCCGCCGGGCGCTGCGGGGGCGGAGTCCGGGGCGGTGGGGACCGAGGCCGGGGTGGCGGGGGCGGCGCTGGGCGTGTTCACGGGGCCTTCCGGTGGGCTTCATTCAGAGTTCGTTCAGCAGGGTGTACCTGCCAGTCCAGGGTAGTGGACCGAGTCAGGCGTGTGAACCCCTTATGCGCCTGTACTGGGACGGCATGCGCCTGTACTGGGACAGCCGAGGTGCCGACACGGGGCCTGGGACCCCCGGCGCGGGTCAGACGCCGGGCCAGGGCGTGTCGTCGCGGAAGAGGGGACGGCCGTCCGGCAGGTGGTCGGGGAGGACGCCGGGTGCGTCTCCGGTGGACCGGTACGGGGCGTCCTGGTGGTGGGGCCCCACGTGGGGGACGTGGTACGGGTCGGGGGACCAGCCGCCCCGGTGGGCCGCCGGCACCTCACCGGCGTACTCCATCGGGTCCCGCGTCGGCGCCCCGGCCGCGTACTGCACCGGGACTGTCACGGGCATGGCGCCCGCGCCCGCCGCCGCGAACAGTGGCAGCCGCAGCTCTCCCGTGTCCATCAGCGCGTTGTTCTGCGACCGGTGCAGACGCGCGTAGGCCCCGCCCCGGGCCAGCAGTTCCTCGTGACGGCCCGTCTCGACGATACGGCCCCTGTCGACGACGAGGACGCGGTCGGCGTCGGGTGCCAGGTTCAGATCGTGCGTGATCATGATCGTGGTGCGGCCGGCCATCAGACGCCGCAGCGGTTTGACCACCCGTCGGGCGGCCAACGCGTCGAGGCCGGTCGTCGGCTCGTCAAGGACGAGGACCGGCGCGTCCCGCAGGATGGCGCGCGCGATCGCGAGGCGCTGGAGCTGACCGCCGGACAGCCGGGCCGAGTGGGGGTCGACCCTGGTGTCGTACCCGTCCGGCAGCCCCGTCACGAAGTCGTGCGCGTCCGCCGCCTCGGCCGCCTCGATGATCGCCTGGTCGCTGGCCCCGGGCCGTCCGCAGGCGATGTTCGCGCGGACGGTGTCGTGCAGGACGAGGGTCTCCTGCGGCAGCAGCGTGATGTACTCGCGCAGCCGGGCCAGCGGGAAGGCGCCGAGCGGGGCGCCGTCCAGGAGGACCGAGCCGGAGTCGGGGTCGTAGAAGCGCAGCAGCATCTTGGAGACGGTGGACTTGCCCGCGCCGCTCGGCCCGGTGATGATCACCAGCTCGCCGGGCCGTACGGAGAAGGACAGACCCGCCAGGGCAGGCTGGTCCGCGCCGGGGTAGCGGAAGGAGACGTCCCGCACCTCCACGGCACCGTCGGGCCGGCCCACCGGCGCGTCCGGGCAGCGGGCCGGGTCGCTCACCGAGGGCCGTACGTCGAGGATCTCGATCAGCCGCTCGGCGCCGGCCGTGGCCGCCGTGACCGTGAGCCCGAGCTGGGCGAGGCCGCGTACGGGCGGGTACAGATAGCCGAGGAAGGCCGCGAACGCGAGGAGCTGGCCGAGCGTCATCCGTCCGCCGGAGATCTCCCAGGCTCCCAGGCCGATCACCGCGAGCACGCACACCGTCTCGATGACCTGGACGAGCTGCTCGTACAGCTCGTTGAGCCGGGCCGAGCGCACCGACGCCCGGAACCAGGCGTTCGCCTCCCGCCCGAGCCGCCGCCGCTCCGCGTCCCGGCGGCCGTAGGCCTGTGTGAGCACGATGTTGCCGAGGGACTCCTCCACCACGGAGGTGATCGCGCCGTCGGCGACGCGCCCCTCGCGCGAGACGGACTTGATGCTGCCGGAGAAGCGCCGGGCGGCCAGCCAGAACAGCGGCGCGAGCACGAAGGTCGCCGCCGCCAGGTCCCAGCGCAGCCAGAACGCGGCGGCCGCGTAGAAGACGGCGCTGAAGGCCGCGGAGGCGGCGCCCACCAGCCCGGACACGACCATCGTCTCGATCGCCTCGACATCGCTGGTCAGCCGGGACAACAGGTCGCCCTGCCGGTGCCGTTGGAAGAAGTGCGGCGGCAACTGCTGTACGTGGTCGAAGACGTGCTCCCGCAGCCGCATCACGAAGCGCTCGGCGATCCACGCGGCCAGGGAGTTGCCCGCGTACCCGATGGCCCCGCCGAGCACGGCGGCCCCGAGCCACTCGACGGCCGGGCGCCAGAACGCGCCGAGCGAACCCTTCTGCAGCGCGTGGTCGGTGAGTTCGCCGAACAGCAGGATGGCGGCGGTCTCGGCGAGCGCGGCGAGCACCGTGCACACCCAGACCCCCACGAGTCGGCCCCGCAGACCCTTGGTCATGGGCCAGAAGCGCCGGAAGGCGACACGGGCGGGAATGGTGGGGGTGTCGTCGTCCGCGTACTCGTCGCCGTCCGTGTACTCGTACTCGTACTGGTCCGTAGCGGTCATACCCGTAAGGCTCGGCCATAAGGATGGGCCACCGCTTTGAAATGCCTCGGAGTGGGCTGTGAAGTGCCGTTCGGCAATCACCGGGAAATGCCGAAGAGGGACGGCGGTGCACCGTCGTCCCTCTTCATCCTCGCCGGATCAGCCGTCGTGGCCGGGCAGCGGCTTGGGCAGCGGCTTCCGCTCGTGCTTCTTCTTCGGACGCGGCTTCGGCGGGTGCGGGAGCTGCTTCGACGCGGGCTTCGGGGGCAGCGGGGCAAGCTTCTTGAAGCTCATTCCGACTCCTTGAGAGTTTTACTGTGCAATGGTGTGAGAATTCTCTGCGGACGTGGGCGGGGATTTCGGGTTGTGCATCTCGTGAGATTCTCCGCCGCCCGACATGGAAGAACTTACACGGCGCCGAACCGCGCAATGGCAAGGAACAGCAAACAGGCGCTGTGAATAGCTGGGAGAAGCCTGGGTGTCGAGGGGGGAACCTGGGTGTTGGTTGTCCCCCGGGGACCGTTGCTGTGAGCTCCCTGGCGAACACCCCGGCCGACGCCTCCCGGACGCCCCGCGACCCGAATCAATACAAGCACGCTTGATTGTTTCTGTGCCGACTGCCATGCTCCCCACGCACACCGTCGTGCCCCGAGGGGAGCGCATCGTGTCCGACGCATCGTCCGTGATCGACGACCTGGGCCGGGAGAGCGAGGAACTCGACCGCCTGGTGGCCCAGTTGAGCGAGGACCGGTGGGCTCTCACCACGCCCGCCCCCGGCTGGACCGTCGCCCATCAGATCGCGCACCTCGCCTGGACGGACCGGGCCGCCCTGCTGGCCGTCACCGACGCGAAGGCGTTCGCGGTGGAGGTGGAGAAGGCACTCGCGTCGCCCGGCACCTGGGTCGACGAGGCCGCGCGGGAGGGGGCCGCGCTGCCGCCCGCCCGGCTGCTCGCCGAGTGGCGTGCGGGGCGCACCGCCCTGGACCACGCCCTGCGCGCCGCGCCCTCCGGCACCCGCTTCCCCTGGTACGGGCCGCCCATGTCCGCCGCGTCCATGGCCACCGGCCGGCTGATGGAGACCTGGGCGCACGGCCAGGACGTCGCCGACACGCTCGGTGTGGTGCGCACCCCCACCGACCGGTTGCGGCATGTGGCCCGCATCGGGGTCCGGGCACGTGACTTCGCCTTCGCGGTACGGGGATTGAGCGCGCCCCGCGAGGAGTTCCGGGTGGAACTGACCGCTCCCTCGGGGAGCGAGGTGTGGACGTACGGGCCGCAGGACGCCGCCCAGCGCGTGACCGGCCCCGCACTGGACTTCTGTCTGCTGGTCACCCAGCGCGCCAACCGGGCCGACCTCGCGGTACGGGCCGAGGGCCCGGACGCGGACCGCTGGCTGGACATCGCCCAGGCGTTCGCGGGCCCGCCGGGAGCGGGACGGGCGCCGAAGGGGGAGGCCCGGTGAGCCCGGCGGACCCCCGGCCGCTGCGCATAGGCAACGCCTCCGGCTTCTACGGCGACCGTTTCGACGCCCTGCGCGAGATGCTCACCGGCGGCCCCCTGGACGTCCTCACCGGTGACTACCTCGCCGAGCTCACGATGTTCATCCTTCTCCGCGACCGCCTCAAGAACCCCACCGGAGGCTACGCGCGCACCTTCCTCGGCCAGTTGGAGGAGTGCCTGGGCCTCGCCCATGAGCGGGGCGTGCGGATCGTGGCGAACGCGGGCGGCCTCAACCCCGCCGGACTCGCCGACGCGGTACGGGAGCTGGCCGCTCGACTCGGCATCCCCGTCCGCGTGGCGCACGTCGAGGGCGACGACCTCACCGCCTCCCTCCCCCAAGGTCCCGGCCGCGCTCGACCAGGGGAGACACCCACGGGCACCCTGGCCGCCCACGCCTATCTCGGTGGCCACGGCATCGCCGTATGTCTGCGCGAGGGCGCCGACATCGTGGTCACCGGGCGCGTGACGGACGCCGCGCTCGTCACCGGGCCCGCCGCCGCCCACTTCGGCTGGGGGGAGCGGGAGTACGACCGGCTGGCGGGCGCGGTGGTCGCCGGGCACGTCCTGGAGTGCGGGGCGCAGGCCACCGGCGGCAACTACGCCTTCTTCACCGACCACCCGCCCGACCTGCTGCGCCACCCGGGCTTCCCGCTCGCCGAACTCCACGAGGACGGCAGCAGCGTCATCACCAAGCACGACGGCACCGGCGGTGTCGTGGACGTCGGCACGGTCACCGCGCAGCTCCTGTACGAGACGGCCGGCGCCCGGTACCCGGGCCCCGATGTCACCGCCCGCCTCGACACGGTCCGGCTCACCCAGGAGGGGCCCGACCGGGTGCGCATCGAGGGCGTGCGCGGGGAGGCCCCGCCCCCCGAACTGAAGGTCGGCCTCAGCCGCCTCGGCGGCTTCCGCAACGAGGTCGCCTTCGTCCTGACGGGGCTCGACATCGAGGCCAAGGCCGCGCTCGTCCGGGCCCAGATGGAGGCGGCGCTGGACGCGGCCAAGTCCCGCCCGGCCGAGGTCCGGTGGGACCTGGCCCGCACCGATCACCCCGACGCCCCGACCGAGGAGACCGCGAGCGCCCTGCTCCGGCTCGTCGTACGCGACCCCGCCCAGGAGACGGTGGGCCGGGCGCTCAGCGGCGCCGCCGTCGAACTGGCGCTCGCGAGCTACCCCGGCTTCCATGTGGTCGCACCGCCGGGCAAGGGAGCGCCGTACGGGATCTTCGAGGCGGCCTACGTCGACCGCGCCGCCGTGGACCACAGGGCCGTGCTCCACGACGGGCGACGCATACCCGTGGCCCCGGCCCACGACACCCTCGTACTCGGCGACGTGCCGGAGCCGTCACTGCCCGAGCCACCGCCCCCGGGTCCGCTACGACGTGCCCCGCTCGGTCGGGTCGCCGGGGCCCGCAGCGGGGACAAGGGCGGGAGCGCCAACGTGGGCGTGTGGGCGCGCACGGACGGGGCCTGGGCGTGGCTCGTGCACACCCTCACCGTCGATCGGTTCCGCGAACTCCTCCCGGAGACGGCGGGCTTGCCGGTCGTACGCCATCTCCTGCCCAACCTGCGCGCCCTGAACTTCGTCGTCGAGGGGCTCCTCGGCGAGGGCGTCGCCGCGCAGCACCGCTTCGACCCGCAGGCCAAGGCCCTGGGCGAATGGCTGCGCGCCCGCCACCTCGACCTACCGGAGGCCCTGCTGTGACGGTCCTGTCGTCCGCTGTGGACGTGGGCAGCCCCGACCACCGCGCCAACCGCGCGGCCATGCTCGCCAGACTCGCCGAGCTGGAGGCCGAGCACGCCAAGGCGCTCGCGGGCGGCGGCGAGAAGTACGTGGCGCGGCACCGCGGGCGCGGCAAGTTGCTCGCCCGCGAGCGCATCGAACTCCTCCTCGACCCCGACACGCCCTTCCTGGAACTGTCCCCGCTCGCCGCCTGGGGCAGCGACTGGACCGTGGGCGCCTCCCTGGTCACCGGCATCGGCGTCGTCGAGGGCGTCGAGTGCCTGATCACCGCGAACGACCCGACGGTGCGCGGCGGCGCCAGCAACCCGTGGAGCCTGAAGAAGGCCCTGCGCGCCAACGACATCGCGCTCGCCAACCGGCTGCCGTGCATCAGCCTCGTCGAGTCGGGCGGCGCCGATCTGCCGTCCCAGAAGGAGATCTTCATCCCCGGGGGAGCGATCTTCCGCGACCTCACCCGGCTGTCGGCGGCCGGGATCCCGACCATCGCCGTCGTCTTCGGGAACTCGACCGCCGGCGGCGCCTACATCCCCGGCATGTCCGACCACACGATCATGGTCAAGGAGCGCGCCAAGGTCTTCCTCGGCGGGCCGCCGCTGGTGAAGATGGCCACCGGCGAGGAGAGCGACGACGAGTCCCTCGGCGGCGCCGAGATGCACGCGCGCGTGTCCGGACTCGCGGACCACTACGCCGTCGACGAGCAGGACGCGCTGCGGCAGGCACGGCGCGTGGTCGCCCGCCTCAACCACCGCAAGGCGTACGCCGATCCCGGCCCGGCCGTCCCTCCCAAGTACGACGCGGGGGAACTCCTGGGGATCGTGCCCGGCGACCTGAAGGTGCCGTTCGACCCGCGCGAGGTCATCGCCCGGGTCGTCGACGCCTCCGACTTCGACGAGTTCAAACCCCTGTACGGGACCAGCCTGTGCACCGGGTGGGCCACCCTGCACGGCTATCCGGTCGGGGTGCTGGCGAACGCCCAGGGGGTCCTCTTCAGCGAGGAGTCCCAGAAGGCGGCGCAGTTCATCCAGCTGGCCAACCAGCGTGACATCCCCCTGCTGTTCCTGCACAACACCACCGGCTACATGGTCGGCCGGGAGTACGAGCAGGGCGGCATCATCAAACACGGCGCGATGATGATCAACGCGGTGTCCAACAGCCGGGTGCCGCATCTGTCCGTGCTCCTGGGGGCCTCGTACGGGGCCGGCCACTACGGCATGTGCGGGCGGGCCTACGACCCGCGCTTCCTGTTCGCCTGGCCCAGCGCCAAGTCGGCCGTCATGGGCCCGCAGCAGCTCGCCGGTGTCCTCTCGATCGTCGCCCGCCAGTCGGCGGCCGCGAAGGGGCAGCCCTACGACGAGGACGCGGACGCCGCCCTGCGCGCCATGGTGGAGCAGCAGATCGAGTCCGAGTCCCTGCCGATGTTCCTGTCGGGGCGGCTGTACGACGACGGAGTCATCGACCCGCGCGACACCCGCACCGTCCTCGGCCTGTGCCTGTCCGCGATCCACACGGCGCCCTACGAGGGCGCGCGTGGCGGGTTCGGCGTCTTCCGGATGTGAGGCCCCGTGATTACTTCCGTTCTGGTGGCGAACCGCGGCGAGATCGCCTGCCGTGTCTTCCGCACCTGCCGGGAACTCGGAATCCGTACCGTCGCCGTGCACTCGGACGCCGACCGGAACGCCCTCCACGCGCGCGTGGCCGACGCCGCGGTACGACTGCCGGGGGCGGCACCCACGGACACGTATCTGCGCGGTGACCTGATCGTCAGGGCGGCCCTGGCCGCCGGCGCCGACGCCGTGCACCCCGGCTACGGCTTCCTGTCCGAGAACGCCGACTTCGCGCGTGCGGTGCGCGAGGCGGGCCTGGTGTGGATCGGCCCGCCACCCGAGGCGATCGAGGCCATGGCCTCCAAGACGCGCGCGAAGAAGCTGATGGGCCTGGCGCCGCTGACCACGGTCACCGCCGACGACCTGCCCGTCCTGGTGAAGGCGGCGGCGGGCGGCGGCGGGCGCGGGATGCGGGTGGTACGCGAACTGGCCGCCCTGGACGCCGAGCTGACCGCCGCCCGCGCCGAGGCGCTGAGCGCCTTCGGTGACGACGAGGTCTTCGTCGAGCCCTACGTCGAGGGCGGACGCCATGTGGAGGTGCAGATCCTCGCCGACACGCACGGCACCGTGTGGGCGCTGGGCACCCGCGACTGCTCCCTCCAGCGCCGCCACCAGAAGGTGATCGAGGAGGCCCCCGCACCGGGTCTGACGCCCGAACTGACCGGCTCCCTGTGCGCGATGGCCGTGCGGGCCGCCCGTGCCGTCGACTACGTGGGCGCCGGCACGGTGGAGTTCCTGGTCGCGGACGGCCGGGCGCACTTCCTGGAGATGAACACCCGGCTCCAGGTGGAACACCCGGTCACCGAGGCCGTCTTCGGGATCGACCTGGTGGCCCTGCAGATCCGGGTGGCGGAAGGCGCGGCCCTCGACAGCGAGCCGCCACGCGCGCGTGGCCACGCGATCGAGGCCCGGCTCTACGCCGAGGACCCGGCCCGGGACTGGGCCCCGCAGACCGGCACGCTGCACCGCCTCGCCGTACCGGACGTGCGCCTGGACACGGGGTACGCGGACGGCGACGCCATCGGTGTCCACTACGACCCCATGCTCGCCAAGGCCGTCGCCCACGCCCCCACGCGCGCGGAGGCGATCCGGAGGCTCGCGGGCGCCCTGGAGAGGGCCGGGATCCACGGCCCGGTGACGAACCGGGACCTGCTCGTGCGGTCCCTGCGCCACGAGGAGCTCACGGCCGCCCGGATGGACACCGGCTTCTACGACCGCCATCTGCCCGAGCTGACGGAGCCCGACCCCGACCCGCACGCCCCCCTGGCCGCCGCCCTCGCCGACGCCCACGGGCGCTCGCGGTTCGGCGGCTGGCGCAACCTGCCCTCGCAGCCGCAGACCAAGCGGTACCTCATGGCGGGCGAGGAACACGAGGTCCGCTACCGGCACACCCGCTCGGGCCCGGCCGCGGACGGGGTGCGCGTGGTGCACGCCGACGCCCGCCTGGTGATCCTGGAAGTGGACGGTGTCCGGCGGAAGTTCGACGTGGCGCGGTACGGCGACCAGGTGTACGTCGGCCCGACCGCGCTCACCGCCCTGCCCCGCTTCCGCGAACCCACCGCCGACCACGCCCCCGGCTCCCTGCTGGCCCCCATGCCGGGAACGGTCGTACGGGTCGCCGACGGTCTGAGCGTCGGAGCCGCCGTGCGGGCCGGAGAGCCTTTGCTGTGGCTGGAGGCGATGAAGATGGAACACAAGATCACGGCACCGGTCACAGGCACGCTCACGGCCCTGCACGTGACGCCCGGACGGCAGGTGGAACTGGGCACACTGCTGGCCGTGGTGCACGACAACCCGCCCCGATAGGGGCGCGGGACCGTACCGGCATGCGGCCCAGCCGCGTGGGCGCGAGCAACCACGAACAACTCGCACTCGGGAGACCGACATGAGCCCCATCATCGAAACCGACGAGCACAAGACCCTCCGCGCGGCCGTCGCCGCCCTCGGCAAACGCTACGGCCGCGACTACCTCACCACCGTCATCGCCGAGAACCGCCACCCCACCGAACTCTGGTCCGAGGCCGCCGAACTCGGCTACCTCGGCGTCAACCTGCCGGAGGCGTACGG
This sequence comes from Streptomyces sp. TP-A0356, assembly GCF_001417775.1. Classification (GTDB taxonomy): domain Bacteria; phylum Actinomycetota; class Actinomycetes; order Streptomycetales; family Streptomycetaceae; genus Streptomyces. Next base: position 382,612 of record NZ_BBZJ01000014.1, on the reverse strand, counting down.
CGGCGGAGGCGGCGGCATAGCCGAACTCGCCATCGTCCTCGAAGAGCTGGGCGCGGCCGGCAGCCCCCTCCTCATGCTCGTCGTCTCCCCGGCCATCTGCGGCACGGTCATCGCCCGCTTCGGCACCGACGAACAGAAGCGGACCTGGCTCCCCGGTATCGCCGAAGGCACCCGCACCATGGCCTTCGGCATCACCGAACCCGACGCCGGCTCCAACTCCCACCGCATCACCACCACCGCCCGCCACCACGGCCAGGACTGGGTCCTCAGCGGCCGCAAGGTGTTCATCTCCGGCGTCGACATCGCCGACGCGACCCTGATCGTCGGCCGCGCCGAGGACGCCCGCACCGGCAGGCTCAAGCCCTGCCTGTTCATCGTCCCGCGGGACGCGCCCGGCTTCGAACGGCGGCAGATCGACATGGAACTGGCCGGGGCGGAGAAGCAGTTCGAGGTGAGCCTCGACGACGTACGGCTGCCCGCCGACGCGCTCGTCGGCGACGAGGACGCGGGACTGCTCCAGCTGTTCGCCGGCCTCAACCCCGAACGCGTGATGACCGCCGCCTTCGCGATCGGCATGGGCCGCTACGCCCTGTCCCGTGCCGTCGACTACGCGCGCGACCGTACCGTCTGGAAGCAGCCCATCGGCGCCCACCAGGCGATCGCGCACCCCCTCGCGCAGTCCCACATCGACCTCGAACTGGCCCGCCTGATGATGCAGAAGGCCGCCTTCCTCTACGACTCCGGGGACGACATCGCCGCCGGAGAGGCAGCCAACATGGCCAAGTACGCGGCCGGGGAGGCCTGTGTGAAGGCTGTCGACCAGGCCGTGCACACCCTCGGCGGCAACGGCCTCACCCGGGAGTTCGGGCTCGCCTCGCTCATCACGGCCTCGCGCGTGTCTCGTATCGCACCGGTGAGCCGGGAGATGATTCTCAACTACGTCTCCCACCAGACCCTGGGCCTGCCGAAGTCGTACTAGGCGCCGAGCCTGAGCCGTACCGAGCCGTACGAGGAGGAACCGTGTTCCGAAGCCAGTACGCAGACGTCCCCGCCGTCGAACTCCCCATCCACGAGGCGGTCCTGGGCCGCGCCGCCGAGTTCGCCGAACTGCCCGCCCTGATCGACGGCGTGGACGGCACCACCCTCACGTACGAGCAGCTCGACCGGTTCCACCGGCGGCTGGCCGCCGCCTTCGCCGAGGCGGGCGTGCGCAAGGGCGATGTGCTCGCCCTGCACAGCCCCAACACGATCGCCTTCCCCACCGCCTTCTACGCGGCCACGCGCGCGGGGGCGTCGGTCACCACCGTGCACCCGCTCGCCACCGCCGACGAGTTCGCGGCGCAACTGCGCGACTCGGCCGCCCGCTGGATCGTCACCGTGTCGCCCTTCCTGGAGACGGCGCACACAGCCGCGGAGAAGGTGGGCGGCATACGGGAGATCTTCGTCTGCGACAGCGCGCCCGGCCACCGCTCCCTGATCGACATGCTGGCCACCAACGCGCCCGAACCCCAGGTCGACATCGACCCGGCCGAGGACATAGCGGCCCTCCCGTACTCGTCCGGGACCACGGGCATCCCCAAGGGCGTCATGCTCACCCACCGCTCCATCGCCACGAACCTCGCGCAGCTCCAGCCCCTGGTGGCGGCCGAACCCGGCGACCGCATCCTCGCCGTGCTGCCGTTCTTCCACATCTACGGGCTGACCGCCCTCATGAACGCGCCCCTCAGACTGGGCGCCACGGTCGTCGTCCTGCCCCGCTTCGACCTGGAGACGTTCCTGGCCGCCATCGAGAAGCACCGCATCACGGCCCTGTACGTCGCGCCGCCCATCGTCCTCGCCCTCGCCAAGCACCCGGCCGTCGAGGGCTACGACCTGTCGTCCCTGAAATACATCGTCTCCGCCGCCGCACCGCTGGATGCCGGCCTGGCCACCGCCTGCTCACGGCGGCTCGGGCTGCCGCCGATCGGCCAGGCCTACGGCATGACGGAACTGTCACCCGGCACCCACGTGGTCCCGCTGAACGCCCAGAACCCGCCCCCCGGAACGGTCGGCAAGCTCATCGCCGGCACCCAGATGCGCATCCTCTCCCTCGACGACCCCGACAAGGACCTCGGCGTCGGCGAGACCGGTGAGATCGCCATCCGCGGTCCCCAGGTGATGAAGGGCTACCTGGGACGGCCCGAGGCGACCGACGCGATGATCGACCGGGACGGCTGGCTGCACACCGGCGACGTCGGCCGCGTCGACGCCGACGGCTGGCTGTTCGTCGTCGACCGTGTCAAGGAACTCATCAAGTACAAGGGCTTCCAGGTGGCCCCCGCCGAACTGGAGGCACTCCTGCTGACCCACCCGAAGATCGCGGACGCCGCCGTCATCGGCTCGACCGACGACCACAACGAGGTCCCGCACGCCTTCGTGGTGCGCCGCCCGGACACGGACCACCTCTCCGAGGGCGAGGTCATGATGTACGTCGCCGAACGCGTCGCCCCCTACAAACGCGTCCGGAAGGTCACCTTCATCGAAGAGGTGCCGCGGGCCGCCTCCGGCAAGATCCTCCGCCGGCAGCTGAGGGAGCGGTCATGACCGAACTCGTCCACACCGCGCACGACCGCGGCATCACCACCCTCACCCTCGACTCGCCCGGCAACCGCAACGCCCTGTCGGCCGCGCTCGTCGGCGGACTGGCGGAGGCGCTCACCCGCTGCGGCAAGGACGGCGACACACGCGCCGTCCTCCTCACCCACACCGGCAACACCTTCTGCGCGGGCGCCGACCTGCGCGACCCGCCGAAGCCAGGGGCCCTGGTCGGGCTGCTGCGGCAGATCGTCGAGCTGCGCAAACCCGTCGTCGCCCGGGTGACCGGGCACGTACGGGCGGGCGGCCTCGGCCTGCTGGGCGCCTGCGACATCGCGGCCGCCTCCGCCACGGCCACCTTCGCCTTCACCGAGGTCCGCATCGGTGTCGCCCCCGCCGTCATCTCCCTGCCCCTGCTGCCACGCACCGACCCCCGCGCCCTCGCCCGCTACTACCTCACCGGTGAACGCTTCGACGCCGCCGAAGCCGTACGCACCGGGCTGGTCACGGCCGCGGGCGAGAACGCCGACGACGTGCTCGCACCCGTCCTCGACGGACTGCGCCGGGCCTCGCCCCAGGGGCTGGCCGAGACCAAACGACTGCTCACGGCTACTGTGCTGGAGACCTTCGACCGGGACGCGGCCGACCTGACCGCGCTCTCGGCCCGGCTGTTCTCCTCCCCGCAGGCCCGCGAGGGGATGACGGCCTTCCTCGAACGACGGGATCCGGTATGGGTGGTGTGAGCACGGTCGAACGCGTACCCAAGCAGGACCGCAGCCGAGCGACCCGGCAACGGCTCCTGGAAGCCGCCGTGGCCTGCCTCGCCGAACACGGCTGGGCCGGCTCCACGGTCTCCGTCGTCGCCGAACGCGCCGGCGTCTCCCGGGGCGCCGCCCAGCACCACTTCCCCACCCGCGAGGACCTGTTCACCGCGGCCGTCGAGTACGTCGCCGAGGAGCGCTCCACGGCCCTACGGGCGCTGTTCCCCCAGGGCGCCGCCGACCGCCGTGCGGTGGTCGCGGCCCTCGTCGACCTCTACACCGGCCCGCTGTTCCGGGCGGCCCTGCACCTGTGGGTCGCCGCCTCGAACGAGGAGCAACTGCGCCCGCGCGTCACGGAACTGGAGGGGCGCGTCGGCCGCGAGACCCACCGCATCGCCGTCGACCTGCTCGGCGCCGACGAGTCCCGGCCCGGCGTCCGCGAGACCGTCCAGGGCCTGCTCGACATGGCCCGCGGCCTGGGCCTCGCGAACCTCCTCACCGACGACACGGGCCGCCGGGAGCGGGTGGTGACCCAGTGGGCGGCCCTGCTGGAGGACGCGCTGGGCTGAGGGGCGTTGCGGACCTCACCAGCGGCCAGGACATCCGCACCGGGCGCCGGGCAGTACCCTTGCCCCATGCTTCCGATGCTCGTACGCCGCAGGCACGTGGACTACGTGCGCGTCACGAGCATGGGCTGTCGGCACTCCGCCTGACCCAGCCCCCTCTTCCTTCCCGTGGCACCCGGGGCGCCGCCCCACCCTCGGCGGCCGCCCGTGCCCCCGTACACCCTGCGGACGCATCCCATGACGAACCCGTCGTACGACCAACTCCCGATCATCGACCTCTCCGCGGCCGACCGGGGCCCCCAGGCCCGGGCGCTGCTCCACGCCCAGCTCCACAGCGCCGCCCACGACGTGGGCTTCTTCCAGCTCGTCGGGCACGGCGTCACCCGGGCCGAGACGGACGCCCTCCTCGGCGCTATGCACGCCTTCTTCGCACTCCCCGAGGCCGACCGCCGCGCCCTCGACAACATCAACTCGCCCCACTTCCGCGGCTACACACGCACCGGCGACGAGCGCACCGGCGGCGCCCGCGACTGGCGCGACCAGCTGGACATAGGGGCCGAGCGGCCCGCCCGCGCACCCGGCCGGGGCGAGCCCGCCTACTGGTGGCTGGAAGGCCCCAACCAGTGGCCCGCCGCCCTCCCCGAGCTGCGCACCGCCGCGCTGGCCTGGATCGACCGGCTCAGCGCGGTCGCCCGGCGGCTGCTGCACGAGCTGCTCACCGCGATCGGCGCACCCGCCGGCTTCTACGACCCGGTCTTCGGCGAGCACGCCCACCCCCACCTCAAGCTCGTGCGCTACCCGGGCAGCCCCGGCGACGGCGCGGACCAGGGCGTCGGCGCGCACAAGGACTACGGCTTCCTGACCCTGCTGCTCCAGGACCAGGTCGGCGGACTCCAGGTGCAGCGCGAGGACGGACTCTTCCACGACGTACCGCCGCTGGAAGGGGCCTTCGTGGTCAACCTCGGCGAGCTGCTGGAGGTCGCCACCAACGGCTATCTCCTGGCCACCAACCACCGTGTAGTCTCCCCGCCCGGCGCCACCGAGCGGTTCTCCGTCCCGTTCTTCTACAACCCGCGCCTGGACGCCCGCGTCGAACCGCTGCCCTTCCCGCACGCCGCCACCGCACCCGGCATCACCGACGACCCGGCCAACCCGCTGTTCGCCGAGTACGGCTTCAACGAGCTGAAGGGCAAGCTGCGCGCCCATCCGCTGGTCGCCGAGCGCCACCACGCCCAGCTGCTCACCGCGGCGTGAACGCACTCCCGCGCGGGCCCGCGACCCGGCGCCCGCGCGGGAGCACCGTCATGGATCAGTGCGCGATGTCCGCGTACCCCTCGATCTCCTGGGGGCTGCGCGGACCCGGACCCACATAGCGCGCCGACGGGCGCACCAGCCGGCCCGTGCGCTTCTGCTCCAGGATGTGCGCGGACCAGCCGGCCGTACGGGCACACGTGAACATCGACGTGAACATGTGCGCCGGTACCTCGGCGAAGTCCAGCATGATCGCCGCCCAGAACTCCACGTTCGTGGCGAGGACGCGGTCGGGGCGGCGGTTGTGCAGCTCCTCCAGAGCCGCCTTCTCCAGCGCCTCCGCGATCTCGAAGCGCGGGGCCCCCAGCTCACGGGCCGTACGGCGCAGCACACGCGCCCGCGGGTCCTCCGCGCGGTACACCCGGTGGCCGAAGCCCATCAGCCGCTCGCCCCTGTCGAGCGCATGCTTGACGTACGCCTCCGCGTCACCGGTGCGCTCGATCTCCTCGATCATGCCGAGGACACGGGACGGAGCACCGCCGTGCAGCGGCCCGGACATGGCACCCACCGCACCCGACAGCGCGGCGGCCACGTCCGCGCCCGTGGACGCGATGACCCGCGCCGTGAACGTGGAGGCGTTCATGCCGTGCTCGGCGGCCGACGTCCAGTAGGCGTCGACGGCCGCGACGTGCTTCGGGTCCGGCTCGCCCCGCCAGCGGATCATGAACCGCTCCACGACGGAGTGCGCCTTGTCGATCTCGCGCTGCGGCACCATCGGCAGGCCCTGGCCGCGGGCCGACTGGGCGACGTACGACAGCGCCATGACGGCGGCGCGGGCCAGGTCGTCGCGGGCCTGCTCGGCGTCGATGTCGAGGAGCGGTTTCAGCCCCCACACCGGGGCCAGCATGGCGAGTGCCGACTGCACGTCCACACGGATGTCGCCGGAGTGCACCGGGATCGGGAACGGCTCGGCGGGCGGCAGCCCGGGGTTGAAGGCGCCGTCGACGAGCAGCCCCCAGACGTTGCCGAACGAGACGTGACCGACCAGTTCCTCGATGTCGACGCCCCGGTACCGCAGGGCACCACCTTCCTTGTCCGGTTCGGCGATCTCCGTCTCGAACGCGACGACTCCTTCGAGCCCGGGTACGAAGTCGGACATCAGGCGGCTCCTCGTGATGTGTGCGGCGGATGTGGTCTGTGGGTTCCCGTCGGCCGTCGTCCGAGGGCCCGGTGGGACCGAATCAGGCGGCGGACGTCAGCTGTCGGAAGGGTTCGCCGCCCCGGTTCCACGGTCGTTCACGGTCGTTCTCGAAGACTCGCGGTCCGAAACAGTCACCCGGGTGATGCCCCGATCGATCGGCGGTCACCCAACCGAACGGCATCAGCACGATATCCCCGAGTGCCACCGTTGGGGAGAGCATGCGGCACTCAGTGCCACTCAGTGATGAACCACACCCCCACCGGGGGCCAGGGTCCATACGGCAAGATGACGGCGTGACCGACCGTTTCCCGGACGAACCCGCACCCGAACCCGCTGCTGAACACGGACCCGAGGCCGCCGCCCGGCCCTCCGCCGAATCCGCCGAGGAGCCGGTCCTCGAACCCATTGTCGAACACGCGGCCGAAGGCCCCCTCGAGGACATGGCCGACAACCCCGCCGAGATGCGGGCGCACTACCGCGCCGAGGGGCTCGACGAGTCGTCACTGGCCGCCCACCCCATGGACCAGTTCGCCCGCTGGTTCAAGCAGGCCGCCCAGGCCGCCGTGCAGGGCATGATCTACGAGCCGAACGCGATGGTCGTCTCCACGGCGGACGCGGACGGACGCCCCAGCTCACGCACGGTCCTGCTGAAGCAGTACGACGAACAGGGCTTCGTCTTCTACACCAACTACGACTCCCGCAAGGCCCAGGACCTGGCGGTCAACCCCTATGTCTCGCTGCTCTTCCCCTGGCACCCCATGGCCCGCCAGGTGATCGTCACCGGCACCGCCCGCCGGACCGGACGCGACGAGACCGCCGCCTACTTCCGCACCCGGCCGCACGGCTCCCAGCTCGGCGCCTGGGCCAGCGAGCAGTCCTCGGTCATCTACTCCCGCGCCGAGCTCGACGCCGCGTACGCGGAGCTCAGCGCCCGCTACCCCGAGGGCTCCCAGGTCCCCGTCCCGCCGCACTGGGGCGGCTTCCGTATCGCGCCCCAGACGGTCGAGTTCTGGCAGGGCCGCGCCAACCGCCTCCACGACCGCCTCCGCTACGTCGCGGAGCCGAACGGCACCTGGCGGGTGGAGCGCCTCAGCCCCTGAACGCAGACGACCCGCGAGCTCAGGTCCCCCGCCTGACGGCGGAGAAGCCGGCCGGACGTACCGGCGAGCTCGCGGGTCGGGTGACTGCGTTGGATTAGGCCGGCTGCACGCATCTCACACGCGCTGGTCCGGCACCGCACTTGGTGTGGTGACGGGCCACTAGCCCGCGGCCACCTCTTCCGTCCGGTCTGCATACATCTGCCGAACCACCTCCCTTCCGAAGTGTCACCACCCTAAGAACCGGCCGTGCCGGGATCAACCGGTTTTCGCGAGACGTCCAGGCGCGTTTCGTGAGACGTCGAGACGCGGATTCCGTCCGGGCCCCGCAGTCGGGAGGGCCGGAAATCCGGGTGCGGTGAATTCGTCCCATCTTTTGGGAAGCAGATGTGTGCTGGGTCACGTTCGAGTTGAATGAATGCAGTGAGCAAACGCGCCGTACGAGCGGACGCAGCAGCCTGCAGGGGGTTCAGGTGAGTGCTTCCCGGCGTAGTGGGACCACGGACGAGCTGGGGCCGGGCGAGCCCGAGCGGGACGGTTCGGATCTTCTCGCCGCCCTCCTCGACGGGATGGACGCGGCTCTGTGCGCCTTCGACGCCGACGGGGTCGTGACCCATTGGAACCGGGAGGCCGAGCGGATTCTGGGGTGGTCCGCGGCCGAGGCCGTGGGACGGCGCGGCTTCGCGGGGTGGGCGGTGCGGGCCGCCGACGCCGCGGAGGTCGAGGCGTGGCTGATGTCCGCGAGGGAGGCCCCGGGGCGGCAGGTGCACGAGTTCGCGCTGCTCACCAAGGACGGCGGGCGGGTGCTGGTGCGGACCCAGTCCGCGGCCGTGCGGGGGCCGGAGGGGAAGGCCGCCGGGATGTACTGCGCCTTCAGCGAGGTCCATGCGCAGATCGATCTGGAGCGGTCGATCGCGTTGAGCGAGGCGCTGTTCGAGGACGCGAGCTGGGGTGTCGTGCTCGTCGACGCGGATCTGCGGCCCGCCGTCGTCAACGCTCATGCGGCCCGCGCGCTGGGCACCGGACGGACGGCCGTGCTCGGGCGGCCCCTCGGGGACCTGCTGTCCCAGGGGGTCGAGGAACTGGAGAGCGCGTTGACCCATGTGCTCGCCGAGGGTGCCCCGCCCGCTCCCGCCGAGATGTGGGTGAGTGTGCGGACTGCGGAGGGCGAGAAGCGGCGGTGCTGGCGCAGTGGCTTCGTGCGGCTGTCCTCCCCGCTGGCGGAGGAGCCGGTTCCGCTGGGTGTCGGGTGGCTGTTCCAGGACGTGACCGAGGCCAAGCAGACCGAGCAGGAGGCCGCGCTGCTGCGCTTCCGCTCCAATCAGCTGCATCGGGCCGCGCGGGCGGCCGCCGAGTGCGAGGAGCCGGGGGAGGCGGCCACCGTGCATCTGGACTTCGCGCTCGCGGGGTTCGCGGATCACGCGCTGATCGACCGGGTGGCGGGCGGTTCGGTGGAGGACGGGGAGGGGCCGGTACGGCTGGTGCGGGCCGCCGAGACGCCGTCCGGTGCGCCCGGGCCGAGCGTCCTGGCCGGGAAGGCGGGGCTGCCCGTGCGGTACGGCGAGGGGCATCCGGCCGTGCAGTGCGTGCAGCGCTCGGGGTCGGTGCGGGCCGGCGCGGGCGATGTCGGTCCGGAGCGCGCGCGTGAGTGGGCGCTCGCCCGGCAGTGGCCCGCGGACGCGGTGCACGCGCTGTGCGCGGTGCTGCGCAGCCGGGGCCGGACGCTGGGCGTGGTGACGTTTCTGCGGGGAGCCGGACGCAGCCGGTTCGAGCGGGCCGACGCCGTGTACGCGGAGGACGTGGCGGTGCGGATCGCGGCGGCGCTGGACCTGGCCGATGTGGTGGACCGGGGGTCGGAGCTCTAAGGGGTCCTTGCACTATGAGCGACCCGGGCGGGCATGGTGCAAGGATCCCTAAGCATGCCGGTAGAAGATCCGGTCGCCGTACTCCCGCAGCACCCGGCCGTTCCACTCGTGGCCGCCGTCGACGTTGCCCGAGCGGAGCAGGGGCGGTTCGATGCCGCGGTCCGCGAGGGCACCGGCGGCCGTGGCCATGACCGCCTGGAGCAGGGCGGTGGTGACGACGGTGGAGGCGGGGGCGAAGGGGGCCGGGATGGTGTCGAGGGTGAGCTCCGCGTCACCCACCGCGATCTTCGAGTCGAGGACGATGTCGCAGTGGTCCTTGAGGTACGTACCGGTGGCATGCCGTGATTTCGTCTCGGAGGCGTACGCCACCGAGGTCACCCCGATGACCTTGACGCCGAGCGCGCGGGCGTTGATCGCCATTTCCACCGGGAGCGCGTTGCGGCCGGACAGGGAGATGATCACGAGGAGGTCGCCCGCCCGCACCGGGCTGGAGTCGAGGACCGCGCTCGCCAGTCCGTCGACCCGCTCCAGTGCGGAGCCGAGCGTGGCCGGCATGACGTCGACGCCGACGACGCCGGGGACCGCGAGGAGGTTCATCAGGGCGAGGCCGCCGGCGCGGTAGACGAGGTCCTGTGCGGCCAGCGAGGAGTGCCCGGCCCCGAAGGCGAACAGCCGGCCGCCCGCGGCGACGGTGTCCGCGATCAGGGTGCCGGCCGCCGCGATCGGTTCCGCGTCCTCGTCGCGCACCCGTCGCAGCAGCCCGATCGCCGCGTCGAAGAACCGTCCGGCCAGTTCGCCTGCGGCCCGTGGCTCCCCGCCCTTCGGCTGCTCGCTCATCGGCGACGCCCCTTCGAAGTCTCGGTGTCTGGTTCCCGACGGACGACGACCACACAGCGCACCGATCACGCGCCGGCGTCCGTGACGGCCCGTGTCGCGGATCACGTTGCGGTCTGGACCAGCGACATGTCAATACGACCGCCCCTTCTCCCGTGACTCCGTGGTTTCATCGCCGCGGCACGGTTGTCAGTGGGATGCGTCAGAATTGAATGCAGGGCCAGCGCACAGGCCGGTGAGCCGTCGAGCCTCCGGCAGATCATCATCGAGGGGCACGTATGTCCGGACTGATCGACACCACGGAGATGTATCTCCGCACCATCCTCGAGCTGGAGGAGGAAGGTGTGGTCCCCATGCGTGCCCGCATCGCCGAGCGGCTCGACCAGAGCGGTCCGACGGTCAGCCAGACGGTGGCGCGGATGGAGCGCGACGGTCTGGTGTCGGTCGCCGCGGACCGTCACCTGGAGCTCACGGACGAGGGCCGTCGCCTCGCCACCCGTGTGATGCGCAAGCACCGCCTCGCCGAGTGCCTGCTGGTCGACGTGATCGGGTTGGAGTGGGAGCAGGTGCACGCCGAGGCGTGTCGCTGGGAGCACGTGATGAGCGAGGCGGTGGAGCGCCGTGTCCTGGAGCTGCTGCGCCACCCCACCGAGTCGCCGTACGGGAACCCGATCCCGGGCCTGGAGGAGCTGGGCGAGAAGGACGGCGCCGACCCGTTCCTGGACGAGGGCATGGTGTCCCTGGCCGACCTGGACCCGGGCACGGACGGCAAGACGGTCGTCGTACGGCGCATCGGCGAGCCCATCCAGACGGACGCGCAGCTGATGTACACGCTGCGGCGGGCCGGCGTGCAGCCCGGCTCGGTGGTCAGTGTGACGGAGTCCGCGGGCGGTGTGCTGGTCGGCAGCGGCGGCGAGGCGGCCGAGCTGGAGTCGGACGTGGCGTCCCACGTCTTCGTCGCCAAGCGCTAGGAGGGCTCTTCCGGCGGATCTACGCGGCGTCGTGAAGCCCGGCACGCGCCCCAGCCTTCGGCCGGGAGGTGCCCCTGCTCGCCGCGCCGCGCGACAGCCCACGTGGCGCCGCTGCTTCCAAAGCGCCCCGAATGCTCCGCAACCCCTCGACGTGTGTGACTGAAGGGGCAGTTGTGATGCTTCCGCGATTCTTCTGCAACCAAGATTCAGTGTCCGGAATCGCAGCGCGCCGGCCGTTCCCGTGCGAGGCTGTCGCATGAGGCATATGACCTGAGGGCTCTTGGCCGGGGAGTGACAGCGATGTCACATGGTCAGGGAGGGTGGGAGGATGTGCCGCAGACATGGGGTGGGCCCCGGCGCCCAAGAGCGCCGGGGCCTCTCCTCCCCTGTGCTGACCCGGAGCCCCGAGCTCTCAGGGTCATCCCCCGCGGACCGGTTTTCCCCGAGCGGTCCGCCTCCCGCTGAAGATCTCCCCACGGAGGCGGCGGCCAATCCTCGGGGGAGGTCACTCGAACGTGGGGTGTTGATCCCAGAAACGCCACTTTCGAATAGCTATTCGATAGCGTGAGAGTGACGCTCTCACCGAACCGCGCGCTGTACCGAAGAGCGCGTTCCGTCACAGAGCGAGCATCAGGCACCACCGCACAGGGCGACACCCGGCGACAGCGGTGACCGGCAACACCAGCAGGAGCAGCAGTACGACAGCGGCAGTACGACGAGCGCGTGGACCGACCGCTCGAAGCGGGAGCGAGCGGTCCGGGCGGAGCAGGGGGGTGCCAGGACGATGGTGCGGCGCATCGACGTGACCGGAGCGGGCGGCGTACGCCTCGCCGCGTGGGAGTTCGCCGACCCTCCCAAGACCGGGGAGGCCGAGCGGGCGCCGGGCGTGCTGTTACTGCACGGGCTCATGGGCCGGGCCTCGCACTGGGCGTCCACCGCCCGCTGGCTCTCCGAGCGGCACCACGCCGTCGCCCTCGACCAGCGGGGCCACGGACAGAGCGACAAGCCGCCGGAGGGCGCGTACACCCGTGAGGCCTACATCGGCGACGCCGAGGCCGCCCTGGAGCAGCTCGGCCTCGCCCCGGCCGTCCTCATCGGCCACGCGATGGGCGCCCTGACCGCCTGGCAGCTCGCCGCCAAACGCCCCGACCTGGTACGCGGCCTGATCATCTGCGACATGCGCGCCTCGGCACTCGGCGCCGCCTCGCAGCGCGAGTGGGAGAACTGGTTCAAGTCCTGGCCCCTTCCCTTCGCCACGCTCGCCGACGTCCGCAAGTGGTTCGGCGAGGACGACCCCTGGGTGGAGCACCCCAACCCGGCCCGTGGCGCGTTCTACGCCGAGGTGATGGCCGAGTCCGAGGACGGCTGGCGGCCCGTCTTCGAACCGGAGCAGATGCTGAAGTCCCGCCAGACCTGGGTGTACGACGCGCACTGGGAGGAGCTGGCCCAAGTGCAGTGCCCGGCCCTGGTGGTCCGGGGCCTGGACGGCGAACTGGGCCGCGCGGAGGCCCAGGAGATGGTCCGCGTGCTGCCGCACGGCCGGTACGCGGAGGTGGCCGACGCCGGCCACCTCGTCCACTACGACCAGCCGGAGGCGTGGCGCGCGGCGGTCGAGCCCTTCCTGGACGGGCTGTTCAGGCCATGACCTCCGCCGACGCGACGCCCGGCACGCGCCCCCAGCGTTCGCCCGGGAGGTTTAGCGCCCTACCCAGCCCTAGCCCTTGCTCACCGCCGCCAGGATCTCCGGCAGCCGGCGTGCCGTCCGCGGGGCCGCGAGACGGAGCCCGAGCAGGGTGATCAGCGCCCCGTACGCGGCGCCCGCCGGCAGCAGCAGCCAGGTCCATTCGTCCCCGCCCGCGGCGACGTTCAGCCAGATCGTCGCCGCGATCATGGGCGCTGCCAGCAGGGCGGCCGAGACCATGCCGCCGAAGATGGAGATCCAGGCGAGCCCGGCCTGCCCGGGGGCGACGTTCTTGTAGCCCTCCTGAGGGATCGAGTACGGGAAGCGGGCCGAGCACCAGGCGCCGGTGGCCAGCATCGCGCCGAGCAGGGCGAAGGACAGGCCGAGCACCTCGGGCAGCTTGGGCCAGGCGCCGAGCAGCGCGGTCGTCACGACGGTGACGAGGGTGGCGTACGGCAGAGTGATCAGCAGCAGTGCCAGGGCCCGGCCGCGCAGTTCGGCGTACGCGTCCCGGGGGGACGAGATCGTCATCGCGACCATCCAGAACGCGGACGTGTCCTGCCCGAACTGGTTGTACATCTGGATGCCGAGCATGCCGGCCGCGAAGCAGGCGAAGTAGATCGAGCCGGTGCCCTGGAGGGCGTTGAAGACCGGCACGATCAGCCCGATCGCGAGCGAGGTCACCCATGCCGCCTTGGTCTTGGGGTCGCGCCACACATAGCGCAGGCTGCGCTCCATCACCGTGCCGGTGCGGCCCGTGGGCAGCAGCCGGGACAGGCTCGTCGAGGTGCGCTCCCGCGCACCCGGTTCGGCGGCCTGGAGCGTGGACTGGTCCGGCGAGGTCATCAGCTTCGTCAGGGTGCGCGACCACAGGGCCAGCAGGCCCGCCAGCGCCGCTGCGCTCAGCCCGAGCTGGGCGGCCCCGGTGCCGTACGAGCCCTTGCTCACGGAGTCCACGGCGGCGATCGCGGAGGCGGGCGGCACCCAGCGCGCCACCGCGGCCGCCGGGTCCAGCTGAGACAGCCCGGCCGAGCCCAGCCGCTGGGCGCCGAAGTTGACGAGCTGCGCGCCGACCGCGATGACGAGGCCGCTCAGAACGGCCAGGTCGCGGCCCTTGCGGCTGGTCAGCAGCCGGATGTTCGCCGCGGCCACGGCCCGCGCGAGCGCCACGCACACCAGCAGCGCGAGGACGACGGCGACGACGGCGGTGACGTACGCGGCCGACCCGTGCGCCACGGAGATCACCGAACCGGTGAACAGGCACAGCGTGAACAGGGGCCCGATGCCGACCAGGGACGCCGTCAGCAGCGCCCGCACGAGGGGCCCCGGCTGCAGCGGCAGCATCACCAGGCGGGTGGGGTCGAGCGTCTCGTCGCCGCTGGGGAAGAACAACGGCATCACCGCCCAGCCGAGCGCCAGGACCGTGACGGCCAGCGCCGCGATGGTGGCGGCGTGCGCGTTGCCGCGCAGGGCGATCAGACCGATCAGTTGCAGGGCGGCGACCAGGAGCACCAGGACGAGGGACGCGATGTACGCGGCCCGCCGCCCGCCGGACTGCCGCAGCCCGTTGCGCAGCAGGGACAGCTTGAGCCGTACGACGGTGGGAGTGAGGCCGGCCGTGCTCATCGCGCGCCGCCGCCGAGCCAGTCGAGGTCGGTGCCCTGGGTGCGACCGTGCGCGCCGACCAGCTCCAGGAAGGCCTGCTGGAGGGTGGGCGCGCTGCCGCGTACCTCGGCGATCGGCCCGTGTGCGCGGATGCGCCCCGCGGCCATGACCGCCACCCAGTCGCACAGCGACTCGACCAGTTCCATCACGTGGGAGGAGAACACCACGGTGGCGCCGGAGGCGGTGTAACGCTCCAGGACGCCGCGGATGGTCTGCGCGGAGACGGGGTCCACGCCCTCGAACGGCTCGTCCAGGAAGAGGACTTCGGGGTTGTGGAGGAGGGCGGCGGCGAGGCCGATCTTCTTGCGCATGCCGGTCGAGTAGTCGACGACGAGCTTGTGCTGGGCCCCGGCCAGGTCGAGGACGTCCAGGAGCTGGGTGGCCCGCTTGTCGACCTCGGCGCCGGGCAGCCCGCGCAACCGGCCGGTGTAGGCGAGGAGTTCACGCCCGGAGAGGCGTTCGAAGAGCCGCAGCCCCTCGGGCAGCACGCCGATGCGGGCCTTCACCCCGACCGGGTCGTCCCAAACGTCGCGACCCACGACCTCCACGGTGCCCTGGTCGGGCCGCAGCAGCCCGGTGACCATGGACAGAGTGGTGGTCTTCCCGGCTCCGTTCGGCCCGACGAGTCCGATGAACCGCCCGGCGGGCAGCTCCAGATCGATCCCCCCGACGGCGATCTGCTCCCCGAAACGCTTCCAGAGCCCCCGCACCCGTACGGCGGCTGTTGCCGCCCCAGCTCCCTCGTTCATATGAGAACCCTATGGGTCAGGGCGCCCCGTCAAGGAGGCGCCCTGTCACTAGAGTCCCGTAAGGGACGCGTCAACCGCGGGGAACACGGACTTCCTCCGCGTCCGCACGGCCCGAGGCGCCGTTACCGATCCCGCCCGCACGCATAGGCCAAGGGCGACACCAGCTCCTCCGCGTCCGGCAGCCACCGGTTCGCGGGCGTGGGCCGACAGGCCCACTGCACGGCTCCCCTGGTCCCGTACCGCGTGGGCGGCGCAGCCAGGTACGCGCCCTCGCCGAGCGTGACGAGGTCGAGCGAGGCGGGGGACCAGCCCAGCTTCCGCAGCAGATCGGGGACCTTCGCCGACGCCCCGGGGAGCACGAAGAACTGCATGCGCCGGTCCGGGGTCAGCGTCACCGGCCCGAGCGTCAGCTCCATCCGCTCCATACGCGCGAGCGCGAGGAACCCGGCGGTCTCCGGCACATCGATGGCGTCGAACGTGCGCCCGGTGGGCAGCAGGATCGACGCGGTCGCCTGCTTGGACCACAGCCGGCGCGCGACGGTCGCACTGCCGGTCGCCTGCGTCGCCCAGTCGTCGCGTGCCGGGTGCGCGCCGGGCAGCGCGCATTCGGGCTGATCGCAGGAGCACCGGTGCGTCCCGTCCACGGCTTCCAGCCAGGTGCCGGGGAACACGTCCCAGTGGCGTTCCTCGGCGTAACGTACGGCGGCTTCCAGGAGCGAATCGCCGCGCTGCTTCGGGATGTGGGCAGTTTCAGGGCCCGCGATGGTCTCTTCCACGATGAGCTCAACTCTAGCCATCACCGGGGGTTACGCCCGCCCGTCCGAGGCCGCCTCCGATACGAGGAGCGGTTTTTGGGCATGTCCTTTTTATCCCACATGCGCCGGGGAGGAGCACCGTTTCCGGCGGCGGGGCGCATGGATGCACGGGTGGGGGCGCGCAAGAGGAACGGCCGCGGGGGCCGGGTAGCCATGTGGGGGGCACGGCATCGGCCGTTACCCCGGCAATCCTCGCATGTCTGGCATTAGAGGTATGTCGGCTGGGCATTGATCTTCAAGGCCGGATCTTTTCGGCACACACGAAGGTGTTCCCGGGGGACCGGTCGCTGAAGACACGTCAACTCGGTGCGTGGGCAGGCATCGCGGCCACGCGGTGAACCGAGCCATAAGGGGGTACGCCATGGCCGCCAGGCCTCTCGTCGCGCGGCAGCCCAACGAACGGCTGCAGGCGCTCATTCAGGAAGCGGGCTGCTCGAACGCGGGGCTCGCCCGCCGGGTCAACATGTGCGGCGCGGAGCACGGCCTCGATCTGCGCTACGACAAGACGTCGGTGGCCCGCTGGCTGCGCGGACAGCAGCCACGGGGCCGGGCGCCGGCGATCATCGCCGAGGCGCTCGGCCGCAAGCTGGGGCGCACGGTCACGATCGACGAGATCGGCATGGCCAACGGCAAGAACCTCGCGTCTGGCGTGGGCCTGCAGTTCTCGCCGACGGTGCTCGGCGCCATCGAGCAGGTCTGCGAGCTGTGGCGCAGCGACGTCGGCCGCCGGGACTTCCTGTCCGGTTCGTCGGTCGCCTCGTCGGCGCTCGTCGAGCCGAGCCGTGACTGGCTGATCTCCGCGCCGGACTCGCAGGTCGCCCGCTCGGCGGGCCCGCGGGTGGGGCCCTCGGACGTGGCCGCGGTGCGCGCGATGACGCAGGCACTGGTGGGGCTGGACCACCAGTACGGCAGCGGGCATGTGCGCCCGGTCGTCGTGCACTACCTCAACAGCGTCGTCTCCGGGCTGCTGGCGGGCTCGTACCGGGACGCCGTGGGGCGCGAACTGTTCGCGGCCGTCGCGCGGTTGACCGAACTCGCCGGGTACATGGCCATCGACACCGGGCAGCCCGGACTCGCCCAGCGGTACTACATCCAGGCGCTGCGGCTGGCGCAGGCGGCGGGCGACCGCGGGTACGGCGGCTATGTGCTCGCCGCCTCGATGAGCCATCTCGCGGCGCAGCTCGGAAACCCGCGTGAGATCGCGCAGTTGGCGCGCGCGGCTCAGGAGGGCGCGCGAGGGCGGGTGACACCACGGGTGGAGGCGATGTTCCACGCCGCCGAGGCGCGTGGGCACGCACTGATGGGCGATGCGTACGCCGCGCAGCTCGCGTCGGGGCGTGCGGTCACCGCGCTGGAGGCGGCCGACGCGGCGTCCGGGGACGACCCGGCGTGGATCGCCCACTTCGACCGGGCCTATCTGGCGGACGAACTGGCGCACTGTCACCGGGACCTGGGGCAGGCCGAGGCGGCGGCCCGATGTGCGGAGGAGTCCCTCGCCGGGCACCCCGCCTCCCGGGTCCGTCGCCGGGCGATCGGCTACGTCCTGCTCGCCACCGCGCAGGTGCAGCAGCGCGAGGTGGAACAGGCCTGTCACACCGGCCTGAAGGCCGTGGAGCTGCTGGGCACTCTGCGGTCCAACCGCGGGGCCGAGTATCTGGAGGACTTCCAGCAGCGGCTGGAGCCCTATCGGGAGGAAGCGGTGGTGCGGGAGTTCGGGGCGCGGCTGGAGCTGGCGGCGGCTTGATCGAACCCGGAGCCCCGGAGCCCCGGAGCCCCGGAGCACCGCCCCTGGGATCCGACCCGGGCTCGGGACGGATCGCGCGGCGCCCGCACATGAACGTATGAGCGGAGGCCGCGTGAAGCCCCGGGTAACGGGTTGTGAGCGGTGCGTGGAGGCAATGGGCAGGACGTAAACAGCGCCCCCGGTCGCGGTTTTGTTACTGCTGTCACATGGGTACAAGGTCACGCCCTGTGCAGCGTGGCATGCGGCTCGGGGGACCCGGTAGCGTGAGCCGACGATTCCGAAGGTCCCCCATTCGTAGGAGTCCCGGTGACGCAGAGTGGACAGGGCGAGGAGCCCTCGGCGCGCCCCGCGCGCGAAGGCATCGTGCTGCCCTCCGACGGCGGCGAGCCCCTGCTGCCGGGCCAGACGGGCGGAGCGAGCGCTTCCGCGGTCCCGGCGGGTGGTCGCGGTGCGCTCCCAGCGCCCGGCCCAGGTGGTCAGACCGCTCCGGCGGGCGGACAGTCGTGGGGCCAGCCGTGGGGTCCCGGGCAGTCGGCCCAGACGCCTCCGGGCACCCAGGGCTGGGGCGGCGACGCGGGACAGCAGTGGACCGCGCCCGGGCAGCCGCCCGCACCGGACTGGGGTGCCCAGGGAGCCCAGTCGTCCTGGGAGCCTTCCGGCCCGCAACCGGGATGGGGCGGCGCTCTGGCCCCCCAGCAGCCGCAGGGACCGCCGATGCCGGCCCAGCCCCCCGCGCAGCAGGGCGCCGGGCCGCTGCCGCCCGAGGGCACGCAGGCGTCGTACGGCCCCGGCGAGCTGCCCGCGCCCCAGGGCGCGCATGACGCCCGGCAGGGCGCAGGGCCCCTGCCGCATGCCACCCACCCCGCGCCCCTGCCCCCCACGACGGGTGCAGCGCCCCTCCCCCCCGCGGCCGGTGCGCCCCGGCCGACGGCCGACGAGGCCGCCACGCAGTACATCCCGCCGGTGACCGGCGGCCCCGACGAGGGCGCCACGCAGTACATCCCGCCCGTCGCGGCCGCGCCCGACGAGGGCGCCACCCAGTACCTCCCACCGGTGGGGCCGGGTGCGCTGCCGCCGGAGACGCCCGGGGACGATGCGACGCGGTTCCTCGGGCGGCCCGGGGGCCCGCCGCCGTCCGTCGGCGCCCCCGACGCGCAGGCCACGCAGTACCTCCCGCCCGTGCCCGGGCAGCCGGGCCCGGCGCCCTACGGGGTGCGGCCGGGCGTACCCGGCGGCGACCGGCAGCCGCCGACGGACTTCGACAACCTCTTCCGCAACGACGCGGGCGGTGCCCCCGCGACCCAGCATCCGCCCCGGTTCGGCGCGGCGGACGCGCCCGGTGCAACCGGGGGCCGGGCGGCCGGACGGCGCGGTGGCGACGACGGCGGCCGTACTCGCTCGCGGGTCCCGCTCATCGCCGCGGTCGGCGTCGGCATCGTCGTCCTCGGTATCGGGGCCGGCGCCATGCTCGGCGGGGGTGGCGCCACCAGCGGTAACGGCGACAACAGCAAGACCGTCTCGGCCACCGGTCCGGCTGCGGACGCGTCCGGGGCGGGGGCCGGTGACCCGGCCAAGGTGCAGGCCGTGGCGCTCGACAAGCTTCTCGCCGACAGTGGCAACAGCCGCGACTCGGTGATCAAGGCGGTCGCCGACGTCAAGGCCTGCCAGAACCTCGGGCAGGCGGCCACCGATCTGCGCAATGCGGCCACGCAGCGCAACGACCTGGTCACCCGGCTGTCCGGGCTCGCGGTCGACAAGCTGCCCCACCACGGCGAGCTGACCGCCGCGCTCACCAGCGCGTGGCAGGCGTCCGCGTCCGCGGACACCCACTACGCGGCGTGGGCCGACCAGGTCGCCGGCGACAAGGGCTGCAAGAAGGGCCACGCGCGCAACACGGGCCAGGTCCAGGCGGGCAACCGGGCCAGCGGTACGGCCAGCGCCCAGAAGGCCAAGGCCGCGAACCTGTGGAACGCCATCGCGCAGAAGTACGGCCTGACCCAGCGCCAGCCGGTCCAGCTCTGAGCGAACGGGTGCGTGCCGCCTGAAGGGGGCGGCGGCACGCACCCGCCTACTGCTCACGCGCCGTTCGTGTTCTCCAGCGTCTTCGACACGTTCACGAAGCCCTTGCGCGCCGCCACCAGCTGTCCGTCGCGTACGACCTGGAAGGTGACGTCCGAGTTGATCAGACGGGGGTAGTCGACCACCGCCGTCAGGTCCTGGAAGCGCCAGCTGAGGGTCGGGGTGAGGCCGCCCGTGTCGACCTTGAGGCCGTTGTCCAGGGTCATGCGGATCGTGCGCGCGGACACCTCACCGCTGCCGAGCGAGTCGACGACCTTGTTCAGGACCGTGTACGCGATCCATGTGGTCTGCACGCCCGCGTCCGCCGGATCGATCCGGTTGTCGCCGAAGGCCTGCTCGCTGATCACCTTCTTCATCGGAGCCCAGCGCGCGTCCGTCGCCTCCGGGTACCAGCCGGTGACGTACGCCCCCTCGTACGGTCCCGAGCTGCCGCCCGACGCGTCGACGACGGACTGGTCCACGCTGCCGAGCACGGAGGCGGTGCGCACCGCCGGGTAGTCGCCGCTCAGGCGGCGGAAGGAGTCCATGAAGGTCCCCGTGCGCGTGTCCAGGGCGGGTACCACGCACCCCCTCCTCAGCGGATTCGAGGTCGCCCGGCGAAGCGCCTGCTGGGCCTGGTCGTCGAAGGCGGTGGCGTCCTCGGCCGCGCGCACGTCGTCGACCGAGTTGTGGTTGCCCGCCTTCAGCCCGGCGTCGAGCTGCAGCGGGAGCTGGTCGCCGGCGACGGTGTCGGGGCGCACCAGCGCCACCGGGCCGCAGGTCCTGCCCAGCTGCTCGCCGAGGCCGGCCAGCAGAGCGGGCTGACCGCCGTTGACCGGGTAGGACAGGACGCTCTTGAACTCGTCGCTGGTGAGCCCGTAGCCGCCGATGTAGGGGATGCCGGCCGACTCCAGCGGGGAGAGGAAGGATGTCGCGTACTGGCTGTAGGAGCCGACGACGGCGACGGCGTTCTCCTTGACGGCGAGGCGGGCGCACTTGGCGGCGCCCACGTAGTCGTTGTGGTCGTTGCAGGTCAGGACGTTGAGCTTGCGGCCGTGCAGACCGCCGTGAGCGTTGACCCAGCGCGCGTAGGCCTGCGCCATCGCCGTCATGCCCGGCTTGTTGGTGGCCGAGGTGTTCTCGGGCGCCCAGGTCATCACGGTCACGGGGTCGTCCCCGGCGCCCGTGGTACCGGGGACGACCCCGCAGGCCACGGCTATCGACGTACACGCCACCAGTGCGCCCACGGACAGGAGCGCGGCCCTGACGCGGGGAGTCGCCGCTTTTCGGAGGGTGCCTGGAACGCGGGCGCGGTTGGTGGAGGAGCTGGTGCGTCGCCTGCCGGTCATGGACACGCACGATTCCGCCACACAGCTAACCCGCGTGTGATCGGTGGTCAACGGGAGGTGGCGTAGAGGTGAATTACGGGGTCGGATGATCTGGATTTCACAGGGAACGTACGATCGGTGACTGTGCAAGGTTCGGAGAACACTTCCCGTCGCGGGCGTCGCTCATCCACCATGGGCGGCATGCCACTGAACGACATGCCGTGGTGGCGCTGGCGCAGCAATGTGCGCTCCGCGCTGCACATGCTCTCCGATCCGGTGTTCCAGCGGGACATCTGGCTGGCCGGTGTCGAGGGGTACGGCGACGTCACCGACGCCGTGTACCGCCTGGTCGAGGACACCTGGCTGGACAACTGGTCCGCCGAGAAGTACGTCGGCACGATCTTCCGCGACTCGCAGGAGGCGGCGCTCGTCGACACCGCCGTGCTGCGCGTGCTGCGGATCATGCACCAGGTCGGCCCGGACGCGCCGGTGCAGGCGTACCTCGACAACCACGGGTGGCCGGAGGCTGTCCGGGCGGCGCGGGACGCCCATATGCGGCTCGCGGTGAGCGACGGCGAGGACCCGGACGCCCCGCCGCGAACGCTGGAGGTGCTACGGATCCTCACCCGGACGGCCTAGCCGCCCATGCCGCCGTCCGGGTGGCGGGACGGCGGTCCGCGCAGGCCCGTGGGCATGAGACCCTGGCGTGCATGAATGAGCAGTCCCCCCGGCCCGCGGCACCCGCAGACCAGTACGTCCTGACTCTGTCCTGCCCGGACAAGCAGGGCATCGTGCACGCCGTGTCGAGCTATCTCTTCATGACCGGTTGCAACATCGAGGACAGCCAGCAGTTCGGCGACCACGACACGGGACTGTTCTTCATGCGGGTCCACTTCTCGGCGGACGCGCCGGTGACCGTGGACAAGCTGCGCGCGAGCTTCGCGGCGGTCGGTGACTCCTTCCAGATGGACTGGCAGATCCACCGGGCCGACGAGAAGATGCGCGTCATCCTCATGGTCAGCAAGTTCGGCCACTGCCTGAACGACCTCCTCTTCCGCGCCCGGATCGGCGCGCTGCCGGTCGAGATCGCGGCCGTGGTGTCCAACCACACCGACTTCGCCGAGCTGGTCGGCTCGTACAACATCCCCTTCCACCACATCCCGGTGACGAAGGACACCAAGCCGGAGGCCGAGGCGAGGCTGCTGGAGCTGGTCGGGGAGCTGGACGTCGAGCTGGTGGTGCTGGCCCGCTATATGCAGGTGCTCTCGGACGACCTGTGCAAGCAGCTCAGCGGCCGGATCATCAACATCCACCACTCCTTCCTGCCGAGCTTCAAGGGCGCCAAGCCGTACCACCAGGCGCATGCGCGCGGTGTGAAGCTGATCGGTGCCACCGCGCACTACGTCACCGCCGACCTCGACGAGGGCCCGATCATCGAGCAGGAGGTCGAGCGCGTGGGGCACGGCGTGACGCCGGACCAACTGGTCGCGATCGGCCGCGACGTGGAGTGCCAGGCGCTGGCGCGCGCGGTCAAGTGGCACGCCGAGCGGCGGATCCTGCTGAACGGGCGGCGGACGGTCGTGTTCGCCTGAGAGCTCCGAACAGATTCGGAGCTCTGAGGCCCCGGCCTACATCCGGCTCAGCGACGCGGCGGCGAACAGGACGTCCCTGATCGCCTCCCGGTCGCCGACCTGACCCGCGGCCGCCTCCTGCGGCGGCACATGGCCCGCGGCCAGGCGGCAGAACTCCACCCCGTCGAGCGCGACATGCGCCACCTCGTGGTCGGCGGAGGCGACCGCGCCGGGCGAGTCGAGGGCGATCAGCCACTCCCCGCCGCCCGAGCCCTCGATCTCCAGGCGTACGGTGCGCCCGGACTCGCCCGCCGGCACGAGGTGGCGGGCCCGGCCGGGCCCGGCGAGCCCGGCCTGCCGCCGCGCCGCGAGCACCGCGGGAAGCATCCGGGCCCCCAGGTCGATCATCTTGTTCAGATGACGGGGCGCGGGGGGCGCGTAGGGATAGTCGACGGCGCTCGCGATGTCCTCCGCGTGCACCCAGCACTCGAAGGCCCGGTCCAGCATCGCGTCGCGCAACGGCAGCCCGAAAGCGCCGTACGCCACCGCGACCGCCTCGCCTGCTCCGCCGGTGACGGATGCCGTCCGCACCAGGTCGTGGCTCTGCTCCCGCCACGGCACGCGTACGCCGCGGGTGGGCGGGAAGTACGAGGCGCGCCAGTATGCCTCCGTGCGGCCCTGAGGGGTGGCGGCCTTGGCGGCCGTGTCCCCGAGCGGGTCGCCGAGGCCCAGCGCCGTCGCCACCAGGCCGTCCACGGAGAGCAGGTGGGCGATGACTCCGGCCACGGTCGTACGGCGGCTCGTCGGTCCCGTCCCGTCGAACCAGCGCAGCCGCACCGGCGCGTGCCACTCGGCGTCGCCTATGTCCAGCAGCAGGGCGTCCAGGCGGGCGGCCTCCGCGTCGTACGGTGCCGCCCACTCCGGTACCGGGACGCGCGGCGGACGCCGGTCGAGGCAGCTCTCCAGGACGCGGGTGCGCAGGGCCGGGTCGAGGTCCAGGGTGTCGGCGGGGTGCAGCAGCCCCACCGCCTCGCGCAGCCGCCGCGCCTCGTCCGCGCACGGGCCGCAGCCGCCGAGGTGCGCCTCCACGGCCGCGGTCTCCTCCGCCGAGCAGGCGGCCAGCGCCCACGCCCCGAGCAGCGACGTCAGCACCCGATGCTCGATCACGACCGGCACGGCCGCCACGTCGGGCAGCGGCAGCCCGGTGTCCTCGACGGAACTTCGGGGCAACGGTATACGGGCGCCCCGGCCACCTCCCGACCCGACGTTCCCGGCGTCGCCGGGGCCCCGGGGCCCACCCGCGCCGTCGGCCGCGGGGCCGCCTGGATCACGGGTGCCGTCGCCTACGTCGCTGCCGTCGGCAGCGCTGTCCGAGGGCGGACGCTCGTCCCGCGGTCCGTCCGTGCCGCCGGTTGCGGAGGCGCCGGCGCCCCGCGGGTGCCCCTCGTCTTCGTTCGCGCTCGTACCGAAAGCCTCGTCTTCGGTCGTGCCGTGGTCCTCGGGTCGGCCCCGGCCCCCGTCAGCGCCGTGTCCCTCGTGCTCCTCGTACCCCTTGAAGCGCTCCGCCCCCGTCACCACGTCCCTCCCGGTTCGGGAGGGGTGCCCGAGGGGCTCGTCTCGTGGGCCGTGGACAGCAGCTGGAGGCCCAGGCGGAGGCGACGGCGGGCCTCGTCCGCCGTGATGCCGAGGTCGGCGGCGGTCTGGCGGTAGTCCCGGCGCTGGAAGTAGGCCCGCTCCAGCGCGGCGCGCAGCGGAACCGGCATCGAGGTGACGATGTAGTCGGCACGGGCCGCGACCGAGGCCTGGCGCACCTTGCGTTCCAGGTCCTGCGGGGTGCCCGGGCCGCCCCGGGCGAGCGCGGCGGTCTCGGTGCCCCGCAGTTGCCGCACGGCGAGCCGGTGGGTCAGCGTGGCGACCCAGGAGCGCAGCGGGCCCTGTTTCGGGTCGTAGGACTCGGGGTGCTCCCAGAGGTGGGCGAACACCTCTCGGGTGATGCCGTCGGCCGCGTCCTCGTCGCCGAGCACACGGTGGGCGAGGCCGTGCACGAGCGAGGCGAACCGGTCGTAGCACTCACCGAGCGCGGCCGCCTCGCCATGGGTGAGCCGCTGCTGCATCCTGCGGTCCCACCGGGGCGGTGCGTCCTTCATCGCCATGCGGCCCTCTCACCCCTGGTCGTTCGGTGCGCTGTCCCGTGCCGGCCCGTGTCCGTCCGCCTCTTCGAATCTAGTCGGCACGCCGGAGAGCGCATGCTCCTTTACGGCAATGCGCGCCCGTCGACGCGTCGCACGTGGTAGAGGCGGATGGGCGGTACCAGTGCTGCGCCCGGGTGCCTACCCCGTACGCGTCGGATAAGACATGAGCGAACGAGACCGTTACCGACCGAATTGGCTCATCTACCACACGCTTTCGATCGAAGATTCGGTGTTTCATGGAGGGGTATGGGGGCAGCCGCGCTGAAGGAAGCGTAGGGACGGCTTCCGTTTCCGAGCAGGGTGCGGGCGAGCGAGAGGCGTGGCGGTGACACTCGAAGTGACCCACGGGGAGCGCGGTGAGTGGGCCGTGCTCCACGTGACGGGCGAGCTGGACCTGGTGACCTCACCCGTGCTGCGTCAACGGGTGCACGACGCGGTCGCGGAGGGCCGTCACGATCTGGTCGTCGACCTGTCCGAGGTCGTCTTCTGCGACTCCAGCGGCGTCGGCGTGCTGATCGCCACCCGCCGCCTGATCCGCTCCTGCCAGGGCCGGCTCCGGCTGATCCTGCCCGAGGTCGACACCGGGGTGGGCTCGCATGTCAACCGGGTCCTCGCCGCGCTCGGTGTACGCCGCCTCTTCGACGTCCACCAGGATGTGGTCTCGGCCACCGACGAGGACTCGCGCCCGCTGTCGGCGTGACCCGCGCGCAGCCCGCACGCGCCCCACCCTCAACGGAACGTCGCAGGCCGACCACACGGTTGTCCCGGAATTCCCGCGGTCTTGGTACAAGCGTCGTTTTCCGTCACCCAGGAGCCCTCCTCCGTCGTACGCTCCTGCGAGAACCCCCGATGTCAGGGAAGGCGGCTCGAAACACATGGTCAGCACCGAGTACGAGCGCAGGATCGCCGCCCGGTTCGCCACCTTCGACCAGGACGGCAACGGCTATATCGACCGCGAGGACTTCAGCGCGGCGGCCAAGGCGGTCCTCACCGAGTTCGGCACCACGGCCAGGTCCGAGCAGGGGCAGGCCCTGTACGCCGGTGGTGAGGCGTTCTGGCAGGGCATGGCCGGGATAGCGGACCGGGACGGCGACCAGCGCATCACGCGCGAGGAGTTCGTCGGCGGCGCGGTCAAGCGGTTGCGTGACAACCCGGAGCGGTTCGCGGAGATCGCGCGCCCCTTCCTGCACGCGGCGCTCGCCGTGGCGGACGGCGACCGTGACGGCGCGGCAACGGTCGAGGAGACCGTCCGCGTGCTGAAGGCCCTCGGGGTGCACGAGGACATCGCCGCGGCGGCCGCCGTGACGCTGGACGCCGACGGCGACGGCAAGGTCGGGGAGGCGGAGATCGTGGCCGCGTTCGCGCGCTACTTCACCGTTCCCGAGTAGCGTTCGCGCAGCTTGTACTTGAGCACCTTGCGCAGCGTCTCGTTGCGCGGAAGGGCGTCCACCACCTCCAGCTGCTCGGGCAGCTTGTGCACGGACAGCCCTTCCGCGCGCAGATACGAGGTCACCGCGGTCAAGGTCAGCTGCGGTGCCCCCGGCGGCTGTTCGACCACCGCGCAGACCCGTTCGCCGCGTTCCTCGTCGGGCAGTCCGATCACCGCGACGTCCTGGACCGCCGGGTGCCCGTGCAGCAGATCCTCGATCTCCTTCGCGGAGATGTTCTCGCCCTTGCGGATGATCACGTCCTTGAGGCGTCCGGTCAGCACCAGGTGGCCGGAGCCGGTGAGGTGACCGAGGTCGCCGGTGAGGAAGAACCCGTCGTCGTCGAACGCCTCCGCCGTCCGGGCCGGATCCAGGTACCCCTGGCAGACGGCCTCTCCCCGGAGGCGTACCTCCCCGTCGACGATCCGTATCTCCATCCCCTCCGGCGGCCGCCCCTCCGTCGTCGCCAGGTTCTCCGCGGAGTCGTCCGGCGCTCCCATCGTGATCATCGGCACCTCGGTCATGCCGTACCCGTGGGTGAGCTGTACGCCCATCTCGCGGACGACACGGTGATAGACCTCGGGCGGCTTGGGCGCCCCGCCGCCCGCCAGCAGCCGCAGGGTGGGAATCACCCGCACACCCGGCTGCTTGCGCTGTTCCGCGAGGAACATCGAGTAGAAGGCGGTCGACCCGCCGGCCACCGTCACGCCGTGCCCGCGGTAGCCCTCCAGCGCGTCCGGCAGTGCGAAGTGCTCGAACATCACCGCCGGGAAGCCGTACAGCAGCAGCATCACCGTGTAGTCGGGCCCGGCGATGTGCGCGTACGGGAAGGCCATCGAGCCCACGTCCTCCTCCGACAGCCGCAGCGCGTGCGCCAGGCAGGATCCGCCCGCGATCAGCGAACGGTCCGTGTGCAGAACGCCCTTGGGGTCGGAGGTCGTCCCCGAGGTCCAGTAGATCCAGCGGACCGAGGTGCCGTCGGCGGGCGGGGGCGGAAGGGCGGACGGATCCCCGTCGGGCAGGCCGTCACCGTCGTACGCCTCGAAGATCCCCCTCGCGCCGAGCCGTCGCGCCATCGCCGTGTGGTCGTGGCCCCGCCAGGTGCCCGGTACCGCGAAGAACTCCGCCTTCGACTCCCGCAGCGCGAAGCCGACCTCGCGTTCGCGGTAGTAGGGGATGATCGGCGTCTGCACGGCACCCAGACGGGCCAGCGCGAAGGACAGCAGGGCGGTCTCGATGCGGGTGGGCAGCTGCCAGGCGACCACCGTTCCCGGCCGTACGCCCATTCCGTACAGCCCGGCGGCCACCCGCTCGGCCTTCTCGCGCAGCTCGCCGAAGCTCAGGCGCCGGTCGTCCTGGAGCAGGACGGGCCGGCCGGGGGTGAGGTCGGCGCGGCGGGCGACCAGTTCCCAGAGCGTCCGGGAGGCGCTCAGCGCGTACGCGGTCTCGTTCACCGGGCCCCCTGTAGCTGACAGGTAGTCAGATCACGGCCAGAGCGTAGAACCCGTCGCCTTGTCGGTCCAGGGGTGCGCGACTAGCCTGTTCGGCGAAGCAGATCTGACGGACCATCAGATACTGGATACGGAGCGCCAGGCGGAGGGGACTCATGACGGAACTGCCCCGCATCATCAGCGTCGACGACCACGTGATCGAGCCCGCGCACCTCTTCGAGACCTGGCTGCCGGCGAAGTACCGGGACCGCGGGCCCAGGCCGCTCACCGCCGGGATCGGCGAACTCGCCTACGTGGGCGGCAAGTACCGGATCACGATGGACCCCGAGGGGCCGCCGGCCGACTGGTGGATCTACGAGGACCTGAAGTTCCCGTACAAGCGCAACATCGCCGCCGTCGGCTTCGACCGCGACGAGATGACCCTGGAGGGCATCACCCGCGAGGAGATGCGGCGCGGCTGCTGGGACCCGGCCGCGCGCCTGAAGGACATGGACCTCAACCACGTCGAGGCCAGCCTCTGCTTCCCGACCTTCCCGCGCTTCTGCGGACAGACCTTCGCCGAGGCGCACGACAAGGAGGTCGCCCTGGCCTGCGTACGTGCCTACAACGACTGGATGGTCGAGGAGTGGTGCGGCGACAGCGGCGGCCGGCTGATCCCGCTGTGCCTGATCCCGCTGTGGGACATCGACCTCGCGGTCGCCGAGATCGGGCGCAACGCCGCCCGTGGAGTGAGGGCGGTGACCTTCTCCGAGATCCCCACCTACCTGGGGCTGCCCTCCATCCACTCCGGCTACTGGGACCCGTTCTTCGCGATCTGCCAGGAGACCGGCACGGTCGTGAACATGCACATCGGGTCCTCGTCGCAGATGCCGGCCGCGTCCCCGGACGCCCCGCCCGCCGTGCAGGCGTCGCTCTCCTTCAACAACGCCATGGCCTCGATGATGGACTTCCTGTTCAGCGGGGTGCTCGTGAAGTTCCCACGGCTCACACTCGCCTACTCCGAGGGGCAGATGGGCTGGATCCCCTACGCCCTGGAACGCGCCGACGACGTCTGGGAGGAGCACCGCGCCTGGGGCGGGGTGCGCGACCTGATCCCGGAGCCGCCGTCGGCGTACTACTACCGGCAGGTCTTCTGCTGCTTCTTCCGCGACAAGCACGGCGTCGCGTCCCTCGACGTGGTCGGCCGCGACAACGCCACCTTCGAGACCGACTACCCGCACGTCGACTCGACCTTCCCGCACACCAAGGAGGTCGCCCTCGACCATGTGAAGGGCCTCGACGACGAGACGGTGTACAAACTGATGCGCGGCAACGCCATCCGCATGCTCGGCCTCGACCTGGACCGCTAGTGGACCTCGCCGACTCGCCCGAGGAGGCCGAGTTCCGGGCACGGCTGCGCGCGTGGCTGGCCAAGGCGCTTGCGACGCTGCCCCCGAAGCCGTCCCCCGACGACTGGCCGGCCAGGCGTGCGTACGACCTCGGCTGGCAGCGGATGCTGTACGACGCCGGGTACGCGGGCCTGCACTGGCCGGTGGACGCGGGCGGGCGCGGAGCCTCCCCCACCCGGCATCTGATCTTCCTGGAGGAGACCGAGAAGGCGGGCGCGCCCTATGTGGGCGCCAACTTCGTCGGGCTGCTGCACGCGGGGCCCACGATCGCCGCCGAGGGAACCCCCGGACAACGGGCGCGCTGGCTGCCGCCGGTGCTGCGCGGCGAGGAGGTCTGGTGCCAGGGGTTCAGCGAACCGGACGCGGGCTCGGACCTCGCGTCGCTGCGTACGCGCGCGTGGCGCGACGGTGACGCCTACGTGGTGAGCGGGTCCAAGATCTGGACCTCCCACGCGGAGGTCGCCGACTGGTGCGAACTGCTGGTGCGCACGGACCCGGACGCGCCCAGGCACCGGGGCATCACCTGGCTCGCCCTTTCCATGGACGCGCCGGGCGTCACCGTACGGCCGCTGCGGACGCTCGCCGGCTCGAACGAGTTCGCGGAGGTGTTCCTCGACGAGGTGCGGGTGCCGGTGGCCAACCGGGTCGGCGCCGAGAACGACGGCTGGCGCGTCACCATGGTGACGCTCTCCTTCGAACGCGGCACGGCGTTCGTGGGGGAGGTGGTGGCCTGCCGCCGAGTCCTCGGTGAACTCGCGCGCGAGGCGCGCGCCGACGGCCGCTGGGACGATCCCTCGCTGAGGCGGCGCCTGGGCAGGCTGAACGCGGAGTTCCGGGCCCTGTGGCGGCTGACGCAGTGGAACGTGAGCGAGGCGGAGACGACCGGCGGGGTGCCGGGCGTGGGGGGTTCGGTCTTCAAGCTGAGGTACTCGCACGCGCGTCAGGAGCTCTACGACACCGCCGCTGAGGTGCTCGGCGCGGACTGTCTCGACCTGGGGCGCCCATGGGTCCTCGACCGGCTGTCGTCCCTGTCCTACACGATCGCGGCCGGCACCTCGCAGATCCAGCGGAACATCGTGGCCGAACGCGTCCTGGGGCTGCCGAAAGGGCGGTGACCTTGCTGTGCGCTTCCGACTGACCGATGACCAGAAGGCGTTGAAGTCAGGTGTGCGGGACCTGCTCGCGGGCCGCTTCGGCAGGGACGCGCTGCGGGCCGCCGTCGAGAGGCCTGGTGTGCTGGACCGCGCGCTCTGGCGCGAGCTGGGCGCGGCGGGCTTCTTCGCGCTGCGGCTGCCGGAGGCGGACGGCGGGGTCGGCCTCGGCCTGCCCGAGGCGGTGCTGGTCTTCGAGGAGGCGGGCCGGGCGCTGCTGCCCGGCCCGCTGGTGGCCACGCATCTGGCGGCGGCCGAGGTGCCGGGCGCGGCCACCGGGCAGACCGTGGTGACGGCCCCCTCCGGGGGACTCGTGGAGTGGCTGGCGGAGGCGGACGTCGTACGGGGCGACACGGCCGGCGCCGTCTGCGTGCGGTCGGTGGACCCCCTGACGCCGCTGCACCGGCTGCCCCCGGCTGCGGGCACCTCCCCGGCGGGCGGGCCGGACCCCGTCGCCGTCCTGCTCACCGCCGCCGAACAGCTCGGCGGCGCCGCGCGGACCTGCGAGCTGGCCGTGGAGCACGCGCGGACCCGGGAGCAGTTCGGACAGCCGATCGGGGCCTTCCAGGCGGTCAAACACCTGTGCGCTCAGATGCTGGTGCGGGCGGAGACGGCCCGCGCGGCGGTGTATGCCGCCGCCGTCACCGCCGATCCCCTCGACATCGCGGCGGCCCGGCTGCTCGCCGACGAGGCCGCCGTCCGCGGCGCCCGCGACTGCCTCCAGGTGTACGGCGGCATGGGCTTCACCTGGGAGGCCGATGTGCATCTGTTCCTGAAGCGGGCATGGGTGCGAACCCGACGTACGGGTTCGAATACGGAGAGTGACGAACTGCTTGCCGCGGACCTGCTCTCCGAGGCGAGGTGAGGGGGTCCCATCAGGCATTCTTCGGGACCGCCCACCTGCATGTCACGGATTGTGGCAATACGGAACTACAGAGCGTTGATACCGGGTTGTGTCCTAGGTGTGACTTGTCACGGGCTGGAGTCGGCGGGGAGCTCCGGTACCTTGTGTGGGATGCGAGCGGTTCCGAGCCTGATTCACCGCGGTGCGGCCCCTGTGGCGGTGCCGGTGTCGTCGGTGCGCGCCGCTCACGGGGCAGGGCGGACGGTCGCTCCTGTCTGTTCGACTCACCATGGCAAGCGTCGCACAGTATGCCGTACGCGTACTCCTTCGCGCTGGAATATGCCCGAAGCGCTTGTTGGGGTGACTGTACGTCAACCATGCTGTCGTGCAAGGGAATCACGGTCCGTGATCCTGGTTCCTGCCATGCAGACGATGACCACGATCGTGGCCCTCTCGAGGCGCGAGGCGATGTGTCCGCCGGTTCGGATGGTGTGAGCGGTGCAGGTGCTTCAAGTGCAGCTGGAGATCCGGCCCGACCCCGCGGAGGTGGGCCGGGCGCGGAGGTGGACCCGCTCGCGGCTCGCCGGGTCGGGCATAGGCGCGGACGAGCCGCTGGCCGAGACGCTGATCCTGCTCGTCTCCGAGCTGGTAACCAATGCGGTGGTGCACACCGGCTGTCCGGCCGTGCTGCGGCTGCTGCTGACGGGCGTTCGGGACGATGCCTCGGGCGCTCCGGCCGGCACGGTCCGGCTCGAAGTGGCCGACGTCAGTGCCCGCCCGCCGGCGCCCCGGCATGCGAGCGGCGACGAGACGGGCGGCCGGGGTCTGGAGCTGGTCGACGGTCTCGCGGACCGTTGGGGCTGGGACCCGGAGGGCGTGGGCAAGCGCATCTGGTGCGAGGTGGACCGCTGCGGGGCGGGGGCCGCGGGCAGGGTGGCGGTGTACGGGGCGGATGCGTCGGCGGCGGAGTTCGCGTACGGCGTGGTGTAGCGGGTGGCTCCCGGCGTCCGGGATGTGTGCCCGGTGTGTGGCCGGGGGCCTTCGGTTCCCGGAGCGGACCGCTGGCGAGTGCGCCGGGTCATGCTTCCGTGAGCGCCGTCGCAAGAGGGGCGTAGGCAAGGAATCCCCGAGCGGCTGTTGACGCGGCGTGTCCGTTTGATCACGCTTATGGGGAGCGATTCGTCGCGAGGGGACGCCGAGGGTTCCGGTGACGGGAGTCCTCGGCGAGTGCGGGTCGCGATTCGGCGTCGGCTCCTTACCAGGTCGGACGGTCCCGTGGGGTCGTCCGGGGAGCAGGGCGGGTACGCCGGAGCCGGATGGCGGCGCGCAGTGCCGTGCTCGGGGCGAGCAGTGGCGCGCCGCCAGCCGATGCCCTCTCTTGCGTCCACAGGTGCTCTAGAGAACGGCGACCGGCGCGACCGGTGTGCCGGTGCCGCCGACGAAGGGCTCGGGCATCGCCGACAGCAGGAAGGCGTAGCGGCCTTCTTCTCCACAGGCTGTGGACAACTCTTCGAGATTCCAGTTCTGGCCCTGCGGCATCCCCATCTCCACCAGGTCGAGGGCATGGACGGCCAGCCACAGATCCTCGATCTCGGGAGGGAAGATCTCGAACGTCAGTGTGTCGTTGGCGACGGCCGCCACATCACGCGCGTGGAACCACTCCGGGGTGCGCACGGACAGCCCCGGCGAGGGATACCCGTAGGCCTGCTTGTCGCCCGCCAGATAGGTCCTGATCTGCCCGGTCCGTACGAGGACGATGTCGCCGGCCCGTACGCGCGTACCGGCCAGTTCCTCGGCCGCGTCGAGGTCCTGCGGGGTGACGGCGTGCGAACCGTCGAGCCGCTCCACCCCGAGCGCGCGGGGGATGTCGAGCAGTACCCCACGGGAGACGATGTGCCGCGGCTTGTCGATCCCGCCGAAGGCGGCGCCGCCGTGGGCCGTGATCGTGCCGGCCGGGCGGCCGTTGTACAGCTTCCCGGAGTGCGACACATGGGAGAGTGCGTCCCAGTGGGTGGCCGCCTGCAGTCCCGTGGTCACGACGTCGTCGCTGCACGCGACGGTGCCGGGTCCGAACAGCTCCTGGTTGATCTGCACCATCACGTGCAGGGGATTGACCCGGCCGGGGATGACCCCGGTCTGCACGCCGTCCTGCTGGAGGGGCAGGGCCAGCGGAACGCGCCGCCCTGTGCGCACACAGGCCGCGGCCTGCCGCACCGCCTCGTCCGTGATGAGGTTCAGGGTCCCGATCTCGTCGTCGCTGCCCCAGCGTCCCCAGTTGTTGACGCGCTCGGCGATGTCGTGGAACTCGTCAGGCAGTGACATGAGTCCTCCCCGGGGCTTGTCTCCGAGAGTCCGACAGGTCATAGAATCTAACGGACCGTCAGAAACCGCGGGAAGGAGCCGGGCGTGGGGAACTTCTTGGCAGGCAAGGCCGTCGCCGTGACGGGCGCGGGCCGCGGCATCGGACGGGCGGTCGCGCTGGCCGCGGCGGCACAGGGGGCACGGGTCGTCGTCAACGACTACGGGGTCTCGGTGGACGGCGCCTCACCCACCAGCGAGGTCGCGCAACGCGTGGTCAAGGAGATCGAGGCAGCGGGCGGAGAGGCCGTAGCCATCGCCGACGACATCTCCACGATGGCGGGCGGGCAGCGGGTGGTGGACGAGGCGCTCGCCTCGTACGGCAGGCTGGACGGGGTGGTGTGCGTGGCGGGCATCCTGCGCGAACGGATGCTCTTCAACATGACCGAGGAGGAGTGGGACCGGGTGGTCGCCACACACCTCAAGGGCACGTTCACCGTCTTCCGCGCGGCATCGGCGGTGATGCGCGGGCAGCGTTCGGGCACGCTGATCGGCTTCACGAGCGGCAATCACCAGGGATCCGTCGCACAGGCCAACTACAGCGCGGCGAAGGGCGGCATCATCTCGCTCGTCCGCAGCGCCGCGCTCGGCCTGCACAAGTACGGTGTGACGGCGAACGCGGTCGCGCCGGTGGCGCGGACGCGGATGTCGGCGAACGTGCCCATGGAGCTCAAGGAGATCGGCGAACCGGAGGATGTCGCCGCCCTGGTCGTCTACCTGCTGTCGGACCGTGCGCGGGAGGAACGCATCACCGGGCAGGTGTACACCGTCGCGGGTCCGAAGCTGGCGGTCTGGGCCCAGCCGAGGGAGCTGAGGGCGGCCTACGCGGAGGGCCCCTGGACCCCGGAGCGGATCGCGGACTTCCTTCCCGGAACGGTGGGAACGGACCCGATGCCGCTGCTGGAGCGGCTGGAGGCGATGGAGAGGGCGGCGCGGGAGGGCGCGCGGCCCAACGCCTGAGGACACGTCGAGCAGCCCGTATCTCCCGGGCCGCCACCACCGACCGTCGCCCACTCGACCTGAGGCGGAGACCATGGATTTCGGGTTCGGCCCAAAGGACGACCTGTTCCGGCGCGAGGCACGGGCATGGCTGAAGGCCCACCTCGGTGGCACGCCGAACCGCCGGGACTGGGAACGCACGCTCGGCCGGGACGGATGGATCGGCCTCGGCTGGCCCGAAGACGGGTACGGCAACCGCCGGGCCGGCCTCACCCGACAGGTCGTCTGGGCGGAGGAGTACGCCCGCTCCCAGGCCCCACCGCGCTGCGGCCACATCGGTGAGAACCTCCTCGCTCCCACCCTCATCGCCCACGGCACCCCGGAGCAGAAGGCCCGCTTCCTGCCCCCCATAGCGCGCGGCGACGAACTCTGGTGCCAGGGCTACAGCGAGCCCGGCGCCGGCTCCGACCTGGCCGGCCTCCGCACCACCGCCGTACGCGACACCCCGGACACC
Organism: Streptomyces sp. TP-A0356; assembly: GCF_001417775.1. Lineage (GTDB taxonomy): Bacteria > Actinomycetota > Actinomycetes > Streptomycetales > Streptomycetaceae > Streptomyces. The sequence goes on along the minus strand of NZ_BBZJ01000014.1, from coordinate 347,617 downwards.
TACCGCATCACCGGCCAGAAGATCTGGACCTCCCTGGCCCACGAGGCGGACTGGTGCTTCGTCCTGGCCCGCACCGACCCTGCCTCCCGCCGCCACCACGGCCTCGGCTTCCTCCTCGTCCCCATGGACCAGCCCGGCCGCATCGAGGTTCGCCCGATCCGGCAGCTCACCGGAACGAGCGAGTTCAACGAGGTGTTCTTCGACGGTGCGACGGCCCGCGCCGAGCATGTCGTCGGCGGAGAGGGAGGGGGCTGGCGCGTCGCCATGAGCCTGCTCGGCTTCGAGCGGGGCGTGTCCACTCTGGCCCAGCAGGTCGGCTTCGCACGGGAGCTGGGGGAGGTCGTACGGACGGCGGTGGCCACGGGAGCGGCTGACGATCCGGTCGTGCGCGACCGCATCGTCCGGCAGTGGGCCGAACTGCGCGCGATGCGCTGGAACGCCCTGCGCACCCTGGGAGACACGGCGGACGCCGGCGCCCCCAGCGTCGCCAAGCTGCTGTGGGGCCGCTGGCACCGGCGGCTGGGTGAGCTGGCGATGGAGGTACGGGGCGCGGCGGGGGCGGTGGGCCCGGCCGACTGGTCGCCCACGGCGCCGTACGAACTGGACGCGCTCCAGCACCTGTTCCTCTTCAGCCGGGCCGACACGATCTACGGCGGCTCGGACGAGATCCAGCGCACGATCATCGCCGAGCGCGTGCTCGGCCTGCCGAAGGAACCCAGGGGAGCCCAGGGCTGAGGGGGTTGTTATGCGAGGCGTGCTCTACGACGGCACCCGGCCGCAGGTCGTGGACGATCTGGCGGTACGGAACCCCGGCCCCGGCGAGGTGCTGGTGGCGATCTCGGCGGCGGGGCTGTGCCACAGCGATCTCTCCGTGGTGGACGGGACCATTCCGTTCCCCGTTCCGGTGGTGCTCGGCCATGAGGGCGCGGGGGTGGTGGAGGCGGTGGGCGCGGGCGTCGCCCATGTCCGGACCGGGGATCATGTGTCCCTGTCGACCCTGGCCAACTGCGGGGCGTGTGCGGAGTGCGACCGGGGGCGGCCGACGATGTGCCGGCGGGCGATCGGCCGGCCGGGGCAGCCGTTCACCCACAACGGCCGACCGGTGTACCAGTTCGCGTCCAACTCCGCCTTCGCGGAACGGACCGTGGTGAAGGCGGTCCAGGCCGTCCGCGTCCCGAAGGACGTTCCGCTGCCGGCGGCGGCGCTGATCGGATGCGGCGTCCTGACCGGGGTGGGCGCCGTGCTGAACCGGGCGAGGGTGGCGCAGGGCGAGACCGTCCTCGTCATCGGCACGGGCGGCATCGGCCTCAACGTCCTGCAGGGCGCGCGGATCGCGGGCGCGTCGCGGATCGTGGCGGTGGACGCCAACCCCGCGAAGGAGTCGATGGCGCGCCGGTTCGGCGCGACGGAGTTCCTGACCTCGACGGACCGGGTGAAGGACGTCCTTCCCACGGGCGCCGACCACGCGTTCGAGTGCGTGGGCCGGGTGGAGCTGATCCGCGCGGCGGTCGACTCCCTGGACCGCCACGGGCAGGCGATCCTGCTGGGCGTACCGCCGTCGACGGCCGAGGCGACGTTCCTGGTCTCGTCGATGTACCTGGACAAGTCGATCCTGGGGTGCCGCTACGGCTCCTCCCGCCCCCAGCGGGACATCGCGCTCTACGCGCAGCTGTACCGCGAAGGACGACTGCTCCTGGACGAGTTGGTGACGGCGACGTACCCGGTCGAGGACTACGAGAAGGCCGCGGCGGACGCACACGCGGGGAGGGTGGCGAGGGCGGTGCTCACCTTCTGATCCACCGGCGTCCTTCGCGGGAGACGGCGGTGGGCTCGGCCCCGTCCGCGTGGGCCACGGCGGTGGGCTCGGCCCCGTCCGCGCGGGCCACGGCGGTGGGCTCGGCCCCGTCCGCGTGGGCCGTCGCCGTGGTGCGGAACGTCCGCCGATAGCCCGTGGGCGTGACCCCGAGGGCCGACTGCAGGTGCTGCCGCATCGACTGGGCCGTGCCGAAGCCCGCGTCCCGTGCCACCTGGTCGATCGACAGGTCGGTGGACTCCAGCAGATGGCGGGCCCGTTCGACGCGCTGCTGGGTGAGCCACTGGCCGGGGCTGACGCCGACCTCCTCGCGGAAGCGGCGCGTGAAGGTGCGCACGGACATGGACTCCTGCTCCGCCATGTCGCGCAGTTGGAGGGGTTCGTGGAGGCGGCCGAGCGCCCAGGCGCGGGCGGCGGTCGTGGTCGCCAGCTGCGGCTCGGGCATCGGGCGCTCGATGAACTGCGCCTGGCCGCCGTCCCGGTGGGGCGGCACGACCGTGCGGCGGGCGACCTCGTTGGCGACGGCCGTGCCGTGGTCGCGGCGCACGATGTGGAGGCACAGGTCGATGCCGGCCGCGACACCGGCGGACGTCAGGACGTCGCCGTCGTCGATGAACAGCACGTCCGCGTCGACCCTGATCTTCGGGAAGAGCCGCTGGAAGTGCTCGGCGCAGGCCCAGTGCGTGGTCGCCGGACGGCCGTCGAGGTAGCCGGCGGCGGCCAGGACGTAACCCCCGGTGCAGATGGCGACGAGCCGGGTGCCGGGCCGGATGTGGGCGAGGGCGGCGGCGAGTTCGCCGGTGAGTACGCCCTCCTCGTGCACCGGGCCCAGCTCGTAGGAGGCGGGGACGACCACGGTGTCGGCGGTGGCCAGGGCCTCGGGGCCGTTCTCGACCAGGATCGCGAAGTCGGCGTCGGTCTCGACCGGGCCCGGCGGCCGGATCGAGCAGGTGACGACTTCGTACAGATGGCGTCCCCGCGCGTCCTTGGCGCGCCGGAAGATGCGCTGCGGGATGCCCAGTTCGAAGGGCAGCAGTCCGTCCAGGGCGAGCACGACGACGCGATGGGGGCGGAACTCTTCGACGGCGGTCATGGCCCGATCCTAACGAATGCTGTCCTCCGGGCCACTCGATCCGTGCTGCCGGAGACCGGAAGCTCTATGACGTGAGCCGGACAACCGCAACCGCATCCCTCGCCGAGGAACCACAACACACCGAGCCGATCCGCCCGCGGCGCAGCCGTCTGATGTCACCGCACCGGGCCTGGTTCGTCGCCGCCGTCACCTTCGTGACGATCATCGGCGCGGCCGCCTTCCGCTCCCTGCCGGGTCTGCTGATCGACCCGCTGCACCAGGAGTTCCACTGGTCGCGCGGCACGATCGGCGCGGCCGTGTCGATCAACCTCGCCCTCTACGGGATCACCGCTCCCTTCGCGGCCGCCCTGATGGACCGCTTCGGCATCCGCCGGGTCGTCGCCGTGGCTCTCGCGGTCATCGCGCTCGGTTCGGGCGCGACCGTCTGGATGACGGCGGCCTGGCAGCTCCTGCTCTGTTGGGGCCTGCTGGTCGGCCTGGGCACGGGCTCGATGGCGCTGGCGTTCGCGGCGACGGTCACCAATCGCTGGTTCACCGAGCGACGCGGCCTGGTGAGCGGCATCCTCACCGCCGCCTCGGCCTCCGGGCAGCTCATCTTCCTCCCGGTGCTGTCCTGGATGGTGGAGAACCACGGCTGGCGCCCGGCCGCGGTGACGGTGGCCCTCGCCGCCCTCGCGGTCATTCCCTTCGTCTGGCTGCTGCTGCGCGACCACCCGGCGGACGTGGGCGTGAAGCCCTACGGCGCGCAGGAGTTCGTACCCCGGCCTGAGCCCGTGCCCGGAGCCGCCCGCCGGGCCGTCACGGTGCTCCTCTCGGCGGTGCGTACGGGCCCGTTCTGGCTGCTGGCCGGCACGTTCGCGATCTGCGGCGCCTCCACGAACGGCCTGGTCCAGACACACTTCGTGCCCGCGGCCCACGACCACGGCATGCCGATCACGGCGGCCGCCTCGCTCCTCGCCGTCATAGGGCTCTTCGACGTGCTGGGCACGATCGCCTCGGGCTGGTTCACCGACCGCTACGAACCGCGCCGGCTGCTCGCGGTGTACTACGCCCTGCGCGGCCTCTCGCTCCTGTTCCTGCCCATGCTCCTGGCCCCCTCCGTGCACCCACCGATGATCTTCTTCATCGTCTTCTACGGCCTGGACTGGGTCGCCACGGTCCCGCCGACCCTGGCGCTGTGCCGGGAGCAGTACGGCGAGGACAGCGCGATCGTCTTCGGCTGGGTCCTCGCCTCCCACCAGGTCGGCGCGGCTCTGGTCGCCTTCCTCGGCGGTGTGGCGCGGGACACGTTTGGCTCGTACGACGTGGTCTGGTACGCGTCGGGCGCGCTGTGCGCGGCGGCGGCGCTGATGGCGCTGGTGATCCGTCGCCGCCCGGTACGGGTGCCCGTGCTCGCGTGAGCCGGAGGACGCGTGAACCGGCACGCGCGTGAGCCGCGGGGCCGCGGAGGCGGCCAGGGCCCTGGGTCCTAGTGCTGTGGCCGGAAAGGTTTGCCGGGAAGCTCGCGGCGTCCGGTGCGGTGCATCGCAAGGCGGAGCGTCGCCCGCGTACTGGATGTACTCGGGCGATGCGACAACGCGGCGAGGTGCCGTGCCGGGCGTCGCGAGCCGGTGAACCTTTCCGGTCGCAGCACTAGCGGAAGCGGCCCTGGTGGAACAGCAGCGGTGTGCCGTCGCCGTCGCCGGATCCCAGGGCCTCCACCCGGCCCACCACGATGAGATGGTCGCCGCCCGTGTGCACGGCGTGGATCGCACAGTCGATCCACGCCGTGGCGCCCGCAAGGCGCGGCGCGCCGGAGAAGGGCGCGGGTTCGTGGTCGACACCGGCGAACTTGTCCCCGCCGCTCACCGCGAAGCCTCGGCACAACGCGCCCTGGTGGGCGGCGAGCACATTCACGCAGAACACGCCCGCGCGGGCGATCCGCGGCCAGGTCGTCGAGGCCCGGCCGACCATGAAGGCGACCAGCGGAGGGTCGAGGGAGAGGGACGAGAAGGACTGGCAGGCGAAACCGGCGGGTCCGGCCTCGCCGTCCGCGGTGGGCGCGGTGATCACGGTGACCCCGGTGGCGAAGTGCCCGAGGACGCGCCGGAACTCCCCCGGGTCGACCGGCGCCCGCTCGTCCTCCCGCACGGCCCGCAACTCGGGCCGCGGCAGCGCTTCGACGGGCCCCGCGACCGTGCGCGCCCCGACCGACCTGAGGTAACGGACGGCGGTGGCCGCCATCCCCGCATGTCCCATCACACCGTCCATTGAAACTGACGTACCGTCAGAAGTGAAGTCCCGCCGAGGACTCAACGCCCCCGGTAGCGGGGTTCCCTCCGCTCGACGAAGCTCGTGACCCCCTCGTTCGCGTCCGCCGTGGTCATGTTGATCTCCTGGGCGGCGGCCTCCGCGGCGAAGGCCGTGGCACGGTCGCCGTCCAGGGACGCGTTGACCAGCTGTTTGGTCAGCGCGAGGGCGCGGGTGGGGCCGGCGGCCAGGCGCTCGGCCCATGCGCGGGCGGTCTTCTCCAGGCCGTCCGCCGGCACGACCCGGTTGACCAGGCACAGGCGTTCCGCCTCCACGGCCGTCAGCGCGTCGCCGAAGAACATCAGCTCCTTGGCGCGCCGCGGCCCGACCAGTCGGGGCAGCAGATACGCGCCACCGCCATCCGGAACCAGCCCACGCCGTACGAACACCTCGATGAACCGGGCGGACTCGGAGGCGATTACGAGGTCGCAGGCGAGGGCGAGGTGGGCGCCGAGGCCGGCGGCGGTGCCGTTCACGGCGGCGATGACCGGCTTCTCGCAGTCGAGGACCGCGGCGATCAGCCGCTGGGCGCCCCGGCGGATGGTCCGCGCGATGTCACCGGAGATCCGCTCACCGGCCGCCGCCCCGCCGCGCAGGTCCGCGCCCGCGCAGAAGCCGCGGCCCGCGCCGGTGAGGACGACGGCCCGCACCGCCGGGTCGGCGGAGGCGTCCAGAAATCTCTGGATGAGGAGTTCGCGCAGGTCAGGGGTGATGGCGTTGAGGGATTCCGGCCGGTTGAGGGTAAGCCAGGAGACCTGATTGTCAGTGGCGTGCCGTACCAATGACTCGACGGGATCTTCGGGGGAGGGCGTCATCATGTTCCGTTTCTCGAGTCTGCTGATCCGGACCTCAGCGGCACACCGCCAGCGCGTCCAGCGCCACGGCGCCCTGCCCCCTGGGCAGCACCATCAGCGGATTGATGTCCAGCTCCGCGATCTCGTCCCCGAGCTCCAGGGCCATGCGCTGTACTCGGAGCACGACTTCGACGAGCGCGTCGAGGTCGGCCGGGGGGCGCCCGCGCACACCGTCCAGCAGGGCGCGCCCGCGCAGCTCGGACAGCATGGCCCGCGCCTGCTCCTCACCGAAGGGCGGCACGCGCACGGCCGCGTCGCGCAGCACCTCCACGAGCACACCGCCGAGCCCGACCGTGACCGTCGGCCCGAAGAGAGGGTCGTGCGAGACACCGACGACCATCTCCACGCCCCGCTCCACCATCTGGCACACGAGGACGCCGTCGAGCCGGATCCCCTCGTGGCGCGCGATCTCGGTCAGCTCCCGGTAGGCGTCCCTGACCTGGCTGGCGGAGGTCAGCCCGATCTTCACCAGCCCGAGCTCGGTCTTGTGGGCGATCTGCGCGCCGGACGCCTTCATCACCACCGGGTAGCCGACGAGCCCCGCCGCGCGCACAGCCGCCGCCGCGCTGGTCACCAGTTGCTCGCGCGGCACCCGGATGCCGTACGCCCGCAGCAGCTGCTTCGCCGCGTGTTCGCTCAGCTGCTGCCCCGGCCGCATCAGCTCCCGAGCCTTGCGGAAGGACGGCTTGGGGGTGCGGGGCGCCTCGTCGAAGGGGGAGCGGTAGCCGCGGACGAAGCGGTGGTGGTCGAGGTGGGCACGGACGGCCGTGATGCAGTTGGCGACGGTGCGGAAGGTGGCCACGCGCGAGGACCCGAGCAGCGTCTCGCGGTAGGCGGCCTCGGTGCCCACCGGGGAGCCCCACACCACGCACACCAGCTTGTCCGTGTGCTCCGCCGCGTCCACGAGGTCCTGCGCGAGCTTGTCGCTGAGCGGCGGGAAGGGCCCGGTGACGGGGCAGATGAGCACCCCCACCTCCGGGTCGTCGAGGATCGCGTCGATGATCTTCCGCCCGCGCCGGTCGCCCACCGGGTGACCGCCGTTGTCGACCGGGTTGGCCACGCTCAGGTACTCGGGTATCCACTGGTGCAACTCGGCCTGCCTGGCCTCGGACAGCACCGGCAGGTGGAGCCCCGCCTCGGACGCCAGGTCCGCGACGTGCGCGCCCGTGCCGCCCGAGATCGAATAGACCACGACACCGTCGGCGCGCGGGGTGCGGGCCCGGGCCAACAGGGTGGCGGTGTCCTGGAGTTCGTCCAGCCCGTCGACCCGGATCACGCCGTACTGCCGCATCGCGGCGTCGACCACGTCGTCCGCGCCGGTCAGTTTGCCGGTGTGTGAGGCGGCGGTGCGGGCACCGGTCTCGGTGCGGCCGACCTTGATCGCGACGATCGGCACACCGCGCCGGGCGGCCCGGTCGGCGGCGAGCAGGAAGGAACGGCCGTCCTTCAGCCCCTCGATGTAGCAGGCGATGGCACCGACCTCGGGCCGCTCGGCGAAGTAGGAGATGAAGTCTGCGGCCTCCAGATCGGCCTCGTTGCCGGTGGGAGCCCAGTGGGAGAGCCGCACGCCCAGCTCCTGCAGGGCGAAGACGGGCCGACCCTGGTGTCCGGACTGGGTGATGAGCGCGATGGCCGGCCCGTCGAGGTCGTCCCGGATCCGCTCGAAGGCGTTGAGGTTGGTGTTGGGGCCGAGCAGCCGTACCCCGGACCGCTCCACGGCGGCGGCGAGCCGGGCCTGGGCGGCCGCGCCCTGCGCACCGGTCTCGGCGAAACCGGAGGCGAAGGCGACAGCGAACTTCACCTTGGCCGCGTCGAGTTCCTCGATGACCGGAAGGGGGTCGGAGACCAGCAGCACGGCGAGATCGACCTGTTCGGGCAGGTCGGCGAGGGAAGCGGAGCAGGGTATGCCGAAGACGGACCGGCGGGTGGGGTGCACGGGGTGCAGCCGGGCGCCCACCCGCTCGGCCCAGCCGAGCAGTTGCCGGGTGATGCCGGTGCCGGGGCGTCCCTCGGCGTCGGAGGCACCGACGACGGCGAGGGACCCGGGCCGGAAGAACCGGTCCAGGTCGGGCACATCGGCGGACAGCGGCCGCCCGCTGACGTCGAGATCACCGACGTCGGCGGGCCTGCCGTGCACCACGGGCGAGGGGTGCTCACCGCATGCGATGACCCGGGCCCGGCGGGAGTCGGTGGTGAGGGTGCCGTGGGTTGATCCAAGCATCGGTCCGCCCCGCTCCTGTGTAACGGCTTCAGTAGCTGACGCCCTGTCAGATTACTGAACTGACACGATGTCAGGAAGACACGGGACAGCGCCGACGCACCCTGGGCGGCCACGCCACCCCTCAGGGTGCCGCACGGCCACGATCCCGCTGTCGGGCCACCGCCTTCGCGATCCTCTCGGCGTCGAGGGCCAGTTCGCGCAACATTCCGCTGATCGGGTTGGTGAAGCCGGTGAAGTACAGACCGGGGGCGGTGTGCGGCGAGCGGGCGCCGTGGGCGACCGGCTTGCCGCGGTCGTCGAGCACTCCCAGGTGGCCGACGAGGCCCTCCAGGGCGCGGACGTAGCCGGTCGCGGCGATCACGACGTCGGGCTCGATCCGGGTGTCGTCGGCGAGGACCACCTTGTCTGCCTCGAAGCTCTCGACGGCCGCCACGATCTCGACCCGCCCCTTGCGCACGGCGTTGATGAGGCCGACGTCCTGCACGGGGACCGCTCCCTCGTTGACCCGTGAGTAGAGCCCGGTGTCGGGCCGGGGCAGCCCGTGCGCCGACAGATCCGGCACGCTCATCCGCGCGAGCGGCCGGGCCAACCGGTCGACGAGCCGCACCGGCAGCCGTCGTACGAGGATCCCGCTGAACTGGGCCGCCCATCCGGCGGTGGAGCGGCGCACGATGTGGGGCGCGGTGCGCACCGACAGCCGTACACGCGAGGCCCCGCCGTCCACCAGGTCGACGGCGATCTCGGCGCCCGTGTTGCCGATACCGACGACGAGGACGTCGCGGCCCGCGTAGGGCTGGGCGTTGCGGTACGCGCCGGCGTGCAGGAACTCGCCGGTGCGGTCGGCGAGGCCGGGCCAGTCGGGCACGTGCGGGGTGTGGTTGTAGCCGGTGGCGACGACGACCGCGCGGCCGGTCAGTTCACGGCCGCCGGTGGCGTGCAGCAGCCAGCCGGTGCCGTCCGGGGCGGGGTCCACGCGCGAGACCTCGACGCCGGTGACGATCTCCAGCTGGTGGAACTCGGCGTACTTCTCCAGGTAGCGCACCACGTTGTCCCGCGACACCCACCGTCCGAAGGAGCGTGGCATCGGCAGTCCGGGCAGGGCCGACAGGCGCCTTGTGGTGTGCAGGTGCAGCCGGTCGTAGTGGCGCCGCCAGGACGCTGCGACGTGGTCGGACTTCTCCAGTACGACCGCCCGTATGCCCCGGGCGCGCAGCGCGTGTGCCGTGGCGAGCCCGCCCGGGCCGCCGCCTATGACGTACACCGGCCGGTCCTCGTGGGTCGGCACCGAGGAACGCGGAGAAGCAGCAGTGGAGTCGGCCATGAGCGCGAGCGTAACCACGACGTTCGTTGATGGGTCTCGGTCAAGACCGAAATCGGTTGCGAATTGATCACGTCTGTAGGGGAACTGGATGGGAACGGTGGCGCAGTCGGACCGGTTGTGACGGATCGCCGGACCGGTTGTGGTGGATCGCCGGGTATGTGAGCTCCTTGCTGCACGCGTCTTGCGTGGTCGCCCTCCCTGCGCTGAACTGACGTACCGTCAGATACGGGGTCGCTGGGAGGGCGGGCGTCCATGGACACGATCTGGCTCACCGGCGCGGAATGGCTCGCCGTCCTCCGCGTCGGGCTCGGGCTGTGGTGGCTGGAGAGCTGGCGGCACAAGGACAAGAAGGCGTGGTTCGAGCGGGGCACCGGGATCGCGTGGGCGGCGGACGTCGCGGCCGGGCACCGCTGGACCGTGGTGCGCAGAGGTTTCGACACGGTGGTCGCGCCGCGGCCCCGGACGATGGCGTACGTCGTCGTCTCCGCGGAACTGGCCCTGGGACTCGGACTTGTCGCGGGCTTCCTGACGCCGGTCGCCCTGGTCGGCGGACTGCTCCTGAACGTCCTCTACTTCACCCTCATGATCCACGACTGGGCCGAGCAGGGGCAGAACTCGATGATGGCACTGATATCGGTGGTCGGGCTGTGCGGGATGTCGTGGCAGGCGTGGTCGCTGGACAGCGCGCTGGGGTGGTTCCGGTGAGCGGGGCGGCGGGCGGCCGGTCCCGCTTCGACCTGCCCGAAGCCGACGCCTTCACCCGCGCCTACTGGGACGCGGCGGCGCAGGGACGGCTGCTGGTGCGCCGCTGCGGGGCGTGCGGGCGCGCCCACCACTACCCCCGGGAGTTCTGCCCGCACTGCTGGAGCGAGGACGTGGCCTGGGAGCCGGCGAGCGGCCGGGCGGCCCTCTACACCTGGTCCGTCGTCCACCGCAACGACCTGCCGCCCTTCGGCGACCGGGTGCCGTACGTCGCGGCCGTCGTCGACCTCGCGGAGGGACCGCGGATGATGACCGAGGTGGTGGAGTGCGCGGCGCCGGAACTGCGGGTGGGGATGGAGCTGGAGGTGGCCTTCCGGGAGGGGGTGCCCGTGTTCCGGCCCACAAGCCGGTGAGCGGAGCCCGGAGGGTTGATTGAATGGGCCGATGGCCGACATACACGAGAGGTCCCTCACCCACCGTCCCTTCCCCGAGCTGCGGGGTCACGGCCTGCGGCTCAGCGCCTGGGACCCGGAGTCCCGGGGCCACCTGGACGCATGGTTCCGGGGGCTGACCGACCCGGACTTCCTGCGGTGGAACACGCCGCTCAGGACCGTGCGGGACATGGCCAGTGCGCGGGAGTCGCTCCGGTCGAAGCTCGCGGGCGCGGCGAACGAGACGAGCGCGTCATTCCGCATCACGGACGCGGCGAGCGGTACGACGCTGGGGCACATCGGCGTCAACGAGATCGACCACGTCATACGCGTCGCCCGCGTCGGTTACTGGGTCCTGCCCGAGGCGCGCGGCCAGGGGGTCGCCACCCGCGCCCTGGCCCTCGCCGCCGGCTGGGCCCTGACCGACCTGGGCCTCAACCGCCTGGAACTGGGCCACGCCCTCGGCCATGAGGCGTCCTGCCGCATCGCGGAACGGTGCGGCTTCCCGTACGAGGGGACGCTGCGCGGCGCGATGTTCGAGGCGGGACGGCAGGACGCCTTCCGGGACGTCCACCTGCACGCCCGCCTCGCGAGCGACCCGGATCCGGCGGTGCCGTAGGAGGTCCGCGCCCTTATCGCCCCGTGTCGTCGCGCCCGGGGGTTCGAGGGCGACGGCCGACAGCGTCAGGGCCACAGCAGTTGCCTTGCCCACCCTCCTTCCGTACGGCGATAGACAAGCCGTACGTGCCGGCGCCTCTCGTCACCCTGGAAGAACTCCACCTCCTCGGGCCGGAGGCGGTAGAGCGTCCACGACGGGACCGGGGCGTCCGGCTCGCGCTGCGCCCGCTCCCAGGCCTCCTCCGACGCCCGCGCCAACTCCTCGGTGGAGCCGAGCAGTTCACTCTGGCGGCCGGTGAGCGCGGCCGCCAGCGCGCCCGTCGAGCGGGCGTGCAGATCCGCCTGACCCTCCTCCACCGGGGCCGTCGTGACCGGTCCGCGCACCCGGATCTGTCGGCCGTGGACAGGCCAGTAGAAGCAGAGGGCGGCATACGGCCGGGCCGCCAGTTGTCCGCCCTTGCGACTGCCCGAGTGCGTCGCGAACGCCCAGCCGTCCGCGTCCGCGCCGTGCAGCATCACGATACGGACGTCGGGCGTGCCGTCCGCGTCCGCGGTCGCCAGCGACATCGTGTGCGGCTCGGTCTGCCCCGCCGCCACCGCCTGCGCGAACCACTCCGTGAACAGCGCCAGCGGCTCCGCGGGCGCCGCCGCCGGGTCGAAGGCGGGCAGCTCGGTGGTCCCGGGGTCCCACACCCGCAGGGACCTGAGCAGCTCGTGAAGATCCGTTCCCATGCCCCGAGTATCACTCCCGGGTCCGGCGGCCTTCCTCCGGGCGCCCATTTTGTTCGGAGCTCTTGGCTAGCGACCCAGCACCACCGTCCCCGACGAGCAGAACCAGCCACCCGTCCCCGACGCCACGGCCAGCTCAGGCAGGCGTCCCCCGCTCCTGCGGACCTGCCGGTCGCCCGCCTCGCCCCGCAGTTGCCGTACCGCCTCCACCAGCAGGAACAGTCCTCGCATCCCCGGGTGCTGGGCCGAGAGGCCGCCCCCGTCGGTGTTCACCGGCAGCTGCCCGCCCGCCACGAGCAGGCGTCCCTTCTCCACGAACGCCCCGCCCTCACCTTTCCCGCAGAAGCCGAGGTCCTCCAGCGTCACCAGCGTCATGTACGTGAAGGCGTCGTAGATCTCCGCGAAGTCGATCTCCTCCGGGCGCACCCCCGCTCGCTCGAAGGCGAGACGGCCGCTCAACGCCGCGGGGGACACGGTGAAGTCCGGCCACTCGGACATCGTCGTGTGCGAGATGTGCTCCCCGGTGCCGAGCACCCACACCGGTGCCGTACGGCAGTCCCGTAGCAGCTCCCCGGCCACCAGCAGCACCGCCGCGCCGCCGTCGGACCGTATGCAGCAGTGCAGTTTGGTGAAGGGGTCCGCGATCATCGGGCCGGACAGGACGTCGTCGACCGTGATCGGGCCGCGGCACATCGCCTCCGGGTTGGCCGCCGCGTTCGCGCGTGCCTGCACCGCCACCTCGGCCAGTTGCTCGATCGTCGTGCCGTACGCGTGCATATGGCGGCGGGCGGCCATCGCGTACTTGGCGATCAGCGTGTGGCCGTAGGGCACCTCGAACTGAAGGGGCCCGCGCGCGCCGAAGGAGAGGTTGCCCGTGCGCCGGCCCGCCTTGATGTCCGCGCGGGCCGTCGAACCGTAGACCAGGAGCACCGCCCGTGCGTGGCCCGCCGCGATCGCGTCCGCCGCGTGCGCCGCCATGACCTCCCAGGTGGAGCCGCCGACGGACGTGGAGTCGACCCAGCTGGGCCGCAGGCCCAGGTACTCCGCGACCTCCACGGGCGCGAGCGTGCCCAGCCCCGCCGACGCGAAGCCGTCGATCACTGTACGGTTCAGGCCCGCGTCGGCCAGGGCGCGCCGGGCGGCCTGGGCGTGGAGCGCGTAGGGGGTCGCGTCGTCCACCCGACCGCAGTCGGACAGCGCCACACCGGCGATCGCGACCTTTCGACCGGTCACAGCAGTCATGGAACTGACGGTACATCAGATCAGGTGTCCGGAGGGCTGTGCATGCGGATGCCTCCGCCCCTAATATGACGGGGCGTCAGATGAAGAAGGGACCTCCCATGGACGCCCGCTTCACCGCCGAACAGGAGGAGATCCGCCGTACGGTGCGGGAGGCGCTGGCAGGGCGCTGCGGGCCGGGGGACGTCCGGGCCGCCGCCCGGACCGACGCCGGGTACGACCCCGCGCTGTGGACCACCCTCGCCAAGCTCGGCCTGCCCGGGCTCGCGCTTCCCGAGGCCTACGGCGGTGTCGGCTGCACTCCCACCGAGCTCGCCCTCGCCTGCGAGGAGGTGGGGCGCCGCCTCGTCCCCTCCCCGCTGCTCGCCACGGCCGTGCTCGCCGCGCCCCTGCTGCTCGCCCTGGGCACCGACGCCCAGCGTGCCGAGCTGCTGCCCCGTGTCTCCTCGGGGGAGCTGACCGCAGCGCTCGCCGTACCCGGCACGGCCCTGGCCACCGCCCTCTCGCTCGTCGGCGGCAACCGGGGCGACTGGGCGGGCGGTGGACGCGCCGGCGGCATCCAGGCGCGGCGGGCGGACGGCGTCTGGCGGCTGTACGGCGAGGCCGGCCAGGTCCTCGACGGGCACAGCGCCGGGCTGCTGGTCGTGGCGGCCCATGCCGGGGGGTTCGCCCGCTCGCGGACCCTGTTGTTCCTCGTGCGGGAGGGCGGGGTGCGCAGGCGGGGGACCGCCCTCGATGCGACACGGCCCTGTGCTCGTGTGGAACTCCGCAACGTGGAGGCGGAGTTGGTGGGGCGGGACGGCGCCGATGTGACCGGGGCGCTCGCCGCCGTCGGGGACCGGGCCGCCGCCGTGCTGGCCTGTGAGGCCGTGGGGGCCGCCGGCCGGGCGCTGGAGCGGACGGTCGAGTACGTCGGGCAGCGGGAGCAGTTCGGGCGGCCGATCGGCTCGTTCCAGGCCGTGAAGCACCGGCTGGCCGCCGTGTACGTCCGGGTGCAGGCGGCGCGTTCGGCGGCGTACTACGCGGCCTGGGCGACCAGTCACGGGGAACGGGTGGGCGGCCTCGCGCTCGCCCAGGCGCTGGAGGCGCTGCGGGCCGCTGCGGCCGAGGGGATCCAGTTGCACGGCGGCATCGGGTTCACCTGGGAACATGAGGCGCATCTGTACTTCAAACGGGCGGCCGGGGACGAGTCGCTGTTCGGGCCGGCGCACCGGCTGCGGGCGCACGCGGCCCACGCGGCACGGCTCTTCGAGCGGAGGGAGGTGGCCGTGTGACGGCCCTGGGCGTACGGATCGTGCGGAAGGTGTCCTCCACACGGGCCTTCGCGAAGGTCGCGCCGCACGTCGTGCCCGCCCTTGACCGCGCGGTTCACCGGCTGACCGGCGGAAAGGTCCTGCTCAGCGCGCAGCTGCTGCCGGGTGTGATCCTGACGGCCACCGGGGCGAGGAGCGGACTGCCGCGCCGCACGCCGCTCGCGTGCCTGCCGGAGGAGGGTGGCAGCTGGCTCCTCATCGGGTCCAACTTCGGGCGGACCGGCCACCCCGCCTGGACCGCCAACCTCCTCGCCCACCCCGATGCCGAGATCAGCTGGAAGGGTGAGGACATCCCGGTCACGGCCCGTCTGCTGGAGGGGGAGGAGCGGGACGCGGCCTGGCGCGCGGTGCTGGCCTTCTGGCCGCCGTACGCGACGTACCAGGCACGCGTGGAACGCGAGATCCGGCTGTTCCGGATCGTCCGGCGCTGATCACGCCCCTCGCGGTTTGCCCGCGAATGCGCCCATCGGGGGAAGATCTGCGTCATGGACTCCGTGGACCAGAAGATCCTCGCCGAGCTGCAGCAGGACGGGCGGCTGACCGTGACCGAGCTGGCCGCGCGGGTGCGCCTCAGCGTCTCGCCGTGCCACCGGCGGCTGCGTGAGCTGGAGCGGACCGGCGCGATCCGCGGCTACCGGGCCGTCGTGGACCCGGCCGCCCTCGGGCTGAACTTCGAGGCGCTGGTGTTCGTGTCGATGCGGCAGGAGGACCGGGAGACCGTCGCCGGGTTCGAACGGGCGCTGAGCGAGGTGGAGCACGTCGTGGAGGCGCAGCGGCTGTTCGGCGACCCCGACTATCTGCTGCGGATAGCCACCGCCGACCTCCCCGCCTTCCAGCGGCTCTACGACGACCGCCTGGCCACCCTGCCGGGCGTGCAGCGGCTGACGTCCACGCTGGTGATGAAGCACGTGGTGGAGGACCGGCCGCTGCCCGGGACGCGCGCATGATGCACCGGCCCGCGGGCAACGGCAACGGGCGGTGGTCCACCGGAGTGGACCACCGCCCGCATGACAGAACGTGAGCCTGGAGCGGCCGGGCCGACAGGACAGGACGCGCCCGCACCAGTGCTCCGGTGCGTACTTCCCCGCGTGCTACCTCGTCGGCTTCTTCCCGGTCACGCCCAGATGCACCAACAGGGCGAGGTTGGGCCTGAGTTCGGCCTGTTTGACGCCCCAGGACTGGAAGCCCTTCTGGTGGGAGGCCACGGACGCGAGCATCGCCACCAGCGCACCGGCCACGGCCGCCGGGTTCACGTCCTTGTCGACCCTGCCCTTCGCCTGGAGCTCGGCGATCGAGTTCGCAAGGGAGTTGTTCACCGAGTTCAGGATCTTCATGCGGATCTTGTAGAAGCGTTTGTCGCCCTCGGCCGCGCCCAGGTCGACGACACGCAGGATCGCCTCGTGCTTGCGCCAGAACTCCAGGAAGCCGTCCACGAGTTCCTGCGCGGTCTGCCAGCCCGCCTTGCCGACCCACGAGCGGCCCTCGAGCAACTCGGTCAACGCGACGCCGTGCGTTGCCATTTCCTCGGCGATTTCCAGTACGGCGCCTTCGACGTCCGGGAAGTACTGGTAGAAGGTCGCCGGTGACGTCCCCGCCTTCCGGGCGACATCAATGACTTTGACGTCCCGGTAGGGCGAGGAGCTGAGCATCTCGCTGAGGCAGTCCAGCAGCTTCTGCCGGGTCGCCTGCCCGCGTCGACCGGCCACGCGGCCGTCGACGGTACGCACTTGTCCTGTCATGCCGTCAGCTTACCGAGGGGTGATCGAAGCGCGATTCGGCCGACTGCAAATGGGGAGTGGGGCCCGCAGAGGGGTGCACGGCCGGTCCGGGAACACCGGCTCGCGGCCCGTCTCGCGCGCGAGGTCCGGCTCCGCCGTCCCCCTTCAGGGGCGCGGCCGTCTCCCCTCAGGGGCGCGGCCGGCGTTCCATCATGCGGGCGCCTGCTTCCCGTACCCCCGTCTGGCATGGTTTTGTCCAGAGACACCCCGTTCCGCCCCCGGGTTAGCCTCAGCGCCCCCGGACAGGAAGAATCGGGGTTGCGTGCCGCCGCGGCGGTGCGGTGGTGAGACGCTGCACGGGGTCGCGTGCACAAGGCGTATGACGCGACCCGTACGGGGAGGTGGCAGGCAAGTGGTGGATCAGCTGACACAGCACGATCCGCGGCGGATCGGGCCGTTCGAGGTGCTGGGACGGCTGGGTGCCGGCGGCATGGGGCTGGTCTATCTCGCGCGCTCGGCGTCGGGCAGGCGCGTGGCGATCAAGACGGTGCGCACGGAACTGGCCGAGGACCAGCTGTTCCGGGTGCGCTTCACGCGTGAGGTCGAGGCCGCGCGTGCGGTCTCCGGCTTCTACACGGCGGCCGTGGTCGACGCCGACCCCCGCGCGGCCGTGCCGTGGCTCGCCACCGCGTACGTGCCCGCGCCCTCCCTCGAGGAGATAGTGACCGAGTGCGGGCCGCTGCCGGCCCAGGCGGTGCGCTGGCTGGCGGCGGGCGTCGCGGAGGCGCTGCAGTCCATCCACGGGGCGGGCCTGGTCCACCGCGACCTGAAGCCCTCGAACGTCCTCGTCGTCGAGGACGGCCCGAGAGTGATCGACTTCGGTATCGCCTCCGGGGTATCGAACACACGTCTGACGATGACCAACGTCGCCGTCGGTACGCCCGCCTACATGTCCCCCGAGCAGGCCAAGGACTCTCGCAGCGTGACCGGCGCGAGCGATGTCTTCTCGCTCGGCTCGATGCTCGTCTTCGCGGCCACCGGACATCCCCCGTTCCACGGCGCCAACCCCGTCGAGACCGTCTTCATGCTGCTGCGCGAGGGCCCGGACCTGTCCGGCCTGCCGGACGAGCTGCGGCCGCTCATCGAGTCCTGTATGCAGATGGAGGCCACCGCCCGCCCCAACCCTGCCGACCTCCAGGCCCAGCTCGCGCCCCACCTCTTCGGTTCGGGCTCCGACGACAGCGGTACGGCGTCGGCGTGGCTGCCGGAGAAGGCGGTCGGCCTGATCGAGGCGCGCCGCGGCGGGCGTCCGGCGAAACCGGCCTCCTCCGGCGGCCGTAGCAGCGGGGGCGGACGGCCGGCGGTGCCGCCCGCCCCGGTGCCGGCGCAGGCCGGCACGCCCGACTCCGGGCCGGTGCGGCTCGCGGGCGCGTCCGTGCCGATCGGCCCGGGGCCGCGGGTCGCCGACGCCCGGGCCGCCGCGGTGAAGGCGCCGCCCCCGGAGGCGGGCCTCGTGGCGTCCTGGTCCCGGCCGGGCGCGGGGACCAACGGCACGGTCGGGCCCGCGGCCACCGTCCCGCCGCCGGCCGTCCCCGCGGAGACGGCCTCCGGCTGGCGCCCCTGGCGTTTCCGCATGTCGAACGATGTCTGGGGCACTCCCTCGGTCGCCGACGACCTCGTCTACGTCACCTCCTTCGAGGTGCACGCCCTGGACGTGGCGACGGGCCGCCGCCGCTTCAAGACCCGGGACGTGGCCTGGTCGATGGCGGTCGCGGACGGCCGCATCCACGCCTCCGACGGCCCCACGCTGCTGGCTCTGGACGCCCGCGAGGGCACGGACCTGTGGCGGCTGTCCACGGACGGCTGGGTGTACTCCCTCAAGGCCGACCGGGGCACGGTCGTCACCGCCACTCGTGGCGGCGGCGTCCAGGCGTGGGAGGCCTCCAACGGGCAGAAGCTGTGGGAGATCACCGGCGCGCAGACGGACTTCGAGTCGCCGGAGGCCGGACCGGCGGTCCACGACGGCACGGTGTACGTGTGGAAGGACGCCCGGCTGCGGGCCCTGGAGGCGCGTACGGGCGAGGAACGCTGGGCGTACCCGATCGGGGACGCGGCGTCCTGCGGCGGCGTCCCCGTGCGCCTGACGCATGCGCCCGACGGCTATGTGTACGTCTGCGCGGGCGCCCGGGTCCTGGCCATCGAGGTGGCGAGCGGCATGGTGCGCTGGCACTTCGAGGCGCCGGCGGTCTTCCTGTGCCCGCCGGCCTTCGCGCCGGGCCCCGCGGTGAGCGGCGGCGGCCTCTACCTCGCGGACTACCTGGGCACGGTGTACGCCCTCGACGCGGCCGACGGCCGTGACCGCTGGCGCATCGCGACGGAGGCGCGGGCGGCGATCGATCCGGTCCTGGTGGCCGCCGGGCACGTCCACGTGGGCAGCGGCAAGGGTCTGTACACCCTGGACGCGGTCACCGGCACCCCGAAGTGGCGCTTCCAGGCGGGCGGCGACATCGTGGGCTCCCCCGCGGTGGCGGAGGGCCGCATCCACTTCGGCTCCACGGACCACCTGCTGTACACGCTGAAGGCCGACGACGGCCGGCTGCGCTGGAAGCTGGCGACCGGTGGCGAGATCACCGGGGCGCCGGTGGTGAAGGACGGTGTGGTGTACGCGTGCAGCAAGGACCGCTGTGTGTACGCCCTCGATGCGGAGAAGGGCACGGGCACGGCACGGACCGCCTGAGCCGCGGGTCAGGACGGCCGTCGTCCGGGCCGAACGGAAGGGGCTCCGGACGACGGCCGTCACGGCTGACGCTACGCCGAGTGCTCGGCTCGTGCCATACGGTGCCCATCGCCTCGGCGGTTTCCGGGCTACCGCACCCGGAACCCGTCCGTCCGCCGCCCGGCGAACAACTCCGTCTGCCGCTCCCCCGGCAGGTTGCCGAGCGCGATGAGCGGGGGCGCCTGCGCGAAGGCCCCCGCAAGGGCCGCCTCCTTGGCCGCCCACAGGGCCCGTACGGTGCCCTGCACGCCCCGCGGCGGATGGGAGGCGATGACGCGGGCACACCGCACGGCGGCCGCCAACGCCCCGCCCGGCTCGGTGAGTTCGGACACCAGCCCGATCTCGTACGCCCGCCGCGCGGAGATCCGCTCGGCGGTGCCCATGAGGGCCATGCGCCCCGCTTCCCCGTACGGCATCCGGTGCGCCATGTAGACGGACTCGTACGCGCTGACCATGCCGTAGGTGGTGTGCGGGTCGAAGAACGTCGCGGTGGTGTCCGCCACCACGAACTCGCTCTCGCCGAGCAGATAGAACGCCCCGCCGCAGGCCATGCCCCGCACGGCGGCGATCACCGGCTTCCACAGGTCGTTCGCCTTCGGGCCGATCCGAAGCAGCGGATCGTCCACCATGTACGGCGAGTCGGGCTGCGGCACCTGCGCGCCGCGGTCGAGGCCGGTGCAGAAGGCCCGCTCGCCCGCGCCGGTGAGGACGACGGCCCGTACGGAGTCGTCGAAGCGCAACGCCAGCCAGTACGCGGAGAGTTCGGAGGCGGTCTCCAGGTCGATGGCGTTGAGCTTGGCCGGCCGGTCGAGGGTGACGACCGCGACGCCGGTGTCCTGGTCGGCGGTGACCCGCAGCCCGCCGCTCACGACCGCTCCGCAACCCACCGGGGCATTCCGTCCTTGCCGAAGACGACCTGCACCTTCGCGCCGATGCGGATCCGGTTGGGGGGCACCGAGTCCAGGGGCGCGTCCGGGCCGGTGACGAGGTTCCCGACGAGCCGGATGCGCGGCGCCTCGGCCAGCTCCACCACGATCACGTTGTACGGCGCCCGCGCCGCGTACGCCTGAAGCAGCGGGGGATACGGAACGACGTACGACCAGATCCGCCCCCTCCCGCTCATCCGCCGCCACTCGCTCGCGAAGGACTGGCAGTGCGGGCAGCAGGGGCGCGGCGGGAAGCGCGGCTCGCCGCAGCCGGCGCAGGCCTGGACGCGCAGCTCGCCGCGGGCGGCGTACTCCCAGAAGGGGCCGCCGTCCTCGTCGCGGACCGGGGGGAGCAGGGTGTCGGACATGGCTCAGCTCCTCAGCAGCAGGGCGGAGGTGGGGACCCCCTCGCCGGCGGTGACCAGACAGGTGGCGGCGCCCGGGACCTGGGCGGTGCTGGTTCCGCGCAGCTGCTTCACGCCCTCGGTGATCAGGTTGAAGCCGTGGACGTATGCCTCGGACAGCCCGCCGCCCCCGGTGTTGACGGGCAGTCGCCCGCCGATCTCCAGCGCGCCTCCCTCGGTGAACGCCCCGCCCTCGCCCCTCCCGCAGAAGCCGTATCCCTCCAGGGAGAGCGGTACGAGGGCGGTGAACGCGTCGTAGATCTGGGCGACGTCGATGTCGTCCGGGGTGAGGTCGGCGTGCTTCCACAGGTGCCGGGCCGCCGTCCAGGCCGGGCCGGTGAGCGGGTCGTCGTTCCAGTAGTTGACCATGCCGTGGTGCTGGGAGGGGAGCCCCTGGGCGGCGGAGTGGACGTACACCGGCCGGTGCCGGCAGTCGCGGGCGCGCTCGGCGGAGACGACCACGCAGGCGAGCGCCCCGTCCGTCTCCAGGCAGTTGTCGAAGAGGCAGAGGGGCTCGCTGATCCACCGGGAGGTCATGTACATCTCCCGGGTGAGAGGCCGCTCGTACATGATCGCGGCGGGGTTCTGGTTGGCCCGGTTCCGGCAGGCGAGGGCGACGTTGAACAGGTGGTCCCTGGTCGTCCCGTACTCGTGCATATGGCGGCGGGCGAGCATGCCGATCTCGTCGACGGGCCGGAGCAGCCCGAAGGGCCGGGTCCACTGGGCGGGTGTGGGCAGCTGGACGGCCGTGTTCCGCCACGGCCGGGGTCCGCTGCCGCGCTTGCGCGACCGCCAGGCGACGCCGACGGTCGCCTGTCCGGTGGCGATGGCGGCGGCGAGGTGCCCGACGGTGGCGCACGAGCCGCCGCCCCCGTACCCGACCTTGCCGAAGAAGGTGAGGTCGCCGAGGCCGAGGGCCTTGGCGACCTCCACCTCGTCGGTCTCCTCCATGGTGTACGAGGCGAGCGCGTCGACCTCGCCCGGCGCGATCCCGGCGTCGTCCAGGGCGGCGAGTACGGCACGGCAGGCGAGTGCCTTCTCCGACTCGGCAAGGCGCCGTGCGAAGGCGGTCTGCCCGATGCCGACGATGGCGGTGGCGTCCTTGAGCCCCCCCGATGCCCCTGCCGTTGCCATGGCGCACACCTCCGCGTGGACGTCGGTCGGCTGACAGGTCGTCAGGCTACCGCTAATCTGACGGACAGTCAGCTATGCGGTCCGGGCTCGTGCTTCGGGAGGTCGCGGTGCGCGGTGACAGGGAGTGGGGCAGCATTCCGGGCCTGGTGCGGAGCGCGGCCCGCCGCCATGGCGATGCCGAGGCGGTCGTCGAGGGCCGCACCCGGATCACATACGCCGAACTGGGCGCCCGAGTGGAACGCGCGGCTGCGGCCTGCCTCGCGAACGGCGTGGACGTCGGCGACCGTGTGGCGATCTGGGCGCCGAACACCCTGGACTGGATCGTCTCGGCGCTGGGCGCGGTGTCGGCGGGCGCGGTCCTGGTGCCGCTCAACACGCGCTTCAAGGGCGCGGAGGCGGCCTACGTCCTGGAGCGGAGCCGGGCGAAGCTGCTGTTCGTGACGGGCACGTTCCTCGGGACGTCCTACGTGGCGTCGCTGCGCCGGGCGGCGGCGCAGGGCCCCGGGGCCGGCCCCCTGCCCGGCCTGCCGCACCTGGAGCAGGTGGTGGTCCTGGCCGACGACGCCCCGGCCGACTTCCGTACCTGGAAGGACTTCCTGGCGAGCGGGGAGGGCGTCGGAGAGCCGCAGGTGCGGGGGCGCGCGGAGGCCCTCGCCGGGACCCACCCCTCGGACATCATCTTCACCTCGGGCACGACCGGCCGCCCCAAGGGCGCGGTGATCACGCACGCGCAGACGCTGAGGGCGTACGAGATCTGGACGGATGTGGCGGGCCTGCGCCAGGGCGACCGCTACCTGATCGTCAACCCGTTCTTCCACACGTTCGGCTACAAGGCCGGGGTCCTGGCCTGTCTGATGCGGGGCGCGACGATGATCCCGCAGCCGGTCTTCAACGTGGACACGGTGCTCGCGAACATGGCGGCGGAACGGGTCTCGGTCCTCCCGGGCCCGCCGACCCTTCACCAGTCACTGCTCGACCACCCGTCCCGGGACGCCTACGACCTCACCGCCCTGCGCCTGGTGGTGACGGGCGCGGCGGTGATCCCGCTGCGTCTGGTGGAACGCCTGCGCGGCGAACTCGGCGTGGCGACCGTCCTGACGGCCTACGGCCTGTCGGAGGCGAGCGGTGTCGTGACGATGTCCCGGAGGGGGGACGAGCCCTCGGTGATCGCGACGACATCGGGCCGGGCGATCCCCGGCACGGAGGTACGGGTGGCCGACGGTCGGGGCGCACCGCTGGGCCCCGGCGTCCCGGGCGAAGTCCTCGTCCGGGGCTTCAACGTCATGCGGGGCTACTTCGAGGACGACACGGCGACCTCGGAGGTCCTGACGCCGGACGGCTGGCTGCGCACGGGCGACGTGGGGGTGCTGGACGCCGGGGGCAACCTCCGCATCACGGACCGCATCAAGGACATGTTCGTCGTGGGCGGCTTCAACGCGTACCCGGCGGAGATAGAGCAACTGCTGGGCCTGCACCCGGACGTGGAGGACGTCGCGGTGATCGGCGTACCGGACGCCCGGCTGGGCGAGGTCGGCAAGGCGTACGTGGTCCGCCGCCCGGGCGCGGTCCTGACCTCCGACGACCTGATCGCCTGGTCCCGCCGCGAGATGGCGAACTACAAGGTGCCGCGGGCGGTGGAGTTCGTCCGAGACCTTCCGCGGAACGCGAGCGGAAAGGTGGTGAAGGGGGAGTTGCGGAGCCGAGTCCCCTAGGGAGGGGTGTCGCCCCCGGGACACACCTCGGCCGCGGCGGCCTCCCCTCCGCGCCGCCGCGGCCGATCCCCGTGTCGAGACGGTCTGTTCAGGCCTTCTCGTCGGTGGCGTGGTTGTCCAGCGGGGTCACCGTGCCGCCCGTCGCGTGGTTGTCCAGCGTGATGATCTTCTCGTCGGTGGCGTGGTTGTCGAGCGTGGTGACGTCCTTGACGTCCGTGGCGTGGTTGTCGAGCGGCTTGACCACGGAGTCCTTCTTGGCATCGCTCATGGACTTGCAACTCCCGTTCGGTGATGGGCGATGCCCGTCCGGCGACTCCCCCGAGGGCCGCCGGGCGGGCATATCAGGGTCGTTCACCCTAGCGGTAGTGATCACCGCTGACCCGTCTGCCCCCCGACGCGACGGATCGACAACACAGAGAGTGCCGTGTGGCGATAAACGAACGATGAACGTCGTTCCGCGCGCTACACCGCAGCCGCGGGTGTGAGCAGAAGCCGCACGTCGGCGGCCTCGGGCGAGCCCAGTTGATCGAAGATGGCGAGGGCCTCCTGCCAGCAGGCCTGCGCCCGGCCGGCCTGCCCCAGACCGCTCAGCGCGCGGCCGAGGACGGTGAGCACATTGCCTCGCCGCCATTCGCCTCCGATCCCTCGCAGGACCGCGAGAGCCTGCTCCGCGAGGGCCGCGGTCCTGGCGGGCCGCTGCCCCGCGAGGTGGGCTTCCGCGAGCCTGAAGAGCGTCATGCCCTCCCAGAGCCGCTGCCTGCTGTCGCGGAACACCTCCAGAGCCTCGGCCAGCCGCCCGACGGCGGCGTCCAGTTCACCCTGTCCGGTCAGCGCCAGCCCCAGCGCGTAGCGGCCGTTGGCGCCGCGCAGCGTGTGTCCCAGCTGGTCGTAGATGACGATGCCCTGCTGCGCGAGTTCCACGGCGCTGCCGACCCGGCCCATGGCCAGATGGATCCGTGAGAGGTTGCAGAGCGCGCTGGCCTCTCCGGCGAGGTTCTTGTCCAGACGGAAGCTCACGATGGCCTGCCGCAGATACTCCTCGCCGTCGGCGTGACGGCCCTGGTAGAGCGCGATGATGCCCCGGTCGTTCGCGGCCCAGCAGCTGGGGGCGAGGTCGTCGGCGACGTGGGCCAGTTCCATGGCCCTGCGTGCCGCCTCGTCCGCCTGGCCGAAGCGCCCCGCCACGATGTGGACGTTGGTGAGCGTCGTGAGGACACGGCTCCTGGCCCGCGGATCGTCCGCACGGTCGGCGGCGTTCTGGAGGGCGAGCGCGGCCGCCTCGTACTGCTTGGAGTTGGCGCCCGATTCGGCGAGGTCCTTGGCCGCCCACAGCAGGTCCACGGCACGCCGCAGCATGGAACTCCGCCTGGACTGCTGGATGAACGCGAGGAGTGCGTTGGCCTCCGAGTACAGCCAGTCCTGGGCCTGATGGCGATCCTCGAACGTCAGTCCCGGGTACTGCGTGGTCTCCAGGTGATCCACCAGCCGGTCCCCGGGGCGCTCGATCGCGTACACCCCCGCCGCCGTCGCCAGGTAGAAGTCCAGCAACCGTGACATCGCCGCCTCGCGCTCGCTCGGCGGGTGTTCGTCCCGTTCCGCGCACGCACGCGCGTAGAGCCGGACCAGGTCGTGGTAGCGGTAGCGGCCTGGGGCGGCCGACTCCAGCAGGGACGTGTCGACCAGGGACTCCAGCAGGTCCTCGGTGTCCTCCTGGGGGAGGTCCAGGACCGCCGCGGCCGCGGCCAGCGAGATGTCCGGGCCGTCCGCCAGGCCCAGCAGGCGGAACGCGCGGGCCTGGGCCGGCTCCAGCTGGCCGTAGCCGAGCTCGAAGGTCGCCTTCACGGCCAGGTCCCCGGCCTGCAGTTCGTCCAGGCGTCGGCGCTCGTCGGCCAGCTTCGTCGCCAGGACCGACACCGTCCAGGTGCGGCGGGCCGCCAGCCGGGAGGCCGCGATACGGATCGCCAGCGGCAGGAAGCCGCAGGCCGCCACCACGTCCAGGGCGGCCTCGCGCTCCGCGGCCACCCGCTCCTCACCCACGATCTTCGTGAAGAGCTGCAGGGCCTCCTCCGGGGACATCACGTCCAGGTCCACCAGATGGGCGCCCGCCAGGTCCACCATGCGGACCCGGGAGGTGACGAGGGCCGCGCAGCCCTCCGTGCCCGGCAGCAGCGGGCGCACCTGGGCCGCGTCCTTCGCGTTGTCCAGCAGGACCAGGACGCGACGGCCGTCCAGGACCGAGCGGTACAGCGCCGAACGCTCCTCCAGCGAGTCGGGGATCGCCGAGTCAGCCGTGCCCAGGGCCCGCAGGAAGGACCCCAGGACCGTCTCCG
This sequence comes from Streptomyces sp. TP-A0356, assembly GCF_001417775.1. Lineage (GTDB taxonomy): Bacteria > Actinomycetota > Actinomycetes > Streptomycetales > Streptomycetaceae > Streptomyces. The sequence continues at coordinate 321,994 of NZ_BBZJ01000014.1, read as the reverse complement.
GCTCCGCCGCCCGCCGGCTCGCGCCCTGCAGGTCCACATACAGCTGGCCGTCGGGGAACGCGGTGCGCGCCTGGTGCGCCACATGCACGGCGAGGGTCGTCTTGCCGACGCCTCCGATGCCCGCCAGCGCCGAGACCGCCATCACCCGGCCCTTGGCCGACGCCAGCACCGCGCTCAGTTCGGCGACGAAGGACGCCCGGCCCGTGAAGTCGGGCACGGTGGCGGGCAGTTGAGCCGGGCGCACCGGCGTGGACGTGGGTTCCGGTGCCGGCGCCGACGGTTCGGCCAGGGCCGGGTCCGCCCGCAGGATCCGTCGCTGCAGCTCCTTGAGGCCCGGACCGGGGTCGACCCCGAGCTCGTCGGCGAGCAGACGGCGCGTGTCCGCGTACACGGCCAGTGCCTCCGCCTGGCGGCCGGACCGGTACAGCGCCAGCATCAGCAGTTCCCGCAGCCGCTCGCGCAGTGGGTGCGCGGCCGTCAGCGCGGTCAGCTCCGAGACCGCCTCCGCGTGGCAGCCCTGCTCCAGGTCCATGTCGAGGCGGGACTCCAGGAGTTGCTGGCGCCACTCCTCCAGACGCGTGCGCTGAGTCTCCGCGTAGGGCCCCGGCACGCTCGCCAGCGTCTCGCCGTCCCACAGCGCCAGCGTCTCGTTGAGTACCTGCCGGGCGTGGCACAGATCCCCGGAGTTCCGCGCCTTCTCCGCCTCCGCGGCCAGCTCCTGGGCCGCCACGAGGTCCAGCGAGCGGGCGTCCCGCAGCCGTACCGCGTATCCGCCCGACTCGCTGACCAGCACTCCGGGGGAGAGGACCTTCCGCAGCCGGGAGGCGTACGTGCGTACGGCCGCCAGAGCCCGTGGTGGCGGGTCGTCGCCCCACAGCGCGTCGATCAGCTCGGAGGCCGTCGCGGTACGGCCCTCGCGCAGCAGTAACGCGGCCAGCAGGGCGCGCTGCTGCGGCGAGCCCGTGGCCAGCAGCTCCTCTCCGCGCCAGGCGCGCACCGGTCCGAGCACTCCGAAGCGCAGCGTCGCCGATTCACCGGGACTCCGCTGCTCCGGTACTCGCGGTACACCGTCCATCGCTGCCCCCTGGCACCCTGCCGAACCGTTCACGACCAAGAGGCCAGTTTGCCTTGTTCATGGCGGATGCGTCAGCCGTGCGAGACGGCGATCACAGGCGTCCGCACGGTGCATCACAAGGCCCACACATGCTCTCCCCACCCACCCCCGGACCGGAAGGCCTTGCACAACTCCTGACGGTCCGTCAGTTCAGCGCTACGGTGACCGGCATGGAGACCTCACGGACCAACGGCGCCTTCCCGCGGATCATCTCGGTCGACGACCACACCGTGGAGCCCCCGAACGTCTGGCGGGACCGGCTCCCGAGGAAGTACCGGGACATCGGTCCGCGCATCGTCCGGGCGCCCCTGAAGGAAATGACCTTCCTCGGCGGCAAGTTCGCCCCCGTCATGGGAGCGCCCGGCGACGACGGCCCGCTCGGCGACTGGTGGGTGTACGAGGACCTGCACCGGCCCCTCACGCGCCTGGACACCGCCGTCGGGTACAGCAGGGACGAGATCAAGCTGGAGATCATCACCTACGAGCAGATGCGCCCGGGCTCGTACGACGTCCCCCGGCGCCTCGCCGACATGGACGTCAACCACGTGCAGTCCGCCCTGTGCTTCCCCACCTTCCCGCGCTTCTGCGGCCAGACCTTCACCGAGGCCAAGGACCGCGAGCTCGGGCTGCTGTCCATCCGGGCCTACAACGACTGGATGGTGGAGGAGTGGTGCGGGCCCGAGGCGCACGGCCGGCTCATACCGCTCACCCTCATCCCCCTGTGGGACGCCGGGCTCGCCGCCGCCGAGGTGCGCCGCAACGCGGAGCGCGGCGTGCGCGCGGTCGCCTTCTCCGAGATCCCGCCCCGGCTGGGGCTCCCCTCGATCCACGGCGACGACTGGGACCCCTTCCTCGCGGCCTGCGACGAGACCGGCACCGTCGTCGCCATGCACATCGGCTCCAGCAGCAGGATGCCGTCGACGTCCGCGGACGCCCCGCCGGCCGTCGGCTCCACCATCACCTTCGCCAACTGCTGCTTCTCGATGGTCGACTGGCTGATGAGCGGCAAGTTCGAACGCTTCCCGCAGCTGATGGTGATGTACGCGGAGGGGCAGATCGGGTGGATCCCGTACATCCTGGAGCGCGCGGACGTCGTCTGGGAGGAGAACCGCGCCTGGGGCGGGGTGGCCGACAAGGTCCGCCGTCCGCCGTCCGAACTCTTCGCGGAGCACGTCCACGGCTGCTTCTTCGACGACGCCTTCGGCCTGCGGAACCTGGACGCCATCGGGGTCGGAAACGTCCTGTACGAGACCGACTACCCCCACTCCGACTCCACCTGGCCGAAGTCGCGGGAGGTCGGCGAGGCCCAGATGGGTCACCTGGACGCGGACGTGGTGGAGCGGATCGTGCGCCGCAACGCCATCGAGCTGCTGGGGCTGACGGAGGACGGTCTGTGGGCCGGGCCGGGCGGTACCCGTTGAGCGGGCCCCTGCGGTACGGGATGCAGCTGCCCGTCCAGTCCCAGAGCACGATCTACGCCGAGGGCTGGGAGGCCGGGGCGGGCCCGGAGGACCTCGTGGCGGTCGCCCGGTCCGCCGAGCGCGCCGGGTTCGACTACCTGGCGAGCTGTGACCACGTCGCCGTCCCGCGCCGCCTCGCGCCCGCCATGAGCACGGTCTGGTACGACCCCGTCGCCACCCTCGCCCATCTCGCGGCCGTCACCGAGCGCGTACGGCTGCTGAGCCATGTGGCGATCGTCGGGCTGCGGCATCCCCTCGTGACCGCCAAGCAGTACGCGACCCTGGACCATCTCTCCGGCGGACGGCTCGTCCTCGGGGTGGGGGCCGGGCATGTACGCGAGGAGTTCGAGGCGCTGGGGGTGGACTTCGGGCGGCGGGGCGCGGTGCTCGACGAGACGATCGACGCCCTGCGCGCGGCGCTCGGGCCGGAGGAGTTCCCCGAGCACCACGGGAAGCTGTACGACTTCGAGGGGCTCGGGCAGCGGCCCCGGCCCGCCCAGCCCCGTATCCCCGTCTGGGTGGGCGGCTCCTCGCCCGCCGCCGTGCGCCGGGCCGCGCTGAGGGGCGACGGCTGGCTGCCCCAGGGGGATCCGCGCGACCGGCTGCCCGCCCAGATCGCCCGGCTCCGGCGGCTGCGGGCGGAGGCGGGCATCGAGCAGCCCCTCACCGTCGGCGCCATCACCGAGCCGCTGTACGTCGGCGAGCCCGGCTGGGACGTCGGGCGGCGCACGGTCAGCGGCGCAGCGGAGGCGCTCGCCGAGTCGCTGCGCGCCTACCGCGCGATGGGCGTGCACCAGATCCAGGTGCGGTTCCGCAGCCGCGGCCGAGACGAACTCACCGACCAGATGGCGGCGTTCGGGGCCGAGGTCGCCCCCCTACTCGACTGAGGAGAGCCATGGGCAAGCTGGACGGGCGCGTCGTCGTCGTCACCGGTGCGGCGCGCGGACAGGGCGAGCAGGAGGCACGGCTGTTCACGGCGGAGGGCGCCCGGGTCCTCCTCACGGACGTGCTCGACGACCAGGGGGAGGCGGTCGCCAAGGCGCTGGGCCAGTCGTATGCGCACCTCGACGTGGCGTGCGAGGCGGACTGGGCCGCCGCCGTGACCGCCGCCAAGGAGGCGTACGGGCGGATCGACGGGCTGGTCAACAACGCCGGGATCCTGCGGTTCAACGCGCTGGTCGACACCCCTCTTGACGAGTTCATGAACGTCGTGCGGGTCAACCAGGTCGGCTGCTTCCTCGGTATCAAGGCCGTCGCGCCCGAGATCGCGGCCGCGGGCGGGGGCACCATCGTCAACACCGCCTCCTACACCGCGATGACCGGGATGGCGGCCGTGGGCACGTACGCGGCGACCAAGCACGCCATCCTCGGGCTCACCCGGGTCGCCGCGATCGAGCTGGCGCGGCAGCGGGTCCGGGTCAACGCCATGTGCCCCGGCGCCATCGACACCCCGATGTCCAACCCGGCCCGGCTGGACCCGGACGCGGACCCGGAGGAGACCTCCGGGGCCCTGGACGAGCTGTACCGCAGGCTCGTGCCGCTCGGCCGGATCGGGCGGCCGGAGGAGGTGGCGAGGCTAGCCCTCTTCCTGACCTGTGACGACTCCTCCTACATCACCGGGCAGCCGTTCGTGATCGACGGCGGATGGCTGGCCGGCGTCGCGGTTGTCTGACTGACCGTCAGCTATTGACGGTCCATGCGGGCGGTGTCAGAGTCGGCGGCAACTGAATCTGACGGTATGTCAGATAGATTCGTGGGGACGGTGAACCTCCGTGGAATTCGGGCTCTTTGTACAGGGATACGTGGGCAAGCGGGCCGAGACCGACCCGCTCGCGGAGCACAAGGCGCTGATGGAGGAGACCGAGTACGTCATCCAGGCGGACAAGTCCGGCTTCAAGTACGCCTGGGCGTCCGAACACCACTTCCTGGAGGAGTACTCGCACCTCTCCGCCAACGACGTCTTCCTCGGCTACCTCGCCCACGCCACCGAGCGCATCCACCTCGGCTCCGGGATCTTCAACCCGCTCGCCCAGGTCAACCACCCGGTGAAGGTCGCCGAGAAGGTCGCCATGCTCGACCACCTCACCGAGAACCGCTTCGAGTTCGGCAGCGGACGCGGGGCCGGCTCCCACGAGATCCTCGGCTTCCTCCCCGGCGTCACCGACATGAACCACACCAAGGAGATCTGGGAGGAGACCATCGCCGAGTTCCCGAAGATGTGGCTCCAGGACGAGTACGCAGGCTTCCGGGGCAAGCACTGGTCGCTGCCGCCGCGCAAGGTCCTCCCCAAGCCGTACGGGAGGTCGCACCCCGCGATGTGGTACGCGGCCGGGTCCCCGCCGTCGTACGCCATGGCCGCCAGGAAGGGGCTCGGGGTGCTCGGCTTCAGCGTGCAGAAGGTCTCCGACATGGAGTGGGTCCTGGAGCAGTACAAGAGGGCGATCGTGGACGCCGAGCCCATCGGGGACTTCGTCAACGACAACGTGATGGTGACGACCACCGCCATCTGCGCGCCCACCCACGAGGAGGCGATACGGACCGCGGTGCACGGTGGACTGCACTACCTGCCGTCCCTCGTCTTCCGCTACCACGACACCTTCCCGCGCCCCGAGGGCTTCCCCGTCTGGCCCGAGACACTGCCCCGGTACACCGAGGAATTCCTGGAACTCCTCATCGAGGAGGAACTGCTCATCTGCGGCGACCCAGACGAGGTGCTGACCCAGTGCAAGAGGTGGGAGCAGGCCGGGGCCGACCAGCTCAGCTTCGGGCTGCCGGTCGGGATCCCGAAGGAGGAGACGCTGCGGACGATCCGGCTCATCGGCGAGCACGTGATCCCGAAGATCGACACGGACCCGGTGCACCGCACCACCCGGTTCCGCCAGGCCGTCTGAGGGGGTGACCCGGTGCTCGACCACATCATCAGGGGAGCGACCGTCGTGGACGGGACGGGCGCGCCCGGGTACACCGCGGACGTGGGGATCCGGGAGGGCCGTATCGCCGCGGTCGGCACGGTCCCCGAGGAGTCCCGTACGTCCGAGGACGCGACCGGTCTCGTCCTCGCCCCCGGCTTCGTCGACCCGCACACCCACTACGACGCCCAGCTGTTCTGGGACCCGTACGCGACCCCCTCCCTGAACCACGGGGTCACCACGGTCGCGGCCGGCAACTGCGGTTTCACGCTCGCCCCGCTCCATCCCGAGCGCCCCGAGGACGCCGACTACACCCGGCGGATGATGTCCAAGGTGGAGGGCATGTCCCTGGTCGCCCTGGAGGAGGGCGCGCCCTGGACCTGGCACACCTTCGGGGAGTACCTGGACGCCCTGGTGGGCCGGATCGCCGTCAACGCGGGCTTCATGGTGGGGCACTGCGCGCTGCGGCGGTATGTGATGGGTCCCGAAGCGATCGGCGGACAGCCGACCCGGGAGCAACTGGACGCCATGCTCCGGGTCTTCCACGAGGCCATGGACGCGGGCGCCTGGGGCCTGTCCACCACCCAGTCCGCCACGCACTCCGACGGCGACGGGAACCCGGTCGCCTCCCGGCACGCGCGCCCGGCGGAGCTGCTGGCGCTCGCGCGGGCCGTCGGCGAGCACGAGGGCACACAGATCGAGGCGATCGTCGCGGGCTGCCTCGACCAGTTCAGCGACGTCGAGATCGACCTGCTGGCGGAGCTGAGCGCGGCGGCGGCACGCCCCCTCAACTGGAACGTCCTCACGATCGACGCGGCCGTCCCCGAGCGGGTGCCGCGCCAGCTGGCCGCGAGCGAGCGCGCCCGGAAGGCGGGCGGCCGGGTGGTGGCCCTCACCATGCCGATCCTCACGCCGATGAACATGTCGCTCGGCACCTTCTGCGCGCTCAACCTGATCCCGGGATGGGGCCCGGTCCTCGGCCTGCCCGTGCCCGAGCGCATCGCGAGGTTGCGCGACCCGGAGGTCCGAGCCGGCATGCTGCGCCGCGCCGACTCCAGGGAGGCGGGCGTCTTCCGCAGGCTCGCGAACTTCGGCCGGTACGTCATCGGGGACACCTACAGCCCCGAGAACGAGGGCCTGACCGGGCGGGTGGTCAAGGACATCGCGGCCGAGCGCGGCCAGGACCCCTTCACGTGCCTGGTCGAGATCTGCGCGAACGACGACCTGCGTACGGTGCTGTGGCCCATGCCCACCGACAACGACCCCGACTCCTGGGCCCTGCGGGCCGAGACCTGGCGGCACGAGGACGTACTGCTCGGCGGCTCCGACGCGGGCGCCCATCTGGACCGCATGTGCGGGGCCCCGTACACGACCCGGTTCCTGGGGGACTGTCTGCGCGGCCGGAAGCTGGTGCCGCTGGAGCGGGCCGTGAGGATGCTGACGGACGATCCCGCGCGGCTGTTCGGGCTGCGGGAGCGAGGCCGGGTGCGGGAGGGTTTCCACGCGGACCTGGTCCTGTTCGACCCGGAGCGGATCGACGCAGGGCAGGCCACCCTGGTGCGCGACCTGCCGGGAGACAGCCCGCGGCTGGACTCCCGCGCGATCGGGGTGAGGGCGGTCTGGGTCAACGGCGTCGAGGCGATCCGGGACGACGTGGTGACCGGAGCCGTACCGGGCAGGGTGCTGCGCTCCGGGCGGGACACCGGGACGGTGAGCACCAGGTGAGCGAGCGGCAGCGGCTGTTCATCGGCGGTGCCTGGACCGAGCCCGACGGGGGCCACTACGAGATCCTGGACCCGGCGACCGAACAGACCGTCGGATGGGCGCCGGAGGCATCCCGGGAGCAGGTGCACGCGGCCTGCGCCGCGGCCCGCGAGGCCTTCGGACCGTGGGCGGGAAAGACCCCGGAGGAACGGGCGGCCGTCCTCGCCCGCGCGGCGGACGTGATGCAGCGCAACCTCGTGCCGTACGCCGGCCTGGCGCAGGCGGAGAGCGGCGCCACCACCGGCACCGCGCGCGGGATGCAGGTCGGGGTAGCGGTGGCGCGGTTCCGGCGCTACGCGCGCGTGGAGCCGGTGGAACAGCCGCTGCCGCCGCAGATCAACGAGGCCGGACCGTTCGGCCCTGCCGCCGTCATGGGCGCGCTCGCGGTGCGCCAGCCGGTCGGCGTGGTCACCTGCATCACCTCGTACAACAACCCGTGGGCCAACCCCGCGGGCAAGGTCGCGCCCGCGCTGGCGATGGGCAACACGGTGGTGGTCAAGCCCGCCCCGCAGGACCCGCTGTCGGTGTACCGCATGGCCGAGGTGCTGGAGGCGGCGGGCGCGCCGCCGGGCGTCGTCAACGTGGTGAGCGGATCGGGCCCGGAGGCCGGCCAGGCCGCCGTCGACTGCCCGGACGTCGACATGGTGAGCTTCACCGGCTCCACGGCGGTCGGGCAGCGCATCGCCGAGGTGTGCGGCCGGTCCATGAAACGGCAGCTGATGGAGCTGGGCGGCAAGGGCGCGGCGCTGGTCTTCGACGACGCGGACGTCCGGTCGGCGGTGGCCGCAATAGGCACCACGTTCTCCTTCTACAGCGGCCAGATCTGCACGGCGCCGACACGGGTGATCGCACAACGGGGGGTGTACGACCGCCTGGTGTCCGAACTCGCCGCCCACGCACGTCACTTGCCGGTCGGCGACCCGCGCGAGCGGGGCACGGTGGTGGGCCCGGTGATCTCGGCCGCGCACCGGGACCGCGTGGAGTCGTACGTGGAACTGGGCCGTAAGGAAGGTGCGCGGCTGGTCGCGGGGGGCCAACGCCCGCCGTGCGAGCGCGGGTTCTACATCGCCCCCACCCTCCTCGCGGACTGCACCCCCGACATGCGGGTGGTCCGCGAGGAGATCTTCGGTCCTGTCGTCGTGGTCGTCCCCTTCGACTCCGAGGAGGAGGGCATCGCCCTGGCCAACGACACGGACTACGGCCTGCTCGACTACGTCTGGTCCGGCGACGTGGCCCGCGCCTTCCGCGTGGCCCGCCGGCTGCGGGCGGGCGGCGTCGGCGTGAACACGGTCGGGCGCAACATGGAGGCCCCGTTCGGCGGCTTCAAGAAGAGCGGTGTCGGCCGGGACGTCGGCTCGTACGCGCTGCACGCGTACAGCGAGCTCCAGGCGATCGTCTGGCCGGGGTGACGGGCGGGCATAGCGCAAGGACCCCTCAGCCGTCCAGGTCCACTCGCACGGTGAGCAGCTCCGCCCCCAGGGCCCGTACCGCCGCGCTGTTGAGACGAGGCAGCGTCCTGAGCCGGGCCCGGGGGTCGTCGTCCGGGAGCGGATGGGCCGTACCGGTGTGCCAGCGCCCCCGGATGCGGACCCGGACGCGTGCATGCGCCCGGATGTTGCGGACGTACTGGGACCTCTCGCCGTACTCGGAGACCAGCCAGAAGGAGTCCCCGACGCGCCGGCCGCCCACGGGAGTCCGGCGGGGCAGTCCCGACACGCGGCCCGTCGTCTCCAGGACCGTCTGGAACGGCAGTCGGCGCAGCAACGGATTGGCGAGGTGGCGCTGGAACGCCGTGACGGCCTTGTACTTGAGGTCCACGTGACGCGACATGGTCCAGTTGCCTCCGGGTGCGGCCGGTGAGGGGTACGCGCGCAGTGTCGCAGACCCCTCACCGGGGTGTCCCGTCGCCGGTCCGCCTCACACCTCGCCCAGGAAGATCGGGTTCGTGAACGCGGCCATCACTCCCGGCACCGGTCCCGCCGCCGTCTCGTGCCGCAGCTCCGCCCGTACGTACGCCGCGTACGCCGGTGTGGTGTGCCACTCGGCCGAGCCGGTCCCCGACACCGGCAGCGGGTCGCTCGTGAACAGCACGCCCTGGTCGGTGACGAAGCGGATCGTGCAGCGGGGCGCGCCCTGCGCCTCCAGACGGACCGTGACGGGGGTGTCGCGGCCCACCCGCAGCCGCTCGCCGATGCCCGCGTGTTCGCCGTGGGCGCCCGACGCCGTGAAGGCCAGCGAGACGTTCCTGGACTCGGCGACGTACGATCGGCCCGCGCGGATGCCCTCCTGGACGGCCTCCCGGGTCAGGTCGTCGGCGAGGACCACCGTCTGCGGGGTGCCGATCGCGTCGGGGTCGCGGTGTGCGTCGCTGTTGCCCATCGCCGGCAGCCACCTGCCGTGTCCCTCCCGGACCGACGCCACCAGTGTGTTGTCCCACTCCGCCAGCGTCGCCTCGTCGTCCGGGGTGAAGGGGCCGTTCCACACCTCGACCGCGTCCGCCTCGGCGAAGCCGAACTTCCATCCGCAGCCGACGCAGGTGGCGTGCGGATGAGCCGGGACGACCAGGCCGCCCGCCCGGCGGATGTCCCGGGCGAACCGGGCCCAGCGGTTGTCGCGCGCCCGGTAGCGCCAGTCGACGAACGTGCCGGGGTCGGTGCCCAGGGCCACCACGTGGCCGTTGCGCGTGGTCACCTCCTCGCCCAGCATGATCAGCAGGTCGTCGCCCGCCTGGTCGGCCCAGTGCGGGTGCGAGGAGTGGGTGTTGTGCTCCGAGCTGTTGATGAAGTCGAGGCCCGCGGCCCGCGCCAGCGCCGCGATCTCGGCGGGCGTACGGCGGCCGTCCGAGTACCAGGAGTGCATATGGCAGTCGCCGCGGTACCAGGCGCGGCCCCGGCCCCTCGCCCGGGACGGCGGGTACCCGGGCGCCGGGGTCCTGCCCTGCTCGCCGTACGTGAGCGTGATCGTGACCTCGTAGCCGAGGCCCTGCGGCGCCACCGTGTAGGGGCCCAGGGCGATGTGCCAGGTGCCCGGGCGGACCGGGCCGGGGATGTACCCCGGGGTCGCGTCGTCCGCACGGACGAAGAACTCGGTGCGCGCGCCGCCGGACCAGCCGCGGAAGCCGTTGCCGCCCAGCGCGGTGCCACGCTCGTCGAAGATGCCGATGTCGAGGGCGTTGCCCGGGGTGCCGGCCGGGACGGACGGCCTGTCGTAGGTGTAGGCGACCTTGATCTCCCGGACGCCCTCGGGGACGTCGACGGGGAGATACACGAAGTCGGGAGAGCCGGTGGGCAGCGTGCCGCGCACCGTCCTCGTCTCCTGGTTGCTCGCCGCCTCGGCGGCGGGGCCGTTGGGGAAGCTCACGGTTCCCAACGTAAGCGCGGCGGCCGCACCCGTCACGAACAGTGCGCGTCTGCCGATGCCGTGGTCGTCCTCGCACATGCTGCTGCTCCCAGCGTGTCGGATGACAGGGGTGGTGTGCAGTGATGGTGCGTACCACTCTGATGCCCACCCGTGAACGCCGCTCCACGGGAGGCCGATCGGCGGCCACGTCCGGTGGAACACCCGGTGTCCCCGGCGGCCCTGACACGGCGTGACGCCCGGTCCGCCCCGCCGACACACATCCGCCCCGGGGGCCCTGATCACCGCAAACGTATGCTCGGAGGATGACGACTTCCGCGACCTCCGGAACCGGCCCCACCGAGAACTCCATGCGTCGCGCCCTCAAACGTGCCCGCGACGGCGTCGCGCTCGACGTCACCGAGGCAGCGGTGCTTCTCCAGGCCCGCGGCGCGGACCTCGACGACCTCGCCGTGTCCGCCGCCCGGGTGCGCGACGCGGGCCTCGGGGCCGCCGGCCGGCCCGGAGTCATCACGTACTCCAAGAGCGTCTTCATCCCGCTCACCCGTCTGTGCCGCGACAAGTGCCACTACTGCACCTTCGTCACGGTGCCGGGCAAGCTGCGCCGGGCCGGGCACGGGATGTTCATGTCCCCGGACGAGGTCCTCGACGTCGCCCGCAAGGGCGCGGCCCTGGGCTGCAAGGAGGCCCTGATCACCCTCGGTGACAAGCCCGAGGACCGCTGGCCCGAGGCCCGCGAGTGGCTGGACGCGCACGGGTACGACGACACGATCGCCTACGTACGGGCCATCTCGATCCGGATCCTGGAGGAGACGGGCCTGCTGCCGCACCTCAACCCCGGCGTGATGTCCTGGACGGACTTCCAGCGGCTCAAGCCGGTCGCCCCGTCGATGGGCATGATGCTGGAGACGACCGCTCAACGGCTGTGGTCCGAGCCGGGCGGCCCGCACCACGGCTCACCCGACAAGGAACCGGCGGTCCGGCTGCGCGTCCTGGAGGACGCCGGACGCTCCTCGGTGCCCTTCACCAGCGGGCTGCTGATCGGCATCGGCGAGACGTACGAGGAGCGCGCGGAGTCCCTGTTCGCGCTGCGGAAGGTGGCGCGGGCCCACCATGGCATCCAGGAGCTGATCATCCAGAACTTCCGCGCCAAGCCGGACACGGCGATGCGCGGCATGCCGGACGCGGAACTGGACGAACTGGTCGCCACGATCGCCGTGGCCCGGCACATCATGGGCCCGAGCGCCTGTCTCCAGGCACCGCCGAACCTGGTCGACGACGAGTACGAGCGGCTCATCGGCGCCGGCATCGACGACTGGGGCGGGGTCTCGCCGCTGACCATCGACCATGTGAACCCGGAGCGTCCCTGGCCACAGATCGAGTTGCTGCGGGAGCGCTCCGCGGCGGCGGGCTTCGAGCTGCGCGAACGGCTGTGCGTCTACCCGGAGTTCGTGCGGCGCGGGGAACCGTGGCTGGATCCCCGGCTGCTGCCGCACGTAAGGGCGCTGGCGGACCCGGGAACGGGCCTCGCGCGCGAGGACGCGGTCGTCGAGGGACACCCCTGGCAGGAGCCGGAAGAGGTGTTCCGGGCGTCCGGCCGTACGGACCTGCACCGTACGATCGACACCGACGGGCGCACGAGCGACCGCCGGGACGACTTCGACGAGGTGTACGGCGACTGGGAGGCGCTGCGCGAGGCCGCGGCCCCCGGCATGGCCCCGGAGCGCATCGACACGGACGTACGGTCGGCGCTGCGCACCGCCGCCGCCGACCCGACCCGGCTGACCGACGACGAGGCGCTGGCCCTGCTGCACGCGGACGGCCCCGCGCTGGACGCGCTGTGCCGGGTCGCGGACGACGTGCGCAGGTCGGCGGTCGGCGACGACGTCACGTACATCGTCACCCGGAACATCAACTTCACGAACGTCTGCTACACCGGCTGCCGCTTCTGCGCCTTCGCCCAGCGCCGCACGGACGCCGACGCGTACACCCTCTCCCTGGAGCAGGTCGCGGACCGCGCCCAGCAGGCGTGGGACGTGGGCGCGGTGGAGGTGTGCATGCAGGGCGGGATCCACCCCGACCTCCCCGGCACGGCGTACTTCGACATCGCGAAGGCGGTCAAGTCCCGGGTCCCCGGCATGCACGTGCACGCCTTCTCCCCCATGGAGGTGGTCAACGGCGCGACACGCACCGGCATGTCCATCCGCGAGTGGCTGACGGCGGCGAAGGAGGCGGGTCTCGACACGATCCCCGGAACGGCCGCCGAGATCCTGGACGACGAGGTCCGCTGGGTCCTGACGAAGGGCAAGCTGCCGACGGCGACCTGGATCGAGGTCGTGACGACGGCGCACGAACTGGGCATCCGCTCGTCGTCCACGATGATGTACGGCCATGTGGACCAGCCCCGCCACTGGCTGGGCCACTTCCGCACCCTCTCCCGGATCCAGCAGCGGACGGGCGGCTTCACGGAGTTCGTGACGCTGCCGTTCATCCACACCAACGCACCGGTGTACCTGGCGGGCATCGCACGCCCCGGCCCGACGATGCGCGACAACCGCGCGGTGACGGCGATGGCGCGTCTGCTGCTGCACCCCCACATCCCCAACATCCAGACCAGTTGGGTGAAGCTGGGCACGGAGGGGGCGGCGGAGATGCTCCGCTCCGGCGCCAACGACCTGGGCGGCACCCTGATGGAGGAGACCATCTCCCGTATGGCGGGCTCGTCGTACGGCTCGTACAAGTCCGTCCGGGACCTCGTCGCGGTGGCGGAGGCGGCCGGCCGCCCCGCCAGGCCGCGCACCACGCTGTACGGCGAGGTCCCGCCGGAGCGGCAGCGTGCGGCGACCGCGTCGGACGGTCATCTGCCGGAGCTGCTGCCGGTGCTGGGCGACTGAGCAATGGCGCACCGGGTGGGACGGAGACGGATTCAGCCGTTCTCCGGGGCCGCCCCCGGCAGATGCGTCACCAGGAGGGTGACCCCGGCCAGGACGATCACGCGGGTGGCCGCGTCCAGGCCGTTCCAGGTCTTGGACTGCCACATCGCGAACCACTCCCCGCCTATCGCGACGAACCCGGCGCCGAACAGCAGCAGGAGCATGAGCAGGCCGAGGGTGGAGAGCTGCCGGGCGCGGGGGTGGCGGCGGGCCCACAGCCAGGTCGCGGTGATCAGGACCAGCGCCGCGAGCGTCTCCCAGGCGATGATCGCCACGTAGGCCGCGTCCTGCCAGGCGCCCGAGGTGATGGCCCGCCACATCAGGTCGTGGTCCTTGAACGTCGTGTCCATCGCGAGGACATGGCGTACGAACTGCTGGTTGGTCCCGAAGTCGGTGATGTTGCCGAACGCGACGAGCGCGATGTAGAGGGCGACGGTACTGATGAGCAGGGTGGCGGTCAGGGGGAGCGTGCGTGAGGTGGTGGTCATGACAGGGGCCTTCCCCGCGCGGCCGGGTGCGGCCCGCGCACATTGAGCCAGAATTGGAGCCGGACGGGCTCCGGTGCGGGTGGAGGGGGCGGTGGAGGGGGTGTACGAGTGGCGCGGGCGCGGCCGTCGCAGACTGACGCCCGACGCGGCGGTGATCACCCGCAGGGGTGAACACGCTCAGTGGCGGATCCGTGCGCAGCGTGACCAGGTGAGGCTGACCACCGGCCGGTCGGGGACGAGGAGGTCACGGACCGTATACGGATCCGCCCGCTGAAGCGGCCGTTCCCGTTCGATTACAGTGCTGGACTGTCGGACATGCGGATGGTGCCCTGAGGAGGCCTGGGTGGGTGCGACAGCCGGTGCCGTCTGGGGCCGCACCGAGCAGCAGGACTTTCGCAGTCGCGTGCGAGGGACGCTGCTCGGCGCTGCGGTCGGCGACGCCCTGGGCGCGCCGCTCGACGGACTCACGCTGGAGGAGATCCGTGAGGCGCACGGTCACGAGGGGCTCCGCGACCTCGCGTTCGGGCACGGCCGACGCGGTGCGATCACGCATCTCACCCAGCTCACCCTGTTCTCCGTCGACGGGCTCGTGCGCGCCCAGGTCCGCCGGGACACCGGCGCCTGGCATCCGCCGACCGATCTGCACCGGGCGTATCTGCGCTGGGCGGCCACCCAGCGGGACTGGGGGCCGGACGAGCGCCGCAAGGACGACGGCTGGCTGGCCCGGGAGGAGTGGCTGTACGCCCGCCGCTCCCCGGCCAGGGCCTGTCTGCTCGGCTTCGGCGACGACATCATGGGCACGCTGGACGCGCCCAAGAACCCCGGCGAGCGGGGGCCCGAGGCGGCGGCGCGCTCCGCGCCGTTCGGGCTGCTCGTCGGCTGGGATCCGCAGCTCGTGCTGCAGCTCGCGATCGAGTGCGCGGCCCAGTCCCACGGGCACCCCACGGCGTATCTGTCGGCGGGCGCGTACGCCGTGATCGTGCACGCGCTGGCGCGCGGCGAGAGCCTGGACGGGGCCGTGCAGCGGGCTCTCGCACTGCTGGCCCCCCGGCCGGGGCAGCAGCCGGTCGCCGATGCGCTGCAGCACGCGCTGGGCGCGATGCGGCAGGGGATGCCCACGCCCGAACGGATCGAGGAGCTGGCCGGGGCCGGTACGGCGGAGGGGGTGCTGGCCGTCGCCGTGTACTGCGCGCTGGTGGGGGAGGACGTCCGGCACGGGCTGTGCCTGGCGGTGAACCACGGGGGGCCCTCGGGCACCGCGGGGGCGCTGGCCGGCGGACTGCTCGGAGCACTGTACGGCGAAACGGCCCTCCCGCCGGCCTGGCTGGCCGAGCTGGAGGGCCGTTCCACGCTGCTGGTGCTGGCGGACGACTTCGCGATGGAGATGACGCAGGGCGCTGCGCTGCACGGCCCTACGGGATCCGCGCCGGGATGGCTGGCGCGCTACCCCCGGGCTTAGAGCTCCGAACAAAATGGGAGTCCGATCAGCTCGCGGCGTCTGGTGCGTGCGATCGCAAGGCGCCGGAAGGTCCTCGTAGCGGAGCTACTAGGGCCTTTCGGCAACGCAGCTGGGGGTCCCCCCTGCTCGAAGAGCTTGGGGGAGGGCGTGCCAGGCGCCGCGAGCCGGGCGCCCATTTTGTTCGGAGCTCTTAAGGGCCGTACCGGGAGCTGCGCCCCCAGCCTCCTTCGGTCTGAACGGCCTCGTCCTCAAGCGCCGGACGGGCTGGTTGTGCCCGGAGCGGGCTCAACGGCATCCGTCGTCGGCAGCGCCGCCGAAGCCCCGTCGTCGTCCGTGTTGACCTTCTCGATGATCCCGTCCCTCTCGGGCGTGTCCTCCGGCTTCACCAGGCCGATCAGGACATACAGCAGCAGCGAGATCACCATCGGCAGCGCCACCTGGTACTCCAGCTTCACATCCGTGCGCTGGGAGAAGTCGAGGTGGTAGTTGACGACGAAGAAGGCCAGCAGACCGGCCGCCCAGCTGCTGAGCGCAGCCGTCGGGCCCGACCTGCGGAACGGGCGCAGCAGGCCCAGGATGAACGGGATCGCGATCGGGCCCATCAGGCCGGCCACCCACTTGATGACCACCGTGATGATGTCCTTGAACGTGGGGGAGTTGACCTGCGTCGCCACCGCCATCGACAGGCCGAGGAACGCGACCGTGGTCACCCGGCCCGCGATCAGGCCCGTGCGGGCGTTCCACGCCCGTGCCGCCTTCGAGAGCACCGGCACCACGTCCCGGGTGAAGACCGCCGCGATCGCGTTGGCGTCGGAGGAGCACATGGCCATCGTGTGGGAGAAGAAGCCCACGACCACCAGGCCCAGCAGACCGTGCGGCAGCAGCTGTTCGGTCATCAGGCCGTACGCGTCCGAGCCGTCCGGCTTCTTCGCCGTGACCAGGAGCGGCGACAGCCACATCGGGATGAAGAGGATGACCGGCCAGACGAACCACAGACCCGCCGACAGCAGCGCCGATCGGGTCGCCTGCCCGGCGCTGCCCGTCGCCATGTAGCGCTGGGCCTGGTTCCACATGCCGCCGTTGTACTCGAACAGCTTGATGAACAGGTACGCGATGAAGAAGACCGTCATGTAGGGGCCCGCGAATCCGTGCCCGTGCCCGGCCAGCTTCGGCGAGTCCAGCGCCTTGGACAGACCGCCCTGGTCGGAGATCTTGTTCAGCGCGATGATCAGCATCGCCAGACCCGCCAGCAACTGGATGACGAACTGCCCCAGTTCCGTCAGAGCGTCGGCCCACAGGCCGCCGATCGTGCAGTACACGGCCGTGATGGCGCCGGTGATGATGATGCCCTGGGTGAGCGAGACCCCGGTGAAGACGCTCAGCAGCGTCGCGATCGCGGCCCACTTCGCGCCCACGTCCACGATCTTCAGCAGGATGCCGGACCAGGCCAGCGCCTGCTGCGTGGGCACGTTGTAGCGGTCCTTGAGGTACTCCAGCGGCGAGGCCACATGCAGCCGGGAGCGCAGCCGGTTCAGGCGTGGCGCGAACAGCTTCGCGCCGATCAGCACGCCGATGGCGATGGGCAGCGCCCAGGTGACGTAGGACGTGATGCCGTAGGTGTAGGCGATGCCGGCGTAGCCCGTGAACATCACGGCGCTGTAGCCCGACATGTGGTGCGAGATGCCGGACAGCCACCACGGCATCCTGCCGCCCGCGGTGAAGAAGTCGCTGACGTCGTCGACGCGCTTGTGGGACCAGACGCCGATCGCGGTCATCACGCCGAAGTACGCGACCAGGACGGCCCAGTCGAGACCGTTCATGTGCCCCCTCCAGGGGTCCGCCTTGTGAACTTGCAGATACCGGACGGCACTTCGCCAGTACGAGCACACGGGCGGCGCCCCCGTGCGGGAGCGGGGGACTTGGAGGATTGAACCGCCGGTCAGGCGGGCGGTCAAGACCTTTCCCGGTCACGGATGTGAACACAGATCAGTGAGGCGAACAAATTTACCTTCTCTTGGCCTTCGTGGCGGTTGTCGCGCCCGTGACGCGGAACACACCATGAGCGGGCACTTCGCCAGTGAGGACATCCGAGGGATCGGGCTTACGGGATGCGGGTCCCGTGCGGCCCGGAGAGGAGTCGCGGGACGTGATGGAAGGGCCGACGCACCCTTCCTGCCCAGGGGTTCACCGGGTCAGCGCATGAGTTCTCCGGCGTTCACGAGCAGGGACTGCCCCGTGATCGCCCGCGCCCGGTCGGAGGCCAGGAACACCGCCGCGTCCGCCACATCGCCGTCCGTGGCCAGTTCGGGCAGCGCCATCCGGTCCGTCAGGCGCCGCTTCACCTCCGCCTCCGGCAGGCCTTCGGCGTGCGCGGTGAACTGCACGTACGCCTCGACGGGCGGGCCCCACATCCAGCCGGGCAGCACGGTGTTGACCCGGATCCGGTACGGGCCGAGCTCCCGGGCCAGCGAGTACATCGCGCTGGTCAGTGCGCCCTTCGATGCCGCGTACGCCGCCTGCCGTACCTGGGAGGGCGCGGCCACGGACGACTGAGTGCCGATGAAGACGACCGAGCCTCCGCATGTCCTGAGGGCCGGCAGGCACGCTCTCGTCATACGCAGGGTCCCCAGCAGGTTCACATCGACGACCGAGTGCCAGGTGGCGAAGTCCGCGTCCTGAAGGCCACCGAAGTAGCTGTCCCAGGCGGCGACGTGGACCACCGCGTCGATCCGCCCGAACCGACACAGCGCCAGCGCCGCGAGCGCCTCGCACTGCGCCTCGTCGGTGATGTCCGTCGTCCGGTACGCCGTGTGCGCTCCGTCCGGATCGAGCTCGGCGGCGGACCTGGCGAGATTCGCCTCCGTGCGCGCGCCGAGCACCGCGTTGCCGCCGTCGCGCACCACGGCCGCCGCGACCTGGTGGCCGAGTCCGGCACCGACCCCTGAGACGACGACGGTCTTGCCCTGGAGCAGTGACATCGAGCCCCCTCGTCCCGGCGGCGGTCGCGACTCTGGCCAATTATCTGACGAAGCGTCAGAGTAGGGCTGTGCGGCGGAGGAAGGAAGGGGTACGGCAATGGGTGAGGACACGCGCAGTGAGGTGTACGCGGAACTGGCGGCCGTGGGGCCCTATGGCGTCCGTCCGGGCCATGCCCTGATCACCATGGTGCAGCCGCACCCGGGGCGCGAGTACGCGTACAACCGCTGGTACGAGGACGACCACTACTACGCGGGCGCGATGGCCATGCCGTGGATGTTCGCGGGCCGCCGCTGGGTCGCCACCCGGGAGCTGCAACTCCTGCGCCGTCCCGAGAAGTCGGCGGTGGCGCGGCCGGTGACCACGGGCTGCTACCTCTCGACGTACTGGATCACGGACGGGCGCTACGACGACCACATGCGCTGGACCGTCGCGATCAACAAGCGTCTCAACCGCGACGCTCGGGTCTACCGGGACCGCACCCATGTCTTCACGGCCTTCCAGGACCATGAGGTGACCGTGTACCGGGACGGCGCCGCGGGCCCGCGTGATGTCCATGCGCTGGACCACCCGTACGCGGGGCTGGTCCTGGAGGTGGTGGACGCGGAAGGGCCCGAGGAGCGTGCCGCGTTGCTGGAGTGGCTGGGCACCCGTCACCTCCCGGGGCGCCTGGCGGGCTCCCCGGCGGCCATGGTCACGGTCTTCCGGCCGACCCCGCTGCCCGGCGACCGTATGACGTATGTGAAGCAGGTGGAGGGTGTGGACACGCGCCTGACCCTGCTGTGGTTCCTGGAGGCGGATCCGAGGGAGTGCTGGGAGAAGCACTTCACGGGGCTGGACGCGGCGGTGGCGGAAGGAGGGCTGGGGAGGGTGGAGCTGGTGGCGCCGTTCATTCCCACGGTGCCGGGGACGGACCGGTACGTGGACGACCTCCGCTGACGGCTCAGCCATGCGGCTCATGCGGCGAGCGGGGACTCGGCGACCGGAGGCGGACCGAGCCCGGTAGAGACGAGCGGGCCCCCTCGGCCGGGACGGCGGACCAGTCGAGAGGGCTCTATTGGTGGGCCTGTTGGGGATCCTCTGCTCGGTCTACTTGATGGACGCCACGAAGGCCGTCCATGCCTCGGGCGGAAAGGCGAGCGTGGGGCCCTCGGGAGCCTTCGAGTCGCGTACCGCCAGCTCGGATCGGGTGGGCGACTTGACCTCGACGCAGGCGCCGTTGCCGACTGAGTACGACGACTTGGTCCACGTTGCCGTGGCCCCCTGGAGAACTGCCATGTTCACTCCGGTAGCGAGTTGCTGAGTGCTGTCATCGCGCCACGGGTTCCAATCGGTGCCCGCGGTGCGATTCGCGCCAACTGGTTCTGACTGATGGCGTGATCGAAGCTACTCGTCAACATCCCTGTCCGGAGGGCTCGTTCACTCGACTGGATGGCATATTCCAGTGAGGCCTTACGCGCGAAGATCTCACTGGTGTAAAATTCGCCGGTCCATGGCCCAGGCGCTCAGCGCGCGTACTCCTTCGCCACGTCCGCGATGAACTGACGGGACTGCTCCACATTGAGGGCCTGCGCCCGCAGATGCTCGTACATCACGGCGTACTTCTGCACGTCCGGCGCCTTCTCCAGATAGAGGTCGCTCGTGACGCCCTCCAGGTACACCACGCTCGAATCGGCCGTGTCGGCGAACTCCAGGATCGCGTACTGGCCGTTGAGGCCCGGATGCGCTCCCACCTCGAACGGCAGCACCTGCACGGTGACGTGCGGCAGCCGGGACATCTCCGCGAGGTGCTCCAACTGCTCGCGCATCACCAGGTTGTTGCCCACGACCCGGCGCAGCGTCGCCTCGTCCAGGACCACCCACAGGCGCAGCGGGTTGTTCTCGGCGGCGATACGTTCCTGGCGGCGCATCCGCACCTGGACGCGCTTCTCGATGTCGGCGGGCGACGTCTCGGGCAGCGCGCCATGGATGAGGGCCTCGGCGTAGGAACGGGTCTGCAACAGGCCGGTGATGACCTGGGGTTCGTACACCCGCAGCGACTCCGCATCGGTCTCCAGGCCGATGTAGACGCTGTAGGGGATGTCCCCGAACGCGTGCCACCAACCCTGCTGGCGTGAGTCCCGCGCCATCTCCATCAGGGAGTCGACGATGCGCTGGTCCTCGACCTCGTACACTCCGCACAGGTCGCGGACGTCACGCTGGCTGATGCTGCGGCGGCCGTTCTCCAGACGGCTGATCTTCGACTGGGAGACGAGCAGCCGTTCGGCGACCTCTTCGGCCGTCATGCCCTTGAGTTCACGGAGCCGGCGCAGCTCCTGGCCCAGCCGACGCCGCCGGACGGTGGGATTGACATTCGACGCCACGGACGTGCACCTCCGGCTGCGTGCCTCTACTTTGCGTATCTGCTGTTGAGCAGATTGCCACCAAGGTGCTACCTACCGCTGGGAAACAGCGGATATGCGGTGGCTGCCCGCCACTTGGCCGTTCCTTGGCCATGGTTGGGCTCAGGATGCCACCGTTGTCGTACAGCAGTGCGTCCCGTCGTACTGGTTGCCGTACGCCGAACGCCGTCGCGCGACGCACGCATGCGGCCGCGCGGGGCGGTGGGACCGTGTCGTCGTCCGGACGTACGGTCTCATCGCCCCGCGCGGGCCGGCGGCTCCCGAACCGGGACTGTGTTCTCCGGCTTGTCCGCCCGTGGGCGCCCAAGCCTGCTGTACCGATCCTGCAGGTTCAGCCGGTGGTCGTGCCGTGGTCCTGCGGGCCGTGGGGCTGCGGCTCAGTGGGCCACGACGCGCGCCATGGATCCGCGGCGCGGCTGCATCGGAACACCGCCAGCGGGTTCCGTTGCGGGCCTGGCCGTGGCGGCCGGACGGCCGGCCGGGGCCGGCCCGCGGCGGGGCTGTGCGGCCGCGCCGCTCTGGACGTCCATCACGGCGTGCGCCACGAGACCGCCCATGGGGTCGTGCCTGATCAGGTCCCGCAGCCGGGAGCGGGACGAGCGTCCCTCGTTGCCCGGATACAGGTGCTTGCCGAGACCGACCGCGTGGGCCAGCGCGGCGAGCGCCGCGGTCCGTGGGTCCGGCGGGACGCCGGTACGGATCGCGGAATCCAGCCGGGACCTGATCTCCCGGCTGATGGCCGTGTCGGTGGCCTGGTACCGAGTCGTCGGCAGCACCCCGCACATCTGGCCGGGGACGGCCTGGACCATGCCGCACCGTTCCAGGTGCGACAGGTAGATCTGGCGGAGCCCGAGACGGGGTCCGCCGATCCAGTGGACAGCTCGTACGGGAGCGCCGCGCCTGCGCAGCAACTCCAACGCGCTGTCCAGGGTTGGATCTCCAGTCGGCCGTGGCACGACCACGGCGATACGATCCCCGTCTGGGGCTATCCGTCCGGCCAGCGCCAGCTCCACTAGCTGTGCTCCGGCCAGACCGAGGTCGAGCGACTGCGGCTGCGCAGTGGTACCCGTGGTCGGGTCCAGTGCCAGCAGCAGAAGCTCCTCCGGAATTGTTCTGCGGCTCCTGCCCATCCATGCCTCCCCGCGTGGATGAATGACAGGGTGACCCCTCTCACATTGGTCTGTCGAGGGTGCGTGACCGGAATGTAGTGGAACCGGTAGGTATGTCGTTCTCGTCTAGCCCAGGGGTCAATCCCTCACACAGGACACTGGTACATGGTTCGGACAGCACTGTCCGGGCGGCGGTTCACGGTTCGGCAAGGCGCGCGAGTGGGTGCGCGGCGCAAGGAGGAGGCATCGGTGGCGGGCGAGTCCCCCGACAGGTCGAAGCAGCACGAGTCGTCGGCAGAACGGACGTCGGGGAGCGGGGCTCCGGTTCCGGCGCCGGCCACCGGCGACCGCGATCCCCGGCTCGTGATGGCCGGCGAGAAGGTGCGGGTCGACCAGGCGACAGCGGTGATCTCCAAGCGGGCGTCGCATGACTCCGCCGGCGGGGCCGTGGACAAGGCCGGTGCGGTGTCCGAGGAGGCCGCGGGTTCGGCCGGTTCCGCGGGTTCCGAGGAGTCGGGTGAGAAGGACGACTCGGCGCGCGCGAACGCCGGTTCCGGCGGCCGGGGCGACGCCCGGGAACGTGCGTCGCTGGCTTCCTGGGTGCACAGCGCGGAGGACACCGAGGACCAGGAGGACGTCGCGTCCGATGCGGACTCGCAGCCCAAGTCGGGTGCGGCGGAGGGCCGTTCGGATGGCGAGGCTTCCGGTGAGGCGGAGGAGGCGGCCGCCGGGAGGGGCGCGGAGACGTCGGGGGGGAAGACCGCGGGTGCGTCGTCCGCGGAGGCCGCGGAGGCCGCGGAGTCGGCAGAGTCGGCAGAGTCCGGGGAGTCGGCGGAGTCGGCGGAGTCCGGGGAGTCTGCGGAGTCCGGGGAGAACGACTCCGAGACGGCCGCGAAGGACGAGGGGTCGGCTGCCGAGGCTGCCGCGGGGGCCGAGGCCGAGTCGAAGGCCGAGTCGAAGGCCGAGTCCGAGGCCGAGTCCAAGACTGAGGACGCCGCCAAGTCCGCCGACGAGCCGTCGGACAAGCCCGCCGACAAGGACGACGCCAAGCTCGCCGACGAGCCATCGGGCAAGGAGGCGGACGACGCCAAGCCCCCGGTGGATCAGCCCACGACGATGCTCAAGCTGGGCGACGCCAAGACCGCCGCCAAGCTCGCCGACGAGCCGTCGGACAAGCCCGCCGACAAGGACGACGCCAAGCCCCCCGTGGACCAGCCCACGACGATGCTCAAGCTGGGCGACGCGAAGCCCCCCGTGGACCAGCCCACGACCATGCTCAAGCTCGGCGGTACCAAGTCGTCCGACAAGTCCGCCGCCAGGCCGAGCTGGGCGGCCGGTGACAAGGCGGGCGCCCCCGGGCCCGGCAAGGCCGACAAGGCCGACAAGACCGAGTCCGAGGCGTCGGCCACCGACGCGAAGTCCACCGACGCGAAGTCCACCGAGAAGCCGACCGCCGAGTCCGGCGCCGAGCGCCCCGGCAAGTTCGTCGCTCTGAAGCCGCTGGACGAGCCGAAGCCCGCGCAGCCGAAGCCCGCGCAGCCGAAGCCCGCCATCAGCCCGGCCGAGGCCACCGCCGCGCTGTCCCAGGTCGGCCCGGAGCGCACCGCCCAGCAGCCGCTTCCCCCGAAGCCCCCGCTGGACCTGCTCGCCGAGCTGACGAACACCCCGCCGCCCCCGGAGACCCCGGTCCGCACCATCCTGCGGCGGGTCAAGATCTGGACGCCGCTCGCCGCCCTGCTACTGATCATCTTTGCGATCGTGCAGGCCGTCCGGCCGCTGCCGACCCCCACCCTCGCGCTGACCGCCGACGCCACGTACACCTTCGGCGGCGGCAAGCTCGACGTGCCCTGGCCCGGACAGGGCCAGTCGGCGGTCGAGGTCGACGGCGTCGGCACGATCGGCTCCGAGGGCAAGCAGGCCCCGCAGCCGATCGCGAGCGTCGCCAAGATCATGACGGCGTACGTCACCCTCCAGGAGCACCCGCTCAAGGGGAACGAGGGCGGCCCCCAGATCACGGTGGACCAGCAGGCCGCGGACGAGTCGAAGAACCCGGACGAATCGACGGCGGCCATCTCCAAGGGCCAGAAGTTCACCGAGCGGCAGATGCTGCAGATGCTGATGATCCCGTCCGGGAACAACGCGGCACGGCTGCTGGCCCGCTGGGACTCCGACAACGCGACCTTCGTCGGCAAGATGAACGCCGCCGCCAAGAAGCTCGGCATGACGGGCACGACGTACACGGACCCGAGCGGCCTGAACAAGACGACCGTGAGCACGGCCGTCGACCAGCTGAAGCTGGCGAAGGCGGTCATGCAGAACCAGGTCTTCCGCAGCATCGTCGGGATGGCGAAGGCGGACGTCCCGGGGCTGTCCAAGCCGATCTACAACAACAACGACCTGCTGGTGAAGCAGGTCGGAGTGATCGGTCTGAAGACCGGTTCGTCGACCCCGGCCGGCGGCAACCTGGTGTGGGCGGCCACGAAGGTGGTCGACGGCAAGACGCAGACGATCTACGGCGTGGTCCTCAACCAGGACGCCCACACCGGTCGCGTCTGGGACAGCCTCCAGCTGGCGCTCACCAACAGCCAGAAGCTGATCAGCAAGATCCAGCAGAGCCTGACCACCGCGACGGTGGTGAAGAAGGGCCAGGTCGTCGGGTACGTGGACGACCGGCTCGGCGGGAAGGCCCCCGTGGTCGCCACCAAGGACATGACCGCTATCGGCTGGCCGGGCCTGCGGACCAGGATCACGATCGGTGACGGCGGTTCAGCGGTCCCGCACGAGGCGAAGGCCGGGAAGGTGGTCGGCGAGCTGACGGTCGGCGACGGCTCCGGCCATGCGGTGACCATCCCGGTCGCCCTGCAGAAGGACCTCACCGAACCGGGCTACGGCGCGAAGTTCACCCGACTGGGCTGAACCGGCGCACCGGACGTCCGGTCGGGCACCCGCACCCCGCCGACGGGGCCCCCACCCGGGGCCCCGTCGGCGGGGTGCGTGCTAGCGTCGCGAGATCGGGGCAGGTCTGTAGCAGTCGATCCTGGCCCGGGACGGACCCCCGGAAGAACCCCGACGGAACGGTGACGGAACTCTTGCGGATGTCCGGACACGGGCCGAGAACGGAACCGGACGCGGGGCGAGAACGGAAACGGGACACGGGGAGTGCCTTCAGGTGGCCACAGCGGAGCCGACACACGCCGACGACGCCGATCCGGGCCGTCAACCGGGCCGGACGGCCGACTCGCGAATACCGCTGCGCGCGCCCGACGCCGGCCCGACGCGGCACCCGGCCACCGGGGCCCTCGGCGAAGGCCCCCGGTCCCGGGCCGCTGACACGTCCTCCGGCGACGCTCCCCGGTCTACGGCCGAGGACGCGTCGCCCCGCGGCGCCGCCCGGCCGTCGGCCCCGGCACCGGCCCCGGCCCCCGCGAGGGGCTCCGAACCCCCTGCCGACGAGGCGGCGACGGCGCCCCGTCGCCGCGCCCTGCTCGCCCGCCTGAGGTCCTCACGCGGCGCGGACCTGGCCCGCGGGCACCCCGTCCTGGCGGTCACGGCCCTCGCCGGGTTGCTGCATCTCGTCTGGTTCTTCACGTTCGCGAACAGTGGCGGCGACCTCGCCGCGCAGGATGCGTGGGCGGAGTTCGTGGGACGGCACCCGGACTCGGCGTACAACCTCGCCTGGTACGGGGGCATGCACCCGGTGTCGTACAGCGTGGTGTCGCCGTATCTGATGTCGGTGCTCGGCGTCCGTACGACGATGATGATCGCGGGGACGATCTCGGCCGGGCTGCTCACGCTGGTCCTGATCCGCAGCCGTGCGGTCAGTGAGCCGTGGTGGCCGGCCCTGGCCGGGGTCTTCGGGCTGCTGTGCAACGCCATCTCGGGGCGTGTGACGTTCGGCCTGGGCACGATGTTCGCGCTGGGCGCGACGGCGGTCGTCTTCTGCTGGCCCTACCGCTGGCGCTACAAACGCTGGGCGAAGGCGCTCTGCGCCGCGCCGCTGGCCGCGCTGGCCACGATGTCGTCCCCGGTGGCGGGCCTGTTCGTCGGCCTCGTGGCGGTGGCGCTGTTCCTCCAGAAGCGGCGCCCCGGCGCCTGGGCGCTGGGCCTGGCGCCGGCAGTCGTGGTCGCGCTGTCGGCCTGGCTGTTCCCGTTCTCCGGTACGCAGCCGATGACATGGGCGTCGGCGACCCTGCCCTTCCTCTTCGCGGTCCTGGTCTTCCTGCTGGTCCCCACGGAGTGGAAGACGGTACGGATCACGGCGGCGGTCTACGGGCTCTCCGTGCTCCTGGTCTGGCTGATCAGCTCGCAGATCGGCTCGAACATCACACGGCTTGCGATGCTGTTCGCGGGGGTGGCGCTGGTCGCGGCGCTCCCGTTCGCGGTGCCGCGCAGCCGGAAGTGGTACGCCCTCGTCCTCGCGGTCGCGGGCTTCGCCGGCTGGATCGGCTTCAAGACGGTCGACGACATCGTCCACACGACCCCGGCGGCGTCCTGGGCGCGCGAGCTGGCACCGCTGGTGAACCAGCTGCAGGTGGTCGGCGCCGAGAAGGGCCGCGTGGAGGTCGTGCCGGCGCGCTCGCACCGAGAGGCGTCGGCGCTGGCCCCGTACGTGAACCTCGCGCGTGGCTGGAACCGTCAGGCCGACATGGAGCGCAACCCGCTCTTCTACGACGACACGCTCAACTCCGCGAACTACCACTCCTGGCTGCAGCGCTGGGCGGTGCACTACGTGGTGCTGCCGAAGGGGGAGCCGGACGGCGACGGCGGTCAGCGCGAGCGCCAACTCGTCCAGCGGGGCATGCCGTATCTGACGCAGATCTGGGGCGACGCCAACTGGCAGCTGTTCGCGGTCACCGACCCCACTCCGCTGGTGGATCCGCCGGCGGTCGTCGACCGGGCGGAGCAGGGCGAGCTGACGATCGAGGTGAAGAAGGCGGGCCGCGTGCTCATCCGCGTCCCGTACTCGCCGTGGCTGGGCCTGGTCGACGCACAGGGCAAGGGCGTCAAGCCGCCGCAGGAGACGGAGACGTCGAAGCACCGCCCGGAGGGCACGCCGAAGACGTACGACAACGTCAACGGCTGTCTGATGGAGACGGCTCAGGACGCGTCGGGCGACAAGTGGACGGAACTGGTGGCCCCCCGCCCGGGCACCTACCGTCTGGCTGCTCCCTACCAGCTCCCCCGGGGCACACCGTGCCCGCCGGAGCTGCGGTGAGGGCTGCCCGCCTCGCGGGCAACCCCGGCCGGCCCACCGGACGCCTTCCGCCCGGTGACGAGGACGCTCCCCTCTGACCCAGGGGCAGGGTCAACTCTGCCCCAGGGGCAAGGTCGACCGCCGGGCCGGACGGTCGGGTGTCCGGCCCGGCGGCCGCCCGTGGGGCCCGGCGTCAGGCGAGGGCCTTCTCCACCGCCGCCACGATGTCCGCCGCCTCCGGCTCCGTCTGCGGCGAGAAGCGGGCGGCGACCCGGCCGTCCTTCCCGATCAGGAACTTCTCGAAGTTCCAGCGGATGTCCCCGCTGTGTCCCTCGGCGTCCGCGAATCCGACGAGGCGGTCGTACAGCGTGTGCCGCCCCTCGCCGTTCACCTCGATCTTCTCGGTCATCGGGAAGGTCACGCCGTACGTGGCCGAGCAGAACTCCGCGATCTCCTCGGAGGTCCCGGGCTCCTGCCCGAGGAACTGGTTGCAGGGCACCCCGAGCACGGTGAAGCCCAGCGGCGCGTACCGCTCCTGCAGCCGCTCCAGGCCCGCGTACTGCGGCGTCAACCCGCACTTGGAGGCGACGTTCACCACGAGGACGGCCTTGCCCGTGTACTGGGACAGGTTCGCGGGGCCGCCCCGCAGGGCGTCGATCTCGACGTCGAGGACGGAGCCGGCGGTGTTGTCAGTAGTCGTCATGAAGCGGATGCTAACTCCGGTTCGTGACGGGCCCGTCAGACCCGCTGCGCTGTGACGAGCACCTCACCGGCGACGGTACGCGAGTACAGCACCGACCGCCCTGCCCGCCGCCGCTCCACCAGCCGCGCGTCCAGCAGCACCTTGAGGTGGCGCCCGACCGACCCGAGGCCCTGCCCCGTCACGGCGACCAACTGGCTCGTGCTCATGGGGGAGTCGAGAAGGACGAGGACCCCGGCCCGGGCCGGCCCGAGCAGCGCGCCGAGGCCGGTTGGCACCGCCTCGCGCGGCCCCTGGGCCAGTACTCCCGCGCACGGATAGACGACGGCGTACCGATCGCGCTCCTCCCAGGACACCCAGCCGGTCCGCTGCGGGGTGACGGGGACGAAGACCAGCTGCGCGCCGGAGATCTCGCGCGGCGGGTACTCGTGCAGGTTGACCTGGAGCCGGTTCCCGCCGAGCCAGCGCGTGCGGCCAGGCCGCAGGGTGTCCACCGCGGCCGCCCAGCCGCCCCGGCCGAGCCGTGCGGTCCGCGCGACCACATCGGCCTCCAGGACGCGCCGCCGCCGGTCCCAGGACGGGCGTACCGTCCGCGTCCACACGTAGGTCAGCAGATCGGCGGCGCGCCGGGGCAGGTCGTCACGGTCCAGCGGGGCGGGGAGCGGGCCGCGCAGCGAGACGGTGAGATGGGCGCGGGCCCCGGCCGGTGAGGCGGCGCGCACCCGGGCGACGCCCTCCTCGAAGGTCTCCCCGTCCCTCGGGGTGGGGGTGAGGAAGTCGGCGATCCACTCCTGGCCCAGCCCGCTGCGGACGAGCAGCGCGGTGACGGGGTCGGCGGCCAGCCGCCGGCGGTATGCGGGCAGGTGGGCGTCCAGCCAGGCGCGTTCACCGGGGTGGCAGGCGGTGCCCGCGTGCAGCAGCTTCAGACTCGCGAAGACCTCGGCGAGCGGCGACAGCACGAACCGGCTCCCGGCGAGGGTGTCGGCGTTGACGTACCAGAGACCCATGGTCCGTCCGCCCTCCCCGTGTTTCGCGCGCACGCGAAACAATAACGACCGCCTTCCGCGCCCGCTCAGACTCCGCGCATGCGCAGCTACTCCGATCTCTTCCGCTCCCGGGAGTTCACCCCGCTCTTCCTGTCCACCGCCCTCCAGACGGCCGCCTCGACCCTGGGCGGCCTGGCCCTCGGCACACTGGTGTACCGCGCCACCGACTCACCGCTGCTGTCCGCGGTCAGCATGTTCGGCCCGCAGCTGGCGCAGGTCGTGGGCGCGACGACGCTGCTGTCGGCGGCGGACCGACTGCCGCCGCGCGCGACGATGACGGGCATCGCGTGCGCGTTCGCGGCCGGTACGGCGCTGCTGGCGGCACCGGGCCTGCCGATCGCGGCGGTCTTCGCCCTGATCCTGGTCCTCGGCCTGGTCCAGTCGCTCGGCGGTGGGGTCCGCTGGGGCCTGCTGAACGAGATCCTGCCCGACAACGGCTATCTGCTGGGCCGTTCGGCCTTCAACATGATGAACGGGATCATGCAGATCACCGGTTACGCGACCGGAGGCGTCCTGGTGGCGCTGCTCTCCTCGCGCGGGACGCTCCTGACGGCCGCGGCGCTCCACCTGGGCGGGGCCCTGGCGGCCCGGTCCGGCCTGACCCGCCGCGCCCCCCGCACCGCGGGCCGCCCCTCGGTCGCGGGGACCTGGCGCACCAACGCGCTGCTGTGGTCGTCCCGGGAACGCTGGACCGTCTACCTCCTCCTGTGGGTCCCGAACGGCCTGGTCGTCGGCTGCGAGTCGCTGTACGTGTCCTACGCGCCGGACCGGGCCGGTGTGCTGTTCGCGTGCGCGGCGTTCGGCATGTTCGTCGGGGACGTCACCACGGGCCGCATCCTGCCGCTCGCCCTGCGCCGCCGCCTCGGCATCCCGCTCCTGCTGCTCCTGGCGACCCCGTATCTGCTGTTCGCCCTGCGTCCCGCCGTACCGGTGGCGGCCGTTTGTGTGGCTCTGGCCTCGGTCGGCTTCAGCGCGGGCCTCGTCCAGCAGGAGCGCCTGATGGCCCTGGTCCCGGAGGGACTGAGCGGTCACGCCCTGGGCCTGGACTCGGCGGGCAGGCTCACGATGCAGGGCGTGAGCGCGGCACTGGCGGGAGCGGTGGCCCAACTCACCGCGCCGGCGGTGGCGATGACGGTGATGGCTGCCGGGTCGGTGGGGGTGACGCTGACGCTGGCGGCGGCGGCCAGGCGCCGGCCGCGGGGCGTCGCGGGTGGTTCCGGGGCCGCGCAGGACGGTGTGGAGCAAGTCCGTCGCCCGGCGATGTGATCAGCGGCAGCATGGAGGGGTATTCGCCGTCGCATGGGGAGAGCGCGTCATGCCCTACAGCTCCGCGGAGTGGCCCGTACGCAGCCTGCTGGGGGTGCTGTCGCCGCCGGTCCGGCAGGAACTGCTCCAGCTGGGGGCGGAGAGACCGTTCGAGCCGGGCGATGTGCTCCTGAGCGAGGGCGCGCACGACCGGCACGTCCTGGTACTGCTCTCCGGCTTCGCCAAGGTGACGGCGAGGGTGGAGAACGGGGAGACGTCGTTGCTCGCCGTCCGTTTCGGTGGTGACACGGTCGGGGAGATGGCGGCCATGGACGGTTCGCCGCGCTCCGCCACGGTGACGGCCTGCGGTCCCATGACGGCCCGGGTGCTGCAACCCGGTGTGCTGCACGCCCTGATGATGCGGCGGCCGGAGGTGTCCATGGCCCTGACCAGGATCGTCGCCGACCGGCTGCGCTGGGCCAACCGGCGGCGCCTGGAGTTCCGCGGCTATCCGGCGAAGGTACGGCTGGCCCGGCTGCTGGTGGAACTCGCCACCGCCTACGGCCAGCCGGTCGACGGTGGCGTGGTCGTCGGCTGCCGGCTGACCCAGCCGGAGATCGCCGCGCTCACCGGGGCGGCCGAGTCCACGGTCCAGAAGGCGCTGCGGGAACTGCGCGAGGACGGCCTGCTGGAGACCGGCTACCGCTCCACCACCATCCGTGATCTGCCCCGGCTCAGATGGCTTGCGGATCTGGGGCCCGAGGAGTGAGGCCGCCCACGGCGCCGGTCAGGACAGCAACGGGCACAGCGCCACGAGCAGCCCGGCGCTGACACCCATCACGGTCGTGCACACCACAGCGCCGGTCAGGCACCGGTACTTGCGCAGGGCCACGCGGGCGAGGAACCGGATCGCCCGCGACAACTCCCGCCGCTCCACGACCACGTCACCGTCCGGATCCTCCGCACCCTCTGCCGGAAGGATGTCGGGTCCCGTCGCGAGATGGGCGAAGCCGTACCGGTTGGCCTCGGCGGAGCGCAGCACCCTGGGCCGCAGGGTGGCGGCCAGGAAGCCCGCACCGCCGAACAGCCCGACGAGGAACAGCGCGAGCAGGGATCCGGCGAGCACCCCCGCCGCCCCGCCGCGTTCCGCGGTGTGCAGGGCCTGTCCGCTCCAGGAGCCCGCCGTGCCGACCAGCGCCGCCTGCGCGGCCGCCAGGATCCCGGCCTTCGTGTCGGCGTGCTGGTGGGCGGTTTGCAGGGCGGTGAACATGTACCGCGCGGGGCGGTCGTCCGGGTCGGCACCGGCGGACGGCATACGGCCTCCTCGGGTCGGTGGCACGCTCGTCGTCACCGAGTACACCCGCTCGCCGGCGGAAGGACCTGGCATTTGGGCGGGATTCGGCGTTCTTGCGGGCCTGCGGCCGCCTTGCGGGATTCCTCGGCGTTTGGGCTCCGGGGCTCGGCTGGTCGTGTGGTGAACCCCCTGTCCGATTCCGCACTCCCCTCTTCCTGAACCCGCCCGTAACGTCCGTCGGCCCTTGTATGTTTTCGCCTTCTACCACATCCCGTATTTCGACGGGGTCCGCGCGGGGCGCGACGTGTACCACTGGCGTACCGGCGTCCGCGCCCGGGGGAGCGGACGCCGGCCGTGTTCCGGAGCGCGCCCCGGACCCGAGGGGCACTGGGGTGTGACTCCATTGAGTGAGCGGGGAGTTCAAGCATGGAAACGTTCGGGCGCAGACTGCTGCTGGCGGTCGACGCGAAGGGCTACGGGGGCGTCGACGTCCTGACGCAGCGGCAGTTGCAGGAGGCCATCCAGCGGCTGCTCGGGGAGGCCGCCGCCGTGGCCGGTCTGCAGCGGGAGCGGTGGAGCACACAGGAGGCCGGTGACTCGGTGCTCGCCGTCCTGCCCGAGGGAGCTTCGGAGCCGGCCCTCGTCGACACCTTCATGCGGCAGCTGGACGCCGGCCTGCGGGCCTTCAACCACGGTCGGCTGCCGGAGGCATGGCTGCGCCTGCGGGCCGTGGTGCACTTCGGCACGGCGTCCCCGGCGGCCAACGGCTTCGTCGGCCGCGCCCCCGTCGAGATCGGCCGGATGCTGGACAGCAGGGTGCTGCGGGCCGCCCTGGCCGCGGCACCGGGGGCGTGCCTGGCCGTCGCGGTCTCGGCGACCGTCTTCAACGACGTGGTCCGCGAGGCCTACACCACCATCCGGGCGCAGGAGTTCCGCGAGGTGCTGATCGAGGAGAAGGAGTACGCGGGGCGGGCGTGGGTCTGGGTGCCCGGATACGACGTCCGGGCGCTGGGTCTGGACGGCGACGGGCCGCACGCCGGCGGTGGTGGTGGGGGCGGGGGTGGTGAAGGGGCCGGCGCGCGCCCCCTGAGTGCGCCAACTACTCCCAGAGACACGGTAGTTCAGTCCTTCCATGGAACCGTCCACGCCGAGGGCGCCGTCTTCGGAATCTCCAAGTGACCCGAGTGACGGCTGAGGATGTACGAGGAACGAAAAGAACAGGGCGAACCGAGAGCCCAGGGCGGACAGCCGGAAGCCGGATCCGCCCCTGAGGACCTCGCGGGGGCGGTCGTCCCGCCCCCGGACCACGGGGCCCCGACGCAAGGAGCGCCCACGCAGGAGCCGGTGGCCCCCGCTCAGGAGGGACCAGTCCCCGGCGCCGACGGCCAGGGTCCGCGGGACGAGGGGGCCGCCGACCAGGGTTCCCGCGCCGAGGGGGCCGCCGGCCAGGTGCACCACAACAACGTCAACCAGTACTTCTACGGTGCCCTGGACGCCACGCAGGCCCTCTTCGGCATCGGCTCCGCCGACTCCGCCAACGCCCGGCGCCGCGCGGTCGGCCGCCTCGACGCGGGTGAGGCGGACGTGGTGCTGGCGTCCTATGTGGAGCCCCCGTGCTTCGACGAGGCCGTGCTCGCCCTTCAGCAGGACGGTGTGGTGGTCCTCGTCGGGCCGCCAGGCACCGGGAAGCGGTCCGGGGCGGTGGCCCTCGTCGCCGCCGTCGCCGGGGGCAGGGAGTACGTGGTGCTCTCCCCGGGCCGCAGCCTGGAGGATCTCGCCACCGGGCGCCCCGCCTTCGAGAAGGGCGTCGGGTATGTGCTGCTCGACCGGATGCACGACGGACCGTCCGGGACGGCGGACTTCGACTGGCGTCGCGTCCGGGACACCGTGCGGGAGAGCGGCGCCCACCTGGTGGTCACCACCGTCCACCAGGTGGAAGGGGAGGCGCCCGGCTCCGTACGCCATGTGCCCTGGCAGCTTCCGGACCTGGCGGCCGTCCTGCGGGTGCGGCTGGTGCGGGCCGGCTGCGCCGGGGACACCGTCGAGCAGGCCGTCGCCCTGCTGCCCGCCGGGTGCGGGATCACGGAGGTCGCCGTGGCGGCCGACCGGATCGCGCGCGGGTCCGACCCCGCCGAGGTCTGGCGGGAGTACGGCAGCAGTGCGGCCAGGCCCGTGCGCGACTGGTTCGCGGCGGAGCGCTCGTTGCAGGAGCTGGCCGAGGTGACCACGCTGGCCTTCGTCACCGGGGCCGGCTACCGCGACTTCGAGACCTGCCAGGAGCGGCTGGAGGAGTGGCTGGCCCCGGCCGTGTGGGAACCGCCCGCCGAGGGCGCGGCGGCCGACGCGCCCCGGCCGGCCGTCGACCGCCGGTTCTCGCTGAACCGCAACACCCTGGTCGCCGTCGAGAAGCGGAAGCAGGGAGCGCTGACCCGCACGGTGCTGGTCTTCCCCAACCCCCAGTACCGGCAGTGGGTACTGGAGGAGCTGTGGGCCACGCGGTCGACCTCGTACTGGAACGGGGTGCGGAACTGGCTCACCGAACTCCTGCGCACCCAGCCCGACCCCGGGCTGCAGCTGTCCGTCGCCGCCGGTCTCGCCCTGCTCGCCCGGCCCGCCTTCGACGAGGTCGCGGAGAGCTGTCTGCACCCCTGGGCCGGCGGCGCGGCGGGCCCTGCCGGACAGTCCACGGCCACCCTGGTGCTGCAGTGGATGTGCCTGGACGAGGGACTGGCCGCCATCGCGCTCGGCGTCGCCCGCGACTGGGTCCGCGCACCCGACCCGGCGCTGTGGTCGACGGCGACGACGGTGTTCAGCGGGGCGCTCGGCGTGCGCTTCCCCACGGACGCCGTGCACACACTGCTGCGGCTGATCGGCCGGCGCGCCGGCCGGCCCATGGAGGCGGCGGCCGCCCTGGCCGATCTCGTCTCCGTCCTCGCGGAGTGCCACGAGGACACCGGCGTGGTGTTCCGTGCGCTCGCCTACCGGCTCGCCGTCCAGCGCGGAACGCTGGCCGCCGGGCACCGCAAGGAGAGCACCCTGGACGCCGTGCTGACCGTCCTGCGGGCGCGCGACACGCGTACCGGACGGCTCGTCTGCGCCGAAGTGATGGAGCGGCAACCCGAACTGATCGACAAGCTGGGCGAGTTGTGGGCGGGCGTGCTGGGCAACCGGCCGCGCCAGGCCCTGGCGCTGCGGGGCCTCAACGCCACCCTGCGCGCCCTGCCCACCGTGTGCGAGCAGCCGGAGCCGGTGGCCGCGCGCTTCGGTGACGCCCTGGGCACGGCCCTCCAGCCGACCGAGCGCCGGCTGCTGAGCACGGTCCTGCGGCCGATCGCGGCGCGCCCCGACGAGCCGGCCGCCCCCCTGATCGACACCTTCCTTACCGCCGTACTGAGCACGGAGGACTGACACGTATGGCCGAGAGATACCCGCTGGTCGAGCAGCGGGAGTACGGGCCGCCGGAGAAGCGCGGCGGCTGGCTGAACAGGCGCGCGATGCGGGAGGCGGACGAGCTGCCCCGGCTCGCCGCGCACCATGTGAGGGTCTTCCGGGTCGGCGAGCAGTACGTCGAGGACCAGGGGCACCTGCGGCCCGACGACCCGGTGGTGGTCGAGGCCGGCTCCGTCACGGTCGTCGACCGGCGTGTCGAGGTGCCCGTAGTCGTGGAGACACGCATCCCGTCCGCCGAGGCGGGCGACTTCACCGTACGGGTCACGTTCTACTGCACGGTCACGGACGCCTGCGCGGTCGTGCGCGACGGGATCACGGACGTGGAGGCGCTGCTGCTCAGCCACCTCCGCAGGGTGCCGGGACTCACCGAGGACGGCGGCGACCGGCCGATCGTCGAGTCCGCCGCCGTACGCGACCGGATATCCGCCCGCCTGACGGCGTATCACGAGATGCATCCGCCCGTCGTGTCGGGCCTGCGGGCCCGCAGCGGCCTCGTCGAGGTCCTCACTCCGGAGGAACTCGCCGCGCACCTCAAGCAGATCCAGGACGCCAGGCGGGCCCGGGAGCTGGACCGCGAGCTGGAGGACCTGAAGCAGCAGCGGGCCCTGGACAAGGCCCTCGCCGAGGCCGAGCTGGAGCTGAAGCAGGAGGAGATCCGGAACCTGAACGCCCGTCTCAAGGAGCGCAACCGGCAGGAGGAGGAGCTCAGCAAGGAGCGCAACCGCCAGGAGTACGAGACGCTGCGGACGCACTACGAGTTCGGGGCCGGCACCGAACGCCAGAGGCACGACCTCACCCTCGAAGCCGAGCGCAACCACTTCGTGCGCGACCAGCTCGCCGCCGACTTCGAGGTGATCGGCTCCGACCCGCTGGCCGCGGACTTCAACGCCTGGCGCAACGGCGACATCACCGCCGACCAACTCGCCGGGCGGCTGCGCGAGGCGGAGCAGTACCGGGACCAGAAGCAGACGGAACGGGCCCGGCTGGAGCGCGAGGAGCAGCTCAAGCAGCGTGCGTTCGCCCGGGAGGACCAGCGCTGGCAGGTGGAACGGGACGAGAAGCGCCTGGCGCTGACCCGGCAGGCGGAACGGGACGAGGCGGCCGCCCGGCAACAGGAGCAGAGCCGCCGCTGGGATCTGGAGCGCGAGGACCGGCTGCGCCAGCGCCAGGAGAACCGGGAGGACGCCCAGCGGCTGCAGCACGACCAGCGCGAGTGGCGCCGGGAGCAACTGGCGGCCAAGGTCGGGCTGAGCAAGCAGGTCATCGACCGCGGCCTGATCGACAGCACCATGTACGACGCCGGCGCCTTCATCAACAACGTGGGCGACATCCCGTACACCCAGGCCCAGCCGCTGCGCCAGGGTGGAGAGCGGGAGCTGCAGAAGGGCGAGCTGCAGCGCATCCCGCAGCCGGCCAAGGAGGGCGACGCGGTCGAGTACGACGGCGGCGACGACGGCGACCTCGACCTCGGCGGTACGGACTCGGAGGCGTCCCTTGGCCACTGACACTCCGGTCCGGCCCCCGGACAGTGCCTCCTTCGACGACCACCGGGGATCCGTGCGCCCGGTGCCGCGCGGCCGTGGCCTTCCGGTCCGGCTGCGTCGGCTCATCGGCATCGACGAGGAGCTGCTCGCCTGGGTGCCGGAGGAACGCGCCCGTTACACCTGGTACGGCGCGCTCGTCGGCAACACGGCGCTGCTCGGGGCCCTGTCCATGAGCCTGGCGCTCACCAGCTTCCGTCCCGATCTGCCGTTGCCGGCCGTGCTCGTGGTCGCCGTGGTGTGGTTCTGGGTGATCCTCGCGATGGACAGCTGGCTGGTGTCGAGCACCCATGGCACGGCCGTGAAGAAGTGGACACTCATACTCCGCTTCCTGTTGTCGGTGCTCCTCGGTGTGTTCATCGCCGAGCCGATCCTCTTCCAGATCTTCGACAAGGAGATCCGCCAGGAGGTCGCCGTCGGCAACGAACGCACGGTGGCCGACTACCGCGGCATGCTCGTCTCCTGCAACCCCACCGACGGCGCGTCCACGGCAGCCCGACCGGAGTGCCTCCGGTACCAGCTGAAGGTGGCGGGCTCGCCCGCCGAGCTGGCCGCGCAGATCCAGAGCAACGCCGCCCGCACCAAGGCGCTCCAGACCCAGGTCGACGCGATCAACAAGACGCTGAACGACAAGATGGCCACCGAGCAGCGCGAGTGCGGGCCGGACCACTGGATCTGGCGGGGCGGCGGCAGGGACGTCACCATCACCTGCGAGCGGGCACGCCAGGACTCGTCGTCGTACCGCACCACCAGCAAGGTGTCGACGTACGAGAAGGAGCTCGCGGACCTGGTCGCCAAGGGCCGTACCCTGTCCGCTCAGAAGGACGGGGCGGCCGACGCGTACCAGCCGGTGCTGCAGAAGGCCATCGACGCCAAGACGCGGCAGCGGGCGGGCGACCTCGACACCGACGGCATCCTGACCCGGGCGCACGCTCTCAAGAGCGTCGCCGGTTCGGACGGCTTCGCCTTCTTCCTGACGGTCGTCCTCCACCTGCTGCTGGTGGCCCTCGACTCGCTGCCCGTACTGGCCAAGTTCATGAGCGGCGCCACGACGTACGACACCCTGCTCGGCGCCCGCTTCGAGGCGAGCCGCCGTCTGCACACCGAGGAACTCCAGGTCCAGCAGGCGTGTGCGCGCATGGAACACGAGGTGCAGCGCCACCGGGTCGAACAGGAGACGACCGACCGCATGCGGGGCCTGGAACACGAGTACCGCGCCCTGCGGAGCGAGCGCGCGGCCGACGAACGGGCGGAACTGGAGGCGAGGATGGCGCGGATCCTGGGGCCGGGGAGGATGTGAACGACGGCCGTGGGCGCCCGCGTTCGGCGGGCGCCCGGTGCCGTTACGCCTGGGCCGGAGGCTCGGTGACGCGCGGGTCGCGTGACGCGGCGGGCGCGGGCGCCGGACGGGCGTCGGGCGAAGGGGCCCCGGTCGGCGCCGGCGCGGTCTCCTGACCGGCGCCGAGGTTACGGGCCGCGCGGTCGAAGTACCGCAGGAGTTCCACCGGGAACGGCATCACCAGCGTCGAGTTCTTCTCGGCGGCGACCTCCACGACCGTCTGGAGCAGACGCAGCTGCATCGCCTCGGGCGTGTCCGACATGATGCGGGACGCGTTCGCGAGCTGCTGGGCCGCCTGGAACTCACCGTCCGCCGTGATGACCCGTGCCCGTCGTTCCCGTTCCGCCTCGGCCTGCCGGGACATGGACCGCTTCAGGGACTCCGGCAGCTGGACGTCCTTGATCTCGACCCGGTCGATGTGCACGCCCCAGCCGGCGGCCGGGCTGTCGATCATCACGGCGAGCCCCTCGTGCAGCCGCTCACGGTCGGACAGCAGATCGTCGAGGTCGCTCTTGCCGATGATGGACCGCAGCGAGGACTGGGCGACCTGCCCGACGGCGAACACGTAGTCCTGGACCTCGATCGCGGCCCGTACCGGATCCGTGACCCGGAAGTATACGACGGCGTCGACCTTGACCGAGACGTTGTCCTTGGTGATGCCCTCCTGGGTCGGGATCGGCAGGGTCACCACCTGCACGTTCACCTTGCGCATCCGGTCGGCGTACGGGATCAGGAACGTGATGCCCGGCTGCCGGTGCTGCGGCAGCGCCTTCCCCCAGCGGAACACGACGCCGCGCTCCACCTGGTTGACGACCCGCATCCCGCTGCGCAGTACGAGCAGGGCCAGCACGGCCAGCAGTACGACCACGACGAAGGTGCCTACCATGGCACTTCACTTCCCTCACAGGGTGTCGATTGGGACACCCAAGGGGACACCCGGGAACCGATCTTCGGATGCGGCGCGGGCGTCATGACTTCGTCAAGATTCTGCCGCGCCTCCGGGCGCCGGCTTCCCGTCCACGACGAGACGCTCACGATCGGCCTGCCGAG
Organism: Streptomyces sp. TP-A0356; assembly: GCF_001417775.1. Classification (GTDB taxonomy): domain Bacteria; phylum Actinomycetota; class Actinomycetes; order Streptomycetales; family Streptomycetaceae; genus Streptomyces. Next base: position 283,164 of record NZ_BBZJ01000014.1, on the reverse strand, counting down.
CGCCCCCGGTCGACGCTCGGGCCGGGCCCCTGCGCCGCGTCGCCGGCTCCCTCACCTGCGGTTCTGCCCGTGTTCCCGCACCCCATCGACGCGTTTGATGCAGGCATCGATTCCGTTCCCCAGTGGATTGTGGACGCGGCACATCCACGGCTCGTAACTTCAATGTCGTCAGCCGCACGGAACATCGGACGGGAGTGATGGACGAGATAACTCCGGTGCGCACCGCACGATTCGTCGTTACCAGCGTTTCGTCGGACGCCCATATGTGGAACCTCGTGTTTCTGCAATTGCTGCTGGAAGAACGAGGGGGGACTGTCATCAACCTCGGGGCCTGTGTCCCGGACGACGTGATCATGGAGGAGTGCCGAAGAAGCCGCCCGGACGCCCTGGTGGTCAGCACCGTCAACGGTCACGGGCACCTGGACGGACTCCGGCTGATCCAGAAGATCAGAGCGGACCCCGAACTCGCCGGGATGCGCGTGGTCATCGGCGGAAAGCTCGGAATCAAGGGAAGCGAGAACGTCAGGTTCGGCGCCGAACTCGTCGCGGCCGGATTCGATTCCGCCTTCGAGGCCGACGCGGGCCTCTCGGAATTCGACGCGTTCCTCAGCTCCATGGAAGTGGAATCGGGCGCGGGCCGCCGGCTCGCCCTCTCGGGAAAGGAGGTGTGAAGTGAGCAGCGAATCGATCGTGGGCTATGCGGAGGAAGCGCGCACGTCTTCCGCACCGCCCGTCGGCCGGTTCTCCCGGTTCGTCAGGCGCAGCCATGAGCAGGGACGGCTGGTGATCCAGCCGCGTATGGGATTCGCCGACTCGGCGACCATGCGGCGGGGCCTCGAGGCCGTGCGCGCGGTGCGCGGCGCGTCCGTCGGGACGGTCACCGTGGACAGCTACACCCGGGTGAACGACCACGCGTCGGCCCGCAGAGCCCTCGACCGGGGCGACGACCTGAACGGCTACCCGGTCGTGGCCCACGGCACGGACGAGACCCGCCGACTTCTCGCCGGTGTGGCGGACGACGACTTCCCGGTGCAGTTCCGCCACGGTTCCGCGCTGCCGCAGGAGCTGTTCCGGGCCCTCGCCGCGGTCGGCGCGGACGCCACCGAGGGAGGCCCGGTCTCGTACTGTCTGCCCTACAGCCGCGTACCGCTGCCGCAGGCGACCGCGGCGTGGGCCGAGTGCTGCCGCATCCTGGCCGACCGGCCGGAGGTCATGCACCTGGAGAGCTTCGGCGGCTGCATGCTCGGGCAGCTGTGCCCGCCGAGCCTGCTGGTCGCGCTCAGCGTCCTGGAGGGGATGTTCTTCCGGGAGCACGGCCTGCGGAGCATCTCGGTCAGCTACGCCCAGCAGACCCACCCGGAGCAGGACCTCGAAGCGCTCATGGCGCTGCGCCGCCTGGCCGGGGAGTGGCTGGGGGACGTCGACTGGCATGTGGTCCTCTACACGTACATGGGGGTCTTCCCCAGGACCTCGGTCGGGGCGTTCCGCATGCTGGAGGACAGCGCCCGTCTCGCGGTGCGCAGCGGCACGGAACGGCTCATCGTGAAGACCGCGGTGGAAGCCCACCGCATCCCCACGATCGACGAGAACATCGACGCCCTGGAGTTCGCCGCCGCCGTCGCCGAGGACGAGCGGGGCCACGGCGAGGACGCCGGACCGGTGCCGGGGACCGGTATCTACGAGGAAGCGCTCATGCTGATCGCCTCGACGCTGCGGTTCGGCGACGACGTCGGCACGGCCCTCGTCAACGCCTTCGCCCAGGGCCATCTGGACGTGCCGTACTGCCTGCACGGGGACAACGCCAACCGGTCGCGGGCGACCATCGGACCCGGCGGAACACTGCGCTGGTCCCATGCGGGCGCGATGCCCGTGTCCACAGGCTCGGACGGCGCCGTGCAGCCGGTGTCGGCACGCTCGCTCATCGACATGCTCGGCTACAACGAACGCCGCTTCGACCGTGAGCAGTTGGTCGGGTCGGCCGTGAGGGGGATGCTGTGACCGGATCTGCGACGGCGACCGTGTCTTCGGAGCGGACGTCAACGCTGGAGGCGGTGCGCGCCCGCGGCACCGTGCGGGCCGTGGTCAGCCAGGGGATCCGCGGGCTGTCCCTGCGGGACGCGGACGGCGTGTGGCGGGGGCTCGACACCGATGTCGCCCGTGCCGTCGCGGCCGCGGTGACCGGTGACGCCGAAGCGGTGTCCTGGCTGCCCACCGATCCCGCCGAGCGGCTCACCCGCCTGGTGTCGGGCGAAGCGGACGTGGCCACCTGCAACCTGTCGTGGACCCTGGGGCGCGAGGCCACCGAGCCGGTGCTGTTCGCCGGTGTCACCTGTTACGACGGAGAGGGCTTCCTGGTCCGGACCGCCGACGGGATCTCCTCGCCGGAGCAGCTGGCCGGCCGGCGGGTCGCCGTCCAGGCGGGCACCACCACCGTCGGCAACCTCGACGCCTGGTTCGGGCCGCGCGGTCTGCGGGTGGAGCCGGTCGCGTACGCGACCCCCGCCGAGACCCTGGCGGCCTACGCCGACGGCACGTGCGCGGCGTACGTCCTCGACCGTATGGCCCTGGCGGGGATCCGCGCCTCGCTGCCCGACCCCGCGGAGCACACCCTGTTGGAGACCACCATCTCCAGGGAGCCGATGGCCCTGGCGGTGACCGACGCCGATCCCGCCTGGTTCCGCGTGTGCCGGTGGGTGCTGCACTTCCTCCTGGTCGCCGAACACGTCGCCGCCTCGGCCCCGCCCGGCGAGGCGGACCGGGCCGCGCGGGAGGCCGCCGCCCAGGCGGGCAAGCACGGGCCGGCGCTCGGCCTGGACACCGACTGGGCGAACCGCGTCCTCGACGCCGTGGGCACCTACGGCGACCTCTACGACCGCAACCTCGGCCCCGCCTCCGGCCTGGGTGTGCCCCGCGGCCTGAACGCGCTGTGGACCGACGGCGGTCTGCACTACGCCTTCCCCCTCGGCTGACAAGCCCGGACCTGAGACGGCCCGCATCTGAGACGGCCCGGACCTGAGAAGGCCCGCATCTGAGACGGCCCGGACCTGAGAAGGCCGGGACCCGAACCCGACCCGAACCCGACCCGACCCGAACCCGACCCGACCCGACCCCGACCGGACCCGCCAAGCCCTGGACCGGACCGGGCCAGGGGACACCCTCACCCGCAGAGCAGGAGTATGACATGAGCACCTCAAGTACGGCGGACGCGGCGGCGCGGCAGGAGACGCGCGGCCCGATCGAACTCACGGCGGCCATGCTGCTGTCCGGCACGATCGGCGTCTTCGTCGTCGAGTCGGGCGCCTCACCGTTCAACGTGGTCTTCTACCGGTGTGTCTTCGGCACTCTGTTCCTCGGCCTGTACTGCTTGCTCCGAGGCTTCTTCAAGAACCACGGGTTCACCCCGAAGAAGCTGGGCCTGGCCGCCCTGGGCGGAGTGTTCATCGTCTTCAACTGGGCGTTCCTCTTCGAGTCCTACAGCAAGACGTCCATCTCCGTGGCCACCGTCGTCTACCACACCCAGCCCTTCTTCGTGGTGCTCCTGGGAGCCCTCCTGTTCAAGGACCGCATCACCGCACAGAAGGCGGGCTGGCTGCTCGTCGCCTTCCTCGGACTCATCCTCGTCGCCGGCGTCTCCGCCTCCGACCTCTCCGGCGGCAGCAGCTACCTGGTCGGCCTCGGCTACGCCCTGATCGCGGCCCTCTTCTACGGCCTGTCCACGATCATCACCAAGCGCGTCACCGGCGTGAAGCCCCATCTGATCGCCCTGGTCCAGGTCCTGCTGGGCATCCCGCTCCTGCTGCCCTTCACCCAGCTCGGACAGAGCACCCACCTGGGCTCCGGCTGGGCCTGGTTGGTCGGCCTCGGCTTCATCCACACCGGCGTCATGTACGTCCTGATGTACTCCGCGTACCAGAAGCTGCCCACCTCGAAGATCGCCGTCCTGGCCTTCGTCTACCCGGCCGCCGCGATGGTCTGCGACTGGGCCGTGTACGGCCACCACGTCACCTGGACCCAGGCCCTCGGTGTCCCGCTCATCGTGGCCGCCTCCCTGGGCACCAACCTCGGCTGGCGCCCGCGCCTGACCCCGACCTCACGCAGCGTCGCGGCCCCCGCGGAACCGCAGCAGGCCGGCGTATCCGGCAACAGCACCACGGCCTGACGGGCACCCGAAAGCCCCCACAGCTCAGCGAGTTCCCGAACGGCACCACGCACGGACAGCCAACCCAGCGGCATCACGTACCGCGTCCCGAGAGGAACCCCTCACATGCCCTACGTCACCGACCCCACCGCACCCCGTATCGCCGTCGTCGGCGCCACCGGAGTCGTCGGCACCACCCTCCTCCAGCTGATCCAGGACCGCGGATTCCGCTACCGCGATCTGCACCTGGTGGCCTCCGCCCGCTCGGCCGGGCGCGAGATCACCGTGGAGGGGCGCACCTACCGGGTGCACAACCTGGACGGCTTCGACTTCTCCTCCGTGGACGTCGCCTTCTTCTCCGCCGGCGGCAGCGTCAGCACCACCTGGGTCCCGAAGGCGGTCGCCCAGGGAGCACTGGTCATCGACAACACCAGCGCCTTCCGGATGGACCCCGACACGCCTCTGGTCGTCCCCCAGGTCAACTCCCACGAACTCGACGCCCGTCCGGTCAGCGGCATCATCGCCAACCCGAACTGCTCCACCATCCCCCTCGTCCGCCTGCTCAAGCCGGTCGAGGAGCGCTGGGGCATCCGCCAGGCCGTCGTCAGCACCTACCAGGCGGCGTCCGGTGCGGGGTACTCCGGCATCGACGAACTGCGCGCGGCCGCCCGCTCCGTACTGGAGGACCCCGAAAGCCCCGGCGTGTCCGAGACGTTCAGTCCGTCCCTCGGCTTCGACGTCATTCCCCGCATCGACCGGCTCCTCGACGACGGCTTCACCTTCGAGGAACAGAAGATGCTCCAGGAGTCCCGCAAGATACTCGGGTTGCCGCACCTGGACGTCACCACCACCTGCGTCCGTGTCCCCGTCGTCAACAGCCACTCCGAGGCCGCCTGGGTCGAGTGCCACAACCCGGTCGATCGGGCCGAACTGGTCGAGTTGCTGGCCGGGCAGACCGAGGTGACCGTCCACGATCGCGAGACCGTGGGAGCCTTCCCCACCCCCCGGACCGCCGGGGACCCCAACCAGGTGCACGTGGGCCGGGTCCGCGTGGCCGGCCACAACCCGCGCGGCTTCTGGATGTGGATCGTCGCCGACAACGTCCGTATCGGCGCCGCCCTCAACGCCCTGCAGATCGCCGAAGTCCTCACCGAGCGAGGTGTCCTGTGACCACCCCAGCCGTCCTGAAGTTCGGAGGGTCCACCTTCCCCACCCTCCAGGCCTACGCCGACCTCGCCGGGGCCCTGCGCCGCCGGATCGAGGACGAGGGCCGCCCGCTCGCCGTCGTCGTCAGCGCGATGCCGGGCGAGACCGAGAAGCTGCGCGCCCTGCTCCACGAGGTCGCCCCGGAGCCGGCCGACGCCACCGTCGCGGGCCTGCTCACCCTCGCCGACACCACCAGCGCCCACCTCCTGGCGGCCGCCCTGCACCGCACCGGAGTCACGGCCACCGTCCTCGCCGGACACCAGCAGGGACTGGTCACCGACAGCACGTTCATGTGGGCCAAGGTCGGGCACCTGGACGCGGAACCGCTCCGGCGGGCCTTCGAGGAGCACCAGGTGATCCTCATCCCCGGCGGGCAGGCCGCCGACAAGGACGGCCGCCCGACCTGGCTCGGCAAGAACAGCTCGGACCTGTCGGCGGTGCTCGTCGCCGCCGCCCTGGGAGCCGACCGCTGCGAGATCCACTCGGACGTCGACGGCATCTACAGCGCGGACCCCAACGCCGTCACCGGAGCCCGCCTCCTGCCCGACGTCACCTATGACACGGCCTCCCTGATGTCGCTGTACGGGGCCAAGGTGCTCCACCGGCGATCCGTACGGACCGCCCGGCAGCACGGGATCACCCTGGTCTGTCGCCACAACCGGGAGCCGTTCCGCACCGGCACGGTGATCAGCTCGGTCGGCGCGCCGGCTGCGAGCGTCGTCCTCAACACCAAGTCCCAGGCCCTCGCCTACGACACCGCAGCGCAGGCCGACCACGCGCACAGCGTCTTCCACGCCGAGGGCATCGACACCGTACGGCTGGAGGGCGAACCGCACCTCGCCGTCGTCGGCGGCTACCTGGACATCGAACTCTTCCACCGCACCCAGGACCTGCCCCAGCCGAGGGTGCTGGGCATCCCGGTCACCGAGATCACCGGGGCCCGCGCCACCACCCACATCGCCGCCGACCCCGAACAGGCCCGGCAGCTCGCGCAGAAGCTGCACGACGCACTGCCCGCTCCCGCCGCCCTCCGCGCCCTCTAGACCACCACCACGAAGGAGTCACGACCATGACCGCGACCACCGTCGAGACCGCCGCCCGCACCGTCCAGACCCTCGGCACGACCGAACTCCCCGACAGCGTGCGCGACTCGATCGGCGCGCAGCTGGCCGCCGAGCCCGATCCGACCCTGAACATCGACCGCGCGATGGCCCGCTACCACCAGATCTTCGCCGGCCTGCCGCTCGACCTGCTGCAGCAGATCCTCGACTTCGGCCGCCACACCGACACCCCGGGCGTCGGCTACGTGCGCAATCTGCCCGTCGACGAGCGACTGCCCGCCACACCGTCGAACGGCGGCCCGGCGCCGGACAAGCCGACGTTCGTCGCCGAGGGCGTCCTGCTGGGCCTGTCGGGCCTGCTGGGTGAGCCGGTCGGCTTCCGGACCGAGAAGAACGGGCAGCTGATCCACGATGTCATCCCCGTCCCCGGCGGGGCGATGACCCAGACCAACCAGGGCTCCACGGTCTTCCTGAACTTCCACAACGACATCGTTCACGACGCCATCGGCCGCTACGACGTCAGCAACCCCGACTTCCTCGTCCTCAGCTGCCTGCGCGCCGACCACGAGGGCATGGCCGCCACCCACTACGCCGACGCCCGCGACATCATCTCCGTCCTCGACCCCCGCACGCTGGAACTGCTGCGCAGCCCGCTCTTCCGCCTCAACGCCCCCGGCAGCTACATCCGGGACGTGGCCGGCGGCGGCGAGGTGCTCTCCGACCCGGTGGCGATGATCAACGGCCCCGAGGGCTCCCCGGAGATCGCCTGCTCCGCCAACGGCGTACGGGCCATGACGACGGCCGCGCAGGCCGCCCTGGACCGGCTCCAGGCCGCCTGCCGGGAGGTCGCCCACCAGGTGTTCCTCCGCCCCGGCGAGGCCCTCCTGATCAACAACCGCAAGGGACTCCACGCCCGCACCCCGTTCACCGCGCGCTACGACGGCGCCGACCGCTGGCTCCAGCGGACCTACGTACGCCGCAGCCAGTGGACCATCCGCTACCGGCAGACCGCCGAGGACCGCCGCGTCCACTACTGAGCCCGCCACTGGGGGTGGAGCGCCCGGACAACCGGCCGGGCGCTCCACCCCCCGTCTTGTGCACCACGGACCCACGACAGCCCAGACACGACAGACCCACAGGCACGACAGACCCGCAGGCACGACAGGGACGACAGACCCACAGGCACGACACGCACGACAGACCCGCAGGCACGACACGCACGACAGACCCGCAGGCACGACACGCACGACAGACCCGCAGGCACGACACGCACGACAGACCCGCAGGCACGACAGACCCGCAGGCACGACAGACCCACAGGCACGACAGACCCACCTCACACCCCCGACAGCGCAGACGCGGACAGCGCGAAAGGACCGTCGATGGACGTCATGACCGCCGTACTGACCCGCCGCAGCGAACACCGGCTGGTCGAACCGGCCCCGAGCGACGAGGAGTTCACCTATCTGCTGAGGGCCGCCGCCACGGCACCCGACCACGGCCACCTCCGCCCCTGGCGGTGGATCCTGGTGCGCGGCGAGGGCCGTGACGCTCTCGGCCGCTGCTTCGCCGACGAGGATCCGGGCTCCGCGTCGCGCCGCGACGCCACCGAGGCCAAGCCCCGGCGGGCGCCGCTGCTGGCCACGCTGGTGTTCAGCCCGGCCCCGGGCCACCGGGTCCCCGAGTGGGAGCAACTGGCCGCCACCAGCGCCATGACCGGCCACCTGATGCTCCTGCTGCACTCGCGGGGGTTCGGCGGCATCTGGCGCACCGGGAGATTCACCGAGTCGGACGGCGTGCGGCGGTTACTCGGTGTGCGAGGGCACGAACGCCTGTTGGGGTGGCTGTACATCGGTACGCCGGAGCCGGGGCGGCCGCTGCGCAGGCGGGTACCGGACGACGTCACCGACCGGGTCTCGGTGTTCGCCCCCGAGCTGGTGCCCGCGTGACGCAGCCGCCCCGCCACCTGACGGGCATTCAGGAGGATTCGGCGAGCGGGGTCTCCTCGCGCAGGAGTCGAATCGTCTGGTCGATGAACAGTTTCAGCTCACGGGTCAGCCGTTTGCCGCTGCGCCAGGCCAACTGCGTGTACACGGAAAACGGGGCCTCCCAGGGCAGCGGGATCATCTCGCCCTTGTCCAGTTCCGTCGAGACGGTGACCTCGGGGAGAAGGGAGATGCCGAGCCCGGACATGACCCCCCGCTTGATGGCCTCTATCGTTCCGAATTCCAGGAAGGAAACGGTCTCCACTCCACCCCGCAGTTCCTCTTCGAAGAGGTCGCGATATGAACATCCGGCCTCGGTGGCCAGAATGGATGCCGTCCGCAGATCGTCGAGCGACAGTTCGTCCCGCTGGGCGAGCGGGTGGCCGGGGGCCCCGACCAGGACCAGGGGCTCCTCCGCCAGCACGGCGATCTCCAGCCCCTGCTGCCGGGTCTCCGCCTCCATGAGGAAGCCGATGTCGAACGTGCCCTGCCGCAGCGCGTGGCAGGTCTCGGCGCACAGGCTGGGCCGCAGCGACAGCTGCACCTTGGGATGGCGGTGGTGGAAGAGCTCGAGGAGCGGGGGTAACCGGTAGGAGGTGATGCTCTCCATGGTGCCTATGACCAGCGTTCCCGAGGGCCCGTCACCGCCGGCGACGTCCGCCCGGGCCTCCTCGGTCAGGGTCAGGATCTGCTCGGCGTACGTGAGCAGCTTCTCGCCCGCCGCCGTGAGGCGAATCCTTCCGCCCAGCCGGTCGAAGAGTTCCACCCCCAGAGAAGTCTCCAGCGCACGTACCTGTGTGGTCACGCTCGATTGAGCATAACTGAGCTCCTCTGCCGCACGAGTAAAACTCATCAGAGCCGCCACTCTCTGAAAAGTGACCAGATGGCGAATTTCCATCGTTCCCCCCAGCGGTGAGACGCTTTTTTACAACGATCATGCCTCCTCTAGAGGCAGATGTGCAGCGGGTACAAGGGTGACAAAAACACCCGTACGGCAAGTAGGGTGCGTGATCTCTATCACTCCCGCAATTCGCAGCCCAGCGTCTTGCAAGAATTCCGTCAAGAGCGGCGGTGGCGGCGGCCGCACACGCCGCAGATGGTGATAAGGGTGTCGGGCGATCCCGAGACCCCCACCGAGCCCGCCCCCGGTCTCGCGCTGGGAACGCCTGGTGGTGGAAGCGCTGGCAGTCAGCGGCGAGGTCTGGACACGACCTCGGCAGGTCACGCCGTGCGCTGCTTCGCCAGGCGCTGACGGCGCGCCTCGTAGAGAACGACGGAGGCGGCGTTCGACGCGTTCAGGGAGCTGGCCGAGCCCGTCATCGGAATGCTGATCACGTGGTCGCAGACCTCACGCCAGGCCGCGCTGAGGCCCGCGGACTCATTGCCGATGAGCAGCAGGACCGGCTGGGTCAGGTCGAATTCCGAGACGTCGGCCTCACCGTGCTCGTCCGTGCCGACGACGGCCACCGGCCGCCCATGAGCGCGCTCCCTCTCCAGCCACTCCATGACCTCGTGGTGCGACTGGCTGCGCACCACGGGCACGGCGAAGAAGGATCCCGTGGAGGCACGTACCGACTTGGGGTCGTAAGGGTCCGCAGCATGCCCGGTCACGATGAGCCCGTCGGCACCGAACGCGTCGGCCGACCGCACGATGCTTCCGATGTTGCCGGGCTGCGTCGGCCGGTCGAAGACCAGCCCGAGAAAGGCGTCGTGAACCTTGATCCGGGAGAGGCTGTCCGGCGCCATCCCGATCACCGCCAGCACTTCCACAGCCCCGTCGGCCTTCTCGCTGAGCTCCGCGAGCAACTGCGGCGTCACCGCGACGCGCTCGGCACCAGCGTTGCGCAGCAGATCCTCGGCCCATCGGGAGAGGGGGCGGCTGGTGTCGTAGAGGAGCGAATGAATGGTCCAGCCGTGCTCCAGGGCCATCGTGATCGGCCGGACACCCTGGACCAGGAACTCCTTGGCGCGCCGTCGCTTCGTGCGGTTGTTGAGCAGCGTCTGCAGCTGCTGGAAACGGGCATTGCGGGTCGAGATCCGCTGTAACGCCACCCGTCCTCCAAGCCGAAAGATGATCGTTGCGAACCCGATCGTCCCAGGCGAGACATGGCGCCGGGGTGCCCAGCAGGTTACACGGACCGCGTCGTGGCTGTACGTCTCCGATGGGTGCGGCGGTCCCCGAGATCTGCCGGGCACATCAGACGGTCGCCCGGGTTTGGTGGCGGTTGGTTGTGGCCGCGGTTGCTGTACTTCCCTGCTGTACAGCAACCGCACTGCCCACCACCTCAGGGACGAGGTCCCGGTGAGTCCGGCGCGGGTGGCGCGGCCGGCGCCGACCGGGTTCCGAAGGGGAGTCCGGCGATCCGGGTCCGGGACGAGCCGGGCCCCTGATTCGTGACGAGGAGTTCGCGGGCCCGTTCCCGCAGCGAGCAAACCCGCCTGGTCACCGGTCCGGTCGACACTCGCGCTGGTGCTGCAGTTCGTCGGGCGTTGCCGTCGGCAACTGCGAGTATCCCCGTTCTGTCATGCAATGGTCCTCGGGCAGGACGGAGGAGTTGCCCGGGAGGGCCCTGTTCGGGTTGTTCCAACGGTGGCCGCGGGACTCGGTCGGCGTTGGTCTGGCGACAGCGTTCTGCCCATCCTTCCCGTTCATCCCATCCTTGCCGTTCTTGCCTTCCTTTCCTTCCTTCCCTTCTTTCCCCTCCCTTCCGTGAGTCCCCTCTCTCCCGTCCTTCCCTTCCTTCCCATCCTTCCCGTCTTTGCCTTTCAGGCCGGCAGGGCCGGGCGGGCCAGCGGGGCCGGGTGGACCGGAGGGGCCAGAGGGTCCGGTCTGGACGTGGTGTCCCTGCAGATCGATGTGCTGTGTCTGCAGATCGTCGATCTGCATTTGCTGGGCGACGAGCGCGGCCGACTGTGCGACGAGCGCGGCGATCAGTGCTCCGCGGAGCACGAGGTGGGGCTGCAGTCTTCGTAGTGATTCGGTTACGTCTCTCACATGATCCCTCACGGTGTGTAACGGCCACAGTGTAAGTGACGAGCGGTTGGAAGAGGCGGACCTCCCCATCGCGCGTCTGTCCCGGGGCGACCTCGAAGGCCCGACTTCCCGGCTTCCGTCACGCGCCGAAGGCGACGCCGGCCGAACATGTTCATCCTGCTCCTGGCCCAGGAAGGTGGGCCGTGCCGACCTCGACGCCTGCCCGGCACACATCGGCGAGGCGTACGTCGAGGACAACGGCAAGCTCCACCTCGACACCACGGATGGAGCACGGACCCCTTCGTCGGTGGAACTTCGTGGAAGCCCCCGCGCACGTCGTTGCAACCAACCGGCACCGGTCCTTGTGCCGAGAGGGCAGCCACTGGGGGCGCCATACGAACGGCGTATCCCAGGTAGCACTCTCCGGCTCGGCGCTCAAAAGTAGGCGCCATTGGAGGCCCAAGAAATATGCGTACCGGTAAGGGACGGGACGGTACCGATGGTGATCAGTCGTCGTCAGTTCTCTGCTCTGGGCGCGGGAGTCGCAGCAGCCACGCTCTCCGGGGCCCCGACGGCCCGGGCGGCAACCCGTAGCCGCAAGCCCGCAGTACGCAATGTCGTACTCGTACACGGTGCCTACGCGGATGGCTCTTCCTGGGCGAAGGTCATCCCGCTGCTGCAAGCGGCCGGATTGAACGTCACCGCGGTGCAGAACCCTCTTACTTCTCTCGCCGACGATGTCGCCGCCACGAACTTCGTACTAGCCCGGCAGCACGGGCCCACTCTCCTGGTCGCACACTCCTATGGCGGCACCGTCATCTCCCAGACCGGGCTCGCACCGAACGTCACTGGACTCGTCTACGTCGCCGCCCGCGCCCCAGAAGCCGGCGAGGACTTCGCCGCGCTCTCGGCGAAGTTCCCAACCCCTCCGGTCAGCTCAGGAATCATCACCTCGGACGGTTTCAGGTTTCTGAGCCAGCCGGCGTTCCTCCAGGACTTCGCGAACGGCGTGCCCAGGAAGGAGGCCCTCGTGCTCTACGCGGCCCAAGTGCCGCTGTCGACCGCTCCGCCCACCACGAGCGTCGCCGCCTGGCATCAGAAGCCGTCTTGGTACGCGGTCTCGAAGAACGACCGCACCATCAATCCCGAGCTTGAGCGCTTCATGGCCCAGCGCATGAAGGCCACGACCATCGAGGTCGACGCAGGTCACCTCTCGCTCGTGACGCACCCGGAAGCGATCGCCAGGCTCATTCTGCAAGCCGCGGGCAAGAGCTGACACGCAGTCCTAACGGGTGCAGACGAGAACGTCGGGCTGACTCAGAAGCCGGGATACCGATCAGCCATCCGGCTGACGCATGGGAATGGCAAGAAGAAGCCGCGTCCTGGCCGCTCGTTCACGCCTGAGTTCCCGCACCGCGCCGGGAGAACCGCCGGCTGCGGGAGGACGTGGAGACCCTCAAGCGGGCCACGGCTCTCTCAACGCACCGTTCTGGTCGCCGAGGCACCGCGGGCTGCGTGCCGAAGCCGCCGCCCGGCCGCTGCGGTGATCTTCCAATCGGATTGTCCGCGGACGCCGATACACCAGCCGCGAATTCGCCGTCCCTGCCTGCGAGTTCGGCCATCCGGTTGTCGCTCGGTCGGACCGGCCAGTGCTGGGACACGGCGCTCGCCTTGATCTCCCGCCTCAACGCGCCGCGTCCCCGGGCATCACCAAGGTAGCCGAGTCACCGGCTGACGCGGCTGGGGCCGGCTGGATAGTCGGGCAGGGCCACGGTGCTGCTGACTTTCTCCCCCAGCCTGAGCATTCCGTTCAGGAACAGAAGACGGGACAACACAGTGTTGCGGAACCGTATGCCGGCTGCGGTGCCGGGCGCGAGGAACTTCCCGGTGCGGTCGCCGCCGGCCTGGCAGCCCCTGGCGTACTTGCGGAGCCTGCTCTCGTACCGGGTGAAGGCCACCCGGTGGTCGCCCTGGGCTCGCGCGAGTTCGCCGGCCAGTACGTAGGCGGCAACGACGGCGGTTCCCGTGCCCATCCCGCCGATGGTCGCCCCGCAGGCGGCGTCGCCGACGAGGCACACTCGCCCAGTGGACCAGGTATCCACGTCCGCCCGGCTGATCGAGTCGAAGTACAGGTCGGGGGCCTGGTGCAGCGTGCCGAGCAGGCGGGGCACCTCCCAGCCGAGGCCGGAGAACGCGTGGTCGATCAGACGCTTCTGCTGTTCGGGGTCGCGGCGGTCATACGACAGCTCAGGTGCGGCGAAGACGAAGAACGCCCCTGCCTGGGCCGGGTTCCGGTGGTCGGCACCGACGGAGGCGAACCGACCCGGGACGTTGTAGCCGATCGAGCCCTTTCCCAGGCCCAGGTCGTTGGGCAGCTGCCAGGTGGCGGCGTAGTAGCCGAGGTGGCTCACATAGTTCTCCTCCGGGCCGAAGGCGAGGCGTCGGACGTTGGAGTGCAACCCGTCCGCGCCGATGACCAGGTCGAAGTCGCGCGAGGCTCCGCGTTGGAAGCCGACCCGCACGCCGGAGGAGGTCTCGGCGAGGCTGGTGATCGAGTCGCCGAAGATGTACTCGGTGTAGGGGAGGCTGTGTTCGTACAGCACTCGGGCCAGGTCTCCGCGGAGTACCTCTATCTCGCCGCCGGTGAACTCGGCCGGCAGATGCAGCAGCGTCCGGCCGAGTTCGTCGACGAATCGCACCGGGCTGCCGCCGGTCTGGATACGGCGTAGTTCGGGGATCAGGCCCATGCGCTCCAGCACGGTCAGATGTGTTTCACCACGGAAGTCGACGGCTTGGCCGCCCTGGCGCAGGGACGGGGCCAGTTCGACGACGGTGGGCCTGAAGCCGTGGCGTCCCAGCCAGTGAGCCAGCGCCGGGCCGGCGATACTCGCACCGGATATGAGGACGTTCCTGTTCACGGGTTCTCCCCTCCAAAAACTGTGTCCTACGGACACTGATAATTACTGTGTACCGTAGACACAGATGGTTCGGCAAGGCCAGGGCAGGAGGGGCGGCAGACATGGGTGGCGAGCACGCCGAGGTGGTGCGGCTGCTGTGGGGTCCGCGCCCTAAGCCCGCGCGGGGCCCCCGACCGAAACTCGACCTGGACGGCATCGCGCGCGCCGGGATCGAGATCGCCGACTCGGACGGGCTGGCCGAGGTGTCCATGCAGCGGGTCGCCGCGCAACTGGGCGTGACCAAGATGGCGCTGTACCGCTACGTGCCGGGCAAGGCGGAGTTGGTCGCTCTGATGGTGGACGCTGCGATCGGCCCTTACCCGGCGGCGAGGGCACGGCGCGGTGGCTGGCGAGAGCAGCTGGAGGAATGGGCCCGGCAGCTGATCACCGTCTTTGGCCGGCACTCCTGGGCGCTGGACGCCACCGTCGGGCCGCGGATCCCGGGGCCTGGAGAGCTGTCCTGGCTGGAGCACGCCGTCGCGGCCCTGGATGGTACGGGGCTGAGCGGTGCCGAACGGATCGACGCGGCTGTCCTGTTGGTGGGTCACGTACGTGCTATCACCCAGCAGGCCCGTGCAGCAGGCCCCGCAGGCGACCCCGAGGCCCAGCTGGGCGCCTTCCTCGGCGATCTGATGCAGGCACACGGCGAGCGATTTCCCGCGCTCACTGGGGCCCTCGCGTCAGCAGCCCAGTCCGACGGGCAGGATCAGGCCTGGGAGTTCGGCCTGCAACGCATCCTGGACGGCTTGGCCGCACTCATCGACAAGCGTGCACGTTGACCGCGCCCTGTATCACAGTCGTCCGGCCTGCCCTGCTCATCGCCGCACGGTGACAGGAACCGGTCCGCGATGACCAAGCGCCGTGCCTCGCCCTTGATGAGCTACCAGCTACCCCGTTGGTGGCCCTTGCCGGTCACGCACCCGTGCGATTGACGTGGCCTGCGTCGGTCGGCGGCTGCTTCCTTCAATGTCGGCCCGTTGTGGAGGGTCAGGGTTCGGCCGTCGTCGAGAGGGGACCAGCCCGTTCGAGCCGGGCCGGGTGGGGAAGTGACATCCGCATTCAGACGTCGTCTCATTTGGCGTGATCGGTAGTCTGGGCTGGTGCTGATTGATCACCGAGCGGACCGGTTTACCCCTCTCCATCGGCATCTCCGGAGCGAACCTCCACGACAGCCAGGCGCTCGAGCCGCTCGTCCGGGGCATCCCGCCGATCCGTTCCCGCCGCGGCCCGCGCAGACGGCGGCCCGCCAAGCTCCACGCGGACAAGGGCTACGGCTACGACCACCTGCGCCGATGGCTCCGCAAGCGAGGCATCCGGCACCGCATCGCCCGCAAGGGCATCGAGTCCTCCACCCGACTGGGCCGGCACGCTGGACGATCGAGCGAACCATGTCCTGGCTGGGCGGCTGCCGCCGCCTGCACTGCCGCTACGAACGCAAGGCCGAACACTTCCTCGCCTTCACCGCCATCGCCTGCAGCCTCATCTGCTACCGCAGACTCACCAAATGAGACGACGTCTTAGGAGTTCGATCCGCGATAACTGCGGCTCTGGATCGCTGTGGCTGCATGGCTGCACCTACTTTGCCGAGAACCGCGGCGATCCGGTGGTGTCCGCTTTCGTCGATGTCAGGCGTGGATGTCAGCCCGCCCCTCGATGCCTGTGGTCGCTCATATGCTCGTTCGGGCGCGTATCTCGTGCGGGTTCTGGACTAGATGCCCAGGCTTGACCTCGTGATGTGTCTTCTCGAGAAGGTGGAAGAACATGCCGACGTACGTCGCTTTGCTGAGCTGGACTGATCAAGGAGTCCGAAACTACAAGGACACCGCGAAGCGCGCCGAGACCTTCGGCTCAGCGGTACAGAAGCTCGGGGCGAAGCTCCTGAGTATCTACTGGACCGTCGGTCCATACGACCTCGTGGCCATCGTCGAGGCGCCCGACGACGAAACGGCCACAGCAGCACTCCTGCAGCTCGGTGGGGCGGGCAACGTCCGTTCCACGACTCTGCGGGCCTTCGACCGAGAGGAGATGGAGAGCATCATCGCCAAGGCGGCTGGCTGACGACCACCACACAGTGCGAGCGACGAGTCGGCTCGGCTGCCGGGCTGTCGCTGGCACAGCTGGCGTCAGCAGAGGTGTCACCTGCCTCGCCGACAGGGCAGTGCTTGCGATCAGCTGTGCGGGGCACAGCACCTCGGGGGTGGGAAGTGGACGCTCGACGCAGGGCCGGCTCGCTCACCCACACGAGTGCCGCGTCCGGTCGCGGTGCTCCAGGAGTTCCACGCGTACCCGTTCAACGATGCTCTGCCCGAGTGCACGCCGGCATCGAAACCCCGACCGGTGAGGTCAGCGTACTGAAGACGGATGCAGAAATGGTCGTGATGTCGAACATCGAGCGACTGGCTCCGAGCGGACGCGCGAGCCTTGCCGACCGACGAACGGCGACGGGCCGGCCGGCACCAGTTGCCGGTCGGCCCGCCAATTCCGTTCGACTCGCATTTGGGACTCAGCTCGGGTACGGCTTGTACTCCAGTCCTGCGTTCAGCTCACGTTCAGCGCCGTGTCATCGACCACGAACGACGTCTGGTACGTGTAGTCCTCGGCGCCGGTGAACTTCAGGGTGATGTTCTGCCCGGCGTACTGCGCCAGGTTGAAGCTGCGCTGGACGTATCCGGTGTTGTGGTCGAGGTTGGAGTAGGTGGCCAGCGTGGACAGCACCGTTCCGGAGCTGTCGAGCACCTGCACCTTCAGGGTGTCGTACTTGGTTGTCGTGCTCGTTTCGGCCGTGTCGATGTGCAGCCAGAAGCTGGCGTTGTAGGTGGTGCACACGGTCGGCAGGGTGACCGACTGCGACAGCGTGTCGGTGTGGGTGCTGCCGTAGCCGTCCATCCAGGCGTCCCACGACCCGGAGTGCGGCGGCTGTGCCGTCTTGTTGCTGACCACGCCGCTGGTCGCCGACCACGGCGACGCGGTACCCGTCTCGAATCCGGGGTTGCCCAGCAACTGCTTCGCCACGCAACTGCTGCCCGGGGTGACGGTTGCCTCGTTGCTCTGCGCGCCCTCGCCGATGGCGTTCACCGCGCTGACCTTGTAGTAGTACTTCTGGCCGTTGGTGAGGCCGGTGTCCGTGCACGAGAGCACGGCGCCGAGGCCGCTGCAGCCGCCCGACGTCAGGAGCGTCTCCGTGCCGGAGGACGTGCCGCGGTAGACCCGGTAGTTCGTGATGGAGACACCCCCGTCCCTGGCGGGAGCCGTCCACGACAGTGACGCCTGGCCGTTGCCGCCGGTCGCGGTCAGGCCGGTGGGCGCGTCAGGAACGGTCCCGGCGACCGGCGAGGCCGTGATCGAGACGTTCGACGAGGCTGTCTTCGCCGGTGAGGAGCTGTCGGTGACGGTGAGGGTCGCGGTGTAGGTGCCGGCCGAGTTGTAGGTGTGGCTGGGGTTCTGGGCCGTGCTCGCCGCCGAGCCGTCGCCGAAGTTCCAACTGTAGGAGTACGGCGGGGTTCCGCCGGTGCCCGTGCCGCTGAAGGAGACGTTCAACGGGACCTGTCCGGAGGTCGGCGTGGCGGATGCGGAGGCCGTGAGCGCGCTGCCGACGGCGCTGACCGTCACGGTGACCGTCGACTGGGCCGTCTTCGCCGGTGAGGAGCTGTCGGTGACGGTGAGGGTCGCGGTGTAGGTGCCGGCCGAGTTGTAGGTGTGGCCGGGGTTCTGGGCCGTGCTCGCCGCCGACCCGTCGCCGAAGTTCCAGTTGTAGGAGTAGGGGGACGTGCCGCCCGTGGCCGAGCCACTGAAGTTCACGCTCAGCGGCGCGTTGCCCGACGTCGGCGACGCGGAGGCCGTGGCCGTGAGCGGGGTGGAGCCCTGGACCCAGAAGTCCTCGAGGGGATCGCCGAGGGCCGCCTGGTCGGCCGTCGTCATGGGGAAGGACGACAGGCCGATGTTGTTGTTGGGGTCGATGATGCCCGGGTTGTTGTTCTCCATCACGCGTTCCATCGCGGCCAGCACGTTGTCCGTGCTGTACGCGACGTGCGAGAGGTGGTGCTGCTTCACGTAGGTCGGTGACCCGATGACGACCAGCGGCACGCGGTAGGTGTTGCTGACGTGGTCGGGGCCGTTGCTGCCGTTCTGGGTGTCGTCCTCCGTGACAACGATGAGCGTGTTGTCCTTGTAGGCCGCGTTGCCCATGATCGAGTCGACGACCTGCTTGGTGGTGGCGTCGTTCGTCGGGATGTCCTGGTACGTGCCCGGATGGTCGTTGAACAACTCGACGTAGGAATAGGCCGGCAGGCCGTTGGCGCTGACGTAGCTCAGGTAGTCGTTCGCGATGGTCTGGTCGGAGACGTTCTGTCCCTTGGTGGTGTACTCGTTGTAGTGCAGTTCCTCGGGGACGGTGGTGCCGGGGCGGTTGACGGGCAGCCACTCGACGTTGCCGGTGGACGGGTTGCGCCAGTACCCGCTGCCGCTGTTGACCATCCAGTAGATGTCACCGTTGGTGACGAACGGGAAGGTCTTGCCGCCGGTGCCGTTGAGGAACCGGTCGAACTGGGTGCCGGTGGCGGTGGGGTACGACTGCTGCTGCGAGCTGGACGCCGACTGCCCGGAGAACAGCCACCAGTGGTTGGGGCCGCTGGGGGGCTGTGTGCCCGTGCTGTAGGCGTCCGACAGCCCGTAGGTCTTGGCGAGCGTGTGGAGGTTGGGCACGGAACTGACGTGGTTGGTGCTCTGCATGACGCCGTTGCAGCCCGCCGCGATCGCGGTGGCGCAGTCACCCAGGTAGTCGTCGAAGGTGTGGTTCTCCCGTAGGACGACCACGACGTGCTTGAACGGCGGGAAGTAGGGGGCCAGCGGGTTGGCCGCCGCGGTCGGCTGCATCACGCTGGTCGTGGCCGGGCAGACCCCCGTCCGGCACTGCGAGACCGACCGGACCGTCTTCCTGTTGGTGATGTGGAAGTTGTGCGGCTGCGGGAACTTCGCGAACTCCACGCCCTTCTTCGCGAAGGTGGCACCGACGCAGTCGAAGTCGTCAGGCTTGTACGACTGGGGACGCTTGCCCTCGGGGAGTCTGGGGGCGTCGTCGGGGTCGGCACTGGGTTTCCAGTTCTTGATGGTGCACGAGCCAACGCCTGCCGCCGGATGGGCGCTGGCTTCGGCCTTGGTCGTCGAGAGGCCCGCGGGGCCTGCGAGCAAACTGACGGAGAGAGCGGCGGCCAAGGCGCCCGCGCCTCTCCACTTCCATCTGATCACGAAGAACCGCCTCCAACACAGAACGTGTCCCTCTCGCCCCCGGACTCCCCCAGAGCTTCGCCTGGGAGGGGCCACCACCCCTGATGTCGACGGTCGATCGTGCCTGCCTTCGGCCCGGGGGGCACCAGCGCCATCGCGGCGCGCCCCCCCGAATTTGGTGGTGCTCCACCTTTCGACACCGGCGCGCCCTTCGGCTCGATGGGCCGGTACATGACATGACGATGGTCGCCGTGTCTATGCGCGTCGAAAAGGTCTCGGGGGCAGCGTTGGCGCGACATTCATGGAGCATTTGTGCACCGTTGGCGGCACGGGGTCTCCCCCGACACGTGTCGAAGTCCGCCTGGATTGCCGGAGGCAAACAGCGCCCCGGGCGCACCGGGCAGCCGACCGCCGCAAGGACGAGGAAGCGACGCCGCGACGCTGGGCCTGCGCCGTTGACGGTACGGGCCTGCGCCGTCGACGGTACGGACCTGCGCAGGAGCGGTCCGCGCCGACGGCAGCCGCGTGTTCGTCATGACTGCCGTTCGCCATGACGACACGCTCACCGCCGCGCTGCGAGAAATCGGCGCCAAGACCAACGAAATCCCCGAGTTCCGTCCCCTGCCGGACACCGTCGATGAGGCCCAACTCTCCGACGCCGCCATCACGGTCGACGCGCCGCACGCCCAGACAGACCACGCCCGCTACCTCGTCGAAGACCCCGCGAGCCCGCTACTTGCTCTCCGCACAAAGCAACCAGCCATCCTGACCAAGCAGTTGGGGATCCTGCCCTGGAAGGACGTGCCCGTCGTGCACCGCTCCCGCGACCGCGGGCACGGTCGCGAGGAGATCCGAGAGGTGAAGGGCGTCACCGTCAACGGGCTGCTGTTCCCGCTTGAGTTTGTTCCGCTTTGACGGACACCGTCGGTGTGGTGGTCAGGCTGCGAGTGCGGTCTCGTATTCGGCGGGACTGCGGTAGCCGAGGCTGCTGTGCAGTCGGTGCAAGTTGTACCAGCCCTCGATGAAGTCGAAGATCGCGGTGCGGGCGGCGGCCCGGCTGAGCCAGGTTCTCGTGTCGAGCAACTCCCTTTTGATGGTGGCGAAGAACGACTCGGCGAGCGCGTTGTCCCAGCACTGGCCGGAGCGGCCGACCGACAGGCGAACGCCGAACTCTGCTGCCAGAGAGGCGAATTGCTGGCTGGTGTACTGACAGCCGCGATCCGAGTGAAAGATCACCGGCCGGGCGGGACGACGTCTGCGGCAGGCGGACTGGAGGGCGCCCGCGACCAGTTCGGTCCGCGGGTGGTCGGCGGTAGCCCAGCCGACCACGCGGCGGGAGGCAATGTCGATGACGGTCGCCAGATAGAGCCAGCCCTCCTCGGTCGGAATGTAGGTGATGTCGCCGCACCAGCGGGTGTTCAGCTTGTCCGGGGCGGGAGCGAAGTCGCGGGCGACGAGGTCGGGCCGGGACGCGGCCCGCGGGTCGGGAATCGTGGTCAACTGCCGTCGTCTGCGGTGCCGGCCCTGCAGCCCGGCACCTCGCATTAGCCGGGCGACGCGGCGGCGCCCGCACTCCTCGCCCTGTCGTTGCAGGACAGCATGGATGCGCGGGGCGCCGTAGGTCCCGCGGGAGTGTTCATGAACCTCGGTGATCTTCTCGGTCAGCTCGGCATCACGGACCGCCCGCGGACCGGGCCTGTCGGCGCGGCGGGCGTAGAAGGCGGCTCGGGAGACCTGCAGCAGTTCACACGCGCGCTTGACGTTGTGACCGTCTCGCTTCTCCGCCTCGATGAACGGGTGCACCGTCACCGGGTCTCCTTCGCGAAGAAAGCCGTGGCCCGCTTGAGGACCTCCACGTCCTCCCGCAGGCGGCGGTTCTCCCGCCGCAGCGCGGCCAGCTCCTCACGTTCGTTGCTGGTCAGCCCGTCACGCTCACCCGCATCGACCCCGGCCTGGCTGACCCACAGCCGCACCGCGGTCTCAGTCAGGTCGAAGTCCTTGGCGACCTGGCCCACCGAGCGGTCACCACGCCGGCACAGCTCGACGATCTCGGCCTTGAACTCCGGCGTGAACGAACGGCGAGGCCGAGGCTTCTTCTTCCCCATGCTCTCCATGATGGACATCCTTCCGGGGCAGAACCCCTGATCTCGGATGTCTGTCAAAGCGGATCAAGCCCACGCTCGCCCACCAAGTGGTGGGCATCCACCGCAAGCGCCGCCGTATTGATGCGACGTCGGGCGTCTACCGGTGTTCATCCCTGCTGCCCGCCTACACCGGCCTGCGCTGGGGCGGGGCGTCACGCTGAAGGTGGGCCGCGTGGACCTGGATGCCTGCCGGGCACACATCGTCGAGGCGTACGCCGAGGACACCCGCAAGCTCTACCTCGACACACCCACCGAGGAGTTGAAGCCCCATGTCCAGGGCCGGGGAGATGAGGAGTTGCTCTTCACGGCCCCGCAGGGAGGACCGCTGCGGGCCCGGAACTTCCGGCAGCGGTTCTTCGCGCCGGCGGTCGTGAAGGCCGGGCTGGGGCACCTCAAGGTCACCCCGCACAAGCTGCGGCATACGGCGGCCTCGCTCGCCATCGCCAGTGGCGCGGACGTCAATGTCGTACAGACGATGCTGGGCCACACGTTCGCGACGCTGACCCTGGACACGTACGGGCACCTCTTCTCCGACCGCCTGGACCGTTGCGGTGGTGGACGCGTTCGTCGCTGACCTGCCCGTACTCGGCGTTGCAGAGGGCGTCAGCCTCCGCGGACATGAGGGCGTCGGCGAACGTTTTGACCATCGCGCGCAGCAGATCGGGACTCGCCGCGGCGAGGTTGTCTTCCGCCAGGGCGTGCAAGGGCACACTATCTGGAGCGGTCATCGTGCTGATCTCCTTCGAGCCTTCGACAACTCGAAGATCAGCCGGTGGCCGTTCTTGTATCCGGACACTCACTCCGACGCCGGGGCAAACGCCCGGATCAGGTGGGAACCGGTACACCACTTCTCAGGACGCAACCGCAGGCCTCCGTCCTCACGGAGCGTCGCATCACCTGCGTGATGTCACTAGCAGTGATGTGTCAACTCTCGTTGGTTCAAGCAGAGTTGCAACAGTCGGCTGAACCGGCAGCACTGCGGGGCGGCGAGATCGGTGATAGGGCGAACTGGTTGGGCTTGGGTGAGCATCGGATCAAGGTGGCTGGCTTGCTGCCGGCGGCGGGCGCGGGGGCCTCGCGACCTGCCATCAGGCGACATATGCGACTTGGCCTGGGCGGTGGCAGTACGGATTCTCTCAACTGCCGATCATCCGGCTCCGGATCATCATACGGTCAGTACTGAGCTGTAATCGATCAGTCATGGAAGGGCGAAGGTGGGCGATGAAGCCGGTTTACAACGAGCTGCCAGCGGCGCAGCCGCTCGCGGAGCCCATGGGATACCGAGCCCGCGACCTCCGAACTCGACAGCCGTGATAGTCGCGGTGCCCGATTCGCCCGGTGTGTGAGTAACCGTGACGGATGGTTCGAGTTCGTGTTCCGACCCTGAAAACGAATAGCCCAAGGGGCTCAATGCGCCTGTCGCTCATAACAGACGAAGTGAGTCAAAACCCCCAAGAGGCAGCCGAGTTCGCCGTGGACCACGGCGTACACCAGGTGGCCATTCGCTCCATGTGGGGCCGCAATATTATGCAGTGCACCGATCGCGATCTTGAGAGGCTCGCATCGGTGCTAGGCCGCTACGAGCTCACTGTGTCCTCTATCCTCTCGCCGCTCTTCAAGTGTCCGCCAGAGGCTAGGGACCAGGAGGACCTCAAGGATCCTCACTTCGTGGGCTTCCCACCTTCGTATGAGAGGCACCTCGCCGAGGCGAAACGGTTGCCCGTCATCGCTGAACAACTTGGCGCTCCGACCGTTCGAATCTTCACCTTCACGTATGCCGGCATCGTGGGCCCGCAGCCTCCTCACTGCAGGACAGTGATCGTCGACACGGTCGGTTCATGGCGCGGTGTCAACGTCGGCGTTGAAAACGAGTTCGTTTGCTATGTGCGGACTCTTAGTGAATTGCAGGAATTCTGCGAGTCCAGTGAACTGGCCGCGGTTGTCGATCCATGTAACGAGCACGTCGCCAAGGGCGGAGACGGGCTGTCGGGTCTCACTGACAGGCTGATCGCGCGAGCCGTCGATGTCCACGTCAAGGATCGGTTCAACGGTGCATACGTTCCGGTTGGCTCTGGCACCCTGGCCTGGCCCGCGATCATTGAACGGCTCGCGGGCGAGGAGTATGCAGGGCCTGTCACTCTGGAGTCGCACCTCCGTGGTGACCGCGCTGGAATCGCTGCCTCGATTCGAGCCCTACGGGGGTGGGGTGTCGCATGAAGGCGCCAGTGCTGCCGCTGACTGACGCCTCGACCATTACGTCGTCGGTCGGCATCGCCCTTGTCGGATTTGGCAGATGGGGAGCCAACCACGCCCGCGCCGCAGGCGAGGCAGACGGAGTCAGGCTCGTCGGTGTTGTCGAGCCAGAGGAGGGCCGTAGGAGTTTCGCCTCGGCGACGTACGACATTCCGTGCTGGACTAACATCAGCGAAGCATTTGACCATCCCGACGTCGAAGCAGTAGTCGTCGCGACGCCCGCTTCTACCCACACCGAAGTAGCCCAGCAGGCCCTGCTGAGCGGGCGACACGTCCTTGTCGAAAAGCCTGCTGCGACCGCCCGAACGGAGGCTCAGCGGCTTGTCGATCTAGCGGAAGCCAGTGGCCTGCAACTCTCAGCCGGGCATACCTTTCTCTACGCGCAGCCGGTCCGCAACGTGGCAGCCTGGATCCGCGAGTGTGCTCCAAGCCGTCCATGGGTGCTGCGTAGCGAACGCCTGGGCGGGCGCCGGCGGGCTGACTGCGATGTGCTGTGGAACCTAGCACCCCACGACATCTCCCTCCTGCTCTACCTCATGGACGAGCCAATCATTGAGGTCTCTACGCGAGCACACGTCTTTCCGGGAGGGAAACGCTGGGACACGGCAACGATAGACCTGTCCTTCGCCTCCGGGGCCCGCGGCGAGATCTACGTGGCATGGAGGCACCCTGGCGCGAAGCGATCCCTTCGGGTGCTGGCCGAAGACTGGACTCTCACCTACCGGCACGGCAGAGGCAGCGACTATCTGAACGCCACACGAAACGACGGCCGACCGCTCGACCGGGACGTTCTCTTCCACGGCTGCGGTCGCGACGTGCGGGGGGAAGCTGCCATCGGCTACCCCGAGCCGTTGCGGGTGGAACTCGAAGAGTTCGCCAAGGCTTGCCGTGAGATGAGACCCACGGTCACTGGCCCTGAGCATCTCCTCGCCGTAACCGCCGTACTGGCGGCATGCGCCCAATCTGCGGAAGGAGACGGCATACCTGTCCGTGTCTGATCGCCCAAGACCCCAATGAGGAGCACGCCCAATGACTCAGCACATCGATAACGGCGCCAGCGGCTGCGGATCGTGCGGGCCGACGCAAGGAACGACAAGCACGACGCAGGTGATGCTTCCCCTACCCCGCATTCGTTCAGCAGGCATGGAGGGCGAACTCGGCTACGGGCGAGATGGACTCCCCACTGGCGGCGGCGGAACGCACGTTGCCACCCGCGTCTATGGCAGTGCCGAAGCCCTTCCCCGTACCGCGACCACTGACGACATGCCCACGCTGGAAACCAACACCCAGCTACTTGAGTTGGGCGATGGCGGATGGTGCCTGAACCACTCTCTACGGCAAGAACAGATCTACGGCGGCGCGGTGCTCAAGGATGCCTATGAGGCATTGAGGAGCGGGCGGAATCCCGTTGACGAATCGATCACGCGCACTCTGATAGAAAAAGGCTTCGCCGTCGCTCCGGGCCAAGCGCCAGAGGCGTTTCACCGGCAGCTCATGCTCACCGAGGACGCCAAACGGGACGTCACCCCCTCGTTCACACTTCTACGAATCCTGCTCACCGACGTGTGCAACCTCTCGTGCGACTACTGCAAAGTGATCCCGAACGTCCTCGCGCCACAGGCCGAGCCAACCGCGAGCGACCGATTGGCCGAAGTCATCGACTTCTTCTTCGCACACTCCCAGGTCGACCGCCCGAAGATAATTCACATCACTGGCGGTGAACCAACCCTCTTCTTCCACCAGATCCAACACATCGTCGCTACCGCCGAGCGAGCTGCTCGGCCAGGTGAGAACTTCTGGTTCGTCATCGGAACGAACGCCACACTGATCCGCGACCCCCACGCCGCTTTCCTCGCCGAGCACGACGTCAAATGCATCGTGTCGATGGACGGTCCCGAGGAGATCCACGACGAGTTGCGTAAGAACCACGGAGGCCGCGGCTCCTGGCGCATGGTCGACGCAGGGATTCGCAGGCTCAAGGCCGCTGGTGCTGAAGTCTCCCTGTCCATGGTGCTCGGCCAGCACAACCTCGAACGGGCCGACAGCATCATCGAATGGTTCATGGACCAGTACCAACCTACTGGGCTGGGCGTGAACTTCATGAAACCACCGACCCCCGATCAGAAGGACTACGATCAGCTCATCGACCCGGATGGCTACGCCGACCGCATGTACGCAATCCACAAGACCTTCCGGGACCGAGGCCTCTTCCTCGAACTCGTCTACCGCAAGCTCCAGCCGTTCGTGGAGCAGCGATACCGCTTCCACGACTGCGGCGCGGCGGGCGGCACCAACCTGAACGTCGACGCGAAGGGCAACGTAGGCCCCTGCAAGAGCTTCCTGGTCATGGATCGACTTGCGATGCGCAACCTCGACATCGAGGAATACCAGACAGCGGTGGTCAGCGAGTGGCGGAAAAGATCGCCGATCTACTACACGCACTGCGATGGCTGCTCGGCACGAGGCATGTGCGGCAACGGCTGTGCCTATGACGCCATGATCCACAGTGGTGACGAAATGGCGATCGACACCCGCAGCTGCCAGTACACGCAGCGATTCAATCAGCTCTTCATTGAAGACCTCTTCGAGCAGGTACGCCCTAACGGAAATATCGATCCGCAGTGGTGGCACGTGCCCAGCAAGGAGGAACGGGGACGCCTCCTCGGCGCAGTGTCTGCGCGGCCTCGGACCTTGTCGTACTCCATAGGCCACCAGACACTCGACTGACAGGAGCCCCGTGACATCGGCATCGGCAGACTCGCTACGACTGCGTGACATCGCCACCGCAGCGTTCCACGACTACGCGCTGCCCGCGATTCGCAGCGAACTTCCCCAGGTGGAGACCCTGATCACCGTCCTCATCACTTCCTCCGTCGCGTACGGGACGGCAGACAGCCACTCGGACCTCGACGTGTTCATCGTGTTTCGAACCGAACGGGACTACCGCCTATACGCGGACGCACTCGCGAAGTTGATCGACGGACTGCGCCTCGACGACGTCTACGGAAACGTATGCGACAAGGGTGTGCGCTTCGAGTTGGAGAGCCTGCCTCGCTCTGACCTCAGCCAGCTCTACCATCATCCCAAGCGGGCTGCGCAGTGGCGCCAGCAGACCGAGTGGCTACTGCGGTGGTTCATCGACTCCGTACCTATCCATGACCCAGCCGGTGTTCACGAACGGCTCAGCCGGGTCGCTGGCCAGTGGCCCGCCGCCATACGCCAAGAACGACAGCTTGCCGCGCAGACCCGGGTGGTGACGTGGACAAGCCGTGCTCTCCTCGCACTCGACGAGAATGGCGTCACATTCCCAGCCCTCCGGGCATCCTGCCACGCCGCCACCGCCGGCCTTGACATCGCCTACCTGGCTGCGGACCAGTACGCCCCTCACCCCAAGTGGCGGCACACTCAAGCAGCCGGCTTGCTCACCGGACACCATGCGGCAGAGGCCGCGTTGGCAGCTGTTGATCACCTCGCAACAGCACTGGCTAGCCCCCAAGACGAGCCTGCCTCCCTCGCTGAGACTCTTGCTGGCCACAGAGCCACCCAGGCCCCGAACCCCCACGAGCCAGCAATCGACTGGGATGGATGCTTGGCTCAACACGCCGACGCATTCACCGACGGCCCCACGCGGGTATGGGTCGCGCGAGAGCGAGCACCCAGCCAGGCGTTTCACGCTGCCGCGAGAACCGCGGCGGGAGAAGGCGCGCACGTCTATCTCGCCGAGGAGATGGGAGCCGACCACCTCCGATCTGGTGAACGCAGTTACGACAGAAACCTGCGAGTCTCAGACGGACTTCGGTGGCTCGCCGGCCAGGCCCTGACCAGGCAGGACAGTGTCATTCAACGCAGGCGCTGGCTCTACCTGAACTTCGTCATCTGGCGAAAGTTGCGGGTCATTCCGAAGGCTCAGAAACGCGGCCAGCCACTCACCCGCCTCTGGTACCAACTCCAGGCCGTCGAGCATCTGGTGGAAGCATGGGCTCGGCTCCATGGAACCTATTCACCCCCAGTGGGCAACTGGGATGCCAGAACCTTGTCATTCCTGGAACAGCGGCAGATCGACATGCTCACCACGCCGCAGGCCGCCGGGGCGCTTCGCGATACGGAAGCATTCCTGACTTGGGCTTGGCATGAGTTCGCAGGAATTCAAAGGCAGCTCGTGACTCGAGGCCTGGTCCCTCATACCGCTGTCGATGATCCGCTCGCCACGCAGTGGGACATCCAGTACTGGAAGTACGAGAATCTCTTCGCCTGAGATTCGATGTGGAACAAGGACAGCGCCATGAAGCGACTCGCCATATTGGGCTCACCCATCAGTGGTGCGCTCTCCCCAGTCCTCCACCGCGCGGCCTACACAGCACTTGGGCTGGACTGGAGATACGAAGCGATTGAATGCTCACCAGACCAACTACCTTCCCATTTCGCAAAGTTCGCGACCAACGGCCAGTGGGCTGGCCTGTCGTTGACGATGCCCCTGAAGCGAGCCGCAGTGCCCCTGCTCGACGACGTATCCCACACCGTCACGGTCACAGGCACGGCCAACACTGTTGTCGTCCGCGAAGGACGTCTAGTCGGCGACAACACCGATGTCGCCGGCATGGAACGCGCCCTGCGAGAGGCAGGCGTGGAAGCACCCGAGGACGCAGCGGTTCTGGGCGCCGGAGCGACAGCCGCCTCTGCTCTCGCTGTCCTCTCCAACTTTGGCCTCCAGTCCGCACTTGTCGTGGCGCGGGCACCTTCGAGGATCCGAGAACTCCGCGCAGCGGCGGAGCGTCTGGGGATGGGCCTGCAAGTCGTCGGCTGGGACAGGGCTGTCGAGGCCTTTCAACGGAAGCTCGTCGTGTCGGCCTTGCCGCCGTACGCTGCTGACACACTGGTCACTGCGGCGGCCGGCGGCCGCTGCGGCACTCTTATGGACGTTGTCTACCGGCCCTGGCCGACCGTCCTGGGCTCCGCCCTTCATGGGGCTCGAGTGGTTGTGATCGGAGGGTTGCCAATGCTCGTACACCAGGCTGCACGCCAGGTCGAGCTGCAGACAGGGTGCGAGACACCGCCACATGCCCAGATGCTCGAAGCAGCGATCCACGCCCTTCAGGGTCGTAGATCCGAGAGCACTTGCTAACCACTGAACATAACTGGTCCTTGAACAGTTGGCCTCGCAGGTCGTGGAAGGACTCTCTGTCTTGCTCGTAGCCACAGACTCCTCAGAACTCCTCGCGTATCCTGAACGTCTCTCAGCCCGGCTCGAGGTAGACGGGTATCTATTCTTCCGAGATCTCCTTCCGGAAACACAGGTGAATGGTGTAGCAGATTCGGTGCTGGCCGAATTGGGTGAGCGGGGCTGGCTGACAGGTGTCGGTCAGGCACCTCGTACCGCGTGGGCGGCTCCGCCCCCAGACCGGCATGTGGAAGACGAGGACTACTGGCAGACCTATGCCGCGGTTCAGAGCCTTGAGGAGTTTCACCGCCTCGGTCACAGTGCTGAACTCGCGGCCGTGCGTGAGGCCGTGCTAGGGCCCGAGTCGTTCACGCTGCCACTGAAGGTGCTGCGCATGGTCAGGCCCTACACGGCGCAGCTCAAGAAGATCATACATCGCGATTACGCGGCCTTCAGAATTCCCGGAATGCTGACGGCGTGGCTACCACTAGTCGACTGCCCGCAGGACCTGGGAGGCCTCAAGATACTCCGAGGCTCGCACCGAGATATTCCTGAAGAAGATCAGGTGAGCGAGCTGAGCGTCAATAATGGAAATTGGGTTTCAGCAAATTATCGCGTGGGAGATGTCATCGTCTTCCATTGCCTCACCGTTCACGCGGGACAGCCCAACCAATCAGGTGACCGGATCCGACTGTCAGCTGACTTCCGATGGCAGAGCTCGCACACTCCCGTCCCGCAATGGGTCTGCCAGCCGCACCAGTCAGCCCGCATCCCGGGCTGGGCCGAGCTCACTCAGGGATGGTCCTCACAGGCATGGATCGACATCCCGGACGGCGTCGCCACCACCGGGGGGGATGGCAGTGTCTTCCACGGTTAACGAGACAGGCGAACAGGCCACAGGGCCGATCATGGAATGGGGAATCTTGGGCAGCGGCGGAGCGGCATCGTCGTTCGCTCACGCGCTCGCACGCTCCGAAACCGGCACCCTACGAACAGTAGGCAGCCGTACCCCATCCTCGGCGAAGTCATTAGCTGCCAGCCAAGGGCGCCACGTGGATTGGTCCGGTTTGGCCGACGTCCTGGTCGACAGTCGCATCAACGCGATCTACGTCGGCTTGGTGAACACAGCTCACGCCGACTGGGTTGTGCGGGCCGCTGAGGCGGGGAAGCACATCCTGTGCGAGAAACCCTTGGGGGTCGACGCAGCCCAGGCTCGACGGATGGTAGATGCTGCCGAGGCGGCAGGCGTGATCCTCATGGAAGCAATGACATATCGCAGCCATCCTCAGACCCGCCAGCTTGCCGCAATGGTCCAGGAGAGACGCATCGGCACGCTACTCCAGATCGAAGCGACGCTGGGCTACGAAGCCTCCGGTGAACCGCATGGCCGACACTTCTCCCCGTCGCTGGGTGGGGGCGCAATCCTCGACATCGGCTGCTATGCCACCTCCATGATCAGGATGCTGGCAGGGGCGGCACAGGGAGTCGGGGTGATCGAACCCGACACGGTCGCAGGGGCTGCACGGATCGGCCGCACAGGTGTGGACGAGTCGGCAGTAGGCACCTTCAGGTTCCCGGGAGGCCTCCTAGCGACAGCTTCCGTCAGCATCAGCATGCGACAGCCGGGCCGCCTGCGCCTCTACGGGAGCGAGGGATCCATAACAGTGCCAGACCCCTGGCGGCCGGAAGGCACGAACACGCTGATCGTCACCCGCCACCGGGAAGGAACGACTGAACGAGTACCGGTCGCCGGCACGGCCACAGCTCGGGAGCACGAGATCCACGAGTTCACGGCCGCAGTGAGAGGAAGGAAACCCGGAGCTCTCGGCATGCGGGGCGACGATTGCGTGGGCAATGCCCGCGTACTTGATCATTGGCGGGCCTCGGCCAGAGTTGACCGAGTGCCCTCCGCCAGAAGAAGCGGTGTGAGGGAAGGGTAGAATCCCGAGAGTGATCAATATCAAGGCAGCTCGTGCCGAGCCAGAGCTTTTCCGGGCCGCCCTCGACCGCCGGGGGGCCGCGCAAGATTTCGATGCACTCCTCGAAGCCGACGTCCAGTGGCGGAAGCTCACCGAGGTCGTGCAGCAGCTGCGCGCGGAGCAGAAGAAGCGGTCCAAGGGGCGCCCGTCACCCGAGGACGTCGCTGAACTGCAGCGGATCAAGGCCGAGCTGCAGAGCGCGGAGACGTCCCTCGGCCAGGCCGAGCAGGAGCGCGACAGGCTACTGATCAGTCTGCCCAACCTTCCCGCTGCGTCGGCGCCAGACGGTGGCGAAGAAGACTCAGTCGTCCTCCGCGAGTGGGGGACAATCCCGGAGTTTGACTTCACTCCGCGTGATCACATGGAGATCCGCTCGCCTCGCGGGTGGATCGACACCCGCCGAGGTGCGCGCGTTGCTGGCTCTCGCTTCGCCTACCGGTTCGGCGATATCGCACTGACCGAGATGGCGCTGTACCGCTACGTCATGGACCAGGTTGTCCGGCGTGGGTTCATGCCGGTACTGCCGCCGGTGCTCGTCAATGAGAACGCACTGTTCGGGACGGGATATCTGCCCACTGAGGAGAGCAACCTCTACAAGCTGGAGCGGGACAACCTGTACCTCTCCGGTACATCCGAGGTAACTCTCGCGGGCATTCACGCTGATGAACGTCTGGACGAGGCGGAGCTTCCGGCCTTCTACACGGCGTTCTCCACGAACTTCCGGCGCGAAGCTGGTGCGGCAGGCCGCGACACCAGGGGCATGCTGCGCCAGCATCAGTTCGACAAGGTCGAAATGTTTGCGTTCTGCTTGCCAGAGCAGTCCGAAGAAATTCATGAGCGCCTCCTCTCCTACGAAGAGGAATTTGTGCAGGCACTGGGCCTTCCCTACCGCGTGCTGAATATCGCAATTGGTGACCTGGGCAATCCAGCCGCCAAGAAGTACGACATTGAAGCATGGTTCCCCACTCAGGGTAAGTACCGCGAAATCACCTCCTGCTCGAACACGACGGACTACCAGGCGCGTCGGCTGAACATCCGCTATCAGCGCGGTGACGAGCGCGATTTCGTTCACACCGTCAACGGGACAGGAGCCACCGCTCGTGCCCTGCTAGCTATCCTGGAAAACTTCCAGGACGCAGACGGAGCGGTCACCGTCCCTGAAGTTCTGCACGCGTATGGGGCACCTGAGTACATCGGTCGCCAGGACTGAAGGACCTAACTGTCATCGCGTTGTGGGTGCGGGCCACGCGGCTCGCACTCACAACGCATTCAAGGCCGCAATATCATGGTCCATCGCTGAGTAGCTGGCCATAGAGCTTGCGATACCCAGCGACGAGCCTGCTCGGGCTGAAGTCGCGTTCGGCCCGCTCCCGACAGTGTGCCGGGTCCAGTTCAGACAGATGGTCGATGGCATCCAGCATCCCAGTTGGATCATCGCGGACGAAGCCGTCCACACCGTCTCTGACCAGTTCGGGCAATGCGCCCCGTGAGCTCACGATCACCGGCGTGCCGCACGCCCATGCTTCCAGGACAACCATAGAGAATGGTTCCTCCCACTGGGCGGGCAGCAGCAACGCACGGGCGTGCGCCAGCAATGGGACCTTTTCCTCCGGCCCCAGCGGCCCCAGATACTCGAGACCTTCACCGAGCCGCGGCGTGATCTCGTTCTCAAAGTAGGCCCGGCCTAGGGCGGTTGGCTCAGGACGCCCGGCGAGCTTGAACGGGATGCCAGCCCTTCGGGCGACGTCCATGGCGATGTGGCACCCCTTGTCCGGGGTAATCCGGCTGAGCATCACCAAGTAGTCCCCTTTTGCTCGGTGGAAGGGGAACGCGTGAGCCTCG
This sequence comes from Streptomyces sp. TP-A0356, assembly GCF_001417775.1. Lineage (GTDB taxonomy): Bacteria > Actinomycetota > Actinomycetes > Streptomycetales > Streptomycetaceae > Streptomyces. Next base: position 250,244 of record NZ_BBZJ01000014.1, on the reverse strand, counting down.
ATGCCGTTGTGCACGGTACCGAGGAAGGGCACCTCCGGTGCCTGAGCGCGCTGGCGTTCGCTGATTGCGCTCAGCCCGAAGCCGGGTCGCTGAGGCAGCGAGCCGTAGAGCAGCTTTGCCGCCCCGTGGAGCGAAGTGTGCACCGTGTGCAGCATCGGTAGCCCCGAGGCGAATGCGCCTACCGTCGGGCCGATGCGTCCTGAGTGGTCGTGGATGACGTCAACCCCTGAGGCACGGGCGTCACTCAAGGCGAATGCCACATGGGCGCTATCTACAGCTGACTGAGGTTTCGTGGCCAGGACGTCTTTCTGTTCCCGGTCGAAGAGGTATCGCAACTCGGCACTGGTACGGGTACCTCCCACCGAGTAGAGCAGGACACGCTCCCCTTGCCGAACAAGCTCTTCCACCAGTACGTCAACGATGGATTGGACGCCTCCCTGCCCAACAGGCGGGATCGTGAACCATGGTGGAGCGATGACAGCAATTTTCAACCGCGTCCCCTGACTCCCAGTACGAGCGATATCACAGCGCCCCTGTGGCCCTCGCCGGTCTTGCAACGATCAACACCACAAGGTACAAGCGGTGATCGGTGGAGCCCTGCTCCGATTGAGGGAAGTAACGATCTGAATAGTCATCGAAGAGTGAGGGTCGGGCAGCATCGAGGAGCTTCAGAGCCTTCAGCAGCAGGCCGACGGGGTGAAACACTGGCCACTCTGTAAATCTCATCTGCCGTCGAAGTAGCGTCAACATTGCCCGGGCATCGCCAGTGAGCTTCAGGCAACGGTCAACGTGAAAACCTGCACGTTCGACCTCGGCGGTAAGCCCTGCTGCCGTCCAGCGCCACAGATCTACCTGCCCGTGATCGCCCCATGTTCCATGTGTGCTGAGAACGAGGGTGCCACTGTCTTTGAGAACGCGCCGGCATTCGCTGAGGTAGACAGCAGGGTCCTGAACATGCTCCAGGACTTGAGTGGAAAGAACTCCATCGAAGGAACTGTCAGGAAGCGGAAGGTGTCCATCGGGACTCACCACATAGTCGACCGGACGGCCGCGAGCCTCCTCCAGATCTGCTGTCCGTAGCTTTGCCCCTCCGAGCAGGCTGCGGTAAGGCGCAGTACCAGCACCGTAGTCGAGCCACTCACCCACCGCACCGTCGAGCGCATCCTCAAGGGCGTCCCGGAGGTCCGCGAGGAGCGCATAGGCCTTATCGCCGCGGGCCGGGCTCATCCGCTCGCGGACTTTCAGGGCCAGAAGCTGTTCGTCCGTGAGGGCAGGCCGTCGCAATTGGTGACTGGAACCGTGACTGCGCCATATAGGCACGTGCGAACCTCCCGGAGCGTCCGAATGGAGTCAGTGCCCGATCATGCTGTCACGGCCGAGCCGCAAACGAAGGGATGTTCTGAGAACGGCTAAGGGTTCGGCAAAGGGTTGTCCCGTAATCGCGGGTCACGCGTTGCCAAACGCCCTCATGCCGGCTTGGGGCAGCGGGGTCGTCACTGGTCTCGTTGCACAGGTCCCGGATGTACCAGTCGAGACGTGTCCCGTCCTCGCCGTGCGTGCGCTTGCCGGGGGTGAACCCCGCCCGCTGGGCTACTGCGGCAGATGCGGCGTTATCCGGCTCTACCCGGATCACCGCATCCTTCCCGCCCTCACTTGCCGCGTACCGGGATACCACGAGGACCGCGCGGGTGGCCAGGCCGCGCCCCCCTCCAGGACCTGTAGAGCCCGTCGGCGACATTCACCTGGCCGGGAGCCAAGCCTTCTGCTGCGAACCGCAGGTCGATCGTCCGCGCGAGCGCCTCGTCGGCGCCTATGCGGATGCCGAAAGCGCGGAGTGGCCCAACGGTCTCCCACTGTTCCCGGCAGTGCCAGATGTACGCTTCGACGCCCTCGCGTGTGCCGGGACCGCCGCTGAGCCAGCGAACCAGCGGCTCATCCCCCCCCGCAAGGTGCGCCTCCGCATCGTCCAAGCGCAGCGGGGACAGAGCGATGATCCGGTCGGACAGCGTCACTTCATGCACCCGGTAGTTCTTGACGCACGAGCTGCATCGCGCCATCGGATTCCGAAGGAGCTTGGCGCCAACCTCACCGGCCCCCGATCACGAGTACCCGCCTCATGCGACGCCGCCCGGGACGGCCGAGCGCAGAAATGCCGCCCCGGCGGTGAGCGCGTCGGCGGGGGTGTCGCGCACATGAGTCTCCAGCGCGTACGGCAGCGCCGGACGAGCGGCATGCAGCACCGGCAGCAACTCGCCGTACGGCACTACACCCTCACCGGCCGGACAGAACGCCCGCCTGTCATCGTCGGTGGGCCGGTAGTCCTTGACGTGCACGTAGCCCACATATGGCGCCAGCGCGCGGACCGTGTCGGGCGTGGCCTGTCCGACCTCGTAGAGATTCGCCACGTCCAGCCACAGCCCCAGACCCCGCTTGTGGTACCGGTCGAGGACTTCCAGTAGCGGCTCGGTGTGGGCGACGGTGCACACCGGCTCGTTCTCCAGCAGCAGCCGCACCCCGGCGGCGTCCGCCGCCTGAAGGGCCTTGTCCAGAAGCGGGTCTCCGAGCAGATACTCAGTCAGGTGCGGCTCGACGCGCAGGTGAGAGAAGACCCGCACGACCGGGGTACCGAGAATCCGCGCGGCCTCGATGGCCCGCTTGATCCAGCCCAGCCGTTCCTCGGGCGGGATCTGGGTGGGGAAGCCGAAGGTGTCCACCCTCCCGGGCGTCGCCTCGGGCCGGCACCACTTCCACAGCGGCGATGCCAGCGCCGCCACCGCCAAGCCCCGTTCGTCGGCCAAGGCGCGAATGTATCGCAGCCGGTCGACAGGCAGCGTCACCGCGTTGGCGCCATCGGCCGAGCGGATCTCCAGGTACCCGATGCCGAGCTGCACCGCCAGGTCCATACCCGGTGCCGGGTCGGGGCCGAGTTCATCGGGGTTGAGTACGAGCGTGCTCGGTGGGCGTGCGTCCATGGCCGTCTTCTCCTTCGGTGGCGCGGGTGAGGGGACAATCAGGAGCCGTTAGCGCAGGCTCAGTTGCCGTGGACCGGGGGCGGGATCGGCGGGGGCGGAAGAGGCAGCGGTCTCCGCCGATCACGATCGGAGTGAGGCTTGGGTCCAACCGGTGGCGGCCACCACCTCTCGAGCGATGTCCACGACAGGCCGTCCGTCCGTCACCACCCGCACGGCCTCTGACGGGGCCCGCTGGTCCAGAAGCCGTGCCTTGCGGACGCTGCCTTCCAGCTCCTGATCCAGCTCCGAGCCGAGTTCCCGTCCCACCAGCCGCGCGCGGGCTGTGGCATCGGAGGCAGTGAGCAGGACTCGTATGATCCGCACCCCGGCGCCCATGGCACGCTCAAACATGCCCGTCGCCTCTGGCAGCACACTCACGGTGTTCGTGTAGATCAGACGTCGGTAGCCGCGCTGGGCGAAGTTCGCCCACACGGCAGTCAGGTTGCTCTCGACGATCTCCGTGCGGTGAGGATCCCCTTCTGGTGCCGGATGCACCTGCCCCATGAAGTCACCCTCGATGACAGCGTGAGAGACCGCCGCATCGCGCAGCAAAGCCGAAACCTCCCACCCCACCGTCGTCTTGCCAACACCAGCCCGCCCACCGATGAGCAGCACTTCTGCGTGATTCATGAGGGCAGCGTGCCAGCTGACGACCGCCTCGCGCGATCCGCTACTGAGCTTGCTGGCGTGATGTCGTTGTGGTGAGGCCGGTTTCGGCGAGACATCCGTCGACGAGGTTGCTGCGGTACTGGATCTGGCGGAGGCTGTGCCGGAGGGCTCGCATCAGGTGGTTGGGGTAGGTGAAGGCGGTGTTGGCCTGGCTGCTGCGTCGCAGTAGTGACCAGATGCCTTCAACGGGGTTGAGATCGGGTGCATGCTGGCAGGAAGTAACAGGTGAGCCAGTCATGGGTCTCGATGAACGTCCCTAACCGGGCGTCCTTGTGAACGTTCAAGTTGTCCCAGACGACCACAATGGGGGCGTCGAGTTGCTGGTGGGCGGCGATGAGTAGGTCGCGGTAATCGGTCCAGGCGAAGCTGCGCCGCCCACCGCGTTTGTGGTCGACGTGCCTTTTGGGCCGGTAGATCAGGCGTGAGCGTTCACCTTGCTTGTAGCAGGCCAGGGCAGCGATGGAGATGCGCCGCTGAGAGCGGCCCCGAACCCGGATGAGGGGGTGTGCCCGCGCCGGGACCAGGTCCCGGTGGTGGGCGGCGCCATCGAGAAGCCGGCTTCGTCCTCGAAACAGAGCCAGGCCCCGAGCGCCGCCACGGTGTTTCCACCTGGGGCCAGGTCTCCTTCACCCAGCCGGTGACGGCCTTATCGTTGCGCTCCACCGCCCGGCGGGCCGGGACCTGGTGGCTGAAGCCGTGCCGGTGCAGCATCTGCGCGATCGCCGAAAGCGTCATGCTGAAGGGAGAATCGAACCTTGGCCAGGCAGGCGGCAGGGTCCGTTCTGCGAAGCAGAACGGACGTCCGAGGCGGATACGGAAGGTTCAGGCTGCGGGTGTGTGAGAGTGACTTGGTGGCCGAGAGCCTGGAGCTGACGGACAAGGTCTCGGGTCTTGCGGGCGGGATTGAGATGACGGTGGTGCCATTGAGCACCGAGTTCTTGTGCTCGCGAAACGCCCGTCGCTGCGCTGGTCTGGACCCCCGAGCAGACCGGCGCATTCCTCGACGCCGTCGCCGAACACCGGCTCTACCCCATGTTCCACCTGATGGTCTTCGGCGGCCTGCGCCGCGGCGAGGTCGCCGGCCTGCCCTGGAGCGAGACCAACCTGACCATCGGCACCGTCCACATCAGCGAACAACTCGTCGCCGCCTCCTACGAGGTCTGGGAAGACACACCCAAAAGCGACAGCGGGGAGCGCACCGTCTCCCTGGACTCCCAGACCCACGAACTGCTCCGCCTCTGGCAGCAGCGCCAGGAGACAGAGCGCGAGGAGTGGAACCGCGCATACGAGGAATGGCGGCAACGCCAACAGCGACCCAACCGGGCCGACGAGCCGAACAGCAAGACCGAGAAGAAGCACCCGTGGCAGGAAACCGGACTCGTCTTCACCTGGGAGGACGGCCGCGCCTACCACCCCGAGTACCTGTCTCAGGTCTTCGAACGGCTGATCAAGAAGCTGGATCTGCCGCCGGTCCGGCTCCATGATCTCCGCCACTGCGCGGCGACCCTCTCCCTTACCGCTGGCATCCACATGAAGAAGATCCAAGCCCTCCTCGGCCACAGCAGCTACTCGCTGACGGCCGACACCTACACCTCAGTACAGCCGCAGTTCGACAAGGCAGAGGCGGACGCTCCCATCGCCCTCGTACCACGCGCCGGAAGCCCAGAAGAGACCGCGCCTGACCCGGACACTCCCGGCGATGAGCCTGAGGTGCCCGACGTCTCCGGCGACCAGCCGAGGAGCCCGACGTTCCCGGCGAGACGGCCGCCTGACGGCATGTTCCCAGAGCGTTCCCAGCACACATGAGAAAGACCCTCCGCGATCTTCACGGAGGGCCTTCCTCATGCTCACACAGGCTCTGACCTGGTGATTCTCTGTGCCCCCGGCAGGATTCGAACCTGCGACACACGCTTTAGGAGTTCGATCGCCAGGTAGGGACTTCGTGGCGGCTCATGTGGGGGTGGGCCACGAAAGGTCTCCACGGGGTGCCTACGTCTGCTGCCGTTGATGTCAGACGTGGATGTCAGCTAGCTCCGTCACCGATCACCAACCCCCACCGAACACTGGTTGCAACGTAGCCGCTATGCCTGACTTGATCGCCAGGATGCCGCCCACGCTGGCAAGGTGGCGGAGCGGCTCCGCTGTCAGCGGTTGCTCGTGGTGCCGATATCGACGATGTGGTTGTACCGCTCCACCAGCACGAAGAGCTTGATCTTCTGCGTCGTCCCCCCGCTGCCGAAGGTCAGGGTGACGACGACCTCATGGCCGTTACCCACGGCGCCGTTGTCGGTCACCGTCCAGTTCCGCGGGACGTTTTGGGCACGCAGGACACCGTCCGCCCCGTGCTTCTTCTCCCAGGCCGCCAGTCGCTTGGCGAAGTCGGGCGTCAGGTAGTGCTTGCGGAGCACCGTTTCCAGCGTGGCGTCCGGGTCCGTGTAGTCGCCGATCGCGTCGATGTACGCGCCGTAGAAGTCGGCGACCCGGGTCACCACTTGGCCGCTCGTGCCGCTGACCGACTGCGGTGCGGCGGCGGACGACTTTGCGGGGGCATGGACGGATGCCTGTGCCGACACCTGTGTCGACACACCGAGTCCGACAGCCAGGACGAGGCCGGCGGCGACGGCCGCGCGGCGGCCCGGACGGCGCTGTGCGGGGGACTTCCTGTTCATGTGCATCTTCCTTTTCTGGTCCATATGTGGTTGCTCACGGCCCGGTGTCTTCGTGTCGGGGCCGTTGTGTGGCTATCGCCTTTTCGGGTCAGCGAGCGCTGCCCGGAGTCATGAACATCCGCTGCGCGGACCCATTCCCCCCTGCCGCGGCTCGGGGCGCGATCGACGACACCCAGTCCTGCGGAATCGCGCCGAATGACCCTGTCAGCGGTCGATTGGCCGCCCTCCCCACCCCCGTGGCGGAGGGCGGCCTCGGTCATGCGGTCAGCGGAGCTTGTCCACGGCCCGTGATGGCCGTCTTCTTGAAGGCCTTCACCGTGTGCAGGCCGTGGCCGTGCCCGCTGTCCTCGACAGGCAGCGTGCCGTAGTCCTTCAGCGTGGCCTCGGTCTCCGGGCCATCCTTCTCGATACGTGCGCACAGGACTTGGTGTCGTTGCGCGGCCGCCAGAAGCGCCCCTTCGCCACAGCCGTCCTGGACAACTGCACTCTGACCTGACGGACGGTCGCTCCTGTCGACTTCGGTGCGGAGCTCCCGGTACCAGGTCCGGGCTGTCGCCGCCCAGCGCCATGCGTAGACAGCGGTCCTGTTCCACCGCCTCCGGTACGCAGGCGGTGACCTTGCCCACCGTTCAGGACGAGCTTGGATACGACGGGAGTTGGGCCGCCGTGAGGAAGCCGACGCCTTGGCCGCGACGTTTGCCAGTGTGGCGAGCGTCGTGCCGAGGGCGAGCCCGTGACGGCGAGTGCGAGGGGCGGGCCTGCTCGGGTGCGCTGGGGCATGGGTGTCTCCCGTGGATGAGTGGATGAGTGTCGTTTGTCGCCCGTCGCCGGCTGGTCGGTCCGGTCCTGGTCGGTGCGACACCAAGAGCATCAGCCGTCACGACGGCTCGGCGCAACGCCGGACGGCCGCCCGGCGAGGGTGGAACCATCCCAGCCCGTCTGACGTGCAGGTATATGGACCGCCTGAGATACGGGGAAACGTGGGAGGTTGGGGGAGCGATGTCGACCGAGGACGACGTCGAGCAGTTCGCGGCGCTGCTGCGCCGGCTGAAGGACCGCACGGACCGGAGCTACGGCTCCCTGGCCCGCCGTCTCGGTATGAACACCTCCACGCTGCACCGCTACTGCGCGGGCGAGACGGTCCCGCAGGACTACGCCCCGGTGGAGCGGTTGGCTGCCTTCTGTGGAGCAACACCGGAGGAACGCCTCGATCTGCACCGCCTGTGGCTGCTCGCGGTGACGGCACGACAGAGGCCGAGGGCGGGTGAGGAGGCAGCGGAGCCGACAAAGACCGAAGGAGCACTGAAGCCGACAGGGGACGAGCGGGCTTCGGGTCCGGATAGCCGGACGGCGGGGCGTGCGGGTGGCAGCACGTGCAGTGTGGGTGGTGGCGCCGACGGCATCGGTGGTGACGGGGGCGGCACGAGCGGTTCACCACCGCGACTCGATGCGGGCGCCCCCGACGCCGCACTGGCTGCTCCCGACGCTCCCGGACCGGGCAGTTGCGAGTCGACGGCCCAGTGGGATGCGGTCCGCTCAACTGGACGGCCCTGGTACCGCCGTCGCCGTACCGTCGTCGGCGCAGCCACGGCGACCGTACTGCTGGTGACGCTGGGCAGTATGTCGGCGCTGTCGGCCGACCGGTCTCACGACAACTCCGCCAAAGCCCCCGGTCAGTCCCGTACGACAGGAAGCGGTACGTCACACCACCCCTCGGCCACTGCGGCCAGCCCCTCCCGCAGCCGTTCTTCGGCCTCGCCCTCCACAGGAGTACGGGCTTCAGGGAGCCCCGAGTCGAAGGGCGGATCGTCGGCGGAGGCGAAGAGCGATGCCCCCGTGCCAACCGGTGTGCCGCTCGCGTGGACCGCCGACTCGCGGATCTGGGACGGCGGTTGCGGGCACGACTACGTCATCGGCAAGGAGCCGGCCCAGGTGCCCCCGCCGCCGGTAGAGCAGGACGCCGGAGTGTGGGCAGCGACGCAGCAGGCGGTACCTGGGCGGCAGACGACGGTGCAGATCTCGGTGCAGGGGAAGTCGTCCACGGCCGTGGTCCTCGCGGCCCTCCGGGTCCGTATCGTCAGCCGCGGCACCCCGGTCACCGGCAACGCGTACGCCATGGGCCAGGGCTGCGGCAGTGATCTGCCGCCCCGCAACTTCTCCGTGAACCTGGACGTCGACCGCCCGATCGCCCACGCGCGCCCCGGCAACGACAGCGGAAAGCCCGTCCCCGCGGTTCAGTTCCCCTACCGCGTCTCCGCCGAGGACCCGGAGGTGCTGCAGGTCACCGCGACGACCGAGGCCTACGACTGCAACTGGTACCTGGAACTGGACTGGTCATCCCAGGGCCGCACCGGCACGGTCCGCATCGACGACCACGGCCACCCGTTCCGCACCAGCAGCATCAAGGGCCTGCCCCACTACTGGTACGGCACGAACGACCACGGTGTGCGTCAGTGGGTACCCACCGACTCTTGAGGGAACGTGGGAGCTGCTCGGGCCATTTTCGCGATGTGACCGTTCCCCGTCACCCAGGCCCATGCTGCTGGAGGGGCCGGTTGCTGCCGCTTCGGCCAGGAACGCCCGCCGCGTTCCACTCAGGTTCGGTGTCGGCTCAGGCATGACACCTGTCATATGCAATACCGGATGCAGAGCACTGGGGCTCGCGGGTCGACGTCCGTACGGTACTTCCCATGACGAAGAGCAACGGGGAGAACCCACAGAAGACCGACATCAAGGTGAGCCTGATCGGCGGTCATCGCCTGGCAGGAGCCACCCTTCACGAGAGGACCGTCACCACTTCCCTCATCGGTGGTGCCGACGTCGATCTGACGGACATCGACATCCCGGACGGCACCGAGCTGCGCATCACCAAGTTGAGCCTGATCGGCGGCGTCAGCCTCAAGGTCCGCCGCGATGTCCGGGTGGAGGTCCACGGGCTGCGCCTGGGCGGAGTGAAGGACGATGGCCCGAGTGAGCCGGGTGGCCCGACGGTCCGGATCGACGCCTGGGGCCTGGTTGGCGGCGTCAGCGTCACCCGCGCCTAGTCAGAGTTCAAAGAAGCCACCAACCTCCCACAGGCAGATGACAGATGATGGATCGGGAGACGAGACGCAGATACCGCTGGGGTCGTGGCCAGTGGACACGGTGCGTGACCGTCGCCCGCGCCGTATCTTCACTGCATGCTGGACAGGTGCACGCTTTCCAACTGTCCGCGCGGCCGTCCGGGGGCGTTCGCAGGGGTTCATAGGGCAGGTCAGGGGGTTGCGCGCACGGCGGTGAACGGTGCTGTCCGTGGGCGCACTGGACAGAGACCAGGACAACTAGGCAACCGACACCCGCTTTAGGAGTTCGATCCACCCCTGGGACGTGGCAGGGATGCCGGGTCTTGCCGGGCGAGCGGGCTGCTCTGGTTGCATGCCTGGGTGCGTTGCTGTCCGCGATCGTTGATGTCAAGGATGGATGTCAGCCCGCATCACTGGACGAGCTGGCGACGGCGGTGACGGCGATTGCTCTCATGGTACGGGCCACTGGCCCTCAGCCACCGTTCGGCGCCTGGGGATGTGCGGTGGCACGAGGTGGCCGATGGCTCGCATTCCCCAATGCCTGCCGGGTGCGGCGTGAGGAGACGCCGAGGGCGACGGCGGCGGTAAGAATCCAGAGGGCCTGCACGACCGACATGACAATGGCGAAGATGAGCCCGGGGGTGCCGAAGACAGCCGCGATGCCCGCGACAACGAAGAGTGCGGCAACGATTTTGGCGGAGTTGGCATACTGCTTGTGCAGCACGGAGGGGCGCAAGGCGTACCCGATGCCGATGAAGAGCAGCGGGGCGGGCGCCAGGGGGAAGATGCGCGCGAAGACTCCGTTGCTCAGGGCGAAAGCAGTGGCGACGGTGGCCGGGTCCTTCGCGTGAGCGGCTGCAGGGACCGCTTCCAGGAACGCAGCTTCGATGAGGACGACCGCGAGCAGCACAGCGCAGCCCACGAGGGTGACGAGCCCGGCCATCTGTCGTGCGGTGCCGCTGTGGTTCAGGAGGGTTAGGAAGAACAGGATGCTGAGCGTCGCGCCGGTGGCTTGGAGCCACCCGCCCGCATAGAACAGGAGAGTGTGGCTGTTCGCGTAGCTGATCAGCTGATGGGGTGAGGCGCCCGCGTAGGGCCAGCCGGCCAGTGCCGGGACGGCGAAATAGATGATCAACAGGATGGGGCCTGTGACTCCCGCCCAGGCACCCCAGTGGAGCGCTCGTCGACCCCAGTCGTCAGTCCAGTTGGATGCTCGGGCCGGACCCTCCGAGGGAGGGGCCGAAGTCTGCTTCGTCTCGTCCGCATCTGAGCCCATCAGGTCCCCCTGCCGATCGCCCAGTGACAGTGGACGGGCGTGGCACCCCCGTGTCAAGGGCCCCGGCTGCGACGAGATGGCAACGGCGCGGGAGGAATGGTCCGGGGAAGCAGGCGCCCCTGCGGTGGGAACGGACATCCCGTTGCCCGCTCCTGTCGCCTGCATCCAAAACGGAGGTGGCACGCGACCTTTCCGCCCCGAACTATCGGCTGGGTGGTCATTGAGGTGTGCTGGGCTGGTTAACCGGCCGTAGACGGCTGTTGAGTATCACCTGCGGTCGTTGGGGTTGCTGTACTTCTCTGCTGTATAGCTTGGGCGGCTCGGCGCGCGTGGGTGACGGCGGCTTCCGCGCTAGCACGGCAGGTCGACGGAGGCTCCTGGTACGTGGCACCGGTGGACGCCATCGAGGCTCTGCGGGCAGCGGCTGCCTGGCTGGGGCGCTGGGGCGAACGAGCCCACATACGCTCTGGTGAGGATGCACGTGGGCCCGTCGTCCGGGTGCGGGTTGACCTTCCGCCTGAGGGTCGGTCAGCTCAGCCGGTAGCCGTTGTAGCCGTATCCGACCTTGACGCGGGAGGCCAGCGGGTGCGAGACGTTGCCCGTGCCTTCGTACAGCCACAGGTTGCCGCTGCTGTCGCGGGCGATCAGGTCGGAGTGGCCGTTGCCGGTCATGTCCCCGTTCATCACGTACGCGGTGTAGTGGAAGCCGTAGCCGATCTTCACGCGGGACGCCAGCGGGGCCGTCGGGTTGCCGGTGCCCTTGTACAGCCACAGGTTGCCGGAAGAGTCCTGGGCGAGCAGGTCGAGCTTGCCGTCTCCGGTGAAGTCACCCTTGCCGAAGACGTTGGCGCCGTACATGTTCCAGCCGTAGCCGAGCTTGACGCGCGAGCCGAAGTTGCCATGGCCGGTGCCCGGGTAGAGCCAGAAGTTGCCGCTGGAGTCCACGGCCAGCAGGTCCTGGTAGCCGTCACCGGTCACGTCGCCGGGCACGAGCATGACCTTCATGCCGTTCCAGCCGGACCCGAGCTTGGTGACGTCGGTGTTGCCGGTGGACAGGTTGTAGTGCTGCCAGTACAGGGTGCCGTCGGTGGTGCGTACCAGCAGGTCGGCGTAGCCGTCGCGGTCCAGGTCGGCCTGGCGCACCAGGTTGACCCCGCTCCAGTCGCCGAGGGACACCCGGGACCCGAAGGACTTGCCACGCGAGTCGTACTCGTAGCCCTGGCCGTTGGAGGCGATCGCGAACATGTCAGCGCGGCCGTCACCGCTCAGGTCGGTGTCATCGATACGCGGTTCGGCCGCCCCGACGTACGTACTCAGCTTGGTGAAGACGCTGTACGAGCCCCGGCTCACGCAGTCCTGCACGCCCCACGACACGACACCGACGACGCGCCCGCCGACGACCAGCGGGCCGCCGGAGTCGCCGTTGCAGGTGGCGACCGTGCCGCTGTCGGAACCGCTGGCCGACGCGCCGACACAGGTCATGGCGCCCGACACGAAGTCGCTGCCGTAGAAACCCGAGCACGTCGAATCGCCGTTCACCGGCACGGTGGCCTTGCGAAGGGTCTGCGAGATGTCCTGGCTGGTGGAGCTGGTGCGCCCCCAGCCGTAGATCTGCGCCTGGGTGCCCGTCTTGTACGACGTGGTGTCGTCGGAGGTGGTGATGGGTAGCGGCTTGGCGCTGATCCGGTTGGGCAGCGTCAGCACGGCGACGTCGTTGACGGCGGCGCCGTTCGAGGTGATCTTGAACGAAGGATCGTTCCACTGCCGCCACACGCCCGTCACCGTGCCGCCGTGGAGATCGGTGGTGTTGGTCGACGAGTCGGTGGTCGGCAACTGGTCGGTGCCGTAGACGATGGAGCCGTTGTTGTGCCAGTCGTAGCCCGAGACGCAGTGCGCGGCCGTGAGGATCTTCGTGGGCGACACGACGGTTCCGCCGCAGAAGAAGCCGACGTCGTCACTGGTGTCGGTGGTTCCCTTGTCGTCGTAGTACCACAACTGCACCATCCACGGAACTGTGGAGATGCTGGTGGTCGTGCCGCCGATGATCTGCGTGTCGGCAGTGCCGGAGGCCGACGGCTGCGGCTTCGGACTGGTGGTGGTGCCGGACGGCGCGCCAGTGCTCGCGGCAGGTCGCAGGGTTGCGGGGGTATTGGCGGCCGGCGCGGTGATCGCGCCGTGCACGCGGGCGGTGAGCTGTGACTTGCCGACGCTGCTGTGGCCGTTGACGCCGATGTCCGTCGGTAGTGGTGCCGCGTTGGCGGGCGCCATGGTGAGCGCACCGGCGCCGCCGATGAGCAGCGTGGCGGCAGCGGCAGGTACGGCTATCCGGCCCCGGCGACGGTGTTTCCCGCCTCTGTGGGCAGAGGACACTTATGTCTCCTGTGATGAAGATGCTGGGGGGGTGGCATCGAACAAAGCGGCTGATCGTACTTCCGGCTCATCGATCTTCACCAGTTTCATGCACCACAGAAGTCTTTAATTTTCTCGCCGTTGCCCTGCACTATCCAAAACATTGGCAACACCACCGGTCACATCGTCTCTCGCTTGAACGGCCGCGGCGGCACAGCGGGCGAGTCACGCGCCGTGGAGTGTGACCAGTAGCCGAAGAAGTGAAGGGCGGGGTCTCTGACCTGCGGCCGTGTGATCGACCAACGCTGCGACCTGCGACCCCCGCACGGCCCAGAGACGGCCCGGGCGGGGGTGTCGCGGTGTGCTCTCCGAAGCCGACTATGGGCGGGGCGGTCGTTGAGGTCTGCTCGGCTGACCAATCGTGTTGTCCTGTAGCCGGTGAGATGTGCTGATCAGCAACCCAACACCCGCTTTAGGAGCGAGGTTGGGCGGTCACGGGCCTGAGCTGCGGGTTCCCTATCTTGGGCGGAGTCCGGCGGCCGTACCCTTGCGCACCCCGACTCCCCGTGACTCCCCGCCCGTTCTGGCACGAGAGTGGCACAGGGCCGTGCACCGGTGACCCTCTCGATGCGAACTACGGGCGGGTAGTGCGCTGAGGTCTCCTGAGCCGGTCACGGGGTTCTTAGCGGCCGAGGGCGGTCACCTGAGGTCTCCACAGTTGCTGTACTTCTGTGCTGTATCGCAGGCGGCCTATCTCAGGGTTCCTCAACTCTGCTTCACTGGTGGGCGCCTGCGCCGGTACCCAAACCACCATCGTTGAGCAGGGGAAGGACTGTCGTCGTCCTGCACGGACAGCGGCGAGACCGGCGTTCGTGCGCATGCCGATCTCGCCGCTGTTGACCGTGGTTCACCGCTCTATCTGGTGCGATCTGGCGCCGACCACAGTCCGGTCTGTGCCTACTCGTTGAGCCTCAGTCGGATCTGGCAGTTGTGGTCAGCGCGGCCGATCACTTTCCCCGCGACGGGAGAGGGGAGGTGGCGCTCATCGGGGAAGTCGGACCGGTTGCCCGCATGGGGAAAGAAGGCGCTGGACTCTTGTCGCCTGGGTGTGCCGTCCCGTCCCTCGTTGCGGGTGGGGCGGCGCGGCTGTCAGCCGATAACCCTGGCGGTCCAGTTGTGCTCATCGGTGCCGAGCAGGGTGATACGGCGTTGCAGTCCTTGGATGCCACCGATGGCGGTAAGTGAGGGGATCGGGCCGCGGTCGACCGCGATGCACAGGCTCAGTTTGTTGGCCGTGGTGCAGGTCGAGCCTGGGTCGGGGCCTGGAGCGCCTTCCGCTGGACGGACGACGATGGAGACGTCTGCGTCTTTGGCGCCGCCCCTGGCGCCGTAGACCATCCACAGTCTCCAGGCTCCGTGACCGGGGAGATCCGGTCGGTCGAGGTCGACCTCGTTGACATGGAAGTCCGCGGGCAGACCGCTGATGTGCAGAGGCAGGGGTACGGCCGTATCGCCGACGGCGACCCCATCTGCCACCCGGAGCAATGTGCCCTGAATGTCAGGGGTAGTGAGGTTATATGCGATGATCTGGGCCCATCGTCCGTCTTTCGTCTGCCACCGCAGCGTGCCTGATCCGGCACGCTGGTCGGTGGGATTGGCACTGTCGTCAGTGAGCCAGTACGCGGTGCGCCCATGGACGGACGGGGCGGGCACCTTCAGCTGGCGGGCGCCGCCGGCGAATCTGCCGAGACTGGGTGTCACTCCGGTCGGGTAAAGGCTCAGCAGGATGCGCGGGGCCGAGATTCCCCGGCCAAGAGCCTGGGCCGTCGCGCCCGGCAATCCTGTCTCGGAGCCCTCGGTGTAGCCGACCCCGGCGATCGACGCGGGGAGCCAGCCGAAGCTGGCGGGGGCGACCAGTGGAACGTGGCTGGTGGCGCCCGTGGAGGGAGGTGTGCCGGTTGTGCCATCCGCCGGAGGGTTGAGCAGCGTGGCGCCGTGGCCTGGCAGTGCGATGACGCAGAGGAGGACGGCTAGAGCGCAGGAGGTGGCTCCTAGCCATGCGGCCCTGCGTCGGCGTAGGCGTCGCCGCCCCTGCACGCGAGCCTTGGCGATGTCGATACTGCTCGGCGGTGCGGGCGCTTGTGTCAGATGTTCAAGTCGTGTTGCGAGGTTGATGGTGTCTCCGGTCACTGCTGGGCCCCCTCTGGCGAAGCGACGGGACGGGTTTCGAGGAAGCGACGTAGCGCGTCGATGCCTCGTGACGTCTGGCTTTTGACGTTCCCGGGCGAGCAGCTCATTGCCTGGGCCGCCTGTTCGACCGAAAGGTCGCAGTAGTAGCGCAGGACCACGGTGGCCCGCTGACGGGGTGGAAGACGCGCCAGCGCCGCACGCAGGTCGAGCGCGGTGTCGACATCGGGACTCAGTGCAGCAGGATCATCGTCGGCTGCCCGCAGGACGACCCGCCGACCCCACATGGACCGTTGCTCGGCCAGGAAGGTGTTGACGAGGATCGCCCTGGCATAACCATCGACGTTCTCGATCCCTTCCGCGCGACGCCAGTTGGTGTAGAGCTTGGTGATGGTCGTCTGCACCAAGTCGTCAGCGTGATGCCAGTCCCCGCACAGCAGGTAGGCGACCTTACGCAACCATGAACTCCTCGCGGTGACATACTCGGTGAACTCGGCGTCGCGTCTGCGCTCCGCCATCCGCGCCCACGCCCCTCTCGGTCATCTCACGTCCGTCTTCGATCCTCTAATGCGCGCGAGCCTTCTTTTGGTTGCATGCCACGTCGAAATCGCGTGGGATCACGCTCAGCGCGCGCCGACGTACTCCTGCATCGCTCACCTGCGGGCCGGCCTGCACCCCGCCTTCAGTTCAGCCACTTCTGTGCTGTACCGCAGGCGGCCTATCTCAGTGGTTCCTCAACTGTGCTTCGCTGATGGGCGCCTGCGCCGGTGCGCAGACCACCCTCGCTGAGCAGGGGAAGGGCTGTCGTCGGCTGTCGTCATCTGTCGTCGTCGGCCGCCCCCGGACGGCCCAGAGACGGCCCGAGCGGGGCTCTTTCGGTGTGCCCCCTCGATGCGAACTACGGGCTGGACGGTTGTTGAGATCTGCTCGGCAGGTAAGGCGGTGGTCCCGGGGCCAGTGGTGGACGGCCACGGTTACGGTGGTTGCTGTACTTTCCTGCTGTACTGCGCATCCTGTGACTTGGGGGAGGAAGCGTGCGAGCGCTGGGTATCTTCTTCGTCTTCCTGCCTTGCCTCGCAATCATTTGCTTCATTTGCTTCGCTGCGTTCCGTGCCCAGAACCACAAGGTCTCGAAGATTTTCGCCTACGGATGTCTGTCCGTCGGTACGGCCTTCGCGACCATTCCCGTTGGGTTCATCCTTCTCTGGGTTGCCTCGGCACTGTTCACATAAAGTGCGAATCGTGCTGGCTGGTTGACCAGGGTGGCCATCCACCCGGCAGCACCAGTTTGGAAGATCGCGTATGGGGATGCTGTCTGAGATGGCAAGACGCTGACGTGCGCGTCCCCAGACCGGTCACCGTGACTCCCCGTTGTTCCCTGTGCGGCGCTGCTGGATCGGGCACGCAGGGGGCACGTGAGGGCCAGGGCTTCCCAAGGGTGGCTGTTTCTTGCGTCACAGTCGCCGCTTGTCTCTGAGGTAGGGAACCACAAGGAAACGCGGCCTGTTGAAGACCCCGATCAGGGTGATTAGCAGCCAGCAGAGGATCACCCCGCCGCCTGCCACCAGCGAAATCGCCCACCACGGCTCAGCCGGTTTCTGCGTCTGCGTGACCGCGGTTCCCAGCGCGATCACCGCGATGGCCATCAAAACGAAGTGGGCCGCCACGACCACGATGCCCCGTGTGATGACCCACCCTGGCGCCCCTCTCACACTGAACGACCGCGCGGCTTCGGAAGCACGCTCGGGATGCCTCCAGAGCCGGACGGCCACCACGACGTACCGGACAGCCAGCGCCACGAGCACGGCTAGCGCAATCAGGCCCCCGATCACTTGCCAACTCCGCTCATCGTCCCCCTGCACACGGCTCGCTTGAGAATAGATCGACACCTCACCGGCGGGACAGCCGTGTGCTCGCTATTGCCTCCGGCAGCAACCACCCCCGGCTCCCATCCCGTCCGCCGTCGACCCACACACCGTGGAGCAGGCGTGGTCCAGGGGCGTCAAGGTGGAGCGCGCCACTGTACGAACGACCTTGACGCCCCTGGGCCGCGTCTGCTCGGCTCTGCCTGGGTCGACGGTGGACGGGATGGGAGCATCCCACGCACGCCACTACGCGGCCCGCGGTCGGCGACGGCGCCCCCTCCATCCCGGTGCCGGCCGATCCCCCGCCGGAGGCATGGCCTTGACCGTGGCCGCTCTATGCGGTGATCGACTCATGGCCACCGGCCCTATCCACATGTGGGCGCGCGTCGGCGCAGCGCGGGCGGAGCGGGCCGGAGGCAGGAGCGTCGCCCGCAGCGGAGCCGGGAAGCGCGCCCGGCGGAGCGGAGCGCAGCCGGGGCTTGATGAGGTAGAGAAACCTGTAACAGCTCGCGCGGGGTCTACGCGTCGAAGTCGTACTCCAGGATGTAGGAGGCGGCATCGAGCGTCATTTCGTTGATCTCGACGGGGCGCCCCTCATCCGCGAACGCGGTCCGGCAGATGAGGATGACCGGAGTGCCGGCGGAGCCCGCACCCTGCGGTGGGGCACACAGCTCGATGAGGTAGAGAAACCTGTAACAGCTCGCGCGGGGTCTACGCGTCGAAGTCGTACTCCAGGATGTAGGAGGCGGCATCGAGCGTCATTTCGTTGATCTCGACGGGGCGCCCCTCATCCGCGAACGCGGTCCGGCAGATGAGGATGACCGGAGTGCCGGCGGAGCCCGCACCCTGCGGTGGGGCACACAGCTCGACGTCCAGCCGATCGGCGCCTTTGGCCACGGTGAGGAGATCACCGAACAGGCCGTCGCCTCCTACGTGGCCAAGTACGCGACCAAAGCGGCTGAGACCACCGGCACCGTCGACCGCCGCATCGGCAACAGAGAGGCGCTCGCCCTGCTCGGCGTCCCAGACCACCCCGCCCGGCTCATCACCGCGTGCCTCGACCTGCACGCGCTCTACCCGGACCGGAAGCTGCGGGACTGGGCTCACATGCTCGGCTTCCGGGGCCACTTCTCCACCAAGTCCCGCCGCTACTCCACCACCGTCGGCGCCCTGCGCCAGACCCGCGCCGACTACCGCGCCGCCCAACAACGCGCCGCCCTCGGTCTGCCCGACACCGATGACGCGGAGGCAACCACGCTCACTCTCGCCCACTGGACCTACGCCGGCCACGGCTACACGCCCGGTGAATCTTGGCTCGCCGCCAACATCCGCCGGGACATCCAGCTCAACCGCGAAACCGCCCGCGCAGTGCATGCGGACCTGTACGAACACGAGATCTCGGGGGAGTGGTGATCGTGGATCGACTTCTCAACGTTCAGCAGGTCGCCGAAGTCCTCGGCACCGGCGTGCGCTTCCCCCGACGCCTGATCGAAGAGCGTCGGATCACCTTCGTCAAGGTCGGGCGGCATGTCCGCATCCCGGAGAGCGCGGTGTCCGCCTACGTCGCTGAGCACACCGTTCAGCCGGTGGCCGTACGTCGCGCCGCACTGAGGAGGGTTGCCTGATGGCGAATAACCAGGGCAGGCGTCGCCGGTTCGGCTCGGTCCGACAGCTCAAGTCCGGCCGCTGGCAGGCGCGTTACCGTGATCCGCACACGGGTCAGCTTCGCAGCGCAGAGGAGACCTACGCCACCAAGACCGATGCTGAGGTCGCGCTGACCCTCATCGAGTCAGACATCACCCGTGGCCAGTGGAATGACCCCGACGCGGGCAAGGTTCACTTCGGCGAGTACGCCACGGCATGGCTCAAGGACCGCAAGCTTGCGGCCCGTTCGCGCGAGCGCCATGAGTCGGTGATCCGGCTTTACCTCCTGCCGGCCTTCGGTGAACGTCCGTTGTCGTCGATCACGACGGCACAGGTGCGGGCTTGGCGTACGGCGTGCCTCACGCGCACAGGTGAGCCGACCGTGGTCAAGGCGTACCAGATCTTGCGGGCCATCCTGAACACGGCCGTTGATGACGAGCTGATCCGCCGTAACCCGTGCCGGATCAAGGGCGCCGACTGCTACGACGTGCCAGAGCGGCCCGTCCTCACCGTGGCGGAGGTGTACGCCGTGGCCGATGCGATCACCCCGCGCTACCGGCTGCTCGTCCTCCTCGCCGCCTTCACCGGCCTGCGCTTCGGGGAACTGGCCTCACTCCGCCGGCGGGACGTCGACACGGACAACTCAGTACTCATGGTCCAGCGCTCACAAGCCGAGATGCAGACGGGCGCCCTCTTCGACAAGGCCCCCAAGTCCGACGCCGGCGTCCGCCCGGTGGCCGTCCCGACCGAACTCCTTCCGGACGTGAAGCGCCACCTCGACGACAACGCCGGCCCCGGCCGTGACGGCCACGTCTTCCTTGGTCCCCAGGGCGGTCGGCTCCGCCGCAGCAACTTCCGGGACGACTGGATCAGAGCCAGGAAGAAGGCAGGCATCACGACAGACGTGCACTTCCACGATCTTCGGCACACCGGGAACACCCTCGCCGCGTCCGGGGCGAGCCTGCGTGAGCTGATGACCAGGATGGGCCACAGCACGCCCCGCGCCGCGCTGATCTATCAGCACATGGTCAACGGACGTGACCGTGAGATCGCCGATCGGCTCGGCTCGATGATCCGCGGGGAACGGGGTGATGCGGACTCCTAGCGGACCTTGTGGCACGTGCGTGGCACGGCCGTGATCACGGCAAAGGGCCAGTTCGAGGGGATTACGCCCCTGAACTGGCCCTTAGTCGTGTGCCCCCGGCAGGATTCGAACCTGCGACACCCGCTTTAGGAGAGCGGTGCTCTATCCCCTGAGCTACGAAGGCGGGGTTTGATCCGGTGGTCGGCTTGGCCTGGGCGCGCCCTGTGAGGGCGTCGCGGGTGGCAACCGACCGATGACAGCCTAGCGGATGCCCTCCATGGTGGTCGCCCCACATCTGCCGGAGTCGTATCTCCATGCCGCCCAGTACCCGGTCGAAGCCGTGTCGGGACCCCTGCCGCCCGGCCGTCGCGCAGGCCGGGGCCCGTCGGGATGTGGTCGACGGGCCCTCCCGGCGATCGGATCCGCAGGCTACGGGCTCCGGCCCGCCGCCCCCGGTGGAGGCTGGGCGCCGTACGCTCAGCCCCGCCCCGGCACCGACAGCGATACCAGCAGCGGCTCAGGCCCTGCCCCGGCTCCGGCACCACGGACGGTCGGCCGCTGCTCGTGCCCCGGCACCACCGACGGCCGCGGCTCGGGCCCCGCCACCACCTCAGCGCCACCCCCGCTCCGGCACAGGCACCACCCCCGGCAGCGACCCAGTTCCCGCCCCCGCCTCCAGCAGCGCCCCAGGCCCCGACCCCGCCCCCGCCTCCAGCAGCGGCCCAGGCCCCGACCTCGCGCCCGCCTCCAGCAGCGGCCCAGGCCCCGACCCCGCGTCCGCCCCCGGCAGCGCCCCAGGCCCCGACCTCGCGTCCGCCCCCGGCAGCGCCCCAGGCACCGCCCCCGCGTCCGCCCCCGGCAGCGACCCAGACCCCGCCCCCGGCAGCGACCCAGGCACCGCCCCCGCGTCCGCCCCCGGCAGCGACCCAGACCCCGCCCCCGGCAGCGACCCAGGCACCGCCCCCAGCGGCGGTTCCGTCTCCGCTCGCGTCCCCGTCTCGCCCTCCCGCATCGTCCGTACGATCGATCCGCCGCTCGCGATCGGAATCGCCGACAGCATCTTTGCCGGGAAGTCGAACGCGTCGACCAGGGTCATCATGTGCGGCGCGAGGTCGGCGACGAGTGTGTCCAGGGTTTTCGGCAGCGCCCGTACCTGATCCGGAGTCATGTGACCGTCGGCGAGCAGGTCGCCGGTGTGAGCGTCGATCTGGCGCAGGAGGAACAGGCGGCACAGGGAGCCGAGCAGTCGGCGTGCCCTCGGGTCCGCCGGTTGTTCGGCCGCGGCGGCGAACGCGTCCGCCGCCCGCAGGCGGGCGTGCGCGGAGACCATCTCCAGGGCGGCGGACGAGGTGACGTTCCAGCGGCCGACCGGGTCGCCGGACGGGCCCTCGCGCAGGGCCGTGCGGGCCCGCGCCTGCCAGATGGCCTCGACCTGGGCGAGCAGGCCCCGCAGGAACGGGAGGTCCGTCAGGTCGCCGGCCGGAAGGGCGTCGGGTGCCGCCGAGCGGTGCCCGAAGACCATCTCGGAGGCGGCCTTCACCCAGATGACCAGGTTGTCGCCCTCGGCGGTGATGCCGCCCTCGATGTTGGCGGGCAGGTCCGCGATGCCATTGGCGGGGAACAGGCCCTGCGCGCCGCAGCGTTCGCGGCACTCGGTGGTGATGTCCCGTGCCTGCCAGGTGATCCAGCCCTTGGCGATCGCCGCGAGGCGCTCGATCTCCTCGCGGTCCTCCTCGGTGTGCGCGGCGAACCGGTCCACCACCGTGCGGTGCAGGAACGTCATCGCGTACGCCGTCGCCAGCGCGTCGAGCAGCCGGGTGTGGTGGCTGCGGTGGGCTGCGATCGGTATGCGCTCGCCGGGCCTCGGCCCTGCGACGAGACGGCTGTGGGCGTAGCGGACCGCGATGGTGAGGGCGGCGCGCGCCATGCCCAGGGTCCCGGCGCTCATGCAGAGCTTGCCCATGGTGACGCGGTTGATGGAGCGCAGGAACCGCTTGCGCTTGTTGCCGAGGCTGCTGGTCAGCGTGCCGTCGGGGTCGAGGCGGCCGTGCTCGGCCTCCAGGAGCGCCTGGCGGGGCAGCCACAGGTGGTCGAAGGAGGTGAGGGAGTGGTCGACGGGGGTGCCGGTGCGCTCCGGCAGCCGGTGGACCGTCACTCCGGGCAGGTGTCCGTTGTGGTCGCTGAGCGGGGTGAGGAAGAGGAAGACGCCCTGGTCCTCGTCGTCCAGGATGAGACGGGCCGCGACGACCGCGGTCTTGGGGCCGCCGGTCAGGCTGGTGTTGGGCATGAACTTCCGCGCGGCGGGCGTCGGCGTGTGCAGGTGGAAGCCGCCGCTCGTGCGGTCGTGGACCGCGACGGTCTCCATCGCGGCCACGTCGTTGCCGTGCTCCAGCTCCGTGCACAGAAACGTTCCCGTGCGCTGGAGCGAGGTGAAGGCGGACAGGTCCCGGCCCTTGTCGTCATGGTCGACGAGGCTGCCGAGGAACAGGTTGTAGTGGATGCTCGCGAGGGTGGTCAGGCCTCCGTCCACCGGTCCGATCCACTCGTGCAGCGCGGCCAGCCGGTGCGGGTCTGCCGCGAAGCGCGCCGGGTCGTCGAGGACGCCGTTGAGGAGGCGCAGGCGGTCGTACGAGAGAGCCGCGCGGTCGGCCGGGGAGAGGTCGGGGCGGTACGAGAACGCGTGGCCCGAGATCATCGCGCGCCAGGTGCCATGCCTGCGGTCGCGCTCCGCGCCCTCGAAGAGGAGGTGTGCCAGGTGGGCGGCGACCGGGTGTTCCAGGGCGGGTGCGGAGGGGGCCGGGGAACCGGTCAGGTCCGACGGGTCGGCCTGGTGCGGTACGTGAGCCCCTAAGGCGGGCACCCCGGACGTCATGATAGTCATCGAGCTTACCCCTGGTGTGGGTTCGGTCAGGTGTGAGGCACGGGGCTGAAGATACGTACCACCCGGTTCTGTTTTCAAGCCCCCTCTGGCGCGCCTCGCGGTCCATACAGGGCTCTTGATAAGGGCATTTGAGGACGTCTGGGCGGTTTGCGGAGCGGATGCTTCAGGGTTGAAAAACCGTTCGGCTGGTTTTATTGTCCTGTTGCATGCGTCGCACTCGGCGCGAACCGCTCGGTACGGAGGGTGCTGGTGGCACAGCAGGAGCGGGCCATTCGGACGCGACAGTCGATCCTGGTCGCCGCCGCCGAGGTGTTCGACGAGGTCGGGTACGAGGCGGCGACGATCTCCGACGTGCTCAAGCGGTCGGGGGTCACCAAGGGCGCCCTCTACTTCCACTTCCCGTCGAAGGAGGAGCTGGCCCAGGCGGTCCTGGCCGCGCAGGTCTCCTCGCTCCCGCGTGTCCCGGAGCAGGAGTTGAAGCTGCAGGAGTCGCTGGACGAGGCGCTGCTGCTGGCCCATCTGCTCAGGAAGGACACCGGCGACCCGATGGTCCAGGGCAGCGTGCGCCTGACCGTGGACCAGGGGTCGCCCAAGGACCATCTCAACCGGCGGGTGCCGATGCAGGCGTGGACCGAGCACACCCGCTCCGTCTTCGAAGAGGCCAAGGTGCGGGGGGAGATCCTCCCGCACGCCGATGTCGCCGCGCTCGCACGGCTGTTCGTCGGCGCGTTCACCGGTGTCCAGGTCCTGTCGCGGATCATGACCGAGCGGGCGGATCTGGCCGAGCGGGTGGCCGACCTCTACCGCTATCTGATGCCTTCCGTCGCGGTGCCGGGTGTCCTGGTGCGCCTGGACTTCTCCCCGGAGCGGGGCCGGAAGGTGTACGAGGCCGCCCTGAGCTTGAGGCAGCGTGAGACGGAAGCGGCCGAGGCGGCGCAGTGACCGGCCCGGTGCGGGCCGCCGGGTGAGGTGAGCCGGGCGGGTGCCGGTGCCGTCCCGGTGGGGGAGGGGGTCTGTGTCTCCTCCGTAACCGCGTATGCGTTCCTCCGTGGTGCGCCGGGCCGGGCGCCGCGGCGAATGCCGAACGGATCGACCAACCGAACGGAGTGCACGGATGGAACGGAGTGCACGGATGGAGATGACCGGGTGCCCGTACGCCCTCGATGTGACCGGGCGTGATCTGGCGGGCGAGACCGCGAGGCTGAGGTCCCAGGGGCCCGCCGTCGAGGTGGAGTTGCCGGGCGGGGTGCGCGCCTGGGCCGTCGTGCGGCAGAAGTACGTGAAACAGCTCCTCATGGACCGGCGGGTGTCGAAGGACGCCCGGCAGCACTGGCCCGACTTCATGGCGGGCCGCATCGGCGAGGAGTGGCCGCTGTACCCCTGGGTGGCGAACGAGAACATGCTCTTCGCCTACGGGGACAGCCACGCGCGGCTGCGTCGCCTGGTCGCCGCCGCCTTCACCGCCCGGCGCACGGAGGCCCTGCGGCCCCGGATCGAGGAGCTCGCCGAGGGGCTGCTCGACGGGCTGGCCGCGGTGCCGGAGGGCCAACCGGTCGATCTGCGGGAGCGGTTCGCCAAGGTGCTGCCGATGCGGGTGATCTGTGAGCTGTTCGGGGTCGACGAGGAGGCGCGCCAACCCATCTGCGCGGACCTGGAGTTGGTGTTCGGCACGGCGGTCTCCGGTGAGGAGATGGCCGCGGCCCGTGGGAGGGTCTACGGGAAGCTGGCGGAGCTCGCCGCCGGGAAGCGGACCAGGCCGGGGGACGATCTGACGACCGCGCTGATCGAGGTCCACGACGGCGACGACGGCCGGCTGACCGAGCAGGAACTCCTCGGCACGCTCTATCTGATGATCGCCGCCGGCCAGGAGACCACCTGCACGCTCATCACCAACGCCATCGCCGCGCTGTGCTCCCACCCCGAGCAGCGGGCGCATGTGGGGGAGGGACGCGCCGACTGGTCCGACGTGGTCGCCGAGACGTTGCGCACGCACGGGCCCGCCGCCTACTCGCCGATGCGCTTCGCCGTGGAGGACATCGAACTGGACGGCGTGCGCATCAACAAGGGCGACCCGATTCTGGTCTCCTTCGCCGGTGCGGCCTCGGACCCCGAGGCGTACGGGGACGACGTCGGCGTCTTCGAGGTGCTCAGGACCGGCCGACGCGACGACCTGGCCTTCGGGTTCGGGGTGCACCGCTGTCTGGGTGCGCCGCTGGCCCGGCTGGAGGCGACCGTCGCGCTGGCGGCGCTCTTCCGTCGGTTCCCAGATCTGGAGCTTGTTCTTCCGCTGGATGGGGTCGAGCCGGTGAGGTCCTTCATCGTCAACGGGTATGCGACGCTGCCCGTCGTGCTGCGGCTGTCTCGTCCGGTGGAGGCCTTGGACGCGTGATAGAAAACCGCACGTGCGGTCTGTTAAGCTCCCGACCCCCAGCAGCAACGGAGCTTCCCGATGGCCAAGCAGGAACGCGCGGTTCGAACGCGCAATGCTCTGATCGAGTCCGCCGCCGAGCTCTTCAGCCGGGACGGCTTCGAGGTGGTCACGCTGTCGACGATCAGCGCCAGAGCCGGGGTCAGCAACGGTGCGCTGCACTTCCACTTCCCCAGCAAGGCGGCCCTCGCGGCGGCGGTGCGGGACGCGGCGGCCCAGCGCTTCCGGCGGATCGCCGCCGGAGAGCGGCCGGCGCCGCACCTCGGTGGTTCGCTCCAGATGCTCGTCGACACGAGCCATGCCCTCCTGCAGGGCCTGGGTCACGATGTCGTCCTGCGCGCCGGATTCGACCTCAGTGACGGTGGGGAGGGGGCCCGTTCGGGGGAGGATCTGTACGAGCTGTGGCATGCGTGGGTGGAGGACGCCGTCCTGAGGTCCGCGCGGGAGGGGCTGCTCTCCGATGTCGCGCCCCGGGACCTGGTGGCCACGGTGGTCGGCGCGACGGTCGGTTTCGCCGCCCTCGGCGGGCACGACGTGCGCTGGCTGTCCCGCAGTACGCTCACCCGCTTCTGGGTGCTGCTGCTGCCTCGCATCGCCTCGGCGCCGGCCGTGCGGGGCGTGGTGGCCGCGGGGAGAAGAGCGGAGGCGAGCTGATACGGATCGCGGGGCGGGGCAGACGGGATCGGGGGCAGACGGGATCGGGGGCAGACGGGATCCGGGCTGAGCCGCCGTACCGGGCCCAGGGGCCGCCCACGCGCGGGCGCGTCAGTTGCTCGGCACCTTCCCGAACCGTCCCGCCACCCGCAGGTCCGCCTCGATCCGGGTCGCCGCCGTGCGCAGTTCCGGCAGCACCTCACTCACGCATTCCTCGGTCGTACGGCGGCTGCTGTGCATGGCGACGTTCACCGCCGCCACCACCCGGCCCCCGTGTTCCCGCACCGGTACCGCGATCGACCGCAGCCCCTCCTCCAACTCGCCGTCGACGAGGGCGTATCCCTCGCGCCGCACGCGGTCGAGCACGGCCCTCAGCTCGGCCGGATCCGTGACCGTCCGCGGCGTCAGCGGAGCGATCCCGGGCGGCGGCGGCTCCGCCAGGTCCGCCAGCATCACGCGGCCCGGTGATGTCACATACGCCGGCAGCCGGGTGCCGGGCGTGATGTTGACGCTCATGATGCGGTTCGGGGCCACCCGGGCCGTGTACTGGACGTCGTCGCCCGTCAGCACCGCCAACGAGGCCGACTCGTGCAGGAGTTGGGAGAGGGTCCGCAGATGCGGGGTCGCGATGTCCGGCAGCGTCCACCGGGACAGCGGGGGATAGCCGAGGCCCAGGACGCGCGGCGTGAGCCGGAAGGCGCGCTGGTGCGCGGTGACGTACCCGAGGTGTTCCAGGGTGATCAGCGCCCGTCGCGCCGTCGCCCGGGGCAGCCCTGTCGCCTCGGCGACCTCGGTCAGCGTCAGCGCGGAACGCCCTTCCCCGAACGAGGTGATCACCGTCAGCCCGCGGGCCAGCGACTCCACGAACTCCCGCCCCAGCTCCTGCTTGGACGCGCCCGTCCAGGTCGCGAGTCCGGACGGGGCGGCGGGCACGGCGGGCGGCGCCTTGCGCAGCTCCCGCTCCATCGCGGCCACCGCCGTGCCCAGCCGCGGCAGCAGTGCCCGGCGCAGATCGTCCGCCGTGTGCCGGCTGGTGTGGCTCACCACGCTGACGACACAGGCGATGCGGCCGCCGTCCCCGCGTACCGGCATGGACAGCGCCACCAGACCCGGCTCGATCAACTGGTCGTCCAGCGCCCACCCCTGGGCCCGCGCACGCTGCGTGCGCTCCTCGAAGTCGTCGTCCGGGGCGCCGGCGTCGGATCCGTCGAGCGGGCGGCTGCGCGCCGGCACCGCCGGGAAGCCGCGGTCCTCGGGGTCCGTCGCCCGCCGGGCCCGCCATCGCGCCCAGTCCTCCTCGTCCCACTCCGTCGCGAACACCGGCCCCGGCGCGGTCCGTTCGGCGGGCAGCAGATCGCCGATGCGGAAGCTCAGCGACATCGCGCGGCGCCGGGTCGCCTGGTGGATGAAGCGGATGCCGTCCCGGTCGGCGACCGCGAGCGACACCGACTCGTCCAGCTCGTCGGCGAGCGCGTCCGCATGCGGATCCAGCAGCTTGGGCAGCCGCAGCGCCGCCAGGTAGGCGTTGCCCAGCTCCATCAGCCGCGGGGTGAGCACGGCGTCCCGGCCGTCGAGCCGTATGTATCCCATGCGCGCGAGCGTCGCCGTGATCCGGTCGACCGTCGACCGGGCGAGCCCGCTGGCCCGCTCCAGGGCGCTGAGGGTGCAGCTGCCGTCGGCTTCGGTGAGCCGCCGCAGCACGGTGAGCCCGCGCATGAGGGGCGCGACCGCCTCGTCGGGGACGGCGGTGTCCGGGGCCGGTGTGACGTTCGGGAGCATGGGGTCACCGTAATGCCGGGCCGGCCGCATTCGGCGGGTTCGTCCACGCCGTAGGGCGTCCTGGACTCCGTATGCCCCCGGCGGGGTCCCTCATCGGTGTGTCACCCGCACCCGGTAGCTCCCGGACGGATCTGTCCCCACGACGGAGACGACCACCCCGGTCTTGGGGTCCGTGAAGGTCTCCCCGGGGGTGTACGGGGCGTCGGACAGCTCGGCCTGCACGTTCGGGCTGCGGGTGCAGCCGCCGCTGTTGCGCCGGGAGTCGTAGACCGTGACGGGGCCGTTGCCGGTGTCGACGTCCGCTTCGACCCGGTAGACGAGGACGCCGGGCCGGCACACCGCCGCGTCGTTGCCCTCGCGGATGCGTACTTCGAGGGCGAACCCGCTCGTGGCACTGACCGGGACGAACACCAGTTTGCGGCCCCCGGCGCGGGCCAGCGGGGTCAGCGTGTACTCGGTGGTGCCGTGCGCGGTCGCACAGGCGACCTGGGAGTCGTCGAGCCAGCCGAGCTTCCACTTGTGCCAGCCGAGCATGTCGTTGTCGGCGCCCCAGTCCTCGCTCATGATGTCCCAGTGCCCGACCGCGCCCCCACCCTCCTGGGTGTAGAGATCGGGCAGCCCGAAGACATGGCCGTTCTCGTGGGGCAGGACCCGGTAGCCGGTCAGGGCGTAGGAGCCGGAGCCGTCGTCCTGGCGGCTGTAGATGAAGGACGCGTTGGAGATCGGCACGCCGTCGGCCTTCGGTGCCTCGCCGTTGCCCGCGAAGGTCACCGACAGGACGGTGTCCAGGGCGGAGGGGCCGGCGTTCGGGGTGACCAGTACGTTCACCAGGTCGTAGTGGCGGAAGTCCACCTCGGAGTGGACGGCGGCCACGATGTCCTGGACCAGCGTGCGGTAGCCGGGGTCGAAGGGGGCGCCGCGTTCTATCCCGTATGCCTTGAACGGCTTGGGCATCCGCAGCCAGTGGCCTATCGGGGCCTCCGGGCGGTAGTCGAGGCGGCCGTAGGAGCTGGTGGCGAACCACTGCTGGGTCTGCGGGAAGAACTCCGCGAGCCGGTCGAGCGCGCTGCCCTGGCCGGGCGCGTCGGAGAAGTCGACCATCAGGTTCAGGGCGTGGACGGTGCCGGTGGAGCGGGCGTAGCCGGTGGGGGTCGGGATGCCCTCGGGCATCTGGACCCCCGCGTGGCCGCGGATCATGCAGGGGCGCAGCGCCGAGGAACGGGCCGGTGCTATGGGGCCCGCCGTCGCGGAGCCCGCCATCAGGTGTCCGGTGCCGGCGGAGGTGGATATCGCCAGCGTGAGAACGGCGACCGAGGCGAGCGAGGCGACGCGGCGCGGGCGTATCCGGCGGCGTGACGGCTGCATGCGGTGGCCCTTCGCTCCACGGGCAGCCGCAGGTCACCGGCTGCACCCTTGCGATCACCCTGTGTCGAGGGGGTGTTGGGGCGCGCGCTGGAGCGGTCCGAACGAGGGGTTCTCCGGCACGGAAGGGGTGATGACCCCGACCGGGAGGTGTGGCCGCTCCGCTCCGGGGTGGATGAAAGATGAGGAGTGAGTCAGGTCACATGGAATGGCTGTCGCGCCGGGAAATAACCGGGGATGGATTCCCCGTTTAGGGCTGTGTCCGAGCGAAACGGGGACCGGCTCCCCGGATCGCGCTCCACTCACCCGAGGAGTACGCCGTGCAGACCGCGAGCCCCGTGCAGCGCCGAGCGCCCCGGCCGCGTGCCGATGCCCTGCGCAACCGGGAGCGGATCGTCACCGCCGCCCGGGAGATGTTCGTCGAGTTCGGCCCCGATGTGCCGTTCGACGAGATCGCCCGCCGGGCCGGTGTCGGCAACGCCACGGTGTACCGCAACTTCCCCGACCGTGACGCACTCGTCCGTGAGGTCGTCTGCTCCGTCCTGGACCGCACGTCCGAGGCGGCGGAGCGGGCGCTCGCCGAGAGGGGTGACGCCTTCGAGGCGCTGGAGCGCTTCGTGCACGCCGCCGCCGGAGAGCGGATCAGCGCGCTGTGCCCGATGGTCTCCAGCACGTTCGACCAGCACCACCCGGACCTGGAGGCCGCGGGTGAGCGGGTCGAGCGGCTCGTCGAGGAGGTCATGAACCGAGCCAAGGAGGCCGGTCAGCTCCGTCCCGACGTGGGTGTGGGCGACCTGATGGTCGCCGTGGCCCAGCTCAGCCGGCCCCCGGCCGGTACGGGGTGCCTCAGCGCCGACCGCTTCGTACACCGCCATCTGCAGCTGTTCCTGGACGGGCTGCGGGCTCCGGCCCGCTCCGAACTTCCGGGTGCTCCCGTGACCGTGGAGGAGCTGCGCCAGTCCTGAGCGATTAGTTCCGACAGATCCGGTAGTTCCGATACTTCCGAGCGCATCAAGCACTTCAAGTACTTCCGAGCGCATCAACCACTTCAAGCCATTCGTTCCGCGGACCTCGAGCGATGAGTTCCGCGCACTCCATCCGTCTGTACCGGCGTCCGTCCGTACCGGCGGCAGGCCTCCCGGCCGTCACGGGCGACGAGCCGTGGTCCACCACGCCCTGTTCCACCTGATTCCGACATTCCCGTCATGAAGTCCCGAAGTGGGTAACCCCATGTCTGAAACAGCCCGAAGCGTCCCCGACGCTTCCGCTTCCGACCCCCGCCGCTGGCGCGCGCTCGTCTTCATCGCGCTCGCGCAGCTGATGGTCGTCCTCGACGCGACCATCGTGAACATCGCGCTCCCCTCCGCCCAGCAGGACCTGGGGATATCGGACGGCAACCGCCAGTGGGTCGTGACGGCCTACGCCCTCGCGTTCGGCGGTCTCCTTCTCTTCGGCGGCCGGGTGGCCGACCTGTGGGGCCGCAAGCGCGCCTTCGTCATCGGCCTGGCCGGCTTCGCCGCCGCCTCCGCGATCGGGGGCGCCGCGCAGACCGGGGCGATGATGTTCGGCGCGCGCGCCCTTCAGGGCGTCTTCGGCGCGCTCCTCGCGCCCGCCGCGCTCTCCCTGCTCGCGGTGATGTTCACCGATGCCAAGGAGCGCGCCAAGGCCTTCGGTATCTACGGCGCGATCGCCGGTGGCGGCGGCGCCGTCGGCTTCATCCTCGGCGGCTTCCTCACCGAGTACCTGGACTGGCGCTGGACGTTCTTCGTCAACATCCCGTTCGCACTCGTCGCGGCGGCCGGCGCGTACTTCGTCATCCGTGAGCCGGAGGGCGGCCGCAACCGCTCGCCGCTCGACATCCCCGGCGTCATCCTCTCCACCCTGGGTCTGGTCTCCCTGGTCTACGGCTTCACACGCGCCGCGTCCGACGGCTGGGGCAACTCCCTGACGGTCGGCCTGTTCGTCGCGTCGGGGGTCCTGCTGCTGGCCTTCGTGGCCACCGAGTCCAAGGTCAAGGCCCCGCTGCTGCCCCTGCGCGTGGTCACCGACCGCAACCGCGGCGGTGTCTACCTCTCCCTCGGGCTCGCGGTCATCGCGATGTTCGGCACGTTCCTCTTCCTGACCTACTACCTGCAGGTCGTGAAGGGCTACTCGCCGGTCAAGACCGGCTTCGCCTTCCTGCCGATGATCGCGGGCATGATCACGGGCTCCACCCAGATCGGTACCCGGCTGATGACCCGTGTCCCGGCGCGGCTGCTGATGGGGCCCGGCTTCCTGGTCGCCGCCGCCGGCATGTTCCTGCTGGCCCAGCTGGAGATCGGTTCCTCGTACGCCTCCGTGGTGCTGCCCGCCATGCTGCTGCTCGGCCTCGGTATGGGTACGGCGTTCATGCCGGCCATGTCCCTCGCCACGCACGGTGTGCAGCCGCGGGACGCCGGTGTCGCCTCCGCGATGGTCAACACCTCGCAGCAGGTGGGCGGCGCGATCGGTACGGCGCTGCTGAACACGGTCGCGTCCTCGGCGACCACCTCGTACATCAAGGACCACATCGCCACCGCCACCTCCAAGCCGCAGCAGCAGCTGGTCCAGCTGCAGGGCATGGTGCACGGCTACGCGAACGCCATCTGGTTCGCCGTCGGCATCCTCGTGCTCGCCGCGGCCGCCGCCCTGACCCTCGTCAACGCCGGCCGCCCGGGGGCCGCGTCGTTCTCCGGCCGGGACGAGGGCGAGGGCGTCGAGGACGAGGTGCAGGTGCCGGTGGTCGCCCACTGACCGGACCTGGGCCGCGCACGGGACTTCGCGTGCGGGCGAGGGGTGGGGACGCCCCGTCCGTACGCCTCCGGGGATCCGCCCCGGCTCCGCGACTCCGCGGGGCCGGGGCGGATCCGTGTCCGCGACTCCACGGGGCCGGGGCGGATCCGTGTCTGCGACTCCGCGGGGCCGGGCGGACCCGTGTCTGCGACGCCGCCGGTTCAGCGGAGCCAGGGCAGGTCCGCCCCCGCCTCCTTGGGCTGCAGTCCCTCCGCGATGATCGCCATGATCTCGCCGAGGGACTGCTGCTGTTCGAGGGTGAGCCGGTCGAAGAGCGCCTGGCGCACGGCCGCCACATGTCCGGGCGCGGTGCGCGCGAGCACCTCGTACCCCTCGTCGGTGAGGACCGCGAGCTGACCGCGCTTGTCGGAGGGACAGTCCTCGCGCCGCACCCAGCCGCTCTTCTCCAGGCGGGCGACGGCGTGCGAGAGCCGGGAGCGGGTGATCTTCGCCCGCATGGCCAGCTCCGTCATGCGCAGCCGGCGGCGCGGCGCCTCGGCGAGCTGGACGAGCAGTCCGTAGTACACGTGCGGCATGCCCGCGTCACGCTGCAGCTGACGGTCGAGATGGTCCTCGAGCAGAGTGACGGCGTGCATGTAGGCACGCCAGGTGCGCTGCTCCTCGTCGGTGAGCCAGCGAGTGTCTTCAGCGGGTGCCGTCTTCATGTACTCCACTCTACGAGGCCCCTTCTTGAAGTTTAAACAAGTACCCGCTACTCTCTCGAGGAGCTTGAGGATTCAAGCAATGGGGCCGAAAGGAGCCGCCGCCATGTCCGCCGTCATCGAGGAGCGCACCGCGCCCGAGCGCATGCCCGCCCTCTATCTGAGCCATGGTGCGCCTCCGCTGGCCGACGACCCGCTCTGGCCCGGTCAGCTCGCCGCCTGGTCCGCCGGCCTGCCGCGCCCCAAGGCGATCCTGATGGTCTCCGCCCACTGGGAGGAGGCCCCGCTCGCCCTCGGCGCGGTGGAGACGGTTCCGCTGGTCTACGACTTCTGGGGCTTCCCCGAGCACTACTACCAGGTCAGGTACGCGGCCCCGGGCGCCCCCCGGCTCGCCGACGCCGTGCGGAAGCTGCTGCGGGCCCCCGGCATCCCCGTACAGGACTTCCCGGACCGGGGTCTGGACCACGGTGCGTACGTCCCCCTGGTCGAAATGTTCCCCGACGCCGACATCCCGGTCCTGCAGATCTCCCTGCCGACCCTGGATCCGGTGAAGCTCATGGACGTGGGCCGCAAGCTGGCCCCGCTGCGGGACGAGGGCGTGCTGATCGTCGGCTCCGGCTTCTTCACCCACAACCTGGCCGCGCTGCGCCATGTGGGCGGGGGAGTGCCGGGCTGGTCGGCGGAGTTCGACGACTGGGGCCACCGTGCCCTGGAGTCCGGCGACATCGACGCCCTCCTCGACTTCACCCGCAAGTCCCCGGCCGGCCGGCTGGCCCACCCCCGCACGGAGCACTTCGCCCCGCTGTTCGTCACGATGGGCGCGGCGGACGCGGCGGGCGAACTGGACGCGCAGAAGTCGGTGATCGACGGGTTCTGGCTGGGGCTGGCGAAG
Organism: Streptomyces sp. TP-A0356; assembly: GCF_001417775.1. GTDB lineage: Bacteria > Actinomycetota > Actinomycetes > Streptomycetales > Streptomycetaceae > Streptomyces. Next base: position 216,959 of record NZ_BBZJ01000014.1, on the reverse strand, counting down.
AGGTCGGTGCAGTTCGGGTAGTGAAGCTGGGGCGACGGCCACAAGCGGCTCGTACGGTGTGCCACGCTTCGGCTGCCGACCCGGCGGCACCGGAACCGGGGTGCTAGAGCTCCTTCTCGTACCAGGCCACGTCCCAGTAGCGGCCGAACTTGCGGCCCACCTCCCGGTAGGTGCCCACATGCCGGAACCCGAGGCGTTCGTGCAGCCGTACGGATGCCTCGTTGGGCTGGGCGATGCCCGCGTACGCGCGGTGCAGGTCCTCGGTGGCCAGGGCGTCGAAGAGGGCCCGGTAGAGGCGGGGGCCGACGCCGCGCCCCGTCGCGGACGGGGCCAGGTAGATCGTGACCTCCACCGAGGTCTCGTACGCCGGCTTCGTGCGGAAGGCGCTGGAGGTGGCGTACCCCAGAATCTCCTGTGAGTCCTGGGCAACGGCAACCATCAGCCGGTGCGGGCCGTCTTCAGGGTGGGAGAGCAGCCAAGGACGTCGTTCTTCCGGCGTGAAGACGGCGGTATCGAATGTGACGGGCGTCTCACGTACATAGTGGTTGTAGATGTCCGTGAGGGCCACGAGGTCGCCCTCGGCTCCCGGTCTGACCTGCACCTCTGTGCGTTCCGACGGCATCCGGCCTCCCCTGGTGGCGGCACAGGGTACTGCATGATCAGAAAAATCGAGGGGCGGGTTGGGAATTCTGTCCTGATTCCAGTCGTTGTTTCCTTCGGATGCCGGGCACCCGGAAGGGTGTCCGAAGCGTCCCAGGACCATCCGCCAGCCCACCATCGCAAGGGAGCACGCATGGCAACCCGTGCCGTCGCCCGTCGTAAGGCCGCCGAAGGCGAGACCAACGACGCGGCAAACAGTGTTCGCGCCCATGGCGGCGAGATCGCCGATCGCGACCTGGTCGGCATGTACCTCGATGAGATCGCGCGTACACCGCTGCTCGACGCCGCCAGGGAGGTCGAGCTGTCCCAGATCATCGAGGCGGGTGTGTTCGCCAGGCAGATCCTCGACGGCGAGGAGGAGGCCAAGGCGGACGCCACCCGCGAGGAGCTGGAGGCCCTCGTCGCAGAGGGCGAGCGGGCCAAGGACATCTTCATCCGCTCGAACCTCCGGCTGGTCGTCGCCGTGGCGCGCCGCTATCCGCGCAGTGGTCTCCCGCTGCTCGACCTCATCCAGGAGGGCAACGCAGGCCTGGTGCGGGCGGTCGAGAAGTTCGACTACCGCAAGGGCTTCAAGTTCTCCACGTACGCGACCTGGTGGATCCGCCAGGCCATCACCCGGTCGATCGCCGACCAGTCCCGCACCATCCGGCTGCCCGTCCATCTGGTCGAGGAGCTCGGCCGGATCCGGCGAGTGCAGCGGGAGTTCAACCGTGAGCACGGGCGGGACCCGGAGCCGACCGAGATCGCGGCCGAGCTGGACTCGACGGCGGAGCGCGTCAGCGACGTCCTCGACTGGGCCCGTGACCCGGTCTCGCTGAACATGTCGGTGGACGACGAGGGCGAGACCCAGTTCGGTGACCTGCTGGAGGACACGTCCGCGGTGTCGCCGGAGCAGTCGGTGCTCACGCTGCTGCGCAGCGAGGAGCTGGACGACCTGATCGGCCGGCTCGACCAGCGCACGGCCTCGATCATCAAGATGCGGTACGGCATCGAGGACGGCCGGGAGCGCACGCTGACGGAGGTCGGCAAGGAGCACGGCCTGACGCGTGAGCGGATCCGGCAGATCGAGAAGCACGCCCTGCTGGAGCTGAAGAAGCTGGCGCGGCAGACGGGGTTCGACGCGGCGGCGTGACGCCGTGACGGCGCCCCACCCCGGGCCGGCGGTGACGCCGGCCCGCGGTGCGGGGCGCGCCCGGTCGCCCGTGGCCCAGTCACCCGTGGCAGGGCGATACCGGTCTTTGGCCGGGCGGCGGCGCCTCTGCCGTACTAGTTGGCGCGTTCCGTCGCTTCAACACCCCGGGTCCGGGGCACAAGACCTCCGGGCCCTCCGCAGGCATGGGCCGGGCCGTACGGTCCGCGCCCTCCCAAGCCGGGTCCCGACGCACTCCCCCCGGCGCCGGGACTCTCCCGAGCCGGGCTTCGGTGCCACTCCCCCCTTGGCGCCGAAGCCCGGCTCTTCCCATGTCCCGCCGCCGGTTCAAGGCAGGGCGGGCTGGCCGGCTCGCCCCAGACCTGAACACCGGGGCGACCCGGATGGCAGATTTTGCCACAGAGGCATAACCTGCCGTTCGTGGCCGGCACCAAGCGTGTGACCAGGACCTCGTCCGGTCGCACGGAGCGAGGAACCGGGGGCGCGTCCGGGGGCGGGCGCGACGCCTCCCTCACGGAGCGGCGCAAGGCCGCGACCCGTATGGAGATCGCCCGGGCCGCCGCCGGACTGTTCGTGGCCAACGGCCTGCGCGCCACCCGGGCCGAGGACATCGCCCGCGCCGCCGGGGTCGCCCCGCGCACCTTCTACCGCTACTTCGCGACCAAGGAGCAGGCGCTCGCCCCGCTGTTCGCGGCCGGTGCCCACCAGTGGGCGGAGGCCGTCCGCGACGCCCCGGCCCACCTCACCGTCGCCGAGGCCCTGCACCACGCGGCGGTTCACACCCTGACCCCCGGCGTCGGCGTGTCCGCGACGTCCCTGGAGTGGGTCCGCACCCTTCTGCGCCTCACCGCCACCCATCCCGCGCTCACCAAGGTCTGGGCCGAGATCTGTCAGGCATCGGAACGGGAACTGGCGGAGGTCCTCGCGCACCGCCTGGCGGCCCTGACGGCGACGTCGGGCGAGTCGGGCGAGTCCGGTGACTCGGCGTGGGGTGCGTCGACCTCTGCGGGGCCGGCGGCGTCGACCTCGGCGGGATCGGCGGCGTCGGGTGTGGCGGCGTCGGCGGGATCGGGTGTGGCGGCGTCGGGTGTGGCGGCGTCGGCGGGGACCGGTCAGGGATCCTCGGCGGGCGCGGAAGACACGTCGGGGGGCGCGGGAGCGGCAGCCGCCGCGCCTGGTCCAGGCCCCCGTTTCGCAGCCGCCATCGCCGGCGCCGCGGTCCGGGTGGCCGTGGAGAGCTGGGCCAGCGGCGACGAACCGGCCGCCGGTCCGAAGGGGCCCGCCGGTCTCGCCGTACGCAACCTGGAGGCCCTGCGGGACTTCGCCTGGGAGACCTGCTGAGCCGCCCCGCTCACTCCTGCCGTGCCTGCGCCGCCCGGCTCAACCGCGCCCCCAGGTCCCGTACGCACGCGATCAGCTCGGACGGCCGCTGCACGGTGAACTCGCGGTCGACCAGTGCCAGCCGAACCGCCAGCCACTCCACGGAGTCGGTCACCGTGCCGCGCAGTCGGCAGCTGTGCTCGTCGATCGGCTCGGGAGCGTCGAACCAGCGGGGAAGGCGTGCCGCGACGACGTCCGCGGGCGCGGCGAAGGTCGCCTCGAACACGTACGTCTCCTGCCGTCGGTACATCGACTGCCGCAGGAACTCCACCGCGCTCCCCGCGGGCAGCTCCCGCGGGGTGAACCGCGCGCCCGTCGGGAACGGCTCGGTGATCCGGTCCACCCGGAACGTCCGCCAGTCGTCGCGCTCCAGGTCGTAGGCGACGAGGTACCAGCGCCGTCCCGTCGACACCAGCCGGTACGGCTCGCTCAGGCGCCGCGACGGCGTTCCGTCCCCGGAGCGGTAGGCGAACCGCAGCCGCTCATGGCCGGCGATCGTGGAGGCCATCACGGTCAGTGTCTCCGGCGCGATACTCGCCCCGTCGCCGCTGGCCAGATGAGTGGTGGCGGCCTGGAGCGTGGTGACGCGGTGGCGCAGCCTGCCCGGCAGCACCTGTTCCAGCTTGGCCAGCGCCCGTACCGCCGCCTCCTCCACGCCCTCGACCGCGTGTCCGGCACCGGCGCGCAGCCCGACGGCGATCGCCACGGCCTCCTCGTCGTCGAGCAGGAGCGGCGGCATGGCCTTCCCGGCGACCAGCCGGTACCCGCCATCAGCCCCCTGGGTGGCCTGGACCGGGTAGCCCAGCTCCCGCAGCCGGTCGATGTCCCGCCGCACGGTGCGCCGGGAGACCCCGAGCCGCTCGGCGAGCTCGCCACCGGGCCACTCGCGCGGGGTCTGGAGGAGGGAGAGCAGCTGCAGGAGCCGGGCCGGAGTGTCGGTCGTCATGAGTTCGAGGATGCCGGAGAACTAGGACATGATCTGACCTAATGACCGCATAGCTTCGGAGCATGACCTCCACCGAGAGCACACTCAGCAGCAGTACGGCCGACGGGAGCGCGGCGGGCAGTACGGCGGACCGGGGCGCCCTGAACGACCGTCGGCGCTGGTTCGCGCTCGCCATCGTGATGACCGCCGCCTTCATGGACCTGGTCGACGTCACGATCGTCAACATCGCGATCCCGTCGATCCAGCGGGACGCGGGCGCCTCGTTCAGCCAGATCCAGTGGATCACCGCGGGCTACGCCCTCGCCTTCGCGGCGGGGCTCATCACCGGCGGCCGGCTCGGCGACATCCACGGCCGCAAGCGCCTCTTCCTGATCGGCGTCGGGGGCTTCACCATCGCCTCGGCGCTGTGCGGCTTCGCCGCGAACCCGGAGATGCTGGTCGCCTCCCGGATCCTGCAGGGCGCGATGGCCGCGATGATGGTGCCGCAGGTGCTGTCGATCGTGCACGCCACCTTCCCGGCGCACGAGCGGGGCAAGGTCTTCGGCCTCTTCGGTGCGATCGTCGGGCTGGGTGCGGTTTCCGGGCCGCTGCTGGGCGCGCTGCTGACCGAGTGGAACCTGTTCGGGCTGGAATGGCGGCCCATCTTCCTGATCAACCTGCCGGTCGGGATCGGGGCGTTGCTCCTGGGCCACCGGTACATCACGGAGTCGAAGGCCCCCCGGGCCCTGCGCCTCGATCTCGTCGGCGTCGCCCTGGTCACGCTCGGTCTGCTGATGCTGCTCTACCCGCTCACCCGCGGCCGTGAGCTGGGCTGGCCGCTGTGGGGGTACGCGTCGATGGCGGGCGCGCTCGTCGTCTTCGCGGCACTGGTGGCGTACGAGAGGCGGAAGGCCGCGCGCGACGGTTCCCCGCTCGTCGAACTGTCCCTCTTCCGCGTGAAGAGCTTCTCGGCGGGCATCGCCGTGCAGACGGTGTTCGGCGTCGGCCTCGGCGTCTTCTTCCTGGTCTGGACGCTGTACATGCAGATCGGCCTCGGCTGGAGCCCGCTGCGGGCCGGACTGACGGGCGTGCCGTTCTCGATCGCGGTTTCGACGGCGGCCGGGATGTCCGTGCAGAAGCTGGTCCCGCGCTTCGGCCGCAAGGTGCTGCAGGCGGGCGCGCTGGTGATGGGGGCCGGTGTGCTCCTCTACCTCGAGGAGGCCCACCGCTACGGCTCCTCCATCACCACCTGGCAGATGGCGCTGCCACTGCTGGTCATGGGCGCGGGCATGGGCCTGATCGTCGCCCCGCTGACCGACGCGGTGCTCTCCGAGGTGCCGCGTGAGCACTCCGGCTCGGCGTCGGGTCTCATCAACACGGTGCAGCAGATGGGCAACGCCTTGGGCCTCGGGCTGGTGTCGGTGGTGTTCTTCGGCGAGATCGGCGACCGGCTGACCCCGGCCCAGGTGGGCCCGGCCTTCGTCCACGCCTTCCAGCACGCGCTGGGCTGGGTCGCGGCGGTGATGGTGGTGATCTTCCTGCTGATGTTCGCCCTGCCGAAGCGGCCGGCGCAGCACGTGGAGGGCGCGACCGCGGAGACGGAGACCGGGGTGGAGACTCCGGTGATCGAGGAGCGGGTGCTCGTTCCCTGAGTCGTGCTCGTGTCCCGCGAGCGGTGCCCGCAGGGCGGGCGGTGCTCGTGTCCGGATCGGTGCTCGTGTCCTGAGCGGTGGTCGGCGGCGCCCGGCGGTTCGCGTTTCGCGAGCCTGCCGGGCGCCGGTGTGCGGGCCCCCGATCCGTCGCCCGTTTGTGTCCGCTCGGGTGCCCGAACCTGTTTACTTTTCGGAAATCCGGACGTAGCCTCCGAGTGAAACCACACGTTCGGGCATGAGCCGGAGGTGAACGGACATGTACGCACCGGAGCGGCAGCAGGAGATCCTCCGGCTCGCCCGTGACGGCGGGCGGGTGGACGTCGTGTCGCTGGCCGAGGAGTTCCAGGTCACGGCCGAAACGATCCGACGCGATCTGAGGGCCCTGGACCGGGCCGGCCTCGTACGCCGGGTGCACGGCGGTGCGATACCCGCCGGGCGCCTGGACTTCGAACCGGACCTCGCGGAGCGGGAGTCCACCGCGGCCGACGAGAAGGACCGGATCGCGAAGGCGGCCCTCGCGGAGCTGCCGAGCGAGGGCACGTTGATCCTCGACGCCGGTTCGACCGTCGCCCGGCTGGCCGGGGACATCCCCCTGGACGCCGCGCTCACCGTCGTCACGCACAGCCTGCCGATCGCGGCCCGCCTCGCGGACCACCCCGGTATCCAGCTCCATCTGGTCGGGGGGCGCGTACGGAACCGTACGCGCGCCGCCGTGGACGCCTGGGCGCTGCGCGCATACGGCGAGATCCGTGCCGACGTCGTCTTCATCGCCGCCAACGGCTTCTCCGCAGACCATGGACTGACCACGCCCGACCTCGCCGAGGCCGCCGTCAAGCGCGCCGCGATCCGCGCCGCGCGCCGCGTGGTGCTGCTCGCCGACTCCTCCAAGCACGGCCAGGAGCACTTCGCCCGCTTCGGCGAACTCGGCGATGTGGACCTGCTGATCACCGACAGCGGGTTGAGCCCCGAGGACGCCACCGCGATCGAACGCGGCGGCACGGAAGTAGTGCGCGCATGATTCTCACCGTCACCCCGAACCCTTCCCTCGACCGTACGTACGAGGTTCTGTCCCTGGACCGCGGCGAGGTCATCCGGGCCACCGGCGAACGCATGGACCCGGGCGGCAAGGGCGTGAACGTCTCGCGCGCGGTCGCGGCCGCCGGGCGGCGCACGGTCGCCGTGCTGCCCCTGGGCGGTGCGCCGGGTGCGCTCGTCGCCGATCTGCTCCATGCGCAGGGCATCGAGGTCGCGCCCGTCCCGGTCGCCGGAGCCACCCGCTCCAACATCGCGGTCGCCGAGCCCGACGGCACCCTCACCAAGATCAACGCGCCCGGCCCCGAACTCTCCGCCGCCGAGGCCGAACTCCTCCTGGAGACGGTCCGCGCGCAGTACCGCGCGGCCGACACCACCTGGATCACCTGCTGCGGCAGCCTCCCGCGCGGCCTCGCCCCGTCCTGGTACGCCGACCTGGTGGCCCGCGCCCACGCCGCGGGCGCCCGGATCGCGCTCGACACCTCGGGGCCCGCGCTCGTTGCGGCGTTGCGCGAGCGCCCGGACGTGGTGAAGCCGAACGCCGAGGAGCTCGCGGAGGCCGTCGGCCGCCCCCTCGCCACCGTGGGCGACGCGGCCAAGGCGGCCGAGGAACTGCGCGGGATGGGCGCGGGCGCCGTGCTCGCCAGCCTCGGCGCGGACGGGCAGCTGCTCGTGGAGGACGCGGGCACCTGGTTCGGCAGCGCGCGCGTCGATGCCGTGCGCAGCAACGTCGGCGCCGGCGACTCCTCCCTCGCCGGGTTCCTGATCGCGGGCGGCAGCGGCCCGGAGGCCCTGGCCTCGGCCGTCGCACACGGCGCGGCGGCGGTCCAGCTTCCCGGCAGCGTGATGCCGACCCCGGCCGACCTGGACCTCGCCGCCGTGAAGGTCACGTCGAAGGTCCCGGTCGACCGCGCGCTGAGGGAGCCGGTGTCATGACCGCCCGCGCCGCACCCCACGAACCGGCCCTCACCCGGCGGGGCCTCCCCAACCCCGCCACGGCCATGGGAAGGCGGGCTGTCCCCGGCCCCGTCGGCCCTCGCGTCACCCCCGCAACACCTCACTGCACCCCCGTCCCCACCCCCGCCCACCCCAACTCCCGGGCGATACGCGAGCGAAGGAGCCCGCGATGAGCGAGATGATCAACGCGGACCTGGTCGACCTCGACCTGTCCGCCGACACCAAGGAAGCGGCGGCACGTGCCCTCGCCGAGCGGATGGTGGCCCAGGGCCGGGTGACCGACCTGGACGGCTTCCTCGCCGACGTGGCCGCCCGCGAGGCGCAGATGCCGACCGGTCTCGACGGCGGCATCGGTATCCCGCACTGCCGCAGCGAGCACGTCACCGAGCCGACCCTGGCCTTCGGGCGCAGCGCGCGGGGCATCGACTTCGGCGCGGCGGACGGCCCGGCCGACCTGATCTTCCTGATCGCCGCCCCGGCGGGCGCGGACGACGCGCACCTCACGATCCTGTCGTCCCTGGCCCGCCAGTTGATGAACGCCGAGTTCACCTCCGCCCTGCGGGCCGTGGACGACCCGGCGGCCGCGGCCGCGCTCGTCCGCGGGGAAGAGACCCAGGCGGCCCCGGCGGCGGCGACCGCGACGGAGGGCCCCGAGGACTCCGAGGACTCCGCGGTGGCGTCGGCCGGAACGGCCTCCTCCGACGCCACCGCGGACGGCACGGCCCCGGCGCCGGGCGCGCGCGTCGAGGGCGCGGCCGCCCCGGCGCCGGGCGCCACCGCTGCCGAGCACCCGTTCCGTATCGTCGTCGTCACCTCCTGCCCCACCGGCATCGCGCACACCTACATGGCCGCCGAGTCGCTGGAGAACGCGGGCCGCGAGGCGGGTGTCGAGGTCGTCGCCGAGACGCAGGGCTCGGCCGGCTTCACCCGGCTGGACCCGGCCGTGATCGAGGCGGCGGACGGTGTGATCTTCGCGCATGACGTCCCCGTGCGGGACAAGGACCGCTTCGCCAGCAAGCCGACCGTCGACGTCGGGGTGAAGGCGGGCATCAACCGCCCGGCCGAGCTGATCGCCGAGGTGCGCGACAAGGCCGCGCGCGGCGAGGTGACCGCGGCGGCCGCCCCGGGCACGCCGGTCGAGCGCGCCGGTGACTCCGGCGAGGGCTACGGCACCAAGCTGCGCAAGTGGCTGATGTCCGGGGTGAGTTACATGGTCCCGTTCGTCGCCGCGGGCGGTCTGCTCATCGCCGTCGGCTTCGCGATCGGTGGCTACAAGATCAACAAGGCGCCGTCGGTCATGGACCACTTCCTGTGGACCCAGGCGGACAGCTGGGCCGCGCTGCTCTTCCAGATCGGCGTGGTGTCCTTCGGCTTCCTGGTCCCGGTCCTGGCCGGTTACATCGCCTACGGCATGGCGGACCGCCCCGGTCTCGTGCCCGGCTTCGTCGGCGGCTCGATCGCCCTCACCATCAACGCGGGCTTCCTCGGCGGTCTGGTCGCCGGTCTCCTCGCCGGTGGTGTGGTGATGGCGATCCAGAAGGTCAGGATCCCCGCGGCGTTGCGCGGCATCATGCCGGTGGTGGTGATCCCGCTGATCTCCTCGGCGGTCGTCGGGTTCCTGATGTTCGTGGTCGTCGGAAAGCCCATCGCGTCCGCGCAGAAGGGCCTGACCGACTGGCTGAACGGGCTCACCGGCGCCAACGCCGTCCTGCTCGGCGCGCTGCTCGGTCTGATGATGTGCTTCGACCTCGGCGGCCCGGTCAACAAGGTCGCGTACACCTTCGCCACCGCCGGCATCGCGGTCTCCACCCCGAGCGACTCGGCGATGAAGATCATGGCCGCGGTGATGGCCGCCGGCATGGTCCCGCCGCTGGCGATGGCCCTGGCCACGACGGTCCGCGGCAGGCTGTTCACGCAGACCGAGCGCGAGAACGGCAAGGCCGCCTGGGTGCTGGGTGCCTCCTTCATCTCCGAGGGCGCGATCCCGTTCGCGGCGGCCGACCCGCTGCGCGTCATCCCCTCGTCGATGGTCGGCGGCGCGATCACCGGTGCCCTGTCGATGGCCTTCGGCGCGACCCTGCGCGCCCCGCACGGCGGCATCTTCGTGGTCCCGCTGATCGGCAACCCGCTTCTCTACCTGGTCGCCATCGCCGCCGGCGTGTGCGTGACCACGGCCCTGGTGGTGGTCCTGAAGGGCATGCGCAGGCAGAGCCCGGAAGGCCTCGCCAATGAGGCCGCGGGAGCGGCGACAGCGGCCCGGAGCGGCTCCAAGCAGCCGGTCGCCGCCTGACGGAGCACGTCAGACCGTGCGTCGGCCGCAACCCCGGTGAGGGTTGCGGCCGAGGCATGTCAGGGGCGGACGCCCGCGTCGGCCGTGTGCGGGTCGCCTCGGGAGCCGCGGCCGACCCGAGGGGCAGTCCCAACAGCGGTCCGGATGCCCTCGTTACGGCCGCTGTGACCTCTTCGCCGCACTCGTCGCACCTGCGAGATACGTCACGGTCCGGGCCGAAGGCCCGGATCATGTTGTCTACTGGGAGCATGCCTGCGCACGTGTCGACCTTCCAGCTGCTGGGTGCGCCCGTCCTCCTGGCGGTCACCGTCTGGATCGTCTGCCTGGGCCGCGTTCTGCGCCGACGCCGCTTCGAGGACACGGTCCGGCGTCATGGCCCCTTGCTCGGGGCCCTGCCCCGGCAGCGGCAGGCCCGCCCGGACCTGGAGTCCGTCGAACTCACACCGGCCGAACGCGACGCCTTCGCGGGCCTTGTACGGCAGTTCGGAGACCGTCGCTGCTGACCGGGGCGTCTCCCGGTGTCAGCCGAGGGCCGTCGCCCGCCGTTCCATCGCCTCGCGCGCGGCCTCCTCGGTCGCGTACACCTCGCACATGTGCCGTCCGTCCGACGTCGCCGTGTGCTCGACCTCCCACAGCGACAGTTCCCGGCCGTCCCGCAGCAGGAACGCGTGCTCGTAGAGCGAGAAGCACAAGCCCGTCTGAGCGGTCCGGCGCGGGTGCCCGAAGGACTGTGTGATCTCGTGCGCGAACGCCGAGCGCAGCAGTAACGTCGCCAGGTCCGCGCCCGGCCGGTCCGGGTTCTCCGCGCGGCGCAGCAGCCGGCGTGCGTGGTCCGCCGAATCGTCGGGCACGTACGCGTGGCGGGGCTTGGGGACGGGTGACAGCTGGACCAGCACGGGCAGTTCGAAGTCGGGCGCGTCCGCCGGGAGCGGGAGCCGGGCGGTGGCGGCGCGCAGTTCCTGCTCGTCGACGTACACCTCGTGCTCCAGGTGACCGTCTGGTCCCGTGTTGTGGACGAGCTCCCACAGGGTGACCGCGCAGCCGTCGGCGAGCAGCCATGTGTGCCGGTACGTCTCCCGGTGCAGCCCCGCGCTGTGGTGCGCGGAGTGCAGCGAACTGTCGTGTGCCAGCGCACAGTCGAGCTGCCCGATCGTCTCGTCGGGCAGCTCGAAGGAGTTCAGGGCGCGGCCCAGGAGCCGCGCGAGGTGCTCCTCCGGAGACTCCGGCGACTCGGCTGGCTCGTGCGCTGCCGTCTCGTACGGAACGCTCAAGGTCTCTCCCGGCGTTGCTGCATGTCACCTTGTGGGTGCATACCGTAGCCCCTCGGTCGGACATCATGTCCGGGAACCGAGAAAACGTACGGTGGGAAAACGGACGGGCCGCGCGGAGAGTTCCCGCGCGGCCCGATCGATCGTCAGACGGCCCTGGTCAGAGGGCACTTCCGGAGGTCCACTCGCTCCACGGAACGTTCCAGCCGTTGAGGCCGTTGTCCGGCGAGACCGTCTTGTCGGGGGAGTTCTTGACGATCACGATGTCGCCGATGAGCGTGTTGTCGTAGAACCACTTGGCGCTCGTGTCGCCCTGCGCGCCCTGCACGTCCGCGAGCCCCACACAGCCGTGGCTGGTGCCCTGGCGGCCGAAGGGCGGGTTGCCCTTGTTGTACCAGTAGTTGCCGTGGATGAACGTCCCGGAGGTGGTCAGCCGCATGGCATGCGGCACGTCCGGGATGTCGTACTCGCCGCCGAGACCGACCGTCTGGCTGTTCATGCGGGTCTGCACGAACTTCTCGGAGATCACCATCTGCCCGTTGTACGTGGTGTGCTGCGGGCTGCCCGCCGAGATCGGGACCGTCCGGAGCGTCTTGCCGTCCCGCACGACCGTCATGGTCTGCGTGTCGACGTCCACCGTGGAGACCTGGGAGCGCCCGACGGTGAAGGTGACGGTCTTCTTCTGCACACCATGGACGCCGTTCGTGCCCTGAACCCCGTCCAGATCGATCTTCATGGTGACCTTGGAGCCGGCCTTCCAGTACTCCTCGGGCCTGAAGTCCAGCCGCCGTGTCCCGAACCAGTGGCCCACGACCTGCTGCCCGCTGCTGGAGGTCACCGTGATGTGCGACTGGACGGCCTTCTTGTTCGTGATCGCCTTGTCGAAGGTGAAGGACACCGGCATCCCGACGCCCACCGTCGATCCGTTGTCGGGCGCGTAGGTCCCGATGAAGCTGTTGGCCGAGGTGACCGTCGTGAAGATGGAGTTGGCGGCCGCCACATGGTTGTTCACGTCCTTGGCGGTGGCCGAGATCTCGTACTTGGTGCCGCGCTCCAGCTGCCTGTCGGGCTTCCAGGACGTGCCGTCCGCGGAGATCTCCCCGGCGACGGCCGTGCCCGCCCCCGCCACCGTCATCTTCACCTCGGTCAGCTTGCCGTCGCTGACCTTCACCCCGGTCGCGTTGATCGACGCGTCGGTCGAACCGTCCTTCGCGGAGATGGTGATCCTGGCGGTGGAGGTCTTGGTCCGGGAGTCCTTTCCGCCCTTGGCGTTGTCGGCGTTGGCGCTGCCGCCGCAGGCGGTGAGGGTCAGGGCGCCGACCATCAGGGCGGCACAGGCCCCCAGCGCGCGCCGCGCTCGCATGTCCGGCGTTGTCACTGGCTTCTCCAAGTCGTTGTGCTGGGTGATCCCGTCTCACATACGTGGAGAGAGAGCGAAGGTCGTGAAGGGGGGTTCCCCTCCCTAGCGGTGAAACGCCCTCATGTGACAGAACCGGGACAATCACCCGCCCTCGGGCGCCCAACGGCCCCCGTACAGCTGCTCGTACGACGGCCACGCCCCGCCCGGCCCGTCCACCGACCCGGCGGCGCGCACCGCCCGTACGATCGCGCGCGTGACGAGGTCCGCGCCTGCCGCCAGCACCTCGTTGAGCGCGAGGGGGCCCGTGGAGGCGAGCGGACGCGCACCGGTCGCCAGCGCGAACACCGTGTCCCCGTCGTTGAGCAGATGCACCGGCCGCACGGCGCGCGCGAAGCCGTCGTGCGCCACCCCGGCCAGCTTCTGCGCCTGTGCCTTGGTGAGGTCGGCGTCGGTCGCCACGACCGCGAGGGTCGTGTTCAGCGCGGGGGGCGTGTATCCGGCCGCCACCTCGGCGAGTTGCCGCTGCGCGGCCCGGTGCACCTCGGGCGCCGGGTAGTCGACCCGGCCCTGGAACATCTCCCCGTACAGGACGCCCGTAGCCGGGTCGACCGCCGAGCCCGCCGCGTTGCACACGACCAGTGCGCCCACCGTGATCCCCGAGTCGAGCACCGCACTCGCGGTCCCGACCCCGCCCTTGAGCGCGCCGACCGTCGCTCCCGTGCCCGCGCCCACGCAGCCCTGCGCCACGGGCGTGCCCGGTTCGCTCGCGGCGGCCGCCTCGACCGCGGCCCGGCCGAGGGCCGCGTCCGGCCGGGCCCCGAAGTCGCCGCCGCGTCCGAGGTCGAAGATGCAGGCGGCGGGCACGACCGGCACCACGTGCGTCGGTTCCGGGCCGACCCGTACCCCGCGGCCCCGCTCCTCCAGCCAGGCCATCACGCCCGACGCCGAGTCGAGCCCGTATGCGCTGCCCCCCGTCAGGACGACCGCTTCGACCCTCTGCACCACGTTGCGCGGATCGAGGGCGTCGGTCTCCTTCGTGCCGGGACCGCCGCCGCGCACGTCCACCGCCGCGACCGCACCGCCCTCGGGGGCGAGCACCACCGTGGTGCCGGTGAGCCGGCCGTCCCCGATTCGTGTGGCATGCCCCACACGCAGCCCCATGACATCTGTCAGAGCGTCAACCGTCATGCACTCATGATCCTTGGCCACCCGCCGGTCGCGACCTCTCGTGCGACGATCCGCGCCGTCGGTGTCACTGCCGTGACCACCGGTGCCGCGTGCGCCGGGCGCCCGGAGGCTCCGGCGCCGCGGCCCCGGCCGCCGCGGACGCGGACGTACGCTGGAGGCATGAGCACCACCCCCGCCCGAGAGCCGCGTGATCAGAAGCCCGATCCCAAGGACGCCCTGGTCTTCGACGACCCGCTGAACCGGCAGTCCTCGGACGACACGGACCAGGGATGGGGCGAGCGGCCCACCGGCGACAGCGCCGCCGATCTGGCGCGCTTCCTCGACGAGAAGCCGCCCCACCATCTGTGACGGTCCCCGACGCCCGCTGTGACCGTCCCCGGCGGTAGCGTCCGCCCACGTCGAGCGCCGTAGCGCCGGCGGTGGGTCACGACTCGCTCCGGCCCGCGGTCAGGACTCGCTCCGGCCCGCGCCGCGCTGGGCGAGGAGGGCGTCGCGGATCTCCTTGAGCACCTGCAGCTCGGTGACCTCCACCACCTCCTGCGTGCCCTCCCTCGCCTTGCGGCGTGCCTCCTGCCGTGCCAGGAACCTGGACATGGGCAGGACCATCAGGAAGTACACGACGGCCGCCGTGATCACGAAGTTGAGCGTGGCGCCGAGGACCGAGCCCCACAGGATCCGGACGCCTGTCGCGCTGTCCCCGGTGCCCGTGCAGGGTGCCTTCAGGCACGAGCTGTAGCTGTCCAGGCTCTTGGTGCCGAGCGCACCCACCACCGGGCTTATGACCCCCTTCACCACGGAGCTGACTATGTTGGTGAAGGCGGCGCCGATGACCACCGCGACCGCCAGATCTACGACGTTTCCCCGCATCAGGAAGGCCTTGAAGCCCTGCCAGACGTTCGGCACCTTCTTCTCGCTCACCAATGGGCCCTTCTTCGACTGCACAAGCTTTGGAATGAACAGTTCCGCAACCTACGTCAGGGCATGCCGCGGCTGTCCACTCCCTTGGTGTGAAAGGTTGGCGCGGTGCCCGGGCGGCCGGCTCCCCCGGCCTGCTCAGCACAGCGTCACCGCCAGCCGTGAGGTCGCGCCGGCACCGGCCAGGCGTGCGGCCGTCGTGCGCGGCACGGAGAGCACGACCAGCGCGCCGGTCTGAGCCGGGTCGGCCTCCAGCACCCGTGTCACCCGCGCCCCGGCGGCGACCACCTGGGCCGCGCCACCCTCGTCGGCCGCGATGACGTCGACCCGGTCGCCCGGCCGCAACAGCCGGGCCGTGGCCGCGTCCGCGATCCTCACCGGCGCCGCCACCGTCTCGGCCGGGTTCCGCTGCCGCACGGGCTCGGCCGCGGCCGTCGGGTGCGCGGCGGCTCCCGGATGCCCCCGTGCCCCCTCGGAGTCACCCGGCCCCGCAGCGACGAGTGCGGTGGCCGTGACCGCCAGGCCCACGGCCACGGCCCGCCTGCGGTGGCGCACGAGACGTCGCAGCCGCTGCCCACCGCCGCGCACCCGCACGGGAGCGAAGTGCGGCACCGCACACGTCGGAGGTGTGTCCGCCCGTACCACGACATCCGTGGTCGAGGCCCAGGGGCCTACGGACGCCGAGGGGCCTACGGACGGGGAGAACTGAGCCATGCTGACCACCACCTGCATCGCGAGATCGAGACGCGATCCACGATGAGGCTTCGCGGCCAAGTCCGCCGACGCCCGTGGACTACCGACCGGTTGTGGACAACTCGCTCACCCGAACGGGACGTTCCGCACGCCCACCCCCACGCTCATGCACGCCCACCGCCACGCTCATGCACGCCCACCCCCACGCTCGTGCACGCCCACCGCCACGCTCGTGCACGCCCACCCCCACGCTCGTGCACGCCCCACCCCGGCACCCCCGGTCATGGCATCTCGAATCCCGGATCCATCCCGCCCAGCGCGGTCGTGCACAGGCAGTCCCGCGTCTCGTTCGGCGGCAGCGCGGCCACCGCGTCGAACAGCACGCCCCGCAGCCGGTCCACGTTCGCCGCGAACACCTTCAGCACCTCGTCGTGCGACACCCCCTCACCGGCCACGGCCCCCGCGTCGAGGTCGGTGACCAGGGTCAACGACGTGTAGCAGAGCTCCAGTTCACGAGCGAGCGCCGCCTCCGGGTGGCCGGTCATGCCGACCACGGACCAGCCCTGCGCCTGGTGCCACAACGATTCGGCGCGGGTCGAGAACCGCGGGCCCTCCACGACGACCAGCGTGCCGCCGTCCACCGGCTCCCAGTCCCGTCCGCGCGCCGCTTCCAGCGCGGTCTTGCGGCCGACGGGGCAGTACGGGTCGGCGAGCGAGACGTGCACGACATTGGGCACGGTGCCGTCGGGCAGCGGCAGCCCGTCGAAGTACGTCTGCGTACGGGCCTTCGTACGGTCCACCAACTGGTCGGGCACGAGCAGGGTTCCGGGACCGTACTGGGCGCGCAGCCCGCCCACCGCGCACGGCCCGAGCACCTGCCGCACGCCGACGGAGCGCAGGGCCCACAGGTTGGCGCGGTAGTTGATGCGGTGCGGCGGCAGATGGTGGCCGCGGCCGTGGCGGGGGAGGAAGGCGACCCGTCGGTCGGCGATCTCGCCGAGGTAGAGGGAGTCGCTGGGCGCCCCGTAGGGAGTGTCGACCCGGACCTCGGTCACGTCGTCGAGGAAGGAGTAGAAGCCCGAGCCGCCGATGACACCGATCTCTGCGTTCTCCATGGCGAGCACAGTAGCTGGCCCCGGAGAGCACGAGGACCCCGCCGTCGTACGACGGCGGGGTCCTCGCGCAGAAGTCCTATGCGGCGGAGGTGGAGCTGGCGCTGGTCGAGGACGAGCCCGAGTCCGACGAGGAAGACCCCGAGGACGAGGAAGAGTCCGACGACGAGGAGCTCGACGCCTTCGACGACGCCGGGCTGCTGCTCGACGACGAGCCGCGGCTGTCGTTGCGGTAGAAGCCGGAGCCCTTGAAGACGATACCGACCGCGGAGAACACCTTCTTCAGGCGGCCACCACAGTTGGGGCACTCGGTCAGCGCGTCGTCGGTGAACTTCTGCACCGCCTCGAGGCCCTCGCCGCACTCGGTGCACTGGTACTGGTAGGTCGGCACTTGTCTTCCTCCTGGCACTCTCACTCGATGAGTGCTAACGACGATCCATAGTGACGCATTCCCCGGGATCAGTCCACCGCGACGGGGGAGCGGTGACCGACGCCACGTGCCACCGTGCGGTTGTGGGGCTTCGCCTCGAGCGCGGAACGCAGCGACACCAGGGTCACCAGCGCCAGCACCGTACCGGCCATCGGGACCAGGAAACCCGCGCCGTTCCACAGGCGGTCCTCCAGCTGCCCGGCGACCGTGACCGCGGCCGCCTGGCCGAGCGCGACCGCGCCGGTCAGCCAGGTGAAGGCCTCGGTGCGGGCCCCGGCCGGGACCAGGGCCTCGACCAGCGTGTAGCCGGTGATCAGCGCGGGCGCGATGCACATGCCCACCAGGAGGCCGAGGGCGGCCAGGACGACCACGGAGTGCGCGGTCCACAGGCCGGAGGCGGCCAGCGCGAGGGCCGCGTAGCCGATGACGAGGCGGCGCTGCGGGGCCGCCTTCCAGGCGACGGCGCCGCACACGATGCCGGACAGCATGTTGCCGGCGGCGAAGACGCCGTACAGAACGCCGTTCAGACCGGGCTCGCCGATCGACTGGCTGAAGGCGGCGAGGGAGACCTGCATGCCGCCGAAGACGGAGCCGATGCCCAGGAAGGTCACGACCAGAACCCGCACCCCGGGGACGCGCAGTGCGGAAGCGTGCTCCACGCGCGTGTGCGTCGCGCCGGCGACAGGCGGCTGGGAACTCTTCCGGGCCGCGAACAGCACTCCGCCGACCAGCGTCAGCGTCGCCTCCGTCAGCAGGCCCGCGGCCGGGTCCACGGCGGTGCACAGGGCCGTCGCCAGCAGCGGGCCGAGCACGAAGGTGAGCTCGTCGGTGACGGACTCGAAGGCCGCCGCCGTCGTCATCAGGGGCGAGTCCTGGAGCTTCACGCCCCAGCGGGCGCGCACCATGGGACCGACCTGCGGCACCGAGGCGCCGGTCGGGACGGCCGCCGCGAACAGCGCCCACAGGGGCGCGTGGGCCAGCGCGAGCGCGGTCAGGCAGACACCGGCGAGGGTGTGCACCAGGACGCCGGGGAGCAGTACCGCCCGCTGGCCGTGGCGGTCGGCGAGACGGCCGCTGTAGGGCGCGAACAGCGCCATGGAGACACCGGTGACCGCCGCGACGGCGCCCGCGGCCCCGTACGAACCGGTCGTGTGCTGCACGAGCAGCACGATGGAGAGGGTGAGCATCGCGAAGGGCTGACGCGCCGCGAAGCCGGGGAGCAGGAACGTCCAGGCGCCGCGGGTGCGCAGCAGCTGGCCGTAGCCCGGACGGGACGACTTCGAGGTGACCGTGGACGCCACGGCCCGTGCCTTTCTGCCGCCTGGTAGCGCGGCCCGTCATCGGGCTCGGGCGCCGAGAGCTGTCCTCTTGCGCGGACTGCGGTAGATGCCGGCGCCTCGTGCGGAGGGCGTCGCGGCCGCCATACGGTCGCGCCAGCTCTGCGTCAGGCAGAGTTGGTTCGATCAGGGGGTGCCTTGATTGTACAGAGGTGAAGGACTGAGACACCTGTGAAAAGGGGCACCATGGGGTCCTTCACCTGTGATTACCAGAGGTGTGAACCGGACGAAACGTGCCGGTAACGACCGTCGATGCCGGATGCCGGATGCCGGATGCCGGATCCTCGATGCCGGAAGCCCGATGCCGGAAGCCCGACGCCGGATGCCCGCACCCGCCGGGCCGGGCCGGGCGCGGGTGCTCTCAGCGGCTCGGCGTCCCGTTGCCCGTTCCCAGCCACCCGGCCAGCTTGCCGCCCTGCCCGACGGCCCGCAGCCGCTTCTCCGCCGCGTCGCGGACCTGGTCCGTGGCGACCACGAGGAGCTCGTCCCCGTGCCGTAGCACCGTCGTCGGCAGCGGCACGAACGACTTGCCCTCCCGGACCACGAGCGTGACCCCGGCCCCGGCCGGCAGCCGCAGCTCGTTGACCTCGACGCCGTGCATCCGCGACCCCTCGGGGATCGCGACGGACAGCAGATGTCCGCGCAGCCGCTCCAGGGGCGCCGACTCGATCCCGAGGTCGGCGGCTCCCATTCCCTTGTCCAGGCGCAGGGTGCGGGCCAGCCACGGCAGCGTCGGCCCCTGGACCAGGGTGTAGACGACGACGAGGACGAAGACGATGTTGAAGATCCGCCGGCTGCCGGCGACGCCGTTCACCATGGGGATCGTCGCCAGGATGATGGGCACCGCGCCGCGCAGCCCGGCCCAGGACAGGAGCACCTGCTCCTGCCACGGCAGCCGGAACGGCGCCAGGCTCACCAGCACGCTCAGGGGCCGCGCCACCATGGTCAGCACCAGGCCGATGACGAGGGCGGGCAGCACGTCGCCGCCCAGTTCGTGCGGGGTGACCAGCAGACCGAGCAGGACGAACATGCCGATCTGGGCGATCCAGCCGAGGCCCTCGGCGAAACCGCGGGTGGCGGGCCAGTGGGGCAGCTTGGCGTTGCCCAGCATCATCGAGGCGAGATACACGGCGAGGAAGCCGCTGCCGTGGGCCAGCGCGCCGGCCGCGTACGCCGTCACCGCGATGGCCATGACGGCGATCGGGTAGAGGCCGGAGGCGGGCAGCGCCACGTGCCTGAGACCCCAGGAGCCGAGCCAGCCCACCGCGAGGCCGATGGCGGCCCCGATGGCCAGCTCCAGCAGGATCACGCCCAGCAGCGTGTACCAGTGCTCCACCGGGCCGGCCGTGGAGAAGGCGACGACGAGGATGACCACCGGGGCGTCGTTGAAGCCGGACTCGGCCTCCAGCATGCCCGTCACGCGCGGGGGGAGCGGGACCTTGCGCAGCACCGAGAAGACGGCCGCCGCGTCGGTCGAGGACACCACCGCTCCGATGATGAGCGACTGCCGCCACGGGAGACCGCTCAGGTAGTGGGCGCCCGCGGCCGTCACGCCGACGCTCACCGCGACGCCGACGAGCGCCATGGAGGAGGCCGCCGGCAGGGTCGGCTTGATGTCCTTCCACTTCGTGCTGAGACCGCCCTCGGCAAGGATCACGACCAGGGCCGCGTAGCCGATGACCTGGGTGAGCTCGGCGTTGTTGAAGTGGATGCCGCCGACCCCGTCCTGGCCCATCGCGATGCCTATGCCCAGGTAGACGAGCAGGCTGGGGAGCCCGCTGCGCGACGAGATCCGGACCGCTGCCACGGCGATGAGCAGGACGATCGAGCAGGCGAGCAGGAGCTGGTTGAGGTGGTGGACAGTCAGCGGCCGTTCCCTTCTCGCCAATCCGGGCGCCGCGACGCGGACACCTCGATCCGAGCACATGAAGCCCGGTGCTGCCGCGGACTTCAGTGCAGGTACTTCGTTACCTTACCTAAGTCTTGACGGTTTCTTGACGCTTCGGGGCGCATGATCGAACTCCGGTCCGGGCCGGTTCCCGACTCCGCGTCAAGGCGGGGTTGGCCCTGCGCCTATGGTTGCTCCAGCGCTCAGTAGAAAGCACAGCCCGCCCTGCCGCTCGTGTTAGGACAGCAAGGACAGCGATGCCCCCCAACACCACCGCCTCTTCCGGCCAGAAGCCCGGCAAGTCCGGCAGGAAGAAGGGGCGCAGAGCCCGTCTGCTCGTAATCGTCCTGGTCGTGGCCCTCGTGGGAGGCTTCGGGTACGGCGGGTACTGGTCCGTCAGCACCGTGCGTGCCTCCTTCCCGCAGACCAAGGGCTCCATCACCCTCGACGGACTGTCGGGGCCCGTCGACGTCAAACGTGACGCCTACGGGATCCCGCAGATCTACGCCTCGTCCAACGCGGACCTGTTCATGGCGCAGGGCTACGTCCAGGCGCAGGACCGGTTCTACGAGATGGATGTGCGCCGGCACATGACGTCCGGACGTCTGTCCGAGATGTTCGGTAATGGCCAGGTCAAGAACGACGAGTTCCTGCGAACCCTCGGCTGGAACCGGGTGGCGCAGAAGGAGTACGACACCACGCTGTCGGCCTCCACGAAGAAGTACCTCCAGGCGTACGCCAAGGGAGTCAACGCCTATCTGAAGGGCAAGGACGGCAAGAGCATCTCCCTGGAGTACGCGGCCCTGGGGCTCACCAACGACTACAGGCCCGAGGCCTGGACCCCGGTCGACTCGATCTCCTGGCTCAAGGCGATGGCCTGGGACCTGCGCGGCAACATGCAGGAGGAGATCGACCGCTCCCTGATGACCAGCCGCCTGGGCCCCAAGCAGATCGCGGACCTGTACCCGGAGTATCCCTACGGCCGCAACAAGCCGATCATCCAGGAGGGCCAGTACAGCGCCCTCACCAAGACGTTCGAGCAGAACGGCGCCACGGGCTCGCAGCCGGCCACCGGGACCTCGACGTCGACCTCGGCTTCCTCCTCCTCGACCTCGGCTTCCTCCTCCTCGTCCTCCTCGTCCTCGTCCTCGGCCCTGCAGGGCCAGCTGGCGGGTCTCTACAAGGTCCTGGACAACGTGCCCACGGCCGTGGGCGTGAACGGCAACGGCATCGGCTCCAACTCCTGGGTCGTCGCCGGAAGCCACACCATCACCGGCAAGCCGCTGCTGGCCAACGACCCGCACCTGTCGGCCACGCTGCCCTCGGTCTGGTACCAGATGGGTCTGCACTGCACCACGCTCTCCAGCACGTGCCAGTACGACGTCACCGGCTACACCTTCGCGGGCTTGCCTGGCGTGATCATCGGCCACAACCAGCACATCGCCTGGGGCATGACCAACTCGGGCGTCGATGTCACCGACCTCTACCTGGAGAAGCTGTCCGGCGAGGGCTACCTGTACGACGGCAAGGTGCTGCCGTTCACCACCCGCACCGAGACGATCAAGATCGCGGGAGGCGCGTCCAAGCAGATCGTCGTCCGCGAGACGAACAACGGCCCGCTGCTGTCCGACCGCGACGACGAGCTGGTCAAGGTCGGCAAGAAGGCCGCCGTCGACACCGTGGCCCCCGACCGCGGCGACGGCTACGCGATCGCGCTGCGCTGGACCGCGCTGGACCCGGGCACCTCCATGGACGCCGTCCTCCAGATCGACAAGGCGTCGAACTGGAGCGAGTTCCGCAAGGCGTCCCGGTCCTTCGACGTGCCCTCGCAGAACCTGGTCTACGCCGACACCCAGGGCAACATCGGCTACCAGCTGCCGGGCAGGATCCCGCAGCGCTCGAAGAAGCAGGACGGCTCGCTGCCGGCGCCGGGCTGGGACTCCAGCTACGCCTGGAGCGGCCGCTACATCCCACAGGACGCGCTGCCGTACGAGTACAACCCGCAGCGCGGCTACATCGTCACCGCCAACCAGGCCGTGACCGACAAGAGCAAGTACCCCTACACGCTCACCACGGACTGGGGTTACGGCACGCGCAGCCAGCGGATCGCCGACCTGATCGAGTCGAAGATCAAGGGTGGCGGCAAGGTCTCGACCGACGACATGCGGCAGATGCAGCTCGACAACAGCAGCGAGATCGCCAAGCTCCTGGTGCCCAAGCTGCTGAAGATCGACGTCTCCGACAAGAACGTCCGGCAGGCGCAGAAGCTGCTGGAGGGCTGGGACTACACCCAGGACGCCGACTCGGCGGCGGCCGCGTACTTCAACGCCGTCTGGCGCAACATCCTCAAGCTCGCCTTCGGCAACAAGCTGCCCAAGGAGCTGCGGGTCAAGGGCCAGTGCCTGTGGGTCGAGCCGGCCGACACCACCGGGCCCGCGGACGCGAACCAGAAGGTGCGCGAGTGCGGTCAGCGCGACACGGACCAGGCGCAGCCGGACGGCGGCGACCGCTGGTTCGAGGTCGTGCGCAACATCATCGACGACCAGAAGAACGACTGGTGGCAGACGCCCGCGACGCGCACCGACAAGGCCACGACGACACGCGACGAGCTGTTCGCCCGGGCCCTGAAGGACGCGCGCTGGGAGCTGACCGCCAAGCTCGGCAAGGACATCGACACCTGGAGCTGGGGCCGGCTGCACCGGCTGTTCCTGAAGAACCAGACCCTGGGCACCGGGGGCCCCGGCATACTGCAGTACATGCTCAACCGCGGCCCCTGGAAGCTCGACGGCGGCGAGGCGACCGTGAACGCCACCGGCTGGAACGCGGCCGGCGGCTACGGCGCGGTCTGGGTGCCGTCGATGCGGATGGTGGTCAACCTGGACGACCTCGACAAGTCCAAGTGGATCAACCTCTCCGGCGCCTCGGGTCACGCCTACAGCGCCCACTACACCGACCAGACGGACAAGTGGGCCAACGGCGAACTGCTGTCGTGGC
Organism: Streptomyces sp. TP-A0356; assembly: GCF_001417775.1. GTDB lineage: Bacteria > Actinomycetota > Actinomycetes > Streptomycetales > Streptomycetaceae > Streptomyces. The sequence continues at coordinate 193,728 of NZ_BBZJ01000014.1, read as the reverse complement.
ACTTCTCGAAGGGCGCGGTCGACGGCAGCACGACGGACACGCTGGTGCTCAAGCCCTGACGGACCCCGCACCGTGAAACCGGCCCTCCACGCGCGCGTGGAGGGCCGGTTTCGTGCCGGGGCGTGCCGAGCGGTGCCGAGCACCCCTAGCGCCCTTTAGACGGATCTCCGTGGGACGAGGGGTAGGACGGGCGGAAGCGGCGGAGGCCCGACGGTGTGACCACCGCGTGCACCGGACGGTCGTGCGCCTCCGCCGGGACGCGCTCGACGACCTCCGCGTCGTACAGGAGCACCACCAGCGCGGGCTCGGCATCCGCACCCTCCAGGCGGGCCAGTACCCGGTCGTACGAGCCTCCGCCGCGCCCCAGGCGCATACCGCGCGCGTCGACGGCCAGGCCGGGCAGCAGCACGGCGTCGGCATGCCGGACGGCCTCCGGGCCCAGGCGCTCGCCCGCGGGCTCCAGAAGGGCCATCTTCCCGCCGTGCCGGACGCGCAGCAGGGAGTCCGGCCCGGCGTACGCACCCCAGTCGAGGTCGTTGTCCGGCAGAAGCACCGGAAGCAGCACGCGCACGCCCCGGGCGTACAGCGCGTCAAGGAGCGCGAGGGTGCCGGGTTCACTCCCCACGGAGACGTACGCCGCCACAGTGCGCGCGTCCGCCAGCTCGGGCAGCTCCAGGGCCCGCTCGGCGAGCGCGGCCGCCGCCTCGCGTACGTCGGCCTCCGTCAACCCGCCTCTCACCGCGAGGACTCCTCGCCGCAACATTCGTTTGTCAGGCTCTGTCTCGTGTTCCATGGGACCCACAGGTCAGCGGCCTCCCTTCCTGAATGCGCTCATATGAGAGCAAATTAATCGGAGCCACAGTTTCCGCCCATACCCACCCGATATGGTTGCGGACATGACTGAGTCGCACCCCAGGATCACCAAGGCTGTCATTCCCGCAGCAGGCCTCGGCACCCGGTTCCTGCCGGCCACCAAAGCCACGCCCAAGGAGATGCTGCCGGTCGTCGACAAGCCCGCGATCCAGTACGTGGTCGAGGAGGCCGTGTCCGCGGGGCTCGACGACGTCCTGATGATCACCGGCCGCAACAAGCGCCCCCTCGAGGACCACTTCGACCGCAATTACGAGCTGGAGTCCGCGCTGGAGAAGAAGCGCGACGCCGAACGGCTGGCGAAGGTCCGGGAGTCCAGCGACCTCGCCACGATGCACTACGTCCGCCAGGGCGACCCCAGGGGTCTCGGCCACGCCGTCCTGTGCGCCGCCCCGCACGTGGGCCGCGAGCCCTTCGCGGTCCTCCTCGGCGACGACCTGATCGACCCGCGCGATCCCCTGCTGGCCCGCATGGTCGAGGTCCAGGAGCAGCGCCGCGGCAGTGTCATCGCGCTCATGGAGGTCGCGCCGGAGCAGATCCACCTCTACGGGTGTGCTGCCATCGAGCCCACCGAGGACGACGACGTCGTCAAGGTGACCGGTCTGGTGGAGAAGCCCGACCCGGCGGACGCCCCGTCGAACTACGCGGTCATCGGCCGCTATGTCCTCGACCCGCACATCTTCGACATACTGCGCAAGACCGAGCCGGGCCGTGGCGGCGAGATCCAGCTCACCGACGCCCTCCAGCAGCTCGCCGAGGACGAGAAGGTCGGTGGGCCGGTGCACGGCGTCGTCTTCAAGGGCCGCCGCTACGACACCGGCGACCGTGGCGACTATCTGCGTGCCATTGTCAGACTCGCGTGCGAACGTGAAGACCTGGGCCCGGACTTCCGGACCTGGCTTCGCAGTTACGTAGCCGAGGAGATGTAGCGATTTGAGCGCCGCCGCGACCCGCGCCACCGGCCAGGACCAGCTCTGGTCGGTGGACGAACACCTGGAGGACATCCTCGCCACCGTCCGCCCCCTGGAACCGATCGAGCTGCAGTTGCTCGACGCCCAGGGCTGCGTCCTGGTCGACGACGTGACCGTGCCGGTCTCCTTGCCGCCGTTCGACAACAGCTCGATGGACGGGTACGCGGTGCGGGTCGCGGACGTCGCGGGCGCGAGCGAGGAGTTCCCGGCCGTCCTCACGGTGATCGGGGACGTGGCGGCCGGCTCGCACGGCCTGCTCCAGGTGGGGCCCGGCCAGGCCGCGCGCATCATGACGGGCGCCCCCCTGCCGCCCGGGGCCGAGGCCGTCGTCCCCGTGGAGTGGACCGACGGCGGGCTGGGCGGCGGTCCCGTCTCCGGCATGCGGGCCCGCAGCCTGTCCCCGGAGGGTGCCTCCGGGCAGGTGCGGGTCCACCGCCCGGCCGAGGCGGGGGCGCATGTGCGCGCGACGGGCAGCGATGTGAAGGCCGGTGACCTGGCCCTCACGGCGGGCACCGTCCTCGGCCCGCCGCAGATCGCCCTGCTCGCCGCGATCGGCCGCGGCGCGGTCCGGGTGCGCCCGCGTCCGCGCGTCGTCGTCCTGTCCACCGGCAGCGAACTCGTCCAGCCCGACGAGGAACTGGCGAGCGGCCAGATCTACGACTCCAACAGCTTCGCCCTCACCGCCGCCGCCCGGGACGCCGGCGCGATCGCCTACCGGGTCGGCGCGGTCGCCGACGACGCCGACACGCTCCGCTCGACCATCGAGGACCAGCTCGTCCGCGCCGACCTCATGGTGACCACCGGAGGGGTGAGCGTCGGGGCGTACGACGTCGTCAAGGAGGCCCTCTCGTCGGTCGGCGACGCCGAGGAGGCGGGCAGCGGCATCGAGTTCCGCAAGCTGGCCATGCAGCCCGGCAAGCCCCAGGGCTTCGGCTCCATCGGACCCGACCACACGCCGCTGCTCGCGCTGCCGGGCAACCCGGTGTCGTCGTACGTCTCCTTCGAGCTGTTCGTCCGTCCCGCCATCCGCACGCTGATGGGGCTGACGGACGTGACCCGTCCCAGCACCAGGGCCGTCCTGCAGACGGACAAGGCGCTGACCTCGCCCGCGGGCCGCCGGCAGTTCCTGCGCGGGAAGTACTCCGACGGCACGGTGACCCCGGTCGGCGGCGCCGGATCGCACCTGATCGCGGCGCTCGCGCAGGCCGACGCGCTGATCGTCGTCCCCGAGGACGACACGTCGGTCGAGCCGGGCACCGAGGTCGAGGTGGTCCTTCTCGGCTGACCCCTCCCCGCCTGCGGCGCCTCGCCCCTGCCGAGAACCCCGGCCGCTTCCGGGAGCTTCGCGTACGTCGAGTGTCCGGGTTCGGGGGCTTCGTCCGGGTGGGCTGTCGGGTGTGTGGGTCTTCTGTCGGTCGGGTGGTCCGGTCCGTGGACCTTGCTCGGCTGTTCGTGCCGGGTTGGCGGTACCGTGTCGCGCACAACAGGCCTGTGCGCCGTACCGCGCCGGGCCCGGACCGGGAGCGCTGCAGCACATGAGTACGCAGGACCGACTGACCCACATCGACGAGGCGGGAGCAGCCCGCATGGTCGACGTCTCCGGGAAGGACGTGACCGACCGGACCGCGCGCGCCAGCGGACGCGTGCTGGTCTCACCGCGCGTGGTCGAATTGCTGCGCGGCGAGGGCGTCCCCAAGGGCGACGCACTCGCCACCGCGCGCATCGCGGGCATCATGGGCGCCAAGCGCACACCGGATCTGATCCCGTTGTGCCACCCGTTGTCGGTGTCGGGTGTGACGCTGGATCTATCGGTCGCGGACGACGCCGTGGACATCATGGCCACCGTGAAGACCACCGACCGCACGGGCGTCGAGATGGAGGCGCTCACCGCGGTCACCGTGGCGGCGCTGACCGTGATCGACATGGTCAAGGCGGTCGACAAGGGTGCGGTGATCACGGACGTGCGCGTCGAGGAGAAGACGGGCGGCAAGTCGGGCGACTGGAGCCGGGCATGACGGCACCGGCCGAGCCGCCGGCCGGCGGCGCCCTGACGGCGCCGTACGCGGCCCTGGTGGTGACCGCGTCGAACCGCGCGGCCACGGGTGTGTACGAGGACAAGGGCGGCCCCCTGATCGCCGAGGCGCTGATCCGGTTCGGCTTCGCGGTCGACGGTCCCTGGGTGGTCCCGGACGGGGACCCGGTGGAGGACGCGCTTCGGGTCGGCTCACGTGCCGGTTACGACGTGATCGTGACGACCGGAGGCACCGGCGTCTCGCCCACCGACCGCACACCGGAGGCGACCCGGGCGGTGATCGACTACGAGGTGCCGGGCATTCCCGAGGCCATCAGAGCGTTCGGAAGAGAGAAGGTGCCCACGGCGGCGCTCTCCCGGGGACTCGCCGGGGTGGCCGACGGGACGTTGATCGTCAACCTGCCCGGTTCCACCGGCGGGGTGAAGGACGGACTGGCCGTCCTGGAACCCCTGTTGGTGCACGCCGTCGACCAGATTCGCGGCGGTGACCACCCCCGGGCCGACACGGGCGGGTCCCCGGTCGGCGAGGACCGCTCCAGACCGAGTGGGGGTGCGAGCTGAACAGCCCGTCCTGGCCCGTCGCGCTGGCGGACGGTGATGTCGTCCTCCGGCCGATAAGGCTGCGCGACCAGCGGGTCTGGCGCGAGGTGAACCGGCGCAACCGGGAGTGGCTGCGGCCATGGGAGGCGACCATTCCGCCGCCCACGCCCAGTGGCCCGATCGCGCACCGGCCGACCTACCGCCAGATGGTCCGGCATCTGCGCGGCGAGGCGAACGCGGGCCGGATGCTGCCCTTCGTCATCGAGTACCAGGGGCGGCTCGTCGGGCAGTTGACGGTGGCCGGGATCACCTGGGGCTCGATGTGTTCCGGCCACGTCGGCTACTGGGTGGACGAGGCGGTCGCGGGCCGCGGGGTGATGCCGACGGCCGTGGCGCTCATCGTCGACCACTGCTTCCGCACGGTCGGGCTGCACCGCATCGAAGTCTGTATTCGCCCGGAGAACGGGCCGAGCCGCAGGGTCGTGGAGAAACTCGGATTCCGTGAGGAAGGGCTGCGGCCGCGTTATCTGCACATCGACGGAGCCTGGCGGGACCATCTCGTCTTCGCGCTCACGGCGGAAGAGGTGCCCGAGGGGTTGCTCACGCGCTGGCACCGGGCACGCTCGCAGCAGGCGCACCGCGGGAAATAAGAAATGTGTTCGAAATTGACCGGGCGGCGATCGTCTCGGGCCAATGAATTAGCCGTCCCGTTGGCCTGCTGATCGCATCGGTCCCAAAAAAAGTTCGAAATATCAGCCAGATCGTGCGACACACCGGCCCAATTGGCAGATGGCCTCACGGAAACCCCTCTACCGTGTGAGGCGTGAGCAGCAGCGGCCTCATCTACGCAGTCATCGTCGGGGCCTGGGCCGCCTACTTGGTGCCGATGTGGCTCCGTAGGCAGGACGAACTGAACGAGTCTCGTCCGACGGAACGCTTCAGCACCGCCATCCGGCTCCTGTCCGGACGGGCGGGCATGGAGCGCCGATATGCCAAGGACCTGCGGGCCCGCTCCGCCGAAGAGGGGGAGCGCCGCGCCGATCCGGACGGCGTCACCGGCTCGGTGGACGTCCGGGCCTTCGCCATGCCCCCGACCGGGCAGCAGACGCGGACGCGGGTGGAGCCGGAGGATCCCGCCCGGCGGGATCCGGCAGGCCAGGCGGCGCCCTCCGGCGCCCACGCCTCGGCCCCGGCCGCGCGGCCGTCGGCGGGCAAGGGCGCGCCCCGGGCACGTAAGGCGCCCTCGGCGGAGGCCGAGGCGCGCGCCCGGCGCACCAAGGTGCTCGCGCGCCGCCGCCGTACGACCGTGATGCTCTTCCTGGCGTTCACGCTGGGCGCGATCGTCGCCGCGGTCGGAGGGCTCGCGTTCCTGTGGGCGCCCGGCGTGCCGGCTGTGCTGCTGAGCGTCTACATCGCGTATCTGCGGGCGCAGGAGCGCAAGCGGTTCACGTACACGATGGACCGGCGGCGGGCCGAGGCGGCGGCGCAGCGACTGCGGGAGCGCCATCCCAGGCGGCGGCCGCCGGTCGACTCCGACGCGGACGAGACGGAGGACGGACCCGAGCCGGGGAGCGACCCCGGGCTGTCCGCGCTCGCCGCCGACCGCCGGGCGCTCGTCGAGCAGACCGACCACGCGGAGTGGGTGGACCAGCAGCGCGAGCGGCAGCGCAGGCCCGGCCACGGGGAGAGCTGGGATCCGGTACCGGTACCGCTGCCGACCTATGTGACCGCGCCCGTCGCCCCGCGGGCGACGCCGAGCGTGGACCTCGGGGCGCCGGACTCCTGGAGCTCCGCCCGGTCGAGTGCCGCGGAGGCGGCCCCGGTGCCGGGGGTGTCCGGGGCCGACGCGGAGCCGGATTCCGGTGAGTCCGGGGCCGGGGCGCAGGAGCGGGCCGAGGCCGGGGACGACGGCCGGAGCGACGCCCGTCGGGCGGCCTCGGCGCGGCGGTCCCGGGAGCGGGGCCGTACACCGCTGTTCGACCAGTACGAGGACGGAGAACGGCCGCGGGCCGCCAACGAGTAGGTGTGTTGGCGGCCCGCGGCGCTTCCCGGGGCTGACCAGGGGCGGAACGGATTTCCGGACCTGCCGATGGGGATGCTAGAGTTTCACTCGTTGCAAGGGCCTGTGGCGCAGTCCGGTAGCGCACCTCGTTCGCATCGAGGGGGCCAGGGGTTCAAATCCCCTCAGGTCCACCGCAACAACTCCCTGAGGATCAGGCAGTTGAGGAGATCCCGTCCGATCGGAAGATCGGGCGGGATCTCTGTTTTGCTCCGGGCCACCGAACGCGTCCCGTGCGACCAGGAGTTGGCGGGTGTGAGGGAGCGCACAGGGCCGGGGTGCGCCGGCCCCGTGGTGTCCTACAGCTGCTTCGCGAAGCACAGGCTGAGTTCGTGGAAGCGGTAGTAGCCGAACTTGGCGCATGGCTCGTAGCCGCTGGAGGTGTAGAGGGCCACGGCCTCCGGCTGCTTGGTGCCCGTCTCCAGGACCATGCGGGTGCGGCCGGCGGCGCGTGCGTCCTCCTCCAGCGCGGCCAGGATGTGGCGGGCCAGGCCCCGGCCGCGCAGCTCCTCTATGACGTACATCCGCTTGAGCTCGGCGTCCCCGTCCCGGTAGCCCTCGGGGTTCTCGTCCTGGGTGCGCCAGCCACCCGTGGCGACGGGGCGGTCCTGCGGGTCGTACGCGATCAGGTACAGCCCGGCCGGCGGTTGGAACATCGACGGGTCCAGCGGGGTGGCGTCGCCCTCGTCCCCGTAGCGCACGGCGTACTCGGCCTGGACCTGGTCGTTGAGCTTGACGGCGTCTGGGTGGTCGAAGGAGACCTGGCGAATATTCATGCTGGGTATCGTACTTCTATGCATCATCTGAGGTGGGGGCCTTTCCAGTGTGCCGGTATCGTTCCCGCGTGCTGACTGTGACCACCGTGAATGTGAACGGGATCCGTGCCGCCGCGAAGAAGGGTTTCACGGAGTGGCTGGAGGGGACCTCCGCCGACGTGCTGTGCCTGCAGGAGGTACGCGCCGAGCCCGGACAGATTCCGCAGGGTCTGCGGGCGCCCGAGGGTTGGCACGTCGTGCACGCGCCCGCCACCGCGAAGGGGCGCGCGGGGGTGGCCCTGTACACGCGGCGTGAGCCCGATCGGGTCCGGGTGGGGTTCGGGTCGGCCGAGTTCGACGGCAGTGGGCGGTATGTCGAGGCCGATCTGCCGGGTGTCACCGTCGCCAGTCTGTATCTGCCCTCCGGTGAGGTGGGGACCGATCGGCAGGACGAGAAGGTCCGGTTCATGGCCGAGTTCCTCGGTCATCTGAAGGAGCTTCGGGAGCGGGCCGCCGCCGACGGCCGCGAAGTCGTCGTGTGCGGCGACTGGAACATCGCCCATCGCGAGGCCGACCTCAAGAACTGGCGCGGCAACCGGAAGAACTCCGGCTTCCTGCCGGAGGAACGGGAGTGGCTCGGCCGGGTCTTCGATCCCCAGGACGGCGGATACGTCGATGTGGTGCGGGTGCTGCACCCGGACGTCGAGGGACCGTACTCGTGGTGGTCGTACCGCGGGCGCGCCTTCGACAACGACACGGGTTGGCGCATCGACTACCAGGTGACCACGCCCGGCCTCGCCGCCAAGGCGGTCAAGGCGTACGTGGAGCGCGCGGCCACGCATGCCGCGCGCTGGTCCGACCATGCGCCGGTTACGGTGGTGTACGACCTGTAAGAGCTCCGGGCGCGCTGTTACGTGCGCTGCTCGCGCCCGAGCAGCCGTCGGTCCAGGGCCAGGGACAGTTCCGCCTCCACCACGCTCTTCGCCAGGGGACGCAGGCGCCGGACGTCCTCCGGGGGGCGGTCCTGAGCGGCCACCAGGTCCGTGAAGACCTCTGCCAGGGCCTCCGCGTGCTCGCGGACGCGGCGGCCGGCGGCCAGGACGTCCCCGAGCGGGATGCCCTCGCGGACCAGGGCGGCCGAGACGTCCAGCAGTCGGCGGCTGATGTGGACGATCTCGCCGCCGTCCGTGCCGAGGTAGCCGAGGTCGAGGGCCGCCGCGAGGTTCTCCGGGGTCGCCTCGGCGCCGAACACATCGGCCAGGGCCTCCGGGGTGAGGCGGACCGGGATCTCCTCGGTGGGCGCGCCCAGGCCCAGCAGGTCGCGGACGTCGCGTCCGTGGTCGAAGGCCTCGGCCAGTTCCGCGATGCCGCTGAGCGTGTGGCCGCGCTCCAGGAGCGCCGAGATCGTGCGCAGTCGGGCCAGATGCGTGTCGTCGTACCAGGCGATGCGGCCCTCGCGGCGGGGCGGCTGGATCAGCTTGCGCTCGCGGTAGAAGCGCAGGGTGCGCACCGTGATACCGGCCTTCTCGGCCAGCTCCTCCATGCGGTACTCGCGCCGTTCCCCGTCGTCTGCCACGCCCGCACCCTACGTCGTACCCCCGGTAACTTTCCTCGCTCCGCCCCCTACCCATCGGTATGCCGCTGCCCTACGCTCCCATTGCGCCAGTGTTCACTGGCGGAGTCGTACGGACCGGGAGGCTTCGGGATGGCCGAGCGCGAGGATGTGCCTCATGTACGAGTGGCGGTGGTCGGGTCCGGGTTCGGTGGGCTCGGGGCCGCCGTGCGGCTGCGCCGCGAGGGCTTGACCGACTTCGTCGTGCTGGAGCGGGCCGACGGCGTGGGCGGCACCTGGCGCGACAACACCTACCCCGGCTGCGCCTGCGACGTCCCCTCGCACCTGTACTCCTTCTCCTTCGCGCCCAACCCCGACTGGCCGCGCACCTTCTCCGGGCAGGAGCACATCCGCGCCTACCTGGAGCACGTGGCGGACGTCTTCCGACTGCGCCCCCACATCCGCACCAACTCCGAGGTGAAGCGGATGACCTGGGACACCGGGAAGCTGCACTGGGCGATCGAGACCAGCAGTGGGGCCCTCACCGCCGACGTCGTCGTCTCCGCCACCGGGCCACTGTCCGAGCCCAGGATCCCGGAGATCCCCGGCCTCGACGGCTTCCCGGGGAAGGTCTTCCACTCCGCCCGCTGGGACCACGACTACGACCTGCGCGGCAAGCGGGTCGCCATGGTCGGCACCGGCGCCTCCGCCATCCAGATCGTGCCGGCCATCCAGCGCGACGTGGCGAAGCTCGTCCTCTTCCAGCGCACCCCGCCGTGGGTGATGCCCCGCGTCGACCGCGCGATCAGCGGGCTGGAGCGGCGGCTGCACCGCGCGCTCCCCTTCACCACGCAGCTGCGGCGCGGACTGCTGTGGGGCATCCGGGAGTTGCAGGTCCAGGCGTTCACCAAGCACCCGAACGAGCTGGGCTTCGTCGAGCAACTGGCCCGCCGCAACATGGCCCGCGCGATCAAGGACCCGGCCCTGCGCGCCAAGCTCACCCCCGACTACCGCATCGGCTGCAAGCGGATCCTGCTGTCCAGCGAGTACTACCCGGCCCTCGCGCGGCCCAACGTGGACGTGGTCGCCGGCGGGCTGGTGGAGGTCCGCGGGTCGACCGTCGTCGCCGCCGACGGCACCGAGGCCGAGGTGGACGCGATCGTCTTCGGCACGGGCTTCCACGTCACGGACATGCCCATCGCGGACCGGGTCGTCGGAGCCGACGGGCGCACGCTGGCGGAGACCTGGCGCGGGGGCATGAAGGCGCTGCGCGGCGCCACCGCCTCCGGGTTCCCCAACTGGATGACGATCATCGGGCCCAACACGGGGCTCGGGAACTCCTCGATGATCCTGATGATCGAGTCCCAGCTGAACTACATGGCCGACTTCCTGCGGCAGTTGGACGTACTCGGCGGCCGGGTCGCGCTGGACGCCCGGCAGGGCGCGGTGGACGACTGGAACCACGAGGTGCAGGAGCGCATGAGGCACACGGTGTGGAACACCGGGGGCTGCACCAGCTGGTACCTCGACGCGAACGGCCGCAACACCACCATCTGGCCCGGCACCACGACGGAGTTCCGGAACGCGACGAGGCGCGTCGATCTGGGGGAGTACCAGGTGCTGCGGGCACCCACGGCGCGCGGCACGGAAGCGGCCGAGGCGCAGACGCAGGCCGCGGAGAACACGGCGGCCGCGGAGAACACGGCCGCCGCGTCGGTGGCCGGAGAGAACACGCTGACCGCGCGGGCTCGCGCATGAGCCGGGTGACGCATGTGGCGAGCGGGCCGTACGCGCTCCCCGTCCCGGCCCGGGAGCTGACCGTCGTCTCCGCCGACGGAGCGCGGTTGCACGTCGAGGTGCATGGATCCGAGGGCGCGCCCCCGGTCGTCCTCGCACACGGCTGGACCTGCTCGACCGCCTTCTGGGCGGCGCAGATACGGGACCTCGCCGCCGACCACCGGGTGATCGCCTACGACCAGCGGGGGCACGGACGCAGTCCCGCGAGCCCCGCGTGCACCGTCGAGGCGCTCGCCGACGACCTCGAAGCGGTGCTCGCGGCCACACTCGCCCCGGGAGAGAAGGCCGTGGTGGCGGGGCACTCCATGGGCGGGATGACGGTGCTGGCCGCGGCCGCGCGCCCCCGCTTCCGGGCGCACACGGCGGCCGTCCTGTTGTGCAGCACGGGGAGTGGGCGCCTGGTCGCCGAGGCGCGGGTGGTGCCGATGCGCGCCGGACGGGTACGCACCTGGTTCACGGCGCGTGTGCTGGGCTCCCGCGCCCCGCTCGGGCCGGTCACGCCGGTGGCCAAGCGTGTCCTCAAGTACGCGACCATGGGCGCCTCTTCGACGCCGGTGATGGTCGAGGCGTGCGCACGGGTGGTGCACGCCTGCCCGCGCGAGGTGCGCCACGCCTGGTCCCGTGTGCTCGAGGCGCTGGATCTCGACGACGCCGTACGGGAGTTGACGGTGCCGACGGCGGTCGTGGTGGGCACGGCCGACCGGATGACGCCGCCGGTGCACGCGCGGGCGCTGGCCGCGGCGCTGCCGCACTGCGTGGGCAGCACGGAGCTGCCCGGGCTCGGCCATATGACTCCGGTGGAGGCGCCGGAGCTGGTGACGGGGAAGATCCGGGAACTCGTCGACGCGTACGCGGTGGACGCGCAGATCAAGGAGGGCGCATGAGCAGGGTGAGCCTGGAGGGGCAGGTCGCGGTCGTCACCGGCGCCGCGCGGGGCGTCGGCGAGCTGCTGGCCCGCAAGCTGTCGGCGCGCGGCGCGAAGGTCGCCCTCGTCGGTCTGGAGGCGGACGCGCTCAAGCAGGTCTCGGAGCAGTTGTACGGGGACAGCGGCCACTGGTACGCCGACGTCACCGACCACGAGGCGATGGCGCGGGTCGCGCGGGAGGTGAAGGAGCGGTTCGGGAAGGTCGACATCGTGGTCGCCAACGCGGGTGTGGCGAACGGCGGTCCGTTCGCCGACTCCGACCCGGATGCCTGGCGGCGGGTGATCGAGGTCAATCTGATCGGCTCGGCGGTGACGGCCCGCGCCTTCCTGCCGGCGCTGGCCGAGAGCCGCGGCTATCTGCTCCAGATCGCCTCGCTCGCCGCGATCACGCCCGCGCCGATGATGTCGGCGTACTGCGCGTCCAAGTCGGGCGTCGAGGCGTACGCGCACAGTCTGCGTGCCGAGGTCGCGCACCGGGGCGTCCGGGTGGGCGTCGGGTATCTGTCGTGGACCGACACGGACATGGTGCGGGGCGCCGACCGGGACGACGTGATGCGGGAGCTGCGGCAGCGGCTGCCGTGGCCGTCCAACAAGACCTATCCCCTGGGCCCGGCCGTGGACCGGCTCGTGGCCGGGATCGAGCGGCGGTCGAGCCATGTGTACGGGCAGGCGTGGCTGCGCGGGATGCAGGCCGTGCGCGGCTATCTGCCGGGGATCGTCGCGACGGTGGGGCAGCGCGAGATGCGGAGGTTCGAGCCACGGCTCAACGGCGTGCGGACGGGGCTCGTGGGGGCCGGTGGGGAGGCCGACGAGCAGGAGCGCCGTACGCTGCGTAACTGACCGTTACTGATCGAAATGCGCGCTTTGTCCGCACGTGTAAATCTGGTCGAGGCCCAATCCCCTCACCCACCACGGGAGTGAACCCACATGGGCATGAAGGACCAGTTCCAGGAGAAGTCCGAGCAGATGAAGCAGCAGGCCAAGCGCAAGATGGAGCAGGGCAAGCAGCAGGCCAAGGAGCGCGGCCAGCAGGCTCAGCAGCGTGGTCAGCAGGCGCAGCAGCAGCGCGGCCAGCAGGCTCAGCAGCAGCGCGGCCAGCAGGCGCAGAACGACACGCGCCGGACCCACGATGACGCGCAGGACCGCTTCGACGCGGACTACGACGCCTAGTCGCTGCGCTCGGCTTCGGCCGTGAGGTGGGGTGCCCTTCGTTGCGGAGGGCACCCCACCGCCGCATGTCGCACCGTCAACCCGTCGGTCTCGGGGGGAGTTTCGGGTGGGCTCTGTTCGGGACGTCGCTGTAGTCGGGTGGGCTGGCCGGGGGATGGGTGCGCAGCAGGTCCAGGGCCAGTCTGACCGCGTCGTCCAGTTGCTTGTGGCGGCCCTCCGCCCAGTCCAGCGGGGTGCGCTCGATCTCCAGGTCCGGATCGACACCCCGGTTCTCGATCGACCAGCCGTACTCCTCGAACCACGCCGCGTTCATCGGGACCGTGATCACCGTGCCGTCCCCCAGACGGTGGCGGCCGGTCATGCCGACCACGCCGCCCCAGGTGCGCTGGCCCACCACAGGGCCGAGCTTGAGCAGCTTGAACGCCGCCGTGATCATGTCGCCGTCCGAGGCCGTGGCCTCGTCGGCCAGCGCCACGATCGGACCCCGCGGCGCGTTCGAGGTGTACGACACCGGCTGGGCGTTGCGCGTCAGGTCCCAGCCCAGGATCTTGCGCGTCAGCTTCTCGATGACCAGTTCACTGATATGGCCGCCCGCGTTGCCCCGTACGTCCACGAGCAGTGCCGGCCGGGAGACCTCCATCCTCAGGTCCCGGTTGAACTGCGCCCAGCCCGAGCCCCCCATGTCCGGGATGTGCAGGTATCCGCAGCGGCCGCCGCTCAGTTCCCGTACGACCTCACGGCGTTTGGCCACCCAGTCGTGGTAGCGCAGGGGCCGTTCGTCTATCAGCGGGATCACGGCCACGCGGCGGGGCCCGCCCTCGCCGTCCGCGGGCGCGAACGTCAGCTCCACCGTCGTACCGCCCGCCCCCGCCAGCAGCGGATACGGTCCCCTCACCGGGTCCACCGGCCGCCCGTCCACATGGGTCAGCACGGCTCCTTCCCGGATGCCCGTGCCCGCCAGCGGCGAGCGCGCCTTCGAGTCCGACGACTCGCCCGGCAGGACCCGCTTCACCACCCAACTGCCGTTGTGCCGTACGAAGTTCGCGCCCAGCAGGCCCTGGTAGCGCTGGTAGTGGGCCGGGCCCTCGTTGCGCCGGGCCGGTGCCACGTACGCGTGCGACGTGCCCAGTTCGCCCAGCACCTCGCGCAGCAGGTCGGCGAAGTCGTCCGGCGACGCGACCCGTTCGACCAGCGGCCGGTACTGCTCCAGGACCGCGTCCCAGTCGATCCCGCACATGTTCGGATCCCAGAAGTAGGCCCGGATCAGCCGGCCCGCCTCCCCGTACGCCTGCCGCCACTCGGCTCCCGGGTCCGCGACGTGCATGATGCGGCGCGTGTCGATCCAGACCGTCGTGTCGGCGTCGCCGGTCTCGGTCGACGGGACCGCCCGCAGGTCGCCCTCGTCCACGACCACGAGCCGCGTGCCGTCGCCGCTCACCGCGAACCAGTCCAGATGAGCGACCAGTTCGGACTTCTTGGCCTTGCTGATGTTGAAGTGCTCCAGGGCGGGGCGGCCGGAGGTGTCGTCCGGGTTCACGAACGTCTCGCCCAGCGCGCCCGAGATCGGCCAGCGCATCCACACCAGACCGCCGCCCGCGACCGGCCGCAGCTCCGAGTACTTCGACGCCGTCACCGGGAACGGCGTCACCCGGTTCTCCAGCCCCTCGACCTCCACGGTCACCACCCCGTCGCCCTCTGGTTCCTCCAGCGGATCGAGGCCGCCGGCCGCGGGCCGTCCCTCGGGATTCAGCGCGAAGGGGGACGGGGTCGCCGAGGACAGCGGGACCAGGTAGGGGCGGGAGCCCAACGGGAAGGACAGGTCCCCGGTGTGCACGTCGTACACCGGGTCGAAGCCGCGCCAGGACAGGAACGCCAGGTAGCGCCCGTCACGGGTGAACACCGGGTTCTCGTCCTCGAAGCGCCCGTTGGTCACATCGACGATCAACCGGTCCTTCGTCCGCGCCATCTTGATCTGCCGCAGCGACCGGCCGATCCCCGGGTGCGACCACGTCAGCCAGGCGCCGTCCGGGGAGAACGCCAGGTCCCGCACAGGCCCGTTGATCGACCGGATCAGCTCGGTGACCTCGCCGTCCGGCTCCTGCGTCCCGGCCTCCTCCGCGGACACGGTGATCAGCAGCAGCCGCCCGTCGTTCGAGGCGATCGCGAGCCGCTCGCCCTGCGCGTCCGCCACCATCTCCAGGACACGGCCCAGCTGTCCGGAGGCCAGCCGGCGCGGCTCGCGGTCGCCCGAGGCCCGCGGCAGATACGCGATCTCGATCGCGTCGTCGCCCTCCGCGTCCGTGACGTAGGCGACCCGGCCGCCCACTCCGAGCATCTCCGGCAGCCGGACCCGTACCCCGGGGGTGTCCGTGATCGTGCGGGCGGGGCCGTCGCGGTGGGTGAGCCAGTACAGGCTGCCGCGGACGACGACCGCGCTGGCCCGCCCGGTCTCGTCGACCGAGAGGCCGTCCACGTGCTGCGCGGCCGGCACCGGGTACGGTCGGCGCCCCGCACGTGGACCGCCCAGACTCACGTCGATGCGGCGCGGGATCGAGTCCGGGGCGAGGTCGTCGACGATCCACAGGTCCCCCGCGCACTGGTACACCACCCGTGTGCCGTCACTGGACGCGTGCCGGGCGTAGAAGGCGTCGTGGTCGGTGTGGCGGCGCAGGTCGGAGCCGTCGTAGGCGCACGAGTACAGATTTCCGATGCCCTCGTGGTCGGAGAGGAACGCGATCCGCCCGCCGACGAACATCGGCGAGTCGAGGTGGCCGTCGAGGTCGGCGAGCAGCCGCTGCCCGTGCAGCCACAACCGGCCGGTGGCGCCGCCGCGGTAGCGCTTCCAGGAGGCCGGTTCGTGCGGTGCGGAGCCGGTCAGCAGCAGGGTCTTGTGCTCGCCCTCGACGTCGGCGACGGCGATGTGCGAGACGGGGCCCCAGGGCAGCTTGCCGCCGGGGGCGCCGTCGGTGGGGACCTTGTAGGCCCAGGTGAAGTAGGAGAAGGGCTCGCCGTGCGAGGCGACGGCGAGGATGTCGGTGTGCCCGTCCCTCTCGGGCGGTGTCCAGCCGCACACGCGTGTGTCGGCGCTGCCCCAGTAGGTGAGCCGCTGGCCGGGGCCGCCGTCCACCGGCGTCAGATGGATCTCCGGGACGAGGCTGCGCCAGCTCGTGTACGCGATGAGGCGACCGTCGGGCGAGAAGCGGGGGTGGCCGATCTTCGTACGGTCCACGGTGAGCCGCCAGGCGCGGCAGGGCCCGTCCAGCGGGGCCACCCACAGATCGTCCTCGGCGACGAAGCAGAGCCGGTCGCCGTGCAGGTGCGGGAAGCGGAGGTAGCCGGGTTCGTTCTCGTACACGCCGCTCGTGTCGCTCACCTACCCATGCTTTGCCGGGTGACGGGCGCAGGCAACTCGTAGGCCGAACGGGTTGCCGCCCGGTGCGCGGTTGAGCGGCCGACCGGTGATGCAGAACACGTACGAAACGGTTTCGTTTCGCATCTTCCTCGGGGTATCTTCTGAGAAGTACGAGGGAACGCGTGCACGGAGCGGAAGGGTGAGCGACATGACTGAGGTCGCAACGGCGCGTCGCAGTCGGATCACGCCCGAGCGCGAGGCCGAGCTGTACGAGGCCGTGCTCGACCTGCTCGGTGAAGTCGGTTACGACGCCCTGACCATGGACGCCGTGGCCGCCCGCACCCGGTCCAGCAAGGCCACGCTCTACCGCCAGTGGGGCGGCAAGGCCGAGCTCGTCGTGAAGGCCATCCGGCACGGCAAGCGGGGCCTTGTCGACGAGATCGACACCGGCTCCCTCCGGGGCGATCTGCACGCCCTGGTGGCGCTGGAGGACGACTGCACCATGGAGCGGAACTCCGCGCTGATGCGGGGCGTCGCCATGGCGATCCATCACAACCCGGATCTGCGCCTGGCGTTCCGGGAGCAGCTCGTCGAACCGGAGATGGCGCAGTTCCGCAGCATGCTGCAACGCGCCGTCGACCGGGGCGAGATCCGCCCGGACTGCCCGGCACTGGACTTCCTGCTGCACATGCTGGTCGGCGGATTCGCCACTCGTGCGCTGCTCGACGACCAGCCGCCGACGCAGGCCTTCCTCACCTCGTACATCGACGCCGTGGTCCTCCCCGCCCTCGGCGTGCCCACCACCTGAGACGTCCCCCCAGCTAGCCCCCACCTGACGTCACCGCTCACGTCGTCGGGCTGATCACCCCTGCCCTGAACACCCCACGACCTGACCGGGAGTACGCCCCCGTGGCCACATTCCTCTATCGACTGGGCCGACTCGCCTTCCGGCGACGGCACTTCGTCGCCCTGATCTGGGTGGCACTGCTGACGCTCGCGGGCGTCGGCGCCGCCAGCGCCCCCGCAGCGGGCTCCTCTTCCTTCTCCGTCCCCGGCACCGAGGCGCAGAAGGCCTTCGACCTGCTGGGAGAGCGCTTCCCCGGCATGAGCGCGGACGGGGCCACCGCGCGCGTCGTCTTCAAGGCGCCGGGCGGCCAGAAGGTGACGGCCCACGACAACAAGGCGGTCGTCGAGAAGACCGTCAGGGAGCTGCGTGACGGCTCCGAGGTCGTCTCCGTCGCCGACCCGTTCACCGCGCACGCCATCAGCAAGGACGGCACGATCGCCTACGCGCAGGTGAAGTACAAGGTCTCCGGCATGCAGCTGAAGGACTCCTCCAAGGAGGCCCTGAGGACGGCCGCGCAGGACGCTCGCAGCGGCGGCCTGACCGTCGAGATCGGCGGTGACGCGCTGTCGGCCGCACCGCAGACCGGCGCCACGGAGGTCATCGGCATCGCGGTCGCCGCGGTCGTCCTCGTCATCACCTTCGGCTCGCTGGTGGCCGCCGGGCTGCCCCTGCTCACCGCCCTGATCGGCGTCGGCATCGGCGTCTCGACGATCACGGCGCTGGCCAACGCGCTGGACCTGGGCTCGACCACCTCGACGCTGGCGATGATGATCGGCCTCGCGGTCGGCATCGACTACGCACTGTTCATCGTCTCCCGCTACCGGGCGGAGCTGGCCGAGGGCCGCGAGCGCGAGGAGGCGGCGGGCCGGGCGGCCGGCACGGCGGGCTCCGCGGTGGTCTTCGCGGGCCTGACGGTGGTGATCGCGCTGGTCGGTCTCGCGGTCGTGAACATCCCGATGCTGACGAAGATGGGCGTCGCCGCGGCGGGCACGGTCGCCATCGCGGTCCTGATCGCGCTGACGATGATCCCGGCGCTGCTCGGCTACGCGGGCCGCAAGGTCAAGCCGGCGGGCGAGAAGAGCAGGCTGCTGGGCGGCGGCCGGGCGAAGAAGGCGGACCGGCCGAACCTGGGCACGCGCTGGGCGAGCTTCGTGGTGCGCCGCCCGGTCGTCGTCCTCGTGCTGGGCGTCATCGGCCTGGGCGCGGCCGCGGTCCCGGCGGCCTCGCTGCAACTGGGCCTGCCGGACGACGGTTCGCAGCCGACGTCCACCACACAGCGCCGGGCCTACGACCTCCTCTCGGAGGGCTTCGGCCCCGGCTTCAACGGCCCCCTGATGGTCGTGGTCGACGCGAAGGCGAGCAACGACCCCAAGGCGGCCGTCGCGACGGTGACCAACGACGTCAAGAGTCTGAAGGACGTCGTGACGGTGACGCCGGCGACGTACAACAAGGCCGGTGACACCGCGGTGATCACGGTGGTCCCCGGCTCCAAGCCGTCCTCGACCACGACCGAGGACCTGGTGCACGGCATCCGTGACGCCGGCGCCGGGATCACGGCGGACACGGACGCGAAGCTGCTGGTCACGGGCACGACGGCGATGAACATCGACGTCTCGCAGAAGCTGAACGACGCGCTGATCCCGTACCTGGCGCTGGTGGTGGGCCTGGCGTTCCTGCTGTTGATCGTGGTCTTCCGCTCGATCCTGGTCCCGCTGAAGGCGGCCCTCGGCTTCCTGCTCTCGGTGACGGCGGCGCTCGGTGCGGTCGTCGCGGTCTTCCAGTGGGGCTGGCTGTCCGGCCTGATGGGCGTCGAGCAGACCGGCCCGATCATGTCGATGATGCCGATCTTCATGGTGGGCGTGGTCTTCGGCCTGGCGATGGACTACGAGGTGTTCCTCGTGACCCGTATGCGGGAGGCCTACGTCCACGGGGAGACCCCCGGCCAGTCGATCGTGACGGGCTTCAGGCACGGCGCGAGGGTCGTCACCGCGGCCGCGGTCATCATGATCGCCGTCTTCTCCGGCTTCATCGGCTCCAGTGAGTCGATGATCAAGATGATCGGCTTCGGCCTCGCGATCGCGGTCTTCTTCGACGCGTTCGTGGTGCGGATGGCGCTCGTCCCGGCGGTGCTGGCCCTGCTCGGCCGAAAGGCCTGGTGGCTGCCGAAGTGGCTGGACCGCGCCCTGCCGAACGTGGATGTGGAGGGCGAGGGCCTGCGGACGCGGGAGAAGGAGAAGGCGGGGCACCCGGACCCGGACGCGGACCAGGACCGTGAGCTGGTACGCGCCTGAGGTGGTACGCGCCTGAGGTCGCGCCGCACCGAGCGGGCGTATGGCTCCGAGGCCGTACGCCCGCTTCGGTGCGGGGTGACAACGCTGTCGTCAGGCCGCGCGGCCGGCCAGGTAGGTGCGGCGCAGGAAGCGGATCAGCGTCTTCGATTCGAACTGCACCACCTCGACGCCCCGCGCCGAGTGGAACTCCATGACCGCCTGGACCCGGCCGCAGGGCCAGATGCGGACGTCGCCCAGGCCGGCCGGGGCGCGCAGGCCCTTCTCCAGCAGGTCCCGGGAGAAGGCCCACTCATGGGGGCCGGGCAGGCCGACGCGGACGGAACGGGGGTCCGCGTCCGGGTCGTAGCGCAGGATGACGGGGACGGCGTCCGGCGCTTCCGGGGAGTCCGTGACGACATGGGCTCGTGCGTACTGTTCGACGACGGACATCGGACGTCTCCTCACGCTGCGTCACCTAAGCAGAGGCTGTTGTCATTCCGTTACTTGTCCAGCGTCGCATACGCGGGCGAATGCGGCTCTGTGACGTCGGCCGCTTTCACCTCTCCCTGGCTATTGCGAATGGTTCGCAATAGGCCGGTATCCTCGAACGGTGCATGTGCCCGACGGATTCATCAATGCCCCCACCTCCGCCGCGACCGGCGTCATCGCCGCGACCGCCCTGGCCGTCGGCCTCCGGGGCGCCCGGCGTGAGCTCGACGAACGCACCGCACCGCTGGCCGGCCTGGTGGCCGCGTTCATCTTCGCCGTGCAGATGCTGAACTTCCCGGTCGCCGCCGGAACCAGCGGGCATCTGCTGGGCGGAGCGCTCGCCGCCATCCTCGTCGGTCCCTTCACCGGGATCCTGTGCGTCTCCGTCGTGCTCCTGATGCAGGGCATCCTCTTCGCCGACGGCGGCCTCACCGCCCTCGGCGTCAACATCACCGACATGGCCATCGTGACGACCGTCGTCGGCTACGCCGTCTTCCGAGGGCTGGTCAGGGTCCTGCCCCGCACCCGCCGCTCCGTGACCGTCGCCTCCTTCCTCGCCGCCCTGGTCTCCGTCCCGGCCGCCGCCGTCGTCTTCACGCTGATCTACGCGATCGGCGGCACCACCGACGTCGCGATCGGCAAGGTCGCCACCGCCATGATCGGTGTCCACGTACTCATCGGCATCGGCGAGGCCACCATCACCGCCCTCACCGTCGGCGCCGTCATCGCCGTGCGCCCGGACCTGGTGTACGGCGCCCGGGGGCTTCGGCAGCGCCTCAAGCTGCGCGTGGGCGGTGAGCTGGTCGACGCGCCCGACGCGCAGCCCGTGCCCGCCGCCGCTCGCTCCCACCGGGGGCTCTGGATCACCGGCCTGGTCACCTCCCTCGTCCTCGCGGGATTCGTCAGCTTCTACGCCTCCGCGAGCCCCGACGGCCTGGAGAAGGTCGCCGCCGACCAGGGCATCGACCGGAAGGCGGAGAAGCACGCCGCCGCCGACTCCCCGCTCGCCGACTACGGCGTCAAGGACATCGCCGACGCCCGCCTCTCCGGTGGTCTCGCGGGCGTGATCGGCGTCGGGGTCACCGTCGTCGCGGGCAGCGCGGTCTTCTGGGCCGTCCGCAGGCGCCGTACCGACGAACCCTCGCAGGCCGGCTGAGATGGGGGCGGGTCACGCACACAGGCTCTACCGGCACGGGCGCTCGCCCGTGCACGCCCTGCCGCCGCACACCAAGCTCGCCGCCGCCTTCGCCTTCGTCGTGGTGGTGGTGTCCACGCCGCGCGAGGCCATCTGGGCGTTCGGCCTCTACGCCGTGCTCCTCGGCCTCGTCGCCCATGTGGCCCGCGTGCCCGCCGCCTTCCTGCTCCGGCGGCTGCTGATCGAGATCCCGTTCGTCGCCTTCGCCGTGCTGATGCCCTTCGTGGCGGAGGGCGAGCGCGTCGACGTCCTCGGACTGTCGCTGAGCGTCGGCGGGCTGTGGGGCGCCTGGAACGTCCTCGCCAAGGGCACCCTCGGGGTCGCCGCCTCCGTGCTGCTCGCCGCCACCACGGAGCTGCGCGAGCTGCTCCTCGGGCTGCAGCGGCTCAGGCTGCCGCCCCTCCTCGTGCAGATCGCCTCCTTCATGATCCGTTACGGCGACGTCGTCACCGACGAGATGCGGCGGATGCGCATCGCGCGGGAGTCACGCGGCTTCCAGGCCCGCGGCATCCGCCACTGGGGCGTGCTCGCGAAGTCGGCGGGCGCCCTCTTCATCCGCTCCTACGAGCGCGGTGAGCGTGTGCACCTGGCCATGGTCAGCCGGGGGTATGCCGGCTCCATGCCGGTCATCGACGAGGTGACCGCCTCCCGCGCGCAGTGGTCGTACGCCCTCGCCCTGCCCCTCGCCGCCCTCGTCGTATGCCTGCTGGGATGGACCCTGTGACACCTTCGACAGCCTCGCTGGAAGTGGCCGGACTGGCCTTCGCCTATCCCGACGGGCATCAGGCCCTGTTCGGCGTCGACTTCACCATCGCGCGCGGTGAGCGGGTCGCGCTGCTCGGGCCGAACGGCGCCGGGAAGACCACGCTGGTGCTGCACCTCAACGGCATCCTGACCGGTGGTGCCGGGTCCGTCACCGTGGCCGGGCTGCCCGTCGGCAGCAAGCACATGGCCGAGATCCGCCGCAGGGTCGGCATCGTCTTCCAGGACCCGGACGACCAGCTCTTCATGCCGACCGTCCGTGAGGACGTGGCCTTCGGGCCCGCGACGGCCGGACTGAAGGGCGCGGAACTGGAGGCCCGCGTCGACGGGGCCCTCGAACAGGTCGGCATGGCGGACTTCAAGGACCGCCCGCCGCACCACCTCTCCTTCGGGCAGCGCCGCCGGGTGGCGGTGGCGACCGTCCTGGCCATGGAGCCGGAGATCCTCGTCCTGGACGAGCCGTCGTCGAACCTCGACCCCGCCTCACGGCGTGAACTCGCCGACATCCTGCGGTCGCTGGACGTCACGGTCCTCATGGTCACGCACGACCTGCCGTACGCCCTGGAGCTGTGTCCGCGCTCGCTGATCCTCAGCGAGGGCGTCATCGCGGCGGACGGGAAGACGGGCGAACTGCTGGCCGACGACGCGCTGATGCGCGCGCACCGGCTGGAGCTGCCGTTCGGCTTCGATCCCCGAACCGTTCCCTCGGCCGCGGGCCGTCCGTGACAATGGGCGCGTGACCCACGAAGAGGACACCGCGTCGCTGCTGCTGGACGAGCAGCTGTGCTTCGCGCTGTACGCGGCCCAGCGCGCGGTGACGGCCGCGTACCGACCGCTCCTCGACGAACTCGGGCTGACCTATCCGCAGTACCTCGTCCTGCTGGTCCTCTGGGAGCGGGGCGAGACCACGGTCAAGGAGCTGGCCGAGGCCCTGCGGCTGGACTACGGCACGGTCTCCCCGCTGCTCAAGCGGCTGGAGGCGGCCGGTCTGGTACGGCGTGAGCGCTCGGCGCGCGACGAGCGTTCGGTGCTCGTCGCGGTCACCGGGCGGGGCGAGCGGCTGCGGGAGCGCGCGCTGCACGTGCCGCAGGCGCTGCTGACGGCTACCGGGCTGGGCGCCGACGAGGTGGCCCGGCTGCGCGAGGAGCTGTGGCGGCTGGCGGAGAAGGCGGAGACGGCGGCGGACCGCACCCGCTGATCTTCGGTCACCCACGGTTTCGCCCCTGGTGGCCCAATCAGCACCTACCGGTCGGTACCTTGTGCACGATGTACTGGCACACATTTGTATTGCCTGCCGTTGCGTATGTTCTGGTGGAGGTCCTGACGTGAGCGAAGGTGCCGCTGTCGACACCCGTCCGACGAAGATCATGTACGTCGCCGAGGCCACCGCGCACGGCGGCCGGGAGGGGTATGTCACCAGCCAGGACGGCCACATCGGCCTGAAGGTCGCGATGCCGCCCGAGCTGGGCGGCGACGGCGACGGCACCAACCCCGAGCAGTTGTTCGCGGCCGGCTACAGCTCCTGCTTCCACAACGCGCTGATCCTGGTCGGCAACCGAGCGGGCTACGACCTGACCGGCTCCACGGTCGCGGCGAAGGTCGGGATCGGGCCCAACAAGCATCGCGGCTACGGCCTCGCGGTCGCCCTGAGCGTCTCGCTGCCGGTGCTCGACCAGGACCTCGCGGCGAAGCTCGTGGACGAGGCCCACGAGGTCTGCCCGTACTCGAACGCCACGCGCGGGAACATCGATGTGACGATCGTGCTGGGCTAGCTGTGCTCGGCCACAGGAATCGGGGGCACTGCGGACGTGTTGCACCACCGTCGCAGGTGGTCGGAAGAGGAGTGCGGACGTGGACGTGAACGGCGTTGTGGCCGAGGGCTTCGAGCCGGTCAAAGAAGCGTTCATACGGAACTTCGAGACGCTGGGGGAGCGCGGGGCGGCGGTCGTCGTCTACCGAGACGGGCGCAAGATCGTGGACCTGTGGGGCGGGACGCGGGACGCCGACGGCGCGGCGCCCTGGCAGCGGGGCACCGCGCAGATCATGCGCTCGGCGACCAAGGGGGTCGCAGCGGCCGTCCTGCTGACGCTCGCCGAGCGCGGGGAGTTGGACCTGGACGCGCCGGTCGGCCACTACTGGCCCGAGTTCAAGGCGCAGGGCAAGGAGCGCACGCTGGTGCGGCACGTGCTCGCGCACCGGGCCGGCGTCCCGGTGCTCGACCGCCCGCTCACGCCCGCCGAGGCCGCCGACCCGGAGCTCGCCGCCACCGTGCTGGCCGCGCAGGCCCCCGCATGGGAGCCCGGCATGGACCACGGCTACCACGCGCAGACGTACAGCTGGCTGACGGGCGAGCTGGTGCGCCGGGCCACGGGGCGTTCGATCGGCGAGTGGATCGCGGCCGAGATCTCCGGTCCGCTGGGCCTGGACCTGTGGGTGGGCCTGCCGCAGGCGGAGGCGCACCGGGTGGGCCGGGTCGGCCCCGTCGAGGTGCCGGCGCAGGACGGCGCCCTGCGCGCCCGGCCCAAGCGCGCGGTGGCCGACGCGTACGCGGACCCCGGCAGCCTGACCCGCCGCGCCTTCGCCGCGATCACCCCGCTGCCCGACGAGAACGACCCCGCCTACCGCGCGGCGGTCCTCCCCGCGTCGAACGGCATCGCGACGGCCGAGGGCCTGGCACGCTTCTACGCGGCCCTGACCGGCGAGGTGGACGGCGTTCGCCTGTTCGCGCCGCGGACGCTGGAGGGCGCTCGCGGGGAGGCCTCGGCCGGACCCGACCGGGTGCTGGTGGTCTCCACCCGCTTCGGACTCGGTTACATGCTCCACGGCAGCGCGTCCCCGCTGCTCGGCCCCGGCTCCTTCGGGCACCCGGGCCGCGGCGGTGCCCTCGGCTTCGCCGACCCCGACTCGGGCATCGCCTTCGGCTATGTCACCAACGGCTTCCGCAAGAGCGTGACGGCGGACCCGCGGGCCCAGGCGCTGGTGCGGGCGGTGCGTACGTCACTCGCGTAGCCGCGGTGATGCCCGTACGCGGTGATGCCCGTACGCCTGGAGGTGTACGGGCATCGATGGGACGCACTCAGTGCGTCAGCGGGCGCGACGTTCTCCCCGACGCCTCGTCGATCTCCTCGTGCGCCTTCGTCAGCAACTGCATCGCCAGGTCGTTGAGCGCACGCGCCCCCGCGATCTCCTCCCCGACACGGGGCTGATTCGCGTCGGAGCGGTGGCGGCTGGCGTACCCGTGGGACCTGACCTCGTTCCCGTCGGGAAGCCGTACGAGCGCCGCCGCCCGCGTCCGTTCGTCGTCCTCCTGGAATTCGAGCTCCACATGCCATCCGACTGTGGTGTGCATCATGACGATCACCTCCGGAACCGCTGATTCCAGGGTGCTCCTCATCGCCCCGCGACGCACGGCGCGGACACGGCTCACCCCGGCTGGTCGCTGTCCTTCAACTCTCCCCAGCCGTGCCACCGGTCGACCGTGATCCAGGCGCTGACACGGTCGCGCACCCGGTCCGGGTAGGGCTTGCCGATGTATTGCTCGGAGAGGCGGTCGATGTCGCTCCGGTCCTCGTCCTCGCGGATCTCGGTGACCCGGCCGATGAGGGTGATGTGCGTGTACCAGTCGTCCTTGTCGAGGACGGTGAGGCTCACGCGCGGGTCGCGGCGCACATGCCCGAGGCGGACCCGGCCCTCGTCCATGTTGACAAGCACCCGGCCGTCCTCCTCCCACAGGTACCAGGTGGGGGTGGTGATGGGCGCGCCGTCCGCACGCAGGGTGGCGATCACGGCCGGGTTGGGGCGGCGCAGCAGTTCGACCGCCTCGGGGGGCAGCGGCGGCTTGGACACGGGGACACTCCTCTGCGTCGGGAACGGGGCTCTTCTCGTCGGGAACGGGACTCTTCCTCGTCAGGAACGGGACTCTTCGCGTCAGGAACGGGACTCTTCGTCGAAGCTGGCGAAGTACGCGGCGGCCATGTCCTCGTGGGCGTGCCCCTGGGCCGCCGCGCGGCGGAGGCGCTCGGCGGCGGCTGCGGCCACGTCGAGCCGGACGCCGTGCTTCTCCCCGGCCTCGACGATCAGACGGGCGTCCTTCTCCGCGGTCACCACCGCGAAACTGGGCGGGGACAGCTCGTCGTTCAGGAGGAGGTCGACCTTCGCCCGCAGATAGCCCATGTCCAGCGGGCCCCCGGCGATGAGGTCGAAGAACTTCTCCGGGTCGACGTCCAGGGCCCGCGCCAGGGCCAGGATCTCGCCGGCCGCGGCCGTGACCGCCAGGACCCAGCTGTTGGCCACCAGCTTGAGCCGGGTGGCGCTGCCCGCCGCCCCGTCCTCGCCGGTCCACACCGTTCGGGAGCCGACCGCGTCGAACACGGGCGTCACCGTGCCCCGGCCCTCGGCCGGGCCCGCCGCGATGACGGTCAGCTGCCCGGCCTCCGCGGGCTGGCGGGTGCCGAGCACCGGGGCGTCGTAGAAGACCAGGCCGTGTTCGTGGGCGAAGGCGGCCAGGTCGCCGACGGCCTCGATCCCCACGGTGGTCGACTGCGCCCACACGAGCCCGCTGCGCAGGGCCGGGACGGCCTCCCGCATGACCTCCGCGACCGCCTTGCCGTCGTACAGCATGGTCAGGACGACGTCGGCACCCCGCACGGCCTCTGCGGGCGTGTCGGTGACGTGCGCGCCGTCGGCGGCCAGCGGCTCGGCCTTGGCGCGGGTGCGGTTCCAGACGCGGACGGTGTGTCCGGCGCGGGCGAGGTTACGGGCCATCGCGGCCCCCATGATCCCGGTTCCCAGGACGCTCACGGTGAGCTTGTCGGTCATGACCTCAACTTCCTGATGCATGGGGTGATTACGGTGCCTGCCAGGCTGCTCAGGCGCGAGCCTTCCCGGTGGCGGCACGGACAAGCCCGTCGAGCCGGGCCCCGTACGGGGGCGTGTGCCTTCCTCTCGGGCATCGTCGGTCGCCGTGCCCGCTTCCGCCACTCGGGAATGCCCCCGGCCACGGGCGCGGACCCCGCCGGAACCGGGTCCCCGGGGCACCCCCTGAGCGGCGTGCAGCATCGGGCCCGTCCCGGCCACCGGCAGCCCGGCCGCGGCGATCCGCGGCAGACCGGACCGCTCCTCGAATCCGCAGGACCGGGGTGTACGCCGCCACGGACGGAGGGCCGCGCCCCAACGGCCCGGGCGCCGGGAACGGCCTGAGGGCGCCCGTGAGTTCGCCGCGCCACCGGTACGGCGCCTACAGGGGAACAGGACACCTCGGGCGGCCATGAGCCACGCGATGTACCCGAAGGGGGCCCCGGCGCCCGTACGCCCAGCCGTCCACCACCGTGTGCGATCGTCAGCGCCGTCGCGAGCGCGGCGCCGATCGCCGCCCGGTTCGGCCGGTGTCCGCGCAGCCCCCACGAGTGACGGCGGCCGGCAGCACCGCCGCGGTGACGGCCGGTGTCACGCGGACTGCTCGCGCACGTCCACCAGGATGCCGCCCGCATGGGCGATCAGCGTCTTCGGCTCCATCGGGAACACGGTGTGCGGGGTGCCGGCCGCGGCCCACACCGTGTCGTGGTCCAGCAGCGAGCGGTCGGCGAGCACGCGCGTCCTCGTGCGGTGCCCGAAGGGCGGGACGCCACCGATCGCGTACCCGGTGGTCTCGCGCACGACGTCGGCCTTGGCCCGGGACACGTTCTCGGCGCCGAGCTCCTCCCGGACGCGTTCCACGTCCACCCGCGAGGCCCCGTCCATGAGCACCAGAACCGGCTCCCGGTCGGCTGTGAAGATCAACGACTTGCAGATCTGGCTCAGTTCGCATCCGATCGCGGCGGCCGCCTCGGCAGCGGTCCGGGTCGCGTCGGGGAAGCGGCGGATGCGGGCGCGGAGTTCACCGAGCCCCAGCTCCTCCAGGGCCGCGGTGAAACGCGGATGGGCTCCGGAGTCTTCGGCGGTGGTCGTCATGGACGCCACGCTAGCGCTGGGTGTACGGCGCTTGCGACGAGGTTTCGGGGCACCCGCCCGTATGGGTGCCTCAGCCGCCCGCCCGCAGCAGCGCCGCCACGATCGGCCCCGCCGAGTCGCCGCCGTGCCCGCCCGCCTGGACCACGCCCGCGGCGGCCAGATCGCCCTTCCAGGCCGTGAACCAGCCGTTGGGCTGCTTCTGGCCGTCGACCTCCGCCGAGCCCGTCTTCGCGCCGTAGTCCGGGCCCAGGCCCGCCATCGCCTTGGCGGCCGTGCCCGCCGCGGCCGTGTACTGGAGGACCTCCTTCAGCTGGGCCTGCGTCGACGCCGACATCGTGTGGGTCGCCTTGGCCAGCGTGCGGTTGTCCACCGAGGGGGAGACCAGATACGGCTGGTGGAAGACGCCGGTCTTCGCCGTCGAGACCACCGAGGCCATGTTCAGCGGGTTCATCCGCACGCCGCCCTGGCCGATCAGCGAGGCCGCCATCTGGGCCGCGCTCTGTACCGGGACCGCGCCGTCGAAGGACGGGACGCCGATCGCCCAGTCGTTCATGCTCAGGCCGTAGACCTGCTGGGCGACCTTGGTGAGGTCGTCGTTCTGCAGCTTGTCCGCCTGGCTGATGAAGGCCGTGTTGCAGGACGCCGCGAAGCTCGACTTGAACGTGCCGTTCTTGATCTCGAACTTGTTGTCGTTCTGGAACTTCCAGCCGCCGTACGTCACGAACTTGGGGCAGGGGTGCGCCTTGTCGGCCTTCGCCAGGTCCTTCTCGAACAGCAGCGTCGAGGTGACGATCTTCATCGTCGAGCCGGGGGCGAGGGAGCCCTCGAAGGCGACGTTGAAGCCGTGGTCGGAGTTGGCCACCGCCAGGATCTCGCCCGTCGACGGGCGCATGACGACCACGGACGCCTTGGCCTTGGTCCCCACCTGCTGCTCGGCCTTCGCCTGGAGCGTCGGGCTCAG
Source organism: Streptomyces sp. TP-A0356 (assembly GCF_001417775.1). Classification (GTDB taxonomy): domain Bacteria; phylum Actinomycetota; class Actinomycetes; order Streptomycetales; family Streptomycetaceae; genus Streptomyces. Next base: position 165,232 of record NZ_BBZJ01000014.1, on the reverse strand, counting down.
TGTCGTCCTCAGCGTGCCCGGCGTGCCCTCGCTCAGCGTCACCAGCGTCTTGTCCGGCGTCTTCTGGGTGCCCTTCGTCGCCGCCTTGCGCACGATCCGCAGCTCGATGCCCGCCTTGCCGCCGGCCGTCTTGCCGTACTTCTCGCGCACGCCGTCCAGGACCGTGCCCAGTGACTGGTACTTGGCCGTCGTGAGCTCGCCGCCGTCGCGGTCCAGGGCCTTGACGGGCGGTGTGCCCGCCTCGCCCGTCACCAGGCGGTCCCCGTCGGTCAGGTCCGGGTGCACCACCGACGGCTGCCAACGCACCAGCGGGACACCGTCCTTGGCGCGGCGCACCACCGTGAGCCTCGTCTCGTACGCCAGCGGCTTGCTCTTGCCCCGGTACGACACCGTCGCCTTGACGGAGAACGGGACCGAGGTTCCCGACGGACTGCCGCTCGTCAGCGTCACACCGGTGATGTGCGCGTCCTTGACGTAGCCCGTCAGGGCCTGTGTCGCGGCCGCCGAGTCGTCCGTGGCGGCCGCCGCCTTCGTGATGTCGCCCCGCTGCCAGGCCGTGAGGAACGCCGTGGCCGTGGTGCGCACCTCGGACGCGGACGGCGGGCCCGTCTTCACGGCCTTGTGGCCGGCCCTGACGCTCTTACCGTCGTCGGCCGCCGCGCCACCGCTCGTCAGGCTGTAGCCTGCGACGGCTCCGCCCACGCCGACGACGGCGATCAGCCCGCCGATGACCAGCGGCCCACCCTTCTTGCGCTCGGTGGCGCGCCTTCTCTTGCCCACAGCTCCGACCCTCCGCAGTCCCCTGGTTTCCCCGTGCCCTCACGCTCCCCAACGAGAACAACCACCCTAGGGTCCCGCAGTGACAGGGATGACTTCAGCCATCGGTTCGTAGCAGAGCTGCGACGATCGGACCCGCCGCGACGCCACCGTGCCCGCCCTCCTGGGCCATGGCCGCCGCCGCGATGTCACCCCGGTAGCCGGTGAACCAGCTGTTGGACTTCGTCTGCCCGTCGACCTCGGCCGACCCGGTCTTCGCACCGATGTCGCCGCTGAGCCCGGCCATCACGCCCGAGGCGGTGCCCCGGGTCGCGGTCAGCCGCATCATCGCCTTCAGCTGGGCGACCGTGCCCGAGGGCAGGCCCTTGGCCGTGGCCGGCCGGCGGCCGTCCAGCTTCGGCGAGACCAGATAGGGCTGCCGGAAGGTACCCGTGATCGCGGTCGCGGTGACCGACGCCATGTTCAGGGGGCTCATCTGGACCTGGCCCTGGCCGATGGCATTGGCCGCGCGGTCCGGGCCGGTGGAGGCGGGAACGCTGCCGTCGAAGGACACGATGCCCGTCTTCCAGTCGTTCCGCCCGAGACCGAACCGCTCCTGGGCCTCGGCCGTGAGCGAGCCGTCGGTGAGCGGCTTCTCGTCGATCAGCTTCACGAAGGCGGTGTTGCACGAGCGCATGAAGCTGTTGGCCAGGGTGGCGTTGTCGTCGGGCGCCATGTCCTTGAGGTTGGTGAAGGTCTGGCTCTGCCACACGGCCGAGGACGGACAGGGTGCCGGACCGTTCATCGTGGTGACACCGTTGTCGATGAGCATCGCCGACGTGATGATCTTCATCGTGGAGCCCGGCGCGAGACGCCCCTCGAAGGCCGCGTTGAAGCCGTCCCCGCGGTGGTTGGCGACGGCGAGCACCTCGCCCGTGCTCGGCTTCACCGCCACCACCGACGACTCGGCGTAGTGTTCCACGGCCCGCTCGGCCGCCGCCTGCACCGGGGCGCTGAGCGTGGTGCGCAGCTTGCCGGGCCTGCCCTTGGCGAGGGTCAGCAGGGTCTTGGCGGGGGCGTTGCCGCCGGCCCGCTGGACGGACAGCTCGACGTCCGGCGCTCCGCCCGCCACGTCACCGTACTTGGCGCGCAACGCGTCCAGGACCGGGCCCAGGGACGGGTATTCCTCCCACCACGCCGTGCCGGTCCACCGCCTCGATCGGCGAAGCGGTGGCCTCACCGGTGACGAGCGTGTCGCCCTTCTGCAGGGCGGGATGGACGACGGACGGCTGCCAGTCGACCAGCGCGCGCCCGGTGGTCACCCCGCGCACGACCGCCAGCCTGCTCTCGTAGGCGAGGATCTTGGACGTCCCGCCGTAGGACACCGTCGCCCGCACGGAGAACGGCACCGAGTCGCCGCTGCGCGCGCCCGGCGTGAGGTCCGTCCTGGTGATGTGCGCGCTCGTGCCGTACGCCGTGAGCAACTGCCGTGCGTCGGCGGCGTTGTTGGTGTACGAGGCCGCGGTGGCCGCGTCGCCCTTCGCCCAGGCGGCGAGGAACTTGGCGCTCACGTCCTCGACCTCGCCCGCGGACGGCGGGCCGGTCTTCACGGAGGCGGCACCGGTGCCGCCTCCCGAACTGTCGTGGAGCGCCGTCAGGATGTTGTACGCCCCGTACCCGGCTCCCCCGACCATCGCCGCCAACACCCCGCCCACCATGGTGGCCTTCAACCCTCTGCGCATGACGCGTCGCCCCTCCCCGTAGGCGTCGGACTCTATGCGAGCCCGGGAAGGGTGGGACCTCTGTGTTCGATTGTTGTCCGAAGAGTGATCAGAAGATGGCGCCCGGACGGCCTGGCCGAGGTCGGGTCGTCGGACCTTCTCGCGCCGTCCCCCAGCTAGACCCAGGTGTCCAGCCACATCCGCGCGCGCCACGAGTTGATCGGGATCGTGGTGCCCGTGTACAGGGGCCAGAAGTAGATGAAGTTCCAGGCGATCAGCAGGACCAGGACGCCCGCGCCCGCCGCCCCCACGATCCGGCGGCGTTCGCTCGAACCGGGCGGGCCGAGGACGGCGCCGATCATCATCGCCACCGCCAGGCACAGGAACGGGACGAACACGACCGCGTAGAAGTAGAAGATCGTGCGCTCCTGGTACATGAACCAGGGCAGATAGCCGGCCGCGATGCCGCAGGCGATCGCGCCCGCCCGCCAGTCGCGGCGGAACGCCCACCGCCACAGGATGTACAGGATCGCGAAGCAGGCCGCCCACCACAGCAGCGGCGTGCCGATCGCCAGGACCTCGCGGGCGCACTTCTCGCTCGCGTACGCGGGGCAGCCGGACTGGCCGGGGGAGGGGGACTCGTAGAAGTACGAGACCGGGCGGCCCACCACGATCCAGCTCCACGGGTTCGACTGGTACGTGTGCGGGGACGACAGGCCCACGTGGAACTTGTAGACCTCGTGCTCGTAGTGCCACAGGCTGCGCAGCCAGTCGGGCAGGAAGGTCCAGCTGCCGCCCCTGCCGTCGGCGGCCGCCCAGTTGCGGAAGTAGCCGCCGGAGCCGTTGGCGGGCGAGAGGATCCAGCCGGTCCAGGAGACGAGGTACACGACCAGCGCGACCGGCACCGTGGCCAGGAACGTGATGCCCGTGTCGCGCTTGAGGACCGTCGTGTACGGGCGGCGGGCGCCGGCGACCCGGCGCGCGCCCACGTCCCACAGGAGGGCCATGACGCAGAAGGCCGCGAGGATGTAGAGACCGTTCCACTTGGTGCCGATGGCGAGGCCGAGCATCAGGCCCGCCGCCCAGCGCCACGGCCGCCATCCGAAGCGTGTCGTCTCCGCCGTGTGCGCCTCGGGGCGGACGCGGCCGTCCGCGTCGGCGGGCAGGGCCGCCGCCAGTCTGGCGCGGGCCTTGTCCCGGTCGATCAGCAGACAGCCGAAGGCCGCCAGCACGAAGAACTCCAGGACGCCGTCCAGCAGCGAGGTGCGGCTCATCACGAACTGCAGCCCGTCCACCGCCAGCAGCGCCCCGGCCAGGCAGCCCAGGAACGTCGAGCGGAACAGACGGCGGCCGATGCGGCACAGCAGCAGTACCGCCAGCGTGCCGAGGAGCGCCGTCATGAAGCGCCAGCCGAGCGGGTTGAAGCCGAAGATCAGCTCGCCGAGCCCGATGACGTACTTGCCCACCGGTGGGTGCACCACGTACGCGGCGTCCGTCGGGATCGGCACGTGCCCGTGGTGCTGGAGGATCAGGTCGTTGGCGTCCTTGGCCCAGTTCGACTCGTACCCGTTGTGGATCAGCGCCCAGGCGTCCTTGGCGTAGTACGTCTCGTCGAATATCACCGCCCTGGGGCTGCCCAGGTTCCAGAACCGCATCAGCCCCGCCATGAGCGTCACGAGCAGCGGGCCGCCCCACGCCGACCAGCGTGTGACGCGGTCGGCGACCTCCTGGTGCAGGCCGAACGCCGCCCACAGACGCGGACCGGGCTCGGTGTACGGCGGCACCAGCCGGTCGCGGACGTCGCTGGTCGCACGCGCCGTGTATCCGAATCGGCGCAGCCGCTGCTGCCAGGACGGCCTTGGGTCTTCGGTCGCCTGGCTCTGCCGGGTGTCCGTGGAGGACGCGGTACTGGTCACCGCGCCATCGTAGGGAACACGTCTGTGGGAGTCCCGTGTACGGCGCCTGCGAGGATGGAAACGTGACAGTGACGCCCGGAACCCTGGTCCTCGCCGGTACCCCCATCGGGGACATCGAGGACGCCCCGCCACGGCTCGCGCAGGAGCTGGCCACCGCCGACGTGATCGCCGCCGAGGACACGCGTCGGCTGCGCCGGCTCACCCAGGCGCTGGGCGTGCAGCCGGCCGGGCGTGTCGTGTCGTACTTCGAGGGAAACGAGTCCGCCCGGACGCCGGAGCTGGTCGAGGCGCTGGTGGGCGGGGCGCGGGTGCTGCTCGTGACGGACGCCGGGATGCCGTCCGTGTCCGACCCCGGCTACCGGCTCGTCGCCGCCGCCGTCGAGAAGGACGTGCGGGTCACCGCGGTGCCCGGGCCGTCGGCCGTGCTCACCGCGCTCGCGCTGTCCGGGCTGCCCGTCGACCGGTTCTGCTTCGAGGGCTTCCTGCCGCGCAAGGCGGGTGAACGGCTGTCACGGCTGCGTGAGGTCGCCGAGGAGCGGCGCACGCTCGTCTACTTCGAGGCCCCGCATCGGCTGGGGGCCACCCTTGCCGCCATGGCCGAGGCGTTCGGGGAGCACCGGCGGGCCGCCGTCTGCCGTGAGCTGACCAAGACCTACGAGGAGGTCAGGCGCGGTCCGCTGGGCGAGCTGGCGCGGTGGGCCGCCGAGGGTGTCCGCGGGGAGATCACCGTGGTCGTGGAGGGGGCCGGGGAGAGGCCCGCCGGGGAGCTGGACGCGGCCGAGCTGGTGCGCCGGGTGCGGGTGCGCGAGGAGGCGGGGGAGCGGCGCAAGGAGGCGATCGCGGCGGTCGCCGCGGAGGCGGGCCTGCCGAAGCGGGAGGTCTTCGACGCCGTGGTGGCCGCGAAGAACGCCGACCTGGCCGGGTGACGCCGCAACCCCTCTGAGCAGGGCGCATCTCCCATGAGCGGGCGCCCCATGGGTGGGCAAAGCGCTGTCGCGGAAGGCAAAGCCGACCCGGTGCGATCGGGTGGATTTGGCAAGCAGAGTCCAAATCGCCTCCAACACTCGACAGACATAGCTGCGTTCGCCCTGGTGCGGGCGTCCACTGGGTGAAGGGACGTCCCCGTCCCTCGCCCACAGTGGGCCCCCGCGGGTTCAGGGGGAACCCCGCCCCACCGGGGCGCTTGTCCAGCGGACAAGAGGAGCTGGCATGAGTGAGATCGCAGGGCGGACCGGCCGGATGGCGACGGCGGGTCAGGTCACCGGGCAGACCGATCGAGGTGCGGCGACCGCCGTCATACACGAGTCCTATTCCTTCGCCTGCATGCGGTGCGGGCACGGATGGGAGCAGTCGTACGAGATAGAGCACCACCTCGACGGGGACGGCCGCGAGTTCGTCGTGTACGTGGCGGGCGGCAGCGTCGTCCCGTCGCCGCTGAGTCGGCCCACCTGCCTGAACTGCGACAGCCACGTGGTGCGCATCATGCGCCCCGGCCAGGTCTCCTCCGCGCAGAACTCCCTGCACCGCCAGCACCACCCCGTCGGGCGGGCCGTCGGGGAGGGCCTCGACGAGCCGCGGACGCCGACGCGGGGGTCCGGGGAGCACCACTGGCACCTCTCGGATCTGCTCCACCCCTTCCACCACCGCAAGGCGGAGTGACGGGGTCCTCTCGTACGAGGGGCGGCAGAGGGGCGGCAGGCCCCTTTCGTAGGATCGGGGCATGCCCTCCCAAGCGTCCGACAAGAACGCGCCGCCGCCGCTTCCCGAGCCCCTGCTCGTGTCCGTCGCGGACTCGCACACCCATCTCGACATGCAGTCCGGCACGGTGGAGGAGGCCCTCGTCAAGGCCGCGTCGGTCGGCGTGACCACGGTCGTGCAGGTCGGCTGCGACGTGAACGGCTCCCGCTGGGCCGCCGAGACGGCCGCGGCGTACGACTCAGTGCACGCGGCCGTGGCGCTGCACCCGAACGAGGCCCCGCGCATCGTCCACGGCGACCCCGACGGCTGGTCGCGGCAGGGCGCCCGCGAGCCGGGCGGTGACACCGCGCTGGACGAGGCGCTGGCCGAGATCGACCGGTTGGCCGCCCTTCCGCACGTCAAGGGCGTCGGCGAGACCGGGCTGGACTACTTCCGCACCGGGCCGGAGGGCAAGGCCGCCCAGGAGCGGTCCTTCCGCGCCCATGTCGAGATCGCCAAGCGGCACGGCAAGGCGCTGGTGATCCACGACCGCGATGCGCACGCCGACGTACTGCGGATCCTGAAGGAGGAGGGCGCGCCGGAGCGGACGGTCTTCCACTGCTACTCGGGCGACGCGGCGATGGCCGAGGTCTGCGCGCGGGCCGGGTACTTCATGTCGTTCGCCGGCAACGTGACCTTCAAGAACGCGCAGCCGCTGCGCGACGCGCTCGCCGTGGCGCCCCTCGGTCTGGTCCTGGTGGAGACCGACGCGCCGTTCCTGACGCCCGCGCCGTACCGCGGGCGGCCCAACGCGCCCTACCTCGTTCCGGTCACGGTCCGCGCGATGGCCGCGGTGAAGGGGGTCGAGGAGGACGTGCTGGCGGCGGCGCTCGCGGAGAACACGGCACGCGCCTTCGATTACTGACCGATAACGATCCCCGGGGTGTCCGGCCTCCCCGCGCGGGACCGTGTCGCGACACCGCGTGACGGCGTTGCTTGGGAGAGTGACGGCCAGCCGTTAGGTTCTGGTCGCCCGTCCCGGACCCTCTCTGGAGCGTGTCGTCGTGAGCAACCGGCAGTACCCGCCGTACGGGGCGTACGGCCCGACCCCGGCGTTCGGGGACCGCGAGCGGTACGGGCAGGCGTACCCGAACACGTCCCGTCAGGCGTACCCGAACACGTCCCGTCAGGCGTATACCGGCACGTACCGTCGGCCCCATCCGGCCTATCCGGACACGCACCGTCAGCCCTATCCGGACAAGTACCGCCAGCCCTATCCGGACAATTACCGCCAGGAGTACGCCGACACCTACCGGCCCGCGTACGAGGCGCGCGCCCGGGCGACGGCGGCGCCACGGCTCGTCGGGCAGGCGGACGGCGCCCCGCGCACCGGAGGGCGCGCGCACGGCCGGCACGCCGCGCGGCGCGGGAAGGGCGGCGCGCGCGCCCACTCCGTGTTCCGTCTCATCCCCCAGGCGCTGGTCGTCGCCTTCCTCGCCGGCGGCACCACCGCGTTCGTCGCCAAGGACAAGGCTGTCGAGCTGACCGTGGACGGCACGCCGCGGACCCTGCACACCTTCGCCGACGACGTGGGTCAGCTGCTCGCCCAGGAGGGTGTGAGGGTAGGGGAGCACGACATGGTTGCGCCTTCGCTCGGGACGCCGCTGGCCAGCGGGGACGAGGTCGCGGTGCACTACGGACGCCCCCTGCGCCTCACCCTCGACGGGCAGCGGCGCCAGGTCTGGACGACCGCGCACACCGTCGACGGCGCACTCCGGCAGCTCGGGGTGCGTCCCGAGGGCGCGTACCTCTCCACATCGCGCTCCCGGCGCATCGGCCGCGAAGGGCTCGCGCTGGACGTCCGCACCGAGCGCACGGTGACGGTGCTGGCGGACGGGCGGGCGCGCACGATCCGTACCAACGCGGCGACCGTCGGCGAGGCCGTCGAGCAGGCCGGGGTCACCCTTCGCGGGCAGGACATGATGTCCGTGGCCCCCGGCAGCTTCCCGCGCGACGGACAGACGGTGACCGTGCTGAGGGTGACCGGATCCGAGGAGGTCCGCGAGGAGCCGATCCCGTTCGACGTGCGGCGCACCCACGACCCGACCCTGCTGAAGGGCACCGAGGTCGTGGCGCGCGCCGGGCAGCCGGGCATGCGCCGGGTGACCTACGCCCTGCGCACCGTCAACGGGGTCAGACAGAAGCCGAGGCGGCTCGACGACGAGGTGGTGCGCAAGCCGCAGACCCAGCTGGTGAGGGTGGGCACCAAGCCGCATCCGGACTCGATGGCCGGTGCGGACGGGCTGAACTGGCACGGGCTCGCGGCCTGCGAGTCCGGCGGCCGGCCGAACGCGGTGGACCGGTCGGGCATGTACGGGGGCCTCTACCAGTTCGACCGGCGCACCTGGCACAGCCTCGGCGGCTCCGGCCGGCCGCAGGACGCCCCGGCCGAGGAGCAGACGTACCGCGCGAAGAAGCTGTTCGCGCGCCAGGGGACCAGCCCCTGGCCGCACTGCGGGAAGCGGTTGTACCGGTGAGCGAAGGGACGCGAGGCCGCCGCCGCTGCCCCGAAGACGAGCGGAGGCCCGGGCCCCGCCCGCGGTCACACCTGCGCGACCGTCCCGGGCCGCCCCGTACCCTTGGTCCGTGAGCAGCCCCACCCCCGACGCCCTCCTGGGCCCCGCCGACGTCCGCGAGCTGGCGGCGGCCCTCGGCGTACGCCCCACCAAACAGCGCGGCCAGAACTTCGTCATCGACGCCAACACCGTGCGGCGCATCGTGCGCACCGCCGACGTACGGCCCGACGACGTCGTCGTGGAGGTGGGACCCGGGCTCGGGTCGCTGACGCTGGCGCTCCTCGAGGTCGCCGAGCGCGTCACCGCCGTCGAGATCGACGACGTCCTGGCGGCGGCGCTGCCGACGACCATCACCGCGCGGATGCCCGAGCGTGCCGAGCGGTTCGCGCTGGTGCACTCCGACGCCCTGCACGTCCGGGAGCTGCCGGGGCCCGCGCCCACCGCGCTCGTCGCGAATCTGCCGTACAACGTCGCCGTGCCCGTCCTCCTCCACATGCTCGCCACCTTCCCCAGCATCGAGCGGACGCTGGTGATGGTGCAGTCCGAGGTCGCGGACCGGCTCGCCGCCGCGCCCGGGTCGAAGGTGTACGGGGTGCCGTCGGTGAAGGCCAACTGGTACGCCGAGGTCAGGCGCGCCGGAGCCATCGGACGCAACGTCTTCTGGCCCGCGCCCAACGTCGACAGTGGGCTCGTCTCGCTGGTCCGGCGGGCCGAGCCGGTCAAGACCGCCGCGTCGAAGGCCGAGGTCTTCGCGGTCGTGGACGCGGCGTTCGCACAGCGGCGCAAGACGCTGCGGGCCGCGCTCGCCGGGTGGGCCGGATCGGCCGCCGCGGCGGAGGCCGCGCTCGTCGCCGCGGGTGTCTCGCCGCAGGCGCGCGGCGAGGCACTGACGGTCGAGGAGTTCGCCCGCATCGCCGAGAACCGAGTCGCCGAGAACCGAGTCGCTGACAGCCGTGGCGCCGATGGCCGTGGCGCCGATGGCCGCGGCGCCGATGACCGTGGCACCGAGAACGAGGAGCGGGCCCAGCAGTGAGCGTGACCGTACGCGTCCCGGCCAAGGTCAATGTGCAGCTCGCCGTGGGCGGCGCCCGGCCCGACGGCTTCCACGACCTGGCGAACGTCTTCCTGGCCGTCGGCCTGTACGACGAGATCACGGCGACCCCGGCCGACGAGCTGCGCGTCACCTGCTCGGGACCGGACGCCGCGCAGGTGCCGCTCGACCGTACGAACCTGGCCGCGCGGGCGGCGCTGGCGCTCGCCGAGCGCCGCGGGCTCGAGGCGGCCGTGCACCTCCACATCGCCAAGGACATCCCGGTCGCCGGCGGTATGGCGGGCGGCAGCGCGGACGGGGCGGGGGCCCTGGTGGCATGCGACGCGCTGTGGGGAACACGGGCCTCACGCGAGGAACTCCTCGCCATCTGCGCCGAGTTGGGCAGCGATGTGCCGTTCAGCCTGGTGGGCGGGGCGGCGCTGGGCACCGGGCGGGGCGAGAGGCTCACGGCGCTGGAGGTCGGGGGGACCTTCCACTGGGTGTTCGCGATGGCCGGGCGGGGGCTGTCGACCCCCTCCGTGTTCCGGGAGTTCGACCGGCTCAACGAAGGGGTGCGCGTTCCCGAGCCCGTCGCCTCGCAGGATCTGCTCGACGCGCTGGTGAAGGGGGATGCCGGGGCGCTCGCGGCGGCGGTCTCCAACGACCTGCAGCCGGCCGCGCTGTCGCTGTTCCCCGAACTGGCGCGGACGCTGGCCGCCGGGCGGGCCGCCGGGGCGATGGCGGGGCTGGTGTCGGGGTCGGGGCCGACGACGGCGTTCCTGGCGAGGGACACCGCCGACGCGGAGAGGATCGCGGAGGCACTGGTGGCGTCGGGTACCTGCCGGACGGCGAGGGTGGCCGTGTCACCGGCGCAGGGGGCGACGGTGGTCTGACGCGGCTGCGGGGCGGTCCTGCCGCGGGGACGGCACGGATACCCGCGGTTCGATGTACTCAGACCGAACTTGAGTACGGGCGCGCTGACCCGGCACCCGGTGTCCGCGCGACCGTACCCCCATGAGACCCAGCGACCTCGCCGCCGCCACCCCCGACTCCCGTGACCGCTTCGTCGATCTGCTGCGGGTGGCCTCGCTCGGGACCGTCGTGCTCGGGCACTGGCTGATGGCGGCCGTGTCCACGGGGGCGGACGGCCGAGTCCAGGTCGGGAACCTGCTCGCCCTCCAGCCCCGGCTCCAGCTCCTCACCTGGGTGTTCCAGGTGATGCCGGTGTTCTTCTTCGTCGGCGGCTTCTCGCACGCCCTCTCCTGTCGCTCGCTCGGCCGCAGAACCCCCAGGGCCTACTCCCTCTTCCTGCGCGCCCGGCTCCAGCGGCTGCTGCGGCCGACCGCCGTCTTCATCGGGGTGTGGGGCGCCGCGGCACTCGGCCTCCAACTGGCCGGACGCGGGGGCGGCTTGCTCGACATCAGTCTGCGCCTGGTCGCGCAGCCCCTGTGGTTCGTCGGCATCTACCTCGCCATGGTCGCCTTCACCCCGCCGCTGCTCAGGCTCCACGACCGATGGGGCTGGGGCGCCTTCGGCGGTCTCGTCGCCGCGGCGGCGGCCGTCGACCTGCTCCGCTTCGGCTTCGGCGTCCCCTACGTCGAGTACCTCGCCTTCGCCTTCGTCTGGCTCGCGATCCACCAGCTCGGGTTCCTGCGCGCGGACGGGCGGCTCGCCCGGCCGTACCTCTTCGCCGGCGCCGGACTCGTGGGGGCCGCGCTGCTGGTCGCGTACGGGCCGTATCCCCTGTCGATGGTGGGGATGCCCGGCGAGAAGGTCTCCAACATGGCGCCGCCCACGCTCGCGCTGCTGTGCCACGGGCTGTGGCTGGTCGGTGCGGTCGAACTGCTGCGCGCGCCCGCCACTCGATGGCTGCGGCGCCCGCGCGTGTGGCGGGCGGTCGTCGCGGCCAACGGCGTCTCCATGACCGCCTTCCTGTGGCACCTCACGGCGATGCTCGGCGTCTACGGGGTGCTGCTGGCCGCGGGCGCCCGGCTGCCGGAGCCCGGGTCAGGTACGTGGTGGATACAGGTACCATTGCGGATCGTGGCCGCCGCGACGCTCACCGCGGTCCTGGTGGCCGTCTTCCGCAGCTTCGAGAAACCCTCGGTGGTGCGGGAGCCGAGTGCGCCGCGCGCCTGGGCGGGACCCGCCGCCGCGCTCGGCGTCACCCTGTGTCTCTTCGGGGTGCTGGGGCTGTCGACGGTCGGCTTCGGCGGGCTCCTGGAAGGGCGTACGGCGCTGCTGATAGCCGTCCGTGTCACCGCTCCCGTGGCCGTGGCGATGACGCTCGCGGGCTGGCTGCTGGTCGAGCGGGCCGGGCGGGGGCGGGGCGGCGCCGCCTGACCGGAAGGCGTCCATCTGTACGACCGTCGCGGGGCGCCCGCGCACCGGCGACCGACCGCCGACCAGGCCCCCTCTCCGCGCGCATTACGCTGGGAGGCTGACCGTCCACCGTGCGCAGGAGTGAAATGGCCGTCAATCTGGTCAATGTCGAGAACGTCAGCAAGGTGTACGGCACCCGTACCCTGCTCGACGGCGTCTCGCTCGGCGTGTCCGAAGGGGACCGGATCGGGGTCGTCGGGCGCAACGGCGACGGCAAGACCACCCTGATCCGGATGCTCGCCAAGCTGGAAGAGGCCGACTCCGGACGGGTCACCCACTCCGGCGGGCTGCACATCGGCGTGCTCACCCAGCACGACTCCCTCGACCCGGCCGCCACCGTGCGCCACGAGGTCATCCGGGACATGGCCGACCACGAGTGGGCGGGCAACGCCAAGATCCGGGACGTGCTGACCGGGCTGTTCGGCGGGCTGGACCTGCCCGGCTTCCCCAAGGGGCTCGACACCGTGATCGGGCCGCTGTCCGGCGGCGAGCGGCGCCGGATCGCGCTGGCCAAGCTGCTCATCGCCGAGCAGGACCTGATCGTCCTCGACGAGCCCACCAACCACCTCGACGTCGAGGGCATCGCCTGGCTGGCGCAGCATCTGCGCGAACGCCGCTCCGCCCTCGTCTGCGTCACGCACGACCGGTGGTTCCTGGACCAGGTGTGCACCCGGATGTGGGACGTGCAGCGGGGCACGATCCACGAGTACGAAGGCGGCTACTCCGACTACGTCTTCGCCCGCGCCGAGCGCGAGCGCATCGCCGCCACCGAGGAGGTCAAGCGCCAGAACCTCGTCAGGAAGGAGCTGGCCTGGCTGCGGCGCGGCGCGCCCGCCCGCACCTCCAAGCCCCGCTTCCGCGTCGAGGCCGCCAACGAACTGATCAAGGACGTGCCGCCGCCCCGGGACAGCAGCGAGCTGATGAGGTTCGCCGGCTCCCGACTGGGCAAGACCGTCTTCGACCTCGAGGACGTCACCGTCCAGGCCGGACCCAAGGTGCTCCTCAAGCACGTCACCTGGCAGCTCGGCCCCGGCGACCGTATCGGCCTCGTCGGTGTGAACGGCGCCGGCAAGACCTCCCTGCTGCGCGCCATGGCCGACGCCGCGCGCAGCGAGGGGGAGGAGCAGCCCGCCGGGGGCCGGATCGCCGTGGGCAAGACCGTCAAGCTCGCCTATCTCTCGCAGGAGGTCGCCGAACTCGACCCCACCTGGCGGGTCCTGGAGGCCGTGCAGCGGGTCCGTGAACGCGTCGACCTCGGCAAGGGGCGCGAGATGACCGCCGGTCAGCTGTGCGAGACCTTCGGCTTCAACAAGGAGAAGCAGTGGACCCCGGTGGGGGACCTGTCCGGTGGTGAGCGGCGACGGCTGCAGCTTCTGCGCCTCCTCATGGACGAGCCCAACGTCCTCTTCCTCGACGAGCCCACCAACGACCTGGACATCGAGACCCTCACGCAGCTGGAGGACGTCCTCGACGGCTGGCCCGGTTCGATGATCGTGATCTCCCACGACCGGTTCTTCGTCGAGCGGACGACCGACCGGGTGTACGCCCTCCTCGGCGACGCCACGCTGCGGATGCTGCCCCGCGGCATCGACGAGTACCTGGAACGGCGCCACCGCATGGAGGAGGCCGCCGCGGCCGCCGCGGCCCCGGCGCCCGTGGCCGGGAAGCCCGCCGTCTCCGCCGCCGACGCCCGCGCCGCCAAGAAGGAACTCCAGCGCATCGAGAGGCAGTTGGACAGGATCTCCGAGCGGGAGACCAAGCTGCACGACCACATCGCCACGCACGCGACGGACTTCGCGAAGGTGGCCGAACTGGACGCGGAGCTGCGCGAACTGGCCGGTGAGCGCGAGGAGCTGGAGCTGCGCTGGCTCGAACTGGCCGAGGACGTCTAGGAGTTCGGTGGACGGCGTGCGCGCGGCGTGAAGGGAGCGTGTTGGTTCCACCTGGGGGATTCCCCCCCTGATCCGCCACGCGTAACGAGGGCATCACGGGCCGGTCCTCCCTTGGGAACAGGGGGAGCACCGGCCCCGTGTTCGAAGTCGACGCAGTGATAGAAAGGGCCGTCTGAGAACAGTCTGAGGACCACCGGCGTGGCGGAAACCGAGCACCACGGGCGTGGGGACACATCAGTTACAGGGGGGAATGCGCTGATGACTCAGCCGCCCAACCAGCCGCCGCAGGGCGGCTTCGGAGCACCGCAGGACCCGCGGCAGGCCACACCTCCGCCACCGGCTCAGCCCCCGGCCCCGCCGCAGCCCGGGTACGGCTATCCCCAGCCGCAGCCGGGCCCGTACCAGCAGCAGGGCCCCTACGGCCAGCCCGGCCCGTACACCCAGCCCGGCCCGTACGCCCAGCAGCCCGGCCCCTACGCGGCCCCCCAGCCCGGCTACGGCTACCCGCAGCAGCCGCCCCAGTTCCCCGGCGCCCCCACCCCGCCCTCCGGCGGTGGTTCCAAGAACCCCTTCAAGGGCAAGCCGGCGCTGGCCGTCGGCGCCGCCGTCGCCGCGCTGCTCGTCATAGGCGGCACCGTGTACGCGGTCAGCGGCAACGGCGGGGACAAGAAGCCCGTCGCGGACAAGAGCCAGAGCGCCGCGCCGTCCGCGACGGCCTCCACCCCGGTCAACCCGGGCGACGGCAGCGGCAACGGCGGCCAGGACCCCCAGAACCTCAACGCGGGCCGCAAGGCGGGTGAGGACAAGGTCCTCTGGTACAAGGAGGCACCCGACGTGCCGGGTTCAGGCGCCGACGCCGCCGGCATGTGGATCACCGGCAGGACGGCGGTGAAGGCCGCGTACAAGCAGGTCTTCGCCTACAACGTCGGCGATGGCAACCCCACCTGGAGCCCCGTCTCCTTCCCGCAGAAGATCTGCGCGGTCACCCGGCAGAAGACGGCCGACGACAAGGTCATGGTGGCCTACATGAGCGGCGTCAGTGACAACGCCAAGTGCAACCAGCTGCAGGAGATCGACCTCGACTCCGGCAAGAAGGGCTGGAGCGGGCAGGTCGCCGACGGCGCCCTGTTCGACAGCACGCTGACCGTCAGCCTCACCCTCTCCGGCAAGACCCTGCTCGTGGGCCGCTCACAGTCCGGCACGGCGTACGACGTCACCAGCGGCAGGAAGCTGTGGGACAAGCAGCGGTACGGCGAGGCCTGCTTCCCGAGCGCGTTCGCGGGCGGCGCCAAGCTGATCTCCGTCGCCTCCTGCGGCGCCGGCGGCTCCGACGAACACGACGAGGTGCAGGAGCTCGACCCCGCGACCGGCAAGGCCAGGTGGACGAGGACGATCCCCAAGGGATGGAGGGTCGCGCGTACCTTCTCCGTCGACCCGCTCGTCCTGTACCTCACCAACGATGACAAGAAGTCGGCGGCCATCTCCACGTTCAAGAACGACGGCACTCCCCGCTCGGACGTCCACTCCAAGGAGTCCTTCGCGCCCGAGTGCCCCTGGGCCATCCTCGACCGTGACCTGCAGGGCTGCACGGGCACGGTGGCCGACGCCAACACCCTGTACCTGCCGACCGAGGCGAAGAGCGGACCGAACGCGATCGTCGCGATCAGCCTCGACACCGGCAAGGAGAAGTGGCGGGTGAAGTCCCCGGCGGACCGGTCGATGCTGCCGCTGAAGGCGGACGGCACCAACCTGATCGCGTACGTCGAGCCGTCGTACGGCGGGGGCGGCCGGATCGTGTCCATCGCGACGGGCGGCAGCAGCCACGGCGTGACCGGGCTGCTGCAGAACCCCTCGGGTGCGGCGCAGATCGAGAGCGGCTTCTTCTCCAAGGCCATCGCCTACGTGGACGGGCGTTTCTACATCTCCACGACCCGGCTGACGGGCAGCAAGCAGTCGAAGGAGAAGCTGATGCTGGCCTACGGCAAGTGACCCGGCCGCTGACTCCTCCGGCCCCGCCCACCCCTCTTCCGTCCTTCGAGGTACCCACGTCATGAGCCAGCCGCCCCCGCCCCCCAACCAGCCGCCGCCGGGAGGTTTCGGCGCACCCCAGACGCCGCCCCGGACGCCCGGGACACCCCCGCCGCCGCCCCAGACGCCCCCGCCTCCCGCGCAGGGCCCGGGCTATGGCTATCCGCAGCCGCAGACCCCGCCGCCCGCCCCGCCGCAGCCCGGCTACGGCTACCCGAACCAGCAGCCCGGCTACGGCTACCCGAACCAGCAGCCCGGCTACGGCTACCCCGACCAGCAGCCCGGTTACGGCTATCCGCAGGCGCCGACCGTCCCCATGCAGCAGCAGGCCCCCCAGGGCGGCGGCCGCAAGGTGCCCGCCGCCCAGGTGTGGATCATCGTCGCGGCGGTCGTGGCCATCGCGCTGATCGTCGGCGGCGGGATGTGGTACGCGAACAGCTCCTCCGGCGGCTCCAAGGGCAAGAACGACACCGCGTCCGGCACCAGCGGCGGCAGCGGCGGCAGCGGCGGCCGGGACGGCAAGGGCGGCTCCGGCGGCGGGGCGAAGGAGAAGGTCCCGGCGAACACCAGCGCCAAGGTGCTCTTCCAGCTGCCCGCACCGCAGATCACGGGCAAGGAGGAGATCGACAGCGTCGCCGGCTCCTGGCTCACCGACTCCGTCTACGCCAAGGCCGGCCTCTACAAGATCGTCGGCTATGACCCCGACAGCGGCGCGACCAAGTGGACGCTGCCGCTGGACGGCCAGACCTGCGCGGGCTCGCCCGAGATCACCTCGTCCGGCATCGCCGCCGTGGTCCACGAGTCGGCCAAGCGGGCCAACGCCAGGGACCACAAGCCGTGCTCCGAGGTCACCGCGTTCGAGGTGGCCACCGGTAAGAAGCTGTGGACCCAGTCGGTCAGGACGGGTGACACCCCGGTCGCGTTCGACGAGGTCTCCATCAGCGGCAGCACGGTCGCGGCCGGCGGCGGCTTCACCGGCGGCGCCGCCTTCGACGTGACCAGCGGCAAGGTGCTGTGGCAGCCCAGGACCGGCTCCTGCACGGACGTCGGCTACGCGGGCGGCGAGCAGCTCGTCGCGGTGCGCAAGTGCGGCGGCTACGGCAACGAGACGTACCAGGTGCAGCTCCTCGACCCGAAGACGGGCGGCGTCAAGTGGTCGTACCCGCTGCCCAAGGGCATCGACAACGCCAAGGTGATCTCCACCGAGCCGGTGGTGTTCGGTGTGGACTCCGGTGGCATCACGGCGTCCGGCGCCACCGACGTCTTCTCGCTGGACGACGGCGGCAAGCTGCGTACGAAGATCACGCTGGCGGACGGCAAGTACGACCACCACTGCGGCGTCGGCAAGGTCCACGACTGCCACGCGATCACGGTCGGCAACGACAAGCTGTACGTGCCCACCCAGGACCACGACGGCTCCTCGGCGGGCAGCCGGACCAACGAGATCGTCTCGTTCTCGCTGGCCACCGGGAAGACCACCGGCGACAAGATCGACGCCGGCGACGGCTATGACGTCTTCCCGATCCGTATGGACGGCGGGAACGTGCTGGCATTCAAGAGTGGCCCGTACAACAAGGGCGCCCAGGTGATCTCGGTCGACGGCGCGAGTCTGAAGCAGACCGAGCTGCTGGAGACACCGGCCTCCCCGGGTGTGCTCAGCGCCATCAGCGCCATGGTCCCCAAGTCGGCCGAGCTGCTCTACACCGACGGCCGGCTGTTCTTCGGCAAGGATCTGGTCAGCAAGCCCTACTCGGGGGACGCGAAGTCGTACACCGCGCTCGGCTTCGGCGCGAAGTAGCACATACGGCGCGCACGGCACGGCCTCGCTCCTGTTCAGGGGCGGGGCCCTTCGCGTACCCCTCATCAGGCGCGAATGGTAGGGATTTCGGAAATCCGGGGCACTTCTCACGGGTAGGGGAAGCGCAATGTCGAACAAGCGTGTAGCTTCCGGGGGCATGAAGGGCGGGGGTGCGCCGGGGGGCTTCTGTCCGTGCGGGCCAGTGGGCATCCATAGTGGGCATCCATGGGGGGACTGGGGGGTTGCTCGATGGGAGTGCGGCTCATGGTGGTCGACGACCACCGGCTGCTCGCCGAGGCGCTGGCCTCGGCACTGAAGCTGCGGGGGCACCGGGTGCTCGCCGCGGCGGCGCCCGCCGTGGGCGCGGCGGACCTGGTGATCAGCAGGGCGCCAGAGGTGTGCCTGCTCGGCACGGCGGCACCCGCGGAGCCGGGGGCCTTCGACCCGGTGGTGCGGATCAAGCGGGAGCGCCCGCAGGTGGCGGTGCTGGTCCTCGGGCCGGTGCCGAGCCCTCGTGGGATCGCGGCGGCGTTCGCCGCGGGCGCCTCGGGCTATGTACGCCACGACGAGCGCATCGAGGGGGTCGAGCGGGCGATCATGAAGGCGCGGGCGGGTGAGGCGGCCGTGGCGCCGCAGCTGCTGCAGGGCGCGTTCGGTGAACTGCTCAATCCCGCGGCGCAGCCGGAGGACGAGGGGCAGCGGCTGCTGCAGATGCTCACCCCACGGGAGGTGGAGGTCCTGGTGCGGGTCGCGGACGGCGAGGACACGCGGCTGATCGCGGCCGGCATGGGCATCGCCCCCTCGACGGCCCGCACCCACGTCCAGCGGGTGCTGATGAAACTGGGTGTGGGCTCACGCCTGGAGGCGGCGGCACTCGCGGCCCGCACGGGCCTTCTGGACCGTGCGGGACCGTCACGGACGGGCACGGCGCCGGAGTGAGCGGGGGCCGGGGGCCGGGCCCAGGTCCGGGTCCGGGCCACGGCAGGCGTGCGGCCGCCGCAGCCCGGTCACGTCACTCCGGCTTCTCGTCCAGGGCGTCGTCCGCGAGCGGCGCGATCGGCGGAGCCGTCGGGCGCAGCTTCAGCCAGGCGAGGAAGAACAGGCCGAGGAGCAGCATGCCCAGGCCGGTCCACAGGTTGATGTTGACGCCCTGGGCCTTGCGGATGGCGGCGTCGGAGGCCGTGAAGCCCGCGATCATCACGATGATGCCGTAGATGACGAACAGGCCGCCGATGATGCGGCGCAGGTCGAAGATCCGGGCCGCGGTCGTGGACTCTTGCTCCAGCTCGGAGACTTCGCGCTGGACCTCGCGCTCTGAGTACTCGGACATGGTCTCTCAATCCTCCCGCGGTCAGAGCGAGAACGGGATGTAGCAGGCGGCGGCGAGGACGACGGCGCCCCAGCCGAGCAGGGCCGGCTTGCGGTACCAGGCGTCGTCGCCCGCGGCCGGCGGTTCGGCCATCCCGGGCGAGCGGGTGCCGTACACCAGGCCCTGGAGGTCCTCCTGCGGCTTCGGCGCGGTGAACAGCGAGACCGCCACCATGACGACCGCGCCGGCCACGAACCCGGCGATCGCGGAGACGAAGTTGGCGCCCTGGTCGGTGGGGATGTGGATGATGCCGCGCTTGTAGATGACGAAGTAGTTCACCATCGCCGCCGTGGTGCCGGCCAGCAGACCCCAGAAGCCGGACTTCGCGGACGCGCGCTTCCAGAACATGCCGACGATGAAGACCACGAACATCGGCACGTTGAAGAAGGAGAACAGCGTCTGCAGGTAGCTCATGATGTTCGAGAACGAGGACGCCAGGAACGCCGTACCGACCGAGGCCAGCACACCGATCGCCGTGATCAGGCGCCCGAACCGCACGTAGTGCGCGTCCTCGCGGTGCCTGACCACGTACCTCGCCCAGATGTCGTTGGTGAACACCGTGTTGAAGGACGAGACGTTGGCCGCCATGCCCGCCATGAACGCGGCGAGCAGACCGGTCACCGCGATGCCGAGGACGCCGTTGGGCAGCAGCTCCTGCATCAGGTAGGGGATGGCGTCGTTGTACTGCAGACCCGAGCCGGGCTGGCCGATGTTGGGCACCAGGGCGGCGGCCACCAGGCCGGGGATCATCACGAGGAAGACGATGAAGATCTTCGGGTAGGCGGCGATCAGCGGGGTGCGCTGGGCGGCGGAGAGGTTCTTCGCCGACAGGGCCCGCTGCACCTCGGCGAAGTTGGTGGTCCAGTAGCCGAAGGACAGCACGAAGCCCAGGCCGAGGACGATCGTCAGCCAGTTGGCGCCCAGTGGGTTGGGGTGACCGATCCCGGTGCCGCCCCACGCGGTGACGAAGTCATGGCCGTGGGTCGTGGTGAGCTTGTCGGTCAGACCGCCCCAGCCGCCGACCTTCCGCAGGCCGAGCACGGTGATCGGGATGAGGGCGGCCAGGATCACGAAGAACTGCAGCACCTCGTTGTAGATCGCGGAGGACAGGCCGCCGAGGGTGATGTAGGCGAGGACGAAGAAGCCCGCGACCACGATCGCCACCCACTGCGGCCAGCCCAGCAGCGCCTCGACGACGATCGCGAGGGCGTAGAGGTTCACGCCGGCGATCAGGATGGCGGCGAAGGCGAACAGGATCGAGCTCAGGAGGTGCGCCGACCTGTCGAAGCGGAGCAGCAGGAACTCGGGCACCGAGCGGACCTTGGAGCCGTAGTAGAACGGCATCATCACCAGGCCCAGGAAGACCATCGCCGGGATGGCGCCGATCCAGTACCAGTGCACGGTGTAGGCACCGTACTGGGCGCTGTTGGCGGCCATGCCGAGGATCTCGGTGGCGGCCAGGTTGGCCGAGATGAACGCGAGACCGGTGATCCAGGCGGGCAGCGAGCGCCCGGACAGGAAGAAGTCGAGGCTGGTCTTCACGGAGCGGCGGGCGGCGAAGCCGATGCCCAGCACGACGGCGAAGTAGATCCCGAGGATCGTGTAGTCCAGGCCGTTGGTCGGCAGCCGTAGACCGGCTGCCAGGTATGTGGGGGCCAGTTGTGTGGGGGTCTGCATGATTACTCGCTTCGTTGCGTGAACCAATCAGTGCGGAACCTACGCCTCCGCGTTCGAACTTTGAACACTTCTGATGATGCTCTTTGTTTGATTGTGATGTTGACGCACCTGGTGGCTCGTGGTTTGTTGTGTTGAGTTATGTTTGAAGAGCGGATCGGGTGCGGATGAGGAGTCGGGCAGTGCTGCAGAGAGGCAAGGTGTCGTGAAGAAGACCTCGACCCGGCTGGCCGACGGTCGTGAGCTCATCTACTACGACCTGCGCGACGACGCCGTGCGGGACGCGGTGGACCGTCGGCCGCTGGAGCGGACCGTCACGACCTCCGAGATCCGTCGTGACGTGCTGCTCGGCGACTCGGTCGCCGTCGCCTCGCACCGCCAGGGCCGCACCTACCTCCCACCGGCCGACGAATGCCCTCTGTGCCCCTCCCAGGGCGAGAGGCTGAGCGAGATCC
Organism: Streptomyces sp. TP-A0356; assembly: GCF_001417775.1. GTDB lineage: Bacteria > Actinomycetota > Actinomycetes > Streptomycetales > Streptomycetaceae > Streptomyces. Next base: position 143,958 of record NZ_BBZJ01000014.1, on the reverse strand, counting down.
CGGACTCCTCGTACGACGTCGTGGTCTTCGAGAACCGTTTCCCCTCGCTCGCCGGTGACTCCGGCCGCTGCGAGGTCGTGTGCTTCACCTCCGACCACAACGCCTCCTTCGCCGACCTGACCGAGGAGCAGGCCCGGCTGGTCCTGAGCGCCTGGACCGACCGCACCGCGGAGCTGTCCCACCTGCCCGCCGTGGAACAGGTCTTCTGCTTCGAGAACCGCGGCCAGGAGATCGGCGTGACCCTCGGCCATCCGCACGGTCAGATCTACGCGTACCCCTTCACCACCCCACGCACCGCCTTGATGCTCCGTTCGCTGGCCGCCCACAAGGAGGCGACCGGCGGGGAGAACCTGTTCGACGCGGTTGTGGAGCGCGAGCTGGCCGACGAGCGGGTCGTCCTGGAGGGTGAACACTGGGTGGCCTTCGTGCCGTACGCCGCCCACTGGCCGTACGAGGTCCACCTCTACCCCCGGCGGCGTGTCCCAGACCTGCTCGCGCTGGACGAAGAGGCGCGCACAGAGTTTCCCAAGGTGTATCTGGAACTCTTGAGGCGCTTCGACCGGATCTTCGATCGCCGGGATGGTGGGAAGAACTCCGTGGGCGAGCCTCCGACGCCGTACATCGCCGCCTGGCACCAGGCGCCGTTCGGGACGCCGGCGGACTTCGAGGGCGTGACGAGGGACGACTTCGCGCTTCACCTCGAGCTTTTCACCATCCGCCGCACTTCCGGCAAGCTGAAGTTCCTCGCGGGTTCCGAGTCCGGCATGAACGTGTTCATCAACGACGTGCCGCCGGAAGCCGCGGCCCGGCGACTGCGAGAGGTAGCGAGTTCATGAGTGGGAAGTACCTGGTCACGGGCGGTGCCGGCTATGTGGGCAGCGTGGTCGCGCAGCATCTGCTGGAGGCGGGCCACGAGGTCGTCGTCCTCGACAACCTCTCCACCGGCTTCCGCGAGGGCGTGCCCTCGGGCGCTTCCTTCGTCGAGGGCGACATCCGCGACGCCGCCAAGTGGCTGGACCCCTCGTACGACGCGGTCCTGCACTTCGCGGCGTTCTCGCAGGTCGGCGAGTCGGTCGTGAAGCCCGAGAAGTACTGGGACAACAACGTCGGCGGCACGATGGCACTGCTCGCCGCGATGCGCGAGGCCGGCGTGCGCAAGCTCGTGTTCTCCTCCACCGCCGCGACCTACGGCGAGCCCGTCAGCACTCCGATCACCGAGACGGACCCCACCGCGCCGACCTCTCCGTACGGCGCCTCCAAGCTCGCCGTCGATCACATGATCACGGGTGAGGCCGCCGCGCACGGCCTGGGCGCGGTGTCCCTGCGCTACTTCAATGTGGCGGGCGCCTACGGCAGTTGCGGCGAGCGGCACGACCCGGAGTCCCACCTCATCCCGCTCGTGCTCCAGGTCGCGCAGGGCAGGCGGGAGGCCATCTCCGTCTTCGGCGACGACTACCCGACGCCGGACGGCACCTGCGTCCGCGACTACATCCACGTCGCGGACCTGGCGGAGGCGCACCTGCTGGCCCTCGACGCCGCCACGTCCGGCGAGCACCTGATCTGCAACCTCGGCAACGGCAACGGCTTCTCCGTGCGCGAGGTCATCGAGACGGTGCGCCAGGTCACCGGACACCCGATCCCGGAGGTCGTGGCCCCGCGCCGGGGCGGCGACCCGGCGGTCCTGGTCGCCTCGGCGGCCACGGCCCGTGAGCGGCTGGGCTGGAACCCGTCCCGCGCGGACCTCGCGGGCATCGTCGCGGACGCGTGGGAGTTCGCACAGGACACCGCGAGGGAGCAGTAGGTGGACGTACGCGAGGGCTTCGAGGAGCTGTACGGGACGGCTCCCGAGGGCGTCTGGGCGGCACCCGGCCGGGTCAATCTGATCGGCGAGTACACGGACTTCAACGAGGGGTTCGTGATGCCGCTCGCCCTGCCGCACACGGCGGTCGCGGCGGTCTCGCGCCGCAGCGACGGGGTGCTGCGCCTGCACTCGGCGGACATCGAGGGCCCGATCGTCGAACTGTACGTAGACGAGCTGGCGCCCCTGACGAACGCCGGCTGGGCCGCGTACCCGGCGGGCGTCGTGTGGGTGCTGCGCGAGGCTGGCCACGCGATCACCGGCGCGGACGTCCACCTGTCCTCGACCGTGCCGACGGGGGCGGGCCTGTCGTCGTCCGCGGCGCTGGAGGTGGTCACCGCCCTGGCTCTGAACGACCTCTACGGCCTCGGCCTGACCCGACCCGAGCTGGCCCGGCTCGCGCAGCGCGCCGAGAACGACTTCGTGGGCGTGCCGTGCGGCGTCATGGATCAGATGGCGTCGGCCTGTTGCACCGAGGGCCATGCCCTGCATCTGGACTGCCGTGATCTGTCGATCCGCCAGGTCCCCTTCGACCTGGCCTCCCAGGGCCTGGCGCTGCTGGTCGTCGACACCCGCGTGAAGCACGCTCTGGGCGACGGGGCGTACGCCGAGCGGCGCGAGGGGTGTGAGGAAGGCGCACGGCAGCTCGGGGTCTCGCATCTGCGGGACGTGGCGTACGAGGACCTGGACGCCTCGCTCGCGCGCCTGTCCGACGAGCGCGTGCGCCGCTATGTGCGCCATGTCGTCTCGGACGACCACCGCGTCGAGCGGGTCATCTCACTGCTGGACGCGGGCCAGGTCCGCGCGATCGGCCCCGTGCTGACGCAGGGCCATGTCTCCCTCCGGGACGACCTGCGCATCTCCTGCCCGGAACTGGACCTGGTGGTGGACACGGCGAACGCCTCCGGCGCGCTCGGCGCCCGGATGACGGGCGGGGGCTTCGGGGGCTCGGCGATCGTCCTCGCGGAGGCGTCCGACACGGACACGATCACCAAGGCGATCGAGGAGGCGTTCGGCTCCGCCCGTTTCACGGCGCCTCGCGTGTTCGTGGCGGTTCCTGCGGCGGGTGCCCGGCGGTTGGGCTGAGGCTCTGGGGCTGCCGCCGCCAGGCCCCGGCTTCGGCCTGAAGGGCCTCGTCCTCAAGGGCCTCGTCATGGCCTCGTCCGCAATGGCCGGACGGGCTGGTCGAGCCGCCCGGCGCCTGAGCGATCAGCGCAGCCGCTTGGTCAGGGTGTACTCCGTGATCCCCGGTGGATAGTCGGGGATCACGCACACCACCTCGTAGCCCTGTTTCCGGTAGAACTCCGGGGCCTGGAAGTCCCAGGTCTCCAGGCGCGCGGCCGTGCAGCCGCGCCCCTCGCGCGCCCTGTGCTCCGCCTCCCCCAGCAGGCGCGAGCCGAGGCCCGCGCCCCGGTGGCGGTCGTCCACCCACAGGTACGCGACGTGCAGCCACACCGTCCAGGTGTGGCCGACCAGTCCGCCCACCAGACTCCCCACCTCGTCCAACGCCCAGACGTGGAGCGGAACTTCGCGTTCACCGGGCGTTCCGCGCAGTGCGCGCAGTACCGGCGACGCCACCGTGTTCGTCTCGTGCAGCCGAGCGCGGAGCAGATCCCGCCGTTCCTTGTCGACTTCTGTCTCGATACGAAACATGCGGCTCACCATAAACGCGCTGGCCAACCAGTTCTGCAAATTTCCTCCCGCTCCCGGCATGCGGCCCTACCCTGTGAACAGCACCGGTGGGGGCCGGTGCTGATCAGGGGGCGAGACAGTCGGGTACGACGCCCGAAGTGGGGGTAGCAGTTCCAGCACGGCGGCGGCCGTGCGGTCGCGCCGCCCCGTCCCAGGCGAACAACCGGGGAGCACTTCGGGCGCCGTACCCGCGCCGGTCGTCCCCCGAGCAGTGGGGGTTTCAGTGGTTCGCATCCGAGTCCTGGTCGTCGACGACCATCGCATCTTCGCCGAGTCGCTCGCCGCCGCCCTGGCCGCCGAGCCCGACGTCGAGGTGTCCGCGGCCGGCAGCGGCCCGGCCGCGTTGCGCTGTCTGGAGCGGGCGGCCGGCGAGGGCCGCAGATTCGACGTGATGCTCGTCGACGCGGACCTCGGCGGCAACGTGCCGGGCTCACGCCCCGCGGTCCCCGTCCAGGAGGGCAACGAGGACGGACTCGTCGACGGCATCTCCCTGGTCGCGGGCGTCCGCTCCGCGCAGCCGGGCGTGCGCACCGTCGTCCTCGCGGAGAAGGACGACGCGCGCCGCGCCGCCCTCGCCCTGGGGGTCGGCGCCTCCGGCTGGGTCGCCAAGGACTGCTCGCTGTCCCGCTTGCTGACGGTCATCCGGGGCGTACTGCGGGACGAGACGCACCTTCCGCCCGCCCTGCTCACCGGCGTCCTGCGCGAGCTGACCGCGGCCCGCAAGCACCGCACCGAGAGCGAGCGCCTGGTGGAGTCCCTGACACCGCGGGAGCGGGAGGTGCTGCGGTGCATGGTCGCGGGGCTGGGCCGCAAGGCCGTCGCCGAGCGCCTGTTCCTCTCCCCGCACACCGTCCGCACCCATATGCAGAACGTCCTCGGGAAGCTGGGCGTCCACTCGACCCTCGCCGCCGTCGCCCTCGCCCGCCGGGCCGGCGTCGGGCCGGCCGACCTAGCCGGGGATATTGTCGAACGGGGCGGTCAGCTGGCGTAGCAGCGCGGCCAGTTCACTGCGCTGGGCCCGGCTCAGCTCCGACAGGATCGCGCGCTCCTGGTCGAGCAGTCCGGCCAGCGCCTGGTCCGCCCGGTCCCGGCCCTCGTCCGTGAGGCGTACGAGCACCCCTCGGCGGTCGCTGGGATCCGGGAGCCGCTCGACCAGGCCCTTCTTCGCCAGGCGGTCGATGCGGTTGGTCATCGTGCCGGAGGTGACCAGCGTCTGGGTCAGTAGCTGGCCGGGGGAGAGCTGATAGGGGCTGCCCGCCCGCCGGAGCGCGGTGAGGACGTCGAACTCCCAGGGCTCCAGGCTGTGCTCGGAGAACGCCAGCCGGCGTGCGCGGTCCAGGTGCCGGGCCAGTCTGCTCACCCGGCTGAGCACCTCGAGCGGTTCCACGTCGAGGTCCGGGCGCTCCCGGCGCCACGCCGCGACCAGCCGATCGACCTCGTCCTCCATGACGATCAGTGTAGTGGTTGTGTCGACATGAAGTCTCTTGACTTCAAGTGTCTTGACGTCGAGATATGCGGATGTGAAGCTGGGATCACCACCGCCGGGTCGGCACCGAGGTGACACCCGGCGACTTCTAGGAGGGCCACACCCATGCCTGCCGCCGCCCCCACCTGGGATCCCGGTCAGTACCTGCGCCACGCCGGCCACCGCGCCCGTCCCTTCGCCGACCTGCTCGCCCGCGTCCCCGAGTTGCCCGGTGACCCGCCCCGCATCGCCGATCTGGGCTGCGGACCCGGCAACGCCACCGTCCTGCTCGCCGACCGCTGGCCCACCGCACACATCACCGGATACGACAACTCGCCCGAGATGCTCGACAAGGCGTTCACCGACCACGAGGGCCCCACCCCGGGCGGCGGCCGTCTCGACTTCGCGTTCGCCGATGCCCGCAGCTGGGTGCCCACGGAGCCGTACGACCTGATCATCAGCAACGCCACCCTGCAGTGGGTACCCGGACACGCCGACCGCTTCCCGGACTGGATCGCGGACCTCGCCCCCGGCGGCACCCTCGCCTTCCAGGTCCCCGGCAACTTCGGCTCCCCCAGCCACCGGCTGATGCGGGAGCTCGCCCACTCGGCCCGCTGGAAGGACCGCCTCGCCGGCACCCTGCGCCACGACGACGCCGTGCTCACGCCCGAGGCGTATCTGGAGCGCCTCACCGCCCTCGGCTGCACGGCCGACGTCTGGGAGACGACATATCTGCACCTCCTCCCCGGCGAGGACCCGGTCCTGGACTGGGTGAAGGGCACCGGGCTGCGGCCGGTCCTGACCGAGCTGGGCGAGGAGGCGGAGGAGTTCGTCGCCGACTACCGGACGGCGCTGCGCGAGGCGTACCCGGCGACCGACCAGGGCACCGTGTTCCCGTTCCGCCGGGTCTTCGCCGTCGCGACGAAGGGGTCTGACCGGTGCTGACCGCCATGGACCACGTCCAGCTCGCCGCGCCGCCCGGCTCCGAGGACCTGCTGCGCGCGTACTACGCCGACGTCCTCGGCATGACCGAGATCCCCAAACCGCCCGTGCTCGCCGCGCGCGGAGGCTGCTGGTTCCAGGCCGGGGCCGTCCAGCTGCACCTGGGGATCGAGCAGGGCTTCCGGCCCGCGAAGAAGGCCCATCCCGGGCTGCGGGTCACGGACATCGAGGGGTACGCGGCCCGGCTCGTCGCCCGCGGTGCGCCGGTCACCTGGGACGACAACCTGCCGGGGCACCGCCGGTTCTACTCCGAGGATCCGGTGGGGAACCGGCTGGAGTTCCTGGAGCCGGTCACCGGGGCTCCTTGAAGGTCGCGGGGCTCCTTGATGTACGGGAGGCCGGACGCGGCTCCTCAGCTCTTGCGGTGGCCTATCAGCCGGGGCTTCGGCTCCAGGCCGTCCAGGCCGTGCCACGCCAGGTTCACCAGGTGCGCGGCGACCTCGGCCTTCTTCGGGCGGCGCACGTCCAGCCACCACTGGCCCGTCAGCGCGACCATGCCGACCAGCGCCTGCGCGTACAGGGGGGCGAGCTTGGGGTCGAAACCGCGGCTCTTGAACTCACGGCCCAGGATGTCCTCCACCTGGGTGGCGATGTCCGAGATCAGAGAGGCGAAGGAGCCCGTCGACTGCGGGATCGGGGAGTCACGGACCAGGATGCGGAAGCCGTCCGTGTACTCCTCGATGTAGTCCAGGAGGGCGAACGCCGCCTGCTCGCACAGCTCACGCGGATGCCCGGCGGTGAGCGAACTGGTCACCATGTCCAGCAGACGCCGCATCTCGCGGTCCACCACCACCGCGTACAGCCCCTCCTTGCCGCCGAAGTGCTCGTACACCACCGGCTTGGAGACCCCGGCCTTCGCCGCGATCTCCTCCACCGACGTGCCCTCGAACCCCTTGGTGGCGAAGAGCGTCCGACCGATCTCCAGCAACTGCTGGCGGCGCTCCGCACCGGTCATCCGGGTACGGCGGACGCGCCGCGGCTTGTCGCTGCTGGGGATGCTGGAGTCGGTCGCCACGCCGTCAATCATGCCGCGTCGGCGGTCACCTTCTTGCGCCGGGAGCCGCTCCCCTCGGTGACGCGGCGGGAATCGATACGCGAGCGTGACGGCCAGCGCACGTCGTACGCCCAGCCCAGCTGCTCGCACCAGCGGATGATCCGCGCCGAGGAGTCCAGCTGGCCGCGCTCCACACCGTGACGCGCCGACGTCGGGTCCGCGTGGTGCAGGTTGTGCCACGACTCCCCGCACGACAGGACCGCCAGCCACCACACGTTGCCCGAACGGTCGCGCGACTTGAACGGGCGCTTGCCCACCGCGTGGCAGATCGAGTTGATCGACCAGGTCACGTGGTGCAGCAGCGCCACCCGCACGAGCGAGCCCCAGAAGAACGCCGTGAACGCGCCCCGCCAGGACATGGTCACCAGCCCGCCGATCAGCGGCGGCAGCGCGAGTGACACCGCCGTCCAGAGGATGAACTGCCGGGAGATCGTCCGCAGCGTCGAGTCCTTGATCAGGTCCGGCGCGTACTTGTCCTGCGGCGTCTGCTCCTCGTCGAACAACCAGCCGATGTGCGCCCACCACAGACCCTTGATCAGGGCCGGAACCGTGTCACCGAAACGCCACGGAGAGTGCGGGTCGCCCTCGGCGTCGGAGAACCTGTGGTGCTTGCGATGATCGGCCACCCAGCGCACCAGCGGGCCCTCCACGGCCATCGAACCCGCGATCGCCAGCGCGATCTTCAGGGGCCGCTTGGCCTTGAAGGAACTGTGCGTGAAGTGGCGGTGGAAGCCGATCGTGATGCCGTGACAGCCCAGGAAGTAGAAGAAGACCAGCAGGCCCAGATCGAGCCAGCTCACGCCCCAGCCCCAGGCCAGCGGTACCGCAGCGACGAGCGCCAGGAACGGGACGGTGATGAACAGCAGCAGCGCGATCTGCTCGATCGAGCGCTTCTGCTCGCCGCCCAGCGTCGCGGAGGGCAGCGGAGTGTCGTCGTGTGCCTTCGGGGCGTCTTCGATCACATCGGAGCTTGTGGCCATGGGGCGTCCCCTGTGGGGTCTAGGGTCTAGGCGAGTGCCCGGGTACGGTCCCAGGGTGCTCCCGGGAGCTGACGGGAGACCCTACGGTTCCGTAACCTACGGCGTCGTAAGTATGGCAGTGCGTTGTGCGGCGGCAAGAGCCCGTGAGCCTGCGCGTCCGCGTGGACACCTATCCTTGGAGTCGGTCGGACAGCGCGGTCCGCTCTGTTTTCTTCCCGGATGCCCGGTCCGTATGCGGCACCCGCCGCGCGCGGCACCCGTCCGGGTCCCCTCCCAGACGAGCTTCAACACTGCAAGGAGCCGCACCTGTGAGCAGTGCCGACGACCAGACCACCACGACCAGCAGTGAGCTGCGCGCCGACATCCGCCGACTGGGTGATCTGCTCGGCGAGACCCTCGTCCGGCAGGAGGGCCCCGAGCTCCTGGAACTGGTCGAGCGCGTCCGCCGGCTGACCCGCGAGGACGGGGAGGCCGCCGCGGAACTCCTGCGTGGCACCGAACTGGAGACCGCCGCCAAGCTGGTGCGCGCCTTCTCCACCTACTTCCACCTGGCGAACGTCACCGAGCAGGTCCACCGTGGCCGGGAACTGCGCGCCAAGCGCGCCGCCGAGGGCGGACTCCTCGCCCGCACGGCCGACCAGCTCAAGGACGCCGACCCCGAGCATGTGCGCGACACCGTCCGCAACCTCAACGTGCGCCCCGTCTTCACGGCGCACCCGACCGAGGCCGCGCGCCGCTCCGTCCTCAACAAGCTCCGGCGCATCGCCGCACTCCTGGAGACCCCCGTCCTGGAGGCCGACCGCCGCCGCTACGACACCCGCCTCGCGGAGAACATCGACCTCGTCTGGCAGACCGACGAACTGCGCGTCGTGCGCCCCGAGCCCGCCGACGAGGCCCGTAACGCCATCTACTACCTCGACGAGCTGCACGCCGGCGCCGTCGGCGATGTCCTGGAGGACCTCACCGCCGAACTGGAGCGCGTCGGCGTCAAGCTGCCCGACGAGACCCGCCCCCTCACCTTCGGCACCTGGATCGGCGGCGACCGGGACGGCAACCCCAATGTGACCCCCGAGGTCACCTGGGAGGTGCTGATCCTCCAGCACGAGCACGGCATCAACGACGCCCTGGACACGATCGACGAGCTGCGCGGCCTGCTGTCCAACTCCATCCGCTACGCCGGCGCCACCGACGAGCTCCTGGAGTCCCTGCGCGCCGACCTGAGGCTGCTGCCGGAGATCAGCCCCCGCTACAAGCGCCTCAACGCGGAGGAGCCCTACCGCCTCAAGGCCACCTGCGTCCGGCAGAAGCTCGTCAACACCAAGCGGCGCCTCGCCGCGGGCACCCAGCACGAGCCCGGACGCGACTACCTCGGCACCGCCGAACTGCTGCACGACCTCAGAATCATCCAGACCTCACTGCGCGCCCACCGCGGCGGCCTGTTCGCCGACGGCCGCCTCGCCCGCACCATCCGCACCCTCGCCGCCTTCGGCCTCCAGCTCGCCACCATGGACGTCCGCGAGCACGCCGACGCCCACCACCACGCCCTCGGCCAGCTCTTCGACCGGCTCGGCGAGGAGTCCTGGCGGTACGACGACATGCCGCGCGAGTACCGCCACAAGCTGCTCGCCAAGGAACTGCGCTCCCGGCGGCCCCTCGCCCCCACCCCCGCGCCCCTCGACGCCGCCGGCACCAAGACCCTCGGCGTGTTCGAGACGGTCAAGCGGGCCCTGAAGGTCTTCGGCCCCGACGTCATCGAGTCCTACATCATCTCCATGTGCCAGGGCGCCGACGACGTGTTCGCCGCCGCCGTCCTCGCCCGTGAGGCCGGCCTCGTCGACCTGCACGCCGGCTGGGCCAAGATCGGCATCGTGCCGCTGCTCGAGACCACCGACGAGCTCAGGGCCGCCGACACGATCCTGGAGGACATGCTCTCCGACCCCTCCTACCGCCGCCTGGTCGCCCTGCGCGGCGACGTCCAGGAGGTCATGCTCGGCTACAGCGACTCCTCCAAGTTCGGCGGCATCACCACCTCCCAGTGGGAGATCCACCGCGCCCAGCGCCGCCTGCGCGACGTCGCCCACCGCTACGGCGTACGGCTGAGGCTCTTCCACGGCCGCGGCGGCACCGTCGGCCGCGGCGGCGGCCCCACTCACGACGCCATCCTCGCCCAGCCCTGGGGCACCCTCGAAGGCGAGATCAAGGTCACCGAGCAGGGCGAGGTCATCTCCGACAAGTACCTCATCCCCTCCCTGGCCCGGGAGAACCTGGAGCTGACCGTCGCCGCCACCCTCCAGGCCTCCGCCCTGCACACGGCCCCCCGCCAGTCGGACGAGGCACTGGCCCGCTGGGACGCGGCCATGGACGTGGTCTCCGACGCCGCCCACGCCGCCTATCGCAAGCTGGTCGAGGACCCCGACCTGCCCGCCTACTTCTTCGCCTCCACACCGGTCGACCAGCTCGCCGACCTCCACCTCGGCTCCCGTCCCTCGCGGCGCCCCGACTCCGGCGCGGGCCTCGACGGACTCCGCGCCATCCCCTGGGTCTTCGGCTGGACCCAGTCACGGCAGATCGTGCCCGGCTGGTACGGCGTCGGATCCGGTCTCAAGGCCCTGCGCGAGGCAGGCCTGGACACCGTGCTCGACGAGATGCACGAACAGTGGCACTTCTTCCGCAACTTCATCTCCAACGTCGAGATGACCCTCGCCAAGACGGACCTGCGCATCGCCCGCCACTACGTCGACACCCTGGTGCCCGACGAGCTCAAGCACGTGTTCGCGGCGATCGAGGCGGAACACGAGCTGACGGTCCGTGAGGTGCTGCGCATCACCGGCGAGAAGGAACTGCTGGACGTCAACCCCGTCCTCAAGCAGACCTTCGCCATCCGCGACGCCTACCTCGACCCGATCTCCTACCTCCAGGTCGCCCTGCTCAAGCGGCAGCGCGACGCGGCGGCCGGCAGCGCCGAACCCGACCCGCTGCTGTCCAGGGCACTGCTGCTGACGGTCAACGGCGTCGCGGCAGGACTGCGCAACACCGGCTGAGTCCGCCCCGCACACCATCGGTGCCCCCGTACCCGTCACCCGGACGAGTACGGGGGCACCGATGGTCGGCGACCGTCCGCGGGAGCTACTGGAGGGCGACGAACGCCGCCGTCAGCAGCGCCATCCCCGACCCGGCCATCACCCAGGCCGTACGCGGCATACGCAGCCCGCCCGCCACGACGACCGAGGCGAGCAGCAGGGCACCCGCCAGCGGAAGCCAGGCACAGAGCACACCCGCCGGACCCGAACGCACCACCTCGTCGGAGCCCGGCTTCACCACGACCGCGAGAACCTCGCCCTGCCGCACGGCCACCGACTCGTCGATCACCACCCGATTCCGCGCCGTCGATCCCGCGGACAAGGGCGCATACGGGCCACTGCACAGACCGCCGGAACACCGGGCCACCGTCATCGTGCCCCGCTCGCGGCCCTTGGGCAGCATCACATGCTGCGCGGTGCCCCAGGAACCCCAGACGCCACCGATCAGGATCAGCGCGGCGACCGTACCCATCGCCGCGAGCCGCCCGAACCGCAGCACCGCGACCGCGCCCTGGGACACCGTGCCCGGAGAGGAGGAGAGGGCAGAAGGCATGGCGGCGATCCTTGGCCATGCCCCCGCACCCGGTCAACTCCGGCAGGGGACAAGTCAGGAGTTGTACGTGCTTTGCGCCCGCTCCAGGCCCTCGATGACCAGACACTCCGCCGCGTCCGCCGCTCGGTCCACGAAGTAGTCCAGCTCCTTGCGCTCCGCAGGCGAGAAGTCCTTCAGCACGAAATCGGCCACCTGCATCCGCCCCGGCGGACGCCCGATCCCGAACCTCACCCGGTGATAGTCCGAACCCATCGCCTTCGTGATCGACTTCAGCCCGTTGTGCCCGTTGTCGCCACCGCCCAGCTTCAGACGGAGCGTGCCGTAGTCGATGTCCAGCTCGTCGTGCACCGCCACGACGTTCGCCACCGGCACCTTGTAGAAGTCACGCAGGGCGTTGACCGGGCCGCCCGACAGATTCATGTACGACATCGGCTTCGCGAGGATCACCCGACGGTTCCCGGGACCGGGCGGCCCGATCCGGCCCTCCACGACCTGAGCCTGCGCCCTGCCCGCCCGCTTGAACCTCCCCCCGATCCGCTCGGCCAACAGATCGGCCACCATGAACCCCACGTTGTGCCGGTTCATGGCGTACTCGGGCCCGGGATTGCCGAGGCCCACGATGAGCCAGGGGGCGTTGGCAGCGGTGGTCACGTCCATGTCTCCTTGATACGCGCCAGCCGCTGCCCCTCGCGGGAACAGCGGCTGACGAAACGACGACGGTGAGGATCAGGCCTCGGTAGCGGCCTCTTCGCCCTCGGCGGCCTCTTCGCCCTCCGGGGCCTCCTCCGCCTGGGCGGCCAGGACCTGAAGGACCACCGCGTCCTCGTCCACGGCCAGGGTCACACCGGACGGCAGAGCGACGTCCTTGGCGTGGATGGAGGCACCGGCCTCCAGACCCTCCACCGAGACCGTCAGCGCCTCGGGGATGTGCGTGGCCTCGGCCTCGACCGGCAGCGCGGACAGCACGTGCTCCAGCAGGTTGCCACCCGGAGCCAGCTCGCCCTCGGCGTGCACCGGAATCTCGACCGTGACCTTCTCGCCGCGCTTCACCAGCAGCAGGTCGACGTGCTCGAGGAAGCCCTTCACCGGGTCACGCTGCACGGCCTTCGGGATCGCCAGCTCGTTGGCCTTGCCGTCGATGGCCAGGGAGATCAGGACGTTCGGCGTACGCAGCGCCAGCAGCAGGTCGTGGCCCGGCAGCGTCAGGTGCACCGGGTCCACGCCGTGCCCGTACAGGACACCGGGGACCTTGCCGGCGCGACGGATACGGCGGGCGGCACCCTTGCCGAACTCGGTGCGCGCCTCGGCGGCGAGCTTCACCTCGGACATGTTCACTCCTCGTAGGAACTGGAACGGACGTGGTCACCCGGCCACGAACGGCCTGCTACGAAGAGCGCGTCGATTACGGACCGCCGTACCTCGATGGGTACGGCCTCCCTCGCCGAGCAACTGCAGCAGTCTACTCGGAGCGGGAGGCCGTACCAAAAGGATCTCCACCGCGGGGAATCACCCTGGTTCCCCGCGGCGGATCCTCACTGCTCGTCGAACAGGCTGGTCACCGAGCCGTCCTCGAACACCTCACGCACCGCGCTCGCGATCGTCGGCGCGATCGACAGCACCGTGATCTTGTCCAGGGCCAGCTCCTGCGGCGTCGGCAGCGTGTTCGTGAAGATGAACTCGCTCACCCGCGAGTTCTTCAGGCGGTCGCCCGCCGGACCCGACAGCACACCGTGCGTGGCCGTCACGATGACGTCCTCCGCACCGTGCGCGAACAGCGCGTCCGCGGCCGCGCAGATCGTGCCACCCGTGTCGATCATGTCGTCGACCAGGACGCACACCCGGCCCTTCACCTCGCCCACGACCTCGTGGACCGTCACCTGGTTGGCGACGTCCTTGTCACGGCGCTTGTGCACGATGGCCAGCGGCGCGCCCAGACGGTCGCACCAGCGGTCCGCGACCCGCACACGGCCCGCGTCCGGGGAGACCACGGTCAGCTTCTCGCGGTCCACCTTCTGACCCACGTAGTCCGCCAGCAGCGGCAGCGCGAACAGGTGGTCCACCGGGCCGTCGAAGAAGCCCTGGATCTGGTCCGTGTGCAGATCCACCGTGAGGATGCGGTCGGCACCGGCCGTCTTCATCAGGTCCGCGATCAGACGCGCCGAAATCGGTTCACGTCCACGGTGCTTCTTGTCCTGCCGCGCGTAACCGTAGAAGGGCACGATGACGGTGATGGAGCGAGCCGACGCACGCTTCAGTGCGTCGATCATGATCAGCTGCTCCATGATCCACTTGTTGATCGGAGCCGTGTGGCTCTGGATCAGGAAGCAGTCGGCCCCACGCGCCGACTCCTCATAACGCACATAGATCTCGCCGTTGGCGAAGTCGAAGGCCTTCGTCGGGACGACCCCGACCCCCAGTTGGTGGGCGACCTCCTCGGCAAGCTCGGGGTGGGCGCGGCCGGAGAAGAACATCATTTTCTTCTGGCCGGTCGTCTTGATCCCGGTCACAGCACTGTCTCCTCAGAGGTGTCTTCAGCTGGGTGTCGAGAGGCCGTCCCAGCCGTTGCGGCGGATGCGAACCGCCATCTCGGCTGGTCGGGGTGCGGGTGTGCACTTATCACGGTACGCCGTGTCAGAGGCGCCCGTTCCTGGTCAGTCCTCGGCATCCGGCTCCCGCGAAGCCGCCTCGGCCGCCCTCGCGGCCGCGCTCCCGGGACGCTTGCGGGCCACCCAACCCTCGATATTCCGCTGCTGACCACGGGCCACGGCCAGCGAGCCGGGCGGCACGTCCTTGGTGATCACCGAGCCGGCTGCCGTGTAGGCGCCGTCCCCGACCGTGACGGGAGCCACAAACATGTTGTCCGCACCGGTACGGCAGTGAGACCCCACCGTCGTGTGGTGTTTGTCCTGTCCGTCGTAGTTCACGAAGACGCTCGCCGCACCGATGTTCGTGTACTCGCCGACGGTCGCGTCGCCGACGTACGACAGGTGCGGCACCTTCGTGCCCTCGCCGATGGAGGCGTTCTTGGTCTCCACGTAGGTGCCCACCTTGGCCTTGAGGCCGAGACGCGTACCGGGACGCAGATAGGCGTACGGGCCCACAGAGGCCTGCGGACCCACGGTGGCGCCGTCGGACACCGTGTTGTCCAGCCGGGCCCCCGGACCCACCTCGGTGTCCTTGAGCCGGGAGTTGGGGCCGACCTCGCTGCCCTCGCCGAGACGGGTGGAACCGAGCAGCTGCGTACCCGGATGCACGATCGCGTCCTGCTCGAAGGCGACCGTCACATCGATCCAGGTGGTGGCGGGGTCGACGATCGTCACCCCCGCGAGCATGGCGTCGGTGAGCAGGCGGTCGTTGAGGATGCGGCGGGCCTCGGCGAGCTGCACGCGGTTGTTGATGCCGGCGATCTCACGGTGGTCGGCCGCGACGGACGCGCCCACCCGGTGCCCGGCCTCACGCAGGATCCCGAGCACGTCGGTGAGGTACTCCTCACCCTGGCTGTTGTCGGTGCGGACCTTTCCGAGGGCGTCGGCGAGCAGTTGCCCGTCGAAGGCGAACACCCCGGAGTTGATCTCCTTGATCGCCCGCTGGGCGTCGTCGGCGTCCTTGTGCTCGACGATCGCGGTGACGGCACCGGAGGCGCCGTCGCGGACGATACGGCCGTAGCCGGTGGCGTCGGGCACCTCGGCGGTGAGCACGGTGACGGCGTTGCCGTCCTCGCCGTGGGTGGCGGCGAGCTTGCGCAGGGTCTGGCCGGTCAGCAGGGGAGTGTCCCCGCATACGACGACGACGGTCCCCTCCACGGACCCACCCAGCTCTTCGAGGGCCATCCGGACGGCGTGTCCGGTCCCGTTCTGCTCGGCCTGCACGGCGGTGCGTACGCCGGGGTCGATCCGCGTCAGGTGCTCGGTGACCTTCTCCCGGGCGTGGCCCACGACGACGACCAGGTTGTCGGGCTCCAACTCGCGTGCGGCGGCGAGGACATGCCCGACGAGGGAACGGCCACAGATCTCATGCAGCACCTTGGGTGTGGCCGACTTCATACGGGTGCCCTCACCCGCTGCGAGAACGACGACGGCTGCCGGGCGGTTGGCACTCACGGGGATGCCCTTCGGCTTCATGGGGTGGGGTGGACATCCGCAGGATACCGGGGTGTTTCGGGAGCGACATGAGGGCGGGCCCCGACGCTGCTGTCAGGGCCCGCTGCGGTGGGCTCCCGGAGAAGGATTCGAACCCTCATTCAACGGACCAAAACCGTTTGTCCTGCCCTTAGACGATCCGGGATGGTTATTCCACTATGTCCGATTCACTTGATCGGCTTCGCGTGCGGAGTCCACTATGCCGTACCGGCAGCCCTCCGTGCGACGGTCCAAGTGGGCCCTCTTCGGGACTTTGATGGCGAGACGGCCTCGGTGGCGGTCGCCCGCACCCTTGCGGACCGTCTTGGGGATCTCGTCGCCGAAGACCACGACCTCGGGGCGGAATTCGGGCCTCCGGGTTGAACGGTGTGCGATTCGGTGATTCCGGCAATTCCGGCGACTTTCGCTTCTGTTCGGTTACGGAGTGTGGTGTGGGCCGCCAGTCGGAACTCCCCGGAAATCCCCGGCCCCGCGCCCGTAGGCTGGAGGCATGACCACGACGGGGGAAGTTCACACCGGGGCCGGGGGCGGGCCCTGGTGGTGGGTGCGGTGGCGCGGTGCCGTGCTCGACATCTCGCTCGCGGCGGTGTCCGCCGTGGAGTGCGCGCTGGAGGGGATCCAGTTCTCGCGGGACGCCGGGCTGCCGGTCTCCATCGGCATGGTGTTCGGTCTGTTCGCGGGGGTCACGCTGCTGCTGCGGCGCAGGTGGCCGATCGCCGTCGTGCTGGTGAGCATCGCCATCACGCCGGCCCAGATGGGGTTCCTGATGGGCATCGTCGGGCTGTACACCCTCGCCGCCTCGGAGCTGCCCCGGCGGATCATCGGGGCGCTGGCGTGCATGTCGTTCCTGGGGATGTTCATCGTGACGTACGTGCGGGCCCATCAGGGGATGGTCCGGGGGGATCTGGCGATCGCGGGCGGGTTCATCCCGTTCCTGTCCGTGACCACCGCTCTCGGTATGACCGCGCCTCCCGTGCTGCTCGGTCTGTACGTGGGCGCCCGACGGCGGCTGATGGAGAGCCTGCGGGAGCGGGCCGACTCGCTGGAGCGGGAGCTGATGCTGCTCGCCGAGCGGGCGGAGGAGCGCGCCGAGTGGGCGCGGAACGAGGAGCGGACCCGGATCGCGCGGGAGATGCACGACGTCGTCGCGCACCGGGTGAGTCTCATGGTGGTGCATGCGGCGGCCCTTCAGGCCGTGGCGCGGAAGGATCCCGAGAAGGCGGTCAGGAACGCCGCGCTCGTCGGGGACATGGGGCGCCAGGCCCTGACCGAGCTGCGCCAGATGCTGGGGGTGCTGCGGACCGGGGAGGGGGCAGGGGGCCGGGCAGCCCGGTCGGCCGTGCCGTTGGCCGCGGTGGGTGCGGCGGCGGCCGCGGCGGCGTCCCGCGCCGTCGACGATCCTTCCGACGGTCCCTGCCTGGCCGAGCTGGAGGAGCTGATCGGGCAGTCGGCGGCGGCCGGGATGGTGGTCGACCTGCTGGTGGAGGGTGAGGAGCGCCCGTATCCGCCGGAGGTCGAGCAGACCGCGTACCGGGTGGTGCAGGAGGCGCTGACCAACGTGCACAAGCACGCGGGCGGTGCGAAGACGTATGTGCGGCTCGCGCACCGCTCCGCGGAGATCGCGATGCAGGTGGAGAACGAGCCGCCGCCGGAGCCGGGTTCCAGTCATGCCGCGCGGCTGCCGAGCGGGGGCAACGGCCTGGTCGGGATGAGGGAGCGGGTCAGCGCGCTGGGCGGGGTGTTCGTGTCGGGGCCGACGGACGCCGGCGGGTTCCGGGTGTCGGCGGTGATCCCGGCCGGGGCCGCGTGACGGGCGTCCTGCCGCACCTGGGCCGACGTACGCACGTGTGCCCCGTGCGACGCCCGCGCGCTGGTATGTCCCGCGCCCTCACCCAGCGGTGAGCCGTACCGGTTCGATTCCCGCCAGCAGTGTCGTGAGGCCGTGGTCGATGTCCGGACCGAGGTACCAGTCGCCGGTGTGGTCGAGGGCGTAGACGCGGCCCTCGGTGTCGATGGCGAGCACGGAGCGGCTGTCCGACTCCTCGCCGAGCGGGCAGACGTCGGTGTCGAGGGCGCGGCCGAGGTCGCCGAGGGTGCGGGCCATGTGAAGGCCGTGCAGGGGGTCGAGGTGGAGGGTGGCGGGGGCGAGTTGGCGGCCGGGCCCCTGTGCGCTGATGCGCAGGCCGCCGAACTCCGCCCACGCTTCGACGGCCGCGGGGAACACCGCGTGCCGGTGGCCCGCCGGGGATTGGTGACCGCGCAGGGTGTCGGCCCAGACTTCCGCCTGCTTTATGTCCCAGCGGCCCGGTTGCCAGCCCGCGGCGCGCAGCGCGGCGTCCACGGGGACGGAGAAGCGTGTGGTGGAGGAGCGGTCGGCGTGCATCTGCCCTTCGTTCGTCGAGTGCCACGGACCGGCGTGGGGGCCGTCGTGCGGTGTGCGGGGGTGTGAGGTGGTGCGGGTGGTGTGGGTCGCGCGTGGGGTGGGGAGGGTCAGCCCTGCGCCGCCGGATCGACGATGCGTACGCCGAAGTGGTCGCTGAGCGCGGTGCAGGCGCGACAGGGCGCGGCGAAGCTGCCGTGCAGCGGGTCGCCGTCCTCGCGGATGCGGCGGGCGGTGAGCTTGGCCTGCTTGAGGGCCTTGCGGGCCTCGCCGTTCGTCATCGGTTTGCGGGCGGCGCGCTTGCTGCGTGCCGCGTCGGCGGCGGCGATGTGGCGCGAGATGAGGATCGCCTCGGCGCAGCGTCCGGTGAAGCGGTCGCGCTGGCCGCTGGTGAGGGTGTCGAGGAAGTCCTGGACGAGCGGGTGCAGGACGGGCGGCTGGTCGCCGCGGGCGGCGGTGCCGGTGAGGGTGGCGCCGCGGACGGAGAGGGCGGCGGCGACAGTGGGGAGTATGCCGTCGCGACGGTGGCGGAGGGCGGGGGCGGTGGTCGCCTCGGTGGTGCTCCAGCCGATGCGTGGGTCGCCCGAGGTGCCTGTCTGTGTCGCGCTCATGATCGTCTTCCCCTCCCTTGCATCCCCCCGGCGGGACACAGACTGCCAAATGCCGTGGCTGGTGCGGAAGCTGGGGCACCACGACACGCCAGGTCTTCGGCATACGGTCACGGTGGGGTGACGGCTGGTCACGGTGTCGGTGGGCCGTCGAGCGGGGGAACCGGAGGCCCGGTGACCGGTGTCGTCGTACCGCATAGGCTGTCGATGTCCGCGATCCACACCGCCGTACAGGCCACACAGAACGCCGCAGGGGGCAACCGTCATGACGACAGGTCGGCTCGGGCAGCAAGCCGCGCCGCCGAACGCGGCCTACGCCGGGCAGGTCGTGCACTTTCCGGACCCGGTCAGGGCTGCCCGTCACCCGCGAGGGGTACGGGTGGACGCGCACGGCTATCCGGACTTCTCGCCCTACGCGCGTGCGGCCGCGGAGATCGCGGAGCCGCCGGAGGGCTTCGGCGTGGACGAGTTGCGGCTGACGGACTACGTGTCGGCGAACGCGGCGCTGGCGGCGTCCGGTCATGACCTGTGGGACACGATTCCCGCGGTGGCGACGCCGCATGGCTGGACGTGGCATCACGTGCGGGGAACGCGCCGTCTGGAGCTCGTTCCGGTCGAGGTGAAGGCGCTGCTCAGGCATCATGGCGGGATCGCGACGGCGCGGGTCGACCAGGCCAAGCGGGGGACGCGGCCGTTGCAGGAGACGCGCCCGGCGCACTTCGGGCTGCCGAAGGCCTCGGTGGCGGTGACGGAGCAGCAGGTCCAGGGCGTCGAGGAGGATCTGGGCTACCGGCTGCCAGGTGCCTACCGCTCGTTCCTGAAGGCGGCGGGCGGGTGTGCGCCGGTGGGCACGGCGCTCGACGCGGAGTTGGGGCTGCTGGTCGACCAGCCGTTCTTCACCGTGCGCGACGAGGCGGCGGTCAACGACCTGGTGTATGTGAACAAGTGTCTGCGCGACCATCTGACGAAGGATTACCTGGGCGTCGGCTTCGTGCAGGGCGGTCTGCTGGCCGTGAAGGTGAAGGGTGACGGGGCCGGTTCGGTCTGGTTCTGCGCGTACGACGACGCGCGTGACGTGGATGCGTCGTGGACGCCGGCGGAGCGTGTGCAGCGGCTGCTGCTGCCGTGCGGTGAGGACTTCGACCAGTTCCTGTCCCGGCTCGCGGGTGATCCACCGGAGTTGGAGACGGTGGCGAACCTGATGGTGGACGGCGGGTTCGCGCGTGCGGTGCCGGTGTCGTCGGCGTCTTCGGTGGGGGAGTGAGTTCGGGCGATGGTGACGTTCGCACAGGCGCAGGAGCGCGCGGAAGAGTGGATCAACGGGGATGTGCCGTCGTACCAGCATCGTGAGGTGTTGGTGCGGGAGTTCGAGCTCGGGTTCGTGGTGTGGGCGGAGGACCGGGCCGACGGGCCTCGGTCGGACGGGGGCGCGCAGCGGCTGGTCATCGCCCGTGACAGCGGTGAGGCGACGCTGTGGCCGGGGCTGCCGGTGGGTGAGGTGATCCGCCGGTACGAGGAGGAGTACGGGACGAAGGACGCGGCGGCGCAGCCGGCGCCGGCGCCCGCAGCCCGGGTCGATCTGAACCAGACCTCGTTCCTGTTGAGCCCCCCGGAGTGGCTCCAGGAGGCGGCGGACAGGATGGGCATTCCGGATCGCCGGCGCGGTGACACTTCGTCGACCGGTTCGTCGTCCGGTTCGTCGTCCGGTTCGTCATCCGGGGCGCCGCAGGGAGCGGGTGCGCTCCCGGCGGCGACCGCGGCGGCGGATTCGTCGGCTTCTCCGGCTCCTGCGGTCTCTCCGGCTCCCTCGCCTCCTCCGGTCTCTCCGGTCTCTCCGGCCTCCTCGGGTGGCGCTATGCCGTGGCCTGCCGCAGGTGGTGGTGAAGAAGTGCGGGACGCGGCGCCGGGTGTGCCCGAGGGGGCGACGCCGTGGGCGGGGACCGACACCAACGCCGATGCCGGCGAGGACCGTTCGGTGCCGCTGCCGGCGACCGTGTTCGCGCCGCAGCTGAGCGACGTGGACGACGGTGGTACGCCGCCGCCCGCGTCGGCACCGGACGCGAAGACCGCGCTGATGGCGGGCGGCAGCCAACTGCCGCGCACGACAGTGGCTCCGGCACTGGACGAGCCGGGGACGGGCGCGCCCGGTGCGCCGCTTCCGGGTGCCCCGGGTGTTCCGGGTACGCCGCCCCCGGGTGCGCCGTCGTACGGCTATCCGCAAGGGCCCGGTGGTGCTCCTGGGACGCCTCGGGGACCGGGTGTGCCCGACTCGCCGCAGCCCCCGGCCGGTTCGTCCGGGCCCGGGCGGCCGCTCCCGCCGAACGCCGGGGACATCGCCGACGCCGCGACCAGCAAGGCGGCGCCTCCGCGGGGTGTGCGCGGCGGTGGTGCGCTGCATCCCCCGGGAGCTCCCGGCGCTCCTGGCGCGCCGGGCGGGCGGCCGGGTGCCACGCCTCCGCCGTCGGCGCCGGGCACTCCGGCGGGCGGCTATGTGCCCACACAACTCGTCTCACAACTCGGCCCGGACGGGCCCGGTATGGGCCCCGGCACGCCTCCGCCCGGTGCTCCGCAGCCGCCCGGCGCCCCGCAGCCTCCGGGTGTGCCGAATGCGCCGGGTGGTACGCCTCCTGGGGGTGTGCACCACGCGGCCACGATGCTGGCCGGTCCGTCGGTCGGCGGTCCGGGTGTCCCCGGCGCTCCCGGCGTCCCGCAGCCTCCGGGTGTCCCCGGTGTGCCGGGCATGCCTCCCGGTGCCCCGGGCGCCCCCAACCCTCCCGTCCCGCCCGGTCGGCCGGGTGCTCCGGGCACACCTCCGCCCGGCGCCCCGCAGCCTCCGGGTGTGCCGAATGCGCCGGGTGGTACGCCTCCTGGGGGTGTGCACCACGCGGCCACGATGCTCGCCGGTCCGTCGGTCGGCGGTCCGGGCGTCCCCGGCGCTCCCGGCGCCCCCGGTGCCGTGCACCACGCCGAGACCATGCTGGCCGGGCCGCCGGCCGGTGGTCCCGGTGCGCCTCCGCCTCCGCCGCCCCCGGCCGCGCCGGGCATGCCGCCGGGTGCTCCGCAGCCGATGCCCGGGCAGCCGATGCCGGGGCAGCCGATGCCCGGGCAGCAGCCGGCGTACGGCTATCCGCCTTCCGGGCAGCCGACTGTGGGTCCCGGCTACCAGGCCGTGCTGCGCTACCGCGCCCAGGACGGTTCCGAGCAGCAGCTGATCCGGCGCTCGGCGCCGGGCACCCCGCACCCCGAGTGGCAGATCTTCCATGAGCTGCGCGCGATGAACGTTCCGCCGGACCAGGTGCTGGAGCTGCACACGGAGCTCGAGTCGTGCGCGCTGCCGGGCGCCTACTGCGCGCGAATGATCCGGGAGAACTGGCCGCAGGCCCGGATCACCAGCATCGCCCCGTACGGCACCGACCATGCCTCGCGTCAGCAGGGCATGCAGCAACTGCTCGCTCACCAGGGGGAGTTGCACCAGGTTGCGGACGGTCCGGCGCGCCCGGCCCCGGTGCGCGCACCGCTGCCGCCGGTGCAGCCGGTGCCGCCGCTGCCGCCGGATGCCATCGCTCAGGAGCTGGCCGGTGCCTTCGGTCCCGGGATCTTCCGGTTCGACCAGGCCGCGGTGTCCCGGCAGGGTGTTCCGCCGATCGTTGCGCACACCCTGGTGGTGGCCGGACTGCCCCTCGACATGGGCCCGTTCTTCTGGGCGCAGGCGCAGCCGGGCCGCCCGGTGCCGACGCTGGCCGAACTGGCGCAGGAGCGCGCGGTGCAGCCGGCCGCGGACGCGGGCTCGTACCTCGTGATGGGCAGCGACTTCGGCAAGGCGATCTGTGTGCAGTACGGCACGGCGAACATCGTCGCGGTGCCCGTGGAGGCGGGTCCGGGCGGCGCTCCCGTACCGCCGCAGTTCGTGAACACGGGTCTGCCCGAGTTCGTGCGCTGTCTTGCGTTGCTCGGGCGGATGTGGCGGCTGCGGTTCGGGCTCAACCAGGAGCAGGCGGGCCGCTGGACCGTCGACTTCCAGGCCCAGTTGGCCTCCCTGGACCCGGCGGCGCTCGGCTCGCCGGAGAGCTGGTGGTCGGTGCTGCTGGAGCAGATGTGGGACGGGCTGCTGTGACGACCCGTTCCTGACGCGACCTCAAGGGCCGGGTGCGGCCGTACGACTTCGTACGGCCGCACCCGGCCCTTTTGCGTGCGCTGTGGTGTGCGCTGTGGTGTGCGACGGCGTGCGTGACGTCCTGTGCGACCTCGCGCGCAACACCCCGCGTGCGTCTTCGTTCCTGGCCTTGTCCATTGCTTATGCGCGGAGTGTCGTGTTATGAACACTTCCGTCTGATCCATCAAGATGTGCGCGAAATCACCGGTTGTGGGTCAGGCGGAGAGGGGTTCCACGTTGAGCAGCGCATCGGGGTCGCCGCACGGCTTCGTGTCCGTGCGGCGCGGCTACCGACCCGATCAGGTCGACGCGTACACGGCGGCCCTCTCCCGGGACCGCGACGCGGCCTGGGAGCGGGCCGCGCGGCTGACCGTGCTGGCCAGGGAGATGGAGGCCGAGCTGGTGCGGCTGCGTGAGGCGGTGGCGCGGCTGGGTCCGCAGACGTACGAGATGCTCGGCGACCGGGCCCGGCGGCTGTTCGACCTGGCGCAGGAGGAGGCCGGGACCGTCCGGGAGGACGCGCGTCGGGGTGCGCGGCAGCTGGTCGCCGAGGCGGAGGAGGAGGCACAGCGGGTGCGCGAGGCCGCGCAGGCGTACGCCGACGAGGTACGCGGCGAGGCCGAGGAACGGGTGCGCGCCTGGCTACTGGCGGCCCAGGCCGAGGCCGACGACGTACGGGTCACGGCGCGGCGCGAGATGAAGGAGGGGCGCGGGGAGGCGCTGGCCGCGCTGCGCGAGGTGCGTCGGCGCACCGAGGCGCTGCTCGCCGAGCAGGAGCGGGAGCAGGCCGAGCGCCTGGGGGCCGAGGAGCGTGCGGCGGCCGAACGGGCCGCGGAGCTGGAGGCGTCGGAGGCGGAGCGGGTGGCGCGCGCGGAGGCCGCCGTGTCCGAGGCCAAGCGGGCTCTCGCCGAGGCCGAGGAGTCGGCCCGGCAGGTCCAGCGGGACGCCCAGGCGCGCGCCGCCGAGGTGATCGCCGATGCGCGGCTGCGGGAGGACCGCATCACCCGGGAGACGGAACGGGTGCTGCGTGAGCACGGCGAGGAACGGGACTGTATGCAGGCGCAGATGGACCATGTGCGCAACAGCCTGGCCATGCTGACCGGCCGGACCCCCGCGGAGTAGGCCCCCGGCACGGCCCGGTCCTCGCTCGGCCGCTCCTGCCTCCACCGCCTGACGTGCGGCAGACGGGCGCCGCCGAGCACCACGGTCAGCTCGGCGCCGTCGATCTCCCTACGACACCGTCCACTTCTGGTTGGTGCCGCCGTTGCAGGACCACAGGACGAGGGCCGTGCCGTTGGACGTGGCGGCGTTGTGCCGACGGGGGCTGGACGAAGAGGAGGGCGGCCGTCGCGGTCAGGGCGAGGGCGAGGGCGCGTACGGCGGCGGCTCCGCACCGGTTCAGGAGGCTCTGCCCGGTGGGTCGCGGTGGGGGAGGGGGAAACATGCGGCTCCTTGTTCCAGGAGGGGGCGGGATCGTCTCCCGGCCGGACGTGATCGAATCGTTGTCGATATGTCGAACAAGGATCGGCGAACCGAACGTGTGCGGGGTGAACGTAGAGCCGGCGGAATGGGAAGTCAACGGGTGTGAGGCGAGGGGCTGTTGGTGGTGTCCGCACCCGAGGTGAGCCGGAAGCGGGCGTACGTCCCGAAGTCCGCCACCGGCTCGAAGCCCGGGCGGCGCAGCAGGGCGACGCTCCGGTCGTTGCCGTCAGTCCGTGAGCACCGGGAAGCGGCGCGGTGCCAGCACGAGCAGGACCACGAACGCGAGCGCCGCCGCGCAGGACGCGCCCAGGTAGACGGCGTGGACCGCGGACGCGATCGCCCGGCGGGTCGCCTCCGGCGCGGTGCCCGTCTCCAGCGCCCGCGTCACCGTGTCCAGGTCGCTCGCGCCGCCCAGCCGGGACGCCAGGACGCCATTGGCGATCGCACCGAACACCGACGCCCCGACCGTCTGGCCCGTCTGGCGGCAGAACAGGACGGACGCCGTCGTCGTGCCGCGCTCCGCCCAGCCGACGGTCGACTGCACGCCCACGATCAGGGGCAGTTGGAAGAGGCCAAGGGCACCGCCGAGCAGCAGCATCAGCAGGGCCGGCTGCCACGGTGAGCCGGGGTAGGGCAGGAACGGGAAGGCCAGCAGGAGCAGCGCCGCGAGGCCGATGCCCAGCACCGCCGTGTCGCGGAAGCCGATGCGCCGGTAGACGTGCTGGCTGAGCGCCGCCGACAGCGGCCAGCTCAGCGTCCAGACGGAGAGCACGAACCCGGCCGCGACCGGGGCGAGCCCGAGGACCGCCTGCGCGTAGGTCGGAAGGAAGACCGCCGGGGCCACCATCAGCAACCCCAGCGCGCCGAACGCCAGGTTGACCGCCGCGATCGTACGGCGCCGCCACACCCACCCGGGGATGATCGGTTCCGCCGCCCGGCGCTCGACCGCCACCACCACCGCGACCAGCGCGAGTCCCGTCCCGAACAGCGCCAGGGACGGCGCCGACAGCCAGGGCCAGGCCACTCCGCCCTGCACCAGCGCCGTCAACAGCACGCCCCCGCAGGCGAACACCGCCGGCGCGCCGGCCCAGTCGATGCGGGGACGGGACGGTGCTTCCCGGCGCGGCTCGTGCAGATGGCGCACGATCAGCCACAGCGCGACCGCCCCGATCGGCAGGTTGACGAGGAAGATCCACCGCCAGTCGGCGTACGCGGCGAGCACCCCGCCGAGCGCCGGGCCCGCCACCGCGGACACCGCCCACACCGTGGACAGCTTGGACTGGATCCTCGGGCGCTCCTTGAGCGGGTAGAGGTCCGCGGCGAGCGTCTGCACCGTGCCCTGGAGGGCGCCGCCGCCCAGGCCCTGCACGATGCGGAACGCGATCAGCGCCCCCATGTTCCAGGCGAGCGCGCACAGCAGCGACCCGAGCAGGAAGACGAACGCGCCCGCGATCAGCACCGGCTTGCGGCCGAAGGTGTCGGCGAGCTTGCCGTAGACCGGCAGCGTCACCGTCACGGCCAGCAGATAGCCCGAGAACAGCCAGGAGAAGACGGAGAAGCCGCCGAGGTCTCCGACGATCTGCGGCACGGCCGTCGACACGATCGTCGAGTCCAGCGCGGCCAGCGCCATCGCCAGCATCAGCGCGGCGACGACCGCGCCGCGCCGGCCGGGTGCGGTGCGCTGTGCGGCTTCGTGTAGCGCGGGTCGTGTACGGCCCACCGGATGCCCTCCCCTGCACTTGTCCGCCGCACGCAAGCTTCCCACTTGACCCTGACGCGACGGGAGGGTGGAGGCTGACTACGTCGGAAGGTGGATACGACCCTGAGAGAAGCTCCACCCGCCGATGGACAGCCCCTAGGGGGACCTCCGTATCCGGGCTCGGGGAGGGTTCGTCCCGGCGGATGACGAGAGGGGACCGGGGTCGTCCTTAACCTGGCTTCACGCCGCTGGGGAGCGGCCGGCACGCACGGGGGTCGTGCCGGCCGCACCGGAGGGGGTGGGGATTTCCCCAGCGGAAGACGGGGCCGGGCACCAGCGCGCCGGGCCGCCTTCGACGCGAGACTCGTCGAGGCACCGAGGCGCGGAATTCGACGACGTGCCGGACCGGGACATGCCGCAGCACAGCACGCTTCTTACCTCACAGCTGACAGACATAGGAGAGTTGCCATGACATCGGCCGTTACCATTCCCAGGCACGGGGGCACTGGAGGGCGTACGGCCGTTGCCGCGCGGGCGCGCCAGGTCGTCAAGGCGTACGGGGCGGGGGAGACCCGCGTCGTCGCCCTCGACCACGTCGACGTGGACATCGCCCGTGGCCGGTTCACCGCGATCATGGGCCCCTCGGGGTCCGGCAAGTCCACGCTGATGCACTGCCTGGCCGGGCTCGACACCGTGACCAGCGGTCAGATCTTCCTCGACGAGACCGAGATCACCGGCCTGAAGGACAAGAAGCTCACGCAGCTGCGCCGGGACCGCATCGGCTTCATCTTCCAGGCGTTCAACCTCCTCCCGACGCTGAACGCGATCGAGAACATCACCCTCCCCATGGACATAGCGGGCCGCAAGCCCGACCAGGCGTGGCTGGAGCGGGTCGTGGAGACCGTCGGTCTCGCCGGCCGGCTCAAGCACCGGCCCAACCAGCTCTCCGGCGGCCAGCAGCAGCGCGTCGCCGTGGCCCGTGCACTGGCCGCTCGCCCCGAGATCATCTTCGGTGACGAGCCGACCGGAAACCTCGACTCGCGGGCCGGCGCCGAGGTGCTGGGCTTCCTGCGCCGCTCGGTCGACGAGCTCGGCCAGACCATCGTGATGGTCACGCACGACCCGGTCGCGGCCTCGTACGCCGACCGCGTGCTGTACCTGGCCGACGGCCGGATCGTCGACGAGATGCACCAGCCCACCGCGGACCAGGTCCTGGACCGTATGAAGGACTTCGACGCCCGGGGGCGCACGTCATGACCGTCCTGAGGACCTCGCTGCGCAACTTCTTCGCGCACAAGGGACGCATGGCCCTGTCGGCCGTCGCCGTCCTGCTGTCGGTGGCGTTCGTGTGCGGCACGCTCGTCTTCACCGACACCATGAACACGACGTTCGACAAGCTCTTCGCGGCGACCGCGTCCGATGTGACGGTCTCGCCGAGGACGTCGGACGTCAACAAGGCCCCGGAGAGCGGCAGGCCCGAGTCGATGCCGGCCTCCGTGCTGGAGCGTGCCCGCAAGGCGAAGGGCGTGAAGTCGGCCGAGGGCGGGGTCAGTTCGATGAACGTGACCGTCGTCAACGGCCGCAACGAGAACATGGGGTCGTCCTCCGGCGCGCCCACCATCGCGGGCAACTGGACGAAGAACGACCTGCGGTCCATGGAGATCACCAAGGGGCACGCCCCGCGTGGCCCGACCGAGGTGATGGTCGACAACGACACCGCCGACAAGCACCACCTGAAGCTCGGCGACGAACTGCGCACCATCGCGGTCACCGGTGACCTCAAGGCGCGGATCGTCGGTGTCGCCACCTTCAAGGTGACCAACCCGGGCGCCGCGATCGTCTACTTCGACACCCCGACCGCCCAGCGCGAACTGCTCGGCGCCACCGGCCGGTTCACCAACCTGAACGTCACGGCGGCGCCCGGCGTCTCGGACGAGCAGCTCAAGGGGAACGTCGCCCGGGCGCTGGACGGCACCGGCTCCTTCAAGATCCAGACCCAGAAGGAGAACGCCGACGAGAACCGCAAGAACGTCGGCGCGTTCATGAACGTCATCAAGTACGCCATGCTCGGCTTCGCCGGTATCGCGTTCCTGGTGGGCATCTTCCTGATCATCAACACCTTCTCGATGCTGGTCGCCCAGCGCACCCGCGAGATCGGCCTGATGCGGGCGGTCGGCTCGTCCCGCAAGCAGGTCAACCGGTCCGTGCTGATCGAGGCCCTGCTGCTGGGCTTCGTCGGTTCGGTGCTCGGTGTCGGCGCGGGCGTCGGCATCGCGGTCGGCCTGATGAAGCTCATGTCGTCCATGGGCATGGACCTCTCCACTCGCGACCTGACGGTCAAGGCGACGACCCCGGTGGCCGGAGTGCTCCTGGGCATCGTCGTGACGGTCCTGGCCGCCTATCTGCCCGCGCGCCGGGCCGGCAAGGTCTCCCCGATGGCCGCGCTGCGCGACGCCGGCACCCCGGCCGACGGAAAGGCCGGTCTCGTACGGGGGATCGTGGGGCTGGTCCTGACGGCCGCCGGCGGCTTCGCGCTCTACGCGGCGGCGACCGTGAAGAAGGCGAGCGACGGTTCGCTGGTGCTCGGCGTGGGCGTCGTGCTGACCCTGGTCGGCTTCGTGGTGATCGGCCCCCTCCTCGCGGGCGGGGTGGTCCGGGTGATCAGCGCGGTGCTGCTGCGCATGTTCGGCCCGGTGGGGCGCATGGCCGAGCGCAACGCGCTGCGCAACCCGCGGCGCACGGGCGCCACCGGCGCCGCCCTGATGATCGGGCTCGCGCTGGTCGCGTGCCTGTCGGTGGTGGGCTCCTCGATGGTGGCCTCGGCGACGGACGAGCTGGACAGGTCGGTGGGCGCGGACTTCATCGTCCAGGGCAACCAGCGGATCGTGCCGCAGGCCGAGAAGGCGATCCAGACGACACCCGGTCTGGCGCACGTCACCCGCTACAAGCTGCTCTCGGCCAGGATGACCTCGCCCGACGGGGTGACCGAGGACGGCGACGTGACGGCGGCGGACCCGTCGTACGCAAGCGATCTGCGCCGCACCACGGCGGCGGGGGAGCTGGCGGGGGCGTACGGCACGGACGCGATGTCGGTGGGCTCCGACTATGCCAAGAAGCACGGCGTGCACGTCGGTGACACCATGACCGTCGCCTTCAAGGAGGGCCGCACCGCGAAGCTGAAGGTCGCCGCGATCACGCACGACGACTCGGCGCTCGACAAGGGCGCGCGGTACATGTCGATCACGACGATGGAGAAGTACGTTCCGGCCGACCGGGTCCCGCCGAACCAGATCATGTTCGCCAAGGCCAAGGACGGCCAGGAGAAGCAGGCGTACACGGCGCTGAAGACGTCTCTGCAGCCCTACCCGCAGTACCAGGTCCGCGACCAGACCGACTACAAGAAGGAACTGCGCGACCAGGTCGGCCAGCTGCTGAACATGGTCTACGGCCTGCTGGCACTGGCGATCATCGTCGCCGTCCTCGGTGTGATCAACACGCTGGCCCTGTCGGTGGTGGAGCGCACCCGGGAGATCGGCCTGATGCGCGCGATCGGTCTCTCGCGCCGCCAGCTGCGCCGCATGATCCGCCTGGAGTCGGTGGTGATCGCCCTCTTCGGCGCGCTCCTCGGCCTCGGCCTGGGCATGGGCTGGGGCGCGACGGCCCAGAAGCTCCTGGCCCTGGAAGGCCTGAAGGTCCTGGAGATCCCGTGGGGCACGATCATCGCGGTCTTCATCGGCTCGGCGTTCGTGGGCCTGCTCGCGGCCTTGATCCCGGCGTTCCGAGCGGGCCGGATGAACGTACTGAACGCGATCGCGACGGACTAGTGCTGAGGCCGGAAAGGTTTGCCGGGAAGCTCGCGGCGTCCGGTGCGGTGCATCGCAAGGCGGAGCGTCGCCCGCGTACTGGATGTACTCGGGCGATGCGACAACGCGGCGAGGTGCCGTGCCGGGCGTCGCGAGCCGGTGAACCTTTCCTGTCGCAGCACTAGCCACCCGGGCGCCCGCGATGCCGGGGGCACCGCGGGCGGGAAGTACGGGGGACGGGGGGACGGCCCGGCGCCCGGGAGCGACGGCTCCCGCGCGCCGGGCCCGCCCTTTCGACACTCCCGGCGGCGGTGCGCGGCCCCCCGGCGTGCGGCGCTCGGCCCGGGTGCCCGCACGGTCCGGCCCAGCCGGTATCGGGTCGGGGTTGTCCACAGCCCCGACGCATGTGAGCGCAGCGTCGTACGCTGGACAGCCCCGGCCCCCGAAATCCTCGCGGCCGGGTGTTCGTGTTGCCCACCCGGGACGGGATACCCCTTCATGAGCCTGCACGGTCTGCTCGACGCCGTCGTCAAGGACGCCGCACTCGCGGAAGCGGTGAAGGCCGCCACCGACGGCAACCGGATGCACGTCGACCTGGTCGGTCCCCCGGCGGCGCGCCCCTTCGCGGTGGCCGCGCTGGCCCGGGACGCGGACAGGCCCGTGCTCGCCGTGACCGCGACGGGCCGCGAGGCCGAGGACCTCGCCGCCGCGCTGCGCTCCCTGCTGCCGCCCGACAGCGTCGTGGAGTACCCGTCGTGGGAGACCCTGCCGCACGAGCGGCTCAGCCCCCGCAGCGACACCGTCGGCCGCCGTCTCGCCGTCCTCAGGAGGCTCGCCCACCCCAGCCCGGACGACCCCGAGACCGGACCCGTCTCCGTCGTGGTCGCGCCCGTACGCTCCGTGCTCCAGCCACAGGTCAAGGGCCTCGGCGACCTGGAGCCGGTCGCCCTGAGAACCGGGCGGCAGGCCGATCTGAACGAGGTCGTGGACGCCCTGGCCGCGGCCGCGTACTCCCGCGTGGAGCTGGTGGAGAAGCGCGGCGAGTTCGCCGTGCGCGGCGGCATCCTGGACGTCTTCCCGCCCACCGAGGAACATCCCCTGCGCATCGAGTTCTGGGGCGACGACGTCGAGGAGATCCGATACTTCAAGGTCGCCGACCAGCGTTCCCTCGAGGTCGCGGAGCACGGCCTGTGGGCCCCGCCCTGCCGCGAGCTGCTGCTCACCGACGAGGTGCGGCAGCGGGCCGCCACTCTCGCCGAACAGCACCCCGAGTTGGGCGAACTCCTCGGCAAGATCGCCGAGGGCATCGCCGTGGAGGGCATGGAGTCGCTGGCGCCGGCGCTGGTCGACGACATGGAGCTGCTGCTCGACGTGCTGCCCGCAGGAGCCATGGCCGTCGTGTGCGACCCGGAGCGGGTGCGCACGCGGGCCGCGGACCTGGTGGCGACCAGCCAGGAGTTCCTGCAGGCGTCCTGGGCGGCCACGGCGGGCGGCGGCGACGCGCCGATCGACGTCGGCGCGGCCTCCCTGTGGCCCATCGCGGACGTCCGGGACCGGGCCCGCGAGCTGGGCATGATGTGGTGGTCGGTCTCGCCGTTCGCGGCGGACGACGAGCTGGACGACCTGGACGGGGACACCCTCAAGCTCGGTATGCACGCCCCGGAGACCTACCGCGGCGACACCGCCAAGGCGCTCGCCGACACCAAGGGCTGGCTCGCCGACGGCTGGCGCGCGGTGTTCGTGACGGAGGGCCACGGCCCGGCGTCCCGCACGGTCGAGGTGCTGGGCAACGAGGGCATCGCGGCCCGCCTCGACACCGACCTCGGCGAGCTGTCCCCGTCGGTCGTGCACGTGTCGTGCGGCTCGATCGACTACGGCTTCGTGGACCCCGCGCTCAAGCTCGCCGTGCTCACGGAGACCGACCTCTCCGGCCAGAAGGCCGCCGGACGCGACGGCGCCCGTATGCCGGCCCGCCGCCGCAAGACGATCGACCCGCTCACCCTGGAGTCCGGCGACTACATCGTCCATGAGCAGCACGGCGTGGGCCGCTACATCGAGATGGTGCAGCGCACCGTCCAGGGCGCGACCCGCGAGTATCTGGTGGTGGAGTACGCGCCGGCCAAGCGCGGCCAGCCCGGCGACCGCCTCTACATCCCCACCGACCAGCTGGAGCAGGTCACCAAGTACGTCGGTGGCGAGGCCCCGACGCTGCACCGCCTCGGCGGCGCCGACTGGACGAAGACGAAGGCGCGCGCGAAGAAGGCGGTCAAGGAGATCGCCGCGGACCTGATCAAGCTGTACAGCGCGCGGATGGCGGCGCCCGGCCACGCCTTCGGCACG
This sequence comes from Streptomyces sp. TP-A0356, assembly GCF_001417775.1. Classification (GTDB taxonomy): domain Bacteria; phylum Actinomycetota; class Actinomycetes; order Streptomycetales; family Streptomycetaceae; genus Streptomyces. The sequence goes on along the minus strand of NZ_BBZJ01000014.1, from coordinate 111,670 downwards.
GACACGCCGTGGCAGCGGGAGCTGGAGGACGCCTTCCCGTACGCGGAGACTCCTGACCAGCTCACCACGATCGCCGAGGTCAAGGAGGACATGGAGAAGTCGGTCCCGATGGACCGCCTGATCTGCGGCGACGTGGGCTATGGCAAGACGGAGATCGCGGTCCGGGCCGCCTTCAAGGCGGTGCAGGACGGCAAGCAGGTCGCGGTCCTCGTACCGACGACGCTGCTGGTGCAGCAGCACTTCGGCACGTTCGGCGATCGCTACTCCCAGTTCCCCGTGAACGTGAGGGCGCTCTCCCGGTTCCAGACGGACACCGAGGCGAAGGCGGTCCTGGAGGGCCTGCGGGACGGCTCGGTGGACATCGTCATCGGTACGCACCGCCTGTTCTCGTCGGAGACGAAGTTCAAGGACCTGGGCCTGGTCATCGTCGACGAGGAGCAGCGCTTCGGCGTCGAGCACAAGGAGCAGCTGAAGAAGCTGCGCGCCAACGTCGACGTGCTCACCATGTCGGCCACCCCGATCCCGCGCACGCTGGAGATGGCGGTGACGGGCATCCGCGAGATGTCCACGATCACCACCCCGCCGGAGGAGCGGCACCCGGTGCTGACCTTCGTAGGGCCGTACGAGGAGAAGCAGATCGGCGCCGCCATCCGCCGCGAGCTGCTGCGCGAGGGTCAGGTCTTCTACATCCACAACCGGGTGGAGTCCATCGACCGGGCCGCGGCGCGTCTGCGCGAGATCGTCCCGGAGGCGCGGATCGCCACGGCCCACGGGCAGATGTCGGAGCAGACGCTGGAGCAGGTGGTCGTCGACTTCTGGGAGAAGAAGTACGACGTCCTGGTCTCCACGACGATCGTCGAGTCGGGCATCGACATCTCGAACGCGAACACGCTGATCGTGGAGCGCGGCGACAACTTCGGCCTCTCCCAGCTGCACCAGCTGCGCGGCCGTGTCGGCCGGGGCCGCGAGCGCGGCTACGCGTACTTCCTGTACCCGCCGGAGAAGCCGCTGACGGAGACGGCCCACGAGCGCCTCGCGACCATCGCGCAGCACACGGAGATGGGCGCGGGCATGTACGTGGCGATGAAGGACCTGGAGATCCGCGGCGCGGGCAACCTGCTCGGCGGCGAACAGTCGGGCCACATCGCGGGCGTGGGCTTCGACCTGTACGTACGAATGGTCGGTGAGGCGGTCGCGGACTACCGCGCGTCCCTGGAGGGCGGCGTCGAGGAGGAACCGCCGCTCGAGGTCAAGATCGAGCTCCCGGTCGATGCGCACGTGCCGCACGAATACGCGCCGGGCGAGCGGCTGCGCCTGCAGGCCTACCGCGCGATCGCGTCCGTGAACTCCGAGGAGGACATCAAGTCCGTCCGCGAGGAACTCGTCGACCGCTACGGCAAACTGCCGGAGCCCGTCGAGAACCTCCTGCTGGTGGCGGGGTTGCGCATGCTCGCCCGCGCGTGCGGGGTGGGCGAGATCGTGCTGCAGGGCAACAACATCCGCTTCGCGCCGGTCGAGCTGCGGGAGTCCCAGGAGCTGCGGCTCAAGCGGCTGTACCCGGGAACGGTCATCAAGCCGGCGCTGCACCAGGTCCTGGTGCCACGGCCCAAGACCGCGAAGGTGGGCGGAAAGCCGCTGGTCGGCCGGGAGTTGCTGGGGTGGGTCGGGGAGTTCCTGACCTCGGTCCTGGGGTCGTAGGGGGCGTAGGGCTCGTACCGAAAGGTGTCTCACCACCGGCGATACGCCCGGCGTGCACCCATTTCCGCCTGGGGGTGGTATGGACATGACTCCCCGGCGGCTACCGTGAGATCCGGAAGACCGCGTCGGCGCGGGGCGGTTCGGACGAGTGGTACGTGCAAGGGGAGGGCGTCGCGTGGTGAGTCTGAGGGGTGGGGTCGCCACCGCTGCTTTGGTCCTGGTCGCCGTGAGCGGCTGTACGAAGGGGACGACGGGGTCGGCGGGGCCGCAGGAGACCAAGGGGTCCCCGGGCCCGCGGGGGACGGCGGCGGGCGGTGCGGCCCTCGCCGCGGTCGACTCGCTCACCGTGAAGGGCCGGGCGCCGAAGACGGGATACAGCCGGGACCAGTTCGGCACCCCGTGGGCGGACACCGACCAGAACGGGTGCGACACGCGCGACGACATCCTCAAACGGGACCTGAAGAACGTGAAGTTCACGGGCGGCACCTGCAAGGTCGCCTCCGGGTTGCTGGCGCCGGACCCCTACGGCGGCCAGGACGTCACGTACGCGCGCGGCCGGAGCCTGGTCGACATCGACCACCTCGTGGCGCTCTCGGACGCTTGGCAGAAGGGCGCCAAGTACTGGGACGCGGGCAAGCGCATAGCCCTCGCCAACGACCCGCTCAACCTCCTCGCGGTGGGTGCGGCGCCCAACCGCAGCAAGGGCGACGGCGACGCGTCGACCTGGCTCCCGCCGAACACGGCGTACCGCTGCACGTACGTCGCCGCGCAGGTGGCCGTGAAGAAGAAGTACGAGCTGTGGGTGACGGACGCGGAGAAGGCGGCCATGAAGAAGGCCCTGGCGGACTGCCCGGACCAGAAGCTGCCGACGGGCGGCAACCCGACCGAGGCGCCCGCGAGGTTCCGCGCGAACTGACGGGGCCCGTACGACGCCGGGTGCGCCGGCCGGGCCCCGCCCCTGTTGGCGTCAGCCGCCGAGCTTGTCCAGGTCGAGAACCTTGCCCTTGGGCGCGGTGGCCGGCACCGGCTTCTCGTAGTCGGTGAAGAGGAGCGTGCCCGGGTCCTTCTTGGAGGTGCTGGTCACCTTCAGCAGGTACGGCTTGCCCTGGGTGGCGACGTACAGCGTGTAACGGTCCTTGCCGTCCTTCTCGTGCAGAACGATCGCCGGAGTGCCGTCGACGGTGGTCGTGGTGCCGCGCGTCGCGTCGGAGTTCACGTTCTGGGCGCCTGCCAGCACCGTGGCCAGGTCGCAGAAGCCCGCGATGTCCTTGGCGTCCTTGCCCTTGGCCGACATCTTGGTCCACCTCCCGGCCATCATGGCCACGACCGCGTCGGTGTCGGCCTTGGAGTCGCCCTTGCTCTGTGCGCGCAGGAACGCCTCGTCGTACTTCATGTAGAGGGTGTCGCCGGTCTTGATCAGGTCGGTCTTGCCCTGCCCGTTCATGCTCAGCGTGCCGGCGCACTCGCCCTTCTTGTCCAGGGCCAGGTCCATCGAGATCGTGCCGCTGCTCTGGTCGTCGGGGACGTCGCCCTTCATGCGCAGCGACGTGGCACCGGTGGTGGCCTTCACGGATCTGTCGGCTATCTCGCCGCCGGTCAGCCCGGCGAACGGTCCCTTGGGCCTGTCGTCCGCCTTGGTCTGGCCGGGCAGACATCCGGTGAGTCCGGTGGTGGCCGCGGCGGCGAGACAGAGGGCGGCAAGTGCGGTGCGACGCATGGGAGTTCCTTGAGGTGAGATGTCGTGCGGTGAAGTCGGTTGCCGAGAGGGGGCGCGGCGTCGTGTGACGGGCCGTCGGGCCCGACCGGCGGGACGGCCCGTCGCGCCGGGCGGCGAGGGTCAGGACGTCTTCTTCCAGTCCCCGCAGCCGACGGTCTTGAAGTAGGCGTCGCCCGCGCTGATCGTGACGACGGCGCTTCCGGAGACGTTGTCGTTCGCCGAGACGGACTCGACGGAGTGCAGTGCGTCCTTGGCGCGCTCCCAGTAGCACAGGTCGCCGGAGTTGCCGGTGGACCGGTAGGTGCCGGGGGCGATGTCGACGCCGACCCTATACATCCCGCCGTCGCCGTCGATCCGCGCCCCGGTGGTTGCGCCCGCGGTCTTCTCGCCGACCGCCTGCCAGTCCTTGCAGCCGCTGGACCGGAAGACCTTGTCGGTGGCCTTGACGGTCACATAACTCGTGCCGGTGACGTTGTCGTTGGCGATCAGGGAGTCGGCCCCGCCGGAGGCGTCCTTGGCGCGCTCCCAGTAGCACAGGCCGTCGGTGTTGCCGGTCGTACGGTACGTGCCCGGCCGGACGTCCCTGCCCACCACGTAGCTGCCGTCGCCGCGGGGGGCGGACCGCGTACCGGCCTCCTCCTCGGCGCCCGCGCCCTTCTCGCCCGTGTGGCCGGAGGCCCGGTCGGACATGGGTCGGGAGCCCTGTACCCGGGAGCCGGAGGACCCCCTCTCGCCGTTCCCGGCGGCCCCCTTGCCCGTGTGCGCCGACACCGTGCCGATGACGACGACACCGACGACGGCCCCCAGCACGATCCTGCCCGTCATGCCCACGACGGTTCCCTCCCCCTGGCCGACTGAGACCCGCCGCTGCGGTGGGTCGCTCGTTCGATGGGTCAATGAGACCAGAGGCTGTGAACCGAGTCAACATGACGTCTGATTTGGGCTGTGTACACGAACGTGAAGAGGTGTCTCTGGTGCAGGTCGGTATGCTCGACGCCACACGGGGGAGGGCGCCGCCACCGATGACCCGATACGACGGCGCCGCACAGGGCAGAGGGGAGCCGCGCGGATGCAGGACAACGGGACAGAGGTGACCGCCGCCGGAATCGCCCGGCTCGCGGGCGTCGGCCGTGCCGCCGTCAGCAACTGGCGCCGCCGCCACGCCGACTTCCCCAGACCGGTCGGCGGCACCGAGACCAGTCCCTCCTTCGCGCTCGCCGAGGTCGAGGACTGGCTGCGCCGTCAGGGCAAGCTCGCCGAGGTGCCCCTGCGGGAGCGCGTGTGGCAGCAGGTCGCCGGGCACCCGCAGGGGCCCGTCACGGCCCTCGTGCACGCGGGCTGTGCACTCGTGCTCGTGCACGACCGGCCCACGGTCTGGAACGAGGCCGCCGCCGGCTCCGACGAGCGCCTCGCCGCGCTGCTGCCCACCGCCCTCGAACAGGTGCTCACCCCGCGCTTCGGTGCGCTCCGGAGACCGGCCGTGGCCACCCCGACGCCCGCGCGACTCCTGCCGTCGGCCTCCCTCCTGCGCGGCGCCGCCGGTCTCGCCGCGGAACTCGGCGCCCCGGGGACGTACGAGTTCCTGCTCGGCCGGCACCTCGACGCCAACCCGCGCCAGTACACGCTCACCCCGGAAGACCTGGCCGCCCTGATGGCCGACCTCGCCGGGCCCGCCCGCACCGTCCTCGATCCGGCCTGCGGCACCGGCGCCCTGCTGCGCGCGGTCGCCCCCGCCCCCGACCAGGAACTCCACGGCCAGGACAGCGACCCCGGCCTCGCCGCGCTCACCGCGCTGCGCCTGGCGCTGCACACGCGGTCCACCGTCCGCACCGCCGCCGGCGACAGCCTCCGGGCCGACGCCTTCGACACCCTCCGGGCCGACGCCGTGGTGTCCCACCCGCCGTTCAACGAGCGCAATTGGGGCCACGACGAACTGGCCTACGACCCCCGCTGGGAGTACGGCTTCCCGGCCCGTACCGAGTCCGAACTCGCCTGGGTGCAGCATGCGCTGGCCCGTCTCAGGGACGGCGGCACCGCCGTCCTGCTGATGCCGCCCGCCGCCGCCTCCCGCCGCTCGGGCCGCCGTATCCGTGCCGACCTGCTGCGCCGCGGCGCCCTGCGCGCCGTGATCGCCCTGCCGGTGGGCGCGGCACCCCCGTACAACATCCCGTTGCACCTGTGGGTGCTGCGCCGCCCCGAACAGGGGCCCGTGCAGCCCGAATTGCTGCTCACGGACGCCGGCGCGGCCGCCGCCGAGGGCCGTGGCGGACCGGACTGGGGGGCCGTGCGCACCGCCGTCCTCGACGCCTGGCGCCCGTTCGCCCGCACCGGCACCGCACCCGGCGTACCGGGCGTGAGCCGCTCCGTACCCGTCATCGAACTCCTCGACGACGACGTCGACCTGGCCCCCGCCCGCCATCTGCCGCCGCCGTCGGCGGGCGGCGGCGCCGAGGAGCTCACGGCCCTGCGCGCCCGCCTGGACGAGACGCTCCGCCTCACCGCCGGCCTCACCCCGTCCCCGGCCGACGCCTCCGGCCCGGCCCGCTGGCCGCTCACCACCGTCGGCGAACTGGCCCGGGGCGGCGCCCTGGTGATGCGCACGGGTGGAAACGGCCCCCACGCGCGTGTGCTCACCGACCACGACGTCCTCGCCGGCACCGCGCCCTCCGGGACGCTGCCCGAGATGGGAGAGGACCCGGTCCTCGTCGAAGAGGGCGATGTCGTGGTGCCGGTCCTCGGCGGCGGAGCCGTCGCGCGCGTGATCGACGGAAAGACCGCCGGCGCCGCCCTGGGGCGCAACCTCACCCTTCTGCGCCCCGACCCGGCCGCGCTCGACCCCTGGTTCCTCGCCGGGTTCCTGCGCGGCACCGCCAACAACCGCCAGGCCAGCAGCTACGCCTCCACCGCGACCCGTCTCGACGTGCGCCGTCTCCAGCTGCCCCGGCTCCCGCTCGACCAGCAACGCCGTTACGGCGAGCGCTTCCGGGCACTCGCCGCGTTCGAGGACGCCCTGCGCCTCGCGGGACGCCTCGGCGACCGGCTGGTCCGCGGCCTGCACGACGGCCTGACGGACGGGACGGTCGCCCCCGGGTGACGGGTTGGCCACACTCGCCCGTACCCTCGCTCCAGGCCTGTCCGCACCGCCCGGCCGGGACCACAACGGTTACGCACAACCCGTGACCGTCTGTCCGAGCCGGGCTATACGCTCGGACTTCGACACTCGTACGTCCGTCCTCACCCGGTCCCAGGAGCAGTCATGTACGGCCACGGCGCGGCGCCGCCCACCCGCACTTCGGGCACGGTCATCACCCTGCGCGTGCTGTTCGCCATCGCCGGCTTCCTCAGTTGCGGACTGCTCTCGTGCCTCCCGCTGTTCCGCGTCGCCGTGCTGCGCGGCAGGTGGGGGGACTGGCTCATGGCGTGGATCAGCATGCCCCTGTCCATCGGCGGCCTCGCCGTCATCGGCTCCGTCCCCGAGAACGACCACCGGGGTGACATCGCGCTCGCCGCGATCCTCATACTCGGCGCGGTCAGCGGCGCGTACTTCGTCGTCTTCGACATACGCCACCACCGCGCCCTCCCGGCCACGGCCCCGGCGTCGGGGACCACGGCCTTCATGACGCCCCAGCCGCCCGGGCCGGGATACGGCTACCCGTCCGCGCAGCCGTACGCGTCCACACAGCCCACCCAGACCCCGCCGCCCCCGTACACGCCGACGCCGACGCCGACGCCGACGCCGCCGCCCCCGCAGCCGCAGCGTCCCGCGCCCGCGCGGATCGACCAGGTCCGGGCCGAACTCGACGAACTCAGCGACTATCTGCGCAAGCACGAGGGCGACAGGTGAGCGTGGCGACCGGACGCGTGGTCGCCGGCCGCTACGAACTGTCCACGCTCATCGGCCAGGGCGGTATGGGCCAGGTCTGGACGGCGTACGACCAGCGCCTGGACCGGCGTGTGGCGGTCAAGCTCCTGCGCCCCGACAAGGTGGCCGGCCAGGAGGCCGACGAACTGCGCCGCCGGTTCGTGCGCGAGTGCCGTGTCACCGCGCAGGTCGACCACCCCGGTCTGGTGACCGTCCACGACGCGGGCAGCGAGGGCGAGGAGCTGTACCTCGTCATGCAGTACGTCGACGGGGCCGACCTCGCCGACCATCTCGCCGAGCACGACCCGTATCCCTGGCAGTGGGTGGTGGCCGTCGCGGCGCAACTGTGCGCCGTGCTGTCCGCCGTACACGCCGTGCCGATCGTCCACCGCGACCTGAAGCCGCGCAACGTGATGGTCAAGCAGGACGGCACCGTCACCGTCCTCGACCTCGGCGTGGCATCCGTGATGGACACGGACACCACCCGCCTCACCCACACCGGCTCCCCCATCGGCTCGCCCGCCTACATGGCCCCCGAGCAGGCGATGGGCGGTGCGGTCGGTCCGTACACCGACCTGTACGCGCTCGGCGTGCTCATGCACGAACTCCTGAGCGGGGACGTGCCGTTCACCGGCGCGACCGCGCTCGGCGTGCTGCACCGCCATCTCTACGAGCCCCCGGTCCCCGTGCGCCGACTGCGCCCCGAGGTGCCCGAGGCGCTGGAATCGCTCGTCCTGCGGCTGCTCGCGAAGGACCCGCAGCATCGCCCGGACTCCGCGCAGGAGACGTACGAGCAACTGCTCCCGCTCCTGCCGGCGCGGGGCATGCCCACCGGAGCCCCCCTCGACCCCACGCGCCCCTTCCTCCGCCCGCACGCCCCATGGCCGGACCGGGCGCGCACCCCGGCGCCCCAGCCGCAGCCGGCACCGGCGGTCGAGAAGCCCGATGTCGCGGGTGCCGTCGACGAGGTCAAGCGCCTCCTCGGCGAAGGCCGTATCACCCAGGCCGTCGACATCCTCGGCGCGATCCTCCCGGCGGCCGCCGCCCAGCACGGGGAGCACTCACCGGTCGTCCGCACCCTGCGCAAGCACTATGCCGCCACCCTCATGGACGACGGCCAGTACCGGCGGGCGCTGCCCGAACTGCGCCGTCTCGCCGACGAACGCGCCGCCGAGGCGGGCCAGGCCGACCCCCAGTCCCTGCGCTTCCGCTTCGACGCGGCGCAGTGCCTTGAGCAGCTCGGCGAACCGGCGGCCGCGCTCGCCGAATACCGCGCCCTGCTGCCGTACTACGAGAACCAGTACGTCGCCGGCGACCCCGAACTCGCCCACGACGTCCGCCGCCGCATCGGCCATCTGCTCCTCGCCCTCGGCGACCGCCCCGCCGCCCACGACACGCTCCTACGGCTCCTGCACGACGTGGAACGCCTGCGGGGCCCCGCTCATCCCCTGGCCGTCGACGTCCGGCGGACCCTGCAGTGGCTGGGCCAGGTGCGCGGCTGAGCGCCCCAGGAGACGTCCGCTTTACCGGGTCTTGAAGAGACCTTGTGTGATCGCAGGGGTTGTCTTTCCCGATCAGTGGCGCGCTGTGCAATAGGTTGCGTCCGCTTGTGCCATACACGCATCGCACAGCCCGTCATGCACAGACATCGCACAACCAGGGGTGGGGCCGTTCATGTCGAGCCATCGGCTGTCCAAGAAGCGCAGATACATCGCCTGGTCCGTGGCCGGCGCCGCCGTCGTCGCGGGGACCGGGATCGCCGCCCAGACCTCGATGGCGGCCACGACCTGGCCCGCCCAGAAGACGTACACCGGACACGCCTTCGACACCTGCACCGCGCCCTCGCTCGCCGCGATGAAGGGCTGGCACGACGGCTTCTACGGAGCTGCCGCCGTGTACGTCGGCGGCAAGAACCGCGGCTGCGGCCAGCCCAACCTCACCGCCTCGTGGGTGAAGTCGGTCAGCTCCATCGGCTGGAGGCTCATCCCGATCTACGTCGGCGCCCAGCCGCCCTGCCAGACGAGCTCCAACCCGGAGAAGCTCACCGCGTCCACCGCCGCCTCGCTCGGGGCGAGCGACGCTGCGGACGCGGTGGCCAAGGCGTCGGCGCTCGGCATGAAGGCCGGCACCCGATCTACCTCGACATGGAGCCGTACGACGTCACCAACAAGTCGTGCAACGACGCCGTGCTGACGTATGTCCGAGCCTTCGACAAGGGGCTGCGCGCCAAGACGTACCGCGCCGGCTTCTACGGCTTCACCAGCTCCAGCGCCAAGGCCATCGCCAACGCGACGGACCGCACCGACCTGCCGGGCAACCTCTGGTACGCGCTGTGGGACAAGCAGGACACGACGACCAAGGACTGGCCGTTCGGCTCCACCCAGTACACCGACCACAGTCGCGCTCACCAGTACCTGGTCAACAGCAAGGAGACGCGCGGCGGTTACACGATCACCGTGGACCGTGACGCCTGGGACGCGCCGGTGGCCATCACGGGCTGACCACACCCGCGGGGCATGGTCGGGGCGCGACGGTGCCCGAAGTGAGTGCGAATCGTTGGTCGAATGGGTTGGCCAGAGCTGGGCCACTGCCTACCATCGATCACCGCAAGACTTTGTGCACCGTCGCACAATCTCCTCGGGAGGCCACCTTGCACCGCCGTCGCACCGCGATCGCCCTCAGCGCCGCCCTGACCGCGGCCCCTCTCCTCACCGCGTGCGGCGGGACCCCCCATCCGGGTGCCGCGGCCGTCGTCGGAGGAGAGCGCATCACGGTCGGACAACTGGAGAGCCGGGTGAACGAGGTGCGCGCGGCCCAGCGCGCCGCGGCCCCGGACGACGCCCAGTACGAACAGACGGTCGCCCGGACCAGCAGCCTCACCCGCGACACGCTCCACAGCCTGGTCCTCGACCGGGTCCTGGACCGTGCCGCCAAGGACGCGCGCGTGAGCGTCACCCGCCGGGACGTCGAGCAGACGCGGACGAGCCTGGTACAGCGGGCGGGCGGCACCGAGGCGCTGCAGTCGGCGTGGCTGCAGCAGTACGGAGTGGCCCCCGCACGCCTCGACGACAGCCTCCGCACGGAGATCCAGGCCCAGAAGCTGGCCGCCGCGCTCGGTGCGGACATGACCACGACCGACGGCAAGGCCACGTTCTGGAAGGCGATGTCGCAGGCGTCGAAGGAACTCCACGTCGACCTCAATCCGCGCTACGGCACGTGGGACGTCCAGAAGAGCAGCCGCGTGGACGCCAGGACGCCCTGGGTCAAGGAGGTCACGGCGGCGGCGCAGCAGCAGACCGCGTGACGCGGTAGCGGGGGTGCGCCGGGGCGCACAGAAGCCGGGCGCACCGGCCTGTGGACAACCGTCGCGCCGCCGCCCCATCGGCCTGTGGACAACTTCCTGGGTGGTCCGGTGCGTGGGTTACGTTCGAAGGGTGAACGCAACCAGCTTCGAAGGTGCCCCCGACCCCGGCCAGGGCCCGGATGCGACCGCCGGCCCCGGCCGGGTCGTCCTGCTCACCACCAGCCACCGGGTCGCGCCCGGGCTCCTGTCCTGGCCCGCCTGGCAGGCACTGCGCGACGCCGACCGGGTCCTGTGCGCGGACGGCGCGCACCCGCAGCTGCCCTATCTGCGTGAGGCGGGCATAGCGGTCCAGGAGGCCGCCCCGACGGCGCAGGAGCTCGTCGACACCTGCGCCGGCGGCCGCACGGTGGTCGTCGTCGCCACCGGCGAGGGCGAGCCGCACCTCACCGACGGCCTGGCCCGGCTGGCGGGCTCCGGACGGGTGCGGATGCCGGAGCTGGAGCTGCTCCCCGCGTCGTACGACCTCCCGGGTGCCCGCCTCCTCGACCTCGTCCAGGTCATGGACCGCATCCGCGCCGAATGCCCCTGGTCCTCGCGGCAGACCCACGAGGGCCTGGCCAAGTACGGCATAGAGGAGGCGTACGAACTGGTCGAGGCGATCGAGGCGGGCGACCGCGAGGAGCTGCGCGAGGAGCTGGGCGATGTCCTGCTCCAGGTGGTCTTCCACTCCCGGATAGCCGAGGAGGACCCCGACGCCCCCTTCTCCATCGACGACGTGGCGGGCGGCATCGTCGCCAAGCTCATCCACCGCCATCCGCACGTCTTCGGCGACGAGACCGCGACGACGCCGGAGGAGGTCAAGGAGCACTGGCTGCGCACCAAGGCGGTGGAGAAGCAGCGTACATCCGTGACGGAGGGCGTCCCCCTGGGACAGCCGGGCCTCGCCCTGGCGGCGAAGCTCGCCTCACGGGTACGCACGGCCGACCTGGAGGTGCCCCTGCCGAAGGGGGAGGGCATCGGCTACGAACTGCTCGCCCTGGCGGTGCGCGCGGAGGCGGAGGGAGTGGACCCTGAGGCGGCACTGCGAGCGGCGGCGCGGGCGTATCGGGATGCCATCCGGGGGGTGGAGAGCGAGAGCTGAGTACCGTTGTCCCTGGGGTTCAGTGGACAAGGGGGCTGGGTGGACGCGGAGTTGGAGCAGCTGGCGGCTTTGGGCGCGCGGGTCATCGCCGATGCGCTGAAGAGCGCGAACCGAGATACGGCAAGGTCGCGGCTCGCGGAGTTCTACCGGGGCTCGCTGCCCAGCTCCGCGACGAGACTGGGGACCTCCGAAGGCGCGTGGGCGGACTACCTGAGGAGCGCCCTGAGCCAGGATCCGGCCGTGGCCGCGGAACTGCGCGGGATCATCGACGAGTTCGGCGGGCAACCGTCCGTTCACAACACCGTGTCCGGCGGCACCGCGGAGCACGTGATCCAGACCGGCTCCATCGGCTCCCTCACCATCCACCACCCGCCCGCGGCGGGCGACCACGTCGACTTCGGAGGAAGCACCTTCTATGGGCCGGTGGTCGGGGCCCAGCACTACCACGGGCCACAGCAGAGCGGGGGAGGGCTGCCGGATCCCGGGAGCTGGCCGCGCATCGCGGACGTCGACCCGGTCACGCTCGGCGTGCGACCGGCTCGGCACCGGCACGGGGAGCCCGAGCTCCCCAGCTATGTCGCACGGGACGCCGACCGGGACTTCGACGGGCTGTCCGCACAGTCCGGTCCGATCGTGATCACGGGCGGCAGGCTCTCCGGCAAGACCCGGACCGCCTGGGAGTTCCTGGCCCGAAGCGCGCATCCCACCGACCGGATCCACGCCCCCGCCCCCGGCGCCGACCTCCGCCGGCTGCCCGGACTGCTGCGCGACCGCGACGGCTCGTACGTGCTGTGGCTCGACGAACTGGACGGCCATCTCGGTGAACACGGCCTGGACGCCGGGCTCGTGGCAGAGCTGATCGCGGTGCGTGTGCCGATCGTGGCCACGATGAGGGACGAGGCATACGACCGGCACCGCTTCGGCAGCGGACCGGCTTCCCGCGTACTGCGCCGGGCGGTGACCGTCGAGCTGCCTCCCCGCTGGAACGAAACGGAACTGGAGCGGCTCGCCCAGGCCGCACCGGATGATCCGAGGCTGGCCGACGCCCTGACGTGGCGCGGCGACCACAGCGTCCCCGAGTACCTGGCCGTCGGCCCCGAACTCTGGGACTACTGGCGCCGCGCGGCTCGCCCCGGCGGCCCGCACCCCCGGGGCCACCTCCTGGTGCGCGCCGCCATCGACCTGGCGCGCTGCGGTGTCACCGGGGACATCCCGGTGGCCCTGCTGGAGGAGGCGTCCCGGTCCTACGGACCCGAAACGGCGGAGGCGGAGCGTGAGTCGGCCGAGGAGGCGTTCGCGTGGGCGACCGAGCGGCGGCACGGGGTCACGGGGCTGCTCGTGCGGGGTGCGCAGCGCGTGGCCGAGAAGGAGGCCGAGACATGGCGTGCCTACGGATCTCTGGTCGCGGACGCGATGCGGGACGCGTCGCTGCCGCCGGTGCCGAGCGCTCTGTGGCACTGCGCCATCGAGGAGACGCGTCACGACGGCGAAACCCACGACCGGGTGCGCTCGGCCGCTCATGCGGTCTTCGCTCCGAAGGCGGAGGACGGCGATGCCGAGGCCATGCGCATGATGGGCATCCTGTGCGAAGCCGACGGCGACGAGGACGCCAGCCTGGACTGGTTCCGCAAGGCCGTGCTCGCCGGGAAGACCGACCTGTCCGGGCTGGTGGGTGAGACGCTCCTCGCGCGGGGGGAGGCCGCGCAGGCGCTGCCGTACCTGGAGGCCGCGGTCGAGCGGAATCCCCACGGCTACGAGGTTCGGCTCCTCGGCCAGGCCCATCGCGCCCTCGCCGAGCACTGGCTGCGCACGGCCGCCGAGCGGGGCGACCGCCAGGCGATGTACGACCTCGGCGTTCTGCTGCACGGTTCGGGGAGCGGTGAGGATGCCCTTCGCTGGTACGTCAGGGCGGCGGAGGCCGGTCACGAGCGGGCGGCCAAGCAGGCCGGCGACGTGCTGTACGCCTGGGACGACCGGAGCGAAGCGAAGGCCTGGTACCGCTTCGGCGTGGCCCTGGGAGATCCGGACGCCATGAACGCTCTGGCGACCCTGCTCGAAGACGTCGCCGGCGAGGAGCAGGAGGCCCAGGAGCTGTACCGCGCAGCGGTCGAGGCGGGCGTCCCCTTGGCGTCGGCCAACCTGGGGACGTTCCTCATCGGCAGAGGCGCCGTCGAAGAGGGGATGGCCCTCCTGCGCCGGGCCGCCGACGAGGGCCACGGCGAGGCCGCGTACCGGCTGGCCGGCTGCCTCGACCAACAGGGCGGATCGGACGAGGCCGAGAAGTGGTACCGCAAGGCGGCCGCCGAGGGCCACTACCACGCCAGGAAGCACCTGGCTGAGCGGATGACCGGCCGCCCCACCCCGCCGGATACCGTCGAGGAGTGACCAACCAGACCGACCACCCCCGGCCCCCCGCCACCCCCGCTCCCGAACTCTTCACCTGGGAGTTCGCCGCCGACCCCTATCCCGCCTACGCCTGGCTCCGCGAGCACGCGCCCGTGCACAGGACCAAGCTGCCCAGCGGTGTGGAGGCCTGGCTGGTCACGCGGTACGCCGATGCCAAGCAGGCCCTCGCCGACCAGCGGCTCAGCAAGAACCCGGCGCATCACGACGAGCCCGCGCACGCCAAGGGCAAGACCGGCATCCCCGGCGAGCGCAAGGCCGAGCTGATGACGCACCTGCTCAACATCGACCCGCCGGACCACACCCGGCTGCGCCGGCTCGTCTCCAAGGCCTTCACGCCCCGGCGTGTCGCCGAGTTCGCGCCCCGGGTGCAGGAGCTGGCCGACCAGCTCATCGACCGGTTCGCCGACCGCGGATCGGCCGACCTCATCCATGAGTTCGCCTTCCCGCTGCCCATCTACGCCATCTGCGACATGCTCGGCGTCCCCCGCGAGGACCAGGACGACTTCCGGGACTGGGCCGGGATGATGATCCGGCACGGCGGAGGGCCCAGGGGCGGGGTCGCGCGGTCCGTGAAGAAGATGCGGGGATACCTCGCCGATCTCATCCACCGCAAGCGCGAGGCCCTGCCCGAAGCGCCCGGCCCCGGAGAGGACCTCATCTCCGGGCTCATCCGCGCCTCCGACCACGGCGAGCACCTCACCGAGAACGAGGCCGCCGCCATGGCCTTCATCCTGCTCTTCGCCGGGTTCGAGACCACCGTCAACCTCATCGGCAACGGGACCTACGCCCTGCTGACCCACCCCGACCAGCGCGCCCGCCTGCAGGCCTCTCTCGACCGCCGGGAACGGGACCTCCTCGAAACGGGCGTCGAGGAACTCCTCCGCTACGACGGCCCGGTCGAGCTGGCCACCTGGCGGTTCGCCACGCAGCCCCTGACCATCGGCGGACAGGACATCGCGCCCGGCGACCCGGTCCTCGTCGTCCTCGCCGCCGCGGACCGGGATCCGGAGCGGTTCGCCGACCCCGACGTGCTCGACCTCTGCCGTCGCGACAACCAGCACCTCGGATACGGCCACGGCATCCACTACTGCCTCGGCGCCCCCCTCGCCCGTCTGGAGGGACAGACCGCGCTCGCCACGCTGCTCACCCGCCTCCCGGATCTGCGACTCGCGGTGGATCCAGCCGATGTGCGGTGGCGCGGCGGGCTCATCATGCGTGGATTGCGCACGCTTCCCGTGGAGTTCACCCCGGTTCCGGGGAAAGGTCACCGACCTACCATCGGTGCCGCGGAGTGACGTGACGAACACGCTGACGGTCACAGGAAGGTGACGGATTCTCAAACCTGTGATCTTCACGTGATCTGCGCTGCATTAACTTGTGACAAGTCATCGAGTGCGGATACGTTCACGCAGCAACGCGGCGGTACGCCACAGCCGCCGCGTTGGTCACTGCTGTCGTGTGAAAGGCAACCGCATGCTCTCCGGGAACGGTCGTCACCGTCGCCCCCGTCAGGCTCCGGCCCTCCTCGTCGCGGCAGGGGTGACCGGCTCGGCGATCGCGATCCCGCTCCTCGGCGCCACCGGTGCCAGCGCGGCGAGCGGCACGACCTGGGACCAGGTCGCGGAGTGCGAGAGCGGTGGCTCCTGGAGCGCCGACACCGGCAACGGCCGCTACGGGGGACTCCAGCTGTCGCAGGAGGACTGGGGCAAGCACGGCGGCCTCGACTACGCCCCGAGCCCGGACCAGGCGAGCCGCTCGCAGCAGATCGCCGTCGCCGAGAAGGTCCTCGCGGACCGGGGTGTCTCCGCCTGGCCGACCTGCGGGCTGGTCGCCGGCCTGAACAAGGACTCCGGCTCCGCGGGTGTCGACACGGGTCTCGCCGGAGAATCGGCCGGCAGCGGCTCCGCCTCCGGCTCCGGCATCGACCTCGGACTGTCTGAATCATCCCTCTCGTCGGGTTCTTCCGCTTCGGTCAATTCGTCGCCGTCTTCCTCCCTTTCGTCCTCCCCTTCGTCCTCCCCTTCGCCCTCCTCGTCCTCCTCCCCGTCTCCCTCCTCGTCCCCCGCTTCGGGCTCACCGGAGACGGCCGTCGACCCCGCCAGGAGCGGCGCCGGCACGAGCGCCCCCGGGGCCTCCGGCGCCTCGGCCACGGCAACAACAAAGGGCAGCGAGTCGGACAAGTCCGGGCAGAATGCCACCTCTTCGGGTGCGGGTGCGAGCGAGGCCTCCAGTGCGGGCCGCCATCGCGGCGGCAGTGCCTACGAGGGCGCCACGGACGGCCGTACGGGCGACTCGGCCGGGCGGCACGCCTCGCGCGGCTCCGCCGACGCCCGTGCCACCGCCGACAGCTCCTACACCGTCCGCCCCGGGGACAGCCTGTCGGTCATCGCCGACTCCCTGAGCCTCACGGGTGGATGGACGGCTCTGTACGACGCCAACAAGGCGACGGTCGGCGCCGACCCGAACCTCATCCTCCCCGGTCAGAGCCTTGCGCTCGACGTCGGGCCGACCGGGACGAAGCCCTGAACTGCCCCTTGGGCAGCGGCATTTCGCGCCCCGCTTCGTGGCTAATGTCCGGTTTGGCGAAAGTGAGAGATGGGTCTCAGAAGCCCTGATCGTCTTTGAAATTCGCCGGATCGACTGCTTACGGTCATGACCGCTCGCCACAGCGGGCCCCGACGGTCGCAACGCCGAATCCTGCCAGCGGCCGTACGGGAACAGTCGTCGCGTCAAGCGCCGTAGGCAGGAGCGGGGGACCCAAGGTAGGTGCCGCGCCCGGAAGTTGACCGGGAGCGGCTGGGGGTGAAGCCGCGCATCCAGGGGTGCGCGGCCGGGCAACTCAACCGGCCCGAACCCGACAGCTCACCTCGCAGGCGTCGGTGAGGGGATCGAACCATGCTGTGTTCCGGCAAGGGCAAGCACCGTCGCCCGTCCAAGGCCGTCCGCGCCATCGCGCTCGCCGGTGTCACCGGCGCCGCCGTCGCCGCCCCGCTGCTCGCGGCCGGCAACGCCTCCGCCGCCACCGCCTCCGAGTGGGACGCCGTCGCCCAGTGCGAGTCCGGTGGCAACTGGTCCATCAACACGGGCAACGGCTTCTACGGCGGTCTGCAGTTCACCAACTCCACCTGGGCCGCGTACGGCGGCACCGCCTACGCCGCGCGCGCCGACCTGGCCTCGAAGGGCCAGCAGATAGCCGTCGCCGAGAAGGTCCTCGCGGGTCAGGGCAAGGGCGCCTGGCCGGTCTGCGGCACGGGTCTGTCCAGCGCCCCCTACGGCGGCGGCGCCGCGAGCGGCGGCTCCTCCAGCTCGGCCGGCAACTCGCAGAGCACCGTTACCCGCTCGACCGAGCAGCAGGCCGCCACGCGTTCGACTCAGCGCCCGGCCCCCCAGAAGACCGTCACCACCCCGACCGGCAAGAAGGTCAAGAAGGGCGACGGCGAGTACAAGGTCGTCAAGGGTGACACCCTCAGCTCGATCGCCCAGAAGCACCAGGTCCAGGGCGGCTGGCAGAAGCTGTTCGAGCTGAACAAGGACATCGTCCAGGACGCCGACCTCATCTACCCGGGTCAGCAGCTGCACCTGAAGTGACAGACGGCTGGTAGCCGGGACGCAGGGTCCTCCCGTGCGCGGCCTCCATCCTGGAGGCCGCGCGAGGACGGCCCCGTCCCCACGGGCTCCCCGCTCCGGTGCGTGTTCCCCCGTACGCACCGGAGCGGGGCTTTTTCTCTTCCCGTCCCGCGAATGTCACCCGCGCTTTGTTCCATGATGGAACAATGTGGAACCGTCACCCGGTCCACGGGACGGTCGGTCGGCCGGCCGATGGCCCGAGACGGTTAGGCTCTAGTCGCAAGGTGCCCCGCACTCTCAGCGTCACATCCAAGAAGGAGATGCTCGTGCCGTCCATCGACGTCGTCGTAGCCCGGGAAATCCTGGACTCCCGAGGCAACCCCACGGTCGAGGTCGAGGTCGGCCTCGACGACGGCAGCACGGGTCGTGCCGCCGTCCCGTCCGGCGCCTCCACAGGCGCCTTCGAGGCCATCGAGCTCCGCGACGGTGACCCCAACCGCTACCAGGGCAAGGGCGTCGAGAAGGCCGTCCTCGCCGTCATCGAGCAGATCGGTCCGGAGCTCGTCGGCTACGACGCCACCGAGCAGCGCCTGATCGACCAGGCCATGTTCGACCTGGACGCGACCGACAACAAGGGTTCGCTCGGCGCCAACGCCATCCTCGGTGTCTCCCTCGCCGTCGCGCACGCCGCCTCCGAGGCCAGCGACCTTCCGCTCTTCCGCTACCTGGGCGGCCCGAACGCGCACCTGCTGCCGGTGCCGATGATGAACATCCTGAACGGCGGCTCGCACGCCGACTCGAACGTGGACATCCAGGAGTTCATGATCGCCCCGATCGGCGCGGAGTCCTTCTCCGAGGCGCTGCGCTGGGGCGCCGAGGTGTACCACACCCTCAAGTCCGTCCTGAAGTCCAAGGGCCTGTCCACCGGCCTCGGCGACGAGGGTGGCTTCGCCCCGAACCTGGGCTCCAACCGTGAGGCCCTCGACCTGATCCTCGAGGCCATCAAGCAGGCCGGGTACGTCCCGGGTGAGCAGATCGCCCTCGCGCTCGACGTCGCCGCCTCCGAGTTCTACAAGGAGGGCAAGTACCTCTTCGAGGGCAAGGAGCGCTCCGCCGCCGAGATGACGGAGTACTACGAGGAGCTCGTCGCGGCCTACCCGCTCGTCTCCATCGAGGACCCGCTGTTCGAGGACGACTGGGCCGGCTGGAAGGTCATCACCGACAAGCTCGGCGACAAGGTCCAGCTCGTCGGCGACGACCTGTTCGTCACCAACCCGGAGCGCCTGGCCAGGGGCATCGAGGACGGTGCCGCCAACGCGCTGCTCGTCAAGGTCAACCAGATCGGCTCGCTGACCGAGACCCTCGACGCCGTCGAGCTGGCCCAGCGCAGCGGCTACAAGTGCATGATGTCCCACCGCTCGGGCGAGACCGAGGACGTCACCATCGCCGACCTGGCCGTCGCCACCAACTGCGGCCAGATCAAGACCGGCGCCCCGGCCCGCTCCGAGCGCGTCGCCAAGTACAACCAGCTGCTGCGCATCGAGGAGATCCTCGACGACGCCGCGGTGTACGCCGGCCGCAGCGCCTTCCCGCGCTTCAAGGGCTGACCGACCAGGGCCATGCCTTAGGGGTCCTTGCACTATGCCCGCCCGGGTCGCGTGCTCATAGTGCAAGGACCCCTTAGCCAGTCGTCCGTACGTCCCCGTACGCGGTCCCGTACCGTGTGCGGGGACGTACGCACGTGGAAGGGAGGCGGGAGACATGGCCGTGAAGGACCGCGACCGGTTCTCCACCGCGACCAGGCTGCGGCTGCTCGGCGAGCAGACGGCCGCCCGGGTCTACCGCTCCCAGAGCAGACGGCAGGCGCGCCGCTCCCGGCTGACGGGCCGGGCCGCCCTGCTGGCGCTCGTCCTGTGCACGCTGGTCGTGGCGCTGGCCTATCCCATGAGGCAGTACGTCTCCCAGCGCGCCCAGATCGCCGACCAGGAGCGGAAGCGGGAGCAGGCCCGCCAGCGGGTCGAACAACTGCGTGACCTCAAGGCGCGCTGGCAGGACGACGCGTACGCGCAGCAGCAGATCCGGCAGCGGCTGCACTATGTGATGCCGGGGGAGACCGGCTACATCGTGATCGACCCGGACTCGGTCAAGCAGTCGCGCCTGGAGCGGATGGCCGCGGCGCGCCCCTGGTACGCGAACATCTGGGACGGGATCGACAAGGCCGACAAGGCCGACCAGTGAGACGAACGAGCCGCGCCGAACCGTTGAGTGAGTGAACCGCCGGGCCGTCGTGAACCGATGAATGGGTGAGCCGCCCGGCGACATGTACCGACGATCCGGCCGTGAATCGCCCGCCGCCGTGCCCCGAAGACCCGCCGAAGCCGTGCCCCGAAGACCCGCCGAAACCGAAGACCCGCCGAAACCGATGACCTCTGTGAACCGAAGAGCCGCTGTGAACCGATGAACCGGTGACGAACCAGTCACCGGACGAAGCAGCGCCCCGACGAGAAAGACAGCCTGAAAGACAGCCATGGAAACGCCCCCGCCGCCCACCCCGCGCACCGAGCCCACAGACGCGGACATCGAGGCCATCAAGCAGCAGCTCGGGCGCCCGCCGCGCGGGCTGCGGGCGATCGCGCACCGGTGCCCGTGCGGGCAGCCGGACGTCGTGGAGACGGCGCCGCGGCTCCCCGACGGCACACCGTTCCCGACGACGTACTACCTGACGTGCCCGCGCGCCGCCTCCGCGATCGGGACACTGGAGGCGACCGGCGTCATGAAGGAGATGACGGAGCGCCTGGCCACCGACCCGGAGCTGGCCGCCGCCTATCGCGCCGCGCACGAGGACTACATCGCGCGCCGCGACGCCATCGAGGTCCTGCCGGGCTTCCCCAGTGCGGGCGGCATGCCGGACCGTGTGAAGTGCCTGCACGTGCTGGTGGCGCACTCCCTGGCGGCCGGCCCGGGGGTCAACCCGCTCGGCGACGAGGCGATCGCGATGCTCCCGGAGTGGTGGCGCAAGGGGTCGTGCGTGACGCGCCAGGGACCGCCGCCGGGTGAGGAGTGGCAGGCCGAGACGGGCGGCGAGGGATCCGACTCCGGATGGTTCGCCTTCGAGCCTCTCGACCCCGAGCGGTCCGAACAGCCGGAACGGTCCGAACAGCCGGAACGGTCCGAACAGTCGGAACGGTCCGCACAGTCGGCACGCTCCGAGGAGTTCGAGGAGAACGGCAAGTGACGCGCGTCGCCGCCATCGACTGCGGTACGAACTCGATCCGGCTCCTGGTCGCGGACGCCGATCCGGCCACCGGCGAACTCGTCGAACTGGACCGGCGGATGACCATCGTCCGGCTCGGACAGGGTGTGGACCGCACCGGCCGGCTGGCGCCGGAGGCGCTCGAGCGCACCTTCGCCGCCTGCCGGGAGTACGCCGAGATCATCCACAAGCACGGCGCCGAGCGGCTCCGCTTCGTCGCCACGTCCGCCTCCCGGGACGCCGAGAACCGGGACGACTTCGTCCGCGGGGTGCGGGAGATCCTCGGTGTCGAGCCCGAGGTCATCTCGGGCGACCAGGAGGCCGAGTTCTCCTTCGTGGGCGCGACGAAGGAGCTGATGGGCCGAAAGGACCTGGCCAGGCCCTATCTGGTCGTGGACATCGGCGGGGGGTCCACGGAGTTCGTCGTGGGCGACGACCGTGTGCGCGGCGCGCGGTCCGTCGACATCGGCTGTGTCCGTATGACGGAGCGTCACCTCGTGCGCGACGGGGTGGTCACCGACCCGCCGACCGAGGAGCAGATCGCGGCCATACGGTCCGACATCGAGGCCGCGCTGGACCTGGTGGAGCAGACGGTGCCGCTGCGCGAGGCGCGTACGCTGGTCGGCCTCGCGGGCTCGGTCACCACCGTCGCGGCGATCGCCCAGGACCTTCCGGCATACGACTCGGCGAGGATCCACCACTCCCGGATTCCCTACGAGCGCGTCCGGGAGATCACCGAGTGGCTCCTGAGGTCCACGCACGCCGAGCGCGCGGCGATCCCCTCCATGCACCCGGGCCGCGTGGACGTCATCGGCGCGGGTGCCCTCGTACTGGTCGCGATCATGGAGCGGATCGGCGCCGCCGAGGTCCTGGTCAGCGAGCACGACATCCTCGACGGCATCGCCTGGTCCATCGCGTAGCGGACGCGTTCGGGAGGGCTCCGGCCAAGAAACATCTACTGGCCGGTAGCCTCCCCTGAGCAGGTTCGATAACGTATGAGCGCGTCCGAGGGGCCGTCGGGAACCCTTCGGCGACACACCACCGGAAAACTTCGTGAACTTCTTCACAAGGAAATCGCCCCTGCTGGGCGCGGTTTTGGGCCCGTTGCGCCATCCGTGGGGCTCAAGGGGTCTTCGGGGGTGCTCGCGCGAGCGTTGCGGGGGTGTCGTACCGGAGTCGGGTGAGAGGCCGGTATGGATCGCTCGGACGGTCTGAGGGGCAGCTCACGCGGCCTTGACAACGGTTCGCACTACACGGTGGTTCCCCGTGGGCGCCATGACCTCCGTCACGTGGGCGGCGAAGTGTAGCAGAC
Source organism: Streptomyces sp. TP-A0356 (assembly GCF_001417775.1). Taxonomy (GTDB): domain Bacteria; phylum Actinomycetota; class Actinomycetes; order Streptomycetales; family Streptomycetaceae; genus Streptomyces. The sequence continues at coordinate 89,410 of NZ_BBZJ01000014.1, read as the reverse complement.
ACCTCACCGAAGCTTGTGAAGGGGCGCACGAGCGACCCCCCAGGGGCGGGTGGATACTCGATGCCATGAGCACCACGGAGCGTCCCAGGATCCTCGTAGTAGGCGGTGGGTACGTAGGCCTGTACGCAGCTCGACGCATTCTCAAGAAGATGCGCTACGGAGAGGCGACCGTCACGGTCGTCGACCCGCGCTCGTACATGACCTACCAGCCCTTCCTCCCCGAAGCCGCCGCCGGCAACATCTCCCCCCGGCACGTCGTCGTCCCGCTGCGACGCGTGCTGCCGAAGGCGGAGGTCCTCACCGGCCGGGTCACCACCATCGACCAGGACCGCAAGGTCGCCACGATCGCCCCGCTGGTCGGCGAGGCGTACGAGCTGCCGTTCGACTACCTCGTCATCGCGCTGGGCGCGGTCTCCCGCACCTTCCCGATCCCCGGCCTCGCCGAGCAGGGCATCGGCATGAAGGGCATCGAGGAGGCCATCGGCCTGCGCAACCACGTTCTCGAGCAGCTCGACAAGGCCGACTCCACGACCGACGAGGAGATCCGCCGCAAGGCGCTCACCTTCGTCTTCATCGGCGGTGGCTTCGCCGGTGCGGAGACCATCGGTGAGGTCGAGGACATGGCCCGCGACGCGGCCAAGTACTACAAGAACGTGTCCCGCGAGGACATGCGCTTCATCCTCGTCGACGCCGCCGACAAGATCCTCCCCGAGGTCGGCCCCAAGCTCGGTCTGTACGGCAAGGACCACCTCGAGGGCCGCGGGGTCGAGGTCTACCTGTCCACCTCCATGGAGTCCTGCGTCGACGGCCACGTGGTGCTCAAGAACGGCCTTGAGGTCGACTCCAACACGATCGTGTGGACCGCGGGCGTCAAGCCGAACCCGGCGCTGTCCCGCTTCGGGCTGCCGCTCGGCCCGCGCGGTCACGTCGACACCGCGGCCACGCTCCAGGTGAAGGGCACGGACTACATCTGGGCCGCCGGTGACAACGCCCAGGTGCCGGACCTCGTCGGCCGCAGGGCGGGCAACGAGAACGCCTGGTGCCCGCCGAACGCGCAGCACGCGCTGCGTCAGGCCAAGGTGCTCGGCGACAACGTGGTCTCCGGTATGCGGGGCTTCCCGCAGAAGGAGTACAGCCACGCGAACAAGGGCGCCGTCGCGGGTCTGGGCCTCCACAAGGGCGTCGCGATGATCGTCATGGGCAAGATGAAGATCAAGCTCAAGGGTCGTCTGGCCTGGTACATGCACCGTGGCTACCACGGTCTGGCAATGCCGACGTGGAACCGGAAGATCCGGGTCTTCGCGGACTGGACGCTCGGCATGTTCCTCAAGCGCGAGGTCGTCTCGCTCGGCGCGATCGAGTCTCCGCGGGAGGAGTTCTACGAGGCCGCCAAGCCGGCGCCGGTCGCCGCCGCGAGCAAGACCGAGGAGAAGGCCAAGGCCTCCTGACCTCCGGGCAGCGAACCATCCGAAGGGCCTCCCGCCATCCGTGGTGCGGGAGGCCCTTCGGCGTTCTCCGGCACTCGTTCCCGGCTCCGAGCCGACGGCGTACACAGGCATTTTGCCCAGCCGTAACGCCAACGGGGGACTGCGGCGCGGCCCCGCAGATGTTTACGTGGTGTTGGACATTCCGGGATCCCCCGTCACGGAGGTGTGCACCATGGCCGACGCCGCGCCGCGGCTGAAGAGCCTCGTCGAACAACTGCTGGGAGTCCCGCTCCCGGTGCGCATCCGCGCCTGGGACGGTTCGGAGGCCGGGCCGCCCGGCGCTCCCGCCCTCGTCGTACACAACCGCCGCGCCCTGCGCCGTCTGCTGTGGAAGCCGGGCGAGTTGGGCCTGGCCCGCGCCTGGGTCGCCGGGGAGCTGGGAATCGACGGCGATCTGTACACCGCCCTCGACCTCATGGCCGGCCTCATCTGGGAGCGCGGCGACGACGCCCGCACCCTCACCCAGGCGGTCCGCGACCCGGAGGTCCGCGCCGCCGTCCGCGGGCTCGCCAAGCTCGCCGGCCCCCTCCCGCCGCCCCCGCCGCCCCGCGAGGAGGCCCGCAGGGGCCGCGGCCACCTCCACACCCGGCGCAGCGACAGACGGGCCATCAGCCACCACTACGACGTCGGGAACGACTTCTACGAGATCGTCCTCGGCCCGTCCATGGTGTACTCCTGCGCCTACTGGGCGGGTCCGGACAGCACCCTGGAGGACGCGCAGCGCGACAAGCTCGAACTCGTCTGCCGCAAGCTCGGCCTGAAGCCGGGTCAGCGGCTCCTCGACGTGGGCTGCGGCTGGGGCTCCATGGCCATCCACGCCGCCCGCGAGCACGGGGTCGGCGTCGTCGGCGTCACCCTCTCCCAGGAGCAGGCCGCCTACGCCCGCAAGCGGATCGCCGACGAGGGGCTGACCGACCGCATCGAGATCCGGGTGCAGGACTATCGGGACGTCGCGGACGGGCCGTACGACGCCATCTCCTCCATCGGCATGGCCGAACACGTCGGCGCCGAGCGGTATCTGGAGTACGCCCGCTACCTCCACGCCCTGCTGAAGCCCGGCGGACGGCTGCTCAACCACCAGATCGCGCGGCGGCCACAGCGGGACGAGTCGTCGTACTCGGTCGACGCGTTCATCGACGCCTACGTCTTCCCGGACGGCGAACTCGCCCCCCTCGGCACCACGGTGACCCAGCTGGAGCGCGCCGGGTTCGAGGTCCGCGATGTCGAGTCCCTGCGCGAGCACTACGCCCTCACCCTGCGCCGCTGGGTCGCCAACCTGGAGGCCCAGTGGGGCCGGGCGCAGCGACTGACCAGCCCCGGCCGCGCCCGTGTCTGGCGCCTCTACATGGCTGCCTCCGCCCTGGCCTTCGAACGCAACCGCATCGGCGTCAACCAGGTCCTGGCGGTACGGACGCCGGAGCGGGGTGCCTCCGGGATGCCGTTGCGCTCCCGCACCTGGAACTGATCCCGGTCCGGCAAGGGCTCCGTCCGAACACCGCTCGGACGGAGCCCTTGCCGCAGTGGCGCTCCTACTCGGACTTGATGGCCGTCAGCATGTTCAGACGGGCCGCCCGCCGGGCCGGCCACAGGGCGGCCAGCACGCCGACCGTCCCGGCCAGGAGGAGGAAGACAGCCATCCGGGCCCAGGGCAGGACCAGTTCGTAGGTCGCCAGCTTCGTGCCGAGCAGCTGACCGGCCGCCCAGCCGAAGAACACACCCAGGCCGATGCCGAGGACACCGCCGAAGAGCGAGATGACCAGGGACTCCAGCCGGACCATCCGCTTGATGCCCTTGCGGTCCAGGCCGATCGCGCGCAGCATCCCGATCTCCTGCGAGCGCTCGAAGACGGACATGGCCAGGGTGTTGATGACACCGAGGACGGCGACGATCACCGCCATGGCCAGCAGGCCGTAGAGCATGTTGAGCATCAGCGTGAAGTTCTGCGCGATGCTGTTGGAGATGTCCTGCTTGTCCTGGACCTTGATGGCCGGGTTGTCGCCGAGCGCCTTCTCCAGCGTGCTCTTGGCCGAGGCGGTGGCGCCGCCGGACGTCTTGACCATGACCTGCATGTCGGACAGGTCGCTCTGGTGGGGCGAGAGCGTCGCGTTGTCCAGCATGATGCCGCGCATCATCTCGGTGCCGTGGTAGACACCGGCGACCGTCAGCTGCTGCTTCTTCCCGTCCTCGTAGGACACCGTGAGCCGGGAACCCGCCGTCCAGTGGTGGGACTTGGCGGTGTCGTCGTCGACGACGACCCGGGTGCCGCCGACCTGGAAGGTGCCGTTGACGAGCGTCAGGTTCGTCAGCTTGCCGATCGTGGCGCCGTCGACACCGGTCAGGTACTCGGTCTGGCCGTCGATGCGCGCGGGCGCGTTGCGCAGCGGGCTGGTCGCGGTGACGCCGGCGGCCGACTTCAGCGTCTTCTCGACATCGGGCGAGAGCGGATTGCGGTTCGCCATGGACACCACGTAGTCCGCCCGGATCGCGGAGGACGCCATCTTGTCGATCGCGGTCTGCAGGCTGCCCGCCATCACCGTCAGACCCGTGATCAGGGTCAGGCCGATCATCAGGGCCGAGGCGGTGGCCGCGGTGCGGCGCGGGTTGCGCACCGAGTTCTGCCGCGCCAGCTTCCCGGCGATCCCGAAGACGCGCAGGGCGGGCGCGGCGGCCGCGATCAGCGGGCGGGACAGCAGGGGGGTGAGGACGAAGACGCCGATGACGAGGAGCGCCGCGCCGATGCCCATCGGGGCCTGGCCGTCCGTGCTGTTCAGGGTGGTGGCGTACACGACGGTGGCGACGCCGGCCGAGGCGAACAGGGCGCCGATGGTGTTCCGTACGACCAGGGACTTGGTGGTCGCCTTCGCATGGACGCTGCTCATCGCGGCGACCGGCGGGATCTTCGCGGCGCGGCGGCCCGGCAGCCAGGCGGCCAGCATGGTGATCAGGATGCCGACGGCGAGGGCGGCGGCGACCGTGCCCGGAGTGATGACGAGCGGTCCGTCCGGGACGCTTCCGCCGAGCGAGCCCACGAGCGAGCGCAGCCCCGCCCCGATGCCGATACCGGCGAGGAGACCGGTGACGGCCGCGACCGCGCCGACCACGAACGCCTCGATGAGCACGGACCGGGTGACCTGCCGGCGGGACGCGCCGACCGCGCGCAGCAGCGCCAACTCCTTGGTGCGCTGGGCGACCAGCATGGTGAAGGTGTTGGCGATGATGAACGTGCCGACGAACAGCGCGATGCCCGCGAAGACCAGCAGGGCGGTGCGCATACTGCTCGTCGCGTCCGCGATCCGCTTGGCCTGGTCGTCGGCGAGCTGCTGTCCGGTGATGGTGGAGGCGGTGTCCTTCGGCAGGATCTCGTCGAGCGCGTTGCGCAGGGCGATCTGGCTGGTGCCGGAGGCGGCCTTCACGTCGATCTCGTCGTACGAACCGGCCTTGTGGAAGAGGCGTTGGGCGGTGGCCGTGTCGAAGAGGGCGAGGCTGCCGCCGGCGGCGACATTGCCGTCGTCGGTGGTGAAGATGCCGGTGATCTCGGGGGCGAGGACCGGCCCGTCGATGGAGAGCCGCACGGTGTCGCCGACCTTGTAACCGCCGCGCTTGGCGGTCCTGGAGTCGATCAGGACCTGGTTCAGCCCCTGCGGGGCGTGCCCGCTGACGATCGGATACCGGGGGTCCTTGGTCCCCCAGTAGTTGCCGCCCTGGGACTGGAAGCCGTTGCCGATGAGCTTGCCGTCCTTGTCGGCGATGGCGGTGAAGCCGCTCACGACACCTATGGCCGTGTCCGCGCCCCGGGCCTTGGCGGCCTTGGCGAGCAGGGCCTGCGTCAGCTTGGGCTCCCGGCCGACCGTGTCGCCGGTGTCCTTGCGGCCCTCCGGCCGGATGGCCACGTCGACCTGGTCGAAGCCCTTGGCGGAGCTCTTTTGGTAGGCGTCGGAGATGGTGTTGGTGAAGACCAGGGTGCCCGACACGAACGCCACGCCGAGCATCACGGCGAGCACGGTCATGAGCAGCCTGGCCTTGTGCGCGAGCACGTTGCGCAGGGCGGTACGGAACATTTCTCTGTCCAGGGGCTGGGTGGTGCGACGGGTGGGTGGGAGGTGCGGGGGTCCTGGCCCGGTACCCGGGGGCTGCCAGCCCCAGGCCTCCGGGCGTGGGCCTCAGCTGGTGCGGCCCTTGGCGTCGAACCGCTTCATCCGGTCCAGCACCGCCTCGGCACTCGGCTCGTAGACCTCGTCCACGATCCGCCCGTCCGCCAGGAAGATCACCCGGTCCGCGTACCCCGCCGCCACCGGGTCGTGGGTGACCATCACCACCGTCTGCCCCAACTCCCGTACCGAGTTGCGCAGGAAGCCCAGCACCTCCGCGCCGGACCGCGAGTCGAGGTTTCCGGTGGGCTCGTCGCCGAAGATGATGTCCGGCTTGGACGCGAGCGCCCGCGCCACCGCGACACGCTGCTGCTGACCGCCGGACAGCTGCGCGGGCCGGTGGCTCAGCCGCCCCGACAGTCCGATCATCTGGATCACGGTGTTCAGCCAGGCCTTGTCCGGCTTGCGGCCCGCGATGTCCATCGGCAGCGTGATGTTCTCCAGCGCGGTCAGCGTCGGCAGCAGGTTGAACGCCTGGAAGATGAAGCCGATCTTGTCCCGGCGCAACTTGGTGAGCTGCTTGTCCTTCAGCGAGCCGAGTTCGACGTCTCCGATGCGGACGGAGCCGGACGAGAAGGAGTCCAGCCCGGCGACGCAGTGCATCAGCGTCGACTTGCCGGAGCCCGAGGGCCCCATGATCGCCGTGAACCGGGCCTGCTGGAAGTCGACGGTGACCTGGTCGAGGGCCACCACCTGGGTCTCGCCCTGTCCGTAGACCTTGGACAGATCCGTGGCGCGGGCGGCCACCGTGGTGGTCCGGTCGGCGAGGGGAGTGCTGGTCACGGGAGGGTGCTCCTGTCGGGACGACGGTCAAGATGACGTTTCCATCGTCCAGGCGGATCGGCGCCCTGGAGTCAGCCGTTGTTCCGGTTCCAGGGGCAGCCTCGGGTCGGATCGCCTTCGTCCTTGTCATACCTGGGGATGAGGCCACCCCTGATACCGCCCCCGAATGGAAACCGGTTGCTCACCCTGTCCCGAGCGCTCCCAGAGCCCTCGTTCAGGGAGGTGAAATTCCGTCATTCCGTATACGAGGGCCCTGGTCGCCCGAGAGGCTACTGGCAAGTGCGGATGGCCCGTACCGGTGGCTGATGCTCCCTCAGACTCCAATAAAATAAGACAACATCGCATCGGTCGACCGCTGTTCGGGGGATGCCTCCCGATAGGCTCGGGACCTCGATGCGGTGCCCATGGCCTGCCCGGATGGTGGAATGCAGACACGGCGAGCTTAAACCTCGCTGCCCCTCGGGGGCGTACCGGTTCAAGTCCGGTTCCGGGCACCATCGAGCGCACGGCGCCTGGCCCGAGGAGACGACCAGAAGGCGCCGTTCGTCTCTTCCGGCTTGGGCGCACCGTGGGCCCACGCTGCCGGAGGACCGGGCGTTCGCGCGTGTGGCGTACGGCACGGGCATGCGCTGGGAGCCAAGGATCCCTAGGTGCTCTGGCGTTCGGTGAGTGGGCCGACGCCGAGATCTTCACGCATGAGCTTGCGCATCTTGGCCGCTGCTTCGCCGCGTGCCTCCCAGCGCGCGTGATCCTCTGCACTGCTGACAGCAGTGCCATCGATGTAACCGTCGCAGATGCGTCGCAGGCAGTGGAACACGCTGTTGGAGGCCTTGACGACGGGTTGGGGCGCGATGAGCCACATCCGTTCGGATGCGATGGCGATGCCTGATTCCCGAAAGGCTTCGCGCAGCGCAAGCGCCCGCTCGTCGTCGGAAGGGTGCTCTCGCTCGGCCAGGGCCCGCAGGGTCTCACCGAGGACCTTCACGGCGGTGGTGTACTGCGTGTAGATGTCGAGCCGAAGCCGAAGAGCTTCTTTGGCATCCTCGCGCTTCCACCGATTCCGATCCGCGATCAGCGTAGCGACGATGCCGATCGTGGCCCCGGCCAGGGTGGAGAGCAGTGGCAACCAATCCATGCGGGCCAGCTTGTGCCATACCGTGGCCGCGGCACCAGGTGGGCTTCGAGGCCGGACCTGTGCGGCCGGGCTGTGGCACTCGTCGACCTGGGCGATCGACGCGCGGGGCGTCGCCCACTGCCTCAAGGGCGAACCGTTCTGGCCGACAAGTACGGGGGCGTCGTCGTCAGTGCCAGGGGGTGCAGGACCAGCTGCCGCCCCGGCCGTCGTACATCTCCACGCACGCCCGGTAGGCATTGCTCGCCCCGACCATCTGCGTGCAAGGACCCCTGAGCGGCGTACGGCGGCGAGGCGTTGGCCAGGTACGTCGCACCGTTCCTGATCTGGATCTTGAAGCGCCATGCGGAGTTCGCCTTCTCGATCCGCGCCCAAGCCGCGCTGCACCTGGCGGAGTTGCGCAGTTCACCTGCGGCCCGCCGCCCGTACTCGGTCGATGACCTTGGCGCCGGAGCCGCACCCCTCGCCCTGCGGGCTCCTGCCCGTACATGCGGAGCTCTTGCACCCCGTCGGTGCCGCCGCCCCGGCGGAGAGGGCGGGGGCGAGCGCCAACGTCGAGGCGAGGGCGAAGAGCGACGAACGACGAACGACGAGAGGCATGGAATCCCTTCGACGAAGACAGGCACCCGCGCGGACGAACGGGTGCGCCGGCGGACGGGCCGTGTGGAACCTTGACAACCCTCCGAGGGCGAGCTCCTGGGCAGAACGATCGGCGAGTCACCTGTTGGAGTGGACTCCCCGTCCCTACGGGATCTCCTGTTCGGTCCAGATGATCTTGCCTTCGGGCGTGTACCGGGTGCCCCAGCGATGGGCGAACTGAGCGACGAGGAAGAGGCCACGACCGCCCTCGTCCGTGCTGCGGGCGTGCTTCAGCCGGGGGGCGGTGTTGCTGCCGTCGGAGACCTCACAGGTCAGGCGGGAGTTGCGGAGCAGTCGCAGGCGTACCGGCCCGGCGGCGTGACGGATCGCGTTGGTGACCAGCTCGCTGGCGATGAGCTCCGTGGTCATGGCCAGCTCCTCAAGGCCCCAGGCCTGCACCTGGCGGGTCACCCGGAGGCGGACGTCACTGACGGCGGCCGGGTCGAAGGGCACCTCCCATGAGGCGACGTCGTCGGTGTTCAAGGCGTGCATGCGGGTCAGCAGAAGCGCGATGTCGTCGGGTTGGGGCACGGGGACGAGGCGTTGCACGGCGGTCGCGCAGAGGGCGTCGAGGTCGGGTTCCGGCTGGGACAGCGCAAGGGCGAGACGGTCCAGGCCCAGGCCCATGTCGTGGTCGGCTCCTTCGATGAGGCCGTTGGTGTAGAGGCCCAGCAGGCTGTTCTCGGCGAGCTCGATCACGGCGGCTTCGAACGCCATCCCTCCGAGCCCGAGCGGGGGCCCGGCGGGAAGCTCCGGGTAGTACACGTGCCCGTCAGGGCTGAGGACGATCGGGGGCGGATGTCCGGCCCGGGCCATCGTGCAGCGCCTGGTCACCGGATCGTAGACGGCGTACAGGCAGGTCGCGCCGAGAACGGTCGTGCTGGTCTCCCTGGCCGTCTCGGTGTCGTCCTCCTCCTCGCTCAGCCGGAGCACGAGGTCGTCGAGGTGAGCGAGGAGTTCGTCGGGTGGCAGGTCCATGTCGGCGAGGGTCTGGACCGCCGTGCGCAGTCGGCCCATGGTCGCGGCCGCGGTGATGCCGTGCCCGACCACGTCGCCGACGACCAGGCCCACTCGGGCGCCGGACAGGGGGATCACGTCGAACCAGTCGCCGCCGACCCCGCCCGTAGGGTCCGCCGGCAGGTAGGAAGAGGCGACATCCAGCGCACTGCCGCCCGTCAGGGCGTGCGGCAGCAGATTGCGCTGAAGCGTGACGGCCGCAGCGTGTTCCCGGCTGAACCGGCGGGCGTTGTCGACGCAGAGCGCCGCTCGCGCCACCAGCTCACGGGCCAGGAGGACGTCGTCCGGCTGGAAGGAGACCGGGTTGAGCGACCGTACGAACGTGGTGAGGCCCAGGACGGTGTTCCGCGCCCGCATCGGCACGGAGATGAGGGAGTGCAGTCCGAACTCGCGGATGCGAGCGGACCGGGCGGGCTGTTCGGCGACCCACTGGAGGTTGGCCGGGTCGAGGACCGGGATGAAGATCGGTTCGCCGTCGATGAGCAGGTTCACGTTGTAGGGCGGGGGGATGAAATCCAGCTTCTCCCCGACCCGCACGACGGCCTCCGGGCAGCCCTTGCGCACGGAGCTCATTCCGACCCGGCGCATCACCGGCTTGGCGGCCGGCGGTCCGGCGTCGGACAGCCACGTCCCGTGCCCCTCGGTGCTCAGGACGGGCTCCAGAAGGTCGACGTAGACGAAGTCCGCGAAGCGGGGAACGGCGAAGTCGGCGAGCTCCTGGGCCGTCCGCGTCACGTCCAGGGTCCTGCCCACACAGGTCCCGGCCTCATTGACCAGAGAGAGGAGCTGGCGGGCGTTCCACCGCTCCGTGACATCCAGGACCATGTAGCAGATCCCGGTGACGGTGTCGTCGGCGTTCACCAGGGGGAAGAAGGAGGTGGAGTACGCGTGTTGACGGCGCGGGTCGGACCAGCTCCATCCCACGTACTCGTAGTCGGTGACCGGTATTCCGGTCGCCAGCACCTTGCGCATCAGACCCTCGATGGTCTCGGCATGCAGCCCCGGCAGGACGTCGCTGAGACGACGGCCCAGCCGCTGTTCACGGGGGACACCGCCGAAGCGTTCCAGGGTGTCGTTCAGCCAGACGTAGCGCAGCTGGGCGTCCATCACCGCCATGCCGACCGGGGAGCGGGTGAGGAAGCCGTCGAGGATGGACTGGCCCACCGTCCACTGCTGCTTCAGCTCCCGTGCCGAGATCAGGAAGCACTCGTCGGTGCCGATGCGAAAGGACGCGGACACCCGCAGGTCGACGTCGATACGGCTGCCGTCGCGGTGCTGCACGGGGATCAGTCCGCTCCAGCCCATTCCCTCGCGGCAACGCTCCGCGACTCCGGCGACCCGCACGGGATCCCCCGGCGTCGCCAGCAGACGCGCGGCGGAGTGGCCGACCACCTCCGGGGCGGAGTAGCCGAGAAGTGCTTCCGCGGCCCGGGTCCAGCCGGTCACGATGCCGTCCGCCGAGATCACCGCCGCCGCGTCGTCGGACGCGTCCAGGAGGCCGCCCGGCCCTGCGGACGGAGGCACCTCGGAACCGTTTCGCCCGGAAGACATCAGATCCATCCTTCCCATGTCAATGTTCCTGCTTGCCCGACTGGTCCGCACAGCGCGGCGGAACGCGGAGAGCCCCGGCGTGACGCGCCGGGGCTCTCGTGGTGCAGGGGCGGCACTCGCTGTCGGTGGGGGACTTCCCGGTCGCGCGTCCCGCGGCCGTTGACAGTCGGCCCCAGCGGTCGGAGACTCACCCCGCAGGTGAGTGAAGGAAATTTCACTATGCGAACCAGGGGAACTCTTCACCACACCGAACAGCGAGCGCAAAGGGGCGTCGGATGCGTACCACCGTCGGCATCATCGGAGCGGGACCCGCGGGTCTGCTGCTGGCGCGGCTGCTGCACAACGCCGGCATCGACTCGATCGTGCTGGAGAGTCGCGAGCGGGCCCATGTGGAGCAGCGCCAGCGGGCCGGGATCCTGGAGCAGGGGACCGTCGACGTGCTCCGGGCCGCCGGGGCGGGCGAGCGCATGGACCGCGAGGGACTGCGCCACGACGGGATCGAGCTGCGCTTCGCACGCCGCCGCCACCGCGTCGACTTCCCGGCACTCACCGGCGGCAGCTCCGTGATGGTGTACGCGCAGACGGAGGTCTGCAAGGACCTCATCGCGCTCCAGCTCAAGGACGGCGGACCCCTGCTCTTCGAGGCGGAGGCGCTCGGCGTCGAGGGCGTGACCACGGACCGGCCCATGGTCCGCTTCCGGCACGAGGGGCGGGAAGGCGTGCTGGAGTGCGACTACGTCGTCGGATGCGACGGCTTCTGGGGTGTGTCCCGCGCCGCGGTCCCCGCTCGACTGTCCCAGGTGTACGAACGTACGTACACATTCGGCTGGCTCGGCATCCTCGCCGACGTCGCTCCCTCCCACGACGAACTGGTCTACGCCCGCCACGAGCGCGGCTTCGCCCTGCTGAGCATGCGCTCCCCGTCCGTCTCCCGCCTCTACCTCCAGGTGCCGGCCGGCACGGACGCCGGGGAGTGGGCGGACGAGGAGATCTGGGACGAGCTCGAACGACGCTTCGAGACCGCCGACGGCTGGACGCTGGCCCGGGGGCCCATCACCTCCAAGTCCGTGACTCCGATGCGCAGTTACGTCCACGAGCCGATGCGGCACGGCAGGCTCTTCCTCGCCGGGGACGCCGCCCACATCGTGCCGCCCACCGGGGCCAAGGGGCTGAACCTCGCGGTGGGGGACGTCGTCACCTTCGCGCGGGCGCTGACGTACCTGCGGGAGACGGGGTCGAGCGAGCGGCTCGACGCGTACTCGGAGACCTGTCTGCGTCGCGTCTGGCAGGCCGAGCGGTTCTCCTACGAGATGACGACGCTGCTGCACCGTGTCCCGGACGCCACCCCCTTCGACGACCGCATCCAGCTGGCCCGGCTGGAGCGGCTCACCACCTCGCGCGCCGCCGAGGCCGAACTCGCCGACGGCTACACCGGCTTCCCGCTGGAGTGATCGGGCGCTGTGATCGGGCGCTGCGATCGGGCGGTGCGATCGGGCGGTGTCACCCGTCCGGGTGGTCGTCCGAGCGTTCGTCCGGGTGAAGCGGAGCCACCGGTTGATCAGTGGCCGGTCTCGACTCTGTCCCAGGTTGGTCATGGATGAGGTGGTTCCTCGCCGGGAATGACGAAGCCGCGTAGCGTGTTGCGCGCGAGGACGAGGGAAAGATCCTCCCCAAGCACTACAGTCAGTCCTTTGCCTACCTATTACTCTTGAGCCAAGGCCACGCAGGGTGGCCATGGAGGAGTGAAATGAGGAGCAGCAACCCGGTCTTCTCGCGACGGGGGTTCAGCCGCGACAACGGCTACGCGGGCTTCAACACCGCGCCGCAGGCCGGGGGAGCCGCCGTCGGCACGCAGGGCAACCCGTACGCTCAAGGCAACCCGTACGCGAGCGGCAACCCCTACGCGCAGAACCCTTACGCGCAGAACCCTTACGCTCAGCAGACGCAGTACGGCGCACCGCCGCAGGCTCCGGCCACCACCGGCCGGATGACGATGGACGACGTCGTCATGCGCTCGGCGATGACGCTCGGCACGGTCGCGGTCGGCGCGATCCTCGCCTGGGCGCTGCTGCCGGTCTCGTCCACCAGCTACGGTCTTGCGATCGGCTCCGCGCTGGTCGCCTTCGTCCTGGCGATGGTGCAGTCGTTCAAGCGCACCCCGTCGCCCGCGCTGATCCTGGGATACGCCGCCTTCGAGGGCGTCTTCCTCGGCGTCCTCAGCGAGATGTACAACGCGCAGTGGCACGGCGCGCCCTTCCAGGCCGTGCTCGGCACGATGGCGGTCTCCGGCGCGACCCTGCTCGTCTACAAGGCGGGCTGGATCCGGGTCACCGCACGCTATGCCCGGATCGGCATGGCCATCGCCATCGCCTTCGTCGTGGTCATGGCGGTCAACCTGCTGCTGGTCGCCTTCGGTGCCGCGCCGGACGGCGGGCTGCGCAGCATGGGCCCGCTGGGCGCGCTCGTCGGCATCATCGCGATTCTGCTCGGCGCGTTCTTCCTCACCCTCGACTTCAAGCAGATCGAGGACGGCATCGCGTACGGTGCGCCGCGCGAGGAGGCCTGGCTGGCCGCGTTCGGCCTGACCATGACGCTCGTGTGGATCTACGTCGAGATGCTGCGGCTGGTCGCCATCTTCAGCAGCAACGACTAGCTCCGCCCGGAGCGCCGGACGCGAGCGCCGCAGGACCCCTGACGGGGGCTCGCCAACCCTCGAAGGGCCCGCGAACCACGGTTCGCGGGCCCTTCGGCGTTTGGGTGGGTGGTTCGGTGGTGCGCGCTCAGAGCAGTTTGCGCGCGGCCCTCCTCAGGTCGTACTCGTGAATGATCGCCTTGGCGTGGCCGTACGCGAGGTTGTGCTCGTGCCGCAGCCAGCTGACCTTCTCCTCGAAGCAGAGGGCGGGGCCTTCGGCGACGGTGCGAAGCCAGTCGGAGACTTCACGACCGGTGCAGTGGGGGATGCGGGCTAGCAGATTGCGATGGGTCTCCTCGGAGAAGACTTGGGACATCGGCGCCTCCGGACGCATTCGATGAAGCCGGTCCTTCAGGTCACCGTGCCTGAGCGTTCGCCTGTTGGCAACAGTCCTGCTGCGACGCGTAGTCTCGCGGCGTGCTTGATACGACGCCTTTGACCCGGGCCGTGGATCACTTCGCCGACCGGTTGCGGGCCGCTCCGCAGAGCCGGCTGCAACGGGGCGCGGCGGCCGAGGCCCTCGGTCTGGCCAGGGAGTTGGCGCGTCGTGCCCAGCTCCTGGAGGACCCCTCGGCCGAACCCCGGGAAATGCCGGACGCGGGCATGTTCGCGGCCGCCGACCAGATCACGGTAGCGGGGCATGACCTGGCACTCGTGCTGCGGGACGAGGCGGAACTCGCCGAGGCCGTGGCGCTTGTGGAGGAGGCTCAGAAACGCGCCGGGGTCTGAGGGGCGGAACCTGACGCGATCCCGCGGCTGCCGATCCGCCGCCCGATCCGGTGGCGGTCGATCCGCCGCCCGATCCGCCGGCTACAGGGACGCGATGACGCGGTCCGCGAGGACGTAGACGTTCTCGTCGCCGCAGGCGAACGTCAGTGCGTATGCGCCCGAGATGCCCGAGCCGCCGAGCAGCACCGGGGCGTGGCCCGTGCGCAGCGCCGTGGCCAGGCGGTCGGCGGTCTCGCGGTGGCCCGGGGTCATGCACAGCGTCGTACCGTCCGCGAAGACGTACACGTCGAGGGTGCCCAGCGGGCCCGGACGGACGTCGGCGAGTTCGGTACGGGCGTCGGCCAGCTTCTCCAGGCAGGTGACCGTGCGCTCGTGGTCGTTCACGGGTGAGGGGGCCGGGACGAAGTCGGGGTGCGAGGGGTGACGGCGGCGCGCCGCGGCCAGTTCCGGCGAGTCGCCGGCGAACTCGGTCTCGTCGGCGCCGGCCTCGGTCACCGGCTCCAGGCTGTCGTGCTCCAGGCCCGCGAAGTCCGACTGGCGGGGCAGGAACAGATCGCTGTCGGGCAGGCCGAGCAGGGTGGGGGCGTCGGCGATGTCACGCGCCTCCTGGGCGGCCCAGAAGGCGCGCGCCTCGGCCAGCTCACGCTCGCGCTCCTCGGCGAGGGCCTCGGCCACTGCGGTGCGTATCTCCTCGGCGTCGGCGCTGGAGCGGGCGGCGGGCAGCAGCCCGCGCGCGTCCGCGGTGCGGCGCTCGGCGAGTTCGGTGTGCAGGGCCGCGACCTGTCGGCGCAGCGCCCGCACGCTGCACAGGACGGCGACGCCCACGCCCGCGGTGGCGGTAGTGGTGAGCAGCAGAGCTATCGGCATGGCGCTCACTGACGTACTCCCGGTTCAAGGTCGGCCCCCGACTTCCTACATCAGCTTGAAGGGTGGACTAACCAGCTGTCAGTGCGTAACGTCACGAAACGGACATGGTTCTGATCCCGGTGTTTGCCCATGGAGCCGCGGTGACCTGCATAAATCCCATTCGGAGGGAGATAGGTCACATCCTGGGCGAGATTGGATCACAAAACGGCCCGGAGCCCTGAGGTACGGGGCTCCGGGCCGGGTGCGCACGGGTTTCGTGCGGGGCGCGCGAGACCGGTCGGGTGCGGGCCGTCGTCAGCTGAGGCGCTCGATGACCATCGCCATGCCCTGGCCGCCGCCCACGCACATCGTCTCCAGGCCGAACTGCTTGTCGTGCCACTGGAGGGAGTTGATCAGCGTGGTGGTGATGCGGGCGCCGGTCATGCCGAAGGGGTGGCCGACGGCGATGGCGCCGCCGTTGACGTTCAGCTTGTCCAGCGGGATGTCCAGGTCGCGGTAGGAGGGGATCACCTGCGCGGCGAAGGCCTCGTTGATCTCCACGAGGTCGATGTCGTCGATGGTGAGACCCGCACGCAGCAGGGCCTGCTTGCTGGCCTCCACCGGGCCGTAGCCCATGATCTCGGGCGAGAGGCCGGAGACACCGGTGGACACGATCCGGGCCAGAGGTGTGAGCCCCAGCTCCCGGGCCTTGGTGTCGCTCATGATGACCAGGGCGGCGGCGCCGTCGTTGAGGGGGCAGCAGTTGCCGGCGGTGACGCGGCCGTCGGGGCGGAAGACGGGCTTCAGGCCGGCCACGCCCTCCAGGGTGACGCCGGGGCGCGGACCGTCGTCCTTGCTGACGACCGTCCCGTCCGGGAGGGTCACCGGGGTGATCTCGCGCTCCCAGAAGCCCTTCGCGATGGCCTGCTCGGCGAGGTTCTGCGAGCGGACGCCGAACTCGTCCATCTCCTCGCGGGTGACGCCCTTCAGACGGGCGAGGTTCTCGGCGGTCTGGCCCATCGCGATGTACGGGTCGGGGACGAGGCCGTCCTCGCGCGGGTCGTGCCAGTCGGCGCCCTCGGACGCGGCGACGGCCGCGGTGCGGGCCTCGGCGTCGGCGAAGAGGGGGTTGTGGGTGTCGGGGAGGCCGTCGGAGGTGCCCTTGACGCTCCGGCTGACCATCTCGACGCCCGCGGAGATGAAGACGTCGCCCTCGTCGGCCTTGATGGCGTGCAGGGCCATGCGGGACGTCTGCAGGGAGGAGGAGCAGTAGCGGGTTACCGTACAGCCGGGCAGGTGGTCCATGCCCATCTGTACGGCGACGATACGGCCGAGGTTGTGGCCCTGCTCACCGCCGGGCAGACCGCAGCCGAGCATCAGGTCGTCGATGTGCTTCGGGTCCAGCGCGGGGATCTTGTCGAGGGCGGCCTGGATGATCGTGGCGGTGAGGTCGTCCGGGCGGAGGTCCTTCAGGGAGCCCTTGAAGGCGCGGCCGATCGGGGAACGGGCGGTCGAGACGATGACGGCTTCGGGCATCACGGCTCCATTGCACGAGAGAGAAGGCAGGGCTGTGGGGGAAGTTACCCGTACGTACGGTGGAGGTCACGGGCAGCGAGGTGTGACTCCGACCGCAATTTTCTAAGCGCTTGCTTTTTCCTCCGGGGGCCGGCCCCGAAGACGCACGGGCTCAGGGCACCGTTCCCAGCGCGGGACCAGGTCAGAGCGTCGGTTCCGGGGCGGGAGCCGGCGTGGCGTCGGGGGTCGGGAGGCGGCGACGGCGCCTGCGCTTGAGGAGGGCCCAGGGCCCGCGCGGGCCCGTCGGCATGGCCGCCGTGACCTCCGTGCCCGCCTCGGATGCCGCCTCCGCCGCCGCACGGGCCACCGGGAGGAAGCCCTCGCGGCGGGACACGTCCGGGCGCTCCTCCTCCGCCGGCCACAGACCGAGCGCCGCGCACACCGTCGGCAGGACCGCCATCGCCGCCGTGGCGTAGCCCTCCGCCGAGGGGTGGTAGTTGTCGGGGCCGAACAGCTCGCGGGGGTTGGCCTCGAACTCCGGGCCGAGCAGGTCGCCCAGCGACACCGTCCGTCCGCCCTGCTCGACGGCTCCGATCGTCTGGGCCGCGGCCAGCTGACGGGAGGCCCGGCGGGCCAGCCAGCGCAGCGGCTGCTGCACCGGCTCGATCGTGCCCAGATCCGGGCAGGTGCCCACCACCACCTCCGCGCCCGCCGTCCGTAGACGGCGCACCGCCGCCGACAGATGGCGCACCGAGCGCGTGGCCGGCATCCGGTGCGTCACGTCGTTCGCACCGATCATGATCACGCAGACGTCGGGGACCTGGTCCTGATCCTCCAGGGCCAGCGTCACCTGGCGGTCCAGGTCATCGGACTGCGCCCCCGGAAGGGCCACGACGCGCAGCCGTACCGGGCGTTCCGCCACCGCCGCCAGCCCCGACGCCAGCAGCGCGCCCGGCGTCTGACGGGTGCGGTGCACGCCCTGCCCCGCGGCCGTGGAGTCGCCGAGCATCATCAGCCTCAGCGGCGGTCCGTCCAGGGCGGCGTACCCTCGCCCGTACAGACCGTCCGCGCTCGGCGGGTGCGGACTGTGCCCGTTGCCCACATGCCGCTTGGCCATCTGCACCTCGGCGACCAGCAGACCGACGGCGGCGGCACCCACCAGGCCGATTCCGCCGCCGCCGTAAGCCGCTCCCGCCGCGATGCGACGGGCCACCCTCGCCCTCGACATGCTGGACATGCGTCGCCGCCACCTCCTCGTAAGCCGTACATCCACTGCTTGCCCCATACGCCCCGTCGCCCAATCTCAACAGGACGTGAACGACGAGGACGGCCCGCGCTTGCGGACCGTCCGGCCGCGGGACCGCTTACGCTGGCGGAACAATCACGACCACTTCTTTTGCAGCAACCGGAGACAACGGTGCAATTCCACGACTCGATGATCAGCCTGGTCGGCAACACCCCGCTGGTGAGGCTGAACCGTGTGACCGCCGGCATCCAGGCGACCGTCCTGGCGAAGGTCGAGTACTTCAACCCCGGCGGTTCCGTGAAGGACCGCATCGCCCTGCGCATGATCGAGGCGGCCGAGCAGAGCGGCGAGCTCAAGCCCGGAGGCACGATCGTCGAGCCGACCAGCGGGAACACGGGCGTCGGGCTCGCGATCGTCGCACAGCAGAAGGGCTACAAGTGCATCTTCGTGTGCCCCGACAAGGTCTCCACCGACAAGATCAACGTGCTGCGCGCCTACGGCGCCGAAGTGGTCGTGTGCCCGACGGCAGTGGCCCCCGAGCACCCGGACTCGTACTACAACGTCTCCGACCGGCTCGTTCGTGAGACCCCCGGAGCCTGGAAGCCCGACCAGTACTCCAACCCCAACAACCCCCTTTCGCACTATCACTCGACCGGCCCCGAGCTGTGGGACCAGACGGAGGGGAAGATCACCCATTTCGTCGCCGGCGTCGGCACCGGCGGGACCATCTCCGGCACCGGGCGCTATCTGAAGGACGTCAGCGACGGGCGCGTCAAGGTCATCGGCGCCGACCCCGAGGGATCCGTGTACTCCGGCGGGTCCGGACGGCCGTACCTCGTCGAGGGCGTCGGTGAGGACTTCTGGCCGACCGCGTACGACCCGGACGTCGCGGACGAGATCGTCGCCGTGTCCGACAAGGACTCCTTCCAGATGACCCGCCGGCTGGCGAAGGAGGAAGGGCTGCTGGTCGGCGGCTCCTGCGGCATGGCGGTCGCCGCGGCGCTGCGGGTCGCCGAGCGGCTGGGTCCCGACGACGTCGTGGTCGTGCTGCTGCCCGACAGCGGACGCGGCTACCTCAGCAAGATCTTCAACGACGAGTGGATCGTTCAACACGGGTTCAGCGACGACCAGTCCACAACCGCACAGACGGCCGGGCAGGTTCTGGCGCAGAAGGCAGAGGCAGAGTCGGGCGGCATCCCGAGCTTCGTGCACGTGCACCCCACGGAGACGGTGGGGGAGGCGATCAACGTGCTGCGGGAGTTCGGGGTGTCTCAAATGCCGGTTGTGGCCCCCGGAGCGGGACACCCCGATGTGATGGCAGGAGAGGTGATCGGCGCAGTGGAAGAGCGAGTGTTGTTGCACGCTCTGTACACCGATCACGCGCCCTCTGACGCTCCGCTGGAGAAGTACATGTCAGAGTCGCTGCCGGTTGTCGGTTCAGGGGAACCGGTAGCGCGCCTGATGTCTGCCCTCGAAGGCCGGGATGCGGCGGTGGTGCTGGTGGACGGCAAGCCTGCTGGCATCGTCACCCGTCAAGACCTCTTGGCCTTCCTCGCGGCCACAAGCAGCTGATCCAGTCCACTCGAAAACACCCGGAGCCCGCGTCAGCGAACTGACGCGGGCTGCGGGGCACAAGAGAGGATGACTGGGCTCAGTGGTCATCCAGTGGGGAAGGGCCTGCGGCATCGGCCAGCGATGAGATGACCTCTCGCCGGAAGAGACCGAACTAGCCGGACACCGCCGCGCAGTACACCCTCACCGTGCCGGTGACAACACCAGCCGGAACAGCACCCGTTGTGAGAGTCGCCGTGTTGCCGATGGTGGTCAAGGTGACCCCGATGGCACTGCCGTTGGCGATCAGGCTGGCCGCGACCGGGACGGAGTTGACGGGGCAAGCGAAGGGGCCGAGCGTGTTGACCCCCGCGGCCAAGGTGACCGTCACAGGGACAGCCGTCAGAGTGAAGGGAGGACCGGGCGGGCCGGGGGGGCCCTGGGGACCAGCCGGGCCGGGTCGGCCCTCACAGTCATCGCCACGGTGCCACCAGTTGCCGTGCTCGTCCACCAGCTCACGGCAGTCGCTGCTGGAGCGGGTGGCGCTCTTCCCAGGAACATGCGTGGCCGTGACGGCGAACGCGGGGCCCGCCATACCCGTCAGCGCCAGGGCGCCGGAGGCCACGGCACTCCCGACCAGCCACGCGGTCCGTCGCGGAAGCCTCCCCAGTGACGGCTTCCTCGAGTCAAGACTCATGAACTCTCCTTCTGTGAAAAGCCAGAGCGCGCCCCTGCGGGGATAGGCAGCCTTCCGACGGGTCACCCCGCGCTCGATCACAGCGTTACCGAATGCCACGGGCATATGTGGTGGATTATGGATCTTGTGGCATTGTTTCCACTCATATGGTCGCTTTCGCTGCTATGACGTCCCACCACACGGCGCCGAGCGCGAAGTGCCGCAAGGTCAATGGAACGCCGGTATGCGTGCACCCTGTTGCCTGCGGATGAGTCGAAGTGGTGCGGTACCTTCGCGAATTGCTGTACGGCGTACGCCGCGGCACGCATCGAACGCGCCGGAGCTGGCCAATGGCAAGTCCACTCCACCCACCGTCGTGACTGCTGAGAAAGAATCGCGCCTCGCTCGACGATCCGCTGTCGGTTCGGCCGACGCGACGATCGTCGTCGAGGGCAAGTCGACCGGGGTCGTCAGCCGGCAGGACCTGCTGGCGTTCCTGGCCAAGGGCGGAAAGCACCAGGGCGCTTCTGATCCGCCGGAAGCGCCCTGGCGAACGTCCGGTGAACCGGTCGTGTCGGCGGGGAATCCGAGGCGACGCGCGGGCCCTAGGGCTTCGCGGAAGTGGTACGAGCGCGTCACGTCCGCGCAGCACCCGCTTAACACGGGTCCGGCACATTAGTGGGTGTCGGCAGGGCGGGAGCGGCTCCCCGCCCCGGTCGGCAACCGAAACGGCGCCAAGGACCTCCGGAGCGGCTCCCGGACCTCCATGGACGCCACGGACGCGCAAGCCCGGTCCTGACCCGGCCCGCGTCCTTCGCGGGGACCGCCGTCGTCCCGCCCCCCGGTAACGGGGGTGCGGCGGTCCCCGCGCACATCCCATTGCATGGATCAGGCGGAGCGGGCGATTGCCCAGCTGCCGAGCAGCGCGAGCCTCTCCACCCTCTGCGGCCCCGGTTCCGGGAGAAGAGCGTCGCGCTCACCGGGGGCGTTGAGCGCGACGCCTGTTCACCGTACGCACTTGTGGGATTACTTTGCGTGTCCGTTTAACGACACTTGGCTGATTCGTCGTCAGAACATCGCCGCTCTCATACCGCGGCTTGATCCTCGACCGGCGCATGCGTTCGCATGCGCCCGAGTGCACGCCGCCGGAACGGCGGGCACGCCGCTTGCATATCGCCATGCAGGGCTCTTGGTGTTTGAATAGGTCCGCGACGGTCCGGCGATCCGGCGCTCGCCGCTGGTCACTGTGGAGCCGGGCAGGACTCGATGTCCGCGTCGAGAGAGGTGTGCGCGTGATGTCGTCCCAGGCCGTGGACGCGACGCTGAACGCGGCGCAGGACGTCGTCGTCCTGGACGGGTGCGGCATGGGCGTCACCGATGTCGTGCGCCTGGCCGACGGGGCCGCGCGCCCGGTCCCCGGCACCGAGGCCATGAAGCGAGTGCAGAAGTCCTGGGACGCCGCCCGGCGGATCGCGGCGACCGGGCGCGTCCCCCAACCCGCCCTCGCCCTCGCCCACTTCAGACCGGCCGCGACCCAGGTGGCCCGGCTGTCCACCTCCCGCGCCGCCGCAGCCGCCCTGGGGGACCTGCGGGCGTTCTCCGCGCCCGCCTCGCTCGGGCACGCTGTACTCTCCCGGGGCGTCGAGGAACAGGCCGGCTTCGCCTCGCTCGCCGCGCCCGGCTGTGAACTCGTCGCCGCTGTACGGGCGCTGCGCCGGCGCGGCCTTCGGCCCGGCCCGGAACTCCCGGTGGGCCGGGCGCCGGAGCTCGCTGAGTCGGTGCTCGACGGGGACCTGGCCGACCGGCCGCCGACACACGACGGGACGGCGGCCGCCCGCCTGCTCGACCGGTTCACGGACATCTGGAGGGGGAGCACGTCATGAGCGTGACCGACAGCCCTGCCGCACGGCTGCAGGCGCTCTTCGAAGGGCACCGGCTCACGCCGACCCAGCGGCGCATCGCGCACAGCATGGTGCGGCGCGCCGCCGACGTGCCGTTCCTGTCGAGCGTGGAACTGGCCGAACTCGCCGGGGTCAGCCAGCCGTCCGTCACCCGCTTCGCGGTCGCCCTCGGCTTCGACGGCTACCCGGCGCTGCGCAAACACCTGCGCGAGGTCGCACCCGCCGGGGAACACCCGGCGGCCCCGCAGTCCTACAACGAGTACCAGCAGGCCGTCGAGGCCGAGATCGAGAACCTGAAGCATCTGGCGGAGGCGCTGGCCGACCCGCGGCCCGTGCAGAAGGCCGGACGGGTCCTCGCCGCCTCGCGCCCCCTGCCCGTGCTCGGCCTGCGGGCCGCGGCCTCCCAGGCCTACGGCTTCGCCTACTTCGCGGCGAAGGTCCACCCGGACGTCCGGCTGCTCAACGAGGGCGGCACGATGCTCCACGACCGCATCGACGCGGCCGTACGGGCGGGCGCGAGCGCCCTGCTCTGCTTCGCGCTGCCCCGGCATCCGCGCGAGGTCGTGGAGGGGCTCGAACACGCCAAGGAGGCGGGCCTGACGGTGGTCACGGTCGCCGACTCGGCGTTCGCGCCGGTGGCCAAGGTCTCCGACCTGCTGCTGCCGGCCGCGGTCGGCACCGGGCTCGCCTTCGACACGGCCTGTGCGCCGATGCTGCTCGGCCGGGTTCTGCTCGAGGCGATGTGCGACGACCTGCCGGACGCTCAGGCGCGGCTGGAGGAGTTCGACACGCGGGCCGCGGCCCGCGGGCTGTTCGTGGAGTAGGGCTATCGAGGCCGGTCTCCGGCCGAGCCGCGCACTGTTTTCAGATTTGGTCTCCGGCCCAGCCGCGCACCTGTTTTCAGATTCGTCTCACATTGGCCCGCTAGCGTGCGCGCACTGAGAGCACTGAGGCGCTTCACAAGGTGAGACGGGAGGCCGGACGTGGTGCGCGGAGGACGCGGAGGACAGGGACTGGCCCGGGTGGCCGTCGTCGTGCGGGCCGGGGCCGCACCGCTGTGGTGGCTCGGGGTCTTCGCGGCCGGTATCGGGATGCTGGTACCGGGAGTGACCGGGCGCAGGATCGGCGTCATGGCCGGCGCCGCGCTGTTCGTCGTCGCGACCGCCGTCGTCGCGTCCACGCGCCGCAAGCGGTACGGCGCCCTCGCCCGCGGCGTCGCCCGCGCCGGCAAGTACGACGTGCTCCAGGACCGCGCGGTCACCGTCCGCGCCTGGCGGCGCGGGCACCGCTGGTGGCTGCTGGCCGCCTTCGTGGCCGCGCTCGCCGTCTCCTTCGCGGTGCCCGCCGCCGGTGGCATGCTGCTGGCCGGAGCCGGCGCCGGGCTGCGCCTGAAGGCGGCCTGGCTCGGCCGCCGCGAGCGCGCCGACGACGCGCTGCTGTGGGTGCGCGTCGACTGGCTCGACCGCCGTGGCGGCGCGCCCGCGGGCAAGCCGGTCAAGGGTTACCGCGGTACCGGCATCGCGGCCGGCGACGCCGCCCCGGGCGGGGCGCGCCGCCGTACCGCCGAGCTCGTGTAGCGCGTGGGGCGGCGGGCCGGGGTCAGACCTCCAGATCCTCCTCGATCTTCTTCAGCTGGTGGCGGGCCATCGCCAGGTTGGCCCGCTTGGCGTCGAGGACGAGGTAGAGGAACAGGCCGTTGCCACCGCGACCGGTGAGCAGCCGGATCAGGTGGTACTGGTCGCTCAGCGTGATCAGGATGTCCTCGATCTGCGCCTTGAGCCCCAAGTGCTCCATGGTGCGCAGCTTCGCCCGGACGACATCGGTGTTGCCCGCGGCCGCGACCGTGAGGTCGAAGCTCTTGCTGCCGCCCATGGTGCCCAGCGCCATGCCGCTGGTGTAGTCGACGAGGGCGGCTCCGGTCGCGCCCTCGATGGAGGCGAGCGCCTCTTTCAGCGCGGTTTCGATGTTGGCCATTTCGGGGTGTGTCCTTTCAACCTTCGGTGGTGGTACGCGCGTTCGCGGCCGAGCGTGGGCTCGCGGGGGCGCGCGCGGTGCGGGTCCGCGTGGGCATGGCCCTGGCGGTGGTCGTGGTCGGGGTTCTGGTGGCGCGGGACTGCGGTGGCGGGTCGGCACGGGCGGCGGCCTCGTCGATCAGCTCGCCGATCCGGGAACTCGCGCGGCGGCCCTCCAGATGCAGCCGGCCGACGTTGACGCGGTCCTGGGCGAGCAGGGTGAGGACTGCGCTGCGGCCCGCCGCGTACGTGGCCACGTAACCGTGGACGCCGCGGACGAGCAGTTCCCGGAAGCCGCCCTGGCCCGTCGCGTCCGTCATCCGCAGCGACACGCCCAGCGCGGCGGCGGTGAGCGCGGCGACGCCCTCCGGCTCGACGCCCGGGGCGTCCTGGGCGAGGACGAGTCCGTCGACACTGGCGGCGAGGGCGCCGGTCAGCTGGGGGATGCGGGCTCTCAGGCGGCGGAGTTCGGCAAGGACCTCGGGCTCCGCGTCCATCAGGGGTCTCCTCTCGGCGGGGCGTTGCCTGTCGAGCCGGTCAAAGGGCCTCCAGCGCATCCCTCAGCCTCTTCAGCAACGTGATGTGGGGGTCGACGAAGAGCGGCAACTCTCCGTCGGCCACGGGCGTTTGGTCGCCGGGCGCGGGGCCGGCCGGGGCCGGCTGCGCCATCCGCGGGGCCAGGAACCCGGCCGCCGCCAGTCGGCGCACGTCCACCAGCGTGTGGAACGCCGGGCGGCCCAGGGTGCGGGAGATGTCGGTTGCCGTCCGTACTCCGTCGACCCGGTCCAGCACCTCTCCCTGGCGGGGCGTGACCGTCGCTCCCGCCGGGCGGTCGCCGCGGACGAGGGGGGCCTCGTCGGTCGCCGGATCGGGCCAGATCCGGTGCAGGAGTTCGCGGCGGCGCAGGGTTTCGCGTTCCACGGCGTCCACCGGCACGGGGTGGACGGGACCCAGCCAGTGGGGCTCGCCGTACCGGAAGCGGGCAGGGGCACTGCTCGGGCCGAGGACGAAGTACGCCGCGTCGTACAGCGCCCCCAGATGGCACAGCTCCAGCGCGCCCTCGCCGATCCGGCCGCTGTCGACGAGGAACCGTCCCACCAGCCGCCGCGCCCCGGCCTGCGCGACCGCCTCCCGCCAGCCGTCCTCGTCGAGCGCGCCGCGCGCGATGAGCAGGACGTCGAGCCCCGGGGTGGCGGGGCTCTCGGCGTACACCACCTGGCCGTCGGACAGATACAGCATCCCGCCCTCGCGCATCAGCACACCGGTGGCCCGTTCGGCGGCCAGTCGGCTGAGCATCGGGGAGAGGCCGCCGCCCGGGATCTGCGTCCGCTGCCGCAGGGGCAACGGGGGCGGCGGAGGCGTTCTCACCGTCATCCCAGCACCAGCCGTCCGGCCATCTCACCGAGCCGGATACGCGCGAGGGCGAGGTTGCCCTCCGCGCGGGCCAGCCACAGGTGGAGGAAGACGCTGCTGTCGAAGGCCGTCGGGACGAACCGCAGCAGGTGGTAGCTGTCCCGGTTGGCGATGATCAGATCCTCGACCGGGCACGAGTCGTCGGACCAGTCGGCGTCCTCCGGGGCGAACGCGCGGTGTTCGGCGGCGAGCCGGGCCAGTTCGGCTGCCTCCGCCGCGGTCGTCTCGTGGTCACCGCCGGGCGAGTCCCCGACCGTGCCCAGGGCGAGCCCGCTGGTCCAGTCGACCACCGAGGCACCCCGGGCACCGGGCAGACGCATGGCTTCCAGCAGGCACTCGTCGATTCCGGGCACCGTGGGCTCCCCTCCCGCCTCGGGTACGGCTGAGTGACGCCGAGGCTACGCAACGTACGCGCGAGGGGTGAGCGTTCTGGCATTTTCCAGTGGAACATGCGCCGACTCACTAGAGTGGGTCAACTGACCCCGTCCGCCGGGCCGTTGGCCTCCTGTCGGCGTGTGCGGGATGGCCCCCGGGTGTGCGGACCGGCGTGCATGCGGGGCGTACGGGTGCACCGCGGAGGCGCTCGCGGGAGGCGCGCCCGGGGAGGGGCGCCCGGGAGGCGCGCGGCTTCTTCCGGGCGCCGGCACCACGCGATCGGTCCGCGCGTTCTCAGAGTCCTGTCAGTGCGTCCGGGTGGCTTCCTCCCGACTCCGCCACGATCTCCTCGACGCTCTGCGGCTCACGTACGACCGCGAACCGCATCCCTCCGCCCTCGTCCGGCGCGTAGCCGTACACCCCCGGGCGGGCGAGGGAGTTGTACGCGTAATGGTGCGCGAAGTAGTACGCCCCGGTGTCCAGCGCCGCCGCGTAGTCGCCCTGTTCCAGGGGCGGCAGCGCCTGCCCCACGGCCAGCAGGTCGCCCGCGAAGCAGGCCGGTCCCGCCACGTCCTGCACCACGTCGGGCCCCTCCTTCGGGTGACCCTTCGCGTCGTAGGCCGCGATCCGCAGGGGCCAGGACGCGGGCGCGTACACCGTGCGGGCCGCCACCTGCACGCCCGCGTGGGTGACCGCGACGGCCCGGCCGCCCGCGCGCTTGGTGTACTCCACCCGCGCCACCACGGTGCCGTGCTTGGCCAGCAGCGACCGCCCGAACTCCGTGACCAGCCCGTACCGCCCGGCGAACAGCCCCGGCACCGCCTCCGCCAGCAGCCGTGCGTACTGCGCGTACGTCGGTGTCGTCGCGTCCGAGTCGAAGTTGACCGGCAGCCCGCCCCCGATGTCGATCGTGTCGATCTGGCGGCGCCCGACGCGCTGGTTGATCTCCTCGGCGAGCGCGTGGCACTCCGCGACACCCCGGGCCATCAGCGAGAGCGGAACGCCCTGCGAGCCGGAGTGCGCGTGCAGCCGGGTCAGCCAGGGCCGGTCGGCGTAGGCGCGCACCAGCCATTCGCGCGCCCCTTCGTCCCGTAGCGCCACCCCGAACTTGGAGGTGGCGGTGGCCGTGGACAGCGCCTCGATCGCACCGGCCCCGAGCTGCGGATTCACCCGTATCCCGAGGGGGGACGACGTCTTCGTGGCGCGGATGAGGCCGTCGATCCGCGCCAGCTCCTGCGGGTTGTCCGCGTTCACGGCGATGCCCAGCTCCAGCGCCTCCCGCAGCTCGTCCGGCGTCTTGGCGGGCGAGTCGAGCACCGTGTGTTCCGGCGCCACTCCGGCCGCCCGGGCCAGCGCCAGCTCCCCGGGGCTCGCCACCTCCGCGCCGATGCCCGCATCCCGCAGCAGCCGCAACACCGGGACGAGGGGTGTCGCCTTCACCGCGAAGGCGTGCAGTACCGGCGTGCCCGGCGCGACCACCGCGTCGAAGGCGGCCCGCAGCTCCGCCGCGGAGTCCCGGATGCCGACGACGTCCAGGAGACCGACGAGGGGGGCGTCCGGCCCCAGCAGCCCCCGCTCCACGGCGCTCCGCACGGCGTGGTCCCGGCGCGCCACCCGCTCGGCGTCGGCGGGGTGCCCGTCCCCGCGCGCCCGGCCCGTCCCGATGTCCCTCGCGTCCACAGCGTCCCCCGTCCCCGTGTCACCGTCTGCGGTCATACCTCCAGCCAAACATCCCGGCCGTCGACCCGCTGGCGCACGAACGTATTGACTAGCTCTATTCAGACGGTCAGGATGTGAATATCCGCTGCAACAGTCCCCGCGCGCCCCCCGGCCGCGTGCGGCCGTCCACCAGGAGGCAGAGCATGTCAGGACCCCGCCCCGTCCGAGCGCCGCGCGGCACGGAACTGAGCGCCCTGGGATGGCAGCAGGAGGCCGCCCTGCGGATGCTGCAGAACAACCTCGACCCCGAGGTCGCCGAGCACCCCGACAAGCTCGTCGTCTACGGCGGCACCGGCAAGGCCGCGCGTGACTGGCGCTCCTTCGACGCGATGGTCCGCACGCTCAGGACCCTGAAGCAGGACGAGACGATGCTCGTCCAGTCCGGCCGGCCCGTGGGCGTCATGCAGACCCACGAGTGGGCGCCGCGCGTCCTGATCGCCAACTCCAATCTGGTCGGCGACTGGGCCAACTGGGAGGAGTTCCGCCGTCTGGAGGCCCTCGGGCTGACCATGTACGGGCAGATGACCGCCGGTTCGTGGATCTACATCGGCACACAGGGCATCCTCCAGGGCACCTACGAGACGTTCGCCGCGGTCGCCGCGAAGAAGTTCGGCGGCTCGCTGGCCGGAACCATCACGCTCACCGCCGGGCTCGGCGGCATGGGCGGTGCCCAGCCGCTCGCCGTCACGATGAACGACGGCGTCGCGATCTGTATCGACTGCGACCCGCGCGCCATCGAGCGCCGTATCGAGCACCGGTACCTGGATGTGAAGGCAGACTCCCTGGAGCACGCCCTCCAGCTGGCCGTGGAGGCGCGCGACCAGCGCAAGCCGCTCTCCATCGGCGTCCTCGGCAACGCCGCGGAGCTCGTCCCGCAGCTCCTCGCCATGAGCGCCCCCATCGACATCGTCACCGACCAGACCTCGGCCCACGACCCGCTGTCGTACCTGCCGATCGGTGTCGCCTTCGAGGACATGGCCTCCTACGCCACCAAGGACCCGGCCGGCTTCACCACCCGCGCCCGCGAGTCGATGGCCCGGCACGTGGAGGCGATGGTCGGCTTCCTGGACGCCGGTGCGGAGGTCTTCGACTACGGCAACTCCATCCGCGGCGAGGCCCAGCTCGCCGGATACGACCGGGCGTTCGCGTTCCCCGGTTTCGTGCCCGCCTACATCCGGCCGCTGTTCTGCGAGGGCAAGGGCCCCTTCCGCTGGGCGGCGCTGTCCGGCGACCCGGCCGACATCGCGCGGACCGACCAGGCGATCCTCGACCTCTTCCCCGAGAACGAGTCCCTCGCGCGGTGGATCAAGATGGCCGGCGAGCGCGTCCACTTCCAGGGCCTGCCCGCCCGTATCTGCTGGCTCGGCTACGGCGAGCGTGACAAGGCCGGTGAGCGGTTCAACGACATGGTGGCGAGCGGTGAGCTGACCGCACCCCTCGTGATCGGCCGCGACCACCTCGACTGCGGGTCCGTCGCCTCGCCTTACCGCGAGACCGAGGCGATGCTCGACGGCTCGGACGCGATCGCGGACTGGCCGCTGCTCAATGCCATGGTGAACGTGGCGTCGGGCGCGTCCTGGGTCTCCATTCACCACGGCGGCGGAGTCGGCATGGGCCGGTCGATCCACGCGGGCCAGGTGACGGTGGCCGACGGCACGAAGCTGAGCGGCGAGAAGATCCGCCGGGTCCTCACCAACGACCCCGGGATGGGCGTCATCCGGCATGTCGACGCCGGGTACGACATCGCGGAGTCCGTGGCCGGGGAGCGGGGTGTGCGGGTTCCCATGCGTGAAGGTGACGACGCGTGAGCCCTCAGCGAGGTGAACCGGGCGGCACCCCTCCCACGGGGGCCGGTGCCCCGTCGCCGTCCGTCTCCTTCCAGGAGATGTGGCGGGACCTCCTCCCCATCGGGCGGTACCCCGGCTCCGGCGGATACCGCCGGTTCGCCTGGACCGGTGCCGACGCCGAGTGCCGGGCCTGGTTCGAGGAGCAGGCCCGCGGCCGCGGGCTGGCGTACGAGGTCGACCGGAACGGGAACCAGTGGGCCTGGCTCGGGGATCCCGCGCGGGGTGACGCAGTCGTCACCGGGTCCCATCTGGACTCGGTCCCGGACGGCGGCGCCTTCGACGGGCCCCTCGGCGTCGTGTCCTCCTTCGCCGCCCTCGACGAACTCCGTGCGCGGGGTGCCGAGTTCCGCAAGCCGTTCGCCCTCGTCAACTTCGGCGACGAGGAGGGCGCCCGGTTCGGGCTCGCCTGTGTCGGGTCGCGGCTGACCGCCGGGCAGCTCACCCGCGAGCAGGCGCACCGGCTGACCGACGGCGACGGCGTCACACTGCCGCAGGCCATGGAGGCCGCCGGGTACGACCCCGACGCCATCGGGCCTGATCCGGAGCGGCTCGCCCGGATCGGCGCGTTCGTCGAACTGCACGTCGAACAGGGACGGGCCCTCGACCTGAGTGGCGACCGCGTCGGCGTCGCCAGCGCCATCTGGCCGCACGGGCGGTGGCGGTTCGACTTCCGGGGCGAGGCCAACCACGCGGGGACGACACGGCTCGTCGACCGCCGGGACCCCATGCTCTCGTACGCCGAGACGGTCCTCGCCGCCCGCCGCGAGGCCGAACTCGCCGGCGCCGTCGCCACCTTCGGCAAGATCGCCGTCGAGCCCAACGGCGTCAACGCCATCCCCTCCCTCGTACGCGGCTGGCTCGACTCCCGCGCCGCCGACCAGAACAGCCTCGACACCGTCGTCAGCGGTATCGAGAAGGCGGCCCGCGAGTACGCGGACCGGCACGGCGTCGACCTCGACGTCGTCCGTGAGTCGTTCACCCCCGTCGTCGAGTTCGACCACGCCCTGCGCGACGAACTCGCCCGCATCCTCGGCGAGGACGAGGACTCCGGACTGTCCGTGCCCGTCCTGGGCACGGGGGCGGGACACGACGCAGGAATCCTCTCCGGGAGCATCCCGACCGCCATGCTGTTCGTGCGCAACCCCACGGGCGTCTCGCACTCCCCGGCCGAGTACGCCGCCGAGGACGACTGCCTGGCCGGGGTGGCCGCACTCGCCGACGTACTGGAAGGGCTGGTGTGCAGGTGACGCGGACGTACTGGCTGGAGCACGCCTGGCTCGACCCCGCCGTCGAACCGGGCGTCGCCCTGGATGTGCAGGACGGTCGCATCACCGCCGTCCGTACGGGCGTCGACGCGCCCCCGCCCGGCGCCGAGGTCCTGCGCGGACTCACCCTCCCCGGACTCGCCGACGCCCACTCGCACGCCTTCCACCGCGCCCTGCGCGGTACGGTCCAGGTCGGCTCCGGCACCTTCTGGACCTGGCGCGAGGTCATGTACGCGTTCGCCGACAGGCTCACGCCCGAGACGTACCACGCGCTCGCCCGTGCCGTGTACGCGGAGATGGCGCTGGCCGGGGTCACGGCCGTCGGTGAGTTCCACTATGTGCACCACACCCCCGGCGGCACCCCGTACGCCGACCCCAACGCCATGGGCGAGGCCCTGATCGACGCCGCCGCCGAGGCCGGTATCCGCATCACCCTCCTCGACACCGCCTATCTGTCCTCCGGCTTCGGACAGCCGCCCAACCGCCACCAGCTCCGCTTCTCCGACGGCACCGCGGAGGCCTGGGCGGAACGCTGTTCACTTCTCAAGGAACGGGATCACGCACGGATCGGTGCGGCCGTCCACTCCGTGCGGGCGGTGCCGGCCGGGCAGCTGGCGACGGTGGCGCGCTGGGCCGAGGAGCGGCGGGCCCCGCTCCATGTGCACCTGTCCGAGCAGACGGCGGAGAACAACGCCTGCCAGGAGGCGCACGGCTGCACCCCGACCCGCCTCCTCGCCGATCACGGCGTCCTCGGGCCGCGCACCACCGGAGTCCACAACACGCACCTCACGGACGAGGACATCGCGCTGATCGGCGCCACGTCCACCGGCACCTGCATGTGCCCGACCACGGAGCGGGACCTCGCCGACGGCATCGGCCCGGCCGTGGCCCTGGGGGCCGCCGGCTCCCGGCTGAGTCTCGGCTCCGACAGCCACGCCGTCATCGACCTCCTCGAAGAGGCGCGCGCCATGGAGCTGAACGAGCGGTTGCGCACTCGCACGCGCGGCCACTGGACGGCGGCGGCCCTGCTGCGCGCGGCCTCCGCCGACGGTCACGCGGCGCTCGGCTGGGCGGACGCGGGCGCCCTGGAACCCGGTGCGCTCGCCGACTTCACGACGATCGCGCTCGACTCGGTCAGGACCGCGGGGCCGCTGCCGCGGCTGGGCGCCGAGACGGCCGTATTCGCCGCGACGGCAGCGGATGTGCGCCATACGGTCGTGGGCGGTCGGCACGTCGTACGCGACGGGGCGCACACACTCGTACCGGATGTCCCGCGGGCGCTGGCGGACGCCGTCGAAGCCCTGCGCGCCTGACGCCCACCACCGGACCGGCCACCCACGAGGAACCCATGAGCAGCACGGTCATCACCAACATCGCCAGCCTGGTCACCAACGACCCCTCCCTCGGTGACAACTCCCCTCTCGGTCTGGTCCAGGACGCGGCCGTCGTCATCGACGGCGACCGCGTCGCGTGGACCGGTGAATCCAGGAAAGCACCCGCCACTGACAACCGGGTCGACGCCGGCGGCCGGGCCGTGATCCCGGGCTTCGTGGACTCCCACTCGCACCTCGTCTTCGCGGGCGACCGCACCCAGGAGTTCAACGCCCGTATGTCCGGCCGCGGCTACTCGGCGGGCGGCATCCGCACGACCGTGGCGGCGACACGGGCCGCGACGGACGCGGAGCTGGAGGCCAACCTCGTCCGCTATCTGGACGAGGCCCTCCGCCAGGGCACCACCACCTTCGAGACCAAGTCCGGCTACGGCCTCACGGTCGAGGACGAGGCCCGCGCCCTGCGCATCGCCTCTGCGCACACGGAGGAGGTCACCTATCTGGGCGCCCACATCGTCTCCCCGGACTACGCCGGCGACCCCGCCGCGTACGTGGCCCTGGTCACCGGGGAGATGCTCGACGCCTGTGCGCCGTACGCCCGGTGGATCGACGTCTTCTGCGAGAAGGGCGCCTTCGACGGCGACCAGGCCCGCGCGATCCTGACCGCGGGCAAGGCCAGGGGCCTGCACCCGCGCATCCACGCCAACCAGCTGTCCTACGGCCCGGGCGTACAGCTCGCCGTCGAACTCGACGCGGCCAGCGCCGACCACTGCACGCATCTGACGGACGCCGACGTGGACGCGCTCGCGCACAGCCGTACGGTCGCCACGCTGCTGCCCGGCGCCGAGTTCTCGACGCGTGCCGAGTGGCCCGACGCCCGGCGCCTTCTGGACGCGGGCGTGACGGTGGCTCTGTCGACGGACTGCAACCCGGGTTCGTCCTTCACGTCCTCCGTGCCGTTCTGCGTCGCGCTCGCCGTACGGGACATGGGCATGACCCCTGACGAGGCGGTGTGGTCGGCCACCGCGGGCGGGGCCCAGGCCCTGCGCCGCACGGACATCGGCCGCCTCACCCCGGGCGCGTACGCGGACCTGGCGATCCTCGACGCCCCGAGCCATGTCCACCTGGCGTACCGGCCGGGGGTGCCCCTGGTGTCGGAGGTGTGGCGGCGGGGCCGCAAGGCGAGCCGGTGAACCTTTCCGGTCGCAGCACTAGGAGGCGCCTGCCCGCCACCGCTGTTGGTCGGCGCCCTGGTCCGGGATCAGGAACACCGTGTCGCCGCCGTAGGCGGTCACCGCGTGGTCCGGGGCGATCTCCGGGCGGATGACGCCGCGGGAGTCGACCGTGAAGCGCAGGTTCTGGCCGTTGGGGCCGTCGACCGAGGAACACTCCCAGATGCCGACGCCCCGGTAGGTGGCGCCGCGGCTGTCCAGGCAGTAGTCGGGGTCGGCGGACGACTGCAGGACGTCGCGAGAGGTGTCCACGCGCCAGCGCTGGGTGTCGGACGAGGTGCAGGGCGCCGTGATGACGTCCGTGCCCTTGTCGATGACGCCGTCGCGGATGTCCAGGCACAGGCCCGAGGCGACGTTCACCACCTGGGCGTACGTGCCGTTCGGCGGGTGCGGAGCCGGAGGCTTCGGCCTGGGTCTCGGGGACGGTGACCGCGTCGTCGGGGAGGGCGGGGGAGTCGGCGTCGGGCTCGGCGACTGCGTGGTCGGCGACGGGGTGGGTGTGGGGGACGGCGTCAGCGACACCGTCGCCGTCACCGTCACCACGGGCTGCGGCTTCGGCGTGACGACGTCGCTCGCGGCCCGCGCGGGCCCGGAACCGCCCGAGGTGAGCAGATAGACCAGCAGCGGTGCCAGCGCCACGCCCACGGCCGTCGCGGCCAGCGCCAGGCGCCGTGACGGCCACCAGGCCGGCAGCCGGGACGTACCGGCCGCGGCCGACTCGTCCGCGTCACCCATGACGTACGCCGTGCCGCCCCAGGGGAGCAGCCCCTCGGCCAGTGCCGCGCGTGGGGCGTCGCGCAGCTGCGACAGCTCCTCGTACGCGGTGGCGCAGTGCCCGCAGTGCGCCATGTGGGCGTGCAGGTCGGCGCTGTAGCGGGGGGTGTCGGGGCGCACCGACTCCTCGATCAACCGCCGGAAGTCCTGGCAGCGGGGATTGCCGGAGGCGGCCAGCCGGGTCCTCAGGAGCGACTGGCGCAGCGCCTGGAACGCGGGTTCGATGCCGTACGTCACGTCCTGCGGGGACAGGCCCAGCAGTCCGGCCGTCCGCTCCGCCGGCTCCTGCTCGACGAGGCCGTACCAGACCAGGCCCTGCACCCGGATCGGGAGCGCCTGGAACGCGGCGAGCATCGGCGGGGTGGATCCCTCGGATCCGGCCGAGCGCAGCTGCGTGAGCAGGGCCGCGTCGAGCCGGGTGACGCGTTCGTCCGTGGCCCAGGCGGCGGTCACGCGCCCGGTCAGCAGCAGGAGTTGATGGCGCCAGGGGCCGTGCGGATCGCTGCCCCGTGCGGTGTCGCGGGCCGCGAGCGCGAACGCCTGCGCGGTGAGCTGCCGGGCCGCGGTCTCGTCGACCGTGCACAGCCGCGCGTAGGTGTGGACCGCGGGGCGGTGCCGGGTGCGCAGCTCGCGCAGGGCCGGATACGCGGTGGGCGTGTCGGTCCGCAGCAGTTCGGTGAGCCGGGTGTCGGACACCGCGCTGTGCATTCCGCCCTCGGACTCGACCTCGTCGTCGTTCCGCTCCCGGGCCATCCTCCTGCCTCCTCGCACCCCTGGTTCCGGCGGGCATACGCGTGCCCGTGACCGACCGGCCGGTATGGGGTGACCATAGTGATGCAAGTTACATCGCGGGAAAAGGGGTTCCCGCGGGTAACCGAGGCGCCGGCCCTGAGTGGGCCGGGAGGCGGCTGTGAGGGAGCCGAGGGGCGGCTGTGAAGGAGCCGAGGGGCGGCCGGTGTCAAGGCCTGCGCGGCAGCGGGTCCGGACACGACTCGCCCGGTGCGCGGCCGGGTTGTCCGGCCGCGCACCGGGCGGGCGGTGATCGGTGTGCGGGCTCCGCCCGTCACTCCTCGACCGTGAGCGCCTTCCGCAGGCGCACCAGCGTCCGGGACAGCAGGCGTGACACGTGCATCTGGGAGATGCCCAGCTCCTCGCCGATCTCCGACTGCGTCATGTTGGCGACGAAGCGCAACGACAGGATCTTCCGGTCGCGCGGGGGGAGTTCGGCGATCATAGGCTTCAACGACTCGACGTACTCGATGCCTTCGAGCCCGTTGTCCTCGTAGCCGATGCGATCCGCGAGCGCGCCCTCGGAGTCGTCCTCCTCCGGCTGGGCGTCGAGGGAGCTCGCCGTATAGGCGTTCGACGCCGCCATGCCCTCGACGACCTCGTCGTTCGAGATGCCCAGGCGCTCCGCCAGTTCGGCGACCGTCGGGGCGCGATCGAGTTGCTGTGCGAGTTCGTCCCCGGCCTTCGCCAGGTCGAGGCGGAGTTCCTGCAGCCTGCGCGGGACGCGCACGGACCAGGACGTGTCGCGGAAGAAGCGCTTGATCTCGCCGACGATCGTCGGCATCGCGAACGTGGGGAACTCCACTCCGCGACCGAGTTCGAAGCGGTCGATGGCCTTGATCAGGCCGATCGTGCCGACCTGGACGATGTCCTCCATCGGCTCGCTGCGCGAGCGGAAGCGGGAGGCGGCGAACTTCACCAGGGCGAGGTTCAGTTCGACCAGTGTGTTGCGGACGTACGCGTACTCGTGCGTGCCTTCTTCGAGCGACTCCAGCCGTTCGAAGAGCGTCCTGGACAGGGCCCGTGCGTCCACCGGCCCCACCTCGTCGTACGGGGGGATCTCCGGAAGGCCGGCCAGACCGTCGTGGGGGGCGAGAGTGTCGGTGCTGTGGTGGTCCGGGTGTTCCAGGGGGAATGCCGACGTCGCCCTCTGGGTCTGCGATGCGTCGAGCCGGGGTGACATGATGTCCTCCATCGTTCTCGGCATATGGCCGCCGATGCCGATACGTGCACTGCGGTGTGCGGCGCCTCCAAGGCCGGCCGTTTCGAAATGTGTCCCCACTAGCCCTACCCGCTTTCGTCGGCCCACCGCAAGTGCGCTGTGTGGCGAAAGGTCCGAATTAGTAGGGTTGTTCGGGTGTCGAGAGCCCTGCGGAGGGCGTAGTGTTCGAGTGCATCCACAACAGCCACGACGGTCGGGAGAGAGACGGCATGGACCGCGGGACGGTCGGCAGCGCACAGTCGGGCCGGCTTCTGGTCGAGGTGCGGCAGGAGGGCGCGAGCGCTGTCGTGACCCCGGCGGGTGAGCTGGATCACCACACCGCCGATCTGTTGCGTGAACCACTCGAGGGCTGCCTCGAGAAGGGATGCGCACGCCTGGTCGTGGACTGCTCACGGCTGGAGTTCTGCGACTCCACCGGGCTGAACGTTCTGCTCGCCGCCCGGCTGAAGGCCGAGGCCGCGGGCGGCGGGGTGCATCTGGCCGGAATGCTGCCGGTGGTGGCCCGGGTCTTCGAGATCACCGGGGCGGATGCCGTCTTCACCGTCCACGAGAGTCTGGACGCCGCCCTGGCCGAGTAGGGCGGCCGCTGGGCCCGTCCCAGGTGCCCCTATGTGACCAGCGCGTTACGCGCGTCACAGGTTCCGGCCGAATCCATGGGTGTTCCAGCGGTTCGCTCGGGCAGGAGACATCCTGAACAGGTCGGCATCCCGCCCTCCAGCGGCAACGGCAAGGGTCTCCACAGAACGGCACGAGCAGCAACCGACGGAAACGCCGTCGACCCACGTACTGAGTCTTTGAATCGTGAACTGGTGAATCGGTGAGGTGACGCGCTGATGAGCACCCCCCGGCCCTACTCGCCGGGCGACCGCGGCCCCGAGCCCAGCGGCGCTTCCGGAGCGTCCGCGCAGGGTCCGTCCGCCGAGGGCGCTTCGTCCGGCGCGTCCGGGGAGGAGGCACCCTCCTCCGGCCGGCAGGTCCGCAGGCTGAGCTTCGACGGCGAGAGCGGCGTGGTCCCGCTCGCCCGCGACTTCACCCGCCAGGCGCTGTACGCGTGGGGCTGGCTGCCCGCCGCCACCGCCGACCAGCGGGCCGCCGCCGAGGACGTGCTGCTCGTCGTCTCCGAGCTCGTCACCAACGCGTGTCTGCACGCCGACGGCCCTCAGGAACTGTGGATCAGGTGCGACAACAAGGTGCTGCGCATCGAGGTCTCCGACAAGGGCGCGGGCCAGCCCGCACCGCGCACCCCGCACCGCGCCGGGCGCCCCGGCGGGCACGGGATGTTCATCGTGCAGCGGCTCTGTCTGGACTGGGGGGTCGTGCGGACCCCCGGGGCCGGCGGCAAGACGGTGTGGGCGGAGCTCGGCGCCCCCGCGTAACGCTCGCCTTCGGTCACCTCCGGTGCGAACCCTCCTTCGTACGTCACCACACCCATCACGTCCCGCGCGTCGGATCGCCACAGATCCGGCGCGCACTGTGTCTTCCCTCCGCAGGACCCCGGGCGTACCTTGACGGCCGATCTGATGTGCCGTCAGGAATGAGGGGACCGTGTCGTACCACACACGAAGCGCCGCGCTCGCGTCCGCCGCTGCCCTGGTCGGCACGGCGGTACTGCTGGCCGCCCCCGCGGCCCGGGCCGCGGTCGTCGACGTCGACTACCACTGCAAGACGCCGATCGGCGACAAGAGCGCCGTCTCGCCCATCGACATCAAGGGCGTCAAGAGCGGCAGCGGATACAGGATCACCATGTCCTGGCAGAAGGGCGTCTCCTCCAGTCCGGTCGAACTGGGCAAGGGCGCGATGAACCCGAGCGCCACCATCGTGCTGGGCGGCGCCGACAACGGCACCCTGGCGGTGACGGGCCCGGCCAACGACGCGGCGATCCCCGCCAACACCCCCATCAAGATCAACGACTTGAGCGGTACGTACACGCCCAAGAAGACCGGCAGGGTCACCTTCACCGCGGGCGTGCTGACCATCAAGGCGCTCGGTACGACGACCACGTGCACGCCCACCAACAGCCCCGGTCCGTCACTGACTCTCGACGTCACGGCCGAGGGCGGCGGTACCTCCGGCTCCACCCAGGGCGGCACGGCCTCGGGCGGACAGCTCCCGCAGACCGGGCCCGAGGACTCCGCGATCGCCCTCGGCACCCTGGGCGGCACCGTCCTGCTCGCCGGAGCGGCCGGGGTGCTGTGGCTGACGCGCCGGAACCAGGCGGTACGCCCCTGAGGCGCATCCGGATCCCGCACCAGCCGCAGCCAGGAGCCGCCGATGCCCTGCCTCCGCCCCCTCCTCTGTCTCCCCTTCGCCGCCCTGGGTCTGCTGGCCGCCGCGCCCACCGCGGTCGCCGACGGCGGCTGGTCCCTCGCCCCCGCGACGGGCGGCGCGGGCGGGCGACCGTACGTCTACGCGGAGGGTGGGCCCGGGACGGTCCTGGAGGACGCGGTGTCCTTGCTCAACCCGGGCGGCAGGCCGCTGACCGTCCGGCTGGGCGGCGCCGACGCGGACGGCGGCTTCACGGTACGGAAGAACCCGGCGGACACCGGAGCGTGGATCGGCTTCGCCCGCACGACGGGCGGACGGCGTACCGCGGCGCGTACGGTCTCGGTGACGGTGCCCGCCCGCACCCGCGCCGATGTGCCCTTCGCCGTGACGGTGCCCGCCGACGCCGCGCCCGGTGACCACCCCGCCGCGATCGTGGCGAGCACCGGCGGGCGCTCCCTGAACGTGCGCGTCCAACTCCGGGTCACGGGACCCGCGTTGTCCGCGCTGACCGTGGAGCACCTGGCCGTGCGCGGCGGGCGGATCTCGTACGAGCTGGTCAACCGGGGCACCACCGTGCTGACCCCCACGCTCGCGGTGCGCGCCGACGGGGTCCTCGGCCGGGTCCTCGACCGCGGCCCGCGCACGCTGCCCCTCCACCTGCCGCCGGGTCGCCGGGTCCGGCTCGGCGAGCCGTGGCCGGGCCACCCGGCGCTCGACGCGGTCGACGTGCGGCTCACGGTCACGGCGGCGGGCGGGGCGCACGGTTCCGCGTCCGCGCAGGCGCGGTTCGTGCCCCGGTGGGTGGTGGGCGGCATCGGAGCCGTAGCGCTCACGGCCGTGGGCGCCACCGTGGTCGTACGACGTCGCGGGCGCCCACCGTCGGCCGGGGCGGCGGACGACCGCACGCGTCCGGAGGCCGAGTTGACGGGAGCGGTGAGGTGAAGGGGCGTATCCCGGCGCTGGTGGCGCTGTTCGCGCTCCTCCTGGCGCCCTTGGCGCCACCCGCCTGGGGCGCGGGCCGGCCGGCCGTCGAGCTGTCCGCGTCCCAGGCGGGGACGGGCGGCTCGATCACCGTCACCGGCAGCGGCTGGCGGCCGAAGACGCTGCTGATGATCCTGATCTGCGGGCGGTCCCTGCCCTCCCGGGGCGTGATCGGCGGCACCAACTCCTGCGCCAACGCCGACGGACGGGCCGTCACGACGGACGCGCGCGGGACGTTCCGCGGGAAGCTGCCGGTGACCGAACCGCCCGTGCCGTGCCCCTGTGTGGTGCACGTCGCCACCGTCACCGGGGCGAAGGCGGACGCCGACGCGGTCTTCCAGGTCGCCGGGCACGCCGTGGAGCCCCTGCCCGCCGAGTCCGCCGCCGGACGCCTGTCGGTGCTGACGGACACCCGCCTCGACGGCTCCAGCGGGCTGCTGACCTGGTTCGGGGCACCGCCGTCCCGCACGCTCGTGTTCACCGTCGGCAATGTCGGCGCGTCGCCGGTCAGGGACCCCGTCTTCCGGGTCGGTACCTCCCACGGGGTGTTCGCCCCGCAGTGGGACGAGCAGCAGTGGCGCGGCACGATCGCGCCCGGCGGGAAGGCGGAGATCAAGCTGCCGGTGGAGCTGTCCGCGGGCGCCCATGGCGACTACACCGTCTCGCTGGAGTACGGCGGCAGGGTCCTCGCCGAACAGCCGTGGGGCGTCGGCCGTCCCTGGGGCGTGACCGTCTTCTGGATCCTGGTCTGCCTGGTCGCACCGGCCGCCGTGTTCCGTATCGGCATGGCGGTCGTGGACCGGGTGCGCCCGCGCGTTCCGGCGCGGCGGCCCGCACGTCACCGCGGCCTGCGGCTGCCCGCACTCACCCTGCGCGTCCCGAGGACGGGCGCTTCCTCGCCCGCGCCCGGAACCCGCACCGCTTCGGCCCTGCCGTGGTTCACCCCGGACACCGATCCGGGGACCGCGGTGAACGGCCGGCCCTCCGCACCGCAGGAGAACTCCGCACCGCAGGAGAAGAGTCCGACGGCCCCGACGAAGGGAAACACGTGAGAACGCGACGGAGAGGTCTTGCGGCAGGGGGCGGAAGCAGGAGAGCGGGCGCGGCCGGGGTGGCACTGATGCTGGGCGGCGCGGGCATCCTGCTCGGCGTGGCCGCCGCACCGGCCCAGGCCGCCGAGGTGCCGTACCGGACCGAGTGCATCCCGCCCTCGATCTCCGGGCTGCCCCCGGTCGAGGGCACCACGAAGGTGGAGATCACGGCACCGGCCGCGGCGAAGGTCGGTGATGACGTCACGATCACCTGGAAGTTCGTGCAGGCGGCGTCCAGGAACCCCGACGTGCTCGATCTGCAGAAGGACACGGTCAAGCCGACGGGGAACCTGAAGGCGGGCGGGGCGCAGACCGCGGACATCACGATGGAGGGGCCCCGGTCGAACCCCCCGATCCCCAAGAACAGCGACATGAAGCTGTCCGACATGAGGGGCACACTGAGGCTGACCGCGCCCGGCGAGGTGACGCTGACACCGGACGCGTACGACATCAACGTCAGCAAGCCCCTCTCCACGGACACCAAGTGCGCGCCGAAGGAGACGGTGCGACCGGCCGCGACCATCAAGGTGACGGAGGGCGGCGGCGGTTCGGGCGGTACCACGGGCGGGCTGCCGACGGTCGTCCCGACCCTGCCCACGAGCGTGCCCACGGGTCTGCCGACGGGCCTGCCCACCGGGTCCTCCTCGTCCGCCCCGACGGCGAGCGCGAGCCAGACCGGCGGCACCGGTGGCGGCTCCGGCACCGGTGGCGGCACCGGCGGTGGGCAGACGGACTTCACGGGCAAGGAGGTCCAGGTCCCCTACGCCTGCAAGACGCCCATCGGTGACAAGAGCGCCACGTCGCCCGTGCAGATCGACGCCCGCGGGAACGGCGGGAGTTTCGATCTCACCGTGCGGTTCAAGAAGTCGGTGATGAACAGCCCGGCGGACATCCCGAAGGGTTCGGTGAAGCCGTCGATGGAGGTCGTGCTGGGCGGCGCGGACAAGGGCACGGTGCATGTCGAGGGGCCCACGAACGCCAAGGACATCAAGTCGGGCGACCCGATCGAGATCCCGGACCTGACGGGCGCCTACAAGCCGGGCGCGAGCGGGCGGTCCACGCTGTCGCCCGGCGTGCTGACCATCAAGGCCCTCGGTACGACCACGACATGCACGCCGACGAGGACCCAGGTGTCGCTGACCCTGGACACCTCGCAGCAGCCGGGCGGGTCGTCCGGCGGCTCCTCGACGTCCTCGGGGTCGTCCGGCGGCTCCTCCACGTCCTCCGGCACATCGGGCGGCCTGGCCCAGACGGGCGCGGACGACCACGGTGCCCTCAAGGCCCTGGGCCTGGTGGCCGGGACGGCGATCCTGCTGGGCGGCGCGGTGTTCACGTTCCTGCCCCGCCGTATGCGCTGAAGGGCTCCAGATGGACCCCGGCGGTGCAGAAGCCGGGGGAGAAGTCCACGATCATGTGCGGCTTCAGCGGCTCGAGCGGCTCCACCCGGTCGTGGAGCGTCGAGACGAAGTCCTGACCTGCCGGCACGCGAAGGGCCGCCGCACCCAGGTGCGGCGGCCCTTTCTCATGAGCCCTCGGGGGACGTCAGTGAACGTCGCCCATCAGTGCCTTGACCTGCCTGCGGTACATGTACACCGCGAAGGCGGCCAGGGTCGCGAGGACCGCCTCCAGGGCCACGGCTCCGGTCCCGCTCAGGTCGACGCCGCCGATGGACAGCAGACCGGTGACCGAGTCGCCCGCGGTGACCGCGAGGAACCAGACACCCATCATCTGGGAGGCGTACTTCGCGGGGGCCATCTTCGTCGTCACCGAGAGACCGACCGGCGAGACGCACAGCTCACCGACCGTCTGGATCAGGTAGATGCCCACCAGCCACATCGGGCTGACCAGCGAGCCGTTGGACGCCATGCCCAGCGGCAGCAGGAAGAAGAAGAACGAGACGCCGATGAAGAACAGACCGGCCGCGAACTTGACGACCGTGCTCGGCTCCTTGTCCCGGCGGTTCAGCCACACCCAGAACCAGGCGAAGACCGGCGCCAGCGCCATGATGAACACCGGGTTCAGCGACTGGTACCAGGAGGAGGGGAAGCTGAAGCCGAGCAGCGCACCGGAGGCCTTGGTCTCACCGAACGCCTGGACCGTGGAACCGCCCTGGTCGTAGATCATCCAGAAGACGGCCGCGGCCACGAAGAACCAGATGTAGCCGGTCATCTTGGACTGCTCGGTGGCCGACAGCTCCTTGTCCCGCTTGATGCGCACGAGGACGCCGGCCGGGATGAGCAGACCGACGACGGTCAGCGGGACCATCGCCCAGTTCAGGGTGAAGTGCCCGGTCAGGCCCACGACGCCGTAGAACACCGCCGCGATCGCCAGCCAGATCAGCCCCTTGCGCAGCCAGGCGGCGCGCTCCTCGGCCGCCAGCGGCTTCGGGATCTCACTGCTCTTCGGGCTCAGGTTCCGGGTGCCGATGAGGAACGCCGCCAGACCGATGGCCATACCCACGGCCGCCAGGCCGAAGCCGAGGTGCCAGCTGACCTTCTGGCCGACGGTGCCGATGACCAGCGGAGCGAAGAAGGCACCCATGTTGATGCCCATGTAGAAGATCGTGAAGCCACCGTCACGGCGCGGGTCCTCCGGACCCTTGTAGAGGTGGCCGACCATGGTGGAGATGTTGGCCTTCAGAAGGCCGGAACCGAGCGCCACCAGGGCGAGACCGGCGAAGAAGGGGGCCTGGCCGCCGGGCAGCGCCAGCACCACGTGACCCGCCATGATCGTCACGGCCGCGATGGTCACGGTCTTGCGGGGACCCCAGATGCGGTCGCCGAGCCAGCCGCCGGGCAGGGCGAGCAGATACACCATCGACAGGTAGATGGAGTAGATCGCCGTCGTGGTGGCCAGGTCCATGCCGAGGCCACCGCCCATGCTGCCCTTCTTGGCGTCGGGTCCGCCGGAGAGCAGATAGACGACGAGCAGAGCCCTCATGCCGTAGAAGCTGAAGCGCTCCCACATCTCGGTCATGAAGAGAGTGGCCAGTCCGCGGGGGTGGCCGAAGA
The DNA here is from genome assembly GCF_001417775.1 of Streptomyces sp. TP-A0356. Taxonomy (GTDB): domain Bacteria; phylum Actinomycetota; class Actinomycetes; order Streptomycetales; family Streptomycetaceae; genus Streptomyces. The sequence continues at coordinate 46,170 of NZ_BBZJ01000014.1, read as the reverse complement.
AGGTCTTCTCGGACCCGGGGGTGCCCGGGTGGACCGAGTCCTTCGTCAGGCTGGACGCCATGGTCGTTCCTTGCTGGTCGGGGCGTGCGGCGGTGGGGGTTCCCCGCTCGGGCGGAGCCGAGGGCTGGGGAGTCGCGCGCCCGGTGGGGGCGGCCGGCACCGGCAGATCGCTCGTCCACCCCACGCCCACGGGGAGTCCGCTCCGGATCGCGGAGCGGGGGACGGCGACCACCGGGATCCACGCCCTCTACGCGCGTCGATGCGCCCAGGGCCCGGCCACAGGTCATTCCTTTCAAGGCTGGCCATAACCAGCCCGCACACAAAAGAGACCTTCAGCGTCATGTGCCCGCCAAAGGTCCCCGCTGGTGCTACAGGCGTTCTGGTCACCATACGACATGGCACCGCCGCCTATGGAAGGACATGAGAGCTGAATCACAGGTGATGTAGGAACCATGGACACCTATTCGAAGGTGTTCACCTGGATGGCGCCCGCCAGGTGAAGGCGTGACTCCGTACGGTGACCGACGGCGTCACCGATCGATCATGACAGCGCAAGGTAAGAATCCGCCTCCGCCGATCACACCCGCGATCACACCGTTGCTCTTGTCGTGGGCGGACTACCATCACCCCCATGACCCGTGTACTGCTCGCCGAGGACGACGCGTCCATCTCGGAGCCGCTGGCCCGTGCCCTGCGCCGGGAGGGTTACGAGGTCGAAGTGCGTGAGGACGGACCCACCGCGCTGGACGCCGGAATGCAGGGCGGTGTCGACCTGGTCGTGCTGGACCTCGGGCTGCCCGGCATGGACGGCCTGGAGGTGGCCCGCCGGCTGCGCGCCGACGGCCACACCGTGCCGATCCTGATCCTTACCGCGCGCGCCGACGAGGTGGACACCGTCGTAGGCCTCGACGCGGGCGCCGACGACTACGTCACCAAGCCCTTCCGGCTCGCCGAACTGCTCGCCCGTGTCCGGGCGTTGCTGCGGCGCGGTTCCACCGAGCCCGCGCAGCCGCCCGCCACGCACGGTGTGCGCATCGACGTCGAGTCGCACCGCGCCTGGATGGGCGACGAGGAGCTTCAGCTCACCGCCAAGGAGTTCGACCTGCTGCGGGTCCTGGTCCGGGACGCCGGCCGGGTGGTCACACGTGACCAGCTGATGCGCGAGGTCTGGGACACCACGTGGTGGTCGTCCACGAAGACCCTGGACATGCACATCTCCTGGCTGCGCAAGAAGCTGGGCGACGACGCGGCGAATCCGCGGTACATCGCGACGGTACGGGGAGTGGGCTTCCGCTTCGAGAAGAGCTGACCGAGCTGACCTGCGTCCGAGGCCGCGCCGGGACAGGGCCGGCCCGTTCGGCTCTTGGACGAAGCCGTTCAGGCCGAGGGACAGGGCGCGACCCTCGGCCCGCCCACCGACGACGCCGGGTGCCCTGAGGCGGAGGCCACCCTCCGCCGGTCCGGCGGAGCACCGAGGCACACTGGTCGTCGTATCTGTCCCCCGCCGGAGGCCTCCGTGCGTCGTCGTCTCATCCAGTCCACCCTCGCCGTCGTGCTCGTGGTGATCGCCGTCTTCGGCGTCTCCCTCGTGATCGTCGAGACGAGGACGATCAGCAGGAGCGCCCAGGAGCGCGTCGACTCCGAGGCGCTGCGGCTCGCCAGCATCGTGGACAGCCGGCTCCTCGGCGACGGCAAGGTCACCGACGCGATCTTGAAGGACCAGGTCACCGGCGACAGGTACGCGGTGATCGACATTCCCGGCCGGCCCTCCCTCAAGGTCGGCACCAAGCCCGTCGGCGACGTCATCCACTCCACGACCCAGGGCGAGGAGGGCGACACGGTCCGCGTCGAGGAGCCTCGTTCCACCGTCACCCGCGAGGTCGGCCGGACGCTGCTGGTCATCGCCCTGGTCGCCCTGCTCGCCATCATCGCCGCGGTGCTGCTCGCGGTACGCCAGGCCAACCGTCTCGCCTCCCCCCTCACCGATCTCGCCGAGACCGCGGAGCGCCTCGGCTCCGGCGACCCCCGGCCGCGCCACAGGCGGTACGGCGTTCCGGAGCTGGACCGGGTCGCCGACGTCCTGGACGCGTCCGCCGAGAGGATCGCGCGCATGCTGACGGCCGAGCGGCGCCTGGCCGCCGACGCCTCCCACCAGTTGCGTACCCCCCTCACGGCTCTGTCGATGCGTCTGGAGGAGATCACCCTCACGGACGACCCGGACACGGTGAAGGAGGAGGCGACCATCGCGCTGACGCAGGTGGAGCGGCTCACGGATGTCGTGGAACGGCTGCTCACGAACGCCCGCGACCCGCGGACCGGCTCCGCCGTCTCCTTCGACCTCGACGAGGTCATCCAGCAGCAGCTCGCCGAGTGGCGGCCCGCGTACCGCAGCGCGGGGCGTGCGATCGTCAGCTCCGGCAAACGGCATCTGCGGGCCGTGGGCACGCCGGGTGCGGTCGCCCAGGTACTCGCCGCCCTGATCGAGAACTCCCTCATGCACGGTGGCGGCACGGTCGCGCTGCGCACCCGTGTCACCGGCAACCAGGCGGTCGTGGAGGTCACCGACGAGGGCCCGGGTGTGCCGCCGGAGCTGGGCTCCCGCATCTTCGAGCGCACGATCAGCGGCCGTAACTCCACGGGCATCGGGCTGGCGGTCGCGCGCGACCTCGCGGAGGCCGACGGCGGCCGCCTGGAGATGCTCCAGGCCAAACCACCGGTCTTCGGCCTGTTCCTGTCCCGCACCCCGCTGAAGGCGCCGCCACCGGGGGAGGAGACGGAGCGGACGGTCAGGTAGGCCGGGCCGCGGGGGGATGCCCGGTGGCACGGGGACGGGGAGACTCCGGAGCAGACGGCGACCCAGGCGGGGAGTGACGGGAATCCGCAGCGGACGCAGCGAATCCGCAGCGCCGGACGGGACCCCCAGGCTCAAGCCCGGATGACGAGCGAAGCGCGAGTCCGGGTGGTGGCCGAGGCGCGAGTCCGGGTGGTGGCCGAGGCGCGAGTCCGGGTGGTGGCCGAGGCGCGAGTCCGGGTGGTGGCCGAGGCGCGAGTCCGGATGGTGGCCGAGGCGCGAGTCCGGATGGTGGCCGAGGCGCGAGTCCGGGTGGTGACCGAGGCGTAAGCCCGCCTGATCCTGATGGACGGACGAGACGTGAGTGGGTGAGACGGACGCGTCAGCGGTCGACGCGCTGGCCGCGGCGGCGCTGCTTCTCCGCCTCCGCGAGTATCGACTCCGCGCCCGCCACGGCCTCCCCGGCCGGCAGCGCCCGGAAGACCCACGTGCGGTAGGACCAGAAGCGGAACAGCGTCCCGAGACCGATGCCGAGGAACTTGAAGACGTTGCTCTGCAGCGGGCTGTCCCAGCCGAAGCCGTACGTCGCCACGTAGAGCACACCGTTCTCGATGACCAGGCCCGCGGCGCTGAACACCAGGAACAGCATCATCTCCCGGGTGCGGCCGCCCTTGTCCCGGTCCCGGTAGGTGAAGTACCGGAACCCGATGTAGTTGAAGGCGATCGCGACGACGGTGGCGATGACGCTGGCACGGACCACCTGGAGCCCGGTGGCATGGCGCACCAGGTTGAACACGAGGAGGTTGACCAGCAGACCCGCCCCGCCGACCGCGCCGAACTTGGCGATCTCGCGAACGATCCGGTCCAACCGTTGGCGCGTCGCGCCCTGGGGCTTGTCCTTCAGGCCCGTGGAACCACTGCCCATCGTGTCGCCAGCCCCCGTCGGGTCGATCGTCTCGTATCGGTCGTAGCCGGTCGCATCAGCCGGTCGGCAGAGCGCGCCGAGCGGTTCCGGCAACCCCGCCATGCTAACCAGCGGCCGTGGGCGGCGCCCACGGCCGACTACATGAGGACGGAAAGAAAGCCCCTAGGGGGACGGAAACCGGCCGCCATGGCGTGGCCGATACCCTAGGTACGTGACATTCCCGGTAGTCGGCATGGTCGGCGGGGGCCAGCTCGCTCGTATGACCCACGAGGCAGGCATCCCGCTCGGCATCAGGTTCAAGCTCCTCAGTGACACCCCTCAGGACTCCGCGGCGCAGGTCGTAGGTGACGTCGTCATCGGCGACTACCGCGACCTGGAGACGCTGCGGGCCTTCGCGCAGGGCTGTGACGTGATCACCTTCGATCACGAGCACGTGCCCACCGAGCACCTGCGGGCCCTGGAGGCGGACGGCATCCCCGTGCGTCCCGGCCCGGACGCGCTCGTGCACGCCCAGGACAAGGGCGTGATGCGCGCGAAGCTCGACGCGATCGGCGTGCCGTGCCCGCGGCACAGGATCGTGAGCGGCCCGGAGGACGTCGCCGCCTTCGCGGCCGAGGGCGACGGCTTCCCGGTGGTCCTCAAGACCGTCCGCGGTGGCTATGACGGCAAGGGCGTGTGGGTCGTCCGGTCGGTCGAGGAGGCAGCCGAGCCGTTCCGCGCCGGCGTTCCCGTCCTCGCGGAGGAGAAGGTCGACTTCGTACGGGAGCTGGCCGCCAACGTCGTACGGTCGCCGCACGGCCAGGCCGTCGCGTACCCCGTCGTCGAGTCCCAGCAGGTCAACGGGGTCTGTGACACCGTGATCGCACCCGCCCCCGACCTCGACGAGGAGCTGGCGCTCAAGGCCGAGGAGCTGGCCTTGAGGATCGCCAAGGAGCTCGGCGTCGTCGGTCACCTGGCCGTCGAGCTGTTCCAGACCCGCGACGGACGCGTCCTCGTCAACGAGCTGGCGATGCGCCCGCACAACTCGGGCCACTGGACCCAGGACGGCGCGATCACGTCGCAGTTCGCCAACCATGTGCGGGCGGTCCTCGACCTCCCGCTGGGCGACCCGCGCCCGCGCGCGAAGTGGACGGTCATGGTGAACGTCCTCGGCGGGGACTACCCGGACATGTACTCCGCGTATCTGCACTGCATGGCCCGTGACCCGCAGCTCAAGATCCACATGTACGGCAAGGACGTGAAGCCCGGCCGCAAGGTCGGCCATGTCAACACCTACGGCGACGACCTCGACGACGTGCTGGAACGCGCCCGTCACGCTGCCGGCTATCTGAGAGGCACCATCACCGAATGAGCCCTGTTGTTGGCATCGTCATGGGGTCGGACTCCGACTGGCCGGTCATGGAGGCCGCCGCCAAGGCCCTCGACGAGTTCGAGATCGCGTACGAGGTCGACGTCGTCTCCGCGCACCGCATGCCGCGCGAGATGATCACGTACGGCGAGCAGGCCGCGGACCGTGGTCTGAAGGTGATCATCGCGGGCGCCGGCGGTGCCGCGCACCTGCCCGGCATGCTCGCCTCCGTCACCCCGCTGCCGGTCATCGGCGTCCCGGTCCCGCTGAAGTACCTCGACGGTATGGACTCGCTGCTGTCGATCGTGCAGATGCCGGCCGGTGTGCCGGTGGCGACGGTCTCGGTGGGCGGTGCCCGCAACGCCGGTCTGCTCGCGGCCCGCATCCTGGCCGCGCACGACGAGGAGATCCTCGGCAGGATGCGGGAGTTCCAGCAGGACCTCAACGACCAGGCCGCCGAGAAGGGCAAGCGGCTGCGTTCCAAGGTCGAGGGATCGGCGGCGGGCTTCGGTTTCAACTCGGGGAAGTGACCTGGATGACCTCGCTGGACGAAGCCCGGGAGCTGCTGCGCGCCTTCCCGGTCGTCGACGGGCACAACGACCTGCCCTGGGCACTGCGCGAGCAGGTCCGCTACGACCTGGACGCCCGCGACATCTCCGCCCATCAGAACGCGCATCTGCACACCGATCTGCCGAGGCTGCGCGAGGGCGGCGTCGGCGCGCAGTTCTGGTCGGTGTACGTGCGCAGCGATCTGCCCGACCCGGTCTCCGCGACGCTCGAACAGATCGACTGCGTCAGTCAGTTGATCGCCCGTCATCCGGCGGATCTGCAACGGGCGCTGACCGCAGCCGACATGGAGGCGGCGCGCGCCGACGGCCGCATCGCCTCCCTCATGGGCGCGGAGGGTGGTCACTCGATCGCGAACTCCCTCGGCACTCTGCGGGGGTTGTACGAGCTGGGCGTGCGCTACATGACGCTCACCCACAACGACAACGTGGCGTGGGCGGACTCGGCGACCGACGAGCCGGTGGCCGGCGGCCTGACGGACTTCGGCCGTGAGGTCGTGCGCGAGATGAACCGCCTCGGCATGCTCGTCGACCTCTCCCATGTGGCCGCGACGACGATGCGGGACGCGCTGGACACCACCGTGGCGCCGGTGATCTTCTCCCACTCCTCGGCCCGGGCGGTGTGCGACCACCCGCGCAACATCCCGGACGACGTCCTCGAACGCCTGCCCGCCAACGGTGGTGTGGCGATGGTGACGTTCGTGCCCAAGTTCGTGCTCCAGCCGGCCGTCGACTGGACGGTCGCGGCGGACGAGAACATGCGCGCCCACGGCTTCCACCACCTCGACACGACCCCCGAGGCGATGAAGGTCCACCGCGCCTTCGAGGAGCGGAACCCGCGCCCGGTCGCCACGGTCGCGACGGTCGCCGACCATCTGGACCACATGCGCGAGGTGGCGGGCATCGACCACCTGGGCATAGGCGGCGACTACGACGGCACCGCCTTCACCCCCGACGGCCTGGGGGACGTCTCCGGCTACCCGAACCTGATCGCGGAGCTGCTGGACCGCGGCTGGTCGAAGTCCGATCTGGCCAAGCTGACCTGGCAGAACGCGGTACGGGTGCTGGGCGCGGCCGAGGACGTGGCCCGCGACCTCCGGACGCGACGGGGCCCGTCGAACGCCACGCTGCAACAGCTGGACGGCTGAGCCCCCACACCGAAGGGCACCGACGGCAAGCGCGAACGGCCCCCGGCGTCATGCCAGGGGCCGTGGCGTTGCCGCGGTCAAGGGCAACCTTGCTAGGGAAGGTTCCTGGCCATCACGATCCGCTGGACCTGATTCGTGCCTTCATAGATCTGCGTGATCTTCGCGTCGCGCATCATGCGCTCGACCGGGTAGTCACGGGTGTAGCCGTACCCGCCGAGGAGCTGGACGGCGTCCGTGGTGACCTCCATCGCCACGTCCGAGGCGAAGCACTTGGCCGCGGCGCCCTGGAAGGTCAGGTCGCTGTCGCCCCGCTCGGACTTGGCGGCTGCCGTGTACGTCAGCTGACGGGCCGCCTCGATCTTCATCGCCATGTCGGCCAGCATGAACTGGATGCCCTGGAAGTCGGCGATCGGCTTGCCGAACTGCTTGCGCTCCCGGACGTAGTTCTTGGCGTAGTCGAAGGCGCCCTGGGCGACGCCGAGGGCCTGGGCGGCGATGGTGATGCGGGTGTGGTCGAGGGTGCGCATCGCCGTGGCGAAGCCGGTGCCCTCCTCGCCGATCATGCGGTCGGCCGGGATGCGCACGTTGTCGAAGTAGACCTCGCGGGTGGGGGAGCCCTTGATGCCGAGCTTCTTCTCCGGGGCGCCGAAGGAGACACCCGGGTCCGACTTCTCGACGACGAAGGCCGATATCCCCTTGGAGCGCTTGGCCGGGTCGGTCACCGCCATGACCGTGTAGTACTCGGAGACGCCCGCGTTGGTGATCCAGCGCTTCACGCCGTTGAGGACCCAGTGGTCGCCGTCGCGGACCGCCTTGGTCTTCATGCCGGCCGCGTCGGAGCCCGCCTCCGGCTCGGACAGGCAGTAGGAGAACATCGCGTCGCCCTTGGCCAGCGGCGCCAGGTACCTCTTCTTCAGCTCCTCGGAGCCGGAGAGGATCACCGGCAGCGAGCCGAGCTTGTTCACCGCCGGGATCAGGGAGGAGGACACGCACACGCGGGCCACCTCCTCGATCACGATGACCGTGGCGAGCGCGTCGGCGCCCGCGCCGTCGTACTCCTCGGGGACGTGCACCGCGTGCAGGTCGTTCGCGACGAGGGCCTCCAGGGCCTCCTGCGGGAAGCGGGCCTCCTCGTCCACCGCGGCGGCGTACGGCGCGATCTTCGCCTCGGCCAGCGAGCGGATGGCGTCACGGAGCATGTCGTGCTCCTCGGACGGGCGGTACAGGTCGAAGTCAGCCGATCCGGCCAAGGTCTCTCACGCTCCAAAGACACTGCTGTGCCGACGCTAATTACCGTTAAGTAACCCAAATTTTAGGGGTCCGCCCACGCGAGTGATACGTGAGCTTGACGACAGCGGGAAACCTGCCCGCCAAGGGCCCCGGCTATGCTCGGGCACCGATTCACCGCCGTCCCTCCTGGAGCACCCCATGAGCCTCAAGATCACCGTGATCGGCACCGGCTATCTCGGCGCCACACACGCCGCGGCCATGGCCGAGCTCGGGTTCGAGGTGCTGGGGCTCGACGTCGTGCCCGAGAAGATCGAGATGCTGCAGCGGGGCGAGGTCCCGATGTACGAGCCGGGTCTCGAGGAGCTGCTGCGCAAGCACGTCGCGGGCATCGAGGGCTCCAGCGGGCGGCTGCGCTTCACCATGGACTGGGCGGAGCTGGCCGACTTCGGTGACGTCCACTTCGTCTGCGTGAACACCCCGCAGAAGCACGGCGAGTACGCCTGCGACATGTCGTACGTCGACGCGGCGATCGCCTCCCTCGCGCCGCATCTGAAGGCCCCCGCACTCGTCGTCGGCAAGTCCACCGTGCCGGTGGGTTCCGCGGACCGGCTGGCCGCCTATCTCGCCGAGCACGCGCCCGTCGGCGAGGACGCCGAGCTGGCCTGGAACCCGGAGTTCCTGCGCGAGGGCTTCGCCGTCGAGGACACGCTGCGCCCCGACCGGATCGTCGTCGGAGTGCGCGGCGAGCGGGCCGAGAAGCTGCTGCGCGAGGTGTACGCGACCCCGGTCGCCGAGGGCACGCCCTTCGTCGTCACCGACTTCCCGACCGCCGAGCTGGTGAAGACCTCGGCGAACTCCTTCCTCGCCACCAAGATCTCCTTCATCAACGCGATGGCGGAGGTCTGTGAGGCCGCCGGTGGGGACGTGGCCAAGCTGGCCGAGGCCATCGGCTACGACGACCGGATCGGCAAGAAGTTCCTGCGGGCCGGCATCGGCTTCGGCGGCGGCTGTCTGCCGAAGGACATCCGGGCGTTCATGGCGCGCGCCGGTGAGCTGGGCGCCGACCAGGCGCTGACCTTCCTGCGCGAGATCGACTCCATCAACATGCGCCGCCGCGGCCAGATGGTCGAGATGGCGCGCGAGGCGCTGGGCGGCGGCTCGTTCCTCGGCAAGCGGGTCGCGGTGCTCGGCGCGAGCTTCAAGCCGGACTCCGACGACGTACGCGACTCGCCCGCGCTGAACGTGGCGGGCCAGATCCACCTCCAGGGCGGCCAGGTCACCGTCTACGACCCCAAGGGCATGGCGAACGCCCGACGGATCTTCCCGACGCTGGGGTACGCCGACACCGCCCTCGCGGCGGTCCGGGGCGCCGACGTGGTGCTGCACCTCACCGAGTGGCGTGAGTTCCGGGAGCTGGACCCGGCGGAGCTGGGCGAGGCCGTCGCCTCCCGTGTGGTCCTCGACGGCCGCAACGCGCTCGACCCGGAGCTGTGGCGCCGGGCGGGGTGGACCTACCGGGCGATGGGCCGTCCCACCGCGTAGGCCCTGGCACGGGGCATCGAGTGACGCCGGTCCGGCCGAGGCTCAGTCGGCCGGACCGGCGTCCAGTGGCATTCTGCACCACCGCTGTGACAGGCGAGCGGCAAGTGCCCAACTGTGCGCGTCGTACGGCTACTTCGCCCGGTACCGTCGCATCTTGGCGCGCGCTCCACATACCGACATCGAGCACCAGCGGCCCTTCCCGGCCGGGCTGCGGTCGTAGTACGCCCAGTGGCAGTCGGGCAGTTCACAGGCCTTGAGCCGCAGCCAGGTGCCCGCCGTCAGCGCCTCGGCGACGGCCGCCGCCACGCGGGACAGCAGGGGTCCCCCGTCGACGGGGGCGAGGGATGCCGAGCCGTCCCGCTCGTCGATGGCCACCAGCAGCGGTGCCCGCGCCAGCAGCTCGCCCAGGGGCGTCACCTCTCGGTGCGGGGGATGGCCCGCGTGCGCCAGGCAGGCGGCGCGCAGGGACTCCCGCAGCTCCCGGGCGCCCGCCAGGTCCCTCTCCGTGACACCGAACCGGGCGCGTCCCTCCGGGGTGTCCAGGCGGTCACGTCCCGACTCCAGGTCCACGGTGTTCACCAGGGCCTCCACCAGGGCGAGGCCACCGGGAGCGGGGGCTCTGTCCGTCATGTCTGCGACCTCATGCCCGTGACGTTATCTCTCGGGATATCGCTTGCGACGTTACTCCCAGGACGGGAGCATGGGGTAACGGTTACCGGTTACTCGGCCTTACAGGTAACTCAGACTCCGAGGAGGAAGTCATGGCTCTCGCCAAGCTGGACGTCGTCGTCCTGGACTGTCCCGACCCCCGCGCACTCGCCGGGTTCTACGCCGAGGTGCTCGGCGGCACGGTGGAGGGCGACGGCGAGTGGGTGGACCTCAAGGTGCCCGGCGGTCGGTCGCTGGCGTTCCAGGCCTCGCCCGGGCACGTACCGCCGAAGTGGCCGGCACCCGACGACTCGCAGCAGTTCCACCTGGACCTCGTGGTCGACGATCTCGACGCGGCCGAGCAGGGCGTCCTCGCGCTCGGTGCCAGGCCGCTGGACGCGGAGGACCGCTCGCGCTCCTTCCGGGTGTACGCGGACCCCGCGGGGCATCCGTTCTGCCTCTGCGCCTGCGCCGCCTGACCCTCCCGGGGCGTCCGGGGCACGTGAAGGGCCCCGCCACTAGAACCTAGGCTGCGGCGGGGCCCTGTCCGGTATGCGGACGTCCGGGGCTCAGTTCCCGGACACCGTCACCGTCTGGTCGTTCTTCAGCTCGTCCGTCAGCGTCTTGACCTTGCTCTTGTCCCACAGCAGGTTGCCGCCGCCGGTCGAGCCGGAGATCGGCATGTTCATGGACTTGCCGTTGCCGCCGCTGACGTCCTTCATCGACCAGAACATGTCGGCCAGGTCCCACAGGCTCATGCCCTTGTCGACGGTCAGGGAGTCCAGGCCCGCGCTCATCGTCGGGTAGAGCGTGAACGGGTTGAGGACGGTCGACGGCGTCGCCACCTGGTGGGCCAGCGCCGACAGGAACTTCTGCTGGTTCTTGGTGCGCTGGAGGTCGCTCGTGGCGAAGGCGTGCCGGGTGCGGACGAAGGCCAGGGCCTGGTTGCCGTTCAGCGTCTGGGTGCCCGCCTTGAAGTCGGCGCCCGAGTACTTGTCCTTGAAGCCCTTGTCGATGGTCAGCGTGACACCGCCGACCGCGTCCACGATGTTCGCGAAGCCGGCGAACCCGATCTCCGCGTAGTGGTCGATGTGCAGCCCGGTGTTGTACTCGATCGTGCGGACCAGCAGCTCGGGGCCGTCCTCCGAGTACGCGGCGTTCAGCTTCGTGCGGCGGCCCCGGCTCTGGTAGACCTTGCCGGACGTGGAGCCTTGGTAGCTCGGGATCTCCACGTCGGAGTCACGGGGCAGCGATATCAGCGTGGGCCCGTTGTCGCCGGTGTGCAGGATCATCATCGTGTCCGTGCGCTTGCCCTCGGCGGACCCCGTGTGCAGCTTCTGCTTGTCCGCCGCCGACAGGCCGGCGCGGCTGTCGGAGCCGACGATCAGGTAGTTCGTGCCCTTGCCCGCGGCCGGGCGGTCGATGACCTTGGACAGGTCGACATCGCGGTGGAGCTTGGAGTCGGCCCAGAAGTACGTGGCCACGGACGTCACCACCAGCACGGTGACCAGCGTGATCGCGGTCCACTTGAGTCTGCGGCGCCAGTTCGGCGCGGAGCGCGGGCCGTACGGTCCCGCACCACCCGGTCCCTGCGGGCCGCCTCCGGGCGCTCCGTAGACCTGGCCCGTGTTGTAGCCGCTGTCGTAGTCGTCGTACCCCTGCCCGTCCACGTACGTCGGCTGCTGGGGCACCCCACCGTACGGCGGTGCGGCCTGAGGGCCGCGCGGACCGCCGGGCCCGCGCCGGACCTGGCGCATCACGCGCGCGCCCTCGGGCTGCGCGCTGGTGCTGCCGCGTCCGTAGCGGTTGCCGCGGCTGTCGTCGGACCATCCCTCGGGCCAATCGTTCATGGGCCCCAGTGTGCAGGGTCCGACTGTGTCCCCCACAAGGGATGACGAGGAACGGGAGCAGGGCTGTTGCGAAGCTGACACAAAATCCCCGGAGAGCGCCCCCGGCATAGGGTGGAGGGCATGACAGACCAGGCCCCTGCTCCGGAATCAGAAATTCTGGGCGAAATTGCGGGTGATCTCCCCGGGAAGCCCACCTCCGCGTCCCGGACCACCCTCAGCCACATCATGACCCACAACGACACCAACCTGCTGGGCACGGTGCACGGCGGTGTGATCATGAAGCTCGTCGACGACGCCGCGGGCGCCGTGGCGGGCCGGCACTCCGGCGGCCCGGCCGTCACCGCGTCCATGGACGAGATGGTGTTCCTGGAGCCGGTCAGGGTCGGCGACCTCGTCCATGTGAAGGCCCAGGTCAACTGGACCGGGCGCACCTCGATGGAGGTCGGCGTCCGGGTTCTGGCCGAGCGCTGGAACGAGTCCACGCCCGCCACCCAGGTCGGCTCCGCGTACCTCGTCTTCGCCGCGGTCGACGCCGACGGCAAGCCGCGGGCGGTGCCGCCCATCATCCCGGAGACGGAGCGCGACAAGCGCCGCTACCAGGAGGCCCAGATCCGCCGCACCCACCGCCTGGCGCGCCGCCGCGCGATCAGGGAACTGCGGGAGAAGAGGGCGGCGGAGGGCTACCAGGACTGAGGCGCGCGGATTGCACGGCCAGCGATGTGCCGGGTGCGTCACACCCTGGACGAGTCGTTCCGATGTGAGATCCCTGATCGCCTACGCCCACTGATCACATGAAGGAACTACGGGCACACCACCTGGTCCCCGGTCACCACGGCCTGCTGTGACCCCGGCCCCGGCGGTGCCTGCGGCTGGGCCGCCTTCACCCGGTGCACCTCACGGAAGTCGGTGCCCGCGATCACCCTCAGCGTCGGCCCCTGGCCCGGCGCGGCGCGTAGTTCGCTGCCCGGCAGGGCCACCGCGAGTGCCTTCGCCGAGCGCTCCCAGCGTGGGTCGTAGAACACGACCGTGCGCCGCACCGACCGGTCCGCCGCGTTCACCGGCCGCCGCGTCGTGCGGAACCCGGTGGACGCGAGACCGTCGTCAACCCGTCTGCCGAGTCCCTCCGTGGCCGTCCCGTTCTCGACCTGCACCCGGATCTGCTGGGGGTCCGCGTCCACGCGCGCCGCGGCCGGGCCCTTCTCCTTCGGCCGGGGCGGGGCGAGCGGCTTGTCGTCGCGCAGGGCCTGGAAGAGCGCCTGTGCCTTCGCCTCGTCCCATTTCACCGTCGAGCCGAGGCCCTTGACCTCGTAGGTCATCTGCCCGATCGGCACGGTCGTGAACTCGGAGGAGCGGGGCGAGAAGTTCCGCATGCCGCGGCCCAGGTCGAGCAGCTGGTCCGTCCCGAAGCCCTGGTCCGCACGCACCGACCCGAGCACGGACCGGGCCATGTCCCGGACCTTCAGCGGGTTCAGCAGCACCCCCGAGGACGTCGCCCGGTCGATCAGCGCCGCCACGAACTTCTGCTGCCGCTGCATCCGGCCCAGGTCGGAGGCCCCGTCCACATGCCGGGACCGTACGTACTGCAGCGCCTGCCCGCCGCCCAGCTGATGCGTGCCCGCGGTCAGGTCGAGCCCGGTGTACGCGTCCTTGAGCGGCTGCGTGGTGCACACCCGGACACCGCCGAGCACGTCCACCGTCCTCATGAAGCTGACGAAGTCGACCTCCAGATAGTGGTCGATCTTGAGGCGGGTCATGTTCTCGACCGTGCGCACGGTCAGGTTCGGTCCGCCCTCCGCGTACGCCGCGTTCAGCCTGATCGGATGGGTGCCGTGCTGCCGCCCGCTCGTCGGGTCGCTGTGCGCCGGCACCTCCGCGTACGAGTCACGCGGCAGGCTGACCACGGTCGCCCGATTCCAGTCCGCGGAGATGTGCACGATCATGATCGTGTCCGTGCAGTGGCAGGGGGCGCCGCCCAGGCGGAACCTCCGCCGCTCCGCCTCGGTGATCCTGTCGCGGCCGTCGGTGCCGACCAGCAGGACGTTCATGCCGTGGCCCGCCGCGGGGCGGTCCTTCATGTCCTTGAAGGGGTCGACCCGGGCGATGCCCTCGTCGAGGCTGGTGAGCACCGCGTGCCCGATGCCGGCCGAGGCGAGGACCACCACGGAGACCGCGGTGATCGCCCGCCCGGCCCAGCCCGGCTTCTTCCGTCGCACGGGCGGCCGCCGGGCGGGGGAACGGCGGGCCGGCTGACGGCGTGCGGGCGGGCGGGTCGGCGTGGGCACGGGGGAGACCTCCGTGGGGCTGGGCATGGATCCGCGAGCACCGTAGGCCGATACGATCCGTGCCCCTCGGCGGCACCCGGGCGGCGCGCATCGGTGTCCCCCGTTCGCGGTAACGTGAGCCCCCTATGAACGCCAAGCCCGACGTGCAGCTCCCCGCCGTGTCCGTGATCATGCCCGTCCTCGACGAGGAGCGGCATCTGCGGGGAGCCGTCCAAGCGATCCTGGCCCAGGACTACGCCGGTGAGATGGAGGTCGTGATCGCCCTCGGTCCGTCCACGGACCGCACGGACGAGATCGCGGCCGAGCTGGTGCGCGAGGACCCGCGCGTGCACACGGTGCCGAACCCGACGGGCCGCACGCCCGCCGCGCTCAACGCCGCGATCAAGGCGTCCCGCCACCCGATCGTGGTCCGCGTCGACGGCCACGGCATGCTCTCGCCGAACTACATCGCGACCGCCGTACGCCTCCTGGAGGAGACCGGCGCGCAGAACGTCGGCGGCATCATGCACGCCGAGGGCGAGAACGACTGGGAGCACGCCGTCGCCGCCGCCATGACCTCGAAGATCGGGGTCGGCAACGCCGCCTTCCACACGGGCGGCGAGGCCGGTCCGGCGGAGACGGTCTACCTCGGCGTGTTCCGCCGCGAGGCCCTGGAGCAGCAGGGCGGCTACAACGAGGAGTTCATACGCGCCCAGGACTGGGAGCTCAACTTCCGGATCCGGGAGGCGGGCGGCCTGATCTGGTTCTCGCCGGAGCTGAGGGTGTCCTACCGTCCCAGGCCGTCGGTGCGCGCTCTGGCCAAGCAGTACAAGGACTACGGGCGCTGGCGGCACGTCGTCGCCCGCTACCACGAGGGCTCCATCAACCTGCGCTACCTCGCCCCGCCGGCCGCGGTCTGCGCGATCGCGGCGGGCGTCGTGGTGGGCGCCGTGCTGACCCCGTGGGGTCTGGTGATCCCCGGCGGGTATCTCGCGGCGATCGTCCTGGGTTCGGTCCCCGCGGGCAAGGGCCTGCCGCCGAAGGCGCGTCTGCGGATCCCGGTCGCCCTCGCGACCATGCACATGGCGTGGGGCTGGGGCTTCCTGACCAGCCCGAGGTCGCTGGCGAAGAAGGTCATCGCGTCACGGCGGCCGGCGGTCGTCGCCGCCGACTGACAGCTCCGACGCGTCCACGAGGAGGTCGGGGCCCTCTCCGGGTGGAGAGGGCCCCGACGCGTACGGTCACCAGGTGAAGCTCGGATCCACCTGCATGCACTTCTTGTCCGCGCCGTTGAGTACGTTCGCGGTCGTCGGGGTCGCGTTGTCCTGCTTCGGCGCCTTGTAGTCGGTGCCCGACCGCCAGTCGGCGCCCACCACGAGGGTGACCCCCGAGACGTCCGTGGACTTCCGCACCGAACCGGCCGGCAGGCCCAGGGCCTTGGCGACCCGTTCGGCGTCCCCCTTCAGATCCGCGCTCGGGTAGCGGATCACCGTCCTGTCCTCGCTCAGCACCGTCGAGGAGTCGGCCCTGGCCTCGGTGAAGCCCTTGCCGACGAGGAACTGGGCCACCGTGCCCGCCCGGCCGCTCGCCGGCGCCAGCGTGGACGTGCGGGTGCCGTTCTGCACCTGCACAGCGATCTTGTCGTCGCTGTCCGTCGGGGCCGCCGCCGTCGCCTGGGGCGTGGGCTTCTTGTTCGTCGTGTCCTTGCCGTCCAGCGCGATGTCCGCGCGCACCAGACGGAACAGCTGCTCCGCGTCACCCTGCTTGGGCAGCACGCGCTCACCGGAGTACACGTACGGCATCGTCGTCATCGTGATGCGGTCCGTGGGCACCTTCTTCAGCTCGGTGCTCAGGTCGTAGAGCTTGGCGACCGTGCCGAGCTCCGTGTCGACGGTGAGCGCCGCCGTGGCCGTCTCGGCGAGCTTGCGCAGCTTGTCCGGGTTGCTCAGGGTGGCGTTGGCGCGCAGTTGGCGGACCATCGAGCTCATGTACTGGTGCTGGGCCTTCGTCCGGGCGATGTCGCTGCCGTCCTCGAACCCGTACCGCGTGCGCAGCCACTGCAGCGCCTGCTCGCCCTTGACGTAGGTGGTGCCCGCATTCAGCTTCAGCCCCGAGCCGTGCCCGGAGGAGGTGTGCGAGTAGATGTTCCTGTCCACGCACACCGGGACGCCGCCGATGGCGTCCGCCATCGACACCACGCCCGCGAAGTCGACCATCATGAAGTGGTCGATGTGGATGTCGGTGAGCTTCTCCCAGGTGGCGACCGTGCAGCCGGGGCCGCCGCGGCGCAGCGAGTCGTTCGCCATCGCCTGCGTCGACGCGTGGTAGACGCGCCCGGTCTTCGGGTCGGTGCACTTGGGGATCTGCAGCAGGGTGTCGCGCGGCACGCTGACCACCGACATGTTGGTGCGGTCCGCCGAGACGTGCACCAGCATCTGCACGTCGGCGTTCGGCGGCCCCCCGAAGGTGTCCCTTGCGCCGCCGAGCTTCTGGTTCTCCGCGGAGTCCCGCGCGTCCGACCCGATGAGAAGGATGTTCAGCGGGGTCTGGCCCGCCGCGTTCGGCTTCGACTGGGCCGCCCGGTCCTTGGCGTCCCCGATGTTGAGGTCGTCCTTCTTCAGGTTGTCGTTCAGGTGCTGGTAGTAGAGGTATCCCGCACCGGCGGTGCCGAGTATGACGACCGCCAGGACCGTCGCCGACCAGCGCAGGGCGCGGCGTCTGCGGCGCGGGCGCTCCTCGGCCCCGCCGCCGTGGCCGGCTCCGCCACCGTCGCGGCCGTCTCCGCCCGGCTCGGACGGCGGACCCGCGTCGGCGTCCCGAACGTCATCGCCGTTCTGTTCGTAAAGACTGTCGTCCCAGCCCAGTTCACCGGCCCGCCGGACACGTGGTCCCGCCCCCTCTCCACGCACACTGCTCTGCCCCAAGTACCTGCCTCCCCACCCTGCACCCGTCGAACGGGTCCGTGCCGAGGTCCGGGAGGACGCCTTGTCGCGCCTCCGGAACCATCGCCCTGCGGCGGAGCGCGGCCCGCGCGCCCAACCGAATGTGTTCCGCGTCCAGTTGGACGCTCGACGCGCCCGGTGGGATGTACACCCACCGGGCGCGGTGCGTCCTGTAGGACGCGTGACGGGCGGCTCAGGTCACTTGGCGCACTGAACCTTGTCCGCCGTGTTCTTCGGGACGTCCGGCGCCTTGGCAGGTGTCGTCAGGGGAACTCCGGCTCCCTTGAAGTCCTTGCCGAGGGTCAGCACCATCGCGGGCAGGCCCTGGGCGTTCTTCTCGCTCTTGCCCGGCTTCATCGCCGACGCCGGCAACCCCATGATGTCCGCCAGCTTGCGTGCCTGGTCGGCCTGGTCCGCAGAGTACTCCAGGGTCGTGTTGCCGAGTCGGACGCCGGCGTTGCCCAGCTGGCTGGCCTTGAGGACGCCCTGCTTGATCTGCAGCCAGCTGAGAGTCTCCTGCGCGCTGCCTCCCGGTGCGCCGCCGTTGTAGATGTCGACGCGGATGTCCGAGGCGGCAGAGCGGGAGCCCTTGAGGCGGTCCGCCACGGCGGCCTTCTCCTGCTGCTTCTTCTGCTTGACCGCGGTGAAGGAGACGTCGCCCTTGATCGCTTCGAAGACCTGCGGGGCCGTCGACGGGTTGAGGACCACCGTCTTCTTGACCCCACCGTCCGCCGGGTTGTCCAGCACCGGCACCGTCGTGAACGTCAGGTTCTTGGGGTTGAGCTTGCCCAGCTCCAGCCCGAGATCCTTGAGCTTGCCGATGCTGTCGATCTTCGAGTCGACGGTCAGCGCCTTGGTGGCCGCCTCCGCCACGTCCAGCATCTTGGTCGGGTCGGTGAGGGTGGAGTTCGACTTCAGCTTGCGCATCAGCGCGCTGAGGAACTGCTGCTGGAGCTGAATACGGCTGAGGTCGCCGCCGAAGCCCACGGAGTGCCGGGTGCGCACGAAGGCCAGCGCCTGCTCGCCCTCGATGGTGTGCGTGCCCTTCGACAGCTTCAGGTGCGAGTCCCGGTCGTTGATGTCCTTGCCCAGACAGACCTCGACGCCGCCGACAGCCGACGTCAGCGTCTTGACCGCGTTGAAGTCGGCGACCATGAAGTCGTCCGGCGTGATGCCGGTCAGCTCGGTGACCGTGCGCATGGTGCAGCTCGGCGTACGGCCGTCCTGGCCGAGGCTCGTGTTGAATCGGGTCTTCGGCGTGCCGGGGATGACCTTGGTGGTGCCGTCGGCCTGCTTCGTCGGGCAGTCCGGGACGTCGACGATCAGGTCGCGCGGGATGCTGAGCGCCGTCGCGTTCGAGCGGTCCCGTGACACGTGCAGAAGGATGTCGGTGTCCGCGTGGCCGACGCTGCCGGCGTCGCCATAGCCCGTGTTGCCCTTGCCGATGCGCCTGTCGGTGCCGATCAGCAGTATGTTGATCGGCTTGTCCTTCTGGAAGCCACCCGTACTCGCGCCGTCGTCCGAGACCGACGTGATGTTGTCGTTGAGGTGCTGGATGTAGAGGTAGGCGGCCGCGGAGACCGCGACCAGCACGAACGCCATGCCGCCGCCGGTCCACAACAGTATCTTCTTCGTCTTGCCCTTCTTGGGCTTCGTACGTCCCCGGCGCCTGCCCGGCGGTTCCTCGGGCGCGCCCCGGCGGCGCTGCCCCGGGAGGGTGTCCGGGACCGGTGCCGCTTCCTCCGGAGCCGGACCCCGCGGACCTGGCGCCTTGCGCGTGCCCTCCTGCGCGCTGCCGGCGGGAGCCCCCCGCCGCGGTCTCGGCACGGCCGGCTGCGGTGTGGAAGGGGCCAGTCGCAGTTCGTATTCGCCAGTGTCCGGGTTGAGTACCCACTGGTCTGCGGGGTCGATGTTGTCCGCCCGCCCACGGCCTTGCGCGTCCACGGTTGTCCGAATCCTCCGTCGGGGCCACGCGGCGCCTTCCCCCTTGAGGCGCTCGGGTCTATGCAACCAGTGCGTGCCCCAGGGCGGACCTCATGGGCGTGGCACCAGATCGCTCACACTATCCGCCCAGTTCAGCGTCAAGCGACGGCGGTGACAAATTCCACTCCCCTACAACTGGGCAATCCGCCCTATATCTCAGAGAGTTCTTAGGTCAGGTGTTCCCCGACTTGGCGCGGGCTTTACCCGCAGACGTCCTGTGCGGCCGTGTTCCCGCGGAAAGTGGGCGGCGGTTCGGGACTCCGCTCGGGTGCCCCGGGCTCAACGGGCCGCATTCCATCGGACTTTCCGTCGCCGTGCGACTCCACGCCGTCACCGCCGTCGGGCGCCGGGGCGCTCGGTTTTGTCGCCGATTCGGCCGGAACTTCCTTGGTGACCTCGACAGGCTGGTCCATGCGCAGCCGCGTGAAGAGTTTCTCCGCTGCGGGTTGCACGAGTTGGTCGCGATTGGTGTTGTTCGGGTACGGCGTGCGCGGGACCGTCAGGAACTGCACATGTTCGGTGGGAAGGTTGCGCAGGCCCCGCACGAGTTCGTAGAGTCCGCGCAGGCTCGCCAGAGCGGGGTCCGTGGTGAGGGACGAGGTGGCCGCGTCCAGCACGGGATACAACTTGACCGGATTCAGCAGGACGTCATTGCTGCGCACCTTGCTGACCAGCGCGCCGAGAAAGCGCTGCTGGCGCTCCATTCGCTCGGTGTCGCTGCCGTCGCCGAGGCTCTCGCGGGCGCGTACGTAGCCGAGCGCCTGTTCGCCGTCGAGCGTCACCCTGCCCGCGGGCAGCTTCAGCTTGGCGGCCTGGTCGTCGATCGGCTGCTTCAGGCACACCTGGACGCCGTCCAGCGCGTCGACCATCTTCTTGAACCCGCGGAAGTCGACGACCATGTGGTGGTCGATGCGGACGTTCGTCAGCTTCTCCACGGTCCGGATCGTGCAGGCGGAACCCCCCGCCGCGAAGGCGTAGTTGAACATCGTGAGTCCCGGCCGGGTGCGGCTGCCGTCCGGCCGGTGACAGGCCGGCACGTTCACCATGAGGTCGCGGGGGAGGGAGACGGCGGTGGCGCTGTGCCGGTTGGCCCCGAGGTGCAGCAGGATCGTGGTGTCGGACCGCTCGGTGCCGGAATCCCGCCCGTACTGGCCGTTGCCCTGACCCGACCGTGAGTCCGACCCGATGATCAGGATGTTCTGTGCGTCGCGCACGAGCGCCGTGGGTCGCTCCTTCTCGTACCGCGCGAGTTCGGAGGCGGCGTCGTTGTCCGCCGTGATGTTCCCGTTCAGCTTCTCGTACGCGGCCCACCCGGCCCCGGCGGCCCCGAGCACGAGCACGGCGAGTCCGAGCGCACAGCGGCGCGCCCAGCGCCGGTGCCGATGACGTCTGAGCCCGGGACCGGTGGGGGTGGCACCGAGGTCGGGGCCGTGGGGACGCGGGTCGCCTGCGGTGGTCACTGCCTGGGTCCACCCCCTTGCGGCGTACGAGCGTGTCGGGCTCTTACGACCATGGCCCGCGCCGGGGGCCGGAGGCGGCTGGTACTGGTCCGAACGGGGGACGGGAGGGGCGGCGCGCCCGGCAGGGGCGCGCTCTCGGGGCCGCGGGGAACGCGCGACAAGCCACGAACAGCCGCAGCCGAGGGGCCGCCCGCCCCCGGCGGCTTCTCAGCGAGCCGTGGCCGTCACCCGCTCACTCTCGATCCGCTTGGCGAGCGCGTCCTCACCGAGCTGCTCCAGATGACGGCAGAGCACCACCGAGCCCCCCGTGGCCAAGGGCGCGTACAGACCGGCGCTCACCCCCTCCCATGTGTCGTACGGCAACCCGGACAGCAATCGCGAACCGGGCCCCGTCAGGCCGAGGGCGGGCGCGGCCGCGCGGGCCCGCTCCACCACCTCCGCCCCCGTGTGCTCCGCCCCGGCGACGATCAGCGCCGCTTCCTCCGGGTCGACGGGCGCGTACGGCTGGAAGCGGTCGCCCTGGGTCGGCACCTCGACCGCGTAGTCGACGAATCCGTCCGGGGTCTGCGGGAAGCGGCCGCCGAGGGGGCGCAGGGCGAGGGCGACGCGCTCCCCGGAGCAGGCGCGCGCCGCGTCCAGGGTGTCGGGCCCGCTGACGACCAGGTCGGCGGTGCCCGCGTCGCCGCCGAGGTCCGCGACGACGCCCACGGACGAACATGCGAGCAGCCACACCGCCGTCTGCCAGTGCGCGGGCAGCAGCAGGGCGACCCGGTCGCCGGGCTCGGCGGCGAGGTCGCCCTGGAGGAGGTTGGCGGTCTTGGCCACCCAATTGGCGAAGGTGGCCACGGAGAGTTCGACGCGTTCGCCGGTGGCGTCGTCGTAGAAGGTCACCAGGGGGCGCGTGGGGTCCGCGGCGAGCGCGGAACGCAGCAGGTCGGCAGGGGTGCGGTCGGTGGCGTTCACGCGCGCAAGCGTACGCGGGAGGCTGCTGCGGCGGACCAACAAGTACCGCTGCGCGCAGGCCCCTTCCGTCATCCGTGGTATCTACCGCTACCACGTCGTGAGCAGCGGCCGGCGTGACATCACCTACAACTTCGTCGTCGACAAGTGCGGAAACATCTAGGCCGCGCCGGGGGCGTGGAGAAGCCCGTGATGGGCGCGACCCGGCCACTACGGCGTGGATCCGCGCGGCAGAACATACCTGGAGTCCGCGGGTGGACTGCCCGGGGGAGGCGGCTGTACGGCATGGCAGACTCGGGTCGGTCCGCTCCGCCGCGGCCCGGTTGCAGGGTCGCTGAGGAGGGGGTTCACCGGACGAAGTCACGCGAACCACCCCCATGTCGTCGTACGGTGATCGGCATCACACCGCACGACGACCCGCATGACGCCGTACGAGTCACCGCACGAAGGTGTGCGGGGGGATCCCCACCCAGCCGTCGAAGGACATCCCACTGTCATCGAAGGCGCCTCTCACGATCCTCATAACGCCTTTAGCGGTCCTCATAACACGGTCTGCGTACACTGGCCCGCCGATTGACAGTTCGGCCGGTCCCGGCAGGAAGCAGAGACGACAGGTGACAGAAGCGATCCTCCTGGTCGGCGGCAGAGGCACCCGACTGCGCCCGCTCACGGTGCACACCCCGAAGCCCATGGTCCCCGCGGCCGGGGTGCCCTTCCTCACACACCAGCTCGCGCGGGCGAAGGCGGCGGGGGTGGAGCACATCGTGCTCGCCACCTCCTATCTGGCGGAGGTCTTCGAGCCGTACTTCGGCGACGGCTCGGCCCTCGGCCTCCGTCTGGAGTACGTGACGGAGGAGGAGCCGCTCGGTACGGGCGGCGCCATCCGCAACGTGGCGAGCCGCCTCCACTCGGGCCCCGACGAGCCCGTCCTCATCTTCAACGGGGACATCCTCACAGGGCTGGACATCCGTGCCCTCGTGCGCACCCACGAGTCGACGGGTGCCGACGTCTCCCTCCACCTCACCAAGGTGACGGACCCGAGGGCGTACGGCCTGGTCCCCACGGACGAGACCGGCCGGGTGACGGCGTTCCTGGAGAAGCCGCAGACGCCCGAGGAGATCGTCACCGACCAGATCAACGCCGGGGCGTACGTCTTCCGCCGCTCGGTGATCGACACCATCCCGGTGGGCCGCCCGGTCTCGGTGGAGCGGGAGACCTTCCCGGACCTCCTGGCGGCCGGAGCCCATCTGCAGGGCATGGTGGACTCGACGTACTGGCTGGACCTGGGCACCCCGGCGGCCTTCGTGCGCGGCTCGGCGGACCTGGTCCTGGGACGCGCGCCGTCCCCCGCGGTGCCCGGCCGCTGCGGCGACCGCCTCGTCCTGCCGACGGCATCGGTCGCCACGGACGCGAAGCTGACGGGCGGCACGGTGGTGGGAGAGGGCGCGTTCGTCGGCGAGGGCGCCCGGATCTCCGGCAGCACGCTGCTCTCCGGCGCGGTCGTGGAGCCCGGCGCGGTCATCACCGACTCCCTGATCGGCGCACGCTCCCGCATCGGTGAACGCTCGATCCTGACGGGCGCGGTCGTCGGCGACGGTGCGGTGGTCGGCGCGGACAACGAACTCCGCGACGGAGTCCGGGTCTGGTGCGACGCCAGGATCCCGGCGGGCGCGGTCCGCTTCTCGTCGGACCAGTAGGAACCGGGTCGGCGAGACCCACTCTCACGCCGGGTGCCCACGCACCCAAGGGGCACCCGGCGTCGCGTGAAGGGGCACCCGGCGCCCGTGAAAGGGCACCTGGCGTCCCCTGACGGGGCACCGGCGGCGTCTCCTACAACCGCTCGATGTTCCCCAGCCGCATGCGCGGAGCGCGCCGCGGCGGCGCGGACCCGCTCAACAGGATCAACCGCGCCGCCCGGTGCCGCTGCCCCGCGTAGGGCTCCAGCAGCGACAGCATCACGGAGTCGTCCGCGTTCCGGTCCCCGGCCAGCGCATACCCCACGATCCCCGGCAGATGCAGATCCCCCACGGTCACCGCGTCGGCCGCCCCATGACTGCGCTGCACGACCTCGGCGGAGGTCCAGGGTCCGATCCCGGGCACCACCTCCAGCCGCGCCTGCGCCGCCTCCGGTTCCATCCCCGTCGCCTGCTCCAGCCGCGCGGCGACCCGCACGGCGCGCAGGATCGTCGACGCGCGCTTGTCGTCGACCCCGGACTTGTGCCACTCCCACGAGGGAATCAGCGCCCACGTCCGCGGCGCCGGCATCACCTGCATCCGCCCCGGCGCGGGTCCCGGCGCCGGCTCCCCGAATCTCCGCACGAGCAGCCGCCACGCCCGGTACGCCTCGTCCGTGGTGACCTTCTGCTCCAGGATCGACGGGATCAGCGACTCTAGGACCAGCCCCGTCCGCGTCAACCGGAGCCCCGGCCTTCGGCGCTGCGCCAGCGCGACCAGGCGGTGCCGCGGCTCGAACGCGTCGGGATCGTCCAACACGCCCAGCAGCTCGGGCAGTTGTTCCAGCAGCCACTCGGCCCCCGGACCCCAGGCCTCGGCCTCGGCGACCCCGCCCCGCAGCGCGACCCGCAGGGTGCCCGGCCCCGTCGGCGTACGGCTGGCCCGCCACACCGACCCGTCCGGTGTCGTCCGGAACGTGGGATCCGCGGGCCCGCGCCGCAGCGGCCCCAGCACCAGCCCGAGGTTCAGCGGTCCCGGCGGGGTCCAGGTCCGCCGCCGTCCGGGTGCCGCGGCCTGCCGGGGGACACCTGCGGGCACGACGACATCCCCACCGCGCAAGGTCGTGGTGGTGGGGCGGGGAGGGAAGCGTCCGGCCACGGATGAGGTCCTGATGATGTCGGGGATGTCCTACGAGAGTAGAGGGCGGGGCGCCGCGCGGGGGCGACGGTCCGCACACGGAGGGCACCGGGGCCGGGGCACGGCGCCCCGGCGTCCAGGGCGCTCACCGCACTTCGATGAAGGCCTCCGCGTCCCGCCCGGGCCGGGGCCCGGGCTCCTCGGCCGGATGCCCCACGGCCACCGCCCCCATCGGCTCCCAGTTCCCCGGCAGCCCCAGCACCTCGCGCACGACGTCCCGGCAGAACATCGTCGATGACACCCACGCCGAGCCCAGCCGCTCCCCGGCCAGCGCGACGAGGAGGTTCTGCACGCCGGCCCCGGTGGCGACCACGAACATCTCCCGCTCCGCCGCGTCCCGCCTCGCGTCACCGTATGTATGGGACCCGTCCATGACCATGCAGGGCACGACGAGGCAGGGCGCGTTGCGCAGCACGTCCCCGCGCCGGACCCGTTTCGCGATCGACTCCTCGGTCTTGCCGTCCCGCCGCAGATCGGCGACCCAGGCGTCGCGCATCGCGTCCAGCAGCCGGGTCCTCGACTCCTCGGACTCCAGGAGCACGAACCGCCACGGCGTCGTGTGGTGCGGCGCGGGCGCGGTCACCGCGGCGGCCACCGCGCGGCGTACGGCGCCGGGGTCGACCGGTTCGTCGGTGAACACCCGTACCGTACGGCGCTGGGTCACCGCCTCCCGTACCGCCTCGGAGGTGCCGAGCCGGAACATGTCGTCGCGGGCGCCGCGGACCATGGCCCGCGCCCCCTCGCCGTCGTCCCCGGCCACCACGTGCGGCAGCCCGCGTACGACGGCGACGGGCAGCCCGGCGGCCTTGCCCTTGACCAGGTCGCCCGCCGCGGCCAGTTCGTCGGCGGTGGCGACGACCGTCGCGCTGAGCGGGTTGCCGTGCGCGTCCGTGCCGCCGCGCAGGTCGTCGAGGACGCGCACGCCCGCGGCTCCGATCGCGACGTCGGTGAGACCGGTGCGCCACGGCCGCCCGAACGTGTCCGTGATGATCACACCGACGTCGACGCCGAGCGCGTCCCGCAGCCCGTGCCGGACGGCCCGCGCGGAGGCGTCGGGGTCCTCGGGCAGCAACAGCACGGTCCCCGCGGGGGTGTTGGAGGCGTCGACCCCGGCGGCGGCCATGACGAGCCCGTGCCGGTTCTCGACGATCCTGAGCGGTCCGCGCCGGGCGACGACCCGCACGGTCTCGGCGTCGATGGCGGTCTCCCGGTCGTCCGCCGGGACCAGCCGCCCCTCGGCCTTGGACACGATCTTCGAGGTGACGAGCAGCACGTCCCCGTCGATGAGCCCGGGCTCGCAGGCGGCGATCAGCTTGGCGAGATCGTCGCCCTCGCGCACCTCGGGAAGGCCGGGCAGGGCCCAGACCCGGTAGCCGGCAGGCGTAAGGGGAGCATCCGCGCGCTCGTACCCGGCCATCGCACGGTCGGCAGGGAGCCGGCGGTCGGTGGACAGCCGCTGGTCGGTCGGGAGTCGGTCACCGTTCGGGGGTTGGTGGTCGGTTGGGTGGCGGTCACCAGTCGGGACGCGGTGGTCGGTCGAGAGTCGGTCACCGGTCGGGGGTCGGTGGTCGGTCGGGATGCGGTGGTCGGTCGGGGGTCGGTCACCGGCCGGGTGTCCGTGGTCGGCCGGGAGTCGGTCACCGGCCGGAAGGCGGTGGTCGGTCGGGAGCCGGTCACCGGTCGGGATGCGGTGGTCGGTCGGGAGCCGGTCACCGGTCGGGATGCGGTGGTCGGTCGGGAGCCGGTCGCCGGTCGGGAGGCGGTGGTCGGCCGGGAGCCGGTCACCGGGCCTTCCTGCCGCCCCATCCGGCTCCGGCGCCCGCTCGTGGGACGTGCCGCGCCCGGCGTCGGCCGCCGGGCCTTCCTCCGGGCGAAGTCCGCTCACGACGCCCGCACCTCCTCCGCCAGCGCCAGCGCCTCGCGGGCCATCTGAGCCGTCGCCTCCGGATCCGTCATCATCAGCGGCACCGCGCGGCAGCGGATGCCCGCGGCCTCGACGCGCTCCACGGCCGCCGTGTCTGCGGTGTCGACGAGCCAGCCGTCCAGCAGCCCCGAGCCGTAGTGCTCGGCGACCGCCGCGGCCGTGGACTCCACACCCACCGCCGCGAGCACCTTGTCGGCCATCCCGCGTACGGGCGCGTCACCCACGATGGGGGAGAGGCCCACCACCGGCACCCCGGCGTCCGCGATGGCCTCGCGGATGCCCGGCACGGCGAGGATCGTGCCCACGGACACCACCGGGTTGGACGGCGGGAAGAGCACGACGTCCGCCTCGGCGATGGCCTCCAGGACGCCCGGCGCCGGCTTCGCCTGCTCGGCTCCGACGGGCACGACCGCCTCCGCCGGGACCGATGCCCGCAGCCGCACCCAGTACTCCTGGAAGTGGATCGCCTTGCGCTCGCCCTCCAGCTCCACGGCGACATGCGTCTCGATCCGGTCGTCCGACATGGGGATGAGCCTGACCCCCGGCTTCCAGCGGTCGCACAGCGCCTCGGTGACCGCACTGAGCGGATAGCCCGCGCCCAGCATCTGCGTCCGCACGATGTGCGTGGCGAAGTCGCGGTCGCCGAGCCCGAACCAGTCCGGCCCGACGCCGTACGCCGTGAGCTCCTCCTTGAGATGGAAGGTCTCGTCGGCCCGGCCCCAGCCCTGTTCCTCGTTGATGCCGCCGCCGAGCGTGTACATCACCGTGTCGAGGTCCGGACAGACCTTCAGCCCGAAGAGGTGGATGTCGTCCCCGGTGTTGCCGATGACCGTGATGTCAGCGTCGGGCACGGCCCGCTTCAGTCCACTCAGAAACCGGGCACCGCCGATGCCGCCTGCCAGAACCACAATGCGCATGAGGGCCAGTCTTGCAGGCGGGTACGACAACGCGAGTGCGGGTCGGGGCGGCCCGCCGCCCCGCGTGGGCGGCGCGTGCGGGCCGGGACCTCGCCGATGCGGGTCACCCATGTGCCCGGGACGTCAGGCGGTGACGGTGTCCACCGTTCCGTGCTCCGCTGCGCACGCCCTGGCGTGCATGGGCATCGCGGTCAGCCCCGGGAAGTAGACGTGCAGGCTCACTGCCGGCTCCAGGGCGTCGTTCACCACTTCGTGCACATATCCCGGCGCGAACACCCGTTGCGTTCCCGCTCCCAGCGCGCGGGTGGCGCGCTCCGTGCGCTCGGTCAGTGCGCCCTGCAAGACGGTCAGTACGCCGGACGAGCGCCCGTGGTCGTGCAGCCCGCTGCCCTGCCCGGGCACCCAGGACAGCAGCCACACCTCGTAGCCGGGGCCGGTGAGCAGCCGGTGGTACCAGCGGGAGGTCGCGTCGTACCGCACGAGACGCGCCCACCGGGCGCGGTCGGCGGCGATGGAACGGGCGAGCCCGGCGAACTCGGCCACGGTGGCCGGGTGCTCGCGCGGCGGCTGGAGCAGGTGCGGTACTTCGAGGATGTCGCCGGCGATCTGGAGGTCGCTGTCGCTGTTCATGGGTGCGGTGGTTCCTCGGCGGGAGAGTGGGGGGTGGCTGGGTGTCGCGTGTCGTCCGCCCGGGTCACGGGCGTGGCGGTCGCCCGGGTACGGGCACAGGAGCAACAGCCGAGTCGCGTGGACTCAGAAGCGGCCGGAGCGCTGGGGCAGGCTCAACAGCCGGAACAGCAACAGCTACAGCGAGCGCGGGCAGCACCGTGGGACCCGGCGGGGCGGGTCGGGGTGAGTGCCAAGTTCGCGAGCATGCCCACTAGCACATCGGTTCATACCTTCGCTGTCAACTTGAGATCCGGGATGTGAGCGGTGTTTCACCTCATCCGGTTGATCTGACAGATGAAAGGTTTGTTCACCGGGAGTCGGGGACACATGGAGCGCACCACCGGGCCCGCGAACGCCGTTGCGATCTCGTGATCCGACTGTGATCCGGTTCGCTTCGCCGGTCGCGTCGGAACGAGACCGAACGTCTGGGCGTCCTCCCCTGTGAAGGGTCGGGCGCCTGTTGGGACCCCATCTGAGTGTCAGGGTTTATGCCGATTTGAACACTTTCCGCATAGCCTTGGTTCCGCAGAGTGAATAAGGGGCTCAATAGCAGATCTCGGCTTGACTGGCCCGGATCGGCACACTTGTAATTTCACTCGTGTCGTTCAGCCGAAATCGGTAACGGCTACATCACGGGGACGCGAAAGACTGACGAGGGGCGCACATGACCGAGCTGGTGCAGCAACTGCTGGTCGACGACGCGGACGAGGAACTCGGCTGGCAGGAGCGCGCGCTGTGCGCCCAGACCGACCCCGAGTCCTTCTTTCCCGAGAAGGGCGGCTCCACCCGCGAGGCCAAGAAGGTCTGCCTCGCCTGTGAGGTCCGCTCGGAGTGCCTCGAATACGCGCTCGCCAACGACGAGCGGTTCGGCATCTGGGGCGGTCTGTCCGAGCGTGAGCGCCGCCGCCTCAAGAAGGCCGCCGTCTGAGAGCCCGCTGTTCGAAGAGTGTCCCCCAGGGCGAAAGAGTCTTCCAGGACGTTGCAAAGCAGTCGCACGCGTGCGTGGCGGCCGGCCTGTCCGGCGAACGACGAAAAGGCGCACATCCCTACGTAACGAACGGCCCGGCGCGGGTGGGTTGTCCACAGGCGGCGGGCCGTGATCTTGTCCACCCGTTAGTGTGGGCCTCCGTCCGAGACGCTCCGCTGCCCCCTCGGGGCACAGGCGTCCACCGCAGTCCATCGAACCGGGGCCCGTACCTCGATGTCCGTGCACAGTCATTCAGCGGTCCAACACGGCGCCGGCGCGACGCCGTTCGACCCGACCCGCCCCGCGCCGTTCGACCCGGCCCGCCCGCCCGAGTTTCCGCGTCACGTGGTCACCGCGGTGCTCGTGGCCCACGACGGCGCCCGCTGGCTGCCCGACGCGCTCGCCGGGCTGCTCGGCCAGGAGCGTCCCGTGCAGAACGCCGTGGCGGCCGACACCGGCAGCGCGGACGAATCCGCGCAGCTGCTCAGCGAGGCCCTCGGTGCCGACCGTGTCCTGCACCTCGCGCGGCGCACCGGTTTCGGCCAGGCCGTGGAGGAGGCCGACCGCGGCGCGGCCGTGCTGACCCCGGACGACCTGCCCTATCTCAAGCGCCCGAGCGGCTGGGACCCCGTCACCCGCACCTGGCGCGACGACGCGTACGACCTGCCGGAGCTGCCGTACGGCGAGCCGGTGCAGTGGCTGTGGCTCCTGCACGACGACTGCGCCCCCGAACCGGACGCCCTCGCCCAGCTGCTGCGCGTCGTGGAGAACGAACACGAACTGGGCCGCGAGATCGCGGTCGTCGGCCCCAAGCTCCGCGGCTGGTACGACCGCAGGCAGCTTCTGGAGGTCGGCGTGACCATCGCCAAC
Organism: Streptomyces sp. TP-A0356; assembly: GCF_001417775.1. GTDB lineage: Bacteria > Actinomycetota > Actinomycetes > Streptomycetales > Streptomycetaceae > Streptomyces. The sequence continues at coordinate 16,298 of NZ_BBZJ01000014.1, read as the reverse complement.
TCCGGCCGCCGCTGGACCGGCCTGGACCGCCGCGAACAGGACCAGGGCCAGCACGACCACGTCCGCCCGGTGCTGTCCGTGTCCACGGCAGGCATGCTGATCCGCCGCGATGTCTTCGAGCAGCTGGGCGGGTTCGACCGGCACCTGCCCCTGATGCGTGACGACGTCGATCTGTGCTGGCGTGCCCAGGCCGCGGGACACCGCGTCCTCGTCGCCCCCGAAGCGGTCGTACGACACGCCGAGGCGGCCTCCCGCGAGCGCCGCAGCGTCGACTGCGTGGGCCGCACCGCGGCCTCCCCGCACAAGGTCGACAAGGCGGGCGCCGTCTACACCCTCCTCGTCAACGCCACCACCGCACAGCTGCCCTGGGTCCTGGTCCGCCTGGTGTTCGGCACCCTGCTGCGCACGGTGGCGTATCTCGTCGGCAAGGTCCCCGGACAGGCCGTCGACGAGATACGCGGTCTGCTGGGCACACTGCTGCGGCCCGAGCGGATCATCGCCGGCCGACGCAGGCGCGGCCGTCCGCAGGTCGACAAGGACGAGCTGCGCCCGCTGTTCCCGCCGCCCGGAGCGACCATCCGGGCCACCGTCGAACAGGTCGCGAGCAACCTGGTGGGCCGCTCCGACCCCGAGGTCTCCTCGGCGGGTCGGCACGGCGGCGCCGTGGAGTCCGGACCCGGCGGCGACGACGCCGACTTCCTGGAGGTCGAACAGTTCGCCCGGCTCAAGCGCATCGCCCGCAAGCCCGGACCGGTGCTCTTCGTCGTCCTCCTGCTCTTCTCGCTCATCGCCTGCCGCGCCCTGCTCGGCGGTGGCGCGCTCGCGGGCGGCGCGCTGCTGCCCGCGCCCGCCGACTCCTCCGAGTTGTGGTCGCGGTATCTAGACGCCTGGCATCCGGTGGGCGCGGGCGGCACGCAGCCCGCGCCGCCCTACATCGCGCTCGTCGCCCTCCTCGCGAGCATCCTGTTCGGCTCGACCGGGCTCGCGGTCACGGTGCTGCTCGTCTGCTCGGTGCCGCTGGCCGGGTTCACCGCGTACTTCGCCTCGCGTCCGCTGGTCGAGTCGCGGCTGCTGCGCGCATGGGCGTCCGTCGCGTACGCGTTCCTGCCCGCCGCCACCGGCGCCCTCGCCGGCGGCCACATCGGCACGGCGGTCCTCGCGGTCCTGCTGCCGCTCATCGCGCGCGCGGCCATAGCGGCCGGCGGACTCGCCCACGCGTCCGGCGCCCGCGGCAGCTGGCGCGCGAGCTGGGCGTACGCCCTCCTGCTGACGATCACCACCGCGTTCACACCGATCGTGTGGCCCATCGCCGTCGTCCTCGGCCTGGCGTTGCTCGCGGTGCGCAGGACGGACATCGTCGCCTACGGACTGCGCTTCCTCGTCCAGGTCGGCACGCCGCTGCTGGTGCTCGCCCCCTGGTCCCTGTCACTACTGCCCTTCGGCTTCTTCAAGGAGGCGGGTCTCGCCTACGGCAAGAGCGCGGCCTCGGCCTCCGACCTGCTCGGGGCGAGCCCGGGCGGCCCCGGCACCGTCAGCGGGCTGATGCTCCTCGGTGTCGTCCTCGCCGCGCTGGCCGCCCTGCTGCGCAGCGAGCGCCAGGGGGGCATCTGGACGGCGTGGGCGGTCGCCCTGGTGGCGCTCGTCCTCGCGGCCTTGTCCAACGGCTCCACCTGGGCCGGACCCGCGACCCTCGTCTACGGCCTCGCGCTGCTGGCCGCCGCCGCGATCGGCGCGGACGGCGCGCACACGCGCGTGGCCGAGCAGAGCTTCGGCTGGCGCCAGCCGGTCGCCGCACTCATCGCGTTCGCCGCCGCGGCCGGACCGCTGCTCATCGCGGCCGGATGGATGGTCCGCGGTGCCGACGGGCCCGTGGAGCGCCGCGACCCGGTACAGGTGCCCGCGTTCGTCGCCGAGGAAGGCGGCACCAGCGACCAGGCCCGCACCCTCGTCCTGGACGGCAACTCCACCGCGCGCGTGGGCTACACCCTGGTCCGCGGCTCCGGAGCCCGCCTCGGCGACGGCGAACTCGCCGCGGACGGCGGCAACAGGACGCTGGACAAGGTCGTCGCCAATCTCGTGGCGGGCTCCGGCGCCGACCAGGCCGACGAACTCGGCGGCTTCGCCGTACGCTACGTCCTCGTCCGCAAGGGCGCGCCCCGCGACATCGGCCGCGTCCTGGACGCCACACCCGGCCTGACCCGGCTCAGCCAGCAGGACGGCAGCGCCCTGTGGCGGTTGGACCGGCAGGTCTCCCGCGCCGCGATCGTCACCGGCTCGGCCGCACCGCAGCCCGTCGCGGCGGGACCCGTCGACATCCACACCACCATCCCCTCGGGGGGCGCGGGCCGTGTGCTGCGGATCGCCGACACGGCCGCGGCGGGCTGGACCGCCACCCTGGACGGCCGACCGCTCACCCGGACCACGGTCGACGGCTGGGCCCAGGGCTTCGAACTGCCCGCATCCGGCGGCAGGTTGGACGTCACGTACGACCCACCGCTGGGCCACACCGCCTGGCTGTGGGCGCAGGGATCGCTCGCCGTGGTACTCGTGGTGCTCGCCCTGCCCGGCCGCCGCCGGGACGTCGACGACGACCTCCCCGAGCAGCGGTCGGTGCCCGCGCAGGACATCACCGGCGACGGCCGCCGCGCCCGCCGTCTGCGCGCCCAGGCCGAGGCGGAGGAGGCCGGGCAGGAAGCCGAGACCCCACTTCCGGCGGAGGAAGTCCCCGCCCCCGCCGCGATCCCGCAGCAGCAGTCGTACGACGAGTGGGACACGGCGGCCTACGCGAGCACGGAGTACGGCACGTACGGCGGCGAGCAGTACCCGGGCGCCCAGCAGTACGCGCCGGGCACGTACGAGCAGCATCCCTACCAGGCCGACCCCTACCAGGGCGCCCAGTACGACCCGTACGGCTACGGGAACACGGCGCACTACGACCCGACGTACACCCAGGGCTACGCCACGCCGTACGACCCGGCACACGGCACCGACAGTGAGCGCCCCGACGGGAGCCAGCAGTGAACCGCACGACCCTGTCCCTGATCGCCGGCGCGACCGCGCTCGCCGCCGTCACCGGATTCGCGGCGCTCACCGCCCCGGCCGCCTCCGGCGGCGGCACCGCGAAGACGGCGGCCCGGCTGCCCGTGGAGCAGACCCGGCTGCTGTGCCCCGAGCCCAGCACCTCCGACATCGCCGAGACCTCGTACACGTCCTTCACGCCCGTCGCGCAGGGCGCGAGCGGCAGCGGCAAGGCCGAACTGACCGCCGCGTCCGCGCAGTCGGCGGACGGCTCGCAGACGGGCTCCGGCTCCGCGACCGGTTCCGGTTCCGGCAAGAGCGGCAAGGGCACCAAGGACAAGAAGCAGTCCAACGCGCCGACGGTGACGCCCAAGGAGCCCGGCACGCCGGTCACCGGGGCCGGATCCGGCGCCGACCTGCCCGCCCTGATCGGCACCGCCACGGGCCGGTTCGCCCCAGGCTGGACGGTCCAGGAGACGACCCAGATCGCCGCGGGCAGCGGCCGTGGTCTGCTCGGCACCAACTGCACCGCCCCGGACACCCAGTTCTGGTTCCCGGGTGCCGGCACCGCCGGCTCCCGCACCGACTACGTGCACCTGACCAACCCGGACGACTCCGCAGCGACCGTCGACATCGAGATGTACGGCAAGGACGGCAACCTCAAGTCGACGGTCGGCGAGGGCATCACCGTCCAGCCGCACTCCAGCGAGCCCATCCTGCTGTCCACGCTCACCAGCGCGCGGGAGGCCGACCTCACGGTCCACGTCAGCGCCCGCAGCGGACGGGTCGCCGCAGCCGTGCAGGCCCTCGACGACAAGCTGGGCGGCGACTGGCTGGCCGCCTCCACGGACCCCGCGGGCTCCCTGGTGATGCCCGGCATCCCCAAGGACGCCACGGACGTCCGCCTGGTCGCCTTCGTCCCGGGTGACGCCGACGCCGACCTGAAGGTGCGCCTCTCCTCGCCCTCCGGCCTGATCACCCCGGCCGGGAACGAGACGCTGCACGTGAAGTCCGGCATGACCACCGCCGTCGACCTCGGTGACGTCACGCGCGGCGAGGCGGGCTCCCTGGTGCTGACGCCCAGCGGCACCCCGGTCCCCGTGGTCGCCGCCCTGCGGGTGGTCCGCGGCAAGGGCGACAAGCAGGAGACGGCCTTCATTCCGGCCACCGCGCCGGTCGGCACGCGCGCGTCGGTCGCCGGCAACACCGCCAAGGGCACCACGCTGGCGCTGAGCGCCCCCGGCGGCTCGGCCACGGTGAAGGTCACCGCGTCCGCAGGCAGCGAGGGCGGCACGGCGGTGACCAAGGAGTACACGCTCAAGGGCGGTACGACACAGGACGTGGACGCACCCGTGCCGAGCGGCCTCAAGGGCACCTACGCGCTCACCGTGGAGCCCGTCTCCGGAGGACCGGTCTACGCCGCCCGGACCCTTGAGACGACCACCGAGGGCGTACCGGCGTTCACGGTGCAGACCCTGCCGGACGACCGGGGCACGGTGGCGGTGCCGGAAGCGAACCAGGACCTCTCGGTGCTGCTGAAGAAGTAATGGCCCCCGGGGCTCTCGGGGGTCAGTCCTCGCCGTAGCGCGGATCCACCGTCTCCGGGGTCAGCCCCAGCAGTTCCGCCACCTGCTCCACGACCACCTCATGGACCAGGGCGGCCCGCTCGTCGCGGCCCTTCGTGCGGATCTCGACCGGGCGGCGGTAGACGACCACGCGCGCCCGGCGGCCGTCCTGGGCCGGGATCGTGCCTCCCAGCGGTACCGCCTCGTCGCTCCAGGTCGCGCCGGGGCCGTCGAGACGCGGCACCTCGAGCACCAGGAAATCGATGTCGGCGAGCTGCGGCCAGCGCCGCTCCAGACGCTCCACGGAGTCCTGCACCAGATCCGCGAACACCTCGGCGCGGCTGGCGGCGAGCGGCACCTGGGGCGGTGCGACGGGGCCGCGCATGCCTCTGCCGTGGCGGTCACGGCGGCGGGGCCCGGGTGCGGCGGCGCGGGGCGGTACGGGGGTGTCCATCACTGACGAAGCCTAGTCCTCGGTGGGGTCCCGCGCCCCGGTCCACGCGGGCGTACGCCCGCCGCGCCGCGCCATGTCCAGCCGGCTCGCCGCCGCAGGAGCGGTCGGATGTATGCCGAGGCGGTAGGGCATGTCGCCGGATGACCATTCCAGCCAAGCTTGGGCTCGATTCCTTATCTCTCCGAGACCGCCGTGCTCGAGAAATTTGACGAGGTTTGTACCGAGTGGTGACCGCTTCCAGCGCGTCCCGGTATTTCCGCAGAGGGTGTCCCCGCAGGTCAGTGAGGCGCGCCCGGAGGGGCCTGTGGGGCGTTTCACAGCACGACACGGTGGAGTGACCTGGGGGAGAGTCGTCGCGGCCCGCTCAAGAGTGCGGTACCGTCCAACGTCGTGAGCCCTGTACGTCGCTGTTCGCGCACCGCTTGCGGCCGACCCGCCGTCGCGACGCTGACGTACGTCTACGCGGATTCGACCGCGGTCCTCGGCCCGCTCGCCACCTACGCCGAACCCCACTGCTACGACCTGTGCGCCGAGCACTCCGAGCGCCTGACCGCGCCGCGCGGCTGGGAGGTCGTGCGGCTCCTGGACGGCTCGGCCCCCGCCCGCCCCAGCGGCGACGACCTCGAAGCACTCGCCAACGCGGTGCGCGAGGCGGCCCGCCCCCAGCAGCGGGCGGCGGAGGCGGGCGGCGGCAGCGCTCGTACGGCGGACCCGATGGAGGTCGCCCGCCGCGGTCATCTGCGGGTGCTGCGCTCGCCGGACACCTGAGCCCGGTATGAACTCCGTGGGAACTGTCCGGCCGACCCCCGGGAGCGGCCTCCGGGCCTGAGTCCCAGCAGGTAGTTTGGGGTCATTCGTTGAGACCTCAGGAGGGTTGGCCGTGGCTGCTGATCTGTCGCAGATCGTGAAGGCGTACGACGTACGCGGGGTGGTCCCGGACCAGTGGGACGAGCCGCTCGCCGAACTCTTCGGTGCGGCCTTCGCACAGGTGACCGGCGCGGACGCGATCGTGATCGGCCATGACATGCGGCCCTCGTCCCCTGGCCTGTCGCGTGCCTTCGCACGCGGCGCCGCCGAACGCGGCGTCGACGTCACCGAGATCGGCCTGTGTTCGACGGACCAGCTGTACTACGCCTCGGGCGCGTTCGACCTGCCGGGCGCGATGTTCACCGCCTCGCACAACCCGGCGCAGTACAACGGCATCAAGATGTGCCGGAAGGGCGCCGCCCCGGTCGGCCAGGACACGGGTCTCGTCGAGATCCGCGTGCTGGCCGAGCAGTGGCTGGACTCGGGCGCGCCGGAGCCGGTTGCGACGCCGGGAACGATCACACGGCGGGACACGCTGGACGACTACGCCGCGCACCTGCGCTCCCTCGTCGACCTGACCTCCATCCGCCCCCTGAAGGTCGTCGTCGACGCGGGCAACGGCATGGGCGGGCACACGGTGCCGACCGTGTTCGCCGGGCTGCCGATCGACCTCGTCCCCATGTACTTCGAGCTGGACGGCACGTTCCCGAACCACGAGGCCAACCCGCTCGACCCGAAGAACATCGTCGACCTGCAGAGGCGGGTGCGCGAGGAGCGCGCCGACATCGGCATCGCCTTCGACGGCGACGCCGACCGCTGCTTCGTCGTCGACGAGCACGGCGACCCGGTCTCGCCGTCCGCGATCACGGCGCTGGTCGCCGCGCGTGAGCTCGCCAAGCACGGCGGCAAGGGCACGATCATCCACAACCTGATCACGTCGTGGTCGGTGCCCGAGGTCGTACGGGAGCACGGCGGCACCCCGGCGCGCACGCGCGTGGGCCACTCCTTCATCAAGGCCGAGATGGCGCGTACCGGCGCGATCTTCGGCGGTGAGCACTCCGCGCACTACTACTTCAAGGACTTCTGGAACGCCGACACGGGCATGCTGGCCGCGCTCCACGTCCTGGCCGCCCTGGGCGGCCAGGAGGGCCCGCTGTCGCAGCTGGTCGCCGAGTACGACCGCTATGTGGGCTCCGGCGAGATCAACTCCACGGTCGACGACCAGAAGGGCCGCCTCGCCGCGATCAAGGCGGTGTACGAGGGCCGCGAGGGTGTCGAACTGGACGAGCTGGACGGTCTGACCGTCTCGTCCGCCGACTGGTGGTTCAACGTCCGCCCCTCCAACACGGAGCCGCTGCTCCGCCTGAACGCGGAGGCGAAGGAGGAGGCGACCATGGCGAAGATCCGTGACGAGGCCCTGGAGATCATCCGCGGCTGACCGCGCGGGCACGGCTCCTCCTCCCCGCGAGCCCGTGAGGCTCGCGGGCGGGGCGAGGAGGGGGAGCCGGACCCTGCCCAACCCCCGCGTGCCGCCCACCGCAGCGGTACTCTGACCAGGCCAAGCGCACCCGCTCCGAAGGGACCCGCCATGCCGCTCGAAGCCGGCCTCCTCGAGATCCTCGCCTGCCCGGCGTGCCACGCCCCGCTCAAGGAGGAGGAGAGCGAGCTGGTCTGCACGGGCCAGGACTGCGGCCTCGCCTACCCGGTCCGGGACGGCATCCCGGTCCTGCTCGTCGACGAGGCCCGCCGCCCCGCGTAACGGACCCGGCGATCGGAGGCTGCCGCCCATGCTGGACGAATCGCTGCTCGACGACCCCGAGGGGCTGGCGCGCGCAGACCGTCGCGCACTGCTGCGGGGCGCCGCCGAGGCAGGCGCCCGGGTCCGCACCGCCGTGCGACACGCGGCCGAGGCGGGGATCAACGACCTGAAGCCCGACGGCCGCCCGCGCGCCGTCCTCATCGCGGGCCCCGGCACCGCCTCCGTGGGCGTCGCCGAACTGCTCGACACCCTCGCGGGCGCCGCCTGCCCGGTCACCCGCATCCACCCGACCGGTGTCGCCCCGGCCGCCGGCGCCCTGCGCTGGGAGCTGCCCGGCTGGGCGGGCCCGGTCGACCTGCTGCTGATCGCGACACCGGACGGAACCGAACCGGGCCTGTCGCTCCTGGTGGACCAGGCCTACCGCCGCGGCTGCACCGTCGTCGCCGTGGCCCCCGATCGCTCCCCGGTCACGGACGCGGTGGCCGGCGCGCACGGCCTGTTCGTGCCGATGGCCACCGCCCCGTACGACCAGGAGGAGCCCCTCACCGCGGCCGCGCCCGGTGTCCTGTGGGCCCTGCTCACCCCGCTGCTCGCCCTCCTGGACCGCACCGGGCTGCTCTCCGCGCCGCCCGACGCCCTGGAGAGGGTCGCCGACCGCCTCGACCAGGTCGCCGAGCGCTGCGGGCCGGCGATCGCGACCTACAGCAACCCCGCCAAGAACCTCGCCGCCGAGCTCGCCGAGTCGCTCCCGGTGATCTGGACGGAGGGCGTCTCCGCCGCGCCGGCCGGGCGCCGTTTCGCCGCCGCGCTCGCCGAGCTGGCCGGACGCCCAGCGCTCACCGCGCAGTTGCCCGAGGCGCTCGCCTCGCACAGCGTCCTGCTGTCCGGCGCACTCGCCGCCGGAGCCGACCCCGACGACTTCTTCCGTGACCGCGTCGAGGAGGCACAGGCCCTCCACGCGCGCGTGGTCCTCCTGCGCGACCGCCCGATCGGCGGCCTGAGCGCGGCCCCCGCCGCACGCGACCTGGCCCTCAGCCACGACACGGCGATCAGCGAACTCGAACCGGAGGACGGCGGCGAACTGGAGACCCTCGCGGAACTGATCGCCATCACGGATTTCGCCGCTGTTTACGTGGCGCTCGCTTCGGGGGCCTGATCTTGGCTCAGGCCTACTGCTCGGCGGCCCGCCGAGCAGCGTAAGTACGGAGAAAAGACACCCATGGATCGCCTCGACAACACCATCCGCCCCTATGCCTGGGGTTCGACCACCGCCATTCCCGAGCTCCTCGGCGTGGAACCGACCGGTGAGCCGCAGGCGGAGATGTGGATGGGCGCCCACCCGGGCGCACCGTCGCGCACCGCGCGCGGCCCCCTCAACGAGGTGATCGACGAGGCACCGGAACAAGAGCTGGGCGACGCCACGGTCGCCCGGTTCGGGCCCCGGCTGCCCTTCCTGCTGAAGATCCTCGCCGCCGGCGCCCCGCTCTCCCTCCAGGTGCACCCCGACCTGGAGCAGGCCAAGGAGGGCTACGAGGACGAGGAGCAGCGCGGCATCCCGATCGACGCGCCACACCGCAACTACAAGGACGCCAACCACAAGCCCGAACTGATCTGCGCCCTCACCGAGTTCGACGGCCTGTGCGGCTTCCGTGCGCCCGACGCCGCGGCCGAACTGCTCGCGGGTCTCGACGTCGACTCCCTCAAGCCGTACGTCGACCTGCTGCACGCCCGCCCCGAAGAGGCCGCCCTGCGCGAGGTCCTCACCGCCGTCCTGACCGCCGACCCCGAGGGCATGGCCCGCACGGTCACCGAGGCCGCGGCCGCCTGCGACCGCCTCGGCGGCTCCTACGCGCCGTACGCCGACATCGCCCACCACTACCCCGGCGACCCGGGCGTGATCGCGGCCATGCTGCTCAACCACGTCCAACTGCAGCCCGGCGAGGCCCTCTTCCTGGGCGCCGGCGTCCCGCACGCCTATCTGAACGGCCTCGGCGTCGAGATCATGGCCAACTCCGACAACGTCCTGCGCTGCGGCCTGACCCCCAAGCACGTCGACGTGCCCGAACTGCTGCGCATCGTCCGCTTCGAGGCGAGCGACCCCGGCGTCCTGCGCCCGGAGGCCGCGCCCGACGGCGAGGAGGTCTACGAGACCCCCATCGACGAGTTCCGCCTGTCCCGGTACGTCCTCCCGGAGGGCGCCGCCCCGCAGGACCTCACGCGCGCGACCCCGCAGATCCTGCTGTGCACTGCGGGTTCCGTACGCGCGGGGGAGCATGTGCTCGGCCCCGGTGAGTCGGTCTTCGTACCGGCCGACGACAAGGCCGAAGTGTCCGGCCCCGGCACGGTCTTCCGGGCCACGGTCGCCGCCTGACCCCGCCCCTCCGGAGCGCGGCGGACCGCTGCCAGGCCCGCCGCGCCGTCGTCCGACCGGGCTGCAACAATGGCCCACCGGCAAAGGACGGGCAAAGGCCCGGCCGTCGCCGGAAGGCATACGACCGGGTCCGGGAACGGCGTACGAAAGGACAACGCGAACACATGAGCGCGTCAGGCGGCACCAGGGCGATCGTGGCGGCACTCGGCGCCAACCTCGCGATCGCGGCGGCGAAGTTCGTGGCGTTCGCCTTCAGCGGCTCGTCGTCGATGCTCGCCGAGGGCGTCCACTCGCTCGCCGACTCCGGCAACCAGTTCCTGCTGCTGATCGGCGGCAAGCGGTCCCAGCGCCAGGCGACCCCGCAGCACCCGTTCGGCTACGGCCGCGAGCGCTTCATCTACGCCTTCCTCGTCTCGATCGTCCTCTTCTCGGTCGGCGGCATGTTCGCCATCTACGAGGGCTACGAGAAGATCCGGCACCCGCACGAACTGGAGCACTGGTACTGGCCGGTGGGCGTGCTCGTCTTCGCGGTCGTCGCCGAGGGCTTCTCCTTCCGCACCGCCATCAAGGAGTCCAACCAACTGCGCGGCAAGCTGTCCTGGGCGCAGTTCGTCCGCCGTGCCAAGGCCCCCGAGCTGCCGGTCGTCCTCCTGGAGGACTTCGGCGCGCTCATCGGTCTGGTCCTGGCTCTCGGCGGCGTCGGCCTCGCGGTCCTCACCTCAGACGGTGTCTGGGACGGCATCGGCACCGTCTGCATCGGTGTGCTCCTCGTCCTGATCGCGCTCGTCCTCGCCGCCGAGACCAAGTCCCTGCTCCTCGGTGAGGCCGCGGGCGCCGAGGAGGTCAAGAAGATCGAGGCGGCCATCGTCGACGGCGAGAGCGTCCCCGGCATCATCCACATGCGCACGCTTCACCTCGGCCCCGAGGAACTGCTGGTCGCCGCCAAGATCGCCGTCCGGCACGACGACACGGCCGCACAGGTCGCCTCCGCGATCAACGCCGCCGAGGCCCGCATCCGCGCCGCCGTCCCGATCGCCCGCGTCATCTACCTGGAACCGGACATCTACAGCGAGGCCGAGGCGGCGAAGGGTCCGGACCCCGAGGCGACGCCGGGAGGCCCGCCGCGGACGACCGGTCACTGAATCCCGCCCCGGAGGGCGGCGTCGACAGCCCGCCCATGGGCGCCCTGGTGCAATTCCGGCCGTCTCCCGTGATCGGCGTGATCTGTCCGCGGGCGGACTGGGGACGGCCGGGTCCTCCGGTGTAGCTTGGGAGGGAGCCAGACGTCGCTGCTGATGGCGGTCGGGCGGCCCCGTGCGGGCCGACCGAGGGAGAGAGGGCCTCCGACGGACTGCGCTGCGCGCACGGTGGCATGCCTGTGTCCCCTTTCGGGCACGCCTGTGCCCGCCGCCGCGCAGACCAGCCCTACCCACCTCGACCCGATCCCGAGGAGCAGCCCGTAATGACGACTGTCGAGAACCGACAGGACTTCAAGGTCGCCGACCTCTCCCTGGCCGAGTTCGGCCGCAAGGAGATCACCCTCGCCGAGCACGAGATGCCCGGTCTGATGGCGCTCCGCGAGGAGTACGCCGAGGCTCAGCCCCTGGCCGGCGCCCGTGTCACCGGCTCCCTGCACATGACCGTCCAGACCGCCGTGCTCATCGAGACCCTGGTGGCCCTGGGCGCGCAGGTCCGCTGGGCGTCCTGCAACATCTTCTCCACCCAGGACCACGCGGCGGCCGCCATCGCCGTCGGCCCGGACGGCACGCCGGACAACCCCCAGGGCGTCCCCGTCTTCGCCTGGAAGGGCGAGACCCTGGAGGAGTACTGGTGGTGCACGGAGCAGGCGCTGACCTGGCCGGACAGCCCCACCGGCGGCCCGAACATGATCCTGGACGACGGCGGTGACGCCACCCTCCTCGTCCACAAGGGCGTCGAGTACGAGAAGGACGGCAAGGTCCCCTCGGTGGACACCGCCGAGTCCGACGAGCACCGCGTCATCCTCCAACTGCTCCACCGCACCCTGGGCGAGAACCCCCAGAAGTGGACCCAGCTGGCGTCCGAGATCCGCGGCGTGACCGAGGAGACCACGACCGGCGTCCACCGCCTGTACGAGATGCAGCGTGAGGGCACCCTCCTGTTCCCGGCGATCAACGTCAACGACGCCGTCACCAAGTCGAAGTTCGACAACAAGTACGGCTGCCGCCACTCCCTGGTCGACGGCATCAACCGCGCCACCGACGTCCTCATCGGCGGCAAGACCGCGGTCGTCTGCGGCTACGGCGACGTGGGCAAGGGCTGCGCGGAGTCCCTGCGCGGACAGGGCGCCCGCGTGATCGTCACCGAGATCGACCCGATCTGCGCGCTGCAGGCGGCCATGGACGGCTACCAGGTCACGACCCTCGACGAGGTCGTCGACAAGGCCGACATCTTCATCACCACGACCGGCAACCGGGACATCATCATGGCCGACGACATGGCCAAGATGAAGCACCAGGCGATCGTCGGGAACATCGGTCACTTCGACAACGAGATCGACATGGCCGGTCTCGCCAAGATCCCCGGCATCGTCAAGGACGAGGTCAAGCCGCAGGTCCACACCTGGACCTTCCCCGACGGCAAGAAGATCATCATCCTCTCCGAGGGCCGCCTGCTGAACCTGGGCAACGCCACCGGTCACCCGTCGTTCGTGATGTCCAACTCCTTCGCGGACCAGACGCTGGCCCAGATCGAGCTGTTCACCAAGCCCGACGAGTACCCCACCGGCGTGTACACGCTCCCCAAGCACCTCGACGAGAAGGTCGCCCGCCTCCACCTGGACGCGCTCGGCGTGAAGCTCACCAAGCTGCGCCCCGAGCAGGCGGCGTACATCGGCGTCGACGTCGAGGGCCCGTTCAAGTCGGACCACTACCGCTACTGATCACCTACGGCGCCCGGGTGCGCGTACGCCACAGGCTGTGGGCGTACGCGAGCCCGACGCGCACGGTGTGAGCACGTCCGTGCACTCCGCGCCCCCGGCAGCAGGTCCCGAGGCAGGCCCCCGCACCCCCGTGCCGGGGGCCTGCCCCTTTGGCCGGACCAGGCAGACTGGCCCGACCAGCCCTCACGACCCAGGACCCTCATGCCCCGCGGCCGATATTCGCTTCACGACCCGCACGACCACACTCTCCTCGCCGAAGAACACTTCCACTGTGCGCCCGGCCCCTCCGGCTGGCGCTACGTCTCCCAGCTGACCACCCCTTCCGGCGACCACGCAGGCTCCGTCGACCTCGCCCTCGACGACCTCGGCCGTCCCATCCGCCTCGAACTGCACGCCGGGGGCTGGCAGGTACGGGGGGCCGCCCTCGACGGCGTCACCTGGGTCCGCACCGACCCCACCGGCACCCATGCCATCGAAGGCACTGTCCGCGCCCACGCCTTCACCGGCACGTCCCCGGCGTTCCTCGTCGCCACCGCTCGTCTCCTGCGCCTCACCCCCTCGTCCTCCGCGACGCGCGTACGCCTCGTCGCCTTCACCGATCCGGTCCTCGCCCCCCGCACCGTGGACCAGTCCTGGGCCCTGATCGCAAGAGAAGCACACGCCACTGACAACGCCCCCCTGATCGTGGACGAGTACCAGGTCACGGCCCTGGACACGGGGGAGCGGCACACCGTCCACATCTCCGGCGACGTGGTGCTCGCGGCACCCGGCATCGAGCTGGAGCACCTCGATTCGCCGCCGTCGGTGTTCACCTGACGTCCCGGCCGAAGGCCGGCACGGAGACGGACCGCGTCCGCATCGGGGTCGCACGAGTCCGACCGCTCCAAGGCCGACCGATGCAGCGGTCATCGGTTCCCGTCAGCCGGGCGGGCACCGTCTCCGTCAGAAGCGCCCTGGCTAGGCGGGCGGCGCAAACCCGGTGGACGGCCGCTCCGACGGCTCGTCCGGCACCGACGCCTCGGGCCGGCCGTACGTCTGCGACCGACCGGGCCGCCCGGCCGTCTCGCCCGCTGCGTCCGGGCCGGGAACCGACCAAGGACCCACCTCGGCCGACGGGGCGGGAGCGTGCTGGGGCGTCGGGGCCGGACCGGCCGGGATCCACTGAGCTTCCGGGCTCACGCCCACGGCTCCACCCTCGCCGCCGCCGAAAGCCCGCCGCGTCTCACGGGCCCGTCGCTCCTGCACCACGGCCGCCAGATACGCGGCCGGCGGAACACCGTGCGGCGCCGGCGCCCCCGTACGCGCCGCGAGGTCCGCGGCGAGACGTTCCGCCAGCGTCCGGCCCACCTGAGGATCCAGCTGCTGCATGCGCGTCAGGTACTGGCGGATCGCGAGCCACAGCCCGTCAGGAACCGCCGAAAGATCCAACTCGGAGAACCGGCCCGCGAGCCAGGGCGGCGGCGGAGGCACGAAGGCCGCGCGCCCCGCGGGCACCCGCTCCCGTACGACCAGCGTGCCCGCGAACACGTCACCGAGCCGTCGGCCGCGCGCCGACACCAGGGAGGCGACGCACGCCACGACCCCGAACGTCATCAGGATCTCCACCACACCGACCGCGCCCCGGACCAACGCGTGCCGGAACCGGATCGGCCCCCCGTCGTCCCGCACCACCCGCAGCCCACAGGCCAGCTTCCCCAGCGAACGGCCGTGGCTGAGCGTCTCCACCGCGATCGGGCCCCCCACCAGCACGAGCAGGAAGGCCGCGATCGACACCGCGACCCGCGCGGCGTCGTCCAGTCCGGATGTGGACGCCAACAGGGCGATCATCACGATGACGTAGACCGCGATGGTCACCGCCAGATCGAGCAACACCGCCAGCGTCCGGCTCGGCAGCCTCGCGGGGCGCAGCTCGAGCGCCACCGCCTCACCCGTCACTAGCTCACTCACGTCTGCCGTCCTTCCCCTGACCCACCCCCGGGATACGACAGTCTGCCAAGCTGAGGGCACATCGCGCCGCAGTACGACAAGCTGACACGCAGTACGAGAGGACGAGGAGCAGCCATCCCATGGACCTCGACGTGTTCGTGTCCACCCACCGCGCCGAGTGGGACCGCCTGGAGGCCCTGCTGCGCCGCCGGCGCCGCCTCACCGGAGCCGAGGCGGACGAACTCGTCACCCTCTACCAGCGCACCGCCACCCACCTCTCGGTGATCCAGTCCAGTGCGCCGGATCCCCAGCTGACGGGCCGGCTCAGCCAGCTGGTGGCACGCGCGCGCAGCGCCGTGACGGGCACGCGCCGCGCCTCGTGGCGCGATGTCACACGCTTCCTCGCATACGGGTTCCCCGCCGCGGTCTACCGTTCGCGTCGCTGGTGGATCCCCACGGCACTGTTCTCCACGGTCGTGGCGGCGCTCCTGGGGTGGTGGATCGGCACCCATCCGGAGGTCCAGTCCTCGATCGCGGCCCCAGGCGAGCTACGCAACCTGACGCGGCCCGGCGGTGAGTACGAGACGTACTACTCAAGCCATCCCGCCGCCGCCTTCGCCGCCCAGGTGTGGACGAACAACGCCCAGGCCGCCGCGATGTGCCTGGTCCTCGGCATCTTCCTGGGCCTCCCGGTCCTCTGGATCCTCTTCGAGAACATGCTGAACCTCGGGGTGGGCATCGGCCTGATGTCGTCGGCCGGCCGGCTCGACGCCTTCCTGGGCCTGGTCCTCCCGCACGGCCTCCTGGAGCTGACGGCCGTCTTCGTGGCCGCCGGGACGGGTCTGCGACTCGGTTGGACCCTCATCGACCCGGGGCCCCGTTCCCGCCGTACCGCGCTGGCCGAGGAGGGCCGGGCAGCCCTGGGCATGGCGATCGGCCTCGCGCTGGTCCTGTTCGTCTCGGGCGCCATCGAGGGCTTCGTGACGCCGTCCGGCCTTCCGACCTGGGCCCGCATAGCGATCGGGATCGTCGCCGAGCTGGCCTTCCTCACCTACGTCCATGTCCTGGGCGGACGAGCGGCTCGGGCCGGCGACACGGGTGATGTGGAGGCCGATGAGCGCAGCGCGACGGTTCCGACGGCGGCGTGATGTCCAGCAGCCCTGCCGGATGTGCGTCACGCGGCGTTGACCTGCTAGTCTCCTCTTCGCCCCACGAGAGCTGTTGACACGGACCGAGTGGGGAGGTAGATTCGAACAGTTGCCTGGAGGTGGACGTGTCCACCCTGGGACATTGAGCGATCTGCTTGCTTCCGGAACATCGATTCCGCGAAGCCCATCCCGATGTATGAGAAATCGACGCCGATCAATCGGCTCTGAAATCTCTGATAAAGTCGGGAGCGCCGGAAAGGGAAACGCGAGAGCGGGAACCTGGAAAGCACCGAGGAAATCGGATCGAGAAGGTCTGATAGAGTCGGAAAC
>NZ_BBZJ01000013.1:436944-656033 GCF_001417775.1 Streptomyces sp. TP-A0356 | reverse complement strand
ACTGACCCAGTTCAAGGAGTTCGTGGCGAAATTCAGGACTGCCGACCAAAAGGGCGCGGTCAAGCATCTGAAGAGGTGGCGTGGTTACGAGCGGAAGGGCAAGTACACAGCGGGCAGCTCCTGCATCCGGTCTGACGCCGTCGAGAAGAACGGAGCGTGCCCACGACCCGGGTGGCGGGAAGCGGGGGGGGGTGTCTCAAGATCCCGGGTGGCCACCGGTGTGGCCACCGAGGCGACGAAAGAGGCCGATGACCCCGTTACTGCAGGTCATCGGCCTCTCTACAGAGGGTGAGTGACGGGACTCGAACCCGCGGCATCCTGGACCACAACCAGGTGCTCTACCAGCTGAGCTACACCCACCATGACCGGTGTTGTTCGAGTGGTTCCCCCACCGGCCGAGAAAAAGTGTACAGGGTCCGACGGGGTGCTCGCGCCAGCGTTTCTCCGGGGCCCGGTCGGGCCCCGTCGAGACGGCTACGGGGCGGGCACCACGTGCTTGGCCGCGATCGTACGTGCCGTGTCGGAGTCGGGGCCCGGCTGCGGCACGAAGATCGCCTCCCGGTAGTAGCGCAACTCGGCGATGGACTCGCGGATGTCGGCGAGCGCCCGGTGGTTGCCGTTCTTCTCGGGGCTGTTGAAGTAGGCCCGCGGATACCAGCGCCGGGCCAGCTCCTTGATCGAACTGACGTCCACGATCCGGTAGTGGAGATAGTCCTCCAGCGTCGGCATGTCGCGGGCCAGGAAGCCGCGGTCGGTGCCGACGGAGTTGCCGCACAGCGGGGCCTTGCCCGGTTCCTTGACGTACTCGCGGATGTAGGCGAGGACGTGCTCCTCGGCGTCGGCGAGCGTCGTGCCGGCCGCCAGCTCGTCGAGCAGCCCCGAGGTGGTGTGCATCTGACGCACCACCTCCGGCATCGTCTCCAGCGCCGCGTCCGGCGGCCGGATCACGATGTCCACCCCCTCGCCGAGCACGTTCAGCTCGGAGTCGGTGACCAGCGCGGCCACCTCGATGAGCGCGTCGTCGGACAGCGAGAGTCCGGTCATCTCGCAGTCGATCCACACCATGCGATCGTTCATGTGTCCCACCTTATGGCCCACCCGGCCCGGACGGACCGCCCGTGCACCGGGCAGGGCCCCCGGCACCCACGAGGAAGGCCGTCGGCACCCACGGGGAATGCCCGCCGGGCGCATGCGGGAATGCCGCCGGGCGCATGCGGGACGGGCCACCGGGCGCATGCCGGAGGGACCGCCGGGCGCGTGCGGGAGGGACCGTCGGGCGCATGCGGGAATGCCGCCGGGCGCATGTGGGACGGGCCACCGGGTGCATGCGGGAGGGCCTGCCGGGCGCGTGCGGGACGGGCCACCGGGCGCATGCGGGAGGGCCTGCCGGGCGCGTGTGGGACGGGCCACCGGGCGCATGCGGGAGGGCCTGCCGGGCGCGTGTGGGACGGGCCGGGGACGGGTGGTACGGGTGAGGGGCGGTGCGCGGGCGGAGTCCGGGAAGCGGCGAGGACGGGCGGGATCCGGCCGCGTAGGTGTGTGCGACCTCTTGGATCCCGCCCGTCCTCAGCGGCGTGGCGGTGCTATGGCGCGCTGCGCTGCCCGGGCAGGCTCGAGCGGCTCGCCGCGTACAGCTCCGGGACGTACCTGCCCGTGTCCGTGGACAGGGACGCCGCGGGGCCGAACGCGCTGGCGGCCGCCGTGCGGCGGCTCTGCATGGGGACCGAGGCGGTCTCCGGCGCGATGTGCGGGGCCGGTGGGCCACCGGGGCCGTCTCCGTCGCCCGTGCGCTCGCTCTGCGGGCGGCGCGCCCGGTACGCGGCCCGGTAGGCGGCCGGCGACGAGCCGAGCTGACGCCGGAAGTGCCCGCGCAGCGCGACCGGGGAGCGGAAGCCGCAGCGCCCGGCGACCTCGTCGACCGAGTAGTCGGAGGTCTCCAGGAGCCGCTGCGCCTGCAGCACCCGCTGGGTGATCAGCCACTGCAGCGGTGCGCTCCCCGTGAGCGAGCGGAAGCGTCGGTCGAACGTCCGTCGGCTCATGTAGGCGCGCGCGGCAAGCGTCTCCACGTCGAACTGCTCGTGGAGGTGCTCCAGCGCCCAGGCGACGACCTCCGCGAGCGGGTCGGCGCCGATCTCCTCCGGTAAAGACCGATCGAGGTAGCGCTCCTGCCCGCCGCTGCGGCGCGGCGGGACCACCAGACGACGGGCGAGCGCGCCCGCCGCCTCGTTGCCGTGGTCCGTGCGCACGATGTGGAGGCAGAGGTCGATGCCGGCCGCCGTGCCGGCGGACGTCAGGACGTCGCCGTCGTCCACGAACAGCTCGCGTGGATCGACGTGCACCGACGGATAGCGCTTGGCCAGCGTCGGCGCGTACATCCAGTGCGTGGTGGCCGGCCGTCCGTCCAGCAGTCCGGCGGCGGCCAGCACGAAGGCACCGGTGCACAGCCCGACGATGCGGGCACCCTCTTCGTGCGCCCGGCGCAGTGCGTCGAGCGCCTCCTCCGGCGGCGGCGAGGTGATCGACCGCCAGGCCGGCACCACGACGGTGCCCGCCCGTGAGATCGCCTCCAGGCCGTACGGCGCGGTGAGTTCCAGGCCCCCTGTGGTCCGCAGCGGGCCGTCCTCGCCGGCGGCCACCAGTAGTCGGTAGCGCGGCACTCCGGCGTCCTGGCGGTCAATCCCGAACACCGAAAGCGGTATGGAACTCTCGAAGATGGGGCCGCCGCTGAACAGCAGCACCGCGACGATCTCCTTGCGACGTCGCCCGGACAGCTTCCGGGCCGCGGCATCCGGCGCGGCAACGGAGTCGTGGCTCATCCTGCTAAGCCCCCCTCGGTGGTCGCGGCTCCTCGGTTGTGTCGCTCCTGCACGTTTCCCCTCGGTCCTGCACGAGTCCCCCGCCGTAAGACAGTCATGATCGAATCTACTGTGTGCCGTGGTGCCGACGTGACCAGTTCACCATCCGGCACATTGTCGACATGGCAACTTGGCGTGAAGCATTCGATCACGAAGGGTTGCACTCGTGGGCCGTGCAGGGAAGTGCGCCTCGTCCCAGTGGCCAATCCCCGTAGGGTGCGCGTGCCCCTCCGGACCCTTTAAGTGCAGGTCGAACGGGGGGTGGGGGGCCGTTCGGCCCCGGGATGCACGGGGCTGAGAAGTTGGCTGAAAAGATGCGGGCGCGTGCGCGGAAACCGGTCAGCCAACCGGAGTGTTTCCACCGACCTGGCGTCCGCCCCTCCGCGCCCCCGATCCGGTGCCGCCGTGGCGCCCGCGGTCGGAGGTGCGCTCCTCGGCCCGCAACTGTGCCGCACCCCGCTCGGACTGCCGCAGCAGCGCTCCGCACGCCCAGACGACGGCCGTCAGGCCCAGCGTGGCGCTGACCGCGCCGGCGAGCGAGATGCCGTACCGGACGAGGACCACGGGGACCAGGGCGCAGGCGAAGACGGTCCAGCGGGTCAGTGCGCCCGCGGTGACCGGTGCGGGGTGCTTCCGGGGGGCGGGGCGGGGTGCGGGCACGGCGTGCTCCCTACGGCGGTGGCACCGGAATCAACGCGTGCTCGACCGGTAAGTCACTGCCCGGTTCCCGGTGTGAGGTCCCGGGCCGTCGCCGTACGGTCCCGGACCCTCGCCACCGTACGGCCCCGGGCTGCCGTCACCGTACGGTCCCGGACCCTCGCCGCCGTACGGTCCCGGGCTGCCGTCACCGTACGGTCCCGGACCCTCGCCGCCGTACGGTCCCGCGCTCCCCGCCGTACGGGCCGGCCCGTACGCCCGGACCGAGGGTGCCTGATTCCTGGGTGAACCCTGTGCGAACCGCCTGTACGGGGCAGCAACCATTGCGTTACGGGCACCCCCTCGTGCATGCTCCCTGGAACCCGTGCGGCGTGCGCGGGATCTGGGCTAAGGAGGCGTGCCGCCGTACCCTTGGGGGTATGGGGTTGGGAAGATGATTCCCGGACACAGCTCCGCCGCACAGTGTCGTCCCACCCACGAGGATCACAACGCCGAGACACTCATGGCCGGTCACGAATTCTTCGATCCCGCGGACCGCAAGCGCCCCGTCGCCGATCCCACGGCGGCCGAGCCCTTGGCGGCGGAAGAGTCACGCCCGTCCTGCGACCCCGCCTTCAAACACGGTGTGGTGGTCGGCTTCGACGGTTCCACCTCCAGCGAGCGTGCCCTGGCGTACGCGATCGGTATGGCCCACCGTTCCCGCGCGGGCCTGATCATCGTCCATGTCGCCAACCGGCTGCCCACCACGGTGTGGGCGGGCTGCGAGCCCCCGGTCTTCGTCGATGTGCCCGACCACCGCACCGAGGTGCTCGGGCTCGAACTCGCCTGCGCGGAACATCTGGCCGAGGTGCCCTGGATCCTGGTCGAGCGCGGCGGGGACATCTGCCACGAACTGGAGGAAGTGGGCCGGGAGTACGAGGCGGACGCGATCGTCGTAGGCTCCACGCACGGCATCGTGGGCCGCATCTTCGGCTCGGTGGCCGGCCGCCTCGCCAAGCGCGCCCGGCGCCCCGTGATCGTCATCCCCTGAGAGCCCCGCTCGCTCCTCGCCGCTCCATCCCGTACGGTCACGGCCGGCGGGTCCTGTTGTGGCCGTCGGCCGTCCCGCGCCCGCCTGCCCGTCGCAACCCCGGCGTCGTCCTCTCGCAACTCGCCGTTGTTCCAGGTGGGATGCCCCGCGCCGAGCGCCAACTCGCTTTCCCCGAAGCGCGAACCTACTCGCGCGTAGAGGTGTTTGTGCCCTTGTGAAGGGCATATATCGGTCACCGCACATCCCGTACATGCAGTACAGAAGGGAGCCCGCCGTGGACAACGACGTCTCTGCGGGAGGCACCACCTCGATCGTCGGCCGACTCGCCCTGGGCATCACGCTGTTGGCCTTCGGTCTCGGAACCACCAAGGTGATCGACGGCGTGACGACCGCCGACTCCGTGTCACTGGCCCACTATGTCGGCGGCGTGGCCCTGTTCCTCGTCGGCCTGCTCGCCTTCCGCGACCGCGACACCGCCACCGGTACGGCCTTCTCGGCGCTCGGCGCCCTGTGGTTCACCTGGGCCGTCACGGCAGGCAGCCAGATGTCCGACAACGCCGCCGGACTCTTCCTCCTGCTGTTCGCCCTCGTCGCCCTGACGCTGACGCTCGGGGCCGCCGGAGGCGTCCTCGACCAGGGCACCTACGGCCTGCTCTTCGTGTCGATGGTGCTGCTCGCCATCGCCCGCTTCGCGGGCAGCGACGCCCTGGGCAAGGTCGGCGGCTGGTTCGCGGTCGCCGCGGGCGCCGTCGCCTGGTACGCGGCGACGGCGGTGCTGGCCAAATGGCCCACGACCCTCCCGCGACGCGCTGCCGGCCGGGGGGTGACGGCCGCCGGCTGAGGCAGCGCCGGGCCGGGGCAGGGCGGCCCCGGCCCGCCGAAGGAGCGACCCCCTGTGCTGGTGGCACACAGGGGGTCGTTCACACCGGGGCCCGGGAAGGGGAGTTGCTACTCCACCGTCACCGACTTGGCGAGGTTGCGCGGCTTGTCGATGTCCCGGCCCAGCGCCAGCGCCGTGTGGTAGGCGAGGAGCTGCAGCGGAATGCCCATCAGGATCGGGTCCAGCTCGTCCTCGTTCTTCGGGACGACGATCGTCTGGTCGGCCTTCTCCTGCTCCTGGTGGGCGACCGCGAGGATCCGGCCGCTGCGGGCCTTGATCTCCTCCATGGCCGCGCGGTTCTTCTCCAGCAGGTCGTCGTCCGGCACGATCGCGACCGTCGGCAGGGCGGGCTCGATCAGCGCCAGCGGACCGTGCTTCAGCTCGGAGGCGGGGTAGGCCTCGGCGTGGATGTACGAGACCTCCTTCAGCTTCAGCGAGGCCTCGCGCGCCACCGGATAGCCGCGCACGCGCCCGATGAAGAGCATCGAGCGGGCGTCCGCGAACTGCTCCGCCAGCTTCTTGATCTCCTCCTCCTGCTTGAGGATCTCGGAGATCTGCGCGGGCAGCTTCCGCAGGCCCTCGATGATCCGCTTGCCGTCGCGGACGGAGAGGTCGCGGGTGCGGCCCAGGTGCAGCGCGAGCAGCGCGAACGCCACGGTGGTGTTGGTGAAGCACTTGGTGGACACCACGCACACCTCGGGACCGGCGTGCACGTACATGCCGCCGTCCGCCTCGCGCGCGATCGCGGAACCGACGACGTTGACGATGCCGAGCACCCGCGCGCCCTTGCGCTTCAGCTCCTGGACGGCGGCCAGCACGTCGTAGGTCTCACCGGACTGCGAGACCGCCACGTACAGCGTGTCGGGGTCCACGACCGCGTTGCGGTACCGGAATTCCGACGCGGGCTCGGCGTCGGCCGGGATGCGGGCAAGCTCCTCGATCATCTGGGCGCCGATCATGCCCGCGTGGTAGGAGGTGCCGCAGCCGAGGATCTTCACCCGGCGCACGGCACGTGCCTCGCGGGCGTCCAGGTTCAGGCCGCCCAGGTGCACGGTGGAGAACCGGTCGTCGATGCGGCCGCGCAGCACGCGGTCCACGGCGTCGGCCTGCTCGTGGATCTCCTTGTGCATGTAGGTGTCGTGGCCGCCCATGTCGTACGACTCGGCCTCCCACTCCACGGTGGTCGGCTCGGCCGTGGTACGGGTGCCCTCGGTGGTGTACGTGCGGAAGTCGTCGGCCTTCAGCGTCGCCATCTCGCCGTCGTCCAGCGTCACTATCTGGCGCGTGTGGGCGACCAGCGCGGCGACGTCGGAGGCGACGAACATCTCCTTCTCGCCGATGCCGAGGACGACCGGGGAGCCGTTGCGGGCCACCACGATGCGGTCCGTGAAGTCGGCGTGCATCACGGCGATGCCGTAGGTGCCCTCGACGACCCGAAGCGCCTGGCGGACCTTCTCCTCCAGGGTCTCGGCCTGGGAGCGGGCGATGAGGTGGGTGAGGACCTCGGTGTCGGTCTCGGAGAGGAACTCGACGCCGTCGGCCTCCAGCTTCTTCCTGAGGTCCGAGGCGTTGTCGATGATGCCGTTGTGGACGACGGCGACCTTGTTGTCGGCGGACATGTGCGGGTGGGCGTTCACGTCGGAGGGGGCGCCGTGCGTGGCCCAGCGGGTGTGGGCGATACCGGTGGTGCCCTTGAAACGCGCGGGGACCTTGGCCTCCAGATCCCGGACCCGGCCCTTGGCCTTGACCATCTTCAGGCCGGCCGCCTTGGGGGTCGTGACGACGATCCCCGCCGAGTCGTAGCCGCGGTACTCCAGCCGCTGCAGACCCTCCAGCAGCAGCGGGGCCACATCGCGCTTACCGATGTATCCGACGATTCCGCACATATAGTTCCCTAATTCCCTTTTGTCCCCGTAGTGATGGAAGTGGCCTTCGGCGTCTCAGCCGTAGACGATGCGGCGCAGCTGCCGGAGCGTAAGCTCGGGCGGTGCCACCGTGCGGTACTTCAGGTCCGCCTCGATCCGTTCGAAGATCGTCGCGTTCACCAGGCCCTGGGCCTGCAGCTCGCGGTGGCGGCGACGGACGAACTCCTCGGTCGTCTCGTCGAAGTAGGCGAGCACGTCCTGGACCACGCGCAGCGCCTCGCCCCGGCTGAGGGGCGTGGACCGCGCCAGATGATCAACAAGTTCGTCGTGCACCCGGTAGATCCTGAGGTACGAGCGCCGGAATCGCAAGAATCGTGCCCGATTTCGGGCAGATGGCCGTTGAAGTTCTTATGGGGTCCTGTTTGACGGTTGTCCATCCTGTGTCTTGCGCCACGTTGCCTGTGTGGAGGAACTTCGGGCCACATGGACACACCTCGTATGGGAGTTCCGGAGAAGCTCGCGGCCCGCATGAGCATGGCGGAGCAGCACGAGTACCTGCGCGCGAGATTCTCCCGCCGCACGGTGATCAGAGGCGGAGCCGTCACGCTCGGCGCCGTCGCGGGTGGCGCGTTCGTACCGGGCGCCACCGCTCAGGCCGCCGTCCCGACCCAGAGCACGGCCCCCGCGGTCGAGTCGGTCGACGGCGCCCTCGTCGCCCCCTTCGGCCGTCACCTCGCGTACGGCGGCGACCCGCGCACCGAGATGACGGTCTCGTGGCAGGTCCCGGTCGCCGTCAAGAAGCCCTTCATCCGCATCGGCGCCCACCCCTGGGACCTCTCGCGCAAGATCGAGGCCGAGGTCCGCCCCCTCTACACCCCGGCCGGCGTCGGCGCCAGCGGCGACCGCACCCAGTACTACCTGCACGCCCGGCTCACCCATCTGCGCCCCGGCCGGACCTACTACTACGGCGTCGGCCACGAGGGCTTCGACCCGGCCGCCCCGCACCTGCTCGGCACCCTCGGCACGTTCACGACGGCTCCCAGGCACGCAGAGCCGTTCACCTTCACCGCCTTCGGCGACCAGGGCGTCAGCTACCACGGCCTTGCCAACGACAGCCTGATCCTCGCCCAGAACCCGGCCTTCCACCTGCACGCCGGCGACATCGCCTACGGCGACCCGGCCGGCCAGGGAAAGACCTCCGACACCGGCTTCGACTCGCGCGTGTGGGACCAGTTCCTCTACCAGACCGAGTCCGTCGCCAAGCAGGTGCCGTGGATGGTGTCGTACGGCAACCACGACATGGAGGCCTGGTACTCGCCCAACGGCTACGGCGGCGAGGAGGCCCGCTGGCAGCTGCCGGGGAACGGCCCCGACAAGAAGAACCTGCCGGGCGTCTACTCCTTCGTGCACGGCAACACGGCGATCATCTCGCTCGACGCCAACGACGTCTCCTTCGAGATCCCGGCCAACCTCGGCATCTCCGGCGGCACCCAGACGAAGTGGCTGGAGGCTCAGCTCAAGAAGTACCGGGCCGACGACGACATCGACTTCATCGTCGTCTTCTTCCACCACTGCTCGTACTGCACCTCGACCGCGCACGCCTCGGAGGGGGGCGTGCGCCAGGAGTGGGTGCCGCTGTTCGAGAAGTACACCGTCGACCTGGTGATCAACGGCCACAACCACGTCTACGAGCGCACCGACGTCATCAAGGGCAACGCGGTCGCCAAGAAGCTGCCGATCGGCGGCACCGCGTACCCGGAGACCGACGGCGTGGTGTACGTCACGGCGGGCGCGGCCGGCCGCAGCCTCTACGCGTTCAGCGCCGACCAGTCCTACGAGGGCCACGAGAAGGACCTCGAGTCCGTGAACTCGTACGTCTGCCAGAAGGACGGCGCCAAGCAGAACGAGACCGTCGCCTGGTCGCGGGTGCGCTACCTCGACTACTCGTTCCTGCGCGTCGACGTCACGCCCGCGGCCAAGGGCCGAACGGCCACCCTGAAGGTGCGCGGCATCGCCGAGACCGGCGCGCAGGTCGACCACTTCACGGTGGCGCGCCGGGCGAAGTAGGGCCACCCGCGCCCGGAAGGCGGGGCGCAGGGACGGCGGGCGGTCCTCACATGCGTTTGAGGACCGCCTGCTTGGCCAGGGTGAACTCCTCGTCCGTCAGGACGCCCGTCCGGTGCAGCTCGCCCAGCTCGCGCAGCCGGCGCAGCAGGGCGTCGTGGCCGTCCTCGGCGGGCGCCTGCTCCTGGACGGGCGTGCGTTCCAGTTGCCGTGGTACGGCCGCCACGGGCGCCGCCGGGTGCGGCAGCCGGGCCTGCACGGCCGCCGCGACGAGCGCCATCAGCGGATCCTTCTTGAAGCCCCAGAGCTCCACGGAGTTGGGGTCGTACTTCGGCGGCGCCTTGGTCTCCGCACCGCGCACGGTGAAGCGGAGGTAGCCGTTCTCCAGGCCGGCGGCCGGCTGCCACTCCACGGCGGTGATGTCGGCCACGGCCAGCGTCCGGGCGCCCGCGGCGGCCTTCGCGTCCTCCGTCTTCCAGTTCCACTCCAGGCGTACGTGCTCGCCGTCGAAGCTCGCCGTGCCATCCCCGGCGGCCACGGACAGCGGGACGGAAGGGCCGGGCAGCAGATAGCGGTCGACCGGTTCGGACGGAACCTGGTCCAGCACGAGCGCGCTGCGGACCTCGTCCGCCACGTACTCCGCGACGCCGTAGCGGTCGGACTCCACGGTCAGCTGGTACGGGTCGTCGGACTCGCCGAGCCGGCCGCCGGTCGCCTGCAGCAGCGGATCGGCGCCGTCGCGCAGCCGCAGCCTCAGGCGACCGGTCCTCCTGCCCTGCTCGAACGAGATGCCCGCCAACGCGCCAAGCGGCACGGTCAGTTCACCCAGCGTCCGGCGCAGCGGTCCGGTGCCCTTGTCGCGCCCCGGGGTCAGCCGCAACGCGTCGCCGTCGAAGGCCCACGTGCCGTCCTTCTGGATGATTTCCGCCATGAGGGGGATTGTTCCACCCGCGATGCGAGAGAGTGGTCTATACCCCTCGGGTACGGAACGGGCGAGCGTTGTCGTCCGGACCGGACGTGCCCGTGGAACCTCGAAACCCTGTGGAAGGGAGCGCATGTGAGACAGCACCACAGAACGCCCCGCCTCCTCGCTTCGCTGCTGATTATCGCGGCGGCCGGTCTCTCCGTCGGCGTCGAGGCGAAGCCCGCCGCGGCCGCCCCCGCCGCCACCCCCCTGGGCCGGGTCGTCCCGGCGCCCGCCTCGGTCGACGCGGGCGGAGCCCCGTACGAGATCACCCGCGCGACGCGCATCCGCGTGGACGACGCACGCGCCGCCCGCCGGGTCGGCGAATACCTCGCGGACGTCCTGCGGCCCTCCACCGGCTACGGCCTGCCGGTCACCACACAGGGCACCGGGGGCATCCGACTGCGCCTGGGCAGCGGCCCGTTCGGGGCCGAGGGGTACCGTCTCGACAGCGGCGCCGAGGGCGTCACGATCACCGCCGGCAAGCCCGCCGGGCTCTTCCACGGGGTGCAGACGCTGCGCCAGCTGCTGCCCGCGGCCGTCGAGAAGAAGACCGTGCAGCCCGGTCCCTGGGTGGTGGCGGGCGGCACCGTCAAGGACACGCCGCGCTACGCCTACCGCGGCGCGATGCTCGACGTGGCCCGCCACTTCTTCACCGTCGCCCAGGTGAAGCGCTACATCGACGAGTTGGCGCTGTACAAGATCAACACCTTGCATCTGCATCTCAGCGACGACCAGGGCTGGCGCATCGCCATCGACTCCTGGCCGCGCCTCGCGGCCCATGGCGGCTCCACCGAGGTCGGCGGCGGCAAGGGCGGCTTCTACACCAAGGCGCAGTACCAGGAGATCGTCCGCTACGCCGCCTCCCGCTATCTGGAAGTCGTCCCGGAGATCGACATGCCGGGCCACACCAACGCGGCCCTCGCCTCCTACGCCCAACTGAACTGCAACGGCGTCGCACCCCCGCTCTACACCGGAACCGACGTCGGTTTCAGCTCGCTGTGCGTGCCCAAGCAGGTGACGTACGACTTCGTCGACGACGTCATCCGCGAACTGGCCGCGCTCACACCCGGCCGCTACCTCCACATCGGCGGTGACGAGGCCCACTCCACGAGCCACGACGACTACGTTGCCTTCATGGACCGGGTGCAGCCCATCGTCGCCAAGTACGGCAAGACGGTGATCGGCTGGCACCAGCTGACCGGCGCCCACCCGGTGAAGGGCGCGCTGGCCCAGTACTGGGGGCTCGACACCACCAGCGCCGCCGAGAAGGCCCAGGTCGCCCAGGCCGCGCGCAGCGGCACCGGACTGATCCTGTCGCCGGCCGACCGGCTCTACCTCGACATGAAGTACACCAAGTCCACGCCACTGGGTCAGGACTGGGCGGGGCTGGTGGAGGTGCGGCGGTCCTACGACTGGAACCCCGGCGGGTACCTGCCGGGCGCGCCGGGTTCGGCGATCGCCGGGGTCGAGGCACCGCTGTGGTCCGAGACCATCGCCACGGGCGCCGACATCGACTACATGGTCTTCCCGCGGCTGCCCGGCGCCGCCGAGCTGGGCTGGTCGCCGGCCTCCACGCACGACTGGGACGCCTACCGGGAGCGGCTCGCGGCGCAGGGTCCGCGCTGGGACGCGCTGGGCATCGGGTACTACCGGTCGCCTCAGGTGCCCTGGTCGGCCCGATAGCACGAGCGGGAGCGTGCCGGCGGGCACCCCGGTGGACCGTACACCGGGGTGCCCGCCCGTCTCAGTGGGCCGCTACAGCCCCGCGATCGGATTCTTCAGGTTCCCGGCCAGCTGAAGCGCCCCCGACGGGTCCGCCAGATCCACCATCTGCCGGTTGTCGCGCAGCTGGAGCCGGTTCAGGCAGGACAGCGCGAACTCCGGGGCGAACAGGTCGTACTGCCGGAACCTCTCGGCGAGTTCGGGGTTCGCGTCCTGGTACTCGTGGACGATCTCGGCGACCGTCCGCCAGAAGTCCTCCTCCTCCAGGACGCCCTCGGAGGCGAGGTTCGCCGCCACGAAGCGGAAGAAGCAGTCGAAGACGTCCGTGAAGATCGACAGGAGCTTCTTGTCCTCCGGGACCTCGACCCGGATGCGCCGGACCTCCGGTGGCAGCACCGCCTCCGGGTCCATGACGGCGATCTCCTCGGCGATGTCCTTGAAGATCGCGCGCCGCACCGCACCGTCCTTCAGGACGAGGATGACGTTCTCGCCGTGCGGCATGAACACCAGGCTGTAGGCGTAGAAGCTGTGCAGCAACGGGGTGAGGTACGCCCGCAGATAGCGGCGCAGCCACTCCGTCGGCGCGAGCCCCGACCGCTCGATCAGCGCGCCCGCGAAGGACGCGCCGACGTGGTCGACATGGGCGAGCGAGGCCATGGTCGCCAGGGTCTCGCCCTCCTGGAGCGAGGTCACCGGGCTCTCGCGCCACAGGGCGGCGAGCATCTTGCGGTACGGGGAGTAGCGGTCGGTGGCGGCCTCGTACTCCAGGTGGCGGTAGCCGACCGCCGCGCGCTCGCGGATGACCGACAGGCCCGTCGACTTCAGCACCGGATCGTTCTCGACGAGCTGGGCCAGCCAGTCGTTGATCGCCGGGGTCGCCTCCATGTAGGCGGCCGAGAGCCCCCGCATGAACCCCATGTTGAGCACGGACAGGGCCGTCTTCACATAGTGCTTCTCGGGGTGGGACCGGTTGAAGAAGGTCCGGATGGACTGCTGGGCGAGGTACTCGTCGTCGCCCTCGCCCAGGCAGACCAGGTGCCCCCGGGCGACCTCGGCGGCGAAGGTGACCGCGAGCTTGTTCCACCACTGCCAGGGGTGGACGGGTATGAGGAGGTAGTCCGCGGGGTCCAGGCCCCGGTCGGTCAGCCGCGCGTGGAAGCGCTGGACGGTCCCGGCCCCCAGCTCCTGCCGTACGAAGGACTCGTACTCGATTCCGGCCCCCGCCGTGAACGCGGCCCGTGAGCGGTGCGCCGCCAGCCACACCAGCCGGACGGGGCTCGCGGTCTCGGGGGCGTACGACAGGTACTCGTGGACGCCGAAGCCGAGCCGCCCGTTGTTGGCGACGAAACAGGGGTGGCCCTCGGTCATGCCGGTCTCGATGTCCTGGAAGCCGCTCCTGGCGAGCTCGGCGGCGGTGACCTTCGGCTTGGTGAGCTTGTAGCAGGCGCTGGAGAGGGTGGAGGAGATCTCCTCCAGATAGACCGGGAGCACCTCGTCGCTCAGGCCGAGGGACTTCCGCAGCTCGATGAAGAAGTCGAGCGGGTCCAGGGGGAGTTCGGCACCGTCGCGGTGGCGGCTGATCGAGTCGGGGTCGACCTGCCAGTGGTCGAGGGCGCGGATCGTGGCGGTGAACCGGTAGTGGGTGAGCCCGTCGTCGCTGCGGACGACGTAGGTGTCGCTCCCGTCGGCCTCCGGCCGCGGAGTGATCAGCCGCTCATGGGCGAACTCCGCGAGGGCCTTGCGGAGGAGGAGCCGGCCCGCGCGCTGCCAGCGCTCGGGGGACAGATGGGAGACGGCGTCGGCGAGGGTCACGCGGCCACCGCCTTCTCGAACCGCTCGCGGGTGCACAGACTCAACAGGGCTGTCTTCTCCGGCTTGCGGATCTCGCGCTCGGGCACGAACCCCACCGCCTCGTTCAGGGTGTGCACGGCCGTGTTGCGTACGTCGGGCTCCACCACGACCCGTCGTGTGGCCGGGTCCTCGAAGAGGTGCGCCATCACGGCGGTGAGGACGGCCCGGGTGAAGCCGTGCACGGGTGTCTGGGCCGGCGCGACCAGGAAGTGCATGCCGACATCGCCGGGCCGTGCCTCGTACAGACCGACCAGTTCCCGGTGGGCCGGGTCGTACTTCTCCATCAGGAAGGCGGGCACGCCGTCGTGCAGACCGAGCAGGGCGTGGTGGTGCTCGTCGGCGGCGATGTCCCTGTAGGCGCGCTCGACGTCCTCCAACCCGGCGTCCTGCATCATCCAGAAGGCCGCCTTGGGGTGCGTGACCCAGCCGTGCAGGATCCCGGCATCCCGCAGGGGGTCGAGCGGGCGGAAGGTGAAGGTGCCGATGGCACCGGTGGTCGTGCTCATACGGAGAACTCCTGGAAGGCGATGGTCTTCTCGACGGGGTAGTACTCGGTGCCGAGCAGTTCGCGGATGATGTACGAGTTCCGGTACGCGCCCATGCCCAGGTCCGGGCTGGTGATGCTGTGCGTGTGGACGCCGGCGTTCTGCAGGAAGACACCCCGGCCCGTGATGTCGACGGCGTAGT
Organism: Streptomyces sp. TP-A0356; assembly: GCF_001417775.1. Taxonomy (GTDB): domain Bacteria; phylum Actinomycetota; class Actinomycetes; order Streptomycetales; family Streptomycetaceae; genus Streptomyces. Next base: position 641,455 of record NZ_BBZJ01000013.1, on the reverse strand, counting down.
TGCGGGCCACGTCGAAGTTGCCGTGCTCGTCGTAGCGCAGTCGGTCGCGGATGGGCTTCAGGAACTCCGGTTCGACGTACTTGTAGCCGGTGGCGAGGATCAGGCCCTGGGAGCGCAGCTCGTAGTCCCTCTCCTGCTCCTCCTGGCGGAAGCCGAGCCGGTAGGTGCCGTCCTCGTAACGCGCCTCGGTGAGCGCGGAGTTGGTGAGGAGCCGGGTGGGGACCGGGCCGTCGAGGTTCTTCTGGTACAGCAGGTCGAAGATCTCGTCGATCAGATCGCCGTCGATGCCCTTGAACAGGTTCTTCTGCTGCTCGGTGAGGCGGTAGCGGGTCCGCTCGGGCAGTGCGTGGAAGTAGTCGACGTACTCGGGAGAGGTCATCTCCAGCGTGAGCTTGGTGTACTCCAGCGGGAAGAAGCGCGCGGATCGGGTGACCCAGTTGAGCCGGTAGCCGTGGAGGTCGATCTCGCTGAGCAGGTCGTGGTAGATCTCGGCGGCGGACTGGCCGCTGCCGACCAGGGTGATCGACTCCTTGGTCTGGAGCTGGTGCTTGTGGTCCAGATAGCGCGAGTTGTGGATGACATCACCGCCCAGGCCCCGGCAGGCCTCCGGGATGTACGGCGGCGTGCCCGTGCCCAGGACCAGGCGGCGGGCCCGGTAGGTGTCGCCGTCCCGCGTCCGTACGACGTACACCTCGTCGTCGTCCTCGTAGGTCACCTCCGTGACCGGCGTGCCGAAGCGGACGCTGCTCAGTTTGGAGGCGGCCCAGCGGCAGTAGTCGTCGTACTCGACCCGGAGCGGGTAGAAGTTCTCGCGGATGTAGAACGAGTACAGCCGCCCCTGCTCCTTGAGGTAGTTGAGGAAGGAGTACGGGGATGCGGGGTCGGCCAGGGTGACCAGGTCCGACAGGAACGGGGTCTGGAGGTGGGCGCCCTCCAGGAACATCCCCGAGTGCCACTCGAAGGTCGGCTTCGACTCCAGGAAGACGCCGTCGAGTTCGGCGATCGGCTCGGTGAGGCAGGCCAGGCCGAGGTTGAAGGGGCCCAGCCCGATCCCCACGAAGTCGAATGTGGTGCCGGGGGTGTCAGGAAGCGCGGTCAAGGGACTCTCCCAGGTACTGCTCGGCGTGGCCGGCGATCAGGTCGAGTACGGCGGCGATGTCGTCGGCCGTCGTCTCGGGGTTGAGCAGGGTGAACTTCAGGTAGTGGCGGCCGGCCACCTTGGTGCCGGCGACCACCGCGTCGCCGGAGGCGAACAGGGCCTTGCGGGCGTACAGATTGGCGCGGTCGATCTCGGCCGGGTCGGTGACGGCCGCCGGGATGTGGCGGAAGACGAGGGTGGAGAGCTGCGGCTGGACGACCACGTCGAAGCGCGGGTCGGCGGCCAGCAGCTTCCAGCCCTCTTCGGCCAGGTCGCAGACCTCGTCGAAGAGCGCGCCGATGCCGTGGGCGCCCATCACGCGCAGCGTCATCCACAGCTTGAGGGCGTCGAAGCGGCGGGTGGTCTGCAGGGACTTGTCCACCTGGTTGGGGATGCGCTCCTGGACCATGCGGCGGGGGTTGAGGTACTCCGCGTGGTAGGTCGCATGGCGCAGTGTGGTGGCGTCCCGGACCAGCACGGCGGACGAACTCACCGGCTGGAAGAACGACTTGTGGTAGTCGACGGTGACCGAGTCGGCGCGCTCGATGCCGGCGAGCAGACCCCGGCGCTTGCCGGAGACGAGCAGTCCACAGCCGTAGGCCGCGTCCACGTGCATCCAGACGCCGAACCGGTCGCACAGCTCGGCGATCTCGGGCAGCGGGTCGATGGAGCCGAAGTCGGTGGTGCCGGCGGTGGCGACCACGGCCATCGGGACCAGGCCCTCCCGCGCGCAGCGCTCCAGCTCATGGGCGAGGGCGACGGTCCGCATGCGCTTGTCGTGGCCGACGGGGACGGAGACCACCGCCTCCGGGCCCAGCCCGAGCAGTTTCGCCGACTTCCGCACACTGAAGTGGCTGACGTCGGAAGTGAGGACGCGCAGCTCGGCGGGGGAGTCGCTCTTGGCCTCCTCGCGGGCCAGGAGCAGCGCCTGGAGGTTGGACTGGGTGCCGCCGCCGGTGAACACGCCGTCGGCGCCGGGGCCGAGGCCGATGCGCTCGGCGGTCCAGTCGATGAGCCTGCGCTCGATGAGGGTGGCGCCGGCCGACTGGTCCCAGGTGTCCAGGGAGGAGTTGACGGCGGACAGGACGGCCTCGCCGAGGACGGCCGGGATGACCACCGGGCAGTTGAGGTGGGCGAGGTAGCGGGGATGGTGGAAGTAGACCGCGTCGCGCAGGTAGACCTCCTCGAGCTCGTCCAGGGCGGCGGTGGTGTCGTGCAGCGGGCGGTCCAGGTCGATCCGCTCGATGCGGGAGGCGAGGGCATCGACCGTGACACCGGTGAACGGACGCTCGGCGGCGGCGAGTTGGGCGGCCACCCGCTCGACTCCTTCCGTCACGGAGCGGTGGTAGTGCTCCGCGGTCAGGCCATTGAGCAGGTGCGAACGCATGTGGGGGTCCTCCGGTGGGGAGAGTCCGTGCGGGACAGAAGAGGGGCGGAACCGCCCCGCTAACTTAGGTTAGCCTAACCTAAGTTACGCGGGGCTGATCCCGCCCCTTCCATGACCGCCGTCAATCCTGTTCGCGCAGCTGTTCCTCGCTCAGCCCGTGCCGCCAGTAGCCCACGAAGGTGACACGCCGACGGTCGATCCCGCGCTCACCGACGAAGTGCCGGCGCAACTCCTTCACCCGGCCGGACTCACCCGCGACCCAGACGTACGGGGCCCGTGCCGCGGGGAGTTCGGCATCCCGTGGTGCGGCGAGGGTCATGGGGGACCCCTCGCCGCGTACGAGCCAGGTGATCTCGGCGTCCGCCTCGGTCACCAGGTCCTGGATGTCACCCGCGTGTCCCACCTCCAGCCAGACGTGGGCACGTGTGCCCGCGGGCAGCCATTCGAGGATCGCGGAGGCGGCGGGCGCGGCGGTCTCGTCGGCCCAGATCACCACCAGGTCCGTGTCCTCGGGCGGACGGAAGCGGATCGCACGGTTGTCCTCGATCGCCGGGCCGAGCAGGACGACACGGTCACCGGCGGTGGCGCGGGAGGCCCAGCGCGAGGCCGGGCCCGCCGGGGTGGTCGCGCCCGGAGCCACGCCGTGCAGCACGAAGTCGATGTCGATCTCGTCGGGGTCCCGCCGCAGGGCCCGCAGCGTGTACGAGCGCATCACCGCCCGTACGTCGTCGGGGAGTTCGCGCCAGCCGTGCCACCAGTGGTCGCCCAGCTCGATCGGGACGGCGGGCTCGCTCTGGCCCGGGTGCGGCAGGAACAGGGAGAGGCTCTGGTCGCGTCCGTCGGAACGGAACGCGCGCAGGTCCTCGCCCGCGAAGGTGACCCGGACGATTGACGGGCCGAGCCGCCTCGTCCGTACGACCTGAAGGGAGAAGAAGCGGAACGGGGCGGCCACGGCCGTCGTCATAGGGGCTCCTGAATCGTCGTCAGGGGGCTGTGCGGGTGCCGGTGCGGGTGCGGGGCTGGTGGTGCGGTGTGAGCCGGACGGGTCAGCCGACCTTCTTCGCGCTCTCGATGGCCTTGGCGAGGTCTTCGAGCAGCGGGGCGCACTTGTCGTAGGAGAGGATGGGCTCGGGATTGCGGGCGATGACCTGGCCCGCCTTGACCGCCGGGAGCTTCTTCCAGGTCGCCTCGGTGATGTCGGCGGGCTGGATGGCCGAGGTGCGGTTGTCCATCATGATGACGTCGGCCCGGTACTTGTCGACGTTCTCCCAGCTCAGGTTCTCGAACCAGCCGCCGCTCGCCTTCAGTGCGGAGGCGGGGGGCTCGACGAAGTTCACGCCGAGCGCCTTGAAGTACTCCAGGTCTGTGGAGAGGTTCGAGCCGGAGACGTAGAAGACGTCCTGGCTCGCGGACCCCGCCAGCACCTTGATCCCCGGCTTGGCCCTGGTGGCCGCGCGCAACCGGGCGGCGGCGTCCTCGAACCGCTTCTTCGCCTGGGTGATCTTCGCGGAGGAGGTGTCCGCGCCGAGCGACTTCGCGAGCTCCAGCATGCGCTGCAGCGGCTCGGTCATCTGGCGGTCGTAGACGGAGATCCCCACGCTCGGGGCGCCGACGGCGAGGATCTTCTTCCTGGACTCCTCGGGGACGTACCACAGGGTCCCGGCGGCGTCGAAGATGGTGGTGACGAGCAGGTCGGGGGCGAGGGCCGCGTACTTCTCGATGTTGAACTGGCCCCACTGGTTGCCGAGGACCGTCACCTTGTCGACGTCGAGGTCGCCGGCCTGGACGTCGGCCTTGCCGTCCTTGGTCTTCGTCGGCCCGAAGACGCCCTTCACATCGACGCCGTAGTCGTGCAGCGCGGCGGCGACACCCACGAACGCGACGAGGCTCGACGGGGTCCTGTCCGCCTTCGCGCTCTGGCCGCGGTCGTCCTTGAAGGACCAGGGGCCGGACGCGCCCGCGGCCGTCCGCCCGCCCCCCGGACCATCGCTCTTCGCCTTGTCGTCACCGCAGGCCGCGAGCGCGGCACCGAGACCGAGGGCCCCGCCTGCGGCGAGGATGCCGCGGCGGGTGGGGCGGGGGGTACGGGCGTTGGGCATGGGTGTGGTCTGCTTTCGCGTACGGGGTCACGGAGGTCGGACTTAGGTTAGCCTAACCTTAGCTTGCCTACATGTGGGTGGCGGAAGCCCACGAGGCCGGGCCCCCGTTGGTCGTCGCGGCGCGAAAGGTGGCGTCAGTGGGGGATGGAGTCGATCAGCTCGCGTGCGCCTTGGCGCAGGAGGGTGACGGCGACCGAGGTGCCCAGTGTGGCGGGGTCGAGGGGGCCCGCCCATTCGTGGGCGTTGAGGATCGTCTTGCCGTCGGGCGTGAACACGGAGGCCCTCAGGGAGAGATCCCCGTTGAGCGCCGCCTTGGCGCAGCCCGCGATCGGGGAGTTGCAGTGGCCCTGGAGGACATGCAGGAGCATGCGCTCGGCGGTTGCCTCGCGGTGGGTGTCGGTGTCACCGAGGGCGCTGACCGTGTCGATCAGGCCGGTGTCGTCCTCGCGGCACTGCAGGGCGAGGATCCCGGCACCGATCGGCGGCATCATCACCTCGATCGGCAGGACTTCGCTGATCACGTCCCGGCGGTCGATGCGTTCCAGGCCGGAGACGGCCAGCAGCAGAGCGTCGGCCTCGCCCCCGGCGAGCTTCTGCAGGCGCCGGTTGACGTTGCCGCGCATCGGCACACAGGTGAGGTGGGGGTGAGAGGCGGCGAGTTGGGCGACGCGCCGCACCGAGGAGGTTCCGATGCGGGTGCCGTCGGGGAGCTCGTCGAGGGTGAGGCCGCCGGGGTGGACGAGGGCGTCGCGGACGTCGTCGCGCTTGAGGAACGCGGCGAAGACGGTCCCGGCCGGGAGCGGACGGTCGGCCGGAACGTCCTTGACGCAGTGCACGGCCAGGTCCGCCTCTCCGGCCAGGAGAGCGGCGTCGACCTCCTTGGTGAAGGCTCCCTTGCCCTCGACCTGGGAGAGGTCGCCCATCCACTTGTCACCGGTCGTCTTGACGGGCACGACCTCGGTACTGGTCCCGGGGTGACGTGCCGCCAGTTCGGCGCGTACGCGTTCCACCTGGGCCAGGGCCATGGGTGAGTCGCGGGACACGATGCGGATGAGCTCGTGGGCGGGCATGCCGCTCACGATAGCCCCTCACCGCTCTCACGTTCCGTGTCCGACGGGCAACCGGGTGTCGCTAGCCTGATGTTGAGTGGGCTGTGACGACGGCGTCATGGCCGGGAGGGAGGGGCGCCATGTCTCAGCCGAAGCATCTCGATCCCGCTTCCATGGCGGAGTTCTACGGTGCGGAGCTGCGTCGGAGGCGGGAGGACGCGGGGTTGACCCAGAGCCGGCTGGGCGAGCTGGTGTACTGCTCGGGGCCGTACATCGGGCAGATGGAGATCGCCATCCGCCGACCGCAGTTGGACCTCTCCGAGCGGCTCGACACCGTGCTGCGGACGGACGGCTTCTTCCGGCGGCTCTGCGAGGCGATCCTCAAGTCGTCGAAGTATGCGGACTACTTCGCGGCGGCGGCAGAGCTGGAGCGCCGCGCCAAGATGATCTGTCACTTCGCCACGATGGTGGTGCCCGGCCTGCTGCAGACCGAGGACTACACCCGTGCCCTCATCCGGTCCGCGCGGCCACTGGTCGCCCAGGAACTGATCGAGCGGCATGTGGGCGCGCGGCAGGAGAGGGCCTGTGCGTTGCTGAAGGATCCGGCCGATCCCGAGCTGTGGTTCGTCATCCACGAGGCCGCGCTGCGGGTGCCGGTCGGCGGGAACGAGGTGATGCGCGACCAGTTGGAGCACATCGCGGAGGTGTCCCGCAGCCATCAGGCGATCGTTCAGGTCATGCCGTTCTCGGGTGGACTGAATCCGCTCCTGTACGGCTCGATGACGCTGATGACCTTCGCCGAGGAGCCACCCGTGGTGTACACCGAGAGCGCCTATTCGGGACAGTTGATCGAGGACCCGGCCGTGGTCGCGAACAACGCAAGGTCCTACGATCTGGCCAGGGCCGCCGCCATGTCCCCGGAGGCGTCCCTCGCCTTCATCGGCCGACTCGCGGAGGACTACACACCATGAACAGCGCGCGCGATCTTCGTTCCGCCTGCTGGCGTAAGTCGTCGTACAGCAACGCGGACGGCGGCGAGTGCGTCGAGGTCGCCGACGGCTTCCCCGGTGTCGTCCCCGTCCGGGACAGCAAGAACCCCGACGGCCCGGTGATCACGGTGTCCGTCGGGGCATGGCGTGCCTTCGTCGGAGAGGTTGCCGGGTAGTCGACGGCCTGTCGGCTCGGATGCCGTGCCGGCCCGCGCACTCGTCAGTGCGCGGTCAGCGCCACGGCCACTGCCCGGGGGCGTCGTTCGACGATCTGGGCTCAGCCCGCCAGTCCCAGCTCCCTCGCGATCAGCATCCGCTGGACCTCGCTCGTGCCCTCGCCGATCTCCAGGATCTTGGAGTCGCGCCACATACGGGCCACCGGGTACTCGTTCATGAAGCCGTAGCCGCCGTGGATCTGGGTGGCGTCGCGGGCGTTGTCCACAGCGATCGTGGACGAGTAGAGCTTCGCCAGGGCCGCCTCCTTCTTGAAGGGTTCGCCGGAGACCAGGCGGGAGGCCGCGTCGCGCCAGGCCAGGCGGGCCGTGTGCGCCTTCATCTCCATGTCCGCGATCTTGAACTGGATCGCCTGGTACCCGCCGATGCTGCGGCCGAACGCCTGTCGTTCCTTCGCGTACTTCACCGACTCGTCCACACATCCCTGGGCCAGGCCCGTCGCCAGCGCCGAGATCGCGATACGGCCCTCGTCCAGGATGCGCAGGAACTGGGCGTAGCCGCGGCCCTCCTCACCGAGCAGGTTCGCGGCCGGCACGCGTACGTCCACGAAGGACAGTTCACGGGTGTCCGACGCGTTCCAGCCGACCTTCGAGTACGGGGCCGCCACCGTGAAGCCGGGCGTGCCGGACGGGACGATGATCGAGGAGATCCGCGGGCGGCCGTCCTCCGCACGGTCCGTGACCGCCGTGACCGTCACCAGGCCCGTGATGTCCGTGCCCGAGTTGGTGATGAAGCACTTCGTGCCGTTGATCACCCATTCGTTCGTGTTCGGGTCCAGACGGGCGGTCGTGCGGGTCGCGCCCGCGTCCGAGCCGCCGTCCGGTTCGGTGAGGCCGAAGGCGCCCAGGACCTCGCCGGAGCACAGGCGCGGAAGCCATTCCCGCTTCTGGGCCTCCGTGCCGAAGCGGTAGACCGGCATGGCGCCCAGCGAGACGCCCGCCTCCAGGGTGATGGCGATGGAGGAGTCGACCCGGGCGAGTTCCTCCAGCGCGATGCCCAGCGCCAGGTAGTCGCCGCCCATGCCGCCGTACTCCTCCGGGAACGGCAGCCCGAACAGGCCCATCCGGCCCATCTCGCGGACGATCTCGTACGGGAACTCATGGCGCTCGTAGAAGTCGCCGATCTTGGGCGCCACGGCGTCGTGTGCGAACTCCTCGACCGTGCGCCGGAGTTCCTCCAGCTCGGGGGAGAGGTGGTGGTCCATGGGGGTCACTCCTTGTGGGAGAGGGCTCGGACGGTGCGGGAGGGGCTGGGCCGGTCCAGGTGTGCGGCCATCCACACGCTCGTGGCGGTGAGCCGGCCGAGGTCGACTCCGGTGTCGATGCCGAGGCCCTGGAGCATCCACACGAGGTCTTCCGTGGCGAGGTTTCCGGTGGCGGACTTGGCGTACGGGCAGCCCCCGAGGCCGCCCGCGGAGGCGTCGACGGTCGTCACGCCGTGCTGGAGCGCGGCCAGGGTGTTGGCGAGTGCCTGGCCGTAGGTGTCGTGGAAGTGCACGCCGATCGCGCTGGTCGGCACGCCCTCCTCGTTGAGCTCGGACAGCAGGTCCTGGACGTGGCCCGGCGTCGCCACGCCGATCGTGTCGCCGAGGCTCAGCTCGTCGCAGCCCATGTCCAGGAGCGCCTTGCTGACGCGGACGACCTGGTGGATGGGGACCGGGCCCTCCCAGGGGTCGCCGAAGCACATGGACAGATAGCCGCGGACGTGCACCTTCCGGTCCTTCGCGCGCGCGACCACCGGCTCGAACATCGCCAGGGCCTCGTCCACCGTGCGGTTGAGGTTGGCCTTCGCGAAGGACTCGGTGGCGCTGGCGAAGACGGCGACGCGGCGGACGCCCAGCGCGAGGGCGCGGTCCAGTCCGCGCTCGTTCGGCACGAGCGCCGCAAGCGCCACCGGCAGTTCGCCGACGAGCGGGTACAGCTGTTCCGCGTCGGCGAGCTGGGGCACCCACGCGGGGTGGACGAAGCTCGTGGCCTCGATGGTGGTCAGGCCCGCGTCGGCGAGGCGGCGGATGAACTCCGCCTTCACCTCCGTCGGTACCGTGCGCTGTTCGTTCTGAAGGCCGTCGCGCGGGCCGACCTCGTGGATCCTGACCCGTGGGGGCAGGTCCTCGGACGGCACGACCATGGGCAGTCCCTGAACGGTCATTCCTCCGCCTCCGTGTCCTGCTCGTGCGGTGCGATCACGGCCAGCACCTGGTCCATGGCGACCGTCGTCCCGGGGGTGACGTCCAGCTCGGTGACGGTCCCCGCGTGCGGGGCGGACACGACGTGCTCCATCTTCATCGCCTCGACCACCAGCAGGCTCTGCCCGGCGGTCACCTCGTCCCCGACGGCCACCTTCACGACGGTCACCGTGCCCGGCATGGGCGCGGTCAGCGAGTCGGTGCCCGAACGGGCGGCACCGGCGAGCGACGCGGCCACCGGGTCGTGGTCCCGCACCTGCCAGGCGTCGCCGTCGCGGCCCAGCCAGTCGTCGGCGCGGTGGAAGGTGTGGCGCACGCCGTCCAGCACGACGCGGACGCGGTCCTCGGTGACCGTGTGGGTGCCCCGGGGGACGTACTCCACAGGGTCGACCACCCGCAGCGGGAAGGCCACCGGCCTGGGCTCGCTCCCGAGCCGCCAGCCGCTCGGCACGGAGAACGGGTCGGTCCACCCCTCGCCGCGCGGTCGCAGCGCGTCCAGCCGCACGGCCGCCGCGGCCTCGTACACCTCCTCCGGCACCTCCGCCGATACGAGGCCGTCCACCTCACGCTCCACCAGCCCGGTGTCCAGCTCGCCCGCCATGACCGCCGGGTGGGCCAGCAGACGGCGCAGGAATCCGGCGTTGGTCTGTACGCCCAGGGTGACCGTCTCGGCGAGGGCCGCCCGCAGCTTCCGCAGCGCGGTCGCGCGGTCGGGGCCGTGGGCGATGACCTTCGACAGCATCGGGTCGTAGAGGCTGCCGACCTCGGTGCCCTCGGACAGGCCCGAGTCGGTGCGCACTCCGTCCCCCTGCGGTTCGTGCAGTCGCAGCACCGTGCCGCCCGAGGGCAGGAACCCACGGGCCGGGTCCTCGGCGCAGACGCGGGCCTCGATCGCGTGCCCGGTGAGCGTGACGTCCTGCTGTCCGAAGGACAGCCGCTCGCCCGCCGCCACCCGCAGCTGCCACTCCACCAGGTCGAGCCCGGTGATCAGTTCGGTGACCGGATGCTCCACCTGGAGGCGGGTGTTCATCTCCATGAAGTAGTACGACGACGGGTCCTCGCCCGGCACGATGAACTCCACCGTGCCCGCGCCCCGGTACCCGCACGAGCGGGCCGCCTGGACCGCCGCTTCGCCCATCGCCGCCCGCGTGGCCTCGTCGAGGAGCACGCTCGGCGCCTCCTCGATGATCTTCTGGTGGCGGCGCTGGAGGGAGCACTCGCGCTCGCCCAGGTGCACCACGGTGCCGTGGGAGTCCGCCAGGACCTGGATCTCGATGTGCCGGGGGCGGTCGATCCAGCGCTCGACGAGGAGCGTGTCGTCGCCGAAGGAGGCGCGGGCCTCACGGCGGGCGGCGGCGATCTCGTCACCCAGCACCGCCGGGTCCCGGACCAGCCGCATGCCCTTGCCGCCGCCGCCCGCGCTGGGCTTCAGCAGCACCGGCATACCGATCTCGTGGGCCGCGTCGGCCAGTTGCGCGTCCGTCAGTCCGCTCCCGCTCGACCCCGGGACGACCGGGACCCCGGCGGTCCGCACCGTCTCCTTGGCGCGGATCTTGTCGCCCATGAGCGAGATCGCCTCCGCGGGAGGCCCGACGAACACCAGCCCCGCCTCGGCGCAGGCGCGCGCGAACGCGGCGTTCTCCGCGAGGAAGCCGTATCCCGGGTGCACCGCCTGGGCGCCGGTCCGCGCCGCCGCCGCGAGGATCCGCTCCACCGACAGATAGCTCTCGGCGGCCGGCGCAGGTCCGATCCGTACCGCCGTGTCGGCCTCCCGGACATGGCGGGCGTCCGCGTCGGCGTCGGAGAAGACCGCCACCGAGCGCACCCCCAACGACCGCAGCGTACGGATGACGCGTACGGCGATCTCGCCCCGGTTGGCGACAAGGACTGTCTCGAACATTCCCACCCCTCACATCCGGAAGACGCCGAACTGGGGCTCGCCCAGCGGGGCGTTGGCACACGCCGTCAGGGCCAGGCCCAGCACCTGCCGGGTCTCCAGCGGGTCGATCACACCGTCGTCCCACAGGCGCGCCGTCGCGTAGTAGGCGTTCCCCTGGCGCTCGTACTGTGCGCGGATGGGGGCCTTGAAGGCCTCCTCCTCCTCCGCGGGCCAGGACTCCCCGCGCGCCTCCAGCTGGTCGCGCTTGACGGTCGCGAGGACCGACGAGGCCTGCTCGCCGCCCATCACCGAGATCTTGGCGTTCGGCCACATCCACAGGAAGCGCGGTGAATACGCCCGGCCGCACATCGAGTAGTTGCCCGCGCCGAACGAGCCGCCGACGACGACCGTGAGCTTCGGTACGCGGGTGCAGGCGACGGCGGTGACCATCTTGGCGCCGTGCTTGGCGATGCCGCCCGCCTCGTAGTCGCGCCCCACCATGAAGCCGGAGATGTTCTGCAGGAACACCAGCGGAATGCCGCGCTGGTCGCACAGCTCGATGAAGTGGGCGCCCTTCTGGGCGGATTCGGAGAACAGGATGCCGTTGTTGGCGACGATCCCGACCGGGTGGCCGTGGATCCGGGCGAAGCCGGTGACGAGGGTCTGCCCGAACTCCGCCTTGAACTCGGCGAAGCGCGAACCGTCCACCACGCGCGCGATGACCTCGCGTACGTCATAGGGGGTGCGGGAGTCCACCGGCACCGCGCCGTACAGCCCGAAGGGATCGACCTTCGGCTCGACGGACGGGACGACCTCCCAGGGCAGCGGTCCGCGCGCGGGGAGCGTCGATACGATGGTCCGCACGATCCGCAGGGCGTGCGCGTCGTCCTCCGCGAGATGGTCCGTGACGCCCGACACCCGCGCGTGGACCTCTCCGCCGCCGAGTTCCTCGGCGGTCACCACCTCGCCGGTGGCCGCCTTCACCAGGGGCGGGCCGCCCAGGAAGATCGTGCCCTGGTTCCGCACGATCACGGCCTCGTCGCTCATCGCCGGGACGTACGCCCCGCCCGCCGTGCAGGAGCCGAGGACGGCCGCGATCTGCGGGATGCCGGCGCCCGACATCCGCGCCTGGTTGTAGAAGATCCGCCCGAAGTGCTCGCGGTCGGGGAACACCTCGTCCTGCATCGGCAGGAAGGCGCCCCCGGAGTCGACGAGGTAGACACAGGGGAGCCGGTTGTCCAGCGCCACCTCCTGCGCCCGCAGGTGCTTCTTCACGGTCATCGGGTAGTACGTGCCGCCCTTGACCGTGGCGTCGTTGGCGACGATCACGCACTCACGGCCGCTGACCCGCCCGATGCCGGCGATCACCCCGGCGGCCGGCGCCTGCCCGTCGTACATCCCGTCGGCTGCCAGGGGCGCCAGCTCCAGGAAGGGCGACCCCGGATCCAGCAGCGTGTCCACGCGGTCGCGCGGCAGCAGCTTGCCCCGTGCGGTGTGGCGCGCCCGGGCCTTCTCGCCGCCGCCCAGCCGGGCCGCGGCGAGCTTGCCGCGCAGTTCCTCGACCAGGGCGCGGTGCGCCGCCTCGTTGGCCCGCCAGGCCTCCGACGCGGGATCTTCCGCACTCGTCAGCTCCGGTGCCTCCTGCATCCTGCGGTCCCCTCACCGTGTTAATGAGCGTTAACGCATTTCCTTCAGGTTAACGAGCGCTAACCTCCCTGTCTAGAATTGATTTCATGACCACCAGAACCGACGCCCCCACCCGTCGCGAGCAGATCCTCAGGGAGGCCGCGCGGCTCTTCGCCGAGCGCGGCTTCCACGGCGTCGGGGTCGACGAGATAGGAGCCGCGGTCGGCATCAGCGGACCCGGTCTGTACCGGCACTTCGCGGGCAAGGACGCGATGCTCGCCGAGCTGCTCGTCGGGATCAGCGGGCAGCTGCTGACCGGGGCCAGGCGGCGGGTCGCCGAGACCGACGGGGGGCCCTCGGGGCGGGGCCCCGAGGCGGTCCTCGACTCGCTGATCGAGGGGCACATCGACTTCGCGCTGGACGACCGTCCCCTGATCACCCTGCACGACCGGGAGCTGGACCGCCTCCGGGACAGCGACCGCAAGCTCGTGCGACAGCTGCAGCGGCAGTACGTCGAGCTGTGGGTGGAGATCGTCCGTGAGGTCTACCCGGCCCTGACCGAACCGGCCGCGCGCTCGGCGGTGCACTCGGTGTTCGGGCTGCTCAACTCGACACCGCATCTGGGGCGGGCGGGTTCGCTGCCGGGCCGAGGGGCCACGGCGGCGCTGCTGCACCGTATGGCCAAGGGGGCGTTCGCGGCGGCCGGGACGGACTGAGCCGACTGCTCCGCAAGTGTGAGCAGCGTGACGAGCGTTACGGGCCGATCGGTCTGGACGGGTGTCCGTACCCGCCGGTACGGTGCTGTCTGAGCAAGCGCTTAGACATACCGAGGCGGAGGTGGCGGCGGTGCGCCGTACGGTGTTCAACGAGGATCACGAGGCGTTCCGGGAGACCCTGCGCGCCTTCATCGAGGCCGAGGTCGTGCCGGTCTACGACGAGTGGTTCGCCGCCGGCCAGGCGCCGCGCGAGTTCTACTACAAGCTCGCCGAGCTGGGCCTCTTCGGCATCAACGTGCCCGAGGAGTACGGCGGCGCCGGTCTGGAGACGCACAAGTTCGAGGCCATCCAGTACGAGGAGACCGCCCGCGCGGGCGTCACCTTCGGCGGCTCGGGCGTGCACGTGCTGCTCGCCCTGCCGTACATCAAGATGCTCGCCACCGACGAGCAGAAGAAGCGCTTCCTGCCGAAGTTCGTCTCGGCCGAGGAGATGTGGGCCATCGCGATGACCGAGCCGGGCACCGGCTCCGACCTCGCGGGCATGAAGACCACCGCCAAGCTCTCCGAGGACGGCACGCACTACGTCCTCAACGGCGCCAAGACCTTCATCACCGGCGGTGTGCACGCCGACAAGGTCATCGTCTGCGCCCGCACCGCGGCGCCGACGGCCGAGGACCGCCGCCACGGAATCTCCCTGTTCGCGGTGGACACCAAGTCCGAGGGCTACTCCGTCGGCCGCAAGCTGGACAAGCTCGGACTGAAGACCTCCGACACCGCCGAGCTGGCGTTCGTCGACGTGCAGGTCCCGGTCGAGGACCTGCTCGGCGAGGAGAACAAGGGCTTCTACTACCTCGGCGCCAACCTGCCCTCCGAGCGCTGGGGCATCGCCTTCGGCGCGTACGCGCAGGCCAAGGCCGCCGTCCGGTTCGCCAAGCAGTACGTGCAGGAGCGCACCGTCTTCGGCAAGCCGGTCGCCCACTTCCAGAACACCAAGTTCGAGCTGGCCGCCTGCCAGTCCGAGGTGGACGCCGCCGAGGCGGTCGCCGACCGCGCCCTGGAGGCCCTGGACGCCGGCGAGCTGACCCCCGCCGAGGCCGCCTCCGCCAAGCTGTTCTGCACCGAGGTCGCGCACCGCGTCATCGACCGCTGCCTCCAGCTGCACGGCGGCTACGGCTACATGAACGAGTACCCGATCGCCCGCCTGTACGCCGACAACCGCGTCAACCGGATCTACGGCGGCACCAGCGAGATCATGAAGTCGATCATCGCCAAGGACATGGGTCTGTAAGGTCGGCGGAGAGATTGGCCGATACAACTGACCCCATGAGTCAGGCACTTGAGTCCCTGCTCGATCTGCTCGACCTGGAGCGGATCGAGCGGGACATCTTCCGCGGCCAGTCCCGGTCCGCCGTCGTCCCGCGCGTCTTCGGCGGGCAGGTCGCGGCCCAGGCACTGGTCGCCGCGGGGCGCACGGTCCCCGAGGACCGGTTCGCGCACTCGCTGCACGCGTACTTCCTGGTCGCCGGGGATCCCGGGGCGCCCATCGTCTACAACGTCGACCGCATCCGCGACGGCCGCTCCTTCACCACCCGGCGGGTGGTCGCGGTCCAGCACGGACAGCCGATCTTCCACCTCTCCGCGTCCTTCCAGACCTACGAGGAGGGCATGGAGCACCAGGCGCCGATGCCGTCGGCGCCCGACCCGGAGACGCTGCCCACCGGCGAGGAACTGCTGCGGCGCTACGCGGAGTTCTTCCCCGAACCCCGCGTCCTGGAGCGGCTGCTGGAGGCACGCGCGGCCGTGGACCTGAGGTACGTCGACCCGCCGCCGTTCGCCACGGCCGGCACGGTCCGCGAACCGCGCTCGCAGGTCTGGTTCCGTACGAACGGCAAGCTGGCGGACGATCCGCTGCTGCACGTCTGCCTCGCCACGTACGTCTCCGACATGACGCTCCTGGACTCCATCCTGCTGGCCCACGGGCGCGGCGGCTGGACCACCGGTGACGTGGTCGGGGCGTCCCTGGACCACGCGATGTGGTTCCACCGGCCCTTCCGGGCCGACGAGTGGCTGCTGTACGACCAGGAGTCGCCGTCCGCCTCCGGCGGCCGTGGGCTCGGCCAGGCCCGCATCTACACCCAGGACGGCCGGCTGGCGATCTCGGTGATCCAGGAGGGCGTGGTCCGAGTGCCCCGCTGAGGGGCCCCGGGCCGGTTCCGACGGGGCTCAGCGGGCGGTCGTCAGCCCCGCCGCGTTCAGCAGGTACGCCGTCAGCGGGTCGTAGTGGCGTGGGCTCGTGACGTGGTCGTCGAGCGGGACCGTCACCTGGAGCGTGCCCTCGGTCTCGGCGAGGAAGAGGGCCGGGTCGTTGCAGTCGGCGTACCCGACCGAGTCGATGCCGAGCTGGCCCGCGCAGCCCGCCCAGCCGTGGTCGGCGACGACCAGGTCGGGCAGGGGGCGGCCCCCGGCCTCCAGACCCCCCAGGACCGCGCGCATCGGCTCGGGGGAGTGGGTGTGCCAGAGGGTGGCGCCGTGCTCCAGGACGGCCACGTCGGCGAACTGCATGACGTAACCCTCCTCCGTCCGCAGTTCGTCCGGGACGACGACGATCTCGCAGCCGGCGGCGCGCAGCGCGGCGGCGGTGGCGCGGTGGACGTCGAGGAGCCCGCCGGGGTGACCGGTGGCGAACAGGACACGCTGTTCGCCGTCGGCGGCCTTGCGCAGACGCGCCGCGAGGCGCTCAAGGGCGTCGACCGTCAGCTCCGGGTCGATGGTGTCCTGGCCGTAGCGGTACTCGGGGTCGTCGTTGACGCCGCAGCGCTCCGCCATGACCGCGAGGACGTCCTGCTCGTCGCTCCAGCGGTCGCCGAGTTCCAGTCCGAGCCAGTAGTTGCGGTCGCCGTTCGCGAGCTTGCGGTAGTGGGAGAGGTTGTTCTCGCGGGGCGTGGCGACGTCGCCCGCGATACGGGTCCGTACGAGGTGGTCGACGAGCTCGGCGCGGCTGGGGGTCCCGGGTATCGGCATGCCACCCATTCTGCCGGGGCGCTCCGCCGGGAGGGCCGATGTCCCGAACCGTGGGACGTGGGTCACTCGACGGGCCGGAGCCGTCAGCCCTCTCCCGTCTGCCTGAGCGCGAACCACAGCTCCATCCGGACGTCCGGGTCGTCCAGGTCCGCGTTCAGCAAGGTGGCGCAGCGGGCGATGCGTTGGCGGACGGTGTTGCGGTGGACGGAGAGCGCCACGGCCGTACGGTCCCAACTGCCGTGCAGGGACAGCCAGGTGCGCAGGGTCTCGGTGAGCGCGGGGGTGGCGCCGATCGGGGCGAGCAGCGTACGGGCGTGGGCCTCGGCCTCCTGGTGGGTGACCAGGTCGGCGAGGGCGGGACGGCCGCCGTGGCGGACCAGGGCGGTACGGGTGGCGCGGGCGCGGGCCAGCGCGCGGGCCGCCTGGGTGTCGGCGGCGGGCCAGTCGTCCGGGGCGACGGCGGCGCTGACACCCAGGGTCCAGCCCGGTTGCGGGTCGGGCTCGCGGTCGGCCGGGACGAGGACCCGTACGACCCCGTCCGCGAGGTCGACCAGCGCGGATCCGAGCGCGGCGCCGAGCGCGGAGGCGGCCACGGCGTCCTGTGGGTCCCCACCGCCCATGGGCGTCCGGGAGCTTATGGGCGTCCCCGCGTCCGGCCGCGCGTGCACGACGAGCCACCGCTCGGCCCCGAGCAGCGGCGCCACCGCCTCCGGCGCGGCGCCCAGCAGCAGCCGGACCAGCGCCGACGAGCGTGCCGCGCCCGCGCCGCTCTGGTGCTCTCCGGTGAGCAGGGAGAGCAGGACCGCCGCGACCGAGGCGATGGTGTGGTCCCCGGGGTCGCGCTGCGGTGACGCGACGCCGAGGACGAAGCCCTGGCCGGCGCCGAGGGCGTAGGCGGCGAGGTGGCTACCGGCGACCGTGTCGGTGGCGGAGGACGGGGCGGGGCGGCCGGTGGTCGCGGGCGGCGCGGCGGAGCCCCCGGTGGCCGGAGGCCGGCGGTCCTGGCCCGAGCCGGGCCGGTCGGCGGGCGCACGCCGCGCGGCCGGCTGCGGGCGGACCGGCGGGGCGGACCCGGCCGGCGGCACCGGTCCGCCGGGGTGCGGTGGCCGGGCCGCCGCACCGGCCGGGCGCACGACCCGCGCCAGGTCCGCCAGCGCCCCCCGCACCTCTGTCCCCGGCTCCCGCCCCGCCGCCGCGATCTCCGTCCCGTCCGGTCCGTACAGGACCGCCCGGCCCGCCACCCGCTGGGCCAGCTGGCGCAGTACCGCGGGGACCGGGGCCGGTCGGGACGCCGCCGCGGTCAGGCTCTGCTGGGCCTCGGCGACGCGGCGCAGCTCCGCCAGGCGAGCCTGTGCCATCAGCTGCCACACCGCCCGCGCCACGCCAGAGAACGTCGTCTGCGGCGGCACCTCCAGCAGCGGCAGTCCGTGGTGGTCGCACGCCGCCACCAGGGCCCGCGGCACGGTGTCGTGGACCGGCGCGAGGCCGAAACCGAGGGCCGCGCCGCCCGCCGCCACGATCCGGGAGACGTAGTCGTCGAAGTAGGTCTCCGAGCCCGCGGCCTCCGGGATGTGCACGCCCGCCGTCAGCAGCAGCTCGCCGCCCAGCAGATACGGATAGGGGTCCGCCATCTCCGAGGTGTGCGCCCAGTGGATGACGATGCCGGGGTCCGTCGGCCCGGCGATCTGCCGCAGGGCCAGGTCCTCGCGGGCGAGCAGGGCGGACAGCGGTACCGGTGGGGTGGGGGGTACCGCTGGTACGGACGGTGGTGAGGGGTCCGGCATGGTGGACGGTTCCTCCATCCCGCTCGATTCGGATGGATGAAACGTACACTTCAGAGTCGCTTTCCGGCCACCTACTGTCAGTCCAGACCGGCAGCCGCGGGTACGGGCGGATGTCCCCGCGAGCCGCTGCCGTCCACGCCGGTCGAGCGCCACAGCCGACCGCGTCCCCGAGATCCATCTGCACGACACGCCACCGGGAAGTACGCGAAGGAGGGCCCACATGGCCGTCGACTACACAGTGATCGTCGTCTATCTGGCCGGCATGCTGGCCATGGGCTGGTGGGGCATGCGCCGCGCCAGGTCCAAGAGCGAGTTCCTCGTCGCGGGCCGCCGCCTCGGGCCCGCCATGTACTCCGGCACCATGGCCGCGATCGTGCTCGGCGGCGCGTCCACCATCGGCGGCGTCGGCCTCGGCTACCAGTACGGGCTCTCCGGCGCCTGGATGGTGTTCACCATCGGCCTCGGCCTGCTCGCGCTGTCGATCCTCTTCTCCGCGCGCATCGCCCGCCTGAAGGTCTACACCGTCTCCGAGATGCTCGACCTGAGATACGGCGGCCGGGCCGGGTTGATATCCGGCGTGGTCATGTGGGCGTACACCCTCATGCTCGCGGTCACCTCGACCATCGCCTACGCCACCATCTTCGACGTCCTCTTCGACATGAACCGGACCGTCGCGATCATCCTGGGCGGCTCCATCGTCGTCGTGTACTCGACGCTCGGCGGCATGTGGTCCATCACGCTGACCGACATGGTGCAGTTCGTGGTGAAGACCATCGGCGTCCTGCTCCTGCTGCTGCCGATCGCGGTCGTCAAGGCCGGCGGCTTCAGCCAGATGAAGGCCAAGCTGCCGACCTCGTACTTCGACCCGCTGGGCATCGGCGGCCAGACGATCTTCACCTACGTCCTCATCTACACCTTCGGCATGCTGATCGGGCAGGACATCTGGCAGCGCGTCTTCACCGCGCGCAGCGACAGGACCGCCAAGTGGGGCGGCACGGTGGCCGGCACCTACTGTCTGGCCTATGCGCTCGCCGGAGCCGTCATCGGCACCGCCGCCAAGGTCCTGTACCCGAAGCTGGGCAGCCCCGACGACGCGTTCGCGACCATCGTCAAGCAGCAACTGCCCGTCGGCGTGCGCGGCTTGGTGCTGGCGGCCGCCCTCGCAGCCGTGATGTCGACGTCCTCCGGAGCGCTCATCGCGTGCGGGACGGTCGCCAACAACGACATCTGGTCACGGCTGCGTGGCGCCGTACGCCGTGACGAGGGGGAGCACGACGAGGTCAAGGGCAACCGCGCCTTCATCCTGATCATGGGTGTCGCCGTGATCGGCACGGCCATCGCGCTCAACAACGTGGTCGAGGCGCTGACCGTCGCGTACAACCTGCTCGTGGGCGGTCTGCTCGTCCCCATCCTGGGCGGACTGCTGTGGAAGCGCGGCACCGCGCACGGCGCTCTCGCCTCGGTGGCGGTCGGCGGTCTCGCCGTCATCGGTCTGATGGCGGCGTACGGCATCCTCGCGAACGAGCCCGTCTACTACGGCCTGCTGGCCTCGCTGGCCACGTACGTCGTGGTGTCCCTGGTGACCAAGCCGACCGAAGAGGCCGTCCTGGCCGCATGGCGCGAGCGGCTCGCGGGCCGCGGCGCGGCGACCACGGACGAACCCGCGGCGGTGGGCGCCTGACCCCGTTGCTTCGGCCCGGCGCCGCACGGCGCCGGGCCGGGCGGACCCCGCTCGCGGGTCCGTGACACTGGAGAGAACACGCATGACCTGGAGGAGTCCGACGATGAGCAGCACCCAGAACCCCGCAGCAGGCGCGAGCCGGCCCCGCGGCCCCGTCGACTCGTCCCGCATCCCGCGGTACGCGGGCCCGGCGACCTTCGCCCGGCTGCCCCGCCTCGACGAGGTGGGCACCGCGGACGTCGCCGTGGTCGGCGTGCCCTTCGACTCGGGCGTCTCCTACCGCCCGGGCGCCCGCTTCGGCGGCAACGCCATCCGTGAGGCGTCCCGCCTGCTGCGCCCGTACAACCCGGCGCAGGACGCCTCCCCCTTCGCCCTCGCCCAGGTCGCGGACGGCGGCGACATCGCGGTGAACCCCTTCAACATCAACGAGGCCGTGGAGACCATCGAGGCCGCCGCCGACGAGCTGCTCGGCACCGGCGCCCGCCTGATGACCCTGGGCGGCGACCACACCATCGCGCTCCCGCTGCTGCGTTCGGTGGCGAAGAAGCACGGCCCGGTGGCGCTGCTGCACTTCGACGCCCATCTCGACACGTGGGACACCTACTTCGGCGCCGAGTACACCCACGGCACCCCGTTCCGCCGCGCCGTCGAGGAGGGCATCCTCGACACCTCCGCGCTCTCCCACGTCGGCACCCGCGGCCCGCTCTACGGCAAGCAGGACCTCACCGACGACGAGAAGATGGGCTTCGGCATCGTCACCTCGGCGGACGTCTACCGCCGCGGCGCCGACGAGATCGCCGACCAGCTGCGCCAGCGCATCGGCGACCGCCCGCTGTACGTCTCCATCGACATCGACTGCCTCGACCCGGCGCACGCCCCCGGCACCGGCACGCCCGAGGCCGGCGGCATGACCTCCCGCGAGCTGCTGGAGATCCTGCGCGGCCTCGCGTCCTGCAACCTGGTCTCCGCGGACGTCGTCGAGGTGGCTCCCGCCTACGACCACGCCGAGATCACGTCAGTTGCCGCGTCCCACACGGCGTACGAACTGACGACCATCATGTCCCGCCAGATCGCGGCGGCCCGCACCTCCTGATCCACGAGGAGACCGAGACCAAGTGACCCACGACCACGACCTGGTGCTCCGTCCGACGGCGGCGCAGACCGAGGCCGCGCTGAACCCTCCCCCCGGCCGCAACGGCGGAGACCTGGTCGTGGAGACCCTCGCCGGTCTCGGTGCGACGACCGTCTTCGGGCTGCCCGGCCAGCACGCGCTCGGCATGTTCGACGCGCTGCGCCGCTCCGATCTGCGCTACATCGGTCTGCGGGTGGAGAACAACGCGGGCTTCGCGGCGGACGCGTACGGCCGGATCACCGGGCAGGCCGCGCCGCTCCTGCTCTCCACCGGACCCGGCGCGCTGACGTCCCTGGCCGCGCTGCAGGAGGCGGCCGCGGCCTCGGCCCCGGTCCTGGCGATCAGCAGCCAGATCCCGACCGCAGGTCTGGGCGGCGGCCGCCACGGCTACCTCCATGAACTCCCGGACCAGGCGGCCTCGTTCCGGGGCGTGGTCAAGTCGGTCCACACGGTCCGTTCGCAGTCGCAGATCCCGTCCGCGATCGCGGAGGCGTGGCGGTCGGCGCTGACGGTTCCGCACGGGCCGGTGTGGGTGGAGATCCCGCAGGACGTGCTGCTGGCTCGGACGAGCCTGCCGGTGGTGACGGCGGTCGACGCGACGCCGGAGGAGGTGCCCCCGCGGCCCGAACTGACCGCGGTCGCCGCCCACTTGCTCGCGCAGGCGTCCCGCCCCGCGATCATCGCGGGCGGGGGAGTGGTCCGGGCGGACGCCTCGGGCAAGCTCGTCCAGCTGGCCGAGAAGCTGAACGCCCCGGTGGTGACCACCTTCGGCGGCAAGGGCGCCTTCCCCTGGGAGCATCCCCTGTCCCTCCAGTCCTGGCTGGAGGACCGCCACACGACGGACTTCCTGGAGGACGCCGACGTCCTGCTGGTCGTCGGCTCGGGTCTGGGCGAACTGTCCTCGAACTACCACACGTTCAAGCCCCGCGGCCGGGTCGTCCAGATCGAGGCGGACCTCGGCAAGCTGGAGTCCAACCACCCGGCCCTGGGCATCCACGCGGACGCCCGCCTGGCGTTGCAGGCGCTGCTGGAGACGGTGTCCGTGCGGGAGGACGCGACGGCGCCGGAGCGCGTGCGAGCCCTGCTGTCCCGCGTCTCGGACCGTATCGCGTCCCAGGAACTCACCCTGGAACAGGATGTGCTGGCGTCGGTGCGCCGCGCCCTCCCGGCCGACTCCCCGTCCTTCTGGGACATGACGATCCTGGCCTACTGGGCGTGGTCGGCCTTCGATCCGCGGGGGCACAACACCATGCACTCGGCGCAGGGCGCGGGCGGCCTCGGCTACGGCTTCCCCGCCGCGCTGGGCGCGGCCGCCGCGGACCCCACACGCCCGGTGCTGGCGGTCTCGGGCGACGGCGGAGCCCTCTACTCCATCGCCGAGCTGGCGACGGCACGGCAGTACGACCTCAACGTCACCTGGCTGATCGTCGACGACGGCGGCTACGGCATCCTGCGCGAGTACATGACGGACGCGTTCGGCCAGGCGACCGCGACCGAACTGACGCGCCCGGACTACGTGGCCCTCGCCGAGTCGTTCGGCGTCCCCGGGGTGCGCACGACCCCGGAGACGCTGGAGACCGACCTGGCGAAGGCACTGGCCGAACCGGGTCCGTCGGTGGTCGTCCTCCCGGCGGTCCTGCGGATGTTCGCGCCGACGCATCTGGGCTGAGCCTGTGCCGTGCGCGGCGGCCCCCGACCGCAGTGGTCATGCCGCCGCCGCTCCGCCGAAGAGGGGATTGGTGGCAGACGTCACGAGGCGCATGCCGCACGGCGGGCTTGAGTGGCCACTGTGGCGTACCTGGCGCTCTCCTGTGAATTCTTCGAAGGCTCAATAACGGCGTCGTACAACCTTTCGTCGGTACTTGTGCGTCATGAGGGTCGGGCGTGCCCTGGGGCACGTCCTAATCCACCCAAGGGGATGGGGACTTCCATGACTCACCGGATGTCCCGGCGTGCCCGTGTGCTCAGCGCGAGCCTCGGTGCCGGGATGCTCATACCGTTCGCGGCGGCCGCTGCGCCCGCCGCTGCCGCCGGCCCGACGGTCAGTTGTACGTCGGGCACGGCGGGCCTGGCCGCCGCGCTGCAGAAGGACATCACGGCGGCTCTCGCCAGCCGCAAGGGGACGGTCGCGGTCGGCCTCTACGACCGCTCCACCAACACCACGTGCTCGCTGCGCAGCACCAGCGCCTACGACTCGGCCAGCGTCGTCAAGGTCACCGTGCTCTCCACGCTGCTGTGGGACGCCAAGAAGCACAACCGCTATCTGACGAGCCGTGAGGACAGCCTCGCCACGGCCATGATCACCAAGTCGGACAACGACGCCACCAGCACGCTGTGGAAGCAGCTGGGTCTGACGAAGATCAAGGGCTTCCTCGCCGCCGCCGGCATGACGCAGACCGTGCCGGGCGCGAACGGCTACTGGGGCCTCACCCAGATCACCGTGCAGGACGAGCAGAAGCTGCTCAAGCTGATCACCGCCAGGAACACGGTGCTGAGCGACAACTCACGGTCGTACATCCTGAAGCTGATGGGGAACGTCATCTCCTCGCAGCGCTGGGGCACTCCGGCCGGCGCGCCCTCCGGTGTCTCCGTGCACGTCAAGAACGGCTGGCTGCAGCGCTCCACGCACGGCTGGCGGGTGCACAGCGTCGGCACGTTCAACGGCCGCGGTCACGACTACATGATCACCGTGCTCACCCAGGACGACAGCACGATGGACTACGGCGTCACCACCATCCAGGACGTGGCCAAGGCCATCCACAAGGACCTGGTGCCGACGGCCCCGACCACGAGCGCGTACGTTCCCACGAGCAGGCCGCAGGAGGCCTTCCCGGCGGTCCCCGCGAGCTGACACGGCCGGACTTCCCCTGATCCAGGGCGAGTCCATCCTCGTCCACCCGCCTCGCCCTACCGTGACGGCATGCGACTGAGAACTCCTCTCGCCACCGTCACCGCCACCCTCGCGGCGGCCACCTCCCTGGCCGCCGCGGGGCCTTCCCCCTGTTCGACCGTCGCTCGAACAGGGGGAACCACTCTCCGCGCTCTCCGTCGACCGCGACGGCACCCGGCTCGTCACCTCCGAGACCGAGCCGTCCGTACGCCGCGACTCCCGCGACTCCCGCGACTCCCCCGGTCCGTCAGCCGCCGTCCTGCGCGCCGCCCCGGACGCGTGAGCCCGTGCCGATCATCCGGCCACGTCCGCGAGCTGCGGCGGGCGGCGGGCGATGGTCCGCTCCGGCCGCCCGGTCGAGACGGGGACGCCGACCCCGCTCGTGCGGTTCACGGCACTGACCCCGGACGGCCCAGACCGGGAATTGTTGCGGAGGGATGAAATCCGCTCCCGATCGCGTTGGTGCATTGCGGGAGATCAGGACGACAGGAAGGGACCGGCGTGGCGGCGCACGAGGGGGAGCGGGGCGGCTGGGCGCGACGGCTCGCGGGGTACGCATGGCGGTACCCGAAGGATGTCGTCCTCGCGCTCGGGTCCTCCCTGGGCGGCATGGCCGTCATGGCGCTCGTCCCGCTGATCACCAAGGTGATCATCGACGACGTCGTCGGGAACCACACCCGTTCCATGGCGCCCTGGGCCGGCGTCCTCGTCGGCGCGGCCGTCCTCGTCTACGTCCTCACCTACATCCGCCGCTACTACGGCGGCCGGCTCGCCCTCGATGTCCAGCACGACCTGCGTACGGAGATGTACGGGACGATCACCCGGCTCGACGGCCGGCGTCAGGACGAGCTGTCCACCGGACAGGTCGTGGGCCGGGCCACCAGCGACCTCCAGTTGATCCAGGGCCTTCTGTTCATGCTCCCCATGACGATGGGGAACGTCCTGCTGTTCCTGATCTCCCTGGTGATCATGGCGTGGCTGTCGCTGCCGCTGACCCTGGTGGCGCTGGCCGTCGCGCCCGCCCTGTGGTTCATCGCCAAACGCAGCCGCGTCCGGCTGCACCCGGCCACCTGGTACGCGCAGGCGCAGGCCGCCGCCGTGGCGAGCGTGGTCGACGGCGCCGTCAGCGGCGTGCGCGTGGTGAAGGGCTTCGGGCAGGAGGAGCAGGAGACCGGCAAGCTCCGGGAGGTCGGGCGCCGCCTGTTCGCGGGCCGGCTGCGGACCATCCGGCTGAACGCCACCTACACCCCCGCCCTCCAGGCCGTGCCCGCCCTCGGCCAGGTCGCCATGCTCGCGCTCGGCGGCTGGCTCGCGGTGCGCGGGCACATCACGCTCGGCACCTTCGTCGCCTTCTCCTCCTACCTCGCCCAGCTCGTCGGCCCGGTGCGCATGCTCGCCGTGGTCCTCACGGTCGGCCAGCAGGCCCGTGCGGGCGCCGAGCGCGTCCTCGAACTGATCGACACCGAACCGTCCCTGAAGGACGGCACCAGGGAGCTGCCCGCGGACGCGCCCGCGACCGTGGAGTTCGACGACGTCTCCTTCGCGTACCAGGACGGCCGGCCGGTCCTCGACGGCCTCTCCTTCGAGATCCGCCCCGGCGAGACCCTGGCCGTCGTCGGCTCCTCCGGCTCCGGCAAGTCGACGGTCTCCCTGCTGCTGCCCCGCTTCTACGACGTCACGCACGGCGCCGTCCTCGTCGGCGGCCACGACGTGCGCGAGCTCACCCTCCAGTCGCTGCGCGCCGCGATCGGACTGGTCCCCGAGGACTCCTTCCTCTTCTCGGACACCGTCCGCAACAACATCGCCTACGGCCGCCCCGACGCCACCGACGAGCAGATCGTGCGGGCCGCCCGTGCCGCGCAGGCCGACCGCTTCATCGCCGAACTGCCCGACAAGTACGCGACCAAGGTCGGCGAGCACGGCCTGACCCTCTCCGGCGGCCAGCGCCAGCGCATCGCCCTGGCCCGCGCGATCCTCGCCGACCCTCGGCTGCTGGTCCTCGACGACGCGACCTCGGCCGTGGACGCCGGCGTCGAGCACGAGATCCACGAGGCGCTGAAGCAGGTCATGGAGGGCCGCACCACACTGCTGATCGCCCACCGCCGCTCCACCCTCAACCTCGCCGACCGCATCGCCGTCCTCGACGGCGGCCGTCTCGCCGACATCGGCACGCACGAGGAGCTGCAGGCGCGTTCCGCCCTCTACCGCCGGCTGCTGACCGACCCCGACGAACTCGGCGGCGTCTCCCCGGGCCACGCCCCGTCGGCGGCCCCGCAGGAGGACACGACCGTCCGCGACGAACTGGACGCCGAGTTCGACGCCGAACGGGGGGTCACCCCCCACCTGTGGACCGGCGACCGCGAGCCGAAGGACCACGCGCTGACCGGGTCCCCGGCGACCCCCGAACTGCTCGCCCAGGTCGAGAAGCTGCCCACGGCCACCGACACCCCCGGCATCGACGAGGCGCGCGCGGTCCGGCCGGAGGAGTCGTACGGCCTGCGGCGGCTGCTCCATGGCTTCGGCCTCCCGCTGCTGGTCAGTCTCGCCCTCGTCGCGGTCGACGCGGGGATGGGACTGCTGCTGCCGATCCTGATCCGGCACGGCATCGACCAGGGCGTCTCCCGGATGGCCCTCGGCGCGGTCTGGGCCGCGTCCCTGCTCGCGCTGCTCTCCGTCCTCGTCCAGTGGACGGCGCAGATCGGCGAGACCCGGATGACGGGACGGACCGGCGAGCGCGTCCTCTACTCCCTCCGGCTGAAGATCTTCGCCCAGCTCCAGCGGCTCGGACTCGACTACTACGAGCGGGAGCTGACCGGCCGGATCATGACGCGGATGACGACCGACGTCGACGCGTTGTCGACGTTCCTGCAGACCGGCCTGGTGACCGCCTTCGTCTCCGTCGTCACGTTCTTCGGGATCATGGTCGCGCTGCTGGTGATCGACGTACAGCTGGCGCTCGTCGTGTTCGCCACGCTGCCGCCGCTGATCGTGGCGACCGTCTTCTTCCGCCGGGCCAGCGTGAAGGCGTACGAACTCGCCCGCGAGCGGGTGTCGGCGGTCAACGCCGACCTCCAGGAGTCGGTGTCCGGGCTGCGGATCCTGCAGGCGTTCCGGCGCGAGCGCGACGGCGGGCGGCGCTTCGGCGAGGGCAGCGACAGCTACCGCCGGGCCCGCGTCCGCGGCCAGTGGCTGATCTCGGTGTACTTCCCCTTCGTACAGCTGCTGTCATCGGTGGCCGCCGCGGCCGTCCTGGTCGTGGGCGCCCACCGGGTGGGCGCCGGGACGCTGACGACCGGCGCGCTGGTCGCGTATCTGCTGTACATCGACCTGTTCTTCGCGCCGGTGCAGCAGCTGTCGCAGGTCTTCGACGGCTACCAGCAGGCCACGGTGTCGCTGGGCCGCATCCAGGAGCTCCTCCAGGAGCCCACCACGACGAAGGCCGCCGACGAGCCGCTGGAGGTGCTGTCGCTGCGCGGCGACATCGCCTTCGAGGACGTCGACTTCGCGTACGGCGACGACGAAGAGGCCCTCAGCGGCGTCGGGTTGACGATCCCCGCGGGGCAGACCGTCGCCTTCGTCGGTGAGACGGGGGCGGGCAAGTCGACGCTGGTGAAACTCGTCGCGCGGTTCTACGACCCCACGCGCGGACGGGTCCTCGTCGACGGAACCGATCTGCGGTCGCTGGACCTGACCTCCTACCGGCACCGGCTCGGCGTCGTCCCGCAGGAGGCGTACCTGTTCGCGGGGACCGTCCGGGACGCCATCGCCTACGGGCGCCCCGACGCGAGCGACGCCGAGGTCGAGGCAGCGGCCCGGGCGGTCGGCGCCCACGAGATGATCGCCACGCTGGACGGGGGCTATCTGCACCGGGTCGCCGAGCGCGGCCGCAACCTGTCCGCCGGGCAACGGCAGTTGATCGCCCTGGCCCGCGCCGAGCTGATCGACCCGGACATCCTGCTTCTCGACGAGGCGACGGCCGCACTCGACCTGGCCACCGAGGCGCAGGTCAACCAGGCGACGGACCGTCTCGCCGGACGTCGTACGACGCTCGTCGTCGCCCACCGGCTGACGACGGCCGCCCGCGCGGACCGGGTGGTGGTGATGGACCGCGGGCGGGTCGCGGAGGACGGCACGCACCAGGAACTGCTGAGCCGGGGCGGCAGGTACGCCCAGCTGTGGCGGACGTTCGTGGGGGAGCCGGAGCCGGAGGAGCCGGTGGGGACCACGGCCTGACCGGCTCGGTCAGCTCTTCGCCTCGGTGTCGGAGACCTTCCTCCTCGTCAGGTCCCGCTGCACCTCCAGACAGGTACATGAACTACCGCCTTTCGCGCGATGACCCGTTGGCCACCAGAAAGAGCGGTGGAGTTGCCCTGAACATGAAGAATATGCACGCCGGGGTGGGGCGGTGCGACGCAACCGTCCGGTGCATGTCATGCGTCCGTACATCAGTACGCTGATGGTCGCGGGGAGGGACAACAGTGGACAGTGGTGCGATACGCCGAGGCCTGGCGCTCGGTCTCACCGTACTTACGGCATCCGGGTTGATCGCGCTGGCGAGCCCGGGACACGCGCAGGCCGCCGACTTCTGTTCGGGCCGGAAGGTCCGCACGCTCTCGTTCTCCACCGGCTCGGTGGGGATCTACCGGAACGACGGTTACGTGTGCGCGGTCACCGTGGCGACGCGGGTGTCCGGCCGGCAGGCGATGTCGGTGAGCGTGCAGGCGCGGGGCAGCCGTCCCGTGGCCGACGTCGGGCGGTACACGCACCACGCCGGCCCCGTGGTCGTGCACGCCGGGCACCGGTGCGTGTGGGTGCGCGGATCGGTGGGCCCGGGGTCGGTCAGCTCGGGCTGGATCCTCTGCTGAGGCTCCGGTCGCGGTGAGCGCAAGCGCCCTAGTACGACAGCCCGTACCCGATGGGGTACAACTCCCGCGTCGGATCGTCCGCACGCGGCACCGGCACCGGCAGCCTCCCGCGCGGCCTCACGCGCCCGGCGATCACCCGTGCGGCCGCGCGCAGTTCGACGTCCGTCCAGGAGTACGACGCCAAGCAGGCCGTCACATCCGGTAGTTGGGCCACGTCGTAGGGGTTCCGCACGGCGATGGCGATCACCGGCTTCCCGGTGGCGGCGAGCCGGCCGACCAGGGTCCGCTGCGAGTCGGTCGCGCTCACGTTGTACGTCGCCACGACCACCGCATCCGCGTTCCCCGCCGCCGTCACGGCCTCGTCGATCGTCGCCGACGAGGGCGCCGTGCCGGTGGACAGCGTGGTCGCCGTGAAGCCCAGTGCGGTGAGGGCCTTCGCAAGGACCGTGGTGGGCGGTCCGTCGCTGCCGGACGGTGACGCCGGGTCCGCGCCGGCGACCAGCAGCCGGGGGTGCGTACGGCGTGACAGGGGCAGCACGTCCTCCTTGTTGACGAGCAGCGTGGTCGTGCGGTCCGCGAGGCGGTCCGCCGCGCGCAGGTGCTCCGGGATGCCGACGGTCCGGTCGACGCCGGCCGCGGTGACCCAGGGCCGGTCGAGCAGCCCCAGCTTCGCCTTCAGGCGCAGGACACGCAGGAGCGACGCGTCGAGCCGTGGCTCGGTCAGCTCGCCGTCGCGCACGGCCCCGAGGACCGCGTTCCAGGCGATGTCCAGGGACGGCGGGTTGAGCAGCTGGTCGACACCGGCATTCAGCGCGAGCACGGGCACGCGGTCGTCGCCGTACTTCTGGCGTACGCCCTCCATGCCCAGCGAGTCGGTCACCACGACCCCGTCGTGGCCCAGCTCCTCGCGCAGGATGCCGGTGACGATCGGGCGCGAGAGCGTGGCCGGGTCACCGGAGCCGTCGAGCGCGGGGACCATGATGTGCGCGGTCATGATCGCGTCGATCCCGGCGTGGATCGCCGCACGGAAGGGCACCGCGTCGAGCCTCTCCCACAGCTCGCGGCTGTGCGTGATGACGGGGAAGCCGAAGTGGCTGTCGACGGCCGTGTCGCCGTGGCCGGGGAAGTGCTTGGCGGTCGCCGCGACCCCCGAGGCCTGGTACCCCTTCACCTCCGCCGCGGCCAGGCCCGCCACCGCCTCCGGGTCCGCCCCGAAGGACCGTACGCCGATCACCGGGTTGGCCGGGTTGACGTTCACGTCGGCGTCGGGCGAGTAGTCCTGGCGGATGCCGAGGGCGCGCAGTTCGGCCCCGGAGATCCGGCCGAGCTCGCGGGCGTCGGAGCGGGAGGCCCCCGCGCCGATCGCCATCGCGCCGGGGAACAGGGTGGCGGGCCTGCCGACGCGTGCGACGATCCCGTGCTCCTGGTCCGTGGCGATGAGCACGGGCAGGCCGCGGGGCTGGTCCAGGGACGCCTTCTGGATCCCGTTCGAGAGGTCCGCGATCTGGTGCGGGCTGCGGGTGTTGTGCGCCCAGTTGAAGTAGATGATGCCGCCGACGCGGTACTTGGCGATCAGCTCGGCGGCGGTCCGTACGCCGATCTCCTTGAGGTTGGCGTCGATGTCGGCCTGGTCGGGGTCGGTGGCCGAATGGCCGTAGACCCGCATCACGAAGAGCTGGCCGACCTTCTCCTCGAGTGTCATCCGCGAGATCAGGGTGGTGAGCCGCTCGTCGTCGTGTCCGGCGGCGCGGGCGGTGTCCGGGGTGAGGGCGAGGGCCGCGGTCAGGCCCGCGCCGGCGGCGAGGACCGTGCGTCTGGAGGGGGCTCTGGTGCTTCCCGTGCCGGCGTCGTGCACATGCGCTCCTTCCGGAGGAGAACGCTGAAGGAAACTTCCGAAGAGTCACCAATATCCGGGAAGTTTCCGCCGGTCAAGGGGATGCACAGTAACCGGCGAGGGGCCGTCATCGGCGCTGTTGGAGGGGGGCGCGCCGATGACGGCGTGCTGCCGGCCGCGTGCGGCGGAGAGGGTGGTCAGCGATCGCAGCCAGCAGCGAGGGCCGACACCGCAGCGGAGACTCATCCGGCAGTCCGCGCATTGGACGAAGGGGGCTCGGGCCGGGTTCCCGGGAAGCGGCCCGTTTCCGGAAGTTGGTGGGCGAGTGCTCAACGAGGCGCGTGCGCCGCCACCTTGGGCCAGTGGTCCGGCAGGACGCGTACGGTCTCTGAGCGGTAGGGGCGGGCATAGGCGCATTCGTCGCCCGCGGCGGACGCGGTGGCCACAGCGCCCGGGTCCGTAGGCTGGACCTTCGGGGCCGTGATCGGAAACGATCGGCCCATGAGCATGTACGACACTCCGGACACCCCGCGTGCCTGTCTCCTCCTCCACGGCTGGCAGAACCGCCGCCCCAAGGACCACTGGCAGCACTGGCTGGCCGACCGTCTCACCGAGCTGGGCCACCACGTCACCTACCCGCAGCTGCCCGACCCCGACGACCCCGACCGGGAGGTGTGGCTCGCGGAACTGGCCCGTCACCTCGACGCGATGCCGGGCCGCTCGGAGCGGATCGTCGTCGCCCACAGCCTGTCCTCCGTGCTGTGGCTGCACGCCGTCGCGCGCGGGCTGAAGGGCGTGGACGTGGACCGGGTCCTGCTCGTGGCCCCACCGTCCGGCTCCGTCCTCGTACGGCACCCGGAGGTGGCGGAGTTCGCCCCGCCGTCCCTCGACGGCCTCACGCTGCCCACGCCCACCCGCCTCGTCGCGGGCGACGACGATCCGTACTGCCCGGAGGGCGCCCGGACCGTCTTCGGCGATCCCCTCGGCATCCCGACCGAGATCGTCCCCGGCGCCGCCCACCTCGACCTGGACGCAGGTTACGGCTCCTGGCCCGCCGTACTGGAGTGGTGCCGGGACGGCTCGGCGAGGCTCACGGCGCGACCGGCGTAGCCCCGCCGCGCAGATGGCCGGGGTTGGGGCCTGCCTGCCCGACGATCTGCTCGGCGGCCGTGCCCCGGCCCAGGAGCGCGTCCGGGGTGCGGGTCTGCACGATCGTGCTGCGCGAGATCACCGAGGACAGCGGCCCCCTCAAGCCGACTCGTTGACCAGCCGGGCCAGATGCTCCCGTCCCTGCCCCAGCAGCTCCGGCAGCGGCGCCGCCGCCTCGTACCACCGCTTCTCGTACTCCCAGCACAGCCAGCCGTCCCAGCCGTGGCGGGAGAGGACCTCCACGGTCTCGGTCAGCGGGAGGATGCCGGAGCCGAGCGGCAGGGGGGTCTTGTCGTCGGCGGAGGCGATGTCCTTGACCTGGACGTAGCCGAGATACGGGGACAGGGCCGCGTACGTCTGCTGCGGCTGCTCGCCGCCCAGCCAGGTGTGCATGACGTCCCACAGCGCGCCCACGTGACGGTGGCCGACCGCGCCCAGGACACGGAGGGCGTCCGCGCCGGTGCGGTGCGAGTCGTGGGTCTCCAGCAGGATCCGTACGCCGAGGTCCGCCGCGTACTCGGCGGCGGTCCCCAGTCGCCGGGCGGCGACGGCGTCGGCCTCCTGCGGGCTCCGGCCGGTGTCGCCGCCGGGGAAGACGCGGACGAAGGGGGCGCCCAGGTCGCGGGCGAGGCCGAGAAGTTCGCGGATCTCGGCGAGCACGGGCTCGTCGTCACCGGGAGCGGCCACGCGCGTGTACCCCGCGAGCCCCAGGATCTCGATGCCCCCCGCCTTGAACTCGGCGGCCACGTCGGTCCGCTCGGCCCGGTCGATGCCGGGGTGCACCGGCTCCTCCGGGTGTGCGCGCAGTTCGACCCCGTGGTAGCCGTGCGTGGCCGCGAGTCGGACCACGTCCGTTATGGGCAGGCCGGGGACACCGAGGGTGGAGAACGCCAGTTTCATGCTCAGGGACCCTACTCGTCACTGGCGTGTTGTCGCCGTTGGCCGCCACTCCGGCGTGCCGAGCAGGTCCAGCCGCCAGTCCTGGCCGACGAGGTCCTGCCCGAAGGAGCGGTGGGGCTGCTCGGCGACGAGGACGAAACCGTGGCGCTGGTAGACACGGCGGGCGGCGGAGAGGATGTCGTTCGTCCACAGGACCAGTTCGCGGTAGCCCACGCCGCGCGCGAAGTCGACGCACGCCCCGACCAGCCGGTCGCCGACGCCGAGCCCGCGCGCGTCGGGTTCGACGAGCAGCAGCCGCAGCCGGGCGGTGGCCGGGGCCTCGTCCCGCACGCACATCACGCACCCCACCGGCCGCCCGTCGAGTTCGGCGATCCACACCCGCTCCAGATGCGGGTCGTGGTCCTCGGCGAAGTCGGCGACGATCCTCGCCACCAGTCCCTCGTAGTCCGCGTTGAAGCCGTACTCGGCGGCGTACACCGCGGCGTTGCGCTGCACGATCCAGCCCAGGTCGCCCGGGACCGGGTCGCGCAGCACCACGTCCCGCGGGCGCGGGGCCCGGTCGCCCCCGAGGACCGTACGGATCGTGCGCATCGCCTCCGTCAGGCGCGGCCGGTCGGCGGGGGAGACGGTGTCGAGCAGCGCGGCGACGGTCTCCCGCGCCCGCTCCTCCAGCAAACCCGCCGTGTCCCGGCCGCGCGCGGTGAGCGTGATCCGCCGACGGCGGGGGTCCTTGTCGGAGGCCCCCCGCTCGACCAGCCCGTCCTGCTCGAACTTGTTGAGGATGCGGCTCAGGTACCCGGCGTCCAGGGAGAGCTCGGCGCGCAGGTCGGCCGCGTCCATAGCGGGCGCGTGCGCCAGCTCGTAGAGCACGCGGGACTCCGTGAGCGTGTACGCAGCATAGAGATGGCGGCCGTAGTCCAGCGCGCCGATGACGTTCGTGTAGAAGCGGTTGAACGAACGGATGTCCTGAACGGTCATGATCGACCCCGGCTGCCGGCGACGGTTGACTCAGTCAGAGGTACGGGTCGAGCGTATGGCGGCATCGGGCCGCCGTCCATCGGCCGTCGACCAGCTCCAGTGGTCCCAAGGCCGTTGCCGTGTCCGGCACACGCTCATCGGATCACGTGTTCCATGAACCGCCTCGCGGTCTCCGCCAGCACCTCCCGCCCGTCCCGTGCCCACAACTTGTCGTTGAACAGCTCGACCTCGATGGGCGCGGTGTAACCGGCGGCCTCCACGCACGCCTTCCACCGGCGCAGGTCGATCGAGCCGTCCCCCAGCTGGCCGCGGCCGTCGAGGACGCCCTCGGGCAGCGGGGTCGTCCAGTCGGCGAGCTGGAAGGTGTGGATACGGCCCGAGGCGCCCGCTCGGGCGATCTGTTCGGGGGCCGTGTCGTCCCACCAGATGTGGTACGTGTCCACCGTGACGCCCACCTGGTGCGAGGGGAAGCGTTCCGCGAGGTGGAGGGCCTGGGCGAGCGTGGAGACCACGCAGCGGTCGGAGGCGTACATCGGGTGCAGCGCCTCGATCGCCAGGCGGACGCCCCGCTCCTCGGCGTACGGGGCCAGCTCCCCCAGCGCCTCGGCGATGCGCTCCCGCGCACCGTGCAGGTCCTTGGAACCGGTGGGCAGCCCCCCGGAGACCAGGACGAGGGTGTCCGTACCGAGGACCGCCGCCTCGTCGACGGCCCGGCGGTTGTCGTCGAGCGCACGGGCGCGCTCGGCGGGGTCGATCGCCGTGAGGAAGCCGCCGCGGCACAGCGTGGTGACGGTGAGCCCGGCGTCGCGGACCAGCTTCGCCGTCGCCTCGACGCCGTACGACTGGACGGGTTCGCGCCACAGGCCGACGTTGCGGACGCCGAGCTCACCGCAGGCGTCGGCCAGGTCGGGCAGCGACAGCTGCTTCACCGTCATCTGGTTGATGCTGAAGCGCGCGAGGTCGGTACTCACTGGCTCACCCCGTACAGGGACAGCAGGTTCTTCATCCGCTTCTCGGCCAGATCCGGGTCGGGGAACAGGCCGAGGCCGTCGGCGAGTTCGTACGCCGTCGCGAAGTGCGGCAGCGAGCGCGCCGACTGCCTGCCTCCCACCATCGCGAAGTGCTCCTGGTGGCCCGCGAGCCAGGCCAGGAAGACCACCCCCGTCTTGTAGAAGCGCGTCGGTGCCTCGAACAGATGGCGCGACAGCTCCACCGTCGGGTCGAGGAGTTCACGGAAGCCCCTCACATCGCCCGTGTCCAGGACCCGTACCGCCTGTGCCGCCAGCGGGCCCAGCGGGTCGAAGACGCCCAGCAACGCGTGGCTGAAGCCCTGGTCGTCGCCCGCGATCAGCTCGGGGTAGTGGAAGTCGTCGCCCGTGTAGCAGCGCACGTCCTGCGGGAGGCGGCGGCGCAGGTCGATCTCCCGCTGCTCGTCCAGCAGCGAGATCTTCACGCCGTCCACCTTGTCCGGGTGCGCGGCGACGACCTCCAGGAACACCTCCGTGGCCGCGTCCAGGTCGCTCGAACCCCAGTAGCCCTCCAGGGCCGGGTCGAACATCGGGCCGAGCCAGTGCAGGATCACCGGGTCGGAGACCTGGCGCAGGAGACGGCCGTAGAGCTCCAGGTAGTCCTCGGGGCCGGAGGCCGTGGCGGCGAGGGCGCGCGAGGCCATCAGGATCGCCTGGGCGCCCGCCTCCTCGACCACCGCGAGCTGTTCCTCGTAGGCCTTGCGGATCTCCTCAGGGGAGCCCGTGGTCAGCTGGTCGGTGCCCACGCCGCAGGCGATGCGGCCGCCGACCGCCTTCGCCTCCGCCGAGGACCGGCGGATCAGCTCCGCCGCGCCCGCCCAGTCCAGGCCCATCCCGCGCTGGGCGGTGTCCATGGCCTCGGCGACACCCAGTCCGTGCGACCACAGATGGCGGCGGAAGGCGAGCGTGGCGTCCCAGTCGACCGCGGCGGGCGAGTCGGGGGACACGTCCGCGTACGGGTCGGCGACGACGTGCGCCGCCGAGAAGACCGTGCGGGAGCTGAAGGGGGTCCCCACCGCGACGGCGAGGGGATCGCGACGCGGCTCGTAGAGCCTGAGCCGGCCGCCGGAGTCGGGGAGCCGGATGGTCACAGGGAGATCTCCGGTACGTCGATACGGCGGCCCTCGGCCGAGGACCTCAGGCCCAGTTCGGCGAGCTGGACACCGCGGGCGCCGGCCAGCAGGTCCCAGTGGTAGGGCGCGTCGGCATACACGTGCCGCAGGAACAGCTCCCACTGGACCTTGAAGCCGTTGTCGAACTCCGCGTTGTCCGGCACCTCCTGCCACTGGTCGCGGAAGACCTCGGTGGCGGGGACGTCCGGGTTCCAGACGGGCTTGGGGGTCCCCGACCGGTGCTGCGCGCGGCACTTCCGCAGCCCCGCGACCGCCGAGCCCTCGGTGCCGTCCACCTGGAACTCGACGAGCTCGTCGCGGTTGACGCGCACCGCCCAGGAGGAGTTGATCTGGGCGATCGCGCCGCCCTCCAGTTCGAAGATGCCGTAGGCGGCGTCGTCGGCGGTGGCGTCGTAGGGCTTGCCGTTCTCGTCCCAGCGCTGCGGAATGTGGGTGGTGGCGAGGGTCTGCACGGACTTCACCCGGCCGAACAGCTCGTGGAGCACGTACTCCCAGTGCGGGAACATGTCGACGACGATGCCACCGCCGTCCTGGGCGCGGTAGTTCCAGGAGGGCCGCTGCGCGGCCTGCCAGTCACCCTCGAAGACCCAGTAGCCGAACTCGCCGCGGACGGACAGGATCCGGCCGAAGAAGCCGCCGTCGACGAGGCGCTTCAGCTTCAGCAGTCCGGGCAGGAAGATCTTGTCCTGGACGACGCCGTGCCGGATGCCCTTCTCATGGGCGAGGCGGGCCAGTTCCAGGGCGCCCCCCAGGCCCGTCGCCGTGGGCTTCTCGGTGTAGATGTGCTTGCCCGCCGCGATCGCCTTCTTGATCGACTCTTCGCGCGCGGAGGTGACCTGGGCGTCGAAGTAGATGCCCACGGCCGGGTCGGCGAGGACCGTGTCGAGGTCGGTCGACCAGTGGTCGAGCCCGTGCCGCTCGGCGAGCGCCTTCAGCGCGTGCTCGCGGCGGCCCACGAGGACCGGATCGGGCCACAGCACGGTGCCGTCGCCCAGGTCGAGGCCGCCCTGCTCGCGGATGGCCAGGATGGAGCGGACGAGGTGCTGGCGGTAGCCCATGCGTCCCGTCACGCCGTTCATGGCGATACGCACCGTCTTGCGTGTCACTCATTCCCTCCGTACGCGTCCGGCGCCGTGCACGCCCACCGGCGAACGCGACAGCAAGCGCTTTCTGCATCGTGAGACGCTAGCCTCTGTGCGGCGGATCGGACAAGACCGCGTGGGTGACGAGATACCCGCGCCCTACGACGAGGTGCCCGCGCCCGATACGACGAGATACCCGCGCCCGATACGAGACGCATGCACCCGTACACGTCATACGGAACGTACGTGTTCGTATGCGACGTCCCACGGGATGACACGGCAGGTTCGGCGTCGCGTGGTTGGTCGATCCGTCGAACACGGAGAACCGCGCCCCTGTACACGGGAGTCCGGAGAGCTGTAGATGGATCACTACAGATGTGTGCGGACCACACCACAGATCTCCCTGCCCTGAAGACGAATCTGCACAGGAACCCGAGTACGAACCTGAGTGCGACAGGTACGACGAGACGCACGACCGGAGGACGACGACGATGACGGTGACCCTGGCGGACGTGGCGGCGCGCGCGCAGGTGTCGCCCGCCACCGTGTCGCGTGTGCTGAACGGGAACTACCCGGTGGCGGCGTCCACCCGGGAGCGGGTGCTGCGCGCCGTCGACGAGCTGGACTACGTCCTCAACGGCCCCGCGAGCGCGCTCGCGGCGGCCACCTCCGACCTGGTCGGGATCCTGGTGAACGACATCGCCGACCCGTTCTTCGGGATCATGGCGAGCGCGATCCAGTCGGAGATCGGGGGCCCGGGTGGACGGGCGGGCGGCGAACGGCTCGCCGTGGTCTGCAACACCGGCGGCTCACCGGAACGGGAGCTGACGTATCTCACGCTGCTGCAGCGGCAGCGGGCGGCGGCCGTGGTGCTGACGGGTGGCGCGGTGGAGGACAGCGCGCACGCGGAGGCCGTGGGTGCGAAGCTGCGGAAGCTGACGGCCGCGGGGACGCGCGTGGTGCTGTGCGGACGGCCGCCCGCCCCCGAGGCGATCGCGCTGACCTTCGACAACCGCGGGGGCGGACAGCGGCTGACCGAGCACCTGATCGGGCTCGGGCACCGGCGGCTCGGATACATCGCGGGCCCGGAGGAGCGCACGACGACCCGGCACCGGCTGGAGGGGCACCGGGCCGCGCTGGCCGCCGCCGGGATCGAGGACGACCCCCGCCTCACCGTGCACGGCCGCTACGACCGCCGCGCGGGCTATGAGGCGACGCTGGAACTGCTGCGCCGGGAGTCGTCGTTGACGGCGATCGTGGCGGCGAACGACACGGTGGCGCTGGGCGCGTGCGCGGCACTGCGGGACTCCGGCCTGCGGATCCCCGACGATGTGTCGGTGGCCGGCTTCGACGACCTCCCGTTCGCGATCGACGCGGTACCGGCCCTGACGACGGTCCGGCTGCCGCTGTCGGAGGCGGGCGCCCGGGCGGGCCGGATCGCGATGGGCCGCGAGGAACCGCCGCCGGGCGGCATCGCCACGGTGCGGGGGGAACTGATGGTGCGGGGTTCCACGGCGGCACCGCGGGACTGACGCGCTCCCGCGCATCCGGACGGCCGAGGGGCGGGCGCCGTGCCGAAGCGGGGTCCGGCCCGGCCTGTCCCGCGCCGACCACGGGCGTCCGGCGCTCGACCGCGGCCGGATCGGACCCGGAGGGGAACGTCCCGGCCACGGACCGTGCCCCCGGCGGGAGCCCTGTGGCGCCCCACGGAACTCCCGGTGAACGTCCGCGGAACCCTCAACCGGATTACTACTCTCCGGTTTATCGGGCAGCTATCAAGGCTCTGTGAACATCTCCCGCAGAAGACTGATCATCGGCGCTGCGGCTGCGACCGCAATCGCCCCCCTTGTGACCGAGGGTCTGGCCGAGGCCGGTCAGACATACCTCTCCCCGCAGCAGGCCCCCTCCCTTCCGGCGCCCGCGGACTCCGGAATCGACCACATCGTGGTCGTGATGATGGAGAACCGTTCCTTCGATCACTATCTGGGCTGGCTCCCGGGCGCCGACGGCAAGCAGGCCGGGCTGACGTACACCGATCGCGACGGCGTCGCCCACTCCACCCATCACCTGGACACCGCCCAGGGCTGCCGGTACAACGACCCGGACCACAGCTACGAGGGCGGCCGGATCGAGTACAACGACGGCCGCTGCGACGGATGGCTGCGCGCCGGGACGAACGACGAGTTCTCCATCGGCTACTACCTGCCCAAGGACCTCGACTTCTACGGCAAGGCCGCCCCCGCCTGGACGGTCTGCGACCGCTACTTCTCGGCGATCATGGCCGAGACGTATCCCAACCGCTTCTACCAGCACGCCGCGCAGACGGACCGCATCCACAACTCCACGGACGTCTCGACGCTCCCCACCATCTGGGACCGCATCGCCGGCGCGGGCCTGCAGGGCAAGTACTACTTCCACGACGTGCCGTTCACCGCGCTGTGGGGCACCAAGTACCTCGGGACCTCACACCCGTACGCGGACTTCCTCGTCGACTGCGCCGCCGGCACGCTGCCGCAGGTCTCCTTCGTCGACCCCAAGTTCCTCGACGAGGGCAGCGGCACCTCCGCCGACGACCACCCGCACGCCGACATCCGCGCGGGGCAGCACTTCCTCAACGAGGTCTACCACGCCGTCACCACCGGCCCCGCCTGGGGACGGACCCTGCTGGTGATCAACTACGACGAGTGGGGCGGCTTCTTCGACCACGTACCGCCCACCACCGCCCCCGACGCCCGCCCCGAATGGGGCCTGCGCGGATTCCGCACGCCGTGCCTGGTGATCTCCCCGCGTGCGAAGCGGGGCCACGTCGCGCATGGTGTGTACGACCACACCTCGGTCCTGAAGGCCATCGAGTGGCGCTGGCACCTGCCCGCCCTGACTCCCCGGGACGCCGCGGCGAACAACATCGCCGAAGTGCTCGACTTCACCAACCCGCCGAACCTCCGGGCCCCGCAGTGGTCGGTGCCCGACGTCGTCGGACTGCCCTGCCCGCCCGCCGTGCCGGCCGACTACGAGCAGTGGCACGCGGTGCGCGACCTCGCTCGCTCGCACGGATGGAAGCTCCCCTCATGAAGCATCGCCTCTCCCGCGGCAGGCGCCGCCTGATGCTCCTGGCCGCCGCGTTCACCGCCCTCGTGGCCGGCGGCAGCGGCACGCTCCTGGCGATGCAGGCCGAGGCCGCGCCCGCCGCACGCCCCGGCCACGTCTTCGTGATCAACCTGGAGAACAAGGGCTACGAGGAGACCTGGGGCCCCGGCTCCCAGGCGCCGTACCTCAGCCGGACGCTGCGGTCCCAGGGCGTGCTGCTGACGCAGTACTACGGCATCGGCCACAACAGCCTGGACAACTACATCGCGCAGATCTCCGGACAGGGGCCCAACCCGGACACCCAGGCCGACTGCCAGGTCTTCGCCCCCTTCGTGCAGACCGGCACCGTCGCCCCCGGCCAGGCCGTCGGCCGCGGCTGCGTCCACCCCTCCGGCGTGAAGACGCTGGCCGACCAGATGGGCGCCGCGGGCCACAGCTGGAAGGGCTACATGCAGGACATGGGCACCCCGTGCCGCCACCCCGCGGTGGGCGCCGTGGACGACACGCAGAAGGCGAAGACGGGCGACCAGTACGCCACCCGGCACAACCCGTTCATGTACTTCCACTCGATCATCGACCAGCAGAGCAGCTGCGCCCGGCACGACGTCGACCTCTCCGCCCTCGCCACCGACGTGAAGAGCACGACGACGACCCCCGAGCTGAGCTACATCACGCCCAATCTCTGTGACGACGGCCACGACTCCCCGTGTGTGGACGGCCGTCCGGGCGGGCTGGTCTCCGCCGACGCCTGGCTGAAGAAGTGGGTCCCGGTCATCACCTCGTCCCCTGCCTTCAAGAAGGACGGCATGCTGGTGATCACCTTCGACGAGTCGGACGGCCCGCAGAAGGACGCGAGTGCCTGCTGCGGCGAGGGCCCCGCCCCGAACGCCCCGCTGCCCGGCATCACCGGCCTCGGCGGCGGCCGTACGGGCGCGCTCGTGCTGTCCCCCTTCACCAAGGGCGGCACCTGGAGCACCACGCCGTACAACCACTACTCGCTGCTCGCCAGCATCGAGGACCGCTTCGGACTGCCGTACCTGGGTTACGCCGGGCAGAAGGGCCTCAGCCGCTTCGGTACCGACGTGTTCAACGCCGGGAACTGACGGCGCGGCACATACCCGCGGGATCCGTGCAACCCTTTCGGCGCCGCGCGTGTCCTACACGGCGTCAGAACTTCTGGAGGGGATCTGGGGGGATCGCGGGGTTCTGACCCGGAGGGGAGAGCCGAGGGGCCTGGTCGACGGACCGGGCCCCTCGAAGTGCCTCTGCCACCGGGTCAGAAGAAGACCCCACAGCGCAGCAGCACGTTCGCGTACGGGCGGGCCTCACCCGTGCGGACGACCAGACGCGCCCGGGCCGTCATCCGCTTCAGCCTCTCGTGCGGGACCAGTTCCAGATCCGGGAAGCGGGCGTCCAGCAGGGACGACGCCTCGG
Organism: Streptomyces sp. TP-A0356; assembly: GCF_001417775.1. Taxonomy (GTDB): domain Bacteria; phylum Actinomycetota; class Actinomycetes; order Streptomycetales; family Streptomycetaceae; genus Streptomyces. Next base: position 600,155 of record NZ_BBZJ01000013.1, on the reverse strand, counting down.
GGTTCGCGTCGCGGACCTCGTGCGCCGCCGTCGCGCCCTCCACCACCAGCTCGTCCAGCAGACCGTCCAGGACCTCGGCGAAGGACGGCACCCCGGCACGGAAGGCCAGGTCCACCACCCGCGGGCCCACCGGTATCGGCATGCCCACGTCGCACACCAGGACCCCGTCCCGGTGCCCCAACTCGGCGAGGGCGCCCGCGAGATGACGGTTCAGGATTCCCGCCTTCTTCACAGGGCCCCGACCTCCTCGGCCGTCGGGAAGGACTCCTGCGCCCCGGGGCGGGTGACCGCCGCCGCGCCCACCCGCGCCGCGTACGCCGCCGCGTCCGGCAGCGACGAGCCCGTGCCCAGCCGCCAGGCCAGCGCCGCCGTGAACGCGTCGCCCGCACCCGTCGTGTCCACCGCGTCCACCCTCACGGACGCGACCCGGGTCATGGCCTCGCCGGTCGCGACCAGCGCGCCCTCCGCGCCCAGCGTCACCACGACGGAGCGCGGGCCCAGCGCCAGCAGCGCGGCGGCCCGGTCCTCGGGCGAGCCGCCCAGCTCACCCCCCGCGATGACCCGCGCCTCGTGCTCGTTCACGATCAGCGGGTCGCACGCCGCCAGCACCTCGGCGGGCAGCGGCCGCGGCGGCGACGGGTTCAGTACGAAGCGGGTGCCGGACGGCAGGTTCCGTACGACCTCCACGACCGTCTCCAGCGGGATCTCCAACTGCGCCGAGACCACACGGGAGGCGCGCAGAAGGCCGTGCGCGGCCTGTACGTCCTCCGGAGCGAGCCGTCCGTTGGCCCCTGGCGAGACCACGATGCTGTTGTCCCCCGACGGATCGACGGTGATCAGCGCGACCCCGGTGGGCGCCCCGCCGACCAGGACCCCCGAAGTGTCGACGCCCGCCTCGCGTTGCGCGTCCAGCAGCAGCCGGCCGTGCGCATCGTCGCCGACCCGGGCCAGCAGCGCCGTACGGGCGCCGAGGCGGGCGGCGGCGACCGCCTGGTTCGCCCCCTTGCCACCCGGGTGGACGACCAGGTCGGAGCCGAGCACGGTCTCCCCGGCCGCGGGCCGGCGCTCGACCCCGATCACCAGGTCCGCGTTGGCGGAGCCCACGACCAGAAGGTCGTAGTCGTACATGAACTGTCTCCCAACGGATCCCCACGGATCCATGGATCCTTGCAGCGGTGAAGCCGGTGCCACGGCGGTGAAGCCGGTGCCACGGCAGTGGGCCGCGCGGTGCTGCGCGGCCCACCGACGTGGCGCCGGAAGGGCGCGGGGGTCAGCCGCTGAACCCGGCCACGTTCTCCTTCGTGACCACCTTCACCGGAACCTTCACCGTCGCCTCGACCTTCTTGCCCTGGGCGGCCCGCAGCGCGTTCTCCACCGCGATCCGCCCCAACTGCGTCGGCTGCTGCGCGACCGACGCGTACAGCGTGCCCGCCTTGACCGCGGTCAGCCCGTCGGGCGTGCCGTCGAAGCCGACGACCTGGACCGATGTGCCGGCCTTGGAGCCGAGCGCCTTGATCGCGCCGAGCGCCATCTCGTCGTTCTCGGCGAAGACGCCCTGGACGTCCGGGTGGGCCTGGAGCAGGTTCGTCATCACGTCGAGGCCCTTGGTGCGGTCGAAGTCCGCGGGCTGCTTGGCCACCACCTGGATGCCCGGGTAGGCCTTCAGGCCCTCCTCGAAGCCCGCGCCGCGCTCACGGCTGGCGGACGTGCCGGCCAGGCCCTGCAGGATCACGATCCTGCCCTTGCCGCCCAGCTTCTCGGCCAGCGCCTTGGCTCCCAGCCTGCCGCCCTCGATGTTGTCGGAGGCGACCAGCGCGGCCGTCTTCGCCTTGTTGACGCCGCGGTCCACGCCCACGACGGGGATGCCGGCCTTGTTCGCGGCCCGCACCGCGGGGCCCGCCGCGTCCGAGTCCACCGGGTTGACGATGATCGACCCAAGCCCCGAACTGGTGAAGTTCTGCAGCTGGTTGGCCTGCTGCGAGGCGTCGTTCTGCGCGTCCGTGACGGTCAGGTCGACGCCCAGCTTCTTCGCCTCCTGCTGCGCGCCCGACTTGATCTGCACGAAGAACGGGTTGTTGAGGGTCGACAGCGACAGGCCCACCTTCGGCGTCGCGGACGAGGAGCCGCCGTGCAGGAAGGACATCGCGCCCACCACGGCCGCCGCGACCACGGCGGCCAGCACGTACGTCACCGCCTGCTTGCCCTTGCCGCCCGGAGAGGTGCCGGCGGCCACAGGCGTGGCCCCCGCCTTGCGCCGCACGGTGTCCAGCAGCACCGCGAGCGCGATCACGACACCGATGACGACCTGCTGCCAGAACGCCGACACCGAAAGGAGGTTGAGGCCGTTGCGCAGCACCGCCAGGATCAGTGCGCCGATCAGCGTGCCCGACGCCTTGCCCGTGCCGCCCGCGAGGGAGGCGCCGCCGATGACGACCGCGGCGATCGCGTCCAGCTCATAGCCGTTCGCGGCCTGCGGCTGCGCGGAGGACAGCCGCGCGGCGAGCACGATGCCCGCGGCCGCGGCGAACAGACCCGACAGGGCGTAGATCGCGAGCTTCTGCCTCTTCACCCGCAGACCCGACAGCCGCGCCGCCTCCTCGTTGCCGCCGATCGCGTACATCGAGCGGCCGACGTACGTACGGCCCAGCACGAACGCGGTGATCAGGCCCATGACGACCATGACCAGAACCGGCACGGGCAGCCAGCCGCCCAGCGTGTCACCGAGGTGCGAGACGGAGGAGGGCAACGCGATCGGGGAACCCTGCGAGATGACCAGCGACAGACCGCGGCCGACCGACAGCATGGCGAGCGTCGCGATGAACGGCGGCAGCTTCCCGTACGAGATCAGGATGCCGTTGACGAGACCGCAGGTGAGACCCGTGGCGATCGCGAGGAGCACGGCTGTCGCGACCGGGACGCCCGCCGAGGTGGCGCTCCAGGCGAGGACGGTGGCCGACAGCGTGGCGACCGACCCCACCGACAGGTCGATGCCCGCGGAGACGATCACGAAGGTGACGCCGAAGGCGAGGATGGCGGTCACGGCCGCCTGCACGCCGATGTTGAGGAGGTTGTCCGTCGTCAGGAAGTCGCCGGACAGCGCCGACATGCCGACGACGAGGACGATGAGGGCGGTGAGCGCGCCGTTGTCGAGCAGGAGGCGGCGAATCCCCCCGGCGCCACCGGCGCCCGCTGTGCTCTTGAGCGTGTCAGTGGCCACGGGTGGCCTCCGTTTCGTCGACAGACATGGTGGGTGTGCTGACGGCGAGCGCCATGACGGAGTCCTGGGTCGCCTCGTCGGCGGTCAGTTCGCCCGCGATCCGGCCCTGGGCCATCACCAGCACCCGGTCGCTCATGCCGAGCACCTCGGGAAGATCGCTGGAGATCATCAGGACGGCGGCGCCCGCGGCCGTGAGTTCGTTGATCAGCTGGTAGATCTCGACCTTGGCACCGACGTCGATGCCGCGCGTCGGCTCGTCGAGGATCAGCACCTTGGTGTTCGCCAGCAGCCACTTGCCGATGACGACCTTCTGCTGGTTGCCGCCGGAGAGCGTGCGCACGTGCTGGCCGAGCCCGGCCATCCGCACGCCGAGCCGCTCGGCCACCCCGGCCGCGGCGGCCCGCTGCCCCTTGCGGTCGACCAGTCCGCCGCGGGTGGCGGCCCGCAGGGTCACGAGCCCCAGGTTCTCCTCGACGGACGCGTCCAGAACGAGCCCCTGGCCCTTGCGGTCCTCCGGCACGAGCCCGATCCCGGCGTCCATCGCGGCGTTCACGTCGTGCCGGCGCACCTCGGCTCCGGCGACCCGCACGGCTCCCCGGTCGTAGGGATCGGCGCCGAACACGGCGCGCACGACCTCCGTTCGCCCGGCGCCCACGAGCCCCGCGATGCCGACGACCTCACCGGCCCGCACCTCGAACGACACATCGTGGAAGATCCCGTCCCGGGAGAGCCCCTCGACAGTGAGCAGCGCGGCGCCCGTCTCGGGGCGCGTGCGGGGGTACTGCTGCTCGATCGACCGCCCCACCATGAGCCGCACGAGCTCGTCCTCGGGCGTGGAGGCGGGCACCTGCCCGACGCTGCGCCCGTCACGAATGACGGTGACGCGGTCCCCGAGGGCGGCGATCTCCTCCAGATGATGGGTGATGAAGACGATCCCCACGCCGTCCTCGCGCAGCCTGCGCACGATGGCGAACAGCTTCTCGACCTCTTCGGAGGTGAGCACGGCCGTCGGCTCGTCCATGATGAGCACGCGCGCGTCGAGGCTGAGGGCCTTGGCGATCTCCACCATCTGCAGCCGTGCGATGCCCAGTTCACGCACCCGCGCGCGGGGGGACACGTGCACGCCGACGCGTTCGAGGAGTTCGGCGGCGTCCGCCTCCATCCTCTTCCGGTCGATCATGCCGAAGCGGCGCGGCTGGCGGCCCAGGAAGATGTTCTCGGCGACGGTCAGGTCGGGAACCAGGTTGAACTCCTGGTAGATGGTGGCGATCCCGAGGCGCTCGGAGTCCTGCGCACCGTGGATGCGCACCTCCGCGCCGCCGACCACGATCCGCCCCGCGTCGGGGCGGTAGGCGCCGGAGAGCATCTTGATGAGGGTGCTCTTGCCCGCGCCGTTCTCACCGAGCAGCACGTGCACCTCAGCCCGGCGCAGGTCGAAGTCGACGCCATCGAGCGCGACCACGCCGGGGAAGGTCTTGCGTATGCCTTCGATGCGCAGCAACTCGTCCGGGTTGCTCACGGCTTGCTCCTGTTCGTTACGAGGGACGGCTGCCCGGGGGCCGAGGGCTCCTGGGGAGCGGGCTCGCCGCACGAGCGGCGTACGACGAGATGGGCGGGGAGGGTGACGGACTTGGGGGGCCGCCCCTCGATGCGGTCGACCAGCGCGCGTACGGCGGCGCGCCCCAGCTCGGCCGTGGGCTGGGCGATCGCGGTGACCGGCGGATCGGTGTGCACGAACCACGGGATGTCGTCGAACGCGGCGAGCGCGATGTCGTCCGGAACCCGCAACCCGCGCGCGCGGACGGCGTCCAGCGCGCCGAGCGCCATCAGGTTGTCGGCCGCGAACACGACCTCGGGCGGCTCGGCGAGGTCCAGGAACCGCTCGGTGGCCCGGCGCCCGCTCTCGGCCTGGAAGTCGCCCTGGCCTGTGTAGGCGTCCGGGAGGGGAAGCTCGTACTCGCCCATGGCCTGGCGGAAGGCCTCGACGCGCTCTCGGCCGGTCGTGGTCGCCGCGGGTCCCGCGATGATCGCGAGCCGCCGGTGCCCGAGCCCGTGCAGATGGGCGACGAGGTCGCGGATCGCGGCGCGTCCGTCGGCGCGTACGACGGGTACGTCGACGCCCGCGATCCACCGGTCGACGAAGACCATGGGGGTGCCGGCCCGCGCGGCGTCCAGCATGAGCGGGGAGCCGCCGTCGGTCGGGGAGACCAGCAGCCCGTCGATCCGCCGGTCCAGCAGGGTCCGGACATGGTGGTCCTGGAGATCGGGCCGCTCGTCGGCGTTGCCGATGATCACGCTGTAGTCGAGCGCGCGGGCCTCCTCCTCGACGGAGCGGGCCAGGTGGGTGAAGTACGGGTTCAGCACGTCGCTGATGACCAGGCCGAGGGTGCGGGTCTGGTCGGTGCGCAGGGACCTGGCGACGGCGTTAGGGCGGTAGCCCAGCGCCTCGACGGCGGCCCGTACGCGGCTGCGCGCGTCGGCGCTGACCGACGGGTGGTCGTTCAGGACGCGCGACACCGTGGCGACGGATACACCCGCCTCGGCGGCGACGTCCTTGATGCTCGCCATCGCCGGGATCACCTCCTTGTGAGTCCGGTATGTGAGTCGTGGAATCGTTTACACGATCGACACGGAGGATTGGAATCGATTACACGAGGGTGAGACAAGGGGTCTGCCGGGACGAGACCCGATTGTGACCTGGCGTGCCGAAGCGTGCTCGGACGAGCGGAATGCCGTGGCTGGGCTGTGCCGTCAGGTGGTTGCGGGTGTGACGAGCGGCCGTGAACATGGTGGGTGCGGAATCGTTCGGTGAGGTCAACTCGCCACAGGGGGAGGCAACATGAGGTTCGACATGGGGGCGCAGACCCTGTCGACGTTGATGAAGGACTCGCGTGGGTCGAGTAGCGATCTGGGGTCGCTGGTGCATCGGTTGGCGCAGGCGGCGGAGCCGTTGGAGGGGAAGTTCCACGGTGCGGGCCGGGTGGCGTTCGATCAGTTCAAGGCGCGGGCGGACGGGATCGCGAAGGAGCTGAACGGTTCGCTGGCGGCGATCTTGGGCGGTCAGTCGGGGATGGAGTCGGCGTTCGGGTCGGGTGACCAGGAGCAGGGTGAGAACGCGCGGCGTCAGATGGGGGCGGCGAACTTCGACGGGGCGCGGTTCCGCTGAGCGTCGCTGTGTCCGGTGGCGGTGTGGGCCCCACTCCGCCCCGCCTGTCAGTCCCCGGCGGTAGCGTCGGATCATGACCCAGGAGGCGAGTCGGGCGGGGCAGGCAGGGCAGGCGGGTACCGGAGAGCGGCGTCTGGCCGTGCTGGAAGGCGTGCTCGAACGGATCACGTACGCCAACGAGGAGAACGGATACACGGTCGCCCGGGTCGACACCGGCCGCGGCGCCGGAGATCTGCTCACCGTCGTCGGCGCGCTCCTCGGTGCCCAGGTGGGGGAGGCGCTGAGGATGGAGGGGCGCTGGGGCTCCCATCCGCAGTACGGCAAGCAGTTCACCGTGGAGAACTACACGACGGTCCTCCCGGCCACGGTCCAGGGCATCCGCCGCTATCTCGGCTCCGGTCTCGTCAAGGGCATCGGCCCCGTCTTCGCCGACCGCATCACCCAGCACTTCGGCCTGGACACTCTCAAGATCATCGAGGAGGAGCCCAAGCGGCTCATCGAGGTTCCCGGGCTCGGCCCGAAGCGGACCAAGAAGATCGCCGACGCCTGGGAGGAGCAGAAGGCGATCAAGGAGGTCATGCTCTTCCTGCAGACCGTCCAGGTGTCCACCTCCATCGCCGTGCGCATCTACAAGAAGTACGGCGACGCCTCCATCTCCGTCGTCAAGAACCAGCCCTACCGCCTCGCCTCCGACGTCTGGGGCATCGGGTTCCTGACCGCCGACCGCATCGCCCAGTCCGTCGGCATCCCCCACGACAGCCCCGAGCGCGTCAAGGCCGGCCTTCAGTACGCCCTGTCGCAGTCCGCCGACCAGGGCCACTGCTATCTGCCCGAGGAGCGCCTCATCGCGGACGCGGTCAAGCTCCTCCAGGTCGACACCGGGCTCGTCATCGAGTGCCTGGCCGAGCTCGCGGCACCCCCGGATGACGAGTCCGACCCCGGTGTCGTACGGGAGAGGGTCCCAGGACCTGACGGAGGCGAACCCGTCACCGCCGTCTATCTCGTCCCCTTCCACCGCGCCGAACTCTCCCTCTCCGCCCAGCTGCTGCGGCTCCTGCGTACGGACGAGGACCGGATGCCCGCCTTCCGGGACGTGGCGTGGGACAAGGCGCTGAGCTGGCTGAAGAAACGTACGGGAGCCGACCTGGCACCCGAGCAGGAGGAGGCCGTACGACTGGCCCTGACCGAGAAGGTCGCCGTCCTGACCGGAGGCCCCGGCTGCGGCAAGTCCTTCACCGTGCGGTCCATCGTCGAACTCGCCCGCGCCAAGCGGGCCAAGGTGGTACTGGCCGCCCCCACCGGCCGGGCCGCCAAACGCCTGTCCGAGCTGACCGGGGCCGAGGCCTCCACCGTCCACCGGCTGCTGGAGCTCAAGCCCGGCGGCGACGCGGCCTACGACAGGGACCGCCCGCTCGACGCGGACCTGGTCGTCGTCGACGAGGCGTCCATGCTCGACCTGCTGCTCGCCAACAAGCTGGTGAAGGCCGTGCCGCCGGGCGCCCACGTCCTCTTCGTCGGCGACGTCGACCAGTTGCCCAGCGTGGGCGCCGGGGAAGTCCTCAGGGATCTGCTCGCCGACGGGAGCCCGCTGCCCGCCGTCCGCCTCACCCGTGTCTTCCGCCAGGCCCAGCAGTCCGGGGTCGTCACGAACGCGCATCGGATCAACTCCGGGCAGCATCCGCTCACCGACGGCCTGAAGGACTTCTTCCTCTTCGTCGAGGACGACACCGAGGCGGCCGGCCGGCTCACCGTGGACGTGGCGGCGCGGCGGATTCCGGCCAGGTTCGGCCTCGACCCGCGCCGGGACGTGCAGGTGCTCGCGCCCATGCACCGGGGACCCGCCGGCGCGGGTGCCCTCAACGGCCTGCTCCAGCAGGCGATCACCCCCGGCCGCCCCGAGTTGCCGGAGAAGCGGTTCGGCGGCCGCGTCTTCCGCGTCGGCGACAAGGTCACCCAGATCCGCAACAATTACGAGAAGGGTGAGAACGGCGTCTTCAACGGCACCGTGGGCGTGGTGACCTCGCTCGACCCGGTCGACCAGCGCCTGACGGTGCTGACGGACGAGGACGAGGAGGTCCCGTACGAGTTCGACGAACTGGACGAGCTGGCGCACGCGTACGCGGTGACCATCCACCGTTCCCAGGGCAGTGAGTACCCGGCGGTGGTGATCCCGGTCACCACCGGAGCCTGGATGATGCTCCAGCGGAATCTGCTCTACACGGCGGTCACCCGGGCGAAGAAGCTGGTCGTCCTCGTGGGTTCGCGCAAGGCGATCGGGCAGGCGGTGCGCACGGTGTCGGCGGGCCGGCGCTGCACGGCCCTTGACTTCAGGCTGTCGCCCGGCACGCTCGCGGGCTGAGAGCTCCGAACTCTGAGCCGCCCACCACCGCTCGTGAGCGGCCTTCGCGAAAAATGATCGATCAAATGAGTCGCGAAGGTCACAGAGCACTTCCGGAACCAGGGCGAAGGGGGCAGGATGAGCAGGTTGACGGCACTCAGTGCCGCCGATGAGCCCAATGGTCGACCCCGAGTGCACTCTCCTGCGCCAAATGGGGGATGGTAGAGACAGTCAGGGCACCTCGAAGATGAGGCACTACGTCGGTGAGGGAAGACGTGAGCGACAACTCTGTAGTACTGCGGTACGGCGGCAGCGAGTACACCTACCCGGTGGTCGACAGCACCGTCGGCGACAAGGGCTTCGACATCGGGAAGCTCCGCGCCCAGACCGGTCTGGTCACCCTGGACAGCGGCTATGGCAACACCGCTGCCTATAAATCCGCCATCACCTACCTCGACGGCGAGCAGGGCATCCTCCGGTACCGCGGCTACCCGATCGAGCAGCTGGCCGAGCGCTCCACCTTCCTGGAGGTCGCCTACCTGCTGATCAACGGCGAGCTTCCGACCGTCGACGAGCTCTCCGGCTTCAAGAACGACATCACGCAGCACACCTTGCTGCACGAGGACGTCAAGAACTTCTACAAGGGCTTCCCGCGCGACGCCCACCCGATGGCGATGCTGTCCTCGGTGGTCTCCGCGCTGTCCACGTTCTACCAGGACAGCCACAACCCCTTCGACGAGAAGCAGCGCAACCTCTCCACCATCCGCCTGCTCGCCAAGCTTCCGACGATCGCCGCATACGCATACAAGAAGTCGATCGGCCACCCCTTCGTCTACCCGCGCAACGACCTCGGGTACGTCGAGAACTTCCTGCGCATGACGTTCTCCGTGCCCGCGCAGGAGTACGAGCTCGACCCGGTCGTCGTCTCCGCCCTCGACAAGCTGCTGATCCTGCACGCGGACCACGAGCAGAACTGTTCGACCTCCACGGTCCGCCTGGTGGGCTCGTCGCAGGCCAACATGTTCGCCTCGATCTCGGCCGGCATCAACGCGCTGTGGGGCCCGCTGCACGGCGGCGCCAACCAGTCCGTGCTGGAGATGCTCGAAGGCATCCGCGACTCCGGCGGCGACGTCGGCACCTTCATCCGCAAGGTGAAGAACAAGGAGGACGGCGTCCGTCTGATGGGCTTCGGCCACCGGGTCTACAAGAATTTCGACCCGCGCGCCAAGATCATCAAGGCCGCCGCGCACGATGTGCTCTCCGCCCTCGGCAAGGACGACGAGCTTCTGGACATCGCCCTCAAGCTGGAGGAGCACGCGCTGTCCGACAACTACTTCGTCGAGCGCAAGCTCTACCCGAACGTGGACTTCTACACCGGCCTGATCTACCGCGCGATGGGCTTCCCGACCGAGATGTTCACGGTCCTGTTCGCCCTCGGCCGTCTGCCGGGCTGGATCGCCCAGTGGCATGAGATGATCAAGGAGCCGGGTTCCCGCATCGGGCGCCCGCGCCAGATCTACACGGGCGTGGTGGAGCGCGACTTCGTGCCGGTCGAGGAGCGCTGAGCACCGGAGAGAACTGAACACCGGCGAGAGCTGCCGAGTACCGGCGAGAGCCGCCGGGCACCGGCGAGATGTGAGGCGTACGCCGTCGCGGAGCGGCGTACGCCGAGTGCTTCGCTCGGATACTGCGCGCAGACAAGCGGAAGGCGCCCCGGCGCGACGGTCCCCCCACGGGCCGACGGCCAGGGCGCCTTCCCATGTCCCGGTGCGGATTCCCCCCACGGGATCCGGCCGGGCGTCTGCGGGACAGCGCCTGAATCGCTGCGAGCAAAACGAGCAAAAGTCGGTGTGCCACGGCGGTGCGGTTGGCCGGGACGCGTACGAACGGGAGGGCCGCTCAAAGCTCCCCGGTGTACGTGCCCCGGCAACGCAGTTCCTGGGAACGTCCCCCAAGACATCCCCAGATGTCAGTCACGCCCCCCAAGACGCTTCTGACATCGCCAACTTAGACTCACGAACCCTTCCGTTGGTTACGTTCACATCACTGTGATCTACGTCTCTTGCATATGTCCTGAAGATACGCAAGGGACCCGAAATGGCGATCGGGGCCCCAGCGTAAGGAAGATGCGCGAGCCTTGTGAAGAGCTTATGTGAGGCCCGCCTCGGACTCTAGAGGGACTCTTACTCCGTCGTCATGAGAATGCCCTGAGCCGTAGGCTGTTCGTCACCACGAACACCGACGAGAAGGCCATGGCCGCACCCGCGATCATGGGGTTGAGCAGCCCGGCGGCGGCCAGCGGCAGCGCGGCCACGTTGTACCCGAACGCCCACACGAGGTTTCCCTTGATCGTGGCCAGCGTCCGCCGCGACAGCCGGATCGCGTCCGCGGCCACCCGCAGGTCCCCGCGCACCAGCGTCAGATCGCTCGCCTCGATCGCGGCGTCCGTCCCGGTGCCCATGGCCAGACCCAGATCGGCGGTGGCGAGCGCGGCCGCGTCGTTGACGCCGTCGCCGACCATGGCGACGGTCCGCCCCTCGCCCTGGAGGCGCCTGACGACGGCGACCTTGTCCTGAGGCAGCACCTCGGCGATCACGTCATCGGCGTCGATACCGACGGCGCGCGCCACCGCCTCGGCCACCGCGCGGTTGTCCCCGGTCAGGAGTACCGGCCGCAGCCCCAGCGCCCGCAGTTCCCGTACGGCCTCGGCGCTGGTCTCCTTGATCGCGTCGGCGACGGTGACGACACCGAGTGCCACCCCGTCCCGGGCGACCACGACCGCCGTACGTCCGTCGGCCTCGGCCTCGGCCTTCGCCCGCGCCGGCCCGTCCGGGAGCGCGCCCGGGAACCGGCCCACCGTGATCTCGCGCCCTTCCACGCGCCCGCGCACGCCGAGCCCGGGGACGTTCTCGAAGTGCTCCGGCGCCGGAAGGTCGCCGACGCGTTCCTGGGCGCCTGCCGCGACCGCCCGGGCGATCGGGTGCTCGGAGGCGTGCTCCAGGGCTCCCGCGAGCCGCAGGATCTCCTTCTCGTCCCCCTCCTCGACGGCGTACACACCCTCAAGGGTCATCCGGCCGGTGGTGACCGTCCCGGTCTTGTCCAGGACCACCGTGTCGACCCGCCGTGTGGACTCCAGCACCTCCGGCCCCTTGATGAGGATGCCGAGCTGGGCGCCGCGGCCCGTACCGACCATCAGTGCGGTCGGAGTGGCGAGGCCCAGGGCGCACGGGCAGGCGATGATCAGCACCGCGACGGCCGCGGTGAAGGCGGCGACCGTGTCGCCGGTGACTGCGAGCCACACCCCGAACGTGCCGAGGGCGATCAGCAGTACGACGGGCACGAAGATCCCGGAGATGCGGTCGGCGAGGCGCTGCACCTCGGCCTTGCCGTTCTGCGCGTCCTCGACGAGCCGGGCCATCCGGGCGAGCTGGGTGTCCGCGCCGACCCGGGTCGCCTCGACCACCAGGCGGCCCCCGGCGTTCACGGTCGCGCCGGTCACGGCGTCGCCCACGGACACATCGACGGGCACCGACTCCCCGGTCAGCATGGAGGCGTCGACCGCCGAGGCGCCCTCGACGACGGTCCCGTCGGTGGCGATCTTCTCGCCGGGCCGTACGACGAACCGGTCGCCGACGGCCAGTCGCGCCACCGGAACGCGCACTTCACGACCGTCGTGCACGACCGCGACGTCCTTCGCGCCCAGTTCGAGCAGCGCCTTCAGGGCCGCGCCCGCGCGCCGCTTGGAACGTGCCTCCAGGTAGCGGCCGAGCAGGATGAACGCGACCACACCGGCGGCCACTTCGAGATAGATGGCCGAGGATCCGTCCGTACGGGAGACGGTGAGGTCGAAGCCGTGGCGCATACCGGGCATCCCGGCGCGGCCCCAGAACAGCGCCCAGACGGACCAGCCGAAGGCGGCGAGCGTCCCGACCGAGACGAGCGTGTCCATGGTGGCCGCGCCGTGCCGGGCGTTCGTGAACGCAGCCTTGTGGAAGGGCAGTCCGCCCCAGACGACGACGGGCGCGGCGAGCGTCAGTGAGAGCCACTGCCAGTTGTCGAACTGCAGGGCCGGGATCATCGCCAGCAGGACGACGGGCAGGGCGAGCAGCGCGGAGACGGTCAGCCGCCGGCGAAGGGCCGCAGACGCGGGGTCCTCTCCGGGTGCCCCGGACTCTCCGGTCTCCACGACCGGTTCGGGCCGCGGCGGCGGGGGTTCCTCGGCCGTGTAGCCGGTCTTCACCACGGTGGCGATCAGATCGGCGACGTCGATCCCGTCGGCGTACGCGATCTTCGCCTTCTCCGTCGCGAAGTTCACCGTGGCGGTGACGCCGTCCATGCGGTTGAGCTTCTTCTCGACGCGGGCCGCACAGGAGGCACAGGTCATGCCGCCGATCGTCAGTTCGACCTCGGCGCGTGCGGATCCATCTATCGGTGCTGGTGCTGGTGCTGGTGCTGGTGCTGCGGTGTTGGTCATGTCCGGACTCCAGACATCGGACCGGGCCGTGCGGAGCCAGTATCAGCTGGTCGGTACGGCCCGGTGCGGGGAGCGGGTGCTGGCGGGTCAGGCCTTGCCGACGAACTCGAAGCCCGCCTCGTCCACGGCGGCGCGCACGGCCTCTTCGTCGAGGGGGGCCGCGGAGACCACCGTGACCTCACCGGTGGCCGCCACGGCCGTGACCGAGCTGACCCCGGCGATCCCGGAGATCTCGCCGGAGACGGAGCCTTCGCAGTGCCCGCAGCTCATCCCGTTCACCTTGTAGACGGTGGTCACGGAACCCGGGGTGTCGGTCTGCGCGGTCATGTGGTTACTCCTCGGGGAGGCGTGTGGGGCTGGCGTGACCCACAGTATACCCCTAGGGGGTATTCCTCAACGAGGACACGGGTGTGGCCCGGCGCCTGCCGCTCTCGGCTCCTCAGTCGGAGTCGTCGTCCAGCAGGGGCTTGAGGTAGCGGTACATCGCGGTCTTCAGTTCGGCGATGTACGCCTCCCGCTCCGCGCCCTGGTGGGACATGATCAGGTCGAGACCTGCCTTGAAGAGCGCGAGCAGCATGTTGGCGGTGCGGGTGCGGTCGTCGGGCGGGGAGCTCGGCAGATAGCCCGCGACGATCTCCTCGATGCGGGTGAGGGAGGCCTCGTGCAGGGCACTGTGCTCCTGGGCGATCGGCCCGGGAGTGTCGGGGCCGTGCAGCAGGACGCCGAAGGCCGGGTTCTCCAGGTTGAACGCGATCAGCGGGTCGAGTGCCGCGTCCAGCAACTCCTCCAGCGGGAGTCCGATGTTCTCGTCGGCGAGCGCCCGGCCCTGCGACTCCAGCCACTGCTGCAGCAAATGGTCGCCGAGGCCGACGGCGATCGCTTCCTTGTTCGGGAAGAACTGGTAGAGCGTGCCCGGGGAGACGCCGGCCTCACGGGCGATCGCGTTGGTGCTCGCGGCGGTGTAACCGGCGCGGCAGAAGACCGCGGCGGCGGCATCCAGGAGTTGGGCGATACGGCGCTCGCCGCGGGCCTGGCGGCGGCGCGGTCGCTCCTGCGGCCGCTCCTGCGGTCGCTGCTGCGCGGCCGGCCGCTGCTCCTCGGTCGGCTCCCCGGCCGGCCCTGTGACCGGCCCCTCCGTCCGCTGACTCTTGGGCACGCGTGATCCCCAGTTCTCGGAACGCGATTGACAAACGCGAGTGGTCGCTCGCATTCTTGAGAAACGCGAGCGGAGACTCGTGTTTGCCAGTCTATGGCAATGGACGACCCATGCTGCCTGCACGGATGTACGGGATGCGGGGTCACGGTGAAGGGGACACCGCATCATGTCCGAAGTCAACCGCAGAGGTGACCGCGAGAAGGCCGACGGAGGGGGTGCGTCGGGGCCGGGTGGCTGGACTCGGTTCGTGAGCGCCCGGCCCCGGCTGTCGTTGCTCGTCGCGCTGGTGCTCACCGCGCTCGCGGTGGTCGCCGGCAGCGGGGTCGCCGACCGGCTGGGCAGCGGCGGCTGGGAGGACCCGGCCGCGCAGTCCACGTACGCGACCCGCGCGCTGGAGCGGGAGTTCCCCGGCTCACAGCCCAATCTGCTGCTTCTCGTCGACTCGGGGCACCGGACCGTGGACGACCCGGCGGTCACCGCGGAGGCGAAACGCCTGACCGCGCGGCTCACATCCGAGCGCGGAGTCACCGGGGTCGGCTCCTACTGGGCTTCGGGCGCTCCCACGCTGCGCGCCGAGGACGGCCACGAGGCGCTGATAGCCGCGCGCGTCACCGGCGAGGAGAAGACCGCGAGCGACACCCTGGACCGCATCGCGCCCCACTACCGGGGCGCGCACGGCCCGGTGCGGATCACGGTCGGCGGCCCGGTCGCCGTGCGCTCCGAGATGCAGAAGACCATCCGCGAGGACCTGACCCGGGCCGAGCTGATCGCCCTGCCGATCACCCTGGTACTGCTGGTGATGGTCTTCGGCAGCGCGGTCGCGGCCCTGCTGCCGCTGGGCGTCGGCATCGTCGCCATCCTCGGCACCAACGCCGTGCTGCGGGGGCTCACGGAGGTCACGGACGTCTCGGTCTTCGCACTGAACCTGACCACGGCCCTGGGCCTCGGCCTCGCCATCGACTACGCGCTGTTCATCGTGCGCAGATTCCGTGAGGAACTGTCCACGGGGGCCGCCCCGTTGGGCGCGGTGGCGATCACCCTGCGCACGGCGGGCCGCACCGTCCTCTTCTCCGCTCTCACGGTCGCCGTCTCCCTGGCCGCGATGCTCGTCTTCCCGCAGTACTTCCTGCGGTCGTTCGCGTATGCGGGCATCGCGGTGGTGCTGCTGGCCGCGGCGGCCGCGCTGGTCCTGCTGCCGGCGGCCCTGGTGCTCCTCGGCGACCGGGTGAACGCCCTGGACCTGCGGCGGCTCTTCCGGCGCGGGACGCCGGGGGAGCCCGGGCAGGGGGCCGCCTGGGGCAGGATGGCCGCCCTGGTGATGCGGCGTGCTCCGCTCTTCGCCGTGGCCACCACCGTCGGCCTGGTGGTCCTCGGACTGCCCTTCCTCGGCGTGAAGTTCGGCACGGCGGACGACCGCCAGTTGCCCTCGGGCGCCGAGTCCCATGTGGTGCAGCAGCACCTTCGGGACGGGTTCCCGGGCAGCCCCGGCGGCGGCCTGGAGGTGCTGGCCGAGGGGCGGGCGACCAAGGCGCAGTACGCCGCGTACAAGGACCGGATCTCGGCGTTGCCCCAGGTCCGGCTGGTGGACGGACCCCTGGTGAAGGGCGAGAAGGCGTACTTCACGGTGCAGCCGAAGGGCGAGGCCGTGGACGCCGGCGCCCAGCGGCTGGTCGGCGAACTGCGCGCGACGGCCGCCCCGTTCCACACCTCGGTGACGGGCACCGCGGCGGTCCTGGTCGACTCCAAGCATGCGATAGCCGACCGGCTGCCCTGGGCGGCGGCCTTCATCGCCGCGGTCACCCTGCTCCTGGTCTTCCTGCTGACCGGCAGCGTGCTGATACCCGTCCAGGCGGTCCTGCTCAACGCGCTGAGCCTGACGGCGATGTTCGGCGCGGTGGTCTGGGTGTTCCAGGACGGCCATCTGTCGGGCCTGCTCGGCTTCACCAGCCCGGGCTCGATCGAGACGACCCTGCCGGTCCTGATGTTCTGCGTGGCCTTCGGCCTCTCCATGGACTACGGCGTGTTCCTGCTGTCGCGCATCAAGGAGGAGTACGACCAGAGCGGCGACCATCGTGCGGCGGTGCGCTTCGGGCTGCAGCGCACCGGCGGACTGATCACCGCGGCTGCGGTCATCCTGGCGGTGGTGATGGTCGCCATCGGCACCTCCCGGGTGACCAACACCAAGATGCTCGGTCTGGGCATCGCGCTGGCGGTCCTGATGGACGCGATGGTCGTCCGCAGCCTGCTGGTCCCGGCGGTGATGCGGCTGACCGGCCGTGCCACCTGGTGGGCCCCGGGACCGCTGAGGCGCTTCCACGAGCGGTTCGGACTGCGCGAGGAGGAGCCCGTCGCGGCCGTGGAGAAGGATGGGGAGGCGGACCGCGACCGGGACAAGGCGGGAGCGCGCGGCTAAGGCGCTTCTGACGGATCTCGGCGGGACAAGGAGCGGCGTCCGGAGCGTGCTCTTCGCGCGGTACGGCGAGGTGTGCCGGGCGTCGCGACGCCGCGGAGATCCGTCAGAAGGGCCTAGCGTTCCACCGGAGGGATGATCTCCAGGAGCGCTGGGGGTCGGGACACGGGCGGAGGGTGTGGTCGTATGCGTGCGGTGGTGTTCGAGCGGTACGGGGAGCCGGCCGAGGTGCGCGAGGTGGCGGACCCCGAGCCATCCGAGGACGGGGTCGTGGTGCGGGTGGAGGCCACGGGGCTGTGCCGCAGCGACTGGCACGGCTGGATGGGGCACGACCCGGACATCACGCTCCCGCACGTGCCCGGGCACGAACTCGCCGGTGTGGTCGAGGAGGTGGGTGCCCGGGTCACCGGCTGGCGGCCCGGCGACCGGGTCACGGTGCCCTTCGTGTGCGCCTGCGGCAGCTGTCCGTCCTGTGCGGCGGGCGACCAGCAGGTGTGCGAGCGGCAGACACAGCCCGGGTTCACCCACTGGGGCTCCTTCGCGCAGTACGTGGCGCTGGAGCACGCGGATGTGAATCTGGTGGCGGTACCCGAGGAGCTGTCGTTCCGGGCGGCCGCGGCGCTCGGGTGCCGGTTCGCCACGGCGTTCCGCGCGGTCGTCCAGCAGGGCCGGGTGGCCACGGGGGAGTGGGTCGCCGTGCACGGCTGCGGAGGTGTCGGCCTGTCGGCGGTGATGATCGCGGCGGCCTCGGGGGCGAGGGTCGTCGCCGTGGACGTATCAGCTCAGGCGCTCGATCTGGCACGGAAGTTCGGGGCGGCGGAGTGCGTGGACGCGACACGCACCGAGGACACGCCGGAGGCGGTCCGCACCCTGACGGGCGGCGGCGCCCATGTATCCCTCGACGCGCTCGGCTCCCCGGCGACGTGCGCCGCGTCGGTGAACGGCCTGCGCCGCCGTGGCCGCCACGTCCAGGTCGGCCTGCTGCCTTCACCCACCGGTACGACCCCGGTGCCCATGGCCCGGGTCATCGCCCTGGAACTGGAGCTCCTCGGCAGCCACGGCATGGCTGCGCACACCTACCCGACCATGCTGGAGCTGGTCCGCTCCGGCGCCCTGCGCCCCGACCTCCTGGTCACCTCGACGATCCCCCTGGACGCGTCCCCCGCGGCCCTGGCGGCGATGGGCACGGCCCCCGGCCAGGGGGTGACGGTCATCGAACCGTGGAACTGACCCGATCGCGCCGGGGAACGGACCCGATCCCGCGAACGCACATCCGGGGACCGAGGGCGTACGGGTCGCGACAACGGGCGAGTGGCCCGCTCCCGGACCGGGGCGGGCCACTGCGTGAAAGGGGGCGTCAGGTGTCTCCGTGGTCTCCGCGACCACGGTTGCCGGGGCGGGAGGCGACCCAGGCTCGGACCGTGTCGGCGTACCAGTAGGGTCTCCCGCCCTCCACATGATCGGGCGGGGGGAGCAGACCGTGCTTGCGGTAGGACCTCACGGTTCCGGGCTGCACCCGGATGTGCGCGGCGATGTCCTTGTACGACCAGAGGCTACGGTCGGTCATCAGTAGCACCTCCCCGCGCGCGCCGCGGCGGCGGCCCGGGGGAGGCCGTCGGGGGAGCCGGGCGCTGCGCTGGCGATCACAAAGCCTGTGTTCCGTCAACGACAGGGAGCGTGCGAGGTCCGGGTCTGTGAAGAGGGTGTGACAGAAGAACCGTGGACCCGGGACATGTGTGACACAGAGAGGTTCTTTGTGACACAGGCGACGCACACCCGGCAGCGAGGCCGACCCGCTCCGTGTCATGTCACTCCGCGGCGCCGATCGCGGACGCGAACGGCCCAGGGGCGGCACCCACAAGAGTGGGCGCCGCCCCTGGGCCGTGGACTGCGGGGAGATGCGCGTGAGCGACAGCACGGGTGCCGGGCGCGGGGCCCGGCACCCGGCGTGCTACCGGTGGGACGAGACCCGGCCCCGCCGGTACAGGATGAGACCGCCGGCCAGCATCGCGACGCTCACGGCCGAGGCCGCGAGCACGCCCTCACTACCCGTCTCGGCCAGCGCGGGCACCTGGTGCGCGCGCCGGCCGAGCGGGGCGACCGCGGGCGTGTGCGGCGAGGTGCCGCTCTCGGTCGTCCGGATTCCCTGTGCGCTGACGGGCGCGTGCGACACGCTGGAGCTGGCGCTGTTCTGGGTGGTGCCCGAATCGACGTCGCTGCTCGTGTCGCCCGAGCCGGTGTCGCTGCTCGTCTGGTGCGAGCCACCGCCGCGGGGTGTCTGGGCAGGGACCACGGGGACGTTCAGCACGGGGGCCGGCTGCACCGGGGCGGGCTGGACCGGGGCCGGCTGGACCGGCGCCGGCTGCACCGGGGCGGGCTGGACCGGAGCGGGCTGGACCGGGGCCGGCTGCACCGGGGCGGGCTGCGCTCCGGTGCCGGGGGAACAAGCGTTGCCGGACACCGGGTTCAGGATGCCCACCGCGTTGATCGCGTTGCCGCAGAGGTTGACCGGGGCGTGCACGGGGGCCTGGATGGTGTTGCCGGACACGACGCCGGGTGAGTCGGTCGTCGTGCCGGTGGTGGACGAGCCGGAGGTGACCGACTGCCCACCGCTGCCGGAGGAACAGGCGTTGCCGGACACCGGGTTCAGGATGCCCACCGCGTTGATCGCGTTGCCGCAGAGGTTGACCGGGGCGTGCACGGGGGCCTGGATGGTGTTGCCGGACACGACGCCGGGTGAGTCGGTCGTCGTGCCGGTGGTGTGCGAGCCCGAGGTGACCGTCTGCCCACCGGAACTGTGGGAACAGGCATTGCCGAACGCCGGGTTCAACGCGGCCACCACGTCAACCGTGTTGCCGCAGAGGTTGACGGGTACGTTCACGGGGGCCTGGACGGTGTTGCCGGACGCGAGACCGGGTGATCCGGCCGCGGTGCCGTCGGCGTTCGAGTCCGCGTGCACCGGGCTGCCGCACAAGGACAGAATGCCCGTCGCGGCGGCCGCCGCGACCATTCCCCTGCTCAGGGTCTGTCGCAATCTCGTTGTCTTCCTGCTGGTAGAAGTGGGTGAAGGGGGAGGGCCGGCCCTGGATCCGAACAGCGCAGTCCAAGGCCGGCCGTGACCCGGCCGGACGACTGAGAGAGAAGGACGCCAGCCGTCGGTGGCCTTGTCGTCAGGTGGTCGCGCAGCCGTTGCCGGACGTCGGGTTCAGCAGCGAGACGACGTTGACGCCGAGGCCGCACGCGTTGACCGGAATGTGCACGGGCACCTGGATGACGTTCCCGGAGACGACGCCCGGGGAGCCGGTCGAGGTGCCCTCGGCGCCCGTGTCGGCCATGGCCGGGGCGGCCATGCCGAGAGCCATGATGGCGCCGGCGACGACGGCAGCGCTCTTCTTGTGCTTCACGTACTTTCCCTTCTGTGCGGTCGTGCCCCTGTGACGGCCGAAACCGAGCGAGCACAGCTTGAACGGCTCGCCGCACGACCTGCAGTCTGTGAAACGAGAAATAGGCGGCCCAAGCAACTCCCGATCGAGAGGCGCCGCCCAATTCACCCGAATGCCGTGCCCGCATTCACGCGCAAGGTGCGCAGGGGTCAACCGGCGCGGTCATCACCTTTCCCGGCGCGGACACCTGCTTCTGCTCCGCGGGCCGACCCGGCCTCTTCGGATTGGTTTCGGCAATTCACCCGGCCGGTTCCCTCGGTGGTGGGTAATTGTGCTAATCCGCTGGTGGCATCATGACCGGAACCACGCCCCGAATCACACCCCGAACCACGCTCCGAATCCGGTCCCGAATCACACCCCGAAACCGAACCACGCTCCGAATCCGAGCCCGAATCATGCCCCGAATCAGGACCGGAATCATGGCCCGAGTCGTCCCACGGAATTCGGTTGGCAGCCCGTTCTCCTCGGTGAACTCGCCCTCGACGAGGGCGAACCTGCGGATGGACTCGGCGCGGGAGACCGCCTGGTTCGCATGGTCGACGGCCGTCTGGACGTCCGCGCGCTCGGGAAGTGGCCCAGCTCGATCCGGGCCGTCAGACAGGCGCTCCTTGTCCCACGCAGATCCGTCGGAAGCGGCCCTAGGAGACGACGTCCTTGCGCGCGAAACCCCGGAAGGCCAGGGCGAACAGCACGAGCGCGTACGTTGTGGAAACGACCGTCCCCTGGATCATGCCGCCCCACTCCGGGTGCGGTTGGACGGCGTCGGCCCAGGCGAACTGCCAGTGGGCGGGCAGGAAGTCCCGCCAGTGGCCGAGAGCGGTCACCGCGTCCAGCACGTTCCCCACGATGGTGAGGCCGACCGCGCCGCCGACCGCGCCCAGGGGCGCGTCCGTCCTTGTCGACAGCCAGAACGCGAGCCCGGCGGTGACCAGTTGGGACACGAAGATGTACGCCACCACGACCACGAGCCGCTGGGCCGCCGTGCCCGGGGAGAGGGCGCCGCCCGTGGGCAGCTCCAGCGGTCCCCAGCCGTAGGCCGCCGTGCCCACCGCCAGCGCGACGACCGGCAGCAGCACCATGGCCGCCAGGCTCATGCCGAGCCCGACCGCGAGCTTGGACCACAGCAGACGGGCGCGCGGGACGGGAGCGGCGAGCAGATAGCGCAGCGAGGACCAGTTCGCCTCGGAGGCGACCGTGTCACCGCAGAACAGGGCGACCGGGATGACCAGCAGGAACCCGGCGGAGACGAAGAGGTTCACCGCGGCGAAGTTGGCCCCGGACGCGGTGGCCGTGTCCATCAGCGTGACCTGACCGTTGCGCTCGCCGGGTCTGCCGATGACGAAGGCGATGACCAGCACGAACGGCAGCACGGCCAGGATCGCGCCCATGACGAGCGTACGGCGTCGCTTCAACTGCCGGACGAGCTCGACGCGCAGCGGCAGTGTCCGCCGCGCCCGGTACCCGTCGGCCGTCTCCGACCGCTGGGCCAGCGCACTCATGCGGAACCTCCGATCAGGGTGAGGAAGGCGTCCTCAAGACGCTGGTGGGGGCCGAGCGAGGCCACCGGAACTTCGAGCCGGACCAGTTCGACGAGAAGCCGGGCGGCGGCCGCGGAGCCGGAGACGGCCGGCTCGGCGGTGACGCCGACGGAGGCCATCGGGGCCAGGGTGACGCCGGTGGAGGCGATGGGTTCGGTGGTGGGCGCGATCGGCTCGGCGGGTAGCTCCGTGACGGCGACCGGTCCCCCGGCGGCTCCCACCGACACGTCCTCGGTCGCGGCCAGGTCGGCGCCCACGCCCGCGAGCTCCAGGGCACCCTCGGCGCCGTCGGCGCCCCGAGCCCCGGCCGCCGCGACCGGTGTCAGGCGCACCAGCAGTCCGCCCTCCGTTCGTACCGCCGACTCCACCCCGGGCAGTGCGGCCACCTTCTCCACCAGTGGGTCGGCGATCTGCGCCGCCAGGCCCACCAGCAGGGTGTCGCCGGAGCCCACGATCTCGTCCACCGGGCCCGCCTGGACGAGCCGGCCGCGGTCCATGACCACCAGATGCGTACAGGACTGCTCGACCTCCGCCAGCAGATGGCTGGAGACGATGACCGTGCGGCCCGCCGCCGCATAGCGGATCATGACCTCGCGCATCTCGCGGATCTGCGGCGGGTCGAGGCCGTTGGTCGGCTCGTCGAGGATCAGCAGGTCGGGCAGACCGAGCATCGCCTGGGCGATGGCCAGGCGCTGGCGCATGCCCTGGGAGTAGGTGCGCACCGCGCGGGCCAGGGCATCGCCCAGCCCCGCGATCTCCAGTGCCTCGTCCAGATGCGCGTCCTCGGGCGGGCGGCCGGTGGCGCGCCAGTACAGCTCCAGGTTCTCCCGGCCGGACAGGTGGGGCAGGAAGCCCGCGCCTTCCACGAAGGCCCCCACCCGCGACAGGACCGGGGCGCCCGGGCGGATCGCGTGGCCGAAGACGCGGATCTCGCCGCCGTCCGGTGTGATCAGGCCCATCAGCATGCGCAGCGTCGTCGTCTTGCCCGCGCCGTTCGGCCCCAGCAGGCCCAGCACCTGACCCTTCTCCACGCGGAAGGAGAGGTCCTTGACCGCGTACCGGTCCGCCGACTTCGCGTACCGCTTGCTCAAGTCCGTGATCTGCAGCGGGACGTCGGCCAGTGCGGGGTCGGGCGCCGGTGCGGTCGTACGGCGGCGGCCCGTCAGCAGCAGGGCCAGGGCGACCACCGCTCCGGCCGGCGGAAGCCACCAGACCCAGGATGGCAGCGGGGCCGCCGCGGTCGTCACGCCCGGTGCCGTCGGCACCTCCAGGCCGCTCCTGAGGGAGACCGTGTACGTGGCGGGCGCCACCGGGGACGCATAGCCGAGGTCCGTCGAGGCCAGGGCCAGCCGGAGCCGGTGCCCCTTCTGCACCTCGTGGTCGACGGCGGGCAGGGTCAGCGTGACGTCCTTGCCGGCCTTCGCGCCCGTCACCCGCACCGGGGCGACCAGTTGGGAGGGAAGCACCGGCTGGGTGCCGCCCGGGCCGACGTCGTAGACCTTCGCGAAGACCACGGTGTCGTCGCTGGTCGACGTCATGTGCACGGTCACCGTCGGCGAGCCGGTGATCCACAGGTCGTCGCGCACGGGCCGCGAGTCGAAGTGCGCGTACTGCCCGGGGAAGTCGAGGGAGACCCCGATGCCCAGCGACGACAGCTGGGACAGGCCGCCCGCGCCGCCCAGTCCGGGGAGCGCGGAGACCGCGGGTGGGCTCGCGCCCGCCGGGTTCGCGAAGCGCTGCTCGCCGCCGCTGAGCGCGACCGTGTGCCGCCCGCTCTCCAGACCCGGATACGTGTCCCCGCTCGCGCCCCGCAGCTGGGCCCTACCGTTCGCGGAGTCGATGCCTCCGGTGCGGGTGATCCGGAAGGCGGGCCCGGTGTCGACGCCCTTCTCGTCCTTCAGATAGCGGTCGAACCACGCCGTGACGCGCGCCTGGACGCGAGTGGTCTCCATGTCCCCGCCGTCGTGGCCGCCCGCGATCCAGTCGACGTCCACGGGTGCCCTGTTGGCCCGGATCGCCGCGGCCGCCGCGTCCGCCTGGCCGAGCGGGAACAGCGAGTCGGACTGGCCCTGCACGAGGAGCGTGGGCACCTTGATGTCCTTGCCGACGGCGGACGGGGAGCGCGCCTCCAGCAGGGCGCGCGCCTGCGCGTCCGGCGTTCCGGACTCCGCGACCCGGTCGTACATCCGGCACAGCTCGGCGGTGAACCTTGCGCAGCCGCCGCCGGAGTTCATGAAGATGCCGGCCCACAGCTTCTTGAAGACGCCGTTCGGGAAAAGGGCGTCCGCCAGATTCCAGTAGGTGATCGCCGGGGCGATCGCGTCCACCCTGCGGTCGTACCCGGCGGCCAGCAGTGAGATCGCACCGCCGTACGACCCGCCGGCGATGCCCACGCGTGGATCGCCCGGCTTGTCCAGCAGGACCTCCGGGCGCCGGGCCAACCAGTCGATGAGCCGCGAGACGTCGGCGACCTCGCCCTTGGGGTCGTTCAGCCCGATCCTGCCTGTCGACCTGCCGAACCCGCGCGCCGACCAGGTCAGCACCGCGTACCCGTCCCGGGCCAGCTGGTCCGCCTGGGCCCTGACGTCGTCCTTGCTGCCGCCGAAGCCGTGCGCCAGCAGGACGGCCGGGCGGCGGCCGGTGGACGACCCCGAGGTGAAGTACGACGTGTCGATGCGCACGCCGCCGCCCATGTCCATGACTCGGTCGGTGCGGTGCACGGCGGGCGCGTCGTCCGAGGCGACAGCCGTCCACGTACCGACACAGGCCAGCACGAGGACGACCGCGGCCACGGCGGCCACGATCCCCCGGCGCAGCCCCCGGACGGCGGGCAGTCGAAGATCCATGCGTCAACGGTAAGGGCCCCCACCGACAACGGGGGCACCCGCTGGGCTGAACTCGGCCCCATCCCCGGGATGTAGGGACCTGACGCCGCATACCGCAGGAGTGGTACGAAGGCCCATGGAGATTCGCCCTGCCACCACCGTCGCCGAAGTGACCGCCGCCGAGCACCTCTTCGACCATCCCGTCCGTCCCGAGTGGGCCGAGCGCTTCCTGACCGCCGCCGGACACCATCTCTTCCTGGCCTACGAGGACGGTGAGCCGACGCCCGTCGGCTTCGTCAGTGGCGTCGAGACGATCCACCCGGACAAGGGCACGGAGATGTTCCTGTACGAACTGGCGGTCGCCGAGCCGTACCGGCGCGGGGGGATCGGACGCGCCCTCGTGCGGCGGCTCGCCGCGCTCGGCCGGGAACGCGGCTGCTACGGCATGTGGGTGCTGGTCGACACCGGCAACGACATCGCCCTTGCCGCCTATCGCAGTGCGGGCGGCAAGGACGACGGAACGTGCACTGTGGTGACCTGGGACTTCACCTGAGCGCCGACAGACGGTCTCAGGCCTGCGCGTCCTGCGGGATCGACACCAGCCAGCGAGTGTCGCGGCGGGGGCGGAGGTACAGGGCCCAGTAGAGGGTGGCGACCGCCGTGATGCCGCCCGTCCACAGCAGGTAGCGCGTCTCCTGCCGGCTGAGGACGTACGCCAGGACCACGATCAGCAGGACCGGCATCGCGGGCCACAGCGGCATCCGCCAGGCGAGCGTCTTCGCGTGCGAACCGCGCCGGGCGAGCAGGGCGGCGACCGCGACGAGCAGGTACATCCCGGTCACCGAGACGCCCGTGACGCCGTATAGCGTGTCCAGGTTGACGAAGCACAGCAGCGCGCCGGGGACCCCGACGACGAGGGTGGCGACCCAGGGGGAGCCGAACCGGCCGAGCTTGGCGAGGCCCTTGTTGACGGGCTCGGGCCAGGCCTTGTCACGGGCCGAGGCGAACAGCACGCGCGAGTTCTGGATGACCATGACGATGCCCGCGTTGATGATCGCGAGGGCCACGCACAGGCTCACGAAGGTGCCGACGGCCGAGTCGGACCAGGCGGTGACCATGCTGCTGATGTCGCCACCCGTCAGCGCCTTCAGGTCGGAGGCGCCCACGGTGATCGCCACGACCGGGACCAGGATGACGACCGTGGAGATGGCGAGGGTGGCGAGGACCGTGCGGGCGACGTTGCGGCGCGGGTTCTCCAGCTCCTCGGAGAGGTAGACGGCGGTCGAGAAGCCCTGTGTGACGAAGAGGGCGATGGCGAGTCCGGAGACCACCAGCATGGCCGTCACGGTGTCCGTGTGCCCGCCGGATCCGGCCACCTGCATCGAGACCAGGCTGCCGACGCCGCGCTGGCTGTGCATGAAGCCGAGGACGGCCACGACGCCCGCGGCCACGACCTCGAGGACCAGGAAGATGCCGGTGATCCAGGCGTTGGCGCGCAGGTCGAGCAGGCCCGCGAGGGTGGCGAGCAGCATGACCCCGGCGCCGGTCATCGCCGGGTCGAGGTGCACGATCGGCGCGAGGTAGGCGGCCGTGCCCATCGCGATCACCGGCGGGACGATCATGACGACGAGCAGTGAGAGCACGAAGACCAGCCACCCGGCCAGCCGTCCCGCCAGCGTCGACACCATGGCGTACTCGCCGCCCGCGCTGGGGATGAGGGTGCCCAGCTCCGAGTAGCAGAACGCCACGGCGATGCACAGGAGGGAGCCGATGGCGATCGTGAGGGCGGTGGCGGTGCCCAGCGAGCCGAACAGGTCGGGGACGACCACGAAGAGCGTGGAGGCGGGCGTCACGCAGGAGAGGGTGAGCAGGGTGCCGCCGACGACGCCGATGGAGCGCTTGAGGGTCTGGGGGCTGGCAGACGCCTCGGTGACGGCGTTCTCGACAGGACGGAGCGTGTCGGTCATGCGGCGGTTCCGATCGACTCGTGCGGCAGATGGTTGAGGTCGGGAGCGCTATCGCCTCCGGCGGCTCTCGTCGTACGTCACTTCGTCCGCTCCCGGCGCTGATGGAACCCCGACGAAAACCGCCGCGTCAATGGGTGTTCACCTACGGAATCAGTGGCGAAATGGTGATCCGCAACTGATTCAAGCGTCGACTGCTCGGTCGTCCGGCGGCTGTTCGCCGTACGGGAACCGCAGCGGGGGTCTGTAAAAAAATGAGGCCGTCCGTATAACGGACGGCCTCCTCGGCTTTCGGGTGACGCTCAGTGGTTGCGCGGGAACCCGAGGTCGACGCCCGCCGGGGCGTCGGCCGGGTCGGGCCAGCGGGAGGTCACGACCTTGCCGCGGGTGTAGAAGTGCGTGCCGTCGTTGCCGTAGATGTGGTGGTCGCCGAAGAGCGAGTCCTTCCAGCCACCGAAGGAGTGGTAGCCCACGGGGACCGGGATCGGCACGTTCACGCCGACCATGCCGGCCTCGATCTCCAGCTGGAAGCGGCGGGCCGCGCCGCCGTCCCGGGTGAAGATCGCCGTGCCGTTGCCGAACGGCGAGGCGTTGATGAGGGCGACGCCGTCCTCGTACGTCTCGGCGCGCAGCACGCACAGCACCGGGCCGAAGATCTCGTCCTGGTACGCCTTCGCCGTCGTCGGCACCTTGTCGAGGAGCGAGATGCCGATCCAGTGGCCGTCCTCGTAGCCGTCGACCGTGTAGCCGGTGCCGTCGAGGACGACCTCGGCGCCCTCCGCCGCCGCGCCCGTCACGTAGGACGACACCTTGTCGCGGTGCGCCTTGGTGATCAGCGGGCCCATCTCCGAGGCGGGGTCGTTCCCCGGGCCGATCTTGATCTTCTCGGCGCGCTCGCGGATCTTCTCCACCAGCTCGTCGCCGATGGCGCCGACGGCCACGACGGCGGAGATCGCCATGCAGCGCTCGCCCGCCGAGCCGTACGCCGCCGAGACCGCCGCGTCCGCCGCCGCATCCAGGTCGGCGTCCGGCAGCACCAGCATGTGGTTCTTCGCGCCGCCCAGGGCCTGGACGCGCTTGCCGTTCGCGGAGGCCGTGGTGTGGATGTAACGCGCGATCGGGGTCGAGCCGACGAAGGACACCGCCTTGACGTCCGGGTGCTCGAGGAGCCGGTCCACGGCCACCTTGTCGCCGTGGACGACGTTGAAGACACCGTCCGGCAGACCCGCCTCGGCGAGCAGCTCGGCCAGCCGGACGGACGCCGACGGGTCCTTCTCGGACGGCTTCAGCACGAACGTGTTGCCGCACGCGATGGCGATCGGGAACATCCACATCGGGACCATCGCCGGGAAGTTGAACGGCGTGATGCCCGCGACGACGCCGAGCGGCTGGCGGATCGCGGCCACGTCCACGCGGCTCGCCACCTGCGTGGACAGCTCGCCCTTCAGCTGGACGCTGATGCCGCAGGCCAGGTCGACGATCTCCAGGCCGCGCGCGACCTCACCGAGCGCGTCGCTGTGCACCTTGCCGTGCTCGGCGGTGATCAGCTCGGCGATCTCGTCGCGGTGCTCGTCGAGCAGCGCCCGGAACTTGAAGAGGATGGACGTGCGCTGCGCGAGCGAGGACTGGCCCCACGTGCGGTACGCGTCCTTGGCCGCCGCGACGGCGGCGTCCACCTCCGCCACGCTCGCGAAGGGGACCTGCGTGGTGACCGCGCCGGTCGCCGGGTCGGTCACCGGCCCGTACGTGCCCGACGCGCCTTCGACGGTCTTGCCGCCGATCCAGTGGTTGACGATCTTCGTCATGCCCAAGAACTCCTTCACAGATGGCGGCGTCGGGTCGAGACGTGCCGGTCGTACTCCTCGCGCGCCTTGACCGCCGACGATCGGGTCGCGGTCTCGGCCACGGGTACATCCCACCAGGCCTGCGCCGGAGGCGCGCCCGACAGAGTGTCTGCGGTTTCGGTCTCCACGTAGACACATGTGGGAGTGTCCGCGTCGCGCGCCTCGGCGAGGCAGGCGCGCAGGTCGCGCACGGTCTTCGCACGCAGCACGCGCATACCGAGGCTGGCCGCGTTGGCGGCCAGGTCCACGGGCAGCGGCGCCCCGGTGTACGCGCCGTCCTCGGACCGGAAGCGGTAGGCCGTGCCGAACCGCTCGGCCCCCACGGACTCCGACAGGCCCCCGATGGACGCGTAGCCGTGGTTCTGCACGAGCACGAGCTTGATCGCCGTCCCCTCCTGCACGGCCGTGACGATCTCCGTCGGCATCATCAGATAGGTGCCGTCGCCGACCAGCGCCCACACGGGCCGGTCGGGCGCGGCCATCTTCACACCTATGGCGGCCGGGATCTCGTAGCCCATGCACGAGTAGCCGTACTCCAGGTGGTACTGGTCCCGGGAGCGGGTCCGCCACAGCCTGTGCAGATCGCCGGGGAGCGAGCCCGCCGCGTTCACGATGATGTCCGTCTCGTCCACCACGGCGTCCAGGGCGCCGATGAGCTGCGGCTGCGTCGGCCGAACATCCGGATCCCCGGCCTCGAAGCAGGCGTCGACCCGCTGCTCCCAGCGCTCCTTGTCCTGCGTGTACTCGGCGACGTAGGCGGGGTCGACGCCGTGCTCGTGCAGCAGCAGCGCCTCGGTCAGCTCCTCCAGGGCGCCGCGCGCGTCGGCGACCAGTGGCAGCCCGGAGAGCTTGTGGCTGTCCAGCGGGGCGATGTTGAGGTTGAGGAAGCGCACGCCGGCACCGGTGAAGAGGGTGCCGGAGGCCGTGGTGAAGTCGGTGTAGCGGGTGCCGACGCCGATCACCAGGTCGGCGGTGCGGGCCAGTTGGTCCGCGGTCGCCGTGCCGGTGTGGCCGATGCCGCCGACGTCCTGCGGATGGTCCCAGCGCAGCGAGCCCTTGCCGGCCTGGGTGGAGGCGACCGGAATGCCGGTGCTCTCGGCGAGCTCCGCCAGGGCGTCCTCGGCACGGCTGTGGTGCACACCGCCGCCCGCCACGACCAGCGGGCGCCGGGCGGCCCGGATCGCGTGGACGGCCGCGGCGAGTTCCACCGGGTCGGGGCCTGGACGGCGCACCCTCCAGGTCCGCTCGGCGAAGAAGTCCTCCGGCCAGTCGTACGCCTCCGCCTGCACGTCCTGCGGAAGCGCGAGCGTGACCGCGCCCGTGTCGACCGGGTCGCAGAGCACGCGCATCGCCTGGAGGGCGGACGGGATCAGCGCTTCGGGGCGGGTGATCCGGTCGAAGTACCTCGACACCGGGCGCAGACAGTCGTTGACGGACACGTCACCGGCGTGCGGGACCTCCAGTTGCTGGAGCACCGGGTCCGCCGGGCGGGTGGCGAAGACGTCGCCGGGCAGCAGCAGGACGGGGAGGCGGTTGATCGTGGCGAGGGCGGCACCCGTGACCAGGTTGGTGGCGCCGGGCCCGATGGACGTGGTCACGGCGTGCGTCGACAGGCGGTTCGACTGCCGGGCGTAGCCGACCGCCGCGTGCACCATCGACTGCTCGTTGCGGCCCTGGTGGTACGGCATCAGATCGCCGTACTCGACCAGCGCCTGCCCGAGGCCCGCGACGTTGCCGTGGCCGAAGATGCCCCAGGTGGCGCCGATCAGCCGGCGGCGGACGCCGTCGCGCTCGGTGTACTGGGCGGCCAGGAAGCGTACGAGCGCCTGAGCGGCCGTGAGCCTCGTCGTCGAGGTCATCGGTATCCCCCTGTGCTTGCTTCGACGGGGACCTCCGGCGCGGGGCCGTAGCGGGCGGGGAGTCGGCGCTCGCACTTCGCTCCTGCCAGGGCGAAGCGGCCTCCCGCGCCGGAGGCGATCTGGGGCCGGGCGTCGCGGGGGACGTACGCGAAGTCGAAGACCGCCGCTGCGTCGGCGGTGGCGCCCTTGGGGACGTACGGCTCCTTGCTCATGCGGCCCTCACAGAAGTCCTACGGCGGTGTCCACGGCGGCGGCCACGTCCCCGTCCGCCGGGTACAGCAGCGAACGGCCGACCACCAGGCCCTCGAGGGTGGGCAGTTGGAGCGCTGCGCGCCACTTCTCGTACGCGCCCTCCTGATCGTCGCCGACGTCGCCGCCGAGCAGCACCGCCGGCAGGGTGGAGGTCTCCATCACCCGGGCCATGTCGTCCGGGTTCTCCGTGACGGGGACCGTCAGCCAGGTGTACGCGGAACTGCCGCCCAGGCCACTGGCGATGGCGATGGACTTGGTCACGGCCTCGGCGCCGAGGTCGTTGCGCAGCGTGCCGTCCTCGTGGCGGCGGCACAGGAACGGCTCGATGAACACCGGGAGCCGGCGCTCGGCCATCTCGTCGATGACGCGGGCGGTGGACTGCAGGGTGTTGAGTGAGCCCGGATCGTCGTAGTCGATGCGCAGCAGCAGCTTGCCCGCGTCGAAGCCGAGGCGCTCGATGTCCTGCGGACGGTGACCGGTGAACCTGTCGTCCAGCTCGAAGGAGGAGCCCTGGAGGCCGCCGCGGTTCATCGACCCCATGACGACCTTGTGGTCGAGGGCGCCGAGCAGCAGCAGGTCGTCGAGGATGTCGGCGGTGGCGAGCACGCCGTCGACGCCGGGGCGGGACAGCGCGAGGCAGAGCCGCTCCAGCAGGTCGGCGCGGCTCGCCATGGCCATCGTGCGGTCGCCGACCCCGAGGGCGCCGCGGGCGGGGTGGTCGGCGGCGACGATCATCAGTCGGCCGGTGCCGTCGAGGAGGGGACGACGGGCCCGACGGGCGGCGGCCTCGGCGATCGCCTCCGGGTGACGGGCCCGGATGCGGACAAGATCGGCGACACCGCGCGCGGTGGCGCCGCATTCGTCGGCCACGCGCGCGGTGGCGCGGTTGTCGATCACTGCACCGCTCCCGCCGTGATCGCGCCCTCGATCTCGTCGGCCGTAGGCATCGCGGACGAACACTCCAGACGGGAGGCGACGATGGCGCCCGCGGCGTTCGCGTACCGCATGATCCGCTCCAGGTCCCAGCGGCCGAGCAGCCCGTGGCACAGGGAGCCGCCGAAGGCGTCGCCCGCCCCGAGCCCGTTGAGGACCTTCACCGGAAGCGGCGGGACCTCCGCCGACTCCCCGTTGCCGCTGACCGCGAGGACGCCCTTGGGCCCCTGTTTGCCGACCGCGAGTTCGACGCCGGCGTCCAGCAGTGCGCGGGCCGCGGTCTGCGGGTCGCGCTCACCCGTGGCGATCTCCACCTCGTCCATGTTGCCGACGGCCACGGTGGTGTGGCGCAGGGCCTCGGCGTAGAACCGGCGGGCGGAGGGTCGCCAGTCGAGGTCGAAGACCGTCGTACCGGCCGTGGCGCGATGGGCGAGCGCGGCGAGCGTGGCGGTGCGGCTGGGCTCCTCGCTCAGGCCCGTGCCCGTCACCCAGAGGACACGGGCGGCACGGATCGCGTCCAGGTCCAGCTCGTGCGCGTCGATCTCCAGGTCCGGCGCCTTGGGCTGCCGGTAGAAGTAGAGCGGGAAGTCGTCCGGCGGGAAGACCTCGCAGAAGGTGACCGGCGTGGGCAGCCCCGCGACAGGTGTGACCCAGCGGTCGTCCACGCCGAAGCCGTGCAGTGCCTCGTGGAGATACGTGCCGAGGGGATCGTCGCCCGTGCGCGTGATCACCGCCGTACGGCGACCGAGGCGGGCCGCCGCCACCGCCACGTTCGTCGCCGAACCGCCCAGGAACTTCCCGAAGGACGTCACCTGCGGCAGCGGCACGCCCGTCTGCAGCGGGTAGAGGTCCACGCCGATCCGGCCCATGGTGATCAGGTCGAACGGGTCACCGGGGGCGGCGGGCACGGACTCCTCGAACTCCTCCATCGAGTTCCCTTCACATCGGCTGTCCCCAGGTCTAGCCGCGCCGAGGCAGCCCTGTCAACGTTTTGTCCGGACATACGGACGACCGCTTGACATGGCTTCGGGGTGGCCGGAGGCTGACGCCCATGACGTCGTCGTCACCTCGGCCCTCGCTCTCCCGCATCCGGATCGGCTCGGCCCCCGACTCCTGGGGTGTCTGGTTCCCGGAGGACCCCCGGCAGGTGCCCTGGCGGCGCTTCCTCGACGAGGTCGCCCAGTCCGGTTACGAGTGGATCGAGCTGGGCCCGTACGGCTATCTGCCCACCGATCCCGCGATCCTCGCCGAGGAGACGGGGCGACGCGGCCTGAAGGTGTCGGCCGGCACGGTCTTCACCGGCCTGCATCGCGGCCCTGACGTGTGGGACTCCACCTGGGCACACGTCTCGGACATCGCCGCCCTGACGCAGGCCATGGGCGCCTCGCACCTCGTGGTCATCCCGGCGTTCTGGCGGGACGACAGGACGGGCGAGGTGCTGGAGCCGAGCAGGCTGACCGCGCAGCAGTGGCGACACCTGACCACGCAGACCGAGCGGCTGGGGCGCGAGGTGCGCGAACGCCACGGGCTGCGGATCGTCGTCCATCCGCACGCCGACACGCACATCGACAGCGAGGAGAACGTCACGCGCTTCCTCGACGCGACGGACCCCTCGGCGGTGTCGCTGTGCCTGGACACCGGGCACTACGCGTACTGCGGCGGCGACAGCGTCAAGCTGGTCGAGACGTACGGGGAACGGATCGGCTACCTCCACCTCAAGCAGGTCGACCCCGGGATCCTGGCCGAGGTGCGGGCGGACGGGATTCCCTTCGGCCCCGCGGTGGCGAAGGGCGTGATGTGCGAACCGCCCTCCGGCATCCCGGCGCTGGAGCCGGTGCTGGCGGCCGCGCAGAAGCTCGGCATCGATCTGTTCGCGATCGTGGAACAGGACATGTACCCCTGTGAACCGGACAAGCCGCTGCCCATCGCGCAGCGTACCCGGGCGTTCCTGAGGTCCTGCGGGGCGTGACGATTCCCAGGGGGCGCCCGGGGGCCCGGGGCCGGGGCGCGGCGGCCACCCGAACCCGGCCACCGCCGGGGCTTCCGGCCCCTTCCGGTGGCGTGCACCATGGATGGTCGGTGTGGGCCGGGGGAGGGCGGATGGCGAGTGGGATCGTGTCGCGCGCCGGACACGGGCCGGGCGGCAGCTGGGAGACCGTCACCGCGCGCCCCCACCCCCGCCTGCGCCCGGGCGTGATCAGCTACCGCGGGATCCGGCTCGCACTCGACGGTCCGCGCAGCCGTCTGGAGACGCCCATCGGCGCGGCGACGCTCCTGCTGGGCTTCGACGGTGCCATCCGTATCACCCGTGCCGCCCGGCCTGCGACGACCCTCGTCTCGGTGTACTCCGGTCTCACCACGACCCCGGCCGTCGGCGAACACGGCGGCCGTGTCGCCGGTATAGAGGTCCTGCTCACTCCGTGGGCCGCGTTCACGCTCTTCGGCACGCCCCAGTACGAGCTCGTCAACCGGCCCGTGGATCCCGACGAGTTGCCGCATCCGCTCGGCCATGGCGGCCCGCCGGCCGCGTCGCACCGGGCGGGCGTCGGTGAACTGGCCGCCGCACTGGCCGCGTTGCCGAGCTGGGCGAAACGATTCGGTCTGCTGGACGACGTGCTCGCGCGCTGGTCCGGGGCGGGACCGCCGAGTTCGGCCCGGGTGGTGCGCGCCTGGTCGGTGCTGCGGCGGACCGGGGGCGCCGTACCGGTGCCGCGGCTCGCGGAAGAGGTCGGCTGGAGCGTACGGCAGTTGGAGAACCGATTCCGTGAACAGATAGGGCTCGGCCCGAAGGCCGCGGCACGCGTGCTGCGGCTGCAGCGCGCGCGGCGGCTGCTCGCGTCCGGCCGTCCGGCCGCCGAGACCGCGGCCGTCTGCGGCTTCTGCGATCAGGCGCATCTGAGCGGGGAGTTCCGGGCCATGACCGGGTGCTCGCCACGGGAGTTCGCGGCGGCACGAGGGGCGATCGCGGCGGCGCGACCGGGACTGCCCGGGGCGGACCGGATGGCGGGTGAGGTGACGAGCCTGGTGCTCTCCCCGAACCGGAGTGCGCATTTCTACAAGACCGGCAGGATCGCCTGACGGCAGGCTGAATGCGCCGGCGGTCGCTGCGGGGGGGGCGCGGACCGGCGGGCCGGGCCCGGCGCAGCGGGTCCGGCCCGTCCTGTGCGCCCGCGCCGACACCTTCAGCCACTACCTGCACGATCGGTGAAATCAGTCAAGTGTGTCGAAGTCGTGAAACCGGCAATTCCGGAGATCACCCCATCGGAGGCGCAACCAGGACGTGTAGCACGGAGTTTACTCAACGTCGGGCATTCCGCCCGGCCGTTGAGACGATCCCCAAGGAGCACCTCTCCATGTCGCGTATCGCGAAGGGCCTGGCCCTGACCACCGTTGCCGCTGCGGCCGTGGCGGGTACCGCCGGTATCGCCGCCGCCGACAGTGGCGCAACCGCCACTGCCAACACCTCCCCGGGCGTCGTGTCGGGCAACTCCGTGCAGGCCCCTGTCCACGTTCCGGCCGCTGTGTGCGGGAACACGGTCGGCGTCGTCGGCGTGCTGAGCTCGGCGTTCAGCAACTCCTGCGCCAACAGCTGACGTCCGAGCGGACCCTTCAGCCGGCCGTTCTCCTCCTGGGAGACGGCCGGTTGGCGTGTCGGCAGCTTCAGCCGAGGCGGCGTACCGGATGAGGGCCGGGCCGCCATGAGTGGAGCCGTGGCGGCCGCCCGGTCGGCCGTGGCGGTCATTTCTTCGCGTCGGCGTAGAACACGATGTTGTAGTGGGCGTCGGCGTTCTTCGCGTCCGCCCCGGCCCGTTCGCCGCCCTCGCTCCTGCCCGGCTTGGGCGACGCCTTGACGAGGCTGCCCCCCGACGCGATGAGGCGGAGTTCCGCGTGCTGCGAGCTCAGCTTCAGGTCGTGTTCGGCGACCTTCTCCTTGCTCACCTGTTCCAGCTTCCGCACGACGAACGTGACCGTGTGCCCGTCGGCCCGCTGCACCGTGATGGGGTCCCCGACCTTCAGCAGCATCACGTTCCGAAGCAGCCCGGGCCCTTTGGGAGTGTTGTAGTGCGCGAGGAGCACGGACACCCCCTTCTCGCCCGGCGGGACACTGCCGGTGTACCAACCGGGCTTGTCCGCCTTGTCCATGGGCGGAGCCTGGAGTTGACGCCGGTCGTCCAGGCCGAGTTCGAGGAGGGGGCCCGCGTCCACGCCGGCGGAGGGCACCTTGAGCTTCACGGGCCGTGAGGCGCGCATGGTGTCGGCGAGCTTGACGGCCGACGACGCCGAAGCGCCGTGCGCGGGGCGGTGGCCGTCCGCCACACGGCCGGGCCCCATGACACCGCAGGCCACCGTCCCGCCGCCCGCGCCGACCAGGAGAGCCGCTGTCCAAGCGAGGCGACGGAGAGTGGGACGAGCTGAAGAGATGACAGGCACGAATGTTCCCCTGAATTCTTCCGGCAGGCAGACAACAGCGGAGAGTAGGCGAGCCGTTCAGGGGCTGTTACGGAATGACACGCCTGCCGGGAACATCAGAACTGGACGAGTGAATCAGGCGCCCTGTCTCGTACCCCAGACGTACACACTGTCACCCAGGCGGAGAATGGACCACAGCGCCTTGGCGTCGTCGTACCGGAGATTCACGCAGCCGTGCGAGCCCGGGTCCTCGAAGATCGGGCGGTAGCTGGCGTGGAGCGCCTGGCCACCGTCGAAGAACTGGCTGTAGGGTATCGGACCGTCGTACAGATGCGACCAGAACTTCTGCACCCGCTTGTAGATGGGGTGCGAGCCGTTGCGCGTCCGATGACCGGGCATCCCGGTACGCGCGGGGACCGGGCCGAAGGTGATCTTCCCCGCCTTCTGCAACCACAGCAACTGGCGTGCCTGGTCGATGCAGACCACGAGCTGTGAGCGTTTGGGACAGCCGGTGAGAGACGCCTTGTGCGTGGTGGCCCACTCCACGATCGCGGCACGGTAACTCACAAGCCCGGCATAGCCGTCCGCCGGATCGATCTCGTACTTCTGCTGCATTCTCTGGATTGCCGCGCAGTCCGACTCGGACTGCTTTCCGTCCTGAGGCAGACCCAGATACTTCTCCACCTGAAGTTGATACGGCCCCGGGTCGAGCCGACAGGTCACGGCATTGCCGTCGTCAAAAGCGCGGACCTCGCTCGTGCTCGCGGCCGAGGCGGCCGGCACTGCGCCCAGCACGGCGCCCAGCACCAGGGGGAATGCCATACCCGCTATGACACAGAGTTGCCTCCATCCGAAACGGGCTCGTTGACTATTCGTCATCAGCAGTTCCTCCTCGACGACTGCATATGGCGCTAGTGGATCTGTCGTCACATCACCTCTGTCGACACGTCACCTGCCGACCCGTTCACGTTCCTCTTCTGCGTCAAACAGGCCCACCATCGCCGTCACCTCAATATCGCCCCGCATTTCCCTCAACGGTCGAAGAGGCGAGAGAGCGACAGTGCCCCGGGCCCTCCGGAGAGCCCGGGGCACTGTCATCGGGTCAGGATCGCTTGACGAGGCGAAGCCTGTCCGCCACCGTGACGCGGTGCTTCTTGACCCGGTTCCGGTTCCGGTCGTGGTCCCGGTCCTTGTCCTTGTCCCGGGCGTCGATCCTCGCGCTGGACGAGCACTCGTCGTCGCGGCTGTTCGCCGTGCAGTTGCTGGCGGGATCGTCCGAGACGATCCTGTTCACCAGCCTCAGGTCCCCGAAGGGCCGGCTGTCGAGCTTGACGGAGTACGTGATGGTCGCCGTCTCACCGCGCTTCAGCGCACCCGTCCACCGCAGCGTGGGCTCGGCGTAGCTGACCGTCCCGATGCTGGCCACGGCGTCGTCGTTGTACTTGCCGTCGTCCAGCAGACCGGAGAGGTCGTCGGTGAAGCTCGCCGGGTTGGCGGTGGTGTAGTCCGTGTCACCGGTGTTGCGCACCGTGACGGTGTACCTGACGGTGTCACCGGGCCTGATGATGCGCGGCGCCCGCAGCGACTTGGAGATCCTCAGGCCGGGCCTGGGGGCCTGGTTGCTGCCCGTGTTGTTGCTGGAGTTCGGGTCGATGTCGAGGCCCTTCACCACGGCGGTGTTCCGGATGCCGGTGAAGCCCCGGTCCGCGATGCCGGTCACGGTGATCGTGGTGCTGGCACCGTTCGCGAGCGGGCCGCCCGTGCAGGTCAGTACGCCGCCCGCGATGGTGCAGCCCGGCGTCGTGGTCGTCGGGCTGAGCAGACGTGCCGGCAACTGGTCGGTGACGGTCCAGCCGGTCGAGTCGTCCGGGCCGTTGTTCTTCACCGTGATGGTGTAGGTGACCGGGTCACCCGCGTCCGCCGACGACGGGCCCGACTTCGTCAGCTGCAGGTCGGCTCGCCTCTGGGAGACCGCGATGGTCGAGGTGCTCGAGTTGTTGCCCGGGTTCGGGTCGGCCTCCTTGCCCCGCAGCACCACGGTGTTCTGGATGCTGCCGAGGCCCTGGCCCACGGTGCCGGTCAGGGTGATCGTGGTGCTGGCACCGTTCGCGAGCGGGCCGCCGGTGCAGGTCAGCACGCCGCCGACGATGGTGCAGCCCGGCGTCGTGGTCTTCGGGTTGAGCAGGCCGGGCGGAAGCGTGTCGGTGACGGTCCAGCCGGTGGAGGCGTCCGGGCCGTTGTTCGTCACCGTGATGGTGTAGGTGACCTGGTCGCCCACTCTGGCCGACGTCGGGCCCGCCTTCGAGACCTGCAGGTCCGCAGAAGGCACGGAGATCGGGACGGTCGCGGTGGCCTTGTTGTTGCCCGGGGTCGGGTCGGGGTCGTTGCCCTGCACCACCACGGTGTTCTGGATGTTGGTGAAGCCCTGGCCCGCGGTGCCGGTCAGGGTGATCGTGGTGCTCGCGCCGCTCGCCAGCGAGGCGCCGGTGCAGATCAGCGCACCGCCGCCGATGCCACAACCGGGCGTGTTGGTCGTGGCGTTGAGCAGGCCGGGCGGAAGCGCGTCGGTGACGGTCCAGCCGGTGGAGGCGTCCGGGCCGTTGTTCGTCACCGTGATGGTGTAGGTGACCTGGTCGCCCTCCTTGGCCGACGTCGGGCCCGCCTTCGACACCGCCAGGTCCACCTGCCGCTGCGTGACCGCGACGTTCGAGGTGGTGGTGTTGTTGGCCAGGTTCGGGTCGGGGTCGTTGCCGACGACACCCGCGGTGTTCTGGATGTTGACGAAGCCCTGGCCCGCGATGCCGGTCAGGGTGATCGTGGTGCTCGCGCCGCTCGCCAGCGAGGTACCGGTGCAGGTCAGCACTCCGCCGCCGATGCCACAACCGGCCGTGCTGGTGGTCGCGTTGAGCAGGCCGGGCGGAATCGGGTCGGTGAGGGTCCACCCGGAGGAGGCGTCGGGGCCGTTGTTCTTCACCGTGATGGTGTAGGTGACCGGGTCACCCGGCTTCGCCGACGTCGGGCCCGACTTCGTCA
Source organism: Streptomyces sp. TP-A0356 (assembly GCF_001417775.1). GTDB lineage: Bacteria > Actinomycetota > Actinomycetes > Streptomycetales > Streptomycetaceae > Streptomyces. Next base: position 561,293 of record NZ_BBZJ01000013.1, on the reverse strand, counting down.
CCTGCAGGTCGACGCTCGCGCGGAGGGCCGTCGCGGTGGCGGTGTCGTTGCCCGGGGCCAGGTCGGGGTCGTTGCCCCGTACCGTCGCGGTGTTCGTCAGACCGCCGGAGACGTTCGGCCCGACCGTGCCCGTCACCGTGATGGTGCGGCTCGCACCGGCCGCCAGTGCGCCCGCCGTGCACGAGAGGCTCGTGCCGCTGACCGTGCAGCCGGCCGTGGTGGTCGAGATGTTCGTCAAGCCGAGCGGAAGCGTGTCGTTGACCGTGTAGCCGCTCGAGTCGTTCGGCCCGTTGTTGGTCACCGTCACGTTGTAGGTGATCTGGTCACCCGGCTTGTAGCTGGCGGGCGACACGCTCTTGGTGATCGCCAGGTCCGCCGGGGCGGCGGCACACGACGTGGCGTCGATGTTCGAGCTGTTCGGCGCGGTCTGTGTCGAGAGCACAGTGAACGTCGGGTTCGCGGAGCCCGGGTTGGTCACCCCGATCCGATAGACCACGGCGGCGCCGGCGCCCCCGTTGACGATGAACCCGAGGTCCCCGTTGCCGTACAGGAAGGCACCGCCCGCCGGGCCGCTCGCGCCGACACTCGGGAAGACCGTCACGGCCCCGGTCGTCGGGTTGATGCGCTCGATGCTGCCGTTCCCACCGATGCCCCAGAAATAGCCGTTCGCGAACACGATGTCCGCGGAGCCGATGGCCTGGCTGAGCGGGATGGCGGTGGCGGTCTGGGCGGTCACATCGATGCGGTACAGCGTGCTCTGGCCCAATGCCGCGACGTAGAGGTTGCCGCCGGTGTCGAACGCGCCGACGTTGTAGAAGCCGTTGCCGGGAAGAGCAGGGAGGCCCGCCACAGCACCGAGATCGAGGGCCACACCGGCACCGCTGATGGCCAGCAGGTGGCCGTTGGTCGAGTCGATCCCGTACATGATGTGGGTGGTCGGGTCGGTGCCGATGGCGTTGTAGCCGTTGGCGTAGGCCCCGCCCACCGGGGAGAAGGCGACACTGCCTGCTCCCGGCGCACCCACGTACAGCTGGGTGCCACCAGTGGCACCGCTGCCCACCGACTCGTAGATCTGGCCGGTGCACGGCAGGGGGACCGGCTGCGCCTTCGCCTTCGCCCCGGCCTTCGTCTTCGTCGGCGCGAAGGAGTGCACCCCCTTCTTCCCCTGCGTGACGGAGCTGTGGGGAGCGGCGACCGCGGAAGCCATGCCCGAAGTCAGCGCGGTCATGATGCTCACTGCGGTGAGCGCCGACAGCGCGCCGACGCGTCGACCGCGCGGTCGCATGCCGTTACCTTGACTCACGAGTTTGACCCTTCATGCCGTAGGCGCGACACAGCCGACGCCGGTGCGCCCGCTGCGAAATGCGACCTGTCGGAATATTGCAGCTGAAGAAGAGCACACATGGCTGTTTTATCGATCGCTTATGGCGCAGTGATGAGACTGTTTTAGCTCCAATGGAGCATTTTTATGAGCGACACGCCGGGGCAAATTCCGTCGTTTTGTCGACACGTAAATACTCTGCGAATCGCGAATGCCCTCATCTGCTCCTCAAGTGCAGGTCGGGGCGGGTTCAAGCGGGGTGGGGCGGCGTGCTGGAACGAGGAAAAACGATCCGGATCAGGGTAATTCCCGTGCTGCACTCATGCCCGAGTCGAATTCATTGAGGCGTCGTTCACCAATTCGCAAGAGAGAGTGGACGTGTGTGACGTCGACAGGAGCTTCGCTCGGCGCTGTCAGTGAAATCCACCACTGCGGGTTTGTCGCCGTCGGCGTCTGGTGGCGGTCGCTCGGCGCGTCGATCGCACCCCGGCGGGGGATGGCACCCGGGGGCGTGGGGAGTGCCGGGTGTGCCCGCGGTGCCAGGTGTGGCGCAACGTCGACGGCCCCAGGACCTCGCGGGTCCGGGCCGTCTCGATGGCGCCCCCGGCAGGACTCGAACCTGCGGCCAAGCGCTTAGAAGGCGCCTGCTCTATCCACTGAGCTACGGGGGCCGGTGTGGTGGCCTGTCGTGGTGCCCGGGTGTGGGCTGATCCGTGACCTTGCCGGGGACAAGGATAGGGCTCCCGGGTCCTTGTCCCTGGTGCTTCGCCTCCGTGGCTCGATGTGGAGGTTCAGTGAAGCGGTCCGATAATCGCAGGCAGGTGCGAATCGTGCATCGCTTTTGGCGCCCCGCGCCCCGGGTGTTGTGCACTCGTTATGCCTGCGTCCCAGTCATCCCTTCCGTCCCCTGTGTCGTGTCGGCGCGCAGACATCCTCATATGCTTCATAAAGCATCCAAAATTGGGCATTCTTCGCATGTGGTGACCTTGGACGTACGGCCTCAGCTGCTCGACACCCTCTCCGCCCTGCGCGATCGTGTCTCCGCCGCACGCTTCCCGCTGCCCCTGGCGGGGGCTCCACGCGCGCGTGCCAACCGCGACGAGCTCCTGGCTCAGCTCGACGACTATCTGGTGCCCCGGCTGAGAGAGCCTGAAGCACCGTTGCTGGCGGTCGTCGGCGGTTCCACCGGCGCCGGCAAGTCCACCCTCGTCAACTCCCTTGTGGGACGCAAGGTGAGCGAGGCGGGCGTGCTGCGGCCCACCACCCGTACGCCCGTCCTCGTCTGCCATCCCGAGGACCACCACTGGTTCAGCGGCATGCGCGTCCTGCCCGACCTCACGCGTGTGTGGGTGCCGCACCAGGACCCCGGCGAAGATCTGCACGGTCTCGTCGGGCGCGAGGAACGGGTGCTGCGCATCGAGACCGCCGACACGCTCCCGCACGGGCTCGCCCTTCTCGACGCGCCCGACATCGACTCCCTGGTCGCCGGCAACCGGATCCTGGCCGCCGAGCTGATCAGCGCCGCCGACATCTGGATCCTGGTCACCACCGCCGCCCGGTACGCCGACGCCGTGCCATGGCATCTGCTGCGGACCGCCAAGGAGCACCGGGCGACCCTCATCACCGTGCTCGACCGGGTACCGCACCAGGTCGTCTCCGAGGTGTCGCGGCAGTACGGCGCGCTGCTCACGAAGGCCGGGCTCGGCGACGTGCCCCGCTTCACCGTGCCCGAGCTGCCCGAGTCCGCCTGCGGAGGCGGACTCCTGCCCGCGACGGCCGTCGCGCCCCTGCGCAGCTGGCTCACGCACCAGGTGCAGGACCCGGCCGCCCGGGAGGCCGCCATGGCCCGTACGGCCAACGGCGTCCTCGACTCGCTGAAGTCCCGCATGCCGGAGTTGGCCGGCGCGGCCGCCGCCCAGTACGCCGCCGCCCTGCGGCTCACGGCGGCCGTCGACACGGCCTACGACAGCGAGTACGCGCGCGTGCGAAGAGGGTTGCAGGCCGGTGCCGTCCTCTCCGGCGACGCCCTGAAGCGATGGCGCAGCTATCCCCTGGACTGCGGTGCGGGAGAACTGCTGGAGGCCCTCGTCGACAACCTCGGCGCCCTGCTGCTGTGCGCCGTCACGGCCGCCGACGAGCGCATCGACGAGGCCTGGCGGCGCGAACCCGCCGGCGCCGCGCCGGGACTCGCCGACCGCGAACCGGCCCTGGAGAGCGCCGAGCACCGCATCGGGATGACCGTGCGACGCTGGCGGCGAGTCCTGGAGGAGTACTCCGAGGAAGAGGTGCGCGAGCTCGACCGGAGCACCGCCCCGGACGCCGAGGCGGTGGCCGCTCTCGTCGCCGCGGCCCTCCTGGGCGGACCCCGGGCACAGGCGGCCGGCGAAGAGCTCGCCGAACGGATCGGCGCGCACGGGGCGCTGCGGCTGCGCGACCGCGCCGCGCGGCTGCTGTCCGCATACCTCGACCGGGCCCTGCGTACGGAACGCGAGCGCCGTCTGGCCCCCCTCGACGCCCTCGACGTCCACGCCGAGCCACAGGCCGAACTCATCGCCGCGCTGTCCGTACTGCAGAAGGAGAGGTGACCGCGGTGGCTGCCGTCACTGGGCACAGGGAGCACGCAGAGCACACCGAGGACGAGCCGTCGAACGGAGCCGCCGCCGGGGCCGAGGAGCGGCGCGAGGTGGAAGGGCGGCCGTGGGGGGAGGGGCGGCCCGAGGGTGAGCAGCGGCGGCACGAGGGCGTCGGGAGGCGGCAGTTCGAGGGTGAGAGGCGCGGGACAGCCCTGCGCTCGGCGGGTGATGACGGTGAGCACGCACGCGTGCAGCGCGAATCCGGGCCGCCCGCGGAGCGGGGCGCGGCGACCGGGGAGCGGGACCAGGACGTGGAGGCCACCGCTCAGTACGGTTGCCGCGCGGCCCGCGCGAACGACGACGGCACGTATGCGCCCGTGGATGACGGTGCTGCGGGCACGCGCGCGGAAGACCGTGCCGGGTACGCGCGCGTGGATGACGGTGCCGCGTACGCGCGGGTGGGGGACGGCGACGGCGTGAGGGGCGGCGCCGGTCACGCGTCGGCGGAGAGCGACGTCCCCCACGCGCGCGTGGGGGAGGACGTTCGGCACGCGTGTGTGCAGGGCGACGATCCTGCCGGTCGCGTCGAGTCCGGGGCGGTCTGGGACGACGGACTGATCGCCAGGCGCATGCCCGGTACGGCCGTGGACCACGAGGCGCCCGCGTTGGCGGAGTCCCACTGCCCGGCCGTACGGCAGCCCGCGCCGCTCGCCTACGACGGTTCCCTGCGGGCGCGGCTGGACGCGCTGCGCGAGCTGGTGGGTCTGTCGCGGACCCGGCTGGACAGCAGCACGCTCGCCGAGGCGGGCCGCGTCCTGGACGAGGCGGCCGCGCGCCGCAGGCTCTCCGGGGAGCACACGGTGGTGGCCATCGCGGGTGCCACCGGCAGCGGGAAGTCGACGCTCTTCAACGCGCTCGCCGGAGTGCCCATCTCGGAGACCGGGGTACGGCGGCCGACCACCGCCGCACCGGTCGTGTGCAGCTGGAGCGACGGCGCCGCCCCGCTCATCGACCGGCTCGGCATCCCGGCACGGCTGCGCCGGCGTCCCCTGCCGAGCCCGGACGGGGAGTCGCAGCTGTCCGGGCTCGTCCTGGTCGACCTGCCCGACCACGACTCCGCGGCCGTGCAGCACCGGGCACAGGTCGACCGCATCCTGGCGCTCGTGGACGCGGTCATCTGGGTCGTGGATCCCGAGAAGTACGCCGACGCCGTCCTGCATGAGCGCTATCTGCGGCCCCTGGCCGGGCACGCCGAAGTCATGTTCGTCGTCCTCAACCAGGTGGACCGGCTGCCCGGGGAGGCCGCCGAGCAGGTGCTCGACGATCTGCGGCGACTGCTCGACGGGGACGGAATCGCCCTGGGCGAGTACGGCGAACCGGGCGCGACCGTGCTCGCGCTGTCCGCGCTCACCGGAGACGGAGTAGGTGAACTGCGAGAGTCCCTGGGGCAGTTCGTGGCCGAGCGCGGGGCGGCGGCGCGCCGCATCTGTGCCGACGTGGACGTCGCCGCGGCCCGGTTGCGGCCCGTCTACGCGACCGAGCGGCGTACCGGGCTCAGCGAGGAGGCACGGGAGGAGTTCACCGGACGACTCGCGGACGCGGTGGGCGCGACCGCCGCGGGGGAGGCCGCCGAGCGGGCATGGCTGCGCAACGCCAACCGGTCGTGCGGCACGCCCTGGCTGCGGCTGTGGCGCTGGTGCCGGGACCGGCACGCGCCCTCCTCGGGGCGGCTGCCGGTGCATGCGCCCGCGGACGAGGAGGCCACCGCGCGGCAGCGCGTCGAGCAAGCCGTACGGACGGTGGCGGACCGGGCCGTGACCGGGCTGCCCGCGCCCTGGGCCCAGGCGGTGCGTGAGGCCGCGGTGCGGGGCGCGCAGGGGCTGCCGGAGGCGCTGGACGAGCTGGCGGGGCGGGCTGCCGCGCCGCAGGGGCGGCCACCGCGGCCGGGCTGGTGGCCCGCCGCCGTGCTGGCCCAGGCGTCGATGACGCTCCTCCAAGTCCTCGGCGCTCTGTGGTTGGTGGGGCAGGTCCTCGGGTTCATGTCGTGGAACCTCGGGGTGCCGCTGCTGCTGATGCTGGTCGGGGTCCTCGGCGGTCCGGCCATCGAGTGGAGTTGCCGGATGGCCGCGCGCGGACCTGCCCGGCGCTACGGGCTCGATGCGGAACGGCGACTGCGGGAGGCGGCGGCCGGGTGCGGGCGGGCCCGGGTCCTGGATCCGGTGGCGGCGGAGCTGCTGCGGTACCGGGAGGCGCGGGAGCAGTACGTGAAGGTCATGGGGGCCGCGGCGGGGGCCCGGGTGCGATGAGCCGCGGCCCGGGACGGGGCCGTCCAGGGGCGGAGGCACTCGTTCGGGTGGCGGACTTGTCCACAACCGGGCGGTAGCACACCGCGCTCAGCGGGCTCGGCCCGACGGAGGCAGTCTGATCTCGCGGCGACCGCGGTGCATGCGGCCGCCGACCGGCGGCGGCACGCGACAGGGCGTGACCGCCGCGGCAGACGCAGCCGTACGGGACGGGCCTGTACGCGTTCCGTCCCCGCGCGAGAGCCGGGGCGAGGGAGGGGTTTCGCATGAACGAGACGACTGTGTGCGTGGTCGGCAACGTCGCCACCCAGCCGGTGTACCGGGAATCGCCGACGGGTCCGACGGCACGCTTCCGGCTTGCGGTGACGGCGCGGTATCTGGACCGCGAGAAGAACACGTGGACGGATGGACACACGAACTTCTTCACGGTGTGGGCCAGGCGCTCCCTGGCCACGAACGTCGCCGCGTCCGTGGCGGTGGGCGATCCGCTCGTCGTCCAGGGGCGGCTGAAGGTGCGGACCGAGCAGCGGGACGGGCAGGGCTGGCTGTCGGCGGACCTCGACGCGGCGGCGATTGGCCACGACCTGTCGCGCGGCACGTCCGCCTTCCGACGGTCCTCACGGCCCGAGGCGCCCAGCGGAGCACCACCGCAGCCGGAGCCCAACTGGGGCACAGATCCGATGAGTCGGGCCGACGAGGCGGAGCAGACCGATACGGCCACAGCCCAACCGCACGGGGAGCCAGCGGGAGTGACGTGACGTCAGCCCGTTCGCCCGGTCGTGGCTGAACTGTCGCTTATCGCCGAGTGTGGTGGTCCACGCCCGAACGGTCCGCATGTATTTGCCGATAAGCGCAGCTCACAGGCTGTGTAAGCGATAACGATTCCGAGTCGGATCGGTTATCGGATGACATCACCGGGGAGAGGGGTGCGCCGCTTCCTTAGGATGCCGGGCGTAGCTCCAGAGGCTTCTGATTCTGCTGGTGGGACCGCACCCCCACGTCAACGGGTCCTGCTCGAAGGGGAATTCTGTGTTTTCTGCGTTCTCTGCGTCGTCCGCGCACAGGCGAGGGGCCGCCCGCCTCGCCGCCGCGACGCTGGTGTCCGGACTCGTCGCGGCGAGCCTGCTGGCCACCGCGGGTGTGGCGGTCGCCGACGGGACACCGCAGAGCGAGGGGGGAGCGACCGCGACCATGGGCGACCTCAAGACGTACGGGGCCGCCGTCATCCACGCCGGCGGCAAGGACGAGCAGGTGCCCGCGGGCTTGTTCGAGATGTCCGTCGACAACGGCGGCACCCTGCAGACGTACTGCGTCGATGTCCACAACCCGACGCAGAAGGACGCCAAGTACCACGAGACGTCCTGGAGCGGCACCTCTCTGAACGGCGGCAAGAGCGCCGGCAAGATCCGCTGGATCCTGCGCAACTCCTACCCGCAGGTCAACGACCTGGCCGCGCTGGCGGCCCGGGCCGGCGCCGCGGGCCTCACCGAGCAGGACGCGGCGGCCGGCACGCAGGTGGCGATCTGGCGATACTCGGACGGCGCCGACGTGGACGCCGTCAACCCCCAGGCGGAGAAGCTCGCGGACTACCTGGAGAAGCACGCCCAGAACCTTCCGGAACCCGCCGCGTCCCTGACCCTCGACCCGCCCGCCGTCTCGGGCCACCCCGGCGAGCGGCTCGGCCCGGTCACCGTGCACACCGACGCGGACAGCGTGTCGGTGACGCCACCGACGGACGCGGCGACGAGCGGAGTCAAGGTCGTCGACAAGGACGGCAGGAAGCTCACATCCGCGGTCGACGGCAGCCGGATCTACTTCGAGGTGCCGAAGAAGGCGCAGGACGGTTCGGCCGAGCTGACGGTGCGGGCGTCGACCACCGTGCCGGTGGGCCGGGCCTTCGTCTCCGAGACCCGCAGCCAGACCCAGATACTCGCCGGCTCCAGCGAGTCCACCGTCTCGGCGACGGCGACGGCCAACTGGGCCGCAACGGGCGCGATACCCGCGCTGTCCGCCGAGAAGGACTGCGCCAAGGGTGGCGTGGACATCACAGCCGTGAACAAGGGCAACGCACCGTTCACGTTCGCGCTGATGGGCGCCGAGCACACCATCCCGGCCGGGGCGTCGCAGACGGTGACGATCCCGTTGCAGGAGGACCAGGCGTACGACTTCACGATCAAGGGGCCGGGCGGCTACGCGAGGTGGTTCAAGGGCGTCCTCGACTGCAGGACCGAGAGCCGTTCGGCCGGCCTGTCGCCCCAGACGCTCGGTGAGCCCAGCCCGGCCACGGTCGGCGGCACGGCGGCCGCGGACACCAACCTCGCGCAGACGGGCGCCTCGAACGCGACCCCGATCATCGCGGGCACGGCCATCGGCCTGGTCCTGATCGGTGGTGCGGCCCTCGTCCTGGTCCGCAAGAAGCAGATGCCGACCGAGGACTGAACAGCGAACGCCGCCCGTCGTCACGATCGGGCGTCATCCGGTGACAGATAGGAGTAGAAGATGCCGTCGGGGTCGTATCGCGCCCTGAGGCTCTGCAGGCGCTGCCAGTGGTCCGGGGCGAAGGACCGACGGACGCGGGACGGATCGGCGGTGAGGTCGGCCTCGGCGATGTAGTGCCCGGTACCGAGCGGCTCGACCGACTGCATGGCTTCACGCAGCCAGCCGATGTTGGCGGCGTCCTGGCGGGGGTCGTCCCAGACGGCGTAGGGGACCACGTAGCTCTCTCCGAGCGCCGAGAAGGCCATGTCATGGGCATCTGGCGCCGGCCGGCCCGCGGGCAGGACCGGTGCGAGGATCAGCGACCTGCTCGACGGTGCCGTGTCGATCGCGTCGGCGAGGCGTTGGAGCAGCGTGGGGAAGCCGGCATCGGACCACAGCGTGTCCGCCGCGTAGCGGTGCTCGGGGGGCCATGCGGCGCCGGAGCCCTCGTACAGGGCCTCGAACGTCGTCGGCTCGTCCAGTTCCCGGGAGAGGGCGCGTTGGGCGAGAGGGCAGGACCGGAGCGGTCCGAGGTACTCGTCGGCTTCCTGCCGCGACGAGGCGAAGGCGGTCCCGGTCACGGTCACCACCTTGGGACCCGGACTCGTGCCGGGTTCCGCCGTGGCGAGGCAGAAGCTCAACTCCACGTCCGGGGGGAGCTCCGAGGCGGCCCCGGTGGCCCAGTGCGTCGCCTCGGCGACGTCCGCGAGCGGGAAGTTCCAGGTGGTCCTCGTGATCGCGGTGGGACGTGGATACAGCCTGAGGCGGAAGGCGGTGACCGCGGCGAAGAAGCCGGGACCCGCTCCCCGCGCAGCCCAGAACAGGTCGGGGTGCTCGCGCTCGCTGCAGGTGACCGGCTCGCCGTCCGCGGTGACGGCCTCGATCTCCATCACGTCGGCACAGGCCGGGCCGCGGACGCCGGGATTCCAGCCGAGCCCTCCGCTGAGGAGGTATCCGCCGACGGCGACCGAGCCGCAGTGGCCCGTGGGAAAGGCCAGCCCATGACGGCCGAGTTCCGAGATGAGCTCCCGGCCGGTGAGCCCGGGCTGCACCGTCGCCGTGGCCGAGGCAGCGTCGACGGTGCACGTGCGGAGTCCGGACAGATCGATGAGCATGCCGCCGTCGCGCAGCGGGGACCCGCACCAGCTGTGTCCCCCCGAGCGCAGGGCGATCCGGAGTCCCTGGGACCGGGCGAGGCGGACCGCCTCCGCCACGTCATGGGCGGTGGCCGGGCGAACGATGACGTCCGGGAACCGTGCCGGCGTGAGCCCGCTCCACACCGCGCTCCTGCGCAGGTCCTCGTATCCGGGGTCGTCCCGCCGTACCAGCGTTCCCCCGAGACCGCGAGTCCGCGTGTGCCGGCTCATCACCCGTTGCTCCTCGCCTCACCATTCCCTTGCTCGTCACATGCCCCGCAGGGCCGACAAGGTGCGCCCTCGGGACGGAGAGATCGGGGGGAATGCCGTTGTGGACGACGCTGAAGAGGCGTTGTTCGGCGACGAGTCAGAGACGGCAGAGCAGGGCGGTCCGTCGTGGGCGCTCCGCTGGGCGTCAGTTCCGATTGGTCAGCTTTGGTCATAGTTTCACCCATGATCTCCGCGGAAGGTGCAGAGTGGGGACTGTGAGTGTCAGGCGGCGTCTCGCGGACCTGTGGCAGCCGTGGCAACCAGGCCACGAGCTGGTCATGATTCCGCTGGCGCTGATCATCGCGGTCACCGTCGTGGACGTCCTGACCCCCACCCACATCCATCTCGGCCCGTTGCTGGTCGTCGCTCCCGCCCTGACGCCGTCGTTCGCCGGCCCGCGACTCACTGCGCTCGTCGGCGGGCTGGCCGTGCTCGCTCAAGTGGTCATAGCCGCGCTGCGGGGCGGGTTCACCCTCAATCACCAGGTGCAGATCGTCACCCTGGCGTTCATGTCGGCCCTGATCGTGATCTATTCCGGCCAGCGTCACCGGCGCATGCGCCAACTCGAACAGGTGCGGTCGGTGTCCGAGGCCACACAGCACGTGGTGCTGCGGCCGCTGCCCCATCGGCTGGGCCCGCTGCGCATCGCCTCCAGTTATCTCGCCGCCGAGGAAGAGGCACAGATCGGCGGGGACCTCTACGCGGCGACACGCACCGACTTCCGCACCCGCCTGATCATCGGTGATGTGCGGGGCAAAGGTCTGACCGCCATCAGTGACGCCTCGGCGCTGATGGGTGCCTTCCGGGAAGCCGCCCACCGGTGTGCCACGATCCTCGAACTGGCCGACGCCCTGGAGAGAAGCGTCCGCAGACACCTGGAGGAGTACACCGACGACCCCGACGCGGACGAGAGGGGGGAGCACTTCGTCACCGCCCTGATGCTGGACATCCCCGACCATGACCCGTCGGTGCAGATGGCCAACTGCGGGCACCCTCCGCCCCTGCAGCTGCACAAGAAGGGCATGACGATCCTGCACCCGCGCCGACCCGAGCCCCCACTGGGCATGTGCACTCTCGCGCGGACCGGTCTCACCGTCGACGCCTACACCTTCGACAGCCATGACACGCTCCTCCTCTACACCGACGGCGTGATCGAGGCCCGGTCCCCCGACGGATCCTTCTATCCCCTCACCGAACGCGTCTCCCAGTGGGCCGACTGCGGCCCCGAAGCCCTCCTGCAACACATCCGCGAGGACCTGCTGGACCATGTCGGAGGGCGCCTGGAGGACGATGCCGCCTTGGTGGTGATCCAACGCTCGCCCACAATGCTGCCCACTCACCACCTGAGGGACCACCGCGTCGACGGCAACCGTCAGGGGGCCGAGGGGACACCGTCTGAAGGCGCGACGACGCCGACGCGCAGCGGCGGACAAGTGCGGATCGCCGCGGACCATCGCCGCAGGTGAGAGACGCAGTCGGCCAAGGTCGAGCGCCCGACCAGGTTGCATCGGGACGAAGAGGTCACGAGCACGTGGAACGGCCGTGAGGCGTCTCCGTGGAACGGCCGCGAGGCGCCCTCGTGTCGACGCTATGGCGCGGGGTCGGGTGCACGCACTGCCAGGATGGCGACGTCGTCGTCGTTGTCGTGGGGACGGACCTGTTCCAGCAGGGCGTCGCTGAAGGACTCCAGGGGGCGGTGGGCGAGAGACGCGGCGTGCCGACGCAACCGGTGAAGTCCATGGTCGATGGAGTGGTGAGGCGATTCGACCAGGCCATCGGTGTAGAGCAAGAGCGTGGCCTTGGGCGGCAGGACGGTGACGGCATCGGGCCGAGGCCTGGTGACGCCCGTCCCGAGCAGTATGCCGTGAGCATCGTTGAGGTAGCGGGTCTGGCCGTCGTGGGCGACCAGCAGTGGTGGTGGGTGGCCGGCGTTCGTCCAGTGCAGTTGCCACAGCCCCTCGTCCCCGACGCTGATCCGGGCCAGGATCATGGTCGCCATCGGTACCTCGGCTATGTGCATCACGGCATCGTCCAGCCGGGTGACGATGGCGCTGGGCGACTCGGGCTGGGACCACGCGAAGGCGCGCAGCATGTTGCGGATCTGCGCCATACCGGCCGCGGCGTCGAGATCGTGTCCGACGACGTCACCGATGGCCAGTGCATGGGCGCCATCGGTCAGGGGAAAGGCGTCGTACCAGTCCCCGCCGACGTAGGAGGCGTGAGGAGCGGGCACGTACCGGGCCGTCATCTCCAGCCCGGGGACCATGGGGAGCTGGGGTAGCAGGTGGCGCTGCATGGTCTCGGCGACTTTGCGCTGGCGCTGGTAGAGGCGCGCGTTGTCCAGGGCCAGGCCGGCCCGGCGGGTGAGGTCCTCCAGCAGCGCCAGGTCGGCGGCGGTGAAGACGTCGCGACGCTGTGATCGTCCCAGGGTCAGGGCACCGAGCACGTCTCGCAGACCGCGAATGGGCGCGATGGCAGCGGAGTGCATGCCCGTCTCGGCGAACAGGCGGCGTTGCTCGACCGCTATGCCCGAATCGGGTGGGCCCTGATAGGTGGAGGGGCCGGCAACGGCGGAGGCGGCGCCGCGCAGAGCCCGCGACAGAGGCATCGGGGACTCCTCGGGCACCGGCGGCATGGGGCCCTTCAGGTCATGGCGCTCGACAAGGACGCCGTCCTTGTGGCTCATGACCAAAGCACGCCGTACCTCGTCCCTCTCGGTGAGCAGGTCGAACACCGCCCAGTCCGCCAGCAGGGGCACGGTCAGGGCCGCCAGCCGGCGCAGCGCCTCCTCCACATCCAGGGTCGACGTGAGCTGTGTGGTCGTCTCCGCCAGCAGGGCCAGGCGTTCGAGTTCCGTCGGCGGTCTGGAGATCGAGTCCGTGTTCGGTCGCGGGGCCTGCTCCCTCTCGTAGAACAGCACCAGCGCGCCCGTCACACCCGCGCCGACGGCGTACGGGGTGATCAGCCAGGACAGATGGAGAAGAGTGCCGTCCCCGCAGGCGAAACACCCCGCGTCGCCATGCCGGGTGACTTCGGTGAGGAGCGCCTCTCTCATGTCGCAGCGGGTGCGGGGCAGTGGGTGCCCCTGGCTGTCCCGGTGCAGCAGGTCGTGAGCGTCCTGGCCGACGAGCTCCGCGGCGCTTCTCCCCAACAGGATCCTGGCCCCGGCATTGGCCGCGACGATGAGCCCGTCGTGATCGACCACGAAGGCGCAGGCCTTCATGTCCTCCAGCGTGTCGCCGAGCAGGGAACCAGACCCTACCTGGTGACCGAACACAGGCAGAGCTGCCGTGCCGGGGTAGGCGGCGTCCATGTCCCTCCTCGGTGTAGACAACCGTGCACCAACCCCAGGAGCATTGCATGCGGGGACGTGAGACGCCCAGGACCGCTGGGCCGCCGGGTCGTCCGTGGGCCGTGCGAGGCCGCCCGAGGCCGACCGACGACGACGCGAAGTGACGGTCGAGTCACCGTCACCAGCAGTGAAACCGCAGGTCAGAGCCTCCGAGCCTAACGGGTTTCCGCCCAGGGGTGGCGGTACGGCAAGATGGGGTGTATCTGCCCACTGCCAGATTTCAAGCTGCCGGACGGTTTCTCTTGGCTGAGTTCATTTACACCATGCGCAAGGCGCGCAAGGCGCACGGCGACAAGGTGATTCTCGACGACGTCACCCTGAACTTCCTGCCGGGTGCGAAGATCGGCGTCGTCGGCCCGAACGGCGCCGGTAAGTCGACCGTCCTCAAGATCATGGCGGGGCTGGAACAGCCGTCGAACGGCGACGCGTTCCTCTCGCCCGGCTACAGCGTCGGCATCCTGCTCCAGGAGCCCCCGCTGAACGAGGAGAAGACGGTCCTGGAGAACGTCCAGGAGGGTGTCGCCGAGATCAAGGGCAAGCTCGACCGGTTCAACGAGATCGCCGAGCTCATGGCCACCGACTACTCGGACGCGCTCCTCGACGAGATGGGCAAGCTCCAGGAGGAGCTCGACCACGCCAACGCCTGGGACCTGGACGCGCAGCTGGAGCAGGCGATGGACGCCCTCGGCTGCCCGCCCGGTGACTGGCCCGTCACCACCCTCTCCGGTGGTGAGAAGCGCCGCGTCGCGCTGTGCAAGCTCCTGCTGGAGCAGCCCGACCTGCTGCTGCTCGACGAGCCCACCAACCACCTTGACGCGGAGTCCGTGAACTGGCTGGAGCAGCACCTCGCCAAGTACCCGGGCACCGTCGTGGCCATCACCCACGACCGCTACTTCCTGGACAACGTGGCCGAGTGGATCCTGGAGCTGGACCGCGGCCGTGCCTACCCGTACGAGGGCAACTACTCCACGTATCTGGAGACCAAGGCGACCCGCCTCAAGGTCGAGGGCCAGAAGGACGCCAAGCGCCAGAAGCGCCTCAAGGAGGAGCTGGAGTGGGTCCGCTCCAACGCCAAGGGGCGGCAGGCCAAGTCCAAGGCGCGTCTGGCCCGCTACGAGGAGATGGCCGCCGAGGCCGAGAAGATGCGGAAGCTGGACTTCGAGGAGATCCAGATCCCGCCGGGCCCGCGTCTGGGCAGTGTCGTGGTCGAGGTGGACAAGCTCAACAAGGCCTTCGGGGAGAAGGTTCTGGTCGAGGACCTCTCCTTCACGCTGCCGCGTAACGGCATCGTCGGTGTCATCGGTCCGAACGGCGCGGGCAAGACCACGCTGTTCAAGATGATCCAGGGCCTGGAGACGCCGGACTCCGGTGCGATCAAGGTCGGCGAGACCGTCAAGATCTCGTACGTCGACCAGAGCCGCGAGAACATCGACCCGAAGAAGTCGCTGTGGGAGGTCGTCTCCGACGGGCTCGACTACATCAACGTCGGTCAGGTCGAGATGCCGTCGCGTGCGTACGTCTCCGCGTTCGGCTTCAAGGGCCCGGACCAGCAGAAGCCGGCCGGTGTGCTCTCCGGCGGTGAGCGCAACCGCCTCAACCTGGCGCTCACCCTGAAGCAGGGCGGCAACCTGCTGCTCCTCGACGAGCCGACCAACGACCTGGACGTCGAGACGCTCTCGTCGCTGGAGAACGCGCTGCTGGACTTCCCCGGCTGCGCGGTGGTCGTCTCCCACGACCGGTGGTTCCTGGACCGCGTCGCCACGCACATCCTCGCGTACGAGGGCGACTCCAAGTGGTTCTGGTTCGAGGGCAACTTCGAGTCGTACGAGAAGAACAAGATCGAGCGGCTCGGCCCGGACGCGGCCCGTCCGCACCGTGCCACCTACAAGAAGCTGACCCGGGGCTGATCTTGCGGCACATCTACCGCTGCCCGCTGCGCTGGGCGGACATGGACGCATACGGCCACGTCAACAACGTGGTGTTCCTCCGCTACCTGGAGGAGGCCCGTATCGACTTCCTGTTCCGCCCGGACAAGGAGTTCAAGCAGGGGTCCGTGGTGGCGCGCCATGAGATCGACTACAAGCGGCAGTTGGTCCACCGACACGCGCCGGTGGACATCGAGCTGTGGGTCACGGAGATCAAGGCGGCGTCCTTCACGCTCGCCTACGAGGTCAAGGACCCGGGCCAGGTCTACGTCCGGGCCTCCACGGTGATCGTGCCGTTCGACTTCGAGACGCAGCGTCCGCGTCGGATCACCGCGGAGGAACGGGAGTTCCTGCAGGAGTACAGGGACGAGGAGGAGGCCGTCGCCGCATGACGGTGCTCCATCTCGCCGACGACGGGGAGGCGGCGGACCTGGCCGCCTTCCTCTCCCGGCTGATCCACTACGACCGCGGCGCCGCGGTGCGTCTGCAGTCGACCGGCACGATGCTGGCGGTGTTCGGGCGTCCGCCGTCGTTCGAGGTGCTCGCGGTCCGTGCGGTGCGGCTCGCCAAGCCGTACGAGAACGGGCTGGACGTCGGGCTCGACGTGACCGTCTCGGCCGGTGAACTCCTGGAGTCCGTGGACGAGTCGGCGGCCACGGCCACCGTTCCCGCGGCCGTCACCGGACCGCCGTGGGCGGGGGTACTTCCGCCGCGCGGCGGCTGGCGCCCGGAGCCGGGACTGCCCGCGCCCGATGCCCTTCGGTCGACCGTGGCGGCGGCGGTGGCCGAGTTCCGGTCGCGCACGGAGGAGTTGGCGCCCGAGCAGCGGACGCGGGACGCACTCGACCGGATCGGCAGGGACATCTGGTCCCGCGCGGTGGGCGAGACGGCGCTTCCGGTGCGGGCCGCGCACGCGGCGCAGTCGCTCGGCTTCCTGCGCCCCGCCCGGCGGACGTCCGGCGACGAGCCGCTCGGACTGTTCTCGTCGGGCTCCTGGCTCAGGCTGCGCACGCCGTACGGCTCGATCGCCGTACGCCGGGCGGGCCTCGGCGTCCTGGACGTCAGCGTCCGCTGACGGAACACTCCGCCGACGGTTCGTGGGGCCAACGGAAGTCCATGGTTCTCGTGGTACTGCCACCTCGCATGGGGCTGCCGTTTCACATGGGACCGCCGCCTCGTATGGGGCTGCCGGTCCCCATGTGCACCACCGCCCCCGGACGCGCAGCCCTATGTGCTCGCCGACGGACTCCTACGCGCTCATTCCGGGGTGTTCACCATCGACTGGGCCGCGTACGTCAGGTAGTTCCACAGCGTGGTCTCGTGTTCCTCGGAGAGGCCGAGTTCGTCCACGGCGACGCGCATGTGCCTCAGCCAGGCGTCATGAGCGGCCCGGTTCACGGTGAACGGGGCGTGGCGCATGCGCAGGCGGGGGTGGCCGCGGTTCTGGCTGTACGTCGTCGGGCCGCCCCAGTACTGGATCAGGAACAGGGTGAGGCGCTCCTCGGCCGGCCCCAGGTCCTCCTCCGGGTACATGGGCCGCAGGATCGGGTCCTCGGCGACTCCCTCGTAGAAACGATGCACGAGGCGGCGGAAGGTCTCCTCACCGCCGACCTGCTCGTAGAAGGTCTGCTCCTGAAGCGTGCCGCGCCGAATCTCTTTCACATGCTCCATGGTCTCAGACGCGACGGCCGAGGTCTCAAGGCTGAGCGGATCCCGTGGGCACACCGCTGCCCGGCGCACGGCGTGCTCGCCCCAGGGCCGCCTTCCGCCGCACAGTGGAGGTATGACCGCGCATGCTCTCGATCATGATCTGGAGAACCTCGCCACGTCGGCGCGAGCGGATCTCGTGCGGGAGATCGACGCGAGCCGGGCCTGGGACGCCGATCCCGTCTGGCGGGAGGCGTTTCAGGCGGTGCCGCGCCATCTCTTCGTGCCGTACTACTACATCGGCGTCGTCGGCGGCTACGAGCGCAGATGGGACGGCGACCCCGATCCACGGCGCCGGGAGCAGTGGCTGCGCGGCGCGTACGCGGACGCCCCGCTGGCCACCCTGATGCGCGACGGCCGACTGGTCTCCTCCAGCAGCCAGCCGTCACTGATGGCGCAGATGCTGGCCGAGCTGGAGGTCGAGGACGGCAACGCCGTCCTGGAGATCGGCGCCGGCACGGGCTACAACGCGGCCCTGCTCGCCCACCGCCTCGGCGACGACCTGGTCACCACCATCGACCTCGACCCGGAGATCACCGAGGCCGCCCGGCAGCACCTGGCGGCCGCGGGATACCACCCGACCGTGGTCACGGGTGACGGCGCGCGGGGTGTACCGGAGCGCGCCCCCTTCGACCGGATCATCGCCACCTGCACACTGAGCTCGATCCCGGACGCCTGGCCGGCGCAGTGCAATCCGGGCGCGCGCATCCTCGCGCCGTTCGCGTCCGGGCTGATCGCGCTGCGGGTCCGGGACGCCGGTCACGCCGAGGGGCGCTTCCTGCACACGCCCGCCTATTTCGTGCCGCTGCGCGGCGGCACCCGGACCGAGCCGGAGCCTCAGGACCTGGGCGGGCTGCCGCACCGGGCCCGCGGCCACGAGCTGTTCCGGTTCCTGCTGGCGCTGACGCAGCGCAGCCTCGACCCGTACGAGGCGTACCAGCTGTGGGAGCGCGAACAGCGGCCCGCGCGCGAACGGTTCGGGATCACGGTCAGCGGCGACCGCTCCTGGTCCTGGCTGGACGACCCGAAGGGGCCGTACGCCTGGCCGCTGCCGTGACGGCCCGGCCGGCACGAGTGGGGACGTGGACGGACGTGCATGTGGCCGCGTACGCGTACGAGGACCCATGGGGCGTCCCGCGCGCGTACGCGGACCCATGGGGCGTCCCGCGCGCGTACGCGGACCGTGGTGCTCAGCCCCGGCGGATCGTGATCGTCGTCCACGCGCCCACGTGCACCCGGTCCCCGTCCTGCAGGGGCACCGGGACGAAGGGCTGGATGGGCTCCTCGCCGCCGTTGACCGTGGTGCCGTTGGTGGAGTTCTGGTCGACGACCGCCCAGGAGCCGTCCTGCTGCTGGACCAGGACCGCGTGCTGGTGCGAGACGCCCGGATCCTCCGGCGGCACCGACAGGTCGATGTCGGGGGTGTCGCCGGTGGAGTGGCGACGGCGCCCGATGGTGACCTGGTTTCCGGTGAGCGCCCGCTGCTGCTCCGGGGAGTACGCCGGCAGGTTCAGGCCCGCGGCCTCGGGCCCGGAGCGCTGCATCATCGCCATGAAGTACTCGCGGTCCGGGCCGATGGTCGCGGTCCAGGTCGCCGGCTGCTGCTCGTAGGGGCGGGGCGGCGCCTGGGTGGAACCGGGCTGCGGATAGCCGTACCCACCGCCCTGACCGCCACCGGGGCCGCCGGGCGCACCCGGACCTCCGGGACCTCCGGGACCTCCGGGACCGCCGGGTGTGCCGGTCGCCTGGGCGGACGACGGAGGCGAGATGACCCAGTCGTCGCCACCTTCGCCGAAGGAGGGACCGCCGGACCGCGGCGGGGGCGGCGGGAAGCCCTGGGTGGGCGGCGGGGGAGGCGGGCCGGGCCGCTGGTACGCGGCGGGCGGAGCGCCCTGCTGGAAGGACGGGGCACCGCTCTGTGGGCCGCCGCCGGGACCACCAGGACCGCCGGACGGGGGCCCGGGCGGCGGAGGAACCGGACGCGACGGATCCCCGCCGAAGTGGGGACGCGAGGGGTCGGCCCCGAAGCCGGACGGGCGCGCGGGGTCCTGCCCGAAGCCCGTCGGCCCCGACGGCTCGCTGCCGAACGGCGGGCCCGGCGGAATCGGTTCCGCGGGCCGGTTCACCTGCGACGGCCGGGAGCTCTGGTAGTCGTAGGAGTCGGGGCCGGTCGTGGTCTGCCCGCCCTGCTGGAAGCGCAGCGCCGGGTTCGGCGCGGGCGGGCGCGGTGCGGCGGGGGTGTACGAGGTCGCCGTGTTGGTCAGGAAGTTCCACCGGCACTCCTCGCAGAACGGGGCGCCGCCCTCGCGGGGCGTGCGGCACTGCGGGCAGAGTTCCGGCTCGGGGTCGGGCACGGCGGAGTGCGGCCGTCCCCCGGGAGGACCGCCGGGAAGACCCCCGGGAGGACCCCCGGCACCCGGAGGCGGTGGGGGCGAACCCGGCGGCGGATAGCCGTAACCGGCGGTCGGCGGTGGTGGTGGAGGCGGCGGGGGCACGGCACCGGCCATACGGTGACCGCAGACCTCGCACCAGTCGTCGGAACCCGACTGGTGTCCGTTCGGGCAGGTCGGCATGTCGGCGCTTCCCCCTCTCCTTCTCCGGTCGCTGCGACCGGCGTGGTTCTCCAACCCCGTTGGGTCGGGCTCGCTGCTGTCAGGACTTCCAGGTCACTTCTTTACACGAACAGTCTTTGTGGACCGTGTTTCGAGCGTCATCTCGTCGGCCTCCGCGACCTTCGCCTTCAGTCGCACAGTACCTGCCGCGGCGTCGACCACGTCCACCACCTTCGCAAGCAGTTTCGCAGTATCCGCGTTCCCCGACGCGCTGGCGAGCTGAACGGCCCGCCCCAGCTTGGCCGTTGCCCCGTCGACATCGCCCGCTTTGCGGAGATCCAGGCCCTGCTGGATGGCTTGTGCCAGTTCGGCCTGGCCCGTGTAGTGGGCCACTTGGGGGTTGATCGACGTGGACGCCGCCATGTCGTCGGTCCACACCGCCCGTACGAGCCCCTGGGCGCCGAGGTTCTCGGCGCTGCCGTCGCCCCGCGGAATCACCAGGGAGACACGGGCGGCCAGCATCTCCTGCCCGATGTTCGCGGGTGAGACCTGGACGCACACGTGGTAGTCGCGGGACTCGTCGCCCCAGGAGCCGGTCGGGTAGTCCCCGGCGCGCGGTCCCGCCTCGACCCGACGGTCGGTCAGCTCCTCGACCGCGGGCGCCACCTGCTTGACGAACTTGATCTCGGTGCCCACGGGCGTCCACAGCCGCAGTGAGACGTCCGCCACCTCCTTGCCCATGGCCGTCTCCATCATCTGTGTGAAGTCGGCGGCGAGGGCGGCCGGGTCGGCGACGATGTCGGCGGTGCCGAGCAGCGCGGAGGCGATCCCCGTGACCTCCTTGACCTCCCAGTCGGTGCCCACTCCACGCGCGTCACACGTGAAACGGCCCGCACAGGCGTCCAGCGTGGCCTTCAGGTCCTCGGGCGACTCGTGTTCGTTGCGACCGTCGGTGAGCAGGATGCCGTGCCGGATCGAGACGTCCGCCGAGGACAGCAGCCGGTCGGCAAGGCGCAGCCAGGTGCCGATCGCGGTGCCGCCGCCCGCGCTCAGTCTGCGCAGCGCCTGCTTGGCCTGGTCGCGGGTGGTCGGGTCGGCGACGGCGAGCCGGCCGCCGCCCGGGTAGACCTCCTTGGCCACATGGGTACCGCCGATCACCGCGAAGTGCACGCCGTCGCGCAGGGTGTCGATGGCCGCGGCCGTCGCCTCGCGCGCGTTGCGCATCTTGGTCGGCGGGTAGTCCATCGATCCCGAGCAGTCCACCATGATCGCCACGGCCGCGCTCGGGCCCCGCCCCGGCGAGTGGACGTGGGGCGCCGCGACCGCGTTTCCGATCGTGCCGCCGCCGGTCGCAGTCACCGTCACGATGGCGTTGACCTCGCGCCCGCCCTCCGGCAGGTACTCGTTCTGGTAGACGTCCATCGAGAACTGCGGCACGTTCGACTTCGAGAAATTGGCCATGCCTTCTCTGATCCCCCTCAAGACCCCCAGCGCTGTGGGGTGGTGACTGGTTGCGGACCGGTCCCCTCCGGTCCTTGGTCCGGCCTCGGCCGGCGACGGGCGCGTCCGGGGGCGCGCCTCACGCGGATCCTGCCCCCTGCGGCGCGGCCGGGAACGGCAGGACCGCCACTGTTACGTTGTCGTGGCCCCCGCCGTCCAGGGCGTGGCCCACCAGCACGCGGGCGGCGTGCAGTGGCCGCCGCTCGGCGTCGGGCGGCACCACCTCGGCCATCTCCTCGGCGGCCTCGGCGTAGTTCCACAGCCCGTCCGTGCACACCACCACCACACCCGGCCGGTCCGGCTTGAAGGAAGCGGTGTGCGGCTCCAGTTCGTACGCGTCCGCGCCGAGCCAGCCCGTGATCGCGTGGGCGCGCTCGTCGGCGTAGGCCTGGGCTTCGCTCATCAGACCCGCGGCCACCATCTGCGCGGCCCACGAGTCGTCCTCGGTGAGCCGGGCCGGGGGAGCGCCGCGGTCCACCGGGACCCAGTAGGCGCGGCTGTCGCCGACCCAGCCGACGACCAGCAGGCCGGCGGTGACGACCGCGCCGACGAGGGTGCAGGCGGGCGCGTTCTGGTGCGGGGCGTGTTCCTTGGCCGTCTCCGGCTCCGTGGCCAGCGCGTTGACGGCGTGCGAGGCGGCGACGATCGCGTCGTACATGGCCTGCTGGGGATGGGTGCCCCGGGGCAGGGCCTCCAGCAGCGCCTCGTTCGCGGTCCGGGCGGCGGCGAGGGAGGCGTCGTCGGGACGGGTCGCCGAGGAGACGCCGTCGCACACGATCGCGACGACGGCGGGCGAGCCGTCCGGCAGCGCGGCCGTGGCGACCGCGAACGCGTCCTCGTTGCGGTGGTGGCGCAGGCCCCGGTCGCTGACCGCGGCGACCGTGCCCGACTCCTGCTCCATGTGGTCGCGTTCGCGCGGCTGGGCATGACCGCAGTTCTCGCAGTAGCCGTCGGTGTCCACGTTGCCCGCGCGACAGGCCACGCAGACCTTGGTGCCGGCGGGAGGCGTCGGCGGGGCGGCGGTGCGTGGGTCGACGGGCCGGGACGGGTGCCCCCCGTGCGCGAGCGGAGCCGACAGCTCGGGGGACGCCAGGTGGTAGTCGTCGGGCTCCGGCGGACGGTCGAACCGTACGCCCTTGGATGCGGCCCCGGCGGTGTGCGCGGCCGGGGCGGCGGGCGCGCCGGACAGTTCGGAGCCGCCCGAGTCCGTGCCCGGGATGTCGGTCGGCAGGTGCACCGCGGCGGGCGCGCCCGGGCCGCCCGGCGCGGGGGCGGCCGGCCAGTGCACCGGGTCCGTCTCCGAACGGGGGTGCGGCGCCCTGCCGTTCATGGTCAGCGTCGGGGCGTCCGGCGGAGGGGCGGGCACCACCGACAGGTCGTACCCGCAGGCGCCGCAGAAGCGGTCGCCCGACTCCAGCGGCTCCTCACAACTGGGGCACCTCGACAGCGCCGTCGGCTGGGACATCTGGGACATCGATCACACCCACGTCCGGGGGCGGTAACGGTTGGCACGTTCCACCAGGTCGATCCTCTCCTCGCCGCCCTGGGCGAGTCTGGCCAGCGTCCGGTACGAGCGCTCCAGACCGAAGCGCAGGCCACGCTCGTCCAGGTCGCTGCCGAGCAGCGCCCGTCCGTTGTCACCGGGCGGCGCGGAGCCCTGGCTACCGGAGAGTACCCAGTCCAGGGCACAGCCGAGCACCTCTGTGGACAACTGCTCGCGCCGCACGGCGTCCAGGCCGTACGCCTCCAGCGCCTGGACCTGCCCCGCGGCGGCCACGAGGTCGTCCAGGAAGGCCGGGTCGGGGCCCGTGCGCTGCCGCAGCCGCGCCCGTACGGCGGCGACGCGGGCCGCGGTGTAGTGGATGGAGGCCTCCGGCACGGACTCCAGGGTGCGTACGGCGCCACGGCGGTCGCCCGTGGCGAGCTGGACACGGGCCAGGCCGAACGCCGAACCGACGTAGCTGGGATCGGTGCTCCAGACGAGGCCGTAGTACTCGGCCGCGTTGTCGAGCTGGCCGAGGACCTCGGCGCACACGCCGAGGGCGAGCTTCGGCGCGGGCTCGCCGGGGAAGGCGTCGTAGATCGCGTCGAAGGAGAGCGCGGCGGCCTCGTGGTCGCCGGTGACGAGGGCGGTGACACCGCGGTACCAGACGACCCGCCAGTCGTCGGGGTGGTCCGCCTCCAGGGCCGCGAGGGTCCGTCCGGCGCTGCCCGTGTCGCCCATTTCCAGCCGGGCCCGCAGCTCGCGCAGGCGCAGCTCCAGGGAGCTCGCAGGCGCGGCGCGCAGCGCGGCGATCAGCTCGGCCGGCGCGGACGTCAGCAGACCGGCCAGGAAGCCGGCGTTGGGGTCGCCGGGGTCGACACGCGGGACGGGCAGGGCGAGGGCGGCGGCGGGCGCGTCGACCGGCTTGACGACGGCCGACGTGCCGGGCGCACCGAGGGCCGCGCCGCCGGGAGCGTTCCAGGCCGTGCCAGCCCCTGCCGTCCAGCCGCCGCCCGGCGCCCCGGCCGCTGCGGGGCCGGCCACGGGCGCGGGCGCGAAACCACCCGCTGCGGACGGCAGATGGACGGGGCCGGAGCCGGAGCCCGCGGTGCCCGGCGTCGGGGGAAGCACGCCCCCGGCGGTTCCGCCCCGGCGGCGCGCCGACACCACCCTCGCCCCCAGTCGCGAGACTTCTCCGTCCAGCTTCGGGAACAACTCCGTGTCCGTCACCTTGACTTCCGGCCCGAACAACGTCGAGAGCGCGGGCCGCGGCCGGCCCGTCTGGACGGCGACCACCTCCCGCAGCACACCGGTCAGCTGCTCCGCCATCTCCTGCGCGGAGGCGAACCGGCGGGCCGGATCCGGGTCGGTGGCGCGGACCAGGAAGCGGTAGAAGGACTCGTAGCGGCGGAAGACCTCGATGGTGTCCGGATCGGGCAGGGAGTCCACGTAGACGTTCGTGTAGCCCTGGAAGTCGAAGGTGAGCACCGCGAGGGTGCGCGCCACCGTGTACAGGTCGCTCGCCACCGACGGGCCGGCCTCCGCGACCTCCGGCGCCTGGTAGCCCACCGTGCCGTAGATGGCCGACTCGTCGTCGTCCATCCTGCGCACCGCGCCCATGTCGATCAGCTTGAGCTGGTCCTCGGTCTGGATCGCGTTGTCGACCTTGAAGTCGCAGTACAGGAGGTTGCGGTTGTGCAGATGGCCGAGCGCCTCCAGCGCCTCGATGCCGTACGCGCACGCCTGCTCCACCGGCAGCGGATCCCGCTTCCCGTCCGGTGTGCGGCGGGAATTGGCGATCTCCTTCAGCGACTTGCCGCCGACGTACTCCATGACGATGTACCCGTCGAGCGAGCCGGTGCGCTGGTCGAGGTGCTCCACGAAGTTGTAGATGCGCACGATGTTGGAGTGCTCGATCTCCGCGAGGAAGCGCCGCTCGGAGATCGCCGCCGCCATCGCGTCCTGGTCGCCGGTGTCCAGCAGGCCCTTGAGGACCACCCACCGGTCGGAGACCGCGCGGTCCACCGCCAGGTAGATCCAGCCGAGCCCGCCGTGCGCGAGGCAGCCCACGACCTCGTACTGGCCGTGCACGATGTCCCCGGCGTGCAGCTTCGGCACGAACGAGTACGGGTGGCCGCACTTCGTGCAGAAGCCCTCCGTGCGTCCGGGCCGGTCGCCGCGCGCCCGTCCGACAGGGGCGCCGCAGTCGGAGCGCGAGCAGAACCGCTTGCGCTCGGGCACCTCGGGGTTGTCCAGCACCATCGCGCGCGGGTCGGGCCGCGGCACGTCCGGCACCTGGACCAGACCGAGGCCCAGACGGCTGCGCCCGGAGCTCCCGGACGCCGTACCCGAGCTGCGCACGGACACCGAGCGGCCGGTGGACTTCCCGGACAGCCGGCCCGACACCGACCGCCGGGACTGGGACGACCGCGACGACGTCCGCGAACTGGAGCGCGAGCTGCCGCTCCCCGAACCCCGGGAGCCCCTGCCGCCGGCGGTGATGCCCGTGGGCGCCGAGCCGACCATGCCGGACGCCGACACGACCGGCGCGAGCCCACACGTGTCGCAGTACAGCTCGCCGCCGCCCACGTCCTCGTACGATCCCTCGCAGTCCGGCCGCTGGCACGTCTGCCCCGACTGACTCATGCTTCCCCCCTCCGGTCGGCCGGCGCGGCCTGGCCGGGCACGCGCGGGCCGAGCAACTCCGCGGCCGCCTGCTGGTAGCGCAGCACCGCCTGTTCGGCGACTCTGAGGTCGCAGGGCGCGCTCCACAGCATGCGGCGGGCCGTGTCGTACCGCTCGACCAGCAGCGGGTCCTCCGCGAGGCCGTGCCGGGCGACCTTCGCCTTGTACGCGTCCAGGCGGCCGCGCAGCTCGGCGCGGACCGCGAGAGGCGCGGTGACCGCCGTCAACGACTCGCGTGCGCGCAGCAGTTCGTCCTCGGCCTTTTGCTCCAGGGACTCAAGGAGCGGTGAGAGACGGTGCCACTGGGCGTGTCTGCGGTACTCGGCGGCCGTCGCCAACTGCTCCTGCAGCGCGGTCGGCGGGCCGCTGACCGCGGGCACCTCCGAGGCGGCGATCTTCGCGAGGACCTCACCGCGCGCGCTGCGGGCCTCCGACAGGGTGCGGTCGGCGCGGCTGAGCAGATCGCGCAGCTTGACGATCCGCGTCTCCGCGTCCTGACGGACCGTCAGCACCGCGTCGATCTCCCGGCGCACGTCCTCCAGGGCGCGCGCCTCGCGGTCGTACGTCGTCATGTCCGGGCGGCCGCCTCCGGGCGCCGAACTCCCCTGTGCCGCGACCCAGTACGCCAGCGGATCGGAGATCACCTGTTCACGCAGCTTCGTCAGCGTGCGCGTGATGCGCTCCAGGTCGTCGCCCGCCGGGTGCTCCCCGGGGCGTACGCCCACGGAGTGCGCCAGCTGGCGGGTGCGCTTCAACTCCGCGGCCAGTAAATCGATCCGGGCGGGCAGTGCCGACCACACGGCGTCGGCGGCGACGACCATGTCGAGCGAGGACGCGTACAGCTCGTTCATCCGCTCCACGAGCTGCGCCAGGGTGAACTGCTCGCTGAGCCTGCCGGTGCCGGTGAGCGTCGGCGCGTTCGCCGTCGCCGTGGCGCTTCCCGCGACGGTGACGCTCGCGCCGCGCAGCAGTTCGGTCAGCTCGATCAGGTCCTCGCGGCTGGACCAGCGCCGCCGGGCGCGGATCTCGCGCGCGGTGCGCAGGGCGTCCGAGTAGGCGTCGAAGTACGCCCACAGCAGGGTGATCGACGCCTCCGCCGACGTCCAGCGCTCCTTGGTGACGCCCGTCAGCTCGGCGCCTTCCAGAAGTCTGCGGCCCGCGTGGTCCTGCAGGGCGAGCAGCGAGGTCTCTATGGCCTCGTGCTCCGCGCCGAGCCGCGCCAGCGCACGGTCCACCTCGTCCCGGTCCATCACCGGCCCGGTGGGTCCCGTGACGCCCATCGATCACCTCTCGCTCTCCTCGTGCCCTGTGCGCGTGTCCGGTGCGCCGGGGTAACTCTCCAGTGGTATCAGGTCGGTTGCGTCGGTTGTTGTGGTCGCGTCGGTCAGGAGGACGGCGGCAGCGACGACGCCGAGTCCGCGCCCAGCGTCTGGGACAGCCACTTGGCGTACGAGGCTCCCCAACCGCTTCTGCGGTAGTCCACGAGCACCTGGTTGACCCGGCGCACCAGATCCTGGGCCTGCTTGTTCATCGCCACCCCGTAGTACTCGGTCGTGAAGGGCTTCCCCTTGAGTTCGACGGTCGGGTCCTGGGCCGCCTGGCTCGCCGCGAGCGCACCGTCGGTGACGACGGCGTCGACCTCGCCGAGCTGCAGTTTCACCAGGCAGTCGAGCTGGTTGGGGACGGTGGTGGAGATGTCGGCGGACGCGGCGAGCCGGCCGGACTTCTTGTCCTCCGTCAGCTTGGTGTTGGCCGTCGACCCCTGGGCCGAGCAGATCCTGCTGCCGGCGAGCGACGTGTCGTAGCCCGTGATGCCGGACGCCTTCGGTGCCAGGACCTGCTGGCCGGTCGTGAAGTACGGGTCGGAGAAGGCGACTTCCGTCAGCCGGCTGCAGGTGATCGTCATGGTGCGCACCACCATGTCCACCTGCCCACTCTTGATGGCCGGGATGCGCTGGTTGGTGGGAATCGCATGGAAGCGGACGGCGTTCGGGTCGTGGAGGATCTGGCGGGCGATCTCGTGGGCGAGGTCGATGTCGAAGCCCTCCAGGTCGCTGCCCGGCGTGTTGGGGTCCCGGTAGCCCCAGCGGTAGCTGTTCTGGTCCACGCCCACCGACAGATAGCCGCGCTTCTTGATCGCCGCGACCGCCGGTCCGCTCTCGTCGGAGGACGGCGGCGGGCTCAGCCGCTCGGGGTGGTCGCCGCAGGAGTCGGCCTTCGCCTGCGTGCCCTCGGCGAGGCCCTGGCCGCCGGTGCCCGTGGAGCCGCCCCCGGACGCGCCGGTCAGCGGCAGCAGCAGCGCGAAGACCATGGTGAGGACGCAGGCGACCAGCATCGCGCCCACACCGCCCCAGCCCTTCAGGCTCGCCCTCAGGCGCCGCGCGTTCATCGCCCCTCCGCCTCTCACCGGTACTCCGAAAGCCTGCGCCCGATGCCCAGCACCGCACCCGCCGCGCCCAGCACCGCGAGGACCGCCGCGCCCACTGGGAGCCCGGTCAACGCGTCCCGGCCGGCGCCCGCCGCCTGCTGGAACCGGCCTTCCTCGTGGCCCAGCGCCTTCTTCAGGTTCGTGTCCACACCGTCGAAGCACTCGCCCGTCGGCTGGTCGGCCTTGGCGCCTATGATCTTCTTCAGCGCCGCCTGGTAGTTTCCGTCGTCGTCGGCGGCCCGCGCCTGCTTGTGGCGGTCCTGCCAGACCTTCATGTCGCCGGTCGCGGCGGACACGGGCTGCTTGCCCGCCTGGTCGTCGGCGAGGGACTCGGCCTGGGCGAGGCCGGCCGACAGCGTCTTCATCTCCTGCTGGAACGCGTAGTCGTACGCGTCCTCGACCCGCCCGTCGGGCAGCTTCTTGGTCTCGGCGCCACGGCTGACCAGCGTGAGGTTCTCGTTGCCGCGGGCGTTCAGGGAGGCGATGCGCGCGTCGTGCAGCGCGTTCAGCGAGCGGACGCCGTGCTCGTACGAGGAGTCGAGCCCGGCGCGGGCGACGCTGTGGCCGACGACCATCCACAGCAGGACGATCGCGGAGGCGGCCGTGGCGGCGACCAGGCCGTGGTTCAGCACCCGGTTGGTCCGCAGATAGTGACGCCGCTGCGCCCAGCCGAGGGCGGCCAGCGCGAGGACGCCGAGGACGAGCGCGAACCACGGATACGGGGTCGCGTTCGCGTAGTCGGCGCCCAGCCGCTGGTTCTCCGTGGTGTACAGCTCCTGCGCGGCCGGCAGCATCTCGTGCTGCATCTTCTCGTTCGCCGCCCGCAGATACGCGCCACCCACCGGGAAGCCCTGCCGGTTGTTGGCACGGGCCCGCTCGACCAGGCCCTTGTACTGCGGGAGCAGCTTGTTGAGCTTGGCGACGGTGGCCGCGGAGGCGGAGCCGGGCTCGGTGCCGGCGGCCGCTGTGACGAGCCCCGCGGCGGCGGTCTCGATGTCCTGCTCGTAGCGCCTGGTGGTCGCGGCGGGCTCCTGGCCGCCGGACAGGAAGCCGCTGGAGGCCGTCGTGTTGGCGTCCGCGAGGGAACGGTAGATGTCGGCGGCGCCCGCGCTGAGCGGCTGGCTGCTGTGCAGCACGTCGTCGGCCGCGGTGGAACGGTCGGACATCTGCCAGGCGCTGACGGCCCCGAACCCGACGACGAGGAGCGCGAGGACGGCGCCGAGGATGCGCAGCCTGCCGGGCTCGGTCACCGCGGCGGCCCGCAGCCGGTCGACGCCCTCGGCGAAGGCCGTGCGGCGCGGCGGGGCGGTGGCGGGGCGGCCCGGAGGCACGGGAGCCGGCCGTGCCGCCGGAATCGTGGACTGCGGTGGTACGGCCGGTCTCGTCGGTGTCGCCGGTGGCGCGCCACCCTGCTGCGGTTGTGTCACTTGACCTCCCCCATGGCCGTCCGTCGCTCACCTCCGCCCGAACGCGGGAGCCGGACGCAGGCGCACGGCGGCAAGTATCGCCGCCGAAGCCGACATCCGCACAGGGCCTTCGCGCGATCTTGATCGGATCGCA
The DNA here is from genome assembly GCF_001417775.1 of Streptomyces sp. TP-A0356. Taxonomy (GTDB): domain Bacteria; phylum Actinomycetota; class Actinomycetes; order Streptomycetales; family Streptomycetaceae; genus Streptomyces. The sequence continues at coordinate 532,020 of NZ_BBZJ01000013.1, read as the reverse complement.
GCGTTCCGCCGACCGCCGGTGCCGCGTGCTGCCTCGTACCACCCCCACCCATGAAAACGCGACGCGCGGGTGTTCGGTTCCCGGTCGTGAGGTCGGAGGTGGGCGGCGGGCTTGGCCGCGGAGATCCGTCGGAAGGCCCCCTAGCCCTCGTACTGGGCCCGCACGCGGGTGTGGGCCTCCTGGGGGGCCCGTTGGTGGTCCAGGCCGAGGAGGGCCGCGCCGAGGACGGGGCGGGCGGTGACCACCCGGGGCACCGCCTTGGGGGCGCGGGCGGCCAGCAGTTCCCGCACGCGGTCGTCGAGTTGGGGGTGGCGGGCGGCCAGGATGCTGCCACCGAGCAGTACCGGGGTCTCCTCGTCGAGCAGGTCGAGCCGGGTCAGCGCGACCGTGGCCATGGCCACCACCTCCTCGGCCAGCCGGTCGACGATCGCACGCGCCACCGGATCGCCTTCCCCGGCCGTGGCGAACAGCACCGGCGTCAGCTCGTGGCGCCGGTCGTGCCCGATGTGCTCCAGGTGCAGCGCCTCGATGAGCGCGTACATGGAGTCGAGCCCGAAGTGCGCGGGCAGGGTGCGGGCCAGGGCGGTGGGGTCGCCCCGGCCGTCCTCGGCGCGGGCCGCCCACCACAGGGCCTCCTCCGCAAGGCCCCAACCGCCGCCCCAGTCACCGGAGATACGGCCGAGCGCGGGGAAGCGGGCGGTGCTGCCGTCGGGGCGCATGCCGACGCAGTTGATGCCGGCGCCGCACACGACCGCCACCCCCCGGGGTTCGGCGACGCCGGCCCGCAGGACGGCGAAGGTGTCGTTGCGCACCTCGACGGTCCCGCCCCACCCGCGCGCGTGCAGCGCGGCCGCCAACTGCTCCTCCTCCACCGGGAGGTCGGCGTTGGCGAGACAGGCGGAGACATGACCGGCCGAGGTGACCCCGGCCTTGGCGAAGGCCTGTTCGACGACCTCGGCCAGGGTGTTCAGGGCCCTCTCCACGCCCACGGACGGCGGCCGGAACCCCCCGCCCCGCGCGGCGGCGAGGACGTGGCCGTCGGCGGCCACGACGGCGACGTCGGTCTTGCTGTTGCCCGCGTCGATGGCGAGGACACTTGCGGTCAGGCCCACGCGAGGTGCTCCCGGTTGTGCGCGATCAACTGGTCGGTGAGGGTGTCGGCGTAGGCGTACTGGCCGATGAGGGGGTGGGCGAGCAGGGCCCGGAACACCCGGTCGCGGCCCCCGCGCAGCGCGGCCGAGAGGGCCAGCTCCTCGTACGCGGTCACGTTCGCCATCAGCCCCGCGTACAGCGGGTCCACTTCGGGCACGGGCAGGGGAGTCGGGCCGTGCGGTCCCACGGCGGCCTGCACCTCGATCACCGCGTCGTCCGGCAGGAAGGGCAGCGTGCCCTTGTTGTACGCGTTCACCACCTGGTACGGGGACCCGCCTCCGCCCAGCAGCGCGGCGGCGAGGTCGACGGCCGCCTCCGAGTAGTAGGCGCCGCCCCGCCGGGCGAGCAGCGCGGGCTTCTCGTCGAGCGCCGGGTCGCCGTACATCTGCAGCAACTGCCGTTCCATGGCAACCACTTCGGCGGCGCGCGAGGGCTTCGTGCGCAGCTCCCGCACGACCTCGTCGTGCGCGTAGTAGTAGCGCAGGTAGTACGAGGGGACCACGCCCAGCCGGTCGACCAGGGAGCGCGGCAGGTGCAGGTCGTCGGCGATCGCGTCGCCGTGCCGGGCGAGCAGCTTGGGCAGGACGTCCTCGCCCTCGGGGCCGCCCAGGCGCACACCTGTTTCCCAGGTGAGGTGGTTGAGGCCCACATGGTCGAGGTGCACATCGAGGGGCGCCACACCGAGCAGGGCGGCGAACTTGCGCTGGAAGCCGATCGCCACGTTGCACAGGCCCACCGCCCGGTGGCCCTCCTGGAGGAGGGCACGGGTGACGATGCCGACCGGGTTGGTGAAGTCGATGATCCAGGCCCGCGGATTGGCGCGGCGGACGCGTTCGGCGATGTCGAGGACGACCGGCACCGTGCGCAGCGCCTTGGCGAGACCGCCCGCGCCGGTCGTCTCCTGGCCGACGCAGCCGCACTCCAGCGGCCAGGTCTCGTCCTGCTCGCGCGCGGCCTGGCCGCCGACGCGCAGCTGGAGGAGCACCGCGTCGGCGCCCTCGACGCCCGCGTCCAGGTCGGAGGTGGTGACGATTCGGCCGCCGTGCCCCTGGCGCGCGAAGATGCGCCGGGCCAGCCCGCCCACCAGCTCGAGGCGCTCGGCGGCCGGATCGACGAGGACCAGCTCCTCCACCGGCAGGGCGTCCCTCAGCCGCGCGAATCCGTCGATGAGTTCGGGGGTGTAGGTCGACCCTCCGCCGACCACGGTGAGTTTCATGTCGTACTAGCCCTTCACTCCGGTGAGCGTGACACCCTCGACGAACGCCTTCTGGGCGAAGAAGAACACGAGGATCACTGGGGCCATGACCAGCACGGTCGCGGCCATGGTGAGGTTCCAGTCGGTGTGGTGCGCGCCCTTGAACGACTCCAGGCCGTAACTGAGCGTCCATGCGCCCGGGTTCTCCGAGGCGTAGATCTGCGGGCCGAAGTAGTCGTTCCAGGCGTAGAAGAACTGGAAGAGCGCGACGGCGGCGATGCCCGGCCTGGCCATGGGCAGCACCACCTTCAGCAGGGTCCGCAGATCACCGCAGCCGTCGACCTTCGCCGCGTCCAGGTACTCGTTCGGGATGGTCATCAGGAACTGGCGCAGCAGGAAGATGGAGAACGCGTCGCCGAACGCCATTGGGATGATCAGCGGCCACAGAGTGCCCGACAGATCCAGCTGCTTCGCCCAGAACAGGTACATCGGGATGATGATCACCTGCGGTGGCAGCATCATCATCGAGATCACCAGCATGAGGGACAGACCGCGGCCCCGGAAGCGGAACTTGGCGAGGGCGTACGCGACCGGGATCGACGACACGACGGTCAGGACCGTGCCCAGGCCGGCGTAGACCAGCGTGTTCTTCCACCAGGTGAGGAAGCCGGGCGTGTCGAAGACCTTCCGGTAGTTGCCCCACTCCCAGGAGTGCGGGATCAGATCGCGGCTGAGCGCCTGGGAGTCGCTCATCAGCGAGGTCAGCAACACGAACACGAAGGGGAGCGTGAAGAAGAGAGCGGCGGCCACGCCCAGGGAGTGGACCGCGATCCACTCCAGGGCGGCTCTGCGCCGGGCGGAGCGTTCGGCCGGTGAGAGGGGTGCCCGCAACTCCAGGGGCTTGTCGAGTACTTGGGTCATGGTCAGTCACCTGCCAGGTTGAGACCGCCCCGGCGCCGCATCAGGAACGCGGTGAACACCATCGACAGGGCGAAGAGCACGAGCGCGACCACACAGGCGGAGCCGTAGTCGAAGCGCTGGAAGCCGAGGTTGTAGACGAGCTGGGGCAGGGTGAGCGTGGACTTCTCGGGGTAGCCCGGCTCGAACTGCGTCCCCGCGCCCTGGATGACGCCGGAGGCGACCTTCCCCGCGATCAGGGGCTGCGTGTAGTACTGCATGGTCTGGATCACCCCGGTGACCACAGCGAACATCACGATCGGCGAGATGTTCGGCAGGGTGACGTACCGGAAGCGCTGCCACGCGGACGCTCCGTCCAGTTCGGCGGCCTCGTACTGCTCCTGCGGCACGTCGAGCAGCGCGGCCATGAAGATGACCATGAGGTCGCCGACGCCCCACAGGGCGAGCAGGGTGAGGGCGGGCTTGGACCAGGCGGGGTCGTTGAACCAGCCCGGAGCCGGGATGCCGATCGTGTCGAGCATCGCGTTGACCGGTCCCGTGCCGGGATTGAGGAGGAAGGCGAAGGCCATGGTGGCGGCGACGGGCGGGGCGAGGTAGGGCAGGTAGAAGAGGGTCCGGAAGACGCCCGTGGCCGTCTTGACCTTCGTGATCAGCAGGCCGACGCCGAGCCCGAACACGACCCGCAGGCTGACCGTGATCACGACCAGCCAGAGGGTGTTGCGCAGGGCGGGCCAGAACAGCGGGTAGTCGTGGAAGACATACGTCCAGTTCTGCGCCCCGCTCCAGGCCGGCGGCTTGAAGCCGTCGTAGTGCATGAACGAGAAGTAGACCGTGGAGATCAGCGGGTACGCGAAGAAGACCGCGAAGCCGATCAGCCAGGGCGACATGAACGCGGCCGTCCGAAGCGCCGCGCGGCGGCGCTTGGACGCGAGGGTGATCGTGCTCATGGCTACTTCGCCTGCGCGATGTCCGTGTCGATCTGCTTGGCCGTGCTCGCCAGCCCGGCCTTGAGGTCCTTGGCCTTGCCGCTCTCGTAGTCGTAGCCGAACTGCTGGATCGTCACGAGGTACTGGCCGCCGTTGATGGACGCGGGCGTCGTCGTCGAGTTCGGATCGGCGGCGATGTCCAGGAACGTCTTGAAGCGCGGGTCGTACTTCAGCTTGGGCGACTTCAGCGCGGCCAGCGTGGACGGCACGTTGTGGATGTCGTTGGCGAAGCCGACCACCGCGTCGGTGTCCGTGGTCATGTACTTCACCAGCTCCCAGGCCGCGTTCTGCTTCTTGCTGGTGGCGGCGACGCCCGCGATGGTGCCGGTGATGTAGCCCTTGCCGTACTGGGCGGCCTGGTCGTCGGGCACGGGCAGCGGGGCCACCCCGATGTCGAACGCCGGCCTCGCGTCCAGGGCCATGCCCAGGCGCCACTCACCGTCGAGCTGCATCGCGACCTGGCCGGTGTGGAAGGGGTGCTTGGGGCCCCACTCGTCACCCAGCTGGGAACGGTACTTCTCCAGCTTCTGGAAGCCGCCCAGTTCGTCCACCAGTTGCTTCTGGAGCGTGAAACCGGCCGTGAAGGCGGGGTCCTTGGCGAGGTTCGACTTGCCGCCCTTGTCGAAGTACGTCGGCGAGAACTGGGCGAAGTAGTGCTCGGTCGTCGACTCCCAGCCGTGGTAGTTCGGCATGAACCCGAGCTGCTTGTAGCTGTCGCCGTCGGTGATCGTCAGCTTCTTGGCGTCCGCCTCGAACTCGGACCACGTCCTGGGCGGGTTCTTGATCCCGGCCTTCGCGAAGGCGGTCTTGTCGTAGTAGAGCCCGTACGCGTCGCCCAGCAGCGGCACCGTGCAGCGGTTGCCGGCGTACTGCGTGTACTCGTTCATCGCCTTCGGGAAGGTCGTGCCCGGGTCGATGCCCGCCTTCTCGAAGAAGGGGTTGAGATCGACGAGGGCGCCCGAGGAGCAGAACTTGCCGACGTTGTTGGTGGTGAACGAGGAGATGACGTCGGGTGCCTTGTCGCCGCCGGTGCGCAGCGCCTGGTTGATCTTGTCGTCGGTCATGTTGGCGACGACGTTGACGTGGATGTTGGGGTGCGCCTTCTCGAAGCCCGCGATCAGCGCGTTCACGGCCTTGGTCTCGGTGGGCGCGCTCCAGGCGTGCCAGAAGTTGATGGTGGTCTCCTTGGACGTGTCGTCGTTCGCGCCGGAGGAGGACTGGCCGGTACAGGCGGTGGTGAGGAGAGCGAGGGACGCGGTGAGGACGAAAGCCGTCTTTCGGATCACTTCGGGCATGACTTCGGGCATGACGGGGTCTCCCTGGGACGGGCGGGGTGTGGGTTCGACCTGGGCGGGTGTCGGGACCGGGGGGCAGACCGGGGTGGGGCCCGGCGGGTGCTCAGCGCGAGGTGTCGAAGACCTCGTCGCGGGTGGTCGCCAGCGCGCTCTCCAACGCGCCGCGCACCACGGGGTGTTCGCGTACGTCGCCGATGACCAGGCGCGGCCGGGACGCGGCCAGCTCCTCCAGTTCTGCCTGGAGCAGGGACCGCAGCGGCTCGCCACCGGCGGTGAGCGAGGCGCCGCTGAGGACGACGAGTTCGGGATCCAGCACCGAGACGAGGGCGGCAAGACCGGTGGCGAGCCGTGTCGCGTACGTCTCCAGGAGGCGCCGGTGGGGGCCCGTGGCGCTGTCGGCGCCCTGGGCGACGAGGGCGGCGGCGACCTCGGTGTACGGGCCGGTGGGCAGGTCCTTGACGCCGAGTTCGCGGGCCAGCTTCGGGAGGGACTGGGAGCCGGCCAGCTCCTGGTAGCCGCCGCTGTTGGCCTTGGTCACCTGGCGGACCAGGGGGGCGCCGGGCACCGGCAGGAAGCCGACCTCGCCGGCGCCGCCGGTCCAGCCGCGGTGCAGCCGGCCGCCGAGGACGAGGGCGGCGCCGAGACCGCCCTCGTTCCACAACAGGACGAAGTCGTCGTGGCCCCTGGCCGCACCGAGCCGTTGCTCGGCGAGGGCGACGAGGTTGACGTCGTTCTCGTACTCGACGGGCATCGGGAGCGCGGCGGCGAGTTCGTCCAGCAGGGCGGGGGAGTGCCAGCCCGGCAGATGCGAGGCGTAGCGCAGGCGGCCGGTGGTGGGGTCGAAGGCGCCCGGGGTCCCTATGACGACGCGGTGCACGTCGGCGATGGCGAGCCCGGCGGCCTTCACCGCGCCGCCGAGGGCGTCGGTGACCTGACGTACGACGGGATGCGCGGGGCGGCGGCCCGGGGTGGGCAGCTCGTGTGTGCCGACCGTTCTGCCGGTGATGTCGGCGACGGCGGCGAGGATGCGCTCGGGGGTGACGTCGACGCCCGCGACATGGGCGGCGGTCGGGTTGACGACGTACAGCTGGGCGCTGGGGCCCGGGCGGCCCTCGCTCGTGCCGGTCATCAGGACGAGGCCGGCGGCTTCGAGTCGGGCGAGCAGCTGGGAGGCGGTGGGCTTCGACAGGCCGGTGAGCTTGCCGATGCGGGTGCGGCTGAGCGGACCGTGCTCCAGAAGCAGATCGAGGGCGGCGCGGTCGTTCATGGCGCGCAGCACGCGCGGGGTGCCCGGCGTACCGGCGGATCCTGCCATGTGTGTCGCCACCTGCCTTTCAACGGCCCAGCTTCGCAGCGGGGCCGCCGGGAAGTCCACCGGGTGATCCTCCTCCGGGACGGTGCCGTGGCCGGGCAGCCCCCCCGAAGATCACTGTTAGGAAAGTTTCCTATTGCTGAGAGGAAAGTAGGCCCGGTGTCGTGGAGGCGTCAATACCGGCCACTGCCGGCAACCAAGTCGTTACCTGGGCGCGGGATGGCTACGGCGCAGGTCGAGGCCGCGTATCGCGGGGCGGTGGCCGAGGGCCGCCGCGCGGCGTTCCGGGCGTGGTGGCGGAACTGGCTGAAGCGGTGGGCGTACGTGGGCGTACGACGGGAAGGGCGCCCGGAATCCTCCGGGCGCCCTTCCCATGTGTCCCGTGGGTGCTACTTCGCGGCCGGGCGCGGCGGCAGGATCGCGGACGCCGTCTCCGTCTGGGGCGAGGCCGAGTTCGAGTACGCCGACGGGGCCGCCATCGTGGCCGTCGGGTCGGCCGGGAGCTCGTCCTCCGGCACGGTCGGCAGGCCACCCACGATACGGATGTTCGCCTCGTCGAAGGCCCGCTTGATGCGCCAGCGCAGCTCGCGCTCCACCGCCACGGCCTTGCCCGGCATCGTCTTCGCCGAGACGCGCACGACCATCGAGTCCAGCAGCACGCTGTCCAGGCCGAGCACCTCGATCGGCCCCCACAGGCGCTCGTTCCAGGGCTCTTCCTTGCTCATCTGCTCGGCCACCGCGTCGAGGGTCGCCCTCACCCGGTCCAGGTCCTCGCTCGCGCGGACGGTCACGTCCACCCCGGCCGTCGCCCAGCCCTGCGAGAGGTTGCCGATGCGCTTGACCTCGCCGTTGCGGACGTACCAGATCTCGCCGCCGTCACCGCGCAGCTTGGTCACGCGCAGGCCCACCTCGATCACCTCGCCGGAGGCGACCCCCGCGTCGATGGTGTCGCCGACGCCGTACTGGTCCTCGAGGATCATGAAGACGCCGGACAGGAAGTCCGTCACCAGGTTGCGCGCGCCGAAACCGATCGCCACGCCCGCCACACCCGCGGAGGCGAGCAGCGGCGCCAGATCGATCTGGAAGGTGGACAGCACCATCAGCGCGGCCGTACCCATGATCACGAAGGACGCCACCGAGCGCAGCACCGAGCCGATCGCCTGCGAGCGCTGCCGGCGGCGCTCCGCGTTCACCAGCAGGCCGCCGAGCGCCGTGCCGTCCACCGCCTGGACCGTCCGGTTCATGCGGTCGATCAGCTTGGTGATCGCCCGTCGCACCGCCACTCTCAGTACCGCCGCGATCACCAGGATCAGGACGACCCTGAGGCCGATCGCGAGCCAGGTGGACCAGTTCTGCTCGACCCAGCTGGCGGCTTTCGTCGCGCTCTGCTGGGCGTCCTGCAGCGTGGCAACCCCCGGAGCCGTCGTCTCCGAGGGAGCCGGCGTCGGCGTGGCGCCGGTGGCCAGTAGGGCGGGCAAGGACACGGCGGGTACCTCCATGTGCGGTGTCTGCCTCCGGCGCTGGCGGTCAAGGTCACGGAAAGGACACCGGACGGCAGAGGCACCACACTAACGGGGCATCGTGTGGGGATCGTCGCGGTGTCCGAAGGAGAGACCGTGCTCACCTGGGGAAGTAAGGGGGCGCTCGGCGGGGGATGCTTCAGGTGTGGTCGAAAACACTCCCAGCCCGTTACCGGGACATGGTGGCGCTTCCACCAGGCATGAGGGGAGACTGGCTGCAGATCGTCCCGGCGCGAGCCACGCGCCGCCGGCGTACAAGGAGGCATCCGTGCCGCATGTCCTGGTCCTCAACGCGTCGTACGAGCCACTCGGCGTCGTACCGCTCCGCCGCGCGCTCGTCCTAGTCCTCGAGAACAAGGCCATCTGCCTCGAGGAGTCCGGCGCCTATATGCACAGCGCAACCGTCACCGTCCCCGCGCCCAGCGTGGTCCGGCTGAAGCGATTCGTGCGGGTTCCCTACCGGGGGCCCGTTCCTCTTACCCGGCGCGCGCTCTTCGCGCGTGACGGCGGCCGGTGCATGTACTGCGGTGGCGTCGCAACCAGCGTCGACCACGTCATTCCGCGCAGCCGCGGTGGTCAGCACGTCTGGGACAACGTCGTGGCGTCCTGCAGGCGCTGCAACCACGTCAAGGCCGACCGCCATCTCTTCGAGATCGGCTGGCGGCTCCGTCACAAACCCGCTCCGCCCACCGGTCTGGCGTGGCGCATCATCGGCACCGGGCATAGGGACCCGCGCTGGCTGCCATACCTGCAGCCGTACGGCGCGGATGACGCCTTGGCCCGGATCGACGGCATTTCCGCCTGACGATCCGGGCCTTCGCGTTCCCGGCCGCCTCCTGACCGGCCCCGCGCACCGCGGGGCCGGTCCGCCGTCGTGGCCCGGGGTTGTCGTTTCAGGGGCTCTGTCTCTGCGTCGGCACGTCCGGCCCGTGAGCCCGGTCGTGTGCGTCACGCATCGAGTCGGTGGTCCGCTTCGTTAGGGTGTCGACGGGAGTGGCCCATGTGTCGCATGTGTCCCTCGTGACGGACCGCAGGGGACGGGTTGTGAACAGAGGCACCTCGCTCGTCCTCGTACGTCTGCGAACGCGCCCACTGGGTAGGCCTGCTCTCACTCGCATCCGTCGTACGACGACAAGGAGGCCTCCGTGGCCGCACCGGCACACCCCCTGCTCCCGGCCCCGTCCAAACGGGACGCGGAACCGTCCGCCGACCCCGAGACCCTGCTGAGCGTCCTCAGCGCGGAGGGCGCCTACGCGGCGGCACCGCTGACCAGCGAGCCGCCGCTGCCCGACGCCGAGCCCCTGACCAGCGAGCCCCCGCTCGCCGAAGCCACCCACCTGACCAGCGAGCCCTCCGCCGTCGGCCCGGACGCCACGGGGTTCTAGATGACGCCGGCCGACCCCGCGCGCGACGAGACGCCCCTGGCCCGGCTCGCCGCGCTGCACGGCGTGGCCACCTCCTACCGCCCCTCTCCGGACCGTACGGTCGCCGTGTCGGACACCGCCGTCACCGCCGCGCTGGCCGCGCTCGGGGTCGACGCGAGCACCCCGGACGCCGTACGTCACGCCCTCGCCGCGCGCGAGACGGAGCTGCGCGAGCGGCTGCTGCCACCGACCGTGGTCGGCTGGGGTGGACGGCCGCCCGCCGCGCTCGCCGCCCTCCCGGACGGCACCCGTCTTCGCGTCGAGACCGAGCAGGGCGAGATCCGCGCCTCGGCCGAGCAACTGCCGCCCGGCGTCCACCTGTTGCACGTCACCGCGCCCGACGGACGCACCGCCGACGCCCACCTGGTCGCCGCGCCCGCCCGGCTGCCCGCACCGCCGGCCCGCTCCTACGGACTGCTCGTCCAGCTCTACTCCCTGCTCTCCGGCCGCTCCTGGGGCATGGGCGACCTGGGTGACCTCGCCGAGCTGACCGCCTGGGCCGGGCGCGCGCTGGGCGCCGGGTTCGTGCAGGTCAACCCGTTGCACGCGGCCGTACCCGGCGCCCCCACCGACCCGTCGCCCTACCGTCCCTCCTCGCGCCGCTACCCGGACCCGGTGCACCTGCGCATCGAGGACGTCCCCGAGTTCCCGTACGTCGAGGAGCGGGCCCGCCTCCGGGCCCTGCTGGAGCGCGCCGCGCGGCTGCGGGAGACCGTCCTCGACAAGGGCGCGCTGATCGACCGCGACGCCGTGTGGGAACTCAAGCGCGAGGCGCTCGAACTCGTGCACGCCGTCCCCCTCGGACCCGGACGGCGCGCCGCGTACGCCGACTTCCTCGCCGAGGAGGGGGAGGTGCTGGAGGACCACGCGACCTGGTGCGCGCTCGCGGAGGTGTACGGCTCCGACTGGCAGAACTGGCCCTCCCGGCTGCGTGATCCGCGCTCGGCCGAGACCGCCCGCGCCCGCCGCGCGCTGCTGGACCGCGTCGACTTCCACTGCCGGCTCGCCTGGCTGACCGACGCCCAGCTCGCCACCGCCCAGCGCACCGCCCGCGACGCCGGGATGGCGGTCGGGCTGATCCACGACCTCGCGGTCGGCGTGCATCCGGGCGGCGCCGACGCCTGGGCGCAGCAGGAGTACCTCGCGGGAGGCATGTCGGTGGGCGCCCCGCCGGACGCCTTCAACGCGCGCGGCCAGGACTGGGGCCTGCCCCCCTGGCGCCCCGACCGCCTCGCCTCCTGCGGCTACGCCCCCTACCGCCGGCTCCTGCGCGCCCTGCTCCGGCACGCGGGCGCCCTGCGCATCGACCATGTCATGGGCCTGTTCCGGCTGTGGTGGGTGCCGCAGGGGCAGCCGCCCACAGAGGGCACCTACGTCCGCTACGACGCCGAGGCGATGCTCGCCGTCCTGGTTCTGGAAGCCTCGCGGGCCGGGGCGCTGGTCATCGGCGAGGACCTCGGGACGGTGGAGCCCGGGGTGCGCGAGGCGCTGCACGAGCGCGGGGTGCTCGGCACCTCCGTGCTGTGGTTCGAACGGGACTGGGAGGGCAACGGGCAGCCCCTGCCGCCCGAGCGCTGGCGAACGGACTGCCTGGCCACCGCCACCACCCACGACCTGCCGTCGACCGCCGCCCGGCTCACCGGCGAACACGTCGATCTGCGCGCCCGGCTGGGCCTGCTGACCCGCCCCCTGGACCAGGAACGCGCCGCGGCGGCCGCCGACACCCGCGAATGGCTCGCCCTGCTGTCCCGGCTCGGCCTGCTGAAGGGGACGGGCGGAGGGGGCTCGGCGGTCGCGGAGGAGATCGAGATCCAGGCCGTGCACCGCTTCCTGCTGCGCACCCCCGCCCGTCTGGTCGGCGTCTGGCTCCCCGACGGGGTGGGCGACCGCCGCCCGCAGAACCTGCCGGGCACCTGGGACCAGTACCCCAATTGGCGCCTGCCGATCGCGGACGCGGACGGGCGCCCCATGACCCTTGAGGACCTGGCGGCCGCTCCGCGGCTGCACGCGCTGGTGAACGTACTGCGGGGGAGGGGCACGCCGGGTGAGGACGACGGTGAGCCACCGAGAGCGGCTGGGGCGGGGGCCTGAGGCCTCAGACCGCACCCCGGCCGCGCGGGCCGTTCAGGCGTTCGCTACTTTTGCACCGTGGACAAGAAGAACGCCCTGCGCGCCGGCGCCCTGGCCGCCGGTACGACGCTGATCACGCTGCTCATGTCGTCCCCCGCCCTCGCGCTGACCCGCGACGACGGCGACGACCCCGGCAAGTCCCTGAGCATGGCCTCGACGCTGGGGCTGTTCGTGGCGGCGCCGATCGTGCTCTTCCTGGTCATCGCGGGCCTGGTCATGGTCACCGACAAGTCCCGCAAGCGGGGCTGACCCCCGTCCGGACAGCCGCGGGTGCCGCCCGCGGCCGTCGGCCGCATTCGGCCATCGGCATCTCTCGGCGAGGGAGTCCGCGCACCCGTCAGGCGCGCGGACTCCCTCGCCGTTTCACCCGGACGTACGGCACCCGGACGTAGGGCACCCGGACGTACGGCACCCGGCGCTTGCCGCGGCTACGGGTGGCGCCTCTACGGGTGGCGCCCCCACGGGTGGCGCCCCCACGGGTGGCGCCCCTGCGCGTGCGCTCCGCCAGGGGCGGGGTCCGCTACGGGTGCGGCGCCGTGAGGTAGCGCTGCACCGTGGGGCCGAGCCAGGCCACGACCTCCTCGGGAGCCAGGGCGACGGCCGGGGGGAGCTTCAGCACGTATCGCGTGAGCGCCAGCCCCAGCATCTGCGAGACGATGAGCCCGGCGCGGGTCGGCGCCTGCTCGGGGTCCGGGCAGGCGTGCCGCGCGACCGGCAGCAACTGGTCCCGGAAGACCGCCTGCAACCGCTCGGCCCCCGCCGGGTTGGTGACGCCGACCCGCAGCATCGCCGTGAGCACGTCGTTGTTCTCCTCCCAGAGGGTGAGGAAGTGGCTCACCAGCACCTTGCCCATGTCGTGCCGGCCCAGCCGCTGAGGGTCGGGCATGCGTAGATCGACGTCGAGGACCGCGTCGAAGAGGCCCTCCTTCGATCCGTAGTAGCGCATCACCATGGACGGGTCGATGCGCGCGTCCTTGGCGATCGCGCGGATCGTGGCGCGTTCATAGCCGTCGGAGGCGAAGCGCTCACGGGCGGCGGCGAGGATCGCGGTGCGGGTGGCGTCGGAGCGGCGGGGTGCGTTCTCGGACATGCCAACAAACGTAGGCCAACGTGTGTTGACAGTCCAGTGGGGTCACCCTATGTTGGCAAACGGGCGTTGGCCTACAGGCGTTGGCATCAGGAGGTCGCCATGGCAGGCAAGACCCGCACCACCGCTTCTTCCGGTTCTTCCGGTGCTTCCGGTAACGGCACCGCCGCCGGTGTCCTCGTCGTCGGCGCCGGTCCCACCGGACTCCTCCTCGCCGGCGATCTCGCCGCCGCGGGCATCCCCGTCACCCTCGTCGAGAAGCGCCCCCACCAGATCAGCAATCTCTCCCGGGCCTTTGCCCTGCACGCCCGCACCCTGGAGCAGCTCGACGCCCGCGGGCTCGCCGACGAGCTGGAGGCGACGGGGCAACCCCTCTCCGACCTCCGGCTCTTTGGCGGTCTGACCATCCGGCTGGGCACCCTCCCCTCCCGCTTCAACCATGTCCTCGTCCTCCCGCAGTACGAGGTGGAGAAGGGGCTGGAGCGGCGCGCGGTGGAGGCCGGGGCGCGGTTCGCCTACGAGACCGAGGTCACCGGCCTGAGCCAGGACGCCGACGGCGTGACGCTGCACGTCCGCCGGGCCGACGGCGAGCCCGGTGAGATGCGCGCCGCGTACGCCGTCGGCACCGACGGTCTGCACAGCGCCGTCCGCCAGGCCGTCGGCCTGCCCTTCCCCGGCAAGTCCGTCATCCGTTCCGTCGTCCTGGCCGACGTCCTCCTCGAGGAGAAGCCGGAGCAACTGCTGACCGCGAACGCGGTCGGAGACGCCTTCGCCTTCATCGCGCCCTTCGGTGACGGCTACTACCGGGTCATCGGCTGGCGCCGCGACCGCAACGTGCCCGACAGCGCGCCGCTCGATCTGGACGAGGTCCGGGAGATCGTCCGGCGCTCGCTCGGCCATGACTACGGCATGCGCGACGCCCGCTGGATGTCCCGGTTCCACAGCGACGAGCGGCAGGCGCCCGCGTACCGCGTCGGGCGCGTCTTCCTGGCCGGGGACGCCGCGCATGTGCACACCCCGGCCGGCGGCCAGGGCATGAACACCGGTCTCCAGGACGCCGCGAACCTCTCCTGGAAGCTCGCCGCCGTCCTGCACGGCCACGCCGACCCCGGCCTCCTGGACACCTACCAGTCCGAGCGCCACCCCGTCGGCAGGTCCGTGCTGCGCAGCAGTGGCGGGCTCGTGCGGCTGGCGATGGCCGAACGCCCCTGGACCCTGGCGCTGCGCGCCGCGCTGGCCACCCTTGTCTCCCATGTCGGTCCGGTCCGCCGGCGGGCCATGGGCCAGATCACCGGCATCGGGTACGCGTACGCCGCCCCGCGCGGTGCCCACCCCCTCGTCGGCAGGCGCATCCCGGACGTCGCACTCACCGGCGGCCGGCTCTACGAGGCGCTGCGCGGCGGCCGGTTCGTGCTGATCACCCCGCGGGCGTTCGACGCGGACGGCCGCAAGGACCGGCTGACGGTGGGGCACTGGGCGAGTGGGCGGCGTACGACCGTGCTCGTACGGCCCGACGGGTACGTGGCCTGGGCCGCGGAGGCGCCCGACGCCGCGCGGGTCGAGGAGGCGCTGGTCAGCTGGACGGGCCGGAGCTGACCGTACGCGCATCCCCGCGCGCGACCGGCTCACCGACCTCAGGCCCGGGACGTCCCCTGCGCGGGCCGGCGCCCCCGCCACCACGTGCGCAGGCACAGCAGATGAACGCCGCCCAGCGTGATCACCACCGCCGCCGAGTCCAGTCGCTCGCCCGCCGAGTGACCGAGGCCGAGCCGGGTCACCGCCCGGGCGAACAGCGTGATGTCCGCGGGCAGGGTCACCGTGGCGAGGAACGCGAGACACAGCGCGGTGCCCACGACGAGCACCACGCTGTACACGCGGACGGCCCTGCGTTCGTGTGCGGGCAGGCCGTGGCTCGGGTCGGGCACGGCCTGCTTCATCGTCCTGGCCTACCTGACCGGGATGCGCCCGGCCGAAAACGGGGCGGAGTTGCATCTGATGCAGCACTCCACAGGGTCCAAGTAAGCGTGAATCAGCAGGTGATGGGCGTCTGCTCCGTCATCCTCTCGCACTGCGCAGGCGATCTACCAGGGACTCTTGCGCTTCAGCGATGCCATCCCAACAATGATGCGTCTAACGCAACGGAGGTTGGAGTGGCGAAAGCGGCCGATTTGGCGGGTGCGGCACACCTGATGCTCGTGGACGGGATCTCCTACCTGGAGCCCGCGCCTGCTGTGTTCGAGGCCATGCTGGAGGGGTGGACCAAGCAGCAGCGGGCCCGTTTCCTGAAGTGGGACGGGACCATCAAGCCGCGGCTGTCGCTGGTCCGCCGGTTCGCCGAGTTCTCTAACCAGTACCCGTGGCAGTGGCAGCCGGCGGAGTTCGAGGCATTCATCGACCATCTGCGCACGAAGACGCCGACGTTCACGGTGGCGAGTGGCCGCAACTACCAGAACCACCTGCGGCTGTTCTGCGAGTACATCACCGATCCGCGCTACGGCTGGATGTCCGTCTGCCAGGAGCGTTTCGGCGAGGTGCCGGTCCAGATCCTGCACGAATGGAACACCGTCACCCACGTCAGTGAGTACGAGGGCGACCCGAGCCGCCGACCGCTGACCTACGACGAGATCCAGGACCTGTTCGACGCTGCCGACGGACGGGTCGAGGAGATCCGAAAGCGCGGCCGCAAGGGCGCGTTGACCGCGATGCGCGATTCCGCCCTGATCAAGACCTACTACGCCTACGGCATGCGGCGCCGGGAGAACGTCGGCCTCGACCTCGCCGACCTGCGGCGCAACTCGAAGGCCCCGCAGTACAAGCGCCACGGGGCGGTGTTCGTACGCTGGGGAAAGTCTTCCAAGGGCAGCCCGCCCAAGCGCCGCACCATCTTCACCGTCCCCGAAATGGACTGGATCGTAGACGACCTCGACCACTACCTGACCGAGGTCCGGCCCCGCTTCAACGTGGGCAAGCACCCGGCGATCTGGGTCACCGAACGCGCCGGTCGCCTGTCACGCCGGTCGGCGAACGAAGCCTTCGAGGCCGCCAAACAAGCTGCTGACCTGCCCGAAGAACTCGAATTGCACTGCCTGAGACATTCCTATATCACACATTTGACCGAATTTGATTACCCGGAACGGTTCATCCAAGACCAGGCCGGTCACGGCTATGCCAGCACGACGGCCCTTTATACGGGTGTCTCGGACGAGTACCGCAACCGGCTGCTGCACAAGAAGTTGGGCCAGCGTTACCCGGGCATCTGGGAGGACCCGCAGTGATCAAGAAGATGGGCTACCGCTGGAACCTGCGCAAGCTCATGGCCGACAGGGATATGTTCCAGACCACCGACCTGGTGCCACTGCTGGCCGAACGGGGCGTCAACCTCTCACGCGAGCAGGTCTTCCGCCTGGTCACGCAGCCGCCGCAGCGGATGTCGATGGACACCCTCGCGGCTCTGTGCGACATCCTCGACTGCCAGCCCAACGACCTCATCGAGGTTCAGGTCGTCAACGAAGAGGTACGCAAGACCGCCGGCGGCGAGACGCCTGGCCCGCTTCCGGCCGTGTGCCGCACCTCGATCCGGCGGCCGGAGGGCCTGTGAGCGCATCCTCTCCGACTGCTCCGTCAACCGTCGCCCGGCTCGCTGCGCAAGCAGCCCGCTTGGAGGCCGCGACGGCCGCCGCCGTCGGCCACCTCACCTCGGCTCTGCCGTCGCTCGTCCGCGAGGACGCCGAGGCCGCGCTGGTGACCGCGGTGCCGATCCCCACCCGCGGGTCGGCTCGCTACCTGGAAGAACTGGCTGGACACCTCGCGGCCCACCCCGACGCGCTGACGTCAGGCAGCTCGCTCTGTCCACCGGTCCTGCTTCGGCTCGCTGAAGCTCTGCACGATGCCGGGCACCCTGTGGTCCGTCCCGGATGCGCACATTGCGGAAAGATCCGGTCTGACCTGCGGCAACTCCGCCCTGAGGGGCGCCTCTGCGGTTCGTGCGACGCCCGAAGCCGTAAACGCGAAACCTGCGCACGGTGCCACCGTGACGGCCAGCGCGTCGTCGCCCGTCGCCCCGAGGGACCGATCTGCAACCGTTGCTACCGCGCCGACCCCACCACGTTCGAGGAGTGCGCCGAATGCGGGCAGCTCCGACACCCGGTGGTACGACGGGACGACGGCCGAGGGCTATGCATCAAGTGCTGGAAACGCCCCATGCACACTTGCGTGAGCTGCGGAAAGTCCGCAGCCGCCGCCCTCGTTGACGACGACGGCGCACTCTGCCACCTCTGCTACAACCGTCATCGCCGGCCACGGCGGCTCTGCGGTCGGTGCGGACAGCTCAAGCGCATCGCCCGCAACGCGCGCGACGGGCAGCCGGACCTCTGCGACGGCTGCTACCAGGGCCCCGAGGCGACCTGCTCGATCTGCAGCCGGGTCCGCCCCTGCGCCAGTCGCGACGAACAGGGACAGCCGGTCTGCGCCACCTGCTACCAGCGTCATCGCACTGGCGAGCCGTGCGCCCGCTGCGGCCGGACCAAGCCGGTCAACACCCGTTGGCCGATCGGGCCGGTCTGCATGACCTGCTACACCGCTGTGCTCCGCTCACCGGCCGAGTGCCCTCGCTGCGGCACGGTCCAGCCGCTGATCGCGCGGGATGACGACGGCGCCGAGGTCTGCGGACCATGTGTCGGGTTCGCCGCCGACTACACCTGCAGGCAGTGCGGCCGGACCGGCAACCCCCACAGCCGCGGCCAATGCGCTCACTGTGTGCTCGCCAAGCGGGTCAACGCCCTGCTGGCCGGGCCCGACGGCACGATCGCCGCGCAGCTGGAACCGCTCGCGGCCGCGCTGGCGGACGCTCCCTCACCGTTCCCCGCCATCCAGTGGCTCAAGGAGAGCCCGAACACCAAGCTCCTCGCCCGGCTGGTATCCGAAGGGAACGAGCTCAGCCACGAGCTGCTGGATGAGCTTCCGCCCAGCCGGAACCAGCGCTACATCCGCCAACTACTCGTCCACACCGGCGCCTTGGAGGAGCGCAATGAGGACCTCGAACGCATCCCGGGCTGGCTGGAGCACGAGCTCGCGGGCAAGCCGACCGCACACGCCAATCTCGCCCGCCCGTTCCTGAACTGGTTCCTGCTCCGACGCGCACGTCAGCGGGCGGCTATCCGCCGCCATCCTGCCTCCCCCGACCGCGACCTGCGGCGCCGCGTCAGCGTCGCCCTGGACTTCCTGGCCTGGATGGACCAACGTGGCCTGGCCCTCGCCAACCTCGCCCAGGAGCACGTCGACGACTGGATCGCCGGGGCCACCAGCCAGCGGCGCTACCTGATCCGCTACTTCCTGAAGTGGACCACGAGTCGTCGGCTCACCCGTGAGCTGACCGTCCCCTCCATCCCGAGCCAGGAGCCCCAGGACCTGCTCGACGACGACGATCGCTGGCGGCTCCTCCAACGCTGCCTGACCGACGATGCCCTGCCGACGGATGTCCGGGCCGGCGGCGCGATCACCCTGCTGTTCGGCCTGTCCACCGAACGCCTTTGCCACCTGACGCCTGAACACCTCAAGTTCGGTGACAAGCACGCTCACCTGGTCCTGGGACGCCACCCCGTCCTGCTGCCTCCACGGCTCGCCGAACTCCTTCGGCAACTTGCCGAACAGCCCCAACTCCGGCCGCAGCTCTCGCGAGCCCACCCAGGTCCTCAGTGGCTCTTCCCGGGCATGGTCCCGGGCAAGCCGATCTCGACGCACAGCATGACCCAGAAACTCAACCGGCACGGCATCCTGGTTCGCACCGCGCGGAACGGGGCGCTGGCCGCCCTCGCTGCTGATCTCCCCAGCCCGATCCTCGCCGACGTGACCGGGATGCATCGCCACACCGCGCTCCGCTGGGTCGCCTACGCCCGACGCGACTGGGCCGAGTACCTCGCCGCCCGCGCCGAGGACGAGGCCAACCGGACTCCTACTCGACCTACTGTCTTGAACCGTCGAAGTCGGTGAGCGCCAGCGAGGTCAAGGGGAAGATCTTCACAGTGCTCAGGCCATGGGTCCCAGCGCCTCGCATCGGTTTATCCAGGTAATTCGACAGCAAGCCAGCTACTGTTCCGGTGCCCTGTTCGATGACTGCGGCGGATGCGAGCCTGGCGGGCACATGAGGGCCAGCGGCGACTATCGCGCCCTCACTGACAGCAAGGACCTTGTAATCATAGGACGTTCGGACAGGAGTTCCAGCAAGGTCCATCCAGCCCACGATCTTCAGGTCTGCGCCGACCGCAGGAAGCGAAAGGAGTCGCTTCGCAGGGGTGACCGGTGTCCGGGCCCGGAGGATGGCAGGCTTGTCCGGGCCACTCCACCCAACCAACTCGGCTGTTGCGTCGCCACTTGGCAGCCCAGCGAGTACCGGGGCACTGTCCGGTCGAGCGTCGTGCCTACCGTCGGTGAGCCCGTAACCCATTGTCACCCAATATCCAGGCGCGACGAACACGCCGTTCGTTCGAATGACGCACCCGTCCTCGTCTCGTGCCAAGACACCGGCTACCGCGTCGATGCTGCGACGCATGCGCAGGGGAACGACGAAGCCAGTGCGGAGCAAGCCCCATCCGCTTACCCCCGCTGTCATGGAAGCGACCAGAGGAACCCAGCTACTGAGTCCGGCCACTGATGCACCTGTTGCGAGAACGCTTGCGCCTACAAGCGTGAGCGTGGATGCACTGGCCCTGGCCTGCTGCAGCAGGGTGCGTCCCTCGCGGCGAAGCCGTACTGCGCCCGAATCGGTTGTAGGTATGAGGCGCTGATGGTCTACCGCTTCAGGTTCATCCACGACGTCAGTCTGGCGCATCGTCGCGGCGGCGGTCCCCTGTTCGCTTGCCTTGTGACATGCCGGTCCACCTCGGCCCTTGAGGAGTCCCCCTCCGACAGGAGGCTAGACATTGCCTGCCTATAGTGCACGGTTGGAATAACTCCCTCCCGCCAGTAGTGCTGGGCCTGCAGACCGGGTGCTGCCCGGAGGTCGCCTCCGGGCAGCACCTCATCCACGGGCGCGAGTTCAAAAACGCCTTCGACGAGGACGGCAACCACCACTCCGCCGGGCGCCTGCGCGAGGTGCCCTGGGTGGCGACCCCTCCCGTGGTGAGGGCGATCCGCGTGCTGGAGAAGATCGCCCCGGCCGAAGGTCTGCTGTTCGACGCGGCCACGCGCACCTTCGTGAACACCCCCACGCCCAGCACAACCTCCCTGCGCTATTCGAGGCTTCGCACGCGCATCGAGGCATTCGTCGCATGGGCCTCGCGCCTGGCCCAGCGCCTGGGACGGGACGGCGAGGTCATCCCCCACGATCCGCACGGCGCGATCGGCCTGGCCCGATTCGCCGCACCCTGGCCTGGCACATCGCACGCCGCCCGGGCGGCCTGGTGGCGCTGGCCATCCCGTACGGGCACATGCGCACCGCGGTCAGCGGCGGATACGCCGCCCGCGGCCGCGACGGGATCCACCAGCTGCTGGACATCGAAACCGCCCGGGCCACCGCCGACACCCTCACCACCCTCCACGACGACCTCGCCCGCGGGGTGGGGATCTCCGGGCCGGCCGCGCGCCGCGCGATCCACGCCGCGACGCAGGCGCCGGCCTTCGCCGGGTCGATCCGCACCCACCGCCAGGCCCGCGACATCCTCGGCAACCCGGCCCTGACCGTCTACGACGACCCGCGCTCCTTGCTGATGTGCGTCTACAACCGGGACCGGGCCCTGTGTCACCGCCTGGACGCCGACGACGCTCCGCGCCTGGACCGCTGCCGGCCGTCGTGCGCGAACATCGCACGCACCGACCGCCACGCCGACGAACTCGTGCAGCACGCACAGATGCTGGAGAAACAGGCCGCCTCGGAGGCTGTGCCCGACCCGCTCGCCGACCGGCTCACCCGGCGTGCCGACCATCTCCGTGGTCTGGCCGACCGCCACAACAACGATCGCATCCACTCCCAGGAGCCGACCGCATGAGCCCTGTCGCAGACGAGCGCGGCCGCATCGGTGCCGCGATGGACCGCATCCTGCGCGGCACTCCCGAGTACTCCAACGGCGCCCTGACGATCGTTGCTCTTGCGCTCGAAGCCGGTGTCCCGCGCAACGCACTGACCCAGCGGCACACCGACCTGAAGAATGAGTTCTACGACAAGGTCCGCGCCCGAGGTGGAACTCCGGACAGTGAGCGGCGCCTGCGCGAGCGGATCCGCCGGGCTGAAGGAACTACGAGCCGCCGACGCCGAGGAGCTCGCCCAGCTCAAAGCAGACGTCGAGGCACTGGTCGGCGCCCTACACCAGGCCACGATGGAGAACCTTCACCTGCGCCAGCAGCTCGCCGACCGCCATGCTGTGATCCGCGCGCTGCCCACGCAGCCTCCACTCGGCAGGTAGCCGGTCTGCCGCCGAAAACGGAGTCGGCAGCAGCCCTCGTAGCGGCCGTGGCCTTGGACAAGCCGACGGCCTGTTCCTCGGAGGCGCCGCGGGCGGGACGCCTGTCACAGCTGTGTGGCATCAGTCAGTATCGAGGCCGTCGATCAGGCGGTTGAGGAACCGGGTGAAGGTGGCGTCGGGGGTGAGGGGACGTCCGGGGGCGGAAAGGGCTTCGGCGAGTTCCGGGTGGCAGCCGTCGGCGGCGACAGCGGTCAGGTAGCGGCCCTCGGCTGCGGCCCGGTCCGGTGATCGTGAAACTGCGGCCTGCGCGACCTCATGGCCAACGTGCCCGGCCACGAATGCGGTGATCTGGGCGAAGACCTCTAGCTTCGCCGCACCGTCCAGCCCGGTGGGCCGCAGTACGGCGAGCACGTGTTCCAGGAAGGCCAGGGTGTTGGGGCCCGGAACGCGACGGGTGGACAAGGCCACGGGCAGCCAAGGGTGGCGCAGCATGTGGGCGCGCTGCAGTCGAGCCACGGTCTTCAGATCGGCACGCCAGTCGCCGGTGGGTGGGTCCGTGACCGTGAGTTCGCCGCTGACGTGGTCGACCATCAGTTCCAGCAGCGTCTCCTTGTCAGGGGCGTAGCTGTAGAGCGACATGACGCCCGCCCCGACCTCCGCGGCCACCCGCCGCATGGTGACCGCGTCGAGTCCTTCCGCGTCCGCCAGAGTGACGGCCGCCGCAGTGATTGTCTCCCGGCTGAAGGAGGGCCTGCGGCCCCTGCGGGGCTCGGTGGGAGGCAACCAGAGCTGTTCGGGATCGACGCTCTCGGCACCGGCCTTTCCGTCGCTGGACACGGCCTCGCACTCCTTCCCCTGGTTGTTGAGGCGGCTCTTGCCAAGGTCATCCAAGCATCCTCTATTCTCGTACATGGTACGAGAATAGAGGAGGGGAACGATGCCATCACGCACGCCCGACGTCGTAGCCAGGCCAGCCTGGGTGCCACCCGCCGGAAAACCGCCGCTGTCCTCCCGGATGATGAGGGCGACCTGGCGAGGTCTGCCGGCGAAACGGTACGAGGCCGGATGGGAGCCGGGACTGTTGGTGCCGGCCGCCGACGGCAGCCCATTGATCACTGACCACTACTTCCCGCGCGCCCAGGGAGACTTCCCCACCCTCCTGGTCCGCTCGCCCTATGGCCGAGGCCTGCCGTGGTCACCCCAGTACGGCCTGCTCTTCGCCGAACAGGGCTTCCACGTGGTCCTGCAGAGCTGCCGCGGCACCGGAGGTTCGAGCGGCATGTTCGATCTGTGGCGCAACGAGGCCGCCGACGGCCAGGCCACGGTGTCCTGGCTGCGCGAGCAACCCTGGTTCAACGGAACACTGGGGACCGTCGGTCCCAGTTACCTGGGCTACGTGCAATGGGCCCTCGCTTTGGACCCACCGCCAGAACTGAAGGCAATGGTGGTGCAAGTAGGGCTGCACGATCCCTACGCACTGTTCCACTCAGGCGGTGCGCTTCGCCTGGAGAACGCCCTCGCCGTGGGCGTGGGCATGAACTACCAGCACCAGGGCATGGCACCGTTCCTCAAGGCGACGCTGCGCCTGCAGCGCCGCCTGCGCGACGTCACCACCGCGCAGCCCCTGCGTGGGGCGTACGTGTCAGCCTTCGGCAGCGAACTGCCTTGGCTGGACGGCGTGATGACACACCCGGACGCCAAGGACGCCTACTGGCACGGCGCGTCGTTGGCGAAGTCGGCGCAGCGGCTCCGCGTGCCCACGGCTCTGATCACCGGATGGCACGACGCACTAGTCGACCAGACCTTCGAGCAGTACGACCGGCTGCGCCAGGCCGGATGTGAGACCGCCCTGCTCGTCGGTCCCTGGACCCATACTTCGGCCCTGCAGCAAGGATGGCCCGAGGTATTCACCGAGAGCCTCGCGTGGCTGCGCGCGCACCTGTACGCCGATCCCTCCGGCCTGCGTCCCACCGCGGTGCGTGTGCACATCGGCGGCGAAGACACCTGGCGGGACCTCGACGACTGGCCGCCAGCCGCGGTTGCCACCTCGTGGTACCCCATCCCCGGCGGGCATCTCACCCAGCTGGCCCCCGCAGACTCCGCACCCGTGACGGCGTTCCGCTACGACCCGGCCGACCCCACCCCCTCCCTCGGCGGTCCGCTGCTCTCCCGCGCCGCCGGCCCCCGGAACAACGCCACCCTGGAGGCCCGAGACGACGTCCTGACATTCACCGGCCCACCACTGACCGATCCCATGGACATCCTGGGTCCCGTCTCCGCAGGGATGAGCATCTCCACGGACACCGGACACGCCGATGTCTTCACCCGCCTGTGCGACGTGGACGCACAAGGCCGCTCCGTCAACATCTGTGACGGGTTCGTCCGACTCCGGACGACCGAACAGGAGCCCTCGCAGGTCACCGTGCCGATGAGCTCCACCGCGCACCGCTTCCCCATCGGCCACCGCATACGCTGGCAGATCAGCGGAGGCGCCCACCCACGCTACGCCCGCAACCCGGGCACCGGTGAGTCGCCGGTGGACGCCACCACCTTCACACCGGTGCGCATCACGCTCCACACGGACTCGGCACTGATACTTCCCAGTAGCTCTGAGCTCGCGTAATTCGTCGACCCTCCGGGAAACGGTCGACGAGCCAGGCCGTCCGGCCCGGCTCACTCCTCGAGTCCTCTTCACCGTCCAGGCCAACCAAGTCAGGGTTACTCAGCGGCCACCCGGGGGGCCACGATTCACTTCGACACGCTGAACTTGACAGAGAAGCGGTCAGCGACGCGACCGTCAGATTGGTCGCGATCCCGGCCAGAAAGGAGAGTTGGCGTGGCAGAGAAGATCGTGATCCGCCCGCTGGACAAGAAGGAGACCAGCGGCGACAGCAACAGCCAGGGCAACTGAGCACGGCAAGGGGCGCCCGGCACATCGCCGGGCGCCCCACCGATGGACGGTGACCAGGGCCCTTCTGACGGATCTTCGCGCCGTCGCGACGGAGATCCGTCGGAAGCGCCCCTAGGCCCTGGCCGCCGCCGCGTCCGCCGCCTGCGCCTTCAGCGCCCGCTCGACGCCGGCACGCGACTCCAGGATCAGGCGTCGCAGAGCCGGGGGCGGCTCCGCGGAGGCCAGCCACGCGTCGGTCTTCGCCAGCGTCTCCTCGGAGACCTGGATCGACGGATACAGCCCGACCACGATCTGCTGGGCCATCTCGTGCGAGCGCGAGTCCCAGACGTCCTTGACCGCCTCGAAGTACCGGTCCGTGTACGGGGCGAGCAGCTCGCGCTGGTCGGTCTGGACGAAGCCCGAGATCACCGCCTCCTGCACGGCGTTCGGCAGCTTGTCCGACTCGACGACCGACGCCCAGGCCTCCTCCTTGGCCTCCGGTGTCGGACGGGCGGCCCGGGCGGTGGCCGCGTGCCGCTCACCCGCCGCCGTCCTGTCGCGCTCCAGCTCGCCCGCGATCTCCGGTTCGTCGAAGCGGCCCACCGCCGCCAGCCGCTCCACGAACGTCCACCGCAGCTCGGTGTCCACGACCAGGCCCTCGATGGTCCCCGAACCGTCGAGCAGCGACTCCAGCAGGTCCAGCTGCTCCGGCGTACGGGCGGTCGCCGCGAAGGCACGCGCCCACGCCAGCTGGTGGTCGCTGCCCGGCTCGGCCGCGCGCAGATGGGCGAGGGTCGCGTCCGTCCACCGGGTCAGCAGCGCCTCGCGCGCGGACGGGTCGGCGTACAGGTCGACCGCCAGCTTCACCTGGCGCTGCAGCGACTGCACCACACCGATGTCGGACTCCTTGCCGATGCCGGACAGCACCAGGGAGAGGTAGTCCCGGGTGGCGAGCTCCGCGTCGCGCGTCATGTCCCAGGCCGAGGCCCAGCACAGGGCGCGCGGCAGCGACGACTCGAAGTCGCCGAGGTGCTCGGTGACGAAGGCGAGGGACTTCTCGTCCAGGCGGACCTTGGCGTACGACAGGTCGTCGTCGTTGAGCAGGATCACGTCCGGGCGGCGCCGGCCGACCAGCTGCGGTACGGCGGTCAGCTCCCCGTCGACGTCCAGCTCGATCCGGCCGTCCTCGTCGCGCAGCAGCCTGCCGGTGTCCTCGTCGAGGTTGTAGAGGCCGATCGCGATGCGGTGTGGACGCAGCGTGGGCTCGCCCTTGGCGCCGGGCGGCAGCGCCGGGGCCTCCTGGCGGACGGCGAAGGAGGTGATGACACCGTTCTCGTCCGTCTCGATCTCGGGGCGGAGGACGTTGATGCCCGCCGTCTCCAGCCACTTCCTCGACCACGTCCTGAGGTCACGCCCGGAGGCCTCCTCCAGGGCGCCGAGCAGGTCGGACAGACGCGTGTTGCCGTACGCGTGGCGCTTGAAATAGGCCTGCACGCCCGCGAAGAACTCGTCCATGCCGACGTACGCGACGAGCTGCTTGAGCACCGAGGCGCCCTTGGCGTACGTGATGCCGTCGAAGTTGACGAGGACGTCGTCGAGGTCGTTGATCTCCGCCATGATCGGGTGGGTCGACGGCAGCTGGTCCTGCCGGTACGCCCACGTCTTCATCGAGTTGGCGAAGGTGGTCCAGGAGTGCGGCCACCGAGACTCGGGGTGGTACGCCTGGCAGGCGATGGAGGTGTAGGTGGCGAACGACTCGTTCAGCCACAGGTCGTTCCACCACTCCATGGTCACGAGGTCGCCGAACCACATGTGGGCCAGCTCGTGCAGGATGGTCTCGGCGCGCCCCTCGTACGCGGCGTCGGTCACCTTGGACCGGAAGACGTACTGGTCGCGAATGGTCACGGCACCCGCGTTCTCCATCGCGCCCGCGTTGAACTCCGGCACGAAGAGCTGGTCGTACTTCTTGAACGGGTACGGGAAGTCGAACTTCTCCTCGAACCACTCGAAGCCCTGCCGGGTCACCTCGAAGATCGCGTCCGAGTCGAGGAACTCGGCGAGGGAGGGCCGGCAGTAGATGCCGAGCGGGACGCTGTGGCCGTCCTTCTCGTACACGCTGTGGACGGAGTGGTACGGACCCACGATCAGCGCGGCGACGTACGTCGACAGCCGCGGCGTCGGCTCGAAGACCCAGACGTCGTCCTTGGGCTCGGGGGTGGGGGAGTTGGAGATGACGGTCCAGCCGGTCGGCGCCTTCACGGTGAACTGCAGGGTGGCCTTGAGATCCGGCTGCTCGAACGAGGCGAAGACACGGCGGGCGTCCGGCACCTCGAACTGGGTGTAGAGGTAGGCCTGCTGGTCGACGGGGTCGACGAAGCGGTGCAGCCCCTCGCCGGTGTTGGTGTACGCGCAGTCGGCGACCACCCGGAGCACGTTGCGGCCCTCCAGGAGCCCCGGCAGGGCGATCCGCGAGTCCTTGAAGACCTCTGCGGGGTCGAGGGGATCGCCGTTGAGGGTGACCTCGTGGACGGTCGGGGCCACCAGGTCGATGAAGGACTCCGCGCCGCTTTCGGCGGAGTCGAAGCGCACCGTGGTCACGGACCGGTAGGTGCCGCCCTCCTGCGCGCCGGAGAGGTCGAGATCGATCTCGTACGAGTCAACGGTGAGCAGCTTCGCCCGCTGCTGCGCCTCTTCGCGAGTCAGGTTTGTGCCAGGCACGCGGTCATCTCCTCGTCATGTGTGGGTCGCGCCATCCTTCCACGTCGTGACGGCGTTGGGCGATGACCGGGCCCGCAGCTCCGGCCGCCCGCCGAGGCCCCCGGCGCCCGGGTGCTTCCTGTCCGGGAACCGCGGGGACCGGACACGACGCAGGGGCGCCCACCGCCACGGGCGGGCGCCCCTGCGTCGTGGTCCTCACTCGCTCAGTTCCGCCGCCACCAGCTCCGCGATCTGCACGGCGTTGAGGGCCGCGCCCTTGCGGAGGTTGTCGTTGGAGACGAACAGGGCGAGGCCGTTCTCCACGGTCTCGTCGCGGCGGATGCGGCCCACGTACGACGGGTCCTTGCCGGCCGCCTGGAGCGGGGTCGGGATGTCGGAGAGCGCCACGCCCGGGGCGCCGGCCAGCAGCTCCGTCGCGCGCTCCACCGACAGCGGGCCCGCGAAGCGGGCGTTGACCTGGAGGGAGTGGCCGGAGAAGACCGGGACGCGGACGCAGGTGCCGGAGACCTTCAGAGCGGGGATCTCCAGGATCTTGCGGGACTCGTTGCGGAGCTTCTGTTCCTCGTCGGTCTCGTTCAGGCCGTCGTCGACGAGGTTGCCCGCGAAGGGCACGACGTTGAAGGCGATCGGGCGCTTGTAGACCTGCGGCTCGGGGAAGTCGACCGCCTCGCCGTCGTGGGTCAGCCGGTCGGCGTCCGCGACCACCTTCTGGGTCTGGCCGTGCAGCTCCGCTACGCCCGCGAGGCCCGAGCCGGACACCGCCTGGTACGTGGCGACGATCAGCGCTTCCAGGCCCGCCTCCTCGTGCAGCGGCTTCAGCACCGGCATCGCGGCCATCGTCGTGCAGTTCGGGTTGGCGATGATGCCCTTGGGACGGTTCACGACCGCGTGCGGGTTCACCTCGGCCACCACGAGGGGCACGTCCGGGTCCCTGCGCCACGCCGAGGAGTTGTCGATCACGACGGCGCCCTGCGAGGCGACCTTCTCGGCCAGCGCCTTCGAGGTCGCGCCGCCCGCGGAGAACAGCACGATGTCCAGGCCGGTGTAGTCGGCCGTCGCCGCGTCCTCCACCGTCACGCCGTCGAGGACCGTCCCCGCCGAGCGGGCCGAGGCGAACAGGCGCAGCTCCTGGACCGGGAAGTTCCGCTCGACGAGGATCCTGCGCATGACCGTGCCGACCTGACCGGTGGCTCCGACGATTCCGACCCTCACGGCGACTCCCTCTTCGTGTCTCTTCGTGTCTTGACGTGTGTGTTGCTTGGCCGAGGCTTTTCCATCATGCGGCCGACCCCGGCCCGCCTGTCCAATCCTTTGCACGGGGTGCCCGGGGAATGGGACGTCACGGCCGGGCCGCGGGTTGCGGACGTCCGGCTGACACCCCCGCTGAGCTGGAGAAATTCGCTCGCTGGGGGTCCCGGGCCGCAAGCTGTGGCGCCTCGTGCCTGCCCACGGCCACCGGGCCCATACGGCGGTGTGACGTACGCCTCTGCCGTTGGCCGAGGACGCCGAGGACGCGCCGAGGGCGCCGAGGGCGCCGTCCGAACGTTTCCGGCCTCTGGGACGTCGTAGGGGAAACGCGCAAGGGGAGGGGTGGCTGTGCTGCGCAGAAAGGGCCGCCGCGGCCAGGGGGCCGACCGCACGGGGGACGACCCGCTGGACGCGGCCCAGGAGCGGCGGGTGCGGGCCGTGCTCGCGCTCGGCGGGGTACCGCAGGCGGACCTGCAGGACGGGGTGCAGCAGGTCCGTCTGCGGTTGCTGGAGCGGGCCGCGAGCGGGCGCGAGGCGCCGCGCGACGTGTCCGCGTGGGCGGCGGTCGTCGCCTCCAACCTGGCGATGGACTGGCACCGGGCCAGGCGCCGCCAGGACCGGCTCGGGGAACGGCTGGCCTCCCTGCGGCAGCCGGAGCACCTGTCCGGCGAGGACTCCCGTCTGCTCTCGCTCGCCGTCGCCCAGGGCCTGGACGACCTGCCGGACGCCCAGCGCCAGGTCCTGGTGCTGCGCTTCTACGCCGATCTGCCGGTGCGGCGCATCGCGCAGGAGCTCGGCATCCCCGAGGGCACGGTCAAGAGCAGGCTCCACTCGGCGGTCCGTGCGCTGCGCGACCGTCTGCACGAGGACGAGGTGGTGTGACATGGCCGCCGAGCACGAGGGCCACGAGGCCGTCGACGCGCTGATGGCCGCGATCACCGGCGAGCGGCTGCCGGACGCCGTGCTGGCCGACGCCCGGTTCATGGCCGAGCACCGGGCGGCACGAGCCGACGTGGCGCTGCTGCGCGAGCAGCTGGCGATCATCGGGGAGGCGCTCTCCCCGGTCGATGCGGCGCCACCGCCGAAGCCCGGCACCCGGCCGACCCGGAACCGCACCCGGCCGGCACGCCCCCGGCCGCCCGGGAAGCGCGCCCGGCGTCCGAGGGCCCGGGCCCTCGGCTTCGGCGCCCTCGGCATGGTCGTCGTGGCCGCCGCGGTGGTCGGGCTGGGCCGGCTCGCGCACAGCGGCGGCGCGGCCGAGACCAGCGACTCGGGCGCGAAGGCCCCGAGCAGCACGGGCGCGCAGGCGGGCAGTGGGCAGGGAGCGGCGCCCCGGAGCCCGGCGGACTACCTCGCCTGCGCCCGGCTCGTCGTCGAGGGCCGTGTGACCGGCGTCGAGAGTGTGCCCGGTGCCGCGCGGGTCCGGATCACAGTGACCGTCGGCCGCTACTACAAGCCCGCCTCCGGCACCAAGGAGGTCACCTTCCTGAGGGACGAGGACGCCGAGCCCCCGCTCCGCAAGGGCGAGCACGTCCTGGTCGGCGTCCCGCACGACTCGGAGGTCCCGGACCGCACGACCGTCGGGGAGAAGGAGATCGCCGCCGATCGCGCCGGGATCCTCGGGGCGCTG
This sequence comes from Streptomyces sp. TP-A0356, assembly GCF_001417775.1. Classification (GTDB taxonomy): domain Bacteria; phylum Actinomycetota; class Actinomycetes; order Streptomycetales; family Streptomycetaceae; genus Streptomyces. The sequence continues at coordinate 502,119 of NZ_BBZJ01000013.1, read as the reverse complement.
CCCGCATCCCGCTCCCTCAGCTGCGAATGAGCGAGGGCGGGCGCCCGCACGGACGCCCGCCCCCGCACCGTGCGGAGAACTACGGGGTGACCTTCTGGATCTTCACGCTGCCGACGCCCGCGACCGTGCCGCGCGCGTTGACCAGCTGGACCTGGCCGAAGAACTCCCGGCCCTCGGGGGCCGCCGCCGTGGCGGTGACCGCCCCGGACACCGTCGTGGAGTCGCCCGTGCCGAGCTTCACCGGCGCCGATCCGTCGACCGTGACCTGGCCGAGCGCGGGGGAGAAGAACACGTCACGGTAGTCGTACGCCGTCGAGCCGGACGGGACCGAGTAGCCGGCGACCTCGACGGTGTACGTACCGGCGGCCGGCGAGGCGATGTGCACCGACTCCTCGGAGTCGCCGCCCGCGGACTGCGCGACCTGCTTGCCGTTCGCGTCGTACACCGTCAGGTCGAGGTCGGCGGCCGTGTCGGAGGCTTTGCCGATCGCCACGTCGAGCGACGTGGCGCCCGCGGGCACCTCGACGGTCGTGGTCTGCTTCTCGCCGCCCTTGATGGTCGGCCGCGCGGTCTTCGAGGAGCCGAGCGGTCCGCCCTTCAGGGTGCCGTCCAGGGCCGCGTGCGTGTTCGTCACCTTCCAGGAGGCGGTGGCCGGGGTGCCGACCTTGGCCTCGGGCAGGGTCACGGTCTCCGGGTCGAAGGCCGCGCCGAGGACGGTGACGTCCAGCTTGTACGGGTTGTCGAGCAGCGGCGAGGTCCGGCGCGACTCGACCTCGATCTCCCAGACGCCGGCCTGCGGTGCCGCGTACGAGCGCACGTCGGGCCTGCAGCCGTTGCCGTCGAGGTAGTTGTTGTAGCAGTTCGGCGTCGAGGTGCTGTCCACCGGGACGCCGTACGGGTGGATCGCGATGAACCGGGTCTGGCTCTTGTCCTTCAGCCCGCCGATCGCGACCTCCAGCGACTTGGCGCCCGCGGGGACGGTCACGAAGTACGACTGGGAGCTGTTGCGCTGCACCGAACTCGACGCGGAGTAGGTGTACTCGAGCGGCGTCGAGACGACGACCGTGTTCAGGATCTGCTTGTCGACGCCCACGGTCCTCGGGTCGTCGACCTCCAGGATCGCGCTCTTGAGGCCCGCGGACCGCGGGGCGGCCTGGACCTTCACCGTCACCGGCTGGTTCAGCGGCAGCTTCACCAGGCTCGGTCCGACGATCCGGAAGGTGCCCTCGGCGTTGTTCTGGAAGTGCAGCGTGTGCCACACCGCCTTGTCGGAGCCGGAGGTACGGGTGACGGTGACGTCGTACGTCTTCTTGTCACCGGCCTTCAGCCCGCCCTCGCGGTCGTACAGGCCGGTGCCGAAGCCCGGGGTCTTCAGCGCGTAGTCGATCGCGGTGTCGACCGGGGCCTTCACCGTGTAGTCGTTGGCGGTGGCGCCGTACCTGATGGCGTCCCACGCGTCCACGATGTTGATACGGCCCGCGCCCTCCTCGTAGGCCTGGGCTCCCTGGATGTGGTCCGCCGTCGAGGTGAGGGCCGTGCGCAGCTCGGCGGGCGTCAGGTCGATGCCCTTCTGCCGGGCGGCCGACAGCAGCAGGGCCGAGGCGCCCGCGGCCTGCGGGGAGGCCATCGAGGTGCCCTGGAGCATGGAGTAGCCGGCCGGCAGCGAGTAGCCCGCCTCGGCGACCGGGGAGCCGGGCAGCCAGGTCTGGGTGGTGTTGATCGCGGCGCCGGGCGCGACGAGCGTCGGGGTGAAGCCGCCGTCCTCGCGCGGGCCGCGGGAGGAGAAGGGCAGCAGGGCATACTTCTTCTCCACCTGCGAACCGTAGTTGGCGGCCCAGGTCTCCTTGGAGATGCCCGCGCCGACCGAGATCACCTTGTCCGCGAGACCGGGGTCGCCGATGGTGTTGGCGCCGGGGCCGGAGTTGCCCGCGGAGATCACCAGCTGGACGCCGTAGGTGTCGATGAGGCGCGTGTAGAGCTCGGCGCGCGCGTTGTTGCCGTCGTTGAGCGCGGGCAGGCCGCCGATGGACATGTTGACGATGTCGACGCCGCGGTTGACGACGAGGTCGATCATGCCCTCGGTGAGCGCGACGTTGGTGCAGCCGCCGGTCCAGGTGCAGGCGCGGGAGGAGACGATCTTCGCGCCCGGGGCGGCGCCGTTCATCTTCCCGCCGAACAGGCCGTTGGCGGCGGTGATGCCGGCGACGTGCGTGCCGTGCTCGGACTCGATGACGCCGATGTTGACGAAGTCGGCCTTCTTGCCGATCCAGGACCCGCCGTAGGGGTCCATCGGCACGTCCTTGCGGATCTGCACGACGAACGGCACGCGCTCGACGACGTCGGTCTTCGGGTCGTCGGTGCCGAAGTAGCCGACCTGGTGGCCGTCCTTGTACGGCTTCATCGGCGTGTCGTCGGTGAAGTCGTGGTTGTTGTTCAGGTCGACGGTGACCGTGCCGGCCGCCGGGTCGTAGAGGACGCCCCAGCTGTCGGTGGTGTCGCCGTCGCGGTTGAGGTCGCCCTTCTCGTCACCGCCGGTGGTCGCGGACTCCTTGAAGGTGCTGATCTCGTACGACCCCGCCGGCGCCGTCCAGGTCTGGCCGGCGTAGGCGAAGGTGGGTCCGGAGACCGCGGTGACCATCGGGCGCCAGGTCGCGTCGCTGTCCACGATCGGGTCGGTCGCGGTCACCCAGTCGACGATCTTCCGCTCGCCGGTGGTGGTCTTCTGCAGCGCCGGGTGGCCGAGGTCGACGCCGGAGTCCAGGATGCCGATGGTGATGCCGCGGCCGTCCGCCTTCGGGTGATCCCTGACGAAGTCGACGGCGCCCGTCTCGAAGGACGGGTTGTACGGGTTCTTCGCGGGGGTGTTCCGGTCGGGGCCGGAGTAGGTGGCCGTGCCCTTGGCGGAGGCGCCCTTCGCGGTGTCCGCGCTCGGCGTGGGGTCGTCGAGCGGGATCTCCTGCCGCAGGTCGATGGCGTGCACGGAGGACAGCTTCTCGGCGGCGGCGATGACCGAGTCGGCCTTGGCCGTCGGCACGGTGGCGCGGACGTAGCCGAGTCGGTCGTAGGTGCGGCCCACGGAGCCGCCCTTGACGGCATCCAGTTCCCTGGCGACCTGCTCGGTCTGTCCGGGTGCGGTCGCGATCATCATCGTGACGTTCTTGGCGCCGCCGGCCTTGGCCTCGGCCAGTAGATCGGCGTCGTCCGAACCGAGCTTGGCGCTCGCGGACTTGACGACCGGGTCGGCGGTGGCGTGCGGGTGGCTCGCTGAGTAGGCCAGGGGTATCGGCCCGGCCGCGGAGAGCGCGGCCACGAGACCGGCGGCAACGGCTGTGCGGGCCACGCGTCTCGCGCCCGATATCGGGGTGCGCTGAGGGTCGGAGGTCATCGGCATCCCTTGTAGGTAAAGGAACGAAAGCGGTGCGGCCGGGACCTGACGATCGATCGGTCCTGGCCACGGTCGTCCGGATTTCGGGTCCGGGCGATCGCTCAGCTTTACCCAAGGGACAGATGTTTGGGGAGAGTTGACCGAGACGGGATGGAGTCATGGCGTAATCCCGCCATGTGCCATCGAGGACTTAGCGGCGCAGGGTGGGACATTCCCGTGGGCCCGCTGCCTCCCTACGCGCGTAGTGCGTGCAGTGGGCCCCACGCCGGGTCGGCGTCGGTGGCGACGAGGAGCGCAGGGTCCGCTTCACCGTGCGGGACGCCGTCGTCACCCCCTCGGCGGTACCGCTGCGGTGGGCCGCGCCCGGATACTCGCCTGCCAATCCGGATCCGGCGGGTTAACGTCCGGGCGTGCGCAAAAAGTTGAGGGTGGCGGCCTACGCCATCTGCGTTCGCGACGGCCGGCTCCTGCTCGCCCGCGGTACGGCCCGCGACGGCACGCCCGAGTGGACCCTGCCCGGCGGCGGCATGGAGCACGGCGAAGATCCCTACGACACCGTGGTGCGCGAGGTGGAGGAGGAGACCGGCTACCGCATCGAGCTCACCGGACTGCTCGGCGTGGACTCGATCCGCCGCAGCTTCCGCCGCCGCTTCGGACGCGTCGTCGACCACCACGGCGTACGGCTCCTCTACGAGGGGCACGTCGTCGGCGGTGAGCTCCGCAACGAGGTCGGCGGCTCCACCGACCTGGCCGCCTGGCAGGACCTGGCCGCCGTGCCCGCGCTGCGGCGGGTCGCGCTCGTCGACACCGGACTCGCGCTGTGGCGCCAGCGTCCCGCGGCGGGCCGCTCCGCGCTCCCCGGAGGATAGCTCCGGTGTACCCCGCGAGACGAACACGGAGTGGCCGCCCGCCCGGCCGCCCGGCGAGCGGTCGCGGGCGCGCGGGGTGGATGGAGATCCACGTACCGTGATGGGCGCCGCGTGTTGCCGTCGCGTTCACGCCCTGGTCATCCCCGATGCCAACGATCCGGAGCGAGCGGGGCGTTCGCGACAGCGAGGCTCCGCGGCCACTGCCGACGCGTTCGACACTCGGGGGGATCGCGCAATGTCGCGCCTACGCTCTGTCACCCGCTCCGTGCCGGGGGTAGACCGCGGCACCGTCCTCGCCGCCGGCGCGGTGCCCGTCCCCGCGGGCGTCGGCTACGCCCTGCGGCCCAGTGACAGCCAGGCCGCCACGGCGCACGACGGCATGGCTCACGACGGCACGGCCGAAGCACCCGCCACCTCCTCCGGGAGGGCGCAGGCCGCCCCGCTCGCGCCCTACACGAAGGGCACCACCGTCGCCGGTGTCGCCGCTCCCCGGAACGGCTCCGGGTACCGCCGCCTCGGCGACGGCCCCGGCTGGCCGCGCGCCGTACGCGATGAGCTGGCCGCGCCCCAGGCGGGCCGGGCGGGCCGCCGCACCACTCTCACGGCGTTCGTGCAGTTCACCGATCTGCACCTGATCGACAGCCAGCACCCGCTGCGGCTGGAGTACCTGCGCTCGACCGACCCGCACGCCTGGCGGCCCCACGAGGCGCTCACCGTGCCCGGCGCGATCTCGCTGGTCGAGCGGGTCAACTCGCTGCGGGGCGCACCCGTCACCGGCACCCCGCTCCACTTCGTCATGACCACCGGCGACAACACGGACAACAACGCCAAGTCCGAGTTGGAGTGGTTCATGAAGATCATGAGCGGAGGTCGCATCACCCCCAACTCCGGTGATCCCCGGCACTACGAGGGCGTTCAGAGCAGTGGCCTCAAGCTGTACTGGCAGCCCGACTCGACCCTGCGCGACGCGGACAAGCAGCTCGGCTTCCCGCACATCGAGGGGTTCCTGGCCGCCGCGATCCGCGAGGTGCGCAGCCCCGGCCTCACGCTGCCGTGGTACTCCACGGTCGGCAACCACGACGCCCTGCCGCTGGGCTGCTACGCGCACGGCGACCCGTACCTCGCCGAGTACGCCATCGGCGGCAGGAAGCTGATGAGCCTGTCCGCGGCCGAGGCGAGGAAGCTCCAGGACACGATCAAGAACGCCAAGGACCCCAGGGGTGTCCAGTTCCGTGACCTGCTCAAGGCCCACGCCCGCGCCATGCGCTCGGTCACCCCGGACGAGAAGCGCGCCCCCTGCACCCCCGCCGACTACCTCAAGGCGCACCTCGACCCGGCGTACACGGGCCCGGGCCCGGTCGGCCACGGCTACTCGTCGGCGAACGTGGACGCCGGCACCCAGTACTACTCCTTCCGCATCGCCGACGACGTCATCGGCATCAGCCTCGACACCACCGACGCGGCCGGCCACTACGAAGGCTCCATCGGCACCGCGCAGCTGCAGTGGCTGGACAGGACGCTGCGCGACAACAAGGACTCGTACGCCGTCGTCTTCAGCCATCACACCAGCAAGTCGATGGACAACACCCGTCCCGACCCGGCCCGCCCCGGCGAGCGGCGTCACAACGGCGCCGAGGTCGTCGCCCTGCTCGCCGGCCACCGCAACGTGCTGGCCTGGGTGAACGGGCACATCCACAAGAACGTGATCACCCCGCACTCCGCCGCCGGCGGCCACGGCTTCTGGGAGATCTCCACCGCCTCGCACGTCGACCACCCCCAACTCGCCCGGATCGTCGAGCTCGTGGACAACAAAGACGGCACGCTCTCGTTGTTCACCACGCTCATCGAGTCCGCCGCCCCGCACCGCACGGATTTCGCCGACCTCACCCGGACGGGCCTGGCCGCCCTCTACCGTGAGCTGTCCCTCAACGCGCCCGGCGCCAACCGGACACTGGCGGGCAACGCGGTGGACCGCAACACGGAACTGGTGCTGAAGAAGGGCTGAAACCCGGTCAACCGGCATACGGGCAGGCAACCCCGGCGCTCATGGGTGCGGTCCCCCTGGCTGACCACGCCCACCGGCGAGAAGGGGGAAGACATGTCCGTACGCAGAGGACTGATGGGAGCGGCGGCGACGGTGGCCGTCACGGCGGTGGCCCTCACCGCCCCGGCCTCCGCCGCTCCGAGAGCGGCCGACCACACCGCCACCCGGCAGGCCATGGACGCCGCCGTCAAGGCGGGCGTCCCCGGCGTGACCGCCACGGCGAAGGACGGATCCGGCACGTGGCGGGCGACCTCGGGAGTCGGCGACCTGAGGACGGGTACGCCGCGTTCGACCGAGGACCGCTACCGCGTCGGCAGCATCACCAAGACGTTCGTGTCGACCGTGCTGCTCCAACTGGAGGCGGAGGGACGGCTGTCCCTCGACGACACGGTGGAGAAGTGGCTGCCGGGTGTGATCCGCGGCCACGGCCACGACGGCCGACTCATCACCGTCCGCAGGCTGCTGAACCACACCTCGGGCATCTTCAACTACACGGCGGACGACACGTTCGCCCGTACGTACTTCCTGAAGGACGGCTTCTTCCGGCACCGCTACGACACCCTGAAGCCGCAGGACCTGGTACGTGTCGCGATGTCCCACAAGCCGGACTTCGCGCCGGGCACCTCCTGGAACTACTCCAACACCAACTACGTCGTGGCCGGCATGGTGATCGAGAAGGTCACCGGGCACTCGTACGCGCGGGAGATCCGCGACCGCGTCATCGAGCCGCTGGGCCTGCGCGCCACCTCGGTCCCCGGCACCAGGACCACGGTCCCGCGGCCGAGCAGCCGCGCCTACAGCAAGCTGGGCGAGGCGACGACCGGCCCGGCGTACGACGTCACGACCCTGAACCCGTCCCTGGCGTCCTCCGCGGGCGAGATGATCTCGGACTCCGCGGACCTGACCCGCTTCTACTCGGCCCTGCTGACGGGCAGGCTGCTGCCGCCCGAGCAGCTGAAGGAGATGAAGACGACGGTCACGGTCCACGGCATCCCGAACGCGGGCTACGGGCTCGGCCTGATCGACCGGACACTCAGCTGCGGGGTCCATGTCTGGGGCCACGACGGCGGCATCCACGGTTCGACGTCCTTGGCCGTCACCACCGCGGACGGCCGTCACTCCCTCGCCCTCAACTTCAACGGCGACTGGTCGGGGAACAGCGACGCGGTGATCGAGGCGGAGTTCTGCGGCAGGTGAGCCGTCCCCGGCTCACCCCTCTCCGGCAGCACCGGCTCCGCCCGCTCCACGGCCGGCTCCCGTGGGCCGTCGTGATCGCGGGGTGATCGACCCGGTCGTCCGGGGCCATCCGGTGATCGTTCCACCGCTATCGCACCGGGACCAGGGCATGCGAAGACCCCGGAATTACGGAGTAAACCCATCCGACTCGGACATGAGACCCGCCGTTCATCTGTCTGAAACATCTATGCCGCGTCATATCGGCTAACCCGCTGTTCACGGGGATGGTTCGCTATATGTGCAAGGCGGGTGGTCGTGTGCGCATGAGGCACGGTCTGCGCGTGCTCTCGGTCTATGAGGGCTTCTTCTCCGGGGGCGCCCGGATCCTCCACAGTGACGTCGTCCTGGGACTCCACGAAGGCGGCCAGCACCACAGTGTGCTGAGCCTCCACGGGGAGGTGCTCCGTGAGGCCACCCGGCAGCCGATGGAGGCCGACGCCTGCTACCGGTCGCTGACCGCGGCCGGGGTGGGCGTCACGTCCCTGGGCCGCACCTTCGGCCTGCCCGGGGCCTCGGCCGTCGATCCTGTGCTCTTCAGCGGGCCGGAGCTGGCGGCGACGGCCAGGGCCATGGCCGGTGCCGACGTCATCCTGTCGCTCAAGGAGCAGCCGCTCGGGCTGCTCAACCAGGGCGGCCTGCCGCGCCGGCCGGTGATCGTCTGCCTGCACCGCTCGGACCCGGAGAACCAGGGCGCGGCCCTGTGCGAGCTGAAGGCGGCCATCGCCGACGGCACGGTGGTGGCCTGCGTCTGCTGCGCCGAGTCGACCCGGGCCGCCTACGAGGCCGCCGGGATTCCGCCCGAGCTGCTGCACGTCATCCCCAACGGGGTCGACCTGCTGCGCTTCCGGCCCGATGCCGGTCGGCGCGCCCTGCTGCGGTCGGTGCTCGGCATCCCGGACTCCGCGCCGGTCGTCGTCTTCGCGGCCCGGTACGACACGATGAAGAACGTTCCGCTGTTCCTGCGCGCGGCACGGGCCTGGCTGCGGCGCGAGCCCCGGGGGCACGTGCTGATGTGCGGCGCGGGCATGACCGAGGCCCAGCCGGCGCTGCGCGCCGACATCGAGGCGGCGTTCGGGGACGACACGGCGCGGCTCACGCCCCGGCTCCACGCACTGGGAGTGCGGCGCGACATGGAGACCGTCTACGCGGCGGCCGACGTGGTGGCGCTGACCTCGTCCTGGGGCGAGGCGGCCCCGCTGTGTCTGATCGAGGGCATGATGTGCGGGGCGGTGCCCGTCGCCACCGACGTGGGCGACAGCGCGGCGATCGTGGCCGGGCACGGCTTCGTCACCCCGCCGGACCCCGACGCGATCGCGCGGGCCTGGAGCGACGCCGTCGCCGCCCGCCCGGCCCTCGCACCGGTCCTCGCCCACAGCCGTGAGCGCTTCAGCCGCACCCGCATGATCGCCTCGTACGCCGCGCTCATCGACCGTGTCCACGCCGAGGGGGTCAGGTCGCCGCTGCCCGAGCCGCCCCTGCCGGAGCCGCTCTGACCGCACGGCATGAGGAGGGGCCGCCGACGGACCGGCGGCCCCTCCTCTCCCCTCCGGAAGCCCGTGCAAGCGCCCTAACGGGGCAGCACCACGACATACGCGGCCGGCTCCCGGTCCGCCGCCGCCATCAGGGCCGTGCGGACCACGGCCGCCTGCTGCTCCAGCGAGTCCCGCAGCTTCTTCGGGGTGATGTGGACGACCGTGATGCCGAGCCGCTCCAGGTGTTCGCGCTTGCGCGCGTACTCCGACCACAGCGCGTCGTCGTCCTGGCGCGGCGCGCGGGTGTCCAGTTCCAGCGCCACTGCCTGGTCGGGCCAGTACGCGTCCAGACCGCCGAGGAAGGGACCGCCGGGAAGCCTGAGGTCCACGTTCCACATCGGGTCCGGGAGGCCGTACTCGCGCACCATCCGGTACAGCCGGCTCTCCGCGATCGCCCGGCCCTCCGCCAGGAGCGAGTCCACCGCGTCCACCACGTGCGGACGGCTCAGCAGCTTGGCCTGGTTCAGCTCCCTTACGACGGCGGCCGGTTCGCAGTGGCCGCCGCGTACCGCCTCCGTCAGCAGACGGCGCACCGCCCCGGTGTCCGCGAGTTCCGCCACCGCGTCGGCCAAGGCGCGCGGCACCGGTGCGACGGGCAGGCCGGTCACCGGCTGCGGGGCGGGCATCGCCGCGGTGCGGACGACCCGCGCGCAGCCCACGCTGCGCAGCCGGCGCAGCCGGGGGACCAGGACATCGATCTTCTCCAGCGAGGTCAGCGGGGGCGCGCAGGCGAAGCCGTGCAGCGTCAGCGCGGCCAGGCCCGTGATCACCGCGTCCGGTTGGCGCCGCGCGGTCCCCGGGCCCTCCGCGCCCGGCTGGACCGGGACGCCGGGCGCCGGGCCGCCGAGCGGTGAACGCGCCGCGTACAGGAGCACCGCGTGCAGACGTTCCTCGGAGGTCGGCGGGCCCGGGTGCAGCAGGTACACGCCGGGCAGGAACTGCTGCCAGGGGCCGCCGGGCCCGCACTGCTCGTTCGTCTCGGTGGCGGTCACACCGTGGGCGCGCAGCTGGGCCGTGGTCAGCACCCGGCGCTGTGCCTCCGACAGATGACGGAGGGGGCGGGGGGAGAGCGGGGTGTTGTGGTTCATGACCCCGGAGTTCCCGCCCGGGACGGGCCCCCTAACCGCTGTTACACGCCTGTCGACAAATGCGGACAAGATGGCGCTAAAGTACGCGCGTTCGACTGCCGAAAGAGGCTGGTCCGCGTGAGGGGAGCGGTGGGTTACGGCTTCGGATACTCGTATTTCGTAACTGTCGTTTCCCGAAGCCCGTCAACCGCCGTCCCCGTCAACCGCCGTCCCCGTCAACCGCCGTCCCCGCCGGGCGCCGGGCGTCGCGACGCCGCGGCGCCGCGACGCGGCGGAGATCCGTCACAGGCGCCTAGCGGGCCGCCCCCGCGTCGCACGCCTGGCCCCGCAGGGTGCGCGCCAGGTCGTCGCGCGCCTCCAGCACCAGCCTGCGCAGCGCCGGCGGCGCGGACTCGTGCGCGGCGAGCCACGCGTCCGTCGCGTCCAGCGTCCCCTGCGAGTCCTGGAGCGACGGGAACAGGCCCCTCACCACGTCCATCGCGATCTGGATGGACCGCTCGTGCCACACCCGCTCGATGGCCGCGAAGTACTTCGCCGCGTACGGGACGAGCAGCTCCCGCTGGGAGGACTGCACGAAGCCGGCGATGGTCGCCTCGACGAGCGCGTTCGACAGGGTGTCCGACTCGACGACTTGCGCCCACGCCTGGGCCTTGACCGCGGCCGAGGGGCGCGCGGCCAGGCAGCGGACCTGGTGACGCTTGCCGGAGGCCGTGTCGTCGCGGGCCAGTTCCGCGGCGAGCACCGACTCCTCCGCGGCCCCCCGTGCTGCCATGGGTTCCAGGAACGCCCAGCGCAGCTCCTGGTCGACGTCCAGGCCGTCGATCTTCTCCGTGCCCTCCAGCAGGCCCCGCAGCAGCCGCAGATCGGCCTCGTCCGACGCCACCGCCGCGAAGAACCGCGCCCACGTCAGCTGGTGCTGACTGCCCGGCTCCGCCTGCCGCAGCTCGCTCAGGGCGCCCTCGGCCAGCAGCCGGCCGCCCGTCTCGCGCCACTCGGGCGCCGCGTAGTGCGTCAGGGCCGAGTTCGCCCAGGTGTGCAGCATCTGGAGCACCCCGATGTCGGACTCGCGGCCGGAGAACCGCAGCACCAGATCGATGAACTCCCGTGCCGGCAGCAGCGCGTCCCGGGTCATGTTCCACAGTGCCGACCAGCTCAGCGCCCGCGCCAACGGGTCGGTGATCTGGCCCAGGCCCTCCTTCAGGGCCGCCAGGGAGGTCTCGTCGAACCGGATCTTGCAGTACGTGAGGTCGTCGTCGTTGACCAGCACCAGCTCCGGCGCCTCGGCGCCCGCCAGTTCGCCGACGAGCGTGCGCGGACCGTGGACGTCCGCCTCGGCGCGCGCGTACCGGACGAGCGCGCCCGCCTCACGGCGGTACAGGCCCACCGCCACCCGGTGCGGCCGCAGTTCCGGATGGGACTCCGACGCCTCCTGGAGCACCGACAGTTCGGCGATCCGCCCGTCGGTGCCGAGCAGCACCTGAGGGGTCAGGGAGTTGACGCCCGCCGTCTGCAGCCAGGACCGCGCCCAGGCCGCCATGTCCCGGCCGCTCGTCTCCGCCAGGACCGACAGCAGGTCGCCGAGGCGCGTGTTGCCGTACGCGTTCCGCTTGAAGTAACGGCGCGCCCCCTCCAGGAACGCCTCCCGGCCCACGTACGCGACCAGCTGCTTCAGCACGGAGGCACCCTTGGCGTAGGTGATGCCGTCGAAGTTGAGCTTCGCGTCCTCCAGGTCGCGGATGTCCGCCGTGACGGGGTGCGTGGAGGGCAGCTGGTCGGCGCGGTACGCCCACGCCTTGCGGTTGTTGGCGAAGGTGATCCAGCCGTCGGTGAAGCGGGTCGCCTCCACGAGCGAGAAGGAGCCCATGAAGTCGGCGAAGGACTCCTTCAGCCAGAGGTCGTCCCACCACACCATGGTCACCAGGTCGCCGAACCACATGTGGGCCATCTCGTGCAGGATCACATTGGCCCGGCGCTCGTACGACGCCTGCGTGACCTTGCCGCGGAAGATGAACTCCTCGCGGAAGGTGACCAGCCCCGGGTTCTCCATCGCGCCGAGGTTGTACTCGGGCACGAACGCCTGGTCGTACTTGCCGAAGGGGTACGGGTAGTCGAAGTGGTCGTGGAAGAAGTCCAGGCCCTGCTTGGTGACCAGGAAGACGTCGTCCGCGTCAAAGTGCTTCGCCAGGCCCTTGCGGCACATCGCGCCGAGCGGGATCCCCAGTGTCGTGCCGTCGTCGAAGGTGCGGGAGTAGGTGTCCGTGACGTAGTGGTACGGGCCCGCGACGACCGCCGTGATGTACGTCGAGATCGGCTTGGTCTCCCCGAAGAGCCAGACCCCGTCGTGCAGTTCGCCCGGGCCGTTGCTCCACACCGTCCAGCCCTCGGGGGCGCGGACCTCGAAACGGAAGGGGGCCTTGAGGTCCGGCTGCTCGAAGTTCGCGAAGACACGGCGTGAGTCGGCGGGCTCGTACTGCGTGTACAGGTACACCTCGCCGTCCTCCGGGTCGACGAAGCGGTGCAGGCCCTCGCCGGTGCGGGAGTAGGCGCACTGGGCGTCGACGACCAGCTCGTTCTCGGCGGCCAGGTCCTCCAGCTGGATGCGGGTGCCGTCGAAGACCTCGCTGGGGTCGAGGTCCTTGCCGTTGAGCGAGACCGCGGTGACGCTCGGGGCGATCAGGTCGGCGAAGCTCGTGGCGCCCGGATCGGCACAGCGGAAGCGGATCGTGGTGACCGAGCGGAACGTGCGCGGCTCGGTGGCGGGGGCGTCGCCCACCGCCGAACGCAGATCGAGCGACACGTCGTACCCGTCGACGGACAGCAGCGCGGCCCGCTCCTGGGCCTCGTCGCGGGACAGGTTCTCACCGGGCACGGGCGGCACTCCCTCTGGCGGCTGGGTGGGGCGAACAGGACCGATCCTGCCATGTGCCCCTGACGCGGGGCACCCGGGAATGACGGCGCCCACCCCGGTTGTTGCGCAGTCAACGACCGTTTCCGAGGAGAGCCATGTCCGAGACCGTGACCGCTTCCGGCAAGACCCCCGTCGACTTCTGGTTCGACCCGCTGTGCCCCTGGGCCTGGATGACCTCTCGCTGGGTCCTGGAGGTGGAGAAGGTCCGGGACATCGAGGTCCGCTGGCACATCATGAGCCTGGCCGTCCTCAACGAGGACAAGCTGGACCAGCTGCCGGAGGAGTACCGGGAGATGCTCGCGACCAAGGCGTGGAAGCCGGTGCGCGTGGTGACCGCGGCATGGCAGAAGCACGGCGCGGACGTGCTGGGCCCGCTGTACACCGCGCTCGGTACCCGTTTCCACAACCAGGGCGAGGGTCCGACGGCCGAGGCCATCGCGGCGGCGCTGGAGGAGGTCGGTCTCCCGGCCGACCTGATCGACTACGCCGACCAGGAGAACTTCGAGTTCGACGCCGAGCTGCGTGCCTCGCACAAGGAGGGCATCGAGAAGGTCGGCCAGGAGGTGGGCACGCCGGTGATCGCGGTCCCGGGCGCCGACGGTGAGCAGATCGCCTTCTTCGGCCCGGTGGTCACCCCGGCCCCCAAGGGCGAGGAGGCCGCGAAGCTGTGGGACGGCACCCTGGCGGTCGCCTCGGTACCGGGCTTCTACGAGATCAAGCGCACCCGCACGAAGGGCCCGGACTTCAGCAACCTGTAGGACCGACCGCGGTGGGGCTCCCGCCGGAGGGGTGTGGTCCTACACCCCCTCCGGCAGGGTGGCCCCCAGGCTCCAGTGGTCCTTCCGCTGAACCCGGCGGCAGCCCGGGCGCGCGCAGCGGTGGAAGTCCTTCGCGACGAAGAGCCGGCCCTCCAGGTGCGGCCTGAGGACCTCCTCGGCCGCCGCCTTCTCCGCGTCCGACCCCAGCTCCCGGAAGTCCTGCATGGTGTCGCCGCAGTTGGGGCACCGCCGATATGCCCGGTATGTCACGAGAGCCTCCTCCGGGGACGGCCGCGGCCGCCGGACGCCGCGGTCCGGTGAGCGTAGGCGCGCCCGGCGCCCGGCGGCAGCGCGGAACCGGTTCCACCACCCGTTCGGGGGGCGGAATGGGCCCGGCCGCGGGCGCCCGTGGCCGGCCCTGGTCGGTGTTTCGCCCCACCGTGCCCCGCACATGACGGGGCGGCCCCCGCGAGTCACGTCCTCGCGGGGGCCGCCTCTTCTTCCGCCTGCCCCGTGAAAGGTGAGAAGACGATCACGAGCAGGACGCTTCGGGCCGTCCTCAGGGAGCGAGCAGCAGCACGTCGGCGCGGGACCTGGCCGCCTCGTGACGCCGTGCCACGTCCTGCCAGTCGACCACCTGCCACATCGCCTCGATGAAGTCCACCTTCTGGTTCCTGTACTGCAGGTAGAAGGCGTGCTCCCAGGCGTCGAAGACGAGGATCGGGGTGGCGGCCTGGCCGACGTTGCCCTGGTGGTCGTAGACCTGCTCGACGATCAGCCGGCCGCTGAGCGGCTCGTACGCGAGGACGCCCCAGCCGGAGCCCTGCGTGGTCGCGGCGGCCTTGGACAGCTGCGCCTTGAAGTGGGCGAAGGAGCCGAACGACTCGGCGATGGCGTCCGCCAGCTCGCCCACGCCGTCCTTCTCCAGCGGTTCGCCGCCGCCGTCACCGGACATGTTCTGCCAGTAGATCGAGTGCAGGATGTGGCCGGACAGGTGGAACGCCAGGTTCTTCTCCAGGCCGTTGATCGACCCCCACTGCTCCTTGTCCCGTGCCTCGGCGAGCTGCTCCAGGCTGTCGTTGGCGCCCTTCACATACGCCGCGTGGTGCTTGTCGTGGTGCAGCTCGATGATCTCGGGGCTGATCACGGGGGCGAGCGCGGAGTAGTCGTAGGGCAGGTCGGGCAGCGTGTAGACGGGCATGGCGGGTCCCCTCCGAACCTCTTATTGCAAAGAGCTTGCAACTACACGCTAGCAACAAAAGGGCCCGCGCAGGCAACAGCGAGGCCCGTGCGGGCCATTCGCAGGCAACAGCGAGGCCCCGCGGGCAACAAGAAGGCCCTCACGTGTGGCACGTGAGGGCCTTCGCGGGTGGGGGCGGCGGGTCAGCTCCTGGCCCGGCGCCGCTGCCAGACGTATCCGACCGCCGCCAGGAACAGGGTCATCCCGCCGGTCGAGTACAGCTGCACGCGGGTGTCCGGCTGCCGCGCCATCAACACGAAGATCGTCGCCATGCCCGCCAGCGCGACCCACGTCAGCACCGGGAACGCCCACATCCGCACGACCAGCTTCTCGGGCGTCTCCCGCTCCAGGCGGCGGCGCAGACGCAGCTGCGAGACCGCGATGAAGATCCAGACGACCAGGATCACCGCGCCGATCATGTTCAGCAGCCAGGGGAAGACGTCGTTCGGCCGCCAGTGGCTCAGCAGCACGCACACGAAGCCGAACACACAGGAGGTGAGCACGGCGATCCGCGGGACACCGCCGGAGACCCTGGCCAGGACCTTCGGACCCTGGCCGCGCTCCACCAGCGAGTACGCGATGCGCGAGGAGCCGTAGATGTTGGCGTTCATCGCCGACAGCAGCGCGACCAGCACGACGACGTTCATCAACTGGCCCGCGCCCGGGATACCGAGGTGGTCGAGGGCGGCCACGTACGGACCCTTCTCCACGACCTCCTTGGAGTTCCACGGGACCAGGGTGACGATCACCGCCATGGAGCCGATGTAGAAGAGCGCGATGCGCCACATCGCCGTACGGACCGCGCTCGCCACACCCCTGACCGGGTTCTCCGACTCGGCCGCCGCGATGGTGACGGTCTCCAGGCCGCCGTACGCGAAGACCGACGCGAGCAGGCCGATGACGAGGCCCTCGCCGCCGTGGGGGAGGAAATGGGTGAGGTTGCTCGTCCCCGGGGAGTGGGTGCCGGGCAGGACGCCCGCGACGGCCAGCACGCCGAGCACCAGGAACAGGGAGATCGCGCCCACCTTGAGCGCGGCGAACCAGAACTCGAACTCGCCGAAGTTCTTCACCGCGGCCAGGTTCGCGCCGCAGAAGACCACCATGAACAGCGCCACCCACGCCCACTCGGGAGTGCCCGGCAGCCAGCCGGTGACGATCTTGGCGGCGCCGATGCCCTCCAGGCCCACGGCGGTGCACAGCAGCACCCAGAAGGACCAGCCCGCGGCGAAGCCCGCCCACGGGCCGATCGCCCGCTCGGCGTGCGCGGAGAACGAGCCCGACGACGGGTAGGCGGCCGACATCTCGCCGAGCATCCGCATCACCAGCATCACGAGGATGCCGGAGAGGGCGTAGGCGACGACGATCGAGGGCCCGGCGGCGGCGATACCCGCGCCGGAACCGACGAACAGGCCCGCGCCGATCACGCCACCGAGGGCGATCATCGACAGGTGGCGCTGCTTCAGGCCGTGGGAGAGGGAGACGTCCGCCGCGGGCGGGGTCTCGACGTGGGTGCTGGGCATGGGCGCGGCTCGTCCAGTCCGTCGGATGGGTAAAACGCCCACAGTCTGGGCGGACTCTCCGCTCAGAGGGAGAGAGTGCCCACTATCCGGACGCCATCCGTACGGAGGGTGAAGGGTCGATCACGCTGCGACTCGCGCGTGGGTGCGGCGTCTCCCTCGATCGAGCAGCTCTCCCTGCCCACGACGCCGACCGGGATGTCACCGGTGACGGTCACCCCGTGCAGACGGCGTCCCACCTCAAGCCCGGTTGGCGAAACCCTACAGTCGTCGCCGGACGGGGATCCGTATCGGTGAAGCCTCCACCTCAGTGACCGGTATCACGCCGCATCAGGTGTAACACGCATCTTTTGTGCAGGGCCCACCAAGCCGTCGATCCAGCCTTTGTCGAGCGCTGACGGTGATCGGCTCGCGGCGCCTGGGATAGCGTCACCGTGTCCCGAACCGTCCCCACCGCCGGAGTGAGTCCCTCATGAGCACCGCTACCGCCACCACCCGCCCCGGCGAGGTCCTCGCCGACCTGCTCCCCGCCTCCCGCGTCCGCGACATCGCCCTCGTGGCCGGCGGCGCCGCGCTCACCGGCCTCGCCGCGCAGCTCTCGGTGCCGGTGCCGGGCTCCCCGCTGCCGGTGACCGGACAGACCTTCGCCGTGCTGCTCGTGGGCACGTCCCTCGGCGCCGGCCGCGGCTTCCTCTCGCTCGCCCTCTACGCGCTGGCCGGCATCGCCGGTGTGCCGTGGTTCGCGGGTGCCACCTCGGGCGCCACTGCGCCCTCCTTCGGCTACATCCTCGGCATGCTCCTCGCGGCCACCGTCGTGGGCGCCCTGGCCCGCCGCGGCGCCGACCGCTCCGTGCTGCGCACGGCCGGCGCGATGCTGCTCGGCGAGGCGATCATCTACGCGGTCGGCGTCCCGTACCTGGCCGCCGCCACCGGGATGTCCGCGACCGCCGCGATCGCGGCCGGGCTCACCCCGTTCCTGATCGGCGACGCCCTGAAGGCGGCCCTGGCGATGGGCCTGCTGCCCACCGCCTGGAAGCTCGTCAGGAAGTGACGCCGTAGTTCCTGCGGAAGAGGCTCGCCGGGTCAGCCCGGCGAGCCTCTCTCGCGTCCCCGCGTCGTACAGCCCCTCAGCGCGGTCCCCCGCCCCGCACGCGAAGCCGGGCGCCCGCCCGATCGTCCACGGCGCCACCTCGGCGAACGCCTGGTCCAGCACCGCCCGCGCGGTCTCGCGCCCGCCCCTCGTCAGCAGGCGCGGCAGGAACCGCCCTTCGCGGTGCGGTACGGAGTCGGGGGCCTCCTTCGCCGGCGCCACGCCCGGATGATCGGCCCGCGTGCGCCAAGCGGAAGGGCCCCGCGGCCGTATGCCACGGGGCCCCTCACTCCTGCTGGTGCGGTGGTCAGGCGCGGATCTCCGCCCGTGCCTCCTCCGCCTCCGCGACCGGCTCGGCGGACCCGGCACCGGTCAGCTTCTGCTTCACCACGGCGATCACCACGACGACCGCGGCGACGAGCAGCGACAGCAGCACGGTCGTCCGGCCGCTGCTCTCCCCCTGGGTGTCGGTGAGCATGTAGCCGAGGACGAACACGATCAGCGCGGCCGTCGCCCACGTCAGATACGGGTACAGCCACATCTTCACGACCAGCTTCTCCGGCGCCTCGCGCTGGATGATCTTCCGCATCCGCAGCTGCGAGAAGCAGATCACCAGCCAGACGAACAGGGCGACCGCACCGCTGGAGTTGACCAGGAAGAGGAAGACCGAGTTCGGGTACTTGTAGTTGAAGAAGACGGCCAGGAAGCCGAAGAGGACGGAGACGACGATCGCCGCCATCGGCACACCACGGCTGGTCGTCCGCGCGAATGCCTTCGGGGCGTCGCCCCGCTTGCCGAGCGAGAAGGCCATGCGGGAGGCCGTGTAGAGCCCGGAGTTCAGACAGGACAGCACCGAGGTCAGCACGATGAAGTTCATGATCTCACCGGCGTGCGCGATGCCGAGGGAGTCGAGGGCGGCGACGTACGAGCCCTTGTCCTTGATCGACGGGTCGTTCCACGGCAGCAGGGAGACGACCACGAGGATCGAGCCCAGGTAGAAGACGCCGATGCGCCAGATGATGCTGTTGGTGGACTTGGTCACGGCCCGCTGCGGGTCCTCGGACTCGCCGGCCGCCAGCGTGGCGATCTCGCTGCCCATGAAGGAGAAGACGACCAGCAGCACACCGGTGAGGATGGCGCCGGGGCCGTGGGGCAGGAAGCCGCCGTGGGCGGTGAGGTTGCCCAGGCCCGCCTTGTCGCTGTGGACGCCCGGCAGCACCCCGAAGACGGCGAGCCCGCCGACGACGATGAAGGCGCCGATCGCCACGACCTTGATGCCCGCGAACCAGAACTCGAACTCGCCGTAGGAACCGACGGAGACCAGGTTGGTCGCGGTCAGCACGATCATCACGATCAGAGCCCAGCCCCACTGGGGCACGGCCGGGATCCAGCCCTGGAGGATCTTGGCGCCCGCGGTGGCCTCCACGGCGAGCACGACCACCCAGAAGAACCAGTACAGCCAGCCGATCGAGAAGCCGGCCCAGCGGCCGAGTGCACGGTCCGCGTGGGCCGAGAAGGAGCCCGAGGTGGGGTTCGCGGCGGACATCTCGCCCAGCATGCGCATCACCAGCACCACGAGCGTGCCGACGAGGGCGTAGGAGAGCAGGATGCCGGGGCCGGCGGTCGCGATGCCGGAGCTGGAACCGACGAAGAGGCCGGCTCCGATGACGCCACCGATGGCGATCATCGACAGATGACGGTTCTTGAGTCCGGCCTGGAGGCTGCCGCCGGGTTCTCCGGCGTGCCCCGGGTCGTTACCGGCCTTGGTGGGGGTCGGCTGCGAGGTCATGAGGGATATTTCCTTTGAGCCGGGTGTACGGAATGTGGGGGACACACGTACGTACGGATGATGTGGGTCCCGTACCGCCGGATCACACGGAGTACGGGGGCTCGTACGAGCGGTGTACGAGTCGGTCCAGTGAATCCGAGGCGAAGAAATTCGGGAACCTTTGAATCCGGATTGTTACTTGAGGTTTTCTTGAGCTTCTATGGTGTAAGTCACATCTTTCCTGGTCGGAACCCGACGAAGCCGATCCGCAACCGCCGTGTCACACTCGGACCATGCGCGTGTATCTCGGCTCCGACCATGCCGGCTTCGAACTGAAGAACCACCTCGTCGAGTGGCTCAAGTCCGCCGGCCACGAGCCCGTCGACTGCGGGCCGCACATCTACGACGCCCAGGACGACTACCCCCCGTTCTGTCTCCGCGCCGCGGAGCGTACGGCGGCGGACACCGACTCCCTCGGCATCGTGATCGGCGGTTCGGGCAACGGGGAGCAGATCGCCGCGAACAAGGTGAAGGGCGTGCGGGCGGCCCTCGCGTGGAGCGAGGAGACGGCGTCGCTGGGCCGGCAGCACAACAACGCGAACGTCGTCGCCGTGGGTGCGCGGATGCACACGTTGGAGGAGGCGACGAAGTTCGTGGAGACGTTCCTGAACACGCCGTTCTCGGGCGAGGAGCGCCACGTCCGGCGCATCGAGATGCTGTCGCACTACGAGACGACGGGCGAACTGCCCCCGATCCCGGCCCACCACCCGCAGAGCTGAGCCAGGTCCGGGTCCAGGTCCGGGTCCGGGTCCGGGTCCGGAGCGGACCAGGAGCCGAGCCACCACGCTGCCACCGGCGGGCGCAGCACCCACCCGGCGGGCGGGTGCGATGACCCCGCGGGGGCGCGGCCCCCGATGCAGGGACGCAGTCCCCGCCCGGGCTCCGGGGCGATGCCCCCAAGCGGCCCAGGGGCGAGCCCCCGTGGGGCCCGCGGGCCGGGAGCGTCCGGGATGGCAGGGCTGAGTTCCGAGCAGGGCTGTGATGTCGATCGGGAGGTAGGGGGAGCGTGCCTGAGGGGCACACCATTCACCGGCTGGCCAAGGACTACGCCGCGCGGTTCGCCGGCGGCGCCGTCACCGTCCGCAGCCCCCAGGGCAAGTTCGCCGACGCCGCCGCCCTCCTCGACGGCGCCGAGCTGCGCACCGCCGACGCGCACGGCAAGCACCTCTTCCTGGGCTTCCGCGAAAGCGACTGGGTGCACATCCACCTCGGCCTCTTCGGCAAGGTCACGTTCGGCGACGCCCCCGCGCCCCCGCCCACCGACACGGTCCGCCTCCGCCTCGCGAATGCGACCTCGTACGTCGATCTCCGCGGCCCCACCACCTGCGCGCTCGTCACGGACGAGGAGAAGGCCGCCCTGCACGGCCGCCTGGGCCCCGACCCGCTCCGCGACGACGCCGACCCCGCTGTCGCGTACCGGCGCGTCTCCCGCAGCCGTACGACCGTCGCCGCGCTGCTCATGGACCAGAAGATCATCGCGGGCGTCGGCAACGTCTACCGCGCCGAGGTCCTCTTCCGGCACGGCATCGACCCCTACCGGCCCGGCAGGGACATCACCCCTGCCGAGTGGGACGCCATCTGGGCCGACCTTGTCGCCCTGATGCGCGAGGGCGTCCGCAACAACCGCATCGACACCGTCCGCCCCGAACACACCCCCGAGGCCATGGGCCGCTCGCCGCGGGTCGACGACCACGGCGGCGAGGTGTACGTGTACCGCAGGGCGAACCTGCCCTGCCACATCTGTGGCGGCGAGATCCGCACCGCCGATCTCGCCGCCCGCAACCTCTTCTGGTGCCCCGGCTGCCAGAAGCCTCGGCCGCCCGTCAGAACCCGTGCGGCAGCCACGGCGCCACCGCCGAGCCGAACGCGAGCGACGCCTCCGCCAGCGCGCCCCGCCTCAGCTCCCGCACCCGCCCGGCGGCCGCCAGCGCCATGAGCGACACCCCGCCCAGATAGGCCGAACCCAACTCCCGTACGGACAGAGCGATATCGGCCGTATCCGGCGTAGGCACACAGGACGCTCCCTTCGCGTCCCCCGTCAGCCGCCAACGCCCCGCGTTCCAGGGGCAGAAGGTGTCCTCGACCTCGAACACCAGGTCCACCGGCGCCTGGTACGTCCGTGCCTCCAGCGCACCTGCGACGTCGACGAGCCGCAGGTACAGCGCATCCCGCAGCCGTGGTCGGCACCGCCGGATGTCGGAGACCAGGTGCTGCCAGGCGTCGTCGGCCGGCCGTCCGCGCACGATCAGTGTCGTCGTCAGGTCGATACCGAACAGGAAGCGCCACAACGCCGCGTCCGTCGCCGGGTCCAGTGCGGCCAGATCGGTCAGGCGCACCGTGCCGTTGTGACCGGTCACCCCCCAGTCGAGTTTGGTACGGAACCGTGCGTACCCCGTGATCCGGCCGTCCCGTTCGGCGACCACGCACTGCAGTGGCGACGCGCCGTCCCGCTCGCTCACGGGATCGAGTACTCCCAGCCGCTCCCAGCCGGGCTGCCGCGCCAGCATGCCCGGGCGGCCGGGCACCAACCGCGCGTACACCGCCTCGCAGGCGTCGAGGACGTCGCCGGGGGCCGCGTACCGCAGCCGTACCTCGTCCGTGCCGGCCGGGACGGACAGACGTACCCGGCTCGTGTCGATCTCGGCGCTGGTGTGGAAGGTCGCCGCGCCGTATCCGAACCTGCCGTAGATCTCGGGCTCCGACGCGGTCAGCACCGCCAGCGGCTCGCCCCCGGAGCGGATGTCGTCCAGCTGCCGGCGCATCATCGATGTCAGCACTCCGCGGCGGCGGTGCGTGGCCGCGACGCTCACCATCGTGATGCCCGCCGCGGGAACCGAGGCGCCGCCGGGGACGGTGAGGCGGAAGCCGAACGCGCCCGCCGTGCCCACGCACACCTCGCCGTCCCAAATGCCGAGCGAGCGGTCGAATTCCGTGAGTTCACGCCAGAGTCCTCGCTCTTCGGGTGATTCGTCCACGCCGCCGAAGGCCCGGATGAGGTTGGCGTACCAGCCGTCCCACTCGTCCTGTCGCAACACCCGCACGTCTGTGGTCATGAGCCATGCCTACCAGGGCAATGCGGGACGAGCGAGGGGATTTCTCCCCGGTTGCCCGAGCCGCTTTCCTGTGAAGTTCAGCGCTCGGACGGGGGACAAGTGGGACCTCCCGTGCCAAGCGGCTGGTCGGATGGATAGGGTCCCGAACAATGGCAGCAGGACGAGAGCGGCGCGCGGAAGCCGAAACGTTCACGGCCCGGTTGAAGAAGCAGTGGCACCGGGCCCGAACCGGCGTGCGCAGATCCGCCGTGGACTACTTCCGCGGGGACGGCTCGGACTGGGTGGCCCTGGCCGGTCTGCTGCTGACCGTACCGGTGATCGCCGCGACCACCCTGTTCGATCCCGTGTGGTGCTCGCCGGCCGTCCTCGTCCTGCCGATCGTGGCGGGCGGTCTGCTGCTGCGCCCCTCCAGCCTGCTCGGCCTGTACGCCGCTGCCGCCACCGCGCTGATCGTCGAGTCCGTGAAGCTCGGCCCGTACACCGAGGGGCCGTCGAGGGTCACGCCCGGCATCGTGCTCGTGGTCGCGGCCTGCGGGTTCTTCGGCCTGCTGATCGCACAGTTCCGCAGCCGGGTCGGGGTGCCGTGGCGGCGTGGCGGAACCATGCTCTTCGACCTGCGCGAACGCATCCGCGTGCAGAGCAAGTTGCCGAAGCTGCCGCTGGGCTGGCACCGCGAGATGGCGCTCAGACCGGCCGGCGGGCAGTCGTTCTCGGGTGACTTCGTGGTGGCGGCCCGGACGAACGGCGGCCGCACCCTGGAGGTCGTCCTGACCGATGTCTCCGGCAAGGGCATGGACGCCGGCTCGCGCGCCCTGCTGTTGTCCGGGGCGTTCGGCGGGCTGCTGGGATCGCTCCCACCACACGCGTTCCTGCCGGCGGCGAACGGCTATCTGCTGCGCCAGGACTGGGACGAGGGCTTCGCCACCTCCATCCACCTGGTCCTCGACCTGGAGTCGGGCGACTACGAACTGTATTCGGCCGGACACCCGCCGGGCCTGCAGCTCAGCGCGGGCAGCGGCCGCTGGGAGGAGAAGGCGGCGGAGGGCCCCCTCCTCGGGGTCTACGACGGCGCCCAGTTCGACCCGGTGAAGGGCTTGCTGCGTCCCGGCGACGTGCTGATGCTGTTCACGGACGGCCTGGTGGAGACGGCCGAACGCGACATCGTCGAGGGCATCGACCGCCTCACGGGCGAGGCGGACCGCTATGTGGCCGGCGGTTTCCACGGCGCGGCCTGGCACCTCATCGAGGCGGTGGCGAGGGACGTGAACGACGACCGGGCGCTGCTGCTGATCTGCCGCGAGGGCCCGACGGCCCAGGCGGCACGCTGACGGGTGCCGCGGTCGGCCGCGGGCGCCGGCTGCTGCTGCTGTGGAGGATGCCTGATATGCCCCCAGGGTTTGGTCATGGAATGTGACGGCTCTGTGAGCACCGAGCCCCCAGATTGCAGCGGCAATCGCTGAGTTGATAGAGATGACTTGGTATACGCCGGGTGCGGAGCGCGTACCGGCTGCTGAGAACGGGGAGGTCGCGATGAAGTTCGACATGGGGGCGCAGACCCTGTCGACGCTGATGAAGGACTCGCGTGGGTCGAGTAGCGATCTGGGGTCGCTGGTGCGTCAGTTGGCGCAGGCGGCGGAGCCGTTGGAGGGGAAGTTCCACGGTGCGGGCCGGGTGGCGTTCGATCAGTTCAAGGCGCGGGCGGACGGGATCGCGAAGGAGCTGAACGGTTCGCTGGCGGCGATCTTGGGCGGTCAGTCGGGGATGGAGTCGGCGTTCGGGTCGGGTGACCAGGAGCAGGGTGAGAACGCGCGGCGTCAGATGGGGGCGGCGAACTTCGACGGGGCGCGGTTCCGCTGAGCGTCGCTGTGTCCGGTGGCGGTGTGGGCCTCTCGGTGGGCCCTTCCGTGGTCGTGTCGGTGGGCCCCTCGGTGGTCGTGTCGGCGGACGCGTCGATGGTCGTGTCGATGGTCGTGTCCGTGGGTGTTTCGGTGGACGTTTCGGTGGATGTCTCTATTACGGGGAGTGGTGTGTGATGGCGGGTTCGGGTGCGGACCGTCGGTCGTATGACACGGGTGCGTCGGCGGATGTGCAGGGTCACATCCAGTCGGTGATCGGTCAGTTGGAGACGTTGATCGCGGAGCGTGACCGTCAGGTGAAGGCGGCGATGGCCGACTTCAGGGCCGATGGGGTGGCGGACGAGTACCACGGCAAGGAGCAGCGGTGGAAGAGTGCGTCGCAGGAGGTGAAGAGCATCATCGCGTTGCTGAAGTCGACGTTGGAGCTGAATGACTCGACGGCGCAGTCGACGCTGGCGAAGGCGAAGGCGGCGGTTCACAACATCGGCTGAGGGTTCGACGGTGGATCGACGGGGAACAGAGGGCGACGCGGGATGACCGGCTGGGATCTGAAGCCGCAGGGTATTTCGCATGTGTTGAGGACGACGGGTACGACGGCGTCGCACATCGAGGATCATGCGAAGGCGTTCGGGAAGCATCTGACGTCGGCGGCGAGTCATGCCGGCACCATTTCCGCGGAGGGTGGGGGCGGGGAGGGGTCCGGGAAGCAGCAGGGTGGTCTGGTGGCCCTTGCGCTCTCGCAGTACGCGGAGCATGCGACGAAGGATCTGCAGTTCATCGCGGCGCGTGCTGGTAAGTCGTTGCAGGGTGCGGTGGATGCGACGACGGCGTATCTGCGGGGAGATGAGCATATGGCGCGGGAGGCGCAGCGCAGGGCGCTGGCGGCGCCGCGGGTGGACATGCCGGGGGCGGGGCGGGCGTGATCAAGCCGGAGGAGATTCCGCAGTTCACGGGGAACCTGGCGGAGCTGGAGAAGGACTACGGTGATCTGAAGGCGGATGCGTCGCATCTGCGTTCCACGGGTCAGGATGTCCATTCTCAGTTCCAGGGCTTGTCGGCGTATTACAAGGCGCCGGAGGCGGAGTTGCTGTTCGCGACGACGAAGCCGGTGGCGGAGCGGGCGCATGGTTTCGCGGACGGTCTGGAGAAGGTGTCCTCGGCGCTGTCGTCGTATGCGGTCGAGGTCCGTCCTCTTGTCGAGAAGCTGAAGCAGCTGAAGGCCGACGCGACGACGTTCGTCAGCTCGGTGAAGGACGACAAGGACTGGGAGTACGACGAGGACAAGGTCCACCGGCACAACCAGATCCGGGACGAGATCACCGCGACGGTGGCGGCGTTCTGGGCGGCGGAGCGGACCTGCCACAACAAGATCACTGCGTTGTTCCATGGCACGCAGATGGTGGCGGGGGATGGTTCGGACCGTAAGGACCAGTACGGGTTCAACGCGGCGGACATGAAGAACGCGAAGCTTCCCTGGGGTGACCCGGTGGAGCAGAAGCACCACTGGTACGAGATCGGCCACTGGGTGAAGTCGTTCCTGTGGGACGGCATCGTCGTGGACGGTATCTGGGGGACGATCAAGGGCCTGGGCACGCTGGTGGGGTGCGATGGCTGGGCGGCGATGGGTCAGGCGTGGAAGGGGCTTGCGCAGCTGGCGACCGGTCTGACGATCTCCACGATCCCTGGCATGAACGCGTTGTTCTGGACGATGCCGGACAACATGATGCCGTCGTGGTTGCGTGAGTCGCGGAACACGATGAAGCAGACCGGCAAGGCGTTGGTGGCGTGGGACGAGTGGGGCAAGAATCCGGCTCGGGCCGCGGGCGCGGTCACCTTCAACGTGCTCACGACCGTGTTCACGGGTGGTGAGGGTGCGGCGGTGGCGGGCGCGGGCAAGGCGGGCGCGGTCGCGAAGGCGATCTCGTTGGCGGGCAAGGCGGGCCGGATCATCGACCCGATGACGTATGTCGGCAAGGGCGTGGGTGCGGGTCTGTCGAAGATCGGCGATGTCACCAAGGCGCTGAAGGGCATCGGCCACGTCGACATCCCCAAGCTGCCGGACGGCTCCGTGCATCTGCCGGACGGCCGCCTGCTGGACACGAACGGCAACCTCCTCGGGCACGACGGCACCATCGACAAGACGCCGGTGCCCCATGAGGTGGCCCCTGGGCTCCCCGCCCACTGGACGATCCCGAACCAGCCGCCGGTGCCCGCGGGGGTCACCCACGCGGCGGCGGACGGTGTGCACGGTGGAGTCGGGCACACGACGGACGGTGTGTACGGCGGCATGCCGCACACCTCGCACGGTGTGTACGGCGGGGTTCCGCACTCCGCGGGCGCCGACGTCCACAGCCCCGCCACGCATGCCCCGAGCGACGGTGTCCACGGCGGCATCCCGCACAGCACGAAGGACGCGGTCTCGGCGGGCGGTCACTCCGGCCCGACCCCCGCGTGGTACCACGAGACGACGGTCAGCCCCACGCACGACGTGCCGACCACGACGCACGAGGTGCCCGGCAACCCGCACGACGCCCCGACGACCACGCCGCACCCAGGCGGCCACGACACGCCGCCGGGCGGGCACGACGGGTCCGGGCACGACGGGTCCGGGCACGACGGGTCCGGGCACGACGGGTCCGGGCACGACGGGTCCGGGCACGACGGGTCCGGGCACGACCACCATGACGCGGGCCACGACGGCACGGGTCACGACGCCGCGCACGTCGGCGACCACGGGGGTGTCCCTCACGATCTGGCGGACACCGGCGCCCACCACGGCGCCGACACCCCGGCTGTCCCCGGCCAGCGCGGAACGGATGTGCCAGGGCATGGCGGGGCCGGGGAGCCGTTCGAGTACAAGCCGCACATGTCGGTGGACGACTTCAACCAGCTGGCCACCGACGCGGAGAAGCACGCGGTGGCCACAGCCGAACTGGAGCGCGGCACGAACCCCGCGCCCAGCGTGACCGACGAAGCGGGGCAGAACTACGGCGACGCGTACTGGAACGACTTCCTGGACCAGCTCGAGCCCTCCAAGAGGGAGGCGCTGCATACCTACAGCGGCTTCTACTACACGCAGATCAACGGCCACCTCCGGGGCAAATACCCCGACGTGTCCCCCAAGGTCCTGCACACCATCGACGAGATGAATCAGGTCATGGGCGCCCGCCCTGTGCCCGAGGACGTCATGGTCATCCGCGGCACTGGGATCGACCACCTCAACTTGAGGTCGCCACTCGAGATGCTGGGCAACACGTACGACGACCCCGCGTACACCTCCACGGCGCTCGGCAAGACGGTGCCCGGGCCCTTCAGGCACAAGCCGGTGTACATGCACTGGCGGGTGCCGAAGGGTACGCCTGCCCTCTGGATCGACCACATCTCCGCAAACCCCGGAGAACGGGAATTGCTCCTCGCCAGCGGTACGGAGTACAAGGTGACGCGCGTCTTCATGGACGAGGCGGGCAAGTGGCACGTCTACGGTGAGGTCCTGCCGAGGCCGTAGGGAACGGCCTCGGCGGACCTGGCCCGCCAGCAAAGTTGGAGGCCGGTCGTCGGCCGGACCGCCGTTGCGCATCAGGTAGAGCTAGAGGAATGTGGACTTCATGAGCAGTGAGCAGCCGATCAACCCGCGCTTCGACGACGACCTGATGTTCGTCGAGAAGCCGGGCGGTCCGCCGCGCTACCGGGACTGGACCGAGAAGCCGGTGCAGTACTTCACGGTGGTCGACAAGCAGAGCGGTGCGGTCCTCGGATACGTGTGGGCCGGCGACGAAGAGGAGGCTGCCGCGTGGGAACCGCGGCAGGCTGCCGGGCCCCGGGGGGTGAACGAGGGCATGTCCTGGATCAGTCGGCTGCGCAAAGCCAAGGAACGGGGCCTCCAGCCGTCCCAGGCTCTCGCCGAGTTGTACGGCGACCGGGAGCCGGGCGGCAACGGTCGGCCCCTGCCCGGCTCCCTGACCGACGCCCCGAACGCCGCCGCGGTCGAAGCCCTGGCCCAGGGTGACTGAACAGCCCCCCGTCAACCCGCATCTGGACGACGACATGTGGTTCAACCAGGTGTCGCCGGGACCGTCGCGTTACCAGGGCCGGACCGAGAAGCCGGTGCAGTACTTCGCGGTGGTCGGCAAGCGGGACGGCGTGGTTCTCGGGTACGTGTGGGCCGGGGACGAGGACGACGCCGCCGCATGGGAACCTCGGCAGGCCGCCGGCCCCCGGGCCTTGATGGAGGGTTCCGGCTGGTTCCACCGCCTGGAGGAGGCCAAGGGTCGGGGCATCCTGCCGTCCCAGGCCCTCGCGGAGCTGCTGGCCGACCCGGAGGGCAACAGAGGCCGGGCCCTGCCGGGCTCCCTCGCCGAGGCCCCGACCCTCGCCGTCGTGAAGGCCTTGGCCGGTCCGTACGGCCCTGTCCGCATGGTCCACCCCGTGCACTACGTCACCGTCAGCGCGCCCGATGGGGAAGTGATCGGGTACGTGTGGGGTGACGCCACCGCCGTCGGGTGGATTCAGCGGGCGGCGAGCAGCAGAAGTGCGTACCGGGCGGGGGCGGAGTGGGCCCGCAAGGCCGATGACGCGCGTCAGCGCGGCCTCGCCCCCGTCGCCGTCCTCACCGAACTCAGCCGCGAACCGTACGTCGGGCCCGTCACCGGTGCCCCCGGTACCGCCGCGATCCAGGAACTCGCCCGTACCGTCACCCCGGCCGACGACCGACGGCTCCTCGCCCAGCTCCGCCAGGACGACCACGCCGCCTGGCGGGAACTGGCCGACGCCGTCGAGGCCCTTACGGACGAGGACCGGAACATACAGTGGGGCGGGGGCCATAAACAGGCGAACGGTGTGTATCAGTGGCCGTACCCGATCTACAGCAAGCCCCTGTTGCGTGCCGTCACCGCGCTGTCGGGTGTCGGGGCCGTCACTCCCGAGCATCGGTGGACGGCCGGCGAGGTGCCTGAAGTTCCGCCCGGCGGGCGGATGCATCCCGCGGACGCCGTGCGCGCCGCGACCGCCGTCGTGATCGCGGAGCGGCCCTGTGAAGGGACCATCGCCGAGGCCGTGGAGATCGGGCTCTTCGACGCCGTGGCGGAGTCCCTTCGCGGCTGGTACGCGGCCGCCGGAACCGAGTTGGCGCCAGACCCTCCCCCGCGATAGACACAACCGCCCTACGGCACCCGATTCACCAGGAACCCCGTCCCCAGGAGCCCCCTCCCCATGACCACCCCACCGGGCAATCCCTACGCCCAGCAGGCCAACCCCGCCGCCCCGGCGGGCCAGTGGGCCGCTCCTCAGGGCCACGGCCCCTACCTCACCTGCCGGTTCTGCGGTTCCGCCCCCGCCGTCGACGTCACCTTCCGCGCCCACCGTGGGCTCCTCGTCCTCATGACGTTCCGGAAGCTGGAAGGGCCCATGTGCCATGGCTGCGGGATGCAGGTGTACAGGAAGCTGACCACGGAGACGCTCTGGCAGGGCTGGTGGAGCCCCCTCTCCCTGGTGCTGTTCACCCCGCTCACCCTGCTCTGGAACGTCGTCGCCAGTGCCAAGGTGAAGAAGCTCCAGGCCGCCGTGCCCGCCCCGTACTGACCCACCGTCCGTCCCACGCGTGCCCGGCCGCCCCCAGGGTGTACCGCCGGCTCTCGCATGCCTTATGTTGCACAGGCAAAGTTAGGGGGAGCATGTCATGCCGCTCATGAGCCCGGCCGAGGTCGAGGCCGTCGCGTGCGCCGCGCACGCCGCGCAGAAGGACAAGGCCGGGCGGCCGTACGAGGAGCATCTGCGGGCCGTCGCCGAAGGCGTACGCGCGCGCGGCGGCGGGGCCGAACTCGTCGCCGCCGCCTGGCTGCACGACTCGGTCGAGGACGGTGTGCTCAGCGAGGAGTGGCTGGAGGCCGCCCCCCTGTCGCAGGTGACCAAGGACGTCGTGCGGGCCGTCACCAAGCACCCCGGCGAGGAGCCCGCGGCGTACGCGCGGCGTATTCTCGCCACCCCGGGCGCCCGGCTCGTCAAGGCCGCCGACCTCGCGCACAACGCCGACCCGCACCGGCTCGCCACCCTCGACGCCCCCACCGCCGAGCGGCTCACCCGCAAGTACGCCACCATGCGGCAGTACCTCGGCCTCGGCGCGGATGAGTGACGTTCCGACCCCGGCGACGACGTACGACCACGAAGGCACAGGACGACTGAATGGCACGGGACTACGACAGCCAGCTGCTGGAGTCGGTGGCGGTGCGCCGCCGGCGGATGCGCGACGCGCTGCTGTTCGGCGCCCAGCGCGGCCGGCGCACGGTGGACGAGCGGCTCGGCAAGGTGTTCGCGGGTATCGCGATCGCCGCCGTGCTGTGCGCCGGATGCGTCGGCTGGTCCTTCCTCCAGGCCACCTTGGCCAAGCAGAAGGCCGAGCAGAAGAAGCAGCAACAGCAGCAGGAGCAGATGTACGACCCGTCGGGGAGCGCGTCCCGCACGCCCTCCGGCAGCCGCACGCCGTGAGCGTGTGGTGGGCCTGCACGGAACCCCCGTATGGAAGCCCCGATTCGGACAACATCACGATGATAGGTTCCCGTAAGTGGTGAGCACAGCAACGACTTCCCGGGCCCAGCTGAGCCGGGTCACCCTGGTCGGCGAGCGACGGCGAGCCGACATCGTCCTTCCGTCGGACACCCCGATCGGCCAACTGCTCCCTGACATCCTGCAGTTGCTCGACGACCGAACCGCCGTCCGCCCGATGACCCGGCAGCTGATCACCTCCGACGGCTCGGTGCTGCCCCATGACGCCACGCTGTCCTCCGCCGAGGTCGCCGACGGCGCCGTGCTCCGGCTCGTCCGGGCCCATGCCGCGCCGCCCGCGCCCGTGGTGCACGACGTCACGGACCAGGTCGCCGACGATCTCGATCTGCGCGCCTGGCGCTGGCGGCCCGGCGCCCGGCGGGTCACCGCCGGCGTGGCCACCTTCGCCTTCGCGGTGACCGCGGCCGTGCTCGCCCGGCGCGAGTTCGCCCTGGGGTCCCTCACGACCGGGCTCGTGGCCGCCACCGTCCTCTTCCTCGTGGCCGGGGCGGTCGTCGCCAAGGCCGGGGAGGGCAACCGTGGCCTGGCCACCGCACTCCTGCTCGCCTCCGGCGGCCTCGGGCCGCTCACCGCCTGGACCGCCGCCGACGCCTACGCCTGGCCGGCCACGGCCCGGCTCGCCGCTGTCGTGGCCGCGCTGGTGCTCACCCTCGTCCTGCTCGCGTTGTTCTCCCCGCTCGGCCGCGGTGGGCTCATCGGCGCCGGGACCACCGCCGCCATCGCCGTGGTGTGGGAGGCCGTGGCCGCCGTACAGGACCAACCCGCCCGGCTCGGCGCGGTGATGGCGGTGTTCTCCGTGGTGCTGCTCGGCCTGCTGCCCCGGTTCGCGCTGATGGCCTCCGGGCTCACCGGGCTCGACGACCGCAGGTCGGGAGGCGTCTCCGTCAGCCGGCACCAGGTCGGCAACGCGCTGGCGGCCACCCACCGCGGGCTCGCCCTCGCCACCGTCGTCACCTCCGCGTCGGCCGCCACCGGGGGATGGCTGCTGACCACCGCGCACCGGCCGACCGTATGGACCGTGACCCTCGCGTCGCTGGTCGCCGTCGTGCTGCTGTCCCGGGCCCGGGCCTTCCCGCTGGTCGCCGAGGTGATCGCGCTGTTCGCCGCCGCCGCGCTGCTCGTCGTACGCCTGGTGGTGCTGTGGATGGACCACTCCGCGGGCGCCGGGCCGCTCGCGGTGCTGTGCGCGGCCGCGGTGCTGCCCCTGCTCGTCCTGGCCGTACAGCCGCCGGAACATGTGCAGGTACGGCTGCGGCGGGTCGCCGACCTGATCGAGTCGATCGGCGTGATCGGGCTGTTCCCGCTCCTCGTCGGCGTCTTCGGCATCTACGGGCAGCTGCTCAACAAGTTCTGACATGGTGCTGCCGCTCCGGGCGGGGCGGACAGGAGAGAAGGGCGACATGCCGAACGGCGACAACTGGCAGAGCGACGTGCTGCGCGACCTGAGGGGCGCCTCCGGGCAGCCGGAGCCCCACTCCCAGCCGCAGGGCACCCCCACCCCCGCCGCCGGTGCCGGGCACCCACAGGGCGCACCCGCGCAGGGCCAGGCGCCCGGCCACCCCCGGCAGCCCGGGCCCGCGCAGGCATACGCCGGCCACCAGGGCGTACCGGCGCAGCCCCAGCAGGCGTACGCCCCCCAGCAGGCCCCCGCCCAGCACTCCGCCGCCCGGCCCCGCACCCCCGATTCCCGCCCGGTCGTGGACAAGCAGCTCGCCGGGGCCGGGCTCAAGCCCCGCCACGGCGAAGCGCTCACCGCCCGCGCCCTGCGCGCGGTGCGCCGTACCGTCTCCTCCTCCGCCGCCCGCGAGGTCGCCGGGGCCACCGCCACCGCCGAAGTGCTTCAGCAGGCCGTGACCACCGGCCGCCAGATCGCCGTCACCTCCATCCGCGGCGGAGCCGGGAAGACGACCGTCGCCGCGCTGCTCGGCACCACGTACGCGCACTACCGGCACGACCCGACGCTCCTCGTCGAGGCCGACCCGGCGCTCGGCTCGCTGCCGCTGCGGCTCGGCGCCGAGACGCTGCGGTGGACCACCGGCGACCTCGCGGGCATCGTGGAGCCGCAGATGTCGCTGCTCGACGTCACCGGCTACCTGGTCCAACTCCCCGACAACGCCTGGCTGTTGCCCGGCAGCCAGGGCCAGATCGGCGCGATGCTCGACACCAGGGCGTACGAGAAGGTCATGGTGCTCCTGCGCCGCTACTTCGGCGTGACCGTCGTGGACTGCGAGACCCTGCCCGCCGAGGTCGCCCGTGTCGCGCTGTCCGCCGCCCAGGCCCGGGTGCTGACGGCGCCCGCCACCCTGGAGGGCGTCTCCAGCACGTACGCCGTGCTGGAGTGGATGCGCGGACTGCCCCGGCACGTCATCGAGGGGACCGTCGTCACGCTGACCGAGATGGTCCCGCACACCGGGCTCGACGCCGCCAAGGCCGCCGAGACGCTGAAGGCGACCGGCGCCCGGGTCCACCTACTGCCCTACGACCGGCACCTGGCGGCGGGCGGCCCGATCCGCACCGAACTCCTCGCGCACGCCACCCGGCGGGCCGCCACCCGCCTGGCGGCGGAGGTCTTCCAGCTCTCCCAGAACCGCCGCTGAACCGGGGGAGGAACACCGCACATGAGCACAAGACTGATCCACCGCCCGGCCCGCACCACCAGGCCCCCGGCGGCACCCGCACCGCGCACCATCGAGGCACCGCCCAACCTGCCCGAGGGCAAGACGGGTTCCATCGCGACCTCGCTGCTGCCCGTGGCCGGTGTGATGTCGTCCGTCGTGATGATGACCGTCGTGCGCAACAGCCAGTTCGCCGGGCTGGGCGCGATCATCCTCTTGGTCACCGTCGCCGGTTCGATGGCCATGGTCTTCTCCCAGCGCGGCAAGGCCCAGCGCACGCGCCGTACCCAGCGCGAGGCCTATCTCGCGTACCTGGAGGACCTGCGCGACGAACTGTCCAAGGAGGAGCGGGAGCGGCGCGAGACGGCCCAGGTGCTCAACCCGCCGCCGGACGCGCTGTACGACATCGTCCGCGACCCGGCGCGGCTGTGGGAGCGGCGCCGGGTGGACGGCGACTTCCTGCGCGTGCGCGTCGGCACCGGCGAGATGCCCGTACGGGATCTGAAGGTCGGCCAGCAGAGCTCTTCCGTACTCACCCCGCCCGACCAGTTCATGCTCAACGAGGCCTCCGCGCTGACGGCCCGCTTCGGCACCGGTACCGAAGTCCCGCTCACCGTCCCGCTCGACCGGGTCGGCAACATCAGCGTCATCGGCGACCGCGAGGACACCCTGCGGGTGGCCCGCGCCCTGATGGCCCAGGCCGCCGCCACGCACGCCCCGGACGACGTGGCCATGGCGCTCGCCGTGCCCGGCGACCGGCTCGCGGAGTGGGAGTGGGCCAAGTGGCTGCCGCACCTGCTCGACACCGAGCAGTTCGACGGTCCCGTCGCCGCCCGCCGTATCGCCCCCTCGCTGCCCCAGCTGGCCCGCCGGATGGGCCCCGAGCTGCGCCGCCGGGCCTCCTTCGCGGCCGAGGTGCGCCGCGGTCTGTCCGGCAAGGACGCGCTCGCCATGTCCTCCCGGCTGCTCGTCGTCACGGACGGGCACGGCGGGGACGCCGTCGACCTGCCGCGCCCCGATGACGCGGTGGGCCTGCGCGACATGGGCGTCACCGTGCTGCATCTGCTCGACCAGCGGGTGCAGGAGCCGGGCCACGTCGGCGTCCGGATCACCGTGGACGGCGACCGGATCGTCATCGAGGACCTGCGCGAGGCGGAACCGATCAGCGCGCACGGCACCGTCGACGAGGTGAGCATCCCGTTCGCCGAGGGCCTGGCCCGGATGCTCGCCCCGCTGCGGCTGTCCGCCGAGTCGATGGTGGACGCGCCGCTGACGGGCCCGGTCGACTTCGCGGAGCTGCTCGGCATCGACGACGTGGCCCACCTCGACCTGGACCGTCTGTGGGCACCGCGCGGCGAACGCGCCTTCCTCCGCGTCCCGATCGGCATCAGCGACAGCCGCGAGCCGGTCCTGCTGGACCTGAAGGAGTCCTCCGAGCTGGGCATGGGCCCGCACGGCCTGTGCGTCGGCGCCACCGGTTCCGGCAAGTCGGAACTCCTGCGCACCCTCGTGCTCGCCCTCGTCGCCACGCACCCGCCGGAGGACCTCGCCCTGGTCCTCGTCGACTACAAGGGCGGCGCCACCTTCGCCCCCTTCGCGGACCTCCCGCACGTGGCCGGTGTGATCACCAACCTGGAGAACCAGGCGGGCCTCGTCGAGCGCGTGCACGCGTCGCTCGCCGGTGAGGTCAAGCGCCGCCAGCAGGTCCTCAAGGACGC
Source organism: Streptomyces sp. TP-A0356 (assembly GCF_001417775.1). GTDB lineage: Bacteria > Actinomycetota > Actinomycetes > Streptomycetales > Streptomycetaceae > Streptomyces. The sequence goes on along the minus strand of NZ_BBZJ01000013.1, from coordinate 466,824 downwards.
GGGCAACGTCGCCGACATCGGCCACTACGCCGCCCTGCGCGCCGAGCGGCGACCCGACCTGGAGCCGCTGCCGCACCTGTTCGTCGTCATCGACGAGTTCGGCGAACTCCTCACCGCCAAGCCGGACTTCATCGACCTTTTCCTGTCCATCGGCCGCATCGGCCGCTCCATCGGGGTGCACCTGCTGCTGTCCAGCCAGCGCATCGAGGGCGGCAAGCTCAAGGGCCTGGACACCTATCTGTCCTACCGGCTCGGTCTGCGCACCTTCTCCGCCGACGAGTCACGTACGGTGCTGGACACCACGGACGCCTTCCACCTTCCGCCACTGCCCGGCTTCGGCTACCTCAAGGTCGACACCAGCCACTACGAGCGGTTCAAGGCGAGCTACGTCTCCGGCGCCTACCGGGGTCCCGTCCAGCGTGAGACGGAGGACACCGGGCCGCTCGCCCTGGAGTACGAGGCCTTCAACACCCTCGGGCAGGCGGAGGGTTCGGGTCCGGAGGAGCCCCAGGTGCGGCGCCGGGAGACCGGGCCGACCGAGATGGGCGTCATGGTCGAGCAGATCGAGAACGCGGGCACCGGGCCCGTACGCCAGATCTGGCTGCCCCCGCTGCCCGACGCCATCGCCCTCGACAAGGTCGCGGGGCCCGTCGAGGTCGGCGCACGCGGCATGCAGCTCGCCGGGCGGAGGGGCCCTCTCCGAGTGCCGATGGGCGTTCTCGACGACCCCACCAAGCAGTGGCAGGGCCAGTGGTACCTGGACCTGACGGTCGCGGGCGGCCACGCGGCGGTCATCGGTGGCCCGCAGTCCGGCAAGACCACGCTCCTGCGCACCCTCGCCCTCTCCCTGGCGCTGACCCACACGCCCCAGGAGGTGGGCATCTACGGCCTCGACCTGGTCGGCGGCGGCCTCCAGGCCCTCGCCGGGCTCCCGCACGTCGGCGGGGTCGCGGGCCGCGCCGACCGCGAGCGCGCCGCACGCACCATCGACTCCGTGCTCGGCATGCTCGACCAGCGCGAGGAACTGTTCCGCATCCACAACATCGACTCGCTGGAGCAACTGCGGGACCTGCGCGCGGCGGGCCGGCTGCCCGAGCTGGCCTCCACCGAGATCGTGCTGCTCATCGACGGCTTCGGCGCTCTGCGCGACGACTTCGAGGAACTGGACGACGCCGTCGTCGACATCCTCAAGCGGGGAGGCGGCTACGGCATCCACGTCGTCGCCGGCATGCTGCGCTGGAACGACGTGCGCATCGCCACCCAGTCCCAGTTCGGCACCCGCGTCGAGCTGCGGCTGAACGACCCCGGCGAGTCCAGCATCGAGCGCAAGCTCGCCCAGACGCTCGCGCCCGAGGAGAAGGGCCGCGTCCTCACCGACGGCAAGCTGTTCGCCCAGGTCGCGCTGCCCCGCACGGACGGTCTCGCCGACACCGCGGACCTCGGCGCGGTCCTGGAGCGCACCGCCCGTACGATTCGCGCCACCTGGACCGGCGACGTCGCCCAGCCCGTCCGCGTGCTGCCGCACGTCCTGGAGCCCCAGCTGCTCCCGGGCCCGGTGGCCGAACCGCGCCGGGTCCCCATCGGCCTCGACCAGAACCGACTGGCACCCGTCCTGCTCGACCTGTTCGAACACGACCAGCACCTGCTGATCATGGGCGACAGCGAGTGCGGCAAGACCAACCTGCTGAAGGTCATCGCGAACGGCCTCATCGAGCGCTACGGCGAGGACGAGCTGGTCTTCGGGATCATGGACCCGCGCCGCGGGCTGCGCGGCGCGATCCCGGAGGAGTACCGCGGCGGCTACGCCTACAACTCCAAGCTGGCCGGGGCCCTGTCGGCCGGCATCGCGGGCGAGCTGGAGAAGCGGCTGCCCGACGAGAGCGCGGACAGCGAGGACCTGGAGCCGGGCAGTTGGGGCACGGGCCCGCGGATCGTGATCCTGGTCGACGACTACGACGTCCTCACGACCGCCGGGCAGCAGCCGCTGGCCCCCTTCCTGCCCTACATCCCCTCGGCCGTCGACATCGGCCTCCACTTCATCGTCACCCGCCGCGTCGCGGGCGCCTCCCGCGGCCTGTACGAGCCGCTGCTGCAGGGCCTGCGCGAATCGGGCGCCTCGGCGCTGGTGATGGCGGGCGACCGCAGCGAGGGCCAGCTCTTCCCCGGCGTGTACGCCACCCAGCAGCCGTCGGGGCGCGGGGTGCTGGTGCGCCGGGGCGAGCCGAACCGGCTGATCCAGACCGTGTACGCGGGGCCCCGGTGAACCGGACGTCTCCTGCGGGGGATCCGGGACAGCACCGGCGTACGACACCAGAACCGAACAGCACGAAGGACCGGCCGACCCCATGACCAAGGACGTCATCGCCCTCACCCGGAAGATGCCCGACCCGCTGAGCGTGATCGCGGGTCTGCTCTCCGGCGGCCCGGACAAGCTGGTGGGAACGGAGGGCGACGGGGCGGTCGTGCAGCTCTGTGACGAACAGGGGCGCCCGCTCGTCTCGGTCGAGGCGCCGCTGCTGGTGCAGGTGCGCGGCGAGGCCGAGCGTCTGCTCGGGGCCACGGAACCGCCCGTGCCGTACTGGTGGACCGAGGCCCGGGCCACCACCGGGGTGAAGGAGGCCGAACAGCTCGCGGGCACCTTCGCGGCGCGCCTGGCCACGCTGGTCGGCGGCACCGCCTGGCCGCCGGCGGCCGCGACGTCCCTGGCCGTGGTGAAGACCGACGGGGTGAGCGCGGTGCCGACGCCCGCCGCGGCGCAGCCCGCCGTGGACGTGCTCACCGACAAGGTCGCCGTCGTCATCCAGGACCGCCCGGTCGTCGCGATGACGGCGTGGCTCTCGGACGCCCTGCGCGCCGCGGCCGACGCCGAGCTGGGTCTGCAGATCGTCACCCCCGCGGGCACCCGCCTCTCGCCCGCAGTCCGCAACAGCCTGCCGGGCTGGCCCTGCCGCTGGGTCGTGCAGGACGAGAAGGACGGCTACTACGACGGGCTCTCCGGGGCCGTACTGGAGTGGAACAACGGCCTGTTCGTGACGGTCGAGTCCGCGGAGGCGACGCCGCAGGACCCGCGCACTCCGGTGGCGGACTCCTTCAAGAAGGACATCCGGGACGACGGGGAGCGCCAACTGGCGATCTCCTACCGGGCGATCCACCCGGCCGACGACCGCCTGGTACTGGGCGGCGCCCTGGAAGCCGTGTGGCGCGAGATCACCGGTGAGCCGCCGGCGGGCTGGGGCACCGAGGAGCCGGCCAACCTGCCCTGGTCGCTGCGGCAGGTGACGGACGTGGCACACGAGCGCTCGCCCGCCCCGACCTGGCTGGTGGTCGTCGGCACGCCCGAGCGTCCGGGGCTCGCGACGGTCCGTGTCAGCCGTACGGAGGGCGGGATCGAGGAGGACGTGACGCTGGCGTTCGGCTACGGGCCGGGGGAGGAGGTGCCCACGGACGCGGTGCGGGCGGCCGCCGAGGTGCTGGCCATGCGGCACGACCTCCAGTCGATGCTGGTCCAGATCCGCAAGGCCCGCCGCGACCTGTCGGTCCCGCCGCGGTTCGAGGGTCCGGGCGTCCCGTTCGCGTTCGTCCTCGGCGCGGAGGAGGTCCGGGCGATGCCGGGCGACAGGGCCCGCCGCACACCGCTGTCGCAGGCCCCGGTCCCCCTGGGACCGAAGACCCGCCCGGCGCTGTACTACCCGCTGCCGGGAGACCCGGGGGACCTGTCGGGATGGCAGGACTTCGAGAGGCTGATCCGCCACCTGAAGGGCGCCGCGTAACGGGCGACGCCAGGGCCTTGTCCCGGCGTAATCCCTTGCTCAGCATCGCGGTTAACGCGTGCGCTGTCCCTCGGGGGAGGAAGTCGGCATTGCCGGGGCATGTTCTCGCGCACATGGACGATCGCGCCGATTCTCCCGCCCCACACGGTCGTTCACGGTCGTTGTGTCCGCATTGATCCCGACCAAAGGGTGCATAACGTTCGCGGGCGACTCTGGCGGAACGTCCGGTCGAAGGGCGTTGTCGAGAGAATTCCCACTACCTGCGGACGTGATGTGTGGGCATGGAAACCATCGCTGTCACATTCCTGTCCGGAACCGCCCAAATGCCGTGCGGAAACAGGGGGTTCAAGGGAGCCCGACCACCTGGCCGCTGCGGTCCGTGCGACCGAGGTGGTCGACGATGCCTCACCGGTCGCATACGGCGGGCCCGTTGGTGGCACGATGGTTCTGGCGGGGGTGCGCAGGGGATGGCGCCCCCGGGCCGGGAGAGCGGACCGACCGAGGGTGTGATCAGTTGTGGCCATTTCGCTGTCAGTGGTGCTGCTTTTGGCGATCATCTTGGTGGTGTTGATGCGAGGGGGCTCGATCAAGGCCGGTCCGGCGATCGTGGCGATCCTCTTCGGCTTCTTCCTCGCTTCCACCGGCATGGCTCCGTCCATCAACCGGTTCCTCAGTTCCATAGCGCAGACGATCAACTCGATCGGCTTCTGACCGGCTCGTCCGTGCCCGCCGACGGTGGAAGGCGTGCGAAGGATGTCCGCCGCGCGACGCGAACCCGGCGACGTGAACCCGGCGAGACGGACCCGGCGACGCGAACCCGGTGGAGGCGGCCGGTCGCCGTATCGAGGACCGCCTGCGCAAGGGCGGCATGAGCATGATCGCCCAGTGGCGCCGACACGCGCGCCGCTGCGCGCGATCACGGGCGCGGCCGTCACCCATCGCACGGTCCGGTCATCCGTGCGCGATCAAGGCTCCCGCACCCGATCCAGGGCCCGCGCCGGGGGCTCCCGGAAACGATCAGGGCCAGGCGGGGGAATGACCTCCGACCTGGCCCTGAGCCGTATGGAGCGGGCGACGGGAATCGAACCCGCGTAGCTCGTTTGGAAGACGGCGTATGCGGGTCCCGGCCGACCTGCGAAGTCCCTGCCCTGGTCCGGAGCGTGGTCGCCGCCGCTGTTCCCCGTCAGCCCCTGCCACGATCCGACGGAACGGGCACGCAACGGGCACGCGGGCCGTCAGTCATCCGATGCCCACCAGATGGGAGCAAGCTATTACTTGAAGTGCTCCTCAACGTGCAGGTGGCTCCCATACGATCTTGGCATGGGCATTCTGATACCTGGGCTCGCGCCGACAGTCGTGTGCGTGGTGACCTTCGCTGTGGTCTTCGTCTCTGTGACCAAGGTTCTTTTGCCGCGCGTCAACAAGGTCCTCGATGAGCGGAAGGGCGCAATCGAGGGCCAGGTGGAACGTGCTGAACAGTTGACGATGGAGGCGGGTGAAGTCCTCGCCGAGTATCGCGAGGAGCTGGCTGAGGCCCGACACGAGGCGGCCCGCCTGCGTCAGGGGGCTTTGGAGCAGGGCAGGCAACTGATCGCCGAGATTCGTGCTGAGGGCCTGCGGGAACGCGAGGCGATGATTGCGGAGGCTCAGGCGCAGCTCGCGGCCGATCTGGTCATTGCGGAGACGGAGCTACGGGGAGACATCGTGTCGTTGGCTACGGAGTTGGCCGGCCGGGTAGTCGGCGAGCCTCTCGAAAGTGCCGCCAACAGCGAGATCGTGGACCGCTTCTTCTCAGACCTCGATGCTCGGAGCGCGGCAGGCTTGCAGTAGTCCCTGAGCCTGCTGCTGCTTTCCCACCTCAACCCACCACTCTCCCCAGCTCCCATCCCGTCTGCCGTCGACCCACACACCGTGGAAGAAACAAGATCGAAAGCCCAAGGGGCGACGCGGGGGACACGGAGGGCTGATCGGAGCCCCCGGAAACGATCAGGGCCAGGTGGGGGAATGATCCTCCGACCTGGCCCTGAGTATGGAGCGGGCGACGGGAATCGAACCCGCGTAGCTAGTTTGGAAGACTAGGGCTCTACCATTGAGCTACGCCCGCAACAGGACGCGCCGCAGGTCCCTGACCGCGGCACAGGAGGCATCGTAGCGGGTCGTCCGCCTCGTAGGCCAACGCGTTGTTCCGCGCGCCCACCCATGAACAAAGCGGCCGACGCAGCCGGTCCGGGCATGTACCCTACGTGTCGCACCAGACGGGGTGTGGCGCAGCTTGGTAGCGCGTCCGCTTTGGGAGCGGAAGGCCGTGGGTTCAAATCCCGCCACCCCGACCACCGGCCGGCGCCTGCCGGGCGCCGGCTCGCGTGATCGCCTTTTGGGGCGCTGAGCGGCTGCGGTTACTATGCAAGCTGCGCGCCCGTGTGTCTGCACTGCCATGTCTCTCAGGCAGGGGCCCGCTGATCCGCCGAAGGCCCGCCCCTCCCGGGCGGAGCATCTCGGCAGAACCCCAAGAAGTCAGCCACAAGGAGACCGAACCGTGAAGAGCGCCGTGGAGACCCTGAACCCGACCCGGGTTCGGCTCACTGTTGAGGTGCCCTTCGAGGAGCTCAAGGACAGCCTCGACGCGGCGTACAAGAAGATCAACCAGCAGGTCACGGTGAAGGGCTTCCGCAAGGGCAAGATCCCGGCCCGGGTCATCGACCAGCGGTTCGGCCGTGGCGCCGTGCTGGAGGAGGCCGTCAACGACGCGCTCCCGAAGCTGTACACCGAGGCGGTCAACGAGGCCGAGCTGAACCCGCTGGGCCAGCCGGAGGTCGACATCACCGAGCTGAAGGACAACGAGCTGCTGTCCTTCACCGCCGAGGTCGACATCCGCCCGACCATCGAGATCCCGGACTACTCCGGCATCGAGGTCGAGGTCGACGCCGTCGAGGTGACGGACGAGGACATCGAGAAGTCGGTCGAGCAGCTGCGTGAGCGCTTCGCGTCGACCACCCCGGTGGAGCGCGCCGCCGAGGACGGCGACGTCGTCACCATCGACCTGGAGGCCAAGGTCGACGGCGAGGTCCTGGAGGACGGCGTCGCGAGCGGCGTCTCCTACACCATCGGCTCCGGCGAGCTGCTGGACGGCATCGACGACGCCGTGAAGGGCCTGTCGGCCGGCGAGGAGGCCACCTTCACCTCCGAGCTCAAGGGCGGCTCGGCGGCCGGCCAGGAGGCCGAGGTGACGGTCAAGGTCACCCAGGTCGCCTCCCGGGAACTGCCGGAGCTGGACGACGAGTTCGCCCAGCTCGCGTCCGAGTTCGACACGCTGGAGGAGCTGAAGGCGGACAGCCGCAAGCGCCTTCGGAACATGAAGCAGTACGACCAGGCCACGCAGGCCCAGGAGCGCGTCCTGGACGAGCTGCTGGAGCTGGTCGAGGTCCCGATCCCCGAGAAGCTCCTCGAGGACGAGATCAACACGCGCAAGCACAACCTTGAGCACCACCAGCTCGGCCAGATGGGTCTGACCCTCGACCGGTACCTGGAGATCCAGGGCAAGACGGCCGAGGAGTTCGAGACCGAGACGCGCGAGGCCGCGATCAAGGGCATCAAGACCCAGTTCGTCCTCGACGAGCTGGTCAACAAGGAGAAGCTGAACGTCAACCAGGAGGAGCTGACCGAGCACCTCATGCGACGCGCCGCCTCCTCCGGCATGTCCCCCGACCAGTTCGCCCAGGCGGTCGTCGAGGGCGGCCAGGTTCCGATGCTGGTCGGCGAGGTCGCCCGCGGCAAGGCCCTCGCGGTGGTCGTCGAGGCCGCCACCGTCAAGGACACCAACGGCGAGATCGTCGACCTGGACGACGAGGACGAGACGGAGGCCGAGACGGCGGAGGGCTCCGCCGAGGCCACCGAGCAGGACGCCGAGGAGAAGCCGGAGGCGTAACCCCTCCGGCACACCGGTCACCGACGGGCCCCGGGGCGCACGGCGCGTCCCGGGGCCCGTCGCCGTCGGCGATGCCGCGCCGTGCGGGGGCGCGGTTCCACGCCACCAGCCGCGGACGACCGGAGGCGACCCGCCGCCGTCGGAGCTACGGTGATCTCACGGGCGTCCGGGGTGCGGCGACATGACCGCCGTCGGCCCCCGGGCACCGCGCAGCCAACCTCCATGCGCTGACAGCGAACACCCGCAGAAGCGGGATGGCACCCGACTGCCTGCGCGTTAGGGTCCATGAATACGAGGGCAGGGGAGTCCCCGAAGCCGCCCCGCGGCGGCCGCGCGGGGTCCCACGCCCCAGCAGAACACGTGAGACGGCCCCGCGCCGTCGTAAGACGAGCAGGTGGATACGTGACGAATCTGATGCCCTCCGCCGCCGGCGAGCCTTCCATCGGTGGCGGCCTCGGTGACCAGGTCTACAGCCGGCTGCTCAACGAGCGGATCATCTTCCTCGGCCAGCCGGTCGACGACGACATCGCCAACCGGATCACCGCACAGCTGCTGCTCCTTGCCGCCGACCCGGACAAGGACATTTACCTGTACATCAACAGCCCCGGTGGTTCCATCACGGCCGGCATGGCGATCTACGACACCATGCAGTACATCAAGAACGACGTGGTGACGATCGCCATGGGCATGGCGGCCTCCATGGGACAGTTCCTGCTCAGCGCCGGCACCCCGGGCAAGCGCTTCGCCCTGCCCAACGCCGAGATCCTGATCCACCAGCCCTCGGCAGGTCTCGCCGGTTCCGCGTCGGACATCAAGATCCACGCCGAGCGGCTGCTGCACACCAAGAAGCGCATGGCCGAGCTCACCGCCTTCCACACCGGTCAGCCGGTCGAGCAGATCACCCGCGACTCCGACCGCGACCGCTGGTTCGACGCCGAGGAGGCCAAGGTGTACGGCCTGATCGACGAGGTCATGACCACCGCTGCCGGCGTACCGGGCGGCGGAGGCACCGGGGCGGGCTCGTAAGGGCTCACCGGGCCCCGTACGGCCGGTAGAGCCCCAAGGCGGCACCGGGCCCACACCGGCCGGTCAGCCCCGCGAGGGCTCCACCGGGCCCCGTAGAGCCCTCCATGCCCCTCCAGCCCCTCAGCCACCGCCCCAGCCCCTTTCAGGAGACACCGTGAACGACTTCCCCGGCAGCGGCCTCTACGGCCGTGCGCGCGCCGAGTACACCGGCCCGTCCGCCGAGTCCCGCTACGTCATCCCGCGCTTCGTGGAGCGCACCTCGCAGGGCATCCGCGAGTACGACCCGTACGCGAAGCTCTTCGAGGAGCGCGTGATCTTCCTGGGCGTCCAGATCGACGACGCCTCCGCCAACGACGTCATGGCGCAGCTGCTGTGCCTGGAGTCGATGGACCCCGACCGTGACATCTCGGTCTACATCAACAGCCCCGGCGGCTCGTTCACCGCGCTCACGGCCATCTACGACACGATGCAGTTCGTGAAGCCGGACATCCAGACGGTCTGCATGGGCCAGGCCGCCTCCGCCGCCGCGGTCCTGCTGGCCGCGGGCACCCCGGGCAAGCGCATGGCGCTCCCCAACGCGCGTGTGCTGATCCACCAGCCGTACAGCGAGACGGGCCGCGGCCAGGTCTCCGACCTGGAGATCGCGGCCAACGAGATCCTCCGGATGCGCTCGCAGCTGGAGGAGATGCTCGCCAAGCACTCGAACACGCCGATCGAGAAGATCCGTGAGGACATCGAGCGCGACAAGATCCTGACGGCCGAGGACGCGCTGGCGTACGGCCTGATCGACGAGATCATCTCGACCCGGAAGATGAACAACGCAGCGGTCCGCTGACGCGAATCCACCGGATTCGCCGATCGGATCTGTATCGTCTGCCGCTCCTTGGCACGGTTGACTCGGTGCACGTCAAAGTGAACCGTGCCAAGGGGGGCCCGAACGGGGGGCCCGGCAAGGTACCGTCGGACATAAGGCAGCACCAGGAGCCGCTGGATCCAAGGCGTCTCCCAGGCGAAGGGGAAGCACACCGTGGCACGCATCGGTGACGGCGGCGATCTGCTCAAGTGCTCGTTCTGCGGCAAGAGCCAGAAGCAGGTCAAGAAGCTCATCGCAGGCCCCGGTGTGTACATCTGCGACGAGTGCATCGATCTCTGCAACGAGATCATCGAGGAGGAGCTCGCGGAGACGAGCGAGGTGCGCTGGGAGGAACTCCCCAAGCCCCGCGAGATCTACGAGTTCCTGGAGGGGTACGTCGTCGGTCAGGAGGCCGCGAAGAAGGCCCTGTCCGTGGCGGTGTACAACCACTACAAGCGGGTGCAGGCCGGTGAGAACGGCGGCGCCCAAGGCCGTGACGACGCCATCGAGTTGGCGAAGTCGAACATCCTGCTGCTGGGCCCGACGGGCTCCGGCAAGACGCTCCTCGCGCAGACCCTGGCCCGCATGCTGAACGTCCCGTTCGCCATCGCCGACGCGACGGCGCTGACGGAGGCGGGGTACGTGGGCGAGGACGTCGAGAACATCCTGCTGAAACTGATCCAGGCGGCCGACTACGACGTCAAGAAGGCCGAGACGGGCATCATCTACATCGACGAGATCGACAAGGTGGCCCGGAAGAGCGAGAATCCGTCGATCACGCGGGACGTCTCGGGCGAGGGCGTCCAGCAGGCGCTGCTGAAGATCCTGGAAGGCACGACGGCCTCGGTCCCGCCGCAGGGCGGCCGCAAGCACCCGCACCAGGAGTTCATCCAGATCGACACGACGAACGTGTTGTTCATCGTGGGCGGAGCGTTCTCGGGCCTGGAGAAGATCATCGAGGCGCGTGCGGGCGCGAAGGGCATCGGCTTCGGCGCCACGATCCGCTCCAAGCGCGAGCTGGAGTCCAAGGACCAGTTCGAGGACGTGATGCCCGAGGACCTGGTGAAGTTCGGGATGATCCCGGAGTTCATCGGCCGCCTTCCGGTGATCACCTCGGTCCACAACCTCGACCGCAAGGCCCTCCTGCAGATCCTCGTCGAGCCGCGCAACGCGCTGGTGAAGCAGTACCAGCGCCTCTTCGAACTCGACGGTGTGGAACTGGACTTCGAGCGCGAGGCCCTGGAGGCCATCGCGGACCAGGCGATCCTCCGTCAGACGGGCGCCCGGGGCCTGCGCGCCATCATGGAGGAGGTCCTCCAGGCGGTGATGTACGAGGTCCCGTCCCGCAAGGACGTGGCCCGGGTCGTCATCACGGCGGACGTGGTCCTGTCGAACGTGAACCCGACGCTCATCCCGCGGGACGCCCGCGGGCGTGGGACGGGGGAGCAGAAGACGGCGTGACCGCGCCCACACAGCAGGAAGCGCCCGGCACCGAGAAGTGCCGGGCGCTTCGCCGTCGGGCCGCCGCGTCCACTACTTCTTGACGCGGACCTCCTTGCGGACCTTGGTGGTCACGTCGATCGCCGTGTCCTTGGAGACGTCCCCGGTGTTGTCGCCGGGGGAGACCATGGCCAGGGTGCTGTAGTCCGCCCAGGCGCAGAACCAGTCCGTCTTCTCCTTCTTGGTCACCGCGTTCGTGCCCTTGGCGGCCTGGCACTTCATCACCGCGCCGTCGAGGCTCGCCGACTCGGGCTCGCCGATCAGCTGGGTCTTCTGGCCCGTGCTGCTGCTCGACGAGCTGTCCTGGGTCGACTTCTTGATGGAGGCGAAGAACTTGTCCAGAGCGGCGCCGGGGTCGGCGATCTCGCCGTAGCCGCCGACGAAGGTGATGCCCTTGGCCGTCGCGAGCTCCGCCGCGCTGGGCGCGGTGGACGGGTCCTGCGGGTTGTAGTTGCTGAGGTTGGCGGTGGAGTACACCCCGAAGACGGCCGTGCCGTTCTTCACGCCGCTGGCCTCCAGGTCCTTCACGGTCGACGCGTCATTGGCGGTCGCACCGTCCTTGGTGACCCTGCTGTAGTTGCCCAGGAGCTTCGCCGGCGTCGTCAGCGTGTGCGGACCGTCGTTCGAGAGGCCCGATCCCCCGCCCCCGCCGATCACGAAGTAGGCGCCGACCGCGATCGCCGCCACGACGGCCACCGCGCCGATCACGAGCCCCGTCTTCTTCTTGCCGCCGTCCGGCGCCGGCGGCTGCGGGACGCCGTAGGGCTGCTGGCCGTACGGAGGCTGGCCGTAGGGAGGCTGCTGCTGGCCGTACGGGTTCTGCTGCGGAGGGACGCCCTGGGGAGCCTGCTGCGGGTAGCCGTAGCCGGGCTGCGGGGCCTGCTGTGGGTAGCCGTAGCCGGGCGGGGGGGCCTGCGGCGGCTGGCCGTAGGGGCCCGGCTGACCGTACGGTCCGGGCTGCTGGGGCTGCCCGCCGTACGGGCCCGGCTGGTTGTAGCTCATGTTCTGGGTTCCCCTCCAGATGCTTATGTGTTCCTGACATCCTGGCGCAAGTGCGGGAACACCGGGTCGTCGGGGGGTTCGCCGTTACCAAAGAATCGCGTTTCGGGACGGGCCCGTGACACCCCTAAACTGAGCCCGTGACCGAGAACGCTCAGCAGCAGCCATCAGCGCCCGAGACCGAACTGCCGACCCAGTACGCGCCGGCCGACGTGGAGGGGCCGCTGTACGAGCGCTGGGTGGAGCGGGGTTACTTCGAGGCCGACGAGAAGAGCGACAAGCCGCCCTACACGATCGTCATCCCGCCGCCGAACGTCACCGGCAGCCTGCACCTCGGGCACGCCTTCGAGCACACCCTCATCGACGCCCTCACCCGCCGCAAGCGCATGCAGGGCCATGAGACGCTGTGGCAGCCGGGCATGGACCACGCCGGTATCGCCACGCAGAACGTCGTCGAGCGGGAACTCGCCAAGGAGGGCAAGTCCCGGCACGACCTCGGCCGCGAGGCCTTCGTCGAGCGCGTCTGGCAGTGGAAGGCCGAGTCCGGCGGTCAGATCTCCGGGCAGATGAGGCGCCTGGGAGACGGTGTCGCCTGGTCCCGTGAGCGCTTCACCATGGACGAGGGCCTGTCCAAGGCCGTCCAGACCATCTTCAAACGGCTGTACGACGACGAGCTCATCTACCGCGCCGAGCGCATCATCAACTGGTGCCCGCGCTGTCTGACGGCGATCTCGGACATCGAGGTCGAGTACCAGGACGACGACGGAGAGCTCGTCTCCATGAAGTACGGCGAGGGCGACGACAGCCTCGTCGTCGCCACGACCCGTGCCGAGACCATGCTCGGCGACACCGCGGTCGCCGTCCACCCGGACGACGAGCGCTACAAGCACCTGGTCGGCAAGCTCATCAAGCTGCCGCTCACCGCCCGGTCCATCCCCGTCGTCGCCGACACCCACGTCGACCCCGCGTTCGGTACCGGTGCCGTCAAGGTCACCCCGGCCCACGACCCGAACGACTTCGAGATCGGCCAGCGCCACGACCTGCCGGCCATCACGGTCATGGACGAGCACGCCGTCATCACGGTCCCCGGCCCCTTCCAGGGCCTGGACCGCCTGGAGGCCCGCTCCGCCATCGTGGGCGCCCTGCGCGCCGAGGGCCGGATCGTCGCCGAGAAGCGGCCCTACCTCCACTCGGTCGGCCACTGCTCCCGCTGCAAGACCACGATCGAGCCGCGTCTGTCCATGCAGTGGTGGGTCAAGGTCGGCCCGCTCGCGAAGGCCGCCGGTGACGCGGTCCGCGAGGGCAAGGTCAAGATCCACCCGCAGGAGATGGAGAAGCGCTACTTCGACTGGGTCGACAACCTGCACGACTGGTGCATCTCGCGTCAGTTGTGGTGGGGTCACCGCATCCCGGTCTGGTACGGCCCGAACGGCGAGGTCGTCTGTGTCGGCCCGGACGAGGAGCCCCCGGCCGGCGAGGGCTGGCGTCAGGACACCGACGTCCTCGACACCTGGTTCTCCTCCGGCCTGTGGCCCTTCTCCACGCTGGGCTGGCCCGAGCAGACCGAGAGCCTGAAGAAGTTCTATCCGAACTCCGTCCTGGTCACCGGCTACGACATCCTCTTCTTCTGGGTCGCCCGGATGATGATGTTCGGCCTGTACGCGATGGACGGCACCCCGCCGTTCCACACCATCGCCCTGCACGGCATGGTCCGCGACCAGTTCGGCAAGAAGATGTCGAAGTCCTTCGGCAACGCGGTCAACCCGCTGGACTGGATGGACAAGTACGGCTCCGACGCGCTCCGCTTCACCCTCGCGCGCGGTGCCAACCCGGGCGTCGACGTGCCGATCGGCGAGGACTGGGTCCAGGGCTCCCGCAACTTCGCCAACAAGATCTGGAACGCCACGCGCTTCGCGCTGATGAACGGCGCGACGGTCGAGGGCCCGCTGCCGGACGCGTCGAAGATGTCGGCGACGGACCGCTGGATCCTCTCCCGCCTGGGCTCGGTCGTCGCCGAAGTCGACGCGTACTACGACGACTTCCAGTTCGCGAAGCTGTCCGACGCCCTCTTCCACTTCGCCTGGGACGAGGTCTTCGACTGGTACGTCGAGCTGTCCAAGACCACCTTCCAGGCGGGCGGCGAGGCGGCCGAGGTCAGCAAGCGCGTCCTCGGCGAGGTCCTGGACGTCACGCTGAAGCTGCTGCACCCGGTGGTCCCGTTCGTCACGGAGACGCTGTGGACCACCCTCACGGGCGGTGAGTCCCTCGTCATCGCGGACTGGCCGACGGACAGTGGCTTCCGGGACCCGGCCGCCGAGAAGGAGATCGAGACCCTCCAGTCGGTGATCACCGAGGTCCGCCGCTTCCGTGCCGACCAGGGCCTGCAGCCCGGCCAGCGGGTCCCGGCCCGGCTGACGCTGGACGGCACGGCGCTCGCCCCGCACGAGGCGGCCATCCGTCAGCTGCTGCGTCTGCAGCCGGAGGGCGAGGGCTTCACGGCGACGGCGACCCTCCCGGTCGCGGGCGCCACGGTCGCGCTGGACCTGTCCGGCACGATCGACGTGGCGGCGGAGCGCAAGCGGCTCGCCAAGGATCTGGCCGCGGCCGAGAAGGAGAAGTCCCAGGCCACCGCCAAGCTGGGCAACGAGGCGTTCCTGGCGAAGGCCCCGGACCACGTCGTGGAGAAGATCCGCACGCGGCTCGCCAAGGCGGACGAGGACATCGCACGCATCCAGGCCCAGCTGGACCGCCTGCCCGCCGCGTAGCCGAGACGGCGACCGAAGGCCCCCGGGACCTCATGGCTCCGGGGGCCTTCGCCCACCTTGTCACCGGTCCTCCGTAGACTGGCCTCGTGAGTGATCTGCACCCGCGCGACCCCAATGAGAGCGATCCCTTCGAAGAGATCGTCGAGGCCGAGACCGACCGCGACCCCGATCTCGCGGTGATCGAGGCCGGCAGCCGTACCCTGCGGACGCAGGGCGGGCGGCCGCAGGCAGACGTGCCCGCGCGGCCCGCCGACCCCGAGGCCGAGCAGGCGCTGCGGGCGGTCGAGGCCGAGCTGGCCACGCGTTGGGGCGAGACCAAGCTGGAGCCGTCCGTCAGCCGTATCGCGGCGCTGATGGACGTCCTCGGGGAGCCGCAGCGGTCGTATCCCTCCATCCACATCACGGGCACCAACGGCAAGACCTCCACCGCCCGCATGATCGAGGCCCTCCTGGGCGCCTTCGAACTGCGCACCGGGCGGTACACGAGCCCCCACGTCCAGTCGATCACCGAGCGGATCAGCCTCGACGGCGCGCCCATCTCCGCCGAGCGCTTCGTCGAGACGTACGAGGACATCAAGCCGTACGTCGAGATGGTCGACTCCCAGCAGGAGTACCGGCTCTCGTTCTTCGAGGTGCTCACGGGCATGGCGTACGCCGCCTTCGCGGACGCGCCCGTGGACGTGGCCGTCGTCGAGGTCGGCATGGGCGGCAGCTGGGACGCCACGAACGTGATCGACGGGGACGTCGCCGTCGTCACCCCCATCGATCTCGACCACACCGACCGGCTCGGCGGTACGCCCGGCGAGATCGCCCAGGAGAAGGCCGGCATCGTCAAGCAGGACGCCACGGTCATCCTGGCCCAGCAGCCGGTCGACGCGGCCCAGGTGCTGCTGAAGAAGGCCGTGGAGGTGGACGCGACCGTGGCCCGCGAGGGCCTGGAGTTCGGGGTCGTCTCCCGGCAGGTCGCCGTCGGCGGCCAGCTCCTGACCCTGCGCGGTCTCGGCGGCGAGTACGAGGAGGTCTACCTCCCGCTGCACGGCGCCTACCAGGCGCACAACGCCGCCGTCGCGCTCGCCGCGGTCGAGGCGTTCTTCGGCGTCGGCTCCCAGCGGCCCGAGTCGCTGGACGCGGACACGGTCCGCAAGGCCTTCGCCTCGGTGTCGTCCCCGGGCCGTCTGGAGGTCGTACGGCGCTCCCCGACGGTCGTCCTGGATGCCGCCCACAACCCGGCGGGCGCCCGCGCCACCGCCGAGGCCGTGAGCGAGGCCTTCGACTTCAGCCGGCTGATCGGCGTCGTCGGTGCCAGCGCCGACAAGAACGTACGGGGCATGCTGGAGGCCTTCGAGCCGATCTTCGCCGAGGTCGTTGTCACCCGGAACTCCAGCCACCGCGCGATGGACGCCGACGAGCTGGCCGCGATCGCCGTGGAGGTCTTCGGCGAGGAGCGCGTCCAGGTCGAGCCGAGGCTGCCCGACGCCCTGGAGGCCGCGATCACGCTCGCCGAGGAGGAGGGGGAGTACGCGGGCGCCGCCGTGCTCGTCACCGGCTCCGTCATCACCGTCGGCGAGGCCCGACTGCTCCTGGGGAAGGGCTGACGTCCCGTGCGTACGCTGTGTGCTTCGACCCTGATCGGCGAGTTCTTCGTCATCGGCTTCGCCGGTCTGGTCGCCATGAAGGACCCGAGCATGTCCATGGGCACGGTCTGGACCGTCAGCGGCATCGCCATGGCGGTCTGCATCCTGCTGTGCGGCCTGATCACCCGTCCCGGCGGCGTCCAGTTGGGCTGGGCCCTGCAGCTCGCGCTGATCGCCTCCGGTGTGTTCGTGCCGGCGATGTACTTCATGGGCGCGATCTTCGCGGCGCTGTGGTGGGCGTCCGTGCACTACGGAAGGAAGATCGACGAGGCGAAGGCCCGCTTCGCGGCCAAGAGCGACGACCACGGTCCGGGCACCACCACCAGCCCGTCCGGCGCTTGATCGAACACCGCCAAGAGGGCACCTGACGCTGCGTGACGTCCACCGGAGCCCGCCCTGTACCCTCTACGCACCCGCACCACCGTGACCTGTAAGGAGCCCCCCTCGTGACCTCGCGCACCCTCGTCCTCCTCAAGCCCGACGCCGTCCGGCGCGGGCTGATCGGCGAGATCATCAGCCGTATCGAGCGCAAGGCCGGCTGGACCATCAGCGCGCTGGAGCTGCGCACCCTGGACCAGGAGACGCTGGAGCAGCACTACGGCGAGCACAAGGGCAAGCCCTTCTACGAGCCGCTGGTGGAGTTCATGGCCTCCGGCCCGGTCGTCGCGCTCGTCGTCGAGGGTGAGCGGGTCGTGGAGGGGCTGCGCGCCCTGGCCGGCCCGACCGACCCGATCGCCGCCGCCCCCGGCTCCATCCGCGGCGACTACGGCGTGATCGTCCGCGAGAACCTGATCCATGCCTCCGATTCCGAGGAGTCCGCCGAGCGCGAGCTGAAGATCTTCTTTCCCGGCCGCTTCTGAGCGTCCGGATGATGAACTTCTGAACTCGTCCTGTGAATAATTCTGAGGCTTCGTCACGTCACTCGGATGCCTGAACACGGACGGCCGCGGAAACCTGTCGGGGAAACCCGGTCGTCCCGTGGCATATGCGTGCCGATCGGGGGAACGGCTACCCCCGAACGCCCGTCTCCACAAGCGAGGCGACGCGTCATCTGCTGACAATGGCGAAGACCCTCGCGCAGTGTTCGTGCAGGCGAGACTACGATGTAAGCCTTCACGCCACAGCACCCACTTCGCCGCCCCAACAAAAGCCAGCACACGCTCCACTTGGGAAGGCCAGACGAATCCTGATGGGGAACTCAATGTCGTTCATCGGCCGTGACATGGCTGTCGACCTCGGGACCGCCAACACGCTGGTGTACGTCAGGGGTCGCGGGATCGTACTCAACGAACCGTCCGTCGTCGCGATCAACACCAACACCGGTGGCATCCTCGCGGTCGGCGCGGAAGCGAAGAAGATGATCGGCCGGACGCCGGGCAACATCGTCGCCGTTCGCCCACTGAAGGACGGCGTGATCGCCGACTTCGAGATCACCGAGCGGATGCTCCGCTACTTCATCCTGAAGATCCACAAGCGGCGGTACCTGGCTCGTCCGCGGGTCGTCGTCTGTGTGCCCTCGGGGATCACGGGCGTTGAGCGTCGGGCCGTCATCGAGGCGTCCTCCCAGGCCGGCGCCCGCCAGGTGCACATCATCGAGGAGCCCATGGCGGCCGCCATCGGCTCCGGCCTGCCGGTCCACGAGGCCACGGGCAACATGGTGGTGGACATCGGCGGCGGCACCACGGAGGTCGCGGTCATCTCGCTCGGCGGCATCGTCACCGCCCAGTCCATTCGCGTCGCGGGTGACGAGCTGGACAACGCGATCATCCAGCACGTCAAGAAGGAGTACTCGCTCCTCCTCGGTGAGCGGACGGCCGAGCAGATCAAGATCACGATCGGTTCGGCGTACGACCTCGACTCCGACGAGCACACCGAAATCCGCGGCCGGGACCTGGTCTCCGGGCTGCCCAAGACCGTGGTCATCTCGGCGGCCGAGGTCCGCAGGGCCATCGAGGAACCGGTCAACGCGATCGTGGACGCGGTCAAGACGACCCTCGACAAGTGCCCGCCGGAGCTCTCCGGTGACGTCATGGACCGGGGGATCGTGCTGACCGGCGGCGGCGCCCTGCTGCGCGGCCTCGACGAGCGGCTGCGCCGGGAGACCGGCATGCCGATCCACATCGCCGAGGACCCGCTGGACAGTGTGGCGCTCGGCTCCGGCAAGTGCGTCGAGGAGTTCGAGGCACTCCAGCAGGTGCTGGACGCCCAGCCCCGCAGATGAGGCGACGCGCCGATTCCGCCGTACGAGACGATCTCCTCTCGTGCGGCGGATCGTTGATATAGAGACATAAGCGCCCCATACCATCCCCCATACCACCCCCGGGTCCCGCGCTCCGGGTCGTGCCCGCCAGGTGCTGCTCATCGGGTTCGCACCCACCGGGCACCGCGCACCCCGGGGCGCCCGCCCTATACATTCCGACGAGGAAGGCACGGCCGCCGCACGTGAGGGACACACGAGAGAGCCGGCTGCTCCTGGTGCTGCTGATCGCCATCGCGTTCGCTCTGATCACGGTGGACATCCGCGGCGGCCAGGGCTCTCCGGTCGAAGGTGCCCGCCAGGCCGCCGCCACGGTCTTCGGTCCGATCGAGAACGGGGTGTCGTCCGCCGTCGACCCCGTCGGCAACGCGATCGCGGCCGTACGCGACTCCGGCGGCCGGCACGACCGTATCGCCCAACTGGAGCGCGCCAACGCCACCTTGAAGGCGAAGCTGGGCAGCGACGACCGCAACCGCAGCCGCCTCAAGCAGCTCGACAGGATGATCCGGGTCGCGGGCGAGGGCCAGTACGGGATCAAGGGCGCGGAGGTCATCGCCATAGGAGCGGCCCAGGGCTTCTCCTGGACCGTCACCATCGACGTCGGCGCCAAGGACGGCATCAAGCGCGACATGACCGTCCTCAACAGCGACGGGCTGGTCGGCCGCGTCACCACCGTCGGCCCCGACACCTCGACCGTGCTGCTGGCCAACGACCCGGACTTCACCGTCGGCACCCGCATGGAGAGCAGCGACGAGCTCGGTTTCGCCTCCGGGCAGGGCGACCGTCCGCTGCGCGTGCAGCTCCTCAACGCCAAGGCCGACGTGAAGAAGGGCGACCGTCTGATCACCTTCGGCTCCCAGGCCGACAAGCCGTTCGTGCCCGGCGTCCCGGTCGGCGTGGTCTCACGGGTGGACCCCTCCGGCGGCGATCTGACCCGCACGATCTACGTGAAGCCGTTCGTGTCCTTCACCAGCCTCGACATCGTCGGAGTCGTCGTCCAGGCACCGAAGAAGGATCCGCGCGACACCGTCCTCCCGCCCAAGCCCCAGCCGACGCCCACACCGACCGTGACCGTCACCGTGACGCCCTCGGCCTCGGCCTCCACCCCCGGCCAGCAGCAGACGCCCTAGGAGCTGAACCACATGCGCCTCAACCGGATGCTGCTCTCCACCACCCTGGTGATCGTCGCCCTGGTGATCCAGGTGAGCGTCCTCGCCCGCCTCCATCTGCCCGGCGCCGTCCCCGACCTGGTGCTGCTGACCGTCGTCGGCCTCGCCCTGGTCTACGGCCATGTCGGCGGCTGTCTCATCGGCTTCGGCGCGGGACTGCTCTCCGACCTCGCCCCGCCCGCCGATCACGCCGCCGGCCGTTACGCCCTCGTGCTCTGCGTCATCGGCTACCTCGCCGGACTCGCCCGGCCCGAGAACGGCCGCCTCAAGTCCGCCAGCGGCCCGATGGCCGTGGTGGTCGCCGCCGCGATCGGCTCCACGCTGCTGTACGCGGCCGTGGGCGCCCTGGTCGGCGACACCGCCGCCCGCCATGTGGGCCTGTTCAGCCTGCTGTTCACGGCCGCCCTGTACGACCTGCTGCTCGCGCCCTTCGTGGTGCCCGGCATCATGGGCCTGGCCCGCCGCGCCGACAACGACCCGCTCGCCGAGACCAACTCCGCCAAGGCGGCCGATGTCTCCTCCGGCTGGCTCTCCTCCGGCACCGGGCTGCGCATCGGCAGCCAGCGCGGGGTACTGCGCGTCAAGGCGGCCAGAGCCCGGATGGCCCGCGCCGGGCGCATCAAGGGGGTCAAGCGGCTGTGACGACCCGTGAGCCGGCCGCGTGGCCGCACAGGTTGATCGTGTACTCGTATGACCCGTACGTACCCGGAGAGGGGGAGGCAGCAGTGACCAACGCCCACCCGTCTCCCACCGCCACCCTCGACGGAATGGGCTTCGCCCATGACTAACATCCCCGAGACGGGACGGACCCCGCGCGTCCAGATCCGGCTCGTCGTCATCCAGATCCTCGTCCTCTCCCTCCTCGGCACCCTCGGCGGCCGCCTCTGGTACCTCCAGATCCGCAACGGGGCCGAGTACGCCAAGGAGGCCTCCGGCAACCACGTCCAGCAGGTCGTCCAGCCCGCCGTGCGCGGAGAGATCCTGGACGCGCGGGGTGTCCCGCTCGCCGACAACGAGACCCGGCTGGTGGTCTCCGCGTCCCGCACCGACCTGCTGAAGATGAAGGACAAGGGCAAGGCGGTCCTCACCAAACTGGCCGGCGTCCTGGGCATGAACCCCCAGGAGGTCGTGGACAAGGTCCGCCTCTGCGACGCCAAGACCCCGCAGCCCTGCTGGAACGGTTCCCCGTACCAGCCGATCCCCATCACCGACACGGCCACCCCCCGGCAGGCCCTGCAGATCCGCGAGCGCTCCGAGGACTTCCCCGGCGTCACCGCAGAGCCCCAGGCCCTGCGCCGCTACCCGAGCCCCGGCGAGGCCAACACCGCCCAGGTGCTCGGCTATCTCTCGCCCGTCACCGACAACGAGATCCAGCAGGCCAAGAACACCAGCTCCCCCTACCTGCGCTCCGACCAGGTGGGCCGATCCGGCCTGGAGCGGCAGTACGACCAGGTGCTGCGGGGCAAGGCCGGCGTCACCCGTTACGAGGTCGACAACCTCGGCCGTGTCATCGGCAAGGCCAAGGGCGATGCCGCCCAGCCCGGCTCCAGACTGGTCACCAGCATCGACGCCCGTGTCCAGCGGGTCGCCGAGTACGAGCTGAACGAGGCGATGAAGGCCGCCCGCACCCAGTTCGACAAGAACAGCGGCGAGAACTACAAGGCGGACTCCGGTGCCGTCGTGGTGATGGAGGCCAGGACGGGCCGTGTCGTCGCCATGGCGTCCAACCCGACGTACGACCCGAACGTCTGGGTCGGCGGCATCTCCGCCAAGGACTACCGGCAGCTCACCGGCAAGGACTCCAACTACCCGCTGCTCAACCGGGCCATCCAGGGACAGGCGGCTCCGGGGTCCACCTTCAAGGTGGTGTCCACGGCCGGAGCCGTCGAGGCCGGTTACGCCTTCGACGGCCACTATCCCTGTACGGCCTCGTACTCGGTCGGCAGCCAGGTCTTCAAGAACTTCGAGGGGGAGAACTTCGGCCCGATCTCGCTCGGCCGCGCCCTCGAGGTCTCCTGCGACACCGTCTTCTACGGCCTCGCGGACAGCGAGTGGAAGAAGGACGGCGGCATCAACCCGAAGAAGACGCCCAAGGACTACTTCTTCAAGGCCGCCCACCAGTTCGGCCTCGGCAAGCCCACCGGCGTCGACCTGCCCAACGAGGTCTCCGGCCGCGTCCCCGACCGCCAGTGGAAGCAGAAGTACTGGGAGGCCAACAAGGACGCCTGGTGCAAGACCGGCAAGAAGGACGGCGACTACGTCCAGAAGATCGCGTACGAGAACTGCCTCGAGGGCAACAGGATGCGCGAGGGTGACGAGATCAACTACTCCATCGGCCAGGGCGACACCCTGGTGACGCCGATCCAGGAGGCCGTCATCTACTCGGCCGTCTCCAACGGCGGCACCCTGTGGAACCCGACCATCGGCAAGGCGATCATCAGCCCGGACGGCAAGCAGACCACCGAGATCAGGCCCCAGTCGCACGGCAGGCTGCCGATCACCAAGGAGACGCGGGACGGCATGGACCAGGCCTTCGCGGGCGTCGTCACCCGCGGTACCGCCGCCTGGAAGTTCGGCGGCTGGCCGCAGGACAAGATCCCGCTGCACGCCAAGACCGGTACCGCCGAGGTCTACGGCAAGCAGACCACCTCGTGGCTGGCCACGTACAGCAAGGACTACGCGGTCGTCATGACCATCGCCCAGGCCGGTACGGGCTCCGGCGCCTCCGGTGAGGCCGTACGCAAGATCTACAACGCGCTGTACGGCGTCCAGGGCGACGGCTCGATCGACAACAAGAAGGCCCTGCTGCCCACCCCGCAGAAGGACCTCCCCAAGATCCGGCCCGATGGCTCGATCGTCTCCCCGAAGATCGAGAAGTACGACCCGAACGCGAACCAGGCCCCCGGCCAGGACCAGCAGGGCGCGCCCACCGACAACCCCTCGGCCACCGTGCCCTCCCCGTCCGCGAGCAACCGCACCACCCGACGGCGCACGGACCGCCCGAAGAAGAGGCGGAGGATCCCGACGTGACCGGAGCGAACAACTTCTCCGTCCCCGGGTACGGCCCCGCACGGGCCGGCTGGACACGGGTCTTCGCCCGCGACAGCGTGGCCCGCCGCCTCGACTGGCCGATACTGCTGTCGGCCACGGCGCTGTCCCTGATCGGCATGGCCCTCGTCTACTCGGCGACCCGCAACCGCACCGAGATCAACCAGGGCGACCCGCACTACTTCCTGATCCGGCACCTGATGAACACCGGCATCGGGGTGGCCCTGATGATCGGCACGATCTGGCTCGGTCATCGCACCCTGCGCACGGCCGTGCCGATCCTGTACGGCGCCTCGGTCTTCCTGATCCTGCTGGTGCTCACCCCGCTCGGCGCCACCATCAACGGCAACCGCAACTGGATCGTCTTCGGCGGCGGCTTCTCACTCCAGCCCTCCGAGTTCGTGAAGGTCACGATCACCCTGGGCATGGCGATGCTGCTCTCGGCCCGGGTCGACGCGGGCGACAAGCAGTACCCCGACCACCGGACCGTGGCCCAGTCCCTGGGTCTGGCGGCCGTCCCGATGATGATCGTCCTGCTCATGCCCGACCTCGGTTCGACGATGGTCATGGTGATCATCGTGCTGGGCGTGGTGCTCGCCTCCGGCGCCTCCAACCGCTGGATCTTCGGCCTGCTCGCCGCCGGCGCCCTGGCCGCGGTCGCCGTGTGGCAGCTGCACATCCTGGGCCAGTACCAGATCAACCGCTTCGCCGCCTTCGCCAACCCGAGCCTGGATCCCTCGGGCGTCGGTTACAACACCAGCCAGGCGCGCATCGCGATCGGCTCCGGCGGACTGACCGGGGCGGGCCTGTTCCACGGCTCCCAGACCACGGGCCAGTTCGTGCCCGAGCAGCAGACCGACTTCGTCTTCTCGGTGGCGGGGGAGGAGCTGGGCTTCGTCGGCGCCGGTCTGATCATCGCCCTGCTCGGTGTCGTCCTGTGGCGGGCCTGCCGCATCGCCCGCGAGACGACCGAGCTGTACGGCACTGTCGTCGCCGCCGGGATCATCGCCTGGTTCGCCTTCCAGTCCTTCGAGAACATCGGCATGAACCTCGGCATCATGCCGGTCGCGGGCATTCCACTGCCGTTCGTGTCCTACGGCGGCTCGTCGATGTTCTCCGTCTGGATAGCGGTGGGCCTGCTGCAGTCGATCCGGGTACAGCGGCCGCTGTCGGCGTAGGGGGGACCGGACGACGCCGAAGTGCCGAGCCCCCCTCGTCGCCTCCTGACCCGCTGGATTCAGCCCCAGTCAGGAGGCGGATCCGTCTCGGCGGCCTCTGCCGCCCCGGCCCGATTGCCACTAGATTCGGGTCATGGCGGACACGAAGCGCGAAATCGAGCGGAAATACCAGGCCGCTGCCGGGGACGAACTTCCCGACCTGACCGGCGTCGACGGGGTCTCGGCCGTCATCGACCAGGGCGTCGCGGATCTCGACGCCACCTACTACGACACCCCCGACCAGCGCCTCTCCGCGTCGTCCGTCACCCTGCGCCGACGCACCGGGGGCGACGACGCCGGCTGGCACCTCAAGCTTCCGGTCTCCGACGACGTACGCGACGAGATCCACGCCCCGCTCTCCGACACCATCCCCCCGTACCTCTCCGGTCTGGTCCGCTCCCGCGTGCGCGACGCCGACCTGGTCCCCGTCGTCCGGCTGCGCTCCGCGCGCGACATCCGCCATCTCGTCGACGCCCACGGCGCCCTGCTCGCGGAGGTCAGCCTCGACCGGGTGCGCGCCGAGCGGCTGAGCGGCGGCACGGGCACCACTGAGTGGACGGAGATCGAGGTCGAACTGGCGGACGACGGCGACCCCGCGTTCCTCGACAAGGTCGAGAAGAAGCTCCGCAAGGCCGGGCTGAGCCGCTCCTCGGCCCCGTCCAAGCTGGCGAAGGCGCTGGAAGAGACGGGGACGGGCACGAGGGGCACCGGGACCGGGCCCGACCGGGCCACTGCGGGCAGGCGGGGGAAGCCCGCGGCGGCCGGTGCGGGGAGCGGGACAGAGTTCGCGGAGGCCGGGGCGGGCCGGCCGACGAAGTCGGCGGTGGGTGGCGGGGGGAAGCGGACGAGGCAGGACGGGGCGGTTGCGGAGAAGCGCACAGGGCCTGCCGGAGCAGATTCGCAGAGGCGCCCGAGGCCTGCATCGGCCGATCGGGGGCAGCCGCCGGTCACCGCGGGCGACCACGTCCTCTCCTACGTCCGCGCCCAACGGGACGCCATCGTCGAACTGGACCCCGCGGTCCGCCGGGACGTCCCCGACTCGGTGCACTCCATGCGTGTCGCCACCCGCCGGCTGCGCAGCACGTTCCGCTCGTTCGGCAAGGTCCTGGACCGCCGCGTCACCGACCCGGTCGCCGACGAGCTGAAGTGGCTGGCCGGTGAGCTGGGCATCGACCGCGACCGGGAGGTCCTCACCGAGCGCCTGATGAACGCGGTGTCCGAACTGTCCCCCTCGCTGCTCTCCGGGCCGGTCCGCAACCGCCTCCGCACCTGGTCGAACATGCGGCACGAGGGGGCCCGGGATCAGCTGATCGCCGTCCTGGACTCGGAGCGCTACCTGCGACTGCTGGAGACCCTCGACGCCCTGATCGCCGACCCGCCCCTGCGGAAGTCGGCCGCCGGCAAGCCGTCGAAGGTGCTCGCCAAGGCCGTACGAAGGGACTTCCGCAAGGTCGCCGACCTGGTCGGCCAGGCCCTCGACCTGCCCTCGGGCCATGACCGTGACGTCGCGATGCACGAGGCCCGCAAGAAGACCAAGCGCACCCGGTACGCGGCCGAGGCCGCCGCACCCGCGCTCGGCAAGCCGGCCAGGAGACTGGTCAAGGCGATGAAGTCCCTGCAGACCCTGCTCGGCGACCACCAGGACAGCGTGATGGCCCGCGAGGCACTGCTGGAGCTGTCGGCCCAGTCCTACGCGGCAAGGGAGAACACGTTCACGTACGGCGTCCTGTACGGGCGGGAGGAACAGCGCGCGGCGGCCGCGGAGGCCGCGCTGCCGCAGGTGTGGCCGGCGGTGAGGAAGAAGGCCAGGGTCTGAGCGGCCGAGCGGGCGGCAGCCGACAGCCGCGGTCGTCCGGGCGTCCGGGCGTCCGAGGAGGGCTCGCGCCCGCGTTAGGCTTGAGGGTCACCCCTGTCAGTTCCTCCTGCTCACGAAAGACGCGAGATGTCTGCCGAAGCCGCCGAGTCGGTGTTCCCGCAGCTCGAAGCTCTGCTCCCGCATGTGCAGAAGCCGATCCAGTACGTCGGCGGAGAGCTCAACTCCACGGTCAAGCCGTGGGACGCCTGTGACGTCCGCTGGGCGCTCATGTACCCGGACGCGTACGAGGTCGGCCTGCCCAACCAGGGCGTCATGATCCTCTACGAGGTCCTGAACGAGCAGGAGGGCGTCCTCGCCGAGCGCACCTACAGTGTCTGGCCGGACCTGGAGGCGCTGATGCGGGAGCACGGCGTCCCGCAGTTCACGGTGGACAGCCACCGCCCGGTGAAGGCCTTCGACGTCCTCGGCCTGTCCTTCTCCACCGAGCTCGGCTACACGAACATGCTGACGGCCCTCGACCTCGCGGGCATCCCTCTGGAGTCCAGGGACCGGGGCCTGGACGACCCGATCGTGATGGCCGGCGGCCACGCGGCGTTCAACCCCGAGCCCATCGCCGACTTCATCGACTGCGCGGTGATCGGCGACGGCGAGCAGGCGGTCCTGGAGGTCACCAGGATCATTCGCGCCTGGAAGGCGGAGGGCCGCCCCGGTGGCCGAGAGGAACTTCTCTTCCGGCTGGCGAAGACGGGCGGGGTCTACGTCCCGGCGTTCTACGACGTCGAGTACCTGCCCGACGGCCGCATCGGCCGTGTCGTCCCCACCAAGTCGGGCGTGCCGTGGCGCGTGTCCAAGCACACCGTCATGGATCTCGACGAGTGGCCCTACCCCAAGCAGCCGCTGGTCCCCCTGGCGGAGACGGTCCATGAGCGCATGTCCGTCGAGATCTTCCGCGGCTGCACGCGGGGCTGCCGCTTCTGCCAGGCGGGCATGATCACCCGCCCGGTCCGTGAACGCTCCATCACGGGCATCGGCGCGATGGTGGACAAGGGCCTGAAGGCGACGGGTTTCGAGGAGGTCGGCCTCCTGTCCCTCTCCTCGGCGGACCACTCGGAGATCGGCGACATCGCCAAGGGCCTGGCGGACCGCTACGAGGAAGACAAGATCGGCCTCTCGCTCCCGTCGACCCGGGTGGACGCGTTCAACATCGACCTGGCGAACGAGCTCACGCGCAACGGCCGCAGGTCGGGCCTGACCTTCGCCCCGGAGGGCGGCTCGGAACGCATCCGCAAGGTCATCAACAAGATGGTCTCGGAAGAGGACCTGATCAGGACCGTCGCGACGGCCTACGGCAACGGCTGGCGCCAGGTGAAGCTGTACTTCATGTGCGGCCTGCCGACGGAGACGGACGAGGACGTGCTGCAGATCGCCGACATGGCGACGCGCGTGATCCAGAAGGGCCGCGAGGTCTCCGGCTCGAACGACATCCGCTGCACGGTGTCGATCGGCGGCTTCGTCCCCAAGCCCCACACCCCCTTCCAGTGGGCCCCGCAGCTGAGCGCGGAGGACACGGACGCCCGCCTGGAGAAGCTCCGCGACAAGATCCGGGGCGACAAGAAGTACGGCCGCTCGATCGGCTTCCGCTACCACGACGGCAAGCCCGGCATCGTCGAAGGCCTGCTCTCCCGCGGTGACCGCCGCATCGGCGCCGTCATCCGCGCGGTCTACGAGGACGGCGGCCGCTTCGACGGCTGGCGCGAGCACTTCTCGTACGACCGCTGGATGAACTGCGCGGAGAAGGCGCTGGCCCCCTTCGGCGTGGACGTCGACTGGTACACGACCCGCGAGCGCTCCTACGAGGAGGTCCTTCCCTGGGACCACCTCGACTCGGGCCTCGACAAGGACTGGCTCTGGGAGGACTGGCAGGACGCCCTCGACGAGACGGAGGTCGAGGACTGCCGCTGGACCCCGTGCTTCGACTGCGGTGTGTGCCCGCAGATGGACACGGCCATCCAGATCGGGCCGACCGGGAAGAAGTTGCTGCCTCTGACGGTCAAGAAGTCCCCGACCGGCACGGGTCGTTAGAGGTACCGGTAGACCGTGGTGATCCCACTGCAGCCGTCGGGACTACCGCCAAAGGGAAAGGCCCGCCGGAATCTTCCGGCGGGCCTGCTTCGCTGGGGCTGGCTCAGACGGCCGGAGCCAGCTTCGGGTTGGTGCCGTACTGGTTCGGCTCCGGCTTGCCCTCGGTGGCGAGGAAGACGATCAGGACGATCGCGCCCACCAGGGGGATGAGGGAGATGAAGATCCACCAGCCGGACTTGCCGGTGTCGTGCAGTCGGCGGACCGTGACACCGATGCTGGGGAGCAGGACGGCGACGCCGTAGAGGATGCTGAGGATGTTGCTGTCCATGGCGCTGTCGATGACCGTCAGCACGATGCTGATGATCAGGTTGAACAGGAAGAACATCCAGTATTCCTGCCGACGGGCGCGGCCGTTGAACACCGCGTACTTCTTCAGTACGTCCACGTACCACTGCATTCTTGTCCCCCCAGGGATCACGGTGCGCTTGATCTCTATCAGATCAGGCCAGCATGGCGGAATCTAGGAGCTTGGTGTGTGCGGGTCAAGCCGTTACCCTGCCGCAGCCGTTCAGTGATCAGTGCGGGGCGAGGACGGGGCAATGGCGAGTCCGGGTCCGCTCGCTCCGTCAGAAGGGCCCTAGTCGCTGCCGCCGCCCTCCTAACGGCCTTGGCCGGTGCGCGAGTTGGTCCCGGCATTGGTTCCAGGGTCGGTTCCCGGGAGGTCGTTGACTGTGATGGCGGGCGGGGGATCCGATGGTGTGGGCACCTCGACGAGGAAGGGGACGAACACGATGTGGCCGCCCTTGTGCAGAGGCCTCATGGAAACCCGGTAGCACACGATCCTATTCGGGTCGCGAATGGTCTTGTAGCACTTGAGAACCGACTCCTGGGAATTCCGCGGTGAGGTGCTTGCCTCACTCGCTGAGGCGCCCCATATGGCGGCCCCCAAGCAACTCGAGGCCACCGCTGTAGTACTGACGCTCCACCAGATTGTCTTCTTCATATATCTCACCCCGAAGGCTGGAAGAGAGCTGAACACCACAGTAGGGCTTCACGGGTCGGTCTTTCGAATGATGGGTAATTCTGCCCACCTCGTCGGTTGATCTGCCTCTTGATCGCCTGAAGCCGACGGCCGACGCTTGAGTCATGTCCAAACAGGGAGGGATCTGCTGCTGCCGGTTCCGCCCACTGCGTCAACGTCACGTCGTGGGCGGGATCGCGAGCGCGGTGCCGAAAAGGAGAAAGGGGAACCCTGTGAGAGGCAAGATCGCACTGAGTGTCGCCGCAACAGTCGCGCTGGCCGGAGGGATGGTGGCGACCGCTGTCGCGCCGGCCTCCGCTGCCCCGAACGCGACGTGTCGGGTGGTAGGAAGTACCCTGACGGGCGAGAATTTCGCGCCCAATGGGTCGTTCACCGTCACGCCTGGAGGGACCGCGGTGCAATCTTCTGCTGCCGGTCTCATCGGGCCGAAGGCCGTTACGGGTGCGGGCCCGTTCGCGGTGGGTCCTGTGACCTGCACCGGCGCGGCTGCATCGGCAACGGCATCGGCAGGAAACGGAGCCGCACTTGCCGTGGCTGCCGGAACGAGTGCGGCACAAGCGGCGAAGGCGAAAGGCGCCTCTGCACAGCAGGTGAAGGCGGCGGCCATAGCGGCGACAGAATCCAAGGCGAAGAGCCTCGGCCTGTCTCAGACGGCGATCACCCAAATCATTACTCAGACGACCAACAACGTGAACCAGATTGTCAATTCGCCTGGTTCGGTCCTCGCCGTAGGCACCCAGACGGGGACTCAGCAGGCCAATCCGCAGGCCAATCCGC
>NZ_BBZJ01000013.1:426909-436248 GCF_001417775.1 Streptomyces sp. TP-A0356 | reverse complement strand
AGGGTCAGCCTCCGGCCGCGAACCCGCAGGGTCAGCCTCCGGCCGCGAACCCGCAGGGTCAGCCTCCGGCCGCGAACCCGCAGGGTCAGCCTCCGGCCGCGAACCCGCAGGGTCAGCCTCCGGCCGCGAACCCGCAGGGTCAGCCTCCGGCCGCGAACCCGCAGGGTCAGCCTCCGGCCGCGAACCCGCCGGCCCAGCCTCCGGCCGCGAACCCGCCGGCCCAGCCTCCGGCCGCCAACCCGCCGGCCCAGCCTCCGGCCGCCAACCCGCCGGCCCAGCCTCCGGCGCAGGCCGGCGGCTAACCCGCCGGCCCAGCCTGAGGGTATGTGGCCGCCGCTTCGTAGGGCCGAACCCCCTTCCGCACCGGGAGGGGGTTCGGTGATGCCCGCATCCGTGCCGGATCCCGAGCACGCACGCCCACCGCGTTGCCGGATCCGTCGTACCGGCGGGATGGCTGTACGCGCGCGTGCTGACGCCGGCCGGGCACGGGATCGCCTGGCTCGCCGCAGGGTGCGCCTGGCTCGTACGTGTGCTCGTGAACGGCGTCTCGGTCGCCCTCTACTGGCTCCTGCGCGTCCTGCGCGTCCTGCTCGTGCTGCCCGCGCTCGCCGTGTGGCGGTGGATCCTCACCCCGGCCGGACGCCTCCTCGCCGCGGTCGGCCGCGAGCTCGGCGCCGCGCTGGGCCATGCCTGGCGCATCGCCGGGCGCGTCTCGCTCGCCGTGGGCCGCTTCCTCGGCACCCTCTTGCGGTGGATCTTCGTGGAGCCGGTGCGCTGGGTGTACCGGACGGTGCTGACGCCCGTCGGTCATCTCGTCCGCGACACGGTGCTGCGGCCCGCCGCCGAGGCCGCACGCGGCCCCGGCCGGGCCGCGCGGCAGGCGCCGGCCGCCGCGCGCGAGACCACGCGGCAGGCCCGGGCCGACCTCCGCCGCGCGCTCTTCGGCGATCCCCGGAGCCGCGGACGGTCTCCCGAGGGGAACCTGTGGCCGGGGAGACACGTACTCTTGGTAGCAGTACGACCGCTCTCACGAAGGACTGAACGACACTGGGCAAGCGACAGCCCGAAGGCCCGCCGCCCGCACCCGCGGTGCAGCGCATTCGACTGCGCTACACCAAGCGCGGCCGCCTCCGGTTCACCAGCCACCGTGACTTCCAGCGCGCTTTCGAGCGTGCGTTGCGCCGTGCCGAGGTGCCGATGGCGTACTCGGCGGGGTTCACGCCGCATCCGAAGGTGTCGTACGCCAATGCCGCACCCACCGGCACGGGCAGTGAGGCGGAGTACCTGGAGATCGCGCTCACCGAGGCGCGCGACCCGGACAAGCTGCGTGCGCTCCTCGATGAGTCGTTGCCCGCCGGGCTCGACATCGTCGAGGCGGTCGAGGCCCACACCGCGGGGCTCGCCGACCGGCTGACGGCGTCGGTGTGGGAGCTGCGCCTGGACGGCGTGGCGCCCGCGGACGTCGGCCCTGCGGTGGTGGCCTTCAACGCGGCCGAGACCGTCGAGGTCCAGCGCATGACCAAGAACGGCGTCCGTACCTTTGACGCCCGCGCCGCCGTCGCGAGTCTGGAGAGTGCGGAGACGCACAGTTCGCAGGCTGATAGGCCGACGGACCAGCCCTGTGCGATACTGCGGCTGGTTGTTCGGCACGTGACGCCTGCCGTACGACCCGACGACGTCCTGTCCGGTCTCCGCGCCGTGGCCGACCTGGCGCCGCCGGTCCCCGCAGCGGTGACCAGGCTGGCGCAGGGGCTGTTCGATGAAGAGACCGGCACGGTGACCGACCCGCTCGCGCCCGACCGCGAGGCAGCAGCGACCGAGCCACCCACGGCCGGCGCGACTGCCGCCGCGACGGCGCCGGAGTAAGGAAGGTTCCGCGAAGGGACGGACGTCGTAGCGCCGCCCTCGTACTCGGGAGCCACCTGGGTCGGGCAGCGCACCGACCAGAAGACTTTCGCCAGGCCGTACGTACATGGCGTACGGAACCGGCGAGACAGGACACAGAGAGCTCCCGTGCGGCGCCCGCGCCCCGGACGGCGGCACCGCGCATCGCGCGAGCCGCGGACGTCACCGGTGATGCCGGACCAGGCGCGGCGCCCGGGAGCCTGACGGGAGAAACGCCCGCATGCTCGAACCAATCGAACCCGTCGAGGGTTCCGAACACAGCACCCCCAGCGACACCCTGCCGCCGCACCGCCGACGCCGAGCCGCGTCGCGCCCGGCGGGCCCGCCGACGGTCGAGGCCGACGCCGCGACGACCGAGGCGACGGCGACCGAGGCGGTGACCGGGACGGCATCGGCCATACCGGCCGCCACGGAGGCCACTGGGGCGGAAGAGATCGAAGAGACGGAAGCGGTGGCCGAGGCTGCCGTGTCCGACGAGGAGACCGAGGCTGCGGCTGCTGCCGTCGGCACCGAGTCCTCCGAGGCCGCCGAGGCGCCTGTGACCACCGCATCCGAGGTGGAGCCTGGTGCCGAGGAGGCGGTTCCGCGTCGTACGCGTCGTCGTGCGACCCGTCGTGTGTCGGCGCCTGCGGGTGCGCCGGAGTCCGCTGAGGCCGTTGAGGTCGTGGTGCCTGCCGTTGGTGAGGTTGCCGAGGTTCCTGAGGCTGCCGAGGCGCCTGTGACCATCGCATCCGAGGCGGAGCCTGGTGCCGAGGAGGCGGTTCCGCGTCGTACGCGTCGTCGTGCGACTCGTCGTGTGTCGGCGCCTGCCGGTGCGCCGGAGTCCGCCGAGGCCGTTGAGGTCGTGGTGCCTGCCGGTGGCGAGGCGCCCGAGGTGTCTGAGGTTGCCGAGGCGTCTGTGACTGTGGCGTCGGAGGTGGAGCCTGGTGCCGAGGAGGCGGCTTCGCGTCGTACGCGTCGTCGTGCGACCCGTCGTGTGTCGGCGCCCGCCGGTGCGCCGGAGTCCGCCGAGGCCGTTGAGGCCGTGGTGCCCCCCGGTGGCGAGGCGCCCGAGGTGCCTGAGGTTGCCGAGGCGTCTGTGACTGCTGCGTCGGCGGTGGAGCCTGGTGCCGAGGAGGCGGCTTCGCGTCGTACGCGTCGTCGTGCCACGCGCCGCGTGTCCGCGCCCGTCGGTGCGCCCGAGTCCGCCGAGGCTCCGGTCGCCCAGCAGGCCGCCGCGGTCGACGAGGCGCCGGTGAGCGAGCCGGAACCTGCCGCCGCCGAGACCCCCGCCGCCGAGACCCCCGAGGCCGAAGAGGCCGCTCCCCGTCGTACCCGTCGCCGGGCCACCCGTCGGGTGGCCGCGCCGACCGGTGCGCCCGCCGGCGACATCGCCGAAGCACGTGTGGAGGCGCCTGTGACCGCCGCCGACGAGACCGAGAAGCCCGCCACCGAAGCCCCCGCGCCCGCCGAGGTCCCCGTCAAGGCGACCGCCGCATCGGAGCCGGTGGCCGAGGACGCCGCCCCCCGCCGTTCCCGCCGTCGCGTGGTCCGCAGGGCCGCCGGTGGTTTCTCCGAGCCCGCCCGCCCGGCCGCCGAGGAGGCCGCCGAGGCCGCGCAGCGGCCCGTGCGGCCCGGGGTTCCCGTGTTCCAGGCGCCGGTGTTCACCGAGCCGATGTTCCAGACCCCCGAGCGGGCCGCCGCTGCGGCCGCCGCCGAGGCCGCGGAGCACGAGGAGGCGCCCGAGGAGGAGGCCGCCGGTTCCCGCCGCCGCCGTCGTAGCCGCGGTGGTGACGAGCAGCCCGTGGCCGTGACGCCCGAGACCACCGACGAGGTGGAGGAGGCCGAGGAGCCGGAGGAGTCCGCCGACGGCGAGGAGGCCGAGGAGCCGGGTTCCCGCAGGCGTCGCCGCCGTGGTGGCCGTCGTCGTCGCCGTGGCGAGTCCGCCGAGGGCGAGGGCGAGTCCGCCGAGGCCGAGGACGCCGAGGAGCTCGCCGCCGATCAGGCCGCGCAGGACGCCGAGGACACCGCCGAGCAGGTGGAGGAGGACGCCGAGGAGGCGGCGGAGGAGCACGGCGAGGAGCCGGGATCCTCCAGCAGCCGTCGTCGCCGTCGTCGCCGCCGCCGGGCCGGTGACGCGGCCGTCGACACCGAGCCGTCCTCCGACGACCCGGAGCGCACGGTCGTCAAGGTCCGCGAGCCGCGAAAGAAGGACGAACACCCGTCCGACGAGGTCCAGTCGATCAAGGGCTCGACCCGCCTGGAGGCCAAGAAGCAGCGCCGCCGCGAGGGGCGCGAGCAGGGCCGTCGCCGCGTCCCGATCATCACCGAGGCGGAGTTCCTGGCCCGCCGCGAGGCCGTCGAGCGCGTGATGGTCGTCCGGCAGAACGGCGACCGTACGCAGATCGGCGTCCTGGAGGACGGTGTGCTCGTCGAGCACTACGTCAACAAGGAGCAGTCGACCTCGTACGTCGGCAACGTCTACCTGGGCAAGGTGCAGAACGTGCTGCCGTCGATGGAGGCCGCCTTCATCGACATCGGCAAGGGACGCAACGCCGTCCTGTACGCCGGTGAGGTCAACTTCCAGTCGCTCGGCATCTCGGGCGGCCCGCGCCGCATCGAGTCCGCGCTGAAGTCCGGACAGCCCGTGCTGGTCCAGGTCACCAAGGACCCGATCGGGCACAAGGGCGCCCGGCTGACCAGCCAGGTCTCCCTGCCCGGCCGCTACCTGGTCTACGTGCCCGAGGGCTCGATGACCGGCATCAGCCGCAAGCTGCCCGACACCGAGCGGGCGCGGCTGAAGACCATCCTCAAGAAGATCGTCCCCGAGGACGCGGGCGTCATCGTGCGCACCGCCGCCGAAGGCGCGAGCGAGGATGAGCTGCGCCGGGACGTCGAGCGGCTGCAGGAGCAGTGGGAGGAGATCCAGAAGAAGTCGAAGAACGGCAACGCGCCGACGCTTCTGTACGGCGAGCCGGACATGACCGTCCGGGTCGTGCGCGACATCTTCAACGAGGACTTCTCCAAGGTCATCGTCAGCGGTGACGAGGCGTGGGGGACGATCCACGGATACGTCTCCCATGTCGCCCCCGACCTGGTCGACCGCCTGCAGAAGTGGACCTCCGAGGTCGACGTCTTCGCCACCTACCGGATCGACGAGCAGCTCGCCAAGGCACTGGACCGCAAGGTCTGGCTGCCCAGCGGCGGTTCGCTGGTGATCGACCGGACCGAGGCGATGGTCGTCATCGACGTCAACACCGGCAAGTTCACCGGTCAGGGCGGCAACCTGGAGGAGACCGTCACCAGGAACAACCTGGAGGCGGCCGAGGAGATCGTGCGTCAGCTGCGGCTGCGTGACCTCGGCGGCATCATCGTCATCGACTTCATCGACATGGTGCTGGAGTCCAACCGGGACCTGGTGCTGCGGCGTCTGCTGGAGTGCCTGGGCCGGGACCGTACGAAGCACCAGGTCGCCGAGGTGACCTCGCTGGGCCTCGTCCAGATGACGCGCAAGCGTGTCGGACAGGGCCTGCTGGAGTCGTTCTCCGAGACCTGCGTCCACTGCAACGGCCGTGGCGTGGTCGTGCACATGGACCAGGTGGCTGCCACCACCACCGGCGGCGGCAAGCGCAAGAAGCGCGGCCGGGGCGGTGCCGAGCACGAGCACGAGGTGGTGGCCGCCGAGGTCGCGGAAGCCGTCGAGGCGCCGGCCGCCGTGGAGACCGAGGCCGAGGTGGCCGTCGAGGCCGCGGCCCCCGCCGCGCTGCCCGAGCCCGCCTTCGCACCCGACGAGGAGCTGTACGGCAGCATCGCGGAGGCAGAGGCCGCGGCTGCCCGGGGCCGTACCCGGCGCCGGGTGACCCGACGGGCGTCGGCTCCGGCCGGTGCGCCGCGGTCCGAGGAGCGCGCGCCCAGGTCCCGTACGAACGAGCGCGCACCCAAGTCGCGTCAGGCCGCGGAGGCGGAGCCGGTGGCGGCCGAGGACCCGGTCGTCGAGGCGCCCGCGCCGGTCGAGGAGGAGGCCGCGCCCAAGGGCCGTGCGCGCCGCCGGGCGACCCGTAAGGCGTCGGCGCCGGCCGGTTCGCCCGCACAGGCCTCGGTGACGGTCGCCGAGTCCGCGCCGCAGGCCGCCGCTTCGCGGGCCGAGGCTCCGGCCGAGCCCGTGGCCGAGCCGGCCGCCGAGCCGGCCGAGGCGCCCGTCGAGAGTGCCGCCCCGGCCCGTCCGCGCCGCCGAGCCGTGCGCAAGGCCACCGCGCCCACCTCGTCCGAGGACACGGCCGTCGTGGTCGTCCCGTCCGCGGCGGAGGCGGCGGGGGCCGAGGCACCGGCTGTGGCGGCCGAGGCACCGGCGGAGGCCGAGGCGGAGGCGTCGGCGCCCGCCAAGAAGGCGGCGCGCAAGACCGCCAAGAAGGCGACGGCGAAGAAGGCCGCCACCAAGAAGACGGCGGCCAAGAAGACGGCGGCCAAGAAGACGGCCGCGAAGAAGACGGCCGCGAAGAAGACGGCCGCCAAGAAGACGACCGCCAAGAAGGCGGCGTCGAAGAAGACGGCGGCGGCCGGGCAGCAGTCCCAGCCGACGGTCTCGGTGTCCACGGAGGGCTGACCCCTCCGACACCGCGGTACCCGCACGTCCGCGGCCCGCCCGGTTCCCTCCGGGCGGGCCGCGGACGTTCCCGCGCCCGGCCGCCGTTCGGCCGGGCCGGCGCCACGGGTCGCGTACCGTACGCGCGTGCGGCGGCCGACGAGGGCCCGGTTTGACCCTTCCGACCCGGACCCGTAATCTTGACCGTCGGCGTGTCCGTTGATGCGCCACATCCCCGTAAACCTCTTCCTCCTGGGCGCCGGGCGCCTCGGGAGAGGCCGTTCGTTGTGCCGGGCGGCTGGACTGCGGGGGTGCCGTTCCCGAGCGAGAGAGTGAGATCCGCGTGTACGCCATCGTGCGCAGCGGTGGTCGCCAGCACAAGGTTGCTGTCGGCGACATCGTTGAGGTTGACAAGATTTCCACTGCCAAGGTTGGCGACACGGTCGAGCTCTCGACCCTGCTCGTGGTCGACGGCGACTCCGTGACCAGCGACCCGTGGGTGCTGGCCGGGATCAAGGTCCAGGCCGAGGTCGTGGACCACCACAAGGGCCAGAAGATCGACATTCTGCGCTACAAGAACAAGACCGGTTACCGCCGTCGCCAGGGCCACCGCCAGCAGTACACGGCGATCAAGGTCACCGCGATCCCCACGGCTGCGAAGTAAGGGACTGAGAAGAGATGGCACACAAGAAGGGCGCATCGTCCACCCGGAACGGTCGCGACTCGAACGCCCAGCGGCTCGGCGTGAAGCGCTTCGGCGGTCAGGTCGTGAGCGCGGGTGAGATCCTGGTCCGCCAGCGCGGCACCCACTTCCACCCCGGCGCGGGTGTCGGCCGCGGCGGCGACGACACGCTGTTCGCGCTGCAGCCCGGTGCGGTGGAGTTCGGCACCCACCGTGGCCGCAAGGTCGTGAACGTCGTCCCGGTCGCCTGACCGGACGTCTTCACGGGCCTTCTGCACGGGCCTTCGCGAGCAATCGCGAATCTTCGCGAGGCGGACCTCACTTCCCGGTCGGGAAGGCGGGTCCGCCTTTCGCTTGTTAGTCGGTACATATCCCATACGTTTCTGGAGGCACTGCACCATGACCACCTTCGTGGACCGCGTCGAACTGCACGTCGCCGCGGGTAACGGAGGCCACGGCTGCGCCTCCGTACACCGTGAGAAGTTCAAGCCGCTCGGCGGCCCCGACGGCGGCAACGGCGGCCGGGGCGGCGATGTGATCCTCACCGTCGACCAGTCGGTCACCACGCTTCTCGACTACCACCACTCCCCGCACCGCAAGGCCACCAACGGCAAGCCCGGCGAGGGCGGCTTCCGCTCCGGCAAGGACGGCCAGGATCTGGTCCTGCCGGTGCCGGACGGCACCGTCGTGCTCGACAAGGCGGGCAATGTGCTCGCCGACCTGATCGGGCACGGCACGTCGTACATCGCCGCCCAGGGCGGCCGCGGCGGCCTCGGCAACGCGGCGCTGGCCTCCGCCCGCCGCAAGGCGCCCGGCTTCGCGCTGCTCGGCGAGCCCGGTGACCTTCAGGACATCGTGCTGGAGCTGAAGACGGTCGCGGACGTGGCCCTCGTGGGCTATCCGAGCGCGGGCAAGTCGTCGCTGATCTCCGTGCTGTCCGCCGCCAAGCCGAAGATCGCCGACTATCCCTTCACCACCCTCGTCCCGAACCTGGGCGTGGTCACCGCCGGCACGACCGTGTACACCATCGCCGACGTCCCGGGGCTCATCCCGGGCGCCAGCCAGGGCAAGGGTCTCGGCCTGGAGTTCCTGCGGCACGTCGAGCGGTGCAGCGTGCTCGTGCACGTGCTGGACACGGCCGCGCTGGAGTCCGACCGCGACCCCGTCTCCGACCTCGACGTCATCGAGGAGGAGCTGAAGGAGTACGGCGGCCTGGGCGACCGTCCGCGGATCGTCGTCCTCAACAAGGTCGACGTGCCGGACGGCAAGGACCTGGCCGAGATGGTGCGGCCGGACCTGGAGGCGCGCGGGTACCGCGTCTTCGAGGTGTCCGCCGTGGCCCACCTCGGGCTGAAGGACCTGTCGTACGCCCTCGCCGACATGGTCGCGAAGGCGCGGGCCGCCAAGCCGAAGGAGGAGGCGACCCGGATCGTCATCCGGCCCAAGGCCGTCGACGACGCGGGCTTCACGGTGACGCGAGAGGACGACGGCCTCTTCCGCGTGCGCGGCGAGAAGCCGGAGCGATGGGTGCGCCAGACCGACTTCAACAACGACGAGGCCGTCGGCTACCTCGCCGACCGGCTCAACCGCCTCGGTGTCGAGGAGGAGCTGATGAAGGCGGGTGCCCGGTCCGGGGACGGCGTAGCCATCGGACCCGAGGAGAACGCGGTCGTCTTCGACTGGGAGCCGTCGGTGATGGCGGGCGCGGAGATGCTCGGCCGGCGAGGCGAGGACCACCGGCTCGAGGGGGTACGTCCGGCTGCGCAGCGGCGCCGGGACCGGCAGGCGGAGCGGGACGAGGCGCAGCGGGAGTTCGACGACTTCGAGCCGTTCTGATCGGTGCCGGGTGGGGGGTTCCGGGGCTGTTCGGTACCCGGGGGTGGGGTGCCCGCCCCCGGGGGCTTCGCCCGGGACCCCCGTATCGGCCTGACGGCCTCGTCCTCGATCGCCGGACGGGCTGAGGGTGGCTGACCCGCGCCCCCAACGCCTGCCCGCGTCGCGCATCCGCACAGCCCCCAGCCCTCGTGAGCGTCCCCGTGTCCAGGAGGCGTGCCCCGCAAGGGAGTTCGGTGAGGGAACAGGCAACCGACCGCGATCGGCGCCGCTTCCTCACCACCGGGGCCGCCGTGCTCGGTGCCGCGGCCGCCGCCCGGCTGTGGCTGCCGCAGGTCGCCCGGGCCGCCGAATCCCC
>NZ_BBZJ01000013.1:0-426426 GCF_001417775.1 Streptomyces sp. TP-A0356 | reverse complement strand
GGTGCCGGCTCCGGGGACCCCTTGCCCGACGGCATCGTGCTGTGGACCCGGTTCGCCCCCGACCCTCTGCACGGCGGCGGCATGCCGGACCGCGCGGTGCCGGTGGAATGCGAACTCGCGCAGGACGAGCGGTTCCGCGGGACCGTGCGGCGCGGCATCGCCCAGGCGCTGCCCGGGCTCGGGCACAGCGTCCACGTCGACGTCCGTGGGCTGCGGCCGGACCACGTGTACGGGTACCGCTTCCGGACGGCGTGTTCAGTCTCGGTGCCGGCTCCGGCGACCATCCGGCGGCCGTCTGCGCGTCGCCCTCGCCTCCTGCCTGGTTCGTGCCGACGACCTGCGAGACGGTCACGGTCGACGCCTTCAAGCCGCTGACGACGGTCCACTTCCGGCGGCTGCGCGAGGTGGCCGGCGCGTGCTGAAGGTGCGGCGCGCGGCCTGACGGATTCCTCGTGCGGCCGACGGGCGTGCCCGGGGGCAGCGGAGGGTTCCCGGCACCCGTCCGCGTACTGGACCGGCGCGCGGCACCCGTGTCCCTTCGCGTAGATTGCCGGGCGGGAGCCGGATCTACGCGCGAGGGGAACACGCAGGTGGCAGGGGCAAGGCAGGCCGTGGCACAGGCCCACCGGATCGTCGTCAAGGTGGGCTCCTCCTCGCTGACCACCGCCGCGGGCGGGCTCGACGCGGACCGTGTCGACGCCCTCGTGGACGTGCTCGCCAAGCATCGCAGCGGAGGCGAGAAGGAGATCGTCCTCGTCTCCTCCGGCGCCATCGCCGCCGGCCTCGCCCCCCTCGGACTGCGTCGCCGCCCCCGTGACCTGGCCCGGCAGCAGGCCGCGGCCAGCGTCGGCCAAGGCCTCCTGGTGGCCCGCTACACCGCGTCCTGCGCCCGCCACGGCATCCGCGTCGGCCAGGTGCTGCTCACCTCCGACGACACCAGCCGCCGCGCCCACCACCGCAATGCCTCCCGCACCCTCGACAAGCTCCTCGCGATGGGCGCGCTGCCCGTCGTCAACGAGAACGACACCGTTGCCACGGACGAGATCCGTTTCGGCGACAACGACCGCCTCGCCGCGCTCGTCGCCCACCTCGTCCACGCCGACCTGCTGGTCCTGCTGTCGGACGTGGACGGCGTGTACGACGGCGATCCCAGCAGGCCCGGCACCTCGCGGATAGCGGAGGTACGGGGGCCGGGGGACCTCGCGCACGTGGAGATCGGCAACGCGGGCAAGGCCGGCGTCGGCACGGGCGGCATGGTCACCAAGGTCGAGGCCGCCCGGATCGCGGCGGCGGCCGGCATCCCCGTGGTGCTCACCTCCGCCGTCCACGCCGCCGACGCCCTCGCCGGCCGGGACACCGGCACCTACTTCCACCCCACCGGCAAGCGCTCCGCGGACCGGCTGCTCTGGCTGCAGCACGCCTCCGCCCCGCAGGGCGCGCTCACGCTCGACGACGGGGCCGTGCGCGCGGTCGTCGAACGCCGTACATCGCTTCTGCCCGCGGGCATCTCGGCCGTCGAAGGCGACTTCACCGCGGGCGACCCGGTCGAACTGCGTGACAGCGCGGGACGGGCGGTGGCGCGGGGGCTCGTCAACTTCGACGCCAAGGAGATCCCCCGGCTGATCGGCCGGTCGACGAGGGAACTGGCGCGCGAACTGGGCCCGGGCTACGAACGCGAGGTCGTCCACCGGGACGACCTGGTGGTCCTGCACCCGTAACGGGCGGATAGGCCCGTCCCACGCGGGTATCCGGTGAGGGAGGTTCCGCAAAACCGCCCCCATGGAGCCGTGCGGCCTGCTCCACTTTGTCTCGGGGACTCATTCTTTGTCTCGGGGACACATCCCGTACGAGCACTGGGTAAGGAGGCCGTCGTGAGACGAGTGCGCCCTGGGGTGGCGGCGTTCCGCGGTCGTGGCGCCTCCGGTGCCTCCCGTGGCGGCGGTGCCCCCCGAGCGGCCGGCGAGGAGCGCGCGCTGACCAGCGTCACGGCCGGTCAGACGCGTGAGGAGCCCGGCGACCTCCCTCGCCTGTGGCACGTCACCCTCAGCGTCTCCGGCGACGAGGCGCCGCTGACGGAGGTACGGCGCGCCCTGGAGCAGCTCGCCCACGACCACCCCTTCCTGCTGACCAGCCGCTACGCCTGCGACCACGCGGAGATCCGCTACTGGGAGGAGGCCCGCGATCTGCACGACGCCGCCGCGGTCGCGCTGCGCCTGTGGGGCGAGCACCGCCAGAGCGCGGGCCTGCCGCCCTGGGAGATCGTCGGCCTGGAGGTCATCGACCGCGACACCTACCACCAGCGGGTGGCCGAGGGGTGCGGGCCGCCGCCGGCGACGCCGGTGGGCGTGCATCCCTTTTGACGGTCCTCCCTTTCGAGTCCTCCCGGCCTCTGTCCACGGTCCTCCCGGCCTCTCTCGACGTTCCCCTCTCGACGGTCCTCGTGGGCCCGTCGGGGCTCGTCTCGCGGTTCGGGATGTCCGGTGACCGGTCGCTCCGGCGCACTACCCTTCCCTCATGACCACGCTCTCGCCGTACGACTCCATGTCCCCGGTCGCCCAGGCCGCCTACCGTGCCCAGGGTGCCGCCGCCGACCTCGCGCCGCTGCCGCGGGCCGAGAAGGACGACGCGCTGCTCGCCGTCGCGGATGCGCTGGAGGTCCGAACGAGCGAAATCGTCGAGGCCAACGCCAGGGACATCGCCAAGGCCCGCGAGGCCGGCACCAGCGAGGCGATCGTCGACCGGCTCACGCTCACCCCTGAGCGGATCCGGGCCATCGCCTCCGACGTACGGGACGTGGCCGCCCTGCCCGACCCGGTGGGTGAGGTCGTCCGCGGCTCCACCCTGCCCAACGGCATCGACCTGCGCCAGGTGCGCGTCCCGCTCGGCGTCGTCGGGATCATCTACGAGGCCCGGCCGAACGTGACCGTCGACGCCGCCGCCCTGTGCCTGAAGTCCGGGAACGCCGTGCTGCTGCGCGGCTCGTCCTCCGCGTACGAGTCGAACACCGCGCTCGTAAGGGTCCTGCGCGACGCCGTGGGCGGCGCGGGGTTGCCGGCCGACGCCGTCCAGCTCGTGCCCGGGGAGAGCCGTGAGTCGGTGCGCGAGCTGATGCGCGCCCGGGGCCTGGTCGACGTCCTCATCCCGCGCGGCGGCGCCTCGCTGATCCGCACGGTCGTCGAGGAGTCCACGGTCCCGGTGATCGAGACCGGCACCGGCAACTGCCACGTCTACGTCGACGCGCAGGCCGACATCGACATGGCGATCGAGATCCTGATCAACTCCAAGGCGCAGCGGGTGAGCGTGTGCAACGCGGCCGAGACGCTCCTCGTCCACCAGGACATCGCCGCCGAGTTCCTGCCGCGGGCCCTGGACGCCCTCGCGGAGGCCGGGGTGACCGTGCACGCCGACGAACGCGTGATGGCGTACGCCAAGGACTCCCGGGCGACGGTGGTGGAGGCCACGCCGGAGGACTGGGACACCGAGTACCTCTCGTACGACATCGCGGCCGCGGTCGTGGATTCCCTGGACAAGGCCGTGCAGCACATCCGGCTGTGGAGCTCCGGTCACACCGAGGCGATCGTCACCACCTCGCAGCAGGCCGCCCGCCGTTTCACCCGGTTGGTCGATTCGACCACGGTCGCCGTGAACGCCTCGACGCGCTTCACGGACGGGGGCCAGTTCGGCTTCGGCGCGGAGATCGGCATCTCCACGCAGAAGCTGCACGCCCGGGGGCCGATGGGCCTGCCGGAGCTGACCAGCACGAAGTACATCGTGACCGGCGACGGGCACGTACGGCGCTGAGCGCATGCTCAGCGCGCCGACCGTCGGTTGTCCCTGGCAACCACCTGTGAGCCGTCTCGCCAGGCGGATGGATTTCCTTACCGTCTGCCCAAATTGACCCCCCAGGTCTACTCTGGATCCGTGCCGGAGGACGTGGGGGGCACGCCGTTCCAGGACGGCCGGGAGCCCGACGACGACCGCGACCGCGGAGGTATGGACGAAGAGTTCGCCTCCGTGGTCTTCGACGAGGCCTTCATACGGGCCGCCGTGGTCCACGAGCCGACGGCTGTCGAGAGACTCCTCGCCGCCGCGCAGGCACGCGCGGAGGCCCAGGACGCCGAGGCGCGCCGGGCGCGCGCCATGGGCGCACTTGGCGACGACGAGCGCTACGAGGACGGATTCGGGCCCGACGAGAGCGGCGAATTCGGCCGCGGCCGGGAACTGGACGACTTCGACGACGACCCCGAGGTCCTGGACGGCCGCTACGGCGCCCCGGGCAC
The DNA here is from genome assembly GCF_001417775.1 of Streptomyces sp. TP-A0356. Lineage (GTDB taxonomy): Bacteria > Actinomycetota > Actinomycetes > Streptomycetales > Streptomycetaceae > Streptomyces. The sequence goes on along the minus strand of NZ_BBZJ01000013.1, from coordinate 422,146 downwards.
GTATGGCAGGGGATACGGCAAGGGCGCACGCTGGCACCGGCCCGTCGCCTGGATGCTCGCCCTCGTGATGGGCATAGGCATGGTGGCGCTGGCCTTCACGGCGGTCTACCGGGGCGCGTCCTCGGGCCGCCAGGAGCAGGTCCCGCCGCCCGCCACGACCGGTCTGGAGCAGGGCCAGCAGACAAGCGTCGGCACGGCTCCGCCGGCCTCCGCGCAGCACTCGCCTCCGGCGTTCTCGGCGGTACCGCGCACGCCCTGAGGGGGGCGGGCGCGAGTGATTCCGGAGCTCGCCCAACGGTGTTCGACACCGTTCGACGACTTGGTGAGAACCTGTCAGAACTTGACGTGTACCAGGGCGTTTACCTGACCGTCGGGAGACCTACTCTGAAAGTATGGGCGGGCCTGGAGACCCACCTGAGGGGACACCGGAGGGCGCTCCCGGCGGTGGCGAGGACGAGTACCGATCCGTCGTCTTCGACGAGTCGTTCGTCAGGGCTGCCCGCCTCCAGGAGTACTCCGCGCGGGAGCGGATGGCCGACCACGCCCCGGCCGTACGTCGCCGCCCGGCGCTGCACCGCGGACTGCCCCGGCAGGCCCTGATTCTGGTGCTCCTGATAGCGGTCGCCTTCGGCACCGCGATCTACATGGGCGTCCGCCATCCGTACCAGGCGCCCAAGGCGCAGACCGTCGAGCCGCTGCGGATGACGGTGATACCCCTCGCCCCCCAGTCCGCCGTACCGGGCACCACCGACCCGGAGACGCTGTACGCGCACAGTCCCGCCGCGCAGTTCCGCGTCGGCGCCGAGGGCATCACGCTTCCCGCCACCCGGCGCACCGCGCACTTCTCCGACAGCCAGGTCGTCGCCGCCCTGACCACCGCGAAGGACTACGTCGTCGAGTCCTCGCTCGACCCGGCCGTCCTCACCGGCGGCGCCGTGCGGTCGGTTCGCATCCTGCTCGATCCGCAGCAGCTCGACCAGTTCGACCAGAGCTTCGACCACCCGGCCTCTGACGGGTGGCACGCGGCCACCGGCTGGCTGGTCCGCTTCGACCCCTCCCGCGCCCGGCTGGCCGACAGCAGGATCCGCGTGCAGGGCACGCTGCAGGCGGCGGAGGCCAACTCCGATACCTTGGAGGTCACTGCCGACCACACCCTGGTGTACGCGCTGAAGTCGACCGGCTCCGACGCCAAGGCGCAGGCCTCGCTGTTCACCGTGCGGCGCGAGCTGACCTTCCGCTTCGACCGCGACGACCTGCGGATGCGCCAGGCCAAGCTGGTCACCTCCTACCTCCAGGCCGGCCCGCTCGCCTGCGCCGAGGACACCGCCAACGCCCTCCGTCCGCTGCTCGCGGGCCAGACGGCCAAGGCAGGCGGCCCGGCGGGCACCGACCCGTACGCGACGGGCAGCGCCACGGCCGTGTGCGGCACCCTTTCGACGAGCGCGCAACCGGGGGCGTGAGCCGACGGACCGGCTGAGCCCCGGGGGCCCCACGGACCCTTCCCGTCGAACGGCTGCCGTCCGGTGGTACGCGGTGGGTGAGCGACCGGGGCCGGCCGTTCGGTCGGCGGTCCTGGGCGCCGTCGTCAGCTGTCGTCCTTGGGCCTCTTGTCCTCCGGGTGGCTGTCGTCCGGCTCCGGCGGCGCGTCCTTCGGGGGGTTGCCCGCGAAGCCGGCGAAGCCGCGCCGCACCCGGCCGCCGAAGTCGCCCGCGCCGCCCGCGATATCCGTGACCAGCTTCATCAACGGATCCTTGGACTGCCTCACATCGTTCGCATAGCCGGCCGCGGACTGCCGGAAGGAGTCCGACACCGAGGTGTCCTTGTCCTCGCTGCGCCGCGGGTAGTGCCCGTCCATGATCCGCTGGTAGTCGCGGGAGGCGGCCCACTGCTTCAGCTCGGCCGCGCGGACCGTCGCGAAGGGGTGCGACCGCGGCAGCACGTTGAGGATCTTGAGCACGGAGTCGCGCAGGTCGCCCCCGGCCTCGTACTCCTCGGCCTGCTCCAGGAACGCGTCCACGTTCATCTCGTGCAGGTGGTTCCCGCCCGCTATCTTCATCAGCCCGCGCATCGAGGCCTGCAGGTCCTGCCCGACCAGCAGCCCGGCCCGGTCGGCCGACAGCTCCGACTTGCGGAACCACTCCCGCAGCGCGGTCACGATCGCCATGATCGCGAGGTTGCCCAGCGGGATCCAGGCGACCCGGAGCGCCAGGCTGGTCAGGAACAGCAGGATGGTCCGGTAGACGGAGTGGCCGGACAGCGCGTGCCCGACCTCATGACCGACGACCGCCCGCATCTCCTCCTCGTCCAGGAGCTCCACCAGGCCGGTCGTCACGACGATGATCGGCTCGTCGAGGCCGATGCACATCGCGTTCGGCTGCGGATCCTGGGTGACGTACATCGGTGGGACCTTCTCCAGGTCCAGGATGTCGCAGGCATCCCGCAGCATGTCGTTGAGGTGGGCGAACTGCGCGTCCGAGACCCGTACCGAGTCGGAGAGGAACAGCAGCCGCAGACTGCGCTCGGGCAGCAGGCCGCTGAGCGCCTTGAAGACGGTGTCGAAGCCGCTCAGCTTGCGCAGGGCCACCAGGGCCGAACGGTCCGCCGGGTGTTCGTACGCGCGCGAGGAGATTCCCGGAAATCGCCTGCGCTGCCTGCTCGGCACGCTCTTGTGCCCGTTCTCGTGCCCGTTCTGCGCACGGTCGTCGTCGGACATGCGTTCCCCCATGTATCGGATGACTCGGTCATGTATCGGATGACTTGATGGCTCACTGTGCGATTGATCATCGGGCGATCACTCGATGGGTGACTGCGCGGGCGACGGCCCGATGTGCCCCCGAAGCGAGGTCCAGCCTAGGCGGAGATACCGTGGCGGGGCAGCACACCGTAAGGAGCGATCCCATGGACCACGTTTCCGCCGCATGGCTCACCGATGCCGCGCTGGCCGCCGGCCGGCAGGGCTCGGGCAACCTGCTTCGCGTCGTGCTGATCGTCATGGTCGTCGGCTGCGTCCTGACCGGGTGGTTCCTGCTGCGGGGCTACAGGCGCAAGGACCGCTGACCCCGCTTCGCGACCCGCACAGCCCGCCTGCCGCCCCGGCGGGCGGGCAACCCTCCTCCCCAACGGCGGAGTCGGCGTGATCGGCGCCGAGGCGCCCGCATACGATGAGCCGACGTCTTTGTCCCGCCCACACCGGATAGGTACTGCCGAAGATGAGCTTCCACAGCACCGCTGCCCAGTTGGCCACCCTCGCCGAGGGCGAGAGTCACGCGAGCATCAGCCCCTTCATGACGGGCGGAGGCGCCCTCGTCATCCTTCTCCTGCTGCTGTGGATCACCACCCGCTTCAACCGCGACCGCTGAGTCGGGCACCGGGCCCGGTGCCCGCCGCCCTCGGGGGCCTTACGGCCGGAGCCCGCCGACCGGGCCGGTAGGGTCGCACGCATGGGAGAGCAGCACATGCCCACCGATCTGGCGCGGGGCACGGGCTCCGGCCCCGGAAACGGGCCGTTGAACCCGGGCAAACGCCGCCTCGGCGTCATGGGCGGGACGTTTGACCCGATTCACCACGGGCACCTCGTCGCGGCCAGCGAGGTCGCCGCGCAGTTCCACCTCGACGAGGTGGTGTTCGTGCCCACCGGTCAGCCGTGGCAGAAGACCGACCGCAAGGTCACCCCCGCCGAGGACCGCTATCTGATGACGGTCATCGCGACTGCCGAGAACCCCCAGTTCTCGGTCAGCCGTATCGACATCGACCGCGGTGGCCCCACCTACACCACGGACACCCTGCGCGACCTGAAGGCCCTCAACCCCGACACCGACCTCTTCTTCATCACGGGCGCCGACGCGCTCGGCCAGATCCTCACCTGGCGTTACACGGACGAGTTGTTCTCCCTGGCGCACTTCATCGGCGTCACCCGCCCCGGTCACACCCTGGCCGATCCGGGCCTCCCCGAGGGCGGCGTCTCGCTGGTCGAGGTTCCCGCGCTGGCCATCTCGTCCACAGACTGCCGTGCGAGAGTCGCCAAGGGCGAACCCGTCTGGTATCTGGTGCCGGACGGTGTGGTGCGCTACATCGACAAGCGGCAGCTGTACCGCGGCGAGTGAGCCGAGAGGGGCACCGGTGAACGACCGATACGACGGATACGGGGGCGGCGACCCGTACGAGCTCGTCGGCTACGACGAGTTCGGGCAGCCTATGTACCGGCAGGTGCCTCCCCAGCGGGGATCGCAGGGCTACGACCCGTACGGCACACAGCAGCATCAGCAGCCCCAGAGCTACGGCTACGACCCGTACGCGACCGGCCCACAGCAGCCCATCTCGCCCTATGACACAGGCCAGCAGCAACCTGTGTCCTCCCACGACACCGGCCGGCAGCCGCCCGTCGCCTCGTACGACCCCTATGCCACCTACGGAACCACCACCGCCGGTGGCTACGACCCCTACGGCCAGACCGCAACGAGCCGGCAGCAGCCGCGCGTTGCCGAACAGACCCCTCACATCCCGCAGCAGGCGGCCCCGGCCGACAGGGGTCCGGCGCGCGGGGGCGGCGCGGCCGGCTTCACCGGTGCCGACCCGGCCGGACCGCCGGAGACCCCGGGCGAGGGGGAGCCGCACGGCGACCGCGACCACGGCACCGAGCAGTTCGCCTTCGTCGAGGAGCCCGACGGTGACTCCGAAGACGTCATCGACTGGCTGAAGTTCACCGAGAACCGCACGGAGCGCCGCGAGGAGGCCAAGCGCCGCGCGCGCAGTCGGATCATCGCCCTTGCCGCGGTGCTCGCCCTGGTGGCCGTCGGCGGCGTCGGCTACCTCTGGTACGCGGGCAAGCTGCCCGGCACCTCCTCCGGCGGCAGGTCCGCCACGACGACGACCGCCGCCACCGCCCAGAACCGCGACGTGATCGTCGTCCACCTGCACAACACCAAGGGCGGGGGCACCTCCACCGCGCTGCTCGTCGACAACACCACCACCAAGCAGGGCGCCACCGTCCTGCTGCCCAACTCCCTTGCCCTGACCGCCGACGACGGCACCGCGACCACCCTCGCCAAGTCGGTCGCCGTCGACGGCTCCTCCGGCACCACCGGTGCCATCGACTCCGTGCTGGGCACCAAGATCGAGGGCACCTGGCGCCTCGACACCCCCTACCTCAACAACCTCGTCGAACTCGTCGGCAACATCGAGGTCACCACCGACACCGACGTCCCCGACCCCGACGCCACGAAGAAGGGCGGCGCCCCCCTCGTGCACAAGGGGCAGAGCCAGACCCTCAGCGGCAAGATGGCCGTCGCATACGCCACCTACCGTGCCTCCGGCGAGTCGCAGGACGCCCAGCTGGAGCGGTTCGGCCAGGTCATGCAGGGTGTGCTGCGCAAGATGTCCTCGGATGCCCAGGCCGCGACGACCACCGTGCAGACGCTCGCACAGATCCTCGACCCCTCCCTGACCGACAAGGACCTCGGCTCCTTCCTCGCCAAGCTCGCCGACCACGCCAAGCAGAGCGCCTACAGGACCGAGCTGCTGCCGGTCCAGTCCGACGGGACCATCGGGCGGCAGGCCACCGACACCGTGGTCAAGAACCTGCTCGGCGGCACCGTCAAGAGCCCCCAGGCCGGTGACGCGGTCCGCGTCGGCATCAGGAACGACACCGGCTCCAAGGGCGCCACCGAGCAGGCCCGTGTCGCCCTGGTCAACGGCGGCTACACCTTCATCGACGCCGGCAGCGGCACCGCCCAGACCGCGTCCGAGATCACCTACGCCAACGACGGCGACAAGCAGAACGCGGTCGAGGTCGCGAAGACCCTGGGACTGCCGACCAGCTCGGTGACGAAGGGCAAAGTCACCTCGAACGCCAACGTGTCGGTCGTCCTCGGCCAGAACTACAGGACGTCCCCGTGACTCGGGTCACATCCCGGGGCGCGGGGACGTGATCCATCAATCGCCTGGGGTGCCGTCGGCGGTCCGTGAGACCCTTGAGGTATCACTGACCGCCGACGGAAAGCCTTGTAGTGACCGCCACGGACCGCTCTCTGGAGCTCATCAACACCGCCGCGCAGGCGGCCGCCGACAAGCTCGCGCACGACATCATCGCCTACGACGTCAGCGACGTGCTGTCGATCACGGACGCCTTCCTGCTGGCCTCCGCGCCCAACGACCGCCAGGTCAAGTCGATCGTCGACGAGATCGAGGAGCGGCTGAACAAGGAGCTCGGCGCCAAGCCGGTGCGCCGCGAGGGTGACCGCGAGGCCCGCTGGGTGCTCCTGGACTACGTCGACATCGTGGTGCACGTCCAGCACAGCGAGGAGCGCGTCTTCTACGCCCTGGAGCGGCTGTGGAAGGACTGCCCCGAGCTGGAGCTGCCGGCCGACGCCAAGGCCACCCGGGGCAAGGCCGAGGAGCACGCCCGGCTGCAGGCCGCCGAGGACGCCGCCGAGCTGAACGCCGATCTCGGCGGGGAGCTGCGGTGACGGCCCCGGGCCCCGACGCCGGCCAGATGGACCGGGGGCGGCGCCTCATCCTGTGGCGCCACGGCCAGACGGCGTGGAACGTGGAGCGCCGCTTCCAGGGCTCCACGGACGTCGAGCTCACCGAGACCGGTATCGGCCAGGCCCGCCGCTCCGCCCGTCTGCTCGCCTCCCTGAAGCCCCACGCCATCGTCGCCTCCGACCTCAAGCGCGCCGCCGCCACGGCCGCCGAGCTGGCCGGGCTCACGGGCCTGGAGGTCACCCACGACGAGGCCCTGCGCGAGACGTACGCGGGTGTCTGGCAGGGCCTGACCCACGACGAGATCATCGCCCGGTACGGCGACGAGTACGCCGCCTGGAAGCGCGGTGAGCCCGTCCGCCGCGGCGGCGGCGAACTGGAGACCGAGGTCGCCGACCGTGCCGCCCCCGTGGTGCTGAGCCATGCCGAGAAGCTGCCCCAGGACGGCACCCTCGTGGTGGTCAGCCACGGCGGCACGATCCGTACCACCATCGGCCGTCTGCTCGGTCTGGAGTCCCGCCACTGGGAGAGCCTCGGCGGTCTCTCCAACTGCTCCTGGTCCGTCCTCGGTGAAGGCGCGCGCGGCTGGCGCCTCCTGGAGCACAACGCGGGCACCCTGCCGGAACCGGTCCTCGGCGACGACGACTGACACCTCCTCACCAGGTCCGGGGACTCGGATTTCACTTTCCGGCAGGTCGCAGGCTAAAGTTCTTCTTGTTCGCCCCGCCGAGCGGGAAGAACGCAAGGGGCTATAGCTCAGTTGGTAGAGCGCCTGCATGGCATGCAGGAGGTCAGGAGTTCAATTCTCCTTAGCTCCACAGATCGACACTCTTGAGTTGTCAAAGATCGACAGAAGATCCCGTCCCGCAGGGGCGGGATTCTTCGTTTCCGTGTGTCTCACATCACATCGACCGGCGCCATGTCGGACGGCGGCCACAGCCGCTGCCTCCGCTCCCGGAGCAGAGCCACCTTCTTCCGCGTGTCCGCGTCCTCCGGCGTGTACGTCACGATCCGGCACTCCGGCATTCCGTTGATCGACAGCGACACCGAGGTCATCCGTAGTTCGCCCACCGCTTCATGGCGGAACGCCTTCACCCGCGATCCCGGTGGGACCACCTCGCCGCTCGCCCACAGCGCGGCGAAGTACTCGCTGGCCGCCGACAGCCTGCGTATGAAGTCCTCCCAGGCCGGCTCGCCCGCGTGTCTGCCGTACGCGGAACGCAGGGTGGCCACCATCAACGGCAGCTCGCGGTCCCGGTGCCGCACCGGGCAGGCCTCCTCGGACACCGCGAACAGCGTCCACAGCACGTTGGGCACGCCGAGGTCCCGTATCGCCGGCAGCTGATACAGGTCGCTGTAGGCGGGGTTGGTGGCGAGGACGTCGTAGCGCGAGTTGTAGACGGCCGCCGGATACGGGTCGAGGGCGTCGATGATGGTCTGGATCTCCGGGCCGACCCGCCGCGCCAGCCCCTCCGGGCCGTGGTCGTAGGGCACCTCCGCCAAGTGGTACAGGTGCTCGCGCTCCGGTCGGTCCAGGCGCAGGGTGCGAGCCACCGCGTCCAGGACCTGCGGCGACGCGTTGATGGGACGCCCCTGTTCGAGCCAGGTGTACCAGGTGACGCCCACGCCGGACAGCTGCGCCACCTCCTCTCGGCGCAGACCCGGTGTCCGGCGCCGCAGCCCCGGCGGCATGCCCACGTCGGCGGGGGTCACCCGGGCCCGCCTGCTGCGCAGGAAGGCGGCCAGCTCCGGCCTGCGGCGCTGTGTCGTCGTCATCGTCAAGTCCCCCGTCGTCCCCGTCGTCCATCGTCGGTCCCGGAGCCGGCCGCTGCCAGGTGCTGTCAGTACCAGCATCGGTGGGCTCTCGTTACCCGTATCCGGTCGTCGCCAGGCTCGAAGCCATGACGACGACAACCGCTGCGGGCCCCGGTCCGGCTCCCGCGACTCCTCCTGTGACCAGTAGAACCCCCGCCACTGACAATCGCCCCGGGCGGCTGCTCGCCGTGGTGCTCACGGCGCAGTTCATGGCCCTGCTCGACGTCTTCATCGTGAACGTCGCGGTGCCCACGATCGGTTCCGGGCTCCACGCGACCGGAGCCGGTCTGCAACTGGTGGTCGCCGGATACTCCATCACGTACGCCGTCCTGCTGATCACCGGCGCGCGCCTCGGCGACCTGCTCGGCCACCGCAGGGTCCACCTCGCCGGACTCGCGCTGTTCACGACCGCATCGCTGGCCTGCGGACTGGCCTCGGACACGGGGCAGTTGATCGCCTTCCGGCTGGTGCAGGGCGCCGGTTCGGCCGTGATGATCCCGCAGGTACTCAGCCTGATCCAGCGTCACTTCACGGGCGAGGCACGGGCGAGGGCGCTCGGCGCCTACTCCGCCGTCCTCGCCACCGGTGCCGCCGCCGGGCAGGTGCTGGGCGGCGTCCTGGTCAGCGCCGACCTCTTCGGCACGGGCTGGCGTCCGGTGTTCCTCGTGAACGTCCCCGTCGGCCTGGTCCTCCTGGCCGTCGGAAGCCGCGTTCTGCCGCGCGACGAGGTACACGCCCCGGAGCGCTCGCGCCGACTCGATCTGCCCGGCCTGGCGCTGCTCGGCTGCGCCGTCTCCCTGCTGACCGTGCCGCTCGTGCTCGGCCAGCAGGAGGGCTGGCCGCTGTGGTCCTGGCTGTGCCTCAGCGCGGCCGCGGTGGTCTTCGCCGTGTTCTGCGGTTACGAGTCCCGGCTCGCCCGGCGCGGCGGCGCGCCGCTGATCGCGCCGAGGGTGCTGCGCCATCCCGGCATCGCTCTGGCGGTCGTCCGGCTGCTGGCGGTGATGGCGGTCAACGCGGGCTTCCTGTTCTCGCTCACCCTGCACATCCAGGGTGGCCTCGGTGACAGCGCCCTGCGGGCCGGTCTGACCTTCGCGCCGACCGCCGTGGTCTTCGGGCTGGTCGGTCTGACCTGGCGGGCGTGGCCGGCCTCCTGGCAACCGGTGCTGGTCCCGGGCGGGTTCGCGCTCGCCGCGCTCTCCGTGGCCGGCGTGGGCTGGACGCTGCACGGCGGGGGCCATGGCGGCCCGTGGCTGTACGGGGCGCTCACGGGCGTCGGCGTGGGCCTGGCACTCGGTTTCAGCCCCACCCTGACCGGGGCCCTGGCCACCGTGCGGCCAGAAGACGCGGCGGACGCCAGCGGACTGCTCGCGACGGTCACCCAGCTCGGTCAGCTGATCGGTGTCGCGGTCTTCGGCACACTCTTCCTGAACCGGCTTGAGTCACTTGGGGCCCCCGGGGCGTATACCTCTTCGGACGCGCTCCTCGTGTGCATGTACGCCCTGGCCGCGACGGCCACGCTGGGTGCCGTGTCCGGACTGGTACGAAGGCGTCGCTGACCGTATTGGTCCGGCCGTGGCAGAATCAAACGGCCGGAAGGGGGCGCGGCCCGACGGGAGGGAGTAGCGATGCCTGCGAGCATCCGCGGGGAGGTCCATGATCTCCTCGCAGTGGCGGTGGCACGTAAAACTGCCGCCTTCCTCGACTGCCCTTCCTGCGGCTCGGCCCACGTCGCCCAGGTCCTCGGCGACAACGGTGGCATTTCCTACGTGTGCACGGCCTGCGGCCACAGCTGGAGCTGATCGATGGGTGCACACAGGCGGAAGTGCGACTGGTGCGGCAGTGGCACGCCGATCGTCCGTGACATGGAACCGGTCAACCCCGACTACCAGTACTGGTGCGAGGAGTGCGCACGGGCGCTGATCATAAAAGGCGACCCGATCGAGACGTATCGGGAGCTGGAGGGCGAGCCGATCTACGGCCGTCTGCTCGACGAGCACTGCACGCTCAAACGCTTCTACTCGTTCGCCACGGCCTGACCCGGGGACCGACCGGACACGGGCGCGAAGCCCGACGTCAGCCCCGTGTCCGTGCGGAACGGAAGTGTCCGTGCGGAACGGAAACGATTTGGTGTTCCACCCGGTGGACCGTGTAATGTTGGCGTCGCCGCCGGGAGGACCGGGCGGAACACCGCAAGGGGCTATAGCTCAGTTGGTAGAGCGCCTGCATGGCATGCAGGAGGTCAGGAGTTCAATTCTCCTTAGCTCCACAGAACTTGAAGGCGGTTCATCCGATGGGATGGACCGCTTTCGGCGTATCTGCGCGAAGAAGCGAAGAAGCAGACGGCGGGCCGCCCTTCCGGGCGACCCGCCGTCCGTGTGCTCAGCGGCCCAGAGCGCGGCGTCCGCGGCCCTGCGACAGCACGGGCAGGTTGTTGCGGGACGGCGGGCCGGACCGGGTGTCCTCCTCGATCCGCAGCGCGAGCGCGGGGCAGCGGCGCACGGCCCGCAGCGCCTTCGCCTCCGCGTACAGGGGCACCGACGCCTGGGCGACCGTGGGGAAGCCGTCGGCGCCCAGTTCGAAGACCTCCGGGAGGATGTCCGCGCACAGGCCGTGGCCGCGGCACAGCGTCCAGTCGACGAAGATCTTCTGGCGGCTGGCGCCCGCCTCGGGCTCGGCCTGGCCGCCGCCCGGGATGCCGGTGGGGGCCCGGCCGTCCTCGAAGAGCGGCAGCACGCCCTCCACGGGCCTGCCGCAGCCGTTGCCGAGGACGTGTGCGGCCAGGTCGTCCGTGAAGGCCTTGATGCACGATTCCAGGAACATCGCCGAGCCGTCCGGGTGCGAACACGCACCGCGCTTCTTCACGGCCTTGGCGACCTGCTTGAGGGCTTCCAGAGCGGCGGGACCGCCGCCGTTGAGGATGTCCTCCATGCCGCGGGCCGCGGCGGGCAGGCCGAGGTAGCAGGGGCCGCACTGGCCGGCGCTCTCCTCCGCCAGCCACTTGGCCACCCGCAGGGACTCGCCCAGCGGGCAGGTCTCCTGGCTGATGGGCAGGATCGCGCCGGCGCCGAGGGAGCCGCCGACGGCGTCCAGGGAGTTGCGCGAGACGATCGCCTCGTTGACCGTCGCCGCGTCGATCCATTTGCCGTGGTAGCCGCCGGTCAGCACGCCCTGGGGGACCGGTGGGGCGCCGGCCAGCTGGAGCACGTACCGCAGCGGCACGCCCGTCGGGACCTCGATCACCATGGGGCGGTTGACCGCGCCGGAGACGGTGAGCATGACGGTGCCGGGCTCGTCGTACAGGCCGGTGTTGCGGTAGCGCTCGGCGCCGATGCGCGCGGCGATCGCGAGCTGGGCGAACGTCTCGGCGTTCGACAGCAGCGTCGGCGCGCCGCCGACGCCGCTCTGCGAGGCGCTGATCTTGCGGCCCGGCGGAATCGCGGGACCGCCGTCGATGGAACGGATCAGCGACGCGGCGGCGCCGGTGACCATGCGGACCGGGTTGCGCTGCACACGCGCGCGTATCGGCGCTCCGCGCCGGTTGCTCAGCCCCCGCTCGGCGAGCGCCTGCTCCATCGACCGCTCCGTGGAGGCGCGGGTCACGCCGACCACGAGGGTGCGGGCGCCCAGGGCCTCGGCGACCAGCAGGGCGCCGTCCAGAATGAGGTGCGGGGCACGGTTGATCAGCACCGTGTCCTTGCGGCAGGCGGGCTCGTCCTCGCTGCCGTTGACGACGACCACCGGCCGGATGCCGCGGCGGATCGCCGACTCGGCGACCGACCGCAGCTTCTTGTGGAAGGGGAAGCCGGCGCCACCCCGCCCCTTCAGGGAGATCTGCTCGGCCAGCTGTGCGAGCTGCTCGCCGCCCATCGGCTCCAGCGGGCCGTGCACCTTGAGGTGCATGGGCAGGTCGAGTCTCTCGACAAGGTCGAAGCCCGACGTGAGCTGCGGAAGCCCGACCACGCGGACTTCTGGGACGTCGGGCAGGGCCTCGTTCACTTAAAGCCTCCGGAAGGCGCGTTCCAGGGTTCGCCCGCCCCCGGCGTGTCGTACGTGTCGTACGCGCCGGGCAGCGTTTCCGTCGCGGGACCGCTGTTGTACGTGTTGTTCGAGTTGTACGTCCCGTAGGGCGTGTTCGTCTCACCCGTGTCGTACATCTCACTCGCGCCGTATCCGTTGTATCCCGGGTTGCCATAGGCCGGGATGGTGTATCCGGTGTCGTTGAGCGGGTCGTACGAGGACGGGGGCGCCTCGCCGACGGGCGGCGGCGACGGGATCGGCCAGCTGCCCGAGGTGCTGCCTGAGCCGTCGACGCGCGGGAACGCCTCCGTGGGCTGCGTGTCCATCGGCAGATCCATGCGCTGGGTCGCGTCGGGCATCATCGGGGTCTGCTCGCGCGGGGTGGCCGAGACGGCCCGGTAGGCGGCCGCGAAGCCGTTGCCGGGCTCCGGGGCCATGGTGCGGGCCCCGGGGGTCTCGTAGAAGGACGAGGAGGGCTGGGGCGGGATCAGGCCCTCCTCGGCCCTGCCACGGCCCTCCGAGCGCGCCTCGTAGCCCGGGAGGGCGGCGGCCTCGGCGTTGCGGGCCCGGCTCTCCTCCAGCCCCTCGCGTCCGAACCGGTTCTCGGTGCCCAGGACGGCGACGATCCGGTCGGCGACCTTGCGCTTGAAGGGGCGGGGGGCGCTGCGCAGCGCCAGGGCGGCCATGACACCGATCAGGCAGAGGCTGTACAGGATGACGAAGATCGGCTTGGCCTGGCGCCCCGCGTAGAGCCCGTGCACCAGGGCGCAGCACCAGGCCGGGTAGGCCAGCATGTGCATCGCGCGCCAGCGCGCGGCGACGGGCGCCGGGGAGGCGAAGGCGCCGCGCAGGGCGCCGGTGACGGCCGTGAAGATCATCAGCAGGCCGGCCGCGGAGCCGAGGCCGATGAGGCCCGCCGAGCCGGTGACGCCGAGGCTGAAGGGGATCAGCGCGGCGACCAGTTGGGTGTGGTCGAGCGCGAGCTTGACCGTGACATGCAGCAGCAGGAAGGCGACCGACGCGATGGCGGTCGTGCGGTGCACGGCCTGCGCGACGATGCGCTGGCGTGTGTTGAGGAACAGCCGGTCGGTCGCGACCAGGCCCCAGATCACCGAGCAGGACAGGGCGACCAGCGACAGCACGCCGGCGCCGAAGTTGAGGAAGTCCCGGACTGCGTTCCCGCCGGCCAGCACGATGACGGGTATCAGCAGCAGCATCACAGCCGTCGCCATGCCGTAGGCCGATCGGCCCGGCTTGGGGAGCGAGCTGTTACTACGTCGAGGGTTCATGGGGGGCAACTCCGAACAGTTTCGGGAAGGCGGTCCCGCTGCCGCACTTTAGGTCTCTCCAAACCGAGCGGTACGGCGTTTGAGTTATTGCGTTGTTATCAAAGGGCAACGGAGTGGCTGCGATGTCCGAGTAGCTGCTGTTACGCGAAGTAACATTTGAACCTTGTTCAGCTTTTCGAGACCTTCACAAGCCGGCCGTCGGAGTCTGAGTACGGCTCCGCCCGGTGTTGGGTTCAGTTCGGTCCGCCCGGAGTGCGCCCCCGGAAGGTCCGTCGCGGCGCACTCGGGCGCTGCGGTACCCTGTCGCCATGCGTGCCGTACGCCTTCTGCTTAGCGAGCCGCGCTGATCAGTCCCGACCACCGGGTGCATCGGATGGTCGGAATCGGCGCGGCGTCCCCTCCTGTGCGAGGGGATTTTTCATTTCCGCCGGCAGAGACGATCGATGGAGCTTTGAGGATCATGAGCGAGACGAACCCCGCTGCCGCCGCCGGGTCGGCGGAGGCAGCGCCGCACCGCTACACGGCCGCCATGGCGGCCGAGATCGAGGCACGCTGGCAGGACTTCTGGGACACCGAGGGCACGTACGAGGCGCCGAACCCGAGCGGTGACCTGGCCGGCGACCCCGAGCGGGTGGCCAGGCCCAAGAAGTTCATCATGGACATGTTCCCCTACCCCTCGGGGGCGGGCCTGCACGTCGGTCATCCGCTGGGCTACATCGCCACGGACGTGTTCGCCCGGTTCCAGCGGATGACCGGCCACAACGTCCTGCACACCCTGGGCTTCGACGCCTTCGGCCTGCCCGCCGAGCAGTACGCCGTGCAGACCGGCACGCACCCGCGCGTGTCCACCGAGGCCAACATCGAGAACATGAAGTCCCAGCTGCGCCGGCTGGGCCTGGGACACGACAAGCGCCGGTCGTTCGCCACGATCGACCCGGACTACTACAAGTGGACCCAGTGGATCTTCCTGCAGATCTTCAACTCCTGGTACGACGAGGAGGCGCGCAAGGCACGCCCGATCTCCGAGCTGATCGCCCAGTTCGAGTCCGGTGAGCGTGCGATCCCGGGCACCACGCGCGCGTGGAACCAGCTGAGCGCCGCCGAGCGCGCCGACGTCCTGGGCGAGTACCGCCTGGCGTACGCCTCCGAAGCGCCGGTCAACTGGTGCCCCGGCCTGGGCACCGTCCTGGCCAACGAGGAGGTCACCGCCGACGGCCGCTCCGAGCGCGGCAACTTCCCCGTCTTCAAGGCCAAGCTGCGCCAGTGGAACATGCGCATCACCGCCTACGCCGACCGGCTGCTGGAGGACCTGGAGGAGCTGGACTGGCCCGAGGCCATCAAGCTGCAGCAGCGCAACTGGATCGGCCGCTCCGAGGGCGCCCGTGTCGACTTCCCCATCGACGGCGAAGCGATCACGGTCTTCACCACCCGTCAGGACACCCTGTTCGGCGCCACCTACATGGTGCTGGCGCCCGAGCACCCGCTGGTCGAGAAGTTCACTCCCGAGGCATGGCCCGAGGGCACGCACGAGGTGTGGACCGGCGGCCACGCCACGCCCGCCGAGGCCGTCGCCGCCTACCGTGCCCAGGCCGCCTCGAAGTCCGATGTCGAGCGGCAGGCCGAGGCGAAGGACAAGACGGGCGTCTTCACGGGCGCGTACGCCACCAACCCGGTCAGCGGCGAGAGGATCCCCGTCTTCATCGCCGATTACGTGCTGATGGGCTACGGCACCGGCGCGATCATGGCCGTCCCGGCCCACGACAGTCGCGACTTCGCGTTCGCGCGTGCCTTCGAGCTGCCGATGCGCTGCGTCGTCGAGCCGAGCGACGATCGCGGTACCGACCCCTCGACGTGGGACGACGCCTTCGCCTCGTACGACGCGAAGATCGTGAACTCCTCCGGCGAGGCCGTCTCGCTGGACGGCCTGAGCGTCACCGACGCCAAGGCGCGCATCACCGAGTGGCTGGAGCGCAAGGGCATCGGCGAGGGCACCGTCAACTTCCGTCTGCGCGACTGGCTGTTCAGCCGCCAGCGCTACTGGGGTGAGCCCTTCCCGATCGTCTACGACGAGGACGGCGTCGCCCACGCGCTGCCCGAGTCGATGCTGCCGCTGGAGCTGCCGGAGGTCGAGGACTACTCGCCGCGCACCTTCGACCCGGACGACGCCGACACCGAGCCCGAGACCCCGCTGTCGCGCAACGAGGAGTGGGTCGACGTCACCCTGGACCTGGGCGACGGGCCGAAGAAGTACCGCCGCGAGACCAACACCATGCCCAACTGGGCCGGTTCCTGCTGGTACGAGCTGCGCTACCTGGACCCGCACAACGACCGGCAGCTGGTCGACCCGGAGATCGAGCAGTACTGGATGGGCCCGCGCGAGGGCCGGCCGCACGGCGGCGTCGACCTGTACGTCGGCGGCGCCGAGCACGCCGTGCTGCATCTGCTGTACGCGCGCTTCTGGTCCAAGGTGCTGTACGACCTGGGGTACGTCTCCTCGGCGGAGCCGTTCCACAAGCTGTTCAACCAGGGCATGATCCAGGCCTACGTCTACCGTGACAGCCGTGGCATCGCGGTGCCGGCCGCCGAGGTGGAGGAGCGCGACGGCGCGTACCACTACCAGGGCGAGAAGGTCACCCGACTGCTGGGCAAGATGGGCAAGTCCCTGAAGAACGCGGTCACTCCGGACGAGATCTGCGCCGAGTACGGAGCGGACACCCTGCGGCTGTACGAGATGGCGATGGGTCCGCTGGACGTCTCGCGGCCGTGGGACACGCGCGCGGTGGTGGGCCAGTACCGGCTGCTGCAGCGGCTGTGGCGCAACATCGTCGACGAGACGACCGGCGAGGTCACCGTCGTCGACGCCGAGCCCGACGTGGACACCCTGCGCGCCCTGCACAAGGCCATCGACGGCGTGCGCCAGGACCTGGAGGGCCTGCGCTTCAACACCGCCATCGCCAAGATCACCGAGCTGAACAACCACCTGACCAAGGCGGGCGGCGCGCTGCCGCGCTCGGTCGCCGAGGCCCTGGTGCTGCTGGTCGCGCCGCTGGCCCCGCACATCGCCGAGGAGCTGTGGCACCGGCTGGGCCACACCGACTCGGTCGTCCACCAGGACTTCCCGGTCGCCGACCCGGCGTACGTCGTGGACGAGACCGTGACCTGCGTGGTCCAGATCAAGGGCAAGGTCAAGGCGCGTCTGGAGGTCTCCCCCTCCATCTCGCAGGAGGAGCTGGAGAAGGTGGCTCTGGCGGACGAGAAGGTGGTCGCGGCGCTGGACGGCGCCGGGATCCGCAAGGTGATCGTGCGTGCGCCCAAGCTGGTCAACATCGTCACGGCCTGACGGTCGCGGTCGGCCCGCCGGTGTGGGCTGTGGGCCGGTGACGTCGATGTCGGGGTAGTCCCCTACGGGCAGGTTCGGGGTTCTTTCGGAACCCTGGACCTGTCCGTTGCGTTTACCGTGGGAGAGCGGTGCAGCAGCCGTGGCCGGCCGGAGGAGGAGCGTCGTGGAAGCCGTCTTGACCGTCATCGCGCTCCTGTTCGTGCTGTGCGTCGTGCTCGGGGTGTATGCGACGGTGAGGGCGGTCGGCGCGGCCAAACGCGGCGTGGACCGCACGATCGCGCAGGCCCGCCGCACCGTCGAGGACACCACCTTGCGCGCCAGGACCCTCACTCAGCCCGGACCGGCGGGCGAGCTCGCCCAGCTCCGTCTGACGCTGCGCACCTCGATGCGCGCCACACAGGAGGCGCTGCACGCGGGCGTCACCGAGGACGAGTCGCTGAGGGAGTCGCTGGGCCTCTTCCAGCGCCTCAGCGCGCACGGATACGAATTGGACGCCGAACTCAGGCGCCTGGAGGCCGAGCCGGACCGGCAGGCGCTGGTCTCCCGGCTGCCCGAACTGCGCGGGCGCACCGAGCGGATCACACGGTCGGCGGACTCGCTGCGCTGGGCGGCACACGACAGGGCACGCCGGTTCGCGGAGGACGACCTGGACGCGCTGAGCGCCCAGATCGACGTGGAGGCAGGCGCGTTGCGCCACTGGACCAAGGAGCAGTCGGCGTCGCCCACCGCCGCCTGGCCGGACGCGCCGGCCCCCGAGGGAGCGGCCGCCGGAGGCCGGACCTGGCGGGAGACGCCGGAGCCCCGTGCGCCCCAGGAGCCGAGCAGGCCCGCCATCACCCCGCCCGGGCAGCGGCCGGTGTACCCCTGGCAGAGGAAGACCCGCCCCGAGAGCACCCCATGATCTCGCCAAGGTGGGGGCAGGTCGGAGGGGCCGGGCTGCCACCCGTGGGTTCCGGCAGGTAACCTCCAGCTCATGTCCCGCCATGTCGCGATCGTCACCGATTCAACGGCCTACCTGCCGCCGCGGACGATGGAGCGCCACGGCATCACCGCGGTGCCGCTGACCGTGGTCCTGGGCGACCAGGCGCTGGAGGAGGGCACCGAGATCTCGGCCCGCTCCCTGGCCCAGGCCTTGCAGAAGCGACGGCCTGTGACCACGTCACGGCCCAGCCCCGAGCTCTTCGCCGAGACCTACCGCAAGGTCGCCGAGACGGGGGTGAGCGGCATCGTCTCGCTGCACCTCTCCTCCGAGTTCTCGGGCACGTACGACGCGGCGGTGCTCGCCGGGCGCGAGGCGCCCGTGCCGGTGCGGGTGGTGGACACGGGGATGGTCGCGATGGCCCTCGGCTTCTGCGCGCTGGCCGCCGCAGAGGCAGCGGAGGCGGGCGGCACCGTCGACGAGGCGGTCACGGCGGCGGAGAAGCGGGCCGCGGACACCTCCGCCTACTTCTATGTCGACACCCTCGACTATCTGCGCCGGGGCGGCCGGATCGGGGCCGCGCAGGCGCTGCTGGGCTCGGCGCTCGCGGTGAAGCCACTGCTGCAACTGGACGACGGCCGGATCGAGTTGCTGGAGAAGGTGCGTACGGCGTCCAAGGCGATCGCCCGCCTGGAGGAGCTCGTGGCCGAGCGCGCGGGCAGTGAGAAGGTCGACATCGCGGTCCACCATCTCGCCGCTCCCGAGCGGGCGTCGGCGCTCGCGGACCGCCTGCGCGCACGGGTGCCCGGGCTGGCCGATCTGCATGTGAGCGAGGTCGGGGCGGTGATCGGTGCGCATACCGGCCCCGGGTTGCTGGGGGCTGTGGTGTCGCCGCGCTGAGGACCCTCACTCCGTGAAGTGATGACCGGCACTCGTGTGGGTGACGGAGTTATCCACAACCGGGCAGTAATCCCCGGGAATTGACCAAGATCATCGCGGGCTCGGCGATGTGCCTGATCCTCGGCGCATGGCACTTCGATCACGTTCACACACGACGGCTCCCACCAGCGGCCCCGGTCGCAGCCCCGGCTCCGACGGTCGCACACGCCACCGCCGGCGGCAGGCGCGGTCCCACACCCGACTCCACCGTCCGACGTCGACCGCGGACGCCCTGCGCCTGCGCGCGGAGGCGCTCTTCGCGGAAGGGACGAAGCAGCGGGGGGAATTGGGGCAGGGCCCACCGGGGCCGGACCGGGACGTGGGGCAGGCACGGGCGAGGCCCACGACGGACGTGGGGCAGCCACGGGCGAGGCCTATGACGGACGTGGGGCAGCCATGGCCAAGGCCCACGACGGGCAGCGGGACCGGACATCCGGCGGCCGACGTTGAGCGGGTCTACGTCGGGGCGGCCGATGTCGGGGCGGCCGATGTCGAGGGCGCCCCGGCACGAACACCGGCGGCCGGTGCTGCGCGGGTCGGCGTTGGGGCGGCCGATGTCGAGCGGGCGGGTGCTGCGCGGGTCGGCGTTGGGGCGGCCGATGTCGAGCGGGCGGGTGCTGCGGGGGTCGGTGTCGGGGCGGCCGATGCCGAGCGGGCGGGTGCCGCGCGGGTCGGCGTCGGGGCGGCCGACGTCGCACGGGTCGGTGTCGGGCCGGTTGGGCGGAGCTGGTTCCCGGCAACGGACCCGGCTCCCGTGGCGAACGATCCGGGTCACGCGGCCGGTGGCGTCGACACCGCCGTGCCCGGGGTGACGGGCGGCGCGTGGCGGGAGCGGGTCGGGCCGGCCGTGCGCGAACGGATTCCGCTGTGGCTGCAGTCGCGGTGCGGGCTGGAACGGAAGAGCGTGGCCGCGCTGAGCGTGCTGCTCGTCGCGGCCGTGGTGTTCGCGGCGCAGCACTTCTGGGCCGGGCGGGCGCAGCAGGTGCGGGCACCCGAGGTGGTGCGGGCGGCGTCGTACGGGGCGCCGGGCGGGCGGGAGGCCAAGCGGCCGACGGAGACGGACGCTCCGGCCGGACCGCGGCCGGCGGGCGCCACCGGTGCGGGTGCGGGTGCGGGTGCCGCGGTCGTCGTGGACGTCAGCGGCAAGGTGCGCGCGCCTGGACTGCAACGGCTCCCGGCCGGGTCCCGGGTCGCGGACGCCCTGCGGGCGGCGGGCGGCGTGCGCCCCGGCACGAACACCGACGGCCTCAACCGCGCCCGCCTCCTGGTGGACGGCGAGCAGATCGTGGTGGGTGGCCCCGCACCCGCGCCGGGCCCCGACGTGGCGGGCTCGGCCACCGGCGGATCCTCGACCGGCGCGGCCCCCGCCACCCCGGTCTCCCTGAACACGGCGACCGTGGACCAACTCGACGCGCTTCCCGGGGTGGGCCCCGTCCTGGCCCAGCACATCGTCGACTACCGCTCCCAGCACGGCGGATTCCGCTCGGTCGACGAACTCCGCGACGTCAACGGCATCGGCGAACGCCGCTTCGCCGACCTGCGCAAGCTCGTACGACCATGAGTCCGCGCATGGAAGAGGGCGAGGGCGGGCAGCGGGAACTGCCCTGGGCCCGGCCCCCGACGCAACGGGACGCCGGCCGCCCGACGGCACCACCGCGGGCCGTCCGGGCGGATACCCGGCGGCCGCCGGATACCGCCGATGCCGTGCCCGGTGCACCGGACGCGCAGGTCCGCTCCGCGCGCCCGACCGCTCCCGGCACCGCCCGCAGCCGGTTGGGAGACCCGCACCCACGGCAGGAAGGGCCGGTGGACCTGCGGCTGGTGGGGCCCGCGCTCGCGGCCTGGGCGGCGGCCGCGTGGGCTCTGGATGCCTCGACCGCGTCGATCGCCGTGGTGACGGGGGTCTGCCTGGTCGTGGCCGGTGGGCTGTTGACGGTGCGGAGGGCCGGGGCGCCCGCCGGACCCCAGGGCGGGCGGGGCCCGTGGTCGGCGGTGTCCGCGGCCGCCGCGCTGCTCTGTGCCGCGGCGGCCGCGGCTTCCGCCGGACTGCATGGCGCGGACCTGCGACGGGGGCCTGTCCCGGCCCTCGCGCGCCAGTACGCCGCGGTGACCGCGGAGGTCGAGGTCACCTCCGACCCACGGCTCACCCGTCCCAGGATCAAGGGCGATCACGCGACCCCCACCGCGGTGCTGCTCGAGGGTGAGGTGCGACGTCTGACGAGGGCGGACGGGACGGTCGTGGTGACACGCGCGCCGGTCCTGGTCATCGTCGACGCCGAGGCCCACGCCGCGCCGAGGGCCTCGACCGGCGTCGTGACGGGACCCGGGCGGTCGCCCTGGCCGGCGCTGTTGCCCTCCACGCGGGTGCGGGTGACCGCGCGGCTGGCGCCCCCATTGACCGGGGGCGGTCGGGTCGCCGCCGTGCTGCGGGTACGGGGCGCGGGGCAGCCCGAGATCGTGGGGGAGCCGTCCGGGGCGCAACGGTGGGCGGGGCGGTTGCGCGCCGGGCTGCGCGAGGCGACCGACGGGCTCGATCCGGACGCGCGGGCGCTGCTGCCAGGGCTGGTCGTCGGAGACACCTCGCGGGTCACATCCGAACTGGACGACGCCTTCAAGAAGACGGACCTCGCGCACCTCCTCGCCGTCAGCGGGGGCAATTTCACGCTCCTGCTGGCCCTGGTCATCGGCCCGGCCGGTCTCGCGCAGCGCGTCGAGCGCCGGGGGCTCGCGCCCAGGCTCGGCATCTCGTTGCGAGGGACGGCGCTGCTCGGCGGTGCGCTCACGCTCGGATTCGTGATCGTGTGCCGACCGGATCCGAGTGTGCTGCGGGCCGCGGCCTGCGGAGCCGTCGCGCTGGTCGCCCTGGCGACCGGGCGCCGCGGATCCCTGATCCCCGCGCTGGCCACGGCAGTCCTGCTGCTGGTGCTCTACGACCCCTGGCTCGCCCGGGGCTACGGCTTCCTGCTGTCCGTGCTGGCGACCGGTGCCCTGCTCACCGTCGCACCACGCTGGGGCGCGGCGTTGCGAAGGCGCCGTGTGCCGCCGCGACTGGCCGAGGCACTGGCCGCCGCGGCCGCCGCCCAGGCACTGTGCGCTCCGGTCGTCGCCGTGCTCTCGGCCCGGGTGAGCCTGGTCGCGGTGCCGTGCAACCTGCTCGCGGAGTTCGCCGTGGCGCCGGCCACCGTACTCGGTTTCGCGGCGCTGGGTGCCGCGCCGGTGGCGATGCCCGTCGCCAGGGGGCTTGCGTGGTGCGCCGGTTGGCCGGCCGGGTGGATCGCCGGCATCGCGCGCACAGGGGCGTCGCTGCCGGGCGCGGGAGTGGACTGGCCGGGCAGTTGGACGGGGGCACTGCTGCTGGCAGTCGTGACGGCGGTCCTCGTGCTCGCCGGCCGACGGCTGGTCAGACACCCCTGGCTGACTGGCGTCTGTGCCGTGCTGCTGCTGCTCGTGGTGGTGCAGCCGCCTCCGCTGACCCGGGTGATCACCGGGTGGCCGCCGCCGGACTGGAGATTCGCGATGTGCGACGTGGGACAGGGGGACGCGACCGTGCTCGCGGCAGGAGAGGACACGGCGGTGGTCGTGGACGCGGGGCCGGATCCGACGCTGGTCGACCGGTGCCTGACCGCGCTCGGCGTCACGCGCGTTCCGCTCCTCGTGCTGACCCACTTCCACGCCGACCATGTGGCGGGGCTGCCGGGAGTGCTGCGGGGACGCTCGGTGGGGGCGATCGAGACGACCGGCTTCGAGGAGCCACCGGACCAGGCCCTGTTCGTACACGCTCAGGCGGCCGCCCGGCACATTCCGGTCATGCGTGCCGTGGCCGGCGAGCGCCGCCGTACCGGGCCGCTCGACTGGCAGGTGCTGTGGCCGCCGCCGGACCCCGTCCCCGCCCCGGACGGGCCGAACGACGCGAGCGTCGCCCTGCTCGCGCGCTCGGCCGGGCTCACCCTGCTGCTGCTCGGCGATCTCGAACCCCCGGCCCAGCAGGCGCTGTTGAGGTCGTCGGCCGGCGCCGCGCTCGGACCGGTGGACGTCCTGAAGGTCGCCCACCATGGCTCGGCATACCAGGATCCGGAGCTCATACGGAGGGTTGCGCCACGGCTCGCGCTGATCTCGTGCGGCAGGGACAACCCGTACGGTCATCCGGCGCCCCGGACGGTCGCGGCGCTTCGGGGCGAGGGTGCGCTTGTGCTGCGTACGGACGAGGACGGGGCGATCGCGGTCGCCGGGGCGGGCAAGGGGTTGCGTGTGGCGAGAGACTGAGGGCATGAATTCCGCACAGGTTGACGCCTATCTCCGCAGGATCGGGGTGGACCATCCCGCCTGGCCCACCGTCGATGTGCTGCGTGAGCTGCACCTCCGCCATCTGCAGACCGTGCCGTTCGAGAACCTGTCGATCCATCTCGGCGAGGAGATCGTGCTGGAGGAGAAGCGGCTCCTCGACAAGATCGTGGGGGCGCACAGGGGCGGCTTCTGCTACGAACTCAACGGAGCGTTCGGGGCATTGCTGGGAGCCCTCGGCTTCGATGTCACGCTGCTCGCGGGGCGGGTGTACGGGGAGGACGGCCGCCTCGGGGTGCCCTACGACCATCTGGTGCTGTGGGTGCGGACCGTGGACGGGGGCGACTGGCTGGCCGACGTCGGTTTCGGGGCACACAGCCACTATCCGCTGGCGGTGGGGGAGCGGGGTGAGCAGGTGGATCCGGCGGGTGTGTTCCGGGTGGTCGAGGCCCGGGCGGATCCTGCGGGGGTGCGGGGAGGAGGCGATTCGGCGGAGTTCGGGGACCTCGATGTGCTGCGGGACGGCAGGCCGCGGTACCGGTTGGAGGTGCGCCCGCGCGTGCTCGGCGACTTCGTGGTCGGGGCGTGGTGGAACAGCACGTCACCCGCGTCCCACTTCGTGCGCTCGCTGGTGTGCTCACGGGTCACGGAGGACGGAGGGCGGATCACGCTCAGCGGTGGCCGTCTCACGGTGACGTCCCCCGACGGGCGGAAGGAGGTGGCGGACCTGGTCGGTGACGAGGAGGTGCTGGAGACGTACCGGGATCGGTTCGGTATCGAGCTGGACCGGGTGCCGACGGTGGCAGGGGCGGGGCAGGACGGCTGAATGCCTCTTCGGCAACAGGGGTCTCGTGCCGCACAGGGGTGGCGCAGATGATCGGCTGTTGGCGAGGTGACCGCGCGAGGTGACCGCACGAACCCGGTGCAGCGGACCGGTCCTCTCGCGGCATACCGACGCCGCCCGACGCGGGGAGTGCGCAGCTGCCGGGTGCTCGATCCGGTCAACGAGCCGCCGAAGCAGGCCGAGTTCTCGGTCGGCGACCCGAGGGGCAGGTCGTGAGCAAGGGCTGAGGGCGCGTGCGGCGGGGCGCCGTCGCGCGAGGAGCTGGACCTGTGGGGGTGGCGGCCCCCGGCGTCCGGTGGGTCGGGGGTAGCGGAAAATGGCCTCGTGAGCGATGTGAGACATGTGCTGGTGCTGCCCGACCGCGATGCCGCGGAGGATGCGGCGGAGGCGCTCGGGGAGCGGTTCGGGCTCGACGAGGAGCCGCGCCTCGTACGGGACGCGCTGTCAGGTGAGGACGACGCCGAGGACGCGCAGTGGCTGGTGGTGCTCCGGGACGAGGGGGAGCTCCTCGACCCTGAGGAGCTGGACGCGTTCGCGGGGGAGTGGGACGGCTGGCGGGAGGAACCGTAGCCCGGCAGGCGGTGCGCCGGTGACCGGTCGGCGGTGCACTGGTGACCGGCCGACGGTGCGCGGATGACCGGCCGGCGGTGCACTGGTGACCGGCCGGCGGCGGGGCCGCGTTGTCAGTGGCACATGGGATGCTTTCGGTGATGGCCAAGAAGACCGCGAATGACGACCCTCTCGCCCCCGTCACCCTTGCCGTGGGCCAGGAGGACCTCCTGCTCGACCGTGCCGTGCAGGAGGTGGTGGCCGCTGCCCGGGCCGCCGACGCCGACACGGACGTACGGGACCTGACCTCGGACCAGTTGCAGCCCGGCACGCTCGCCGAGCTGACGAGTCCGTCGCTGTTCGCCGAGCGCAAGGTCGTGGTCGTACGCAACGCGCAGGATCTGTCGGCGGACACGATCAAGGAACTGAAGGGCTACTTCGCCTCGCCCGCCGAGGAGATCACCCTCGTGCTGCTGCACGCGGGCGCCGCCAAGGGCAAGGGGCTGCTCGACGCCGCGCGCAAGGCGGGGGCGCGGGAGGTGGCCTGCCCCAAGATGACGAAGCCGGCGGACCGGCTGGCGTTCGTGCGCGGGGAGTTCCGGACCCGGGGCCGGTCGGCGACGCCGGAGGCGTGCCAGGCGCTGGTCGACGCGATCGGCAGCGATCTGCGGGAGCTGGCGTCCGCCGTGTCACAGCTCGTGGCGGACGTCGAGGGCACGATCGACGAGGCGGTGGTCGGGCGGTACTACACAGGGCGGGCCGAGGCGTCGAGCTTCACGGTCGCGGACCGGGCCGTCGAGGGACGGGCGGCGGAGGCGCTGGAGGCGCTCAGGTGGTCGCTGGCGACGGGGGTGGCGCCGGTGATGATCACGAGCGCTCTGGCGCAGGGCGTGCGGGCGATCGGGAAGCTGTCGTCGGCTCGTGGTGGGCGTCCCGCGGATCTCGCCCGGGAGCTGGGGATGCCGCCGTGGAAGATCGACCGGGTGCGGCAGCAGATGCGGGGCTGGACGCCGGACGGGGTGGCGGTCGCGCTGCGGGCGGTGGCCGAGGCCGACGCGGGCGTCAAGGGCGGCGGGGACGATCCCGGGTACGCCCTGGAGAAGGCCGTGGTGACCATCGCGCGGGCGGCACGATCGAGGGGGCGGGCGTAGCACGGGGTGCGCCCTGCGCGCACGCGTAGCACGGGGTGCGCCCTGCGCGCGCCGAAGGCCCCGCCGCTCGTCCTGGGGAAGGACGGAGGGCGAGGCCTTCGGTTCAAGCTCGTGGGCTCGTACCCGCGTGGCGAACGCAGGCCGCGTACGAACCCGGGGTGCCGGGTGGGAGCGGATGAGAGAGGGCCCGCTCGGTTCCCTCCGGCGTCAAATCAAGTGTCAGCCCTTGAGGGTCGCGACCTTGGTGGCCAGCGCCGACTTCTTGTTGGCGGCCTGGTTCTTGTGGATGACGCCCTTCGAGACGGCCTTGTCGAGCTGACGCGCGGCGGCGCGCTGGTACTCGGTGGCCTTCTCGACGTCACCCGCGGCAGCGGCCTCGCGAGCCTTGCGGATCGCGGTCTTGAGCGAGGACTTGACGGCCTTGTTGCGAAGGCGCGCCTTCTCGTTCGTCTTGTTCCGCTTGATCTGGGACTTGATGTTCGCCACGAATGAGCCTTTACAGGTTCAGGCACGCGAGACTGGTCGTCCCACGCGCCGGTGATTTCTTGAAGACGTGCCTCTGCTGAGAGGGCAGGAGACACAGCCACCCAGGCTACCAGCCGCCTTCCGGCCCGCCCAAACCGGTCGCAGCCTCCCGCGCGTGGGACCATGGAGGCTACGTATCGATCCGACCCGAGACCGCAGCGACTGCGGACGCCTCAAGAATCAGGACCCTGCGTGCCCGCGACCCCTAGCCATGTGCCCGAGCCGAGCCGTACCGCCCCGGCTCTGATCCGCAACTTCTGCATCATCGCGCACATCGACCACGGCAAGTCCACGCTCGCCGACCGGATGCTCCAGCTGACCGGCGTGGTCGAGCAGCGGCAGATGCGCGCTCAGTACCTCGACCGCATGGACATCGAGCGCGAGCGCGGCATCACGATCAAGTCCCAGGCGGTGCGTCTGCCGTGGGCTCCCACCCACGATCCGGGCAACACGCACATCCTCAACATGATCGACACCCCGGGGCACGTCGACTTCACCTACGAGGTCTCGCGGTCGCTCGCCGCCTGTGAGGGGACCATCCTCCTCGTCGACGCCGCCCAGGGCATCGAGGCGCAGACCCTCGCCAATCTGTACCTGGCGATGGAGAACGACCTCACCATCATCCCCGTGCTCAACAAGATCGATCTGCCGGCCGCGCAGCCCGAGAAGTTCTCCGAGGAGCTCGCCAACCTCATCGGGTGCGCGCCCGACGACGTGCTCAAGGTCTCCGCCAAGACGGGTCTGGGTGTCGAGGCGCTCCTCGACAAGGTCGTCGAGCAGATCCCGGCTCCGGTCGGTGTCGCCGACGCGCCCGCCCGCGCGATGATCTTCGACTCCGTGTACGACTCCTACCGGGGCGTCGTCACCTACGTCCGTGTCATCGACGGGCAGCTCAACAAGCGCGAGCGCATCAGGATGATGTCCACCGGCGCCACCCACGAGCTCCTGGAGATCGGCGTCAACTCCCCCGAGATGATCGCGGCCGACGGGCTCGGGGTCGGTGAGGTGGGCTATCTCATCACCGGTGTGAAGGACGTCCGGCAGTCCAAGGTCGGTGACACCATCACCAGCCAGGCCAAGGGCGCCCAGGAACCCCTGGGCGGGTACAAGGACCCCAAGCCCATGGTCTTCTCCGGGCTGTATCCGCTCGACGGCTCCGACTACCCCGACCTGCGCGAGGCCCTCGACAAGCTCCAGCTCAACGATGCCGCGCTCGTCTACGAGCCGGAGACCTCCGCCGCCCTCGGCTTCGGCTTCCGCGTCGGCTTCCTGGGGCTCCTGCACCTCGATGTGATCCGCGAGCGGCTGGAGCGCGAGTTCGGGCTCGACCTGATCGCCACCGCGCCCAACGTCGTCTACCGCGTGATCATGGAGGACGGCACCGAGCACACGGTCACCAACCCCAGTGAGTTCCCCGAGGGGAAGCTCCAGGAGGTGTACGAGCCGGTCGTACGGGCCACGATCCTCGCGCCCACCGAGTTCATCGGCGCGATCATGGAGCTGTGCCAGACCCGCCGCGGCACGCTGCTGGGCATGGACTACCTCTCCGAGGACCGGGTCGAGATCCGCTACACGCTGCCCCTGGCCGAGATCGTCTTCGACTTCTTCGACCAGCTGAAGTCCAAGACCCGCGGCTATGCGTCGCTGGACTACGAGCCCACCGGCGAGCAGAGCAGCTCCCTGGTCAAGGTGGACATCCTGCTGCACGGCGACAAGGTCGACGCCTTCTCGGCGATCACCCACAAGGACCAGGCGTACGCGTATGGTGTACGGCTCGTCGCCAAGCTGAAGGAGCTCATCCCGCGGCAGAACTTCGAGGTGCCGGTGCAGGCCGCCATCGGCTCCCGGGTGATCGCCCGCGAGACCATCCGCGCCATCCGCAAGGACGTCCTGGCCAAGTGCTACGGCGGTGACATCTCCCGTAAGCGGAAGCTGCTGGAGAAGCAGAAGGAGGGCAAGAAGCGGATGAAGATGGTGGGTTCCGTGGAAGTTCCGCAGGAGGCCTTCATCGCCGTGCTCTCCAGTGATGACAGCGCGGCGCCGGCCAAGGGCAAGAAGTAACCGCGGGTTACCCCGGCAAACCGGGTGGAACAGGGGCTCGTCGCACGAAAGCGCGATGGGCCCCTGTGCGTGCGGGTGGTCGCTCTCTGTAGGAAGCGACAGGCCGCCGCCCCTTACGAACCGGCCGGTCGGGCTCTACCCTGATCTCTGCTCGATAGTTACTCGCGAGTTAAACAACAGCTCGCCAGTGAGAACAGCCGCAATGAGCCAGCCGCAATGAGCCAGCCGCACCGTCGCGGGCCCCGGAGGATGTCGTGAGCGACACACAGACTTTGATCGAGAACCGTCCGCCGTCCGTGGCGGCCCTCTTTCTGGAGCGCGTGACGGCCACTCCGGATGCCGAGGCATACCGCTACCCCGTACCCCCCGCCTCGGGTCAGGGGCCGGACGACTGGAAGTCGCTGAGCTGGGCGCAGGCCGCCGAGCGGGTCTACGCGATCGCGGCCGGACTGATCGAGCTGGGGGTGCGGCCGGAGCAGCGGGTGGCGCTCGCCTCCTCGACGCGGGTCGAGTGGATCCTCGCCGACCTGGGCATCCTGTGCGCCGGCGCCGCCACGACGACCATCTACCCGCAGACGAACGCCGAAGAGTCCGCGTTCATCCTGTCGGACTCCAGCAGCAGGGTGCTGATCGCCGAGAACGCCGAGCAGCTCGCCAAGGCACGCGAGAAGCGTGACGAGCTGCCCGAGCTGACCCATGTCGTGGTGATCGACCCCAGGGGCGTCGAGACCGATGACCGGGTGCTCACCCTCGCCGAGCTGGAGACCCGCGGCGCCGCCCATCTGGACAAGCACCCCGAGCTGATCAAGGAGCGGGTCGGCGCGATCACCAGGGACCAGCTCGCCACCCTCATCTACACCTCGGGCACCACCGGCCGCCCCAAGGGTGTGCGCCTGCCGCACGACAACTGGGCGTACATGGCGAAGGCCATCGCGGCGACCGGGCTGGTCAGCGGCGAGGACGTGCAGTACCTGTGGCTGCCGCTCGCGCACGTCTTCGGCAAGGTGCTCACCTCCGGCCAGATCGAGGTGGGGCACGTCACCGCCGTCGACGGCCGCGTGGACAAGATCATCGAGAATCTGCCGGTCGTGCAGCCGACCTACATGGCGGCCGTGCCCCGTATCTTCGAGAAGGTCTACAACGGGGTCGCGGCCAAGGCACGGGCCGGCGGCGCGGCGAAGTACAAGATCTTCCAGTGGGCGGCCGGGGTCGCGCGCGAGTACGCCAAGGTCTCGCAGGACAACTTCCGCCGCACCGGCACCCACGCCGTGCCCTTCGGCCTCGCCGCCAAGCACAAGACCGCGGACGCGCTGGTGTTCGCGAAGATCCGCGAGGCGTTCGGCGGCAGGCTGCGTGCCTGCGTGTCCGGCTCCGCCGCCCTCGCCCCCGAGATCGGGTACTTCTTCGCGGGTGCCGGCATCCACATCCTGGAGGGCTACGGCCTCACGGAGTCCTCCGCGGCTTCCTTCGTGAATCCGGGCGAGGCGTACCGCACGGGCACGGTCGGCAAGCCGCTGCCCGGCACCGAGGTGCGTATCGCGGACGACGGCGAGATCCTGCTGCGCGGCCCCGGCATCATGGAGGGCTACCACGGGCTGCCGGAGAAGACCGCCGAGGTCCTGGAGGCGGACGGATGGTTCCACACCGGGGACATCGGCGAGCTGTCGCCCGACGGCTATCTGCGGATCACCGACCGCAAGAAGGACCTCATCAAGACATCCGGCGGCAAGTACATCGCGCCCGCCGAGGTCGAGGGCCAGTTCAAGGCGGTGTGCCCGTACGTCTCCAACATCCTGGTGCACGGCGCCGACCGTAACTTCTGCACGGCGCTCATCGCGCTGGACGAGGTCGCCATCCTGGAGTGGGCGAAGGAGAACGGGCTGGAGGGCAAGTCCTACGCGGAGGTCGTCGCCGCGCCCGCCACGGTGGAGATGGTCGACGGCTACGTCAAGCAGCTCAACCAGGGGCTTCAGCGCTGGCAGACCATCAAGAAGTTCCGGCTCCTGCCGCGGGACCTCGATGTGGAGCACGGTGAGATCACGCCGAGCCTGAAGTTGAAGCGGCCGGTGGTGGAGCGGGAGTACCAGCACCTCATCGACGAGATGTACGCCGGCTCGCGCGAGGCATAGGGGACCGTCGTGGGTGCGCCCCCCTCACGAGGCGCAGCCCCCCTCCACCCACTCCCTCAGCTCCCGGACCTGGACGCGCAGTTCCGCCAGGTCCGGGGGACCGTCCCCGGACAGCTGTTTCTCGAGAACCGCCAGACCCGTGCTCAGCCGGGCGCAGTGGGTGCGCTGCCGGGCCAGAGTCCGTTCCAGCTGCTGGGTCTTGCGGTGCAGATCGAGGAACACCGTCACCTTCGCGCGCAGCACCCACGGGTCGAAGGGCTTCGTCAGATAGTCGGCGGCCCCGGTCGCGTATCCGCGGAAGGCGTACCCCGCGTCGGCGTCCGAGCTGGTCAGGAAGATGATGGGGACGTCCTTGGTGTGGTCGAGCCGCTTGATGTGCGCGGCGGTCTCGAAACCGTCCATGCCCGGCATGCGGATGTCCAGCAGGACGACGGCGAAGCGCTGTTGGAGCAGCGCCTTCAGCGCCTCCTCGCCCGAACGCGCCCGCACCAACTGCTCGTTGAAGGACCCCAGGACGGCCTCCAACGCGATCAGGTTGTCCTCCATGTCGTCGACAAGGAGGATGCCGGCGCGGTCGTCGGTCGTTTCCTCAGTACGCATGGTGATGGTGCCTCACTCGGTGATCGGCTCAGCGGCGGGCTCGGCCGGAGCCCTCGTTCCGTCGGTGGCGGAGTCCGCCGTGTCCCGGCCCGCGTCGGCCGCCGTGCTCTTCGGGTCCAGGAGAGCGCAGACGACGGTCAGCAGCCGGTCGACGTCCACCGGCTTCGGTACGTAGTCGTTGGCGCCCCGGGCGATGGACTTCTCGCGGTCCCCCGGCATCGCCTTCGCGGTCAGCGCGACGATGGGCAGGCCCGCCCAGCGGGGCGTGCGGCGGATCGCGGAGATGGTCTCGTAGCCGTCCATCTCCGGCATCATGATGTCCATCAGGACGAGTTCGACATCCGGGTTGCGCTCCAGTGTCTCGATGCCCTCACGGCCGTTCTCCGCGTACAGGACGGGCATGCCGACGCGGCCCAGGACATGGGTGAGGGCGAAGACGTTGCGGATGTCGTCGTCGACGATCAGCACCCGCCGGCCGGGCAGCACCTGGCCGGCCCGCCCCGACTTCCACGCCTCCAGCTTGGCCGGCGCGGGCCAGGCCTCGTCCGTGTCGTGCCCGGTCGGGGGCTCGGTGGACACCTGCTCGGGCACCGGCGCCGGACGGTCCTGCGGTGTGGCCCCGGCCGCATGGTGCCCGGGTCTGACGACGGGCACGTACAGCGTGAACCTCGACCCCTTGCCGGGCACGCTCTCGGCGATGATCTTCCCGCCCAGCAGGCCCGCGATCTCCCGGCTGATGGACAGGCCGAGGCCCGTGCCGCCGTACTTGCGGTTGGTGGTGCCGTCGGCCTGCTGGAACGCCTCGAAGATCACCGGGAGCTTCTCGGCCGCGATGCCGATGCCCGTGTCGGAGACCGCGAACGCGATCATCTCGTCGGTGTCCTCGCGGCTGTGGCGGTGGTCGGGGTCCTTGACGAGGTCGACGGTCAGCTCCACCCCGCCGGTCGCGGTGAACTTGATGGCGTTGGAGAGCAGGTTGCGCAGGATCTGCTGCAGCCGCTGCTCGTCCGAGTACATCTCGCGCGGTACGTCCTTGCCGACCGTCACCTCGAAGGCGAGCCCGCGGTCCAGGGTGAGCGGGCGGAAGGTGGCGTGGACGTAGTCGAGCAGCTTGATCAGCGGCAGCCTCTTCGGGCGTACGTCCATCCGGCCGGCCTCGATCTTCGACAGGTCCAGGATGTCGTTGATCAGTTGCAGCAGGTCGGAGCCCGAGCGGTGGATCGTCGTCGCGAACTGCACCTCCTGGTCCGAGAGATGGCCGTCCGGGTTGTCGGAGAGCAGACGGGCCAGGATCAGCAGGGAGTTCAGCGGGGTGCGCAGCTCGTGCGACATGTTCGTCAGGAACTCCGACTTGTACTGGGAGCTGGTCGCGAGCAGTGCCGCCTTCTCCTCCAGCTCGGCGTTGGAGCGCCGCAGCTCCGCCTGCTGCTTCTGGAGTTCGTCCGAGCGCTCCTGGAGCTGCATGGCCAGCCGCTGGGACTCGCCGAGCAGGGACTCCGTGCGGGAGTTGGCGATGATGGTGTTGATCGCGACGCCGATGGTGTTCACGAACTGGTCGAAGAAGGCCAGGTGGACGTCGGAGAAGCGGGAGAAGGACGCCAGTTCGATGACGCCGAGCAGCTTGTCCTCGAAGAGGATCGGGATGATGACCACGCTGGTCGGGGCCGCCTCGCCCAGCCCGCTGCTGATCTTGATGTAGTCCGGCGGCGCCCCCTCGACGAGGATCCGCTTCTTCTCGCGTGCCGCCTGGCGGACCAGCCCGTGGACCGGGAGGCCGCCGGTCTCGACGGTCGTCTCCTGCGCCGAGCCGTACCCGGCGATGAAGGCGAGTCCCTTCGCGGGAGCGGTGGTGCGCACCGAGGCGCCGTCCTCGTCCTGATCGGCCAGGTAGAACGCCCCGTACTGCGCGTTCACCAGCGGGGTCAGCTCGCGCAGGATCAGGTCGGCGACCTCCATCAGGTCGCGGTGGCCCTGCATCAGCGCGGCGAGCCGGGCCAGGTTGGACTCCAGCCAGTCCTTCGCGCGGGTCGTCTCGCGGAGGTTGGCCACCATGAGGTTGATGTTGTCCTTCACTTCGGCGACCTCGCCGCGCGCCTCCACCGTGATGGAGCGGGACATGTCGCCCTGGGCGACGGCGGAGGCCACCTCGGCGATCGCGCGGACCTGGGTGGTGAGGTTGGACGCCAGCTCGTTCACGTTCGTCGTCAGGCGCTTCCAGGTGCCGTACACCCCCTCGACCCGCGCCTGGCCGCCCAGTTGGCCCTCGCTGCCCACCTCGCGGGCCACCCGGGTGACCTCGGAGGAGAAGGAGGAGAGCGTGTCGACCATCGTGTTGATGGTGGTCTTCAGCTCCAGGATCTCGCCGCGGGCGTCCACGTCGATCTTCTTGGAGAGGTCGCCCTGGGCCACCGCGGTCGCGACCTGGGCGATGTTGCGCACCTGTGAGGTCAGGTTGTCCGCCATGTAGTTGACGTTGTCCGTCAGATCGCGCCAGACGCCGGACACGCCCAGCATCTGGGCCCGGCCGCCGAGCCGGCCCTCGGTGCCGACCTCGCGGGCCACGCGCGTGACCTCGTCGGCGAACGCGGAGAGCTGGTCCACCATCGTGTTCACGGTGAGCTTCAGCTCCAGCAGTTCGCCGGTCGCCTCGACCGTCACCGTGCGGGTCAGGTCCCCGCGCGCCACCGCCGTCGTCACCAGGGCGATGTCCCGTACCTGGGCCGTCAGCCGGGAGGCCATGGTGTTGACCGCCTCGGTCACGTCCCGCCAACTGCCCGACAGACCCCGCACCTTGGCCCGGCCGCCGAGCCGTCCCTCCGTGCCGACCTCGCGCGCGACCCGGGTCACCTCGCCGGTGAACAGCGACAGCTGGTCGACCATCGTGTTCACCGCGCGGCCGAGGCGCCGCAGGTCGCCACGTAACTGGCGGCTGCCGTCGTGCAGATCGACCCGTTGGGTCAGGTCGCCGCCGGCCACCGCGTCCAGCACGCGCGTCGCGTTGGCCGCCGGGGCCACCAGGGCGTCCAGCACCTGGTTGACGTCGTCGACCCGGGAGGCCCAGGCGCCCTGGCCCGGGCTCGCGGAGACCCGTTCGTCGAGCCGGCCGTGCCGTACCAACTCCCGCTTCACACGCCGCAGTTCCGAGGTGAAGTGCGCACTGCGGTCCATGATCTGGTTGAACACAGCGCCCAGTTCGGCCACCGGGCCGTGGCCGGTCTCCGGCATCTTCGTGAAGTCGCCGTCCCGGGCCGCGGTCATCGCCGCGAGCAGAGGACGCAGATCCGATGCTTGAATCTGTCCGTCTTCGACCACATCTGTAGCGGTGTTCTCACTCATGACGGCCCACTTCGGTAACTCGGCGCTTATGGGCGGGGTCAGTCTGTCACTCTGTCCGCATCGTCAGAGGCGTATTCGTCCGAACTCCTCGGGGAGCTGTCCATGGGGGTCATTCCGACGCAACGGGAGACCTTGTCCCGTGCCCCTGGTATGCCTGCGCCCGACCGTGCGGTGGCGCGTACGACGCTGCCCGGAGGCCCGCTCGCGCCCGGCGCCGCCCGCCGGTTCGTGCGTGCCGCCCTCACCGAGTGGGCCCGGTCCGCCGGGCCCGACGCCTTCACCGAGCGGCTGGCCGACGATGCCCTGGTCGTCGTCAGCGAACTCGTCACCAACGCCGTGGTGCATGCGGGCACGGACGTCGACGTGGTCTGCCGGCTGGAGGACGCGGAGGACGAGCCGGCCGCGGTCGTCGTCGAGGTCTCCGACCACCACCCCTCGCGCGTGGTGAGGGACGACGGCACCGAGCGCCCCTACGGCATACCCGAGTACGGGCGCGGACTGCGGCTGGTCTCCACGCTCGCCACCGCCTGGGGGATCACCTACCGCACCGGCGCCAAGACCGTCTGGGCACTGCTGCCCCTGGACGGCGCCCTGGACGCCGAGGAGCAGATCGAGGCGTACGCCGCCGAGAGCGCCCTGCAGCGCGGGCTGAGCGCGGCCGAGATACTCGGGCCCGAACTCTCCGCCTTCGCCGAGTCCGGACGCGGCGCGCACGACCGTGACTGGCGGGGCCGCGGCGCTCTCTCGTTCCTGGCCGAGGCCTCCGACCTGCTCGCCGGGCAGCTCGACGAGGACCTGGTCGCCGCGCTCACCGGCCAGCTCCTGGTGCCGCGGCTCGCCGACTGGTGCGCGGTGTGGCTGGAGGACGAGGCGAGCGGCTGGCACGGGCCCGACTCGGTGATCGCCGCCGGGCCGCGCCTCGCCCGCGTCTGGCACGGCAGCGAGAACCGCATGGAGGAACTGCGCCGGGCACTGGAGAAGGACCCGCCCCGGCTGCCCGAGTCGGTGCGCTCCCGGGCTGTGCCCGTGCCCTGGCCCGGTGAGGCGCTGGGTACGCGCGGCGCGTCCGGGGCGGCGCTCGCCTACCGGCTGATCGCCGGCGGCCGGCCGCTTGGCACGCTCGTCATCGGGCGGGCGGGACTGCTGCGCTTCCCCGACGAGGTCACCGGGCTCGTCGAGGACCTCAGCCGCCGGGTGGCGCTGGCCATCGGGGCGGCCCGGCAGTACGCGCGCCAGGCCACCATCAGCCGGGTGCTGCAGCGCGGGCTGCTGCCCGGCGCGGTCGCCGAGATCCCCGGGGTGCGCAGCGCGCTCGTCTACGAGCCGTGCGACAAGGGCGGCCCGAGCGGCGACTTCTACGACCTCTTCCCGGCCGGCGACGGACGGTGGTGCTTCGCGCTCGGCGACGTCCAGGGCAAGGGCCCGGAGGCGGCGGTCGTGATCGGGCTCGCCCGGCCCTGGCTCAGGCTGCTGGCCCGCGAGGGCTACGCGGTCCCCGACGTCCTGGACCGCCTCAACCAGCTCCTCCTCGACGACGCCACGGAGGCCTCGGACGCCGCGGCGCGGGCGCTGATCGCGGCGGGCACGCCGGTACCGGTCGCCCACGACGGCCCCCACGCCCGCTTCCTCTCCCTCCTCTACGGCGAGCTGGTCCCCTTCGACGGCGGGGTGCGCTGCACGCTCGCCGCCGCCGGGCATCCGCTGCCGCTGCTGCTGGGCCCGGACGGCGACGTACGGGCCGTGGCGCAGCCGCAGACGCTCCTCGGGGTCGTCGAGGACGTGACGTACACGTGCGAGACCTTCGAGCTGCACCCCGGCGACACGCTCCTGTGCGTCACGGACGGGGTCACCGAGCGGCGCAGCGGGTCGCGCCAGTTCGACGACGGGGACGGGCTGGCGGCCGCGCTCGCCGGCTGCGCCGGGCTGAGCGCGCAGCTGATCGCGGAGCGGATCAGGACACTGGTGCACGAGTTCGGCGGGAGGCCGCCGGAGGACGATCTGGCGCTGCTGGTGCTGCAGGCGGAGTGAGCGGGGGAAACGCCGGAGTCCCGGCGGTACGGGACAATGGAGGACATGCCTTCCGCACTTCCCGACGGCGAGCCCGTCCCCGACGACGGGGCGCTGCCCACGCACGCCCTGGCCGGGGCCGCCGAGCGGCCCCTCGGGTTCTATCTCCACGTGCCCTACTGCGCCACACGCTGCGGCTACTGCGACTTCAACACCTACACGGCGACGGAGCTGCGCGGCACGGGCGGGGTGCTGGCGTCCCGCGACAACTACGCGGAGACCCTGATCGAGGAGGTCCGGCTGGCCCGCAAGGTGCTGGGCGACGACCCGCGCCCGGTGCGCACGGTCTTCGTCGGGGGCGGCACGCCGACGCTGCTGGCCGCCGGCGACCTCGTACGGATGCTGGCCTCGATCCGTGACGAGTTCGGTCTCGCGGACGACGCCGAGGTGACGACGGAGGCGAACCCGGAGTCGGTCGGCCCGGAGTATCTCGCCACCCTCCGCGCGGGCGGCTTCAACCGGATCTCCTTCGGCATGCAGAGCGCACGTCCGCACGTCCTGAGGATCCTGGACCGTACGCACACGCCCGGCCGCCCCGAGGCCTGTGTGGCGGAGGCGCGGGCGGCGGGCTTCGAGCATGTGAACCTGGACCTGATCTACGGCACCCCGGGGGAGTCGGACGACGACTGGCGGGCGTCGCTGGACGCGGCGCTGCGCGCGGGCCCCGACCATGTCTCGGCGTACGCGCTGATCGTGGAGGAGGGCACGCAGCTGGCCCGTCGCATCCGCCGGGGCGAGATCCCGATGACGGACGACGACGTCCACGCGGACCGCTACCTGATCGCGGACGAGGTGCTCGGATCGGCGGGCTACGACTGGTACGAGGTCTCGAACTGGGCCACGTCGGCCTCCGGTCGCTGCCTCCACAACGAGCTCTACTGGCGCGGCGCCGACTGGTGGGGCGCGGGCCCCGGCGCCCACAGCCATGTGGGCGGCGTGCGCTGGTGGAACGTGAAGCACCCGGGCGCCTACGCGGCGGCGCTGGCGGAAGGCCGCTCCCCGGGAGCCGGGCGGGAGGTCCTGTCCGAGGAGGACCGCCGGGTGGAGCGGATCCTGCTGGAACTGCGTCTGCGGGAGGGCGTGCCGCTGTCGCTGCTGCGGGAGGCGGGCCTCGCGGCCTCGCGTCGGGCGCTGGCGGACGGGCTGCTGGAGGAGGGGCCGTACCGGGAGGGGCGGGCCGTTCTGACGCTGCGGGGGCGGTTGCTGGCGGACGCCGTGGTGCGGGACCTGGTGGACTGATCATCCTCCCGCGGGTGAATGGGCGCGGAACGCCGGTTCGCTCCCCTGACCTGGTTCCTAGGCGGCCGCCGACAGTGCGCGGCGGATCTGGAGGGCATGGAGACGACCGCTGTGGACGCCGAGACGGCGAGCCCCACTCGACACCAGCGGGCTCGGCACTCTTCCGCCGCTCACGGCTGCGCCGTGACGAAGTCGATCAGTTCCTCCACCCGGCCCAGCAACTCCGGCTCCAGGTCCTTGTAGGAGCGCACCCGGGACAGGATCCGCTGCCACGCCTCGCCCGTGTTCTGCGGCCAGCCCAGTGCCCGGCAGACGCCCTTCTTCCAGTCCTGACCGCGCGGGACCCGGGGCCAGGACTCGATCCCCAGTGACGAGGGCTTCACCGCCTCCCAGATGTCGATGTACGGGTGGCCCACCACCAGGGCGTGCTCGCTCGTCACGGACTCCGCGATGCGCCACTCCTTCGTACCGGGGACCAGGTGGTCCACCAGGACGCCGAGACGCGCGTCGGGGCCGGGGGAGAAGGCCGAGACGATCGACGGCAGGTCGTCCACGCCCTCCAGGTACTCCACCACGACTCCCTCGACGCGCAGGTCGTCGCCCCACACCTTCTCGACCAGCTCCGCGTCGTGACGGCCCTCCACGTAGATCCGGCCGGCGCGGGCCACGCGCGCGCGTGCGCCGGGGACGGCCACCGAGCCGGATGCCGTACGGGTGGGCCGCGCCGGCGCCTTCGACGGGCGCACCAGCGTCACCACCCGCCCCTCAAGGAGGAAGCCCCGCGGCTCCAGGGGGAACACGCGGTGCTTGCCGAAGCGGTCCTCCAGGGTCACCGTGCCCGCCTCGCAGCGGATCACCGCGCCGCAGAAGCCGGTGCGCGGCTCCTCGACCACCAGACCGGGCTCGGCCGGTACCTCCGGCACGGGCTTGGGCTTCTTCCACGGCGGGGTCAGGTCCGGCGAGTACTGGCGCATTCGGATGACGATAGGAGAAGCCCGGCCGGCAAGGGCGTACGAACGCCTACGACACGCCGAATCGGGCCGCCAGTTCGTCGCGCTGGGACCGGACGAACGCCGCGTCGACCACCGCACCGTGCCCGGGCACGTACAGCGCGTCCTCGCCACCCAGCGCCAGCAGCCGGTCCAGGGCCGCGGGCCAGTGCGAGGGCACCGCGTCCGGGCCCGCCTGAGGCTCGCCGGACTCCTCCACCAGGTCCCCGCAGAACACCACCTCCCGCTCCCCGGGGACGAGGACCGCCAGGTCATGGGCGGTGTGGGCCGGGCCGACGTTGGCCAGCAGCACCGTCACCCCGCCCAGGTCCAGCGTCCACTCGCCCGCGACCTGGTGGTGCGGGTGGACGAGTACGTCCGCGGCCTCGGCCGCCACGGGCGGGTCCAGACCGTTGCGCACCGCGTCCGCGACCAGCTCGTCGCGCTCGTGGACGAACACCGCGTCCATGCCCACCGCCCCGAACACCTCCACGCCCGCGAACGCCGCCGCCCCGAGGACATGGTCGAAATGGGGGTGCGTGAGCGCGAGATGCGTCACACGCCGGTCCGCGCCCAGGGGTGCGAGCAACCGCCGCGCCTCGGTGCGCAACCGCGCTCCCTCGCCCAGGCCCGACCCCGCGTCGATCATCAGCGCCCCGCGCTCGCCCACGACCAGTCCGGCGGTGCAGTCCCAGCCCGGAAGCCGGGTCCGCCCCGCCCCCGGACCGAGCGCCTCCCACCCGGAGTCTTCCCACAAGACCGTCATACGAGCGACGCTATCCCCGGGCGGCCGTCATGGGCGACGACGCCGTCCCGGGCGGCCGGGCCGGCGGACACCCCGGGACAGGTCGGTACACCTCGCCACGGCGGCGGGGTCCGCCCTTGCCGGGGGCGTACCCCGCCGCCGTACACTGACTCGGGGATGCTGGCACTCACACGCGAAGAGTGCCAGGGGAAGCGCCAAGGGGACGTCGACCGCTGGAGGTGTGCGCGATGCTCAGTGAACGCAGGCTCGAAGTGCTGCGCGCCATCGTCCAGGACTACGTCGGCACCGAGGAGCCGGTGGGCTCCAAGGCGCTCACCGAGCGGCACAACCTCGGTGTCTCCCCGGCCACCGTCCGTAACGACATGGCCGCGCTGGAGGAGGAGGGCTACATCGCCCAGCCGCACACCAGCGCCGGACGCATCCCCACGGACAAGGGCTACCGCCTCTTCGTCGACAAGCTCGCGGCCGTCAAGCCGATGACCCCGCCCGAGCGCCGCGCGATCCACAACTTCCTGGAGGGCGCCGTCGACCTCGACGACGTGGTGGCGCGTACGGTACGACTGCTCGCCCAGCTCACCCGGCAGGTCGCCGTCGTGCAGTACCCGTCGCTGACGCGCTCGACCGTGCGGCACGTGGAGCTGTTGTCGATGGCGCCCGCGCGCCTGATGCTCGTGCTGATCACGGACACCGGCCGGGTCGAACAGCGCATGATCGACTGCCCGGCGCCGTTCGGAGAAACGTCTCTTGCGGATCTGCGCGCGCGGCTCAACAGCCGGGTCGCGGGCCGTCGCTTCGCGGACGTTCCGCAGCTTGTACAGGACCTGCCCGAGGCCTTCGAGGAACCGGAGGACCGCGGTACGGTCGCGACGGTGCTCTCCACCCTTCTGGAGACGCTCGTGGAGGAGACCGAGGAGCGGCTGATGATCGGCGGCACCGCCAATCTCACCCGTTTCGCGCATGACTTCCCTCTCACCATCCGCCCCGTCCTGGAGGCGCTCGAGGAGCAGGTCGTGCTCCTCAAGTTGCTGGGCGAGGCGAAGGATCCGGCCATGCGGGTGCGTATCGGCCATGAGAACGCCTATGAGGGACTCAACTCCACGTCCATCGTCTCCGTCGGCTACGGTTCGGGCGGCGAGGCAGTAGCCAAACTCGGCGTGGTCGGACCGACCCGCATGGATTACCCGGGAACGATGGGAGCGGTACGAGCGGTGGCACGGTACGTCGGACAGATCCTGGCGGAGTCGTAAGTGGCCACGGACTACTACGCCGTACTCGGCGTGCGCCGCGATGCGTCGCAGGAGGAGATCAAGAAGGCGTTCCGCAGGCTCGCCCGCGAGCTGCATCCGGACGTCAACCCCGATCCCAAGACGCAGGAGCGGTTCAAGGAGATCAACGCCGCGTACGAGGTTCTCTCGGACCCGCAGAAGAAGCAGGTCTACGATCTCGGCGGTGACCCGCTGTCCCAGGCGGGCGGCGCCGGCGCGGGCGGCTTCGGCGCGGGCGGCTTCGGGAACTTCTCCGACATCATGGACGCGTTCTTCGGTACGGCGTCGCAGCGCGGTCCGCGTTCGCGCACCCGCCGGGGCCAGGACGCCATGATCCGGCTGGAGGTCGAGCTCGACGAGGCGGCCTTCGGCACGACGAAGGACATCCAGGTCGACACGGCCATCGTCTGCAACACCTGCAACGGCGAGGGCGCCGCGCCCGGCACCACCGCGCAGACCTGTGACATGTGCCGCGGCCGTGGTGAGGTCTCGCAGGTCACGCGGTCCTTCCTGGGCCAGGTCATGACGTCCCGGCCGTGCCCGCAGTGCCAGGGCTTCGGCACGATCGTCCCGAACCCGTGCCCGGAGTGCGCGGGCGACGGGCGGGTGCGCTCCCGCAGGACGCTCACCGTCAAGATCCCCGCCGGTGTCGACAACGGCACGCGGATCCAGCTCGCGGGCGAGGGCGAGG
Organism: Streptomyces sp. TP-A0356; assembly: GCF_001417775.1. Lineage (GTDB taxonomy): Bacteria > Actinomycetota > Actinomycetes > Streptomycetales > Streptomycetaceae > Streptomyces. The sequence continues at coordinate 380,854 of NZ_BBZJ01000013.1, read as the reverse complement.
TCGGCCCCGGCGGCGGGCCCGCCGGTGACCTGTACGTCGAGATCCACGAACTGCCGCATCCGACCTTCCAGCGCCGCGGCGACGACCTGCACTGCACGGTCACCATCCCGATGACGGCGGCGGCCCTGGGCACGAAGGTCCCGCTGGAGACACTGGACGGCCTGGAGGATGTCGACATCCGTCCCGGCACCCAGTCCGGGCAGTCGATCCCGCTGCACGGCCGCGGCGTCACACATCTGCGCGGTGGCGGCCGGGGCGATCTGGTCGTCCATGTCGAGGTGCAGACCCCTTCCAAGCTGGACCCGGAGCAGGAGCGGCTGCTGCGCGAGCTGGCGAAGCTGCGCGGCGAGGAACGGCCGCAGGGGCAGTTCCAGCCGGGGCAGCAGGGGTTGTTCTCGCGGCTGAAGGATGCGTTCAACGGGCGGTGACGTCTGTTGCGCGCGGGGTTGGGGTGGCACCCGGCGGGAAGCGGCTGTCGGGCTGTCTGGAATTCGCCGGTCGGGGGACCCTCCCACCGCCCTGACCCGCTGCCCCTTCCCCTGGCTCATGCCAGGGGAAGGCCGGATTCGGACTTGTTCGGAGGACGTGACAACATGCCGTCATGTCCTCCGCGCTGACCGATCTTTTCCGTCATCCGATCGTGCAGGCCCCCATGGCGGGCGGCGTCTCTGTGCCGCGGCTCGCGGCCGCCGTGTCCGAGGCCGGTGGCCTGGGATTCCTCGCCGCCGGGTACAAGACCGCCGACGGCATGTACCAGGAGATCAAGCAGCTCCGCGGGCTCACGGGCGCCCCCTTCGGCGTGAACCTGTTCATGCCGCAGCCCGACTACGCCGACCCCGCCGCGGTCGAGGTCTACGCCAACCAGCTCGCCGGTGAGGCCGCCTGGTACCACACCGAGCTCGGCGACCCCGACAGCGGCCGTGACGACGGTTACGACGCCAAGCTCGCGGTCCTCCTCGACAACCCGGTGCCGGTGGCCTCCTTCCACTTCGGCGTCCCGGCCCCGGACGTCCTGGACGCCCTGCGCCGGGCGGGCACCCTCACCCTGGTCACGGCGACCACCGCCGAGGAGGCCCTCGCCGTGCAGGACGCGGGCGCCGACGCGGTGATCGTGCAGGGCGTCGAGGCCGGCGGCCACCAGGGCAGCCATCGCGACATCGCCGAGAACGACGGCGCCGGCATCGGCCTGCTCTCGCTGGTCGCCCAGGTCCGCGAGACCGTCCGGATCCCCATCGTGGCGGCGGGCGGCCTCATGCGCGGCGGCCAGATCGCCGCGGTGCTCGCGGCGGGTGCGAGCGCGGCCCAGCTCGGCACCGCGTTCCTCGCCACGCCCGAGTCCGGCGCGAACCCGCTGCACAAGCAGGCGCTGACCGACCCCCGGTTCGTCCGGACCGAGCTGACGCGCGCGTTCTCCGGCCGCCCGGCGCGCGGTCTGGTCAACCGGTTCATGCGGGAGCACGGCCCCTACGCGGCCGCCGCCTACCCCGAGATCCACCACCTCACCTCGCCACTGCGCAAGGCGGCCGCTCAGGCCGGCGACCCCCAGGGCATGGCACTGTGGGCCGGGCAGGGCCACCGTATGGCCCGTGAACTGCCCGCCGGGCAGCTGGTGGAGGTGCTGGCGGCGGAACTCCGGGCGGCCATGACAGCGTTGTCGACGGGAGGTGCCGGGCGATGACGGCGCCTGTGTTCGTCGTCGACCAACTCGACGGAATCGGGCGGGAGTTCGTGCTCGACGGGCCCGAGGGCCGGCACGCCGTCTCGGTGAAGCGGCTGCGGCCGGGCGAGGACGTGGTCCTCACGGACGGCCGGGGGCGGTGGACCGAGGGCGTGGTGAAGGCCGCCGAGGGCAAGGACCGCCTGGTGGTCACGGACCTTGAGCCCCCGCACGAGGAGCCGCCGGCGTCCCCGCGCATCACCGTCGTCCAGGCCCTGCCCAAGGGCGACCGGGGCGAACTGGCCGTGGAGACCATGACCGAGGTGGGGGTCGACGCGATCGTCCCCTGGTCGGCCTCCCGGTGCATCACCCAGTGGAAGGGCGAGCGCGGGCCGAAGGCGCTCGGCAAGTGGCGGGCGACCGCACGGGAGGCGGGCAAGCAGTCCCGCCGTGTGCGCTTCCCGGAGGTCGCGGACGCGGCGACCACCAAGCAGGTTGCCGCACTTCTCGCCACAGCCGACTTCGCCGCGGTGCTGCACGAGAGCGGCGAGGGGCCCCTGGCCGCCGCGGAACTTCCCACCGAGGGCGAGATCGTGCTCGTCGTCGGGCCCGAAGGGGGCGTCGCGCCCGAGGAGTTGGCGGTGTTCGAGGAGGCGGGCGCGAAGGTGCTGCGGCTGGGGCGTACCGTCCTGCGTACATCGACCGCCGGAACCGCGGCGGCCGCGCTGCTGCTTGGTCGCACGGGCCGCTGGTCCTGACGCCCCGGGGGACGCCATGGAACTCGCCCAGGTACGGCTGCTGGTCTCGGACTTCGCGGCCTGCTACCGGTTCTACGCCGAGGTCCTCGGCCTCAGGCCCCAGTCGGGGGCCGTGGAGGGCCCGTACGAGAAGTTCAGTCCCGCCACCGGCTCGGCGGGCATCGCGCTGCAGGACCGGGCGGTGATGGCCCGGGTCCTGGGCGAGGTGGGCGACGCGGCAACCGGCCACCGTTCGCTGGTCGTACTGCGCGTGGACGACCTGGACGCCTACTGCGAGCGGATCACCTCCCGCGGCGCGACCCTGCTGCACGGCCCGGCCCCCATGACCGACCGCATGCGTGTCGCCCACCTCAAGGACCCCGAGGGCAACCTGGTGGAACTCCAGGAGTGGCTGCTGCTGCGCGGCTGACCGCCCCGCCCGTTGGCGATCCGGGGAGTGCGCCATGGCCGTATGCGCTCTACCGTCGTGGCCGGGAGAGTGGCACGCTGCCCTCCATGGGGGCATCGAGGCGGATTTGGTGGCGGCCGAAGGGGCCGCGGCTCGCGGCGGTGACCGTGCTCGTGGTGGTCTCCGTGGGCGGAGCGGTGGCGTGCCAACCCGGTGACATGAGTTCCGTGTCGGTGGCGTACACCACCGACCAGACCGCGACCCGCGAACTGGAACGGCAGCATGTGAACGTGGGTTGGCTCAGCTGCACGGGCAGCTACGGCAACGGCACCAGGACCGCCGCCTCCGGCAGGACGCCCACGCCGACCGAGACCACCGTCGTCGCCGTCGACTGCCAGGGGCGGACCAGCGACAACAAGGCGATCATCGTCAAGGGCCGGGTCACCCGCGCCGTGGACGGCAAGTGCGTCCGCGGGGACCTCAGGGGCACCGTGGGCGGCAAGGAGTTGTTCCACGTCAGCGGCCTCGGCAACTGCGACGCCGGTACGCCGGTGAACACACCGCCCGCCACGTACCGGCCGATCACCCCCGGGCAGCCCCGGCCCACCGTCACCGTGACGAAGACCATCTGGTGCCAGGGCGACCCCACCTGCTGGCCGGTCCAGGGCAAGTGACGTGTGCGCGGTAAGGGGCGAGTGGGAGAACCCTGGTCAGCGCACCTGCTTGCTGCTTAGGGTGACCTGGTGACTCAGTCCGCATCGCCCGCGTATCTCCGCTTCCCGCATCTGCACGGCGAGTTGGTCGCCTTCACCGCCGAGGACGACGTCTGGGTCGCCCCGCTCGACGGCGGCCGCGCCTGGCGGGTCAGCGCCGACAACGTCCCGGTGAACCATCCGCGCATCTCCCCGGACGGTACGACCGTCGCCTGGACCTCCACCGTCGACGGCGCTCCCGAGGTGTACATCGCCCCGATCGACGGCGGCCCCGCCAAGCGCCTGACGCACTGGGGCAGTTCGCGAACCCAGGTGCGCGGCTGGACCCCCGAGGGACATGTGCTCGCTCTCAGCACGGTCGGCCAGGCCTCGCTGCGCCGCACCTGGGCGCACGCCGTGCCACTCGACGGCGGACCCGCCACCACCCTGCCCCACGGGCCCGTCGGCGAGGTCGCGTACGGGCCGCGCACGGTGCTGCTGTCCGCGCCCATGGGCCGCGAGGCCGCCTGGTGGAAGCGGTACCGGGGCGGCACGGCGGGGAAGCTGTGGATCGAGGGGGACACCGGCGACGGGGAAGGGGCCGGGGCAGGACCCGCGGAGTTCGTACGCCTGCACGAGGACCTCGACGGCAACATCGAGTACCCGGTGTGGGTGGGGGTGGGCGCCCCCCAAGGCCGAGGGGAGCCGAGACCTGGGGGGAGGATCGCCTTCCTCTCCGACCACGAGGGCGTCGGCGCGCTGTACTCGTCGCTGCCCGACGGGTCGGATCTGCGGCGCCACACTCCGCTCGACGGTTTCTACGCCCGCCACGCGGCCACCGACGGCATCCGGGTCGTGTACTCCTCCGCCGGTGAACTGTGGCTCCTGGACGACCTCGACGGGGCCGAGCCCCGGCGGCTCGACATCCGGCTCGGCGGGCAGCGCGTCGACCTTCAGCCGTACCCGGTGAACGCGGCCCACTGGTTCGGGGCCGCCTCGCCCGACCACACCGGGCGGGGCAGCGCGATCTCCGTGCGCGGCGCCGTGCACTGGGTCACCCACCGCTCGGGTCCCGCCCGCGCCCTCGCCGCCGAGCCCGGCGTGCGCGCACGGCTGCCGCACACCTTCCGCGCGGACGGCGAGGAGTGGGTGGTGTGGGTGACGGACGCCGAGGGCGACGACGCGCTGGAGTTCGCGCCCGCCACCGGCGTCGCGCCCGGCGCCATCCCGCGGCGGCTCGCGGCCGGACAGCTCGGCCGGGTGCTCGGGCTCGCGGTGGCGCCCGACGGCAGCCGGGTCGCGGTCGCCGCGCACGACGGGCGGGTGCTGCTCGTGGAGCGGGACAGCGGCGAGGTGCGCGAGGTCGACCGCGGTGAGGACGGCGAGGCCAGCGGGCTGGTCTTCTCGCCGGACTCGGCATGGCTGGCCTGGTCCCACCCCGGCCCGCGCCCGCTGCGTCAGCTCAAGCTCGCCAACACGGCCGACCTGTCGGTGACGGAGGCCACACCGCTCCGCTTCCAGGACTACGCACCGGCGTTCACGCTGGACGGCAAGCACCTGGCGTTCCTCTCGGCGCGCTCCTTCGACCCGGTCTACGACGAACACGTCTTCGACCTGGCGTTCGTGGGCGGCTCCCGGCCGTACCTGATCACGCTCGCCGCGACCACCCCGTCGCCCTTCGGCCCCCAGCGGCACGGTCGCCCCTTGGAGGCGCCGGAGAAGGACGAGACGCCCGACAGCGAGGGCGCCCCCACGACCCGTATCGACCTGGACGGCCTCGCCGACCGGATCGTGCCCTTCCCGGTCGAGGCCGCGCGCTACTCCGGGCTGCGGGCCGCCAAGGACGGTGTGCTGTGGCTGCGGCATCCGGTGCGCGGTGTGCTCGGCGCGTCGCGTGCCACGCCCGACGACCCCGATCCCAAGACCGAGTTGGAGCGGTACGACCTCGTCCAGCAGCGCATCGAGCACCTCGCCGCGGACGCCGACCACTATTCGGTCACCGGCGACGGCAAGCGGGTGCTGCTGTGGACCGACGGCAAGCTCAAGGTCGTACCGAGCGACCGGCGCGCGCCGAAGGACGACGACAGCGACGCGAACATCACCGTGGATCTCTCGCGCGTACGGCAGACCGTCGACCCCGCGGCCGAGTGGCGGCAGATGTACGACGAGACCGGCCGCCTCATGCGGGACAACTTCTGGCGGCCCGACCTGGGCGGGGTCGACTGGGACGGCGTCCTGGACCGGTACCGGCCCGTGCTCGCGCGCGTCGCCACCCACGACGACCTCGTGGACCTCCTGTGGGAGGTGCAGGGGGAGCTGGGCACCTCGCACGCGTACGTCTCGCCGAGCGGTCACGGGCCGGACGCGGACCGGCGGCAGGGGCTGCTCGGGGCCGACATCTCCCGGGACGCGGACGGCAGCTGGCGCGTCGCCCGGGTGCTGCCCTCGGAGACCTCCGACCCCGCCGCGCACGCTCCGCTGGCCGCGCCCGGCGTCGCGGTACGGGCCGGGGACGCGATCGTCGCGGTGGGCGGACGGCCGGTGGATCCGGTGACGGGGCCCGGACCGCTGCTGGTCGGGACGGCGGGCAAGCCGGTGGAGCTGACGGTCTCTCCGGCGGGCGGGGGCGATCTGCGGCACGCCGTCGTGGTCCCGATCGCGGACGAGGAGCCGCTGCGGTACCACAAGTGGGTGGCCGACCGGCGGGCGTACGTGCACGAGAAGTCCGGCGGGCGGCTCGGGTATCTGCACGTGCCGGACATGGTGGGCTCCGGGTGGGCGCAGCTCCACCGCGACCTGCGGATCGAGGTCGCCCGGGAGGGGCTGGTCGTGGACGTCCGGGAGAACCGGGGAGGGCACACCTCCCAGCTGGTCGTGGAGAAGCTGGCGCGGCGGATCGTGGGATGGGACCTGCCGCGCGGGCTACGGCCCTACAGCTATCCGGAGGACGCGCCGCGCGGGCCCGTCGTCGCCGTCGCCAACGAGTTCTCCGGCTCGGACGGGGACATCGTGAACGCGGCGGTCAAGGCGCTCGGGATCGGGCCGGTGGTGGGCACGCGGACGTGGGGCGGGGTTGTCGGCATCGACAGCAAGTACCGGCTGGTCGACGGGACGCTGGTGACGCAGCCGAAGTACGCGTTCTGGCTGGAGGGGCCGGGCTGGGGCGTCGAGAACTACGGCGTCGATCCCGACGTGGAGGTCGTACAGGCACCGCAGGACTACGCGGCCGGGCGGGATGTGCAGCTGGACGAGGCGATCCGGCTGGCCCTGGCGGCGCTGGAGGAACACCCGGCCAAGCGCCCCCCGGAGCTGCCGCCGCTGTGAACCACCGCCGCCGAACCCCCCGCTCGGCGGCTACGCCAAGAGACAAGAGCGCACGCCGGGTCACCTGCTTCTGGCCGCCCGGCGCCGGCGGGCGCCCGCCGACGCTCCGCGCCGCGCCCGGTTTGTGTCCGGTGGCCGGGCGTCGGCGGGCTTGCCTGCCGTCCGTTCGCGCCGCGTGCGCCTGTCCTTCCCGCGCCCGGTTTGTGTCCGGTGGCCGGGCGTCCGCGCGCCGCTTGCCGTCCGTTCGCGTGCCGCGCGTGCTCGCCGTCTTCGGCGCCTTGTCGTCGGTCCGTTGTGTGCGGTGGCCGGGCGTCGGCGCGCCTGTTTGCTGTCCGTTCGCGCCCTGCGCGCCTGCTTGCCGTCTTCGGCGCCCTGCCGTCGGCCTGCTCGTTTCCGGTCGCCCGGCGTCGGCGCCTGTCTGTCGGTTCGTCCGTGCCGCGCGCGCCTGTCGGCCGTCAGTTCGCGTGCCGCGTGTCCGCTCGCCCGGCCGTTGCTCGTCCCTTCGGTTGGTGTCCGTCCGTTCAGGCGCCGCGCGCGCACGCTCGTCTGCCGTGCCCGTTCGGACGCGGCACCCTGGCCGTCGGTGTGTTCGCCCTTCAGGGCGGGCGGGTGGGGAAGGCCGATACCATGCCGACGTAGTGATCAGTCCGTGGGAGGAGACACGCACATGGCGGGAGAGCCGCAGGACGACTGTCTGTTCTGCAAGATCGTGGCGGGGCACATCCCGGCGACGATCGTCCGTGAGACCGACACCACCGTCGCCTTCCAGGACATCAACCCCCAGGCGCCGACCCATGTGCTGGTCATCCCCCGGGTCCACTACCCGGACGTCGCCGCCCTCGCCGCCGCCGAGCCGGCCATCGCCGCCGACGTGCTCCGCGAGGCCGGAGAGATCGCCGCCGAGCACAAGCTGGAGAGCTACCGCGTGGTGTTCAACACCGGCCCCGGCGCCGGCCAGACCGTCTTCCACGCCCATGCCCACCTCCTCGGCGGCCGCGGCCTGCAGTGGCCGCCCGGGTAAGGCGCCGTGTCCGTGCGTGAACTGGTGGTGCTCGGCACCGCCAGCCAGGTCCCGACCCGCCACCGCAACCACAACGGCTATCTGTTGCGGTGGGACGGCGACGGCATCCTCTTCGACCCCGGCGAGGGCACCCAGCGGCAGATGCTGCGCGCCGGAGTCGCCGCCCACGATCTGCGCCGCATCTGCGTCACGCACTTCCACGGGGACCACTCCCTCGGTCTCGCCGGTGTGATCCAGCGCATCAACCTCGACCAGGTGCCCCACAAGATCACCGCGCACTACCCGAAGTCGGGCCAGCGGTTCTTCGAGCGGCTGCGGTACGCGACGGCGTACCGCGAGACCGTCCGGCTGGCCGAGGCACCGGTCGAGGCCGACGGAATCCTCGCCGTCACCCCCGCGTACACCCTGGAGGCGCGCAGGCTCTCCCATCCCGTCGAGTCCTTCGGCTACCGGCTCGTCGAGCCCGACGGGCGCCGCATGCTGCCCGAGCGGCTGGCCGCGCACGGCATCGAGGGGCCCGACATCGGGCGGCTGCAGCGCGAGGGCTCCCTCGGCGGCGTCTCGCTCGACGACGTCAGCGAGGTGCGGCGCGGGCAGCGGTTCGCCTTCGTCATGGACACCCGGCTGTGCGACGGCGCGTACGCCCTCGCGGACGGCTGCGACATGCTCGTCATCGAGTCGACCTTCCTGGACGAGGATGCCCGACTCGCCGCCGATCACGGTCACTTGACGGCGGGGCAGGCGGGGCGCGTCGCCGCGGACGCCGGTGTGCGCCATCTCGTCCTCACCCACTTCAGCCAGCGCTACTCCGAGCCCGAGGAGTTCGAGCGGCAGGCGCGGGCGGCGGGGTTCGAGGGGGAGCTGACCGTCGCGCACGACCTGATGCGGGTGTCTCTGCCGAAGCGGCGGTGACGGCGGGGACGGCGGGGACGGCTGAGGGTGGCGGGAGAGAAAGCGATGCAGGCCCCCGTACGATGTTTCGATGCCCCTCCCCAAAGCTGAACTGCACCTGCACATCGAAGGCACCCTCGAACCCGAACTGGCCTTCGCGCTCGCCGAGCGCAACGGCGTCGAGCTGCCCTATGCCGACACGGAGCAGTTGCGCAGGGCGTACGCCTTCGAGGACCTGCAGTCCTTCCTGAACCTGTACTACGAGCTCATGGCCGTGCTGCGGACCGAGCAGGACTTCGAGGACCTCGCCAACGCGTATCTGGAGCGGGCCGCCGCGCAGGGCGTGCGGCACGCCGAGATCTTCTTCGATCCGCAGGCCCACATCGCCCGGGGGGTCGGTATGGGCACGGTCGTCGAGGGGCTGTGGCGGGCGCTCGGGCGCAGCGAGGAGAACCACGGCGTCTCCACCCAGCTGATCATGTGCTTCCTGCGCGACGAGTCCGCCGACTCGGCCCTGGAGACGCTGGAGGCCGCGAAGCCGTACCTCGACCGGATCGTCGGCGTCGGCCTGGACTCGGCCGAGGTCGGCCACCCGCCGGTCAAGTTCCGCGAGGTCTACGAGGCCGCCGCCGCCCTCGGGCTGCGCCGGGTCGCGCACGCCGGTGAGGAGGGGCCGCCGGAGTACATCACCGAGGCCCTCGATGTGCTCGGCGTGGAGCGCGTCGACCACGGACTGCGCTGCATGGAGGACCCGGCGCTCGTCGAGCGGCTGGTGCGCGAGAGGGTGCCGCTGACGCTCTGCCCGCTCTCCAACGTCCGGCTGCGCGCGGTGGACGTGCTGGCGGAGCACCCGCTGCCCGCGATGCTCGACGCCGGGCTGCTGTGCACCGTCAACTCCGACGACCCGGCGTACTTCGGTGGGTACGCGGGGGACAACTTCGATGCCGTGCGCTCCTCACTCGGCCTGAGCGAGGAGCGGCTGCGCGAGCTGGCCCGCAACTCCTTCCTCGCCTCCTTCCTGGAGCACGACGAGGAGCGGCGGGCACGCTATGTCGCCGAGGTGGAGGCGTACGAGTTCTCGTAGCGGCCTGGCGGCCTGGCGGCCTGGCGGCCTGGCGGCCTGGCGGCCTGGCGGCCTGGCGGCCTGGCGGCCTGGCGGCCTGGCGGCCTAGCGGTCCCCGGGCCCCGGTGCGGCGTTCGCCTGTCGCGGTCCCGCCGTGTCGTAGGCCTGCCGGGCCGCGACGGCCGCACCGTCGAGCGGGATCTCCACGACCGGCTGCTCCGGCGCGCCGACCGGCGGGACCGCCCCCGAGGGCGTGCCGGTCGCCGCAGCGACCACGGCGGCCGGGGCGCCACCACGGCGGCGCACCGCGCCCGGCAGGAGCGGCCGGCCGCCGGTGTGCAGGGCGACCGCGGTCAGCGGGAGCGCTATGGCGAGCAGGCCGGTGGCGAGGATGGCGCCCATCCCCGGGAAGCCCGCCTGGGCGGAGAGCACACTGCCGGTGAGGGGGCCCGCCGCCGTGCCGAGCGAGGACGCCGAGCCGACGAGGACCGCCCAGCGGCCGCGCTGGTCGAGGGAGGCGGCGAGGCCGATCAGATACGACAGCACGATCGGGTAGAGCGTGTTCCAGGCGATCTCGCCGGTCGCGAAGGTGCCGAGGCCGCTGGCGCGGGCGCTGAGCGCTATGCAGCCGGCGATCAGCGCGGTGCCCGCGCCGATCGGGAGCGCGCGGCCGAGGCGCGGGCCGAGCATGCCCGCGCCGATCACGCCGAGCAGCCCGGCGCCGAGCGCAGTCGCGAAGACCACGCCGACGGTGACCTCCGTGAGGTGCGCCTGGTTGAGGCCGATGCGTCCGCTCACGCCCCACAGGGAGTTCTGGGCGAGGGACCAGCACAGGATGCAGGAGGCCAGGACGAGGCCGGATCGCAGGTGAGGCAGGCGGCCGGTCCCGCGGGGAGTCGTGGCCGCCGGTGCGGCGGTGGAGAGGCGGCCGGTCGCGGGCCACACCAGCAGTGCGGTGAGCGCGATCGCGGCGAGCGGGAGACCGTGGCCGGGGCCGAGGTGGGGGACCGTCAGATAGACCACTCCCGCGAGCGCGGAGACGCCCAGCAGACCCAGTGTGGAGGCGCGGTGGGGGTCGCGCTGGGCGGCGATGCCGGTCGCGGCGACCGTGGTGACCGTACCGGATCCGAACCCGCCGGCGACCGCTCCCGCGACGACCACGGGGATGCTCTCGCTGAGGGCGGCCGTGCCGTATCCGGCGGCGGCCAGCAGGATGCCGGCGCGGGCGAGGCGGCGGGGGCCGACACGGTGGACCTGGGCGGCGAGCAGGAAGCCCGCAACGGCCGAACTCAGCAGCAGGGCGCTGCCGATGGAGCCGGCCTCGGTGGCGGTGAGCCCGAGGCCGGAGGTGAGCCTGCCGACGGTGGTGGGCAGGAGGTAGGCGGCGAGGTACCCGGCCGTGAAGAGGGCGACCAGGGGCCAGGGCGGGGCGGTGCGGGAGGACACGGGCGTTCCCAGGGCATGCGGAAGGGCGGCTCGGAAGAGGGGGGTTGGGGCGCCGTCCGTCGACCGACAGGAACGCGCGGGCAATTTGTATCAAGCACGCGGTTCGAGAAGAAGCGCGGGGTGTGTGATGTGAGTCACATAGAGGTTTGGTGCTGGTGAGGCCGGGTAGAAGGGCGCGCGCCTTTCGGGTGGCCGGTTCCCTTCCCGGGTCCGCCTCGGCGCCAGTGAGCGCCTCGTAGGGACCCTCCGGCAGCGCCTCGTACGGACCCTCCGGCAGCGCCTCGTACGGACCCTCCGGCAGTGCCTCGGCGGGCCGTCCCGCGGCGGCCATTGACGGGTCACTGTTCGCTTACCTAATCTCTGTCCTCATATGTGGATGGCGTCTATATGAGGAGATCAGTCATGGCGCAGGGGGCCGGGACCCGTGACCTGTCCATCGCCGAGGTACGGGTGACGCCGATCCTGGTCGCCGATCCGCCGCTGCTGAACACCCAGGGCGTCCACCAGCCGTACACGCCCCGGCTGATCGTGGAGGTGGTGACGGCCGACGGTGTCACCGGGGTCGGTGAGACGTACGGCGACACCAAGTACCTGGAACTCGCCCGGCCCTTCGCCGCCGAACTGACAGGGCGACAGGTCTCCGACGTCAACGGGCTGTTCACCATCGCCGACGAGCTCGCCGTGGACGGGTCGCGGGTCGAGGGCCGGGTCGACGTCGGCGGACTGCGCGGTGTCCAGACCGCCGACAAGCTGCGCCTGTCCGTCGTCTCCGCCTTCGAGGTCGCCTGCCTCGACGCCCTCGGCAAGGCGCTCGGCCTGCCCGTGCACGCGCTGCTCGGCGGCAAGGTGCGCGACGAGGTCGAATACAGCGCGTACCTCTTCTACAAGTGGGCCGACCATCCCGAGGGCGTGGTGTGCGAGAAGGACGACTGGGGCGCCGCCCTGGATCCGGCCGGGGTGGTCGCGCAGGCCCGGATGTTCAAGGAGCGGTACGGCTTCACGTCCTTCAAACTCAAGGGCGGGGTCTTCCCGCCCGGCGAGGAGGTCGCCGCGATCCGCGCCCTCGCCCAGGCCTTCCCCGGGCATCCGCTGCGCCTGGACCCGAACGGCGCCTGGTCCGTGGAGACCTCGCTGGAGGTGGCCCGGGAGCTGGGGGACGTCCTCGAATACCTGGAGGACCCCGCGCTCGGCACACCCGCCATGGCCGAGGTCGCCGCGGGCACCGATGTGCCGCTCGCCACCAACATGTGTGTGACCACGTTCGCCGAGATCGAGGAGGCGTTCACGCGCGGCGCCGTCCAGATCGTCCTCTCCGACCACCACTACTGGGGCGGGCTGCGCAACACACGCGAACTCGCCGCCGTCTGCCGCACCTTCGGGGTCGGGGTGTCCATGCACTCCAACACGCACCTCGGCATATCCCTGGCCGCGATGACCCACGTCGCCTCGACCGTGCCCGGCCTGCACCACGCCTGCGACACCCACTACCCCTGGCAGTCCGAGGACGTCATCACCGAGCGCCTCGCCTTCCGGGGCGGCAGGATCGCCGTACCGGACGCACCCGGCCTCGGCGTGACGCTGGACCGCGACAGGCTGGCCGCCCTGCACGAGCGCTGGCTCGCCGACGACGGCGCCCTGCGCGACCGCGACGACGACGCGGCGATGCGGGTCGCGGATCCCGAGTGGGTCACACCGGCCGTGCCCCGCTGGTAGCGGTCGCCCGCCGGCGGACCCCGCTCCGGGGCACATGGACGTACGGCGGTGGTCCGCGCTCCGGGCCCAACGGGCGTGCGGCGGTGGTCCGCGCTCCGGGCCCAACGGGCGTGCGGCGGTAGTTCGCGCTCCGGCGCCGGAAGCGTTCGGCGGCGGTCCCCGTTCCGGGGCACATGGGCGTGCGGCGGTGGTCCGCGCTCCGGGCCCAACGGGCGTGCGGCGGTGGTCCGCGCTCCGGCGCCGGAAGCGTATGGCGGTGGTCCGGGCGCCGGTGCTGGAAGCGTGCGGTGGCGGACCCGGCTCCGGGGCACATGGGCGTACGGCGGTGGTCCGGGCTCCGGTGCCGGAAGCGTGCGGCGGTGGTCCGCGCTCCGGGCCCAACGGGCGTGCGGCGGCGGACCCGGCTCCGGGGCACATGGGCGTGCGGCGACGATCCCCGCTCCGGGGCCGGAAGCGTTCGGCGGCGGTCCGCGCTCCGGCGCTGGAAGCGTGCGGCGGTAGTTCGCGCTCCGGCGCTGGAAGCGTTCGGCGGCGGTCCCCGTTCCGGGGGGGGGGACATGGGCGTGCGGCGGTGGTCCGGGCTCCGGTGCTGGAAGCGTTCGGCGGCGGTCCGCGCTCCGGCGCTGGAAGCGTACGGCGGTAGTTCGCGCTCCGGCGCTGGAAGCGCCCGGCGACGGTCCCCGCTCCGGGGCACACGGGCGTACGGCGGCGGCCCCCGCTCCGGTGCCGGAAGCGTTCGGCGGCGACTCCCGCGCCGGGAGGCCACGGCGGCTCCGGCGCGACCCGCGCACTGCGCAGGGACGGTTGGTGCACACTGGCTGAATCCGTACCATGCCAGGGAGCCACCGTGACCGCGCCCATCGGACAGGGACCGTACTGCCATCCCCATCTCGACCCGCTGTCAGCGCTGCGCGCGCCCGGAGACCCGCCCTGGGACGTCTACCTCACGGGGACGGTCTTCCTCGACATCGTCTTCACCGGGCTCGACTCCGCGCCGGTGCGCGGGACCGAGTCCTGGGCGCGCGGGATGGGGTCGAGCCCCGGCGGCGTCGCCAACATGGCCACCGCGCTGGCCCGCCTCGGCCTGAGGACCTCCCTGGCGGCGGCCTTCGGTGACGACCACTACGGCGAGTACTGCTGGGACGAGCTGGAACAGGGCGAGGGCATCGACCTCTCCGCGTCGCGCAGGGTCCGCGGCTGGCACTCCCCGGTCACCGTCTCCATGGCCTACGAGGGGGAGCGCACCATGGTCTCCCACGGCCATGAGCCGCCGCCGGAGGAGCCCGCTCCCGCCTGCCCGCCCCGTGCCCGGGCCGCCGTCGCCTCGCTGACCCCGGGTCGGCGCGCCCCCTGGATCGGCGAGGCCGCGGGACGCGGCACCCGTATCTTCGCCGACGTCGGCTGGGACGACACCGGAGCCTGGGACCTGGCGGCCCTCGCCGACCTCGAACACTGCGAGGCGTTCCTGCCGAACGCGCAGGAGGCCATGCGGTACACGGGCACCGACTGCCCGCGCGCCGCCGCGCACGCGCTGACCGAATACGTATCCCTGGCCGTCGTCACCCTCGGCTCGGACGGGGCGTACGCGGTGGACCGGCGGACCGGGGAGACCGCCAGTGTGCCGGCGATCGCCGTCGAGGCCCTGGATCCCACCGGCGCGGGTGACGTCTTCGTGGCCGGCTTCGTGACCGGCACGCTGGCCGAGTGGCCGCTGGCCGACCGCCTCGCCTTCGCGGGCCTGACGGCCGCCCTCTCCGTGCAGGAGTTCGGCGGGTCGCTCTCGGCGCCCGGCTGGTCCGAGGTCGCGGCGTGGTGGCGCAGGGTCCAGTCGTACGAGGACCAGGATCCCGCGGCGCTCAGCCGGTACGCGTTCCTTGAGGAACTCGTTCCGGAGGCGAGCGTCGAGCCGTGGCCGCGGCGCAGGGCCGTGCCGACCATCGGGTTCCGCCGGTCGGCCTGAACCAGGCGGCCCCCGCCCGCCCCCATCCCGTCCATGGGTCGGCCCGTCAACTTCCGGGACCCGAGCGACCGTTGGCCCCTGTCCGTAAACGTCCGCCGTATCCGCCCCCAAGCGGAACCCGGCATTGACAGGTGACAGTTCCTGCTCAATCATCGGCGGAATCAAGCACGATTGTGCACAGGACAGGTGCCACCGCACTCCCCGACCCATGGCTCCCTCCGTCGAAGGACATGCGTCGTGCGCAGACCATCTCGCGGCCGCAGAGCGCTGCTCGCCGCCTTCTCCCTGACCCTGGCCCTCCCCGTCGCCCTCACCTCGCAGGCGCAGGCCGTTCCCACGCCCCGCGCCGTCGACGTCACCCCGTCCGCCGGGGGACTGACCCTGACCGTCCCGCCCTCGGGGAACGCCCCCGGCTACTCCCTCGATGTGACGACCCATCAGCTCTCGCTCGCCACCCGCCGAACGGGCGGCACCCGCGTCCTGGCCACCGCGGGCGGCGGCACCGGCGCCCTGCGCTTCCGCGCCGCCGGGACCTGGCAGCACGCCACCGAGGTCACCGGTTGGACCTGGAGGCACGGCGTCCTCGGTCTCACCGCCGAGACGACCGCACCCGGTGTCACCGTCGAGGCCCGCGTCACGCCGTCCGCGGACCGTTACCGACTCGACTGGAACGTCCAGGGAGCCGCCCCCGACCGCCTCGGGCTCGCCTACGACCTGAGGTCCGCCGGGCACTGGTACGGGCACGGCGAGGCCGAGACCCCGCGGGGCGGCCCCGGCACCGACCAGCCCTGGCCGCTCGACAGCGGAGAGGTCGTGCACCCGGCCTTCGGCCCGGCCTCCTACAGCATGATCGACCCCTTCTGGTACACGTCGAGCGCCGCCGGGCTGCGCGTGGAGACCGGGCACGTCATGGACGTGGCGATCAACCAGGGCAAGGACGGCCTCGGCCGCTTCGACGTCGAGTCCGCCGACCCCTACCGGGCGACCGTCTTCGTGGAGTCCACCCCGCTCGACGTCTACCGCGACTACGTCGGCATCGTGGGCAGACCGGCGAAGAGCGACGCCACGTACGCGCAGTACGCACGGCCCGCATGGAACTCCTGGGCACAGTTCTACACCCACGTCGACCAGGCGAAACTCCTCGAGTACGCGCGGAAGCTGCACGACAACGGCCTCGACGGGCACACCCTCCAGCTCGACGACAAGTGGGAGTCCCACTACGGGAACATGACCTTCGACCCGAAGGCCTACCCCGACCCCAAGGCCATGTCCCGGACGATCCACACGCTCGGCTTCGACTTCGGCCTCTGGGTCACCCTGTGGATCAACCTCGACTCCGACCAGTACACGTACGCGGCCGGTCACGGCTACCTGCTCAGGGACGCGGCCGACACCTCCAAGCCGTGCACCGTCAGCTGGTGGAACGGGACCGCCGGGATCGTCGACCTCGCCAACCCCGACGCCAGGGCCTGGTACACCGGTCGGCTCAGGACGCTGATGAGCGACTACGGAGTTGACGGACTGAAGTTCGACACCCGTTTCTTCGACGACAAGTGCGCCCCGCACGACGGCTACAAGCCCACCGACTACCAGCGGCTCGGCGCCGAACTCGCCGACGGATTCGACCTCCAGGGCGTCGGCATCCGGGTGCACTGGGAGACGACGGCACACCGCGCGGGCTTCGTCACCCGGCAGATCGACAAGGGCACCGACTGGGGGTCGCTGCGCGCCTCGGTGACCCAGAACCTGGCGATCTCCACGATCGGCTACCCCTTCGTCGCCACCGACATGATCGGCGGCTCCGGCGGCCGGCCCGCCCCTGGCAAGCGGGTGCTGGTGCGCTGGGCGCAGTCCGCCGCCCTTCAGCCGCTGATGTACTCCTCCACGTCACCCGTCGACACCATCGACGTGACGACCGGGCGGAAGGTCGTCTACGACAAGGAGACCACCGACCTCTACCGCGCCGCGATCAAGCAGCACGAACGCCTCGCGCCCTACCTCTGGGACCAGGTGCAGCAGACCTTGAGGACCGGCGACCCGATCATGCGGCCCCTCTTCTTCGACTTCCCTCAGGACCGGGCGGGTTACACCATCACCGACGAGTGGATGCTGGGCCCCGCGGTCCTCGCCGCCCCTCAGCTCGGCGACCGCGCGACCCGTACGGTCCATCTGCCGCCGGGCGAGTGGTACGACGTCCGCCACGGCACCGTCATCCGCGGGCCCAGGACCCTCACGGGCTACGGCACACCCCTCGGCGTCGCACCCGACTTCGTGAACGTCCGGGCCAAGGGTGCCGACAAGGCCCTGCGCGCCCTGCGGCCCTGAGCGCGGGTCCGGGTCCGGGTTCCGGGCCCAAGTCCGGGCCCAAGTCCGGGCCCGGGTTCGGTTCCGGGCCCGGGTTCGGTCAGAAGCCCAGCCGACGCAGCTGCTTGGGGTCCCGCTGCCAGTCCTTCGCCACCTTCACATGGAGGTCGAGGAACACCGGGGTCCCGAGCAGCGCCTCGATGTGCCGGCGGGACTTGATGCCGACCTCCTTCAGCCTCTTGCCCTTCGGCCCGATGATGATGCCCTTCTGACTGGGCCGCTCGATGTAGACGTTCGCGTGGATGTCGAGCAGCGGCTTGTCCGCCGGGCGGTCCTCGCGGGGCAGCATCTCCTCCACGACCACCGCGATCGAGTGCGGCAGTTCGTCCCGCACGCCCTCCAGCGCCGCCTCCCGGATCAGCTCCGCGACCATGACCTGCTCGGGCTCGTCCGTCAGGTCGCCCTCGGGGTAGAGCGCGGGTCCCTCGGGCAGCAGCGGGATCAGCAGATCCGCCAGCAGCTCCACCTGCTTGTCGCCGACCGCCGACACGGGGACGATCTCCGCCCACTCGATCCCGAGCTCCTTGCCCAGCTGGTCGATCGCGATCAGCTGCTCGGCCAGGGCCTTGGGGTCCACGAGGTCTGTCTTCGTGACGATCGCGACCTTCGGGGTCTTCCTGATCCCCGCCAGTTCCTTGGCGATGAATCGGTCACCGGGGCCGAGCTTCTGGTCAGCGGGCAGACAGAAGCCGATCACGTCGACCTCGGCCCAGGTCGTCCGTACCACGTCGTTCAGCCGCTCGCCCAGCAGCGTGCGCGGCTTGTGCAGACCGGGGGTGTCGACCAGGATCAGCTGCGCGTCCGGCCGGTGCACGATGCCCCGTACCGTGTGCCGCGTCGTCTGCGGCCGGTTCGAGGTGATCGCCACCTTCTGCCCGACCAGAGCGTTCGTGAGGGTGGACTTGCCCGCGTTGGGACGGCCGACGAAACAGGCGAAGCCCGCCCGGTGGGCGGCCTCGGTCGGCTCGGATGACTGCTTGCGAACGCTCATGGCGCCCATTCTCCCTGATTCACGGAGCCGCACCGAACGGCCGGATCCGGTGAGGTTCCGGAAACTCCGGCGCAACACGAAACGTCATGGAAACACACCCGTACGCGACAGGAAACGCACGGCGGTGACCCTCTGACGAGCCCCGTACCCCGAGGAGACCCTTCCGTGGAGACCGTGTTCCTGGCCGCCGGAAAGACCCCTGCCCTCGACACCGGCGACACCGCCTGGCTGCTCGCCGCCACCGCCCTCGTCCTGCTGATGACCCCGGGCCTCGCCCTCTTCTACGGCGGCATGGTCCGCACGAAGAGCGTCCTCAACATGCTGATGATGAGCTTCGTGTCGATCGCCCTGGTGACGGTGGTGTGGCTGGCCGTCGGGTACTCGCTCGCCTTCGGCGACGACAGCGCGGGCGGGCTGATCGGTGGTCTGAAGTACACCGGCATGGCGGGACTCGGCCCCGGCAGCCTGCACGGCACGGTCCCCACCGTCCTCTTCGCCACCTTCCAGCTCACCTTCGCGATCATCACGGCCGCCCTCGTCAGCGGCGCGGTCGCGGACCGCGCGAAGTTCGGGGCGTGGCTGGTCTTCGTGCCCGTGTGGGCGCTGCTCGTATACGTTCCGGTCACCCACTGGGTGTGGGGCCCGGGCGGCTGGATCCTCGCCCGCCTCGGCGCCCTGGACTTCGCGGGCGGCCTTCCCGTCGAGATCACCTCCGGCGCCTCCGGCCTCGCCCTGTGCCTGGTGCTCGGCCCGCGCCTGGGCTTCAAGAAGGACGCCATGCGTCCGCACAACCTGCCGATGGTGATGCTGGGGGCCGGTCTCCTCTGGTTCGGCTGGTTCGGCTTCAACGCCGGCTCGGCCCTCGGCGCCAACGGACTGGCCGCCGCGGCGTTCCTCAACACCCTGGCGGCCGGCTGCACCGGCCTGCTCGGCTGGCTCTTCGTCGAGCAGAAGCGCGACGGCCACCCCACCACGCTCGGCGCGGCCTCCGGCGCGGTCGCGGGCCTGGTCGCCATCACCCCGTCCTGCGGCACGGTGTCCCTGCTCGGCGCGCTGGTCGTGGGTCTGGCCGCCGGTGTCGTCTGCTCGTACGCCGTGAGCTGGAAGTTCAAACTGAACTACGACGACTCGCTCGACGTCGTCGGCGTCCACCTCGTGGGCGGCATCATCGGGACACTGCTGATCGGCGTCTTCGCGGTCAGGGAGATGACCGGCGGAAGCGAGGGCCTGCTGTACGGCGGCGGGCTCGCCCAGCTCGGCAAGCAGCTGGTGGCCGTGGCAGCCGTCGGCGCCTACGCGTTCGCCGTGACGTACGGCATCGGCAGGCTGATCGACAGGGTGATGGGCTTCCGCGCGAGCGAGGAGCAGGAGGACACCGGCCTGGACCTTACGGTGCACGCCGAGACCGCCTACGATCACGGAGTCCTGGGCCATGGCGCCCCGGTCGCCCACTCCGTCCCCGCCACCACGCAGAAGGTCACCTCCCAGGCATGAAGCTCATCACCGCGATCGTCAAGCCGTTCCGCCTCGACGCGGTCAAGACGGCGCTGCAGGAACTCGGCGTGCACGGCCTGACCGTGACCGAGGCGAGCGGCTACGGCCGCCAGCGCGGCCACACCGAGGTGTACCGCGGCGCCGAGTACCGGGTCGACCTCGTGCCCAAGGTCCGGATCGAGGTCGTGGTCGAGGACGCGGACGCCGACGCGGTGATCGACGCGGTGGTGAAGGCCGCGCAGACGGGGAAGATCGGCGACGGCAAGGTGTGGGCGGTGCCGGTGGAGACGGTCGTACGGGTACGAACGGGCGAGCGCGGCCCCGGCGCGCTCTGAGCAGCGGGGCCGCGCCCGTCTCGGTCACGAGTCAAGGGTCCCGAAGCGGCCGAAGTCGTGCGGAGCTCTCAGCCTGCCGTCAGCGTTGCGCGCACCGTGCCGTCCGGCCCGGCCACCAGTACCGGCGTCTGCGGCCCCCCGAGGTCCCGTACCGCCGCCCGGTCCTCCGCGGACGCGGACTCGGCCTCGGTGACCACCGCAGCCGCCTCCAGCGACTTCGCGCCCGAGGCCACCGCCATCGCCACCGCGGTCCGCAGTGCGCTGAGCTTCAGGGAGTCCAGGGACACGGTCCCGGCCACATACGTACGGCCCGTCTCGTCCCGCACGGCGGCCCCCTCGGGCACCCCGTTGCGGGCCCGAGCCGAACGGGCCAGGGTGACGATCTTGCGGTCCTCGGGGTCGAGCGCGTTGCTGTCGGTCATGCCCCGAGCATACGAAGTACCGTCACCGCCGCCGGGTCAGGGTCGGTCGAGACGGAGCCGGTCGGCCCGCGGCAGTCCGGCGACGACCAGGTCGTAGGAGTCCTCGATGAGCTCCCGGACCAGGCGGTCCGGGAGCGCGCCGTCGACCGTGACGGTGTTCCAGTGGCGCTTGTTCATGTGCCAGCCGGGGACGATGAGGCCCTCGTGGTCGTCCCGGAGCCGCGCCGCGTCCTCCGGGTCGCACTTGAGGTTCACCTTCAGTGGCCGGGCGCCCAGGTTCGTCAGGGCGAACAGCTTGCCGCCCACCTTGAAGACGGACGTCTCGGGGTTGAACGGGAAGTCCTCCACCGCGGCGTTGAAGGACAGGCAGAAGGCGCGCAGCTGCTGAGGGGTCACTGCGGTTTCGTCCCCTCCTGCGGGGCTTCGACGGGGCCCACCGGCTCCACCAGCACGGTCACGATCTTGTTCCGGCGGCCGGCCGAGGCCTCCGCGGTCAGCCGCAGCTCGCGCCCGTCGGGCAGCTCGACGACCGACGACGCTCCCGCGATCGGCACCCGGCCGAGCGCCTTCGCGAGCAGTCCGCCGACCGTCTCCACGTCCTCGTCGTCGTACGCCTCCAGCCCGTACAGGTCGCCGAGGTCGCCGATGTCGAGGCGGGCGGTGACCCGGTAGCGGTCCCCGCCCAGTTCCTCCACCGGCGGCAGTTCGCGGTCGTACTCGTCGGTGATCTCGCCGACGATCTCCTCCAGGATGTCCTCGATCGTGACGATCCCGGCCGTGCCGCCGTACTCGTCGATGACGACGGCGACGTGGTTGCGCTCCTTCTGCATCTCGCGCAGCAGGTCGCCCGCGTTCTTGGTGTCGGGCACGAAGGTCGCGGGCCGCATCGCGGTGGACACCAGCTCGTTCTCGGCGTCCCGGCTGATGTGCGTCTTGCGCGCCAGGTCCTTCAGATACACGATGCCGACGATGTCGTCCTCGCTCTCGCCGGTGACCGGGATGCGTGAGAAGCCGGACCTGAGCGCCAGGGTGAGCGCCTGGCGGATGGTCTTGTGGCGCTCGATGACCACCAGGTCCGTCCTCGGGACCATCACCTCGCGCACGAGAGTGTCGCCCAGCTCGAAGATCGAGTGCACCATGCGGCGCTCCTCGGCCTCGATGAGGGACTCCTTCTCCGCGAGGTCGACGAGGGCGCGCAGCTCCGCCTCGGAGGCGAAGGGGCCGTGGCGGAAGCCCTTGCCGGGAGTGAGGGCGTTGCCGAGGAGGATGAGGAGGGAGGGGATCGGCCCCATCACCCGGGCCAGGGGCACCAGGGCGTAGGCCGCCACCGTCGCCGTGGTCAGCGGGTGCTGGCGGCCGATGGTGCGCGGGGAGACGCCGACGGCGACGTACGACACCAGGACCATGACCGCGATGGCGACCACGAGGGCCTTGACGGTGCCGTGGATGCCCTTGAGACAGGCGTAGGTGACGAGCGCGGCGGCGGCCATCTCGCAGGCGACGCGGACGAGCAGGGCCACGTTGAGATAGCGCGTCGGGTCCGCGGCGACCTGGGCGAGCTTGGCGCTGCCGCGCCGGCCGCCGCGCACGGCCTCCTCGGCGCGGAAGCTGGAGACGCGCGCCAGGCCCGCCTCCGCGCAGGCGGCGAGCCAGGCGACGACGATCAGGGCGATCGCCCCGACGATCAGTTGCGGGCTCATGACACGGTCGGGGCCGGGGACGGGCCGGTCAGGCCCTTCTCCGCCCGCCAGCCGTCCACGATGGCGGCCTGGAGGCCGAACATCTCGGCCTTCTCGTCGGGCTCCTCGTGGTCGTAGCCGAGCAGGTGCAGCACGCCGTGGACGGTCAGGAGCTGCAGCTCCTCGTCCATGGAGTGCTGCGTGGGTGCCTCGGCGCCCTGCCGGGCGGCGACCTCCGGGCACAGCACGATGTCACCGAGCAGGCCCTGCGGCGGCTCGTCGTCGTCCTTCGACGGGGGCCGCAGCTCGTCCATCGGGAAGGACATGACATCCGTCGGGCCCGGCAGGTCCATCCACTGGATGTGCAGCTGCTCCATGGCGTCGGCGTCCACGACGATCACCGAGAGCTCGGAGAGCGGGTGGATGCGCATCCGCGCGAGTGCGTAGCGGGCGATGTCGAGGATCGCCTGCTCGTCGACCTCGGTGCCGGATTCGTTGTTGACGTCGATCGACATGGTGGTGCTGTCTACTTCCCCTTGTGCGCGTGTCCGGCCTTGCCCCGGGCCCTCTGCGTGCCGTTCTCGGTGCCGTACTTGCTGTCGTACTTCTCGTAGGCGTCGACGATACGGCCGACGAGCTTGTGCCGTACGACATCGTGGGACGACAGCCGGGAGAAGTGGACGTCCTCGACGCCTTCCAGGATCTCCTGGACCTGGCGCAGGCCGGACTTCTGGCCGTTGGGCAGGTCCACCTGGGTCACGTCACCCGTGATCACGATCTTCGAGTCGAAGCCGAGGCGGGTGAGGAACATCTTCATCTGCTCGGGGCTCGTGTTCTGGGCCTCGTCGAGGATGATGAAGGCGTCGTTGAGCGTACGGCCGCGCATATAGGCGAGCGGGGCGACCTCTATCGTCCCGGCGGCCATGAGCCGCGGGATCGAGTCGGGGTCGAGCATGTCGTGCAGCGCGTCGTACAGCGGGCGCAGGTAGGGGTCGATCTTCTCGTACAGCGTGCCGGGCAGGAAGCCGAGGCGCTCGCCCGCCTCGACGGCCGGGCGGGTCAGGATGATGCGGTTGACCTGCTTGGACTGCAGCGCCTGCACGGCCTTGGCCATGGCGAGATAGGTCTTGCCGGTACCCGCGGGGCCGATGCCGAACACGATGGTGTGCTTGTCGATCGCGTCCACGTAGCGCTTCTGGTTGAGCGTCTTGGGGCGGATCGTCCGGCCGCGCGAGGACAGGATGTTCTGCGTGAGGACCTGGGCCGGCGTCTCCTCGGGACCCTCCCCGCCCTCGCTCGCCCGGAGCATGGCGATCGAGCGTTCCACTGCGTCCTCCGTCATCGGCTGTCCGGTGCGGAGCACCAGCATCATCTCGTCGAACAGTCGCTGGATCAGGGCTACTTCCCGGGGGCCGCCGACCGCGCTGATCTCATTGCCCCGGACATGGATGTCGGCCGCCGGGAAAGCCTTCTCTATCACGCGCAGGAGGGAGTCTCCGGACCCCAGCACGGTCACCATGGGGTGCTGGGCGGGGACGGTGAACTGCGCTCGTGCCTGTCCCTCCGCGGGGCTGTGCGCTGTGGGTGTCTGAGTCATGGGCCGGCTCTGTAGGCCTGCGATTCCTCCTCCGTAGGGCCGCGCAGCTGAGAGCGGCCTCGCGGTTTCAAGGGTACGACGAGGGGCTGACAGAGCCGTAGGGCTTTTCACCGTGCACTTGTACGACCTCCCCGCGCCGGCGCGACCTCCCGGGGCCTGCGCAGGCCCCGGCGGTGGCCGCACGTCCGGCCCGGGGTGTGGACCGGTCACTCCACGCCCCGGATCCGCCCCACCAGCACCGCCCCCGCCAGGCCGATCACCGCGGCCACCAGGTACAGCACGCGGTAGCCGCCCAGATGGGTCACGATCGGGGCGGCCAGGGCCGGCGCCGTGACCTGGGGGAGGGCATTGGCGACGTTGATGACCCCCAGGTCCTTCCCGCGGTCCAGCGCCTTCGGCAGCACGTCCGTCATCAGGGCGAAGTCGACCGAGGTGAAGACCCCGAAGCCCACGCCCAGCACCGCCGCCGCCAGGATCGCGCCGGGCCAGGTCTGCCATGCCGACAGGGCCGCCGTCGCCGCCGCCATCAGCACCCCCGACCAGAGCACGAACGGTTTGCGGCGGCCCACCCGGTCCGACCAGGCGCCGCCGACGACGACCGTGGCGAGGAGCGTCACGCCGTTGACCGCGGTGAGGACCAGCACGCCCTGCTCGGGATCGTGGTGGAGGACGCGGTCGCGCAGGTAGTACAGCAGGTACAGCAGCACCAGCGAGTTGCTGAGGTTGATCAGGAAGCGGGTCAGCCACGCCCAGCCCAGATCGGGATGGCGGCGCGGGCTCAGCCAGAACCCGGCGAGGAAGGCCCGCCAGGACCAGAGCGGCCGGGCCGGCACCGGCAGCCGCAGGTCCTCGTACGCCAGGACGTACGGCAGCACGCCCACCACCGTGAACACCGCGCACGCCGCATAGCCCGCCCCGACGCCCCCGGCCGCCGTGGCCAGGCCCGTCCCGCCGACCACGCCCAGGATCTGCGCCGCGCCCAGGCAGCCGCCCACCGAGCCCCGCTGCCCCCGCGGCACCCGGTCCGGCACCGCCGCCGTCACCGCGGCGAAGGCCGCGTTCAGCGTCAGCTGCACCAGGCACCAGCCCAGCGCCATGGTCCACGGGCCGCCCGCCCCGGCCAGCAGGAGGAGTGACAGCGCCCCGCCCGCCGTTCCCGCCACGATCCACGGTGTACGGCGGCCCCGGCGCGCCGTCGTACGGTCCGAGAGCGCGCCGAAGAGCGGGTTCGCGACCAGCGACACCACCGCGCCCGCGCCCGTGACCCAGGCCAGCATCGTCTCCTTGGACATCCCCGAGCCGGGCGCGAAGTCCTTCGCCTGCGAGGCGAGCAGGATCTGCAGCGGGCCGTACCAGCCCACCCAGATCGCCCCGTTGGCGAGCGAGAGGGCCGAGGTCCAGCCCCGGCCGACGCGTTCGACGGGCTCGGCGAGGGCCTCCGAGGGCCGCGGCAGCGGAGGGTCGGCCGCCGTCATCTCTGCGCCCGCAGCACGTCCCGCAGCCATGCGTACGACGCCTTCGGGGTCCGCTCCAGCGTGTCGTGGTCGATGTGCACGAGCCCGAAGCGGCGCGCGTACCCCTCTGCCCACTCGAAGTTGTCGAGGAGCGACCACACGAAGTAGCCGCGCACGTCGACGCCCGCCGCCACCGCCCGGTGCAGCGCCCGGATGTGGCCGTCGAGGTAGGCGATCCGGTCCTGGTCGTCGAGCCCCTCGTAGGAGCAGCCGTTCTCGGTGATCACGACCGGCGGGAGCCGGTCGCCGTACCGTTCGCGGAAGCCGGTCAGCAGCTCGGTCAGGGCCTCCGGCACCACCGGCCAGCCGAAGTCCGTCACCGGACGGTCCTCGATCTGCCGTACGGAGAAGGGCAGGTCCGCGGGCATGGTGATGCCGCCGAACTCGATCTCACTGCCCTGCGGTGCCCCCACCCTCGTCGGCGCGTAGTAGTTGATGCCGTACCAGTCGATCGGCTCCGCGATCACCTTGAGGTCGGACTCGATGTCCTCGGCGGCACCCGGCATCAGCTCGCCGATGCCTTCCGGGTAGTGGCCGAGGATCAGCGGCTCCGCGAACAGCCGGTTCAGCAGGATGTCGTAGAAGTCCGCCGCCTCCACGTCCTGCGGCCTCCGGGACGCCGGCCACGTCGGCCCGTGCGAGTTGGCGATCCCGATGTCACCGGCCCCGGCCGCGCGCAGCGCCCGTACGGCCAGACCGTGGGCCAGCAGCTGGTGGTGGGCCACCGGCAGCGCGTCGAACATCAGCCGTCCGCCCGGGGCGTGGACGCCGAGCGCATGGCCCAGCAGGGTGTGCTCGGCGGGCTCGTTGAGAGTGATCCACTTGGCGACGCGGTCACCGAGGCGCCCGGCGACGACCGACACGTACTCGGCGAACCGGGTCGCCGTGTCCCGCTCCAGCCAGTCCAGCCCGACCGGCAGGTCCCAGTGGAAGAGCGTCGCGACCGGCCGTACGCCCGCCGCGCACAGCTCGTCGACCAGGCGGTCGTAGAAGTCGAGGCCGCGGGTGGAGTTCACCCGGGGCCAGGAGACCGAGAAGCGGTACGCGTCCACGCCGAGGCCGGCCAGGAGCGCCACGTCCTCGCGGTAGCGGTGGTAGTGGTCGCAGGCCACCACGGCCGTCGAGCCGTCCTTCACCCGGCCCGGCTCGGCGGTGAACGCGTCCCACACGGAGGGTTCGCGCTCGTCGGCCGCCCCCTCGATCTGATGGGCCGAGGTCGACACGCCCCACAGGAAGCCGGCCGGGAACTGAGGTATCGGGTTCGTCGCCATGCGCCGGATCATCCTTACCGCCGGTAACGGAAGTCAACGGGCAGGCGCGAACTGCCCGTTGCGGCGCGGGAGGGCGGAAGGGCCCGGCTCCGGGAGGCGCTCAGGCTCCTTCCTTCAGCACTCTGGAGACCAGCATCCGCTGCTCCTCGGTCAGCCAGGGGTCCGCGCAGTACACGGTCCTGCCGTCCACGGAGATCTCGTAGCTGAAGCCGTCCGGCACACCCGCGGGCGGCGCGCCCCGGCCGGCGGCGAGTGCCCGCTCGGCAAGTGCGCGCCACTCCTGGGCGTCGGCCCGGCCCGAGGTCTCCACCTCGGCCCGGCGCTCGATGCCCGCGAACCCGCCCGTGCGCCTCACCCGAATACGCATGGGACCTGTCTAGTACGAGGGCGGCCCCCGGGGCTACGAGGTCGGCACCCCGACCTGCTCCCAGGCCTTGAGGACGGCGTCCCGCTCCTGGTGCCCGTCGTAGCGGGACCCGGCCGCCGCCACCGTCAGCTTCGCGAAGTCCGCGAAGGTCGCCTGCGGCTGCAGCCGCCCGCCGGTCAGCACGTCGTACCAGATCTGCCCGGCCCGCTCCCAGGCGTGCCCGCCGAGCGCGGTGGCGACCAGGTAGAACGCGTGGTTGGGGATGCCGGAGTTGATGTGCACGCCGCCGTTGTCCTGGCTCGTGCGCACATAGCCGTCCATGGTTCCCGGCTGCGGGTCCTTGCCGAGCACGTCGTCGTCGTACGCGCTGCCCGGCTGCTTCATCGAGCGCAGTGCCGTGCCGGTGACCCGCGGGGCGAGCAGCCCCGCGCCGATCAGCCAGTCGGCCTCGGTGGCGGTCTGGCCGAGCGCGTACTGCTTGATCAGCGAGCCGAAGACGTCCGAGACCGACTCGTTGAGGGCGCCGGACTGGCCGAAGTAGGCCAGGTTCGCCGTGTACTGGGTGACGCCGTGGGTGAGTTCGTGGCCGATGACGTCGACCGGGATGGTGAAGTCGAGGAAGATCTGGTCGTCCCCGTCGCCGAACACCATCTGCTCGCCGTTCCAGAAGGCGTTGTCGTAGTGCTCGCCGAAGTGCACGCTCGCGTCCAGCGGCAGCCCCTTGCCGTCGATGGAGTCGCGGCCGTACGCCTTCCGATACAGCTCGAAGGTGGCGCCGAGGCCCGCGTACGCCCGGTTGACCGTGGCGTCCCTGCCGGGACCGTCGCCCTCGCCGCGGACCTTGGTGCCGGGCAGGCTCTGCTGGTGCCCGGCGTCGTAGATGGTGCGGTGCGGCTGGTCGGCTGCGTCCCTGGGCGGTGTCGCCGTGGGAGCGCCGATGACCGTGGTCAGCCGGCGGCGGGTGCGCTCCAGGGCGTCGCGCTCCAGGGTGCGGCGCGCGGGAGTGGCGAGCGCGGTGTCCTCGTGCTGGGCGAGCTTGTCGAGGACATGCGGTGGCACGATGGTGCAGAAGACGGGCTCGTGGCCCCCGTTGCTGGTCATGACCGGCACCATTGCACTGCGTCACGAATCTGTCACTAGCTGCAATCATGATTGGTGAAATGCGGCGGGAGGGAGTCGTGGGTTCCGCGAGGAAGTGATATGAGGGCCTCCGGGCGTTTCCAAACGCCATGTGAGCTGAAGAACTCTTTGCCCAGAATGTCACCCCGGTCCCGCATACTGATACGGGCTCTCGCACCCGGCGTGGCTCGGCTAGCATGCGGAGCATCATGCGTTTCGGGCTGCTCCTCCTTAGCTGCCGCGGCGAGGGCCTGTAGTCGAGGCCGACCCCCTCCCCGCGGAGCTCGGCGTTGCGTCGTCGGCCGTCCTTCCGGACATCCTGAGGAGCCCACGCGATCATGGCGAACCGCCAGCAGCCCACGTCCATGCCGATCCACAAGTACCGCCCGTACGAGCAGGTCGACATCCCCGACCGCACCTGGCCGAACCAGCGGATCACCCAGGCCCCGCGCTGGCTCTCCACGGATCTGCGGGACGGCAACCAGTCACTGATCGACCCGATGTCGCCGGCGCGCAAGCGCGCGATGTTCGACCTGCTGGTGAAGATGGGCTACAAGGAGATCGAGATCGGCTTCCCGGCCTCCGGCCAGACCGACTTCGACTTCGTGCGCTCGATCATCGAGGAAGAGGGCGCGATCCCCGACGACGTGACGATCTCCGTGCTGACCCAGGCCCGCGAGGACCTGATCGAGCGGACCGTCGAGTCCCTGAAGGGCGCCAGGCGCGCGAACGTCCACCTCTACAACGCCACGGCCCCGGTCTTCCGCCGGGTCGTCTTCCGCGGCTCCAAGGACGAGATCAAGCAGATCGCCGTGGACGGCACGCGGCTGGTGGTGGAGTACGCGGAGAAGCTGCTGGGCCCCGAGACCGAGTTCGGCTACCAGTACAGCCCCGAGATCTTCACCGACACCGAGCTGGAGTTCGCGCTGGAGGTCTGCGAGGCGGTCATGGACGTCTGGCAGCCCGGCCCGGGCCGCGAGATCATCCTCAACCTGCCCGCCACCGTGGAGCGTTCGACACCCTCCACGCACGCGGACCGCTTCGAGTGGATGCACCGCAACCTCTCCCGGCGTGAGTACGTCTGTCTGTCGGCCCACCCGCACAACGACCGCGGCACGGCCGTCGCCGCCGCGGAGCTGGCCGTGATGGCCGGCGCCGACCGTGTCGAGGGCTGTCTGTTCGGCCAGGGCGAGCGCACGGGCAACGTGGACCTGGTGACGCTGGGCATGAACCTCTTCTCCCAGGGCGTCGATCCGCAGATCGACTTCTCCCACATCGACGAGATCCGCCGTACGTGGGAGTACTGCAACCAGATGGAGGTCCACCCCCGTCACCCGTACATCGGCGACCTCGTCTACACCTCCTTCTCCGGCTCCCACCAGGACGCCATCAAGAAGGGCTTCGACGCCATGGAGGCCGACGCGGCGGCCCACGGCAAGACGGTCGACGACATCGAGTGGGCGGTGCCGTACCTGCCGATCGACCCCAAGGACGTCGGCCGCTCCTACGAGGCGGTCATCCGTGTCAACTCGCAGTCCGGCAAGGGCGGCATCGCGTACGTCCTAAAGAACGACCACAAGCTGGACCTGCCGCGCCGGATGCAGATCGAGTTCTCGAAGATCATCCAGGCCAAGACGGACGCCGAGGGCGGCGAGGTCACGCCGACGGAGATCTGGAGCGTCTTCCAGGACGAGTACCTGCCGAACCCGGACAACCCGTGGGGCCGCATCCAGGTCAGGGCGGGCCAGACGACCACCGACAAGGACGGCGTCGACACCCTGACGGTCGAGGCCACGGTCGACGGCGAGGACACGGCCCTGACCGGCACCGGCAACGGACCGATCTCGGCGTTCTTCGACGCCCTGCAGTCCATCGGGATCGACGTACGCCTGCTGGACTACCAGGAGCACACGATGAGCGAGGGCGCCTCCGCGCAGGCCGCCTCGTACATCGAATGTGCGATCGACGGGAAGGTCCTGTGGGGGATCGGCATCGACGCGAATACGACACGTGCCTCTCTGAAGGCGGTCGTCTCCGCGGTCAACCGTTCCGCCCGCTGACCGTCTGACCGGCACGTTCACGGCCCCGTCCGCCCTTGGAGGCGGACGGGGCCGCGTCATGGACCGGCCATTTCGGCCGAAGATCACGGAGAGGTCTCGTCCGGGGTACTGACTCCGCATCAACAATGTGGCTAACATCACGCAAGCAGCGGCGATGTTGCCGCGGCGTGAGGAGGTGCGACGTGCTGCCAGGACGGGGACACAACGGCCGAGGAGTCCGCAAGGGCCGTGTATCGCAGGTCCTGGGCATCCGTACCGCGTGGACCGCCGTCGCCGACGGCGAGTTCTTCTGCCCCGGTTGCGGGGGCGACCGCAACTACCAGCGCCTGACCGGACGCCGCCGCCTCACCCTCGTCGGCGTCCCCCTCCTCGCGCGCGGCGAGACGGGCCCGGTCGTGGAATGCGCGGCCTGCCGCCACCACTACGGCACCGATGTCCTCGACCACCCCACCACCACCCGCTTCTCGGCGATGCTGCGCGACGCGGTCCACACGGTGGCCCTCGCGGTCCTCGCCGCGGGCGGCACCTGCTCCCGTACGTCCCTGGAGACGGCCGCCGCCACCGTCCGCTCCGCCGGCTTCGACGACTGCACGGGGGACGGGCTCAGCGCCCTGGTCGATGCGCTGGCCGCCGACACCGGACGCGTCTGCGGCGAACCCGGCGGCGCCAGCCTGGCCATAGAGCTCCACGAGGCCCTGGACCCCCTGGCGCCCCACCTCGCCCCCACGGGCCGTGAGTCGATCCTCCTCCAGGGCGCCCGCATCGCCCTGGCCGACGGCCCGTACACGCCCGCGGAACGCGACGTCCTGGCCACGGTGGGCGCGGCCCTGACCATCTGCTCGGACGACGTGACCCGGCTGCTGGCGGCGGCGCGCACGCCGTCGTAGTCACCCACACCGGTGAGGCGTTGGTGGCCCAGGGGTCAGCAGCGGCAGCAGTGGGGAGCATGTGACCGTCAACGGTCACCGTCCCACGAGGGACGAAACCCCATCAGGGAGAGGGATGACACCCCTGAGCCGTGCCCTCCTCGCCACCGCCGTGCTCCTCGCCCCGCTCGCGGTCACCACGCCCGCCGCCGCGTCCCCCGGCTGCACCTCCTCCGTGCCCTACACCGCCGGCCGGGACGGGTACGCCGCCTACCGGATCCCGGCCACGGTCACGACCAGGACGGGGACCGTGCTCGCCTTCGCGGAGGGGCGGCGGCGCGGCACGGGCGACACCGGGGACATCGACGTCGTGCTCAGACGCTCCTTCGACGGCGGTTGCACCTGGGACCCGCTGACGGTCGTCGCGGCGGGCAAGGGGGACACCCGGGGCAACCCGGCGCCCGTGGTGGACCCGCGGACCGGGCGGATCGTCCTGGTCACCTCCTACAACAGCGGTGCAGTGACCGAGGCGCAGATCATGCGCGGTGAGGTGACCCCCGCGCAGGGGCGTCGCGTCTTCGTGCAGACGAGCGGTGACGAGGGGCGGCACTTCACGGCCCCCCGGGAGATCACGGCGCGGGTGAAGCGCCCGGACTGGCGCTGGTACGCCACGGGTCCGGGCCATGCGGTCGCCCTCACCCGCGGGCCGCACGCCGGCCGCCTCGTCGTTCCCGCCAACCACTCCGCCGCGCCGCCCAAGGGCTCGTCCGACACCGGGCGGGAGGCCAAGTACTACGGCGGGCACGCGATCTACTCGGACGACGGCGGCCGGACCTGGCACCTCGGCTTCGTCGACGGCGCCTACGACGGACACGCCAACGCCAACGAGTCCAGTGCCGCCCAACTCCCCGACGGAACGCTCTACTTCAACGCCCGCAACCAGAACGGCACGAACCCGGGCCACCGCCTCGACAGCTACTCCGGCGACGGCGGCGAGACCCTGGACCGCCCGTACGCCGTGCAGCACACCCTGGACGACGTCCCGGTCGTCCAGGGCAGCGTCCTCCAACTCCACGGCCGCCACGCACCCTTGCTCTTCTCCGGGCCCTCCGTCCCCACCGCGCGCCGGGCGATGGCGATCTGGCGCAGCACGGACCGGGGGGCGACCTTCACCAAGGCGCTGACCCTGTCCCGGCAGCGGGCGGCCTACAGCGACGTGGTGCAGCTCGCCGACGGCCGGATCGGCGTCCTCTACGAGACCGGCACCACCGGGACGTACGACAGGATCGAGTTCCGCCGGATCCCGCTCCCGGACGTCGAGTGAGGGCTGGTGAATGCACCTAGTGCTGTGGCCGGAAAGGTTTGCCGGGAAGCTCGCGGCGTCCGGTGCGGTGCATCGCAAGGCTGAGCGTCGCCCGCGTACTGGATGTACTCGGGCGATGCGACAACGCGGCGAGGTGCCGTGCCGGGCGTCGCGAGCCGGTGAACCTTTCCGGTCGCAGCACTAGAGCAGTCCGGCCGCCGCCAGGAACTTGCCCACCCGTTCCGTCTCCGTCTCCGACAGCGGCACCTGGGGGTCGGCCGTCGCCGGGCAGGCGATCACACCCCGTAGGTGCAGCGCCGCCTTGAACGCGCCCAGGCTCGACGAACTCTGGCCCATCCGGGCCGGGTCGCCCACGCCGACCATGCCGTACAGCGCGCACAGCCGCTCCTGCTCGGCGCGGGCCGCGTCCCAGTCGCCCGCCCGGCACAGGCGGTACAGGCGGACGTAGCCTTCGGGGTCCACGTTGGCCAGCCCCGGTACCGCCCCGTCCGCGCCCAGCGCCAGTGCCGAGTCCACGATCAGCTCCGAACCCGTCAGCACACTGAAGCCCGTGATCGCGGGGTGCGAGCGGGCGCCCGTGACGATCGCGCGGAAGCCGGCCAGATCGCCGCTGGAGTCCTTCAGCCCGGCGAGGGTCCCGTCCGCGGCCAGTTCCAGGATCAGTTCCGGGTCCGGCTTGGTGTGGACGGCGGCGGGGATGTCGTAGGCGAGGACCGGCACGGGGGAGCGCTCGGCGATCAGGCGGTAGTGGCGGGCGATCTCCGCGGGGTGCGTGCGCGCGTAGAAGGGTGCCGTCACGACCACCGCGTCCGCTCCCGCACCCGTCGTGTACGCCACGTGGTCCAGCACCCGCGGGGTCGTCATGTCGATCGCCCCGGCCAGCACCGGGACCCGGCCCGCCGCATGGGCCACCACCGTCTCCACCACCAGCAGCCGCTGACGGTCCGTCAAGAAGGCTGCCTCCGAGGAGGACCCCAGCACGAACAGGGCGTCGACCCCGGCCGCGACCAGATGGTCCACGAGCCTGGTGAGCGAGGGGACGTCCACCTCGCGTTCCGGTGTCAGGGGGGTGCAGACGGGCGGGACGACACCGGTCAGCGGGGCGGGGATCTTCATCAGGGCTCCCGGGCGTGCTTCTGTTCGGGCAGGACGTCGGCCATGGCGGTGGCCGGGGAGGGCCGCGCCGCCTGGCGCACGAGGTCCCGTGTCGGCTCGCCCTCCTGCACAGGATGGTGACAGCGGAAGCGGTGCCCCGCCGCCGACGCGCCCGAGAAGTCCGGCATCGCCGCGGCGCACTCCTCGTCCGCCTTCCAGCAGCGGGTACGGAAGGGGCACCCGCTCGGTGGCCGTGTCGCCGACGGCACCGGGCCGGCCAGCGGGATCGGGTCGATCGGGTCCAGCAGACCGGGGGTGGCGGAGAAGAGGGCGCGGGTGTACGGGTGCCGGGCGTGGCCGGTGACCCGGTCGGCCGGAGCCTCCTCGACGATCCGGCCGAGGTACATCGTGATCACGCGGTCGCTCATCCGCCGTACGGTCTGGATGTCGTGCGAGACGAAGACCAGCGCCAGGCCCAGGCGTTCCCTCAGGTCCAGCAGCAGATTGAGGATCTGCGCGCGAACCGACACGTCCAGCGCGCTCGTCGGCTCGTCCGCCACCACCAGGTCCGGCTCCAGCGCCAGGGCCCGGGCGATGGCGACGCGCTGCCGCTGGCCTCCGGAGAGCTGACCGGGCAGCCCGTCGGCGAGGGCGCGGGGGAGGCCCACGAGGGACATCAACTCCGCCACGCGCGCCTCCCGTTCGGCCGGTGTGCCGCGCCGGTGCACGTCCAGGGGGTCCCGCAGGATCCGGCGCACGGTCAGCCGTCGGTTCAGAGCCGTCGACGGATCCTGGAAGACCATGCCGGTGCTGGAGCCGACCGCGGCCCGGCGTTCGGCGGGCGGCATCGACCACAGGTCCCGGCCCCGGAAGAGCACCGTGCCGGACGTGGGCCGTTCCACACCCACCAGCACCTTCGCCAAAGTCGACTTCCCACAGCCCGACTCGCCGACCACACCGACCGTCTCACCGGGCGCGACGGTCAGGTCCGCGCCGGTCAGGGCGTACACCCTGTCCCGGGTGAACAGGCCGCCGCTGCGGGCCCGGTGGACGACATGGGCGTCGGACAACCGCACGATCGCGTTCACTTGACCGCCTTGCTCTGCGTCGTCACCAGGTCGACCGCCGGATGGTGACAGGCTGCCGTGTGCGTCCGCGTCCCCACCGCAGCGGGCGCCGTCGTCCGGCACACCTCGCTCGCCAGCGGGCAGCGGTCCGCGAAGCGGCAGCCCGCGGGGAAGTCCGCGGGGGCGGGCACGACACCCTTGATCTGCGTCATCCGCTCGGCCGCCGACTCCAGTGACAGCACGCTGCCGAGCAGCCCGCGTGTGTAGTGATGGGCCGGTGCCTCCACCAGGTTCGCGGTCACGCCCGTCTCGACGATCTGCCCGCCGTACATCACGGCCACCCGGTCCGTGACGTCCGCGACCAGCGCCAGGTCGTGCGAGACGAGGATCAGCGCGAAGCCCAGCTCCTCCCGCAGCCCAAGCAGCAGGGAGATGATCTGTGCCTGCACCGTCACGTCGAGCGCGGTCGTCGGCTCGTCGGCGACGATCAGCTTGGGGTCGCGCGAGAGCGCCATGGCGATCAGGACGCGCTGACGCTGCCCGCCGGAGAGTTCGTGCGGGTAGCTGCGCAGGGTGCGCTCGGGGTCCAGTCCCACCAGGGTCAGCAGCTCGGCGGGGGCGCGCCGACCGCCCCGCCGTACGACCTGTTTGAGCTGCGCCCGGATCGTCATCGCCGGATTCAGCGACGACAGGGCGTCCTGGTAGATCATCGCCATCTCGTGGCCCAGCAGCCCCCTGCGCACCCGCATCGGTTCCCCCACCAACTGCCGCTGCCCGAACCGCACCTGGCCGCGCACCTGGGCACCCTTGGGCTCCAGGCCCATCACCGCGAGGGCCGTCAGCGACTTGCCGCAGCCCGACTCGCCCACCAGGCCGAGGACTTCGCCGGGGCGCACCTCGAAGCCGATACCGTCGACGACGTCCACGCCTCGGTGGCGCCCGGGGAAGGAGATGGCGAGGTTCTCCACCGCCAGCACCGGCCGGCCGCCGGGCAGGGGGCGGGCACGGGAGCGCAGCCGCCGCGCCGCCTCGGTCAGGCCGGGCAACGGCACCACCTCGCCGCTGCCGGGCTCCGGCGCCGCCAGGCGGTCGTCGCGCACGTCCACGTCCCGGGCCGGCGGAGCCGCCCACGCGTCCGAGACGCCCTCGGACAGGATGTTCAGCGAGAGGACCGTGATCAGCATCAGCAGCCCTGGGCAGACCGTCGCCCACCAGCCGCCGGTCAGGACCATGTTCTTGCCGTCCGCGATGACGCTGCCCCAGGACGGGTCCGGAGGGCGCACGCCCGCCCCGATGAAGGACAGCGACGCCTCGAACACGATGGCCTCGGCGACCTGGACCGTGCAGAACACCAGAACGGGCGCGGCGCAGTTGACCGCCACGTGCCGCAGCACGATGTGGGGCGTCCGGGCGCCGATGACGCGTTCCGCCGTCACATAGTCCTCGCCGTACTGGTCGAGGACGTTCGCCCGTACGACCCTGGCGACCGGCGGGGTGAACAGGAACGCGATCGCGCAGATCAGCACCGTGATGCCACCGCCGAAGACGGCGACGAGGACGGCCGCGAGCGCGATGCCGGGGAACGCCATGACGATGTCCAGGCAGCGCATCAGCGTCTCGTCGACCGCCTTGCGGGAGGTCGCCGCGACCGAGCCGAGCAGGGCGCCCACGACCAGGGCGAGGGCGGTCGCGCCGAGCCCGATGGCCAGGGACCAGCGGGCGCCGTACATCAGCCGGCTCAGGATGTCGCGGCCGAGGCTGTCCTGGCCCATCCAGTGGGCGGCGGACGGATGCCCGCTGCCGTCGACGGGTTCCTGCTGGTCGAGCGGGTCGTGCGGGGCGATCAGCTGCGCGAGCACCGCCACCAGGACGACGACCGCCAGGAAGCACACCGCGGCCTTCGACAGCGGCGGCAGCCGGCGCCATCCCCGCAGCCGGATGCCGGAACGGGAGAGGGCCTCGGTGAGGCTCTTGCGCCCGATCATCGGGCCGCATCCCTCAGTCGCGGATTGACCAGCAGATACAGGATGTCGATGACGAGGTTGACGACCACGAAGCCGGTCGCCGTGGTCAGCACCACGCCCTGCACGACGGCCGGATCGCCGTTCTGGACGGCGTCGATCATCAGCTTGCCCATCCCGGGCAGGGAGAAGATCGTCTCGATGACGACCGCGCCGCCCAGCAGATACCCCACGCGCAGCCCCAGCACCGTCAGGGGATTGATCAGGGCGTTGCGCAGGACGTTCCGCCCTACGACCACCCGCGGCGGCAGCCCGCTGCCGATCGCCGTCCGTACGTAGTCCTTGTCCAGCTCCTCCACCACGGCCGTCCGCACGATCCTGGTCAGCTGCGCCGCCACCGGCAGCGACAGCGCGAAGGCGGGCAGCGTCATCGTCCGCAGCCAGCCGGTGAGGGAGTCGGCGGGATTGACGTAGCCGCCGGTCGGGAACCAGCCCTGGTCCACGGCCAGGTACTGGATCATCAGCAGCGCCAGCCAGAAGCCGGGGGCGGCGACCCCGGTCAGGGACACCACCCGGATGATCTGGTCCGGCAGCCGGTCCCGATGGATCGCGGCCGTCACTCCGCCGAGCAGCGCCAGCACCACCGCGATGACGAGCCCCAGGAAGGTGAGCTGGAGGGTGAGCGGCAGGGCGGTGGTGACCTGGTCGACCACCGGCGCCCGGGTCAGCGCGCTGGTGCCCATGTCGCCGTGGAGCAGATCGCCCACGAAGTGCGCGTACCGCACCGGCAGCGGATCGAGCAGGCCGTTGCGCTGCCGGAAGTCGTGCAGTTGCCCCGGTGTCGGGTTGGCGCCCTGGAAGAACGCGGACGCCGGGTCCACGTCCGAGAACCGCATCACCAGGAACACGAACAGCACGATGCCCAGCAGCAGCGGCACCAGCAGGAGGACGCGGCGGGCCAGGATCCTGGCGATGGCGAGCACGGATGCAACTCCCCTGTCGCTAGACCCAGGAGGCCTGGAGGAGGTTGACGCCCGGGTAGGGCTGGGCCCTTGTCCCCGTGAGCTTCTTCGGGTCCCAGGCCGTCATCAGCTCGTTGTGGACGACGGGGTAGAGCACGGCCTGCTCGGCGACGACGTCGATGTAGTCCTGGATCATCGCCTTCTTCCTCTCCGGGTCCGACTCCCGGGTCGCCCGGTCCATGTCCTGGAAGAGCTTCCTCGCGACGGGGTCGTCGGCCCAGCGGGCGTACTGCATCCACAGGTTCTGCGGGCCGTAGTTGTAGTGCATGATCAGGTCGGCGTCGAGGCCGAACTGGTTGGGGTTCGAGGCGGCGGCGACGACCTGGTAGTCCTGCTTCTGGTCCATCTTGGTGAAGACGGCCGTGGTCTCCTGCGGCGACAGCGTCGTCTCCACGCCGATCGCGTCCCAGGACGCCTTGATGGTCGGCAGGCAGTCGACGATCCAGCTCACGTTCACGGCCAGGACGTCGATCTTCAGCCCGCTGACCCCGGCCTCCTTCAGGAGCCGCTTCGCCTTCTCGGGGTCGTGGTCGTAGACGGTCCTCGCCCGCCGGTAGCCCGGATTGCCCTCGTTCAGGAAGGAGCTCGAAGGCTTCCCGTGCCCCTTGAGGGCAACCTGGACCATCTTGCCGGTGTCGATCGCGTAGTGCAGTGCCTGCCGGACGCGGATGTCGTCGAAGGGCTTGTGCCGGGTGTTGAACATCAGGAACAGGTTGTTCATCCCGGCCCCGCCCTCGACCGTGAGACCACCCTTCCTGAGCTGTTCGATGTTGGCGTACGGGATGTTGTCCGCGATCTGCGCCCCCGCGTCGGTCCCGGAGATCCTGGCGACGCGGGACGCGGCATCGACGATCGTGAGCCAGTTCATCCTCTTGAAGGCGGGCCTGCGTGGCCCGTTGTAGTCGGCGAACGCCTCGAAGGTGGTGTTCGACTTGGGATGGTGTGCGGTCTGCCGGTACGGTCCGGAGCCGACCGCCTTGCCCTTGATCGCGTCGTCCCAGGCGCCGGGCCTGGAGAAGACGTGCTTCGGCATGATCTTCGCCAGCGTCAGCCGGGCGATCCCCTCAGGGAAGGGGAACTTGAGCACCAGTTCCACGTTCCGCTCGTCGATCCCGCGGACTTCCCTCAGCCAGCTCGCGAAGAACCCCTTGGCCAGGGTCTGGGTGTTCGGGTCCAGGATCCGGTCGAAGACGAAGACGACGTCGTCGGCCGTGACCGGCTGTCCGTCGTGGAACTTCGCCCCCGCCCGCAGAGTGAACCTCCAGGACGTGCCGCCGAGGTCCTTCGGCACCTCGGTGGCGAGCGCCGCGTACGGCTTCCGCGTGATCGGGTCGGTGTCGAGCAGGCCTTCGTAGATGTGGTTGTTGGCGGCCATGCAGAAGGCGGAGGCGGTCTGCGTGGGGTCCCAGCTGCCGTCGTTGCCGTAGCCGATGACCGCCGTCAGCGTCCGGTCGCCGCCGCCCCCGCTGCCGGTGTCGTTGGTCGACTCCGGGCCCGAGGAACAGGCGGCCAGCGACGAGGAGAGGGCGGCGGCCGCGCCCAGCGCGCCGGAGTACTTCAGGAACGCCCGGCGGGCCGGCGCCGGTACGTCGGGGGTCACGTCGCGCACGGTTCCTCCAGCAAAGGTGGTCCGAGGGAAGGCTTCGGACAGGGCTCGACGATGGCGGAGATACGACGTCCTACGTCATGGGCGGCAGCGTGACCATAGGAGGGGGCGCGGGGGCGGTCAAGGGCCCTTACACGAATGGCGTAGCCGCCAAAGGTACGACCAATGGAGCCGTGAAATCGGGGTAGTTGGCGGTATATCCGTCCCGGGGGCAGAGACGTCCGACAGCCGCGCGCGTACGATGCGGCGCATGTCTCAGGAGCCCGGGAACCGGCGCAGGACCGCGCGGCGTGTGAGCAGCCGGATTCAGCGTGAGGTCATGCAGCTCATCCTCGATCGCAAACTCCGGCCCGGTGCGCCGCTGCCCACCGAGTCGGAGTTGATGGAGGACCTCGGGGTGAGCCGCAACTCCGTCCGCGAGGCGCTCAAGGCCCTCCAGGCGCTCGACATCGTGGAGATCAGACACGGATACGGGACGTATGTGGGGCAGGCGTCGCTGACCCCGTTCGTCGATGGGCTCACCTTCCGCACGCTCACCCGGCCCGACGACGAGGTGGACGCCCTGAGCGAGATCCTCCAGGTGCGCGAGGTGCTGGAGGAGGGGTTGATCCGCAGGGTCGCCATGACGCTGTCCGAGCCGGAGCTGGACCGTCTGGATGCGGTGGTGGCCCGGATGGAGGCGGCGGGGCGCGAGGGCCGCTCGTTTCCCGAACTCGACCGGGAGTTCCACGAGTTGCTGTACGGCTCACTCGGGAACGCGCTGGTGCCGCAGCTGCTGGGCGCGTTCTGGACGGTGTTCAGACGGGTCGCCCGGGCCCGGGACTGGTCGGACGGCGCCACCCCGGTCCTGACGGCCCGCCGCCACCGCGACATCGTCACCGCGCTGCGGGCGCGGGACGTCGAGGGGGCGGAGCGGGCGATGACGGAGCACTTCCGGGGGATCGAGGCCCGAACGGCCCAGGAGTACGGGGAGCCTTCGGGCCTCTGAGCGGCACGGCACTCCGCTGTACGGCCGCCACGAGCTCAGCGTGTGACGTCACGGATGAACTGCGTCCAGGCCGCCGGACGGATGAGGAGCACGGGACCGCCGGGCACCTTGCTGTCACGGACGGGGACGACTCCGGGGACTCCGTCGGCGACCTCGACGCAGTCGCCTCCGTTGTCGTCGCTGTGGCTGCTCTTGCGCCAGCGGGCGTTGCTCAGGTCGTACCCGCGCATCGTCTGTGGTCCTCCGCCGCCGACTCGATCAGGGCCAGGGACGCCTTCAGCGGCAGCGCGGCGGCCCTGAGCAGATCGTATGCCCCCTGCACACGCTTCACCAGGGCCGGATCGTCGAGCAGGTTCCCCGAATACACCGCCTCCGTATAGGTGGTTGGGGGCGCGTCCTCGAACTCGAAGAGCCTGACCATCCGGCCCATGAGCGGGTACGCGCCCACACTCGTCGGCAGCACCTGCACCAGGACCCTCCGCTGCCGTGCCAGTTCCGCGATGTGGTCCAACTGGGCGGCCATCTTGGCCTCACCCCCGACCGGAATGCGCACCACGTGCTCGTGCAAGATCGCCCAATACACGGGCCGTGCAGCGTCGGCCAGGATCTGGGCCCGCTCCACGCGGGCCGTCACCTTCTCCTGGATGTACTCCTCGGTGACGAACGGGTTGCTCGCCAGCGTCACCGCCCGCGTGTACTCCGCGGTCTGCAACAGCCCCGGCACCAACGTCGGCGCGAACTCGCAGATCTTCGTGGCCAGCCGCTCAAGCTCGACCACCTCCGCGAAATGGTCCGCATACCGCTTGTCATCAATCAGCTTTCGCCACGTTCGCTCGAAAAAGCCCTCGGTTTGCAGGACCTCGTCGATCCGCTGGGCGACGTCCAACTGCGGCTTGCGAATTGCCTGTTCGAATTGGCCGATGTAGCCGCCGGAGACGAATACCCGGGCGCCCAGCTCCACTTGAGTGAATCCCGCGTTCTCCCGCCGTCGTTTCAGCTCCGCGCCGAAGAACTCCCACGCCGCCTGGCGTGCACCGTTGGCCATGGCCCAACGCCCCTCCGCTGCCACGCACTTGTAGAGCACAGACACCTGCCGAGTGTAGATGCAGAGCGTCACCATGGAGAGACGAAGCGTAAAAGTCGAAAGGGAAGGGGAGCACGGTGGCTGCAGTACACGTATCACTCGGGGGACGACACTCGGCGCGCTGCGTCGAAGAGGCGGAGGAAGCAGTGAAGGAATTACGGGCGGCGCTCGCGGACGCCGGAATCACGTTGCCGTCCCTCCGGCTCGACCCGGCGAGTCTGGCGCGCGAGGCTCCCTGTCCGCTGGTGGAATTGGGCGGCTGTTCCGTCGATGTCGCCGCACGGCTCACGGCGGCCCTGCGCCCGCAGCGGGCGAGGGAGGTGGGATGAAGCCGCCGATCGGGTCGTACGCCGTGGACATCCGGACCGGAAGGGTGGGCGTGGTGATGGGGCACGAGGGCCCGTACGTACAGCTGAGACCGTACGGCGGAGGCAAGGAGTGGGACGTGGAACCGGAGGCCGTGCGCGTCGCCACCCAGGCGGAACGCCTCAGGGCCGCCACCGCGTACGCCAACGCCCGCAGCCGCGGTGAGGTGCCTTGAAGGAGATGGAGGCGGGACCGAAAGGGGCCGGCCCGGCCCGGGGCGCGCCCGCCGTAGGCGAGAATGGCTCCCATGAGTCTGTTCCGCGACGACGGCATCGTGCTGCGCACCCAGAAGCTGGGTGAGGCGGACCGGATCATCACGCTGCTCACGCGCGGTCACGGACGCGTACGCGCCGTGGCCCGCGGCGTGCGCCGCACCAAGTCGAAGTTCGGGGCCCGGCTGGAGCCCTTCTCGCACGTGGACGTGCAGTTCTTCGCGCGCGGAAGTGAGCTGGTGGGGCGCGGGCTGCCGCTGTGCACGCAGAGCGAGACCATCGCCCCGTACGGCGGCGGGATCGTGACCGACTACGCGCGCTACACGGCCGGGACCGCCATGCTGGAGACCGCCGAGCGGTTCACCGATCACGAGGGCGAGCCGGCGGTCCAGCAGTATCTGCTGCTCGTCGGCGGGCTGCGCACCCTCGCCCGGGGCGAGCACGCGCCGCATCTCGTGCTGGACGCGTTCCTGCTGCGCTCCCTCGCGGTCAACGGCTACGCGCCCAGCTTCAGCGACTGCGCGAAGTGCGGCATGCCCGGTCCGAACCGGTTCTTCTCGGTCGCGTCCGGCGGGGCCGTCTGCGCCGACTGCCGGGTGCCCGGCAGCGTCGTGCCTTCACCGGGAGCCCTGGAACTGCTCGGCGCGCTGCTGACGGGAGACTGGGAGACCGCGGACGCGTGCGAGCCGCGGTACGTCCGGGAGGGCAGCGGACTGGTGTCGGCGTATCTGCACTGGCACCTGGAGCGCGGACTGCGCTCGCTTCGGTACGTGGAACAGTAGAGCGACAGCGGATCGCGACAGCACATCGAGGGAGACGAGAGCACATGGCCGTACGCGGGATCCTGGGGCGCCAGCGCCGCGAGTACAGGACGCCGGAGCCGCATCCGTCCGGTGCCCGCCCGCCCAAGCTGCCGGGCGAGCTGGTCCCGAAGCACGTCGCGATCGTCATGGACGGCAACGGCCGGTGGGCCAAGGAGCGGGGGCTGCCGCGCACCGAGGGTCACAAGGTGGGCGCCGAGCGTGTGCTGGACGTGCTCCAGGGCGCGATCGAGATGGGTGTCGGGAACATCTCCCTGTACGCCTTCTCCACCGAGAACTGGAAGCGCTCGCCGGACGAGGTCCGCTTCCTGATGAACTTCAACCGTGACTTCATCCGCAAGACCCGCGACCAGCTCGACGAACTGGGCATCCGGGTGCGCTGGGTCGGCCGTATGCCCAGGCTGTGGAAGTCGGTGGCCAAGGAGCTCCAGGTCGCCCAGGAGCAGACCAAGGGCAACGACCGGCTCACGCTGTACTTCTGCATGAACTACGGCGGCCGTGCCGAGATCGCGGACGCGGCGAAGGCCCTGGCGGAGGACGTGAAGGCGGGCAGGCTCGACCCGTCGAAGGTCGACGAGAAGACCCTCGCGCGGTACCTGTACTACCCGGACATGCCGGATGTGGACCTGTTCCTGCGGCCGAGCGGCGAGCAGCGCACCTCCAACTACCTGATCTGGCAGAGCGCCTACGCCGAGATGGTCTTCCAGGACGTCCTGTGGCCCGACTTCGACCGCCGCGACCTGTGGCGGGCGTGCGTGGAGTTCGCCTCCCGGGACCGCCGCTTCGGCGGGGCGATCCCGAACGAGGAGCTGCTGGCGATGGAGGGACGGCAGGAGGGCGACTGAGCCCTGCCGGGTCGGCGGCGGAGGGGTGT
Source organism: Streptomyces sp. TP-A0356 (assembly GCF_001417775.1). Taxonomy (GTDB): domain Bacteria; phylum Actinomycetota; class Actinomycetes; order Streptomycetales; family Streptomycetaceae; genus Streptomyces. The sequence goes on along the minus strand of NZ_BBZJ01000013.1, from coordinate 337,442 downwards.
CGCCCCCTCCGCCCTTGGCCGGAAGTCCCGTCTGCGCCGGCCCCGGTGGTCAGTCGCCGGAGGCGGACGCGCACTCCGCGCACGTGCCGAAGATCTCCACGGTGTGGGCGACGTTGACGTAGCCGTGCTCCGCGGCGATCGCCTCCGCCCACTTCTCCACGGCCGGGCCCTCGACCTCGACCGCCTTGCCGCAGACGCGGCAGACCAGGTGGTGGTGGTGTTCGCCCGTCGAGCAGCGGCGGTACACCGACTCGCCGTCGGAGGTGCGCAGGACGTCGACCTCGCCCGCGTCGGCGAGGGACTGCAGCGTGCGGTAGACGGTCGTCAGACCCACCGAGTCGCCCTTGTGCTTGAGCATGTCGTGGAGCTCCTGGGCGCTGCGGAACTCGTCGACCTCGTCGAGCGCCGCCGCTACGGCGGCACGCTGGCGGGTGGATCGTCCCCGTACGGGCTGGCCGGCGGTCGTCACCGTTGCCTCCTCACGTCTGCGCCTTGCCGGGCCATTGTGCCAGCCCGGCCCGGGCGCAGTCAGATTCCGACCTGGTCGGTCGTCCCCCGGGTGGCTGGAATCGCGCACTCCACCGGGTCCCCGGTGCCCTGCGCGGCGGCCAGCGCGCGCGCCCGCCGTCGGGCCAGCGGCGTCGCCAGCGCGGTCAGTGCGATGAACGCGGCGATCGTCAGGAGCACGATCGTCGCGCCCGGCGGCACGTCCTGGTAGTACGACGTGATCGTGCCGCCGAGGGCCACGGCCACGCCGATGGCGACCGCGATCGCGAAGGTCGCCGCGAAGCTGCGGCCGAGCTGCTGCGCCGCCGCCACCGGGACCACCATCAGCGCGGAGACCAGGAGCAGACCGACCACCCGCATCGCGACCGTCACCGTCACCGCGGCGGTGACCGCCGTCAGCAGGTTCAGCGCGCGGACCGGCAGGCCGGTCACCCGCGCGAACTCCTCGTCCTGGCTGACCGCGAAGAGCTGACGGCGCAGGCCGAGGGTGACCAGGACGACGAAGGCCGCCAGCAGGCAGATCGCCAGGACGTCCGACTGGGAGACCGTCGACAGCGAGCCGAACAGGTACGACGTCAGGTTCGCGTTGGAGCCGCCCGGCGCGAGGTTGATGAACATCACGCCGCCGGCCATACCGCCGTAGAAGAGCATCGCGAGCGCGATGTCGCCGCGTGTCCTGCCGTACCAGCGGATCAGTTCCATCAGGACCGCGCCGAGGACCGAGACGGCCGTCGCCATCCACACCGGTGAGGTCGACAGCAGGAAGCCCAGGCCGACGCCCGTCATCGCCACATGGCCGATCCCGTCGCCCATCAGGGCCTGACGGCGCTGCACGAGGTAGATGCCGACGGCAGGCGCGGTGATGCCGACCAGGACGGCGGCGAGCAGCGCCCGCTGCATGAAGGCGTAGTTCAGGAAGTCCATCAGCTCAGCAGTCCCGTACGGCTCGGTTCGGCGCCCGCCGTCGCGTGCGGGTGTACATGGTCGTGGCCGGGCAGCGCATGCTGGCCCACGGCCTTCGGGGGCGGTCCGTCGTGCAGGACGCAGCCGTCGCGCAGGACGACCGCCCGGTCGATCAGCGGCTCCAGGGGGCCCAGTTCGTGCAGCACCAGCAGCACGGTGGCGCCCGTGGCCACCTGCTTCCGCAGCGTGCCCGCGAGCACCTCCTGGCTCGCCAGATCGACGCCCGCCATCGGCTCGTCCATGATCAGCAGTTCGGGCTCGGAGGCCAGGGCGCGGGCGATCAGCACGCGCTGGTGCTGGCCGCCGGAGAGCGCGTTGACGGAGTCCTTCGCCCGGTCGGCCATGCCGACGAGGTCCAGCGCCCGCCGTACGGCGTCGTGGTCCGCCTTGCGCAGGATGCCGAAGCGGGCCCGGGAGAGCCGACCGGAGGAGACCACTTCCGTCACCGTGGCGGGCACTCCGCCCGCGGCCGTCGTGCGCTGCGGCACGTATCCGACGCGCCGCCAGTCGCGGAAGCGGGCCAGCGGGGTGCCGAACATGTGGATCTCGCCGGCGCCGACCGGCACCTGTCCGATGATGCTGCGCACGGCGGTCGACTTGCCCGAGCCGTTCGCCCCCAGCAGCGCGACGACCTCACCGCGGTGCACGGTGAGGTCGATGCCGCGCAGGACGGGGCGCGAACCCAGGTCGGCGCGTACGCCGCGCAGGGATATGACGGGCTCGCCCATGGCGTCCTCCGTAATGATCACTTGGTTCCCAGGCCCGTCTGCAGCGCCTTGAGGTTGGCCTCCATGACCTGGAAGTAGTCGCTGCCGCGGGACTTGGACGTGATGCCCTCGATCGGGTCGAGGACGTCCGTCTTCAGGTTCGCGTCCTTGGCGATGGTCTTCGCGGTCTTGTCGCTGACGAGCGTCTCGTAGAACACCGTCGTGACGCCGTCGGCCTTCGCCATCCTCTCAAGGTCGCGCACCCGCGCGGCACTGGGCTCCGACTCCGGGTCCAGGCCGTTGATGGCATCCTCGGTGAGGCCGTAGCGCTCGGCGAGGTAGCCGAAGGCGGCGTGCGTGGTGATGAAGACCTTGCCCTTGGCGGTCTTCAGGCCGTCGGTGAACCGGGTGTTGAGCGCGTCGAGCTTCTTGACCAGCGCGTCCGTGTTCGCCTTGTACGCGTCCGCATGCCCCGGGTCCGCCTTCTCCAAGGCCTTGCCGACGCCCTTGGCGACCTCGGAGTACTTCACCGCGTCCAGCCAGATGTGGGGGTCCTTGCCGGACTCGCCCTTCTGCGTGTCGTGGGCGGCCGCGTGCCCGCCGACCTCGTTGCCGTGGTCCTCCAGGGAGGTCAGGGAGCCGGCGTCGACCTTCGTCTTGATCTCGGACTGGGCCACCGCGTCGTCGACGGAGGGCTGGAGGCCCTTGAGGTAGAGGACCGCGTCGGACTCCTGGAGCTGCGCGGTCTGCTTCGCGCTGATCTCCAGGTCGTGCGGTTCCTGGCCGGGCTGGGTGAGACTGGTGACGTGGACGTACTTGCCGCCGATCTGCTCGGCGAGGAAGGCCATCGGGTAGAACGACGCCACGACGTTGAACTTGCCTCCGCTGCCGCCCGCCGCGCTCGAGGAGGAGCAGGCGGAGGTCGCCGCGAGGGTCAGCGCGCTGACCCCGGTCAGGGCGGCCGTGGATATGAGGCGTCGTCGTACGTTCATGACAGTCATTTTCAACAAATATGGAAACCGTTGTCAACAAACCGGCTGGGAGGCCGGGGGCGGCACCGATTTGGTTGAGGGGGAGCCCCCGCCGGTACCCTGAAGCATTCGCTCTGAAGCATCTCGCTTCGTCGCCCGTCGTCGTAATGAAGAGAGCACCGTGGCCGCCGACAAGATCGACACCATCGTCAGCCTGAGCAAGCGCCGTGGCTTCGTATTCCCGTGCAGCGAGATCTACGGCGGTCAGCGTGCCGCCTGGGACTACGGACCGCTGGGTGTCGAGCTCAAGGAGAACATCAAGCGCCAGTGGTGGCGCTACATGGTGACGTCGCGCGAGGACGTCGTCGGTATCGACTCGTCGGTGATCCTGGCGACCGAGGTCTGGGTGGCCTCCGGTCACGTCGCCACCTTCACCGACCCGCTCACCGAGTGCACCTCCTGTCACAAGCGTTTCCGCGCCGACCACCTGGAAGAGGCGTACGAGGCCAAGCACGGCCGCCTGCCGGAGAACGGCCTCGCGGACATCAACTGCCCCAACTGCGGCAACAAGGGCCAGTTCACCGAGCCCAAGCAGTTCTCGGGTCTGCTCTCCACCCACCTCGGCCCGACCCAGGACAGCGGCTCGATCGCGTATCTGCGCCCCGAGACCGCGCAGGGCATCTTCACCAACTTCGCCCAGGTCCAGCAGACCTCGCGCCGCAAGCCGCCCTTCGGTATCGCGCAGATGGGCAAGTCGTTCCGCAACGAGATCACGCCGGGCAACTTCATCTTCCGCACCCGCGAGTTCGAGCAGATGGAGATGGAGTTCTTCGTCAAGCCGGGCGAGGACGAGAAGTGGCACGAGTACTGGATGCAGGAGCGCTGGAACTGGTACACGGGCCTCGGGCTGCGTGAAGAGAACATGCGCTGGTACGACCACCCCAAGGAGAAGCTCTCCCACTACTCCAAGCGCACGGCCGACATCGAGTACCGCTTCCAGTTCGGCGGCTCGGAGTGGGGCGAGCTGGAGGGTGTCGCCAACCGCACCGACTACGACCTCTCCGCGCACTCCAAGGCCTCCGGCCAGGACCTCTCCTACTTCGACCAGGAGGCGGGCGAGCGCTGGACCCCGTACGTCATCGAGCCCGCCGCGGGCGTGGGCCGCACCATGCTGGCCTTCCTGCTGGACGCCTACGTCGAGGACGAGGCGCCGAACGCCAAGGGCAAGATGGAGAAGCGCACGGTGCTGCGCCTGGACCACCGGCTCGCGCCCGTGAAGGTCGCGGTGCTGCCCCTGTCGCGCAACCCGGAGCTGTCCCCGAAGGCCAAGGGCCTGGCCCAGGCCCTGCGCCGGCACTGGAACATCGAGTTCGACGACGCGGGCGCCATCGGCCGTCGCTACCGCCGCCAGGACGAGATCGGCACGCCGTACTGCGTGACGGTCGACTTCGACACGCTGGACGACAACGCGGTGACGGTGCGTGAGCGCGACTCGATGAAGCAGGAGCGGGTGTCCCTCGACCAGATCGAGGGCTACCTCGCCGGGCGTCTCCTCGGCGCGTAGCCGGTCGCCTTTCGGAACGCCGGGTGGGCTGGAGCGATCCAGCCCACCCGGCGTTTCTGCGTCCGGCGGCGGCGATGCGTCCGACGGCGATGCGTCCGGCGGCGGCCATGCGTTCCCGCGCGATGTGCCTGACAGATGACAAGTGACAGATGTTGAATTCTGTCAGTCGCCATGCGAGGGTTGATACAGGCACGGCACATCCAGGAGTCATCTAGGAGTTCTCATGCGCACCCGCTCCCTCGGTACCACCGGCCCCCAGGTCTCCGCCCTCGGTCTCGGCTGCATGGGCATGTCCTCGTTGTACGGCGACGCGGACCGGACCGAGTCCATCGCCACTCTCCACGCCGCCCTGGAGGCGGGTGTGACCCTGATCGACACCGGCGACTTCTACGGCATGGGTCACAACGAGATGCTGATCGGCGAGGCCCTGCGCGCCGCCCCCGCCTCCCGTCGTGAACAGGCCCTGGTCAGCGTCAAGTTCGGCGCGCTGCGCGACCCGGTCGGTGGCTGGGGCGGTGTGGACGGCCGGCCCGCGGCCGTGAAGAACTTCGCCGCGTACTCGCTCCAGCGCCTCGGCGTCGACCACATCGACGTCTACCGCATCGCCCGTCTCGACCCCGATGTCCCGATCGAGGAGACGGTCGGAGCGATCTCCGAGCTGGTGGAGAAGGGGTACGTCCGGCACATCGGCCTGAGCGAGGTGGGCGCCGACACCATCCGCCGGGCCGCCGCGACCGCCCCGATCGCGGACCTCCAGATCGAGTACTCGATCATCACGCGCGGCATCGAGGACCGCATCCTGCCCACCACCCGCGAGCTGGGGATCGGCATCACGGCCTACGGCGTGCTGTCCCGCGGTCTGATCTCCGGCCACTTCACCCGCGACCGGCAGCTCGCCGCGAACGACTTCCGCTCCTTCTCGCCCCGCTTCCAGGGCGAGAACCTCGATCACAACCTCGGCCTGGTCGACGCGCTGCGGAAGATCGCCGAGCAGAAGGGCGTGAGCGTCGCGCAACTCGCGATCGCCTGGGTGCTGTCGCGGGGCGAGGACATCGTGCCGCTGGTCGGCGCCCGCACCCGGCAGCGGCTGTCGGAGGCCCTCGGCGCGCTGGAGGTGACCCTGGACGAGGCGGACCTGGCGGCCGTCGAGACGGCCGTACCGGCGGACGCGGCGGCCGGTGACCGCTACCCGCAGGCGCAGATGACCCACCTCGACAGCGAGCGCTGACCACACCGCCGGGTACGGTCTGGCCATGGCACCGACCAGCGAGACACTGACCGCCGAGCGCATCCTGGAGGCGACCGAGGAGGTGCTGCGCCGCCACGGCCCGGCCAAGGCCACCGTGGTGGACGTGGCCCGCGCGCTCGGCGTCAGCCATGGCAGCGTGTACCGCCACTTCCGTACGAAGACGGCGCTACGGGAGGCGGTCACCCAGCGGTGGCTGGACCGTACGGCGGCGGCGCTGGCCGGGTACGTCGGCGAGGGGCGGGATCCCGAGGCGCGGCTGCGGGACTGGCTGAGGGCGCTGTTCGAGGCCAAACGGCACAAGGCGGGCGACGACCCGGAACTGTTCGCCACCTTCAGCGTGCTGACCGGGGAGAGCAGCCGGGTCGTGGACCAGCACATCGCGGACCTCGCCGGTCAGCTCACGGCGATCGTCCGCGACGGCGTCGCGCGCGGCACCTTCGCGGCGACCCTGGACCCCGCGGTCACGGCCCGCGCGATCTTCCAGGCGACCGGGCGTTTCCACGACCCCGCGTACGCGGAGGAGTGGCGGCGGCCGGGCGTGGACGAGGAGTTCGAGGCCGTGGTGGATCTGCTGATGCGCGGCCTGCGGGCATCTGACGGCGGAGGCTCTCGCTAGCTCGGCCGGCACGCTTCAAGCCAAGTAATTTGATTCATTGACAACTTCCGGCGAAACTCTGCAAACCGGCTACCGGGTTCCCGCCGCCGCGCCCTATGGGCGGTGCGATGTAGTGTTGGTCATTGGGGGAGAAGAGCAGGGAAATCCGAAGAAATACGGTACTCGTAATGCTCGGAAAGAACGCTCATCGTCAAGGAATCAATCGGGGTGCTGGGCTGAGCGCTGCCACCGTGCTGGCTGTCGGCGCGCTCCTCGGCGGCGCCGGCACAGCGCTGGCGAGGCCGGCTTCGACCCCGTCAAGTGCCGTAACGGTAGGGGCTTTCCAGCGTATGCCGAGCCAAGGCGGCGGTGACTACGGCTGGGAAGACGGCTACAACAGCGGCACGAGGTGTGAGACTCTCTCTTCCACCGAGGGGGCTCCACTACCACCGGTCCTGGCCGAGAACGTCACGAAAGCCAGGGCTAGTAACGACCCAACTGCTATAAGGCTCGCGCAAGATGCGGCGTTGGCTTACAAGGTGAACTTCGATCGAGGGCATAAGGCAGGCGTGGCCAAGGTCGGTTGTCCGAAGACCGGCCCATCGAGCCCATCGAGTACACCCTCCACATCGTCTGCGCCGTCGACAGCGGTGACCACGCCGTCTGCGCCGTCGACACCGGCGACTACGCCGTCTGCGCCGTCGACACCGGCAACTACGCCGTCTGCGCCATCCACACCGGAGACCACAGTGCAGGCTCCGTCCACGACCAGTCCATCCGTCACGGCCCCGTCCGAGCCCTCGAACCCCGCCTGTGGTCCGCAGGTATGCGGCACCTCGACGACCCCGACGGAACCGCCCGTGGACACCTCGACGACCCCGACGGAACCGCCCGTGGACACCTCGACGACCCCGACGGAACCGCCCGTGGACACCTCGGCGGCGCCCATCGCCTGATGACGAGGGGACAGCCGAGTCAGGCCACGCAGAATTCGTTGCCCTCCGGGTCCCGCATGACCCACCAGTGTCCGGCCGGGCCCCTGTCCAACTCCTCGACGCGGGTCGCGCCCAAAGACTCCAGGCGTGCGACCGTCGCGTCACGGGAGTCGGGGCCCGCGTGGACGTCGATGTGCAGGCGGTTCTTGGCCGACTTCGGCTCGGGGACGTCCTGGAACAGGATGCGGCGGCCCCGCCCGATGCCCGTCTCCTCGTCGTACGGGTCGTCGGGGTGCCGGATAGCCGCGAAGCCCCGGAAGGTACGGGTGCCGTGGTGCTTGCGGACCGCCGCCTCCGGCAGCCGGCCGGCGGCCAGCAGGCCGTCGATCAGCGGGCTGTTGTCCTCCACCTCGTACCCCAGCGCCGCGGCCCAGAAGTCCGCGAGGACGGGCGCGTCGCGGGTGTCGACCACCAGCTTCCAGTTCAGTGCGGTCATGCCATCACTTATAGCCGGACCCGCCCGTCGAGCGGGCGGTCATGCGTCCGCCGGGTCCGCCGGGTCCACCGTGGCCTGATGGGCCTCGGCGAGGTGTTCCTCCGCCTTCAGCCAGGGCAGGAACTGCGCGTTCCTGCGCCAGCCGCACGTGTCGCAGCTGATCGTGCGCTGCACCCCCGCCCGCTGGACCCGCACGACATGTTCTCGGCCGTGCTGGTCCCAGCGGCTGACCTTGCTCGTGTTGATCTGCAGCATGACGCCTCCAGGGAGTACTGTCCGCTCGCGCAGCAAGGAGTGTGCAGCAACCCGAAGATCAACGGGGGTTCTTCGACGGCGAGTTCGCGCGTCGCCTCAGCTGATCCGGCGCGGCAGGCGCAGACTCAGCGCCACCGTCAGGGCGATTCCGGCCAGTTGGACCAGGAGCGTGGTCACCAGCGCGTCCCGCATGCCCATGCCGGGCACCAGCGCCAGGAACAGGGAGCCGAGTGTCGCGACACCCAGCGCCAGCGCCGACTGCTGAGTCGTGATCATGACCCCGCCGCCGACGCCCGCGCGGGCCGGCGGAACCTCGGACAGGACCAGCCGCAGGACGATCGGCAGCTGCAGCGCCTGGCCCGCGCCGGCCACCGCCGCACCCGGCAGCATCTCCGCCACGCCCAGGCGGGGCCAGGACTGCCAGGCGGCGAGCGCCAGGAGCGCCACGCCGACCGCCTGGATCAGTCCGCCGACGGTCACCACCCGGGTGCCGAAGCGGGCGACCAGCCGCGGCCCGCACAGCGAGACGACGAAGAACGTCACCGCCATGGGCGTGAGCGCGAGCCCCGCCGCGACCGGGCCGAGCCCGGCACCCCGTTGCAGCGCCACCGCGATCACGAACATGAACCCGCTGAAGCCGATCGAGAACGGCACGATCATGACCAGTCCCCGACGCAGCGACACCAGCGAGAACAGGCTCGGCGGCACCAGCGGCGTACGGCCCCGCCGGTCCGCGCGGCGCTCCACCGCGTAGAAGGCCCACGCGGCGAACGGGAACGCGGCCAGTGCCAGCCAGGTCCACAGCGGCCAGCCCGCCGCACGGCCCTCGGTGAGCGGCGCGAGCAGGGTCAGCAGCGACACGGCGAGCAGGACGGTGCCGGGGCCGTCCACCGGCTCCGGATGCTGCGAGCGGGTCTCCGGCACGGCCCGCGCGGCCAGGAACAGTCCGACGACCACGGCCGGGACGTTGACGAGGAACACCGAGCGCCAGCCGGTGCCGGCGATGTCCGCGGCCACGAGCACGCCGCCGAGGATCTGCCCGGCCACCATGGAGAGCCCGGCGGTCGCGCCGTACAGGCCCATCGCCTTGGCGCGACGCTGACCGCTGGTCGCCGCCTGGATGGTGGCGAGCACCTGCGGCAGCATCGCCGCGGCCGCCGCGCCCTGCGCGACGCGCGCCGCGACCAGCGTCCAGGCGTTCGGCGCGAGCCCGCACGCCAGCGAGGTCAGCCCGAAGGCCGCCATCCCGCCGAGGAAGAACTCGCGTCGGCCGAAGAGGTCGCCCAGCCGGCCGCCGAGGACGAGCAGGACGGCGTACGAGAGCCCGTACCCGGCGACGACGAGTTCGAGGACGGCCTCGCCCGCGTGCAGGTCCCTGCCGATCGTCGGAAGGGCGACGTTGACGATGAAGAAGTCGATGAGCGGCAGTGCCGCGGCCAGCAGCACCGTGAACAGTCCGAGCCCGCCCAGCTGCGGTGCCGCCACCGGCGAGCGGACGGTACGGGAAGTGAGAGTTTCGGTCACGCCATCGAGGCTCCGCCGAATCCCAGGGTGGTACCAGAGTCTTCTTATCCTGGTAGCAGCACTACCTGGAAACAGGGTCCGTCAGACGGCAGGCTGGGGGCATGGCGACCATGGTGCAGGAGACGGCGGCGGTCCGGGAGATCCGGGAGATCCGGGAGCCGGAGGCGCCCGAGACGCGCGCGTCCGAGATCCGGCGGCACGAACTGGCCGCCTTCCTGCGGCACCGCCGCGAGCACATCACCCCCGAGCAGGTCGGACTGCCCCGCGGCCGGCGCCGCCGCACACCGGGTCTGCGCCGCGAGGAGGTCGCTCAGCTCTCCGCGGTGGGGGTCACCTGGTACACCTGGCTGGAACAGGCCCGGGACATCCAGGTCTCCGTCCAGGTCCTCGACGCCCTCGCCCGTACCCTGCTGCTCGACGCCAGCGAGCGGGCGCACCTGTTCAACCTGGCCGGGGCCGTCGACCCCGCGCCCGGCGCGCACTGCCCGTCGGTCACCGACGCCCAGCGCATCCTGCTGGAGCAGCTGGAGCCGCTGCCGGCGTGCATCTCCAACAGCCGGTACGACATCCTCGCGTACAACCGCACCTACGGGCTGCTGCTGTGCGACCTCGACGCCATCGCCCCGGTGGACCGCAACTGCATGGTGCTGTGCTACACGAACCCGGACTGGCAGGCGGCGATCGTCCAGCTGGAGGAGACCATGCGGCTGATGGCCGCCAAGTTCCGCGCGAACATGGCCGACCATCTCGGCGAGCCCGCCTGGAAGATGCTGCTCAAGCGGCTGACGGCCGAGTCCGCCGCGTTCCGCGAGGCCTGGGAGCGGCACGAGGTGGTCGGCTCACGCAGCAAGCGCAAGCAGTTCCGCAACGCCCACGTGGGGTTGCTGACCCTGGACCACACGGACCTGTGGCTGGGGCCGCACAACGGCCCGCGGATGGTGACCTACGCGCCGGCCGACGAGGCGTCCCGCAGGGGGCTGGAGAGGCTGCGGGCCATCGCGGTGGAGAGGGAGCTGCACCGGGGTGGTGCGCCCGTGTAGGGCGCACCCCTACGCACCCACGCCCGCCGCGTCCCGCACCTCGGGCTCCTGAAGCCCCCGCGCCGTGCGTTCCGCCGTCGCACGGGCCCAGCGGCCCGTCGTCAGGGCGCCCAGGAGCAGGACCGCGAGGCCGCAGGCGGTGAGGATCCACCAGCCGGTGCGCGCGGCCGGGACGAAGACCTCCTTGTACGGGCCCGAGTGGATGCCCGCGGCCAGGACCGCGCCGATCACCGCGACGCCCAGCGTGCCGCCGATCTGGCGGCTGGTGGAGGCCACCGCCGCGGCGACACCGGCCTGGGCCCGGGGCATCCCGGAGACGGCCGTGTTGGTGATGGGCGCGTTCACGAAGCCGAAGCCCAGGCCGAAGAGGACGTAGCCGATCGACAGGGTGACGTTCGAGGTCTGCGCCTCGAAGGCCCCGAACAGGACACCGCTCGCCGTCATCGCGATCCCCGCCGTGAGCAGCGAGACGCGGGGGCCGCGACTGCCGACCAGACGGCCCGAGAGCGGGGCGCACACGGCGCACATGACGGCCATCGGCAGCATCCACAGACCCGCGTGCAGCGCGTCCAGACCGCGCACGTTCTGCAGGTACAGCGTCGACAGGAACAGGAAGCCGCTGAGCGCCGCGAACGCGCTGATCGCGATGACCGTGGCCCCGCTGAACGGCACCGAACGGAAGAAGCGCAGGTCGATCAGGGGTTCGGCGCGCCGGGGCTCGTACCACAGCAGGGCGAGCAGCGCGGCGAGCGCGACCGCGCCGTAGGCCAGGGTGTGCCCGGCGCTCGTGTTCGGTGCCTCGATGATCGCGTAGGTCAGGGAGCCCAGCAGGGCGATCACCAGGAGCTGGCCCACCGGGTCCGGGCGGCGCGCCCTGGGGGCGCGGGACTCCGGCACGTACAGGAAGGTGAGCAGCAGCGCGGCGACGCCCACCGGCAGGTTGATCCAGAAGATCGAGCGCCAGCCGACCGAGTCGACCAGCAGACCGCCCACGATCGGGCCCGCCGCCATCGATATGCCGACCACACCGCCCCAGGCGCCGATCGCGCGGGCCCGCTCGCGGGGGTCGGTGAAGGTGTTGGTGATGATCGACATCGCGACCGGGTTGAGCATCGAACCTCCCACGGCCTGCACCATGCGGAAGACGACCAGCAGGGTGAGGCTCGGGGCGAGGGAGCACAGGACCGAGCCGATGGTGAAGAGCACCAGGCCGGTCTGGAAGACCTTGCGGCGGCCGATGCGGTCCGCCGTCGAACCCGCGAGCATCAGCAGCGAGGCCAGCACGAGCGTGTACGCGTCGATCGTCCACTGCAGGCCCGCCACGCTCGCGTGCAACTCCCTCTGCATCGAGGGCAGCGCGACGTTCAGAACGGTGTTGTCCAGGCTCACGATCAGCAGGCTCATACAGCAGATCGCGAGCACCAGAAGACGTCGTCGATGGCTGAGCTCGGGCATACGGCCATCGTACGCCCATGTCGATAGTGCGGTTAACTAATGACCGCTACATGATCGGCGTGTCGAGTACCTCTCGGCGTGCGTGACAATGGGGGAATGTCCACGCCCACGATGAACTCGACCTTGCGGATCGGTCCGCACGCCGTCCAGCCACCCGTCGTGCTCGCGCCCATGGCCGGGATCACGAACGCGCCCTTCCGCACGCTGTGCCGGGAGTTCAGCGGCGGCAAGGGGCTGTTCGTGAGCGAGATGATCACGACCCGGGCGCTGGTCGAACGCAACGACAAGACCATGCAGCTGATCAAGTTCGACGCGAGCGAGCAGCCGCGCTCGATCCAGCTGTACGGCGTGGACCCGGCGACCGTCGGCAAGGCCGTCCGCATGATCGCGGAGGAGGACCTGGCCGACCACATCGACCTCAACTTCGGCTGCCCGGTGCCCAAGGTCACCCGAAAGGGTGGTGGGTCCGCCCTCCCGTACAAGCGGAACCTGCTGCGGGCGATCCTGCGCGAGGCCGTGAGCGGCGCCGGCGACCTCCCGGTCACCATGAAGATGCGCAAGGGCATCGACGACGACCACCTCACCTACCTGGACGCCGGGCGGATCGCCGTCGAGGAGGGTGTGACGGCCATCGCGCTGCACGGCCGTACGACCGCCCAGCACTACGGCGGTACGGCGGACTGGGACGCCATCGCGCGGCTGAAGGAGCACGTCCCGGAGATCCCGGTGCTCGGCAACGGCGACATCTGGTCGGCCGAGGACGCCCTGCGGATGGTGCGCGAGACGGGCTGCGACGGGGTCGTCGTCGGCCGCGGCTGCCTGGGCCGGCCGTGGCTGTTCGCGGATCTGGTGGCCGCCTTCGAGGGGCGGGACGACGACTTCCACCGGCCCACCCTACGGGAGGTCGCGGACGTCATGGTCCGGCACGCCGGCCTGCTCGGCGAGTGGATCGGCGACGAGTCGCGGGGCGTCATCGACTTCCGCAAGCACGTGGCCTGGTATCTGAAGGGCTTCTCGGTCGGCTCGGAGATGCGCAAGCGGCTCGCGATCACCTCCTCGCTCCAGGAGTTGCGGGCCGGGCTTGGGGAGCTCGACCTCGACCAGCCCTGGCCGGCCGGCGCCGACGGACCCCGCGGCCGTACGTCCGGCAACAACCGGGTGGTGCTGCCGGACGGCTGGCTGAGGGACCCGTACGACTGCGCGGGGATCGGCGAGGACGCGGAACTGGACACGTCCGGGGGCTGAGAGCTCCGCCCGGGGTCAGCCCTTCGACGGGTGCGGGGTCGAGCCGTACGCCGTCAGGAAGCGGTCGCGGAACGAACTCATCTTCCACACGGGCGCGTTGTGGGCGGGCCGCAGGCCGTCGGACCAGCCCCAGTCGGCGACCTTGTCGAGCACCTTCGGGTCCTTGGCGACGATCGCGCACGGCACGTCATGGCTGGCGTGGTTGCCGCTGACGTGGGCGTTCGCCTGGTGGTCGCCGAGGAAGACGAGCACGGTGTCGTCGTTGCCGTAGCGCTCCAGGAACTGGGTCAGGCTGGTGACGGAGTACTGGACGGACTTGCCGTACTCCTCCTTCGCGTGGGTGTCGTTGGTGTAGGTGTAGTCGGGCGTGTTGCCCGCCTTCTCGATGGAGCCGAAGATCGAGCCGTTGCCCAGCTGGTCCCAGCCGACCATCTTGGGGATCGGGGCCCAGGGCGTGTGACTGGAGGTCAGGATGATCTCCGACATCAGCGGCTTGTCGCGCTTCTTGCCGTGCACCAGGCGCTGGAAGGCCTCCAGCGTGTACTGGTCGGGCATCGTCGACCAGCTGAACTTCGGCCCCTGGTAGCCCAGGTGGGCGGCGTCGTAGACCTTGTCGAGGCCGTAGAACTTCGCCTCGGGCCAGCCCTTCGTCACACCGGGCATGACGCCGACCGTGTCCCAGGCGCCGGTCCTCTTGAAGGCCTTGGTGAGGCTGAGGTGGTCGCTCGCGGTCACGGTGCGGTAGCGGTTCTGGTTGTCGATCCACAGACCCGACAGGAACGTGGAGTGGCCGAGCCAGCTGCTGCCGCCGTACGTCGCCGAGGTCAGCCAGCCGCTCTTGGCGTGGAAGCCCGCCTTGGCGAGGGCCACGGTGCTGTCGTCCAGCGTCTTGTCGACGCCCGGTGCCATGATCGGGTCCTCGATGGCGCTGCGGCCGTAGCTCTCGATGAAGGTGAAGATCATGTCCTTGCCGCGCAGGCCGGGCACGAGCTGGGAGCCCGGGGTGTTGCCGAAGGCGTCGACCCTGGCGGTCTTCGAGAACGTCCGCTCGTCACGGACGGTCGCCGCGATGAGGTCGGAGCGGTACTGGACCATCGTGACGGTGCGCTCGGCGGCCAGGGGGATGCCGTTGACGAACTGGAGGCTGAGGGACTGGCAGGTCATCCAGACCATGCTGAGGACGAGGATGGTACGGGTGGCGTGGGTGCGGTGCCGGGCCATGAGGTTGCCGAGCCGGACGACGGCGAGCGCCGAGAAGGTCAGGACGACCAGGACGATCGTGATGGCCGCGACCACGACGCCGAGGGCGCCCAGGCGGCCGAGCGTGTCCTCCAGGTAGGACTCGGCGTCGCTGAAGAGGGGCCAGTCGAAGATGACGTTGAACCCGCGGCCCAGGTACTGGTTGAAGCCGATGTCGAGCAGGTTGAGGATGGTCAGCACGCCGAGCGCGATCCCGCCGAGCGAGGCCGCGACCAGCCGCGGTCGGCGCGGCAGCGCGGTCAGCACGACGGCGCCGATCAGTGCCTCCACCGGGAGCCGCGCGAACTGGGCGAGCCGGATGTCCTGGGGCTGGTTCGGCAGCACGAGCGAGAAGACGACGAGGGCGGCGGCGAGCAGGGTGACGGCGACCCCGAGGATGCGGGCGGCGAGGGGGTGGTCGGCACGCCAGGTACGCCAGGGGCGGCGCCGAGCGGGGGCGGCGGCCGGGGCTCCGGTGCCGCGGTCGCCCCCGGGCGCCTCGCCTCGGGCGTCGGCTGCGGTGCCGGTGTCGGCTTCCGGGTCGGTGGCGCGACCTTGGGTGGGGGGTGCGTCGTCGGTGTCGGCTTCCGGGTCGGTGGCGCGGCCTTGGGCGGGGGCTGTGGTGTCGGTGTCGGCTTCCGGGTCGGTGGCGCGGCCTTGGGCGTCGGCTGCGGTGTCGGTGTCGGTTTCCGTTTCGGTGGTGGGTGTCTTGCCTTCGGCGGGGGGTGGGGTGTCGGCTTCGGCTTCGGTGGGGGTCTCGGCTTGGGCGTTGGTGGGGGTCTCGCACGGGGCGTTGGTGGGGGCGGTCCTGGGTTCGGCCGGGGCGGCGCTGCCGGCTTCGCCGTCGGTCCCCTCGATGCGGGCGTCGTCCGTGGCTTGGCGCGTGCCCCCCGGGGCTCTCGACTCCGCCGAGCCGTCGGCCGCCGGACCGCCGACACCGCGCCCCCGGTCGTGCGCTGCCGCGGAGCCGTCCCCCCGGTCGTGTGCCGCCGGGGTACCGGTCTCCGGCTCGTGTGCTGCCGCGGAGCCGTCCCGTGCCGCCGGGGTGCCGGTCTTCGGCTCGTGTGCTGCCGCGGAGCCGTCCTCCCGGTCGTGTGCCGGCGGGGTGCCCTCCCGTCGGTCCTCTGCCGCCGGGGTGCCGGTCTCCGGCTCGTGTGCTGCCGCGGAGCCGTCCTCCCGGTCGTGTGCCGCCGGGGTGCTCTCCCGTCGGTCGTCTGCCGCCGGGGTGCCGGTCTCCGGTTCGTGTGCTGCCGCGGAGCCGTCCCCCCGGTCGTGTGCCGCCGGGGTGTCGTGCTTCGGTTCGGGCTTCGCCGTGGTGCCGGACGCCGACTCGGCATCCCGGGTGGCCGGTTGGGGTTTCTTCGCCGGTGCGGTACGGGCCGCCGGTTGGGAGGGTTCGTCCGGGGTCGGCTGCGCCATGTCCTCGGCCGCCGCACCGGCGCCCTGCTCGGACGCATCCGCCGCCGCGGGCCGCTCCTCCTCCGCCGACAGGAGCCCGTCCTCGGCCGCCCCAGCGTTGTCCGTCGTCTGTGGTGCGCGTGTGTTGAGAGGCAACCCGAGGGTCCTTCCGTGCGAAGCCCGTGGTGGAGGGGCGGGCCACGCTGGGGAGGCTGGGCCCGCCGTCATCCCGTACGGGCCGTCGCGCACGTGCGTTCAACCGGAGAGCCCATGCGCCCGGCAAACACCCGGCAAATCCGAGGTCAACCGGCCCCGGTCGGCACGCTACGCCCCGCCCACCGCGGTGAGCAGCGCGAGGGGTGTCGCCGCCGACCGGGACTCGCGCGTGCAGGCGTGCGGATACGGCACCGGCTCCGGATGCGAGTCGCGGCCGTAACCGGCGAGCACCTCCGGCAGCCGGTGCCCGGTCGCCGTCGCCGCGTCGACCAGCGCGTGCGCGACCGTACGGGCCTCGTCGTGCAGCCCGTAACGCGCGAGTCCCAGGGTGATCAGCGCGTTGTCGTGCGGCCAGACCGAGCCGCGGTGGTACGACATCGGGTGGTACGCCGCCTGGTCCGCCGCCAGTGTGCGGACGCCCCAGCCGGAGAAGAAGTCCGGTTCCAGCAGGCGCCGGCCGACCAGCGCGCCGTACTCCTTGTCCAGCAGGCCCGACCACAGCAGATGGCCCGCGTCCGACGCGAGCGCGTCCACCTGGCGGCCCTCGCCGTCGAGCGCCAGCGCCGGGAACGCCCGGTCGTCCATCCAGAAGTCCCGCTGGAAGCGGTCGCGCAGATCCCCGGCCGCCTGTTCGAGCAGCGCCGCGTACACGTCGTCGTCCCACACCGTGCGCGCCAGCTGCGCGGTGCGCCGCAGCGCGTCGTAGGCGTACCCCTGCGCCCCCGCCGCCATCACCGGCCCGCTGGGACGGCTGCCGTCGGCACAACAGATCGCGCCGGGGGAGTCCTTCCAGTTCTGGTTGGCGAGGCCGCCCTCGTCGGCGCGGTAGACGAGATAGCCGCGGGAGGTGAGCCCGCCGTGGTCCAGCATCCAGCCGATCGCCGCCCGGGCGTGGGGTTCCAGGCGGCGGGCCATGGCCGCGTCACCGGTCTGCTCGACGTACGCGCCGAGCAGCACCAGGAACAGCGGGGTCGCGTCGACCGAGCCGTAGTACCGCCCGTACGGCACCTGCCCGAAGTGCGCCAGCTCCCCGTGCCGCACCTCGTGCACGATCTTCCCCGGCTGGGCCACCGACCGCGTGCCCACCTCGGTCGCCTGGGTCGCGGCCAGCGCGGGCAGCGTGGCCGCGGCCAACCGGGGGCGGTAGGGGAGCGCGAAGAGGGAGGTGAGCAGCGCGTCACGGCCCAGCAGCGTGAGGAACCAGGGGGCGCCGGCCGCGGGCACGCTCAGTTCCTCGCCGTCGGGGCCCGTCGCCGGGACCTGGAGCGCGGCGAGGTCGGACAGGCCCCGCGCGCAGGCCGTGGCCAGCTCGGGCCATCCGGTGGGGAAGGCCACGCCCTCCATGAACTCGCCCTCCAGCGCGAGGAGCTGGTCGTTGGCGACGGTGGGCGAGGCGGGCACCGGCGGGTCCTGCGCCGCGCCGTGCGGCCGGGCCGCGACCCGCAGCGCCAGTTCCGCCGAGCCGTGCGGCTCCAGGTCCAGCGTCCACACCAGGCGGCGGGCGCCCGTGCCCGTCTCCTCCACCCCGTCCGGCGGGGGCTCGGCGGTCACGATCGTACGGGACCGCCACTCGCCGCGCCGGTAGCTGAACTCCACGCCGTCCTCCAGGACTTGGCGCGAGCGCACGGCGCCCGTCTTGGCGTACGTACGGTGGTCGGAGCGCAGCTCGAACTGGTCCGTGAAGTCGGCGTCCGCGGTGACCGCGACGCGGACCGTGGTCGGCACCGGGCGGTTGCTGGTGACCCGCAGCGACTCCACGAACGCGCCGTCCGCGACGGCCTGTTCGCGGAAGACGGTGTGCGCGGGCGGCTCCTGACGGCCACCGCGCGGCACCAGGACGCAGCGGGCCGTGTCCCCGCCGGCCACCGGTGCGAGCGTCTCCGGTACGGCGCCGTCGACGGTGAGCTGCCAGCGGCTCAGATGCCGTGCGTCGCGTACGAACAGCCCTTCCGGGGAGCCGCCGCCGCGCACCCCGCTGATGTCCCCGCTGTCGCTCACGGCGGCGAACGTCCCACCGCGCACGAGCAGATGATGCCGGTCCGTCATCCCCGGTCCCCTCCCTTGTCACTCCTGTCGAACGTGCCGACGCCCATGGGGGACACGCCGTCCCCGCAGCGTGCGTGGAGCAGGTCGAGCGTGAGCGCGGCGGTCCAGCCGAATCCGAGCGCCCCGCACGCCCGGCCGGTGTACGGGTCGACGTACTCCGCGAAGTCCGAGGCGTCCGCCGTCTGCAACAAGGCCTCGCGCAGCGCGTCGGCCTCCGCCCGCTTCCCGTGCGCCCGCAGGCCGCGCTCCAGCAGCCAGCCGGTGTTGAACCAGGCGGGCCCGCGCCAGTAGCGGTGTGGATCGAACGCCTCGCCGAGCAGGTCGTAGCTCGGTACGAGCCGGGTGACGCCGCCGAGCCCGAAGTGCGGCCCGCGCAGCGTCCTTACGAGCGCGGCCGCGATGTCACGGGGCAGCGTGGGCAGCAGCAGCGGCACCAGTCCGGACACGGTGCGTTCGGGCACGAGGGCGCCGGGCGCGGCACCGTCCCGCACGTCCCGGCAGAAGAACATCCCTTCCGCCGGGTCCCAGAGCCGGTCGACGAGGACCGTCGTCAGGCGCTCCGCGCGGGCGTGCCGGGCCGTGCCCGTCGCGCCCAGTTCGCGGGCCATACGGGCCAGCGCGTGCTCCGACGCGATCAGCAGCGCGTTGAACGCCGGGTCCTCCACCGCGAACTCGCCCGCCCCGGCCCCGTACCTCCCGTCGGACCCATCCCTGTATCCCCGGTCGCGGTAGTCCGTCGCCAGTCGCACGTAGCGCCCGTAGTCCAGATCCGTCGGCCGGTCCTCGGGTGCCCCGTGGTCGAGGTCCGCGCGGCGGAAGGAGCGGGCCGGGGCCGGGGTGACGCGGGACAGCGGCGCGTCCCAGGCGGGGCTGTTGTCCATGCCCTGCTCCCAGGGGTGCACCACCGAGACGAGCCCGCCGCCGCCCAGGTCGCGGCGGTGCAGCAGATAGCGGTGCCAGGCCGCCAGGCGCGGGTACACACGGGGCAGGAAGCCGCGCGCCCGGGACAGCCCCGGGTCGGCGAGGTGCACCAGCCAGGCCGCCAGCGCGTGCACCGGTGGCTGCACGATGCCCGAGGTCTGTACGGTGCGCGGTGCGCCCGCGGCGCGTCCCGCGGACGAGGAGCGCCAGAAGTCGGGGCTGGGGAAGTACGCGTCCAGTGGGACGGAGGAGTTGAAGACGATGTGCGGGATCCGCCCGTCCGCCCACTGGGCGGCAAGCAGCGTCTCCAGCTCCGTCTGCGCCCTCAGCGGCGACAGATGGCGCAGTCCGATCGCGATGAACGCCGAGTCCCAGGACCACTGGTGCGGGTACAGGCCGCGCGACGGCACCGTGGACGCCCCCGTCCAGTTGCCGTCCAGCACCTTCGCCGCCCTGACGTGCAGCGATCCGGCGGGCCCGGCCGGATCGTATACAGGGCTTCCGGGAGAGACGGTCTCGCCCGGACCGGACCCCGGGGGCGCGCCCGAGGTGCGCACGGGACCCGTGAGTTCCATGCGGCGGGCGGTGAGTTGGGTAGTGCGGTCCACTCAGGTCTCCCCGAAAGACGTCCGGCCGACCGGTTCGGCGGTGGCTACCGTAGAGTTACGTCTATTTAACACGCAAAACTCAATATGTAATGCAGAGTTGGTGAACGCAAGGGGGTGCGCATGAGTGGGAGAACCGGGAAGTCCGGCGCTCAGGCCGGCGCCGGAGATCTGCTCGAGCTGGTGCGCAGTGGCCGCGCCACGACCCGGGGTGCCCTGCAGCAGGCCACGGGCCTGTCGCGGGCCACGGTCGGCCTGCGTCTGGACCGTCTCTTCCGGGCCGGCTGGCTGCGCGAGGGCGCGGGCGGTCCGGTCGACTCCCCGCTCGGCGGCCGCCCTTCGATCACGCTGGAGTTCGACGACGCCCATGCGGTGGTGCTCGCCGCCGACCTCGACACACGGCACGCCCGCGCCGCCGTCCTGTCCCTGACCGGCGAGATCCTGGCCGAGCACGGCGGCACCCTGGTGATCGAGGACGGCCCGGACGCCGTACTCGGCGAACTGGGCCGCTGGTTCGCCGAACTGCTCGGGAAGGCCGGCCATCTCGCGCACGAGGTCTGTGGGATCGGGCTCGCCGTCCCCGGACCCGTGGACAGCGACACCGGCCGGGTCGTCCAACCGCCGATCATGCCGGGCTGGGACGGCTACGACATCCGGGCCCGCCTCGGCCGCGCCTTCGCGGAGCACGCGCACGGCCCCGCCGACGTGCCGGTGCTGGTCGACAACGACGCGAACCTGATGGCGTACGGCGAACAGCGCACCGGACATCCGGACTGCTCGGCGTTCGTCCTGGTCAAGGTCTCCACCGGCATCGGCGCCGGCGTGGTCGTCGGCGGCCGCATCTACCGCGGGGTCGACGGCGGCGCCGGGGACATCGGGCACATCCGCGTGCCGGAGGGCGCCGACGCGCTGTGCCGGTGCGGGTCCTACGGCTGTCTGGCCGCGGTCGCGAGCGGGGGCGCCGTGGCACGCCGGCTCGCGGGGGCGGGGGTGCCCGCCGCCTCCGGCTCGGACGTGCGGGACCTGCTGACCGCCGGACATCCGGAGGCCGCCGCGCTCGCCCGGGAGGCCGGGCGGCGGGTCGGGGACGTCCTGGCGACCGTGGTGACCCTGCTGAACCCCGGGGTGCTGATGATCGCCGGAGATCTGGCCGGAACACCCTTCCTCACGGGTGTGCGGGAGTTGCTGTACCAGCGCGCGCTGCCCCGCTCCACGGCGCACCTCGACGTGGTGACCTCGCGGCTCGGGGAGCGGGCGGCTCTGGTCGGGGCGGGTGCGCTCGTCGTCGAGCATCTCTACGCCCCCGAACGCGTGGAGGAGCGCCTGCTCGCGCTCGGTGTGTGAGGGGCCGTGACCTCCCTGTGACAGCCGTGTTTCCGTCCGAAGATGCGTCCGTATGGTGAAATCCGGGCGTCTCGCATAGCGTGATTCTCGCCACCCTTGATAGGGGTTACGCTCAGATGAGCGGATCATGAGCGACTGCACTTCTCCAAGGGGTGGCACTGAGTGCCACCCCTTGATCGTTCATCGATCGAAATCAGACGTGCCGAAACTCGCTCACATGAGCGATGTGCGCGGGCCTCGGACATCGATGCGTTCAAGAAGTGAAAACATGCGCTCGGGGCGACTTGCCAAGCCTTGACTTTCGATCCAGTGGCGGACGAGTGGTTACGTGCGCATGACGCGCAAGTGGACGTACCCAGGCGCCTTTGATCTGGGTATGTTCCTCGCCGTCAGGGCAGCCACCGCGTCCTCGAGGAGTCGAGACCGTGTCGGAAAACAAAGATCGCCACGTAACTGAAAACGGCGTCGAGGGCGTGAAGTTCGTTTACGACTTCACCGAGGGCAACAAGGACCTCAAGGACCTCCTCGGCGGCAAGGGCGCGAACCTCGCCGAGATGACCAACCTGGGTCTGCCCGTCCCTCCGGGATTCACCATCACCACCGAGGCCTGCAAGGTCTACCTCGACAGCGGCGAGGAACCCGCGGCACTGCGTGACGAGGTGAGCGCTCACCTCGCCGCGCTGGAGGAGCGGATGGGGAAGAAGCTCGGACAGACCGACAACCCCCTGCTGGTTTCGGTGCGTTCGGGTGCGAAGTTCTCGATGCCGGGCATGATGGACACCGTCCTGAACATCGGCCTCTCCGACAAGTCCCTGCAGGGCCTGGCGAAGCAGGCCGGCGACGAGCGCTTCGCGTGGGACTCCTACCGTCGCCTCATCCAGATGTTCGGCAAGACGGTCCTGGGCGTGGACGGCGAGCACTTCGAGGACGCGCTCGAGGCGGCCAAGGAGGCCAAGGGCGTCTCGGTCGACACGGAGCTGGAGGCCGCGGACCTCAAGAAGCTGGTCACCAAGTTCAAGAAGATCGTCAAGACCGAGGCCGGGCGCGACTTCCCGCAGGATCCGCGCGAGCAGATGGACCTCGCCATCAGGGCGGTGTTCGACTCGTGGAACGGCGACCGCGCGAAGCTCTACCGCCGTCAGGAGCGCATCCCGCACGACCTCGGCACAGCGGTGAACGTCTGCTCGATGGTCTTCGGCAACCTGGGCCCCGACTCGGGCACGGGCGTGGCCTTCACCCGGGACCCGGCCTCCGGCCACCAGGGTGTGTACGGCGACTACCTGCAGAACGCGCAGGGCGAGGACGTGGTCGCGGGCATCCGCAACACCGTCCCGCTGGCCGAGCTGGAGCGGATCGACAAGAAGTCGTACGACCAGCTGATGCAGATCATGGAGACGCTGGAGAACCACTACAAGGACCTCTGCGACATCGAGTTCACCATCGAGCGCGGCCGGCTGTGGATGCTGCAGACCCGCGTCGGCAAGCGCACGGCGGGCGCGGCCTTCCGCATCGCCACGCAGCTGGTGGACCAGGGCCTGATCGACGAGGCCGAGGCACTGCAGCGGGTGACCGGCGCGCAGCTGGCGCAGCTGATGTTCCCGCGCTTCGACGAGCAGGCGAAGGTCGAGCAGCTCGGCCGGGGCATCGCCGCGTCGCCCGGTGCGGCCGTCGGCAAGGCGGTCTTCGACTCGTACACGGCGATCAAGTGGTCGCGCTCGGGCGAGAAGGTGATCCTGATCCGCCGCGAGACCAACCCCGACGACCTGGACGGCATGATCGCCGCGGAGGGCATCCTGACCTCGCGCGGCGGCAAGACCTCGCATGCCGCGGTGGTGGCCCGCGGCATGGGCAAGACCTGTGTGTGCGGCGCGGAGGAGCTGGAGGTCGACACCAAGCGCCGGCGTCTGACGGCGCCGGGCGGCGTGGTCGTCGAGGAGGGCGACCTCGTCTCGATCGACGGCTCCTCCGGCAAGGTGTACCTCGGCGAGGTCCCGGTCGTGCCGTCCCCGGTGGTCGAGTACTTCGAGGGCCGGATGCACGCGGGCGCGGACGACGCCGACGAACTGGTGGAGGCCGTGCACCGGATCATGGCGTTCGCCGACCGCAAGCGGCGCCTGCGGGTGCGCGCGAACGCGGACAACGCCGAGGACGCGCTGCGCGCACGGCGCTTCGGCGCCCAGGGCATCGGGCTGTGCCGTACGGAGCACATGTTCCTCGGCGACCGGCGTGAGCTGGTGGAGCGGCTGATCCTCGCGGACACGGAGGTGGAGCGGGAGGACTCCCTCAAGGAACTGCTTCCGCTGCAGAAGCAGGACTTCGTCGAGCTCTTCGAGGCGATGGACGGACTCCCGGTCACGATCCGCCTGCTGGACCCGCCGCTGCACGAGTTCCTGCCCGACATCACCGAGCTGTCGGTGCGGGTGGCGCTGGCGGAGTCCCGTCAGGAGCCCCACGAGAACGAGCTGCGCCTGCTCCAGGCCGTGCACCGCCTGCACGAGCAGAACCCGATGCTGGGCCTGCGGGGCGTGCGGCTCGGCCTGGTCATCCCGGGTCTGTTCACCATGCAGGTACGGGCCATCGCCGAGGCGGCGGCCGAGCGCAAGGCCGCGAAGGGCGACCCGCGCGCCGAGGTCATGATCCCGCTCGTCGGCACGGTCCAGGAGCTGGAGATCGTGCGCGAGGAGGCGGACCGCGTCATCGCGGAGGTCGAGGAGGCCACCGGGACGCAGCTGAAGCTGGCGATCGGCACGATGATCGAGCTGCCGCGCGCCGCCCTCACGGCCGGCCAGATCGCGGAGGCCGCCGAGTTCTTCTCCTTCGGCACCAACGACCTCACCCAGACGGTGTGGGGCTTCAGCCGGGACGACGTCGAGGCGAGCTTCTTCACGGCCTACCTGGAGAAGGGCATCTTCGGCGTCAGCCCCTTCGAGACGATCGACAAGGACGGCGTGGGCTCCCTGGTGAAGGCCGCCGCCGAGGCGGGCCGCGCCACCCGCCCCGACCTCAAGCTCGGCGTCTGCGGCGAGCACGGCGGCGACCCCGAGTCGGTGCACTTCTTCCACGAGGTGGGGCTGGACTACGTGTCCTGCTCCCCCTTCCGGATCCCGGTGGCCCGTCTGGAGGCGGGACGCGCGGCGTCGCAGTCGACGGGCAGCGACCACCGCTGACGGCCCCGCGAGAACCCCGGAGCCGTCGTCGGTCCCCGACCCTCACCGACGATGACGACTCCGGTGCACCAGGAGGGGCGGCACCCTGTGCGGGGGTGCCGCCCCTTCGCATGCCGTCAGCTCTCGCAGGCCGGTGCGCGGCTCCGGGACGCCTTCGAGCGGCTGACAGGGGGTGACGTAGGACGCCCTGAAGGCCTGACGGGACGGCGTACGGTCACGCCGTGCTCCGCACGTCGTACGCCGCCACCCGCACCGTCTCGTCGTCCAGGCACTGGCCCGACAGCAGGTCGAAGCGCTGCTTGAGAAGGGGTGAGGCGACGAACGGGCGGCCCTGGTGCGTGCCCGTCAGGCCGCGGGAGAGGACCGCCGCGCCGGTGAAGGGATCCCGGTTGTCTATGCCGTACGTACGGCCCGCGCGGTCGCGGAAGAGCGCCGCCTGGCGGCCGTCCGGCAGCAGCGCCGCCACTCCGCGGCCCGGGATCAGCAGCCTCAGGTCGCAGACCGTGAACCAGCCGTCCTCCAGCCGGAGCTGGACCTTCAGATCGGTCGTCTCGGGTGCCAGGGTCATCGCTGGGCGCTTCCTTCCAAGGGCCGTGTGCCGATCGCCAGCAGGGGCAGGTCGGGCTTGATCTGGTCGCGTTCGGGGACGAAGCCGACGACCGGATCGGGGGTGTCGGGGGCGTTGACGAACGAGACGAACCGGGCGAGCTTCTCGGGGTCGTTGACGGTCTCGGCCCACTCGTCGCGGTAGCCCGCGACATGGGCGGCCATCAGGGCCTCCAGCTCCCCGCAGATGCCGAGCGAGTCATGGACGACCACGTCGCGCACATGGTCCAGGCCGCCGGGGATCCGCTCCAGCCAGACCGAGGTGCGCTCCAGGCGGTCGGCCGTGCGGATGTAGAACATCAGGAAACGGTCGATCAGCCGCACGAGCTCGGCGTCCGTCAGATCCTGCGCCAGCAGGTCGGCGTGGCGCGGGGTCGCGCCGCCGTTGCCGCCGACGTACAGGTTCCATCCGCCCGCCGTCGCGATCACGCCGAAGTCCTTCGACCGGGCCTCGGCGCACTCACGGGCACACCCGGAGACCGCTGACTTCAGCTTGTGCGGGGACCGCAGCCCCCGGTAGCGCAGCTCCAGGTCGATCGCCATACGGACGGAGTCCTGGACGCCGTAGCGGCACCAGGTCTGGCCGACGCAGGACTTCACCGTACGGAGCGCCTTTCCGTAGGCGTGTCCGGACTCGAAGCCCGCGTCCACCAACCTGGCCCAGATCAGCGGGAGTTGCTCGACCCGGGCGCCGAACATGTCGATCCGCTGACCGCCGGTGATCTTCGTGTAGAGACCGAAGTCGCGGGCGATCTCACCGATCACGATCAGCTTCTCCGGGGTGATCTCGCCGCCGGGGATGCGCGGTACGACCGAGTACGAGCCGTTCCTCTGCAGGTTGGCCAGGAAGTGGTCGTTGGTGTCCTGCAACGCGGCCTGCTCCCCGTCCAGGACATGGCCGTCGGCGCCGATCGCCGGGGCGAGCGAGGCGATGACCGAGGCGACCGCCGGCTTGCAGATCTCGCAGCCGTCACCGCCGCGCGCCTCCCGGCGACCGTAGCGGTCCAGCAGCTGCTGGTAGGAGCTGATGCGCAGGGCGAGGACGATCTCGTACAGCTCCTCGCGGGTCTGCGCGAAACAGCCGCACAGGCCCTTGTCGACCTCGACGCCGCTCGCCTCCAGTTCGGCGTCGACCAGTTGGCCCAGCACCTTGACGCAACTGCCGCAGCCGGTACCGGCCCTGGTGCACTTCTTGACCTGGGGCACGGTGGTGCACCGGTGCTCGGTGACCGCGCCGCGGATCGTGCCCTTGGTGACGTTGTGGCAGGAGCAGACGACCGCCTCGTCCGGCAGGGCGGACGGGCCCAGCTCCGCCGGGGCGCCGGACCCCGCGGGCAGCACCAGCCGCTCGGGGGCGACGGGCGGTACCGAGCCGGTGAGGGCGCGCAGGGTGCCGTATGCCTCCGCGTCACCGACCAGGATGCCGCCGAGCAGCTCCCCGTCGCGGCCGATGACCAGCTTCTTGTACGTGCCCGAGCGCGAGTCGGCGTAGACCACGTCGAGACAGTCGGCGGTGGTGCCGTGCGCGTCGCCGAAGGAGGCCACGTCGACGCCGAGCAGCTTCAGCTTGGTGGACAGGTCGGCACCGGTGAAGGCGGCCTCGTCGGCGGCGAGCGTGGCCGCCGCCGTCTCCGCCATCTCATAGCCCGGCGCGACCAGGCCGTACACCCGGCCGTCGGCCGCCAGCGCGCACTCGCCGATGGCGAACACACGCGGGTCGGAGACGGTGCGGCACCGCTCGTCCACCATGATGCCGCCGCGCTCACCGACGGCGAGCCCGCACGCGCGGGCGAGCTGGTCCCGGGGGCGGACACCGGCCGAGAACACGACCAGGTCCGTGGGAAGTTCGGAGCCGTCGGACAGCCTCATGGCCGTCACCGCGCCTTCCTCACCGACGACGATCTCCTGGGTGCCCGTGCCGGTGTGCACGGTCAGGCCCATGTCCTCGATGGTGCGCAGCAGCGCGGCGCCACCGCCCTCGTCGACCTGCACCGGCATCAGTCGCGGCGCGAACTCCACGATGTGGGTGGCCAGGCCCAGCCCCTTGAGCGCACCGGCCGCCTCCAGGCCGAGCAGACCGCCGCCGACCACCGCGCCGGTGGTGGCCCGCGCTCCCGCGTACTCCTCGATGGCGAGCAGGTCCTCGATGGTGCGGTAGACGAAGCAGCCCGTCGCGTCCTTGCCGGGGACCGGTGGGACGAAGGGGTAGGAGCCGGTGGCCAGGACGAGCGTGTCGTAGGAGACGGTGAGCCCGGAGCGTGCGGTGACCGTCCGGGCCTGCCGGTCGATCGTCTCGGCCGGATCGCCGAGGTGCAGCTCGATCCCGTGCCTCTCGATGAACTCCCCGTCGGTCATGGACAGTTCCTCGGGTGTGGTGCCCGAGAAGTACGAGGTGAGCTGGACCCGGTCGTAGGCGGGGCGCGGCTCCTCGCACAGCACGACGACGCGGTGCGCGGCGGTCAGGCCGCGCTCGGCGAGCGCTTCGAGGAAGCGCTGGCCGACCATGCCATGGCCGACGAGCACGATCGTGGGGGTGTCCGTGGACATCAGGAGCCTCCGTCGTTGGTGAGCAGGTGGAGCAGCGGGGCGCCGTCCGCGGGGAGCGGCTCCGCTCCCTCCCAGGCGCGGGCGAGCGCGCCGACGGTGCCGAGTTCGCCGACGAGCACGCCGCCGACCAGCCGGTCGTCGCGGACGACGACCTTGCGGTAGGTGCCGCGGGTGGCGTCGGCGAGCTGCACCACGTCGTCGCCGGGGCGGGCGTCCGTCTCGCCGAAGGCGGCGAGGTCGAGGAAGTCCTGCCCGGCGAGGGTGAGCCGGGTCAGGGAGCGGGTTCCGGTGTAGCGGGCGCCCGGGTCGCCCGCGCCGCCGGACTCGCGTGCGAGCAACTCGGCCAGAACCTCGGCCTGTTCGAGCGCCGGGGCGGCGAGCCCGTACACGGTTCCGGCGTGCTGGGCGCAGTCGCCGATCGCCCGGATGTTCCGGTCGCAGGTGCGCAGTTCGTCGTCGACGAGGACGCCCTTGTGGACGGCGAGGCCCGCGTCCTGGGCCAGGCCCACCCGGGGACGGACGCCGCAGGCCAGTACCACGAGGTCGGTGTCGAGGGCGTAGCCGTCGGCCAGCTCCACCGAGCGGACCGCGCCGCCGAGCGTACGTATGCCGCGGACGCGGGCCTCGGTGTGGACCTCCACGCCCAGACCGGTGAGGTGGCGGCGCAGCAGCCGGGAGGCGGCAGGATCGAGCTGACGCTCCATCAGGCGCTCGGCCTGCTGGGCCAGGACGACCTGGGCGCCGCGGGCCGCGAGCGCGCGGGCGGCGGAGACGCCGAGGAGCCCGCCGCCGATCACGACGGCGCGCACCCCTTCGCGTACCGCCTTGGCGAGTCCCAGGCAGTCGTCCATGGTGCGGAACGCGTGGACGCCCTCGGGGAGTTCGGTTCGGCCGGCGGTGAACAGACCGCGCAGGGGAGGGAGCACGGCGTTCGAGCCGGTGGCGAGGACGAGCGTGTCGTATGCGATCGCCGAGCCGTCCGAGCAGCGGATCTCGCGGGCCCTGCGGTCGATCAGGGTGACCCGGGCGCGGACGAGGCGCTCCGGGGCCGGGAGGGAGATCACCTCGGACGCGTACCGGCCGGCCAGGACGTCGGCGAGCAGGACGCGGTTGTACGGGGGGTGCTCCTCCTCCCCGACGAGCAGTGCCGACGCGCCGAGCTCGCCGAGCCGCCGGGCGAGACGGACGCCCGCGAGCCCGGCGCCGATCACCACCACACGCGTATTCGAGGTCATGCATGGCAGCGTGCGGTGCCGACGTTACCCGGCCGCATCATGACTGTTTCCCGCCGGGAACGCTGCCCTCAGCGGGGGTGGGGCGGTGGTGTGAGGGGTCGTCGCCGCTCGGCCGACGAGGTGTCCGGTGTGCTCAGCGACTGCCCGTCAGGTGGGCGAAGACGACCACGTTCCCCTGGTAGCCCGTTCTCTTCGAGTAGCCGCCGCCGCAGGTGATCACGCGCAGTTCGGGGCGTTTCGCCGCCCCGTACACCTTGTCGTCGGGGAAGTCGCTCGCCGCGTAGACCTCGACCGCGTCGACCGTGAAGAGGGCCGTCGTGCCGTCGCGGCGGTCGACCTCGATGACGCTGCCCTTCTTCAGCGCGCCGAGGTCGTAGAAGACGGCCCGGCCCTGGGAGTTGTCCACGTGTCCGGCGACGATCGCCGTGCCCGTCTCGCCGGGCATGGTGCCGGCCTCGTACCAGCCGGCGAGGTTCTTCTTCTCCGCGGGCGGCACGTCCAGGCTGCCGCTGCTGGTGAGGCCGAGGCCCATGAGGGGGGCGTTCACGCGGATCGAGGGTATGCGGATGCGGTCGGGCGGGGAGGGGGCGAGCGCGGACGCGGCGGACCCCTGGTGGTCGGGGTCCACGGCCGCCTGCGCGGCCGACGGCTGCGGCGGTGCCTGGCTCTGGGCGCCGCTGCTCAGCAGCCATATGCCGGAACAGAGGGCGACCACCGTGACGGATGCTATGGCGGCGTCACCGACCGCACCGGACCTGCCGACCTTGCGCACGGGAGCCTCCTTCCTGGATGCCGGTGTGCGGGTGCCCCCTCCGGGCCGCGAGGGGCAGTCGGACCCGGAGGGGGAGCTGATGGCGGTACCGGCGGACGGACAGCGCAGGCGGCCGTCAGATGCCGTCGCCTCTCGCCCGGCGATGCAGGAGCCAGGTACCGCCCGCGGCGGCGACGGCGAGGGCCGCCACACCGGCCGCGGTGTTCACCGGGTCGGGGCCCAGTGCGCCGCCGACCCCTGTCTTCACGCTTCCTCGCGGCTGCGCCGGATCCTTGGCCGCGGTCGCGGTCAGGGCGACCACCAGATCGCCGGCCACGGTCGCGTGCTTGCCGCCGGCGCACTTGGCGACGATCTCGTACGTTCCCGGCTGCGCGCTCGGCGGCACCCGGAACCGTCCGATCACATCCTGCTCGTGCGTGCTGGGCGCGAGAGTGAAGGTGCCGCCACCGACCGCGGTGGCGTCGCCCGCCGCCGAGCCGTCCGCGCCGCACGCCGCCGTGTTGACGGTGACCTCGGCTCCGGGCACGACCGTGGAGGGGAAGACCTCCAGTCGCCCGGTGTCACCGCCGAACGCGGGCGCGGCAACCATCGTCGCCGCGGCGATGGCGAGCGCGCTACCGCTCAGCAGACGGGCCGTACGTCGCATCGTGGTGCTCCTCCGAGAGGGCACGGCCCGCGGCACCCACGGCGGGCCGCTGCGTCGGTCGTACCCCTGCCCTTCCGAGGAAAGGGGCACTCGGCCCGGACCGCTCGCTGACGGAGTGTCAGAAGTGTGGCGAACGGGTGTGGGCCGGGGTGTCCCACGGGTGGTCGCCACGGCGTTTCAGCAGCTCACGGGCGTGCGGTCGGTGACGCATGGAGGAGAATCCGAAGGGTGCGGGGGTGTGCTGCGAACGGGTGACGCAGGGGAGACTGGCCCAGCCCCGGTCGTCATGGCTCCCGGCCGGCGAGTCACTCCCCGGGGTCCGCGCCCACGCGCTCCAGCCGCACCACGCACACCTTGAACTCCGGCATGCGGGAGACGGGGTCGAGGGCCGGGTTGGTCAGCGCGTTGGCGCGGCCCTCGCCCGGCCAGTGGAAGGGCATGAAGACGGTGTCGGGCCGGATGGCGTGGCTGATCCGCGCGGGTGCGACGGCCCGACCGCGCCGCGACACCACGGCGACCGCGTCCCCGTCCGCCGCGCCGAGCCGCTCGGCCAGCCGCGGATGCATCTCCACGTACGGGCCGGGCGCGGCGGCGTTCAGTTCCCCGACCCGTCGTGTCTGCGCCCCGGACTGGTACTGGGCGACGACCCGCCCGGTGGTCAGCAGCACCGGGTAGGCGTCGTCGGGTTCCTCGGCGGCACCCCGGTACGACACGGCGGCGAACCGCGCCCGCCCGTCCTCGGTGGCGAACCGGTCGAGGAAGAGGCGCGGGGTGCCGCGGTGGGGGACGGCCGGTGAAGCGTCGTGCGCCGGGTCGTCGGGGAGCACCTCCGGCGGGGCGTCCTCGCCGTTCTGCGCGGTGGCCGGCGCCGGACACGGCCAGAACACCCCGTTCTCCTGCGCCAGCCTCCGGTAGGTGATGCCCGAGTAGTCCGCGGGGCCGCCCTCGCTCGCGCGGCGCAGTTCGTCGAAGACCTCCTCCGGGTCCGTGGGGAAGCCCTTCTCCACGCCCAGGCGTGCGGCCAGTTCGTGCAGGACCTCCAGATCGCTGCGGACCCCGGGCGGCGGGGTCAGCGCACGGCGGCGCAGCAGGACCCGCCCCTCCAGACTGGTCGTCGTGCCCGTCTCCTCCGCCCACTGCGTCACCGGCAGCACCACGTCCGCCAACTCGGCCGTCTCCGACAGGACCACGTCGCACACCGCCAGGAAGCCGAGCGAGCGCAGCCGGTCCTCGATGTGCGCGGCGCGCGGAGCCGACACCACCGGGTTGGAGCCCATCAGCAGCAGCGCGCGGATGTCCGTGCCCAGCGCGTCGAGGAGTTCGTACGCGCTCCTGCCCGGCCCCGGCAGCGCGTCCGGGTCCACCCCCCACACCCCGGCCACGTGCCGCCGCGCCGCCGGGTCCGTGAGCTTGCGGTAGCCGGGCAGCTGGTCGGCCTTCTGGCCGTGTTCGCGGCCGCCCTGTCCGTTGCCCTGGCCGGTCAGGCAGCCATAGCCGGACCGCGGGCGGCCCGCACGGCCGGTCGCCAGGCACAGGTTGATCCACGCGCCCACCGTGTCCGTGCCCTTGGACTGCTGCTCGGGCCCGCGCGCGGTCAGCACCATCGCGGCCTCGGGCGCGCAGAACAGCCTTACCGCCGCCCGCAGTTGCGGCACGGACACACCCGTGATCCGCTCCACGTGCTCCGGCCAGTGCGCCATCGCCGCCGCCCGGGCCTCCTCCCAGCCGCTCGTGCGCTCCCGGATGTACGTCTCGTCCGTGCGTCCCTCGGCGACGATCAGATGCAGCAGCCCGAGCGCCAGCGCCAGGTCCGTACCCGGCCGCGGTGCCAGATGCAGATCGGCCTGCTCGGCGGTGCGCGTGCGGCGCGGGTCTACGACGATCAACGTTCCGCCGTTCTCCTTGAGTTCGGTCAGATAGCGCACCGCGGGCGGCATCGTCTCCGCGAGGTTGGAGCCGACGAGGATCACGCACCCGGTCCTGGGGATGTCCTCCAGCGGGAACGGCAGCCCCCGGTCGAGGCCGAACGCCCGCAGACCCGCGGCCGCCGCCGACGACATGCAGAACCGACCGTTGTAGTCGATCTGCGAGGTGCCGAGCACCACACGGGCGAACTTCCCGAGCGCGTACGCCTTCTCGTTCGTCAGGCCGCCCCCGCCGAACACCCCGAGCGCGTCCGCACCGTGCTCCGCGCGCGTGCGGGAGAACTCCCCGGCGATACGGTCGAGGGCCTCGCCCCAGGTGGCGGGCGCAAGGACGCCCCGGGAGCGCACCAGTGGCGAGGTCAGCCGCACCCCGGGCGCGAGCAGCGCCGGAGCCGTGCGGCCCTTGCCGCACAACGCGCCCCGGTTCACCGGGAAGTCCGGGCGCTCGGTCACCTCGACGCCTCCGTCCGGCAGGGGCGTCAGGTTCATCCCGCACTGGAGGGCGCAGTACGGGCAGTGGGTGGGGGTCGAGGTGGTCCGCATGCCGTTCAGCGTGCTTCGGCCGTATTACGTGCCGTGAGGTCTCCCGGTTACGCGGCCGGGACCAGGACCTCCCCGCCGCGCGTGAGGCGGTGTGAGGGCAACCGGACGGTGCGCGCGTCGTCGTCGCCAGGACCCAGCCGGTGGCGATCAGCAGATACGACAGCCACCCGTACCAGCCCCGCGATGCGAACCTGATCTCTCAGCCCCGCGCCGACGCGAGGGCCTTCGCGACCCCCTGCTCCCTGGGGCCGAGGAACGTCGGATCCGGGTGGAACAGCGCGTTCAGCGCGGCCTTGCCCGCCGCGAAGATCTCCCGGGTGCCGCCGTAGTACCAGGTCATGTCGTGCTCGGCGTCGACGCCGACGCCGTAGGAGGTCACGCCCGCCGCCTGGCACAGGGCGACCGCCCGGCGGATGTGGAAGCCCTGGCTGATCAGGACCGCGCGGTCCACGCCGAAGATCTTCTTGGCCCGGGCGCAGGAGTCCCAGGTGTCGAAGCCCGCGTAGTCGCTGACGATCCGGGACCCCGGCACTCCGTGGTTCGTCAGATAGGTGCGCATCGCGTCCGGCTCGTCGTAGTCCTTGCGGCTGTTGTCACCGGTGACGAGGACGACCTCGACACGGCCGGCCCGGTACAGCCGCGCCGCCGCGTCGAGACGGTGGGCGAGGTACGGCGACGGCTCGCCGTCCCACAGGCCCGCGCCGAAGACGACGGCGACCTGTGTGCGCGGCACGTCCGCGGTGGTGCGCAGCCGGTCGTCCGTGGCCAGGAACAACCATGTCGTCGGCAGCAGCGCCAGCACGCACAGCAGCACCAGCCCCTGCACGGCCCGCCGCTGCCCGGCGCGTGTGCGCGGCAGTCTCGGTGCGCGGATCCTCAGGCGCGGCAGGCTCATCGCGGCATCCCCCGGTTGTGGCTTCGTGCGGTGTCGCCAGTGGGGACGCGGCGCACGGTGATCCGGTTCGCACGGAACGCGCGGGGACGCGGCGCACGGTGATCCGGTTCGCACGGAACGCGCGGGGCGCACGGAACTGCTCGCGCGCCCCTCACACGATCTGCCCCGGCGTCGTGAAGCCCCGGAAAACACCCGTCACGGTCACGCAACGGCCCGGCAACGTCGTACCGCCAGGATCGGCCCATGACGGCGTCGAACCCTCCTCGCGACGACTCCCACGCCCGCCCCGGCGGCCCGCCGCTCCTTGGCGCCCACCTCGACAGTACGGCGCAGCTCATGAACCGGATCACCAGCCAGCTCGACAGCCAGCTCGGCCTCGTCTCCCGCAACGGCGCCCGGCGCCCGGCCCCGCCCACGCTCGTCCTCGTGGCGCACGGCAGCCGTGACCCGCGCGCCCTGGCCACCGTGCGCACCCTTGTCGAACGGGTCGGCGAACTGCGCCCGCACCTGCCCGTGCGCCTCGGCCACATCGAGCTGAACGAGCCCCCGCTGCCCGACGCGCTCGCCTCCCTCGGCGCGGGCCGCGCCGTCCTCGTACCGCTGCTCCTCAGCCGCGGCCACCACGTCAAGCGGGACATCCCCGAGGCGGTGGCCGCCGCGCGGGCGCACATCCGTGTGGCCGCGCCGCTCGGTCCGCACCCCCTCCTCGTGGAGACCCTCTACGCCCGGCTCGTCGAGGCGGGCTGGCGGACGGCACAGAGCGACGCCCAGCGCCGTGCGAGCGCGGTCGTGCTCGCCGCCGCCGGCTCCCGCGACCCCGACTCGGCGGTCGACACCCGGCGCACCGCGCAGCTCCTCGCCGAGCGCCTGGGCGTCCCGGTCGTCCCCGCCTACGCCTCCGCCGCCTCGCCCACCGTCCGGGC
This sequence comes from Streptomyces sp. TP-A0356, assembly GCF_001417775.1. Taxonomy (GTDB): domain Bacteria; phylum Actinomycetota; class Actinomycetes; order Streptomycetales; family Streptomycetaceae; genus Streptomyces. Next base: position 302,908 of record NZ_BBZJ01000013.1, on the reverse strand, counting down.
CGCGGTGCGCGCGCTCGCCGCCCGTGGCCGCCACCGGGTCGCCGTCGCCTCCTGTTTCGCCGCGCCCGGCCGCTTCGCCACCGAGTGCGCCGGGGCCGCCCCCTGGATCGTCGGGGCCCCGCTCGGCGCCCACCCGGCCATGGCCCGCCTCGTCCTGCACCGCTACGACCAGGCGCTCGCCGCCTCCGAGCCGGCCGCCGAACCGGCCCTGGCCTCCGCCTGAGGGACCCGCCGAGCGGCGCGAAACGGCCGGGCGGGAAACGGACGCCGACATCCCGATTGTCACCGGCTGCGTCTACTGTCGGGTCATGGACGGGACCGCACCGAAGGCCTACGAGACTCCCGCGCCGTACGAGAACGGCTGGGCGGCCGGCTCGGCGTACGACGACGCGGCCGTCGAGCGCTGGGCGCCCGAGCCCGACAAGCGCCCGGGCCGCACCGCCTTCCAGCGCGACCGCGCGCGCGTGCTGCACTCGGCCGCCCTGCGCCGTCTGGCGGGCAAGACCCAGGTCGTCACCCCGGGCACCCGGAGTCAGGTCTGGGACGCCAGCCCCCGCACCCGACTCACCCACTCGCTGGAATGCGCCCAGGTCGGCCGCGAGCTGGGCGCCGCCCTCGGCTGTGACCCCGACCTCGTCGAGGCCGCCTGTCTCTCCCACGACCTCGGCCACCCGCCCTTCGGACACAACGGCGAACAGGCGCTGAACGAGTTCGCGGAGGACTGCGGCGGCTTCGAGGGCAACGCCCAGTCCCTGCGCCTGCTCGCCCGTATCGAGCCGAAGCGGTTCGTCCCCTCGGAGCGGACGGGCGAACTCATCAGCGTGGGCCTGAACCTGACGCGCGCCGCCCTCGACGCCGCCACCAAGTACCCCTGGCCGCGCGGCGCCCACCCCACCGACCCCGGCTCCCCGAAGTTCGGGGCCTACGAGGACGACCGCCCCGTCTTCGACTGGGTCCGCAAGGACGCCCCCGGCCACCGCGCCTGCTTCGAGGCCCAGGTCATGGACTGGTCCGACGACGTGGCCTACTCGGTGCACGACTTCGAGGACGGTCTGCACGCCGGCCACATCGACCCGAACTGCCTGCACGCCGAGCCGGAGCGACAGGCGGTCTTCGCCGTCGCCCTCGGGCGGTACGTGCCCGCGGACACCGACCCCGAGGAGCTCGCCGAGGCCCTCGACCGGCTCCTCGACCACGAGTGGTGGCCGCACGGCTACGACGGCTCCGCGGTCGCCCAGGCCCGGCTGAAGGACGCCACCAGCCAGCTCATCGGCCGCTTCTGCCTGGCCGCCGAGGGCGCGACCCGGGAGGCGTACGGCGGCGGGCGCCTCACGCGGTACGCGGCGGAGCTCGTGGTACCGCGCGGCACCCGTACCGAGTGCGCGGTCCTCAAGGCCGTCGCCGACCGTTATGTGATGCAGCGCGCCGAGCAGGAGCAGTTGCGCGCCGACCAGCGCGTCGTCGTCGCCGAGCTGGCGCGGGCGCTCACCGACCGCGCACCGGACGGGCTCGATCCGCAGTTCCGGGCGCTGTTCGCCGAGGCGGCCGACGACCGTGCCCGCAAGCGTGTGATCGTCGACCAGATCGCCTCGCTCACGGACGCCTCCGCCCGCTCCCTGCACGCGCGACTGACGGAGAACCCATGACCCGGACGTGACCCAGCGTGGCCTGATCGGGCCACTCCCTCTTCCCGCACCACGCCGCGTGCGGGACGCTCCCATGTGACGACATCCTTAAGAGGAGGCATCAAGTGGTCGACGCGGATCAGACATACGTCATCGTCGGGGGAGGTCTCGCCGGCGCGAAGGCGGCCGAGACGCTGCGTGCGGAGGGCTTCACCGGCCGCGTGATACTGATCTGCGACGAACGCGACCACCCCTACGAGCGGCCTCCTCTCTCCAAGGGCTATCTGCTCGGCAAGGAGGAGCGCGACAGCGTCTTCGTCCACGAGCCCGCCTGGTACGCGCGCAACGACATCGAACTGCACCTCGGCCAGACCGTCGACGCCATCGACCGGGCCGCGAAGACGGTCCGCTTCGGCGACGACGGCACGCTCGTGCACTACGACAAGCTGCTGCTGGCGACCGGGGCCGAGCCCCGCCGCCTCGACATTCCGGGCACGGACCTCGCCGGCGTCCACCATCTGCGGCGTCTCGCCCACGCCGACCGCCTCAAGGGCGTCCTGGCCGCGCTCGGCCGGGACAACGGCCACATCGTGATCGCCGGCGCCGGCTGGATCGGCCTGGAGGTCGCGGCGGCGGCCCGCGAGTACGGCGCGGAGGTCACCGTCGTCGAGCCCGAGCCGACCCCGCTGCACGGGGTCCTCGGCCCCGAGCTGGGCAACGTCTTCGCCGAGCTGCACCGCGAGCACGGCGTCCGCTTCCGCTTCGGCGTCCGGCTCACCGAGATCGTCGGCCAGGACGGCATGGTGCTGGCCGCCCGCACCGACGACGGCGACGAGCATCCCGCGCACGACGTGCTCGCCGCGATCGGCGTGGCTCCGCGGGTGGGTCTCGCGGAGGCAGCGGGACTGGAGCTGGCCGACCGTGCGCAGGGGGGCGGCATCGTGGTGGACGCGCGGTTGCGCACGTCCGACCCCGACATCCACGCGGCCGGTGACGTGGCGTCCTTCCCGCACGAGCTGTTCGGCACCCGGCTGCGCGTCGAACACTGGGCCAACGCGCTCAACGGCGGACCGGCGGCGGCCCGGGCGATGCTCGGCCGCGAGGTGACGTACGACCGGGTGCCGTACTTCTTCTCCGACCAGTACGACGTGGGGATGGAGTACTCGGGGTGGGCGCCGCCCGGGTCCTACGACGAGGTGGTGATCCGGGGCGACGCCGGGAAGCGGCACTTCATCGCGTTCTGGCTGAAGGAGGGGAGGGTGCTGGCCGGGATGAACGTGAACGTGTGGGACGTCACAGACGCCATTCAGCGCCTGATCCGAGAGCAGAGGGTGGTTGACCCGGAGGCTTTGGCCGACCCGGCGGTGGCGCTGGAGAGTCTGTCCGCGTAGGTGTGCTGTCCGGGCAGGTGCGGGCGCTGCGCGGCTGGTCGCGTCCACGCGGCGGAGCCGCACGAGGTCACAGCCCGGCGCCCCTCCCGGGACGCCGCACGGGCCCCATGGCTGTCGGTCCGCCCCCGTAGAATCTCCCCGTGGCAGGACGGATCAACGACGAGGACGTGAAGGCGGTACGGGACGCGGTCCCGATCGACTCCGTCGTGTCCGAGTACCTCCAGCTGCGCAACGCGGGCGGCGGAAACCTGAAGGGGCTGTGTCCCTTCCACGACGAGAAGTCCCCCTCCTTCCAGGTCAGCCCCGGCAAGGGCCTGTTCCACTGCTTCGGCTGCCAGGAGGGCGGCGACACCATCACGTTCGTGATGAAGGTCGACCACCTCTCCTTCTCGGAGGCGGTCGAGCGCCTCGCCGCCCGGGCGGGCATCACGCTGCGCTACGAGGAGGGCGGGTACAACCCCACCCACCAGCGCGGCGAGCGCATCCGTCTGGTCGAGGCCCACCAGATCGCCGCCCAGTGGTACGCCGAGCAGCTGGGCACCAGCCCCGAGGCCGAGACGGGACGGAAGTTCCTGGCCGAGCGCGGCTTCGACCAGGCCGCCGCGGTCCACTTCGGCGTCGGCTACAGCCCCCAGGGCTGGGACCACCTCACCCGTTATCTGCGCGGCAAGGGCTTCAGCGACAAGGAGCTGCTGCTCTCCGGCCTCTCCCAGGAGGGCCGCCGCGGTCCCATCGACCGCTTCCGGGGCCGGCTGATGTGGCCGATCCGCGACATCGGCGGGGATGTGGTGGGCTTCGGCGCCAGGAAGCTGTACGAGGTGGACAACGGCCCCAAGTACCTCAACACCCCCGACACGGCGATCTACCGGAAGTCGCAGGTCCTCTACGGCATCGACCTGGCGAAGAAGGAGATCGCGAAGACGAGCCGGGCGGTCGTGGTCGAGGGGTACACCGACGTCATGGCCTGCCATCTCGCGGGTGTCACCACGGCCATCGCGACCTGCGGCACGGCCTTCGGCGGCGAGCACATCAAGATCCTGCGGCGGCTGCTGATGGACAACGGCTCGGCGCGGGTGATCTTCACCTTCGACGGTGACGCGGCCGGTCAGAAGGCGGCCCTGCGTGCCTTCGAGGACGACCAGAAGTTCGCCGCCGAGACGTACATCGCGGTCGCGCCGGACGGCATGGACCCCTGCGAGCTGCGCCTCGCCAAGGGCGACGAGGCGGTCACCGACCTGGTCGAACCCCGCACACCCCTCTTCGAGTTCGCGCTCCGCCAGATCGTCAGCCGCTATGACCTGGAGACCCCGGCGGGCCGCGCCGCCGCGCTCGACGAGGCGGCCCCGGTCGTCGCCCGCATCAAGAACAGCGGCGCCCAGCACGAGGTGGCGGTCCAGCTCGCGGGCATGCTCGGCATCCTCGACACCCAGTTCGTGGTCAAGCGGGTGGCGCAGCTGGCCCGTTGGGCGCGCGACCGGGGCGGCAGGGGACCCGCGCCGACCGGGCAGCGCGCCCCCCAGCCGTACCAGGCGGCTGCGCGCCCGGCCGTCCCGGGTCCGGCGCTCAACCTCCGCAACCCGGTCTACGCGACCGAGCGCGAGCTGCTCAAACTCGCCCTGCAGCAGCCGGAGCTGGTCTCACCGGCATTCGACGCGTACGGGGTCGACGAGTTCACGGCGGCGCCGTACGCGGCGGTCCGCCAGGCGATCCTGGAGGCGGGCGGCGCGGAGTACGGCGCGCAGGATCCGCAGGAGTACCTCGTCCGGGTCCGCGAGGCGGCCCCCGACGACACGGTCCGTGCCATGGTCACGGAACTGGCGGTCGAGGCGATCATGCGCCGGACGGTGGACGAGGTGTACGCGGGCACCGTCCTCGTCACGGTCCGCCGACGCGCCGTCGAGCGCCGCGTCCGTGACGTCCAGAGCACCCTGACCCGCCTGGGCCACCAGGCCGACCCGGCCCACCTGTCCGCCGTACAGAACGAACTGTGGGTCCTCCAGCAGTACGACCAGGCATTGAGGGAACGGGGAGCGGCGGCGCTGTAGCGTCCCGCGCGGCGTCGCCAGGGCCATCCCGCGCGGCGTCGCCAGGGCGCTTCCGACGGATCTCCGCGGCGCCCTGGCTGTCCGGCGTCGGCTGAGTAACCGCCCGGTCACGCACCGGACTCAGAAAATGGTCGCACGCCCCTCGTGACAGAGATGTGTCGTACCCCACACTGGGTTCCGGTGCCTGAGTCCTCGGAGCGCGGCCGACCCGCCCACGGCGGGTCCGACACCCCCGCGATTCCGCTCAATGACTACGGGATGGCCGGTGGGCGGACCACCGGCGCCATCCCCGACGTACCGCTGCCGCACGCCTCAGCAGCGACATTCATGGAGGTCGCCCCCGTGCAGACCCAGACCCTCGTAGAGACCGGGATCGCCAACGACGAGCCGGACGCGGAGACCGATGTCCTCGCGGCGATGCCCCCACGGCGCCGGCTCGCGCACCACCCCGAGACGCAGACGGAGACGGAGACGGAGCCCGAGGGCTCGCCCGAGCCGGACGAGCCGCCTTCCGACGCCGTGGAGTCCGTCGAGTCCGGCGAGGCGCCCGAGTCCGTCGACCCCCTCCGTGGGCGCGCCGACACCGGCGGCCCCACCTCGGACCTGTTCCGCCAGTACCTGCGCGAGATCGGCCGCATCCCCCTGCTCACGGCCGCCGAGGAGGTCGAACTCGCCCGCCGCGTGGAGGCCGGCCTGTTCGCCGAGGAGAAGCTCGGCAACGCCCCCGACCTGGACACCCAACTCGCCCTGGACCTCGACAGGCTGGTGGTGCTGGGGCGGATGGCCAAGCGGCGGCTGATCGAGGCCAACCTGCGGCTCGTCGTCTCGGTCGCCAAGCGGTACATCGGCCGTGGGCTGACCATGCTCGACCTCGTCCAGGAGGGAAACCTCGGCCTGATCCGGGCCGTCGAGAAGTTCGACTACGCCCGGGGCTACAAGTTCTCGACGTACGCGACCTGGTGGATCCGACAGGCCATGTCCCGCGCGCTGGCCGACCAGGCCCGCACCATCCGCGTCCCGGTGCACGTCGTCGAGCTCATCAACCGCGTCGTCCGCGTCCAGCGCCGCATGCTCCAGGAACGCGGCTACGAACCCACGCCCGAAGAGGTCGCCACGCATCTGGACCTGCCCGCCGAGCGCGTCACCGAGGTGCTGCGGCTCGCCCAGGAGCCCGTCTCGCTGCATGCCCCCGTGGGCGAGGAGGACGACGTGGCCCTCGGCGACCTGATCGAGGACGGCGACGCCACGAGCCCGGTGGAATCCGCCGCGTTCCTGCTGCTCAGGGAGCATCTGGACGCGGTGCTGTCCACTCTCGGCGAGCGGGAGCGGAAGGTCGTACAGCTCCGCTACGGGCTCGTCGACGGACGCCCCCGCACGCTGGAGGAGATAGGCCGCATCTTCGGCGTGACCCGCGAGCGGATCCGCCAGATCGAGTCGAAGACCCTCAACAAGCTCCGCGACCACGCGTTCGCGGACCAGCTGAGGGGCTACCTGGACTGAACAGGGGCCGCCCGCACGAGCGGCCCCCGGGGGCTCAGTCGACCTCGGCCACCGCCTGGGCGAACTGTGCCTTGTACAGGCGCGCGTACGCCCCGTCCGCCGCCAACAGCTCGGTGTGCGACCCCTGTTCGACGATGGACCCGTTCTCCATCACCAGAATCGTGTCCGCGTCCCGGATCGTCGACAGCCGGTGCGCGATGACGAACGACGTCCGCCCGTGCGCCAGCTTCGCCATCGCCTTCTGGATCAGCACCTCGGTACGCGTGTCCACCGAGCTGGTCGCCTCGTCCAGCACGAGGATCACCGGGTCGGACAGGAACGCCCGCGCGATCGTGATGAGCTGCTTCTCGCCCGCGCTGACCCCGGTGCCCTCGTCGTCGATCACCGTGTCGTAGCCGTCCGGCAGCGTACGGATGAACCGGTCGGCGTGCGCCGCCCGTGCCGCCTCCTCGATCTCCCCGCGCGTGACGTCGCGCGCGGCCCCGTAGGCGATGTTCTCCGCGATCGTGCCTCCGAACAGCCAGGTGTCCTGGAGCACCATCCCGATCCCGGCCCGCAGTTCGTCCCGGGACATCTTCGCGATGTCGACCCCGTCGAGCGTGATCCGGCCGCTCGTGACCTCGTAGAACCGCATCAGCAGGTTCACCAGCGTCGTCTTCCCGGCTCCCGTCGGGCCGACGATCGCCACCGTGTGCCCCGGCTCCACCTTCAGCGACAGGTCCTCGATCAGCGGCCGCTCGGGGTCGTAGCGGAACGACACGTTCTCCAGCGCGACCCGGCCGCGCAGCTCCTCCGGCCGCAGCCCCGGCTCGGGGTCCGCCGCCTGCTCCTCCGCGTCCAGCAGTTCGAAGATCCGCTCCGCCGAGGCGACGCCCGACTGCACCAGGTTCGCCATCGACGCGACCTGCGTCAGCGGCATGGAGAACTGCCGCGAGTACTGGATGAAGGCCTGCACGTCGCCGATGGACAGGGCACCCGACGCGACCCGAAGGCCACCGACCACGGCCACCAGCACGTAGTTCAGGTTGGACACGAACATCATCAGCGGCTGCATCACACCACTGTTGAACTGCGCTCTGAACCCGGCCTCGTACAGCTTCTCGTTCTGCTCGGCGAACTGCCGCGCCGACTCGTCCTGGCGCCCGAACACCTTCACCAGCGTGTGCCCCGTGTACATCTCCTCGATGTGCGCGTTGAGCTTGCCGGTGGTGCGCCACTGCTGCACGAAGTGCGGCTGCGAACGCTTGCCGACCCGGGTGGCGACGACGAAGGAGAGCGGCACGGTCACCAGCGCGACCAGCGCCAGCAGCCACGACACCCAGAACATCATCGCCAGCACGCCCACGATGGTGAGCAGCGAGTTGACGAGCTGCCCCATCGACTGCTGCAGCGTCTGCTGGATGTTGTCGATGTCGTTGGTGGCGCGGCTGAGCACCTCACCGCGCTGCCGCTTGTCGAAGTAGGACAGCGGAAGCCGCGACAGCTTCGCCTGCACTTCCTCGCGCAGGCGGAACACGGTCTTGTTGATGGCCCGGTTGGAGAACCGGGTGGAGACCGCCATCAACAGGCCGGCCAGCAGGAACGCGCCGAGCGCGAGCAGCAGCACATTGCCGACGGCACCGAAGTCGATGCCCTTGCCCGGGGTGAAGTCCGTCCCGGAGAGCATGTCCGCGATGCCGCCCTGACCCCGCTTCCGCATGGAGTCGAGGACCTGCTCCTTGCTCACCCCCGACGGCATGTGCCGACCGATGATCCCGGCGAAGACCAGGTCGGTCGCCTTGCCGAGGATCTTCGGTCCGACCACGGACAGGCCCACGCTGAGCACACCGCAGACCAGCATCGCGATCATGGTGGCGCGTTCGGGCTTGAACTGGGCGAGGAGCCGCTTCCCGGACCCCTTGAAGTCCATCGAGCGCTGGTCGGGGCCGCCCCCGGCCATCATGCGTCCCATGGGCCCGGCCATCAGGCAGCCTCCGCTTCCGTGAGCTGGGAGAGCACGATCTCCCGATAGGTCTCGTTGCTCGCCATCAGCTCGTGGTGGCGGCCGGTGCCGACGACCCGGCCCTCGTCCAGGACCACGATCCGGTCGGCGTCCCGGATGGTCGCCACCCGCTGGGCCACGATCACCACGGTCGCCTCGGCGGTCTCCTGCGACAGCGCCGCGCGCAGCGCCGCGTCGGTCGCGTAGTCGAGCGCGGAGAAGGAGTCGTCGAAGAGGTAGATCTCCGGGCGCTGCACCAGCGTGCGCGCGATCGCGAGCCGCTGCCGCTGGCCGCCGGAGACGTTCGTACCGCCCTGCGCGATCGGGGCGTCGAGGCCGCCCTCCAGCTTGGAGACGAAGTCCTTGGCCTGCGCCACCTCCAGCGCGTGCCACAGCTCCTCGTCGGTGGCGTCCGGATTGCCGTACCGCAGATTGGTGGCGACCGTGCCGGCGAACAGATACGGCTTCTGCGGGACGAGCCCGACCGTCTTCGCCAGCAGCGTCGGGTCGATCTCCTGGACGTTCACGCCGTCCACGAGCACCTCGCCCTCCGTGGCGTCGAAGAGGCGGGGGATCAGCCCGAGCAGGGTCGACTTGCCGCTGCCGGTGGATCCGATGACGGCCGTGGTCTCGCCGGGCCGCGCCACCACGTCGATGGCCTTGAGCACCGGCTCCTCGGCACCCGGGTAGCGGAACCCCGCCCCGCGGATCTCCAGGTGCCCGTGCCGCCGCAGTTCGACGACGGGAGCGGAGGGCGGCACGACACTGGACTCGGTGTCGAGGACCTCCTGGATCCGCTCGGCGCACACCTCCGCGCGCGGCACCATGATGAACATGAAGGTGGCCATCATCACGGACATCACGATCTGCATGAGGTAGGTGAGGAACGCGGTCAGGTCGCCGATCTGCATGCCGCCGCTGTCGATGCGGTGCGCGCCGAACCAGACCACCGCGATGGAGGACAGGTTCACCACGGTCATCACCATGGGGAACATCAGCGCCATGGTGCGGCCGGTGCCCAGGGACACCTCGGTCAGATCGGTGTTGGCGCCCCGGAATCGGTCCTTCTCGTAGTCGTCCCGGACGAAGGCGCGGATGACGCGGTTGCCGGAGATCTGCTCGCGCAGCACCCGGTTCACCCTGTCGAGGCGGACCTGCATGGTGCGGAACAGCGGTCGCAGCCGGCGCACGACCAGCGTCACGCAGATGCCGAGCACGGGCACCACGGCGACCAGGACGCCGGACAGCGGCACGTCCAGACCGAGCGCCATGACGATGCCGCCCACGCACATGATCGGCGCCGACACCATCAGCGTGAACGTCATCAGGGCGAGCATCTGCACCTGCTGCACGTCGTTGGTGGTGCGGGTGATCAGCGACGGCGCCCCGAAGTGGCCCAGCTCACGCGAGGAGAACGACTGCACGCGGTCGAAGACGGCGGCCCGCATGTCCCGGCCGATGGCCGAGGCCGTGCGGGCGCCGAAGTAGATGGCGCCCGTGTTGCAGACGACCTGGCCCAGCGAGACCCCGATCATCAGGCCGCCGAACGTCAGGATGTAACCCGTGTCCCCCGTCACCACACCGTTGTCGATGATGTGCGCGTTGAGGGTGGGCAGATAGAGCGTGGCGCACGTCTGCAGGAACTGCAGCAGCACCAGCAGAGCGATGGGTCTCTTGTACGGGCCCAGATGGGCCCTCAGAAGTCGTATGAGCACGCGAGGTCTCTCGGGGTCGTCGACGGCAGGGGCGGTCGGTGATGCACCACCCCCTATCGTCGGACACTCCACCCGCGTTACCTCAACCGATTAACCCAACAGCGGGCCATGTATGACTCGGCCTCAGCCGCGGGGACTAGGCCGATCGGTGGCTGACGGGCGTTGTCGCGAATCCGTGTGACGTATACGACACCACGGTCGCCCAGGGGATTTCCGGCCGGCATCCCCGGGCTCGCTACGACCGGAACGCCCCCGGATGCGTCTGCTCGCGGACCGACACGTACTGCTGGCGCACGGCCTGGCCCACCGCCAGTTCCTCGCCCGGCTCCAGGACCTGCGCGACAGCGCCCCGCCAGGCGGGCGGGGTGCGCGGGTCGAGAGTGCCCTGCGAGACACCGAGCGACCAGGCCGCCTGCCGGGCCGCGCCGATCGCCGCGTAGTCCGCGGGCTGCGGCACCACGACCTGCACGCCGAACAGCGCGGGCGCCGCCGCCTGTACGGCGGACAGCTCCGCGGCGGCGCCGAGCAGGAAGATCCGCCGTACCTCGACCCCGCGCCCGCGCAGCACGTCGAGCGCGTCCGCGAGCCCGCACAGCATGCCCTCGAACGCGGCCCGCGCCAGGTGCTCGGGCTTCATCGACTCGCGTCGCAGCCCGGCCAGGGTGCCCGCGGTGTGCGGCAGGTTCGGGGTCCGCTCGCCCTCCAGGTAGGGCAGCATGACGAGCCCGTGCGAGCCCGGCGTCGACTTCATCGCGAGGTCGGAGAGGGAGTCCAGGTCGGGTACGCCGAGCAGTTCGGCGGTGCCGCGCAGGGTGCGCACGGCGTTGAGGGTCGTCACCACCGGCAGATGCATGCCCGTCGCGTCCGCCAGCGAGGTGATCATCCCGGAGGAGTCCACGAGCGCCTCGGGGTGCACGGCCATCACGGACCCGGAGGCGCCGAGCGAGACGACCGCGTCGCCCAGCCCGATGCCCAGGCCCAGGGCGGCGGCCATGGTCTCGCCGGTGCCCGCGGAGATCAGCAGCCCCTCCGGGGTCGTACCCGCCGCGTCCGACGGACCGAGCACCTCGGGCAGCATGGCCTGGTGGCCGAGCGCCAGCTCGACGAGGTCGGAGCGGTACGCGCCGGTCGCCGCCGACCAGTACCCGGTCCCCGAGGCACCGCCGCGGTCCGTGGTCCGCCGCGCGGGCCGTCCGAGCAGCTGCCACACGAGCCAGTCGTGGGCCTGTATCAGCGCGGCCGTCCGCCGGGCGTTGTCGGGTTCGGTCTTGGCGAGCCAGCGCAGCTTGGTCACGGGCTGCGCGGCCTGCGGTACACAGCCGACGGCCTCGGCCCAGGCCTGCCGGCCGCCGAGGGCGTCGACGAGGTCCGCCGCCGCGACCTGCGCCCGCCTGTCTCCGCCGACCAGGGCGGGCCGCACGGTGGAGCCCTGGGAGTCGAGGGGGACCAGCGCGTTCTGCTGCGCGGAGACGCCGATGGCCTGCACGCCTTCGAGGAGTCCGCCGCCGGCCGCCTCCCCGAGGGACAGCAGCCAGGCCTGCGGATCGACGTCGGAGGGACGGCCGCCTCCCTCGGTGCTCTCCACCGGGTGCGGCGCATACCCCTGCCTGAGCACGGCCCCCGTGTCCGTGTCACAGACGACGATACGAGTGAAATCGGGTGAGCTGTCCAACCCGGCGACTATCCCCATGGTGGAAATTCTGCCGTACCGAGGCGGGTGAGCGCGCCGCCCCGGGAGGTGCCGCCCATGGCTCTCCCGGGTCGGCGGCGGTCAGGTGTTGCTGGTGCCCCAGTCGTCCTCGCCGGTGCCGTTCGCATTGCGTTCCCGCAGGGAGCGCACGCGGCCCGCCACCGAGTCGGGCATACGGTCGCCGACCTTGTCGCTCACCGCGTGGAAGGCCTTGCCCGCGATCTCGCGACCCTGCTGGGCGGCCGTCTCCGCGGTGTTGCGCACGGCGGGGTTCTGCGCGACGAGGCGGGCGGTCTTCTTCAGTTGCTCGTAACGTTCACGCCCGGCCCGCGTGCCCAGCACGTAGCCCAGGACCAGTCCGGCGACGAACGTGAGCCGATAGCGCATGGCGGCCACCCTTCCCTTGCGTCTGCGTCGTCCCTTGCGTGGGCATCGGTCGCGGGGAGTACTGATTGGCGGAGCACCCCCCTGCTTGCGCTAATGTATGTGTCGCAGCGAGCGCGCGCCCCTTGGCGGATACCCAAGGAGGTACGTTCGATGCGACGAGGCATTCCTCCGTAGCTCAATTGGCAGAGCAGCCGGCTGTTAACCGGCAGGTTACTGGTTCGAGTCCAGTCGGGGGAGCTCGGTCCTCCGTAGCTCAATTGGCAGAGCAGCCGGCTGTTAACCGGCAGGTTACTGGTTCGAGTCCAGTCGGGGGAGCACGCTGAACGAGGACCCCGTAGGGGTCCTTTTTCATGTCCGCAGGAACCGCCGCGCCCATGGTGGAGTCCTCAGGGGCGTGCGAAGCCGACCATCCGAAGCAGGAGATCGTATGAGCGGCTATGCTGCGGCAGACGGCGCGCACACATGTACGCGACGCGCCGTAATGGGGCGGTAGCTCAGCCGGTTAGAGCAGCGGACTCATAATCCGTCGGCCGTGGGTTCGAGTCCCACCCGCCCCACCAGGCGCTACACGCGCAGAAGCGTTTCTACCCGGGACTACGCAACGATGGGGCACGCCACGCCAGTTGGCGGTCCTCAGTCACTCGTCCGGATCAAGATCAAGCGGCCCCGCGGTGGCCCGGACGGACCAACCGTGGCCCTCATGGCTCAGAGGCGGCCCGGTCGATGTCCCCCTGGGCCTCGCTGCCGGCCTGAAGGCGTGGGTGGGGGCGGGCGAAGGGCTTCTCGCGGGTCCGGGCGACGGCCGAATGCGCTTCGGCATACGCGGGGCGGTGGCGAGGTGTTTCTCGATTGCGGACCCGCTCTCGGTGTCCCTACGCTTCCGGGCAACGCGTTGACGGAGACGAGTAGCCAGGGATCACGCGAGCCGAGAGAGCCGCCGGAAGCTGGGAAGGCGGTCTCGCGCCCCGGGTGAAGACCCTCCCGAGCGCGGGGAGGAACGGCCCCCCTGTCTGGTGGCCCGATGCCCCGCCGGCCGGCCCCCGTCACCGGGCCCGAACGAGGCCGCCATCCTGTGGCGGCGAAAGCGCGGTGGCACCGCGAGTTGCCCTTCTCGCCCGCGCTCCCAAGGGATCATGCCGATGTCCTGCGGAGGACCCGCAATGATCCAAAACCGCGTACACGTCTGCGACCTGCGAGAACACCTCGGTCGTACCGTCACCGTCTGCGGATGGGTGAACACCCTGCGCCTGATGAGCAAGGTCCAGTTCCTCATCGTCCGGGACAACAGCGGCCTGGTGCAGGTGACCCACCGGCGTGACGGCGGGCCGCTGGAGGCCCAGCTCGAAGCCCTCACCCCGGAGTCCGCGGTCAGGATCACCGGCCGGGTCCTGGACGCCGCCCAGGTGAAACTCGGTGGCCTGGAGCTCGTCCCGGAGGCGGTCGAGGTCCTGAACCTGGCCGCCACGCCGCTGCCGATCGACGAGCACACCGGCATCGAGCACCGGCTGGACTGGCGCTTCCTGGATGTGCGCCGCCGTCCCGCCCCCCAGCTGATGTTCGCCGTGCAGACCACCCTGGAGCAGGGGATGCGCGAGTACGCCTACGCGCAGGGTGCCACGGAGATGCACACCCCCAAGCTCATGGGCACCGCCTCCGAGTCCGGAGCGGAGGTGTTCGAGCTCGGCTACTTCGGCCGCAGCGCCTATCTGGCGCAGTCGCCGCAGTTCTACAAGCAGATGGCGATCTCGGCAGGCATCGAGAAGGTCTTCGAGATCGGCCCCGTCTTCCGCGCCGAGCCGTCGTTCACCTCCCGGCACGCCACCGAGTTCACCGGCGTCGACGTCGAACTGGCCTGGATCGACGGCGTCGAGGACGTCATGGCGTTCGAGGAGCAGATGCTCGCCCACGCGATCGCCAAGGTCGCCGACGCCCACGGCGAGGCCGTCCGAGAGCGGTTCGGCGTGCAGATCACTGTCCCCACGACGCCCTTCCCTCGTATCACCATGGCCGAGGCGCACGAGATCCTGAACCAGGGCGGTTGGGACCCGGAGGGGACCAAGGAGGATCTGGACCCGGAGGGCGAGCGGAGCATCAGTGCCCACATCCGGCAGGCCACCGGTCATGAGTTCGTGTTCATCACGCACTACCCGGTGAGCATCCGGCCCTTCTACCACATGCGGCCGGCCGAAGACCCGAGCGTGACCCTGAGCTTCGACCTCCTGTGGAGGGGGCTGGAGGTCACCACCGGCGCACAGCGCGAGCACCGGTACGACGTGCTGCTGAGACAGGCCGCCGAGAAGGGCATGAGCCACGAGCCGATGCGGGACTACCTGAACGCGTTCCGGTACGGGTGCCCGCCGCACGGCGGTCTGGGCCTGGGCCTCGGACGGGTGCTGATGGTGATGCTCGGCATCGACTCCATCCGCGAGGCCACGTTCCTCTTCCGCGGGCCCAACCGGCTCACCCCGTAGCGGCCACTGTCAGTGGGATCCGGAGGGACTTTGACGGGGAGTCGTCATCTCGGCGCGGGCCGGACGGGTCAGCCGTTGTAGGGGGCGGTGACGTCCAGGACCCAGGTGACGCCGAAGCGGTCGGTGAGCATGCCGTACAGCAGCGCCCACGGTGCGGCTTCCAAGGGGCGTACCACCGTCGAGCCCTCCGACAGCCTCTGCCACAGGGCGCTGATCTCGGCGGCGTCGTCGCCGCGCACGGAGACGAAGAAGGGGTTCTCGCCCCGGTTCCAGGGCAGCTGGGAGGGCACGTCGTAGGCCATGACGTGGAAGCCGTTGTCCCCGGCCACCTCGCCCCACATCAGCCAGTCCGCCTCGTTCTCGTTGTGCACGTTGCCGGTGTCCTTGTAGGTGACGGCGGCGGTGCGTCCGCCGAAGACGGACTGGTAGAAGTCCAGCGCCTGGCGCGCGTCGCCCCGGAAGTTCAGGTGGGTGGTGGTCGTGACGGACATATCTGCTCCTTGCTTTCGGTTCGTTCGTCGCTTTCGGTTCGTTCGTCGCATGTGCGCCGCCGCGGTGGAACCCGGGCCCGGCGCGGCCACCGTGACCGGGGGCGTTGCTCCCTCGGTGGCTCTGATCCCACCATCGCAGAGGTAGCGGACAGGTTGTGTCCTGTACTGCGGGCAGAATGATGGACATGCACAGAACGTCCTCGCGACTGCTCGCGCTGCTCTCACTGCTCCAAACGCGTCCTGACTGGTCCGGCGAGGACCTCGCCGAGCGGCTCGACATCACCCCGCGCACGGTTCGCCGCGACGTGGATCGGCTACGGGAACTCGGCTACCCGATCATGGCCTTCAAAGGACCCTCCGGCGGATACCGCCTGGATGCCGGCACGCATCTGCCCCCACTGCTGTTCGATGACGACCAGGCCGTCGCCCTGGCCCTGGCCCTGCAGACCGCCGCTGCCGGCACCACGCTCGCCGAGGACGCGGCCCGCGCCCTCGCCACGATCCGCCAGGTCATGCCGCCCCGACTACGCCACCGCATGGACAGGATGCGCATCACAGCCGTCCACCCACCGGGGAGCGGGGACACCCCACAGGCCGACGCCCACGTCCTCACGGACCTGAGCACCGCCATCCACACCCATGCGGAACTCCGCTTCGACTACGCCGCAGACGGCACCGCGACCACCGGGCAGCGCCGCCGAGTACAGCCCCACCACCTGGTCACCCGGCGCGGCCGCTGGTACCTCCTGGCCTGGGACCTCGACCGCGAGGACTGGCGGACCTTCCGCGTCGACCGCATACAGCCGCGCACACCCACCGGCCCCCGCTTCACCCCACGGGAACTCCCCGGAGGCGACGTGGCCGCCTTCGTCATGAGCCGATTCCGCGGCTCCGACGCCACCACCGACTGGCCCTGCCAAGGCCAGGTCGTCCTCAACCTCCCCGCCACCACTGTCGCCCCCTTCGCCCAGGACGGAATCGTCGAAGAACTCGGCCCCGACCACTGCCGGCTCACCCTTGGCTCCTGGTCATGGACCGGCCTGGCCGCCGCCATCGGCCGCTTCGACACCGACATCGAGGTCATCGGCCCACCCGA
Source organism: Streptomyces sp. TP-A0356 (assembly GCF_001417775.1). Lineage (GTDB taxonomy): Bacteria > Actinomycetota > Actinomycetes > Streptomycetales > Streptomycetaceae > Streptomyces. The sequence continues at coordinate 286,516 of NZ_BBZJ01000013.1, read as the reverse complement.
ACTCAACGACGCATTCGCACACCTCGCCACCCGCTACGCCAACGCCGTCCGCAAGACCGTCGAGTCCTGACCCCGAGCACGGGTGAGGTCAGGCCGCCAGGGGGTTGAGGGTCAGGGGCTGGATCCTGCCCTCCAGCATCTCGCCCAGGCCCTGGACCGCGCAGATGTCCGGTCGTTCCGCGATGTGCACGGGCATGCCGGTCGCCTGGCGCAGCATCTGGTCGAGTCCCGGTAGCAGCGCGCTGCCGCCGACCATCATGATCCCGCGGTCGGCGAGGTCGGCCACCAGATCGGGCGGGCAGTCGCGCAGCACCTTGCCGATGCCGTCCAGGACGGCGGTCAGCGGCGTCTGGATGGCCACCTTCAGGGCCGCCGTGTCGACCTGTACGGAGCGCGCGAGCCCGGTGGCCACGTCCCGGCCCAGGATCTCGGTGGAGGTGGGGCCGTGGGGGGCGAGCCCGTTGCCGGACAGCGCGAGCCGCAGGGGCCGTACGGACTGACTCGGCAGCATCAACTCGTGCTCGTGCCGCAGGAGTTGGACGATCGCGCGATCGACGGCCTCGCCGCCCACCGGGACCCGCTCGGCGGTCACGATGTTCCCCAGCGACAGCACGGCGATCTGGGTGGCGGCGGCCCCGCACACCATGATCATGGAGGCCTCGGGCTGCTCGACGGGCAGTCCGCACCCCACGGCCGCGGCGACGAGCGTGTCGACGAGCTCGACCCTGCGGGCCCCCAGGCCGACCAGGGTCTCGATGGTCGCGCGCTGGGCCAGCGGATCCGCGTCGTGCGGGGTGCAGGCGGCGGCCCGCAGCCGGGGCTTGCGGCGCAGGGCGCGGCGCAGCTTCTCGCCGAGCAGATGGCGCAGCATGCGCTGGGCCATCTCTATGTCGACGACGGTGCCGCCCGACACGGGCCGTACGACACGGATGTACGCGGGGGTGCGCCCCGTCATCTTCTCGGCGAACTCGCCGACCGCGATCAGCGCGCCCGTCCGGGTGTTCACGGCGGCGGCGCTGGGCTGGTCAACCACCAGTCCCGCGCCCTTGACGTACACACGGGTCCTGGCAGCCCCGAGGTCGACGGCGAAGTGGCAACGGCGCAGCTGGTCCAGGCTGACGGTCATGGCGGTACCTCCCGAGAACATCGTGTGCCATGGAGAGGCGCCGCGCCCGTCGGGAGGGGCCGGGCGAGGCTCGGCCGAACGGGTGAGACCCGAGCGCGTCGGGCGCTCATAGTGCAAGGACCCCTAAGGCTCCCTAAGCGGCGTCACCGCCGACGATCCCCCGTACCACCCCCAGGGCCACCAGGTCCTGGGGGCGGAGGCGGAGCTGGTGCGCCGTCGCCCGCACCTGGTCGGCGGGGCGCTTGAGGATCGCGGCGGCGAGCTCCGGCGCGATGACGGAGAAGTAGCTGTCCGCCGTGGCCCAGGTGTTGCCGGGCGCGGCCAGGGCGAGGGCCCCGCCGGAGCCGCCCTCGCCGATCACCAGGGTGGTCAGCGGAGCCCGGGCGGTGGCGACCGCGGCGAACAGCTCCGCGATGGCGGCGCCCACGCCCTGCCGCTCGGCCTCGGCGTCGTTGGCGGCGCCCGGCGTGTCCACCAGCGTCAGCACGGGCACGGAGAGGGTGTCCGCCAGATGGATCAGACGGGCGGCCGCACGGTATCCCGCCGGCCGGGTCGCGGTGCCGGTCTGGGCGGCGTACGCGATCGTACGGCCGTCGTGGAGGCCGAATCCGCACAGCATGCCGTCGTCGCTGCCGCCGCGGCGGTCGCCGTTCAGGGCGGCCCGCTCGGTGAAGTACGCGTCCAGGTACGCCCGGGCGCGCGGGCGCCCGGGATCCCGGGCGCGCCGGACGGCGTCCCAGCCGGTGGCGGGGAGGTCCATGGCCGCGAGGGCGGCGGGGACGGGCGCGGGCGCGGGGCGTACCCGGGGGGAGGGCGCGGGCTCGTTGGTGGTGGTGGAGGGTGTGGGCTCGGTGGTGGTGGCCGTCGGCCGGTCAGGGGTGGTGGGCGCGGGGGTCCGCGAGGCCCCCCGTGCCGTTCCGCTCGTCAGCAGCCGCAGCCACAGTCCCAGCGTCTCCCGCAGCTTCTCGGGCCGTACGACGGCGTCGACCGCGCCCGCCGCCAGCTGCGCCTCCGCGGTGTAGGCGGCCGGGTCCGCGTCCGGCGGGCGCACCCGGGAGCCCGCGAAGCCCACCTGGACCCCCGGCAGGGCCAGCACCACGTCGGCGCCCGCGCCCAGCGTGGCCCAGCCGCCGCCGGTCGTCGGGTCGCGCAGGACCGCCAGCTGCGGCAGCCCGGCCGCGCGGGTGAGCGCCGACTGCCGGGCCACGCGCTGGAGCTGGGTCAGCGCGAGCATGCCCTCCTGCATCCGGCTGCCGCCCGTCGCGACGAGCGAGACGAGCGGAAGCCGGTGCTCACGGGCGTACGCGTGCGCCGACTCCAACCGGTCGCCGGTGCGCTCGCCGAGGGAACCGCCCATGAAGCCGAACTCGAACGCGATCAGCACCGCGCGCGTGCCCTCGACGCGCGCGGTGCCGCACACCACCGACTCCTCCTCGCCGGTGCGCGCGGCGGCACGGGCGCGCGAGGCGTCGTAGCCCGGCCACTCCAGCGGGCCGTCCGGCACGGAGGGCCGCGTCCAGTACGGGAGTTCGCGGAAGTCGTCGGTGACCAGGGCGAGGGCCTCCCGCGCGGTCAGGCGCTCAGGCATCGCCCAGGGCCCGCTTCATGATCTTCCCCATGTCGTTGCGGGGCAGGGCGCCGAGATGGCGTACGACGCGCGGGCGCTTGTGCGGGGCGAGACGGCGGGCCACGTGGTCGGCCAGCTCCTCGGCACCGGGCGGGGCCTCGGGATCCGCCGGCACCACCCAGGCGACGATCCGCTCGCCCAGGTCGTCGTCCGGCTCCCCGGTGACGGCGGCCTCCCGCACCCCCGGGTGTTCGAGCAGCGCGTTCTCGATCTCGCCCGCCCCGATCTTGTACCCGCCGCTCTTGATCAGGTCGGTGGCCCTGCGGCCCACGATGCGCAGGTAACCGTCGGACTCGCGCACCGCCATGTCGCCGGTGCGGAACCAGCCGTCGGGGGTGAAGGCGGCAGCCGTGGCATCGGGCCGGTTGAGGTACTCGGTGAACAGGTTCGGGCCGCGGACCTGGATCTCGCCCACCGTCTCGCCGTCGTAGGCGGTGATCGGCGAGCCGTCGTCCTCGACGAGCCGCAACTCGACCCCGGGCAGCGGCACGCCGACCGTGCCGGGGCGCGGCTCCCCGTCCGCGCGCACGCTGGTGTTCATCAGCGTCTCGGTCATTCCGTACCGCTCGATGACCCGGCGCCCGGTCGCGGCGGCGATCCGCTCGTGGTCGTGCACCGGCAGCGCGGCGGACCCGGAGACCAGCAACCGGGCCCCGCCCAGCGCCTTGGCCAGCTCTGGATCGGTGGTCAGGGCCTCGGCGAGGCGGTGGTACATCGTGGGCACGCCGAACAGCATGGTCGCCCCGGCGCCCAGCTCACGGGTCACGCCCTCCGTGCCGAACCGGCCCAGATGGCGTACGGCTCCGCCCCGGCGCAGCGGCCCGAGGACGCCGAGGACCAGCCCGTGCACATGGAACAGCGGCAGCCCGTGCACGAGCACGTCGTCGGCGGTCCACTGCCAGGCGTCCGCGAGCGCGTCGAGCGTGGCGGCCACGGCACGGCGGGGGATGACGGCGCCCTTGGGCGGGCCGGTGGTCCCGGAGGTGTAGACGACGAGGGCGGGTTCCTCGTCGGCGGCCTCGGCGGGCGCGCAGGCGCCCCGGCCGCGCACGTCGACGTCCACACGCTCCAGCTCCGCCACCGGCGCGGGCAGTTCGTCCCCGGGAGCGGCCAGCACCAGCGACGGCGCGCTGTCCGACAGGATGTGCCCCAGCTCGCCCTCCCCGGACCTGGGGTTGAGCGGGACGACGGACACACCGGCGGTCAGTGCGGCCACCACCCCGACGGCGGTCTCCAGGGAGGGCGTGGCCCACAGGGCCACCCTCCCCGCGCCGCCGATCCGCCCGGCGAGCGCACCGGCCGCCGCGGCCAGCTCCGCATACGTCAGGGCCCGCTCACCGAAGCGCAGGGCGGACCGCCGCGCGGCCTCGGGGTCGGTCAGGGCCGGAAAGAGGGAGGGCACGCGGACACTCCTCGCGTCGAAGGACGTACGGACATCAGGACCGTTCCTACCCCTCCCGGGGCCCGGGCGGTAGGGGGGCCCGGTGCAGGGCCCCCGCCCAGCCGGTCGCTCCGGACGGTGGTGGACACAGCTGGTGGACACACTGGTCACCCAGGTCGGCCCCGCGTTGTTAGCCTGCGCGCAGCGCAGTCGTACGGACAGGAGTCCAGTCGTGCCCCGCACCGCCGCCCACGTCGCACTCGTCACCTGCCGCCCCGGTCCTGAGGTCTCGGTCGACCCCGATCTGCCGGGGCTGGTGGCGGAGTTGAGGGCGGCCGGGGCCGCGGCCGACTCCGTGCACTGGGACGACGAGGACGTCGACTGGGCGGCGTACGACCTGGCCGTGATCCGCTCGACCTGGGACTACAGCTGGCGCGCGGCGGAGTTCACCGCCTGGGCCGAGCGGTGCGGCAGGGCCACCCGGCTGGTCAATCCGGCGGACGTCGTGCGCTGGAACACCGACAAGCGCTACCTCGCGGACCTGGCCGCCGCGGGCGTCCCGGTCGTCCCCACGCGCTACCTCGCTCCCGGTGACACCGTCGAGCTGCCCGAGGACCGGGAGTACGTCGTCAAGCCCACCTCCGGCGCGGGCGCCCGGTTCGCCGCCCGGTACACGCCCGGGGAGCACGCCACCGCCGTACGGCAGCTCGCGCGGATGCACGCGGAGGGGTTCACCGCGATGGTGCAGCCCTATGTGCGGGGCATAGACGTCAGCGGGGAGCGGGCGCTGCAGTTCTTCGGCGGGCGGATCCTGCACGCCAGCCGGAAGGGCGCCGTCCTCGCGCCGGGCACACCGTACGACGAGAAGAAGATGGCTCACCCCCGTCTGGAGGCCTGGACCCCGACCCCGGCCGAACTCGCGGTCGCCGAGCGGGCCCTGGCCGCCGTACCCCACACCGGGGAACTGCTCTACGCCCGCGTCGACCTCGTGGACGGCGAAGACGGCCGGCCGTGCGTGATGGAGCTGGAACTGGTCGAACCCAACTTGTTCCTCGGCCTGCACCCGGGATCGGTGCCACGGGTGGTGAAGACGATCCTGGCCGCCGCCCGGCAGCGCTGACGAGCCCCGCCGCGCGGTCACGAGACGCCGCTCGTGTCGCTGACGCCCACCCGCTGCAGCAGCCCCCATGTGAACTCCGCCGCGCACTCGTGGCGTACACCCGACGTGTCCGGGGCCGTGAAGGCCAGGCCCCAGCGGGTGGGGGCCGTGCCCTCCAGCGGCCGGGCCGGGGCGAAGGCGCGGGCCACCTCGTCGACCGTGCAGGACCACGGGGTGAGGTCCTCCAGGGTCTCCAGCTCGGGGGCGGGCGCGCCCGGCGCCCGCACCAGCCACTCGTTCCACACCACCCCGTTCGGCGCCACCAGGACCTCGAAGCGCAGGTCCGGCCAGAGCGGCACCGGCCACCGCAGGGCGTCGCAGGCCAGGTCGCCGATCCGGCGGGGCGTCCGGGACTCGGGCTCGCCCAGGACCGAGCGGTACCGGGAGGCGGCGGAGCGGGCGTGCGGGGAGTGCAGCATGGCCTGCCAGCGGCGGTTCGCCCCGCGCATCTCGGCGATGGAGACGCCCAGCTCACGGCGGGCGTCCTCGACGAGCTCCGGGTTGTGGTCGGCCATGCGGCGCAGCAGGACCAGCTGGAAGTCAAGGGGCGTGAAGGGGCCGGTGGGGCGCTTCGCGGGCGGCATGCGGTCCATCCTCGCGTACGCCACCGACACCGGCCTCGGCACCGGGGCGGCGCCCGTCCGGCAGGAACAGCACCGAGTTGACGTACCGCGGGCCGCGCAGCGGCAGCACCCGGCGCAGCAGCCCGTGCGCGACGACGTACGACCTCCTCGCCTGGTGGGCCTCCAGGAGCCGCGGGTTCAGCGGGAGCCAGGAGCGGGACGGAAGGACCCAGCCCGCGTAGCCGAGGCCCGTGAGGAAGTCGACGACCGGGGCGATCGGCTGGATGCGGGACTCCAGCTCGACGAAGAGGAAGGGGCGGTCGCGCCTCAGGATCCCCCTGGCCCCGCGCAGGACGGCCAGTTCGCCGCCGTCCACGTCGATCTTGATGAAGCCGACGTCGCGCAGCCCCAGCCCGTCGAGGGTGACACAGGGCACCTCCACGGCACGGGCGTGGATGTCCCGGCGGACCAGGGACGACACGCCCCGGTCGCCCTCGTCGCCCGGCGGCAGCCACAGTCGGACCGTGCCGCCGCGGTCGGAGGCCGCCGCCGGGATCACCCGCACGTTGGCCGGGGACGTGGCGGCCAGCAGCCGGGCCAGATGGGGGACCGGTTCGACGGTCACCACCCGGCAGGCCCGTCTGGCCATGCGGCGCGTCCAGGGGCCGTACCAGCCGCCGACGTCCACCGCCGTGCGGCAGCCCGGCGGGCACAGCTCGGCGAGGCGGGCCAGCTCCGGCTCGAAGCGCGGGTACACGAGCCGCGCGGTCGCCGCGACCAGACGGACGGGCAGCAGCCGGGCGAGGCGGGCGGCCGTCGTCGTCACGGCGCCATCCGCTTCAGCAGCCGCTCGTGCTCGTCCTCGCTCACCTGCTCGCCCGAGGTGGGCAGCAACTGCGGGATCCCGTCCACGATCGGGTAACGGCGGTGCAGCCGCGGGTTGTAGAGCGCCTCGGAGGCGTCCTCGGTCAGGAGCAGGCGCAGCGGGCCCTTGTCCAGCGGGCACGCCAGGATCTTCAGCAGCGGGTCGTCGGGGTTCATGGCTCAGTCAACTCCTTGGCGCGGACGGGAGGTCGAGGCGGCGCGGTGTCGTGCTTGGGCATCGTCAGCAGGACCGTGACCGCGAGGGCCGTGCCCGCCAGGCGCAGGGCGAGCCGCAGCGGCTCGTGCGGCAGCGCCTCGCCGAAGGAGAGCGTGCCGAGCACCGCCGTGAACAGACACGTCACCGTGGTGCACACCGGCACGATCAGCGAGGCCCGGCAGCGCTGCAGTGCCGCCTGCGACATGACGAGCCCGAAGCCGCCGGTGAACAGGAGCAGATAGGGATAGGGGGAGCGCAGCGCACCGACCAGTGCGCTCCCGGGCCCGCCGGCGGTCAGGTAACCGGACACGCCCTTGATGGCGAGCGAGCTGACGCCGTACAGCAGCCCCACCGCCACGCCGTACTCGACGCCGGTCGTCGGCATCCGGTGCCGGTGGCGGGCGCGGCGCTCGGCGGCCCCGTACAGCCACACGCCCATCGCCAGGGACGGCACGCAGACCGTGAGGATCAGCGGGTACGGGGCGCTGCGGCTCACGGTGTCGGAGCCCTCCCGCAGCGACAGCACCACCATCAGCAGCGCGAGCAGGATGGCACCGAGCGCGTATCTCTCCCGCCCGGTCGTCTCCTCCCCGAGCAGCCGCGCCGACAGCAGCACCAGCAGCACCAGGCCGGAGACGAAGATGCCCTGGGCGGCGGCGATGGGCAGCGTGCGGTAGACGGCCAGCTGCGCCCCGAACCCGGCGGCCAGCGCCAGCGAACCGCCGATCCACAGGGGGCTGCCCAGGACCAGGCGCAGCAGCCGGGCCGGGCGGCGGAAGTCCACCTCGGGCAGTGCCGCGAGCGCCTTCTTCTCCAGGACGAACCCGGAGCTGTACAGCACGTTCGCCAGCAGGGCCGCGGTCACTCCCCACCACATGGGCTAGGTCCTCCGCGCGTGCAGCAGCAGGATGGAGGCCGCCGACGGCAGCGCGCAGGCCAGGCGGTCCAGCGGGCGCAGCGGCCCCGGTACGCCGTGGAAGGGCGCGCCCTTCAGCGCCACGACCTCGAAACCCGACGCGGCCACCAACTCCCGCAGCGCGCGGGCGGTGCACAGCCGCAGATGTCCTACGACCTCCCTGCCCGGGCGGCCGTGGATAGCACGCAGGCTCACCTCCGAGAAGACGGGCTGGACGCCCGCGAGCAGCAGGGCGCGGTTGTACCAGGCGGCGAGGTTCGGGGTGGAGAGCATGAGGTGGCCCCCGGGCCGCAGGACGCGGCGGATCTCGTCGAGGGCCGAGTCCGGGTCGACGAGGTGCTCGATGACCTCGCTGAACAGGACGGCGTCGGCGGCGCCCGTCCGGAACGGCAGTCCGCCGTCGGTGAGTTCCCCGCGGACCGCGTACGGCAGCCGGGTGTGCGCCCGTCTGAGGGCGTCCTGGGACCAGTCGACGCCGACGATACGGTGCCCGGCGAGGAAGGGGGCCGCGGTGGCGGCCGCGGTGCCGTCGCCGCAGCCGATGTCGAGGACGGTCTTCACCCCGCCGGTGGCCGGGCCGAGGGCGGCGGCCAGCGCACGGGCCTGGCGCACGCTGCGGGGCGTGCCGGAGGCGACCGGGACGGAGGGGTCCTCGTAGAAGTCGCGCAGTCCGCGGCGGGTGGGGGCGGTGGTGGTCACGGGGCCTCCTCGGTCGTGTGCAGGTAGTGCTCGAAGAGGTCGCGCAGATGGGCGCCGTCACCGTGGCCGAGCAGGGCGCGGGACCAGCGCAGGGCGAGATGGAGGCGGCCGGCGGTGGAGGCGGTGGTGACGGTGAGGCCGCGGGGCATCCGGGCGGGCGCCGAGAACCAGACGGCGTGGGCGCGGCCGGCTTCGGGGCCGAAGTCCAGGGGGTAGGGGATGCGGCCGATGTTGCTGAGCAGGGTGGTCGAGGTCCAGGGGGTGGCGGCGCGGCGGAGGGCGCGGGTGACGGCGGCGCGCCAGGCGACGGGCAGGACGGGGGCGGTGAGGAGGGCCGCGCCGTGGCCGAGTTGGGGGCGGGGGAGGGACTTGAGGGCGCGGGTCCGCCGCGCGGTGCGGCGAAGGAGGGCGGGTAGGTCGGTCGGGGTCAACTCGTCCGGTGCGAAGGGGACTTCGACGAGACGGGTGCCGTTGCCGATGGGCATGGTGGTGTCGCGGGGGCGGTCGTCCACGGGCATGGTGATGCGCAGGGGGCGGGGGCGGGCGCCCTGCTCCCTGTTCCAGTGCGCGATGGTCAGGGCGGTGGCGACCATCAGCTGGTCGTTCACCGTGTAGGGGGCGGACCTGGGGCGGCGGGGGAGGGGGAGTTCGGTGACGAGGAGGCCGTTGCCGGGGGTGGGCTCGGGGGCTCCCCGGGCCACCCGGGCGGGCGGGATCCAGGTGGAGGGGGTGTCCTGTGGCTCCTGGACGTTCTCGGGCGGGCGTACTGGGGGCGCGGCGGGGGAGTTGTCCCGGCCGCCGTACAGCTCCGCCGCGGTGGCCAGGATGCGCAGGCAGGCCGGGCCGTCCAGGGCCGTGTGGTTGACGGTGAGGACGAGGACCGTGCCCTCGCCCGCGACCGCGGGACCCGCCACCACCTCCAGGCGCACCGGCGGGGACAGGGTCAGGGGCGGAGCCTGGGACAGTGACCTCGTCCGCGCGTTCCGCAGGGCGTCCTTGCCCGGGGCCGGGAAGCTCACCACCTCCACCTCCGGGCCGGGGGTCAGCTCCCATGCGTAGCGGCGGCTGTACCAGTGGCCCGGAGCCTGGCGCATCAGGATGCGGGGATGGTGGTGCAGGGCCTGGGTGAACGCCGTGCGCAGACGGGCCGGATGGAGGCGGCCGGGGAGGTGGACCTCGATGTGGACCGTCTCCGGCTCCTCCTTCTGGAGGCAGTGCCGGGACACCTCGTCCACCACCGGGAACGGGATCCGCTCCGGGTGGCTGCGTATCGGATGCTCCACGGTGGTCATGTGGTCGTGCCTCCCCCGGTGTGGTGGGCGTCCTTCTCCCCGCCGTGCTCCTCCGGCGGTGTGGCCCGCAGCCTCGGCCGGCGGAACGGCGGGTGCGCCGTCGGTGGTTCGGGCTCCGGGCGGCCGGGACCGCGCGCCGAGATCGTGGCGCCCGAGATCGTGGCGCCCGAGGCCGGTTCGTCCGAGGCCGGTTCGTCCGAGGCCGGTTCGGGCGCCGGAGCCTCGGGCGGCTTCTCGCCGAGGCCGAGGGGGCTCGATCCCGGCCGTCGTCGCGGCAGTGGCTCCGTCGGCGCCTCCGCGGCGGCGGGCGGCCCGCCGACCCCGTCCGACGCGCCCCCGGGCACCGGTCCCGTCGGCCCCTCTGCGCTCACCAGCCCCGCGAACAGACCGATCAGCGCCAGGAGTTGGGCCGTCCGCCCGAACGCGCCCTCGCTCGCAGCCGTCGGCGCCCCCGCTCCCGTAGCCGCCGCGATCCCCGCCCCCATGAGCGCGAGGAACGCGATCGGCACGAGCAGGGTGTGCCGCTTCCGGGCCACCAGCGCCAGCAGCGGGACCAGGAGCGCGAACGGCCCCGCGATCACGGCACCGACCAGCGTCAGTGCCACCGTGCCGAGCCAGATCCCGCCGCCCGGCGGCATCGGCGAGGGCCCGTCCGGGTTCGGGGAGCGGCGCCGCCACAGCACGAAGAACGCGAGCACCGCCACCGCGGCCCCGCCGCCGATCAGCCCGGCCTGGTACGTCGTCGCGGGCGCGTACGACAGCTTGACCGTGCCGCCCGCCCCGGCCGGGATCCGCCAGCCCTGCTGCCAGCCGTCGAGCCGTACCGGAGTGAGCTTCCTGCCGTTCAGCGTGGCTTCCCAGCCCTTGTTGTAGTTCTCGTACGTCGTCAGGTACGAGGCCGCGCCCGAGCCGACCGTCACCTCGCGACGGTCGCCCAGCCAGTCGACGATCCGCAGCTCACGGCCGGCGGCCCCCGGCTCGGTGACCGTGCCCCGGGTCAGCGTCACGTCCGTCACCGTCAGCGGACCGGCGTCGCCCGCCTCCACCCGGTGGGTGCCCGGGCCGAGGTCCAGGGAGGTGTCCGCCCGGTTCCGTCGGCACAGCGTCAGGTCGATCCTCCGCCGCTCGACCAGGTCCCGTACCGTCCCCTTCGCGCTCGTCGCGTACAGCTGTCCGTCGACCGCCAGCGCCGGGCCCTGCCCGCACGGCAGCGAGAACGTCCGGGTGGCCGACGGCTGGGGCGTGCGGTACTGCTCCAGGGCCGGGATGTACGCCTCCGTGAGGCCGACCGGCAGTTGCAGGTCGTCGTCCGCGACCGGGTTGTGGACGGTCACCGGTGCCGTCTCCACGATCGTGATGTCCAGATGGTCGGTGGTGATCGGGTCGAAGCGGACCCAGCCGTTCTCGTCGACCCCGGCGACCGTCGCGCCGTCCGGGGAGCTGATCTCCACCTTCGTGGGGCGGCTCGACAGACCGCCCGCGGGAGCCAGCACGATCGAGCCCACCGGCTGCTTGTCCGGCCAGCCGAGATGGATCGTCGGCCGGTCCCCGGCGATCCACGCCGTGGTCAGGTCACCGTCGGTGAGGTTGCGCGCCGACAGGCCGGGGCCCAGGTCCGCCGTGGAGTCCGCCGTCGCGGTGATGCGGCTGCGCTGGTCGGGCGCCACCTGGTACAGCAGCTTGTCGAGCGCCTCGCCCGCGACCGGCACCGCGCTCGCCCTCACCTCGTACGTCCCCGCCGCCGCGGTGGAGAAGAGCCGGTGCAGGCCCGCCTCCGTGCCCGTCGGGGAGAGCCCGGTGGGGTCGGCGGCCCGGTGCAGCGAGACGATCTGGGCACTCGCCTCGGTCTGGTCGGCATCGGTCGGCAGCCGCAGAAGGCGGGTCACCTGGACGCCGGGGATCTTGATCTCCGAGAAGCCCGCACCCGTCAGTCCCGGCTTCCGCGCCACCGAGTCGAGGATCGTGATCTTCAGCCAGGTCGTCCTGCCCGGGCGGGCCTTGACCGTCTGTGTCATGCCGTTCGGCCGGAGCCGGCCGGTGACCGAGCCCTGCGCGGTCTCCACCCGGACCCGGGTGGCCGCCGAGCGCGCCCCTCCCTGCGGCAGCGGTGTCACCGTGAAGGACGACGGCATGTCCAGGGACCCCGTGAACACGATCCGCAGCCACTGCCCGTCCGCCGAACCCGGTGCGCCCACCGCCCAGGCCGTGTCCGGGTTGCCGTCGAAGGCGTTCACCGGGTCGTACTGGGGCAGGTGGAAGAGCCAGTTGCCGCTGGAGGACGCCGTCACCGAGCGGGCGCCGCGCAGTTCCGCGACCGTCTGATGCTCAAGTCCCGTCAACGGCAGGATCTGGTGCGGCTGTCTGCCCGCGTCCTGGACGCTGCCGGGGGCGTTCCTCTCGTCGCGTGTGTAGGTGTACGAGGTGTTGGCGTCGACCAGGCCGAATCGGGTGTCGGCGCGCCGCAGTCCGTCGCCCACGATCTGCACCCCGGAGGTGCCGAGCCCGGGGTGGTCGCCGGTGAGCACGGCGGCCCGGCCGCGTACGGCCGGGTCGGCGGCGAGCGGCAGCAACGCCTCCGGGCCGCCGGAGACGACGGCGGTGCCGGCGACCGGCATCAGCCGGGCCTGCCCCGGCCGCGGTACGTCCTTGCTCACCGGCTCGTAGATCTCCACGGCCCGGAGGCGCGGATAGAGGCCCTCGATCTGCAGGGGGGTGCCGTGCGCGATCCGGCCGCCGGTCATGACCGGTCCGAAGCCGGTCACGCGCTGGTACCCGGACTGCTCCAGCGTGCGCTTCACGGTGGTGGTCGGTACGTACCCGATCTGGCCGGGGTCGAGGTCGTTGCGGACGACGACGTAGTACAGCCCGGCCCGGCCGAGGTAGTCGGCGAGCCCCGGGACCTCGCCGCCGGTCGTCAGCGCCTGCTCGACCGCGTCCATCGCTCGCCGGTTGCCCGCGGTGCCGAAGGGTACGTAGTCACGCTCGGCCCAGCGGGAGCCGGCGAGCACGTCGAGGGGCTCGTCGACGGGGGAGCCCCAGGTGTAGAGGCCGTGCGCGGTCGCCGGCACGACGAGGGCACGGGAGTCGGGGGAGTACTTCCCCAGCCAGTCGGCGGTGGTCCGCCAGTACGCCGGGAGCCGCTGGAAGGAACCAGGCTGGAGGATCGAGCCGTTCAGGTACGGCCAGGCGAGCCCGGGCAGGACCAGGACCGCCGCGATGAGCGGGGCGAAGCGGCGGCCGCGGAGCGGGCGGGCGCCGCGGGGCTCGGCGGCGACGCCCACGACATGCGCGAGACCCAGGACCAGCGCGAGCGCCGATCCCGTCTGGAACTTGTAGATGTTGCGGAAGGGGGACAGCGGGCCGTCCAGCCACCCCTGCACGGTGCCGTGGAAGGGCGCGCCGAACGCGCCGCCGTATCCGGCCAGCGTGACGGTCGCGACGACCAGCACGGTCAGCACCAGCCAGCGCCGCTCCGGCATGTCCCGTCTCGCGAGACCCGCGAGGCCCAGCCCCGCCCCGAGCGCCGAGCACACGACGACGACCACCGAGGACACCACGGTCCAGCCCGCGGGCAGCCAGGCCTGGCCGAAGTGGAGGTAGGCCACCCAGTTCCCGGCGCCGCGCAGCGACTCGGTCGCCGACATGGTCGCCGTCGTGGTCTGCGCGTTCTCCACGTACGGAAGGAAGTTCTCCCCGTAGACGCCGAGCAGCAGCAGCGGGATCACCCACCAGGCGGTCGCCAGGACCACGCCGAGCACCCACCAGCCGATCAGCTTGCGCTGCCGTGGTCCGCGCGGGCGGGACAGCAGATACAGGCCGGCCGGGAGCAGGGACGCCAGGGTCGAGGCCGCGTTGACCCCGCCCATGAACGGCACGACCAGCGCCGAGCGGAAGGCGGCGACACGGGCGCCGTACCGCTCGTCCGTCAGTGGCAGCAGCACCCAGGGCAGGAAGGCGCCCGGCAGCGCGGCGGCCGACGTCGAGCCGACGACGATCGTGAACACCGGCCACAGCGCGTACGCCACCGCGCCGAGCAGCCGGGACGCGGGGGTTCCGACGCGCAGCCGCTCGGCCAGCCTGAGCGCGCCCCAGAAGGCGACCGACACGATCAGCGACATCCACAGCCGCTCCGCGAGCCACACCGGCAGCTGGATCAGCCGGGCCGACCCGTAGTACGGCAGCATCGGCCAGAGGTAGCCGGCGTACTGGTCCTGGAGGCCACCGAAGCCGCCCCGGTCGTGCCACAACTGGCCGAGGCCGGACAGGAACTGCCCGGGGTCGACGGTGACGCCGAGCTTGGTGTCGAAGGTCTGGCGCCCTGGATGCACGGCCAGGAACAGCACCGACACCACGGCCCAGAACCCCAGCAGCCAGCGCCGCGAGCGCGGGCCCTCCGGCGGGCCCGAGGTCGCCGCGGTGGTGCGGACGGCTGCCGGGGGAGGGGCCTGGACCGTGGTCATGGGGGACACCGCCGGAGGATGAGAAGGAGGTTCCAGGTGGCGAACTCGCGCAGCCCCGGCGCCTTGGCGACGGCGGACGCGAGGAACGGCCAGTAGCGGGAGCGGGCCGAGACGACCGTGACGTCGTCGCGGGCGCGCACCTGCCGCAGGGTGGGGCCGACGTGCACGGCGAAGAGGTTCTCGCCGAGGATGTGCTTGGCGGGCTTCCCCGTGCGGCGGAGGTAGCGGGCCCGGGCCCGCTCGGCGCCCAGGTAGTGCCAGGGCGCCCACTCGTGACCGCCCCAGGGGGAGAGCCAGTTGGTGAACGACACGTAGATCAGTCCGCCGGGCCTGGTCACCCGAACCAGCTCGCTGAGGAAGGTCCCCGGATCGGCCACGTGCTCCAGCACGTTGGAGGAGAAGGTGACATCGGCGGTGCCATCCGCCAGGGGCAGCAGATAGCCGTCGGCGACGACCGCTCCGGGGGGCGGCTTCGGGCCCAGCTCCCGCACGTCCGGTTCGAAGAGGTACGCGTGCGCGCCGCGCCGCTGGAACTCCTCGGTGAAGTACCCGCCACCGCCGCCGACGTCCACGACCGTGCGCTCGCGTACCGGGCCGTCGTACGCCTCCACCTGGTCGGCGGCGTCGCGGGCGAGGAGCGAGTAGCAGCCGACGGGGTCGTCCTGCTCGTGCCGGAAGGCACGGAAGAGGGTGAGTGAGCGGCGTATGGAGGGGTCCTTCACGGCGCGAGGCCCCTGACCGCCTCCGCCGCCACCGCCTGGAAACGGCGGACCGTACGGTCCCAGCGGTAGCGTGCCCCGTGCCCGCGGGCCGCCTCGCCCATGAGCCGGCGGCGGTCGTTGCTCAGCGCGAGGGTGCACCAGGCGGCCGCGAAGGACGACTCCCCGCGTGCCAGCACCCCCGTCTCACCGTCCACGACCGAGTCCCTGAGGCCGGGCACGTCGAAGGCGATCGCCGGGGTCTGGCGGACGGCCGCCTCCGTCACCACCAGGCCCCAGCCCTCGACCGCGGAGGGGTGCAGCAGGATCCAGGCGGCGCACAGCAGCCGGTGCTTCTCGGCCTCCGGGACATGGCCCGCGAACCGCACGCCGGGACCGGCGAGTTGTTCCAGCCGCTCCCGTTCGGGGCCGTCGCCGATGATCACCAGGCGCCCGCCGGTGACCGGACGGACCCGCTCCCACAGCCGCAGCAGCAGATCGATCCGCTTGTACTCGACGAGCCGTCCCATCGCCACGAACAGCGGCTCGGGGGCCTTCGCGGCGAGCGGCCCCGGCTCCTCGACGCCGTTGTGCACGACCCGGATCCGCTCGTGTTCGACGCCGATCGCGCCCAGCGCGTGCGCGGTCGACGGGGAGACGGCGACCACCAGGTTGTGGCGCTGCGCACCGGACAGGGCCCAGTGCTCCAGTCTTCGGCCGATCCGCGCGGCGGGCGCCAGCGGCCCGCCGAACCGCATCCGCCACAGGTCCGTGTGGACGTGGTTGACCAGGCACAGGGTCGGGCCGTCGTGCCACAGCGGGGTGAGGTACGGCATGCCGTTGCACACCTCGACCAGCAGGTCGCAGTCGCCGATCTGACGCTGGAAGGCGGGCCGGGCGCGCAGATAGTGGCCCAGGTCGCCGCCCGCGGAGACGACCCGGTAGTCGCGGTACGAGGCCGGGCCCCCGCACAGCAGGGTGACCTGGTGGCCGAGGCGGGTGAGGCCGTGGGCGAGGCGGTCGACCAGCAGTTCGGAGCCGCCCGCCGCCGGGTTGCCGAGGTCACGGCGGGCCAGGAAGACGATGCGGCGCGGCTGTGGGGGGAGCGCCTGGGGGTGCTGCGCGGCACGCGGGAGGGCGGCGCGCAGCGAGGACGGTACGTGCTGGGGCATGGGTGCTCCAACTCGTCTCGGGGTGCGGAACTCAGCGTGGGGGGGAGGGCGCGATGCGGATCGGCCGTCCGGCCGGTGCGTGCGGTGCGCGGCCCCCGGCCGGTGCGGGAGGCGGCCGGGGCCCGCGGTGCGCGGTCGGTCGGTACGGATGGTGCGGGGGTCGGGGTGGGGCGGGTGATCCGTTCGGTGCTCGCGGTGCGGTCTCGCGTGGGGGGTCTGAGCTCTTGCTGTCACGCCGGTGTGGGCAGGCTGTGCTCGGGTGGGGTTGGACAGTTTTCGCCCAGCGGTCCGCCCGGGGCTACTCACGGGGGTGACAATTTCCGGGCCTTTTGGAGCTGACGCCTCATCACATCGTGCGTCCGGTGCCGGGACGATTCGGAAGTTCCGGGCTCCGGCCGCCCTCGTACCAGCAGAACGGTGCCCGCCGCCGCGAGGATGAATCCGGTCACGGCGGCGCCGATCGGCAGGGTCCCCCCCACCAGCCGCAGCCGGCCGCTCTCCTGCCGTGCCTGCCTGACCTGGTCCTTCTGCGTGGCCGTGGTGAAGGCGATCTTCCGGCTGTCGAGCAGGACCACCGCGTCCTTCTTCGCGCCCGGCGCGCGCAGCGTACGGCGCGGACCGACCTGGGCGTAGATCACCCGCCCGGTGCGCTGGTCGACGACGAGTTCGATGCCGTGGTTGGCGTACCACTCCTCGGCCAGCACCTGGCTGCTGCCGGGCCGCCCGACGAGCGCGCCGGGCACCAGCCGCGTGCCGACCCTGGCCGGGGCGACCGTGCCGGTGAAGCGGTAGCCCGTGTATCCCTGGATGCCGCGGGTGCCGCCGTAGTGCAGCGTGACCGTGGAGCCGAGGGAGTTGTCCCACCACTGGTAGGCGTGTCGGCCCACGTCGAAGGGGAACTTCAGATACGCGTCGCCCTCGAAGTAGGGCTTCTCGTGGCAGCAGTGCACCGGCTTGTTCGTGGTGCGGTTCGTGACCCAGCGGCCCGGCACGAACTCCAGCGCGTCATGCGGGTCGGCGGCCGGCAGCGACTTGTCGGTGTCCACCGTGGTGGTCACGTCCCAGACGGCGTTCCCGCTGCGCTCGCTGTCGGTGACGTCACCGCGCACCCGCTGGGTCACGGTGATGCGCTGACCGGAGACGGTCTGGACCTTGTCCGTGGCGAAGACGCTGCCGGTGCCGGTGTACACGGCCGTGGTGTCGATGTCGATCGGATTGACGGCGGCCCGCGGTGTCACGTACCAGGCGAGCAGCGGGGCCAGCACCAGCAGGAAGGTGCCGAGACCCAGCGGGACCAGCGAGAACGGTGGGACTCTACGGCGCATCCGGGCACTCCAGTGGCGTGGGCGGCTCGACTCACGGGGCGGTGCGGGTGGGCCGACACCGAGGGGGATGGTGCGCGTGCGGTCTGGGCCGGGAACCGTAGGCCCCCCTTGACGGAGTGTCAATGCGTTGCCGAGACTGGGCACTTGCCGGTGGGGGCCGGCAGGCAGGGACCGCGTGACGCCCGACCACGTCCGCGCGGGGTGCCGGGGTGGGGACTACCTCGACAGAGAGGCTGACCCCGCGATGTCCAGAATTCTCGCCGCCGTACTCACCATGACGGCCGCGGCCCTGCTCGCCGTGGGAGCCGCGCTCGGCATCGTCGCGGCACTGGAGGCGACCCCGAAGCAGCCCGACACACCGCTGATCACGTACCAGAACGCCGGCCAGGAGCGCTGAGCCGTGACCGCCCGCCCGGGGACCGTCACGGCCCGCTCCGCCTGGCGTGACGTGCCCCGCGCCCAGGTGGGGGAGTTCGCGGCGCTGGCGATGGCCGAGGCGCCGGCGCTCGCCGAGGAGATACTGCGCGAGATACGCCGTGAGTACCCGCATCTGCCGGAGGTGCTCGACGACTCCGGCGAACCCATGGCGCTGGTCGGGATCCGCCGTGCCATCGAGGTCTTCGTCCAGCACCTGGAGTCGGCCGAGGGCGGCCCGCGGGTGCACCCCGAGGTCTTCCAGGAGTTCGGGCGGGGCGAGGGCCTGGAGGGCCGCAGCCTCGACTCCCTGCAGGCGATCTACCGGCTGGGCGTCCGGCTCGCCTGGCGGCGCTTCGCGGACATCGGACAGCGGGTGGACATCCCGCCACCGGCGATGTACGAGCTCGTCGACGCCGGATACGAATACCTGGACGGCCTCGTCGACCAGTCCGTGCGCGGCTACGCCGAGGCGGCGGCCCGGCGGGCGGGCGAGCGGCTGAGGCTGCAGCGGCGGCTGATGGAACTGCTGCTGGCCGAGCACCACCGGGGCGACCCCGCGGACGCGCTCGCCGAGCGGGCGGCGCGGGTGGGGTGGCCGCTGCCCGGCAAGGTCGCCGTGGGAGTGCTGCTGCGCCCGGCCCGGGAGGCCGTGGCGCCGGCGGTCGGGCAGGGCGTGCTCCTCGACATGGAGTACGAGCGGCCGCACATGGTCGTACCGGAGCCGGACGCGGCGGGCCGGCCCGAACTGCTGCACAGGGCGCTGAGCGGATGGGCCGGGGCGATCGGGCCGCCGGTGCCGCTGGCCGACGCGGCGAAGTCGCTGCGCTGGGCCGAGGCCGCCGTAGGCCTGATGGAGCGGGGACTGCTGCCCGGCGGGGAGGTGCTGCACTGCACCGAGCACACGGAGGCGCTGGTGCTGCTGCAGCCGGAGGAGCTGATCGACGACCTGGCGCTGCGCTGTCTGGCGCCGCTGGCCCACTGCGGGCCCACCCATGCGCGCCGGCTCGCGGAAACGCTGCTGGCCTGGCTGGAGACCCGGGGCGGAGCCCCGGAGGTGGCCGCCCGGCTGGGCGTGCACCCCCAGACCGTCCGTTACCGTCTGCGCCAGATCCGGGAGCTGTGGGGGGACGAGATAGACGACCCGGACCGCCGCTTCGAACTGGAACTGGTGCTGCGCGCCCAGCGCCTGCGAGGTGAGCTGAGAGACCCCGCAACCCGGCGCCGGTGACGGACCGCACCGCACGCCTGGCACGACCATTGCCCGGCCAAGCCCACTATGACTAGCCTGTGTTCGTCATGCCGATCGCCAGTTGAGATTTCGAACATAGAGAGGGGGCCGGTCGTGGGGCGCCTCGTACCTGCCGTGACCCGGGCTCTCGACATCCTGGAGCTCTTCCTCGACGGGGACGGGACACTCTCCGCCCCCGACATCGTGCGCAGGCTCCAGCTGCCGCGCACCACCGTGCACGAGCTGGTCACCACGCTCGCGGCACGGTCGTACATCGTCCAGGTGCCGGGGCAGCCGGGACGCTACCGGCTCGGCGTGCGCCCGTACCAGCTCGGCAGCCGCTACGCCGAACAGCTGGATCTCGCCGCCGAGGGCCAGCAGGTCGCCCGGTCCGTCGCCGAGACCTGCGACGAGACGGTCCATGTGGCCATCCTGGAGGGCACCGACGTCATCTACATCGCCAAGGTCGACTCCACGCACGCGGTGCGCATGGTGTCGGCGGCCGGCCGCAGGCTGCCCGCCCACTGCACCTCCGTCGGCAAGATGCTGCTCGCGTCCCTTCCCGAGCCGGAGCTGGCCTCCCGCATCCCGGACGGCGCCGAGCTCGTCGCGATGACCCCCAACAGCATCACCGACCCGGCGGCCCTGCGCGAGACCCTGGCCGAGATCCGCTCCCGCGGCATCGCCGTGGAGAGCCGCGAGTCCAACCCCGACGTCAGCTGTGTCGCCGCCCCGGTGCGCGACCGCACCGGGCAGGTCGTCGCCGCGCTCTCCATCTCCGTGCCGATGATCCGCTGGAGCGACGAGCGCCGAGCCGAGCTGGAGCGGCTCGCCGTGAAGGGCGCGGCCGAACTCTCCGAGCGGCTCGGCCACCGGAGCGCCGCATGACGGGGTACGAGGTCGCCGTACGGGCGCAGGCGACGCTCGGCGAGGGGCCCACGTGGGACGCCGAGGCCGGGCGGCTGATCTGGGTCGACATCCTGGGCTCCCGGGTGCACACGTACGACCCCGCCTCCGGAGGCCGCACCGTCATGGCGACCGAGCAGCACGTGGGCGCCGCCAAGCCGCGCGCCGGCGGCGGCCTGGTGGTCAACCTCCGCGACGGCGTGGGCCTGTACGGCCCACGCGGCGGCGACTTCCGCTGGCTGCACCGCGAGCCGGTCCCCGGCCGCCGCGCCAATGACGCCGCCGTGGCCCCGGACGGGTCGCTGTGGGCGGGCACCATGCGCTACGACGAGGCGCCGGGCGGCGGCACCCTGTCCCGGATCACTCCGGACGGCACGGTCCGCGCCGTGCTGGACGGCGTCGCCGTCAGCAACGGCACGGGCTGGAGCCCCGACGGCCGGCTGCTGTACTACATCGACTCGCCGACCCGGCGGGTCGACGTCCTCGACGTCGGGGACGACGGGATCCCGGTCGGCCGGCGCCCGCTGGCCCACATCAGCCGCGGCTTCCCGGACGGGCTCGCCGTCGACGCCGACGGCTGCGTCTGGGTCGCCCTGTGGGACGGCGGCGCGGTCCACCGCTACACGCCGTCCGGCGACCTGGACCGCGTCCTCGACCTGCCGGTGCGCCGCCCCACCGCCTGCGCGTTCGGCGGCGCGGACCTGGCCGACCTGTACATCACCACGGCCCGTACGGGGCTGGACGCGCCGCATCCGCTCGCCGGCTCGGTGCTCGTCGTCCCCGGCGCCGGAAAGGGCCTGGCGCAGCCCGCGTTCGCGGGCTGACCCCGCCGTCCTGTGTGCACAGCCCGCCGTCCCGCCACTCCTCCCTGCGAGGACCCCATGGCCCGCTGTGCCCGCTTCACCCTCGACCCCGCCTTCACCGTCGGCGAGGTCAACCCCCGGCTCTTCGGATCCTTCGTCGAGCACCTCGGCCGTTGTGTCTACACGGGCATCTTCGAACCCGGCCATCCCTCGGCCGACGAGGCGGCCCTGCGCACGGACGTGCTGGAGCTGGTCCGCGAACCCGGCGTCACCACGGTCCGCTACCCGGGCGGCAACTTCGTCTCCGGCTACAGGTGGGAGGACTCGGTGGGGAAGGCGGAGACCGTCGCCGCGGCCTCGTCGACAGCCGGCGCGGCGGCAACGGCGGCTACCGGCCGGCCCGTCCTGGGAGAGCCCGTGGTCCCGGGTCGCTGTCAGGAGCGGTCCCCGCTCATCATGGCGACCAGGTTCGGCACGGCGTCGGGACCGAAGAGGAGGTCCAGGTTCTCGGCCGACTGGGTGGCGGCGTCCTCGGCGCGTGGGAACAGCGCCTCTTCGTAGGCTGCCAGGGCCGTCTCGGGGGCGCCGGGGTGGGCGGCGAGCGCCGTCGCCAGTTCCGCGCCGTCCTGCAGGGCCGCGTTGGCGCCCTCGCCCGCGAAGGGGGACATCAGATGGGCCGCGTCGCCGAGGAGGGTCACGCCCGGGGTGCGGTCCCAGCGGTGACCGACCGGGAGGGCGTGGATCAAGCGGGGGGTGAGTGCGCCGTCCGCGTCGGCGATCAGCGCGCGCAGACGGGCGTCCCAGCCCTCGAACCGCGTCAGCAGGGTGTTCTTCGCGCCTTCCGTGTCCGTGAGGTCGACGCCCGACAGCCAGTCCTCGGGTGCCTTGACGGCCGCGTACGCGTGGATCGAGCCGTCCGTCTCCAGGTGGGTGAGGAGTCCCACGCCGTCGGCGAGCGCGAACGCCATCCCGCCGCCGAGGAGTTCGGCCGTCGCGGGATGCCGCACGGCCGCCCGGTGCAGGTCCGTCTCGACGAAGGAGATGCCGCTGTAGGCGGGAACGGCCGGGGAGAGCAGCGGGCGGATCCGCGACCAGGCGCCGTCCGCGCCGATCAGGAGGTCCGTGCTGAACGCCGTGCCGTCCCCGAGTGTCACCTCGTGGCGTCCGTCGCCCAGGGAGCGCGCGCCGGTCACCTTCGCGCCCCAGCGGACCGTGCCCTCGGGCAGCGAGTCCAGCAGGATGCGGCGCAGGTCGTTGCGGTCGACCTCGGGGCGGCCGCCCTCCTCGACGTCCTTGAGGCGGACCGTGCCGTCCGGGTCCAGGACGCGTACCTCCTCGCCGCCCGGATGGACGATCGCGCGGAACTCCTCGAAGAGCCCGGCGGCCCGCAGCGCGCTCTGTCCCGACTCCTCGTGGATGTCGAGCATGCCGCCCTGGTGCCGGGAGGTGGGTGAGGCGTCGCGCTCGTAGACGGCCGCCTCGATGCCGTGGACGTGCAGCACACGGGCCGCGACGAGTCCGCCGAGACCGGCGCCGACGACGGCTATGGGGTGGTGGGCGGGGGAGGCGGTCATGGGGGGTGTGGCGGTCATGGTGGTCTCCTCAGGGAGTACGCGGGGTGGTGGGCGGCTCGGGTGCCGCCTGGATGCCACTGATCAGCACCTGGAAGCCCCAGGTCAGGCGTGCCTCGCCGGTTCCGGCCAGCAGGACGGCGCCGAGCGCGGCGATCTGTGGGTGCCGGTCCGGTGAGGCGTCCAGCAGGGCCCGGGTCAACGCGTCCCAGTCGTCCTGTGCCTCGGGAGTCTCGCCCCGGGTGGAATGCTCGGCCGCGCTCGCGGTCGCGAACTGCAGCAGCAGGTCGAGGCCCCAGGAGGCCTGCTCGGGCGTGAGCCCGCCCTCGGCGAGCAGCGCGAGGATCGCCTCCACGAGCTCCAGGTAGTTCTCCCCGGAGGGACGGGCCGCCAGGGCCGCCCGGGCCAGCGCGGGATGCTCGAAGAGCACCTCGACGTACGACGTCAGCAGCCGGATGAGCCGTTCGCGCCAGTCGCCGGAGGCGTCGGCGGGGGACAGGTCGACCTCGCCGAGCAGCCGGTCGAGCACGGCCGCGTGCAGCTCCGCCGTGTTGCGGACGTAGACGTACAGGGAGGCCGGACCCGTGTCGAGCTCCTGCGCCAGGCGTCGCATGGTGACCCGGTCCAGTCCTTCGGTACGCATCAGCCCGACCGCCGTGTCCACGATCCCGTCCCGGGTCAGGGCGGGCTTGGCGGGCCGTTCGCGGCGGCTGCGGGGAGCTGGGGAGTGCGCTGTCATGCCCTCACCGTAGCGAACATGTTCGTTACGAACAATGTTCGCCACGAACATGTTCGCGCGCCCGTGGACCCCCGGGCCCCCGGACGAAGGCGGCCGGAGTGAACGGAAGGACCCGCGCCCGTCATCCGGACGCGGGTCCTTCCCGCAGATCGACCGTCGCGCGACCGTCAGTAGGCGCTGTTGACGTTGTCGATCGAGCCGTAGCGGTGGTACGCGTAGTTGCACGCGGCGGTGATGTTGGCGACGGGGTCGTAGATGTTCGACGAGGTGCCCGGCACGTGGTACGCGTTGAACGTCGGCTGGATCACCTGCAGCAGGCCGATGGAGGGGTGGCCGGCGGCGGCGTTGGAGTCCCAGTTGTTGATGGCGTTCGGGTTGCCCGAGGACTCACGCATGATGTTGCGGTGGATGCCGCTGTAGCTGCCCGGGATGCCGTTCTGCGCCATGATCGCCAGCGACTGTCTGATCCAGCCGTCCAGGTTGTTGGCGTAGGTCTGGCCGCCGGCGGGCGGCGCGGCGGGCGCGGGCGAGGCGGCGGGCGCCGACGCCGCGGCGGGCGCGGGCGAGGCGGCGGCCGGGGACGACCCGGCGGGCAGGGTCAGGACCTGACCCGGCTGGAGCGTGTAGGGGCTGGAGAGGTGGTTGGCCGACGCGATGGCCTGCCAGCCGCCGGGCACGTGGAGGGTGCGGGCGATCGAGGCGAGGTGGTCGCCGGGCTGGACGGTGTAGGTGGCCGTACCGGCGGACTGGGCCTTGGTGGCGGTGACGGCCGGAGCGGCGCTGGCGGCCTGGGCCGTGCCCAGCGCGACCGTGCAGGCCAGGGCGAACGTGCCGACGGTGACGGCGCCACCGGCGTAGAAGCGGCGCGCCCGGGAGGAGCGTTTGGCGGCGTGAAGGGGCATGGTGCGGTCCTTTTCCGGGAAATTCATCGCCCGCAGTTGCCGGTTCCCTCGACAAACAGCACCGCATTTCGATTGCGGTGCCCTGCGGCGGGGACATTCTTAGCCGCCGGGAATAACGCGACAATTACCGTTCTTACTATGCGGGCTAGTTTTTCTCCGGAGGCCGACCGAGGGTCGGTCGCGGGAAAACTGGAAGTTAAGGACCGTTTAAAGCACTAAGGCGCTTCGTAAGTGAATTGCGTCACGCACTTCGGGAAAAGAGGCCCAATGGCGGGAATAGCGACTTAGCGAGGTTTTCGGATTTTCCCGAGCAAATCAGACATAACAGGGCGACCGGCCCGTGTGGGCCGGTTCCGCTCAGCCGACCTGGTTGTACATGGCGCCCGCCGCCGGCCAGCCCGTGGGTTCGGGGACCGGGTCCGGCTGGGTGCGGCCGCGGACCTGGGCCGCCGTGAGGCCGCCCGCGGCGGGCGTCCCGCGGCGGTTCTGCGCGGCTGCCGCCAGTCCGGGCATGCCCGTCTGCGGGACCGGCTGCAGCCCGGCGGCGGGCGCCGGGGCGATGCCCGGCGGCATCGCGGGGAACGGGGGAGCCACGGGCGTGGCGGCCGCCGCCGGTGCCGGCATCGGGGCGGGGGCCGGGGCCGGCATCGGAGCGGGCGCCGGGGGCGGCATGGGGGCGGGGAACGGCGTCGCCGGGGCGGGAGCCGGCGCGGGCGCCGGGGCCGAGCCCGGGGCCAGCGGCATCGCCGCGGCCTGGGAGGCCAGCTCCCGCATGCCCGCCCCGTTGGTCTCGCTGACGAGCCGGTCCACTGCCGCCGTACCCGAGCTGTAGCTGGTCCCGGTGCCCAGCTCGGATACGGCGGCTCCCCTCCTGGTCCCGTAGAGCACCTGCTCCAGGGCGGACACCAGGCGACGCACGTCCACCTGGGGGCGCACCACGAGTCTCAGGAAGCGGCTGGATGAACCGATCTTGTTGCCGCACTCGCGGACCAGGATCCGGTGCTCGGTGAGCAGCCGGTCCCGGACCACGGTGCCCTCGGCGCCCAGGGGGAGGCGCACGAAGAGGAAGTTGCCCTGGGACGGATAGACCGTCAGGCCGGGCAGCTGGGAGAGCTGGCGGGCCATGTCCAGACGGTCCCGGCGGATCTGGTACAGGCTCTCCATGTACTCGGCACCGTGCTCCTTCAGCATGAACACCACGTGCTCGGCGAAGGAGTTGAGGTTCCACTTCGGCAGCATCGAGCGGACCCTGCCCGCGAGCGCGGGATTCGCGACCAGATAGCCGAAGCGTATTCCGTGCAGGCCGAAGTTCTTGCCGAGGCTGCGCAGCACGATGACGTTGGGCCGCATCACCGCGTCCTGCACGACACTGGGCTCGTTCTCCGCGTCGGCGAATTCCAGGAATGACTCGTCGATCACCACGAGATCGAGATCGGCCATCGCGTCCATGAACTGCACGAGCGTCTGCCGGTGCACGAATCCGCCGTCGGGGTTGTTCGGGTTGCAGACGACTGCGACACGGGTGCCGCGCTTGCGGATGAACTCGGCGTACTGGGCCAGGTCCAGGGCGAACCCGCTGGACTCCTGGAGCGGGAACATGTCGACACGCTTGCCGGTCTCCATGGGCTGGTCGGTCCAGCGGCCGAAGGTGGGGACGGGGACGGCGAGGGACTCGCGGACCAGCAGGTGGTCGATCCAGGTGATCAGCTCGGTCGAGCCGTTGCCCATGGCCACGCACTGCGGCGGCAGCTGGAGCAGGTTGCACAGCTCGGCCGTGATCGTCTCGGCGCTGCTCGGGTAGTAGGTGACGATCTCGCGCAGCCGGCCCGCCATCGCGTCGAACATGGCGGGCGTGGGGAAGTACGGGTTGCAGGGGATGCAGAAGTCCACCGGGCCGACGCCGTCGCTCTCACGTGTCAGCGCGGCCATCGAAGGGCTGTGCGCTGCCGTGCTGCGGAAGAGCGAGGTGACGTTGTCTGCCAAGGGAACCTCCGTCTGCGGGCGGCCCGTGCGGGGGAACACGGGCCACCCACTCATACGGATACGGAGGTGGCGTTGTTCAACTGGTGTGAAGGCTTTGTGACTTCCGGAGCCCGCCGCTCCGGCGGTGCCTCAGGCGCTGAACGAGTGGATCGTCGTCGTCCGGTAGGTCTGTCCGGGCCGCAGCACGGTCGACGGGAAGTTCGCGTGGTTGGGCGAGTCCGGGAAGTGCTGGGTCTCCAGGCAGAGGGCGTCGCCCTGGCGGTAGGTGTGGCCGCCGGTGCCGGTCAGGGTGCCGTCGAGGAAGTTGCCCGAGTAGAACTGCAGCCCCGGCTGGTCGGTGGCGATCTTCAGGGTGCGGCCGGAGGACGGGTCGTGCAAGGTCGCGACGTGCTCCGGCCTGCGGGTGATGCCCTTGTCGAGGGCCCAGTTGTGGTCGTAGCCCTTGGCCTGCACCTGCTGCGGGTGGCCCGCCCGGATGTCCCGGCCGATCGCCTTGGCGTGACGGAAGTCGAAGGGCGTGCCGGCGACCTTCGCCAGCTCACCGGTGGGGATCAGGCCCGAGTCGGTGGGCGTGTACCGGGAGGCGGCGATCGTGAGCTCGTGGTCCTCGATCGTGCCGCTGCCCTCGCCGGTGAGGTTCCAGTAGACGTGGCTGGTGAGGTTGACGACGGTGGCCTTGTCGGTGCCGGCCTCGTAGTCGATGCGCCAGTCTCCGTGGCGGGTGAGGGTGTAGGTCACCTTCGCCGTGAGCGTGCCCGGGTAGCCCATCTCTCCGTCGACGCTCGTGTAGTGCAGGTGCAGGCCGACCTCGGAGCCCTGGGTGAAGGGCTCGACGTCCCACACGTGCTTGTCGAAGCCCTTCGCACCGCCGTGCAGGCTGTTCACGCCGTCGTTGACGGAGAGCTGGTGGCTCTTGCCGTCGAGGGTGAACCGCCCCTTGGCGATGCGGTTTCCGTAGCGGCCGATGAGCGCGCCGAAGTACGGGCTCTTGGCGACGTAGGCGTCGAGGTTGTCGAAGCCCAGCGAGACGTTCCGGTGGCGGCCGTGCCGGTCGGGGATCTCCAGGGACTGGACGATTCCGCCGTAGGAGAGGACCTTCAGGCGGGTGCCGCCGTTCTCCAGGGACCAGCGGTGGACCCTGGTGCCGTCGGCGAGCTTGCCGAAGAGTTCCTTCACGGGCCTCCTGCTCCCCGCAGCGCTGCCCGAGGTGCCGTCCGCGGCCTGGGCCGGGCCGGCGGTGCCGACGGTGGCGGCGGCGAGGCCCGCGGCCGCTGCCCCCGCGATGACCGTGCGTCTGCTCATATCCATCTGCGGCTCTCCCCTTCTTCGGGTTCTTCGGGTTCTTCGGTGATGAAGGTCGGGCCCCGCCTTCGTGGCGGGGCCCGAGCTGACTCACGAACCGGACTTGCGCTTGTTCCACACGTCGAAGCCGACCGCCACCAGCAGGGCCAGGCCCTTGATGACCTGCTGCCAGTCGGTGCCGACGCTGAGGAGGTTCATGCCGTTGTTCAGCACGCCGAGGACGAGACCGCCGATGATGGCGCCGAGGATGGTGCCGACACCGCCGCTCATGGACGCGCCACCGATGAACGACGAGGCGATCGCCTCGAGTTCGAAGTTCACGCCCGCCTTCGGCGAGGCCGCGTTCAGGCGGGCGGCGACCACCAGACCCGCCAGGGCCGCGAGCACGCCCATGTTCAGGAAGACCTGGAAGGTGACCCTCTTGTCCTTGACGCCGGACAGCTTGGCCGCGGGCAGATTGCCGCCGATCGCGTAGATGTGGCGGCCGAAGACGGCGTTGCGCATGACGTAGCCGTAGCCGACCACCAGAGCGCCGAGGATGATGAGGACGATCGGCGCGCCCTTGTAGCTGGCGAGCAGCATGGTGAGGACGATGATCGCGCAGACCAGGGCGACGAGCTTCAGCGCGAACAGCCGCCCGGGCAGCACCGTGAGCGCGAACTCCTGCTGCCGGCGCCGGTCCCGTACCTCCTGCCACACCACTGCGGCGATCAGCACGAGGCCGAGGAGCAGCGTGAGGTTGTGGTAGTTGGTGGTCGGGCCGACCTCGGGCAGGAAGCCGTTGCCCATCTTCTGCAGCCCGTCCGGGAACGGGCCGAGGGTCTGCCCCTTGAGCAGGATCTCCGTCAGTCCGCGGAAGAGCAGCATCCCGGCGAGGGTGACGATGAACGACGGTATGCCGAGATACGCGATCAGGAACCCCTGCACCGAGCCCGCCACAGCGCCCACCAGCAGGCACACCACCAGGGCGATGGGCCACGCCACGTGGTGGCTGACCGTCAGCACGGCCGCGAAGGCGCCCACGAACGCCGTCAGCGAGCCGACCGACAGGTCGATGTGGCCCGCGATGATCACCAGCATCATGCCGATCGCGAGGATCAGGATGTAGCTGTTCTGCAGCACCAGGTTGGAGACGTTGCGCGGCAGCAGCAGGTCCCCGCCGGTCCACACCTCGAAGAGGATCACGATCAGGCCGAGCGCGATCAGCATGCCGTACTGCCGCATGTTGCGGCGCAGGCCGTTCACCATCAGCCGGAGCAGGCCCTCGCCCGCGGCCGACCCGCTTCCGCCCGGCGGCGCGGGGGCCGGGGTCCTGGCGGTCACATCCGTGCTCATCGGGTTACCTCTTTGTCCTGTGTGTCCTTCGTCATCCGGCGCATCAGCACTTCCTGCGTGGCCTCGGCCCGCGGAACCTCGCCGGTCAGCCGCCCCGCGGCCATGGTGTAGATGCGGTCGCACATGCCGAGCAGCTCGGGCAGCTCGGAGGAGATGAAGACGACCGCCTTGCCCTGCGCGGCCAGCTGGTCGATGACCGTGTAGATCTCGTACTTGGCGCCCACGTCGATACCGCGGGTCGGCTCGTCGAGGATCAGCACGTCCGGACCCGCGAAGATCCACTTGCTGAGGACGACCTTCTGCTGGTTGCCGCCCGACAGCTTGCCCACCGGCTCGAAGACGGTCGGCGCCTTGATGTTCATCGACTTCCGATAGCCCTCGGCGACCTGCCGCTCCTCGTGCTCGTCGACCACGCCCCGCCTCGCGACCTTCTTCAGGGCGGTCAGCGAGATGTTGCGGTTGATGGTGTCGATGAGGTTGAGGCCGTAGTGCTTGCGGTCCTCCGTGACGTACGCGATGCCGTGTTCGACCGCCTCCGCGACGGTCTTCGTACGGATCTCCCTGCCGTCCTTCAGTACCGTGCCGCCCGCGTAGCGGCCGTAGGTGCGCCCGAAGACACTCATCGCCAGCTCGGTGCGGCCGGCGCCCATCAGCCCCGCGATACCGACGATCTCCCCGCGCCGGACCTGGATCGAGACGTCGTCGACGACCTTGCGCTGCTGGTCGATCGGGTGGTGCACGGTCCAGTTGCGGATCTCCAGCGCCGGAGCCGCGTCCGCCTCGGCCTCGTGCGGGGTGCGCTCGGGGAAGCGGTGGTCGAGGTCACGGCCGACCATGCCGGCGATGATCCGCTCCTCGGTCGTCTCCGGCGCCTTCACGTCGAGCGTCTCGATGGTGCGCCCGTCGCGCAGGATCGTCACCGAGTCGGCGACCCGGCGGATCTCGTTCAGCTTGTGGGAGATGATGATCGAGGTGATGCCCTGGTTCTTCAGCTCCAGGATGAGATCGAGGAGTTTGCCGCTGTCCTCGTCGTTCAGGGCCGCCGTCGGCTCGTCGAGGATGAGCAGCTTCACCGACTTCGACAGCGCCTTCGCGATCTCCACGAGCTGCTGCTTGCCCACGCCGATGTCGGCGACCCGGGTCTCCGGGTGCTCGTCCAGGCCGACGCGGCCGAGCAGCTCGGTGGCGTGCCTGAGGGTGTCGTTCCAGTTGATGAAGCCGCGCGTGGCGTGCTCGTTGCCGAGGAAGATGTTCTCCGCGATGGAGAGGTACGGCACCAGCGCCAGCTCCTGGTGGATGATGACGATGCCGTGGTGCTCGCTCGCCCGGATGTCCTTGAAGTGGCAGACCTCTCCGTCGAAGAGGATCTCACCCTCGTAGGTGCCGTGCGGATGGACGCCGGAGAGCACCTTCATCAAGGTGGACTTCCCGGCGCCGTTCTCCCCGCAGATGGCGTGGACCTCGCCCTGGCGAACCGTCAGCGTGACGTCCGACAGCGCTTTGACACCGGGAAAGGTCTTGACGATCGAGCGCATTTCCAGGACGGGTCCCGCCATGGTCGTGCCTTCCAGTCGGTTGCGGTCGGTGGGATGCGGCGGTTACTTGAGCTGGGCGTCGGTGTAGTAGCCGCCCTTGACCAGCACGTCCTCGTAGTTGGACTTGTCGACGCTCACCGGCTGCAGCAGGTAGGCGGGGACGACCTTCGTGCCGTTGTCGTAGGTCTTGGTGTCGTTGACCTGCGGCGTCTTCTTGTTGAGCACGTCGTCGATCATGGTCGCGGCGACCTCGGCGAGCTTGCGGAGGTCCTTGTAGACGGTCTGCGTCTGCTGACCGGCGATGATCGACTTCACCGAGGCGAGCTCGGCGTCCTGGCCGGTGATGACCGGCAGCGGCTTGCTGCCGGAGCCGTAACCGTCCGACTTCAGCGAGGACAGCACGCCGATGGAGATGCCGTCGTACGGCGACAGGACCGCGTCGACCTTGGCGCTCTTGTACGCGGACGTGAGGACGTCGTCCATGCGCCGCTGCGCGGTGGCGCCGTCCCAGCGCAGGGTGGTGACCTGGTTGAGCGCGGTCTGGCCGGACTTGACGACCAGCTTCTTGCTGTCCATGTACGGCTTCAGGACGCTCATCGCGCCGTTGAAGAAGTACTTGGTGTTGTTGTCGTCGTTGGAGCCGGCGAACAGCTCGACGTTGAACGGCCCCTTGCCGTTCTTCAGGCCGAGCTTGTCGACGATGTAGTTGGCCTGGAGCTCGCCGACCTTCGTGTTGTCGAAGGAGGCGTAGTAGTCGACGTTCTTGGTGCCGAGGATCAGCCGGTCGTAGGAGATGACCGGGATGTTGGCGTCGGCGGCCTGCTGGAGCACGTTGTTCAGGGACTTGTTGTCGATGGCCGCGATGATCAGGCCCTTGACGCCCTGGGTGATCAGGTTCTCGATCTGCGAGACCTGGGTGTCCGGGTTGTCCTCGCCGTAGACCAGCTTGGTCTTGTAGCCCTTGGCCTCCAGGTCCTTGACCAC
Organism: Streptomyces sp. TP-A0356; assembly: GCF_001417775.1. GTDB lineage: Bacteria > Actinomycetota > Actinomycetes > Streptomycetales > Streptomycetaceae > Streptomyces. The sequence goes on along the minus strand of NZ_BBZJ01000013.1, from coordinate 255,312 downwards.
GTTCTTGCCGTCGGAGATCCAGCGCTCGGAGGACTTGGTCGGCATCGCGATGCCGATGGTGCCGCCCTTGGCGGCGCCCTTGTCCTCCTTGCTGCCGCCCGAGCTGTTCTGACCGCAGGCGGTCAGGGTGAGCGCGAGGGAGGCGGTTGCGGCTGTCGCGGCGAGAGCGGCTCTACGAGTGCGCATGGTGATCAGTCCTTGTTCTTCTCGGCGTTGAGAGGGTGCGGTCGGCGGTTCAGGCGCCGGTGGGGAAGCGGTGGAGAGGGCCGGGCAGCCGGGAGCCGAGCGGCGCCATGTCGCCGTCCGCTCCGTGCCGGGCGAGCAGGTCGAGAGCGAGCCGGCCGCGCCGCACCCGCTCCCGGGCGGTGTCCAGGGTCACGTCCCGCAGGTGCGCGCCGTAGGGGTAGATGCCGGGTGCCTTGGACAGGCCGAACTTCAGATACAGCGGTGCGCCGCGCCGGATCAGCTCGGCGACCTCGTACATCCGCACGTACCCGCCGAGGTCGTCGGGGGCCTCGATGTACATGTCCATGGGGGCGGCGGAGACCCGCCGGATCTCGGTGAGGTGATCCAGCGTCAGATCACTGGGCACATTGAGCGAGTCGGCGCCCAGGTGCTCGTAGACGGCGTACGAGGCCGGGTTGACGGGCCCGATCAGTGCGGACACCTTGAGCGTGGTGTCGGCCGGGACGATGCCTGCCTCGCGCGCCCGGTGCAGCGTCCACAGCACACCCTCGTCGGCCACCAGCAGGCACTTGACGCCCAGTTCCGTGGCCCGCAGGGCGTCCTCGACGCAGCCCGCGACGGCGTCGTGGCCCCGCGCCCTGAGACCGGCGCCGCGCGAGTCGGAGCGTACGGAGCCGCCGATGTCCCAGGTGCCGCGCGGGCCGGTGAACAGGCACAGCTCGATGTCCCGCGCGGCGGTGGCCTCGACCATCTCGGTGATCTCGGCGTCGGTCAGCATCCATACGCCGCTGCCCTGGCTGATCCGATGGATCGGCACGTCGAGCCGGGAGGACTCCTTGAGGACCACTGCCAGCGCCTCCGGTCCCTCGCACGAGGGGATCTCGGTGCGCCAGCGGCCGCCTCCGGGGAAGGTGTGCGGCGAGGCGTCGGCGGGGGAGAGGGCGGGCGTGCCCAGGCCGAGCGCGGCGAGCGCCTGCTCACCGGGCCTGCGGGCCGCCGTAGCGGAGTCGGTCACAAGGCGTCCTTCACGTTCGGTATTTCGGACAAGGTTCGCGGCTCAGGGTGTGGAAGGGCTTGGTGGTACGCCGGCACGGAGCTCGTCAGGCAACTCCGTACCGGCGTACGGTTCGAGGGGGTGTCACGGCCGCAGCAGAACCTTTCCGACCTTTGGATCCCCGGCCCCCACCAGCTCGATGGCCTGCGGGAACTCGGCGAGTGGCAGCTCGTGCGTGACCAGCGGCAGCGGATCGAGCAGCCCGGCGCCGAAGACCCGCACCGTGTGCGCCCAGGCGTCCGGCGGCGCCCCGAACACGGTGTGCACCTCCAGCTGCCGCACGACCAGATCGGTGGGGTCGAGGCCGTCCGCGCCCGGTGCCGGGATGCCGGTGAGGACGAGGCGTCCGCCGCGCCTGAGCAGGGAGGCGGCGGTGCGCGCGGCGGACGCGGACCCGGCGGTCTCGATGACGACGTCGAAGTCGGCGGGCAGATCCTGGTCCTTGGTACGGAAGCCGGTGGCGCCGAACCGCCGGGACAGCGCCTCGCGGTCGGTGCGGGTGCCGACCACCAGCAGTTCGGCCGGGGAGAGGGCCTTCAGGAACTGCACGGCGAACATGCCGAGTGTGCCGGTGCCGACGACCGCGACCCGCTCGCCGGGCCGCGCGTTCCCCTTGAGCACGGCCGCCGCGACACAGGCGGCGGGCTCCAGGAGGGCCGCCGCCGTCAGGTCGGCGTCGTCCGCCAGGACGTGCAGCAGCCGGGCCGGGAGCGTGAGGGTGGTGGCCATCGCGCCCGGCTGGGTGAAGCCCGTCTCCTCGTACCCCGAGGTGCACAGGGTCGTCTCGCCCGCGTGACAGCGGTCGCAGACCTGGCAGTTGCGGAAGCCCTCGCCGACGGCCTTGCGGCCGACGAGCGCCTCGGGGACCCCGGCGCCCACCGCCTGCACCGTGCCGGACCACTCGTGGCCGGGGGTGAGCGGGTAGCGCACATAGCCCTCGGGCCGGTTGCCCTGGTAGACCTCGCGGTCGCTGCCGCAGATGCCCACGGCGTGGACCCGCACGAGCGCCTCGCCGGGGCCCGGCGCCACGGCTTCGCGGGGGACCAGACGGTGCGCGCCCGGCGCCTCGATGACGACCGCCGTGCTCACCACGTCTCCTTCGGGCCGCGCCGCCGGGTGCTCACTTCGTCCCTTTCGGCTTGCGCTGCTCCCAGCCCTCGGCCCACAGGTCGAACCGGGCCTGCTGCTGTGGGAACTCGGCCGCCGCGTCGGTGTCCAGCTCGACGCCGAGGCCCGGCGCGTCGGAGAGGTGGAAGTAGCCGTCGACGACCTCCGGCGCGCCCTTGACCACCTTCTTGATCTCCGCGTCCGCGAAGTCGTTGAAGTGCTCCAGGATCTTGAAGTTCGGGGAGGTGAAACCGACCTGGAGGGAGGCGGCGGTGAGGACGGACCCGCCCACGTTGTGCGGCGCGACCAGCATGTAGTGGGTCTCGGCGGTGGCGGCCAGCTTCCGGGTCTCCCAGATGCCGCCGATGTGGCCGACGTCCGGCTGGATGATGTCCACGGCCTGGCTCTCGAAGAGCTCACGGAACTCGATGCGGTCGTGGATGCGCTCGCCGGTGGCGACCGGGAGGTCGACCTTCGCGGCGACCTTCTCCAGCGCCTTGAGGTTCTCCGGCGGCACCGGCTCCTCCAGCCAGGCCGGCTTGAACGGCGCGAGCTCCCGCGCGAGGCGCACGGCGGTGGCGGGGGAGAAGCGGCCGTGCATCTCCAGCATCAGCTCGGCCTCGGGCCCGATGGCGTCGCGCACGGCTTCGATGAGGGAGACCGAGTACAGGGTCTGCTCGTGGTCGAGCTCGAAGTGACCGGTGCCGAACGGGTCGATCTTCAGGGCCTTGTAGCCGCGGGCGATGACCTCCTGGGCGGCCTTGTGGTACGCCTCCGGGGTCCGCTCGGTGGTGTACCACCCGTTGGCGTACGCCTTGACCCTGTCGGTGACCCTGCCGCCGAGGAGCTGCCAGACGGGGACGCCGAGGGCCTTGCCCTTGATGTCCCAGCAGGCCATCTCGACGACCGCGACCCCCGACATGACGATCTCTCCGGCGCGCCCGTAGTCGCCGTACTTCATCCGGCGTACGAGGTCTTCCACGGCGAACGGATCGCTGCCGAGAATGTGGTTGGCCTCTGCCTCCCGCAGATAGCCGATCAGCGCGTCGGTGTGGCCCAGCATCCGGGTCTCGCCGACTCCGGTGATGCCCTCGTCGGTGTGCACCTGGACGTACGTCAGGTTGCGCCACGGCGTCCCGACCACGTGTGTGCTGATTCCGGTGATGCGCACGGCAGTTGCCCCTTGCTGCTTCGTCGGTGCTTCGTCGGCTCAGGCGATGTGTTCGAAATTTCGTCACACGTTCGAAATGCTGGCGTGACAGTAAGGATGGCGCGGCGGGAGTGTCAATGGGTCGAACGCACAACGGTTTCGGCAAAGGTTTCGACACCGTTTCGGGGGTGGCGGTGAACCCTTGGTGAGCAGCACTCGACTCGCCGCACCGGAACGGCCGCTTCCCCACACAACCTTCACAGCAGTGCCTAGGAACGTGACCGATCAGGAACTTAGTCTTCCCGCGTCATGGACTACTGCCACCCGTGCCGAAGGCACCTCAACGGCGCCCTCGCCTGCCCGGGGTGCGGCACACCGGTCGAAGAACCGCGCGCGTACGCCGACCAGAGCGACGTGCGCACCGTCGATGACGGCTTCGGGGATTCCGAGGTCTCCCCGGGTCCCGGCGCATCCGGCGCATCCGGCGCACCCGATGTGGAGGAGTCGTCGTACGCGGACGAGCCCGTACGGCCGGGGCGGGCGCAGAGCCGGCGACGCGCGAACGGACGCGGGGCGTCCGCCGACCGTGACGGCGGGCCCGGGACGCGGGCCGCGCGTCGCGACCGCAAGGCGGCCGCGCACCGCAGGCGCCGGCGGCGGGTGCTGTTCGCGGGGACCGGGCTGTTGCTGGCGGCGGGTGCGCTGAGTCTGGCCGAACTGGGCATCGAGGCGCCGGGATCCGCGCCGAAGGCGGCGAGCGCCGGGGGTGCGACGGCGGACGGGTCGGCCTCCGCCGGGGCGACGGCCGGGACGACCGGTGGCGCCGGGAGCGGGGGTGTCACCGGCGCGACCCGTGTGTCGGCCTCGGCCTCCGCCTCTCCGTCGGCGTCCAAGTCCGCGAAGGACAAGAAGCCCGGCAAGAAGAAGGCCGGGCCCACGCAGTCGGCGACCGCGACGGAGGCTCCCGCGCCCCCGGCACCGGCCCCGACGGAGACGGCCACCACGGCACCGAGCGCGAATCCCGCGCCGACGCACACGGCCCGGCCCCCGGCCCCGTCGCCGACGAAAACGTGCAATCGCTTCCTGTGGTGGTGCACGTAGCGCTCCGCGAGGTGGCGGCCCGTCACGGGGTCCCCGCATGAGCGCGGCCGAGAGTGGGGGAGCTTGGCGGCAAGGCCGTCCCGGCCGATGGGGGATCGGGTGGAGCCCGGGGTGGCGAGCGGCGCCGACGGGGTCACGCCTCCAGCATCCGGCGCAGCAGATCCCGCAGGGACAGCCGTTCGTCGTCGGACAGCCCCGCCAGGGGCTCGCGGGCGAAGTTCAGGGAGTCCCGCAGGCCGCGGGCCACCCGGCGGCCCTCCTCCGTCGCCGCCGCCAGCTTCACCCGGCGGTCCGCCGGGTCCGGGCGGCGTTCCACCAGGCCCCGCGCCTCCAGCCGGTCCACGATCCCGGTGACGTTGGACGGCTCGCACTTCAGCTTCTGCGCCAGCCGCCGCATGGGCAGCGGCTCCAGTGACAGCAGACTCAGCAGCCGTGCCTGCGCGCCGGTCAGCGTGTGCTCGGCCGCGGCCTCCTCGTACTCCTCGTGGTAACGGGCCACGACCGTGCCGATGAGCTCTACGACCTCCAGGGTCAGGGGGTCCATGCGGGGCGTGTTCTGCGTGGCCATGGGATCCAGACTACCCGTTTACTTGACATCCTGAAATATTCAGGAGCATGGTTGTTTCAGGTACTGAAGTATTTGCGCAGCAGCACGTGAGGAAGGCGCCATGACCGACACCCCCACTCTTCCCGCCGTCAGCCGCGAGTGGCACCTGCTCAGCCGCCCGGTGGGCTGGCCCAAGCCCGAGGACTTCGCCCTCGTCGAGGCGGAGGTCCCGCAGCCGGGTGAGGGCCAGGTGCTCGTGCGGAACGAGTACGTCTCCGTCGACCCCTACATGCGCGGCCGGATGAGCGCCGCCAAGTCGTACGTCGCCCCCTTCGAGCTGAACAAGCCGATGCAGGGCGGCGCCGTCGGCGAGGTCGTCGTCTCCAACGCCGAGGGGATCGAGCCCGGCGACCACGTCCTGCACTTCCTCGGCTGGCGCGAGTACGCGGTCGTGGACGCCAGGCACGCCGTCAAGGTCGACCCGGACGCCGCGCCCCTGTCCGCGTACCTGGGCGTCCTGGGCATGACCGGGCTCACCGCCTACGCCGGTCTGCTGCGCACCGCCGCCTTCAAGGAGGGCGACTCCGTCTTCGTGTCGGGCGCCGCGGGGGCCGTCGGCAGCCAGGTCGGGCAGATCGCCAAGCTGAAGGGTGCCTCGCGGGTGATCGGCTCCGCGGGCTCCGACGAGAAGGTCAAGCTCCTGGTCGAGGAGTACGGCTTCGACGCGGCCTTCAACTACAAGAACGGCCCCGTCGCCCAGCAGCTGCGCGAGGCCGCCCCGGACGGCGTCGACGTGTACTTCGACAACGTCGGCGGCGACCACCTGGAGGCCGCCATCGGCTCCCTCAACGAGCGTGGCCGCATCGCCGTCTGCGGCATGATCTCGATCTACAACAACACCGAGCCCGCCCCGGGTCCCAGGAACCTCGCCCGGCTCATCCAGACCCGTGGCCGTATCGAGGGCTTCCTGGTCGGTGACCACTACGACCTGCAGCCGCAGTTCGTCGAGGAGGTCGGCGCCTGGGTCCGCTCCGGCGAGCTGAAGTACCGCGAGACCGTCGTCGAGGGCATCGAGAACAACCTGGAGGCGTTCTTCGGGGTCCTGCGCGGCGACAACGTGGGGAAGATGGTCGTCAAGCTCTGAACATCACCGTGACGCACGCCTGACGTGCGTCGTTGCGTACGACGGAGGCCGCATCCTTGGACGTGGGGTGCGGCCTTCGGCGTCGCCGTGAGCGGCGGTCGCCGACATGGCCTCGCGGTGACGGATGGGTGAACGGCCCGTCCACCGTGGGCCGGAGAGGGCATGCTGGAGGCGGCTGCCTCGGCCCGTTCGAGGCCCTGTGACGCTTCGTGCGAGGCGAGGAGGGCTCCATGTCCCCGATACCGTCGCTCCCCAGCAGGGACGACATGGTGCGCATGGCGCGCAGCACCACCGAGATCGCCGGCCAACTCCTGGACACGGCAGGGAACATCACGAGGATCGCCGTCAACACGCTCGACCCGCGGGACGGGTCCGGCGCCGAGGCGCTGCGCGTACTGCGGCAGACCACGGCGGACCTGGCGGAGGCGAGCGCGTCACCGCAGGCGCAGGAGGCGTTCTACCGGATCGTCGACACGCTGACCCGCCTCGGCACGACCGGTGCACCGCTGGCGGTGCACCCGGTGAGCGAACCCGCCCAGGCGCTGCTGGCCGCGCTCGGCGACGGTCTGCTGCCGGTGCTCGACGCGGTGGAACCGGCGGTGGAGGAGGTCGCGGCGGTCCTGGGGGAGCTGGTGGAGGCCACCTCGCCGTTGCTGCCCACGGCGGCGGGGCTGGTGGCGGGCACGCTCCTCGCCCTGACGCCGCTGATCCGGGCCGCGGCGGAGGTGCTGCGGGACTCGGCGCCCGAACTCGGGCGTATCGCCGACGCGTTGACGGCGGCGCTGGCGCCCCTGATGCCGCTCCAGGTGGGCCTTGTGGAACGTGCGGCGGCAGCGGGAGCGACGGTGGCCCGGGCGGCCCTGCCGCCCCTGGCCGACCTCACGGAAGCGGCGGCGGCCACGACGCAGGCGGCCCGGCCGGTGCTGCTGGCGGGCGAGGAGATCCTGGTGGCGACCCTGGAGCAGATCCAGCCCCTGCTCCTGGCCTCCGCGTCCCGGGCGGGCCGCCTCGCGCGAGCGACGGCGGTACGGGTGTCGGCGGCGGTCAGCCCGGCGGCGGACCAGGGGGTCGTGGTGGCCGTGACACCGGCGTGACGGTGCGGCGCAGCGGCACCGTAAAGTTTTCCCCATGCGTGATCTCGGGGCGGGATTCGGTCATCTGCTCAAGGGCCAGCGATGGGTGGCCCGGCACGGCAAGCAGTACCGCTTCGGGCTGCTCCCGGGGTTGATCACCCTCGTCCTGTACGCCGCGGCGCTCATGGCCCTCGCCCTGTGGGGCGCGGATCTCGTCACCTGGGCCACCCCCTTCGCCGACACCTGGCCGAGCCCCTGGCCCGGCCTCTTCCGCGGCTTCCTGACCGCCGTCCTCTTCGCCCTCGCCCTCCTTCTCGCCGTCCTCACCTTCACCGCCGTCACACTCCTCGTCGGCCAGCCCTTCTACGAGAGCCTCTCGGAGGACGTGGACCGCGACGTCTCCCCGGACGGCACGGCCCCCCGGTCACAGTTGCCCCTCCACCGCGAGCTGTGGATCTCGGCCCGCGAGGGCCTGCGCGTCCTGGTCCGTGCGACGCTCTGGGGCGTCCTCCTCTTCGCGCTCGGCTTCCTCCCGTTCGTCGGCCAGACCGTGGTCCCGGTGCTCGGCTTCTTCGTCACGGGCTTCTTCCTCACCGAAGAACTCACGGCCGTGGCCCTGCAGCGCCGTGGCGTCGAACTCCGCGAGCGCCTCGCCCTGCTGCGCTCCCGCAAACTGCTGGTCTGGGGCTTCGGCACGCCCCTCGGCCTGGCCTTCCTGGTCCCCTTCGTCGCCGTCTTCCTGATGCCGGGCGCGGTCGCGGGCGCCACCCTGCTGGCCCGGGACCTGTTGGAGGAGGAGACCGGCGAGGACTCGTACGAGGAGCACGAGCAGGTCAGCCACCCCTGACGGCCGTCGCCCGCGCCCCGAACGCCACCGTCACGATCGCCCGCACCTGCGCGATGATGTCCAGCCGGTTCCGTACGAACTGGGGGTCGGTGATCGCCCCGGTCGCCGGATCGGTGTTCCCGGGCCCGAACTGCAGGACGGGCGTGTGCACATGCCCTCCCGGCAGCGTGTCGCGCAGCCCGAGCCGGTCCCGCAGCAGGGTCGCCCGGTAGGCGATCTCGTTGGAGAGGTAGTTGCCGCCGCCCCCGGCCCGGGCCGTCGACCCCGGGGTCGGTCCGTCCGGCCGTACCACGGGATCGGTGCCGGACGCCGGGATCTCCGTCACCTCCGTGTGGTCGTACACGGGGAAGCGCCCGGTGTCCGCGGCCACGATCGCCCGGTGAGGGAGGGTCGTCGAGGTCCACTGCGGCTGCGTGGCCGGGTCGCCGACCGGGATGGTCCCGGTCCGGCCGATGTTGTCGTTGTCGGGGTAGCCGCCCCGCCAGGCCCCGTTGGTCCGCTCGATGTCGAAGCGGCCGACCCGTCCCTGGCTCACCGTCGCGAAGAGGTCCACGCGCGGCAGCTGTCGCCGCAGCGCGCGCTCGACGGTTCCGTCGGCGAAGTCCTGCCAGCGCACCGGGAAGACGAGGGTCTCGATGCGCGCCGGACCGTCCGCCGTCTCGATCGTGGTGCCGTCGAGCGCGAGCGCCGTGGCCCCCGACGGGTTGGAGATCCGTATGTCCCGGTCCAGTGTGAACGGGTCGAACCCGGTGACCAGGATCCGCTTCACACCGTTGCCGCGGGGACGGCGGACGGCGTCCTGTCCGCGCGAGGTCACCTCCAGCTGGGACAGCAGCCCCGCCCGTTGGGCGTCGGACAGCCCGAACTCCGGCTCCCAGGCCCGCAGCTGCCGGGTCATCCCCAGGCGCGCCCAGTACAGCGGCCGGTCGTCGTCCCGGCTGAGGTCGCCGCCCGCAGGCCCCCGTCCCTGGGCCCGGTCGACGGCCCGTCGCCACAGCCGGGACCCCTCCCGGGCGACGACACGCCGGGCCTGGTCGTACGAGCCGGTCCTCGCCAGCGCGCGGGCGAACCGCGGTGCCACGGAGTCGAATCCGGAGCGCTCCAGGATCTCCTGTGGCACGGCCCGGTCGAGCCGCTGCTCCTCGACGGTCACGACGGGGGCCGACCGCGCCGTCGCGGTCTGCGGGGCCGCGAGCCCCGCCAACAGGGTCAGTCCCAGGATGCCTATGCGAACGCGTATGGAATTCAAGGGAGTTCAGGTCCTTCCGCCGCGGTGGGGAGCGTGGTGCCGGACGGCGGCAGTATGGCGTGACGGAAGGGACGCGGGCCATGGTGCGTGGCTCAGGAGGGCCCCGGAGGCGCCGCCGCGCCGTCGGCATCCGGGACGCGAAGACGGGCGCGTGGTCGTATGTGAAGGGTTCGTACGGGATCCAGGCGAGCCGCTCGATCGCGGGCCGCCGGGGCACGGCGACGATTAACGTCGGAGCCGGGACGAGTTCCCCCCTCGAACAGCCCCGGTCCGGGACCTGACGACCGGACCGGGGCTCGTCCCCGTCAGCGCACCGAGAAGCCGTAGATCGTCTCCGAGCGGTACACCTCGCCCGGCCGCAGCTGGGTGCTCGGGAACTCCGGGCGGTTCGGGGAGTCCGGGAAGCGCTGTGTCTCCAGGGCGATCCCGTCGCCCGGGGCGAACGGGTCGGCGAGGTGGTCCGCGGTGTAGAGCTGGATCCCGGGCTCGGTCGTCGCCACGGTCAGAACCCGCCCGGACGCCGGATCGCGCAGCACCGCGACCTCGACCGGGGCCTCGGTCACGCCCTTGTCGAGCACGTAGCTGTGGTCGTAGCCGGAACCGACCTTCCGCTCCGCCCGGAAGTCGAAGCGCGTGCCGTCCACCTCGCCGAACGCCCCGGTCGGGATCAGGTCGCCGTCCACCGGAGTGAACCGGGAGGCGGCGATCCGCAGTTCGTGCCCGCCCGCGTTCCCCGCGCCGGCCAGGTTCCAGTACGAGTGGTTCGTCAGGTTCACCACGGTCGGCGCGTCCGTGACCGCCTCGTACGCGATGCCGAGCGCGCCGTCCGCGTCGAGGGTGTACGTGACCGACACATCGAGACGGCCCGGGAAGCCCTCCTCGCCGTGCGGGCTCACCCGGGACAGCCGTACGCCGTGCTCGACCGGCTCCACGTCCCACACCCGCTTGTCGAAGCCCCGCGCGCCACCGTGCAGCGAGTTCGGCCCGTTGTTCGGTTCGAGCGCATAGATCCGGCCGTCGAGCGGGAAGCGGGCGCCCGCGATGCGGTTGGCGTACCGCCCGACCAGCGCTCCCAGGTACGGCTCCGGATGGCGCAGATAGCCGTCCAGGCCGGGGAAGCCCAGCACCACGTCCGCCGGGCGGCCGTCCCGGTCCGGGACCTCGGCCGACTGCACGATCCCGCCGTACGACAGAACGCGCACCCGCACCCCGCCCCGCTGCAGCGTCCAGCGGTACACCGGTGCGCCGTCGGGAAGCGTGCCGAACAGTTCGCCCATGTGGGAAACCCTAGGTCACGGGGTCCTTCGCCGTGATGGCGCGGTAGGCGATCTCGGCGAGTCGCGCCTGCCCGTTCCTGCTCGGGTGGAACCAGTCCCATTGGCTCAGCTGTTCGGTGCCGAAGCGGAACCCGAAGACCGCGTCGCCGTCGGTACGGCACCGCCGGTCCTTGACGCACACCTCCTTCAGGATCTGGTTGTACGCCTCCACCCGGGCCTGCACGGCGGCACGCCGCGCCGTCGCCGCGGCATCGAGCCGGTCCGCGTCGCCCAGCATCGACGGGCAGATGCCGAGCTTCCACACCTGCTTGCCGAGCGGGCTGGTCCGGCCCTGCGACCACAGACGCTTCAGGTTCGGCACGCTCGACACGTACACCTGCGTCCTGGGCAGCGACTGGCGCAGGGTGTTCATCGCATCCTGGAACTGGGAGCGGAAGTCGGCGACCGAGGTCATCGCGGAGACGGAGGAGCGGCAGGCGTCGTTGGCGCCGGCCATCACCGTCACCAGCTCCGGCTTCTTCTGCGCGGCCTGCGCGATCTGCCCGGCCAGGTCCGACATCCGGGACCCGGTCACCGCGTAGTTCCAGCTACGCTCAGCGGCCCCGGTCACCCCGAGCAGCCGTACGGCGAGGCTGTCGACCTTGGCGTCGCTGCCCGTCGCCCATGACACCTCGGGGCAGTCGGACAGCACCGTGCAGGCGTCGAAGCCGCGTGTGATGGAGTCACCGACGGCGGCGATCGAATCGGGGAAGCGGTCCCAGACCGGGGTCGGCCTCGGCGACGGCCGGGACGTCGCGGTGGTGGCCCGCGGCGCCGCCTCGTCGCCACCGGAGGCGTCGCACCCGGCGAGCCCCAGGACGGCCGCCGCCGCGAGCGCGACGGCGGCCCGCGCTCGGTGCTTTCGCTTCCGCATCCCCTGATCCCCTGTTCGTCGTACACGGCTGGTCGGTCCGTGTGGCAGTCGTTCGGCAGCGCTTCGAACACGCTGGGTCAGCCCCGCGTCCCCTTGGGTGAAACCTGGGCGTTTGGGGGCGGCGGGACCGACGGTACGTCACACTCCTTGCGCCGCCGCACGGTAGCCTCGCCCCGTGGCCGCCCCGCCACCCCCGTTCCGTAAAGTTACAAGATGTCGCGGTCTGCCCGGAGGTTCAGGTGACGACACGTGGAGTCCTGTACGTGCACTCCGCGCCACGCGCACTGTGCCCGCACGTCGAGTGGGCAGTCGCGGGCGTGCTGGGCACGCGCGTCAACCTCGACTGGATCCGGCAGCCCGCCGCACCCGGCACCTGGAGATCCGAGTTCTCCTGGCAGGGCGAGGCCGGCACCGCCTCCAAGCTCGCCTCCGCGCTGCGCGGCTGGCAGCTGCTGCGCTTCGAGGTCACCGCGGAACCGTGTCCGACCGCCGAGGGCGAGCGCTACAGCTGCACCCCCGACCTCGGCATCTTCCACGCGGTCACCGGCATCCACGGCGACATCCTGATCCCCGAGGACCGGCTGCGCGCCGCCCTGGTCCGCTCGCAGCGCGGCGAGACGGAACTGGAGGCCGAACTCGCCAAGCTGCTGGGCAAGCCGTGGGACGACGAGCTGGAACCGTTCCGGTACGCGGGCGAGGGCGCGCCGGTGCGGTGGCTGCACCAGGTCGTCTGACAGCGCCTCAAGAGTGCTGAAGGGCCCCCACCGAGCGGTGGGGGCCCTTCCTGTGTCACAGAGGCTGCCGTCAGACCGAGCGGAACGCCAGCACCACGTTGTGCCCGCCGAACCCGAACGAGTCGTTCAGCGCGGCGATCCGGCCCTCGACCGGCAGTTTGCGGGCCTCGCCACGGACGACGTCGGCGTTGGCCTCGGCCTCCGGGTCGAGGTTCTCGACGTTGATCGTCGGCGGCGCGACGCGGTGGTACAGCGCGAGCACGGTCGCCACCGACTCCACGCCGCCCGCACCGCCAAGCAGATGACCCGTCATCGACTTGGTCGCCGAGACCGCGATGTGGTCCGTGTCGTCGCCGAAGACCTTGCGCAGCGCCTTCAGCTCGGCCACGTCACCGGCCGGCGTGGAGGTGGCGTGCGCGTTGACGTGCACGACCTCGGCCGGGTCCAGACCGGTGTTGTCGAGCAGGTTCTGCAGGGCGTGGGAGATGCCGCGGCCCTCCGGCTCCGGCTGCACGATGTCGTGGCTGTCGGCGGAGATGCCCTGGCCGACCGCTTCCGCGTAGACGCGGGCGCCGCGCTTGGCGGCGTGCTCGGCCGACTCCAGGACCAGGACACCGGCGCCCTCTCCGAGCACGAAGCCGTCACGGGCCGTGTCGTAGGGACGCGAGGCACCCTGCGGGTCGTCGTTGTTCTTGGACATCGCCATCATGTTGCCGAACGCGGCGATCGGCAGCGGGTGGATCGCGGCCTCCGTACCGCCGGCGACGACGACGTCGGCGCGGCCGGTGCGGATCATCTCGATGGCGTAGCCAATGGCCTCGGCGCCCGACGCGCAGGCGGAGACCGGGGTGTGCACACCCGCGCGGGCGCCCACGGCGAGGCCCACGTTGGCGGACGGGCCGTTCGGCATCAGCATCGGCACGGTGTGCGGGGAGACACGGCGGACGCCCTTCTCCTTCAGCACGTCGTACTGATCGAGGAGGGTCGTGACACCGCCGATGCCGGAGGCGATGACCGCGCCCAGCCGGTCGGGATCGATGGCCGGGTCCTCGCCCGCCTTGTCGGTGAAACCGGCGTCGGCCCAGGCCTCCTTGGCCGCGATCAGCGCGAACTGCGCCGAGCGGTCCAGACGGCGGGCCTGCGGCCGGGGGATGACCTCGGACGGATCCACGGCGATCTGCGCCGCGATGCGGACCGCCTGCTCGGCGGCCCAGTCCTGCTCCAGGGCACGGACACCGGACTTGCCGGCGATCAGGCCCTCCCAGGTAGAGGCCGCGTCGCCACCCAGCGGTGTGGTTGCGCCGATACCGGTGACGACCACGGTGCGATTGGTCGAGCTCACGGGAATTCTTTCTCCAACGGATACGAGGATTAAGCGGCGCCACCGCCGGGTGGCGGGGCAACGGCCCCACGACCGGGCCCAGGGCCCGGCGTCGGGCTGTCTGCCCAGGTGATCGGTCGATCAGGCCTGGTGCTTGAGGATGTAGTCGGCGGCGTCACCGACGGTCTTGAGGTTCTTGACGTCGTCGTCCGGGATCTTGACGTCGAAGCGCTCCTCGGCGGCGACGACCACCTCGACCATGGACAGCGAGTCGACGTCCAGGTCGTCGGTGAAGGACTTGTCCAGCTGGACGTCCTCGGTGGGGATCCCGGCGATCTCGTTCACGATCTCCGCGAGACCGGCGACGATCTCTTCCTGAGTGGCGGCCATGTCAGGCGCTCCTTCGTAGATATCCAGAGGGTGTGGCGCCCGCCGCGTCAGCGGCAGGTGTCTGCGGTGCCCGTGCCGGACGCATGATCCGGCACGGAGTGCCTAGGGGAGAGTAACGACCGACGCGGCGTACACGAGACCCGCCCCGAAGCCGATGACGAGCGCGGTGTCGCCGCTCTTCGCCTCGCCGGTCGCCAGGAGCCGCTCCATCGCGAGCGGGATCGAGGCGGCCGAGGTGTTGCCGGTGGTACGCACGTCCCGGGCGACCGTGACGTGTTCCGGCAGCTTGAGAGTCTTCACCATCGAGTCGATGATCCGCACGTTCGCCTGGTGCGGGATGAAGACGTCCAGGTCGTTCGCGGTGATCCCGGCCGCGTCCAGCGCCTGCTGGGCGACCTTCGCCATCTCGAACACGGCCCAGCGGAACACCGCTTGGCCCTCCTGCGTGATCGCGGGGAACTTGACGTTGCCCTCGCTGTCGAGCGGGAGGTTGGAGACATCGCCGAGCCGGAATTCGTTCCACGGCACGGTCTGCTTGATGGTCTCGGACTTGTCGCCCTCCGAGCCCCACACGGTGGGGCCGATGTGCGGCTCCTCGGAGGGGCCCACCACGACGGCGCCCGCGCCGTCGCCGAACAGGAAGGCGGTGGCCCGGTCCTCCAGGTCGGTCAGGTCGGACAGGCGCTCCACGCCGATGACGAGCACATACTCCGCCGAGCCCTCGACGATCATGCCCTTGGCGAGCGTGAGGCCGTAGCCGAAGCCCGCGCAGCCGGCCGAGATGTCGAAGGCCGCGGCCTTGTTCGTACCGAGCTTGTCGGCGATCTCGGTGGCGATGGCCGGGGTCTGGCTGAAGTGCGAGACGGTGGAGACGACGACCGCGCCGATCTGCTCCGCGGTGATCCCCGCGTCGGCGATCGCCTTGCCGGCCGCCTCGATCGACATCGCGGCGACGGTCTCCTCGTCGTTCGCCCAGTGCCGGGTCTCGATGCCGGAGCGGGAGCGGATCCACTCGTCGGAGGAGTCGATCTTTTCCAGGATCACGTCGTTGGGAACCACCCGGACCGGGCGGTAGCCGCCGACGCCGAGGATCCGCGCGTACGGAGCGCCCTTCCGTGCCTTGATCTTCGACATGCTCTCGGGCTCCTAATCAGGCGCTGTGCTCGGCGATGAGGTCGCGAGCCGCGTCGAGGTCGTCGGGGGTCTTCAGTGCCAGGGTCGCGACACCCGGCAGCGCACGCTTGGCGATGCCGGTCAGGGTGCCGCCGGGGCACACCTCGATCAGCGCGGTCGCGCCCAGCTTCTCGAAGGTCTCCATGCACAGGTCCCAGCGGACCGGGTTCGCGACCTGGCCGACCAGGCGCTGCAGCACCTCGGGGCCGGTGGTGACGGCCTGCCCGTCCTTGTTCGAGACGTAGGTGACCCTCGGGTCGGAGGGCGTCAGCGCCTCGGCGGCCTGTGCGAGGGTGTCGACCGCGGGAGCCATGTGATGGGTGTGGAACGCCCCGGCCACCTTCAGCGCGACCACGCGGCGCACGCCCTCGGGCTTGTTCCCCTCCAGATCGGCGAGCTGCTCCAGGGTGCCGGCGGCCACGATCTGCCCGGCGCCGTTCACGTTCGCCGGGGTCAGGCCCAGCTTCTCCAGGTGCGGGATCGTCGTCTCCGGGTCGCCACCGAGCAGGGCCGACATGCCCGTGGGCGTGATGGCGGCGGCGTCGGCCATGGCCACGCCCCGTCGGCGGACGAGCGTCAGCGCTGCCGTGTCGTCGAGGACCCCCGCGAACGCCGCGGCGGTGATCTCACCGACGCTGTGACCGGCGACCGCGCCGGGGACGATGTCACCGAGTGCCGCGGCGGACAGCAGTCCGGCGGCGACCAGCAACGGCTGGGCCACGGCGGTGTCCCGGATGGCGTCGGCGTCGGCCTGCGTGCCGTAGTGGGCGAGGTCGAGCCCGATGGCGTCCGACCAGGCGGCGATGCGGTCGGCGGCACCGGGGAGATCGAGCCAGGGGGTCAGGAAGCCGGGCGTCTGGGCGCCCTGGCCGGGAGCGACGAGTACGAGCACTCTCACACTCTCTCTTGGGGACGGCCGACGCCGCCCGTGGGGACAGGGACGAAGAACAGCAGGGGGTTTTGTGGGCCCCCGACAAAAGACTAGGTCTGGGGATCGCCCTCGGTCAGCCGCCCCAGGATCAGGGCGATCCGCAACGTGAACGCGGAGCGTACATCAGACGGCGACCAACCGGTGACGTCAGTCACACGTCGGAGCCGGTAGCGCACGGTGTTCGGGTGAACGAAGAGCATCCGGGCCGCCCCTTCGAGACTGGACGCCTGCTCCAGATACACGCTCAGGGTCTCCAGGAGTGCCGAGCCCGCCTCCTCCAGCGGTCTGTAGATCTCCTCCACCAACTGCTCGCGTGCGCCCGGATCACCGGCGATCGCGCGCTCCGGGAGCAGATCGTCGGCCAGCACCGGCCGCGGTGCGTCCTGCCAGGCAGAACACGCCTTGAGGCCCGCGGCGGCGGCCTGCGCGGAGCGGGTCCCGGCGAGCAGATCGGGCACGATCGGACCGGCGACGACGGGTCCGGCGGCGAACGGCCCGATGAGGGACCTGGCGACGGCGAGCGGGTTGTCGCTGCCCCCGGCGATCACGACGAGCCGGTCCCCGAGCACGCCCGTGAGGACCTGGAGCTTGGCGTGCCGGGCGGCCCGCCGGATGGCCTCGACCGTCAACTCGCTGTCACCGTCGGGCGCCGTACCCAGCACCACACACACATGTTCGGGTGAGTTCCAGCCGAGTGCGGCGGCCCGGCTGACGGCCCCCTCGTCGGCCTCCCCGCTCAGCACGGCGTTGACGACGAGCGACTCCAGCCGGGCGTCCCAGGCGCCCCGCGCCTCGGCGGCCTGGGCGTAGACCTGGGCGGTGGCGAAGGCGATCTCACGGGCGTAGACGAGGAGTGCCTCGCGCAGTACGGACTCGTCGCCGGGAGCGGCCACCTCGTCGATGGCGGATTCCATGACCTCGATGGTCGTCCGCACCATCTCCACGGTCTGGCGCAGGGTGATGGCCCGGGTCAGCTCCCGGGGGGCCGTACCGAACACATCGGTGGAGATGGCCTGGGGCGCGTCCGGGTGCCGGAACCACTCCGTGAACGCGGCGATGCCCGCCTGGGCCACCAGCCCGATCCAGGACCGGTTCTCCGGTGGCATCGCCCGGTACCACGGCAGCGTCTCGTCCATGCGCGCGATGGCCTGCGCGGCGAGACTCCCGGACGACTTCTCCAGCCGCTTCAGGGTCGCGGAGTGCGGATGGAGGGAGTGCGCTGCGTGTTCGGTGTTGCTGGCTTCGGGTTCGGGCACGGGGACAAGACTGCCTTATCGGGCCGGGACCGTGCGCCGCGGGTCCCGGAGGGGGACGGACGCGGGGTTACGGTGGGGGCGTGATGGACGTACGGAGCGCCGGCGAGCGCTACCGCGGAGGGGACCCGGCCGCCGGGATCGAGTCCCTGCACGCCCTCAGCTTCGGCCCGCACTACGACCCGGACAACCTCCGCTTCGGCGCGGTGATCGCCTGCAACGAGGAGCGGCTCGCACCCGGGGTCGGCTTCGACGAGCATCCGCACAGCCATACCGAGATCGTCACATGGGTGGTGGAGGGCGAGCTGACCCATCGCGACTCCACGGGCCACACGTCGGTGGTCCGCCCCGGCGACGTCCAGCGCCTGAGCGCGGCCGGCGGCGTGCGCCACGTGGAGCGCAACGACGCCGACGTGCCGCTGGTCTTCGTCCAGATGTGGCTGGCCCCCCTGCGCCCGGGCGGCGACCCCGGGTACGAGGTGGTCCACGGCATCGCGGACTCCACGCCGTACGCGGTGCCGGAGGCGGGCGCGATGCTCCACGTGCGCCGTCTGGCGCCGGGGGAGCGCACGGCGGTGCCGGACGCGCCGTACGTCTACGTCCATGTGGTGCGCGGCGAAGCGCGGCTGGACGGCGAGGAGTTGGGGCCGGGGGACGCGGCGCGGATCACGGACGCGAAGGACATCGAGGCGGTGGCGGTGACAGGGGCGGAGCTGTTGATGTGGGAGATGGCCGCCTAGGGCAACTCCGCCAGCACCGCGTCGGTGAACAGCGGCCACGCCTCGATCGCCCACGGCCCGAACGCCCGGTCCGTCAGTGCCACACAGGCCGCCCCCGCGTCGGGGTCGAGCCACAGGAACGTACCCGACTGCCCGAAGTGGCCGAAGGTCCTGGGCGAGGAGGAACCCCCGGTCCAGTGCGGCGACTTGGCGCCGCGGATCTCGAAGCCGAGCCCCCAGTCGTTGGGGCTCTGGTGCCCGTAGCCGGGCAGCACGCCCTTCGTGCCCGGGAACTGCACGGTCATGGCCTCGGCCACCGTCCGCGGATCCAGCAGCCGCGGGGCCTGCACCTCCGCGGCGAACCGCACGAGGTCCGAGACCGTCGAGACGCCGTCCTTGGCGGGGGAGCCCTCCAGGCTCGTGGCGGTCATGCCGAGCGGTTCGAGGACCGCCTGGCGCGCGTACTCGGCGAACGGGATGTCGGTCGCCTTCGCCACGTGGTCGCCGAGCACCTCGAACCCGGCGTTCGAGTACAGCCGCCGCTCACCTGGCGCCGCCATCACCCGGTGCTCGTCGAAGGCCAGCCCCGAGGTGTGCGCGAGGAGGTGACGGACCGTGGAGCCGGATGGCCCGGCGGGCTCGTCCAGCTCGATCGCGCCCTCCTCGTAGGCGACGAGCACGGCATACGCGGCGAGCGGCTTGGTGACCGAGGCCAGCGGGAAGCGCTGGTCCACCGGACCGTGGCTGCCCAGCACGGTGCCGTCCGCGCGGACGACCGACGCGGCGGCGGTGGGGACGGGCCAGTTCTCGATCAGCGCCAGGCTCTGCAGGGACATGTGTACGAGCCTATGCGGCTCACAGCTGCAGGCGCATCGAGGGGTCGGGCTTGCGGACGAAGCCCAGCGACGCGTACAGCGGCTCGGCCTGCGCCGACGCGTTCAGGTCGACCTGCCGGACGTCCTGCTCGCGGAACCAGTCCAGCAGCGTCTCCATACAGGCGCGGGCGTAGCCGCGGCGGCGCGCGTCGGGGTCGGTGGCGACGCTGAAGACGTGCCCCACCCTCCCGTGCGGATTGCCCGTCCTGCCGATCCGGTACTCGATCGTCCCGGCCACCAGCGCCGCCAGCGCCGCCGGCCGCTCGGGATGGTCGATCACGAAGGCCGCGAAGTCGCCGTCCGGATCGGCGAGCCGACGGCGTACCGTCGGCAGGGACTCCGCGTGCCACTGCGTGCCGGAGCTCGCGGAGAAGACGGAATCGAGCATCACCTGGCGCAGTCGCAGCACTTCTTCCGCGTCCTCGGGCACCGCCCGGCGTACGAGACTCATGGCGCGCATGCTAGGGCCCTTCTGTGCGCGGCCCGGTATTTTCACCTGATTCCGCTTGCTTGGAGTGCACTCCAAGGTTTTAGCGTGGTGGTCATGACGGTGATGGAGACCTTGACCGAAGCGGCCGGAAACGGGACCGACGTCTGCTCCGCCACGCCCCAGCCGCACCCCCGCCCCGACGGGCAGGACAGCTACACGATCAGCGAGGTCGTCGCCTTCACCGGTCTGACGGCGCACACCCTGCGCTGGTACGAGCGGATCGGGCTGATGCCGCACGTGGACCGCTCGCACACCGGCCAGCGCCGCTACTGCAATGCCGACCTGAACTGGCTCGACCTCGTCGGCAAGCTCCGGCTCACCGGCATGCCCGTCGCCGACATGGTGCGCTACGCGGAGCTGGTCCGCGCCGGAGACCACACGTACCGCGACCGGTACGAACTCCTGGAGGCGACCCGTCGGGACGTGCTCGCCCGGATCGCGGAGCTCCAGGACACGCTCGCGGTGCTCAACCGCAAGATCGATTTCTACGCGGACGCCGGGCACGCCCTGGCGTCGGAGAGGCCCTGATGACGGACAGCAGGATCGCGAAGGTACAGCTCGGCGGCGAGGGCCCCGAGGTGGGCGTGCAGGGACTCGGCTGCATGGGCATGAGCTGGGCGTACGGCCCCGCGGACGCCGGGGAGTCGCGCGCCACCCTGGAGCGAGCGCTGGAGGCGGGCGTCACGCTGTACGACACGGCGGACGCGTACGGCGCCGGGGAGAACGAGAAGTTCCTGTCGCCGTTCTTCAAGGAGCACCGGGACGAGGTGGTCATCGCCACGAAGTTCGCGATCTCGACCTCGCCGGACGACCCGATGAAGCGGATCATCCGCAATGACCCGCCGTACATCCGGCAGTGCGTCGAGGCGAGCCTCAAGCGCCTGGACGTCGACGTGATCGACCTCTACTACATGCACCGCCGCGATGTGAACGTGCCGATCGAGGAGGCCGTCGCCGCCATGGCGGAGCTGGTGCGCGAGGGCAAGGTCAAGCACCTCGGGCTCAGCGAGGTCACGGCCGGCGAACTGCGCGCGGCCCAGGCCGTCCACCCGATCGCCGCCGTGCAGTCGGAGTGGTCGCTGTTCAGCCGGGACATCGAGGCGCACGTGGTGTCGGCCGCCAAGGAGCTGGGTGTGGCGCTGGTGCCGTACTCGCCCCTCGGCCGGGGCTTCCTCACGGGCTCCTTCGCCAACGCGGACACCGACCTCACGGACCAGGACTTCCGCCGTACGATGCCCCGCTTCACCGGCGAGAACGCGGCCGCCAACGTGGTGCTCCTGGAACCGATCCGGGCGGTGGCCGAGGCCCATGGCGCCTCTCCGGCGCAGATCGCGCTGGCGTGGGTGCAGCAGCAGGCCACGGTCCACGGCCTGCCGGTCGTCCCGATCCCGGGCACGACCAAGCGCTCGCGGGTCGAGGAGAACGTGGCGGCGACGCGGATCGTCCTGACGGCCGAAGAACTGGCCCTCCTGGAACCGATCGCGGCCAAGGTCGCAGGCGACCGCTACCCGGACATGACCTTCGCGTCGGCGGGACGGGAGTAGGACCCCGCGGGACCTCATCGGGCGCTCATGGTGCATCGGGCGCTCACAGTGCAAGGACCCCTAGAGCTCCGCCAGCAGCTCCGCCTTCTTGGTGGAGAACTCCTCGTCCGTGACGAGCCCCGCCTCGTGGAGCTCGCCGAGGTGCCGGATCCGCTCGGCGATGTCGGCCGGATCGCGGCGGGGCCCTGGCACCGACGCCAGGGGCCCTGCCCCGGCGGCCCGCACCGCAGCCAGCACCGCCGCGGCGAACGGCAACGACTCGTGCACGGGCCCGTAGCCGAGCCCGAAGACCACGGCGGCCGGATCCTGGTCCGGCTGCCCCGGCCGCGCACCGTTCGTCTCACGGCGCAGCAGCCGCAGATGCCCCTCGAACAGTTCGGGGGAGCGCCACTCGACCCCGCTGAGGCCGGCGACCGGGAAACTCTGGTCGCCGGCCTTCCACTTGGCGGACGACGCGCCCGTCCAGAACCAGCGGAAGGACACCGCCTTGCCGTCGAAGGACGCCTTGCCGTCGTACGCCTTGAACTGCCGTGGCGCCTCGGGCGGCGCGACCAGAAACCCCTCGGCCGGGGTGTCGTCCCCGGTGAGCCGGGCACGCAGTTCGTCCGCGTAGTACTCGGCGAGGGACTCGCGGTCGGCGGGCAGCACCAGGCGATAGGGGTCGGAGGTCTCCTTGAGCTGCCCCGCCGCCGCCTCCATCAGCGGATCGGCCCCGGGCCTCGGCACCGCGTGCAGCACGACGGTTCCGCGCTTGCCCTGAGTCAGCGTCACCCCCGCGATCGCCTCCAGGGGGACACGGCGTTCACCGAGCGCCTGGAACAGCTTCGGTGTACGAATCCCCCGTTCGAAGCGGATGAGCACGGAGTCGGACTCGAACTCCCAGGCGGCATGAAATCCGGCCAGTACGTCACCCATGCGGCTCATCGTATGCGGCACGCGCTCCTCCGTCGCCTCCCCGGGCAGACCGCAATTCCTGTCTCTCTACGCGCGTCCGACTGACGCCGTGCCGGACAAACCCGTCCGGCACGCGTCGTCGTCGCGGGCGCAGTCCACCGAGTGATACGCGCCGACGCCGATCTCGGCGAAGTTGCGCAAGCTGTCGGTGCCCGGCTCGAAATAGCCGGCGTGACCCTTCGCTCCCCGCGCCGACAGCACCCGCGCCCCGAAGCCGAGGGCGACCGGGTCGGCGCCATGGCCCAGGCCGCCGACCTCCAGGTAGGGCACATCCTTGATCCAGTCGTCGGCGTCCCGCATGGCCCACACACGGGCCGTGGTGTGCAGCCCCGCGGTGGTCTCGGTCCGCATGCCGGGGCTGCCCGCCACCGCGATGTCGGACACCCGTGGGGGCAGCGCGTGGGCGGCGACCCCGCACAGCACCGAGCCGTAGCTGTGGCAGTAGAGCTGGACGGGCGAGCCGCCGGGCAGGGCGCGGACGAGGGCGTTCAGCCGGACGGCGCCCTCCTCGGCGCGCATCGCCGTCGCCGCCTCCACACCGAGCCCGCCGGGCGCGGTGTAGTCGGCCCAGGCGATCACAGCCGTACGGGTCCGGGGGCTGGCCGCCTGCTCGGCCGTGTACAACGACTGGGCCATGCCGACCGGCGCGGAGTACTGGCGGAAGGTGCGCTGGAAGGTCAGCAGGTCGGTGTCGACACCGGGCACGACGACCGAGATCCGCTGGGCCTTGTCCAGGTTGCCGAAGACCTCCGCGATTCGGCCCGAGCCCTCCGGGTCGAAGGCGAGGATCTGCCGGCCCGGGTCCATCAGCGCCTCGAAGCGGTGCATGAGGCGGCCCGCGTCCTGCTGGCCGACGGGCGACAGCCGGTCGTCGTGCATCCGGGCGCGCTCGATCCTGCGCTGCTGGTCGAGGGCGGTGCGGTTGGCCTCGTAGCGCAGCCGTACGGGCGCCCCGTTCATGTTGCCGACCGCGAGCGGGTAGCGGTGGGCGAGCCGGGCGCGCTGATGGGCGTCGAGCGAGGCGAAGAAGTGGGCGAGCCGGACCGGGGAGCCGTCGGGGGACGGCAGCTTGTGCCCGTCGATCCGGCCGTGCTCCCACGCGGAACGCGACGCCTCCAGGGGCGTCGCGCCACGGTGGCTGCGCACGGCGGTCCAGCCGGTCGTCGCGAGCATCACGAAGACCACGGCCAGCGCGAGCAGTGCGCGCCAGACGTTGAGTTGCGGGGAGGTGTCGAAGGAAGTCACTGAAAGGACACACTAGGAGAACGAGAGTGTCTCGCGTTAACCGAGTGACGCGTCTCACGTTTCCGGACCGCCAATTGCGGCAAATCGGATGGGCCTTGCGTTCGATCGTCACGGTAAGTCGATGAGGTGTGCGTCACTTGACACGCCGTGTGACTCGACCTTCACTCCCGCGACCCTGCTCGGCCCGGGTGCACCCGGAATTCATTTGACGCCAGGGGGGTCGACGGGCCGTCACTCCGTGCGCCACTGCTCCGCCAACGCGGGGCGCACCGCGTCGAGATAGGAGGCGGTCAGCTCCCGGATCGCGGCCACGCTGACGTCCTCACGCGCACACCACAGCCGTTCTGTGACGCGGATCACCCCGCCGAACACCGCCACCGCGACACGCGGCCGCGGGTCCGTGTCGATGTCGAGTCCCTCGCGCTCGGCGATCACGCGGGCGATCTCCTCCTCCAGCTCCGCCGAACGGCGCAGATGGGTGGCGAACAGGGCCGGTGTCGACTCGATCAACCGGTAGGTGCGCAGATGGAGTTCGAGCGGGACGATCCGCTCGACGGCCTCTCCGATGCCGTCCCAGCCCTCCAGGACCGCCTGCCGCAGCGCCTCCAGCGGCGCCTCGTGGGGAGGTCGCCCGCGCACCGCCTCCACGAACTGCGACTGCGCGACGGAGTGGGCGAAGAAGACGGCCTCCTCCTTGCCGGCGAAGTACCGGAAGAAGGTGCGCTGCGAGACGTCCACGGCCTCGGCGATCTCGTCGACGGTCGTCCGCTCGTACCCCTGCGCGAGGAACAGTTCCAGCGCGGCGCGCAGCAGTGCGTCCCGGGTGCGCTGCTTCTTGCGCTCACGCAGCCCTGTTCGCGGCGCCGTCCCCATGCGTCCTCATCTCGTTCATCCCCCTGGTGCACCCTATCGGCGAGTTGCGTGACAGTTACCGACTTGTGAATTGGTTTGTCAATTGTCAGTGGCTGTCACTAGCCTCGAACGCATGACTAGTCAGACCACCGTCGACGCGACGGAACCGGGGGACAAGACGTCCAGAACGTCGACGGCCCCGACCGCGGGGGCGCCGGAGCGCGGACTGCGCGGCCACCCGTGGCTCACCCTCGTCTCGGTCGCCATCGGCGTGATGATGGTCGCCCTCGACGGCACCATCGTGGCCATCGCCAACCCGGCCATCGCCAAGGACCTCGGCGCCAGCTTCGCCGACGTCCAGTGGATCACCAACGCGTACTTCCTGTCCCTCGCGGTCACCCTGATCACCGCGGGCAAGCTCGGTGACCGCTTCGGCCACCGCCAGACCTTCCTGATCGGCGTGGTCGGCTTCGCCGCCGCCTCCGGGGCCATCGGTCTGTCCAACAGCATCGCCTTCGTCGTGACCTTCCGGGTCTTCCAGGGGCTGTTCGGCGCGCTGCTGATGCCCGCCGCGCTCGGCCTGCTGCGGGCCACCTTCCCGGCCGAGAAGCTGAACATGGCGATCGGCATCTGGGGCATGGTCATCGGCGCCTCCACCGCGGGCGGCCCGATCCTCGGCGGTCTGCTCGTCCAGCACGTCAGCTGGCAGTCCGTCTTCTTCATCAACGTGCCGGTCGGCGCCCTCGCGCTGATCCTCGGCCTGCTGATCCTCAGGGACCACCGCGCCCAGAACGCGCCGCGCTCCTTCGACCTGCTCGGCATCGGGCTGCTGTCGGGCGCCATGTTCTGCCTGGTCTGGGCGCTCATCAAGGCCCCGGCCTGGGGCTGGGGCGACGGCAGGACCTGGCTCTTCATCGGCGCGTCCGTGCTGGGCTTCGCCCTCTTCTCCTTCTGGGAGAACAGGATGAAGGAACCGCTGATCCCCCTGGCGCTGTTCCGCTCGGTGCCGCTGTCGGCGGGCGTCGTGCTGATGGTCCTCATGGCGATCGCCTTCATGGGCGGCCTGTTCTTCGTCACCTTCTACCTGCAGAACGTCCATGGGATGACCCCGGTCGACGCGGGCCTGCACCTGCTGCCGCTGACCGGCATGATGATCGTCGGCTCCCCGCTCGCGGGCGCCGTGATCACCAAGGCCGGACCGCGCATCCCGCTGGCCGGCGGCATGGTGCTCACCGCGGTCGCCATGTTCGGCATGTCCAGGCTGGAGGCGGGCACGGGCAGCGCCGTCATGTCGATCTGGTTCGCCCTGCTCGGTCTCGGTCTCGCCCCGGTGATGGTCGGCGCCACCGAGGTCATCGTGGGCAACGCGCCGATGGAGCTCTCCGGCGTCGCGGGCGGCCTCCAGCAGGCCGCGATGCAGATCGGCGGCAGCCTCGGCACGGCGGTCCTGGGCGCGGTGATGGCCTCCCGCGTGGACGGCGACCTCCCGGGCAACTGGGCCGCGGCCAAACTGCCGCCGCTCACCCCCGCCCAGCTCGACATGGCCTCGCAGGCGGTCCAGCAGGGCGTCGCCCCGGTGCCGAAGGGCGTGCCGACCGCGATCGCCGCGAAGATCACGGGCGTCGCGCACGACACTTTCATCTCCGGTATGAGCCTGGCCTGTCTGGTCGCCGCCGGTGTCGCCGCGGTCGCGGTGCTGGTCGCGCTGCTCACCAAGCGCGGCGAGAACGGGGAGGCGGGCGCGGGGGCGGCGCACATCTGACGCCGTCCGGCCCCGACGAGGCGCTCGGGCCGGGGTCGCTCTCGGGCCGAGTTCGCCTATCCGGGTGAAGGCGCTCAAGATCCCTCCCACCCGGCACGCGCCGCAGGTCACAGTGGGTCACGTCCTCCGTACGGCATGGGGACGGCAGGACTGCGGCGCGCTGCCGGAGGGGGGCAGCGCGCAGGCAGGTCTGAAGCGGCACACCGGGGGTACCCGCCCCATCGAACCCGAACTGACCGCACAGTTCCTGGAGTTGACGATGGCGAACTTCGGACATGGCACGCGCGGGTACCCCCGTTCACGAGGCCGGACGTGGTCGCGATGGGAATCCCCCCTGTTCGAGCGAAGCCGAGAACTCGGGGGAGGGCCGGACCGGGCGACGCTCGGGATCGTCGGAGTCGTCTGTGCGATCGCGGGATTCTTCGTCCTCGGCATCATTCTGGGGCCGGTCGCGGTCGTCTGCGGCTGGCTGGCCATGGGCCGAACCTGGGCGGGCACCCGCCCGGTCCCGGCCCTGGTCGCCCTGGTCCTGGGAGCGATAGACACGCTCCTGGCGATCATCTGGCTGGCGGGAGCATCGCCCGCGTTCTCCTAGGCGTTCTGTCCACGGAGGCTGGTGACAGCGATCACTGACGGGCGATCCTGAAACAGACGACCGGGCGGTGGGGCCACGGCCCCACCGCCCGGTCGCGGCTCACGCCACGCTCGCCCTATGCGTCGCCGCCCGGCGCGCCCGGGGCGGCCGCCGCCACGTCGAGCAGCTGGTAGCGGTCGATCGCCTGCTTCAGCACCGAGCGATCGATCCGGCCCGCCGTGGCCAGCTCGGTGAGCACCGCGACCACGATCGACTGCGCGTCGATGTGGAAGAAGCGGCGGGCCGCGCCACGCGTGTCGGCGAATCCGAAGCCGTCCGCACCCAGGGACTGATAGGCACCCGGCACCCAGCGCGCGATCTGGTCCGGAACCGAACGCATCCAGTCGGACACCGCCACGAACGGACCCTCGGCGCCGCTCAGCTTCTGCGTGACGTACGGGACGCGCTGCTCCTCCTCCGGGTGGAGCAGGTTGTGCCGCTCCACCTCGACGGCCTCGCGCCGCAGCTCGTTCCAGGAGGTCGCCGACCAGACGTCGGCCCGCACGTTCCACTCCTCGGCGAGGATCCTCTGCGCCTCCAGCGCCCACGGCACGGCGACGCCGGAGGCCATGATCTGCGCCGCAACGGTGCCGGACGTGCCCTCGCTGATGCGGTGGATGCCCTTGAGGATGCCCTCGACGTCCACGTTCGCGGGCTCGGCCGGGTGCTGGATCGGCTCGTTGTAGACGGTGAGGTAGTAGAAGACGTCCTCACCCTTGGGGTGCTCGGGCGAGGAGCCGTACATCCGGCGCAGACCGTCCTGCACGATGTGCGCGATCTCGTAGCCGTACGCCGGGTCGTACGCCACGCACGCCGGGTTGGTCGAGGCGAGCAGCTGCGAGTGGCCGTCCGCGTGCTGCAGGCCCTCACCGGTCAGCGTGGTACGGCCGGCGGTCGCGCCCAGTACGAATCCACGCGCCAGCTGGTCGGCCATCTGCCAGAACTGGTCGCCGGTGCGCTGGAAACCGAACATCGAGTAGAAGACGTACACCGGGATGAGCGGCTCGCCGTGGGTGGCGTACGCCGAACCCGCCGCGATCAGCGATGCCGTGCAGCCCGCTTCCGAGATGCCGTCGTGCAGCATCTGCCCGGTCGGCGACTCCTTGTACGCGAGCAGCAGGTCACGGTCCACGGCCTCGTACTGCTGGCCGAGCGGGTTGTAGATCTTCGCGCTCGGGAAGAACGAGTCCATGCCGAACGTGCGGTACTCGTCCGGCGCGATCAGCACGAACCGCTTGCCGAGCTCCTTGTCCCGCATGAGGTCCTTCAGCAGCCGGACGAACGCCATGGTCGTGGCGATCGACTGCTGGCCGGAGCCCTTCTTCACGGTCGCGTACGTCTTGTCGTCCGGCAGCTGGAGCGGCTTCGACCGCACGACGCGCGTCGGGACGTACCCGCCGAGCGACCTGCGGCGGTCGTGCATGTACTGGAGCTCCTCCGAGTCCCGGCCCGGGTGGTAGTACGGCGGCAGGCCGGACTCCAGTTCCTTGTCGGAGATCGGCAGGTGCAGACGGTCGCGGAAGTGCTTGAGGTCGGCGACCGTCAGCTTCTTCATCTGGTGCGTGGCGTTGCGGCCCTCGAAGTTCGGCCCCAGCGTCCAGCCCTTGATCGTCTTGGCCAGGATCACGGTCGGCTGGCCCTTGTGGGCCTTGGCCGCCGAGAACGCCGCGAAGATCTTCCGGTGGTCGTGACCGCCACGGCCGAGGTGCAGGATCTGGTCGTCGGTCATGTGCTCGACCATCGCGCGCAGCCGGTGGTCGTCGCCGAAGAAGTGCTCACGGATGTAGGCACCGGACTCGGTCGCGTACGTCTGGAACTGGCCGTCCGGCGTGATGTTCATCTTGTTGACCAGGACGCCGTCCCGGTCCTGGGCCAGCAGCGGGTCCCAGGAGCGGTCCCAGATCAGCTTGATCACGTTCCAGCCGGCGCCCCGGAACACCGACTCCAGCTCCTGGATGATCTTGCCGTTGCCGCGGACCGGACCGTCCAGGCGCTGCAGGTTGCAGTTGACCACGAAGGTCAGGTTGTCGAGCCCCTCGCGGGCGGCGAGGGTCAGCTGTCCGAGCGACTCCGGCTCGTCCATCTCGCCGTCGCCGAGGAACGCCCAGACATGCGACCGGGAGGTGTCCGCGATGCCGCGCGCCTCCATGTAGCGGTTCATGCGCGCCTGGTAGATCGCGCCGATCGGGCCCAGGCCCATGGAGACCGTCGGGAACTCCCAGAAGTCCGGCATGGAGCGCGGGTGCGGGTAGCTGGAGAGCCCGTACGGCGCCTTGGACTTCTCCTGGCGGAACCCGTCCAGGTGCTGCTCGGTGAGCCGGTCCAGGAGGTACGCGCGTGCGTAGATGCCCGGCGAGGCGTGGCCCTGGAAGAAGACCTGGTCACCGCCGTCGCCCTCGTCCTTGCCGCGGAAGAAGTGGTTGAAGCCCACGTCGTACAGCGAGGCGGAGGAGGCGAAGGTGGCGATGTGGCCGCCGACCCCGATGCCGGGGCGCTGGGCCCGGGAGACCATGACGGCGGCGTTCCACCGCGTGGCGTTGAGGATCTTGCGCTCGATCTCCTCGTTGCCGGGGAAGAACGGCTCGCTCTTGGTGGGGATGGTGTTGACGTAGTCCGTGCTGCGCATCTCGGGCACGGCCACGCGCCGCTCGCGGGCCCGCTCGATCAGACGGAGCATCAGGTAGCGGGCCCGCTCACGGCCGCGCTCGTCCACGGCGGCATCGAGGGAGTCGAGCCACTCCTGGGTTTCCTCGGGGTCGAAGTCAGGAACCTGACTCGGAAGGCCGCCAATGATGATCGGATTGCGATCGGATCCGGAAGCCACGCTGTTCCTTACCTGTCAGAGGGCCACTTTTCCAATGTGCCTGCACCGATCCCCATCGTGTACCTCGGGGAAGCGAAACGTCATCTCTACCGTGAGGTAACCACGAGGTGGACGGATGATCAGGGGGCGGGCCCGGCCGAAACGTAACGATACGCCCAGTGCATGACGCGTCCCGCAAAGTCATTCGAGTCTCGTACCCGCGAAGGATTCCAGAATGCGCAAACCGGGCAGAACGGTGTGGTGTGGATCACCCTCCGGCGCGATACCGTGCCTGGAGTTGCGGCGACACGGCCAGGATCGTCACCGTTTCGGCGGTCTGAACCGCCGGGTACTTGCGCGATCCGTCCCGCCCGTGTGGACTACGGCCAATGCTTCGCGTACGCGCGTGGCTGAGATACTCACCAAGACATGATCAGGAGGCAACCCGTGAGCGCGACCGCGGACCACGCGGAGGAGCGGACGAACCCTGCCGCGAGGCTGGGGTTCCAGCCCGAGCAGGTGGTCCAGGAGATCGGCTACGACGACGACGTCGACCAGGAGCTCCGCGAGGCCATTGAGGAAGTCATCGGCAGCGAGCTCGTGGACGAGGACTACGACGACGTCGCCGATGCCGTGGTGCTGTGGTTCCGCGACGAGGACGGCGACCTGACCGATGTGCTGGTGGACGCCACCACGTACATCGAAGAAGGCGGTTCGATCCTGCTCCTGACGCCGAAGACCGGCCGTAGGGGCTATGTGGAGCCGAGCGACATCTCTGAAGCCGCGACGACGGCGGGCCTGTCGGCGTCCAAGAGTGTCAGCGTGGGCAAGGACTGGAGCGGCTCGCGTCTGGTGACGCCGAAGGCCGCCAAGTCCAAGCGGTGACGCTGCGCCGGCAGCGCCGTGGGCCGGTATGGCCGAATTCCGGGGGCGGGGCCCCCGGACCCCCTGCGGTCTGAACGGCTTCGTCCTCACACGCCGGACGGGCTGGGTCGTGCTCGAAGTGGCCGAGTTGCCCAGCCCGTCCCTCGGCGTGCCGTGATCACTGCGTAGGGTGGGTCCCATCCGAACAGCCCACCGAAAGGGATGCAGGACCATGGCGATCCAGGTCGGCGACAAGGCCCCCGACTTCGAGCTCAAGGACAACCACGGCGCGACCGTGCAGCTCTCGGACTTCCGCGGTGAGAAGAACGTGGTGCTGCTCTTCTACCCGTTCGCCTTCACCGGTGTGTGCACCGGCGAGCTGTGCGCGCTGCGCGACAACCTGCCGAAGTTCGTCAACGACGACACCCAGCTGCTCGCGGTCTCCAACGACTCCATCCACACCCTGCGCGTCTTCGCCGAGCAGGAGGGCCTGGAGTACCCCCTGCTGTCCGACTTCTGGCCGCACGGCAACACTTCGCGCGCCTACGGCGTCTTCGACGAGGACAAGGGTTGCGCGGTGCGCGGGACCTTCGTCATCGACAAGGAGGGTGTGGTGCGGTGGACCGTGGTCAACGGCCTGCCGGACGCGCGTGACCTGAACGAGTACGTGAAGGCGCTCGACACCCTGTGATCGTCGGGTCTCACGGCCTGCGCGGCGTGGGAACCCGTCACTAGGATCGACTCGTTGATCCGATACCAACGCACGACGGGGCTCCCCGCCCCTGGACACCAATGGGAGGACTCGTGGGAGTCAGCCTCAGCAAGGGCGGCAACGTATCGCTGACCAAGGAGGCCCCGGGCCTGACCGCGGTCCTCGTCGGTCTGGGCTGGGACGTCCGCACCACGACCGGCAGCGACTTCGACCTGGACGCCAGCGCCCTGCTGCTGAACGCGTCGGGGAAGGTCGGCAGCGACCAGAACTTCGTGTTCTTCAACAACCTCAAGAGCCCGGACGGGTCGGTGGAGCACACCGGCGACAACCTCACGGGTGAGGGCGAGGGCGACGACGAGGCGATCAAGGTCAACCTCGCCGCGGTGCCGGCCGACGTGGAGAAGATCGTCTTCCCGGTCTCGATCTACGACGCGGAGAACCGCCAGCAGTCCTTCGGCCAGGTGCGCAACGCGTTCATCCGCGTGGTCAACCAGGCCAACCAGCAGGAGATCGCGCGGTACGACCTGAGCGAGGACGCCTCCACCGAGACCGCCATGGTCTTCGGCGAGCTGTACCGCCACGGGGCCGAGTGGAAGTTCCGCGCCATCGGCCAGGGCTACGCGTCGGGCCTGCGCGGGATCGCGCAGGACTTCGGAGTGAACGTCTGAGCCGAGCGCGGCAGCGGACAAGGGCTCAACCGCCTCCGGCGCCGCACTCCGGTGGGAGTGCGGCGCCGGACGCACACCAGGGGTTGCCGCCGAAGCCCCTACCACCGGGGCAGGTCCCCACTACCCGGGGGTAAGCCCCCACCACCGGGGCAAGCCCCAACTACCGAGGGCAGGTCCCCACCACCGGGGCAGGTCCCCACTACCCGGGGGTAAGCCCCCACCACCGGGGCAAGCCCCAACTACCGAGGGCAGGTCCCCACCACCGGGGCAGGTCCCCACTACCCGGGGGTAAGCCCCCACCACCGGGGCAAGCCCCAACTACCGAGGGCAGGTCCCCACCACGGGGGGCCAGCCCCCACCGGGGGGCAAGCCTCCACCACCGGGGCCAGCCCGCACCGGGGGGCAAGCCTCCACCACCGGGGCCAGCCCGCACCGGGGGGCAAGCCTCCACCACCGGGGCCAGCCCCCACCGGGGGGCAAGCCTCCACCACCGGGGCCAGCCCGCACCGGGGGGCAAGCCTCCACCACCGGGGCCAGCCCCCACCGGGGGGCAAGCCTCCACCACCGGGGCCAGCCCCCACCGGGGGCAAGCCTCCACCACCGGGGCCAGCCCCCACCGGGGACGGGTCCCCACCACGGGGGATCGACCCCCACCCCCGGGGGGCTTCGCTCCCGGGACGTTGTCGTATCTCGGGGAGGATCAGGATCATGGGCGTCACGCTCGCCAAGGGAGGCAACGTCTCCCTCTCCAAGGCCGCGCCGAATCTCACGCAGGTGATGATCGGGCTCGGCTGGGACGCGCGCTCCACCACCGGAGCGCCCTTCGACCTGGACGCCAGCGCGCTGCTGTGCAGCGGAGGCCGCGTCCTCGGTGACGAGTGGTTCGTCTTCTACAACCAGCTGACGAGCCCGGACGGCTCCGTCCAGCACACCGGCGACAACCTCACGGGCGAGGGCGAGGGCGACGACGAGTCGATCATCGTCGACCTCTCCAAGGTGCCGGCCCAGTGCGACAAGATCGTGTTCCCGGTCTCCATCCATCTGGCCGATGAGCGCGGCCAGACCTTCGGTCAGGTCAGCAACGCCTTCATCCGTGTCGTCAACCAGGCCGACGGCCAGGAACTCGCCCGCTACGACCTCAGCGAGGACGCCTCCACCGAAACGGCCATGATCTTCGGCGAGGTCTACCGCTACGGAGGCGAGTGGAAGTTCCGCGCGGTGGGACAGGGCTACGCGTCCGGTCTGCGGGGGATCGCCCTGGACTTCGGGGTCAACGTTTCGTAAAACCGGCTGTCGCGAGGGGCGATCCCTGAGGCCACGGGAACCAAGGTGACTCTCCCGTCGTGACCAACCTGTGTGTCCCGGAGGGAGAGGTATCCCTCTAGACTCGGGGTCAACGTTGAGTAAAGCCGAGTACGGCGACGGGGATCCCGTACACATACGGATTGGGTAGCCAGTGCTTCTGAAAACGTTCGGCTGGTCGTTCGCGGTCACCGCGGTCGGCTTGGCCCTAGCGGTCCTCTACGGGGGGTGGACCGCCCTCGGCATCGTGGCGATCCTGTCCATCCTGGAGATCTCGCTGTCCTTCGACAACGCGGTGGTCAACGCCGGAATCCTGAAGAAGATGAGTGCCTTCTGGCAGAAGATCTTCCTCACGGTGGGCGTGCTGATCGCCGTCTTCGGTATGCGGCTGGTCTTCCCCGTCGTGATCGTCGCCGTCACCGCGAAGAAGAGCCCGATAGACGCGGTCAACCTCGCGCTGACCGACAAGGACCAGTACCAGCAGCTGGTCACGGACGCCCACCCGGCGATCGCCGCCTTCGGTGGCATGTTCCTGCTGATGATCTTCCTGGACTTCATCTTCGAGGACCGGGACATCCAGTGGCTGCGCTGGATCGAGCGCCCGCTCGCCAAGCTCGGCAAGGTCGACATGCTGTCGGTCTGCATCTCGCTGGTCGTCCTGCTGATCGCCTCCATGACCTTCGCCGCCCACGCCCACCAGCACGGCGGCGCGCACGTCGACAAGGCGCAGACGGTACTGATCGCCGGCATCGCCGGCCTGGTCACCTACATGATCGTCGGCGGTCTCTCCGGCTACTTCGAGGACCGGCTGGAGGAAGAGGAGGAGCGCGAGCACGAGGAGGAGGAAGAGGCCAGGCGCACCGGCAAGCAGCGCTCGGCGGTCGCCCTCGCCGGCAAGGCCGCGTTCTTCATGTTCCTCTACCTGGAGGTCCTGGACGCGTCCTTCTCCTTCGACGGAGTGATCGGCGCCTTCGCCATCACGAACGACATCGTCCTGATGGCGCTCGGCCTCGGCATCGGCGCGATGTACGTCCGGTCGCTGACGGTCTACCTGGTCCGTCAGGGCACCCTCGACGACTACGTCTACCTGGAGCACGGCGCGCACTACGCGATCGGCGCGCTCGCCGTGATCCTCCTCGTCACCATCCAGTACCAGATCAACGAGGTGATCACCGGTCTCGTCGGCGTGGTCCTGATCGCCTGGTCCTTCTGGTCCTCCGTGCGCCGCAACCGGGCGCTCGCCGAGGCGGAGGGAAAGGGGACGGACTCGGACGAGAAGACTGAGGTCTCGTCCGGGGTGTGACACCCCGTGGGGTGAGGAACGCTCTGTTCGGGGCGGCCGTGGGGACTCGTCCTCGGCGGCCGCCCCGCGGCTGTTGAACCGTATGTACAGGGGGCGGGCATGGGCTTCTGGGAGAACGTGTGGCGCGGGCGCGCGACGGAGTTCGACTCGGGCAGCGCGGCGACCAACGCGATCGAGCTGAGCAAGCGGCACCACCGGGTGTCACTCACCAAACAGGGCGCGGCGAACGGCAATCTGCGCATCAACCTGTCGTGGCGCATGCGGACCTCGGACATCGGCGGCCCCGAGCGGGGCGGTCTGCTGCGCCACCCCCTCCGGCTGTTCACCCCGGAGGTCGTCCAGGCGCACACCCAGAGCATGGTCAACGTCGACCTCGACCTGGGGTGCATGTACGAGCTGACCGACGGCACCAAGGGCGTGGTGCAACCGCTGGGCGGCTTCTTCGGAGAGCTCAACGACCCTCCGTACATCAAGCTCAGCGGCGACGACCGGTTCGGCTCCGGCACAGGTGAGACGATCTTCGTCAACCTCGACCACCGGGACGACTTCAAGCGGCTGCTGATCTTCGTCTACATCTACGACCAGACGCCCGCGTTCGACCGTACGCACGCGGTGGTCACGCTCTACCCCAGCAACGGCCCCCGCATCGAGATCGGCCTCGACGAACGCCATCCGCAGGCCCGCTCCTGCGCCGTCGTCATGATCGAGAACAACCCCAAGGGCGAGCTCGTCGTCCGCCGCGAGGTGAAGTTCGTCTACGGCTTCCAGGCGGAACTGGACCGCCTGTACGGGTGGGGCCTGCAGTGGGGCCGCGGCTACAAGACCAAGGCGTGAGGGCCACGGGGGCCGCCGTGGCCGTCATGGCCGTCGTGGCGCGGGCCCGCCGGACACAGCCCGGGTGTCAGAAGGGCCCTAGGGACCCAGGGCCCTAGCCTTGGCGCCCGATGAACTGCGGCCCCTGCGGCGGCAGCGTGAAGCTGGGGTCCGGTGCCGGCGCGGCCGTGGGCGGGTAGCCGTAGGCCGGCGCGACCGCCCCGGCCGTCTGCGCCTGTGGATAGCCGTACGCCGGCTGCGGATACCCGTAGGCGGGCTGCACGGTGGCCGCCGCGGCCGCCGGCTGAGCGGGCTCCGGCGGATACCCGTACGTCGGCTGCCGCGGCACCGGCTGCTCCGGCGGCAGGGGTACCGACACCTCGGGCGCGACGGCCACCGGCGCCGTGCCCCCCACGGGGACCGAACCCTCCCCGACTCCGGGCTGCGTTCCTGCGGGGGTACCCCCATCGGCCGGCGGGGTCTCCGACTCGTCCACCGAGATGCCGAAGTCGTTCGCGAGGCCCTTCAGTCCGTTCGAGTAGCCCTCGCCGAGCGCCCGGAACTTCCAGCCGTCGCCCCGCCGGTACAGCTCCCCGCAGATCAGTGCCGTCTCCGCGCCCGTCTCCGGCTTGATGTCGAAGTACGCCAGCGGCTCGCCCTCCGTGCGCGCCGCGTCGTACAGCAGGATCCGCAGCCCCCGCACCCGGTCGAAGGCGACGTCGTCCGCCGAGGCGACCAGCAGGATGCGTCCCACGCCGGGCTCGACCCCCGACAGATCCGCCTGAATCGTGTCGGTCGGCCCGTCCGCCTCTCGCTTCTTGCCGAGCAGCCGGACCTTCCCCGAGGGATGCCGGGGCTGGTTGTAGAAGACGAAGTCCTCGTCGGACCGCACACGCCCGTCGGGAGCGAGCAGCAGCGCCGAGGCGTCGACCTCCGGGACGCCCTGCCCCGAGGCCCAGCGCAGCACCGCCCGTACCGCCGTGGCCTGGAGCGGTACGTTCGACCCCTTCACCATCGCGTGCGTCATGCCGTCATCCTGCCTTCTCGGTCCTGGTCACGACAACGCAGGGGTGGGGCCCCGGCGCGCCCCCGACCTGCCACCGACCCGCCCCCGGACACAGTCGGGTTACCTGAACTTCATGCCCGACGGGAACCCACGACATGGAGTTCTACGTACTATTACCGGCCACGTCATTTCGGGCCGTCCAGCATCACGCGGGAGTCTCATGCGTCATTTCGGGCACATCGCCCCCGAGGAGCGGCAGCGGCTCTTCCACCAGGAGCCGGCCGTCTTCACCGCCGACTCCCCGGTCCGCGTGCTCGCGGCTGCCCTCGGCGCCACCCTGTACAGCCCGGCGACCCGGCCGCGCCTCGCCGACGACGTGGTCAAGCAGGCGGGCCGCGGGGTCGTCTCCATGGTGCTGTGCCTGGAGGACTCCATCGACGACGCGGACGTCGTGGACGCGGAGGAGAACCTGGTCCGGCAGTTCACCGACCTCGCCTCCCGCCCGGACGCCGAGCTCCCGCTGCTCTTCATCCGCGTCCGGGTCCCGGAGCAGATCCCCGACCTGGTCGCCCGGCTCGGCCCGGCCGTCCGGCTGCTGTCCGGCTTCGTGCTGCCGAAGTTCACCGAGGAGCGTGGCGTCCCGTTCCTGGAGGCGCTGACCGCGGCCGAGGCCGCGAGCGGGCGCCGGCTGTTCGCCATGCCCGTCCTGGAGTCGCCCGACCTGCTCTACCTGGAGTCGCGCCGGGAGACCCTGGACGGCATCTTCCGCGTGGTCGACAAGTACCGCGACCGCGTCCTGGCGTTGCGCCTCGGCGTGACCGACTTCTGCTCCACGTACGGCCTGCGCCGAGCGGCCGACATGACCGCCTACGACGTCCAGATCGTCGCTTCCGTGATCGCCGACGTCGTCAACGTCCTCGGCCGCGCCGACGGCACCGGATTCACGGTGACCGGGCCCGTGTGGGAGTACTTCCGGGTTCAGGAGCGGATGTTCAAGCCGCAGCTGCGGCGCAGCCCGTTCCTGGAGGGCGAGGTCGAGGAGCTGCGCGAGGCTCTCATCGAGCACGACCTGGACGGGCTGCTGCGCGAGATCTCCCTCGACCGTGCCAACGGCCTGCTCGGCAAGACCTGCATCCACCCCTCGCACGTGATGCCGGTCCACGCGCTGTCCGTGGTCAGCCAGGAGGAGTTCAGCGACGCCCAGGACATCCTGCGTCCCGAGCGCCTGGGCGGGGGCGTGCTGCGCTCGGCGTACACGAACAAGATGAACGAGGTCAAGCCGCACCGCGCCTGGGCCGAACGCACCCTCCAGCGCGCCGAGGTCTTCGGTGTCGCCCGCGAGGACGTCGGCTTCGTGGATCTGCTGGCCGCCGGGTTCCCGGACTGAGAGCCGGGGACGCGAGCCGTCCTGACGTCGTATGGGCGAGGAGTCGATGAAGAACGTGGTCTGGACCGGGACGTGGGTCGCCGAGCGGCTCGGCGTCGAACTCTCCGGCGACGAGAAGCTGACCGAGCTGGTGGGTCTCGCGTTGCGGCGCAACCCCAAGCGGGCGCATCTGCTCGTCTCCAACGTGCTGGGCAAGCACGTCCCGCAACTCCCCTCCGTCGTCCACGGCCACGGGTTCGCGCTCGGCCGCCGGGTGCGGGACCTGCTGGGCGCCGACGAGGCCGCCCGCGCGGTCGTGCTCGGGTACGCGGAGACGGCCACCGGCCTCGGCCACTCCGTCGCGGACGGCCTCGGCCTCGCGCCCTGCATCCATTCCACCCGCCGCCCCGTCGAGGGCGTCGCGAGGGCCGGCGGCTTCGAGGAGTCCCACTCCCACGCCACCTCCCATCTGCTGCTCCCGGAGGACCCGGCGCTGCTGGTGGGCGACGGCCCGCTGGTCCTGGTCGACGACGAGTTCTCGACCGGCAACACGGTCCTGAACACGATCGGTGAGCTCCACGAGCGGTACCCCAGGAAGCGGTACGTCGTCGTCGCGTTGGTCGACATGCGCTCGGCCGCCGACCTGGGGCGCCTCACCGAGTTCGGACGGGAGATCGGCGCCCGGATCGATCTGGTCGCGGCGGCCGCCGGGACCGTACGGCTGCCGGAAGGTGTGCTGGAGAGGGGGCAGGAGCTGGTCGCCCGGTACGAGTCGCCCGTACCCGACCGGGAGCCGCACGGGACGATCACCCGCGTCGCACTCGGCTGGCCCCGGGGGGTACCCGACGGCGGACGGCACGGCTTCACGCCCGAGCACCGGGCCCGGCTGGAGCGCGCGCTGCCCGCGATGGCCGCGCGGCTGGCCGAGGCGCTGCCCGACGGGGCGGGGCGCGTGCTCGTGCTCGGCTGCGAGGAGCTGATGTACGCGCCGCTCAGACTCGCCCGCGAGCTGGAGCAGATCACGCTCGCCGAGGTCCGCTACTCCACCACCACGCGCTCGCCCGTCCTCGCGGTCGACGACCCCGGCTACGCCATACGCAGCCGGATCGTCTTCCCCGCCCACGACAACCCGGCCGACGGCCCCGGCGAGCGCTACGCCTACAACGTCGCGGACGCCGGCTTCGACGCCGTCGTCGCCGTCGTGGACTCCGTGGCCGACACCCCCGAACTGCACGGCCCCGGCGGCCTGCTGGACCGGCTCGCCGCGCACACCCCGCACGTGCTGCTCGCGGTCGTCCCCAGCTACGTCCCCGCGCCCCTGTACACCCCCGAAAGGCCCGCCATGCTGCCCGAGCCCCTCCGCGGCCCCGCCTTCTCCTCGTACGCGCCCGACGAGGTCGGCTGGCTGCTGCAGGACCTCTCGGACGTCACCCTGGAGGCGCCCACCGAGGAGCGCGAGGAGGCGATCCAGAGCGGCGGCGCGCACTACGCCGAGTCGCTGCCGGTGGAGTACCAGCCGAGCGAGCAGTACCAGGAGCTGTTCCACTCGGCGCTGGAGGCCTCGGCGGCGCGGATCGCGCAGGCGGTCGGCGTGGTCACCGAGACCGTCCTCGCCGAGCGCTCGCCCAGGCCCGTCCTGGTCTCGCTGGCACGCGCCGGCACCCCCGTCGGCGTGCTGATGCGCCGTTGGGCCCGCCACCGCCACGGTCTCGACCTGCCGCACTACGCGGTGTCCATCGTGCGCGGCCGTGGCATCGACGCCAACGCACTGCGCTATCTGGCCGACCGGCACGACCCCTCGGACGTCGTGTTCGTCGACGGCTGGACCGGCAAGGGCGCCATCACCCGTGAACTCGCGGAGGCGATCCGGGAGTTCGAGGCCGCCGAGGGCGTCACCGGCTTCGACCCGGAGATCGCGGTGCTCGCCGACCCGGGCTCGTGCGTGCGGACGTACGGCACCCGCGAGGACTTCCTGATCCCGTCCGCCTGCCTCAACTCGACGGTCTCCGGACTGATCTCGCGCACGGTGCTGCGCGCCGACCTGGTCGGCCCGCACGACTACCACGGCGCGAAGTTCTACCGGGAACTGGCCGGAACGGATGTGTCGGTCGCCTTCCTGGACGCCGTCTCCACCCATTTCGCCGAGGTCGAGGAGGCCGCCTGCGCGCAGAGCAAGGAACTGCTCTCCGGCGACCGCACGCCGACCTGGGAGGGCTGGGCGGCGGTCGAACGCATCAGTGAGGAGTACGGCATCCACGACGTCAACCTGGTCAAGCCGGGCGTCGGCGAGACCACACGGGTGCTGTTGCGCCGGGTGCCCTGGAAGATCCTGGCGCGCTCCGGAGCGGGCGCAGACCTCGACCATGTGCGCCTGCTGGCCGGGCAGCGCGGCGTGCCCGTGGAGGAGGTCGCCGGACTTCCGTACACCTGCGTGGGGTTGATCCATCCCAGGTACACGCGGGGCGCGACCGGTGCCGACGGCAGGGCGGTGACCGTATGAACCCCGTGCTGATCGCCAGCGACCTCGACCGCACGCTCATCTACTCGGCCGCGGCGCTCGCCCTGACCATGCCGGACGCGCGGGCGCCCCGGCTGCTGTGCGTCGAGGTCCACGAGAGCAGGCCCCTGTCCTATATGACCGAGACCGCGGCCGCGCTGCTCACCGACCTCGGCGACCGGGCGGTGTTCGTGCCGACCACGACCCGCACCCGCAAGCAGTACCAGCGCATCAACCTGCCGGGCCCCGCCCCGGCGTACGCGATCTGCGCCAACGGCGGCCATCTGCTCGTCGACGGCGTCCCCGACGCCGACTGGCACGCGGGGGTGCTCGCGCGGCTGGCGGACGAATGCGCGCCGCTGGCCGAGGTGCGGGAGCACCTGGCCGCCACCGCGGACCCGGCGTGGGTGCGCAAGCACCGGGTCGCCGATGACCTCTTCGCGTATCTCGTGGTCGAGCGCGAGCTGCTGCCCGAGGAGTGGGTGAAGGAACTGGGCGCCTGGGCGGAGAGCCGCGGCTGGACGGTGTCGCTGCAGGGCCGCAAGATCTACGCCGTGCCGCAGCCGCTCACCAAGAGCGCGGCCGTGCGCGAGATCGCCCGGCGCACCGGCGCCGCGCTCACCCTGGCCGCCGGGGACTCCCTGCTGGACGCGGACCTGCTGCTCGCCGCGGACCGCGGCTGGCGCCCGGGGCACGGCGAACTGGCCGACACCGAGTGGACGGCCCCGGGGATCAGCGCACTGCCGGAGCGGGGCGTGATGGCCGGCGAACGGATCCTGCGGGAGTTCCTGGAGGCGGCGCGGGAGGCGTAGTTCATCCGCAGCAGCCCCCGCCGCAGCACCCGCCCCCTCCGCCGCCGCCCGCCCGGGGGCTCGGCGCCGGGGCGGACGCCGTGCCGCCCACCGCGACCGTCGACAGGAGCTTCACCGTGTCGTCGTGGCCCGACGGGCAGGACGCGGGGGCGGAGGACTCCGCCATGGGACGGTTCAGTTCGAAGGTGTCGCCGCAGGTACGGCAGCGGTACTCATAGCGAGGCATACGCACAGATTAACGGGCGACCGCCGGCGATCCCAGGACTCCGAGGGACTCGCGCCACTACTCGGCGACCCCCGCATCTCCTTAAGGTCTCCTCAATATCCGCGACTTGGCCACTTCGATGCCCCTCCTGACCCAGTAAGTCACATGGGCCGCTGATAATTTATAGGAGCCGCGAAACGCCGCAACGTCGTGAGGGGGGCTCGCAGCCGCATACGTGGCAGCTGCATCTACCCGCGCGCGCAACACCGAGTGCGGAGGGAGACGCAGTGGTGACCGAGGCACGGCAGCGAATAGAGGGGCGGCCTCGCTGCGGCCGCAGGCACGCCGGAGCCCCTCGTGGCTAGCGAGAACGGCGGCCGTCCGAACCGCCGCCGGACGGCGCCGAAGCAGTCCGGGCATCGCCGTGGGGAAGGGGAGGCCCCGGCCGGGGCGCCCTTCGATCCGGACGTCACGATGCAGTTGAAGGCCGGGGTCCCCCTGCCTCCTGACATCACCATGCAGTTGAAGACCGTGGCGCCCCCGGAGCCGGACGGTGCCGAGCAGCCGAAGCCGGACGGCGCCGAGCAGCCGAAGCCGGACGCCACCATGCAACTGCGGGTGTTCCGGCCGGAGGCCTCCGGCCGACGCGGCAGCCGCAAGAAGGCCGCACCGCCCTCGGCCGTCACTCGTGCCACCGCGTACCTGACTCCGTATGCCCGCAGGCTCGCGCCGTACGCCCAGAAGGTCGCGCCCTACGCCCGCAAGCTCAAACCGGTGTATCCCCGCCCGGGCCGCACCGGCTGGCGGCGCTGGATGCCCTCCTGGCGCCAGTGGGTGGGGGGCGTGCTGGCGTCACTGGGTCTCAGCGGTGCGTTCCTGGTCGTCGCCTACGCCGCCACGGACATACCGGAGAACCTGAACTCGTACGCCACCCAGCAGGACAACGTCTACTTCTGGTCCGACGGCACGCCCATGGCCCGTACCGGCTGGGTGCAGCGACAGGCGATGCCGCTGAAGGACATACCCGAGGACGTCCGCTGGGCGGTGCTGGCGGCGGAGAACGAGAGCTTCTACTCCGACCCGGGCATCTCCGTCAAAGGAATCAGCCGCGCCCTGTGGAGCACGATCGGCAAGGGGAACACCCAGGGCGGCTCGACCATCACCCAGCAGTACGTCAAGAACGTCTACCTGTCGCAGAACCAGACCGTGAGCCGCAAGTTCACCGAGGCGATGATCGCCCTCAAGCTCGACAACCGCATGAGCAAGGACGAGATCCTCGAGGGATACCTCAACACCAGCTGGTTCGGCCGTGGCACCTACGGCATCCAGCGCGCGGCCCAGGCCTACTACGGCAAGGACGTCGGCCGGCTCGACGTCAGCCAGGCCGCGTTCCTCGCCTCCCTGCTGAAGGGCGCCGGTCTCTACGATCCGACGCTCAACCCGGCCAACCGCCATCGGGCCGTGGAGCGCTGGACCTGGATCCTCGACCGGATGGTCAAGATCGGCAAGCTGTCGAAGGCCGAGCGCGCGAAGTACCGGACGTTCCCCGAGCCGCTCAAGCAGAACCCGCTCTACGACACCGGTGAGCAGAGCGACTACCTGGTGGAACTGGCGGCGCAGTACGCCAAGAAGGCCGGGCACATCTCGGACAAGCAGTTCGACCTGGGCGGTTACCAGATCTACACGACCTTCGACCGCAAGCGGGAGACCGCGCTCACCGACGCCGTGACGAAGGCCCGCAAGCAGGCGGCGAAGGACCACCCCGGTATGGCGAAGACCGCGCACTACGGTGCCGCCTCGGTGACCACCGACGGCCGGATCCTCGCCGTCTACGGCGGCCCCGACCACCGTACGCAGGGCTACAACGAGTCCAACTCGGCCAGTGTCCCGGCCGGTTCGGCGTTCCTGCCGTTCGTCTACGCCGCCGGTCTGGAGCACGGCGTCCACAAGACCCGCGGCGGACCCGCCACCCCGGTGACCCCCGAGTCGGTCTACAACGGCGACGACGGCGTCCCCGTGACCACACCCGAGGGGCCCTACTGGGACCGCAGCGGCAAGAAGGTCGCCGCCCACAACGACGGCAACAGATCCTATGGGCACATCACCCTGCGCCGGGCGCTCGCCCAGTCCGTGAACACGCCGTTCATGCAGCTGGGCATGGACACCGGCCTGACCACGGTGCGCGAGACGGCCGAGGCGGCGGGGCTGCTCTCCTCCAGCATGGGGCCGCAGGTGCCCACGCTGTCCCTGGGCAACTCCACGCCCAGCGCGATCCGTATGGCGAGCGGATACGCCACCTTCGCAGCCGACGGAACGCACACCGAGCCGTACTCGGTGCGGCGCGTCACCCGCAACGGCTCCACGGTCGCCATGGAGACGCCCACACCCCAGCGGGCGATCGCCTCCACGGTGGCCCGCCAGGTCACCGAGGCTCTCACGGAGTCCTTCCACACCGCCCACCCCAACGCGGCCTCCGCCACGGCGCAGGTGGCCGGGAAGGCCGGTACGACACAGGACGACACCGCCGCCTGGTACGTGGGCACGGCCACGTCCGTGTCGACCGCGGTCGTCGTCTACCACATGGACCTGACCAAGAGCCTCGAACCACTGCCGCTCAAGGGACTCGCCGGCACCCCGGCGGACGGCGTCCCCTACGGCATCTGGTCGACGGCCATGAGTCCGCTCGGCTGACGCCGGTGACCCGGACACCGCTCACCCCCCACCCGCCTCCTGCAGAACGAGCCGCCCATGACAACGCGAACCGGCCGCCGCCGCCGCGCCCGCTCTCCCCGCACTGCCCTGCTGAGCAGCCGCCCCGGGTTCGTGACCCTGGCGGCCCTCCTTGTCGTCGCGTCCGTGACAGCGACCTTCCTGGCGCTGACCCGTCCGGCCAACACGGCACCGACCGCGTCCGCCGACGCCGGCAAGGGTGACGGCAAGACCTCCACCAAGCCGACCGCGGAGCCAAAGTGGGACGGCAGGACGAAGATCATCGGCGATGGCTCCACCTCGTACACCGGCCCCCAGAAGGGCGAGTTGAAGCCTCAGCCGCTCAAACGGGGCGAGAAGCCGCCCCAGTTCGTCGTCTTCTCCTGGGACGGGGCGCTGCAGGGCTCCGACCTGCTCTTCTCGCACTACCGGGAGTTGGCCCGGGAGTACGACGCCCATATGACGTTCTTCCTCACGGGCATCTATCTGCTGCCCAAGAGCAAGAGGGACCTCTACCATCCGCCGCAGCATCCGGTGGGCGCCGCGGCGATCGACTTCGCCACCGACGAGCACATCCGCGACACGCTGGAGCAACTCCGCAAGGCGTACGACGAGGGCAACGAGATAGGCACCCACTTCAACGGACACTTCTGCGGCGCGAAGGGCGGCGGCGACTGGAGCGTCGACGAGTGGAAGAGCGAGATCGACCAGTTCTACTCCTTCGTGGGGAACTGGAAGACCAACACCGGCTACAAGGACGTCGCCCCGCTGCCCTTCGACTTCAAGAAGGAGGTCACCGGTGGGCGCGCGCCCTGCCTGGAGGGCCAGAAGAACCTGCTGAAGGCCATCGCCAGCTACGGCTGGCGCTACGACGCCAGCTCGGCGGGCGACTTCCAGATATGGCCGGCCAAGAAGAACGGCATCTGGGACTTCCCGCTGCAGATGCTCCCGTACGAGGGCGGCAAGTTCCAGGGCCTGTCGATGGACTTCAACTTCCTCTACAACCAGTCGGGCGGTGAGACCCACGGAGACCCGGCGAAGTACCCCCTGTGGAAGCAGCAGACCGTCGACTCCTACATGGCCGGATTCAATCGCGT
Source organism: Streptomyces sp. TP-A0356 (assembly GCF_001417775.1). Taxonomy (GTDB): domain Bacteria; phylum Actinomycetota; class Actinomycetes; order Streptomycetales; family Streptomycetaceae; genus Streptomyces. Next base: position 210,630 of record NZ_BBZJ01000013.1, on the reverse strand, counting down.
GTATTACGGCAGCCGGGCGCCCCTGTTCATCGGCAACCACTTCGAAGACTGGAACGGTGGCATCTATATGAAGGCCATCGATCAGATAGTGAAGAATGTGTGCACGAAGAAGGGTGTCAAGTGCGTGTCCTTCAAGGAACTCGCGGACTGGCTCGACGTGCAGAAGCCCGAGACCCTCGCCCGGCTGCGCTCCCTGGATCCGGCGCAGTCGCCCGACTGGTCCACCGTGGTGCAGTGACGACCGCCCGCTGACCTTGGCCCATGCCTCTTGTGGCAACCCCCTTCACAGGAGCCACACATGCCGTGCGAAGATGCCGTACCCCCGGTATCGGAGTACCGGCGTAGAGGGGAAAAGCATTGAAATCAAGAAAGTTGAGCCGTAAGCGGCGTCGCGCGAGCATAGTCACGGCAGCGGCCGCCTCGGTCGTGGCCGGCGCGGTGCTGCTGCCCAACTGGAGCGCGGGCGCGGCGGTCACCGACGACCCGACGGTGGACCCGGCCACCAAGGCCACTTTCCAGCGGCTGGCCGACGCGGTCTTCAGCGACCGCACCAACGCCCTGGTGGACGACGCCAAGAGCGGGCAGAAGAAGGGGCGGCACCAGCTGACGTCCGGCTTCTCCGGCAAGGTGCGCCTTTCGGGCACGCAGTCGCGCCAGGAGGGTGCCGCGCTGTCCGAGCTGAGCGGGCGCAAGTCCCGCCTCGCCAAGCTGGGTGAGAAGTACAGCGCGGCCACCACCGGCGTCACGCTGGACGCCACGCAGGTGAAGGGCCGGCGCGCCACGGTCGACGTCACCGAGACCACGACCCTGACGTACGAGAAGGTCAAGGGCACGGAACCGAGGACCACCGGCTTCCAGGCCCACCACGAGCTGACGTTCAAGGCCGATCAGCAGGGCAACTGGCAGCTGACAGGCATCCGCGACACCGACGACGGCTACCTCGCGGTGAACCAGGTGGCCAAGCCGGCCGTCGCCGCACCGCGCACCGCCGCCGACGACGGCCCGCCCGAGGCGGCCCGCTCGGCCACCACGTGGCCCGCGCCGGCCAAGCCGAAGAACTTCTCCGCCACCGGCTACGACTACAAGGCCATGGCGGCCTACGCGGCCAAGTACTGGAACCACTACAACCCGGACTACCCGAACTACAACGGGGAGACCGACGGCGGCGACTGCACCAACTTCGTCAGCCAGGCGCTGAAGGCGGGCGGCTGGAAGCACGTCCCCGGCTACACGAACGACTTCCACAAGTGGTTCGGCAACTCCAGCATCCAGTCGGACTCGTTCGTCGGCGTCAACGAGTTCTCCTGGTTCGCCCTGTCCTCGAAGCGGGTCACCAGCCTGGCCAACGTCTACCAGCTGGACGTCGGTGACGTGCTGCAGATGGACTTCAACAAGGACGGGTCCAAGGACCACTCCATGATCGTCACCTACCGCAGCCGGCAGGGCGTGCCGTATGTGACGTACCACTCCACCAACACCTACAACAGGTCGGTGGCGAGCATCATCGCGTCGTACCCGAACGCCGCGTACTACGCCTACCGCTCCTGAGCCGGTGTTCTGCGGGAGCGGGGGGCCGGCTCAGTGACCGGCTCCCCGCTCCTGCCGGATCCGCGCGACCACCCGCGCGACCGTCTCCCGCACGCCTTCGGTCTCGGTCAGGAAGTGCCAGTAGTCGGGGTGGCGGCCCTCCAGCGTGGCGATCGCCCGTTCGAGACGGGCGACGGATTCGTCGAGCGGGCGGGCGTGCCGGGGATCGGGATTCGCACGCCCCGTCATCGCCAGCCGCTGCGCGTCGCGGATCGCGAACCGGGTCCGCTCGACCTCCTGCTGTGGATCCTTCTGCACGGCGTTGAGCCGTCGCAGCCGGTCACCGGCCGCGGACACGGCCTCGTCCGTGGTGTTGAGCAACGCCCGCACGGTCGACAGCAGCGAGGTCGCGTCCGGCCAGCGCTGGGCGTCCCGCGCCGCCTGCGCCTCCTTCAGCTTCCGCTCGGCCTGTCGCACGGCCTCGTGGGCCTGCTCCGGCACCTGCTGCAGGTCCTGCCAGCAGGCGGCCGTGAACCGCCGCCGCAGCTCGCTCAGCACGGGCTCGACCTGTCCGGCACGCGTGGTGAGCGCCTGCGCCCGGGTGCGCAGGGACACCAGCCGGCGGTCGATCTCGGCGGCCCGCTCCGGCAGCCCCTCGGCCTGGCTGCGCACGGCCTCGGCCTCCCGTGCCACGCGCTCGGCGCGCTCGAGGGTCCCCGGCACGCCGTGCTGTCCCGCGCCCTGGTTGAGCTTGGTCAGCTCGGGGGCGAGGGCGGCCAGACGGGCGGCCAGGTCGTCGGCCTTGAGGCCGGAGCCCCGGACGGTGTCCAGGGCCTCACCGGCGGCGCGCAGGGCCTGGCGGGCGCGCTCCACGGCGGGGGCGAGCCGGGCGAGCTGGGTCTCGGCCTTGCCGAGCAGCGGCCCGAGCCCCTCGCCGAAACGATCCAGCTCCTGTTTGACGCGCGCGAGTTCATCCTTGGCCGCGGTGAGCTCGGCGCGGGCGCGGGAGGCCACGGAGGCCTCCAGATCGACCCGGTCGAGGTCGTGCGCGTCGACGGCGTCGATGTACCGGTGGCTGACCTCGTCGATGCGCCGCCCGAGCGCCTCGAAATCGGCGACCGCACGGCGGGCGGCGGGGGAGTCGTCGACGGCGGCGATGGTCTCGATCGAGATCCGCAGATCCCGCTGGGCGGTGTCGAGCTCGTAGAACGCGGCCGCGGCGGCGTCCTTGGCGGCCTGTGCCTCGGCACGCTGCCCCTCGGCGCGTCCGCCGAACCACCGCCGCGTCCCGCCTCCGGCGAACGCCGCGGGAAGCACCAGGGCGGCGACGAGGGGGAGGGCGAGGAGGGCGAGGGTGTGGCGGACGGGGGCCGGGCGCCCCGTGCGGCGGGGTGCGGGCAGGCGGGGGCGGGTGCCGGGGGTGGTGACCTGGCGGCCGTTCGTGCGCGGCACGGTGCCACCGCCCGTCTCCCGCGGCGCGGCGGCGCCGCTCGCGCTTCGAGCGGCTTGCCGGTCGTCCCGCCCGGCCTCGGCCGGGGGCGGAGCGGCGTTCGCGGGGCCGGGCCGGTGGCTCGGCGATCGGTGCTGCGCGCATGGCGCAAACGGCGTGCACGGCTGTGGTGGTGTCGCCGTCACATCCCTCTCCCGTGCTGTCATCCGCCCTGCCCGGTGTCATTCTCCCACCGGTTGAGGACGAACACACGGGGCGGTCGGTTCGCGGTGCGTCGTGACCGTCACCTGTCCCGCCCGGACCGGGGGCCTACCCCGCAGTCCGTACGGTGACGGACCCGTCCGTCGTCCGTGCGTCGACCACATGGGAGCTGGTGCCGTCCCTGGGGACGGACACGTGGACCGAGCCGTCCTGGGAGTGGGTGCTCACCCGGTACGTGTCGTGCGGCAGCGCGATGGAGACGGAGCCGTCCTGGCTGCGGGACTCCACGAGGTCGGGCACGACGGCGAGTTCGAGGCGCACCGAGCCGTCCAGCGTCGTGGCGTGCACGCGTCGCGAGCCCACACCCGTCGCGCTGACCGACCCGTCGTCGCTGTCCAGTGTCAGCGGCCCGGTGGAGTCGGTCACCCGGACCGAACCGTCGCGCGTACGAATGCTCAGCGCCTCCTCGAAGCCCTGCGCCCGCACGCTTCCGTCGTTCTCGTCCACCTTGACGGCGACCCCGCGCGGCACCTCGATCCGGTGCCTGGCGGAGCAGTCCGCGACCAGGCCGGAGCACTTCATCCGCAGGACGAGCCGGTCGTCCTTCACCTCCCAGGTCGCCCGGGGACTCCCGCCGACCACGACGCTCCCCCTGAACCACCGCGTGACCTGGACCTTGCGCACATCGGCCGGGACGATCTCCAGCGCCGAGTCGTCGGAGACGACGGTGAGCGTACGGCTGTGCAGGGCGAAGGAGAGGTGATCCGGATGCGGGTCGTGCCCGGCGTCGCTTCCGCACGCGGTGGCCGTCGCGACGAGCGCCGCGGCGACGGCGGCCACGCGAGCAGGCCGAGTGCGTCCGGTACGCCGGTTACGTTCGGCACGCGCCGCCGTACGGTCCATCAAGATCTCCCCCTGGAAACGTGAAGTCGCGAAGCCGGAAGCCCGAAGGCCTCCGGAGCCCTGCGAGCGTATGCGGCTCCAGGGCTCTCGGAGGATCCGGCGCGCTCCCGGATCAGGGGTGGGGTTAACCCCCCGGTGGCGGCTGCTGCGGTGGGCCAGGGGCATACGGGTTTGCGGGGCACGCCCTCCGGCAATGTAGGCTGTCGACTCGTCCTGGGCGCGTAGCTCAGCGGTAGAGCGCCGCCCTTACAAGGCGGATGTCGGCGGTTCGAAACCGTCCGCGCCCACAGGGGTTGGTTACCAGGTCAGAGGCCTTCCGGAGGGATCTTCGGGAGGCCTCTCCCCGTGACCGGAGTCCGCATGGAGTCCACATCCCCCGGCGATCACGGGTGGGCCTCCGGGCGAAACTCACCCAGGAACGGCTCGCCCTACGGATCGACATCGACCGGCCCTCCATCGTCGAGCTCGAGTACCCCCAGCCGGGGGGAGTCCCTGACTGTGCGTGCAAACAACCGTCCGCGGCGTGACCGCCCCGACGTTCATTCGCCGACCGGCGGTCCCCTCCGCGTCTACACACTCAGGGCGACAATGAGGGAGACGGGGTAGAGCACGCCGACGGCGCCACCGATGAGACCGATCACGCATTGTTTGCGGTTGATCTTCCCGGCGAGGCCGAGGAGCGCGAAGGTGACGGCGAGGCTTCCGGCGAGCAGGGGGATGGCGAGGCCGATGTACCCGCTGAACACTGCTGCGACGGTGGACGCGATGCCGAGGCCGAGTGACGCGGGGCTGTAGAGGGAAGCGGGGGTATCGGTAGAGCCGGTAGCCATGCTGCGTTCCTTGCTGCTCTTGGGGGCGAGCCGTGCGCCCAGGGAAAGCATCGCCTGCCCGGAGGCCGACCTCACGGGCTACTACGGCAGTTTCTGGCCAACCGCACGGTGCTCCCCGGAGGATGCCTTGGGTCCTCCGGGGAGTGCGCTGTTCCTCCCAGACGATCAAGCGCTACCCGGCGGCTTCGTGGGCTTGCGGCGTAGCGCCGCACCCCGCGTGGCCGTGCTCCGCGGACGAGTCGGGGAAAGTGCCGCGTCCCGAACGCACGGACGAGCGCTGGCTAGTGCTGTGGCCGGAAAGGTTTGCCGGGAAGCTCGCGGCGTCCGGTGCGGTGCATCGCAAGGCGGAGCGTCGCCCGCGTACTGGATGTACTCGGGCGATGCGACAACGCGGCGAGGTGCCGTGCCGGGCGTCGCGAGCCGGTGAACCTTTCCGGTCGCAGCACTAGGATGAGTCATGAAACCGAACTCCGTGCATTCTGAAACGAGTTGGTCCCGGCGGCGCACAGCGGTTCTGGCTTCCTTGCTGAGTGCGGCGGCCCTCGGATGGACTGCGGTCGCACTGAGTGTGCACACGACCGGCTCGGCCGCACTGGATTCTGACAGTGTGACCGATGCCGATGTGGCCCGGCTGGGCGCTGCCGTGATGGCCGGCATTGCGGCGGTGGCCGCCGGACTGTGGTGGCGCCACTGGGCGACCGTAGGTCGGCCGATGACCGGCGGAGGCTGGGCTCGGGCGGCGTTTGCCGTCTGCGCCGTCCACTCGATGTTCGTCGTGCCGGTGATCGGGCTCGCCTCCTGGGAGTGGAGTGCCTCTGCGATCCTGTTCACCTGCGCGGTGATCGCCGGGGGTGTGCGGGAGGCCGCTTGGGCGAGCGCGGCGGCTACCGGGGCGTCGCTTCGGGGTGACGACGTCATGGCGGGGCCGACACCAGTTCGGTCCCGGTGAGGCCGGTGCCGGCCAGGCCCTGTCTCGGCGTTGGCCGACCGCGAAGAGGCCCGACCGGCGCGGCGAATCCTGGCCAGTGCCCCAACAGGCAACGTTCGCCCCGTGCCGGGGCCGTGCCACATCCGGCGGTCGACCACGGTCGACGACGGCCCTCCCCAGTCGAGATGTGCTGCTGGCCGGTGGACCTTCCATAGCGGCAGTGACCTGCGTGAAGACCCCGGCCGCACCAGGCCGGGGTCTTCGGGGTGCTGCGCCTCATGTCTTCTGTGGCGGCTCTTCGTGCAGGTGCTTCAGGCGCATCCGTGCCTCCACCGTGTCCTCGGCCGGCACCTCCGCCCAGAAGCGGTGGCAGGAGACGAACACCGCGAGCTCCCGCTCCCGCTGCCGGAGCTTCTCCACCTCGGCCTGTTCGTCCTCGGTCCAGCCCGGGGAGGCCGGACGCTCCACCTTGCGCCAGCCGGTGTCGTCGCTGAAGCCGTCGAGCGGTTCCACCGACCAGGGAAGCCGCTTCAGCAGGGCCAGGAGCTCTGCCCGGACCTGATGCAGCTCCTCCTGACCGGCACGGAGGTCACTGGGAAAGTCATAGGTCGCAGCCACGCCTCAATGCTACGCCTGTTCGATTTTTGGAAGCGAGTTCCTTCCCTCACTTCACTCGAACGATTGTCCGTCTCGGACGTCGTTGACCGGTCTCGGTCGACTGTTCAGAAGCAGGGCTGTTCAGGCAAGGCTGCTCAGGCAAGGCTGTTCAGGTGGAACTGGACAGCCTTGCCTGAAGGATTTAGCGTGAGGCCATGGACCAGGACCCCGAAGGCGTCTCCGAGTCGGCCGCCCGTGCGGCGCGTGACCTGCGGGTGCTGTTCAGCCGGCTGCGGCGCCGTATCAGGGAGGTCGCCGGCGACGACGAGCTCACGCCCTCCCAGGTGTCCGCGCTCACCCTGGTGGGCAAGGGCGGCGCCGCCACCGCCAGCACCCTCGCGTCCGCCGAGGGCGTGCGCCCCCAGTCGATGGCCGCCACGCTCGCCGCCCTCGAACAGCACGGCTTGATCCGGCGCAGCCCCGACCCCGGGGACGGCCGCCGCCAGCTGGTCACCCTCACCGAGGCCGGGCGTCAGCGCGTGGAGGGCGACCGGGAGGCTCGTCAGGAGTGGCTCACCCGCGCCCTGCAGGAGCGCTACACCGAGGACGAGCGCCAGACCGTACTGGCGGCCCTCTCCCTGCTGGAACGGCTCACTCGGCCGTGACACCCAAGCTCGTCCGCACGGCCGCCGGGACCCGGCGCCCGGCCCCGGCCGACCGCTTCGACCCTCGGCTGATCGCCCCGATGATCCTGGGTTCCGTACTGAACCCGATCAACTCCTCGATGATCGCCGTGGCGCTCGTCCCCATCGGCGTGGCCTTCGGGGCGCCGCCCGCCGAGACCGCCTGGCTGGTGTCGGCGCTCTATCTCGCCACCGCCGTGGGGCAGCCCGTCATCGGGCGGCTCGTCGACATGTACGGGCCGCGCCGCCTCTATCTCACCGGTACGGCGCTGGTGGGCGCCGCCGGGCTGATGGGCGCCCTCGCGCCCTCCCTCGGTGTGCTGATCACCGCCCGGGTGCTGCTCGGCCTCGGTACCTCGGCCGCGTATCCGGCCTCCATGCAGCTGACCCGGAGCGAGGCCGAGCGCACCGGACAGGACAGCCCGGCGGGGGTGCTGACCGCGCTCTCCGTCGCCAACCAGACCGTCGCCGTCGTCGGGCCCGCGCTCGGCGGATTCCTGATCGGCGTGGGTGGCTGGCGCGCGATCTTCACGGTCAACGTGCCGCTGTCCGCGGCCTGTCTGGTCCTCGGCACCCTCTGGCTGCCCAGGACGAGGGCCACGGCGCACCGGGGCGGTGTCGACCTCCCCGGCATGGCCCTGTTCGCCGCCACGCTCCTGTCCCTCATGTTCTTCCTGATGAGTCCCCGGCTCGCCCACGGGTGGCTGCCGGTGCTCGCCGCCGCGGCGGCCGCGGGGTTCGCCCTGCGGGAGCTGCGGACGGCCGGGCCGTTCATCGACCTGCGGGTGCTCGGCGGCAACGTCCCGCTGCTCACCACGTATCTGCGCCAGCTCCTCGGCTACACCACCGCGTACTCCTTCTTGTACGGCTTCACGCAGTGGCTGGAGGAGGGCCGCGGGCTGCACGCGTCCGCCGCCGGTCTGGTGCTGCTGCCCCTGTCGGCGAGCGCGCTGACCGTCTCCGCGCTCACCGGGCGCCGCGAGGCCGTGCGCGGCAAGCTGCTGGTGGGCGGTCTCGTGCAGATCACGGGCTGTGCCGGGCTGCTCCTGCTGGACTCCGGCAGCCCGGTCTGGCTGCTGCTCGCCGTCGGCGTCCTCATGGGCATACCGCAGGGCCTGATCGGACTCGCCAACCAGAACGCCCTCTACCGGCAGTCCGCCCCGGCACGCATCGCCTCCGCCGCCGGGCTGCTGCGTACCTTCATGTACCTCGGCGCGCTGGGCGCCTCCGCCGCCGACGCGGCCTTCTTCGCCCACGGCGCCGACACGGCCGGACTGCACGAACTGGCCCTGTTCATGGCGGCGGGGTCGGCCCTGCTGGTGCTGTTCACCCTGCCGGACCGCTCCCTGTCCACGCTCACCCCCACCTCCCCCACCCCCACCTCCGGAAAGGCCTGAGCCATGGCTCCCACGACCCTCGACCCGCGTACCGCCCTCGTCGTGATCGACCTGCAGAACGGTATCGTCGGACGGCCCACCCAGCCCCACAGCGGCCCCGAGGTGGTGGCCCGCACCGCCGAACTCGCCGACGCCTTCCGGGCCCGGGACCTCCCGGTCGTCCTGGTACGGGTCTCCTTCGCCCCCGACGGGGCGGACGCCGTCCCCGGCCGTGTCGAGCACCGGCGCGGCGGCGGCGCCTTCCCGGAGGGCTGGGACGTCATCGTCGACGAACTGTCCGGACACCCGGGCGACATCCACGTCACCAAGCACAACTGGGGCGCCTTCCACGGCACCGACCTCGACGTCCAGCTGCGCCGCCGGGGGGTCACGCAGGTCGTGCTGACCGGCATCGCCACCAGCATCGGCGTGGAGTCCACCGCGCGGGCCGCGTACGAGCACGGCTACCACGTCACGCTCGCCACCGACGCGATGGCCGACGCCGACCCGGAGGCGCACCGGGGCAGCGTCGAGCGGATCTTCCCGCGCCTCGGCGAGAGGGGTACGACGGCCGAGATCCTGGAGCTGCTGGCCAAGACCCACGCGGTCTGACGCACACCCCCGCCGCCGCACGCGATCCGACGCACCCCCACCACCCCACACGGTCCCAAGCACCGCCCGTACCGCCCGTCGGGCCCCCGCGCCCGGCAGCTACCGTTGATCCCCGTGACCCTCGATGATCTGCGCGTCTTCGTCGCCGTCTGCCGGGCCGGCAGTCTGAGCGCCGTGGCCCGGGAGCTGGGCTGCACCCAGTCGGCAGTCAGCCAGCACGTACGGCGGCTGGAGCGCGAGGTGGGGGTCGGGCTGGTGGAGCGGCAGTCCCGTGGGGTCGTGCCCACCCGGGCCGGGCGCGTGCTCCAGCAGGCCGCCGCGGAGGGGATGTCCGGGCTCGACCTGGCGCTGCGCAGGCTGGCGGAGATCGCACAGGGCGACGGCGGTGTCGTACGGATCGCCACCGGAAGCGTCACCGTACGGCACTTCATGGCCGCTGCGGTGGCCGAGTTCCGGCGGCAACACCCCCACGTGAGCCTGGAGTTCCAGACCGAGAGCTCCAGCCGGAGCTGCTTCGACGCGCTACGGGAGCCGGGGCTCGATCTCGCCTGGGTGACCCTCGGGGCGCCCGTGCGCGGGGTCGAGCAGCGGCCCGTCGCGCATCTGCCCTGGGTGCTCGCCGTACCCGTCGACGACGAACTCGCCGGGCGGGAGCGGGTGGAGGCCGCCGACCTGGCCGGGCTGCGGCTCATCTCACTGCCCGAGGGCTCCACGTCACGCACCCAACTCGACGCCGCATACGCCGAGTTGGGTATAGCGGCGGCCGCCTCCGACACCAGCGTCGCCGACTGGGACACCGCCATCCTGCTCGCCGAACTCGGCGTCGGCCGCGCGGTCGTCCCGGATCTGCCCGGCTGGCGCGCCCACGGCCGGCCCGGACTGCGGTTCGTCCCCGTGCCCGAGTTGCCGCCGCTCGCCGTCGGCTGGGCGGTGCGCCGCTGGGAGACCCTGTCCCCGGCGGCCCGCGTCTTCGCCGACACGGTCACCCGGCACAACACCGCGCCCTGAACGCTCAGCAGTCCAGAAACGACCAGCCCAACTCCCTGACGAGCCGGGTCGCCACCGGCACCGCCACCCCGTGCCGCTCGGCCGCCCGCAGCAACGCCCCGCCGATGGCGTCCAGTTCCAGTGGCCGGCCCGCCTCCGCATCACGCTGCATCGACGACTTCATCTCCGGTGGGAACGCGTCGTAGCGGGCCAGGGCCGCCGCCGCGTCCGTGGCCGCGCCACTGGCCCGGCCGACCGCCGCCGTCTCCTCCACCAGGGAGACCAACTCCGTCCGGTGTCGGGTGCGGACGTCGCCGAGCGGCACCCCGTATCGCGTCGTCAGCAGCGCGAGCGGAGCGAGGAACGCCATCTTCGCCCACAGGGCCGCGGCCTCCCCGTCCAGGACGCGTACCTGCACCCCCGCCCATTCCAGGGCCCCGGCGAGCCGGCCCAGACGGTCGCCCGCCACGGTCTCCCCGGTCAGATCGACCTCCACGAACGGGCTGCCGTGCTCGATCACCCCCGGGGAGAGACGGGTCGACTCGACCCTGATGACGGCGGGGGCCACCCGCCCGGCGCCGTAGCGTCCGCGCAGGGCCGCCGGGTGTTCAACGCCGTTCAGCAGTGGTACGACGAGGGCTCCCTCGCCCAGCGCCGTCGCCGGTACGCGTTCCAGTGCGGCGTCGAGGGCCGTGTGCTTGACCGCGACGAGCACCACATCGGCCGGCTCGCGCAGTTCCGTGTCCGCCTCGACGCGTGCGGTGAACGCGCCGTACCGGTCGCTGTGCACCTGGATGCCCTGGTCGCGCAGCGTCTTCGCGGTCTCGTCGCCCGCCAGACAGATCACCCGGTGCCCGGCCCGGGCCAGCAGCGCGGCGAGCAGACCGCCGACACCGCCCGGACCCAGGACCGCCACCGTCAGGTCGTCGTTCGCCATGTCCCGTCCCCGATCCTCGTGCCGTGTCCCCATGATCACAAGGGGAGATGAGTCCAGTCAATCCTCGGGGGAGCTTGCCAAACCCCAAGGAAACGCTGGGGGTTGGCGGGTCGCGCCGCCTACAGCCGTACGGAGGCACCCGGCTCCAGCAGGTGCAGACGGTCCGTCAGACCCGCCTGCGCGAACGCCTTCGTCAGCGTGGCGCCGTCCTCGGTGAAGTGGGCCCAGTGCTCGAAGTGCAGCGGGACGACATGGCGGGCGTCAAGGATCCGGGTCGCCTCGGCGGCCGCCTCGCTGGTCAGCGTCAACGGGGCGTCCGGGACCAGCGGGGTGCGGGCGGCACCGGCGAACAGGACGGCCACGTCGAACGGGCCGAGGCGGTCGGCGATCGTACGGACCACGTCGAGGGAGGCGTTGTCGCCGCTGACGTACACGGTCGCCAGGCCCTCGCCGGACAGGACGAAGCCGGTGACCTCGCCGACGAGCGGCTCGCTGCCCTCGGGGCCGTGCAGTGCGGGCACGGCGGTCACCCGCAGCGTCCCGCCGGACGGACGCGGCAGCTCGATGTGCTCCCACGACGGCAGGGCCCGTACGGGGGCGCCGACGCGGTCGTGCGCCGACGCCGTGGACAGGGTCAGCGGGACCTCGGCCAGATGCTCGCGGCCCGCCGCGTCGAGATTGTCCGGGTGCTGGTCGTGGGAGAGGAGGACGGCGTCGACCGGGCCGAGCTCCGTCGCCGTGAGCGCGGGTCCCGCCGTCTTGACCAGGCTGCGCGAGCCGATCGGGTACGCGCCCGGGGCGTCGAAGGTGGGGTCGGTGAGCAGGCGCAGTCCGCCCAGCTCGATGACGGCGGTGGGGCCGCCCACGTAGAGGATGCCGACATTCGTCATGCCGTGCACAGTCGTCATGCCGTGCACAAGCCGGCGGGGCGGCCGGACTATTCCCCGTGGTGCGGGGAAGGGCGGGTGCGCCGCGGCCGGGCGCGCGACACTGGATCCATGTGCCGCAGTATCAAGACGCTCCGACCGCCCGCCATCCCCGAAGAGGCCACGGAGGAGGAGATCAGGGCCGCCGCGCTCCAGTTCGTGCGCAAGGTCTCCGGCTTCCGCGCCCCCGCCGCCCACAACCGCGAGGTGTTCGACCACGCGGTGGACGCGATCGCCGCGGCCACCGCGGAGCTGCTCGCCCAGCTGGAGGTACGGGGACGGCCGCGGGAGGCTACTTCCTCAGCGCAGGGCGGCGCATGAGGCAGGCCGCGCCCGCGCCCGCCGCGAACAGGGCCGCCACCGAGACGCCTGTCGCCAGCCAGCTCGCGCCCAGCCACTGGCCGCCGAAGTAGCCGAGGGCCACGCTGTATCCGGCCCAGGCGATGCCCGCGAGCGCCGACCAGGGCAGGAAGTCACGGGCGCGGCGGTGGGCGGCGCCCGCGCAGAGGGAGACCACCGAGCGGCCCGCGGGTGCGAACCGGGCGAGGATCACCAGCGCGCCGCCGCCTCGCGCGAGCGCCGCACCGAGACGTTCCTGCGCGTTCGTCAGCCGGCGCGAGCGGGCGATGGCGCGGTCGAAGCGGGCGCCGCCACGCCAGGCCAGGCGGTACGCCACCAGGTCGCCCAGGACCGAGGCCGTCGCCGCGCACAGCGCGAGCCCCACGACGTCCGGCACGCGGGCGACGGCCGAACCCGCCGCGGCCGCCGTCGCCGCCGTGATGACCAGGACTCCGCTCGGCAGCAGCGGCAGGAAGACGTCCAGCAGGACCGAGGCGGCCACCACGGGGTAGATCCATGGGCTGCCGGTCAGCGACCCCACACTCTCGAGCACCCGCAACTCCCGGTCCGACTCCCCAGAGGCAACTGCGTGCCGCGATGTCGCGGGGGAGCGGCAGGAGCGGCCTTTCGACAGCCGTACAGGGTACGCGGCCGCTGTGACAGAAGGTGCACCGGGGGCCGGTGAGGCAGACGCGTCCCCGGATCAGGCCGCCACGGGCTGCGAGGACCGCTGGTCCTCCGTGGCCGGCCGGGAGGCGAAGAGGCGGTCGACGCCGAACGCGCCGGAACCGGTGAACACCAGCAGCAGGAACGACCAGCAGAACAGCGCCGACAGCTCGCCGCCGTTCTGGATCGGCCACAGGGCCGCGGACTGGTGCACGTCGAAGTACGCGTACGCCATCGAGCCCGAGGCTATGAACGCGGCACCGCGGGTGCCGAGGCCCAGCAGTACCAGGGCGCCGGCGACGAGCTGGATCACGGCCGCGTACCAGCCGGGCCAGGTGCCGGCCGGGACCGTGCCGCCGTTGCCGCCCGTCGCGCCGCCCAGGACGCCGAACAGCGAGGCGCCGCCGTGGCAGGCGAAGAGCAGGCCGACCACGATACGGAACAGGCCGATGGCGTACGGCTGGGCGGAGTTGAGACGTGCGCTCATGTGGGGGGCTCCTTCGGTCTGGTTCCGGTCCGCGAACGGACCGGTCTTGGGGACGGAAACCGAGTGAGCCACCAGGTTAGGCTGACCTAATCTACGCTTGCAAGTTCAACATTTGGCCATGGATCCGCTTCCGTGTGCGGTTCCGTTTCGGTCGCTGCCGCACGCAGGACGGCTCGCGCCACCGCATCGGCGTCCGAGAGCGTGACCGAATCCACACCGGGCCGGGCGCCCGCCGCGGTCACCCAGTGCACCCCTTCCGTGGGGACGCCGAACGCGAACCGGCGTGGATGAGCGACGCCCTGACGGTTGATCAGACGGTAGGGGCGCGGTGTCACGTCCACGCCTCCGGTTTCGTAACCGCCCACGCGGTGCGGACGGCAACCGCCCGTCCGCAACAGGTCGGCGAGGAGTTCGTCGGCGGTGCGCCGCAGATCCGGCTCCGGCAGCCGTGCCTCGACGAGTGTGCGGGCGCTCACGGTCGAGCCCGGCACGTCGGGCGAGTGCGCGACCCACGCCCCCGGCTCGGCCCGCACCTCCAGGCGCGGGCCCACGACCTCCAGGACGCCCGCCTCGATCAGGGCGGTCATCTCCTCTATGCGCCGCCTCGGCGGACCGATGGACAGGAAGGCGTTGAGCGGCGTGTACCAGCGGTCCAGATGGTCCCGGCGGGAGACACCGGACAGGCCGCCGTGGTCCACGATCAGACGCAACTCGTTGCGCAGGTCGCGCAGTACGTCCAGGGCCGCCTTGAGCGGACCCGCGACATTGCCGAGCGCCGCCTGCGCGGCGTCCTCGCGGAGCTGGTCGAGGAGCCAACTGCGCCATTCCGAGGGGGAGCTGAACGTGTGTCCCGCATACGGGCGGGAGACCCGGTCCCAGCACCAGCGGTCGGCCGGAGGTATGCCGAACGCGTCGAGGACGGCGCTCTCCTCCGGGCCACGGTGGGCGGTGGCGAGGAACCGGTCCCGGAACCCGGGCCGTTCGCCGTCCCGGCGGGCCAGCAGGGCCTCGTAGTAGACCGTCTCCACCTCCTTCGCCACCAACGGCCATATCTCGGCCAGGAAGTCCGGGGCCTCCCCGGAGTCCGCGCGCTTGCGGAAGCGGGCTATCACCTCGTCCGTCAGCAGCAGCGGTGCATGGCGGCCGTAGGGGCCCTTCGCGTTGTCGCCTCGCGCCTGGTACGGGACGCCTCGGCGGGACGAGGCGTACAGCCGTGGCTCCCGGCCCGAGGGGAGGTAGCGCAGCCCGGCGTCGGTGCGGGTGAAGCGGCCGCCGCGGCCCGTGGTCAGCAGGGCCATGTGGTCGAAGAAGTTGAGGCCCAGGCCGCGCAGCAGGACCGGTTCACCGGGCGCGAGCGCGGACAGGTCGACGTCCGCCGGGTTGGCGGGCGGGACGTGGCGCAGACCGTGGCGGGCGGCCTGCTCGGAGAGCCGCCGCTGGGCGGCGTCGGCGACCGCGGGGAGGTGGCCCTGGGCGAGGACCACCGCGGACAGGCCGGTCAAGGTGCGTCCGGTGGAGAGAGTGAGCGTCTGGCGGCCGTCGGGCGTGTCGTCCAGGCGTGTCGCACGGGCGGTGTGCACCACGACCCGCAGGGAGTCCGGGGCGCCCTCCACCACACGGCCGAACAGCCACTCCAGGTAACGGCCGTACTGGGCACGGGTGGGGTAGTCGTCGGGGCCGAGCGTTCCGGCACCGGGCTCCCCGTCCGCACCGGCCCCGGTGTCACGCGCCCACTCGTACAGGCTGGGCCCCGGCCGGATCGGGCCCGCACACTCCACGCTCTCGTCGGTGAACAGCGTCACCTGGCAGGCCACCGTGTTCATCAGCAGCTCCGGGGACTGCGCGGTGCGCCAGACACGGCCCGGGCCCGGTGGTGCGGGGTCGACGACGTGCACGGTCAGCCGCCCGCCGGGCGGGAGGAGTTCCGGCGCCGAGGCGCAGAGGCGTTCCAGAACGCTCGTGCCGCGCGGCCCCGCGCCGACGAGGGCGACGGAGACCGGCACGGATTCCACGGTCGCGGCAGACAATGGTGTGACTCCCGGGCGTATCGGGGCGCAGGGCGGCAGGCGGACCGTCCGGTGCAAGCGGACGGTCCGCCTCATCATGCCGTCGCGGGCCACGGAAGCCAACGCGCGTCCCAGACGCCCCGGATGTCCCTCATGGGTCGGTCAGGGCTGACTCCTCCACGGTCGCGAGCCGCGCCTTTCCGGTCCCGTCCGGGCGCGCCCGGACGACCCGCAGCGACGCGGAACGGCCGTGCAGGGTCAGCGTCATGAGCTGGTTGCCGAACCAGGGACCGCCCCTGCGGCGCCACTTGAGGGCGGTGCGCACACCCCCTCCATGCCGGGCCAGAGCACGGCCCAGCGCGCGCCCGAGGCCGCTCCAGCCGAAGCGGAAGCCGAGCCTCATGGACAGCGGGACGGAGTTGTGGACCGGGGAGCAGACCAGCTGGAGGACACGGGCGTCGGGTTTCGCGCCGCCCGGCCAGTCGGGCTCGGCGACGTACGCGTGATGCACATCACCGGACAGCACGCACACGCTCGCCGGCGCCCCCGGCCCCGTACCCGCCTCGGCGATCAGGTCGGCCAGCGCCTCGAACGACTCCGGGAAGGCCGCCCAGTGCTCCAGGTCGGCCCCTCGGCGCAGCCGTTCGCCGAAGCGGGCCCAGCGGGCGCCGCGCTCGCCGCGGCACAGGGAGGCGTTCCACGCCTCGGCGTCGTGCACCAGGCGGGGGAGCAGCCACGGCAGGGAGGCGCCGATCAGCAGGTGGTCGCAGGCGTCCCGCGCGCCGAGCGCCTGCTCGCGCAGCCACTGCGCCTGACCCGCGTCCAGCATGGCCCGTCCGGCCTCGTCGAGGACCCGCGCCGCCCGGGTGTCCAGCATCACCACGCGTACGCGGCCGAAGTCCCGGCGGTAGCTCCAGCGGACCGAGGACGGGTGGGCGTCGGCCTGGGCGGCGTACGCGCGCAGCACGTCCGTGCCGTCCGGAGTTTCGCGCACGGCCGCGTAGAGCGGGTCCTCGGCCAGCTCCGCCGGGGACAGATTGCCCAGGTGCTGGTGGACCCAGTACGACATCAGGCCACCCAGCAGCCGCTCGCGCCACCACGCCGTCGCACGCATGTCGGCGACCCAGGAGGCGCTGGTGTTCCAGTCGTCGATGATGTCGTGGTCGTCGAAGATCATGCAGCTGGGCACGGTCGACAGCAGCCAGCGCACCTCGGGGTCCCGCCAGGACTCGTGGTAGAGCCAGGTGAACTCCTCGTAGTCCGCGACCTGTCCGCCGGGCGGATCGGACAGACCGCGCCGGGCGGCGATCCGCCGCCGGATCGCCCCGGACGTCTCGTCCGCGTACACCTGGTCGCCCAGCAGGAGCAGCACATCGGGTCGCTCGGTGTCCGGGGCGACGGCGAGGCGGGACGCCAGCGTGTCCAGCGCATCGGGGCCCACCGGGTCCTTCCCGCCGCCGGGAGGGGCGGCCCAGCGGCAGGAGCCGAACGTGACGCGGAGCGTCCCGGCGCCGGACGTGCGGATGACGGAGGGCGGGAAGGGGGAGTCGGGCGGCGGCCACACGGGAGTGCCGTCGAGCAGCACCTCGTACGCCTCCGTCGTGTCCGGCGCGAGGCCGGTCACCGGGACGATCGCGTAGTGATGGCCGGCGATCTGGAAGGTGCGGGCCGTGCCGTGGGCCCCCGAGGGGCAGCGCACCTCGGCGGTGCACGGACGGCTCGTCTCGACCCAGACGGTCGCGGACGAGCCGTCCGCATATCTCAGCAGCGGTCCCAGGCGCAGCCCTGCCATGGCCATCCCCTCCTCCGTCGCCCCGTACGGTACGGAACGACGGAGGTCAGCGGGGAGGTTCCGGGGCGGGGCGGCTCAGCAGTTCGCGAGGTAGCCCTGGAGCGCGCTCTTCTCGGCCGTGTCGACGGAGAGGTTGTAGTAGTACTTCACCTGCACCAAGGCGCGGACGTAGGTGCAGACGTACGCCGACCGAGGCGGGACCCAGGTGGCCGGGTCCTGGTCGCCCTTGGCCTGGTTCACGTTGTCCGTGACGGCGATGAGCTGCGGGCGGGTCAGGTCGTTGGCGAAGGCCTGGCGCTGGGCCGTCGTCCACTTGCTCGCGCCCGAGTCCCAGGCCTCGGCCAGCGGGACGAGGTGGTCGATGTCCAGGTCCGAGGCGGCGGTCCAGGTGGCGCCGTCGTAGGGGGAGTACCAGCTGCCGCTGGTGGCCGCGCAGGAGGAGTCGGTGACGACGTTCGTGCCGTCGCGCTTGAGGACCGTCTCGCGGGTGTTGCAGGTGCCGCTGATCGTGATCCAGTGCGGGAAGAGGTCGCGGCTGTAGCCGGTGCGGTTCTCGGTGGCCACCGTCAGGGAGGCGAGGTAGGAGCGGGCGGTGGCGGCGCTGACCGGGGTGGGGAGTGCGGCGGAGGCGGCCGGACCGTTGAAGAGTCCGACCGAGGCTATGAGCCCGGTAAGAGCCGCGACTATGCTGAGGCGTCGACGCGCGTAGACCTTGGGCATGCGAACTCCCTTGTGGGGTGGGGGCGTTGAGGTGCGAGCGGGGGAATGCTCGCGGGGGGTTGTTGCCGGAAGGTGTGCGTTCGGTAAGAAGCTAGTGACGCGCTCATGACACAACAAGAGGTGTGACGGGATGTGACGGGACTTTCGGTCCCGTGGGGCCCGCCCGGCGGTCGCGTACCATGGGGGACGCGTGAAGGGGAGTAGCTCTTCGCCGGACCGTCGACATACTGCTCAGCCCGCCTGAGCCGGCGCCCGGAGGCGGATCCGTTCAGCGGATCGGCCGGCGAGACCTTCGGCAAGCAGTGCACACCCGTGCCGTACGGCACGGGTGGTCCGTGTGCTGCCGTGTCGAGGTGTCGCAGCAGTCACAGCACTCTCGGTGGGGCGGCCCCGACCGATTGAGGGATCTTGATCAGCATCACCGTTCTGGCGCTCGTCTTCGGCGTCATCTTCCTGGCCGAGCTGCCGGACAAGACGGCGCTCGCCGGACTCGTCCTCGGCACGCGCTACCGCGCCTCGTACGTCTTCGCCGGTGTCGCCGCCGCCTTCGCGCTGCACGTCGTGCTCGCCGTCGCGGCGGGCAGTGCGCTCACCCTGCTGCCGCAGCGGATCGTGCACGGGCTCACCGGTGTGCTCTTCCTCGGTGGCGCCGCCGTGCTGCTGCTGAAGAAGGGGGACGACGACGAGGAGATCCGCCGGCCCGAGAACCAGAGCTTCTGGAAGGTCTCGACGGCGGGCTTCATGCTCATCCTGGTCGCCGAGTTCGGTGATCTGACCCAGATCATGACGGCGAACCTGGCGGCCCGCTACAACGACCCCCTGTCCGTGGGGCTCGGCGCGGTCCTCGGCCTGTGGGCGGTCGCGGTCCTCGGCATCGTCGGTGGCAAGGCGCTGATGAGGAGGGTGCCGCTGCGGCTGATCACGAAGATCGCGGCGACGGTGATGCTGGTCCTGGGCGCCTGGAGCCTGTACGAGGCCGTGGCCGCGTGACGCGGCCGTGGCGGGGTGCGGGCCGGGTGGCCGTGGCGGGGCGGCGAACAGCTGGTTGCCGGGCCGTGAAGGCTTCACCCAGGCGCTGGCGGGACGCCGCATTGTTTTGTACCGTGAAGAAACAAAGTGGCTCCCGTCCGCTCTCCCTGACCGGCGGGCGGGGCCGCCTTGTCCCTGCGAGGGCCCATCCGTGCGCCCTCTCCGCCGTGCCTTGGAGCTGCCGATGACGGCCACCACCGTGCTCACCGCCCGCGCCCTTCTGCTGGACATGGACGGCACCCTCGTCAACTCCGACGCCGTCGTCGAGCGGATCTGGCGGCGCTGGGCCGACCGGCACGGGCTCGACGGCGACGAGGTCATGAGGGTGGTGCACGGCCGCCAGGGGCACGCCTCCATGGCGCTGCTGCTCCCTGACCGGCCCATCGAACAGAACCTGGCCGACAACGCGCGCATGCTCGCCGCGGAGACCGCCGACATGGATGGTGTGGTCGAGGTGCCCGGCGCCGGCGCGTTCCTCGCGTCCCTCGCCGGACTTCCGCACGCCCTCGTGACCTCGGCGGACGTGGCGTTGTCCACCGCGCGCATGGCGGCCGCGGGCCTGCCGCTGCCCGCCGTGCGCATCACCGCCGAGTCCGTCGGCGCCAGCAAGCCGGACCCCGAGGGCTTCCTCAAGGGCGCCGCCGAACTGGGCGTCGCCCCCGAGGACTGCGTCGTCTTCGAGGACTCCGGCGCGGGCATCGCCGCGGGACGCGCCGCCGGGATGCGGGTGGTCGGCGTCGGCCCCCGGGCCGGTCTGCACGGCCCGGACGCGCTGGTCCAGGACCTCACGCGGGTACGCGTGGAGGCGACGGCGGACGGTTCGATCCGGCTGCGCCTCGGCTGACCGGGCCGGGGCCGCGGTCGGCGGCCGGTACGTCGGGGCGGGGCTGGTTCGTGGTGGGGCGGGCCCGGTTCGTCGCTGTTACGGCTTGCTCGTTTCCGACTCCAGCTTCGTTCTCGTCGCCGCCCCGTACACCCCCAGCTCGTCCTGCGTGACGCCGCGGGCGAACTGGTAGTTGCGGACGGCGTTCTCGACCTGGGTGCTGTAGTCGCCGTCCGCGGGGCCGATGTAGAGGTTCAACTGACGCAGCCGCAACTGGAGTTCGGTGACCTGGGGCCCCTTGTCGCCGGGGCGCAGGACCTGGGCCCGGCTGCGGCTTCGGCCCTTGTCCGGGGTGGGTGACGCCGAACCGGTGGCCTCTGCGGTCATCGGCGCCCGGCTCGGGCTTGCCGAGGCGGAGGGCGTCGGCGACGCGCTCGACGGCGACGCCGAGGGTGACGCGCCGGCGCTCGGCGTTCGCCTCGCACTCGCCGTGGGTGCCGCCACGGACACCGTCGCCGCGGGCGCCGAGGAGCTGTCCGACGGCGACCGCTCCGGCACGCTCGCCCGGATGCCCTCGGGCAGGGAGCCGTCCCGTTGCGGTGGGTCGTACGAGAGGAGCCCACTGGCGAACCCCGCGGCCGTCAGGACCACGGCCACGGCGCCGCCGGCGGCCGTCAGCACGGTGCGCCGTCGGCGCCGGGGCGGCTCGTCGTCAGGAGGCACGAACCGGACCGGTCCGGTGACCGCGTCGACCACGGCACCGAGCCGCATGGTCTCGTCCCCGACGGCGGCGGGCCGTACAGTCTCGTCGGGAACGGCCGTCGGGCGGGCTGTTTCCTGCGGGACGGTGGCGGATCGTGCGGTCTCGTCGGGGCCGGCCGTCGGGCGGGCTGTTTCCTGTGGGGCGGTCGCGGGCCGTGCGGTCTCGTAGGGAATGGCCGTCGTACGCCGCGCGGTCGTCTCCGGGGCCGCCGCGGATCGTGCGGTCTCGTCGGGAACGGCCGTCGGCCGCGTGGTCTCCTGTGGGGCGGTCGCGGGCCGTGCGGTCTTGTCGGGGGCGGTCGTCGGGCGGGCTGTTTCCTGCGGGACGGTGGCGGATCGTGCGGTCTCGTGGGGAATGGCCGTCGTACGCCGCGCGGTCGTCTCCGGGGCCGCCGCGGATCGTGCGGTCTCGTCGGGAATGGCCGTCGGGCGCGTGGTCTCCTGTGGGGCGGTCGCGGATCGTGCGGTCTCGTCGGGAATGGCCGTCCTCGGCCGCGCGGTCGTCTCCGGGGCCGCCGTGGATCGTGCGGTCTCGTCGGGAATGGCCGTCGGCCGAGTGGTCTCCTGTGGGGCGGTCGCGGATCGTACGGTGTCGTCCGGAACGGTCGTCGGCCGCGCGGTCTCCTCCGGTAGCGCCGTGAGCCGTATCGTCTCGTCCGGCTCCGTGCCCCCTGATGCCGTCGCCCCTGGAGCCTGCGCCTGAGTCATGGGATCCGGCGTAATGGCCGTCAGTTCCACATACGGCCGTATGCGCAGCGGATCGAAGTCCTCCGCCGCTGCCGCCTCCGCCGTACGCGCGTCCCGGAGCGCCTCGGACGCCCGGCGGGTGCACCCGCACGACGGCGTGCCGTCCGGCCGCCGCGGTGTCTCGCATTCCGGGCAGGCCTGTCCGTTCGATCCGCTCATGCGTGGCTCCCCTCCCCGCCGAATTCCAGAGATTATGCAGATCTCCCTCACAGAATCCGCCAGGAGCCCCCGGAATCCCCGCTTCCTATCAGAACTCAACAGGCCATAACGGGACACACCGACCACGATGAGAGTGCAGGCAACGACAACCCCGGGACCGTGCGGACCGTGCCGCGCGGTCCCGGGCCACGGAGGTCGTACGACCGTCCACAGGAGGCCTTCATGACCGGCGACGCACACGGCAGGGCGGGAGAGGCAGCGCAGGCGGCCGGGGCGCAGACCACCGGCAGCGGCACCGGCGCCCCGCTCCTCGGGTGGCGCCCGCCCGCCGCGGAGGGCGTGCACGGCAGCGTCCTCGTCTCCATCGGCGCGCTGCTGCTGGGCCTGCTGCTCGCCGCCCTCGACCAGACGATCGTCTCGACGGCGCTGCCCACCATCGTCAGCGACCTCGGCGGTCTGGAACATCTGTCGTGGGTGGTCACCGCCTATCTGCTCGCCTCGACCGCCGCGACCCCCCTGTGGGGCAAGCTCGGCGACCAGTACGGCCGCAAGAAGCTGTTCCAGGCCGCCATCGTGATCTTCCTGGTGGGCTCCGCGCTGTGCGGCATGGCGCAGAACATGCCGCAGCTCATCGTCTTCCGCGCCCTCCAGGGCCTCGGCGGCGGCGGGCTCATCGTGCTGTCGATGGCGATCGTCGGCGACATCGTCTCGCCCCGGGAGCGCGGTCGATACCAGGGGCTCTTCGGTGCCGTGTTCGGGGCGACCAGCGTGCTCGGACCGCTGCTCGGCGGGCTGTTCACCCAGCACCTCAGCTGGCGCTGGGTCTTCTACGTCAACCTGCCCGTCGGCGCCGTCGCCCTCGTCGTGATCGCGACGGTCCTGCGCATACCGAAGAAGGCCGAACGGCACGTCATCGACTACCTCGGCACCCTCCTCATCGCCTCCGTCGCCACCTGTCTGGTCCTGATCGCCTCGCTCGGCGGTACGACCTGGAGCTGGGGATCGCCCCAGATCGCCGCTCTCGCGGTGCTCGCCGCCGTGCTGCTCGTGGCCTTCGTACGCGTCGAACGCCGGGCGGCCGAACCCGTCCTGCCGCTGAAGCTCTTCCGCGTCCGCACGTTCACGCTCTCGGCGGTCATCAGCTTCATCATCGGCTTCGCGATGTTCGGCGCGATGACGTATCTTCCGACGTTCCTGCAGATCGTCCAGGGCATCACCCCGACCATGTCCGGCGTGCACATGCTGCCGATGGTGGCCGGCATGCTGCTGTCGTCCACCGCCTCCGGCCAGATCGTCAGCCGCACCGGCCGCTGGAAGGTGTTCCCGATCGCGGGCACCGCCGTCACGACGATCGGTCTGCTCCTGCTCCACCGGCTGGACGAGCACAGCAGCACGGCCCGGATGAGCGGGTACTTCTTCGTCTTCGGGCTGGGCCTCGGCCTGGTCATGCAGGTCCTGGTGCTGATCGTGCAGAACGCCGTCCCCTACGGTGACCTCGGCGTCGCGACCTCCGGCGCCACCTTCTTCCGCTCCATCGGCGCCTCGTTCGGGGTGGCCGTCTTCGGCACGATCTTCGCGAGCCGCCTCGGCGCCAAGCTCACGACGGCGCTCGCCGGGCTTCCGCTCCCGCCGGGCGTCACCCCGGACGCCCTGAAGGCCGACCCGCGGGGTATCGCGGCCCTCCCGGCCGCCGTTCGGCCCGCCGTCCTGCACGCGTTCGCCTCCTCGATCACCGACGTCTTCCTGTACGCGGCCCCGGTCGCCCTCCTCGGCTTCGTACTGGCCTGGTTCCTGCGCGAGGACAGGCTGCGCGGCTCGGTGAGGGCACCGGACGTGAGCGAGACGCTGGCGAGCAATCCGGTGGAGCGTTCGTCGTACGACGAGGTCTGCCGGGCGCTGTCGGTGCTCGGCTCCCGGGAGGGGCGGCGCGAGATCTACGACAAGATCACCAAGCGGGCCGGATACGACCTGCTGCCCGCGGCCGGCTGGCTGCTGCTGCGGATCAGGAAGTACGGCTGGGTCGAGCCGGCGTTGCTCGCCGACCGCAGCACGGTCCCGCTGAACGTCGTGCTCGCCGCCGCGCGGCAGTTGGAGGAGCGGCGTCTGGCGGTGCGGGAGGGGCTCGAACTCATCCTCACCGAGCAGGGCCGCGAGGTCGCCGAACGCCTCGCCAAGGCCCGTGAGGAGTCGCTGGCCGAACTGCTCGGCGACTGGTGGGGCCCGGACCGCCCGACCGACCTGGCCGAGCTGGTCCGGGAGCTGAACACGGAACTGTGCGGCTCGGACGCGGAGCTCCCGCAGGACGGGCGGTCCGGCCAGGGCCAGGGCTAGGCCAGCCGCTTGCTGAACCAGTGCTCCGCGTACGCCTGGTCGTTGTGCGGTTCGGTCTCCAGGTACCCGAGGCGGGTGTACAGGGCGCGGGCCTCCACCAGGTCGTGGCGGGTGTCGAGGACGATCCGCCGGGCGCCGAGCGCGCGGGCCGCGTCCTCGGCGGCTGCCACCAGGAGCGAAGCGCCGCCCCGACCGCGCAGCTCCTTGCGCAGGAAGACCCGCTTCAGCTCCGCCGTCGCGGGGTCCGTGAGGTGCACGCCCGCGGTCCCCGCGGGCTCGCCCCCGTAGCGGGCCACCAGCAGTACGCCGCCGGGCGGTGCCAGACAGGCGCCGGTGTCGGCGGCGATCTCGCGCTCCAGTTCGTCCGGGTCCGTGGAGCGCCCCTCGTGGAGCTCGTACCAGCGGTCGCTGACCTCCGTGTAGTACGCGCGCCACAACGCGGCGGCGACGGACGAGTCGTAGGGCTCCGGGCCGACGGTCCACATCATGGAGGACATTCTCGGGAGGCGGCGGGCAGGGCACGCAACCGGATTGCAGTGACGTCCGGCGAGTCCCCGGTCGGCCCCGGCCCGTTTGGCGGCGGTCTTCCGGGCAACCCGGGCGGGAGACGGCCCGCCGGGCCGAGAGACCGGAAGGCATCCATGTCCACAGGCGTGATCATCGCTCTGATCGTGATCGTGATCGTGGCGGCCGTCGTCGCAGGCGCGGCCGCCCTGAACCCGCGCGCCCGCGGCGCGCTCCGCGGCGGAGGCCTCAGGCGCCGCTTCGGGCCCGAGTACGAGCGGACGGTGGCCCGGCACGACGGCGACACCAAGGCCGCCGAACGTGAGCTCACCGAACGGCTGAAGAGGTACGGCTCGCTGCGCGAGCAGCCGCTGGAGGCGTCCGAGCGTGAACGGTTCGCGGCCCGCTGGACGGCCGCGCAGGAACGCTTCGTCGACTCGCCGAGGGAGGCCGTCGCCGACGCCGACCGGCTGCTGGCCGAGGTCGCGGGCGCGCGGGGCTTCCCCGACGGCGGCCGCTACGAGGAGCAGCTCGACGCGCTGTCCGTGCACCACGCCCGCCACGTCCACGGCTACCGTCGGCTGCACCGTGCCGTGCACGCTCCGGCCGACGGCGTCGCCGGGAGCGGCACGGGGAACACGGGCACGGAGGAACTGCGCGCGGCCATGCTGGAGGCCCGTGCCCTCTTCGAGGGCCTTCTGGCACCCCCGCGCCGGAAGGCGGCCGAACCCCCGGCGAAGGAGTCCCGGCCCGCCCCCGCGCGCACCGAGGGGCGGTCCCGTCTTCCGTGGGCCGTCCACAGGCAGCATGCGGAGGGGAGTTGAGGGTGATGAGTGACGTGACACCGGGCGCAGGCGCCGGTCGCCCCGAGCCGGGGCTCGACGAGGTCGAGAGCCGGGAGGAGGAGGCCGCGCTGCGCGCCGGCGAGACCGAGCGCCGGGAGGCGGCGGCAGGACAGCGGCCTGAAGCGGGCGAGCGCCGGGAGGCCGCCCAGGAGCGACCGGGCGAGGGCGGCCTCCGGGAGGCCGGAGCGCCCCGGACCGGCGCCGGTGAGCGCGCGGAGGCAGCCGAGGCGCCGCCCGGCGGTGCCCCGCACGAGACCCGGCTGCTGCAGCGGGACGAGTCCGACAAGTTCGCGCTGCGGTTGCAGCACGCCGTCGGCAGCTTCGTCGACAGCCCGCGGGAGTCCGTGCAGGAGGCCGACCGCGTGGTCGAGGAGGTCGCCGCACGGCTCGCGGCGGCCGTGGCCGCGCGGCGGCGGACCCTGAAGGCATCCTGGCAGGACACCGGCGACAGCGGCGACACCGAACAGCTGCGGCTCGCCCTGCGCGACTACCGTGCGACGGCCGAGCGGCTGCTGAACCTGTGAGCGTCCGGCCCTAGGGCGGGGCCGCGTCCCGGCCATGTCCCCCGGTGCGTTGCCCCGCCCCGGTGCGTTGCCCCGCCCCGGTGCGTTGCCCCGCCCCGGTGCGTTGCCCCGACCCGGTGCGCTGCCCCACGCGGTGTGCTGCTCAGCCCGCCGTGCCGTGATGCTCGCCCCGGCGCCCGGCCCGGCGCTCGCGCCACTCCCGGACGATCTCCTCGATGTCATACGGCTTCAGCCCCAGGGGCGGTCCCGGTGGCGGTCTGCACATCATGCCGCGGATCTTGCCGTTGAGGTCCTCGACCAGCCGTCGTACCACCCGCTCGGACGGCGCCACCACGGCCGCGGCCAGGGTGTCCTCCGCCTCCTTGCGCAGGGCCAGCGTCGGGGGCAGGACCGAGAACCCCTCGCGGGCCATCTTGCGCTTGATCCACCACAGTTCGTCGTACGTCGTCTCGGTGACCGCCGGCGCCGGCCGGCCCGCGCCGGGGAGGTTGGCGAACTCACCGCGCTCCTGGGCGTCGCGGATCTGTTTGTCGACATAGGACTCGAAGCTGACGCCGGGTGGCTTGCGCTCGGTCATGGGTTCATTGTGCCGGACGCCCCCCAACGGGGCGATCGGGCGAATTATCATTCCGGCGCGGTACGCCAACCGGGCTCGGCCGCGGAACCCTCGACCCACCGCACCCAGGAGGAGCGCACGTGCTCGAACTCACCATGGCCTCGGTCTCCGAGGCGGACGCCGGGGCGACGGCCGGCATGCTGATGGCCGACGCGCCCAGCGACCCGGGCTCCGTGCTGCGGGTGGGGCGGGACGCGGCCGTGTGCCGGCTGACGACTCCCGACGACTGGCTGTTCGTCTCGCGTGTCCATCTGGAGTTCCTGTGCGGCCCCGACGGCGGCTGGCAGGTCACGTGGCTGCGCGGCTCGCACGCCGAGCCCTCCTCCGAGGTGCTGCTCACCCTGGCCGGGCACCCGGTCCAGCCGCTGCCCTACGGCGGTACGGCCAGGCTCCCGCACGGCAGTTCGGGGGAGTTGGTCATCCAGGACCGCACCACCCCGCGCAGCGTCAACGTGGGCTTCTACCACGAGGCCTGAGCGGCTCCCGGGGTCAGCCCACCACCCGCGCCAGCGCCAGTCCGTCGTACCCCTTGCTGCCCACCGTCTGCACCGCCGTCCCGGTCAACCGGGGGTGCGCGGCGATCAGTTCCAGCGCGGCCCGGGTGCCCCGTACGCTCGGGTCCTCGCTGCCCGCGTCGGTGACCCGGCCGCCGCGCACCACGTTGTCGAGGACGATCAGGCTGCCCGGACGGGTCAGTTGGGCGGCCCACTCGACGTAGTGCGGGTTGTTGACCTTGTCGGCGTCGATGAAGACCAGGTCGAAAGGTTCCTGCCCCTCCTCGGCCAGCTTCGGCAGCGACTCCAGTGCGGGCCCTACGCGCACCTCGGTGATCCGGCTCAGACCCGCCCGGTCCAGGTTGCGGCGGGCGACCTCCGCGTGCGCGGCCTCGTACTCCAGGGTGATCAGCCGGCCGTTCGCGGGCAGCGCGCGGCCCAGCCAGATCGTGCTGTAGCCGCCGAGCGTGCCGATCTCCAGGATGCGGCGCGCGCCCTGGACCAGGGCGAGGAGCTGGAGCAGCTTGCCCTGGTTGGGCGCGACGTTGATCGGCGGCAGTCCGGCCGCTTCGCTGTCGCGCAGGGCCGCGGTGAGCACCTCGTCGGCGGGGGCGAGAAGGGTGGTGAAGTACGCATCGACGTCGTCCCAGAGCTGTTGCGCTGTGCTCATGCCCCATACCTTTCATATGTCTAGTTAGATCAGCTAACTAGGTCCCCTAACGAATATAGCCGGGGCCGGATGCCGTGTCAGTGGATCTCGCCCCGGGCGAACGGGGCGTCAGCCGATCGGGGGAGGGGTGTGCACCGGCGGCGGAGGCACCACGCGCCGCCGACGGCCTCGTACGACGGCCACCAGGACCGCGGCGGCCGCCGCCGACGTCCCCAGCACCGTCAGCTGCCACACCGGCACGCCGCCCGCCGTGAGCAAGGCGTCGGTGTAGACGATCCGGCGGTAGGTGGTGTCCGTCGCCGTCCGCTCCAGCTCATGGTCCCCGGAGATCCGTGACGGCTGCGGGAACTCCTGGTCGAACGCGGTGAGGAAGTCCGTGCCACCCGCGGTGAGGCGGGCCAGCGCTCCGGACGCGGCGCTGATCCGGCCCGCGTACAGGACCTGCGGCCGGTCGCCGCCGATCGCCGAGCGCGGTCGCACACGGTGCGCGGCCAGGACGAACAGGCCGAGCGACTGCGGTGTGCT
Source organism: Streptomyces sp. TP-A0356 (assembly GCF_001417775.1). Lineage (GTDB taxonomy): Bacteria > Actinomycetota > Actinomycetes > Streptomycetales > Streptomycetaceae > Streptomyces. The sequence goes on along the minus strand of NZ_BBZJ01000013.1, from coordinate 182,634 downwards.
CGCCAGGTGGGAGAGCCGCATCGGGTAGACGAGCCGGTCGCTGGCGAAGGTGAGGTGCAGCGGGTCGAGGGTGCCGGCGAGCGTGGCACTGCCGCCACGGTCCGGCGCGAGCCGGACCGCCACGTACTCCCAGCCCTGGTCGACGTACGGACGGAGGGCCTGGCTCAGGCGCGGCGGGAGGCGGAAGCCGTTGTCCCGGAGCCAGCTCCCGAGCGCGTTCGGGTCGGTGGCCGTCAGCCGGGCCACGTCGAACGGCCCGAGCCGCTCGCGGCCCACGACGCCCACCGGGGGAGCGGCCGCGCCCGCCCGCGGCGGGGCCGCCGCCGTGTCGTCCGTGCCCGTGAACGGCCAGTCGCCCCGACGCGGCCAGAAGTGGTGGCGCGTGCTGTACTCCGGGGCCGTCGCCGTGTCGAGCTGGTCGAAGAGCGCCCGGTCGCCGAGCCGTACGGTCGCCCGGTGCGGGACCGGCATGATCCAGGCCGCCCTTCGCGCGTCCCCGGCGACCGTCAGGCTCATCACGATCTGTTCCCGGCGGCCGTCCCAGCGGACCGCGGACACCTCGCGGTGCACGCTCATGTGCCGCTGCCCGTCCGGCACCATCGCGCCGCAGCCGCAGGCGTACGCCGGTGCCACCAGCGAGCCCAGCTGCACCGCGAGCAGCGCCACGACGACGGCGAGCACCCGCCCTCGTACGTGCCCGAACAGATCTGTCCGCATCCCCCGTGACCCTTCCCTCGTGCCGTCGGACCAAGGTCACAGACGGCACGACGGAGGGCGCGGTTCCAGGCGGACGCCTGTCTTCCGCGCCCTCCGGGCGTCAGCAGGGTGGGGGTGTCAGCGTTCCGCGCTCTCGAGCGACGGTGCCGAACCCGGCAGCGGACGGCCCGCCGACTCCGCCATGAACCACACCGCGGCACCGCCGATCACGGCCGCCGCCATCATGTAGTACGCGGGCATCATCATGTTCCCGGTCGCGCCGATCAGCGCCGTGACCACCAGCGGGGTCGTGCCGCCGAACAGCGACACGGAGACGTTGAAGCCGATCGAGAGCGAGCCGTAGCGGACCCGGGTCGGGAAGAGGGCCGGGAGCGCCGCCGGCATCGCCGCCGTGAAGCAGACCAGGAGCAGACCCAGCGCGCCCATGCCGAGCCCCACCGCGAGCAGGCTGCCCTGCCGGATCAGCAGCAGGGCCGGGATGGACAGGAACAGGAAGCCCGCACAGCCCGCAGCGATCACCGGGCGGCGGCCGATCCGGTCGGTCAGCGCGCCAGCGAACGGCTGCACGGTCATCATCAACGCCATCACGCCGAGCACCACGAGCAGTCCGTGGGTCTCGTCGTACTTCAGCTGGCCGGTCAGATAGCTGGGCATGTACGACAGCAGCATGTAGTCGGTGACGTTGAAGACGAGCACCAGGCCCATGCACAGCAGCAGCGCCTTCCACTGGCCGCTGATCATCTCGCGCAGCGGCACCTTGGGCCGGTCGGCCTCGGCCTTCGCGACCTCCGCGGCGAACGCGGGGGTCTCCTCCAGGCGCAGCCGCAGGTAGAGGCCGATGATGCCCATCGGTCCCGCGATCAGGAAGGGGATCCGCCAGCCCCATGAGACCAGGTCCGCCGAGGACAGCAGCGCGGTCATCACGGTGACCAGCCCCGCGCCGCCGATGTATCCGGCGAGCGTGCCGAACTCCAGCCAGCTGCCGAAGAAGCCGCGCCTGCGGTCCGGGGCGTACTCGGCGATGAACGTGGACGCGCCGGCGTACTCGCCCCCGGTGGAGAAGCCCTGCACCAGACGGGCCGCGAGCAGCAGCACGGGCGCGCCGACACCGATCGTCGTGTACGACGGGATCAGGCCGATCGCGAACGTGCCCACCGCCATCATGATCATGGTGAGCGCGAGCACCTTCTGCCGGCCGATGCGGTCACCGAGCGGCCCGAAGACCATGCCGCCGAGCGGGCGGACCAGGAAGGCCGCGGCGAAAGCGCCGAAGGTGGACAGCAGCTGCGCGGTGGCGCTGCCGGACGGGAAGAAGACCTTGCCCAGCGTCACCGCGATGTAGCTGTAGACGCCGAAGTCGAACCACTCCATCGCGTTGCCGAGCGCGGCGGCCTTCACGGCGCGCCTGACCAGCGCCGGATCGGTGACGGTCGGCTCGGGACGGGCCGGGTACGAGGGTGCGACGGATGCTGTGGGTGGTGCGACGGTCGGCAAGGTTCCGCTCGCCTGCCTTTCGATGGGGACAGGGACAGGGGCCGCCGGTGTGGGGGGACCGGTGGGACGCCGGGGCGGCCGAAAAACGACCATAGGGGTACTTGTCGCCATTGCGTAGGGTGGTCGGTTCAATGCGCAGTGCATCTGATTGCGCCATACGCAGGGAAGACGGGTCGTTCGCGAGCGCCGACGCGCTGTCGCATGTGTGACCCATCTCGCTCACCCGGACCGGAACCAAACCCTCCATGACCTTCCGCGCACTATCGTCATGCGGACGACGGACGACAGCCGGACGGACCTCAGGTGAAGAAGGGGTTTCCTGCGTCTCACAGCGAGGGTGCCGCAGACCTCATAGGGTTCGGACAGGGGTGTACGCACGGGACGCATGGGACGAACGGGGCGGGAGGGCCGACGGGGCGTGGCGAACGTTGAGCACGGCGGGCAGATGAGCGGGGCCCTGGGGGCGGGGACGGCGGGGACGAGGACGGCGCCGCTGGCGGCGCTCCGGCTCGGCATGTGGCTGATCGCGGCCGTCCTCGCGGTCCGGCAGGTCGCGGTCGTCCTGCTCACCCCCCGAGGCGACCGTCTCACCGACCTGGAGACCTGGGTCGGCACCAACGGTGTGCTACACGTCAACGGCTCGCTGTACGACTCGACCCGGTTCACCGGCACCCCGTTCGGGGGACTGGTCCTCAAACCACTCACCCGGGCGGCCGAACAGTCCCTCGGCTGGGCCTGGACCTTCGGCACGCTCCTGCTGGTCGTCGCGCTCGGCCTGGTCGCCGCACGGGCCCTGCCGCAGCCGGTGAGCCGGCGCACCTCGCTGCTCGCCGCGCCCGTGGCGATCAGCCTGCTGATGCTGTCGCTGCCGGTGCGCAACACCCTCCACCTCGGACAGACCAGCATCATCCCCGTGCTGCTGGTCCTGCTCGGCTGCTTCGCGGTGCGCGGGGAACGCTCCAGCGGCGTGCTGATCGGACTCGGAGCGGCCCTGCAGCCGACCGTCCTGCTGTTCGCGGTGTTGCTGTGGCTCACCGGCCGGCGCCGGGCCGCCGCGTCCACCGCCGTCACCTTCGCCCTGTGCACCGCGCTCGCCTGGGCCGCGATGCCGCACGACTCGTACACCTACTGGGTGCACCATCTGGCGGGAGTCGGCCTCGGCGGCAAGGCGTACGACCACGCCAACCAGTCCCTGCACGGCGCGCTCCTGCGGCTGGGGCTCACCGGAGCGCTGGAGATCGGCCTGTTCCTGGTGCTCGGCGCGGCCGTCGCCGCCGTCGGCCTGCGCCGCGCCGTGCACTACGCCCGCGACGGCCAGCTGCTGCTCGCGGTCGCGATCACCGGATGTGTGGCGGTCGCCGTGTCGCCGACGAGTTGGCAGCACCAGCTGCTGTGGCTGCTGCTCGCGGTGGTCGGCCGGGTCGGTGGGCGGGCCGCCGACCGGTATGTGTGGCCGTTCGCCGTGGTCCTGGTGATGACGCTGCCGGCGACCACCCTGATCCCCAATGTGACGCCGATGGAGCCGCTGGGGGACAACGTCATCCTGCTGGCCGCCCTGGCCGCCGCCTGCGCCGTACCGTTCCTGGACCGGGAGGCGCCCTCCTACCGTGCGCCGCGGCCTTCCGTGCACGCCGCTCCGGTCCCGGCCCGGCTCTCCCGGGTGCCGCTGCTGCCGTTCTGGCGCCGTGTGCTCAGCCGTCCCAACCTGCTGTTCGAACTGCTGCTGATCCGGGTCTGCTACGCCGCCTACTCCTCGGTGCGCCTGGCCGCGACGGGCAGCCGCGCCACCGCGGAGGCGCACGGCCACCGGATCCACATCCTGGAGCAGGTCCTCGCCATCGACATCGAGCGCTGGGTCAACCACACGGTGGTGCGGGTGCCGTGGCTGGAGCACTTCCTCGGCTTCTACTACCTGTCGTTCCACTTCGTGGTGCCGCTGACGATCCTCGGCGTGCTGTACGCCCGGCGGCCGGCGGACTACCGGTGGGCGCGCACCTCGCTCGGCTTCGCCACGCTGCTCGGCCTGCTCGGCTTCTGGCTCTATCCGCTCGCCCCGCCCAGGCTGATGCCGGGTCTCGGCTTCATCGACACCGTGCACGGCGTGCAGGACTTCGCCAAGCCCGACTACGGCGCGATGACCTCGGTCACCAACCAGTACGCCGCCATGCCGTCCCTGCACTTCGGCTGGTCCCTGTGGTGCGGCATCGTGATCGCCGTCCTGGCGCCCCGTTGGTGGATGAAGGCACTGGGTCTGCTCCATCCGCTCTTCACGGTCTCCGCGATCGTCGCGACGGCCAACCACTGGGTGCTCGACGCGGCAGGCGGGGCGCTCGTGGTGGGCGCGGGCTTCGGCCTCACGTATCTGCTCGCGGGGCCGCGGGCCGTCGTGGCGGCCGTCCCGGTCGCCGAACGGACCGGGAGTGTCAGCAGTGCCCCGGCGCTGGTGCGGGACCGTACCGCGAGCTGATCCGGTACACGCCCGGTTCGGTGACCGTCAGCCGGGTGAACTCCCCCTGCCGGGAGAGGCAGCCGCCCCCGGCGCGCAGCCACGGCGAGTAGGCGACCCGGACGGTCACCGGGCCGGGCCGCGGCACCCGGACGTCGAGCTCGGCGCCCGTCGCGCGCAGGACGGACGCGGGCACCGAGACGAGCGGCACCGCGCCGCGCACCCGGTACACCCTCCAGTGCGCGTCCCGCCACACCGGCTCCAGCCAGGCCGGGCGGTGCTCGCGCACCAGCCGCGCCTCCTCCTCGGCATACCCGTCCGGCCTTCCCAGCGGCAGCACGACGAAGCCGACCGCCCAGCGGTCGAGCCAGCGGCGGTAGGTGGCCGCCGAGAACGAGCCGTCGTAGAAGAGACGGCCGCGCTCCATGTCGAGCTGCCGGTTCCAGCCACGGGCGAGGTTCACATGCGGGGCGAGCGCGGTGGCCTCGCGGTGGTTGCGGGCCGGCACCACCTCGACCCGGGTGCGGTCGGCGCCGAGCCCCCGCAGTGTCCGGATCACGCCGCCGGTGTCCGCGGCCCAGGCCGGCACGGCGGTGGAGACCCGCAGGTCGTCGACGGTCTTGCGGCCCACCCAGACGACGCACAGGACCAGTGTCACGATCAGCAGCCCGCGCCGTGGCCTCCGCAGCCGGGGGGTGGTCAGCAGCACGGCGAGCAGCACGGCCGGAGCGAACAGCTCCGCCAGGCGCTCGACGTTCGTCCCGATGGGGGAGGGGATCAGATAGACGAGGACGGTCCCGGCCGCGTACACGGCCCCGCTCCACCGCGCGACCCGCCAGCCGGGCGGGGCCAGCACCGTCACGGCCAGCCCCAGCAGCGCCGGCTGCCAGACCCGGTCCAGTGGCATCAACTGCTCGCCGGTGAACGGGAACAGCAGGGTGGTCATGGCGACCACCGCGAACGGCGGCACCAGCAGCGCCAGGGCGCGCGCCCGGTCCCGTACGAACAGGAAGCCGGCCCCCACCACGGCCAGGAACAGCCCGGCCACCGGGCTCGCCATGGCCGCCAGCGCCGCGTACGCCGCCGCCGGCCCGGGCCGCCGCTGCCGCGTCAGCGGCACACAGGCCGCCAGCCCGAACGCGACGCCCAGCGCGAACGTCGTACGACCCGACGCCACGTCGCACCACAGCGCCAGCGCGGCGAGCAGCGCCGGGCCGGCCGGTCTTCGGACCCCCGCGCGCACGATCAGCACCGCGGCCAGCCAGGAGGAGGCCAGTCCGGAGGCCACGGTGACCGTGCGCACGCCGAACGCGGCCATCAGATAGGGGGAGATCAGGCTGTAGTTGGCGGTGTGCATCCCGCCGTACCAGAAGAGGCCGTACGCCGAATCGCCGTGGTGGGACGCGAACCCGGCCCATGCCTCCTGGGCCGCGAGATCACCGCCGCCGGTGGCGAGGAACAGCCACCACACCGCGTACAGCGGCGCGGTGGGAAGCGTGGCGAGGAGCGGCACCCGATGGCGGTCCAGGAACGCCCGCAGACGACGGTTGCGGGCGGTGGCCGTGTCCTGCGGCCGGACGTGTGACAGTTCGGCAGGGACCACGGGTGCGCGTTTCCGTTCGACGTCTCGGGAGGTGTGGGACGACTGTGCCCCCTGGAAGACGCGAAAGGGAAGGAGAGCGTTCACCCGCCGGTGGGACGCGTGCGCCCGGGGCGGGCCGTGGGGGGAGGCAGGGGCGGGGCGTAGGGGGGATGCCCCTGCCTCCCACGGGACGGGCCGGCGGCGCCGGGAAGCCGACGGCCCGCGCCTGTCACCTGGCGCTGACCCGGAGTTCCTTGACGCCGTTGATCCAGGCGGAGCGCAGGCGGCGCGGGTCGTCGGCCGGCCGGATGTCCGGCATGGCGTCGGCGATCGCGTGGAAGATGAGGTCGATCTCCAGCACGGCCAGGGACTTGCCGAGGCAGTAGTGCGGGCCTCCGCCGCCGAAGCCGAGGTGCGGGTTGGGGTCGCGGGTGATGTCGAAGACGTCCGGGGCGTCGAAGACCTCGGGGTCGTGGTTGGCGGAGGAGTAGAAGAGGCCGACCCGGTCGCCCTTCCTGATCTGCTTGCCGCCCAGCTCGGTGTCCTGCGTGGCCGTGCGCTGGAAGGAGACCACCGGGGTCGCCCAGCGGACGATCTCCTCCGCCGTGGTCGCCGGGCGCTCCCGCTTGTAGAGGTCCCACTGGTCGGGGTGGGTGAGGAAGGCGTGCATGCCGTGTGTGATGGCGTTGCGGGTCGTCTCGTTGCCGGCGACGGACAGCATCAGGACGAAGAACCCGAACTCGTCGGAGGCGAGGTTGCCCTCGCCCTCGGCGGCCACCAGTGTGGTGACGATGTCCTTGGCCGGGCACTGCTTGCGGTCGGCGGCCATGTTCATGGCGTAGGCGATGAGTTCGGTGGCCGACTCGGCGCCCACCTCCTCGGTGATCGCGTACTCCGGGTCGTCGTAGGCGATCATCTTGTTGGACCAGTCGAAGATCTTGGCCCGGTCCTCCTGCGGGACGCCGATCAGCTCGGCGATGGCCTGGAGAGGCAGTTCGCAGGCGACCTGGGTGACGAAGTCGAAGGGGCCCGGGTGGGCGAGGGTGCCCTGGACGATGGCGTGCGCGCGGGCGCGCAGCCTGTCCTCCAGGGCCCGGATGGCGCGCGGGGTGAAGCCGCGCTGGACGATCTGACGGACCCGGGTGTGCTCCGGCGGGTCCATGTTGAGCATGATCAGCCGCTGGGCGTCGATCGCGTCGCGCTCGATGTGCTCGTTGAAGCGGATGATCGCGGTGTTGAGGGAGGAGGAGAAGATCTCCGGGTGCGTGGAGACGTACCTGACGTCCGCGTGCCGGGTGACGGCCCAGTACCCCTCGTCCTGGAAGCCGGCGAGGCCGGCCGGCTGGGCGATCCAGCACACCGGTTCGGCCCGGCGCAGCGCGGCGAACTCCGGGAGGGGCACGCGATGGTGCAGCACATCGGGATCGGTGAAGTCGAACCCGTCGGGCAGCGCTGGACAGGGCATGGACGACTCCCAGCATTCTGACGACCCATCAGGAATTGCCGTGAAGGTAGTAACGGGTTCTACAAGTGGCAAGGGGTGCGGCATCCCCAATTGCGTGCGGAATTCGTGCAGATCACCACTTCGGGGCCTGCAAGACCCTTGCGGCCATGGAGGCGGTGTCAGCAGACTTCAGACAGAACTAGAACGCGTACTAGTTCTGCGTGGCGGGTGGGCCGGGACGCCCGCGCCGCGCGGGTGACCGAGGAGAGGACGAGCCCCCCATGGCCGCGGAACCCGTGATCGTCGAAGCCGTACGCACCCCCATCGGCAAGCGCGGTGGCGCGCTCGCCCATCTGCATCCCGCCTACCTCCTGGGCGAGACCTATCGCGAGCTCCTCGGCCGTACCGCCATCCCCGCCGACTGCGTCGAACAGGTCGTCGGCGGTACGGTGACGCACGCCGGCGAACAGTCCATGAACCCGGCCCGCACCGCCTGGCTGACCATGGGACTGCCGTACGAGACCGCGGCGACGACCGTCGACTGCCAGTGCGGCTCCTCGCAGCAGGCCTCGCACATGGTGGCCAACATGGTCGCGGCGGGCGTCATCGACGTCGGGGTCAGCTGTGGCGTGGAGGCCATGTCGCGGGTGCCGCTCGGCTCGGGGTCCAAGCACGGTCCGGGCAAGCCCTTCCCGGACGAGTGGAACGTGGACCTGCCGAACCAGTTCGAGGCGGCGGAGAGGATCGCCAGGCACCGGGGTCTCACGCGCGAGAACGTGGACTCGCTCGGGCTCGTCTCGCAGGAGCGGGCGGCGATCGCCTGGTCGGAGGAGCGGTTCAAGCGCGAGACGTTCGCCGTGCAGGTGCCCACCACCGAGGAGGAGCAGCGGGCCGGTCAGGGCATGTGGCGGCTCGTGGACCGGGACGAGGGGCTGCGGGACACGTCGATGGAGGCGCTGGCGGGGCTGAAGCCGATCATGCCGACGGCGGTGCACACGGCGGGCAACTCGTCACAGATATCGGACGGTGCGGCGGCCATCATGTGGGCGTCGAAGCGCATGGCCCGGGCACTGAAGCTGAAGCCGCGGGCGCGGATCGTGGCACAGGCGCTGGTGGGTTCGGATCCGCACTTCCATCTGGACGGGCCGATCGACGCGACGAAGGCGGTGCTGGGGAAGGCCGGGATGTCACTGAGGGACATCGACCTGGTCGAGATCAACGAGGCGTTCGCCTCGGTGGTGTTGAGCTGGGCGCAGGTCTTCGAGCAGGACCTGGAGAAGGTGAACGTCAACGGCGGCGCGATCGCGCTGGGACACCCGGTGGGAGCCACCGGGGCCCGGCTCATCACGACCGCGCTGCACGAACTTGAGCGGGCCGACAAGGAGTTCGCGCTGATCACGATGTGCGCGGGTGGCGGACTGGCCACCGGCACGATCATTCAGCGGCTGTAGACGTCCAGGAGACGAAGGCCGAGAAGGCGGCGGGTGCGAGGGTGAGCACCGGGCCGGTGGGCTTCTTGGAGTCGCGCACGGCTACGGTGGCGCACCGGGTTTCGGCGATCTCTACGCAGTTGCCGCCCTGGTCGCCGCTGTACGTCGACTTGCGCCAAGCCAGGGCGCCGATCGGCGCGCATTCGACGCAGTCGCCGCCTTGGTCGCCGCTGTAGCTGGACTTACGCCACTGGATCCCGGTCGGCGTCGAGTTGCTCTCCATAGCGCTCCTCCATCACGCGGCGGATAAGCTCCGCCGAGTCCCTGAGGGAGAGTGCGGCGGCCTGAAGATGATCGTAACGGAGCGAGCAGTCCCTGACGGTGTCCGGGTTCGCCGTTGGGTGCCCGCTGCCGTACCCCTCGGTGTAGACGATGGAGGGATCGTTCACGAAGCGATAGAGGTTGAACGAGCCTTGGAGGCCTGCGTGTGCTCCAGCCGAGAACGGCAATACCTGGATGTTGATACAGGGATTGCTCTCGAATGACAACAGGCGGGCGAGTTGCCCCCGCATCGTCTTCCGGCTGCCGATCTCCTGGCGCAGGGCGGACTCGCTGATGACCGCCCACAAGACTGGCGGCACGTCCTTCTCGAAGATGCGCTGACGGGCCAGTCGTACGGCGGTGCGGTCGTCGAGTCCCGCCTGATCCATGGCGCCGAGAACGGCCCGTACGTATGCGGCGGTCTGGAGGAGGCCGTGCACCACATGCGTCTGGAAGGTACAGATCTCAATGGCCCGCGCCTCCAACTCCGCCACCTGTTGGAACCACGCCGGAAGCTGACTTCGCATCACCAGCGCGACCAGCCGGGACAGTAACCCCCCTGTCCCCAGCGCCGCATCCACCCGCTCGCTGAACTCCGGCGTCGGCAGCTTCCTCGCCGTCTCGATCTGGCCCACCAGCGAACCCGTGTAGTTGACGATGTCCCCGAGCTGCTTCTGCGTCAGCCCGGCGGCCTCTCGATGGCGGCGCAGCTCGAACCCGTAGTAGTCGAGCGGTGAGGCGCCCGGGTCGAGGACGTTGATGTGCGTCACGTACAGCCCCCTCTCGCGCAACTCGGTCCACTGTGGCACCGGTTGCATCCGTTCTGTAGCGCAGAGTAGTCGCGCCAGGTCACCCTCGTACTGTGAACGACTACATTCCCCCGGCCCTCCTGGGCTCCCTCCCCACCCAGTACCGAATGGTCCTCATCGCCGGCGCCCACTCGGCGCGGCACATCCGGCGTGTCGTGCGCTCCTTCCTGCGCGAGTGGGAGATGGCCGATCTCACCGACGCCGCGGAGCTGGGCGTGACCGAGTTGATCGCCAACGTCGTACGGCACGTGCCGGACCGGCGCTGCACGCTCCTGGTGCTGCGGCAGACGACGGGAGTCCGTGTGGAGGTGACCGACGGATCGCGCCAACTCCCCTCGGTGCCGTCGGGGTTGGCCGATGATGCCGAGAGCGGCCGTGGGCTCGCCCTGCTCGGTGCCGTGGTCGACAAGTGGGGGGTGGAGCCAGGGCCCGCGGGCGGCAAGACGGTGTGGTTCGAATGCCGGGCCATGTGAGCTTCGCGAAGTTCACTCCCGCCCCGACGCCGTCACCGCGAGCACGCCCGTCGTCAGGGCGGCGACCAGCAGGGGGAGGGCCAGGCCGTGATGGACCACCAGCCAGCCGCCGAGCACGGCACCCGCCAGCAGGGCGAGTACGGAGGCCGCGCGGCGCGGGGTGCGCTTGCCCGAGCCGCCTGCGATCCGTGAGTCGGAGGCGAGCCCGGCGAGGGTCGTGGTGAGGACGGTCGTGGTCGTCAGGTCGGTCACGCCGAGCTTGCGTACCGTCGCGTTGCGGACGCCCATCGCGAAGGCCGTGAGCGTGATCAGCGCGTAGGCCGTGCCGGTGGTGCCCGGCACGGCGAAGGCGACCGCCGAGGCCGCGCCCAGGAGCACGGCCTCCACCGCGAGGGTCATCCGGGCCCAGGCGCGCCGTGATCCCCCGCCGTACCGCCTCCCCGCGCGTCCGCCCGCCACCGCCCCGGCCAGGAACGCGCCCAGCGAGACGAGGGAGTGCCGCGTGGAGAAGCCCGGAGCCCCGGCGGCGGCGAAGCCGAGCACCACCACGTTCCCGGTCATGTTGGCCGTGAAGACATGCCCAAGACCCAGGTAGCTCACCGCGTCGATGAGGCCGCTGACCACGGTCATCACCAGGAGCGCGGGCACCAGGCGCAGCCCGCGCGCGCCGGGGTCGTGCTGCTCGGCGGCGGTCGTCTCCGACGTCATGGGGCCTCCGGTCAGCGGGACGGGCGCGGTGCCCCCAAGTCCACCACGGACGGCGGCCGCCGACCCGTACGGCGGCCCCGCACCCGGCGCGGCGTGCCGGGTGCGGAGACGCCGAAGGCGGTGACCCCGGATTCGGGGCCACCGCCTGCGCAGTCGCGTGAGATCGGCTCGATCAGTACCAGTGGTGGGTGGACCAGAAGTTCCACGCGCCGGCGGGGCTGCCGTAGCGGGAGTTCATGTAGTCCAGGCCCCACTTGATCTGGGTGGCCGGGTTGGTCTTCCAGTCGGCACCGGCGGACGCCATCTTCGAGCCGGGCAGCGCCTGAACCAGGCCGTAGGCACCGGAGGAGGCGTTGGTGGCGCTGACGTTCCAGCCGCTCTCGTGGGAGACGATCTTGTTGAACGCTTCGAACTGCGTGGCGTCAGGAATCATCTGGTGCGCGATCGCCTGGGCGTTGGTCGCCGAAGTCGGGGTGGCGGCCTGAGCGGGCGCCGAGGTCAGGAGCATGCCGGTCGCGGCGGCGGCCACGGCGGCGGTAGCGATGGCCTTCTTCGGGGAAGCGATGCGGCGGATGAAAGAGACGGACACAGAGAACCTTTTCGTTGGGGACAAGGGCGTCGCGGGCATGCCGGAGCCACGTGGGAGTGGTGGGGGCGTGCGTCGGCGCCGCGGCCCGTGTGGGCTCGTGGCGCTCGGCGACGTCATCCAGAGAACCAGGTGGGCGACTCGTCCGCAATGACCCCTTTTACTAGTTGTGGTCGCATCTGTCGCAAAGACCCCCTGTGTGATCTGGCTCTCAATCCCCAGGTCAGGGGCCTGTTCGACGCGTGCATGCCAGCCATTGGATCTACGGCCGTATGTCGTAGGTGACGGTGGTCACGTGGGGCTCCTCACGGTTTGCGTCACGGACGGTCCGTGAGGGCGTGCGGAGTGTCATGGCGGCGTGTGACCTGCGCCGCACACGGGGGTCTTGGAGTGTGACCGGCGCCGCACACGTGGAGGGCGGAGGTGTGGCCGGCGCCGCACGCACGGAGGCCGGAAGTGTGACCGGCGCCGCACGCACGGAGCCGGAAGTGTGACCGGCGCCGCACGTCAACGCGGGTCGAAGGTGACCGGGCTCTCGAAGGCGGCCCGCCGGGTCGCCCGGCGCAGCGCCCTGAGCACCGCCGGGCCCATGAGGAAGGTCAGCACAACCGTGACGACGGCGCGGCCCAGGTCCCAGCCCAGAGAGGTGGCCAGGCAGTACGCGACGAAGCGAGCGAGATTGGTGGCGATCCCGGCGTGCGGATCGAAGGCGATGTTCGAGGCGAGTGCCCCCATGAAGGGCCAGCCCGCAAGGTTCATCACCGTGCCGTACGCGAACGCGGCCAGGAACCCGTACCCGGCGAGCATCGCCACCTCGCCGCGCCCCCGGGGCCTCCCCCGAGCCCCCGGCTTCGCTCGATCAGGGGGAACCTCCATCGGACCCGGCAGCAGCCCCGCCCCCAGCGTGAACCACCCCATGGCGAGCATCTGGAACGGCAGCCAGGGACCGACCCCGCCCGTCAGCAGCGCGGACGAGAACATCGTCACGGCTCCGAGCACGAAGCCGAACCCGGGCCCGAGCACCCGCCCGCTCAACACCATCAGGAAGAACATCGGCTCGATGCCGGCGGTCCCGGCCCCGATCGGCCGCAGGGCGGCGCCGGTCGCGGCGAGCACGCCCAGCATGGCCACGGCCTTCGGGCCGAGCCCCGACTCGGAGACCGTCGCCGTCACGACGGCGACGAGCAGGACGAGCAGCCCGGCGAACAGCCAGGGGGCGTCCTGGGCGTGCGCGCCGAGCTGCGAGGCGGGATCGGCGAACAGAGGCCAGGTGAAACCCGCGGCACCGACCGCGCTCACGAGGGCGAGCGCGGCGAGGGAACGGGGCCCGAGGCGGACGGGACGGGCCTGGGAGGCCCTGACCGGTCGCGGCCGGGAGGGCCGGGGTGTTGCCGGTTGACGCGGCCTCACGACGACAGCGCCTCCCGGACCTGGCCGACCGTGAGCCACCGCTGTGGGGCCAGGACCTTCGTCACCTGGGGCGCGAAGGACGGGGACGCGACGACCACCTCGGCGGTGGGCCCGTCGGCGACGACCTCGCCGTCCGCGAGGATGACGACCCGGTGGGCGAGTTCGGCGGCCAGCTCCACGTCATGGGTGGCGAGGACGATGGCGTGCCCGTCGGCGGCGAGGCCGCGCAGCACGGCGACCAGACGGGCCTTCGCCGCGTAGTCCAGACCGCGCGTCGGCTCGTCCAGGAGCAGCAGCGGGGGCCTGGCCGTGAGCACGACAGCGAGCGCGAGCGCCAGCCGCTGGCCCTCCGACAGGTCCCTCGGGTGTGTGTCGTCCGGGACGTCCGACAGCAGTTCGGACACCAGGGCCCGGCAGCTGCCGGGTGCGGCGCCCGCGTCGCGGTCCGCCGCCGCGCACTCGGCGGCCACCGTCTCCGCGTACAAGAGGTCCCGTGGCTCCTGGGGGACCAGGCCCACCCGACGTACCAGTTCGCGGGGGGCCGTGCGGTGCGGCACCGCGCCGCCGACCCGCACGGATCCGCGCGCCGGTTCGACGAGCCCGACGAGCGCTGCGAGCAGGGTGGACTTGCCGGCGCCGTTGCGTCCCATGAGCGCGACGGTCTCACCCGGGGCCACGGTGAGATCGACGTGGCGCAGGGCCTCGACGCGGCCGCGGCGCACGGCGAGGGACGCGACGACCGCCGTGGGGTGCGACGAAGGGACGCCCGGCGCGCTGGGCCGGCGCAGGAAACGGCGCGGGGCCGGGACGGCGGGGCGGGAGGCCGACGGCCCGGGAGGGGGAGCCTCCCCCCGCGGGGTCGGACCCGCCACCCCGGCGGTGCCCGCGAGGCGTTCGCGCAGGGGCGCCGCGCGGCGGCGGGCGTCCCGGATCGTCAGGGGGAGCGGCGACCAGCCGGTCAGCCGGCCCAGGGCCACCACCGGCGGGTACACCGGGGAGACGGCCATCATCTCCGCCGGGGTGCCCAGGATCGGCCGGGCGCCGGGGGCCGGGAGCAGGGCGACCCGGTCGGCGTACTGGACGACCCGCTCCAGCCGGTGTTCGGCCAGCAGGACCGTCGTGCCGAGGTCGTGGACGAGCCGTTGCAGGACGGCGAGGACCTCCTCGGCCGCCGCCGGGTCCAGCGCGGACGTCGGCTCGTCGAGGACGAGGACCTTCGGGTGCGGGGTGAGCACCGAGCCGATCGCGACACGCTGCTGCTGCCCGCCGGAGAGCGTGGCGATCGGCCGGTTCCGCAGTCCGGCCAGCCCGAGCAGGTCCAGGGTCTCCTCGACCCGCCGCCGCATGACGTCCGGGGCGAGCCCGAGCGACTCCATTCCGTAGGCGAGTTCGTCCTCGACCGTGTCCGTGACGAAGTGGGACAGCGGGTCCTGCCCCACCGTGCCCACCACGTCCGCGAGTTCGCGCGGCTTGTGCGTACGGGTGTCGCGTCCGGCCACCGTGACACGGCCGCGCAGGGTGCCGCCCGTGAAGTGCGGGACGAGGCCGCTCACCGCGCCGAGCACCGTCGACTTGCCGACCCCGGACGGGCCGACCAGCAGCACCAGTTCCCCCTCGGGCACCTCGAAGTCGACGCCATCGACGGCGGGTTCGGCCGCCGCGTCGTAGGTCACCGAGACGTTCTCGAAGCGGATCACGCGGGCTCCTCGGGGGTGGGGGTGACGAACGCGGGCAGCAGACCGAGCAGCACCGCCCCCGCGGGGAGCAGGGGGAGCTCCGGAGCGGTCAGCGGTACGACACCGGGGCGCAGCGCGGCGGGATCACCGGCGGCGGAGACGACCAGCAGTGCCGCCGCCGCGATCCCGGAACCGGCGACCAGCCATGCCCGTGCGTCCCACACGTCCGGGCGGTAGCGGGTGCGCGGCGAGCGCCGGCCGCCGAGCAGGAGCCCGGCGAGCGCGGCGGTCAGCCCGGCGAGCAGAAGGGGCAGACCGTAGGCGGCGCCTTCCGCGGTCAGCAGTCCGTACGTGCCCGCGCACACGCCGAGCAGACCGCCCAGCGTGAGGGCGGTGGTGGTGCGCCGGACGGCGGGTGGGACGTCGGCGGTGCGGCCGAAGCCGCGCGCGTCCATCGCGGCGGCGAGGGCCACCGAGCGTTCCAACGCGCCCTCCAGCACCGGGAGTCCGACCTGGAGCAGACCGCGCAGACCCCGGTCGGGGCGGCCGCGCAGCCGGCGCGCGGCGCGCAGGCGCCGGATGTCGGCGATGAGGTGCGGGGCGAACGTGAGCGCGACGACGACCGCGACGCCCGCCTCGTACAGGGCGCCGGGGAGGGACTTGAGGAGCCGGGCGGGATTCGCGAGGGCGTTCGCGGCACCCACGCAGATGAGCAGCGTGGCCAGCTTCAGACCGTCGTACACGGCGAAGACGAGGCCCTCGGCGGTGACCCGGCCGCCGACGCGGATGCCCTGCGCCCAGTGGGGGAGGGGCAGCTCGGGGAGGGTGAGGACGGTGTGCGTGCCGGGGACGGGCGAGCCCAGGGCCACGGCGAAGAGGAGACGGACGGCGAGGACGGCGAGGCCGAGCCTGACGAAGGCGGAGTAGGAGCGGGACCAGGGCGCCGAGGTACGGCGGGCCGCGACGACGTAGGCGGACACGGCGACGAGGAGGGCGAGCAGGAGGGGGTTGGTGGTGCGGGTGGCGGCGGTGGCGAGGCCGAGGGACCACAGCCACCAGGCGCCCGGGTGCACGCTCGGCCTGCCCCGGCCGGGACGGGGTGCCATCGTCAGCCCCTGCGGCGGCGGGCCTGCCAGATCGCCGCGCCGCCCAGTGCGGCCACGGCGGCTGCGCCCGCCAGCACGCCCACCGACGGGCCGTGGTGCGGCCTGCTCGGTACCGGCGCCGGACTCCTCCGCTCCGCCACCTGCTCTCCGCACCCCTTCTCCGGATATCCCGCGATCGCGCAGAGCAGGGCGTTGGTGTCGTAGCGCAGCGGCCTGGCCACGGCCGCCAGGGCGTCCGCCGTCGTCGCGTCCCCGGATATGCGGGCGCAGGCGGTGCGCGGGGCCGGAGGGGTCTCGCCCGAGGGGGCGTCCGCCGCCGTACCGAAGTCGAGGACCAGCGCCACCCGCTTCTCGCCGGCCCGCGCGGGAGTCTTCGCGCAGATCGCGGCGAAGTCCGCCGTGCCGCGCGGCTGCGTGGCGTCCTTCGAGTCCGCGCTCACGGCGAACCGGAAGCCCTGGACGTCACCGTCGGCCGGGCGTGCGGTCGAGGGGCCCTGTGTGGCGTAGGTCCACGCGTGACCGTCGCGCTCCCAGAAGGACCAGTACCGGTAGCCGACGGCGTGCGCCTGGCCGGTGCCGCAGAGCACGAGCAGGGCCAGGAGCAGGGCGGTCGTGGCGCGGCGGATCACGGCTGCCGCTTCCTGTTGCGGCCGGACAGCAGGAAGCCGATGCCGATACCGGCGACCAGCCCGACGCCGATGATCCAGAACAAGCCGGGGCCGGACGAGGAGTCGGCCTTCCCGGCGGGCGCGTCGGCGTGCCCGGCCGCCTGCGGCGCCGGGCCCGTCGCGTTGAGCTCGGTGACCAGGTCCGTGCCGCCGAAGTGGTGCGGGTCCTCGCCCAGGGCGTGCGCGGCGAGGAGCAGTTGGGCGTACGCGGCCGGGCCGCTCTGCTTCGCCCACTGCGCGGAGTTCTTCTCCAGCCAGGCGTACGAAGTCTTCGCGGGCTGCGTCCAGCCCTGCGAGACGAGCGCGACGACCGCGTCCGCCGTGTTGCCGTAGTCGGGCGCCGGCGTGGCGCCGGGGAGCGCCGAGGTCAGGTGGTGGTCCCTGGCGAGGGCCTTGACCAGGTACCCGGCGCCGTTGCGCGCGGCCTGCTCGGGGCCGTCGGCCGTCCCGCAGGAGGCGGCCGTGCCGGTCGGCTTCACGGCCCCGCCCGCGAACCCCTTGCCGAGCGCGCCGACCACGGCCGCCGCCGTGGCGTCCGCGTTCGCCGCCAACTCGCCCTTCTTGTCCGGCTGGTAGGCGAACGCGCCGCCACCGTCCCGGTCGCACGGGATCGACAGCTTCAGCAGCGCGTCGTACGGCGACCCGCCGCCCTTGGACCTGACCTCCCCCGGCTTCTCGCCGACGGCCGCCAGCGCTCCCACCACCACGGACGTGGAGTTCGCGTCGCTCGCACCGCCCGGGGTGTAGCCCCAGCCGCCGTCCGCGTTCTGCACGGACTTCAGCCAGGTCACCGCCTTGCCCGTCTGTGCGTCGTGTCCGCCGAGCGCGGCCAGCGCCTGCACGGCCGCCGCCGTGTTGTTCGTGTCGACGGGTGTCCTCGCGTCGCACGCGGCCTTCGGGTTCGGGCGGTAGGGGGCGAACGCGCCGTCGGCGCACTGCTGTCCGGTCAGCCAGTCCACGGCCTTCGCGGCCGGCCGTACGCCGACCGTGTGCTGGGCGAGCAGGGCGAGCGACTGGCGCCAGACGCCGTCGTAGGTGGGGTCCGTGGTGCCGTACAGGCCGGAGGGGAGCGAGCGGGGGGCGGAGGGGGAGGGCCCGGCGGCGAGTGCGGCCGGGGCGGACCCGCCGCCGATCACGGCTATGGCGGCCAGTACCGCTGCGCTGCGGCGAACGATCATGATCGGCGGATGCCTCTCCCTGTTGGGGGCCGAGACGCACGAGCTCTGAGGCAACCGAGCGGCTTGGGCCCCGTGACCTCGACGGTGCCTGCCGTCGGCGGGCTGCCGACGGCATGAGCCGGTCATGTCCCGTGCGGGGCAGTCCGGCTCACCGCCCCGGCGGACGGCTCACGGTTGCGGGTCAGCGCCGGATTTGCACCGGCTTCCCCCCGTACGGGTGTGATGACGACCCGCACACTCTACCGGCCCGTACGAACGCACCCGAGAGCCGCCCGTGGGCCCCGGCCCGAGCGGCCTCACCCGCCGGTGAACTCGCCGTCGCCCAGGCGCACGGTCGGGCGGCCGAAGGGGAGGAAGAGGGTCCGGGAGGCGAGCAGCCAGGTGCCGTCCACCTTCCGGAAGACGTCCTCGTAGTGCCCCACCTGCGTCGGCGGCCCCGCCGGGACCATGCCTCCCGGGTAGCCGTCCACACGGTGGGTCGCGAAGTACGACGTGGCGGTGGCCGTCGTCGGGGAGGCCACCGTGACGAGGACGTTCGTCATCAGACGGCGCGAGAGCCGGTCGGCGGGGCGTGTGGCGAAGTACGTCCGCAGGGCGTCCCGGCCCTCGATCCGCCGCTCGCCCTCCGGCCACTCCCAGGTGCCGTCCTCGGTGAACAGCTCGGCCACGGAGGGCGGTTCGCCGAGGTCGAGGCGGTGGACGAAGTCGAGGACGAGGCGCTCGCAGGCGCGTTCGGCGAGGAGGTGCTCCAGGGGTTCCATGCCAGAAGGGTCCATGACACGGTGTCTCCAGCGGCGGCCGGGCGGGCAGGGCCGGCCCACGCCGTCACACCGCCACGTACGCGACCGGATCGCTCCCCGCCACCGCCTCCGCCCGGCCCAGCTTCACCAGACGGCGCAGATGGGCCTCGGCCTCCGCGACCGCGATGTGCCGTGAGCCGTAGGAGATCTGCTCCCAGGGCCGGTTCCACTCCATCCGCTCGGCGAGCCGCCAGGGCGTGAGCGGGGCGGTCAGCAGGGCCAGGAGCCCGGTCAGCCGGTCCTCGTGGTGCGCCAGCAACTGCCGTACGCGGCCCGGCGCGTCGGTGAACGTGTGCTGGTGTGCCGGGAGCACTTCGGCGGGCGCGAGACGGCCCACGCGCTCCAGGGAGTCGAGGTAGTCGCCGAGGGGGTCGGTGACAGTGACCTCGTCCGGGTCCTCGTACAGCCCGATGTGCGGGGTGATCTTCGGGAGCAGATGGTCGCCGGAGAAGAGACGGCCGTGGCCCGGCAGCCCGGCCGGATGCTCCTCCTCCAGGTGGAGGCAGACATGGCCGGGCGTGTGACCGGGGGTCCAGACGGCGCGCAGCCGTCGGCCCGGGAGGTCGAGGAGTTCACCGGGGACGATCTCGCGGTCGGGCAGCGCGGGGGACAGGCCCGGCAGGCTGCCGCGCCCGCGGGCGCGAGGGGCACGCAGCGGTGCGAGGTGTTCCTCGGGGGCGCCGGCCGCGGCCAGCTTGTCGGCCATGTAGGTGGACCAGCGCTCGGGGCGGGTCTCGCGGGTGCGTCGTACGATCGCGGTGTCCGCCGCGTGCAGGGCGATCCACGCACCGGAGGTCTCCCGGACCCGGCCGGACAGTCCATGGTGGTCGGGGTGGTGGTGGGTGACGACGACCCCGTGGATCTCCGCGGCCGACGTGCCGCAGGCCGCCAGCCCCTCGGTGAGGGCGTCCCAGGAGGCCGGGTCGTCCCACCCCGTGTCGACCAGGACCGGGCCGCGGTCGGTGTCGACGACGTACACCAGGGTGTACCCGAGGGGGTTGTCCGGAATCGGGACCCTGAGGGACCGTACGCCCCCGCCGTGATCGGCCGTTCGCGCCATGGGCTCCCCAATCGCCGTCCTCCGGCCCACTATAACTAGAACAGGTTTCGACGGTAGCCCCGGTCGACCTTCCCGTCCCCGCCCCGCCCGTGGACTCCGTCGACCGGAACTGGTATCAGTGGCGGTATCTGATGGACCGTCAGTGAGCGTGGGGGTCGTCGGAGACCGTCCCCCGAGGAGGCAGTCGGCCATGACCGAGCTCGTGGAACACGGACAGCTGTTCATCGGCGGGGAGTTGACCGACCCCCTGGGCAAGGACGTCATCGAGGTGGTCTCGCCGCACACCGAGGAGGTCATCGGGCGGGTGCCGCACGCCTCGCGGGAGGACGTCGACCGGGCCGTCGCCGCCGCCCGGCGCGCCTTCGACGAGGGACCCTGGCCGCGGACGACGCTCGAGGAGCGGATCGAGGTCGTCACCCGGATCAAGGACGCGATCGCCGGGCGCCACGAGGAGATCGCCCGGGTGATCTCCTCCGAGAACGGCTCCCCGTACTCCTGGAGCGTCCTGGCGCAGGCGCTCGGCGCGATGCTGGTGTGGGACGCGGCCCTCACGGTCGCGCGGAGCTTCGGCCACGAGGAGCGGCGCGACGGCATCCTCGGGAAGATCCTCGTGCGGCGCGAGCCCGTCGGGGTCGTGGCGGCCGTCGTGCCGTGGAACGTGCCGCAGTTCGTGGCCGCCGCCAAGCTCGCGCCCGCGCTGCTCACCGGCTGCACGGTCGTGCTCAAGCCGTCGCCCGAGTCTCCGCTGGACGCCTACATCCTCGGCGAGATCGCCCGCGAGGCCGGGCTGCCGGAGGGCGTGCTGTCGATCCTGCCCGCGGACCGCGAGGTGAGCGAGTACCTCGTCGGGCACCCCGGTGTGGACAAGGTGTCCTTCACCGGCTCGGTGGCGGCGGGGAAGCGGGTGATGGAGGTCGCGGCGCGGAACCTGACGCGCGTGACGCTGGAGCTGGGCGGCAAGTCGGCGGCGGTGGTGCTGCCGGACGCCGACGTCTCCCGGGCCGTGCAGGGGATCGTCCCGGCCGCCTGGATGAACAACGGCCAGGCCTGTGTGGCCCAGACCCGCATCCTCGTGCCGCGCTCGCGCTACGACGAGTTCGCCGACGCCTTCGCCGCCGCGGCGAGCGCCCTCGTGGTCGGCGACCCGCTGGACCCGGCGACCCAGGTCGGCCCGCTGGTGGCCAGGCGGCAGCAGCAGCGCAACCTCGACTACATCCGCATCGGCCAGGAGGAGGGCGCCAAGATCCTCACCGGCGGCGGGCGTCCGGCGGGGCTCGACCGCGGCTGGTACGTGGAACCGACCCTCTTCGGCGACGTCGACAACTCCATGAGGATCGCCCGCGAGGAGATCTTCGGGCCCGTCATCTGCCTGCTCCCCTACGGCGACGAGAGCGAGGCGGTGGAGATCGCGAACGACTCCGACTACGGGCTGAGCGGCAGCGTGTGGACGGCGGACGTCGAGCACGGCATCGAGGTCGCCCGCCGGGTGCGCACCGGCACGTACTCGGTGAACACCTTCAGCCTCGACATGCTCGGCCCCTTCGGCGGCTACAAGAACTCCGGTCTCGGGCGGGAGTTCGGGCCCGAGGGGTACGGCGAGTTCCTGGAGCACAAGATGATCCATCTGCCGGCCGGATACGGGGAGGCGTAGTCCATGGGCGACCGCTGGCACATCGAGGTCGACCGCTCGGTCTGCATCGGCTCCGCGCAGTGCGTCCACCGCGCCGCCGGCGCCTTCCGTCTGGACGCCGCCCGCCAGTCCCGCCCCGTGGAGCCGGACGCCGACGCGGGCGAGCGGATCCTGGAGGCGGCGGAGAACTGCCCGGTGGAAGCCATCGTGATCACGCTGATGGCGAGCGGGGAGCCGGTGTTCCCACCCGAGGGACAGTCCGAATAATCCTAAAAATCTTGTTTTGAGGGGTTCCATCGGCTAGTGGAAGGCATATCCTGATTAGTGCCTACGGGACGAGTGAGGCACTCAACCGGAGTCGCCGACTTTGGCGTGAAGCTCAGGTTTCCGCTGAGGCCGACATCGACGGTCGAGGACCAGAAGACTGGAAGATCGGAAGATCGAGAGATCGGAGGATCGAAAGATCTGAAGGTCACCCAAGCCCGTCTCGTAGGTCTTTCGTGTGCGCTCCCGAGCGCCGCCTGGCGAGGTCGCGGCGCCGTGCCCTAGTACCGGTCCCTCTCGCCCGGCCCCGTGAGGTCGATCAGTCGGCACACCGTCTCGATGTCGATCTTCACCTGGGCGATGGAGGCACGGCCGGACAGCCAGGTGATCAGGGCCGAGTGCCAGGTGTGCTCGATCACCCGGACCGCGGACAGCTGGTCCGGCGTCGGATCCTCCAGGCCCATCGCGTCCAGGATGATCGCCGTCGTCTGACGGGAGACCTGGTCCACCTCGGGGGAGACGCTGCGGTCCGCGAAGGTCAGCGCGCGGACCATGGCATCCGCCAGATGCGGCTCCCGCTGCAGCGCGCGGAAGGCGCGCATCAGGGTCTCCGCCACCCGCTCGGCCGCCGTCTCCCCGGTCGGCGGCTTCTTCCGGAGGGTGCCGTGCATGTGCTCCAACTGGTCCTGCATGGTGGCGACCAGCAGATGCACCTTCGAGGGGAAGTAGCGGTACAGCGTGCCGAGGGCCACCTGCGAGGACTCCGCGACCTCGCGCATCTGCACCGCGTCGAAACCGCCCCGGCTGGCCAACTGCGCGCTCGCGTGCAGGATGCGGCGGCGGCGCGCCTCCTGCCGCTCGGTGAGCGGAGGTGAGGCCGGCTGCGCGGCCGGTCGCGCGGTACTGGCTGGCACCTTGGCTTCCGCAGGCATGGATCCCGTTCCGTGACAGTCGGTGAGGGCGGGCGATCAGACAGCATGGCAGGGCGTCGGCCGTGGCGCGAATCACCTGATCCACTGCTCACAGTGCCCTTACCTGCCGGTAGATTCGGAGCCTCTTGAACGATCAAGTCTGTAACTTGTTCTAGATTACCGTCCCGGCGTAATCTCGCGGGAAATAGCAGGGGAGAAGGGGCCGAGAGTGACCGCTGAGGCCAGGGAGGCGGGTCCCCAGGAGGGCTCGGCCGCGGGCGGCGAACGCCCGCTGCGTATCGCGCTCCTCACGTACAAGGGAAACCCGTTCTGCGGCGGCCAGGGCGTGTACGTGCGGCATCTCTCGCGCGAGCTGGCCAGGCTCGGCCACCGGGTGGAGGTCATCGGCGCGCAGCCGTACCCCGTGCTCGACGAGGGCGCGGGCCTGGAGGGGCTGTCCCTCACCGAGTTGCCCAGCCTCGACCTGTACCGGCAGCCCGACCCCTTTCGCACCCCGAGGCGCGGCGAGTACCGGGACTGGATCGACGCGCTCGAAGTGGCGACGATGTGGACCGGCGGCTTCCCCGAGCCGCTGACGTTCTCGCTGCGGGCCCGCCGTCATCTCGCGGCCCGGCGCGGCGACTTCGACGTCGTGCACGACAACCAGACGCTCGGCTACGGCCTGTTGGGCGACCTGGGCGCGCCGCTGGTGACCACCGTCCATCACCCCATCACCGTGGACCGGCAGTTGGAGCTGGACGCGGCCGTGGGATGGCGGCGACGGGCGTCGGTACGGCGCTGGTACGCGTTCACCCGCATGCAGAAGCGGGTCGCACGCCGGCTGCCCTCGGTGCTCACCGTCTCCGGCACGTCCCGCCAGGAGATCGTGGACCACCTGGGCGTCTCCCGGGACCGCGTCCACGTCGTGCACATCGGCGCCGACACCGACCTCTTCTCGCCGGATCCCTCGGTGCCGCAGGTGTCCGGCCGGATCGTGACGACCTCCAGCGCGGACGTGCCGCTCAAGGGCCTCGTCTTCCTGGTCGAGGCGCTCGCCAAGGTGCGCACCGAGCACCCCGGAGCGCATCTCGTCGTGGTCGGCAGACGCGCCGAGGACGGGCCGGTCGCGCAGGCGATCCAGCGGTACGGGCTGGAGGGCGCCGTCGAGTTCGTGAAGGGCATCTCGGACGCGGAGCTGGTCGACCTGGTGCGCTCGGCCGAGGTGGCGTGCGTGCCGTCGCTGTACGAGGGCTTCTCGCTGCCGGCGGCCGAGGCGATGGCGACCGGTACGCCGCTCGTGGCCACGACCGGCGGTGCCATTCCGGAGGTCGCGGGGCCGGACGGCGATACGTGCCTGGCGGTACCGCCGGGCGACGCGGGTGCCCTGGCCGCCGGGCTGAGCCGGTTGCTGGGGGACCCGGAGCTGCGGGCACGGCTCGGCTCGGCCGGGCGGGAACGGGTGCTGCGCCACTTCACCTGGGCGAAGGCGGCCGAGGGCACGGTGGCGCGGTACCGCGAGGCGATCGCCGGCACCAAGGGCCCCGGTCCGCGCCGCTCGGCGGCGGGCCCCGACCGCTCCGCGCCCCGGTACCCCGGCCGCCCGGCCGCCGGGGAGGCCGTCTCCGCCGAAGAGGCAGTTGCCGCTGAAGAAGCAGTTGCCGCTGAAGAAGTAGTCGTACCCAACCGCGAAAGCAGGGCCACGTGCTGACCGTCGACTTCTCCCGGTTCCCGCTCGCCCCGGGCGACCGTGTCCTGGACCTCGGCTGCGGTGCCGGACGGCACGCGTTCGAGTGCTACCGGCGCGGCGCGCAGGTCGTGGCCCTCGACCGGAACGGAGAGGAGATCCGCGAGGTCGCCAGGTGGTTCGCGGCGATGAAGGAGGCGGGCGAGGCCCCCGCCGGAGCCACCGCGACCGCCATGGAGGGGGACGCCCTCGCGCTCCCCTTCCCCGACGAGTCCTTCGACGTCGTGATCATCTCCGAGGTCATGGAGCACATCCCGGACGACAAGGGCGTCCTCGCCGAGACGGTCCGGGTGCTCAAGCCGGGCGGGCGCATCGCCATCACCGTCCCGCGCCACGGCCCCGAGAAGGTCTGCTGGGCCCTGTCCGACGCCTACCACGAGGTCGAGGGCGGCCACATCCGCATCTACAAGGCGGACGAACTCCTCGCCAGGATCCGGGAGGCGGGGCTGGAGCCGTACGGCACGCACCACGCGCACGCGCTGCACTCGCCGTACTGGTGGCTGAAGTGCGCGTTCGGCGTCGACAACGACAAGGCGCTGCCGGTGCGCGCGTACCACAGGCTGCTGGTCTGGGACATCATGAAGAAGCCGCTCGCCACCCGGATCGCCGAACAGGCGCTGAACCCGCTGATCGGCAAGAGCTTCGTGGCGTACGCGACCAAGCCGCACCTGCCGAAGCTGTCCGGGGCTTCCGAGGCGGCCGCCAAGTGACGACCCCCCGGACGGAACACCTCGTCCTGCCCGGGGTCCTCACCGCGGAGGAGGCCGCCGCCACCGTCGGCGGGATCCTCGCCGTACAGCGTGAGGACGGCGCCATCCCGTGGTTCCGCGGGCACCACCTCGACCCGTGGGACCACGTCGAGGCGGCCATGGCGCTCGACGCCGCCGGGGAGCACACGGCGGCCGAGCGGGCCTACGACTGGCTGGCCCGGCACCAGAACCCGGACGGGTCGTGGTACGCGGCGTACGCCGACGGCGACCCGCAGCAGGTCACCGACCGCGGCCGTGAGACGAACTTCGTCGCGTACGTGGCCGTCGGCGTCTGGCACCACTACCTCGCGACCGGCGACGACACGTTCCTGGACCGGATGTGGCCGACGGTGTACGCGGCCGTGGAGTTCGTGCTGCGGCTGCAGCAGCCCGGCGGGCAGATCGGCTGGAAGCGCGAGGACGACGGCACGGCCACGGCGGACGCGCTGGTGACCGGCTGTTCCTCGATCCACCACGCGCTGCGCTGTGCCCTGGCGATCGCCGAACAGCGCGAAGAGCCCCAGCCGGACTGGGAACTGGCGGTGGGCGCGCTGCGGCACGCGATACGCCGGCACCCGGAGCGATTCCTGGACAAGGACCGCTACTCGATGGACTGGTACTACCCGGTCCTCGGGGGTGCGCTGACGGGCACGGAGGCGAAGGAGCGCATCGAGGCGGACTGGGACCGCTTCGTGGTCCCCGGCCTCGGCGTGCGCTGCGTCGTCCCCAACCCGTGGGTGACCGGGGGCGAGTCGGCCGAACTCGCCCTGGCGCTCTGGGCGATGGGCGAGTCCGACCGGGCCCTGGAGATACTCCAGTCCATCCAGCACCTGCGGGACCCGAAGACGGGCCTGTACTGGACGGGCTACGTCTTCGAGGACGGGGCGATCTGGCCGGAGGAACTCACCACCTGGACGGCGGGCTCGCTCCTCCTGGCCGTGGCCGCACTCGGCGGCGACGAGCCGACGTGCGCGGTCTTCGGCGGCGAACGCCTGCCCAGGGGCCTGGACCCGGACTGCTGCGCCCAGGGCGCTTCCGGGCCCTAGGTCCCTTGGGCCGTGTCGGACACCACCCGGCGGCTCAGTGCCGGTGGATCCGGTTGGCGATGGCGTGGCCCACGAAGAGGTAGACCACGGCGGCCAGACCGTAACCGGCGACCACCCGTGCCCACGCCTTGTCGAAGGTGAACAGGTCGTAGGACCAGCTGGCGAGCCAGTTGGCCGCGTCATGCACGAACTGCACCAGCTGGTTGGCACGGTTCGCGTCCAGGACGTACATCAGGATCCACAGGCCCAGGATGAAGGCCATGACGTCGGCGACGATCGCTATGACCGTGCCGGCCTGATTGGCACCATTGCGATATCGAGGGGACATGCCCTTCGGATTGCCCCTCGTCCCCGGCTGAAACCCGTACGGGCACGGCGCGTCCCGCGCAGCACACGGTGTCACCCGAACGGCCCCAGCGGGGCGGCGCGGCCGGACGGGACGGGCGAGGCTGCCGGTAGCGCCGTGTCCTCCCGGCCCCGGGAGGACCGTTCCGTTCCCTTCCCCAAGGCCCGGAGGACCCCGTGCCCGCAGCCATACGAACCCTCGCCGTGGCACTCGCCCTGTGCTCCACCCTGTTCGTCGGCGCCGCCGCCTGCGGTGGTGGCAGTACCGCACAGGAGGCCGCCGCCTACATCGCGGTGGCCACGCCCTCCCCGACCACCCCGGTGGAGCGGCAGAAGTTCGCCAAGACCCGTTTCGTGACCAACGCGGGCCTCGCGGCCGGGGCGACGTACGAGTGGATCGTGAAACCGTGGAAGGCCGGCGCCTTCAGGAAGGGCGCCCACGGGCGGACGGCCGCCCTCGTCAAGGCGGGCCTCGCGGGCACCTTCGCCTACCACCGCCTCAAGGCCGCCCAGCGCAACGCCCAGGGCGACCCGAAGCTGTCCAGGGCCCTCGCCCCGCTCACCTCGGGAATCGACGCGCTCAAGGGCCTGCCGGCCAGGCTCCGCAAGGGCGACGACTCCGCCGTGCGCTCCTTCGACGACGTCATCGGCAAGGTGAAGGACGCGGGCAGGAGCGCGGGCGCCCCGTTCGGCAACCAGGTCCCCTCGGCCGCCCAGCTCGCCCGGGGCTGACCCGGACCGGACGCGACCACCGGGGGTGCCGCGTCGCGGCGCGGCACCCCTACGCGTTCAGCTCCGCCAGCACCCGTAGCGTGTGCGGATCCGGCGCCAGGGCAAGCAGATCCGTCACCGGACCCTTGCGCCACAACTCCAGTCGCTCCGCGATGCGTTCACGCGGCCCGACGAGCGAGATCTCGTCGGCGAAGGCGTCGGGCACGGCCAGCACCGCCTCCTGGCGCCGGCCCTCCAGGAACAGCCGCTGGATCCGGCGCGCCTCCTCCTCGTACCCCATGCGCGCCATGAGGTCGGCGTGGAAGTTCCTCCCGCCCGTCGCCCGGCCACCACCCCTGACGGAGCGCTCCGCGCCCCCCTGCATCGGCCCCATCCCGCCGATGTAGAAGCCGAGCATCGCCTTCACCGGCAGCAGCCCTTCGCTCACGTCGGCGCAGACCTTCACCCGGGCCATCGGGGCGACCAGGAAGCCGTCACGCAGCTCGCCCGGCGACACCCCGTACACCTCGGGACGGGCCGGCGACCAGTACAGCGGAAGCCAGCCGTCCGCGATCCGGGTCGTCTGCGCCACGTTCTTCGGTCCCTCGGCACCGAGCAGGACCGGCAGATCGGCGCGCAGGGGGTGCGTGATCGGCTTGAGCGCCTTGCCCAGCCCGCTGCCGTCCGGACCCCGGTACGGCAGGGGGTGGAAGCGCCCGTCCAGCGCGACCGGGGCCGCACGCCGCAGCACCTGCCGTACGACGTCGACGTACTCCCGGGTCGCGGTCAGCGGTGACGCGGGGAACGGACGCCCGTACCAGCCCTCGACGACCTGCGGGCCCGACAGCCCGAGGCCGAGCATCATGCGTCCGCCGGAGAGGTGGTCGAGGGTGAGCGCGTGCATCGCCGTGGTGGTGGGCGAGCGGGCGGCCATCTGGGCGACCGCCGTGCCCAGCCCGATCCTGGTCGTCCGGGCGGCGATCCAGGTCAGCGGGGTGAAGGCGTCCGAGCCCCAGGACTCGGCGGTCCACACGGAGGCGTAGCCGAGCCGTTCGGCCTCCCGCGCCAGCGTGACATGGTCCGCGGCGGGGTCACGGCCCCAGTAGCCGAGCGCGAGTCCGAGCCGCATGCCGCCTCCAGCCGCCGGTCGGGGTTCCTTTGGAGCTGACGGTCCGTCAGGTTGTCCTCGGGGATGTGACTGTACGGCAACGGCCCCCCGCCCGGAAGGGCGAGGGGCCGTGCGGGAAGGGTCAGCCGCGCTGGATGCCCGTGGTGTCCTGCAGCACGCCGCGGCGGCCGTCCTGCGTCTGCGCCACCAGGCCCGGACCCCGCTGCTCGACCGCCAAGTACCAGGTGCCGGGCGCCAGTTCGGCGACCGGCGTGGGCGAGCCGTCCTCCGCGTACAGCGGACGCGGCACCGGCACGGCGAACCAGAACGGCGAGAAGTCCGCTGCCGGGGCCTGCGGCTGCGCCCCGAACGGCTGCCCCTGCTGCGGCTGAACGCCGTACGGCGGCTGCTGCGCGCCCGGGTAGCCGTAAGCCCCCTGCGGCTGCGCGCCGTAGGGCTGGGGGGCGGCGGGCTTGGGCGCGGGGACGAGGGCGGCCTGGAGGGCCGGCACGAGGGGGGTGGCGATGGCCGCGCCGGCGAGGACCAGGGCGGCGAGGAAGCCGAGGATGAGACCGGATCCGGCGTCGAGTCCGGTCGGCACGCCCAGCAGGAACCAGAGCAGGATCCACGCGACGAGGATCGTGAACGCCGTGCCGACCGCGCCCAGTTCCAGGCCGGCGACCTTGCGCGGCTGGGGCAGGCAGCGGCTGATGACGATCAGAGCGGCACCGACGACCCCACCCATGTAGAGGCCGAGGCCCTCGCCCAGGTTCTCCCAGGCGTTCGGGGCGCCGCTGTAGCCCGCGGCGGAGTAGAAGTCGAGGAACGACGCGATGAACAGCAGTACCGCTGCTCCGATCACCACGCCGTCGCCCCTAGTGAGGGAGCGGATGTTCACTTCGGGTCCTTCGTCTGTCGTCTCGTCGTCGGTGGAGGCGTCGCTGTCACCATGTCGCCCTCGGGCCGCGGTGTGAAGCGCGGGAGGCCCTTTATCGTACGGACGACACTATCGTCCGCCCGGCCTGGGTGTCCGCCGGGTTGGGACCGGTGATCGCTACCCGTGCAGGAAACTCACGATTCCCTCGGAGATTCCCTGCGCCGCCTTCTGCCGCCACGTCTCGCTGGTCAACAGTGCCGCGTCCTTGCCATCGCGCATGTTGCCGCACTCGATGAAGACCTTCGGAACCGTTGACAGATTGAGACCGCCGAGATCGTTCCGTACCACGAGACCGGTGCCGTCGCCCACGTAGTTGGCGGGCGCGCTCCCGGTGACGCGGACGAAGCTGCCCGCGACCCGTTCGCCGAGATCGCGCGAGGTGGCCACGATCGGACGGGTGTCCGCGGCGCCCTGGTGCACCGAGGCCGGAAGGATCACATGGAAGCCGCGGTCGCCGGGGTTCGCGCCGTCCGCGTGGACGGAGATCGCCGCGTCCGCGTGCGCGTCGTTGCCGATCCGCGCCCGTTCGTCCACGCACGGACCCCACGGGCGGTCCCCGTCCTGGGTGAACTTCACGGTGGCACCCTGCTGCTGGAGGATCGCGCGCAGCCGGCGCGCCACGTCCAGCGTGAACCGGGCCTCCGTGTAGCCGGAGTCGGTGGACGTGCCGGTGGTGTCGCACTCCTTCCAGTTCGTCCCGATGTTCACCTTGCGGTTGATCTCGGTGGGGTGCTGGACGTTGCCGGGGTTGTGCCCGGGGTCGACGAGGACGACCTTGCCCCGCAGCGACCCGGAGGCAGCGGAGGCGGCGGAGGCGGCGGTCGGCGTCGGCATGGGGGAGGCGGCCGGCCGCCTGCCGTCGTCCGTGGCGGAGCCCGTGGCCGTGGCGGGCGGCGAGGAACTCGTGGCGGGCGGCGCGCCCAAGGACCGTCCGCCGCCGGTGTCGGCAACCGCCTCGTAGACCAGCCAGCCGACGAGCGCGGCCGGGACCAGCGCGGCGACCGCCACCGTCAGCGCTCCGCGCCGGGGGCGGCTCGGCCGGGGAGGTTCGAAGTCGGGACCCACGTACGACATGACTGCGACCTTAACCGCGCGGTCCGCTCCCCGCCCGCGTTCGCCTCAGGACGCGCAGCGAGTCGGTCACCGAGACCTCCGTGAACGCGCCGGACTCCAGCGCCCTGAGGTACACGCGGTACGGGGCCTGGCCGGTGAACTCGTCCTCGGGCTCCGGGAAGACGTCGTGGATGACGAGCAGCCCGCCCTCCGCCACATGGGTGGCCCAGCCCTCGTAGTCGGCGTTCGCGTGTTCGTCCGTGTGGCCGCCGTCGATGAACACGAGGCCGAGCGGGGTGTTCCAGACCCCGGCCACCTGCGGCGAACGGCCCACGAGCGCGACCACGTGGTCCTCCAGGCCCGCCTGGTACAGCGTGCGGCGGAACGTGGGCAGCGTGTCCATCAGACCGGTCTCGGGGTCGACCGTCTGCGGATCGTGGTAGTCCCAGCCCGGCTGCTGCTCCTCGCTGCCGCGGTGGTGGTCGACCGTGAGCGCGGTGACCCCGGCCGCCCGGGCCGCGTGCGCGAGCAGGATCGTGGAGCGCCCGCAGTAGGTCCCGACCTCCAGCAGCGGCAGCCCGAGCCGTCCCGCCTCGACCGCGGCCCCGTACAGCGCGAGGCCCTCCCGGAGCGGCATGAACCCCTTCGCGGCCTCGAACGCGGCCAGGATCCCGGACGGGGGAGCGGCCGGGAGCTCGGGGGAGGGTGCCACGGGCATGGGGGTCCTTTCGGAGCTCTGGGTGCGGGCAGGCGCCGTACGGCCGGGAAGGCGTCGCAGGGCCCTGCGGACGCCCCATGCTGCCGTACCCCCTGCCGGTGGAGCGACAGGGGGTACGGGTGGTGTGGATCTCAGGCGGGGACCGTCTCGCCCGGCAGGGCGAGGTCCAGATCGACCGGCCGGTCGTCGCCCGAGTGGCTGGCGGAGGACGCGAGCGGGGCGTGGCCCGCGGCCCTCGCTGCCACGACGTAGGGCCCCTCCGCCGGTACGGCCAGTGTGTAGCTGCCGTCCTCCGCGGAGAGCGTGGCGCCCGCCTGCCGACCCCGGCGGTCGATCAGGGTGACCTTGGCGCGGGCGACCGGGGCGCCCTCGGCGTCCAGGACCCGGCCGCGGAAGGCGCGGAGCACCGCCTCGGCGGCCTCCAGGCCGGCGTCCTCCTCGCTGCTCGCGCGCAGCTGCGGCTTGGCCGACGGGCGCTGCCGGGGCAGGAACACGGCGAGCAGCAGGCCGAGCGCCACCGCCGCCGTCGCGATCAGGAAGGAGACGCGGAAGCCGTGCATCGTCGGGATCGCGAGGCCGTTGACATGGTGCGCGGTGTTGGCCAGCACCATGCCGATGACGGCACTGGAGACCGAGGTGCCGATCGAGCGCATCAGGGTGTTGAGACCGTTGGCCGCGCCCGTCTCGGAGGCCGGGACCGCGCCGACGATCAGCGCGGGCAGCGAGGAGTAGGCGAGACCGATGCCCGCGCCCAGGACCACCGAGGTGACCACGGTCCCCCAGGGGGCGTCCATCAGGCCGAGGCCGCCGCCGTAGCCGACGGCGATGACCAGCAGGCCGATGATCAGGGTCACCTTGGGGCCGTACCTGGCGGACAGCCGGGCGTAGACCGGCGCGGTGAACATCATCGTCAGGCCCAGCGGCGCCACGCACAGGCCCGCGACCACCATCGACTGGCCGAGGCCGTAGCCGGTGGCCTTCGGCAGCTGCAGCAGCTGCGGCAGGACGAGGGAGACGACGTAGAACGAGACGCCGACCATGATCGAGGCGAGGTTGGTGAGCAGCACCTCGCGGCGGGCGGTGGTGCGCAGGTCCACGAGCGGGGCGCTCACGCGCAGCTCCAGCAGGCCCCACAGGGCCAGCACCAGGACGGACGCGCCGAACATGCCGAGCGTGGTGCCGGAGGCCCAGCCCCAGTCGCTGCCCTTGGTGACCGGCAGCAGGAGCAGCACCAGACCGGCGGACAGGCCGAGTGCGCCGAGCAGGTCGAAGGAGCCCTCGGCGCGCGCCGGGGACTCCGGCACGACGAGGAGGGTGAGCACGATCGAGACGACGCCGAGTCCGGCGGCGCCGAAGAACAAGGTGTGCCAGTCGGCGTGCTGCGCGACCAGGGCCGCGGCGGGCAGCGCGAGTCCGCCGCCGACGCCGATCGAGGAGCTCATCAGGGCCATCGCCGAGCCGAGCCGCTCGCGGGGCAGCATGTCGCGCATCAGGCCGATGCCGAGCGGGATGGCACCCATGGCGAAGCCCTGGAGCGTACGCCCGACGATCACCGGCAGCACGGTGCTGGTGAGGCCGCTGACGAGGGCACCGACGACCATGACGGCGAGGCTGGCGAGCAGCATCCGCCGCTTGCCGTAGAGGTCGCCGAGGCGGCCCATGATCGGCGTGGCCACGGCACCCGAGAGCAGGGTGGAGGTCAGCACCCAGGTGGCGTTGCTGGGCGCGGTGCTCAGCAACTGGGGCAGATCCTTGATGACCGGGACCAGCAGGGTCTGCATCACCGCGACAACGATGCCCGCGAAGGCGAGCACCGGCACGAGCGCGCCGGACGGCCTTCGGGCGGGCTGGTCGGTCGTCGTGTGCGTCATTACGTGAGGCCTCCAGGCCGGAAGGGAAGAAGTGCGGGAGGGATCGTTCGCGAAGATCCGTGCGGGATACGCGCTGGTCAACCTCGTATGCACGGGCAACTATTCCGATGCTTCGGCGTACTAACGAATCCTTGACCGTCCCATGGGGATCTGATCTCCCGTCAGCCCGGCTCTCCGGCTGGAACGCGTTCTACAGCCACCCCTGCTGCCGGGCCTCCCGCATCGCCTCCATGCGGTTGCGGGTGCCCGTCTTGCCGATGGCGGAGGAGAGGTAGTTGCGGACCGTGGACTCGGAGAGATGGAGCCGGGCCGCGACGTCGGCGACCGTCGCCCCGTCCGCGGAGGCCTTCAGGACGTCGCACTCGCGCGAGGTCAGCGGGTTGGGACCGGCGCTGAGGGCCGCCGTGGCCAGCGCCGGGTCGACGACCGTCTCGCCGCTGAGCACCCGCCGGATCGCGGCGGCCAGTTCCTCCACCGGCCCGTCCTTGACCAGGAAGCCTGCCGCGCCCGCCTCCATGGCGCGACGCAGATAGCCGGGCCGGCCGAAGGTGGTGAGGATCAACACCCTGCACTCCGGGGCCCGCTCACGCAGCACGGCCGCCGCGTCCAGACCGCTCATGCCCGGCAGTTCGATGTCCAGCAGGGCCACGTCCGGGCGGTGCGCCCCTACGGCCTCCAGGATCGCGTCGCCCGCCGAGACCTGTGCGACGACCTCGATGTCCTCCTCCATGCCGAGCAGCAGGGCGAGGGCGCCACGCATCATGCCCTGGTCCTCGGCGAGCAGAACCCTGATGTGCTGCGCGGACCGGTGACCGGGAGGCGTCTCTTCCACGGGGGCAAGCGTACGGGGCGTCCGCGCGGCCGTGACGGGAGTGCGGCCCGGCGCCGACCGGGCAACGGGCCCATGGCGGAAGGAAATCAAAGAGTCGTCCTTGTTGCGCTCCGCGAGTCTTGACGGTCGCTGGTGGCGGGCAAACAATCGGCTCGGCATTCCGTGATCTCCTTGGTAATTCCTGTGCCAGGCCAAGTCCCGTAAATGTTCGGAATTTCGACCGGGAACAGGGTCGGTATGTCGATCGAACAACGTCCGGTATTTCGGACAGTCGCCCGCACCGCCCTACCAGGAACGGAAGAGGTGCACCGTGTACCCAAGACTCCTGCCCGCACGGCCGCAGCGCCCGCACAGAGCGGTCCTGTCCGCGCTGTCGGCGGTCCTGACCGTACTCGCACTCGTGCTCGGCTTCTCGGCCGGCGCCGGCGCGCCCGAGGCCGCCGCCGCGGGATCGCTCCCCTGTGACATCTACGCCGCCGCCGGCACGCCCTGCGTCGCCGCCCACAGTCTCGCCAGGGCGCTCTACTCGTCGTACAACGGGCCGCTCTACCAGGTCCAGCGCGCCTCGGACAGCGCCACCGCCAACGTCGGCCTGCCGGCGGCCGGCGGGTACGCCGACGCGGCGGCCCAGGACTCCTTCTGCTCCGGCACGACCTGCATCATCACCCGGATCTACGACCAGTCGTCCCGCCACAACGACCTCACCGTCGAGGGGGCCGGCGGAGCCGGCGCGGCCGATGTCGGCGCGCCCGCGGACGCGCTGCCGGTGACCGTGGGCGGACACCAGGTCTATGGCCTGGAGATCTCCGCCGGGATGGGCTACCGCAACAACGCGACCTCGGGCGTCGCGGTCAACGGGCAGGCCGAGGGGATGTACATGGTGACCTCCGGCACCCATGTCAACGGCAGGTGCTGCTTCGACTACGGCAACGCCGAGACCAACAACAAGGACACCGGCAACGGCCACATGGACGCGATCAACTTCGGCACCGAGTGCTGGTTCTCGCCGTGCTACGGCCAGGGTCCCTGGGTCCAGGCCGACCTGGAGAACGGCCTGTTCCAGTCGGATTCCGGCTACAGCAAGAACACGTCGAACACCGGCACGGGACCGCTGCCGTTCGTGACCGCGCTGCTGAAGAACAACGGGCAGAACCATTTCGCGCTGAAATACGGGAATGCGCAATCCGGCGCGCTCACCACCACCTATTCCGGCCCCGAACCCACCGTCAACGGCGGCGGCTACTCACCGATGCACCAGGAGGGCGCGATCGTCCTGGGAACCGGCGGCGACAACAGCAACGGCTCCATCGGGTCCTTCTTCGAGGGCGTGATGACCTCGGGCATCCCGACGGACGCGGCCGACAGCTCCGTACAGGCGAACATCGTCTCCGTCGGCTACGGCGGCTCCACCGGCTCCACCGGCTCGGGGACCCCGGGTGCGGAGATCTCGCTGCGCGCGACGACCTCGTGCTGCACCACCGACTACATCCGCCACCAGAACGACGCGGCGGTCATCTCCCCGGTGACATCGAGCAGTTCGAGCCTCGACAAGAACGACGCCACCTGGATCGTCCGCCGGGGCCTGGCGAGCAGCTCCTGCGTCTCCTTCGAGTCGAGGAACTACCCGGGCGACTTCCTGCGCCACTACAACTTCCGGCTCTACCGCCAGCCCATGGACGGCACCGCGCAGTTCAGAGCCGACGCCACGTTCTGCCCGGGAACCGGCAAGAGCGGTACGGGGACGTCGTTCGCGTCGTACAACTACCCGAGCAGATACCTCCGCCACTACAACTCGAACGTCTACATCGCCAGTGACGGCGGCTCGAACACCTGGGACAGCGCCACGTCGTGGACGGACGACGTGAGCTGGGTGGTCAGTCAGCCGTGGGCGCCGTAGTCGCCGCGGCGCGCGGGGCCCAGGGCGGCTGACCGGCCGGTTCGGACTCCACCGGGAGTTCGGCGGTGACCGTGAAGCCGCCGCGCGGCGACGGGCCGGCCCGCAGCGAGCCGCCCGCCGCCGCGAGCCGTTCGGTCAGGCCCTTCAGACCGGTCCCGCCGATGCCCGCCGGGGGCGGTGTGGAGGGCTCGCCGTCGCCGTTGTCGGCGATCGTCAGCCGGACGCGTTCGGCGGTGCCGTGGACGGTGATCTCGCAGCGGGTCGCGCCGCTGTGCCGTACGGCGTTGGTCACCGCCTCCCGCACCACCCAGCCGAGCAGGGCTTCGGTCTGGGGCACCAAGGGGGAGCCCGACCGGTGCACCACCGGTTCGATGCCGGCGGCGGTCAGCGCCGAGCGGGCACGGTCAAGTTCCGTCGTCAGGCTGCCTTCGCGGTAGCCGGTCACCGCCTCGCGGATCTCGGTGAGCGCCTGGCGGCCCACGGACTCGATGTCCGTCACCTGCACCATCGCCGCCTCCAGGTCACGGGGGGCCAGCCGGCGCGCCGCCTCCGACTTCACGACGATCACCGAGAGGGTGTGGCCGAGCAGGTCGTGCAGATCGCGCGAGAAGCGCAGACGTTCCTCCTCCACCGCACGCCGGGCCAGCTCCTCGCGGGCGGCGCGCAGTTCCCGTACGGCCTCGGAGAGGGACAGGATCGCGGCCGTCACCCAGGTCGAGATCCAGGTGGCATAGGCGATGTTGAGCCCGTTCCAGCCGTCCCGGACACCGGAGACCACGCCCGCGAGCACGGCCACGACCGTGCCCAGGTGGCGCAGGCGCGGCCCCCGCAGGACCGCGCCCGCCGCGAGGCCCAGCAGCGGGAAGAACAGCAGCCAGTTGCCGCCGTAGCCGATGGCGAGCCCGCAGGTCAGGGCCGTCATCAGGCCGAGCGCCACCCGCGTGGAGACGGCCACGCGCGCCTTCTTGTCGAAGGCGCGGAACACCACGTAGACGTACAGGGAGTTGAAGGCGAGCAGGCCCATCCCCCCGACCCACGGGTTCGGGGTCTTGCCCTGGAAGATGTTGGAGAAGGCACCCATGCCCATCAGCAGCCAGGGAAGCAGGGTGAAGCCGCTGGGCGGCGGGCCCGGATGCTCGTGAACCTTCCCGGCCTTCCGCGCGGCCCGGTACTCGGCCATGAGCCGAGCCCTGTTCTCCTTGTCGAGCCGCTGCTGCCTTCGCGCTTCACCGAGAGCCGACCGCCAGGTCCCCACGTGCCCGGCGGCCTTCCGCGACCACGACATGTTCCGGCTCCCCCCGTTCACGCGTTCCGCCCCGCCCGGCGGTACGACAGCACGGCGTACGAACCGAACACCCCCAGCCAGACCATGAGCACGAGGACCGCGCCGAGGGCCGGGAGGCGCCCGTCGGCGACCGCCGTGCCGAGCTCGGCGAAGCGGTATGTCGGCGTGTACGCGGACACCTCGCGCAGCCAGCCGGGGAAGAGGGTGGCCGGGAACCACAGGCCACCGAGCACCGCGAGCCCCAGGTTGCACACCATGTTCGTCACGCCCGTGGTCTGCGCGGTCAGCCGGTAGCCGTTGCCCAGGCCGAGCAGGGTGAAGGGGACCGAGCCCAGCCACAGCAGCAGCGCGATCGCCGCCCACTGCCAGACCGCCAGCCGTACGCCGTTGACCAGTCCGCCCGCCGCGAGCACCGCGACGATGGCGGGCAGCACCGTCACCGAACTGGTCAGCGCCCGGCCGGTGACGACCTGGCGCGGGGTCATCGGGGTCACCCTCAGCTGCCGCAGCCAGCCGATCGCCCGGTCCTCGGCGACCCCGCCGCCGGTGCTCAGCGCCGAGCCGACCGCGCCGTACGCGGCCATGCCCACCATCGAGGCCGTCCGCCAGGCGCCGTCGGCCGCACCGATGTTGGTGAAGAGCAGGTACATCATCACCGGCATCGCGACCCCGACGATCACGAAGCCGACGTCGCGCAGCGTCCGGCGTACCTCCAGCCACAGGTAGTCCAGCATCACACCGCCTCCGTCTGATGTGCCGTCAGAGCGAGGAACGCTTCGTCCAGCGACGCCGGGGTGACCTCCAGGCCGCGTATCGCGCCCAGACCCGCCAGGGCGACGACCGTCGCGTCGGAGTCGTCCGTGCGCAGCAGCGCCCGGCCCCCGCGCACCTCCACCGACCGCACCCCGGGCAGCAGGCCCAGCTCCTCCGTGCCCCGGCCGCCCAGATCGATGGAGACCAGGGTGCCGCCCGCCGCCTTCCTCAGCTGCTCGCCCGTGCCGTCGGCGACGACGCGGCCGCGGTCGAGGACGACGATCCGGTCCGCGTACGCGTCCGCCTCCTCCAGGTAGTGCGTGGAGAACAGGACGGTGTGACCGCGGTGGGCATACGTCCGCATCGAGTCCCAGAAGGCGTGCCGCGCCTCCACGTCCAGGGCCGCGGTCGGCTCGTCCAGCACGAGCAGCGAGGGGTTCCCGGCGAGCGCGACCGCGAACCGCACGCGCTGCGTCTGCCCGCCCGAGAGCCGGTCGACGCGCCGCCCGGCGAGGTCGGCGATCCCTGCCAGCTCCAGGGCCCGCGCGACGGGCAGCGGGTCCGGGTAGCGGCCGGCCACGAAGGAGACCAGTTCGCGAACGGTGACCCGGGGGACCGCCCGTGCCTCCTGCAGCATGGCGCCCACCCGGCCCGCGCGCACGGCGCGCTCCGGGGGCCCGCCGAAGAGCTCCACCGTGCCGTCGTCCGGCTCGTTCAGGCCGAGCAGCAGTGAGATCGCCGTGGACTTCCCGGCGCCGTTGCGGCCGAGCAGCGCGACCGTCTCCCCGGTCGCGATCCGCAGGTCGACGCCGTCGACGGCGCGTAGAGCGCCGTAGGTCTTGACCGCCCCCGTGAAGGACACCGCGGGCGGTGTCCCGGTCGTGTTCGTCATGACCCCGACGGTACGGAAAGTCGTGTGTCCGGCGGCAGATGGCGTTGTACGGACTCCGGCAGGACAAATGTCACGGTCGCGCCGAACTGACAGGGTGTCAGGAGCCTTCACAACCGAGGACCGCTGGGCTATACAGGGGACGCTGGACTGGAACGCGTTCTAGCTCGGCCACTGACGACCTCGGTGCGGCCGACGGTGCGGACGGCCGCACCGAGGTCTTGGACCTCTCAGGAGCCCCATGCCCATCGACGCAGCCAAGGCCCTCGCCGCCGAACCCCGGTCCGGCGAGATCACCTGGAACCGCAAGGACGTCCAGCTCTACCACCTCGGCATCGGCGCGGGCGTCCCGGCCACGGACCCCGACGAGCTGCGCTACACGCTGGAGTCCCGGCTGCACGTCCTGCCGAGCTTCGCCACGGTCGCGGGCGCGGGCTCCCCGGGCGTCATCGGCGGCCTGTCCATGCCCGGCGTGGACGTCGACCTCGCCCGCGTCCTGCACGGCGGCCAGACGCTGGAGATCCACCGTCCCATCCCCGCCGAGGGCAGGGCGCGGGCCACCTCCCGTATCGCCGCCGTGTACGACAAGGGCAAGGCCGCCGTCCTCGTCATGCGCACCGACGTCGCCGACGCCGACGGCCCGCTGTGGACCAGCGACGCCCAGATCTTCGTACGGGGAGAAGGCGGCTTCGGCGGCGACCGGGGCCCCTCCGCCCGCCTCGACGCGCCAACCGGCGAGCCCGACAAGGTGGTCGAGCGGACGATCCGCGAGGACCAGGCCCTTCTCTACCGCCTCTCCGGCGACTGGAACCCGCTGCACGCCGACCCCGAGTTCGCCGAGGTCGCCGGGTTCGAGCGGCCCATCCTGCACGGCCTGTGCACCTACGGGATGACGCTCAAGGCGGTCGTCGACACACTGCTCGACGGGGACGTGGCCCGCGTCCGCGTCTACTCCACACGCTTCGCCGGGGTCGTCTTCCCGGGCGAGACCCTGCGGATCCGCATGTGGCGGCGGGAGGGGGAGGTACGGGCGGCCGTGAGCGCGGTGGGGCGGGACGACGCGCCGGTCCTCGCCGACACGATCGTCGAACACTCCTGAGCCACCGACCCTTCGAGGGGAGCCGCACCATGCGCGCAGCCGTACTGCACGAGATCGGCCAGGACAAGCTGGAGGTCCTCGACGACGTCGAGGCGACGGGCTTCGGCCCCGGCCGGGTCAGGATCCGGCTGCGTGCCACCGGGCTGTGCCACTCGGACCTGTCCGCGATGAGCGGGGTGCTCCCCCAGCCCGCCCCGTTCGTGCCCGGCCACGAGGGCGCGGGCGAGATCCTCGACGTGGGCGAGGGTGTCGCCCACCTGAAGCCCGGTGACCGGGTCGTGGTCTGCTGGCTGCCGGCCTGCGGCGCCTGTCCGGCGTGCGGACGCGGCCAGACCGAACTGTGCCTGGCCGGGTTCATGAACGCGGGCACGCCCAACTTCACACGATCCGGCGGTGACGTCTTCGGCTTCGCGGGCACCGGCACCTTCACCGAGGAGGTGGTCGTCGACGCGGCCTGCGCGGTGCCGATCCCGGACGACGTGCCCTTCGACATCGCCGCCCTCATCGGCTGCGGCGTGACCACGGGCCTGGGCGCGGCCCTCAACACCGCGGACGTGCAGGCCGGTTCGTCCGTCGCCGTCATCGGCTGCGGCGGCGTCGGTGTCTCCGCGATCCAGGGCGCGCGGCTCAGGGGCGCCGCCGAGATCGTCGCCGTCGACCCCGTCGCCTCGCGCCGGGAGGCCGCCCTCGGGTTCGGCGCCACGAAGGCGGTGTCGCCGCAGGAGCTCCCGGACGCCAGGCAGCAGGTCACCGGCGGTGAGGGCTTCGACTACGTCTTCGAGGTCGTCGGCAGGTCGGCCACGGCCCGGACGGCGTACGAGAACACGCGGCGCGGCGGCACACTCGTCGTGGTCGGCGCGGGCGCCATGGACGACTTCCTCCAGCTCAACATGTTCGAGCTGTTCTTCGACGAGAAGCGGATCCTGCCGTCCCTGTACGGCGGCGGAGACGTCCTGCGCTCGTACGAGCGGACCATCGCGCTCTGGCGTGCCGGGCGCATCGACCTGGCGGGTCTGATCACGCACCGGGTGCCGCTCGCCGGGATCAACGAGGCGCTGGACCAGATGCGGACGGGTACGGCGCTGCGTACGTGCATCGAGATCTGACCCCCGTACCGAAGGGACCTTGATGTCACTGCCACTCAAAGGGCTGTCCGCGGTCGTCACGGGCGCGGGCCGGGGCCTGGGCCGGGCCGAGGCGCTGGAGCTGGCCCGGCTCGGCGCGGCCGTCGTCGTCAACGACTACGGGCAGCCGGGCCGGGACGGTACGGGCGAGGCCTCCGCGGCCCCCGCCGAGGCGGTCGCCGCCGAGATCCGTGCGGCGGGCGGCCGGGCCGTCGCCCACACCGGGGACGTCGCCGACTTCGCACAGGCCGGTGAACTGGTCGAGGCAGCGGTCGGCGAGTTCGGGCGGCTGGATGTGCTGGTCAACAACGCGGGCATCCTGCGCGACCGCATGGTCTTCTCCATGTCCGAGCAGGAGTGGGACTCGGTCGTCCGCGTCCACCTCAAGGGACACTTCAACACGACCCGGTTCGCCGCCGCGCACTGGCGGGCACGGTCCAAGGCGGCGAACGGGCCGGTGTACGGGCGGATCGTGAACACGTCGTCGGAGGCGTTCCTGGCGGGTTCGGCCGGGCAGCCCAACTACGCGGCGGCCAAGGGCGGGATCGTGGGTCTGACCACTTCGACGGCCCTCGCCCTCGCCAAGTACGGGGTGACGGCGAACGCGATCTGCCCGCGCGCCCGGACGCGGATGACGCAGGACGTCTTCGCCGGATTCGAGCAGCCGGACGAGGGCCTCGACCCGCTCGCCCCCGAGCATGTCGCACCGCTCGTCGGCTATCTGGCCTCACCCGCCGCCGCGCGGGTCAACGGGCAGCTCCTCGTCGTGCACGGCGGCATGGTGGCGATCGTCGAACGGCCCACGGTGGGCGCCAGGTTCGACACCGAACAGGACGTGTTCACGTACGACGAACTCGACGCGCTGCTCACGCCGCACTACGCGCAGCGGCCGACCGGAGAGACGTTCGCCGCCGCGGAGGTGCTCGGACTCAGGCACGACCCGACGCCGGCGGATCGCTGAGCGACCGGCCGTCCGTGGAGCCGGGGCCCGGCTGTCCGTGGAGCCGGGGCGCAGAGCGGCCCCGCCCGTCGCAGGACGGGCGGGGCCGTGTGGGGGCGGCAATCCGACGCCGGTTCAGGGGGATCGCCGTACCGCCGGTTTCGCGGTATCCCGTGGTGTCAGGCCGCCGTGCCGGTCTGTCCCGAGTGCTCGGACGGCTTGCGGTGCCGACCGTGCGGGGCCGCCTCGTGATCCTCGGCGGAGACCGGGCCGCGGTGTCGGCCGTGCCCCGGGTTCTCCTGGGCCTCGGCGTGTGGCGGCATGGTGCTGATGTCGCTCATCGGAAGTGTTCACCCCGTCAACATGATCCTTCGTACAGCCGGGCGAGTCTAACGGGCGACGGCGACAGCCGTGTCGGGGGTCAGCGGCGTCGCCTCGCGCCTGCCCAACTCCCGGCGTTTCACCCGGACCCCGAGCACCGGCTGCGTCCCGCGGAGCCATACCAGCGGGACCGCCTCCGGTGCCACTTCCACCCGCTTCCACAACGGCGCCTGCTGCAACGGCACCGGCCGTGCGGCCGTCGGCTCCGCGTGCCGCGCCCGTTCCGGCTGTGCCTGTGCCTGTGCCGTCTGTCCCGTCCGCTCCTTCGGCTCGGCCAGGGGCCGCTCGTCCGCCTCGTTCGCCGGAGGCCCGACCGCACCCCCGGGCGCCTCCACCCGCGCCACCCCGCACCGCACCGGCCCCGACGCATACGGCAGCCGCAGCACCCCGCCGCGCGTCCACAGCCCCGCCCCCGCCAGCCAACCCTCGGGCGCCGCCAGTTGGTGCACCCGGCCCTCCGCCGGGCGCCACACCCCGACCCAGCTGCCCGCCGCCCCGTCGACCCGCAGCGCCACCGCACAGCTCTCCGGCATCAGCGCCTGCCCCGGCTGGATCGCGAACGGGGTCGCCGGGTGGTCCAGCCGCAGGCACTCGGGGAAGCGCACCGGCAGTGTGCTCCCCAACACCCCCCAGCCCAGCCGGTCCTGACCCGGCGACGGCGCGTCCGAGCGGATCAGCAGCAGTCCGCTGTCCGGATCCGCCAGCAGCAGCCGGTCCTGGCTCCCGTCCGCGATCTGCAGCAGCGGCGACACCTCCCCGCCCCGCGCGAGATCCACCACCACCGTCTTCGTGGGACCCCCGACCGGGGTGCGGTCCAGTGCCAGCATCCGGTCCGCACGGTCCAGCCACACTCCGCCCGAGCACCGCCCCGGCACCTGGGCGAGGCACTCGGGCCCGAACCGCCCACCCGCCACCAGCCACACCGCCGTGGAGTCCCGGCCCACCGCGAGCGCGAACGCGCGGCACCCCGTCGGCGCGGGCGGCAGCAGCCACACGCGCGTCTCCTCGTCCGGGCACTCCACCGTGCCCAGCCGCAGCTCCCCGGTCCTGGGCCCGGTCGGGTACAGCAGCGAGAACAGATGCCGCCCGCCCACGACACGGTGGATCAGCACCCGGCCGTCGGCCATCGGCTGGACCTCCGTGCCGGGTTCCTCCGGCTGGTTGCCGGGCAGGGGTACCGCGTACGGCTCCGGGCCGTCCAGGGTCCAGCGCTCCGGGTACCAGGACTCGCCGTCCAGGGCGAGACGCGCCGCGTAGGACCCGTCCGCGGTGATCACACAGCCGGGCCGGGCCGCCCACTCGTTCCCGTTCGCCGTCGTGGACGTGAGAGCACAGAACGTCATCGTTCGGTCACCTCCGGCGACGAAGCTAGTTTTCGTACGCACGGACGTGACACCCGCAAGCGGCCGCTTCACACATAAGGGTGTTCGTCCCGCGGTTCGCCTGAGGAAACGGGGGCGGGTGTGCTGCACAAGGGGGCGCGCGGCCCGCCCGCGCACACCCCTGTGGCCCGCACGCCCGGCCGTCCCGGTCCCGCCTGCCCGAATGCCCCGCGACCGGTGGGACACCGACCCGGGGCAGGTAGCCTTTGCCCCGTGCCCCGTCTGTCTGAAGTCATCGCCGCGCTGGAGACCCTGTGGCCCGCCGAGTGGGCCGAGTCCTGGGACGCGGTCGGCACGGTCGTGGGCGACCCCGACCAGGAGGTCGCCCGGGTCCTCTTCGCCGTCGACCCCGTCCAGGAGATCGTCGACGAGGCGGTGAAGCTGGGCGCGGACCTGCTGGTCACCCACCACCCGCTCTATCTGCGCGGTACGACGACGGTGGCGGCCTCCACCTTCAAGGGCCGTGTCGTGCACACCCTCATCAAGAACGACATCGCGCTGCACGTCGCCCACACCAACGCCGACCGCGCCGATCCCGGTGTCAGCGACGCCCTCGCCGGGGCGCTCGACCTGCGGGTCGTCCGCCCCCTCGTGCCGGACCCGACCGACCCGGAGGGCCGCCGGGGACTCGGCCGCGTCTGCGAGCTGGACCACCCGCTGACCGTGCGCGAGCTGGCCGCCCGCGCGGCCGAGCGGCTGCCCGCCACCACGCAGGGCATCCGGATCGCCGGAGACCCGGAGGCCCAGGTGCGCACGGTCGCCGTCAGCGGCGGCTCCGGGGACAGCCTCCTCGACGACGTCCGTGCGGCCGGCGTCGACGCCTTCCTCACCGCGGACCTGCGCCAC
The DNA here is from genome assembly GCF_001417775.1 of Streptomyces sp. TP-A0356. Taxonomy (GTDB): domain Bacteria; phylum Actinomycetota; class Actinomycetes; order Streptomycetales; family Streptomycetaceae; genus Streptomyces. Next base: position 138,211 of record NZ_BBZJ01000013.1, on the reverse strand, counting down.
CATCCGGCGTCCGAGTTCACGGCGGATCGCGCCCACAGTCCTCTCGCGCTGCTCGACGCGGCGCACTGGGCCACCGAATGGCCCTGGTGCGAGCTGGCCGCCGCCCAGCTCGACGAGATCTCCGACCGGCACGGATGGGACCTTCGCGTCCATGTCTCGAAGACGGTCACCGACCCCTGGACCGCCCACGCGGCATCCGCCCCGACGCAAACCCCTGGAGCCCCCAACTGAACGCCGCGCCCGCCGACCAGATCCGACTCCTCGACGTCCAGGCCCTCGACGTACGCCTGCAGCAGCTCGCGCACCGGCGCAGGTCCCTGCCCGAGCACGCCGACATCGAGTCGCTGACCAAGGACCTCACGCAGCTGCGCGACCTGCTGGTGGCCGCGCAGACCGAGGAGAGCGACTGCGCCCGCGAGCAGACCAAGGCGGAGCAGGACGTGGACCAGGTGCGTCAGCGCGCCGCCCGCGACCAGCAGCGCCTCGACTCCGGTGCGGTCACCTCCCCGAAGGACCTGGAGAACCTCCAGCACGAGATCGCCTCGCTCGCCAAGCGGCAGGGCGACCTGGAGGACGTCGTCCTGGAGGTGATGGAGCGCCGCGAGGCCGCGCAGGAGCGGGTCGCCGAGCTGACCGAGCGGGTCGGGTCGGTGCAGTCGAAGATCGACGACGCCACGGCCCGCCGGGACGCGGCCTTCAGGGACATCGACGGCGAGGTCGCGTCGGTGACGAAGGAGCGCGAGGTCATCGCGGGGTCCGTGCCCGCGGACCTGCTCAAGCTCTACGACAAGCTGCGCGAGCAGCAGGGCGGGATCGGCGCGGCCAAGCTCTACCAGCGCACCTGCCAGGGCTGCCGCCAGGAGCTGGCGATCACCGAGCTGAACGAGATCCGCTCGGCCGCCCCCGACACGGTCGTCCGCTGCGAGAACTGCCGCCGCATCCTGGTGCGCACGTCCGAGTCCGGCCTGTAAGAGGCGTACGCGGTGCGGGAGTTCATCGTCGAGGCCGACGGCGGTTCCCGGGGCAACCCGGGGCCCGCGGGCCACGGGTCCGTGGTGCGCGACGCGGCGACGGGCGAGACGCTGGTGGAGCGGGCCGAGTTCATCGGGGTCGCCACCAACAACGTCGCCGAGTACCGGGGACTGCTGGCCGGGCTGCGGGCGGCCCACGAGCTGGACCCGGCCGCGCGCGTGCGGGTCCGCATGGACTCCAAGCTGGTCGTCGAGCAGATGTCGGGCCGCTGGAAGATCAAGCACCCGGCCATGAGGCCGCTGGCGATGCAGGCCGCCGCCGTCTTCCCGGCCGAGCAGGTCACCTACGAATGGATCCCGCGCGAGAGCAACAAGCACGCGGACCGTCTGGCCAACGAGGCGATGGACGCGGGCGGCCGGGGGGAGCGATGGGAACCGTCAGGGTCCACCGCGGAGCCGGACACCGGGGGAGCGACGGCGCGGGAGCCGGTGGGCACGCCCGGCGACGCGACCGTCGGCGCGGCGCGGGTGCGGGCGGCCGTGGCGGACGCCGCCACGCGCTCACCGGCTGGTGACGGGGCCATGACGGGTGGGGTGCCCACGGTGGAGCGCTCCTGTGGCGGGGCCATGACGGGTGGGGTGCCCACGGTGGAGCGCTCCGGTGGCGGGGCCATGACGGGTGGGGTGCCCACGGTGGAGCGCTCCGGTGGCGGGGCCATGGCGGGTGGGGTGCCCACGGTGGAGCGCTCCGGTGGCGGGGCCATGGCGGGTGGGGTGCCCACGGTGGAGCGCTCCGGTGGCGGGGCCATGGCGGCCGATGTCCGGGCCGCCCGCAACGTCGCCTCCGCTCCGCCCGACCTCGGCGCCCCCACCACCTTCGTTCTGCTGCGTCACGGCGAGACCCCCCTCACCCCGCTCAAGCGGTTCTCCGGCAGCGGTGGCAGCGACCCGGCCCTCTCCGACGCCGGCCGGCGCCAGGCCGGGCTCGTCGCCGGTGCGCTCGCCGCGCGGGGGACCATCCAGGCCGTCGTCTCGTCGCCCCTGGTCCGCTGCCGCCAGACCGCCGCGATCGCCGCCGCCCGGCTCGGGCTCGACGTGAGTGTCGAGGACGGGCTCCGGGAGACCGACTTCGGTGCCTGGGAAGGCCTGACGTTCGGCGAGGTCCGCGAGCGGTACCCGGACGACATGGACGCCTGGCTCGCCGACCCGGAGGCCGAACCCACCGGCGGCGGTGAGAGCTTCGCGGCCGTGGCCCGCCGGGTCGCCGCCGCACGGGACAAGCTGATCACCTCGTACGCCGGCCGCACGGTCCTGCTCGTCTCGCATGTGACCCCCATCAAGACCCTGGTCCGTCTCGCCCTCGACGCACCCCCGCATGCACTGTTCCGCATGGAGCTGTCCGCCGCATCCCTGACGGTGGTGGCGTACTACGCGGACGGCAACGCCGGCCTCCGCCTCCTCAACGACACGTCCCACCTGCGCTGAGCGGGGGGCGGCGCAGCCCTGCCGCCTCCCGCGCCAGCGCCTCCACCCGCGCCCAGTCCCGCGCCGCGACGGCGTCCTCGGGGAGCATCCATGTCCCGCCCACACAGCCGACGTTGGGCAGGGCCAGATACTCCGGGGCGTTGGCCGGGCCGATCCCGCCCGTCGGACAGAAGCGGGCCTGCGGGAGCGGTCCGGCCAGCGACTTGAGATACGCCGTGCCGCCCGCCGCCTGCGCGGGGAAGAACTTCATCTCCCGCACGCCCCGTTCGAGGAGCGCCAGGACCTCCGACGTCGTCGACACCCCCGGCAGGAACGGCACCCCGGACGCCTGCATGGCCGTCAGCAGCGCGTCCGTCCACCCGGGACTGACCAGGAAGCGCGCACCGGCCGCCACGCAGTCACGCACCTGCCCGGCGGTGATGACCGTGCCCGCCCCGACCACCGCGCCCGCGACCCCGTCCGCGACGGCCCGGATCGCGCCGAGGCCGGCCGGGGTGCGCAGGGTCACCTCGATCGCCGGCAGCCCCCCCGCCACCAGCGCCCGCGCGAGCGGTACGGCGTCGGCGGCGTCCTGCACGACGACCACGGGGACGACGGGCGCGAGGTCCAGGACCGGGACCGGGGACGGCGACGGGGGCAGCGGTGAGGTCATGGCCTCATCCTGCCCAGCGACTGCAGCATGCGCAAAGGGTGTTGCGCATGTTGCAACGACCTCGGGTTCGTCCCGTTCCCGCGGCCCCGGTGTCAGTGGATCTCCGTCACCACCACGTCCAGCGACCAGCTCCTGCCCGCCCCGGCCGGCCCCGCGGTCTCCACGGTGTGCCCCAGGTCCCGCAGCGCCTCCACCAGCTGCCCCGGGTTCTTCGGCGCGGCGCCCTCCGTCAGCAGACTCCGGACGATCCGCCCCTTCGTCGCCTTGTTGAAGTGGCTGACGACCGACCGCTTCTCCACCCCGTCGACGATCTGCGAGTGCAGCACCCGCACGGTCGCCGTCCGCCCCGCCACCTCGCCCCTGGGCTTCCAGGCGGCCGTGTACGCGGAGGACCGCAGGTCGAGCACCAGCCCGTCGCCGGCCGCCTCGGGCAGGGCGGCGGCCATCGGCGTACGCCAGTACGCGCCCAGCGCCCCGAGCCCCGGCAGTTTCACGCCCATCGAGCAGCGGTACGAGGGAATGCGGTCCGTCACGCGGACCGCGCCCCACAGCCCGGAGAACACGAGCAGGGACCTGGCCGCACGCCGCTTGGCCGCCGTGTCCAGCGAGGCGAGGTCCAGGGCGTCGTACAGGACACCGGTGTAGATCTCCCCGGCGGGCCGCGTCCCCGCGGTTCGCAGCGCGGCGTTCTTGGCGACCTCCCCGCGCAGGCCCTCGCTGAGCCCCAGCACCTCGCACGCCTTGTCCTCGTCGCCCTCGCACAGCCCGACCAGTTCGTCGAGGACGGCCTCACGTGCGCCGGTCAGCCCCGGCAACGACAGCGACTCCAGCCTCAGCGAGGCGCCGCGACCGGAGGACGCCTTGCCCTCGGAGGGCGGCAACAGGACCAGCAACACGTACTCCTTCTGTAGAGCTCCGCGACAGCGTACGGCGTGGAGGGCGTCCGGATGCCACCCCACCGCCCCCGCCCTACGCTCGAACCATGCCCCGCCGCCGCATCCGTGTCACCGGCGCCCGCGAGGCCCCGCTGCGGGTCGCGCTGAGGTCGTTGCGCGGTGGACTCGGCGTGCCGGAGAGCTTCCCCGCCGAGGTGCTCGCCGAGGCGGAGCGCGTCGCGAAGGCACCGCGCCCGTCCGCCCACGACGCCACCGACATCCCCTTCTTCACCATCGACCCGCCCGGCTCCACGGACCTCGACCAGGCGATGCACCTCTCGCGGCGCGACGGCGGCTTCCGCGTCCGGTACGCCATCGCCGACGTCGCCGCCTTCATCCCCCCTTACGGCGCCCTGGACGCCGAGGCCCACCGCCGGGTGACCACCCTGTACTTCCCGGACGAGAAGATCCCACTGCACCCGGCCGTGATCGGCGAGGGCGCCGCGAGCCTGCTCCCGGACGGGGCCCGCCCCGCCGTGCTGTGGACCCTGGACCTGGACGCGGACGGCCGTACCGTCGCCACCGACGTCCGCCGCGCCCTCGTCCGCAGTCGCGCCCGGCTCGACCACGAGGGCGTGCAGAAGGCGATCGAGGACGGCACCGCCGAGGAGCCCGTCGCCCTCCTCAGGGACATCGGGCGGCTGCGCGAGCGGCTGGAGGAGGAGCGCGGCGGCATCTCCCTCGCCGTACCCGAGCAGCAGGTCGTCGAGCGCGACCACACGTACACGCTCTCCTACCGCGCCCCGCTCCCGGCCGAGCACTGGAGTGCCCAGATCTCCCTCCTCACCGGCATGGCGGCGGCCCGGCTCATGCTCATCCACGGCACCGGTGTCCTGCGTACGCTCCCGGCCGCGCCCCACGGCGCGGTGGGCCGGTTGCGCCATACCGCGCACGCGCTGCGCATCGACTGGCCGCACCACGTCTCGTACGCCCGGCTCGTGCGCTCCCTGGACCCGCACCAGCCGAACCACGCGGCCTTCCTCCAGGAGTGCACGACCCTGCTGCGCGGCGCCCGCTACACCGTCTTCCGCGACGGCGCGCGGCCGGCCCTCACCACCCACGCCGCCGTCGCCGCACCCTACGCCCACTGCACGGCCCCGCTGCGCCGCCTCGTCGACCGGTACGCCTCCGAGCTGTGCCTGGCGGCCGTCGCGAACGAGGACCCGCCCCGCTGGGTCCTCACCGCGCTCGGCGCGCTCCCCGAGGAGATGGCCGAGGGCGACCGCCGGGCCGGCACGGTGGAGCACGCGTGCCTGGACGTGGTCGAGGCGGCCCTGCTCAGGGACCGCGTCGGCGACGTCTTCGAGGCCTGCGTGGTGGACGTGCGGGAGCACGAACCCACCGCCGGAACCGTGCAGTTGGAGTCCCCGGCGGTCGTGGCCCGGATCGAGGGCGGCACGGCGCCGCTGCCGCTGGGCGAACGGTTGCGGGTCCGGCTGACCGAGGCGGACCCGGCGACGGCGCAGGTGCGGTTCACGCCCGCGTGACCGAGGTCGGTGAGCAGTGCGGGAGGGGCGTTGAGGGCACTTGACGGCTAACGTTGTTAGCCATAGCGTCGTAGCGTCACAGCTAACGACGTTAGCCCAATGTGGGCAGGCCCCGGGAGGCAGTCATGCGCACGACCACCACCACCCCGACCATCCGCCGCCTCCGTCCCCTCCGTCCCCTCCGTCCCGTCCGTCCCCTCCGCACCGTCCTGCGGCGTACGGCCTGGCTCGCGGGCGCCCTGTTCTGGTCCACGTTCGCGGTCCTCGAAGCCATGAACCACGGCTGGATCGCCGGCACGCTCGCCCTCGCCTTCCTCGTCCTGCCCGACCTGACCTTCCTGGTCGCCCTCGACGAGGCGCCCCGGATGGCGAAGGGGCAACTGGCGCCGCGCGCGGTGCCGTACTACAACGCGATGCACCGGGCCCTGGTCCCCCTGACACTGCTGGCCCTCTACACCCTCGCCCCCTTCACCTGGGCCCCGGCCTTCGCGGCGCTGTGCGGCTGGCTCGCCCACATCTCGTACGATCGCGCCTTCGGCTACGGACTGCGGACGAAGGAGGGCTTCCAGCGTGGCTGACCGTCCGACACCGAGGGCCGGGACACAACTGTCGCCCCGGGCACGGGAGATCGTCGCGGCGGCCCGGGCCCTTCTCGAGGAGTCCGGGCCCGCCGCGCTCACCATGCGCACCCTCGCCGACCACCTCGGCATCAAGGCCCCGTCCCTCTACAAGCACTTCCCCGACAAGCACGGCGTCGAGGTCGAGCTGATCGCGCAGATGCTCGACGAGTTGGCCGAGGCCCTGGAGGCGGCCGAGGCCCGCGACCCCGGCTCACTGCAGGCGCTGGCGGAGGCGTACCGGACGTACGCGCTCGCCCACCCCCACCTCTACCGTCTGGCCACCGAGCGCCCCCTGCCCCGCCCGTCCCTGCCCCCGGGCCTGGAAGACCGGGCCGCCCTGCCACTGCTGCGCGCCTGCGGCGGCGACCTCGACCTCGCCCGGGCCACCTGGGCCTTCGCGCACGGCATGGTGATCCTGGAGATCCACGGCCGGTTTCCCGGCGACGCGGACCTCGAGGCGGCATGGAAGCGGGGCCTCCAGGCGTTGCACCGCCCTGGATGAGAAGGGGGACACGGTGAGCACACGGGAACAGGCCCTGTGGACCAGGGCGCGCCTCGGCCGCTGCGGGCCGCCCCTCGACCTGCTCACCGCGCGCTTCGCCCGGCACCGCTACGCCCCGCACGCGCACGACGAGTTCACCATCGGCGTCTGCGTCGGCGGCTCGGAGGTCATCGACTACCGCGGCGGCCACATCCACACCGGCCCGGGCACCATCGTCGTCCTCGACCCCGGTGAGATGCACACCGGCGCCCCCGCCACACCCACCGACGGCTACGCCTACCGCGCCCTCTACGCGGAGCCCTCCCTGCTCACCGACGGCATCCTCGGCGGCCTCCCGCACTTCCGTGAACCCGTCCTCGACGACCCCGAGCTGGTCGCCGCCCTGTGCGCCGCGCACACCGAACTGAGCGGCTGCCCCGACCCGTTGGAGGCCGAGTCGCGCCTCCCGTGGCTGCTCACGGCCCTCGCCCGCCGCCACTCCACCGCCCGCCCCGTCTCCGACACGATCCCCGGCGCCGCCGTCCTCGCCCACGCCGTACGCGACCGCCTCGCCGACGAACTCCTCGCCCCGCCCTCCCTGGCCGACCTCGCCGCGGACCTGGGCCTGTCCCGCTACCAGTTGCTGCGTGCCTTCCGCACGACGATGGGAATACCGCCGTACGCCTGGCTCGCCCAGTACCGGGTGTTCCGGGCCCGGGGGCTGTTGGAGAGTGGACTGCGCCCCGCCGAGGTCGCGCCGCTCGTGGGCTTCGCCGACCAGGCGCATCTGACCCGCTGGTTCCGGCGCGTGCTCGGGGTGACCCCGGCCGCGTACCGCGCGGGTGTGGCCCCGGCCGCCCACCGCGCCGGCGTCCCCACGGGGTACTGCAACAGCGTTCAAGACGGCGCCCGCTGACCCGGCCGAAACTCGCCGTATGACTGCACGCGGCTGGTTCCTGTTCTCCCTGATGGGAGTGGTCTGGGGCATCCCCTATCTGATGATCAAAGTGGCGGTGGACGCCGTGTCCCCGGCCACGGTGGTGTTCGCGCGCTGCGCCCTGGGCGCCGCGCTCCTGCTCCCCTTCGCCCTGCGGCAAGGGGGCCTGACCCGGGTCGTACGGGCGCACTGGCGTCCCATGCTGGCCTTCGCGTGCATCGAGATCGTGGTCCCCTGGTTCACGCTCACCGATGCCGAACGGCATCTGTCCAGCTCCACGGCGGGGCTGCTGATCGCGGGCGTGCCCATCGTCGGGGTGGTCCTGGCCGGCTTCCTCGGCGACCGGGAGCGGCTGGGCGCCCGGCGGGCGGCGGGGCTCGCCCTCGGCCTCGGCGGCGTCGCCGTGCTCACCGTGCCGCACCTCACCGGCGGCGACGCGCTGTCGCTGGCCGAGGTGCTGCTGACGGTCGTCGGCTACGCGACCGCACCCCTGATCGCCGCCCGTCACCTCAAGGACGTCCCCACGCTGCAGCTCACGGCACCCTGCCTCGCGCTGGCGGCGCTGGTCTACGCCCCGGCCGCGGCCGCCACCTGGCCGGCCGCCGTACCGCCCGCCCGCGTCCTGGCAGCCCTGGCCGGTCTGGGCGTGATCTGCACGGCCGTGGCCTTCGTGGCGTTCCTGGAGCTGATCAAGGAGGCGGGCCCGACCCGGGCGACCGTCATCACCTACGTCAACCCGGCGGTCGCGGTGGCGGCGGGTGCGCTCGCCCTGGACGAACGTCTCACGGCGGGGATCCTCGCCGCCTTCGCCCTGATCCTGGCCGGCTCGGTGCTCGCGACGGCGGGACCGGTCGCAGGAGCCGCCCGAGCCGCCCGAGCCGCCGGACCGAGGCGTGGCGTGCGCCCGGTACCATGGTCTGTACGGCAGACGAGCCGGGCGGACGGCCGCGTGGAGGTCCTGGTGGACCTCCCCGAGGAACGTCCGGGCTCCACAGGGCAAGGTGGTGGCTAACGGCCACCCGGGGTGACCCGCGGGACAGTGCCACAGAGAACAGACCGCCGGGGACCTCGGTCCTCGGTAAGGGTGAAACGGTGGTGTAAGAGACCACCAGTGCCCAGGGTGACCTGGGCAGCTAGGTAAACCCCACCTGGAGCAAGGTCAAAAGGAGCCGCCGTGAGGGCGGCTCTGCGCGGACGCTCGAGGGCTGCCCGCCCGAGTCCGCGGGTAGACCGCACGAGACCGGTGGCAACACCGGTCCTAGATGGATGGCCGTCACCGAGGGGCCCGCGAGGACCCTTCGGGACAGAACCCGGCGTACAGCCCGACTCGTCTGCTTTCATGGCCCTGACCTGGCCTTTCGGCCCGGTGGGGGCCCTTTTCCCTGTCGGGGTGCATCCTGCTTCTACTTGGGAGTTCCCGTGAGTTCCCGTGGAAGTGTGCACGCGTTGTGCACCGGCGGGGGCCTTCGGCGGTGGGCTCGGTGGCTGAGGGCGCCGGGACCGATCAGGGGGTCGGCGGGAGGAACGGCCTCGACCTTGATGCGTGGGTCTCGCCGTTGTGTGCTCTGGTGGTGGCCGGGGTCGCCGCGTAGGCCTCGTATGTTCATCAGCGGGAGTTCGCGGTGAAGGGCGAAGCGGATTCGATCAGTGCCTCGTTGTGGCCGCTGTCCGTGGACGGACTCTTGCTTCTGGCCACGGTCGGTCTGTTGAAGCCCTCGGGGCCCCACACACGGCGGGAGCGAGGAGGGGTGTGGTTCGCATTTCTGTTTGGGGATCGCGGTCTCTCTGGCGGCCAATATCGCGGCCGCTCCGGTGTTGGCGTGGAGGCCGGTGCTGGTGGCCGGGTGGCCGCCGGTCGCGCTGCTGCTGTCGGTGGAGCTGTTGGCTCACCGGCCGACCCTCCGGACGGAGGCTGAGAGTGCCGACGCGGAGGATGCCCAGGCGAACGGCGGCAATGATCTTGTAAGCAACGACTCGTTGTTGGAGCGTGCCCGGCAAGTGGATGCACGGCATCGGGAAGTGCACCAGCGCCCGGTGTCGGCGGAGTCGCTCCGCAAAGAGCTGCGGGTGGAGCGTTGCGACGACTCCTAGAACCCAGGGGTTTACCCGGGGCAGGGCCATCTAAATGGGGGGAGCGGCTGGCGGGGCGTGACTTGGCTCGTCAGACGGGGTGCCGAGCGAGTGCCGCGCAGGTTCGAATCCCTGGGGGATTGCTAAGTGACAGGTGGGTGGTGAGGGCTGATCGGAAGACCGGGGACGGTGCTTGGCTGCGGTTTGGCGTGTCTGTCAGGTAATGGTTCGAGGGCCAGTCACTGTTCTGGTTCGGTGCTGTGCTTGAGGTGGGCGGTGAGGTGCTGGAGTGTTGTCCAGGCGTCGACGTTGGTGCCGTCACCGAGGGGATAGTGCAGGGCCGGGTGAGAGGGTGTGCCGAGCTGGACGGGCTTCACCGCGACTGAGGGGCGGCGGGCATGGGTGAGGCCGATGGCTCGGGTGTCTGTGGGACCGAGGGTCAAGGCGACGGGGATCGGGGGAGCGGTGAGGTGAGGCGTGAGGGTGAGGTCGGCGCGGGCCGCGCGGAGGGTGGTCAACATGGTGGTCAGGCCGTGCGTGGTGACGAGTTCGGCGGCCAGCGGCTCGATCGCCTCCAGTGCGGCTCGTTGGTGTGCCGTGTAGCCGACGGTGAGTGTGACCTCCTCGGCGACGCCTGCTGTCGTGCGGGTGGTGCGGTGGGTGGCGATGGCTGGGTGGTCGGGGGTGCCGACGGCGATGGCGTGAGTGGGGGCGGGGGCCCGGTTGCGGGCCAGGTCGGTCAACTGCCGTGGTGACCAAGGAAGGTTGACCGGTTCCGCTGTTCCCCATCCGGCGGGCGGTCCACCGGTGAGGTGGCGCCAGGCTGTCTCCAGGGCGCCGCCGAGCGCGAGGTCGGCTTCGGGGCGGTGTACGGCGCGTAGGGCCACCGTGAGCTGCCGCTCGTCGGTGGGTGCGGCACCCGCTGTGAAGGCGTCCGCGATCTTCGGGGACGGGCCGGTCGGCGTGAATGTGCCGTTGTGCCAAGTGAGTTCGGCGCCGGACAGGCCGTCGTGGTAGCCGCCCGAGGGACCCTGAATCACCCAGCGGTTGGGCGCTCCGCCCAGGGCCGTGCGCAGCGGCAGGGTCAGCCGTACGTGCGGCGGTGTCACGATGTGCAGCGCACGGTCGGTCGCGGCGGTCGTGCGCAGTACGTCCGAGAGCCAGGTGGTCATCCCCAGGAGCGGTCGGTCGGCGAGTACCACGGCCGTGGACGGGGTCAATACATCGACGACGGGCAGGGCCGCATCCGGAGCAGGTGCCTCGGTGACCTCGGCGTTGTCCAGGGTCTGCTCCACGACTTCTGCGTGGCCCGCGTCGGGCGGCCAGACGGTTCCGCCGAGGAGCGTGGTCAGGCGGCCGCAGACTGAGCCGGCGAGGGGTTCGGCCTCGGGGACGGTGGTGGTGGCGCGGGCTTCCGTCCACCAGAACGGCAGCCCGGGCGGGGTTATTCGGGGCCCGAGGAGACGTTCGGCCTCGCCCGGTACGTGTATCAGGACCGGCGCCTCTAGTGACACAACGGGCGTCCCGCGGCGGTGCACAGTTGGATGACCGCGCCGTCGTCGGTGGCGCTCAGGCCCAGGGAGGGGCCGCCGGCGTGCAGGGCGGCCAGCAGTGTGGCGGTGTCGGGCATCTTCGGTGTGAGCGCGATGATGTCCTTGGTCACGTCGAAGTCTCCGTGCGTTGGGCCCGGGGTTGCTCGGGCTTGTCGATATCAGCCGCTGGCGTCGGCTGCGGCAGCCCGTGGTGCCGCGGCGCGGAGGCGTACAGGCCCGGGAGAGAGTGTCCTTCAGTGCGGTGCTCCTGATTCACTGATCTCAGGCATCCCGCATTTACCTTGTTCAGGTCTCGAACTCGCCTGCCCAGGCGCCCTCCAAGAGGGCCTTCGGGAGGTAATCGGACTGCACGTCGATCGGGAAACCCCCGTCATGGGCGAAGCAGGCAACCGCAAGAGGCCCGAGCGCAACGAGCCCGGAGCTGCGTCGCGCGTGCTCTTCGTTCGCAGACCAGTACGCCTTGTGGCGCTGCAGAGCCATGGCAAGGGAATCGTTGAACCGAGCCCGGTCACCGCGCACGAGGTGGGTCATCAGCTCGATCGGCGGCCAAAGGATCATCGACATCACGTCGGGGCTCGTGATCCGCAGCCCCTCAGGACGGGTCTGTTGAGCAGCGGCGACCAGAAGCCGGCCGAAGTCGTCCCTCCCGAGCCAGTACGCCTGGAGGGCCTCAACCCACGTATAGACGTACTCGTCGTACTCCGCGCCCGATGCCCGCAACAACTCGACCGGCACATGGCACAGCCTGGTCATGCGGTCCTTCTCGCGGCAGATCACTGCCAACCAGAACGCTGTGATCCAGTTGCCGGCATCAGCTGAGGCATGAGGACCGGAGGCCGGGATGCTCCGTACTTGGTGCTCGATACGAGCTCGGACGGATCCGTCAGCCGCCACCGCCGCATCGAACAGCGCGGTGCCGGCCTGCATGGCCGTCACCCATGCGTCCCACGTTTCGAGCAAGCCGGCCGGTGGATCGGCAAGCAAACGCGTCTCGGCACGGGTGAGCGCCGAACTCAGTGCATCGCCGATTGCGTCCGGTGACACATCCAGGTCTTCAAGCGCCCATGTCACGTTGCGACTGAGCACCGCCAGGTCTGCCGTCAGGTCCTCCCTCGGACAGTCGTGGCGGCGAACTTCGCCGCGTGCCCGACCTGTACAGAACACCGCGCACCCCGGACACGTCGAGGCCGTTACCTCGTCGCCGGTCGCCTTCGACCTGGAGCAGAAGAAAAGAATGTTGCACCGCCTCGGAAATCCGCTCGGCACCACTCAGCATCACAAGGCACAGTAACCACATGAACGGACGAGGACTGGACCGCGACGGAACGATCGCACGTGAAGGCGCCCTGGAACGAGTACCGGCAGCGTTCGTTCCGGTCGTCGACGCCGCCCGCGCTCACATCGCCGAGACGTTCGGCAGTGCGCGCCTGCACAGCGCCTACCTCTACGGGAGCATTCCCCGCGGCACCGCCACCCCCGGAGTCTCCGACCTCGACCTCCAGCTCGCCCTCCACGAGGAGCCCACCGAAGCCGACCGCGCCGACGCCAAGGCGATCGAGGCCGGACTCGACCACGCGTTCCCCCAGATCGATGGCGTCGGGATCCTGCTGACCAGCACGCGCGTTCTGCTCAGCGACCTCGAACGCCACGACGGCGGATTCTTCATCGCCTGCCTTTGCACCCCGCTGCTCGGTCCCGACCTCGCAGAACAACTTCCCCGATACCGCCCCACGGGCATCCTCGCCCGCGAAACGAACGGCGACCTGGCCCTCGTGCTTCCACGCTGGCGTGCCAAGGCCGTCGAAGTCGCGACGGACGCCGATCGCCAGACTCTCGGTCGCCTTGTCGGCCGCCGCATCGTCCGCACAGGATTCACCCTGATCATGCCCCGATGGGGCGGCTGGACCAGCGACCTCGACAAGTCCGCGGAACTCTTCGGCCGCTACTACCCCGAGCGCGCTGAGCAGATGCGCATCGCCGCGTCCATGGGCCGCGCACCCTCGCCCGATCCAGCAGTGCTCGAGATGCTCATCGACGACCTGGGCCCATGGCTCGCAGCCGAATACACGGCCGTGCACGGCGAGAAGGCACCACGTCCCTGACGGGCGCCCAGTGCCATCCACGGGGCCGCACCCTGTTTCCGATCGCGTCGGCGCGGTCGGGGCCCGCCGCCATGATGCGGCGCTTGGTGTCCCCGTGGGTGACGGTGCCCAGGGATACCTTCCAGCCCAGGGCCGTGCTGCGTGGCGTCCCGGAACAGTGCCCTGCGCAGCTCGCCATTGCCGCCTCATTTCCCTGCCGCTTTACCCGGGCGGAGATTCCGGGGTCCGGGCGGGATTCTGCGGCCATGGTTCCGCAAATGGCGAGGGTGTGACCTCAAGCGCGGGAGAGCCGGAGAGCCGGAGAACCTATGTGAGGTGTCCGGAAATATCTCCTGTGATACGCGTCAGTCGAGCTGTGCCGGGACCTTGTCGAAATCCAGGTGGGCGATGGCCGCAGGGTTGGCGATCGACGGCAGGAGGTGTTTCCAGAGGGTCACGATGCGTTCGGTGAGGTCCTTCCGGCCGCTGGCGGCCTGGGAGAACAGTTGCACGCCCGTGTAGGCCGCGATGATGAGTTCGGCGCACTCCGAGGGCTCGACGTGCGGCAGCACCTCGCCGGCCCGACGGGCCTCCGTGAGCAGCGAGACCGCGACGCCGGTCCAGTCCTGGAACGGCGTCACGGGGGACTCGTCGAAGAGCGTGTCGACCGCGATACGGGTGCCCGCCATGAGCAAGGGGTCGGTCTGCAGGCCCCGCCCTATCTCCAGGCTCATGTCGATGAGGCGCTGCAGCGGAGAGGGAGGTTCCACCGGGGCGTAGGGCAGGGTCTGTTCCTTGATGATCGCGTCCGCGAGCGCCTGCTTGGAGTCGAAATGGAAATACAGGGCGCCTTTCGTGATATCGGCCGCCTTCAGGATCTCTGCGATCGTGGCAGCCCGGTAGCCGCGCGCGCTGATGACCTTGGCGGCGGCCTCCAGGAGCTTTTGGCGAGTGCGCAGAGCGCGTTCCTGCCGAGCCAATGTGCCTGCCTTTTGGGGAGGTGTCGGTTCCGGGCAGTGTAGCGCCCTTGTTAAAACAATGCCAACCATCTGGTCTCTTATTGGCCATCAATCCAGGACCCCGGCGCGGCTTATGCGTCTTATATCTGATTTGCTAATCCATTGACAAAACCATTCGTGCGGTTTTTATTGGGTCCAGCTTTCCCGCGCAGGGCGGGGAGCGTGCGACGGAAGGCTGATGGAGTGTTCTTATCGGCAGGGAGAGCTACGGCCGTGCTGAGCGGCCTCGTGCACCGGCGGGACGAGGGACAGGTGCTCGTCACGGGTGTCGAACGACGAGGGGGAGGCCGCTTCCGCGTCCCGGCGCGCTGGCCGGGTGGTCACCGCTTCTGTGGCCCGTCCGCCGACGGAGGGTCTGACCCGCAACTCGTCTGCGAGACGATGCGGCAGGCCGGAATACTCGTGGGGCACGTCGGTTACGGCATCCCCCAGGACCACAGCTTCGTGATGAACGAACTCAGCCATGCGGTCGACTGGGGAGAGCTGACCCCGACGGATTCCGGGACCAGGCTGACCGTCGACGTGGAGTGCCGCGACGTGCTCCGGCGGGGGCGCACCGTGCTGGGCATCAAGGGCACCATGCTGCTCCACCGGGACGACCGGCAGGTCGGATCGGGGACGTTCGCCTACCGATGCATCTCCCCGGCGGTCTACGAGCGGCTGCGCGGCCGGGCGCGCTCCTCCCAGGACCCGGCGCTGTCCGCTCTGCCCGCCGCCCTGGACGCGTATGCGGTGGGACGCGTGCGCGGCCGGGACGTCGTGCTCGCCGCCGGCGGCCTGCCCGGCACGTTCCTGCTGCGTGCCGACCGTGACCACCCGGTCCTCTACGACCACCCGCTGGACCACGTTCCGGGCATGGCGGTCATCGAGGGCATGCGCCAGGCGGCGCGGTTCGCCAGCGGTCTGCGCGGGGCGCAGAACCCGCGGATCGAGGCGGAGTTCGCGCACTACGTGGAGCATGACGCGCCCTGCTTCATCACCACCGGTGCGGTGCGCGAGCGTTCCGGGGGCCTCCTCGACGTTCCCGTGCACGTGCGGCAGCGCGAACAGGAAGTCGCCCGCGGTCTGATCTCCTTGCGCCCGCTGCCCGGCGTACCGGTGCGGCGCCCCTGCCCGACCGCGGCCGAGCACCGCGCACCGGTACGCCGCCGCCACGCGTCCGTCGTCCTAGGGAGGCACTGATGGCGGATCGTGACGGAGTGCTCGCGGGCAAGGTCGTCATGATCACGGGCGCCTCCAGCGGCATCGGAGCCACGGCCGCCCGCGTGTTCAGCGCCGAGGGGGCATCGGTGGTGCTCATGGCACGCCGGGAGGGACTGCTCGACGAACTGGCGCACGAGATCACCGCCGCGGACGGGACGGCCCTCGCCGTCGCCGGTGACGTCACCTCCGCGCGGGATGTGCGACGGGTGGTCGACGCGGCGGTGGACGCCTGCGGACGGCTCGACGGGGCGTTCAACAACGCCGGTTCGGGAAGCCCCCGCACTCCGCTGCACCTGACGGACGACGCCGAGTACGACCGTGTCTTCGACGTCAATGTGCGGGGGGTGTGGAACTGCCTGCGCGAGCAGATCCCGGCGATGATCAGCAGCGCGGGCGGGGGCGCGGTCGTCAACTCCTCCAGTACGGCCGGTCTGGTCAGCCACCATCTGCCCGGCGCGCCGTACATCGCCGCCAAGCACGCCGTGATCGGACTGACCAAGGCGGCCGCGGACCAGTACGGTGACCGGGGCGTCCGGGTCAACGCGCTCGCCATAGGCGCCACGCGCACCGAGTTGCTGCAGACGGCGCTCGACCGGTACGAAGGCCTGGAGGACCGACTGGCCGCCGAATCCATGGTGCGTCGTATCGCGGAGCCGTACGAGGTGGCGAGGGCCGCGGCCTGGCTCCTCGGTGACGGCTCGTCGTTCATCACCGGCGCGACGGTGCCGGTCGACGGAGGGGTGACCGCGCTGTGAGCGGCGCAGAGCCCACACGGGAGGCGCGATGATCCTGATCACCGGAGCGACCGGCACGGTGGGCCGGCGCACCACGCGGATCCTGCTCCGGGAAGGGCACCGGGTGCGGCTGCTGGTCCGCGACGCGTCCCGGCTGCCGGAGCCCGGCACCACCGCGGAGGTCGCCGTCGGCGACTTCGACGACGAGGCCTCACTGTCCCGGGCCATGACCGGGGTCCGGGCGGTGCTGGTCGTGACCGGCGATCCCACCCGCCCCGAGCAGGACGTGCACATGGTGCGGGCCGCGCGGCGAGCGGACGTACGCCACCTGGTCAAACTCTCCGCGCTGGCCGTGACCGACGGCCAGGCGCAGGACCTGGTGACCCGCTGGCAGCGGACCGCCGAGGACTGCGTCCGTGCATCCGGCCTGGACTGGACCCTGTTGCGGCCCCGCGCGTTCATGACCAACACGCTGTCCTGGGCCCCCGACGTCAAGGCCACGGGCACGGTACGGCACTGGCCGGGTGACGCTCCGTCGGCGAGTGTCGATCCGGCGGACGTGGCAGCGGTCGCGGCCCGGGCGCTCACGGAGCCCGGCCATGCCGGACAGGCCTACGCCCTGACGGGGCCCGAGGCACTGACGGCCCGGGAGCAGACGCGGATCCTCGCCCGTGCCGTCGGACGTCCGCTGCTCTTCGTCGAGCGCTCGCGGGAGGAGACGAGCCGGTCACTGCACCGGAGATTCGGGGCACCGGTGGCACAGGCTCTGCTGGAGAGCGCCGAGCGCCAGCTGAGCGGAGCCAAGTGCCAGGTGGAGGACACCGTGGAACGGATCCTGGGCCGGACGGCGAGCGACTACGCCGCCTGGGCCGACCGGCACGCGGGCGCCTTCCGCTGAGAACCAGGGCGGCACCACCGGCCTCGCAACCGGTGGCGCCGCTCCTGGATCTTCGGGCCGACCCGGCGAAGGCCCGTGCCGGGACGCCCGGAAGTCCTCGCAGCGGCGCTCCTTGGGCTTTCGCGCGGTGCGACGAGCCGGGGGCACCTCCCGGCCGAAGGCTGGGGGCGCGTGCCGGGCGTCTCGACGCCGCGGAAATCCGTCAGAAGGGCCCTAGCGAGCGTGTCGTGACGCCCTCCAGGTGGGCCGCGAACACCTCGCGGGCGTCCGGGGTCAGGGTGCGCAGGGCCACCAGAGCCGTGATCGCCACGTCGCACAGCTCCGCCTGGACGTCCTCCCAGCCGTGCGTCGTGCCCTTGCGCGGGTTCTGGCCCATCGTGCCGATCACCGCCTGTGCGACCTCGCCGACCTCCTCCGACAGCTTCAGCACACGCAGCAGCAGACCGTCCGCACCCTCGTGCGTCCGGTTCGCGTCGAGCCACGCGTGCAGGCGGGTGATGGAATCCCAGACGTCCGCGGACGTGCCCTGCTCACTCATACACCACAGCCTGCCATGCGGGCTTTCGCGCGGTGCGGCGAGCGGGGGCACCTCCCGGCCGAAGGCTGCGGGCGCGTGCCGGGCGTCGTGACGCCACGGAGATCCGTCACAAGCGCCCTACTCCTCGAAGAGCGCCTCCTGCTGCCCCACCGTCATCCTCCGCACATGCTGGTTCCGCGCCCCCACCACCAGGGCGGTGACCACCCCCGTCGCCGCGAACGCCACCGGGACCATCCAGCCACGGTTCACGGCGTGGCCGAACAGCGCGTCCAGGGAGAGCCGGCCGGGACCCGTGATCGCCAGGCCCGCCGCCGTGAGGCCGAGGATCGCCGCGTACTCGTAGCCGCCGCTCTGGGCGAAGAACCCGTTCGGCAGGTGCACCGCCGCCGCCCCCGCCATCACGCCGACCGTCGCGGCGCCCGCCGCCGGTGTGGCGAGGCCCAGCACCAGCAGCGTGCCGCCGCCCGCCTCCGCGAGCCCGGCCGCCATCGCGCTCGCCTTCCCCGGCCGGTAGCCCACGGTCTCCATGAACCGCCCGGTCCCCTCGATCCCGCCCCCGCCGAACCAGCCGAACAGCTTCTGCGCACCGTGCGCGGCCAGCACCCCGCCGGTGCCGAGGCGGAGCAGCAGCAGTCCCACGTCGCGTCGGTCGATGCAACAGGTCACGGTCACTCCCGGGGCACACGGCGGGAACGGTTCCCTCCGCGTTCCCACCGTCCCATCGTCCGCACCCGTCCGGCCTGTTCACGGCGCCGTTCGGGTGGCGGGTCCCCGGGGCCGGTGTGACTCTGACAGGCATGACGATTCAGACAGCCAAGCTCCGGGACCCGGCCGTCCGGGCCTTCGTCACCGCCGTGAACACCCATGACCGCGAGGGCTTCATGACGCTCCTCGCCCCGGGCGCGACCATGTCGGACGACGGCTCCGACCGTGACCTCGCCGACTGGATCGACCGGGAGATCTTCTCCTCGAACGGCCACATGGACGTCGACAACGAGTCCAACGGCGGCCGCTCCCTCGTCGCCCGGTACCGCAACGACACCTGGGGGGAGATGCGCACCCGGTGGACGTTCACCGTCGACGACGACGGCAGGATCTCCCGCTTCGAGACCGGCCAGGCCTGAGGGCCCGGCGGGCGGGATCGCTACACGGGCGGGTCCGCGTCATGCGCTCTCTGCAGCCGTCTTCGACGCCTTTTGCGGCACGGTTGCAACCCCGTCATGACCGTGCCTCTGCCAAGCGGCGGAGGAGGGCCGTCACCGGCGCTGACATGTGGGCAGCCGCTCCGCGATCCGATGCGCACCCCGCGGTCCCACGCGAGGCCCACCCCCTGCCGGACCGCGGAACGGCTGCCGCCTCCCCCGGGTATGGTCTGCGGATATCTCGTGCTCGAACTGTGAAGCTCCGGTGGAGGC
This sequence comes from Streptomyces sp. TP-A0356, assembly GCF_001417775.1. GTDB lineage: Bacteria > Actinomycetota > Actinomycetes > Streptomycetales > Streptomycetaceae > Streptomyces. The sequence goes on along the minus strand of NZ_BBZJ01000013.1, from coordinate 119,132 downwards.
GTGTTGAGCATAAGCCCGCCATGAGCCGGAATGGTTCGGACGGTCACATTCCGCTTGTAGAAGTTGAGGTGTGGACGACGCATCGGACCCGTCAGCCGCGGCCCACGTAGGGCATCGTCGTCGCCAGCACCGTCACGAACTGCACGTTCGCCTCCAGCGGCAGCTCTGCCATGTGCCGTACGGTGCGCGCCACATCGGCCACATCCATCACGGGTTCGACCGCCAGTTCGCCATTCGCCTGCAGGACCCCGTTCTGCATGCGCGCGGTCATGTCGGTCGCCGCGTTGCCGATGTCGATCTGCCCGACCGCGATGCGGTACGGACGCCCGTCCAGGGACAGCGACTTGGTCAGGCCGGTCAGCGCGTGCTTGGTCGCCGTGTACGCCACCGAGTGCGGGCGGGGCGTGTGCGCCGAGATCGAGCCGTTGTTGATGATCCGGCCGCCCTGCGGATCCTGTTCCTTCATCTGCCGGTACGCCGCCTGCGCGCACAGGAACGCTCCGTTGAGGTTGGTGTCCACCACATGCCGCCAGGCGTCGTAGGGGAGGTTCTCGACCGGAACCCCGCCGGAGCCGAACGTACCGGCGTTGTTGAACAGGAGGTCGAGCCGCCCGAACCGCTCGTGTACGGCATCGAACAGGTCTTCCACGTCATCCGGTCGTGAGACGTCGGTGCGTACGGCCAGTGCGGTGCCCTCGGGTGCGAGCGCGGCGGTCTCCTCCAGCGTCCCGGTGCGCCGCCCCGCGAGCGCCACGGACCAGCCCGCGCGCAGCAGCTCCACCGCGACCGCGCGGCCGATCCCGGAGCCCGCGCCGGTCACCATGGCGGTCTTTGAGTGCCTGTCAGTCATGGACCCGCAGCGTAAGGGGGGTGATCCGTCATGCGGAATACGGTGTCCGCCATACGGTTGTCTCAGACGGTCGCGAGGTCCGGTTCCACGGCCTCTCCGGGGTAGCGGACCCCGATACGCTCCCGTATCGCGTCGAGTGTGCGCATCACCGCCAGGGTGCCGTCGAGCGGGACGAGCGGGGACTCGGTCTCGCCGGCCCTGAGGGCGCGCATGACCTCGTTGGCCTCGTGTCTGAGGCTGGTGCGCGGACCGTCGGCGGGGTCGGCGCGGTACTCCTCGGGATCGCGGCCGTCGCGGTGCAGCACGAAGTGGTCCGGGAAGAAGAAGCCGTCCGGGACGTCGATGCGGCCCCGGGAGCCGGTGACGGAGGCGCGGACGGGGGTGCCGCCGTGGATGGAGCAGTGCACCGACGCCAGGGCCCCGCTCTCCCAGGAGAGCAGCGCTCCGGTCTGGAGATCGACGCCCTCGCCCGAGAGCACCGCCTTCGCCACGAGATCCAACGGTTCCCCGAGCAGCAACTGCGCGAACGACACCGGATACACGCCCAGGTCCAGCAGTGCCCCGCCGCCCAGCGCCGGATTGCGCAACCGGTGCGAGGGCGGGAAGGGGCCGGCGAGCCCGAAGTCGGCCTGCACACTGCGCACCTCGCCGATCGCGCCGTCGTCCACCAGCGCCTTCAGCCGTCTGACCAGCGGATGGCAGTACATCCACATGGCCTCCATCAGGAAGAGGCCGCGCTCCCGCGCCAGCGCGACCAGTTCCCCGGCCTCCCGCGCGTTCAGCGTGAACGCCTTCTCGCACAGCACGTTCCGCCCGGCCGCCAGGCACAGCCCGGCCGCGGCCCGGTGCGCCGAGTGCGGAGTGGCGACGTAGACCACGTCGACGTCCTCGTCCCCGGCGAGGGCGTCCCACTCCCCGTACGCCCGCGGTATCCCGAACCGTTCCGCGAACGCCCGCGCCGACTCCTCGCTCCGCGAGGCCACCGCCACGATTTCGGCGTCCGGCAGGTCGACGAGATCGGCCGCGAACGCCGCGGCGATCCCCCCGGTCGCCAGGATCCCCCACCGCACCCGTCCGTCAGCCGTCCCCACCATGTCCGCCCCTCGGTACCCCGACCCGGTCACCAGTACGAGCTGAGAGCATAGGCGGCGGACCGAACGAGCAGGGAGGGGCACATGCCCGAGCGTGGCCGCACCACGCAGGACCAGAAGGAACCGGAGGACCTCATACCCGAAACACCCGGAATACCTGGGACGCGCTCGACACCTGGGACGCGCTCGACATCCGGGACGCTCTCGACCTCCGGGACGCCCTCGAAACCGGGGACGCCCTCGACACCGGGGACGCCCTCGACACCGGGGACGCCCTCGACACCGGGGACGCTCGGGGCAGCCGCACCCCTCGCACAGGGCGCCGCCGCCCGCCGTACCGGTCTTCTCGTCACCTTCATCCTCGGCGGCCTCACCGCCACGCCCCCGCTGGCCATGGACATGTACCTCCCGTCCCTGCCGGAGGTCACCGCGTCCCTGCACGCGCCCGCCGCGACGGTGCAGCTCACCCTCACCGGCTGTCTCGCGGGCATGGCTCTCGGCCAACTGCTGGTCGGCCCGATGAGCGACAGGTGGGGACGCCGGCGCCCGCTGCTCGTGGGCCTCGTCGGCTATGTCGTAGCCACCGCGCTGTGCGCCTTCGCACCCTCTGTGGAGTCGCTCGTCGCCTTCCGGCTGGTGCAGGGACTCGCGGGCGCGGCCGGGATCGTGATCGCACGCGCCGTCGTCCGCGATCTTCACGACGGCATGGCCATGGCCCGGTTCTTCTCCACCCTCATGCTCATCTCGGGAGTGGCGCCGGTCGTCGCGCCACTGATCGGCGGCCAGATCCTGCGCGTCACCGACTGGCGGGGCGTCTTCGTCGTCCTCACGGCCGTCGGTATCGCGCTCACGGCGCTCGTGTGGGTGAAGCTGCCGGAGACGCTTCCGCTGGCCGAGCGCCACGGCGGAGGAGTGGGCGCTGCCCTGCGCTCCATGCGGACGCTGCTGGCCGACCGCGTCTTCACCGGGTACACGATCGCGGGCGGCTTCGCCTTCGCGGCACTGTTCGCGTACATCGCCGCGTCTCCCTACGTCGTCCAGGAGGTCTACGGCGCCTCCCCGCAGACCTTCAGCCTGCTGTTCGGCCTCAACTCGGTGGGCCTGGTGGCCGCCGGGCAGTTCAACGGCAAGGTCCTGGTGGGCCGCGTCAGCCTCGACACCGTGCTGGCGGTCGGCCTCACGGTCGTCACGCTCGCCGCCGGCGCGCTGCTGCTGATGTGCACGGGCGTCCTCGGCGAGGTGGGTCTCGCGCCCGTCGCCGCCGCCCTGTTCGTCCTCATGTCGGCGATGGGCATCACGCTGCCCAACACCCAGGCGCTGGCCCTGATGCGCACCCGCCACCACGCCGGGTCCGCGTCCGCGCTGCTCGGCACCTGCTCCTTCCTCATCGGCGCCGTCGCCTCGCCGCTCGTCGGGATAGCCGGTGAGCACACCGCCGTCCCGATGGCGGTCGTCCAAATGGCGGCCGCACTGGTCGCCGTGGCCTGCTTCATGGCACTGTGCCGTCCCTGGAACAGACGCGCGGGCGTGCGGGGCGGGGGTCCCCCCTGCTCCAGTGCGCCCGAGAACTTGGGGGAGGAGAGCTGAGCGCGCCGAGACTGCGCATCGACACCCCGGAGAAGGCCGGGCTCGATCCGGAGGAACTGCGTCTTCTCGTACGCGAGATCCGCGAGGCCGTCAGCGGAGAGCGCCCCTGGGCGGCCGGTGCCGTGGTGGTCGCCGGGCGCGGCCCGGTGATCGCCGTCGAGGCGGCGGCGGGCTGGGCGGTACGGTACGCGGCGTACGACGCGGAGGCGGACCGAGGGGTGGAACTGCCGCCCGCGGCGCGGGTGCCGATGACCGTGGACACGCCCTTCGACCTGGCCTCGCTCACCAAGCTGTTCACGGCGGTCGCCGCGGTGCAGCAACTGGAGCGCGGCACGCTCGGCATCGACGCGCGCGTGGGGGCCTATCTGCCGGACTTCCACGCGGCGGCGGAAGGCGGCATCACCGTACGGCAGTTGCTCACCCACACCTCCGGACTGCGGCCCGAACTCGCGCTGTACGACTGCGCGTCGGACGAGGCACGGCTGGCGCTGCTGCGGGCGGAGGCTCCGGCGGAGGCGCCCGGCACGTACTGCTACTCGGACCTGAACATGCTGCTCCTGCAGTACGTCCTGGAACGCATCACCGGACGGTCGCTGGACGTGCTCGTCCGCGACGGGATCAGCCGGCCGCTCGGGATGGCGGCGACGGGGTTCGGACCGAACCCGGGCGCGGCGGCGACGGAGGACCAGCGGCGGCCCTGGGCCAAGGCGGACCGGGGGATGCTGCGGGGTGTGGTCCACGACGAGAACGCGTGGGCGCTCGGTGGGGTGGCCGGTCACGCGGGCCTCTTCTCCACGGCGCGGGACCTCGCGGTCTTCTGCCGGGCGCTGCTGGCCGGGGGCTCGTACGGGCCCGCGCGCATCCTGGGCCCTGACTTCGTCGAACTGATGCTCGCCCCGCCCGGGCTGGGCTTCGCCGTCGACCAGCCGTGGTTCATGGGCGGGCTGTCGGGGCGGGGAGCGGCGGGCCACACGGGCTTCACGGGCACGTCGCTGGTCCTGGACCCGGCGACGGACACGTTCCTGATCCTCCTGGCGAACACGGTCCACCCCCGCCGCCGCGCCCCGGACAACCGCCCGAGAGTGAGAGCGGCCGACCGACTGGCACGGGCGGTACGGGGAAGGGCTGCGCGCGCGCCCTCCCCGTGAATGGTGGTCTCGTTGGTGAGCGCTGCTCACGCCGGCCGGCCGCCGCCTAGAATCGCCACGTGAACGCCCCCGTCTCCCCAGCCGACACCCTCCGTGCCGCCCTCTCCGGGCTGCTCGACGGGCTGCCCCCCAGGCAGGCCGCCCAGGCCGTGGACCGGCTGATCGCCAACTACCGGGGGCGGACCCCGACCGACGCCCCGGTGCTGCGGGACCGCTCCGACGTGGTGGCCTACGCCGCGTACCGGATGCCGGCGACGTTCGAGGCGCTGTGTGCGGCGCTGGACGCGTTCGCGGATGCGGTGCCCGGCTGGACCCCGGCGAGCCATGTGGACGTCGGCGGCGGGACCGGCGCGGCGACCTGGGCCGTCAGCGCCACCTGGGAGGGCCCACGCCCGGTGACCGTGCTCGACTGGGCCGAACCCGCACTCGCGCTGGGCCGGGAGATCGCCGCCGCCAACCCGGCGCTGAAGGCCGCCGAGTGGCACCGCTCCCGTATCGGATCGGCGCTCACCATCGAGAGCACGGATCTCGTCACCGTCTCGTACGTCCTCGGCGAACTGACCGAGGCCGGCCGCGCCGCCGTCGTGGACGCAGCGGCCGCCGCCGCCCAGGCCGTCGTGATCGTCGAACCGGGCACCCCGGACGGCTACGCCCGCGTCATCGAGGCCCGCGACCGCCTGATCGGCGCCGGCTTCCGCATCGCGGCCCCCTGCCCGCACAGCGCCGCCTGCCCCATCGTCCCCGGTGAGGACTGGTGCCACTTCTCCGCCCGGGTCAGCCGTTCCTCGCTGCACCGGCAGGTCAAGGGCGGGTCGCTGGCGTACGAGGACGAGAAGTTCAGCTATGTGGCCGCGGCGCGCTTCCCGGTCGCGCCCGCCGCCTCCCGGGTCGTGCGCAAACCGCAGATCCGCAAGGGCCAGGTGCTCCTCGACCTGTGCGGCCCGGACGAGTCCCTGCACCGCGACACGGTGACCAAACGGCACGGGCCGCTCTACCGGGCCGCCCGCGACGCGCACTGGGGCGACGCCTGGCCGCCGCCCGACACGGACCAGGACCAGACGCGCGCCTGAGCCGGCTCCGGCCGGCGCCCCGCGCCCTGGTCACCGGGGGCCTCGTCAACCCGCGGCTCGGCGCGGCGCTCCTCGCCCACCTGCTCGAACCTCCTCCTGCCACCGCTCACCCCGCTCACCCGGCGCCGGCCGCGGCGCACCGGCCCGCCGGCCCGTCCGCACACGGACATCCTCGTCGACCACGCCCTTCCGGGGGCTGACGCGCCGCTGACCCTTCCGGTCGGACATACCGTATGAAATCCTGTAATGACTCCTGATGTTGATCCCCGGTCGGCATCGCCCCGGCCACCCCGGATGCGGGCTCCGGCCACCCGAGGCGCAGGATGGTGGGACCATAGGGCATGCTGTCCGGCACCACAGCAGCGAGGCGAGGGGATAGATGAGCGCAGAGTTCGGCCGCCGCGCGCGCGGGCAGGGCAGGATCTCCCAGTGGCTGCGCGGACGTCGTCCCGCCCGTCTCAAGGATGACGCCGGCGACGGCGGCCGTGAGGCGATGCTGCTGGCTGCCGCCGCCGCCGGGCTGCCGCTCGCGCCCGCCGCGCATCCCGTCGGCTACCGCTGCTCCTGCGACCGCGTGGGCTGTCCCACGCCCGCCCGTCATCCGGTCTCCTTCGCCTGGCAGACGCAGTCCACCACGGACCCGGCGCAGATCGAGCGCTGGTCCCGCAACCAGCCGCAGGCGAACTTCATCACCGCGACCGGGATGGTGCACGACGTGCTGGACGTCCCGCGCGACGCCGGTGAGGAGGCCCTGCGGCGGCTGCTCGCCTCCGGTGTCGAGGTGGGCCCGGTCGCCATGACCGGGGACGGCCGCATGCTGTTCTTCACGCTGACGCGCGGTACGCCCGAGGACGAGGACGAGTGGTGGCCCTGCGAGCTGGACTGCCACCCGGAGACGATGGACGAGCATCCCGGGCTGCGCTGGCACTGCCGGGGCTCCTACGTGCTGGTCCCGCCCGCGCAGCTGCCGGGTGACCTGGCCGTCGCCTGGGTACGGGGCCCGGAACACCCGCTGCCGGATCCGCTCAGCCTGCTGGAGTCGCTGACCGACGCGTGCGCCCGGTACGTCGGGGACGAGCCCGAACTCGCAGGCTGGCCCCACCGGCGCTGACCCCGACGGCCGCCCAGGGCCCTAGTCCCCCTTCGCCCCGGTCAGCCCCTCCACCCGGCTCAGGAACTTCACCTGGCCCTTCGCCGGGTCCAGCACCGCCTGGTTGGAGACGAACTCCAGCGTCAGGGACTGCTTGACCTCGCCGGTCAGCAGGGCCTTGATGTTCGGGTCGGTGACGTCGATGTTCACGCCCTTCGCGACCGTCTGCCGCTCGTAGCGGTGCGTGGCGAAGAACACCAGCGCGCCGCCGTCGGCGGTGCGCAGCCCCACCGGAGCGTAGCCGCCGCCCGTCAGCGGCTCGTCGATGTACTGCCGCGCAAGGCCCGGCCTGCTCGCGTTCTTCAGGCGGGCGTTCCGCCACTGGGAGGTGTGCGGCCCGGGCGCGAAGGTGTCCCCGCCGCTCTTCAGATACGTGACGTAGGCCGGACCGAGGCCGCGCGGCGGCACGGCGAGCGCGGCGTCGTCCGCGGTGACGGGCTCCGCCCAGCCGTTCTCGTCCTTCTTGAACGTGGGGACGTCGCCGGCCGCGAGGATCGTCAGATACGACACCGCCCACACCCTGCCCGGGTCGGAGCGGGTGAACAGGAGGAGCCAATGGGCGTCCGCGCTGCCCTTGTTGGCGCGGGTGTCGGCGAGGAACCAGCGCGGCCAGCCCGCCTTCTCGGGGATGGTGAACTTCGCGTTCGTCAGCGTCAGCGGGACATGACTGGGGTTGCCACCCGGGTTGTTCTTGTGGCCCGCCTCCAGCTTGCCGCCGTCGATGTCGGCGAGCGCGCCGGTGACCCGGTCCGCGTCCAGGGAGCGGTCGTACGCCTTGTCCGCCTTGTTGTAGGCGGCGGTGAAGTCCTTCAGCGCGCGGGCGGCCTCGGCCCGAGTCGCCGTCGGCACGATCTCCCGTTCGCCGTGCACCACGACGCAGCCGCTCGCCGTCATGGACAGAACGGTCGCCGCCGCCGTTGCCAGGGCGAACCGGCCCACGTCACGCCGCGTTCGAGGGCTGCGATCCCCGCGATCCCTGCTCATCAGTGACCTTCACCTTCCCCTTCCCGGAGGCGAACCCTACCGGGACGAGGAACTGCGCGAGTGCGGGGACCAGGTACAGAGCCCACACCGTGATCTGAAGGACCGTCGGGACGGGCTGGAAGTTGAACACGCCCTTGAGGACCCGGGACCCAGCCGGCCTCCTGGAGCGGCGCGCCCGCCGGGCAGGCGCCGGCGGAGGCCTCGATGTTTCAATTCCCCGGTGACTGACTACGACGTGCTCCGCGTCTTCTGCGGACCCAGCGGCGGATACGGCAACGAACTCGGCGTCGTCCGCGACGGCTCGGCGATCCCGGAGCCGGACGACCGGCAGGCGTTCGCCGCGAAGCTCGGCTTCAGCGAGACGGTGTTCGTCGACGACCCCGAGCGCGGTGTCATCGACATCTACACGCCCACCCTGCGACTGCCGTTCGCCGGGCACCCCTGCGTGGGCACGGCCTGGCTGCTCGACGTGCCCGAACTCATCACACCGGCCGGGGTGGTGGGCGCGCGCCTGGACGGCGAGTTCAGCTGGATCGAGGCCCGCCCCGAGTGGGCGCCGCCGCGCACGCTGCGGCAGTGCACGACGGCCGCCGAGGTCGATGCCCTGGAGGTGCCGCCGCCGGGAGAGTGGATCTATGCCTGGGCGTGGGAGGACGAGGCGGCGGGCCGCGTCCGCGCGCGGGGCTTCCCCGGCCGGGGCGACGGCATCGACGAGGACGAGGCGACGGGCGCGGCGGCGCTGCTGCTCACGGCCCGGCTGGGCCGCGCGCTGAACATCACCCAGGGCGCGGGCTCACAGATCCTCACGGCACCGCAGCCGGAGGGGTGGGTGGAGGTGGGGGGACGGGTGTTCCTGGAGCGGTAGGCAGGGCGCTTCCGGCGGATCTCCGTGCGACGCCGAGGGCCCTGGGCTAGGCGCTCAGCGGGAACTCCTCGCCCAGGGCCCGGAAGACCTCGATGTTGAGCAGGTACGCCATCTTGCACTCCGCCACGACGCGCTGCTTCTCCAGGTCGTCCACGGGCATCGCGTCCAGCAGTTCCCGGTAACTCCTCTTGAACGCCGCCGGGTTGGCGACCCCTTCGAACACATAGAACCGCACTCCGTCGCCCTTCCGGGCGAAGCCCCACGTCTTCTCGGCCCTGTCGCGGATGATCTGGCCGCCGGACAGGTCGCCCAGGTAACGCGTGTAGTGGTGGGCGACGTACCCGGCGGGCCACCGCTCGGCGCACTCCCGGACCCGGGCCGCGTACCTCCGTGTCGCGGGCAGCGCCGTCAGGTCCGCCCGCCGGCCGGGCTCCCGCAGGTGCGCGAGGTCCCGCTCCAGCGCGCCCAGCCGGAACAGCTCCGGCCGTACGAAGGGCCCGGCCACCGGGTCGGCGGCCAGCCGCTCGGCGCCGGACTCCAGGGCCTCGTACAGGAACCACAGCTGCTCGGTGTAGCGCGTGTACGCCTCGACGCCCAGTCTGCCGCCGAGCAGGTCCGTGATGAACGTCGAGGTGTTCGCCTCCCGGTGCTGCTCCTGTGACGCGGTGCGGATGAGCGCCGAGAGCGCCGTGCTGGTCGTGTCCGGCGTGTTCATGCGGCCTCCCGGGGCGGTTGCCGACACCCTGTCGGTAAAATTCTACCCCGGATCACGGGATCGGCCCATGGAAAAGCCCGCCCCGGGGACAGGGCGGGCTTGCCGTGGTGCGCGCGGTCGTGCCAGGCGCTACGTGCGCGCGGTCGTGCCAGGCGCTACGGCAGGGTCAGGATCTCCGCGCCGGTGTCGGTCACGACCAGCGTGTGCTCGAACTGGGCGGTCCGCTTGCGGTCCTTGGTCACCACGGTCCAGCCGTCGTCCCACATGTCGTACTCGTATGTGCCGAGCGTGAGCATGGGCTCGATGGTGAAGGTCATGCCCGGCCGCATCACGGTGGTCGCGTGCGGGCTGTCGTAGTGCGGGACGATCAGCCCGGAGTGGAACGACGAGTTGATCCCGTGCCCGGTGAAGTCGCGCACGACGCCGTACCCGAACCGCTTCGCGTACGACTCGATGACCCGACCGATGACGTTGATCTGGCGGCCGGCCCTGACGGCCCTGATCGCGCGGTCGAGGGCCTCACGGGTGCGCTCGACGAGCAGCCGGGACTCGTCGTCCACGTCCCCGACGAGGTACGTCGCGTTGTTGTCGCCGTGGACTCCGCCGATGTACGCCGTCACGTCCAGGTTGATGATGTCGCCGTCCCGCAGGACCGTGGAGTCCGGGATGCCGTGGCAGATGACCTCGTTGACCGAGGTGCACAGCGACTTGGGGAAGCCGCGGTAGCCCAGGGTCGACGGATAGGCGCCGTGGTCGCACATGTACTCGTGCGCGACCCGGTCCAGCTCGTCCGTCGTGACACCCGGCGCGATGATCTTCGCGGCCTCCGCCATCGCCCGCGCCGCGATCCGCCCGGCGACGCGCATCGCCTCGATCGTCTCGGGGTTCTGCACCTCGGGTCCGGAGTACGGGGTCGGCGCGGGTTTGCCGACGTACTCGGGGCGGCGGATGTTTCCGGGTACGGAACGGGTGGGAGAGAGCTCTCCTGGTACGAGCAGCGACTGGCCAGACATGCCGACGAGTCTATCCAGCGGGTGTACGGGAACATGGGCCCTGGTGAAAGGAGCTCCTGCGATGGCGCTGTTCAAGAGGCGGACGGTCGGGAAACCGGGCGAGTGGTACTACTGCCTGGACCACCACAAGGTCGAGGAAGGGCCCGAGTGCCCGGGAAAGGACCGCTTCGGGCCGTACGCGTCCCGTGAGGAGGCGCAGCGCGCGATGGAGATCGCACGCGAGCGGAACCTGGAGTGGGAGACGGACCCCCGCTGGCACGACGCCCCCGAGGGGCAGCCGGAGGACGACTGAGCGGGGGATCGCGGGGCGGGCCGTTCCGGCGGCGCGGCGCGGCGACGATCACCCCGCCCCTCAGCCCGTTCCCTCCCGCAGTGCCCTGAGCCGTATCGCGTGCTCGTCCGGCCGGGCGTGGCGACCCGCGGCCCGCTGCGCACGGCCGGTGGTCTGGCCCGACCGGACCGACATGCGGACGCCTCGTCACACGGCATGCCACCGAAACGGACCTGCCCAGCACGCCGCCAGGCGACCGCGACCCCGTGCCCCGGCGACCGCTTCGCGGCCTCGTGCGTTGGCGGCCGACGCGAGCCCAGGCACGAGCCCAGGGCACGAGCCCAGGGCACGAGCCCAGGCACGAGCCCAGGGCACGAGCCCAGGGAACGAGCCCAGGGAACGAGCCCGGGGCGCGGCGCCAACGGGCCGTGCTCGGCCGACCCGGTGCCCCGGGCACCCGGTTCCCGCCGGGCCTACCACCGCGCCGGCGGCGGTGACGTCAGCTGGTCGGCGAGGCGTGACAGCCGGTCCCAGAAGCGCCGGCGCCCCCGGGGGGTCGGCAGCGCGTTCTCGCCGGCCGCCGCGCTCACCAGGTGCTGCACCGTGTCCAGGTCGAGGTCCGTCTCCTCGGGGACCGTCAGCGACTCGTGCGCCATGGCCGCCAGGTCGCGGTCCCCGGCATCCAGTGCCAGCACCGTCGCCCCGGACCGCCGCGCGTCATGGACCCGCTCCAGCAGCCCGGCCCCCGGCGCGGCGGGCGACACCACCAGCAGCGTCTCCCCGCGCCGCGCCGCCGACAGCCGTCCGAGCCCCACCGCCAGATGCGCCGGATCCGCCGCCCGCGCCCCGTGCCGCACCAGCGTCGGGGACAGCTCCGGCGTTCCCGACCAGGCCGCCTCGTCGACCAGATGCGCCGCCAGATGCCACGGCTCGTACTCCTGCGTGCCCACAAGGAGCAGCCCGCCCCCGTGCGACACCACGGACCCCCGCAGCGTCCCCGCGAACCGTCGTGTGGCGCCCAGCCACTCCGTCCCGGCAAGCACTTCGCGCAGCAACGCGACCCGTACGGCGTCCATACGAGGGCATCCTGCCGCAATCGGCCACTCGTGACCCCGAGTTCACCGCGAATTCGTCCAACCCGGGCAAAGAGCCGGACCAGTGGTCACAGGAGCCGCATCACGCATCACAGCCGGCCCGTCCGAGGAGCCTTCATGACCGAAGTCACCGTTCCCTTCCGCGCGGGCCGCGAGGGCTACGCCAGTTACCGGATCCCCGCCGTCGTCGCCACCGGCGTCGGCACCCTGCTCGCCTTCTGCGAGGGACGGGTGACCTCCGCCGCCGACCACGGGAACATCGACATCGTGCTGAAGCGGTCCACGGACGGCGGCCACACCTGGGGGCCCCTCCGGGCCGTCGCCCGCAACGGCGGCCACCTCGCCGGCAACCCCGCGCCCGTCGTCCTCGACACCGGCCGCATCCTCCTCGTCCACGTCCGCGCGGCGGCCCGCGCGAGCGAGGACGCCATCCGGCGCGGCCGGGTCAAGCCCGCCGACGGGCGCCGCGTCTGGGTGCAGCACAGCGACGACGACGGGCTGAGCTGGTCCGGCCCGCGCGAGATCACCCGGCGGGTGAAGAGGGAGGACTGGCGGTGGTACGCGACCACACCGGGCCACGCCGTCCAGCTCACCACGGGACGTGTCGTCGTCCCCGCCAACCACTCCCTCCCGCCCGAAGGCACCGACGCCGGCACGGAGGGCAGGTACAACGCCGGCCACTGCCTGCTCAGCGACGACCGCGGCGAGAGCTGGTACCTCGGCTACCTCGACGAGAACACCGACGGATACATCAACGTCAACGAGACGACGGCCACCGAACTCCCCGACGGACGCGTCTACTTCAACACGCGCAACGACTCCCCGGCGCCCGGCAACCGCGCCGACGCCCACTCCGGGGACGGTGGCCGCACCCTGGTGGAGCCGTTCCGCCCGCAGGCCGGTCTCCTCGCGCCCATCTGCCAGGCGAGCGTCCTCCAGCTCCGCGACCCCGACCTGCTCCTGTTCTCCGGCCCCGCCGACCCCGCCGCCCGGATCCGGATGAGCGTGCGCGTCTCCACCGACGCCGGTGCCACCTGGCGGCCCGCGCACACCGTCGACGACCTGCCCGCGGCCTACTCCGACCTCGTCCGTGTCGACGCCGCCACCGTCGGCCTGCTCTACGAGACGGGCGACCGCAACGCCTACGAGACGATCACCTTCCGGCGGATCCCCGTGGCTGCCCTGGCCTGAGCGGCGCCCGGCACCCGCGCGCACGTAGAGTCGGGCCATGACCTCTACCGACAGTGCACCCAAGGCCCCCGCCAAGGACCCCTGGGACCTCCCCGACGTCTCCGGGCTCGTCGTCGGCGTGCTCGGCGGCACCGGGCCGCAGGGCAAGGGCCTCGCCTACCGGCTCGCCAGGGCCGGCCAGAAGGTGATCATCGGCTCCCGCGCCGCGGAGCGCGCCCGGGCCGCCGCCGAGGGGATCGGCCAGGGCGTCGAGGGCGCCGGCAACGCCGAGACCGCACGGCGCAGCGACGTCGTGATCGTCGCCGTGCCGTGGGAGGGCCACGGCCCGCTGCTCCAGTCGCTGCGCGAGGAACTGGCCGGCAAGCTCGTCGTCGACTGCGTCAACCCGCTCGGCTTCGACAAGAAGGGCGCGTACGCGATCAGGCCGGAGGAGGGCAGCGCCGCCGAACAGGCCGCCGCACTGCTGCCGGACTCGCGGGTCGCCGCCGCCTTCCACCACCTGTCCGCCGTACTCCTGGAGGACCCTGAGGTGGCACAGATCGACACCGACGTCATGGTCCTCGGCGAGGAGCGCGCCGACGTCGAGATCGTCCAGGCGCTGGCCGGGCGCATCCCCGGCATGCGCGGCGTCTTCGCGGGACGGCTGCGCAACGCCCACCAGGTCGAGGCCCTCGTGGCCAACCTGATCTCCATCAACCGGCGCTACAAGGCGCACGCCGGGATCCGCATCACCGACGTGTGAGCCCATGGGGGACACTGGTCGTCGAAGCAGTGTCCCCCGACAGGAGCCGACCCCCATGCCCCGCCTCGCTCTCTACGCCCTCGCCGTCTGCGTCCTGTCCGTGGCCGCGGCCGTCGTCTCCTTCGTCCAGGGCAGCTGGCTGGGGATCGTATGGGTGCTGCTCGCGGGCCTGACGTCCAACATGACCTGGTACTACGTGCGCCGCGCCCGGGCGGGCCGGGACGGCTCGGTCACGGGCTGACCGAGCAGTACGCGTTGGTCCCCTGCCAGAAGCGGTAGAGCTCCTGGCCGCAGTACCGGTCGAGGTCACCGATGCCCAGGCCGCCCAGGATCGAGTCGATCACATGGAAGAACGCGCTGTTGATCGACGGGACCCACAGCAGGGCGAACACGAAGAGCAGGCCGAAGGGCGCGAAGGGCTCCACCTGGCGCCTGACGCCGTAGGACAGCCAGGGCTCGATGACGCCGTAGCCGTCCAGGCCCGGCACCGGCAGGAAGTTCAGGATCGCGGCCGTGACCTGCAGAAGGGCGAGGAAGGCGAGGGCGAACCGGAAGTCGCTCGGCACGCCGTTCAGGGCGCCCAGCCAGAACGGGGCCGTGCACACGACGGCGAACAGGACGTTCGTCAGCGGGCCCGCCGCCGAGATCAGGCTGTGCCGCCAGCGGCCCCGGATACGGCCCCGCTCGATGAAGACCGCGCCGCCCGGCAGGCCGATCCCGCCCATGATCACGAAGATCACCGGCAGGACGATGCTCAGCAGCGCGTGCGTGTACTTCAGCGGATTGAGCGTGAGATAGCCCTTCGCGCCGACCGAGATGTCGCCACCGTGCAGCGCGGTGCGCGCGTGGGCGTACTCGTGCAGACACAGGGAGACGATCCACGCGGCCGTCACGAACAGGAACACGGCCACGCCGGGCTGCTCGGCGAAGCCGCTCCAGGTCGCCCAGCCGGTGACCGCCGTCACGGCCAGGAGCCCGACGAAGACGGAGCTGATCCTGCGGTCGCTGCGCCGGGTGGCGGCGGTGGTCATGGGACTCCCTGGATTCGTGTGTGTGCGGGGGACTGCCCGACGGTACCGGGCGCACCCCGAAAACGTCTCGCGCAGGTGACCGAGTTCCGGAGAGGGTGGGGCCATGGGGAACTGGAAGGTGTTCTACGCGGACTGGCAGACGGAGTGCCGCGGTACGCCGTTCTCGGTGGGGGACGAGGTCAGCCGGGCTCTGCTGCCCAAGGCCGACGACGACCTGCTCGGCGGGGGCCGGGACGAGGAGCTGCTCAGCTCGTTCGCGGCACCGGTGGAGCACGTGCGCGACGACGAGGAGGGCGCGCTCCGGCCGGTGCGCCCGGCTCGCGGCGTCTGGCACGCACGTTCGCTGCGTTGCCGAGCCTGAGTCGGGAGTCCTGGTCGACCTCGACGCCCCCGTCGCCGCCCCGCCCGCACCCCGTGACCGGCCCTGACCCGACCGGAGACAATGAACCCCGTGCGCTATCGCATTCTCGGCACCACCCAGGCACTCCGCGCCGACGGCACGCCCGTCCCGGTCGGCGGGGCCCGGCTGCGTGCCCTGCTGACCGTGCTCGCCCTGAGGGCCGGCCGGACCGTCCCCGCCGCCCTTCTCGTCGACGAGGTGTGGGACGGCGACCCGCCTGCCGACGCCACCGGCGCCCTGCAGGCGTTGGTCGGGCGGCTGCGCCGGACGCTGGGAGCGGCCGCGGTGGAGTCGGTCGACGGCGGCTACCGGCTGGCCGCGGTGCCGGACGACATCGACCTGCACCACTTCGAGCGGCTCGCCGGTGAGGGTCTGCGCGCACTGGCCGACGGCGACCCCGCGAAGGCGGCGGTCGTCCTCGACGACGCCCTCGCCCTGTGGCACGGGCCCGCCCTGAGCGACCTCCCGGACCGTACCGCCGAGGCGGCCCGCTGGGAGACCCGCCGCCTCGACGTGCGCCGCGCCCGGCTCACCGCCGCCCTCGCCCTCGGCCACGGTGAGCAGTACCTGCCCGAGCTGACCGCCCTCTGCGACCTCCACCCCCTCGACGAGCCCCTCCAGGCCCTGCGTCTGCGCGCCCTGCGGCAGGCGGGCCGCCCGGCTCAGGCCCTGGCCGCGTACGAGGACGTACGGCAGCTGCTCGCGGACCGTCTCGGCTCGGACCCCGGGCCCGAACTGCGCGCCCTGCACGGTGAGTTGCTGCGCACCCCGGAAGCCGAGCCGCCCCGTGCCCTGCCCCGCCCCACCCCGCCCGCCGACGGGGCGAGACCCCCCGCGCCCGCGCCCCCGGGCAACCTCCGGGCCCGTCTGACGTCCTTCGTCGGGCGGGACGCCGACATCGACGCCATTCGCGGTGATCTCGCCGTGGCCCGCCTCGTCACCCTGCTCGGACCGGGCGGTGCCGGGAAGACCCGGCTGTCCCAGGAGGCGGCCGAGGCCCTGGCGGACGCGCCGCGCGACGGGGTGTGGCTGGCCGAGCTGGCACCGGTCGACGACCCGGAGGCGGTGCCCGAGGCCGTCCTCACCGCCGTCGGGGCGCGCCAGACCGTGCTGCGCGGCGCGGGCGCCGAGGAGATGCGCGCCGTCGCCGAGCGGCACGACGACCCCCTGGTCAGGCTGGCCGAGCACTGCGCACGGCGCCGTATGCTGCTTATCCTCGACAACTGCGAACACGTCGTGGACGCCGCCGCCCGGCTCGTCGAGCACCTCCTCGGACGCTGTCCCGAGCTGGCGGTCCTCGCCACCAGCCGCGAACCCCTCGGCGTACCGGGGGAGTTGCTGCGCCCGGTGGAGCCGCTGTCGCAGCCGTACGCGCTGAAGCTGCTCGCCGATCGTGGCGCCGCCGCTCGGCCCGGCTTCCGCATCGAGGACGACCCCGAGGCCGCCGAGGAGATCTGCCGCCGCCTCGACGGACTGCCGCTCGCCATCGAGCTGGCGGCCGCCCGGCTGCGGATGCTGTCACCGCGTCAGATCGCGGAACGGCTCGACGACCGCTTCCGGCTGCTCACCTCGGGCAGCCGCACGGTGCTGCCCCGACAGCAGACCCTGCGGGCTGTCGTCGCCTGGTCCTGGGACCTGCTCGACGCGGACGAACGCGCGGTGCTGCGCCGGTTGTCCGTCTTCTCCGGCGGCTGCGACCTCACCGCCGCGGAGGCCGTGTGCGGGCCCGCCGCACTGGAGGCGGTCGCCTCCCTCGTCGACAAGTCCCTGGTGGTGGCCGGCCCGTCGGGTGACGGGGAGATGCGCTACCGGCTCCTGGAGACCGTCGCCGAGTACGCCGGTGAACGGCTCGACGAGTCCGGGGAGCGGCTTGGTACCGAGCGAGCCCACGTCACGTACTACCGCGAACTCGCCCGTACCACCGACCCGTTGCTGCGCTCGTCGGGCCAGCGTGCCGCGGTGGACCTGCTCCAGGTGGAGTACGAGAACCTGCGCACCGCCCTGCGCCACGCCGTCGCCGCCCGCGATGAGCAGGAGGCGCTGTGCCTGCTGCTCTCGCTGGCCTGGTACTGGCACATGCGTGACCTGCGCACCGAGGCCCGCATCTGGTCCGGCGCGGTCACAGCCCTCGGCCCCGACCCCTTCACGGCGCCCGCCCGCCCGGTGCCGGACCTCCCCGAGACGTGCACGGACAACCCGCCGCCGATGCGCCCGGAGATCCTCGACGAGGCCCGCCGGGGCGCCCATCTCGTCCAGCTCGCCTGTATGGACATGGAGATCCAGTCGTGGGAGACGCCGCAGGCCAAGGAGAAGCTGCGCGTCATCAGCGAGACCTACCGCCCGGGCCAGCCGCAGACCTGCCGGATGCCCGGCTTCCTGTGGTTCTTCGCCGTTCTGCTCAGCGGCGACCTGGACCGCATGCGCGCGGTCCTCGACGAGTCCGTCCGCACGTGCCGCGAGTTCGGCTACACCTGGGAGCTGGCCCAGGCCCTGCAGATGCGGGCCAACATCCTCGCCAACCGAAGCCACTGGGCGGGGGACGCGACCCGGGACGCGGACGAGGCACTGGAGATCTTCCGCCGGATCGGGGACACCTGGGGCGCGGCCGAGGCCCTGTCCGCCCGGGGCGAGGCCCGTGAGCGGCGTGGCGACTACCTGCTCGCCGCCGCCGACTACGAGGCCGCCCGCCAGTACGCCGAACAGCTCGGCGCCCGCTCCCAGATGGCCGTGCTCGGCGCCCGCCTCGGCCGCGTCCTGATGGACGCGGGGGAGGGCGAGAAGGGGGAGCGGCTGCTGCGCCAGGTCGTCGAGGAGGCCCAGGGTTCGTTCAGCGACGCCATGCCCGCCGCCCGGCTCTTCCTGGCGATGTGGCTCGGCCGCACGGGCCGGGTGGCCGAGTCACGTGAGCAACTGCGGCTGTTGCTCAGGGACTTCGGGGCCGTGAGGTTCGTGGTCTTCGACGGCCTCGTGCTCGGTGTGGAAGCCTGGCTGGACGCGCTGGAGGAGCGGTACCCGGAGGCACTGGTCAAGGTGCGCCGGGCGCTCGCGCGGGCGACGGACCGGATGAGCCTGGCGATCGCCCCGCACATGGCCTCCGTGCACCTGATGACCGCCGCTACCGCGCTCACCGGCCTGGACGGCGGCAGCCGCGCCAGGGACGCGGCCAGGTGCCTGGGCGCCGCCGACCATCTGCTGCCGCCCGGCCACGTCCACGCCCCGATGGAGCGGGAGACCCGCGCCCAGGCGGAGGCGGGCGCCCGCGCGGTGCTGGGCGACGCGGTGTACCAGGCCGCGTACGCGGAGGGCGGCGGGCTCTCCCTGGAGGAGGCCGCCGCCCTCGTCTGACGCGGATGAGCGGACCGGTGCCGGCGCGGCGCGGGTCAGCTCTTGGTGGTGAACTTGCGGATGGCGATCGGTGCCATGACCGCCGTGATCACGACCGACCAGATCAGCGTCATGAACACATCGTGGGTGATCGGCCGGCCGCCGTTCATCAGACCGCGGGCGGCGTCCGCGAGCGTCGACAGCGGGTTGTAGTCGGTGAAGGCCTTGAGCCAGCCCGGCATGGTGGACGGCGGAGAGAAGATCGACGACCCGAACTGCAGAGGCATCAGCACGAGGAACCCCATTCCCTGGATGGCCTGGGCGCTCTTCATCACCACGCCCATGGTCAGGAAGATCCACATGATGGAGGAGCCGAAGACCATCGAGAGCCCGATGGCCTCGAACAACCCCGGCACGCTGGCGATGGACAGCCCCAGTGAGAAGCCGACCGCGAGCAGGATCGCCGTGGCGACCAGCATCCGGCCGATCTCGACCGTGATCTTGGCGATGAGGACCGAGGAACGGGCGATCGGCAGGGACCGGAAGCGGTCCATCACGCCCGTCTGGAAGTCCTGGTTGAAGCCGGTTCCGACAGCCATGGCGATGTTCATGCCCATCATGGCCATCAGACCGGGGACCACGTAGTTGACGTACTGGTCCTGATGGCCCTTGCCCGCGATCGCGCCGCCGAAGACGAACACGAACAGCAGACAGAAGACGATCGGGAACAGGATCGCGTCGAACATCGACTCCGGGTCCTGGCGGATCCACAGCAGATTTCGGCGGACCAGGGCGCCGATGTGGCGCAGATTGCCGCGCAGTCCGATGCGGCCCTCGGCCACGGTCGCGGTAACGGTGGCGGCGCTCATGCGGCGACCTCCTCACGGGCGGGGGACGCGTCCTGCGGGGCACTGGCCCGGTGGCCGGTGAGGGACAGGAACACTTCGTCCAGGCTGGGCAGTTCGGTGGTGATGCCGGCGAGCGTGATGCCGCGGGCGGTGAGTGCGCCGACCACCGCGGTCAGCTGCTCGTCGCTGAGGATCGGCACCAGGACGGTGCCGGTCTCGGAGTCCACCGTCGCGTGGCCGGGACCGGTGAGGCCGAACTCGTCGAGCGCGTCGGCGGTCGGGCGCAGCTCCAGCGGGTCCGCCGGGCGGATGCGGAGCGTACGGCCGCCGACCTTCGCCTTGAGCTCGTCGACGCGGCCGCCCGCGATGACCTTGCCGCGGTCGATGACGGTCAGCTCGGAGGCCAGTTGCTCGGCCTCCTCCATGTACTGGGTGGTGAGCAGCACGGTCGCGCCCTCGGCCACCATCCGCTTGACCTCGGTCCACACCTCGTTGCGGGTGCGCGGGTCCAGGCCGGTGGTCGGCTCGTCCAGATACAGGACGGCCGGGTGCCCGATCATCGAGGCGGCGAGGTCGAGACGCCGCCGCATACCGCCGGAGTACGTGGACGCCGGGCGCTTGGCGGCCTCCGTGAGCGAGAACCGCTCCAGGAGCCCCTCGGCCCGGGCGCGGGCCTCCTTGCGGGGCAGGTCGAGGAGCCGGCCGATCATGTACAGGTTCTCGTACCCGGAGAGCTTCTCGTCGACCGACGCGTACTGGCCGGTGAGGCCGATCACGCGCCGGATCTGGCGCGGCTGGCGGACCACGTCGTAGCCGGCGACCGTCGCATGGCCGGCGTCCGGGGTGATGAGGGTGGACAGGCAGCGGACGAGGGTGGTCTTGCCGGCGCCGTTCGGTCCGAGCACGCCGAGGACGGTGCCCTCGCGCACATCGAGGTCTACGCCGTCCAGCGCCTTGGTCTCGCCGTAGTGCTTGACCAGCCCCCGTACGGTGACGGCCGCGTCCGGAGCGGCCTCGCTGGGGTTGTTGTCGATTCGCGTCATGCCGACCAAGGTGCCAGCCGCCACCGACAAACCACCGACAGGTCACCTACAGCCGCCCCGCATCCGCCCACGCTCCGCCGGCGCACGGCAGCGAACAGCCCGCCGACGGGGGAAGATCGGCGGGCTGCCGCGCGCCCCGTGGGTCGGGGCGCCCGGTAAGGGGCGCGGGACGGATACGCCGTGCGGCTGGTGCGGCTCCGCCGCGCGGGCGCGATCGGCCGAGGACGGCCCGCAGCGTTCCGAATGCCGCAGCCCCTGGAAGGTCAGTGCACCGAGTGCTCCTCAAGAGGGAACGTTCCACCCACGACGTCCTCGGCGAAGGCCTTCGCCGCGTCGCCCATGACCTGTCGCAGGTCCGCGTACTTCTTCACGAACTTCGGCACCCGTCCGCCGGTCAGGCCCAGCATGTCGGTCCACACCAGGACCTGGGCGTCCGTCTGCGGCCCCGCGCCGATGCCGACGGTGGGGATGTGCAGCGTCCGCGTGACCTCCGCGGCCAGCTCCGCCGGGACCAGCTCCAGGACGACCGCGAACGCGCCCGCGTCCTGCACGGCCTTGGCGTCCCGCAGCAGCTGGTGTGCCGCCTCGTCGCCCCGGCCCTGCACGCGGTAGCCCATGGTGTTCACGGACTGCGGGGTCAGGCCGATGTGTGCCATGACCGGGATGCCGGACTCCACCAGGAGCTCGATCTGGCCGTGCGAGCGCTCGCCGCCCTCCAGCTTCACGGCGCCGACCCCGGCGTCCTTCACCAGACGGGTGGCGGAGCGCAGCGCCTGCACCGGACCCTCCTGGTACGAGCCGAAGGGCAGGTCGCCGACGATCAGGGCGCGCTGGGTGCCCCGTACGACCGCGGCGCAGAGCATGGTCATCTCGTCGAGGGTGACGGGTACCGTCGTCTCGTACCCGAGGTGGCAGTTGCCCGCGGAGTCGCCGACCAGCATGACCGGGATGCCGGCCTCGTCGAACACGGACGCGGTCATCGCGTCGTAGGCGGTGAGCATGGGCCAGTTCTCGCCGCGCTCCTTGGCGGCGGTGATGTCGCGCACGGTGATGCGGCGGGTGCTCTTGCCTCCGTACAGCGCCTTGCTGCTGTCGGAGGGCTTGAGCGCACCCTGAGCGGGCTGCCCCTGGGCAGCCGGAAGCTGCGTCATCGCAACGGCTCCTTCTGTCATCTCGAGGCGCCCTGACGGCGTCCCCGGACCACCCCCATGGTGGCACCTCGTGCCACGCGCGGCTAGGGGAGGGGGCGCCACGCGGCTTCCCCCGGGTGGCCGCCCGCTCCCGGACCGGCGCGGGCCCCGAGTGCGGGCCTGCGTCTGCGGTCCTAGGACCTTTCCCCCTCTGGCCTAGGTCTCTTCTTAAGGCCTCCGTAAAAGGTTCCAATACGAGACCGTTCCGTATCGGAATTCGCCTAGGCTCCTCCCCATGACTACCCCTGCAGTCCCAGTGGAACGGCGGGTGCCCGAGGAGGTGCACCGGCGCCGCTGGGCCATCCTCGGCGTGCTGATGCTCAGCCTTCTGATAGTGGTGCTCGACAACTCCATCCTGAACGTAGCGATCAAGACCATCTCCACCCCGGCACCGACCGGCCTGGGCGCCACCCAGAGCGAGCTGGAGTGGGCCATCAACGCCTACACCCTCGTCTTCGCCGGGCTTCTGTTCACCGCGGGCCTGCTGGGTGACCGCCTGGGCCGCAAGAAGACGCTGCTGGCCGGTCTCGCGGTGTTCGGCGCCGGGTCGGCGCTCGCCGCCGAGTCGGGCTCGTCGGCCCAGCTCATCGCGTTCCGCGCGCTCATGGGCCTCGGCGCGGCCTTCGTCATGCCCGCGACGCTCGCCGTCCTCATGAACGTCTTCGAGCGCGACGAGCAGCCCAAGGCCATCGGTATCTGGGCCGGCGGCGTCGGTCTGGCCATCGCCATCGGCCCGATCACCGGCGGTGTGCTCCTCGACCACTTCTGGTGGGGCTCCGTCTTCCTGATCAACGTGCCGATCGTGATCATCGCGCTGGCCCTGATGCTCTGGCTGGTCCCCGACTCCCGGGACCCCAGCCCCGGCCGCGTCGACCCCGTCGGCGTCGTCCTGTCGGTCGTCGGCCTCGTTCTGCTCGTCTACGGCATCATCAAGGGCGGCCAGCTCGCCGACTTCACCGACACCACGGTCCTCGCGACCATCGCCGCCGGTCTGGCCGTCCTCGCCTTCTTCGTCGTGTACGAGAAGCGCAGCGACCATCCGTCCATAGACGTCACCTACTTCGCCAACAAGGTCTTCTCGGCCGCCATCGCCGCGATCGCGCTGGTCTTCTTCGCGCTGATGGGCGTGACGTTCTTCTCCGTCTTCTACACCCAGAGCGTGCGGGGCTACTCGCCGCTGCAGACCGGTCTGCTGATGCTGCCGCTGGCCGCCGCGCAGATGATCTTCGCGCCGCGTGCCCGGCTGCTGGTCGACCGGTTCGGCAACCGCGCCACGACCACCGCCGGCATGGTCATCATCGCCGCGATGCTCGCCGCCTTCGCCGCCCTGAAGGCGGACACCCCGATCTGGGTCCTCGAGGTCGTCTTCTTCCTCATGGGCACCGGCATGGCGCACATCATGACGCCGACCAGCGTCGTCATCATGCAGGCGCTGCCCCGCGAGAAGGCGGGGTCCGCGTCCGCGCTCAGCAACACCTTCCGTCAGGTCGGCGGTGCGCTCGGCATCGCGGTCCTCGGGTCGGTCCTGTCCACGAGCTACCGCAACGGCATCCAGGACAAGCTCTCCCTCCTCCCGGCGGGCGTCCGCCACACCGCGGGCGAGTCGATCGAGGCGACGCTCGGCGTGGCCGCGAAGCTCGGCCCGCACGGCAAGGCCCTCGTCGCCCCGGCCAACGACGCGTTCCTGCACGCCATGCACGTCACCGCGCTGTGCGGCGCGGGCGTGGCGGTGCTCGGCGCGATCGTGGTGGCGCTGTTCCTGCCCGGGAAGGCGCCCGCACCGCAGGAGGACAAGGAGGAGCGGCAGTTGGTGGCCGCGGAACACTGACGCCACGTCATGACGGGCACTCGGGGAGCCGGGTGCCCGTTCAGACGTACAGCGGGAAGAACCATCCCAGCGCAGCAAGGACGGAGTCGAATGTGAGCCTCGCCGACAGCCGGCCCCAGCAGCCCCAGCAGGACTGCCCCGTACGCGGACGCCCTCGCAGCGAGGCCGTCGAACGGGCCATCATCGAAGGGGTGATGAAGCTGATCGAGGACGGTGTGCCCCTCGCGGACCTGTCCATAGAGCGCATCGCCCGCACCGCCGGCGTCGGCAAGGCCACCATCTACCGCCGGTGGAGCGACAAGGAGGACCTCTTCATCGACGTCCTGCGCGCCGCCGAGCCCGAGGACCCCGAACTGCCCGGCACCTCGGCACGCGACGACCTCGTCGTGCTCCTGGAGTCGCTGCGGCAGCGCGGCCTGGCCAGCCGCTCCTCGGCGATCCTGCACAACGTGTACGTCCAGATGAAGAGCAGCCCCAAGATCTGGGCCGCGTACCACGCGACCGTCGTCGCGCCCAGGCGCCGGATCGGCATGGAAGTGCTGCGCCGAGGACAGGAGAACGGCGAGGTGCGACAGGACGTCGACCTCGACCTGATGAACGACATGCTCGTGGGCCCCATGCTCGTACGTTCCCTGCTGCGCCCCGACGCCCGGCTGGAGGAGGGGCTCGCCGAGCGGATCGTCGACACGGTCCTGGAAGGGCTACGGCCCGTCAGTTCCTAGTTCCTATGTCCAGGTTTCGTCACAGAAGGCCTTCTCGTGCCCTCATCCGGAACTCCGGGCACCGCCTTCTTCGTCATCGTGCCCGTACGGCCGTCATGGGACGGCAGGGACGGAACCGATCATCCCCTAGGGTCGTAACCGCGGGGGAGACGGTGTGCACGGCAGGTTGTGAGGCGACGGTATGGCGCAGGCGTACATGACGGAGACGGGCGGCGGCGGCACGGGGCCGGACCGTCGGGGGTCCCGGCTCCGGCGCCTGTACGACGGCCTGCGCGGCGACCGGGGCATCTGGCGCCGCGGAATCGTGTCGGCCGCCCTCGCGGTCGTCCTCGCGCTGGTGATGCTGCTGCACGCGCGGATCCCCAACACCGTCGGCAACCTCGGCAGTCTCAGCGAGACGTTCCTGCCCTGGCTCGGTGTCGTGTTCGTTCCGCTGCTGCTGATCCTCGCGGTGGTGAGGAAGTCGGCGACCGCGCTGATCGCGCTGCTGGTGCCCGTGGCGGTCTGGCTGAACCTCTTCGGGGGGCTGCTCGGCGACAAGACCGGCAGCGGCGGCGACCTGACCGTCGCCACGCACAACGTCAACGCCGAGAACCCCGATCCCTCCGGCACCGCGCGCGACGTGGCCGCGTCCGGCGCGGACGTGCTGGCCCTGGAGGAGCTGAAGGCGTCCGCCGTCCCGGTGTACGAGCGGGCGCTCGCGTCGACGTACCGGTACCACTCGGTCCAGGGCACGGTCGGCCTGTGGAGCAGGTACCCGCTGAGCGGGGTGCGGGTCGTGGACATCAAGCTGGGCTGGACCCGGGCGATGCGGGCGACGGTGACCACGCCGGACGGGCAGGTCGCCGTCTACGTCGCCCATATGCCCTCGGTGCGGGTGAAGCTGGCGGCCGGGTTCACCGCACGGCAGCGGGACACCAGCGCGGACGCGCTCGGTGAGGCCATCGCCGACGAGAAGCTGGGCAGGGTGGTCCTGCTCGGCGACCTCAACGGCACCATGAACGACCGCTCGCTGAACGCGGTCACCTCGCAGATGCGCTCCACGCAGGGCGCGGCGGGCAGCGGCTTCGGCTTCAGCTGGCCGGCGTCGTTCCCGATGGCCCGGATCGACCAGATCATGGTGAGGGGCGTCGAGCCGGTGAGCTCGTGGACCCTGCCACGGACGGGCAGCGACCATCTGCCGGTCGCGGCGCGTGTGAAGGTGGCCACACCCGCGTCCTGAACGCCCAGGGCAACGGCGCGTCGGCAGCCCACGGCAACCGTGACGTAACCTCCCGGAATACTGCGCCTGGCAGGCTTTGTTCCGTACTTGAACTTATGATCCGACGGAACTCCGCTCTGAAAGGCAACGCCCCCATGCCCCTGGCCCTGCTAGCCCTTGCCGTGGGCGCCTTCGGCATCGGTACCACCGAGTTCGTGATGATGGGCCTGCTGCCCAACGTCGCGGACGACCTGCACACATCCATCCCGACCGCCGGGCACCTGGTCTCGGCGTACGCCCTGGGCGTGGTGATCGGCGCACCGCTGCTCGCCGCGGTCACGGCCCGTATGACCCGCCGCAAGGTCCTCATCGGCCTCATGGCCCTGTTCGTGCTGGGCAACGCGCTGTCCGGCCTCGCCCCCGGCTACGACTGGCTGCTCGCCGCGCGCTTCCTGAGCGGTCTGCCGCACGGGGCGTTCTTCGGCGTCGGCGCGGTCGTCGCCACCAGCCTCGTCGCTCCCGAGCGCAGGGCCCGGTCGGTCTCGCTGATGTTCATGGGCCTGACGGTCGCGAACATCGCGGGCGTGCCGGTGGCCACGCTGATGGGGCAGCACCTGGGCTGGCGGGCGACGTTCCTCGGCGTCAGCGTGATCGGTGTCGCCGCGATCGCGTCCCTGTTCCTGCTGATCCCGCACGACCACACCCACGCCCAGGCCGGCGGCCTGAAGGGTGAGCTGGTGGCCCTGCGCTCGCTGCCGGTCTGGCTGGCGCTGGGCACGACGGTGGCGGGCTTCGGCGCGCTGTTCTCGGCGTACAGCTATGTGACCCCGATGCTGACGGACGCGGCGGGGTACGCCGACGCGAGCGTCACCCTGCTGCTGGCCCTGTTCGGTGTGGGCGCCACGATCGGCAACCTGGTCGGCGGCCGCCTGGCGGACCACTCCCTGCGCGGCACGCTGTTCGGCGGACTGACCTCGCTCGTGGTCGTGCTGGCGCTGTTCCCGCTGCTCATGGGCGCCGAGTGGAGCGCGGCCCTGGCGGTGACGTTGCTGGGCACGGCCGCGTTCATCACCGGTTCCCCGCTGCAGCTGATGGTCATGGAGAAGGCGTCGGCGGCGCCCTCGCTCGCGTCCTCGGCGAACCAGGCTGCCTTCAACCTGGCGAACGCGGGCGGAGCCTGGATCGGCGGCCTCGCGCTCGCCGCGGGCTTCGGCGTCACGTCTCCGGCCCTCGCGGGCGCGGGCCTGGCGGTGCTGGGGCTGGCAGTGGCGACCGCGGCATACGCGGTGGACCGCCGCCGGGTGACTCCGCCGACCGGACGGGAGCGCCTGGTGGCGCAACACGTCCCGGAACACGCGGAGAGCGTACGCGGCTGAACCGGGGGGCCGGGGCTGGTCCCTGGTCCCCTGTCCCTCTACTCCGTGCGGTGGTCCCCCGGTGGGGCGCTACGCGTGTTCGCGCCAGCGGTTGGTGATCGGCAGGCGGCGGTCCTTGCCGAACCCCTTCGCCGAGATCTTCGTGCCCGGCGGGTACTGGCGGCGCTTGTACTCCGCCGCGTCCACCATCCGCAGCGTCTTCACCACCAGATCGCGGTCGAAGCCCGCCGCCACGATCGCGTCGGCGCCCTGGTCCCGGTCCACGTACAGGTCCAGGATCGCGTCCAGCACCGGGTAGTCGGGCAGCGAGTCCGTGTCGACCTGGCCCGGACGCAGCTCCGCGCTCGGCGGCTTGGAGATCGAGTTCTCGGGGATCGGGGGCGTCTGGCCGCGCTCCTCGGCGGCACGGTTGCGCCACCGCGCCAGCTGGAACACCAACGTCTTGTACACGTCCTTGATCGGACCGTACGCGCCCACCGAGTCGCCGTACAGCGTCGAATAGCCCACCGCCAGCTCCGACTTGTTGCCGGGCGCCAGCACGATGTGGCCCTCCTGGTTGGAGATCGCCATCAGCAGCGTGCCGCGCAGCCGGGACTGGAGGTTCTCCTCCGCCAGACCCGTCAGACCGAGGGCGCTCATATACGCGTCGAACATCGGGGCGATCGAGACCGTACGGAAGTGCAGGCCCGTCCGCCGCGCCAGCTCCGCCGCGTCGTCCTTCGAGTGCCCGGAGGAGTACTTGGACGGCATCGAGACGCCGTACACGTTCTCCGCCCCCACCGCGTCGCACGCGATCGCCGCGACCAGCGCGGAGTCGATCCCGCCGGACAGCCCGATGAGGACCGACCTGAAGCCGTTCTTGGTCACGTACGCCCGCAGGCCCACGACCAGCGCCGAGTAGACCTCCTCGGCGTCCTGAAGGCGCTGCGCGTACCCACCCGTCAGCTGGGGCTCGTACAGCGGCAGCGGCTCCTCGGACAGCACCAGCCGGTCGATCCGCAGGCCGTCGTCCACCACGCCGCCCGGCGCGTCGGCCTCCGCCGCCGGCAGATCGAGGTCCAGGACCACGCACCCCTCCGCGAACTGCGGCGCACGCGCGATCACTTCGCCGTCCCGATCGACGACGATCGAGTCCCCGTCGAACACCAGCTCGTCCTGTCCGCCCGTCATGGCGACGTAGGCGGTGGTGCAGCCGGCCTCCTGCGCCCGCTTGCGCACCAGGTCAAGGCGCGTGTCGTCCTTCTCGCGCTCGTACGGCGAGGCGTTGATCGACACCAGCAGTCCGGCCTTCGCGGTGCGCGCTGCCGGCACGCGGCCCCCGTCCTGCCACAGGTCCTCGCAGATGGCGAGCGCGATGTCCACCCCGTGCAGCCGCACGACCGGCAGCGTGTCGCCGGGCACGAAGTAGCGGAACTCGTCGAAGACGCCGTAGTTGGGCAGGTGGTGCTTGGCGAAGGTGAGCGCGACCTCGCCGCGGCGCAGCACCGCCGCCGCGTTCTGCGGGGCGCCGGCCGGCTGGCCGTACTTCGGCTGGGCGGTCTCGGAGCGGTCGAGATAGCCGACGATCACCGGCAGCTCCCCGAGGCCCTCGTCGGCGAGGCGCGCGGCGAGGTCCCTCAGGGCCGCGCGCGAGGCCTCGACGAAGGAGGACCGCAGGGCCAGGTCCTCGACGGGATACCCGGTCAGCGCCATCTCCGGGAACGCCACCAGATGCGCTCCCTGCTCGGCGGAGTGCCGGGTCCAACGGACGATCGCCTCGGCGTTTCCGGCGAGATCACCGACGGTCGAGTCGATCTGATTCAGGGCGAGGCGTAGTTGAGGCACGCGCCCAGTCTAGACGCCAGTAATCGTCAGAGCGACACAATGGGGGTGTGGGGCACCCCACGTGGGCGGAGCCCCTCGCGTACCCTCTCCCTCACGTGCGCACGGCGTTCGCCGTCGGCACCCGGCAGGGTGGGAGAGCGGGGCATGATCCAGAACGGCGTCGACAGCGCTCCCCGGTTGCCGCACGGCTCCGGCGCGCCACAGTACGTGCGCATCGACGGTGTCCCGCACCACGTACGCGTCGACGGCGCCGGGCCGCTGTGCGTCCTGAGCCCCGGGCTCGGGATGTGCTGGTTCGACTGGGACCGCGTCGTGCCGCTGCTCGCGCCATGGCGGACCGTGGTGCGGTTCGACCGGCCGGGGCTCGGGCTGAGCGCACCCGCCCGCTCCTGGCCCACGCTCCGCTCCGAGGCCCGGCGGATCGGGCAGGTCCTGGACGCGCTCGGGCTCGACCGGCCCGCGACCGTGGTCGGGCACTCCCTCGCCGGTTTCCATGCCGAGGCGTTCGCCCGGCTGCACCCCGAGCGGACGGCCGGAGTGGTGCTCGTCGACTCCAGCGTCGAGGAGGATCCGCGTCCCCTCGGGGCGGGACCGGCCCGGCAGACCGCCACGCGCGCGTGGGTCACGCTGCTCGGCGCCGCCGGTGTGCCGCGCGCCCTGCTTCCCCTCCTGCGCCGCGCCGTCGTCCGCGCCTCCCGGGCCTCGGGCGGTGACCCGGCCCCGTACGACCTCGTCCGCAGCACCTACTCCACGCGTCGCGCGCTGCACGCCATCCTCGCCGAGAACGCCACCTACATAGATGAGGCCATCGAACTCGCCGCGCTGCGCCGGGAGTTGCCGCTCCCGGACGTCCCCGTCACCGTGCTCGCCGCGGGTGCCACGCGCTGGCTCGACCGCCAGCGGGCGCTGGCCGCCCATCTCGGCGGCGCCTTCCGGGTGGCCGAGCCCTCCGGCCACATGGTCATGATGGACCGGCCCAAGGACATCGCCGACGCCGTACTGGAACTGGGCACGGCCTGACACACACGCGCGCCCGCCCCTCGTGACGAGGGACGGGCGCGACGCGGTCAACCGCGCTGAGCCATGGCTCAGTGGCGGCGGTAGGACTCGACGTAGCCGTTCGCGGGCGTGCCCACGCCGGTCACGTCGTCGTAGCCCTTGACGGCCTTCAGCGAGCTGTCCTTGCCGAGGCTGCGGACCGAGGTGGCCAGACCACCGGAGGCGTCCAGGCCGTTGACGAAGTCGACGCGGGCCACGGCGAGTTCGGAGCCCGTGGGGGTGTCCGTGACGTCGTGGTACGCCTTCGAGCCGTACTTGGCGTAGATCGCCGGGTTGGCGAAGCCGAGCGCCTGGCCGCCGGCGGCCTCCTGAGCCAGGGCCTGGACCGCCGCGATGACCGGCGCGGCGAGCGAGGTGCCGCCGATCCGGTACTCGCTGTACTGCTGCGACCCGTCCGGGAAGGTCTGCGTCTGGCCGACCTTGAAGCCGGTGTTCGGGTCGGCGATCGCCGCGATGTCCGGGACGACACGGTTGCCCGTGGCGCCGTTGGCCTTGGCGAGCGAGTCCGGGACGACACCCTTCTGGTAGAAGGGCTGCGCCACGGTCCTGCTGGTGCCGCCGCCCGCACCCGAGGTGAACGCGCCGG
This sequence comes from Streptomyces sp. TP-A0356, assembly GCF_001417775.1. GTDB lineage: Bacteria > Actinomycetota > Actinomycetes > Streptomycetales > Streptomycetaceae > Streptomyces. The sequence continues at coordinate 88,929 of NZ_BBZJ01000013.1, read as the reverse complement.
GGAAGTTCACCCAGCTCTTGCCGTCGGACGACAGCAGAGCCTTCTGGGTGCCCCAGCCGGTCTCCCACAGGTACTTGTCGCCCTGGCCGACGGCCAGCGAGGTGCCGCCGACGGCGGTCACCCACGCCGAGTTGGCCGGGGTGTCGACCTGCTTCGTCTTGGTGTTGGCGACCTCGTCACCGTTGTCGCCGGAGGAGAAGTAGAAGCCGATGCCCTCGACCGCGCCGAACTGGAAGACCTGGTCGTAGGCGGCCGCGAGGTCCGGCGTCTGGTTGGCCTCGATGTCGCCCCACGAGTTGGAGACGATGTCGGCCAGGTGGTTGTCGACGACCTTGCTGAGCGAGTCGAGCAGGTCGTTGTCGAAGCAGGAGGCGGCGCCCACGTACGTGACCTGCGCGTCGGGCGCGACCGCGTGCACGGCCTGGACGTCGAGAGTCTCCTCGCCGTACCAGCCGGCCGCACCGCACTCGGTGGTCTTGGTGTAGGCGTCGGGCAGCACCTGGCGCAGCTGGCTGGTCTTCCAGGCCGCGTCGCCGTGCTTCTTCGCGTAGGTGGCCGAATCGAAGGCGATCGTCGGCGAGGCGTACGCGTCGGTGATGGCGACCCGGACGCCCTTGCCGGTGTACTTGCCCGCGCCGTAGGCGGCGCGCAGCTGCTTGCCGGTGTAGCCCTCGACGGCGTACGGGATCTTCTTGCCGTACGCGTTCGGCAGCGTCGTCGCGATGTTCGAGCCGTAGTACGAGGAGAACGGCCCGGAGTTGTGGAACACGGCCGACGGTGGCGGCAGCGTGTCGTCGTGGCTCGCCTTGTGCGGCGCGTTGTCCAGGCCCGTGACGGTCAGGACGGCACCCTTCAGGCTGTCCGGCACCGACGCCGTCTGCTGCGGCGCACGGTACGTCTTGGAGCCCTTGGCGAAGTTGTGCAGCTGGGTGCCGAAGGCCTTCTCGGCGGCGGCCACGTCACCGGTGACGGCGACGTAGTGCTGGGTGACGCCGGTGACCTTCAGGCCCGCCGACTTCAGCCAGGAGGTGACAGCGGCCACCTGGGCCTTGGTCGCGCCGAAGCGCGCCTGCGCCTGCTTGGCGCTCAGGTACTTGCCGTACGAGGGCGAGGACGGGTCGGAGACCGCCTTCGCGTACGCGGCGAGGGCGGCGGCGTCGCGGCCGGCGAAGTAGACCCGGGCGGAGACCTGGGAGCTGTTGGCGGTTGCCCCCTTGTCCGCCTTGGCCGTCGCCCACGCGGGCTTGGTGCCCGCGAGGGTGTGCCGGCCGGGGCTGTCCGCGGCGTGTGCCGCGGGTGTGCCGAGCGCCAGAGCGCCGGCGAGCATGGGCAGTGTTGCTGCCAGGCTCACTCCGGCGCGCGCCTTGGCGCGGTTGGATCTCATAGAACCCCCTGCTATGCGGTTCGACGCATGGAGTGGTCGGTATGCGTGATCCGCGTAGAACCGCGCGGTGAAGGCGCGGTGAATGGATCACGCGATGGGGGCCACTCTTTCGATGAACTGTTCATGCCAGGGGAATGAATGGGCCAAGGAAACCCCAAGTGGCCGCGGTTGCGTGGCATTTGGGGTGGTTTCAGTGGGGCTTCAAGTGTTGCGGCACGATTGCGATCGGTGCCGGGGCCTTGCGGCGTCGGCCGTCTGACCCCGCACCCGCCCAAGGACCCCTTAGGCGCGCGGCGTGGCGCCCCGCTCCTTGAGCATGGTGGTCATCAGCTCGATCTCCGACCGCTGTGCGTCGACCATGCCCTGCGCGAGCTTCTTCTCCGCGCCCACCGTGCATGTGGCGACACAGCCTTCGGCCATGTGGATGCCGCCCTTGTGATGGTCGGTCATCAGCTGCAGATAGAAGATCTCGGCCTGCTTGCCCTGAAGGGTGTTCAGCTTCTTCAACTCGGTGTTGGTCGCCATGCCCGGCATCAGCGCGCCGTCCCTGCCGGAAGCCATGTCGCCCATGCCCATCCAGGTCATCGGCGGATCCGCGGACACCTTCGGCAGCCCCCACAGATCGAGCCAGCCCAGCAGCATGCCGCGCTGGTTGGCCTGCGTCTGCGCGATGTCGTAGGCGAGTCGGCGCACCTCCTCGTTCCGCGTGCGGTCGCGCACGATGTACGACATCTCCACGGCCTGCTGGTGGTGCACCGCCATGTCCCGGGCGAAGCCAGCGTCCGCGGAGGCGGCCGCGGGCGTCCGGACCACGGACCCGCTGCCCTCGGCGGCGGCGTAGGTGATCGCCCCGGCCGCGACGAGTGCCGACGCCGCGGCCCCAGCGATCCAGCCGATGTGCCTCACCGGCCCAGCCCGCCGGTGCAGGCGGCCCCCTGCTCGGGCGTCTGGGAGCCCTGGACGAAGCGCGAGAGGAACGTGTCGACGTTCGGGTCGCTCGCGCTCTTCACCGTGCGCTGGTGGGCCCAGGCGCTGAGCATGATCGGGTCCTTCTGGTCCTCGACGGGGCTCATCAGCGTGTACGGGGTCTTCCTGACCTTGGCGGCGAGCGCGTCCACGTCGGCCTTGGACGCCTTGCCGTTGTACGTCACCCAGACCGCGCCGTGCTCCAGCGAGTGCACGGCGTTCATGTTGTCGACCGGCTTGGTGTAGACGTCGCCGTTGCAGTTCTGCCACACCGGGTTGTGGTCGCCGCCCACCGGAGGCTCCATGGGGTACTTCACGGTCTTGGTGGTGTGGGTGCGGCCCAGCGTGCCCTGCCATGTCCGCACGCCGTCCGCACCCGTGACGAAGTGGCCCGCGCCCTTCGCGTCGCTGGCCGCCGTGGCCTTGCTGCCCGACTGCGAGTCGACGAGGACCACCCCGCCGACGACGAGACCGGCGACCACGACCACGGCGCCCGCGATCGTCAGGATCCGGTTGCGGTGCTCCCGCGCGCGCTCGGCACGTCGCAGCTCCTCTATACGCGCCTTGCGCTCGGCGGAGCCGGTGTTCTTGGCGGAACCCATGGCGAGTCCTTCGGGGGAGGGGCAATCGGGTCCGCTGATCGTAGTGGGACGGAAGCAACCGCATGGCCACCGCCATGCCCGAACGTGCAGCATGGGTGGCTCAAGGGAAATATGGAGGGGTGCGTCCGGAACGCATCTCCCGGAATCCCCGGCGGCCCAGCCGCGGGCGGCCGGCCGGAGCTAGGCGACCCGGCGCGAACCGGTCGGGGTCTGCCATTACACATGGGCCGACGAACAGGCAAGATGGGCGGCAGAGCAGGACACCTGCCGTACGCGGGGCGTTCAGTCCGCGGTCGGTCGGCCGATCAAGGTCCGCAACGCGCATGAAATGGTGTTGTGGTGGGATGCTCAGGTGCCCGACCGCCTCCCGTGTTACGAGAGACAGGCGGCCTGACCAGCAAGGATGGGGAAGCCGAAGATGGACAAGCAGCAGGAGTTCGTGCTCCGTACGTTGGAGGAGCGCGACATCCGGTTCGTACGCCTGTGGTTCACGGACGTGCTGGGCTTCCTGAAGTCCGTTGCCGTGGCCCCCGCCGAGCTTGAACAGGCCTTCGACGAGGGCATCGGCTTCGACGGCTCCGCCATCGAGGGCTTCGCGCGGGTCTACGAGTCCGACATGATCGCCAAGCCGGACCCGTCGACGTTCCAGGTCCTGCCGTGGCGCGCCGAGGCCCCGGGCACGGCCCGCATGTTCTGCGACATCCTCATGCCCGACGGCTCCCCGTCCTTCGCGGACCCGCGGTACGTGCTCAAGCGCGCCCTCGCCCGCACTTCCGACCTGGGCTTCACCTTCTACACCCACCCGGAGATCGAGTTCTTCCTGCTGAAGGACAGGCCCCTCGACGGCACCCGCCCGACCCCGGCCGACAACTCCGGCTACTTCGACCACACCCCGCAGAACGTCGGCATGGACTTCCGCCGCCAGGCGATCACGATGCTGGAGTCGATGGGCATCTCGGTCGAGTTCTCCCACCACGAGGGCGCCCCGGGCCAGCAGGAGATCGACCTGCGCTACGCGGACGCCCTGTCCACCGCCGACAACATCATGACCTTCCGCCTGGTCATGAAGCAGGTGGCGCTGGAGCAGGGCGTGCAGGCGACCTTCATGCCCAAGCCTTTCTCGGAGCACCCCGGCAGCGGGATGCACACGCACCTGTCCCTGTTCGAGGGCGACCGGAACGCGTTCTACGAGTCGGGCGCGGAGTACCAGCTCTCGAAGGTCGGCCGCTCCTTCATCGCCGGTCTGCTGAAGCACGCGGCGGAGACCTCGGCGGTCACCAACCAGTGGGTGAACTCCTACAAGCGCATCTGGGGCGGCTCCGAGCGCACCGCGGGCGCGGGCGGCGAGGCGCCGTCGTACATCTGCTGGGGCCACAACAACCGCTCCGCCCTCGTCCGTGTCCCGATGTACAAGCCGGGCAAGACGGGCTCGGCGCGTGTCGAGGTCCGCTCGCTCGACGCGGGCGCGAACCCGTACCTGGCCTACGCGGTCCTGCTGGCCGCCGGCCTGAAGGGCATCCAGGAGGGCTACGAGCTCCCGCCGGGCGCCGAGGACGACGTGTGGGCCCTGACGGACGCCGAGCGCCGGGCGATGGGCATCGAGCCGCTGCCGCAGAACCTGGGCGAGGCCCTCACGCTGATGGAACGCAGCGACCTGATCGCCGAGACGCTGGGCGAACACGTCTTCGACTTCTTCCTGCGCAACAAGCGGGCCGAGTGGCACGAGTACCGCTCGGAGGTCACCGCGTTCGAGCTGCGCAAGAACCTGCCGGTGCTGTAGCCGCAGGTCAGGGCGGCCCTCCCGCTGATTCGACACGTGGGGCCGACGGTCGCGGACCGTCGGCCCTTAGTCGTGGGTCTCAGGGGCCGGTGGGCTCGGTGCCGCCGCGGTCGATTCGCAGGGGTGGATACTCGTCCGTCATCAGCGCCGCGTACACCGCCACGCGCAGCATCCAGCGGTCGAAGCCGATGACCGTGTCGAACAGGCCTTGGGGGTAGCGGCCCCGGATCAGCAGGGCGGCCCCCGGCCCGGAGAGGAGTGCGGCAGTGGAGGCGATCACCACCAGCAGACCGATCAGGCCGCCCCACCACTGGGCCAGGTAGAAGATCAGCGGGGAGGTCCCCATGATGAGGTAGTGCGGCAGGAGCAGGAGCCACGACTTCACCAGCACCAGGCCGCGCGAGAGCCGTTCGGGGTAGGCGATCTCCAGACGTGCCGGGTACCAGGGCTCGGCCTCCGTGCTGAACGGGGGATACCGGTCGGTGCCGAGCGCCGCGCAGAAGTAGAAGGCCACTCGCCACGCCCAGCGCAGCGCGCCTGTGTTGAAGTCGAAGAGCCTTCGCGGGTAGCGCCCGGTGAACAGGATCGCGAAGAAGGCGATCATGCTGTTCGCGGCGAACAGGATCCCCAGCGCCGTCAGCATCAGATGGTGGGGCAGGAGCAGGACGGACTTCACGAGCCACAGCCAGCGCGACAGCGGCTCGTCCAGTTCGGCCTCGACCTTCACCGAGCGGTATGGTCTCCGGCTCGCTGCTCCGGCCCGAAGGTCTGCCCGAGTCCGCACACTTCCAGTGTCGCTCCCGTACCGCACCGGGCGGCGTTCCGGCGGCGTTCTAGTGGACGTACGCGGGAGAGACCGCCGCGGTGCTGATGCGCCGCGGCTTTCCCGTGCCGTCGGCGGGCAGTTCGTACAGGTCCGCCCCGTAGTCGCCCGGCAGGGCGTAGACCAGCGTGCCGTCGTCGCGCCACACCGCCTGGTCGTCGACGCTGCGGGGCTCCGGCAGCGGTGACTCGCGCATGGTGCGCAGGTCCAGGACGTACAGGTGCCAGGGGGCGTCCTTCGGAAGGCCCGTCACCCGCTTCTTGAACGCGACGCGCGTGCCGTCCGGGGACAGGGAGGGGCACTCGACGTTCGGGTGGAGCGTGGTGACCGTGCGGGCGCGCAGGTCGCCCCGGATCAGGTACGTCGTCCCGTGGGTGCCGAGCGTCGCGTAGAACGTGCGGTCGTCCGGCGCGAAGGTCACGCCCCAGAAGTTCGTGTCCGCCGCCCGGTACGTCCGGCCGTCCTTGACGATCCGGTACGCCTCCAGGGACGGGGTCAGCTCGCCCGTCCGGATGTCCACGACCGCCGTGCGCGTCGAGAAGTTCGTCCCCGCGTACGAGTCCCCGCCCACGAAGGCCGTCCACGCGGCGTAGTGACCGCTGGGGGAGACCCGGGCGCGGGACGGGATGCCGGGGACGTCGTAGTGCGCCCTCGCGCGCAGGGACGCGTCCAGGATCACCGCGCGGTAGGTGTCCGAGACCGGGCCGTGGACCGCCTGGAGGCATACCCCGGTGCCCGAAGCGGCGTAGAAGCGCAGGCACTTGACGCCCGAGGCGGTGCGGGGGCCCGACGGGTCCGCCGCCGGGACGGACGCCAGTTCGTCGCGGTGCGGGCCCCACGCCATGGTGCGGAACACCATCCGGCCGGCCCCCGTCAGTGTGACCCTGCCGGAGGTGACCCGCGGGCCGCCCGCCTGGGGCTGGTCCCTGCGCTCCGCCCGGGCCGAGGCGTGCAGCACCGAGGCCGTGGCGACCCCCGCCAGCACCACGAGCGCCGAGAGCAGGACCAGGATGCGGGTGCGTACCGTCATGCCGTGCCTTTCGGGCGGGAAGCCGTCGTGCTGTTCGGCCGGAGCGTCAGGGAGAAGGCCGCGCACACCGCCAGCGCCGCCGTCGACGCCATGAGCGCCGTACGGTCGCCCCACACCGTCCAGGCCGCTCCGAACCCGAGCGAGCAGGCGAACCGGGCCAGCGCCTGGCCCGTCTGCACCAGGGCGAGACCGGAGGAGCGCAGCTCGGGTGGGACGCCGTCCGACGCCGCCGCCATCAGCACGCCGTCGGTCGCGGCGTAGAAGCCGCCGTGCAGTGCGAGCACGGCGTACGGCAGCGCCGTCGAGTGCCAGGAGGTCAGCAGGAGGACGTACGCCAGCAGGAGCGCGCCATGGCCCGCGAGGAAGATCCGCCAGCGGCCCACCCGGTCGGCGAGCCGCCCCAGCGGCACCGCCAGCAGCAGGAACGCGGCCGCCGTGCCCAGCGGCAGCAGCGCGAACCAGCGGTCCGGGACGCCCAGGCGCCGTTGCAGCAGCAGATAGACGAACGAGTCGCTGACCGTCGCGAGGCCCAGCAGCAGCGCGCAGAGCGTGATGCGGCGCAGATCGCGGCGGCGCAGCAGGGCGAGGGCGGCGCGCAGCGTCGGCCGGGCGCCGTCACCGGCTTCGGGGGCGTGGCCGCCGCCCGGCACGAACAGCACCAGGACCAGCACGCCCGCCACGGCCACGCAGAAGCTCACCGTGAACACCGCGTCGTAGCCGTCCATGGTCGCCCGCAGGATCAGGAACGCCACCAGCGGGCCGAGCAGGGCGCCCGCCGTGTCCATCGCACGGTGCACGCCGAACGCGCGGCCACGGGTCTCCGTCGTACTGGACAGGGAGATGAGCGCGTCCCGGGGAGCCGTGCGCAGGCCCTTGCCGGTGCGGTCGGCGGCCAGGATCAGGCCGATGGGCGTGAGCGTGTGCGCCACCAGCAGCAGCGGCTTGCAGAGCGCCGAGAGGCCGTAGCCGACCCCGGCCACCCACTTGTGGCGCCCGCCGCCCCGGTCGGCCAGATGGCCACCCGCCAGCCGTACGAGCGCGGAGAAGCCGTTGTAGATGCCGTCCAGGAGCCCGAAGCCGAGCGGGGAGAGGCCGAGGCCCGCCACCAGGTACAGCGGGAGCACCGCCGTGACCATCTCGGAGGAGACGTCGGTGACCAGGCTGACCGCGCCGAGTGCGAGGACCGTCGGTGCGACCGCGGGAAGGCGCCGCCCGGTACGGGCCCGGACGGCGCCGTCCGCGGACGCCGGCGCCGATGGCGGTCCCCCCTGCTCGAGCGGAGTCGAGAGCTTGGGGGAGCCGGCGCGGCTGTCCGCGACGTACATCTCAGGAAGCCCAGATGCCGGTGATGTCCTGGGCGGAGGCCGCGTTGCCCGCGTGCGTCGACAGGCCCTGGGTGTCCTCCAGGGTGCGCAGCAGGTCGTAGTGGTTGTAGGTGGTGGAGCTGCTGGACCCGGCCGTCACCGGCTGGCCGTACAGCACCGTCGGGATGCGGTTGCCGCTGAGCCGATTGTCCTCGTCGAAGGTGACGACGAGCAGGCTGTTGTGCGTCTTGGCCCAGGTGGCGTACGCGCCCAGGTTGTTCTTCAGCCAGGTGTCACCGGTCGACACCGAGCAGTCGTGCATGTCGCTGCACAGGTTGGGGACCACGAAGGACAGTTGCGGCAGCGTCGAGTAGTCCGTCGGGAACTGCGCGAAGGTCTTCGCGGTCGATGTCGGCACGTTGCTGAAGCCGAACCAGGGGTTGTGCTTTCGGGCATAGTTGCCGCTGCTGCAGGTGGTCGAGCCCTGGCTGGGCAGCGACTCGTTGTAGCTCGCCCAGGTCCGGCCCGCGGCGATCAGCTCGGAGGCCAGGTTCGGGGCGGAGGAGAAGCCGGGCGTGTAGCAACTGTCGTCCGTGATGCCCTGGGTGGAGCCGGAGAACAGCGCGAAGTAGTTGGGCTGGCTGGGGTGGGTCTCGGCGTACGACTGGGTGAGGTTGGCGCCGCCGGACTTGAGCGAGTTGATGTACGGGGCGCTGGAGGAGCCGATCACCTGGCTGTACGCGTGGTTCTCGAAGACCACGACGACCACGTGGTCCGGGGCCGGGACGCTGCCCGCGGCGTGCGCGGACTCGCCGCCGAGGCCGGTCCACAGCCCGAACGCCGCGGCGGCGAGGGCCGTCGCGGACGCCACGGCGGTGCGGGTGCGGCGGTACAGGGAACTGCCGGACACATCAACCTCCGGTGGGGGGAGGGGTACGGGGTGGCGGTGCGGACAGAGCATGCACACGCCAAGATTCCCCCGCGCCACGCGGTCCAACCGGGGGGATGAAGAGTCGGTGAACTACTGCGCCCGGGGTATCCGCGGCGCATGGGTGAGATCCTCGTGGGGACGTGTTCCTGGACGGACCGGGCGCTGGTGGCCGGCGGGTGGTACCCGCCCGGCAGGCGGGATGCCGAAGGGCGGCTCAGGTTCTACGCCGAGCGGTTTCCCGTGGTCGAGGCGGACTCCACCTACTACGCGCTGCCCAGCCCGCGCAACAGCCGGCTGTGGGTGGAGCGCACCCCGGAGGGCTTCGTGTTCGACGTCAAGGCGTTCTCGCTGCTGACGGGGCATCCGACGCGGTCGGCCGCGCTCCCCCCCGATCTGCGGCCGGCCTGCTCCCGTCCCCGGACCGCGCACCCCGACGACGGCGATCCGCGGCTGCTCGACGAGTTATGGGTGCGCTTCGCCGAGGCGCTGGAGCCGATGAGGCGGGCGGGACGGCTGGGAACGGTGCTGTTCCAGTTCCCGCCGTCGCTCGCTCCCGGCCGGCGGTCCGAGGCGTTCGTCCGCCGCTGCCGCGAACGCGCCCGAGGCTGGCCGCTCGCCGTGGAGTTCCGGCACCCGGGCTGGTGGCAGGGCGGCCACGAGACCACCACCGCGGCGCTTCTGGCGGACCTGGACGCCGCCGCCGTGGCCGTGGACACGGCGCAGCACCTGCCCGCCTCGGTGCCGCCCGTCACGCCTGTGACCGCGCGGCGCCTCGCCGTCGTCCGCCTCCACGGGCGCAGCCGGGACTGGGGCACGGGGTCCAAGGAGGACCGCTTCCGCCATGTGTACGCCGACCGGGAGCTGGCGGAGTGGGTGCCGCGCCTGCGCGACCTGGCCGAGCGGACCGACCAGGTGCATGTGCTCTTCAACAACTGCTGCGGCGACGCGGCGGTCCGCGCGGCGGAGGCGATGCTGCGGCTGCTGGAGGAGCACCTGCCCCACCGGGTACGGCGCGCTGTCGCACCGCCGCCCGGGGCGGGGAGCTGACGGCGGCGGGGGGATCGGTGCCTTGTGGGGGCCGAGGGGTGCGGTGTGCTCCCGGACGGGGGACCGGTCCGCGCGCGGGAACGGACGGCGGGGCGGCGGCCCTTCGGCGCGTCGTGCGGGCCACCGGGTGCGGCGCGCTCTCGGCCTGCGCGGCGTGGGAGGACCGGTACGGCGGCCGCCGACCCTCGGTGAGCCGGGACGCGACCTCCGGGGGTGGCCTGCGCGGCGGAGGCGACGCTCCGGCTGCCGGACGAGCACCTGGCCCTACCGCGGCTGGGCGGCCCTGGTGGCACCGGGACGGCCTCGGCGGTGGCCCGCACGGCAGGCCGGTCACGCTTGGCACGCCGGACATGCGGCGCACGGCATGCCGGTCGTGTGCCGGTAGGTGTGCCGGTCGCCTGCCGCGAGGCAGGCCGGTCCCGTGCCGCGCGGTATCCCGGAGGCACACCGCGCCGTAGGCCGAGCGCGACGCTCACCGCACCGTAGGCCGGAGGCGCACCGCCCCACATGCCGGACGCACACCGCCCCACATGCCGGAGGCACACCGCACCACGTGCCGGAGGCTCACCGCACCGTAGGCCGAGCACGACGCTCACCGCACCGTAGGCCGGACGCACACCGCCCCACATGCCGGACGCTCACCGCACCGTAGGCCGGAGGCGCACCGCCCCACATGCCGGACGCACACCGCACCACAGGCCGAGCGCCCCGCTCACCGCACCGTAGGCCGGAGGCACACCGCACCACACCCCGGACGCACACCGCCCCACGTGCCGGAGGCACATCGCGCGGCACCGCGCCGGCGCTCTTGGCGGGGACTGCCGTTAGGCTCAAAGTCGCAGGACCTTGATCGATGGTCAGGAGGCCGAGGGATGACCGTGCCCCCGGGGCGCAGGAGCAGTACCTTCACGCGACTGCTGCGGCACGGCTTCACCGACCCCTCCGCCGCCGAGCGGCTCCTGGAGAGCGTCGAGCTGGCGCCGATAAGGTCCGATCCCGTCCTGCTCGACGCCCTGGGCGCGACCGCCGACCCCGATCTGGCGCTGCACGGTCTCGTCCGGCTGGTGGAGGCGCAGCCCGCCCCCACCGCCCGCCGCGAGCTGCTCGACACGCTGGTCTCGGCCAAGCCCCTGCGGGACCGGCTGCTCGGCGTCCTCGGTGCCTCCGCCGCGCTCGCCGACCACCTCGCCCGCCACCCCGGTGACTGGCACGCCCTGGTCACCTACGAGCCCCACGACCTCCACCCCGGTGTACAGGAGTTCGAACGACAGCTGGCGGAGGCCACCGACCCCGTCTCCCTGCGCGTCGCCTACCGCCGCTGTCTGCTGTCCATCGCCGCGCGCGACGTGTGCGGCACCATCGACGTCGCCCAGACCGCCGCCGAGCTGGCCGACCTCGCCACCGCCACTCTGCGCGCGGCCCTCGCCATCGCCCGCGCCGCGGCCCCGGACGACGCCGCTCTCTGCCGGCTCGCGGTGATCGCGATGGGCAAGTGCGGCGGCCACGAGCTGAACTACGTCTCCGACGTGGACGTCATCTTCGTCGGCGAGCCCGCGGGCGACGCGGACGAGCGCAAGGCCCTGCAGGCCGCGACCCGGCTCGCCTCCCACATGATGCGGATCTGCTCCGAGACGACCGTCGAGGGCTCCATCTGGCCCGTCGACGCCAATCTGCGTCCCGAGGGCAGGAACGGCCCGCTCGTGCGCACCCTCAGCAGCCACCTCGCGTACTACCAGCGCTGGGCCAAGACCTGGGAGTTCCAGGCCCTGCTCAAGGCGCGCCCGGTGGCCGGCGACCTCGAACTCGGCGAGGAGTACGTCGCCACCCTCGCCCCCCTCGTCTGGCAGGCCGCCGAGCGCGAGAACTTCGTCGCCGACGTGCAGAAGATGCGCCGCCGGGTCGTCGCCAACATCCCCGTCGGAGAGGTCGAGCGCGAACTGAAGCTCGGGCCGGGAGGCCTCAGGGACGTCGAATTCGCCGTCCAGCTCCTGCAGTTGGTGCACGGCCGGTCCGACACCTCGCTGCGCAGCGGCACCACACTGGACGCGCTCAAGGCGCTCGCGGCCGGTGGCTACGTCGGGCGCGCCGACGCCGTACAGCTGGACGAGGCCTACCGCTTCCTGCGCTCCATGGAGCACCGCCTCCAGCTCTACCGGCTGCGCCGCACCCACCTCGTCCCCGAGGAGGACGCCGACCTGCGGCGCCTCGGACGCTCCCTGGGACTGCGCACCGACCCCGTCGGCGAGCTCCGGCGCGAGTGGAAACGGCACACGGGCGTCGTACGCCGGCTGCACGAGAAGCTCTTCTACCGCCCGCTGCTGGACGCCGTCGCCCAACTGGCTCCCGGCGAGGCCCGGCTGAGCCCCGACGCGGCCCGGGAACGCCTCGTGGCGCTCGGCTACGCCGACCCGGCGTCCGCGCTGCGCCACCTGGAGGCGCTGGCCTCCGGGGTCACCCGCAAGGCCGCCATCCAGCGCACCCTGCTGCCCGTACTGCTCGGCTGGTTCGCCGACTCCGCGAACCCGGACGCGGGCCTGCTCAACTTCCGCAAGGTGTCGGACGCACTCGGCAAGACCCCGTGGTACCTGCGGCTGCTGAGGGACGAGGGCGCCGCCGCCGAGAACCTCGCCCGCGTGCTGTCCGCGGGCCGGCTCGCCCCCGACCTGCTGATGCGCGCCCCCGAGGCGGTGGCCCTCCTCGGCGACGGGGACGGCGGCGGACTCGAACCGCGCGGCCGTGCCCCACTGGAGCAGGAGATCCTCGCCGCGGTCGGCCGCGCCGAGAACGCCGAGCAGGCGGTCGCGGTGGCCCGCGGTGTGCGCCGGCGCGAGCTGTTCCGTACGGCCGCCGCGGACATCGTCGGCTCCTACGGCAGCGAGGACGCACCGGCCCGCCCCGACCAGGGCGCCCTGATCGACATGGTCGGCGGCGCGGTCTCGGACCTGACGGCGGCGACCCTGGCGGGCACCCTGCGCGCCGTGGTCCGAGGGGGCTGGGGCGACACCCTGCCCACCAGGTTCGCGGTCATCGGCATGGGCCGCTTCGGCGGACACGAACTGGGCTACGGCTCCGACGCGGACGTACTGTTCGTGCACGAACCCCTGGAGGGCGTCGGCGAACGGGAGGCAGCCGAGGCCGCGAACAAGGTGGTCGCCGAGATGCGGCGGCTGCTCCAGCTCCCCAGCACCGATCCGCCGCTGCTGATCGACGCGGACCTGCGGCCCGAGGGCAAGTCCGGACCGCTCGTGCGCACCCTCACGTCGTACGAGGCGTACTACCGGCGCTGGTCGCTGGTCTGGGAGTCGCACGCCCTGCTGCGGGCCGAGCCCGTCGCCGGGGACGAGGACCTGGGCCGCCGCTTCATCGAGCTGATCGACCCCCTGCGCTACCCGGCGGAGGGACTCGGGGAGGACGCCGTACGCGAGATCAGGCGCCTGAAGGCCCGCATGGAGTCCGAGCGGCTGCCCAGGGGCGCCGACAAGACGCTCCACACGAAGCTGGGCCGGGGCGGCCTGTCGGACGTGGAATGGACGGTCCAGCTGCTGCAGCTGCGGCACGGCTGGGCGGAACCGGGCCTGCGCACCACCCGCACCCGCTCCGCCCTCGCCGCCGCGTGCGCCGCGGGACTGATCCCCGCCGAGGAGGCGGAGATCCTGGACGAGGCCTGGGTCCTCGCCTCGCGGGTGCGCAACGCGGTGATGCTGGTCCGGGGGCGGGCGGGCGACACCTTCCCGTCCGAGAGCCGGGAGCTCGCCGCGGTGGGGCGCTACCTCGGGTACGGGCCCGGCCACGTGGGCGACATGCTCGACGACTACCGGCGCACGACCCGCAGGGCCCGGACCGTCGTCGAGGACCTGTTCTACGCCTCGTGACCGTCCACCACCGACGGTGGCGGACGGGCCTCACGCCCTGACGGGCAGCAGCGCGGCCCGGCCCGGCACCGGTACCCGGCGCGGCAGCGCGTACGGCAGGGCGCCGTACCACAGCGACGCCGTCGCGAAGCCGAACGACAGGCACACCGTCCCGCCGACCGCGTCCAGCCAGAAGTGGTTCGCCGTGGCGACGATCACCATCAGGGTCAGCGTCGGGTAGACCAGACCCAGGACCCGCACCCAGGGCACCCTCGACAGCGCGAAGACCGTCAGGCCGCACCACAGGGACCAGCCGATGTGCATCGACGGCATGGCCGCGTACTGGTTCGACATGTGTTTGAGGTCGCCCGACGCCATCGAGCCCCAGGTGTGGTGCACCACCACGGTGTCCACGAAGTGGCCGCCGTGCATCAGACGGGGTGGCGCCAGCGGGAAGAAGTAGTAGCCGAGCAGCGCCACCGCCGTCGTGGCGAACAGGGCGAGCCGCGTCGCCGCGTACCGGCCCGGATGGCTGTGGTACAGCCACACCAGGACGCCCAGCGTCACCACGAAGTGCAGCGTCGCGTAGTAGTAGTTCATGCCCACGATCAGCCATGTCGCCGAGTTCAGCGCATGGTTGACCGAGTCCTCGACGGCGATCCCCAGGTGGTGCTCCAGCCGCCACAGCCAGTCCGCGTTGGCCAGCGCCTGGGCCTTCTGCTCCGGCACGGCGTTGCGGATCAGCGAGTACGTCCAGTAACTCACCGCGATGAGCAGGATTTCGAACCAGAAGCGCGGACGGCGAGGAGTACGGATCCGACGCAGCAGGCCCTGCCTCGCGTGATCCTCCGCTTCATCGATGACGGGGTGTGAAGCGACCTGCCCCCGGCTCTCCACTGCCGTCACGGTCCTGTCACCCATAGGCACAGAGTCTGCCAGAAAAGCGTTCTCCCACCGATCATCCCCTGGACGGGTTCCGGTCGCATGTTCTCCACCTGGAGGAGCGTGCGAAGTCCGGAAACTCCTACCCAGGGACGACTTCGGCCGTCACCGCGGCGCCGAAGCGGTCGACCCCCGCACCACCAGCTCCGGCATGAACACGAACTCACTGTGCGGCGCGGGCGTCCCGCCGATCTCCTCCAGCAGCGTCCGCACCGCCGCCTGCCCCATCGCGGGAACCGGCTTGCGGATCGTCGTCAGCGGCGGATCCGTGAACGCGATGAGCGGGGAGTCGTCGAAGCCCACCACCGAGATGTCCGTGGGCACTTCCAGCCCGTGCTGCCGCGCCGCGCGTATCGCCCCGAGCGCCATCATGTCGCTCGCGCACACCACCGCCGTGCAGTCCCGTTCGATCAGCTCGGAGGCCGCCGCCTGGCCGCCCTCCAGCGTGTACAGCGAGTGCTGGATCAGCCGGGTCTCGACGTCCTCGGCGGACAGCCCCAGCTGGTCCTGCATCGTACGGACGAAACCCTCGATCTTCCGCTGCACCGGGACGAACCGCTTGGGCCCGAGGGCCAGACCGATCCGTGTATGGCCCAACGACACCAGATGCGTGACCGCCAGGGACATCGCCGCCCGGTCGTCGGGAGAGATGAACGGCGCCTGCACCTTCGGCGAGAAGCCGTCCACCAGCACGAAGGGCACGCCCTGGGCCCGCAGGCGCTCATAGCGCTGCATATCGGCGGTGGTGTCCGCGTGCAGCCCGGAGACATAGATGATGCCGGCGACCCCCCGGTCCACGAGCATCTCCGTCAGCTCGTCCTCGGTGGAGCCGCCCGGTGTCTGCGTCGCCAGCACCGGGGTGTACCCCTGCCGCGTCAGCGCCTGGCCGATGACCTGGGCGAGGGCCGGGAATATCGGGTTCTCCAGTTCCGGGGTGATCAGGCCCACCAGGCCCTCGCTGCGCTGGCGCAGCCGTACCGGACGCTCGTAGCCCAGCACGTCGAGCGCGGCCAGCACGGACTGGCGGGTGGTCGCGGCCACGCCCGGCTTACCGTTCAGGACACGGCTGACCGTCGCCTCGCTGACCCCCGCCTGGGCCGCGATGTCGGCGAGCCGTGTGGTCACGGGATTGGACTGTACCGGCCGTGTCTCCGCTTGCCCACCAACCGGACGCCGGGCCCGGGCGGTTGAACGGCCCGCTGCGGGTTGCTGCGTCATCGCGCTCCCTCGTCAATCTGTTCGGCGTCCGTTCCGCAACGGGATGATCCCCGCGGCGGAGATGTCTGGCAAGAGCTTGCAGAGTCTTGCACAAGTGTCCGAGACCCCGCCGATCAGCCGGAAACCCGGGCCGGGGCCCCCTCACGGCGAGGTCACGCGCAGGTAACCATCGTCCGCCCTTTCACTTTTTTGCTGCAAGGTCTTTCGCAAGGCTTACATCGCTGTTACGTTCTCGTCGCCCGGCGGCCGCAACGGCGCAGTCGGCAAGTCGGCAGAGGGACGGCGGACGGGACCGTCCCTTCGCCCCCACGGGCTTTCACCCTCAAGGAGAACTCATGCGGCGTGGCATAGCGGCCACCGCGCTGGTGGCGTCCGTCGCCCTCGCGGCGACGGCCTGCGGCGGAAGCGACAGCGGCAGCGGCAAGTCCAACGGCCCGGTCACCATCACCTGGTGGGACACCTCCAACGCCACCAATGAGGCCCCGACGTACCAGGCACTGGTCAAGGACTTCGAGGCCGCCAACAAGGACATCACGGTCAAGTACGTCAACGTCCCCTTCGACCAGGCGCAGAACAAGTTCGACACGGCCGCCGGCTCCAAGGGCGCCCCCGACGTGCTGCGCTCGGAGGTCGGCTGGACCCCCGCCTTCGCGAAGAAGGGCTACTTCCTGCCGCTGGACGGCACCGAGGCCCTGGCGGACCAGAGCAAGTTCCAGCCCAGCCTGATCAAGCAGGCCCAGTACGAGGGCAAGACCTACGGCGTGCCCCTGGTGACCGACACCCTCGCGCTGGTCTACAACAAGGACCTCTTCAAGAAGGCCGGCATCACCAAGGCGCCCACCACCTGGGACGAGCTGAAGTCCGACGCCGCGAAGGTCAAGGACAAGACCGGCGCCGACGGCTACTGGGGCTCCACGCAGGCCTACTACGCGCAGACCTTCCTCCACGGCGAGGGCACCGACACGATCGACGCCACCGCCAAGAAGATCACCGTCGACTCGGCCCCCGCGAAGAAGGCCTACGGCACCTGGCTGAGCCTGTTCTCCGGAAAGGGCCTGCACAAGGCCGACACCACCGCCGACGCCTACGCCCACATCCAGGACGCGTTCGTGACCGGCAAGGTCGCCGCGATCATCCAGGGCCCCTGGGAGATCACGAACTTCTACAAGGGCAAGGCCTTCACGGACAAGTCCAACCTCGGCATCGCCACCGTCCCGGCCGGCTCCAGCGGCAAGGCGGGCGCCCCGACCGGCGGCCACAACCTCTCGGTCTACGCCGGCTCGGACAAGGCCCACCAGGAGGCGGCGCTGAAGTTCGTGAACTTCATGACCTCGGTGAAGTCCCAGGAGACCATCGCCCAGAAGAACTCCACGCTGCCCACGCGTGCCGACGCCTACAGCGCACAGGTCAAGGCCGACCCGGGCATCGCCGGCTACCAGGGCGTCCTGTCCGCCGCCCAGCCGCGCCCCGCGCTGCCCGAGTACAGCTCGCTGTGGGGCCCGCTCGACACCGAGCTGCCCAAGATCGCGGGCGGCAAGGAGTCGCTGGACCAGGGCCTGAGCAACGCACGGCTCGCCATCGCCAAGCTGGTCCCCGACTTCAGCAAGTAAGCCCGAGTGGCCGTCGGATTCTCCTTGAACAACGGGGAAGGATCCGACGGCCACCGGCCTGTGCCCAGGCCCACCCCCTTGATCCTCCAGAAGGTGTCGAACCATGACAGTCGCCATCGACCGCGCCACCGGCAGGCGCCGCGGTGACCGCGCGCCGCGGCCCGGCCTGGGCCGGCGCCTGAGGCACGGCTACCAGAAGCACTGGTACGCCTACGCGATGATCGCCCCGGTCGCCGTCGTACTGGGCGTGCTCGTGCTCTACCCCCTGGTCTACGGCCTCTACCTGACGCTCACCGACGCCAACAGCCTCAACACGGCCCGCACCATCGGCGTCAACCACATCGACGCCACGTACAAGTTCATCGGCCTCGGCAACTACCAGGACATCCTGTTCGGGCCGACCTCGTACGACCGGTTCTGGTCGCACTTCATCTGGACGATCGTGTGGACGGCGCTGTGCGTGGCACTGCACTACACCATCGGGCTGGCCCTGGCGCTGCTGCTCGACCAGAAGCTGCGGGGACGGACCTTCTACCGGCTGATCCTGATCCTGCCCTGGGCCGTGCCCACCTTCGTCACCGTCTTCGGCTGGCGGTTCATGCTCGCCGACGGCGGCATCATCAACGCGGCACTCCACGCCCTGCACCTGCCGGAGCCCTCCTGGCTGGAGGACACCTTCTGGCAGCGGTTCGCCGCGATCATGGTCAACACCTGGTGCGGTGTCCCGTTCATGATGGTCTCGCTGCTCGGCGGCCTCCAGTCCATCGACGGCACGCTGTACGAGGCCGCCGAGATGGACGGCGCGAGCGCCTGGCAGCGGTTCCGGTACGTCACCCTTCCGGGCCTGAGGTCCGTCAGCTCCACCGTCGTCCTCCTCGGGATCATCTGGACCTTCAACCAGTTCGCCGTCATCTTCCTGCTCTTCGGCACCACCGCCCCCGACGCGCAGATCCTCGTCACCTGGGCGTACTACCTGGGCTTCGGGCAGCAGCCGCGCGACTTCGCGCAGTCGGCGGCCTACGGCATCCTGCTGCTGGCCATCCTGATCGTCTTCACCTCGTTCTACCGCCGCTGGCTGAACCGCAATGAGCAGCAGCTCGCGATCTGAGGCAGGAGTCCCCATGAGCACGACCACTGTTGAGACCTCCGCGGCGGTGACCGGGCACGAGTCCGCGGACACCTCGCCGCGCAAGGCGCGCCTGCGCGACGAGCGAAGCCTCGCGGCCTCCCTCGCCTCCCACGGCATCCTCGTCCTCGCGAGCCTGGTCGCGCTGTTCCCGGTCGCCTGGCTGGTGTTCCTGTCCCTCGGCCCGGACAAGGACGACTACCTGCACCCCGGGCAGATCTGGCACAAGATGACGCTCGGCAACTACGCGTTCGTCCTGCAGCACACCAACTTCTTCGACTGGCTGAAGAGCTCGCTGATCGTCTCCCTCGGCACCACGCTCGTCGGCGTCCTCGTCGCCGCGACCACCGGCTACGCGGTCTCCCGCATGCGCTTCCCGGGCTACCGGAAGCTGATGTGGGTGCTGCTGGTCACCCAGATGTTCCCGATCGCCGTGCTCATCGTGCCGATGTACCAGATCCTCTCGGACCTGGGCCTCATCGACAGCTACCTCGGCCTGATCCTCGTCTACTGCTCGACCGCCGTGCCCTACAGCGCATGGCTGCTCAAGGGCTACTTCGACACCATCCCGTTCGAGATCGACGAGGCGGGACGCGTCGACGGGCTGTCGCCCTTCGGCACGTTCGTGCGCCTGATCCTGCCCCTGGCCAAGCCCGGCCTGGCGGTCGCCGCCTTCTACAACTTCATCACCGCCTTCGGCGAGGTCGCGTTCGCCTCGACGTTCATGCTGGACGACACCAAGTACACCTTCGCCGTCGGCCTGCAGAGCTTCGTCAGCGAGCACGACGCCCAGCGCAACCTGATGGCCGCCACCGCGGTGCTGATCGCGATACCCGTCTCCGCGTTCTTCTACCTCGTCCAGAAGAACCTCGTGACCGGCCTCACCGCCGGCGGCACCAAGGGCTGACCACCCGTCAGAGCTCCCGCGCGCCTGTCCGCGCGGGTGGCGGCCGCGGCGTCCATCCGACCCCGCCGGCACCGCGGCCGCCTCGTCTCCCGCCGCCCACGCACGCATGCCCCATGAACCGACATCCGTTACGCATCAAGGACGCCATGAGCCAGCACTCCGCCGACCCGGCCGAAACCTCCGCCGTCGCCACCGTCGCCAAGCGCCGCGACTGGTGGCGAGACGCGGTGATCTACCAGGTCTATCCGCGCAGCTTCGCCGACAGCAACGGCGACGGCATGGGCGACCTGGAGGGCGTACGTTCCCGACTTCCCTATCTGCGCGACCTGGGCGTGGACGCCGTATGGCTCAGCCCCTTCTACGCCTCCCCGCAGGCCGACGCCGGCTACGACGTCGCCGACTACCGCGCCGTGGACCCCATGTTCGGGGGCCTCCTGGACGCCGACGCGCTGATCCGCGACGCCCACGAGCTGGGCCTGCGCATCATCGTCGACCTGGTCCCCAACCACTCCTCCGACCAGCACGAGTGGTTCAAGCGGGCGCTCGCCGAAGGACCGGGCTCGCCGCTGCGGGAGCGCTACCACTTCCGCCCGGGCAAGGGCGCCGAGGGCGAACTGCCGCCCAACGACTGGGAGTCCATCTTCGGCGGCCCCGCCTGGACCCGCGTCGCCGACGGCGAGTGGTACCTCCACCTCTTCGCGCCCGAACAGCCCGACTTCAACTGGAACCACCCCGCCGTGGGCGACGAGTTCCGGTCCATCCTGCGCTTCTGGCTCGACATGGGCGTCGACGGCTTCCGCATCGACGTCGCCCACGGCCTGGTCAAGGCGGAGGGCCTGCCCGACCTCGGCAGCCACGACCAGCTCAAGCTGCTGGGCAACGATGTCATGCCGTTCTTCGACCAGGACGGCGTGCACGCGATCTACCGCCAGTGGCGCACGATCCTCGACGAGTACTCGGGCGAGCGTATCTTCGTCGCGGAGGCGTGGACCCCCACCATCGAGCGCACCGCCAACTACGTCCGCCAGGACGAACTCCACCAGGCCTTCAACTTCCAGTACCTGAGCACGGAGTGGGACGCACAGGCGCTGCGCACGGTCATCGACCGCACCCTGGAGGCCATGCGCCCGGTCGGTGCCCCCGCCACCTGGGTGCTGTCCAACCACGACGTCACCCGCCACGCCACCCGCTTCGCCAACCCGCCCGGCCTCGGCACCCAGATCCGCACCGCGGGCGACCGCGAACTCGGCCTCAGGCGGGCGCGTGCGGCCACCCTCCTCATGCTCGCCCTGCCGGGCTCGGCGTACGTCTACCAGGGCGAGGAACTGGGCCTGCCGGACGTGGTGGACCTCCCGGACGAGGTGCGCCAGGACCCGGCCTACTTCCGGGGTGCCGGCCAGGACGGCTTCCGCGACGGCTGCCGGGTGCCGATCCCGTGGACCCGCACGGGCTCGTCGTACGGCTTCGGCAGCGGGGGCAGCTGGCTGCCGCAACCGGAGAGCTGGGGCGAGCTGAGCGTGGAGGCGCAGACCGGTGCGGCGGGCTCGACGCTGGAGCTGTACCGGACCGCGCTGAGCGTCCGCCGCTCGCGGCCGGACCTGGGCGCGGGCGACGCGGTGGAGTGGCTGCGGGCGCCAGAGGGTGTGCTGGCCTTCCGGCGGGGCGAGTTCGTGTGCGTCACGAACACGACGGGGGAGTCGGTGACGACTCCGGCGTACGGCCGTGTCCTGCTCAGCAGCGGCGAGGTGGCCGAAACGGGCGGTGAGGTGAAGGTCCCGGCCGACACCACCGTGTGGTGGACGGCGGCCTGACGGAGCCTCTGAAAGTTCTTGCATCAACTTCACAACGGCCCGCTGCCTTTCAGGCGGCGGGCCTTTAACATCTGCGTCACCGCAAGTTTGCTGAAACATTGCAGCAAGCGCCTTCAAAGACGAAGGACCCCCACATGGCACGCAGATCCCTCCCCACGGTACTCGCCCTCGCGGCCGCTGCTGCGGTTGGCATGAACCCGACCATCGCGCAGGCCTCCCCGCCCGGCACCAAGGACGTCACCGCCGTCCTCTTCGAGTGGAAGTACGCCTCGGTCGCCAAGGAGTGCACCAACACCCTCGGCCCCGCCGGCTACGGCTACGTCCAGGTCTCCCCGCCCGCCGAGCACATACAGGGCGCGCAGTGGTGGACGTCGTACCAGCCGGTGTCGTACAAGATCGCGGGCCGTCTGGGCGACCGCACCGCGTTCCAGAGCATGGTCAACACCTGCCACGCGGCGGGCCTGAAGGTGGTCGTCGACACGGTCATCAACCACATGTCGGCAGGCAGCGGAACCGGCACCGGCGGCTCGTCGTACACGAAGTACGACTACCCCGGCCTGTACTCCTTCTACGACTTCGACGACTGCACCTCCCCGGTCACCAACTACGCCGACCGCTGGAACGTCCAGCACTGCGAACTCGTCGGCCTGGCCGACCTCGACACCGGCGAGGAGTACGTCCGCAAGACCATCGCCGGGTACATGAACGACCTGCTCACCCTCGGCGTCGACGGCTTCCGCATCGACGCGGCCAAGCACATCGACGCGGCCGACCTGGCCAACATCAAGTCCCGCCTGACCAACCCGTCCGCCTACTGGAAGCAGGAGGTCATCTACGGCGCGAACGAGGCCGTCCAGCCCACCGAGTACACGGGCAACGGCGACGTCCAGGAGTTCCGCTACGCCTACGACCTCAAGCGCGTCTTCAACAACGAGAAGCTCGCCTATCTGAAGAACTACGGCGAGGGCTGGGGCTATCTGAACAGCTCGGTGGCGGGCGTCTTCGTCGACAACCACGACACCGAGCGCAACGGCTCGACCCTCAACTACAAGGACGGCGCCAACTACACCCTCGCCAACGTCTTCATGCTGGCCTACCCCTACGGCGCCCCGGACATCAACTCCGGCTACGAATGGACGGACGCCGACGCCGGGCCGCCCAACGGCGGTACGGTGAACGCCTGCTGGCAGGACGGCTGGAAGTGCCAGCACGCCTGGCCGGAGATCAAGTCGATGGTCGCCTTCCGCAACGCGACGCGCGGTCAGTCCCTGACGAACTGGTGGGACAACGGCAACAACGCGATCGCCTTCGGCCGTGGTGCCAAGGGCTACGTGGCCATCAACCACGAGTCGAGCACCCTGACGCAGACCTACCAGACGTCGCTCCCGGCGGGCACCTACTGCGACGTCCAGAACAACACGACGGTGGCGGTGAACTCCAGCGGGCAGTTCACCGCCACCCTGGGCCCCAACACGGCACTGGCGCTCCAGGCCGGCAAGCCGAGCTGCTGAGCCCCCGCTACTTCCGGCCAGTTGAGACAGGCACGTCAAGGTTGACGGTGAAAGTTCTTGCTATGACTTTCAACCCTCTTGCTGTAAACGTTTCGGCGGCGATACGGTCGCCCGGCGCCCGGCGACCGAGCCGTCCCGCGGCGCCGGGGCGGGCGGGTGCGTCCGCAGTCGCCGGACCCACCTGAGCCGCACTCGCTAGGAGTTCACACCTGTGATACCGAGATGGCCGGCGCCCCGGACGCGCCGTATCCCACGGGGCCGCACACCGCGCCCCGCACGCGTCGCGGCCCTCACCGCCGCCGCGCTCGCCGCCGCACTCCTCCCGCCCCTGGCCGCTCGGGCCGCCACCCCGCCCGCGCCCCCCTCCGACGCGCGGCTCGCCGCCGAACCCGCCCGGCACGACGACACCCGCGAGCAGTTCTACTTCGTCATGCCGGACCGTTTCGCCAACGGTGACACCTCCAACGACCGTGGCGGCCTGACCGGTTCACGCCTCGCCACCGGCTACGACCCCACCGACAAGGGCTTCTACCAGGGCGGCGACCTCAAGGGTCTGACCAACAGGCTCGACTACATCAAGGGCCTCGGCACCACCGCCATCTGGATGGCCCCGATCTTCCGGAACCAGCCCGTCCAAGGCACCGGTTCCAACGCCTCCGCCGGCTACCACGGCTACTGGATCACCGACTTCACCCGGGTCGACCCGCACTTCGGGACGAACAAGGACCTGGCGAACCTCATCTCCAAGGCGCACGCCAAGGGCATGAAGGTGTTCTTCGACGTCATCACGAACCACACGGCCGACGTCATCGACTACCAAGGCAAGTCGTACGACTACCTGTCCAAGGGCGCGTTCCCGTATCTGACCAAGGACGGGCGGCCGTTCGACGACGCCGACCACGCCGACGGCACCAAGGCCTTCCCCGCCGTCTCCACCGCGTCCTTCCCGCGCACGCCCACCGTCCCGGCCGCGAAGAAGAACATCAAGGTGCCGTCGTGGCTCAACGACCCGACGATGTACCACAACCGGGGCAACTCGACCTACGCCGGTGAGAACGCCACCTACGGCGACTTCTCCGGCCTCGACGACCTGTGGACCGAGCGTCCCGAGGTGGTCAAGGGCATGGAGAGGATCTACGAGCGCTGGGTACGGGACTTCGGCGTCGACGGCTTCCGGATCGACACCGTGAAGCACGTCAACATGGAGTTCTGGACCCAGTGGGCGACCGCGCTCGACAAGTACGCCGCCGCGCACGGCCGCAGGAACTTCTTCATGTTCGGTGAGGTGTACTCCGCCGACACCTCGATCACCTCGCCCTACGTCACCCAGGGCCGCCTCGACGCCACGCTCGACTTCCCCTTCCAGGACGCGGCCCGCCAGTACGCCTCCCAGGGCGGCAGCGCGCGGAGGCTGGCGAGCGTCTTCGCGGACGACTACAAGTACACGACCGACAAGGCCAACGCCTACGAGCAGGTCACCTTCCTCGGCAACCACGACATGGGCCGCATCGGGCACTTCCTCGAGCAGGACGACCCGAAGGCCACCGACGCCGAGCTGCTGAAGAAGGACGAGTTCGCCAACGAGCTGATGTTCCTCAGCCGCGGCAACCCCGTCGTCTACTACGGCGACGAGCAGGGCTTCACGGGCTCCGGCGGCGACAAGGACGCCCGCCAGACGATGTTCGCCTCCAAGGTCGCGGACTATCTCAAGGACGTGGAGATCGGCACCAGCCGTACGCACGCGAGCGACTCCTACGACACACACGCACCGCTCTACGAGCAGATCCGTGCTCTGTCGAAACTGCGCAAGGACAACCCCGCCCTCACCGACGGAGTCCAGACCGAGCGCTACGCGGCCGACGGCGCCGGCGTCTACGCCTTCTCCCGCACCAGCACCGGCAAGGACCGCACCGAGTACGTCGTCGCCTTCAACAACGCGGGCGAGTCGAGGACGGCGACCTTCGCCACCGGCTCGGCGAACATGAGCTTCCGCGGGATCCACGGGACGTCCGCCGCCGTCACCAGCGGCGCCGACACGAAGGTCACCCTCACCGTCCCGGCCCGGTCGGCGGTCGTCCTCAAGGCCGCGGGCCCGCTCGACCGGCCCACGAGCAAGCCGACGATCACCCTGAAGGCCCCGGACACGGGCGCCACCGGCACGGTGGACGTCTCCGCCGGTGTGGGCGGCGGCGGGCTGGACCGCGTCGTCTTCGCCGCCCAGGTCGGAGACGGCCCATGGCGCACCCTCGGCTCGGCCGACCACGCCCCGTACAAGGTCACCCAGGCCATCGCCAAGGACGTACCGGCCGGAACGCCCCTGCGCTACAAGGCGGTCGTGATCGACTCGGCGGGCCGCGTCGCGAGCGCGACGGCACAGAGCACCACCGGCACCCCGCCCCCCGCGCAGGTCCCCACCGCCTCCTCCCGCGACTACGCGGTCGTGCACTACAAGCGCACCGACGGCGCCTACACCGACTGGGGCCTGTACGCCTGGGGCGACCTCGCCGACGGCGAGGCGACGACCTGGCCGAACAGCCACCCCTTCACCGGCCGCGACGCCTACGGCGCCTTCGCCTACGTCAAGCCGACGGCGAGGCGACGACCTGGCCGAACAGCCACCCCTTCACCGGCCGCGACGCCTACGGCGCCTTCGCCTACGTCAAGCTGAAGCCCGGCGCCTCCAACGTCGGCTTCCTCGTCATCGACAAGAACGGCGACAAGGACGTCCCCGCCGACCGCACCATCGACGTCACCAAGACCGGCGAGGTCTGGGTCGAGCAGGGCAAGGAGGCCGTCCTCACCCAGAAGCCGACGGCCGACTACCCGGCGCCGGACAAGACCAAGGCGGTCATCCACTACCACCGCGCCGAAGGCAACCACGACGGCTGGGGACTCCACGTCTGGACCGGCGCCGCCCACCCCACCGACTGGACCAGCCCCCTGATGCCGGTGCGGACGGACGCGTACGGCGCGGTCTTCGAGGTGCCGCTCACCGACGGCGCCACCAGCCTCAGCTACATCATCCACAAGGGCGACGAGAAGGACCTCCCCGCCGACCAGTCCCTCGACCTCAGGACGAACGGCTACGAGGTGTGGCTGATCGGCGGCCAGGAGAAGTATCTGCTGCCCCAGCCCGCCGGCAGCGCGGCCGCCCTCGACCCGGCCACCTCCAAGGCCGTCTGGATCGACCGGAACACGGTCGCCTGGAACGGCGTCGACGGCGCCGCCTCCACCCAGCTCGTCTCCTCCCACGACGGCTCGATCGCCGTGAAGGACGGCACGCTCACGAGCGACGACGAGCGCTGGCTGCGGCTGACGAAGACCACGCTCACCGACGCCCAGAAGGCGAAGTTCCCGCATCTGAAGGACTACACGGCGTGGTCCGTCGACCCCCGCGACCGCGGCCGGGTGCGCCAGGCCCTCGGCGGCCAGATCGTGGCCACGCAGCGGGCCGCGAACGGCGCGGTACTCGCCGCGACGGGCGTGCAGATCGCCGGCGTACTGGACGATCTGTACGGGAGTGCGACGAAGGCCCGGCTCGGCCCGACGTTCCAGCAGGGCCGCCCCACGCTGGCCGTGTGGGCGCCCACCGCGCAGCGGGTCTCGCTGGAGCTCGACGGCTCCACCGTCGCCATGAAGCGCGACGGCACCACCGGCGTCTGGTCCGTCACCGGACCCCCGTCCTGGAAGAACAAGCCCTACCGGTACGTCGTGAAGGTCTGGGCGCCCAGCGTCCGGAAGATCGTCACCAACACGGTCACCGACCCGTACTCGGTCGCCCTGACCGCCGACTCCAAGCGCAGCCTGCTCGCCGACCTGAACGACCGGTCCCTCGCGCCGAGCGGCTGGGCGGCGCTGAAGAAGCCCAGGGCCGTGCCGCTCAGGGACGCCCAGATCCAGGAACTGCACGTCCGGGACTTCTCGGTGGCGGACACAACCGTCCCGGCGAAGGACCAGGGCACCTATCTCGCCTTCACCGACAGGAACAGCGACGGCTCGAAGCACCTGCGGGAGCTGGCCAGGGCGGGCACGTCCTACGTCCACCTGCTGCCCGTCTTCGACATCGCGACCGTCCCGGAGAAGAAGTCCGAACAGGCCACCCCCGCCTGTGACCTCGCCTCCTACGCCCCCGACTCCGACCGGCAGCAGGCCTGCGTCGCCGCGACCGCCGCCAAGGACGCCTACAACTGGGGCTACGACCCGTACCACTACACGGTCCCCGAGGGCTCGTACGCCACGAACCCGGACGGCACCGCCCGCACGGTGCAGTTCCGGCAGATGGTCAAGGCGCTGAACGAGGACGGCCTCCGGGTCGTCATGGACGTGGTCTACAACCACACCGCGGCCGGCGGGCAGGCGGACACGTCCGTGCTCGACCGGATCGTGCCGGGCTACTACCAGCGGCTGCTCGCGGACGGCTCGGTGGCGAACAGCACCTGCTGCGCCAACACCGCCCCGGAGAACGCCATGATGGGCAAGCTGGTCGTGGACTCCATCGTCACCTGGGCCAAGCAGTACAAGGTCGACGGGTTCCGCTTCGACCTCATGGGCCACCACCCGAAGGCCAACATCCTCGCCGTCCGCAGGGCCCTCGACGCGCTCACGCCCGCCAAGGACGGCGTCGACGGCAAGAGGATCATCCTCTACGGCGAGGGCTGGAACTTCGGCGAGGTCGCCAACGACGCCCGCTTCGTGCAGGCCACCCAGAAGAACATGGCCGGCACCGGCATCGCGACCTTCTCCGACCGCGCCCGCGACGCCGTGCGCGGAGGCAGCCCCTTCGACTCCGACCCCGGGATCCAGGGCTTCGCGTCAGGGCTGTACACCGACCCCAACGCCGCCACGGGCAACGGCACCTCGGCCGAGCAGAAGGCCCGCCTCCTGCACTACCAGGACCTCATCAAGGTCGGCCTGAGCGGCAACCTCGCCACGTACCACTTCACCGACACCGCCGGAAAGGAGGTCACCGGCGCCGAGATCGACTACAACGGCTCGCCCGCCGGCTACGCGGACGCCCCCGGCGACGCCCTCGCGTACGCGGACGCGCACGACAACGAGTCGCTGTTCGACGCCCTCGCGTACAAGCTGCCCAAGGACACCTCCGCCGCCGACCGGGCCCGTATGCAGGTCCTCGCCATGGCGACGGCCACCCTCTCGCAGGGCCCGTCCCTCTCCCAGGCCGGCTCCGACCTGCTGCGCTCCAAGTCCCTCGACCGCAACTCGTTCGACAGCGGTGACTGGTTCAACGCCATCCACTGGGACTGCCGGGACGGCAACGGGTTCGGGCGGGGGCTGCCCATGGCGGCCGACAACCAGTCCAAGTGGTCATACGCCAAACCCCTGTTGACGTCGATCAGGGTCGGCTGCCCGGCAATCGACGGTTCTTCGGCCGCCTACCGGGACCTGTTGCGGATCCGAACCACCGAGCCCGTGTTCTCCCTCGCCACCACCGGCCAGGTGCAGTCCAGGCTCTCCTTCCCGCTCTCCGGGAAGGACGAGACGCCGGGCGTGATCACGATGGAGCTGGGCGACCTGGTCGTCGTCTTCAACGCGACGCCTCAGAAGCAGGAACAGACGGTCGCCGCCCTCGCCGGGAAGGACTACGCCCTGCACCCGGCGCAGGCCGCCGGTGCGGACCCTATCGTCAAGACATCCTCCTATGCGGCGAAATCCGGCACGTTCGCCGTTCCGGGTCGCACCGTGGCGGTCTTCTCCCGGCTCACACGCTAGGGCACTAGCGTGGGTGGGGCGGGCCGGGGATCTCCAGGTCCGCCCCATCTTTTCCATGCCGAGGGGCGGCTCACATGGACGGCAACGGCAAGCAGACGGGCTCCACCGTGCTGGTGGTCGACGACGCGCCCGCCAGCCGCTATGCGCTGGGTGCCGTGCTCCGCCGTGCGGGACACAGCGTCGTACCCGTCGCCAGCGCGGGGGAGGCGCTGAACGAACTCTCCCTGCGCCTGCGCGAGGGCGCCCTGCCCGACGTCGCCCTCGTGGACGTGGGGCTGCCGGACATGAGCGGCTTCGAACTGTGCCGCAGGCTCAAGTCCTCGCCGCCCACCGCCGGGCTGCCGGTCGTGCACTTCTCCGCCGTCTCCGCCGGGTCAGGCTTCCGCTGCCGCGGGCTGGACTCCGGCGGTGAGGCCTATCTGTCCGTCCCGGCCGAACCCGAGGAGATCCAGGCCGTCGTACGGGCGGCCGTGCGCGGTGCCCGGATGCGCAGCGGGGCGGAGGCCCTGGCGCGGCGGCTGACGCTGCTGTCCGAGACGATCGTCTCCGTGCAGGAGGCCCGGTGCATGACGGAACTCGTCCGCGCCGCCGCCGAGGGCACCGCCCGGCTCACCGGCTCGCCCGCGGCCGTCTTCGTGCTCGGCGAGGACGGCGAGCTGTACCGAGGTCTGTCCCCCTCCCGGGCCGGTGCCTCGCTGCCGCACGCCGAGGCCCATGAGACCGTGGCCCGGCTGATCCGCGGCCTGAGCGCCGGACACACCGGCGCACGCGCCACGGTGCTGCCGCACCCGCTGTGGCCCGCGGGATTCCTGCGCCTCGGCCAGGCCGACGACGTGCGCGTGGTGGTGGCGCGCACCCAGGAGGGCAAACCGGCCGTCTGTCTCGCCCTGCCCGCGCACGGCCCGGACGCCGAGGGCGACACACTGGTCTTGCGGCTCGCCCGGGCCACCGCGCTCGCCGCGGAGGCCCTGCTCATGTACCAGGTGGAGCGGCATGTCGCGCGCACCCTGCAGCACAGCTTCCTGCCCCGGCAAGCGCCCTCGGTGGGGGGCGTCGAGACGGTCGTCCGTTATGTGCCCGCCTCCCGGCAGACCGAGATCGGGGGTGACTTCCACGCGGCCCTGACCACCTCGCGCGGGGTGCTCACCGCGGTGGGCGACATCGCCGGGCACTCGCTGGACGCGGCCACCGTCATGGTGGAGATCCGGCACGCGCTGCGCGCCTACTGCGTGGAGAACCCGGATCCCGAGAGCCTGGCCCGGCGGCTCGACCGGCTGCTGCAGCACTTCCACCCCGACGTCACCGCCACCGTCTGTCTCGTCCTGGTCGAGCCCGACAGCGGGCGCGCCCGCATCGCCAACGCCGGCCACATCCCGCCGCTGATCGTGCACGACGACGCCACCGCCGAGTACACCGCCGCCGGTGGCCCGTTGCTCGGTCTCGGCCTGGACCGGCCGCCGCCCACCGAGACGGTGCTGCACCCCGCCGACCGGCTGCTCATGGTCACCGACGGACTCATCGAGAACCGCGGCACCGACCTCGCCGTGTCCATGGAGCATCTGCGTACGGCCGCCGCCGACGCCCCGCCCGGCGTCGAGGCGCTGTGCGACACGCTGTTGGGCTGCTTCGGCCAGGACCGGCAGGACGACATCGCGCTGCTGGCGCTGCGGTTGGGGCCCGTCGGAAGTGCCCTAGGGTGAGGATGTCCGTCCGCCCTGGAACAGGAGTGCTCATGCCGCAGATCACCGTCGACTACTCCGCACCGCTGGAGTACTCCTTCGACCGGCGCGGGTTCGCGCTCGCGCTGCACGCCGAGGTCGTCGAGATCGCGGCCGCGCGGATCGAGGCGTGCAAGACACAGTTCCGGCGCACCGAGGACACCACGGTCGGCGCCGACGCGGACGGGCACGCGATCGTGCACATCACCGTGGGGCTGCTGGCCGGGCGCACCGACGAGACCAAGGCCCGGCTCGCCGAGGCGGTGCTGGACCTGCTGCGGCAGCACCTGAAGCCCGCCGGGGGAGTGGCGTTGCACGCGTCCGCCGAGGTGCGCGATCTCGACCCGTCGTACCGCAAGTTCGAGAGCTGACGGCGTCAGGACGCCAGGGACACCAGCCGGGCGACGAGCTCGCCGAAGGGCCCGTCGGCCGGCTCGTCCCGCAGCACACGGCGCAGCAGCGCCCCCATCTCCTCGTCGTACGCGGCGCTCACCGCCGTCAGCGCCGCGAAGTCGTGCACCAGCTGCACCTCCAGCTCATGGCGCGGGACCCGCCGCCCGTCCAGCCAGATCAGCGCCGTCGACTCGACGAGCGAGATCCACGAGCGAACGACCAGTTCCAGCCGCGCGGGCGGATCCTGGATCCCCAGGTGCGCAAGGATCTGGACATACGCCGCCTGGCGCACCGAGTCGACGAGTGCGTTCGTACGCGAGGAGCCGACGGCCGGGCCGCCGCGCATCAACGCCGAGAATCCGGGCCCGTGGTCGTCGACGAAGTCGAAGAAGCGGCGCATCACCCGCAGCAGCCGCGCTCCCAGCGGACCGTCCTGCGGCTCCGCGAACCGCGCCGCCAGATCCTCCGACGCCCGCTTCAACGCGGCTTCGTAGAGACTGAGTTTGCCGGGGAAGTAGTGGTAGACCAGCGGCCGCGAGATGCCCGCGGCCGACGCTATCTCGTCGATGGAGACCTCGTCCGGGGAGCGCCGGCTGAACAGTTCGAGCGCTACGCCGATCAACTGCTGCCGCCGCTCCTCCACTCCCATTCTGCGGCGTACCCCGGTTGTCATGCGAACACCTTACCGATTGAATCCGGCCTTGAACGGCCGGATCACCCAGGGTGGTTCACATCGTCGGCACAAGTCCCTTACGAGACCCACCGACCCGCCGGAGCCCGCCCGCCTACCGGAGTCCGCTGACCGTCCTTCCGTCGGTCAGCGTCCCCCGCAGCCCTGCCTCGGCGCCCCGCTTCGCCCGGACCGCCAGCAGACTGCCCCGCGCCGACCCGTTCACCCCACCGGTCGCCCTGATCGACGCGGTGTCCGCGCTCCCGGCGGCCAGCAGGTACCAGGCCCCCGCCGCCGACTTCCACAACACACCGGCCAGCACATGGGGGTCCCTGGCACCGCACGCGGCAACGCCCTCGGCCTTCGCCGCCACCGCCCCGTACCGCCCGCCCGGCGTCTGGAACTGCGCCAGCACCCGCGGCCCGTCGCCCCGCCAGGTCTCCGCGCGCGTGCACATCCACGTCGCGTCCCCGGATCCGTCCGGCAGCGTCTGGCGCGCGTACTCCCACGCGTTCACGGATCGCACGCCCTGCGACCGCACCGCCGCCAGCGAGCACGCGTACGGCGCCCAGGCCCGCAGTGCCGACGCACCGGACGCCTCCCCGGGCGCGGCAGGGCGCCCCACGGTCAGATGCGCGGGCGCGAGCTCCCCGAGGTCGGCCAGCAGCCGTGTGCCCGCCCGGTCGGTCAGCTGCAGCACGTTCCACGACGTGCATGCGCCGCCCTGCTCAGCCGACCCGGCCAGCGGCGCGCTCACCCCGCCGGCCGGCCCCAGGTCCATCTCCCCGGCGGCCGGCTTCAGGAGGTCCCGCTCGGCCGCCCGGGTCACCCAAGGCGCGGTCAGATAACGGACGTTGCCGTCGGCGCGATCCAGCACCACCGCGTCCGCCTCCGCGCCGGCCGCCGAGTCGACCCGGGCGAAGTCGAGCGCGGCCCCGCCGGTGCCGTTCTTCGGCTCGGCGTAGCGCGTGATGCGCAGACCGTCGTAGAAGATCACCACGTGAGCGGCGTCGACCCGGCCCGCGTACAGCAGCTGCGGCGGTCCGGCCGGGGGCCCCGACGGGGTGCCGGGGGTCGCCGAGACCTGCACGGTCTCGCCGGGCCGCGCCCATACGGCCAGCGCGCGCCGCAGCAGCGCCCTGTCGCCGGTGAGGTCGCCGCGCGCCGGCCACACGGAGAAGTCCGTGCGCGCCGAGGTCTGCCACGCGGTGGGGGCCACCTTCGTCACCTTGGCCGGATCCAGGGCGGCCAGGGCGGCCGGGTTCTGCGCGTACGACGGGGCGGCCGCGCCGTCCGGGCCCCAGCCGCCGCTCGGCAGCGCGAGCAGGGCGCCGCACACCGCGGCGGCGGCCGCCGCGGCCAGGGCGGCCTTCATGTGCTGCCGGCGCCGCACCAGATCGGTCGGCCGCGCCTGCAGCGAACACGGGTCGAACTCGGGGGAGTCGAGCAGGGCGTCCTGCGCCGACACGTCCGCGGCCGCGCGCACGGCCGCCGCCGGGTCGGTCACGCCCGCCGCGGCGAGCACCTTGCGCACGCCGTCCTCGGAGAGCTTCTCCAGACCGCGCAGCACATAGGCGGCCCGGGCCGGGCCGGAGAGCGTCGACAGCCGCTGGTCCAGGGCCAGTTCGTCGGCGCCGCCCGCCCGCGGGAAGAGCCGAAGGCCCCACACCTGGGGAAGCAGCGGCGGCAGCTGCGACCGCTTCGGCCAGGCGGCGCGCCTCAGCGGCAGGCCCGCCTCCAGCGCCGTACGCACCACCTGCAGGCGCAGCAAGGAGTAGCCGGGGTCGCCCTCGCGGGCCTCACCCGAGCTCTCGACTCCGCTCGAACGGGACGGACCCCCGCCCTGGGCCGGGATCACCGATGCGGCGGCGCGACCGCGCGGCAGCGCCCGCTGGGTGAGGGCGTGCGCGGTCAGCACCCGCCGGTTGCGGCCCAGGCCCGGCGGCAGGATCAGATAGGCGACCCGGACGAGCCGCGGATAGTGCTCGACGAGCGCGGCCTCGGCCTGCTCGACATCGACGGGCGGTCCGGAGGCCCGAGCCGAGCGCGGGGCGACATCCTGTGGCTGCACGTCCGGCAGAACGAGTGAGACGGTGGTTGGTCACCCAGGGCCCTTGTGACGGGTCTCCGCGGCGTCGCGACGCCCGGCACGCACTCTCGCCGCCACGGCGGCAACGCGGGCGCGGTGAGCGGCAGGACGCAGGCCCCGGCGATCGCCACCCGTGCGCCGGTCAGCGCCGCGAGCGCGCCCCACAGCCGGGTGGCCACGGCGACGGCCGCGCGGCTGCTGACGGTCCACGCGGTCAGCACGCGGGCCACCTTGTGGTCCTCGGTGCGCCTGAGGCGGCGCGTGGCGAACGGTCAGGACTCGGGAGCGACCAGCAGGCGTGCGTAGTTCGCCATCGAACGCTGATAGCGCGGCAGATGGGGCGCGAGGGCGCCGAGGACCAGGGACAGGCCCTCACGGTCTCGGCCCAGGCTGGACAGGCACAGGGCCAGACAGGCGCGTACGGCGTCGTCCAGTTCGTCGGAGGGGGCGTCGAGTTCGGGAGTGAGCAGCGTGACGCCTTCCTGCGCCTGCCCCATGTTCCGCAGCGAGCTGGACAACTGGATCTTGGCCCGGCGCCCGCGGTAGCCGTCCAGACCGCGCGCCAGCGCCTCCCGGTACAGCGGCACCGCCTTGTCCGAGTGGCCCGTGGAGTCCCAGGCACAGGCCCGCTCGAAGAGCCCGAGGGGGGCCTCGTCGGGCAGCTCGGCCACGAGAGCGTCGACGACCGCACGGAAGTCGGCGGCGTCCTCCTCGGCGTAGTCGTCGAAGGTCGCCCAGGCGGCGGCGACCCGCTCCTCCCAGTCCTGCGTGCTCACACGTCCCCCTGCGTCGAGTACTGACGCGGCACACCTTCGCACACGTGTGCCTGTCGAGGCACCGGAATTGCATGATCTTGGAGGAGACCGTGGCGCCATTGAGCACGGCGCGCGCCACAGCCGTACGGAAGGGCAGGGCCTCACCGGGGCTCCCAGCGGCATGGGCCGGAACGACCGGAGGAACACATGAGGTGGACGCGCGAGAAGCTGGCGGCCGGTGCGGCCGTCGCCCTGCTGGTGCTGACCGGCTGCGGCGGGTCGGGCGGGTCGGGCGCTGCGCAGGCCACGGTCCCGGCGACCGCGACCGGCAGCCTGGAGGACCTGGCGGCCGACGTGCGGTGCAAGCCCAACATCCAGACCGACGCCGACGAGATCCGCCAGGCCATCTGCAACAACGCCGACGGCAAGTTCGTGCTCGCGACCTTCGCCACCGACCGCGGACAGCGTGAGTGGATCAACGACGCCAAGGACTACGGCGGGTACTACCTCGTGGGCAGCAAGTGGGTCGCCGTCGGCGACGACCCAGTGGTCAAGGCGCTGCGCGGCAAGCTCGGTGGCGAGCTGGAGACCGGGGTCGACCATCACGCGCACACCGGTCAGAGCGGCCCCACCGGTCACGGCGGCCACGCCGGTCACAGCGGCTGAGCCGCATCGTCGCGCACACGCCGAAGGCCGGTGGCGGGATCTCCCGCCACCGGCCTTCGTCAGTGGGTCACCGGCTCAGTGGGTCACCGGCAGTTCTGACCGGTGTTGATGCAGTTGGCGATCTTGTTCGCCAGGCCACCGTTCATGACGGCGATGAAGTCGTCGTGGTCGGTGATCGCCTTGTGCAGCTGCTCCGGGAAGCCGTCCACCGCGAAGGCGTTCTTCACCTGGCCGTTCTGGACGACCGGCGCCGGCACGTTGTACACCAGGCGCATCGTCAGCTGCGGGATCGCCTTGAAGCCGTTCTGGCAGTTGCCGCCCGCGTCGGCGAACGCGACGTGCGTACGGTGGTTCGCGCTGTCGATGTTCTGGCCGTCCCAGCAGCTCTGGAACGCGAACGTCCGCACCACGTTGCTGCCCTGCGGGCAGATCGGGTACTTGTCCGTCAGCTGCACCTTGTTCTCGAAGCCGGTGCAGCTCCAGTGCGCGTTGGCGTTGCCCGGCCCGTTGGTGAAGGCCTTGGCGTCACCGGTGATGATGCGCAGGAACTGCGGCATCGCGACGACCTTGCTGGTGGGGCTGCCGACGTACTTGATCTGGGCCTGCTTGGCGACCAGGATCCGGCCGACGTTGCCCTCCTTTCCACCACCGAGGGCGTTCTGGTCGAAGTCCTGCGTGCCGTCCTGGACGCGCAGCACCGGCCAGTAGTACGCCGACAGGTCGTTCTTGTTCTGGCAGCTGGTCCCGCTCTGCAGGAACGTGTTGTTGCTGGAGAACGCGTCGACCTTCTGGTTGCCGACGTAGTCGTGCAGGTGGTGCGCGCCGTTGGTCACGCCGGGCGCCACGATCACGTTGTCGGTGTTGTGGTTCTTGTTCGCGTTCACGCCGCACAGGGTGGTGAAGGTACCGGTCGAGGCGTTGCCGTTCTTCTGCGGCTTCGCGGCGACGTTCGGCTGGACCTTCGTGATGTCGACGAAGTCGGCCGCGGTGGGACCGTTTCCGGCCTGACCACCGTTTCCGGCCTGCTGCCCGTTGTTCTGGCCGTTGTTCTGGCCACCGTTGTTCTGACCGCCGTTGTTCTGACCGCCGTTGTTCTGACCATTGTTCTGGCCGTTGTTGTTCTTGCCGTTCTGGCCGTTGTTCTGACCACCCGCGGTGGTCTGGGCGGCGGTGGTTCCGGTGCAGGCGGCGAGACCGTCGATCGAGGACGGGGCGGTGGCGGCCACACGATTGAGGTCGATCTTGATCCGGCCGATGACCGCGGTCCGCTTGTCCTTGAGCGGACCGAGGATGGCGTTCTGGACGAAGTTCGCGTCGTTCGCCTGCGCCTGGCGGGTGGAGGCCAGTCGTGCGTACGCCTCGGTGATCTGCCTGTCGAGGGTCGCGAGCTCCGTGGCGACCTGGTTCTTCGCCCGGCTCGGCACGGTGGTCAGCTGCTGGCCGACGTCCGGACAGGTGATGGTGGCCACCTGGGCGGCGGCCGCCTTGGTGCTGTTCTGAGCCCAGTTCGACTCGTGCGCCGAAGCGTAGTAGTTCGCCCAGACCAGCCCGCCCCCACCGAGCGCTAGGGCAGCCGAGGCGGCTATGGCCTTGGTGGCCAGCGGCGTACGGCGTTTGCGTGTGTTGCGTCCCATGGAACTCCTCTGACTTCCTTTCGGGGCGGAGGCGCCCGACAGGGGTGAAGCGGCTCCCTTCCATACGCAGGGGGCTGGTGGGGCGTTCAGAGACCTCGGAAAGACTTAGAAGTTCATGAGGTCATTTCGGGCGCAAGAGGTGCAGAGTCCCCTGTTTCAAGGGGCCGAGCCCCGGTTCGGTGAGGACACTGCGATCCGGCCGGGTCAGCGGCCGAGCACCTTCGCCTCCACCGCGGGGTCGAGGCCCACCGCCGGCCGGTCCGGGCGTTGCGGGGCGGACCAGCCGATCTCCCGGAGCCAGGCCCAGGTGTCGGCCACCGTCTCGGCGACGGGACGGCAGCTCAGTCCCGTCGCGAGGGCCCGCGACACGTCCGCGCCGTGCAGCGCGTCGTGCATGTCGCTCCCCGGCGGCACCCACACGGGCAGCTGCGTCCACGGCCGGATGCCCGCGTCGAGCACGACCTCCGGGGCGGTCCACCGCAGCTCGGCCGGCCCGCCGGTGACCTCCAGGCATGCGTCGAGCAGTCCGCCCATCGTGGCGTGCCCCCGCGGACCGATCAGGTTGTACGCCCCGCTCAGCTCCCGCTCCACCGCACCGAGGATCCACTCGGCGAGGTCGCGTACATCGACGTACTGGAGGGGAAGCCCCCGCGGTCCCGGAGCCAGCACCGGGCCCCCGCGGGCGATCCGGGTGAGCCACCACGGCAGCCGGCCGATGTTCTCGTACGGTCCGAGGATCAGCCCGGACCGCACGAGCACCGAGCGGTCGGCACCGAAGGCGCCCAGCGCGGCCAGCTCCCCGCCCCGTTTGTCCTGCGGGTACTCGGTGTGCTCCGCCTCCGCCTCGGCGCCCGCCACCAGCGGCGCGTCCTCGGTGTACCCCGCGGGCGGGGCCCACGCGTACACCGAGCAGCTCGACACGTACACATACCGTCCGGCGCGGTCGGCGAGCAGCCGGGCGGCCTCGTGCACCGCGCGGGGCGCCGACGACCAGGTGTCCACCACCGCGTCCCACTCGCCCCCGGCCAGCGCCGCCAGCCCGTCGGGCGCGGTGCGGTCGCCCCGCAACGCCCGTGCGCCGGGCGGGGGTTGGAGGCGCCCCCGGTTGAGGACGGTCACCTCCCAGCCCCGTCCGAGCGCCGCCTCCACGACCGCCCGCCCCGCGAACTCCGTACCGCCCAGGATCAGAAGTCTCATGCCGACGACTGTGCCCGGCCGGCTCCCGGGGCGGAACCCGGATCTGCTGACAGAAGATCCACGGCCGGTGACGCCGGGTCAGCGGGCGGTCGGCGGCGCGTACTTGTAGCCCACGCGCCGGACCGTCTGGATCGTCTTGCGGTGCTCGGCGCCGAGCTTGCGCCGCAGCCGGGCGATGTGGACGTCGACGGTGCGCCCGTCCCCGACGTGCCCGTAGCCCCACACCGTGGTCACCAGCTGGTCCCTGGTGTGCACCCGGTGCGGGTGCGCGACCAGATGGGCGAGCAGCTCGAACTCCAGATAGGTGAGGTCGAGCGGCCGTCCGTCGACCTCGGCGGTGCGCTGCGCGGTGTCGATGCGGACGAGCGTGTCGCCGTCGCTGCGGGCCACGTCGGCCGGCGCGCTCTCCGGCTGGTCCGGCACCGCGACCGGCAGGAACGGGGGCCGCTGGTCGGCCGGGACGAGCACCAGGTAGCCGACCATGGGCGGCTGGCCCGGCAGGGTGGGCAGGGTGTGCTGGGGCGCCGGCAGCCAGGTGGCTCCCGGCGGCAGGAAGTCGGCCACCTGGACGACCTCGTCCCGGTCGACGGCACGCAGCCGGTGCCGCGAGCCGTTCGGGGACGGGGCGTCGAGGGTGGCGGTCGAGAGAGAACGAGTGGTCGCCATGAGAGGTCAGCTCTTTCGCGCGAGAAGTTCGTCGGGAAGGACGACGACCGCGAGTTCGTGGCCGGGGTCGTCGAGGACGTACGTCGTGCGCGCTGGCCGAAGGCCGGGGTGTACGGCTTTAGAGGGCCCGCGCGTTCCTCGCGCGGCAACACACCCGGTCGAAGTCGTGGTGCTGACGGGAAGGCCAGAAGGGCTCGAGGTCATGGCGACCCGTCGCGCTGTGTTGCTGGAAGCCGGCCATGGCTCCATTGAAGCAGACACCCGGGCCCCGCAGGAGACTCCTCTCACCGCTCGGACGCCTCATTGACGCGAACTTGATGGTGCGCACCCCGGCCGACCAGGTACATGTGCCAGGTCAGGGGCGTGGACGAGGCCGCCGCGTCCGGAGAGCCGTCCCACTCCGTGGACAGCGTGAAGGGGGCGCCCACCGCACGGGTGGACGCCCCCTTCACACAGCGGGAGGGATCAGACCTGGCCGGCCTTCTCCAGGGCGGTGCAGCAGGTGTCGACGAGCAGACGGGTCACCACGTACGGGTCGACGTTGGCGTTCGGACGGCGGTCCTCGATGTAGCCCTTGCCGTCCTTCTCGACCTGCCAGGGGATGCGGACCGAGGCGCCGCGGTTGGAGACGCCGTACGAGTACTCGTTCCACGGGGCGGTCTCGTGCAGGCCCGTCAGCCGGTCGTCGATGCCGGCGCCGTAGTTCTTGACGTGGTCCATCGGCTTCGAGCCCTCACCGAGCGCCTCGCACGCGGTGATGATCGCGTCGTAGCCCTCGCGCATCGCCCTGGTGGAGAAGTTGGTGTGCGCGCCGGCGCCGTTCCAGTCGCCCTTGACCGGCTTCGGGTCCAGGGTGGCGGAGACGCCGAAGTCCTCGGCGGTGCGGTACAGCAGCCAGCGGGCCACCCACAGCTGGTCGGCGACCACCAGCGGGGCGAGCGGGCCGACCTGGAACTCCCACTGGCCGGGCATGACCTCGGCGTTGATGCCGGACAGGCCCAGGCCCGCCTGCAGGCAGTTCTCCAGGTGCGCCTCGACGACCTCACGGCCGAAGATCTCGTCGGCGCCGACACCGCAGTAGTAGCCGCCCTGGGGGGCGGGGAAGCCGCCCTCCGGGAAGCCGAGCGGACGCGAGCCGTCGAAGAAGGTGTACTCCTGCTCGATGCCGAAGATCGGCTCCTGGGCGGCGAACCTCTCGGCGACCTCGACCAGCGCGGCACGCGTGTTGGACGGGTGCGGGGACATGTCCGTGTTCAGGACCTCGCACAGCACCAGGAGGTCGTCGCCACCGCGGATCGGGTCGGGACAGGAGAAGACCGGCTTGAGCACGCAGTCCGAGGAGTGGCCCTCGGCCTGGTTGGTGGAGGACCCGTCGAAGCCCCAGATCGGCAGCTCGGCACCCTTCGAGGAGTCGGCCAGGATCTTCGTCTTGGAACGGAGCTTGGCCGTCGGCTCGGTGCCGTCGATCCAGATGTACTCAGCCTTGAAGCTCACGGGCCACATCCTTCGGGTGGGTCTCGACGGCGCGGTCGAAGTCGTGCGGTCGAGGTCGTTGCGAGTGCGCGGCGCGGCAGACATCGAGGCGCCGGGAATGGCCGAAAGTCTGTCAACAGGCGGTTTCCCGACCATTGCCCAGCTGTGAACCCCGTGTTACCCGGGGCTGGTGTGCGGCATGGCTGCGGTTCCAGGAGTCGACGGTCGGCCTCCCGGTGGCAGGCCGGTCACGGGGTGCCCGAGCGCCCCCACGTCGCGCTCGTCGCACATGGAGGTCCTGCTGCTCGTGGCCGCGAGCAGCAGGACCCGTGATCCCCGCCATGTGGCGGCCACCAACCGCCGCCTCCTGGAGTTCCTAAGCCGCTTGCCTCACCCCACCTTCTCGATGACGGCCCGGCGGATCAGGAACTTGCCGGGCTGGCGGACCTGTTCGAAGGCCGCGTTGTTGAGCAGTACGCAGCTCCCGGAGACCGACGTGACGGTCACGGTCGTGGACTTGTTGTTGTCCAGGTTGGTGACCTTCAGCTTGGTCCCCGCGGGGAACTGGTTGCTGGACGCGGCCGGGGCGCCGCCCTCACCGGAGAGCGTCACGGTCGAGCCCTTGCAGACCTGCTGACCCGAGGCGGCGTTCCCCGCGTTGCCGGCGTTCCCGGCGTTCCCGCCGTTGTTGGCGTTGCCGCCGTTGTTGGCGGGTGCCGTCGTCGCGGGCGCGGTGGCGGCCCCCGAGGCCTGGGGGTCCTGAGCCGACCCCCCGGCCTGGGCGGCGCCGCCGGCCTGCGCCGAACCACCGCCCGCCTGTACCGACTCCCCGACCTGGCAGCCGGACGCCTGCTGTTTGCGCTTGATCTCGGCGACGACCGCCTCGCGGTTGGCGATGCGCGCCGCCGACTGGGCGTCCGGGTTGGCCTTCTGAGCGGCGATGAACGCCTCGTTGTTGCCGAGCGCGGTGGCCAGACCCTGACAGACCGACGAGGTGGCCGCGTTCTGCACGTTCGCCGCGTTCGAGGTGGCCGCCAGAGCGAAGGCCCCGCTGCCGACCACGGCAAGGGTGGTGACCGCCAGCGCGATCTTCTTCTTGGGACTGAGAGTTCTCCTACGCGACATGCGCGCCTCCTGTCCCCGGCCACCGTCACCGGCGGCCGGACGCGATAGGTACGCCGCTAGGTACGAGATCCCGAACGGCGTTACTCATCGGTTACAGGAGTCACTGAAGTGACCTGAGTCACAGGCGGCGCGTGGCGTCGGAGAGCTTCGCTCGGCGCGGGCCCGTAGGCGGCGTCGTATCTCCGCGTGGCCCTCGCCGTCGTTGCTGTTCGAATTTCTGGCGTCTCAGGCGCATCTCGCGGACCTCGTGTGACGCGGCGGCAATTCCCTTACTCACCAGGCCGTTTGACCGGCTTGGCAGACTCCCCCGATGTCAGTGGCGGCCAGTAGACTGGATGCAGTGTTCGAGGGAGTTGCCGGGGCTTCCGGATGGCTCCCTGACCGCGACAGGAGGATGCCCGTGCCCGCTGCCGCAACCAAGCCGAGGACGAAGCCGACCCAGTCCACCGCCCGGCGGCCGGTCCTGCTGGACCTTCCGTACGCGCCGGTGGAGAAGCGCCCGCTCCCGCCGGGGCGGCCGCGTGAGTGGTACGTCACGCACAACCGGCGCCTCAAGGCGATGCGTCTCGCCATCGCCCTGCTCGACTCCGGGGTGTACGTGCCGAACCAGGCGCGCAACGAGACGATACGGAGCACGGCGGAGCAGATCGGGGTGCGCCCGCCGTCGGACACGACCTGCCACATGGTGCGGGCGCTGATGCGGTACAGCCGCTGAGCCTCGCTCCGGGCGCCCTCTTGTCCTCGGGCGCCCGGACCCCGCCGGCCCGAACGGCCTTGGCCTTACGTGCCGGAGGGGCTGCTGGACAGCCGCTTCTCAAGCGGCGTGCGGAAGCGTGGCGTCACCCGGGTGCCGGCCAGCCAGGAGCCCAGCCGTGCCGCCTCCGTCTCGATCGCCGCCGACGCCTC
The DNA here is from genome assembly GCF_001417775.1 of Streptomyces sp. TP-A0356. Classification (GTDB taxonomy): domain Bacteria; phylum Actinomycetota; class Actinomycetes; order Streptomycetales; family Streptomycetaceae; genus Streptomyces. The sequence continues at coordinate 47,064 of NZ_BBZJ01000013.1, read as the reverse complement.
CCGTCCCAGCCCCGCCGTCTCCAGCAGGTGCCACACCACCTCGCCGTCCGGCCGCTGGGCCCAGCCCCCGACCACCCGGCCGTTCCACCACACCGTCGGGCCCACGTTGCCGCTGCGGTCGAACAGGGCCGGACGCAACTCGGGGGCCAGGTACCAGTCCCGTTCCTGCCAGCCCATGGCCGTGGGGTCGAGGCCCGGGAGCAGGGCCGCCCAGGGCTCGTCCGGGGCCTCCACCGGTTCCTCGTCGCCTGGCGTCACGTATGCCGTCGCTCCGCCGTCGAGCGTCACCGGTACCGCACCGACCGCCGTCAGCGCCCGGCGTACGTCCGTGACCCGCCAGCCCGTCCACCACCTGAGGTCCGCCTCGGTGGCCGGGCCGCAGGCCGTCAGCCAGTGGCGCAGCAGCTCCGACTGGGCCTGCCCGGACGGCAGTTCGGGGTGGGGCGGAGCCACCGCCCAGCGGAACTGGGAGGACGTCCACGCACCCAGCGGGCGCCCGCGCACCACACGGCCCTCGACGCCGAGCACCCGCATCAGCCGTGACGACACGGTGTGCGGGCTCTCGTAGCTCTTGCCCGCACCGTAGGTGAACCGCTCCTTCAACCGCGGTTCGTCCCGCGTGAGTTCGGCCACCGTCGCCTGCCCGCGCCGGGCGAGCGCGGCCAGCGCCGACGCCTCGACCTCCGCCAGCCACTCCTCGGTCAGGCGGCCGCCGCTTCCCGTCACCATGTCCTTGACCAGCCCGGCCCGTGCCTTGGCCGCGATCGCCAGTCCCGTCGACGCGTGCACCACGGCCGCCAGCTCTGTCGGGAACACGAACACGGTGTGCCGCATGCCGTGCATTCGCACCAGTGTCCGGTCCTCGTACAGCGCCCGCTCGACCTCCGCCACGGTTCCGTCCGTGTCCGCGAGCCGCGCTCCGACGGCCAGGTACACCGTCGCCGGATCCGTTCCGTGCAGCGCGACCAGCGACCCGGCGACCTGCTCGGGCGCCGACGCCCGGGCCCCGGCGGCCAGCCGCTGCCGCAGTGCGAGCCGGGCCCGCCGCTCCGCCGCACCGATGTGCCGCTGCCGCCCGCCCACTCCGCCTCCCCGGACTCCGACCCCTACGGATGACCTCCATCCTCGCGGAAGACGGCCCGCCGCGGCGCAGCGTCACCCGAAGTGCCGTATCCGGCATGCGGACGCGCCCCGGCCCGGCCTTCACTGAAGGCACCACGGGAAGGCGGGAGTGACGATGGCAGGACACCGGACACGGGGCACGGCGCGGGGCCTCGCGGTCGCCGTCGCCGCGGCCGCGGTGCTCAGCGGCTGCTCCGGCGACGGCGGCTCCTCCGGCAACCCGACCCATGCCGCGTCCCAGGCGGCCTCCGCCGCCGCGTCCCTCGCCTCCCAGGCCTCCGCCGCGCTGGCCTCGGCGACCGCCGAGGCCGCCCGTCGGATCGACGGGATCAAGGGCGCGGTGAACGCCAAGGGCGACGTCAGGCTCGGCACGACCGCCACCGACGCCAACGGGCGCAAAGCCGTGCCGGTCACCGTCACCAACTCCACGTCCCAGGCCCGGACGTACACCGTGCAGGTCGACTTCCACGACGCCGGCGCCAACCTCCTGGACACGGTCGTCGTGACGGTCGACAACGTCCCCGCGGGCGGGTCGAAGAACGCCACCGCGTTCAGCAACCGCGTCCTGTCCGGCAACGTCACCGCCGACGTCGCCCGCGCCGTGCGGTACTGATCCCGGTGACCGGCCCCCGCACCCCGCGCGCCGCCCCGCGTCCCTCCGGACCGCGCGCCCCGCGCCCGCGCCCGCGCCCGGGTCCGGGCCCCGCGCACCCACGGCCCGTGGCGTGACACCGGGCGGCCGCCCCACGTCCGCGGCGGCCGGCCGACGAAAAACGGGATGCACGCCCAGTAACCGAATCCCTACGCTGGACACGCGTTCCGGAGCCGCCCACCACCGGTTTCCTCCGCACCGGCACCACCCGGTGCACTCAGGGCTACTCTCTACGCACCGACGACGGCCGCCCACCCCAAGCGCCCCGTCGGCCCCTCTGGCACAACCACTCACCACCCACGCCACGGAGGCCCGTCATGGCCACCATCGTCATTGCCGGAACCGTCGTCCTCGTCCTGCTGGGGTTCAGCAACCACGCCTGGTGGCTCGCCGCCGTCGTCCTGCTCTTCCTGTACGCGCAGTACGGACGCCGCTCGTCCTCGGCGTCGTCGCCGGGCACGGGACCCGCCCCGGGCGCGGCGGCCACCTACCGGCAGTACCGTGAGCGCCGTGACCAGCAGGCCAAGTGGGAGCGCCGCTACCGTCGCGAGCGCCCCTTCGAGGCGCGCCGACAGGAGCGGAACAAGAGCAAGTGACGGACCAGCGGCCGCCGTTCACAGGCCGGGCGCGCCCCAGATCGGGAACCAGCGGCCGAGGTCCTGCTCGACCCGCAGGTCATCGGCGAGCGCGGCCTTGATCTGCAGCTCCAGCGCGTTGTCGCGCCGCTCGCCCTGCCCCGCGAGCGGCGCGAACGGGTAGAAGGTGCCGCGCTTGTAGAGATAGACCAGGCCGAGCCGCCGCCCGCTCTGATCCTGGAAGCCGGCCACCGAGCACAGCAGCTGCGGACCGAAGCCGTTGACCTCCATCGCGCTGTTCACCGCGTGCAGATCGTTGACCAGGGCGGACAGCTGGTCGGGTGCGCGGCGCGAGACCAGCCAGGAGTAGCCGTAGTCGTCCCGCCGCAGCTCCACCGGCGGTCCGGTGCGGTCGTTGTCCGCGTCCAGGAGTGCCTGGACCTCGCGGTTCGCCTGGGCGAAGGCGCCGCCCTCGACCGTGGCGAAGCAGACCGCGCCGTTGCCGGTCGGAGTGAACCCGGCGGCGGCCTCCAGGGTGACCGCCGCCGACGGCAGGGCGAAGAGCTGGTCCAGGTCGGGCGCCACCGGCTTCGTACGCCCGAGCAGGATGTCCAGGAACCCCATCTGGGCTCAGCCCGCCTTTCCCGGCTCCGCCGCCTCGCCGAGCTCCGCGGAGATACGGGCGAGCTGTTCGAGCCGCTGCTCCAGGGGCGGGTGGGTGGAGAAGATGCGGGAGATGCCGGCGTCGGCACCGAACGCGGGGGTGAAGTAGAAGGCGTTGAAGGCCTGTGCCGTGCGCAGGTCCTTCGTGGGGATGCGCGCGATGTCCCCGGTGACCTTGGTCAGCGCGGACGCCAGCGCCGACGGACGCCCGGTGAGGAGGGCCGCGGCGCGGTCGGCGGCCAGCTCGCGGTACCGGGACAGGGCCCGGATCAGCAGGAAGCTGATCGCGTAGACGAGCGCCGAGATGCCCATGACGGCGCCGAAGACGGCGACGGTGTTCTGGTCCCTGCGTCCCCGCCCGAAGAGCTCCGAGTAGAACGCGAACCTGACGACCAGCCCGGCGATCACCCCGAGGAACGAGGCCACGGTGATCACGGCGACGTCCTTGTGCGCCACGTGCGACAGCTCGTGCGCGAGCACGCCCTCCAGCTCGTCGGGCTCCAGCCGCCGCAGCAGGCCGGTGGTCACACAGAGCACGGCGTGGTCCGGGTTGCGGCCGGTCGCGAACGCGTTGGGCATGTCCATGCTGGAGACGGCGACGAGCGGCTTGGGCATGTCGGCCACGGCGCACAGCCGGTCGACCACGCCGTGCAGCTGTGGGTACTCCTCCCGTTCCACGATCCGCCCGTGCATGGCGTACAGCGCGATCCGGTCCGAGAACCAGTACTGCGCGCCGAGCACCGCCGCCGCGATCACGACGACCAGCACCCAGGACTTCAGCAACGCGATCAGCGCGGCGACGAACGCCACGTACAGCAATCCGAGCAGGAACAGCGTGACCGTCATCCGGACGGTCAGCCGACGATCACTCCGGAACCGGCTCCGCATCTGCATCACCCCGCAGTACCCCACAGAAAGGCACTCGTCCCATCCCCCATTGTGCGCCCACCTCCACCCATGAACCGGTTCGGAACGGCTCCATGGCAGGCAAAGACTCCCTGTGGGTTCCTGTGAAGGACGGCCCACGCGACGGAGCCCCGTCACCACCCGGGGGTGGGGACGGGGCTCCGTGGGAGTGCTACGGGAGCGGCCGGCTCACACGTCGAAGTAGAGCTCGAACTCGTGCGGGTGCGGACGCAGCTGCAGCGGCGCGATCTCGTTGGTGCGCTTGAAGTCGATCCACGTCTCGATCAGGTCGGCCGTGAAGACGTCGCCCTGCAGGAGGAACTCGTGGTCCGCCTCCAGGGAGTCGAGGACGGCGGAGAGCGAGGTCGGGACCTGCGGGACGTTGGCGTGCTCCTCGGGAGCCAGCTCGTACAGGTCCTTGTCGATCGGCTCGGCCGGCTCGATCTTGTTCTTGATGCCGTCCAGACCCGCGAGGAGCAGGGCCGAGAAGGCCAGGTACGGGTTGCCGGAGGAGTCCGGGGCGCGGAACTCGACGCGCTTGGCCTTCGGGTTCGAACCCGTGATCGGGATACGCATGGCCGCCGAGCGGTTGCGCTGCGAGTACACCAGGTTGACCGGCGCCTCGAAGCCCGGCACCAGACGGTGGTACGAGTTCACCGTCGGGTTGGTGAAGGCCAGCAGCGACGGGGCGTGCCGGAGGATGCCGCCGATGTAGTAGCGGGCGGTGTCCGACAGGCCCGCGTAACCGGCCTCGTCGTAGAACAGCGGGTCGCCGTTGCTCCACAGCGACTGGTGGACGTGCATGCCCGAGCCGTTGTCGCCGAAGATCGGCTTCGGCATGAAGGTCGCGGTCTTGCCGTTGCGCCAGGCCACGTTCTTCACGATGTACTTGAAGAGCTGGAGGTCGTCGGCGGCGGCGAGCAGCGTGTTGAACTTGTAGTTGATCTCGGCCTGGCCGGCGGTGCCCACCTCGTGGTGCTGGCGCTCGACCTTCAGACCGGCCTTCTCCAGCTCCAGGGAGATCTCGGCGCGCAGGTCGGCGAAGTGGTCGACCGGCGGGACCGGGAAGTAGCCGCCCTTGTAGCGGACCTTGTAACCACGGTTGTCCTCCAGGGCGCCGGTGTTCCAGGCGCCGGCCTCGGAGTCGATGTGGTAGAAGGACTCGTTCGCGCTGGTCGCGAAGCGGACGCTGTCGAAGACGTAGAACTCGGCCTCGGGACCGAAGTACGCGGTGTCGGCGATCCCGGTGGAGGCCAGGTAGGCCTCGGCCTTCTTCGCCACGTTGCGCGGGTCGCGGGAGTACTGCTCGCCCGTGATCGGGTCGTGGATGAAGAAGTTGATGTTCAGCGTCTTGTCGCGGCGGAAGGCGTCGACCCGGGCGGTCGACAGGTCCGCGCGCAGCGCCATGTCGGACTCGTGAATGGCCTGGAAGCCACGGATCGAGGATCCGTCGAAGGCGAGCTCGTCGTCCGGGTCGAACGCCTCGACCGGCACCGTGAAGTGCTGCATCACACCCGGCAGGTCGCAGAAACGGACGTCGATGAACTTGACGTCCTCGTCCGCGATGAACTTCTTGGCCTCGTCGGCGTTCTGGAACATCCAGCTCCTCCTACTCCCGACCGTCCGTGCCGGGGTGGTAGTTCGTTCGTGCGGCCAGTGCGGTGGCACACGCTCCAGCTGACCCTAAGGACGGAGGATTTCTCGGGCGTGACCCATTTGTTTCTCCCAGGTTAACCACCTCGTGCCTCCATGACCCCACCTCCAGGGGTGGCCCGGAGGGCGCAGTACCGTGGACGGGTGGACAACAGGCAAGCAATCGGATCGTGGCTGTCCGGTCCCCGCGCGGCCATGGAGGACGCCGGAGCGGACTTCGGGCACCGGGGAGAACAGCTCGGTCTGCCGCCGGAGGGGCCGGGCTCCATCGCCCGCCCCGGACGGCGTATCGGCGCCCTCGCCGTCGACTGGGGCCTGTGCCTCCTGATCGCATACGGTCTGCTCACCAACGGCTACGACCAGGCGACGGGCAACTGGGCCCTGCTCATCTTCTTCGCGCTCAGCGTCCTGACGGTGGGCACGGTCGGCTTCACCCCCGGCAAGCGGCTCTTCGGCCTCCGGGTGGTCGCGCTCGGGACGGACCGGGTGGCACCCCTGCGCGTCCTCGCCCGCACCCTCCTGCTGTGCCTGGCGATTCCGGCCCTGATCTGGGACCGGGACGGCAGGGGCCTGCACGACCGCCTGGCGAGGACCGTCGAGATCCGGATCTGAGCGCCCCGTGACGGGCGCGGGGAACTGCGCGACAAGCTCCCACCGGGCTGCAGTGGACATCGTTCCCGCACCACAGGACATGCCACGGGGCCCGGGCAACCACCAAGGTTGCCCGGGCCCCGAACGTGGCTCGGCCGGCGGCAGCGCTACCGGCGCCCGCCCTTGGGCATTCGCATCCCCTTGGGCAGCGGTCCCTTCGGCAGCGGCATGTTGCTCATCAGATCGCCCATCGCCCGCAGCCGGTCGTTGGTCGCGGTCACCTGGGGCCCGGTCAGCACCCGGGGGAACTTCAGCATCGTCGTACGGAGCTTCTTCAGCTCGACCTGACCCTCGCCCGTGCCGACCAGTACGTCGTGCACCGGGACGTCCGCGACGATGCGCGCCATCTTCTTCTTCTCGGCGGCCAGCAGGCCCTTGACCCGGTTCGGGTTGCCCTCGGCGACCAGCACGATGCCGGCCTTGCCGACCGCGCGGTGCACCACGTCCTGGCTGCGGTTCATGGCGACCGCGGGGGTGGTGGTCCAGCCACGGCCGATGTTGTCCAGGACCGCGGCGGCGGCGCCCGGTTGGCCCTCCATCTGCCCGAAGGCGGCGCGCTCGGCCCGGCGCCCGAAGACGATCGCCATCGCGAGGAAGGCGAGCAGGAGGCCGAGGATGCCGAGATAGATGGGGTGACCGAGCAAGAAGCCGATCGCGAGGAGGACACCGAAGGTGACGATGCCGACAGCCGCGAGTACAAGACCGATCTTCGGGTCGGCCTTGCGGGTCATCTTGTAGGTCAGGGCGATCTGCTTCAGTCGCCCGGCGTTCGCAGCGTCCGCTGCAGTTTCCTTCCGCGCCATGCCACGAAGTCTACGTGGCCCGGGAAGCGGCGACGACGGCAGTGCCCTGAGGGGGAGCGGTGGGGACGCTCCGGGGAGTGCGGGCGCCGGTTACGAGCGCGATGCCGCGGCTTCGAGGACGCGCTGCGCCTCGACGCGGTCCTTGGCGCGGCGGCGGTCCTCCAGGACGGAGGTCCAGGCGTTGCGGCGGGCGGTCCGCTGGCCGCTGCTCATGAGCAGCGACTCAATGGCACGGACTGCATCGGTGAACGACGGGATGGCGGTGGCGCGAACGGGCGCGGCCTGCATGGCGGAGGTCCCCCCTCGAATCGGCGGCTGCGGGTCAGGACAGTACGTGGCGTAGGAGCAGCGTCACTGTCTGGTGTTACCAGGGCGTGACTGACCGGTCAAACGCCAATGAAGCCTTGATACGGAGCGCCAAAAGCCTGACGCGGCCCCTACGGCACCCCTAGCTGGGGGGACGGTGGGACCGCGTCGATCGGGCCGATACCTGACGGTAGTCGCTTGTGTGCGGATTCACACGCGGGAACTGGCACGCGGTGCCACTCCCGTTCGGGTGACCGGGTCAGACCGCCTGCGAGGCGATGTAGGAACCCCGCTTCTCGACGGCCATCCGGTACAGCCGTCCGGCGCGGTAGGAGGAACGCACGAGCGGGCCGGACATGACGCCGGAGAAGCCGATCTGCTCGGCCTCCTCCTTGAGCTCCACGAACTCGTGCGGCTTCACCCAGCGCTCCACGGGGTGGTGGCGCACGCTCGGGCGCAGGTACTGCGTGATGGTGACCAGCTCGCAGCCGGCGTCGTGCAGCTGGCGCAGCGCCTCGCCGACCTCCTCGCGGGTCTCGCCCATGCCGAGGATGAGGTTCGACTTCGTCACCAGCCCGTAGTCGCGGGCCGCGGTGATGACCTTGAGGGAGCGCTCGTAGCGGAAGCCGGGGCGGATGCGCTTGAAGATCCGGGGGACGGTCTCGACGTTGTGCGCGAAGACCTCGGGCCGGGCGGAGAAGACCTCTTCGAGCTGCTCGGGGACCGCGTTGAAGTCGGGCGCGAGGAGCTCGACCTTGGTGTGCCCGCCCTCGCGGCCGGCGGTCTGCCGGTGGATCTGGCGCACCGTCTCGGCGTACAGCCAGGCGCCGCCGTCCTCCAGGTCGTCGCGGGCGACACCGGTGATGGTGGCGTAGTTCAGGTCCATGGTGACCACGGACTCGCCCACGCGGCGGGGCTCGTCGCGGTCGAGCGCCTCGGGCTTGCCGGTGTCGATCTGGCAGAAGTCGCAGCGCCGGGTGCACTGGTCGCCGCCGATGAGGAAGGTGGCCTCGCGATCCTCCCAGCACTCGTAGATGTTCGGGCAGCCGGCTTCCTGGCAGACCGTGTGCAGGCCCTCGCTCTTCACGAGGTTCTGCATCTTCGTGTACTCGGGGCCCATTTTCGCCCGGGTCTTGATCCACTCGGGCTTGCGCTCGATGGGGGTCTGGCTGTTGCGGACCTCCAGGCGCAGCATCTTGCGTCCGTCGGGTGCGACTGCGGACACATCGGCTCCCTGTAGCTTCGATTCTTCGGCGTACACCAGGGTACGCCCGTGGTTGTGGGCCCCCGCGACGAGGCCAACCCGTGAGGACCGGGGTGCATTCCCGCGAACGCGGGCGCGGTGGCACCCCCCCGTCGGACCGGGTGGACCGGCTGGACCGGGTGGACCGGGTGGACCGCGTGGACCGGGTGGACCGGGTGGATGAGACCCGCCCCGGGACCGCCCCTACGCCGAGGCCCGTTCCACCAGTCGGGGCTTCAGCTCCGCGTTCTCCAGTACGTCCTTCAGGTGCCGCTCGGCCACCGGCAGGACCTCCGCGATCGTCACGTCCCGCCCCAGCTCGTTCGCCAGGGACGTGACGCCGGCGTCCCGGATCCCGCACGGGATGATCCGGTCGAACCAGGCGTTGTCCGGGTTCACGTTGAGCGCGAAGCCGTGCATCGTGACGCCCTTGGCGACGCGGATGCCGATCGCCGCGATCTTGCGGTCCTCCCGGCGCTGGCCGGCGTTGGAGGGCGCGTACTCCGGGCCGTTGAGCCGCGGGTCGAACTCCTCGTCCTGCAGGCGCGGGTCGAAGTCCAGGGACAGGCCGCCGAGGGACGGGCGCTTCTCCACCGGGTCCCCGAGGACCCACACGCCGCTGCGGCCCTCGACCCGGGTGGTCTCCAGGCCGAACTCCGCGCAGGTGCGGATGAGGGCCTCTTCGAGGCGGCGCACATGGGCGACGACGTCGACCGGGCGCGGGAGCTTCTGGATCGGGTAGCCCACCAGCTGGCCCGGGCCGTGCCAGGTGATCTTGCCGCCGCGGTCCACGTCGACCACCGGCGTACCGTCCAGGGGTCGCTCGTCGTCCGCCGTGCGCCGGCCCGCCGTGTAGACCGGGGGGTGTTCGAGCAGCAGGCAGGTGTCGGGGATCTCGTCCGCGAAGCGGGCGGCGTGCACCCGGCGCTGCTCGTCCCAGGCCTCCCGGTACTCCACGGCCTGATCCCCGAACCCCATACGGACGAACCGCAACTCACTCACGGCAAGCGCCTCCCTAGAAGCTTCGTGAGGCGTGAAACGCGCCCACGCCACTGTACGTCCAGCCGGTGCGCGGGCATCGTGCGGTCGTCCCGTCAGCCCGACCGGCCAATCCTCACACGATCGGATGAATGGGGGCCGAAGTGTGCGATCGCCTGCTCACTCTCCGCTACATTCGCGCCGTTCACAAGGCCGTAAGGGCTGCTCACAGGCGATACGGAGACCGCACCGCAGATGACGGAACGACCCGCGCAGCGCACCCCCAACCGACAGCTCGCCGCGCTCATCGCAGAAGCGGGGTTCTCCAACGCAGGTCTCGCCCGTCGCGTCGACCAGCTAGGCCTCGAACACGGGCTCGATCTCAGATACGACAAGACATCCGTGACCCGGTGGCTGCGCGGACAGCAGCCGCGCGGCACGACGCCCGCGCTCATCGCCGAGGTGTTCACGCGGCGGCTCGGACGCCGGCTCACCGCGCAAGACCTCGGCCTGGACGCCTGCGCCCCGGTGTACGCGGGCCTGGAGTTCGCCGCCACTCCCGAGGAGGCCGTCGACATCGTCAGCGGCCTGTGGCGCAAGGACTCCGGCAGCCACGCCGAGCTGCGCAAGATCGCGTTCACCCCGGCGGGGCTCGTCGTACCCAGCCGGGACTGGCTGATCGGCCGCCCCGACGACCGGGTGAGCCACGGCGAGACACCCGCCCGCATCCCCGCCCAGGGCCGCCCCGTGGTGCCACGGCAGCGCGGCCAGTCCGAGCGCGGCCCCGGCCAGAAGGTCACCGGCGGCGACATCGCCGCGCTGCGCTCGGTCGGCGAGCTGTTCCGCGCCCTCGACCATGCCTACGGCGGCGGCCACGCCCGCCAGGCGCTCGTTCGCTATCTGGAGCACGAGGCCGAGCCGATGCTCCGCGGCACCTATGGAGAGCAGACGGGACGCCGTCTGTTCGCGGCGGCCGCCGATCTGACCCGGCTCGCCGGCTGGACGTCGTACGACATCGGCGCGCACGGCCTCGCCCAGCGCTACTTCGTCCAGGCACTGCGGCTCGCACAGGCGGCCGGGGACCGGATGTACGGGGCCTACGTCCTGGTCACGATGAGCCGGCAGGCCGTCTACCTCGGCCACGGGCGCGAAGCGGTGCAGCTCGCGCGCGTGGCGCAGCAGGGTGTCGGCACATCGGCGCCGCCGGTCATCCAGGCGCTGCTGCACGCCGTCGAGGCGCGCGGCCACGGTGTGCTCGGCGAGGTGCGGGCGTGCACGGCCTCCCTGGTGCGGGCCGAGCGGGCGCTGGAGTCCGCCCGGCCCGGCGACGAAGTTCCGCACTGGGCACGGTTCTTCGACGAGGCGCAGCTCGCCGACGAGTTCGCGCACTGCCACCGGGACCTGCAGCAGTACCGGGCCGCGGTCCAGCACGCCGAGCGCTCGCTGCAGCTGCGGGCGCCCGGCTACGCCCGCAGTCGGCTGTTCTGCCGGGTCGTGCTCGCCTCGGCGCGGCTCGGCCTCGGCGAGCTGGACCAGGCCTGCCAGCTGGGGGCCGAGGCCGCCGGGCAGGCGTCGGAGATGCGGTCGGTGCGGGCGGTCGAGTACGTACGGGACTTCGAGCGCCGCCTGGAGCCGTACAAGGACGCGGCGCCGGTGCGCGGCTACCGGGACAGGGTTGCCGCGCTCCAGTGAGGGTCAGGCGGCCGTGGGCAGGGGCTCGGCGATGTGCATCGGGCCCGCGCCCAGGTCCCCCAGAAGGGCGGACGCGGCCCGGTGTCCGGAGTGCAGCGCGCCCTGGACCGTGCTCGTGTCGCGGTGGTCGCCGCACACGTACAGCCCGGCCAGCAGCCGCACCGGCCGGCGCAGATCGTGCGGCGGCCGCATCGCCGGGACGGCCCGCGCGGTGTGATGCACGGCGAGCGTCTCCCAGCGCGCGGTCGAGGTGCCGTACAGGCGCGCCAGATGGGCCCGTACGGCGTCGTCGACGTCGTCCGGGGGCGCGCCGAGGACCGTGGAGGACACCAGGGCGCGGCCCGCGGGCGCCCGGGACGGGTCCACCAGGCTGATGACCGCCGTGTGCGCCACCGGACCGTCGTGGTCCGCGTCGAGCAGCAGGGCCGCGCCGGTCGACGGCGGCTCCTCCATCGTGTGGTGGACGACGGTCACGGGGTGGAAGTCCGGCACGCGCAGTCCGGGCAGCAGTTCCGCCGCGGCGGGTGCGTCGGTGGCGACGAGGACGGCACGGCAGCGGAACTCACCGTGCTCGGCGGTGGTCACCGCGGTCGTGGAGACCGAGGTGGCGCGGACCCCGGTGTGGACCGTGCCCGGCGGCAACGCCCGCGCCAGCAGCTCCGGCAGGACCTCCGCCCCACCCTCCGGCAGACACAGCCGGCCGCTCGCGAAGGAGCGCAGCGCGAGGTCGGCGCAGCGGCTCGACGTGGTCAGGTCCGGGTCGCAGAGGAGGGCGGCGAGCAGCGGACGCAGAAAGCCGTCGACCGTACGGGCGGGGATCCCGCGGGCCGTCAGCGCGCGTCCGGCGGGCAACTCGGTCCGGGCCAGCAGCCGTTCCACGGGCGTGGTGGCGATCCGGGCGAGCGCCGCGCCGAGCCGGGCCTGGTCCATGGCACCGCCGAGCGGGGCGCCGGGCCGCGCCGTGGCCGAGCGGCCCCCGACCGCCCTCGAACGGGCGGTGCGTGCCCCGGGCGTTCCGCTCCCCGGCCTGGGAGCGGACGTCACCCGGGGAGCACTGGCGAGGGCGCGTACGGCCTTGAGTGCGCTGCGTGCGCCCCCTGCGCCCCCTCCCACCGGTGGAGCGCTCACGCGGTGGTGACGCCCCTCGCCGTGCACCAGGACGTCCGGCGCGAAGGCGCGCAGCATCAGCGCGTCGAGCCCCGGGGTCAGGCGCAGTTCGGGATACGACGTGGACAGGAGTTGTCCGATCCGGTCGAGCCGGAAGCCGTCGACCTTCTCGGTCGACATACGGCCGCCGACGCAATGCGCGGCCTCCAGGACCGTGGTCGCGACTCCTGCACTGGTCAGCCGGTGGGCGGCGGCGAGGCCGGCGACCCCGGCCCCCACGATGACGACGTCCGCCTGGTACACGGGCTCTGGCACGTGCCCCTCCTCGAGGTTGTGCGGCCGGTGGAGACGTCATGCCCCCAACAGGCGTCAGGGATACCGGAGTTCGGGTTGAGCGTAGGTCCGCGAACGGTCAAGTGAAGTCGCGCATGAACAGTGCACGGTCGCACGGCGGTCGCATGCGGTCGAACGTCGACCACAGCATCCCCGACCGCCGCCCAGGCCCCCCACCGCCGCTCAGCCCCCGACCGCCGCTCAAGCCCCCGACTACCGCTCCAGCACGGCCCGGCTACCGCTCCAGCGCGGCCCGGCTACCGCTCCAGCGCGGCCCGCAGGGCCTCGTCGATTCCCGGGAACGCGAACGAGAACCCGGACTCCAGCAGCCGCGCCGGCAGCACCCGCGCACTGCCGAGCACGTCCCCGGCCATCTCGCCGAGCGCCAGCCGCAGGGCCTGGGCGGGCACCGGGAAGAGCGTCGGCCGGTGCAGCACGCGCCCCATCGCCGCCGTGATCTCACCGTTCGTCAGCGGCCGCGGGGCCGTCAGGTTGAACGGACCCGACAGCCCCTCGGTGTCGATCAGATGGCGGATCGCCGCCACCTCGTCGTGCAGCGAGATGAACGACCAGTACTGGCGCCCGTCCCCCATCCGTCCGCCCAGCCCCGCCTGGAACAGCGGGAACAGCCGCCCCCAGGCGCCGCCCCCGCGGGCCACCACCAGCCCCGTCCGCACGAACACCGTCCGCACGCCCGCCTCCTGCGCCGGGGCCGTTGCCTCCTCCCACTCCACACACAGCGAGGGAAGGAAGCCGTCCCCGGGCGGTGCGTCCTCGTCGACCGCCCGGTCCCCGGTCTCGCCGTAGTAGCCGATCGCGCTGCCGCTCACGAAGACGCGTGGCGGCTCGGGCAGGGAGGCGAGGACCTCCGCGAGCGCCGCCGTGCCCAGCACCCGGCTGTCGCGCAGCGTCTTCTTGTACGCGTCCGTCCAGCGGTGGTCGCCGATACCGGCCCCGGCCAGGTTCACCACGGCGTCGCACCCGATCAGACCGGCCGCGTCGATGTACTGCCCCTCGGGATCCCAGCAGACCTCGTCCGCACCGCGGGCCCTACGGCGCACGAGGCGCACCACCTCGTGTCCGTCCGCGGCCAACGACCGCACCAGGGCGCTGCCGATGAGACCGGACCCACCGGCCACGGCGATTCGGGAACGTTCCATGCGCCCATCCTGCACGCCGCACCCCGTTCGACCCGCCCGGCGGCCCGGGAAACACCGGACGGGTTCTCGTGCACCCGCCGTACAGTGGCCCTCATGCCCGTTCCGCACATACGTCTCGCCAGGCTCGACGACGAGGAGGCGCTCGGCCGACTCGACCGGATCACCTGGTCGCCGCTGCACTCCGTCCAGCCGCGACCCCAGCCGCCGTACGAGCCCTTCTTCAGCGAGCGGTTCGGGCCCCGTGACCACCTTGTCGCCGAACTCGACGGCGCCGTCGTGGGTTACATCCGGCTGGCGTTCCCCACGCCGCTGGAGTGCAACTCCCATGTCCGCCAGATCCAGGGGCTCGCGGTCGCCGACGAGGCGCGCGGGGCCGGGGTCGGCCGGGCGTTGCTGCGGGCCGCGCAGGACGAGGCCCGGCGGCGTGGGGCGCGGCGCATCACCCTGCGTGTCCTCGGGCACAACAGCCCGGCCCGCAAGCTCTACGAGTCCGAGGGATTCGTGGTGGAGGGGATCCTGCCCGAGGAGTTCCTGATCGAGGGCGAGTACGTCGACGACGTGCTCATGGGCCGCTCTCTGTAGGGGGCAGGCCTGTCGGGCGCGCCCGTCGGGGTCACACCTGTCGGGGTCATGCCTGTAGGGACCACGCCTGTAGGGGTCACGACGTCACCAGGCTGCCCGTGTCCACCGCCGTCGTGGCGTGCGCCGCGCGCTGCGCGTCGCTCGCGACCTCGTCGGCCGTCAGGACGTACCCGGTCTCCTGGTTGGAGGTGGAGCGGGCGAAGACGACGCCGTAGACGCGGCCGTCGGTGGTGAGCAGCGGGCCGCCGGAATTGCCGGGCAGGACGGTCGAGCGTATCGAGTAGATCTCGCGGGTCACCGTGTCCGAGCCGTATATGTTCTGGCCCGTCGCCCGGATGCGGCTCGCGACCGTGGCGGCCCGCAGCGTCAGGTCGCCGTCCTGCGGATAGCCCCCGACCACGGCTGCGTCACCGCGCTTCGCACCGCCGTCGAAGCGCAGCACGGGCGCGCGCAGATCGGGCACGTAGAGCACGGCCACGTCCCGGTCGGGATCGAACAGCACCACCCGCGCCGCGTACGACGGCCCGACGCCGCCGATCCGGACGGACGGGTGGTCGATGCCCGCCACCACATGGGCGTTGGTCATCACATGCCGCGCCGCGTACACGAAGCCGCTTCCCTCACGGCCCTGGGTGCCCGAGGCCCCCTCGATCTTCACCGTGCTGAGCTTGGCGGCGTTGGTCGCGGTCGGCGTGACGCTGTCCCCGGAAGGCTTGGCCACCCCGGCGGTGGGTTCGTTCTCGAACGGATTGAAGACCTGGGGGAATCCGGCCTGGGTGAGCGCGGACGTGGCGCGCGAGAACCACGTAGGGGTGGTGCCCGGCATCACGTTCTGTACGGCGACCAGCAGCCGCGAGTCCCGTATCGCCCCCGTGACCAGCGCGGACGAGGACGCGCCCAGGACGCTCGCGGCCACCCACGCCACGATCAGCACGGCCACCGTGTTCGCCGCGGCCCCGCCGATCCCGTCGACCACCCGCAGCGGCCCGTGGTCCAGCTCGCGCCGCAGCCTCAGCGCCAGGCGTCCCGCCAGCTCGTGGCCCACCGCCGCCGGGACCAGCACCGTGAGCACCGCCGTCACCGTCGCCGCGGTGGTCCCCCGGGTCACCAGCTCCATCACCCACGGCAGGATCCACACGCCGACGACGGCACCGCCCACGAAGCCGGCCAGGGAGACGCATCCGGCCACCAGGCCGCGCCGGTAGCCGGACGCCGCGTAGGCCAGGATCACCAGCATCAGCAGGATGTCGAGCAGGTCCACGAAGCCGCCTTTCTCTCGGACCCCTTAGTACGCGCCGCAGGGGTCCAGTGATCAGCCACGCGCGTGTGACGCCGGGCAATCGTCCACGCACGCGTCGACCTGTAGAAACGTCCCGGGCCGGGACGTTGGTTCCGCCAGGTGGCAGACCACCCATCGCGGGCGCGGTGGAACCGGCCGACAGTGGGTCCATGCGTGTCTTCCGAAGAGCGAGGGGGGCACGAAGGTGCCGTCGGCTGCGCACGCCGAGCGCCGTCCTGCTGCTGCTCGGCACTGTCCCCGGGCTCGCCGCTGTCCTCGCGCTGCTTGTGTGCGCCTCCGGTGTCGAGCGCACGGCGGCGGTGTCGCCGGCCGGTCCCTCCCGGCCACCGCGCCCGGCCGAAGGCCGGTCCGCCGTCGTGCACGTGGCGCCCAGGCCGCGCATCGTGCCGAGGTCGGCCTGGGCCGACGACGGCGCCAACTCCCAGCCGCCCCCGCGCTACGACGACAAGGTCGTCGCGGTCTTCGTGCACCACACCGACTCGCCCAACGGCTACGCGTGCGCCGATGTGCCCCGCATCATCCGGGCCCTGTACGCGGGTCAGATCGGCAACCGCCGCTGGGACGACATCGGCTACAACTTCCTCGTCGACCGCTGCGGCACGATCTACGAGGGCCGCGCGGGCGGCATCGAACGCGCCGTCACCGGCGCCCACACCCAGGGCTTCAACCACCGCACCTCGGGCATCGCCGCCATCGGCACCTTCACCGAGGGCACGGCCGTGCCCCGGCCGATGACCGATTCGATCGCCGCCCTGGCCGCATGGAAGCTGGGCCTCGCGGACATCGATCCCCGCGCCCGGGTCCGGCTCGTCTCCAGCAACGGGCTGAGCCGGTACGAGGCGGGCGCCACCGCCCTTCTGCCCACCCTCGCGGGCCACAACGACGGCTATATGACCAGCTGCCCCGGTGCGGCCCTCAGCGCCCTCCTGCCGTACATCAGGGACAAGGCCGCGCATCTGCAGGGCAGGCGGTGAGCCCCTTCCCCTGTAGCTCGTGGCGCCGGTCAGGCGGGGGCCCACCTGTGCCCCCTGACCCCACCCGCCGACGCGTGGCGTGAGCCGCGGGACGGCCGGTGCGCCGCCTCAGCCCTTGAAGCGGTCCCACAGCCGGGGATAACGCTCGGCGAGCACCGTCTCGTTCTCCAGGTCGAACGGCGTTCCCTCCGGATCGGACGCCGCGGGCGGGATGCCCAGGTCGGGGGCCACGGTTCCGGTGAGCTGCTCGTACGCCTCGTCCGCCGCGTAGCCGAGTTCCTCGCCGTCCCCGTCGGCCTCCTCGTCGAAGTCCTCCAGGAGGTCGGCGAGCGAGTCGGGATCGTGCAGGGCGCCCTCGAAGACCTCCCGGCCCTGGCCGATCAGCCAGCACCGGAAGAAGTCGAACGCGTCGTCACTCGCCCCGTCGAGCAGCACCCAGGCGGCGCCCCACAGGTCCCAGCGGTAGGCGCGGTTGTACCGGGACTCGAAGTGCCGGGCGAAGTCCAGGACGGAGTCCGGGTCCAGCCGCAGCAGCCGTTCGACGAGCTGGTCGGCCTGCTCGTCGGGGTCGCCCTCGGCGGCCTCGCGGCTGCCGTCCACCAGCTCCCAGAACTCCGTCTCGTCCATCACGGGACCAGCATCGACCCTCGGCGAGTGGCACGCACGCGGAGTGCGGCGGATCGTCAGGGGCCGTAGAGCCCCGCGAGCCGTATCGCGTCGCTCGCGAAACGCGCGCGCAGCCGCTCGGGGGCCAGCACCTCGACCTCCGGCCCGAGCCCCGCGAGTTGGGTGTGCGCGACCTCCTCGGACTCCACCGGCAGGGTCACCGTCACCCATCCGTGCCCGTCCGGGGCGCCCGCGCTCTTCAGAGCCTCCCTGGCGGACGGGGGATCGACCGCGTACGGCAGTCTGCGCGCCCCGACCTCGGAAAGCCGCACCACGACCTCGGCCCGCAGGATGGACCGCGCGAACTGCTCGGCCCGCTCCTCCCAGAAGGCGGGCAGATCGAACTCCTCGTCCCGCGCGAACCGTTCCCCGGCGGCCGCCACGGCCGTGAAGCGGTCGATGCGATAGACCCGGAAGGCTCCCTGCCCCGCAACCCGCGCGCACAGATACCAGACCCCCGCCTTCAGGACGAGCCCGTACGGCTCCAGTCGCCGCTCCACCACGTCCTCGCCGTCCTCGCCGTCCTCGCCGCGCCGGTAGCGCGCGGTGATCCGGCGGTCGTCCCACACCGCGTCCGCGACGGCCGGCAGCAGCCCGGGAGTCTCGGGCTCCTTGAACCAGTTGGGCGCGTCCAGATGGAACCGCTGCGCCGCCGTACGGGAGGCGTCACGCAGGGACGGGAGCAGAGCCGCGGACACCTTCAGACGGGCCGCGGAGGCCGCGTCCTGCAACCCCATCTCGCGCACCGCCCCCGGCACCCCGCTGAGGAACAGCGCCTCGGCCTCGCCGCGCGCGAGTCCGGTCAGCCGGGTGCGGTACCCGCCGATGAGCCGGTAGCCCCCGGCCCGTCCCCGGTCGGCGTACACCGGAACCCCCGCCTCCGACAGCGCCTGCGCGTCCCGGGTGACGGTCCGTTCGGACACCTCCAGCTCACGGGCCAGCTCGGCGGCGGTCATGGCGGACCGCGACTGCAGCAGCAGCACCATTTTGATCAGACGGGCGGCACGCATGCGTTCATGATGCCGGGCCCCACCGACAGGGAAGGGGTACGGCGGCCGCCGTACCCCTTCACCAGACCTTCGGCCAAGGATCCCTTACAGGCCGTACCGGTCCCGGGCCTCCTTCACGGCCGTGGCCTTGACCTCGCCGCGCCTGGCGAGCTGGGCCAGGGCCGCGACGACGATCGACTGGGCGTCGACCCCGAAGTGACGGCGGGCCGCCTCACGGGTGTCCGACAGACCGAAGCCGTCGGCGCCCAGCGAGGAGTAGTCCTGCTCCACCCACTGCGCGATCTGGTCGGGCACCTGACGCATGTAGTCGGAGACCGCGAGCACCGGACCCTCGGCGCCCTGGAGCGCCTGACGGACGAACGGGATCCGCTCCTCGCCCCGCAGCAGCGCCGCGTCCGCCTCCATGGCGTCGCGCCGCAGCTCGCACCAGGACGTCGCCGACCACACGTCCGCCGCGACGCCCCACTCCTCGGCGAGCAGCTTCTGCGCCTGCAGCGCCCAGTGGATCGCCGTGCCGGAGCCGAGGAGCTGGATGCGCGGGGCGTTGGCCGCGGGGGTGAGCCCCGCCGACTCCGCCGTGTTGAAGCGGTACAGGCCCTTGACGATGCCCTCGTCGATGCCGAGACCGGACGGCTTGGCCGGCTGCGGCAGCGGCTCGTTGTAGACGGTGAGGTAGTAGAAGACGTTCGGGTCCTCGCCCGGAGCCGCCTCGCCGTACATACGGCGCAGACCGTCCTTCACGATGACCGCGATCTCGTACGCGAACGCCGGGTCGTACGTCAGCGCGGCGGGGTTCGTCGCCGCGATCACCGGCGAGTGGCCGTCGGCGTGCTGCAGGCCCTCGCCCGTCAGCGTCGTACGGCCGGCCGTGGCGCCGACGAGGAAGCCGCGGCCCAGCTGGTCGCCGAGCTGCCACATCTGGTCGGCCGTACGCTGCCAGCCGAACATCGAGTAGAAGATGTAGAACGGGATCATCGCCTCGCCGTGCGTCGCGTACGACGTCGAAGCGGCGATGAAGTCGGCCATCGAACCGGCCTCGGTGATCCCCTCGTTGAGGATCTGGCCGTTCTTGGCCTCCTTGTAGTACATCAGCTGGTCGCGGTCGACCGGCTCGTACGTCTGACCCTTGGGGGAGTAGATGCCCAGCGAGGGGAACAGGCTCTCCATGCCGAAGGTGCGCGCCTCGTCCGGGACGATCGGCACCCAGCGCCTGCCCGTCTCCTTGTCACGGACCAGGTCCTTGACCAGTCGGACGAACGCCATGGTCGTGGCCACGTTCTGCGAGCCGGAGCCCTTGTCGAACGAGGCGAACGCCTTCTCGGCCGGGGCCGGCAGCGGCGCCGGGGCGTGCGTACGGCGGGCCGGGGCGGGGCCGCCGAGGGCCGCGCGGCGCTCCTGGAGGTAGCGGACCTCGGGGGAGTCGGCGCCCGGGTGGCCGTAGGGCACCGCACCGTCGACGAAGGCGCTGTCGGGGATGGGCAGTTCGAGCAGGTCACGCATCGTCTTGAACTCGTCCACCGTCAGCTTCTTCATCTGGTGGTTGGCGTTCTTCGACGCGAAGCCCTCGCCGAGGGTGTGGCCCTTGACCGTCTGGGCCAGGATCACGGTCGGGGCGCCCTTGTGCTCGACGGCGGCCCTGTAGGCGGCGTAGACCTTGCGCGCCTCGTGGCCACCGCGGGAGAGGTGGAAACACTCGAGGATCTTGTCGTCGCTCAGCAGCTTCGCCATCTCGGCGAGCGCCGGGTCCTTGCCGAAGAAGTCCTCGCGGATGTAGGCGGCGCCGCGGGTCTGGTACGTCTGGATCTGCGCGTCCGGTACCTCGCGCAGGCGGCGTACGAGCGCGCCGGTGGTGTCGAGCGCGAACAGCTCGTCCCAGGCCGTGCCCCACAGCGTCTTGACGACGTTCCAGCCGGCGCCGCGGAACTGGGCCTCCAGCTCCTGCACGATCTTGAAGTTGGCGCGGACCGGGCCGTCGAGGCGCTGCAGGTTGCAGTTGATGACGAAGGTGAGGTTGTCCAGCTCCTCACGCGCGGCCAGCGCGAGCGCCGCCGTCGACTCGGGCTCGTCCATCTCGCCGTCGCCGAGGAACGCCCACACGTGGGAGTGGGAGACGTCCTTGATGCCCCGGTCGGTGAGATAGCGGTTGAACCGCGCCTGGTAGATCGCCGACAGCGGGCCGAGACCCATGGACACCGTCGGGAACTCCCACAGCCAGGGCAGGCGTCGCGGATGCGGGTAGGAGGGCAGGCCGTTGCCGCCGGCCTCCTGGCGGAAGTTGTCGAGGTGGTGCTCGTTCAGACGGCCGTCGAGGAAGGCGCGGGCGTAGATGCCGGGGGAGGCGTGGCCCTGGATGTACAGCTGGTCGCCGGAGCCGTCGCCCTCCTTGCCCTTGAAGAAGTGGTTGAAGCCGGTCTCGTACAGCCAGGCCGCCGAGGCGAAGGTGGCGATGTGGCCGCCGACGCCGTACTTGCTGCCGCGGGTCACCATCGCGGCCGCGTTCCACCGGTTCCACGCGGTGATGCGCCGCTCCATCTCCTCGTCACCGGGCACGGCCGGCTCGGCGGAGGTCGGGATGGTGTTGACGTAGTCGGTCTCCAGGAGCTTCGGCAGCGTGATGCCGGCGCCCTCCGCGCGCTCCAGCGTGCGGCGCATCAGGTACGCGGCACGGTGCGGCCCGGCCTCCCTGGCGACGGCGTCCAGGGAGGCCTGCCATTCGGCGGTCTCCTCGGGGTCGCGGTCCGGGAGCTGGTCGAGCTCGCTCGGCTGGATGGCGTTGGGGTCGGTCATGTCGCCGCCTTCCTCAGTCGAAGGGGGTTCCCTCATCGGTAAGGGCCGGGGTGCCCTTGGTCTTTGGCAGGACAGGGCTGAGGCTTCGGTGGAAGCCCGTCGGCGACTGTAACTCCTTGATCGATGATCGATCAAAGGGTTGAGGGTCAAAACCTCTTGATCACGAGAAAGTCGGCACGGGGTGCCTTCGGCGGAGGCACCGGGTGCCGTCGCCGAAGGGGATTTCCGCAGGTCGGGGCGGCGTTTGAGCGGGGCCCCGCTCCGGTGTTCGGGGCCTCACGCCCGCGGCGCGCAGCCCAGTACGTGCGCCTTCACGATCTCGGCGATGCGCGGGTCCCGGCGCCGGAATGCGGCGACCAGCTCCTCGTGCTCCTCCGCGTACGACTGCTGCACCGTCCCCAGCCACCGGATCGACAGCGCCGTGAACACCTCGATGCCCAGCCCCTCCCAGGTGTGGAGCAGCACCGAGTTCCCGGCCGCCCGCACCAGCTCCCGGTGGAACGCCACCGTGTGCCGCACCTGCCCCGTACCGTCCGACTCGCGGTCCGCCTCGTACAGCGCCGCGACGTGCGGCTCCAGGGCCGAGCAGTCGTCCGCCAGCCGCTCCGCCGCCAGCTCCGCCGCGATGGCCTCCAGACCGGCCCGTACGGGGTAGGACTCCTCCAGATCGGCGGCGGTCAGGTTGCGCACCCGCACGCCCTTGTTGGGCGCCGACTCGATCAGCCGCAGCGACTCCAGCTCCCGCAGCGCCTCCCGGACCGGTGTCTGACTGACCTCCAGCTCCGTGGCGATCCGCCGCTCCACGATCCGCTCGCCCGGCTTCCAGCGCCCGCTGACGATCCCCTCCACGATGTGCTCGCGGATCTGTTCGCGCAGCGAGTGGACGACGGGCGTGGTCATGAGGGCTCCTTAGGGAGGGGCCCCATCGGCCCCCGGGGGCGTTTGACGTTTAGACAATACGGCCGCGAGCCCCGGGGGGAAGGGCGCATGCGGGG
The DNA here is from genome assembly GCF_001417775.1 of Streptomyces sp. TP-A0356. Lineage (GTDB taxonomy): Bacteria > Actinomycetota > Actinomycetes > Streptomycetales > Streptomycetaceae > Streptomyces. Next base: position 24,906 of record NZ_BBZJ01000013.1, on the reverse strand, counting down.
GCTTTCGCGCAGGTGAGACGAGGCTTACACGACAGACGGCGCCCCCGCCCGGAAGGTTCCGGACGGGGGCGCCGTGGGAGTCGGTCACCTGTCGGTGGCTCAGAGGCCGAGCTCGACCTCGAACTCGCCCGCCTCCAGGATCGCCTTGACCGCCGTCAGGTAACGGGCCGCGTCGGCGCCGTCCACCAGGCGGTGGTCGTACGAGAGCGTCAGGTACGTCATGTCGCGGACGCCGATGACCGTACCCTCCTCCGTCTCGATGACGGCCGGGCGCTTGACCGTGGCGCCGATGCCGAGGATCGCGACCTGACCCGGCGGCACGATGATCGTGTCGAACAGCGCGCCGCGCGAGCCGGTGTTGCTGATGGTGAAGGTCGCGCCGGACAGCTCGTCCGGGGTGATCTTGCTGGCCCGGACCTTGCCCGCCAGGTCGGCGGTGGCCTTGGCGATGCCGGCGATGTTGAGGTCACCGGCGTTCTTGATGACCGGGGTCATCAGGCCCTTCTCGGAGTCCACCGCGATACCGATGTTCTCGGTGTCGAAGTAGGTGATGGTGCCCTCGGCCTCGTTGATCCGGGCGTTGATGACCGGGTGGGCCTTCAGCGCCTGGGCCGCCGCCTTCACGAAGAACGGCATCGGGGAGAGCTTGACGCCCTCGCGGGCCGCGAACGCGTGCTTGGCCCGGGTGCGCAGCTTCATCAGACGGGTCACGTCGGCCTCGACCACCGAGGACAACTGGGCCTGCTCGTGCAGGGCCTTGACCATGTTGTCGCCGATGACCTTGCGGATCCGAGGCATCTTGACGGTCTGCCCGCGCAGCGGGGAGACCTCCAGGACCGGCGCCTTCTTGGCGCCGGGCGCGGCGGCCGCGGCGGGAGCCGGGGCAGCGGCGGCGGCCTTCGCGGCCTCGGCGGCGGCGATGACGTCCTGCTTGCGGATACGGCCGCCGACGCCAGTGCCCTTGACGGTGGCCAGGTCGACGCCGTTCTCGGCGGCGAGCTTGCGCACCAGCGGGGTCACGTACGCGCCCTCGTCGACCGGCGCGGCGGGGGCCGGCGCGGCCGGAGCCGGGGTGACCGGGGCGGGCGCGGCCGGCGCGGGGGCCGGAGCCGCGGGCTGGGCCGGGGCCGGAGCGGCAGCGGGCGCCGGAGCCGGAGCGGCGGGCGCGGGGGCCGGGGCCGGTGCCGCGGGGGCGGCCGGGGCGGCGGGAGCCGGGGCTTCGGCAGCGGGCGCCGGAGCCGGAGCGGCCGGAGCCGGAGCGGCCGGGGCCGGGGCGGCCGCCGGAGCGGCGCCCGGCCGGCCGATGACGGCGAGCTTGGAGCCGACCTCGGCCGTCTCGTCCTCGCCGACCACGATCTCCAGCAGCACGCCGGAGGCGGGCGCCGGGATCTCGGTGTCGACCTTGTCCGTGGAGACCTCGAGCAGCGGCTCATCGGCCTCGACGCTGTCGCCGACCGACTTCAGCCAGCGGGTGACGGTGCCCTCGGTGACCGACTCGCCGAGCGCGGGCAGGACCACGTCGGTGCCCGGGGCGCCACCGGCCGGAGCGGCGGGAGCGACGGGAGCGGCAGCGGGGGCCGGGGCCTCGGCGGCCGGAGCGGGAGCGGGCTCCGCGGCCGGGGCGGGGGCCTCGGCGGCCGGAGCCGGGGCGGCAGCGGGCGCACCCGTGCCGTCGTCGATGACGGCCAGCTCGGAGCCGACCTCGACCGTCTCGTCCTCGGCGACCTTGATGGAGGTCAGCACGCCGGAGGCTGGCGCCGGGATCTCGGTGTCGACCTTGTCGGTCGAGACTTCGAGCAAGGGCTCGTCCGCCTCGACGCGCTCGCCCTCGGCCTTCAGCCAGCGGGTGACAGTGCCCTCGGTGACGCTCTCGCCGAGCGCCGGAAGGGTTACGGAAACCGCCATGGTTTCGGTTGCTCCTTACGGATGGGGTCTCCCCCAGTTCGAGCGAAGTCGAGAACTAGGGGAAGCGGAAGTCTGTGTCGTCGCGCCCGATGACGGAAGGCGTCAGTCGTGGGAGTGGAGGGGCTTGCCGGCCAGGGCCAGGTGGGCCTCGCCGAGCGCCTCGTTCTGGGTCGGGTGGGCGTGGATGAGCTGGGCCACCTCGGCCGGCAGCGCCTCCCAGTTGTAGATCAGCTGGGCCTCGCCGACCTGCTCGCCCATGCGGTCGCCGACCATGTGGACGCCGACCACGGCACCGTCCTTGACCTGGACCAGCTTGATCTCGCCGGCGGTCTTGAGGATCTTGCTCTTCCCGTTGCCCGCCAGGTTGTACTTGAGGGCGACGACCTTGTCCGCGCCGTAGATCTCCTTGGCCTTGGCCTCGGTGATGCCGACGGAGGCGACCTCCGGGTGGCAGTACGTCACCCGCGGCACGCCGTCGTAGTCGACCGGAACGACCTTCAGGCCGGCCAGACGCTCGGCCACCAGGATGCCCTCGGCGAAGCCGACGTGCGCCAGCTGCAGCGTCGGGACCAGGTCACCCACGGCGGAGATGGTCGGGACGTTCGTCCGCATGTACTCGTCGACGAGGACGTAGCCGCGGTCCATGGCGACCCCGGCCTCCTCGTAGCCCAGGCCCTGGGAGACCGGACCGCGGCCGACGGCGACGAGGAGGACCTCGGCCTCGAACTCCTTGCCGTCGGCGAGGGTGACCTTGACACCGTCCTGGGTGTACTCGGCCTTCTGGAAGAAGGTGCCGAGGTTGAACTTGATGCCGCGCTTGCGGAAGGCGCGCTCAAGAAGCTTGGAGGAGTTCTCGTCCTCGACCGGGACGAGGTGCTTCAGACCCTCGATGACGGTGACGTCGGCACCGAAGGACTTCCAGGCGGAGGCGAACTCGACGCCGATGACACCGCCGCCGAGGATGATCGCGGACTTCGGCACGCGGTCCAGGACGAGGGCGTGGTCGGAGGAGATGATGCGGTTGCCGTCGATCTCCAGGCCAGGCAGCGACTTGGGCACGGAACCGGTCGCCAGCAGGACGTGGCGGCCCTGGACGCGCTGGCCGTTGACGTCGACGGACGTCGGGGAGGACAGCCGGCCCTCACCCTCGATGTAGGTCACCTTGCGGGAGGCGATCAGGCCCTGCAGACCCTTGTACAGGCCCGAGACGACCTCGTCCTTGTACTTGTGGACGGCCGGTACGTCGATGCCCTCGAAGCTGGCCTTGACACCGAACTGCTCGCTCTCGCGGGCCTGGTCGGCGATCTCGCCAGCGTGGAGCAGGGCCTTGGTGGGGATGCAACCCCGGTGCAGGCAGGTGCCGCCGACCTTGTCCTTCTCGATCAGGGCGACGTCCAGGCCCAGCTGAGCCCCGCGCAGGGCCGCGGCGTAACCACCGCTACCACCGCCGAGGATCACTAGGTCGAAAACGGTGCTGGCGTCGTTCGCCACGTCACGTCCTCCATGCATGTGCGCCGTACGCCGGTCTCCGATGACCGGCAGGCGGCTGGTGTCCGGCCGCTGTTGCTTCGGCCCTTCGGTGGGGGCCCTGTCCTGCCGAGCCCCATCTTCGCACTTGTCGACGGCGTTGGAGACGCCGGGCCGGTGTCTGAGACGTCTGATCCGTCACGTCGGGAGGTCGCGGCTGGAGACGATCGTACGGATTTCGTCGAGGGCGAAACTCCGGTACGGCCACGAGGGCGGCCCCGGGCTCCGGCGAACCCGTTGCCGCCCTCACGGAAGGCTCCCGATCAGCCCAGGTCGCCCGCGGCCGTCAGCTCCGCGAGCCGGACCAGCGTGCGCACCGCCGAGCCGGTGCCGCCCTTGGGGGTGTAGCCGAAGGGGCCCTGCTCGTTGAAGGCCGGGCCCGCGATGTCCAGGTGGGCCCACGGGATGCCCTCGCCGACGAACTCCTTCAGGAACAGACCGGCGACCAGGCCGCCGCCCATCCGCTCGCCCATGTTGGCGATGTCCGCGGTCGGGGAGTCCATGCCCTTGCGCAGGTGCTCCGGCAGCGGCATCGGCCAGGAGTCCTCGCCGACCTCCTCGGCCGCCTCGTGGACCGCGGTGCGGAACGCCTCGTCGTTCGCCATGATCCCGAACGTGCGGTTGCCGAGCGCCAGCATCATCGCGCCGGTCAGGGTCGCGACGTCCACGATCGCGTCCGGCCGCTCCTCCGAGGCCGCCCAGAGCGCGTCGGCCAGGACCAGCCGGCCCTCGGCGTCCGTGTTGAGGACCTCGACGGTCTTGCCGCTGTACATGCGCAGCACATCACCCGGGCGGGTGGCGGAGCCGGACGGCATGTTCTCGGCGAGAGCGAGCCAGCCGGTGACGTTGACCTGGAGGCCGAGGCGCGCGGCGGCGACGACCGCGGCGAAGACCGCCGCCGCGCCGCTCATGTCGCACTTCATGGTCTCGTTGTGACCGGCCGGCTTGAGCGAGATGCCGCCCGAGTCGTAGGTGATGCCCTTGCCGACGAGGGCCAGGTGCTTGTCCGCCTTGGGGTGCGTGTACGACAGCTTCACCAGGCGGGGAGCCGCGGCCGAGCCCGCGCCGACGCCGAGGATGCCGCCGTAGCCGCCCTTGGCCAGCGCCTTCTCGTCGAGCACCTGCACCTTGAGGCCGTGTTCCTTGGCCGCGGTCTGCGCGATGGCCGCGAAGGCCTCCGGGGTCAGGTCGTTGGGCGGGGTGTTGATCAGGTCGCGGGCCCGGTTGAGCTCCTCGGTGACGGCGACGGCGCGCTCGACGGCCGCCTTGTACGCCTTGTCGCGGGGCTTGCCGCCGAGGAGGGTGACCTCGGCGAGCGGCGCCTTGCCGTTCTTGGAGTTCCGGCCGTTCTCCTTGTACGTGTCGAAGGCGTAGGCGCCGAGCAGGGCACCCTCGCCGATGGCGCCGGCGTCGGCGGCGTCCGAGGCCGGCAGGGCGAAGACGGCCTTCTTGGAACCGGCCAGCGCGCGGGCCGCGGCCCCCGCGGCGCGGCGCAGCGACTCGGCGGTGAACGCCGTCTCCTTGTCCTCGGTGTCCTCAGGCTCGGCACCCAGGCCCACCGCCACCACGACGGGCGCCTTGAAGCCGGAGGGCGCGGGCAGCTTCGTCACCTCGCCCTCGGCGCCCGAGGCGCCAAGGGTCTCCAGGATGGCGGCGAGCCTGCCGTCGTACGCCTTGTCCACGGCCTCGGCGCCCGGCGCGACGACCGGGCCCTCCGCGCCCTTCGCGACACCGACCACGATCGCGTCGGCCCGCAGGCCGGCCGCAGCGGCGGTGCTGAGAGTGAGAGCAGTCACGGTGGTGAAATCTCGCTTCCGATTGAGTTTCGGTGGCCGAACGGATGGGGGTCGACCGGCCCGGGAACCGACCCTAGATCGCTCCGAACGTTCGGTCTTCGCCTGGGCTGGGGGAGCACCCGGCACGAGCCTACGCTCGGCGTCCCGCTTCGCTCATTCCCATGGGTGTTCATCTCCCTGTGGCGCTCCGGCCATCTCTCCTCCCGGCCGCCGGTGAGCCGGGTCACACCGTCGTCTCCCCGCCGCGAAGTAGCCTTCGGACATGCCGCGTTGAGGACCCGCCGCGCCGGGGGGCGCCGGGCGTCGGCGATCACCCTCGGGTACGTTGTCGCACGCCCTGGAGCCCGCCCCGTGAAGCGCCCCACACCGCTCGTCGCCCTGCTCCTGCTTCTGCTGCTCGCCGGGTGCACCGCGCCCACCGCCCCCACCGAGGACGAGGTGCAGACCGGCGCCCGCTGGCAGCCGCGCCCCGGAGTCGCCTGGCAGTGGCAGCTCAGCGGGCGCCTCGACACCTCCGTCGACGTGCCGGTCTACGACATCGACGGCTTCGACCACCCGAAGGCGACCGTCTCCGCGCTGCACCACAAGGGCCGCAAGGTGATCTGCTACCTGTCCACCGGCGCCTGGGAGGACTTCCGCCCGGACGCGAGGAAGTTCCCGAAGTCCGTGCTGGGCAGGGGCAACGGCTGGAAGGGCGAACGCTGGCTCGACATCCGCCGCACCGACCTCCTGGAACCCCTCATGGCGGACCGGCTCGACATGTGCCGCGAGAAGGGCTTCGACGCGGTGGAGCCCGACAACATGGACGGCTACCGGAACGACACCGGCTTCCCCCTCAAGGCCGCCGACCAGCTCCGCTACAACCGCCTCATCGCGGGGCTGGCCCATGAGAGGGGGCTGGCCGTCGGCCTCAAGAACGACCTCGACCAGATCCCCCGGCTGGTGGGGGACTTCGACTTCGCGGTCGACGAGCAGTGCGCACAGCACGGCGAGTGCGGGCGGCTGAAGCCGTTCATCGCCGGGGGCAAGGCCGTCCTCCACGTCGAGTACGAACTGCCGACCGGGCGCTTCTGCCCCGAGGCCCGCCGGCTGAAGCTGAGCTCGATGCTCAAGAAGTACGAGCTGGGCGCGTGGCGGAGGCCCTGCTGAACCACAGTCCCTCCACCGCCGTCCCCGCCACCCGGTCCGCCAGCGAGCGGCTGCCGGGGAAGAGGACGATCAGCGCGTTCAGCAGGAACACCAGCACGGCCACCGCCCAGACCAGCACCGAGAGCACGAACTGGCCCTCGACCAGCAGGACGCAGGCCAGCGCGTACACGGCCACGTCCGCGGTGGTCGTCACGGCCGCCCGCACCGCGGCCCGGCGCGGGCGGCTCGGAGTCACCTTCAGACCGGTCAGCGCCTTGCCCACGGTGCGGCCGGCCAGCGCCAGCGACGCCCACTGGTAGAGGAAGGTGACGAGCACCAGCAGCCCGAAGGCCTCTTCCACGCAGAGCACCGTCCTGTCCCACAGCGAGAGTCCCAGACCCTCCGAGGTGCGCAGGATGTCACCGCGCGAGGTGAGCAGGTCGAAGCCGCCCCTCGTCGCCAGCTCGGGCACATCGGTGAAGAGCGCGGAGATCCGGTGGAAGGTGAGCACGGCGATCGCCGAGGCCGCCGCGGCCACCAGTGCGAAGTCGATGAACCAGGCCACGGCACGGCGCAGCTTCGGCACAGACGTCCCCCGATCACGATCACTGTCTGTTCGGCGGATCAGACTACCGGCGCGGTGCCCGGGCCGCCGCGCTCACCGGAGATCGTTTCGCCCCGGTGACAGAAGGAACTCACCCCAGGGACAGAAGGCACTCACCCCAGGGACAGAAGGCACTCACCCCAGGGACAGAAGGCACTCACCCCAGGGACAGTACGACGAGCGCGGTCGTCGCCGCCGTCTCCGCGAGCCCGCCGAACACGTCTCCGGTCACCCCGCCGAAGCGACGGGTGCAGTGCCGCAGCAGCAGCTCCGCGGCGGCGACCGCGACCAGCACCGCGGCCGCCGTACGGACGGCGCCGTACGTCCCGGACAGCGCGCCCCCGACAGCCCCCGCCGTGGTGACGGCGACGGCCACCGCGAGCGCACCGCGCACCGGAACCACTCCCGCGACCGCGGCCCCCAGCCCCTCCGGCCGAGCGGCCGGTATCCCACCGCGCGCGGCCAGTGTGAGGGCCAGCCGGGCGGCGGTCGCCGACACGACGGCGGCCAGCGCGCCCCGCGCCCAGGAGCCGCCGTACGCCTGGGTGAGCGCCGCCACCTGGGCGAGCAGCACGAAGACCAGCGTGATCACACCGAACGGCCCGATGTCCGACTGCTTCATGATCCGCAGCGCTGCCTCGGCGGGCTTCCCGCTGCCGAGCCCGTCGGCGGTGTCGGCGAGCCCGTCCAGGTGCAGCCCCCGGGTCAGGGCGGCGGGTACGGCGGCGGCGGCGACGGCGGCGAGCAGCGGCCCCGCACCCAGCAGAAGCAGCACGGCACCGAGCAGACCACCGAGCCCCCCGACCACCACCCCCGCGAGGGGCGCGCACATCATCCCGCCGCGCGCGGCCTGCCGGTCCCACCGGGTCACCTTGACGGGGAGCACGGTGAGCGTGCCGAAGGCGAAACGAAGGCCGTCGAGGGGCGGGATCCTGATCACGGCGTGCAGAGTAACCGGCGCATCCGGCGCAGCCGCGGGCAGGCAGCGGCACACGACCGCGGGCACACTGCACCCATGGGCCACTGGCTGCAGCGGAACATCATCGAACCGGGCAAACTGCCCCTGCTTCTCGCGCTCGGCGCCTTCGTGCTGACGTTCGTGATCACCCGCGTCATCACCCGGCTCATCCGTGCCGGCAAGGGCCCCTTCGGCAATGTCAGGGCCGGTGGCCTGCACATCCACCACGTCATCCCGGGAGTGGTCCTCACCGTGGCCGGCGGCTTCGGCGCGGTCGCCAGTCGTCAGGGCGTGGGCTGCGGCGTCTTCGCGGTCCTCTTCGGTGTCGGAGCCGGCCTCGTCCTGGACGAGTTCGCCCTGATCCTGCACCTGGACGACGTCTACTGGACCGAGCAGGGCCGCAAGAGCGTCGAGGTCGTGGTGATCACCGCGGCCCTGGTGGGTCTGGTCCTCGCCGGGTTCGCGCCGTTCGGCGTCAACGGCCTCTCCTCGGACGAACTGCACAACCGCGGCGCCGTCGTCGCGAGCGTCGCGGTGAACTTCCTCTTCTCGCTGCTGGCCCTGAGCAAGGGCAAGGCCCGCACCGCGATCTTCGGCGTGGTCGTGCCCCTGATCGCCATGGTCGGTGCGCTCCGTCTGGCCCGCCCCGGCTCCCCCTGGGCCAGGCGGTTCTACCGCCGCCGCCCGCGCGCCCGCGCCAAGGCAGGTCTGCGGGCCTACCACCACGACCGCCGTTGGGCGGCCCTCAGCCGCAGAGCTCAGGACTGGATCGGCGGCAGGCCCGATCCGCAGCCGACCCGGCTGCCCGACCGCCGTTGATGCCGCAGCCACGAGATCCCGCACAGCACCACCACCGCCCCGATCGCGGCGATGTGCTCCTTGCCCGCGAGGTTCTGCTTCAGCACCAGTTCCCCGAGCATCGACGCGACCACCACGCCTCCCGTGAGGTACGCGCGGTAGCGCCAGCACAGGAACAGGGCGAGCCCGATCACCGCCGCCGACGGACCGGTGTCGACCACCTGTGCGTCCGTCGCGGGAAGTCCCAGCGGATGGGCGGGGCCCAGGCCGATGCCCATGCGCGCGTACAGCGTGCCGGCGAGCGTGGCGGCGTAGGCGATGACGAGTGTGCGCCACCAGCCCAGGCAGATCTCGGCGATCCCGAACACGAAGAGGATCTGCAGGAGCGCTCCCCACACCGGCAGGTCGAGAGCCGGTACGAAGAGGGAGAGCGGGGTGCACAGCAGGGCCGGCCACAGCGGCTCCTCGGCCCGCACGGAACCGATGTTCTGCACGAACTGGAAGCCCCAGGACTGGTTCTGCACGAACTGCAGGACCGACGTCAGGCACACCGCCGTCAGGGTCATCGGCATCGCCCGCCAACTGCGCCGCGCGAGGGTCTGACGCACGGTGACGTACACCAGTCCCCATTCGGCACGCGCCAGGCGGGCGAGGGTGTTCATCCAGCGGTCCTCATCTGTCCGGCGCTCCTCATCTGTGCGACTGCAGGTGCTGGCGGTGCAGCCACTTCGGCAGTCCCGGAGCCTCCAGGAACCCCTCGGCGCGTGCCGAGGCGACGCCGATGCGCAGCAGGTCCGCGCTCTTCTCGAAGAGCAGGAACCGGGGTTCCCAGATGGGCCGGTACTTCGCGTTGGCCCGGTACAGCGACTCGATCTGCCACCACCGGGAGAAGAAGCTGAGCAGCGAACGCCACAGCCGCAGCACCGGTCCGGCGCCGAGGCGCGCACCACGTTCGAAGACGGACCGGAACATGGCGAAGTTGAGCGAGACCTGGGTGATCTCGATCTCGCGGGCCCGGCGCAGCAGTTCGATCACCATGAACTCCATGAGCCCGTTCTCGGAGTCCCGGTCACGCCGCATGAGATCGAGCGAGAGCCCGTGCGGACCCCAGGGCACGAACGACAGCAGTGCCCGCAACTCGCCGGTACCGTCGGCGCACTCGAGCATCACGCACTGTCCGTCCTCCGGGTCGCCGAGCCGCCCCAGCGCCATGCTGAACCCGCGCTCGGTGGCCCCGTCGCGCCAGTCGTCGGCCTTCTTCAGCAGCGACGCCATCTCGTCGGCGGGAATGTCCTCGTGGCGCCGGATGCGGACCGTGTACCCGGCGCGCCCGACACGGTTGTAGGCCTGGCGGACGGTGCGCATGGCCCGCCCCTCGATGGTGAACTCGCCGACGTCGACGATGGCTTCGTCGCCCAGTTCGAGCGCGTCCATCCCGTGCCGCGCGTACACGGTCCCCGCCTCCTCGCTCGCGCCCATCACGGCGGGGATCCAGCCGTGCACGCGCGCCTGGGCGAGCCAGGGCTCGATGGCGCCGGGCCACGCCTCCGGGTCGCCGAGCGGATCGCCGGAGGCGAGCGAGACACCGCCGACGACGCGGTAGGCGACCGCCGCCTTGCCGGTGGGCGACCAGATCACGCTCTTCTCCCGGCGCAACGCGAAGTAGCCGAGTGAGTCACGGTCACCGTGCTTGTCGAGCAGGGCCCGCAGCCGCTTCTCGTCGTCCTCGGTGATCGGGTCGACCGCGCGCCGGGAGCGGAAGGCGGCGTACAGAACGGCGAGCACCAGCAGCGTGCTGAACACGTTGATGGTGACGTTGACCCAGTTCGGGGGTGCGATCCCGGGGTAGTGCGAGTCGTCGGCGGTGACCGAGACGAGCCGCAGGGCGCCGTAGCGCCAGCGGTCCAGGAAGGTCGAACGGTGCGCGTCGTGCGCGGTGTTGGTGACGGTGACCAGGAGCGCGGCGAGCAACGAGGAGACCAGCAGGCCGCCGGCGGCGACGAGGGCGGCGAGCCGGGGGTTGGACCGGTCGCCCTTGGCGTAGAACTCCCGCCGCCCGGCCAGGAGCGAGCCCACGAAGGCCGTGGTGAGCCCCAGGGAGATCCAGTTCTGTGCGTACTGCCGGATCTCCGGGAAGGTCATGGCGAAGGCGAACAGCAGCAGAAACGGCCCGCCGAGCACCAGGTTGAGGATCCACGCGGCCCGCTTGCGCCGCCCCATGGTGACGGCGAGGAACATCGTGAACACGCCCGAGGCGAAGCCCGCGGTCAGCAGGTACGGCGTGAAGAGGTTCTCCTGGTTGTGCCGCCGCACGTCCTGCGCGAGGGAGACCCATACGGCGGAGAGGAAGTTGATGAACGTGACGGCGCGCAGGTACCAGACGGCGAACGCGGCGGCTCGCCGGGAGGCCCGACTGGACCGCCGTGCCCCGCCCCCCGTCCGAACCGTGCGTTCCTGTTCCTGCTCCTGTTGCGCGGTAAAACGGGCATCTCCCATGAAGGGCGATGATATGGGGCGCTCAGGGGTCTCCGGGCGACCCGTACGAGCGGCCCGCTTCTTTCCGCCACGACGGTGGGAAGTGGGACGGCACGCTCCGGCGGGCCCGAACCGGCTCGCGGCCCGGCGGCCTCGGCCGCGCGTGCTACTCCTGCTCCGGCCGCGCCCCGGCGGCCTCGGCCGCGCGGGCTGCTCCTGCTCCGGCCGCGGCCCGGCGGCCTCGTCCGCGCGTGCTGCTCCTGCTCCGGCCGCGGCCCGACGGCCTCGTCCGCGCGGGCTGCTCCTGCTCCGGCCGCGGCCCGGCGGCCTCGTCCGCGCGTGCTGCTCCTGCTCCGGCCGCGGCCCGGCGGCCTCGTCCGCGCGTGCTGCTCCTGCTCCGGCCGCGGCCCGGCGGCCTCGGCCGCGCGTGCTGCTCCTGCTCCGGCCGCGGCCCGGCGGCCTCGGCCGCGCGTGCTACTCCTGCTCCGGCCGCCCCTGCTCGGCAGCCGAGGGGGCCGCCGCGGGCTTCTCCGGGAGCTCCGCCGCCAGCGCCGCGGCGGCCCGCACCAGCGGCAGCGCCAGCAGCGCCCCGGCCCCCTCGCCGATGGTCACACCGTGGTCGAGGAGCGGCTCCAGCGCCATCCGGTCCAGCGCCTTCGCCTGCGCCGGCTCCCCGCTGGTCTGTCCGGCCAGCCACCAGTCCGGCGCGCGGAACGCGATCCGCTGCGCGACCAGCGCACACGCCGCCGATACGACCCCGTCCAGGATGACCGGAGTCCTGCGCACGGCGCACTGCAGCAGGAAGCCCGTCATCGCGGCCAGATCGGCCCCGCCCACCGCCGCCAGCAACTGCAGCTGATCACCCAGCACCGGCCGCGCCCGCCGCAGCGCGTCCCGTACGGCCGCGCACTTGCGCATCCACGCCAGGTCGTCGATCGCCACGCCGCCGCGCCCCGTCACGACGGACGCGTCCGTCCCGCACAGCGCGGCGATCAGCACGGCCGCCGGCGTGGTGCCGCCGACGCTCACGTCGCCGAGCACCACCAGATCGGTCCCGGCGTCCGCCTCCTCGTCCGCGATCGCCATCCCCGCCCGGAACGCCGCCTCCGCCTCCTCGGGCGTCAGCGCGTCCTCCACGTCGATGCGCCCGCTGCCGCGCCGCACCCGATGCCGTACGACGTCTGCCGGCAGGCCCTCCGGATCGCAGTCGAGCGCCATGTCGACCACGCGTACGGGCACATGCAGCTGCCGCGCCAGGATCGAGGCCGCGCTGGTGCCCTCCAGCACCGCCCGCACGAGCTGTTCCGCGCTGCCTGCGGGGCGCGCCGACACGCCGAGCGCGGCGACCCCGTGATCGCCCGCGAACAGCACCGCGCGCGGCCGCTCGATCGGTCGCACCGGTACGGCGGACTGCGCGGCCGCCAGCCACTCACCCAGGTCGTCGAGGCGGCCCAGCGCCCCGGGCGGGACGACCTGGCGCTCCCGGCGCGCTTCCGCGTCGCGGCGCACCCCGCCGTCGGGGCGCTCGATCAGATCGGTGAAGTCGTCGAGATTAAGCGAGCTCATTCGCCGAACAGTACCGGCAGCGATCGAACGCGGAGGTGCCACGTCGACGGCACGTCATTGCATCCCTGAGCGAGATCCCATATGTACCGTTCTCATGGTTGTCGTTCCGGCCGCCAGGTCGCCCACAGGAGCCGCCATGTCCCCCGCCCCGCAGCCGTCCGCCGCGCGCCGCGCCGAGTCGCCGGGCGAACTCGCCCAGGGCGGCGACCGGTTCCACGAGCCGCGCCGCGAGGACTGCCCCTGGTGCGGCTCCACGCGGCTGCGCACCCGGCTGCGCACACCCGACCTGGTGCAGCACAAGCCGGGCACGTTCGTCGTCGACGAGTGCCACGACTGCGCGCACGCCTTCCAGAACCCCCGCCTCACCGCCGAGGGACTCGCCTTCTACCACCATGACTTCCACGAGGGGCAGCCGGCACTCGACGGCTTCGCCGAGCGCCTCCTGGCCGCCCGCGGCAGCGCCCGGCGCCACCGGTCCGCGGCCCGCGCGATGCTGCCCACCGACTGCGCGTTCGGCGCGCTGCTCGGCAAGTGGTGGATGTCGTACGGCCAGCCGCGCCACCTCCATCTGATGCCGCTGCGCAACCTGCTGGCCGAACTGGAGGTCCTGGGGTGCGCGGTCGTCACCACCGACCGCCGCGAACCGCACACGCCGTACGACATCGCCGGCGCCCTGGCGCTGGGTCTGGCCCGCGTCCTGCCGGCCCCGGACGTCCCCTGGCGGGCCGTCCCGCCGACGGTGTTCCGGCGCCGGCTGCGCACCGCCCTGGTGGGGGCCGCCACACCGCTGGTGGCGACCGCGACCGCCCTGGACCACGCCCTGGCACCGCTGCTGCGGCGCACCCGCTTCTCGAACGCCTACCGGATCATCGCGCGCAGAACGCCGTCACGGGCGTAGCGTCAGCGTCTGTCCGGCCACCACCAGCAGCACATGCTCGCACTCCGCCGCGAACGCCGCGTTCAGACGGCCGAGTTCGTCACGGTAGCGGCGACCGGAGGCCGTCGCCGGGACGATGCCGGAGCCGACCTCGTTCGAGACCGCGACGACGGTCCGGCGCGTGTTCCGCACCGCCGCCGCGAGCTCCTCCACCCGGGCCCGCAGTGCCCGCTCACCGCCGCCCGCCCACTCCGCGTCGTCCCACGCGTTCACCGCGTCCATCGCGTCGGTCAGCCACAGCGACAGACAGTCGATCAGCAGTGGCGCCCCGTCCTCCTTCAACAGCGGCAGCAGGTCGCACGTCTCGGTGGTGCGCCAGGACCCGGGCCGCCGCTCCCGGTGCGCCGCCACGCGCGCGGCCCACTCCGTGTCCCCGCCCCGCGTCCCGCCCGTCGCCACATAGAGCACGTCCGGAAACGCCTCCAGCCGACGCTCCGCCTCCACCGACTTGCCCGACCGTGCCCCGCCCAGCACGAGCGTGCGCCGCGGCACCTCCGCAACGGCCGACACGTCTTCGTATCCGCCCACGACCAGCGTCGTCCCGTCCGGCACCACCCGCGCCCCCGCCGCCGCCACCCGACGGCGCAGCTCGGCGCCCGGGGGCACGTCATGGTCGAGGTGGACGGCGACGACGCCGGTGGCCGGCCCGAGCGCGCCCACCGCCCGCAGCTTCGCCAGGGCGTCCGGCCGTCCCACGACATCGGCGAGCACCATGTCGTACGGTTCCGCCGGCTCCGCAAGACCCGCGGGTGCCGCGCCCGGCGGCAGATACAGCAGCCGCAGTCCGTCCGGACCGGTCACCGCGTACCCCGTGCCCGGCGCGTCCATCGCGAGCGCCCGCACCCGGTGCCCGGTCAGCAGCGCCAACTCCCGCCCGTCCGGCACCCGCCCGGGCTGCGGCAGGCCCACCGGGACCTCGACCGGCGGCCCGTCGTGCGGATGCGACAGCAGCACCTGCCGTACGCCGCCCAGCGACCGCCCGGCGCGCGCGGCGGCGAACGCCGCACCCGGCGTCAGGTCCAGCAGCAGCGTGTCGTCCACCAGCGCCGCGGTCGCCGCACGCGCCTCCGGGCCGAGCGCACGCCCACAGGACGCGCAGGGACAGTCGGGGCGGGGGAGTCCCGCGGGGGCACCGGTACCGAGCAGAGTCACTTCCACGCACCCGATTTTCCCGGGTCGCCGCAGGTCCCGCGCGCCCGAGGTCCCGCAAGGGCGCGGGGCCCTGCCCGCACCCGGCCGCGACCGGCCACGAAGGGCCCTCGGCCGCAGGGAGGACCCGAGGTCCTCTGACGGCACGCCCGGGCGAGCGCATAGGCTCGGGGCGGCGACCGGACCAAGATCCGGCTTCTGGTCTGTATGTGCTCACACTTGGAGGCGTACGTGGCGGCATGGACGTGGCGGTTCGAGAAGGCCGACGGGGCGGAGGTCCAGCCCGCGGTCGCGCCCGAGGAGTTCACCACGCAGGGGGACGCCGAGTCCTGGATCGGGGAGCACTGGAGGGGACTGCTGGACGGCGGCGCCGACCAGGTGCGGCTGTTCGAGGACGGCACGGAGATCTACGGGCCGATGAGCCTGCACGCCGACGAACAGGTCGACAGCGAGTCCTAGAGCTCAGCCGGGCTCCATTCTGTTCGGAGCTCTCGGAGCTCCCCGGGCGGGGGCCGCACGGCCCTCGTCCGGCCCCGCTACTGCTCGCCCAGGGTGACCTCGACCGTCTGCTGGCTTCCGTTGCGCAGGAACGTGACCGTGGTCCTCTGCCCCGGCCTCTCACTGGCGAGCGCCTCGGCGAGGGACGTGATCGTGGTGATGGGCCTGTCACCCAGCTTGACGATGATGTCCCCGACCTGGAGGCCCGCCTTGTCGGCGGCGCCCCGCTTCTTGACCGAGACCACCGCGACCCCGGCCGGCTGGTAGTTGCCGTCCAGCACCGTGCGGCCCGTGATGTTGAGCGCGGCCCGCCCCGAGTTGGTGACCTTGCCGTCGCGGACGATCTGGTCGGCGATCGTCTTCACCATGGACGCCGGGATCGCGAACCCGATGCCGGGCGCCGCACTGCCCCCGAGCTCGGGGTCGAGCGCCGCGAGCGTGGGGATGCCGATGACCTGGCTGTTCAGATTGACGAGCGCGCCCCCGCTGTTGCCCGGGTTGATCGCCGCCGAGGTCTGCACCATGTTCGGGATGGTGGCGCCGGGGGCGTTTCCCGCATTCCCCTCACTGACGGTCCGTCCGGTCGCCGACACGATCCCCTGGGTCACGCTCGACGACAGCCCGAGGGGCGAGCCCATGGCCAGGACGATCTGGCCCACCTCGACCCTGGCCGAGTTCCCGAAGGCGGCCACCTTCAGCTTGGGCGGCACGTTGTCCAGCTTGATGACGGCCAGATCCTGCTCCGGATACGAGAAGACGAGGCCCGCGGTGAGCGCGGTCTCGCTGTTGGCCGCGGTCACCTGGAACCTCTTCTCGTTCCCGACCACGTGCGCGTTGGTGACGATGTGCCCCTTGCCGTCGTACACCACGCCCGATCCGAGGGAGTTGCCGGCCTGGATCTGCACGACGGACGGCAGCACGTCCCTGACGACCCGCTGGTACTCGCTCTGCAGTTCCAGCCCCGCCTTCGGGGCGCCGGTCCGTACGACCGCCGGCGGGTCCTTCTTGACCGGGGAGGCGGAGTCGGTGCAGCCGGCGACCAGTGCCAGGCACACGACCAGGACCGGGGCGCACAGCCGGCGAAGGGCACGGGTACGGGAAACGTCCATGCCCCGAGTCTCCATTCGGGGTGAGGGTCCGGCCTGCGGTGCTCACCCGAACGAGCTCATCCGCCCAGCCCTCAGCCGCGCACTCCGCAGAGATGCAGCAACGCCGCCACCCGGCGGTACGGATCCGTCCTCCCGGCCCGTTCCTCCGCCGCCAGCAGCGCTTCGACGTCGGCCGGGATCTCCGCGCCGTCCGCCGCCGTGTCGGTGAAGACCCGTACCCCGTACCAGGCGTGCAACGGTGCCCCGATCCCCGCCAGTGTCGCCGTCAACGCGTCCAGCCGGTCGGCGCGCACCTCGAGCCCGAGCCGGTTCGTATAGGACACGGTGTCGAACGCGCCCAGCGCACCGGCCCAGTCACCGGACAGCCCCGGCCGCATCGCCAGCGCGTCCCCGTTCCGGACGAGCAGGGACAGCAGCCCGCCGGGGGCCAGCATCCGGGCGAGCCCCGCCAGCAGCGCGTCCGGCTCCTCGACGTACATGAGCACGCCGTGGCACAGCACCACGTCGAAGCTGCCGGGCAGGAAGTGCACACCCGTGTCCCGGCCGTCGCCCTCGATGATCCGCATGCGCTCCCGGATGCCCTCCGGCTCACCGGACAGGGCCGCACGGGCGACGGAGACCATCTTCGGGTCCTGCTCGACCCCGGTCACCTGGTGCCCGGCGCGCGCCAGGCGCAGCGCCTGGGTGCCCTGGCCCATCCCCACGTCCAGCACCCGCAGCCGCTGCCCGACCGGGAAGCGGCCGGATATCTGCTCGTCGAGCTGCCGGGCCACCAGCTCCTGCCGCACGACATCACGCAGAGCGCCCAGCTTGCTCAGCCACGCGTCGGCCGCGCCCCCGGAGAAGGACGTCGTGCTCAGGGCCGCTCTCCGCGCTTGACCTGCGGCTTCGGCAGCCGGAGCCGACGCATCTGCAGGGAGCGCATCAGCGCGTAGGCGATCGCGCCCCGCTTGTTCTGGTCCGGGAAGCGCTCGTTCAGCCGCTTCCTCAGCCGGAACGCGGAGAGGACCGAGTCGAGCACGATCAGGACGATCACGACGAGCCACAGCAGCAGCGCGATGTTCTGCAGCGAGGCCACCCGCACCATGCTCAGCACGAGGATGATCACGGCCATCGGCAGGAAGAACTCCGCGACGTTGAAGCGCGCGTCGATGTAGTCGCGCGCGAACTTGCGCACCGGTCCCTTGTCCCGCGCCGGCAGATACCGCTCGTCACCGCTGGCCAGCGCCTGGCGCTGCTTCTCCAGCTGGACGCGGCGCTCCTCGCGCTGCCGCTTGGTGGCGTCCTTGCGCGTCATCGACGTGTTGGCGACGCTGCGCCGCTGGGTCTGGGCCTCACTGCGCTTGGGCGTGGGCCGACCCTTCGGGGCCTGCGGGTCGCGGGGCTGCTTGGAGTCGGTCAGCGGCGTCTTGTCGACGGCCGGGGCCTTCTCTTCCTTGGCACGGCTTCGGAACACAAAACCCAAGGGTACGGGGTAGCCCCGCATGGACCCCAGCCCTGTGGGGAACGATCCGGCAACACCGGTCGTCTGTACTGGGACAGAGGGGCCTCAAAAGGAACACCACCGATGTTCTTCCGGAAGGCGGCTGAGGGAATCCGGGAGTCACCCCGTACGTAACCTCGGGGGACACCTACTCCCTACGCCGGAGCGGGACCGTATGCAGTCGTCCTTGGGGATGAGCGCATCCGTCCCCGAACAGTGCGGTAATGGAGGCAGGGCCCGTACTGTGGGTTCTGTCGCAGATCTGTGAGCTGGAGTCCGTCAGAAGGGGGCGCGCGAAGCCCATGAGCGGTGTCATGAAGCGTATGGGGATGATCTTCCGCGCGAAGGCGAACAAGGCCCTTGACCGGGCCGAGGACCCGCGCGAGACCCTCGATTACTCGTACCAGAAGCAGCTGGAGCTGCTGCAGAAGGTGCGGCGCGGCGTCGCGGACGTGGCGACGAGCCGCAAGCGCCTGGAACTGCAGCTCAACCAGCTGCAGGGCCAGTCCTCGAAGCTGGAGGACCAGGGCCGCAAGGCGCTCGCACTCGGCCGTGAGGACCTGGCCCGCGAGGCGCTGTCCCGGCGCGCCGCGCTCCAGCAGCAGGTGACGGACCTGGAGAGCCAGCACCAGACGCTGCAGGGCGAGGAGGAGAAGCTCACCCTGGCGGCCCAGCGCCTCCAGGCCAAGGTGGACGCCTTCCGCACGAAGAAGGAGACCATCAAGGCGACCTACACGGCGGCCCAGGCACAGACCCGGATCGGCGAGGCCTTCTCCGGCATCTCCGAGGAGATGGGCGATGTCGGCCTGGCCATCCAGCGGGCCGAGGACAAGACGGCCCAGCTCCAGGCCCGGGCCGGCGCGATCGACGAACTCCTGGCCTCCGGTGCCCTGGACGATCCCTCGGGCATGGCCAAGGACGAGATCCAGGCCGAGCTGGACCGGCTCTCCGGTGGTACGGATGTGGAGCTGGAACTGCAGCGCATGAAGGCGGAGCTGGCCGGCGGTTCCTCGCAGCCGCAGGCGATCGAGGGCGGTACGGGTCAGGGGCAGTCCCAGTCCCAGCCGCAGGACACCCCGCGCTTCGACAAGCAGTGACGCTCAGTAAGGCTGTCATCCACCGGGTCCCACGCCTGAGGAGGGCGACATGATCGTACGGATCATGGGGGAGGGGCAGGTGAAGCTGGACGACGACCACTTCACCGAGCTGAACAAGCTGGACGACGAGCTGCTCCGGGAGGTGGAGAGCGGCGACGAGCAGGGCTTCCGTCGCACGCTGAACGCCCTCCTGGACGCGGTCCGCCGTCTGGGCACCCCACTCCCGGACGACTCCCTGGAACCGTCGCAACTGATCCTGCCGTCACCGGAGGCCGGCCTGGCGGAGGTCCGCGCGATGCTGAACGACGACGGCCTGATCCCGGGCTGAGCTCTGAGGCGGCGGCACGGTTGAGCCCGGGCCGGTACGTCGGCCCGTCCGGTGATCGAGGTCGACGCCGTCCGTCGGGTGATCGAGGAGAGGCCGTCCGTCCGTCGGGTGTTCGAGGACGCGGCCGTTCAGGCCGAAGCGGGGGGCTGGGGCGGCAGCCCTCGGGCGGTACGCGCGACGCCGGGCACCGCTCGGTGCCGGGCGCCGGGGAAGACCGGTTCCGGCCCCCGCCCGGCTGCCCGTACCGTAAGCAACCGTGAGCACCCTAGAGCGCACCCGGTGCCGAGTCCGCGCCCACCCGCTGGCCGCGGACGCCGTCCTCGCCTTCGGCGTCCTCGTCAGCATGGTGGCCAGTTCCTTCGTCGACCCGCACGCCGAAGGCGGCCCCCGGTGGGGCGCTCGCAGCCCGGATGCCCTCAGCCTCGCTCTCATGGCGCTCGGCGCCGCCGCGCTCGTCCTCCGCCGCCGTGGCCCCCTGGCCGTCCTCGCGTTCACGACCGCGCTCTCCCTGGTGGAACTCGTCACCGCCGATCCCCGCACCCCCGTCGCGATGTCCGCGGTGGTCGCCCTCTACAGCGTCGCCGCCACCACCGACCGCCCCACCACCTGGCGCGTCGGCCTGCTCACCATGACCGTCCTGACCGGCGCCGCCATGCTCGCCGGTCCCCTCCCGTGGTACGCCCAGGAGAACCTCGGCCTCTTCGCCTGGACGGGCATGGCCGCGGCCGCCGGCGACGCCGTCCGCAGCCGTCGCGCCTTCGTCCACGCCATCAGGGAGCGCGCCGAGCGCGCCGAGCGCACCCGCGAGGAGGAGGCCCGCCGCCGTGTCGCCGAGGAACGGCTGCGCATCGCACGCGATCTGCACGACGTGGTCGCCCACCACATCGCTCTGGTCAATGTGCAGGCCGGAGTCGCCGCGCACGTCATGGACAAACGGCCCGACCAGGCCAAGGAGGCCCTCGCCCACGTCCGCGCGGCCAGTCGTTCCGCGCTCGACGAACTGCGCGCCACCGTCGGTCTGCTCCGGCAGTCCGGCGACCCCGAGGCCCCCACCGAGCCCGCCCCCGGTCTCGCGCGCCTCGACGAACTCGCCGACACCTTCCGCCACGCCGGTCTGCCCGTCGAGGTCGCCCGCGCCGACGACGGCACCGCCCTGCCCGCCGCCGTCGACCTGGTGGCGTACCGGGTCATCCAGGAGGCCCTCACCAATGTGCAGAAGCACGCGGGCCGTACGGCCAAGGCAGAGGTCAGCGTCGTGCGCGTGGGGCCGAACATGGAGGTCACGGTCCTGGACAACGGTACGGGTGTGGACACCGCGGACCGGGACGACGACGGACACGGCGGCCACGGTCTGCTCGGCATGCGCGAGCGCGTCACCGCCCTGGGCGGCGCCCTCACCGCCGGTCCCCGCTACGGAGGAGGCTTCCGGGTCCATGCGATCCTGCCGGTGGAACCACGCGACGACCGCGGCCGGGGAGACCGTATGACCGCCGCCCAGGGAGACCCCGTATGACCATCCGCGTTCTGCTCGCCGACGACCAGGCGCTGCTGCGCAGCGCCTTTCGCGTACTCGTCGACTCGGAACCGGACATGGAGGTGGTGGGCGAGGCCTCCGACGGGGCGGAGGCGGTCCGGCTGGCCAAGGAGCAACGCGCCGACGTCGTCCTCATGGACATCCGGATGCCCGGAACCGACGGCCTCGCCGCCACCCGCCTGATCTCGGCCGACCCCGCCCTCACCCACGTCCGGGTGGTCATCCTGACGACCTTCGAGGTCGACGACTATGTGGTGCAGTCGCTGCGCGCCGGGGCGTCCGGCTTCCTGGGCAAGGGCTCCGAGCCCGAGGAGCTGCTCAACGCCATCCGTGTCGCGGCCGGCGGCGAGGCACTGCTGTCGCCGACCGCCACCAAGGGGCTGATCGCCCGGTTCCTCGCCCAGGGCGACGGCTACGACGGGCGCGACCCGGCCCGCTCCGACCGGCTCGGCACGCTCACGGGCCGGGAGCGCGAAGTGCTCGTCCAGGTCGCCGGCGGCCACTCCAACGACGAGATCGCCGAACGCCTCCACGTCAGCCCGCTGACGGTGAAGACGCACGTCAACCGGGCCATGGCCAAGCTCGGCGCACGCGACCGGGCGCAACTGGTCGTCATCGCCTACGAGTCGGGGTTGGTGCGCCCGAGGGTGGAGTGAGCCGCTACATCCACGGGTGGAGCGACCTCCATCGGGCCGTACTGCGCCCGCAGTAGGCGCCGCATAAGGAAATGGACCTGGGGGCGACGGAACGACGGCGGCCGATGGCTCAGGGTTATAGGGAGGCGCTCCTCTGCGCCCCGGACCTTCCGCTCAGCCACAGAGAGAGACGACGACCCATGTCCTGGCTGTCCCGATTCAGCCTCGCGCAACGGGCCCTGATAGCGCTGATGTCCCTCGTCGCGCTCGTCTTCGGCGCGATCGCGATCCCACAGCTCAAGCAGCAACTCCTGCCCACCATCAACCTCCCCGTGGTGTCGGTCCTCGCGCCGTACCAGGGCGCGTCCCCCGACGTGGTCGAGAAGCAGGTCGTCGAGCCCCTGGAGAACACCCTGCAGGCCGTCTCCGGCATCAAGGGCATGACCTCCACGGCGAGCGAGGGCAACGCCGTCATCATGGCGTCCTTCAACTTCGGCAACGACACCAAGCAGCTCGTCGCCGACGTCCAGCAGGCCGTCAACCGGGCCCGCGCCCAGCTGCCGACCTCCGTCGACCCACAGGTCATCGCCGGTTCGACGGACGACATGCCGGCCGTCGTGCTCGCCGTCACCTCGGACAAGGACCAGCAGGCCCTGTCCGACCAGCTCGACAAGACCGTGGTGCCCGCCCTGAAGGACATCGGCGGGGTCGGCCGGGTCACCGTGGCCGGCGTGCGGAACCTGCAGGTCACCGTCACGCCCGACGATGCGAAGCTCGCGCAGGCCGGGCTGTCCACGACCGCGCTCGGCCAGGCCCTGCAGGCGGGCGGCGCGACGGTCCCCGCGGGCTCCTTCGACGAGAACGGCAGCAACCGTACGGTCCAGGTGGGCGGCGGCTTCACCTCCCTGCAGCAGATCCAGGACCTGATGGTCACCACCCAGGCCGGCAAGAAGCCCGTACGCCTCGGTGACGTCGCCACCGTCCGGCAGGAGGAGGCCAAGGCCGACTCCATCACCCGTACGGACGGCAGGCCCAGCCTCGCCGTGAACGTCACCATGGACCACGACGGCAGCGCGGTCACCATCTCCAACGCGGTCAAGGACAAGCTGCCGGGCCTGCGCAAGGACCTCGGCTCGGGCGCCAAGATCACCGTGGTCAGCGACCAGGGCCCGGCGGTCTCCAAGTCCATCCACGGCCTGACCACCGAGGGCGGCCTCGGCCTGCTCTTCGCGGTCCTGGTGATCCTGGTCTTCCTCGCGTCCCTCCGCTCGACCCTCGTCACGGCGGTCTCGATCCCGCTGTCGGTGGTCCTGGCGCTGCTCGTCCTGTGGACGAGGGGCCTCTCCCTCAACATGCTCACGCTCGGCGCGCTGACCATCGCCATCGGCCGGGTCGTCGACGACTCGATCGTGGTCCTGGAGAACATCAAACGGCACCTCGGCTACGGCGAGGAGCGCCGGGAGGCCATCCTCACCGCGGTCCGCGAGGTGGCCGGCGCGGTGACCTCGTCCACGCTGACGACGGTGGCGGTCTTCCTGCCGGTCGGCCTGGTCGGCGGCATGGTGGGCGAGCTGTTCGGCCCGTTCTCCGTCACCGTGACGGCGGCCCTGCTGGCCTCGCTGCTGGTGTCGCTGACGGTCGTTCCGGTCCTGTCCTACTGGTTCCTGCGCGCCCCGAAGACCAGGCCCGAGGACCCGGAGCAGGCGCGCCGCGTGGCGGAGGAGAAGGAGGCGAGGAGCCGGCTCCAGCGCTTCTACGTGCCCGTGCTGCGCTTCGCGACCCGTCGCCGTCTCACCAGCGTGGCCATCGCGGCCGTCGTCCTGGTCGGCACCTTCGGCATGGCCCCCCTGCTGAAGACGAACTTCTTCGACCAGGGCGAGCAGAAGGTCCTCAGCATCAAGCAGAAGCTGAAGCCGGGCACGAGCCTGGCGGCGACCGACGCCCAGGCCAAGAAGGTCGAGAAGATGCTCGCCGGGGTCAAGGGCGTCAAGGACTACCAGGCCACGGTCGGCTCGTCCGGGTGGATGGCGGCGTTCGGCGGCAGCACGGACACCAACCAGGCCTCGTACTCGGTGATGCTGGACGACTCGGCCAAGTACAAGGACGTGCAGCGCCGCATCGAGGACGGGCTCGGCAAGCTCTCCGGGATCGGTACGACCACGGTGTCGGCCGGGGACGGCTTCGGCAGCCAGGACCTGAGCGTCGTCGTGAAGGCGGCCGACGCGGACGTCCTGCGCAAGGCGTCGGAGCAGGTCCGTGCCGAGGTGGCGGGCCTGAAGAACGTGACGGACGTGTCGAGCGACCTGTCGCAGAGCGTGCCGCGCATCTCCGTCCGGGCCGACTCCCGTGCGGCGGCGGCCGGTTTCAGCGACCAGACGCTGGGCGCCGCGGTCGCCCAGGCCGTGCAGGGCACCAAGACGGGCAAGGCGGTCCTGGACAACGTCGAGCGCGACGTCGTCATCCGGGCGGCGCAGCCGGCGCAGACGCTGCAGCAGCTGAAGAACCTTCCGCTGGGTCCGGTGAAGCTCGGTGACATCGCCACGGTGAAGCTGGTGGACGGCCCGGTGTCCATGACCCGGATCGACGGCCGGCGGGCGGCGACGATCACCGCGCGCCCGACGGGCGACAACACGGGCGCGGTGAGCGCGGACCTCCAGTCGAAGATCAGCGCGCTGAAGCTGCCGGCGGGCGCGACGGCGGAGATCGGCGGTGTCTCGAAGGACCAGGGCGACGCGTTCAAGAACCTGGGTCTGGCGATGCTGGCGGCGGTGGCGATCGTGTTCATGCTGCTGGTCGCGACGTTCCGCAGTCTGGCCCAGCCCCTGATCCTGCTCGTCTCCATCCCGTTCGCGGCGACCGGCGCCATCGGCCTCCTGGTCGCCACGGGCACCCCGATGGGTGTTCCGGCGATGATCGGCATGCTGATGCTGATCGGCATCGTGGTGACGAACGCGATCGTGCTGATTGACCTGATCAACCAGTACCGCAAGCAGGGTTACGGCGTCGTCGAGGCCGTCGTGGAGGGTGGCCGCCACCGTCTGCGCCCGATCCTGATGACGGCGCTGGCGACGATCTTCGCGCTGCTGCCGATGGCCCTGGGTGTCACGGGCGAGGGCGGCTTCATCGCCCAGCCGCTGGCCGTGGTCGTGATCGGCGGTCTCGTCACATCGACCGTGCTGACGCTCCTGCTGGTCCCGACCCTCTACGCGATGCTGGAGCTCCGCAAGGAGCGGCGCGCGAAGAAGCGGGCTGCGAAGCGGCAGACCGAGACCGAGGTCCTGGAGCCCGCGGGCGTCTAGAAGGACCCGGGACAACCCGGGAGAACCCGGGAAAATGCAGAGGGCCCGGCCCGCACGGGATGTGCGACGCTGTTGGTTAA
>NZ_BBZJ01000012.1 GCF_001417775.1 Streptomyces sp. TP-A0356 | reverse complement strand
GGGGGTACGCGTGAGCTGGTGCTGAGCAGTCGGCGTGGTCTGGAGGCGCCGGGGGCGGTGGAGTTGTGTGAGGAGTTGGAGGGTTTGGGTGTGCGGGTGGTGGTGGAGGCCTGTGATGTGGGGGAGCGGGAGGCGGTGGCGGGGTTGCTGGCCGCGTATCCGGTTGATGGGGTGGTGCATGCGGCGGGTGTGCTCGATGACGATGTGATCGAGGTGATGACGCCGCAGCGGCTGGCTTCGGTGGTGGGGGCGAAGGCTGTGGCGGCTGGGTTCCTGGATGAGCTGACGCGTGGCATGGATCTGTCGTTGTTCGTGGTGTTCTCCTCGATCGCGGGTGTGTGGGGCAGTGGGGGGCAGGGGGCGTATGCGGCGGCCAATGCGTATCTGGATGCGTTGGTGGAGGCGCGTCGGGCGCGTGGTCTGGTGGGGACGGCGGTGGCGTGGGGGCCTTGGGGCGGTACGGGCATGGCGGCCGGTGCCCAGGCGCAGGAGCTGCTTCGCAGGCGTGGGCTGTTCCCGCTGGACCCGGACGCGGCCCTTGCCGCTTTGACCCGGGCGCTCGAGGTCGGCGACAGCGCGGTCGTGGTGGCCGACGTCGACTGGGCCCGGTTCGCCCCGGCGTTCACCAGCCGACGGTCGAGTCCCTTGCTGACCGCGCTTCCCGAAGCCGCCGCCGTCCTGGCGGGCGAGGACGGCGAGGACCAGCAGGGACGGGATCCTTCCTCGGGGGCGACGTCCCCGCTCCTGGACCGACTGAAGACGCGCTCCTCCGACGAGCGCACGGGTCTGCTCCTGGACCACGTGCGAACTGTCGCCGCCGTCGCGCTGGGATTCACCGACGCGGCCGGTGTGGAAGCCGGGCGTGCCTTCCGCGAGATGGGATTCGACTCCCTGACCGCCGTCGAACTGCGGAACCAACTGGCCCGGGACACCGGTCTGCGGTTGCCCACCACGCTCGTGTTCGACCATCCGACACCTGCGGATCTCGCTCGCTTCCTGGCCGAGGAACTGTCCGGCGAGCGCCGGGAAACCGCGGCCGAGTTGCTGGCCGAGGCGGACACCGCCCTCTCGAAGATCATGGAGTCCGGCCCGAACCAGGACGTCAGAGCACTGCTCAGGGCACGACTCCGTGCACTGCTCGCCGAGGTCGACGAACGCGAGGAGACCGCCGCGGCCGGCGCTACGTTGGTGACCGACCGCCTGGACGAGGCCACGGACGAGGAGCTGTTCGACTTCATCAGCCGGGAGCTGGACCAGCCGTAGCCCCGCCTTGGGGTGCGGACGCCGACCCGCACCCATACGGTGGATCGCCCCCCTCAGCACGGAGGCCGTGCCGCTTCGAAGCGGCACGGCCTCCGTGCTGAGGAACGCAAGGACCTGACCAGCGCCCTGGACGAGGGCGGCGTCGGGTGGCGCCGTTACTTGATGAACTCCGGCAGAACGCGCGGCGGCCAGTGGCCCACCGTGAGCATCCCCATGGAATGCGCCCGGGCCACAAGCGCCGCCCTGTTGGGAGCCTTGAGTTTGCGCAGCATCAACCCGACGTGGTACTCGACGCCCTGACGGCTCAAGTACAGGCGGGCGGCCAGTTGCACCGTGGAGGCGCCGCTGGCGACGCCCTCCAGAACCTGCGCGTCGAGCTTGCTGAGCAGACGCGTGCGTGGATTGATCGGGTCGTCGTCCGCGGTGGATCCGGACATGTCCTCGTCCGGACGGACCAGGACGACGATGCCGGAGAGGTGTCCTTCGGTGTCCTTGACCGCTATCCCGGTCAGCTCCCCGGAGAAGGCATGCCCGGCGTCTCCCAGGCCGACCACACGCTCGGTGAAGCGGTTGCAGCGGCCCTCGGACAGGCGCGCGAAGTGCTTGTTCAACACCGTGGGCGAACTGGGATGCAGGAGGTCGTAGAGGCTGCGGCCGCACGTCTCGGCCGGCGACCGGCCGAACTGCCGCGAGAAATCGGCTTCCGCTGCCATGATCTCCATGTCCGGAGACAGATGAGCCATGTAGGTACGATAGTGAATCGCTGCGGAGTGCGGTCTTCCTTCTAAGGGAGAGTGCCTACGGGGTACGGAAGTCGAGCCGGCCGTTGCTTGCCCTCTGCTGATCGGGCCGCTTGCGGTTCTTGTGGTCACTACCGACGTACCGTCTTTCCTTGTGGGGGAGGGCTCACCGCTGACGCGGTGTCGATAAGGGCGGGTCCCCTTTCGTAGATGCACGGATGTGTTCACTCGGGACCGCACTCATCATCTGCGTTTTGAGCCTAGAAATGCTCTAGGAGCAGGTCAAGCAAACTTTTGCACGGCGACAAAACACTGTGGTTCGGTGGTTCGGTGGTGCGGTTCCGGACGACCGATGGGCAGTGGTATGGCCGAAAGTGCACCATTGGTGTCACTGGTCGCCGAGAGTGATCGATTGTGAACCTTGGAAACGGTCAACATGGAGTCCCCGCCGTGAGGGCCCTGTTGGCGGCAGGTGACCGTACGGGCAGGCTTCATGCCCGAGTCTGTGTTCGGCGGACCGTTTTCTGCCCGTAGTGACACAAGGTGACCGATCGCTGCCCTCGAAGGTTACGGTCAGGTGTCTGTGCGGGAATCAAGTTCCGCTAGGGCATCGGGCAAGCTCGGTCTGCCGCTGATGCCAAGCTTCCGGTAAGAGCTGGTCAAATGCTTCTCCACCATGCGCAGTGAAATCTTCAGCGTGGCGGAAATCTCTTGATTACTCATTCCGGCAACAGCGAGACGCGTCACCCTGTTCTCGGACCGTGTCAACGAGGGCGCGCCCTTGGGCGGCTCATTCTCATGATTGCCGAGAAACTGACGGATCCTTTCGGTCAGTCCGGCTGAATCGCATTCGGTCGCGAGAGCGAGGGCACGTTTCAGAGAGATTTCCCTGCGTGCGCTGTCTGTTTCCGGCCGCTTGCCGAGCGCGTACAGCGCCCGGCACAGTTCATAGCCGTTGGTCCCCTTCTCCAGGACGTCCACGGCCTCTTCGAGGACTTCGGCCCCGCCATGCCCCGGAATGACGCGGCCCAGCACGACGAGTGCCCGGCCCAGCACCGTGGGGGCGCCCCACCTGCGGGCCCGCTCGACCTCCGTCCGGCCGGCGACGATGGCTTGCTCGACCTCGCCCAGGCGGTGATGCATCAGGGCGGCACAGGAGGACCAGGGGAGCGTGACCGGATTGCGCCAGCCGATCTGCTCCATGTGCTGACCCGCGACACGGAAGTGGTCGAGAGCCACGCGTGCCTCGCTCCGCCGGGCCGCGAGCACCCCTCGGGCCATGTGCAGCAGAGCGGCCAGATGCTGGTTCTCCGCGCTCAACCGGTGCTGGGTGAGGATGTGTTCGGCCAGCTCCGGCTCACCGGTGTTCAGCGCCACAATGGCCAGGACGGCCGCACAGACCGTGGGGAACCCGCTCATCTCCGGACCTGCCAGGGCGTCGGCATGAAGGACCTTGGCGCGGGCCGAGGCGAGATTCCCGTCGGCGAGCGCGATGAGCGCCTGTTCTGCCCGGATGACGGCCTGTTCGACGTCTCCGCCGCGCCGTTCCGCGAGCCGGTGGGCCTCCCTGAGCCATCTGGCCGCGCCCGCGGTCTGCCCGGCTGCCGCCAGGATGTTGACGGTGAGGGGCAGCGTGGTGTGCACATGGGCCGGTGACGGCGGTTCATGCGCGAGCAACCGCGTCGCCAGCTGTGCCAGTTCGTCGGCCGGTGCCGCG
This sequence comes from Streptomyces sp. TP-A0356, assembly GCF_001417775.1. Taxonomy (GTDB): domain Bacteria; phylum Actinomycetota; class Actinomycetes; order Streptomycetales; family Streptomycetaceae; genus Streptomyces. Next base: position 741,379 of record NZ_BBZJ01000012.1, on the reverse strand, counting down.
TTGGCCACCATGGACAGGTGGATCAGCGCATTGACGAGTTCCCGTTCGCCCACGGTCCGCAAAGAGGGCTGTGGACCGAGTTCCCGCAGTCGGCGGAGGGCCATCGGTAGTCGTGAGCGATCCTGCGCCGCAAGGCAGTGTTCCCGCGCCTCCAGCCGCAGGGCCAGATCCCGGTCCAGAACGTCGGGGGAACCGGAGGAGCTCAGATCCGCCGACACCCCTCTCATCAACCCGTCGATGCACAAGACGCCGGGCTCCACCAGGAGGGGGCCCAGTCGGGCGAGGGCCGCCGCCCGCTCCTGGACCGTCCCCAGCAGGCGTACGGCCTCGGCCATATGGCGCTGCGAAGCCGCTGTGGCGAAGCTGCGCTCGGCGTGTGCCAGGTCGATGAGCACCCGGGCCCGGTCCGGGTCGGGGGCAGAGGTGTCGAGAAGGGCCCGGTGCAGATAACGTGCCGCGTCCCGCGCCGAGCCGCGGCGCAACGCGCTGTCCGCGGCCGTACGCAGGATCGCGACCGCGTCCCGGTCCTGCAGGCTCACGACGGACATCAGGTGCTCGGCGGCGTGCTCGACGGGGTGGCCCGTACGGTGCAGCAGTTCCGCGGCCATGCCCCGCATCGCCGCACGCTCCTCCAGGGGCATGCTCTCCTCCAGCACGTCCCGCAGTACGGTTCCGACCGTGAGACCCCGTGCGGGGTCGTCGACCACTCCAGTCCGCCGCAGCACCAGGAGCGCTTCGGCGTGCCGGGCCTCGTCCAGTGCGGCCAACTCGGTGAGGAGTTGCGGCGCGGTGTGCTCGCCGAGAACCGTCATGGCGCGGGCGGTCCGCAGAATGTGGTCCGGCAGCGACTGCAGGAACGCCAGCAGCCGTCGGCGCACCTGAGCGGGGCGCAGCGCGGCGGCCGCGGCGGCGTCACGTGCCGTGGGCCGCAGGCCGTGGAACTGCGCGTCGTCGACAATGGCACGCAGCAAAAGCGGATTGCCTCCGGAGCGGTCCTGGCAGGCGTGGATGAATGCCGCGTCCGGCGCCTCCTCGAAGACGGTCTCGATGACCTTGCGCGTGCCGACGGTGCTCAGGGGCGGCAGATCCACCGTCCTGTCGCCAAGGGCCAGCAGGTCGCGGACGCTCGGGCGTGCGGTCCGAACGTCCCCCGCCATGACCGAGCACACGAGAAGCGTTCGGCGCCGACGCGCGCGTGCCGTGCGGAGCAGGGTCTGCAATGACTCCGAGTCGGCCCAGTGCACGTCGTCGACCATGATCAGTACGGCCCGGTCCCGGGCCATGCTGTTCACCAGGGCGTCGAGCCAGACCCGCGACTGATGCTGTGTCATGGGCGGCCAGGCCAGATCATGTGCCCATCGGCCGCTCTTCGGCGCGGGCAGACCCGCCTGCTCCGCGGCCTCCTTCACCCAGTGTTCGGCGTCGGACTCCGCGGCCTGGACGAGGACGGGCTCGGCCAGTTGCCGAGCGACACCGAAGGAGAACTCCCGCTCAGTCGCCGCCGCCTGGGCCCTGAGGACCAAGGCGCCAAGCTCGCGGCCGAGTTCGCCGACAACCTGCAGGAGCGCAGACTTGCCCGTGCCGAAAGCACCTTGGACGACCGTGAACGAACCCTGGCTTCGCCCCTCCCCACGCAGGGCCTCGGCCATCACGGCCAGTTCGGACTCGCGCTCCAGCAACATCGCTTGTCCCTTCCTCCACTACTCGGACCGTGCCGAGGACGGCCGGCGCGACCCGATCACCCCATGCGCGGAGCGGGCCGCCGTGAGCGTGCTGTCGAAGTCCTCCCCCACGAGACACCGCTCGTGCCCTCCGTCGGCGGCGGTGTCCTGCCGACGGAGGGGAACGGGATGCCTGGGCGGCCCGTGGGAGACGGTCATCAGATGCGTGCCGGGCACCGTCGCGTGCTCGTGATGCGACCCCGGCTCCCCTGGCGCCGGGAGAGGAACCGTCGGGTCGTGAGGCCGGCGGACCGCGGACCTGAGACAACAGGACGGAATCTTGGCCCGTTTTCCGAGCGATACATGGATCCGTTCATGTGAGGAGTCCTGAGGTGCGCTCATCGGTGCTTTAACCCTTGAGCATGAGCAGATCACAGCTAGGTGTCTTTGGGCAAGTAGTACTTGTTAAAGCGCGGTAGCAGAATTCATTGCTATTGAATCGTGGTCGGCGTCGACGGCCCGGACCGCGGAGCCCGCCCCGCCCGGGGTCGCGGCCCGAGGCGACGTCATGTCCTGTCCCCCAGGTGAGGAGCATGATCGGGACGGCGCTCCGTGGGTTGCGCGCCCGCAGGGAGCGGAATGCGTCATTCCCCGGCGGTCGACATGGCGGAACGAATGCTTCCGCACCGAGTTCCGGGGTGACGGCTCAGTAAGCGAATAGTCATTTACTCGTCAGTAATTGAATAGAGGTCAGAAACATGGACCGGCGGGGATGTCGAGAACGCCGGATGTGGCCAGTCATTAGACGCGTCCCGGGGTCTGTGTTTGGCTGGGAATGCACCCTGAGCATCGAGCCGGTACGCCAGGGCCCTTCTGACGGATCTCCGCGGCGACGTCGCGACGCCCGGCACCCACTCTCTTCTCCCCTGCTTCGGCGCCCCGGACCGCGGGGCACGCTCACCAGGTGCCCCGCCCGGGAAGTCCCGTGGTCCCCGGCGGCCGCCCGGCGCGCCGGTCCGCGGTCAGGCCGCGCCGCCCTCCCGGAGCGCATGGCCTTTCGCGGCGCGGCCGTGCCGGCCTTCACGGGAATGCGTCGACGTGGCATCCGCATCGGCGAGCGCTCCGCGCAGACCGCGCCGGCCGGACACGCCCAGCTTGCGGTAGACGGAGGTCAGATGTGCCTCGACCGTCCGCTGGGTGACGAAGAAGACTTCGGCGATCTCGGAGTTGCTCTGTCCCTCGGAGGCCAGTCGAGCGACCTGCAGTTCACTGCGTGTCAGGGACCCGAGCCCCGTGGACATGGGGCGCCTCGGCCGGGCACCGGTGGTGAGCAGGGCCTGACGGGCTTCGGCGTACAACGGACGCGATCCGTGCGCGTAGGCCGTCTCCAGCCCCTGCCGTAGTACCTTGCGCGCCGCCTGCGTCTGACCGTCGGCGTACAGCGCCCGTCCCCGCGCCACCCTCACGCGCGTCAGGGTCAGCGCCGCGTCAGTCTCTTCCAGCACCGTCTCGGCCTCTTCCAGCAGAGGCAGCCCGGCCCGGTCACCGCGTGCGGCGGCCAGCAGTTCCAGACCCGCCCCGAGCGCGCACGGCAGATCGCCTTGCCGGGCAAGGGAGACGACCTCCTCGGCCAGTTGGCCGCAGGCCGTCGTGTCCCCCAGCTCCAGGTACGCCCTGCCCGCCCAGTACCACCACGGGGAGATCGCCGGACTGATGCGCTCCCACTCACGCTGCCGCCTGCCGCACTCCAGCAGGTCGGACAGGGCCGAACGCGCATCGCCCTCGGCCAGTCGCAACCGGCCCCGCGCGCCGAGGTATTCGTTCCACTGCCAGCCGCTGTCGGCCGAGGGCTCTGGCGAGCGTGCGACCAGCGCGGCAGCGTCGGCCCCCCGGCCCAGGTCGAGGAGAGCCTGTACCCGCGCCGCCGCCGCCAGCGCGTGGAAGGGACCCATCTGCTCGGGAGGTGTCCCCTCCAGGGCCACCGCGGTGGAGTCCAGTGCCTCTCCCAGCGCACCCTGCCGCTGACAGGCGTCCGCACTGAGCGCCAGGAGAGCGACGTACTGTATTTCGCCCGACACGTGGGCACCGTCTATGAGCCGGCGAAGAGCGGTGTCCGCCTCTCGCGGGCGGTCCGCGTACAGCAACACCGAGGCCGCCGTGCTCAGGGAGCCCGGCGAATCGGTTGTCGGCATCCCGCGGCGGGTGATCAGCCGTGCCGCCGAGACGGCCTCCGCGACGCGGTCCATTCGGGCCACGGAGATGACCGCTCGGATGGCCAGCAGTGCCCGCTCGCCGGCCGTGTCGCCCGGCAGGCCCAGATCGAAGCTCACCATGTCGCGCAGCTGGGTGAAGGACAGCAGGTTGTCGTGCGACGCCAGAAGCATATGGGCCTCCAGCAGCAGGGCGTCGCCCGCGTCGTGCCCGGCCTCCGCGCGGTAACGGTGCAGCAGCTCCACGGCGCGCGGTAACTGTCCGGTGCGGACCAGTGCACCGACGAGCGCGGTGTGGACGGTCAGGCGCTGCTCCGGGCCCTTCGTCCGGGGCAGCGCGAGCATCAGGTGCCGGATGCCCTCCGTGACGTCCCGTCGGATCTCGGCGAGGCCGAGCTCCACGAGCAGCGACGTGTCGCCGGCCGTCTCGGCGTCCTCCGGCACACAGCGCCGCAGCAGCTCCACGGCCCGGGTATGGGCTCCACGCCGGACCGCCGCGCGGGCCGTCTCGCGCAGGACCGCGCGTGCCCAGGGCTCGACGACGGGCGCGCCGGACAACCGCAGGTGCTCGGCGACCTGGTCGGCGGGCGCGCCCACGTCATGGAGCAGCCGCGCCGCGCGGCGGTGCGCGGCCGTCCGCTGCTGCGGCGGCATGTCCGCCAGGACGGCCTCCCGCATCAGATCGTGTGTGAACGACCAGCCCCGGGTGTCCAGCGGTGCCGACACCAGGCCGATGGCGCCCAGCGCCAGCACGGACTGTGCGAACACGGCGGAGTCGAGCAGGGCGAGCACGGCGCACAGTTCGGAGGGCGCCCCGTCACCGAGCACGGCCATCGCACGCGCCGCCCGCAGAGTGGTGACCGGCTGCCGGTGCAGCATCCGTACGACACGGCGGTTGAAGAGCGTGACGTCCTCGGACCGCGTGCCGGCGAGGCCGGCGGCGGTCAGCGGCTGGCCCTCGTGGTGCAGCGCGGCCAGCAGGCGCGTGACGAGGAGGGGATTGCCGTTCGTGGCTGCCAGGCAGGCGTTGCGGAACTCCGCGTCGCCGGCGTCCCCCGAGAGGCGTTGGGCGATGTGGCCGATGCCTCGCTCGGTGAGCGGACGGGGCCGCACCACGCGGCACATCGGCTGGGACGCCATCTCGTCCAGGGGCGGGGCATCGGCTCCGGGACGCCGCGACACGACCAGCAGGATCGGCAGCTCCGCCAGCCGTCGAGCGGTGTGCGCCAGGAACCGCAGAGACGCCGGATCGCCCCGCTCGGCGTCGTCCACGGCGAGCAGCACCGGGCTCCGAGCGCTCACACGGGCCACCCTCCGGTGCAGTTCGACCAGTGCACCGTAGGGAACGTCCGTGTCGGCATTGATGTCGCAGCACATGAGCTTGGGAGCGAAGCCGGCACCGAACTCCCGCGCCGCCGGACTCTCGACCGGGACCCCGGCAGCCGCCTCCAGATGCGGTCCCAGCAGCCGGCGTACGACGGCGAAGGGCGTCCTCTCCTGCTCCGCCCGGTCGCACTGGGCCTCCAGCACAGTGAACCCCTCGGTGTGGGCACGAGCGATCAGGCAGCGCAGGAGGGTGCTCTTGCCGATGCCGTCCGGTCCCTCCAGCAGCACGAGCCCGGGGCGGCCGTCGGCCGTGTGCTGCAACAGGTCGAAGAGCAGGGCGAGTTCGCGCTCCCGTTCCACCGGCTGCGTGTGGGCACAGTGCCGCATCTCTTTGGAAGCGCTCTCGGCTCCGGATGAAAAGGTCATGCCTTGCCCCCCGTTGCGACGCCACGGTGCAGGCGTCAGTGTTCGCGACGCCGACCGCGACACCTCCCAGGGCTGCGGATGGTGCCGGTGCGGCAGGCATCGCTTCCTGCCGGTCGCGGCCATCTTGGCCCATACCAGACTGGGGGATCGTCTAGAACACGCGAGTTCGGGGTGTAGCGCTGGTCACTCCGAGGCGTTGCCCGGGCGGTGGGCGTGCAGTCGCTCCTGCCAGTGCGGAGTCGTCAGCAGGGCCGCATGCGGCTCGGCCAGGCAGAGATACACGTCCCGGCCGCCGTCCGTGTCGGGCGTCGGCGCGATGTGCACGGTCGGCACCGGAAGGTCCGGGAACTCGTACCAGAACGGGGTGCCCGCCCCCAGATCGATGCTGTAGAGGGGGAACCGTGACCAGTTGTTGACGGACAGGGAGGCCTCCGACAGGTCCGTGGCCCGCACCGACATCACATGGCTGGAGACCCCCGCACGCCGGTAGGAGTTGAGGAAGGCGATCTCGTCCCGGAGCTTGTCCTCGATGTTGGCCTCCAGGCAGGACCGCACGTCCCGTGCGAGACGGCCCAGGGCGTCGGTGCGCAGCGCGCCCGCCGTGGTCGAGGTCCAGCTGTTGCTGACGCAGTTTCCCCAGTAGCCGTCCGGAAGCAGATCGCTCAGCCGGGACTGGGCACCGACGATGAGTCCCAGCCACTCGGTCGCGTCGTCGGGCCGTGCGCGCAGCGCGCCGATCACCTGCCACAGGTGCGCGGTCAGCGCGTCGTTGGTCGACACCCATGTGCCGGCCTCCCTGAGATCCGCCTGCGCGGCGCGCTTCATCGTCGCCAGCTCCGCCGGTCCGAAGCGCGTGGCGACGGTGGCGAGCTTCTTCAGCCCCACCCGTACGGTCGTGGCGAGATGACGCAGCCGCCCGACGGCGACGAACGCCCGGTCGCGCACCGTACGGGGATCGGTCGAGACCGCGCCGAGGACGTCGAGGAGCCCCCGGTCGTGGCAGGGGGCCGGGGAGGGCAGACCGCGGTGCTCGCGCGACCAGCTCTCCAGGAAGGAGACGGTGCTCGCGCCGTCCGCGACACAGTGGTTGATCACCACGCCCAGGATCGAGCCGCCGCCCCGCATGTGGGTCAGCCGGATCTTCAGCAGCGGGGTGTCCCGGTCGACGACCTGGAAGGCGCTGACCTCGCGGAGCACGTTCCCGATGACCGGCTCCGTGCGCAGACCGGGCCCGTACTCGAGCATCGGGCCCGGCGAGGCGGCCTCGGTGAAGCGTGCCCCCGCGTCGTTGCAGACGACGCTCAGACCGCCGTCCGCGTCCCGGGTCAGGCGGCCGGCCAGCATCGGGTAGCGGACCAGCACCCGTGCCAGCGAGTCGCGCAGCGCCGCCCCGTCGAGGGTCTTGCGGTAGAAGAACGTCAGTGGTGTGTACCAGGGCCCGGGCAGCAGGTCGTACGCGCTGAGCCGGACCCGGGGGGTGTCGCCGGTGTCGGCACGGACGGTGAAGGTCCGCTCCACCCGGCTGTCCACCACGGTGCGGAAGGTGGGTGTGGTCGCTTTCGCCACCGCGGCTCAGTCCCAGGCCACGAGGAGCCGGTCGACCCCGTAGTGCATGGCGCGGTCACGCAACGGAACCGCGTCGGCGGGCACGGCCAGCCGCAGCGTCGGGAACCGCTCGAACAGCTCGCGCAGACCGATGCGCAGGGACGCGCGGGCAAGGTGCTGCCCCAGGCACTGGTGTGCCCCGAATCCGAGCGCCAGGTGCTTGCGCGGGTTGCGGGTGACGTCCAGCCGGTCGGGGTCGTCGAAGACCTCGGGATCACGGTTGGCGGCGGGCAGCGCCAGGACGACCGTCTGCCCCGCCTTGATCGTACGGCCGCCGATCTCCACGTCCTCCAGGGCGCAGCGGCTGGAGCCCAGCTGGGAGATCGTCAGGTACCGCAGCAGTTCGTCGACGGCGCCGGCCTCCCACAGTTCGGGGCGGGCGCGCAGCACGGCGAGCTGGTCCGGCTGCTCGATGAGTGCGAAGGCGCTCAGCGCCAGCATGTTCGGCGTGGTGTCGAGGGAACCGCCCAGGGTGAGCACCGCGAGGTTGACCATCTCCTCCTCGGTCAGCTCCCCTGTGGCCGCGAGCCGGCCGAAGAAGTCGTCGTCCTGCTCCGCCATCCGCTCGCGGACCACGGGCCGGATCAGCGCGTCCATCGACTCGATGTGGTGGATGAACTCCTCGAGGGTGTACGTGAGCCGCATCAGCGCCCCGAAGTGCTCGGAGACGCCGGCCATCAACTCACCGGAGACGCCCATCAGCGCACACACCGTGCGCACGCTGACGACCTCGGCGAACGACGTCACCAGGTCCGCCGGCGACCCCTGCGCCGCCATCCCGGTCAGGGCCTCGTCGACGATGCGCGTGAGCTCCGGCTCGTGCTGCTGGATGCGGCGAACCGTGAAGTGCCCGGCCAGCAGCTTGCGGTACCTCGAGTGCTCGGGGGCGTCCATCTTGGCGAACGAACCGGGCGGCGAGGGCTGCGGCGCGTACTCCGTCATCGGGAAGGGCGGGGCGACCACGTGCGCCAGCAGTTCGTTGCGGTGGCTGAAGCGGTCGTCGGCCAGGATCTGCCGCACCAGGTCGTGCCGGGTCACCAGCCAGCCCGACGGGTCCTTCGGCGCCACCTGGAACGTGATGGGGCTGACCGGGTCCTCCGCGCGCAACCGCGCGTACGCCGCCGGCGGGTCGAACGGGCACTTGCCGCGGTCCGTCGGGATCACGGGGGCATCGGGCCTGGTCTTCATGGTCACTCCGTCGGTGTGCCGGTGGTGTGGGGGATGGCCGAGGTGCGGGCAGGTGCCCAGTCAGGCGCGCTCGACGCACAGGGGCAGGTGCCGCGCCCCGAAGACGTTGGTGCCGTGGTAGGTCAGCCGGGCGTCCGGGTCCACGTGGATACGGGTGAACCGGTCGAGGAGCGCGTTGAGCGCGATGCGGCCCTCGAGCCGGGCGAGCGGCGCCCCGATGCAGTAGTGGATGCCGTGACCGAAGGCCGCCTGCCGGGCGTTGGACCGGTGCGGCCGGAAGTCCGAGGCGTCCTCGAAGACCTGATCGTCACGGTTGGCCGACAGGAGCCACAGGTGAACGAGGGTGTCCGGGGCGATCGGTGAGTCGCCGACGGCGGTCTGCCGGGTCGTGACCCGCTCGATACGGGTGAACGGCGGGCGCAGCCGGAGGGTCTCCTCGATCACCGCGGGCACCAGCGAGCGGTCCTCCCGTACCCGCGCGAACAGGTCCGGGTCCCGGTCCAGGCACATCAGCGCGTTGCCCAGCAGCACCGACGTGGTGATGTGGCCCGCGAGGAGCAGCAGGGTGGCGAAACTCGCGATGTCCTCGTCGGTGAGGCGCTCGTCGTCGAGTTCCGCCGTCACGAGGGTCCCCAGCAGATCGTCGCGGGGCGACGCGCGCCGCTCGTCGATGAAGTCCTGGAGGTAGGCGGAGATGGTGACCGCGGTCTCCTCCATGCGCCGTACGCTCTCCGGGTCCTCCGGGTCGGTCGACAGCAGCTGGTCCGCCCAGCCCTGGAACCGGCCCCGGTCACCGGTCGGAACGCCCAGCATGCGGGCGATGACCGTCACCGGCAGCGGATTGGCGAGCGCGTCCACGAGATCGAACCGGTCCGTACCGACCGCGTCCAGCAGTTCCCCCGTCACGTCGGTGATCCACGGTTCGAGGCCGGAGATGAGTCCGGGAGTGAACGCCCGGCTGACCAGCCGGCGCATCTTGCCGTGCAGGGGCGGGTCCAGCAGCAGCAGAGTCCCGCGCGGAGCCTGACGCTCACCGCCGGACAGTCGCCCCACCGTGTCGGACGAGAACGTCGCCGGGTCGGCCAGGATCCGCTGCACGTCCTCGTGCCGGAAGACATGGACGTGACCGGCGGCGTCACGCCACACCGGGCACGTGCGCCGCATCCCCGCAGCCCAGTCGAGCAGGGTCGCCCCGCCGTCCGGTTCCACCGTCGGGGCCCTCGTGACCTCGGGCCCCGGTGCCGTGGACCCCTGTGCCTCCGCGGCCTCCCGCGACGGATCGAGCACCTCCGAGGTGCCGTGCTGAGCCACCCGCGATTCCCCTTTCGTACGGGCTTCGCACGGGCACGGACGGGAGTGCGGCCGCGGCCCGCTGCGTGGGAACCGGCACGTGGAGGGCCGGCTGTTGTTACTCCAGCACGGGCGGCCGGGACGGAGCCAGCGCGGTCGGCGCAGTCTAGGGATTCACCGAGATCCGTCCGGCGACGGGGCGTTCGCGGGCACCGCCGCCGGCGAAATCTCTGGAGGAAACCCCAGACAGCGGCTTCCGGCCCCCGCAACACGTCCTGCGCCACAGCAAGATGGGCGTGGCCCGGCACACGGGCACCCACGCATCCGACCACCACGCGAAGGGCTCGCATGGACATCGCGATCGACCACGAACGGTGCATGGGAGCCGGCCAGTGCGTGCTGATGGCCCCCGAGGTCTTCGACCAGGACGAGCACCATGGACTCGCCCTCCTGCGCGTCGAACGGCCCGGCCGTGATCACTACCCCGCGGTGCGCGAGGCTCGCGATGCCTGTCCCCGGAGCGCCATCACGCTCGCGGAGGACTGACCCACCACGCGGCTTGGCCGCAGACCCCATCCGAACGGGAGGATGCCATGCGCGTTCTGTTCGCCGGCCTGCCGGAGAAGTCGCACCTCTACACGATGGTGCCGCTCGCCTGGGCCCTTGCCGCGGCCGGGCACGAGGTGCTGATGGCCGGCTCGCCCTCCTTGACGCCCGCCATCACCGGTGCCGGACTGACGGCCGCTCCGGTCGGCAGCGACCACGACCTGCACCGGGACATGGCCCTCGCGCGCGATTCCCAGGACGCCGACGTCGCCAACTGGAGCCACCTCGGCTACGGCCAGGTCGACTGGACCACCCTGCTCGGGCGCTATGAGATCAGCGTCCCCTGGGGCTTCGCCCGCTACAACGAGCCCATCATGGACGACATGGTGGCCCTCGCCCTGCACTGGCGGCCCCACCTCGTCATCCGGGACCCACTCGCCTACGCCGGCGCGGTCGCGGCCCGGGCCTGCGGCGCCGCCCACGGCCGCCTGCTGTGGTGCGCCGACGTGTACGGACAGGCGCGCGAGAGCTTCGTGGAACTGGGGCGTGACATCGCCGAGGCGGAGCGTGTCGATCCGCTTGCCGCATGGATCGACGAGCGTGCCCGCGACTACGGAGTGGAGTGCGACGAGGAGCTGCTCAACGGGCAGTTCACCATCGACACCCTGCCGCCCGGACTGCGCCCGCCGAGCGGTCTGGACGTGCTCTCCATGCGGTACGTCCCCTACAACGGCCCGGCCGTCCAGTGGGACTGGCTGCGGGAGGAACCCAAGCGCCCCCGCGTCTGCGTGACCCTCGGCAGTACCAACACCGAGGCGTACGGCGGGGACTACGTGCCCGTCGGTGACATCCTGCGTGCTCTCGGCGGCCTCGACGTGGAGGTCGTCGCCGCCCTCATGCCCGAACAGGCGGAACGGCTCGGCGATCTGCCCGGCAACGTCCGCGCGGTCAGCGGGGTCGCCCTCAGCACACTGTTGCCCACCTGCTCCGCAGTGGTGCACCACGGTGGCTGGGGCACCTTCTCCACGGCCCTCGTCAACGCCGTCCCGCAACTCGCCCTGTCCACCTACGTCGCCGACCAGGAGCTGCGCGGAAGGGCACTGGAAGACACCGGCGCCGGTCTGTTCGCCCACCACAGCGAGGTCACCCCGGAGCGGGTCGTCGAGCAGACCCGCCTGCTGCTGGAGGACCCCTCGTTCGCGGCGGCCGCCCGGCGGCTGCGGGACGCATCCGCCGCCCTGCCCGGTCCGCACGACCTGGTCCCGCGACTGGAAGGCCTCGCCGCGGGCCGTTGACCCGCGCCCACCGACTGGATCCGAAGCAAGGAACCGTACACACGAGGAAGGAGGCCGGCGCCCCGCGCCCCGTCCGGGCCGCCCGGCGCCGCACCCCTGATGAGTCAGACCCGCATCCTGGTGACCGGCGGTGCCGGCTTCATCGGCTCCCACTACGTCCGGACCCTGCTCGGGCCGCTCGGCCCTGACGACGTCTCCGTGACCGTCCTGGACGCCTTCACCTACGCGGCCATGCCCGCCAACCTCGACGAGGTCGAGGGCGCCCCCGGGTTCCGGCTGGTGGTCGGCGACATCTGCGACCCACAGACCGTGGACCGCCTCATGGCCGCACACGACCAGGTCGTCCACTTCGCCGCCGAGTCCCATGTGGACCGCTCGCTCGTCAGCTCCGCCGAGTTCGTCCGCACCAATGTCCTCGGCACCCAGGTCCTGCTGGACGCCGCCCTGCGCCACGGCATCTCGACCTTCGTGCATGTCTCCACCGACGAGGTCTACGGCTCCATAGCCAACGGATCCTGCGCCGAGGAGCAGCCCCTCAACCCGAATTCGCCCTACGCCGCGTCGAAGGCCTCCAGCGATCTGCTCGCGCTGGTCTACCACCGCTCCCACGGCCTCGACGTGCGCATCACCCGATGCTCCAACAACTACGGCCACCACCAGTACCCGGAGAAGATCATCCCGCTCTTCGTCACCCGGCTGATGGACGGCCACAAGGTCCCGCTCTACGGCGACGGGCTGCACGTGCGGGACTGGCTGCACATCGACGACCACGTGCGCGCCATCGAACTGGTCCGCACCCGGGGCAGGGCCGGCGAGGTCTACAACATCGGCGGCGGCACCGAACTGAACAACCGTGAGCTGACCCAACTGCTCCTCGACGCGTGCGGTGCCTCGTGGGACCGGGTCGAGTATGTCACCGACCGCAAGGGGCACGACCGCCGTTACTCGGTGGACTGGCAGAAGGCGCACACCGAACTCGGCTACAAGCCCCAGAAGGACATGACCGAAGGGCTCGCCGAGACGGTCGCCTGGTACCGCGACCACCGCGACTGGTGGGAGAACGCCCGCACCGCGCCGGTGGTGACGGGCGGGACCGTGCCGTGCTGACCTGGGGGACACTCGGCCTGCTGGAAGTGACACGCGACGGTCGGCGAGCCACCCCCACCGCGCCCAAGACCCGTCAGGTCCTCGCGCTGCTGCTGGCCCGCCGCAACACCCTGGTCCCGATCCCCGTGATCGTCGCCGAACTGTGGGACCACAACCCGCCGCGCAGTGCCACCGCCACGGTGCAGACGTACGTCTACCAGCTGCGCAAACTGCTGCAGAGCGACACCGACACGGCCGCCGAGTCCGGCCCGCTGGTCACCGGGGCCACCGGCTACGTACTGCGGGTGGGCCCCGGAGAGTACGACGCGCAGGAGTTCGAACGGCTCAGCGCCGAGGCGCGTGCCGCCTTCGACGCGGGCGACGAGCGGACCACGGCCGACCTGCTCGACTCGGCGCTCGCCCGGTGGGGCGGGCCGCCGTTCGCCGACGTCACGCAGGGACCCGTCCTTCAGGCGCATGCGCTGCGCCTGGAGGAACTGCACATGCACGCCCTGGAACTGCGCATCGCGGCCGGCCTGCGTCTGGGCCGGCACCGTGAACTCGTCGGCGAACTCAAGGAACTGGCCTGCGCGTACCCGATGCACGAGTGGTTCCAGGGCGGCCTCATCATCGCCCTGGAACGGTCCGGCCGCCGCAGTGAGGCGCTCCAGGTCTATCAGCGCCTGCGCGACCTGCTGCGCGAGGAACTCGGCCTGGACCCCTCCTCGGGCCTGCAGCAGCTCCGCCAGCACGTGATCTCGGACCGAGTCAGCGCGGCGGACCTGGACCTGCTGCCCGGCTGACCGGATCCCGGTCCGCGTGGAGTCACTCCGCGTTATCGGCGGCCGCCTCCCACAGGTCGCGCACCATGTCCTGCGGCGTCCGGCGGGGTGACCAACCGAGCAGCTCCCGGGCGGCGGAGACATCCACGCCCATCCAGTCCGTGTCGGTGACGGGCCGTACCGTGCCTCCGGTCCCCTCCACGAGCCGGGCCGCCCGGCCGCTGGTCGCGATCAGCAGGTCGACCATGGCGCGCACGTGCTGGGACGTCCCGCTGCCGATGTTCACGACCCGGCCGACGGCCCGCGCCGACCGCATCGCCGCCACGACCGCCTCGGACACGTCCTTGGCGTCGACGAAGTCACGGCTGCTGCGCAGCGGGGAGACCCGTACGACCGCGGGCGCGTCGGAGCCGGAGGCCGCGAGCAACTGCTGGGCCACCCGGCCCAGCAGGCTCGCCGGCGGAGTGCCCGCGCCGACCACGTTCGACAGCCGCAGCACCACCGCCTGGGTCAGGCCCTCCTCGGTGGAGCGCAGCACCGCCCGCGTGACGTCCAGCTTCGACCGTCCGTACGCCGTCGTCGGATGGGTGGGGGAGTCCTCGGCCAGGGCCACGCCCGTGGCCTGCGGGGAGTACTCGTGCACCGAGCCGAGGTGGACCAGACGCGGGCGCTGCGTGGTGGCGCCGAGCGCTGCCAGCAACCTGTCCACCAGCAGTTGGTTGCTCTGCCGCATGTCCCCCGCCGATCTCGACCAGACCTCGCCGGCCGCGTTGACCACGGCGACCGGCCGCTCCGCCTCGATGAGCTGGGTCAGGGCGGCCGGGCCGTCGTTGACGAGGTCCATCGGGTGGAAGTGCCACGAAGGCGGGGTCTTGACCGGGCGGCGCGCCACGGCCAGCACCTGGTGTCCGGCCGCCTCCAGGGCGGCGCCGACGTGCCGACCGACGAATCCGGTCGCACCGAGGACGACGACCCGGCCGGACCGCATGTCCGGCCGTCCGGGCAGTCCTTGCGCACCGACCACCGTCATGCCGCTCTCTCCTCCCGGCCGGTGTCCCGCACCCGCCCTCGTCCTGGAGCCCACGACCGCGTGCCCGCGGCTGCCTCGGCCACCACTGTGGCAGCCGGTGATCGAGCCTGTCTCCAGGACGGTTCGACTCGACCGGTCCCCGTGCCGCTCTTCAACGGTCCTCGAAGACCGCCCCCTAGGGTGCTGCCACCATGAAGGTTCGAGAGATGGCTGTGCCGGACGCGTTCCACATCACGCCGTACAAGCACCGTGACGCGCGCGGGAGCTTCTACGAATCGTTCCGCCGCGACAAGCTGGCCGCGGAGATCGGTCGGCCGGTCCCCGTGGCCCAGGTGAACTACTCGGTGTCCCGCAAGCAGGTCCTGCGCGGACTGCACGGCACCCTGCTGCCACCGGGACAGGCGAAGGTCGTCTGTGTCGTGCGCGGTGCCGTGCTCGACATCGTGGTGGACCTGCGGCTCGGCTCTCCCACGTACGGCGTGCACGAGGCCAACTGGCTGGACGCCGAGTCGGGCGAGACGCTGTTCGTGGCCGAGGGACTCGTGCACGGCTTCCTCGCGCTCACCGACGACACCTGCGTTTCGTATCTGTGCTCCACCGAGTTCGTCCCCGGCACCCAGCTGGACATCGACCCCTTCGATGCCGAACTCGACCTGCCCTGGGGCCTTTCGGAGGCGCCGCTGATGTCGGCCAAGGACGCCTCGGCCGTCTCCGTGGCGGCCGCCCGCGAGGCGGGCCTCCTGCCGCGGTACGAGGACTGCCTCACCCACTACGAGGCACTCCGCGCCGCCCGCTGACCCACCCGCCGGACACCACGCCCTGCTCCTCTTCCCGGCCTTCGGTCGTATCGCCGCGACCCTCCGGCCCGCGTGCGAGCTC
Source organism: Streptomyces sp. TP-A0356 (assembly GCF_001417775.1). GTDB lineage: Bacteria > Actinomycetota > Actinomycetes > Streptomycetales > Streptomycetaceae > Streptomyces. Next base: position 726,055 of record NZ_BBZJ01000012.1, on the reverse strand, counting down.
GTCGCGCGCGGCCATCGCACGCGGCCGGTACGTCCTGCTCGACACCGTGCACACGGTCTTCCCGGCCCGCCATGTCCGGTCTCGCGGCCGATCCACGGGGCGTCGTACGGCTCTGGTGCCGCCGGGCACCGAGCCCAGGTGCACGAGTGGGTGCCGCACCTCACTGTGCTCGTCTCGTCTGGCCGGGCGTCGGCCCGGCCCTGAACGGGGTCCGCCCCGCACACCCGACGGCGTGCGGGGCGGACCCGTTCAGGCGCTTCGCCGCGAGGCGTCAGTGCGGAAGCGTCACGAACTCGGTCACGGTGGCGATGCTGTGGTCGATCATCTCGTCCGTCAGACCCGGGTAGACCCCGATCCAGAAGGTCCGCTCGGTCGTGATGTCGCTGTTGGAGAGCGGACCACTGACCCGGAACTCGCGGCCCGCGTAGGCGGGATGACGGGTCAGGTTGCCCGCGAAGAAGCGCCGGGTGGCCACCCGGCTGGACTCCAGGTGGTCGATGAGCGCGTTCGGTTCGAAGGGAGCGTGCGGCCGCACCGTGATCGCGAAACCGAACCAACTCGGGTCGCTGCCGGGCGTGGCCTCGGGAAGCAGCAGGTGCGGCAGCCCGTCCAGCCCCTCGCGCAGATGCGTCCAGTTGCGCCGCCGGGCCTTGCCGAACTCGTCGATGCGGCCCAGCTGCTGGAGGCCGAGGGCGGCCTGCAGATCGGTCGACTTCAGGTTGTACCCGACGTGCGAGAAGATGTACTTGTGGTCGTATCCCGCCGGCAGTGATCCCATCTGGTGCTCGAACCGCTTGAAGCAGCGGTTGTCCTCACCGGGCTCGCACCAGCAGTCCCGCCCCCAGTCGCGCATCGACTCCACGATCCTGGCGAGCGCCAGGTTGTCCGTGAGGACACAGCCGCCCTCGCCCATGGTGATGTGGTGGGCCGGGTAGAAGCTCTCGGTCGCCAGGTCGCCGAAGGTTCCGGTCAGCCGCCCGCGGTAGGTGCTGCCCAGGGCGTCGCAGTTGTCCTCGATGAGGAACAGACCACGATCCTCGGCGAGTTGGGCGATCTCCTCCACCGCGAACGGGTTGCCCAGGGCGTGCGCCATCATGATGGCCCGGGTACGGGGGCCGATGGCTTGCTCGACCCGCTCGACCGACGCGTTGTAGGTGCCGAGTTCGATGTCCGTGAACACGGGCACGAGCCCGTTCTGGAGGATTGGGTTGACGGTGGTGGGAAAGCCCGCGGCCACCGTGACCACCTCGTCGCCCGGGACCAGCCGCACGTCGCCGAGCTGCGGCGAGGTCAGTGAGCTGAGCGCCAGCAGGTTCGCCGACGAGCCCGAGTTCGTCAGATGCGCCTTGCGCAGCCCGAAGTACTTGGCGAGCGCGCGCTCCAGTTTTCTCGAGCTGACGCCCGAGGCGATCCGCATCTCCAGGGCCGCCTCCACCAGCGCGACGCGGTCGTCCTCGCTGAGGACCGCGCCGGAGGCCATGACGGGCGTGACACCGGGCACGAATCCCGATGCCTCGTTGGTGCGGTGGTATGCGCGGACCAGGTCGAGGATCTCGCTCTTGTCGTTCCCCATCGGTGGAAGGCCTCCTGTGTGTGCCGGCGGGGACGCGAGCAGTACCTCTGCTCAGAAGTTCGACCGGGTCCCCGCACCCGGGATGGATCGGGGACCTCCAGCCCAGCACCTACCGGCGGTTGTGAGCCAGCCTCAGGGGAGAACTCTAGGGAACCACCAAAAGGCGGCCCGGACGGCCGGGTCGCACCCTCGTCTAGGGATTTCCTCGCGCCATACGAGCCAGGCTGGAGTTCCGTGTCCGTCGCTGGCCGCGCGCCAGTCAACACTCCAGCGAGGCTTCATGAATCTCCACTCCGCGGCGCCGTACGACACCGGGGACTCCGCCGAGATGGGAGCCGGAGAGGCGAGTGGAGCGCGGATACGGCTCGGTGTCTACGACCTGTTGCCCGGCACCTTCGCCACTCCGCGGACCTTCTACTACCGGCAGACGCTGGACACCGAGGCCCTGCGCGTCTCCCTGACCCGGACCCTGGCCCACTACCCGATGCTCACCGGACGCCTGGAGCGCGACGACGACGGCGGTCTCAGCGTCGTGTGCAACGGCGCGGGTGCCGCGTTCTCCGAACGCCGCTCCGACCGCCCCATGCCCGACTACGGTCCTGACCACTCGGCGAAGAGCGACCTCGGATCGTACATCCAGTCGATCAACCCCTTCCGGGTCGTGGGACACGACACCCCCCTGCTCACGGTCCGGGTGACCCACATGCGCGGCGGGGGATCCGTGCTCGGAGTGTCGATCAACCACAGTGTCGTCGACGGGTCCGGGTTCCTCGACTTCCTGCTCCACTGGTCACGTGAACATCGGGGCCTCGACCACCGCGCCGCCCCATGCGCCCGTACGTTGCTGGACCGTCTGGCGGACGGTGCCGCACCCGGGGCCGAACAGCACAGTGCGCAGTACGCCGTGGTCTCGGGCCGGCAGAAGCTCGCCTTCCTCTGGCGCGTCAACGCCGGGGCGCGCCGGGTGCGCACCATCACCGTGCGCTTCGCCGCAGAGGAGGTCCGGGCGCTCAAGGAGACCGCGGGGGCTCAGCTCGCCGGGTCCGGGCCGGGGGTGTCGACCGGCGACGCACTGAGCGCGCATCTGTGGAAGGTCCTCGGCGCCCTGCGGGGCCGGTCCGCAGAGAGTACGGAACGGCTCGGGATCGTCACGGGGTTGCGCGCCGCCCTGCGCGCGACGCTCCCCGACGGGTACTGGGGCAACGCTGTCAGCAACGTCACGTGCGCCCTGCCCGCCGGGGACCTGCGGAAGGCGCCGTTGGGGGACACGGTGGCGGCGGTCCGGTCCGCCATCGCGGACGCCACGGCCGAGCGGGTGCGGGACGAGGTCGCCTTCCTGGAGGCGCAGCGCCGCGCGAAGCGCTCCCGAAGGGTCCTCAGCCGCATGTCGCTGGACGCCTTCGACGGCACGGTGGCCCTGAACAACAGCAGCCGACTGCCGGTGTACGACATCGAGTTCGGCGCCGGACGCCCGTTCTGGTTCGAGTTCCCCGCGAGCCCGATCCCGTGGACGATACTGATCACCCCCACGCCGGCGGACGGCCAGAGCAGGGACGTGCACCTCAGCGTTCCGCGCGAGGCGGCCGACACGCTGCTGACCCCGGAGTGGTCCGGGCGTCTGCACGCCTACGTGCCCGGCCGCTGACACCCGCCCCGGCGTGGCCGCGCCGACGCGGCCACGCCATCTCAGGCGTCGTCCACGGCCCTCTACAGCCCCACCGCCCTCCGCAGGGCGTCCACCCGGTCGGTGCGCTCCCAGGTGAAGTCGGGGAGTTCGCGGCCGAAGTGGCCGTATGCCGCCGTCTGCGCGTAGATCGGGCGGAGCAGGTCCAGGTCGCGGATGATCGCGGCCGGGCGCAGGTCGAAGACCTCGGTGATCGCGTGCTCGATCTTCTCCGTGTCGACCTTGGCCGTGCCGAACGTCTCCACGAACAGACCCACCGGCTCCGCCTTGCCGATCGCGTACGCGACCTGCACCTCGCAGCGCGAGGCCAGGCCCGCGGCGACCACGTTCTTGGCCACCCAGCGCATCGCGTACGCCGCCGAGCGGTCCACCTTCGAGGGGTCCTTGCCGGAGAACGCGCCGCCGCCGTGGCGGGCCATGCCGCCGTACGTGTCGATGATGATCTTCCGGCCGGTCAGGCCCGCATCCCCCATCGGACCGCCGATCTCGAAGCGGCCGGTGGGGTTGACCAGCAGACGGTAACCGTCCGTCTCCAGCTTGATGCCGTCCTCCAGCAGCGCCTTCAGCTCCGGCTCCACCACGAACTCACGGATGTCGGGAGCCAGCAGGGAGTCCAGATCGATGTCGCTGGCGTGCTGCGAGGAGACGACCACCGTGTCCAGACGGACCGCCTTGTCACCGTCGTACTCGATGGTGACCTGCGTCTTGCCGTCCGGACGCAGGTAGGGGATCGTGCCGTTCTTGCGGACGTCGGACAGCCGCTTGGACAGGCGGTGCGCCAGGAAGATCGGCAGCGGCATCAGCGTCGGGGTCTCGTCCGTCGCGTAACCGAACATCAGACCCTGGTCACCGGCACCCTGCCGGTCCAGCTCGTCGTCGTCGCCCTCGACCCGGGACTCGTACGCCGTGTCCACACCCTGCGCGATGTCCGGCGACTGCGCGCCGATCGACACCGAGACACCACAGGACGCGCCGTCGAAGCCCTTCTTCGACGAGTCGTAGCCGATCTCCAGGATCTTCTCGCGCACCAGCTGCGCGATCGGCGCGTACGTCTTGGTCGTGACCTCACCGGCCACATGCACCAGGCCGGTCGTGATGAGCGTCTCCACGGCGACCCGGGACGTCGGGTCCTGTCGCACAAGCGCGTCGAGAATGGTGTCGCTGATCTGGTCAGCGATCTTGTCGGGGTGGCCCTCGGTCACGGACTCCGAGGTGAACAGGCGACGGGACACAACGCTCCCTGTGGTTGCAGCGGCTGCCGGCTGATCATGGGCGGACGGAGATGGCGCATCGATGGGCGCACCACCGATGCGGGACGGGACTCACCAGAGGTTGTCCCGGAGCCACCGGGCCAGATGTCTGGCGCCGGTGTCCAGCGCTTCGGGCCAGGTGGCCCGGGCGGATTCGTCGGCCGGGTCACTGACGTACTTGACGATCCGCAGGCAGACGCCCAGTCGACGCGCGACCGTGGCGACGGCGTACCCCTCCATGTCGACCAGGTCCGCCTGTTGCGCCAGCCGGTCGCGCACGGCGGAACTGGAGACGAAGGTGTCCCCGGTGGCCAGCGTGAGCCCGGAACCGGAGTTCAGCGTGAGGGGCGGGCCGTAGAGCCGGCCGCTGATGTCGTGCAACAGGGCACTGTCGAAGTCGTGCTGGATCACGCGGCTGATCTCCAGAACGCCGACGTGGTCGTTCCGCAGAGCCCCCGCGGTTCCCACGTTGACGATCTGCGACGGGCGCGGCCCCTCGGCCAGTGCGAGAGCCAGCGCGGTCGCGGCGTTGACCTTTCCCATGCCGGTGATCAGCACCGGCAGCCGGGTACCGGCATGGGCCGTCTCCTCCTCTACGGCAGCGACGAGCAGCGGGCGGTCGGGTCGAATCCGGCCCAGGAGGCGTGGGGGCGCAACGCGTTCGGTGGTGTCGATCACGGTGCCGTCCTGGCTGTTGGCGCGTTCCGGGCTGCGTTCTGCCGTGAGCACCGCTGCCGGGCGCGGCTGGGGAATGGAGCGCGAACCGGCGGTCGTGCCGGCTGCCTCGCGCATTCCGTCGGCATGCCCTGCCTTCCGCCTCCCGCGCCGCGCGACACGCTGCGGGAGCGGCGAACCGCTCGTTCTCTACGGCCTGGCACTGGTCCGCCACAGAGCGGGGACGAGCACGAGCCCCGTCACCAGATGCAGGCACAGAAGCACCACCTTGGCGCCCGTCGTGACACCCAGGGTGAGTGGGCCGGCCAAGGACAGGGCCAGGACCACGAGAGCGAGGAACGGCCACGTCCGGTGTGCCTTCGTCGGTGCCCACCGCTCCAGGGCGGCGAGCGACCCCCACGCGGCGAGGCCCGCCACCAGCGACGCCAGCAGGACCGGTGCGGCCCCGACGGACTGTCTGTGCTGATCCGGGCCCGTGCGCACGTCGAGGTGAATGCCGGCCAGCTTCGCCGTCACCAGCCACACGACAAGGGCCGCCGCGGCGCCTGCCACGACCGCCAGGCTCCGCGCTCGTCGGAGGCCCGGGGCTCCGGCCCCGCCGTTGCGAGACGGGCTCGCGGTCATCATGGCGTCCCACGCTCCTCTCAGAGGACCGAGTCCAGCGGGCGGCACCGTGTGGCGACAGCCTCGCTGGTCGGTAGCCGGAAGACTAGGACGGCTGCTTCGCCCGGAACCAGCGGCTGGGGGTCCCCCGCATCGAGAACGGGGGAAACAACCAGACTTCGAGAACAACCCAAGGCTTGCGGATCACCACCGTACCCGCCAGATGCTGGCCCAGTCCGCGACCAGGAAGTCCATCGAGAGGTGGAGGACCGCCCGGCGGCCCTGGTTCTGCCCGACGCCGAACGGCGCACGGTTCCGGACGTCGGCTCCGGTGTCGGTGAGCGTCAACTCCGCAGCAGGGACGATGAGGTGGGCGCATATGCCACCCGCGTCGGCGAGATCGGCTCCGCCCTCTCCGGCGGCGAGCGGCAGCGCATCTCCATCGCCCGCGCGTTCCTCAAGGACGCCCCGATCGTGCTGCTCGACGAGCCGACGGCCGCCCTCGACAGCACATCCGAAACCGTGGTCCAGGACGCCATCGACCGGCTCGTGGAGGGCAAGACGGTGATCGTCATCGCCCACCGTCTGTCCACCGTCGTCGGCGCCGACCAGATCCTCGTCGTGGAAGGCGGTCGTATCACTCAGCGAGGCACGCACACCGACCTGCTCGCGGACCCCGAGGGCCGGTAGGCGCGCATGTGGGCGGCTCAGTCCTCCTCGCGCGAGTGGCGGATTCCCGGCGTCGTGCACCGCGCGTGATAGTATAATGGAATTCATTTTCAATGACTCACCGGCTGGAAGGGCGCGGACATGGACAACGCCGCACGCGGCCGCTGCAGCCGTCCGTTCACGCTCGTGGTCTGCGCTTCCTGCGCCGCCTCGACCGACCAGGTGATGGACGCACTGCGGCGCGCGGTCCGCGGCTGCCCCCAGGCGATCATGGTCTCCACCGGTTGCCTGTCGAAGATCCTTCGCTGCCGCGCCGACCGCGGAGTGCACGCCGCCGTGCAACCGTGCACGGCGGACCGCCGGCCGGCCGGCGCCCTCGTACGGCTCGGCCCACTCGTCACGGAGGCCGATGCCGAGACGGTCGCTGACTGGCTGCGGGCCGGGATGCCAGACGACGGCAGGCTCCCGGACCGGTTGCGTGCTGCGCCCGCTCCGCAGCACGTCGCCCCTGCAACGGCGACGGGGATGGCGACACCGCGTCGGCCCTGCGGTCCCGGGCTCTGCAGATCTTCAGGGAGTCGGGAGCCCGGGAGTACGACGAGCTCATCGCTACGGGGCGCTTACCGGCACTGAAAGTGGCCGAGATGGCCTTGAAGGTAGCGGGAATGGTCTTGTTGCCGGTTCATCGCAGACTTCAAGGGCGCCCCGAGAGCCTGGATTCCGTTGGACGGCGGCGATCGCAGCCGTCGAAGGAACACACAACGGAGGAACACCATGGCTCTGGTCAGGACCGCGGCCCATCGGCCGAAGGGCATGCGCACGCTGCTCGCCGCAGTGGCGGTGACGGTTTCCGTCACCGCTGTGGGCGCCGAATCCGCCGGGTCGGCGGTTGCCGCCCCGCGGAGTCCCGCCGCGGCATCCGCCACGGCATTCGGCTCGGCGGTGGACGGTGATCAGTTCGTGCCGGGCCTCGCCAAGCAGAAGCTGGGCGCGAAGATCGCCAAGATCGCGAGCAGCAAGGTCGGCAGCCGTTGCTTCACGAACCAGATGTGCAGCACCGACTGGTGCGGCTACTTCGTGAAGTGGGTCTGGCAGAAGGCGGGCGTGCGGCACGCAGGCCTCCTCAACGGCTACGCGTTCTCGGCCGTCACCGAGTACGCGGCCCGCTACCACAGCTTGTCGCACACACCGCACGTCGGTGACCTGGTCGTCTGGAAGAACTCCCGCTACGGACGGCACCACGTCAACATCGTCGTGTGGGTCTCCGCCGACAAGCGGCTGATCCGGACCATCGGCGGAAACGAGGGCAGCATGAACCACCGCCTGAGCCGCGTGGTCAAGAGCGCGCCCTTCGACTGGCGCAAGGGCCGGAACCCCGGATCCGGCCTGATCGACCACGTCTACAAGGGGTTCGTCCGTCCCGCGGGTGCCTGACCATGCGCCCACCCGCGCCCGCCGCCCGGAACAGACCCGACACAGCCGGCCGCGTGCGGCGAACACCCCTGGCGCACCGGGCCAACCCGGCCGGCTGCAAACAGCTGCAGGGGCTGAGGCCGTGCTGATGTCCGACCCCCGAGTCACGGCCATGCCGGTGGTCGACTGCGGGGAGAGGCTCGTCAGCCTCGCGGACACTCCCCAACTGCTGCTCGATCGGCGGCTGGCGGATCCCGCGGGTGCCTTCTCGTACGTACGCGAGGAACTGGTCGGCCGACTGCTTGCCGCACAGAATCTGCTGCCGGCAGGACTGCGTCTGCTCATCATCGAGGGCTACAGGCCGCCGGAACTGCAGGTGCGGTATTTCGACGAGTACTCCGCGGAACTCCGTGCCGCCAACCCCGGCTGGTCCGATGAGCACCTCCATGTCCAGACGAGCCGGTCCCTGGCCCCGCCTGCCATCGCTCCGCACACCTGCGGCGCGGCGGTCGACCTGACACTCTGCACCGAGGCCGGCGACGAACTGCCCATGGGCACCGAGGTGAACACGAGCCCCGAGCAGAACGCCGGAGCCTGCTTCACCGACGCCCCCAACATCTCAGCACTGGCCCGATCTCATCGGAGCCTGCTCAGTGCGGTGATGACCTCGGCGGGTTTCGTCAACTACGTCACGGAATGGTGGCACTGGTCGTACGGGGACCGCTATTGGGCCGTGGCCACTGGAGCACCGGCCGCGCGGTACGGGCTGATCACCGAACCCCCAAGGCAATGAGTGATCCGCACGCGCGATGACGTACGAGCGCCCATGCCATCCCAAAACCGGCACTGAACGGCTCACACCACAGGAGGACGGGAAGCAATGAGAACGGCGATGAAGAGAGCGAAGGCTGCGTTAGCCACGGTGGCCGCAGCCGTTTTGCTCAGCGGCGGGCTGGCCATCGGCGCAGCAGCCGAGCCGGCGGCCGCCGCACCCACGGCGCCCACCGCGGCTGTGGGCGGCGACCCCGGTGCCGCACCGGCGATCGTCGGCGGTACGAAGGTGTCCGCCAAGAGATACCCATGGCTGATGGCGATCTACATGAAAGGCAAGTTCTCCTGCGCCGGCGTGCTCATAGCGCCTACGAAGGTCTTGACCGCGGGGCACTGCGGGCACCGCTACCGTGCTCCGCGGCAGCTGCGAGTCGTCCAGGGGCGCAACGACGTGCGCGGCAGCGGTGGCACGACCTACCGGGTGAAGAGCGTGACTGTGCACCCCCGGTTCGCCTACGTCCACCGGCACGAGATCATGCGCGGCGACGTAGCGGTGCTGACACTTGCCACACGGGTGGCCAACACGCGGCCGGTCCGCTACGTCGGACCAGGAGACACGGGCGTGTACAAGGCGGGGACCAGGGCCACGATCCTGGGCTGGGGGAGGCCCAGCGTACACGGTGAGCCCGGCCATCTCAGGAAGGCCACGGTGCCGCTCGTCTCCGACACCCGCTGCCGGCACGCGTACGGCGCAGACAACCTCAGCAGCCGTGACCTGTTCTGTGCCGGCAACTGGAAGACCGGCGGCGTGGACGCGTGTGGACACGACAGCGGCGGCCCCTTGCTCATCCACGGCGAGGTCGCGGGCATCGTCTCCGGAGGCGTGAGCTGCGCTCGTCCTTACAACCCGGGCACCTATGCACGGCTGACCACCTTCTCGCGGTGGGTCAGCAGCCACTGACGCACCCGTCTTCCGGGCCCGGACACCAGCCAATCACAGAGAAGAGGAGCACGAACCATGTTCACACACAGCAGTCGGCGTCGCCTGGGAACCCTCGCGGCCGGTGGCGCTGTCCTCGTCGCCGGAGCTTCAGGCGTTCTCACTGCCGCTCCAGCGCACGCCGCCACAGCACCTGCGTCGGCAGCGAAGGTCGTCAAGCTCACCCAGGCCCAAGCCGCGCACCGACTGAGGGCGGCCGGCATCAAGTGGTGGTCGCAAGGACATTGCACCACGCGCAGCAACCCTCAGTGCACCTCCTTCGAAAAGATCAACAAGAGCACCGTGCAGGGCATCATCGCTTTCAAGAAGGCCGGCAGGTGCGCCATCACCATCACCGGTGGCACGGAGGTCGGCCACGCCACCATGAAGTACAGCCACCACAACGGCTACAAACTGGACATCGTGCCCACCGGCTGCGTCTCCCGCTACATCAGGGCGAAGTTCACGTACATCGGGCACCGCGGCGACGGCTACCCCCAGTGGAAGGCCCCGTCGGGCAACCTCTACTGCAACGAAGGCAGCCACTGGGACATCACGTACTTCCGAGGGAAGGCGTGAAGACGCTGGCTCTCACAGCCGCGATCGCAGCCCCCTGATCGCTGACACGGAGACCGGTTCAGGCACCCTCGCCTGAGCCTCCCGGGGGCGAACACGCGGCGGCCGGCCACCAGCTCATGACGGTGGCCGGCCGCTGCGGCGTTCATTCGACGGGCGACTGCCCTGGTCAGGCGCCCTTCTTCTGGGTCTAGAAGAAGCCCAGCTTCTTCGGCGAGTACGACACCAGCAGGTTCTTCGTCTGCTGGTAGTGCTCCAGCATCATCTTGTGCGTCTCGCGGCCGATTCCCGAGCCCTTGTAGCCGCCGAACGCCGCATGCGCCGGGTACGCGTGGTAGCAGTTCGTCCAGACGCGGCCCGCCTGGATGGCGCGGCCCGCGCGATAGGCGGTGTTGACGTCCCGCGTCCACACGCCCGCCCCGAGTCCGTACAGCGTGTCGTTGGCGATCTTGATGGCGTCGTCGAAGTCGTGGAACGACGTCACCGACACCACCGGCCCGAAGATCTCCTCCTGGAAGATCCGCATCCGGTTGTCGCCCTCGAAGATCGTCGGCTGGACGTAGTAGCCGCCCTTCAACTCGCCGTCATGCTCGATGCGTTCACCTCCCGTGAGGACCTTCGCGCCCTCCTGCCGGCCGATGTCCAGGTAGGAGAGGATCTTCTCCAGCTGGTCGTTGGACGCCTGGGCGCCGATCATCGTGTCCGTGTCCAGCGGGTGCCCGGTCTTGATCTGCTTGGTGCGGGCGACCGCCGCCTCCATGAACTCGGCGTAGTGGCCCCGCTGCACCAGCGCGCGCGACGGACACGTGCACACCTCGCCCTGGTTGAGCGCGAACATCGTGAAGCCTTCCAGCGCCTTGTCGCGGAAGTCGTCGTTCGTCGCCCAGACGTCGTCGAAGAAGATGTTCGGGGACTTGCCGCCGAGTTCGAGCGTGACCGGAGTGATGTTCTCGGAGGCATACTGCATGATCAGCCGGCCCGTGGTGGTCTCGCCCGTGAACGCGACCTTCCCGACGCGCGGGCTGGAGGCCAGGGGCTTGCCCGCCTCCACCCCGAAGCCGTTGACGATGTTCACCACACCCGGGGGCAGCAGGTCGGCGACCAGGCTCAGCCAGTAGTGGATGGACGCCGGGGTCTGCTCAGCCGGCTTGAGGACGACCGCGTTGCCCGCCGCGAGAGCCGGCGCGAGCTTCCACGTGGCCATCAGGATGGGGAAGTTCCACGGAATGATCTGGGCGACCACGCCGAGCGGCTCATGGAAGTGATACGCCACGGTGTCGTCGTCGACCTCGCCCAGCGAACCCTCCTGCGCCCGGATCGCGCCGGCGAAGTAGCGGAAGTGGTCGATGGCCAGCGGGATGTCCGCGGCGAGGGTCTCCCGGATGGGCTTGCCGTTCTCCCAGCTCTCGGCCACCGCCAGCTTCTCCAGGTTGGCCTCCATCCGGTCGGCGATCTTCCGGAGGATGTCGGAGCGCTCGGTCACCGACGTACGGCCCCACGCGGGCGCGGCGGCGTGGGCCGCGTCGAGGGCACGTTCCACGTCCTGGGCGGTGCCCCGGGCGATCTCGGTGAACGGCTGCCCGTTCACCGGGGTCGGATTCTCGAAGTACTGGCCGCGGGCCGGCGGCACGTACTCGCCACCGATGAAGTGGTCGTAGCGCGCCTGGTAGGAGACGATCGCACCCTCGGTGCCGGGTGCTGCGTAACGGGTCATACGGGTCTGCCTCCCGGGAAAGCGCTGCCCGCCGTTGGGCAGCTCTCGGCGCCGAGGCTAGGAACGGGGACGTTGCGAGTACGTTGCGTCGCGGGTCGTGCCGGGTGGACGGCCTGGGATGCCCGTACGGACAACGGTGCGAGAAGCCCCCTGTATCGCGTCGGCTCGGCGCGGTTCAGCGGGGTGACGGACGTGCCCACCCCACCGGTGCCGCGAGCTCGGACTCCAGCTCGTCCAGACGCGTCCGCACGGCCGCCGTGGGCAGCACCGCCGCGAGTGCCCGCCAGACATCGAGGTCGTCCTCGCCCCACGGAGCATGTGCCCATTCGGCGAGCAGGTCCGGGTCGCGGCAGGTGATCAGCGCTGTCCGCAGCCCGTCGGCGAGCCTGCGGCGCAGCCGGGACACCGCCGGCGCCTGCGAACCCGGCAGCAGTGGGCCCGTGTACGCACTCGCGGCCTCCGCGACCGCCCCCGACGCCAACCGCCGCTCCACGACGGCGACATCCGACTCGACCGCGGCCGTGAGCCGGTAGGGGCGCGAGGCCAGCAGACCGGAGCCGAGGATCCGGCGCAGCCGCGCCAGCTCCGCGCGCAGCGTCACCGGCGTCACCGACTCGTCCTCGTACAGCGCGCACAGCAGTTCGTCCCCGGTCAGTCCCTCCGGGTGCCGGGCCAGCAGCACCAGGATCTCGCTGTGCCGACGGCTGAGCCTGATCCTCCGGCCACCGGCGAGGAGCCGCGCCTCGTCACGGCCGAGCGCGTTCAGCTCCAGTGTGTCGGCCGCGGGCTCGGCCGGAGACAGGAGCGCCAGCTGGGACTCGGCGGCCCGGGCCACCGCCTGCACGAACCCCAGGCTGTGCGGATGCGCCAGCCCGTTACCGCCGGTGATGTCCAGCGCGCCCAGCACCCGCCCGGTGCGCGGATCGTGCACCGGTGCCGCCGCACACGTCCACGGCTGGACGCGCCGGATGAAGTGCTCGGCCGCGAACACCTGCACGGGCCGGTCCATGACGACGGCCGTCCCCGGCGCGTTCGTCCCCACCGCCGACTCCGCCCAGCGCGCACCAGGAACGAAGTTCATACGGTCCGCCCGCCGCCGTGTCGCCGGATCCCCCTCGACCCACAGCAGCCTGCCCTGCGCGTCGCACACCGCCAGCAGATGTTCCCCGTCCGCCGCGAACGGTCCCATCAGCTCACGGATCAGCGGCATGACCCGCGCCAGGGGGTGCTCCGCCCGGTACGAGCCGAGGTCGCCGTCCGTCAGTTCCACCCGTGCCGTGCCGTCCGGCCCGACACCGGCCCGCGCGGAACGCCGCCACGAGTCGGCCACCACGGGACGCACCCGCCGCGCCACCGTGCCCACCGCCGTGAACGTCTCATGGGCGCGACGCAGTTCCCGCACCCGTTCGACGGGATCGGCCCCTGGTTCCAGGGCCACCCACGGTTCGGTCAACTCGGCCTCCCGGGACGGCGATGCGCTGGGGACATCGTCACTCCCCGGATGGGCGCCGACAACCGTTTGGACCGTCATCGACCCGAAGGAGACCCGGGGCGGCCCCCGGCCTTCGCCCGTCCGCCCCGCCCCAACCGTTCGGGGCGCCGTCCTTCGGCTCAGGCGAAGTTGACGAGCCTCATGTAGCGCGTCCAGTCCCAGTCCGGTCCCGGATCGGTGTGGTCGGTGCCCGGCACCTCGTAGTGGCCGATGATGTGCGCCCGGTCCTTCGGGATGCCGTACCTGCTGCAGACCGCCGCCGTGAGCTTCGCCGACTCCTCGTACAGGGCGTTCGTGAAGTACCCGGGCCGGTTCACCCACCCTTCGTGCTCGATGCCGATGCTGCGTGTGTTGTAGTCCCAGTTGCCCGCGTGCCAGGCGACGTCGTGCTCGCGGACGCACTGGGCGATGTGCCCGTCCTCGGACCGGACGACGTAGTGGGCGGACACCTTCTTCCTCGGGTTCTGGAAGATGCCCAGGGTGTTCGTGTACGTCGCCTGTGTCACATGGATGACGACGAACTCCAGCGGATAGCTCCATGGCCGATCGGAGTCCGTGTAGTTGGCGGGGTTCGCCGACATCCAGTCGGCGGTGGGGTGGTCGACGGCGCGGGGCCGGGCGTCGGCCGGTGTCGAGGGGAGCAGTGCGTAGGGGATGGCGGCGAGGGCCGCGCCCTTCAGCAACCGCCGTCTGCTGGTGAGGGGTCTCGGTCGGTCGAATTCGGAGCCTTCCACGGGGAAATCACCTTCCGCGCCTGATGTTTGGGAATGTTCCGGTCTCCTGCCTTCTGTACTCAACGCGTCAGCGCGGCCGCCGTTTCGCGCGACCGGGCGTGGATTCCCCGGTGCGTCTCGCGCGCGGGCAGCCACCCCTTGCGGAGCACGGCCACGCACGCGCGGTCGGTGCACACGCGTCCTGCCGATCGCCACACGCCGCAGCCCCGAAGCCACTTCCCCCGCCATACGAACCCCCGATTACTCACGCACAGCCTCCGCCCGACGACTGCGCCTCGCGTGAATCACGGTACGGGGCTGGGAGGTTGGGCAGGAGGCGCCCGGTGTCTTCGGTGGACAACGAAGGGACTGTGGACAACTCCGTCACCCGTTCGAGGGGATCCCCGGGTGAATCCGCGAGCGAAGGGCCCGGGCGGCAGCCCGGGAACAGCCCGCTACCCCCGACCGGCGACCGCCGCGGGATCGTCGAGCACCGCGCGCACCACCGAGTGCGCGGCACCGAGCAATGGCCCCTCGGAACCCAGCCGCGAAACGGTCACGGCACACGCCGGACCGGCTGTCCGCCGTGTCAGCTCCCGCTCCAGCGAGGGCAGGAGCCAGGGTGCGAGAGCGGCCAGCGCGCCGCCGAGCACCACCGCCTCGGGGTCCAGCAGATTGACCGCCCCCGTCAGCGCGATGCCGAGCGCGGTCCCGGCACCGCGCAGGGCTCTGCGGACGTCCCTGTCACCCTCTGCGGCCCGCTCGGCCAGCAGTTCGACGGAGTCCTCGCCCGGCGTCAGTCCGGCCGCCCGCAACACCGCCTCCTCGCCGGCGTACTGTTCCAGACAGCCGCGCCCGCCGCACGCGCACTCCGGTCCCTCCGGGCGCACGGGAACATGCCCCAGCTCGCCCGCGAAACCGCGCGTTCCGCGCAGCAGCCGCCCGTCCACGACCACCGCTCCGCCGATGCCGATCTCCGCGGAGACGTGCAGGAAGTCGCGGGGTGTCTCGTCGCCGAGCCAGAGTTCCGCGAGTGAGCCGAAGTTGGCCTCGTTGTCCACGGTCAGCGGCAGGTCGTCCGGCAGGAGCGGGCCCAGGTCGATGTCGTGCCAGCCGAGGTTGGGGGCGCGGACCACGGTACGGGCGTCGCGAGCCACCAGACCCGGCACCGCGACGGCCAGACCCGCCGGCCACAGCCCCGCGCGCTCAGCCTCCATGACGACCTGCCGTACCAGTTCGGTGAGTTCATCGAGCACCGGCCGTGCCGGACGGCCGCGGTTGGTCGCGTGCCGCACCGCCCGAGCGCGTACCACGCCGCGCAGATCGACCGCGCACACCGCCTGGTGGTCGACGCCGATCTCCGCGCCGATCCCGGCCGGTCCCTGACCGCTGACGGCCAGGGCGGATCCCGGCCGCCCGACCCGGCCGGGACGCTCCGGCCCCAGCTCCTCGAGCAGCCCCGAACGGATCAGCTCGTCGACCAGTGTGGACACCGCCGCCCGCGTCAGTCCGATATGTGAGGCCACGGCGGCCCGTGACAGCGGCCCCTCGGCGCTCACGGTGTGCATGACCCGCGCCAGATTGCGGCGGCGCATGCCCTGCTGGGTGTCGGGCAGCCGGCGGCCGGGGCTGGACGGATGGGCTTCGTGCAGCGGTGCGGTCATGCCTCCCTCGGATCTCGTCAGCGCCGGTCCGGCTCCCGCTCCAGCAGCGGCGCCGCGTCGGAGAGTACCCCGGTGATCCTGGCCCGTGTCGCTTCGTCCCGATCCACGGCCTCCAGCACCGGCCCGCGGGCGGTCTCCCAGCGCCGGGCGACGGCGGCGGGGTCCTCGCCCGTCAGCAGTGCGGCGGCCTGCGCGGCGGCGCCCAGCGCGACCAGCTCCTTGGCCTCCGGCACCTGCACGGGCCGCCCTGAGAGCCGTCGTACCGTCTCCTGCCATGCCGTGCCCCGCGCGCCGCCCCCGATGAGCAGCAGCGGTGCCGTGCGGTCCGCGTTCTCGTCGAGCACCAGGTCGAGGGCGCCCAGCAGCGAGTGCACCGCCCCGTCGTACGCCGCCTGCAGCACCTGCCCGGCCGTCGTGTCGTGGCGCAGTCCGTGCAGCAGCCCCGAGGCGTGCGGTAGGGCCGGGGTGCGCTCGCCGTCGAGGTAGGGGAGCAGCGTCACGCCGGTACCGGGCTCGACGGCGTCACGGTCCAGGCCCAGCAGGGAGGCGATGCGGTCTACGGCGAGCGTGCAGTTCAGCGTGCAGGCCAGGGGCAGCCAGTCGCCGTGCGCGTCCGCGAAGCCCGCCACCGTCCCGGTCGGGTCGGCCGGGCGTCGCTTGGAGACCGCGTACACCGTGCCGGAGGTGCCCAGGCTCAGCACCGGAGTCCCGGGGCGCAGTCCAAGGCCCAGCGCGGCCGCCGCGTTGTCACCCGTGCCCGGTGCGACCAGGGTGCCCTTGGAGAACGGCAGGTCATGGGTGTCACGCACCGTGCCGGCCACCTCGCCGGGCCGGACCACCCGCGGGAGCAGAGCGGGGTCGAGGCCCACGTGCGCGAGGATCTCCTCGTCGTACGACTCCGTCGCGGACGCCCACCAGCCGGTGCCCGAGGCATCGCCGCGGTCGGTCGTGCCCTGGCCGGTGAGGCGTTCGGTCAGATAGTCGTGCGGGAGCCGTACGGCCGCCGTCGCGCGGACGGCCTCCGGCTCGTTCTCGGCCAGCCAGGCCCACTTCGTGACCGTGAAGGACACGGACGGCACGCTCCCCGTGCGTTCCGCCCACGCCTTGGGACCGCCCAGTTCCTCCACCAGCCGGCGGGCCTGCGGAGCCGACCGCACGTCGTTCCACAGCAGGGCCGGGCGCACCGGCTCGCCGTGCGCGTCCAGGGTGACCAGGCCGTGCTGCTGGCCGCCCACCGACACCGCGGTGGCCTCGTGGGCCGGCTCCCCGCACTGGTGCAGGGCGTCGCACAGCGCGTCCCACCACTGGCGTGGATCGCTCTCGCGGCCCGCGCCCGACGAGACGGTGTGCGGCGCCTGCCCGCTCGCCACCACCCGTCCGGTCGACGCGTCGACGACCAGGACCTTGGTGGACTGGGTGGATGAGTCCACCCCGACGACGAGCGGACCCTCGGCTGCTGACATCGGGCTCTCCCTCTTCCGCGGCTCGCGGGATCTGGCCGGTTGGGGGCGTGTCCGGACCGGCGCGGCTCGGATGCGCCCATCGTCACCGTACGAGGCCTCCGTGCCTCCGTACGAGGACACATCGTCTCTTCCCACAGATGCCTTCGCATACTAATTTGTTAAGCGCCATGACGAAATAGTCTTCAGCGAGCTAAGGAGCCGCGGCATGAGCTACCAGCCCACCCCCGAGGACAGGTTCACCTTCGGCCTGTGGACCGTCGGCTGGCAGGGCCGGGACCCGTTCGGGGACGCCACCCGGCGTGCCCTGGACCCGGTGGAGACGGTGCAGCGCCTCGCCGAGCTCGGGGCGTACGGAGTGACCTTCCACGACGACGACCTGATCCCCTTCGGGTCCTCGGACAGCGAGCGCGAGGCGCACATCAAGCGCTTCCGGCAGGCCCTCGACACGAGCGGGATGACCGTGCCGATGGCCACCACCAACCTCTTCACGCACCCCGTCTTCAAGGACGGCGCCTTCACCGCCAACGACCGCGACGTTCGCCGCTACGCCCTGCGCAAGACCATCCGCAACATCGACCTGGCGGTGGAGCTGGGCGCCAGGACGTACGTCGCCTGGGGCGGCCGGGAGGGGGCCGAATCAGGCGCGGCCAAGGACGTGCGCATCGCACTCGACCGCATGAAGGAGGCCTTCGACCTTCTCGGTGAGTACGTCACCTCCCAGGGCTACGACCTGCGCTTCGCCATCGAGCCCAAGCCGAACGAGCCGCGCGGTGACATCCTGCTGCCCACGGTCGGCCACGCCCTGGCCTTCATCGAGCGTCTCGAGCGCCCGGAGCTGTACGGCGTCAATCCCGAGGTGGGCCACGAGCAGATGGCCGGCCTCAACTTCCCGCACGGCATCGCCCAGGCCCTGTGGGCGGGCAAGCTCTTCCACATCGACCTCAACGGCCAGTCCGGCATCAAGTACGACCAGGACCTGCGCTTCGGTGCGGGTGATCTGCGGGCCGCGTTCTGGCTCGTCGACCTCCTGGAGAGCGCCGGATACACCGGGCCGCGCCACTTCGACTTCAAGCCGCCGCGGACCGAGGACCTCGACGGCGTGTGGGCCTCGGCGGCGGGCTGCATGCGCAACTACCTCATCCTGAAGGAGCGTTCTGCCGCCTTCCGCGCGGACCCGGAGGTCCAGGAGGCCCTTCGTGCCTCCCGTCTGGACGAACTGGCGCAGCCGACCGCCGCGGACGGGCTTGAGGCATTGCTCGCGGACCGTGGCGCCTTCGAGGACTTCGACATGGAGGCAGCGGCCGCGCGTGGCATGGCCTTCGAGCGTCTGGACCAGCTCGCCATGGACCATCTGCTGGGCGCGCGCGGCTGATCGTCTGCCGGCCTGAGCGGGCCTCCACGGGCCCGGCAAATTTGACTACTGGGCCGAGTCGCCGAGGGTGCGGCTCTCCGGGCCGTGCCGTCGGCCGCACGTTGTCCGAGCGGCGGCCGTGGGCGCAGGATGTGTCTCAGGGTGAAACCGACAGGTCTCCTCAGGGGGACTGAGGGTCGCGGCTCAGGGTTGTATCAGGGTCATGGCCCGGAACCGCGCGCAGCACGCGCCCGTTCTCAGAGCAGAGAGCGGCAGTGGCCGCGAAGGAGGCGACACATGTCGAAGAACGCGAAGATCGCCACCGGGGGAGTGCTGGCCGGACTCATCCTGTGGATCTGGCTGCCCTGGTGGGCCGTCCTCCTGATCGTCCTGGGGGTCCCGACGGCCGCGTACCTCACCCTGGACCCCTCGCAGCGGCGCAGGCTGCGCCGAGTCGCACGGAAGGAACTCGGCCGCTGACGGCCGGACCAGGGGGCCTTCTGACGGATCTCCGCAGGCACCGGACGCCGCTCCTTGCCCCACGAAGACCCGTCACCAACGTTCCCGGACAGCACACCTAGTGCTGTGGCCGGAAAGGTTTGCCGGGAAGCTCGCGGCGTCCGGTGCGGTGCATCGCAAGGCGGAGCGTCGCCCGCGTACTGGATGTACTCGGGCGATGCGACAACGCGGCGAGGTGCCGTGCCGGGCGTCGCGAGCCGGTGAACCTTTCCGGTCGCAGCACTAGCGGCTCGCCGGATCCCCCGCGAGAGCGCAGGAGTCGGCCACGTCGCCGCCCGTGGGCCTGCCGACAGTACGGTCCGCGGGCGGCCGCCGGCCCCGCTCCACCCATGCGGTGAGCGCGTCGAAGGCCGCCCGATAGCAGGGCAGGATCGGCCGCAGTCGCTCGGGATAGGCGTCGTACAGCCCGTCCACGTGGGTGCCGCCCTCGATGGTGTAGTAGCGGTGCAGCGACCCGCGCCCGCTCTGCTCCACCAGGCGCGCGTACACATCCGAGTCCGTGGCCTTGGGCAGGAGGACGTCCAGATCGCCGTGCAGAGTGATCAGTGGCCTGCCGATCCGGCCCGTGAGGGCGACCCTGGCCACAGCGCGGTGCACGGATTCGGGACGCGCCGCATAGTCGTACGCCGCGTCCGAGGGACAGGGCGCGAGGATCTGCTCCCCCGTCGATCCGGCGGACGCACCGGGACAGCCGACGTCGTACGTGGGGTCGAACTCGGCACGGTAGATCTTCTGCGTGACACCCCAGTACGCCTTCTCGTGATAAGGCCACAGGAACTCGGACCCGCGCGCGAACCCGGCCGCGTACAGGTCCTCGTCCCTGGCCGACCCGAGCATCCGGGCCACGGCCACCGGCAGTGACGTCAGGAGGTTCGGGCCGTCGGTCGCCCACAGGGCGCCCTCCCAGTCCACGCCGCCGTCGTACAGCTCGGGGTGGTGCTCCAGCTGCCAGCGTGTGAGATAGCCGCCGTTGGAGATCCCGGTCATGTACGTGCGCCGGGGAGCGTGCCCATAGCGCTGGGCCACCACACGCTTGGCGGCGAGCGTGAGCTGCGTCGTGCGCCGGTTCCACTCGGCGACGGCGTCGCCGGGGTGCGTCCCGTCGCGGTAGAAGTCCGGCCCGCTGTTGCCCTTGTCGGTTGCCGCGTACGCGTAGCCCTGGGCCAGCACCCGGTCGGAGATCGCCGTGTCGGTCGCGTACTGCCGGCGAGTGCCGGGGGCGCCCGTGACGACGAGGCCGCCGTTCCACCGGTCCGGCAGCCGGATCACGAACTGGGCGTCGTGGCGCCAGCCGTGTGTGGTGTTGAAGTGCGAGTCGTCCGGGAAGTACCCGTCGATCTGCAGCCCTGGCACGCCGGACGGATGGCCGGCGGTCTTGGAGGTCAGCCCCGCCTGGTCGGCCATGTCCGTGTACGGGGTCCCCGCCAGCCCGGCCGTCGTCAAGTCCTCCAGACAGGCGCTCAGCTGGAGCGCCGCGCCCGGGACCCGTACCCGCTCCTGGCGTCCGCAGTGGCCACCGCCCTCGGCTGCCGCGGGGCCGGTGAGGGCGCAGGCCACAAGGACGGCGGCGGACAGCGCGACGCTTCGGGACAGGCGCATGACAGGCCTCCAGGAGACGACGGGAGCGCGGGAGCTGCCCATGCTGGGGCCATGCAGGACCGCCGACCATAGAGGCGGACCACACGAGCACAGCTGGCGATATGGGGGCTCACTACGCAGCTCCCTGCCTACGGCATGCCGTCCGGCCCTTGGGCACCTGTCCCGTCCACACTGTCGCGTTCACGCCTGCCCCGTCGCCGTCAGACCGGGCGTACCGCCACCTTGTCCAGCGCCTCCAGCAGCCCGGGCAACTCCGGGCCGCGCCCCACCGGGACGACCTCGCCGGGCTCCTCGTCGAGGAGGACGAACGCGATGTCGTCGGTCCTGGCCACCATGGACCAGCCGGGTCCGTCGGCGCGCAGGGTGCGTGCGTCACCCGTCGCGAACGAGGAGCGGACACGGCCCAGGGGCGGGGGAGTGTCCACGTACCCACGCGCCTCCCTGAGGGCGCGGCGGACGCCGCTGCGGATCTTGCCGACACTCTCGCCGTCGGCCGTCTCCGTCCCGGCCGTCCCCGTCCCGGCCGTCTCCGCGCGCTCCTCTGCCGGTTCCACGCCCTCGTGCGGCGCCCCGGCGTCTGCGGGTACGAAATCGGCGTCGTCTATCTGCTCGCGCCACACGGTCCAGTGGAGCGCGATCTGGTCCGCGCCCAGGCGCCGTTGTGCGGGACCCCAGATATCGGTGTCCACCGGACAGAGCGGTTCGCGGTCGGTGAGTTCGGGCGCCGGGTCGTGCGGGGCGGGCACGCCGGGCGCCGCGACGGCCACGGCCAGCGGCCAGCCGGGCAGCGCGGCGACGACGGTCCGCTCGTCGGGCGACAACTCGTACTCCATGCCGCAGTCCCACGACGCGATCGCCACAGCCACCAGCGACACATCGTCGATGACCACCGTCCAGCGCGCACCGTCGCCGTCCTGGCCGAGCACGAGGCCGTACCCGTCGGGCATGGGCGGCAGGTCGAGTGCCGCGCAGGCCTCCGGATAGTCGTCGCCGAGCACGCTCGGGAACTGCGCGGGCGTCAACAGAACCGCCGTCAGCACATACAGCGCGTCGTCCTCGGCGGCGACGGCGTCCTCGTCCGTCCCGGCCATGCCATCCTCCCGATCCGTTCGTTCGTCGGCGCACCCTAATGCGCCCGCGAGCCCGTTGTCACGAGTGCGCATCCCACGACGTGCGGGCGGGGACGACCGGGTGCAGCCCGGCGTCAGACGGCGGGCAGGCCGAGGAGCCTGCGCGCGACGGTCCGCGGTGACTCGTCTCGCTCCCGCGCGAGGGCTATGACCGCCCGGCACGCCAGCTCGTTCACGCCGAACGACAGGGCCTCCGGCGACACCCACGACACGGCTTCATCCATCCGGTCCTGGTCGTCCTCGGCGCACGCCGACACATAGGCGGCGGCCGCCTCGAACAGATTGTGCGTGCGCCTCTCCCCGCCCCCGCCCCCGGCCGTATCCGCGCGCAGGGACTTGACGAATCTGCCGACCGACTTGCGGATCCTGCCGAACATGCGTGGCCGCCTTCCCCGTGTCCGATGGCCTTGGCCGACGTGCATCTGCTCCTCCTCAACGTAGAGTTGGAGCTCCGGCGACAGAAGGGGGACCGGGCGGTAAACGCTTCCACCGGCTCGGAGGGATCCGGCCCTCCACCGCATCCAGGCCGTTCCCGTCATCGGCCGGCCGCTCGCCGAGGCTCCAGGGCGAACTGAGCGACGAGCTCGATGACAGGGCAGGCATCGATGACGCGGAGGTGCGGGTCGTGACCGTGCCGGGCGCGGGACATCACATCATGTTCGACAACCCCGACGCCCTGGTGGCCGAGGTGGCGGGGCGCGGCTGAGGCTCAGTCCTCCCGGACGGCCAGGGCGAGGAAACGGGCGTCCTCGTCGACGTACGACGTCATGCGCCAGCCGGAAGCGGCCAGCAGGGGACCGAGGTTGGACTCGGCGCGCAGATCGTCGGGGGTGATCTGCCGGCCCTGATGCGCCGCGAGGGTGGCCCGGCCGATGGGATGGAAGAGCGCGAGCAGACCACCGGGCCGAACCACACGTGCCAACTCCCGCAGGTTCTCCGCCGGGTGGGAGAGGTGGGCGATCAGACCCGCCGCGAACACCGCGTCGAGCGACTCCGTACGCAGGGGAAGCGCGGCCACGTCGGCGAGCAGCAACCGCCCGTCGCGGCCCCGTCCGGCCCGTGCGGCGGCCTCCAGCATCTCGGGCGTCAGGTCGACTCCAAGGACCTGCCCGGAGGGCCCCACGGCCGCACGCAGCGGCGTGAGGGCCCGTCCCGTGCCGCAGCCCGCGTCGAGCACACGGTCACCCTCACGCAGCCCGAGGGCGGCTACCGCGGCCGCGTACGCGGGGCCGTCGTCGGGGAACCGCGTGTCCCAGTCGGCTGCCCGGGCGGCGAAGAACTCCTGGACGTGTGTGTGGTCGTCGCTCATGCTCCGCATGATCCCTCACCTGCACGATGGATACCGCGGCGCACACGTTCGAACGTGACGCGATCGTTCCAGGTCCCGTCTGCGCCAGATTCCAACACCTTTCGAATCGCGGCCCCTTTGCGCGCCCCCGCCCGGACTAGCGTTCCGGGGCCATGGGACACCTGGACCACGCCACATTCGGCTGGCTGACCCCCGTGCTGTCGTACGTGATGGCGTGCACCGGCGCCGCCCTCGGGCTGCGCTGCACGGTCCGCGCCCTCGGCGCCACCGGCAGGTCGCGACGCAACTGGCTCCTCACCGCGGCCTCGGCGATCGGCACCGGCATCTGGACCATGCACTTCCTGGCGATGCTCGGTTTCGGCGTCACCGGCACCGAGATCCGCTACGACGTACCGCTGACCATCCTCAGTCTGCTCGTCGCCGTGGTCGTCGTCGGCATCGGCGTCTTCGCCGTCGGCTACAGCCAGGACCGCGCCCGAGCGCTCCTTCTCGGCGGACTGACCACCGGGCTCGGCGTCGCGAGCATGCATTACCTCGGCATGGCGGCGCTGCGGCTGCACGGCGCTGTGCACTACGACCCCGTCCTCGTCGCGCTCTCGGTCCTGATCGCCGTGGTCGCGGCGACCGCGGCCCTCTGGGCGGGCCTCAACATCAAGTCGCCCGTCGCGGTCACCGTGGCCTCGCTCGTCATGGGAGCGGCGGTCAGCAGCATGCACTACACCGGGATGTTCGCGGTCAGTGTCCAGGTCACGCCGTCCGGCGCGGCCCTGCCCGGGGCCACGGCGATGCAGTTCATCTTCCCCCTCGCCGTCGGCCTCGGGTCCTACCTCTTCCTGACCTCGGCGTTCGTCGCACTGTCGCCGACCGCCGGGGAGCGCGCGGCTTCCGCGTCCGCCCAGCGACCGATCCAGAGCGGCGCCCGCTGACCGCGGGCCCGGACGACACTTCGCGCCCGACCGAACGAGGAGGCCATGCGAACACCCCGTAGGACCCCCACCACCGGCGCCGAGCCGTCGCCCCGGCCTCCGGTGCGCGGCCGCCGTGCGCATGCCGGTCCGCCGGCCGATGAACGCACCCCGGCCGCCGAGCCCGGCGACACGGAACAGCCCGGCACACTCGTGCCGGCGGGACGGTGGCGCCTGCGCCCCCGCACCGTCCGGGCGAAGATCGTCTGTCTGCTCATGGTGCCCGTGATATCCCTGCTCGCCCTGTGGGCGTACGCCACGGTCAGCACCGTCCAGGACGTGGCCCGGCTACGCCAGCTCCAACGGGTGGACTCCACCGTGCGCGCCCCGCTCGCCGACGCCGTGGCCGCGATCCAGGCCGAGCGCGCGGCCGCCCTGCGCTGCGCGACCGACCCCGCCGCGCAGGGGCAGAACGATCTGAAGGACCTCGCGGGGCGCACGGACCGTGCCGTGGGCAGGCTGCGGCTGGGCGACCACAACACGGTCGCCGATGGAGCCGACCTTCCCTCCGGAGTCGCCGGCCGCCTCGCGGCCTTCGTCTCCGGAGCCGAGCACCTGAGGTCCCTGCGCAGCGACGTTCTCGCCCGCCGGGTCGGCTGGGACGAGACGTACGGTCGGTACACCGGGACCATCGCCGCGGCCTTCGGCGTGGGTGGCGCGCTCACCGGCGTCCAGGACGCCGACCTCGGCTCCGACGCGCGCGTGGTGCTGGAGTTCTCCCGGGCCGCGGAGGCGCTCGCCCAGGAGGACGCGATCCTCTCCAGCGCCCGCCTGGCGAAGGTCCTCGACGGCCGGCGTCTGAGACTGTTCACCGGTGCCGTCGACACTCGCCGCACCCTGACCGCGTCCGCCGTCGCCGACCTGCGCGGTTCCGAACGTGCCGCCTGGCGCCGGCTCGTGCAGGGCAGCGACTACGCCGAGATCGGCGCCGTCGAGGACAAGGTGCTGGCCGGCCGGCCGGGCGCCCCGGCCATCGCCGCTGCACCGGAGGGCAGCTGGAACCCGGCACACGCGGGCGTGCAGGACGGTATGCGGGCCATCGAGGCGGATGCGGGCCGCGGCGTCGCGCACCGCGCCGACCCGTTCACCCGCGGCGTCCTCACCCCCGCCGGCGCCGCCGTCCTCTTGGGGCTTGCCGCCGTCGCCGCGTCGCTCGTCATCTCCGTACGCATCGGACGCGGACTCGTCGTCGAGCTGGTCAGCCTGCGCAACAGTGCCCTGGAGATCGCTCGCCACAAACTCCCCGAGGCCATGCGCAAGTTGCGTGCCGGTGAGGAGATCGACGTCAATGCCGAGGCACCCTCCGGGCCGCCCGCCGAGGACGAGACCGGGCAGGTCGCCGAGGCCTTGGGCACCGTGCATCGCGCCGCCCTGCGCGCCGCCGCCGAACGCGCGGAACTCGCCAGCGGCATCTCCGGAGTCTTCGTCAACCTCGCCCGACGCAGCCAGATCCTGGTGCACCGTCAGCTCAGTCTGCTCGACAGCATGGAGCGTCGCTCCGACGACCCGAGCGAACTGAGCGACCTCTTCCGGCTCGATCATCTGACCACGCGCATGCGGCGCCACGCCGAGAGCCTCATCATCCTCTCGGGATCCGCACCCGGCCGCGCCTGGCGCATGCCGGTGTCCCTGACCGACGTCGTACGCGCCGCCGTCTCCGAAATCGAGGACTACGCGCGCGTGGAGGTACGTCAACTGCCCGACGCCGCCGTGATCGGCACCGCGGTCGCCGACCTCACCCACCTCCTCGCCGAGGTCATCGAGAACGCCGCCCAGTTCTCGCCACCGCACACGCGCGTGCGCGTCAGCGGGGAACCCGTCGGCAACGGCTACGCCCTCGAAGTGGAGGACCGGGGACTCGGCATGGGCAAGGAGACCCTCGCCGAGGCCAACCGGCGCATCGAAGAGTCCGAGGCGCTCGACCTGTTCGACAGCGACCGGCTCGGTCTGTTCGTGGTCAGCAGGCTCGCCTCCAGACACGGCATCAAGGTGCACCTGCGGACCTCGCCCTACGGCGGCACGACCGCCGTCGTCCTCCTGCCCACCGCTCTTCTGCACAGCGGCGCGGCGGAACACTCCCCTCGCACGGCGAACGCCGAGCGGCACGAGGAACGCGAGTACGCGCGCGTGACCGTCGGCGCGGAGCACACGGAGCCCGTCGAACAGGCCACCCAACGGCCCGCACTGGCGCGCTCCGTCCAGGAGACAGCCGCCGACGCCCCGGCCGAGAACCCGCCGCAGGGAGTCACCACATTGAGGCTGCACCGCCCGGAGGACCACTCCGAGAGCTCCGAGGGCTTGCCGCGGCGCGTACGGCAGGCGAGCCTCGCCCCCCAACTGCGCGGACAGCGCCCGGAGGAACCCGCGACAAGCACGCGCGGCTCACGGCGCGACGAGGAGCGCACCCCCGAACTGGTACGGGACCGCATGGCGGCGTACCGCGCGGGCTGGGCACGCGGCGGAGGCCGCGCACCCGGTCGAGCGATCGGCCCCGTTGGTGACAGCAGCGAAGGAGATCCCGCATGATCCAGGACCCGAGCATGAGGGCCGCCCAGCGGTCGGGCGAACTCGACTGGTTGCTGGACGACTTGGTGGTGCGCGTACGCGAAGTGCGACATGCCGTGGTGCTCTCGAACGACGGACTGGCGGTCGGCGCCTCCACCGACCTCACCCGCGAGGACGCGGAACACCTCGCCGCCGTCGCCTCCGGCTTCCACAGCCTCGCCAAGGGCGCGGGGCGCCACTTCGGCGCCGGAGGAGTGCGCCAGACGATGGTGGAGATGGACGACGGCTTCCTGTTCGTGGCGGCCGCCGGAGACGGCTCCTGCCTCGCCCTCATCACCGCCGTCACGGCCGACATCGGCCTGGTGGCGTACGAGATGGCGCGGCTGGTGAAGCGTGTCGGTGAGCATCTCGACACGGGGCCCCGTGTGGCCGCGCGTCCGCCCGCCGCCGGATGACGAGCGAGGACGGTCGCGGATGACCGAGGACAGCACAGGCGTCCCGTACCAGCCGGACAGTCAGTGGTACGACCACGAGGCGGGGCCCCTCGTCCGCCCCTACGCGATGACGGGCGGCCGTACCAGACCGGGCCCCACCGGGGTGCGCTTCGATCTCATCGCCCTCGTCTCGCTCGACGCCGGTGCGCCGAACGTCGACGACGACACCTCACTGGGCCCGGAACACCGCGCTCTCATCGAGCTGTGTCGCATCGAGACACAGTCCGTCGCCGAACTCGCCGCGGGCGCCGACCTGCCGGTGGGCGTCGTCCGGGTGCTCCTCGGAGACCTCCTGGAACTGGGCTGTGTGTCGGTCAACCGTCCCGTACCGCCGGCTCAACTGCCCGACGAACGGATTCTGCGCGAGGTCATCGAGGGGCTGAGGGCGCTGTAGGCCGAGAGCGGGAACCACAGCGGGACAGTCCCGCGCCGAGTTCCGCATCCATTCGGGCACCGAATGGGCGAGAGCCGATCACATCGGTCAAACAGCGGTCCAACCCCCGCGAAGAGAGGCCGCAGTTGTCATGATGCTGAACCCGCACGGATGTACTGATGCCCCCCGTTGCCGGCACTCCCGAGAGAAGTGATCGATGGTCTCCGAGCACTCCGACGCCGCCGAGGACGAGATGTCCGCGCTGGCGTTGAAGATCCTGGTCGCCGGCGGATTCGGCGTGGGCAAGACCACCTTGGTCGGCGCCGTCAGTGAGATCAGGCCGCTGCGCACCGAGGAACTGCTGAGCGAAGCCGGTCAGTGCGTGGACGACACCGACGGCGTGGACCAGAAGGTCACGACGACCGTCGCCATGGACTTCGGACGCATCACCATCCGATCCGGGCTCTCGCTCTACCTCTTCGGCACGCCCGGCCAGGATCGCTTCTGGTTCCTGTGGGACGAACTCTCCCAGGGCGCCCTCGGCGCCGTCGTCCTCGCGGACACCCGGCGGCTCGAGGACTGCTTCCCCGCGGTGGACTACTTCGAGCACCGGCACATCCCGTTCGTCGTGGCCGTCAACTGCTTCGCGGGAGCCCGCACCTATGGCGCCCAGGACGTGTCACGTGCCCTGGACCTCGACCGGGGCACGCCCGTGGTGCTCTGCGACGCACGGGACCGAGACTCCGGGAAGGAGGTGCTGATCCGCCTCGTGGAATACGCCGGGCGGATGCACACCGCCCGGCTACGCGACTCCGTGGGCTGACTCCCTACTCGGCGACGGCCGAGTACGCCAGCACCTTCTCGACCCGCATCCGGACGAGGAGTTCCCCCGGAACGCCGTTACGGGCGCCGAACTCCTCCGCTCGCTCCTCGCCCATGTACCGGGCACCGAGCCGGGCAGCCCAGTGCCGCACCTCGTCGAGGTCCTCGGACAGCTCTGCTCTCCCCTCCAGTACGACGAAGGCGTACGGCGGGCGGGCGTCGTCCACGCACAGGGCGGCCCGGCCGTCCCTGGCCAGATTCCGCCCCTTCACCGTCTCCTTCCCGGTGTTGAAGACCACGTCGTCACCGTCCAGCAGGAACCAGATCGGTGCCACGTGCGGACTGCCATCGGCGCGAACCGTGGAGAGTTTGCCGGTGCGGGTGCCGTGCGAGGCGAAGGCCCGCCATTCCTCGTCGGTCATCTTCTGTGCCATGTTCCCATCCTGCTTGCCGGGAGGGCGGCTGTGGTGAAGGCTGGCTGATCGGATCCTCCGGTCAGGAGGCGCGACAGCACGGGGAGAGAGGACCATGGCGCAGAACACGGAGCTTGGCTGGCTCCTGGACGATCTGACCGAACGGGTGGAGCACATACGGCACGCTCTGGTGCTGTCGAACGACGGGTTGGTGACCGGGACCAGCACCGGTCTGCGGCGCGAGGACGCCGAGCATCTCGCCGCGGTCTCGTCGGGCCTGCACAGCCTGGCCAGAGGCTCGGGCCGCCACTTCGGCGCCGGGCAGGTGCGGCAGACCATGATCGAATTCGATGACGCGATCCTGTTCGTGACCGCTGCCGGTCCCGGCAGCTGTCTGTGCGTGCTCAGCGCGGCCGAGGCCGACATCGGCCTGATCGCGTACGAGATGACGCTGCTGGTGAACCGAGTGGGGGAGCACCTCGCCGTGGACGCGCGGCAGCAGGAGCACACGCCGAACGTGGACCTCTGAGTCCGGGACCGGGCAGACCGTCCGACCTGTGGAGACGAGCGGCGGGTGGAGTTATCCACAGGCACAATCCGAGATCGGGCGATCCCGCTACGTTCTTTCCCACGCGAACGCACACGGCGCTCGCAGCGGACTCCACGGGGGAGAACTGCCATGTCGGGAAACACGATCACGTCCATCATCGCCGAAGCCGCCGAAGCCGCCGAAGCCGCCGAAGCCGCCGAAGCCGCCGAAGCCGCCGAAGGTTCCGCGTTGCCCGGCCCGTCGCTGGCGCTCGGTCGCGCCGCACGGGAACTGGACCTCAGGCGGGGCGAGTTGGACCTCGCGGCACAGCTCGGGTATGTACGCACCATTCCCGACGAGGGGGGCCGATGCCGCCGCGTCACACGCGAGGAGATCGACCGGGTCCGCTCGGAGGAGGGCTTTCCCGAGGGGCTCCGGGGGCGGGTCAAGGCGGTGGGCACGAGGGACGGCGCGGCCCTGATGGACGTGACCCCGGGCAGGTTCACGCGGTTCGCGCGCCTCGGCCTGGTGGTCCCGGTGAAGTGGTACCTGAATCGCTACCGGGCCGTGGTCTGGCTGTATCTGGCCGAAGAGCTCAAGCAGTTCGCCGCCGGCCGGGAGAACGCCCGGTTGCTCACCGGCCGCACGCCCGAGGGTCTGCGCGACCAACTGGACGCGGGGCTGGATCTGCGGCCCCGCAACTGGCGCGGGCGCCATCTCGGACTCCAGCTGCGCCAGACGGACGACCCGTGGGCGAAGGCCGCAGTGTTGGCGTCCTTGCTGGATCCGATGCAGGTGGCGGAGATCGTCCAGGATCCTTGCGAGCGCGCCCGGCTGACTCGGCTGCGGCCCGCGCAAGCCGTGCCCGGGCCGCCCGACTCGCCGGCCGCCCGGATCGCGGCGCGGATCACGACGGCGGGCGATCCCGATGAGATCGGCTGGCTCCGGGCAGACTTGGGACAGGCGCTCATCGAGGCCCGCCGACATCGGCCCGCTCCTCGACCTTCGCCGCGGGTTCCGGACGAACATACGCCCGAGACCGGAAGCATTCCTGGGGCCGTCGATGAGCCCCTGACGCTCGCCGGGACTCCGGTCGCCCGTGAGGCCACGGCCCTCCCGGCGACGGCTGCCACGCGTCAGGCACCCCCCGGGCGACAGGAGCCGACGAGACTGGTCGGCATGTTCGGGTGGCTGCGCCGCGGAACGCATGACCGGCGCGACGCCGGGCGCCGGACGCACGTGCCGTCAGCGCTCCAGCTTGCGGAACAGTCCCTCCTGGACGACCGAGACGAGCAGGCGCCCCTCAAGGTCGTAGATGCGCCCTCGGGCGAGACCACGGCCACCCACCGCGATCGGTGACTCCTGGTCGTACAGGAACCACTCGTCCGCGCGGAACGGTCGGTGGAACCACATGGCGTGATCCAGTGATGCCATGTCGAAACCGCGAGGCCCCCACAGCGGCTCGACCGGGATGCGGACGGCATCCAGCAGCGTCATGTCGCTCGCGTAGGTGAGCGCACAGGTGTGCACGAGCGGGTCGTCCCCCAGCGGGCCCACGGCACGCATCCAGACGGCGCTGCGCGGCTCGGCGTCCTTGATCTCCTCGGGGTTCCAGCGCAGCCGGTCGACGTAGCGGATGTCGAAGGGCTGACGACGGGCCATCCGCTCCAGCGCCTCCGGCAGGGCGCCCAGGTGCTCCTTGACCTCCTGCGCGACCGTCGGCAGCGAATCAGGATCGGGCACCTTGCGGGCCGGCGGCAGCTGGTGCTCGAAGCTCCCCTCTTCAGGCTTGTGGAAGGAGGCGGTCAGATTGAAGATCGTGCGGCCCTGCTGCACGGCCGTGACCCGGCGGGTCGTGAAGGACCTCCCGTCACGGACTCGTTCGACCTGGTACACGATGGGCACACCCGGGATGCCGGGGCGCAGGAAGTACGCGTGCAGCGAGTGCACCGGCCGTTCGCCGTCCGTGGTGCGGCCGGCGGCGACCAGCGCCTGTCCGGCCACCTGGCCGCCGAAGACCCGCTGCAGGGACTCCTGCGGACTGCGGCCACGGAAGATGTTGACCTCGATCTGCTCCAGGTCGAGCAGGTCGACGAGTCTCTCGGCTGGGTTCGTCATGCGTGGGTCTCTCCTGTGCTCACAGCTGGCCGACGTCGGTGACCCGGACGACGGCGCGGCCCTCCGCGTCGGAGGCCGCCAGGTCGATCTCGGCGCTGATGCCCCAGTCGTGATCGCCGTTCGGGTCGGCGAAGGTCTGCCGGACCCGCCACAGCCCGCGCTCCGGCTCCGCCTCGATCATCAGCAGCTTGGGGCCGCGGGCTTCGGGGCCGGTGCCGAGCTCGTCGTACTCGTCCCAGTACTTGTCCATGGCCGCGCCCCACGCCTCGGCGTCCCAGCCGGATTCGGCGTCCATCTCGCCCAGTTCCTCGATGTGGTCCAGGGCGGCGAGCTCCACGCGGCGGAACATGGCGTTGCGGACCAGAACGCGGAAGGCGCGCGCGTTCGCCGTGACGGGCTTGACCTCGTCGGCCTTCTCCTGGGCCTCCTCGGCCGTCACCTCCTCCGGGTTGGCCAGCTGCTCCCACTCGTCCAGCAGGCTGGAGTCGACCTGGCGCACCATCTCGCCGAGCCAGGCGATCAGGTCCTCCAGATCGTCCGACTTCAGATCGTCCGGCACGGTGTGATCGAGGGCCTTGTAGGCGCTCGCCAGGTAGCGCAGCACGATGCCCTCGGTGCGGGCGAGCTCGTAGAAGGAGACGAACTCGGTGAAGGACAGCGCCCGTTCGTACATGTCGCGGATGACCGACTTCGGCGACAGGGGATGGTCGCCGACCCAGGGGTGGCTCTTGCGGTACGTGTTGTACGCCTGGAAGAGCAGCTCCTCCAGGGGCTTGGGGTACGTCACGTCCTGGAGTCGCTCCATGCGCTCCTCGTAGTCGACGCCGTCCGCCTTCATCGCGGCAACGGCCTCGCCGCGCGCCTTGTTCTGCTGGGCGGCGAGGATCTGCCGTGGGTCGTCCAGTGTGGACTCGACGACGGAGACCATGTCGAGGGCGTAGGACGGGGACTCCGGGTCGAGGAGTTCGAATGCGGCCAGCGCGAAGGTCGACAGCGGCTGGTTGAGCGCGAAGTCCTGCTGGAGATCGACCGTGAGGCGCACGATGCGTCCGGTTGCGTCCGGCTCGTCGAGCTTCTCGACGATGCCGCCGTCCAGCAGCGAGCGGTAGATCGCGATCGCGCGCCGGATGTGCCGCAGCTGCTGCTTGCGCGGCTCGTGGTTGTCCTCCAGCAGATGGCGCATCGCCTGGAAGGCGTTGCCCGGCCGGGCGATCACCGACAGCAGCATCGTGTGGGTGACCCGGAAGCGCGAGGTGAGCGGCTCCGGCTCGGAGGCGATCAGCTTCTCGAAGGTGTTCTCCGTCCAGCCGACGAAGCCCTCCGGTGCCTTCTTGCGCACCACCTTGCGGCGCTTCTTCGGGTCGTCGCCGGCCTTGGCGAGCGCCTTCTCGTTCTCGATGACGTGCTCAGGCGCCTGCGCCACGACGAGGCCGGCCGTGTCGAAGCCCGCACGCCCCGCGCGGCCCGCGATCTGGTGGAACTCACGGGCGCGCAGAGTGCGGACGCGGTTCCCGTCGTACTTGGTCAGCGCGGTGAACAGGACGGTGCGGATGGGGACGTTGACGCCGACGCCCAGCGTGTCCGTGCCGCAGATGACCTTCAGCAGGCCGGCCTGGGCGAGCTTCTCGACCAGGCGGCGGTACTTGGGGAGCATGCCGGCGTGGTGGACGCCGATGCCGTGCCGCACATAGCGGGAGAGGTTCCGGCCGAACTTGGTCGTGAAGCGGAAGTTGCCGATGAGCTCGGCGATCTCGTCCTTCTCCTCGCGCGAGCACATGTTGATGCTCATCAGCGCCTGGGCCCGCTCCACGGCCTGTGCCTGGGTGAAGTGGACGATGTAGACGGGGGCCTGCCGGGTCTCCAGGAGCTCGGTGAGCGTATCGGTGAGCGGGGTGAGCCGGTACTCGTACGAGAGCGGCACCGGACGGGTCGCCGAGCGCACCACCGCCGTCGGCCGGCCGGTGCGGCGCGTGAGGTCCTTCTCGAACATCGAGACGTCACCGAGGGTCGCCGACATCAGGATGAACTGCGCCTGCGGCAACTCCAGGATCGGGATCTGCCACGCCCAGCCACGGTCGCCCTCGGCGTAGAAATGGAACTCGTCCATCACGACCTGGCCGACATCGGCCTGCCTGCCGTCGCGCAGCGCGATGGACGCCAGGACCTCGGCTGTGCAGCAGATCACAGGGGCGTCGGCGTTGACGGAGGCGTCGCCGGTGAGCATGCCGACGTTCTCGGTGCCGAAGAGCTTGCACAGCTCGAAGAACTTCTCCGAGACAAGCGCCTTGATCGGCGCGGTGTAGAAGGTGACCTCGTCCCGGGCGAGCGCCGCGAAGTGCGCGCCTGCGGCGATCATGCTCTTGCCGGAGCCGGTGGGAGTCGAGACGATCACGTTCGCTCCCGAGACCACCTCGATCAGAGCCTCTTCCTGGTGCGGATAGAGGGTGAGGCCGCGCTCCCCGGCCCACGACTCGAAGGCTTCGTAGAGGGCGTCGGGGTCTGCGGTCTGCGGGAGCTGATCGATGAGGGTCACGCCCCCATCTTGCCTGGCCTTGCACCCGAGGGGGGAATCGGATGCCGGCCCGAAGATCACGAACGCTACGCTGTGGCGCCGACGAAACGTCAGTGGACACGGACAACTGGGCAGCGCAGCAAGAGGAATGGGGCGGGGAGCGGCCATGATGGGACCAGCACACTCACTGTCGGGGGCCGCGGCCTGGCTCGGAGTCGGGGCGGCGGCGGCCGCCGCGGGTCACCCGATGCCCTGGCCGGTTCTCCTCGTAGGCGCACTGATCTGCGCGGGTGCCGCGCTGGCCCCCGACCTCGATCACAAGGCGGCCACCATCTCGCGGGCCTTCGGGCCCCTCTCGCGCTGGCTGTGCGAGATCGTCGACAAGCTGTCGTACGCCGTCTACAGGGCGACCAGGAAGCCGGGCGACGCACGCCGCTCGGGCGGTCACCGCACGCTGACGCACACCTGGCTGTGGGCGGTGCTGATCGGGGCGGGCACGTCCGTGGCGGCCATCACGGGTGGCCGGTGGACGGTGCTGGCCATCCTCTTCGTGCACATGGTGCTGGCGATCGAAGGGCTGCTGTGGCGTGCGGCGCGCGGTTCGAGCAGCGATGTGCTGGTGTGGCTGCTGGCCGCGACGAGTGCGTGGATCCTCGCGGGCATACTCGACAAACCCGGCAATGGGGCCGACTGGCTGTTCACGGCGCCGGGCCAGCAGTACCTGTGGCTCGGACTGCCGATCGTCCTGGGCGCCCTGGTACACGACATCGGGGACGCGCTGACCGTCTCGGGCTGCCCGATCCTGTGGCCCGTACCGGTCGGCCGCAAGCGCTGGTACCCGCTGGGCCCGCCGAAGGTCATGCGCTTCCGGGCGGGCAGCTGGGTCGAGCTGAAGGTGCTGATGCCGGTGTTCATGCTGCTCGGCGGCGTGGGCTGCGCGGCGGCGCTGAACGTCATCTGAGGGCCGGCCGGGGAGGACGGGCTCCCGGTCCGTCTGCGGTCCCAGTCGCTTCCGCCCGCCCCTCCGGCCGCGGAAGGCCTGCCACGACCACGGCTGACCGGTGTGCCCCCACCGGTTCAGGCCGGCCCGTCTCCGCCGGTCCCCTGGCCCGCGCCGCCGAAGCGCCGCTCGAACCGGGCGATGCGCCCCTCCGAGTCCACCGTCCGCGCCTTTCCCGTGTAGAAGGGATGGCTCTCGGAGGAGATCTCGACGTCCACGACCGGGTACGTCTCTCCGTCGTCCCACTCGATGGTCTGGTCGCTGGTCGCGGTGGACCGGGTGAGGAAGGCGTATCCCGCGGCGCGGTCGCGGAAGACGACGGGGTGGTAGTCGGGGTGCTTGTCCTGCTGCATGGCTGCTCCTTGCGTGGCGTGGAGACGGTCGGTGTCAGCCGGACAGGGTGTCCTCGTCGACGATGTGCACGGCCGCCTCCTCCGCCGACGCCGCGGCGCCGTCGATGCCGACATCGGTGGCGATCAGGCCGTTCTCCTCGTCCTCGTGCGCCCCCTCGTTCGGGGCGACGAGACGGCCGGAGCGGGCGTCGCCGACCTCGTCGTCCAGGGGTTCGCCGTCGCCGTCGGTGCTGTCCCCGATGTCGTCGCCGTCCGGGACCGTGATGTCGGGGAGCTCCTCGGCGAGGCGCTGGTCCAGAGTTTCGCCGCGGTGTCCCTCCTCCGCCGTCACACCCACGTGCTCCACCGCCCATGGCCGCTCCGGTGGTGACCAGCCCCGGTCCAGCGGGTCGCTCACCCCGTCGGAGAGCAGAGTGTCCTCGGCGTCGAGCAGCCCCGCGTCGTCCTGCACCTCGGATCCGTCGGGCTGGTAGACGTCGTCTCCCCATCCGTCGGTGCTGTCCACGGGTTACCTCCAGGTGGTGGGACGGAACCGGGTGCGGCCGTGCACGACGGCGGAAGGGACCGCTTGGCGCGGGCCGCTCCCTCCCGAACCGGATGGTTCTGGCACGTTCCCCCATGCCGGTGCCACATCCAGCCTTCCACTCCGCATTGGCACCGCGCAACGGCAGCGGGGGCGCGGGCACATCGGGCATCCGTGATGGTCCGGGACGGGGGCCGGCCCCCGTCCCGGACCATCACACTCGGCCTCACTCGGCGCGGATGACCCCGGCCACCGCGGTCACCCGTGCCAGGACCGCCACAGCGACGCGTAGGCTCCCTCGGCGGCCACCAGCTCGTCGTGGCTGCCCAGCTCGCTGATCCGTCCGTCCTCGACGACGGCGATCACATCGGCGTCGTGGGCGGTGTGCAGCCGGTGGGCGATGGCGACGACCGTGCGGCCGTCCAGGACACGGGCCAGGGACCGCTCCAGATGACGGGCAGCACGGGGGTCGAGGAGGGAGGTCGCCTCGTCCAGGACCAGCGTGTGCGGGTCGGCGAGCACCAACCGGGCAAGCGCGATCTGCTGCGCCTGCGCCGGGGTGAGCGCCAGACCGCCGGAGCCCACCTCGGTGTCGAGACCGTCGTCGAGGGCGCGCGCCCAGCCGTCCGCGTCCACCGCGGCCAGCGCGGCCCACAGCTCGGCGTCGACGGCGTCCATGGGGGTCTCCCCGCATGCGCGGAGACGAGAGTGGGGGAGGGCCAGCAGCAGGTTGTCGCGCAGGGAGCCCACGAAGACATGGTGCTCCTGGTTGACCAGGGCCACGTGTGAGCGCACCCGCTCGGCGGGCATCCGGGACAGTTCCGCGCCGCCCAGGGTGATCCGGCCGTCCCGGGGCGCGTAGATCCCGGCGAGCAGCCGGCCCAGGGTGGACTTGCCGGCGCCCGAGGGGCCGACCAGGGCGAGCCTGGTGCCGGGGGGCACCTGCAGGCAGACATCGTGCAGAACGTCGACTCCCGGGCGGTAGCCGAAGCGCACCTCCACGGCCTCGACGTCGCGCCCGTCCGGGGTCAGCGAGGCGTCGCCCGCGGCCGGCTCGATGTCCCGGACTCCGACCAGCCGGGCCAGAGACACCTGGGCGACCTGCAGCTCGTCGTACCAGCGCAGGATCAGGCCCACCGGGTCGACGAGCATCTGCGCGATGAGCGCGCCCGTCGTCAGCTGGCCCACCCCGATCCAGCCATGCAGGACGAACACCCCGCCGATCATCAGGACCGAGGACAGGACAGTGACATGCGTGATGTTGACGACCGGGAAGAGAACCGACCGCAGCCACAGCGTGTAGCGCTCCCAGGCCGTCCACTCCTTGATCCGCCGCTCCGACAGACCGATGCGCCGCTCGCCGAGGCGGTGGGCTTCCACCGTGCGCCCCGCGTCCACGGTCTCGGCGAGGACTGCGGCCACGGCGGCGTACCCGGCGGCCTCGGAGCGGTAGGCCGAGGGAGCACGCTTGAAGTACCAGCGGCAGCCGATCACCAACACGGGTACCGCGAGCAGGACGGCCGGAGCGAGCGCCGGAGCCGTGACGGTGAGGCCGCCGAGCAGCAGCAGCGCCCACACCACGCCGATGGCCAGCTGCGGCACGGCCTCGCGCATGGCGTTGGCCAGCCGGTCGATGTCGGTGGTGATCCGGGACAGCAGATCACCGGTCCCGGCCCGCTCCAGGACGCCCGGCGGCAGCCCCACGGCCCGGACGAGGAAGTCCTCCCGCAGATCGGCGAGCATCCGCTCGCCGAGCACGGCCCCGTGCAGCCGCACCAGCCGTACGAACACGGCCTGGACGACGAGCGCGACCACGAACAGGGCGGCGGTGCGCTCCAGATGCAGCTCCCGCGCGCCGTCCGCGACGCGCTCCACGACCCCGCCGAGCAGGTAGGGGCCCGCCATCGAGGCGATGACGGAGACCGTGTTCACGGTGATGAGCAGCAGGAAGGCCCGGCGGTGCCGGCGGAACAGTTCGGCCACGTAGGCGCGTACGGTCGCGGGGGCGCCGACGGGCAGTGTGTTCGCCGCGGTCGGGGCCGCCGGGTCGTATGCCGGGGGCGCCACGCCGATCATGCGCTCTCCTCGATCTCATCCAGTTCGTGCAGCTCTTCCAGTTCGGCCAGTGCGTCGCTCCGCGCTGCGGCCTCGTCGTCCGTCTCGCGGGTCACGATCGCGCGGTACCGCGGCTCGCTGCGCACCAGTTCGCCGTGCAGGCCGACCGCGGCCACCTCGCCCTCGTGCAGCAGCACGACCCGGTCCGCGCGGTCCAGGAGCAGTGGCGACGAGGTGAAGACGACCGTGGTGCGTCCCGCGCGCAGCTCGCGGATTCCCTCGGCGATCCGCGCCTCCGTGTGCGAGTCGACCGCGGACGTCGGCTCGTCCAGGACCAGCGACTGCGGGTCGGTGACCAGCGACCTGGCCAGGGCGAGGCGCTGGCGCTGGCCGCCGGACAGGGACCGGCCCCGCTCGGTGATCCGTGCGTCCATGGGGTCCTCGGCGGTCGGCGACCCCTGTGTCAGCGCGTCCAGGACGTCACCGCACTGTGCGGCGGCGAGCGCGTCCGCGGCACTGACCTTGCCCGATGCGGGGACGTCGAGCAGTTCGCGCAGCGAGCCGGACAGCAGCACCGGATCCTTG
The DNA here is from genome assembly GCF_001417775.1 of Streptomyces sp. TP-A0356. Taxonomy (GTDB): domain Bacteria; phylum Actinomycetota; class Actinomycetes; order Streptomycetales; family Streptomycetaceae; genus Streptomyces. The sequence goes on along the minus strand of NZ_BBZJ01000012.1, from coordinate 687,661 downwards.
TCCTGGACCAGGACGGCGGTACGGGCGGAGTCCAGCGGCAGCTCGTCCAGGGGGACACCGCCCAGGAGCACCGAGGTGCCCTCTTCGGCGGGGTGTCCGCCCAGCCGTTCGGCCAGTACGCCGGCGGCGTCCGGGTCGCCGCAGACCACGGCGGTCAGCAGTCCCTCGGGTGCGAGCAGCCCGGTGTGCGGGTCGTACAGGTCCCCGGTCGGCACACCGGCCTCGCGCGAGCCGCCCGAATCCGTGGCGCGCTCCAGCGACAGCACGCGGGCCGCGCGCCGGGCGGACGGCCGTGAGAAGGAGTACGCCATGGCGATCTCCTCGAAGTGCTGCAGCGGATAGGTGAGCAGCATGACCGCGCTGTACACCGTGACCAGTTCACCGACGGCGATCCGCCCCTCGTGGGCCAGCTGCACCCCGCGCCAGACGACCGCGATCATCAGCAGCCCCGGCAGCAGCACCTGGACCGCCGAGATCAGCGACCACATCCGGGCGCTGCGGACGGCCGCGGTGCGGACCTCCTGTGAGGCCCGCCGGTAGCGGTTCAGGAACAACTCCTCGCCGCCGATGCCGCGCAGCACCCTGAGGCCCGCGACGGTGTCCGACGCGAGTTCGGTGGCGCGGCCCGCCTTCTCGCGCTGGATGTCGGCACGCCGGGTCGCGCGGGGCAGCAGCGGCAGCACCGCGAGTGCCACCACGGGTACACCCACGGCCACGATGACGCCGAGCGCGGGCTGGTACACGACGAGCCCGACGCAGACCGCCACCACGGTGAGCGCGGCGGCGCCGAAGCGCGACACGGCTTCCACGAACCAGCCGATCTTCTCGACGTCGCCGGTGGAGACGGCGACGACCTCACCGGCCGCGACCCGCCGGGTCAGCGCGGAGCCGAGCACGGCCGTCCTGCGGGCCAGGAGCTGCTGGACCCGGGCGGCGGCGGTGATCCAGTTGGTGACGGCGGTGCGGTGCAGCATGGTGTCGCCCAGCGCGATGCCCGCCCCGCACAACAGGAGCAGTCCGCCGGTCAGGGCGAGCCGGGCACCCGAGCGCTCGACGACGGCCTGGACGGCGAGGCCGACGCAGAACGGCAGCCCGCAGACGGACAGGAAGTGGAGCAGCCCCCATACCAGGGACTTGGCCTGGCCACCCAGTTGCTTCCGGCCGAGCCACCACAAGAACCGGGGACCCGAGCGCGCGTCCGGCACACCCGGGTCGGGATACGGAAGGTCTTGAATCTGCATGACGTCCCAGTGGCTCGTGTCAGGGATGGACCGGGCCGCGGTGCGCGGGAGGAGAGCCGAGGCGGCGCCTCCGCGTGTCCGAGAGTGCCCGTAACAAGCCGTGAAAGGGTCGCGTCGGAGGGTGCTCGAAGGCAAACGGTTTTCCGACACAGTAGGCGGGATCCGGCCCAGCCTGCGACACGCCGTCGAGAAGCGCGCATATGGACGTATTTGCCCGAAAGGTAATGCGACCATATGACGTATGCGATCAGGTGGCGTGCACGGCGTGGTGCGCTCGCGGGCCGTGGTGGCGGCCTGCGGCGTGATTCTCATGTCCCTGTCGGCGTGCGGTTGTTCGGAAGGAGACGGACACCGGACGAGGGGTAGCGGTGCGGGCAGCAGGGCCACCGGTGGAGCGCCTGCCCCCACAGCGGGCCCGAGCGGCAAGCCCGGGGGTGCCGCCGCCCCCACGGCCGACCCGAGCGGCAAGGCCGGGGGACCTGCCTCCTCCACGGCCGACCCGGGCCGCATCCCGGGCGTCGGTGACCGGCTGCACCGACACATCCCCGCCGACTCGCGCCAGGTGGTGGTGGTGTACGGCGACGACGAGGACTCACCGGACTGCACGATCGTGCTCTACACGAAGCGCGGCTCCAGCTGGGACGAGGTGGGGCGCTGGCGCGGGCACAACGGCAGGAACGGCTGGACGACGGACCACCACCAAGGTGATCTGCGCAGCCCCGTGGGGGTGTTCACGCTCAGCGACGCGGGCGGTGTCCTGGAGGATCCGGGCACCAGGCTGCCATACGACCAGGACGAGTCCTACGAGGTGCCGGAGGACTGGGGCGAGGCGCACTGGCACGACTTCGACTACGTCATCGCCATCGACTACAACCGGCTACCGGGCACTCCTCCGGACGATCCGACCCAGCCCGAGGGCTCGGACAGGGGTGGCGGCATCTGGATGCACCTGGACCACGGTGACGGCACCTCCGCGTGCATCAGTCTGTCCGAGGCCGGTATGGAACACCTGCTGCGCACGCTCGACCCGGACCAGCACCCCGTGGTGGTGATGGGGGACAGGGAGGGGCTGAAGACCTTGGGGGGCGCTTCTGACCCGGCCACGCCGCGGGATCATGGCGCACCGCGATCGGCTGCTCCCGAGTACTCATTGCGGGCCGGGCCGAACTCCCCGTAGAAACACGGGACATGAGAATCCGGATCATCATGTCCATGCTCACAGGAGCGGCGCTCGTGGTGAGTGTCCTCCTCGGGGCGGGCCCCGCGTCGGCAAGGACCGGTGTGGGTTCGCCCCCCGCAGCCGTCAACCCACCCGCCGAGTTCGGCACCGACTGGCACGATCCGTTGACCGCCGCCCCACCGGTCGCGCGGCCGGACTCCCGGTCCTGTCGGATCACCCTCGCCGAGGCGCAGTTCCGTGACTTCACGCCCTACCGGGGCACGTACACCCCGCCGAGCGCCTGCGGCGATCGCTGGAGCAAGGTGGTGCTGCGCCTCGACGGCAAGGTCAAGGGGCGACAGTTCGACCGTCTCGGCTATCTGCACGTCGGAGGCGTCGAGATCTTCCGCACGTCCACGCCGGAGCCGTCGCCGGACGGCATCGAGTGGTCCGTCGAGAAGGATGTCACCCGATACAGCGACACGTTCCGGCGCGACCGTGACGTCGAGATGCTCATCGGCAACGTCGTCGACGGCACCTACACCGGGGTCATCGACGTCAAGGTCACCCTGACGTTCTACCCGGGCAGCTCCGCCCGTGCCTCCGAGCACACGGGAAGGCCCGCCTCGGCTCCCGACCGCGTCCTCACCCTCCAGGACGGCACTCTGACCACCCCCCGCAACAGCGAACGCATCATCGCCGAGGTGTACGCCACCGGCTCGGGCGGCGGCTGCGAGGAGTTCTGGTACCTGACCGTGCCCGACTCGGCGCCGTACTCCTGCAAGGCGGCGGGCGGTCCCTATCGCGAGGTGCAGATCACGGTCGACGGCCGACTCGCCGGAATCGCGGCCCCCTTCCCGACCGTGTGGACGGGTGGCTGGTCCAACCCCTTCCTGTGGTACGTGATTTCGGGACCACGCGCCTTCGACGTCAAGCCGATCGAATACGACCTCACGCCCTTCGCCGGGATCCTCGACGACGGCCGCCCGCACCGGGTCGAGGTCTCCGTCGTCGGTGTGCCCGTGGGGCAGAGCGGCTGGTCCGTCCCCGTGAACGTGCTCGTCTGGCAGGACACGAAGAGCGCGCGTGTCACCGGGAGGCTCACCGTCCACCGGGCGGGTGACCTCACCAACTCCTCCGTCCACACGCCCGGTTCGGAACACCGGCTGAACACCGAGGGCGGTCACCGGCTGACGGTCGCCGGATACGTCGACACCTCGCACGGCCGGGTGACGACCACCGTGAGCCGGACACTGGCGAACACCTCCGTGCACCGCTGGACAGACGGCGAGAACTCGGACGGGCTCGACGCCACCTGGACGGACGACGAGTCGGTCACCGTCGACGGGTACGGGCCGGCCCGCACGAGCCGTACCCACCGCACGTACGCGATGGACGGCACCACGACGCTCGGGGCGGACGGCCGGCTGCGTACCGTGCTGACGCTCGGCGACCGCGCCACGGTCGTCGAGACCCACGACGGCCGGCGCACCGCGTGGTCACGGCTCGATGACACGTACACCGGAGACGCCGCCTACACGTCCAACGTGCCGCGTGAGCAGCGCCATGCGGTCGGCACGACGAGCGAGCGCTACCGGCTGTACGGCTCGGAGGGCTGCTACGACCGCCGGCTGACCACGGTTCAGGGGGTGCTCACGGAGGACCGCGACGGCTGGTGAACGGGACCGCGTGCGACGCGTCATGCGGTGCCGGCAGATCACCGTGGTCCTGGTGCTCGTGCTCAGGACTCGATGCGCGTCGCCACCGACCTGCTGGGCAACTGCGTCGCCGTCTTCGGGGTGTCGCGCTGGGAGGGCGCGCTGGACGCCGTACGGGCGAAGAAGGTCCTGGACGGTGAGACCGCGTTCGTACCGGAGGCCGAGGAGCCGGTGGCTGCCGCCGCCCCGAAGGTGGGGGTTCCCAGTCCGGGCGGCCAAGGAGCCCGCCCTCGAGGTCGGCTGACGGCATGCCACGGACGGGCCGCGCCCACCGCCCCCACCACCATGGAGCGGTGGTCGCGGGCCCGTCGTGGTGTTTCCGGGCGTCCTTCCATGCGGCGTGACAGGCCGCCGTCAGCAGTGCCGCTCCGGGGTGGCCGCCGGAAGTTCGCCGCCGTCGATCAACGTGTCGAGCAGACCGCCGAGGACCTCGCGCTGTTCATCCGTCAAGGGGGCCAGGATCTCCTCGGCCGCGGATCTGCGCGCGGCGCGCAGTTCGCGCAGCGCCTCCCGGCCCTCGTCCGTGATCTCGATCCGGATCACCCGCCGGTTGGTGGGATCGGGCACCCGGCGCACCCTGCCACTGGCCTCCAGGCCGTCGACCAGCGTGGTCACCGCCCGCGGCACCACCTCCAGACGCTCGGCGAGGTCCGCCATGCGGGGCGGTGAGCCGAAGTGCGCGAGAGTGCGCAGCAGCCGGGACTGGGCCGGCGTGATGCCCAGCTCGCGCCGCTCCAGATGGCGTTTCTGGATGCGGTGCACTCGGCGGGTGAGCCGCAGCAACTGCTCGGCGAGCAGGCCGTCGGGATCCGGGGTGGTCATGCGGGAACAATATCAGGACATCATTCATTGTGAGTATAGGTAACAATGAGCTAGGATCCGTGAATCATCGTTCTGTCATCGCCCGGCCGTCACCGGCGTGCCGTCCGCAGTGTCACCGATCGGTGTTCCGCTGCCTCACCTCCGTAGGAGCCCATGCATCCCGACCAACCCACCTGGACCCCGTCGCCCGGCGGCTCGCCGGAGCAGCCGCGGCAGGTCCGCCGCATCCTGCGCCTCTTCAAGCCGTACGGCGGCCGACTGGCGATCGTCGGCCTGCTGGTCGGCGCCTCGTCGCTGGTCTCCGTCGCGACCCCGTTCCTGCTCAAGGCGACCCTGGACATAGCGATCCCCCAGGGCCGGACCGGACTGCTGAGCCTGCTCGCGCTCGGCATGATCCTGAGCGCCGTCGTCACCAGCGTCTTCGGCGTGCTGCAGACCCTGATCTCCACGACGGTCGGCCAGCGCGTCATGCACGACCTGCGCACCGCCGTCTACGGCCGGCTGCAGCGCATGTCTCTCGCGTTCTTCACCCGCACCCGCACGGGCGAGGTCCAGTCCCGCATCGCCAACGACATCGGCGGCATGCAGGCGACGGTCACCTCGACCGCCACCTCCCTGGTCTCCAACCTCACCAGCGTGGTCGCCACCATCGTCGCGATGGTGGCCCTCGACTGGCGGCTCACCGTCGTCTCGCTGCTCCTGCTGCCGTTGTTCGTGTGGATCAGCCGGCGCGTCGGCAACGAACGCAAGAAGATCGCCACGCGGCGCCAGAAGCAGATGGCCGTGATGGCCGCCACGGTCACCGAGTCGCTGTCCGTCAGCGGCATCCTGCTCGGCCGCACCATGGGCCGCGCCGACTCGCTCACCAAGTCCTTCGAGAGCGAGTCCGAGGGTCTCGTCGACCTGGAGGTGAAGTCGAACATGGCGGGCCGCTGGCGCATGGCCGTCATCACCATCGTGATGGCCGCCATGCCGGCCGTCATCTACTGGACCGCGGGGATAGCTCTGCAGTTCGGCGGGCCGTCGGTCTCGATCGGCACGCTCGTCGCGTTCGTCTCGCTCCAGCAGGGCCTGTTCCGGCCGACGGTGAGCCTGCTGTCCACCGGCGTGCAGATCCAGACCTCGCTCGCGCTCTTCCAGCGCATCTTCGAGTACCTCGACCTGCCCATCGACATCACCGAGCCCGACGACCCGGTCCATCTCGACAGCGTCAAGGGCGAGCTCCGATTCGAGGGCGTCGAGTTCCACTACGACGACAAGAGCGGGCCCATCCTGGAGGACATCGACATCACTGTCCCGGCGGGCGGGAGTCTCGCCGTGGTCGGTCCCACCGGTTCCGGGAAGTCGACGCTCAGCTATCTGGTGCCACGGCTGTACGACGTCACGGGCGGGCGGGTCACGCTCGACGGCGTCGACGTACGGCACCTGGACTTCGACACGCTCGCCCGTGCGGTCGGTGTCGTCTCCCAGGAGACGTACCTCTTCCACGCCTCGGTCGCCGACAACCTGCGCTTCGCGAAGCCGGACGCCACCGACGAGGAGCTGTACGCGGCGGCGAAGGCCGCCCAGATCCACGACCACATCGCGTCACTGCCCGACGGGTACGAAACGGTCGTCGGCGAGCGCGGCCACCGCTTCTCGGGAGGCGAGAAGCAGCGGCTCGCCATCGCCCGCACCATCCTGCGAGACCCGCCGGTCCTCATCCTCGACGAGGCGACCAGCGCCCTCGACACGCGTACCGAGCGGGCGGTCCAGGAGGCCATCGACGCCCTTTCGGCCAACCGTACGACGCTCACCATCGCCCATCGGCTGTCCACCATTCGGAGTGCCGACCAGATCGTGGTCCTCGACTCCGGGCGCACGGTCGAACGGGGCACGCACGAGGAGCTGTTGGAGCTGGACGGCCGGTACGCGGCCCTGGTCCGGCGGGACGCCCAACTGGAGCCGACAAGATGAAGATATGCCGGGTTTGTCGCGTTTGGCGGGTTACCGTGCCCGCATGCAGACGAACCCTCCGCCACACAAGCCGGTCCACCTGACACGCCGCGGCCGGGTCGCGCTCGTCGCGACCGGAGCCTTGGTGGCGGCCACCGCTCTGGCCGTGCCGTTGCTGAGCCTGCGTCACGGCGAGGCGTCCCGCACCGCCTCGCTCCTCATCCCGGAAGGCTGGCGCGCGGGCCAGGTGTACCAGGCCGTCGACAAGGCCCTGCGACTGCCGCCGGGTGCCACCAGGAAGTCCCTGGCGAAGGCCCACCTCAAACTGCCGAACGACGCGCAGGGCAACCCGGAGGGCTTCCTCTTCCCGGCCACGTATCCGCTTCGGGAGGAGGCGACTCCGGAGTCCCTGCTGCGGTACATGGTCGACACGGCGAACAAGAGGTTCGGCGGCGGCAGGATCACTGCGGGCGCCCAGCGCCATGCGATGAACGTCTACCAGGCCGTGACGGTCGCGAGCATCGTGCAGGCCGAGGCGGCGACCAGGAGCGACATGGGCAAGGTGGCCCGGGTGATCTTCAACCGTCTGCAGCGGGGCATGCCGCTGCAGATGGACTCGACCGTCAACTACGCCATGAACCGCTCCACGCTGGACACCACCAGGGCCGACACGAAGATCGACAGCCCCTACAACTCGTACCGGCGCATGGGCCTGCCTCCGACGCCGATCGCCAACCCGGGCGAGGACGCGATGCGCGCCGTGCTCAACCCGACACCTGGGGACTGGCTGTACTTCGTCACGGTCAAGCCGGGCGACACACGGTTCGCGGCGAGTTACGAGGAGCACCAGAAGAACGTCGAGGAGTTCAACCGGCTGCGCGCGAACAGGCCCCAGTGATACGGGGACCGCGTACGGCCTCGCACGGGCCGTGGCGAGGACCGGAGCGCCACCTCATGCGACGGCGACCGGAGCCCACATCATGCGACGGCGGCCGATTCTCCCGCGAGCAGCCGCCTGATGTCCCGTACGGCCGCGCGGCCCGCCCGGTTGGCGCCGATCGTGCTGGCCGACGGGCCGTATCCGACCAGGTGGATCCGTGGGTCGGAGACCACCCGCGTGCCCTCGATCCGAATGCCGCCGCCCGGCGCGCGCAGCCGCAGCGGAGCCAGATGGTCGATCGCGGCGCGGAAGCCCGTCGCCCACAGGATCACGTCGGCGTCGACGTGCCGCCCGTCGTCCCACTCCACGCCGTCCGGCACGATCCGGTCGAACATCGGCTGCCGGTCCAGGACTCCGTCCGCGATCGCCCGGCGGACCGCGTCGTTGAGCGGCAGCCCGGTCACGGACACCACGCTCCTCGGCGGCAGCCCCTGCCGCACCCGCTCCTCCACGAGCGTCACGGCCGACCGCCCCACCTCCTCGGTGAACGGACCCTCGCGGAACACCGGCGGACGCCGGGTCACCCAGGTGGTCGCGGCGGCGTACGGGGCGATCTCCATCAGATGCTGGGTGCCGGAGGCGCCGCCACCGACGACGACCACCCGTTGTCCGGCGAATTCCTCGGGGCCGGGGTACTGGGCCGTGTGCAACTGCCGTCCCCGGAAGTCCTTCTGGCCGGGGTAGCGGGGCCAGAAGGGCCGGTCCCAGGTGCCCGTGGCGTTGATCAGCGTCCGCGTCGACCATGTCCCGGCCGACGTCTCGACCAGCAGCCGCCCGTCCGCACCCTCGTGCACGGTCCGGACGTCGACCGGCCGTCGTACGCGCAGCGCGAAGGTGCGCTCGTAGGTGTCGAAGTACTCGACGATGACCTCGGACGACGGGCGTGCCGGGTCCGCGTCCGTCAGCTCCATGCCCGGCAGCGCGTGCATCCCGTGCACCTTGCCGTACGTCAGAGACGGCCAGCGGAACTGCCAGGCCCCGCCCGGACCGGGGGAGTGGTCGAGGACCACGAAGTCGCGGTCCGGCTCGAAACCCGTGCGCCGCAGGTGATAGGCGCTGGACAGTCCGGCCTGACCAGCGCCCACGACGACCACGTCGACTTCGCGTACCCCGGTGTTGTTCACGCCTCCACCAACCGCACCGGGGCCGTGGATCTTCCCGAACGGTCAGCGCCCGCGGCGTCGAGCGCCGCTGCTCGGCCGAGTCACCGCCGGTCGAGCAGTTCCCTGGAGGCGCGGGGTGCCGACGTGGACGGTGGCAGGCCGCCGTTGAACTCGGTGTCCACGAAGTCCCCGAAGGTCACCTTGCGCGGGATGAGCTTCAGGCCGGTGAAGGTGTCCGCGATCTGCTGCTCGGAGGCGATCAGCGGCTTGTCCACCGCCACCGGGACCCGGGAGGCGTTGGTGCGCTTCACCGAGGCCAGCGCTACCTCATACGGCAGACCGGTGTCCTTCGCCCACACCTTGGCCCACGCCTCGGGGTGTGAGTGGACCCAGTCCTGGGCGCGGCGCAGTCGCCCCAGGTAGTCCTTGATGGCCCCGGCCTTGTTCCTGTCCTTCAGGGCGCTCGGTGCGGCCACCTGGAAGGAGAGACCGTTGGTCACGCCCTCGCCGGTGGTGAGGATCCGGCCCTGCTTGGCCTGCAGGATCTGCGAGGTGTACGGGTCCCACACCGCCCAGGCGTCCACCTTTCCGCTGGTGAACGCGGCCAGCGCGTCCGCCGGCTGCAGATACTCGACCTTCACGTCGCTCAGCTTGAGCCCGGCCTTCGCGAGCGAGGCGACGAGTTGGTAGTGCGCGGACGAGCCCTGCGCGACGGCGACGGACCTGCCCTTGAGCTGTTCGGGCCCGGTGAGCTTCGAGCCGTTCGGCACGAGGAGGGCGTCGCCCTTGGACGTGCCGTGCCAGGCCGCCACCACCGTGATCTTCGAACCGGCTCCTGCCGCGAAGACCGGCGGGGTGTTGCCGACGCCACCGATGTCGACGGCCTGGGCGTTGATCGCCTCCAGCAGTGGCGGACCAGAGGTGAAGGTGGACCACTTGATCTTGTAGTCGAGGTTCTCGAGCTCACCGGCGGCCCGCAGGACCGCTTCCGAACCACCCTTCTGGTCACCGACGTCGAGCGTGAGTGAGCCCTTGCCGTCGGTGCGCCCGCCCGTCGAGGTCTCGGCGGCCGAGTTCCCGCCGCAGGCGGTGAGCAGGAGGGCGAAGGGGAGGAGCAGCGCGGCGGGGACGAGGCGTCGTCGCATGGCGGATCCGTTCGTTGCGTGGGGATTCGGGGGGTTGCGGGGAGCGTCAGGCGGCTTCGGCGGCGGTGTCGACGCCGAGTCGTTCCAGCAGCCCGGCGCGCAGTTCGGCGAACCGGGGATCGGCGATGTCGCGCGGGCGGTGGAGGTCGATGTCCTGTTCGTGCGCGATGACGCCACCGTCCATCACCAGGACGCGATCGGCGAGCAGCACGGCCTCCTCGACGTCATGCGTGACCAACAGCACGGCACAGCCGCGGCGTTGCCAGAGTTCGCCCACCAGGCGCTGGGCCTTGATGCGGGTGAGCGCGTCGAGCGCGCCGAACGGCTCGTCGAGCAGCAGCAGGTCGGGCTCACGCACCAGGGCACGGGCCAGGGAGGCGCGCTGGGCCTCGCCGCCGGAGAGGGTCTTGGGCCAGGCGTCGGAGCGGTGGCCGAGCCCGACCTCTTCCAGGGCCCGTTCGGCGAGGGCCCGCTGGGGCTTGCCGGGAAGGCCGAGCAGTACGTTGCGCCACACCTTCTTCCACGGCATCAACCGGGGCGCCTGGAAGGCGACCGCCTTGCGGCGCGGCACGAGGACGGTTCCCTCGATGTCGCGGTCGAGGCCGGCGAGGATGCGCAGCAGCGTGGACTTGCCGCAGCCGCTGCGGCCGAGCAGGGCCACGAACTCACCCGGCCGGACGTCGAGTCGCAGGTCGTCGATGACGGCGCGGCCGTCGAAGGAGCGGCTCAGCCCCTGGACATGAACCGCCTGCGATGCCCGGGACGCCTGGGGGCTCACCGGCCGGTGAACGTCGGTCGCCATTGCAGCAGCAGCCTTTCGAGGGAGCGGACGATGAAGTCGGCGAGCAGACCGAGGAAGGCGTAGACGATCAGGCAGACCACGATCACATCGGTCTGCAGGAAGTCGCGTGCCTGCACCATGAGGAAGCCGATCCCGGCGTCCGCGTTGACCTGCTCGGCGAACACGAGCGCGAGCCAGGCGATGCCCAGGGAGTAGCGCAGACCGGTCATGGCGCCGGGCATCGCGCCCGGCAGGACGACATGCCGGACCAGCCCCCGGCGCGAGAGCCCGAGGGACTCCCCGGCCTCGATCAGCTGGGCGTCCACGCCGCGGATGCCGGCGTAGACATTGAGGTAGAGCGGAAACGTCACACCCAGGGTGATGATCGCGACCTTGGGGGCCTCGCCGATGCCGAACCAGATGATGAACAGCGGGATCAGGCCCACGAACGGGACTGTTCTGAGCATCTGGACGGGAGCGTCCACGAGGTCCTCACCGACGCGGAACAGCCCGGAGACGAGGGCGAGTCCGGTGCCGATGAGAGTGCCGAACAGCAGACCGAGGGCGACCCGTTGCAGTGAGGTGGCCATCGCGGACGGCAGGGAGCCGCTGCCGACGAGGTCGCTCGTGACCTGCGCGATCCGGCCGGGTGAAGCCAGGACATCGGTGGTCAACACCCCGGTGCTGCTGAGGAGTTGCCACAGGGCGAGCAGCAGAAGCGGGCCGGAGGTGCGGCGCAGCCAGCGAGGCACGACGGTGCGGCGGGCGGAGGCGGGAACGAGGGGTTCGAGCTCGGGCGGAGCCTGCTCGCTCTTGGATATAACCGAAATGTCGTCTTTGGGGGAGTCGGGTGGCGCATGGCTGATGCTCATGAGTGCTCCACGGGAGGAGAGCGGCCGGAGGGGGCACGCCTCGGCGCCGCCGCGTCAGAGTGGACTCGGACGTGCGGGTGGGGCGGGCGAAGGTGGGAGAAGGGCGTCAGCGGCCGCGGCGACACGCGGCGGAGGCCACCCGCAGCAGGTCGATGTGACCGCGCGTGGTGAGCAGGGCTGAACGCAACATGCCGGTGAAAGTAGCCAGATGGGCCATGCCAGGTCAACGGTGTCTCGCGCAGTGGACCCTCGGTATCACCGAGCGGATGGCCGGTCAGGTGTGAAGACGGTCGCCTGGGTGAGTATGGAGACATGTCCGATGCCTTCAGCACCCGAATCCTCCACATCGCCACCGGTTCCGCGGAGACGGTCGCCGATCTCACCCAGGAGTGTGAGGCCTTCGTCCGCGAGGTGTCTCATGGCCGCGACGGCCTTCTGAACGTCTTCGTTCCGCACGCCACCGCCGGAGTGGCGGTCATCGAAACGGGTGCCGGCAGCGACGACGACCTCCTCGCCGTGCTCCACACACTGCTCCCCGCCGACGACCGCTGGCAGCACCGTCACGGGAGCCCGGGCCACGGTCGCGACCACGTCCTTCCCGCCTTCGTGCCGCCGCACGCCACCCTGCCGGTGATCGGTGGCCGGCTGGAGCTCGGGACGTGGCAGTCGGTGTGCCTGGTGGACACGAACAAGGACAATCCCAACCGTCAGGTGCGGCTGAGCTTCCTTGGCTGATGCATGTGACGGAACTGCGGCGCCGAATTCCGGTCGCACCGAATACTCCTTGGCCCGTCAGCGCGGCTGGCGCTGGCCCAGGTCAGAGGCGAGGCTCCGAGGGTCTGGCACGGGGTGGGGAGGACCGGCTCGGCGAGCGGGTCGGCTCCCCGTCGTCTCCCGGGAGGTCCAGTGGGAGACGACTGGGCGCCTAGTCACCCTGAGGGGGTGCATCCGATTCTTCTTCTTCCTCCATGAAGCGGATGCCCTCATGTGTCAGCGAGACGGTGGCGGGGGTCTTGTGGGACGTCCAGTCGACGGTGATCAGACCCTCGCCGGCCAGATAGGCGCAGGCCGCGGAGAGGTCGTCGTCGGGCATGTCCAGTTCGTCGCGGAGCGTCGCTCCGCTGACCTCGGGCCGGTTGCGTTCGACGCCTCCGTACAGAGATCGGAGAACCGCTTTCCGATAGGTCTTGCGTTCACGGAGTGTCGTCATGGCTTTCGCTCTCGGGCTCGTGGCCGCCGGTGCGGGCACTGAGGGGATGGACGGGCGGCGCGGCTGATCACTGTCCGGTCACCCCTCGTCCGCGGGATCGTGGTCGTCGAAGGACGGTTCGGTGGATGCCAGCCAGGACCGCGCGGGCTGCGCGGCGTGCGTGGTGTCGATGGTGAGATAGAGCCGGGTCGCCCCTCCGCGGCCGGCCGGGTAGCTGCGCTGCTCGGTCGACGCGAAGCAGCACCGCAGCACCTGGGCGACACGACGCGCGACATCCGGCGTCGCTGCGACGATGCGGACGTCGGCGTGGCCGCCGGAGGGCAATGGCTCGTCATCCATGGCGTCGTACCTCCTGCGGGCGATGCTGAGGACGTGCGCGGCCGCCGCTTGGAACGTCCGAGGTCAGGGGTGCACGCCGCGCTTCCACGCTCGCCCCTTCCCTGAAGCGTATGCCCGCGTGTGTGGTCCCTGCCCCTCGAACCGGGCACCGGGATCATGGTGGTGCCGGAGGGGTCGGCACTCGGTGCACGCGGAGTAGCGTGGTACGAGCGAATCCCGGGTTCGCATCGAACTTCGAAGACGGGCGGTCCCCCTCATGACCGGTTCGGACACACAGTCTGGATCCCCGCATCTGCCCAGTGGCGTTCATCAGGCCGTGCGGCCAGGGTGCGCGCTGCTGAGGCTGGAGACGACGGAGTCGCGTGAGGGCGTTCTCGACGGTGCGTGGTGGCCGCGGTCGCGTGACCTCGGCGCCGAACTGCCCGCTCTGCTGAGCGCCCTCACCGAGCACCTCGGCCCCGTCACCCGCGTCGGGCTGGACGCCGGGGCGTGGGAAGCGCTCCCCACACGCATGGTCGTCGATGACCGCGTGGTGCACATCGACTCCTTCCCGGTCGGTGACGACACGGTCCTGATCACCCGAGGTGACGGGGACCTCTTCTCGCTGCTGGTGGTTCCACCGAACGCGAAGCCCGAGGCCGCACACGCCGCCATGGCCCAGGCCGTCCGTGCCGACAACATCACCCAGGCGGAACAGATCCTCATCGACACCGGAAGCGGGCGGGGGCCGGCGAACTGACGGACCCCGTCGGCCGGACCCGCCGTCGACCGGCCGGCGCCGTGGCATGCCCCGTTGGCAGGGCTGACCAGCCGACGCGTGCCACGGCGGCATGGACCACCATGAGGTCGCCTAGTGCCACGGCGGTCATGGACCACCATGGGGTCGCCTGTCCCTGCCAGGCATCTCAGACGATTCCGGACCCTCCTTCCGACTCCCAGGTGGCTTCCCTGTCCAGGTCGGTCTCGGCGAGAGCCAGCATCTGCGGGGCGGTGAGCGGGTTCCCGGGATCGGCGGCTGCGGCAAGCATTCGGGTGGCCGCTCCGCCAGGCTCGTCCGGCGGGATGACCAACAGCTCCCAGCGCCCCACGGTGCCGCAGTCCAGGGTGATGGCATGCGCCTCGGTATCGACGTCCGTCAGGACCACCTCGATCACGTGGTCGGGCGTCATGACCGTACGCGGGGCGTCGGGCCAGGCGGCGGTGTCCACGGTGACACGGGTGACGGTGCCGAAGCCCGGGTCCAGCGAGCCGACGAGCGCGGGCAGCTCCAGTTCCAGCGCGTCACAGCGTGGCCACCAGGCTCCGTCCAGCGGGCCGTGGCTCACGTCTCGCGTGAGGGCCAGGCGGGGCAAAGGCATCCGGTAGGTGTGTGCTCGACCGGGTGACGGGCCCTCGGCGGACACTCTTCCGACGTCCATCATGCGATCCGGTCCCGGGCGGTCTTCGGCTGCCCGTTTTCATGGTTCGCCGGGAACGGCACCGCCGTGGTCGCGCTGCGCGAAATGCTCTCGGTGAAGCCAGCGTACGTCCGACCGCAGGCGAAAGGCATTGTCGCGGCGGAGCCGCGCGCACCTGAACCCGCGAACGACACAGCCACAACTTCGGCTCACTGATCCGAGTAGCCGATGTCCCCGACGCTCCAGGCGCTCACATCCTTGAGAGCGACGCGGTACATGCCGCCCGTGTCGGGAATGCCGAAGCTGCCCTGGAGGATCCGGGCGACGTGGAAGTGGAGGTGCGTGGGCCGGCCCGCGGGCATCGGCGAGTCGCCGCCGCCGTCGGATGTGGTGAAGGCGGCCGAGAAGCGGCGCAGATGCTCGGAGTCCCGCAGGACTTCTGCCACGCGCTGCTTCCACATGACTTCGGGGGCCAGCCGTCCCGTGATGACGGCCCCGGGCACCACCACGGTCAACGACATCCGACTGCTTTGCTCCGACTCCACCATCGCGGCGACTTCGACGAGCAGATCATCAGGGTGTGACATGCCTGCGGAGCCTAGCCCAGCGGGGTGGCACCGCAGAGGAGGAAACGAGGGGTTACGAGCTCTGCGGACCGTGGTCGGCTCGTACATCCCATGTCGGCGTGCCCGCGGGAGCGTTGTGGCAGGTGAAGCCGAGCCGGGTCAGCGCCCTGCGCATCTCGCCCACGGTGAAGTCGCGGCGGTCCTGCTTGGTGATCACTTCCCCGACCTGCTTGACGGGGTAGGTGCGGCGGCCGATGGTCACGGACACTCCGATGACGGGTTCGGGCCTGACGCCCTCCATCGACTGCTCGACCTCGCTCTTGATCAGGTCGAAGGGGAAACGTGCGATGACACAGCGCATGATGCCTCAACAGGGGTTGTGGGGAGAAGCGGAGAGGCCTACCGCACGAAGGCGGTCAGGGCGTGAGAGCGAGAACGCCCAGGGCGTAGCCCTGCTCGTCGACCACGGGGGACACGTCCAGCGTCCGGACCCGCATGGCGGCCTCGGCGTCGCTGAGGACCGCCGCGGAGGAAGTGAACGGTCCCCGGTCCAGTGGGATGTCCCGCAGCCGTGTCCGGTCGCTGTACCACGAGCCCCCGCGGTGGGCGGTGAGCTGAGACCGGGTGACCAGGCCGGTGCACCGTCCGTCCTCGTCCCGCACGAGCAGGTGCGCGACACGGGCGCCGATGAGAACGGACAGCGCCACGTCGACCGCCATGTGGTCGTCGACCTGCGGTCCGGGAGCGTGCATCGCGTCACGGGCGGTCAGGCCGGTGCCGTCGGTGTGGTGGCACAGGGGCGGAATGGGCGTCAAGGGCTTCTCCTCTTCGATGGGGTTCGATGAAGGCAGGCATGACGAGCGGACGTTCGCCCGAACCGCTGGGCCGCGGAGATCCGTCAGAAGGGCCTAGGAAGGACGGCGGCTCCGTCCGCCTCGACCGCGGCCGGAGGATCCGGTGTGCCGGGGACGTTCGACGACCGGCGCGGTGACGGTGACGGGTACACCGGAGGGTGTCCGGGCGCCGGTGATGCGGTTCAGCTCGGCTTCGCCCGGGCGGACCCGTGAGGTCCGCGGGGTGATGCCGGCGTCGGCCATCAGGCGGTCCACCGCGCGACGCTGGTGCGGCAGAACGAGGGTGACGACGGTGCCGGACTCACCGGCGCGGGCGGTACGGCCGCCGCGGTGCAGGTAGTCCTTGTGGTCGCCGGGAGGGTCGACGTTCACGACGAGGTCGAGGTTGTCGACGTGAATACCGCGGGCCGCGACGTTGGTGGCCACCAGGACCGTGATGTGGCCTTCCCTGAACCGGGCGAGCGTCCGCGTGCGCTGAGGCTGGGACTTGCCCCCGTGCAGGGCCGAGGCGCGCACACCGACGGCCAGCAGATGCTTGGCCAGCCGGTCCACCGCGTGCTTGGTGTCCAGGAACATGATCACTCGACCGTCACGGGCGGCGATCTCGGTGGCGGTGGCGTGCTTGTCGGCGTCGTGCACGTGCAGCAGGTGGTGCTCCATGGTGGTGACGGCGTCCGCTGCCGGGTCGACCGAATGCACCACGGGGTCGTGGAGGTAGCGGCGTACGAGGAGGTCGACGTTGCGGTCCAACGTGGCCGAGAACAGCAGACGCTGGCCTCCGGGCCTCACCTGGTCGAGCAGCGCGGTCACTTGCGGCATGAAGCCCATGTCGGCCATCTGATCGGCTTCGTCCAGGACGGTGACGCCGATGCGATCCAGTCGGCAGTCGCCCCGGTCGATGAGGTCCTTGAGACGGCCGGGTGTCGCGACGACGACCTCGGCACCGTCGCGCAGAGCGCGCGCCTGCCCGCCGATCGACACACCACCCACCACCGTGGCGAGCCGCAGGCGCAGGGCCCGGGCGTAGGGCGCGAGCGCGGTGGTGACTTGCTGGGCCAGTTCCCGGGTGGGTACGAGGACGAGGGCGAGCGGCTGCCGGGGTTCGGCCCGCTGCCCGTCGAGACGGGCCAGCAGGGGCAGGCCGAAGGCGAGCGTCTTGCCCGAACCCGTGCGCCCGCGGCCCAGGACGTCGCGGCCGGCCAGCGCGTTCGGCAGCGTCGCCGCCTGGATCGGGAAGGGCACGGTCACGCCTTGGGAGCGAAGCGCGGTCAGCAGACGCCCGGGCATGTCGAGGTCGGCGAACGACTCGACGGCCGGCAGCGCTTCGGTGAGGGTGGTCGGCAGGGCGAACTCCCCGCGATGCGCGGCGGGCCGCGCTCCTTGGCCACTCTTCCGCCCGGCGGCCGGACGCGTGCCTTGGCGGCGAGTCTCCTGAGGACGGAAGCGACTGCCCCGAGCGGAGCCCGTGGAGGTTCTGTCCGCGCCGGAGCGGGCGGGGTTGTTGCCGGTGCGGCGGGCGCGGTGCATGGGGCGAACCTTCCTCGATGCGGCACGTATCGAGGAATTCCTCCCGGCGGTGGAGAGCCGCACGAGGAACGGCGGTGTGAGAGCCGCACGAGGATTCACAAGAATGAGCCGAAGATAATGCGAAAGAGTCGGGCCTGCTCAGTAGTGCAGGAAGACAACGGACTGGGGCCCGCACCCCAGGAGTGCGGGCCCCAGCCACATGGTTCGCGTCAGCGTCAGGCGGGAACGATATTCTCGGCCTGCGGACCCTTCTGGCCCTGCGTGACGTCGAAGGTAACCTTCTGGCCTTCCTGAAGCTCGCGGAAGCCGGAGGCGGCGATGTTCGAGTAGTGGGCGAACACGTCAGCGCCGCCGCCGTCCTGCTCGATGAAGCCGAAGCCCTTTTCCGCGTTGAACCACTTCACGGTGCCAGATGCCATATTGAATCTCCCTTTGGGGCAGTGCCGGAATCCGCACTTTGCGGACCCCGAGTCGCCGCGATGATCACCCCTCCGGAAAGACCCCGGAAAGCTCCGCAAAGAAACAAGTCTCTGGTAACCAAAACTGCAACTGGTGAGAGGCTAACACAGGTCGGTCGAAAACCCCATGCGCTCCGGAATGCTCATCCTGCCGGAGTGTGCGTTTCTACATCGGCGGCGCTAGATATTCGCGCCGCGGTCGTCCAGCTTCCTCCGCATCTCCTCGTTCAGGCGGAGGGCCTCGTCGAGTTGGTCCTCGAGGAGGATGATGCGGCACGCGGCTTCGATGGGGGTGCCCTGGTCGACGAGTTCGCGGGCGCGGCCGGCAATGCGCAACTGGCGGCGGGAGTAGCGGCGGTGGCCGCCCTCCGAACGCAGAGGGGTGATCAGCTCCGCCTCGCCGATGGCTCGGAGGAAGGCAGGGGTGGTGACGAGAATGTCGGCGGCTCGCCCCATGGTGTAGGCCGGGTAGTCGTCATCGTCGAGGTTGCCGACGGCAGGGGAGTTCTCAGCGGGCATAGCACCTTGGTTTCGGGGACGCGACGGGTGGCCGGGCGCGCTCGGCACCCGTGCTCCGAAGGCTTCAGCACCATCTGCCGGGTGCACCAACCCTAACTCCCGGGGCGCGGATATGTGCTCCGGCTGTGACAGATTCCCACCTGAGTGCGGGATCCGGGTGGTGCGCATCGATTCGTTCCCGGTCGGCCCGCCGGTCCGGGCATGCCTCCGAAGCTGTCCTGGGCTACGGCGGGCGTCGAAGCCCAAGGCGCTGAGTGTGCCTCGGCGCCTGCCCGTCGGGCGGCGCGGGTAGTTCGGCGTCAGGTCGTATGAACGGGGCGCCCTGCGCCGTGGGCGTGCGGACCGGTGTCAGTCCTGATCTCCGGCGTGGCCCGGGTGGCGCTCACCGCCGGGCGCGCCCGAGCGCAGCCCGTCCATGACGAGGTCCAGGAGCCGGTTGGTGCGGGCCTGCCACTCCTCACCGGGTTCGATCTGCCAGAGGCCGGCTATGGCGAGGAAGAAGTCGTCCGCGGTCACTCCCGGACGGATGGTGCCGGCCTCCTCGCCGGCGCGGAGCAGGCGTTCGGCCGCGGAGGTCACCGGGCCGTGGCCCGGTTTCGCCGGGCTTCCCGGTGTGCTCGTGGCCTGACGGATCGCGTCCGCCAGGCCGACCTTGGCGATGGCGAACTGCGCGAGGTGGTCCATCCATTGGCGCAGGGCGCGGTCGGGTTCCCGGCTCCGCAGCAGCTGGGCCGCGCTGTCGGCCACCTGCTGCACCTCGTGGCGGTAGACCTCCAGGACGAGCGCCTCACGGTTGGGGAAGTTGCGATAGAACGTCCCCTGTCCGACGCCCGCCTTCTTGGCGATCAAGCTCAGCGGGGCGTCCGCGGAGCGCGTCAGCTCGGCCAGTGCGACTTCCAGAATGCGCTCGCGATTCCGTTGCGCGTCCGAGCGCTGAGGCGGGTCCTTCTTCGCCTGCACGTGTCCTCCTCGCGGGCTCATGGCGCAAACCCGACCTTGCTAACCGGACAGCTGTCCGTTACGTTTTCCAGTAGCGGACAGCTGTCCGGTCAGGTCCACCATAGCGGCGGATGCGGTCGGCGCGGGCGACCGGTGACCGTCGTCACCGGCGCCGCTCCCTCGCATCCTGCATGTATCCCACGCGACATCGCTACGTACAGCGCCATCTCCCTGTTTCCCGCATCGTCTGTCCGCCGGATCCCCTCGACGCGTTCCGGCTACGCGAAAGAAGCTGATCATGGCCCCATCGACGTCCAGCGCCATCACCCTGAACATCAATGGCGAGAAGTACACGCTGTCCGTCGACCACCGCACCACCCTGCTCGACGCACTGCGCGAGCGCCTCGATCTGACCGGCACCAAGAAGGGCTGCGACCAGGGACAGTGCGGTGCCTGCACCGTCCTGCTCGACGGGCGCCGAGCCGTCTCCTGCCTGCAACTCGCGGTGGCGGCCGAGGGGCGCGAGATCACCACCATCGAAGGCGTGGCCGAGGGCGAGCGGCTGCACCCCGTGCAGCAGGCCTTCCTCGACCTCGACGGCTACCAGTGCGGCTACTGCACGCCGGGGCAGATCTGCTCGGCCGTCGCGATGATCGAGGAACACGCGGCGGGCTGGCCGAGCGCGGTCACCGACGACATACGGCCCGAAGCGGGGCCACCTCCGCTGACCGCCGAGGAGATCCGTGAGCGGATGAGCGGCAACCTGTGCCGCTGCGGCGCCTACGTGTCGATCGTCCAGGCGGTCGCCCGCGCGGCCGCGGGCGAGGCGGCGGCGAAGCCCGGTATCGAGGCCGAGGCCACGGAGGCGGCGGCATGAGGGAGTTCGGCTATCAGAGGGTGTCCGACGTCGCCGGCGCGCTGGCAGTGCTCGGTGCCGATCCGGACGCGCGCTTCCTCGGCGGCGGCACCAATCTCGTGGACCTGATGAAGACCGGCGTCGAGCGGCCCGCCCGTCTCGTCGACGTACGGGAACTCCCCCTGGACGGAATCGAGTCGACGAAGGACGGCGGCCTGCGCATCGGTGCGACCGTCACCAACAGCGAGCTCGCCGCCCACCCCGAAGTCCGCCGCCGCTACCCGGCGTTGACCCAGGCGGTGCTGGCCGGCGCCTCCGGGCAACTGCGCAACATGGCCACGGTCGGCGGGAACCTGCTCCAGCGCACCCGATGCGGCTACTTCGCCGACGTGACCAAGCCGTGCAACAAGCGTGCCCCCGGCAGCGGTTGTCCCGCCATCGCGGGAGAGCACCGCAACCACGCGATCCTCGGCGCCTCCGACCACTGCGTGGCCGTACACCCCTCGGACATGGGCGTGGCGCTGACGGCCTTCGACGCCGTCGTCTCGTACGAGACGACCACCGGGCCGGGGGAGTTGCCGCTCGCCGACTTCTATCTGCCCGTGGGCGACACCCCGCACCTGGAGACCGCCCTGCCGTCGGGAGCGTTGATCACCGGCGTCACCCTGCCGCCCGCTCCGGTCGCCGCCCTCTCGCGCTACCGGAAGGTGCGCGAGCGTGCCTCGTACGCGTTCGCGATCGGCTCGGTCG
The DNA here is from genome assembly GCF_001417775.1 of Streptomyces sp. TP-A0356. Lineage (GTDB taxonomy): Bacteria > Actinomycetota > Actinomycetes > Streptomycetales > Streptomycetaceae > Streptomyces. The sequence continues at coordinate 666,530 of NZ_BBZJ01000012.1, read as the reverse complement.
CCGCCGCGCTCGACGTCCGCGACGGCGTCGTACGCGATGTGCGCCTGGCCCTCGGCGCGGTCGCGTCCCGGCCGTGGCGGGCCCGCGCGGCCGAACGGGTGCTGGCCGGGGCGCCGGCCGACGGCGAGACGTTCGCCGCCGCCGCGGACGCCGAACTGGCGGCGGCCGAGCCGCTGCCCCACAACGGATACAAGGTGACACTGATGCGCAACCTCGTGGTGGCCGTGCTGACCGAACTCGCCGAGGAGGCCACCCGATGACCACCGCCACGACCGGGACCACGGCGGCGAAGGGTGCCGTCGGTACCGCGCACACCCGTGTCGAGGGCCGGGACAAGGTCACCGGAGCTGCTCGGTACGCGGGAGAGATCCCCTTCGCCGAACTCGCCCACGGCTGGCTGGTGCTGTCCACCGTCGCCCGCGGCCGCATCCGCTCGGTGGAGACCGCTCCCGTCCTCGGGATGCCGGGCGTTCTCACCGTCCTGCACCACCACAACGCCCCGCGTGTGGAGACCGACTTCGTCGGCATGCTGGGAGTCCCGCCGGACCAGACCTGCGCCGTCTTCCAGCACGACCGCGTGCCGCACTTCGGCTGGCCGGTGGCGCTCGTCGTCGCAGAGACCTCCGAGCAGGCCCGGGAGGCCGCCGAGGCGCTCGTGGTGCACTACGAGGAGGAACCGCACGACGTCACGTTCTCCGGCGAACACCCGGACGCCTACCCGCTGGACAGCCACATGCCGGCGGTGGCGGAGAAGGGGGACCTGGAGGCGGAACTCGCCGCGTCCTCCGTCGTCCTGGACGCCGAGTACACCACGCCGGAAGAGCACCACAACCCGATGGAGCCGCACGCGGCGACGGCCCGCTGGGACGGTGGGCGACTCGAAGTCGTCGACTCCAACCAGGGCGCCACCTGGGTCGTGGGCGAACTCGCGAAGCTGTTCTCGCTCGACCCGGCCTCGGTGCGGGTGCGGTCCGAACACGTCGGTGGCGGCTTCGGCAGCAAGGGTGTCCGCGCGCACCAGGTGGCCGCGGTGATGGCCGCGACCGTGCTCCAGCGCCCCGTCCGCGTGGTCCTCACCCGCCGCCAGATGTTCTCGCTCGTCGGCTACCGCAGCCCCACCACGCAGCGCATCAGGCTCGGCGCCCACGCCGACGGGCGGCTGCGCGCGCTGGAACACCGCTCGCTGAGCCTCACCTCGACCGTGCACGAGTTCATCGAACCGGCCGCCGGAGTCGCACGGGTGATGTACGACGCCGACGCCCACCACACCGCCAACCGCGTCGTGCGCCTGGACGTGCCGACCCCGACGTGGATGCGCGCGCCGGGCGAGGCACCCGGCTCGTTCGCCCTCGAGGCCGCGCTGGACGAACTCGCCGAGAAGTGCGGGATCGACCCGATCGAGCTGCGCCTGCGCAACGAGCCCGAGAAGGGCCCCGTCTCCGGACTGCCGTTCAGCAGCCGCAACTTGCGCGCCTGCTTCCGGGAGGGCGCCCGCAGGTTCGGCTGGGCGGAGCGGGACCCGCGTCCCGGACAGCGCCGCGACGGGCGATGGCTGCTCGGCACCGGCACGGCGGCCGCCTCCTTCGGCGTGGGAGTCGGACCCTCCACGGCGGTCGTGACGGCGCAGGCGGACGGAACCTTCACCGTCCGGATCGCCGCGGCGGACATCGGAACCGGGGCGCGGACCGCGCTCACCCTGGTCGCCGCGGACGCGCTGGAGGTGACCCCGGACCGCGTCCGGGTGCGCATCGGGGACAGTGACTTCGGGCCAGCGATGATCGCGGGTGGTTCGATGGGCACCCGTTCCTGGGCGTGGGCCGTGATGGCCGCGGCCGGCGAACTGCGCGAGCGGCTCGCCCTGGGCGCGGACATCCCTCCGGAGGGAATCACCGTACGGTCGGACACCACCGCGGCCATCGGCGCCCTCGCCCAGAAGGAACGGCACTCCTTCGGCGCGCAGTTCGCCGAGGTCGCGGTGGACACCACCACGGGCGAGGTGCGCGTACGGCGCATGCTCGGGATGTTCGCGGCGGGCCGGATCGTCAACCCGCTCACCGCACGTAACCAGTTCCTCGGCGGCATGATCTGGGGCATCTCCATGGCCCTGCACGAGGAGGCGGTCCGGGACCGGGCCTCGGGCGGCCACGTCGGCGCGGACCTCGCGGGCTATCACGTCGCCACACACGCCGACGTACCGCTCATCGAGGCGGACTGGGTCGACGACCCGGACCCGGACGACCCGGTCGGGATCAAGGGCATCGGCGAGATCGGCATCGTGGGCGCCTCGGCGGCGATCGCCAACGCGGTCTGGCACGCCACCGGTGTCCGTCACCGGAACCTGCCCATCCGGCCCGACCGCGTCCTGCTCGCGGACACGGGAGCACGGGATGCTTGACATCGCCGAGGAGCTCAACCGCTGGGCCGAGGAGGGCCGGGACTTCGCCGTCGCCACCGTGGTGGCCGTCGGCGGCAGCGCGCCCCGCGGCCCGGGTGCCGCCCTCGCCGTCGACAGCGAAGGCACGGCCATCGGCTCGGTCTCCGGCGGGTGCGTGGAAGGAGCGGTGTACGACCTGTGCGTCCAGGCACTCCAGGACGGCGAGACCGTCCTCGAACGGTTCGGCTACAGCGACGAGGACGCCTTCGCCGTCGGGCTGACCTGCGGCGGGGTCCTCGACGTCATGGTCACGCCGGTCGCTGCCCAGGCGCCCGTCAGGACGGTGTTGCGGTCGGCGCTGTCGGCCGCGGCCCGGGGGGAAGCCGCGGCCGTCGCCAGGGTCACCCGAGGCCCGGTCCAACTCCTGGGCAATGCCCTGCTGGTGGGCCCCGACGGGGCGTACGAAGGCGGTCTCGGCGGCCGTTCGGAGCTGGACCGGACGGCGGCGGCCGTCGCCCGGGCCATGCTGGACACCGGACGCTCCGGCACGGTCGAACTCTCGGAGGACGGCTCGCACTGCCCCGGCGGACTCACGCTGTTCGTCGAGTCGAAGGTGCCGCCGCCTCGCATGATCGTCTTCGGCGCGATCGACTTCGCCTCGGCGCTCGTGCGTGTGGGCAAGTTCCTCGGCTATCACGTGACCGTGTGCGACGCCCGCCCCGTCTTCGCCACGCGGGCCCGCTTCCCGGAGGCCGACGACATCGTGGTCGACTGGCCGCACCGCTATCTGCGGCGCACCGCGACCGACGGGCGCACGGTCCTGTGCGTGCTCACCCACGACGCCAAGTTCGACATACCCCTGCTGAAGGCGGCCCTGCGGATGCCGGTCGCGTTCGTCGGCGCGATGGGCTCGCGCCGCACGCACGACGACCGCAACCGGCGACTGCGTGAAGCCGGTCTGAGCGAGCGGGAGCTGGCCCGGTTGAGGTCACCGATCGGGCTCGACCTCGGTGCCCGCACGCCCGAGGAGACCGCCCTGTCGATCGCGGCGGAGATCGTCGCGGTCAGGCGTGGAGGGACGGGCGTTCCGCTGACCGGTTCACGGACGCCGATTCACCGGGCCGGGGAGGAGCGGGGCACCATAGCGGCCGCCTGACGGTCGGACCGGCGCCCGGCCCGGAGCGAGCGGACGGTGGGGGCCGGGGCCGACCTCACAGGACTGCCTCTTGTGGCTGTCGACGGCGCTGTGCACGTTGATCGCGAAGCGGTCCCGGGTGAAGTGCACCGCTTCGCGGGCCTCTTCGATCGGGAGGGGAGCGGTGAGCCGGTGCCGGGCGGGGTCGGGGGCGTCCGGCACCTGCCGGGTGTCCACCGGCGCTGCCATCGACACGGTGCGGCCTGTGCGGACTTCGCTCGCCGCCGCCCGCACCTCGTCCGGCGTGATGCGCTCCGGTGCCCCTCTGGCCGCCGTGCCGGATCCGGTCGCGGTGTGCAGGTGCAGGTACAACGCCCGCAAGTCGTCCCGGCTCAGCCAGGGGGACCGGTCATGCCCGCCCGATGCGCCATGGGAGTGCCTCCTCGTCCTCCCTCCGGCGCGGCGCCCGGTCCACGGCCTCATCTAGGGCGGTGTCGAGGGAGACGGCGGCCATGATGAGCGCGAGATGGGTGAAGGCCTGCGGGAAGTTGCCCAGTTGCTCGCCACCGAAACCGATCTCCTCGGCGAACAGGCCCACATGGTTGGCGTACATCTGCATCTTCTCGAACGCATAGCGCGCCAGGCGCAGTTGTCCCGCGCGGGCCAGCGCGTCGACGTAGAGGAAGGTGCAGAGACTGAAGGTGCCTTCGCAGCCGCTCAGGCCGTCGGGCGAGGCGGCCGGGTCGTAGCGGTGGACGAGGCTGTCGGAGACCAGTTTGCGGTCGATGGCGTGCAGTGTGGTGAGCCAGCCCGGACTCAGCGGGGCGAGGAAGCCGAGCCGCGGGAGCAGGAGCAGCGAGGCGTCCAGGACCTCACCGTCGTAGTGCTGGACGAGTGCCTGTTCCTGCTTGCTCCAGCCGCGTTCCATGACCTGTTCGAGGATTGCGTCGCGGGCCGCCGTCCAGCGCGTCGTGTCGGCCGGACGACGCCATTCCTCCGCCAGGCGCAGTCCGCGGTCCAGCGCCGTCCAGCACATCACGCGGCTGTATGTGAAGTGCTTGCGGCCGCCGCGGGTTTCCCAGATGCCCTCGTCGGGGCGGTCCCAGGCGTCGCAGAGCCAGTCCAGGGTCCGGCTCAGCCCCTGCCAGCCGTGGTAGCCGATGTGCATGCCGACCGCGTGGTTCTCCGACAGGGCGTACATCGCCTCGCCGTAGATGTCGAGTTGCAGCTGGTCGGCCGCGGCGTTTCCGGCACGGACCGGGCAGGAGCCCCGATAGCCCTCGAAGTGTTCCAGGACCTCCTCGTTCAGCTCCGGGTCCCCGTCCACCCGGTACATGATCTGGAGCGGCTCCCCGCGCGGCCCCGCCTGGTCGTGCAGCCGGTCTCCCAGCCAGCGGGTGAAGGCGGTCGCCTCCTCGACGAAGCCCAGGTCGAGCAGGGCGCGGACGGACAGCGAACCGTCCCGGATCCAGGTGTAGCGGTAGTCCCAGTTGCGCTCGCCGCCCACCTGTTCGGGCAGTCCCATCGTGGCCGCGGCGATCGGGGCACCGGTGGGGGCGTAGGTGAGCAGCTTCAAGGTGATGGCCGACCGGTGCACCATGCCCGGCCACCGTCCTCGATAGCGGCTGGTACGCACCCAACGCTGCCAGAAGTCGATGGTGCCCCAGACCTCGTCGGAGACCTGTTCCTCAGTGGGCGGTGGGGGCGCGGGCCCGCCCGGCCGGCAGACGGTGAAGACCGCGGCGGCGACCTGGCCCTCCCGTAGCGTCACCTCGCCCGTCGCGTCTCGGCCGTCGCGCCGGAGCGGGAAGGTGCTCTGCAGATGGGCGGTGATGTCGGGGGCGTGGAAGGCCGCACCCTCCGGACGCGGATCGAGGTCATGGCCCGCGCGGGCGTAGTCGAACCGGGGACGGCACTCCAGGGCGAAGCGGATCATGCCGCGCACGGTCCGCGCCACCCGGATCAGTGTGTGACGGTCGCCGGCCTGGGCGGATCGGTGCACGGGCATGCAGTCGACCACCTCGCCCACGCCGTCGGGCGACATGAACCGGGTCACGAGTACGGCGGTGTCCGGATAGTAGAGCTGCCGCCAGGTCCCGCTGTCCCCGCCCTCCGGCGCCAACCGGAAGTATCCGCCGCGGTCGTGGTCCAGCAGCGACGCGAAGACACTGGGTGAGTCGAACCGTGGAGCGGCGAACCAGTCCACGACGCCCTTCGCGGAGACCAGGGCGGCGGTCTGCAGATCGCCGACCAGCCCGTGATCGGCAATCGGCGGATAGCGATCCATGTCTCCAATGTGCGGCATCGGGAGCCTCCACGCGCGGCGAGCCGTGCGGCGCTGCCGGGGAGGCGGTCGCGGCTGGGCCGTTGGTCTGACATGAGGTCCCGGTCGGCCTACAAACGGGTTTCGCGGCACGCCCGGCGGTGCGGCAGGTGGTGTGGTCAGGGCTGATCGGCCCGGACGACCTCACGGTCCCGGGCCGTGTTCCGGGGCAGTACCGACGGGAGGCAACCGTGGGCACGAGTGTGATCGAGGATCGGCAGATCACCGCTTTCCCGCTGCTGAGAGGACAGAAGGCGCTGGTCACCGGCGCCAACTCCGGGATCGGCAAGGCCACCGCCATCGGCCTGGGGCGGATGGGCGCGGACGTCGTCGTCAACTACGTCGCCGACCGCGACTCCGCGGAGAAGGTGGTGCAGGAGATCGAGAGCTTCGGGGTGCGCGCCTAGGCCCACGAGGCGGACGTCTCCCAGGAGGACCAGGTCGTGCGGATGGTGTCCCGGATGGTGGAGGAACTGGGCACCATCGACATCCTGGTGGCCAACGCAGGCCTGCAACGGGACGCCCCCATCACCGATATGACCCTCGAACAGTGGCACAAGGTCCTGGACGTCAATCTGACCGGGCAGTTCCTGTGCGCGCGGGAGGCGACCAAGGAGTTCCTGCGCAGGGGAGTGGTCCCCGAGGTGTCGGCGGCCGCCGGGAAGATCATCTGCATGAGCTCGGTCCACCAGATCATCCCCTGGGCGGGCCATGTGAACTACGCGGCATCCAAGGGCGGCGTACTGATGCTGATGCAGACCCTGGCCCAGGAGCTGGCACCGCACAGGATCCGGGTCAACGCGGTGGCGCCGGGCGCCATCAGAACGCCGATCAACCGCGGCGCCTGGGAGACCCCGGAGGCCGAGGCGAACCTGTTGAACCTCATCCCGTACCACAGGGTGGGCGATCCCGAGGACGTCGCGCGAGCGGTCGCCGTACTGGCCTCCGACCTGCTCGACTACGTCGTGGGCACGACGCTCTACGTGGACGGCGGCATGACGCTGTTCCCGGGCTTCGCCACCGGAGGGTGAGCGTGAGCGGCCCGGCAGCGCCGTCCGCCGCGTCTGCCCTGTCGCACCACCGAGGACTGCAGGGGCGACCAGGTCGCCCTGCTCCTCGCCCGGCGCTGGTCGGCGGTGATGGCCGTGCGGTTCGCCGTGGGCGTCGTCACCGGCACCGACCGGGCCGCGTTCGGGTGGGCGCGCGTGGCCGCCGTCGCCTGCGTGGCCGCGGTCGTCCTCGCCCGGGGCGTCGCCCAGCGCGCCTGTCCGGTGCCCACCTCGCTCACCGTGTCCGGGGCCGCGGGAGCCGCCACGACCTTGCGCTGGCTGCTCGTGGTGACCGTCGTCGCCGCGGTGGTGGTCGGGCCGGCGCTGGTGCTGCTGTACCGCCTGGACACCCGGGGAGGACTCGAAGCACTCACCGATACGGACCTGCGACGCCCCGCGGCCGCGCGCGACACGCCGCCACCGACGGTCTGACCGGCGGCAGGGGCGTCGGGCAGCGGTCTCCGGAGCCGTCGTGCACCGGGCGCCGGAAGTGAGGGGTGCCGCCCGCCGACGGGGTCGACGGCGGGCGCCCCGGCTCGACGGCATCGACGGCTTGATCCGAGGTCCCACGTGTCGATCACATGCAACGGGGGACTCGGGGGCGCAGACATGGCATCCGCACCTCGCCGCGGCAGGAAGCGCCGCGGCGAGGTGGATGCAGCTGTGTGTCCACGCACGGAGGAGCAGATGACCGTCGAAAGCCCCTGTCCGCCCACGGAGTCCCCCGCGTGGACCCCGCCCGGCGTCTACGAGCCGCAGTACGACACCTGGCTCCTGACCCGGGCCCTGCACCGAGAGAAGGTCACCCCGGGGACGGACGTCCTTGACCTGGGTACCGGCACCGGAGCCCTGGCGCTGGAGGCCGCGCGGCTGGGCGCGCGCGTCACCGCGGTCGACATCTCCCGGCGGGCGGTGCTTGCGGCCCGGGTGAACGCGCTGCTCAGCGGCCAGAGCATCAGGGTGCGCCGCGGTGACCTCACCTCGGCCGTACCCGGACACCGTTTCGACCTGGTGATCAGCAACCCTCCGTACGTGCCGTCCCCGCGCCATGGAACCGCCCGCGGCGCGGCGCGCGCCTGGGACGCCGGCTGGGACGGGCGGCTGCTGCTGGACCGTATCTGCGGTGCCGCGGCCACGCACCTGCGCCCGCACGGTGTCCTTCTGGTGGTGCACTCCGCGCTGTGCGGGGTGGAGGACACTCTGGCCCGGCTGTCCGAGGCCGGGCTCAGCGCCGCGGTCACGGACCGCGCGCTGGTGCCCTTCGGGCGTGTGCTGCGGTCCCGGCTGGCCTGGCTGCGGCAGCGCGGTCTGCCGACCGACGACATGGTGGAAGAGCTGGTGGTCGTCCGTGCCGTACGAGCGTGAACGGATCTGCCGCATCCGTGCCGACCGCGACGGTCCGCTGCTGGTGGAGGGGCCGGTGGAGGTCATCGGCCCGGACGGCGAGGCCGTCGTCAGCCGGCGGTTCGTCGTCGCGATCTGCACCTGCCGGCGCAGCCGCACCTATCCCTGGTGCGACACCAGCCACCGTCGCCGGGGCAAGGCGGCGGACGAACCCCGTACCGAACCTCCCACCGGACGAAGGGAGACCCCCGAGTGACGACGAGCCGACTCGAACCACGCCGGTCCAGCCCGCCCCTGCCGTCGGCCAGGGGGCCGCTCTCCCACGGTGTGGTCAGCGCGCTGTGCGAGAGGGGCAGCCCGCTGTCGCTCGCCTCGCTGACCGACAGCGATCCCTACGGTGACGACCTGCAGCTGGCCCTGTACGTCCTGTACGAACTCCACTACCAGGGTTTCGAGGGGGTCGGCGACGACCGGGAGTGGGACCCCGCCCTCCTCACGTTCCGTCGCGCGCTCGAGGACCGCTTCCTCAGGGCCCTGCGTGACGACGTCCCCGTCGGGTCCGGCGCGCTGGAAGCGCTGGACGAACTGCAGATCGAACCGGTCGGCGACGACGGCACCGGCGTCACACACTTCCTGCGGAACGTGGGCCGCCACGACCACCTGCGGGAGTACGCGGCGCTGCGGTCCCTCTATCACCTCAAGGAGGCCGATCCGCACGCCTGGGTGATCCCCCGGCTGCACGGCAGGGCCAAGGCGGCCATGGTGGCCGTGGAGTTCGACGAGTTCGGGGCGGGGCGGGCCGAGGAGATCCACGCGGGCCTCTTCGCCGACCTGATGGAGGACCTGGGCCTCACCACGGCCTACGGCCACTATCTGGACGTCGCGCCCGCCGAGATGCTCGCCACCGTCAACCTGATGTCCCTGTTCGGTCTGCACCGCAGCCTGCGCGGAGCGCTGACGGGCCATTTCGCGGCCGTTGAGGTCACCTCCTCCCCAGGCTCGCGCCGCCTGGCCGAGGCCCTGCGCCGGGTGGGCGCGGGCGATGCGGCCGCGCGCTTCTACGACGAGCACGTGGTGGCGGACGCCGTCCACGAACAGGTGGTACGCCACGACGTGGTCGGCGGGCTGCTGGAGAGCGAACCCGACCTGGAGGCGGACGTCGAGTTCGGCATCCGGGCCACCGGCTTCCTGGAGGACCGGCTCGGCGCCCGGCTCCTTGCGGCCTGGCGCGGTGGGCACACCGCCCTGCGCGTCCGGAAAGCAGCGGCGCAAGAGGCTGCATCTCCGGGCGCGAACGGGGAACTCGCCCCGCGGCAAGCACAGAAGAACACCTCGGAGGAGTTCTGATGGCCGACCACGCACGCGACGAAGAGTTCTACACCCGCGACCGCCCCGCGCACCCGACGCTTGCCGAGGACCGGCCCCGGGGAACGGCACCCAAGGCACCCGCGAAACACCGCGGGCCCTGGGTGACGGTGGCGATCGTCGCGGTGCTCGTCCTGCTGGTCGTCCTCGGTATCGCGCTCTTCCCCTGACGACGGGGCGCCCACGGGGCGGGACCCGTGCACATCCGAACGGGTGCACCGCCCGGGGCGCGCGAGTGTTTCACGGTGGTGGCGCGGTCGCCCGGCCGCCCCGGGGCAAGGCATGGCAGAGAGCGGTGAGTGAGAGGCGGCAGAAGGAGGACGTCCGTGGACCGGGACCAGTGTGAGGGGCCGGCCGACCACGACGTGGACGCACGGTGAGTGAGGAGCCCAGGCCACCGGCTCCGGCGCGGACCTCCGAGGCCCGCCGTCCCGGAGAGCGGTTCGCCGACGCGCTGGACGGCCGGCTGCCGGTCCTGGACGGCGGCGGACGGCTGCTGCGCAAGGCCTTCCCGGAGCACTGGTCGTTCCTCCTCGGGGAGATCGCGCTCTACAGCCTGGTGGTCCTCCTGCTGACCGGTGTGTGGCTGACGTTCTTCTTCAAGCCGGAGATGCGGGAGGTCGCCTATCAGGGCCCGTATGTGCCGCTGCGCGGTGTCCTCATGTCGGAGGCCTTCGACTCGACCCTGCACATCAGCTTCGACGTGCGCGGCGGGCTTCTCGTCCGGCAGATGCACCACTGGGCCGCACTCGTGTTCGTCGCCGCGATCGGTGTGCACCTGCTCCGTATCTTCTTCACGGGTGCCTTCCGCAGGCCGCGGGAGGTCAACTGGGTCATCGGCGTGACGCTGTTCATGATCGCTCTGGCCGAGGGCTTCGCGGGGTACTCGCTCCCCGACGACCTGCTCTCCGGCACGGGGTTGCGCATCGCACAGGGCATCATGCTGTCCCTGCCCGTCGTGGGGACGTACGTGAGCATGTTCGTGTTCGGGTCCGAGTTCCCCGGCCAGGACGTCGTCCCCCGCCTGTACGGCATGCACATCCTGCTGCTGCCCGGGGCTCTGATCGCCCTGGTCACCGTGCACCTCATCCTGGTCTTCTACTTGAAGCACACCCAGTGGCGGGGCCCGGGCAGGACCAACCGGAACGTCGTCGGCAAGCCGCTGTTCCCGCAGTTCACGGCGTCCTCCATGGGCCTGTCCCTCACCGTCTTCGGCGTGCTGGCGCTGATCAGTGCCCTCGCCCAGATCAACCCGGTGTGGACCTACGGGCCCTACCGGCCGGACCTGGTGTCGACCGGCTCTCAGCCCGACTGGTACGTCGGCTTCCTGGAGGGCGCGCTGCGGCTCGTACCACCGTGGGAGACCGTCGTCGCCGGCCACACCATCATGTGGAACGTCCTGCTGCCCGCGGTCGTCCTGCCGGCGTTGTTGTTCCTCGTCCTGTACGCGTACCCGTTCGTCGAACAGTGGCTGACGGGCGAGTGGCGCGAGGAACAGCACCTGTGCGACCGGCCGCGGGAACGCCCCGTGCGCACCGGACTCGGTGTCGCCGGCATCACCTTCTACGGCGTCCTGTTGCTGGCCGGCGGCAACGACATCGTGGCGGAGACCTTCCGGTTCTCCCTGAACACCTTGACGTGGGTCCTGCGTATCGCCCTCGTGGTGGCGCCGGTTGTCGCCTTCCTCGTCACGCGGGCGCTGTGTCACGCCCTGCAGGAGACGGAGCGGGAACGCCTGTCCGAGGGGGAGGAGACCGGGGAGGTGCGCCAGACCGTGGAAGGCGGATATGTGAGCGACCACCGGCCCGTGACCAGGTTCCCGCCGGGAGCGCCCAGGAGGCCGATCAGCGCCCGCGAGTCGCGTACTGGAACACCAGACCGAGAACTCCCCGCGCGAGCACCCCGACGCCGAGGATGAACAGCCACAGCCCGTAGACCACTCCCGTGGCGGCGACGGCGAAGCCGAACGCCGTGACCACGGGCCACGGGCTGTGGGGCGGGAAGAACTCCAGGGGCCCGGTGGCGTCGGCGACTTCGGCGTCGGGACGGTCCTGGGGACGGATCCCCCGGCGCCGGTACTGCACCGCGCAGAAGAAGGAGACCACCGCGGCCATCCCGAACGCGACGATCAGCACCGCGGTGCCGGCGGGGTCGCGCGACCACCAGCCGTACAGCGCCGCGGAGCCCCCGAAGAACACGGCGACGCCACCGAAGAGCAGTGCCTCGACCTTCACTGCAGTCCCTCCTCCACCGCCTGCCGGACGACCTCGGGATGGTGCAGGTCGAAGGCGGGCGACTCGGACCGTACGCGGGGCAGGGCAAGGAAGTTGTGGCGCGGCGGCGGGCAGGACGTCGCCCACTCGAGCGAGCGGCCGAACCCCCAGGGGTCGTCCTCCATGACCCGCTCGCCGTGCCGGGCGGAGTACCAGACGTTGTACAGGAACGGCAGCGTGGACACACCGAGCAGGAACGCCCCGATGGATGACAGGGTGTTGAGCAGCGTGAAGCCGTCCGCCGGCAGATAGTCGGCGTACCGGCGGGGCATGCCCTCCGCGCCCAGCCAGTGCTGCACCAGGAAGGTCAGCTGGAAGGCCGGGAACAGCAGCCAGAAGTGCAGCTTGCCCAGCCGTTCGTCCAGCATCCTGCCGGTGAACTTGGGCCACCAGAAGTAGAAGCCCGCGAACATCGCGAAGACCACGGTGCCGAAGAGCACGTAGTGCAGGTGTGCCACGACGAAGTACGAGTCGGTGACGTGGAAGTCGAGCGGCGGGGAGGCGAGGAGCACGCCGCTCAAGCCACCCAGCAGGAACGACACCAGGAACCCGAACGCCCACAGCATCGGTGTCTCGAACGACAGCGACCCCCGGTGCATCGTGCCGATCCATGCGAAGAACTTGATCCCGGTGGGCACCGCGATCAGGAACGACATCAGGGAGAAGTACGGCAGCAGCACGGCACCCGTGGCGAACATATGGTGCGCCCACACCACCGCGGACAGCATCGTGATCGCGATGGTCGCCCCGATCAGCGGCAGGTAGCCGAACAACGGTTTGCGCGAGAACACCGGGATGATCTCCGTGATGATCCCGAAGAACGGCAGAGCGACGATGTAGACCTCCGGATGGCCGAAGAACCAGAACACGTGCTGCCACAGGATCGCGCCGCCGTTCGTCGCGTCGAACACATGTGACCCGAACTTCCGATCCGATTCCAGGGCCAGGAGCGCTGCCGTGAGCACGGGGAACGCCGGCAGCACCAGGATCGAGGTGAACAGGATGTTCCAGGTGAACATCGGCATCCGGAACATGGTCATGCCGGGCGCGCGCAGGCACATGATCGTGGCGATGAAGTTGACCGCGCCGAGTGTCGTCGACACACCCGTCACGACGAGCCCCATCGCCCACAGGTCGCCGCCGGCCCCGGGCGAGCGGTACGCGCTGTTCAGCGGGGCGTAGGCGAACCAGCCGAACGCGGCGGCGCCGCCGGGCACCAGGAAGCCGGAGACGACCATCAGGCCGCCGAAGAGGTACATCCAGTACGACAGGGCGTTCAGCCGCGGGAAGGCCACGTCCGGCGCGCCGATCTGCAGCGGCATCACCGCGTTGGCGAACCCGGCGAACATGGGGGTGGCGAAGAGCAGCATCATCACCGTGCCGTGCACCGTGAAGAACTGGTTGTAGAGGTCCTTGGACATGAACTGCAGCCCGGGGCGGGCCAGCTCCGCCCGCATCCCCATGGCCAGCAGCCCGGCGAAGAGGAAGAAGCAGAAGGCCGTGACCATGTACAGACGGCCGATCACCTTGTGGTCGGTCGTCGTGGTCCAGCGCAGCAGCGCCCGGCCGAGAGAGGACGTGGGGGTGGTCTTCCGCCGGGCGGCGGTGGGGCGTTGCGACAGTTCCGTCATCGTCCTCCTCCACGGGCCTTCGCCCCCGGGCGTCGCGCCCACGGCGCGGGCCGCACGACACGTGAGCGCATCGCGGGTGTCCCGGTCGCGCCGAGGGAAACCGTTCGGGTGAAGAAGGGGCCACGGCGCGGTCCCGCGCCCCGGCTCGGGCGCGGCGCGACCGCAGGTCCGGATCATGACCGTCTGCGGCGACGCTATCGCCGAGGTCCCGTGGGCGCCCTTGCGCCACGCCCGACGGGGGGTGGTTCACATTCCCCGACAGGGGTACTTGGGGGAAATGCTGATGATCTCTGTGGACATGGCTGCTTCGAGTGCCGCGTGGGGCATGCTGGGTGCCCTGATCGGCGGTCTCGTCATCGCGGGTGCCCTGGTGTGGGCGGTCCGGCTCGGCATCAAGGTGCGCCGCCGGGAACCGGGCCCCCCGCGGCGCTCCGACCATCCGGCCCCGCCGCCCTCCGGCCCCGTCATGGAGTCCCGGGAGGTGAGGGAGCCGAACGAGATGCCGCGCGCCGAGGACGAGAGCGAGCGCCTCACTCCGCACGAGATCCACGCCTCGGGAAGCAAGCGCAGCGAGGATCAGCGACGGCCCCGGTGGAACTCAGGCTCCAGCGGCTCCTTCGGCAGCGGCGGCTCCGGGGCGAGCTGAACCCGGAAACGGCGCGCGACGCCTTCGGGGCCGAGGTGACGGCCCCGCCCCGGAAGTCCCGTGGGCGGGCTCCTCATCGCCGACGGCGGACGTCAGGAGCGCTGCTCTCGGCCCTGGTCGGCGGCCTGCTCGGCACGCTCGGCGTTCTTCTGCTTGACGCGCGCCGCTTCCTTGCGGACCTCTGCCTGGGTGGCGCGCTCCTTCTCCAGCCACTCGGGCCGGTCGTTCTTCAGCGCCTCGATCTGCTCGGTGGTCAAAGGCTCCGTGATCCCGCCGCGGGAGAGGCCCGAGATGGAGACGCCCAGCTTCGCCGCGACCACCGGGCGGGGGTGCGGGCCGTTGTGTCGCAGCTCCCGCAGCCACTCGGGCGGATTCGCCTGGAGCTGGTTCAGCTCGGCGCGCGAGACGACACCCTCCTGGAACTCGGCGGGGGTGGCGGGGAGGTACACACCCAGCTTCTTCGCCGCGGTGGCGGGCTTCATCGTCTGGGTGGTCTGGTGCGACTTCATGGTGTCCAGAATATCGGCCGTGTGCGGGCCGGCCGACCACGCCGGGTAACCTGGCGGGGTGACAGGCTCGGAAGTACCCCCTTCGTTCCGGCTCGCGTACGTCCCCGGGGTGACGCCCGCGAAGTGGGTGCGGATCTGGAACGAGCGCCTGCCCGACGTCCCCTTCACCCTGGTCCAGGTGCCGGCCGCCGAAGCGTCCGACGTGCTGCGCGGCGGCGAAGCGGACGCGGGAATTCTGCGGCTGCCGGTCGACCGTACGGTCTTCAGCGCGATCCCCCTCTACACCGAGACGACGGTGGTGGTGGTTCCCAAGGACCATCTGGTGACGGCGGCGGAAGAGGTCTCCCTCGAGGACCTCTCCGACGAGGTCGTCTTCCACCCTCTCGACGACGTCCTGGGCTGGGAACAGCCGCCCGGGGAGCCCGCGTTCCAGCGCCCGGCCACGACGGCGGACGCCATCGAACTCGTGGCGGCGGGCGTGGGCCTGCTCCTCGTGCCCCAGTCGCTGGCACGTCTGTACCACCGCCGCGATCTGACCTACCGGCCGGTCGTGGACGCTCTCCGGTCGAGCGTCGCGCTGTCCTGGCCCGAGGATGCGACCACCGATCTGGTCGAGCATTTCATCGGCATCGTCCGCGGCCGGACGGCCAACAGCACACGTGGGCCCGCCATGCCTGCGGCCCAGCCGCAGCGCAAGCAGCCCGACGCGGTCGCGGCACGGCAGAAGCCCGCGGCGAGGAAGTCGACGAGCAGGAATCCAGGGAGCGGTTCCGGCGGCCCCAAGGGCGCCCGACGCGGCAAGCCCCGGCGCCGGTCCTAGGTGCACTCGGTCATGACTTCGGTGACAGTCGGCTGATCGGTGGCCGGCCGTCGAGCGCAGTGTGTGGGCGGCCAGTGTTGCCCGGGTCGACGGCATGGACCAAGCCTTGGTGCGGACTACGAGGATGCCGCAGCCGGGGCCGTCAGCCAGTCGTGTGCCGCCCGCGCCGTGAACTCCGCCTGCCCGCCGCGCACCAGCAGCCCCGCCGTGGCGAACGCGGGGTCGTCGGCCTGCGCGGCGACGTACGGGATCGCGATGCACCGCATTCCCGCGGCGTGCGCGGCGGCGGCACCCGGCGCGGCGTCCTCCAGGACCACACAGTCGGCGGGGCAGGCGCCGAGGCGGCGTGCGGCCTCCAGGAAGACGTCCGGGGCCGGCTTGCCGTGGGCGACCTCGTCGGCCGAGACGGCCGTGGTGAACCAGGACGCCAGTCCCGTGCCCGACAGGATCGCCTCGATGGCCTCCGGCGACGAGCCGGACGCCACGGCCATCGGGACGCCCTCGGCGGCCAGCAGCTCCACGAACGTGCGCATCTCCGGGTAGACCTTGGTGGAGGCGCGGGCCAGGTCGAGATAGCGGCGGTTCTTCTCGGCGAGCAGCTCCTCCAAAGGCGCCCGCAGGCCATGGCGCTCCTTCAACAGGGCCAGCGTCTCGCGGGTGCTGATGCCGACGTACCGCTCGTGATCCGCCCAGGTGTAGTCGGTGACGCCCTGCTCGGCGAGGAGCTGCCGGCCCGCCTCGAAGTGGTTGGGCTCGCTGTCCACGAGTGTTCCGTCGAGATCGAAGATGACCGCGGTGATGCCGGGAGTGGTCATGGGCTCCAGGATGCCAAGCGGTGGTCGGCGGGGGATCGGCGGGCGGTGCCCCGCGCGGGGCCTCAGTTCGCGGCCGTGCGGCCGATCGACTCCACCAGCGGCAGCAACCGGTAGGGCACGCGCTCCCGCAGCGCCACCTCCGTGCGGGTGCGGACGACTCCGGGCAGGCTGATCAGCGTCTGGATGACGTCCTCCAGGTGCTCGTTGTCCCGTGCCACGACCCGGGTCATCAGGTCGCCGCCCCCGGTGATCGAGAACGCCTCGACGATCTCCGGTACGGCCGCCAGCGCCTCGCCCACATCGTCCAGATGCCCCTGGGTGACCTCGATGTGGACGAACGCGAGCACCGGGTGGCCGAGCGCGGCGGGGGACAGGGAGGGACCCGTGCCGGTGATCACTCCATCCCGCTCCAGCCGGTCCAGCCGGGCCTGCAGAGTGCCGCGGGCGATGCCCAGGATGCGCGCGTACTCGCGCACGCTCGTGCGCGGCTGCTCCAGCAGCAGCCGCAGGATGCGGGTGTCGAGTTCGTCCACGGCCATGGTCCGTTGGCCTCCCTGTCGCACAAGTGGATCCCCCTCGACTGTACCAATGGCCCAGTGCAGAGTGAGCCGCTTGAGCCACTGACGTACTGATGCTTTCCTTATGCGTATCAATGGCGCCGCGCAGCGCAGGACGGTGATGAAGCCGGAATCCGTGCCGCGGCGCCATTCCCATGTCCTGGCGTTGCGACGACATCTGGTTGACATCTAGTGGGGGCGGGCTTCCGACGGTGAAGAAGATGTTCACGGCTCCGGATCCGGGGCTGTTCCGGCTGCGCATCTCGTTGCGTGCGGTCCTCGGCATCGGCCTGGCCGTGACCGTGTGCGAGACGGCCGGACTGTCGCTGCCCGCCTCGATCACCGGCGGGCTCGCCGCGCTCCTCGCGCTGTTCACGGTCGCCGACCCGACCGTGCGCGGCCAGGCGGTCACCACCGCACTGTTGCCCGTCGTCGGCCTGCCCGTCCTCGCGCTCGCCACCGCCCTGCACGGCGTGCCGGCGGCGCGGAACACCACCTGGCTCGCCGTGGTCTTCGCCGGGGTGTACGCCCGCCGCTTCGGGCCACGGGGCCATGCGCTCGGCGTCTTCGCGTTCATGACGTTCTTCATCGCGCAGTTCCTGCACCCCGTCCCGGATCGGCTTCCCGAGCTGTGCGCGGCGGTCGCCCTGTCGCTGGCCGCCACGTCGGCGGTGCGGTTCGGTATGTGGTGCGTCGAGCGCCGTACGCCGCTGCCCGCCGCGCCCGCGCCGCTGGACGGACGGGGACTCGCGCGGCCCGCCACCCGCCAGGCCTGCCAGGCGACCGCCGCCTGCGCCTTCGCCATGATCGCGGGTCAGATGCTGTCGCACGAGCGCTGGTACTGGGCCGTCGGCACGGTCTGGTGGATCTTCGTGAACACCGCCTCGCGCGGCGAGACACTCGTACGCGGCTTCCGGCGCCTTCTCGGCACGGTGACCGGCATCGTCGCCGGACTGCTGACAGCCGTGCCGCTGCACGGGGCTTCGGCACCCACGGCCGCGCTCCTGGCCGTCTGTGTGTTCGGCATCTTCTACACGGCGGCGCCGTCGTACAGCTGGATGATGTTCTTCGTCACCGTCATGGCGGGCCTGCTGTACGGCCTCCTCGGCGTCCTGCGTCCCGGGCTGCTCGGCCTGCGCCTCGCTCAGACGGGCGTCGGGGCGCTGGGGGCCGCGCTCGCCGTCGCGCTCGTCCTGCCGATCACCACCCACACGGTCACCGACCAGTGGGTGCGCCGGGCCCTGCACGCCGTGCACGGCTGCACCGCCGCCGCGGCCCGGCGGCTCGCGGGCGACGCGGAGGCGGACCCCGCCGCCCGGGCGGCAGAGCTCGAAGCGCTGCTGGGCCGCGTCCGGATGGCGGTCGCTCCCCTGGTGCATCCACTGAATCCGCTGCGGGCGCGCAAGGCGCGGGCACGCGAGGTGCTAGCCCTGCTCGACGAGTGCGCCCGTCAGGCGCGCGGCCTCGTCGCCGTCACCGCCGACCCGGACGCCTCGCACGACGCCCGCCTCACGGCCGCGTGCCGACGCGTCGAGGTCGCGGTCGAGGCGTTGCTCGGCGTGGTCCCCGAACGCGCCCTCACGCTCCGGACGGGCGTCCCCGGCCACCACCCCGGCGCCGAGCAGGCCCTCAGCCACCTCCACGGCCTGGAACGGGCCCTGGTCGCCCTGGCCGCCCCGCTGCGCCACTCGTCACCCGCCCGGGCCTGACCCCGGCGCGAACGGCGCCTGGCCGGGCCGAGGCGCCTTGGTCTAGACCTGCTGCTACCGTCGTCCAGCAGGGCGTCGGCGGGAGGGGACGGCAGTGGGGGACGGCGGCAGGCGGCGGGCGTACATAGGTTCCTTCACGACGGCGGGAGGGCGCGGCGTCCTCACGGCGGCCGTGGACGCGGACAGCGGTGCGCTGACCGTCCTGAACGCCGTGGACGCGGTGCCCGATCCGTCGTATCTGGCTCTGGCCGGCGACATGCTGTACGCGGTCAGCGAGACGGAGGACGGCGCGGTCGCCGCGTACCGGCTCGACGGCGACACGCCCGAACTCGCCGGTCCGCCCGTTCCCGTCGGCGGCAGCGGGCCCACGCATCTGAGCGTGCACTCCGGGCATGTCCTGACCGCCAACTACGGCTCCGGCAGCGTCACCGCCGTGCCCCTGAGCGGCGACGGAACCCTGGCGCACGGTGTGTCCGCCGTGCTCCGGCACGAGGGCTCCGGGCCGCTCCCGACGCGTCAGCGGGGTCCGCACGCGCATCAGATACAGCCCGACCCGAGCGGCCGCTGGGTCGTGAGCGTCGACCTCGGCACCGATTCCGTCCGCGTCTGCGCGTTGGAGGGCGGCGTGGTGCGGCTCCGCCGCGAGATCCCGCTGCGGCCGGGTTCCGGGCCGCGTCACCTCGCCTTCCATCCGGACGGGGACCGCGCGTACGTGCTCAACGAACTGGCCCCGACCGTCACTGTCTGCCGCTGGGACTCCGACAGTTGCGTCCTGGATCCGGTGACCGAGACCCCCGTGCTGCCGGAGCCGCACGCAGGCGACGCCTACCCGTCCGGGATCGTCGTCTCGTCCGACGGGGGCTTCGTCTGGACGGCGACGCGCGGGCAGGACGTGCTGTCTGTGCTCGCGGTGGAGGGTGATGGGTTGAGGCGGGTGGCCACGGAGCCGTGCGGGGGCGTCTGGCCGCGCGCCATCGCCCTGTCGGAGGGGTTCCTGTACGTCGCCAACGAGCGGTCCGGCGACGTGACCTGGTTCGCGGTGGATCCGCAGACGGGGGCGCCACGGCGGAGCGGCTCGGTGCGGGCGCCCGCGGCGTCCTGTGTCGTCTTCGGCTGACGGGGCCACAGGAGCCGCTGCCGACCGGCGGCCCGCGGGAGCCGTCGCCAACTGGTGGCCCGCGGGAGCCGTCGCCGGCCGTGGGTCCGAGGCGAAGGGCCCGCTCCGGAAGAGGAGCGGGCCCTTGGTCGTACGAGTGCGGTCAGGCGAGGCTCAGCGGACCGGGGCGCCCTGCGGCTGCGGCGGGGCGATGCCCAGCGCCGTCGTGTACTTGGCGAGCGCCAGCTTGCCGATCGCCGGGTACGGGCCGAGCGCCTCGGCGGCGGGGCAGCCGGCCTCCGTGGCGGCCGCGTCCAGCAGGCCCGGGTCGAGCTCAGGGCCGATCAGGTACGGCGCGAGCGCCAGTTGCTGCGAGCCCGAGGAGCGCAGCTGCTCGGCGACGGCCGCGATCGAACCCTCCTGGTCCAGCGCCGCGGCCATCACCGGCACGGCGAGCCGCGCGGCCAGCAGCATGCCCGTGATGCCGGCGGCCTGCACGGCCTCCTCGCCACCCACGGAGGCAAGGATGATGCCGTCCGCGGCCGTCGCGACTGTGAACAGGCGGGCGCGGTCGGCGCGGGCCAGACCGGCCTCGGACAGGCGTACGTGCAGTGCCTCGGCGAGCAGCGGGTGCGGGCCGAGGGCATCGGTCAGATCGGCGGCGACACGACTGTCCATGACTGCCTGGCGGACCCGGCGCAGCAGCGCGCTGTCCGGACCGGCCAGCAGCGGCACCACCACGGCGACCGGCCCGTCGGGCTCCTTCGCCTCCACGCCGGCGGCGACGGCCTGCTCGTAGCGTGCCGTGCGCTCCTCGGCGGTGCGCGTCAGGACGGACTGCAGCGTGGGGAACTCGGAGTCGCCCCCGTCCAGGTAGCCGATCCGTGCGTCCAGGCCGGGCAGCTCGGAACGCGCGATGCTCACGACCTCCTCGGCCAGGCTGCGCGTGGCGGCGCTGGGCGTGCCCGGCACCGCGAGGACGAGCGCGGGCGCGCCTTCGGGAGCCGCCAGGGGTTCCGGACGGCGGTGCCGGCCGGGCTGGCGGGGTCGCGGCATTCGTACGGGCAGGCCGGATGCGGGCCCAGTGGGGGAGCTCATGGCGCCGCATGCTACTGGCTTCGTGGGCTCCCCTGTTCGGGGAGGGGGCAGGTGAGCGGTATCCGTCCGGTTTTGTCTGATGAGTTACGTACGGAGGAGAAGCGAGCGGTACGATCCGACTTCTCCGTCTCGTGATCGGGCCGGCTTCCCGCTCCCGGCACAGGGTGTCACCCGCCCTGGCCGGTCACGACATACAGCAACCGGTCGTCGTACGGCAGTTCGAGCGCGCTGTTCGCGAGAGCAATCGCGATGCGCATGGCACCGTGCAGTGGGCCGCCCTCGGCGGGGACCGGGAGCGCCTGTGGCAGCTGCCGCGCCAACTCGTTCCGCAGCGGTGCGAGAAGGGGGTCATCCATCTGGAACAGCCCCCCGGTGAGAGCGACCCGGGGCTCGCCCGCAGTGGGACACACGGCGGCCGCGGACTCGGCGATGTGCCGGGCTGCGGCACCCAGGATTCCGGCGGCCACCGGGTCGCCGGCGGCGCAGGCGGCCACTTCGGGCGCGAACGAGGCCAGCACCGCGGGCCGGTCCGCCCGCGGGTACAGCAGGCCGGGCAGCCCGGAGACCGGGCCGAACACCGCCTCGGCCCGCGCCAGCAGCGGGGCCGAACCACCGGGCCGTCCGTCGTGGGTGCGCAGCGCCGCCTCCAGACCGGCCCGGCCGATCCATGCGCCGCCGCCGCAGTCGCCCAGCAGATGGCCCCAACCGTCGGCCCTGCGCCAGCGCTTGAGGTCCGTACCCAGTGCGACCAGGCCGGTCCCCGCCGCGACCACCGCCCCGGGCCGCGCGCCGAGCGCGCCCACGTAGGCGGTGACGGCATCCGCGACCAGCGCGACCCTGCGCACGCCGAGCTCACGGGCCAGGGCGGCGGGCAGCTCGGCGCGCAGATGGTCGCCCAGGGTCGCCAGACCGGCCGCGCCGATCGCGACGGCCCCGAGCTGAGGGCCCCCGGCGTCGGCCTGCAACCGCCGTGCCATCGGCAGGAGTTGCCCAAGAAGGTGACCGGCGTCGATCCCTCGGGAACCGGTGCGCACCGGCTCCCGGGACGTGAGCGGGGCCGTCGCGGCCGAGGCCGGACCACCGCGCGGGGCGAGGGCCACCCGCAGGCCGGAACCTCCGGAGTCCACGGCGAGGACAGCCTCCCGCACCGGGCCGTGTGCGCCCGCCTCCGGGGCGTCCACCGGGCCCGAGGACGTCACGGCAGGCGCCAGTCCACGGGCTGCGCGCCCTGCCTGACCAGCAGGTCGTTGGCCCGGCTGAACGGGCGTGAGCCGAAGAAGCCCCGGTCCGCCGACATCGGGGACGGGTGTGCGGACTCGACCGACGGCAGATCACCCAGCAAGGGTCGCAGATTGCGGGCGTCGCGGCCCCACAGGATGGACACGAGCGGCGTGCCACGTGCGGCGAGTGCCCGTATCGCCTGCTCGGTGACCTCCTCCCAGCCCTTGCCCCGGTGTGCCGCGGGACGGCGAGGAGCCGTGGTGAGCGCCCTGTTGAGCAACAGCACGCCCTGCTGGGTCCACGGTGTGAGATCGCCGCTGGACGGCTGGGGCAGTGCCAGGTCGGTGTTGAGCTCCCGGAAGATGTTGATCAGGCTGCCAGGCAGTGGCCGTACCTCCGGAGCGACGGAGAACGACAGCCCCACCGCGTGTCCCGGTGTCGGATAGGGGTCCTGACCGACGATCAGGACGCGGACGTCGTCGAACGGCTGCTGAAAGGCCCGAAGGACGTTCGGTCCCGCCGGGAGGTAGGTGCGCCCCGCGGCGATCTCAGCGCGCAGGAAGTCGCCCATCTCGGCGATCCGTCCGGCCACCGGTTCCAGGGCCTTCGCCCAGCCGGGTTCGACGATCTCATGCAACGGTCGTGGTGCCACGGGCGTCACCCTACTGCCGTGCGCACGCGGACGATCAACCCGTGGCCCGAGGGCGACCGGGAATGATCGTCTGGTCGACGAAGAGGGCGCGGTCCGTCGGGAAGCGACCATCCTCCGTGCCGGTCCCGGCCGTTCCCCCACGGACGGGCCGCGGCTCAGGCGATCACCGCCGCCCGTACGCACAGTACGTCCGGCAGATGGGACGCGAGCTGCCGCCAGCTGTCGCCGTCGTCCGCCGACGCGTACAACTCGCCGTTGCGATTGCCGAAGTACACGCCTGCGGGGTCCGCGTCGTCCGTGCACAGGGCGTCCCTCAGCACGGTGCCGTAATGGTCCTCGGCGGGCAGGCCCGCCGTGAGCGGCTCCCAGCTCCTGCCCGCGTCCGCCGTGCGGAAGACGCGACATCGGTGGCCGGCCGGGACACGGTCCGCGTCCGCGTTGATCGGGAAGACGTACGCCGTCTCCCCGCGGTGCGGATGGGCGGCCGCGGCGAATCCGAACGTCGAGGGAAGACCCCCGCCGATGTCCGTCCAGTGGGCGCCCCCGTCGTCGCTTCTGTACACCCCCCAGTGGTTCTGCAGATACAGCCGGTCCGGACTCGCCGCGTCCTGGGCGATCTTGTGCACACACTGGCCGAACTCCGGGCTCGGATCGGGCAGGAACACCGCGGAGACACCGGAGTTGGACGGCTCCCAGCTCGCGCCGCCGTCCAGTGTGCGGAACACCCCGGCCGTGGACACGGCGACCGCCACCGCCTCCGGGTCCCGCTTGTCGGTGACCACGGTGTGCAGACCCTCACCGCCTCCGCCCGGCACCCACTTGTCGCGCGTCGGATGCTCCCACAGGGGGCGCACCAGACCGAAGCTCTCGCCCCGGTCCTCGGAGCGGTAGAGCGCGGCCGGCTCCGTGCCCGCGTACACCACGGTCGGCTCGGCGGCCGCCGGGTGCAGCTGCCACACGCGCTCCAGCGAAGCGCCCGTGTCCTTCGGGAACTTGATGGCGGGCTGTGCGGGCTCGGTCCAGGTGCGGCCGAGGTCGTCGGAGTGGAAGACGGACGGTCCCCAGTGCGAGCTGTCCCCTCCGGCCAGCAGGCGCGGGGTGTCGCCCCGGGTGTCGATGGCGACCGAGTAGACGGCCTGCGCGTTGAAGTACGGACTCTCGTCGAACTCCCAGGCGCCACTGCGTCGCCGCCCGATGAAGAGTCCCTTGCGTGTGCCCACGGTGAGCAGAACGTCGGCCATGCCGATCACCTCCGAAACGCCGGTGTTCCAGACACGGGTCAGTCTGCACCCCGGCACTGACAGTCACCTATGGACGCCTTGTTCATGCAGGCCAGGGCCGTGTCTCCGAGGCCGGAGGGAGACCCAGAGGGACTTGCCGGGCGCGCGGCCGTGGGGCCGGCGCACGGCGCCGGGGTCTGCCGCAGCGCCGAAGACCGGCGCTCCGACGAACGTCACGTGAGCAACGGGGGGCCGCTGCGCGTATGGGAGTGCGGTCGGGGGAGTCCGTGCGTGCGTGAGGAGGATGCCATCGATGAGGTGGCTGTCGTCGATGACGGCGTTCCGCGGCCCCAGGGTGTGGCTGTGGAGGTGGCGGCGCAATCCGCTGCGGCGCCGCAGTGATGTGCTGGAGGCCTGGATCGTGCTGGCGGTGTGGTCCGTGGTCGTGGTGGGCGGAGTGCTGACGGGACTGGCGGCGACGCACTCCGTGGAGCGCGGTCTGGCCCGGGAGCGTGCCGAATGGCGTCCGGTCGTTGCCCTGCTCACCCAGGACGCGCCGAAGGCGACCACCGCGACCACGGCCGGTACGGAACGGGTGTGGGCGAAGGTGCGCTGGACGGGCGAGGACGGCTCGTCCCACGCCGGCCAGGCCCGGGTCGCGGCCGGCAGCCCGACGGGCACGGCCGTCACCATCTGGACGGACCGTGACGGAGCCTTGGTGACACGGCCCGCCGACGAGTTCCAGGGGCAGGTGCGCGCCGCCATGGTCGGTGTCGTGGTGGGGCTGAGCGTGGCGGCCATCCCGTTCCTGGCCGGGCGCGTCGTCCGCGACCGTCTGGAACGGCGGCGCATGGCGCAGTGGGACCAGGCCTGGGCCCGGTTCGGGCCGACGTGGGGACGTACGGCCGGCTGACCGGGGCGCGGCCCAGCCCTCCTCGCGGCGCCGGGCCCACGTGCCCGCGCCCCGCCGCCCGCCCGCGGCTGCCCCGGGGCTGGAGGCCATGTCGGCCCACTGGGGCGGGTGGTGATCCACAGCCGGGCGCGTACGCCGACGCACGGCACCCGGCTGCTGGACCGGCCCTGGAGGCGCGGCGGTTCCAGGGCCGGTAGGGGAGTCTCACTTGGGCGGCAGGCTCCCCGCGAAGGTGCGCCCCTCGTCGACCCACTGCCCGAGCGCGTCGTCCTCCGCCACCGTGGATGCGGCGACGACGACCCAGCCGCGCATCGGACGGCCCGTCATGTCGAACAGCCGCACACCCGGACGGGCCAGGGCCGCCTCCGTGCCGTCGGGTCCGACGCGCACCAGAAGGTCCTCGCCCGTCACACCGACGGCCATGTTGCCGCGGTACAGGAAGGCGATCCCGCCGAACATCCGCTTCTCTCCGACGTCGGGATCCGCGCTCAGCCGCTGCCTGATCCGCTCCGCCAGTCCTTCGTCGTACGCCATGACGGTCCCCGTTCCGGGTGGGCTCGGTGCCGGTTCCAGGATCGCCGGGATCGCGGCCGGGCGCCCGCCGCCACACGGGCGTCCGGTCAGATCGAGCGGTGGTACTGCTCCGGTACCCGCACCTCACCGCCCAGTTCCCGGGCCGCGAGTCGGGCGAAGGAGGGGTTGCGCAGGAGTTCGCGGCCCAGGAGCACCGCGTCCGCCTCACCGTTGACCAGGATCTTCTCGGCCTGCTCGGCATCGGTGATGAGGCCGACCGCGGCGACCGGCAGGGAGGTCTCCGCCTTCACACGGGCGGCGAAGGGGACCTGGTAGCCGGGGCCCGTCGGGATGCGGACGCCGGCGGCGTTGCCGCCCGTCGACACGTCGAGGAGGTCCACGCCGTGCGTCTGGAGGTCGGCGGCGAAGCGGACGGTGTCGTCGGCCGTCCAGCCGTCGTCCAGCCAGTCGGTGGCGGAGATCCGGAAGAACAGCGGCTTGTCGTCCGGCCACACCTCCCGCACGGCGTCGACGACTTCGAGCGGGAAGCGGGTGCGGTTCTCGTACGAGCCGCCGTACGCGTCCGTGCGGTGGTTGGAGTGCGGGGAGAGGAACTCGTTGATCAGATAGCCGTGCGCGCCGTGGATCTCGACGACCTCGAAGCCGGCGGCCAGGGCGCGGCGGGCCGCGTCCGCGAACCGGCCCACGAGGTCCTGGATGTCGTCCACGCCCAGTTCGGTCGGCACGGGGTGACGGGCGTCGAAGGCGAGCGCGCTCGGGGCGAGGGGCGCCCAGCCGTATGCGTCGGGGCCGACCGGGCCACCGCCCTTCCAGGGGCGGTCGGTCGACGCCTTGCGGCCGCCGTGCGCCAGCTGGATGGCCGGTACCGTGCCCTGCTCCCTGAGGAAGCGCGTGATCCGGCGGAACGCCTCGGTCTGCGCGTCGTTCCACAGGCCCAGGTCGTAGGGGGAGATGCGGCCCTCGGGCGAGACGGCGGTCGCCTCGACGACGATCAGCCCCGTGCCGCCGGTCGCGCGCGCCGCGTAGTGCGCGAAGTGCCAGTCGTGCGGGGCACCGGTCGAGGGCCCCTCCGGCGCCGCCGAGTACTGGCACATCGGAGGCATCCAGACCCGGTTCGGGATCGTCACGTCGCGCAGGGTGAAGGATTCGAAGAGCGCGCTCACGGCGGACTCCATTCGGTGTGTGGCCGGTGGAACCCTCGTACGGTAAGCATCGTAGTACGGTGGATGTCAAACTACGATGCCTCTCGTACAATGGAGAATGCTGGATGCTCTCCCGGACCGACTGGAGCCCCCCGTGACCCCCGCAGCCCCTGCCGCCGGCAGCCGGGACCTTCCGCACCCGGCGCGCGAGGAGATCCGCCTGGAGGCCGTGCTGCACGCGCTGTCCGACCCCATGCGGCTGCGGATCGTGCGAGAGCTCGCCGCCGACGGCGACGAGCTCTCCTGTTCGCACTTCGACCTGCCCGTCACCAAGTCCACGACCACGCACCACTTCCGGGTCCTGCGCGAGAGCGGAGTGATCCGGCAGGTCTACCGAGGCACGGCCAAGTTGAACGGGCTGCGCAGGGACGATCTAGACGATCTCTTCCCGGGGCTTCTCGACACCCTCCTCATCGCCGCCACCCACCAGGCCGTCCGCCTCGGAGAGAGCTGAAGTCGCCTTCGCGGGAAGGTGATTGAAGAGCAGATTCAATACGATCGCCGTCAGGCAGCCGGCGCTGATGCCGCTGTTCATCACCGTCTGGAACCAGGCGGGGAACTTCTCGTACGCCGTCGGCACGCCGACCGGCAGCATGCCGACCGCCACCGAGACGGCCACCACCGTCAGGTTGTGGTTGCCCTTGAAGTCCACCTCGGCGAGCGTGCGCAGCCCGCTCGCGGCGACCGTCCCGAACATCACGAGCCCCGCACCGCCCAGCACCGGCGCCGGAATCGCCGCGACCACCGCGCCCAGCTTGGGCAGCAGGCCCAGCAGCACGAGCATGCCGCCGGAGGTCGCGACCACCCAGCGACTGCGCACCCGGGTCATGCCGACCAGTCCGACGTTCTGCGCGTACGCCGTGTACGGGAAGGTGTTGAACACACCGCCGAGGACCGTGGACAGCCCATCCGCGCGCAGGCCGTCCGCCAGGGACCGCGGCTCGGCCTTCCGCCCGGTCATCTCTCCCACCGCGATCAGATCACCGGTCGTCTCGGTCATCGTCACCAGGGCCACCACGAGCATCGACGCGATCGCCGAGGCATGGAAGGACGGCGTGCCGAAGTGGAAGGGGGTGCTGATCCCGACCCAGTCCGCGTGCCCGACACCGCTGAAGTCCGTGAACCCGAACGGCACCGCCACCGCGAGCCCCACCGCGATGCCGATCAGCACCGCGACCCGGCTCAGGAAGGCCGGCGCGAACCTCTGCACGCCGAGCACCACGGCGAGTACGAAGGCCGCCAGCGCCAGGTTCCGGGGCTCCCCGAAGTCCTTGGCACCCTGACCGCCGGCGGCCCAGTTGCCCGCCACCGGCAGGAGCGAGACGCCGATGATCAGGATCACCGTGCCGGTGACGAGCGGCGGGAAGAAGCGCAGCAGTCTTCCGAAGGCCGGCGCGAGCAGCACGATCGCGAGCCCGGCGACGATCACCGAGCCGTAGATCGCGGGCAGTCCGCCGCCGGTCGTCCCGATGAGCACCATCGGGGAGACGGCGGCGAAGGTGCAGCCCTGCATGATCGGCAGCCGTACACCGAACCGCCAGAAGCCGATGCACTGGATGAGCGTCGCCACACCGCACACGAGCAGATCTGCGGTGATCAGATAGGCCAGGTCCGCGGCCGACAGCTTCATCGCCCCGCCCACGATCAACGGGACGGCCACGGCGCCCGCGTACATCGCGAGGACATGCTGGAGGCCGAAGGCGGCGAGCCGGCGTAGGGGTGGAACGTCGTCGACGGGGTGCACGGGTGTCGTCATGGGCGAGACCGTAAGCCGCTTGAACAGTCTGTTGATTTCTGGTGTGTTGCCGCCGTGTGTCTTGCCTGCGGGCCGCGTGCGCCGTCGCCCGAGGCCCCCGCGCCCCTCAGAGCGCTCCCCGGTGGACGGCGGCGAGGAGGGACTGCCAGTCCGGAAGCTTCACCACTCCCCGGCCCAGCGACGCGCCGAGCTCCGCCTCCGCCCGTTCGATGGCCAGCCAGCCCGTCCACTCGACAGGCGCGACACCGTCCGCACGTAGCGCCGGGAGAGCGTCCTCGGGGACCTCCCGTCGTACGAGTCCGGGGGCGTCCTCCAACACGGAGGTCACCGTCTCCTTGGCGCACGGTCGGTTCGTGCCGATGACACCCGTCGGACCCCGCTTGATCCATCCGGCCACGTACTCGCCCGGTGAGACGGCCTCGTCGCGCAGCACCCGCCCCGCCAGATGCGGCACGGTGCCGGTCGACGCGTCGAAGGGCAGCCCCGCCAGCGGCACCCCGCGATAGCCGACCGAGCGCAGCACGAGCTGGGCCTCGATGTCCTCGTACCGCCCGCTGCCCGTGACGCCGCCGCGTCCGTCGGGGACCGTCCGCTCGAAGCGCACCGCGCCGACGCGCCCGCCCTCGGCGAGCAGTTCCACCGGTCGCAGGAAGAAGCGCAGCCGGATGCGGCGCGGGGCGTCCCGTGGCGGTGTCGCGGCCCAGCCGCGCAGCACCTCGACGTTGCGGCGCTGGGCGGCCGGCAGCCCGGACGGATCGACGTACTCGGGATCGAGCGCCAACTCGGCCTCGTCCACGACCACCTCGGTGTCCGGAAGGGCGCCCAGCTCACGCAGTTCCTTGGTGGTGAAGCGGGCCTGCGACGGGCCGCGCCGCCCCACCATGTGGATCTCGCCGACCTTGCTGGCGGCGAGCGCCGTGAGCGCCGCCTGCGGCATGTCGGTGGGGCTCAGCTCCGTCGTGCCACGGGCCAGCATGCGGGTCACGTCCACCGCGACGTTCCCCACGCCGATCAC
Organism: Streptomyces sp. TP-A0356; assembly: GCF_001417775.1. Taxonomy (GTDB): domain Bacteria; phylum Actinomycetota; class Actinomycetes; order Streptomycetales; family Streptomycetaceae; genus Streptomyces. The sequence goes on along the minus strand of NZ_BBZJ01000012.1, from coordinate 637,273 downwards.
CACGGCCGTCCTCGCGCCCCGCACGAACTCCTCGGCGACCGCGTCCGGGTGCGCGCTGTACCAGGACACGAACTCGGTCGCCGACCAGCTTCCGGGCAGCTGCTCGCCCGGGACGCCGAGATGCCGGTCGGTCGCCGCACCCACGCAGTAGACCACCGCGTGGTACAGCTCGCGCAGTCGTGCGGGCGACACCCCTCCGGCTCCCACCTGGACACCGCCGAGGAACCGGATGCGCTCGTGTTCCATGACCGTGCGCAGATTGTTCTGCAGCGACTTGATCTTCTCGTGGTCGGGCGCCACGCCGTACCGCACCAGCCCGTACGGGCACGGCAGCCGGTCGAGGACGTCGACGCGCACCTCGGGATCCTGCTGGACAAGACTCTGGGCGGTGTAGACCCCGCTCGGCCCGGAGCCGACTACGGCGACATGCAGCACGGCGGAACTCCCTCACGGAGGAGATCGCTGGTGGCTCCAGCATTGCACCGCACACGGCGGGAAGGGAGGGGGTGCGGCGCTGGGCCGACGGGGTGCGGTGCGCGCTTCTTCCGTGCGTGGCTCTACGCATGGTATGTGATCACTCGCTTACGTTGCGTATGTGCTGGAAGTGTCCTTTCAGGATTTTCCTGACCGATCCCGACAAGACGGGGCGGTGTCCGTATGGCCCGCGTGGGAGGTGCGGGAGCACGGGAACGTCACGTCATGGTTCGCCGTCCGGCTCGACCTGCCGGATGAGGGATGGGTGGACGTCCTCGCCGTGGTGGCCGGCGGATGCGTGGCGATCGAGGAGGTACGGGCGCAGCCGCCCCTGTCGCTCGACGATCTGGCGGCGCTCGTCGACTGGATCGAGGAACCGCTGATGGAGGTGTGCGGCATGGGGGCCGGGCCGTCGCGCGCTCCGGTCGGGGCCACGGGGAGCGACCGCCCCGCCTGGCCGTCCGGTATCGAGGGGTGGCGCCTCGTCGCCGACGAGTACCTCGCGGCCCAGAGGGCGGGCGTCGACCCCGTCTTCGCGGTGATGGGCGCGACGGGCCGCAGTCGCCGCAGATCGCTGAGACTGATCGCGGGAGCGCGCGACGCAGGGCTTCTGACGCCCCGTCACGCACGGCGCTGAGCGGGTCCCTCACGCCGAGCCGCTGCCTGTCGCCTTGGACGAACGCCGACTACTTCGGTTGAACGCTGCCCTCCGGGGAGCGGCTCTCCGTCGCGAAGAACCGGGACAGATCCGCGTCGTACGCCTCCTCGGCTCCCTCGGGGGCCGGTGGGGCGCCCATCTCCCAGTCCAGGCCGTACCGTTGGAACAGCTCGGCCCGCAGGACGGGCAGCGGCATCGGAACACCCGGCACCAGGGCCGCGTAGACCGCTCCCATCAACAGCGCCCGCAGCATCGGGTAGTCGGTGCCGGCGTCCGTCGACCCGCGCCGGGCGACCGTGTCCCTCAGCAGCTCCGCCAACCGCTGCTGCTCGGGACACTGCACGAATCCCTCGGCCTGTAGAATTCCGGCCATGTGCTGGCGCATGAGCACCGGGTGATGGACGGTCAGACCCAGAATCGCGTCGATGGCCCGCGCCATGCGCTCCTGCCCGTCCTCGGTACGCGGCTCGCGCTCCAGCGCCTCCTCCAGGGTGCGGTGCATCATCCGGTGCACGGCCGACTGCAGGAGCTGGCGTTTGCCCGGGAAGTAGTACGACACCAGGCCCCGGGCGGAGCCGGCGCGGTCCGCGATGTCGCCGAGTGTCGTCGCGTCATATCCCCGTTCGCCGACCAGTTCGACCGCGGCCTGCAGAAGCCGCTCGCGGGAACGCCGCCGCAATTCTTCATTGACCGAGGCGCTGCGCGGGGACATGCTGGACTCCTGCGTTGACTGGCTGTCAGCCAACTATACTCAACGCGATCCCGGGCCCGTCCTCACGGGAGGGCTGCGGGTGGCGTCTGCCCTGGGCCACGCGGGGGATGGTCCAGGGCGGCCGCCGGTGCTACCGCCGGCGGACGGCCTCGCGCCAGACCATCCGGGGAATACTGGGCTTCACCTCCTTCGTGACCACTCCCATCGCCTTGCGCACAAACCGTTCGCCGGCCAGTTCCCGCAGCATGCAGGCCGCGAGATCGGCCCGTGCCGTGAACACGCCGTCCGCGCTGCCCTCGGCCACCAGGTAGCGGGTCGGCTCCGGATGGTCGAAGAGTCCGGAGGGGCGGACGACCGTCCAGGCCAGAGCGCTCTGCCGGAGCACGGCCTCCATACGGCGCATGTCGTCGTGCGCGGTGCGGGCGATCACCCGGTTCACACAAGGGTCGAGCACATGGTTGAAGAAGAACGCTCCGCTCGGCCGCCAGGCCGGGTCGAGGACGCTGGAGCTGACGGCGATCAACCGCTGCACGCCGTGCCGCCCCATCGCCTCCGAGATCGTCCGGGCTGCCGTCGAGTACAGGGTCACCGGTGCCCGCCCGGGGCGGACCCCCAGCGCGGACAGCACGGCGTCGGCGCCCTCGACCACCGCGTCGACGGCGTCCGCGTCCGTGGCGTCGGCGTCGGCGACGGTCAGGCCCGCGCGCGCGGTCACCAGATGCGGCCGACGGGTCACCGCGGTCACCTCGTGCCCGGCCGCCAGTGCCTGGGCGACCAGCTCGTGCCCGGTGGGTCCGCCGGCTCCGAAGACGACGATGCGCATGACTTCTCTCCTGGGGAAGGGTGGTTCGTCGGGAAGGGTGGTTCGTTGACGCCTTGACGCTGGCGTCCGCGGCCGGGATATTCAACGGTGATGAATAAAAACCGTGGCCGTCCGCCGGGCCGCCCCGCCACCAAGGCCCGTATCGCCCGCGTCGCCCAGGCCCTCTTCCTGGAGCGCGGCTACCAGGGCACGACCCTGCGCGCGGTCGCCGCCGAGGCCGATGTCGACGTGGCGCTCATCAGCTACCACTTCGGCTCGAAACAGGGGCTGTTCGGCGAGTCGATGAATTTGCGCTGCGGCCGGTCGAACGCGATCGTGAGCGCCCTGGAGGGCGATCCGGCCGGTCTCGCCGACCGTCTTCTGGACGCCGTCACCGCCCTCTGGGAGGACCCGTCCGGCACCGGCTTCTCGGCGATGGACGGCACGGCGCTGCGGGACGAGGACGTGATGCGGGTGTTCCGCGAGTTCCTGGAGCGCGAGGTGCTCGGCCGGATCGCCGAGCACCTCGGCGGCCGTGACGCCACGCAACGGGCCACGGCCGCGGTCGCCGTCATCGGCGGCCTGATCTTCACCCGCTATCTGAACCCACTGGCCCCGGTGGTCGCGCTGGACACGGCGGACGTACGCCGGATCCTGGGCCCGGCCCTGCGCGCCGCGCTGCACGGCCGTCCGCACACGCCCAGGCCCCCGGCACAGATGTCGCACAGCCGCTGAACCGTCCCTAGAGTGGGCACCAGCCCCGAGGAGGCGCAACGGACATGGATCAAGAGCAGATCCTGGCCAGGATCACGGCGATGGTGGACGAGGAGCGCGCCCTGCGCGAGGGGGTGGCGTCCGGCCAGGTCGACACCGAGACGGAACACGAGCGGCTCGCCGACCTCGAACGCGCGCTGGACCAGTGCTGGGACCTGCTGCGCCAGCGCCGCGCGAAGGCCGAGTTCGGCGAGAACCCGGACGACGCCCGGGTCCGCCCGGCGTCGCAGGTCGAGGACTACGAGGGCTGAGCGGCCCGGACGCTCAGCCGATCAGCTCCAGCACGGGCCGCAGTCCGTCCGGACGCTCCTCCACCGGACGGTGGTCGACGAAGTGCACCGCGCAGCCCAGGTCCGCCGCACCGCCGTCCGCGCGGCGGTCGTCGCCCACCATCAGAGTGTCCTCGGGGGCGACGCCGAGCGCGTCGCAGGCGACGGCGAACAGCCGGGTGTCGGGCTTCTGGATGCCGTGTTCGTACGACAGCACATACGCGTCGACGTACGGGTCGATGCCGTGCTCGCGGAAGATCGGCCGCAGGTCCCAGCCGATGTTGCTCACCACGCCGACGGCCACCCCGCGCCCGCGCAACGCGCCGAGCACCTCGGCCGTGTCGGGGTAGGGCCGCCAGGCGGCGGGGGTCATATGGCGGTCGTAGAGCGCCTCGTGGAGCCGCGGGTCCGGCAACGCCACCCGACGGGACAGAGCGGTGTACGCGGCCCGGTGCGCCTCGGCGCTGCGGTCCCGGACCGCCCACAGCGCGGCGAGGTCGTCGGGCAGCGGCTCCGCGGGGAAGGCGCCGCCGGCCAGCGCGCCCGCCGACTCCAACCGCTGGGCCGTGTGGACCAATTCCGCATCGGTCAGGGGGACATCGGCTTCCGTCAGCACCGCGCTCAGCCACGATGCGGCCGACTCGATGCGGAAGAGGGTCCCGGAGAAGTCGAAGAGCACGCCTTTGATCGCCATGGGGCCGATCCTTCGCGACGCGCTCCCCCGGGTCAAGGACGCGCGGAACGCCCTTCGGACGGGGCCGGTTGCTCCGCCGGCGCGCTCCACCGCTCGTACGAGGCCACCGCGATCGCGACCAGCAGAGCCCCGATCAGCCAGCCGCCCAGCACGTCCGACGGCCAGTGCACGCCGAGCCAGACCCTGGTCAGTCCGACGCCCACGACGGAGACCACGGCCACCAGGACGGCCGGGCGCCACAGGACGCGCCCGGCGCCGTACCGGTGCAGGAGCCACAGCAGCAGGCCGCACACCACCGTCGCCGTCATGGCGTGTCCGGAGGGGAAGGCCCCGTAGTGGGCGGAGTCGACGGGATCGGGCCACACGGGGCGTGCCCGGCCGACGGCCATCTTGAGGGACTGCTGCACCAGCGCGGCCAGCGCGCAGGTGGCGGCCACCCACAGCGCGAGGGGCCACGCCCGGTGCCGCCACAGCAGCCAGACCACGGCCGCCGCGCACAGGATGCGCATCGTCAGCGGGTCCCACACCCAGTCCGTCAGGATGCGGAAGGTGTGGGTGAGGCCCGGGTGGCCGATCGCCCAGCGGTGCATGGTGCGCGCGATGTCCCCGTCCAGCGCCAGGAGCGGATGCCAGGAGACGGCGACCAGGACCAGCAGCAGCACGGACGGGACGGCCAGGGCGACCGCGGTCAGCGCGGCGGCCCGCGGGCTCGGCCGGTGGAGCGGTGATGCGACAAGTGCGTGGTGCATGGCGTGATCCTGGAGGATACGAGGGGGCGGGGCCAACCAGGAACGGGTGCCCCCGTGGCCGGTCGCTATCCCAGTGCCCGCAGCCCCGGTAGGAACGTCACCAGCACCGGAATCACCGGAACCAGTGCCGCGGTCGCCGTCAGCCGCAGCCGGTGCGCCGCCGGGAGCCGGTCCGGGGGAGTGAGAAGGCGGTGGACGCGCTGCGGGACATGGGCCTGCGGGGTGGGGCAGGGCCCGAACACGCCCCGGTCCTCGTTGAGTTCCACCAGCGCGAGCGCGGTCGTGAGGCGGCCGTGGCGGCGCGACGCCATGTCGTCGGCGGCGAGTTCGACCAGCCGGTGCATCTCGTCGCGGAACGCCGCGAAGACCGGCACCTGCGGAAATCCGTTGGCCAATGCGGCGGAGGAGTGCAGCAGCCAGTCGTGCCGGGCCCGCGCATGGCCCTGTTCATGGGCGAGCACCGCGTCCAGCTGCCTGCCCTTGAGCCGACGCAACGCGGCCGTGGTGATGACCAGTTGGGGTGTGGGCCCGGTCAGCCACCAGGCGTCAGGGCGCTCCCCCTCCAGGACCACCAGCCGGTCGCCGACGGGCTTCTCGCCGGGCAACAACGGGGCCAGCAGGCGCAGTTCGGCCCGGCTCTGCCGGTGTCGTGCCCGGGCTCGGGCGATCTCCCGGACCAGCATCGCGGCGCTCCACACTCCGCCGCACGCGAGAGCCACGGCGGTGGTCGCGGCCCACGGGCTCCCGGTGCTCAGCGCATAGGCGTCCACCACCGCCTGCGGCGCGGACGCGAACACATGGCCCCGTACGGCCACCCAGGCGGCGGCCGCGCTCAGCGTCATCGACAGCGCGCAGCACACCAGTACGGCCGCCACCACGCACTGCCACATCCACAGGGCGACCACCGGTTCCCGGTCCGGCCAGTCCGCCCGGGCGAGCAGCCGCGGAGCAAGGACGGCGGTCAGGGCGGCGAGCAGCAGCAGTGCCGCGGGGACCATCATGGGCCGAAGCCTATGAGCCGGGCGGCGCCACGGGATACGCACTGTCGAGTCAAAGTGACGCACGCCACGGTTTCGTACGGTGTCGGCGCACGGCGCTCTCCTCACAGCGTGAGGAGCATCGCCAGCATCCCGATCGCCATCGACAGACGGCACGCGCGTGCCAGTTCGGGCCGGTCGCCCCAGCCGGCGGGGTGCCCGCCCCCGGCGGTGGCCACCGCCGTGACCGGCACCAGCCGCAGTCCGGACCACAGTACGTAGCCCGCGAAGTAGAGCAGGAACACGCCGGTCACCACAGGAACGCCGTCATGTCCGTGGTGTCCCGGGGAAGCGGCCATCGCCGCCGCCATGTACACCATCGCGAACGCGCCCATCAGATGGTGCAGATGGTGTGCGCTCGTGCGGGAGGCCCACAGCGCACGCACGGCCGCCACGCCGAACACCGCCCCGTAGCCGATCCAGGCCTCTCGCGGCGGTACGGCGGCTGCCGCAGGGACTGCCATCACCGCCATCCCGAACCCCATGAGCGCCTCGCCACCCGCGGCCCTGCGCTGTTCCGCCACGCTGCTGCGCATACGCAGCAGGCAGTAGGCACCGGTCGCCGCGCACAGCGCGACGAGCAGCCAGCCGGGCGAAGCCGGTCCGTGCATCGCGCACCTCCCCGCTCGACGGTCTCGGACGGTCGCAGGGGGCATGCCCGTCACGGCCGGTGCGCAAGCAAGCGCACAGGGGTACGCGGGGGGAGCGCGGGGGGTGGGGACAGGTCGAGGCATCGGGGTGAAGGCAGATTTTTTAAGAGTAAAACACATACTAAGCTTAAGGGTATGAGCAGTGCGACCTCCAGAACCTCCCGTGTGCGCCCTCTCCCCCTCTCCGGCCTTCTGCGCCTCGGCAGGCCCTCCGACATCTGGTTCAAGCCGGCCCTGAGCGTGGTCGCCGCGGTCGCCCCGCCGAACGTCACGCTGCTCGCCCTCGGCCGCCTCGACCTCGCGGTCTACACGATGGCGGGGTCCCTGTGCGCCCTCTACGCCCACCACCGCCCGTACGCGGCACGGGCCCGCGTCCTCGCAGGGGTCGTCCTCGGCATGCTCGGCGGCCTCGCCGTCGCCCTGGTCGCCGCGTCGCTCACCAGGAACGCCGTGGTGCTGGTGGCCGTCGGTGCCGTGCTCGCAGCCGTGCACAAGGCGCTCTGCGACGCCACCCGTATCGGACCGCCGGGCAATGTGATCTTCACCTTCATCACGTCGGCCTCTCTGTTCGCTCCGGAGGCCGTCGGCCACGTTCCCGGTCATCTCGCCCTGGCCGCCGCGGCGGGTGCCTGGTCCTGGATCGTGGGCATGGCCCCCGGTCTCCTGCGTCCGCACGGACCCGAGCGCCGCGCCACCGCCCACGCCCTGAGCGCGGCAGCGGCGTTCGCCGAGACCGGGGGAGCCGCCGCTCGGGCCGGCGCCGCGGCGGCCGTGCACACCGCATGGCAGTCGCTGCTGTCCACCGGCGCGCGCTCCGCGCCCCGGCGCGCCCTGGAGCGGCTCGTCGTGCGCGCCGAGGTCGCGCTCGCGGCGCCCGCCGACAGCGACCCCGAGCGGCTGCTCGGCTGGGCCCGCACCCTGCGGGGCACCGGGCCCGTGCCGCAGCCGGACGACCTCGGCGAGGCCGCCGGCGAACTCCTCGGCGTGGAGGCCGAACTCGACTCTCCGCGGCGTCCGTTGCGTCGCCGGCTCGTCCCGCTCGCCCCCATCGCCCTGCGCACCGCGCTCGGCTGCGCCCTCGCCGGATACGCCTCGCTCGCGTTCGGTGTCGGCCGCCCGTACTGGGCGCTGGTCACCGCCGCCTCGCTCTACCAGGCCAACGTCACCCTCACCTGGGGCCGCGGCATCCAGCGCGTCGTCGGCAACCTCGTCGGCGTCCTGCTGTTCGCGGCCATCGCCCCGCTCGCCCATCTCGGCCAGCCGGCCCTCGTGCTGTGCGGCCTCGCCCTCAACTTCGGCGCCGAGGCGCTGATCAGCCGCAACTACTGGCTCGGCAGCGTCTGTGTGACCCCGATGGCCCTGCTCATCACCGAGTTCGCCCGCTACCAGCAGCCCGCCGGGCTGATGGCGGACCGGGTCGTGGACACCCTCATCGGGGCGCTGGCCGGCTTCGTCGCCGCGGTCGCGGTCACCAACCGGCGCGCGGGCGACCGCCTCGAGCGCGCGCTCGCCGCCGTGGAGCACGCCCGCGCGTATGCGGCCCGGGTCGTGGCAACGGAGCGCCCCGCGCCCGGTGCCCTGGAGGCCGCACGCCGGGGTCTGGCCGCCGCGCTCGTGGAACTGCGCAGCACGGCCGACGCCGCGGCCGGGGAGTGGTGGCAGCGGGCCCTCCCGGAGGAGCGGGTGCTGCGCGCCGAACAGGCCGGACACCGTACGCTCGCCGCGACGGTACGACGGCAGGGACTGCACACATCGGAAGGCGCACGGGCATGACGGCAGCGAACGGATGGGCGGGGACCGGGAGCGGCCCGGCCGGGCGTGCCGCGGCGGACGACACGGTCGCCGCCGTGGTGCGCCAGTGGCGGGCCGTCCGCCCCGACATCGACACCGGCCCCATGGAGATCATCGGCCGCGTCAACCGCTGTGCCGCGCTTCTGCAGCAGGCCGAGGACGCGCCGCTGCGCCGCGCCGGGCTGACCCGGCCCGAGTTCGACGTGCTGGGCACGCTGCGGCGCACCGGCCATGAGCTGACTCCCGGTGAGATCGCCCGTGAGACGTTCTCCTCCGGCGCCGCCGTCACCAAACGCCTCAAGCACCTCACCGAACGCGGCCTGGTCGAGCGACGCGGTGACACCCGTGACCGACGCGTCGCCCACGTCCGTCTGACGGATGCGGGGCGCGACCTCGTCGACGCGATCCTGCCCGAGCAGCTCTCGTACGAGTCGGCGGTGCTGTCCGGCCTCGACGACGAAGGACAGCGCCAACTCGCCACACTGCTCGGCGAGTTGCTCATCCAGCTGGAGGGGCGGCTCGGCGTCCCGCGCGGCTGACCGCGCACGTCGGTAACTTCGCGATCTTCGGCCGTCGACACCGGCCGGAGGGCGCACCTTCTTTCACGCCCTCCGTCAGCGTCACCGGCAGCGACTGGCAGGAGGCGAGGAATCCCCGGCCGGCGGCCCCTAGCCCTCCTGGCCCGCGACATGGATGCCGAACACCGCGCCCTGCGGGTCCTTGAGAACGGCGATGCGCGGGCCGTCCGGGACCGAAGTCGGTTCCATCAGGACGCTCGCACCCGCCCGTGTCGCGGCGGATGCCGTGGCGTCCACGTCCTCGACCGCGAAGTACGGCAGCCAGTGCGACGGCACCTCGGGCGGGAACCGGTCGCCCATGACCAGCATGCCGCCGAAGTCGGCACCGTCGATTCCCCACTGCGTGTAGTTCTCGGAAGCGTTCACGGTCCAGCCGAAGACCGTCGTGTAGAAGTCGGTGACCCTCTCCGGCTCGCGGGTCAGCAGCTCCACCCAGCCGAGCGAACCCGGCGCGTTGAACACTCCCGCGCCGGGAAACGTCCGAGGCTGCCACAGCTGGAAGGCCGCGCCGCCCGGGTCGAGCGCGACCGCGAACCGGCCCGCGTCGAAGACGTCCATCGGACCCAGGACCAATGTGCCGCCGGCCGCCCGCACCGCCTCGGCCGTCGCGTCCGCGTCGGCCACCGCGAACGACACGTTCCAGGCGACCGGCTGCGGCTCCTGGTACAGCGGGCTGAGGGCCGCGACCGGAGCGTCGCCGAGGTACGCGATCGTGTAGCCTCCCGCCTCCTGCCGCGGGTCGGTCTCCGGGCGCCAGCCGAACAGATCGGCGTAGAACCGCTTGGCAGCCTCCAGATCGCTGGTGCCGAGCTCCGTCCAGCAGGGTCCGCCGGTCACCGGCTTGTCGAGCTTCATCAGGTGCCTCCCACCACAGGTGCCTCCCACCACGAGCGTCCCCCTCAGCAGGCTAAGCCCGCGCCTGGTCGGCGGCATCAGATACCCGGGCGGTAGCGCAGGGGATGGTCGGCCGGGATCTCCACGAGCACGATCTCCGTACCGTCCGGGTCCTCGATCCACATCTCGATCAGACCCCACGGCTCCTTCACGGGCGGCCGCACGATCGCGACCCCGGCGTCGGCCAGCTCCCGGTGCGCGGCTTCGACGTCCGGCACCTGCAGCCAGAGCTTCAGCGCGGGGGAGGGCGGAGCGTCGCCGCGGCCGGCCACCTCCAGGAAGCCGCCACCGAGGAAGTACACGGTCCCGCGCTCGGGCCCCGTCCCGAACTCGCGGTAGACCGGGAGGCCGAGTTGCCCGCCGTAGAAGGCGCGGGAGCGCTCCGGGTCGGTGGGCCGCAGGAGGGTGCGGCTGCTCAGTACGTGGACCATGCAAACGCACCCTAGCGGGAGGGTTACCCTCGACGATGCCCGCGCCGCGCGACCGAACTGGAGAAGCAAGCTCATGCACAGAGCCGTCGCCACCGCGACGACCGGACCGACCTTCCGTGACGCCACCGACGCCGATGTCGACGCGCTGGTCGAGCTGATCGAGTCGGCGTACCGCGGCGACTCCAGCCGGGCGGGCTGGACCACCGAGGCGGACATCCTGAAGGGGCAGCGGACCGACGCCGAGGGCGTGCTCGAGGTCATCAAGGCGCCCGACAGCCGGCTGCTCACCGTCGAGCGCGACGGGACGATCGTCGCCTGCTGCCAGCTCGAACACCGGGGTGAGCACGCGTACTTCGGCATGTTCGCGGTCAGCCCCGCGCTCCAGGGCGAGGGCCTCGGCAAGGCGGTCATCGCCGAGGCGGAGCGGGCGGCCCGCTCCGCCTGGGGTGTCTCGGAGATGCACATGACCGTGATCTCCGTACGGGACGACCTCATCGCCTGGTACGAGCGGCGCGGCTACCGCCGTACGGGACGGATGACCCCCTTCCCGTACGGCGACGATCGCTTCGGCGTCCCGCAGCGCGACGACCTGCAGTTCGAGCTGCTGGTCAAGCCGCTGGTGCAACCTCGGGCCTGACGTTCACGCGGTGAAGCGGCCGGTGCGCTTGATGTCCGGGTAGTCGGTGGTCGCACCGTCGAGCTGCAGGGCGCGAACCAGCCGCAGGTCGTCCTGGGTGTTCACGACCCAGCCCATGACCCTCAGGTCCGCCTTGCGCGCGTGCTCGACGATTTCGAGGGTCAGCCTGCGGATGTTGAGGCAGAGGGTTCCGGCACCGGCGCCGACGGCGCGCTCCACGACCTCGGTGCCATAGCGACTGGCGACCAGCGCGGTGCGCACGCCCGGTACGAGCCGCGCGATCTCGGCGATCGCCTCGTCGTGGAAGGACAGCACCTCGACCCGGCCGACCAGGTCCCGGCGGTGCATCACCTCGGCCAGTGTCCGCGCCGCCGCCACGTCCTTGATCTCCGCCTGGAGCGGGGCCTTCACCGCGTCCAGAACCTCCTCGAAGACGGGGACGCGTTCACCGCCGCCCGCGTCGAGCGCGCGCAGCTCGGCGAGGGTCTTCTCGGCGATCGGCCCCGTACCGTCGGTCGTCCGGTCCACCTCGGCGTCGTGCATGACCACGAGGGCGCCGTCCTTGCTCAGATGCAGATCCAGTTCGATCAGGTCGAGGCCCGCGCGCTCGGCGGCGACGAAGGACCGGAGGGTGTTCTCGGGTTCGACGCCCATGACTCCGCGGTGACCGATGGTGAGGAAGTTCAAGGTTCATCTCGCTTCCGTCGACGGCGGCTCGGCTGCCGCGCGGCGCTCCCGTACCGGCGCGGCTCGGCCGCAGCCTAGTGGCCCGGCCGCGGGCTGAACCCGCTCGTACACGCGGCAATGGGCGCACGGCGCGGCGCGAATCAGCACCGCAGGGCCGACCGTGCGTCACCCCTGGGTGGGCGCGTCACGTAGGTGTTGACCGCGCCGCCTGACGGCGCCGATGGCCGAACTTCGACCGTCTGCCGTCCGCCACTTCGTGGCCATCGGCCGCCCCGCTCCGGCGCGCGGGAGCCGCTCGTACGGCCGTCGAGCGGCTCCCGCACGGCGCCGCGGCATGAAGTGGATGTCGTCGAGTCCGCGGCGCCCGGCAGGAAAATGGGCGGTGTCGCCGGTGTCGGACAGGATAATTTCCCGATGGTCCTCTTGCTGGGAGAAAGCTCGGACGCATACGGTGTCCGTACGAGAGGTACTCCCGTGGAGGATGGGTCATGACGGAAATTCTTGTGCAGGTGGCTTCGGAGGAGCAGGTTCCTCCCCAGGACAGGGTGGTCGAGCACCCTGCTTGGCACGTGCTCAAGGATGCCGTGGAACAGATCCGGCCATGGCAGACCAAGGACGGCTCCATCGCCTTCGATGCCGAGGACGCGCCGGACCCCGCGGACGCCGAGCTCGCCGTACGTCGTGTGGTGCACGCCGTGGAGGAGCTCTCCCCGCTGCTGCCGCACGACGCCGCCTATCACGAGGCGCTGGTGAAGGATCTGCGCCGGTGGGCCGACGAGGGCTTCGAGGTGCCCGACTTCCTGGACTCGCTGCTGGCCTTCCAGCCCGCTGCGAACCGCCGGGACGGGCTCCAGCACCTGGTGGTCTTCCCGATGTACACGCAGAACGGCAACCCCGACCGCAACCTGGAAGCGGTCGTCCTGCGTATGGTCTGGCCCGACTGGCTCGCCGACCTGGAGGCCACCCGGTACGACAACCCGCTGTTCTGCGGCATCACCTTCGAGGACTTCACCGCCGGCTACGACACCAACTCGGCCGTCCTCTTCCCGGAGACCATCGCCGTGCGCGAGGCCCCCGAGCGCTTCACCTGGGGCGGCATCTTCTGCGACCGCGAGGCCGCCCGCTTCCGCCGGGTCACCGCGGCCGCCGTCGACATCCTGGGCCTTGACCTGCCCGAGGACATCGCCGCGATGGTCCACGACCAGGAGCGCTGCCAGCAGGCCTTCGTGCTGTGGGACATGGTGCACGACCGCACCCACAGCCATGGCGACCTGCCGTTCGACCCGTTCATGATCAAGCAGCGCCAGCCGTTCTGGATGTACGGCCTGGAGGAGCTGCGCTGTGACCTCACCGCCTTCAAGGAAGCCGTGAAGCTGGAGGCCGACGGCTTCCCGCAGGGCCGTGACGTGCAGTACGCGGTGCTCTTCGACCGCATGTTCCGCTTCCCGGTCACCGGTGAGCGGGTGCGCAACTACGACGGCCTCGGCGGCCAGTTGCTCTTCGCCTACCTGCACAAGCACGACGTCGTCCGCTGGACCGACAACAAGCTCTTCATCGACTGGCAGCGCGCCCCGCAGATCACCAACCAGCTGTGCGGTGAGATCGAGACGCTGTACCGGGAGGGCATCGACCGCCCCAAGCTCGTCCACTGGTTCAAGGCGTACGAGCTGGTCTCCACCTACCTCGCCCCGCACCCGGCGTCCCGCTGGGCCAAGGGCCCCGACGCGCTGGACCTGACCCAGCCGCCGCGTAAGCTCGTGGACGACGTGCTTGCGGACGAGTTTCCGCTGAGCATGTTCTATGAGGCGCTCGCCAAGAAGCTCAAGAACGTGATCGCCTCCACCAAGGGCATCACCGCGGACTCCGCCGAGCGGGTCGCCGCGTGAGCGCCCGCGCCGTGCGTACGGGTGATGCAGCGGACGCTGCTCGGGAGGCGAGGACCATGGGGAACGGGAACGGGGCACTGAGTGGCGCGGTGATCGCGGTGGCCGGCGCGGGGGGACCCGCCGGCCGGGCGGCGCTGCAGCGGCTGGCCGACGCGGGCGCGACCGTCGTCGGCTCGGACAACGACCCGCAGCGGCTGGCGGAGGCCGTGGACGCGGCACGCTACGCCCACGGCGGCGCCACCGTCGTGGGGGAGACGGTCGACCTGCTCGACCTGCAGTCGACCCGCGACTGGGCGGGCCGCATCGAGAAGGACTTCGGTCGCGTGGACGGCCTGGTCCATCTCGTCGGCGGCTGGCGCGGCGGCGCCTCCTTCACGGACACCGAGCTCGCCGACTGGACTCTGCTGGAGAAGCTGCTCATCCGCACCGTGCAGCACACCTCGCTCGCCTTCTTCGACGCGCTCCAGCGCAGCGACCGCGGCCGCTATGTCCTGATCAGCGCCGCCGGCGCCACCAAGCCGACCGCCGGGAACGCGGCGTACTCCGCCGCGAAGGCGGCCGCCGAGGCCTGGACACTGGCCATGGCCGACGGCTTCCGCAAGGCCGGGGGCGAGGGCGGCCCGACCTCGGCGGCCACCGTCCTGATCGTCAAGGCGTTGGTGCACGACGCGATGCGCGCCGAGCGCCCCAACGCGAAGTTCGCGGGCTTCACCGACGTCAAGGACCTGGCCGAGGCCATCGCCGGAGTCTGGGAGAAGCCCGCCGCCGAAGTGAACGGAAACCGCCTGTGGCTGACCGAGAAGCCGTGAACCCTCCCAAGACCGACGCGCGTCGCCATCACGACCCGGAGGTCCGCGGTTTCGCCAGTGACAACTACGCCGGGGCCCACCCGGAGGTGCTCGCCGCCCTGGCCGTGGCCAACGGCGGCCATCAGGTCGCCTATGGCGAGGACGCGTACACGGACAACCTCCAGCAGATCGTCCGCAGCCACTTCGGCGCCACGGCGGAGGCCTTCCCGGTCTTCAACGGCACCGGTGCGAACGTCGTCGCGCTCCAGGCGGTCACCGACCGCTGGGGTGCGGTGATCTGCGCCGAGAGCGCGCACATCAACGTCGACGAAGGCGGCGCCCCCGAGCGCATGGGCGGCCTCAAGCTGCTCACCGTGTCCACCTCCGACGGCAAGCTCACGCCTGAACTGATCGACCGGCAGGCGTACGGCTGGGAGGACGAGCACCGCGCGATGCCGCAGGTCGTCTCGATCGCCCAGAGCACCGAACTGGGCACCGTCTACACGCCCGACGAGATCCGTGCGATCTGCGAGCACGCCCACGCGCACGGGATGAAGGTCCATCTGGACGGCTCCCGGATAGCCAACGCGGCCGCCTCCCTGAACGTGCCGATGCGGACGTTCACCAACGCGGTCGGCGTCGACATCCTCTCCCTCGGCGGGACGAAGAACGGCGCGCTCTTCGGTGAGGCGGTCGTCGTCATCAACCAGGACGCCGTCAGCCACATGAAGCACCTGCGCAAGCTCTCCATGCAGCTCGCCTCCAAGATGCGCTTCGTGTCGGTGCAGCTGGAGGCCCTGCTCGCCAAGGACCTGTGGCTGCGCAACGCCCGCCACGCCAACGAGATGGCGCAGCGGCTGGCGGAGGGCGTGCGCGCGGTGCACGGTGTGGAGATCCTCTACCCGGTGCAGTCCAACGGCGTCTTCGCGCGCCTGCCGCACGACGTGAGCGAGCGCCTGCAGAAGCGCTTCCGCTTCTACTTCTGGGACGAGGCCGCTGGCGTTGTCCGCTGGATGTGCGCCTTCGACACGACCGAGGAGGACGTGGACCGGTTCGTGGCGGCACTCAAGGACGAGATGGCTCGGTAGGCGCCGGCGTACAGCATCCGGGATGACCGCATAGGTATGCGGCCGATCGAAAAGTCATTGACTGTCGGTCGGTCGCATTCCGCAGTCCAGTGAGGTGGACTACCCAGTCCTGTACGCTGAACTTCATCCGGTCGTGCTGAGCGTCCCCAAGGCCGCGCCCGACCGGCCGACCCTCCGGAAGACGCTTCCCACCGCACTCTAGGCAGGCCATGACACTCACCCTGACCGTGTCCGACGAGGTGCGCGCCCTCGCGCCCGGCTTCGCGCACGTCGCGATCGAGGCGAAGGGACTCGTCAACGGGCCCAGCTCCGAAGGTACTTCGGCCCTGTTGGATGACGCCGCTCGCCGGCTCGCCGCACGTCTGGGCGGGCGCGCCCCGCACGAGGACCCGCACATGGCGGCGTGGCGCGCGGTCTACACGGCCTTCGGGGCCAAGCCGTCCCGCACCCGCAACTCGGCCGAGGCGCTGGCGAAGCGGGCCCTGTCGGATGCCGGTCTGCCGCGGATCAACGCGCTCGTCGACGTGTACAACGCGATCAGCGTCGCCCATCTCATCCCGGTCGGCGGCGAGGACCTCGACCGCATCCAGGGCGCCATGCGCCTCGTGCGGGCCACGGGGGAGGAGGACTTCGTGACCGTCGCGGCGGGCGAGGAGACCGTCGAGCACCCGGACGCCGGTGAGGTGGTCTGGCGTGACGAGACAGGTGTGACCTGCCGCCGCTGGAACTGGCGCCAGGGGCCGCGCACCCGGCTCACCGAGGAGTCCACCTCGGCGCTCTTCCTGTTGGAGAGCCTCGCCCCGATGCCGGTGGCCGAGGTCGAGAAGGCCGGTGCCGAACTCGCCAAACTGCTGGAGAAGTTCAGCCCTGGGGCGCGGATCACCGTCCACGCCCCCGCCTGACGTACGTCAGTGCGCCTCGGCGGCGCGCAGCTGCTCCACGGTCGGCGCGGTGCCGCCGAGGTGGGCCGGCATCCACCAGGTGTCGTCCGGGCCCTTGGGGCGTACCGGGTAGGCGCGCTGCGCGGCCTCCAGCAGCTCCTGGACGCGCTCGCGCAGCTGGCGGGTGAGGGCGCCCGCGTACGTGTCGCGCGGGGCCTCGATCGCCTCGCCGACCCGGATCGTGATCGGGGTGTGGCTGCGCTTGAAGTTGCGCGGTTGGCCCTTGGTCCACAGCCGCTGCGTGCCCCACACCGCCATCGGCACCAGCGGCACGCCCGCCTCCTGGGCCAGGCGCACGGCCCCCGACTTGAAGCCCTTCAGCGTGAACGACTGGGAGATCGTGGCCTCTGGGAAGACCCCGATCACCTCGCCCGACCTGAGCGAGTCCAGCGCGTGCGCGTACGCCGTCTCTCCCTGCTTGCGGTCCACCGGAATGTGCTTCATGGCGCGCATCAGCGGGCCGGAGATCCGGTGCCGGAAAACGGATTCCTTGGCCATGAAGCGCACCAGCCGCTTCTGCGGGAGCGCCGCCAAACCGCTGAAGATGAAGTCCAGATAGCTGATGTGGTTGCTCACCAGCACCGCACCGCCCGAGCGCGGGATGTTCTCCGATCCCTTGCAGTCGATCTTCAGGTCCCATGCCTTGAACATCGTGAGGGCGAGACCGATGACGGGACGGTAGACGAGCTCAGCCATAGACGGGACGGACCCTTCTCTCTGCCTGGGAAGGGACTCCCGGCGGGAAGTTACGCAGCCGTAGGTTTACGGCTTGTCGCAGATCGTGCCCGAAGAACGGACGCGGGGCCAGTCCTGGTGCCCCTGAGTGGCGAGATCCTCGTCACGTCAGCCGTATGAACCACATCGAGCCCTGATTCCCCTCAACGCGTGCGTACCGCCACCCCCCGTAGGAGCAGACACACCTCGCATCCCACGCAGTTTCGGAACGCGGCGTTCAGCAAGGCGACGGCGAGCGCGGCCCCCATGTCGATGTCCATGAAGAGCATTCCGCAGCCGAATCGATGCGGGGAGTCGGGAATCTCTGCAGTCTCAGGAACGCTGGAGCAGAGGATGACTGGACTTGTGGGGTGCGTGGCCGACGCGCGGGCGAGCGCGTACGGCGTGCTGCACCGGCGGTACAGCGGGAGAGTGAGAGTGCGCGGTCGGGACGACGGGAAGCGGCTCGGCGCGGCCGAGTTGGGCCGGGGCCTTGGCGAACGGGCGACGCTGGTCCAGTTCTCCAGCGCCTTCTGTGCCCCCTGCCGGGCGACGCGGCGGGTCCTCACGGAGGTGGCCGCCATGGTGCCCGGCGTCACGTATGTGGAGATCGACGCCGAGCAGCGGCTCGAACTCGTCCGTGAACTCCATATCCTGAAGACACCCACCGTGCTCGTCCTCGACGCGGACGGGCGGATCGTACGGCGCGCGACGGGGCAGCCCCGCAAGGCGGACGTGATCGCCGCCCTCGGTGAGGCCGTCTGACGCCTTCTCGGCCCGTGTGCCTGGCCCCGTCCCCCAGCCCGTGAGGTGACCGTGAGGCAGCCGATGACACATCTCGCACATGCCGGAACGCACTTGACTGCACCCACCACCTATCGTCAGCCTGACCGCATGCCACCGGAACTCCTTCTCTTCGAGCGTGTCCACGTGGACCTGGCCCGCACCGCGAGCGCGCGCTGTCCGGCGTGCTGAGCAGCCATGGACCCGCCCCCACTCCCGGCTTCGCCCGAGCGGGGGGCCACCACGTCACCTCTCGCAGAAGGACAACTCCATGACGGCCACGCCCGGCCTCGGCACCCCTCGGATCGCCTCTCCCGATCTGCTCCGCTCCGTCTTCCGGCGCCACGCGGCAGGGGTCGCCGTGATCACCGCCCAAAAGGGAGGCAGCCCGGTCGGCTTCACCGCCACCTCCCTCACCTCCGTCTCCGCCGAGCCCCCTCTCGTCTCGTTCGGCATCGGCCTCGGGGCCTCCAGCTGGCCCGCCATCTCCGAGGCCGACCATGTCGGTGTGCACATACTCGGCGAGCACCAGGAAGCCCTGGCCGGTACCTTCGCCCGGAGCGGGGCCGACCGCTTCGGCGCACCCACCCGCTGGCGCGAGGGGCCCGAAGGCGTCCCGGTCCTTAACGACGTGCTCGCCTGGCTCGTCTGCCGTGTGGTGGCGCGGGTCCCCGCCGGAGACCACCGCATCGTCGTCGCCGAGGTCGTCCTCGGCGATCCCTCCGGCGCCGGACGTCCACTCGTCTACCACCAGGGACGCTTCAACGGGCTGCGAGACTGAGGCGCGCGGCCGGTTACACAGCGTTGTCAAGGTCACAGTTCAAAGCGCTTGCTTAGCGGGCATTCAGTAGGTGTACTGACGAGTAATATTTCGTTCGGAGCGCGGTGCCGCCCCGACCGGGATCGGCCGCTTCAGGCGCCTATGCTGCCTGCAGAAGGCAGCCCAGAAATGACGATGCAGTAGGAGAGCCGGCGTGAGCTTGAGGATCGTTGTCACTGTGAAGTACGTGCCCGACGCCACTGGCGACCGGCACTTCGCCGATGACCTGACCGTCGACCGGGATGACGTGGACGGTCTGCTCTCCGAGCTCGACGAGTACGCGGTCGAGCAGGCGCTGCAGATCGCGGAGGACGCCGGCGACGCCGAGATCACCGTCCTGACGGTGGGCCCGGAGGACGCCAAGGACGCGCTGCGCAAGGCGCTGTCCATGGGTGCCGACAAGGCGATCCACGTCGAGGACGACGACCTGCACGGCACGGACGCCCTCGGCACCTCCCTGGTGCTGGCCAAGGCGATCGAGAAGGCGGGCTTCGACCTGGTCATCTCCGGCATGGCCTCCACCGACGGCACCATGGGCATCGTCCCGGCGCTGCTGGCCGAGCGCCTGGGCGTGCCGCAGGTGACCATGCTCTCCGAGGTCTCCGTCGAGGACGGCACGGTCAAGGGCCGCCGTGACGGCGACGCCGCCTCCGAGCAGCTGGAGGCGCAGCTTCCGGCCGTCGTCTCCGTCACCGACCAGTCGGGCGAGGCGCGTTACCCCTCCTTCAAGGGCATCATGGCGG
Source organism: Streptomyces sp. TP-A0356 (assembly GCF_001417775.1). Lineage (GTDB taxonomy): Bacteria > Actinomycetota > Actinomycetes > Streptomycetales > Streptomycetaceae > Streptomyces. Next base: position 617,673 of record NZ_BBZJ01000012.1, on the reverse strand, counting down.
CGAAGAAGAAGCCGGTGGAGTCCTGGGACCTGTCCGACCTGGAGATCGAGGCCGAGGAGGTCGGTCTCGAGGGCTCCTACACCACGGTCGACTCCGTGGCCGAGCGCCCGGCCCGCACCGCGGGCACGATCGTCAAGGACGAGGGCGAGGGCGGCAAGCAGCTCGCTGAGTTCCTCGCGAGCCAGAAGTTCATCTAAGGCTCAGCAGCCTGACCGCCCCTCAGACTTCGTAATCCGCAAGGAGATCCGTTCCCATGGCTGAAGTTCTCGTCTACGTCGACCACGTGGACGGTGCCGTCCGCAAGCCCACTCTGGAGCTGCTGACCCTGGCCCGCCGTATCGGCGAGCCGGTCGCCGTCGCCCTCGGCGCGGGCGCCGAGAACACCGCGTCCACGCTCGCCGAGCACGGCGCGGTGAAGGTCCTCACCCACGACGCGCCCGAGTACGCCGACTACCTGGTCGTACCGAAGGTGGACGCGCTGCAGGCCGCCCACGAGCAGGTGTCCCCGGCCGCCGTCCTGGTGCCGTCCTCCGCGGAGGGCAAGGAGATCGCCGCCCGTCTGGCGCTGCGCATCGGCTCCGGCATCATCACCGACGCCGTCGACCTGGAGTCCGGCGACGAGGGCCCGGTGGCCACCCAGTCGGTGTTCGCCGCGTCCTTCACCACCAAGTCCCGTGTCTCCAAGGGCACCCCGGTCATCACGGTCAAGCCCAACAGTGCGGCCGTCGAGGCCGCTCCGGCCGCCGGTACGGTCGAGGCCCTGTCGGTCACGTTCTCCGACAAGGCCACCGGCACCAAGGTCACCGGCCGTACGCCGCGTGAGTCGACGGGCCGTCCGGAGCTGACCGAGGCCGCGATCGTGGTCTCCGGCGGCCGTGGTGTCAACGGCGCGGAGAACTTCGCGATCATCGAGGCGCTCGCCGACTCCCTCGGCGCGGCCGTCGGTGCCTCGCGTGCCGCGGTGGATGCGGGCTGGTACCCGCACACCAACCAGGTCGGCCAGACCGGTAAGTCGGTCTCGCCGCAGCTGTACATCGCCTCGGGCATCTCGGGCGCGATCCAGCACCGGGCCGGTATGCAGACCTCGAAGACGATCGTGGCGATCAACAAGGACGCCGAGGCGCCGATCTTCGACCTGGTCGACTACGGCGTGGTGGGCGACCTGTTCCAGGTCGTCCCGCAGCTGACCGAGGAGATCAAGACCCGCAAGGGCTGAGCGACTTCCGGGGAGAGGGCCTCGTGACCGCACCGGCGGTCATGGGGCCCTCCGTCGTGCCGTCCGTCAGCCCAGGGTCAGCGACGCCTGCACCGGCAGATGGTCGCTGGGGAACCGACCCTCGTGCGCGTAGGTGTTCACCGACGCCCAGTGCGCGCTCACGCCGGGCGTGGCCAGGATCCAGTCGATGCGGTCGCCGTGGGGTCTCAGCGGCTGGAAGCCGTGGAAGGTGCCGTACGGGGCAGTGCGCTCGGCCGCCGTGTCCCATGTGTCCACCAGGCCGGCGCCGAGGAGGATGTCGTAGACCGGGTTCCTGTGGGCCGGGGCGTTGAAGTCGCCGGTCACCACGAGCGGCAGGGAGCGGTCGAGCCCGGCGACACGGTCGGCGATGAGGGATGCGGCACGCGCGCGTGCGTACTGGCTGGCGTTGTCCAGATGGGTGTTGAGGACGTAGAACTCCCGCCCGGCGTGCCCCAGGTCGCGAAAGCGGACCCAGGTGACCATGCGGATGCAGGCACCGCCCCAGGTGTTCGAGCCGATGACGTCGGGGGTGCCGGAGAGCCAGAAGTGGTCGTACTCCACCGGGGCGAGTCGCCGCGTGTCGTAGTAGACGGTGACGAACTCGTCGCGGCTGCCGCCCGCGCGGCCCGTCCCGATCCACGCGTAGTCCGCCCCGAGGTCGGCCGCGATGTCGCGCACCTGGGTGTAGAGGCCCTCCTGGGTGCCGATCACATGCGGTCGCTCGCGGTGCAACAGCGTGCGCATCACCGGGCGGCGTACGGCCCAGCTGTTCGGCTCGGCGGTGCCGGCGTAGCGCAGGTTGAACGACATGACCTCCAGATGGCGGTCGTGCTCGTCCGCCGCCGAGGCCTGCTGCAGGGACAGCGCTGTACTGGACAGGGGCAGCGTGACCGCGGCCGCCACGGCGGTCTTGAGGCCCAGGCGGCGCGTGACGCGGCTGTGGTGGGGCACGGCGGGCTCCTTCTGTGGCGGGTGCCGGGGCGAGGTGCCACCCGTAGCGTGACAGAGCCGGATGAGATGACCGTGACATGGCAAAGGTGGGCGTTGTCCCTTCATGGAAGGTGAGGAGCGCCCTGGGCGCAAGAGGGTGTTGACCGTCCGCAAGATCCATGGATAGCTTCGCTCTACGGATTGTTGATTCCGTGAAGCGGAAAGTGGGAGGGTGTGGGATGGGTCAGGGCCAGCAGGAGAGGGTGACGACCAGCCTCTCGGGCGCCGTCAGCGAGGAGATCAGCGCCTCCCTCGCCCCGGTCGACGCCGAGTTGGAGCGCCGCTACCCCGGCGACCCCGGCACTCGTCAGCCCGTCCACACGGTCTACGTCCCCGGTGACGTCTTCGCCGCCGGCACCATCCGCTCGTGGGGCGACCAGGCCCTCGCCGCCCTCGATGAACACGCCCCCGACGCCGCGTCGTTCGCGGCCGTCCTCGGCCTCGCGGACGACCTGGCCGGGCCCGTCCACGACCGTGTGCGCGCGAAGCTGGAGCGCGAGCCGGTCGAGGACCTGCGCGTCGACTTCGAGGACGGTTACGGCCCGCGCCCGGACGCCGAGGAGGACGAGACGGCGGCCCGTGCGGCCCGCCTGATCGCGGAGGCGTACGGGAACGGCACGGCCGCCCCGTACATGGGGATCCGTATGAAGTGCCTGGAGGCGCCGGTACGGGACCGGGGCATCCGCACGCTCGACATCTTCCTGACAGGGCTGATGGAGGCCGGCGGTCTGCCGGGCGGGCTCGTGCTCACGCTGCCGAAGGTGACGTACGCCGAGCAGGTCGGCGCCATGGTGCGGCTGCTGGAGGAGTTCGAGAAGGCCCGTGGGCTCGAAGCCGGGCGCATCGGTTTCGAGATCCAGATCGAGACCAGCCAGGCCATCCTGGCCACCGACGGCACCGCGACCGTGGCCCGCATGATCCAGGCCGCCGAGGGCCGGGCCACCGGACTGCACTACGGCACCTTCGACTACAGCGCCTGCCTCGGTGTGTCCGCCGCCCACCAGGCCGGAGACCACCCCGCCGCCGACCACGCCAAGGCGATCATGCAGGTCGCGGCCGCCGGCACGGGCGTACGCGTGTGCGACGGATCCACGAACGTCCTGCCGGTCGGCCCGACCGAGAAGGTCCACGACGCCTGGCGGCTGCACTACGGGCTCACCCGGCGGGCGCTGGCCCGCGCCTACTACCAGGGCTGGGACATGCACCCCGGCCACCTCCCCACCCGGTACGCGGCCGTCTTCGCCTTCTACCGCGAGGGCTTCGAGCAGGCCGCGGCGCGCCTGGCCCGCTACGCGAGCCGCACCGGCGGCGACGTCATGGACGAGCCGGCCACCGCCAAGGCGCTGAGCGGCTATCTGCTGCGGGGACTTGACTGCGGAGCCCTCGACATCGCCGAGGTCGCCAGGGCCACCGGCCTCACCCGAGCGGACCTGGAGGGATTCGCGGCGCCCAGGCGGGGGGACCTGACGGCTTCGGCCAAGTGACGCGCGCACCCTCTCAGGGGTTGGCGGAGCCCGGGACCGATGTCTGCGGGCGTGTGGTGCTGCCGGAGCCGTCCCGTGGGCGGCGGCTGCCGGGTGCCGGGCCCCGAGCTTCTCGGTGGTCGGCGCGCGGCGTCCGATGGGTGGTGCCGTGCTGCCGGGACTCTCAGTCGGCCGGCGGCAGCTCGCCCGAGCCGCGGGTGATCAGCCGGGTGGGCAGTTCGATGCGCTCCGGGGTGAGGAGCGCGCCGTCGAGCTGGCGGAAGAGGCGCTCGGCGGCCGTGCGGCCGAGGGCTGCGGCGTCCTGGGCCACGACCGTGACACCGGGCCGGAGAAGGTCGGCCAGCTCGATGTCGTCGAAGCCGACCAGGGCCACCGGGCGGTCGCGCTCGGCGAGGACGCGGACGACGGTGACCGTCACTCGGTTGTTGCCCGCGAAGATCGCGGTGACCGGGGCGGGGCCCGAGAGCATCTCCTCGGCCGCCCGGCGCACCCGCTCCGGGTCGGTGACGCCGAGGGACATCCAGGACTCCTCGACGGGTATGCCCGCGTCCTCCATGGCGGCCCGGTAGCCGCGCAGCCGCTCGGCCGCGGTGTGGATGCGGGGCATGTCGCCGATGAAGCCGATGCGGCGGTGGCCGTGCGCGATGAGGTGGGCGACTCCGTCGCGGGCCCCGCCGAAGCTGTCGGACAGCACCACATCGGCGTCGATCTTCCCGGCGGGGCGGTCCACGAACACCGTGGCGACGCCCGCCCTGATCTCGGGCTCCAGATAGCGGTGGTCGTCCCCGGCCGGGATGACGACGAGCCCGTCCACGCGGCGCGCGCACAGCGCCAGCACCAACTCCTGCTCACGGTCCGGGTCCTCCGCGCTGGAGCCGTTGATCAGCAGGGCGCCGTGGGCCCGGGCCACCTCCTCGACCGAGCGGCTCAGCGGCCCGTAGAACGGATCCGCGAGATCCTCCAGGACCAGACCGATGCTGGCGGTACGCCCCTTGCGCAGCACCCGCGCACTGTCGTTGCGACGGAAGCCCAGCGCCTCGATCGCCTCCTGGACCCGGCGCTCGGTGTCCGGGGTGACCCCGGGTTCACCGTTGACCACGCGCGAGACCGTCTTCAGGCCGACCCCGGCGCGCGCTGCCACGTCCTTCATGGTCGGACGGTTGCCGTAGCGGGTTCCGGAGAGGCGGTCTGCTCGGCGGGCGGTCTCGGGCACGATGCGCTGTCCTGTCCTGTCGTCCACGGGATGCGGCGGTCCATGGGGTCGTATGAGGATGTGTGGCGTCGAGCATAGAGCCTGGACAACGTTGTCAGATGCGGGGGAGACTGTCCACCGCAATCTCCGGCCCGTGCCTTCCCCCCGGGGCGCCTCCTGCCCGTTCGCGGCCGGAGGCCCGTACCCGCGTCGGCGGCCGCCGTACGACGGGACCGGTACGACTGAAGCATTGGGAGATCTGACACTGATGCACACCGACCTCGTGGCCGCGCTCGACATCGGCGGCACCAAGATCGCCGGAGCGCTGGTGGACGGCCACGGCCGGATCCTGCTGCGCGGGCAGCGTGCGACGCCCGCGCAGGAGGACGGCGACACCGTGATGGGGGCCGTGCACGACGTGCTGGGGGAGCTGAGGGTCTCCCCGCTCTGGGCAAGGGCACGGGCCGTCGGCATCGGCAGCGCGGGTCCGGTGGACGCCTCCACGGGCACGGTGAGCCCGGTCAACGTTCCGGGCTGGCGTGACTATCCACTGGTCCGGGGGGTCCGGGCGGTGGCCGGGGAGCTGCCCGTCGAGCTGATCGGCGACGGCGTGGCCATCACCGCCGCCGAGCACTGGCAGGGCGCGGCCCGCGGTCACGACAACGCACTGTGCATGGTGGTCTCGACGGGCGTGGGCGGCGGTCTGGTCCTGGGCGGACGGCTGCATTCGGGGCCGACCGGCAACGCCGGCCACATCGGACACATCAGCGTCGACCTGGACGGCGACCCGTGCCCCTGTGGCTCGCGCGGCTGCGTCGAGCGCATCGCGAGCGGGCCGAACATCGCCCGCCGCGCGCTGGAGGGCGGCTGGCAGCCCGGGCCCGACGGCGACACGTCGGCCGCCGCGGTGGCCGCCGCCGCGCGTGCGGGGGACCCGGTGGCCGTGGCCTCCTTCGAGCGCGCCGCCCAGGCGCTGGCCGCCGGGATCGCGGCGACCGCGACGCTCGTCGAGATCGACATCGCGGTCATCGGCGGGGGAGTGGGCAAAGCCGGCGACGTCCTCTTCACACCGCTGCGCAGGGCTCTGGCCGACTACGCCACGCTGTCCTTCGTACGGCGCCTGACGGTGACGCCCGCGCTGATGGGCACGGACGCGGGCCTGGTGGGCGCCGCTGCGGCGGCCCTGCGGCACCGGGACAACACTCCGACGGCGGGCGTCGTGACCTGAGCGCCACACCGGCCTGCCCCAGGGCGGGGCTGTGGCCTGTCCCCGGGCGGGGCTGCGGCCGGGCTCCGCTCACCCGGCTCCGACCCCCTGAACGCCGGATCCGTCCGACGCGGCGCACACGGTCGCCGGCGTCCCCGGGGGCGGGCTCCCCGGGGACGCGCACGGGGGCCGTCAGCAGCTCAGCTTCGCGTCCGCCCAGTCCGCGTGGTCCGAGTCGATGCCGTCTCCGCCGTCGGTGACGACCAGGTGGACGACCCGGGCGCCCGTCACCTGAGCCGTCAGCGGCTGGGCGGGCATCGCGTTGGTCAGCACCCCGGTCGAGGCCACCTTCGTACCGTCCGCCCAGATCTCGAAGGCGACCGTGCCCTTGCCTCCCTTCTCGTCGTCCACGCCGACCTCCGCGGTGACCGTTCCACACGCCCCGCCCGTGTAGTACGCGACGTCGCTCTCCGCGTGCGCACCGAGCCCCTTGGCGTGGACGATCCCGCCGATGGTGATCGGATGGCCGTCGCCCGCGGCACTCTCCCCGTTGCTCGTGTCCCGCTCGACCGGCCCGTATCCGTTGACCGCCGAGAGCCACGGCAGATCGCTGAGGTAGGAGACCCCGGAGGGCGGCGGCACGACCACGGTCGCCGTGATCGGCACCACGCTCTGCGCCCGCGCACCCGTCGGCGACCGGTAGGCCGTCCTCAGCGTCAGCTCGTACGACCCCGTCGCCGTGCCCTGATCGGTCGTCACCTGCCACGATGTGCGCAGTGACCGTCCCGCAGGCAGGGACCGCGCGGTCGTCCCGGACGTCGCCCTCACCGTCCAGCCCTTGGGAGCGGTCAGCGACACGGACACGTGCCCGGCCGGCGTACGGCCGAGGTCGGTGACCGTCGACGCGAAGTTCGCCGGCCTGCCCGACTCCACCAACGGGCTTCCGTCGAGGCCGAGTTCGACTGCGGGCGGGTGCTTCGCCCAGCGCCGGTCGGCGGTGACGCGGACGAGGACAGTGCCGTGGGCGGGCACCGTCGCCGCGATCATGCCCGCGGTGTTGTAGCTCCGGTGCTGCCACAGGTCGCGCAACGAGTACGCCGCTGCCCGCGGGAGTCCGACGTCCACGGCGGTCGTCGCGATCCGCTGGGCGCCGCCCGTCTCGTTGAAGAGGGCCACCGTGCGGCTGCCGTCCTTCATCTCCTTGGTGACCACCCAGCGCCCGCCCTCGGACGAGACCACCGTGCCCTGTCTGCCCAGTGGATCCTGGTCGGCGGCGATGACCTCCTTGTTGCCGAGGATGTCGAACGTCGCCCGGGTCGCCTTGCGCAGATCGGAGCCGATGAGCAGCGGCGCGGCCATCACCGACCACATGGAGAAGTGGGTGCGGTACTCGGTGTCGGTCATGCCGCCGTTGCCCACCTCCAGCATGTCCGGGTCGTTCCAGTGCCCGGGACCCGCGTACGGAGCGAGCGTCAGGTTCTTCTTGAGGATCGACAGCATGGAACCCCAGGTGTCACTGATGTCGCCCGTGGTGCGCCACAGATGTCCGACGTCCGAGGCCCACTCCCAGGGCTTGTTCTCGCCCCACTCGCAGATGCTGTAGACGATGGGGCGACCTGTGGTCCGTGCGGCGGCCTTGAGGGCGTCGCGCATCGTCGTGTAGCGCAGCTTGGCGTCCACGCCCTGGTTGTTGCAGTTGTCGTACTTCAGATAGTCCACGCCCCAGTCGGCGAACTGCTGTGCGTCGCTGTACTCGTGGCCGAGCGCGCCCGGGAATCCCGCGCTGTTGCATGTCTTCGTGCCCGCACTGGTGTAGATCCCGAGCTTGAGTCCCTTGGAGTGCACATAGTCCGCGACGGCCCCGATCCCGTTCGGGAAGCGCACCGGGTCCGGCACGAGCCTGCCGTTCATGTCCCGCGAGGGCAGGGCCCAGCAGTCGTCGAGGTTCACGTACTGGTAGCCGGCGTCCTTGAGGCCCCTCGCGACGAAGAGGTCCGCGATCCCCTTCACCATCGACTCGTTGAACTCCGCCCGGCAGTGCGTGGAGTTCCAGTTGTTGAAACCCATGGGCGGGGTGAGGGCGAGGCCATCGGCGAGCGCCGGCGAGGCCTGGTGGGCGCCGGGGGCGGCCAGGGCCGGCGCGGCGAGCCCGGTCGTGCACAACAGTCCTGCGGCGAGCGCCCCGAGCACGCCTCGACGGGTCGTGCGGGCGAGAAGGTGACGCACCGTTACGTTCCTCCGCCCTCGCGAAAGGTTGGATGTCTGCATGTTCGCGTCAACCGTGCGCGCCAACGGTAGACTGTGTTGGACTGTGGTGGAAGAGGAGGCGCAACGATCGTTCGATACCCCGTCATACCCCTTGACTACGAGCCAAGTTGGGAGTGAGATCCAAGCCTCACGTTCGGTTGTGTTGAGTGGCACCCCGAAGAGGGGGACATGGCACGGTCATCGTTGGGGGGCCTTGGTATGGACAGAGGCGTGCCAGGACATCGGATGTCCCGGCGGAGCCTCTTACAGTGTGCGGCCGTCGGGGCCGGTGCGGTCACGCGACACGACCCGGTGACCGTGACCCCAGCCGCGATTCGCAGTTGAACGGGCATGAAGAAGCGCAGCATGCTCGCCATCGCCTCCCTCGCCACCGGATTCGTCGTGGCCGCCGTCAGTCCGTCCCACGCCGCCGACCACGAACCGCTCGGCGATCTCCACGTCAAGGACACGCTCAGCACCCTCGACTACACCCTCGGGCAGGACACCCCCACCGCGGACGCGGCCGCCCCGGGGCAGAGCGGTCAGAACGGCTGACGCGAAGAGCACGTCGTGGTGCCGGTGTCCCGGACGAACAGGGGCACCGGCACCACGGTGCGTCGGCCGCCGGACGCGCCCTCATCAGCGCCGGGTTTCCGTGGCAGGGTGGAGCGGGCAAGCCACAGGGGGCCAACAGAAGAGGGGGAACCGTGATCGTCTGGATCAACGGTGCGTTCGGTGCGGGAAAGACGACCACCGCACGGGAACTGATCGAACTGATCCCGAACAGCACGCTCTTCGACCCCGAGGTCATCGGCGGAGCGCTCGCGCACCTGCTGCCGCCCAAACGCCTCGCCGAGGTCGGCGACTTCCAGGACCTGCCGATCTGGCGACGGCTCGTGATCGACACGGCGGCCGCGATGCTCGCCGAGCTGGGCGGTGTCCTCGTGGTTCCGATGACCCTGCTGCGCCAGGAGTACCGCGACGAGATCTTCGGTGGCCTCGCCTCCCGGCGCATCCCCGTATGCCATGTCCTGCTCGCTCCGGCCGAAACGATCCTGCGTGAGCGAATAGCCGGACGGGACGTCCCGCCCGACCTCCCGGACGGCGAGATGCGGATCCGCCAGTGGTCATACGACCACATCGAGCCCTATCGTGCCGCCCTCGCCGCCTGGCTCACGGCCGACGCGCACCCCGTCGACACCAGTGCTCTCACCCCCTACGACGCCGCCCTGCGGATCGCCGCCGCCGTCCGTACCGGTGACGCGCCCGTCTGCGACATCGTGCAGACCCCCGAACCGACCGGCGAGACCCTCGCCGCCGGTGTGCTCCTCTTCGACGAGCACGACCGGGTGCTGCTCGTCGACCCCACCTACAAGGCCGGCTGGGAGTTCCCCGGCGGAGTCGTCGAACCTGGAGAGGCCCCCGCCCGTGCCGGCATGCGCGAGGTCGCGGAGGAGACCGGGATCACGCTCGACGAGGTACCCCGGCTCCTGGTCGTCGACTGGGAACCGCCCGCGCCGCCCGGCTACGGCGGCCTGCGCCTCCTCTTCGACGGCGGCCGGCTCGACAGCGGCGAAGCGGGCCGCTTCCTGCTGCCCGGACCCGAGTTGCGTGACTGGCGGTTCGTGACGGAGGAGGAAGCGGCCGACCTGCTGCCGCCCGTGCGCTACGAACGGCTCCGCTGGGCGCTCAGAGCCCGCGAACGCGGCGCGGCGCTCTACCTGGAGGCCGGGGTGCCCGTCGGCTGAAGCCCCCGGACCCCTGACCCCACGCGGAAACGGTGCATGAGTGTCGTAGGCGCCCTGGAGCGCCTCGTACGGGTACGGGGTCTGTCGGCTCTCGAACTGGAGCCGTCGGCTGAAGTCGGTCCGGGCGACGGCGAGCGGCGCGTGACGCATGAGATCCGGGGTGGAAGACCGGAAAGCGCAGGAGGGCAAGGCGCGGAAGGAGTTCGATGACGTCCATGGCAGGACCGTAGAAGGGGCCCCGCCCGCGGGCGAGGACCCTTCGCTGTCGGCAGAGCGGCTCAGCTCGCCGCGTAGTTGCGCAGGAACAACGCCTCGGCGACCGACAGGCGTTCCAGCTCCTGCGGGGACACGCTCTCGTTGACCGCGTGGATCTGTGCCTCCGGCTCGCTCAGACCGATGAGGAGAATCTCCGCCTGCGGATAGAGCGACGCGAGGGTGTTGCACAGCGGGATGGAACCGCCCTGGCCCGCGTACTGCATCTCCTGGCCCGGGTAGGCGGCCGCCATCGCCCCGGCCATCGCGCTGTACGCAGGGCTGGAGGTGTCCGCGCGAAACGCCTGCCCCTGCCCGATCTGCTCCGTCCGCACCCGGGCCCCCCACGGCGTGCGCGCCTCCAGGTGGGCCTGGAGCAGCTTCGTCGCCTCGGCGGCGTCCACGCCCGGCGGCACCCGCAGGCTGATCAGCGCGCGGGCGCTCGCCTGGACCGAGGGGGTCGCGCCCACGACCGGCGGGCAGTCGATACCGAGAACGGTCACGGCCGGACGCGCCCAGATGCGGTCGGCGACCGAGCCGGAACCGATCAGTTCCACTCCGTCGAGCACCTTGGCGTCCTTGCGGAACTGCTCCTCCGCGTACTCGACGCCCGCCCAACGCGTCTCGGCGGCCAGCCCGTCGACGGTCGTCGAGCCGTCCTCGGCCCGCAGCGAGTCCAGTACGCGGATCAGCGCTGCGAGCGCGTCGGGCGCGGCTCCGCCGAACTGGCCCGAGTGCAGGTTGCCTTCGAGCGTGTCGACCTGTACCCGGACCAGGGTCATGCCGCGCAGCGTCGAGGTGACCGTCGGCAGGCCCACGCGGAAGTTGCCCGCGTCCCCGATCACGATGGCGTCGGCCGCGAGGAGGTCCGGGTGTTCCTCGGCGTACCGTTCCAGACCACCGGTGCCCTGCTCCTCGGAGCCCTCGGTGATGACCTTGACGTGCACGGGCACGCCGCCGTTCGCCTTGAGCGCGCGCAGTGCCAGCAGGTGCATCATGACGCCGCCCTTGCAGTCGGCGGTGCCGCGCCCGTACCAACGGCCGTCGCGCTCGGTCAGCTCGAACGGCGGGGTGGTCCAGCCGGCCTCGTCGAGCGGCGGCTGCACGTCGTAGTGCGCGTACAGCAGGACCGTCTTCGCGCCCTCGGGACCGGGCAGGTAGCCGTAGACCGACTGTGTCCCGTCCGGGGTGTCCAGCAGCGCCACGTCCTGGAACCCCTCGGTGCGCAGCGCGTCGGCGACCCACCGGGCAGCGCCCTCGCTCTCGCTCTTCGGGAACTGGTCGAAGTCCGCCACCGATTTGAAGGCCACCAGTTCGGTGAGCTCCTCCTTCGCCCTGGGCATCAGCGAGGCGACGGTATCGGCGACCGGATTCGACGACATGGGCACGCTCCTTGTAGGTGCGACGTTGTACTGATGAGTACTTCCGTATACGTGTTGATCGTGTGTGCGTAGGCGCGTACTGGTGTGCAGTGCGCATACGCTGCCGATCCTCCCACAGCGGCCTGCGCGGACGCCGCCGTAGGATGCGGGAGACAGGTGCGGCAGCGGCTTGATCGGGAGCAGTAGACCATCGTGAGCAGCGAGAACTCTTCGGCGGACGGCGTGCGGCGGGTGTGGGACGTCGTCGTGGTGGGCGCGGGACCCGCGGGGGCCTCGGCCGCCTATGCGGCGGCGGTCGCGGGACGCAGCGTCCTGTTGCTGGAGAAGGCGGAGCTGCCTCGCTACAAGACGTGCGGCGGCGGCATCATCGGCCCCTCGCGCGACAACCTGCCGCCCGGCTTCGAGCTTCCGCTGCGCGACCGGGTGCACGCGGTCACCTTCTCGAACAACGGCCGCTTCAGCCGCACCCGTCGCTCCAAGCAGATGCTGTTCGGGCTGATCAACCGCCCGGAGTTCGACCAGCAGCTGGTCGAGCACGCGCAGAAGGCGGGCGCGGAGCTGCGGACGGGTGTGACGGTCTCCCGGGTCGAGCAGCACGGCTCCGCGGTCCCGGACCGGCGTACGGTCGCTGTCGTCCTGCAGGGCGGCGAGACCCTCCTGGCGCGTGCCGTCGTGGGCGCGGACGGCAGCGCGAGCAGGATAGGAGCGCACGTCGGCGTGAAGCTCGACCAGGTGGATCTGGGCCTGGAGGCGGAGATCCCGGTGCCCGGGACCGTCGCCGAGGACTGGAGGGGCCGGGTGCTCATCGACTGGGGCCCGATGCCGGGGAGCTACGGCTGGGTCTTCCCCAAGGGCGACACGCTGACGGTCGGTGTGATCTCCGCGCGCGGTGAAGGCGCCGCCACCAAGCGGTACTTGGAGGACTTCATCGCCCGGCTCGGGCTCGCCGGCTTCGAACCGAGCATCTCCTCCGGGCACTTGACCCGCTGCCGCGCCGACGACTCGCCGCTGTCACGCGGGCGGGTGCTGGTGTGCGGGGACGCGGCGGGGCTGCTGGAGCCGTGGACCCGTGAGGGAATCTCGTTCGCGCTGCGGTCGGGACGGCTCGCGGGGGAGTGGGCGGTGCGGATCGCGGAGGCGCACGACGCGGTGGACACGCGTCGGCAGGCCCTGAACTACGCGTTCGCGATCAAGGCCGGCCTGGGCGTCGAGATGAGTGTGGGCAAGCGGCTGCTGATGGTGTTCGAGCGCCGTCCCGGCCTGTTCCACGCGGCTCTGACCGGCTTCCGTCCCGCCTGGAAGGCGTTCAAGGACATCACCCAGGGCTCCACGTCCGTGGGGGAGATCGTCCGTACCCACCCGATCGCCCAGCGCGCGCTGACCGCGCTCGACCCGGGGCCCGCGGGCGACGAGGTCAGTTCCTGACGGTGATCCGGAAGACGGGGTGGTCGGGGGCCGCGGCGACGATCTCCTCGTCGGTGGACCTGGCCGTGACTCCCTTGAAGTACTGGTTGACCTCCCAGCCCCACTTCTCCAGATAGGCGCGCAGGATCGGGAGCTTCTCCTCGTCGGGAAGCTCCACCGCGGTGAACTCGCGGACCTTGCGCCCCACGCGCAGCTCCCCACCGCCCGCCACCCGCATGTTGCGCACCCACTGGGAGTGCCCGCGGGCGGAGACGAGGTACTGCTCGCCCGCCTGCGTGTGTGGATTGACCGGGATGCGCTGCATCTGCCCGCTCTTGCGGCCGCGCACGGACATCTCCGCCGTGCCGGCGATGCTGAGCCCGTGGCGGGCCAGCCAGCCGACGGCGTTGTTGAACCGGACGGCCAGTGGGCTGCCCTTGAGGTAGTACGGCGACGACGAAGACGTCGACATGGTGACCCCCACCGAATCGGGAGAGCGGCGCTCTCACCCATGGTTCGAGAGCAGTGCTCTCGCTCGATGAACAGTGTGGGGGAGATCGGTGATCCAAAGCAAGAGCGGCGCTCTTGTATTTGTGCGGTGCTCTCACTCTCCTGTGCGCTGCCCTTGCCCTCCTGTGCGCTGCCCTTGCCCTCCTGCGGTGCTCTCGCCCTCCTGTGTGGTGCAAGCCGCCCCCTGGGAGTGAGCACCGCTCCGTAACGTGTGCAGTGCTCCAGAAGCGTGGCACACTGCCCGCATGAGCACCCCACAAGGAGCCCGCGCCCGTGCCCGGATGGAAGTCACCGCCGCCATCAAGGACGAGGCGCGCAGACAGCTCGCCGCTGAGGGCGCCGCCCGGCTCTCGCTCCGCGCCGTCGCCCGGGAACTCGGTATGGTCTCCTCCGCGCTGTACCGCTACTTCCCCAGCCGCGACGACCTGCTCACCGCGCTCATCATCGACGCCTACGACTCCCTCGGCGAGGCGGCCGAGACAGCGGCCACCCAGGCCATGGACGCCGCCCCCGCGCAGCGCTGGCTCGCCGTCTGCGAAGCCGTGCGCGGCTGGGCGCTCGCGCATCCGCACGAGTACGCGTTGATCTACGGGTCCCCCGTGCCCGGGTACTTCGCGCCCGAGGCGACCATTCCGCCGGCCTCCCGCGTGGGCGTCCTGCTGATCGACATCGTGCGCGAGGCGTACCGGCAGCACGGAGGGGCTCCCACCCCGCTGCCCGCGGAACTGGAACCCGAGGCCCGGCGCATGGCCGCCGACCTGGCGCCCGACCTCCCGGCGGAGCTGGTCACGGCCATGGTCGCCGCCTGGGCGCAGCTGTACGGACTGGTCGGGTTCGAGGTGTTCGGGCAGTTCAACAAGGTGGTGGAGGATCGTGAGGCGTTCTTCCGGCACGCTGCGGCGCGACTGGCGGATGGCCTGATGGCGCAGCGGTGAGTACGCCCGGTGACGTACTCCCCGGGGAGTACGCGTGATCACCTCGCCGGGCTGACGTCGTCCCCCGCAGGGGACGTCTAGCGTGAACCCCATGGAGGAGCAGCGCACATCCGTCCCGTGGCGGTGGCACGGGACGCCATGGTGGAACCGCTGGGAGGACGAGCGCCACGGCTCCCGTCTGCCCTGGCGTTCCACTCTGCTGCTCACCGCCTTCGTCGTCATGGGCACACACTTCGCCGCCCGCAGTCAGCAGGGCGACCGTGTGCCCCTCGACGCCTTCGCCTATCTGCTGCTGCTCGTGGCGTCGGGGGTGCTGCTGTGGCGGCAGCGGCATCCCGTGCCGGTCGCGTTCGTGACGGCTGCGGTCGCCACGGTGTACCTGGGCGCCGGATACCCGTACGGCCCGGTCTTCTTCACCGTCGCCGTCGGCTGCTTCAGCGCCCTCGCCGCCGGGCGCCGCAAGGCCGCGTGGGCGGCCTTCGGGATGTTCTGGGCCGGGCACGCCCTGGTGTCGCACTGGCTGTACCGGTGGCTGCCGCCGCCCGGGGACTCGGCCGCCTCCTGGGGGCAGGAACTGGTCATCGCCACCTGGGTGGTGGCGATCGTGGCGCTGGCGGAACTGGTGCGCATCCGGCGCGAGCAGTGGGCGCGCGAGCGGGCCGAACGGGCGCAGGCCGCACGGCGGCGCGCCGACGAGGAGCGGCTGCGCATCGCCCGGGAACTCCACGACGTCCTCGCCCACAGCATCTCCGTGATCAACGTCCAGGCGGGCGTGGGCCTCGCGCTCCTCGACTCCGACCCGGAGCAGGCGCGCACGGCGCTCACCACCATCAAGGCCGCCAGCAAGGAGGCGCTCGGGGAGGTCCGCCAGGTGCTCGACACCCTGCGCACGCCGGGTGACGCGCCCCGCGCGCCCGCGCCCGGCCTCGGCCGGCTGCCGGAGCTGGTCGAGCAGGCCGCGAGCGCCGGTCTGACGGTCACGGTCGAGGGCGAGCCGCCGAAGCTGGCGCCCGGTACGGATCTCGCCGCGTTCCGCATAGTCCAGGAGGCCCTCACCAACGTCGTACGGCACTCGGGATCGCGGCACGCGCGCGTGCACGTCGAGCGCGCGGAGGGCGTCCTGAGCCTGCGGGTCGACGACGACGGGCCCGCGACCGGCGCCGACGCGGGCGGCAGCGGCAACGGTCTCGCCGGGATGCGGGAGCGGGCCACTGCGCTCGGTGGCACGATCGAGGCGGGTCCGCGTGCCGACGGGGGTTTCCGGGTGCTCGCCGTACTGCCGCTGAAGGTACCGTCCCAGGAGCCGCCCGAGCGCAAGGAGGACCGGTGATCCGCGTACTGCTCGCCGACGACCAGTCGCTGGTCAGGGCAGGGTTCAAGGCGCTGCTCGACGCCCAGCCGGACATCGAGGTGGCGGGGGAGGCCGCCGACGGCGAGGAGGCGCTGCGCGGGGTGTCCGAACTGCGGCCCGACGTCGTGCTGATGGACATCCGCATGCCGCTGGTCGACGGGCTCACCGCGACCCGACGCATCACCGGGCAGCCGGGTCTGCAGGGTGTGAAGGTGGTGATGCTCACCACCTTCGAACTCGACGAGTACGTCTTCGAGGCGATCCGCTCCGGTGCCTCCGGCTTCCTGGTCAAGGACACCGAGCCGGACGAACTCCTGCGCGCCGTACGGGCGGTGGTCGAGGGCGACGCCCTGCTCTCCCCGAGCGTGACACGGCGGCTCATCTCCGAGTTCGCGGCCCGCTCCAAGGAGCCCGCGACCGTCGCGTCGCTCGCCGAACTCACCGAGCGGGAGCGGGAAGTGATGGCCCTGGTCGGCATCGGCCTGTCCAACGACGAGATCGCCCGCCGCCTCGTCGTCAGCCCGCTCACGGCGAAGACCCACGTCAGCCGCACGATGGTCAAGCTGGGCGCCCGCGACCGTGCCCAACTCGTGGTGCTCGCCTATGAATCGGGACTGGTACGGCCGGGCTGGCTGGGCTGAGCCGCGACGCCGCGCCCGGGGCGGAGCAGCGCGCCGACCACACGGGCCACGCAGACCGTCTCGACGGTGATCGCGTCCCGCTCGGCCTGAGTGCGCCGCGTTCGCCCGCCGCCGTACTCCATCCCCCCGAGTCCGACAGGCGTGCGCCCGGCGGGGCAAGGAACCCCGCCGGGCGCACACGAGGAGGCGTCCCCCTAGTCGCGGACCGCAACGGGATCCGCGTCCGCCTCCTGCAGAAGGGACCTGGCGACCACGACGGACCGCTGTGTCCGGCGGGTGCGCAGTCCCGGGAGTGTGACCAGCAGGCCCGCCAGGGCGATGGCGGTGACCACGATCAGACCGGGCCGGTAGCTGTCGAGGACGGCCTGCGGCGAGAGGTGCGCCGGTGCGTTCGCGGTCACGGCCGCTGTCACCACCGCCAGGAAGATCGCCCCGCCCACCTGGACCGAGGTGTTGAGCAGACCGGAGACCATGCCCTGTTCGTGGTCCTCGACGCCGCTGGTCGCCTGGATGTTGAGCGAGGGGAAGACCAGCGCGCAGGCCGCGCCGATCAGCAGCATGCTCGGCAGGATGGCCGCCGCGTACACCGGGTCGAGGCTGACGCGCAGGAACAGCGCATAGCCCACGACCATCAGGGCGAAGCCCGCCGCGATCAGCCGCGGGGTGCCGACGCGGTCGACGATCGCGCCCACCTTCGTCGAGGAGACGGCCACCAGCGCGCCCGCGGGCAGGAAGGCGAGCGCCGTGTGCAGCGCCGACCAGCCGAGCAGCGACTGCATGTACAGCGTGACCAGGAACTGGAAGCCGACGTAGGACCCGAAGAAGGCCATCGCGCCGAGCTGGGCGCGGATCTGGCTGCCGGAGCGCAGCACGCCGAGCCGGATCAGCGGACCGGTCGAGCGCCGCTCGACGCGGACGAAGACGGCGAGGAGCACGGCGACGGCGAGGAAGGACAGCAGCGTGCGGGCGGACGCCCAGCCGACGTGCGGCGCCTGCACGACGGTGAAGACGAGCAGCAGCATCGAGACGGTGCCGATGACGGCGCCGGGGATGTCGTAGCCGTTGTGGTCCTTCTCGCGTTCGCCGTGCGGCAGCAGCTTGAGACCCGCCAGCAGGGCGATCAGCGCGATGGGCGCGGGCAGCAGCATGGTCAGGCGCCAACTGGCCTCGGTGAGCAGGCCGGAGAGCACCAGGCCCATCGAGAAGCCGGTGGCCGCGCAGGTGGTGTAGATCGAAAGGGCGCGGTTGCGCAGCGGGCCCTCGGCGAAGGTCGTGGTGATGATGGACAGGCCGGCCGGCGCGGTGAACGCGGCGCTGAGGCCCTTGACGAAACGGCTGGCGATCAACAGCGGACCCGAGTCCACGAGCCCGCCGAGCAGTGAGGCGAGTGCGAAGACACCGAGGGCCACCAGGAAGACCTGGCGGCGGCCCAGCAGGTCCGCGGTGCGTCCGCCGAGCAGGAGCAGCCCGCCGTATCCCAGGATGTAGCCGCTGACGATCCATTGCAGCGTGGAGGTCGTCAGATGGAGATCGGTCCCGATGGACGGCAGGGCGACGCCGACCATCGACACATCGAGCGCGTCCAGGAACATCGCGGCGCAGAGCACCAGCAGGGTGCCCCACAGCCTGGGTGTCCAGCGTCCCTCGACCGCGGGGGTGTTGAGCGGAGTGGTCATGCCCCAGAGGCTTACATGCGCATGCATTTGATGCAAGTGCATTTAACTTCCCCGCAACAAGGATGGCCGATGTCGCGGATCGGCGCTCCCCTTCCGGCTGGGCTTCAGCCGATGGCGGACTTCTCACGCCACAGGGCGGCGACCGATGCATCACCCGTCACCTGGGGGAACGGCAGCCGGTTCCACAGCGCCAGACACAGCTGTGCGGCCGGTCCGCTCACCTCGCAGTCCGCGTCGGCGCGACCGTCCCGCTCGGTCACCGGCGGCTCGGCCGACAGCCGTACGGTCCACACGGCGCCGTCCACGTCCGTCGCCCGCACCCGCAGTACGCGCGGCTCCTCGCTGCGGACCCGGCTCCTCGGGCGGGCGTGGAAGCCGCGCAGCAACTCGTCGATGCCGTCGAGCGCGAAGGCCGGGCCGATCGCGGTGGGCGTGCCGCCACGCGCGGACTCCGCGTCGACCCGGTGCACGGCCGTCTCGTGCGCCTGTCGCCGGGCCCAGAAGGCCAGGGGCGAGGGCGCCGGAAGGAAGTGCCAGCACCGTACGTCGGGCGCGGCGGTGGAGAGGGTGCGGACGAGGTACCGGTGGCCCTCGCGGAACCAGCCCAGGAGCTCGGCCCCGTCGAGGTCCGGCAGCCCCTCGCCCGGGCGGTACGCGGTGTATCCCTCGGCGACGAATGCCGCCGCCCAGCGGTGCACCGTGCCGGTGTGGCGCAGCAGATCCCGCACCTGCCACCCCTGGCAGGTCGGCACCGTGGCGTGGGTGCCCGCCTCCTCGGCAGCCGCGGCCAGCAACCGGCCCTCTCGGTCGAGGGTTTCGATGAACTCGGCAGTCTCCATGGGGCGAGTGTGCCTGATGGAGCTGGCTCCGGGGCCCAGAGCCGCACCGGCAGCCGCAGCAGCTGAAACCCCTCGCCCGGCCGGTGCCCGAACTCCAGCTCCTCCCGGGCCACCGCGAACGCGGTGTCGGGACGGCGGACGAGCACCCGGCCGAGTACGACCGGGACCAGGAGGCGGCCGAGCGCGGCGCCCGGGCAGGAGTGGGCACCGTGGCCGAAGGCGAGATGC
The DNA here is from genome assembly GCF_001417775.1 of Streptomyces sp. TP-A0356. Classification (GTDB taxonomy): domain Bacteria; phylum Actinomycetota; class Actinomycetes; order Streptomycetales; family Streptomycetaceae; genus Streptomyces. The sequence continues at coordinate 598,350 of NZ_BBZJ01000012.1, read as the reverse complement.
CCGTCGCCGCGGCCGAACTCCCGTATGACGTCGAGGTGTTCGGCACCCTCGCCGTACTCCAGTGGATCGTGATTGGCGACGAGCAGGGCCACGGTCACCCTCTCGCCCTTCATCAGCGGGGTCCCGGCGAACTCGAAGTCCTCGGGGGTGTACATCGAGGCCCGGACGCGTACGAGGCTTACGTGGCGGAGGAGTTCGGGCACCGCGTGCTCCAGCGTCGGGCTCCGCGCGGAGCCGGGCGAGCTGGTCCGGGTGGTCGAAGAGGGCCAGGACCGCGTGGCGAGGAAGGGGGCGGGCGGGGTGATGCCGGTGTTGGTCGGAGTCGGTCCTGCGAGTGCAGGTCGGCGTAGGCAACGGCCGGGTTCTCGACGAGCTCGGGGGCAGGCGGACGGGCAGGCGCAGGCGCAGGCGCCGGAGGTGGTGATGTGGTGTGAGGTCATGCCGCAGAGCGTGCGGGTGGTCGCCTGCACGGTGGTCTCCCCGCGGTTTCACGTCCGGTCGGAGGCCAGTCGGCGGGTCGCGTATCCGATCGCGGAGGCGACCGCCGCCAGCGCCGCCACGCTGGTGAGCGCGGTGGGCAGCGAGTACCGGTCGGCCATGAGACCGATCGCGGGCGGGCCGAGGAGCATGCCGCCGTAGCCGAGTGTCGAGGCGACCGCGACCCCGCCCGGGCCCGCGAGCGCACCGGCGCGTTCGACCGCGACGGGGAAGAGGTTCGCGAGCCCGAGCCCGGTGACGGCGAAGCCGAGCAGGGCCGCCCACACGGACGGGGCGAGCGAGCCGAGCAGCATGCCGGCGGAGGCTGTGGCGCCGCCCGCCACCACCGTACGGACCCGTCCGAGCCGTTCCAGGAGCGTCGTACCGGAGAGCCGGCCCGCTGTCATGGCGAGCGCGAAGCCGGAGTAGCCGGCCGCCGCGACGCCCGGGTGGGCGTGCAGGTCCTGTTCCAGGTGGAGTGCGCCCCAGTCCGCCAATGCGCCCTCGCCGTAGGCCGTGCACAGGGCGATCAGGCCGAAGACGGTCACCAGGCCACGGGTCCGGGTGTCCGGGCGGCGCGGCGCGGACTCCTCGGGCCGTACGCGATCCGGTGGCAGCGGGGGCTCCTGACGCAGGAGCGTGCGCCCGGCGACCGCGGTCACCAGCAGACCGATCACGGTGAGCCCGAGCAGGTGCAGGGCGGGGGACAGGGACCCGGCGACCAGCCCGCCGAGCCCGGCACCCACCATGCCGCCCAAGCTGAACGCCGCGTGGAAGCCCGGCATGATCGGCCGTCGCAGCGCGGCCACCAGGTCGACGGCCGCGCTGTTGAACGCCACGTTGATGCCGCCGTACGCCGCGCCGAAGACCAGCAGGACGCCTCCCAGCGCGGGCACCGAGTGCGTCAGTGGGGGCAGCGCCACGCTCAGCGACAGCAGGACCCCGCACACCACCGTCACCGGATGGCTGCCGAACCGGCGGCAGAGCCGTCCGGTCAGCGTCATCGTGATCACCGCCCCGGCGGACACCCCGAGCAACGCCAGCCCGAGGGCGCCGGCCGAGGCGCCCGTCTGCTCCTTGATGGCGGGGATGCGGACCACCCAGCCGGCGAAGACGAAGCCGTCCAGGGCGAAGAAGGCGGTGATGGCCGTGCGGAGTCGGGTGAGGTCGCTGCCCGGCACCACGCTGTGCGATCGGGATTTGTTTATGAGCGGCACAAATTCAGGCTAGGTCGCTGACAGGGGTAGGGCAAGGGAGCCGAGGCAGGCGCTCGTCCTCACCGCGGTGTTCGACGGTGTCGTCAGCCCAGGGCCCGGTCCAGGTTGAACGCGGCACTGATCAGCGCCAGATGCGTGAACGCCTGGGGGAAGTTGCCCTGTTGCTCGCCGGTGTGGCTGATCTCCTCCGCGTACAGGCCCAGATGGTTGGCGTAGGTCAGCATCTTCTCGAAGGCCAGCCGGGCCTCGTCGACGCGGCCGGCGCGCACCAGCGCCTCGACGTACCAGAACGAGCAGATGGAGAAGGTCCCCTCGTCGCCCCGCAGGCCGTCCGGGCTCGCCTGCGGGTCGTAGCGGTAGACCAGCGAGTCGGAGACCAGGTCCTGGGTGAGGGCGTCGAGTGTGGACAGCCACTTGGGATCGGTGGGCGCGATGAACTTGCCCAGCGGCATCATGAGCACCGCCGCGTCGAGGACGTCGTCGCCCTCGTGCTGGACGAAGGCCCGGCGTACGTCGGACCAGCCCCGCCGCATGATCCGGCGGTAGATGGTGTCGCGGGTCCGCAGCCAGCGGGCCAGGTCGGCGGGCAGGCCCCGGCGGTTGGCCATCCGGATGGCCCGTTCGATCGCAACCCAGCACATCAGCCGCGAGTACAGGAAGTTCTTGCGCCCGCCGCGGGTCTCCCAGATGCCCTCGTCGGGCTGCTCCCAGTGGTCGCAGACCCAGTCCACCAGCGCGCAGACGTCGTCCCACTGGTCGCTGGAGATGGGCTGCGCCCACTTGTCGTAGAGGTAGATCGAGTCGATGAGGGCGCCGTAGATGTCGAGTTGGAGCTGGTTGGCGGCGGCGTTGCCGATCCGGACCGGCGCGGATCCCCGGTGGCCCTCCAGATGGCCGAGTTCCCGCTCGGGCAGGTCGGTGCGGCCGTCGATCCCGTACATGATCTGCAGCGGGCCCGAGGGCCCGCCGTCGCCCGGGATGATGTGCCGGGTCACGAACTGCATGAACGCCTCGGCCTCACCGCTGAAGCCCAGCCGTAGCAGGGCGTAGACGCAGAAGGCCGCGTCGCGTACCCAGACGTACCGGTAGTCCCAGTTGCGTTCGCCGCCGATCTGCTCGGGCAGACTCGTGGTCGGCGCGGCGACGATCGCGCCGGTCGGGGCGTAGGTGAGCAGCTTCAGCGTGAGTGCGGAGCGGTGGACCATCTCCCGCCAGCGGCCGCGGTAGCGCGAAGCCTGCAGCCAGTGCCGCCAGTAGGCCACCGTGGTGGAGAACTGCCTCTCCGCCTCGGCACGTGCGCACATACGGGGCGCCAGCTCGGCACCCACCTGGTCCAGCGAGAACACCGCCGACTCGCCCTCGGCGAGTTTGAAGTCCGCCCACACGTCCATGTCGTCGCTTTCGAGGGGCAGGGTGGCGGTCAGGGCGAGCGACATGTCGGGGCACTCGAAGACCGCCACGTCGCCGAGCTGCCGGACGGTGTGGGGCTGGGCGCCGTAGTCGAACCGCGGTGCCACCCGCACCCGGAACGGGATGGAACCGCGCACGCACAGGACCCGCCGGATCAGCCGGTGGCGTTCGGCCTCCACACAGCCGGCGCCGATGGGCATGAAGTCCTGTACCTCGCCGACGCCGTCCTCGGTGAAGAACCTCGTGATCAGGACGTTGGTGTCGGGGAAGTAGAACTGCTTGGTCCGCGCCGGTACGGTCGCGGTGAGCTCGAAGCACCCGCCGCGCTCCGCGTCGAGGATCGCGGCGAAGACGCTCGGGGAGTCGAAGGACGGGGCGCAGTACCAGTCGATGGTGCCGTTGGTCCCCACCAGGGCCACGCTGCGGAGATCACCGATCAGGCCGTGCTCGGCGATCGGCAGGTACCGGGGGTCCCCGGTGATGTACGGGTAGCTCGGCGTCTCGGCCATCGCAGCCCTCCTTGACCACCCGGCACGCGCACCGCAGGTACCAGCTTAGGCACACGGGGAGGTCGGAGCGCGGGGAAGCGGCGTCCGGAACCCGACCGGGCCGCGTCCGGCTCCGGCTGTGGCGGAGCGGGAGGCGCCGGGATGCCTGTCCCCGCGCTCCGTCGCGCGGCCCGCTCGCCGGTCCGTGAGCCCGTGCCGGCCGGCCGTCTCCTGCGAGCAGGGCGAGCCATGGCCCGTGGAATGCGTTCGTCCGAGTGTGTGGGCTCCATTCGAGGGTGCGCCCGCGGAGCCCGGCCGTCTGCGTTCGGGCCCGCGGGCCCATGGCGCCCCAGCCGCCTCCGTCGGGAGGTCGTGGTCGGGTCAGACCGTGAGGACCCGGATGCCCGCCTCCTCGAACCGCCGCACCATGTCCGCCCCCGCCGCCGTGTCCGTGACCAGCGTGTCCACCGACTCCGCCGGGCAGATCCGTGCGAACGCGCGCTGCCCCAGCTTGCTGGAGTCCGCCGCGACGACCACACGCTCGGCGCGCTCGCACAGCAGGCGGTTGATCGCGGCCTCCGCCTCGTCGTGCGCCGCCGCGCCGTGGGTGACGTCGAGCGCGACCACGCCGAGCACGGCCACGTCGAGGGTGATCTGGCCCAGCACCCCGTCCGCGAGCGGCCCGATGAGTTCGTACGACTGCGGGCGCGCGACCCCGCCCGTCACCACGATCTTGAACTGGGGGCGCACGGCCAGCTCGTTGGCGATGTTCAGCGCGTTGGTGACGACGGTCAGCGCGGGGGAGCCCGACGCCAGGTCGGCGCGTACCGCCAGGGCCCGCGCCACCTCCGTCGTGGTCGTGCCCCCGGTGAGGCCCACCGCCTCGCCGGGTGCGATCAGATCGGCCACCGCCCGCGCGACGCGCTGCTTCTCGGAGGCGCGGCGCGCCGTCTTGTAGCGCAGCGGCAGCTCGTAGGAGACACCGTGCACCACCGCGCCGCCCCGCGTCCGTACCAGCATCTGCTGCTCCGCCAGCTGGTCGAAGTCACGGCGGATCGTCGCGGCCGACACCGCCAGCTCGGCCGCGGCCTCCTCGACATCCAGCCGGCCCCGCTCGACGAGCAGGTCCAGCAGTGTCTTCCAGCGGGCGTCGCGTGACATCCGCACTCTCCGTTTCCTCGGTCTCCGACCCTAGCGCACCTCACTCGGGCTCCTGTGCTTGATTGTGCTTGAAAGCTCGCTATATCGTGCAAGAACACGCATGACGGAGTCATGCGCACAGCGGGAGGGCAGGGCATGACGCACGTCGAGGACGAACTGAACAGTCAGCCGGAATGCTGGACCCGCGCGGCCGCGGACGCCGGTGCGCACAAGGGGGCGCTTCCCGCGGCGGGCGAGCGGGTCGCCATCGTGGGATGCGGGACCTCGTTCTTCATGGCGCAGTCCGCCGCAGCGCTGCGCGAAGGCTGCGGGCAGGGCGAGACGGACGCCTTCGCCGCCTCCGAGTTCCCTTACGGGCGCCCGTACGACCGGGTCGTCGCCCTCACCCGGTCAGGTACCACCACCGAGGTTCTCGACCTCCTCGACCGGCTGCGGGGGCGGACCCGGACCACCGCCATCACCGCCGACCCGCACACGCCCGTGATGCATTGTGCCGACGAGGTGGTCGTCCTCGGCTTCGCCGACGAACGGTCCGTCGTCCAGACCCGGTTCGCGACCACCGCGCTCACCCTGCTCCGTGCCCACCTCGGTCTGCACCGGGACGCCGTGGTCTCCGACGCACGCGCCGCGCTCAACTCACCGCTGCCCGACGGGCTCGTCGACTGCGCGCAGTTCACCTTCCTCGGCCGCGGCTGGACCGTCGGGCTCGCCAACGAGGCCGGGCTGAAGATGCGCGAGGCCTCGCTGGCATGGACGGAGGCCTACCCGGCGATGGAGTACCGGCACGGCCCCATCAGCATCACCACCCGAGGAACCGCCACCTGGATGCTCGGTGAGGCACCCGAGGGCCTCGCCCGGCAGGTGGCGCAGACCGGAGGGCTGTGGGTGGCAGGCGCCCTCGACCCGCTCGCCGAACTCGTCCGGGTCCAGCGGCTCGCCGTCGCCGTGGCCGCCGCGCGCGGGCTCGACCCCGACCGGCCGCGCCATCTGACCCGCTCGGTGGTCCTCACCCCCGCCGGCGATCCGGGCGACCGGTGAGAAGGAGGAGTCGTGCCCCTCACAGCCACCGGTGAGCTGATCGCCGCCGCCGCCGCGTCGCGCGGAGCCGTCGCCGCGTTCAACGTCATCACCCTGGAGCACGTCGAGGCCGTGATCGCGGGCGCGGAGACCGTCGGCGCGCCGGTCGTGCTCCAAGTCAGCGAGAACGCCGTCAAGTTCCGCTACGGACGCCTGCTCCCGCTCGCTCGTGCCGCCGCCGCGGCCGCCCAACGCGCCGCCGTGCCCGTCGCCCTCCATCTCGACCACGTCCAGAGCGACGACCTGCTCCGCCAGGCGCCCGGCGCCGGGTTCAGCTCCGTCATGTACGACGCGGCCCGACGGCCCTACGAGGAGAACCTCGCCGCCACCCGTGCCGCCGCCGACTGGGCGCACGCCCACGGGCTCTGGGTCGAGGCGGAGTTGGGGCAGATCGGCGGCAAGAACGGCGAACCGCCGCCCGACCCGCACACCCCCGGCGCCCGGACCGACCCGAGTGAGGCCGCCGCCTTCGTGGCCGATACGGGAGTCGACGCCCTGGCGGTCGCCATCGGCAGCACCCATGCGATGACCACGCGCACCGCCGCCCTCGACCACGGCCTGCTGAAGCGGCTGACCGCCGCGCTCGACGTGCCGCTCGTGCTGCACGGCTCCTCGGGACTGCCGGACGACGAGCTGACGGCGGCCGTGGCGGGCGGCATCGCGAAGGTCAACATCGGGACCGCCCTGAACGCCGCGATGACCGGTGCGATCCGGGAGTTCCTCGCGCAGCACCCCGAGGCCGTCGACTCGCGCAAGTACCTCGCCGTCGGAAGGGAGGCGATGGCCCGCACCGTGGCCCGTCTGGTCACCGTGCTGCGGAACGGTGGTACGTCGGCGCCCGAGTCACCGTAGGCGCCGCTGGTGGCTTCCCACCGCCCGGGAGACGGAGATCCACCTCGGTGAACCGCCCGTCGTCGTGAACATCGGCGTCGGTGTGCACGGCGTGGCGAGCCGCACGGACGTCTTCATGCTTCCGCGGCTGTGGCAGTCGCCACGCGCCGTGCGGGGCACCATGGGATCCGCAGCTTCCTGACGGCCTTCGGGATCACTTCTTGACGGCCTTCAGGATCACGAACTTCGGGTCGCTCGCCACGACTTCGCTGTTGCCGAACATGCGTCGCAACTTCACGTGGTAGCCCAGGTGACGATTGCCGATCACCCACAGCTCGCCCCCCGGCCGCAGGGCGCGCCGCGCCCCGTCGAACATGCGCCGGGCGGTCGCGTCCGTCGTCGCCTGGTGGGAGTGGAACGGCGGGTTGTTGAGGACGAGGTCGACGCTGGCCGCTGGCACTCCGGAGAGGCCGTCGCCGACCCGGAACTCCGCCGTCCCCTTCGCGTTGTCCCGGTACGTCGCCTCGGCCGAGGCGACCGCCTGGTACGACTCGTCGACGAACAGCACCTCGGCCTCGGGGTTGGCCAGCGCGGCCGCCAGACCGACCACCCCGTTGCCGCAGCCCAGGTCCACGACCCGCTCGGCGCCCCGGCCGCGCGGCAGGTGCCGAAGGAGGAACCGGGTCCCGATGTCGAGACGGTCGGCACAGAAGACCCCCGCGTGGTTGGTGACGGTCCGGCCGGACAACGGACCGATGTCATCCGGGAGTCGATAGCGGTACGGCCACGGGTTGGCGCCCCGTTCGAGCCCGGGGTCGGGGGTGCAGAAGACGAGCCGGGCCTTCTGCTCGGCGAGCGAGGTGCGGGTCGGGCCGAGGACCCGCTCGAACAGCTTCAGCGTCGAGGTGTGGATCTCCTTGACCATTCCCGTGCCGACCACCACCGTCCCCTCGTGCACACCGGGCGCCAGCCGGTGCAGCTGATCCTCCAGCAGCGCAAGGCTCTTGGGCACCCGGACGAGGAGGACGTCGATGCGGGACGGCGGGTCGTCCTGAGTGGTCAGGAGCCGGACGGCATCCGCGTCGACGCCGTTGCGTACGAGATTCGCCCGGGCCGCCTCGCGGGCCAGGAACGAGTCGGTGATCTGCGTCGGGCGGTGCGCCGCGAGCGCCGTGGTCAGCGCGCCCCACCGGTCACCGACGACCACGACCGCGCCGCTCAGCGGAGTGCCGCTCGCCGCGAGGTGCCGCAGCAGATACGCGTCGGACGCGTCCCAGGCGCGCAGCCGGTCGCGGGGATCCTCGGGGAAGCGGGTCAGCGCGTACTCGCCCCAGGGCGTGGTCAAACGGTCGTTCATCGTGCGTCCAGGCTAGCCGAGCCGCAGCTCAGCCCCCGTCCCGGGCCGTTGCGCGCGGGCCCGCGGACCGGGCCGGATACGTGATGATGGGGCCATGGACGCCGAGCTGTTCCCGCGATGCCGCAGGGAGGTGGCACCCGGCGCGGTCCATGTGCCGGACTGGCTGGACGCGGGCCGCCAGAGGCGGCTGCTGGAGGCCTGCCGGGAATGGGCCAGGCCGCCCGCCGGTCTGCGGACCGTGCACACTCCCGGCGGCGGCACGATGACCTCCCGGCAGGTGTGCCTCGGCCACCACTGGTACCCGTACGGGTACGCCCTCACGGTCGTCGACGGCGACGGCGCCCCCGTCAAGCCGATGCCGGACTGGCTCGCCGGGCTGGGCCGCGAGGCGGTCGAGGCCGCTCTCGGCCCGCGGGCCCTGCCGCCGGAGCCGTACGACATCGCCCTGATCAACTTCTACGACGCGGGCGCCCGCATGGGCATGCACCGCGACAGCGACGAGCAGTCCGACGCCCCCGTGGTGTCGCTGAGCCTCGGTGACTCCTGCGTCTTCCGCTTCGGCAACAGGGAGACCCGGGCGCGCCCGTACACGGACGTCGAACTGCGCAGCGGGGACCTGTTCGTCTTCGGTGGCCCGGCGCGGCTCGCCTATCACGGGGTGCCGCGGGTGCATCCGGGGACGGCACCGCCCGCGCTGGGGCTGACGGGGCGGCTGAACATCACGCTGCGGGTCAGCGGCTTCCCGCCGGCCGTGGAGCGGATCATGGGAGACTCACCCTCATGAACGGCAAGGCGGGCCCCAAAGCGGCAGGGGAAGGGAACACACGGACGCGGCTGGACCGTGGGCGCGGCGCACTCGGACCCGCCTTGGAGCTGGTGCACACCGGGCGTGCGCCGACGCGTGCCGTGCTCACCGCCGAGCTGGGCGTCACCCGGGCGACCGCAGGAGCGGTGGCCGCCGAGCTGGAGGCGCTCGGCCTGATCCGGGTGGACGCGCACCCGGGTGCCGCCGCCGGTGCGCAGGGCCGGCCCTCGCACCGGCTGGAGGTCGCCGAGGACGGGCCCGTGGCGCTCGCGGCCCAGGTACACGCGGACGGCTTCCGGGCCGCGCTAGTCGGGCTCGGGGGCAGGATCGTCGCCACCGCGCCGGGCTGCGAGACCGTGGACGCCGACCCCGCCAAGGTGCTTGGTTCGGTGGTGGAAGCGGGCGCCGAGCTGCTGCGCGAGACCGGGCGGCGGTGTGTGGGCGCCGGGCTCGCCGTGCCGTCGGCGGTCGCCGAGCCAGAGGGTCTCGCGCTCAACCCGCTGCATCTGGCCTGGCCCGTGGGGGCGCCCGTGCGGGAGATCTTCGCCGAGCGCGTGTGCGCCGCGGGCATCACCGGGCCCGCCTTCGCCGCCAACGACATCAATCTGGCCGCCCTCGCCGAGCACCGGCACGGCGCGGGCCGGGGCTCCCGGGACCTGCTGTGTGTGGCCACCGGGCACCGGGGCGTGGGCGGCGCGCTGGTGCTGGACGGGCGCCTGCACACCGGCAGTTCGGGGCTCGCCCTTGAGGTGGGGCACCTCACCGTCAACCCCGAGGGCCGTCCCTGCCACTGCGGCAGCCGCGGCTGTCTCGACGTGGAGGCGGACCCGCTGGCCCTTCTGGAGGAAGCCGGCCGCGAGGCGGGGCCCGAGGTCTCCCAGCTCCAGCAGGCGGACGACCTCGTCCGCACGCTCCACCGGACCGACCCGGTCGTCCGCACCGCCGTCGAGGTACTGATCGACCGGCTGGGTCTAGGCCTCGCCGGACTGGTCAACATCCTCAACCCGGACCGCATCATCCTCGGCGGCCTGCACCGCACCCTGCTCGACGCCGACCCCGAGCGGCTGCGTGCCGTGGTCGCCGACCGCAGCCTGTGGGGCCGTAGCGGCGGCGTCCCCATCCTGCCCTGCACGCTGGACCACAACAGCCTGGTGGGAGCCGCGGAACTGGCCTGGCAGCCCGTACTGGACGACCCACTGGCGGCGCTCGCCTGACGGTCCTCGTGGCCGTCCGGTGCGCATGCGGCGCATCACCGGAACCGATGCCCCTCCGCCGCCAGCGGCACGCTGCGCCCCCCTGCGCCGAGCCGCCCAACCTGCCGCTGCGGCTTGTTCGGAGACGGAGGCGTCGGCGAGCCGGCCGCGCAGCCGGGCGAGCGCGCCGCCGTCGTGGTGCAGGGCCTGGTGCAAGCCCGTCGCGGCCACCACGTGCACGCCCGTCTCCCGGACAGTGCCGGCAGATCGGCGGCACGACGGCCCAGCCCGTACGGCGTCCACTGCAGCACGCCGCCACCGCCCTGCTCGCGGAACGCGGTCGGCTCGGCCCGGGCGGCGGACACGTCGAGCTCTCCGGGGAGCAGCCGTCGGCCGCCCGCCTACTCCCGGAGAGGTACCCGCACTGCCGCTGCCCGTACGACGACCCGGACCCCCTCGCGGCGCGACTCTCGAGACATCACCGCACACCCCACCGAGGAGATGACCCGAGATGCAGACGCTGGCCCACTGGGACGGCGGTCCCGGTCCGTGGATCCTGTTCTTCCCCCTGTTCTGGGCGGCCGTCGTGTTCGGCGCCGTCACCGTTCTGCGCCGCACCGCCTGGCGCCGACGCGGCGCGCCCTGGCACGGTGTGGACGCCCGTCCGACGGGCGACTCGCCCATCGACGTGCTCGGTCGTCGCTTCGCCTCCGGCGAGATGGACGAGGACGAGTACTGGCGTCGGCTCTCCGTCCTGGACGAACGGTTCGGCCGCACGGGCGGCAAGGGCGGTGCCGTATGAGCATCGCCGCCGCGACGAGGACGGCAGCGGGGGTCGCCGACGCCGTCAAGGTGTACGGCGGCGGCGACACCGCCGTACGGGCCCTGGACGGGGTGAGCGTCGACTTCCCGGCCGGCCGCTTCACCGCGATCATGGGGCCCTCGGGTTCCGGCAAATCGACCCTCATGCACTGCGCGGCGGGCCTCGACACGCTCACCTCCGGCTCCGCCTTCATCGGCGACACGGAGCTGAGCACCCTCGACGACCGCCGCCTCACCCTGCTGCGCCGCGACCGGATCGGCTTCGTCTTCCAGGCGTTCAACCTGGTGCCGACGCTCACCGTGGCGGAGAACATCACGCTCCCCATCGACCTGGCCGGTGGCCGGGGCGACCGGGAGTGGATCGATGCCCTCGTCGACGTCGTCGGACTGCGCGGCCGGCTCCACCACCGGCCGGCCGAACTCTCCGGCGGTCAGCAGCAACGCGTCGCCGTGGCCCGGGCGTTCGCCGGTCGGCCCGACGTCGTCTTCGCCGACGAGCCCACCGGCAACCTCGACTCCCGCTCCGGTGACGAGGTGCTGGGCCTGCTCGGCCGCGCGGTGCGCCAGATGGAACGCGCCGTCGTCATGGTCACCCACGACCCGGTCGCCGCCGCCCACGCCGACGAGGTCGTCTTCCTCGCCGACGGGCGCCTGGTGGACCGTATGGAATCGCCGACGCCCGAAAGGGTCCTCGACCGGATGAAGGCCTTCGAGGTGAGGTCGTGAACGCCTCACTGCGTCTGAGCGTCTCCTCGCTGCGCGCCCACCAACGGCGCTTCGCGGGTACCTTCCTCGCGGTGTTCCTCGGCGTCTCCTTCCTCGCGGGCACGCTCGTCATGGGCGACACGCTGCGCGCGAGCTTCAGCGCCATGTTCGGGGACGCGACGGCCGGGACCGATGCCGTCGTGCGCAGCGCCGACACCATCACCACACCCGGTGAGAGCCAGGGCGTGCGACAGCCCGTCGCCACCTCGCTGGTCCCCGTGATCGAGAAGGTTCCCGGTGTCGCCGCGGCGGCGCCCAGCATCCAGGGCAGGGGTCAGCTCCTGGGCGCCGACGGCACGCCCGTCGGCGGCCAGGGCCCTCCCACCCTCGCGGGCAACTGGATCACCGACCCGCAGCTGAACCCGTACCGGCTCGCCGAGGGCCGGGCCCCGGCAAGGAGCGGCGAGGTCGTCGTCAACCGGGGCGCCGCCAAGAAGGGCCACCTTCGCCTCGGTGACACGACGACCCTGCGCACGCCCGATCCCGTCAAGGTCACCATCGTCGGCCTCGCGACCTTCGGCGGTGCGGACGGCATGGGGCAGGTGACCTTCACCGGCATGACCGAGACCGACGCCGGGAAGTACCTCACCGCCGAGCCCGGTCAGGCCGCGAGCATCCAGGTGCGCGCGGGTCCTGGGGTCGGCCGCCAAGCGCTCGTCTCCGCGCTGACTCCGGTGCTGCCCAGGGGAGTCGAGGCCATCACCGGCCAGGAGTCGGCGCGGGAGAACACCGACATGGTCTCCAGCCAGTTCCTGTCCCTGTTCACCTCCTTCCTCCTCGTGTTCTCCGGTGTGGCGCTGCTCGTGGCGACCTTCTCCATCCACAACACGTTCGCGATCGTCGTCGCCCAGCGCACCCGTGAGAACGCCCTGCTGCGTGCCCTCGGCGCGTCGCGCCGCCAGGTCACCGTCGCGACCCTCGTCGAGGCGAGCGTCGTCGCCGTCACGGCCTCGGCCGCCGGCCTCGCGGGCGGCATCGGCATCGCCGCCGGACTGCAGGCCCTCTTCCCGGCCGTCGGATTCCCCTTCCCCGAGGGCGACTTGGTGATCGGCGCGCTGTCCCTGCTGCTGCCCCTCGCGGTCGGCATCGTGGTCTGTCTGGGCTCCGCCCTGCTGCCCGCGGTACGCGCCGGACGCACCGCACCCCTGGCCGCGTTGCGGGAGGCCGCCGTCGACCAGTCGGGCGCCTCGCGCACACGCGTGGTCGTGGGTGGCTCGCTCGCCGCGTCGGCCGTCGCGAGCACTCTGGCCGGGGTCCTGGTGACCCCCTCCCTGTGGCTCGCCGGCCTCGGGGCGGTGCTCGCCCTCGCGGCCTTCGTGGTCCTCGGCCCGGTGGCCTCCTCGACGGCCGTCCGTGCCCTGGGCGCCCCCCTCGACCGGCTGCGTGGCGTCACCGGCGCCCTCGCCCGCCGCAATGCCCTGCGCAGCCCCAGGCGGACCGCCGCCACCGCGAGCGCCCTGATGATCGGCGTCGCCGTCGTCTCGCTGTTCACGGTCTTCGCCGCGTCGCTCAAGGCCACCATGGACCAGACCGTCTCCCGGTCCTTCGCCGGTGATGTCGCCGTCAGCTCGCCCTCGTTCGGCGCGGGCGGCAGCGGGCTGAGTCCGAAGCTGGCCCCCGCGATCGCCCGGGAGCCCGTCGTCGCGCACGCCGTCGGACTGGGCCGCGGAGTGGCGAAGGTCGACGGCGGCGGACGGGCGCTGACCGTCACCGACCCCGTCACCCTCGGCGAGGTCTTCGACCTCGGCACGCTACGTGGCTCGCTCGACCACCTCGGCACCGACGGCCTCGCGATCACCGAGAAGGAGGCCGACCGGCAGCACCTGTCCGTCGGCGCCACCGCTCGTCTCACCTTCACCGACGGCACGACGCAGCCCTTCACGGTCCGCGCGGTCTACGGCCGGTCCGAACTCGCCGGGGACTACGTCATCACCCGCGCCGCCTGGGCCCCGCACCGCACCCAGGACTCCGACACGATCGTCGCCGTCTCCTTCAAGCCGGGCGTCCGCACGGCCGAGGGCAAGGCCGCGGTGCGGAAGATCGCGGCACAGTACGGGAATCCGTCGGTGCAGACTCGCGACGAGTACGCCAAGTCCTCAGCGGGAGGGATCGACATGATGCTCACCCTCGTCTACGCGCTCCTCGCCCTCGCGGTGCTCATCGCCCTGCTCGGCATCGCCAACACCCTCACCCTGGCGATCCATGAGCGCACCCGTGAACTGGGCCTGCTCAGGGCGGTCGGGCAGACCCGCTCCCAGCTGCGGGCCATGGTCCGCTGGGAGTCGGTCCTCGTCGCCGCCTTCGGCACGACGGGCGGGCTGGTCCTGGGGGCCTTCCTCGGCTGGGTGCTGGTCAAGTCGTCCGACGGCGCTTCCGGTACCGCCTTCGCCTTCGCGGTGCCGCCCGCGCGCCTGGCCGTGGTGGCGCTCGTGGGCCTCGCGGCCGGTGCCCTCGCCGGGCTGCGTCCGGCCCGGCGGGCGAGCCGCCTGGATGTGCTGCGCGCCATCGCGACGGAATGACGCCGGGGACGCCCGCTCAGGGGCGTGCCGAAGGTGGGGTCACCGCCCGGTCAGCCGGCAACGGCGGACCGGGCGGGAGCGTGTTGCGTCCTGCGCTCGTCGACCGCGAGCGCCCGGGCCGGTGCCTCGAGGGCCTTCTCGTACGGGGTGAGGCTCGGCACCGGTCGGGTCGGCACCGACGAGGTGGCGGGCAGCGTGAACCAGACGACCTTGCCCGAGTCGCCGTCCGGGCGCACGCCCCAGCTGTCGGCCATCGCGGCGACCATCGCGAGGCCCCGTCCGCTGGTGGCGGAGCAGTCCGCCTCGCGCAGCTGCGGAAGGCGCGGGTCGTGGTCGCGCACCGAGACGGTGAGCCGGTCGAGCAGGAGCTCCATCTCCACGGTGCACGTCTTGTCGGGCTGGGCATGCAGGTGCACGTTCGTCAACAGCTCCGTCACACCGAGTGATGCCCGGTCTATCAAAGGATCGAGGTGCCAGTAGCGCAAGTGCGCCGATACGATTCTGCGGACCTGGCCGATCCGCGACGGCAGGGCTTGGAGCTCCACCGTGCAGTGCCTGCTTGGCTGGCTGATCACGGCTGCGACTCCCCGAATTGAGGTCCGGAAGAAGACGGAGAACGGATCCAGCAGGAGGGCTGGGCGTACCGCCGCCTGCTGCGCGGCTGAGTACTCCGGCCGCTTGGTGCGGTACGGCTTCGTACGGGGGCCGCCCGCTGTCGTGACCGGCGGCTGGTTCTTCAGCGTTATCGCCGGTAAACCCAGAGTGATGTGCAACCAGCGTGACCCAACGGGTCACGTCCCGCAACTCGCGCCGGAATCAGCGGCCGCGCCCGGCCGCCTTGCGGACCGCCTCGATGAACCGTCGTGCCGACGGCGTCCCCGGCTGCCCCGGCGCGGGATCGTGGTCGCCGAGAGTCAGCGAGTAGCGGGTGCCGTTCAGATCGGCCAACGCCCGGTCCTCCGGCGCGAACCAGGGCTTCGACGCCCGCACCGCCTGCACCGGCGCGCTGTCGATCTCGCTGCCGTAGCTGGTGAGCAGCCGCAGCCGGCCGTCGCTGATGCGAACCTGTCCGGCCCGGGTGAGCGAGCGCAGTCTCTTCCCGATCCGCACACCTGTGGCCGTGAAGTCCGGCTCCGCCATGATGCCCTGCCCCCTTGTACGTTCGACTGTGCCCGGTCCGGATCCCGGAATGAACCGCGATCCGGCGTGGCCCTGATCGGGTCCGGTCGTGATCCAGTGTGCATCCCCGTACGGAGGCCCGCGTCCCGGCGCTGCCCGGCTGCCCGACCGGCGTCCCGCCGTGCAGTCTGCCCGCACCCGGCGGCTCGCACCAGTGCGCAAGCGGAGGTCGCACCGGGTATCCGGCGCACTCACGCGGATGCGCCCCCCTGGTCCTGCGCCGTTCACCAGGGTCGCCTTTGAGCTGCTCAAAGACGCGTTTATGCAGGTGAGAAGCGTTGCGAAAGCTGTCTATGATCGAGGCGTCCAGACGCGTGAACCCGGCGTCGGCGCACCTCGGTAAGGAGTCCCGCCGTGAGCACCCCCCAGATCACCCGCCCCGGCGAGACGCTCGACGTCGACCGGAGCGACGCCGAGTACCGCACCTGGCTCAAAGAGGCCGTCCGCAAGGTCCAGGCCGACGCCAACCGCTCGGCAGACACGCATCTGCTGCGCTTCCCGCTGCCCGAGCACTGGGGCATCGATCTGTATCTGAAGGACGAGTCGACCCACCCCACCGGCAGCCTCAAGCACCGCCTCGCCCGTTCCCTGTTCCTGTACGGACTGTGCAATGGCTGGATCCGGCCGGGTCGCCCGGTGATCGAGGCGTCCAGCGGTTCGACGGCCGTCTCCGAGGCGTACTTCGCCAAGCTCATCGGCGTCCCCTTCATCGCGGTCATGCCGCGCACGACGAGCGCCGAGAAGTGCCGCCTCATCGAGTTCCACGGTGGACGGTGCCACTTCGTGGACGACCCGCGGACGATGTACGAGGCCTCGGCCGCCCTGGCGGCGGAGACCGGCGGCCACTACATGGACCAGTTCACCTACGCCGAGCGGGCCACGGACTGGCGCGGCAACAACAACATCGCCGAATCCATCTTCCGCCAGCTGGAGTTGGAGCGCTTCCCGGAGCCCGCCTGGATCGTCGCCACCGCGGGCACCGGCGGCACATCGGCGACCATCGCGCGGTACGTGCACTACATGCAGTACGACACCCGCGTCTGTGTCGCCGATCCGGAGAACTCATGCTTCTTCGAGGGCTGGACGACGGGCGATTCGGACGTCACCTACGACTGCGGCTCGCGTATCGAGGGCATCGGGCGGCCCCGGATGGAGCCCAGCTTCGTGCCCGGCGCGATCGACCGGATGATGAAGGTCCCGGACGCGGCCAGTGTGGCCGCCGTCCGAGCCCTGGAGGGGGCGATCGGGCGCAAGGCGGGCGGCTCGACCGGCACGGGGCTGTGGAGCGCGCTGAAGATCGTCGCGGAGATGGTGGCCGAGGGGCGCACGGGCAGTGTGGTCACCCTGCTGTGCGACCCGGGCGACCGCTACCTGGACAAGTACTACTCGGACACCTGGCTCGCCGAGCAGGGCCTGGACATCGCGCCCTACACGACGGCTGTCGAGTCACTGCTGGCGACCGGGGTGTGGCCGGACTGATCCCGGGCCGGAACCGCGGGACGCCAGCCGCCGGTCCAGTGCCGTCACCGCGCCGCCGAACGCCCGCCCCAGACCCCAGCGCGCCCCCTTCAGCAGGAACCGGAAGACCGCGGAGCCGTCGGCCGCGAAGGTCCACTGCACACGGGTGCCCGTGCCGGCGGGCGCGAGCCGCCACTCCTCCAGGAGCGCGTGGACCCCGGGCACGCCTGCCTCGTCCACCCGGTACGCGTACACCTCGTGGGGCTCGGCCGCCACGACCGTCTCCCGGTAGCGGGTGCCGCCCATGAGGCGCACCTCGCGCCCGGCCCCCTCGTCGACGGTCCGGGCGGAGGTCACCGCGGCGAACCACTCGCTCCAGCCGGGAACGTCCTCGGCGAGGGCCCGGAACACCGCCTCCGGGGGTGCGGCGATCTCCCGCGCGAACACCAGCCGCACGGGAGCGGTACGGGCGAAATCCAGTCCCACCGGACGCAGACGGCGTGCCATGGACGCAACCTCCTCGCGGGAGACGGACCTCCCGCACACAAGCGGTGGTGCCGAGGACGGCGTCACCATAGCGGGCGGCCCGTCAGGTGTCTGTACCGTCTCCGTCTTCCCCGGCCACCACCAGCCGCCTGAGGTGTTCCGAGACCTCCGCCCGCGCCCCGGCCGGCAGCCCCGCGTCGGTCACCAGCGTGTCGACCTGCTCCAGCGCGGCGAACGAACTCAGGCCCACCGTGCCCCACTTGGTGTGGTCGGCGACCACCACGACACGCCGCGCGGACTGCACGAGCCGCCGGTTGGTCTCCGCCTCCGCGAGGTTCGGCGTCGACAGGCCCGCCTCCACCGATATCCCGTGGACACCGAGGAACAGCACGTCGAAGTGGAGGGACGCGATCGCCTGGTCGGCCACGGGCCCCACGAGCGAGTCGGACGGCGTCCGCACGCCACCGGTGAGCACGACCGTGGCAGCACCCTGCTGCCGGCCCGAGGTCCGCTGCGCCGAATGGAAGACGTCGGCCACTCGCACCGAGTTGGTGACGACGGTCAGATCCGCCACGTCGAGCAGGTGGTGGGCCAGCGCATACGTCGTCGTCCCGCCGGACAGCGCGATCGCCGTGCCCGGCGCGACCAGCTCGGCCGCGGCTCGCGCGATGTCCTCCTTGGCCGTCAGCTCCAGACCCGACTTGGCCTCGAACCCCGGCTCGTGCGTGCTGGCCTCCACCAACGGCACCGCACCGCCGTGCACCTTCTCCAGCACGCCCTGACGGGCGAGCGCGTCGAGATCGCGGCGGACCGTCATGTCGGAGACGCCGAGCTTGCGCGTCAGCTCGTTCACACGGACGCCGCCGCGCCGTCGTACCTCGTCCAGGATCAGGGCACGGCGCTGCTCCGCGAGGAGGTTCTGATTCTCGCTCACGTCCGCACCGCTCCCTTTCGCCCGATCACATCCGACATGCCGTCCGTACCGGCTCCGACGAGGTCATTCACCCGCCACCGGTCGGCCGCCGAGGATGTCCCATCCTCGCACGGGTCGTCACGAGTGGCGCCACCCCCGTCCCTCATGGACCACCACCCGCTGTCCACCGCTGTCACTCGTATCGGGGAGATTCCGTGACAACGCGTGTGCACATCCGCTCCTGTGGAGATCCTCAGCGTGCCCGGGACACACCGGCACGGGGGAGGTACAGATCAGTGGAGCGTGCGCGGGAACGCACGGGGGGCGCGGCAGCGCCGGGCAGCGGTCCACGGCGGCCGGGGCGGCCCTGGAGCTCCTGGTCCACGGAGTGGGCGGCACCACGCCCGAGCAGATGCTCGGTGATCCACGGACGGTCCGGATCACCGGTGACGAGACCGCCGCCGTGTACCGGCGCGCCGACGACACCGACGCGGAGCGGCAGCCCGAGGACCACCCCGGCCGTCCCGTCCCCGAGGCATACGTCTGGTGCAACCTCACCTCCGGGAACGCCGCCCGAGCCCTGTGGCTGTTGCTTCTGCCGTTCATGGTGGCCAACCTCGCGCACTGGATGCGCCCCACGACGACCGGTCGGCAGCGCACGGTCCGGCTGTACGGGCTGATCGTCCGGCTCGTCGGGCTCACGCTCACCGTGCTGCTGGTCGCGGCCGCCTGTGAGGTGGCGCTGGACCTGGCGGCCTGGCAGTGCGCGGGCACACCCGCGTGCGCCGGCCGGCACACATGGCTCGGCTTCCTCTCACCCGTCGGCTCCGACCACGGCTGGTGGAGCCTGCCGGGGCGGCGGCTGGCCCTGGCCTCGCTGGTCCCCACCCTGCTCACCGGCCTGCTCTGGTACCTGTCGCACCGCACCTGGAGCGCCTACGAGTCCCAGCAGCCGATCCCCCGCCGCGACGAACCCGACGACGAGCCCGGCTCCACCGGGCTCGGCCGCCCCGGCTTCTGGTACGGACGCCGACTGGTGGCCCGGTTGCGCGCCGCGCACACCGCCGCCGGCTTCCTCACCGTCGCCGCCGTACTCGGGACCGCCGCCGCCCGCCACGACCGCCACCACGGCTCTGTCCAACTCGAAGCGCTGAGTTGGCTCCTGGCCGCGACTCTCCTCGCGGGCGCGGTGGTTGTGGTCTGGGTGGTGTGCCGTAGGGGCCGCACCGAGAACCGGCTCGACCAGGAACTCGACCGCACACTGGTGCGCCGGCTGCCCGCGGGCGCGCTCGCCGTGCTCGTCCTGACCATGGTGTACGCGGGCTGGTCGCGCCCCGGCTGGCGGTCGGCGGGCCGGCTGCCGACGGCCACGGCGTTCGGCGGGCTCGCCATCGCCCAGGGGCTTCTCGTGATCGCCCTCGGTGTCGTGGCCCATGTCCTGCACCGTGTCCATCCCAGTCCGCGCACCGCGGTTCGCGGACTGGCCGGGCCCGCCGTCGCGGTGCTGGCATGTGCGCTCGGCGGCGTGATGTCCGGAGGCGTGGCCCAGCGGTTCGCCGACTGGCTGGACGGCACGGGCCACACCATCGCCGGCCCGCCCGTCCTGCTCACCTGGCAGGCGTCCACGATCCCGCCGCTGCTGCTCGTACTGCTCGTCCTCATCGCGGTGCTGGCCCGGCGCACCTGGCTGCTTCGACGCGCCGAGACGCCCGCCGTAGAACTCGACCACCCGGGCGAGCCCAAGGACACGTCCCGTACCCTGCGCATCGCGGGCACGCGCGCGATGGCCGCACTCACCGACCGGGCCCCGCTCGTCGTCGGCGTCACGTCGGTGGCCACTCTGCTCCTGGGCGCGGTGGCCCTGGCGGGGGCCTTCGCCACCGACGACACGCCGGAGGGGGCCGTGCGGGGCGCGCCCTCCTTCGTCCGGGGCGCCGTCGAGACCGCGCAGACGCTCGGCTCCTGGCTGATCGGCGTCGGCTTCCTGCTCTTCGTCACCTGGGGCCGCCGCGCCTACAAGGACCCCGCCGCACGCCGCACCATCGGCATCCTGTGGGACGTCGGCACGTTCTGGCCGCGCGCCGCCCATCCCTTCGCCCCGCCCTGCTACGCCGAGCGCGCGGTACCCGACCTGACCTGGCGCATGGCCGCCTGGACGCGCATCACCGGCGGGCGGCTCGTCCTGTCGGGTCACTCCCAGGGCAGCGTGCTGGCGGCGGCCGCGGCCTGGCAGGTGAAGCCCGCCGTACGCAGGCGGGTGGCCCTCCTGACCTACGGCTCGCCGCTGGAGCGGCTGTACGGGCGCTGGTTCCCGGCGTACTTCGGCCCCGCCGCGCTCAGCGCTCTGCACCGCGAGGTCGACTGCTGGCGCAATCTGTACCGCCTCACGGACCCGATCGGCGGTCCGATACGGCTGCCCGGCGACTGCGGCCCACAGGTGGACCGCGCACCCCTCAAGGACCCGCTCGCCTACGGCCGCACCGACAGACAGCCCCTGCCCGCACCCATCCTCGGACACGGCGACTACCAGGCGGACCCCGCGTTCGCCGAGGAGCGTGAGCGCCTGCTGGCGAGACTGCGGCGGGGGCTGCCCGCACCGCGGCCCGGAAACACCCCGCCGGAGACCGCCGGTACGCAACCCGGGCAGGACCCGTCGGAGGCCGGTGAGGAGCCCGGAGGTGGCGCGGCTCAGGGCAGTTCCGGCAGGTCCTCCGGGTAGAGCAGGGTCAGGTCGTCCGTGTTCGGTTCCGCCAGCTGGGCGACCCGGCCCGCGTGCCGCTCCACCATCGCCTCGAAGGTCTGGCGCGCGGTGCGGCCGTTGCCGAACGTGGGTCCCTTGGGGATCGCCGTGAAGTACTTCAGCAGTGCCTCGACGGTCCCCGGACCCAGCCGGTACTCGTGCTCCTCGGCCTGCTGCTCCACGATTCGCAGCAGCTCCTCGGGGCCGTAGTCGCCGAAGGTGATGGTCCGTGAGAAGCGGGATGCCACACCGGGGTTGACCGACAGGAACCGCTCCATCTCGGCCGTGTAGCCCGCGACGATCACCACGACCGCCTCCCGGTGATCCTCCATCAGCTTCACCAGCGTGTCGATGGCCTCGCGCCCGAAGTCCCGCCCGGAGTCCTCCGGCGACAGCGCGTACGCCTCGTCGATGAACAGCACTCCGCCACGCGCCCGGTCGAAGGCCTCCTGGGTGCGGATGGCGGTGGAGCCGATGTGCTCGCCGACCAGGTCGACCCGGGAGACCTCGACGAGATGGCCCTTCTCCAGGACGCCGAGCGAGGCCAGGATCTCGCCGTAGAGACGGGCGACGGTCGTCTTGCCGGTGCCGGGGGAGCCCGTGAACACCAGATGCCGTCGTGCGGATGCCGCCTTGAGGCCCGCCTGCTGCCGGCGGCGGCCCACCTCGATCATGTCCGTCAGGGCGCGCACCTCGCGCTTGACGCTCTCCAGGCCCACCAGCGCGTCGAGCTCCCCGAGCACGTCCTGTGACGTACGCGCGGGCTTCTCCGGCTCCGGGGCGGCCGTGAGGAGGGGTTCCTGCTCGGTGGTGCGCTGGCTGGGGATGCCCAGCAGGCCGGGGGACTGGGCCGTCGTCTGCACGGCGGTCTCCTGCGCCGCGACGGACCGCAGCCCCGCACTCTCGTCGCTGGTGCAGTCCTCGACGATCGCACCACCACCGCCCGCGCCTCCCGGACCACCGTCCGCGAACTCGTAGCCACCGCGCGCGCACCGCTCCGTACGGCACTTCTTGAGCGTGGCACGGCAGCCGTCGATCACATGGAAGCCGTAGCCGCCGCTGCCCGTCACCCGGCAGTTCAGGAAGCTGCCCCGGCCGCCCGCCGAGACGTAGAAGCCCGCCTCCGCGGGGGAGGTCACCGTGCAGCGCTCGATGGTGGGGTCGGCGCCCTTGGTGACGATCACGCCCGTCTGGGTGCCGTCGATGGTGCAGCCGGACAGCGTGCCGCCGCTGCCGTGGTCGCGGAACCAGGCGCCCGTCGCAGCGTCCCGGATCCGGCAGTCGTCCAGCTGCGCGGTGGCCCCGTCGCTCACCGACACCGCGGTGTTGCGCACCTGCGTGAGGTCGCTGTCCACGACGTCCGCGCGCGAGCCGCGGTCGAGGACGAAGAGGGCGTCCGGCACGTCGTGCACCCGGCACGAGTCGAGCACGGCGGTCGCGCCGTCGCTGACCCACACCGCCGGGTAGTCCCCGGTGCTGTCGAAGATCTCGCACTGATTGGCGTCCACGCGCGTGCCCGGGTCCCACACCGACAGGCCGTTGCGCCCGAACTGCCGCACGCTCGTGCGGGTCAGGGTGAGCACCGAGCGGGAACGCAGGTCGACCGCGTTCTCCGGGATGTCGTGGATGCGGCAGTCGGCGAGCGTCAGCACCGCGTCCGTGTCGAGCGTGACGCCGTCCGCGGTCGTGCGGTGCACATCGCAGTCCGTGAGGTGCGCCGTGGCCCGCCCGGTGACCTGGACACCGGACCCTCGGACCTCGTACACCTCACAACCGACCGCCTCCAGCGCGGAGTTCTCCCCGGTCGCCGACAGGCCCGCGCCCGAGGTGTGGTGCACCCGGCAGCGCTCGAGCCGTGGGTGCGCGCCGCCACGGACCGCGACGCCCGACTGGGCCGCCGCCACGACCTCGCACTCCTCGAACACCCCGCCGCCGCCGTCCACGACGGCGATGCCGATGCCGGCCGGGTTGTCGACCGTGCAGCGCCGAGCGGTGGGGCGCGCGCCGCCGCGGACCTCGATACCGGCCGAGGACCGCGTCATGATCCGTACGTCCACCAGTTCCGGCGCGCCCTCCTCGACGAGCAGTGCGGGCGCGGACGCGTCCTGGCCCTCGATGTGCAGGTCCTGGACCACGGCGGAGGCCCGCACGGTCAGCGGGACGCCGTCCACCGGTGCGATGCGCACCGAGCCCGGGGAGCCCTCGGGCCCGCGCAGCGTCACCGCCCGCTGGACGACGAGGTTCTCCCGGTAGGTACCGGGAGCGATGGTGAGGACGTCCCCGTCGCCCGCGGCCTCCAGGGCGGCGGCGAGCGACGCGTACTCACCCGTGCGGCGCCGCCACCGCGATGTGCCGGTGTGCGTCACCTGGACCGTGCCCTGTGCCATGGCGCTACTGTGCCCCCACCTCGTGTAACGCGGGTTCTCGCGAAGATGCCGGACAACCGAACAGCCCGGTCGGTCCACCGTAGCGTGCGCGGAGACGGCTGGTTGACCGGAGGCCGAAGGCCGTCAACTGCCCGTGCCCGTCCGGCCCCAGTCCGGGCCCGCCCTGTCCCATGCCTGGTCCCAGCGCGCGTACCGGCGCAGGAGCATACGCCAGACGATCAGTCGGCGGCCGCCTTCGACGAGTCCCGCGGTCATCGCGGCGGCACCGAAACCGGCCAGCACGGCATGCGTCGTCGCGGTGCCGCTGTCCAGCGGACGGGCCGCTATTCGGCCGTGGTCGTCGGCCCAGAGGTCGAAGTGGTCGCCCCGGCGCGGGGACTTGAGGTCGGCCAGGACGGTGCCGTGCTGTGCGGAGCCGTCCGGTGCGCTCCAGTCGGCGAGCACCTGGCTGCGCGCGTCCCGCATCGTCGAGGACTCCGGATCCGGCTCCAGCGGACCGCGGTTGAGCTTCCTGACGACCGTCGCCGTCACCAGGTGGCGGGAGCGCTGCTGGTCCCGCACGGACTTCTGCAGGGAGGTCTGGGCGATCGATCCGATCACGGCCCCGGCCAGGGGCGCGGCGGCAAGGATCAGCAGCAGGGTGACCAGCGCGACCCAGGCCTCGACGAGATCGGTCGTACGGCGCAGCGGATTGTGCCGCCAGCGCCAGAGACCGCCGATTGCTCGCACCGTCCCGCACCCCCTTCCGCCTCCGTGACAACCCCCGCGCAGGCCGTTCATCTCCGAGGCCGGGGACGAGAGAGCGAAATCACCGCTCTCACGCCCCACCGGCCTCTTGTGAACTTCTCACGCAGACTCAACGGCCGCGCCGGTCGCCGGGGTTCCCCGCCCGCGAGTCGAGTTGTCGAATCGAGGATCTCCCCGGCCGCCGGTCCGCGGGACCGCATTCCGGTAAATGGCGCGGGAAGGGCCCTTCGGGCTGGGCTATTCGAGGATCGTGACCGGATCGGCGATGCGGAGCGTCCCGGGCGTCTGCGGCACAAGGTTCTGTCCGAAGGCCAGTCTGTCGCCGAAGCGCCGGTGGCGGCCGAGGGTGCGCAGCGGTTCCCTGCCGCGCTCGGCGGTGGCCTGGTCCGTGGTGGTCACGACGCAGCGGCCGCACGGCTTGGCGACCCGGAACACGACCTCGCCGATGGCGATCCGCTTCCAGCTGTCCTCGGCCCAGGACGCCGTGCCAGCCACGACGACGTTCGGCCGGAAGCGGTTCATGGGCAGCGGGCCCTCGCCGGGGTGGTCACCCTGGGCGATCAGGAAGTTGAGGGCATCGAGGGAGGCGAGCGTGGTGAGGAGCAGCGGATAGCCGTCGGCCAGGCTGACCGTCTCGCCCGGGCGACCGTACGGCGGGTCGTCGATGGGGCGGCGGGTGGCGGGGTCGTCGAGGTGGACCAGGGTCACGCCCTCACCGAGATAGGTGCTGAACCATGCGCTCGCCTCGGGACCGGCGGGGACGGTCTCGATCTTCTCTCCCGCCCACTTCGCGGTCCTCGTGCCGGGCCCTTCGGGCACGGCGACGTCCAGCGGGTCGAGGCCGGATGCCGACACGCGGATGCCGCCGCCGGGCAGGAGCTCGGCGGCGGCCAGTGCCAAGCGCGGCTGCTCGCGTTGGGTGACGACCTTGCCCGCATCGTCGATCAGTGCCCAGCGCCGGTCCCCGGCCATCCCCCATGGCTCCACCACGGCCACCTGGGGCGCCTGGCCCCGTAGTGCCTTGACCGGGTGGACGTGAATCGAGTGCAGCGCTGGTGTCGGCATGAGGCCATCGTGCCATCGGACACCGATGGCCTCACACCGTGATGCGGATCAGTATCCGCGGTACTGCTGCCCGTTGTTGTACGGGTCCTGGTACGGCGCCTGGGGCGGCCGGGGCGCCGCGGGGCGCATCGCCTCGTAGCCCGTGCCCGTGGCCATCGGGCGCGGCTGCTGCATGTGCTGCGTGTGCTGCATCTGCTGGGGTCCGGGGTAGCCGCGCGGACCCGCCTGCTGCGGGATGTACGCGGTCGGAGCCTGCTGCAGCGGCGCGGGCTGCGGGGTATGCGGGTAGCCGTAGGCCGGAGCCTGGTGGGAGGGGCCGGCCGGCAGCGCGGGAAGCGCCGACGGCAGTGCCGGCAGGTTGCTGCCCGGCGTCTCGTAAGCGGAGGGGACCCGGATCGGGGCGATCTGAGGGGTACCCCGCTCGGCGACGAGCGAGTCGTAGATCGGGGTGTCCGGGAAGGGCGACGCGGAGTAGTAACCGCCGCCATAGGTGGAGCGGGGGGAGGTCATGGCACATAAGTTAAGCCCACGATGTGCTGGTTGGGGAGACCGATAAGAGGGTTGTTTTCCGTGTCCGGGGTGACGGGGGATCCCCAATGCGAGCGAACTTGGCAAAAAGGGGCAGCGGACCGGGTTTGGATCGTGTAAAGGCCGAGTTCCCAGGGGGTTACCGGGAGTTGAGCAGGAGTCTTCCGGCGCGGGTCATGGGAGTTCACACTCCCTGGGATTAGGTTGGCGGGAACGGATGCAACGGACTGCCAGGCCTCGGTCCTGGCGCGGCGACACGTGATGGGGGCGGGCATGTCTATGCCGAAAGGATCGAATCTTCAGGTGCCGGCGACGGCGCTGCGCGTCGAATTGGGCTGGCGTTCCGGGCCCGGCGCACCCGACGCGGACGCCTCGGCGCTGCTCCTGGTCTCCGGCAGGGTCCGTAACGACGGCGACTTCGTCTTCTACAACCAGCCCACCCACTCCTCCGGCGCGGTGCGTCACGAGGGCAAGCGGGACATGGGCGGCCAGGTGACCGACACGCTCTTCGTGGACCTCGCGCGCGTGGAGGCCGCGATCGAGACGGTGGTGCTCGCCGCCTCCGCCGACGGCGGAACGTTTGGGCAGGTGCCCGGGTTGTACATCCGTGTACTCGACGCTCAGCAGGGCACGGAGGTGGCACGTTTCGACCCCGCCGCGACCGTCGAGACCGCGTTCGTGCTCGGGGAGTTCTACCGCCGCCAGGGCGGCTGGAAGTTCCGCGCCGTGGGACAGGGCTACAGCAGCGGACTCGAGGGGCTGGCGACGGACTACGGCATCACGGTGGACGAGCCGCAGCACATCACGCCGCCTCCTTCGCCCACCGCCCGCATCGACTGGCCGCACGCCCCGGCCGGCCCGCCGGTCACCGCCTCCGCGCCGCCCGCGCCTCCGGTCACGATGCCCCCGCCGCCCGCGCCGCCCGTCACCCTGCCCCCGTCGCCGGTGACCGCAGCGCCTCCCACCGGCCCGTACGGCGCGCCGCCGTCCCCGCTCCCCGCTGCACCGACGGCGCCCCCCGCCCCGGTCCGGCTCAGCAAGGTCACGCTCACCAAGCAGGCGCCCTCGGTCTCGTTGGCCAAGCAGGGCGGTACCTCCGGTGTCATGCGCGTGAACCTCAACTGGCAGGTGCGCAAACAATTCTCCGGTTGGGGCGGCAAGCGCGGCCGGGCGGTGGCCATGCACGCCGACCTCGACCTGGACCTGTGCGCCCTGTACGAGCTGTCGGACGGGAGCAAAGGGGTGGTCCAGGCGCTCGGCAACGCCTTCGGCTCACTCTTCCAGCCCCCGTTCATCCACCTCGACGGCGACGACCGCACCGGTGCCGTGGAGACCGGTGAGAACCTCACCGTCAACCTCGACCACAAGCAGAGCTTCCGGCGCATCCTCATCTTCGTGACCATCTACGAAGGCGCCCGATCCTTCGCCGACCTGCACGCCACCGTCACGCTTCAGCCGCAGCACGGCGCGCCCGTGGAGTTCTTCCTGGACGAGTGCACCGTTCCCTCGACCGTGTGCGCGCTCGCCCTCATCACCAACACCGGCGGCGACCTGGTCGTTCAGCGCGAGGCCCGCTATCTGGTCCCGGAGCGAGGCATCAGCCCGCAGCGCACGATCGACTACGCGTACGGATGGGGCATGAACTGGACCCCCGGCAGGAAGTGACCGCCCCATCGCCGTGCGACCGGCCCGCTCACTGCTCGTCCAGCGCCGTGTCGGGGCGCGCGTAGGTGCGGCCCTTCCAGGCCGCACCGCGCCCCCGGTAGTGCTGCACCGCCGAATCGACCGTCATGAGGAGATACAGGATCGCGGTGACCGGCAGCAGCGGCGCGAGCCACGGCGGCTGCCGGTAGTAGCGCAGCATCGGGACGTACGTGGCCGTCATCACCAGCTTCGCGAGCCCGCCGCACACCAGCGCCAGGGTGTCGCCGGTGACAAGCCCGGCGACCAGCGCCACGCTCGGCACGAGGTACACGAGGGTGAGTCCGAGCACCGTACCGACGAGCAGCAGCGGACTGTGACGGAGCTGGGCGTACGCACTGCGCGAGACCATCCGCCACAGATCGTGCAGCCGCGGATACGGGCGCACGCTGTCCACGCGGTCGGCGAGCCCCAGCCAGATGGCGCCGCCGCAGTTCTTGACGGCACGCGCGAGCGCCACATCGTCGATGACGGCCTGCCTGATGGCGTCGGGGACCCGGGCGCGCTCGGCGGCGTCGGCGCGCAGCAGCACGCAGCCACCCGCGGCGGCCGCTGTCCGCGATGTCCTCGTCGAGACCCACCGGAAGGGATACAGCTGCGAGAAGAAGTACACGAAGGCGGGTACGACCAGCCGCTCCCAGGCGCTCTCCACGCGCAGCCGGGCCATCTGCGAGACGAGGGCGAAGCCGCCGGTCTCCGCCGCCGCGACCAACTCCCGCAGGCTGTCGCGCGCGTGGGCGATGTCGGCGTCCGTCAGGAGCAGATACTCCGGTGCACGCGCGTGTGCCAGAGCCATCCCGTGCCGTACGGCCCACAGTTTGCCGGTCCAGCCGGCGGGGGGCTCGCCGGGGGAGTCGACGGTGAGTGGCAGCCCGCCGTGCCGCTGGGCCAGCTCATGGGCGAGCTGCCCGGTGCCGTCCGTACTCCCGTCGTCGATCAGGAAGATCTCGGCGTGTCCGGGGTAGTCCTGCGCGAGCAACGACGGAAGGCTGTGCGCGAGTACCGCGGCCTCGTCCCGCGCCGGCACGACCACACAGACGGAGGGCCAGGCGTCGGGCTCCCCGCGCGGTGGCAGCCGCAGATCCGTACGCCAGAAGAAGCCCTGGCCGAGCAACAACCACAACCAGGCGGCCAGTGACGCGACGGCGATCCACGCAAGGGCACTCACCCGTCGCAGTCTGCCCCACCGAGGAGGTCGGTTGGGGCCCATCGTCTATGGTTGCCGGGTGAAGATCGCGCTCATGGACTCCGGAATCGGACTGCTGCCCGCCGCCGCCGCGGTACGGCGTCTGCGGCCTGACGCAGATCTCGTACTCTCCCTGGACCCGGACGGGATGCCCTGGGGCCCACGCACCACCGAGGACCTCACCCGGCGTGCCCTGGCCGTCGCCGAGGCCGCCGCCGCCCAGGGACCCGAGGCGCTGATCGTCGGCTGCAACACGGCCTCCGTGCACGCCCTGCCCGCCCTGCGTGCGCTCCTCGAACCCGGTGTGCCGGTCATCGGCACGGTTCCGGCGATCAAGCCGGCCGCGGCGGGCGGCGGTCCGGTCGCGATCTGGGCGACCCCCGCCACCACCGGCAGCCCCTATCAGCGGGGCCTGATCCGGGAGTTCGCGGACGGGGTGGAGGTCACCGAGGTGCCGTGCCCCGGCCTCGCCGACGCCGTGGAGAAGGCGGACGAGACGGCGATCGACGCCGCCATCGCGGCCGCCGCGGCGCGCACTCCGGCCGAAGTGACGACCCTCGTCCTGGGCTGCACCCACTACGAGCTCGTCGCCGAGCGCATCCGCGCCGCCGTCCAGCAGCCCGGCCGGGCGCCGCTCGTCCTGCACGGTTCCGCCGGCGCGGTGGCCGCGCAGGCGCTGCGCCGGATCGGAGCGAGCCCGGCGCCGGAGGCTCCCGCCACCGCCGGGGTGACGGTCCTGCTCAGCGGACGCGAGGCGGCGCTGCCGACCGCGGCGCTGGCGTACGCGGAGGGCAGGCTGCTGCAGGCGGTCGGTCAGACGCGGTAGGGGAGGCGGGGGGCGGCGAGTCGGCGGGCTGAAGGGGTCAACGGTTGTTGGTCAACGCGTGTTGGCCAACGGGTGTCGGTCAACGGGTGTCGGTCAACGGTTGTTGGTCAACGGGTGTCGATCAATGGTTGTAGGTGACGAGCATTGGTCTACAGGTGTTGGTCAACGGTTGTCGGTCAACCAGCGTTGGTCAACCGGCGTTGGCCAACAAGTGTTGGTCAACGACGGTGGTCAACAGCTGTTGGCCCACGCTCACCCGCCCCGCGCCCCCAGCGTCACACCCCCGATGCCGCACCCTCCACCCTCTTCGCCTCCACCCGTCGACTCCCCGCATCTCCGTACCCGTGCTGCGGAACATGGGTACTCTCAAGGCATGAGGGACCACCTCCACGGCGACAAGACGGCGCCGCACCCCGAGGTCTGGACGGGGCGCGCGACGAACCGGGCCCAGTGGCTGGCCGCGCTCATAGGCGCCGCCTGCATGGCGCTGGGGATCGAACTGGCCGTGGACTCCGCATGGACGTCCGGCATCGTCCCCCTGGTGATGTCCGTCGTGGGCTGCATCGCGGCGGGCCTGCTGGTCCTCTTCGGCACACTCGCGTTCGTGCATGTCGCCGTGAAGGTCGACAAGGACTGCCTCGAGGTACGCTGCGGCCACATCGGTCTGCCGCGCCGCCGTATCCCTCTCACACACGTCGCCGGCGCCGAATTCGTCCCCCGGGTCACCCCGCGACAGTGGGGCGGCTGGGGTTACCGCTGGCGGCCCGAGAAGGGCACCGCCGTCGTCGTACGACGTGGCGAGGGCGTCGCCCTGCGCCTCTGGGACGGTCACACCTTCACGTTCACCGTGGACAACGCGGAGACGGCGGTACGGGTCATCCGTAACCGGTTGCACCCCAGCCTTCCCGGCGCCACGCACTGACCGCTCGGGATCACACCTCCCGCTTCTTCCTCTGCTCGCTGTACAGAGCTCCCTATACATACAGCCTTATACATGCAGCCTTCTCCCTGTACATAGCGCTCACGGTTGCGGCGGCCCGCCCCACTCGGACTCCCGCCCGGGCCTCCCTTCGCCGTTCAGGGGATGCGCGGTCGCGATTCCGGCCAGTAGCCCCGCTCCCGCCGTCACGGTCGTGAAGCTCAGGGCGTTGCCGACCGACGCGATCACCGCGAGCACCGTCAACGCGGCGCCCGCCGTGAGCGCGATCGGCGTGGCGCGCCATGTGCGCCACAGTGCGTACAGGAGCCAGCAGAAGACCGCCGCGAGCAGAGCCACGCCGATCAGCCCCTGCTCGGAGGCCTGCTGCAGTGGTGCGGAGTGGGGCTTGCCGTCGGGCAGGAGCGACTGGGTTGCCGTTGGGCTCAGCTCGCCGAAACGCCCGGGGCCCGCGCCGAGTGCCGGTTCCTGGCGGGCCAGCGCGAGCGCGTCGTGCCAGAGCAGGGCCCGGTGCCGGCCCAGTTGGCCCTCCAGAAAGGTGTCGAGGCCGCCCGGCAGTACGTTCGCCGAGATCGCCCAGGTCGCTCCCGTCACCACGGTCGCCACGAGCGCGAGCGCGGCCAGCGCGGGGGCGCGGCGTCTGGTGCGGCCGACGGCGAGGGAGCACAGCAGTACGCCGGTGGATGCCACGAGACCTGTCGTCGAGCCGAGCGCCGCCGCGACCACCGCGATGCCCGCGGCCAAGACCCGCAGCGCGAGGCGTGGCGCGGAAGCGCGGGCCGCCCATGCGCCGCAGCATGCCGCCCCCGAGGACAGCGTCAGCAGTGCGGCGACGGCGCCGGTGTGCCCCAGCGGCGCGAGAGACTGCGAGCCCGCCGTGGCGTGCGGGGCAGCGACCGCGAGCCCGAGGCAGGTGACGGCGCCCGCGGCAGGTGCGGCGACCGGCAGGAGCGCCCCGAAGATGCGCCCCGACGCGAAGCCGGCCGTGACCGCGAGCACCGCGAGAAGGACGCCCTCGGGTCTGCCGCCCCGTGCGGCGGCCGTGATCAGCGCCCAGGCCGCGCACGCCCCGAGCAACAGGGCGCCGGTCGCATCCGAAACGTTTCGTCTCTCGTCTTCCGTGTCCGCGGCCCCGGCCGCGGACCGCGTCCCCGTGGACCCCACCCCGTCGCCCCCCTGTGACGGGCCCCCGCCCGTCGCGGGCCGCATCCGGCCGCACGTCGGAGGCTCGGGCACACGGTAACGGGTGATGCGCCGGTTTGTGGACGAGTTGCGCAGGAACGACACGACAGAAGGAACGACACGACAGAAGGGTGGAACAAGGCGGTGGAAGAGCGGGCACAACGCCTCAGGTGCGAAGCGGCCCGAGCTGTCCGCGGTTTCGTCACGCGCCGTAGACTCCCCGGGTGACCGTCACCGCAACTTCCGTGGGCGAGCCGGAACAGCTCGAACCCCTGGCCGCACCCGCGCCTCGTGGTGCCCACCGGGTGCGGCGCCTCGTTCCGGCCGCCGCCGCGTCGCTCTCCGGAGTGCTGCTCTACGTCAGTTTCCCGCCCCGGACCCTGTGGTGGCTGGCCCTGCCGGCCTTCGCCGTCCTCGGCTGGACCCTGCGCGGCCGCAGCTGGAAGGGCGGACTGGGCCTCGGCTATCTGTTCGGGCTCGGCTTCCTGCTGCCGCTGCTCGTGTGGACCGGTGTGGAGGTCGGCTCCGGCCCGTGGCTCGCGCTCGTCGCGGTGGAGGCGATCTTCGTCGCGCTCGTCGGCGCGGGGATCGCACTGGTCTCCCGGCTGCCCGGCTGGCCGGTGTGGGCGGCGGCCCTGTGGATCGCGGGAGAGGCGGCACGCGCACGTGCGCCCTTCGACGGCTTCCCCTGGGGGAAGATCGCCTTCGGACAGGCGGACGGTGTCTTCCTGCCGCTGGCCGCGGTGGGCGGTACCCCGGTGCTCGGCTTCGCTGTGGTGCTGTGCGGCTTCGGGCTGTACGAGATCATGCGCCTCGCCGTCGAGGGGCGCCGCACCGGGGGCGTGCTCCGGCGCGGAGCGGCCGTCGTGGCGGCGCTGAGCGTCGTCGTTCCGGTGCTGGGCGCCGTCGCCGCGCGCTCCCTGGTCAGCGACAAGGCCGAGAACGGCACCGCGACCGTCGCCCTCGTCCAGGGCAACGTGCCGCGCTCCGGACTCGCGTTCAACGCCCAGCGGCGTGCCGTTCTCGACTACCACGCGCGCGAGACCGAACGCCTGGCCGCGAAGGTCAAGGCGGGCAAGGTCCCGCGGCCCGACCTCGTGCTGTGGCCCGAGAACTCCTCCGACATCGACCCCTTCGCCAACGCCGACGCGGCCACCGTGATCCAGCGAGCCGCCAAGGCGATCGGCGTGCCCGTCTCGGTCGGCGGTGTCGTGGAGCGCGGCGGCAAGCTCTACAACGAGCAGATCCTGTGGGACCCGAACAAGGGCCCCGTCGACACGTACGACAAGCGGCAGGTGCAGCCGTTCGGCGAGTACCTCCCGCTGCGCTCGCTGCTCGGTGCCATCAACGCGAACTGGACGTCGATGGTGCGCCAGGACTTCAGCCGGGGACAGAAGCCGGGCGTGTTCACCATGGCGGACGCCAAGGTCGGGCTCGTCACGTGCTACGAGGCCGCCTTCGACTGGACGGTGCGCACCACCGTCACCGACGGAGCCCAGCTGATCTCGGTGCCCAGCAACAACGCCACGTTCGACCGCAGCGAGATGACCTACCAGCAGCTGGCCATGTCCCGCATCCGCGCGGTGGAACACAGCCGCACCGTCACCGTGCCGGTGACCAGCGGCGTCAGCGCCATCATCATGCCGGACGGGAAGATCACCCAGCGGACCGGGATGTTCGTGGCCGACTCACTGGTCCAGAAGGTTCCACTGCGCTCCTCCGAGACCCCCGCCACACGGCTCGGCACCCTGCCCGAGACGGTCCTCGTGCTCGTCGCGATCGGCGGACTGGGCTGGGCGCTGGCATCGGCGGCGCGCGGTCGCCGCGACCGGGGTGCCGGTGACGTCGCCCTCGAAGAGCCAGAGGTGACGGAACCGGCCCGTTAGGGTCGCTCCATGGCTATTCCCGAATTCATCCGGACCCTCAGGGCCTCGGCCGGTCATCAGATGCTCTGGCTCCCCGGGGTCACCGCCATCGTCTTCGACGACGACGGCAGAGTGCTGTTGGGGCGCCGTACCGACACACGCAAGTGGTCGGTGATCGGCGGGATACCGGAACCTGGTGAGCAGCCTGCGGCCTGTGCCGTGCGCGAGGTGTACGAGGAGACGGCCGTGCGGTGCGTGCCCGAGCGGGTCGTCCTCGTGCAGGCCCTGGACCCCGTGACATACGCGAACGGCGACAACTGCCAGTTCATGGACATCACCTTCCGCTGCCGCGCCGTCGGCGGAGAGGCGCGGGTCAACGACGACGAGTCGTTGGAGGTCGGCTGGTTCACGGTGGACGCGCTGCCGGAGCTGAACGAGTTCGGGGTGCTTCGGATCAAGCAGGCGCTCTCGGATGCACCCACATGGTTCGACCCCACCTATCCGCTGTGAAGTATGGGCGGTGAACACATGGGGTGGTGCCTGGGGACTGCCTAGAGTCGAGATATGACCGCGCCCCACCACCCCCTTCCGGCCCCCCACGCCCTCTCCCTCGACCTGGGCGGACGCACCGCCCTCGTCACCGGTGCCGCCGGCGGTATCGGCCGCGCGTGCGCGCTGCGGCTGGCCGCCGCCGGGGCCAAGGTGAGAGCGGTCGACCGGGACGCCGCCGGACTCGATGCCCTGGCCGGCGCGGCTCACGGCCTCGCGGGCAGCGTCGAGCCGCACGTCCTCGATCTCACCGACCTGGACGCGGCCGAACTCGCCGCCGTCGGAACCGACGTCCTCGTCAACAACGCCGGGCTCCAACTCGTGCGTCCGCTGGAGGAGTTCCCGCCCGATGTCTTCCACACCGTGCTGACGGTCATGCTGGAGGCGCCGTTCCGGCTCATCCGCGGGGCGCTGCCGCACATGTACGGACAGGGCTGGGGGCGCATCGTCAACGTGTCGTCGGTCCACGGCCTGCGCGCATCCGCGTACAAGTCGGCATATGTCGCTGCCAAGCACGGTCTGGAAGGGCTCTCGAAGACCGCCGCCCTGGAAGGCGCGCCGCACGGGGTCACGTCGAACTGTGTGAACCCGGCGTACGTGCGTACGCCCCTCGTCGAGAAGCAAATCGCGGACCAGGCAAGGGCGCACGGCATCCCCGAGGAGCGCGTGCTGTCCGAAGTACTGCTGCAGGACAGCGCCGTCAAGCGACTGATCGAACCGGAGGAGGTCGCCGAGGCGGTGGCCTATCTGTGCAGCCCGGGGGCATCGTTCATCACCGGTACGTCGCTGGTCCTCGACGGCGGCTGGACGGCGCACTGAGCGGGGCCATGCCACAAGTTGTCCACAGGGCCGACGGCCCCGGCCCGGCGGTGGGCCATCCTGGGGGCATGTCTCGCGATCACGTACAGTCCGCGGAGCGCCTCGGCACCGGTGCCGAGGCGCCGTTCCTGGAGCTCCTGGCCCGGGGCGCGTCGGCCGACGCGTACGAGCAGCCGGTGCTGCTCGCCCGCGCCGAGGGCCTGCCGCCGGAGCGCGTCGCAGCGCTTGAGCAGGCCAAGCGGCTCGCGCTGCGCGTGCGCGCGGAGATGGAGGGCAGACGCCGCCGTGAGGCGGAGCTGTCCGCGCTCTTCGAGACCGCCCACGACCTCGCCGGGCTGCGCGACCTCGACGCCCTCCTGCAGGCGATCGTCCAGCGCGCCCGGTCGCTGCTGAGCACCGACGTCGCGTATCTGACGCTCAACGACGAGGCCGCGGGCGACACCTACATGAGGGTCACCGAGGGCTCGGTCGCCGCCCGCTTCCAGCAGCTGCGGCTCGGCATGGGCGAGGGGCTCGGCGGACTCGTCGCCCAGACCGCCCGCCCCTACGTGACGCCCGACTACTTCGGGGACGACCGCTTCCAGCACACGCGGACGATCGACTCGGGCGTGCTGGACGAGGGGCTCGTGGCGATCCTCGGTGTCCCCCTGATGATCGGCGCGCAGGTCATCGGGGTGCTGTTCGCCGCAGACCGCCGTTCCCGGGTCTTCGAGCGCGAGGAGATCGCGCTCCTCGGCTCCTTCGCCGCGCTGGCCGCCGCGGCCATCGACACCGCGAACCTGCTCACCGAGACGCGTTCGGCCCTGGACCGGCTCGCCCGGGCCAATGAGATCATCCGCGACCGCAGCGCGGTCATCGAGCGCGCGTCGGACGTCCATGACCGGCTCGCCGAACTCGTCCTGCGCGGTGGCGGCGTTCACGACGTGGCCGCTGCGGTCTCCCAGGTTCTGCACGGCACGGTCGAGTTCAGGGAGGCGGACACGGCTCCGGCCGCGGCCCTGGAGGCGTCCCGCGCCGAGGGCCACGCCGTACGGCACGGGGACGACTGGATCGCGGCGGTGGCGGCCGGCGGTGAACTGCTCGGTGCGCTGGTGCTGCGCGGCCATCCGGGGCTCGACCCCGTCGACCAGCGCACGCTGGAGCGCGCCGCGATGGTCACCTCCCTGCTGCTGCTCGCCCGCCGCTCGGCCGCGGAAGCCGAACAGCGCGTCCGTGGAGAGCTGTTGGACGATCTCCTCGACGCCCGGGACCGCGACCCACGGGTGCTGCGCGAGCGCGCCGCCCGGCTGCGGGCCGACCTCGACGCCACCCATGTGGTGCTCGCCGCCCGCCTCGACGTCGAGGCGGCCGACGCCGACGAGGAAGCGGCCGCACGCCGCCGGCTGTGGTCCGCCGCGTCCCATCTCGCGGCCACCCGGCACGCACTCGCCGCCGCCCGCGACGGCGGTACGGTCCTGTTGTTGCCCCTCGCCCCGGGCGACACCGCGACCGACCTCGCCCGCCGTACTGCCCGGCAGCTGGGCACCGCCGTGCACGAGAGGGTGACCGTCGGCGCCTCCGCGCCCGTCGAGCGCCTCGCCGACCGCCCGGAGGTGGTGGCGGCCGCCTACGCGGAGGCACAGCGCTGCCTCGACGCCCTGCGCCTGTTGGGCCGCGCCGGGGACGGGGCCGCCGCCGAGGACTTCGGTTTCCTGGGGCTGCTGCTCGCCGGGGACCGGGACATCGCCGGCTATGTCGAGCGCACGATCGGCCAGGTCGTCGCCTACGACGACCGGCGCGGCACCGACCTCGTACGCACCCTCGACGCGTACTTCACCTGCGGGATGAGCCCGGCACGCACCAAGGACGAACTGCACGTCCATGTGAACACCGTGGCGCAGCGCCTGGAGCGAGTGGGCCGACTCCTCGGCGACGACTGGCAGAGCCCGGCCCGCGCCCTGGAGATCCAACTGGCGCTGCGTCTGCACCGGTTGTCGTCGATACCCAGAGGCTGACCGTCCGTACGGCGCGGGCCGCGGCAGGCGCACCGGCACAAGGGTGCCCGACCACGACGACAGACGTGCGTCGGCCCCGCACGCAGAGTCGCGGGGCCGATTCGGGGGACCGGGGCTCAGGCGGTACGCGCGTCGGCCGCCCGTGTCCCCGCGGGCTCCGTGTCGGCCGAGGCGTCGACCTGGGCCAGGTCGCGGTCGCGGGTCTCCTTCGCGACGCCCACCGCGATCAGGGTCAGGACGGCCGCTGCGATCACGTACAGGGCGATCGGCGTGGAGCTGCCATAGTCGGACAGCAGGGCGGTCGCGATCAGCGGCGCGGGCGCGCCGGCCGCCACGGAGGCGAACTGGGCGCCGATGGACGCCCCCGAGTAGCGCATGCGGGTCGCGAACATCTCGGAGAAGAAGGCGGCCTGGGGTGCGTACATCGCCCCGTGCAGCACCAGACCGATGGTCACCGCGAGGACGAGATCGCCGAAGCCGCCCGTGTCGATGAGCCAGAAGAACGGGAACATCCACAGGCCGACTCCGGCCGCGCCCAGCAGATAGACGGGTCGGCGGCCGATCCGGTCGGAGAGCGCGCCCCAGGCCGGGATGACGGCGAAGTGCACGGCTGAGGCGATGAGGACGGCGTTGAGGGCCGTCTGCTTGGAGACACCGGCCGACGTGGTGGCGTAGACGAGGATGAAGGCGGTGATCACGTAGTAGCTGATGTTCTCCGCCATGCGCGCGCCCATGGCGATCAGCACGTCCCGCCAGTGGTGACGCAGGACGGACACCAGCGGCAGCTTCTCCGCGTCACCGCCCTTGGTGGCCCTACGGGCCTCGGCCTGCGCCAACGCCTGCTGGAACACAGGCGATTCATCGACAGACAGACGAATCCACAAGCCGACGATCACCAGTACTCCGGACAGGA
Source organism: Streptomyces sp. TP-A0356 (assembly GCF_001417775.1). Taxonomy (GTDB): domain Bacteria; phylum Actinomycetota; class Actinomycetes; order Streptomycetales; family Streptomycetaceae; genus Streptomyces. The sequence continues at coordinate 560,753 of NZ_BBZJ01000012.1, read as the reverse complement.
GGAAGGGAATGCGCCACCCCCAGGAGCCGAACGCGGCGTCCGAGAGCACGGCGGTCAGCAGCGACAGCACACCCGTGGCGAGGAGTTGCCCGGCCGGTGCGCCGGTCTGCGGCCAGGAGGCCCAGAAGCCGCGCCGCCGCGCATCCCCGTGCTCCGACACGAGCAGCACGGCGCCGCCCCACTCGCCGCCGAGCGCGAAGCCCTGCACCAGACGCAGCGTGGTGAGCAGGACCGGTGCGGCGGTACCGACCGTCGTGTGCGTGGGCAGCAGCCCGATCGCGAAGGTCGCCCCGCCCATCAGCAGCAGACTCAGCACCAGCAGCTTCTTGCGCCCGAGCCGGTCGCCGTAGTGCCCGAAGACCAGGGCACCGAGCGGACGGGCGGCGAACCCGACCGCGTAGGTGAGGAACGACAGGAGCGTGCCGACCAGCGGGTCGGAGCCCGGGAAGAACAGCTTGTTGAAGACGAGCGCGGCGGCGGATCCGTAGAGGAAGAAGTCGTACCACTCGATGGTGGTGCCGATGAGGCTGGCGGCGACGATGCGCTTGAGGTTGCCGGGTGTTGGGGGAGCGGATGCTGCTGCGGAGGCCATGTGCGCCACTTCCTCGGGTGCGGTGGGGACGGGTGGGTGTCGGCACACCGTAGGAACATGCAGGTCAGGCGCACATGTGGCGGGGCAACATAGTTCGGGGGTCGGCTATGCGCGCGGCCACCATGCCGACTCACGGAAGGGCGGTTCAGGGCCTCGCAGGTGGTCGAAACGACTGGCATCCGGGACCCGTAGTTCGGGGTGAATTGACGGTGCGGTGCTGGATCACGTGCTGGTTTTGTGCTGACCAAATAGCCCACGTCATCACCCGTCTTCACCTCTCCCGTGCTGACTTGGTGCTGACTACGCTCCGTTGAACTCCGACATCTGGGGTTGAACGACCCGGAGGGGTGACCGGGCCGAGAGGCATGGCTTCGCCACTCAGCCTCTGTGGACACGGGCAAGGGCGCTGCGGCCATGCGCCGACCGCCGTCCATCGCGCGATGGCCGCGGCGATGGACACGGCCGTCGAGCGCATCGCCGCCTTCCAGCGCGCCGCCCGTGAGAACGGCGCCACCGACCGGCCGTGCTGGCCGGTGATCGTGCTGCGCACCCCCAAGGGCTGGACCGGCCCGGCGAAGGTCCACTGTGCCCGCGGTGCCGGTATCTGGGAGTGGGCCGGCACCGAGGACGGCACGCGTGAACCGGACGTGGTGCTCGGCTGCGCGGGCGACGTTCCCATGACCAGCGAGGAACACCCGCACGGCATGAGCGACTTCGAGTTCGACGGACTGTTCACCGCCGACAAGCCGGTGATCTTCGCCTACCACGGGTACCCGTGGCTGATCCACCGCCTCGCCTACCGGCGCACCGGCCACCGCAACCTGCACGTACGCGGCTACAAGGAGATCGGCACCACGACCACGCCGTTCGACATGGTGGTGCGCAACGACCTGGACCGCTACCGGCTGGTCATGGACGTCATCGACCGCGTTCCTGGACTGGCGGTACGTGCGGCTGCCGTACGCCAGCGCATGGAGGACACCCGGCAGCGCCACCATCTGTCGATCCGCGAGCACGGGATGGACCTGCCGGAAGTGGCGGACTGGACCTGGGACGGCTGAACGCCGTACGAAGGGCGGAGGCCTTCGGCACAAGCGGAAGCCGGTGGCCTGCACGGCGGCGGCCACCGGCTGGGGAGTGCCCCGGCTCAGCCCAGGAGCTGACGGAGCACGCCGAGTGCGACGGCGTTGAGCTCCTTCGTGAGGCCGGTCTGAGTGCGCACGGTGTCTGCGGCCCACTCGGCACCGGCCTGCGAGGTCTGCTCCTGGGCGCGGACCGCGGCGACCACCGACTTCTCACAGGCGTCGACGACGGCGATGCCGGTCTGCTTGACGGCGTGACGGCACCTGTCCTGGATGTCTGCCAGGTCGCGTACGGCCGCGTCGAAGCCGGCGCCGTACTCTTCTGCTCTCATGCCTTGCATGAATACCTCCTGTGGGTGGTGGATGGCCCTTCTCTCGCGGGGGCGCGGGAAGGGAGTCGACAGTTCACATGTCGAGGCCTCCGTTGACGCCCCAGACCTGCCCGGTGATGTAGGCGGAGGCGTCGTCGGTCAGGAAGCGCACGAGCCGGGCCACTTCCTCGGGGCGGCCGAGCCGGCCCAGCGGGACCTGGCCGACGATGCGGTCGAGCACCTTGGCCGGGATGTGCTCCAGCATGTCGGTGGCGATGAAGCCGGGGGTGACGGCGTTGACGGTGATGCCGGGCCCGTAGGGGTCCTGGTGGCCGGACTTGGCCAGCTGGAAGGCGGCCTCGCGGGCGAGGGTCTTGGTGAGGCCGAAGAGGCCGGACTTGGTGGCCGCGTAGTTGGCCTGGCCGATGTTGCCGGTCTCGCCGATCACCGAGGAGATCATCACGATCCGGCCCGACCCCTGCTCGACCATGCGGCCGAGCGCCGCCTGCGCGAGATAGAAGGGACCGGAGAGGTTGACGTCCAGCACCTGCTGCCAGTCGTCGTCGGTCATGCGGGCCACCGTGCGGTCGATGGTGATGCCGGCGTTGTTCACCAGGATGTCGATACGGCCGTGGCGTTCGACGACGTCGGCGACCAGGCGGCGGCATTCGTCCGCGGAGCTGACGTCCGACTGATGGGCGGTGACCCGCTCGTTCTCCGTTCCGAACTCGGTGCGGCACTCGTCGAGGAAGTCGCTCGCGCGGCGGGCGTTGCCGGCGTAGGCGGCGGCGACCGTGGCGCCGGCGCCGGCCAGGCTGCGGCTGATGGCGGCACCGATGCCGCGGGTGCCGCCGGTGACGAGTGCGACCCGGCCCTGAACGCTTTGGCCGGCGGTGGTGGTGGCGAAGGGGGCGGTGATGGTCACGAGGTGCTCCTTGCGGGGGTGGGGGTCGAGCGGACGGTGAGCCAGTCGGCGATGTCGGGCCAGATCCGGTCCCGGGCCTTGGAGCCGGCCATGAGGCCGATATGTCCGCCCGGGCGGTCGAAGTGGGTGACGTCGGTGGAGCCGACGCGGTCGAGGAAGGGCACGGTGCCCGCGCGCGGGGCGATGTGGTCGTCGGCCGCGGTCACCACGAGGACGGCGGCGTCGATTCTCGCGGGGTCGACCCGGCGGCCGCGCAGCCGGAGTGTGCCTGCGGCGAAGCGGTTGTCCTGGTACAGCCAGGTGATCCACTCCCGGTAGGCGCGTGCCGGGAACGGCGGATTGTCGGCCACCCAGCGTGCCATCGACTGGAACGCCTCCCGGTCGACGGTGCCCTGCTCCACCTGGTCCCACAGCCTGCGGTAGGTGGTCACGTAGTTGCCCACCGGCTTGAGCATCTTGTTCGCCCAGTCGATGGCGTGGCCGGGGATGACCCGCAGGTCCGCGAGTGTGGTCACGTCGTAGGTGTCGGCCGTGACCCAACACCGATACACGCTGCCCTCGGTGTCGTAGGGCATGGTGAGCAGGACGGTGTTGACGACCGGGCCGCCCGGGTGCAGTGCCGCGTACATCGCGGTGAACGCCGCGCCCATGCACCAGCCGACCAGGGACACCCCGTCGCTGCCGGAGCTGCGCAGCACCCGGCGTACGGCCCAGTGCAACTGGTCGCAGACGTAGTGCTCCAGGCCCCGGTCGGCGTCCTCCTCGTCCGGGACGCCCCAGTCGAGCAGGTAGACGTCGAACCCCTCGGCGAGCAGGAACTCCACGAAGGAGTTCCCCGGCCTGAGGTCGAACACGTCCGGCCGGTTGATCAGCGCGAACACCAGCAGTACCGGGACGGGGTGGCGGCGCCGGTCGCTGCGGTAGCGGTAGAGCGTGGTCGTGCGGTGGGTCCACACGACGTCGCGGGGGGTGGCCGCGACGTTCGCCTGGTCCGCGGTGAGGATCAGGTTGACTGCCTCGGCCAGCATCCTGGCCGGACGCAGGGGGTGAACGGTGGTCATGGTCCCGCCTCCTCATCGGCCGACCGGTCCGGGAGCTGGTCGCGCAGGTCCTCGACCTCTTGGAGTACGCGTTCCAGCTTGTCCTCGGTGCGGGCGAGTTGGTGGCCCAGCCGGGTCATGTCCGCCCGGCCCGCCAGGCGCATGTTGCGTAGCATCAGGTCGCAGGTCTCGCCGCTGATGCGGGTGAGGGCGGCGAAGTTGCCCGCGGTCAGGCCCAGCAGTTCGGCGAAGGCGCTGCCCGAGACGAGCTGCTCGGTGGCCTCGGCGGCCTGCTGCTCCATGGCCTCGTACCAGTCGCGGAACGGCTTCCGGGTCCAGTCGCCGAACGGGCTGTGGGCGGCCATCACTGGTCTCCTCCTTCACGTTCGAACAGGGCGGCGATGCCCTGGCCGCCGCCGATGCACATGGACACCACGGCGTAGTGGCCGCCGATGCGGCGCAGTTCGTGCAGGGCCTTGACGGTGAGGACGGCACCGGTGGCGCCGACCGGATGGCCGAGGCCGATGCCGCTGCCGTTGGGGTTGGTGCGCTCGGGCGGCAGGCCGAGTTCGCGGGTCACGGCCAGGGCCTGGGCGGCGAACGCCTCGTTGACCTCGTAGACGTCGATGTCGTCGACCTTCAGGCCGGTGTCCTCCAGCAGGCGGCTGATCGCGGGGGACGGTCCGATGCCCATGTAGGCCGGCTCGACTCCGACATGGCGGTAGGCCACGAGGCGGGCCAGCGGCTCCAGGCCGTGCTCGGCGGCGACGCCCGCGTCGGCGAGGACGACGGCCGCGGCCGCGTCGTTGATGCCGGAGGAGTTGCCGGCGGTGACGGTGCCGTCGGGCTTGAAGGCGGGGCGCAGCTCGGCGAGGTCGGCCTCGGTGATGCCGGGGCGGGTGTGCTCGTCGGTGGTGACCCGGACCTTGCCCTTGCGGGTGGGGACCTCGACCGGGACGATCTGGTCGGCGAAGCGGCCCTCGGCCGTCGCGGCGGCGGCCCGGTGGTGGCTGGTGAGCGCCAGCTGGTCCTGGTCCTCGCGGGAGACCTCCCAGCGCTCGGCGACGTTCTCGGCGGTGATGCCCATGTGGACGCCGTCGAAGGGGTCGGTGAGCGCCGCGACCATGGCGTCGAGCATCCGGCCGTCCCCCATCCTGGCGCCCCAGCGGGCCTGTGGGAGCCAGTAGGGGCCGCGGCTCATCGCCTCGGCGCCGCCGCCCACCGCGACCTGGCAGTCGCCCAGTGCGATGCCCTGGGCGGCCGAGACGAGAGCCTGCAGGCCGCTGCCGCACAGCCGGTTGACGTTCATCGCCGGGACCGACACCGGCAGTCCGGCCTGTACGGCGGCCACCCGCGCCAGGTACAGGTCGCGCGGTTCGGTGGGTATGACGTGGCCGAAGACCACCTGTCCGGTGTCCTCGGGGGTGAGGCCGCTGCGCTGCAGCGCCTCGCGGGTGACCAGGGCGGCCAGGTCGGCCGGGGGGACGTCGGCGAGCGCGCCGCCGAACCTTCCGACGGGGGTGCGGACCCCGCTCAGGGCGACGATGCCGCGCTTGCTGTGCTTCTGCATGGGGATGCCAGTTCTCGAGTAGGGCGGTCAGTGGATGGGGTGGGTCACGGCGGCGGTGAGGGCGGCCATCACGTCCGGTTCGCCGAGCGTCGTCACATCGCCGGTCTCCTGGCCGGTGAGGAGATCGCGCAGCAGGCGGCGCATGATCTTCCCGGAGCGCGTCTTGGGCAGGTCGGCGGCCCAGACGATCCTCTTGGGGCGGGCCAGCTTGCCGATGCGGACCGCGATGTGCCGGCGCAGCTCGGTCTCCAGTGCCGCGTCGCCCGGGCGGCCGCCGGCCGGCGTCACGAAAGCCACCACGGCCTGGCCGGTCAGCTCGTCCGGGATCGCGACCACGGCCACGTCGGCGACGGCGGGATGGGCGGCGACGGCCGACTCCACCTCGGCGGTGGAGAGCCGGTGGCCGGAGACGTTGATCACGTCGTCGGTGCGGCCGAGGATCCAGAAGCAGCCGTCCTCGTCCAGCCGGGCGGCGTCGCCCACCAGATAGGTGTCCTTGCCGAAGCGGGAGAAGTAGGTGACGAGATACCGCTCGTCGTCCCCGTACAGGGTGCGGAGCATGCTGGGCCACGGCTCGGTGAGGGCCAGGAGCCCGGTCCCGCCGGTGACCGGGGTGCCATCGGCGTCGAGGAGTTCGGCGGACACGCCTGGAAGCGGCCGCGTAGCCGATCCCGGTTTGGTGCCGGTGGCCCCCGGCAGCGGGGCGATCATGATGCTGCCGGTCTCGGTCTGCCACCAGGTGTCCACGACCGGGCAGCGGCCGCCGCCGATCACCCGGTGGTACCAGTGCCAGGCCGTCGGATCGATGGGCTCGCCGCAGCTGCCCAGCAGCCGTAGCGACGATAGGTCGTAGCGGCCCGGCAGCTCCTCGCCCCAGCTCATGGCGGCCCGGATGGCGGTGGGAGCCGTGTACAGCTGGGTGACGCCGTAGCGCTCCACCAGCTCCCACCAGACGCCTTTGTGGGGGTGGTCGGGCGCGCCCTCGAAGAGCACCGAGGTGACGCCGTTGAGCAGCGGGCCGTAGACCAGGTAGCTGTGGCCGGTGATCCAGCCGATGTCGGCGGTGCAGAACCAGACGTCCCGTTCCGGGGCCAGGTCGAAGACGACCCGGTGGGTGTAGGAGACACCGGTCAGGTAGCCGCCGGTGGTGTGGACGACGCCCTTGGGCGCGGCGGTGGATCCCGACGAGTAGAGGATGAACAGCGGGTGCTCGGCTGGCAGCGGCACGGCGGGGCACTCCGGATCGGCCGCGGCACACAGGCCGGCGTACCAGCTGTCACGGCCGGGCCGCATGGGGCACGGCGCCTCGGCGGCGCCGACCACCACGACATGTTCCAGGTCCGGCAGGGTCTCCAGGACCTCCTCCAGGGCCTGCTTCACCGCGGTAACACGGCCCTTGCGGCGGGCGCCGTCGACGGTGACCAGGGCCTTGGCTCCGCAGGCCGCCATCCGTTCGCCGACCGCCTGCGGGGCGAAGCCGCCGAAGACGACGTTGTGGAGGGCGCCGATCCGGGCGCAGGCGAGCATCGCCACGATGGCCTCGGGGATCATCGGCAGGTGGATGCCGACCACATCGCCGGCGGTCACGCCGAGTCCCTTGAGCGCGTTCGCGAACCGCTGCACCTCCTCGAGCAGCGCCGCGTACGTGATCGTCCGGGTCTCGCCCTCCTCGCCGTGCCAGTGGTAGGCGACACGGTCGCCGCGCCCGGCGGCCACATGGCGGTCGAGGCAATTGGCGGAGGCATTGAGCGTGCCGTCGGTGAACCAGCGGTAGAAGGGTGACTCGGTGTCGTCCAGCACGGTGGTGAACGGCTTGTCCCAGGACAGGCGGCGGCCCTGTTCCGCCCAGAAGCCGAGCCGGTCGGCGGCGGCCTGGGCGTAGAGGGCCTCGGTGTCCATCTGAGGACGTGGTGGGAAGGTGGCCGGCGCGGGGAGGGTTCCGGCTGTCGTCAGCCGGTCGCTCTGCGGAAGCGGGTACGGATGCGGAGTGCGGTCCGTCACGGTGTTGCTCCTCTTTCCGTGGGGGTGGTCGCGGCTCCGCCGGTTCGGTCCTCTGCGGTCCTCGGTCCTCTGCGGTCCCGGGCGGAATGCCTGGTTCCGACCCTGCGCCTGCCGTCGCCACGCTGGAAGGGCCCTACGACGGGCCGCGCTCCGGACGCGACGAGCGGTCCCCGCGGCGCGACGAACGGCCGCCCGGCCGGTGCACGGCACGGCGGACCCCGGGGTCGTACGGTGAGTACGTGATCGGTGTCCACTCGCCTGGGATCAGGCATCGGCGTCATCCGCTCAGAGCTGGCGGCGCCGACGTGGCCGCGGTGCTGCGGTCGGCCTGTGAGATGGTCTCCGAGCTCGCCGAGGGTCTGACGCCTCAGGCCGCCGACCGCGTCGCACGCCGGGCCCGCAAGCTGCTAAACGCCGACGGGGTCGTCCTGTGCGACCTGTCCGGCCCGCTCGGTACCGCCGGGAAGGTGCACGAGGACGTGCGCGAGCTCGCGGAGTGGGCTCTCGCCGGAGGCCGCCCGGTGCGGGGCGGCAGCGCCGTCGCCGCGCCGCTGCTCACCGGTGCGGAGCCCATGGGGGCGCTGGTGGTGGCCGGTGACGAGGTCGTGGCCGAGCAGGTGGAGGCGCTCGCGGACTGGCTCGGCGAGGCCTTGGAGCGGGCCGTCCTGGGCCTGGCCCGAGAAGAACTCGCCCTGGCCGAGCTCCGCCGGCTGCGCGCCCAGATCTCGCCGCACTTCCTGTACAACGCGCTCTCCGCCATCACGTCCTTGGTGCGTTCCGACCCGGAGCGAGCCCGGGACCTGCTCGTGCAGTTTTCCGAATTGGCCCGCTACGCCTTCTCCGGGCGTGGGCAGTTCACCACCGTCGCCGAGGAGTTCCGCGCAATCGAGGTGTACCTGCAGCTCGAACGGGCCCGCTTCGGCTCCCGGCTGTCCACCTCGGTACGGGTCGCGCCCGAAGTCCTCCCGGTGACGCTGCCATTCCTCACCCTTCAGCCGCTGGTGGAGAACGCGATCCGGCACGGCATCGAGCCGCGGCCGGGGGGCGGGACGGTGACCGTCGCCGGCGCCGCCGTAGGCCCCGACTGCACCATCACCGTCGAGGACGACGGCGCGGGCATGGATCCGGAGCTGGCGGAAGCGGTGCTGTCCGGTCGAGGCGAGCGCTCCGGAATCGGCCTCGCCAACGTCGACCAGCGGCTTCGTACCCTGTACGGCCCGGAATACGGGCTGGTCGTGGAGACCGCGCCCGGCGCCGGCACTCGCGTTGCTTTCCGGGTGCCGCTGTCCTCTCCGGGGATGGCGACGAGATGACGCGGGACCTGTCCGTACTGGTCGTGGAAGACGAGCCACTCAGCCTCGACGAACTGGTGCACCTGCTGCGCGGCGCCCCCGGTGTGGGAGAGGTGGCCGCGGCCCCCGACGCGATGGCCGCGCTCAAGCTGCTGCGGCACCGGGAGTTCGACGCGGCCTTCCTCGATATCGGCATGCCCGGCCTGGACGGCATGGAACTGGCCGCGGTGCTTTCCCGGCTGGCGCGGCCACCGGCCGTCGTCTTCGTCACCGCCTCACAGCAGCACGCGGTCGACGCCTTCGGGATCGGAGCCGCGGACTACCTCCTCAAGCCCGCCTCCGCCGGACGGGTACGGCAGGCGCTCGACCGGGTCCGGCAGGCTCGCGCCGCCCCCGTCCTCCCTGCCACAGAACCACCCGAACCGACCGGCGAGCTGGCCGTGCTCGAAGTGGAGTCGCAGGGGCGCACCCGCTACGTGCGACGGGAGCAGGTCCGTTTCGTGGAGGCGCACGGAGACCATGTGCGACTGGACACCCGGGACGGGCGGTTCCTGGTCCGCATGCCACTGTCCACACTCGAACACAGCTGGGCCCCGGCCGGCTTCCTGCGGGTGCACCGGGGCTACCTGCTTGCCTTGCGTGCCGTCGAGGACCTGCGGACCGATGCCGTGGGCCAGCTGGTCGCGCACACGGCCGGCGGTGACGTCCCGGTCAGCCGCCGCCACGCGCGACAGCTGAAGGAACAGCTGTTCGCCGCGGCCCGGGAAGGCCGGATCGGCGGGGTGCGGCGATGAGCCGACCGCGCCGCGTGGCGGTGGTGAGCCCCCAGACCCGGCTGGCCCTGGCCAGACGCTCGGCGGCTGGCCGGCACCTGGTCCTGCCGCCCGATTTCGACGCACACGCCGCCCGACGCGCATATCTGCGGCAGCGCCGACTCGCCGCTCTCACAGTGCTGGCACTGGCCATCCTGTTGCTGGCCCTGCCGCTCCTGATCGCCACTGTGCCGCAGCTGGGCATGGTCCGGCTCGCCGGCATCCCGCTGTCCTGGCTGCTGGTTGGCGTGTTCCTCTATCCGCTGCTGCTGCTCGCCGCGCTGATCCTGCTACGCCGTGCCGAGCGTGCGGAGCGGACGCGATGACCATCGCCCTGATCTCCCTGGTGGCGCTGGCCGCGTTGGGGATCGGGATGTTCAGCGTGCGGGTGGTACGCAGCACGGGCGACTTCCTGGTCGCGGCCCGCAGTGTGTCCCCGGCGCTGAACGGAGCCGCCATCGCGGGCGAGTACCTCTCCCTTGCCTCGTTCCTGGGCGTCGCAGGCCTGGTGCTGGAGAGCGGTGTCGGCGTGCTCTGGTTTCCGGTGGGCTTCACCGCCGGTTTCCTGGTGCTGCTCGTCGCGGTCGCGGCGCCGCTGCGGCGCTCCGGTGCCTACACCGTGCCCGACTTCGTGGAGAACCGGCTCGCATCGCCGCTCGCCCGGCGCTTGGCGGGGATGGCCGTGTTGCTCATCGGCTGGACCTATCTGGTGCCGCAGTTCCAGGGCGCGGGCCGCATCCTGGCCCGCTTCGGCGGTGTCCCGTACCCGCTGGCCGTAGTCCTCGCTGGGACCGTCGTGGCCGTGACCGTGGCGCTCGGCGGCATGCGCTCGGCGACCTACGTCCAGGCCTTCCAGTACGCCGTGAAGCTGTTGTTCCTGGCGGTACCCGCACTGGCACTGATCATCGCGGTCGGGTCCGCGGGGCGGTCCGCGGCCGTCCACCCGGAGCGGGGCACCCACTTCGCGCAGGCCACCACCGTCGAGTTCCATGCGCCTGCGGTCCTTGAGGTACGTGCCCCGGTCAGGGTCACCGTCGACGGCCGGCCGTCGACCTGGGCACCGGGACGCCACGCCGTCGCGGACGCCACACGTGTGCGCTTCCCCCGAGGGGCCACGGTTCCCGAGGTGCGCGGCGGCGCTGAACTGGGTGGCGCGGACTGGCGCACGCCCCTCCTCCACCTGCCCGGTGGCGCACATGCCCTGTTCCAGACATGGTCGCTGCTGGTGGCCACGGTCCTGGGGACGGCGGGCCTGCCGCACATCCTCGTACGACTGCACACCAGCCCGGACGGCGCGGCTGCCCGCCGTGCGGTGGTGGTCACCCTGGCCCTGCTCGGCCTCTTCTACCTTGCTCCGGCTGCGTACGGGCTGCTGGGCCGGACGGTGGTCCCGCAGCTGTACCTCACCGGGCCTACCGACACCGTGGCCCTGGTCCTGCCCGCGGCGGTGCTGGGGCCGCCGTGGGGCGCCGCGTTGTCGGGGGTCGTAGCGGCCGGCGCCTACGCGGCATTCCTGGCCACCTCGTCCGGGCTGCTGCTGGTGGTCGCCGGGGGCATCGGCCATGACCTGCTCACGGGCTCACTGCGCGATCTACGGGTGACAGTCGGGGTGGGGGCCGCAGTGGGGGTGCTGTTGGCGCTGCCCGCCCGCTCGCTGGAGATCAGTGTCGTGGTCGGCTGGGCTTTCGCCATCTCCGCGTCCACGCTCTGCCCCCTGTTGCTCCTCGGTATCTGGTGGCGCGGGCTGACGGCAGCCGGTGCCGGTGCCGGAATGGTGGCCGGCGGGGTATCGGCCACGGGCGCTGCGGTGGCCTCCGCGCTGGGCGCGGCCCCTGCGGGCTGGCCCGAGGCCCTCCTGCTGCAACCTGCTGCCTGGTCGGTGCCGCTGGCCTTCGCGGCCATGGTGATCGTCTCCCGGCTCGGGCGGCCGCCCGCCGGTGCGGAGGACCTCATGCTGGCGATGCACGTGCCCGAATCCGCGGAGCCGGTCCGGCGTGGGCCATGACGTCTGCCTGACATCCGCCGTCCTCCGTCCAAAGGCGATCCGGCGGCCGTTGCCGTCTGCCGCGGCCGACCGCTGGCCGCGCGCGAGCGACCGTTCGTCGTACCCGGACCACCACCGGCCGACGGTACTTGCCCGCGCAGCGCGCCGCCGAGCACGGTGGGTGCACCGGCACGCACGACGGAAGGCACTTCATGGACCTCCTCCTCATCGGCCCGCCCGGCGTGGGAAAGGGCACACAGGCCGCCCGGCTGCGGCAGGCTCTGGGCATCCCCCACCTGTCCACTGGGGACCTCCTGCGCCGCCATGCCGCGGAAGGCACCCGGTTCGGCACCGCCGCAGCCGCGCACATGCGGCGCGGAGACCTAGTCCCGGACGAGCTGGTGACCGAGATGGCGCTGCAGCAGATCCGCGACCGGTCCTGCGCGGCGGGCGTCGTGCTGGACGGCTTTCCGCGCACCCTCACGCAGGCCGAAGCCCTCGACACCGCACTGGCTGCCGCTGGGCGACGGCTTGCCGCGGCCCTCCACCTGACCGCCCCCGATCAGACGCTGCTGCGCCGCCTGACCGGGCGTCGAACCTGTGGCGGCTGCGGGAACAGCTACCACCTCGACATCAGGAAACCGCGCACCCCTGGGCAGTGCGACAACTGCGGGCACCGCCTCGTCCAGCGAGGCGACGACACGGCGGAGACCGCCCGGGTGCGCCTGGCGGCCCACACACGGCAGACGCAACCGCTGCTCGCGCGCTACCGGCGGGCCGGCATCCTCCACGAGATCGACGGCTGCGGAGACGTTGGTGACATCACCCGACGCCTCCTGGCCGTACTCGCTCCACACGCTACGGAGTCCGCGACCCTATGAATGAGTCCAGATCGGGCTCACTTCGTGCCTCGAGTTTCGACTGAGCCATCGGCGTCGGGGCTGATGTCCTCGCCCGCGTCCGTGGTAGCCGAATGAGCGGCCGCCGTCAGGGGATGGGCTGCCAGATTCGGGTTCCGTCAGGCAGCTGCTGGGGCGCAGCGGCCGATGCAGCAGACAAGAGAGTCGACCTCAGCTGTGTGTGACGGAGAGTGAAGTCGCTCGGTCCTGCAGAACCGGTGCCCGGGGCATCAGGTTGACGGCTTCGAGCCTCGTCGGTCAGCAGGTTCGGTGCCGGTGCTGGTTCGGTGCTGACTTTGAGGCCACTGATGAGGGAAAGCCGCCGTCCCGACCGCGATCGCAGCGCCAGCGCACAGCGCCGCTGCGGGCGCCGACTGAGCCCTTCCCGGCAGGACCGGCTGGACGGACGAGGGTCACGCCACCGACTACACCCAGTTCCAGCGGCCCCTCGGTACCAAGCACGTGCTGATGCTGTTCGTCGAGTTCCCCGACGCCCAGGCCTCCGGCTCCACGTCCGACTACTATCGGCAACTCGCCCCGGCAGTACGACTCCCTCGCGCGGCGAGAGCTCATGGCCGGGGTTGTCGCCGAGGATCGCCGCCTCCAGACGCCCCGCCACGAGGTCGTCCAGGAGCGGCGACGGGGAGTACTGACATCGGGCCGTGACCTCCGACCCGGGGATCAACTCCCTTGCCGCCACGATGAGATCGGCCAGCAGTGGCGCGCCTACCGATCCGAGTCGGCCCCGGCCTGGGGCGGTTTGGCAGCGGGCGGCGCGGGCGGTGTCGGAGAGCAGGCCGTCGATGCCGGGCAGGATCGCCCGCGCCCGGGGCAGTACCAGCTCGCCCAAGGCGGTGGGCGCGGCACCGGCCTGCCCGCGGTCGAAGATCGGCCCGCCCAGCATGACCTCGATGCGCCGCAGTTGGGCACTGAGCCCCGGCTGGGTCATACCCAGCGATGCGGCCGCACGGGTCAGACTTCCGGCCTCCGCGATCGCACAGATCACTCGCAAATGCCGTACCTCCAGGTCCATGTGGCGGATGGTAAGAAGCGGCAAGAGCCTCCGACAGGCTCGCGCCGGCACGGTCCCATGTGAAATGTCACACGTGAACTGACATCGACGGGCGAGAGAACCCCTTGGCCGCAACAGTGCAATGTGAAATATTACTGAGGTGTCCACGAGATACGACTCGGACGTCATCGTCGTCGGGGCGGGGGTGGTCGGTGCGGCCTGCGCCTATTACGCCTCCCGCGCCGGTCTTTCGGTCACCGTGGTCGACCGCGGGGCTGTCGCCGGTGGAAGCACCGGAGCAGGAGAGGGGAACCTCCTGGTCTCCGACAAGGAACCCGGTCCCGAGCTCGAACTCGCACTGCTGTCCATGCGACTGTGGCGGGAGCTGACGGAACATCTCCCCCCGGAGATCGAGTACGAGGCCAAGGGGGGCCTGGTCGTCGCCTCCGACACGGCGGGGATGGACGCCCTGCGGGATTTCGCGGCCGGACAGGAGAGAGCCGGGGTCGAGGCGAAGGAGATCCCCGCCGACCGGCTCACCGACCTGGAGCCGCACCTCGCCCCCGGCCTGGCGGGCGCCTTCCACTACCCCCAGGATGCCCAGGTCCAACCCGCCCTCGCCGCAGCCCACCTGCTGCGCGCCTCGCGTGCGCGGATCCGCCTCGGCGAGGAGGTCACGAGTCTGGTCACCGGGTCGAACGGCGAAGTGGCAGGTGTACGGACGGCGACCGGCGCCCTCCACGCCCCGCACGTGGTGAACGCGGCCGGTGCCTGGGGTGGCGAACTGGCCCGGCGCGCGGGTATGGACCTGCCCGTCCTGCCCCGCCGCGGCTTCGTCCTCGTCACCGAACCGTTGCCGCGCCTGGTGCGGCACAAGGTGTACGCGGCGGACTACGTCGCCGACGTGGCGAGCGGATCAGCCGCGCTCCAGACCTCGGCCGTGGTCGAGGGAACCCCGGCGGGCCCGGTACTGATCGGCGCCAGCCGGGAGCGGGTGGGCTTCGACCGCGCGCTGTCGGTCGAGGTGCTGCGCCGCCTCGCCGCCCAGGCCACCGCCCTGTTCCCGGTACTGGCCGGAGTGCGGGCGATGCGGACCTACGCGGGATTCCGCCCCTACCTTCCCGACCACCTGCCGGCCATCGGCCTCGATCCCCGTGTGCCGGGTCTGCTGCACGCCTGCGGCCATGAAGGCGCGGGGATCGGGCTGGCCCCGGCCACCGGTCTGCTCATCGCCCAGCTCCTGACGGGAGGGCAACCTCCTGTGGACATCCTCCCGTTCAGCCCCGGTCGCTTCACATCCGTCTCCTGACCTGCCCGCTCTTCGAGAGGAGGCCGCAATGGCCCGTACCCCCGGTGAACTGGTCGGGGCACGGCCCGATCCGGCGTTCGAGATCACCGTCGACGGCCGTACCGTCACCGCGCTGCCCGGGCAGTCGATCGCCGCCGCCCTGTGGGGGGCCGGCATCCTCGCCTGGCGCACCACGCGGGGCGACGGCCGTCCACGCGGCGCCTTCTGCGGCATCGGGCAGTGCTACGACTGCCTCGCCACCGTCAACGGCGAACCCAACAGAAGGGCCTGTCTGCTTCCCGCGCGTCCCGGTGACGCGATCACCACCCAGGAGGGACACGGCCATGCCGGGCTCGGCGTCTGAACCGTACGACCTCGCGGTCATCGGCGCCGGCTGCGCCGGACTCGCCGGTGCCGTCGCCGCATCGGAACTGGGCTTGTCCGTCGTCCTGTTGGACGCGTCGGGACAGATCGGCGGTCAGTTCTACCGGCATCCGGCCCCGACCCTGGGCGCCGTGCGGCCGCAGGCCCTGCACCACGACTGGGCCGCTTTCGACCACCTGCGCCGGCGTCTGGAGGCGAGTGACATCACACCGCTCCTCGGGCATCACGTGTGGAGCGTGGCCCGGGAGAGCGGGAAGCTGTGGGCGGTGCACGCCGTCACCGGCGCCGATGGCGAAGGGGAACGCACGGTTCGAGTGCGTGCCCGCGCGATCCTGCTCACGACCGGCGCGTACGAGCGGCAACTGCCCTTTCCCGGCTGGACGGTGCCCGGGGTGGTGGGAGCCGGGGGAGCCCAGGCGATGCTCAAGTCCGGGCTCGTACTGCCGGGGAATCGGATCGTCGTCGCGGGCAGCGGGCCGCTGCTGCTCGCCGTCGCCTCCTCACTGGCGGCGGCCGGGGCGCGCGTCCCCGCCGTCGTGGAGGCGTCCGGCTATCTCGGGTATGCCCGCCATCCGCGGGCACTCGCCGCCAACCCCCGCAAGCTCGCCGAGGCCGTGGTACACGGATCGGCCTTGCTGCGCCACCGCGTGCGGCTGCGTACCCGCAGTGCGGTCACCGAGGTGCACGGCACCGACCGGGTGGAAGCCGTGACCGTCTCCCGCATCGACCCGCGGTGGCGGCCGGTACCGGGAACGGGACAACGCATCGCCTGCGACGCACTGGCCGTGGGACACGGACTGGTCCCGCAGATCGACCTGGCCACGAGCCTCGGCTGTGCGACCAGGCGAACGCCCGACGAGACCTGCGCCCTGGTCCTGGACGACCTCCAGGAGACCTCGGTCCCCGGTATCTGGGCGGCCGGCGAGACCGGCGGCATCGGCGGCGCTCAACTCGCTGTGATGGAAGGAGAGTTGGCGGGCATCGCGGTCACTGCCAGGCTGCTCGGCAAGCCGTTCCTCACCGGGAGCGGGCGGGCCCGGGAGCTGCGCCGTCGCCGAATCAGGATGCGCGCCTTCGCCGACGCCATGGCGGTCGCGCACACCCCCCGCCCCGGCTGGACCGAGTGGCTCACGGACGACACCTACGTGTGCCGCTGTGAGGAGGTGACCGCCGGTCGCGTCCGGGAGGCGGTCGCCGACTTCGGTGCCCGCGACGCCCGAACGGTGAAGCTCCTCACGCGAGCGGGCATGGGCTGGTGTCAGGGTCGTCTGTGCGGGGCGGCCGTTGCCTGTCTCGCGGCATGCGGCGGCGACGGGACGGTGCCGCCGTCCGCCGAGCGTCGGCCACTCGCCGTGCCGGTGCCCCTCGGGGCGCTCGCCTCGCTCGACGAGCCGGACGACTGACTCCGCAGGGCACCTCATGGACGCTACGGAGGACAAGTGAAATGTCACACGCCATAGAAGGGTCAACCTGCATGACCTCCACTTCCTGGAACCCCGACCGTCCCTGGCGCGGGATCATGGTCGCCACCGCGCTCCCGCTGCGCGACGACCTCTCCGTCGACCACGACGCCTACGCCGAGCATGTCCGTTGGCTGATCGACAACGGTTGTGACGGCGTAGTCCCGAACGGCTCGCTCGGTGAGTACCAGACCCTCACTGTCGAGGAGCGCGCCCGCGTTGTCCGAACCGCTGTCGAAGCCGCGGGCGACGGCGCCCGGGTGATGCCCGGAGTCGCCGCCTACGGCAGTGCCGAGGCCCGCCGCTGGGCCGAGCAGGCGGCCGAAGCGGGCTGCGGCTCCGTGCTGCTGCTGCCGCCGAACGCCTACCGCGCCGACGAACGCGCCGTACGCGCCCACTACGCGTACGTCGCCGAGGCAGGGGTGCCGGTCGTCGCGTACAACAACCCGATCGACACCAAGGTGGATCTGACTCCGGCTCTGCTCGCCCGGCTCCACGGCGACGGCAGTGTGGTCGCGGTCAAGGAATTCACCGGCGATGTGCGCAGGGCGTACGAGATCGCCGAACTGGCCCCCGGGCTCGATCCGCTGATCGGGGCGGACGACGTCCTGCTGGAGCTCGCGATCGCCGGCGCCGTCGGCTGGATCGCCGGGTACCCGAACGCCTTCCCCGCCACCTGCGCCCAGCTCTACCACGCCGCCGTCGCGGGGGACCTGGAGACGGCAGGGCCCCTCTACCGGTCGCTGCACCCGCTGCTGCGCTGGGACTCCAGGACCGAGTTCGTGCAGTCGATCAAGCTCTCCATGGACATCACCGGCCGCCACGGCGGCCCCACCCGGCCGCCGCGCTGCCCGCTCACCGGCGAGACCGAGGCCGGAGTGCGTGCTGCCACCGAGAAGGCCATCGCCCAGGGGCACCGCTGACCGGGCCCGCACCGATCCGCGAAAGGACGTCCGTGCGCACTCGTCACGTCTTCCATGCAGTCGACTCGCACACCGAGGGCATGCCCACACGTGTCATCACCGGCGGCGTCGGGGTGATCCCCGGCGCCACCATGGCCGAGCGCAGGCTCCACTTCATCGAGCGCCTCGACCACATCCGTACGCTCCTGATGTACGAGCCGCGCGGCCACGCAGCCATGAGCGGCGCGATCCTGCAACCCCCCACCCGCCCCGACGCCGACTACGGGGTGCTGTTCATCGAGGTCTCCGGCCTGCTGCCGATGTGCGGGCACGGCACCATCGGGGTGGCCACCGTGCTGGTCGAGACCGGGATGGTGCCGGTCAGCGACCCGGTCACCACGGTACGGCTGGACACCCCGGCCGGCCTGGTCTGCGTCGACGTGCACGTCGAGGACGGCATGGCGAAGGCGGTCACGCTCACCAACGTGCCCGCGTTCTGCCTCGGCCTGGAACGCAAGGCCGAGGTTCCGGGGTACGGCACGGTTACGTACGACCTCGCCTTCGGCGGCAACTTCTACGCCTTCGTCGAACTCGAAGCACTGGGGCTGCCTTTCGAGAGGGCTCGCAAGGACGACCTCCTCGCCGCCGGTCTGGCCATCATGGGCGCGATCAACGCCTCGCCGGACCGGCCCGTGCACCCCGAACGCCCGGAGATCACCGGCGTCAAGCACGTCTACCTCGCCGCGCCGGGATCCGACGCACACCGCTCACGGCACGCCATGGCCATCCACCCCGGCTGGTTCGACCGTTCGCCGTGCGGCACCGGCACCTCCGCCCGCATGGCCCAGCTCCATGCCCGCGGCGAACTCCCGCTCCACCGCGACTTCGTCAACGAGTCCTTCATCGGTACCCGGTTCACCGGCCGCCTGGTTGACGAGACCCGGGTCGGCGGGGTTCCGGCCGTCGTCCCCGCCGTCACCGGCCGCGCGTGGATCACCGGCACCGCCCAGTACTTCCTCGATCCGGACGACCCCTTCCCCGGAGGCTTCCTCCTGTGACCGACTCCTCTTCCGTCATCCGCCCTGGACTTCTACACCCCGAGCCGCACATACACCCTGGCACCGTGAGAACAACGTGACATTGTACGCTGGTGCCCCGGTCGGGCACGGAGGGACACCATGGGGCATCTGAAGGCGCGCAACCTCGTCACCGCCCGGGAGCGGCTGCGCGACCAGGTCGCCCACGCCCTGCGCGCTGCTCTCATCTCCGGTGAGCTGCGCCCCGGCGAGGTGTACTCGGCCCCGGTGCTCGCCGAGGACTTCGGCATCTCCGCCACACCTGTCCGCGAGGCGATGCTCGACCTGGCCCGCGAGGGCCTGGTCGAGCCCCTCCGTAACAAGGGCTTCCGGGTCACCGAGGTCAACGAGCGCGATCTCGACCAGTACACCGAGATCCGTAGCCTGATCGAGGTCCCCCTGGTCGGCCGCATCACGAAGACCGCTTCCCGCGACGACCTCGAAGCGCTGCGCCCGATAGCCGAGGAGATCGTGCGCGCCGCCCGCGAGCACGACCTCATCGGGTACCTGGAGGCCGACCGCCGGTTCCACCTCTCGCTGCTGGCGCTCGCCGGCAACGACCGCCTCGTCGAAACCGTCGGTGATCTGCGCAAGCGCTCCCGCCTGTACGGCCTGACCGCCCTGGACCAGCGTGGCGAACTGATCCCATCGGCCGAGGAACACGTGGAGCTGCTGGAGCTCATGCTGTCGGGTGACGCCGAAGCCGCAGAGAAGTGCATGACCCGACACCTGGGCCACGTGCGCTCACTGTGGGCCAAGGGCGGAGGGGGCGGGCCGACCCATCGCTCCGGGGACTGAAGAGGCCCTGTTCAGCTATGTAAACCTCACACACATGGGTGTACGTGGTCGCTGGTGCCGTGTAAGACTCCTTCAACCTCTGGGGAAACTCGTCTAGTTGGAGGGACGCACGCCCGTGACTGTCTCCCGGCGAACCGTTCTGACCACAGCGGCCGGTGCTACGGCTGCGTACGTCTCTTCCGTGCAGGCCGCTGAGGCGTCTCCTGGGCGGACACCGACACAGGCCGTCCGCGCGCTGCGTGCGGCCGCCGACGACGCGGTGGAGAAGATCGGCGCTGTCGCCCCGGGCGTGACCGGCTTTCCGGTCGGGACGAAGTTCGAGAAGTGGGTCTATTCCCAAAGCGGTGACTGGGTGGGCGGGTTCTGGCCCGGGACGCTGTGGATGGCATGGCTCTACAGCGGAAGAGATGAATTCCGCACGCTGGCGCTGGACTCGGCGAAACGGCTTGCACCGCGTCAGTACGACACGAGCACGCACGATCTCGGTTTCCTGTTCTATCCGTCATGGGTCACCGCATGGCGCCTCACGGGCGACGACACGTGGCGGGCGGGTGCCGTACGGGCCGCCGAATCGCTGATCCAGCGCTACAACCCGCGCGGGCGCTTCATCCGGGCATGGGGGGCACTCAACGATCCGAACAACGCGGGCCGGGTCATCATGGACACGATGATGAATCTCGATCTGCTGGCCTTCGCCAGCAGGCAGACCGGCGACGAGAAATACCTCGATATCGCCGTGCAACACGCGAAGACCGCGCAGCGGGTCTTCCCGCGTCCGGACGGATCGACCCCGCATGTCTTCGACTTCGACCCGACCACCGGCGCACCGATCGGTCAGGGCACCGTGCAGGGCTACAGCGCCACCTCGTGCTGGTCGCGGGGGCAGGCGTGGGGCGTATACGGGTTCACCACGATCTACCGTCGAACCGGGGATCGGCAGTTCCTGGCCACGGCGCGGAAACTCGCCGACTTCGCGGTGGGTGCGCTGAGCGCGGACTACGTCCCCGTCTGGGACTATCGCGCGCCGCAGCAGCCGTACGACATCAAGGACGCATCGGCGGGAGCGATCATGGCCTGCGGTCTGCTCGACCTGTCAGCGGCAACGGCGAGGCACGACTACCGTGAGGTGGCGCTGCGGCTGCTCACCGCCCTGTCGCAGACCTGCCTGACGCGGAAGTCGTCCCGCGCCGAGGCGGTCGTGGCCCGCTGCACGCGTAACCGGCCGGCCGAGGACGGCATCGAGATCTCGCTTCCGTATGCCGACTACTACCTGCTGGAAGGCATCTTGCGCGTGCTGCAGCCGCGGGACGTCGACCGGGCGATCGACCTGTCCGCGGTCTGACCGGTCTTCGCGGGAGCGGCCTGCGTGCCACGGATCGCCGCCGGCGTACGCCGCACTGAACTGGGCGCATCGTGCGGCCGCCCGGCCGGGGTGGCTCTGGGGTTCCTGACGTCGGTGTGCTCGGGCGGGTGCGGCTGCTGAGCGAGGGTGCTGTTGACGACGCTCTTCTGCCTCGCGGTGGCATTGCAGGCCCTTGTCGGTGAGGCGCAGTAGGAACGCCCGGCGGTCGTGCGGGTGGCGTACGCGCTCCACCAGGGCCGGACGCCCGGGGGCGGTGGTGGCCGAACCCAGCGTGCGTGCTCCGCGTGCGGGCCACGCCCTGTCCGCCCGACCAAGGCCGCGGCTTCGCCGACCTCCGCCCACGCAGGCTCGCCATGGTTTGACGGCCTTCGTACCGAGCCCGGTGCGGCGTCCCTCGACTGTTCACGTCTGGTCCGTCTCGCGGTGGCCGCGGTGCCCCGAACGCCGACTTGACTGCCGGGTCGTTCCCACGACCAGGAGGGCGAGATGGCGCGAGAGATCGGACGACGTACCTTCCTCACCGCGGCCGGGGCCGCCGTCACCGCTGCCGCGGTCGGCACGCCCGCCCACGCCACCGACGACGCGCGGGACGCGGGCACCGCGCACGACCTGGTGGACGTGCAACTGCTCAACATCACCGATCTGCACGGCTACTTGCAGGCGGCCCCGGGCAGCAGCGCCGTCATCACCGGAGCCGGGGGCAGAACATACACCGTGGGCGGGGTCGGCTACCTGGCGGCACACCTGGAACGGCTGCGGGACGGCCGCCGCAACTCGATCTTCTTCGCGCCCGGAGACCTCTTCTCCGGCTGGGAGTTCGACGCCGAAAGCCTCGCCGACGAGCCGACGATCGAGGCGCTCAACCGGCTCGGCCTGGATTTCGCGACCGCGGGCAACCACGAGTTCGACAAGTCCCCGGCCTTTCTGACCGCGCACATGGAAGCCGGCGTCCCCTTCCCGCACGTGGGACAGGACGACGCCTTCCCCGACTCCACCGGCCGGCGCTTCCGGGGCGCCGACTTCCGCTACTACAGCGCCAACATGGTGTGGTCTCGCAACGGCCACACCGTGCTGCCGCCGTACAACATCGAGTGGGTGGACGCCGGGAACGGACGCAGACTGCCGATCGGCTTCATCCATCTGACCGCCGTAGGAACCGACACCGGGTCCACCTCCTACCAGCCCGCGCTCTCCTCGCTGGACGAGATCGCCACCGCCAACCGCCGCGCCGCCGAGCTCAAGGCACGCGGGGTCAACGCCATCGTGCTGAGCATGCACGACGGGGCGGTCGCCGGCAGCGACTTCACCACCGGCAGCAACCCCTCCGGCCCCGCCTACGACCTGGCGCGCAAGGTCTCCCCGGACATCGACGCCATCGTCACCGGCCACTGGCACTGCCGCTTCAACATGATGGTCCCGGACCCGGACGGGGTGCCCCGGCCGTTCGTCGAAGCGGGGTGCCACGGCCAGTTGATCAACGAGATCAACCTGCGGCTCGACCCGCGTACCGGCAAGGTCGTCCGCGCCCTGACCACCACGACCAACCATCCGAACACCCGTGACATCGCCCCGAACCGCGAGCTGCAGCAGGTGGCCGACTACTGGGCGGGATACGCCGCCCGGCGCGCCCGCACCCCCGTCGGAAGGCAGACCGCGTCCTTCACGCGCGTGCGTGACAGCAGCGGCGAGAGCACCATGGGCAACCTGGCCGCGGACTGGGCCCTGTGGGCCGGGCAGCAGCCGCTCGGCCCGATGAACGACGGCAACGACCACCCCAACACCCCGGCCGAGCTCGCTCTGATCGTCGCGGCGCCGCGGGTCGGCCAGAGCGTCATCAACCGGGACCTGGCCTATGACGCCGCGTCAGGCGGGACCATCACCTTCGGTCAGGCATGGAGCGCCATCGGCTACGGCGACCCCGTCCTGACGGTGACGGTCAGCGGGCAGCAGCTTCACGACGCACTGGAGCAGCAGTGGTCCAAGGCGGCCGACGGCAGCGTGCGGTATGCGCCGCTGGCCGTGTCGCGCAATGTCCGCTACTCCTTCGACGCCACCGGCGCGGTCGGCGACCGCGTCGACCCGGCCGACGTCCTCATCGATGGCCACCGCCTGGACGTGTCCCGCCGCTACCGGCTGGCGGCGACCGCGTACACGCTGCTCGGCGCCGACGGGTTCGCCGCCTTCGCCGGATTCACGGCCCCGGTCCGCCACGTGCGCGACTTCGAGAGCTTCGTGGCGTTCGTCCGGGCACACAAGGTCCTCAGCCCTGCCGCCCGGAACCGGGTGACGGCCAGGAACATGTCCGCCCCCTCGGCAGGCGTCGGCGAGACCGCCATGGCGTCCCACGCCCTCAGCCGGGACGGTGCCACCGCCTCCCGCACGGAGGCTGCCCAGCTCGGCCGGGCGGACAACGCGGAGCGGGTGTTCCGTATCCCTTGCTGAGGGGGCGCGTCCGGCCGGGGACCGTCCGCGCCCCGGCCACCGCCGGCGCGGCACGCGAGCTCATGGTCGACAGAGGTCCCGCAAGGTTGATGTCGTGCTCGCCGGGGAAGGCGGAGTTGCCACTGGTCGGGAAGCCGTGCGTGGCCGAGGTGGCGTGCTCATGTGGTGGGCGGCGGTGAGCACATCACCGCCGCCCGGGGTGACCTGCCTCAGGGGAATTGGGTGACCTTGGAGGGGGTGGTGCTCGTTCCCGAGGTGGGGGCGCCGGTGTCGTTGACGACGTGGGCGTACTGGCCCTTGCCGCCCAGGGAGACGACCAGGAGATCGTGCATCCTGATTCCCGGTCTGACGGGCACCTGGAAGCCGTGGGCCTGGACGATCGTCGGGTCGGCCGTGTAGTTGCAGTAGCTGCCGAGGCCCCATGCCTCATGGTCGTTCACCGTGTCGGCGACCTTGTAGGCCGCGTAGCCGACGATGCCGTCGTGGGTGACGGCGGCGGCGCTCGGGGCGTCGTAGGCCTTCTCGTTCTGGAAGAAGATCGTACGGCCGCGTTCGCCGCTCCACAGCACGTCGTACTTGTTGAAGTGCTCGACGAACAGGCCGGTGGCCAGGACGTCGTCCCCGTTCACCCGCAGCCCGTAGTCGGCTCGGTTGGTGTCCCAGCCGACGCCGTCGCCGTGGTCGGCGCGCCAGATCCAGGTGTGGTCGATGACGACGTCGTTGCTGTTGACGACGGCGGAGTTGGTGGCCAGGCCGGGGCCCGCGCCGCCGATGCGGATGAACACGTCCTGCATGGTGGTGGGGTTGGCGGAGTGGTCGGCCGTCGAACCGGGCGGGCCGATCTGCAGGAGCGTGTCGGAGTTGGCGGGGCCGGCGTCGATGAGGAAGCCCGCGAGCCTGACGCCGTCGACGTCCGCCACGTGCATCGCGTCGATGCCGTTGTCCGGGACGAGGGTGGCCAGGCCGAGGCCGAGCACGACGGTGTTGGCCCGCGTGACGTCGAGGGTCTGGTCCAGGTGGTAGATGCCCGGGGTGAACAGCAGGTTGAGGCCCTGGGCCAGAGCGGCGTTGATCGTCGCGGCGGTCGCGCCGGGCTTGACGACGTAGAACTGGTCCAGCGGGATCGAGGTGCCCGCATTGGCCGGCCAGGACACGCCACGCGCATTCGTGCGCCTGGCGGGTACGAAGACCTTGTAGGAGCTGCCGTCCAGGTAGAGGAACGGCTTCTCCCGGGAGATCGGGGTGGTGTCCAGCGTGGTGTACGGACCGGTGTCGAAGTTGGTCGCCGGGGCACCCTGGACACCCGTGAACGTCATGTTCCACACCCCGTTGGTCCAGCCGCCGACCGAGCTGTCACGGGTGTACCACTGCTGCTGGGAGTACGGGCCCACCGTGCCGTCGATCTTCGAGTCGGCGATGTAGCCGCCGGAGGCCCAACCGTAGCCGTTCGGGGCGAGGTTGAGACCGCCCTGGACGTGGATGCGGCGGAACGGAGCGGCCTGCGCGACGGCCCAGCGGTCGGTGCCGTTGGACGGCCTGACGGCGAGGTTCTCCGCCGAGCGCCAGAAGTTCTGGGTGGCGTTGCCGTTGAACCAGCCCGCGTCGACGGTGATGTCACCGTTGATCTGGGTGTCGTCGGGGTTGAGGCCGAGTCCGGAGATCGAGGTGTAGAAGCCGATCTGGGCGTTGATGCCGTTGTACGTGCCCGGTTTCAGCAGGAACTGGTAGCGGCCGGTGCCGAATTGGCTGGATTCCTGCTGGGCGAAGACCTGGTCGAACTTCTGCTGGAGGTTGGGCGTCGTGGGGTCGACGACGATGACGTTCGATCCGAGGTCGCCGCCCCCCTGAACGGGTGGGGTGCCGGAGGACCCGGTGTGGACGGCGACTTCCCACAGGGAGTAGCCCCAGCCGGTCGCGCGGACCGTTCCCAGGACGCGGACGTAGCGGCCCGAGCCGTTGATGTCGTAGGAGGCGGTACCGCCGGTCGCTCCGGTGACGCTCTTCAGGGTGGTCCAGCTCTGGCCGTCGGTGGACGCCTGGATCTGGAACTCCTTGGCGTAGGCGGTCTCCCAGCTGAGGTCGACCCTGCACAGGTTCTGGACCGATCCCAGGTCGACCTGCAGCCACTGCGGGTCCGATGCCTGACTGGACCAGCGGGTGCCGGTGTCGCCGTCGAAGGCGGCGGACGCCGGGGTGCCCGCGTTCTCCGTGGAGGAGGCCGAGGCCGGCTTGCCCCGGGCGGCGTTCGCCGTGTCGCAGGAGGGCGTGGTGCCACCGGTGGTCCCGAACACCTGGAACTCCCAGAGCGAATAGCCCCATGGGGTGGCACGGTGGACGCCGTACATCCTGACGTAGCGGCCCTGGCCCGACACGGCGAGGGAGTCGACGCCGCCGTCACCACCGGTCACGGATGCGAGGTCGGTCCAGGTGCTGCCGTCCTGGGACGCCTGGATCTTGTAGTCCTTGCCGTAGGCGGTCTCCCAGTCGAGGACGACCTTGCTGATCGAGGCCGTGGCGCCGAGGTCGACCTGGAGCCATTGCGTGTCGCCGGCGGCGGACGACCAGCGCGTGCCGGTGTCGCCGTCCACGGCGTTGGCGGCCGGGGTCGCGGCGTTCTCGTCGGACGACGACGTGGCTGTCTTGCCCTGGGACAGAGGAGTCTCGGCCGCGGCGGCCGCCGCGTGGGTGGTGGGCAGGGTGATCAGCGCTGCCATGGCGGCCAGCGCGACACCCAAGGTTCTGAGTCTCATATGGGTTCCCTGCGGGAGCGGTGGATGGGAGGCACGACGAGCGGAGCCGTGAGGTACGGCGGTGCCATGTCCGCAGGCGGCTCCGGAGACATGCCACTTGTGGTGCCTGACGGGCCCCGGAAAATGAACAGGCCCGAGAGACCGCTTAGTTCATGACTTGATTTAACGGATGAGTCGAGACGTCGGGCAAGCCCCCGGACACGGGAATCTTTCAACTCCTGGCCACAGGGGCGTTCGCCCTGGTGGGCCCCGCGTTCAAGAATTGACGCGGCGGCAGGTGCGTCGATCCTTGCGTCGCATCCCTTGACACCCTCCCGCCAGGGCCTCAACACTCCCTGGCGGGAGAGCGCTCTCCCGTGGCCCTCGGCAGACCTGATGCTCCGTCAGTGCGGTGGGCCGCTCGACCTCCACCACCCCTCCTCGTGTTCGGGAGGTCTCCATGCCACGGAGATCGAAGACCCCATCAGGACTGCTGATCGCAGGCGCGCTGCTGCTGACCTCGCTCGGCCTCGGCGGCATCGCAACCGGCGCGGGCGCGCCCGCACCGGGCGGGGGCGCGGCAGCGGTGTTCACGGCCGGCCACTTTGGCCATCCCATGGCGGTGTCGACCGCCACCTCGCCCGAGGACCCCGACGGCGACGGCTACATTCCCGCCAACCCACCGGTCACCGGCGTGACACCGTCCACGCAGACTCCACCACACCGCTACTTCCACGAATTCCAGGCCAACTGCTCGGTGAGTCACACCAGGCCCGACGACCCCATCGTCTACCCCCAGCAGCCGGGCAAGTCCCACGACCACACCTTCCTGGGCAACACCACGACCAGCGCGAACAGCACGACCGCCACACTGGAGGCGGGAGGAACCACCTGCCGGGCGCCGGGTGACAGGTCCGGGTACTGGATGCCCACCCTCTACAACGGCGACAGCGCCGTCCTGCCGGTCGGCCCTCAAGTGATCTACTACAAGGCGGGCGTCACCGACTACACCAGCGTGCGCCCCTTCCCCAAGGGGCTGCGCTTCGTCGTGGGAAGCCCGATGCAGACCCCCGACGAGTTCCGCCACCACCCCGGCTTCGTCGAGGGCTGGGAATGCGGCGACAGCTACTTCAACGTCGACTTCCCCGCCAACTGCCCCAGCAGGGCCGACGTTCAGCTCAACATCCGCTTCCAGGCGCCCAGTTGCTGGGACGGGAAGTACCTCGACACGCCGGACCACAAGGGCCACATGGCCTACCCCGTCGTCAAGCCCGGCACGAACGACAACGTCTGCCCCGCCGACCATCCGGTGGCGGTGCCGATGATCGAGTTCAAGATGGCCTTCCCGGTCAACGGGGACCTCTCCCACCTGAAGCTGGCCAGTGGGCCGAGCCACTCCTTCCACTACGACTTCTTCAACGCCTGGGACACGGCCACGCTCAAGGCGCTGGTCGGCCACTGCATCGTCGGCGGTCTTCAGTGCGACGCGCGCGGCTACGACCAGACCCACCCCGAGGCCGGAGCGGCGCTCGACGAGAACTACCAGCTCCCTCCGACCACACCTCGGACCTGAACCGGGCCGGCCCGGCCGTGCACTTCCCCGCCACGGCCGGGCCGCCCGCCCATCCCCCCCACGACGGAGAGACCACCATGTCCCCAGCCCGCAACCGCACACGCCGTCTGTCCGCGCCCCTCACCGCCGGCATCCTGACCGTCGGCGCCCTCGTCGTGCAGCCTCACCCGCAGGCCCAGGCAGCCGGCAGCGTCGTCAAGGTGACCGGCACCCAGGGCAACTGGCAGCTGACCGTGGGCGGACGGCCTTACGAGATCAAGGGCCTGACCTGGGGCCCGGCTATCGCCGACGCCGAGAAGTACATGCCGGACCTCGCGTCCCTGGGCGTCAACACCATCCGCACCTGGGGCACGGACGCCGGCAGCAAGCCCCTGTTCGACTCGGCGGCCGCGCACGGCATCAAGGTCATCGCCGGCTTCTGGCTCCAGCCCGGCGGCGGACCGGGCAGTGGCGGCTGCGTCAACTACCTCACCGACACGGCGTACCGGAACGGCGTGCTCGACGAGTTCCCCAAGTGGGTCCAGACGTACAAGGACAACCCGGGCGTGCTCATGTGGGACGTCGGCAACGAATCGGTGCTCGGGCTGCAGAACTGCTACAGCGGGGCCGAGTTGGAGAGACAGCGCGACGCCTACACCACGCTCGTCGACGACATCACCAAGAAGATCCACGCCATCGACCCGAACCACCCGGTCACCTCGACCGACGCATGGGTCGGTGCCTGGCCGTACTTCAAGAGGAACGCGCCCGACCTCGACCTGTACGCCGTCAACTCCTACAACGCCGTATGCGACGTCAAGTCGGCGTGGAACCAGGGTGGTTACACCAAGCCGTACGTCGTCACCGAGACCGGGCCCGCCGGGGAGTGGGAGGTGCCCGACGACGCCAACGGCGTTCCGGGGGAGCCCAGCGACAAGGCCAAGGCCGACGCGTACACCAGGGCGTGGGGCTGTGTCACCGGGCACCGGGGCGTCGCCCTCGGCGCGACGATGTTCCACTACGGCACCGAGTACGACTTCGGCGGCATCTGGTTCAACCTCCTGCCCGCAGGGCAGAAGCGGCTGTCGTACTACGCGGTGAAGAAGGCCTACGGCGCAGACACCTCCCACGACGACACCCCGCCCGTCATCTCGGACCTGACCGTCGAGGGCGGCGCGGGCGCCGTGCAGGCGGGGCGCGGCCTCACGCTCGCGGTCAAGGCGGACGACCCCGACGGCGACCCGATCTCGTACGAGGTCCTCGACAACAGCATGTACATCGACCGGAGCAAGGAACTGACCTCGCTGCCGTTCACCGATCTCGGCGGAGGCCGGCTGAGGATGACCGCACCGGACCGCCCCGGCGTGTGGAAGATCTACGTCAAGGCCACGGACGGCAGGGGGAACGTCGGGATCGAGGCGCGGTCGATCAAGGTCGTGCCACCCACCGTGAACGGGACCAATGTGGCGCTCGGCAGGACGGCGACCGCCTCGTCGTTCCAGACGGGCGGCGGCGACTGCCCCTGCACCGCCGCGAACGCCGTCGACGGCAAGCTGGAGACCCGGTGGGCGAGCGACTGGAGCGATCCGCAGTGGATCCAGGTCGACCTCGGCACCCCCACCACGTTCAAGCACGTACAACTGGTCTGGGAGGCCGCCTACGCGAAGGCGTACACCCTGCAGACCTCCGACGACGGGCAGCATTGGCAGACCGTGCGTCAGGTGACCAACGGCGACGGGGGCGTGGACGACCTCGATGTCACGGGGACCGGCCGGTACGTCCGCGTCGCCGGAACGGCTCGTGCGACGGGTTGGGGCTATTCGCTCTACGAGTTCGGTGTCTACAAGTGACGGGAGACGGGCAGAGAACCGATCCGCCCGCGTGAACCGCCACGAGGCACGCCCCGGCGACGGGCGAGCGGCACTGGGAGAGCGGCACTGGGCGAGCGGCACTGGGCGAGCGGCACTGGGCGAGCGGCACCGGGAGAGCGCTCTATCCGTCCGCTGTACCGTCCCGCTAGGGTGCGGGCATGAGCAGACAGGGGCCGACGCTCGAAGACGTGGCCCGGGACGCCGGTGTGTCCCGGGCCACCGTCTCCCGCGTCGTCAACGGCGTCCGCAACGTCGACCCGGCCATCCAGGAAGCGGTACGCCAGGCGATCGAACGGACCGGCTACACGCCCAATCGCGCCGCCCGCTCACTGGTGACCCGTCGCACCGAAACCGTCGCACTGGTGGTCTCGGGGGCAGGCGACACCTCCGAGGAGACCCAGAGCGCGTTCGCGGCGAGCGTGTTCGCCGATCCCTTCTTCGGCCGGGTGGTCGGCGGTGTCGTCAGCTATCTGCGGCCGCGCTCCATGCATCCGGTGCTCATGTTCGCCGAGTCGCCGGAGGCCAGACACGAAGTCCTCACCTATCTGCGGCAGGGCCGGGCAGACGGAGCGCTCGTGGTGTCCACGCACGCCGACGACCCGCTGCCCGCGCTGCTGGCCGACGCACGGCTGCCGGCGGTGCTGTTCGCCCGGCCCTCACGCCCGGTGCCCTTCAGCTATGTGGACCTGGACCACCGGGACGGGGGACGCCTCGCCGCCGAACGCCTCCTGGCGCGCGGCTGCCGAGGACCGGCCACCGTATGCGGGCCGCTGGCCGTGTCCGCGAGCCGGGAGCGGCTGGCCGGGTTCCGCGACGTCATGGCGCGGCACGGCCACCCGCACGTGCCCGCCGTGGAGGGCGGCTTCACTCTCGACAGCGGCATCGACGCCATGACACGGCTGCTTGCCGAGTACCCGGATGTGGACGGCGTGTTCGCGGCCAACGACCTCATGGCCCAGGGCATCTGCCAAGTGCTCCGGGAGCGGGGGCGCCGAGTGCCCGACGATGTCGCGGTCGTCGGCTTCGACGACTCCGGCGTGGCCGTCGCCTGCCGTCCCCCACTGACCACCGTCCGCCAGCCCGTGGAGCGGATGGCGGCCGAGATGGCCCGCCTCCTAGACGAGCACATCCGGGGCGAGCGCGACAAGCCGACGTCCGTCATCTTCGATCCGGAGCTGGTGGCCCGGGCGTCGGCGTAGTCGGCGCGGCCACGACCGCGGGCCCGCCTCTGGTCGCGCCGATCGCGGGGCGACCCACGGCACGTCGGCGCAACCGCGTCTTGTGAGCGGAACTCCGCGGATGGAACGCTTCCCTTCCGCTGGTGCAGGCGCAACCGGAGGGCGGCGCCGTTACCGGGTCGTGCGGCCGGGCCGCGCGGACGACGGGGATGGGGAGCGGGCGGATGGACTTGGAGCTTCGGCATCTGCGCGTGCTGTGTGCGATCGCCGACGCGGGGAGCGTGGGCCGGGCCGCATCGGATCTGAGGTACTCACAACCAGCCTTGAGCACCCAGCTGCGGCGCATTGAACGCTTCTTCGGCGAGGCCCTGTTCGAGCGCGGTGCCTCGGGCGTCCGGCTGACGCCGTACGGTCTGGAAGTCGTCACCCAGGCACGGGACGTCCTGGCACGTGCTGAGGCGATCGGACGCCGGCCCGCCGCAGGCGCTGCGGGAACGCGGCGGATCCTGCGAATAGCCGCGACCAACTCGCCCATCCTGTCGGGCATGGTGGTCCGGGTCCGCGGCAGACTGCCGGACATGTCGCTCACGGTGAGCAGCGTGTACGCGTCCTCGGAGATCGTCGAACTCCTGGAGAAGGGGGAGGTGGACGCGGCCATCGCCGCGGACTATCCGGGAATGGAGTTGCGGCACTCGGCGACGGTGGCGCATCGCGGGATCGTCACCGAGCCCACGTTCGTGGCACTCTCGGCCCGCCACCGGCTCAGGCATCGCCCTCAGATCGCACTCGCCGATCTGGCCGAGGACGCGTGGTTCGTGACACCTGACGACGGGGCCGGCTGGCCCGGAGTCTTCTACGGGGCCTGTGAGGCGGCAGGCTTCCGTCCGTCGGCGGTGCACGAATTCCTCGGCGATCAACTGCAGTTGCAGAACATGATCGCCGATGGACTCGGTGTGTCACCGGTGCAGGCGACACTGCGGCCGATCCCGGACGTGTTGATCAGACCGCTGCTCGGCACACCACTGTGGTGCCGCTACCTACTGGCCTGGCGGCCCGACAGGGTTCCCGACGAGGTGGTGGAGGT
The DNA here is from genome assembly GCF_001417775.1 of Streptomyces sp. TP-A0356. GTDB lineage: Bacteria > Actinomycetota > Actinomycetes > Streptomycetales > Streptomycetaceae > Streptomyces. The sequence continues at coordinate 529,106 of NZ_BBZJ01000012.1, read as the reverse complement.
GCTGTTCGCGTCCGCCGCCGTCGCGTACCGCGACCTCGTCGTGCAGTCGCCCCATCTGCGGGCGTGGGCGTCTCGGACGTGGAGCGTGGCCGAGCGGTAGCGCGGGCCGGGTCCGGGTCCCGTGGGGTGGGTGCCACTGCCCGTGGTCCCGGGCGGCCCCCGTCGGAGGCGGTGCCGCACGTTATGGGGCGGCGGTGCAATGTGCTATGTCACACCCCATTGTTGACGGGCCGACGGATTGAGACGGTGCCTCTCACGCCTCATCGCCGCTTCCGAGGCGCATCTATCCGAGAAGGAGCCCGGATCCGCTACCGTTTCGCCCTGTCCAGACGTCTGGCCGGCGCTCTCGCCGCAGCTGTCACCCTCGCCTGCCTCCTGTCGATGCCCGCGCATGCCGCGCCCCCGTCGCCGGCCCGCACGGGCGCCCCCGCCGACACACGTGGCACCGCGCCGCTCGTGCCTCCGACCGGCTCGACGTTCGGCACCTCCGATCGGGCCGTACGGGGCAGGCGGTTGACGCCCGCCCAGCTCCCTCCCCTTCGGACCGCCACGCTCCGGCATGATGCGGCCGCCGCATCGGGGCCGAAGGGCGGGGCGAAGGCCTCCTGCGCCCCGGCCGACTTCGGTCGCAGGACCGGTTCCGCCCTCGTCTCGTTCGTCAAGGCCTCGACGATCGACTGCATCGACAGCCTGTTCGCCGTCACCGGTACCGACGCGGACGGAGTCTTCCGCGAGTCCCAGATGGTCACCGTCGCGAACGCCTTCACCAGCGCGGCGCGAAGGTACGACGGCGACAACTCCGCTCACGTGTGGCAGCTCGTCCTCTTCCTGCGAGCCGGCTACTACGTGCAGTTCAACGACCCGTCCGACACCGGTCCCTACGGCGCGGCCCTGGGCACGGCAACGGCGCGCGGTCTGGACGCCTTCTTCGCCCGTCGCCACGCGACGGACGTCACTTCCGCGAACGGCGACGTCCTGGGTGACGTCGTCATCCTCACCGACAGCGCCGATCTGCAAGCCCGTTACCTGGACGTCTACCGGCGACTCCTCAACGGATACAACAGCTCCTACGACGCCGTCGACAGCATGGTGGCGGCTGTGAACGACGTCTACACGCCCTTGTGGCGCGGGAACTGGAACGCCACCTATGTCACGGCGGTCACGGCGGACCCGCGCATCATCGGCACCCTGAAGACCTTCGCGCTCCACCACATGAACCTGCTGCGGACCGACCGTGCCTACCTGGACTCCAACGCGGGAATGAACCTCACCCGCTATGTGGAGCACCCCGCCCTCCAGGCCCGGATCCGGCCGCTGGCCAAGGGTCTGCTGGCCGCCTCGAAGATCACCGGACCCACGGCGCAGCTGTGGGTGGCGGTGGCGACCCAGGCGGATTACTACGACAGAGCCAGGTGCTCCTACTACGGCGTCTGCGACCTGGCCGGGCAGTTGACCAGAGCGGCGCTTCCCCTCACCCATGCCTGCGACGCGACGCACACCATTCGGGCGCAGTCACTGACTGCCGCCGACCTCGACGCGGCCTGCGCGAGCGTATCGGGCCAGGACCCGTACGTCCACGCCCTCGTCAAGGACGAGGGCCCGATACCCGGCCAGTACGTGTCGACCATCCAACTCGTCGTGTTCGCGAGCCGGACCGACTACCGGACCTATGCCGGGGCGATCTTCGGCGTGAGTACGGACAATGGCGGCATAACCCTGGTAGGGGATCCGGCCGACCCCCACAACCAGCCCCTCTCGATCATGTACCAGAAGGAGTACGAGGACGGTTTCGTGGCCCGGATCTGGAATCTCAACCACGAGTACACGCACTATCTGGACGCGCGCGACGACATGAGGGGCGATTTCGCCCAGCAGACGACGGTCCCGGACGTCTGGTGGATCGAGGGGCTTGCCGAGTACGTCTCCTACGGCTACCGGCGCGTGACCGACGACCAGGCGGTCACGGAGGCGGGCAAGCACACCTACACCCTGAGCACGCTGTTCCAGAACACCTATGCCAACAGCGATGTGACCCGCACCTACCCCTGGGGCTATCTCGCGGTCCGCTACATGTTCGAGAAGCACCCCGCGGACATCCAGCGCATGCTGGCCCACTTCCGGGTCGGTGACTACCCGGGCGGCTACGCCGTCTACAGCTCCGACATCGGCACCCGCTACGACGCGGACTTCGACACCTGGCTCACCACGTGCGCCACGGGCGCCTGCGCCAACCGAGGGTGAGAGATCGTCTCAATTGGCATGGTGCGATGCGGTCTCGGTGCCGCCGGCTCCCGGATTGTGGCGGTTGCCGATGGAAGGCAGGGTGGTCTCGAGACCGTTCAGGCCAGGCAGAAGACACACCGCCTGTCACGGATACGGGCTGTGGCTTGTCCTCATTGCGAAGCGAGTGTGTGAGCCGGAAACCGGCGCACCTGGTCACCGCCGAACGAGTGGGTCGGCACACCCGCGGAATGCGGTGGCCGACGCAAGATCGTCCGTTCCGGGCGGGCTTACGGAGGTGTGGTGCATGTCAGAGAAGAACCCAGAGCACCCTGCAGGAAGTCACTCCGCCCTTCTTTCCCGAAGGTGGTTCGGGAATGACCATTCTGGTCGAGTGGCCTCCCGGTCACCCCGGGCTCCCTCCGCATCGCCACTCGGGCCCGTCGTTCGGCTATGTCATGGAGGGCGCGCTCCGGTTCGAGCTCGAGGGTGAGCCGGAGCGTGTCGTCGAGGCCGGTGGGACGTTCTGGGAGCCAGGCGGTGACGTGATCCACTACCAGGACGGCAACGCCCTGTCCGACGCATCGACCAAGTTCGTGGTGACCATGCTGTGCGCGCCGGATCAGCCGATGCTCACGGTCGTCGACGAGGAGGAGCTGAAGGAACGGGCGCACCTGCGCGCCCCGCGTCCCACCGAAGGCTGACCGGCGAGATCGACACGCGTCACTTCACAACGGGGCAAACGTTGCCTGATACGGCCCCAGGTCCGCCCCGGGCGCGGTCGTCGGCGAGAGCTTCGGGATCGTCTGCCCGGTGGCGGGCAAGGGGTTGCAGCAGCAGCGCCACCTGCCCGTCTGCACTGGCATGCTGCGTAGCGGACGAGCCATATGTAGTTTCAAGCGATACCGTATCGAATGAGTGGATAGCGTAGTGTTGGCCTCATGGCCGCCGACGTCTCTCCCAGAACCACCCCCTCGCGCGTGACCGACCGCCCCGGGGACACCTCGCCCTTCGCCCTCGGCTTGCTGCTTCGCCGGGCGCACTGGCGCGCGGCCGCCGTGATGGAGGAGGCGCTTCGACCGCTCGGCATCGAGTTGCGGCACTTTGCCGTGCTGATCGTGCTTGTCGACCGTGGGCCGACGGTGCAGCGGGACCTGGCGGCGGCGACGGGGTCTGACAAGGCGGGGATCATGAGGATCGTGGACGATCTGGAGCGCAGGGGGCTGGCCGTACGCAAGAGCGTTCCAGGGGACCGGCGGGCGCGGGCGGTGGAAATCACACCTCAGGGCGTGGAACTCTTCGATGCGGCCCATGTGGCGGCGGAGCCGCTGGCTGAGCGTCTGGTTGCCGACCTGAGTCCCGGCGAGCCCGAGAAGCTGACGGATCTGCTGACCCGGATTGCCTATCCCGCAGGTGGCGAGGCGTAAGCGCGCCCGCGCACTGGTTGCCTGCCACAGGGGCACACTCTGCCCCGGGGGCACACTTCGCCTCTGTTCACCCCTGCACGCATAGCAGCCGACGAAGACGCCGTGTTGCGCTTCGACCCAGGACGTCACACGGCGTCTAACGGCCAGGGGGTTACGCCGTGAGGCGCTGTGCGAGCTCCTTGGCCTTGGTGGTCGCGTCCTCGAAGGCGCGCTTGCGGGAGGCCTCGTAGAGGGGGACCAGTTCGGACATGGCCGGATTGCGGGGGGCCATGGTGAGTTCCGGGACGATGAAGTCGAGGTCCAGGCCGAGCGTGCCCTTGAGGACCGCCTCGAGGTAGTTCTGTACGAACTCGTAGCCCTCGCGGGGGGTGCCCGGCGCGTAGGAGCCGCCGCGGCTGGCGACGACGACCACCGGGGTTCCCTGGGCGGAGGGGGCTTCGCCGGCGGTGCGGCCGAGCAGGAGGACGCTGTCCAGCCACGCCTTGAGGGTCGACGAGATCGAGAAGTTGTACATGGGGGCGCCGATCAGGACGGCGTCCGCCTGCTCCAGTTCCTCGATGAGTTTCACGCGCGCTGCGAACGCGGTGGACTGCTCCGGGGTGCGCTCGGCGGGCGCGGCGTATCCGGCGGACCAAGCGTCGGCAGTGATGTGCGGGACAGGGTCGGCGGCGAGGTCGCGGTAGATCACCGTGCCCTCCGGGTGCTGTTCCTCCCAGGTTCCGCGGAAGGTGGCCGTGACAGAACGGGACGAGGACGCCTCGCCGGGAAACACGGACGAGTCGATGTGCAGCAGCGTGGCCATGGACCTTCTCCAAAGTGCAGTGCCCGGGGCGGGGGAACCAAGGGCTGGGGATTCGTGCTCGACGATAGTTAAACACGAGATGGTATTGAGTGATACCGTCTTGCTTGTGACGGAAGTAGGAGCGTCGAGCAGACGAGGAGTCGGACGATCATGGACGTCTACGAGGCGGTCACGAGCCGACGGGCGGTGCGCGCATTCACCGACCGGGATGTCCCGAGGGAGGTGCTGGAGCGCGTGCTCTCCGCCGCGGCCTGGGCGCCGTCCGCGTCGAACCTCCAGCCGTGGCACACCTACGCGGTGGCCGGCGCGCCTCTGGCCGAGATCAAGAAGCGCGCCGGCGAGCGCCTCGCCGCAGGCGACCCCTGGGACGAGCCGGAGTATGAGCAGTACCCGCCGGAACTGAAGTCCCCTTACCGTGAGCGCCGGTCCGCCTTCGGTGAGCAACGCTACGGCGCACTCGGTATCGCTCGCGAGGACATGGAGGCGCGCCAGCGGGCCGCTTCGGCGAACTGGGACTGTTTCGGCGCGCCCGCTGCCCTCTTCTGCTACGTCGATCGCGACCTGGGCCGGCCGCAATGGTCCGACGTCGGCATGTATCTGCAGACCGTCATGCTGCTGCTGCGCGCCGAAGGGCTCCACAGTTGCCCGCAGATGGCTTGGGCGAAGTTTCACAAGACCGTCGCGGAGGTCCTGTCACCCCCGGACGAGCTCATCCTCTTCTGTGGCATGTCGATCGGGTTCGAAGACGCCACGGCACGTGACGCCCGTACAGGCCGGGCCCCGCTCGACGAGACGGCCACCTTCGTCGACGGTCTCTGACGCCGCCCCGCCTCAGTCGGTTGAGGCGCATGTTTCAGCCCCACACAGTGACCCATATGTCATATTTGCGCACATAACCCCCGACGAAAGGCATCCCATGAAGATCGCAGTCATCGGCGGTACCGGACTGATCGGATCGCAGGTCGTCACAGACCTGAACGCCGCCGGGCACGAGGCGGTACCGCACTCGAAGTCCACCGGGGTCGACGTCGTCAGCGGCCAGGGACTGGACGAGGCGGTGGCGGGAGCCGACGTCGTCGTCAACCTGACGAACTCCCCGACCTTCGACGAAGCCTCCCTCGCCTTCTTCCAGACCTCGATGGACAACCTCCTGGCCGCGGCCCACAAGGGCGGCGTCGGCCACTTCGTCATCCTCTCGATCGTCGGCACGGACCAGGTGCCGGAGCTGGACTACTACCGCGCCAAGGCGCTCCAGGAGAAGCTCCTCGCGGACGGGCCGATCCCCTACTCGATCGTCCGGGCGACACAGTTCATGGAGTTCATGGACGCCGTCCTGTCCTGGACCGCCGACGCCGACACCGTCCGGCTGCCCGCCACGCCGATCCAGCCGATCGCCTCCAGGGACGTGGCCGCCGCGGTGGCGGAGGTCGCCGCCGGCGCCCCGCTGAACGGCATCCGCAACATCGCCGGCCCCGAGATCTTCACCCTGGACGAGCTGGGCCGGATCACCCTGTCCCACAAGGGCGACAACCGCACCGTCGTGACCGACCCCACCGCCGGCATGTTCGCCGCCGTCAAGGGTGACGTCCTCACCGACAAGGACGCCCACCTCGCCCCCACCCGCTACACCGACTGGCTCTCCTGACCCGCTCACCCTCTGAGGTGCGCAGACCGCAAAGAGCCACCCCGTCGCATCATTCTACCGCAGGCGCACAGCGGTGAACGCGCCGGTACCGGTGGGCGGACTGGGCTTTCCGTTCTCTGTCCACGAATGGTCACAGGGAGCAGATGAGGGAGGTAGATGATCCTGGACGTCTATGAGGCGGTCACGAGCCGACGAGCGGTTCGCGGATTCACCAGCCGGCAAGTGCCGAGGCAGGTGCTGGAGCGCGTGCTCTCCGCCGCGGCCTGGGCGCCGTCCGGGTCGAACCTCCAGCCGTGGCGTACCTACGTGGTGACCGGTGGGCCGCTGGCCGAGCTCAAGAGGCGCGCCGGCGAGCGCGTGGCCGCAGCCGACCCCTGGGACGAGCGGGAGTACGAGATGTACCCGGCCGCACTGAAGTCCCCGTACCACGAGCGCCGATCCGCCTTCGGCCATGAGCGCTACAGCGCACTCGGCATTGCGCGTGAGGACTGGGAGGCGCGCCAGCGGGCCGCTGCCGCGAACTGGGACTGTTTCGGCGCGCCCGCCGCCCTGTTCTGCTACATCGACCGCGACATGGGCCGGCCTCAATGGTCCGACGTCGGCATGTATCTACAGACCGTCATGCTGCTACTGCGCGCCGAAGGACTGCACAGTTGCCCGCAGATGGCGTGGTCGGTGTATCGCAAGACCGTCGCGGAGATCCTGTCACCTCCGGACGAGCTCATCCTCTTCTGTGGCATGTCGATCGGGTTCGAGGACGTCACTGTGGGCTACAGGCGTACGGGCCGGGCGCCGCTCGACGAGACCGTCACGTTCGTCGAAGGTTAGGAGCAGCACGCTCCGGCCTGTTCGCTTGTGCCGCTCGGCTCGGACGGCATGCGACGCGGCGTCGGCGAGTCTACGGATCGCATGCGTCGGGCAGTCGTTCATCACCGCGCTACCTGGAGACGCCAGTTGAAGCGGTCTCCGGCTCGGGTCCGGTGGGGCCCGGAACGTGACCTGCACCTGCAGCCGCTTCCTCACCGCTCGCGGCGTCCGGACCGCTCGGCGGCAACAGCCCGGCGGGCGCGCGGGCGCTGCGGCGGCGATTCAGGGCGCGTCCAGTGAAATTCCTGTGACGTGGTGGAGTGGGCCTGGTGGGCGGCACCACCCTGTGCGGCGGGGATTCACCGGCGCCTGCTACGGTCCATGCGGTAGGCGTCGGTAACGGATCGATAACGGGGGCGAAGGGTCTGATTTCATGCACCAGCCGAATGCGAGTCGCCGCTGTGCCGGCTGAGGCCCGGGCAGCGGAGGTCGGAGAGCGCATCGGTGAGACGGACGCAACCGTGCGCGGCGACCACGCCGACGGGGTGGTGCGCCCGGCCGTCACTGCCACTGAACGGGACCCGGTGGCCGAGGAGCGCGCCGGCCCGGCAGCTCGCCGACCCGGAGACGCTGCCTGACCGGCTCGTCAAGGACCCCCCGCCCGGGCGGAGGCGCGCGGTGCACGGAGGCGGCTCGCCGACGTGACCGTTGCCGGACGGAGCTCGGTGGCCGTGGGGCCGTACGTCCCGCCTCTGGCTGCGCCGACATCGTCTTCGACGCCCCCGGTTCCCACTCCCTGGGTGGGCGCACCTCGGGATTCGACCGCCCCGACCGGGTCCGGTTCACCCCGCGCCGACCAGCCCGCCGACCCGGCCGACCGTCGGTCAACTGCCTTCCCGAGGTGTTCCCCGCCGTGGCCCGCCTGCCCGCCGCGGTGGACGGCCCGACCCGGGGCAACGCCCCCGCGGCTGGATGGCCACCCCTTCGGCGCCGACGGAAAACCCAACTCTCGATGAACAGCTCTCACTTCTCTATGCGCCACATGCTGACAACAGTCGCCCATTCGCCACTCGTCCGTGCCGGGCTCATGCCCCTTCGCCGCGTCGGGCAGGTGGCCGTATGACGGTGCTGGCCGAGAAGAACAGCCCGTCCCTCGCGGTTCCCGCCGCCGGTGGGCAATTGCCGTCCCTGACCGGGATGAGATGGACGGCCGCACTCCTGGTCTTCGTGTATCACGTCCGGAACTTCGGCTACTTCGGCGGCGAAGGCGCACGACTGGTCGACTGGGCGTTCGGGGCAGGTGCCACCGGAGTGTCCTTCTTCTTCATCCTCTCCGGCTTCGTACTGTCCTGGACGGCCCGCGAGGGCGACAGCGCACGTGTCTTCTGGCGCCGCCGCCTGGCCCGTATCTACCCCGTCCACCTGGTCACCGCCTCTCTCGCGCTTGTGCTGTCCCTGACCCTGGTCCCCGCGCTCACGCCCAGCGGCGTCGGGGAGACGGCGGCCAATCTGTTGCTCGTCAGTTCCTGGAAGCGCGAGTGGTGGCAGGCCCTCAATCCGGTCAGCTGGTCCCTCACCTGCGAGGCGTTCTTCTACGCCGCCTTCCCCGCCCTGTACGCGGCCCTGCGCAGGCTCGGCCCCCGCTCCCTCACCGCCGTGGCGATCGCCAGCGGGATCCTGGTGATCCTGCTGCCGTGGGCCAACGTTCACTACGCGCCGGACTGGACCCTGGCCAGCTTCCCCGCCGCCCGTCTGCCCGAGTTCGTCCTCGGCGCCGCCATCGGCCGCCTGGTACGCCGGGGAGAATGGCGCGGGCCGGGACTCGACGTCTCGCTCGCCCTCACCCTCGTCGGCTACTTCCTGACCCGCGAGCTCCCCAACGTGTACGGCCCGGCCGCCTGCACCATCGTCGGTCTGGGCCTGCTCATCCCCGCCGCGGCGGTCGCCGACCTGCGGGGGTTGCCCTCCTTCTGGCGTCGACGACCCCTGGTCGTCCTCGGCGAGTGGTCGTTCGCCTTCTACATGATCCACATCCTGGTCATGCGCGCCGGGGAGCGGCTCTTCGTCCCCCATCCCCATCTGCCCGTGGAACAGGCCCTGCCCTCCGCCACGGCTGCCTTCCTCGTCTCCCTCGGCCTGGCCTGGGCCCTGTACGCGGCGGTCGAACTGCCCGGACGCCGAGCACTCCTGGGCCGCCGACGACGGACGGAGGTCCGCGTCGGAGCGGGACGGGAGGCCGAAACCGGTGCGCCCGACAGCGCCGGCGACGTTCCGCTCAAGGGCAGTCAAAGGGTTGGCTCTGACGCGTAGGGATTCGGCAAGAGACAAGGCGGCCTGAGCCGGGCCGCGGCTGCCGCTGCCGCTGCTCACCGCTTACGCGGACGCGATCATCTGGAGGGTGTGCACACGTGTGGAGCGGGAACGCGTCTCCTCCGCCCTCAAGGTCACCAATCCAGGCCCGGCGCAGGCGACGGTCAAGTCAGGCCTCTGCCGGCACTCGCCCCCGTGATCGTCGGTCAATGGCGGGTCACGTGGCCGCCGCCGGAGGCCGGGGCGGAACCAGCGGCCGTCGCGGCCTGGACCACGAGGTCGGTGACCGCGTCGGGATGGGAGAGCATGGCCACGTGGGAGGAGTCGATCTCCACGGTGTGGGAGCCGGCGCGCTTCGCCTCGAAGCGTTCCTGGTCCGGGTTGATGGCCTTGTCCTGCTTCGCGACCAGGGACCAGGACGGGATGTTCCGCCAGGCGGCCACCTTGGCCATCTCGGAGAACGCCGCCGTGCCGGCCGGCCGTTGGGTCGCTGCCAGCAGCTTCGCGGTGCTCTCCGGCAGGTCGGCGGCGAAGACCTGGTGGAGCTTGTCCGCCCGGAGGTACAGATCCGTCCCACCCGCGCCGCCTGCGACCCGGTACGGGACGGACTTGGTGACGTTGCCGAGCGTAGTGGGGAAGCGAGCGGCCAGCGACGCGGTGCTCTCGCCCTTGTCGGGCACGACGGCTGCCACGTACACCAGTGATCTCACCCGGGGGTTGCCCGCTGCGGCCGAGCTGATCACTGCGCCGCCGTAGGAGTGGCCCACCAGCACGATCGGACCTTTGATGCCGGCCAGCACGGAGGCGATGTAGGTGGAGTCGCTGTCCAGACCGCGCAGCGGGTTGGCGGGGGCCATGACCGGGTAGCCACGACGTTCGAGTCGTTCGACGACGCTGTTCCAACTGGACGCGTCCGCGTACGCCCCGTGCACCAGGACCACGGTGGGTCTGGCGCCGGACGGGTCGCCGCCCGCGGTGGCCGGTGCCGCCACCGTCGCGCACATGGCCAAGGCGCAGCCGGCCGCCGTGGTGTGCAGGCGGCCTGTCCACCACCTGGCACGCAGAACCGAGGATGCCCGCATACTGGTCTCGCTTTCCTACGAGGTCCCCGGCTCCCAACGTCTCCGCATCCGCACACCCGGGCCCGACGGCAGGGCCCGACCGGGTGAGAGCGCCGGGCATCGGAGTGGCGGACGGCGTCCGAGGGTTTGGGGCTGCCGCCCGTCAGCTCCAAGCGAGGCCGATCGACAGGCTGCTCCCAGGAAGTGATGTGAATCCCGGCATCACCAGTGCATTCATCCCGCTCCGGGTGGCAACCCGGCGGGTATGCAATCGATGCGAGGAGCGGTGCGGTCGGCACGGCGCCACCTCGGCGCCGGCGCCCAGGCGGTGCGGCGGGCGTGTGTGGAGCCGGGCCGGGAGCGGGATCTGGCCGTCCAGGCCGTGAAGGCGGCGCTGGCCGCCTGGGTGACCTGGTCGGTGGCCGGCTGGTGGTTCGAGGCGCCGGCGGCGTTCGTGGCGCCGTGGGTGGCGATCGTCCTGGTCGAGTCCACGGTGTACCGATCGCTCGCGCACGGGCTGCAGCAGCTGGCGGCGATCGCCACCGGCACCGTCGTGGCCACCTCGGTCGCCCTCCTGCTGCACAGCACGATGACCGCGATGGTGCTGGTCCTGCCGACCGTGGTACTGCTGGGCAACTGGCAGCGCCTGGGAAGTCAGGGCATCTACGCCGCCACCGGCGCGCTGTTCGTCCTCACCGGTGGAACGGTCAGTGTGGCCACCTCGGCGGCCCGGATCGCCGAGGCGGTCTTCGGGGCCGCGGTCGGGATCGCCGTCAACGCGCTGGTCCGGCCTCCCGTGTACCTGCGCGACACCCGCGCCGCCCTGCAGGACGCCACCGGCGAGGCGTACGACATCCTGCGGACCGTGGCCGATGGGCTGGACAAGGGCCGGTGGGACGTCCACGAGGCCGGAACCTGGCACGAGCGGGCGCTCCGCCTGCAGCGCCTCGTCGACCAGGCCCGCTCCGCGGTCGGCTGGAGCCGGGAGAGCCTGCGCATCAACCTCCGCCGCCGCTCTTCCGCGATGTCCACGCCGGGCAAGGACTACGACGACGCGATCGTGGTCCTCGACTATGCCGCCGTGCACACGGCCGGCGTGACGCGGACCGTCCTGGAGGCCGCCTCCGAGGACTGTCCGGAGATCCGGCCGCAGGGGCCCATCGCCCGCCACTACGCGGACTTCCTGCGCCAGAGCGCCGAGGCCATCCACCTCTACAGCCAGTGCCGGTTCGGCCACCGTCGCGACCACGAACTGCACCAGGCCGTCATCGAGCTTCGCCGGACACTGGATGAACTACGGCGTCACGCGCTCAGCTCGGTGCCCGACGATCCCGACCAAATGGCGACCTACGGCACCCTGTTGACCCAGGCCCGTCGGCTGGCCGATCAACTCGCCCTCTCCGGCCCATGACCAGGGGAAGCGCCCCCGCTCCGGGTGCCCGCCTCAGAGGCTTCGTGGAAAGCCCGTCAGGCCCACCGTCGATGCCGCACGGGTCCGGTCCTCCGGCCGATGCTGCCCTGCCGGGGCCGTCCGGCAGGCGAGCGCGGCCGGCCCCGTCGGCGCCCACCGCGCCCGGGCGGCCGCCCCCCATGACGGCTCAGGCGCGCAGGAAGTCCGCCAGACCCTCCAAGAGGCGGTCGACGTCTGCGGAGTCGTTGTACGGCGCGAGGCCGACGCGGAGGCCTCCGGTGTCGCCCAGGCCGAGTCGGCGGGAGGCTTCGAGGGCGTAGAAGGAGCCGGCGGTCGCGTGGACGTCGCGCTCGGCCAGGAAACGGTAGGCATCCGTGGTGCCGCGGTCCTCGAACGTCAGGAGCAGGGTCGGGGTCCGGTCGGCGGCCCGGGAGTGCACCGTGATCCGGGCGAGCTCCGACAGCCCCTTGTCGAGCTGCGCCCTCAGGGTCTCCTCGTGCGCGTGGAGTGCTGCGAAGGCGGAGGCGAGCCGCTCCCGGCGGGTGCCTGTGGCGCCGGTGTCCAGGTCGGCGAGGAAGTCGACCGCCGCGCGCGTGCCGGCGAGGAACTCGTAGGGCAGCGTGCCGAGTTCGAAGCGCTCCGGGACCGCGTCGGCGGAGGGGAGCAGCTTGTCGGGGCGCACGGTCTCCAGCAGTTCGGGCCGGGCGGCGAGGACGCCGTGGTGGGGACCGAGGAACTTGTACGGGGAGCAGGTGAAGAAGTCCGCGCCGAGCTGTTCCACGTCGACCAGGGAGTGGGCGGTGTAGTGGACGCCGTCGACGTACAGCAGGGCCCCGGCCTCATGCACCGCGCGGGAGATCTCCGCGATCGGGGGACGGGTGCCGATCAGGTTGGAGGCAGCGGTGACGGCGACCAGCCGGGTGCGCTCCGAGAGGACGGCACGGATGTCCTCGACGGCGAGTTCGCCCGTGGCGGGGTCGAAGTCGGCCCACCGGACGGTGGCACCGACCTGCTCGGCGGCCTGGATCCAGGGGCGGATGTTGGAGTCGTGGTCCAGGCGTGTGACGACCACCTCGTCCCCGGGCTCCCACGTCTTGGCGAGGGCACGGGAGAAGTCGTACGCGAACTGGGTGGCGCTGCGGCCGAAGACGATTCCGGACGGGTCCGCGCCCAGCAGGTCCGCCATGGCCCGCCGGGTCTCGATGACGATGGTGTCGGCGTTGCGCTCCCCGGCCACTTCCCGGCCCCGGTTCGACAGGGGGTGGGCGAGCGCGTCGGTGATGGCCTGGATGACGGGCTCGGGCGTCTGCGTACCGCCGGGCCCGTCGAAGTGGGCGATGCCTGCGGTCAGGGCGGGGAACTGCGCACGGACGCCGATGATGTCGTAACTCACGAGGGCTCCTGTCCCAGGGCTGGAGGTCGGGGTGATCGGTGGGCGGTTGCGGCGGATGAATGACGGTAGCCGAGACCGTGGGAAACCGCTGTACACGGGCTGACCAGCGGCGAGTTCCATGACGGAGGGATCTGCCGGAGCATGGTCCGGCCGTCCGGCCGTCGTCCGGGCCCTTAGGGATCCTTGCCGTTCCGGCCGTCGTCCGGCCCGTTACCGTTGCGGCGCGCCGACGGGGACATGGAGCGGACGGGCCAGTCCGGCCACCGCCTCGTCCAGGCGCTGCAGGTGCCGCAGCACCCGGTCGGTGACGCGGTCGTAGCGTGGTGCGCCGAGGGTCCCCGGCTTCAGCATGGACGCGATGCTGGGGCCGGTCAGGATCGGGGTGGTGCTGCGTTCGTCGGTGACATGGGCGGCTATCGCCTCGATATTGCCGACGATGCGCCGGCCGGCCCGGCGCAGCCGGGGATCCGCCGCGATGGACGGGTGCTCAGGCAGCAGTTCGGCGGTCGCCGCCAGTGAGCGCGCATGGTAGGCGCAGGTCTCCAGCGTCGCGACGACATAGCGAGCCGTGTCCCGGCGGGCCCGCAGGGGCATGATCGGGTGGGTGAGCGGCTGTGTCGAGTCATGCAGATCGGCCAGTGCCTGGTCGAGGTCGCGTGCCTTGTCCAGGAGGTCGGCCGCGGGCCCGCCGCTGAGCTGGTCGACCGCCGCGTCGGTGACGTCGGCGAGCCGGGCCAGCACGGTGCCGAGCAGTTCGTTCGTACGGCGATCGGTGTTGACCGGCAGGACCAGCGCCGCCGCGACGATGCCGCAGACCGCGCCCAGCGCCGTCTCCTCGATGCGCAGTACGAGCACGGCGGGGCTGTAGCGGTTGAGCAGGGTGTAGAGGAGGCCCAGCATCGCGGTGACGAAGAACGACATCAGCGTGTGGGACAGGGGCGCCGTGTAGAACATCGCGAAGATGCACACGAGCACCAGGGCGAACGCCGTCCATGTGTGATGCCCGACCAGCCCTGCCAGCCCGAGGCCCACCACGCCGAGGACGGTCCCCAGCAGCCGGCGGTACCCCTTGACCAGGATCTCGCCGGTGGACGCGGTGTTGATGAACACGATCCAGCAGGTCAGCACCGCCCAGTACCACCGCTGACCGGAGAGGAGCTCACCGCCGACGATGGCGAGCGCCGATCCCACCGCCACCTGCACGGCCGCACGCGTGGTGGGGCGCTCCAGCCCGGTGCGTTCCCCTTCCTCCCGCGCCGCCTCCTCGCTTCCGCCGATCGCGGCGTCCTCCGCGTCCAGTTCCTCGCGCGAGCGGGTCGTCGCGGGAGTGTCGTCGGAGTCGTCCTGGGGCCCCTCGAGGGCGATCCGCAGCCCCAGGACCGCCCGCGCCGCCTCGCCGATCCCCCGGAAGACGTCCTGGACGGCGCTTGGCGCGGGTGGCAGGTTGTCCTCGTCCCGGTAGCCGAGCAGCCGGTTGCGCACATGGGAGAGCGCGGTCCCGGTCTCCTGCCCGACGGGCCGCAGGACGAGCAGACGCAGCGCCTCCAGGTCGCGGCGCAGCGTGGCGGTCGTCTCGTCCCCCTCGGGCAGCGGGCCGCCCGAGGGCACGGGAGCTCCCGGCAGGTGCAGGGTGAGTGAGTCGGCCCGCTCGGCGCTGCGCGCGGTGAGCAGCAGGAGTCCCAGGCGTTCGGCGGCGATCTCGGCATCGGCGATACGGCGCTGCACCAGCCGGGCCACCGTCTCGTCGGAGGTCCCCCGCTCCAGCCGTCCCTGGATCATCATGGCCGTCTCGTGCAGGGCCGCGGTCCTGTGACGCACCTCGTCGAGGGCCTTCTCCATGTCCTCCGGGTCGGCGTCGAGCAGGGCGACCTGCGCGGCGAGCAGTTGCGCGAGGCGGGCCCTGAAGGCCCGGCGCAACCGGTCGAGGACTCCCGAGGGCGTCTCGGGCACCAGCGCGAAGCGCACCACGGCGCTGCACACGAAGGCGAGAGTGATCGCGCCGTAGAGCCCCGGCAGCGCCGGGACGGTCGCACCGACGAACAGGGAGAGGAAGTAGACCTGGAATCCGATCAGCCCCAGTGCCGTACCGCGGTCGCCGAACCGCCGGCTGTAGACGGCGCAGAAGATGAGCGCGATGAAGAACAGGTCCCCGGCCACCAGGCGGGAGTTGAGAAGGGCGCCGAGCGAGACCGAGGCCAGCGCCACGGGGAGCCCCAGAGCGAGCGTGACGGCCTGCCGGGCCCGCTCCTTCTCGCGGATGGCGAAGGTCGCGACCATGGCTGACATGGCCCCCGCCACCAGATAGGGCACGCCGACCCGGAGAAGGGCCAGGACGGCCAGGGTGAGCGCGACGGCGGACACGGTTCTGAGGCCGGCTGTGAGACGCAGCAGCCCGGGATCCGATGCCGCGATGCGATCCCACAGCGTCACCCGAACCGACCGACCCGCCACCCTCACTCCGCCGTACTCTCTCTCCCACGTCCCGTCATGATCCCTTCTCAGCATCGCACGACGCGGCCCGACCGATGGTGCGTGGGTACCGCGGGTACCGCCCGGGCCGGTCGGCCTGAGCCGGGTCAGCGGCCGGGGTCGGTCGGCTCGACGCCGTGGACGGTGGTCGGGGTCGGTCGGCTCGACGCCGTGGACGGTGGTCGGGGTCGGTCGGCTCGACGCCGTGGACGGTGGTCGGGGTCGGTCGGCTCGACGCCGTGGACGGTGGTCGGGGTCGGTCGGCTCCACGCCGTGGACGGTGGTCGGGGTCGGTCGGCTCCACGCCGTGGACGGTGGTCGGGTCGGTGAGTCCGCTGATGGTCAGGACCGGGGCGAGGAGGGGGCGATGACTCGCCCTCACCCCGGCCGGCGGCGGCCATCCGCCGGCCTTGGTAGTGCCCGCCGAGAAGGCCGTCAACTCCCTGTAGGGCGAGCGCGGAAGCCCCAGCGGGAGACGGACGGTCCAAGATCGACTGCCGACTGCCGACTGCCGACTGCCGACTGCCGACTGCCGACTGCCGACTGCCGACTGCCGACTGCCGGCCCGTTGACGACTGCCGACGCCCTACGCTGCCCGGGGGGCGGCAGGGCAGTACCGCTCACCCCGGCAGCGGACCGGAGCGTCCGTCGGGATCAGACGGCCGGGACGGGGTAGGTCGGGTACTCCACGCCCGAGACGTACTGGACGACGCGGACGACCTGGCAGGAGTAGCCGAACTCGTTGTCGTACCACAGGTAGAGGATCGCGTTGTCGCCCTCGACCTTGGTGGCGCCGGCATCGACGATCGAGGCGTGACGCGAGCCGATGAAGTCGCTGGAGACCGCGTCGGGCGCGCTGATGAAGTCGATCTGGCGCTTGAGGGGCGAGGTCAGCGACACGTTGCGGAGGTAGTCGAGGACCTCCTCGCGGGTGGTCTCGCGGGTGAGCTGCAGGTTGAGGATCGCGATCGAGACGTCCGGCACCGGTACGCGGATGGAGCTGCCGGTGATCTTCGCCTTGAGGTCGGGCAGGGCCTTGGCGACGGCGGAGGCGGCACCGGTCTCGGTGATGACCATGTTGAGCGGTGCCGAGCGGCCGCGACGGTCGGAGTTGTGGTAATTGTCCAGCAGGTTCTGGTCGTTGGTGAACGAGTGGACGGTCTCCACGTGGCCGCGCACCACGCCGTACTCGTCGGCCATCGCCTTCAGCGGCGGGACGATCGCGTTGGTGGTGCAGGACGCGCAGGACAGGATCTGCTCGTCCGGCTTGACGGTGTCGTGGTTGACGCCGTGCACGATGTTGGGGACATCGCCCTTGCCCGGCGCGGTGAGCACCACCTTGTCGATGCCGGGGCGCAGGTGCTTCGACAGGCCCTCGCGGTCGCGCCACTTGCCGGTGTTGTCGATGAGGATGGCGTCCTTGATGCCGTACGCCGTGTAGTCCACCGACGTAGGGTCGTCGGAGTAGATCACCTTGATCTCGTTGCCATTGGCGATGATCTTGCTGTTCGCCTCGTCGACGGTGATCGTGCCCTGGAAGGGTCCGTGGATGGAGTCACGGCGCAGCAGCGAGGCCCGCTTGACGAGGTCCTCGGCGGCCCCGCCGCCGCGGACGACGATGGCGCGCAGCCGCAGGCCGTTGCCGGAGCCGGCCTTCTCGATGAGGAGGCGGGCGACGAGGCGGCCGATGCGGCCGAACCCGTAGAGGACGACGTCGCGTCCCTCGCGGCGCTCCATCTTGTTGGCACCCGTGGCCCCGGCGACGGCCCCCGCGGTGAAGTCCTCCACCGAGAGCCCCCGGTCGTCGCTCCTGTACGTCGCGGCGAGCATGCCGATGTCGATCTGGGAGGGGCCGAGGTCGAGCCTGGTCAGGGCCTGGAGGAAGGGCAGCGTCTCGGTGACCGAGAGTTCCTCACCGGCGATCTGCCGGGCGAACCGGTGGGTCTTGAGGATGCTGACCACCGACTTGTTCACCAAGGAGCGGCTGTGCAGCAGGACCGTGACGTCCCGCTCCCGGTGCAGCTTCCCGATGATCGGGATCATCGACTCCGCGATCTCCTCGCGGGTCTTCCAGTTGGTGAACGAGTCATCATTGACAGTCACAGGTGCATCTTTCGAGCTAGGCGGTGCTCATATGCTAACCCCACGCTCCCGTTGATCATTCAGGCGGTACCGCCTGGGGGCGCCATGCGCCGTCACAGCTCGGGCAGTTCCTGTAATGCCCTTCCACGCGGCCCGATGGCGCGGTGGCAAATGATCTACAAAGGATGTTTGGCGAACCCTTGTCCCCCGTCTTCCCGGACCCGGCCTCACCACCGCATACGGTTGCCGTGACGGGCGCCGGGTTGCCCGTCGTGGACCTTCGATCAGCTGGGGGAGTGGATGACACCCAGTCGCCGGGCGGTGCTGGCTGCCATGGCGGGAAGCGTGCTCGCCGGCTGTACGGCCCCGGGGAGCGAGACGAGCGGCGGCGCGTCCGCGTCCGGCGCACCCCCCACCTCCGCGGCGACCACCACGGAAGCCCCGACCTCCGCCCCCTCGGCCACGGCGCCCGCGGTCACCCGTGCCGAGATCGTGGCCCGCTACGGCCATGCCGTGCCGCACACCTGGGGCCTTCAGGCGCCGGGTACGGTGCACGCGCTGCCGACCACGAAGCGGGTGGTCGCGCTGACCTTCGACGCCTGCGGCGGCCCGGGCGGCAGCGGCTATGACCAGGCGCTGATCGACTTCCTCCGCAAACGGGAGGTACCGGCGACTCTCTTCCTCAACTCCCGCTGGATCGACGCCAATCCGGCGGTCTTCCGCCGACTGGCCGCCGAGCCCCTGTTCGAGATCGCCAACCACGGCACCCGGCATCGTCCGCTGTCGGTCACCGGACGCTCCGCCTACGGCATCCCCGGCACCCGCAGCGCCGGAGAGGTGTACGACGAGATCGCCGGCAACCAGGCCAAGCTCACCCGGCTGCTGGGCGCCCCGCCACGCTTCTTCCGGTCCGGTACCGCGTACTGCGACGACGTCGCCGCACGGATCGTCACCGACCTGGGGGAGCGCTTCGCCGCCTTCTCCGTCAACGGCGACGGCGGCGCCACCTTCACCCCCGAACAGGTCCGCTCCACCGTCGCGTCCGCCCACGGCGGATCCATCGTGCTGTGCCACATGAACCACCCCAGGGGCGGCACAGCCCGGGGCATCGCCGCCGCCGTCCCCCACCTGCTGGCCACCGGCCACAGCTTCGTGCGTCTCTCGGACGCGGTGCACTGACGCAAAGGCCCGAGCCGTCCTGGCGACCACGGCAACGGGCGGACGGTAGGCGTGGAAGTTGTCGCACCCCCCATCGAGCTGGACGACCGGGTCGGCCCCACCACCGGGCCGTGCCTGCGGCGCGTCCAGCGGCTGGCGGCCGACGGCGTCATCCGCGGCTGTAGGGCGGTCATCGACCCGGCGGCCGTGGGACGCTCCTTCGAGGTCCTGATCGACCTCACCCTGGAAGCGCCGGACGCGGAGACCTTCGAGCAGACCCGGCACAGGCCGAGGAGGCCGCAGCCGCCGGCGGAGGCAGGAGGCCGAGGCCCGGACGTTCGGGTTCACGGTGTCCCACTTCACGGATGTCCCACTTCTTCCTTAATGGATGTCCCACGTCACGGATGTCCCACGCGCATCGGGGTACCCGCCGGGGCGCCGGTGATCGCACCTGTGCGTGGTGGAGGGAGAACCGGAGCGGGAGGGACGACCAGGAGCGGGGCGACCGGGAGGAGGAACGAGCGCATGGATGTGCCGGAAGAGCTTCCCGTCCTGCGGTCCCTCGGCGAGCTGGGGGCACTGGTGGAGCGCCACCGCGACCTCTACGTCCGCTGGTCGCACGGCCCTGCCGCCGATCTGGCGGCCGTCGGCAGCAGGGACGACCTCACCGGCGTCCGGATGCCCGGGCTGTCCGCCAACCCCCTCGGTGTCGAGCCCTGGTGGGAGGACCGGCCCGTCGAACTGTGGGTGGCCAGGCGGCTGCACGACTATTCGCACCTGCCCCAGGAGAAGGGAGCGGGCGTGCGCCCCTGGGTTCTGCGAGGGCGGGTGCAGGGCCGGGGGCCCGACAACGAGCCGCTCGTGCGGGATGTCGAGCCCGTCGGCTGGATCGACGAGAGGGTCATCGCGGAGGCGCAGGCGGCGGTCGACCGCCAGACCGGCACCTGGGGACCCCTGCGCCGCGGCGACGGGTGACGCACCCGACGAGGGGACGCAGACGCCTGAGCCGGACGACGGCATACGCCCACCTCAACCGGAATGTGCCGCGCGGGCCCCCTTGCCCTTCAGATAAGCCAGGAACCACTGGCTGGCGGCCTCGGCCACCTGCTCCAGGGCGCCGGGTTCGGGGAAGAGGTGCGTGGCACCCGGCACGACCAGTATCTCGTGCGGCACCGACAGCTTCTCGGCGGCCTTCCGATTGAGGTCGAGGACGGTCTCGTCGCTGCCTCCGACGATGAGCAGGACCGGTGCCCTGACCCGCTCCAGGGCATCGCCCGCCAAGTCCGGCCGTCCGCCCCGGGAGACCACCGCATACACCCGCTCCGGCTCGTCGGCCGCCGCCACCAGCGCCGCGGCCGCCCCGGTGCTGGCCCCGAACAGGCCCACCGGAAGCCCCCTGGTGTTCGGCTCCTGTGCCAGCCAGTCGATGGCTGAGACAAGGCGCCGGCTCAGCAGACCGATGTCGAAGCGGTACTCGCCTGTCGCGGCGTCCTCGCGCTCCTCCCGCTCGGTCAGCAGGTCGAGCAGCAAGGTGCCCAGTCCCGCCTTGTGCAGTGCCGTCGCGACCGCCCGGTTGCGCGGGCTGAGCCGGGAACTGCCGCTGCCGTGCGCGAACAACACCATCGCCGGTGCCGGGCCCGGCACCACAAGGTCGCCCGAGAGCACCGCTCCCTGAGCGGGAACCACCACCAATTCGGAGATCATCTCGTCCACCTCCCCGCGGCCGTCCGATGTCGATGCACTGCCGGGTACCCGTGGAAGCGGACGGCACCCGCCGTACCCGCTCCGATCGCCTCGTGGGCTCCCCAGCGCAGCCGAACGGAGGCCGCCGGTGGGGCGGCCGCAGTGGCCGCGGCGTGTCGGGCGACCGGCCACGGGCGCTGGGAGACGATGGGTCTCCGGACAGCCGGAGGCCGGGACCGGAGAGGCAGGGGCCGCATGGAGCAGCGGGTCGCACCGGAGCGGACCGGCAAGACGGCCGGGGCAGCCGCGTCCGGAACCGACGGCTCGTCCGGGCGCCGCGACGACGCGGACACGCTACGGCGCATTCCCCGCACCGACACCGTGCTGAGTGATCCGCGCCTGTCCGAGGCGGCACGGCGACTGGGAGCCCGAGTGGTCAAGGCGGCGGTCCGGCAGGCGCAGGAGCAGGCACGCCGCGGCGACCTCCCGCCGGAGCGGGTGAGGGACGCGGCGGTCGCCCTGTTGCCGCGCACGGTCGGTGGGCTTCGGTCGGTGATCAACGCCACCGGAGTGGTGCTGCACACCAACCTCGGCCGGGCACCCCTGTCGGCGGCGGCCCTGCAGGCGGTGCTGGAGGCCGCCGGACCCACGGACGTCGAGCTGGACCTGTCGACCGGCGTACGGGCCCGCCGTGGGCGCACCGCTCTGAAGGCGCTGCGCGACCGGGTGCCGTCCGCTGCCGCCGCGCACGTCGTCAACAACGGTGCCGCCGCGCTGGCCCTGGTCGCCACCGCGCTCGCCGTCGGCAAGGACATCGTCATCAGCCGGGGCGAGATGGTGGAGATCGGCGACGGTTTCCGGCTGCCGGACCTCCTCGTCTCCACCGGCGCCAGGCTCCGCGAGGTCGGGACCACCAACCGCACCACCGCCGCCGACTACGCCGCCGCGATCGGCCCGGAGACGGGTTTCGTGCTGAAGGTGCACCCGTCCAACTTCCGCGTCACCGGGTTCACCCGTGCCGCCGGGATCGGTGAGCTGGCGGCGCTCGGCGTCCCGGTGGTCGTCGACATCGGTTCCGGACTGCTCGGCCCCCATCCGCTGCTGCCCGAGGAACCCGACGCCGAGAGCCAACTGCGGGCCGGTGCCGCACTCGTCACCGCGAGCGGCGACAAGCTGCTCGGCGGACCCCAGTGCGGACTGCTCCTCGGTGAGCGGGAACTGGTCCGCACCCTGGCGCGCCACCCGTTGGCCCGCGCCCTGCGTGTGGACAAGCTGACCCTGGCCGCGCTGGAGGCGACGCTCACCGGCCCGGGGACTCCGACCGCCGCCGCGCTGGCCGCCGACCCGGCCCGGCTCATGGCCCGTGCCGAGCGGCTCGCCTCGGTGCTCAGCGCCGACGGCGCGGACGTACGGGCCGTGGAGAGCATCGCGACGGTGGGAGGCGGCGGTGCGCCCGGAGTGGCACTGCCCAGCGCCGCACTGTCCCTGCCGGAGTCCTGTGCCCCCCTCTTGCGCACCGGTCCCGTCCCCGTGGTCGGGCGTCTGGAGGCGGGGCGCTGCCTGCTGGACCTGCGGGCGGTGCCGCCGGAGGACGACGAGCGGCTCGCCGGAGCCGTCAGGTCCGCCGTGGGGAGGTAGGCGATGCGGGTCCTGGCCACCGCGGGGCATGTCGACCACGGCAAGTCCGCCCTGGTGCGGGCGCTCACCGGGATGGAACCCGACCGCTTCGAGGAGGAGCGGCGCAGAGGACTGACCCTGGACCTCGGCTTCGTATGGACGCGGCCCGGCCCGGACCAGGAGCACATCGCCTTCGTCGACGTACCGGGCCACGAGAGGTTCGTCCCGACGATGCTGGCCGGGGTCGGTCCCGTGCCCGCCGTGCTGTTCGTGGTGGCCGCCGACCAGGGCTGGCAGCCGCAGTCGCAGGAACACCTCGCGATCCTCGACGCGCTGGGGGTACGGCATGCCGTGCTCGCGGTGACCCGCAGCGACCTGGCGGACCCCGAACCCGTTCGCGTGGACGCCGTCGAGCGCATGGCCGCGACCTCCCTCGGCACGGTGCCGTCCGTCGCGGTGAGCGCGGTGACCGGCGCCGGACTCGACGCGCTGCACGGGGAGTTGGGCCGACTCGCGGACACACTGCCGGTCCCGCCCGCCGAAGCGGACGTACGGCTGTGGCTGGATCGCGCCTTCACGGTGCGCGGCCACGGCACCGTGGTGACCGGCACGCTCGCCGCGGGCACCCTGCGGGTCGGTGACCGCCTGGTGACGGGGGACGGTTCGGCCGTGCTGAGGGTACGGGCGCTGCAATGCCTGCACCAGGCACGGTCCACCGTCACGGGCGTGGCGCGCGTGGCGGTCAACGTGCACGGCCCCTTGGACGGCGCCCTGCGACGGGGGCAGGTGCTGCTGGCACCGGACCGCTGGCTGCTCACCGACCTGATCGACGTCCGTATCACGGGCGAGCCGGGCGACGACCTGCCCCGGACGGTCGTCCTGCACATCGGTACGGCCGCCGTCCCGGCAACCGTCCGCCCGCTGGGCGAGGACACCGCCAGGCTGACCCTGAGTCGAGCGCTGCCCCTGCGTGTCGGAGACCGGGCGGTGTCGAGGGAGCCGGGGGGCCGGCGCATGCCGCGCGGCATCACCGTGCTGGACGTGCGCCCGCCGCGACTGACCCGGCGGGGCGCGGGCCGCGCGAGGGCGGCGGAACTGGCGGCCATGACCGGCCGCCCGGACGGCGCCGCGGAGCTACGGCGACGCGGACTCGTCCGCCGCTCGGAGCTCCTGGCGATGGGAGTGCCGCCGCCCACCGAGCCCGTCGCGGGGGACTGGCTGGTCGACGCAGCGCACTGGGCGGAGTTGCGTGAGCGTCTCGCCGCCGAGGTGGAGCGGTACGCACAGCAACACCCGCTGGATCCCGGACTGCCCACCGAGGCGGCCCGACGCCTGCTCGGGCTGCCCGACCGGTCCCTGGTGGACGCGCTCGCCGAGACACCGGGCGCGTTTCGACTGCTGCGTCGGCACGGCCGGTTGTGCGGTCCCGACAGCATCCGGCCGACGCTGCCACCGCCCGTCGAGGCGGCCGTCGACGCCCTGCGGCGCGAGCTGGCGCGGGCGCCCTTCCGCGCGCCGGAGGCCGATCGCCTCAGGGAACTCGGGCTCACCCGCAAGGCGGTGGGGGCCGCGGTCTCGGCGGGGGCGCTGCTGGCGGTGACCGAGGGCATCGTGCTGCTTCCCGGGGCCGACGCCCGGGCCGCAGCCGTGCTGCGGCGACTGCCCCAGCCGTTCACCCTCAGCGAGGCCCGACGAGCCCTGGACACCACACGCAGGGTGGCCGTGCCACTGCTGGAGTTCCTGGACGCCGAGGGATACACCCAACGGGTGGACGAGCGGCGCCGGCGCTGTCGCCCCGGCGCCGGGAACGGAGGCGGACGGGAATCGAACCCGCCTGCCCGAGATCCTCGGGCACCTCGGTTTTGAAGACCGGGAGGGCCACCAGGCACCCACACGCCTCCACCGCGCGTCACGCTACCGGACCACGCTCGACCAGGCCGTACACCGGCACCCGACGCGCCGCCCACGGACACGCAGCCGTGGCCTTCACCGACCCAGGAGACCTGGCATGACCTCGATCCGCGAAACCCCCGTACGGCTCACGCAGTTCGCCCACGGCGGCGGCTGCGCCTGCAAGATCCCGCCCGGAGAGCTGGAGGACGTGCTCGGCGGACTGCCGCAGACGCTGACGTTCACGAGCGACACCGCGCTCCTGGTCGGGCCGGCCACCGGGGACGACGCGGCCGTCGTCACGCTGCCCGCCCAGGGCGACACGGCCGCCCAGGCGTTGGTGTCCACCGCAGACTTCTTCACTCCCGTGGTCGACGACCCGTACGACTGGGGGCGCATCGCCGCGGCCAACGCCCTGTCCGACGTGTACGCGATGGGCGGCCGACCGGTCGTCGCCGTCAACCTCCTGGCCTGGCCCCGCGACGTGCTGCCCTTCGACCTGGCCCGGGAGGTGCTGCGCGGCGGGCTGGACGTCGTCGCCGAGGCGGGTTGCCACATGGGCGGCGGCCACAGCGTGGACGACCCGGAGCCCAAGTACGGCATGGCCGTCACGGGCCTCGCCGACCCTCGGCGGCTGCTGCGCAACGACACCGGCCGGCCGGGCCTGCCGCTGTCCCTCACCAAGCCGCTCGGTCTGGGCGTGCTCAACAACCGGCACAAGGCCACCGGCGAGCGGTTCGAGCAGGCGGTCGCCACCATGGTGGCCCTCAACCGGGACGCGGCCGCCGCGGCCCTCGACGCCGGTGCGGTCTGCGCCACCGACGTGACCGGGTTCGGCCTCCTCGGCCATCTGCACAAGCTGGCACGCGCGTCGGGCGTGACGGCCGTGCTCGACAAGTCCGCCGTGCCCTACCTCGACGGGGCCAGAGAGGCCGTACGGGACGGTTACGTCAGCGGCGGCACCCGGCGCAACCTCGAGTGGGTGTCGCCGTTCACCGACTTCGGGGACACGGACGCCCACACCCGACTGCTCCTCGCCGACGCCCAGACCTCGGGCGGACTGCTGGTGGTGGGGGAGGTGCCCGGTGCTCCGGTGGTGGGTGAACTCGTCCCGCGTGGACCGCATTCGATCGTGCTGAGGTGAAGCAGGTGCGCGCCCCGGTCGCAGCCGAGTCCGGGCAGGTCGAGCGGCAGGGTGTGTCGAGCGGCGGGGTGTGCGGTCGGGTGACGCCGGCCGTCACGGCCGGTAGCCGTAGGCCGTGACCCGGCCGACCGGGTCGTAGAACCCGGTCGCGTCGACCGCTGCGGACAGGTCGCCGAAGCCGCTCTCCCGTCCGGGGACCCACCGGGTGAGGCCTTCGAGGTCGAGCAGGTGGCGCACTTCGGGGTCGGCGTAGGACATCGACTGCAGCAGCGCCGCCAACCGCTCGCCCAGCTCAGGTTCGAGTGACGGGCCTGCCGCCAGCACACAGTGGTCGAACGGCGCGGTACGGGTCAGCAGACGTGTGCTCCCCGGCGGCAGGATGCCCTCCAGGCCGAAGGCGAGGTGATTGGCGTCGATCATGCAGGCCGCCGCGACGTCGCCCGCCATGAGGGCGCGCGCCGCGTCGCGCTCGCCGCCGATGTGGTCGCCGTGCAGCCCCACACCCGTGTCGTGGCGCATGATCCGGAAGTCGACGCCCGGGACCAGCCCCTGTCCCCTCAGATGGTGCAGGGGCAGCAGGGTCCCCTGGGGGGAGTCGACCGCGCCGACGGCGACGGTCTCGTCCTTCAGGTCGGCGACGGTGGTGAACGGCGCGTCGGTCCGCACGACGACCACCGAGGTCAGGTCGCGATCGGTGTCGCGCATGACGAGCGGCCACACCTGCGTGCCGGCCGCCCGTGCCAGACGGCGGGTGCGCAGCCAGGCCAGCGGGGAGTGCCAGGCCGCGTCGACGCGGCCACGGACGAGATCCTCGGCCTGCCGCTCGTAGTGGGCGTACAGGACGAAGTCGAACGGCAGGCCCTGCCGCCGCAGCCAGGACCGGAAGCCGGACCAGATGGTGACGACCTTGGGATCGTAGGCGACGGCCCCCAGCACCAGTTCGCTCATCGGGCGTCCTCGAAGAGCGGCAGACCCGGCTCGGCCCGTGCGCGGAGGTCGTACAGCGTCCGGCGGTCGTCGAGCGGCTGGACGGTGTCGCGCCGAGCGGGGTCGAACGCGTCCTGCGCGAGGCGGGTCGGTGACGCCTCGACGGCTCGCGGCATATGGTCCCCCGAGGGGTCAGGTCAGGAATGTCCGCTGTCGCCGCTTACCCAACCAGGCCCGTCGGCTCCCTGGCGGGAGCGCACGCCGCCGGGGAGAAAGAGTGATCATCGAGGTGGTGCAGACCGCTCCACACGCACTGCGCGCCCGGGCCGGGCGAGTCGCTCGTACCCGGGTCGCGCTCATCGGCCGGACGGGTGATCCCGGTCAGGGGCCGGGGAGGGGCTGACTGACCTCCGAGCAGATCCTGTACCGGTTGAGCGCCTTCTTCAGCTCTTGCAGCTCGGGTTCCGGCAACGCACCGCCCTGCGCGAACTTCAGGATGTGCTCCGCGACGACACGCAGCTTGGTGTTCGTGCGCTGGGAGACATCGCGCAGCACCCGCCAGGCCTCTTCCGGGGCGACCTGACCCAGCACGACCACCGCGCCCATGGCCTGGTCGATGGTGGCGTGGGAGGACACGGCGTGTCGGAGTTGTTCGTTCTCCTCGTAGAGACGGTCGAGTTCCATCGTCAGGTCGCTTGTGGACAGCAGATGCAGAGGGTGCTGCTTCGATATCGCAAAGAACGCCATGATCGTGCCCCTGGGTGTAGCGAGCGGTCACAGTTACAGCTTCCCCCAGGTCGGAGCTGTAGACGACCCGGGTCGCGTGGGGAGTGTCTCCCCGCCGGAGCCCTGCTCAGCTAGGCGCTGCGCGGCCTGCGGGTCGCCTTCTTCGCCGCGGTCTTCTTCGTGGTCTTCTTCGCCGCAGTCTCCTTCGCGGGTGCCTTCTTCGCCGTCTTCCTTGCGGCGGCCTTCTTCCGGGGCAGCTCGTGGACCTCGGCCTCCGCTCCCTCGCCGCGCGAGGCCCTCGCCTGGGCCACGGACGCCTGCAGCGCGGTCATCAGGTCCAGCACCTCGCCGGGCGCGGCCTCCGGCTCCGGCGCCTCGGGCGGGGCGTGCCCCTCACGCTTGGCCTCGATCACTTGCTGGAGCGCCTCCGTGTAGTGATCGACGAAGTCGGGGCCCTCCAGGTCGTCCCGGGTCATACGGTCGATCAGGTGCTCGGCCTCGGTGATCTCGTCCTCGGTGAGCCGGACGTCCGGTGGACCCAGCTCGCTCGGGTCCCGGATCTCGTCCGGCCAGCGCATCGCGTGCAGCACGATCGCCTCGTCCCGCACCCGCAGCAGGCCGAGTCTCTCCCGGCCGTGCCAGGCGAACTTCGCCACCGCCACCTTGGACGTCCTCTCCAGCGCCTTGCGCAGCAGCGCGTAAGGCTTCGCCGCCACCGTGCCCGAGGCCTGGAGGTAGTAGCCCTCGCCGATCCGGATGGGGTCGATCGACTCGGCCGGCACGAACGCGGCGATCTCGATGGCCCTCGCCGTCGGCAGGGGCAGCTGTCGCAGCTCCTCGTCGAGGACGGGCACGATCTGGTCCCTGGAGATCTCGTAGCCCTTGCCGATCTCGTCCGGCTGCACCTCGCGGTCCTCGACCTCGCAGAACTTCCGTACGCGGACCCGGCCCATGTCCCGCACGTGGTACTGGTGGAAGCGGATGCTGTGGTCCTCGGTCGCGGGCACCACATTGATCGGGATCGTGACCAGGCCGAAGCTGATCGCTCCCGACCAGATGCTCCGAGGCATCGCTGACCTCCGTGACGTGCCCGAGGGCACCAGCCTACGAAGGGCTCAGCCCGGCGGCACGGCGGAGCGGTCCGCGAGGAGGAGAGCGCTGTCCGTCGGCCGTACGTGCGCCGCGCGCTCCGGGCCGCGCGGATGACGGTCCCGCGATGGAGAGCGCTGGGTGAACCACCGGGGAACTCTTGGTGTCCGTCCCCCTCGTGGGGCGTTCGAGCGTGGCGCACTGCCTAGCATGAGGTCGGTCGCGCCCCGTGGACGGGCGCGTCGGTTCGTCCGTACGTCGTCCGGGGAGGCGCTGAGGGATGCCGGTGCCCGGCCTCAGGTCACGGCCGGCCCGACTCTGGGCCGCCGGCGGACTCCTTCTCGTCCTCGCCCTGGTGACGGCACTGCTGGGCATGACCCTCGGCGGAGCGCGCCGCGCCGGGGCCGCCGCCGACGGGCTGCCGCACACCACCGTCGAGGTGTCGCCGAGCGGCTGTGGCCGCGGCTGGAGCCGGCCCGTACCCGGTCTGCAGGTCTTCGAGCTGCACAACACCTCAAGCGGTGCCGCCGAGGTGTACCTGGAGGACCCCCGCAGCCGCGCCGTGTACGGCGAGGTGGAGGGCATCGGCCCCGGTACGACACGGCAGTTGACCGTCCGCCTCGGCAGGGGTTCGTACGCGTTCACCTGTCTGCCCGACGACGCCGGGGCGGTCAGGGGCCCCACGGTCCGCGTCGGCTCCGGGCAGGCAGGGCCCGCGGCGGCCCCGGTCACCGAGCACGACCTGGTCCCGCTCGCCATCGACTACCAGAAGTGGGTGGGCGGTGGTCTGGACGAGGTCGTACGGCTGACCGGGCAGCTGAGGGACGCCATCGACGGCGGCGACCTCGGCCGCGCCCGTGCGGACTGGCTCCCGGCGCACCTGGCGTACGAGCGGCTCGGCGCGGCGTACGGCGCCTTCGGCGAGGCGGACACGCGCATCAACGGAACGGACGCGGGCCTGCCCGGCGGTGTCCGCGACCCGTCCTTCACCGGCTTCCACCGCATCGAGTACGGGCTGTGGCACGGGCAGCCCGCGACCACCCTGCGCGCCCCGGCGGACGCCCTCCTCAAGGCCGTGACCACGCTGCGCGCCGACTGGGTCCAGGCCCGCATGGACCCGGCACAGCTGGGCCTGAGGGCGCACGAGATCCTGGAGAACACCGTGCAGTCCGAGCTGACCGGGCGCACCGACTACGGCAGCGGCAGCACCCTCGCCACCGCCCGCGCCCATCTCGACGGCACCCGCGCCGTCCTGTCCCGGCTGCACCCCCTGCTGCGGACACGCTACCCGGATCTGCCCGGCCTCGACCGTCAGCTGGACCGCGCGCAGCGCACCCTGGACGGCTTCCGCCGAGGCGACCGCTGGACCCCGCTCGACCGCCTGGGCCGCGCCCCGCGCGAACGGGCCGACGCGGTCCTCGGCGACCTGGTCGAGCGGCTGGCCTCGGTGGCGACGCTCTGCGACCCACGGAGGACGGTATGAGCACCTCGTCCCGCGCGAGCGGGGTCGGGCGGCGCGGCTTCCTGCGCGGCGCGGCCCTCGCGGGCGCCGGGCTCGCCTCCGGCGGCGCGGCGGCCCCGACCCCCGGCGACGGCACCGGTGCGCCGCCCGTCGCACCCTTCCACGGCCCCCACCAGCAGTCGGTGCTCGCCGCCCCGCGCCGGGTCACCGCGTTCACCGCCTTCGACGTGACGGCGGGCGACCGAGGGGAGCTCTCCGAACTGCTGCGCACCCTCACCGCGCGCGCCCGCTTCCTCACCTCGGGCGGCACGCCGTCGCCCGCCGGCATCACCGGCCCGCCCGCCGACTCCGGTGTCCTGGGCGGCCGGCTGCCCACCGGGGCGCTGGCGGTGACCGTCGGTGTCGGGGCCGGTCTCTTCGACGACCGTTTCGGACTGGCCGCCCATCGCCCCCGGGGGCTGACGACCATGCCCGCCTTCCCCGACGACGACCTCCGGTCCGAGTGGTGCCACGGCGACCTCAGCCTCCAACTGCACGCCGACGACCCGGACACCGTCCTGCACGCCCTGCGCGACATCGCCCGGCACACCCGCGGCGGCATGCAGGTCCGCTGGCGTCTCGACGGCTTCACCAGCCCGCCCCGCCCCTCGGGTACACCGCGCAATCTCATGGGCTTCAAGGACGGCACGGCCAACCCCGACCCGGCCGACACCCGGGCGATGAACCGTCTGGTATGGGTGGGCAGGGGCCTGGGCGAGCCGGACTGGGCGATCGGCGGCAGCTACCAGGTCGTACGGCTGATCCGCATGCTCGTGGAGTTCTGGGACCGGGTCTCCCTCACCGAACAGGAGCGGATGTTCGGCCGGGCCCGGGAGTCCGGCGCACCCCTGGACGGGAACGCCGAGCACGACGTCCCCGACTATGCGAACGACCCCAAGGGCGACATCATCCCGCTCGACGCCCACATACGTCTCGCCAACCCGCGAACGGCGGCCACGGCCGGCCAGCGGATCCTGCGCCGCGCCTACAACTACGACGCGGGCATGGACGGCAACGGCAACCTCGACATGGGCTTGCTGTTCTGCTGCTACCAGCAGGACCTCGCCCGCCAGTTCGAGACCGTGCAGCACCGCCTCGCGGGCGAGCCCCTCACCGACTACATCAAGCCATTCGGCGGCGGCTACTTCTTCGCGCTGCCGGGCGTGAGGGACGGGGCGGACTGGTACGGACGGGCACTGTTCGCCCGGACCTCGTGACGCGCGGCGCGCCTCCCCGTTCGGTCAAGGAGGGGTCAAGGTTTGCCCCGGGTTCCCTGACTCGGTGTTCATGTGCACGCCATCACCGCTCCGCCGTGCTGCCGTTCGTCCCACGCAGCATCCGTGACCGTATGGCGCACTGACGTTCATGTTCGGAAGGTGAACCTCCATGGCCAGCAGGGGAAAACGAGCAACGATGCGCAGCCTCGGCGCGCTCGTGGGCGCCGCGGCGCTCACGGTCCTGGGCGCGAGCGCGCCCGCCCGGGCCGCCGCGCCGGACGGGGGCCGCTCCCACCCGTCGACGGCGACGCCCATCAAGCACGTGGTGGTCCTCTTCGGTGAAAACGTCTCCTTCGACCACTACTTCGCGACGTACCCGAAGGCCGCCAACACAGACGGCACGAAGTTCACGGCGTCCAAGGCGACCCCGAAGGACGTCGACAACCTGCGCACCGCCGGGCTGCTGACGAAGAACCCCAACCAGTACGCGCCCAAGCGGCTCACCCCGTCCCAGGCCATGACCTGCGACCAGAACCATGCATACGGGCCCGAGCAGTACGCGTACAACGGCGGCAAGAACGATCAGTTCGTCCAGAACACGGACTCGGGCAAGTGCTCCGGCACCCTGTTCGGCGAGCCGGGCCTGGTGATGGACTACTACGACGGCAACACCGTCACGGCGCTGTGGAACTACGCCCAGCACTACTCCCTCGGCGACCGCTCGTTCAGCTCGGTCTACGGCCCGTCCACGCCCGGCGCACTCAACCTGATCTCCGGTCAGACGCACGGCGTGGTCTCCGTGGACCCCGCCTCCGGCACCGAGAACCCCAAGCAGACGTCGACGCCGGACTCGTACACCGTGCAGTCGCCCGACGCCAAGGGCGTCGGCACGGTCATCAACGACCCGGACCCGGCCTACGACGACTGCTCCGGCAAGGACCACACCAGCAAGAACGCGCTCGCCTCCATGCAGGGCCGCAACATCGGCGACGTGCTCAACTCCCGGAAGGTCAGCTGGGGCTGGTTCCAGGGCGGCTTCCGGCCGTCCACCGCGTGGGACGGCCAGCAGGGCCACTACGCCAAGTGCGACACCACGCACACCAACGTCGGCGGTGCCTCGGTCGTCGACTACAGCCCGCACCACTCGCCGTTCGAGTACTACAAGTCGACGTCCAACCCGCACCACCTCCCGCCCAAGAGCGTCGACGAGATCGGCCACAGCGGCCAGGCGAACCACAACTACGACCTGACCGACTTCGGCGCGGCCCTCAAGGCGGGCAAGCTGCCGGCCGTCAGCTTCGTCAAGGCGGCCGAGTACCAGGACGGCCACGCCGCCTACTCCGACCCGATCGACGAGCAGCACTTCCTGGTCCAGCAGATCAACGCCATCCAGAAGTCGCCGCAGTGGAAGGACACGGCGGTCGTGGTCGCGTACGACGACTCCGACGGCTGGTACGACCACGCCTACGCCAAGCCGCGCAACGGCTCCAAGGACACCAAGCCCGGCTCCAACGGCAAGGCCACCGACAGCCCGGCCTGCCAGGCGGGCCCGGCGGCGTCGGGCGGTTACGCCGACCGCTGCGGACCCGGCACCCGTCAGCCGCTGCTCGTGGTCTCCCCGTACAGCAAGGTCAACAAGGTCGACCACACCCAGACCGACCAGTCCTCGGTCATCCGTTTCATCGAGGACAACTGGCACACCGACCGGATGGGCGACCACTCCTTCGACGCCACGGCCGGCTCCCTGTCGGGCCTGTTCGACTTCCGGCACCCGAACAACAAGCAAGTGCTGCTGAACGCGGACGGCTCGGTGAAGTCGGTCGGCCCGATCCATCCCGTGAAGGCGGTCGCCACGAGCATCACGCCGGGTCCGGACATGCAGAACACGGCGGCGGCCACGGACACCTCGTCGTTCCCCGCCGTCCCGGTCGGCATCGCGGCGGGCGCACTCGTCGCGGCCGGTGCGACGGGCACCTTCCTCACCCTGCGCCGCAAGGAACGCGGTAACGCCTGACGCAGCGCACGGCAAGCGGGCGGTGGCCCCGGCGGCGCCGGAGCCACCGCCCCTTGTGAAGACGCCCAGCTCGGTGTCGGGGAACCAGGGCTGCAGCCCACCCGACGTGCCGCCGAGGCCGTCGAAGACCGGCCGCGGTGATGTGCATGGCCCGGTCCCGTATGGGTACGTGACGGGAGCCCGTCCGGAGCCGACGGTTCCGGGCCGTGCCGTCACTACCTGGGGATCTGCCATGGACACACCCGAGAACATCAACCGCCCGACCGCAGCTCAGGCGGCGCTCGACACTCTCGCGGTGGACGCCGCGGACTCGGAGGCGCTGGACACGCTGGCTTCCTGCGACGTGCTCGTCCCCGTGCCGGACGACGCCTCGGAGGAGGACGCCATCAACCCCAACGCCGTGGCCCTACCCGTGCTGGAGCAGCCGGACGGCGAGCAGACGGTGCCCGTGTTCACCACCGAGACGGAAATGGCCGACCTGCTGCCGTTCGTCTCGCGTTACCGGCTGGTACCGCTGGGCGCGCTGGCATCGCAGTGGCCCACCGACGACCTCACCCTCACCATCGACGCGGCCTCGCCGCACGGGCTGACGCTGAACTCCGACGGCATTCGCACACTGCTCGTGCGGCCGCACGGCTGACGAGACCCATGTGGTGGAGCGGGTGGCCTCAGCGGCGTCCCCCCGAGGTCGCACGGCCTGGGCCGCGCTGAGGCGGGCCCGTACCCGGTTCACAATGGCCGCATGAGATGGATCTCCGGCGTGGTCGGCACCGTCCTCCTGGTGGCCGTCATCGCCAGTGTCCTGCGCACCCTGGTGGTACCCCGCGGCCTCTACTCGGCGCTCGTGTACCGGCTGTGGTGGATCCTGCGCCGTCTGTTGAGGCTGGCTGCCCCGGGCGGGGACTACCAGGCCATCGACCGCGCCCAGACCTGGCTCGGCCCGCTGATCCTGATGGGCATGCTCGCCACCTGGCTGGGCGGTGCCTTCGCTGCCTTCGGCCTGCTGCTGCACGCCCTGTCCACCCTCACCTGGAGCGACTCGTTCCGCGAGGCCGGATCCAGCATGTTCACGCTCGGCTTCGCCAGCGGCACGCGGCCGCACCTGTCCGCGCTCGACTTCCTGGCGGCGGCCACCGGACCCGTCGTCATCGCCCTGCAGATCGCCTATCTGCCCACCCTGTACGCCTCCTACAACCGTCGTGAGGTGGAGGTGACCCTGCTGCAGTCCCGGGCCGGTGAACCCTCCTGGGGGCCGGAGATCCTGGCCCGCCAGTGGCTCGTCGGGACCGAGACCGCGTTGTCCGTGCTCTACCGCGCCTGGGAGCGGCTGGCCTCGGACATCGGAGAGAGCCACTCCACCTACCCGGTGCTGATCGCGTTCCGCTCGCCGCGCCCTTACCGGCACTGGCTCGTCGGGTTGATCGCCGTTCTGGACGCGGCGGCCATGCAGCTCTCGCTCGCGCCGCGCAGTGCCCCGCCGGAGGCCCGGCTGGTGATCCGGGCCGGCTTCACCGCTTTGCGGGACATCGCCCGCTCGCTGCGCCTCCCGTTCGACGTCGACCCGGAGCCGGACGCGCCGATCCAGCTCACCTTCGAGGAGTTCGCGGCGGCCGTGGAGATGGTGGAGGCGGCGGGCTTCCCGGCCGAGCGGACGGCACGGGAGGCCTGGCCGCACTTCCACGGCTGGCGGGTCAACTACGAGGCGATCGCGTTCGAGCTGTGCCGCCGCTCCGATGCCGTACCCGCGCTGTGGACCGGTCCGCGCGACTTCGCCTACTCCCCGTTCTCGCCGGAGCGCCCGGTGGACCGGCGGCCCGCCGAGGATCGGCCGGAATCGCCCCCCACGGTGGGGTAGACCGGCGGGGCCCGGCGGGAAGATCCCACGGGAGGGTCCGGCTCGGGCACGGAGGGGGTTGGTCGTGAGGGTCGTCCTGCTGGGTACCGCCGCCGGCGGCGGCTTCCCGCAGTGGAACTGCGCTTGCGCGCTGTGCACCGCCGCCCGCGACGGGAGACTTCCCTCGCGCACTCAGGAGTGCGTCGCGGTGACCGGTAACTCCCGCGACTGGTGGTTGCTCAACGCCTCACCCGACATCCGTACGCAGCTGGTGGCCACCGCCCCGCTCCGGCCGGGACCGGGCCCCCGGGACACCCCCCTCAGGGGCGTCCTCCTGACGGACGCGGAGGCGGACCACGTCAGCGGCCTCGCGGTGCTGCGCGGCGGCGCGGGCCTCAAGGTGTACGCCGCCCCGCCGGTCCTGGCCGCGCTGGCCCCGGTGCGTGCGACGCTCGACCGCTATGCCGTGTGGCAGTGGTCGGACGCCCTGACCGAGGGGGGTTTCGTCCTGTCCGGCGGCCTGGTCGTCACGGCGCACCCGGTGGGCGCCAAGGCCCCCAGGTACCTGGCGGCTGCCGCCGCGGACGACCGCTGGGTGATCGCGTACCGGGTCGAGGACCTGGCCACCGGGAGAGTCCTCGTGTACGCGCCGTGCGTGGGCGCCTGGTCGCCGGTCCTGGACGAGCTGCTGGCGACGGCGGACTGCGCACTGCTGGACGGCACGTTCTACGCCGCCGACGAGATGGGCACGGCGGTACGGGGTGAGTCCGGGCAGGCGGCCATGGGGCACCTGCCCGTCGCGGGCCCCAGGGGCAGCCTGATGGCCCTGGCCCGCCACCCCGGACCGCGCCGGATCTACACCCACCTCAACAACACGAACCCGCTGCTCGACCCGGCCTCGGCCGCCCGCCACCGGGTGACCGAGGCGGGGGCCGAAGTCCTCGCGGACGGGACCGAGTTCGTCGTCTGATCCCTCACTCCGGGGGCGCCGGGGCGTCCAGCATCCGGGACAGGGCGTCGCGTTGCAGCGGCAGCACCTCGGCATGCAGCTCACGGCCCTTGTCGGTGAGGGCGATCCACACCCCGCGCCGGTCCTCCTCGCACACGGAACGCCGCACCAGGCCGTCCTTCTCCAGCCGCCCGATCAGCCGGGACAGGGCGCTCTGGCTGAGGTGGACGCGCCCGGCGATGTTCTGCACCCGGCACTGGTCGCCGTGCGCGGCCGTCTCGGCGGCGAGGATGTCGAGTACCTCGAAGTCACTGGCCCCGAGTCCGTACGGGTGCAGCGCACGGTCGATCTCGCACACGGTGCGCGCGTGCACCGCCAGGATGTCCCGCCACTGTTCCTCAAGCCGCGCACCGGCCGCGTCCACTCCCATACACCGCATGTTAATGCGCGTGCATCAACATCGGACCCCCGCGGGCCGGGCCTGCTGTGGCTCACGCGTCCTGGACGAGTCCCACGAGGTTGCCGTCCGCGTCCTTCACCGAGGCGATCAGCCTGCCGCCGCCCACGTCCTGGACGTCCTGCAGCAGATCCGCGCCCGCCTCCAGCAGGGCCCCCAGCCGCGCCCGGATGTCGGAGACGTGCCAGTACGGCACCGGCCCGGTCATGCCCTTGGCGTGCCCGTTCGGGTCCAGGCCCACGTCCTGGCCGGCCGCCTTGAAGCCGACGTAGTACGGCTGGTCGGCGTACGGCTCGACCTCAAGCAGCGCGGTGAACAGGGCCTTCGCCCGGTCGAGGTCCTTGACGGGGTAGACGATCGTCTTGAGGCCGGCGGTCATGGCTTGCTCCTTGGTGACGTGTGGGCCGACGGGTTCCGTCGGATTCCGTCCGACGTTCTCCGTCGGTGTCCTCACGCTAGGCCCGGGGAGCGGGGTACGGCTTCTTCGATCCTGACCGGTTGCCGTCCCGGTCCTCGGACCCTACGTCGACGCGCGCCTCACCAGTTCCGTGGGAGGCCCGAACCAGGCCCTGTTCGGCGACGACGACAAGGCGTTGCCCGCCATGAACTGGTTCAACCGCTGAACCCCGAGGGGAAGGCCCGGCCGGGCCCGGCCCTTGACGGCATCCTTCGGCCCGGCACTTCGGCCCGTTCGGACCTCGGCCCGGCTCCACCTGTCCCGCCAGAGTGGGTCTGGAGGGCGGTACGGAGGGACGACATGCTGAAGAGACCGGTGAGCGACAGGCGGATGACGATCCTCGTGTGGCTGAAGGACCCTGTCGCGCACTTCCCGCCGCAGCGGCACGGGGACCTCGTCGAGGACGGGGTCACGGCGGCGGCCGTGGCGGAGAAGCTGGCCGTGCCACGGTCCGTCGCCGGCACAGACCTTCGCCTCCTCGTCGCTCTCGGCCTCCTGCGCACCAGGAGGATCGGGCGACGCACGTATTACCGCCGTGACGAGCTCCGCATCGCCGAGGTTGCGCACCTGTTCGAGAGAGGCTGGTAGACGGCGGGCCGCACGGGTACACACCTGTGAGGACGAGCCGCCTCCGACTGCGAAGGGCAGGCGTACATGGACCGTCGCACGCCACTCGTCCCGCGCCGCTACGTCGCCATCGGCGGCCGGGGCCCGGAGGACGTGGTCGCCGACGCGCGTGGCCGGGTGCTGACCGGCGTCGAGGACGGCCGCATCCTGCGCCTCGACGGACTCGCCGACCCGGCCCGTACGCGCGTCGAGGTACTCGCCGAGACGGGCGGCCGGCCCCTCGGCCTCGAACTCCTCCCGGACGGCGGCCTGCTGGTGTGCGACGCGCGCCGCGGACTGCTGCGGATCGCCCTCGACGACGGCACCGTACGCATCCTCACCGACTCGGTGGCGGGGGAGCCCCTGCGGTTCTGCAGCAATGTCGTCGCCCTGTCCGACGGCACGGTCTACTTCACCGTCTCCAGCCGCCGCCACCCCCTGGAACAGTGGATCGGCGACGTGGTCGAGCACACCGGCACCGGACGGCTGCTGCGGCTCGCCCCGGGAGCCGACAGCCCCGATGTGCTCCTGGAGGGGCTGCAGTTCGCCAACGGACTCGTCCCGGGCAAGGAGGAGTCCTTCCTGATCGTGGCCGAGACCGGCGCCCGTCGCCTCACCCGCTACTGGCTGGCCGGACCGCGGGCGGGCCTGAGCGAGCCCTTCGTCGAGGACTTGCCGGGCATGCCGGACAACCTCTGGCGCGCCGCCGGGGCCGACGGACCCATCTGGGTGGCCCTCGCCGCCCCCCGGGTTCCCGCTCTTGATCTGCTGCACCGCGCCGCCCCGGCCGTGCGCCGCGCCGCCGCACGCCTCGCGGTGCGCGCGCCCTACCGCCCCGCGGCCATGGCCGGCGCCCTCGCGGTCGACGACGACGGCCGCATCCGCCGGCACGTCCGGCGCCGGGGTTCGGACTTCCGGATGGTCACCAGCGTCTGCGCCGCCGACGGGCAGCTGGTCCTGGGAAGCCTGTGGGAGCGGGGCGTCGCCGTCTGCGAGCTGCCCGCGGACCCCGGCTGACCAGGGTGCGCGGCCGCCGCGCCCAGGGTTACGCTGTTCCCCGGTCGTGATCATGCCCCGCGGCGCGCTGGTGGGGCCCGCCGTAACCGAACCGCGGCAGCGCCCCCGCCCGCGGTCCCTACTCGCGATCGAGCGTGCCCGTTCGACATGGCCCCGGCGAGTAGGAGAAGTACGTCCATGTCAGTGCCGCACCCCAAGAGCGCCGACGCGACCGGTGCCACCGCCTCCGAGCCCGCGCGGCGGCCGTCGGCCTGGCAGGGGCAGGGACCGGTCGTGGCGGTTGTGGCCGTCGGCGGTGCCCTCGGCGCCACGGCCCGTTACGGGGCCTCGTCGCTGTGGCCCCAGCGGGCCGGTGGATTCCCGTGGACCACTTTCGGGGTCAACCTCGTCGGCTGCGCCGTGATCGGCGTCTTCATGGTCCTGATCACCGATGTGTGGGCTTCCCACCGGCTGGTGCGGCCCTTCTTCGGCACCGGTGTGCTCGGCGGCTTCACCACCTTCTCGACGTACGCCGTCGAGATCCGGCAACTGGTCGACGCGGGCCACCCGCACACCGCGCTCGCCTACCTGTTCGCGACCCTGTTCGGGGCCCTCGCGGCGGTCTGGCTCGCGATGACGGCGGCCCGGCGGCTCCTGACGTGGAGGCAACGATGAACGAGAGCCCGAAGCGTGGCCCCGCGGAGACGGCGATGACACGACTGACCGGCAGGGGCCTGCGGCTGACCGTCTACCTCGGCGAGCACGACATCTGGCACCACAGGCCCCTCTACAGCGAGATCGTGCACCGCGCGCACACCGCGGGCCTCGCGGGGGCCAGCGTCTTCCGTGGCATCGAGGGTTTCGGTGCCTCCTCGATCGTCCATACCTCGCGGCTGCTGTCGCTGAGCGAGGACCTACCGGTGGCCGTGGTCGTGGTCGACACCGAGGAGCGCGTCCGCGCCTTCCTGCCGCAGCTCGACGACCTCCTCACCGAGGGACTCGTGACGCTCGACGACTGCGAGGTCATCAGGTACGCCGGACGGAACGCCGCGCCACAGACGACGGACGGGGAAAGGTGAGAAGTCGTTGTGAATTGGCTGCTGGTGATCATCGGCGCCATGGTCGGCGCGCCCCTGCGCTACCTCACCGACCGTGCCGTACAGCTGCGGCACGACACGGTCTTCCCCTGGGGCACCTTCGTCGTCAACGTCGCGGGCTGTCTGGTCCTCGGACTGCTGACGGGTACGGTATCGGCCGGACATGCCTCCCCCCACCTGCAGCTCCTGATCGGCACCGGCCTGTGCGGGGCGCTGACCACCTACTCCACGTTCTCGTACGAGACGCTGCGGCTGATGGAGACCGGGGCGGGGCTCTACGCTGCCGCCAACGTCGTCGCGAGCCTGGTGGCGGGCCTCGGTGCGGCTTTCGCGGGGGTGTCGCTCGCCCCGTCCCTGTGGTCCTGGTAGGCGGACGTCACCAGCGCATAGTAGAAATCTCGTGCACAACCACCGTCTACAGCACTGTCGACCAACTCCTCAGAACTGGATCCCATGAGCGTCATCAACGTCGGTCAGGCCGTCGTCCTCGGAGTCGTCGAGGGCGTGACCGAATTCCTCCCCGTGTCCTCGACCGGCCATCTCAAGATCACTGAGGGTCTGATGGGGATCCCCGTCGACGACAAGTCCGTCGTCGGCTTCTCGGCCGTCATCCAGGTCGGCGCGATCGCGGCCGTGCTCCTGTACTTCTTCAAGGACATCGTGCGGATCGTCTCCGCCTGGTTCCGGGGCCTGACGAACCGGGAGGAGCGGCTGCACCACGACTACAAGTTCGCCTGGTGGGTGATCTACGCGACCATTCCGATCGTCGTCGTGGGCCTGGCCGCCAAGCCGCTCATCGACGGCGCGCTCGGCTCGCTCTGGGTGGTCGCGGCCTCGCTGATCGTGGGGTCCGGTGTGATGTGGGCGGCGGACCAGATGGGCCGGCACAAGCGCGGCGAGGACGACACCTCGTTCAAGGACGCGATGCTGGTCGGCTGCTCGCAGATCCTCGCCCTGCTCTTCCCGGGCTTCTCCCGCTCCGGCGCCACGATGTCCACCGCGCTCATCCTCGACCTCGACCGTGTCGCCGCCACCCGTCTGTCCTTCTTCCTCGGCATCCCGGCCCTCACCGGCGCCGGCATCTACGAGCTGAAGGACGCCCTGGGCGCCGGCGTGGGCGCGGCCCCGCTGGCCGCCGGCACCATCGTGTCGTTCGTGGTCGCGTACGCATCGATCGCCTGGCTGCTGAAGTACGTCGCCAAGCACTCCTTCAACGCCTTCGTGATCTACCGGATCGTCGTGGGCGTGGCTCTCCTCGGCCTGCTCACGACCGGCGTGCTCAGCTGATTCCCGGCTGCCCGCGAGGGCCGTGGCCAGCCGATCAGCGCTGATCACGCATGGGGCGTGAAGCCGATATTCCGGCCTCGCGCCCCATGAGAGTTCGCTTACCGCACCCCTTGACAGTCCCGTCCCGTTACCCGGAGGATCACCCCCGTGAACCTGTCAGACAGCCAGACAGGTGGTCCGGGGCCGCGGCGCGTCAGCGCCATGGAAGCGGTGCTCAGCCACCTCCGCAACGCCATCGAGCGCGGCGACTACGCGATCGGCGACAAACTCCCCTCCGAGGCCGAGCTGTGCCGCACCCTGGAGGTCAGCCGACCGGTGCTGCGCGAGGCCCTGCGGGCCCTGCAGACCATGGGGCTGACCGTCTCCAGGACCGGGAAGGGCACCTTCGTCGTCGCCCGCACCGTCGAGGACCCCACCTTCGGCGACTATGCGGCCAGCGACCTGCTGGAGGTGCGCCGCCACATCGAGATCCCCGTCGCCGGGTACGCGGCGACGCGCCGCACTCCGGAGAACCTCGACCACCTGGCCCACCTCCTGGACCGGATGGAACGGGAGACGGACACCACCGCGTGGGTCGCGATGGACACGCTCTTCCACCTCGCCGTGGCCGAAGCCGCGCAGAACCCGGTCTTCCGCCGGGTGATCGAGGAGATCCGGGACGCGCTGGCCCGCCAGTCCGCCTTCCTCAACGAGCTGGGCGGCCGGCGCGAGCAGTCCAACCGCGAGCACCGGGCGATCGTCGAGGCGCTGATCGACGGTTCCGAGCACGACGCGGTGGCGGCCATGGCCCACCACCTCGACCGCGTCGAGACGACCCTCACCGACATCGTGCGTCCCCGGCGCACGGACATCCCCACGGAAGGCGGACCCGAGGCGTGAGTGAGCAGTCCCTCCAGGAAGAGTCCTGCCAGGCGGAAATACGCACCTCGTCCGGTCACGTCGACGCCGGGGACGCGGGCTACAGCAAGTCCCTCAAGTCCCGGCACGTCAACATGATCGCCATCGGTGGCGCCATCGGCACCGGCCTCTTCCTCGGCGCCGGCGGCCGCCTCGCCGATGCCGGCCCCTCCCTCTTCGTCGCCTACGCGGTCTGCGGCGTCTTCGCCTTCCTCGTGGTACGAGCGCTGGGCGAACTCGTGCTCTACCGGCCCTCCTCCGGCGCCTTCGTCTCGTACGCCCGGGAGTTCCTCGGGGAGAAGGGTGCCTACACCGCGGGCTGGATGTACTTCCTCAACTGGGCGACCACCGGCATCGCCGACATCACCGCCGTGGCCACCTACACCCACTACTGGGGCATGTTCTCCGACATCCCGCAGTGGGTGATCGCCCTCATCGCCTTGGCCGTGGTCCTCACCGTGAACCTCATCTCGGTGAAGATCTTCGGCGAACTGGAGTTCTGGTTCGCCATCGTCAAGGTCAGCGCCCTCGTGATCTTCATGGCGATCGCCATCTTCCTGCTGGTCACCCGGCACACCGTCGACGGCAGCACCCCCGGCCCCGCTCTGATCAGCGACCACGGCGGCGTCTTCCCCAACGGTGTGCTGCCGATGCTCCTGATCATCCAGGGCGTCGTCTTCGCCTACGCCTCCGTCGAACTCGTCGGCGTCGCCGCGGGCGAGACCGAGAACCCCGAGAAGATCATGCCGAAGGCCATCAACTCGATCATGTGGCGCGTCGGCCTCTTCTACGTCGGCTCGGTCGTCCTGCTGTCGATGCTGCTGCCCTGGAACAAGTACTCCGCCGGTGAGAGCCCCTTCGTGACGGTCCTCTCCCGCATCGGCGTCCCGGCGGCCGGCGGCGTGATGAACCTCGTCGTCCTGACCGCGGCCATGTCCTCGCTCAACTCCGGCCTGTACTCCACCGGCCGCATTCTGCGCTCCATGGCGATGTCCGGCTCGGCTCCCAGGTTCACCCGGGTGATGAGCCGCAGCCAGGTCCCGTACGGCGGGATCCTGCTCACCAGCGGCATCTGCGTCCTCGGTGTCGCCCTCAACTTCGTGGTCCCCGCGGACGCGTTCGAGATCGTGCTCAACTTCGCGGCGATCGGCATCCTGTCCACCTGGGGCATGATCATGATCTGCCACCTGCTCTTCTGGCGGAAGACGCAGAGGGGCGAGCTGTCCCGCCCGAGCTACCGCCTGCCCGGCTCCCCGTGGACCGAGATCGTCACGCTCGGCTTCCTCGTCTCCGTGCTCGTCCTGATGTACGCCGACGGCGGCGCCGGCCGCACCACCGTGCTGTGCCTGCCGCTGATCGTGGCCGCCCTGGTGGCCGGCTGGTACGGCGTACGCGGCCGGGTCGCCCGTAGTGAGTCCCCCAAGGTGAATGTGTGAACCACGCAGTGTTGTACGGAAGTTCGTCGGCTGAGGCTCCTGTGATCCGGGAGCCCCTCCACACCCCGGTCGCCCATCTCATCCGCGGTGGCGTCGTCGAAGGAATCCACTACGGCTCGGTCGTCGTCCTCGGCGCCGACGGAGCCGTCCAGCTCCAACTCGGCGACATCGAGGCCGCCTTCTACCCGCGTTCGGCGCTCAAGCCGGTGCAGGCGGTGGCGATGGTGCGGGCCGGACTGCCGCTCGACGGGGAGCTGCTGTCGCTGACCGCGGCCAGCCACTCCGGCGAGGAGCGGCATCTGGTCGGCACCCGGCGCATCCTGGAGCTGGCCCAGGTCACCGAGGACGACCTGCGCAACGTCCCGGACCTGCCGTACGACCCGGTCGTCCGCGACGCCTGGGTGCGCGAGGGCCGACTGCCCTCCCGCCTCGCGCAGAACTGCTCCGGCAAGCACGCGGCCATGCTCTACACCTGCAAGCTCAACGACTGGCCGCTGGAGGACTACCTCGACCCCGGGCACCCCCTCCAGCAGGCCATCGCCGAGATCGTCGAGGACCTCACCGGGCAGCGCGTCGCCCGCGTCACCGTCGACGGCTGCGGAGCGCCCCTGTTCTCCATCTCGCTGCACGGGCTCGCGCGTGCCGTGGCCCGGATCGCCGCCGCGCCGGCCGGCACACCGGAGGCACGGGTGGCCGGCGCGATGCGCGAACACACCGAGATGGCCTCCGGCTCCGGGCGCGACGTCGCCGCGCTGATGCGCGCCGTGCCCGGGCTGCTCGCCAAGGACGGCTTCGAGGGCGTCCAGGTCGCCGCGCTCCCGGACGGCCGGGCCGTCGCAGTGAAGATCTCCGACGGGGCGAACCGGGCGCGGATCCCGGTCGCCGCCGCGGCCCTCGCCCGAGCCGGGGTCGACCCGGCCGCGCTCGCCGAGTTCGCGGGCGAGCCACTGCTCGGCGGCGGAGAGCCGGTCGGCAGCGTCCGGCCGGTCCGCGCGCTCGACCCCCACACCCACACGTACGCCTGATCGACTCACACACCTCAGGAAGAGGGCCCGCACAGCCATGACCGCCGCAGCCCACCGCAGCGAACACGACCTGCTCGGCCACCGCGACGTACCCGCCGAGGCGTACTGGGGCATCCACTCCCTGCGCGCCAAGGAGAACTTCCCCATCACGGGGACCCCGATCTCCGCGTACCCGCACCTGATCGACGCCCTCGCCGCCGTCAAGCAGGCCGCCGCCCTCGCCAACGAGGAACTCGGCCTGCTGGAGCCGGGGAAGGCCGCCGCCATCGTGGAGGCCTGCCGCGAGATCCGCGACGGCAAGCTGCACGACCAGTTCGTCGTCGACGTCATCCAGGGCGGCGCGGGCACCTCGACCAACATGAACGCCAACGAGGTCGTCGCCAACCGCGCGCTGGAGCTGCTGGGCCACGCCAAGGGTGAGTACCGGCACCTGCACCCGAACGAGGACGTCAACCTCGGCCAGTCCACCAACGACGTCTATCCGACCGCCGTCAAGATCGCCACGGTGTTCGCCGTGCGCGGCCTGCTCAAGGCGATGGCCGTGCTCCAGGACGCCTTCGCCCGCAAGGCCGTCGAGTTCCGCGACGTCCTGAAGATGGGCCGCACCCAGCTCCAGGACGCGGTGCCGATGACGCTCGGGCAGGAGTTCTCGGCGTACGCGGTCATGCTCGACGAGGACCGCAGCCGGCTCGCGGAGGCGGTCGAGCTGATCCAGGAGATCAACCTCGGCGCCACGGCGATCGGCACCGGTCTCAACGCTCCCGCGGGATACGCCGAGTCGGCCCGCCGCCACCTCGCCGAGATCACCGGGCTGCCGCTGGTGACCGCC
This sequence comes from Streptomyces sp. TP-A0356, assembly GCF_001417775.1. Taxonomy (GTDB): domain Bacteria; phylum Actinomycetota; class Actinomycetes; order Streptomycetales; family Streptomycetaceae; genus Streptomyces. The sequence continues at coordinate 484,643 of NZ_BBZJ01000012.1, read as the reverse complement.
GCCAACCTGGTCGAAGCCACCCAGGACTGCGGTGCGTTCGTCCAGATGTCCGGTGTCCTCAAGCGGATCGCCGTCAAGCTCTCCAAGAGCTGCAACGACCTCAGGCTGCTGTCCTCCGGGCCACGCGCGGGCCTGAACGAGATCAACCTGCCGCCGGTGCAGGCCGGTTCGAGCATCATGCCCGGCAAGGTCAACCCGGTGATCCCCGAGGTCGTGAACCAGGTGGCCTTCGAGGTGATAGGCAACGACGTCACCATCACCATGGCCGCCGAGGCCGGCCAGCTCCAGCTGAACGCCTTCGAGCCGATCATCCTGCACTCCCTGTCCGAGAGCATCACGCACCTGGAACGGGCCTGCCTCACCCTCGCCGAGCGGTGCGTCGCCGGGATCACGGCCAACGAGGCGGAGCTGCGGGCCGCCGTGGAGAACTCCATCGGCCTGGTCACCGCGCTCAACCCGTACATCGGGTACGAGGCGGCCACCGGCATCGCCAAGGAGGCCCTCGCCACCGGGCGCGGTGTCGCCGAACTCGTCCTGGAGAAGGGCCTGCTGCCCGCCGAGCGGCTGGAGGCGCTGCTGCGTCCCGAGGTGCTCGCGGGCAGCGGCTCACCGAAGGTCTGATCCGGACCCCGAGCAGGAACGGGTTCCTCGTGGCGGTGGCCGGCGGCTGCCGCCCGGCCTCCGGGGAGCGAGGGCGGAGTCGTAGGATCCATCGCATGATCATGAGGTACCTCAGGTGAGCGGTCTGTCCCGTGGGGCGGCACGATGGTGACCATGGCCCCGTCGCTGAGCTTCCAGCCCGTAATCGAACGCATCGCCGAAGAGCTGGAGCAGCGGCCCGGGCGCGGGCGGGCCGCCGACTACATCCCGGCCCTCGCCGCCCTCGACCCGCGCCGCTTCGGCATGGCGGTCGCCGAGCTGGACGGCACCGTGTACGGCGTGGGGGAGTGGCGTCAGCCGTTCTCCACGCAGTCCATCACCAAGGTCTTCACCCTCGCCCTCGACCTGGCCCGTGAGGGCGACGAACTGTGGGAGCACGTGGGCCGTGAGCCGTCCGGCAACCCGTTCAACTCACTGGTCCAGCTGGAGTACGAGAACGGCATCCCGCGCAACCCCTTCATCAACGCGGGCGCTCTCGTCGTCACCGACCGGCTGCACACCCGTACCGGCGACGCGGCCGGCACCCTGCTCGACTTCCTGCGGACCGAGAGCGGCAACCCCGGTCTCTCCTTCGACCAGGAGGTCGCCGCCTCCGAGGCCGCGCACGGCGACCGCAACGCCGCGCTCGGCCACTTCATGGCGTCCTACGGCAACATCGGCAATCCGGTGCCGGTCCTCCTGGATCAGTACTTCCGTCAGTGCTCCGTCGAGGCCTCCTGCGCGGACCTCGCCCTGGCCACCGGCGTCCTGGCCCGCCACGGCGTCCGAGCCGACGGCAGCAGGCTGCTGACCCGCAGCCAGGCCAAGCAGGTGAACGCGGTCATGCTGACCTGCGGCACCTACGACGCGGCCGGCGACTTCGCCTACCGAGTCGGTCTGCCCGGCAAGAGCGGCGTCGGCGGCGGCATCATCGCGGTCGTGCCCGGCCGTTGCACGCTGTGCGTCTGGAGCCCCGGCCTCGACGAGCGCGGCAACTCGGTGGCGGGAGTCGCGGCCCTGGACCGCTTCACCACGCTGACGGGGCTGTCCGTGTTCTGACGAAGTGTCCGTGCCCGTCACGGCTGCCCGGGTGCTGAGGGGGTGGTCTGTGCCGTGCCGGGGCCGTCCGCGTTCCGGGGCGCTGACCGGGACTTCCGCGCCCGGTGACGGCCATCGCTCACACGGCGGTCACTCGCAGGCCGCCCGCGCGAGGGAAAGGCGTCGCTTTCCGGCCACCCGGCGTTGACACGCTTCCCGAGTGTTGGCCATGGTTTTCCCCGTCGATCTCCGCCGCTGCCAGGCGCTCGGTCTGGCCGGTACCGCCTTCCTCGCGCTGGGCGGTGAGACCGCCGGGGCCCTGCCGGTCGCGGATCTGGTCTCCCCCGAGTCCGGGCGCGCCGCCCTCGGACTGGTGGGGGTGTACTTCGGTGTCGTCCTGCTGATCGTCGCGTGGGCGCTGCTCGGCAGGGTGATACGCGGCCCCGAGCCGCCGACCCCGCGCGCCCTGCTGCTCGTCCTGGCCGTCTGGGCGGCACCGCTGCTGCTCGGGCCGCCGCTGTTCAGCCGGGACGTGTACAGCTACCTCGCGCAGGGCGCCATGGTCGACGCGCACATAGACGTCTACGCCCACGGGCCCGTGGCGCTCGGCGGGCCGCTGGCGGACGAGGTCGCGCCGGTGTGGCGGGACACCGCGGCCCCCTACGGGCCGGTCTTCCTCGTCGTGGCCTCCGCCCTCTCCGGGCTGACCCGTGGTGAACTGCCGGCCGGGCTGCTCGGCATGAGGCTGGTCGCGCTCGTCGGCGTGGCGCTGATGGCGGCGGCACTGCCCCGGCTCGCCCGGCAGTGCGGCGCCGATCCGGTCGCCGCGCTGTGGCTCGGCGCCCTGAACCCGCTGGTGCTGCTGCACCTGGTGGCCGGCGCCCACAACGACGCCATCATGCTGGGGCTGCTCGGCGTCGGCCTGCTCGTCGCCCGGGGCCGTCTTCACGTCCTCGGCGTCGTGCTCGTCACGCTCGCCGCGCTGGTCAAGGCCCCGGCCGCGCTGGGACTGCTCGCGGTGATCGCGCTGCGCAGACATGTCGGCGTCGTACGGGCGGTGACGACGACGGCGGCGGTCGCGCTCCTCACCACGGTCGTGGCCACCGCCGTCGCGGGTACCGGATACGGGTGGGTCGCGGCCCTGAAGACGCCCGTCTCCCCGCACAACTGGTCGCCCACCAGCGTGCTCGGCCGGATCACCGGCCATGTGCTCGAAGGGCTCGGGAGCGACCTGGCGCCCCTGGCGATCCCGGTCTGGCACGTCGCCGGGCTTCTCGCCACGACGGCCGCGGTGGTCGTCATATGGCTGAGGCTGCGGCCCGCACCCGTCTACGCGCTCGGCCTGAGCCTCGCCGTCGTGGCCGTCCTCGGCCCGGCGATCCGGCCCTGGTACGCCCTGTGGGGCCTGTTCCTCATCGCCGCCGCCGCACCCAGCACCTCCGTACGCCATCGGGTGGCCGCCGCCACCGCCATCCTCGCGCTCGCCGTGCTGCCGAGCGGCGGCCCGCCGGACCTCGCGCAGGTGGTCCTCGCCGTCTCCGGCGGTGTCCTCGCCGTCATCGTGCTGTGGCAGGCACACCAGGCGGCGCAGGCACCCGTGCTGGGAGAGACCGCGTGAGACCGCCGCGCACCGAGCGCGGTCGGCTCCTCCTCGTCCTGTGTCTCACCGCCGCCGTGGCCGTCTTCACCGCCACGGTGCCGCTGCTGCGGGGCTGGTTCGACCTGCGCGTCTACTACGGGACCGTGGACGCCTGGATGCACCACGGCGGCCGCATCTACGACTACCGGGTGCCGGGGACGACGTACGGCTTCACCTATCCGCCGTTCGCCGCCCTGAGCATGGTGCCGATGGCGTTCGTCGGCCTGGGGGTGGCGATCGCCGTCACACTGGTGCTCAACCTCGCGGCCGTGGTCTTCGCGCTGTGGATCCTGGTGGGCCAGGAGCTGCGCCGCTACGGCTGGTTCGGCTGGGCGCTGGCGGGCTGCGCGCTGGCGATGCTGGAACCCGTTCGGGACACTTTCAGCTTCGGGCAGGTCAACCTGTTGCTGCTGGCCCTCGTGCTGAGCGACGCCTGGCTGCTGTCCAGCGGGCGCGAGCGCTGGGCCGGGGTCGGCATCGGACTCGCTGCGGCCGTCAAGCTCACTCCCGCGGTCTTCATCGGGCTGCTGCTGCTCGCCCGCAGATGGCGGGCCGCCGCCGTCGCGACCGCCGTGGCAACGGCCGCCACCGCGCTCGCGGCCTGGGCGGCACCGGACGCCTCCCGCTTCTACTGGACGCACGCCGTCTGGGACACCACGCGTGTGGGCCACCTCGAATACGTCTCCAACCAGTCCCTGCAAGGCGTGCTCGCCCGGCTCGCGGCCCCGGACGATCCGAGCCGCGCCGTCTGGGCGCTGGGGGTCGTCCTGGTCCTCGCGGTATGGGTGTGGCGCACACACCGCGCGCTGCGGGCAGGGGACTGGCGGGCCGCGTTCGCCCTCACCGGGCTCACCGCCTGTCTGGTCAGCCCGATCACCTGGGTGCACCACCTCGTGTGGCTGCTGCCGTCGTTCGCCGTGCTGGTGCACGGTCGCCGGCTGCGGCTCGCGGGTGCGATGTACGTGGTGCTGTGCAGCAGCGTGGTGTGGCTGTGGTTCGACGACGCCTCCGGCGTCGACGGCTTCCTCGGTAGCAACGCCTATGTGTGGATCACCCTCAGCCTGCTGCTTCGGCTGCCGGTCGGTCAGCCGCGCGTCGACCGGCCGCCCTTCAGCCGTAGAGCCAGTACCAGCGCGCCGGCGCCCACACCGACCGCGCCCGCCAGCGCCCCCGGATCCGGCCAGCCGGCTCCGTCGCCGTCCTCCTGAGCGGGCTTCGTCCTGGGCACTGTGGTGGGACCCGACCCTGCCACGGGCGGCCGGTCGGGCAGCAGTGAGCCGACCGGCGTGACCCGCTCGGCGGCGGAGAACCCCCAGTCGAGCAGTGAGCGGGCCTCCTCGTAGACCGCGAAACCGCCGCCCTCCTGAGGGTTCATCACCGTCACCACCAGCGTGCGCGCGCCATGGCGGGCGGCGGCCACGAGCGTGTTGCCCGCGCCGCTGGTGTAGCCGTTCTTGATGCCGATCAGCCCGGGGTAGGCCGCGACGCCGTCGGCACCGGTCAGCAGCCGGTTGGTGTTCGCGATCTCGTACGATCCGCCGTCACCGGGGAACGTCGACTCGGCGGTGGCGCAGTAGCGCGCGAAGTCCGGGTCGTGCAGCCCGGCCCGCCCGAACACCGCCAGGTCGTACGCGGACGACACCTGCCCCGGGGCGTCGTACCCGTCGGGCGTGACCACATGGGTGTCGAGGGCACCCAGTGCGCGGGCCTTGGCCTGCATCTTGCGGACAGTGGTGTCCACGCCTCCGTTGAGTGCGGCCAGCACGTGCACGGCGTCGTTGCCGGAGTTCAGGAAGACCCCCCTCCACAGGTCGGCGACCCGGTAGGTGTGTCCTTCGCGCACCCCGACGAGACTGCTGCCGGGGCCGATGCCCGCGAGTTCCTGTTCGGTGACGGTGTGCTGGGTGTCGCGCGGCAGCGTCGGCAGGACGGTGAGCGCGAACAGCGTCTTCAGCGTGCTCGCGGGCGGCAGCGGGCGGTGCGCGTCGTGCGCGGCGAGCACCTTTCCGCTGTCGGCGTCCGCCACCACCCATGACAGCGCCGACACGTTCGGGACCTCGGGAGCCCCCGCTCGGGGCCGCACCTGGGTGTCGCTCTCGTACAGGAGCGGCTGCTGCGAGGCCGCGGGCCCCGGGGCGGCGGAGCCGGTGCCCGTGCCGGCGACGGCGAAGTGGGCGAGGAAGGCGAGCGCACCGACCGTGCTGAGCGCACAGCAGAAGATGATGGCGCGGGGCGAAAATCCGATGGTCATATCAGCCACCGTAAGAACGCTGAGCGCGGACGCCCGGATACCTTGAGCCGAGTGGGGGATGGGGCACCCGGATGCCGCACGCCGGGGCCCGGACGCCCCGGCGGCTCAGCCGGCCGGCAGCGTGGGCTGGACCTGGCGCAGGAAGGCCGCGTTGTCCGGTGTGGCCCGCATCCGTTCCAGCAGGGTCTCCAGGTGCGCCTGGCCGTCGCGCGCCCGCAGGACGCGTCGCAGTCCTCGTACGGCGGCCAGCTCGCCCCCGGGCATGAGGAGTTCCTCGCGGCGGGTACCGGACGGGGTGATGTCCACGGCCGGGAAGACGCGGCGCGAGGCGAGGGCGCGGTCGAGGCGGAGCTCCATGTTGCCGGTGCTCTTGAGCTCCTCGAAGAAGAATTCGTCGGCGCGGGAACCGGTCTCGACCAGGGCGGTGGCCAGGATGGTGAGCGAGCCACCCTCCTCGGCCAGCCGCGCGGCGCCGAAGAGGCGCTTGGGGCCCTGCAGGGCGGCCGCGTCGACGCCGCCACTGAGGGTGCGGCCACCGGCGGCGGCCGCGTTGTTGTGCGCGCGGCACAGCCGGGTCAGCGAGTCGAGCAGGATGACGACGTCCTGCCCCTGCTCGACGAGCCGCTTGGCGCGCTCGACGACCAGTTCGGCGAGCGCGATGTGCTGCCTCGGGGTCCGGTCGAACGTCGAGGCATACACCTCGCCGCGTACCGAGCGGCGCATGTCGGTGACCTCCTCGGGCCGCTCGTCGAGCAGCATCACCATCAGATGGCATTCGGGGTGGTTGCCGGCGACGGCCGCCGCGATCTGCTGGAGCAGTACGGTCTTGCCGGTCTTGGGAGGCGCGACGATCAGCCCGCGCTGCCCCTTGCCGACGGGTGAGACGAGGTCCATCAGGCGCCCGGACAGGCCCGCCGCCGGGTGTTCGAGCCGGATCCGCTCGCGCGGGTGCAGCGGCGTGAGATCGCGGAAGTGCGGACGGCCGCGCAGTTCCTCGGGGGCCCGGCCGTTGATGCGCTCGATGTCGGTGAGGGAGTGCCCGCCACGGGTGCCGACGAGCGTGTCGCCCTTGCGCAGGCCGTGGCGGCGGATGAGGGCGGGGGAGACCTGGAGGTCGGCGGGCGAGGCCAGGCAGCTCCCGGCGCGCAGGTGTCCCTTGCCGTTCTGATCGACGTCGAGGACACCGGTGACGGTCTGGGGCGGGGCATCCTGCCGGACGGCAGGTCGTTCGAGTGTGGTGGTCATATGAGGTCCTTTCGCGGACGGAAGCCAGAGAAGCAGACAAGGGGGGGAGGTGCCGGGAGGCGGCATGATCACGCCTCGGTACGGCGGGGAGATCACCTCGGGCACGGCGGAAACGTGCTGTTCACGAGGTGGTGCCGGGAAACCGATGAGCCGCCTGGATACGACGGACGGGTCGGCGAACTGAGGAGGAAATGGCACCGGCGCCCGAAGCGGGGCGTACACAGGTGCTGACCGCACTGTAGCACTCATCATACAGGTACGGCTGCGATCACCTGTTCCAACGCGAGGGTCGCGCCGTCTATTCCCGTCTCCCGATCCTGGGCAGAATCGTCGTGGTACGCGTCCCCCGCCCCCGTGGACGAGGAGTCACCGGTGGACACCTCCGCCGCCGCACCGCACCGTATGGACCCCTCCGGCGGCTGCCCGCACGCCGACAACGCGCGGCTGCTCGCACGCGGCGCCGTCGCGCCGGTGGTGCTGCCAGGGGAGGTGGCGGGGATGGCCGTCCTCGGGCACGAGGCGCTCAGGGAGTTCCTCGCCCATCCCGACGTCGCGAAGAACGCGCGGCACTTCGCGGCCTTGCGGGAAGGGCGGATCGCCGAGGGCTGGCCCCTCATGACCTTCGCGACCGTGCAGGGGATGACCACCGCCGACGGGGATGACCACCGTCGGCTGCGGTCGCTGGTGAGCCGGGCGTTCACCGCCCGGAGAGTGGAACAACTGCGGCCCCGCATCGAGGAGTTGACGGCCTCACTGCTGGACGACCTGGCTCGTGCCGCCGCGGCGGGCGGGGGAGTCGCCGATCTGCGCCGGCACTTCGCGCTGCCCCTGCCGATGGGTGTCATCAGCGAACTGCTCGGTGTCGACGCCCAGTACCGCGACCGGCTCCACCACCTGTCCAACCAAGTGGTGGCGACCGACATCGGCCCGCAGGAGGCCGTCGTCGCCAACCGTGAACTCGTCGCCGTCCTCGGTGAGATCGCCGCCGCTCGGGCCGAGCACCCCGGAGACGACCTCACCAGCGCGCTCATCGCCGCCCGCGACGAGGACGGCGCCCGGCTCAGCCCGCGGGAGCTGATCGGCACCCTGGTACTGATGATCATCGCCGGGCACGAAACCACGCTCAACCTGATCACCAACGCCGTACGGGCGCTGTGCGGCCACCGCGACCAGCTCGAACTCGTCCGGCAGGGGAAGGCGAGCTGGGGCGACGTCGTCGAGGAGACGCTGCGCTGGGACGCCCCGGTCAGCTACTTCCCCTTCCGGTACCCGGTACGGGACCTGACCGTGGACGGGACGGTCATCCCTCAGGGCACGCCCGTGCTCGCCGGGTACTCCGCCGCCGGACGCGATCCGGCCGTCCACGGCCCGGACGTCGACCGGTTCGATGTCACCCGCCCCGCGCGGCCCGGCGCCGTTCGGAGCCTCTCGCTCGGGCATGGCGCCCACTACTGCCTCGGCGCGCCGCTGGCCCGGCTGGAGGCGGGGATCGCGCTGGAGCGGCTGTTCACCCGCTTCCCCGGGCTGGCGCTCGCCGTGCCCGAGGACGAACTCTCGCGCCACTCCAGCTTCGTGGGCAACAGCGTACGGACACTGCCCGTGAGCCTGGGGCGCTGAGCCGCAGCGGCCTCGGTGCCGCGCCCTTCCGAGCCGTGTGCGCGGGTTCGGTCAGGGGCCTCGGCCCGCAGAGGCCGCGGTGCGGACGGCGTCGACGTGGCGTCCCGCAGCGAGGGGCCGGGGTCGCCGACCCCGGCCCCCTGCCATGACAAGCCTTCGTTCAGCAGTACAGGTTGCCGCCGGGGCTGACGCCGAGGATCTGGGTGAAGCGCTGGTAGGCGTCGACGCGGCTCTGCACCTGGGCGGGGTTCCTGCCGTCGCACTCCAGGGAGCCGTTGATGCTGCGGATGGTCTGGCCGAACCCTGCCTGGTTCACCATGGCGTCGTGGGGAGTCATCGTGCCGGGGCCGGACTGGGTGTTCCAGTACCACAGGCCGGTCTTCCAGGCGACGGCAGCGTCGTTCTGCACCAGCCAGGGGTTGTCGAGCAGGTCGATGCCGAGCGAGTCGCCCGCGGCCTTGTAGTTGAAGTTCCAGCTGAGCTGGAGCGGCCCGCGCCCGTAGTAGGCCGCCTGGCCCGCCGGACAGCCGTACGGCCGGCTCCAGTCGCAGTAGTTCGGGTAGTTGGCGGTGTTCTGCTCGACCACGTACACCAGCCCGCCGGTCTCGTGGCTGACGTTGGCGAGGAAGGCCGCGGCCTCCTGCTTCTTCACCGTGTCGCTGCCGGTGTTCGCGAAGGCGGGGTGGGAGTTCAGGGCCTGGACCAGACCGCTGTACGTGTAGAAGCCGTTCCGGTTCGGGAACATCTGGTTGAACTGGGCTTCGCCGACGACGAATCCGGACGGGACGCCGCCACCGCCGGCGGGCGCGTTCCACTTCTGGTTCGCGGCGCCCGTGCAGCTCCAGATCTGCAGACGGGTGCCGTTGGCGCTGTTGTTGTCCCGGACGTCCAGGCACTTGTTCGCGGCCGGGTTGACGATGTCGTGGGCCCCGGTCACCACCCACTGCTGGTTGGCGCCGCCCGAGCAGTCCCACAGCTGGACCGCTGCTCCGTCGGCCGTGCTCCGGTCGACGACGTCCAGGCACTTGCCGAGCGCGCGCAGCGTGCCGTCGCCCGGGTTCGACCAGTTCTGGGCGCTGGTTCCGTTGCAGTCGTAGAGCTGGACCGCGGTGCCGTTGGCGCTGTTGGCTCCCGCCACATCGACGCACTTCCCGGCGAGTCCGGTGATCTGGCCGTCGGCGGCGTGCGCCGGTGCGGAAGCGAAGCCGGTGGCGAGCACGGCGAAGGCGGCGACGACCCCGGCCGTGCGGCCGAGCCCCACACGTCGGGGGGAGAAGGTTCTGGTGTGCTGCGGCGTGGACATCGCGGAGGTAACTCCTTGGTCGGGGCGCGCGGGTGAAAGAGGTGGTGGCGGTGGCACGGGATCCTGCGGCGTCGTCAGCCCAGTACCTGGGTGTCAGGTAACGCGATGGAGCGGGTGGGGGGTTCTGCGGCCACGGGTGGGATCGCAGCCTTTCGGGGCGGCTGTCACGGGAGACGGGAGCGAGCGCGGGCAGGTCGGTCGGCGGGGGCGCACTCATGAAACGGCAGGGATCCGAGAAATGAAAGGTCTGAACCAGACACGTCAACAGGTGAAGTGAGCGGGCGGCCCCGACGGGTGGCGGGACAGATCGGTTGAACGGTCGTCAGTCATCTCCCACTGCCCTAAGCTGAACGTGATGTTCTCCCCGCACGGTCCCACCCTCCGTGAGCTGGCCGTACAGGCGCTGTCCTCGGTCGAGCACGGCTACGACCTGCTCGCGCCCAAGTTCGACCACACCCCCTTCCGGACACCGGACGCCGTCCTGGACGCCGTGGCAGCGGCGCTGGCGGACATGGGCCCCTTCGACCACGGGCTAGATCTGTGCTGCGGTACGGGCGCGGGGACGGACGTGCTGCGCACGGTCTGCCGCGAGAGCGTCACCGGTGTCGACTTCAGCGCGGGGATGCTGGCCGTCGGACGGGAACAGGTACGGTCCGACGGCCCGCCGCGCGTCGCCTGGGTACGGGGGGACGCCCGCGCCCTGCCCTTCGGGCCCGTCTTCGACCTGGTGGTGAGCTTCGGCGCCTTCGGTCACTTCCTGCCGGGAGAACTGCCCGGTCTGTTCACGCAGATCCACTCCGTGCTGCGGCCGGGCGGACGGTTCGCGTTCCCGATCGGGGCTCCGTTGCGCCCGGCCTCGCCCTGGTACTGGGCGCTGCTCGGCTTCGACACCGCGATGCGCGTGCGCAACACCCTCTGGCGGCCTCCGTTCGTCATGTACTACCGGGCGTTCCGCTTCGGAGACGTACGGCGCGAACTGACGCGCGCCGGCTTCACGGTGGAGCACCGGGCCCTGCCGGACTTCGGCCGGGGGCCCGACGGCAGCCCGCGCTGCCGGCTGATGGTGGCCACCCGGGGGAGCGGCGCGCCCCAGGCCTCACCGGCCTGACCGCCGCGTCCCGGGCGTGCCGGGCGGGCTTCGGCCCCGGGCACGGCCACGTCATCGCGTGATGAACTCCAGCAGGTCCGCGTTGAACGCCTTCTCGTACGCGCCCGCCAGACCGTGCGGGGCGCCCGGATAGACCTTGAGCGTGGCGTCCTTGACGAGCTTCGCCGTCTTCAGGGCTGCCGCGCCGATCGGCACGATCTGGTCGTCGTCGCCGTGCGCGACCAGCGTCGGCACGTCGATGCGTGCGAGGTCCTCGTGGAAGTCCTGCTCCGAGAACTGCTTCACGCAGTCGTACGCCGCCTTGAGCCCGACCTGCATGCTCCACAGCCAGAACGCGCGCCGCATCCCCTCGGACGTGGGGGCGCCGGGCCGGTTGTAGCCGTAGAAGCTCTCGCTGAGGTCCCAGTACAACTGTGAGCGGTCCGCCTCCAGTCCGGCACGGATCTCGTCGAACACCTCGATCGGCGTGCCCTCCGGGTTCGTGCCCGTCTTCAGCATCAGCGGGGGCACCGCGCCGAGGAGCACCGCCTTGGCGACCCGCGCGGTGCCGTGGCGGCCGATGTAGCGGGCCACCTCACCTCCGCCGGTCGAGTGTCCCACCAGGATCACGTCTTCGAGGCCGAGCGTCTCCAGCAACTCGGCCAGGTCGTCGGCGTAGCGGTCCATGTGGTTGCCGCCCCACGGCTGCCCCGAACGGCCATGCCCGCGGCGGTCGTGCGCGACGCCCCGGAAGCCCTTCTCCGCGACCAGCCGCAACTGGCCGTCCCAGACGTCCGCGTTGAGCGGCCACCCGTGGCTGAAGACCACCGGCTGCCCGGTGCCCCAGTCCTTGTAGAAGATCTCGGTGCCGTCGGTCGTGGTGAACCTTGCCCATGAGGGGCCCTTTCGGGTGCGGGGGCGTGACATGGCGTGAACGCCGGGAATGAGCGGCGTTCACGCCATCCGTAGGGCGGCCTCCCCCGGACACGCAAGCCGCCACGCCCGGACCCGCCCTTCCCCCACCGGGTGGGTCACCCGGCCGCAGGCATGGTGGATCCCCGGAGGCCGGCCCGTTCCTACAGTGCGCTGTACAGGGCGTCGACGAGAGCCATCTTCCGTGGGTCATCGGCGATGTGGGTGCCCATACGGTTCATGACGTAGCCCAGCGAGACGCCCGCCTCGGGGTCGGCGAGACCGCACGAGCCCCCCAGTCCGTCGTGACCGAAGGCCCTGGGATTCGGTCCGTACGACCCCTCGGGGCCGCTCAGCCACAGTCCGAGACCGATCTCCGTGTCCCGGCCGAAGCCGACACCCAGCACCAGATCACGGCAGCCGCCCTGGCCCTCGCGCACCCGCTCGGCGGCCTCGGGGGACAGCACCCGCCGTTCGCCCCACGACCCCCGTCCGGCGAGGATTCCGTACAGCGCGGCCACCGCGCGGGCCGTCCCGTGCCCGTTGAGCGCCGGGAGCTCCGCGGCCCGCCACTCGGGAGTGTTGGCCTCGGCGGCACCGACGAGGGGATTGGCCAGCGCGGCCAGGGCCACGGGCGCCAACTGGGCGAAGATCGCGGCCTGTTCACTCGTGCTCGCCGCGGGGGGACGCACCAGTTCGGCCACCCGCCCGGCCTCCTTCTCGGGGAGCCCGATGGTGAAGTCGATGCCGAGCGGCCCGGTCACCTCCCGCTCCAGGAACGCACTCGGCAGCAGCCCCGTGACCCGCCGTACCACCTCGCCCACCAGGAAGCCGTAGGTCAGCGCGTGGTACCCGCTGCGCGTTCCCGGCTCCCACCAGGGCTCCGTCGCCGCGAGCCGCGCGACGGTGAGCTCCCAGTCGTAGAGCTGGTCCAGTGAGTGCGGCTCCCGCAAGCCCGCCAGACCGGCGCGGTGCGACAGCAGATGCCGTACGAGGACGGACTCCTTGCCCGCGGCCACGAACTCGGGCCAGTACGCCGCCACCGGCGCGTCGAGGTCGAGCAGGCCGCGGTCGGCAAGGATGTGCAGGCACAGCGCCGCCGGACCCTTGGTCGTGGACCAGACGTTGACCACGGTGTCGCGCTCCCAGGGCCGGGTGCGCGCCGCGTCGGACCAGCCGCCCCACAGGTCCACCACCGTCTGCCCGTCCAGCGTGACGGCGACCGCCGCGCCCAGCTCCTCCCGTCCGCGGAAGTTCTCCTCGAACGCCGCGCGCACCGCCGCGAAACGCGGGTCGCACCGGCCGTCAACCTGTGGCGCGTACTGGGACATGGGCCCTCCCTGGTCCATCGCGGGTGCGCCCGGCCGGGAGGGCCGGGCGGGATGAACGTACCGACTGGTCGGACTGGAGGGAAGCCGTCGGACACACCCGTCACGGCGGCCGGGACCGCCCTCGCCTCATGTGAGGAACAGCGAACCTCCCGGGTCCTGATGGCCGGTGACGGTGTGCCAGTAGTCCCGGGTCTCCACCGCGAGCCCTTCCTCGTCGAAGCGCACGAAGACGCACCCGGCGAGGGTCGAGGGCGTACCGTCCTCCTCGGCCAGCACCCGGAACTCCGCGACCGCCCGCCTCTCGGGGCCGACGATCGGTTGGGAGAAGCGGACGTCGAGTGTGTGCTCGCCCTCGAACGACCACCGCAGGTAGTCGGCGAGTTCGGCTCGCCCACGGTGCGGCGCGCGGAAGGGCATCGACCGGTGGACGCAGTCCTGTGCGTACAGCGCGAGGATCGCGTCCACGTCGTGCGCAGCCCAGGCCCACTCCCACACCCGTACGAACCTGCGTGCGGCTTCGGCCGTCTCCATGCGGCCGGTCAGAAACGGGCCGGAAGCCAGCGCAGTTTGACCGCCTCCTGGTAGGGGCCGCCGCCCTCGTGGTCGTTGAAGTCGTACACCTCGATCCTCTTGTCCTCGTGCGCCCACGCGTTGAACGCGGCGAAGACCGTCGACGGGGGACAGGTCTGGTCCTCCAGCGCCGCAGAGAAGAGCGCGGGTGCCCGGCCCCGCGCGGCGAAGTGCACGCCGTCGAAGTACGACAGCGTCCGCATCACCCGCTCGGTGCGGCCGCGGTGCGTCTTGAGGTAGTGGGCGATCTCCCGGTACGGGTCGCGGTCCGTGAGCGTCGTCGCGCGCGGGAAGTCGCACAGGAACGGCACGTCCGGCGCCACCGCCACCAGGTCCGGTACCAGACCGCCGACCGCGATCGTGATGCCGCCGCCCTGGCTGGCGCCGAGGGCCGCGGTGCGGGAGGCGTCGGTCAGCGGGTGCGCACGCGCCGCCTCGACGGCCCGCACCCCGTCCGTGAACAGCCGCCGGTAGTAGTAGGTTTCGGGGTCCTCGACACCGCGGGTCAGGTACCCGGGGTAGGCGGGCCCGCTTCCCACCGGGTCCGGCGTCTCGCCGCCGCCCCACGCGCTGCCCTGCCCGCGCGTGTCCATCACGAAGTGCGCGAAGCCCGCCGACGCCCACAGCAGATGCATGTGGGGAAGGGCGCGTCCGCCGCCATAGCCGATGAACTCCACGACCGTGGGCAGTGGCCCGTCCGCCGAGGCCGGCACGGTCAGCCAGCCCTTCACCGGATGGCCGCCGAACCCGGCGAACGTCACGTCGTACACCTGGACCGTCCTCAGCCCCGTCTCGACCGGCTCGAAGCGGGCCGCGAGGTCGTGCTCGCGGGTCTCCCGCAGCGTCTTCGTCCAGAACGCGTCGAAGTCCGCCGGCTCGACGGAGGCGCCGCGATACTCACGCAGTTGGTCGAGCGGCAGGTCGAACAGGGCCATGGCGGACCACCTTTGGCGTCAGGACTGCGGCTGATCACACCGTACGGTGGCAGTCCAGAGCCCGCCAGACCGCGTCCTGGGCCCCGTGCGGGCCCACTCCTCACGCGGTCCGCCGCCCCCACTCCGGCCCCGTGCGGGCCCACTCGGCCTCCCACTCCGCCATGCGGTGCCGCTCGGCGACCCGGCCGATCACGGCGCGGCCCAGAAGGACGGCCGCGACCACACCGCCAGCGGCCCACACACCGCTCGTCAGGGCGTGCTGCCACACCGCGGCGTCGCTCGGCGGCGGGGCGACACCGTGGCCCCGGGCGTCCAGCCACACCGTGACCCGGTCGCCGCGCCGTGAGCCGGCCGGCACCTGGGCCGGCGTGGTCCGTGTGCCCTTGCCCGGTTCGCTCAAGCGCACCTTCACCCGGTACAGGGGCTGCTTGCCGCTCTGCGTGGAGGGCACCGCCGCGGGCGCGTCCTCGACGAGCACTGCGGGCACCTGATGGCGCTGGGCGCGCTCGGTCACCTGAGTCGCGTGCGCGCCGTCGTACGCCGCCCAGCCCGCGGCCGTACCGGCGAGCGGCGCTCCAAGGAGCAGCAGAACGGCTATGAGCAGCGCCGTCCACGCCTCGACGACATCCGATCGGCGGCGCAGCGGATTGCGCCGCCAGCGCCAGCCGCGCACCCGGGTTCGCATCTCGACCTCCTTGCCGCCCCGCCCAGCCCGTGGAGGGGCGGACCGTCCCCGGTCTCGGGGGGAACCCGCGCACCATCCCCCGCCACGAGGAGGACCCCCTCGGCGAAGCACCGTGCGGCGGCGGTGGTCCGGATGCGACCCGCATCCGGGACCGGGTCATGCCCGAGGGACCGTGCTCGCCGACCACGGGCCGGCGGACGGCCGCTCAGGGACCTGTGCTGACCTGGCACGGCACGCATCCGACACCCAACGGCTCTCTGTGCCCATTCTCCTCTCGGGCGAAGTTCCCGGCCATATGGCCCCGAAACCTGGGCCTCGCCCCGGTGGGACGAGGACCGGCCATCCGTCGCCGGGCCGCCGGATCCGGGCGGCCGCGCTCGAGCGCGCTCCGGTCAGCCGAAGCGTTCGATCCGGATACGGTCCACCGGCTGCCCTGCCTCGACAAGCAGCCGCGAGGCGTGCTCCGCGAACCCGTTGGAGCCGCACACATAGGCTTCCCACCCACCGGGCGGCGCCTCGACCAGGAGTGGCGCCACATGATCCGCCGTCATACGGCCCACGGGCACGCCCTCGGGCGCGCTGCGGGTGAAGACGGTCGTGGTCTCGGCGCCGTACTCGTCCGCGTAGATCAGCTCCCGGGGCCCGCGCGCAGAGACCAGCAGCCGCAGTGGCACCTCCAGGTCCCGGGCCCGGTGGTGACGCACCATCGACATCAGCGGGACGACCCCCGAGCCCGCGCCGATCAGCAGCGCGGGCCGGTCGCCGGGCCAGGCGAAGAAGCCGCTCAGCGGGCCCCGCACCGCCACCTGGTCCCCCGGCTCGGCCACGGTGTGGAACCAGCCCGACACCTCGCCGCCCTCGACGTGGTCCAGGGTCAGCTCGATATGGCCGGTGTCGTCGGGGGGCGAGGCGATGGAGTAGTGCCGCTGCGCCACGTACCCGTCCCGCGCGGTCAGCCGCAGCATCAGGTGCTGCCCGGGCAGATGTCCCGCCCAGCCGGGCACCGCGAAGCGGAAGGTCGCGGCCCGTGGCGTCTCCCGGCGGATGCCGGTCAGTGTCGCGGTCTGCCACGCGGTGGCCATCCGGTTGCTCACCGCGATCCGCCCGGGCACGGCGAAGCGCGTGGGCGGCGCGAAGGTGCCGGGCGCCCCGGTCCTCTCCGTTCCCGCGGCCTGCGTCCCCGTGGCTTGCGTCCCCGTGGTCCGCGGCGTCGGTGTGGTCGTCATATCGGTCGCCGTATGGGTCCCCGTATCGGTCGCCGTCGTCTCAGTCACCGGAGTAGCGCTGCTCCTCCCACGGGTTGCCCCGCGCGTGATAGCCGTTCTGCTCCCAGAACCCCGGCTCGTCGTGGTCGAGGATCCTGAGTCCCGCGATCCACTTGGCGCTCTTCCAGAAGTACAGGTGCGGCACGAGCAGCCGCGCGGGACCGCCGTGCTCGGCGGGCAGCGGCCCCCCGTCGTACTCGAACGCGATCCAGGCGCGTCCGCCGGTGAGGTCCGCCAGCGGGAGGTTCGTGGTGTACCCCGTGTGGGAGTACGCGACCGCGTGCGTCGCCGTCGCCTCGGGCCGTACGAGGCCCAGGAGCGTGTCCAGGGACACGCCCCCGAACCGCACGCCGAACTTCGACCAGCTGGTCACGCAGTGGATGTCGCCCTCGTACGCGGAGGCCGGCAGCGCGTGCACGTCCGCCCAGCTCCAGGTGCGCGGCTCGGCCACCAGACCGTCGATCCGGAAGGTCCAGTCCGCGGCCGCCAGATCGGGGGTGACCTCGGCGGACAGGACGGGCCAGTCGTCTCCCGCGTCGTACTGTCCGGGCGGCAGCCCGGGGTCGGGGACGCGCGGGCGCCCGGTGAAGCCTCGGGTGACGTTCATGGCGGGTGGTGCCTCCAGGCCGTCCGGTCGGACCGCCGGTGTCGAGCGGGTTCAATGCGTGCGCATCCAACCGTACGCGTCCGCCGGCCGTGCCTCCGCCCGTCGGGGCCGCGATCATTGCGGGCGTATGAACTCTCCGGCGGCCCGGGAATAGCCGCCCGACGATCTCCCTTGCCGGTAGTGGCCGGTACCGGTGGCTCCTGCGACCGGTGGTCCGGCGCCCGCGAAGAAGGAGAGTGAGAACAGGACATGCCCAAGGCGTACGCATACACCCGCCACGGCGGCCCGGAGACCGAGGCGTTCGTCGAGGTGGAGCGGCCGAGCCCCGGCCCCGGACAGGTCCTCGTCGCGGTGCGCGCCGCGGGCGTGAACCCGGTCGACTGGAAGCTGCGCTCGGGCTACCGGCGCCCCGGCGACCCGGGCACGCCCGCCTTCCCCGTGGTGTTCGGCAGCGAGGCCGCGGGCCTCGTCGAGGAGGTCGGCGAGGGGGTGAGCGGCTTCGCCGTCGGGGACGCCGTCTTCGGCAACACCGTGGGCGGCGGCTACGCCGAGTACGCGCTGCTGCCGGCGACGGTGACCGCGCACGTGCCGGACGGGCTGTCCCTCACGGACGCCGCGGTGCTGCCGGTCGCTGCGGCCACCGCCTACGACGGGATCCGCGGTCTCGGCCTGCCCGCCGGCGCGACCCTGCTGGTCACGGGTGCCGGCGGAGGTGTCGGTGTGGCCGCGGTGCAGATCGCGCGCGCCTTCGGGCTGCGCGTCGTCGGAACGGCGAGCGAGGGCAAGAAGGACTTCGTCGAGCAGCTCGGCGCGGTGCACGTGCCGTCGGGCCCGGACCTCGCCGCCCGGGTGCGGGCGGCCACCCCGGACGGCGTCGACGGCGTCTACGACCTCGTCGGCGGTGACGCGCTGGAGGAGGCGGCGACCTTGCTGACCGATCGCACGCGGCTGATCACCGCGGGGGCACTGGCCCAGGAGGTCGAGCGGCTGGGCGGCGCGCGCGTCGTCCGGGCCCGCACCGCGGCCGTGCTCGACGAGGTTGCGCAACTGGTTCGGCGCGGCGACCTGAACCCGTACGTCACCCGGACCTTCCCGCTGGAGCGGGCCGATGAAGCCCTCCGCGCGGTCGAGGACGGCCACACCCGCGGCAAGATCGTGATCGAGGTCGGCGCATGAGCGGCACCCGGCACGTCCTCGACAACCCGGCGCTCGCCTCGCTGACCGGCCCCCACGCCCACTTCGCCGAGCGCCGGGGCCGTGTCCTGCGCTACCCCCTGGACGTCTCGCCGTGGGTCGGCCTGCCCGACGAGCCCGACGCCGGCGACTGGGCCGACCTCGCGGCGCTCGCGGGCCCGGGCGCCGAGGCCCCGCTGCCCGGCTTCCGCGGGGAGGTCCCGGACGGCTGGGAGATCACTTTCGCCCTCGACGGCGTGCAGCTCGTCGACGACGGGATCGCCGCGGCGCCCGATCCGGAAGCCGTACGGCTCACCCCGGCCGACGTGCCCGAGATGCTGGACCTGGTGGAACGCACCCAGCCCGGGCCGTTCCTGCCGCGCACCATCGAACTGGGCACCTACCTGGGCATCCGCCGGGGCGGCGCCCTGGTCGCCATGGCGGGCGAGCGGCTGCACCCGCCGGGCTGGACCGAGATCAGCGCCGTGTGCACCGACCCGGCCTTCCGGGGCCAGGGGCTGGCCACCCGGCTGATCCTGGCGGTCGCGCACGGTATCCGGGAGCGCGGCGAGACTCCGTTCCTGCACACCGGGGCGGGCAACACCAACGCCATCCGGCTCTATGAGTCCCTCGGCTTCCGGCTGCGCCGCACCACGAAGTTCCTCTCGGCGAGGATTCCGGAGCCGTTGGCGGACGAGCAGGCCGTGGGGATCTGAGGCACCACATCGAGGGGCGTCCGGCAAGGGGCGTGCCCTGGAGGGAGGAGGGTGTCGGCGCCCGCCCGCCGCCGGGACGAGCTGCCCCGGGAACCGCCGGGCGCCGAACACGCGTCAGTCGTCCGGCGCGTCCGACCGACCGGCCGGCGGGCCGGTCGCCGTCGCGTTGTACCGCAGCAGGTAGGCCGCGAACCGTTCCAGGTCCTGCTCCGGCCAGTCCGCGAGCCGCTCCCGGAACGCCTCCCGGCGGCTCTCGGTGACCTGGGCGAGGATGCGCGTGCCCGCCTCGGTCGGATGCAGTACCTGGACCCGGTGGTCGTCGGGGTCGAGCCGCCGCTCGATCAGCCCGGCCCGCTCCAGCGCGGCGACCTGCCGGCTGACCGTGGACTTGTCCAGCGCGTAGTGCGTGGCCAGGTCGGTCGCACGGCAGCCGCCGCTCTCCTCCAGATGGCTGAGCAGCGTGTACGAGACCAGGGACAGCTCCGGATGCATGCGTCCGGCCGAGGCCCGGGCGCGGCGGGCGAACGCCGTCATCTCGCGCTGAATGGTCTCCAGGGCCGCGTCGCCCACGGACGCGGCGGCATCGTGCTCTGTGACAACGGTCTCGTCGAACCCCTCGGCTGCCTTCACGGGACCTCCCTCGCCGCTCTGGTTGTATAGTACAACTTGAAGTGAGAGTTGTATTAGCCAACCATTTGGAGGTCCCCTCGATGTCAGCCAGTCGCCGGGCCGGTGGCCCCGAGATCCACCGGGCCGCCGGGAGCCCGGCCGGTGTGCTCGCCGTCCTGCGCTCGCCGGCACTGCGCCATGTGCTGACACACCTGGTCACCCCGCTGTTGATGTGCCTTGGTATGGGGCTCGCCTATATGGGCGCCTTCGTGACGCCCGAGCCGAACCATCTGCCCGTCGCCGTGGTCGGCGCCGGACCCGAGGTGAAGGTGTTCGCGCAGACGGTCAAGGACCGGGCGGGCGACAAGCTCGACGTCCGTACCGTCGCCACCCGCTCCGAGGCGGTCGGTCTGCTCAGGTCCCGGGACATCACGGGCGCGTACGTCCCGAGCGCCAGGACGCCCGAACTCGTCGTCGCCACGGCCGCGTCGGACACGGGAGCCACGGCCGTCGAGAAGGTCTTCACGCCCGTCGTATACCGGCAGGACGTGCCGCTGAAGGTCACCGACGTGGCCCCGCCGGTCGGCGACGACCCCACGGGCCAGGGGCTGTTCTTCCTGCGGATCGCGGTGAGTATCGGCTCGTACGCGTCCGTCGCCGCGCTCGGCGCCGCGGGCGGTGCGCTGCCCATGCGCGTACGGGCGCTGCTCGCCGTCGGGGTCTCCGGTGTCGTCGGCGTCATCGGCACCCTGCTCGCCGGGCCCGTCTTCCACCTCGCCCACCACGACCTGGCGACCCTGTGGGGGATGAGCTGGCTCTACTCGGCGGGCGTCCTCTTCGTCGGCGTCGGTCTGCACACCTTCCTCAAGCGCTGGACGACCCTCGCGATGATGGTGCTGTTCGTGATGCTCAACTTCACCAGCTCCGGCGGTCTGTTCCGGCCCGAGCTGCAGAACGGCTTCTTCGGCGCCCTGCACGCCTTCTGGAACGGCGCGGGATTCGTCGAGGGCATCCGGAGCCTGCTGTACTTCGGGAGCGACGGACTCGCGGGCGACGTCCGGACGCTGGCCGCCTGGCTGCTGGGAGGTCTCGCGGTCACCGCGGTGGCGGGAGCCGTGGAACGCGGGCGTGCCCGCGCGGCCGCAGCCGAGCCGCGGCCCCTCCAGGAGGCCGAAGCGGCCGAGGAAGAGGTGGAGGAGACGGTCGGTGTCTGACCGCTCCTGCTAAGGTGACCGTGCCGGCCGGGGATCGTCCCTGCCGGGTCGTGGCCGAGGAGGTGAGACCCATTCTCGCAGTGTCGGATCGGGTGCTCTCACCTCAGGACAGCGCGGTCGCCGCCGCCAGGTGACCGCGAGGGCGCCCTTCGGTCTACCGGAAGGCTCCTCGGCTCCATGCCACCACTCCAGCTCTCCAGTGTCGCCTCCACGCTTCGTGCCGCCGGCTGCGTCTTCGCCGAGGACGAGGCGGAGTTGATCCTCTCCACCGCCCGCACGCCGGAAGAGGCCGTCGGCATGGTCGACCGCCGCGTCGCCGGGCTGCCCCTCGAACAGGTCCTGGGCTGGGCCGAGTTCCACGGACTGCGCGTCACCGTGGCTCCCGGTGTCTTCGTGCCCCGCCGCCGCACCGAGTTCCTCGTCGAACAGGCCCTCGCCCTCGGCCGGAACGCCTCCCTCGTCGTGGACCTGTGCTGCGGCTCGGGCGCGGTCGGCGCCGCCCTGGCGGCCGGGCTCAGGGGCCCGGAAGTCCATGCCGCCGACATCGATCCGGCTGCCGTGCGCTGTGCCCGCCGCAATCTCGCCGCGTACGGCGGGCGGGTCCACGAGGGCGACCTGTTCGACGCCCTCCCGGAGGACCTGCGCGGCCGCGTCGACATCCTGGCCGCCAATGTCCCCTACGTCCCCACGGACCAGGTCGCGCTGCTGCCGTCCGAGGCCCGTGACCACGAGCCCCTCGTCGCCCTCGACGGGGGCCCCGACGGCCTGGACGTCCTGCGCCGGGTCACCGCCGAGGCGCCCCGATGGCTGGCCCCCGGCGGCCTGCTGCTCGTCGAGACGAGCGAACGCCAGGTCGCCCTCGCCGTGGAGGCGTTCGGACAGGGCGGACTCGACGTCCGGCTCGCGGTCTCGGCGGAGCTGTACGCCAACGTCCTGATAGGCACCCGGCGTCAGGGCTCCAGCCAGCCCAGGAAGTCCCGCACGATCGCGTCGAAGGCGCCGGGCAGCTCCCTGCCGGGGTAGTGCGCGGTTCCTTCGACGACCGTGGGCCGGCCGTGCACCACGGTGCCTGCCGGCCGTTCCGCCATGCCGATGTGACCGGCCGCGTCGATGCCGCCGTCGACGGCGAGGAGGGGGCCCCGACCGCGGCCGCCCGGGCCCAGGCGTCGGCGCCCAGGACGGACGAGTCCCGTTCGCCGCGGGTGTGCTCGGCGGCGTCCCCGGGACCGTCTCCCGTACCCGCCGGCCGCTCCGGCCCGCTTCCGATTGTGCAACTAGTTGCACAATCGAGGTGTCGTCGTCTACAACAGACGCACGACACGCCGTACGGAGGGCCCGATGAGCCGCTACCCGCATCTGCTGACCCCGCTCGACCTGGGCTTCACCACGCTGCCCAACCGCGTGCTCATGGGCTCGATGCACGTGGGCCTGGAGGAGGCGGAGCGCGGCTTCGAGCGCATGGCCGCCTTCTACGCGGCCCGGGCGCGCGGGGGAGTGGGCCTCATCGTCACCGGCGGCATCGCGCCCAACGAGGCCGGGCGCCCCTATGAGGGCGGCGCCAAGCTCACCACCGAGGCGGAGGCCGAACAGCACTCCGTCGTCACCGGGGCCGTGCACCGGGAGGGTGGCAGGATCGCGATGCAGATCCTCCACTTCGGCCGGTACGCCTACCACCAGGACCTTGTCGCGCCGAGCGCTCTCCAGGCCCCGATCAGCCCGTACGTGCCGCACGCGCTCACCGACGCCGAGGTCGAGCAGACGATCGACGACTACGCGCGCGCCGCCCGGCTGGCCCGCCGGGCCGGGTACGACGGCGTCGAGATCATGGGCTCCGAGGGCTACCTCGTCAACGAGTTCATCGCCACGCAGACCAACCGGCGCGAGGACCGCTGGGGCGGCTCGTACGAGAACCGGATGCGCTTCCCGGTCGAGACCGTGCGCCGTGTCCGCGAGGCGGTCGGCGAGGACTTCATCATCATCTACCGGCTCTCCATGCTCGACCTCGTCCCCGGCGGCTCGTCCCTCGACGAGGTCGTCACGCTCGCCCAGGCGGTCGAGGCCGCCGGAGCGACCATCATCAACACCGGCATCGGCTGGCACGAGGCCCGGATCCCCACCATCGCCACCTCCGTGCCCCGCGGCGCGTACACCTGGGTGACCAAGAAGCTCATGGGCGAGGTGTCGGTTCCGCTCGTGACGACCAACCGCATCAACACCCCGGAACTCGCCGAGCAGTTGCTCGCCGAGGGGCACGCCGACATGGTCTCCCTGGCCCGCCCGATGCTCGCCGACCCCGACTTCGTCGCAAAGGCCGCGGCGGACCGCCCGGAGACCATCAACACCTGCATCGGCTGCAACCAGGCCTGCCTCGACCACACCTTCAGCGGGAAGATCACTTCCTGCCTGGTCAACCCGCGCGCCTGCCATGAGACCGAGCTGGTCCTGTCGCCGACCCGCTTGCGCAAGAAGGTCGCCGTGGTCGGTGCCGGGCCCGCCGGACTCGCCTGTGCCGTCTCCGCCGCCGAGCGCGGGCACGACGTCACGCTCTACGACGCCGCGAGCGAGATCGGCGGCCAGCTCAACGTCGCGCGCAAGGTCCCCGGCAAGCAGGAGTTCGACGAGACGCTGCGCTACTTCCGCGCCCAGCTCCAACTGCACCGCGTGGACGTCCGGTTGGACACCCCCGTCGCGGCCGACGACCTCGCCGGATACGACGAGATCGTCGTCGCGACCGGTGTCACCCCGCGCACCCCCGAGATCCCCGGTGCCGACCACCCCAGCGTCCTCGGGTATCTCGACGTGCTGCGCGGGGGCGCGCCCGTCGGTGAACGCGTCGCCGTCCTCGGCGCCGGCGGCATCGGCTTCGATGTCGCCGCATACCTCACCGACGGCGGCGACAAGGCGAGCGAGGACCCGGCGACGTACTTCCGTCACTGGGGCGTCGACATGGACTACCGCGCCCCCGGCGGCCTCGCCGCGCCCGAGCGGCCCGCGCCGCCGCGCACCGTCCACCTCCTCCAGCGCAAGACGTCGAAGGTCGGCGCGGGGCTCGGCAAGACCACCGGCTGGATCCACCGCACGGAGCTGAAGCACCGCGGGGTCACCATGATCCCGGGCGTCCGCTACGACGGGATCGACGACGCGGGGCTCCACATCACCGTGGACGGCGAGAGCCGGGTCCTGGAGGTCGACACGATCGTCCTGTGCACCGGCCAGGAGCCGCGCCGCGACCTGTACGAGGAGCTGGTGGCCGCGGGCCGGGCGCCGCACCTCATCGGCGGCGCCGACGTGGCGGCCGAGCTGGACGCCAAGCGCGCGATCCAGCAGGGCACGGAGCTGGCCGCGGGGCTGTAGGAGCCGTACGCCGCCTCCCTAGGATGGCCTCATGTCACTCCCGCACGCGATCCTGACCGCCCTGCTGGAGAAGCCTTCGTCGGGGCTCGAACTGACCCGTCGGTTCGACAGGTCGATCGGCTACTTCTGGTCGGCGACCCACCAGCAGATCTACCGGGAGCTGGGACGGCTCGAGAGCGACGGCCTGATCCGTGCCCTGCCCACCGAGCACCCCGCCCGCGGGCAGAAGAAGTCGTACGAGGTCCTGCCGGCGGGCCGCGCCGAGCTGGCCCGCTGGACGGCCGCGTCCCAGGACCCCAAGCCCGCGCGGGACGCCCTGCTGCTGCGACTGCGTGCCGCGGCGGTCGTCGGCACCGACGGCATCGAGGCGGATCTGCGCCACCATCTCGCCCTGCACGAACGGCAGTTGGCCGAGTACCAGGAGATCGAGAGGCGCGACTTCGGACCCGGCAGGGACTCGGCGCAGGACCGCATCCAGCACCTCGTGCTGCGGGCCGGTATCGACTTGGAGACCTTCTGGATCGGGTGGCTGACCCACGCCCTGGGCGAGTTCGGGGAACTGCCCGCCGACCATGACTAACGGCCCGTGGTCACCGTCCGCTCCGCCGAGAATCCGCCCCATGTGCCGTCCGGCAGCCTTGCGCGGAGCCGTACCCGGTGCGTGATCCCGGCGTCCCGGCCGACGTAGAAGCTGTAGGTGGCCGTGCCGCGCGGGACCTCGCCGCCCCAGACGAGCGAGGTGGCCGGCTGTCCGTCCAGGTCGATCTGATACTCGGTGATGACTCCGTCGGCCTCCGGCGGCACCCACGACAGGTCCAGGTAGTACGCCCCGTCGGCGCGGTGTGCCGTCGCACGGAACCGGGTCGGCGCGGTTGCCCTCCCGTCGTCCGAGCCGGACGCGGTGGTCAGCCGCACCACATCGCTCGCGGCCGAGAGATTGCCCGCCGCGTCCCGGGCCCGGACGGTGAACGCGTATCGGGTTCCCGGCCGGAGCCCGGTGACCACGGCCGCCGTCTGCCCGCCGCCCACACTGTGGATCTTCGCGCCGCCCTGGTAGATGTCGTACGACGCCACGCCCCGGTCGTCCGTCGACCGCGCCCAGGCCAGCTGGACCGCACGGCTCCCGACGGGCCTCCCGCTCGGCCGCCCGGGTCGGGAGGGGGCCCGCTCGTCGGCGGGGGCGGCGGCCGGAGTGGTGGCGCGGATCTCCCCGCTCGCCGGACCGAGGGTGCCGTCGGCACCGCGGGCCCGGACCGTGAAGACGTAGGTCGTGGAGGGCTCCAGCCGGGTGACGTCCACCATGTGTTCGGCACCCGGCACCTCCCTGACCCTGGTGGTGCCGCGATATACCTCGTAGACGGTGACGTCCGGACCGCCGGAGGCGCGGTTCCACATCACGTGCACGCTTGTCGCGCTGCCCGCCACGGCGGTCAGTCCCGTGGGGGCGGGCGGCAGCCGTCCGCCTCCGCCGGCGTTCTGGCCGCCCCCGGCGCAGGCGGCCAGGAGCAGGACCGAACCGCAGATCACCGGCACGGGAACGCGTCGCACGGCCTGCCCCCCTCCACGGGATTGGTCTGTACCTGTATCCCATGGCTGGCGCGCTCACATCAAGAGGGGGGTGGTGTTCGACGGTGCGCGCCCCGGCTACGTATGCTGGTACCCGACGCGGCGTGAACTCGACTGTCCTCCAGGGTAGTTCGCGCCGACGGCGCGGTCCGCTGTCGTCGCTGATCCCGCGCCGGCGAATGTCGTCGAGGGGCCGGGGCCCGATGCGGCTCCGGCCCCCCGACCGCACGACGATCCCGTCTTCCGTCCAGCCCCTCTCCCATGCGCGGCGGCAGCGGCTTCGGGAACAGTGCCGTCACTGCTTCCGGTACGCGTACGCCTCCGTGGCCGCCGCCTCCACCGCCGCCAGGTCCGCGCCCGTCGAGGCCGTGACCACCGCGGCGACCGCGCCCTCGACGAAGGGAGCGTCGACCAACCGGGTGTTCTCCGGAAGCTCGTCGCCCTCCGCGAGCAGCGCCTTCACCGTGAGGACCGCGCTGCCCAGGTCCATGAGCACGGCGACCCCCGCTCCCCGGTCCACGGCGGCGGCCGCCGCGGAGACCAGTTCGGAGCTCGTACCGAACCCGCCGTCGACCGTGCCGCCCGCGGGGGCGACGGGCACGGCCGCACCGCCGCCCGCCAGCTTCTTCGCCAGTTCGGCGACCGACTCCGCGACGGCGGCGCTGTGCGAGACGAGCACGATGCCGACCAGCTTCTCCCCGGTGTCACTCATCGGCGGCCTCCACGAGTGCGGCGATCAGCAGGGCCGAGGAGGTGGCGCCGGGGTCCTGGTGCCCGATGCTGCGCTCGCCCAGATAGCTCGCCCGGCCCTTGCGGGCCTGCAACGGCGTCGTGGCGACGGCGCCCTCCTCGGCGGCGGTGCTCGCCGCCCGGAACGAGGTGCCCATCGCGTCCACCGCGGGCACCAGGGCGTCGATCATGGTCTTGTCGCCGGGCGCGGCTCCGCCCAGCGCCATGACCCCGTCCACACCCGCCCGCAGCGCGTCCGTCAGCTGCTCCTCGGTGACCTCGGCCACCTCACCGAGCGCCTTGCCGGTACGGCGCAGCAGCGTGCCGTACAGCGGACCGGACGCCCCGCCGACCGTCGAGATCAGTTGCCGGCCCGCCAACTGGAGAACCGCGCCGGGCGTGTCCGGCGCCTCCTTCTCCAGCGCGGCCGTGACCGCGCGGAACCCGCGTTGCAGATTGCTGCCGTGGTCGGCGTCGCCGATCGGCGAGTCGAGCGCGGTCAGCCGCTCCGCCTCGCGGTCGACGGACGTGGCTGCCGCCGTCATCCAACGGCGGAAGAACTCGG
Organism: Streptomyces sp. TP-A0356; assembly: GCF_001417775.1. GTDB lineage: Bacteria > Actinomycetota > Actinomycetes > Streptomycetales > Streptomycetaceae > Streptomyces. The sequence goes on along the minus strand of NZ_BBZJ01000012.1, from coordinate 457,593 downwards.
CGTCGAGCACTGGATCTCCTTGCGTGGTACGGACGTTGACCTCACTCACCTGCCCCAGCGCAGCGCCGGTGTACTGACCGGCGCGTCCCACAGACGCAGCAGTTCCTCGTCGATCTGGCACAGGGTGACCGATGCGCCGGCCATGTCGAGGGAGGTGACGTAGTTGCCGACCAGGGTGCGGGCCACGGGGACACCGCGCTCGGCCAGCACCCGCTGCACTTCCGCGTTGTAGCCGTACAGTTCGAGGAGCGGGGTGGCGCCCATCCCGTTGACCAGGACCAGCACGGGATTGCGCGGCTGCAGGTCCTCCAGGACGGCGTGCACCGAGAAGTCGGCGATCTCGCGTGCGGTCATCATCGGGCGCCGCTCGCGCCCCGGCTCTCCGTGGATGCCGATGCCCAACTCCAGCTCACCCGGCGGCAGATCGAAGGTGGGGGTGCCCTTGGAGGGCGTGGTGCAGGCACTGAGGGCGACACCGAAGCTGCGGGAGTTCTCGTTGACCTGCCGGGCGACGGACTGCACACGCTCCAGCGGCTGTCCCTCCTCCGCCGCCGCGCCGGCGATCTTCTCCACGAACAGGGTGGCGCCGGTGCCGCGTCGGCCTGCCGTGTAGAGGCTGTCGGTGACGGCGACGTCATCGTTGACCAGGACCTTCGCCACCTGGATGCCCTCGTCCTCGGCGAGCTCGGCCGCCATGTCGAAGTTCAGCACGTCACCGGTGTAGTTCTTCACGATGAACAGCACGCCCTCGCCGCTGTCCACGGCCGCCGCCGCGCGCACCATCTGGTCCGGCACCGGTGAGGTGAACACCTCGCCGGGGCAGGCCGCCGACAGCATGCCCGGGCCGACGAAGCCGCCGTGCAGCGGCTCGTGGCCGGAGCCGCCGCCGGAGAGGAGTCCCACCTGTCCGGCGACCGGGGCATCACGCCGTACGATCACCCGGTTCTCCACATCGATGATCAGCTCCGGATGCGCGGCCGCCATGCCCCGCAGCGCGTCCGTGACCACCGTTTCCGGGACGTTGATCAACATCTTCATGGGAGCCTCCTGCTGAGCCTGGCAGCTGAGCCTCCGACCCGTGCCCTGCCTGGCCGGAGGGGTGAGGACGGTATTCGGTCTCGGCGGTCCGTGTGCGGTGGGCCACTCCCGGCAGTATCGGTGTTCGGGCGGCGATGGTCACGTGTGTCGACGTTCTCGGGTGCGTACGAGTCGCAGGTCCGCTCGGCTCGGCCGCGTCCCCACCTGGTGATGACGACCGCCACCGGGCTGCCCATCGGTCCCCGAGAACTGCGCCGTCGCATCGCGCGATTGGACATCCCGCGCCGGTCACCGTCTCCGCCGTCGCATCGGTGCCCCGGCCTGGTCGACCGAGGGCCGGCGGGCGTCGAGGGCGGGTACGAGTCCCGCGCGCCGTCGTGCGGACGCGCGTGCCGTGGGGATCAGGGCCGCCCGAGGAGGTGGCCGAGGCCGGGTGGTCGCGCGCGGCGAATGGCGACCAGGGCGACGTCGTCGACGAGCCGTCGGTCCGTGTGCATGAGCAGGTCGCGCAGCAGGAGAGCGGTGACTAAGCGTTCCCCCGCTTCGCTCTCGGGCTCGAAGTCGGCGAGGTAGCGGGCCATGCTCCGCTCCAGGGGCGGCGGCGAGTTGGGGCAGGGCGCCGTGTTCGTGGGCAGCCTCGCGGAAGGCCCCGAGCAGCAGGGCGGCCTCACCGATGGCGGGCAGGCCCTTGCCCCGCACGTCACCTGGGCCGGCTGACGCCTGGGCCGCCACGACCAAGCCCCCGACGGCGCCGGTCGTCAACGGGCCATCGAACCACGCGGTGAGCGCGGGCGCGATCACCAGCAGGGGGCCGAGGACCATGTCGGCCGGGGCCACGATGTCCGAGACCGTGACGAGGGCGATGAGCACCGCCGAGATCAGCAGCGGTACGTGGTTCGACCGCCACGAGCGCGCGAGGCCGGTAAGGCGTCGCCGCCAGGAGCTCATGCCTTCCGCAGCGCACCGTTGCGGGTCGCCCGGCGAACACGGGTGCCCCGGCCGAGGACCTCACCGGGAGGTGGTGGGCGCCGGCGGGCCGTTGCGACGGAGGACGGCGTAGCCGATGCCGACACCCACGGCCAACGGCCACTCGAGGGCGCCAGCGACCGCAAGCGCGCCGAGGCCCGCGTACAGGAGCAGCCCGCCCTTGGCGGGCAGTACGCGGCGGGCGGTGGCCACGGGGAGCGCCACGAGGTCGACCGCCTTGCTGACCGCGTCGCCCAGTGGCGGAACGGTGATGGTGATCGTGCGCCCGCCCGAGGCGGCGGGACTCTTCCCCGGCGATTGCGCGGCCGGTGTGTCGGCGGGCCGCTGCGTCGCCTTCGCCGTGGAGGCCGGGTGCGACGCCTTCGCCGTGGAGGCCGGGTGCGACGCCTTCGTGCTTCTCGTGGCCGGGCCCTGCCCGGCGGTCTTCGGCGTGGTCACGGTTCACATCCGTTTCGTGGTCCGGGACTTCGCCCCCCAACGAGGAGAAAGCTACCTGCGGGGCCGCGGACCTGCGAGCCGGGTAACCGTTCGGATCAGCACACCGGGCGGGGTGTGTCCCGGCAGGTGATGATCGGACGAGGGACCGGCCTGCTCTGGAGGTGGCACACGGATGTTGGTGCTGTCGGACGTACGCCTGCAGTTGTCGGCGGCGATCACGGCCCGGATGACCAGCGGTGCGCGCGGAGTCGCGGACGCGGCCGTCAAGATGCTCGGCCTGGAGCGGCGGGATGTCTGGTCCCGCCCGGGGCGTTGCCATATCGAGGTCCGGGGCGTGCAGGGCCCGCGCGGCATGTGGGTGGGCCGGATCGTGGAGCGTGCGCTTGAGGAGCACCCCGGCGTGCAGTGGGCGCGAGTGAACGCCCCAGCGGAGCGGGTCGTCGTGGAACTGGCCTCGCCGCCCCCGCCACAGCAGGAGCTGATCCGGATCGTCGCCCACGCGGAGGCCCATGGGGCCGCCGCCACAGCCGAGCCGGGGACGTTCGACGAGTGGTGCCCCGCGCCGCACCATCCGTGTGAGGGGCCGAGCAGACGGCCGACACTTCCGGTCCTGGCGGCGGACGTCGTGGGACTGCTGCTGACGGTGGCCACCCGCCTGTCGCCGTGGACTCCGCTGCCGGCCGAGGTCGGGGCGCTGGCCTCGGCCATTCAGTGCCACCCGCGGCTGCGCAGGCTGGTGACGTCGGGCCTCAACGAACACGGGAAATCGGAATCTGTCATTCCAGTCCTCAATGCGATCGTCCAGGGCGTGGCCACGCGTGGGGGAGGGCTGGTCCTCGATGTCGCGCAGCGCGTGGCGCAGTTGCGGGAGGCGAACGCGGCCCTCAAGGCGTGGGCCGAGGCAGAGCCGCGACTGGTGCCGGGACCGCAGGACGCTCAGGCCGAGCCGGTCGTGGTGGAACGGCCCGCAGTGCGTCAGGACGTGGCGGCGCGCTACGCCGAACGGGCCATGGGAATCGGCGCCGCCGTCGGCGCCCTGACCGCGCCGTACGCGGGGCCGCGGCGGGCACTGGCGGTGGCCCTGTCCAGCATGCCGAAGGCGCCGGAGGCCGGGCGGGAGGGCTTCGCCACCACCCTCGGCCGGTTCCTCGCCCTGCGCGGCGTCGTGGCCATGGACCGCAGCGTGCTGCGCCGCCTGGGCCAGGTGAACACGGTGCTGTTGGACTTCGACGCCCTGCGCAGCGGCCGGTACGAACTGACCGACCTGGTGCTGTCCGGCGGCGCCGAGCCCGAGCAGGTCTCCGACCGGCTCTTCGCCCTGTTCGACCCGGCCGTGCCCGCAGAGGTCCACCGCGACGGCGAAGGCTGGGCCCTCGGCCCGCTGGAGGAGCTGGACCTGACGGGCGGCACCGGGCAGCCCGCCGCCGACCGGCTGCGCGGCCGGGGCAGCGAACTGGTGCTGGGCCTGGCCTTCCGGCAGCGCCTGATGGCCGTGGCGGGGGTGGCGATGCAGACGCTGCCGGGTGCGCAGGCCCTGGCGGCGGCCGCCCGCCGCTCGGGGATCCGTGTGGTGCTCGCCAGTGACCAGCCCAACCCGGCGCTCGGCTTCGTCGACGCGATGGTGCCCTCGGGCGGTCATCTGGTGGCGTCGGTGCGCGAGTTGCAGGCGGACGGTGCGGTGGTGCTGCTGGTGTCCGGGAACCGCCGTGCACTGGGGGCGTCGGACTGCGGCATCGGTGTCCAGCGCGAAGGGGAGCCGCCCGCCTGGGGCGCACACCTGCTCGTCGGCACCGACCTCGACTCGGTCGCGCTGATCCTCACCGGCATCGGCGTGGCTCGCCAGGTCGACCGGGACTGCGCGGTAGTGGCCGCGAGTGGCAGCGGTATCGGCGCGGTCGCGGCGATGCGGGCACCAGCCGCCCAGGCGTGCTCGCGCGGGCAGGCCGGGTGCAATACCGCCGGGGGCATCGCCTTCTCGGTGGGGGTGTGGCGCGCCCGGCAGCTGTGCTCCCGTCCCATCACCCCCTCGGTGGAGACCGTTCCCTGGCATCTGATGCCGCCCTCGCGGGTCCTGGAGCGGCTGCGCACGAGCGTCGACGGACTCTCCGTGGAGGAGGCCGCCACGCGGGCCAGGGGCCCGGCCGGGGCCGGTCCGGCGCGTACCACCCTGGTGTCGGCCTTCGTCGAGGAGCTGGCCAACCCACTGACCCCGGTCCTGGCCGGCGGAGCGGCCCTGGCCGCCGCCGTGGGATCCCGGGCGGACGCCGCTCTCGTCGCCTCGATCACCGCCACCTCGGCGCTGGTCGGCGGCGTCCAACGGGTCCGTACGGAGCGCGCGCTCGCCGAGCTGACCGCCCGCTCCGCGGTCGGAGCGCGAGTACGGCGCGGGGGCGGCGAGCGACTGGTCACCGCGGAGGACCTGGTCCCTGGGGACGTCATCCTGCTCCAGCCCGAGGACGTGGTGCCCGCCGACTGCCGGCTGGTGGAGGCCCAGGGCCTGGAGGTCGACGAGTCGTCGCTGACCGGCGAGTCCCTGCCGGTGACCAAGGACCCGGCGCCGGTCGTCGCCTCGCACCTCACCGAGCGCCGTTCGATGCTCTACGAGGGCACCACCGTCTCCGCCGGAGAGGCGGTCGCCGTGGTCGTGGCCACCGGGCCGGCCACCGAGGTCGGGCGCACCATGGCCACCGCGCGGGAAGCGGCACCGGTGACCGGAGTCGAGGCGCGGTTGTCGTCGCTGACCAAGGCCAGTCTGCCCGTGGCGACGGCCTCCGCCGCGGCGGTGGCCGGGGCCGGGCTGCTGCACGGGCGCCCGCTGGCCGAGAGCCTGGCCTCGGCGGTGAACCTGGCTGTCGCCTCGGTCCCCGAGGGACTGCCGTTCCTCGTCAATGCGGCCCAACTGGCCTCCGCTCGCCGCCTGGCGGAGCACGGCGCGCTGGTGCGCAACCCGCGCACCATCGAGGCACTCGGCAGGGCCGACGTGCTGTGCTTCGACAAGACCGGCACTCTCACCGAGGGCAACCTCCAGCTCGCCGCGGTCAGCGACGGGGACCGTATCCTCCCCGTCGACCGGCTCGACCTGCCGCACAAGGAGATCCTGGCCGCCGCGCTGCGCGCCACCCCCGCCGCCCGGCAGTCCGAGCCGATGGCCCACCAGACCGACCGGGCGGTGGACACGGGGGCCCGCAGGGCACGGGTGGCGGTGCACCGCGGCGCGCCCCGCTGGCGGCGCACCGACACCCTGCCCTTCGGCCCTTCCCGCGCCTACCACGCCACGGCGGGCCGCGCCCTCGACTCCACCCTGCTCAGCGTCAAGGGCGCCCCGGAGACCGTCCTGGCCCGCTGCACGCGCAGGCGGCTCGACGGGGCGGACACCGAGCTCGACGACGCCGGACGCAAGGCGCTCACCACGGCCACCGAGGAACTCGCCGCCGCCGGCCGCCGTGTCCTCGCCGTGGCGGAACGGACCTTGCGGACCGACGAGGAGCTCACCGACGACGAGGTGCGGGACCTCGTGTTCGTCGGATTCGTCGTTCTGGCCGATCCGGTGCGCCCCGGGGCGGCGCCGGCCACCGCCCGGCTGCGCGCGGCGGGGGTGCACACCGTCCTGCTCACCGGGGACCACCCTGCCACCGCCGAAGCCGTCGCGGCCTCCGTCACCGGCGACTCGAACCAAACCGTCTGCACGGGACCGGAGTTGGACGAACTCGACGACGACGCGCTCGACGCGCTGCTGCCGACGGTGGATGTGATCGCCCGGTGCACACCGCACCACAAGGTCCGCATCGTCCAGGCCTTCCAGCGTCTGGGCCGGGTCGTGGCGATGACCGGCGACGGAGCCAACGACGCCCCCGCCATCCGCCTGGCCGACGTCGGCATCGCCCTGGGGCGGCGCGGCACCCCCGCGGCCACGGCCGCTGCCGATCTGGTCATCGGTGACGACCGCCTGGAGACGATCGTCACCGCCCTGACCGAGGGCCGGGCGATGTGGATCTCGGTCAGGACCGCGCTGGCCATCCTGATCGGCGGCAACCTCGGCGAGGTCACCTTCAGCGTGCTCGCCTCCGCGCTGGCCGGCGTCTCACCGCTGAGCGCCCGCCAGATCATGCTGGTCAACCTCCTCACCGACCTGGCTCCCGCGCTTGCCATCGCCGTACGCACCCCGGCCGAGAGCACGGGCGAACAGCTGCTGCAGGAAGGACCCCACCAGTCGCTGGGCACCGCGCTCACCCAGGAGATGCTGCAACGCGGGCTCACCACCGCACTCGGCGCGGGGCTGGCCTGGACCGCCGCCCGCCTCACCGGCACACAACGCCGCGCCGGCACGGTGGCGCTGGCCGCCGTGGTCGGCACCCAGCTCGCCCAGACCCTCACCAGCGGCGGCGCGGACAGCCGGGTGCTCGTCGCCACGGTCGGCTCGGCCGCTGTGCTCGTGGGCATCATTCAGACCCCGGGCATCAGCCACTTCTTCGGATCCACCCCGCTGGGCCCCGTCGGCTGGGGCATCGCCCTCACGGCCATCACCACCGCCACGCTCCTCCACTCGACGCTGCAGCCGCTCTCGGGCCGTCTGGCGGGCACGAGATGGCTGCCCTCCGCGGCCGGGGAGGGCAAGGAACCCGAGGAGTCCGCTCCGCTCCCGTCCGCGACCCCCGCGTTCATCGCGGTCCCGGCCGCGTGGCTGAGCGGTGCGCTGTCCCGCCTCGGCCTGCTGGCACCCTGGCTCGGAGCCGAACTCGCCCCTGCGGGCTGACAGTTGGGGGACCCGGGATGGCCGTCGTGGTCGCTGCCGCGGCGGCCGAGGGGCACCGGACCGGCGGCCGCTCCCGAGTGAGCCACCCCGGGCTGCAGGGCCGCTACGGGACGCCGCAAGCACCGTACGGCTATCCGCGTCCCGCCGCCCGCATCCTGGTAGTGCGCCGGGTCGAAGCCATGGCCGGCGACCCGGCGCGGGGTCTCCACGTCAGGATGGTGGCTCGGGGCCCGGTCACGCGACACGGGCCAGGTCCGCGTGCCGCACCTGGTGGGCCAGGGGCAGGCCCGCGACCAGGCGCTCCAGCTCCTCCACGACGATACGGCCGAGGCGTTCCAGCTCGTTGCCGAGCGAGCCCGCGATGTGCGGGGTCAAGAAGACGTTGGGCAGCCCGTACAGCGGGGAACCGGCGGGCAGCGGTTCGGGTTCGGTGACGTCCAGGACCGCGCTCAGACGGCCCGAGAGCAACTCGTCGGTGAGCGCGTCGTGATCGACCAGGGCGCCCCGCGAGGTGTTGATCAGCACGCCGCCGTCCCGGATCAGGGAGAGCCGGTCGCGGTCGAGCAGATGATGGGTCTCCGGGATGTGGGGCGCGTGCAGGCTGACGATGTCGCTGCGGCGCAACAGGTCGTCCAGCGGCAGTGCTTCGGCTCCCAGCGCCCTCGCTTCGGCGGGGGTCACGTAGGGGTCGTGGAGGAGGACCGTGAAGTCGAACGGCCGCAGCAACTCGAGCAGTCGGCGACCCACGCGTGAGGCGCCGACGACGCCGACCCGGCGGCCGAGATTGCCGATGCCCGCGGTCTCGGCGGGGGAGGGGTGTCCGTGCGTGCGCCGGAACCGCTCCCGGTGTCCGAAGGCGTCCTTGCCGGCGAGCAGGATCATGGCGAGCGCGTACTCCGCCACCGGCAGCGCGTTGCCGGTCACCGCGCTGGAGACCGTGATCCCCTCCCGCCACAGCGCCTCGCCGATCAGCGAGCGGACGGAACCCGCGGCATGCAGGACGGTACGCAGCCGCGGGGCCAGGGCCAGGATGTCCGCGTCCAGGTGAGGGCAGCCCCAGCCCGTGATCAGCACCTCCGCCCGGGCCAGCGCGGGAGCGAACGCCGGGTCGGTGACGTCCCGTACGACGAGCGTGGCGTCGACGTCGGCCAGCTCCCGGAGCCGGGCCATCAGCGGCGCAGGAAACAGCAGGGGCAGGTGCACCGTATCCATGGCGAACACGGCCCTGGGCAGCCGGGCGTTGGGCATGACTCTCCTGAGTCGTTGGAGAACGGTTTCAGAGAGCGTTTTCTACCGTAGATCTGCCGCGAAGGGGTGGCCAATCGGAGTGATGGGCCACTCGGGCAGACAGGTTGAGTGCCTGTCCACCCCGGAATGTCCCATCGTGCCGGAGTCGGGGACGGGCTCGGGAGAGGTCGCCCGACGCGGGTCGACCGACGCGGATCGACGGGGCGACCGAGCCCGGGTCGACCCCTCCGTCGCCGGGCTGGCAGGAGGAGCGGCCCCTCGCCGTAACGGGTTCTCCCTGTCGGCCCAGCGGTCGCGGTCTCCCGCGACGCCGACGTCCATGACATCTCTTGAGGTTTCAAGCAATGAGCGTTTCACGGGCGCGGATGCGGGTACCAGCGGGGTTCCCTAGCGTTGCAGACGTCGACGTCTCCGTCTGGAGGGACCTGTGATGACCGTGCCCCGGATCGTGATCGTCGGTGGCGGATTCGCCGGGATGGAGACCGCGCGCAAACTGGAGCGCATCCTCAAGCCCGACGAGGCGGCGCTGAAGCTCGTCACCCCCTACGACCACCAGCTCTATCTGCCCCTGCTTCCGCATGTCGCGTCGGGGATCCTCACCCCCCAGTCGGTCGCGGTCTCGCTGCGTCGGCTGCTGCGCCGGACGGTCATCGTGCCCGGCGGGGCCGTCGGCATCGATCCCGGTGCCAAGGCCGTGGTGGCACGCAAGATCAACGGCGAGACGACCGTCGAGCACTACGACTATCTCGTGCTGACCCCCGGAAGCGTCACGCGGCAGTTCGACATCCCCGGGGTGGACGAGCACGCCGTGGGAATGAAGACGCTCGCGGAGGCGGCCTGGGTCCGCGACCACGTCATCTCCCAGCTCGACCTGTCGGCGGCGAGCTCCGACCGGGCCGAGCAGGAGACCCGGCTGCAGTTCGTGGTCGTCGGGGGCGGTTACGCCGGCACCGAGACCGCCGCCTATCTGCACCACCTCACCAGCGCAGCCGTGAAGCGCTACCCGGGCCTGGACCCGGCTCTCATCAACTGGCACCTGGTGGACATCGCTCCCCGGCTCATGCCCGAACTCGGTGAGCGGCTGGGCGAGAAGGCCCTCGCCATCCTCAAGCGGCGCGGTGTGAAGGTCTCCCTCGGAGTCTCCGTCGCCGAGGCCACGGCGGACACCGTCACCCTCACCGATGGCCGCAAGCTGCCCTGTCACACCCTGATCTGGACCGCGGGGGTCGCGGCGAGCCCGCTGATCGCCACGCTGGACGCCGAGACCAATCGGGGCCGGCTGATCGTCCGGCCGGATCTGACCGTGCCGGGGCTGGACGGGGTCTTCGCCCTGGGGGACGCGGCCGCGGTGCCCGACCTGGCCAAGGGCGACGACGCGATCTGCCCGCCGACCGCCCAGCACGCGATGCGTCAGGGCTGGACCGCCGCGAAGAACGTCGCGGCGGCGCTGCGCGGAGCGCCGCTCACCCACTACCGGCACCGGGACCTGGGGCTCGTCGTCGACCTCGGCGGCATCCAGGCCGTGTCCAAGCCGCTCGGGCTGGAGCTTACGGCCCTGCCCGCGCAGGCCGTCGCCCGGGGTTACCACCTGGCAGCCCTGCGCACGTTTCCGGCCCGTCTGCGCACCCTGACCAACTGGACGCTGAACGCGCTGGCGGGCTATGACTTCGTGCGCATCGGCTTCCAGGCCGGCCGCCCGGCCACGCTCAAGGACTTCGAGTCGCCCGACGCCTACCTCAGCCCGGACCTCATCGCCTCGCACACGGGTGGAGAGGTGAGGAAGCGCACGGACTGAGGCAACCGGGGTCGGCGTCACCGGGTGCGGTCGCCTTTCGGCCGCCCCGGCCGGTCGGGAGCGGCGGTGGAGTACCTCAGGGTGTCGTGGCCTGGGTCGGCCATGGATCTCGCTTCCCTGTGCGAGGGACTCGCGTGGGTCAGCGGTGGGCGCCCGGCCCGCCGCTGCCGAACGAGCCGCTGCTGCCCCTGTCCCAGCGGGGCCGCTGCTCCGAGGAGCTCGTCCGGGACCCTACGTTGCCGTGCGCCTTCAGCCGGTGCGGCGTCAGACGGTGCCTGCTCCGGGGCACCTCCTCGGGCTCACGGTTCTCCCGCACCTCACCAACCGGCCCCTCGTCCGGCAGCCGGGGCTGCTCCTCCGGGCGCGGCGGTGGGGGTTCGCGGCGCCAGATGCGTACGCCCATCCAGAAGGCGCCGAGCAGCAGCGCCACCACGAGCACGGCCGCGATCAGCGGCCCGATGATCATGTATACGTCGACGGCAAGATTCATCGATACGGTATTCATGGCGCGCGAGTACCCTTGGCCTCCCCCGTGAACCGGCTCACCGCGACCGCGCGGCCCGTGTCCTCGAACGGTTCGCCTTGCGGATCGCGTCCAGCAGTTCCGCCTTCGACATCCTCGACCGCCCGTCGACGCCGAGGCGCTTGGCGATGTCGTAGAGGTGTTCCTTCGACGCGTTCTCGTCGACGCCCTCGCCGCTGCGGCCGCCCTGCTGCCGGGGCCGGGCGGAACGCGGGTCCGAGGGGCCCTTGCGGCCGCCCTCCTTGCGCTCCCAGTGGTCGCCGACCTTCTCGAACGTGTGCTTGAGCGCGCCGTACGCCACCCGGTGCGCCCGCTCGCCCTCGCCGTACTGCTCCACCGCCGAGTCGTGCGCCGCGATCCAGGTGCGCTGGGCGTCCTCGGGGGAGCGTTCCAGCGTGGAGGGCAGTTCCTGTCGTCCGGGCACGGAATCCACCTCCGTCTCCCTGCTCGTCATCCAGCCCCCGGGTTCCCTTCGCCGAGCCCGCGGAAACGGGCCGGGCCTCCGCGGAACGCCGGGTTTGGCGCGAGCGCCCACGGCTACCCGCACTCCCGTGACGACGACATCCCAGCAGGAGGTCTACCGCTTCCTGGAGGATCGCTTCGCCTGCGCCCAGGCCTGCGCCGAGTGTGCGCGGGCCTGCGCCCTGCGCGCGAGTCTCGCGGAACCGGACGGGCCCTACGATCAGGAGTTCCAGCGGCGCAAGGGGATCATGTGCGCGGAGGCCTGCGACGCGACCTGCCGTGCGCTGTCCGGGCACAGCCGGCAGGACGAGGCCGCCATCCGCGGCCAGGTGGAGTGGTGCCGGGCGGTCTGCCTGGAGAGCGCGCACGTCTTCGACCAGGATCCCGGCGGCAAGGAGGCCGCGCAGGCCTGCCGGGACGCCGCCCGGGCCTGCACCGACTTCATGGCGACGCTGAGCTGACGGGACGTGGTGAGCACCCGGGCGCGGGCGCACCGGCATTCCGACGCACCGGGACGCCCACCGGCATTTGGTCCGCTGGACGTCCACCGGCATTCCGGTCCGCTGGGCGTCCACCGGCACTCCGGTCCACCGGGGCCTCCACCGGCATTCCCAATTTCTGAAACACGTTCTACGGTGTGCGCCGTCAGGACCGGACCCGCCCTGGGGACCCTGGAGGCGCCGTGCATCTCGACCACACGCCCGAGCAGCAGCGGTTGCGCACCGAGTTGCGCCGCTACTTCGCCGAACTGGTGCCGGACCACGCCTACGCCCGCTACGCCGACCCGGCGGCGCAGAAGCGCTTCTACCGCGACACCATCCGCCGCCTCGGCAGCGACGGCTGGCTGGGCGTCGGCTGGCCGAAGGAGTACGGCGGGCGCGGACTGACGCCCATGGAGCAGTTCATCTTCTTCGACGAGGCCGCGCAGGCGGGCGTACCGCTGCCGTTGATGGCGCTCAACACGGTGGGGCCGACGCTCATGCGGTTCGGCACGGACGAGCAGAAGGCCTACTTCCTGCCGCGGATCCTCTCCGGCGAGATCGACTTCGCGATCGGCTACAGCGAACCGGACGCGGGCACGGACCTGGCGTCGCTGAAGACGCGCGCGGTGCGGGACGGGGACCAGTACGTCGTCAACGGCCAGAAGATCTGGACCACCAACGGCGACACGGCCGACTGGGTGTGGCTCGCCGTGCGCACCGACCCGGGCGCCCCGCCGCACAAGGGCATCACCATGCTGCTCGTGCCGACCTCCGACCCCGGCTACTCCTGCACCCTCATCCGCACGCTCGCCTCGCACGACACCACCGCCAGCTACTACGAGAACATCCGCGTCCCCGTCTCCCGACGCGTCGGTGAGGAGAACCAGGGCTGGCGGCTGATCACCAACCAGCTCAACCACGAGCGCGTCACCCTCGCGGCGCACGGCACCATGGCGATCCGTGCGCTGCACGACGTGCAGCGCTGGGCCATGGAGACCAAGCTCGCCGACGGCCGCCGGGTGATCGACCTGCCCTGGGTGCGCCGCGGCCTGGCCCGGACGCACACCAGGCTGGACGCGATGAAGCTCCTCAACTGGCAGATGGTGAACGCGGTACAGGAAGGCACCCTCACCCCGCAGGACGCCTCCGCCGTCAAGGTGTACGGCTCCGAGGCCCGCCGCGACGCGTACGCCTCGCTCATGGAGATCGTGGCGGCCGTCGGCGCGCTGAAGGAGGGTTCGGCCGGCGCCGTGCTGCATGGCGAGCTGGAACGCGGCTACCGCTCCGCCGTGATCTTCACCTTCGGCGGTGGCAACAACGAGATCCAGCGCGAGATCATCTCCTGGATCGGTCTGGGGATGCCCCGCGTCCGCAGGTGACGGAACGCGGCCGGGGCGCGAGCCCGGCCTTCACACAGCGCCGGTTCGGTGATCCCGGCCGCGGCCAGGAGCCCGATCCGCGGGGGGTCGCTCATGCCCGACCCACCTCCGCCATGCCATGACGCACCTCCTCGATCCGCACCGGCCGGTGCTCCGCCAGCGACCGGGTGCAGGCCTCGGCGATCCAGCTCGCCTCGAGGGCGTCGGACACCGTGCAGGGGGAGGGCGTGCGGCCCGCCACCACCTCGGTGAACGCGGTGAGTTCGGCGCGGTAGGCGTCCGCGAAGCGGTCCATGAAGAAGTGGTGCGGGGCACCGGCCGGGAAGGTGGCGCCCGGTTCGACGGACCGCAGGGGCAGCTTGTCCTCCAGACCCACCGCGATGCTGTCCTTCATGCCGTGCAGTTCCAGGCGCACGTCGTGGCCGCGCGCGTTGTGGCGGGAGTTGGAGACCAGAGCGAGGGTGCCGTCGTCCAGGGTGAGGAGCGCCGAGGCGGTGTCGGCGTCGCCCGCGGCCGCGATGTACTCGGCACCGCGGTTGCCGCCGGCCGCGTACACCTCGACGACCTCACGCCCGGTCACCCACCGCACGATGTCGAAGTCGTGCACCGAGCAGTCCCGGAAGATGCCGCCGGAGACGGCGATGTACGCCTCCGGCGGCGGTGCCGGGTCCAGGGTGGTGGAGCGTACGGTGTGCAGCTCGCCGAGTTCGCCGCTCAGCACCGCCTTGCGCGCGGCGACACAGCCCGCGTCGAAGCGCCGGTTGTAACCGACGTGCACCTCGATGCCGCTGTCCTGCACCGCGCGGAGCACCGCCAGGCTCTCCCCGACCGTCCTCGCCACCGGCTTCTCGCAGAAGACGGGCACACCCGCCGCGACGGCGGCGAGGATCAGCGCGGGGTGGGCGTCCGTGGCGGCGGCGATCACCACACCGTCGACACCGGCGGCGAACAGTGCCTGCGGTGAGTCGACCGCCGTCGCACCGAAGCGCTCCGCCGCCGCGGCGGCGGCCGCGGCCACCGGGTCGGTGACCACCAGCGAGTCCACCGCGTCGAGTGAGGCCAGTGTGGCGGCGTGGAAGGCGCCGATCCGGCCGAGGCCGAGGATGCCGATACGCATGAGAAGTCGCTCCCAACAAGCGTGGAGGAAGGGGGAATGGCGCGGAGACGGTCGACGTGGTGGACGTCAGTCGAGTCCGCCGAAGACGATCTGGTCCCAGTCGATCACCGAACCGGTCACCACACCGCTGCGGTCGGAGAGCAGGAAGACGACGAAGTCGGCGATCTCGTCGACCTGCCCCAGCTTGCCCATCGGCTGCGTCTCGGCCGCCCGGTGCCGCCAGTCGTCCCCGGCGCCGTGGAAGGCGCGCTGGATCGCGTCCTCGCCCTCGGTGTCCGTCCAGCCGATGTTCAGGCCGTTGACCCGGATCCGGTCCCAGCGGTGCGCGTGGGCGACGTTACGGGTCAGTCCGGCCAGGCCCGCCTTGGCGGCGACGTACGGGGCCAGGAAGGGCTGCCCGCCGTGGGCCGAGGAGGTGATGATGTTGACGATGGTGCCGGGCGCCTTGCGGTCCACCATGTTCCGCACCGCCGCCTGCATCGCGAAGAACGGCCCCCGCAGGTTGATCGCCATGTGTGCGTCGAACAGCTCCGGCGTGGTGTCCAGCAGTGAACCGCGTGAGGTGAGCCCCGCGGCGTTGACCAGACAGTCGATCCGCCCGCAGAGGTCCACGACCTGCTGCACGCTGCCGTGCGCCTGTGCCGGGTCGGCGAGGTCCGCTCGTACGAACGTGGCGTCGGCCTCGGCCGCGAACGCCTCCCCGATCTCGGCGCGGCGTCCGGTGAAGACGACGCGCGCTCCCTCGCGCACGGCCGCCCGGACGATTCCGGCGCCGACGCCCTGGCTGCCGCCGTTGACGAGGACGACTGCGCCCTCAAGAAGTCCCATGAGGTGATGTACCCTTTCAGATCCGGCGGCGCTCGGCGCCGGCCCGCAGTTCTTGGCGCAGTCGCTGCGGGCCCCAGCCCTCCGACAGGGCCCGGCGCACGGTGTCCGCCTGGGACGGCGGGGCCAGCCCGTCGACCGGTGGGTCCAGGTCCAGATTCGTGGGGAAGGGGTAGCCCTCGGCGCAGGCGGCGACCACCCGGCCCAGCCAGTCCGCCGCGGCGCCCTCGGCCTTGCGTCGCAGCAGCACCGGGTAGACCGCGTTCGACACCGTCTCGCGGTCCACCGTCTCCATCGCGCGACCGAAGGCGGAGGAGATCTGCAGCAGGTTGGCCATGCGTCTGATGTCCGCGGACCTGTTGTGTCCGGCGGCATGGAAGAGCGCGGGGTTGAAGAAGACCGCGTCGCCCTTCTCCAGCGGCAGTTGGACGTGGTGCTCGTCGAAGTACGCGATGAACTCCGGCCGCCGCCAGGCCAGATAGCCGGGTTCGTACGACTGCGAGTGCGGCAGGTACAGCGTCGGGCCGGACTCCACAGGCATGTCGCAGTGCGCCACGGCGCCCTGGAGCGTCAGCACGGGTGACAGTCGGTGGACGTGGGCCGGGTAGCGCGCGGCCTGCTCCTGGCCCAGGAACCCGAGGTGGTAGTCGCGGTGCACGCTCTGCGCCGCGCCGCCGGGGTTGACCTGGTTGATCTGCGAGGTGATCTGGTAACCCGGGCCCAGCCAGGCCTCGGCGATCAGCGCCAGCATGTCGTTGCCGTAGTAGTCGGCGAACGTCTCCGGGGCGCGTACGGCCATCTTGTCGAACGCGTTCCACACCCGGTCGTTGGCGCCGGACTCGGCGAAGTGGTCCCCGCGGGCGGTGCCCGCCGCCCGCTCCTCCTCGATCAGGGCGGTGAAGACGGCACTCGCGCGGTCCACCACGCCGAGATCGGGGAACGCCCGCCTGAGCACCACGATGCCGGGCCCCTCCAGCAGGGCGCGCACCCACTCGGTCTGCACGTGCCGCGGCCCGGCGGCCCGCAGCCGGTCGCTGTCGTACAGGAGGACGTTCTGCTCGACGCCTTCGGCGAGCGGAAAGTCACCTGCATCGGTGTGCCGTTCGACCAGGGGGCGGAACGCGTCGAGGTCACAGTCCTCCTCGCGCAGCCAAGTGACAGGTCCCGTGGCTGTGAGAGACATCGCACAGTCCTTTCGCAGTGCCGTCGTCTCCGCCAGTCTTGTGAACCGGGGGCCGTCATTCAATGAGCAGAGACCCCTCAAAAACCCATCATCGATCAGCCGTCTCCGCCCGCCGTCACCCCCCAGCCGTCATCGCCGGCCGACTTCCGAGGAACAGCCGTGGGACACCCCTATCCGATCCGCGAGATCGCCCGTCAGGCCGGCCTGAGCCAGGCCACCGTCGACCGCGTCCTCAACCACCGGGGCGGGGTGCGGGAGAGCACCGTGCGTGAGGTGCACCAGGCGATCAGGGATCTGGACCGTCAGCGGACACAGATCCGTATCGGCGGACGCACCTTCATGATCGACATCGTGATGCACGCCCCGGCCCGGTTCTCCTCCGCGGTGCGCGACGCCCTGGAGGCCGAACTGCCCTCCCTGCATCCGGCGGTGCTCCGCTCCCGCTTCCACTTCCGGGAGACCTGCCCGCCCGCGGAGCTGGTCGGCATCCTGGACCGGATAGCCAGGCGCGGTTCCCAGGGCGTGATCCTCAAGGCCCCGGACCTGCCCGAGACCACCGCCGCCGTCAGCCGGCTGGCCGCGGCCGGGATCCCCGTGGTCACCCTGGTGACGGACCTGCCCGGCAGCGCCCGCCTCGCCTACGTGGGCATCGACAACCGCGCCGCCGGAGCCACTGCCGCGTATCTCCTCGACCAGTGGCTGGGCGACCACCCGGGTCATGCGCTCGTCACCATCAGCCGGGGCTTCTTCCGCGGAGAGGAGGAGCGCGAGATGGGCTTCCGCAGCGCGCTGCGGTCCACCCGGCCCGGGTGCGAGCTGGTCGAGGTCACCGACAGCGACGGCCTGGACGCCACCCAGCACGACCTGGTGCTGGCCGCGCTGGAGGAGGACCCGGAGATCAATGCCGTCTACTCCATCGGGGGTGGCAACGCCGCGAGTCTCGAAGCCTTCCAGGCGGTGGGCCGCGATCCGGCCGTCTTCATCGCGCACGACCTCGACCGGGACAACACCCGGCTGCTGAGCGAACGCCGCATCTCCGCGGTGCTCCACCACGACCTCCGCCAGGACATGCGCCGCGCCTGCCTGACGGTCATGCGGGCCCACGGGGCGCTCCCCGAGGAGGGGCCCCAGCTGCCGTCGCCGATCCAGGTGGTCACGCCGTTCAACATGCCGCCCGGGGCGGTCGCGGAGGGTTGATGGGCGTGCCGGTCGAGGCCACACTGACGAGGTGGACGCGGATCCGGGGTTCTTCGGGCCCTCCTCGGTGACCTGGCAGATGCATGGCGACCCCATGATGTGGGTCGCCGGCATACGGGCGCTCTACCTCCAGGCCCTGCACCCGCGCACCGTCCGCGGCGTCACACAGAACTCCGACTTCCGGCGCGACGCCTGGGGCAGGCTGATGCGCACCGCCAACTTCGTCGGGACGACGACGTACGGGACCACCGAGGCCGCACAGCGGGCCGGTGCCCGGGTGCGGAAGATCCACGGCATGCTCGGCGCGACGGACCCGGACACGGGGGAGCGGTACGGCGTCGACGAACCCGAGCTGCTGCTGTGGGTGCACTGCGCCGAGATCGACTCCTATCTCCACGTCCTGCGCCGCTCGGGCTTCCGGCTCACCGGCGCACAGGCCGACCGGTACATCCGCGAGAACCGGCTCGCCGCCGCGCTCGTGGGGCTCGATGCGGACCACGTCCCGGCCGATCAGGATGAGTTGGCGGCCTACTTCGAGAAGGTACGGCCCGAGCTCGCCGCCGGGCCCGAGGCCCGCGAGGTGGACGACTTCCTGCAACGCCCACCGGTCCACCCGCTGCTCCTCCCGGCGCGCGCCCTGCTGTGGCGGCGCGTGGTGAACCTGGCGTACGCCGCCCTGCCCCCGTACGCCCACGAGTTGTACGGCCGGCCGGCCCCGACGCCCCCGGCGGTGACCCGGCGGCTGCGTCTCACCGGCACCCTGTTGCGCTGCGTTCCCGCACGTCTGCGCTGGCAACTGCCGCCCAAACACATCCTCCGCGCCATGGCCAGACTCGGCCCCGGCGCACGTCCCGCACCGCACGGAGTCGGCGGACGGCTCGCCATACCGGACGGGCCAGGGGAGGGGCGGGGCCGAGACGGGGGCGATTGCAGCCGACGGCGGACACCAGGCTGATCCAGGGCCGGTACCGGCTGCTCGACCCGATCGGGCGCGGCGGTGAACTGGGGCGCCTCGGCCGCTGGGAGGAAGCCCGGCTCGGCCGCTGGGCCGGCGCCCTCATGGAGTACCACCGGGTGGCGGCCGCCCGTGAGCATCTCCTCGGCCCCGACCACCCCGACACCCTGGCCGCCCGCGAGGACAAGGCCCACTGTCCGGAACAGGTGGGCCGCGGCAGGGAAGCGGTGGAGCTGTACCGGAGAGTGGCGGTGCCACGCCGGCAACTGGCGGCGGGAGCATTCTGAGCCGCCGCCGCGCGGCCCGTCTCTGGCCGATCCCGATCAACGCGTGCTACGAAGAAGCATGCCTGCACACGAGGGATACGACGCCGTGATCGTCGGCGGTGGCCACAACGGGTTGGTGGCCGCCGCCTATCTGGCCAGGGCCGGGCGGTCCGTGCTGGTTCTGGAGCGGCTGGACCACACCGGCGGCGCCGCGGTGTCCACCCGGCCGTTCGCCGGTGTCGACGCGCGGCTGTCGCGGTACTCCTACCTGGTCAGCCTGCTGCCGCGGAAGATCGTGCGCGACCTGGGGCTGGACTTCCGGGTGCGGGCGCGCACCGTGTCCTCGTACACGCCCGTCGAGCGCGACGGACGCCCCACCGGGCTCCTCGTCGGCGGCGGCGAGCGGCGCACCCGGGAGTCGTTCGCCCGGCTCACCGGCTCCGACCGCGAGTACGAGGCCTGGCAGCGCTTCTACGCGATGACCGGGCGCGTGGCCGAGCGGGTGTTCCCCACGCTCACGGAGCCCCTGCCCACCCGTGACGAACTGCGCCGCCGCGTCGACGACGAGGAGGCATGGCGGGTGCTCTTCGAGGAGCCGATCGGTACCGCCGTCGAGGAGTACTTCACCGACGACCTGGTCCGCGGTGTCGTCCTCACCGACGCGCTCATCGGCACCTTCGCGGACGCCCACGACGCCTCGCTGCGGCAGAACCGCTGCTTCCTCTACCACGTCATCGGCGGCGGCACCGGCGCCTGGAACGTGCCGGTCGGCGGCATGGGCGCGCTCACCGACGCGATGGCGGCCGCCGCGCGCGCCGCCGGCGCGGTGATCGCCACCGGGCGCGAGGCCGTCCGGATCGAGACCGACGGGCGCACCGCCGAGGTGACCCACCGCGGCGAGGACGGCGAGAGCACCGTCTTCGCCCGGCACGTCCTGGTGAACGCCTCGCCGCAGGAGCTGGCCAGGCTCACCGGCGACACCCCGCCCACCCCGGCCGAGGGCGCCCAGCTCAAGGTGAACATGCTGCTCACCCGGCTGCCCGCGCTGCGGGACATCACCGTCGACCCGCGCGACGCCTTCTCCGGGACCTTCCACATCGCGGAGGGGTACGCACAGCTGGCCGCCGCCCACGCCCAGGCGGCAGCGGGCTCGCTGCCGGCCGCGCCGCCCTCGGAGATCTACTGCCACTCGCTCACCGACCCGACCATCCTCGGCCCCGAACTCGTCGAGCGGGGTTACCAGACCCTGACGCTCTTCGGCCTCCACACCCCCGCGCGGCTCTTCGAGCACGACAACGACGGCGCACGGGAGGAGTTGCTGAAGTCGACGCTGGCGCAGCTCAACGCCCACCTCGCCGAGCCCGTCGAGAACTGCCTGGCCACGGACGCGGACGGCCGCCCCTGTATCGAGGCGAAGACCCCGCTCGACCTGGAGCGCGACCTCCGGCTGCCCGGTGGCAACATCTTCCACCGCGAGCTGGCCTGGCCGTACGCACACCAGGACACCGGCCGCTGGGGCGTGGAGACCCGCCACACGAACGTCCTGCTGTGCGGGGCGGGCGCCGTGCGCGGCGGCGGGGTCAGCGGCGTACCCGGGCACAACGCGGCGATGGCGGTGCTGGAAGGTGGCGGTGATCCGGCAGCGGGATGATCCGGGCGCGCCGCCATCCACGGATCTGACGGTACATCAGAAACCCTCTTCCCTCCTTCCGGCCGCTGCGGCATCCTGCGCCCATGCAGACGGAGCTGAGCAAGCAACTGGGAGTCGAGCACGCCCTCTTCGGCTTCACGCCGTTCCCCGCCGTCGCCGCGGCCATCAGCCGGGCCGGGGGTTTCGGCGTGCTCGGCGCGGTCCGCTACACCGCCCCCGACGAGCTCAGGCGCGATCTCGACTGGGTCGAGGCGCACGGCGACGGCCACCCGTACGGCCTGGACGTGGTCATGCCCGCACAGAAGGTGGAGGCCCCGAGGGATCGGACGCTGACGGAGGCCGACGTCGAGGCGATGATCCCGGAAGGTCACCGGCAGTTCGTCAAGGACACCCTCGCCCAGTACGGCGTGCCCGAACTCGCCGAGGGGGAGGCGTCCGGATGGCGGATCACCGGCTGGATGGAGCAGGTCGCCCGCAACCAGCTCGACGTCGCCTTCGACTACCCGATCACACTGCTCGCCAACGCGCTCGGCTCCCCGCCCGCCGATGTCGTCCAACGCGCCCACGACCGGGGCGTCCTGGTCGCCGCGCTGGCCGGCAGCGCCCGGCACGCGCGCAAGCACCAGCGGGCGGGCATCGACATCGTCGTCGCCCAGGGGTACGAGGCCGGCGGCCACACCGGAGAGATCGCCTCCATGGTGCTCACGCCCGAAGTCGTCGAGGCCGTCCACCCGTTGCCGGTGCTGGCCGCCGGTGGTATTGGCAGCGGGCAGCAGGCGGCCGCGGCCCTGGCGCTCGGCGCGCAGGGAGTCTGGCTCGGCTCGATCTGGCTGACCACCACGGAGGCCGAACTCCCCTCGCCCGCCCTCGTCCGGAAGCTGCTCGCCGCCGGATCGGGCGACACGGTCCGCTCCCGGGCGCTGACCGGCAAACCGGCCCGGCAGCTGCGGACCGAGTGGACCGACGCCTGGGACGACCCGAACGGACCCGGCACCCTCCCCATGCCCCTGCAGGGCCTGCTCGTCGCCGAGGCGGTCACCCGCATCCAGAAGTACGAGGTGGAGCCGCTCCTCGGCACCCCCGTCGGCCAGATCGTGGGCCGTATGAACACCGAACGCAGCGTGCAGGCCGTCGTCGACGACCTCACCCGCGGCTTCGAGAGGGCCGTCGACCGCATCAACCGGATCGCCGGAAGGAGCCAGCAGTGAGCCAGGCCGCCAACGGATTCTGGGCGCAGGCAGCGCGGGACCCCGAGCGCACGGTCCTCGTCGCACCCGACGGCGAGGAGTGGACCGCGGGACGGCTGCTCGGCGCGGCCAACCGGCTGGTGCACGGACTGCGCGCCGCGGGGCTCGAACGGGGGGACTCCTTCGCCGTCGTCCTGCCCAACGGCGTCGAGTTCCTCACCGCATACCTGGCCGCCAGCCAGGCCGGCCTCTACCTCGTACCCGTCAACCACCACCTCGTCGGACCCGAGATCGCCTGGATCGTCGCCGACTGCGGCGCCAAGGTCCTCATCGCCCACGAACGGTTCGCGGACGCGGCCCGCGACGCGGCCGACGAGGCGAAGCTGCCGGGCGGCCGACGTTACGCCGTCGGAGCGGTCGAGGGGTTCCGCCCGTACGCCGAACTCCTCGACGGACAACCCGAGTCGGCACCGGAGGGGCGCACCCTCGGCTGGGTCATGAACTACACCTCGGGCACCACCGGCCGCCCGCGCGGCATCCGCCGCCCGCTGCCCGGCAGACCGCCCGAGGAGGCGTACCTCGGCGGCTTCCTCGCCATCTTCGGCATCAGGCCCCACGACGGCAATGTCCACCTCGTCTGCTCGCCGCTCTATCACACGGCGGTGCTGCAGTTCGCGGGCGCGTCCCTGCACATCGGGCACCGGCTGGTCCTGATGGACAAGTGGGCGCCCGAGGAGATGCTCCGGCTGATCGACGCCCACAAGTGCACGCACACGCACATGGTCCCCACCCAGTTCCACCGCCTCCTCGCCCTCCCCGACGCGGTGCGGACGCGGTACGACATCTCCTCCATGCGGCACGCCATCCACGGCGCCGCCCCCTGCCCCGACCATGTGAAGCGGGCGATGATCGAGTGGTGGGGCGAGAGCGTCGAGGAGTACTACGCGGCCAGCGAGGGCGGCGGTGCCTTCGCGACCGCCGAGGACTGGCTGAAGAAGCCCGGCACGGTCGGCAAGGCCTGGCCCATCAGCGAACTCGCCGTCTTCGACGACGACGGCAACCGGCTGCCGCCCGGTGAACTCGGCACCGTCTACATGAAGATGAGCACGGGCGGCTTCTCGTACCACAAGGACGAAGCCAAGACGCGCAAGAACCGCATCGGCGACTTCTTCACCGTCGGCGACCTCGGCCACCTCGACGAGGACGGCTACCTCTTCCTGCGCGACCGCAAGATCGACCTGATCATCTCCGGCGGGGTCAACATCTACCCCGCCGAGGTCGAGGCAGCCCTGCTCAGCCACCCCGCCGTCGCCGACGCGGCGGCCTTCGGGATCCCGCACGACGACTGGGGCGAGGAGGTGAAGGCGGTCGTCGAACCCGCTCCCGGCCACGAGCCCGGACCGGCGCTCGCCGCCGACATCCTCGGCCACTGCGCCCGGCAACTCGCCGGATACAAGCGGCCAAGGAGCGTCGACTTCATCGAGACGATGCCTCGTGACCCCAACGGCAAGCTGTACAAGCGACGGCTGCGCGACCCGTACTGGGAGGGCCGCACCCGACCGGTGTGAACCAGGACCGGTACGGGACCGGCGCGCGGGTGTGGTGAACAGGACGGCCGCCGTGACGACGACCCGTCCTACTCGGGTGCGCGATCGTGCCTCCCAACTTCGGTGGCGGAAGGGGAGGTTGAGACTGACAAGGGCATCCCGACGTGTCCGTCACGTCGTGCCGTCGCCGGTCGGGTCGACTCTCTTCACGCGAATACGTCCGGTGCTTGACCTCCCTCGCGGAACGCGGCGAGGATCGCCACAGGCACGGACGGACGAAGGGCAGTTCATGACGGCGGGACGAAGCGTCACGGTCGACGGCACGCTGCGCCGCAGCGCCCGGCGCACCCCGGCACGCGTGGCGATCCACTACGGCGACCGGTCGTGGACGTACGCGGAACTCGACGACGCCGTCTCCCGGGCTGCCCGCGTGCTGCGCGAGGCCCGGCTCGCCCCGGGCGACCGGGTCGGCGCCCTGGGCCACAACTCCGACGCCTATCTGATCGCCTTCCTGGCCTGCGCCCGCGCCGGCCTGGTGCATGTTCCGGTGAACCAGAACCTGACCGGGGACGACCTGTCGTACATCGTCGACCAGGCGGGCTGCGCACTCGTCCTCGCCGATCCCGACCTCGCCGGCAACCTCTCCGGGGGCGTACGGGTGATCTCCCTGCGCGACGCGGACGACTCCCTGCTCGCGCGGCTCGCGACCGCGCCGCCGTACGACGGCGAGGAGCCGCGCGGCGAGGACCTGGCGCAACTGCTGTACACATCCGGCACGACCGCGCTCCCCAAGGGCGCGATGATGACGCACCGCGCGCTGGTGCACGAGTACCTGAGCGCGATCACCGCCCTGGACCTGAGCGCGGGCGACCGGCCCGTGCATGCGCTGCCGCTCTACCACTCGGCGCAGATGCACGTCTTCCTGCTGCCCTACCTCGCCGTCGGCGCCGAGAACGTCATCCTGGACGCGCCGGACGGGGACCGGCTCTTCGACCTGATCGAGGCGGGCCGTGCGGACAGCCTGTTCGCGCCGCCCACCGTGTGGATCGGCCTGGCCGGCCGCCCCGACTTCGCCACGCGCGACCTCAGCGGGCTGCGCAAGGCGTACTACGGGGCCTCGATCATGCCCGTGCCCGTCCTGGAGCGCCTCAAGGAGCGGCTGCCGAAGCTCGCCTTCTACAACTGCTTCGGGCAGAGCGAGATCGGCCCCCTGTCCATGGTTCTCGGGCCGTACGAGCACAAGGGGCGCATGGACTCGTGCGGACGTCCGGTGCTGTTCGTGGAGGCGAGGCTCGTCGACGAGTCCGGCAAGGACGTGCCCGACGGGGAACGGGGCGAGATCGTCTACCGGTCGCCGCAGTTGTGCGAGGGCTACTGGGACAAGCCCGAGGAGACCGCCGAGGCCTTCCGCGACGGCTGGTTCCACTCCGGTGATCTCGCCGTGCGGGACGCCGAGGGGTTCTTCACGATCGTCGACCGGGTCAAGGACGTCATCAACTCGGGGGGCGTCCTGGTCGCGTCGCGGCAGGTCGAGGACGCCCTCTACACGCACGAGCGGGTCGCCGAGGTCGCGGTGATCGGACTGCCCGACGAGCGGTGGATCGAGGCGGTCACCGCGGTCGTCGTGGCGCGCGGGGAGGTGACCGAGGCCGAACTCCTCGCCCACGCACGAGAGAAGCTGGCCTCCTTCAAGGCACCGAAGCGGGTGCTGTTCGTGGAGGAGCTGCCGCGCAACGCGAGCGGGAAGATTCTGAAACGTGAGCTGCGCGACCGGTTCGCCGGGGCCTGACCCGGGTCAGCGCGGCCGCAGGTCGACGATCCGCCTGATCTTGCCCACCGACCGTTCCAGCGACTCCGGTTCGACGATCTCGACCGCCACCGACACGCCGATCCCGTCCTTCACGGCCGCGGCGATCGCGAGCGCCGCCGCGTCGCGCTGCTCGGGCGTGGCGCCCGTCCGGGCCTCGGCGCGCACCGTCAGCGCGTCGAGCCGGCCCTCGCGGGTCAGCCGGAGCTGGAAGTGCGGTGCCACGCCCGGGGTCCGCAGCACGATCTCCTCGATCTGGGTGGGGAACAGGTTCACGCCGCGCAGGATGACCATGTCGTCGCTGCGGCCGGTGATCCTCTCCATCCTGCGGAAGACGCGGGCCGTGCCGGGCAGCAGACGGGTCAGGTCCCGGGTCCGGTAGCGGATCACGGGCATGGCCTCCTTGGTGAGGGAGGTGAAGACCAGCTCGCCCTCCTCGCCGTCGGGCAGCACCTCGCCGGTGATCGGGTCGACCACCTCGGGGTAGAAGTGGTCCTCCCACACATGGAGGCCGTCCTTGGTCTCGACGCACTCCTGGGCCACGCCCGGACCGACGACCTCCGACAGGCCGTAGATGTCGACCGCGTCGATCGCGAACCGCTCCTCGATCTCGCGCCGCATCCCCTCGGTCCACGGCTCGGCGCCGAAGATCCCGACGCGCAGGGAGGTGCCGCGTGGATCGACACCCTGGCGCTCGAACTCGTCGAGGAGGGTCAGCATGTACGACGGGGTCACCATGATGATGCCGGGCTTGAGGTCCTGGATCAGCTGCACCTGCCGTGTCGTCATGCCGCCGGAGGCGGGGATCACCGTACAGCCGAGACGTTCGGCACCGTAGTGGGCGCCGAGGCCGCCGGTGAACAGGCCGTAGCCGTACGCCACATGGATCGTGTCACCGGGGCGGCCGCCCGCCGCGCGGATCGACCGGGCCACCATGTCCGACCACATGGAGAGGTCGTTGTCGGTGTACCCGACGACGGTGGGGCGCCCGGTCGTGCCGCTGGAGGCGTGGATCCGCCGGATCCGCTCCCGGGGGACCGCGAACATCCCGTACGGGTAGTTCTCCCGCAGGTCCGCCTTCACGGTGAACGGGAACCGGGCGAGATCGGCGAGCGTCCGGCAGTCGTCCGGGTGGACCCCGGCCTTGTCGAAGGAGTCGCGGTAGAAGGGGACGTGCGCGTAGACGTACCGCAAGGAGGTCCGCAACCGCTCCAGCTGGAGACTTCGCAGTTCCTCGGCGCCGAGCCGTTCCCCCACGTCCAGCAGGTCGTGCGCGTCCGCCATGGGAACGTCTCCTCGCCTGTCATACCAAATCCGGGCGACCGATCATTCGGTCGATCTGCTGGGATCAGTAATCCAGCCCGCCCGGCCGGAGGCAAGAGGCCGGCGGCCCGCACTTTCCGCCCGACCACATGGGGACCTCAGCGGTCCGCCGCCAGCGCCACCTCCTTCGCCCAGC
The DNA here is from genome assembly GCF_001417775.1 of Streptomyces sp. TP-A0356. GTDB lineage: Bacteria > Actinomycetota > Actinomycetes > Streptomycetales > Streptomycetaceae > Streptomyces. The sequence continues at coordinate 431,294 of NZ_BBZJ01000012.1, read as the reverse complement.
GGTAGTCCGCCTTGCCGCTGGGTGAGCGCCGGATACTGTCTGTGATCACCAGCCGGCGCGGGACCTTGTAGCCCGCCAGGTAGGTCCGGCAGTGGCTCTGGATGTCCTCCAGGGACGGCCGTGGCGCTCCCTCGCGCAGCTGCACCACCGCCGCCACACGGTTGCCCCACCTCGTGTCCGGCACCCCCGCGACCAGCGCGTCGTACACGTCGGGATGCGACTTGAGCGCCTGCTCGACCTCCTCCGGGTACACCTTCTCGCCGCCGGTGTTGATGCACTGCGAACCGCGGCCGAGGACGGTGACCACACCCTGCCCGTCGACCGTCGCCATGTCGCCGAGCAGCACCCACCGCTCGCCGTCCTTGCGGAAGAACGTCTCGGCGGTCTTCCCCGGGTCGTTGTAGTAGCCGAGCGGCACGTGCCCGCGCTGCGCGAGGCGTCCCGGCTCACCGACCGCGACCGGCTGGTGGGTGACGGGATCCACCACCTGGGTACGGGCGTTGACACGGATGCGGAAGCCGTTGGCCGGGCCCGAGTCCGGGGTCGCGGTGCCGTTGAAGCCCGACTCCGAGGAGCCGAAGTTGTTCAGCAGCATGGCATGCGGGACCAGTGCCTGGAACTGCGCGCGTACGGTGTCCGACATGATCGCCCCGGACGACGACACGCTGAACAGGGACGAGCAGTCCGTGCCCTTCATGGGTCCGTTCAGCGCGTCGATCAGCGGCCGGAGCATCGCGTCGCCCACCAGCGACATGCTGGTGACCTTCTCCCTCTCGACGGTTCGCAGAACCTCCTCGGGCACGAACTTGCGGTGGATCACGACCCGTTGGCCGAAGTTGAAGCCGATGAACGCCGTGAGCGTCGAAGTGCCGTGCATCAGCGGCGGCGTCGGGAAGAAGGTGATGCCCTCGCCGCCGGCCGCGACCCGCTCGGCCAGCTCCTTGGGCTCCTTGACCGGCTCTCCCGTCGGGGCTCCGCCGCCGAGGCCCGAGAAGAACAGGTCCTCCTGACGCCACATCACCCCTTTCGGCATGCCGGTCGTGCCGCCGGTGTAGATGATGAACTGGTCGTCCGCCGAGCGTGCCGGGAAGCCGCGCTCGGGGGATCCGGCGGCATCGGCGTCGGCGAAGTCCACGGCCGGCGGGGCGACGGCGTCCGGCGCCGGGGTCCCCACCCGTACGAGGTGCCGCAGCTTCTGCACCCGGGGCAGCGCCGCCGCCACACGGTCGGTGAACTCCGCGTCGTAGACCAGCGCCACCAGATCCGCGTCCCGGTAGAGGTGGACCAACTCCTCCTCGACGTAGCGGTAGTTGACGTTGACCGGCACGATCCGGGCCTTCAGGCAGCCGAGCACCGTCTGCAGGTACTCGACCCCGTTGTACAGGTGCAGTCCGAGGTGCTCTCCCGGTCGCAGGCCGCTGTCGAGCAGATGGTGGCCGATGCGGTTGGCGGCCGCGTCGAGCTCCGCGTAGGTGAGACGGCGCTCCGCGCCCGTGCCGGGGTGGTCGACGTACACCAGCGCCTCGCGGCCCGGAACCACGTCGACGACCGACTCGAACAGGTCGGCAAGGTTGTACTCCACCGCTCCTCCTGACCCCGGCGACACTCGGCGAAGAAAGGCGCATCCGTCGGTTCGCCGGTCATCAGAGCAAAGCGCGCCGCAACTGTGAAGGGGCCGGGCAGGGTGAATCTGACTGTCTGTCAGAAAACTCTTGAAGTGCCTCACCGGCTCCTGCAACCTGTTCTCGTTCCTGTAGACGGGAGACCGCAATGGGTGGGACGGAACACCTCACCGTGCAGCGCGACGGCGCCACACTGGTGCTCACGCTCAACAGACCCGACGCCAAGAACGCACTCTCGCTTCCGATGCTCGTCGGCCTGTACGACGGGTGGGTGGAGGCCGACGAGGACGACGCGATCCGCTCCATCGTGCTCACCGGTGCGGGGGGCGCGTTCTGCGCGGGGATGGACTTGAAGGCCCTGGCCGGGAAGGGGATGGACGGGCAGCAGCACCGCGACCGCCTGAAGGCCGATCCGGACCTGCACTGGAAGGCGATGCTGCGCCACCACCGCCCCCGCAAACCGGTGATCGCGGCCGTCGAGGGCCACTGCGTCGCGGGCGGCACGGAGATCCTCCAGGGCACGGACATCAGGGTCGCGGGCGAGTCCGCGACCTTCGGCCTGTTCGAGGTCAGGCGCGGCCTGTTCCCGATCGGCGGCTCCACGGTCCGGCTGCCACGCCAGATCCCGCGCACCCACGCCCTGGAGATGCTGCTCACCGGACGCCCGTACGGCGCACGCGAGGCCGCGGACATCGGCCTGATCGGCCACGTGGTCCCCGACGGCACAGCGCTCGCCAAGGCCCTGGAGATCGCCGAGCAGATCAACGCCTGCGGCCCGCTGGCCGTCGAGGCCGTCAAGGCGTCCGTGTACGAGACCGCGGAGCTGACCGAGACCGACGGGCTCGCCGCCGAACTCAAGCGCGGCTGGCCGGTCCTCGGCACCGCGGACGCCAAGGAAGGCGCCCGCGCCTTCGCGGAGAAGCGGCCGCCCGTCTACAAGCGCGCGTGACCGACGTGAAGGAGTGAGCCGTCGATGCCCGAAGTCCTCAAAGCCCCCCTCGTGGTCGAATTCCCCTTCACCCGGTCCCTCGGACCCGTCCAGAGCGCCTTTCTGACAGGACTGCGCGAACGCGTCGTCCTCGGGGTGAAGACCGGTGACGGCAGGACGCTGGTCCCGCCCGTGGAGTACGACCCCTTCACCGCCGAGGAGATCCGCGACCTCGTCGAGGTCGCCCCCACCGGCACCGTCACCACCTGGGCCTGGAACCACGCGCCACGCCGCGGCCAGCCCCTGGACACCCCCTTCGCCTGGGTCCTCGTCCGGCTCGACGGTGCCGACACCGCCCTCCTGCACGCCCTGGACGCACCGGGCCCCGACGCCGTCCGCACCGGCATGCGCGTGCGAATCCGCTGGGCCGGCCGGCGCTCCGGCGCCATCACGGACATCGCCTGCTTCGAGCCGTACGACGGCGAACCCGCCGAACCGGCGGGCCACACCGGCGCCTTCGAGGACAGGGTCAGCGGCATCCTCGCGCCCGCCCGCCTCGACTACACCTACACGCCCGGCCGCGCCCAGTCCGGCTACCTCCACGCCCTCGCCGAGCGGCGCACCGTCGGTGAACGCTGCCCCTCCTGCCACAAGGTGTACGTCCCGCCGAGGGGCGCCTGCCCCACCTGCGGCGTGGCCACATCGGAACAGGTCGAGGTGGGCCCGCGCGGGACCGTGACGACCTTCTGCATCGTGAACATCAAGGCGAAGAACCTCGACATCGAAGTCCCCTACGTCTACGCGCACATCGCCCTCGACGGCGCCGACCTGGCGATGCACGGCCGTATCGGTGGGATTCCCTACGACCAGGTGCGCATGGGACTGCGCGTCGAACCGGTGTGGACGGACGGCGCCCGCCATCCCGACCACTTCCGGCCCGCCGGCGAACCCGACGCGGACTACGACACGTACAAGGAGCTGCTGTGACGCGCGGAGCGCAAGAAGCCCCGGGTGCCGGGGAGATCGCCGTCGTCGCCTTCGCGCAGACCGACCACCGGCGCACCAGCGACGAGCTCTCCGAAGTCGAGATGCTCATGCCGGTGCTGCACGAAGTCCTCGACCGCACCGGGCTCAGGACCAGCGACATCGGCTTCACCTGCTCCGGCTCCAGCGACTACCTCGCCGGCCGCGCCTTCTCCTTCACGCTCGCCCTCGACGGCGTCGGCGCCTGGCCGCCGATCTCCGAGTCGCACGTCGAGATGGACGGCGCGTGGGCCCTGTACGAGGCGTGGACCAAGCTGCTGACGGGCGACGCCGACACCGCGCTCGTCTACTCGTACGGCAAGTCGTCCCCCGGATCGGTACGCGACGTCCTGACCCGGCAACTCGACCCCTACTACATGGCCCCGCTGTGGCCGGACTCGGTGGCGCTCGCGGCCCTTCAGACACAGGCGCTCATCGACGCGGGCGAGACCGACGAGCCCGCCCTGGCCCAGGTCGCCGCCCGCAGCCGGACGGCAGCCGTCGCCAACTCCCATGCCCAGCTGAGGGGTTCGGTGCCGCAGGGGGAGTACGCCGTACGGCCGCTGCGCACCGGAGACTGCCCACCGGTCGGCGACGGGGCCGCGGCCGTGCTCCTCGCGGCGGGGGAGCGGGCCCGCCGGCTGTGCGCACGGCCCGCCTGGATCCGGGGCATCGACCATCGCATCGAGGCACACGGCCTCGGGGTGCGCGACCTGACCGACTCGCCGTCCGCGCGGCTGGCAGCCGAGAAGGCCGGCGCCTTCGAACGACCCGTCGACACCGCCGAGTTGCACGCACCGTTCACCGCGCAGGAGGTGATCCTGCGCAAGGCGCTGCGGCTCGGCGGCAGCGTCACGGTCAACCCTTCCGGCGGAGCCCTCGCCGCCAACCCGATGATGGCGGCCGGGCTGATCCGCGTCGGCGAGGCCGCCGCCCGGATCCACCGCGGCGAGTCCGACCGCGCCCTCGCCCACGCCACGTCCGGCCCCTGTCTGCAACACAACCTGGTCGCCGTACTCGAAGGAGACCCGCGATGAGCAAGGAGCCCGTGGCCGTCACCGGGATCGGCCAGACCAAGCACGTGGCGGCGCGGCGGGACGTGTCCATCGCGGGGCTCGTGCGGGAGGCCGCCGGGCGGGCCCTCGCCGACGCCGAGTTGACCTGGACCGACATCGACGCAGTGGTCATCGGCAAGGCCCCCGACTTCTTCGAGGGCGTCATGATGCCGGAGCTGTACCTCGCCGACGCGCTCGGCGCCGTCGGCAAACCCATGCTCAGGGTGCACACGGCCGGTTCGGTCGGCGGCTCCACCGCGCTCGTCGCGGCCAACCTCGTCGCCGCCCGCGTCCACCGCACCGTGCTGACCCTCGCCTACGAGAAGCAGTCCGAGTCCAACGCCATGTGGGGCCTGTCGCTGCCGATCCCCTTCCAGCAGCCGCTGCTCGCCGGAGCGGGCGGCTTCTTCGCCCCGCACGTGCGCGCCTACCTGCGACGAAGCGGCGCCCCGGACACGGTCGGCTCCCTGGTCGCCTACAAGGACCGGCGCAACGCCCTGAAGAACCCGTACGCACACCTCCATGAGCACGACATCACCCTGGAGAAGGTGCAGTCCTCGCCGATGCTGTGGGATCCGATCCGCTACTCGGAGACCTGCCCCTCCTCCGACGGCGCGTGCGCCATGGTGCTCACCGACCGCGCGGGGGCGGCCCGCTCGCCCCGGCCCCCCGCCTGGATGCTCGGCGGCGCGATGCGCAGCGAGCCGACCCTGTTCGCGGGCAAGGACTTCGTGTCGCCAGGGGCCGGCAAGGACTGCGCCGCCGATGTCTACCGGCAGGCGGGGATCGCCGACCCGCGCCGGGACATCGACGCGGTGGAGATGTACGTGCCCTTCTCCTGGTACGAACCCATGTGGCTGGAGAACCTCGGATTCGCCGAGGAGGGCGAGGGCTGGAAACTCACCGAGGCCGGTGTCACCGCACTCGACGGGGACCTGCCCGTCAACATGTCGGGCGGTGTCCTCTCCACGAACCCCATCGGTGCCTCCGGCATGATCCGCTTCGCCGAGGCGGCGCTCCAGGTGCGCGGACAGGCCGGAGAACACCAGGTGGAAGGGGCCCGGCGGGTACTCGGGCACGCCTACGGCGGCGGCTCGCAGTTCTTCTCCATGTGGCTGGTCGGCGACCGGCCACCGACCTCCTGAGGGCGTCCCCCTCACGTCACCTGTCGGCGGTGGGACGCGATCGCTAGGCTGGCCGCGGACGACGAACCGGGAGGAGCACGGACGTGGCCGAGAGCACCATCCAGCAGCAGCCGCTCGCGGGCTGGGACAAGCCGGAGCTGGATCTCACCAACGCCGACTGGCACTCCAGCAGCCGAGGGCTCGGAGATGTCCAGATCGCCTTCGTCGAAGGCTTCATCGCGATGCGCAACAGTCGCCGTCCCGAGAGCCCTTCCCTGATCTTCACGCCCGCGGAGTGGGGCGCGTTCGTGTCGGGCGCGCGGGAGGGGGAGTTCGACCTCACGTGAGCCTCGCCCGCCGAGGCCTGCCTCGCCCGTACCGGAATTTCCGGACACGCGGGCGGTGAATCCGCCCCCGGGCCGCGGGCTGCGTCACGCTGGCCCCGGAACGATCACCGCTGTGTCCGGGAGGCAAGGATTCGATGAGCACCCTGCCGGTCGTCGCGGCCGTCGACGGATCCGACGAGAGCCTGCGGGCACTGGAGTGGGCGCTGACCGACGCACGGCTGCGCGAGGTGCCGTTGCGCGTGGTCCATGCGCGGCAGTACGCCCCAGGGCCACAGCCCGACGTCCTGGGCACCGGCCCCCCAAAACCGCCGGAGTCCCCCGTGCTCGACCAGGTGCGAGCGCATCTGGCGGGCCGGGCCGACCTTCCGGTCGCGGAGTACCAGGAGCTGCGGGGCGCCCCGTCCGCCGTGCTGCCCGAACTGGGCGACACCGCTGAGGTGATCGTGCTCGGGTCCCGGGGCCGCGGCGGCTTCGCCAGTCTGCTGCTGGGCTCCACCGGCCTGGCGGCCGCACGCGACGCCGCATGCCCGGTGGTCGTGGTGCCGCCCCCGGGACGAGAGGTGCACGAGGGCCTGCCCCTCCCACCGGGGCCGCGCGTCGTGGTCGGCCTGCACGTCGACAGCCCCGCCGAGGCCAGCCTCGCGTTCGCCTTCGCGGAGGCGCACCTCCGCGGCGCCCGGCTGCACGTGATCGCCGCGTATCCCTGGCCCCCGGTGCAGATCTGGACGGTGCCCGGAGCGCCCGTACCCCCGGCCGTGGACGAGGACGCCGTCGAGGACGAGATCCGAACCCTGGCCGCGGGCTTCCTCGCCGTCCACCGCGAGCGGCACCCGGACGTGCGGGTCGAGCTGACGACCCCGCCCGGTGACGCGACGGGCCATCTCGTCGCGGCCTCCAAGGACGCCGAGCTGGTCGTCGTGGGCCGCCACCGGCGTCGCCTGCTCGCCCCCGCCCGCATGATCGGTTCGGTGACCCAGGCCGTCCTGCTGCACGCGGCGAGCCCCGTCGCGGTGATCCCGCCGACGGCGGAGCCGGACCCCGCCGAAGAGTGACCGGACGACGGTCCGCGCCACCGCCCCGCGGAGGCGTCCCGCGCGCGGTCCGGCCGCCGCGTTTGCCCGGCGCCGGGTGGTCGCAGGACGGTACCCGCCCGGGAGATGACCCCTCTCCGGGGGCGGCGGGCCCCGGGCCCCGCTTGGGGCTCGGGCACGTACCATTGCGGCATGTCCTTCCTCCGCCGCCGCAGTGCCACTCCCGCCGGGCCCGACTTCGACGTCCTGGCCATGGATCCGGGTGACTGGCCTGGCAATCTCGGTGCCGGTCTGCTGCCCGCCCCCGACGGCAGCTGCCAGGGCGTCTTCCTGCGCTACGACCTGTTCGGCGGCCGGGGTCCCGCGATGATCATCGGCAATCTGCCGGAGGGCTCCCCGGCCCGTGACGTCGCCGAGGGCGAGATCCCCTTCGAGGTGGCCCAGCTCCTGCTCGCGCTGGAGAACGACGAGGAGGTCACCGTCGTCGGGACCGAGGACATCCCGGTGATGCAGGGCGACAACCTCCTCATCGTGCGCCGCCTGAAGTTGTCCGAGAGCCGGATCTCCTGCGTCCAGTTCGACCGCAGCGACAACGTCCTGGTGACCATCGCCGCATGGGACCGGCCCATCACCGACGACCTGTACGCGCTGCTGAAGCCACTGCCCGCGGAGCTGTTCCAGCAGGGCTGACCGCGGCCGCACGCACACGGACGGCCCCCGAGACCACGGGGGCCGTCCGTGTCGCTGTGGACGGTGTCCTGTCATCGCCGCTACTTCGCCGACGACACCACCTGCACGTCCGCCGCCCGCACGAACGCCACCCGGTGGCCGAACTGGATCTCGTAGTACAGGTCCCGGCCGACCACGACCCGGTGCGTGTCCGTGGTGAAGGTGACCGAGTAGTAGTACTCACCGGGCACCATGTCCCCGACGGCGTACCTCTGGCCCGCCGGCAGCCGGTACGGCAGTGGCGAGACCGACTGCGCGGGCACGCCCGCCGGGTACGCTTCCTTCTCGGGATACGCGCGGCCGTACACCGGGACGTCCGTGAGACCGGCCCTGGGCGTCACCACCAACCCGGACGCGTTCACCGCCGTCGGCTGCTTCTTCGGGTTCTTGAACCAGGCCTTCTGGCCCAGGTACCAGATCGCCGTCCAGTCCCCGCCGCGGTCGGCGACCGCGTAACGCTGGCCGGTGGAGGCCCGCGAACCCACGTCGTTCACGTCGATCGTCGAGTCGTCCCCCCTGGGCCGCAGCCCGATGTCCTTGATCAGCGGCGAGGTCGCGTCCGGCCTGCTGTACAGCCGCACCTCGCTGGATCCGTGTGCCGCGCACGGGGCGCCCTGCGCGGTGCAGCCCGTGTACGGCGGCCGGTTCCTGGTGTAGTCCGGCAGGATCGTCACCAGACCGCCCTTGGCGTCGGCCGTGGCGCCGAACGGCTTGCCGAGCAGATCGAAGTAGTGCCGCCAGTCCCAGTAGGGACCGGGATCCGTGTGCATGCCCGGGATCGTCGAGGTGGTCGGGCCGGGAACGTTGTCATGCCCGAGGATGTGCTGCCGGTCCAGCGGGATGCCGTACTTGGCGGCGAGGTACTGCACCAGCCGCGCCGACGAGCGGTACATCGCCTCCGTGTACCAGGCGTCGGGCGAGGCGAGGAAGCCCTCGTGCTCGATGCCGACCGACTTGGCGTTGACGTACCAGTTGCCCGCGTGCCAGGCCACGTCCTTGGCCTTCACATGCTCGGCGATGTGCCCGTCCGTGGAGCGCAGCGTGTAGTTCCACGACACATAGGTCGGATCCTGGACCAGCTTGATGACGCCGTCCCACTGGCCTTCCGTGTCATGGATGACGATGTACCTGATGCTCTGGGAGGTGGGCCGCTCGGACAGGTCGTGGTTGCCGTAGTCGTTCTGCCCGAACTGCGCGTACGGTGCCGGGATCCACTCGCAGGACACGGTCGGCGGGCACTCGGTCCCGTTCGCGTCACCCACGCGCAGCCCGGTGCGTCGCAGCTGCGCGGTGTCGGGTGTCAGGCCCGGCCGCGCGGCCAGCGTCACGCTCTGGCCGGCATCCGTGATGCGCCACGCGCCCTCGCGCATCACCTCGAAGACGTCATTGGCGTACGTGGCCGCCGTCGCCGTGTCCTCCGCGCCGGAGAACTGCGCCACCGCCCCGTACCAGTCGGCCGGGTCGTCGCTGAGCGGCTCGCCGATGTGCTGTTGCGCGGCGGCGAGCAGCGCGGCCCCGCCCGCGACGTTCGCGGCAGGGTCGGTGCGCAGCCGTTCGGCCGGGATGCCGGTCAGTGCCACGGCCTTGGTCAGCGTCGTGAGCCGGGCGGGCAGCCCGGAGCCGGCCGGCACCTTCGTCGTGGGCAGCAGCGCACCGCGGGCCTGGTCGCCGCGCGCGTCCTCCGTTCCCTCGCTGTGGTGGACGGCCTCGGCGATCGCGGTGCGGGCGTCGGTGAGGTGCATGGGACCGTACCCCCCGGAGACGCTCGGCGCGCCGCCGTGCGCGTCCCAGCGGGACTGGAGGTAGGAGACGCCGAGCAGCACGCCCTGCGGCACGTGGTACTCGGCGGCAGCGGCGGCGAAGGCGTTCTGCAGGGTGGCCGGGGTCTCCCGTGCCGGGGCCGGGGCGGCGCCCAGCAGCGGCAGCAGGAGAGCGGCCGAGGCGACGGCACCCGCCATCCTGGGGGCGCGTCTGTGACCGGCGGGGGCGCGGCGGTCGGTGGCGGATCCTCGCAATGCAGCCTCCTGGGACGGTGGGCGCTCTGGGGCGTGCGGGGGCCGGACGTGCGTCAGTGGTACCGGCTCTCCGACGATCCGTCAATCACCCTCAGATGCGGGCGATTTCCCATGTCAGCGGCGGTCGTGAGGAGTTTCGCGGCGGCGGTGGCGCGGCCTGCGAGGCGTCAGTGGCGTGGACCAAATGACCCGAATGGGTCAGTCCCGCGTGGGGTGGGAGAGCCGGACACGACGAAGGTCCGCGGTGCGCCGCTGTCGCGAGCGCGCCGCGGACCTTCGTCCCCGTCAGCGAGTGCCGACCGCTGCCCGTGCAGCCCGCCGGGCCAGCTGGCAGTCGTCGTGCAGCCGCCGCAGCAGCAGCCGCTGTTCCTCGCCGGACGGCGCAGCAGCCGGGTGGGCCACGCCCGGTGCCGCCGGGGCCGTGTCGTGCATCGATCGCTGCACGGCCGTCTCGTACGTCCGGATCTCACGGGTCAGGACCAGCATCAGGTTCACCAGGAAGGCGTCTCGCGACGCCGGTCCCGCCGACTGCGCGATCTGGCTGATCTGACGCCGGGCCACCGGGGCGTCGCCGAGAACCACCCAGAGTGTCGCCAGGTCGTACCCGGGCAGGTACCAGCCCGCGTGTTCCCAGTCCACCAGCACCGGACCGGTGGGTGAGAGCAGGATGTTCGACAGCAGGGCGTCGCCGTGACAGAACTGGCCCATACCCTGCCGGCCGGCCGCGTGGGCGATGTCGTGCAACAGCTTCTGCAGGTCGCCCATGTCCCGGTCCGTGAGCAGCCCCAGCTCATGGAAGCGCGAGATCCGCTCCGCGTAGTCCAGCGGGGCGTCGAACGTCCCCGCCGGTGGCCGCCATGCGTTCAGCCGGCAGATCGCGCCCAGCGCCGCCCGGATGTCCGCCCGCGGCGGTGCCTCCGCCGGGTGCCGCTGGAGCGCGGCCACCCGGCCCGGCATCCGCTCGATCACCAGGGTGCAGTTGTCCGGGTCCGCGGCGATCAGCCGGGGCACCCGCACCGGGGGCCGGTGCCGGACGAACGACCGGTATGCCGCTATCTCGTGCCGGAAGCGGTCGGACCAGATGGAGGAGTGGTCCAGTAAGCACTTGGCGACGGCCGTACTGCGCCCCGTCGTCCCGACGATGAGCACGGAACGCCCGCTTCGGCGCAGCACCTGCACCGGAGTGAACTCCGGGCAGATGCGATGCACCGAAGCGATCGCCGTGCGCAGCTGGGCGCCCTGGGGGCCGGACAAGTCGATTCTCCCGCTGAGCGGTTGGGTGCCGACACCCGGGACGCGGCGTGTCCTGCCGGCACCGAGCACGGGGGCCGCGGGTCGCGCGGGGTCGAGATAGGGGCCGCCGGCTCCGGGGCGGGGGCGCAGCGACCGGGGCGGGGCGGACACGGAGGACTGTGCTGCGTACATGGGCTATACAGATCCCTTCGTGTGCCTGCGAGTTCCACGCTGCCCGCCCCGGCCGCCGTTGGTGCACCCTGGGGAATGTCCCTGCGGCGGCCGGGTCGGGGTGGCGCGTTCCTACCTGACACCCGATGCCCCGTGGCACACCATCTGGCGCACCCTGGCGAACCCTGGCGAATAGTCCCCGAGCAACTGACAGGGGGTTACTGTCAACTCAGCCGAGAACCTGGGGGCTTGACGTGAGCGGACAACCCAACACCCGCCTCGCGGACCTGTTCGGCCTGGCCGGCTGGTCCAAGGGCGAACTCGCGAGGATGGTCAACCGGCAGGCGGCGGCCATGGGTCACCCCCAGCTGTCGACCGACACCTCGCGGGTGCGGCGTTGGATCGACATGGGAGAGATCCCGCGCGATCCCGTGCCGCGGGTGCTGGCGGCGCTGTTCACCGAGCGACTCGGCCGTGTCGTGACCATCGAGGACCTCGGTCTGGTCCGGCACGGGCGCGCGGGGGGACGGCGTGACGACGGGAATGCGAAGTACCCCGACGGAGTGCCGTGGGCGCCCGAGCGGACCGCTGCGGTCCTCACCGAATTCACGGGAATGGACCTCATGCTCAACCGACGCGGCTTGGTGGGCGCGGGCGCCGCGCTCGCCGCAGGATCCGCACTCAGCAGCGCCATGCACGACTGGCTGCACACCGATCCGGCCCTGGCGGCCGACGCTCCGCGCTTCGACGATCCCCTGCACGCCGACCCCGCTGGGTTCGACCGCTATGAGGCCGCCCCCATCGGGTCGCAGGAGATCGAGGAGTTGGAGCGCTCGGTCGAAGTGTTCCGGGCCTGGGACGCGGCCCGCGGCGGCGGGCTGCAGCGCAAGGCTGTCGTGGGACAGCTCAACGAGGTGGGGGGCATGCTCTCCTACCGTCACCCCGACCATCTGCAGCGGCGTCTGTGGGGCGTCGCCGCCAACCTGGCCGTCCTCGCGGGCTGGATGTCGCACGACATCGGCCTGGAGCCCACGGCCCAGAAGTACTTCGTCATCGCCGCCCACGCGGCCCGAGAGGGCGGAGACCGGCCCCGCGCCGGGGAGGCGCTCTCCCGCGCCGCCCGCCAGATGGTGCACCTCGGCCGGCCCGACGACGCACTCGACCTGATGCAGCTCGCCAAGTCCGGCTCCGGGGACGAGGTGCTGCCGCGCACCAAGGCCATGCTCTGCACCATCGAGGCCTGGGCTCAGGCCTCCATGGGCAAGGGGCAGGCCATGCGGCGCACCCTGGGCGAGGCGGAGGACCTGTTCGTCTCCGACAAGGGAGACGTGCCCCCGCCGAGCTGGATGCAGATGTTCGACGAGGCGGACCTGCACGGAATGCAGGCCCTGGCCTACCGCACCCTGGCCGAACACGAGCCGGGCGCGGCGCTCATCGCGCAGCGGCACGCCAAGGAGGCGCTGGAGCTGAGAGGGACGGGTCGGGACCGGTCGAAGATCTTCGACCACATCTCCCTCGCGTCCGCCTGCTTCATCGCCGACGACCCGGAACAGGCCGACCGATACGCTCGCCTGGCTCTGACGTCGATGGGGGCGAACTCCTCCCACCGCACATGGGACCGTCTGCGCGAGATGTACCGGCTCACCGCGCAGTACGCCGGTTATCCGAGGATCCAGGATCTGCGTGAGGAGATCGAACGTGCGCTTCCCAAGGGCCTCCTGAAGCCCAAAGGGGGCAACTCCGCGCAGGCGTAGGGAGTTGGTGGCGGGCAGGTGCAGAGGAGGGCCCGTACCGGACGGACAGGGATGGTGTCACGGCCAGGGATGGTGTGACGGACAGGGATGGTGTCGGTGTCGGCCTGATCGTCAGGAGACCACCCTGGCGACGAGCACGCAGGCCTCGTCCTCGCGCTCGCTCCCGCCGAACTCCTCCACGACGGCCCGTACACAGTCCTGGGCCGTGCGCGCTCCGCCGAAGCGTGGAGCCAGGTCGAGCAGCCTTCGGACGGCCGCCGCGCCACTGTGCCATGGGACCAGCCCGTCGGTGTGCAGGAGCAGCAGGTCGCCCTGCACGAGGGTCTCTTCGGCCTGCCCGTAGGCGGCTCCGCAGGTCGCTCCGAGCAGCACGCCGTCCGGCGCGGTCAGCATGCGTCCCGTCCCGTCGCGGAACAGCAACGGGGCGGGGTGCCCGGCCTGCGCCCAGCTCAGGGTGCGCGTCCCGGGCCGGTAACGGCAGCACACGGCACTGCCCAGGGCCGGCTGGACCGAGGCGTCGAGCAACTGGTTGAGCCAGCCCATCAGCCGGCCCGGTTCGGTTCCGGCCATGGCCATGCCGCGCAGGGCACCGACGAGGGTCGCCATGCCGGAGGCCACGGTCACCCCGTGCCCGGTGAGGTCGCCGACACTGAGGAGCGTGTCCCCGCCGGGCAGTTCGAGTGCGTCGTACCAGTCCCCGCCGATCAACGCGCTCGCGGACGAAGGGAGATGGCGGGCCGCCAGGTCCAGCGTCCCCGGGCCCCGCTGCGGGAGCCGTACGGAGCCGCGCCACGACGGCAGCACGGCCTCCTGCAGCTCGACGGCGAGCCGGCGCTCGGCCTGTGCGTGATGACGGTGGCGCTGCAGCGAGTCACGCGTCTCGCTCACGGTCCGCCGGCAGCGGCGCAGTTCGCTGACGTCCCGCAGCACGGCCCACATCGAGGCGGTGCTGCCGTCGGCGTCGAGTACGGGCTCGCCCATCATGTGCACGGTGCGCACCTCGCCGTCGGGGCGCAGGATCCGGAACTCCCCGTCGATGGGCTTGCCGTCGATCAGGCAGTCCGTGACCATCGCCGTCAGCAGCGCGCGGTCCTCGTCGTGCACCAGCGAGGGCAGCTCGTCGAGGGTGAGGGCGGGGGCCGTGGCATCGCGGCCGAGGATCTGGTACAGCTCGCCGGACCAACTCGCCTCGTCCGTCAGCAGGTTCCACTCCGCGCTGCCGACGCGGCTGAGCAGTGAGCCGCCCGCGGCAACGGTCGCGGCGACCGGATCGTCGGCGGCGGGGGGTTCAGCGGTCACGGGCGGCGGGCCGTCGCGCAACTGCGCCAAGTGCTCGTCCACAGCGCTCAGCTGATGCAGCGCCAGATCGCACAGGGCACGCTGCCACCGGCCCTCCGGATCCGTGCCGTCCTCCGGTGCCTCCCGCCGTACGGCGTCCACTTCGCCGCGCAGTCGCCGCGTCTGCGAGATGAGCCCGTCGACGGTGCCGCGTCGGGGAGGCTGGGCGGCGGGGCGGTCCGCGGAGAGGTGGGGTGGCATGACGCGCTCCGATGCGGGGATGGTTCGACCAAGGCTGACGGAAGGACCACGACGACTGTGGCACAGCCTGGGACGCGCTGTAAGGGATTTGGCAACACACGATAAGGTGGTGCTTCTGGCATATGCCACAGGCTCGGCGGAGTGTGTGCATCGCAAGGGCCGCGCGCCTGCCCGAGGGGCCCAAGTCGTATGTGACGTACGTGACTTGACGGACTGCCGGGACGCACGCGCCGTCGTTCACGCGGACGTGCCGAGCGTGTGTGTGCGACTCTCGGTGCCCTCGTACAGCTTCGGCCGCGGGGCGAGATCGACGGTCTCCCGGGCGCCGCTCGACAGCGCCCGAACCCCGGCCTCGGCGACCGCCGAGGCCGCGTACCCGTCCCACACCGAAGGCCCGGTGACCCGCCCCCGCCGGGTCGCGTCGACCCAGGACTGCACCTCGCGGTCGTAGGCGTCCGCGAACCGTACGAGATAGTCCCGCGCGACCTCCTCGCACGCGCCGCCCGCGGTCGTGACGACCATCGTGTGTCCGTCTCCGACAGGGGCGCTGCCGTTCTCGCAGACCGCCTCGCAGCGCACCTGGTAGCCGAAGCCGGAATTGACGAAGATCTCCACGTCGACGAGCGCACCGCCCGAGGTCTCGAACAGCACGAACTGGGGATCGAGCAGGCCCTCCGGGGCCTCGCCCGACGGCCGCGGACGCAGCACGGACACCGCGGTGAGCTCCTGGCCGAGTAGCCAGCGTGCCGCGTCGATCTCGTGCGAGACGGAGCTGTTGATCAGCATGGCCGTGGTGAAGTCGGGCGGCGACGACACGTTGCGGTGTGTGCAGTGCAGCATCAGCGCCCGCCCCAGTCGGCCGCTGTCCAGCAGGGACTTCAGACGGACGTACTCGGCGTCGTATCGCCGCATGAACCCCACCTGCGCGAGCCGCCGACCGAGCCGGGCCTCCGCCTCCACCAGGCGCAGTGCCCCGGCCGCGTCCGGCGCGAGGGGCTTCTCGCACAGCACCGGCAGCCCGCGCGCGAAGGCCGCGAGCAGCGCGTCCTCGTGCGCCGGTCCGGGCGAGGCGATCAGCACGGCCTGGACACCGGGCGCGTCGAGCGCTGCGGCCGGCTCGGCGTGCACCAGGACGCCGTCGATACCGGCCGTGGCGTCCTCGGCGCGATCCGTCTCGGGATCCGCCACGGACACCACTCTCGCCCCGCTCACCCCACGGTCCAGCCGGCGTATGTGGTCAGCGCCCATGTGCCCCGCACCCAGCACCGCCACGCCCAGCAGATCGCCCATGTGCCGCCCTCCCTCTGCGCCGACCGTTCCTGGGCAGGGTAGACGCAGGGTAGACGGGGGGAGAGAGGGCGGACTCGGTGGCGCATTCCCCCCGCGATGCACCCGGGCGTCGCCGGGGCAGGGTGCCCGGTCAGCGCCGGCAGCGGACCCGCCGTGATCCACCACCAGCCGGCGTACGACAGGACCAGCGCCCCCGGCCGCACCCAGGGCGGCGAACGGCAACCTGGGCATCCGGCGCAACCCCCGGGCGAACGCATTCGGCCCGAACCGGCGAGAGCCGGTGGGCCGGACGAGCGGTCCGGATGTTGGGGAATTCTTTGCCCATGGCCGAGACCTGACGGCCCCGGCCCGGCACAGGGCCGATCGGCGCATACGCGAGACGTAAAGCGCGGCCGAAACGGCGGGGGCGCACGGGGCCGTCCGGGTTACGGCCGCGTTGACGGCGTTCGATGCGTGGCGCACGCTCGACATATAGGTGCTCCATACAACTGGTTTGCCCGGGAGCCCAAGGCTCTGCGAAACAGCAGGTGAACGGGCTGTCCGGGCCGACCGCACGCGGGAGGTAAGACATGTGCGGCATCACCGGCTGGGTCTCCTACGACCGTGATCTGCGGATCGAGACCGCGACCTTGGATGCAATGACCGAGACCATGTCCTGCCGCGGACCTGACGACCGCGGAACCTGGGTCGAGGGGCCCGCGGCCCTCGGTCACCGCAGGCTCGCGATCATCGACCTGCCCGGCGGACGCCAGCCGATGACCGTGAGCACCCCGGACGGCACCGTCGCGCTCGTCTACTCGGGGGAGACCTACAACTTCACCGAGCTGCGCCGCGAACTGACCGACCGGGGCCATCGCTTCACGACCGACTCCGACACCGAGGTGGTCCTGCACGCCTACCTCGAATGGGGCGACGCGCTCGCCGAGCGGCTCAACGGCATGTACGCCTTCGCCATCTGGGACGGCCGCCACGACAAGCTGGTGATGATCCGCGACCGCATGGGCATCAAGCCCTTCTACTACTACCCGACCCCCGACGGTGTCCTCTTCGGGTCCGAACCGAAGGCGATCCTCGCCAACCCGCTGGCCCGCGCCCGGGTCCGCCTCGACGGGCTGCGGGAACTGTTCGCGATGGTCAAGACGCCAGGTCACGCAGTGTGGGACGGCATGCACGAGGTGGAGCCGGGCACCGTCGTCACCCTGGACCGGCAGGGCCTGCACCGGCGTGTCCACTGGCGGCTGGAGACCCGGCCGCACACCGACGACCGCGACACCTCCATCGCCACCGTCCGCTCCCTGCTGGAGGACATCGTGCGCCGCCAGCTGGTCGCCGACGTGCCGCGCTGCACGCTGTTGTCGGGCGGCCTGGACTCCTCCGCGATGACCGCCCTGGCCGCACGGCAACTGGCCGAGCGGGGCGAGAAGGTGCGCAGCTTCGCGGTGGACTTCGTCGGACAGGCCGACAACTTCGTCGCCGACGAACTGCGCGGCACCCCCGACACCCCCTTCGTGCACGACGTGGCCCGCTTCTGCGGCACCGACCACCAGGACATCGTCCTGGACGCGCACGCACTCGCCGACATGGACGTACGCGCCAAGGTCCTGCGCGCGCGCGACCTCCCGATGGGCTTCGGCGACATGGACTCCTCGCTGTATCTGCTGTTCCAGGCGATCCGCGGACACTCCACGGTCGCGCTGTCGGGGGAGTCCGCGGACGAGGTCTTCGGGGGCTACCTCCAGTTCTTCGACGAGGAGGCCCGGCGCGCGGAGACCTTCCCCTGGCTGGTGAGCTTCGGCCGGCACTTCGGCGACGACGCCGACGTCCTGCGCGCCGACCTGACCGAGGCCCTGGACATGGAGGCGTACGTCTCCGACGGCTACCGCACGGCCGTCGCGGGCATCGACCGCCTCGACGGCGAGAGCGATTTCGAGTACCGGATGCGGCGGATCTGCCACCTCCACCTCACCCGCTTCGTACGGATCCTGCTCGACCGCAAGGACCGCGCGAGCATGGCGGTCGGCCTGGAGGTGCGCGTGCCCTTCTGCGACCACCGGCTCGTGGAGTACGTCTACAACAGCCCCTGGTCGCTGAAGTCCTTCGACGGCAGGGAGAAGAGCCTCCTGCGGGAGGCGACCGCGGACCTGATCCCGCCGTCCGTGTACGACAGGGTCAAGAGCCCGTATCCCTCCACCCAGGACCCCAAGTACGGGCTGGCCCTCCAGGAACACGCCAAGGACCTGCTCGCCCGCCCCTCCCACCCGGTCTTCGACCTGGTCGACCGCGAGCGGCTGCACCGGCTCGCCCACCGCGACACGCCGCAGATCGCGCAGGCGTCGCGCCACGGCCTCGAACGCGCGCTGGACCTCGCGCTGTGGCTGGACCTCTACGCACCGGAGGTGAACCTCACCTGACACCGGGACCTCGCGGACCGGCGCCGGGCGCTGTCGCTAGTCCGACCCGTCCGGGCCGCACGAGCTGCCGTCGGACGGCAGGGAGCCGTACAGGAGGAAGGAGTCGACCTTCTCGTGAATGCACTTGGAGGTCGCGTAGCCGGTGTGACCCTCGCCCCTGTTGTCCAGGACCACCGCCGGGGAGCCGAGCCGTCTGGCCGTCTCCACGGTCCAGCGGTACGGGGTCGCCGGGTCCCCGCGCGTGCCCACGAGCAGCATCTTCGCGCCGCGCAGGTTCTTCACCTTCTCGCGGATGAAGTCGGTGCCCTTGGGCCGTCCGTAACACATCAGCACCTGGGTGAGCCGGAAACGCCCGAAGACCGGGGACGCCTCCTCGTACTGTGCACGCAGCCGGCCGATGTCCTGGGTGATGCGGTCGGCGCTCGGCCGGTCCGGGTCGTCGGCGCAGTTGATCGCCATCAGCGCGGCGGGCAGGTTGTCGGTGGGCACGTCCTCGGGGGCGACGAGCCCGTCGGCGACCCGGTGGCCGGAGGGAAGGGCCATGCCGATGCCGGAGAGGCGCATCACGCCGCTGAGGTCGCCCTGCTGCACGAGCTGGGACAGCGCCTGCTCCAGCGTCGACCACAGCTGCTTGGTGAAGAGCGCCTGGCTGATCGCGCCGACCAGGTCCTGCCCCGTGAACGGCTGCCCGAGATCGATCTGCACCGGGTCCCGGTCCAGCAGGTCGACGAGCTTGACGACCTGTTCCCTGGCCGAGCGCGCGTCCTGGCCGAACGGGCAGGCCACGTCCTTGGCGCACCAGTCCAGGAAGTCCTCCAGCGCCCTCTGCTGCCCTTCCGCGCCCGCCAGCCCCTGCTCGGACAGGGGCTCGGTGAGCGTGTCCACGCCGTCGAGCGCCATCCGGCCCACCTTGTCTGGGAACTGGGCCGCGTACACCGCACCCAGCCGTGTGCCGTAGGAGAAGCCGAGGTAGTTCAGCTTCTTGTCGCCGAGGGCCTGGCGCATCACGTCCATGTCACGGGAGGCATTGATGGTCCCTATGTACGGCAGCACCGGCCCGGAGTGCCGGGTGCACCGCTCGGCCAGCTGCCGCAGCTGGCCGAGGGCCGCCCGGGGATCGCTCTCGTCGACGGGACCGCTCTGGGCCGGGACGTCTTCCGTGCCCGCTCCGCAGCTGATGGGCGAGGACCGGCCGACCCCGCGGGGGTCGAACGTCACCACGTCGTAGCCGTTCGTCAGGCCCATGAAGTCCTTGCCGCCCACCGCCAGCTGGGGGACCCCGGCGCCACCGGGACCGCCGAAGTCCAGCAGCACCGAGCCCCGGGACTTCCCGGTCGCCCGGAAGCGGGCCAGTGCCAGGTCGAGGGTTCCGGCGCCGGGCCTCGCATAGTCGAGGGGCACCGTCACCTGGCCGCACTGCAGGTCCGCGGGCATGTCCTGGCCCCGGCAGGCGGACCATGCGATCTTCTGGTGGTAGAAGCGGGACAGATCGGGGCGGGCGTCGGCCGCGGCCACCGACGGCAGCCCGGCCCCCAACAGGGCGAGCACCGCGGTCATGACCGCCGCCGTGGTGACCGCGCGGCGTTCGTGCGTGGTCAGCATGATGCCTCCGGAGGACGCCCCGGCTGAGTCCGGCGACGTTCTTCAGATCACGATAGGCGGCCCTCGCGGGGTGCGCCTCCGGGCGAACGGGACGGGCGGACGTGCCCGTGGCCTGCGGGCCGCCGCGTGCACCCCGTGGCGCGTCGGAAGCCTGCCGGGGGAAGGCTCCGCCGTCAGTTCGACAACCGGGCCACTCGATGGGGTGAAAGGAAGATAAGCCATAACTCGGATTGGTTCCGCCGCGTTTAGCGGGTGCGGGCGAATGCTCGCGACCATGTCTGGAAGGCAGGGAACCTATGAAACGGGTTACCCGAAATGGTTTGATCGCCACGGCCGCCGCCTCGGGGGCGCTGGCGGTGGCGATGCCGGCACACGCGGACTCCGCGGCGAGCGGCACCGCGGCGGGTTCGCCCGGACTGATCTCCGGCCACACCATCCAGCTCCCGGTGCACGTCCCGGTCGATGTATGCGGCAACACCGTGACCGTGGTGGGACTGCTGAACTCGGCGGCGGGCAACTCCTGCGCGAACGAGAGCGGCGGCGGGGACGGCCCGCGGCAGGACACGGCTCCCGGGGGCGGCTCTGTCGCACACGGCGGCGGAAGGGATTCACTGGATGTGCTCGCCGGTGACAGCGTGCAGCTCCCGGTCCACCTCCCGGTGAACGTCACCGGCAACACGGTCGGTGTGCTCGGCCTCGGCAACACGGCCGAGGGCAACACCTCCACGAACACCTCGGGCGGCTCCGACCACCCGGCTCCGCGGCCCGTCGTACCGCCGAAGGCGCACACTCCCGCGCAGCCGCGTCCACGCTCCGCTCCGCGTCAGGTGGTCACCCTCGCCCACACGGGCACGGACGCGACCCTGCCCGCGCTCGCAGGGGGCGCCGCACTGGTGCTCGGTGGAACGGTGCTGTACCGCCGTTTCCGTGCGGGCGCGCCCCGCTGAGCCGACGCGAGCGCGTGGAGGGGCCCCGCCGGCCGACCGGCGGGGCCCGGAACACGACGCCGCGGGAACGCCGTCCCGGGCGAACCCCCCTCCATGAGCGGGCACTTACTTCCGTGGACATCGGGTCGGACGTGGCCGGAACGCTCGGTCTTCATGGCGCGCGCTTCGGAGATCGGGAAGGATGCCGTCGGCGCGGCTGATCACCGCACCGTCCGACACCCCCACCGAAGGGAGCGCAACGATGACCTCTGCGGGTCCCCAAGACCTTGTCGTCACCCCGGCCACGCTCGACGACTGGCCGGTGATCAGCGGCTGGGCGGCGGACGAGGGCTGGAACCCAGGGCTGTCGGACGGCCCGGCCTTCTTCGCCCAGGACCCGAACGGCTTCTTCATCGGGCGGCTCGCCGAAGAGCCCGTCTCGGCGATCTCCGTAGTCAACTACGGCGGCGAGTACGCCTTCCTGGGCTGCTATCTCGTACGCCCGGACCTGCGCGGCCGCGGCCTCGGGCTGACCACCTGGAAGACGGCACTCGCCCATGCCGGCACTCGGACGATCGGCCTGGACGGTGTCGTCGCGCAACAGGACAACTACCGCCGGTCGGGGTTCGAACTGGCCCACCGCACCGTCCGGTTCACCGGAGTCGTCCCCGACGGCAAGGCAGCTCCGGGAGTGCGACCCGCCGGGAAGGCCGACATCGACGCCATCGCGGCGTACGACAGCGCCTGCTGCCCCGCCGACCGCCCCCGCTTCCTGGACCACTGGCTCACCGCCCCCGGCCACCGTGTGTTCGTCCGCGTCGAGGACGGCCGCCTGACCGGGTACGCGGTGATTCGCCCGGCCCACGACTGCCTGCGCATCGGCCCCCTGTTCGCCGACACCGCCGAGGACGCCGATGCCCTGTTCACCGCACTGAGTGCCGAAGCCGCCGGCCGGCGCATCGCCATCGACGTCCCCGAACCGAACACGTCGGCCATGACCCTGGCCGAACGCTCCGGCCTCGCCCCGTCCTTCGAAACGGCTCGTATGTACACGGGTCCGGTCCGGCCCTTCGCCGCGGAGCGGGTGTACGGGGTGACCACCCTGGAACTCGGCTGATCCCGGCGGCGGGTACGACGGACGCCGAGTCCTGATTCCGGTCGGACGGACCAGGGCCGCACCGGACCCGGATGAAGGCCGCGGGTCCTGGGGTATTACGGTGCCGACACAGACCCCGGACGCTGGAGGAGCCATGGACCACGCCGCCGTACTGGCCCTGTACGACCGGGACATGAGGGAGGGGGCACGGCCCGACGGGCCCGGCGCCCATATCGAGCGTGCCGCGCGGGTGGTGCGCCAGGTCGCGTCCCCGCACGGCTGGAACGGGGTCGTCTGGTCGGACCTGGACGAGGCCACCGCGGACGCGGCGATCGCCGAACAGGTCCGCCACTTCGCCGGACTCGGCGTCGAGTTCGAGTGGAAGCTGTACGGGCACGATCTGCCGGTGGACCTCGGGGCGCGGCTGCGGGCGGCCGGGTTCACGGCCCAGCCCGAAGAGACGCTGATGGTGGCGGAGGTCGCCGATCTCTGCCTCGACGTCCATGTGCCCGACGGCATACGCATCGTGCCCGTCACCGACCCGGCGGGCGTGGACCTCGTGGCGGACGTGCACGAGAAGGCGTTCGGCACCGACGGCACCCGGATGCGCCACCAGCTCCTCGCCCAGCTCACCGGCGACCGGGACCGGGTGGTCGCCGTCGTGGCCCTCGCGGGCGACGAACCGGTGAGCGCGGCCCGCCTGGAACTCGTCCCCGGCACCCGTTTCGCGGGACTGTGGGGCGGTGGCACGGTCCCGCACTGGCGCGGACGCGGTGTCTACCGGGCCCTGGTTGCCCATCGCGCCCAGGTGGCCGCCGACCGCGGTTACCGCTATGTCCAGGTCGACGCGAGCAGTCAGAGCCGGCCCATCCTGGCCCGCCTCGGCTTCGCACCACTGACCACGACCACGCCGTACGTCTCCCCGTAGCCGCCGGGGCCACGGGGGCCGGCCCGCCTGGCGCGTGATCAGGTGGACTGGCGCATGGGACGACACGACCCACGGCGGCACCCCGGGGTACCGGGCTGCCACGGCCCGTGCCCGCACCAGGAGTGCGCCGCGACGCGCTCGCGCGGTCAGCGCCGCGCCTGCGCCCGGTCCAGTGCCGCGACGCCCAGCGCCGCCAACAGTCGTTCCCCTTCAACCTCGGGTCAATGCCCGGTCAATCCTCGTCCTGGCGCGGGCGCGTGCTCCTGTTCAGCCTTCGTCATGCCATGTACCGTTCAACAGTCCGTCGCTCGGGTCGCGTAGGAATGAAGTTCTACGCGCGCAGACCGCGACGGAAGTTCTACGCGCGAAGACCAGCACCCGCACCGCCCCACACGCACCGCACCTTCCCCAACTCCCCACGGAGGTCCGCCGGATGCTCGGACTCAGCAGATCCCGCCACCGCCTCACCACGGCCCTCGCCGCATTCGGTCTGCTCGCCACAGGCGCCGCCGTGCAGGCGACCACGGGCGCCACGCCGGCCCGCGCCGCCACCCCGCACCGCGTCCTGTTCGACAACGCGCACGCGGAGACCGCCGGCAACGCCGACTGGATCATCTCCACCAGCCAGCCCGACCCGCTCGGCGAGAACCCCTCCCCGTCCGCCGAGACCGACTGGACCGGAGCCCTCTCGTCCTGGGGCGTCGCCCTGCAGAAGACGGGCAACTACAGCCTCAAGACGCTTCCTTCGGGCTCCAGCCTCAGCTACGGAGGCTCGTCCTCGACCGACCTGTCGAAGTTCGACACGCTGGTCCTGCCCGAGCCCAACACCCTGTTCACCACGGCCGAGAAGACCGCCATCATGACGTTCGTCAAGAACGGCGGCGGTCTGTTCATGATCTCCGACCACACCGGAGCCGACCGCAACAACGACGGCTATGACGCGGTCAAGATCCTGAACGACCTGATGAGCAACAACAGCGTCGACTCCACCGACCCGTTCGGCTTCTCCGTCGACTCCCTGAACATCGCCTCCGGCTACCCGGCCGCGATCAGCGACAGTACCGACCCGGTCCTGCACGGCCCCTTCGGCACCGTCACCAAGAGCCTCATCGCCAACGGCACCACCGCCACGCTCAAGCCGTCCGACAACTCGGCCGTCAAGGGCCTGCTCTACCGCTCCGGCTCCTCGGGCAACACCGGCGCCTTCTTCCTGACCAGCACCTTCGGCAGCGGTCGCGTCGCCTTCTGGGGCGACAGCTCACCCATCGACGACGGCACCGGCCAGCCGGGCAACAAGCTGTACGACGGCTGGAACGACCCCGGCGCCACCAACGCGGCGCTGGCCCTCAACGCAACCGCCTGGCTGTCCGGCGCGAGCTCCGGCAGCGGGGGCGGCGGCGGTGGCTCCACCCCGTGCACCGCCGCCCAGCTCCTCGGCAACAACGGCTTCGAGTCCGGCAACACCACCTGGAGCGCGACCAGCGGCGTCATCACCAACTCCAGCGGCGAGGCCGCCCGTTCGGGCTCGTACTACGCCTGGCTCGACGGCAACGGCACCGCCACCACCGACACCCTCTCCCAGTCGGTGACCATCCCCTCCGGCTGCGCCGCCACCCTGAGCTTCTACCTGCACGTCGACACCGCGGAAACGACGACCAGCACCGCCTACGACACCCTCAAGGTGCAGGTACTCGACAGCTCCGGAACGGTCCTGGGCACCCTGGCGACGTACTCGAACCTCAACGCCGCGTCCGGGTACACCCAGCGCAGCTTCGACCTCAGCGGCTACGCCGGGCAGACCGTCACCCTCAAGTTCACCGGAACCGAGGGCTCCAAGTACCAGACGTCGTTCGTCATCGACGACACGGCGCTCAATGTGAGCTGAGGTCCCAGGGGTGGGCCCGCCCGGGCCCACCCCTGTCGGATCACCCCGCCGGGACGGTGTGCTCCGGCGTGTTCCAGCCGGAGACCCGCACCCGGGGCGCCGAGCCGTGCAGATCGGCCGTCCGGTAGGTGACGGTCAGCGTCACCGACTCGCCCGGCCACAGGCTCACCTCGTTGTCGGACCACAGGACGGGCAGCACCGGCCTGTCCTTCGCGTCCACCAGGTGGGCGTCCGTGAGCAGCGAGGGCGTCCCACCGTCCCCCGTGTTGCGCAGGGTGACCGTCGTGGTCGACCTGCCGTCCGCGTCCGTCGTCGTGGACGCCGTCGCCGACACCGGCACCCGTGCCATCGAACCCAGCCCGGTCAGATCGGCGTAGCTCGTCGTCGGCGTGTGGTACCAGTCGGTGCGTGCCCAGTCGAGCGTGTCGGCCTTGGTGGACAGCCAGTAGACGTTGCGGCTGACCTCCTTGCCCGCGCGGTCCGTGAGGATGAGCCGTGCGAGATACGTGGTCGAAAGGCCGCTCACCGACGAAGGGAGGGCCAGCACGGTGGTGTGTGCCCCGTCGCCCGCGACACTCACCCCGGTCGCCGTCCGGTCGTACTTCCGTGTGCCGTCGGTGTTGAACAGCGTGACATGGGCGGTGAGCCCGGAGGCGGGCATGTGCCGGTTGTTCACCACCACCACCGACCGGTTGTCGTACGCGTACTGGACGTGCAGCGGCTCATTGGCCTTCTTCGCCCCGAAGTAGGCACCGCCCTGGTCGAGGTAACGATCCATCAGCTGCCAGTGCAGCGAGGTCCACCCGCTGTTGAACATCCAGTAGATCACCCCGGTGGAGGGCTTCGTGGCGTCGTGGGCGTTGCGTCCGTACGCCTCGTACTGCGCCCGCACGTTCTCGTACTGGGCCAGCTGAGCCTTGCGTACGTGGTCCATGAGGCCGGTCGGTGTTCCGTACCGCCCGGCGAGCGCCTTGTCGTACAGCTCCAGGGTGCCGAAGGTCGACGACGGCGAGCGGTGGTACTGCCGGGCGCTCGGGTCCTTCCACAGGGTGTCCAGCTCGGCTGGAGTGAGCATGCGGCGCAGCGTGTCGAGGGTCGGGATGTCGGGACCGGCGCTGGTCTCGGAGTTGAAGCCGGTGGCGCCGCCCTCGCGCTTGGCGTACCAGTAGTTCGGCGGGACCCAGTCGTACGGGCCCGTCATCTTCATGCCCGAACTTCCCAGCCGAGGCGAGGAGTTGTCCGAGGCCGCCGCTACCACCGGGACCGGCCAGTCGGCGGCCTCCAGGGCGTCCAGATAGTTCTTCTCGATCGTGGCGTCCGGTGCGAAGTCGCTTCCGATCAGGAACGAGACGACACTGGGGTGGTCGCGCAGCCGGGCGGCCTCGGCGGCCATCGACGCCTGCGCGACCGGATAGTCGGCGGCGGTCCACTTCTCACCGGGCTCGCCGCCGTTGACGTTGCCCTCCCACTTGTCGCAGCACTCCCAGCCGGGCATGGTGAGGATGCCGTAGCGGTCCGCGAGGTCGAAGAACTCGTCCGGTTCGATGTGGCCTTCCAGACGGATGGTGTTGAGGCCGAGGTCGAGTGCGTACTTCAGGCGGTCCTCGACGTACGTCCCGTCCCAGCGCAGGAACTCGTCCGGGGACCAGCCACCGCCCTTGATGAGCAGCGCGCGGCCGTTGACGCGGTACTGTCGCGCGCCGTCCGCGTCGAGCGGTGCCCTCACGTCCCGGATGCCGAAGCTCTCGTGCGCGGTGTCGGACGTGCTGCCGGAGACGGCCGCGGTGAGGTCCAGCGCGTACAGCGGCTGCCCGCCCATGCCCGCCGGCCACCACACCTTCGGTGCGGTCAGATGCAGACCGGGCACGTCGGAGGGGGTGAACATGACCGTCTTCGCCTCGTGGGAGGCGAGCGGGACGGTCCTGGAGAAGGTGACGGAGCCGACGCTCCCGGAGACCGTGGCGGTGACCGGGGCATCGGAGTCGTTGCGTGCCCGCGCCTTCACCGTCACGTCCGCGGAGGCGAGCGACGGGACGTCCAGCCTGGTGACGACGTGCGCGTCGCGCAGTGCGACCGGTCCACCGCGGTGCACCAGCACATCACGGACGATGCCCATGTTCGCGTCGGGCGGCGGCTGCAGCCAGTCGATCCAGCCCATGGTGAGGTCCTTGTTCGGGTCGTTGGGCCGGATGCGGAACGCGACCGTGTTCGTGCCCGCGCGTACGAGCGAGGTGATGTCCAGCTCATGGCGGGTGTACGCGCCCGCCACATCCGCGGCCCCGGCGACCTGGCGTCCGTTGACGTACACGTCCGCCGCCGAGATGACCCCGCTGAAGTCCAGACGGGTGCGCTGCGAGGTGTCGGCGACCGTGAAGTCCGAGCGGTACCACCAGGGAACCCCGAAGTCGGCCTTCGGGATCCTCTGCTGGTTGGTGGAGTGGAACGGGTCGGCGTACACGCCGTCCGCGAGCAGCGCCGCCAGCACGGTGGAGCGGGATCCGGCCGGGTACCAGCCGCTCGCCGGGTAGCCGGGGGACGAGACGGCGGCCGGAGAGTCGGAGACCTTCGCCGTGGACTGGATCGCGTATCCGGCCAGGGGGGTCGCACTTCCCGCGGTGCCGGCGACCTCGGTGACGGGCGTACGCGGTCGGGCCGGCGACTCGCTCCGGGAGCCGGCCCACGCGCTGGTGGAGAGCGTGCACAGCAGACCCAGGGCGACGACGGCGGTGGTCAGCCGCCGACGCGGGGCAGGGCGGTGGAACACGGTGGTCTCCTTGGAGGTGGGGGAGCATCCGCGCTTCGGCACTGCGGGATCCGGCGGAAGGCGCCGCGGGACCTAAAGTTAGGAAACTTTACTAACTGGCGCCTCAAGCTAGGGCGTCGAGGGGGTCCTGTCAATCACCGGTGCGGCCGGGTGAGTTGGTCAGGAGGCGGTGCGGCGTTCGAAGACCACGTCCCGCGCCGTGCCCAGCGCCGTCGCCAGCGCGCCCAGCAGCACCGCGTCCTCGCCCAGCCGGCTCGGCGCGATCTTCGGACGCAGCGGGGTGAGCGAGCGCAGCGTCTCCCGTACGGGGCCGAGCAGCAGGTCGACGCTGTGCCCCACACCGCCGCCGAGCACCACGAGATCGGGGTCGAGCACGGCCGCCGCGGCCGCCACCGTGTGGGCGATCCGCTCGCCCTCCAGCCGCACCGCCCTGACCGCGGCGGGCTGCCCCTGCCGTGCCGCGTCGAACACGGCCTTCGCCGTGAGCTGCCCGGTCATGCCGAAGGCCCGCGCCGACTCGACGACCGCCACGCCCGACACCGCGTCCTCCAGCGTCTCGGGCTTCCGGCGCCCCGGCCACGGCAGGAACCCGATCTCCCCGGCCCCGCCGTGGGCGCCCGTGAACAGCCGGCCCTCGCTGACGACGCCCATGCCGAGCCCGGTCCCGATCAGGATGTACACGAACAGCCGGCTGCCCGCGCCGACGCCGTACGTGTACTCGCCGAGCGCGGCCAGATTGGCGTCGTTGTGCACCTCCAGCGGAATGCCCAGCTCCTCGCGCATCCGGTCGAAGAGCCCGGCCCGTCCCCAGCCCGGCAGATGCATCGCGTACCGCACCCGGCGCCGCTCCTCGTCGTACACGCCCGGCGTGCCCACCACCGAGTGCGCCACCTCCTCGGTCCCGACCCCCGAGGTGGCGACCACCTGCCGGGCGGTGGTGACGACCAGCTCGGCCATGGCGCCCGAGGAGCGGGCCCGGTTGCGCACGTCCGACCGGGCCACCACCTCGCCGTCGAGGTCGGCGAGCGCGATCCGCAGCCAGCTGCGGCCGATGTCGATGCCGAGCGCGTATCCGGCGGCCGGATCCGGGGCGTACAGAACGGCCATCCGGCCACGCTCGGGCGTGTGCGTGCCGACCTCGTGGACCAGTCCCGCCTCCTGCAGGGCCGCGAGCACGCTGGAGACCGTGGGCTTCGACAGCCCCGTCTCCCGGGCGAGCTGGGCGCGCGAGGCACTGCCCTCGGCGCGCAGCCGGTCCAGGAGCAACCGCTCGTTGGTGCTGCGCAACCGTCTGCGGCTCCAGGGCTGTTCGGTCTGCTCCACGGCGTCGTCGGCGGACATCGCACCATTCTCACGCATTCATGACACACCCTTGACGCATCTAGTAAGGCTCCTTAACTTTATCGCCCAGCCAGCCTCGCCGGGCGAGCCAGGGGGAGACCCGCGCCGGCCGGACACCCGCCGCCCTTGATCCGTCGGCCGCCATGCGACGTCGGCCCGCAGTCCGCACATCTCTCTCCCCGCGTCCCGCATCAGGAGGTCCCGTGTCCGGTAGCCCGCCCTCAGGTGGCGGATTCGTCCGCCGTGTCGGCCTGTTCCAGGCCACCGCCATCAACATGAGCCAGATGTGCGGCATCGGGCCGTTCGTCACGATCCCGCTGATGGTCGCCGCGTTCGGCGGTCCGCAGGCGGTCATCGGCTTCGTCGCGGGCGCGCTGCTGGCACTCGCCGACGGGCTCGTCTGGGCCGAACTCGGCGCGGCGATGCCCGGCTCCGGCGGCAGCTACGTCTATCTGCGGCAGGCCTTCCAGTACCGCGCCGGGCGCCTGATGCCGTTCCTGTTCGTGTGGACGGCGATGCTGTTCATCCCGCTGATCATGTCCACCGGCGTGGTGGGCTTCGTGCAGTACCTGGGATATCTGGCCCCACACCTGGGACAGACCGCCGGTGACCTGATCGGGCTCGGCGTCATCGCGCTGGTGGTCGTGCTGCTGTGGCGGGGCATCGAGAACATCGCCCGCATCACGGCCGTGATGTGGGGCGTGATGATCGCCTCCGTGCTACTGGTGATCATCGCCGCGGTCTCGGACTTCAGCCCGCACCTGGCCTTCACCTATCCGGCGCACGCCTTCGACCTGACGAGCGGTCAGTTCTGGCTCGGCTTCGCGGCGGGCCTGACCATCGGCATCTACGACTACCTCGGCTACAACACGACGGCGTACATGGGCGCGGAGATCAAGGACCCGGGCCGTACGCTCCCGCGCTCGATCATCTTCTCCATCCTCGGCATCATGGCCATCTATCTGCTGCTGCAGATCGGCACCCTGGGTGTCATCGACTGGCACCGCATGACCGACCCGAACGACATCGCGTCCACGTCGGTGGCCTCGGCTGTGCTGGAGAAGACCTGGGGCAAGGGCGCGGCGGACACGGTCACGGTGCTGATCCTGATCACTGCCTTCGCCTCGGTCTTCACGGGGCTGCTGGGCGGATCACGCGTTCCCTACGACGCGGCTCGCGATCGCGTCTTCTTCCGCCCGTACGCCAGGCTGCACTCGAGGCACCACTTCCCGATGCTCGGCCTGGCCACCATGGGCGCGATCACGGCGGTCGGCTTCCTGATCGGCCGTCATACCGACCTGGCGACCCTGATCCAGCTGCTCACCACGGTGATGGTGCTCGTCCAGGCGCTGGCGCAGATCGCGGCCGTGACGGTGCTGCGCACTCGGCAGCCGGCGCTGCACCGGCCGTACCGGATGTGGCTGTATCCGGTGCCGAGCGTCGTCGCCCTGGTCGGCTGGCTGGTCATCTACGGCTACGCGGACAAGAACTCCCCGGGCCGCCACCCCATCGAGTGGTCCCTGGCCTGGCTGGCGCTCGGCTGTGTGGCGTTCGTGATCTGGGCCCGTCTGGAGAAGGTCTGGCCGTTCGGCCCGAAGGAGATCACCGAGGAGTACCTCACCGCGCCCGCGACGGAACCGGCGGACGCGTGAGAGCGCATCCGTGACAGCGGGTGGGCCCGGCGCAGGCGGTGGCGGCCAGGACCTCTTTTGTCGGCCCGGTGCTGCGCTGGGCACCCGTCGTCGTCACTGCTTGACATGCAAGTGATTGCCTGCATAACGTTCAGTGTGCGATCAGCGAGTGACTCCGGGATGGACCAGGTCTTCAGGGCGCTGGCCGACCCGACGCGCCGATGGCTGCTGGACCGGCTGCATGAGCGCGGCGGACAGACGCTGGGCGAGCTGTGCCGGCAGATCGAGATGACGCGCCAGTCGGTGACCCAGCACCTGGCCGTCCTGGAGGCCGCCAATCTGGTCGGCACCGTGCGGCGGGGGCGGGAGAAGCTGCACTACCTCAATCCGGTGCCGCTCCACGAGATCCAGGAGCGGTGGATCGGCAAGTTCGAGCGCTCGCGACTGCGCGCGCTGAGTACGCTCAAGCGACGAGCAGAGGAAGCCATGACCGACAAGCCCGCGTTCGTGTACGTCATCTACATCGAAAGCACACCCGAGGCCGTATGGGACGCGCTCACCGACCCCGACCTCACCGCCGCGTACTGGGGCCACAGCAACGTCTCCGACTGGAAGCCGGGCTCCCGCTGGGAACACGTCCGCACGGACGACTCCGGCATCGCCGACGTGGTCGGCACGGTCTTGGAGAGCGAGCGGCCCACCCGTCTCGTCACCACCTGGGCCGCGCCCGAGAACGAGGGTCAGGAGGACAAGTACTCCCGGGTCACCTTCGACATCCGGCCGCACGCCGACATCGTCAAGCTCACCGTCACCCACGAGGACCTGGCCAACGAGACCGAGCGCGCACAGGTGGCCGGTGGCTGGGCGGCGGTGCTGTCCAATCTGAAGTCGCTCATCGAGACCGGCAGTCCGCTGCCGCAGGAGCCGTGGCTGGTGCCGGAGCGCTGAACCGGGTGGCGCGGGCGGGGCGCGACGAGGCCGGTCCGCGTGGGCGGACCGGCCGGTGGTTGCCCTCCGTGCTCGCTGAACTCGCTGACCGGTGGCTGTGCGGCCGAACTATGCGCGGGCGACGCTCTTCGTCGCCGCGCCCACACACAGCATGCCCAGCACCACGGCGAGTGCGCCGATCACGATGCTGTTGACCACGACTCCCGTGTCGGGGGCGGTGCCGACGATCCAGGGCGAGATGATCAGCCATGCGCCCATCGCGCACATCGCCCAGCTCAGGCCGTACATGCGCTCCGGCATGATGGTGAATCCGAGAGCCAGCAGGCCGATCGCGATACCCATGATGAGGTTGTGGGTCACGAGCGGCGGCTGGCTCGTCGTGTAGTGGAGTATCCACGGGGACGCGGCGCAGTACAGACCGAGCAGGAACGCCGGTCCGTCCACGAGCGCCACATCGCGACCACCGAGCATGCGGGCATACCGCGCCCGCATTTCGTGTACATCGGGGTGGGTGGTGATGTCACCCCTGGTGTGTGAGACGTCAGCCATGACTCGTCTCCTTCGGTTCTGGCAGGTCTGACCACGTCTGGGGCGGTGTGCGGTAGAGCGCCGCGCATGTTCAATCTGCTGTTCATTCTGCCCTTATTTGTTCTTTATGTGTAGCGGTCGGGAGGCTCGGACGGAGCGGAACGACGTTCGGCGCGCGCCAGTTCCGCCGTGAACTGGGCGCCCGCCAGCAGGGACAGATGGGACATCCACAGCCACACCGGGAAGACGACCAGGCCCGCCAGCGACCCGTAGAGCCTGCTGTAGGTGCCGAACCCATCGGCGTACGCCGTGAAGCAGCGCGACGAGATCAGCCACAGCGCCGCGGCGAGCACCCCGCCCGGCATCGCATGCCTCAGCGCACGGGCCTGAGGCGGTCCCGTCCGGAAGAGCAGAAGCACCAGGAGCGCCACCACGGCCACCAGGGCGGGCCAGCGCAGCAGCGCCCACGCGGTCGCTCCCGCCTCACCCAGACCGGCCCGCTGTCCCAGGTCTCGCACCAGCGTGCCGCCGAGGACGAGCAGCAGCGCACTGCAGAACCACAGGGTCAACAGGGCCAAGGCGGTGAGCAGGATGCGGTGCGCGGTACGCAGAGCGGGACGGGTGTCCTTGACGCCGTGCTGGTCGTGCAGGGCCCGCCGGAACACCGCCAGGTAACTGGAGGCCGACCACAGCGCGCTCGCCCCGCCGCCGACGGCCACCGTGAGCGCGGCGGACCGTTCCCCGGCCAGTCGACGCAGCGTGCTGTGCAGGGCCGTGCCCGCCTCGGCCGGCGCCCAGGCCGTGACACGCGCGATCAGCGCGTCCGTGAGGTGCGGACTGACCGCGCCGATCAAGGAGACCGTCATGAGGAGCGTGGGCAGTAGGGCGAGGATCGCGTAGTACGTGAGGGCGGCGGCCCAGTCCGACACGTCGTCCCGCCACATCGCCACCGGGGTGCGGCGCAGCGCCGGCCAGGCCCTACGGACCCGGTCGAGCGCGTCCCCGAGGGCGGCTGACACACCGGTGCCGGCCTGTGCGCCGACGCGTCGAAGCCATGGCCGTCTCCTGTGGGGTACTGACGCGTGCCCTTCCACGGCTGTCCTTCCCGTCGAGCCGCGTCGCGCGCGGCCGCCCCTGTCCCGCCGCCCGGCATCTCGCGTGTGCCGCGCCGGCCGGCGGACTCGTCTCCCACCTCCTTCCCTCACCCGTCGACGCCGGGCCATGCCGTCACCCGGTCGAAGGAAGTCGGCCTGCAGCCGATCCACCGGCGTCGCAGCTTCGGATCACGCGCGACAGCTCGTGATCCCGGATGTGCCAACGGGATGGGCCCGGCCGGAACCGGTCCGCACGCCCGGCATGTCCGCGTCCAGGGGCCCGACATGTCCCCGTCGATCGGGGGCAGGCGGACTGTACGAGAGGTGACGTTTCGGGTCGATGGTCGATGCTGGAGGTGTCTGCCGTTATGGGCGCGAAGGTGTTGGAGCGGTTCTCCGCCGGAGCTCCGCGCGGATCGTGGCCGGCGGAGGAGTACGCGGCGGCGCGCCGCGCGCAGGGGGAGCCCGCGACGGTCGTCATGGATCTGAAGTCGGACGCGTATCTCGTGGTGATCCCGCCACGTGACGACGACTGAGCGGGCGCTCACACGGGACGGGGCGCCGTTTCACCCGGCGGGCGGTCCCGCAAGGTGACCGACCCGCCCAGCTCCCGTGCCCTGCGCACGAACTCCCCGTGCAGGGCCTGCGCCGCCCGCGGCACGGATTCCGCCTTGCGGCGCTGGAGCATCAGCAGCACCTCGGTGCTCTCGTCGGCGAGCGGACGGAACGTGATCACGCCCCGGCGCTCCAGCGGATCCCCGATCACGCTGAAGTCGGGCAGCACTGTCGCGCCCAGCCCCTCCGCCACCATCAGCTTGCCCATCTCGGCCCCGTCGGTGGAGTACGAGAACGACGGGCCGCGACCGGCCAGGAGCCGGTGGACATAGCGGTGCATCACATAGCCCGAGCGCATGGCGATCAGCGGCTCGGTGAGGAGATCGGCGACCGGGACCGTGGTCAGCGACGCGAGCGGACTGTCCGGCCGCACGCACACCACCGGGCGGCCACGCAGCAGTTCGGTGCTCTCGAAGTCGGCCGGCACGTCGTCGCCGTCGAGATGGTTCACCAGGCCGAGGTCGAAGCCGCCCTCCAGCAGGGCCCGGTGGATATCGGTCTGTTGGGCGCCGACCACCTCGACCTGAGTGACGGGATGCGAGGCGCGGAAGTCTCGCACCACAGGAATGAGCAGCGGCACCGTCGCCGCGTTCACCGTTCCGAGCCGCACCGTACGGCTGATCCGATGCCGCTCGCCCGCCGCGGCCCGCAGCCGGTCCACCGCGTCCAGCACATTGATGATGTGCGGCAGCAGCTCCCGGCCCTCCTCGCTCATCGTGGCCCCGGACCGCTTGCGTTCCAGGAGATCGACGCCCAGTTCCCGTTCCAGATTCCGCACGGTCTCGCTCAACGCGGGCTGGGACAGGCGAAGTTCCTCGGCGGCCCGGCGCAACGAGCCGAGCCGGGTCACGGCCGCGATGTATTCCAGCTGTTCTGTTCGCACCACCGCAGAATGCGGACGCGCCGGGCAGTGGTTCAAGGGTTTCCCTGTCACACCTTCGTGAAATTCAATGGTCCGCGATACGAGACCGGTCGGGTTTTCCTTGACTGCCCGAGCCGGTGGCTGCCACGATCGACGACATGAAGATGCGACTGGACCTCACGCGGCGACGCCATGTCGACCTCGCGCGCGTTTCCAGCGCCTCCTGTTGCCCCGCGGTCTGATCCTTCTCCGGTCCACCGCGTTCCCTCCCCACACGCCTGCATCCGCGCGCCGGCGCGACCCGCGACGCCTCCGTCGCGGACAGGTGTGCATTCGTATTCCCTTCCCCGAATTCAGAGACCCGCGGCTCCCTGGCAATCGAGCACGCCTCCTGAATTCGGCGTCCCCGAAATTCGCAGCAGGAGTTCCGCATGTCCGAAGCGTCCGTGAAATTCGCCTACTGGGTCCCCAACGTCAGCGGGGGACTGGTCACCAGCAGGATCGAACAGCGCACCGACTGGGGCTACGACTACAACCGCGAACTCGCCGTCCTCGCCGAGAACAACGGCTTCGAGTACGCGCTCAGCCAGGTCCGCTACATGGCAAGCTACGGCGCCGAGTACCAGCACGAGTCGACCAGCTTCAGCCTCGCCCTCCTCCTCGCCACCCAGCGCCTGAAGGTGATCGCCGCGGTCCACCCGGGACTGTGGCACCCCGGAGTGCTCGCCAAACTCGGCGCCACCGCCGACCACTTGTCGAACGGCCGCTTCGCGGTGAACGTCGTCAGCGGCTGGTTCAAGGACGAGTTCACCGCGCTCGGCGAACCGTGGCTGGAGCACGACGAGCGCTACCGGCGCTCCGAGGAGTTCATCCGCGCCCTGCGCACGATCTGGACCGAGGACCACGCCGAACTCGCCGGTGACTTCTACCGGGTGCGTGACTTCTCACTCAAGCCCAAGCCCCTCAACACCGCCGAGCGGCCGCACCCGGAGATCTTCCAGGGCGGCAACTCCACCGCCGCACGCCGGATGGCGGGTCGGGTCTCCGACTGGTACTTCTCCAACGGCAAGGACTTCGACGGAGTCCTCGAGCAGATCGGCGACCTACGGGAATCCGCTGCCCAGGCCGGGCGCAGGGCACCGAAGTTCGGCCTCAACGGCTTCCTCGTCGCCCGGGACACCGAGGCGGAGGCCCGCGAGACCCTCCGTGAGATCGTCGCCAAGGCCGACACCGAAGCCGTCGAGGGCTTCGGAGCCGCGGTGAGGCAGGCCGGACGGTCCACCGCCGACGGCAAGGGCATGTGGCAGGACTCCTCCTTCGAGGACCTCGTCCAGTACAACGACGGCTTCCGTACGGGCCTCATCGGCACCCCGGAGCAGATCGCGGAGCGCATCGTCGCCTACAAGAAGCTCGGCGTCGACCTCCTCCTCCTGGGCTTCCTCCACTACCACGAGGAGGTCGAGTACTTCGGCAAGCGCGTGCTGCCCCTCGTCCGGGAGCTGGAGGCCCAACTCCCGGACGCAGGGGCTGAGTCCGTCCAGTCCGTCCCTCTGCATGCCTGACCGCCCACTCCTTGCGCACCGCACTGCGAAAGAGGTCACAAGCATGAGCACCGCCACGCCCACCGACTGGCAGACCCGCCCGGCCCCCGAGACCACTCAGGACTGGATCGCCCGCGCCGCCGAGGTCGCGGCCGTTCTCGCCACCGACGCCGCCGAACGCGACCGGGCCGGCGCCACCCCGTACGCGGAAGTCCAGCTCCTCAAGGACTCCGGCCTGGTCACCCTGCTCGGTCCCGCCGAGCACGGCGGCGGGGGACAGGACTGGCCCACCGCCTACCGCGTCGTCCGCGAGGTCGCCAAGGCAGACGGATCCATCGGCCAGCTCCTCGGCTACCACTACCTGTGGAACTGGGCCGCCCGTTTGGTCGGCACCCGCGAGCAGTGGGAGCACATCGAGGCCGAGGCCGCACGCAACCGCTGGTTCTTCGGCGGGGCCGTGAACCCGCGCGACAAGGACGTCGTGGTCACGGAGGACGGCGACGACCTGGTCTTCACCGGACACAAGTCGTTCTCCACCGGCAGCAAGATCTCGGACGTCACGGTGCTGGAGGGCGTCTTCGAAGGCACCGACAGGCACGTCTTCGCGATCGTGCCCTCCGGCACCGAGGGCCTGGTCTTCCACGACGACTGGGACAACATCGGCCAGCGGCTCACCGAGAGCGGCAGCGTCACCATCGACGGGGTGCGCACTCCGTGGTCGTCGGCGGCCGGTTACGTCGACAAGGAGTTCCGGCCGCGCGTCTACAACACCCTCAACGTCCCGACCATCCAACTGGTCTTCGTCAACTTCTACCTGGGCATCGCGGGCGGAGCGCTGGAGACGGCCGCCACCTACACCCGTACGAAGTCGCGGTCCTGGCTGCACGGCGGCCACGAGCGCCCGGTCGACGAGCCGTACGTCATCGACACCTACGGCGACCTCACCGCCAAGCTGTGGGCGGTCGAGGCGCTCGCCGACGCGGTCGCCGACGAGGGACAGAAGCTGCACGAGGAGCCCGACGCCGTCACCGAGCGGGCGCGCGGTGAATTCGAGGTGCGGGTGGCCGCGGTCAAGGCGCGAGCCACCGATGTCGCACTGGAGATCGCGAGTCGGGTCTTCGAGGCGACGGGTGCCCGCTCCACGACCACCGCCGAGGGCCTGGACCGCTTCTGGCGCAATGTCCGCACCCACAGCCTGCACGACCCCGTCGCCTACAAGCGGCGCGAGGTCGGCCGCTGGGTGCTCGAGGGCGAACTGCCCGAACCCACCTGGTACTCCTGACCGCTCGTCCGGGGGCGCCTGCCCATGCAGGCGCCCCTCCTCCCCGAAAGAGGACTCATGGCCACCGTTCTGTCCGTCTCCGGCAGCCCCTCCGCCGCATCCCGCACGGGCCGCCTGCTGCGCCACCTGGATCAGCGTCTGATCGCCCAGGGCCACCAGGTGATCCCGCTCGACGTCCGTACGATCCCGGCCGAGGCCCTCCTCGGCGCGGACTTCCGGCACCCGGCGATCGTCGAGGCGACCGAGTTGTTCGCCCGCGCCGACGGCGTCGTCGTCGGCACACCCGTCTACAAGGCCTCCTACTCCGGGGTCCTCAAGGCGCTGCTCGATCTGCTTCCGCAGTACGCGCTCACCGGCAAGACCGTGCTGCCGCTGGCCACCGGCGGCACCACCGCACACGTCCTGGCCATCGACTACGCGCTGCGGCCCGTCCTCAGCTCCATGGGCGCGGCGCACATAGTGCAGGGCTGGTTCACCCTCGACAAGGACATCACCGTGCACGAGGACGGCTCCCTCGGCGTCGCACCGGCCGCCACCGAGGCCCTGACCCAGGTCGTGGACCAGTTCTCGGCGGCCCTGGGCCGCACCTCCGTCCTGGCGGCGGTCGGCTGAGCGCCATGACCGACGTCACCGCCCATGTGATCTCCGGCGACGCCGAGGCCCTCGCCGTCGCCGCCGCCCTGGCCGACGAGTTCCGGGCCGGAGCCTCCCGGCGCGACGCGGAACGCAGGCTGCCACGCGAGGAGTTGAACCGGCTGTCCACCTCCGGGCTGCTCGCCGTCACCGTGCCCGCCGAACACGGCGGCGCGGACGTCACCGCACGGACTCTCGCCGAGATCTTCCGGCTGCTCGCCTCGGCCGACGGCAGCCTCGCGCAGATCCCGCAGAGCCACTTCGTCTACGTCAACGTGATAAGCCGTCAAGGGACCGCGGAGCAACGGAAGTTCTTCTTCGCGGAGCTGCTCGCGGGCCGCCGCCTCGGCAACGCCCAGTCGGAAGCCGGCACCAGGCACGTCCAGGACATCCGTACGCGCCTGGAACCACAGCCCGACGGCTCGTACGTCCTGAGCGGTGTCAAGCACTACTCCACCGGCGCCCTCTTCGCCGACTGGATCCCGGTGCTGGCCCGGGCCGACGACGACAATCTGCACGTCGCCTACGTGCCCCGGGACGCCCCCGGTCTCACCGTGGTCGACGACTGGGAGGGAATGGGTCAGCGCACGACCGCCAGTGGCACCGTCCGCCTGGACGCCGTCCCGGTCCCCGCCGACCGCGTCCTGCCCCACCACCTGACCTTTCGGGGTCCCCAACTCCATGGGGCCCTGGCTCAGTTGCTGCATGCCGCGATCGACGCCGGGATCGCCGCGGGGGCACTGGCGGAGGCCGCCGAGTTCGTGCGCACCAAGAGCCGCCCCTGGTTCGAGAGCGGCTTCGAGACCGCCGCCGAGGACCCGCTGCTGATCCAGCGCTTCGGTGAACTCGCCATCCAGGTACGGGCCTCGGAGGCGCTGCTCGCAGAGGCCGCCCGCACGGTCGACGCGGCCCGCGCCGCCCTCACCGACGACTCGGCGGCCGAGGCGTCCATCGCCGTGGCCGCAGCCAAGGCGCACGCCGCGCACACCGCCGTCGAGGTGGCCGGTGCCCTGTTCGAGGTGTCCGGCACTCGCTCGGCCCTCGACTCGCTGAATCTGCACCGGCACTGGCGCGACGCCCGCACCCACACCCTGCACGACCCGGCCCGCTGGAAGATCCAGCACATCGGCCGTTATGTGCTGAACGGGACGAAGCCGCCCCGTCACGGCCTCCTCTGACGGACCTTCCAGATCGGAGACTCCCCATGTCCCTCACCTTCCACTGGTTCCTCCCCACCAACGGCGACAGTCGCCATGTCGTCGGCGGCGGCCACGGCACCCCCGCCACGGTCTTCGGACGGGACCGGCCGCCGACGGTCGCCTATCTGAGCCAGATCGCGCGCGCGGCCGAGGACCTCGGTTTCGTGGGCGCGCTCACCCCGACCGGTGCCTGGTGCGAGGACGCTTGGCTGACCACCGCGATGGTCAGCCAGAACACCGAACGCCTGAAGTTCCTGGTGGCCTTCCGGCCCGGATTCGTCTCGCCCACGCTCGCCGCACAGATGGCCTCCACCTTCCAGCGGCAGACCGGCGGCAGGCTCCTGCTGAACGTCGTCACGGGCGGCGAGAGCCATGAGCAGCGCGCCTACGGTGACTTCCTGGACAAGGACGCCCGCTACCGCCGTACGGGGGAGTTCCTCCAGGTCGTACGGGAGTTGTGGGAGGGCAAGACGGTCGACCTGCACGGTCGGCACCTCCAGGTGGAGGACGCGAAGCTGGCCCGGGTGCCCGACCCGGTTCCCGAGGTGTACTTCGGCGGATCCTCTCCCATCGCCGGCGAGATCGCCGCCCGGCACGTCGACGTCTACCTCACCTGGGGCGAACCGCCCGCGCAGGTCGCCGCGAAGATCGCCTGGCTCCGCTCGCTGGCCGCCCGGGAGGGCCGCACCCTCCGCTTCGGCATCCGGCTGCACGTCATCACCCGCGACACCTCCGAGCAGGCCTGGGCGGAGGCGAATCGGCTCCTCGACGGGTTCGACCCGCAGACCGTGAAGTCCGTCCAGGCGGGGCTCGCGCGCAGCGAGTCCGAGGGGCAGCAGCGGATGCTGGCGCTGCACGGCGGCAGCCGGGACGGGCTGGAGATCCACCCCAACCTGTGGGCCGGGATCGGCCTGGTGCGGGGCGGGGCGGGCACGGCACTGGTCGGCAGCCACGAGGAGGTCGCCGAACGGATCAAGGAGTACGCCGCGCTGGGGATCGAGGAGTTCGTGCTCTCCGGCTATCCGCATCTGGAGGAGGCGTACTGGTTCGGGGAGGGCGTGCTGCCGCGACTTGCCGCCCAGGGGGTGTGGCGGCATCCGGTCGGGAAGGACGCGGTTCCCTCGGCCCAGGTGCCGTTCGCGAGCTGAGCGGGGTGGCGGAGGCCGTCCCGCCGCCGTGCGTCCGTAGGTGGCTGGTCACGCAGTTCCCCGCGCCCTTCATGGGGCGCTCCCGACCAGGGCCGTGAGATGTGCCCGGCGTGACTCCGCCGTCTGGCCCTGGACCAGGAGGAACATCCCCTCGCGGGCCAGCCGCTGGGCCTTGCTCGTGAGCGTCATCGCTCGTCCGCCGCCCGCCACCACCGCCGCGGTGGTGGCCGTCCGCATCACGTCGAACGCCTGTGTCCGC
Source organism: Streptomyces sp. TP-A0356 (assembly GCF_001417775.1). GTDB lineage: Bacteria > Actinomycetota > Actinomycetes > Streptomycetales > Streptomycetaceae > Streptomyces. The sequence goes on along the minus strand of NZ_BBZJ01000012.1, from coordinate 390,740 downwards.
AAAGCCAGCCGCTCCTCGTGGTGTTCCTGCGCTACGGGGTGGTCGGCCAGGGTGTAGGCCCGGCGCCGCACCTTGTCGACGCGGTCCCGCAGCGGGCCCGCGCTGTCCTTCTCCAGCAGGTCAAGCGCAGCCTCGGCGATGCCGAACACCGCGGGCGAGGCGTTCACGGTCCTCGCGCGGTCGGTCGCCGACCACTGCTCGTGCGGCATGCGCGCGGCCACCGCCTCGTCCGGCAGCCACAGCCCGTCCAGCTCCAGCGAGACCGTGCGCGCGGCGGTGAGCGCGGCGAGCCGCATCGGTTCCGATGCCCGCAGGCCCGGCTGCTCGCGCGCCTCGGTGAACGCGAACAGCGCCTCGTCGGCGTCGGTCCACCCGGCGAGCAGCATCACGTCGTTCAGGCCCCACCCCGTGTACCAGGGCACGGTCCCGTTGAACCGCCAACCGTTCCGCTCCCTGGTCACGCGCACCGGGGTCCGCGGGTGCGCGCGCAGATGGGCGTATGCCACCCCGGACATCAGCTCGCCGCGCGCCAGCGGACCCAACAGCCGTTCCCGCACCGGCCGTTCGCTCTTCGCCAGCATCGCCACCGGGGTGTGGTGCTGCGTCTGCACGAACCACGTCGAGCAGCAGGCGCCGGCCAGGATCTCCGCGATCTCCCGGGCCACCGCGGAGGGTGCCCCCGCCCCGCCGTACTCCACCGGCGCACTCACCCCGAGCAGCCCCGACCGCTTCACCGCCTCGACATGGCTCGCCGGCACGCCCTCCTGATCGACACGAGCGGCGTTCGGGGCGAGCAGGTCCTCCGCGAGCTGCCGGGCACGGGCGACGAGAGGGTGTGCTGTGGTGGTCATGAGGAAGATTCTCCCGATGTCGTCGGGCGAGGTGTCGATCCGGGGCTGTGCCGTTCGTGTAGGAGGTGGGAGAGCCCCCACGGCGCCAAGGAGGACGTCATGAAGTACTACCTGCTCAGTGTGATCCAGCCGAGCGAGGGCGAGCCGCCCTCGGCCGAGGCGCTCGCGGCGATCATGCACAACGTCGAGACCTTCCACGAGGAACTGCGCGAGGCCGGAGCCTGGGTCTTCGCCGGCGGACTGCACGGCCCGGAGACGGCCACCGTCCTGCGGGCCGAGGACGGCGATGTGCTGATCACCGACGGGCCCTACGCCGAGGGCAAGGAGTATCTGGGCGGCCTCTGCCTGATCAAGGCCCCCGACCTGGACGCCGCCCTGGACTGGGGCCGGAAGGCGGCACGGGCCACCACCCTCCCCATCGAGGTGCGCCCCTTCATGCACACGGCCGAGGACTGATGCCGGACGCCACCGACGTCGAGGCCGTCTTCCGCGCCGAGTACGGCCGCGCGGTCTCCGTCCTCGTCGGCTTCCTCGGCGACATCGACCTCGCCGAGGAAGCGGTCCAGGACGCCTTCACCAGGGCCCTGCGGAAGTGGCCGGAGACCGGCGTGCCGCCGAGCCCGGCCGGCTGGATCATCGCCACCGCGCGCAACCGCGCGATCGACGGGCTGCGCCGTGAGTCCTCCCGGGACGCCCGCCATGCCGAGGCCGCCCGGCTGTACGCGCCCGACGCACCGGCCGAGGAGGGACCCGTGCGCGACGACCGGCTCCGTCTGATCTTCACCTGCTGCCACCCGGCACTCGCCCTGCAGGCAAGGGTCGCGCTGACCCTGCGCCTGCTCGGCGGGCTCTCCACGGCGCAGATCGCCCGGGCCTTCCTGGTGCCCGAGCCCACGCTGGCGCAGCGCCTGGTGCGGGCCAAGGCCAAGATCCGGGCCGCGGGCATCCCCTACCGCGTGCCCCGCGACGCGGACCTGCCCGACCGGCTGAACGGTGTGCTGGCCGTCATCTACCTGATCTTCAACGAGGGTTACTCCGGTTCGCCCGATCTGTGCACCGAAGCCGTGCGCCTGGGCCGTCTGCTGTCCGAGCTGATGCCGGACGAGCCCGAGGTGACCGGCCTGCTCGCGCTGATGCTGCTGATCGAGGCGCGCCGCCGCGCCCGTGCCGGGCACGACGGGGAGCTGGTGCCGCTGCCCGAGCAGGACCGCACCCGCTGGGACCGCGACCTGATCGCCGAGGGCCAGACGCTCGTCCGCCGCTGTCTGCGCCGGAACCGGCCGGGGCCGTACCAGGTCCAGGCCGCGATCAACGCGGTGCACAGCGACGCGCCGACGGCGGACGCCACCGACTGGGGACAGATCCTTCGGCTGTACGACCAGCTCACGGCCCTCACCCCGAGTCCGGTCGTGGCCCTGAACCGGGCCGTCGCCGTGGCCGAGACCGAGGGCCCGCGATCGGCTCTGGAGCTGGTGGACTCCCTCGACCTCGACGGCTACCACGTCTTCCACGCGGTCCGCGCCGACCTGCTGCGCCGCCTGGGACGCGCGGCCGATGCCGTACGGGCCTACGAGGCGGCCATCGCCCGTACCGGGAGTCCGGCGGAACGCGCCCACCTGGAACGGCGGCGGCGCGAGGCGGCAGGAGGGGCGGACCTCTGACACCCCGCTCGCCCGCAGCGGGTCGGGGCCCCACGGCCGTCGGGTGTGACGTACGGCTCAGACGGCCGGGTTCTCCCTGCCACCGGAATGGACGGGGCCCCATGAAAGGTTGGCATTTACACCTGACCGACCGAGACGGTCCTTGCGGGCCGCAAGGACCCCGCACCAGCAGCGAGGCACCGTGAACCACCCCAGCCCCGAGCAGCCCGCCGACATCGTGGCCCGGCTGCGCGCCACCTTCCGCACCGGCCGCACCAAGCCCGTCGAGTGGCGCACGGCCCAGTTGCGCCGCCTGCGCGAGATGCTGGCGGAGAACGGCCCGGAGCTGGCCGCCGCCCTCCACGCCGACCTGGGCAAGAGCTCCACCGAGGCCTACCGCACCGAGATCGACTTCACGACCCGCGAGATCGACCACACCCTCCAGCATCTCGACCAGTGGCTGCGCCCCGACCCCGCCCCGGTCCCCGCGCACCTCGGCGGCGACGCGACGGCGTGGACGCAGTACGACCCGCTCGGCGTGGTTCTGGTCATCGCGCCCTGGAACTACCCGGCCCAGCTCCTGCTGGCCCCCATGATCGGCGCGCTGGCCGCCGGCAACGCGGTCGTCGCCAAGCCCAGTGAGCTGGCTCCCGCGACCTCGGCCGCGCTCGCCCGCCTGCTGCCGGCGTACCTCGACACCGAGGCGGTCGCCGTGGTCGAGGGCGGTATCCCGGAGACCACGGCTCTGCTGGCCGAGCGCTTCGACCACATCTTCTACACCGGAAACGGGACCGTCGGCCGCATCGTCATGCGGGCCGCCGCCGAGCACCTCACCCCGGTCACCCTCGAACTCGGCGGCAAGTCACCGGTGTTCGTCGACCGCGGTATCGATCTCGACGTGGTCGCCGACCGACTGGCCCGCGGCAAGTTCCTCAATGCGGGGCAGACGTGTGTGGCCCCCGACTACGTCCTGACCGACCCGGAGACCGCCGCCGCCCTCGAACCGGCGCTCGTCCGGGCCGTCGAGGCGCTCTACGGCACGGACCCCGCGGGCCACGGCGAGTACGGCCGGATCGTCAACGAACGCCATTTCGACCGACTCAGCGGCCTGCTCGACTCCGGTCGCGTGGTCGTGGGCGGCGGCAGTGACCGCCCGACGAAGTACATCGCGCCGACCGTCCTGGCCGACGTCGACCCCAAGTCCCCTGTGATGCAGGAGGAGATCTTCGGCCCGGTCCTGCCCGTCGTCACCGTGGCCGGTCTCGACGAGGCGATCGACTTCATCAACGACCGCGACAAGCCGCTGGCGCTGTACGTCTTCACCGAGTCCGACGACACCCGGCGGCGGATCGCCGCCGAGACGTCCTCCGGCGGCCTTGGCTACGGCCTGCCGCTCGCCCATCTCACCGTCTCCGACCTGCCGTTCGGCGGCGTGGGGGAGAGTGGCATGGGCAGCTACCACGGCCGCTACTCGATCGAGACCTTCAGCCACCGCAAGGCGGTTCTGGAGAAGCCCCTGGGCTGAGACCTCCGAACAAGAGACTTGCCGGGCCCGGCCGCATGTGCGACCGGGCCCGCGTCGTGCTGTGGTTGTCGGCCATTGACTGGTCTACACCCTTGACTGGTACAGACCAAAGCGATTGAGTGTGCCTCCACACCCCCCACCACGGCCGCCCCCACGCCGTGGCCGGTATCACCGGCGCATGCGCACAAGGCTCGGCTCCGCCCTGCCTCGTGGGGAGCGGCCGTGCCCCGCAGAGGAGTTGACCCGTGTCGAAGCGCCGCATCGCCGCAGCCCTGACCTCGCTCGCCGTCTCGGGCGCCGCTCTGGTGCTGCAGTCGGCCCCCACGGCATCCGCCGCCGGCTTCGTCGTGAGCCAGGCGCAGTTCAACCAGATGTTCCCGAACCGGAACGGCTTCTACACGTACAGCGGTCTCACCGCCGCCCTCGGTGCGTACCCCGCCTTCGCGAACACCGGCAGCGACACGGTGAAGAAGCAGGAGGCCGCGGCCTTCCTCGCCAACGTCAGCCACGAGACCGGCGGGCTGGTGTACGTGGTCGAGCAGAACACCGCCAACTACCCGCACTACTGCGACCGGAGCCGGCCGTACGGCTGTCCGGCGGGCCAAGCGGCGTACTACGGGCGCGGGCCGCTCCAGCTCAGCTGGAACTTCAACTACAAGGCCGCGGGCGACGCGCTCGGCATCGACCTGCTCGACAACCCGTACCGGGTGCAGAACGACGCGGCCGTCGCCTGGAAGACCGGCCTGTGGTACTGGAACACCCAGTCCGGCCCCGGATCCATGACCGGCCACAACGCCATGGTGAACGGCGCGGGCTTCGGCCAGACGATCCGCAGCATCAACGGCTCCCTGGAGTGCGACGGCAGGAACCCCGCGCAGGTGCAGAGCCGTGTCGACGCCTACCGGCGCTTCACCCAGATCCTCGGAGTTTCACCGGGCGGCAACCTCTCCTGCTGACGGCGTACCGCAGGGCATGGTGTCATGCACCTGACCATCAGCCGAAACGAAGGGCACATCCGTCATGCGCACCCCCCACGCCCTGCTCGCCACGACCGCGGCACTGGCCGCCGCGGTCGTGGCGCCTCCCGCAACCTCCAGCGCCGCGCCGGCGGTTCCGGCCGCGGGCGCCTACTACGTCCAGAGCGCGACCACCGGACTCGACGCGGCCGACAACGGGGGCGCCGTCGAACAGCACAACCCCAAGGGCAATGAGGACCACCAGCAGTGGAACCTGAGAGCGAGCGGGACGTCGTACGTCCTCGAAAGCGCAGACACCACGGGCAGTTGCCTCGGTCGCTCCGGCGACCAGGCCCGCACCGTCGCATGCGCGAGCGCCGACGCGGTCTGGGACATCACGCCCGCCGGGGGTGACCAGTACACCCTCAAGGCTCCCGGGACCGAGCGCTACCTGACCGTCGCGGCCAAGCCCGCCGGCGCCAACTACCCCGCGCAACTGGCCATCGGCTCCTCGGGCGGCCTCGCCTCCTGGTACCTCACGCCGGTCGTCTCGCCCACCAGCCCCATGCCGTCCGCCGACCAGCGCACCCTCGACCAGGTCACGTTCCTCACCGCGCACAACGCGTACGCCAACGGAGTCGACGGCGGCTTCGCCCCGCCCTTCGTGAACCTGGTGCCCAACCAGACGCGCGGCATCAACCAGCAACTCGCGGACGGCGTACGGGGGTTCATGCTGGACATCCACCAGACTCCCGACGGTGCGATCCTCTGCCACAACAGCTGCACCCTGGTCAGCCGTCCGGTCGCCCTGTGGGTGGACGTCCAGCGCATCGTGGACTTCCTCAAGGCGCACCCGGATCAGTTCATCACCGTCTTCCTCGAGGACTACGTCGACCCGGGCGTCCTGCGCAGCGAACTGGCCCGGGTCAACGGCCTGTCGGACGTGCTCTACCGCCCCGACCAGACGGGGGTGCGGCAGCACGGCTGGCCGAAGATGGCCGATCTGATCGCCGCGAACCACCGGCTGCTGATCTTCACCGACCACAGCCGCTCCTCGGACGAGGCCGCCGGACTCACCCGCGACAGCTTCGGCGTGATGTACCAGAAGGACTGGACGGTGGAGAACTACTGGTCCATGGGCTCGGGCATCGGCTCCTCCGACTGGTCCTGCTACAGCCGCTGGTACGACGCGAACACCGCCATCCCCCTGACCCGCACCGAACCAGGCTTCCGCCCGCTGTTCGTCATGAACCACTTCCGTGACGCGACGATCGCGTCCACGGCACAGACGGACAACACCAAACTGGCCGACCGCGCCCAGCGGTTCTGCCAGCCCGCCGCCCGCAAGAAGCCCAACTTCCTCGCCGTCGACCGCTACGACCTCGGTGACCCGGCGTCCGCCGTGAACACCCTCAACACCTACACCTACCCGTGAGCACTCGGACGAGCGAAACCAGATGCGCCGCCGCGCGCGGTGTGCGCATGATCCCCGGATGACCTCACCGACGATCACCGCGGACGCCGCGGGTACCTGGAAGCTGGGCGACCTGTCCGTCAACCGCATAGGCTTCGGCGCGATGCGGCTGACGGGCAGTGCCGCCTTCCACCTCGGCAGGCCGAGCGAGCGGGAGCAGTCGATCGCCGTGCTCCGGAAGGCGGTCGAGCTCGGCGTCAACCACATCGACACGGCCGCCTTCTACTTCTCGTCGCTGCGCTCCGCGAACGAGCTGATCAACAGCGCGCTGGCGCCGTACCCGGACGACCTGGTCATCGTCACCAAGGTCGGCCCGTTCCGCGACTGCTCGGGGGAGTGGGGCACCTCGGCCCGGCCGGACCAGCTGCGCGGGCACGTCGAGGAGAACCTGCGGCAGCTCGGCCGTGACCAGCTGGACGTGGTCAACCTCCGCCGGATGCGGCAGGACTCCATCGCCGAGCACTTCGGGGCGCTCGCGGAACTGCGCGACGCCGGACTGATCCGGCACCTCGGCGTCTCGGACGTCGAGCCGCGCCACCTCGCCGAGGCGCAGGCGATCGCGCCGGTGGTGTGCGTACAGAACCAGTACGGGCTCCACGCGCACCGTCCGCAGACGGAGGAACTCCTGCGGATCTGCGGCGAACAGGGCATCGCCTTCGTGCCGTTCTACGCGGTCGCCGGCAAGGGCGGCCCGCACGGCCCGGCCGCCGACGACGGCGACGAGGTCCGGGCGATCGCGCGGGCGCACGCTGGCACGCCCGCCCAGGTACGGCTCGCGTGGACACTCCAGCAGGGGCCGCACGTCCTGGCTATCCCGGGCACCGGCAACCCGGATCACCTCGTGCAGAACGTGGCCGCGGGCGCGCTGCGGCTGACGGACGACGAGATGGCCCGTCTCGACGCGCTGCACCGCCAGGCAGAGTGAGCGCCGAACGCGGGCCCGTTCAGGACGTCGACGACTCCACGGGCCGTGGTGTGCGGGCGTCCAGCCTGGGGGTCAGCCGGGCGGCGGCGTACACGCACAGGCTCAGCCAGCACACGGCGAACAGCCAGCCGCCCAGGACGTCGGAGAACCAGTGGACGCCCAGGTACACGCGGGTCAGGCCGACCGAGGCGCCCCAGCCGAGGACCACGGCCAGAAGCCAGGCTGCGCCCCGTGGCGCACGGGCCCTGATCGCGAGGGCCAGCAGTCCGGCCGTGATCGCGGCCGTCGTCGTATGACCCGAGGGGAAGGACCAGCCGGACGCATGCGTGACCCAGTCCTGGGCCGCCGGACGCGGGCGGGCCGCGAGCGACATCACTCCGTACCGCACGGCCTGACCGGCGCCCAGAGACGCGAGACACGCCGCCGTCGCGAGGACGCGCCGCCGCGTCGACCGCCCCATCAGGAGTCCCGCAAGGGCGGCGAGCAGATACGGAACGAGCCCCGTCCCGGTGTACGTCAGCGCCCGGGCCACCACCACCGCGACATGCGGGCGATGGGCGGCCGACCACTCCACCAGGTCCTCGTCGCCGAAGAGCGGGGTGCCACCGTGTCCCGTGACGGTCAGCGCCAGCAGCACGAAGGCCACCAGGGCGCCCACCGCCGTCGAACCGGCGAGGTCGGCGGTGTCCGTCCGCTTCACGACGGCGTCCCGGGGACGGCGGCGACGTGCGGCGGTACGGTGCGCCATGCTGCGCCCATGGTCGTGAGCCCCTTTCATAATGGACGGGCGGGACGGGCCCGGCCGGACCCGCGAAGACTACAATCCTGTAGACGGTCTACAGAAATGCAGACGACGGCGGGGTGAGGAAGGTTCCATGACCGAAGCGAAGGACGAGCGCCGCCCCGCGGGTGAACTGGAAGCGAGCGTCATGGCTGCCCTGTGGGCCGCCGGCGCACCTCGGACCCCGAGCCAGGTGCAGCTGAGCCTCGGAACCGGTCTCGCCCGCACGACGGTGACGACGATCCTGTCCCGACTGCACGAGAAGGGCATCGTCGACCGCCGGCGCCAGGGCCGCGGCTACGTCTACTTCCCCGTCCAGGACGCCCACGGGCTCACCGCCCGGCGCATGCACACCGAGCTGAACCGGGACACCGACCGGCACACCGTGCTGGCCCGTTTCGTCGCCCAGCTCAGCGAAGACGACGAGCGCGTCCTGCGGGACCTGCTGGAATCCGGTGAGCAGTGACCTTCCTGCTCCTCGTACCGCTCGCGCTGCCGTTCACGATGGCCCCACTCGCACGGCGCGCCCTCGAACGGCTCACGCCCGTGAGCGCGCTGTGGGTGGTGACGGTCTCCACCATCGTGGTCGCGTGCTGCTCCCTGACCGCGCTGGGCGCCTTCGTGCTCACCGGGCTGCTCCAACTGCGCCTCTTCGCCGCGCTCGGTGAACTGGTACGCCCACTGCGCGCGGGCTCGGCCGTGTTCGTCGTACCCGCGGCCGCGTTCTCGGTCGGCGGGCTCGCCGTGTGCCTGTGGACCGTGGGCCGTACGGTGCTGCGCCAGGCCCGGGCCTTCCGTGCCGCCACTACCGAGGCGGACCGCCGCTCCACCGCGGGCGACCTCTGCGTCATCGACTCCCCGCACCCGGACGCGTACGCCCTGCCGGGTCGGCCGCACCGCATCGTCGTGACCACGGGGATGCTCCGCAGCCTGAGCCCGCAGGAGCGCGAGGCGCTCTTCGCCCACGAGCGGGCCCACAACGCGGGCGGCCACCACTACTTCCTCGCGGTCGCCGAACTCGCCGCGCACTGCCACCCCGGGTTGCGGCCCGTGGCCGGGGTCATCCGGCTCGCGGTCGAGCGAGCCGCCGACGAGGCCGCCGCCACGGTGGTCGGAGACCGCCGGCTGACCGCCCGGGCGATCGGCCGCGCCGCGCTCGCGGCCCATGCGGCGAACGAGGAACGGCCGGCCTTCGCGGCCGCCGCGACCAGCGGACCGGTGCCGCAGCGAGTCGCCGCCCTGCTGGCGCCCCCGCGCACGCCGCACCGGGCCGCCCGCTGGATCGCCGTTCTCCTCGTCGCCTGCGCCACCGTCTCGGTCGGCGCCTCGGCGACCGGCATCATCGGCTTCCATCACGAGGTCGAGATCGCCCAGGGCGAAGAGGGACACTGACCGGCGCGCCGAGTGGGCGTCCTGCGCGGGCCTCACCTCCGCTGGGCGGGTGAGCAGGCCAGGACCTCGCACACCGGGCCGGGGCCCGGGGCGGTGAGCGTGCGCCCCCACCGGGCCGGGGCCCACAGCGCGGGTGCGGGCGCGCCCCCGCCGGGCCCCCGCCCACAGCGCGGGCGCTGCGCCCGCCCGGAGCGGCTTCGACCTCCACCGCGATCCGATCACATGCCTGGCCCCGATCGGGCCACTTGACAGGATGCCGTACGCTACCTGCAACGTGTTACGTATAACCTCCTGGAAGGCCCGATGAGACGCATCGCCCTGGTCACCCTCGTCGTCGACGACTATGACGAGGCGATCCGCTTCTACACCGAGGCCCTTGGGTTCCGGCTCGCGGCCGACGAGCCGCGGCCGGACGGCTCCCGCTGGGTCGTCGTCGAGCCCGGCACCGCGGGCCACGGCACCGGGCTGCTGCTCGCCCGGGCCAAGGACGACTCCCAACGTCTCCGGGTCGGTGACCAGACCGGCGGACGCGTGGGCTTCTTCCTGCACACCGACGACTTCACCCGTGACCACGTCCGCATGACCACGGCCGGCGTGACCTTCCTGGAAGAACCGCGGCACGAGCCGTACGGCACGGTCGCCGTCTTCCAGGACCTGTACGGCAACCGCTGGGACCTGCTCCAGCCCGCCGAGTGACCTGCCCCCCGAGAACCACCCGCCGAGGAACCACCGCACATGACCGTCCCGCGCATCGACACCGACACCATCCGCCGCCTCCCCAAGGCCGTGCTGCACGACCACCTCGACGGCGGTCTGCGTCCCGCCACCCTCGTGGAACTCGCGGAGACGGTCGGCCACACCCTGCCCACCACCGATCCCCAGGCGCTCGCCGACTGGTACTACGAGGCCGCCAACTCCGGCGACCTGGTGCGCTACATAGCCACCTTCGAGCACACCCTCGCCGTGATGCAGAACCGTGAGGGCCTGCTGCGCACCGCCGAGGAGTACGTCCTCGACCTGGCCGAGGACGGGGTCGTCTACGGCGAGGTGCGCTACGCCCCCGAGCTGATGCTGAAGGGCGGCCTCACCCTGCCCGAGGTCGTCGAGACCGTGCAGGAGGGACTGGCCGCGGGCATGGCCAAGGCGGCGGCCGCCGGCACTCCGGTCCGGGTGGGCACCCTGCTGTGCGGGATGCGCATGTTCGACCGCAGCCGGGAGATCGCCGACCTCGCGGTGGCGTTCCGCGACGCCGGCGTGGTCGGGTTCGACATCGCCGGCGCCGAGGACGGCTTCCCGCCCGCCGACCATCTGGCCGCCTTCGAGTACCTGCGCCGCGAGAGCGTCCCGTTCACCATCCACGCGGGCGAGGCGCACGGTCTGCCGAGCATCCACCAGGCCCTCCAGGTCTGCGGGGCCCAGCGCATCGGCCATGGCGTGCGCATCACCGAGGACATCGTCGACGGCAAGCTCGGCCGGCTCGCCGGCTGGGTGCGCGACCGCCGTGTCGCGCTGGAGATGTGCCCGACGTCCAACCTCCAGACGGGCGCCGCATCCTCGATCGCCGAGCACCCGATCACGGCGCTGAAGGACCTGGGCTTCCGGATCACCCTCAACACCGACAACCGTCTGGTCTCCGGCACGACGATGACCCGCGAGATGTCCCTGCTGGTCGAGGAGGCGGGCTGGAGCGTCGAGGATCTGCGCACGGTCACGGTGAACGCGGTCAAGAGCGCGTTCATCCCGTTCGACGAGCGGGTCGCCCTCATCCGGGACGTGATCCTGCCCGGCTACGAGACCGCGCTCTGAAGCAGCCCCCGTACATAGGCGGCCTGTCCGACGTGCTGCAGATCGTCGGACAGGACGCTGACCAGCCGTACACCCAGGCTGACCGGCGGATCCCAGCGCTCGTCCACGATGCGCTCGAAGTCCTTGGCGGTCAGCCCGCGCAGGAACCCGAGCGTCTGCTCGTGCACGGCGTCGTAGTACCCGGTGAGCAGGTCGGCCGACTCCACCCGCACCTTGGCGACCTTCTGCGGACTGTGCCCGTAACCGGTGTCCCGGCGGGGCAGATCGAGCCCGAAGCGCTTCTCCCAGCCCTGTGACAGCCAGACCTGGTCGAGGCCGGCGGCGTCGGCGATGTGGTCGTCCTGCACCCGGGTCAGATGCCAGATCAGCCACGCGATGGAGTTGGCGTTCTCGGCGGGCCGGGCGTGGAGGACGTCGGGACCCAGGCCGTCGACGGTGGCATGGACCTCTTCCTGGATGCGACCGTACGCGTCGATGAGGATGTCCTTTGCATGCATGGGTCCACCCTCGCGTATCGCGGCCGCGCGCGCCCGGCGATTTCCACGCCTCCCAGGATGCGGCGCCGGTCAGGTGGTCAGCCCTGCGGGGACCCGTCCTGCCCGCCCACTGTGAGAAGGCTCATCAACGCCCGAGCCGCCGGGCTGGTCGCCCGGTGCGGCGGCAGCATGGCGACCGTCTCGTACGCGGGGGCGCCCCTGACGGGGAGCGAGACGAGGGAGGCCGCCTCCCGTTTGTGTCCGTAGTGGCGTGGGACGACGGCGATGCCGAGCCCCTCGTGGACCAGTTCCAGCAGACTGTGCACGTCGTTGACCTCCAGCGTGACGGTCCGCTGGACCTCCGCCTGCGCGAACGCCGCATCGGTCGTGCGGCGCGGCCCCCAGTCGGGATGGAAGTCGACGAAGGCCTCGCCGCCCAGGTCCTCGGGAGTGACCGGCCGGCCGCCCCCGAGCCGGTGCGACGGGTGGCACAGCACGGTCATCGGCTCGCTCGTCAGCGGGACCGACCGCAGCTGCTCGGTGTCCGCCCGGGTCCGCACCGCGAACGCCAGGTCCAGCCGGCCCGCCGCGACCTCCTCGGCGAGCGCACCCGAGCCCGCCTGCCGCAGCCGGATCTCCACATGCGGGTGCCGCCGCCGGAAGGCGGCGAGCAGCCTTGCCACGTCCACCCCGGCGATGCACTGCTCGGTGCCCAGGGACAGCGTGCCGCGCAGCACTCCCTGGACGGCCGCCACCGCCTCGCGGGCCGCCCGCACCTGCGCCAGGATCCGCTCCGCCTCCACCAGCAGGGCACGGCCCGCCTCCGTGAGCGTGACGCTGCGGGTGGTGCGCACGAACAGCGGGGCCCGCAGCTCCCGCTCCAGGGCACGGACCGAGGCGGACAGGCCCGACTGCGAGACCGTCAGCCGTTCCGCCGCCCGGGTGAAGTGCCGGTCCTCGGCGACGGCGACGAAGTGCTGGAGATGGCGCAATTCCATGATTGAGAAGCGTAGACGCTCAATCCCATCCGATTCCTCTGTTGGACCGCTGGCGGACGGCCGGGCGAGAGTGGACCGCGAAGCATGAGTCGTCAGGAAACACGTCTTCTGGAGTGCACGTTGTACACGGCAGATCCCGCCCGCTACGAGGCCATGCCCTACCGCCGCACCGGACGCAGCGGCCTGAAGCTGCCCGCGCTGTCGCTCGGCCTGTGGCACAACTTCGGCCCCGACCGCCCGGTGGGGACCCAGCGGCAGATCCTGCGCCGCGCCTTCGACCTCGGTGTCACGCACTTCGACCTGGCCAACAACTACGGCCCGCCGCCCGGCGCCGCCGAGTCCGCGCTCGGTGACGCCCTGAAGGCCGACTTCGCGCCCTACCGCGACGAGCTGGTCATCTCCACCAAGGCCGGCTACCTCATGTGGCCGGGCCCGTACGGCGAATGGGGCTCGCGCAAGTACCTGCTGTCCTCGCTCGACCAGAGCCTGCAGCGGATGGGCCTGGACTACGTCGACATCTTCTACTCGCACCGCCCGGACCCCGAGACTCCTCTGGAGGAGACGATGGGCGCCCTGCACTCGGCGGTCCAGCAGGGCAAGGCGCTCTACGTCGGCGTCTCGAACTACTCGCCGGAGCAGACCCGCGAGGCCGCCCGCATCCTCGGTGAACTGGGCACCCCGCTGCTGATCCACCAGCCGCGCTACTCGATGCTCGACCGCCGTCCCGAGGACGGGCTGCTGGACACGCTCGACGAACTCAAGGTCGGTTCCATCGCCTACTCGCCGCTGGAGCAGGGCCTGTTGACGGCCCGTTACCTCGACGGGATCCCGGAGGGTTCACGGGCGGCGAGCGACAGTCCGTTCCTCACCGCCGACTCGCTCACCGAGGACCTGGTGGGACAGCTGCGCGCACTCGACGACATCGCGAGGTCCCGGGGCCAGTCGCTGGCACAGATGGCCCTGGCCTGGGTGCTGCGCGGCGGCCGGGTGACCTCGGCCCTGGTCGGCGCGAGCAGCCCGCAGCAGCTGGAGGACAGTGTCGCGGCGACCCGCACGCTGGACTTCGACGCGGAGGAGCTCGCTCGGATCGACGCGATCCTCAAGCGGTAGACCGGCCGACGGGGCGTGCTCCCGCCGCACCGCCCGGAGGCCCTCGCCCGCCTCCGGGCGGCCGCCTGCCCGCACGCGCCGTCCCTCTCCCGCTCGTCGGCCCCGGCCCGGCCTGCCCCCTCCTGCCCGGCAGCCGTTCGTGCAGGTGCGCGCTCACCGTGTCGCCCGCCTCCTTGCCGATCGCCCTGCGTAGGTCCGCCTTCACAGGGAGTTCGTGCGTGCCGTCGCCCAGCGCCGTGAACGAGCCCCGAAAGGGATGGCCGTCGATCGTGCCCCGGACCTCGACCAGGCCGCGCGTCCCGAAGAACGCGACGAATCGAGCGGGCACGAACCGTCGACCGACTTCCGGGTACCCCGCCGCAGGCCACCCCCGAATCACCCTGATGTGACCGGAGCCCTGCGGTTGTGATGGCGGACGACGTGGCGAAGACTGGGCAAGTACGGGCAAACGACTACGGCGGCCGGCATGCGGCCGTGTGTCGCCGCCGGACGGGTGGTCAATCGTGAGCATCTCGCCGTTCGGGTCCGGCGATCCGTTCGCCGAACTCTTCAATCGCTTCTTCGGCATGAGCCCGGCGACCTCCCCGCCGGCCGTGCAACGCGTCCCCATCGGACGTCTCCTCAGTGACTCCTCGAACGAACTGCTCGCCACCGCGGGCAGCCGGGCGGCCGAGGACGGATCCGACCTCGACGCCGTGCACCTGCTGTGGGCCGCCACCCAGGTGCCGGCCGCGCGCCAGGTGCTGGAGCAGGCCGGAGCGGATCCGGACCGGCTCGCCCGGGACCTGGAGGGGTCCCTGCCATCCGGAACCGGCACCGGGGAGCCCGCGCTGACTCCCACGGCCAAGCGCGCCCTGCTCGCCGCTCACGCCCGCTCCCAGGCGGCTGGTTCCTCCTACATCGGCCCCGAGCACATCCTCGCCGCGCTGCTCGACGATCAGCGCTCGCCGCTCGCCCAGACCCTCCAGGCCGAGGGTGCCTCTCCGGGCGCGCTGAGCGGCGCCGGCAAGGCAGGGCGCGGGGCAGCCGCGCAAACGGAGACCCCGACGCTCGACGAGTACGGGCGTGACCTCACCGAGGAGGCGCGCAGCGGCCGCCTCGACCCCGTGGTCGGGCGGGCGAGCGAGATCGAGCAGACCGTCGAGGTCCTCTCCCGACGGACCAAGAACAACCCCGTGCTCATCGGCGATCCGGGCGTGGGCAAGACCGCGATCGTCGAGGGTCTGGCGCAGCGCATCGTCGCCGGCGAGGTGCCCAAGGTGCTGAAGGACCGCCGTGTGGTGGCGCTCGACATGGCCGGCCTCGTCGCCGGGTCCCAGTACCGGGGCCAGTTCGAGGAACGCCTGAAGAAGGTCATCGACGAGGTCACCGAGTCCAAGAAGGGGATCATCCTCTTCATCGACGAGCTGCACACGGTCGTCGGCGCGGGCGCCACCGGCGAGGGTTCCATGGACGCCGGCAACATCCTCAAGCCCGCGCTCGCGCGCGGCGACCTGAGTGTCGTCGGCGCGACCACTCTCGACGAGTACCGCAAGCACATCGAGAAGGACGCGGCGCTCGAACGCCGCTTCCAGCCGGTCATGGTGCCCGAACCCACCGTCGAGGAGACGATCGAGATCCTGCGCGGGCTGCGTGACTCCTACGAGGCCCACCACCAAGTCCGCTACACGGACGAGGCGCTGGACGCCGCGGCCTCCCTCTCCGACCGCTACATCAGCGACCGGTTCCTGCCCGACAAGGCCATCGACCTCATGGACCAGGCCGGAGCCCGGGTCGCACTGCGCACCGTGAGCGACACCGAGATCGTGGAACTGGAGGAGCACCTGAACCGGCTGCGCCGGGAGAAGGACGAGGCGGTCAATGCCGAGGACTTCGAGCGTGCGAGTGAGATCAAGCGCCGGATAGCCGAGGCGGAGCAGCAGCTTTCGGAGATCAGCGAGGGCGGCGTACCGACGACCCCCGTCGTCACCGTCGACGACATCGCCGAGGTGCTCTCCGCCCGTACCGGCATCCCGGTCGCCCAGCTGACCGAGACCGAGCGCGAGCGGCTGATGAAGCTGGAGGAGCTGCTGCACCAGCGGGTCATCGGTCAGGACCAGGCGGTCACCGCGGTGGCCCAGGCCGTGCGCCGCGGCAGGGCCGGCATGGGCGACCCCAAGCGGCCCACCGGCAGCTTCCTCTTCCTCGGCCCCACCGGCGTCGGCAAGACGGAACTGGCCAAGGCGCTCGCGGAACTGCTCTTCGGCGACCCCGACCGCATGATCCGCTTCGACATGAGCGAGTTCCAGGAGAAGCACACCGTCTCCCGGCTCGTCGGCTCCCCGCCCGGATACGTGGGCTACGAGGAGGCCGGCCAGCTCACCGAGGCGGTGCGCCGCAAGCCGTACAGCGTCGTGCTGTTCGACGAGGTGGAGAAGGCCCACCCGGACGTGTTCAACCTGCTGTTGCAGGTCCTGGACGACGGACGGCTGACCGACGCGCAGGGACGCACGGTCGACTTCCGCAACACCGTCCTCATCATGACCAGCAACATCGCCTCGAAGCACATCCTGGACCACACCGGCGACATCGAGGAGATCAGGGACGACCTGATGGCGGAGCTGCACGCGCACTTCCGCCCCGAGTTCCTCAACCGGATCGACGAAGTGATCATCTTCCACTCCCTGGGCCGCGAGGACCTGGTGCGGATCGTCGACCTGCTCCTCGAGGGCACGAGGCGCCGGCTGCACGCGCAGGGCGTCCAGCTGGAGGTCACCGACCCGGCCAAGGAATGGCTGGCCGACCGTGGTTACCAACCGGAGTTCGGGGCCCGGCCGCTGCGCCGCACCATCCAGATGGAACTCGACAACCGGCTGTCGAACATGCTGCTGGACGGCACGCTCAGCCCGGGCGACACGGTCATCGCCGATGTCATGGAGGACGAGCTGACCCTGAGCCTCAAGGCGAAGACCCCCGAGGAGCAGGCGGAGCTGGAGGCCAAGCGAGCGGCCGAGGCCAAGGAGGCCAAGGGAGCGACGCAGACGAAGGGAACGACGGAGCGCAAGGACAAGCCGGACTCGGGCGGCATCGTGGACGCGAAGTTCGACGAGCCCGAGTAGGGCGGTACGCCGGGTCGGTTCGGAGGGCACGCGGCAACGTCCCCCGGGCCGGCCCGGCTCGGTCCGTCTCAGGCCGCGCCCGCCGGGAGCCGGTCCAGGAACCCGTGGACGCTGCGGATGCGCCCGTCCTCGCCCAGGGCGATCACGTCGAAGCCGGCGACGGGTGCGGCGCCGTCCGCCTCGCTCACCAACTCCCAGGCGAACCGGGCGATGTCGTGGTGCCCGTCGACCGCGCCCGACAGCCGGAAGGAGAAGCCCGGGAACTGCTCGTGCGCGCCCGTGATCACGGCCGCGATCTGCTGGTGCCCGCTGACGTCGGCGAGCGGATCGGTGTAGCTTCCGTCCGCGGTCCAGGCGGCGGCGACCGCCGTGGCCAACGCCTGTGGGTCGGGTGTGTTCCACGCCTCGAAGTAGCGGGCGACGGCGGACTCGTAGCGGTTGTTGTCTGCGGACATGACGGAGCAGCCTCCAGCGAGGTCAGGGATGTCGGTCGGGAGCCGGATCCCGGGCGTGGTGCCCGTCGGGAGCCGACACCGCCACCATGCCCGCATGCGCCCGGTGCGTCGATTACCTCCCGGGTAAGCGCCACGCCGCCCGGCCGGGGCGCCGCACGAGAGGGCCCCGCCATCCGGCGCGACCTCGTTTCGGCCAGGGCGCGCTGGTGAATATGCCAAGAGACTGGCTGAAATCACATGGTGACAGAGTGTCAGTAGTGGCGATACTCGACTGACAGGGTGATTCGGGCATGAACGAAGTGCGCCACCCGTGCCGCGTCCGGGTCGCCCACGTGCACAGCGAGCGTACGCAAGGCACCACGGGCCGGCCCGGCACCGAGCACCGCACTGGGGGACGATCGTGCACGACGAATTCCTGTGCCATGTGACGGCATACGGCATATGTGGAGGTCAACGCGTCGGCGTGCCCTTAGGGACCTACCGCGCGCCCACGCTCGCCCTCGCCCTGTGGTGGATGCGCGACCGTGCCTCCTGGATCGCCGAACGGCTCGACCCGCACCCCGACAACCCGCTCTTCCCGCCGAACTCCATCGCTCCCGTCGCCGACACGGTCCCCGACGTGCCGAGCGTGCTGCGTGCCTGGTGTGGCGACGACCGACAACAGGAGCGGGTCGCCGAGGAGTTGGCCGCCGGACGACTGGTCCGCATCGCCATCAGCGACGACACCACCGAGTACGAACTGCTCGCCGAGTCCGTGGACGCGCTGCGGATGCAGCGGTTCGCGCACGCACTCTCCACCCCGGCCGCCTGACCGTCCGAGGGGTCGGTCGCCGATCAGGCGCACATGTGGACGAATAGCTAGAATTCAGGGCATGGAAGAGCGGCCGGTCGCCCTGACCGCGCCCGTCCTCGTCCTGGAGACCGAGACGGGCTCCACGGTGATGAGTCCGAGCCGTGACTACCGCGTCGGACGCGACCCGTCGAGCGACATCGTCCTGGACGACGCCCGGGTCTCCTGGCACCACGCCGTCCTGCGCGCCGAGGCCGGTCACTGGCTGCTCGCGGACGAGAACAGCACCAACGGCACCTACGCCGACGGCCGTCGTGTCCACCAGTGGGGCGTCGGACCCGGCAGCGTGATCCACTTCGCCAACCCCGCCGACGGCCCCTGTGCCGTCCTCGTCGACCGCACCGCGCAGCGGCCCTCCCAGGTCTCCCTGCCCGCGGCCACGGGCACCTTCCGGCAGCCGACGAACGTGCGCCCGCTGCCGACGCGCACCGTCCGCATCGGTCGCGGCGCGGACAACGACATGGTCATCGACGACCTCGTGGTCTCCCGCCGGCACGCCGAGCTGCGGGTGCACCCGGAGGGGACGTACGAGATCGTCGACCTCGGCAGCCACAACGGCACCTTCCTCAACGGCAGGCCCGTCACCCGCGCCCCCGTCACGCCCGGTGACATCGTCGGCATCGGCCACGTCGCGTTCTGCCTGGTGGGCGACGAGCTGCAGGAGTACGTCGACACCGGCGAGGTCTCGCTCGACGTCCAGGACCTGACCGTGCGGGTCGACCGCGGGCGCCGGACCCTCCTCGACGAGGTGTCGTTTCCCGTCGGCGCGAAATGCCTGCTGGCCGTCGTCGGCCCGAGCGGCGCCGGCAAGTCCACGCTGCTGAACGCCCTCACCGGACAGCGCCCCGCGGAGCGCGGCGCGGTCCTGTACGACGGCCGCGACCTCTACCGCGACTACGCCGAGCTGCGCCAGCGCATCGGGCTCGTTCCGCAGGACGACATCCTGCACGCCCAGCTCACCGTGCGCCGCGCCCTCACCTACGCGGCGGAGCTGCGCTTCCCGCAGGACACGGCACGGGAGGAGCGCCGGGCCCGGGTCGACGAGGTGATCCGTGAGCTGGGCCTCGAAGAGCGGGCCGGACAGTCCATCCAGAGCCTCTCCGGCGGCCAGCGCAAACGCGTCAGCGTGGCCCTGGAACTGCTCACCAAGCCGTCGCTGCTCTTCCTCGACGAGCCGACCTCCGGCCTCGACCCGGGCATGGACCGCTCGGTGATGCACATGCTGCGCGGCCTGGCCGACGACGGACGGACCGTCATCGTCGTCACCCACAGCGTGCTCAGCCTGGATGTCTGCGACCGTCTTCTGGTGCTCGCCCCCGGCGGCCGGGTCGCCTACTACGGGCCGCCCGAGGACACGCTGCCCTTCTTCGGCTTCGAGCAGTGGCCGGAGGCGTTCGAGGCCTTCGAACGGGATCGCGACCGGGACTGGGCGGAGGAGTACCGCGACTCGCCGTTCCACCGCCACTACGTCGTCAACGCGTCCGCACAGCCGCACCTGCCCGGGGCCGCCCCTTCGGCAACCGTCGGCCCACCGCCGCACGCACAGAGCTGGGGCGCCCAGCTCGGCACCCTCGTCAGACGGTATGCGGCAGCCCTCGCGGCCGACCGCACGTTCCTCGTCATCATGGTGGCGCTGCCGTTCGTGATGGGCGCCATGGCCCGGGCACTGGCCAAGGGCAGGTTCACCCCCGAGACGGCCCTGAACGCTCTGCTCATCCTGTGTGTCGGCGCCGTGCTGACCGGCGCGGCCAACGCCGTACGGGAACTCGTCAAGGAACGCGTGATCTACCAGCGGGAACGGGCGGTCGGCCTGTCCAGATCGGCGTATCTGATGTCCAAGGTGGTGGTGCTGGGCACCGTGACCGTGCTGCAGGCCGTCGTGCTCACCCTGGTCGCGCTGCTCGGTGTCGACCTCAACGCACCCGGCGGCAAGGGCGTGTTGATGCCCCCGCTGGTGGAGATCGCCCTCGCCGTCGCCCTGTTGGCGTTCACCGCGATGATGCTCGGTCTGCTCGTCTCCGCCCTGGTGCGCAAGGAGGAGGTCACCATGCCGCTGCTGGTGCTCCTCGCCATCGTCCAGGTGGTGTTCTGCGGTGCCCTGTTGACGCTGAACGGGGTGGCGGTGCTCGACCAGCTGTCCTGGCTCGTGCCGTCGCGATGGGCGTTCGGCGCGATGGCGGGCACGATCGACCTCGTACGCCTCGCGCCCGACAGGACCGATCCCCTCTTCCGGCACGCGACCGGCACCTGGCTGCTCGACATGGGCATGCTCGCCGTACTGTCGGCCGGCTGCGGGTGGGCCGTCGCCCGCCTGCTGCGCCGGCACGAGCCCGCGGTCATGCGGAAGTAGCGGCCATGACCACCCCCGGCTTCCGCCCGACACACGTCGTCCCCCGGGACGGGATGCCCGCCTGGGAGACCCCCGACCACTCCCGGCCCACGGTCCCGCTCGACGCCCTGCTGCCCGTCCAGCTCGCCGACCGGCGCGGCGACTGGGGCCGCGTCGTGTGCGCCAACGGCTGGTCGGCCTGGGTCGACGGCCGCCTCCTGGTCGCCGTACCGCAGGCACCGCCCCTCGCGGGCGGCCCACCGGCCGGCATGGCCGACCCGCGCACGCCGCTCGCCCGTGCCGAGGAGGCGCTCGCCCGCTACCGGGCCGCGGTCGACGACCTCGCGGCGGGCCGTCTGGACGGCGAGTCCTTCCGGGACCGTACGCGCGGCCTCAGGATCGGGGTCGTCGTCGACGGGGAGTCCGTCTGGCTGTACGACGTGGCACACGAGCGGTGGGCCTACTGCGAGGGGACCCGGCTCGGCACCTACGCGGCGACGGGGGAGCCGTCGGCCGCGGAGGAGCCGTGGGCCAGGGGCGGGACGACGGCCGCGGCGGACGCGAACGGCCACGAACCGACCCGACTGGTCCCCCGGGGCCCCGGTGACCGCTGATGGCGCGCGATGCCCCGCTCTCCGGGCGTCCCTCCGAACCGGACGGCCGGCGGATCGCCGGTTACCGCATCGAGGAGGAGATCGGCCGCGGGGGCATGGCCGTGGTCTACCGTGCCCGGGACCTGCGCCTGGACCGGACGGTCGCGCTGAAGCTGCTCGCGCCCGAACTGGCCCGCAACGACACGTTCCGCCGCCGCTTCACACACGAGTCCCGGGTGGCCGCGGCCATCGACCACCCTCACATCGTGCCGGTGTACGAGGCGGGCGAGACGGAAGGCGTGCTGTACATCGCCATGCGGTACGTCGCCGGGCACGACCTTCGCCGTCTCCTCGACCGCGAGGGGCCGTTGCCGTCGGCGACCGCCCTCAGGATCGCCGTCCAGGTGGCCTCGGCGCTGGACGCGGCGCACGACCACGGCCTGGTGCACCGCGACGTCAAACCCGGCAACGTGCTGGTGGCCGAGGGGACGGACAGCGACCACCCCGAGCACGTCTACCTCACGGACTTCGGCCTCACGAAGAAGTCGCTGTCGCTGTCCGGGTTCACCACGGTCGGCCAGTTCGTGGGCACTCTGGACTACGTCGCGCCCGAGCAGATCTCCGGGAAGCCGGTCGACGGGCGCTGTGACGTCTACGGCCTGGGCTGCGTGGTCTACGAGACCCTGGCCGGGCGGCCGCCGTTCCTGCGCGACGACGACATGGCGTTGCTGTGGGCCCACCAGTACGACCAGCCGCCCCCGCTCACCGGGATGCGCCCGGACCTCGACAGCGCCGTCGACGCGGTCTTCGCGAAGGCGCTGGCCAAGAGCCCGGACGACCGGTACGGCTCGTGCCTCGCGTTCGTGGCGGCCCTGCGCGCGGCGACGGCGGGCACCGGGCCCGCGGCCCGCGCCGCGACCCAGGCGGTGCGCCAGGAGGAGGTGCCCGCCCCGCCGGACTGGGCCCGGCCCGTGTTCCGCCGTCGAGGCTAGTGCTGTGGCCGGAAAGGTTTGCCGGGAAGCTCGCGGCGTCCGGTGCGGTGCATCGCAAGGCGGAGCGTCGCCCGCGTACTGGATGTACTCGGGCGATGCGACAACGCGGCGAGGTGCCGTGCCGGGCGTCGCGAGCCGGTGAACCTTTCCGGTCGCAGCACTAGGGAACCTCGCCCCGTCGACGCACCCCCTTGGCGAGCAGCCCCCCGACGAACCCGGTGACGAGCCCCCACAGGGCGGCCAGGCCGAGCGCCGTCCACGGCTCCGGCTCGAGGAACAGCACCCCGGACAGTCCGCCGCTCAGGTCGCCGACGCCGACGAGCGACAGACCGTAGTGTGCCGAGATCCGGCCGACCAGACAGATCATGAGCACGGTGAGCACCAGCGCGACCGCCATGCGCACGGCATGCTGCCAGGGCCGCATGCGCGCCGGTGAGCGTGCCGCCATCACGAACGCGGCGGCGAGGACCAGTAGGGCGTCGACGACCACCAGCCACCACACCCGGCCGTCATGGGCGGCGAGCGTGCCCAGGTCGAGCTGCGAGACGTCCGGGGTGCGCAGCACCTCGTCGAGCAGATGGGGCATGGGCAGCCCGAACGGCCCGTCCACGCGCCCGTGCCAGGTGGCGCCCAGACCGATGGTGAACACCGGCCACACCAGGTTGGGCAGACCCAGCAGCATGACCGCCAGGGTCTCGGCCGGGTGCCCGCGCGTCGCCGCCACCACCAGCGCGATGACGACGCCGAGGGCGACGTATGCGAGGAGCAGGGCCACCATGGCGTACGCGGCGGGGCGCACCGACTCCTGGAAACGCAGCAGCCGGGCGGGGAGCGGTGCGCCGCGCGAGACCAGCAGGGCGAGGACGAACACGCCCGCCAGCCACAGCAGCCCGAACAGCACGGTCGACGGCAGATCCGTGGTGTAGCCGATCCTCGGGGAGATACCGAACAGGTCGCCGATGTCCCCGATCGTGCCGCCGCCGAGCGGGATCGCGAACGTCTGGCGAGCCGCCAACGCCAGTCCGACCAGCGCAAGCAGCCACAGCACGGCGATCCGGCCGGCCCAGCCCGCCAGTTCGGGCGCACCGGCCACGGCACGGTGGCGCAGGGGACGCAGGAATCCCCCGGCGAGCACCAGCGCCCCGGCGAGCGTCACCGACAGCGGCATCACCGTCAGACCAGCCCGGGAGCCGGCGAGCGGGCCGGCGTCGCCCGCCAGCTTCACGGTTCCGCCGACCGCCATGACGACCGTGGCCACGACCACCCGGGGGAACCCGTTGTCGGGGATGCCCGTCCCGCCCGCCGCCCACAGCCCGAGCGCCGTGAGCAGCCCCATGACGAGGAGCGCGGCCAGCACCGTGGCGAGGGCCTGGACCCAACCGTGCGGGATGGCCGGCGGGCCGCCGGTGCGGGCCACGGCCTGGCCGGACGAGGTCGGGGCGCTCACGTTGCCACGCTAGGCAGCCTCTTGGCCCCCCGCTCGCCGGATGGGCCGACCGCGTGGGACCGGCCCCTCGGCACGCCGCGAGCCGCCTCTCCGTCCGCCCGCCGGGCGCCGTCTCCGCTTGCGGCGCGTCCCCGACTCCGGCACACAATGGGCTCGTTGTGGAAGGAATCGGTGTGTATGGGGCGAAGCGCCCTGTAGCGCTGTCTGTGCCCACGACGGGAGGAAGTGCTCGTGAGTGCCGAACCACCGTCATCCGGCAGCCGCCCCCCGGGGCCTCCCTCGGGCCCCTTGGCGGGCTCCTCCCGGCCGAGCCCCACACAGCCCGACGACGGCCGGGCGCCGCTCGGACCCTCGGGCGGCGGCAGGGACGGCTCCGGCGGCCCTTCCGGCCCTTCAGGTCCTGGCGGCCCTTCCAGCCCTTCCGGTCCTGGCGGCCCTTCGGGGCCCGACGGTCCGCTCGGCCCGGGCGACACCGGTGGGGGAGCGCACCGGCCATGGTGGAGGTCCGCGCCCCGGGTCGCGCTGCTGTCCCTGGTGGCCGTGGCCGCGGTCGTCCTCGGCCTCGTCTTCACCCGTTCCGGCGGTGGTGGTTCCTCCTCGGGCGGTGAGGTCTTCCTGCAGGCGGCCGACAGGACGGGCCCGGATCCCTTCACGGAGTCGTCGGCGACGGACAGCTCCGCGGCCCCCTCGACCCCGTCCCCCGGGGGCCCGACCCAGGCCGCCAACGTGACGCGCGCCGTCGACGGCTCCGCGCCCGGCCTGTACGGAGGTACCCGCAGCGTCGCCGCCTGTGACACGGAGAAGCAGATCAGGGCGCTGCAGGCGGCCCCGGCGAAGAACACCGCGTTCGCGTCCGTGCTCGGCATCAAGCCGTCCGAGGTACCGGCCTATCTGCGCTCGCTGACACCCCTGCGGCTGCGCCTGGACACCCGGGTGACCAACCACGGCTTCCGCGACGGCGCGGCCACCAGCTACCAGGCGATCCTGCAGGCCGGTACCGCCGTCCTGGCCGACGGCCGCGGCGTGCCACGGGTCCGGTGCGCCTGTGGCAATCCGCTCACCCCGCCGGTCGCGCAGAAGTCCACGCCGAAGGAGACGGGCGATCGCTGGCCCGGGTTCGAGCCGCAGAACGTCGTGGTGGTCTCACCGTCGCCCACCTCCATCGACGCGTTCGTCCTGTTCGACACCGCGCACGACGACTGGTTCGCACGCCGGTCGGGCGACCAGACGGGCCATCAGGACCAGAAGACGAGTCCGCCGGCACAACCGACCCCGCCGGTGAGTGTGTCGACGCCCGCACCGCAGACGTCGTCACCCCCGCCCACCTCGTCTCCGCCTGCCTCCTCGCCGGAGTCGCCGGCCCCCACCTCCGCCCCGCCTCCGTCGGCCTCGCCCCCGGGCCCGACGCCCCCGCCCCCGTCGGCCTCGTCGGCGTCGGGACCGTCGTCCGCGCCGACGCCGTCCTCGGTGTCTCCCACGAGCTCGCCCTGACCGTCGGCCGCCGCCCCCGTCGCTCCGACGCCGGATTCCCGGTCGGTCCAGTGCCGGGCTCTCGGTCGGTCCGACGCCGGGCTCCGGTCGCTTCGACGCCGGGCTCTCGGTCGCTTCGACGCCGGGCTCTCGGTCGGTCCGACGCCGGATTCCCGGTCGGCCCGCCGCCGGTCTCCGCGTCCCTCCGGCCGCCCGCGTTCAGTCGGCCCGTACGACCAGTGCGTAGTCCCCGAGCCCGAGCAGCCGGTCGCCCGGGACCTCGCCCAGCGTGGTGACGACCTTCTCGATCCGGCCTGTGGACGCGTCGAAGAGGATGTCCTGGACCGCGCCGCGGTCGTCGCCGTCCTCGGACAGCACCCGGCTCCCCAGCGCCTCGTGGTGCGGACCGGGCGGGCCGGGGTCGGGCAGCACGTCCGACTCCACGAGCACCGCGTCGGGGCCGACCGCGTGCAGGGCGGTCCAGGCGACCGCCGTCTTCCCGCGGCCGCGCCCGGCCACCAGGACATGGGTGATCCGTCCGGCCGCGGCGTCGAGGGCGAGCGAGCTGAGCACACCGATCTCGCGCGCCTCGCCCAGGGTCACCACCGGCAGCCCACGGGCCTGGGAGAACGACGTCACGGCAGCGGTCCCTTCTCAAGCCCGTCCGCGGCGGGGCCACCCCTCGTTCGGAACGCCTCGACACGGGCGGCGAACCCGGCGAGGTCGTCGGCGACGAAGCGGACCGCGTCCGCGGGGACGACCAGCGCGCGCCCGGACACCGCGAGCGTCTCGCCGCGCGGCACGAACACCTTGCGCCGACGCCTGCGCGACGCCGTGACCAGCGACGCGTGCGCGTCGAGCCGGAAGCCCACCACCCGCCCGCTGGTGCCGCCCTCGACCACGACATCCAGTACGACACCGATCTCCGTGCCCGCGTCCGTGAGCACCCTGGCGCCGAGGACTCGGCCGTTCGCCGCTTCCTTGCGCGCCACCACCGCCGAGGGCTCCACGAGCGCATCGTGGCCGCGGACCATCACCGCGTGCCGGCCCAGCGCATGGACCGCGGTCCAGGGCAGGCTCTTCCGCAGCGGTCCCGCGAGCAGACCCCGCCCGCTCAGGGTGAAACCGGTCACGTGACCGGCCGGGCCGTCGAAGACCGTGTCTTTCACCTGGGCGACCGCGTCCCCGCCCAGGGTGACCACCGGGCGCCCGGACAGTTCCCGCGCCCCCACCAACTCGTTCATCGCGCGCCCCGCTCCTCGGACCGGCCGCCCCGCTGGACGGCGATCACCGTGCCCGCGCGCCGACGCGCCTGCACCCACAGGAGCAGCCCGGACAGCAGCGCCACCGCCGCCACCACGAGGACCGGCCACACCCACCAGCTCACGGTCCACCTCCGGTACCCCGGCCCCGGCGGTCGTCGCCGGGCGCCGTACCCTGCGAATGCCCCGGACGCACGCGAAGATGCGCCTCGCCCGGACGGCCGCCCCGGGCGTCACCTCGCGCCGCCCGCCGGACCGACCGTGCGGGGACTGGCGGACGCGTCTGTGGGTACGAGCAGTGGTGCGGTACTCCTCCCGACAGGGGTGCCGCACCGTACGAATTCCGGCTTCCAAGAGGGACCGCATGATGGAGCACCTGGACGGAGCGGTGATACAGACTGACTTCGACATGCCCGTTGAGCCGCTTCGGCGGGCGGCGCACTACACCGGGGAGCCGGGGTCGATCGCCGAGGCCAGGGCCTTCGGCGAGCTGTTCATCGAACAGCTCCGGTCCGAGTGGTGTGCCCGCATCGACGGGCGCGCCGCCGGCGATGTGCTCCTGGTGGTGAGCGAACTGGTCACCAACGCGCAGCGGCACAGCCACGGCCCGTACATCCTGGAACTCGAGGGCACCGACACCTCCGTGACCGTCGCCGTCTACGACAGCAGTGCCGCATTGCCCCGGCGCTATCCCCAGGACCCGGGGCGCGTGGGCAGGCACGGGCTGGAGATCGTGCATGTGCTGGCGGCGCAGGTGACGGCCGAGCTGGTCCCGGTCGGCAAGCGGGTCACGGCCGTGGTGAAGCTGGGACGCTGAGCCCCGCCCCGGCCCGCCGCCGGGGCGCACCCACTGGCGTATGCGGGCACGCCCGCGTGCGCCCACCAGCTCGCGGGCGTGCGACCGCGCCCGTGTGCGCTCGGCGAACCGACCCGAGTGTCCGTGTACGTCCGAACCGACCTGTGTGTCCATGTACATCCGTGTACACATGCCCCTCACCATGTCCGCGTACGCCGAGCGGCCGGTGGTGTCCGCCCCTGCGGTCAGGTCGCAGGGGCGGACACCACCGGCCGTCGGGTGTCGGTCTCAGCCGCCTGTCAGGTGGCGTCGACCCGGTTCGCGTCATCCAGCATGCCGCTGCGCAACCGCTCGATGATGCGCTTGATGAGCCGCGAGACATGCATCTGTGAACAGCCGAGCCGCTCGCCGATGTCGGCCTGTGTGGCTTCCTCCACGAAGCGCAGATGGATGATCGTCCGATCGCGTTCGCTCAGCTCCGCCACCAGGGGAGCGAGGGTGTGGAAGTCCTCGACGAGGCGCATGCCGTCGTCTTCCTCGCCGATGAAGTCGGCGAGCACGGCCTCACCGTCCTGGTCGTCGCCGCTCAGCGCGGCGTCCAACGACGAGGAGTTGTAGCCGTTGGCCGCGATCTGCGCCTCGATCACCTCGTCCTCGGGCAGGTCCATCAACGCGGCCAGCTCGGCGACGGACGGCTCCCGGTCCAGCCGGGTGGACAACTCCTCGCGCGCCTTCGCCAGCTCCACCCGCAACTCCTGCAGACGGCGCGGCACATGGACCGCCCAGGTCGTATCGCGGAAGAACCGCTTGATCTCGCCGACGATGTACGGCACCGCGAAGGAGGTGAACTCCACCTCACGGGAGATCTCGAACCGGTCGATGGCCTTGATGAGGCCGATCATGCCGACCTGGACGATGTCCTCCATGTCGTCGCTGCGGTTGCGGAAGCGCCCGGCCGCGAACCTCACCAGCGACATGTTCATCTCGATCAGCGTGTTGCGCGCGTACTGGTATTCGTGCGTGCCCTCCTCCAGCGTGCTCAGCCGCTGGAAGAACTGACGGGACAGTTCCCGCGCGTCACGAGGAGCAACCGTCCGCGGATCCGTGACCGTGGGCAGGGCCTCCTCACCAGTCCTGGTCCGGACCGTGTCCTCAGTGACCGTCGACCAGCTCATGGCGGTGTCCATTACCTCTCCCACGAAACTCACTGTTCGGCATCTCGGCCGTCGTCAGGGCGTTGTGTCTGCGCGCATACCCCGGCGTCGGCGTCTCATGTCGGACCGAAGGGAACAATCGCGTGGCACAGGCCACATGGCGACCGCGGGCTTCGGCGGAGGCGACGGGCTTCACCCAGGGCAGAACGCCGGTCCCTTCCCGTCGCGTTCTCCGTCCCTAGGCTGAAGGGGTGAGCAATCATGCGCCGAACGAGGCCCGCGTCATTCCGCTGCGTCCGCAGACCGCGCCGCCGTCCGCCGGAGCGGCGCCCCGAACTCCGCAGCAGCCGGGGCGGACGCCACCGGCCCCCGCCCCCAGGGAGCCCCTGTGGCGCGACCTGGTCGGGGATGTGCTGCGGCGCGAGCGGCTCGCCCAGGAGCGCACGCTCAAGGACGTCGCGGAGGCGGCCCGGATCTCGATGCCGTACCTGTCCGAGCTGGAGCGCGGCCGCAAGGAGGCCTCCTCCGAGGTCCTCGCGGCCGCCGCCCAGGCCCTCGGACTCGGCCTGGGCGACCTGCTCTCGCTCGCCCAGGACGAGTTGTCCCGGTGCGCCCGGACCCGGGTGGGCCGGGGCCGTCCGTCGCCGACGGCGCAGTACGACGGTCTGTGCCTCGCCGCCTGACCGGCTCGCGGACGTCCGGCTTCCGGCGTGCCGGGGTCAGACGAACGCGAGCCGTCGGCTCAGCACTTCGTCGGCCAGCCCGTACGCGACGGCCTCCTCGGCGGTGAACACCTTGTCCCGGTCCATGTCCGCGCGCAGGGTCGCCACGTCGTGGTGCGTGTGCCGGGAGAGGACGTTCTCCACCTGGGCGCGGATGCGGACCATCTCCTTGGCCTGGAGGCTCAGGTCGGAGACCGTGCCCTGCCGCCCCCCGCTGGCCGGCTGGCCGAGCAGCACCCGGGCGTGCTGGAGCACGAACCGCCGCCCGGGGTCCCCGCCGGCCAGCAGCACCGCCGCCGTGGAAGCGGCCTGCCCCACGCAGAACGTGGAGATCGGGGCCTGAACGAACGTCATCGTGTCGTAGATCGCCATCAGGGAGGTGAACGAACCCCCGGGCGAGTTGATGTAGAGCGCGATCTCGTGATCCGGGTTCGCCGACTCCAGATGCAGGAGTTGCGCGATGACGACGTTCGCGACCCCGTCGTCGATCTCGGTGCCGAGGAAGATGATCCGTTCGTTGAGCAGCCGGCTGAAGACGTCGTAGGACCGCTCGCCCTGCGCGGTCCGCTCGACGACGTACGGAACCGTGTACGACCCCATGTCACAGCCCCATCCGCCGGCGCGAGGCGGCCGGGCGGACGTCGGCGAGCGACTCCACGACCCGGTCCACCATCCCGTACTCCCTGGCCTGCTCGGCCGTGAACCAGCGGTCCCGGTCCCCGTCCCGCGCGATGGTCTCCTCGCTCTGTCCGGTGTGCTCGGCGGTGATCCGCTCGATGGTCCTCTTGGTGAACTCCAGGTTCTCCGCCTGGATCTCGATGTCGGCGGTGGTGCCGCCGATGCCCGCCGACGGCTGGTGCATCATGATCCGGGCGTTCGGCAGGGCGAACCGCTTGCCGCGTGTCCCCACGGTGAGCAGGAACTGTCCCATGCTGGCGGCGAAGCCCATCGCCAGCGTCGACACGTCGTTGGGGATGAGCCGCATGGTGTCGTAGATGGCGAGCCCCGCGGTGACGGACCCGCCAGGGCTGTTGACGTACAGGCTGATGTCGGTGCGCGGGTCCTCGGCCGACAACACGAGCAGTTGCGCGCACACCCGGTTCGCCGACACCTCGTCGACCTGGGTGCCCAGGAGGACGATGCGCTGGGCCAGCAACTGGGCGGCGAGGTGGTCGTCGAAGCGGCTGGGTGGGGTGTCGCCCTCCTCCGCGCGGAGCGAGAGCGTGGTGGGTGGAGTCATCGGATCTCCTTGTCGGGCACGGATGCAGTCCTGGCACGGATGCCGTCGACTCCACTGTCGACCTCGGGCGTCCCCTGGACGAGGGTTCTCTGCCCGCGGCAGATTCGCCACGGGCAGAGGCCGGGCTCAGCCCTTCTCGCGCAACTGCCGGAAGAAGGCCCGGACGTCGTCGACCAGCAGATCGGGCTCCTCCATCGCGGCGAAGTGCCCGCCGCGGTCGAACTCCGTCCAGCGCACGATGTTCTCGGTGCGCTCCGCCTTGTGCCGCAGCGGGACCTGCAGTTCCGCCGGGAAGACGGCGAGGGCGGTCGGCGCCGTGGAGGGCTCGGTCGGGGCGGCGGCCCGGCCCCGGGCATGCGCCCGCTCGTAGTAGATCCGGGCCGCCGAACCGGCGGTCCCGGTCAGCCAGTACAGCATCACGTTGGTGAGCAGCCGGTCCCGGTCGACGGCCTCCTCGGGCAGCTCCTCCGAGTCCGTCCACTCCCTGAACTTCTCCACGATCCAGGCGAGTTGGCCCACCGGCGAGTCGGTGAGGGCGTAGGCCAGCGTCTGTGGCCGGGTGGCCTGCAGGATCGCGTATCCGGCTCCGTCGCGCTGCCACTCCTCCCAGCGGCGCCAGGAGACGAGCGTGCGCTCCCGCTCCTCGGGGCTCAGCGCGCTCAGCTCCTCGGGTGTCGGTTCGGAGGTCGCCTGCGCGCCCGGAAGCAGGTTGAGGTGGACGCCGATCACCCGGTCCGGGTGTGCGCGGCCCAGTTCACGGGAGATCCCCGCTCCCCAGTCCCCGCCCTGCGCGCCGAACCGCCGGTAGCCGAGCCGGTCCATCAGCTCCGCCCATGCGTCGGCGACCCGGCCCGCCTCCCAGCCGGTGTCCCGGGTGGGCCCGGACAGTCCGAACCCGGGGATGCCCGGCACCACCACATGGAACGCGTCGGCGGGGTCGCCGCCGTGGGCGGCCGGGTCGGTGAGCGGCCCGACGACGTCGAGGAACTCCACGATCGAGCCCGGCCAGCCATGCGTGATGATGAGCGGGGTGGCGTCCGGCTCCGGGGAGCGGATGTGGGCGAAGTGGATGTGCGCCCCGTCCACCTCCGTCGTGAACTGCGGCCACTCATTCAGCCGCGCCTCGGCGGCCCGCCAGTCGTAGTCGTGGCGCCAGTACCGCACGAGCTCCCGCAGATAGTCGCGGGGGACCCCGTACGCCCACCCCACTCCGGGCAGTTCGTCCGGCCAGCGGGTGCGGTCGAGGCGGTCGCGCAGATCGTCGAGGTCGCGCTGGGGGATCGCGAGACGGAAGGGCCGGATGCTCTCGGTGGTCGATGACGTCATGGTCGGGATGCTAGTTGGAGGCGGTGGCAGCGCCGTCCGAATCGATCCGGTGCGCGACCGATGAGTTTCGGCGCGAGGATCGGTCGACACAGGTGACCGCTCCCACTGCTCCAGGAGGTACTCATGGCCAGCGAAGGATTCACCACCTGTCTCTGGTTCGACGGCCAGGCCGAGGAGGCCGCGCACTACTACGTCTCGGTGTTCAAGAACTCCAGCATCGGGCGGATCGGCCGTTACACCGAGGCCGGTCCCGGTCCCGCCGGCTCCGTGATCGCCGTCGACTTCGTGGCAAACGGCCACAAGTTCATCGCGTTGAACGGCGGCCCGCAGTACACGTTCAACGAGGCGATCTCCTTCCAGATCTACTGCGACGGCCAGGAGGAGGTCGACTACTACTGGAACAAGCTCACCGAGGGCGGCGGCGAGCCCGGCCCCTGCGGCTGGCTCAAGGACAGGTACGGCGTGTCCTGGCAGATCATCCCGGACGGGCTCATCGACATGATCGGTGACCCGGACCCCGAGAAGGCGGCTCGCACCACGCGGGCGATGCTCTCGATGGGCAAGCTCGACATCGCCGCCCTGGAGAAGGCGTACGCGGGCGAGTAGCGGGGGAGCGGGGCCGCTTCACACAAGCAGCGGCCCCGTCCACGCTCATGTCGTCGTCAGTCCAGGTGTGCGGCGACGGTCCGGGAGATCTCGCGGGCGATGCGCAGGATGCCCGGCGAGCGGACCGGGCACGGCTTCGGCGTCGAGGTCGTCGGAGCCAGGCAGAAGTGCAGGTGGTCGTCGTCCCGGTGCAGGGCGGTGCGGTCGCGGGAAGGCTGGGTGCAGTACTCCGTGTGCTCGTGCTCGTACGCGGTGCACGGCAGGTACTGCGCCCAGGTGTAGCGCCCGGAGGCCGGACTGACCGTCCCGCCCGCGTCGGAGACGAGGTCGCCGGAGACGCGGGCCTGCTTCTCGTACGTCTCGTCCACGCGCCGGACCCGGTCGGGGGTGATCGGATCCGGTCCCTGCAACACCCAGACGATCCGGGGCCGTCGGGCGCCGCCCGCCGCGGCGATCTGTTCGGTCAGCTTCGCCGCGTCCGCGGCGTACCGCGCGAAGTACGCGGCTCGCGCCGAGGCGTAGGTGATCCCGTCCATACAGGGCGTGTAGCCCCAGGAGTTGCCCCAGAACTGGAGCACCACGAAATCCGGGTGCGTCGCGCGCACCAGCGCTGCCGCCTTGTCCGCGGCCGGCACGAGTGACCTGCCCGTGCTGCCCTCCAGGTAGTCGCACAGGGTGGTGCCCGAGAACGGGGCACTCGTGTACGTCGCCCGCAGCTCGCTCCGCAGCCGCTGTCCCAGCACGTTCTGGTTCTCCATGGCGATCGAGTCGCCCAGGTAGAGCACCGTGGGAGCCTTCGCGGGTGCGGTGCCGGGCGTGGCCGCCGCGCGTATGCGTGCCGTCGGCGAGGCACCGGACATCTCGGGGATCGGTGGCGCGGCCTCGGGCCCGGACGACGGGTCCCCGCACGCGCCGAGCAGCAGCCCGGCCACCAGCATCCCCACCATCCACCGTTCCCGCATGCCGCAACTCCCGCCCCGACCGCCGAAAGGGCTCCCCAGGCAAGCACGGCCGGGCCCAGGGGGGAAGGCGTACGACGGCCATGACGGGGCCGGTGTCCGCCTCCCGCCCCGCCTGCCCGCCGGGAGGCACCCGCGCTACGCCGCCCGGAGCAGTCCCGTCACCGGTGGGGGTCGCCCCGGATGACTCCACGGCCCCGTTCCGGTAGCCGTGGAACATGCGCTTCGTCGGCGAACTGGACCGGCGGCTGTTCACCCGGGTCGCCGCCGCTCATGTGCCCGGCGCCGATCGCGTGCTCACCCGGCTGAGCCGCTCGGCCGACCACGGCCTGTTGTGGCTGGGCATGGCCGGCTGCCTCGCCGCGCTCGGCGGCCGCACCGCCCGGCGCGCCGCCCTGCGCGGGACCGGTTCGCTCGTGCTCGCCTCGCTCACCGTGAACACCTTCGTCAAGTGGACCGCCCGGCGCCCGAGGCCGGTCCTCGTGCCGGTGCCGTCGATCCGTCGTCTCACCCGCCAGCCCCACACGACCTCCTTCCCCTCCGGCCACTCCGCATCGGCCGCGGCCTTCGCCACCGGCGTCGCCCTCGAATCGACCCGATACGGTGCGCTGGTCGCCCCGGTCGCCGCGGCCGTCGCCTTCTCGCGGGTCTACGTCGGCGTGCACTACCCGGGGGACGTCCTGGCCGGGGTGGCCATCGGCGCCGGGGCCGCGCTGCTCACCTGCCGCTCGTGGCCGCCGCGCCAGGTGAACCCCGAGCGTGAGCGGCCACCGGCGCAAGCTCCCGCCCTGCCCGAGGGTGAGGGGCTGGTGGTCTTCGTCAACAGCCGCGCCGGAACGGCGGGCCCGGCCGCCGCGCTGCCGCCCGCCGCCCTTCTCGCCGAACTCCTGCCCCGGGCGGAACTCGTCGAGTGCGGGCCGGAGGACGACTTCGCCACGCTGCTCGACCGGGCCGTGCACCGCGCGGCCGAACGCGGCGGCGCACTCGGCGTGTACGGCGGCGACGGCACGGTCAACGCGGCGGCCCGGGCGGCGGCTCCCCACGGGTTGGCCCTCGCGGTGTTCCCGGGCGGCACCCTCAACCACTTCGCCCTCGACGTCGGCGTGCCGCACTTCGAGGACACCGCGGACGCCGTCGTCCGCGGCGAGGCGGTCGCCGTGGACATCGCGGTCGCCGCACCCATGACGGGCCGGGGCCCCCGCGCCGATCCCATCGAGTTCCTGAACACCTTCAGCATCGGCCTCTACCCCGACCTGGTCCAACTCCGTGAACGACTGGAGCGGCGCTGGGGCAAGTGGCCGGCCGCGGCCGTGGCGCTCATCCGGGTGTTGCGCACCGCGACCCCCGTCGAACTGAGCCTCAACGGCCGTCCGCGCCGGCTGTGGCTGCTGTTCGCCGGAAACTGCCGCTATGTCCCCGATGGATTCGCGCCCGCCTTCCGGCCGCGCCTCGACGACGGGCTGCTCGAGCTGCGCATGGTCGACGGCGACCACCGCCTGGCCCGTACCCGGGTGGTCGTCGCGGCGCTCGCGGGTGCCCTCGGCCGCTCCCGGGTCTACCACGCCGAGCGGGTGTCCTGGGTGCGGGCCGAGGGCCTCAGGGGCACGGACACCTTCGCGTACGACGGTGAAGTCGCTCCCGCCACCGACGCGTTGCTGCTGGAGAAGCGGCACCGCGCACTCGTCGTCTACCGGCCGGTCGTCCAGGGCAACGAGATCGCCCAGCAGGCACGGCTCGCCGCGGCGGCGGCCCGCCACCGCGGCAGGGAGAGGGGCCGCCCTCTCCCTGCGGACGGCGGCCCCTCGGACTCGGAGAACTGATCACATGTGGACGACCCGGGCGCCCTCGGGGTCGGGCTGCTGTGTACCGCGGCGGTAGAGCAGGAACGCGATGACCGCGCCCACGGCGAACAGACCCGCCGACCACCAGAACGCGGTGGTGTAGCTCTCGATGGTCGCCTGCGTCCGGACCAGCTTGTCGGCCGGGTTCTTCCCGGCGAGGTAGTCCGTGGCGGCACCGGCCGCCAGCGTGTTCAGCAGCGCCGTACCGATCGAACCGCCCACCTGCTGCATCGCGTTGACCGTCGCCGAGGCGACACCCGCGTCCTCCGCCGCCACCGCGCCGGTGGCGAGCTGCATGGCCGACGGCATCACCAGGCCGAGGCCCACGCCGATCACGACCAGCTGCGGCAGCACCGCGCTCGCGTAGTGCGAGCCGAGACCGATACCGGTCAGCCAGGCCATGCCGGCCGTCGCGACGGCGAAGCCCAGCGGGATGACGGCCTTCGGACCGATCCGCGGCAGCAGCACCGTAGTGCCCAGCTGCGCCGTCATCATCAGCGCCCCGACCATCGGCAGGAACGCCACACCGGTCTTCGTCGGGCTGAATCCGAGGTTCAGTTGCAGGTAGTAGGTGAGGAAGAGGAACACGCCGAACATGCCGGCGCCGGTGATCAGCACCGCGAGGTAGGAGGCCGCGCGGTTCCGGTCGAGCAGGACACGCAGGGGCAGCAGCGGGTGCGCGGCCCGGGTCTGCCACCAGGCGAAGGCAGCGAGCAGCACGCCGCCCGCGAGCAGGAAGCCCCAGGTCAGCGGCGAACCCCAGTGGTGCGCATCCGCGTTGGAGAAGCCGTAGACGAGCGAGAAGAGACCGCCTGCCACCAGGACCGTGCCCGGCACGTCCAGCTTGGCGCCCGCGGCGTCGCGGTGGTTGCCGAGCAGCGTCCAGCCGCCCGCGAAGGCGACGACGGCGATGGCGACGTTGACGTACAGCGTCCAGCGCCAGTCGAGCGCGTCGGTGAGCAGACCGCCGAGCAGCAGGCCGACCGCGCCACCGGCGCCCGCGATCGCGCCGTACACGCTGAAGGCCCTTGCCCGCTCACGGGCGTCGGTGAACGTCGTGTTCAGCAGCGACAGCGCGGCCGGTGCGAGCAGTGCGCCGAAGACGCCCTGCAGGGCGCGGGCGGTGACCAGCATCCCGAAGCCGGTCGCGGCACCGCCGAGGGCCGAGGCCGCCGCGAATCCGACGACGCCGACGAGGAAGGCGGGCTTGCGCCCGAACAGATCCGCGAGCCGTCCGCCGAGCAGCAGCAGGGAGGCGAACGCCAGCGCGTACGCGGTCACGATCCACTGCCGGCCCGCGTCGGAGAAGCCCAGGTCCGCCTGGGCGGACGGCAGGGCGATGTTCACGATGGTGGCGTCCAGCACCACCATCAGCTGCGCGATCGCGATGACCGCGAGGATCCACCACCGCTTCGGCGAAGCCGTCGGCGGTGCGTCCACGGCGCCGGAGAGGGTGCCGTCCTTCACCGTCTGGGACATCTGAGAACCACTCCCGGGAGAGTCGTCGGGTTGCGAGCTGTAAACGAAACTGTTTCGTACCGTTGTAGCATAGGCGGGTTTCCGCGAAACGGCAACGTTTCGATAGAGGAGTTGCCAGGGGGCCGGCGAGCCGTCGTCGCGCTGTTCCTGGAGCGGCCGCGGCCCGTCGGTGAGATCGTCGAGGCATCGGACGACCCCGAAGAACCCTCCGCGAAGGACTGATCCGCCATGGCCGCCGACCTCACCGGCATGTACCTCACCCTTGACGACGGCCGTCGCGCCGTCCGCTTCAGCCGCGTGTACGACCTCCCGATCGACCGCGTCTGGCGGTTCGTCACCGACCCCGACGAGCTCGCGCAGTGGTTCCCGTCCCGCGCCGAGTTCGACCTGCGCCCCGGCGGCACCGTCAGGTTCAGCGGCGACCCGAACATGCCCGAGTCGACCGGCACGGTCATCGCCGTCGACCCGCCTCGGCACCTGTCCTTCGAGTGGGGTGGCGACGAGGTGCGCTTCGACCTGGAGGAGCTGGACGACAAGAGCACCCGCTTCACACTCACCAACGTCCTGGCTGAGCAGAACACCGCCGCCCGCAACAGCGCCGGCTGGGAGGTGTGCCTCCGGGCCCTGGACGCCAAGGCCCGCGGCGAACGCTTCGAGGGCCCGCACGCCGGGGCCAACGCCCCCTGGAAGGAGTACTACGAGGGCTACGTCGCGGCCGGAGTCCCCTCGGGCGCGCCCATCCCCGGCGCAGGTGCCTGACGGCTCACGCCATCTGACGGCGCACCAGCTCGTGCAGGCGCCCGTTCGTGTCCGCGAGGAGCTGCGCGGGCGGGCCCTGCTGGGCGACCCTGCCGTCCTCCATCACGATGACGCGGTCCGCGTCCAGCACCGTGGACAGACGGTGGGCGATCACGATCCGGGTGGCGTTCAGGGCGCGGGTGCTCTCGATCACCCGGCGCTGGGTCTCGTTGTCCAGCGCACTGGTCGCCTCGTCGAAGAACAGGATGCGCGGCCGGCGGATCAGTGCCTGAGCGATCATCAGCCGCTGGCGCTGTCCGCCGGAGATCGCGCCGCTGCCCTGGACGATGGTGTGCAGACCCATCGGCATCCGCTTGATGTCCTCGGCGAGGCCCGCCATCTCGGCCGCCGCCATCGCCTCCTCCGGCGTGTACGGCTCGGTGCCGCAGATGACGTCCAGGATCGAACCGTTGAACGGCTGCGCGTGCTGGAGCACCACCCCGCACTGACGGCGTACCGCCGACTGGTCGAGCGCCCCGAGATCCTGGCCGTCGTACAGGACACTGCCCGAGACCGGCTTGTCGAAGCCGATCAGCAGACGCAGCAGGGTGGACTTGCCACAGCCGCTCGGACCCACGATGGCCACGAACTCGCCCGCCTTCACCTCGAAGGACACGTCGTCGAGCACCAGGGGACCGTCGTCGGCGTACCGGAACGAGACCCTGCGCGCCTCGATGGCGCCGGACAGGACACCGGGGCGGGTGCTCGCCGTGCGCACCTCGGGCGCCGCGTCCAGCACCGGCCTGATCTCCTCGAACAGCGGCAGCGCCGCCACCGCCGAGACGAACGCGCCGGTCAGCTGGGTGACCGAGGTCAGCAGCATGGTCACCGACGTGTTGAAGGTGAGGAAGTCGGCGGCTGACAGCGAGCCCTTCGCCGGACCCGCGAGAAGCATGAACAGCACCAGTGAGCACAGCGGAAGATAGACGGCGCCCAGCACCGTCGTGAGGTTCTTGATCCGGCCGACCCTCTGCTGCAGCTCGCGGCTGCGCGCGAACTCGCGCGCCCAGGCGGCGTACGCGTAGTTCTCGGCCGCCGCGACCCGCAGCTTGGGCAGACCACGCAGCGTCTGGAACGCCTGGTTGTTCAGCTTGTTGCTGAGCTGGACCAGCCGCCGCTGCCACCGCACCTGCCACAGCCCCAGCCCCAGGAAGACGGCGGCGATGACGACGAGCATGCCGATCGCGGCCAGCGCCATGGGCACGTTGTACCAGAGCAGCAGTCCCAGGTTCATCGCACCCACCGTCACCGACTGGGCGACCACCGGACCGACACCGGCCAGCAGCCGACGGATGGCGCTGATGCCCATCGCCGCGCTGGCCAGCTCACCGGTGGAGCGTTCGGCGAAGAACTTCGTCGGCAGCCTCAGCAGACGGTCCCAGACCGCCGGCTGGAGGGTCGCCTCGATCCGTCCCTCCAGGCGCAGGATGGTCAGGTTCTCCAGCAGCATGAACGCCGCCGCCACCACGCTGGTGACCATGAGCGCGAGGCAGACCTGGACGATCAGCCCCTCCTGCGCCCTCGGCACGTACTCGCCGAGTACCTTTCCGGTGGCGATGGGCACCAGAGCGCCGATGGCGACGGTCACCAGACCGCTGAGCAGCAGCCCCAGCAGATCGCCGCCCGTGCCGCGCATGCTGAACCGCAGCAGGCTGAGCGGGCTGAGCCGCTGATCGGGCAGCGGACGGTAGAACATCACGGCCCGCGGTTCGAACTCGGCCGAGTTCGCCTTCTCGATCGGCGTCTCGCGCCCCGACGACGGCTGCACCGCCACATAGCCGCCGCGCCGCCACAGCAGCGCGACCGGCGCGCCCGACAGGGCCCGGTGGCCCACCAGCGGGCCGACGTCGTCATGCCACCAGCGCCCGTCGAGCCGTACGGCCCGCGTGCGGACGCGGGAGGCGATCGCGATGCGCTCGACCGGGTCGAGCCGGTCGTTCTCGGTGCCGCTCTGCGCGGGCTCGGCGAGCGCGATCCCGGCGGCGCGCGCCACCAGCCTGCACGCCGCGTACGTGGCGTCGGCGTCGGCGGCCGTCGTGCGCTGCGCG
This sequence comes from Streptomyces sp. TP-A0356, assembly GCF_001417775.1. Taxonomy (GTDB): domain Bacteria; phylum Actinomycetota; class Actinomycetes; order Streptomycetales; family Streptomycetaceae; genus Streptomyces. The sequence goes on along the minus strand of NZ_BBZJ01000012.1, from coordinate 351,341 downwards.
GACGACTTGCCGATCGAGGCGAGCAGCGTGCGGTCGGCCTGGGCGCGGACCGCCTCGCCCGCCCTGATACCCGCCGCCGTACGGGTCTCGTGGCTGCGCTCCAACTGCTCGATCCACCGGTCCAGGACTGCCAGGAGCCGGTACTGCTGGTCCACCATGCCCTGCCAGACGGCCGGGTCCATCAGCAGATCGGCCGCGGCCTCGGCGCCGTACATCGAGCCGTACTGGACGCTGCCCGGCGGCACCTGCATCCAGAACACGTCGTCGTCGGTGATGTCGGCGGCCCGTTCTGTGGCCATCGGTGCCTGGAAGAGGATCGACAGGCCCCGGCCGACGCCCAGGGCGAGCGCGTACTCCAGCGGGCTCGTCTGCGGCGGCACGTACTGCGGATTGCCGTACTCGTCGTACGACCAGGTCTGCGTGTCGACGGGCTGGTACAGCTCGCGCAGCTGGATGCGGCGCACCAGGCAGTCGCGTACCGGCCGGGCCACCAGCGTGTGCTGGGGGCCGGCGACCGGGCCGAGCAGCAGGGAGCCCGCCTCGAGTCGGCCGAGGTGGTGCCAGTGGCCCTGCACGGAGGCGTCCACCGCGAACAGGTCCAGCGCGCCGGAGGCGACCAGCCACAGCACCTGCGGGCCCTCCAGGTCCAGCCGGCTCAGGCCCGAGCAGTCGACCGGGGTGCCCATCTGGCCCAGGGCGTTGAGGACGAGGTCGCCCTCGTGCACCGTCGTCATCTCACCGCTCCCTGACCAGCTCGGCGTACGCCCCGCCGGCCGCCACCAGGGCGTCGTGCCGCCCGCGTTCCACGATCGTGCCGTGCTGGAGCACGACGATCTCGTCGCTGTCGCGCACGGTGCTCAGCCGGTGCGCGATCACCACGCACGCGCAGCCGCGCTTGCGCAGGTTGTCGATCACGGTCTGCTCGGTCTCCGCGTCCAGGGCGCTGGTCACCTCGTCGAGGACCAGGATGCTGGGATCGCGCACCAACGCCCGTGCGATCTCCAGGCGTTGGCGTTGCCCGCCGGAGAAGTTCCGTCCGTCCTGCTCGACCCGGCTGCGGATGCCGCCCGGACGCCGCGTCACGACGTCGTACAGGGCCGCGTCCCGGAGCGCCGCGATCACCGCGTCGTCCGGGATCGAGGGGTCCCACAGCGCCACGTTGTCGCGGACCGTGCCCTCGAAGAGGAAGACGTCCTGGTCGACGAAGGAGACGGAGGCGGCCAGCGCACCGCGCGGAATGTCCTCCAGGCGCTGCCCGTCGATGCGGATCACGCCCTCCCAGGGGGCGTACAGACCCGAGATCAGCCGGGAGACCGTGGACTTGCCGCTGCCGGAGCCGCCGACCAGCGCCACCTGCTGGCCCGGTCCGACCGTCAGGCTGAAGCCGCTCAGCAGCGGCTTGTCGAGCGGGCTGTAGCCGAACGTGATGTTCTCCAGCTCCACATGGCCGTGCAGCCGGCGGGTCGACTCCGCGCCGCCGGAGCGGCCGTAGAGCGGGTCGGCCTGGAAGTTCTCCACGTCCTTGAGGCGGGCCACGTCCGCCGCGAAGTCCTGGATGCGGCCCGCGACGCCGTTGAGCCGGGTGATCGGCGCGGTGAAGCGGGTCACCAGCGCCTGGAAGGCGACCAGTAGACCCACCGAGATGTGGCCCTCGACCGCCCGCAGACCGCCGATCCACAGGATCAGCGCGCTGTTGAGCGTGGCGAGCGTCGGCGCGACCACGCCCAGCCAGGCGCTCGGCACGCCGAGCCGTTGCTGCTCCTCCAGCGTGGTGGCGTGCTGCCCCGCCCACTTGCGGAAGTAGCCGTCCTCGCCGCCGGTCGCCTTCATCGTCTCGATCAACTGCAGACCGGTGTAGGCAGTGTTGGTGAGGCGCGCGTTGTCCGCGCGCAGCTTCGCGGTGCGGGTCGCCCGCAGCCGTACGACGACCCGCATCGCCACCACGTTCAGCAGCGCGACGCCGATGCCGACGAACGTGAGCTGCGGGTCGTACGTGTACAGCAGCACCGCGTACAGCACGACGACGACCGCGTCGACGCCCGCCGCGGCGAGGTCGCGGGCCAGGGTCTCGGCGACCGCGTCGTTGGACTGCAGCCGCTGCACCAGGTCGGCCGGGCTGCGCTGGGCGAAGAACGTCACCGGCAGCCGCAGCAGATGCCGCAGGAAGCGGGCGCTGGAGAGCGTCGAGGAGATGATCCGGCCGCGCAGCAGGTTCGCCTGCTGCAGCCAGGTCAGCACGACGGTGAGCAGCACACAGGCGGCCATCGACGTGAACAGCACACCCAGCAGGGAGGTCTGCCCGCCGATCAGGAACATGTCGATGTAGGTCCGGCTCAGCGCGGGCAGCGCGGCACCGACCGCAACCAGCAGGAGGCTCGCCAGAACGGCGGCGGGCATCGTGCCCGACGTGCCGCGCAGCCGGGCCGGCATGGCGCCCAGGACGCCCGGCCTGCGGCCGCCCCGGGTGAAGCCCTCACCCGGCTCCATCACCAGGACGACCCCGGTGAAGCTGGTGTCGAAGTCCTCCATCGGGACGAAGCGGCGGCCCTTGCCGGGGTCGTTGACGTACACGCCGCGGCGGCCGAAGCGGCGGCCCATCCCGTCGTAGACGACGTAGTGGTTGAACTCCCAGAACAGGATCGCGGGCGCCTTCACCTCGGCGAGGGCGGCCGTGTCCATCTGCATGCCCTTGGCCGTCAGACCGTAACTGCGGGCCGCCTTGAGGAGGTTGCTGGCGCGCGAGCCGTCGCGGGAGACACCGCAGGCGATGCGCAGCTCTTCGAGTGGGATGTGCCGACCGTAGTGGCCGAGCACCATGGCGAGGGAGGCGGCACCGCACTCCACGGCCTCCATCTGCAGCACCGTGGGGGTGCGGACGTTCTTCCGCCTGCCCTTGGGCACGGTGCGTTTCGGTGGCGCGGCACGGCGTCTGCCCCGTACCGGAGGCAGGGTGTCCTGGGGAGCGGTCACGGCAGCAGCCAATCGATGGGACGCTGATCGGCCAGACGGATCGAACCCGTGGCCAGGGTCATGGAGGTGAGGGTGAACGGCGGACCGTCAGCGGTCGACCAGCGGTAGCCGCTCTTCGTGCCGGACGACGTGTCGAGCTTCACCAGCACGGCGACCGGCCGGCCCTTCTTGGTGAACTGCTCGCCCAGCTGGCTGTCCCCGAGGAAGGCGGCGATCTGCTGCGGCGACTGGGCCGTGCGGTCCACGGACGTCACCCGGCCGCGCAACACCCCGTACTCCTGGGTGGGCACCGACTGGACGGTGAGGTCGACGGATGCGTTCGCGGGAACGGAGGCGGCGTTCTCGGCGGGGACGTACACCGTCGCGTACAGCGGGTCGGAAGCGTGGGCGACCTTCTCCACCGCGGCGACGTTGGCCCCGGTCTGGATGATCTGACCGATGGTGGCGGCGAGCGCGGTGACACGGCCCGCGGCGACCGTGCGGACCACCGAGTCGCCCCGGCCCGTCCGCACCTTGAGAACGGGCGAGTCCGCGGGCAGCCGATCGCCCTCCTTGGCAAGGATGGCGGTGACCTGCCCGGCCACCGGGCTCTGCAGGATGTAACTGCCCTCCCCGTGCGTGAGGATGGCGGGCGCGCTGACCGTGGAGGCCACCGACCCGGTGACGGCCCATACAGACGCGGCGGCCATGGCGGCCACCGTCACGGTGAGCACGAGCCAGCCCTGGGGACGGGCGAAACGCACCGGGAGGTCGAGCTCCTCGGGCGACTGCAGCTTGGCGAGGGCCTGTTGGCGGAACTGCACGGAACTTCCCTCACCTGCGGGTGACAGAGGGCCGGCTCGGACGAGCCGGGTGAACTACGGCGTGCGACGCGGCGGCGAGCCGCACGTTTCACGGCATCCGAGAGTCCCGGAACCGGGAGACGGTTCCGGGACTCAGCGGCACGGAGGTGCGGTCAGAGACCGGCGACCAGGTTCGTGACCGGGGCGGTGCGCAGGCCGGTGACACCCTCGACGGTGCCGACGGCCGTCTCGACCAGACCGGAAACCGGGGCGATGCCGTCCACCAGGCCGGTGGCGGTGCCCAGGGCGTTCACCTGCAGGCCGCCGGACACGGCGTCGAGCTCGGCGTCCGAGATCTCGGCGGTCTCAACCTGGGGGGTGGAGTTCATGATGGAACTTCCCTTCGTATGGAAATTTCACAAGGGGGAGAGCGGCCCCCCTCTGGGGACAGACGGTCGGCCGCGGTCCGCGAGGGCCGGGCGCCCGTTTCCGGGATCCCTTGGAGCGGCCCCGCGGTGCAACGGATCAAAGCACGCCGACGCGCGGCGATTCCACTCAACCAATGCTCTCACCAGGGCAATTGTTGCTACGAGGCGGCGATCCGTGCAGGCGTGCGCACGTCTTGGTGGCGACTTCTTCACATGCTGCGCGGCATCGGCGCGCATGGTCCCTTGCCGTCCCGATGTCGAATGGGACACTCCCGGTCCAATGACGCGGCCCCCGGCGTACGACTGTGCAGATCCGTCGCGCGCGGTGACCTGCTTGCGCATTCGATGTGCAGATTCCCTGAAGCCGGGATTCCGCTCAGCGCCCGGAACCGTCGGTCACCGACCGATGGCGGATCGTGCTCGTACGGGCCCGGAAGGTCTCCCCGGTGGACGGGTGCTGGCCCGGCACGTGTACACCGTGCTCGCCCGCGCCGCGACCTGCGCCCAGGGGGCCAAGTACTCGGCGAGGACGCGGTCGGCTTCGGCGGGGGTCGGCGTCATACGTGACTCCTGCCCGTGATCACGCCACCGCAGACGCGTTTGCCACCTATTTCACGCTTTCGCATTGCCAACTCGGCCAGTTGTCGACGCCGTTGAACACCCCACATGACGCGTGCGTATCAACAGGCATCCAGGCGCCCCAGTCAGCTGCCGGACGGCGGCAACGGACCCCGTCCCCAGGAGGTCAAGAGTTGAGTCACAAACGCATACCCAAGCGCAAGGCCGCGATCGCGGCGGGAAGCGTGGCGGCGCTCGGAGCTGCGGCCCTTCTGCTGCCCAACGCCAACGCGTCCCAGACGGGTTCGTCCGACGGCACCCCGAAGACGTTCAAGGCGACCGACGTGTCGCCCCTCGCCTCGCAGCTCGCGTCCCAGTTGGGCAGTGCCTTCGTGGGCACGTACTACAACGCCGACAAGCAGCAGGTCGTCGTCAACGTGGTGGGCAACGACGGCAACGTCGTCAACGCCATCAGAAAGGCGGGCGCGGTCCCCAACCAGGTGCAGAACAGCACCGCCACGCTTCAGGCCGCCGCGCGGACGCTGCGGAACAAGGCGACGATCGGCGGCACCGCGTGGTCCGTCGATCCCAGGACCAATGAGATCCGGGTCACCGCCGACAGCACCGTCACCGGCACCAAGTGGAACGCGCTGGAGTCGACGGTCAAGGGCCTCGGCTCGGGCGTGGCGACCCTCAAGAAGTCCGCGGGCACGTTCAAGACCTTCGTATCGGGCGGCGACGCCATCTTCGCCCAGGCGAACGGCGGCGGCGTCCGCTGCTCCCTCGGCTTCAACGTGACCGCGAGCGACGGCACCCCCGCCTTCCTGACGGCGGGTCACTGCGGAGTCGCGGCGAAGCAGTGGTCCGACTCCCAGAACGGCCAGCCCATCGCCACGGTCGACCAGGCCACCTTCCCCGGCAGCGACTTCTCGCTCGTCAAGTACAACGACACCAGCACCCAGACCAAGAGCGAGGTCAACGTCGGCAACGGCCAGACGGTCCAGATCGCCCAGGCCGCGGACGCGGTGGTGGGCCAGCAGGTCTTCCGGATGGGCAGCACGACCGGTCTGCACAACGGAAGCGTCACCGGCCTCGACGCCACCGTCAACTTCCAGAGCGAGACCGTCCCGGGCGGCGTCGACACCGTCAACGGCCTCATCCAGACGAACGTCTGTGCCGAGGCCGGAGACAGCGGCGGCTCCCTGTTCACCCAGGACGGCAGCGCGGTCGGCCTGACGTCCGGCGGCAGCGGTGACTGCACCGCGGGCGGCGAGACCTTCTTCCAGCCGGTGACCAAGGCGCTCCAGGCGACCGGCGCGACGCTCGGTGCGGGTGGCGCGGCGGGTGCGGGTGGCGCGGCGGGTGCCGGTGGCGCGGCAGGGACCGGCAACCAGAGCGCCAGCCCCGGTGTCACCGCGAGCCCGAGTGACACCGCGAGCCCCGGCGGGCAAAACGGCGTCGGCAACCAGACGGCGAGCCCCGGTGGCCAGGCAGGCGGTGGCGCGGTCAACCCGTCCGGCAGCGCGGGCAACGCCGGGAGCGTCGGCAGCCCGTCCGGTCAGTCGGCCGGCGCCGGCGCGGCCGACGGCTCCGGAGTGACGAGCCACTGACCGGGAGGCCCAGCGGTTCCACCCCGGGCAGTGGATCGGTCCGGCCCTCCGGCGGGAGGGCCGGACCGTCCCGGCTTCCTTGGAGCTCCGAACAGAATGGGAGTCGGATCAGCTCGCGGGCCGATGGCTTCCGCGATGGGAGCAACGCCACGGCGGTTCAGCCGCTCACCGTCTCCGCTCGGTCCTCCTCATCCGGGCGGGCGCCCCTCGCCGGGGGCGCCCAGGCCGTGTTCGGAGCCATTGCCGCGCATCGGCGCGTCTGCGCCGGCACCTCACCGGGTGTCGGCGCGTCACCGTCGGCGCCTTCGCCAGGTGTCGGCGCGTCACCGTCGGCGCGTTCGCCCGGTGTCGGCGTGCCGCGGTCGGCCGGTTGTCCGCCGGAGGCGGCTGCCCCGGCCGCGCCGACAGGACCACCGTAGGGCCGGTCCAACCTCCTGCGGGTGCCCTGTCACTCTCAGGAACACCTGGGGCGCTTCCGATGGATCTCCGCGGCGTCGCGACCACCCGGCACGCGCCCCCAGCCTTCGGCCAGGAGGTGCCCCCGCTCGCCGCACCGCGCGAAAGCCCAAGTAGCGCCGCCACGAAGACTTCCGCGCGGCACGCCGAGAGCACGCACCGAACGCCGCTCCTTGTCCCGCGGAGATCCGTCGGAAGCGCCCTGAGTCACTGCCGGGAACCCGGGTGCACAGACCACCGAGAGCGCCCGCGGCGCGCCGCTCGCGCAGGTACCGGCGTGTCGACACGCTCATAGGGGCTGCGCAAGCGTCGTGGAAGCGCTGTAATTGCAGAGTGGGCAGTGAGGGCGCTGCGGGACGCAGAACGAGAACCCTGCGTGCCGAACTTGCCCTCAAGGCGCTCAGCGCGGACCTGGAACCGCGTGAACGCCTCCGCCGTGTACTCGAACACGCCCTCATCTTCGCCGGAGCCACCCTCGTCGCCGTCTACACCCCCGAGGAGGACGGTGACCAGGTGCGCCTCACCGAGTCGGTCGGCGTGCCGAGGGCACTCTACGGGCTGCGCGACGCCTACCCCCTGTCCGGCGGGCCCGCCGCCGATGTACACCGCTCCCGGCAGCCCCGCTGGCTCACCCCCGAGGACCTCGGTCTCTGGGCCGACGCGCGCCGGCTCCCGGCCGGGGACTTCTCACTGGCCGTCCTGCCACTGCGGGACGAGGGATGTCTGGCCGCTGTCAGCGACGGGGCCGACGGTTTCGACGCCGACGAGCGCGAGTGCCTCCAGCTCGTCGCCGAGGCCGTCACCAGGCCGGTGCCGCCTCCGCCCGGCAGCGGCGAGCCGTCCGGCAGCTCGTTCAGTCTCGCCATGGACAGCGGCCGGGTCGAGGTCGACGACGAGATGCTGGAGCTGTTCGGCATCGAACCGGACGGCTTCGACGGCAGGGTCGAGACCCTGCTCGCCCGGGCCGTGCCGGAGGACCTGCCCTCCCTGATGTCCGTGGTCGAGGCCGACCACATGTCGATCGGCGACCGAGAGCTGGAGTTCCGCACCCTCCAGCGCTCCGGCGTGCCGAAGTGGCTGCGGCTGCGCGGGCGGCTGCTGCCCGCGGGGGAGGGCCGCCCGGCGCGGCTCGTCGGAACGGTCGCCGACGCCGCGACACTCGGCCCTGCCGTCAGCGACGTCACCCGCATCCAGCGGCTCGCGGCGGCTCTCGCCACCGCGGGCACCGTCCGCGACGTCAGCAAGGCCGTCGTCGCCGCCTTGCGCAAACCGCTGCAGGCCGATCGCATCGCGCTCGCCGGGCTGGAGTCCGACCGGCTCGTCGTCACCGTCCTGGACCCGCCCGAACCGGAGGCCTGGCCCGAGCTGTGGCGCACCGAATGGCGCTCGGAGTGGCCCGACGCCCCCGTACGCGCCATGCCGACCCTCGCCGCCGCGCTTCGGGAGGGCCGGGCCGCGATCTGGCCCGCCGGGACGGACCTGGAACCCGCGCTCGCCGAGGTCGGCCCCGGCGGACTGGCCGTGCTGCCGCTGCCCGCGGACGGCCGGGTGGCCGGTGCCTGCCTGGTCGGCTGGGACAGCCCGCACGACTTCGGGACCGACGAACGCGCCCTGCTCACCGCCGTGGCGGGCCTCGCCGGGCAGGCGCTGGTGCGGGCCCGTGCCTTCGACGCCGAGCACGAGCTGATCGGCATGCTCCAGCGGGCCCTTCTGCCGCGCCGGCTGCCGCGGCTGCCCGGTGCGGAGGCCGTCGCCCGCTATCTGCCCACCACAGCCGGCCTGGAGCTTGGTGGCGACTGGTACGACGTGATCCCGCTGCCCGACAACCATGTGGCCCTCGTCATCGGCGACGTCCAGGGCCACAACGCGAGCGCCGCCGCCCTGATGGGCCAGATGCGTACGGCCCTGCGCGCATACGCGGCCGAGGGGCACCCCCCGGACGTCGTCGTCTCGCACGCCAACCGGCTCCTCGTGGAGATGGAGTCCGACCTCTTCGCCACCTGCTGCTACGTGGACGTCGACATGGAGGAGGGCATCGCCTGGTCCGTCCGCGCCGGCCACCTCCCGCCCGTGCTGCGTCACCCGGACGGCACCACGGAGATCACCGACACGGACGGCGGACCGCCCCTCGGCGTCATGACGCAGGCCGAATTCCCGATGAGCCAGCTGCGGCTGCAGCCCGGCACGGTCGTCGCGCTCACCACTGACGGCCTGGTCGAGTCCGCCGACGTGGATCTGGAGGACGGTCTCGCCGGGCTGGCCGAGGGACTGTCCGCCGCCGATCCCCGGCACCTCGGGCTCGTCGCGGACGCCCTGCTCGCCGAGGCCAACCGCAGCGACGACGTGGCCCTGCTCCTGATGCGCTACGACGGCCTGGAGATGCGCCCGCAGCGCGAGAGCTGGACGGTGTGGCGCGTCCCCGAGGCGGTCCGGCACGCCCGCCGCTTCACCCGGCGCACCCTCCGCGCCTGGGGCATGACGGAAGGACTCGACACGGTGCTCCTCGTCGTCTCCGAACTCGTCACCAACGCACTCGTGCACACAGGCGGCCAGGTCCGATTGGACCTCACCCTTCTCAACCACCGGCTGCGCGTCGCGGTCGCCGACGCCTCGCCGCGCACCCCGGTCCAGCCGACGAGCATCGGCTGGGAGGCGACGGGCGGCCGAGGCATCCTGCTCGTCGAGGCCATGTCGACGGCGTGGGGGACGCTCCCGGTCAGCGGCGGCAAGCAGGTGTGGGCGGACATCGTCCTGGAGCCGTCGCCGTGCCCGGAGGGCACCTGACGCCGGGTGCCCCGCGCCGACCGCCATGACACCCTGACCTCGTGCGTCTGCTCCTGATGTCCGACACCCACGTCCCCAAGCGTGCCCGGGAACTGCCGGCACAGCTCCTGGCCGAACTCCCGCGCGCCGACGTCGTGATCCACGCCGGCGACTGGGTGGACGTCGCCACACTCGACCTGCTGGAGAGCCGGTCCGCGCGGCTGATCGCCGTGCACGGCAACAACGACGGCCCCGCCCTGCGGGCCCGGCTCCCGGAAGTGGCCCGCGCCGAGCTCGACGGTCTGCGCCTCGGTGTAGTCCACGAGACCGGCCCCGCCCAGGGCCGGGAGCGCCGCTGCGCCGACCGCTTCCCCGATCTGGACGTACTGGTCTTCGGTCACAGCCACATCCCCTGGGACACCATCACGGACACCGGGCTGCGGCTGCTCAACCCCGGCTCCCCGACCGATCGGCGGCGCCAGCCCCACTGCACCTATATGACGGCGGTCGTGCAGGGCGGCGCACTGACGGCCGTGGAGACGCACCGGCTGCCCCCGCGCAAGGGACTGGGATGACTGCCGGGCACGTCCAGCGCACCCCTTCGAGCATGGACGTGCCCCAGTGAGCCCATGGCCGTGGAAAGCGCGTTCATCGGGGCGGCGCAGGGGTGTTGACGCAGTTCGTGAATCGCCCTGATTGTTATGAGCATGGCAAGGTTACGCGTGCGTCTGTTCGGCGTTCTCGTGTCGCTCACCGGCCTCCTCGCGGCGTCGGGCGTCCGGCCCGCGGCCGCCGCCCCCCTTCCCGACTCCCTCTGGTTCGACGCCCAGGCGGCCACCACCCTCGCCGTCCAGGGCGGCCGTTTCACCGACGGCCTCGGCCGCGAGGTCGTCCTGCGCGGCTACAACGTCTCCGGCGAGACCAAGCTGGAGGAGAACGGCGGGCTGCCGTTCGCCTCGGTCGCCGACGCCAGGAAGTCCGCGACCGCCCTGCGCACCCTGGGCGGCGGCAACACGGTCCGTTTCCTGCTCTCCTGGGCGCATGCCGAGCCCGTGCGCGGCCGGCTCGACACGGCCTACCTCGCCGCGGTCACCGACCAGATGCGCGCGTTCCTCGACGCCGGCATCCGCGTCTTCCCCGACTTCCACCAGGACCTCTACTCCCGCCACCTCTTCGACCAGGGCAGCTGGTACACCGGCGACGGCGCCCCCAAGTGGGCGGTGGACGCGGGCGACTACCCCACCGAGTCCTGCGGGATCTGTCTCTTCTGGGGACAGAACATCACCCAGAACCACGCGGTGACCAAGGCGTCGTACGACTTCTGGCACAACGCGTACGGTGTCCAGGACGCGTTCCTGGCCACCGCCGAGAAGACCATGGCGTACGTCGAACAGCGGCTGACGGACGACGAGTTCGCCAACGTCGTCGGCCTCGACCCGTTCAACGAGCCCTACGCGGGCACGTACGACTCCGGGCAGACGAGCCGCGGCTGGGAGCGGAACCTGCTCTGGCCGTTCTACGCGAAGGTCCGCGCACGCATGGACGCGGCGGGCTGGCAGGACAAGCCGGCCTTCGTCGAGCCGAACCTCTTCTGGAACGCCAACATCTCCTCCCAGAAGCAGGAGGGCGGACTCCTCGACGTCGGCGCTATCGGCCCGCGCTACGTCTTCAACACCCACTTCTACGACCAGAAGGCCATCTCCGGCATCCTGATGTGGGGCAAGGCGAGCGACGGGCAGTACGCGGATGACTTCGGGAGCGTGCGTGACCGGGCCGCCGCCCTGGGCACGGCCGCGATCGTCAGCGAGTTCGGCCATCCACTGACCGGCCCGGTCTCCGACAAGGCCCCCACGGTGGTCAAGGCGATGTACCAGGCCCTCGACTCCCGCCTGCCGGGTGCGAGTTGGTGGTCGAACCCGGTGGACTCGGGGCCGGTGCTGTCCGGCACGCAGTGGCAGTGGGACCTCTACAACGGCCGGCACCACGAGCTGATGAACGGCAACCCCGACAAGGTCCTCACCTCCGCGGACGCGTGGAACGACGAGGACCTCTCGGCGGTGGCGCTCGACGGCACGGGCGCCCCCGTGCTGCGGCAGGACGGCCGCCTGCTGGACCGCCTCTACCCGAGCGCCACGGCCGGAACCACGGTCGCCTTCACCTACGAGGACCGCTCCCGGGACGGTTCGGCGGCGCTGACCTGGAACCCGGTCCCGAGCTCGCTCCCGAATGTGGCGCAGCTGGTGGGGTCGGGGCAGTACGGACTCCTGGTCTGGCGCTCGAAGGACTCCTCGGCGCCGACGGAGCTGCATCTGCCCGCCTCCTTCCCGGCCGCCTCCACCACGGTGGTCTCCGACCTCGGCACCGTGGCGGGACCGCCCGGGTACACGAGGTCCACCCCGATCGCCGTGGCGAACGAACCCGGCGGCACGGGCAGCAAGCGGCTCCTGCTCACCGCCTCCGACGCGAACTCCCTGCACTACGCCCTGGTCACGAACGGGGCGACGGCTCCGTCCGCCACCCTGCTGAGTGCGGCGCGGACGGAGCTGTCGGCATGGGCGGCGAAGGAGATCAGCTAGGGCGCTTCTAACGGAGACCCGTCGGAAGGGCCCTGGCGGAGGGACCCGTCCAGTCCGCGGGGACGTGCGCCAGGCGCACCCGCTGCGGGTGGTCGCCGACCGGGACCGAGACCACCTTCTGGCCCGTCGCGAAGTCGATCGCGGTGACCTGGTCGGCGCCGCTCTCGGAGATGATGCAGTCCTTGCCGTCGCCGCTGACGGTCGCCCAGTAGGGCTTGGACGCGGTGACGAGCGGGCCCTCCTGGAGGGTGGCGCGGTCGACGACGGTCGCGTAGTCGTCCATGGTCCCCGCTATGCACAGCTTGGTGCCGGCGGGGTTCATGGAAATGCCGTGGTGGCGTGAGTCGTTGACCCATGTCGTACGGTCCTCGCTGGTCGCCGGGTTCTTCGGCAGGGTCTTCACCCGGGTGATCCGGTCGGCGGCCACGTCGTACTCCAGGAAGCCGTTGAAGAACGACACCTGGAAGTAGAGCTTGGACTCGTCCGGGCCGAAGACCGCGGGCCGTACCGCGTTGGAGAAGTCCTTGAGGCCGACGGCGTCCAGTCGGCTCCGCATGTCGATGGTCCTGACCTGCTTGAAGGTGGTCGCGTCCACGATCGTGATGTGGCGGTCGCCCTTCGTCCAGTCCAGAGCCGGGTCGTCGAGCGATGTGTTGACCTCACCGATGGACATGTTCCAGAGGTACTTGCCGTCCTTGGTGAAGATGTTCTCGTGCGGCTTGTCACCGGTGGCGAACTCGCCCAGCTCCTTGCCGGTGCCGATGTCCAGCACCTGTACCTTGTTCGCGGTCGAGGCCGAGACCGCGATCCGGGTGCCGTCGGGGGACAGGCCCATGTGATCGGCTCGGTAACCCGCCACCGGGAAGCGCCAGTTGATCCTTCCGGTGGCGAGGTCGATGGACACGACGTCCGCGAAGCTCGGCCGGGAGACGACCATCGACTTCCCGTCCGGGGTGGAGTACATGTCGTCGACGAACTGGTCGTGCCCCTCCCCGACGCTGTTGCGGATGGCCTGGAAGTAGATCCACCTGATGGGATCGGCGTTGATCTCCGCCATCCGCTGGTTCTTGTCGGGGATCACGTTGATGCGGCCGATCCGCGCGAAGTCACCGCTGGACCTGATGACGTCGGCGGTGCCGTCCCAGTTGTTGCCCACGAACATCACCTCCCGCAGTGCGGCGGAGGAGTCCTGCGCGGAGGCGGCCGTCGCCGTGCCGCCGGCGGTCAGGGCGAGGACGGCGGCGATGGAGAGGAGGTGCCGGGCTCTGAGGACGGACATGACGGAGTCCCTCTCTGTGATGGCCGAGCTCTTGGTGGGGGCATGACAATGGTTGCCGACTGGTGCTCCGGATCGCCTGAACCGGGGAAGCTGCGGCCCGGAAATCTGAACACGACTGCGTTCAGAGTGACTTACTGGAAAGTAAGGAAGGGGCGGCCCCCTTCACAAGACTCCGTGCACGACAAAATTGGGCGGCAGGCGAACGGATCACCGTGAGGAGGGGGGAAGCTTGTGGCGGGCAGGCTCAGGCAGCCGACGGGCCGGTACGGCGGCAGGTCGGCCGAGGAGCGGCAGGCCGAGCGGCGCAGGCGGTTCCTGGAGGCCGCGCTCCAGCTCTTCGGCGAGAGCCCCGGCTTCCGGTCAACCACGGTCGCGGCGCTGAGCGAGGCGGCAGGGCTGTCGACCCGTCAGTTCTACGAGGAGTTCCACACGCTGGAGGACGTCCTCGCCGCCCTGCACCTCCAGGTCAACGACTGGGCGGAACAGGCCGCCCACGCCGCCCTCGTCGAGGCCCGCGACCTGCCGCTCCCCGAGCGTGCCGCCGCGATCTTCCGGGCCTACGCGGCGAACGTCACCTCCGATCCGCGCCGGATCCGTATCACCTTCGTCGAGATCATCGGGGTCAGCCCCCGGTTGGAGGAGCAGCGGCTCGAACGCCGTTCCCGCTGGGTCGACTTCATCTGCGCGGAGGCCGCCGAAGCCGCCGCGCGGGGCGAAGCGGCCCCGCGGGACTACCGGATCGCGGCCACGGCGTTCATCGGCAGCGTCAATGGTCTGCTGCACGACTGGCGGGCCGGCTGGGTGGACGCGTCCCTCGACGAGATCGTGGACGAACTGGTCCGGCAGCTGCTGGCCATACTGCGCCCGGCGGGATGGCCGCCGGACGCCTGAGCCGCGGCCCCCGCCCCGCCCCGCGCTTCGCTCGTGGGTAGTGATGAGAGCGGCCCGGGTGACGGCGGCTCGAAGTCGACGTCGCCGTCGTTGCCCGGGTTGTACCCGGCGTCGATCACCACGGCCCCCGGCTTGACGTCGGGGAGCGGGTCGCGTCAGGTCGAAGCGGCCGGTCCGGCGCCGGTGGCCCAGTGCCGCCCGCGCCGAGAAGGTCCGGGAGAGCCGCGAGCCGACCTGGACCTTCGGGGCCGTCGCCGTCCTACTCGTCCCATGCCTGGATGAGGATCTGCTCGGCGATCTTGCCGTCGCGCAACGAAACCATCGAGTTGGCGAGCACCCGGACACCATCGGCGTACCGGCACGACTCGGTGAAGGCGACATGGTCACCCTGGACGACGCACTGGTCCAGGTGGTGGGTCATGTCCCGGCTGTAGACGTCGTCGAGCATGTCGCCGATCTCGTGCCGGCCGTGCAGGACCTTCGGGTGACTGGGCTGGGTGTTGCGGTCGATGATGCGGATCTCCGCGTCGTCCGTGTAGAGCGACAGCAGAGTCGCCGCGTCCTCCCCTTCTATGCCTCGGCGCAGGGTCTCCGTGTCGAAGGCGGTACCTGCCGCGGTGCCCATGGTGACCTCCTTGGAAGGCCGCGGCCCGGCGAGCGGTGGGCCGCGAAGGCCTCTTCTTCGAGCCTCCTCCGCCGTGCGGGCCCCGGCAAGCGCAGCGGACCTGTGCGCCCCCCGGCGCAGCCGGGCCGAAGGCCCGTGACCGCCGCGGCCCGGTGGAGTTGCGCGAAGCATGATCTCCACACGGCGCATCGTCGCCGCGGTCGGTCTCGCCGTCGGCGTCACGGGCCTGGCCGCCCCGCCGGCGGCCGATCTGGCGGCCGTGGGCAGCCCCACCTGGTACGCGCGGTTCTGCGCCCAGGTGATGACCGACCCGGCGATGCGCGCGATCATGGTCGAGGAGTCCCTGTCCTCGCCGTCGCTGCGGCAGGTGCTTGACGGACTGCACCACTGTCTGCCCGATCTGGCGCCCGAGATCCGCGCCGAACGCGGAACCATGGCACGCGAGTGGATGCTTCACATGTCCGCCGAACGTGAGCGTGCCCTCGCGCAGGGCGGTCCCACTCCCCGCGCCAGTTGGCACGACGCGGCCACCGGGCTGGTCGCCGCGATCGTCGGGATCTGGCTGGCCCCCGTCACGAACGGCTCATGACGTCGGTGCCGTCCGCGAGCGGCCCCGACGCGCGTGGGGTGCCACAGGCAAGCCCATCGCCGTGCGCCTCGCCCGGTGGCGGGACGATCCGCACCCCGCGACGCAGGCGGTGATCGAACCGCTCGCCTTGCTCCACCGCAGGGGCTGACGCGCTCCGGTGCGACGGTCCGTCGCCCGGCGGACAGCGGCGCTGCCTGGGACCGTACGCCGCCAGATGTGCGCGCAATTTAGAGAACAAAATTGTTGACAATCTTGTTGGACTAGATTTACGTTCGACAGGCACTCACTCAGGGAGGGCAATGATGCCGATGGAAGCCCGTCCGAGCACCGGAGAGCAGGCCAAGCAGCACGCGCTGGAGCGGCTGCGGCAGGCGATCCTGCACGGCGAGATGGCACCGGCCCAGCGGCTGGTGGAGAACGAACTCGCCGAGCAGTTCGGTGTGACGCGGGCCAGCATCCGGGCGGCGCTCATCGATCTGGAGGGCCAGGGACTGGTCGAGCGGATCCGCAACCGCGGCTCGCGGGTGCGGGTGGTGACCGTGGAGGAAGCGGTCGCCATCACCGAGTGCCGCATGGTCCTGGAAGGGCTGTGCGCGGCCAAGGCGGCCGCCGCGGCCGACGACGAGCAGCTGACCGAACTGGCCGACCTCGGCACGGCGATGACCAAGGCCGTCGCCGACGGCGAACCGGTGACGTACTCCGAGCTCAACCAGGACCTGCACGACCGGATCAGACGGTTCTCCGGCCAACAGACGGCCGTGGAGCTGCTGGAGCGGCTCAATGCACAACTGGTGCGTCACCGCTTCCAGTTGGCGCTCAGGCCGGGGCGCCCGCAGCAGTCCCTGAGTGAACACCTGGCCATGATCGAGGCGATCAGGGCCAGGGACTCGCAGGCGGCCGAGGCGGCCGTCCGTGCCCACCTCACCAGCGTCATCGAGGCGCTGCGCGACTGACACGAGCGAGGCGGGCGCACCCCTGTCCATCACGGCGAGTGAGCCGAAGGGGCGCACCGGAGCGAGGGCGCAGGGGGATTCCCCCGCTCGAGCGAAGTCGAGAGCTCGGGGGAGTGCGCAGGCCCGAAGGGCTGAGCACGGTCGCGCTCTCGACACCGGCGGCAAGCGCCCGGAGGCGAACCGCCCGAAAGAGGAGAGATCTCAGCAATGACGCATGGTCATGCGCCCGCCACCCCACGATCCACGCTCGTCGTCACCGCCCACGCCGGGGACTTCGTGTGGCGCGCGGGGGGAGCCATCGCCCTGGCCGCCGCCCGCGGAGAGAAGGTCACCGTCGCGTGCCTGACCTACGGCGAACGCGGCGAGTCCGCCAAGGCGTGGCGGGAGGGCAGGAAGCTGGAGGAGATCAAGGCGATACGCCGGGAGGAGGCCGAGAAGGCGGCCGCCACCCTCGGCGCCGAGGCCGTCTTCTTCGACGCCGGCGACTACCCGCTGATCGCCACGCCCGAGCTGACCGACCGTCTGGTGGCCGTCTACCGCGCGGCGCAGCCCGATGTCGTGCTCACACACCCGCTGGAAGACCCCTACAACGGGGACCACCCGGCCGCCGCCCGCATGGCCCTCGACGCTCGTGTGCTGGCCCAGGCCATCGGCTACCCGGCGGAGGGCGAGATCATCGGCGCACCGCCGGTCTTCTTCTTCGAGCCCCACCAGCCCGAGATGTGCGGCTTCAAGCCCGAGGTCCTCCTGGACATCACCGAGGTGTGGGAGACCAAGCGCAAGGCCATGGAGTGCCTGGCCGCGCAGCAGCACCTGTGGGACTACTACACCGACCTCGCCGTCCGCCGCGGCGTCCAGCTCAAGCGCAACGCGGGCCCCAACCTGGGGTTGCCGCACCAGACGTACGCCGAGGCGTACATGCGCCCCTACCCGCAGGTCACGGGGGAGCTGGCATGAGCGGCGTGATCGTCACCAACCCGCCGAAGGCGCACCCGAAGGACGTCGAGGCGCTCGCCGGATACGGCGTGGCCACCGTGCACGAGGCGATGGGCCGCACCGGTCTGCTCGGCACCCGCCTGCGCCCGATCCAGCAGGGCACCCGCGTCGCAGGCACCGCGGTCACGGTCCTGTCCTGGCCCGGCGACAACCTCATGATCCACGCGGCCGTCGAGCAGTGCGGCGAGGGCGACATGCTCGTCGTCACCACCACCTCGCCCTCCACGGACGGGATGTTCGGCGAGCTGTTCGCCACCGCGCTGCACCGGCGCGGGGTGCGCGGCCTCGTCATCGACGCGGGCATCCGGGACACCGCCGAACTGCGCGAGATGGGCTTCCCGGCGTGGGCCGCCGCCGTCTGCGCGCAGGGCACCGTCAAGGCGACCGGCGGCTCGGTCAACCTGCCGGTGGTGATCGGCGGCCAGGTGGTCCGGCCCGGCGATGTGATCCTCGCCGACGACGACGGAGTGGTGGTCGTGCCTCGCGAGCGCGCCCGACCGGTGGCCGAGGCGTCCGAGGCCAGGGAGAACAAGGAGGCCGCGTCGCGCGCCGCCTTCCTCGACGGCCAACTGGGCCTGGACCGCTACGGGTTGCGCGAGAGCCTGGCACGGCTGGGCGTGACCTACCAGTCGTACGACGCATATGTGCGGGACGGAGCCGGCTCGTGACCGGGCCCGGGGAGGTGCGCTGCATGCTGATGCGCGGCGGCACGTCCAAGGGCGCCTACTTCCTGGCCGAGGACCTCCCCGCCGACCCCGCCGAACGCGACGACCTGCTGCTGCGCGTGATGGGAAGCCCCGATCCGCGCCAGATCGACGGTCTGGGCGGGGCCCACCCCCTGACCAGCAAGGTGGCGGTGATCTCCCGGTCGGCGGACCCCGTGGCGGACGTCGACTATCTGTTCCTCCAAGTCGCCGTGGACAAGCCCGAGGTGACGGACCGCCAGAACTGCGGCAACATCCTGGCCGGCGTCGGCCCCTTCGCCGTCGAGCGCGGCCTGGTCGCCCCGGGGGAGGGCGAGACGTCCGTCCGGATCCGTATGCTCAACACCGGCGAACGAGCCATCGCCACGTTCCCCACCTCGGGCGGACGCGTCGACTACGCCGGTGCGGCGGAGATCTCCGGCGTGCCGGGGACCGCCGCCCCGGTGGTGATCGAGTTCCCGCCCGGCGACAGCCCGCTGCTGCCCACCGGGAACGTCCGCGACGCCGTCGCCGGCACGCCGGTGACCTGTGTGGACAACGGCATGCCGACCGTGCTGATCGCCGCCCCCTCGCTGAAGGTCAGCGGGTACGAGGACCCCAAGAGCCTGGAGGAGGACCTCGCCCTGGCCGACCGGCTGCACCAGATACGGCTGGAGGCCGGCCGGCTGATGGATCTCGGCGACGTCGAGCGCGCCACCGTGCCCAAGCTCAGCCTGCTGGCGCCGCCCCGCAGCGGGGGCGCCGTCATGACCCGCACCTTCATCCCGGTGCGCTGCCACACCTCCATCGGCGTCCTGGGCGCCGCGAGCGTGGCGGCGGGTCTGCGCATCCCGGGGAGCGTGGGGGAGGGGATCGCACGGCTTCCGGTCCGCGGCGACCGCGTACGCATCGAACATCCCAGTGGGTTCCTGGACATCGACACCAGCGTCGACCCCGGTTCCGATGGGATGCCCGCGGTGGCCCGCCGCACCGCCGTCGTACGCACCGCGCGAAAGATCTTCGACGGCACGGTCTTCCCCCGGTCCTCTCCCGAGCTCTCGGCTCCGCTGGAACGAGCGGGGACCGCCACCGGGGACCCCACCACCGCCCCCACACCCGCACACGACCGATAAGGAGGAGCCGAAGATGACTCCGCCCCTCGGGGACATCGCCCATCTCGGGCACGTCGAACTGCTCACCCCCGACCTGGACCGCAGCCTGGCGTTCTTCACCGACTATCTCGGCCTGACGGTCAACGGGCAGCAGGGCGACTCGGTCTACCTGCGCACGTGGGACGACTACGAGCACCACAGCCTGGTTCTCACCGCGCACGAGACCTCCGGCATGCGCCGCACCGCGCTGCGGGCCTCCAGCGAGGAGGCACTGCGGCGCAGAGTGAAGGAGTTGGAGGCCGCGGGGTGCGAGGGCCGCTGGACGGAGGACGAACCGGGTCTCGGCCCCCTGTACGTCACCACCGACCCCGACGGCCACGAGGTCGCCCTGTACTGGGAGTCCGAGTGGTACCGCTGCCCGGACGAGCTCAGGCCGGGACTGAAGAACCAGCCCCAGGCCAAACCGGGCCACGGCGTGGGCGTACGCCGCCTGGACCACGTCAACTACCTCGCTGCCGACGTCGCCGCCAACGCCGACTTCCACCAGCACCTCCTCGGGGCGCGCCCGACCGAGCAGATCCGGCTCGACAGCGGCAGGATCGCCGCGAAGTGGCTGACGTTCACGAACAAGTCGTACGACGTCGTCTACACCGAGGACTGGACCGGCTCGCGCGGACGTCTGCACCACATCGCCTTCGCCACCGACACCCGCGAGGACATCCTGCGCGCCGCCGATCTCGCGCTGGACACGGGGGTGTTCATCGAGACGGGCCCGCACAAGCATGCCATCCAGCAGACGTTCTTCCTCTACGTCTACGAGCCGGGCGGCAACCGCGTCGAACTGTGCAACCCGCTCACGCGCCTGGTCCTGGCGCCGGACTGGCCGCTGATCACCTGGACCGAGGCCGAGCGGGCCAGGGGACAGGCCTGGGGTCTGAAGACCATCGAGTCCTTCCACACCCATGGGACACCGCCCATCGGCTGAAGCGGGCCAGGGAGGGGTGGGCGGCGCACCGCCGTGCGCTGCCCACCCCCCTTTTCACCTGCGGCTTCGCCATGCCCTCCGGGGAGAGACAGAGGAGCCCGGATCGTAGCTGAGATTGTTGACAAAAGCGTTGACACTCCGGTGGACGGCTCCTTAGCGTCTAGCGCACCACCGGGTCAGCCGCACGAGCCGTGTCGACCCGCCTCACTGATCCCCTCCAGGCAACGCCCCCTGGACGAGAGGAAAACAACGATGTCCTCCTCCACCGCCCTGTCCGCCCGCGGCAGCAGACTGGCCGCTCTGGTCGTCGGCCTGTGCTGGCTGGCCGTGCTCTTCGACGGCCTCGACATGTTCATCTACGGCTCGGTGCTGCCCCACATGCTGGAGCAGAAGGCCCTCGGGATCACCCCCGGCCAGGCCGGCGACCTCGGCAGCTATGCCACCTTCGGCATGCTGGTCGGCGCCCTGACCGCGGGGACGGTCGCCGACCGAATCGGGCGCAAGAAGCTGATGGTCACCTGCATCACGCTCTTCTCGCTGGCCTCCGGCCTGTGCGCGCTGGCGCCCACCGTCACGGTCTTCGGCCTCGGCCGGACCCTCGCCGGCGTCGGCCTCGGTGGCCTGCTGCCCACCGCGATCAGCATGGTGACCGACTACGCCCCGCGCGGCCGTGGCGCGCTCACCATCGGCGCGCTGATGACCGCCCACCACGCCGGCGGCATCCTCTCCGCCTACGTGGCCCTGTGGGTCGTGGAGCCGCTCGGCTGGCGGGCCGCCTTCTGGGTCTGCGTGGTCCCGCTCCTCTTCGCCCCGGTGTTCGCCAAGCTCATGCCCGAATCGCTGAGCTTCCTCGTCGCCAAGGGCCGTGCCGCGGAGGCCCGCGAACTGGCCGACCGCTACCAGGTTGAGCTGCCCGAGGCGCCCGGCCACGCGGCCCCCGCCGACCGCTGGAACGCCCTCACCAACCTGTTCCGCGGCGGGGAGTGGATCCAGACCCTGCTGTACTGGGTGGCGTCCTTCGGCGGTCTGCTGCTCGTCTACGGCGTCGCCACCTGGCTGCCCACCCTGATGCGCGGGGAGGGGTACAACCTCGGCTCCGCCCTCACCTTCGTTGTCCTCTTCAACCTCGGCGGCATCGTGGGCATGCTGATCGCCGGACGCGCCTCCGACCGCTTCGGCGCCCCCCGTATCTCGGCGATCTGGTTCGCGCTGACCGCCGCCGGGGTCTTCCTGCTCAGCGTCCACATGCCGTTGGCCCTGACCTTCACCGTGGTCTTCCTCGCCGGTGTGTTCCTCAACAGCGCGCAGACCATGATCTACGCGACCGTCTCGATCCGGTCCACCCCCGACAACCGCGCCACCGCGGTCGGCTGGACCTCCGGCATCGGCCGCTTCGGTGCCGTCTTCGGCCCCTGGCTCGGCGGCCAACTGCTCGCCGCCGGCCACGGCGACTGGGGCTTCACCGCCTTCGCGGTGGCCGGCGTGTCGTCCATGGTCTTCATCGGCCTCGCCGCCGTGCGCACGTCCAAGCAGGCAGCGCACGGCAGCACGCCGCAGGAGCTGATCACCAGCCACTGACCGGCCGTGCCTCGCGCCAGGGGCCGGGCCCGGCACGAGCCCGGCCCCTGGGCGCCTCATCCCGTCCCGCCCTCGGCCGAAGCCTGTGCCACCGTGCGTCGGGTGACGAACTCGAAGGGGCGTTCGCGCGGTTCGTGACGCGCCGTACGAACTCCTCGCGATGGCGATTCCCGGTACGGAGGCGACCGCCGCCCGGCTACCCGCGGGGCCGCTCGTGCTCCTTGTGCCCGTGGTGGGCGCAGCAGGCGTCGGGCTCCTTCGGCGGTTGTCCGGCCGACGGTGCGCCCGCGGCTGCCGCCCGCGCCGCGCACTCCGCCCGCCGTGCGCTGTCGACCATCTTCTCGCTGTCCGACGCGGCGTTGGCCAGGCTCGTGCAGCACAGGGTCAGCAGCAGTGCGCCCGCGACGAACGGCAGGGTCCGATGGGGCGGGGGCGGGGCGAGCAGGGCCCGTACGCGCTGGGGCACCGCTCCGCCGGTCGCGGCCAGTGCGGCGGAGCGGGGCGTTTCGGCGGCGGACGCGAGCGCGGCCCGGCCGACCGCGCGGGCGACGACCTTACGGCTGCCGACGCGCGCCGCGGCCTCCTCGTCGGCCCAGCGCTCCAGGACGAAGGACCCCGTGCCGACCAGCGGCCGCAGCAGCGGATTCACGGCCGCAGTGAGCCGCCAGACCGTCTGGAACAGATAGTGCCTGCCGCGCAGATGAGCCCGCTCATGCGCCAGCAGGGCCTCGCGTTCGCCGTCGCCGAGACAGCGCAGCATGCCCCGGGAGACCACGATCCGTCCGGGCGCTCCGGGCAGCGCGAAGGCGTGCGGCGCGTCGTCGTCGAGCACGGCCAGTTCCGTGTCGCCGGGCAGCCGGGCGCACTCCCGCCGCGCCCACAGGACGTGGCGGCCCTGGCGAACGGCGGCGACTCCCAGCGAGACGACTCCCGCCGCCAGGGCGAGGGCGCTGACCACCGCGACGACCAGGTACACCGGGTCCTCGGCGCGCAGCGCGGACACCGACCAGCGGCCCTCCGCGGCCACCTGGGGGATCTGTGCGAACCCGGTGAACGCCAGCAGGGCCAGCGACCCCACCCAGCCGGCCGCGGTCACCAGCGCGGCGCAGGCCAGGGCCCAGGCGGCCGGGCGCGGGGCCAGACGGCGGGCGGGCCGCGGCGCGAGCACCGTGAGGGCGGCGGTGACGAGGAACGGAACGTAGACGTTGATCAGCACCGGCTCAGGGCCTCTCGTCGAAGCGCTCGGCGTCGTCGCGGGCGTCGTGCCCGGACAGCAGCCGCTGCAGCAACTGTTCGTCCTCCTCCGACAGTTCGGAGACGAAGCGGGTCAGCACCGCCTCGCGATCGGAGCCGCGCTCCAGCAGGGTGTGCATCCGCTCGGCGGTGTGGGACGCCTCGTCACGGGCCGGCTCGAAGGCGTATCCGCGGCCCTCACGGTGGCGCACGAGCATGCCCTTGTCATGCAGCCGGGACAGGATCGTCAGGACCGTCGTGTACGCCAGGTCGCCCGGTAGCCGCTCCCGAACCTGACGTGCGGTCAGCGGCCCGTCGGCCGCCCAGAGCGCGGCGAGCACACCGCTCTCCAGTTCGCCCCGCGCCCGCCGGCCGGATGCTCCGCCGGGGTCGTCGTTCGTCCGGTCGCGCACCGTTCACCTTCCCTTCGCCGCCCGGCCTCACAGACTACCCGGCGAGCTACTACTGGATGTAGGAAGTATGCTCCGGGCTTTGAAACGCGAACTACTACGTGTTGTAGAGTTCCGCCGCTCCCCTCATGTGCGGAGGAAGAAAGCTCATGCCCCACGTCGGAAGTACGGTCCCCCCGCCCGCGCTCGCGGGCGCCGTCCCGAGCCCGCGAACGGTGACGACGCCCTCGGGCCGGGTCGTGATCGTCTCCGCGAGCGTCGGTGCCGGTCACGAC
Source organism: Streptomyces sp. TP-A0356 (assembly GCF_001417775.1). Taxonomy (GTDB): domain Bacteria; phylum Actinomycetota; class Actinomycetes; order Streptomycetales; family Streptomycetaceae; genus Streptomyces. The sequence continues at coordinate 327,589 of NZ_BBZJ01000012.1, read as the reverse complement.
GGCGCCGCCGCCGAGCTCGCCCGCCGCCTCGTGGCGGACGGAGTCGTGGTCGACCGGTACGACCTGCTGGACCTGCTGCCCGCCCGGCTCGGCCGCGCCGTCAAGGAGAGCTACCACCGGATGCTCGTCCGGGCTCCCTGGGTCTACCAGCGGATCTACTCCAGCACCGAGCGCGCCGGAGGCGGCGGCGCGGCGGCGCGGGCGCTGCTGCGTGCCGCCGAGGACCGGGTGCTGCGCGCCCTGCCCCCGGGCACGGGAGCGGTCGTCTCCACCTACCCCGGGGCCAGCCGGGTGCTGGGCAACCTGCGCCTCGCCGACCGGCTGACCGTGCCGGTCCTCACCTATCTGACCGACTTCTCGGTGCATCCGCTGTGGGTGGCGGACGGCGTGGACGTCCACCTCGCGGCCCATGCCGTGCCCGCGGCCCAGGCGCGGGCCGCCGGTGCCCAGGACGTACGGGTGTGCGGACCGGTGGCCAACCCCCGGTTCCGCCCCTGCGACGCGGCGGAGCGAGGCCGGGCGCGGGCGCGGTTCGGGCTGCCGGCGCAGGCCCCGCTGGCGCTGCTGGTCGCCGGTTCCTGGGGTGTCGGACCGGTCCGGCAGGTGGCCCTGGAACTGCGCGACTGCGGCGCGGCCGTCCCGGTCGTCGTCTGCGGCCGCAACGAGGCACTGGCCGAGCAGCTGCGCGCGGACGGCATCGAGCACGCCTACGGCTGGGTCGACGACATGCCCGGCCTGATGCACGCCGCCGACGTCCTCGTGCAGAACGCCGGCGGGCTGACCTCGCTGGAGGCGTTCGCCGCGGGCCTGCCCGTGGCCAGCTACCGCTGTATTCCGGGCCACGGGCTGACCAACGCCGCCGCGCTGGACGAGGCGGGTGTCGCCGCCTGGGTCCGCGACCCTGCCGATCTCAAGGCGGTGCTCTGCGAGCTGATCGAGGGACCGCTGGGGCTGCGCCAGCGCGAAGCGGGCCTCGCCCTCTTCGCCGACCCGGCGGGCGGACCGGCGGCGGAGATAGCGCGGGTCCAGCGCTCTGGGCTCGCGCCCCCGCCCGCGGGTCCGTCCGCGCCCTCCTCCGGGCGGCGCAACCGCCGCACCTACCGACGGCTCGGCGTGACCACCGCCTCGGCGTGCGCCCTGTGGGCCTGCGCCGTCGGCACGGGGATCGCGACGGCGTACGACGGTTCGAGTCTGATGCACGCCATAGGCCACGGCCTGGATCTGGACGACGATGCTCCCGGCCACGGCCCCCGACCGGAGGGCCACCACTCGTGACCACCGCACAACTGCTCCGCACGGCCGCCAGGGCCGCGCTGCCCGCCCTCGCCGCCGCCCACGCCGCGCCCGTCGTCTCCACCTTCGGTCCGCTGCGCAACCGTGTGATGCCCCGCCTCTCGGGCCGGGGCCGCGCCGACCATGTGGCCCTCACCTTCGACGACGGGCCCGACCCCCTGTCCACCCCGCTGTTCCTGCGGCTGCTCGCGGACCGCGGAGTGCACGCCACCTTCTTCGTGCTGGGCAGCGAAGCGCACCGCTCGCCCGGCCTGGTCCGCGAGATCGCCGCCGCGGGCCACGAGATCGGCATCCACGGCTGGCTGCACCGCCCGCTGCTGCTGCGCGGTCCGCGCGCCACGTACGACGACTTCGCCCGCGCCCGGGACACCGTCGCCGCCATCACCGGACGGCAGCCGCGGCTCTTCAGGCCTCCCTACGGCGTCATGTCGACCGCCGCCCACCTGGCCGCCCGCCGCCTCGGCCTCACCCCGGTGCTGTGGACCTGCTGGGGCGAGGACTGGACCGCCCGTGCGACCCCGGACTCCGTCCATCGCACCGTCACGGCGGATCTGGACGGCGGCGGTACCATCCTGCTCCACGACTCGGACTGCACCTCCGCGCCCGGCGCCTGGCGCTCGGCCCTGGGCGCCGTACCCCGCATCCTCGACACCTGCGCGCAACGGGGTTACGCCGTAGGCCCGTTGCGCGACCACGGCTGGGCCCGTCCGGCCGCCTGACGCACGGGCGGCGGGCGGCCGGGGTGGCGGGCGGCGGCCGGGGCGGCGGGAAAGTCACTCGAGTCGGCCGCTGCTGCGCCAGATCGCCGACTCCGAGCCGCTGCGCCCGGGGGAGCCGGCCAACCGGCTCGGAGTCGAGGCCTCACATGTCACCCGGCAGGTGCAGCAGCTGCAGAAGGCCGGCTATGTCACCCGGGTGCCCGACCCGACGACCGCCGCGCCCGGCGCATCGAACTCACTCCCTCGGGCCAGGAGGCCATCGACCGTATCCGCGACGCCGGTGTCCCTGGCATGCAGGCGGCCCTGGCCGCGTCGTCGCCCGAGGACCTCCGGCAGCCGGCCACCCTGTTCCCCCGCACGGTCGACGACTTCCTCGCCCACGCCGTCGACGACGACGCCGTCCCGGAGATCCCCGCGGCCCGCACCGAGTCCTCCTGAACCGGACCGGGCTTCAGTCGGCCGTGGCGAGGAACTGCGTCGCGGCGAGTTCGGCGTAGAGCGGGTCCGCGGTGACCAGTTCACGGTGCGTGCCGACCGCGCGCACGCGGCCCGCGTCCATCACCACGATCCGGTCCGCCATCGTCACGGTCGACAGCCGGTGCGCGACCACCAGGACCGTCGTCGACCGGGCGACATCCGCGACCGTGTCCCGCAGCGCCGCCTCGTTGACCGCGTCGAGCTGCGAGGTCGCCTCGTCGAGCAGCAGCAGACGCGGGCGGCGCAGCAACGCTCGGGCGATCGCGACACGCTGGCGTTCGCCGCCCGACAACCTGGTCCCGCGATGCCCGACCAGCGTGTCGAGGCCCTGGGGAAGCCGCTCCACCAGACCGTCGAGCCGCGTCGTCTTGACCACACGCTCCACCTCGGTGGCGTCGGCCTCCGGGTTGCCCAGGAGCAGGTTGTCGCGCAGGGAGCCGGAGAGCACCGGCGCGTCCTGCTCCACATAGCCGATGGCCGATCTCAGGTGGGGCAGCTCCCACTCGGCCACGTCGCGGCCGTCGAGCGTGATGGTGCCCGACTCGGGGTCGTAGAACCGCTCGATCAGCGAGAACACGGTCGTCTTGCCCGCACCCGAGGGACCCACGAACGCGGTCATGCCCCGCGCCGGCACCGAGAAGGTCACCCCGTGGTGCACATACGGCAGGTCGTCCGCGTACCGGAAGCGCACGTCCTGGAAGGCGAGCGCGGCCGGCTGCGCGCCGGGCGACGGCAGCGGGGCGGGCCGGGCGGACGGCTCGGCGGGCAGCCGCAGCGCCTCCTGGATACGGGCGAGCGCCGCCGCGCCGGTCTGATACTGCGTGACCGCGCCGACCAGCTGCTGGACGGGCGACATGAGATAGAAGACGTAGAGCAGGAACGCGACCAGCGTGCCCACGTCGATGGCACCGGTCGCGACCCGGGCACCGCCCACCGCAAGCACGGTGATGAAGGCGATCTGCATCGCGAGCCCCGCCGTGTTGCCCGCGGCCGCCGACCACTTCGCGGCCCGTACGCTCTGCCGCCACGACTCCTCGGCCGCCGCGTGGACGCCCTCCTCCTCGCGGTGCTCCGCACCCGACGCCTTGACCGTGCGCAACGCGCCGAGGACCCGTTCCAGGGAGGCCCCCATCACTCCGACGGCGTCCTGGGCCCGCCGGCTCGCCCGGTTGATGCGCGGCACGATCACCCCCAGCACGGTGCCCGCACCCAGGATCACGGCGACCGTGACGCCCAGCAGCACCGGGTCGACCAGGCCCATCATCACCACCGTCGCCACCAGGGTCAGCCCGCCGGTGCCGAGGCCGACCAGCGAGTCGGTGGTGACCTCCCGCAGCAGCGTGGTGTCGGAGGTGACACGGGCCATCAGATCGCCGGGCTCGGTGCGGTCCACGGCGGATATCCGCAGGCGCAGCAGATACGACGACAGGGCGCGCCGCGCACCGAGCACGACCGACTCGGCGGTGCGCCGCAGCACGTACGAACCCAGCGCGCCCACCGCCGCGTTGGCGACCACCAGCCCCGACATGCCGAGCAGGGCACGGGTGATGGGCCGGTCGTGTGCCAGATCGTCGATGAGCCCACGCGCCACCAGCGGCAGCAGCAGGCCGGTGGCACCGGTGGCCAGCGCCAGGAGCGCGCCCGCGAACAGCGCCCCCCGGTGCGGTCGTACGTATCCGAGGAGCAGCCGCCAAGCGGGCGGCACGGCTTGCGTCTCTGCGATGCTCACGGCATTCCTTGCGGGGTAGGGGCGTTCAGCCTACGTCCGCCGCGTGATGAGACGTCCCCCGCGTGCCCTCGCGCGCGCCCGAACGTCCGGCCGAGGTCATTCCGCCGCGCGGGATGCGTGCAGAAGACGTGCCTGCCGCGCAAGGATCATGGGTGCGGACCGCAGTGGCCCGCACCGGGCGCGTGAGGCGCCCACACCCAGCGACGGAAGGCAGCAGCACCATGGCGCAGGAAGTACGCGGCGTGATCGCCCCTGGCAAGGACGAGCCGGTTCGGGTCGAGACGATCGTCGTACCGGATCCGGGCCCCGGCGAGGCGGTGGTGCGCATCCAGGCCTGTGGTGTGTGCCACACGGATCTGCACTACAAACAGGGCGCCATCACCGACGACTTCCCGTTCCTGCTCGGCCATGAGGCGGCCGGGATCGTGGAGTCGGTCGGCGAGGGCGTCGAGGAGGTCGCCCCCGGCGACTTCGTGATCCTCAACTGGCGGGCGGTGTGCGGCCAGTGCCGCGCCTGCCGACGCGGCCGTCCCTGGTACTGCTTCGCCACCCACAACGCCACGCAGAAGATGACCCTGGCCGCCACCGGCCAGGAGCTGACGCCGGCCCTCGGAATCGGCGCCTTCGCGGAGAAGACGCTGGTCGCGGCCGGACAGTGCACCAAGGTCGACCCGTCCGTCTCCCCGGCCGTGGCGGGCCTGCTCGGCTGCGGCGTGATGGCGGGCCTCGGCGCGGCCATCAACACCGGGAACGTCGGCCGGGGCGACTCGGTGGCCGTCATCGGCTGCGGGGGAGTGGGCGATGCGGCGATCGCCGGGTCCTACCTGGCGGGCGCGGTGAAGATCATCGCGGTGGACATCGACGACCGCAAGCTGGCCATCGCCAAGGAGCTGGGTGCGACCCACACCGTCAACTCCGGCGAGACCGACCCGGTGGAGGCGATCCGCGAGCTGACCGGGGGCTTCGGCGCCGACGTCGTCATCGAGGCGGTCGGCCGCCCGGAGACGTACAAGCAGGCCTTCTACGCCCGTGACCTGGCCGGCACCGTCGTCCTCGTCGGTGTCCCAACCCCCGAGATGAAGCTGGAACTGCCGCTCCTCGACGTCTTCGCGCGCGGCGGTGCCCTCAAGTCGTCCTGGTACGGGGACTGTCTGCCCTCCCGCGACTTCCCGATGCTCGTCGACCTGCACCTGCAGGGCCGCCTGCCGCTGGAGAAGTTCGTCACCGAGACCATCGCCCTCGACGAGGTCGAGAAGGCCTTCGAGCGGATGCACCGCGGTGACGTGCTGCGCTCGGTGGTGGTGCTGTGATGACCGCGCGCATCGACCACCTGGTCACCTCCGGTACCTTCTCCCTCGACGGCGGCACATGGGACGTCGACAACAACGTGTGGATCGTCGGTGACGACCACGAGGCCGTCGTCATCGACGCCGCCCACGACGCCGAAGCGATCGCCGAGGCCGTCGGTGGGCGGCGGCTGCGCGCCATCGTGTGCACACACGCTCACAACGACCACATCGACGCCGCCCCCGCCCTCGCCGAGCGGACCGGCGCCACGATCTGGCTCCACCCCGACGACCTGCCGCTGTGGAAGATGACCCACCCCGACCGCCTGCCCGACCACTGGCTGGCCGACGGGCAGGTGATCGAGACGGCCGGTACCGATCTGACGGTCCTGCACACCCCGGGCCACGCCCCCGGCGCGGTCTGCCTCTACGACCCGGGGCTCGGCACGGTCTTCACCGGGGACACCCTGTTCAAGGGTGGCCCGGGGGCCACCGGGCGCTCGTACTCGGACTTCCCGACGCTCATCGAGTCGATCCGCAACCGGCTGCTGACCCTCCCGCCCGAGACGGTGGTCCGCACCGGCCACGGCGAGACCACGACCATCGGCGCCGAGGCACCCCACCTCGACGAGTGGATCGCGCGCGGCCACTGAGCCGACGGCGCGCCGGAGTGCCGGAGCGCCGGCGTGAAGAGGCGACAGAGGATGTCCGGCTTCCGCGGGACGCTCCCCGTGGACGGTTGCCACGAGTTCTACGAGCGCGGAGGTCGGACATGCCGGGACCGCTGGAGGGCCAGGTCGCACTGGTCGCAGGGGCGACGCGGAACGCGGGGGACGGGGAATCGCGGTGGAGCCGGGCGCGGCCGACGCGTGCGCGGTGCGCGTACGGACGCGTGCGCGGTGCGCGTACGGACGCGTGCGCGGTGCGCGTACGGACGCTGAGGCGGGTTCCGGACGCGGAGGCGGATTCCGGGGGCGGAGGCAGGTTCCGGAGCCGCGGCATCCGGGCTTCGTGGCGGTCAGGGTGGGAAGGGAACACGTCGTCGGGGGCGCCGGCGCCACGGCGCGGGCCCATGAGGGGTCGTGCCCGGACGGTCACCGGCGCCCGGCCCCACCCCGAGGGAAAGCAGGAGTGGCATGGAGTACGTGAAGCTCGGTTCCACGGGTCTTGAGGTGTCCCGGATCTGCCTGGGCTGTATGAGCTTCGGCATACCCGAGCGCGGCCGTTCACCCTGGAGCCTCGACGAGGAGGCGTCCCGGCCGCTGATCCGCCGGGCACTCGACGCCGGCATCACCTTCTTCGACACCGCCAACGTCTATTCGGACGGCACGAGCGAGGAGATCGTCGGCCGGGCACTGGCCGAATACGCCAGCCGCGACGACATCGTGCTGGCGACGAAGGTGCACGGCCGGATGCGGCCGGGACCCAGCGGCGGCGGCCTGTCCCGCAAGGCGATCATGGCGGAGATCGACCACAGCCTGCGCCGCCTCGGCACCGACTACGTCGACCTCTACCAGATCCACCGCTGGGACCCCCTCACTCCGATCGAGGAGACGATGGAGGCGCTGCACGACGTGGTCAAGGCGGGCAAGGCCCGTTACATCGGGGCGAGTTCGATGTACGCCTGGCAGTTATCCAAGGCCCAGTACACGGCCCGTCTGAACGGCTGGACGCGGTTCGTCTCCATGCAGAACCACTACAACCTCCTCTACCGTGAGGAGGAGCGCGAGATGCTGCCCCTGTGCGCGGACCAGGGCGTCGGTGTCCTGCCCTGGAGCCCGCTCGCCCGCGGGCGCCTGACCCGGGACTGGGACGAGACCACCGAGCGCAGCCGCATCGACGAGTACGGCAAGGGGCTCTACCAGGAGGGGGACCGGGCCGTCGTCGAGGCGGTGGCATCGGTCGCCGCCCGGCGGGGCGTCCCGCGCGCCCAGGTCGCCCTCGCCTGGCTGCTGCGGCACAGCACCGTGGCCGCGCCCATCGTCGGCGTCACCAAGCCGCAGCACATCGACGACGCGGTCGCGGCGCTCGACGTCGAACTCACCGACAAGGACGTCGAGCTGCTGGAGGAGCCGTACCGGCCGCACGCCATCAGCGGCCACTGACGCAGCCCGAGTGCACGACAGGGGCGGTACACGGCGTTCGTACCGCCCCTGCGCGGGCGATCCGGCCTCCTCACACGGTGCCGGTCAGCCAGGGCCTGACCTGTTTGCGTGCCTCGTGCAGCCGGGACTTCAGCGTGCCCAGCGGGACGCCTACGCGCTCGGCGGCCTCCGCGTACTCCAGCTGGCAGATGTCCCGGTAGACCAACGGCGCCACCAGATGCGGGTGTTCGCGCTCCAACCGCTCCAGGGCCTCCAGCAGGTCGACACGGGACCCGGCGATCACGCTGGTGGTCCGGGGATCCACGTGCTGTGCCGCGTCGATCGGCGCCGGCTGTTCGACGGCCCGCCGCTTCAGCTCCCGGTACTTCTGCCGGGCGCAGTTGGCGACGACCGTGTACAGCCAGGTACTGAAGCGGCTGCGGCCCTGGAACGTGGTGATCCTCCGCGCCACCTGCAACAGCACGTCCTGCGCCGCCTCCTCGGCGTCCTCCCGGCAGGGCAGGAACCGTCCGCAACGCCGTACCACCTCGGGCCGGATGCGCTGGAGCAGGCCGTCCAGAGCCGCCCCGTCACCCGCCGCCGCGCGCCGAGCGAGTTCCTCGGTGTCCGCGGCATCCCCCACTGGGTGCTCCCCTCGATGCCGATCTGATACCAGGCATGATAGTCGCATGCAGTCCCTGGAGCGGATCGACCGCTACCGCCTGGAACGACGCCTGGGCGGCGGCGCCTTCGGCGTCGTCTGGCTCGCCCACGACGACGTCCTGGAAGCCCCCGTCGCCGTGAAGGTGCTCGCCGAGAACTGGGCCGACCGGCTGGACATCCGGGAGCGCTTCCTGTCCGAGGCACGCCTGCTGCGCCGGGCCGGCTCCAGCCGGGTGGTCCAGGTCTACGACATCGGTGAGCTCCCTGACGGCAGGCCCTACTTCGTCATGGAGTACGCCGACGGCGGCACCCTCGCCGACCGGCTCGCCGACGGTCCGCTCCCCGTGGCCGAGGCCCTGCGCCTGACCGCTCTCGCCGCACGCGCCGCGGCCGCCCTGCACGACGCCGGGATCGTCCACCGGGACATCAAGCCGTCCAACGTCCTGCTGCGGAGCGCGCCCGACGGCTCCACCCGGCTGCTGCTCGCCGACCTGGGCCTGGCCAAGAGCCTGGCCCAGGCCTCCGGGCTGACCATGGCCGCGGGCTCCGCCGGGTACGCGCCGCCCGAGCAGACCGAACCGGGCACGGGCATCGACGCGCGCGCCGACGTCTACAGCCTCGGCGCCCTCGGCTATCACCTCGTCACCGGTACGATCCCGGCCCCGCCCGGCAAGGTCGAGCGCCCCGACCGGCTCCGTCCCGGCCTGCCGCCCGAGGTGCGGCGGGTGCTGCTGCGGGCCATGGAACCGGATCGTGACCGCCGCTGGCCGACCGCCGAGGCCCTCGCCGACACGCTCGACCGGCTCGCGGAAGCGCCCTTGGCGTCGGCCCCCGGGAAGCCGCGGCGCCGTCGGGGGACCCTGGTGCTCGCCGTGGCCGCCGTCGCCGTCGCCGGCACGGCCGCGGCCGCCACCACGCTGGTGCTCCGCCAGCCCGGCGCCGCGGCGGACGTCAGGGTCCAGGACGCCACCGGGCGGATCCAGGCCGCCGTGCCCGCGTCCTGGGGCCGTCAGTTGCGCGAGGCGGGCTGGAACCCGAAGGCGCTGGGCCTGCCCGACGGCCATGAACCCGCCCTGGCCGTCGCCGACGGCCTGGCGCGCTGGCAGGACCTCGGCACCGAGGTGAACGGCGCGTTCATCGGGCTGAGCGAGCACGGGGACCTCAGCGCCAAGGTGCGCGCGCTCGACCATGCCGGCTGTCACTACGAGGGCAGCCGCGCATACCGGGGCACGGCCTGGCAGGGACGGATACGCACCTGGAACGACTGCGCCGGCGGCAAGGGCTCCGTCGCGGAGGCCGCCCTCACTCCGGCCGACGGTGCCGCCGATCCCCAGGTGTACGTACAGGTACGCCAGGCCGGCGGCAACGACGCGACCGGCCGTGTTCTGGACTCGCTGCGGGTGACCCGCTGACCCACGGCACGGCGGTGGGCGCCAGCCCCATCGCGGCCCCACGAGACACGCGCGAACTTTTCCGCCCGCGCGCGCATCGGACAGGAATGACGGAGCACACGGCACCGTCCACACGCGCCCGGCGCGCGGTGAGTTTCAAGGAGCATGGACATGGTGACCTTCCGGCGCGGCACAACGGGTCCGCAACCCGACGGCACACCCCCCTTCCTGACGGCACGACGCACGGTGTCGGCGCTGGGTGCGGTGGCCGCCCTCGGTCTGCTCACCGCGTGCGGCAGCGGCCACGGCCCGACCAGTGCACCCGAGAAGCTGCCCGGGACGGCCCAACCGGCCTCCGGTGACCAGTCCGCCGACGGCGCCACCGCGACGGGCACGGGCAGCTCCACTGCCTCAGCCGGCACGGGCGGTGCTCACTCCACGTCCTCCGGTTCGTCCACCGGGAGCGGCGCCGCGAGCACCCGCTGCCACACCTCCGAACTGCGCGCGTCCGTCGGCGCCAACAACCCGGGCGCCGGGCAGGAGAACTTCCCTCTCGTCCTGACCAACCGCTCCGGACGCACCTGCACGATCGACGGCTACCCCGGCGCCGCCTTCGTGGACGCCTCCGGGAAGCAACTGGGACCGGACCCCAAGCGCGGCCCGGGCGGCCCCGCGAGGATCACGCTGGCTCCGGGCAGGAGTGCCTGGGCCGGCCTGACCTTCTCCAACCCGCAGGTCAGCGGGGCCAGTGCGGCCACGCCCAGTGCGATCCTCATCACGCCGCCCGATGAGAAGGCCTCCCTGAAGGTGACTTGGACGGGCGGCGCGGTGCCCGTCTCGGGCAACTCCTCGTCCGTGTACCTGACGGTCTTCAGGGCGGGCACCGGCGTCTGATCCCCGCTGTCGCGCACCCCGCTGTCCGCTCCCGGGCAGCGGGGTTCGTCATGGAGCCGCGACAAGTGTCACAGGACGGCAACACGTCCCGGGCGCCCCGATCTTTCCGCCGCCCCCGCCCATCGAACCCGTCGACCCACACCGCACGAAGGCTCCGCACGGAGCCGCACGACGAGGAGACCGGGGACGAACATGAACGGCATCTCACGCAGGCGTCTGCTGACCGCTGGGGCGACGGCCGGCGCCCTGGGCGCGCTGTCCGCCTGCTCGGGCGGCGGGTTGTCCGTGGGCGGCGCGAGCCCCTCGGACGGCCCCGGCACGGCACAGGCCCGGCCCCTGAAGCTCATCGGCGACGGCTCCACAGCCGACACCGGCGCCCAGCCGAAGCAGCCGAAGGCGGAGCGGCTGAAGCCAGGTCAGCGGCCCCCGCAGTTCGTGGTGTTCTCCTGGGACGGGGCGGGCGAACTCAGCAACAGGCTCTTCTCCCGCTTCCGCGAGGTCGCGGCCCGGCACGGTGCGTCGATGACCTTCTTCCTCAGCGGCATCTACACCCTGCCCGAGTCCAGGAAGAACCTCTACCGTCCGCCGCAGCACCCGGTCGGCGCCTCCGCCATCGGCTACCTCGCCGACCGGCACATCCACGCCACGCTCCAGCAGGTGCGGGCCGCCTGGCTGGAGGGCCATGAGATAGGCACCCACTTCAACGGCCACTTCTGCGGCAGCGACGGAGTACGCCGCTGGTCGTCGGCCGAGTGGCGGAGCGAGATCGACCAGGCCGTCCGCTTCGTCACCGAGTGGAAGACCAACACCGGCTTCACCGACCTCGACCCGCTGCCCTTCGACTACCGCAGGGAACTGATCGGCGGGCGCACCCCCTGCCTGGAGGGCCAGTCCAGTCTGCTGCCCACCGCGGCCGCCCTCGGCTGGAAGTACGACGCCAGTTCGCCCGGCGGCCTGCAGACGTGGCCGGGCAAGGTGCAGGGCGGCCGGATCTGGGACTTCCCACTGCAGTCCATCCCGTTCTCCGGGCACTCCTTCCAGGTCCTGTCGATGGACTACAACATGATGTTCAACCAGTCCGGCGGAAACCCCCTGGGCGACCGCTCCCGGTACGACGCCTGGCGCGTCCAGGCCCGCGACACCTACCTGGCAGGCTTCCGGCGCGCCTACGAGACCAACCGTGCCCCCTTCTTCGTGGGCAACCACTTCGAGCGCTGGAACGGCGGCATCTACATGGACGCCGTGGAGGAGGCGTTCGAGCGGATCGCGGCATACGACGAGGTGCGACTCGTGTCCTTCCGCCAGTTGGTGGAGTGGCTGGAGGCCCAGGACCCGGCGGTCCTGAGGAAGCTGCGCACTCTCGCGCCCGGACAGTCGCCGCTCGGCGGCTGGGCGGAGTTCCTCGGCACGGCCGCGTCGGGGTCGGCCGGCGCGGGCTGAGGGCCGGGAACCGGGGTGAGCACGACCGCCTGGGATCAGCCGCCGGCGGTCGTGGCGCTCGGGCTCGGGGGCTGCGAGGAGGCGTGGGGGAGCTGCGGTGGCGTCCGGCGGTCGTGCGGCACCAGTCCGTGCCGGTGCACGGTCCTGTCACGGGGGCGCTTGACCGAGTCGAGGTGGGCGAAGACCACCACATTGGCCTCGTAGTCGTGGACGCCGCGGTTGTAGTTGCCGCCGCAGGTGATCAACCGCAGCTGCGGGTTGGGAGTGTCGGCGTAGACCCGGTCGTCGGGGAAGGCGGCCTTGCTGAAGGTGCCGACCGAATCGACCCTGAAGCGGACGATCACTCCGTCCGCACGGGTGATGTCCACCGTGCTGCCCGGCTTGAGAGTGCGCAGGAGCACGAACACCGCCGGGCCGGTCTTGGTGTCGATGTGACCCACCACGATCGACGCCCCCCGCTCGCCCGGCGAGGCCCCGTCCTTGAACCAGCCGACCAGGTTCTTGTCGTTCACGGGCGGCGGGTTCAACTGCCCAGTGGCCCCCAGGGACAGCTCCGTGAACGGCGCGTCCACCGCGATCTGCGGAATCACGATCCGCTTCGGTACCGACCGCGGCAGCGCCTGCCCCGCAGGACTCGCCGTCGCATTCGGGTCCGGATCTGCCGGGCTGACCAGCGCGGGCGGGGTGACTGCCGGGGCCGAGGTGGGCAGCGCGGGCGGGGTGACCAGCGCGGGCGGGGTGTCTTCCATGAGCGGGGCGACGGCCGCCGGCGAGGTCGGCGGCTTGGGATCCGCCGGGGTGGTCAGTGAGTTGTGGATGAGCAGGGCGCCCAGCCCCACCGCCGCGGCCGGCCACAGCAGAGCACGGCCGACAGAAGGGGACGCGGGTCTGCTGCGCTGCTGATCCGGCGAGGGCGGCGGCGAGAGGGCCATCATGCAATGCCTTTCATCAGCGGGGGCGGCGGTCGGACATCAGGAGGCCGGGCGACGGCCGGCGGCCGCCACAGCCGCGGCCGCCGTCACCCTTCCCAGAGCGACAGCGGCCGCGACCGTACAGCAACCGGCGAGCACGAGCCGATCAGGCACCGGCAGCACCCGAGGCGACGCGACGCCGCAGCATGTACGCGCCGGCCCCGAGACCGCCGAGCAGCAGCACCGAACCCGCGGCCAGACCGCTGCCGGACTGCGCCAGCCCGCCGCCACCGGCGTGCACACCGCCGCGCGGCTTCTTCGATTGCTTGTGCTCCTCGCTCCCGTGCTCCTGGCTCCCGTGCTCCTCGCTCCCGCCGTTCTCCTCGGCCCCCGCCATGGAAGGCGCGCCACCCTCGGCTTGCTCCCCACCTTCCTGACCGTCCTTCGACGACTCCTCCTTCTCGTTCGGCCGGCCGCCGTCGTCGCCCGACCGCAGGGCCAGCGCGCCGCCACCGGCGTGCACTCCACCTTGCGGCTTCTTCGACGAGCCGCGCTTCTCGGACGAACCGTGCTTCTCGGACGAACCGTGCTTCTCGGACGAACCGTGCTTCTCGCTCGACCGGCCGCCGTCCTCGCCCTCGGCCGAGGCCTCGGCGCCGCCACCGGTGAACTCGTCACCGCGCTGTTCGTCCTTCGACGAGCCGTGCCCATCCTCGTCGGAGTCCTCGCCCTTGGAAGAGTCGTGGCCCTCGCCGCCGTGGGAATGACCGCCGTCCGAAGCCCGGAGCTCGGCGGTCATCGACACGGCATGCGCCGCGGGTGCGGAGAACGCGACGGCCGCGGCAACCGCCGCGGAGGCAAACATGGTGCGGGTCACTCGCATCAGAGGTATTCCTTTCGCCGCCGCCACGAAGGCCGGCACCACGCCGGCACAGCGGAATCGCAGCAGCGCCGGGATCACCATCAACCCGATCACCCCGCCCCACCACCGCAGGACACGGAAACCGAGCCAACCCGTACTCCCTCCGAGTGCCTCCAGGCCGAAAAGTAACCCGGTCGGCAGCACCCCCATCAGCAGTAACCCTCACCACGCAGGGCGCCGACCCGAGCGCGCCGTCCGACACGGAATCGCCTCCCACACACGTTCGATGACGTGCCATCAGTTCGCGTAGCGCATCCCTGCGACTCCCATCTGCTGACCGGCTGTCAGAAGCGCGCTCATGGTGGGACCTGGGCGCCGCCCCGAAGGAGTCGGAAGTACCCGAGGTGCGGGCCGAAGTACCCGCGGCGCTGATCGAACTCGCGTGCGCGACTCGTACAGCCGTCGGCGCAGTAGCGTCGACGGCATGGATCACATGAGGCGTTTCGAGGGATACGGGGTCCTGGTCACGGGTGCGGCGCGCGGCATCGGCGCCGCCACCGTCCGGCGGCTCGCACAGGAGGGCGCCCGCGTGCTCGTCACCGACGTGGACGCGGCGGAGGCCGAGAAGACCGCGGACGCCGTCCGCGAACGGGGCGGGCTGGCCATGGCATTCCGGTGCGACGTCGCGGACCGCGCGTCCGTGGAGGCGGCCGTCGTCCACGCCGTGGACGCCTTCGGCGCACTGGACGTGCTCGTCAACAACGCGTATGGCTGCACGCCCGACGCCCCGCTCTTCGAGGACGAGCCCGACGAGGTGTGGGCGCGGGACCTCGACCTCACCTTGACCGGGGCGTACCGCTGCAGCCGCGCCGCCCTCCCGCACCTCGTGGCCTCAGGACGCGGCGCCATCGTCAACATCGGCTCCGTGAACGGCATCCAGGACTTCGGCAACCACGCCTACAGCGCGGCGAAGGCGGGCCTCATGTCGCTCACCCGTACCCTGGCCGGGCACGCGGCCCCGCGCGGGGTCCGCGTCAACCTCGTTGCGCCCGGCACGGTCCGCACCACCGCGTGGGAGGGCCGCGACGCGGACCTCGCCGCGGCGAGCGGACTCTACCCGCTGGGCCGGGTCGGCGAGCCGGAGGACATCGCGGCGGCCGTCGCGTTCCTCGCCTCCCGGGACGCCGCGTGGATCACCGGCACGACCCTCCCCGTCGACGGCGGACTGCTCGCCGTGAACACCGGATTCCGCCAGACCGTGCGACAGCGCCCGGAGCCGCGGTAGGGCCGCTCAGGAGCGCTGCGACGAACCTCCCGCTGCCGGGGCGCACCGGTAGAGCAGGGGCAGATGGCGACCGGGACCGTATTCCGACGGCGGTACGGCCGTGCAGTGCGAGGTGACCCAGCGCGTGACCGAGGGCATGGGGGGTGTCGTCGTGTGGTGCTTCCCGGCCGGGCGGGGGTGCTTCAGTGCGACGTACCGCAGCTCCCCGGAGTCGATCAGCTTCCGGAGCCGGTCGAGCGTCGGGTACGGAACCTGTCCGGTGAAACCGCCCATGGGGAGCATGGACGCGTTGGCCGCGAGGATGTAGGCCGAGGCATCGGCCCAACCGGGCACCGCCGCAAGGTACTTGGCCCCGTCCCGATGGGCCGTGAGGTAGGCCAGGAAGCGCTGGCGCTCCGGCGTGAGCCGGGACGGTCCGCCGCCGCCGGGGCGGCTGCTGGGGCCGACCCTTCCCATGCCGCCGGCCTGGTTGTAGCGCGGAGAGAGCGCCGAGGCCGACCACACGGCGGGTACGAGGAGCAGCGAGGCGAGACCGGCGGCCAGACCGGCCGCGAGTATCCGCTGCCGGTGGACCGCCCGCATCCGGGAGAGACCGACGAGCGCCAGGAAGAGGACGCACAGGGCGATGGAGGCGTAGGCCTGCCAGCCGAGGAAGTGCGGGTAGCACAGCGTCAGGACCACGCACCAGGCGACGTTCGCGACGGTCGCCGCCGGCAGCACCCAGGCACGGCGTCCGCCGTCCCGGTACGCCCGCCAGGCCCGGACCAGCCCGGCGGCGCTCAGCGCCGACAGCGCGACGGCGACGACACCCATGTAGTACGTGTGACCGGTGACGCTGCCGAAGCTGAACGCGGCGAAGAAGGTGGCCAGCCACACGCCCCACATCAGGTACCCCGCGAGCGTACGGTCGGTGCGGGCGGCGCGGCGGCGCCACAGGACCCCGAGACCCCACACCAGGCCGAGAGCCGCCAGCGGGTAGAGCCACCCCGTCTGTGTGGCCAGTCCCGGGCTGAACATCTTGAACACGCTGTTGCCCATGGAGGGGTGGCCCGCACCGCTCGCGTGATGCGTGGCCTGGCCGCTGACGACGCTGCCCGTGCTGGCCGCGTCGACGCCGACCGAGTGGAACCGGGTCAGGAAGTTGTAGCCCACGACCATGCTGTAGGCCGAGTTGTCCGTGGTGCCGTCGATGTAGGGGCGGGACTGCGCGGGGGTCAGCGTCGCGACGGCCATCCAGGACGCCGACACCGCCAGCGTCACCACGCCGGCCACGGCGACATGCCCGGCCCTGCGCCGCAGCGTGGCGGGCGCCGCCACCAGATAGGTGACGGCCAGGGCGGGCAGCACCGCCCAGGCCTCCACCATCTTGCACTGGAACGCGACCCCGACCCAGACCCCGGCCAGCAGCAGGGTGCGCAGCCGGGCCCGCTCGACGGCCCGCTGGGTGGCCTCGGCGGCCAGGAGCAGCAGCAGGACGAACGGCGCGTCCTCCACGATCGACCGGCCGAGGCCCACCGTCACCGGGGTGAGCGCCAGGAACGCGGCGGACAGCAGTCCCGCCATCACTCCGGCCCAGCGGCGCACCAGCAGATGGAGCAGGAGGACGCAGGCCACCATCTCTATCGCCTGCGGAAGCACCAGCGCCCACGGATGAAACCCGAAGAGCAGGGCCGACAAGGCCTGCGGCCACATGAAACCGGGCAGCTTGTCGAGGGTGATCGAGTTGCCCGGGTCGAACGAGCCGTAGAAGAACGCGACCGGGTTGTCGGTCATGCTGCGTACGGCGCTCGCGTAGAACACGTGGTAGACGCTGTGGTCGATGCCCCACAGGCAGAGCATGGCCGCGACCGCCGCGATGAGCAGCAGCACCGGCAGTTCGTAGGACGGCCGGGGTGCCCGCGGCTCGCGTGCCGGAGGCGGTCCGCCGTCCCGGGAGCGGGCCGCGGGGATCGCGGTCGCCAAGCCCGTCGTCGGCTTCGCCTCGGGTGGAGCAGTCGGCTCGGAATGGGGGCTGAGCATGGATGGGCCTTCCAGGACTCCCGCGGTTGCTTCACGGTCGCGTCGGTCCGGCTCAGCGGAACGTGCGACCGTACGATCCGACTACGAAGAAGTAGGCGTTTCCGGACCGCGTTGCATGAGCTGTACAGGGTCTTGGTAAGAACCTGCGCCCATCGGTCGGGCGCGTGACGTGCGGAAGGCCAGGGGGTGACCAGGGGGTTGCGTCCCGGTTGCGACGCCCGGCCCTCTGTCGGTGACGGAGGGCCGGACGATGCCGGCCGGGTCCTGGGGGGCCCGGCCGGATCAGGAGGCCGTGGGGTGCAGGAGCGCGAACACGGCGCGGTTCTCGTGGTCCTCGGGGAAGCGCCAGTGCGCGGTGACGTGGCCCGTGGCGTCGGCCGGGGCGCCCTCGCCGGGCCGCAGGACGCGCGTCACCTGGAGGGTGAGCCGCCGGGCGGGCTCGGACGCGGTGTTCACGGTGAGGCGGGTGTCGTGGGGGCCGTTGACCACGGTCGACGAGACGACCCCGGTCGCGACGCCGGTGCCGGCGAAGTGGACGGTGACGGAGGGGTCGGGGGTGTCGTTGACGCTCTGGGCCTGGGGCTCGGCGCGCCCCTGGAGCAGGGCCAGCAACTGGGCGACCAGCACCGGGTCGTGGGTCCCGTCGTAGATCCATCGCCGTCCCAGCACCCCGTGCTCGGAGGTGCCGAGGAGCGCCTCGTCGGCTCCGTCGAGGGGAGCGCCCCGGTAACTCAGCGGCACGTGATACGTGACCGGCCGGTCGCCGCACTCGTCGGTGGCCGCCATGAACTCGAGCCCGACCTCGCCCCGCGGGTCGTCCAGCCGGAACCCGCCGCTCTTGGAGAGCACCGGCTCGCGGCCCGTGCCGAGATACCAGGGCTGGGTGGGAAGCCAGGAGGTGAGCAGCTCCAGCTTGCCGGGGGTCAGGGTGGTCCTGTGGATGATCGACATGCTTGCGAACGTACCCGCGCGGTACGCCGTGGCGGTTCCTATCCGGCCGATCCCCGCCGATCCGCTCGATCCGCCGGCCCGCCGATCCCAGCGCACGCGCGTCCGGAGCACGCGCGTGCCCAGGAGGCTCGGGCCCCGCCCCGGTCCGGCGAACAGGTGAAGGAAGACATCTTCTCGGCAGGATGGACGGTACTCGTCCAGGGCAGCGGGAAGAGCCTCCTCGACCCCTCTTCACAGGACCGTGCGATGACCCACCTCACCGGACCCACCACCGCCCACGGCGCCGCGATCCTCGCCGACCCGCTCCTCAACAAGGGGACCGCCTTCACCCGGCAGGAGCGCGAGGCGCTCGCCCTGGACGGGCTGCTGCCGCCCGCCGTCGAGACGCTTCAGGAGCAGACCGCCCGCGCCCATCAGGCGTTCCTCGGCTACGACAGACCGCTCAACCGGCACATCTACCTGCGGCAGTTGCAGGACACCAACGAGGTGCTCTTCTACCGTCTGGTCACCGACCATCTGGAGGAGCTGCTGCCGATCGTCTACACCCCCACCGTCGGGGAGGCGTGCCGCCGCTTCAGCGAGATCTACCGGCGCCCCCGCGGTCTCTTCCTGACCTGGGAGGACCGCCACCGGTTCCGCGAGATCCTGCGCAACCGTCCACACAAGGGCTCCGTGGACGTGATCGTCGTCACCGACGGCCAGCGCATCCTCGGCCTCGGCGACCAGGGGGTCGGCGGCATGGGCATCCCGATCGGCAAGCTGAGCCTCTACACCGCCATCGGCGGCATCCACCCGGCGCGCACCCTGCCCATCCTGCTCGATGTCGGCACGGACAACGAAGAGCTGCTGGCCGACCCGCGCTATCTGGGCCGCCGGGAGCACCGGCTCACCGGCGCCCAGTACGACGAGATGATCGAGACGTTCGTCTCGGCGGTCGAGGCGGAGCTGCCGGGCACGCTGCTGCAGTGGGAGGACTTCGCCACGGTCCACGCCCGGCCGATCCTCACCCGCTACCGCGACCGGCTGCTCACCTTCAACGACGACATCCAGGGCACCGCGGCGGTCGTGCTCGGCGCGCTCTCCACCGCGTGCCAGGTCGCCGGGACACCGCTGACCGACCAGCGTCTGGTGGTGCTGGGAGCGGGCTCGGCCGCGGTGGGCGTCGCGGACATGATCCGCGCCGCCCTCGTCGAGGAGGGACTTTCGCCGCAGGAGGCGGCCCGGCGCTTCTGGTTCGTCGACGTCGACGGGCTTCTCGTCGCCTCACGCACCGACCTGAGCGACGAGCAGCGGGTGTACGCGCGGGCCGACGACGAGGTGGCCGGCTGGGACGGCACCGGGCTGGCCGAGGTGGTGCGCCGGGTGCAGCCGACGGCGCTGATCGGGCTGTCGACGGCCCACGGCGCCTTCACGGAGGAGATCGTCCGGCAGATGGCCTCGACGTGCGAGCGGCCGGTCGTCTTCCCGCTGTCCAACCCCACCTCGCACGCGGAGGCCGAGCCGGCGGACCTGGCCCGCTGGACGGACGGGAGGGCGCTGATCGCGACCGGTTCGCCGTTTCCGCCGCTGGAGGTGGACGGCCGGGAGGTTCCCGTGGCGCAGGCCAACAACGTGTACATCTTCCCGGCCATCGGGCTGGCGGTGGCGTCCGGCGGAGCGACGAGGGTCACGGACCGGATGCTGGTGGCCGCCGCGCGCGCCGTCGCCCGGCGGGCCGCCGAGGCGGCCGCGGGCTTCCCGGGACCCGCGCCGCTGCTGCCACCGCTCGGCGGCATGCGGGAGGCGGCACGGGAGATCGCGGTGGCCGCGGCGCTCGCCGCCGTCGAGGACGGGGTGGCCCCGAAGGCGACCGAGGCCGAGCTGCGCCAGGCGGTGGCACAGACTCAGTGGACGCCGGACTACCCGGTCTACTGAGGCCGGTGCACCGCGCGACCCACGGCCGGCTGCGTGACCCCGTGTCCCCTCCGCCGCCCGGCGGAGGTGACCCGGCGCACTCTATCGTGATCAACGGCACTCGCCATGTTCCTGCCATGGCGGCAGTCGCTGGTGACCTGCGCGTCCGGCTCCCGCCGTGGCGTTTTCACGTAGCGTGGAGAGGCGGAGCGGCGTCGTCCTCACCGCCGTGGGCTGCGCGACCTTGATCCTACGGCATGTAGGGTTACGTTCTCAGTGCCGACACCTGGCGTATCCCTGTTCGTAGGATGCCGTTTCGAGCGTCGCCGAGCCGCGGCGTGACGGAACCGCCGTCCGGGGCGTCGGAGATTCAAGACGAGAGGTGGATGTGTCGATCGATACCCCCGAGTCAGGCGGGGCAGAGCCGGACATCAGCGTTGTCGTCATCGTCTACAACGATGCCAGACGCCTCCCGACAGCCGTACGTTCCGTGCTCGACCAGACGTTGCGCAACGTGGAAGTGGTCATCGCCGACGACTGTTCGACCGACGGGTCGTACGACGTGGCGCGGTCACTCGCCGCCGCTCACCCCGGCCGCGTGCGGGCGATACAGCTGTCCGAGAACAGCGGCGGCTGTGGAGAGCCCCGCAACCAGGGCATCGCCGTGGCGCGCGGGCGCTACGTCATGTTCCTGGACAGCGACGACACGTTGGAGCCCAACGCCTGCCGCAACATGCTGGAGGCGGCCGACCGCACCGGTGCCGACCTGGTCTCGGGACTCTGTGTCCGGGTGCACACCGACAGCAGGCACGACAAGCGGATCCCCTGGTACCCCTGGCTGTACCGGACCACCCGCACCGTCGAGTCGATCGCCGAGCTGCCCGACCTCTTCGTCTTCGACACCCTGTCGACCAACAAGTGCTACCGGCGTGAGTTCCTCCTCGACAACGAGCTCACCTTCCCGCGGGGCATCCACTACGAGGACCTGCTGTTCTCGGCGCAGGCGTATCTCGCGGCGGAGCGGATCACCCTGATCCCCAACACGGTCTACTTCTGGAACGTGGTCGAGAAGACCACGACCAAGTCGATCAGCAACCGGCGCCACGAGATCAACAACTTCACCGACCGTCTGGAGATCCACCGGCGGATCGACGCCATTCTGAACCGGCGCGGCCTCGACGAGCTGAAGCTGCACAAGGACATCAAGTTCCTCAAGCACGACCTCGTCCTCTACCTGCGCGATCTGCCGTTCCTCGACGACGACTACCGGCACCGCTTCGCGGAGCTGGCGCGCGGCTACATCCAGGACTTCCCGGAAACGGCGTACGGCCAGCTGGATCGCGTGCACGCGATCTGCGCCTACCTCCTGATGCAGGAGGACTGGGACAACCTGATGCCGGCGGTCGACACGCTGATCAACCGGAACAAGATCTCGGCACCGCTCGCCGAGCGCGACGGCCGCATCTACTGGTGCGACCAGCACCTGGACGATCCGAAGGCCCGTGACGTCATGGATGTCACCAGCCTCGGCTACCACGGCAGGTCGCTGGACCGGATGTTCCTGCGCAACGTGCTCACCGAGTACGCCGTACGCGGCGATCTGGTGGTGTTCGAAGGCGCGGTGGTCAACCCGCTGCACACCGTCTCCGCGGACGCCCGCCTGGGCGCCGAGCTGGAGTTCCGGGCCCGCCGCCGCAGTCTGCAGGCCTTCCGGTTCCCGGTGCGGACGGTTCGCCACGAGGGCGACACCATCGCCTGGCAGGCCGCGGTCCCGCTGTCCGGCCGCTTCCGGCCGCTCGGCGTCATCGACGATGTGTGGGACGTCCGGCTGCACCTGACGGCGGACGGGAAGCGCACCACGACCCGGATCACCTCCGGCAACGTCGACCTGGAGAGCGCCGCGTCGGTGCCCGTACGCCCCCGGCTCAGCCGGTTCGTCGCGGACCGGCTCGAACCGCAGGTCTCCGCCAAGGGGCATCTGGCCTTCCGGCTCGCCCAGGAGGGCACGGCCGCCGTGCGCGGCCGCGCCGTCGTGGACCGCAATCTGCAGGGCGCCGCCGCCCGGACCGCCAAGGGCGCGTACCGCACGCTCCGGGCCGTCCGCAAGGACCTCGCCTCCGGCCCGCGCAAGCTCCAGGGCTACCAGCGCATGCTGCGGCTGCTCCCGGTTCGCAAGGGCTCCGTCGTCTTCGAGAGCCACCTCGGCAAGCAGTACAGCGACAGCCCGCGCGCCATCTACGAGGAACTGCGCCGCCGCCAGGCGCCGATCACGGCCGTCTGGTCCTACGCGGGCGAGAGGCCCGAAGGCTTCCCGGAGGACGTCGAACTCGTCCGCCGGTGGTCCTGGCGCTACCTCAGGGCGCTGGCCCAGGCCGAGTACTGGGTCGACAACCAGGGCTTCCCCCTCAGGCTGCCCAAACGCCCGGAGACCACCTACATCCAGACCTGGCACGGCTCGGCGCTGAAGCGGATGGGCTTCGACGAGCCCACCTACCGGGTGATGTCCGAGCAGGAACAGCGCTCCTACCAGGAGGCGCTGGATCGCTTCGACCATTTCGTGGTGCGCAGCGAGCACGACGTCCGCACCCTGGTCCAGGCCTACCGCATCCCCGAGGAGAAGCTGCTGCGCACCGGCTATCCGCGCAACGACGCCCTGGTGCGGGCGGCCCGGGACTCCGCGGCGTCCGACCCGGCGCTGCGGGCTCTCGCCGAACGTCTCGGCATCCGTTCGGACCGCCGCGTGGTGCTGTACGCGCCCACGTTCCGCGCCCGTCCCGACGGCGGCGTACGGGAGTTCGAGTTCCCCTTCGACGTGGAACGCTTCGCCGACACCTTCGGCGACCGGTACACGCTGCTGGTCCGCTCCCACTACCTGAACCGGGTCACCCTCCCGCCGTCGGTGGCGGGCCGCGTGATCGACGTGACGGAGGAGCCGGACATCACGCCGCTGCTGCTGCTGTCCGACGCCGTGATCACCGACTACTCGTCGGTGATGTTCGACTATGCGTTGCTGCGGCGGCCGCTCCTGTTCTACGCCTACGACTGGGAGGAGTACTCCCAGGACATCCGCGGCACGTACTTCGACCTCCTCGACGAGGCCCCCGGCCCGGTCGCCCGCACGGAGGACGAGCTCTTCGCCGCCGTGTCCGACCTGCCCGCCGTGGGCACCCAGTACGAGGCGCGGCTCAAGGAGTTCGTGGACAAGTACGGCGAGTACGACCGCGGGGACGCGGCGGCTCGTATCGTGGACCGTTTCTTCGGCCCCGCGGGAGAAGCCCGATGACGCAGCGTGAGATCTTCTTCGTCGCCAACGAGGTCAATGAGCTCGGTGGCGTGGGCGTGTGGCAGGCCCAGATGGCCAAGCTCCTGGCGGAGCGCGGGCACCGGGTCCGAATCATCGGCATCGCCCCGCCCGAGGTCCCGATGGACCTCGGCGAGAATCCGCCGTTCGAGACGCTGACCCTGTACGACCGGCGGCCCCCGGGCCGTCGGAGGCCCCGCGCCCTGCTGGGCCGCGTCGACCCGGCCGTGCGACGGCAGGAGGCGGACATGCGGGCCGCCGCCGAGCGTCTGTCCCGTGAGTTCCGCGCCGCACAGCCCGGAGCCATGATCATCGTGACCCAGGTGTGGGCGATGGAGTGGGTGGCCCTCGCCGACACCGCGGGTCACCCGGTCGTCGGTATGAGCCATGAGTCCTTCGAGGCCTCGCGCAAGTCCTCCCGCTTCGAGCGCGTGCAGAAGTACTACAAGGACGTGGACAGGCTGCTGGTCCTCACCCAGGAGGACGCCGACCTCTGGGTGGGCGAGGGCCTCAACAACGTCGGCTTCATGCCGAACCCGCTGCCGGTGATGCCCGACACCCCGTCGCCACGCACCGAGAAGGTGGTGGCCAGCATCGGGCGGCTCAGCCACGCCAAGGGCGTCGACCTGCTGCTGGACGTGTGGGCCGAGGCCGCGCCCCGGCAGCCGGGGTGGATCCTGCGCATCTACGGCGCGGGCGACCACGAGGCCGAGCTCCGGCGGCAGTGCACCGAGCTCGGTCTGGACGACTCCGTGGAGTGGGCGGGGCAGACCGACGATGTCATCGGGGCGCTCGGGCGTTCGTCCGTGTTGGTGCAGTCCTCGCGCGGCGAGGGCTTCCCGCTCGTCCTCCTGGAGGCGATGGCCTGCGGCGTGCCGTGTGCCGCGTTCGACTGTTCCCCCGGTGTGCGCGAGATCATCAGGGACGGCGAGGACGGGCTGCTGGCCCGGCTCGGCAACACCTCCGAACTCGCCCGTCACCTCGTACGGTTGATGGCCGACCAGGACCTCCGTGACACGATGGGGGACCGGGCGCGGGAGAACGTGCAGCGGTTCTCCCCGGACACGATCACCCACAGGTGGGAGGAGCTCTTCGAGTTCCTGGAGCGCTGAGGGACGGCGCCCCGGCGTGAGCCGGGGCGCCGGTCGTTCGTGCGCCGGTGTCAGGGATACGAGACCACCGTGGACGGCGTGGTCGAGGTGCCCGAGGTGGGGGCGCCCGTCTCGTTGACGACGTGCTCGTACTGGCCCTTGCCGCCGAGCGAGACGACCAGCAGGTCATGGAACCTCACGCCCGGCCTGTTCGGGGCCGCGAAGCCGTTGTGCTGCACGATGGTCGGGTCGACGTTGTAGTAGCAGTAGCTGCCGAGCCCCCATCCCTCATGGGTGGTCACGTTGTCGCCGACCTTGTAGGCGGCATAGCCCCTGACCGCGCCGTTCTGGATCGCGGCCTGGTTCGGGGCGTCGTACGCCTTCTCGTTCTGGAAGAAGATGGTGCGGCCCCGCTGTCCGTACCACTGCACGTCGTACTTGTTGAAGTGCTCTACGAACAGGCCCGTGGCGAGGACGTCGTCACCGTTGACCACGATGCCGTAGTCGGCCCGGTTGGTGTCCCAGCCGACACCGGTGCCGTGATCCGCGCGCCAGACCCAGGTGTGGTCGACGATCGTGTGCCGGCTGTTGATCACCATGCTGGTGGTGGCCCTGCCCGCGCCCGCTCCTCCGATGCGCACGAACACGTCCTGGACCGTGGTCGGGTCGGCCGAGTGGTCCTTCGAGGCGCCGGGCGGACCGACTTCGAGCAGGGTGGCGGAGTTGACCGGTCCCGCGTCGATGAGGAAGCCGGCCAGTCGTACGCCGTCGACGTCCGCGACCTTCAAGGCCGTGACCCCGCCGTCGGGGACCAGGGTGGCGTAGCCGAGGCCGAGGACCACGGTGCCCGCGCGATCGACCCGGATCGGCTGGTCGAGGTGGTAGATCCCCGGGGTCAGCAGCAGGTGGAGCCCTTGGATGAGCGCCTGGTTGAGCGTCGCGGCCGAGACGCCCGGCCTGGCCACGTAGAACTGTGACAGGGACAGCGAGGTGCCTCTCGGTGTTCCGTTGCCCCACGTGACACCGCGGGCGTTCGTGCGCTTCTCCGGCAGGAAGACCCTCAACTCGTTGCCGCTCACGTGCAGGAAGGGCTTCTCACGGGAGACCGGCGTCGTGGCGAGGGTGGTGTACGGAGGGTTCGGGAAGCTCTGCCCGGGCGCGCCCTCGACACCCGAGAAGACCATGTTCCACACCCCGTTGAGCCAGCTGCCGATCGCGCTGTCGCGGGTGTACCACTGCTGCTGCGAGTACGGTCCGACCTGGCCGTCGATGCGGCTGTCGGCGATGTAGCCGCCGCTGGCCCAGCCGTAACCGGTGGGGGAGAGGTTGAGACCGCCGCGGACGTGCATACGGCGGAAGGGGGCCGCCTGGGCGACGGCCCAGCGATTGGTGCCGTTCGCGGGAACGAGGGCGAGGTTCTCCGCCGAACGCCAGAAGTTCTGTGTGGCGTTGCCGTTGAACCAGCCCGCGTCGACCGTCACATCGCCGTTGATGGTCGTGTCGTCGGGGGACAGGCCGAGACCGGCGATGGAGGTGTAGAAGCCGATCTGCGCGTTGAGGCCGTTGTACGTACCGGGCTTGAACAGCAGTGCGTAGCGTCCGGTGCCGAACTGGGCGGACTCCTGCCGGTGGAAGACCTCGTCCAGCTTGGCCTGGATACCCGGCGTGGACGGGTCGAAGACGAGGACGTTCGGGCCGAGGTCGCCGCCACCGGGCAGGGCGCTCGGGCGCCCCCGGGAGGACACGGCGGCCGACGCCGGTGCGGAAAGTCCCGCGAGGACGGGGGCCACCGACGCGGCGGCGCCGAGGAGTGCTCTGCGGCCGACGCCGGGGCGCCGCGGATCGGGGGAATCCGGGGAGACAGGGGGCATGGGGCGGCTCTCCTAGTTCAGGAAGTGAACGGTGTGGGGTTCGGGGAGCGCTCCCTCGCCGCTGAATGCTTCATCCGCCGAAGCGGCTGCGTCAAGAGGTGCGACCGGAGTTCTGCAAACGGTGTCCAAACCCTTGACGGACCTGCGTCCTGAGGTTTAACTCACGTCCTAAATTAAGCCATGAGGGGCCTTCGGGAGTCGAACGGGTGTCGCTGCCGAAGCCTGCTCGGGCTTTCGACTCCCGGAAAGGGACACCAGGAGCCAATGCGCAGCATCCGAGCCGCGGCCACAGGCGCCGTCACCATCACCCTCGCCCTCGCCGCCTCGGCCTGCGGAGGCGGGTCAGGGGCGGGCGGGTCCAACGACTCGCCGAAGACCCTCACGTACTGGGCCTCCAACCAGGGCGCCAGCATCGAGGTCGACAAGAAGGTCCTCCAGCCCGAGCTCGACAAGTTCGAGAAGCAGACCGGGATCAAGGTGAAGCTGGAGGTCGTCCCCTGGTCGGACCTGCTGAACCGGATCCTCACCGCGACCACTTCCGGCCAGGGCCCCGACGTGCTGAACATCGGCAACACCTGGAGCGCCTCCCTGCAGGCCACCGGGGCACTGCTGCCCTGGGACGCCAAGAACTTCGACAAGATAGGCGGCAGGGACCGCTTCGTCGACTCGGCACTCGGCTCGACGGGCGCGCAGGGCAAGGACCCGGCCGCCGTGCCCCTGTACTCGATGGCGTACGCGCTCTACTACAACAAGAAGACGTTCGCCGACGCGGGCATCTCCAAACCGCCGGCCACCTGGGACGAGCTGATCGCCGACGGCAAGAGGATCTCCGCGAAGGGCAAGCAGGGGCTCGGCGCCGAGGGCTCGAACCTCTCGGAGAACATCCACCATGTCTTCGTCTTCGCCAAGCAGCACGGCGCCGACTTCTTCGCCGCCGACGGCAAGGCGGACTTCACCTCCGACGGCGCGGTGGCCGCGGTCAAGCAGTACGTCGACCTGATGGCGAAGGACAAGGTCATCCCCGCGGGCAACGCCGAGTACGCGCAGAACCAGTCCGTCAGCGACTTCGCCAAGGGCAGGACGGCGATGCTGCTGTGGCAGTCCGCGTCCGCCAACCTGAAGTCGCAGGGCATGAGCGAGGACCAGTACGGCATCGCCCCGGTGCCCGTGCAGTCCGGCGCCCCGGGCACGGGCACGAACGTCAACTCGATGGTGGCGGGCATCAACCTGGCCGTCTTCAAGAACACCCGTAACCTCGACGGCGCCGCCAACTTCGTGAAGTTCATGACCAGCGACGCCGAGCAGAAGATCCTGAACACGGCCTACAGCACCATCCCGCCGGTCAAGTCCGCCCAGGCGGATTCGGCGTTCAACACCCCGGCGAACGCCGTCCTCAAGGACACCCTCGCCAAGAGCGCCGCCCCGCTGCCGCAGGTCGCCGAGGAGTCCCAGTTCGAGACGACCGTCGGTACGGCGGTCAAGGAGCTGTTCGCCGACGCCGCCGCCGGACGCCCGGTGACCACCGAGTCGGTGAAGGCCAAGCTCCAGAAGGCCCAGCAGCAGATGCCGGCGAAGTGAGCCCGGGCACCGACATGACCACCACGACCGCCTCCGCCGGAACCGGCGAGCGGACGGTGCGCAGCAGCTCCCCCGGTGCGGCGCGCGGCCCGCGTCGCACCGGCCGGATCCGCCGCATCGGACTGCCCTACCTGCTGCTCCTGCCTGCCGTGATCCTCGAACTCCTGGTCCACCTGGTGCCGATGGTGATCGGCACGGTGATGAGCTTCAGGGAGCTCACGCAGTTCTACATCCGCGACTGGGGCACGGCCCCCTGGTCCGGCTTCGACAACTACAAGATCTCCGTGGACTTCAACGCCCCCGTGGGCGACGCGCTGCTCCACTCGTTCCTCGTCACCGTCGCCTTCACCCTGCTCTCGGTCGGCCTGTGCTGGCTGATCGGCACGGTTGCCGCGATCTACATGCAGGACGCCTTCCGCGGCCGCGGTCTGCTGCGCGCCCTGTTCCTGGTGCCGTACGCGCTGCCCGTGTACGCGGCGGTCATCACCTGGGTCTTCATGTTCCAGCACGACAACGGCCTGGTGAACCACGTCCTGCACGACCAGCTGCACCTCACCGACAAGCCCTCCTTCTGGCTGATCGGCGGCAACAGCTTCGTCGCCCTGCTCGTGGTGTCCGTGTGGAAGGGCTGGCCGTTCGCCTTCCTCGTCGTCATGGCCGGGCTGCAGACCATCCCTCGCGAGTTGTACGAGGCGGCCGCCCTCGACGGCGCCGGCATGTGGCAGCAGATCCGGCGCATCACACTGCCGTCGCTGCGACCCGTCAACCAGGTCCTGATCCTGGTCCTGTTCCTGTGGACGTTCAACGACTTCAACACGCCGTTCGTCCTGTTCGGCAAGGCCGCTCCGGAAGCGGCGGACCTCATCTCGGTGCACATCTACCAGGCGTCCTTCGTCACCTGGAACTTCGGCACCGGCTCCGCCATGTCCGTCCTGCTGCTCCTCTTCCTGCTCGTCGTGACGGGCGTCTACCTGCTCCTGACCTCCCGGGGAAGGAAGACGGCCGATGTCTAGCACCTCGCACGCCACCCGCTCGCCGATGGCGCCCCCGCGGTCCTTCCTCTGGTCCCGGCGGATCTTCCTCACCCTGCTGACCGGATTCGTCCTGGTGCCGGTCTACGTCATGGTCTCCAGCTCCCTGAAGCCGCCCGCCGACGTCACGGGGAAGTTCCGCTGGCTGCCGAGCGGTCTCACGATCCGCCCCTACATCGACATCTGGTCGACGGTCCCGCTCGCGAGGTACTTCGTGAACTCGCTGATCGTGGCGGGATCGGCGACGGCCTGCTCGATGGTGATCGCGGTCTTCGCGGCGTACGCGGTCAGCCGCTACGACTTCCGGGGCAAGCGCGTGTTCACGGTCACCGTCCTGTCCACGCAGATGTTCCCCGGCATCCTCTTCCTGCTCCCGCTGTTCCTCCTCTACGTCAACATCGGCAACGCCACCGGCATCGCGCTGTTCGGCTCGCGCGGCGGGCTGATCCTGACCTACCTCACCTTCTCCCTGCCGTTCTCGATCTGGATGCTCATCGGGTATCTCGACTCGGTGCCGCGCGACCTGGACGAGGCGGCGCTGGTGGACGGCTGCGGACCGCTCGGCGCACTGATCCGCATCGTCGTGCCGGCCGCCATCCCCGGCATCGTCGCGGTCGCCGTCTACGCCTTCATGACCGCCTGGGGCGAAGTGCTCTTCGCCTCCGTGATGACCAACGACACCACCCGCACCCTCGCCGTCGGGCTCCAGGGCTACTCCACGCTGAACGACGTCTACTGGAACCAGATCATGGCCGCCTCGCTCGTCGTCAGCGTGCCGGTGGTCGCGGGCTTCCTGCTGCTGCAGCGCTATCTCGTCACCGGGCTCACCGCCGGAGCCGTGAAGTGACCAACACCCCTATTCCCGAAGGGACTTCCGTGTCCGATCGCATCGACCTCGCCGCGCTTCCGCATGACTTCCTGTGGGGCACCGCGACATCGGCGTACCAGATCGAGGGGGCCGTCGCCGAGGACGGCCGTTCCCCGTCGATCTGGGACACCTTCTCGCACACCCCCGGAAGGATCGCGGGCGACGACCACGGCGACGTGGCCTGCGACCATTACCACCGCTGGCGCGAGGACATCGGGTTGATGAAGCGGCTCGGCGCCAACGCCTACCGGCTGTCCATCGCCTGGCCCCGGGTCGTCCCGGGCGGCGACGGCCGGTTGAACGCCAAGGGCCTCGGGTTCTACGACCAGTTGATCGACGGTCTGCTGGAGGCGGGCATCACCCCGTCGGTGACCGTCTACCACTGGGACCTGCCCCAGGCGCTCCAGGACCGCGGCGGCTGGCCCGAGCGCGCCACCGCCGAGCACTTCGCCGCCTACGCGTCGGTCGTCGCCGAACGCCTCGGCGACCGGGTCACCCACTGGGCCACCCTCAACGAACCCCTCTGCTCGGCCTGGATCGGCCATCTGGAGGGGAAGATGGCCCCCGGCCTGACGGACCTGACCGCCGCGATCCGCGCCTCCTACCACCTGCTCCTCGGCCACGGCCTAGCCGCCCAGGCGATCCGCGCCGCCGCCCCGGACGCCGAGATCGGTATCGTCAACAACCTCTCCACCGTGCACGCCGCCAGCGACCGCCCGGAGGACCAGGCAGCGGCCCGCCGTATGGACGGGCACGTCAACCGCTGGTGGCTGGACCCGGTCCACGGCCGGGGCTTCCCGGCGGACATGCGCGAGGTCTACGGCGTCGAACTCCCCGAGCGGCCGGGGGACCTGGAGACGATCGCGGCGCCCCTGGACTGGCTGGGCCTGAACTACTACTTCCCGGCCACCGTCGCCGACGACCCGGCCGGCCCCGCCCCCCGCGCCCGCTCGGTGCGCCGACTCGGTGTGCCGCGCACCGGTATGGACTGGGAGATCGACGCGAGCGGCATGGAGACGCTGCTGCTGCATCTGACCCAGGAGTACGGCGCGCGCAAGCTGTACGTGACCGAGAACGGCTCGGCCTTTCCGGACGTCGTACGCCCCGACGGCACCGTCGACGATCCCGAGCGCGAGGACTACCTCGTGCAGCACCTCGCCGCCTGCGCCTCGGCGGCCCGCAAGGGCGCCCCGCTGGCCGGGTACTTCGCCTGGTCGCTGCTGGACAACTTCGAGTGGGCCTACGGCTACGACAAGCGCTTCGGCCTCGTGCACGTCGACTACCGCACCCAGGTCCGCACGATCAAGGGCAGCGGACACCGCTACGCGGACATCGCGCGGGCCCACCGCGCCCGCACGCGCCGGGCTGCCTGAGCGGACCGGCAGGACGCCGGACGGACAGTGCAGTGCCGGTCCGCGCCTGCGCAGGCGCGGACCGGCACTCGGCCGTCTGACTCAGATGCCGTCAGTCCCAGCCCTAGTCCCCGTAGCCTCCGCCGTGGTGACCGTGGTGACCGTGGTGGCCGTGGTGGCCATGGCCGTGGTCTCCGCCGTGGTCACCGTGGTCTCCGTGGTCTCCGTGGTCTCCGTGGTCTCCACCATGGTCGCCGTGACTGCTCCAATTCGTCTGGATGGCGGTGTGCGCCACGGTGGGGGTGCTGGCCATCGCGACACCGCTGCTCGCCGCGCCGGCCAGCAGCATCGTGCCGGCGATCAGTGCGACCCTGCGTCGGACGATCGTCATCGTGTCTCTCCTTCGTCTGACGGGCGCGAATCCCTTTCGCCCCTTTTGTCTCAGCTTGCGGCAGGTGGGCTGAGAGGAGCCTGAGAGAGGCGGGTGTCCGCCGTGGCCCCCCGGAGTGCATCCGTCACCGACCGTGCTCGGCGCGCGGCGACGACCGTGTCTCCGTAGGGTGGACGGGGAGGCTCGGCCATGCGAGTGCTGGTGATCGAGGACGAACGGGGACTCGCCGCGGCGATAACCCACGGGCTCGCCGAGGAGGGCTTCGTCACCGACGTCGCCTACGACGGCTTCGACGGGCTGTGGCGGGCGGTCCACGAGCAGCAGGACGCGATCGTGCTGGACATCATGCTGCCCGGCATCTCCGGATACGAGGTCCTGAAGAGGCTGAGGGCGGCCGACGTATGGACGCCCGTGCTCATGCTGACCGCGAAGGACGGCGAGTACGACGAGGCGGACGCCCTCGACCTCGGCGCCGACGACTACCTCAGCAAGCCGTTCTCCTACGTGGTGCTGGTCGCCCACCTGCGGGCGCTGCTGCGCCGCGGGGCCCCCGCCCGGCCCGCGGTGCTGGAGGTGGGTGACCTCGCGCTGGATCCGGCGCGCCGGCGCTGCCACCGGGCCGGCCGGGAAATCTCCCTGACCGCGCGGGAGTTCACCCTCCTGGAGTTCCTGCTCCGGCATCCCGAGGAAGTGATCAGCAAGACGGACATCCTCGACCATGTGTGGGAGGAGGACTTCGACGGCGACACCAACATCGTCGAGGTCTACATCGGCTATCTGCGGCGCAAGATCGACGCCCCGTTCGGCCGCCGGACGATCGAGACCGTCCGTGGCGCCGGTTACCGGCTGCGGGGCAGCGGGAGGTGAATGGGTGCACATTCCCGTCCCCGCCTGGTGGGCCCGGCGCTCGCTGCGTCTGAGACTGACCGCCGCGGCGGCCCTGATCATCGCGGTGGCCCTGGTCGGCGCGGCGTGTCTGCTGGTCGCCTGGCTGCGCATGAGTCTCATCACCGGGCTCGACCAGACCGCGCTCCAGCGCGCCGAGGTCGTCGCCGCGAACGTCGACACCGGCAGTCTTGCCCGCATCCTGCCGGCCTCCGGCAACGGCGACACCGCCATCCAGGTCGTCGACGCCCGGCACACCGTGCGGTCCAGTTCGGCGAATCTGGCGGGCGAGCGCGCACTGTTCGGCTTCGCCCCGACGCCCTCCGGGACGCCCCGGGCCCACAGCGTGAAGGGCCTGCCCCTGAGCGGAGAGGACACCTGGCGGGCGGTGGCGCTTGCCGCCGGAAGCGACAGCGACCCGGTGACCGTGTACGTCGCCGTGCCCACCGGGGCAGTGGAACACAACCTGGCCGTGCTCACGGCAGGCCTGGCCATCACCGTGCCGCCGGCCATCGCCCTGCTCACCGGCGTCGTCTGGCTGCTGACCGGGCGGGCGCTGCGGCCCGTGGAGGCCCTGCGCGCGCAGACCGCCGAGATCACCGCCTGCGACCTGGGCCGCCGTCTGGACGAGCCACCGGCCGACGACGCCCTCGGCCGGCTGGCGCGCACTCTCAACGACCTGCTCGCCCGGCTGGACGTCTCGGCACAGCGCCAGCGCCAGTTCGTCGCGGACGCCGCCCATGAGCTGCGCAGCCCGCTCAGCAGCCTGCACACACAGCTGGAGGTGGCCGTGCGGCACCCCGGGTCGGCGGACTGGCGCGCCCGCGGCCCCGCCCTGATCGAGGAGAGCGAGCGCCTGTCCCGGCTGGTCGACGACCTGGTAAGGCTGGCCCGCCTCGACGCCCGGCCCCGGCTGCGCAAACGCCCCGTCGACCTGGACGAGGTGGTCTTCCGCGAGGTCCGCCACGCTCGGCTGCGCACCTGCCTCGTGGTCGACCAGCACGCCGTCGGCGCGGCCCGGGTGCACGGTGACGAGGACGCCCTTGCCCGGGTCGTGCGCAATCTGCTGGACAACGCCATCCGGTACGCCGTCAAGCGGATCGACGTGAGCCTGAGCGCCCGCGACGGCACCGCGTGCCTGATCGTCGCCGACGACGGTCCGGGCATCCCGGTGGCCGACCGGAGCCGTGTCTTCGACCGCTTCACCCGTCTGGACGGGGCCCGCGCCCGCGACACCGGAGGAAGCGGGCTGGGGCTCGCGATCGTCCACGACCTCGTCGCCGCCCACCACGGCGGCATCCGCATCGAGGACAACGACCCCGGCGCCCGCATCGTGGTCTGCGTTCCCGCCATCGACCTGTGACCGCCGGCCCCCAGGACCCTTGATGCGGGTCAGCCGGTGTGCCCGAGCATGACGCTCCACAGACGCGTGGCCACGTGCAGGTTGAGTCTGCTGTCCACGTTGGACAGGTCCCTGCCGCTGATCTCGCGGATGCGCTGGAGCCGGTAGCGGAGTGTGCTGCGGTGGATCGCCAGGGCGCCCGCGGTCTGGTCGTAGTTGCCGCCGCAGTCGAAGTACCGGGCGAGCGTCTCCACCAGCGCCGTCCGGTACCGGGAGTCGTAGTCGATCAGCCCCCCGAGCCACTCGCGGACGAACTCCTCGAGCTCGTGGTACGAGTTGCCGGGCCCCAGGATCCGATACAGGCCCAGATCGTCGAAGAACGCCGTCCCGTAGCGCTCGCGCGAGTGCCGGCGCACCTCCAGCGCGCGCAGCGCCTCCTGGTGACGGCGGGGTATGTCGTGCGGCGTGTCGCACCGGGCGCTGACGCCGATCGCGCCTGTCCGGCTTCCGGCCTCCCGGCTCAACGCCTGGTACAACTCCGCGTCATGCGGCTGTCCCTGGGCCAGCAGGACCACCTGGCTCCCGCGCCGGGTCGCCAGCGCCCGCATGCCGATGGCGGACACCGCGCGATCGACGGCGCGCAGGAAGGAGTCGCTGACCGGCACGTCCGGCCACTCCACGACGATCACATGGTGCGGGCGGTGCAGATCGTGACCGACGGCATCGGCGCGGGCGTAGGCGCTGGTCTCGTCGGTTCCGTCCAGGAGGTCGTCGACCAGTTCGCGTCGTAGCCGCAGCTCCGTCTCGGCCAGCGTGTGCTGATGGGCCAGTTCCAGGGCCAGGGCCCGGGTGGCGTGGTCCAGGGCGAACACGGTCCGCTCGTCCGCCCTGCCCTCGGGGTCCACCAGCGCGAGCACCCCGAGCACCTCGCCGTGCGGGCGGGCCAGGGCGAGCAGCCGGCCCCCGACGCGCACGGGCCCCAGTTCCCGCGCCATCTCCTGCAGCATCTCGGCGTGCCGCGCCGCATCCGGTGCCGGATAGGTGTCGGGGCGCCCGGGACCCGCCCAGGAGCGCAGATTGCCGAAGCGGTCCTCGGCCAGGGCGGACAGCCCTGTGAGATCGTGCAGCGTGCGGACGATGGCGTCCTCACCGCCTCCGGCGGCGGCGACCCGTGCGAGGGCCTCGTGCACCCCCCGCTGGTGTTCCAGATCGGACAGGGCCGCACGCAGCTGCTCCCCGCCCGCCGGCCGACGCCGTGCCACGGCGTCCTCCCGCTGCCTGCGGTGCGTGGCAGCGTTCGACAGGGCCGCGGAGGTCTGCTGCACCAGCACCGTGAGCAGGAAGTGCTCCTCCTCGTCGGGCCGCACGCCGGAGGCGACCACGAGGTAGCCGTGCAGCCCGCCGAGCCCGCGCAGGCCGAACGCCCAGCCCCAGCCCCGCCCCGGGCACGGCACGGGCCCGTCCCGCTCGATCAGCTCCCCCACATGCCGGTCCAGGTCCGCGGTGCCGCCGGGCCAGTCGGCGGGGCAGCGGACCAGTTCCTCGCGGCGCACCAGATACCCGGCCTCCGCGCTGCACGTGCCGAGCGTGCCGACGCGGCTGAGCGCGAGGCGCAGGATGTCCGTCTCGTCGCGGCATGTGAACATGGCGCGGGACATCGCCAGCAGTCCGTACGGGTCGGCGGTGGAGCGAGCCGGACCCTGCCCCTCGATGGTGCCCATGGGATCACTCCGTTCTCCGCGAAACCCCCGGAGAAGGGCCTGGCGAGCCGTCCGGCGCGCCCTTGTCCGTCCTGCTCTCTCATGCTCGCAGGGCGAGCGGGTGCCTGCATTTTCAACCCCGCGGGACAGGTGCAACCGCGCGCCGATTCGCGACCCTGGTCTTGTCGACTTCGTGCGCGCGGCGCACGGAGGGCGCGGGGGCACGGAGGACACGGGGCACGGAGGACACGGAGCACGGGCACGGAGGACACGGAACCGGGATCGAATGAGCGTTTGATAACCGGAGTCATGGTGTCGACGCCGTTGAGCGATCCGGGACGGAGCGCGAAGGCGAGGCCTATGTCATGAGGACCACGATCGTCAACTGCCTGAACTGCAGGCGAAGCAACCGGGTACCCGTGGCCGCCGAGGGCGTTCCCAAGTGCGGGAACTGCGAGGCGCCGTTGCCCTGGATCGTGGACGCCTTCGACGCGGACTTCGACGAGATCGCCGACGCGGCCACCCTGCCGGTCCTCGTCGATCTGTGGGCCACCTGGTGCGGCCCCTGCCGCATGGTCTCTCCCGCTCTGGAGCAGGTCGCCCGGGAGCTCGCCGGACGGATCAAGCTCGTCAAGGTCGACATCGACAGGAACCCGAGGCTGGCGAGCCGGTTCTCCGTCCAGGCGGTGCCCACGCTGCTCGTGCTGGACCACGGCGAGGTCATCGCCCGTCAGGCCGGGGCCGCACCCGCCCCCGTGCTGCGCCAGTGGGTCGAGCACGCGACGGCCGGCCGGCGTCCGGCCGCCCGGAAGGGATGACCGCGATGATGATGCAGCCCGATCCGCACCTCGCCCTGGTACGCCCGGTCAGCCCGCGGACGCCGGACGGCTGTGAGGAGTGCCTGCGCCTGGGAACCCCCTGGGTGCATCTGCGTCTCTGCCTGACCTGCGGGCACGTCGGCTGCTGCGACTCCTCGCCGGAGCGGCACGCGCGCCGTCACGCCGGTTCCACCGCGCATCCCGTCGTAGCGCCCATGGAGCCGGGTGAGAACTGGCGCTGGTGCTACGTCCACGAGGCGATGGTCTGATGTCCGGCGACGACATCCCGGCGGCGGGGGAGGCGACCCCCGAGCCCCACGACGAGCCGCAGCCGCAGTCCGCGTCGGACGCGGAGACGGAGATCCACCGGGACGACGTCGAGGCCGTGCCCTTCGAGACCCCCGACATCTACGGCGCCTATCCCCGGCTCACGGACGACCAGATCGAACGCCTGGCGGAGCACGGGGAGCGGATCACCACGGAAGCCGATCAGGTGCTGATCCGGGAAGGCGAGGCGTGCGAGTGCTTCTTCGTCATCCTGAGCGGCTCCGTCGCGATCGTCGAGGGCTACGGGACCCCGGAGGAGCACGTGCTCAGGGTGCACGGGCCGGGGCGGTTCCTGGGTGAGCTGGGCTTGCTCCACGGACAGGTCGCCTTCTACACCGCAGTGGTCCGTGACCCCGGCGAGGTCCTCGCCGTGCCCATCGAGCGGCTGCGCGCCCTGGTGGCCAGGGACGCCGTCCTCGGCGACCTGGTCCTGCGCGCCTGCCTCGGCCGGCGCGCGCTGCTCGTCGGACAGGGCGCGGGCTTCCGAATCATCGGCTCGCGCTACTCGCCCGACACCCGGCGGCTGCGCGAGTTCGCCACGCGCAACCGGCTGCCGCACCGCTGGGTCGATCTGGAGACGGACGAGGAGGCCGAGGCCCTGCTGCGCCGATTCGGCGTCAGTCCCGAGGAGACGCCGATCGTCATCTGGCAGGACCGGACGCTGCTGCGCAATCCCAGCAACGCCGAGCTGGCCCGGCTCATCGGACTGGCCCCGCGGCCACCGCAGGAGAGCCGCAGCGACCTGGTCATCGTCGGTTCCGGGCCCGCCGGGCTGGCCGCAGCCGTGTACGCGGCCTCCGAAGGGCTGAGCACCATCGTCGTGGAAGCGGTCGCCACGGGAGGCCAGGCCGGTACGTCGTCACGCATCGAGAACTACTTCGGTTTCCCCTCGGGCATATCCGGGGCCGAACTGACCGAGCGCGGCGTGCTGCAAGCACAGAAGTTCGGTGCCCGGGTCACCATCCCGGCGGAAGCGACCGGGCTGGAGCCCCGTGACGGCCACTACGCCGTGACCTTCGCCGACGGTGACACGATGCTGGCCCGCACCGTCCTGCTGGCCACGGGTGCCCGCTACCGAAGGCTGCAGGCGCCGGGGGTCGAACGCCTGGAGGGGACGAGCGTCCACTACGCGGCCACCCTGTACGAGGCCCAGCAGTGCCGATCGGATCCCGTCGCCGTGGTCGGCGGCGGCAATTCCGCGGGCCAGGCGGTGCTGTTCCTCGCCGAGCACTCGCCGAAGGTACGCCTCCTCGTGCGCGGCGAAGACCTCGGTGCCCGTATGTCCCGCTACCTGGTCGACCAGGTCGAACGGCATCCACGTGTGGAGGTGCTGCTGAACACCGAGGTCGTCGAGGCCCTCGGCGAGGAGGTCCTGGAGGCCCTGGTCGTGCGGGACAACCGGACGGGGGAGCAGCGCACGATCGGGGCCCGGGCCCTGTTCGTCTTCACCGGCGCCGATCCCTGCACGGGGTGGCTCGCCGGCCGGCTCGCGCTCGACTCACGCGGCTTCATCCTCACCGGCGCCCAGGCGCAGGCCACGACGACTGCCCGGCGGTGGGAGGACCAGGGGCGCAACTGCGCGGCCCTGGAGACGAGTCTGCCCGGTGTCTTCGCCGCCGGCGACGTGCGCAGCGGGTCGGTGAAGCGGGTCGCCTCGGCGGTCGGCGAGGGAGCGATGGCCATCCACTTCGTCCACGAGCACCTCGGCAGCACCGGCACGGCCGGGTTGACGACGGACACCATACGTCCGGAGCGCCCACGGAAGGCGGCTTGGCTGGCGTGACCGACCGAGTACGAACGCACCATCAGGAGAAGAAGAGGGAGATGATGGGCGATGACCCTGCCTGTCCGACGTAATCGCCCCAGCACGACGAGCGACCGGCCCATCGGATGGACATCACCCAATCCACTGGCGGAGTTCGACGACCTGCTCAACCAGATGAGCGGGCTGCTCGAATCGACCGTGGGGACGGTGGCGCCCGCCGTGGCATGGACGCCCCTCGCGGACGTCATGGAAGAGGACGACGCCTACCGCATCGAGATCGAGATCCCCGGTGCCAAGAGCTCGGACATCAACGTCGAGACGGACGGCCAGGAAGTGGTCGTCAGCGGGGAGATCAAGGAGAAGGAGCGCAAGGGAATCCTGCGGCGCGGGTCCCGGCGCACCGGCGCCTTCGAGTACCGCGTGCGGCTGCCCGAGAAGGTGGACGCCGACAACGTCACCGCGGACATGGAGGACGGCGTGCTCACGATCACGGTCCCCAAGGCGGAGGTCGCCAGGCACCGCCGGATCGAGGTCACCCACCGCACCGACACCGGACGGAGCGCCGGCGGCTGAGACCGCGACCCTGGCAGTGCCTCCGGGCCCCCCGGCCACCGGCCGGGGGCCGACCGTTGCTCACGGCCGGTCGCGGTGCACCTGAGAGCTCACCCCCCCCGTGTGTCGCCTGGGCCCTGCACGGAATGTCACCGTTTCGTCGCAGCGTGACCCGTTCCACAACCCCTGCCGCCCCCGGTCGGTCTACCAGGCGGGAGACGCGCCACGTAGAGTCGGCGCCCACACAGGGGGCGCACACGGAGACGAAGGGGCCGCCATGGGGGACATACGCAGACGGGGAGCCGTCGCACTGGGGATCACCGCGCTGGTGGCCCCGGTCACACTCGCGCTCGGGGCCGCGCCCGCGGACGCCGCGAGCTGCACCACACAGACCGGCCCGTACCAGAAGCAGGTCGAGAAGTTCCTCGGCCGGCCGGTCGACGGGCGGCAGTCCACCGCCGACTGCAAGGCGATCCAGGCCTTCCAGAACAAGCACGGCATCACTCCCGCCATCGGCTACGCGGGCCCCGTCACCTGGGGCGTGATGGACCTCATGACCAAGCAGAAGGCCGTGGGGAACAACCCCAACAGGGACGGGAAGTGCCCTGTCGACAAGGGCCGCATCGCCTGCGTCGACCTCACGCTCCAGCTCAGCTGGATCCAGGACGGCCGCCGGCTCGTCTACGGCCCCGTCCCGGTGCGCACCGGCCGCAACGGCTACGCGACCCGCACCGGCCTGAAGAAGATCTACTGGCGGGACCTCAACCACGTCTCGACCGTCTACAACGTGCCCATGCCCTACAGCCAGTTCTTCGACGGCGGCCAGGCCTTCCACTCGGTCGGCGTCAGCGTGTGGAACCCGCCGGGTTCGCACGGCTGCGTCAACATGACCAAGACGGACGCGCAGAAGTACTGGTCGCTGCTGAAGACCGGCGACGATGTGTTCGTGTACGGCCGCAAGCCCGGCACCTGACACCACCGGGTCCGGCCGTTCTTCTGAACGGCCGGACCCGACCGGACACGGGCGTTACGCGGGAGCGTCCCCGAAGTCCGGGATCTCCAGCCGGACACCACCCCTCAGGGCCGACTCGTGCGCGATGATCCCCGGCAGGGTGTAACGGGCCGCGACCCAGGCGTTCACGGACGGCAGGGACCGGGTGGTGACCGCCGTCACGAAGTCGTCCACCAGGAAGTGGTGGCTGCCCTCGTGCCCGTTGGGCAGATGGTCGAACTCGCGCGGCAGCCGGGACCGGTCGTGCACCGGAGCCGAACCCGAGGTGAAGGCCGCCCGCAGTTCCGGCGCGATGTGCTTGAGTGATGGGTCGTCAGGAGACATGGTGCGCTTGGGCTCCAGCAGCTCCGAGATGTCCTTCACGCCCTTCTTGTCCTGCCACAGGGCCACCGTCGCGAGCTGCTCCATGCTCGCCTCGGTGCCGAAGAACCGGAAACGCGACTCCCGGATGTGCGAGGGGTACCCGACCCGCCGGAACTCGTTGGTACGGAACGAGCCGCCGCCCGCCACCTCGAACAGCGCGGTGGCGTTGGAGAAGTCGTTGCCGAACTGGCTGATCTCCTTGTCGAACACCCCGTCCCGGCGCTCGTCGCGCACGCCGATCGCGGACACGCTCACCGCGTGCGTCCGCCAGGCACCGAGCACACCGCCCACCGAGTGGGTCGGGTAGAGCAGCGGGGGATAGCTGGCGGTCGCCTTCCAGTTCTCGCCGCCGCTGTACTGGTAGGCCTCGTAGAACCCGAGGTCCATGTCGTGGACGTAGTCGCCCTCGGCGTAGAAGAGCCGTCCGAAGGCGCCCTCGGCGATCTTGCTGCGGGCGTGCACGGTCGCCGGGTTGTACTGGCTCGTCTCGCCCATCATGTACGTCAGCCCGGTGGCCTTGACCGCATCGATGATCGCCGCGATCTCCTCGGTCGTGATCGCCATGGGGACGGCGCAGTACACGTGCTTGCCGGCGTTCAGCCCCTGGAGCACCAGGGGGCCGTGGGTCCAGCGCTGAGTGAAGATGGCGACCGCGTCGACCGCCGTCGACTCCAGCATCGCCTCGTACGAGGGGAATGTGCCCATGAGCCCTTCGGCGGCGGCCAGCCGCTCGGCCCGTTCGGGCAGCAGATCGGTGACGTGGACGTCGCTGACGCCGGGATGAGCCAGGAACAGCTTCGCGAACTGGCCGGAGAACTGTCCGGCGCCGACGATGCCGAGCGAGAACGTCATGGGGTGCATGCCCTTCACTGGGAGAGGATCAGGTCGATCTGGCTGTTGGTCCTGTCGCCGTCGCCGCTGCCTTCGCGTGCTCGTCTGCGTCTCGTCCTCGACGGCCACTTACTTTTGATGCGAAAGAATCACCGCGTCAAGAGTCCTGCGTGCTTCTTCTGTCTCCGCGCACTCCGGCGTAGAGTGCGCCTCATTAGTTTCATGGCGAAAAGAAACGTGGGGATCGACGCCCATGACCGCAGATGCCGCCAGCTGGCTGCCACTGAGTCCCGGTGAACGCTCCGTGGCGATCGAGGTGCTCGTCCACGGCCCGCTCTCACGCACCGAACTCGCGCGCCGACTCGACCTCTCGGCCGGCAGCCTCACCCGGCTCACCAAGCCGCTGATCGAGTCGGGCCTGCTGATCGAGGTCCCCGACGGTGGTGGGCCGGCCGAGGGCCGCCAGGGTCGTCCCTCGCAGCCGCTCGACGTCGTGGCCGACTCCCGTACCTTCATCGGGTTCAAGATCACCGAAGAGATGGTGTACGGGGTCGTCACCACGCTCAGGAGCGATGTCGTCGCCCGTCTCGACCGGCCGCTCCCCAGCCACGACCCCGACGCCGTCGCCGGCCTGCTGGCCGGGATGGCCAGTGAACTCGCCGCGGAGTTCCCCACGCTCGCGGGCATCGGCATCGGCGTGGGTGGCCTCGTCCAGGACCGTGCCGTGGTCGGGGAATCCCCCTTCCTGCTGTGGCGCGACGTACCTCTCGCCGAACTCGTGGAGGAGCGCACCGGGCTGCCGGTGGTCGTCGAGAACGACGTCGCCGCCCTCGTGGAGGCCGAGACCTGGTTCGGGGCCGGTCGTGGCCTCGACCGCTTCGTCGTCCTCACCATCGGCGCGGGCCTCGGATACGGCCTCGTCCTGGGCGGAAAGCGGGTGCGCCACGCGGAGGAGGACCGTGGGTTCGGGCGGCACTGGATCCTGGACCCCAACGGGCCGCTCACCCCCACCGGCGAACGCGGCAGCGCCGTGTCACTGCTGACCATCCCCAGCATCCGCTACCAGATCCGGGCCGCCACCGGCCGCGACATGACGTACGAGGAGGTCCTCGGCCTCGCCGCCGAGGGCGAACCCATGTGCTCCCGCGTCATCGACGAGGCGGCGCGTGCGCTGGGCACGCTGATCGCCCAGATCGCCAACTTCGTGATGCCCCAGAAGATCCTCCTGGCGGGGGAGGGGGTCGGCCTGATCGACGTCGCGGGCAAGACGGTCGACGAGACCCTCCGCACCCACCGCCACCCGCTGGCCGCCCCGGTCGGTCTGGAGACCAAGGTCTCCGACTTCCACGACTGGGCGCGCGGGGCCGCGGTGTTGGCCATCCAGGTGCTCGTCCTGGGAACCGCGGAAGGGTGAAGGGTCCGGGGCCACGCGGAGTGATCAGCTTCACGGTCCGTAATGCCGGAAGGCGCCTGATTGCTCACATCGCCTTCACGGCGGGACCCGTATGCTTCACGACATGTCCACCACTCCCGAACCCGCAGCGGATCGCTGCGCCGACGAGGTCAACGAGGAGATCCGGGCCCTGTGGTTCCGGAGCGGCGGGATGCTGAGCATGGAGGAGCGGCGGGAGTACCAGCGGCTCGTCCTGGAATGGGCGGCGGCTGCTCCGGGCCCGACGAAAGCGGCGTGAGGGTTCGCCCGGCCGCCGCTGGTCGTGGCCGTCCTTGACGGCGACCGGTGATCTTCTCCGTCGGCCGGGCCGTCCGCTCGTGCGCGCCCCGAGCGGGGCTCAGCCCCACGTCCCGGAGTAGGCCCGGCGGTACGCGTTGCGTTCCTGTTCCGTGCGGATGTAGCGGGTGGCCACCAGGGCGATCAGGCTGCCCCCGATGACCAGCAGGCCCGGCCCGACGTTCCGCGGGTCGGTGAGCCGTGACAGGAAGCCGTCCGAGGTCCCGGCCGCGCCCACCTGCTGGACCGCGCCGGGAGCCGCGGACCCCGGGGCGGCCGACCCGGGTGCGATGACCGCACCCTGGGAGGCCGAGGTGGACGGTGCGGGGGCCGCGGAGGCCCCGGCGGTGGCACCGGCCGACGCCTGCCCCGCCAGCCGGACCCCGAGCGCCGACATCGCCTTCGTCACCGGCTGGAAGAACGTCGTACCGCCCGCCTGGCAGTTCCCGCTGCCGCCCGACGTCACCCCGAGCGCGATGCCCTCGGAGAACAGCGGGCCGCCGCTGTCGCCCGGCTCGGCGCACACCGTGGTCTGGATGAGGCCGGTCACCGAGCCCTCGGGATAGTTCACCGTCGCGTCGAGGGCCGTGACCTCGCCGTCGTGCAGACCGCTGGTGCTGCCGCTGCGGAAGACCTTCTCGCCGACGACCGGATCCCCGGCCGCCGTGATGCGCACACCGCGCCCGCCTCCGATTGCCACGACATTGGCACCGGCGGTCTCCTGCCCGCTCTCGTACCGGATGAGCGAGAAGTCGCCGCTGCCGGGGAACTCCGACGTGACCGTCTGGCCCAGCCGTCCCCGGCCCGTGTTGTCGGAGAACCAGAGCGTGCCGCCGGGCCCGCAGTGTCCGGCGGTGAGGATGAACTCGCTCTGCCCGTTGGTCACGTTGAAGCCCGCCGAACAGCGGCCGCTGACCGAGAAGAGGGGCTGGGCGCCGTTCACCCGGGTCGTGAACCTCCCCTGAGCGCGCTCCATCCGTACGAAGTCCCCGATGCCGTGGGCGAGTTTCGTCATCCGGGACCAGTCGGAGGCGGAGACGGTGCTGTCCGCCTGTACCACCACTTCGTTGGTCCGGTAGTCCACGGCCCAGGCGGTGCCCGCCACCTTGGGCCCCGAACCCAGGCTCCGTGTGGCCGACTTGAGCTGGTCCATGCTGTGACGCACCACCTTGGCCCGCGCCCCGGTGGCCGTCACCCGGGCGGCCGCGGCCTGGTCGGTCACGGCGACGACGGGTCTTCCGTCGGAAGCGACCCAGCTGCCGGCCGTACGCGAGGTGCCGAGCCGTGACACCAGGTCGGAACCGGTCCCTGCGGCGGACTGAGCGGACGTGCCGTCGGGAGTCTGAGCGCCGGACGGTTCGCTCGCCAGGGCCTGGGTGACCATCAGGCCCCCCAGGAGCAGTCCGCCGACGGCCGCGAAGCGCGCTCCCCGCCGGACGATCCGTCGTCGTGCATGCCTCATTCATGGCTCCCGGACACCGAACAGCACGGATTCACCACCGCGAGGCGCTCCGGTCGTCGAGCGCCCTCCCTCCATACGTGCGCCCGCGCCCCGGTGTTCACCGGCGAGCCGCGCGACTCACCTCGTCGGCGATGGCGAGGAGCCCCCGAGCAGCGCGCCACTGCGCTCGTCGCCCCACAGCAAGTCCCGGTCCACGTACGGCCGCAACAGCACGGTGAGCGTGGGGTCGCCGTGTCCGTTCAGCTCGTCCGAGGCGATCTTCCGGGCGATGCCGGCGAGGAAGTCGGCGAGCTGAACCCGCGGATCGCGCCGGGAGTCGACCAGCCGGAGTCCCGTGAGCCCGGCCGTCTCCGTGATCCAGGCGATGCGCTGCGCGGTGAGCATGTTCTGCTCGTCGTGGACGAGCGAGACGGGGTGTCCGGCCGTACTCCAGTACGCCGCGGTGCGGACGATCGCCGGCATCAGGGGGTTCAG
This sequence comes from Streptomyces sp. TP-A0356, assembly GCF_001417775.1. Taxonomy (GTDB): domain Bacteria; phylum Actinomycetota; class Actinomycetes; order Streptomycetales; family Streptomycetaceae; genus Streptomyces. Next base: position 282,949 of record NZ_BBZJ01000012.1, on the reverse strand, counting down.
TACGGGAACCACCGCCGGACTCTCGCCGATCCGTGCCCGATGGGAACGGGCCCGGTCGTCCGCCCGACCGAGCAGCGCCAGGATCTCGCCCACGTCACCGTGCGGGTGCGCCCGGTGCAGCGCGTCCACCGCCCGGAAGAAGGAGTCGACGGGTGCTCCCGGATCCGCGGTGCTCCTGACGCGCAGCAGATCGTTGGCCGCCTCCAGGAAGCGCAGCCACGGCTCGTCGCCGAAGCGGTCGCGGCCCGCGTGGAAGAGGACGAGGGCAGGCTCCGGACCACCGAGCAGCAGGTCCACCACGCGGTCGACGACGAAGAACGCCTTCTCGACCAGCACGACGTGCGCGTGCCCGTGCAGCGGCCCCGATGCGCCGAGCAGCCACTCCAGCACCGCGCGGTGCTTCTCCCGCAGTAGATGGGTGGCCTTGTACTCCTCCGCGGGAGAGCGGATCCGGTCACGGATCTCCTGGAGGTGCGCGGCCGCCGAGGTGAGGGGCAGATGCACACTGGCGTGCGCGAAGACATCGGTGTTCCCGCTGGTGAGGTTCTCGCCGTCCGATCCGGACTCGTCGCAGGCCACTTCCAGCAGGCATCCCGCCGACTGCGTACGGACCGCACTCCCGCGCTTCCAGGTCACCGTCTCGCCCCCTGCCTCGTGTCGCATGAGGATCATCCCGCACCCGAGGGCCGATGAACCGTCTTCGGCACAGGACACCACTGCCATGGACACGAGACCGACTGCCATGATGGCCGCCATGCGTGTGCTGATGCCGGTGCCCGACCGTGACTTCGACGTCACCGAGGTCGCGGTGCCCTGGAGGCTGCTGACCGATGCGGGGCACGAGGTGGTCCTCGCCACCGAGCGGGCCGGCACCCGGCCCGCCGCCGACCCCCGCCTGCTGACCGGAGTGCTGTTCGGCCGGCTGGGAGCCGAGCCGGAACCCAGACGGTTCTACGAACAGCTCACGACGGCACCGGAGTTCGCGGCCACGGTGTCCTGGGCGGACGTCGACGTCAGGGAGTACGACGGGCTGCTTCTGCCGGGCGGACACGCGCCCGGCATGCGCCAGTACCTGGGCTCCGAGGCGCTGCGGCGGCAGGTCGCGCGGTTCTGGGCGCTCGATCGGCCGGTCGGCGCGATCTGCCACGGCGTCCTGGTGCCGGCCCGGACCCGGGACGAGGCCACCGGCCGTAGCCTGCTGGCCGACCGCCGCACGACCTGTCTGCCGAAGTACATGGAACGCACCGCCTACCTCACCACGGCCTGGCGCCTCGGCCGCTACTACCGCACCTATCCGGCGTATGTGGAGGACGAGGTCCGCTCGGGGCTCGACGACCCGGGCGCGCAGTTCGAGCGCGGGCCCCGGGAGCTCACCAGGCGCGGCACCGCCACCGACGACACGCACGCGTTCGTGGTGCAGGACGGCCGCTATCTGTCGGCCCGCTGGCCGGGGGACGCCTACCTCTTCGCACGGCGGTTCCTGGCCCTGCTGCGGGGGTGAGCGCCGCCGATTCCGTCGTACTCGCGAGTAACTGTCTACCGATCAGTAACTCTTCCGTGGCCTGTCGTCCATCCTTGGACGTGAACATGTCGAACGCGTGGCGATCGTCGAGGAACTGTCGCCGCATGGAAGCGAGTTGACAGAGGGAAGGGACGGGCATGACAGGACGTGGTGTGGGGCGCCGGATCGGGGCGGTCTCGGCGGTCGTGGCGCTGGCCGTGGGCGGCACGGTGACCGCCGCGCAGACCGCCTCCGCGGCTCCCGCCGAGACCACCGCGAGCGTGGCGGCGGCGCAGACCTCCGGTGTCGACTACGCCACCTGGCAGGCGGATGTGAAGGCGGTCATCGACCAGGCGGTGCCGTACGTCAGGCAGCGCACCGAGAACGCCGCCGGGCAGAAGCAGGCGATCGTCTTCGACATCGACAACACCACGCTGGAGACGTACTTCCACCCCTGGTACCAGCTGCCCACCCCGGCGGTGCAGCCCTCCCTGGAGCTGGCCGAGTACGCGAAGTCCCGTGGGGTCGCCGTCTTCTTCGTCACCGCGCGCCCCGGCATCATCGAGGAAGTGACGGAGTGGAACCTCAAGGCCGTGGGCTACCCGGTCGACGGCCTGTACGTGCGTGACCTGCCGGATCTGTTCGGCCAGGTCAGCGCGTACAAGACCGGCAAGCGCGCGGAGATCGAGGCGGGGGGCTACACGATCATCGCGAACGTCGGCAACAACGACTCGGACCTGCTGGGCGGTCACGCCGAGCGCACCTTCAAGCTGCCGGACTACAACGGCCAGTTGTCCTGACGGCCCCTTCCGGGCATCGGGGCGCCGGTACGGTCGTTAGGCCCGTACCGGCGCCCCGCGCACGATTGGCCGCCCGGACTGCCGCGCGGCGTCCCGCTCGCGCTGCCCGCGATGAGCGCCGTCAGCCACGCCGGTGCGTGCAACCCACGCCGTCACGGCCTGGGGCGACGGCCGCTGCGTCGCGGCGCCGGCTGTGCGCCGTTCAGCAGGGCACGGCGGCGTTCCTCGCCGTGCTCCTCCACCTGGAGTACGACGCGCCGCAGCCCCTCGGCGAGGTCGCGGCACTCGGCGTCGCTCAACTGCCCCGTCACGAAGGCCTCTTCCTCGTTGAACGCCGGAAACACTCGCTGCATCAGCTCCTCACCCTTGTCGGTGAGGCCGAGCAGGACCAGTCTGCCGTCGGAGGGGTGGTCGGCGCGCCGCACCAGCCCCCGGGACTCCAGCGTGCGCGCCACCCCCGTGAGCGTCCCCTTGGAGATCCCTGCCTCCTCGGCCACGTGCCGGGTCTCCGACTCGCCCCACACCCACACCACCCACAGGACGACGAACGCCGTCCAGGTGAGGTCCGACTCCCGCAGCACGGAGTTCTCCAGGTGCTGGCGCACCGCCGACGCGGCCCGGTAGATGTTGGCCACGGCTGCCATTTGGTCCCGGCGGACCGGAATGCCACCGAGCTTCGCCGCGGCGAGTCTCTCGGCTTCGGTGATGGATCGCTGGCCGGGCACGGGCGCTCCTTCGGTCTGCTCGCCGGAACCGGACGGCTCGTCCGGCCGCTCGGTCGTTCGGTCGTTCGGTCGTTCGGCCTCAAATTGTACGGAGATCGCTCCGATCCGCGCGGGATGCGGCGTCGATCAGTGGTGATGACCCTCGTGCGCCGCGGCGGGCTCGTGTTCGGAGTGATCGGGCGATCCGCCCATCATGCGCAGCATGGCGAGGCCGCCGGTGCGCAGGAAACGGACGACCAGGGCGGCGGCCGCCATCAGGAACGCGATGTTGAGCCAGGTCGTGTAGTTCCAGGTGACGCCCTCCTCGGGGATCCGGGCGGCGGCCTGGCCGGGGATCAGGCCCAGCCCGCCGAAGAGGAACTCGACCACGTACCCGGCGACCACGATCGCCGCGTAGAAGGTGACGAGCAGGAACGCGGCCATGCGTGTGCCGTAGTACTTCCGGTAGATGTTCAGGATCGGCAGGATCAGCAGGTCCGCGTAGATGAAGGCGATCACTCCGCCGAAGCTGATGCCGCCCTTCCACAGCACCACAGCCAGCGGCACGTTCCCGATCGAGCAGACGAAGGTCGCGATCGCCACGACCGGTCCGACCAGCGGCCCGATCAGCTTGGCCGCGAGCGGATGGCCCCACAGGAAGAAGGTGCGCCAGAAGTCGTCCGGCACCCAGGCGGCGATCGCGCCCGCGATCAGCAGACCGGCCACCAGGTCGCGCAGGATCGCCGCCCACTCCATGACGAAGATGTGCGACACGGCGGTCAGGCCGTCCCGGGAGAACAGCCGACGGACGAAACGGCCCTCGCCCTGCACGGACATGTCCATCGCCGCGTGGCCCTCCATCGACCCGGCAAGACCCCGCTCGGCCTGCTCGCGGGCCTCGCGCAGCAGTCGCTCGCGCAGGAACACACGGAAGAGCACGGCGAGAACGATGATCATCATCGGCCCGCCGACGAACTCGGCGACGGTGAACTGCCAGCCCATCAACAGGGTCAGGATCACCCCCAGTTCGATCACCAGATTGGTCGAGGCGATCTCGAACGCCATTGCCGCCGTGAAGTCGGCGCCCTTGCGGAACAGGGAGCGCGCGAGGGCGACCGCCGCGTACGAGCACGAGGAGGATGCCGCGCCGAGGCCCGCGGCGAGGGCGAGCGTCCGTGGCCGGTCGTCACCCAGCAGCCGTACCACCGTCGACCGGCGCACCAACGCCTGCACCACGGCGGACAGGGTGAACCCGAGGATCAGCGCCCAGGTGATCTCCCAGGTCATCGACGCGGTGATGGACAGCGCGTGTCCGATCGCATGCCACATGCGGTGCTCTCTCCCTGTCGGTCCGGCGTCGACTATACCCCTAGGGGGTATGGGTCGCCAGGGCAAGCGCTCTTCGGCGAGCCCGCGTCGCGGCCGGTTCCCGCGGCGACCGTGGGTTCCCGGTGAACCGGTCGGCGGGCGTTTCCGTATCACTCCCCGGGGACGGCGGGAGACCTCGGGCACGGAAGGAGAGCAGTGTGTCGACACCGCCCGAACAGGTGCAGCCGGTGCGGCGCCCGGTGCTGGAACCCACGTACGTCGTGCGTCGCCGTCGCACGGAGGCGCTGGCCGAACTGGTGAGGGAGCTCCGCGAGCGCGAGAGCCGGCCGCCGGAGCCCGTCTACGAACCGATCGTCGTCCATGTGGCGCCGACGACCGCCGAGGACGCCACCGAGGAGCTGTCGCCCGTGCCGCCCGCCCGCGACCGCCGTGGCCCTGACGCCCAGAGGCGCCGCGAACGGCTCGTCGACGACGGCCTCACCCCGCGCCGCGCGGTCATCACGCTGGGCTTGACCGCCGCCGCCCTCATCGGATTCGGCGCCGCGCTGGTCCTGCCCGGCACCGGGGGCGAGGGTTCCTCGCACCGCTCGGCCGCCCCGCCGCCCTCCGCCGGCGCCCCCGCCCGGCAGCGGAGCGCCGACCCCGACGGACCCGGCACGCTGCGCGAGGGGGACAGCGGACCCCAGGTGACCGAGCTCCAGAGACGCCTGCTGCGCATCCCCGACGTCTACGCCCACGGCTCCACCGACGGCCGCTACGACGCCACGCTCGCCGCCGCCGTCGCCCGCTTCCAGCTCTGGTACGGCATCCGCGGCGACGAGACCGGCGTCTACGGCGACGACACCCGCCGCGACCTCGAGTCCCGCACCACGCTCTAGCGGGTGCGGGGGCGGACACGGGCATGCGTACGGCGGCCGCTCACCCTGAGCCGTACGGTTCCGTGTCCGCCCAGCGGTACGGGCGTGTCGCGTGCCCCCTCGCGCGACACGCCCGTCACCGTGCATCAGGGGCTACCGTTTCAGCAGCCGTACGGCCGGTCCCTCCGCGGTGTACACCGGCACCGCCCTGTACGCGTCCGACGCCACCGTGACCCGCCCGAACTGCCCGTGCAGCGACCGTGTCCCGATCACCGGGACCGTGGTCCCCGCCGTCGGCGGCCGGTCCTCGTCCAGTCGCAGCGTCAGCACGCTCTCACGGTCGAGCACCGCGCGGCCCCGGACCGTCAGCGCCGCCTGGTGCCCCGCCCGCAGCGTGACGTCCAGGGCCGCTCCGGCCGCATGCGTGCAGGAGCCGCGCACCCGGACGGTGCCGGTCGTACGCAGCGTCCCGCCCGACACCCGCACCTCACCGTGGCCCAGCGCGCTCCGCGAGGCGGCGACCAGGGTGCCGGCCTCGACGACCGTGCCACCCGCCGGTTGGCACCGGTCAGGGTCAGCGTCCCGGTGCCGTCCTTGGTCAGCCCACCGCAGCCCCCGATGTCGTTGCGCCAACTGTCCGCCGCGCCGAAGCCCCCGTCGGCCGCGTTCAGCGTGACGTGCACATCCGTGTCGAAAGAGCCGTAACCGTCCGCCGCGGCGAACAGATCCAGCCGCCCCCACTGCTCCAAGCCGTCCAGCAGGGTGAACGGGCCGGTGCCAGGGCTGGGACAGCACCGTGCTGCCCGCTACGACGACGTCAAACCGTGACCGCCCGGATTCCGGTGAAGCGTTGACGGGCCGAGTCCGCTTCTGCCAATGTCCGCACAAGCGCTTTCTGAGCACGGGAAGGGCTGACCCGACGTGCATCTCCCTCACCAGCGCGGCCCGTTGCACAACCTGGCGGACACCCCGGAGGCCTACGACGCCGTCCTGGCGGACATCACCGAGCAGGCCCTGGCGCGCCTCACCCGGGAAGGCAACCTCGAACACGCCGCCGCCTTGTACGACATAGGCGACACCTCGCTCGGTATCACCTCCCTGCTGGCCCTCGCCTGGCAGCGCGGCAAGGACCCACGGCTGCCCGAGGTGGTGCGCCGCAGCCTGGCCTTCCATCTGCGCGAGCGGGTGTACGTCGAGGACAACCCGGGCTATCCGAACCTGCGGGTCCGCAACTCCGCTCTTCCGTACGCGCGTTATGTGCTGGAAGCCGGTGCGCACCCCATCGGCGACTGGCCGAGCACGGTCTGGGCGCTGCTGCAGGCGGTCAACGTCCTCGACGCTGCGGACGGGCTCATCACCGGCGAACTCCGCGAGGAACTGTTCGAGTTGGCAGGCGGCTACTGGCGCTGGCTGACCGAGGCGACCTTCTTCAACCCGCAGGAGGCGGGCAACCAGGCGATCGGCTGCGTGGTCGGCGGCCTGATGCTGGCCCGCCATCTCCCGCCCGAGCAGGCGGAGCTGGTTCGCGCACGGGCGATGCGTCTGTACGCCGACGAGATCCGCGCCCACCGGGTACGGGACCGGGGCGCGCTGCTGCCGCCCGAGCACGGTGGCGCGTACGACAACAACTACGGCCCGATCTCCCTGTCCTTCCTCGCCCAGGCGCACCGGGTCAGCGGCGAGGAGGTCTTCGCCGAGGACGGGGACGTGCTCGCCCGTTACATCGACGCGCGCCTGACGAACGGCGGCTTCGACAACGGCGGTCCGCGCTACAGCGAACAACACTGCGGCTTCGAGGCCGTGGTGGGCCTGCGCTACTTCAGCCGGCGTATCGGCTCGGATCTGGGCCGTTACCGGGGAGACACCCGCTGGGCGCGGCACGCGGCCCAGCGGGACCGGGGCATCGACGGCCACTTCGCCTTCATGCTGGTCTGGCAGATCCAGGACGGCACGCGCTGGCACCGGGCGCCGTCGGCGACCCCGGTCCGTCACCAGCTGCGCGCGGGCACGGTGTCGGTGGCCTTCGACCACCGGATGACCCCGTCGCTGGTCGAGGCCGCAGGCACCTATTACCTGCCCGCCGCGGTCAACCGCCAGCACGGCTTCGGCCCGGTCACCGACGGCTTCCTGCTGTGCCGGCCCATGGGCGAGGTCCGGGTACGCGACCTCCGCGCACGCGCGCTCGCGGCGAAGCTGGTCACCAAGCCGGTCGTCGGTCGCGACCACCTGCTGCGGCACGTGCAGTCCCTGTACGTCACCGACGGCACGAGCCTGTGGGTCACGGTCGCCCTGGAACGGCTCGACGGCACGCCGTACCTGCTGGCCGGACTGCCGTACGCCGCGGACGACGGCGACCGGGTGCGCAGGACGGCCGAGGCCGCGGTGGCATCCGCCGGCACCCTGCGTCTTACACACCCGCAGGCACAGCGCACCGATCACTTCGACGCCCGCTCGGAGACCACCCAGGAACAGGCCGCCTTCTCCCTCGCCGCCGACCCGCGCGGCTACGGCAACCCGGACGAGGGCTGGCGCCACCTGGTCGCCTCCACGGCGCTGGAGGCGGATCCGGCGCCGGGCGCGCCGGAGGACCTGCACGTCTTCGCCGTGCGGTACGGCCCCCGTGGACCCTTCGCACCGGTCTTCGACCGCACCGGAGAGGGGCTGGTCGTACGCACGGAGGCGTTCACGGCCACGATCGGCTCCCCCGCGGGCGACGCGAACGGCGAGCCCGTGCTGACGCTGCAGGGGTGATCTGCGGGCAGCGGGCGGGGCGACAGGGCGAACTCAGCGGGAACCTGGCATCAGCTCAGGGGCGGGGTCAATGGCTCCGGCAGGGCCGTGCCCGGCACGAGCAGGTCGGCGCGCTCCCGTGTCGTCGCGACCAGGTCCGCGTTGCGCTGGTCCGTGCCCAGCACCCATGCCACCGCCGAGTCCTGGTCCTTGCCGAACTCCTCATGGCGGTCCACCAGGCGCCGGATGCGCTCCTGCTCGTCGAGCTCGCAGAACCACACCTCGTCCAGCTGCGCCCGCACGCGCGCCCACGCCCCCGACTCCAGCAGCAGGTAGTTGCCCTCCGTCACCACCAGCCCGGCCGTCGGCGGCACCGGGATCGCCCCCGCGAGAGGCTGTTCCAGTACCCGCTCGAAGCCCGGCGCGTACACGATCTCCTCGTGCTCCTCGTGCAGGCGCCGCAGCAGTGCCGCGTACCCGGCCGCGTCGAACGTGTCGGGCGCGCCCTTGCGGTCGCGGCGGCCCAGACGGTCCAGCTCGACATCGGCCAGGTGGAAGCCGTCCATGGGGACGTGCGCCACCCACGGCGGCCCGTCGCCGTTCAGCTCGCGGACCACGCGTTCGGCGAGGGTCGTCTTGCCCGCTCCCGGGCTGCCCGTGATGCCGAGGATCGCACGGTGGCCGGGACGCGCCAGGGACGCGGCGCGCTGGAGGAGGTCGTCGAAGGTCATGGTGAGTGTGTCGCTCGCTGCTGCCGGTGGTCGGGCGGTGGCCCTGTGCCGCGGGCCGGTCCTCGCCATTGGACCAGAGGCCCTGGCGGAGCGCGAGACCGGAGGGCGGATCCCGGGGTCGTCACCCACCGGCGCCGGTGTTCCCCCTCACAGTCGGCCGGGCGGCCCGCGTGTGGGACGCCGCGCGGGGAAGGCGCGAGAACAGGGCCGCCCGCACCGGGCGCGCCGTCCGAGAGCAAGGGAAAGGGGCCATGGCCTCGTACAGCGATACGCGACCGGAAGAGCACGGCGAGGACGCGGAACTGGAGCGGTTGCGCGCCGAGGTCCGGCAACTGCGGGCCCGGATGCGTGCCCATCCGCTGATCTCCCAGGCTCAGGGCATACTGCGGGAACGCTACGCGCTGCCGGACGCCGAGAGCGCTTTCGCCCTGCTCCAGCGCGCGTCCCAGCAGCACAACGTCAAACTGCGCACCCTGGCGGGCGCCCTGCTGGCCGCCCCGCGCCCGGAGGCTCGCGCACCTCTGTGGTTTCCGCGGCGGGTCCGCCAGGCCGAGCCCCCGCTGACCTTCGACCGGGAGGGCCGGGTCGGGCGCCGCGACCGGGGCGCCCTGCTGAGCGCCGTGCTCAGCCAGACCCTCACGGTCGTCGAGGCGGGCATGGGCGACGTCCAGACGGTCGACCGCGCGGCGGGCGGTCTGCGCATGGAGAAGCACATCGGACTCACTCCCGAGTTCATCGACTTCTTCGAGCACGTCGGGGAGGGCGGCACCGCGTGCGCGTTGGCCGCTCGCAATGTCGCCCAGGTCACCGTCCAGGACGTCGCGAAGGACCCGTTGTTCACCGAACCCGCGCGCGAGGCCATCCTGCGGGCCGGCAGCCGCGCCTGCCACAGCGTGCCGCTGACCACCGCGTCCGGCGTGTGCGTGGGCATGGTGTCGGCTCATCTGGAGCGCCCGCTCGACGGACTGACGACGGCCCAGACCAAGGCCCTGGACGTCCTCGGCGTCGAGGCGGGCGAGTGGCTCGCCTGGTACCACCGCACGGTCGTCGTGGATGCCCTCGAACACCTGCACGCACTGGGCCGCGGCCACACCGGCACACCGGTCAGACGGTCCTGACGCTCCCGCCTCGCCACGACCTCCACGGCCCCGCCCCGTCCCCGGAGGTGTGCCGGCAACCGAATGTGGCACTCGCCACCCTCTGTGCGGCGTTCTTCGGGGAAAGTGGCTCCTATGACGAAGCTCGGTCTTCCGGACGGCATCCAGGCCTGCCTCTTCGACCTCGACGGGGTCATCACCAAGACGGCCGTCGTGCACGCGGCCGCGTGGAAGCAGACCTTCGACGACTTCCTGCGGCAGCGGGACGGGGACGGCTACCGCCCCTTCGACGAGGTCTCCGACTACGACGAGTACGTCGACGGACGCCCCCGCGCCGACGGCGTACGGACCTTCCTCGGCTCCCGCGGCATCCAACTGCCCGAGGGCGACCCCGACGACCCGCCGGACCGGGGGACCGTCCACGGCCTCGGCAACCGCAAGAACGCCCTGCTCCTGGAGCTGATCCGGACCCGCGGCGTGGAGGCGTACGACGGCACGATCCGGTACGTCGAGGCCGCGCGCGCCGAGGGTCTGCGCACGGCCGTCGTGTCCTCCAGCGCCAACTGCCGGGACGTGCTCAAGTCGATCGGCGCGGAGCACCTCTTCGACGTCCGCATCGACGGAGTCGTCGCGGCGCAGCGCCATCTGCCCGGCAAACCGCGCCCCGACACCTTCCTCGCCGCCGCCCAGGACCTCGGCGTCGAGGCCAAGGCCGCCGCCGTGTTCGAGGACGCGCTGGCGGGCATGGACGCCGGGCGCTCGGGCCACTTCGGGTACGTCGTCGGCGTGGACCGGGTGGGACAGGCGGACGCGCTGCGCGCTCACGGCGCCGACATCGTCGTACGGGACCTGGCGGAGCTGGGGGAGCCGGGGGAGCGCCCGTGATCACGCACACGTCGTACGCCGTCGAGCCCTGGGTGCTGCGCGAGCGAGGGCTCCATCTGGATGTGCTGCCGCAGAGCGAGTCCGTGTTCGCGTTGTCCAACGGGCACGTCGGCTGGCGCGGCAACCTCGACGAGGGGGAGCCGCACGGACTGCCCGGCTCCTACCTCAACGGCGTCCACGAGCTGCATCCGCTGCCCTACGCGGAGGCGGGATACGGCTATCCGGAGTCCGGTCAGACCGTCATCAACGTCACCAACGGCAAGATCATCCGGCTGCTCGTGGACGATGAGCCCTTCGACCTGCGCTACGGCCGGCTGCGCTCCCACGAACGCGTCCTCGACCTGCGCACCGGACTGCTCACCCGGACCTGCGAATGGACCTCACCGGCCGGTACGACGGTCCGGGTGCGCTCCACCCGGCTGGTCTCCTTCACCCAGCGCGCCATCGCCGCGGTCGCCTACGAGGTCGAGGCCGTCGACGGCCCGGCGCGGATCGTCGTCCAGTCGGAGCTGGTCGCCAACGAGCAACTGCCGGGCCGCGACGGCGATCCGCGTACCGCCATCGTCCTGGAGTCACCGCTGGAGGCGGAGGAGCACTTCGCGAAGAGTGGCCGGCTGCGGCTGGTGCACCGCACCCGCAGGAGCGGCCTCAGGGTCGGCGCCGCCGCCGACCACGTCGTCTCCGGTCCCGAGCCGACCACGACCGAGTCGGAGGCGACCGCCGACCTCGCCCGTCTCACCGTCGCCTCCGCGCTGGGCCAGGGAGAGCGGCTGCGCGTGGAGAAGTTCGTCTCCTACGGCTGGTCAGGCACGCGCTCGCTGCCCGCGATCAGCGACCAGGTGGACGCGGCGCTGGCCGCCGCCACCAGTGTGGGCTGGTCCGGACTGGCCGCCGAGCAGCGGAAGTTCCTCGACGAGTTCTGGGCCCGTTCGGACGTCGAGGTCGACGGTGACGAGCAGATCCAGCAGGCGGTCCGCTTCGCCCTCTTCCACGTCCTGCAGGCCGGGGCCCGCGCCGAACAGCGCGCCATCCCGGCCAAGGGACTGACGGGCTCCGGCTACGACGGCCACGCCTTCTGGGACACCGAGATGTTCGTGCTGCCCCTGCTCACCTACACCTCGCCCGACTCGGTTGCCGAGGCGCTGCGGTGGCGGCAGAACACGCTGCCCGCGGCGCGGGAACGGGCCGTGCAGCTCGGGCTGCGCGGCGCCGCGTTCCCCTGGCGGACCATCGAGGGCTCGGAGGGTTCGGCGTACTGGCCGGCCGGCACCGCCGCGTTCCATGTGAACGCCGACATCGCCGACGCCGTGGTCCGCTACACGGCCGCCACGGGCGACGACAGCTTCGAACGCGACACCGGGGTCGAGTTGCTGGTGGAGACGGCCCGGTTGTGGCGGTCGCTCGGCCACCACGACCACCACGGCACGTTCCACATCGACGGGGTGACGGGCCCGGACGAGTACAGCGCGGTCGCCGACGACAACACGTACACGAACCTGATGGCGCGTGCGAACCTGCTGGCCGCCGCCGACGCCGTGGAGCGCCATCCGCGCCGGGCCGAGGAGTTGGGCGTCGACGAGGAGGAGAGCGCGGCCTGGCGGGACGCGGCCGAGGCGATGTACGTGCCGTACAACCAGGAACTGGGCGTGCACGAACAGCACGCCGGATTCACCCGCTACCAGCGCTGGAACTTCGCCGCCACCCGCCCCGACCAGTATCCGCTGCTGCTGCACTTCCCGTACTTCGACCTGTACCGCAAGCAGGTGGTCAAGCAGGCGGACCTGGTGCTGGCGATGTACACCTGCAGTCCCTTCTTCGACGCGGAGCACAAGGCACGAAACTTCGCCTACTACGAGCCTCTGACCGTGCGCGACTCGTCCCTGTCCGCGTGCTGTCAGGCCGTCATGGCGGCCGAGACGGGCCATCTCGCGCTCGCGTACGACTATCTGCACGAGGCCGCGCTGATGGATCTGCAGGACCTGGAGCACAACACCCGCGACGGCCTGCACATCGCGTCCCTTGCGGGTACCTGGATGGCGCTCGTCGCGGGCTTCGGCGGCCTGCGCCACCACGGGGGGAGGATCGAGTTCGCGCCGCGGCTGCCGGAGAGGTTCGGGCGCCTCGCGTTCACGCTCGAACTGCTCGGCGGTCGGCTGCGCGTGGAGATCGGGCGCACTTCCGCCACGTACACCCTTGTGACCGGCAAGCCGCTGACGATCCATCACCACGGCGGGCCGGTAACGCTCGACCCGGACAAGCCGCACACCCGGGACATTCCACCGCTCAAGCCCCGCCCTGCCCCGGACCAGCCGCCGCACCGGCGTCCGAACCATCCGGCGGCCACGGAGGGCTGACTCCAGGAGCGATCCCGCGCGGTGCCGCTCACCGTGCCGGTCGGCACGGTGAGCAGCGGTGGCTTGCGCGACCTCCCGTCACCGGACGCCGGACCGACCCCCGGCCGCCCCTGACGACCATCGACATGAACCTCGCCGAGATCGGCAGGATCGCCGCGCTACGGCTGTTGGACGCCATCGACACCCGACCGGCCCCGGGAGTGCACACGGTGCCGTGCCGACTGGTGGTCCGCGAGTCCAGCTGAGCCGACCGCGCCCGGGGTCGGCGACGGGCCTGAGCCTCGCCTCCGGTGCGCGATGGCCCTCCCGACTCAAGGCGCCCGACCCTCACTCACCCCGCCGACCGCCCCCCCGCGATGGTGCGGCCGGGGCCCGGTCCCGGCCGCACCTGCGGGTCAGTCGCGGGTGATGGCCGGTGCGATGTCCTCGTGGCGTTCGGCCGGTGCCGCGCCGTGGCTCGCGGCCCTGGTCGCCTTCGTGCCGCAGAAGGCGGACTCCAGGGTCCGGGCCATGGTGCCGAGCACCGAGGCGTTGTTGGAGGTGTTGGCGAGCGCCGTGACGCTGCGCCTGCCGTCCTGCGAGGTGAACGAGTAGGTGTAGTACCCCTGCACGGTGCCCGTGTGACCCACCACCGAGATGCCGCACGACAGGTCACGCCGGCGCAGTCCGAGCCCGTAGCCCTGGGTGCTGTTGACCGGCGCCCACTGCTCCATCTGCGCCAACCGCGTGGCGGAGATGAGCCTTCCGCGCACCAGAGCCGAGAAGAACGTGTCCAGATCGCGGGTGCTGGAGATCATCGCGCCCGCGCTCTGCGCCCAGGACACGGTTTGCTCGGTCGAGTCGACCAGCGCCGAACCGGCCTGGTCCGGGGTCAGATAGCCATGGGCGTGCGATCCCGGGATCGCGGTGGCCGGGTGCACGTAGAAGGTGTCGCGCAACCCCAGCGGCTTGATGATCCGGTTCGTGTACTCGGTCCGCACCGAATGGCCCGTCAGCGTCTCGATGAGCATGCCCGCGATGACGAAGTTGGTGTTCGAGTACGCGTACGCCGCCCCCGGCGCGTTGGTGCGGGGCTTCTGCAGCGACAGGTTCACCAACTGCCGATAGGTGAAGACCTTGTTGCGCACCGCCTCGAAGCCGGGCACGGTCTGCGCGAACATGTCGTTGGTGTAGTCGTACAGACCGCTGCGGTGGCTCAGCACGTGCCGCACCGTGATGGCGTCGTCGGGCAGCAGCCCGGGCAGGTACGAGTTCACCGACGCGTCCAGGTCCAGCTTGCCCTCGTCGACGAGTTGCAGCAGGACGACGCTGGAGAAGCTCTTGGTGACGCTGCCGACCCGGAAGCGGTCCGCGGCGCTGATGGCCCGTCCGGTGGAGGTGTCGGCGACGCCCTCGGCCGCCGTGTACATCGTGCCGTTGTCGTCGATCCGCGCCATCGCGCCCGGAGCGCCCTGCGACAGGGCCGTGCGCAGCACGCCGTCGAGTCCGGCCATGTCGGGCGCCGGCAGTCGACCGGCCGTGGCCGTCGTGGTGGCGGCGCCGGGGACGGCGGCGTGTGCGGGCACCGCCAGGAGGGACAGCAGGGCCGCGCCGAGCGCCGTACCCTTGCCCACCGTTGCTGAGACCATCAAGCTCTTCTCTCCCACTTTCCATCTTCCGGTGCCGGACTCCGGCACGGACCGCGCCACGGATGCGGGCGACGGCACCATCTGTACGCTCCCGAGCAGCGGTCAGGTTGCATCAACACGGAAGAAGATGCCGCGGAACTGGGGGAGTTGACGACATCAGCCGCCGAACAGCTGCGTCCAGTACGTGCCGGCCCGGCCGCCGCCCGCGAAGCCGACACCCATGTGGGTGAAGGCGGGCTTGAGGATGTTGGCGCGGTGGCCGGGGCTGTCCATCCAGCCGCGCACTACCTCGGCGGGGGAGCGCTGGCCGCAGGCGATGTTCTCGCCGACCGCGCGGTGGCGGGAGCCGGCGGCGGCCGCGCGGTCCCAGGGCTCGCGGCCGTCGGGCGAGGTGTGGGCGTAGAACGCGCGGGCCACCATGTCGGCGCAGTGGGCCTGGGCCGCGGCCGTGAGCAGGGGATCGGCCGCGAGTGGCGGCAGCCCGGCCGCCGCCCGCTCGGCGTTGGTCAGCGCGATCACCTCGTCGGCCGTCCGCACCAGCCCGGCGGGCGTGAACGGCCGGGCCCACAGCGCCGTCCAGTACAGGTCGCCCGGGCGGCGCCCGGCGACGCACGCCACCCCGGTCTCGGTGAACGCCGGTTCGCACAGCGTGCGGCGTGACCGCTCGTCGGTCAGGCAGTACTCGACGAACTCGGCCGGGGTGCGCGGCCCGGAGACCAGGTGTTCGCCGACCGTGAGGTACGCGTATCCGCCCCTGGTGATCCGCTGGTGGACGGATGTGCCGTCGGCGCTCTCGGTGGCGAGGGCACCGCGATCGGCCATGGCCGCGGCATGGGCGTGCGCCGCCGCCGCGAGGCGTGCGTCCAGCGTCACCGGAGGGGAACCGGCCCTGGTTCGCGTGGCGTTGACGAGGGACAGGAAGCTGTCCGGGGCGCGGGCGAGTGCCGGCTCGGGCGTGCGGGCGGGCGGTACGTCCTCCGTCACCTCCACTCCGAAGTCCCGGGCAACGCCCGCGAGTCCGTCCGTGTATCCCTGGCCCAGCGCGCGCAGCTTCCAGCCCGTGCCGCGGCGGTACAGCTCGGCCAGCAGCAGGACGGTCTCCCGTTGCGGACGCGGCGGGCTGAACCGGGCGACGGCACGGCCGTCCACGCCGGTGACGTGCAGCGTGGGAGCGGGCAGGGCACCCAGGGGCACGGACGGGTCGGCGGGGCAGACGACCACGGTGACGCGGTCCGCGCCGGCCCGCAACCCGGGCGGATGCACGGTCAGTTCCCCGCCAAGCAGCCGGACACCGGGCGCGGACGGCTGGTTGTAGAACACGAAGTCCGCGTCGTCGCGCACCTTGCCGTCGGCGCCCGTGACGAGCGCGGAGACGTCGAAGGGCCCCGGCACGCCGAGTGTGAGGGTGCCGCCCGGCAGGGGCAGATTGCCCCCGGGAACCAGCTCGTTCATCGTGCCGCCCGCTCGTCCGTACCGTCGTCATGACGCGGTCGGCCACGCGGTCCGCCGCCCGTCAGTCGGACAACGCGTCGCGGCCGAGCCCGGGTTCCCGTGCCGGTACTGCGGCGCGCATCGACCTGAGAGCCAGCAGCAGTACGCCGATGTCGTCCAGATAGACGGGATCGGGCAGCAGATCGGTGGGCAGCACCAGATACAGGACCGCGCCCCAGAAGACCCAGCGCGGTCCCGTCGGCAGTCCCGCACGGCGCAGGTCGCGGCGGGTGCGGACCAGCCGCAGCAGCACGGCGAGCGCCACGCCGAGCACGGCCGCGGCGAGGACCGCGACAACGGCGATCACGGTCCAGGTCGTGGAGTCCATGCGCAGCTCCGGGCATCCGTAGGAGTCGTCCTCTCCTACGGATGCCCGGCTTCGCGGTGGACAGTGCCCGCGCGTGGCCGAATGCCCCGCACGGCCGCGGAAGGAGCCCCCGTGCGCCCGCCGTCAGTGGCCGGCGCGGGCGGTGCTGCTCTCCACCAGGGCCTGGCTGACGGCCCGTACGCTGCGCGCGATGTGCTGGAGCTGCAGCACCTCGGCGGCGTAGAGCTTGATGGTGTGCTCGATGACGGATTCGGGCAGACCGAGCCCGGGCAGTTCCGCACGGGCCGTCTGCAGCGCGGTCCGGGCGACCCGCACCTCGTTCTGCACCTGGATCT
Organism: Streptomyces sp. TP-A0356; assembly: GCF_001417775.1. Lineage (GTDB taxonomy): Bacteria > Actinomycetota > Actinomycetes > Streptomycetales > Streptomycetaceae > Streptomyces. The sequence continues at coordinate 266,179 of NZ_BBZJ01000012.1, read as the reverse complement.
GCGCGTGGCGGGCGAGCAGGACCGGGTGGCGGATCAGGGCGGGGTAGCTGGCGTAGCGCGCGGGCACGAGCTCGCGCAGCCACTTGGTCGCCGATCGCTCCCAGTCGTAACTGCCGGGTGTTTTGACCTGGCACGGCCAGTCCGAGCTGATCGGCGAGTACGTCGTCAAGGCCATGATCTTCGCTTCCGGGTCACGTCGGCTCAGGTGGTGCGGCAACTCTGGGGGCGGCTCCGGTCTAGGGGAGGGCCGGAGCCGCCGCCAAGGACGCCCGCGCAGGCGGGACCCGACCGGACACCCGAAGCCCCTGGGTAGGAGCGGACGGCCCCGGTTGTCCGTACGGCGTGGCCCGGGGGTCCGGGTCACGATCCGCAAGAAGTATTTATATATACCGGCGCGTACGCAAGGACATGAAAAAATTCAGGTGAGATTTGGGGGAATGATCCGGGCTTGTGAGGGCCCTTGGGGTGCCGGAGAGCAGGCGCTCTGCAAGAGACTGCCCGGCAGCAGGGGCTTCAGTCCTTGAGGAAGAACTGGTGCTGGTCGGCGATCTGCTCGTACTCCTCGAGGCGGGCCTGCGTCCGCTCGGGGTCGGCGTCGGTCATGGCCTGCAGCAGGGCCGCGGCCATCAGACCCGGAGCGGCGTACGAGTCGAAGACCAGGCGTGATCCGGTCCCCGTGGCGAAGACGACGTCGGCCTCGTCGGCGAGCGGCCCCAGCCCCAGATCGGTGATGAGGGCCACCTTGAGCCCCGCGTTGCGCGCCACCCGCACGGCCGTGAGGCTCTCCTGGGCGTGCCGGGGCATTCCGAAGGCCAGTACCCAGGTGCCGCCGGCCTCCCGCGACTGCAGCAGCGCGTCGTAGGCGACGGTGCCGCCGCGCGTCACCAGCCGCACGTCCGGGTGGATGCGCCGGGCCCCGTACGCGAAGTACTCGGCCAGCGACCCGGAGATCCTCAGGCCCATCACGGTCAGCGGCGTCGACTCCGACAGCGCCCGCCCGACGCGGATCACCTGGTCCGGATCGGCGAAGTCACGGCGCAGGTTCTCCAGGTTCTCGATCTCGGCGTCCACGGCCGCCTGGAGCTCGTTGCTGCGGTGCTCCGCCAGGGTGCCCGGGGCGCTCGGGGTGCCCAGCGTGCTCAGGGCGATGGACTGGAGCTTCTCCCGCAGCGCGGGGTAACCGCTGAAGCCGACGGCCGCGGCGAAACGCGTCACCGACGGCTGGCTGACGCCGACCCGCTCGGCCAGATCCGTGATCGACAGGAACGCGGCCTCGGTGATGTGCTCGATCAGATACTGGGCGATGCGCCGATGCCCGGGGGACAGCCTCGGACCGTCGAACAGCTCCCGGAGCTGGGACATGGGGCTTGCACCCGCCTCCGGGGCCGTCTTGCCCGCAGTGATCGCAGATGCCTGCGCGCGTGCCTTCTGCGGCGATGACACCGGACCGCCTCCTTCATGTCCCGAGAACCTTCAACATAGCTCACGGACGGCGCTGACCAGGGGCCTTACCGCTCACATCGCGGACAGCGCCCCGACAGGCGGGCCGCCCTCTTCGGCCGTACCGTCGTGCATGGGAGGCACGGGGTGGGGTACCCGCGTCGGCCATCGAAGGAGAGGAACGGCTGTGAACTCGCCCCTATCGCATGCACCAGAGGTCGAGGTGGTGGTCAGCGACTGCTCGCCGGAGGACGCCGGGAGCCTGTTCGCCGAACTCTGCCGGCGCTTCGAGTCGGACCGCTGCGCCGACGACGCACCGCACAGGGCCGAGGGATCCCGGCCCACGATGTGGACCGGGACGTTCGACACCTCGGCCACCCATGGCGAGCCCCGGCGGGCGGAGCCGCCACCGCACCTGTCGGGCCCGGTGAAGGCCGAGCTGCAGGGTGAACCCCGGGCGGTGGAGCGACTGCGCCGTGCCCTGGACGAGACGTTCGACGTCCAGCAACTGGGCGTGGTCGCCGGTGACCAGGAGGTGGATGTCGAGCTGCGGCTGGAGAGCCGGGAGCCGGCCTGAGGCTCAGATCCGGGCCCCGCTCCGGGCCCGATCCGGGCGCCGTTGCGGGGCACGAGGAGGGCGGCCGCGGCCGGAAGGGACGCGTCCGTGGCCCGCGCACCGGTGCCGGTCGCGGAACGTCGTGTCGTGCGTGAGCGTCAGGGCGCCCGCGTTGCCGTGGTCGGTGATGCCGTGCGCCGCGTTCCTGGGCGAGCGAGACCCGGCTTGCAGCCCGTCACCCCAGAAGCCGGAAGTCCCGCTCCACACCGGGCAGCGTCCACGGGCGGTGGCGCTGGACGGCGGCGGCGCCCGGGTCGAACCCGTCGACGAGGCCGGACAGCGGGCGCCGGAGGGGCAACGGTCCGGAATCGGTCCGTGGAGCCCGTAGGGAGGTCGTCCGCGGGACCACGGCGGCGCCTCGCGAGCGGTAGGGGCGGTGGGCGGGCGCTGCCGAGTCGTGGGCGGCGGCCCGCACCGCGCTCCGCTTCACGACCGAGGGAACGGCGTACGACCCGGGGCCGCGCACGGCCCACGCGGACGAACTGGGGGCCGCTCGCCCTGCTCTCCGACACGGTGGGACCGGACACACCGCCGATCCCCGACCTGCTCGCGATGGAGCGTGCCGTCGCCGAGGCACCCTGGGCCGCCGCGACCCTCCTACGCCGTGGCCTCTTGGCCCGTCTGCGGCTCCAACTCGCCCTCGCGGCACGGAAGCTGCGACGGACCCCGCGGGCCGCCACCGGCTGAGCGTTCCGGACGTCACACCCGGGGGCCGGCCTCCAGGTACCCGTGGAGTGAGGCCGTCATCGCGGCGACGAAGGCGTCACGGTCGGGGCCGGGGACGCGGTCGAGGGAGAGATAGGGGTTGAGGTCCTCCAGTTCGACCAGCAGGAGGTCGCCGCCCTGGGTGCGGCAGGCGTCAACGCGCTGGATGCCGTGGTCGAGGGTGTTCCAGTCGATGAAGCGCCGGGCGAAGGCCAGATCGGCCTCGGTGGGCTCGTAGGGTTCCAGGACCCAGCGCTGCGCCGGGTCGGGGGCGTGCAGGGCGTACTGGAAGGCGTCGTCGACGTAGTAGAACGACGCCTCGTAACGGAAGTCGATGCGCGGCTGTACCAGGATGTCGCCCCAGCTGAGGTCCGCCAGCCGCTCGCGGGGCACGAAGTCCAGGCCTATGGAGTCCGCCCCGGCCTTCGGCTTGACCGCGTACCGGTCGCTCTCGGGCAGCCGCCCCAGGTCCTCGGGCCGGTCGGCGGTGGGGATGACCGGGAATCCGGCAGCCGTCAGGTCGAGCAGATACTGCTTGCCGGCCATGTCGGCCCGGCCGGTCAGCGGGTTGTACACACGGGTGCCGTGCGCGGCGGCCCGGGCGCGGAAGGCGTCGTACGCCGCCTGGTGGTGCAGCATCGGACCGCTGTTGCGGACCACCACGGCGTCGAAGTCGTCCATCAGCGCCGCCGTGTCCAGCGGATGGCACAGGGCGATGTCGAAGTCCGCGCGCAGCCGGGAGGACAGGGCGATGTCCTCGTCGCAGTAGCGCCGCCCGCGGGCCTGGTAGGCCAGGTCGGTCACGTACAGAAGGCGGGGGCGGGCGGGCATGTGTGTCTCCTCGGTCGGCGCCGACCAACCTAGCGGCGAAGCGAGAGCGGGCTCCGGGCGGTCCCCGTGTCCGGGCCCGGCCGGTGACCGGATGCGGCGCGCAGGAGGGGCCGTACCGTGCGCGGGCGGGTGCGGATGACAGACTGGCCCCATGGAAGAGCGAGAATTCCGCAGGTCGGGGCAGCATGCGTCGGTGATCGGCCTCGGCACGTGGCAATTGGGCGCCGACTGGGGCGACGTGGACGACAAGGACGCCCACGAGGTGCTGGAGGCGGCGGCGGAGTCGGGTGTGACCTTCTTCGACACCGCCGACGTGTACGGCGACGGGCGCAGCGAGCAGACCCTCGCGGCGTTCCTGCTCGGCAGGCCCGACCTGCATGTGCTGGTGGCGACCAAGATGGGCCGCCGGGTCGACCAGATCCCGCAGAACTACGTCCTGGACAACTTCCGCGCCTGGAACGACCGCTCACGGCGCAACCTCGGCGTGGACCGCATCGACCTGGTGCAGCTGCACTGCCCGCCGACACCCGTCTACTCCTCCGACGAGGTGTACGACGCCCTGGACACGCTGGTCGAGGAGGGCCGTATCGCCGCCTACGGCGTGAGCGTCGAGACGTGCGACGAGGCGCTGACGGCGATCGCCCGTCCGAATGTGGCGAGCGTCCAGATCATCCTCAACCCCTTCCGCATGAAGCCGCTGCGCGAGGTCCTCCCGGCCGCGCGGGAGGCGGGCGTGGGGATCATCGCGCGTGTGCCGCTGGCCTCCGGTCTGCTGTCGGGCAGGTACACCAAGGACACGGTCTTCGCTGCGAACGACCACCGTTCGTTCAACCGGCACGGCGAGGCCTTCGACCAGGGCGAGACCTTCTCCGGCGTGGACTTCGCGACGGGCGTGGAGGCGGCGGCCGAGTTCGCCTCGCTCGCGCCGGAGGGCTTCACCCCGGCCCAGCTGGCGCTCGCCTGGATCGTCCAGCAGCCCGGCGTGACCACGGTGATCCCCGGGGCCCGCTCGGCGGACCAGGCGCGCGCCAACGCGGCGGTCGCGAAGCTGCCGCCGCTGCCGCAGGTCACGCTCGACGCGATCCAGGACCTCTACGACCGGCGGATCAAGGAGCAGGTCGAGGACCGCTGGTAGGCACCCGTGGCGGGGACCGGTCGGCGCACGGCGCGGCCGGTCAGGCCGTCAGGGCGGAGCGTGCCGCGCGGTATCCGCCGCGCTCGGCGGCTCGTACCCGGTAGGTGGTCTTGGCCCGGTCGACGACCGGGTCGCCGAGCACGATCCGCCCCGCCGCGTACAGCGCGTCGCACTCGTCGGTGGGCAGTGCCACCGGACGGCCGCCGGACTGCCAATATCCGTACCTGCGGCGCCCGTTCGCATGCACCGTGAGGAAGACCGGGACGCGCCGGTCCATGATCAGGCGCAGCACTTCGGCAGCACGGGAACTGAGCCGAGGGCGCGTCATGGCGGGTCAGCCTTTCGGAACACGGACGGACGTCATCCCGCACCGAGGGCGAGATGATCTTTACCCTTGCATTGTTGCCGAGAGCACTGACACCTAACAGTCGGCTTGCCGGGGACGCCCCCCGGGGTCCGGGGTTGTGTCGTGGCAATGTGATGACCTTCACCCTGATGTGGCGGAAAGTGATGAATTCCTTACGCGCGGAGGACGTAAGGGTTTGGGAAGAGGCAACCCAGGACCGTGGAGGTTTCCCGTGCGCCCGTTCACCCTCAACTACGCCCTGCCCAGAGGGCTTCCGGCTGTGGTGACGCCGTACCGCTTCGACGCCTCCCGGCAGCTGAACGTGCTGCCCGACGGCCGGCCCGCCGTGAGCGACCGCGAGCTGCTCCTGGCGGCCGGAACGACGACGTCCACCGCCGGTTCCCAGACCCACTTCGACGACTGACGGCCCGCACGCGGATGACGGTCCTCATCCTCACGTCGGAGCAGGACGTGACCGCCGACATGGCGGTGGCCGAGCTGCAGGAGCGGGGCGTTCCCGTGATGCGGCTGGACCCCGCCGACCTGCCCGGCAAGGCGGTGCTGTCGGCCGACTACGCCCATGGCGACTTCGACGGCCACCTCTCGGTCAACGGGCATGTCCTGAGCATGGGAGGACTGCGTTCGGTGTGGGTGCGCCGGCCGGGCGAGCCGGCCGCCCACGCCGAGCACGCCTCGCCATGGCTGATCGCCGAGACCCGCCAGGCCCTCTACGGCATGCTCTACTCGGCCACGCCCCGGTGGATGAACCATCCCCGCAACGCCGAACAGGCCCGCTACAAGCCGTGGCAGTTACGGGTCGCCCACCTCAGCGGATTCGCGGTGCCCCCGACCGTCATCACCACCGCCCCGCGCCTGGCCCAGCAGTTCGCCGAGGAGTACCGGGACGTCGTGGTGAAGTCGGCGTCGGGGCCGCCGCCCGACGATCCGGCGCTCTCCTTGCCGACCACGCTGATCGGACCCGACGCCGACTTCTCCGCCGTGGCCGCCGGACCGGCCCTGCTGCAGCAGTATGTCCCCAAGCGCGCCGACATCCGGCTGACCTGTGTCGGTGCCCGGCTGTTCGGCGCCCGCAAGAGGGCCGCGCCCGGGCAGGTCGACGGGCGGTACGGCGACACCGGGTACGCCTGGGAGGCCACGACCGTGCCCGAGCGCGTCGCGAAGTCGGTCCACGACTACCTGACGCTGTCCGGACTCGCCTACGCGGCCTTCGACTTCGCCGAGGACGACGAGGGCCTGTGGTGGTTCCTCGAGTGCAATCAGGGTGGGCAGTTCGGCTTCGTCGAACTGGAGACCGGGCAGCCGATCGCGGAAGCGGTCGCGCTGTGGCTCGCACAGCGCACGACGGAGCGCCGCGCCCCCGAGAGCCGCTGGTGAGCCGTGCCGGCCGTACCCCCTATGGCCTGAATGCCTGTTGCCCGTGGGGGGCGGGATACGCAAGCGTGCTGTGCCATGGATCATGACCGGCGCACCGCCCCGCACTGCCTGACCCGCCGTCAACTCCTCGCCGCAGCAGGCGCCGCCGGGGCCGTCACCGCCCTGGGCGCCTCTTCGGGGGCCGCCCGCGAACGCACCGTACCGTCCCTGTCCTTCACCGAGGCCACGAACGGTTCCGCGACCCTGGCCCCGGCGGGCGACCGGCTGGTCGCCGAGGTTCAGAGCGTGCTGTGGTCCGTGCCCCGCGACGGCGGCCCGGCACGGCCGCTCACTCCGGCGGGACTTGAGCCGAACCGGCCCGTGCACTCCCCGGACGGCACGCTCGTCGCGTTCTGCGCCTACCAGGGCGGCGGCTTCCACATCTGGACCATGCGCGCCGACGGCACGGAGCTACGGCAGCGCACGGACGGCCCGTGGGATGACCGGGCCCCGGCCTGGTCGCCGGACGGCACCCGCATCGCCTTCGCCTCGGAGCGCGGCGGCGACCCGGTGACGGGCAGTCCGTACCGCATCCACGTCCTGGAACTGCGCTCCGGGAAGCTGACGCGTCTCACCGGGCTCCACGGACAGGACGGCCCACTGCAGGACGGTGCCTGGGAGGACTTCGACCCGACCTGGTCACCCGACGGCAGACGCGTCCTGTTCGTCCGCGGGAGGGCGGTGACGACGTCCGCCGGACTGGGTCTGGAGGCCCGCACCATCGCGGCCGTCCCCGCCGACGGCCCGGGGCCGGTCGTCGTCGAGTACACCGAGACCGAGGCCGCGCAGGTCATGACCCCGGCCCTGGCCCCGGACGGCCGCCTGCTGGCCCATCTGCGCACCACCGCCTCGCCGGGCGGCTCGTGCACGCTCGTCGTCGACGGGAAGCCCGTGGCCGTCGCGGGGGACATCGCGCCGGTGCCCCCGCGCTGGACGGCGGCCGGGGAACTTCTGCTCACGGTGGACGGCCGCTTCACCCTCGTACGGCCCGAGCGACCGGGGGAGGCGAAGACGGTGGCGTTCCGGGGAACGCTGCCCGTGGACCGGCCGCGGTACCGCGTGAAGGAGTACGACCTCGGTGCGGCGCGGGTCCGTCCGGTCCGCGGCATCCATCTGCCCGCGCTGTCGCCCGACGGTCGGCGGATCGCCTTCGCCGCTCTCAACTCACTGTGGCTGGCGGGTACTTCGGGATCCGCCAGCCCGAAGCGGCTGCGGCGCTCGGCGCCCACCCGCTATCTCCTCGGCCCCGCCTGGGCACCCGACGGACGCTCTCTGGTGTACGCGGACGACCGTGACGGCCTGCTCGGCGTGTACCGTCACGACCTCGCCACCGGCGCGGAGACCGCCCTCGCCACGGGCGGCCGGGTGCACCCGGCCCTCTCGCCCGACGGGACGCGACTCGCCTGCCTCGACCTCACCGGCCGGCTCGTGGTCCGCGACCTGGCGAGCGGCGAGGAACGCGTTCTGGTGACACCGCTCGGCGGCGGCGGGCTGCCCGGCCGTCCCAGCTGGTCGCCCGACGGCCGTTACCTCGCCCTGTGCGACCGGGGCCGTCTCAACCTCCGCTTCCGCGAGGGCTACAACCTCATCCGGATCGTCGACACGACCACCGGCAAGGACCGGCTGCACGCCGTCGCGCCGCACGTGTCCGTCTCCGACCGGTACGCCTCCGGCCCCGTCTGGTCGCCCGACGGCCGCTGGATGGCGGTGATCGTCGAATCCGCCCTGCATCTGCTGCCGGTCACCCCCGACGGCACCCCCAGCGGCGAACCGCGCATCCTCACCACCGAACCGGCCGACCACCCCTCCTGGTCCGCCGACTCGGGGACCCTGCTCTATCTCTCCGGCACCCGGCTGCGCCTCGTCGCCACCGACGGCGGCGCCCCCCGTACCGTCCGCGTCCCCCTCGACGCCTCCGCGGTGGCCCCCGCGGACGCGGTGGTGCACGCCGGCCGGTTGTGGGACGGCACCGGCGAGACGACCCGTGACGATGTCGACATCATCGTCCGCGGCGGACGCATCACCGCCGTCGAGCCGCACCGCGTCTCCCGTCCCGGCGCCCTGCGGCGCATCGACGCCTCGGACCGGACCGTCGTCCCGGGCCTGTGGGACACCCATACCCACCCCTGGCAGAGCACCTACGGCGGCCGCCAGACGGTCGGGCAGCTCACGTACGGCATCACGACGGCCGTCTCCCTCGGCGGTTTCGCCCACGAACAGGCCCGTATCCGTGAGGCGGTCGCGGCCGGGCAGCTGGCCGGGCCCCGGCTGCTGACCACCGGCGAGCTCCTCGACGGTGCACGCGTCGCCTACAGCATGGGCCGCGCCCATCGCACCGAGGCAGGACTGCGCCGCTCCCTGGAACGCGGAGCCGCACTCGACTGGGACTTCGTCAAGACGTATGTGAGAGCGCCGAGTTGGGTGATGAAGGAAGCGGCGCGCTTCGCCCACGAACGTCTCGGGGTGCGCACCGGTGGGCATCTGCTGTCGCCCGGGGTCGAGGTCGGCCAGGACCTGACGACCCATCTGCAGGCCACGCAGCGAGCCGAGTTCGGGCATGCGATCACGGCGCGCGGACGGGCGTACGAGGACGTCGTGGAGATCTACACGGCGCGTGGCGTCGGGTTCGGACTCATCGCCACCCCGTTCACCTCCGCGCCGCTGCTGGGCGCCGATCCCGCCCTCGCCGACGACCCGCGCGTCTCGGTGGTGATGCCTCCGTGGGACGCGGCACTCGTCGCGCAGTCGGCGCACGTGCCGCCGACCCCGGCCCAACTGGCCACGCTGCGCACCGAGACCGACGTCTACCGGCGTGTCCTCACCGCGGGCGGGATCGTCGCCCTCGGTACCGACCAGCCCCTCGTGCCCGTCGGCCTCTCGCTGCACCTGGGGCTGCGCGCGCTGCACCAGGGTGGGCTCTCCCCGGCCGCCGCTCTGCGGACCGCGACCGTCCTGCCCGCCCGGCTGTTCGGCGTGGAGCGCGACCTCGGCACGGTCGAGGTGGGCAGGCTGGCCGACCTGACCGTCGTCGACGGCGACCCGTTCACCGACTTCACCACGCTCGTACGGACGGTGTCCGTGCTCAGGGGCGGGACGCCGTACGAGACGGCCGACCTGGTGGCCGCCTTCGAGCCCGCAGGGCGGCGCCTCGCGGACGAGGGAGGCGACTGGCTGGAGGCGGGCCGGCTCATGCGCCGGGACGGTTGCTGCGACCACCGGTCCTGAGCCCGTCCGGCAGCGGGAGGAACGCGGTCCACACATCAGGTCGTGTTCGGCCGGAAGGTTCTGAGGAACGTGTCCAGGGCCTGCTGGTTGGCGGTGCTCTTCGCGTCGGCGGCAGGCGTCGTCCAGCGCAGGGAGCAGCCCCGGTCGTCGCCGATCAGGAAGCCACGGCCGAAGGTGCGCATGCGCACGCCGTCCACCGTGGACAGCCACACCATGTCGGCGCCCTGGTAGCCCTGGTAGGTCACGGCGCGGATGTCGCCCACCCTCTCGTAGCCGGGGTAGGTCCGCTCCAGGGACGGCTCCTGCGCGCGCCAGATCGCGACCGGGTCGGAACCGAGGCGTGCGCTGTAGGTGACGGTCAGCGTGCGAGGGTCCCCGCTCGCCCCGAACGTCACCCGGTAGGTGCCTTCCCCGGCCGCCTCGCTGTGGACGCGCTCCCATCCCCGCGGCAGGTCGATGGAGAAGCCCTCCGGTGCCAGGTAGCGGTGGAAGACGGCCGGATCCCGGGGGGTCCCCGACGACGCGGACCGCGAGGGAGCCGCCGTCGGGCTCGTCGCGGGCGGCGAGGTCCCGCCGGGGGCGCCGGTGCCGGACGGGGAGGCCGAGGTGGAGGGCGCGCCGGAGCGGGACGGCTGCGGACCGGTCGCGGACACGCCGCCGTCGTCGGGGCGGAGTGCCGCGACGAGTACGGCGACCGCCGAGGCCGCGACCGCGAGCCCCGCGCCCACCAGCACCGACCGGCGCACGGCCGGTCTGCTCCACGCCTGCCCCGCCCGGTGGGCGACCAGCCAAGCGCCCCGGAAGCGCGGCATCAGGGTCTCCTGGGTGGGCTCGTCGGCGTCCTCGCTCACAATGCGCGTGAGCGAGGCGCGCACCACGGGCTCCGGCACCCGCTCCAGCGCGTCGCGGCGCAGCAGCCCCGTGATGGCCGGAACGAGTGGGCCGGCGTTCAACGGGGAGCGCAGCGGCAGCCGGTCGACCGCGCGCAGCGTCGCCTCGACCGGGCCCCGGTCCTTGAACGGCGGACGGCCCTCCACCATCGCGTACAGCAGTGCCCCCAGCGTCCACTGGTCCGCCGCCGGACCCGCGCTCGACCCACGGGCCTGTTCGGGGGAGGCGTACGACGGCGCGGTGACCCGCTGGGTGACGGACGTTGCGATCAGCCCGAAGCCGGTCACCACGACCCGGCCGCCCTCCTGCACGAACACCTGACCAGGACTCAGATCCCCGTGCGTCACGCCCCGTCGGTGGGCGGCTTCCAGCACGTCGAGGATCCCGAGGCCGATCCGGGCCGTCCGCACGTAGTTGAGGGGGCCCCGGGCCAGGATCTCCCCGAGGGGCGTGCCCTCGATCCGTTCCGTCACGGTCCACAGGACACCGTTGTCGCCCACCACGTCGAGGACGGTGGCGACCCGGCCGGGGCACAGCAGTTCCATGGCCTCCGACTCGCGCAGGATCCGGGCGACGGTGCGGCGGGGGGTGACCTCCGGCCGCAGCGGGGCGAGCCGCGACTCGATGAGCGAGACCGGCCGCCCGAACTCCACGTCCTCGCCGAGCCAGACGGTCCGCCCCTCCTCCCGGTGGACGACTTCGAGCGTCCGGTACCGTCCGGCGACCAACTCCCGTGTGGAGACCTGCCCGTGGTCCATCGTCATCCCTCGCTGCGCACCGGAATCTCCCGTTTCCCGGATGTACGGCGGGCGTGACGGTGGGTGTTCAAAGAAAGGGGATTTCTATCGAGTCGGATTTCCTCACGCTCGCTTCCACCGCTCACACGTGCGAAAACACGGCCCCGGATCTACTGGCAGGTAGCTTACCGACGGTTACATCGCTCCGCCGGAGCCGATGTACGACTCCGCGAACGCGGCGGCCGCGACGGGGGAGCCGAACAGCCGCCGCAGCCGGGCCGTGGCGTTGCCCGCGCGGAACGGGTCACCCGAGGACGGGCCGTGCAGCAGCTCCGCGAACCACTCCGAGAACTCCTGGTACTCCCATACGCGCCGCAGGCAGGCCGCCGAGTAGCCGCGCAGACCGCCGGTCTCGCCGGTGCGGTAGTACGCGACGAGCGCCTCGGCGAGTGTCAGCGCGTCGTGCAGGGCGAGGTTCATGCCCTTCGCGGCGATCGGCGCCACCAGATGGGCCGCGTCCCCCGCCAGGAACAGTCTCCCGTACGCCATGGGCTGCACCACGTAGTTGTGCATGTCCAGTACGCGCTTCTCCATCAGCCGACCCTCGGTCAGCGGCGGAGCGCCCGCCACGGACAGCCGTTCGCGCAGCTCCGACCAGACGCGTTCGTCCGGCCAGTTCTCCGGGTCGTCGCCGGGCGGGCATTCGAGGTAGTAGCGGGTGACCTGCGGCCCGCGGGCCATGTGGGCGGCGAAACCGCGCGGATGGACGCCGAAGACGACGCAGTCCGAGGACGGCGGCGCCTCGGCGAGCAGGGCCAGCCAGCCGACCCCGTGGTCGAGCCGGGCGATGTGGGCTCGCTCCGGGGGCAGCGAGGCGCGGGTCACGCCGCGGGCGCCGTCGCAGCCGGCGACCACATCGCATGCGATCCGCCGGCGTTCGCCCGAGGCCGGATCGGTGTACGACACCGACGGCGCCTCGGTGTCGACGTCGTGCAGCTCCACGCCGCGTGCGCCGAACCGGATGTCGCCGCCCTTGACGTCCGCGTACTCCCGTACGAGGTCGGTCACGAGCAGCGGCTGCGGATAGACGAAGTGGTGCTTCCCGGTCACCTCCGCATACGCGAACCGGTGCCGTTCGCCGCCGATACGGAACTCGCACTCGCTGTGCGTCTGCGCCCGCTCCAGCAGCCGTCCCGCCAGCTTGTGCCGCTCCAGCGCCCGCACCGCCCACTCCTCGAGGAACCCCGCTCTGGGCCGCTGTTCGATGAACTCCCTGCTCTCCGCCTCCAGGACGACACAGTCGACGGCGGCGTCCCGCAGTACGTTGGCGAGGGTCAGCCCGGCGGGGCCGGCGCCCACAACGACGACGGGGACGTGCTCGAGCGGCGGGACGGGTGCCGGAAAGGACGCGGGGAAGGGCGCCGGGGAGGAGTCGATCATCCGGTCATTATGGAGGCGTACGGTCAACGCGCCACCCACGCACCACTCCTGGGGTCAGCGCAGCGCCTCCCGCAGGGCCGGCAGCAGCTCCTTCGCCGACCACTCGACGTACTCGGCCTGGGTGTCGCCGCCGACCTGCACCAGCGCGATCTCCGAGAACCCCGCCTCCGCATAGGGCCGTACGGCCTCGACGAAGTCCGCCGGGTCGTCGCCGCAGGGAATCGAGGCGGCCACGTCCTCGGGCCTGACGTACTGCGTCGCCGACGCGAACGAATCCGGGTGCGGTAGTTCGGAGTTGACCTTCCAGCCGCCGCCGAACCAGCGGAACTGCTCGTGCGCGCGCCGCACGGCCGCCTCCCGGTCCCTGTCGTAGCAGACCGGCAACTGCCCCACCCGTGGCTTGCCTTCGCCGCCGTGCCGGTCGAAGGCGGTGAGCAGCTCCCGCTTCGGCTCGGTGGCGATGACGAGGTCGGCGAGGTGGCCCGCCAGGGCGCAGGACCGCTCGCCGGAGACGGCGACGCCGATCGGCGGCGGCTCGTCCGGCAGGTCCCACAGCCGGGCCGAGTCTACGTTGAAGTACGTGCCCCGTCGGCTGACATGGCCGCCGCCGAACAGCTCGCGGATGATGCCGATCGCCTCTTCCAGCATCTCGTGCCGCACCTCGACGGACGGCCAGCCCTCGCCCACCACGTGCTCGTTGAGGTTCTCGCCGGAGCCCAGCCCCAGCCGGAACCTGCCCTGCGACAGCAACTGCATGGTCGCCGCCTTCTGGGCCACCACCGCCGGGTGGTAGCGCACCGTCGGGCAGGTCACGTACGTCATCAGGGGGATGCGCGAGGTGGCCTGGGCGGCCGCGCCCAGCACGCTCCACGCGTACGGCGAGTGCCCCTGCGTCCGCAGCCACGGGAAATAGTGGTCCGAGGTCACGGAGAAGTCGAAGCCCGCCTCCTCGGCCCGCACCACATGGTCGACGAGTTCGCGCGGGCCCGCCTGCTCGGTCATCATCGTGTATCCGATTTGCACCATAAAACGCGGGTTCCCGGTCGGGTGGCACGGAAACGGGGCATCGGGATCCGGTCGCGACCGGGGACGGCTGCCCGTTGGGCTCATGGACATGCCCGGAGCCGGAACGGAAAGATGGCGGACGCACGCAGACAGCGAGCCGCAGCCCTGATCACGCGCCGCAACCGTTCTGGAGGCCCACCGGATGAGCGCCCGCCCGCTGCCCGTCAGCACGCCCGCCGAACAAGGAGTGGACGCGCGCGGAATCCAAGCGTTCCTCGACGCGGTCGAGGCGGCGCCGGACATCGAGCCGCACAGCCTGATGATCGTGCGCCACGGCCGTCTGGTGGCCTCCGGCTGGTGGGCGCCGTACACCGCCGAGCGCCCCCACCTGCTGTACTCGCTCAGCAAGAGCTTCACCTCGACTGCCGCGGGACTGGCCGTCGCCGAGGGGCTGCTCGACCTGGACGCGCCCGTGATCTCCTACTTCCCGGAGTTCGAGGCGGACATCACCGACCCGCGCAGCCGCGCCATGCTGGTCCGGCACGTCGCGTCCATGGCGAGCGGACACCTCACCGAGACCAACGTCGAGGCGTTCGGGCTCGACCGCGCGGAGCCCGTGCGCGGCTTCCTGCTGATCCCGCCGGACCGGGACCCCGGCACCGTCTTCGCCTACAACCAGCCCGCGACCTACACGCTGGCCGCGATCGTCCAGCGTCTGTCCGGCCAATCGCTGACCGAGTATCTGCGGCCGAGGATCCTCGACCCGCTCGGCATCGGCGAGGTCGCCTGGATCCAGCACCCGCGCGGCCGTGACCTCGGCTTCAGCGGACTGCACGCGCCCACGGACGCGATTGCCCGGCTCGGGCTGCTGTACCTCCAGGACGGTGTCTGGGAGGGCAGGCGCCTGCTGCCGTCCTCGTGGGTCGCGGAGGCGACGCGCCCGCACATCTCCACCGCGGACGGGACCGCCGAGAGCGCCGCCTCGGACTGGCAGCACGGCTACGGCTTCCAGTTCTGGATGTCGCGGCAGGGATACCGGGGCGACGGGGCGTACGGCCAGTTCTGCGTCGTCCTGCCCGAGCACGACGCCGTGATCGCGACGACCGCGGCGACCGAGCAGATGCAGAAGCTGCTCGACGAGATATGGCGCCATCTGCTGCCCGCGTTCCGTCCGGGCCCGCCGGCCGACCTGCCCGCGTTCCGTCCGGGCCCGCCGGCCGACCACGCCGACGAGGACAAGGCCCTCCGGCATCGCCTCGACCGCCTCGCACTGCCACCGGTCGCCGCGCACCCCGCTCCCGCGGCGGGCTCCGGCCCCTGGCCGGGGGCCCGCCTCACGCCCCGGGGCGGCCGCTGCACCGACCAGCCGACCCTGACGGCGGTCGAGGTCGCCGAGAAGGACGGCGCCTGGACGGTCACGCTGGTGGAGGGTGAGGACCGCCTCGCCCTGGGTCTCCCCGGCTCGCGCTGGGCGGTCGACGAGGGCCCGACCCCCAGGGCGGTGAGCGGTGGCTGGACCGACCCGGACACCCTGCGCGTCGACGTGCTGTTCCTGGAGACACCGCACCGGCTCACGGTGATCTGCACCCCGGCCGACGGCACCTTCACGGCCCGCTGGCACACCATGCCCCTGCACCCCGGCCCGCTGCGCCGCCACCGTGCGCCCTTCACGTCCCGGGCGGACCCGGCACCACGCGGATGACGGCGGCGGTGACGTTGTCCTCACCGCCGGCCTCCAGCGCCCGGCCGACCAGGGTGCGCGCATCGGCCCGCGCGTCCGGTCGGCGGTGCCCGAGTGCGGCCCGTAGCCGGGCCGCGTCCGGCAGATGCCGCCACAGGCCGTCCGTACACAGCAGCAGACGGCCGGGCACCAGCGGGCGGTAGCCACGCACCTGCGCCGTCACCCGTCCGGCGTCGGCGCCCAGCCACGCGGTGAGGGCGTCGTGCTCGCCCGTGTCGTCCTCGGTCAGCGCCAGGCCAGGCCCCTCATCGGGGAGCCAGTAGGCCCGGCTGTCACCGAGCCAGCCGCTCCAGACACCCTCCGGACCGGCGACACCGGCGACGAACGTACAGGCGGGCGCGGCGTCCTTCGACGCCGCCAGAGCGCTGACCGCCCGGCCCGCGCGCACGGCGGCCTCCTGGAGCGCCACCTCCGGCACGCAGTCCTCCACCAGCCGGGCGACCAGGGACGCCGCCCCGGTCTCGGCGGCGATCCGTGCCGCGCGCTCCGGCCACGGTGACAGCGAGACCCCGTCACAGACGACAGCGACCGTCCACGCCCCGCCGGCGGCCAGTGCCACGGCGTCCGCGTTGACCTCCCGCCGCCGACCCCGGTCGCTCACACCGGCCGCGTCATCGCCCGCCGTGATCTCCACATGCGCCCGGAACGCCGGCTGCGCCGCACCGCAGTGCCAGCACACACCGTCCGGCGTCACCGTCCCGCCGCACCGGACGCACTCCATGTTCTCGATGTTCTCGGTCATCGGACGGGCATCCTGCCACGCGCCCGGTCACCGGGGACCGAACCGCTCCGCCCAGGCCACGACGTCCGCCACGCTCGCATTGCCGCCGCACACCACCAGACCCAGCCGGGTCCCCTCGCCGACCCGCTCCAGCACCCGCCGGGCAGCGGGCAGCAGACAGCCCGCGGCGGGCTCGGTCCACACCTTGGCGTGCTCGGCCAGTTCGAGGCTGCCCCGGACCGCCTCCGCGTCCGACACCACGAGCACGTCGGTGACCAGGGCCGAGACATGGTCGTACGTCAACTGCGAGACGGCCGGCGCGCTGAGCGTGGTCACGATCGACGACAGCTCCACCGGCACCGGCCCGCCCGCCGCCAGTGCCCGGGACATCGCCTCGGCGCCCTCCGTCTCCACGCCCCAGACACGAACACCGGGACGCAGGGCGTGCAGCGCCGCCGCCACGCCGGAGATCAGCCCGCCACCCCCGACGCTCACCAGCACGTCGGTCAACGCGCCGGCGTCCTGCGCGAGTTCAAGGCCGACGGTGCCCTGGCCGGCGATCACCACCGGATCATCGAAGGGGTGCACCAGGGTCAGCCCCTCTTCCCGCAGCCGCGCGGTGAGCGCGAACGCCTCGTCCATCCCGTCCGTCAGCCGCAGCGACGCGCCCGTGGACTCCACGATCCCGACGGACCGCGCCGGCGCCGACCGCGGCATCACCACGGTCGCCTTCACCTCCAGCGCGGCGGCCATGACCGCGAGCGCGATCCCGTGGTTGCCGCCGCTGACGGCGACCACACCCGCCGCCCGCTCGGCCTCGTCCAGAGCGAGCAACCGCGCCGTCGCACCGCGCGCCTTGAACGACCCGGTGCGCTGCAGCAGCTCCAGCTTCGCGGTCACCGGAACACCGAGCAGCGCGGACAGCCCCGGGCTCTGCACCGTCGGCGTGCGCACCACGTGTCCGGCGATCCGCTCCTCGGCCGCGCGAATGTCCGAGATCCCGATCAACGCCCTTCCCCTCCCTGACAGTTCTCCACGGCCACGCAGTGAGCGCCCCCTGGCGGAGCTAGCGGAGCATCTCCGCCCAGTTGGCCGGAACCCGCCCCGCCGGCCCCGGCGCAGGCTGGTCCACGGGGTGGCTGACCGGGGGAGCGAGCTCCGGCCCGGACTCGTACAGCTCCGAGGTGGCGTAGTTCCAGAACCAGCCCTCGCCCGGCTCGTAACTGCGGATCACCGGATGCCCGGTGCGCTGGAAGTGGGCGGTGGCGTGCTTGGCGGGCGAGTCGTCGCAGCAGCCGATGTGCCCGCACTGCGTGCACCGCCGCAGATGGAACCACCAGCCGCCCGCATCCTCGCACTCCACACAGCCCGTGCCGCTCGGCGGAACGCTGGGGTCGATGCCGTTCACCGTGGTCATGACGCCTCCGGGGCTGTCTCGGGATCCCGCCGTGGGGCGGAGTCGGACGGTGTGCCGGAGCCCTGCTCGATCTCGTCGGACTCCGCGGCGGTCAGCGGCAGGCGTACCTGGAACCGTGTGTCGCCCGGCTCGGAGTGCACCTCCAGGCTGCCGTGGTGCTTGTTGACGACGATGCGCCAGGAGATGTCCAGCCCGAGCCCGGTGCCCTGGCCGACCGGCTTGGTGGTGAAGAACGGGTCGAAGATACGGCTGCGGATCTCCGGCGGGATGCCCGGACCCGTGTCGCGGAACTCGACGAGCAACCGATCGCGGTCGAGCGCGGTGCGGACGGTCAGCGTGCCCTCCCCGCCCGCGTCGTTGATGGCGGAGACCGCGTTGTCGATGAGATTGGTCCACACCTGGTTGAGCTCGCCGGGGTAGGCGGGCACGCCGGGCAGGGTGCGGTCGTACTCCTTCACCACGGCGATCCGCTCACCGATCTTCCCGGAGAGCATCAGCAGGGTGCTGTCGAGGAGTTCGTGCACATCGGCGATCCGGTACGGCGCCCGGTCGAGCTGGGAGTACTGCCTGGCCGCGTTGACGAGCGTGGAGACCCGGGTGGTGGAGTCCTCGATCTCGTTCATCAGCAGCTCGGTCTCGACCGTGTAGTTGAGCCAGCGGATCGCGGCCTCCAAGGAGTCCTCGTCGACGGCCGCCGCGACCTGGTCCAGCCAGTCTGTGTCGAGGCCCGCCTGCACGAACGTCGGCGCGAGCTGCCAGCCGCCCTGGATGCCGCGGTCGTCCAGCCAGTCGGAGACCTCGTCCTCGCGGTCGGAGGCCTCCAGCGGGCTCAGCGGTGTCGCCTTGGCGACCTGCTCGGCCGTACGCTCCTGGATGTCGACCAGCGCCATCAGCGTGTCCGGCTCGTACCGTCCGGCGGCGATCATGCCCAGCTTGTGCCGCATGCCGGCGACGCGCTCCCGCAGCGCCGAGGTGGCGCGTACGGCCGCGGCGGCCGGGTTGTTGAGCTCGTGGGTGAGACCCGCGGAGAGGGAGCCGAGCGCCAGCAGCCGTTCCCGCTGGTTGATGACCTGCTGGGTGTTCTTGGTGCCGAAGAACAGACCCTCCAGCAGATGCACCGCCATCGGGAACCAGTCCCGCATCACCGCGGCGAAGGTATCGGCGGGCAGGACGAAGAACCGCGAGGGTTCGGTGACCCGCATCGAGCCGTTGTACTGCGCCGCCCGCGCCCGGTCGCCCAGATACGCCTGGAAGGCACCCGCGTACACTCCGCGCTGTGACGTCCGGGAGATCTCCACGTCGTCGGAGCCGACCCGGCGCGACAGCACCACCGTGCCGTTCAGGAGCACGAAGAAGCAGGTGGCGGGCTCGCCCTCGGTGTACACCGGGCCGGGTTCGAACAGCTCCACCCGCCCTTCCCGGCACAGCCGCGTCAGCTGCTCCTGGTCCAGCTTCTCGAACAGGAAGAGCGTGCTCAGCTCCGACATGTCGCACGGCATCGGCCGACCGCTCATGACTTCTCCCCGCGCCCTCGGTTCATGACTGCTCCAGGTACCGGTGAACGAGCATCACGGCCATGGCCCCCTCGCCCACCGCGGAGGCGACCCGTTTGGCGGACTCGGCCCGCGCGTCGCCCGCCACGAACACGCCCGGGACGTTGGTCTCCAGGTGGTACGGGGGCCGGTCCAGCTCCCAGCCCCGGGGCGGTGTGCCGTCGCTCGTCATGTCGGGGCCGCTCACGATGAACCCGTGCTCGTCCCGCAGCACGGTCCCCTCCAGCCAGTCCGTCAGCGGGGCCGCCCCGATGAACACGAACAGCCACTGCGCGTCCACGAGTTCGGTCTGTCCGCTGTCCACCTCCCGCAGCGTCAGCTGCTCCAGGTGGTCGCTGCCGTGCGCCGCCTCGACCACGGTGCGGGTGCGCACGAAGATGTTGGGCGCCTCGGTGATCTGCTGGATCAGATAGTGCGACATCGACGCCGACAGCGATTCGCCCCGCACGAGGAGGGTGACAGACTTGGCGCCCCTGGACAGGTACATCGCCGCCTGTCCCGCGGAGTTGGCGCCGCCGACGATGTACACGTCGTACCCGGAGCAGGCCGGCGCCTCGGTCAGCGCCGAACCGTAGAAGACCCCGCACCCGGTCAACTCCACGAGGCCAGGGGCCTGGAGCTGCCGGTACGACACACCGGTCGCCAGGATCACGCTGTGCGCGGTGATCGCGGAACCGTCCGAGAACCGCACGGTGCGCGCCGCCCCGTTGACCTCCAGCGCGGCCACCTCCCGGGCGGTGAGGATCTCCGCGCCGAACTTCGTCGCCTGCCGACGCGCCCGGTTGGTCAGCTGTGCGCCCGACACGCCGTCAGGGAAGCCGAGGTAGTTCTCGATCCTGGAGCTCTGCCCGGCCTGTCCGCCGGTCGCGGAACGCTCCACGAGCAGGGTCCGCAGCCCCTCCGACGCCCCGTACACGGCGGCCCCGAGCCCGGCGGGCCCGCCGCCGATCACGACGAGGTCGTAGAACTGCGCCGTCGGTGTCGTCGCCAGCCCCACGTGCGCCGCGAGTTGCGCGTCCTCCGGTTCGACCAGGGGCGTGCCGTCCGGGGTGACGACGAGGGGCAGCCGCTCCCCGTCCTGCCCGGCCGCCGCCAGCAGCCGCTGTCCCTCCGGAGTGTCGACCGAGTACCAGCGGTAGGGCACCTGGTTGCGGGCGAGGAACTCCCGTACCCCCGACGAACGCGCCGACCAGCGGTGTCCCACCACCTTCGTGGTGGGGACCGGCCGGTAGTCGGAGGTCCGCCATGCCTCCAGCAGATCGTCCAGGACCGGGTAGAGCTTCTCCTCGGGCGGATCCCACGGCTTGAGCAGGTAGTGGTCGAGGTCGATCACGTTGATCGCGTCGATGGCCGCGTTGGTGTCCGCGTACGCGGTCAGCAGCACCCGTCGTGCGCCGGGGTAGACGTCCAGGGCCTGTTCGAGGAACTCGATGCCGTTCATCTGCGGCATGCGGTAGTCGGCCAGGATGACGGCCACCAGGTCGCCGCGCAGCTTCAACTCGCGCAGCGCCTCCAACGCGCTCTCACCGGACTCGGCGCGCACGATGCGGTAGGACTCGCCGTACCGGCGGCGCAGATCGCGCGCGACGGCACGCGACACTCCGGGGTCGTCGTCCACGGTCAGGATGACGGTCCGTGCCGCTGCCTCGGCAGCCTGTGCCATAAGGTCTCCCACCCCGAACTCTTGGCGTCCCGCCCATCGTATGTTCGATCGTCCCGTTTCGCTCCGGAACCTGTGATCATCCTCCGACAGCGTGAGATCACCGGAACACCGACAGGAAGGCACCCGCATGACCCGCCCGATCACCGTGGGAGTGGACGGATCACCGGAGAGCACCGCCGCGGCCGCCTGGGCGGGCCGCGAGGCGGTGCGCCGGGGTCTGCCGCTGAGGATCGTGCACGCCTGGCAGTGGCAGTCGTACGACATGGGCGTGGCCACCGACCGGGAGACCCGGGCCGGGTGGGCGCGGGAGGCCGTGGACGGGGCCCGGCGCACGATCACGGAGCGGCACCCGAAGCTCGCCGTGACCGCCGAGGTCCTGGAGGACGCGCCCGTCGAGACGCTGGTGGCCGAGGCGGCCGCGGCCGAACTGCTCGTGCTGGGCTCACGCGGGCACGGCGCGCTCGTGGGCTTCCTGCTCGGCTCCGTGGGCCGGCAGGTGATCGCCGAGTCCGCCCGGCCCGTGGTGGTGGTCCGCTCCGGCGACCGGGCCCCGGGGGAGGCGGCGGGCCGCGACATCGTCGTCGGCCGGCACGGCGACCCGGACGACAGCGCGCCCGCGCTCGGCTTCGCGTTCGCGACGGCGGCGGCCCGGGGAGCTGCCGTACGGGTCGTACGGGCCTGGAGCCTGCCGCCCGTGTTCGCCTACAGCCCCGGTTCGCTGAGGATGCTGGACGAGGCCGGCGGCCTGGAGCCGTACGAGCGGAAGGCGCTCGACGAGGCGCTGCGACCCTGGCGGGAACGCCACCCCGGCGTGCCGGTGACCGAGCACGTGGAGATGGGCAGCGCGGGCCAGGTGCTTCTCTCCGCGGCCGGGCACGCCCAGCTCGTGGTGGTGGGGCGCCACACCTCCCGGCCCCTGGGTCCGCGCATCGGCTCGGTGGCGGATGCGCTGCTGCACCACGCACCCTGCCCCGTGGCGGTCGTACCGCCCGCCTGACGAAGTGCGGGCCGGGCACGACCCGCGGTCGCCACCGGACGCCGGCCGAGTACAGCCAGGGCGCTTCCGACGGATCTCCGCGACGCCGCTCCTTGTCCCACGGAGATCCGACAGGAGCGCCCTACAGGGCGCGGTTCAGGAGGGCCAGCAGCTCCCGCCAGTGGCGTTCCGCCGCCTCCGGGTGGTAATCGGAGGTGTCTTCCTGGGTGAAGCCGTGGGGTGCGCCGCTGTAGACCTCGCACCGGTGGTCGACGCCCGCCTCCGTGAGGGCCTTCTCAAGCCGCTCGATCTGCTCGGCCGGCAGCGAGGGGTCCTGGTCCGCGTGGCCGAAGTAGGCCTCGGCGGTGACGCGGTCGGCCACCAGATGCGGGCTGTCCGGGGTGTCGGTCGCCAGACGTCCGCCGTGGAACCCGGCCACGGCGGCGACCCGGTCCGGGTGCGAACCGGCGGTGCGCAACGCCAGCCTGGCCCCCATGCAGTAGCCGGTGACACCGACCGGTCCGTCGGCGGCCTGCGGGCACTCGGCGAGCCGGCGCAGATAGGCGTCGGCGTCGCGTTCCGCCCGTTCGGGCGTCACCGACTGGATGAGGGGCATGATCTGCTGGAAGAGCTCAGGGCGCTCGGACGTGTCGATGAAGTCGGGCAGTTCGACCACGGGAGCCCGCCCGTCGCGGTAGAAGACATTGGGCACGAGGACGGTGTAGCCGTTCTCGGCGAGCCGGTCGGCCATCTTCCTCAGGCTCGGGCGCAGCCCGAAGGCGTCCATGTAGAGCAGAACCGCGGGGTGCGGGACCTGGTCGTCCGGGTGGACCAGGTAGGCGTCGGCCGTGCCGTCCTCGGTGGGGATGTCCACGGACGTTCCACGGATGGCGGTCATGTGCTGTGCTCCTGCCTCTCGACTTCCGGCCGGTGGCGGTCCGGCCGGGCCTTCGGCGCCATCATCGCAACGCAGGCCGACTGCTTCCGCCAGGGGATCGCCCTTCCATCTCCTCGGGATCCCCACCCTCCATCTCCTTGGGATCCGGCAGTGTCTCCCGGACCTTCGGCAGGATGTTCGTGATGTAGTCGTCGATGGCGGTGTCCAGACCGATGTCGTGCTGGGCGCGCTCGGACAGGTACCAGCGGTGTTCGAGCAGTTCGTGATAGAGCTCGGCGGGGTCCATCGAACCCCGCAGCTCGCGCGGCACGGCGCGCACGGTGGGCCGGAACACGTCCCGCACCCAGCGGTGGGCCAGGACCTCGGGACGGGCGGCGAGAGGATCGCCCGGCGCGTAGTCGTCCTGGGTGGCCATCCAGCTCTCCAGGTCGTTCAGCAGCCGACGGGCCTGGTTCTCCTCGGTGTCGAGACCGGTCAGCCTCAGCAACTGCCGCTGGTGGTGCCCCGCGTCGACGACCTTCGGCACGAAGGTGACGGTGTCGCCGTTCGCCGAGTGCGCGATCTGCATCTCCGCCACGTCGAACCCGAGGTCGTTGAGCCGGCGGATACGACGGTCGATGTGGTGGTGCTTGCCCGCCGGGTACACGGACGTCCGGGTCAGCTCCTCCCACAGACGGGCGTACCGCTCGCAGATCTCCGTGCCGAACGCGATGGGGTCCACCGACGGATGCAGCGCCCCGGACGCCTCCAGGTCGAGCAGCTCTCCGCTGATGTTGACGCGGGCCAGATCGAGGTCGTACTCGCGCTGCCCGGTGCTCAGCCGGGGGTGCAGTTCCCCGGTCTCCGCGTCCACCAGATACGCGGCGTACGCGCCCGCGTCCCGCCGGAAGAGCGTGTTGGACAGCGAGCAGTCGCCCCAGGCGAACCCGGCGAGATGCAGGCGCACCAGGAGCACGGCGAGCGCGTCCATCAACCGGTGCATGGTGGCGGGCCGCATCGTCGTCTCGAACATCGACCGGTACGGCATCGAGCCGCCCAAGTGCCGGGTGATCAGCACCGGTTCGAGGGGCTCGCCGTCGCGGTCCGTGCGGCCGGTGACCACCGCGAGCGGGTCCACCGCCGGGATACCGAGCCGGTCGAGGTCCCGCAGCAGCTCGAACTCCCGTACCGCGGGCCGCTCGGCGAGCTCCTTGACCGCCACCACCTCTGCGCCGGCGCGCGCGTAGCGCACCACGTGCCGGGAGATACCGCGGGGCAGCGGCACGAGGTGGCGCTCCGGCCACTCCTCCAGGGGCAGGCGCCAGGGCAGGTCGAGCAGGAGCGCGGGATGCTCCGGATTGGTCGCGCTGATCTGCAGAGCCATCGATGGACTGTCCTCGCCTCACGGTCGGCCGTCGTGCCAAGGAGCATCACCGCACCCGTACGGCGTCCACGTCAACAGGCAGGCCGGATCATGGAACGGGCCGATCGGCACGGCGTCCTGGGCGGCGCCCGGAGAGCTCCGTGTCGCTGGGCGGGTCGCGGCGGGTCGCGAGCAGCAGCGCGATGTCGTCCGGGCGGTCGGGGGCGCGCCGCGCCCGGTCCGTGAGCAGGTCCGCGAGTTCGGTCAGGGAGGTGTTCTCCCGGCGGCGCGCGCCCTGCCCCGCGCGGAAGAGCGCCATGCGCAGGGCCTCGACGCCCTCGTCGATGTCGGCACCCGGCCGCTCGACCAGCCCGTCGGTGTACAGCGCCAGCACGGCACCGGGTTCCAGCCGCAGATGCGTCACCGGGTAGCGGGCGTCCGGATCCACCCCGAGCACCAGGCCGCCGGGCATGTCCAGGACGTCCGTGCGGCCGTCCGGGTGGCGCAGCAGCGGCAGGGGATGTCCGGCCCGCGCCGCCCGCGCGTGCCCCGTGACCGGGTCCAGACGGACGTAGCAGCAACTCGCGAACTGGCCCGGATCGAGGTCGATGAGAAGCCGGTTGGTACCGCTCATCACCTGGTGCGGCGCGTGGTCGCCGAGTGCGAACGCCCGGACGGCGCTGCGCAGTTGCCCCATGGTGGCCGCCGCCTGCACGCCGTGGCCCTGGACATCGCCGATGACCAGGGCCAGCCCGTCGCCGGCCTCCACGACGTCGTACCAGTCGCCGCCCACGTCCATGCCCTGCGTTCCGGGCAGATAGCGGCCCGCGGTCTCCACCTGGGCGTGCGTGGACAGCCGATGGGGCAGCAGGGCCTCCTGCAGACCGCGGGCGAGGGCCGCCTCGGAGTCGTAGCGCCGTGCCCGCTCGAGGGCCTGGGCGATCAGCCCGGCCAGTGAGGTGAGCACCGTGCGCTCCTCGGAGCTGAAGCTGCGCGGGCGCTCGAAGCCGAGGATGCAGGAGCCGACCGGCCGCCCCGAGGCGATCAGCGGCAGGAAGGCCCGTGAGCCCTCGGTGCTGTCCAGCGGGATGCCCGGATAGGCGGCCTCCAGCTGGTCCATCGACTCGAAGAACAGCGGGCGGCCGGTCGTGAGCGTCTCCACGCCCGGCAGTTTGGCGTCCAGCCCCACCCCTTCGAACTGCGTGAGGAACCTCGGCGGGAACCCGGTCTCCCAGGCCAGGTGCAGGCGCCGCTCGTGCAGCAGGTAGATGGCCAGCCGGCGGCCGCCGAACGCCGGCAGCAGCTCCCGCATCACCACCTCGGACACCTGTTGCGCGGTCACGGCCTCGCTCAGCGCGATCGCGAGGACGATGGGTCGGTACGCCGGGGCCTCCGCGTACTGGGCGCTGGGCGCCCCCGCCGTCGAGGCCGCCGCCTCGCCCAGCGAGGGTGCCTCCGCGGTGTGCCCGAGCGGCACCACCCGGCAGGTCACCAGGTCCGGGCCGGGATACACCGACAGGGTGAGCCAGTCGCCGTCCCGTCCCCCGTGGGACCTCGCCGTGGGACGTTCGACCTGGAAGTGCACCGGCTCCGGCGACAGCAGTGCGGCCCGCAGATGGTCCTCGTACGCCGGGCGGTCCAGCCACGGCACGGCCTGCCAGAGGGGCCGGCCGACCAGTTCCTCCGGTGAACGGCCCAGCAGCGCGGCCGCCCGCGGGTTGGCGTACGTGATCAGGCCCAGCCGGTCGAACGCGAACACACCGTCCGGCAGGAGGTCCGTGGCCTCCTGCGCCGCCGGACCGGAACCCGGATCCACCGCGAACCCGCCGACCTGGTGGACCTCGCCCGCCGGACCCTCGGTCCAGAACTCCAGGAGCCGGTGTCCGCCGTCCCCGGCCCGCACCCGCAACGGTCGGGCCGGAGGGCTTCCGGCCGCCGTCTCGCGCAGCGCGGACAGCAGCAGATGCGCGTCGTCGGGGGCGACGGCCTGCGCGAGCGCCTCCGGCGACCGGGCCATGTCGTCCTTGACGCCACCGGCCAGTGCCCAGAAGGTGTCGTCGGCGGTGATCGTCGCGTCGGCCGGGTCCCAGACGAAGTGCCCGATGCGGCCCTGCGGCTGGGTGACGGCAGGGGGCCGCACACCCAGCGGCGGACCGTCCCAGACCACTGGATCACCCCCCTGCTCCAGGGCGCTCAGGGCGTCACCCAGCCGGTCCGCCACCGTCGTCATCCGCGCGGGGTCGGGCAGGGCCTCGGTGGCGTCCTGCGCCGAGGGCCGCAGCACCGTCAGGACGCCGTACGTCGTCGTGCCGCTCACCACGGGCACGTACACCGAGCCGAACCGGAACGGCAGGCCGGCCGCGAGCTGGGGGTAGCGCCGCATCGTCTCCGTGGCGTCGGTGAGCACCACGTGGCTGCCGAGCCGGTAGGCGTCCGCGACGGGGAACGGCCGGTCCATGTGCAGCCGCGACCACGGCCGGAACAGCGGGCCCGGCAGCCCGGCGAGCACGGCCAGACGCAGTACCCCCGGTGTGCTGGAGGGCAGGTACACACCGCCTGCGAAGCCACCGACGGCACGGATCGCGTCCGCCACGGCGCCGGTCAGTACGGCGGTCGGCGTCCCGGGTGTAGTGTCCGCGCGTGCGTGGCTCCCCTGCATCGGTCTGCCCTCGTCCCGGGCCGTCAGTCGGTATCACAGCAAGAATGCGCCGCCCGGCCCCGTATGCGCATCCGGACGGCTCGCTGGGGCCGAGGACGCCCCAGGGGTCATGGCGGCGAGACAGCCTGCAACCGATCAATCGATCATGCGTTCGATTGCGGGCGTGAGGGTGGCGCGGTCCGCCCAGCGAGCGAACCGACACCCCCGATCGGACCGAGGGAAGCCGGGTGAGGCTTCCTCACCTCACGCGACGGAACACGTCGTCGGGGTCGTCCCAGGTCGGCGACTCCTCCGCCCTGCGCTCCCGGGGGATTCGCGACGAGGACTGGTACATCGCGTCGATCTCCACCGCGTACCGCCGTGCGATGGCGTCCCTGCGCAGCTTCATCGACGGCGTCAGCAGCCCGCTCGCGACGTCGAACGGCTCCGCCAGGACCCGGAAGACCCGGATGGACTCGGACCGCGACACCGTGGTGTTGGCCGCGGCGACCGCCCGCGCGACCTCCTGCCGCAGCGCGTTCTCCTCCCGCGCCTCCCGTCCCAGGACGTCCCCCTGTGTGAACAGGACGGCGCGCCAGTGCGCCACGAAGTCGGGATCCAGGGTGAGCAGGGCCCCCACGCAGGGCCGGTTGTCGCCCACGACCACCGCCTGGTGAATGAGCGGATGCACCCGCAGCCGCTCCTCCAGGGCCGCCGGGGCCACGCTCGTGCCTCCGCTCGTGACGATGACGTCCTTCTTGCGGCCCGTGATGGACAGATACCCCTCGGGGTCGAGGTGGCCGATGTCGCCCGTCGCCAGCCAGCCGTCGCGCAGCACCGCGTGTGTGGCGCGGTCGTCGTTGACGTATCCCTGGAAGACCGACGGGCCGCGCACCAGGATCTCCCCGTCGTCGGCCACCCGGAGGTCGATGCCCGGCAGGGGGCGCCCCACGGTACCGCTCTTCTCCCGGCCCACCGGCTGCGCGGTGATGCCCCCGCTCGTCTCGGTGAGCCCGTACCCGTCGTGGACCAAGATCCCGATCCCGGCGTAGAACAGGGCCAGTTCACGGTTCAGCGGCGATCCACCGGACACGGCACCGCACACCCGGCCGCCGAGCGCGGCGCGCACCTTGCGGTACACGGTCCTGTCGTACAGGGCGTGCTGCAGTCGCAGGTCGAAGCCGGGCCCGGGCCCGGTGCCCAGTCGCTGCCGCTCGACAGCATGCGCGTAGTCCTGCGCCGTACGCACGGCCCGCTCGAACAGGGCGCCCCGCCCCGTCTGCTGGGCCGTGCGGAGCACGTTCTTGTACAGCTTCTCGAAGACGTACGGGACCGCGTACAGGAACGTGGGACGGAAGGTCAGGAGCGCGGACGCGAGGGCCTCGGGGTGCAGTTCGGGTTCATGGCCCATGAGCAGTCCGCCGCGCAGACACAGTCCCTGGATCATCAGCCCGTACACATGGGAGAAGGGCAGGAAGGCGAGGATGGCCGGCTGCCGGCCCGGCGGTGCGGTGGTGTGCCTCCAGCCGGCCAGCAGTGTGTCGCAGGGGCTGGCCAGACTGCGGTGGCTGAGCGCGCACCCACGGGGGTGTCCGGTCGTACCGGACGTGTAGGCGACGACCGCCGTCGAGTCGGGCAGCACGATCCGGCGCAGCGAGTCGACGGTGGCGGCCGGTACCGGACGGCCGCGCTCCACGAGTTCGTCCAGCACGCCGGTGTCCAACTGCCAGACGTGGCGCAGCTGGGGGAGCGAGGCGCACACCGACCCGACGGTCATGACCCCCCGCTCGTCCTCGACCACCACGGCGACGCAGCCCGCGTCCCTGAGGATCCACTCGACCTGCTCGTGGGAGGAGGTCGGATGGATCGGCACGACCTCCGCGCCGATCGCCCACAGCGCGCAGCTGAGCACCGTCCACTCGTACCGGGTGCGTGCCATGATGGCCACCCGGTGGCCGGGACGGATGCCGGAGGCGATGAGCCCTCTGGCCAGATCGACCACCTGGTCGCGCAGTTCGCCCGCCGTCACCTCGGTCCAGGTCCCGTCGGGCGTGTCGGCGCGACGCGCGATCTGCGGCAGCAGGGGTTCCCGGCCCGCCGCGCCGAAGACACTGTCGGCGAGCCCTCCCGTCATGACCGGCCCCTCCGCCATGACAGGGCTTCCGCTCATGACGGGACCTCCGGCCATGGTGAGCCCTCCCGTCACGACCGGCGCTCCCGCCATGTCCGGGGCGCTCGCCCGGGCGTTCCCGAAGTCGCGCATGCGCCGTTCCCCGAGCCTTTCCTGTCCTGCGACGTCGCCGATGGATGCGGGATCGGCGGTGCTCGAATCTAGCCCACGCCGCCGCGTGACGTGCCGGAAACGGAACAAGGAACCCACAGGGAGCGGGAGTACGGGTCCGGCGCACCCGCCTCCGATGGCGGCTCCGGGTGGACGGGCGGACGATGGGGTGGTAGGAGCCGGTCACTACGCAGGGAGCTGTCATGTTCGAGGTGAAGGCAGCCGACAAGCCGGACGAGCGGCGCGATTTCCCCCGCGGTCACCTGGACGCCGTCCACCTGACCGGACTTGACTTCGCCGTAGGGACGTTCGAGCCCGGCTGGCGCTGGTCCGAGTCCGTCGCCCCGATCGCCGGCACGGAGAGCTGCGAGTTCGCCCACAACGGCTACGTCGTCCGGGGACGCCTGCACATCCGTATGGACGACGGGACCGAGGGCGAGGCCGGGCCCGGCGATGTCTTCGTGTGCTCGGCCGGACACGACGCATGGGTCGAGGGCGACGAGCCGGTGGTGGTCCTGGACTTCGCGGGCCCGATGGCACAGGACTACGCGAAGGGGCCCCAGGGATAGCCGGGCCGGACGAGGCCCCTCGTGACGACGGGGACGTGCCGCACCAGCCGCGCGGCGCGTCCCCGTCGTACGAGGGCTCTGTCACCAGCGGCCGGGTTCGGTGCCGGTGATCGGGGCCGAGGGCGTCCCGTCCGGGCCCACCGGGACGTCCCCCGCGAGCATCACCCGGTGCATGATCCGGGGGTGCCCGGGGGTGACGAGGTCGCTGGGGGCGAGATGGATGGTGGCTCGGTTGTCCCAGAAGGCGACGCTGCCGGGCTCCCAGCGGAAGCGGACCGTGTATTCGGGACGCGTGGCCTGCTCCAGGAGCATCTGCAGGACGTGGGCGCTCTCGGCGCGCGAGAGGCCGAGGATCTGCTCGACGTAGTAGCCGTTGACGAACAGCACCCGTTCGCCCGTCTCGGGGTGCACCCGCACGAGCGGGTGTTCCGTCGCCGTCTGGTGGTCCAGGAGGTGCCTGAGGTAGGCGTCGTCGCCGGGCCGCGCCTGGTAGCCGACGCCCAGCCGGTGCTCGGCGCGCAGTCCGTCGGCGAAGGCGCGGACAGGGCCCGAGAGGCCCGAGTAGGCGGCGGCCAGATTGGACCACTGCGTGTCGCCCCCGTACGGCGGCACGCTCTCGGCGCGCAGGATGGTCGCGGCGGGTGGATCGACGCGGGCGCCGTGGTCGCAGTGCCAGCCGCGCAGCAGGGAGTGCCGCCTGCGCGTCAGCCACTCGTCGTGGTCCATTCCGTAGCGCCCGCCCAGCTCCAGCCGGTCGGCCGTGGTCTCCACCTCGGGGAAGTCCCGCGGCGAGGCGCTGCCGCGCTTGCCCAGGACGACGGGGTCGCCGAACCGGCGGGCCAGCGCGATGTGCGCGGCGTGGTCCAGCTTCTGGTCCCGGAAGAACACCACCTTCCAGCGCAGCACAGCCGACCGGATCACGGCCACGACCGCGTCGTCCAGGTCGTCGGCCAGGTCGACCCCGGTGATCTCGGCGCCGATGTGGCCGGCCACGGGCCTGACCTCGACCCCGGTAACGCTGTCCGTCGTCATACGGGCTCCGTCCGTCGTGCGTGCGGGCCTTGCGGGGACAGCATCGCCCGTCCGTCGCCCGTGCGAAAGATCACACAAGCCGCGTACGGATGACCAGAGTGTCCCCCTCTGGGCGGTCCCTTTGCCTTTCCATTGCCTTTTCATGGGCAATTGGATACACGCCTGTCGTCATGATGGTTCGGCATAAGTAAGGCATGCCTTCGCTAACCTGCGCGACCGTCGGCGGGGGGCATGTCGGGGAGGGCCGCATGTGGGATGACGCGTTTCCGAGCTTTCTCATCGGACTGAGGGAGGGGCTCGAAGGCGGACTCATCGTCTCCATCTTGATCGCGACTCTCGTACGGGCCGGTGCGAAATCCCGGCTGTCGCAGGTCTGGACCGGCGTACTGGCCGCGATCGCGCTCGCCATGAGTTTCGGCGCGGTCCTGACCTTCACCGCGGCGTCCCTGTCGGCCACCGCCCAGGAGGCGTTCGGCGGCACCCTCAGCGTGATCGCCGTCGCGTTCGTCACCGCGATGGTGTTCTGGATGCGTCGCTCGGCCCGCAGTCTCTCCGGCGAGATCAAGGAGAAGGTCACCGGGGCGCTCGCGATGGGCGCGGGCATGCTGATCCTGACCTCGTTCCTCGCGGTGGGCCGTGAGGGCCTGGAGACCGCCCTGTTCCTGTGGACCACGGCCCGCGCGGCGGGCGAGTCCGCGGGCCCGATGGCCGGTGCCGGCGTCGGTCTCGTCCTCGCGGCCGGCCTGTGCTGGGGCCTCTACCGCCGTGTCCTGAAGATCAACCTGACGAAGTTCTTCACCGTCACCGGCGCCGTCCTCATCGTGATCGCCGCCGGGGTCCTCGGCTACGGCCTGCGCGATCTGCAGGAGGGCGGGGTCCTGCCCGGCAAGACCGCCTACGCCGTCGACCTCAGCGGCAGCATCGACGCCGGTTCCTGGTACAGCACCCTCGTGCAGGGCGTGTTCAATCTGACGCCGACGATGACGTGGCTGCAGATCGGGTCCTACGTCGCCTATCTCGCCGTGGTCATGACGCTGTTCGTACGCGGCGTCCTCGGCACCCGCACCCCGGCGGCCAGGACCGAGCCCGCCGCCAAGGCGGACACGCCGAAGCCGGCCGCGGACGCGACCACGGGCATGGACACGGCCACGGACGCGGACGCGCCGAAGGCCGCCGCGGAGACGGCCGCGTCGCCTGCCGTCACGGCGGTCGAGTCGTCTGTTGCCGCGGCGGTCGAGTCGCCTGCGATCGCGGCCGACGAGTCACCTGCTGCCGCGATGGACGAGTCGCCTGCCGTCGCGGCGGACGACGCGAAGGCCGCCGCCGAGGCACCGGACGGGCCCGCGGGCAAGGCACCGGACGAACCCGCCGCGAAGACGCCGGAGCCCGGGCCCGAGCCCGCAGGGCGGACGCGGCAGCCGCACCCCGGCGCCTCCGCACGCCGCCGCCCCGCCTGGGTGGTCCCCGCCGCCGTCGTCGCCGTTCCCGCCGTGGTCGCCGGACTGGTCGTCGCCCTCAGCGGCTCCAAGCCCGCCGGCTCCCAGACCGTGGCGGTCTCCGAGACCGAGTGCGGCAAGGGGTTCACCGCGCCCAGGACCGGCCGGCAGACCTTCCAGATGCACAACACCGGGGGCAAGACCTCCGAGGTGTACCTCGTCGATCCGGCCACCAACGCGGTCTACGGGGAGATAGAGGGCCTGGCGCCCGGCACCACCCGCGACCTCGTCGCCACCGTCGCCGGAGGCACCTACGCCTGGCGCTGTGTGCCCACCGGCGGCCAGGCCGTCACCTCCAAGGCGATCCGCGTCAGCGGCGGCGCCGGGGCCAAGGCGGTCGTCCCGGTCTCCGAGAAGGACCTCGCCGCGCCCCTCACCGCGTACCGGACGTACGTCAGCCAGGGCCTGGCCACCCTCGTCACCCAGACCCGCAAGCTCAGCGACGACATCGCCGCCAACCACCTCGACGCCGCCCGCACCGACTGGCTGACCGCGCACCGCACCTACTCCTCGCTCGGCGCCGCCTACGGCACCTTCGAGGACTTCGACAAGAAGATCAACGGCCGCGCCGACGGCCATCCCGGCGGTGTGAACGACAAGGACTTCACCGGATTCCACCGCGTCGAGTACGGGCTGTGGCACGGACAGTCCGCCGACCAGCTCAAGGCCCCCGCGCAGCAGCTCGCCGACGACACCGTGGGCCTGCAGAAGGCCTTCCCCACCCAGAACTTCGAACCCGGCGACCTGCCCCTGCGCGCCCACGAGATCCTGGAGAACACCCTTCAGTTCGAGCTGACCGGCGACACCGACCAGGGCAGCGGCACCGGACTGGCCACAGCGGACGCCAACCTGGCCGGCACGCGCGAGCTCCTCACGGTCCTCAAGCCGCTGCTGACCACCCGCGCCCCGCGCCTCCTGCCCACCGTCGACGCGGACATCGCCCGGGTGCAGAAGCTGCTCGACGCCGCGCACCACGGCGACTCCTGGACCCCCGTGGACGGACTCGACGAGACCACCCGAGCTCATCTCAACGGGGCCACCGGACAGCTCCTTGAGGACCTCGCCCCCGTTCCGGACCTGCTTGAGATCCGGAAGTCCGCCTGATGACCGCACAGCGCGCCGAGAACGTACGCACCGAAGGGAACCGCTCCATGCCGTCCGCCGAAACGTCCGCCCCGCAGGGTGGCTGTCCCGCCGGTGCCGGCCGCCGCTCCTTCGTGAAGACGGCCCTGGGCGCCGGGGCCGCGGGCGCGGTCCTGGCCGGCGGCGGCCTCGCCCTCAGCCAGTCGGGCACCACCGAGGCCCGCGCCGCGGACACCGCGGGCGCCGCCAAGGTCCCCTTCCACGGCGCCCACCAGGCGGGCATCATCACCCCCGCCCCGGCGGCGGCCACCTTCGTCTCCTTCAACGTCATCGCCGAGAGCCGCAAGGAACTCGCCGACCTGCTGCGGACCATCACCGAGCGGGCCCGCTTCCTCACCTCCGGGGGCACCCCCGAGGACCTGGGCGTGGGCGCCCCGCCCTCCGACAACGGCATCCTCGGACCCGAGGTCCCCGCCGACGGACTCACCGTCACCGTCGGCGTGGGCGCCTCGCTCTTCGACGACCGCTACGGCCTCGCCAGGGCCAAGCCGCGCCTGCTCGGCCCGATGCGCACGTTCCCCAACGACAACCTCCAGGCGGCCGAGTGCCACGGCGACCTGTCGCTGCAGATCTGCGCCGCCAGCCAGGACGCCGTGCTGCACGCGCTGCGCGACATCGCCCGGCACACCCGCGGCGCGATGCAGATCAAGTGGCGCATCGACGGCTTCCAGAACACGCCCCGCCCCACCGGCGCCCAGCGCAACCTGCTCGGATTCAAGGACGGCATAGCCAACCCCGACGTCGCCTCCTCCCGTGAGATGAACCGTCTGATCTGGGTGGGCGAGGGACAGGGCGAGCCCGCGTGGGCGACCGGCGGCAGCTACCAGGTCATCCGGATCATCCGCATGCTCGTCGAGTTCTGGGACCGGGTCTCGCTGACCGAGCAGGAGAAGATGTTCGGCCGCCGCAAGGACACCGGCGCGCCGCTGGACGGCGTCGGCGAGACCGACACCCCCAACTACGCCAAGGACCCGCACGGCACCGCGATCCCGCTCGACGCCCACATCCGCCTCGCCAACCCCCGTACCGCCAAGACCGAGAACTCCCGCATCCTGCGCCGGGGTTACAACTACGACCGGGGCGTCGACAACGTCGGCAACCTCGACATGGGGCTCGTCTTCTGCTGCTACCAGCAGGACGTCCAGCGCCAGTTCGAGGCCACGCAGACCCGTCTCATCGACGAGCCCCTCGTCGACTACATCTCCCCGACCGGGGGCGGATACTTCTTCGCCCTGCCGGGCGTGCGGGACTCCTCGGACTGGCTGGGGCGCGGGCTGCTGTCCGCCTGACGGCCGGGTCCGCCACGAGGCGTTCAGCCGGCCGGCCGCCAGCCGAGCGCCGGACCCAGTCGGGTCGCGACGTCCGTGAGGATCTGTAGGTAGTCCTCGTGCTCGAAGGTGAACGGCAGCGCGAACGCCACCTCGTCCACCTCCCGGAACGCGGCGTGCGCATACAGCTGTTCGGCGATCCGACCGGACGGCCCGACCAGGTCCGGCGCGAACATCATCCGCGCCGGACCCTGCGGCGTGGCCGTGCGCGGCAACCGCTTCGCCGCGTACGCCTCGTACTTGGCACGCTGCTCGGCCGACGCGCTGTCGGTGGGGATGACGACCAGCCCCTGCGAGACGCGTGCGCGGTCGCCGTCGGGGTGCTGGGCGCGGAAGGCGCGGATGTGCGAGAGCTGGACCTCGGCGAAGTCCTGCGACTCCTCGGCCTTGACGACGCTGCTGGTCAGCAGGTTCATCCCGTGTTCGCCCGCCCACCGGGCCGAGCGCAGACTCCCGCCGCCGTACCACATCCGCCTGCCCAGGCCGGGGGAGTGGGGCTGCACCCGGCCGGAGAACACCTCGAAGCCCTCGACGCCGCTGAAGTCGGTGGCGGGCTCTCCGCGCACGAAGTCGAGCAGCCGCCGCACGCGCTCGTGGCCGAAGTCCTCCACCTCGGCGGTGTCGGGATACAGGGCCTGCTTGACCTGCTCGTAGTGCGCCGGAGGACCGACACTCACCCCGGGGTTGAGGCGGCCACCGGACAGGATGTCGACGGTCGCCAGGTCCTCGGCGAGCCGCAGCGGGTTCTCCCAGCCCAGCGGGATCACCGCCGTGCCGAGTTCGATCCGGCTCGTGCGCTGGGAGGCGGCCGCGAGCACGGCCACGGGCGAGGAGATCCCGTACTGCAGATGACGGTGGCGCACCCACGCGCTGTCGAACCCGAGCCGCTCGCCGAGTTCGATGATCTCCAGCGTCGACTCGTGCCCGCGGCGCGGATCGGCCTCGTCGAACAGGCCGATGGTCAGGAAGCCCAGTCTCCGCAGTGGTCTCGAGGTCGGCGGCACAGGCTCCTCCAAGATCCGTGGTGTGACTGCCGTCCACCGGTGCTGACCCGATTCTCGCAGCCGCGGCCCGCTGAGCCGCGCGGCCCGGTCAACTCGGCCGTACCAGCCGGGTCTCGTACGCGAACACGACCGCCTGCACCCGGTCGCGCAGCTCCAGCTTGACCAGGATGCGGCTCAGATGCGTCTTGACGGTCGCCTCCGCCAGGTGCAGGGTCTCGGCGATCTCCGCATTGGACAGCCCGCGCCCCACCTGCGTCAGCACCTCCCGCTCCCGGGCGGTGATCCGGGCCAGGCGCTCG
The DNA here is from genome assembly GCF_001417775.1 of Streptomyces sp. TP-A0356. Taxonomy (GTDB): domain Bacteria; phylum Actinomycetota; class Actinomycetes; order Streptomycetales; family Streptomycetaceae; genus Streptomyces. The sequence goes on along the minus strand of NZ_BBZJ01000012.1, from coordinate 230,273 downwards.
TCCTCCCGGGCGCCCGTGGACTGGGCGGGCAACTGGTGGGCGAAGTTCTCCAGCAGGCGCCGAGTGATCCGTGGCGCCACCACCGCGTCCCCCGCCGCCACACAGCGGATCGCCGCCAGCAGCTCTTCGGGCAGCGCGTTCTTGAGCAGGAACCCCGACGCCCCCGCGCGCAGCCCCGCGAAGGCGTACTCGTCCAGGTCGAAGGTGGTCAGGATCAGCACCTTCGCCCCCGGGCACTGAGTCACGATGCGTTCGGTCGCCTCGATGCCGTCCGTGCCCGGCATACGGACGTCCATCAGAACGACGTCGGGCCCCAGCTCGCGGGCCAGGCGCACGGCCTGGGCGCCGTCCCCGGCCTCACCGACCGCCTCCATGTCGGCCTGTGCCTCCAGCACCATGGAGAACGCCATACGCAGCAATGGCTCGTCGTCGACGAGCAGAACTCTGATCGTCATGCCTCACGCTTCGTTTCCGGTCAGCAGGAGTACGGCGCGGACGTGCCAGCCGCCCTCCGGCCGCGGCCCCGCCGCGAACTCGCCACCGTAGGCCGCCGCCCGCTCCCGCATCCCGTGCAGCCCCTGCCCATGGGTGCCGGCGGGGATCTTCGCCCCGGGCCCGTCGTCGGTGACGTCGACGGTGATGCGCTGCGGATCGCAACGCACCTGGACATCGGCCCGGGTACCCGGCGGGGTGTGCTTCAGGGTGTTGGTGAGCGCCTCCTGGACCATGCGGTACACCGTCAACTGTGCCGGTACCGGCACGGCCGCGGTATCGCCGGCGACATCGAGCCGCGTGGGCAGCCCGGCGGCCCGCACCTGGTCGGCCAGCGGCTCCAGCTGGGCGATCTGGGGCATCGGGTGACGCAGGGCGTCCGGCTCGTCGGCCCGCAGCACTCCCAGGAAGCGGCGCATGTCGGTGATCGCCTGACGCCCCGTGGTGGACACCTGCCGCATCGCGGCCGTCGCCCGCTGCGGGGAGTGGTCCTGCGCGAAGACGGCGCCGTCGGCGAGCGCCACCATCACGGACAGGTTGTGGGTGACGATGTCGTGCATCTCCCGGGCGATCCGGGAACGCTCGTCGGCCACCGCGAGCTGTGCCTGCTGGTCCCGCTCCCGCTCCAGGCGCACCGCACGCTCCTCAAGGAACGCCAGGTGGGCGCGTCTGCTGCGCATGTTCATCCCGATCACCGTGGCCGCCACCACCATCGCGGACAGGGCCACGAACGTCTCGACCGTACGGTCCTCGGGCGCCCAGCGCGCCGACGCCAGGAGAGCACCGCACTCCAGTACTCCGACGGCGAGCCAGGTGCGCCGCCGCGGCGCGTACGCGGCCACCGTGTACAGCGCGATGAGCAGGGAGATGTCCCCGGGCATCCGCAGCCCGGCGCACCACTGGACGAACGCGACCCCCGACATGGCCAGGAACACCGGCAGCGGGGCCCGGCGCCGCCACACCAGCGGGAGGGCCATGAGGGCGGTGAGGACGACCACCGTCCATCCGCGCTGGCGCAGGTGGCCGTGCGCCATCCCGGTCTGCGCCAGGAAGACGGCCGCCGCGAACAGCGCGTCGACGGCCGACGGGGACATACGTGCCCGCAGACGCAGCCGGGCGCGCCCGGCGAGGGCGCGCCACGACTCGGCCCGAAGCCACAGGCCCCCCGGTGGTGCGTACGTCATCGACGCACCGGGCGGCCGCCCGCGACCGGGGCGGTACTCAGGCCCGAGGGCGCCATCAGGCGTCCCGTCGCTTGAGCGCCACCGCGGCCCCGGCCAGGGCCACCAGCGCGTACAGGCAGAACATCGCGAATCCGGTCCATGGCGCCAGCGTATGTGGCTGCTGGTGGATGTGGATGAGGCCCTGCCCCGCCGTGCTCGGCAGATACTTGTTGATCGCGTCGAACCACGAGGACGGCAGCGCCTCGGCGAGGACCGGAAGGACCAGCAGCACACCGAAGACCGTGGCGATCCCGCCCGCCGTGTTGCGGATCAGCGCCCCGAACGCCACCCCGATCAGACCCACGACCGTGAGGTACAGACCGGCGCCCAGGACCGCGCGCAGCACGCCCGGGGCGCTCAGCGAGGTCCCCAGGTGATGGCCGGACAGCGCCGCCTGCCCCACCAGGAACGCCGTGAGCGAGGCGATCGTCATCAGCACCCAGGCCACCGCCCCGAAGACCAGGGCCTTGGCCCACAGCACGGGCAGACGGCGCGGCACCGCGGACAGCGAGGCGCGGATCATGCCGGTGGCGTACTCACCGCTGATCACCAGTACACCCAGCACGCCGACGGCCAGCTGGGCCAGGTAGAACCCCCGCAGGCTCACCAGCGTGGGATCGAAGTTCAGCCGCTCGTCCGGCGGCAGGTGGGACCACCGGTCGGCGGTGAAGTAGCTGAACAGGAAGCCGAGGCCGACCATCGCGACGACGGCCGCCAGCAGTGTGAACAGGGTGGACCGCAGCGATCGCAGCTTGATCCACTCGGAGTGGATCACCCGCAGCTGGGTGACCTCGCCCCGCTCCGCCTCCGGAATCACCGTTGCCGTCGTCATGCCGCACGCCCTTCCCCACCCGCGCCGACGAGCTCCGCCGTCGGTGCCTGATACTCCACGGCGTCCCGGGTCAGCTCCATGAACGCCTCCTCCAACGACGCCTGCTGCGGCGTCAGCTCGGCCAGCGCGACACCGTGGTCGGCCGCGATCCGTCCGATGCGGTCGCTGGTGAGCCCGGTCACCTCGATCACGCCGGGCTCCTGCGACGTGATGGACACGTCCGGCCCGGCCAGCAGACCGCGCAGCTTCTCCGACTCGTCGGTGCGTACGCGCACCACGTCCCCGGCCGCCTGCGCGATGAACTCCGCCACCGACGTGTCGGCGATCAGCCGGCCGCGCCCGATCACGATCAGGTGCTCGGCGGTCAGCGCCATCTCCGACATCAGGTGGGAGGACACCAGGACCGTACGCCCCTCGGCGGCGAGCCCCTTGAGCAGGTTGCGGATCCACAGGATGCCCTCCGGATCCAGGCCGTTGACCGGCTCGTCCAGGATCACGGTCGCCGGGTCGCCCAGCAGCGCGCTGGCAATGCCGAGCCGCTGCCCCATGCCCAGGGAGAATCCGCCGACCCGCTTCTTGGCCACCGCACGCAGACCGACCAGGTCGATCACCTCGTCGACCCGGCGCGCCGAGATCCCGTGGGTCGCGGCGAGGGCCAGCAGATGGTTGCGTGCGCTGCGCCCGGTGTGGATGGAGCGGGCCTCCAGCATCGCCCCCACCTCGTGCAGCGGCGCCCGGTGGCCGGCGTAGCTGCTGCCGTTGACCACGGCGCGGCCCGAGGTGGGCGCGTCCAGGCCGAGGAGCATCCGCATCGTCGTGGACTTGCCGGCCCCGTTCGGCCCCAGGAACCCGGTCACGCTGCCGGGCCGCACGGTGAAACTGAGATCCTCGACGGCTGTGCGCTCCCCGTAGCGTTTGGTGAGGGAATGGGCCTCGATCATGAGATGTCCTTGCAGAGAAGGGAACCGGAGTCGGTACGCAACCGGACGCGCCCCACGCTAGGGCCGGGCCCCCAGCGAATCGACAGCCCTTGGGCCGACGTTCCGGGCGCCCTGCCTGCATCTACGGGCTGAACCGGCGTACACCCGCCGATGTACGTGCCTGGGCGGTGCCGCGTCACCCCCAGGCGGCGGGAAGCGCCTGGGGACCGCGGATCATGGTCTGTCGGCGCCAGGGGACGCGCTCGGCGGGGACGGCCAGACGCAGCCCGGGCAGGCGGTCCAGCAGCGTCTGCAGGAGGAGCTCGATCTGCAGCCGGGCGAGGACGGCCCCGGTGCAGTAGTGGGGTCCGTTGCCGAACGCGAGGTGCGGGTTGGGATCGCGGTCCATGTCGATGCGGTCGGGCTGGGGGAAGACGTCCGGGTCACGGTTGGCGGCCAGATACGAGACGTAGACGGGGTCCCCGGCCTTGATGCGCAGACCGTGCAGGTCGACGTCCTCGAGAGCGACACGGGCCAGACCGACCGCGGTGCGGTGCGGGATCCAGCGCAGCAACTCGTCCAGCGCGGCGTCCCACGACACCGGTGCCTCGCGTAGCCGTTCGAGCAGGGCGGGGCGGGTGAGGAGCAGGAACAGCATCTGGCCGCAGTTGTGGGTGACGGCCTCCCCGCCGATCTGCAGCGGCCCCGCCAGGCCCACCGCCTCCTCCTCGCTGATCTCGCCCCGGCCCACCGCCGCCCCCAGCAGGGACAGGACATCCTCTTCGGTGCTGCCGCCGCGCGCCCGGATCGTCTTGGTGATCCATCCGTACATGCCCTGCTTGGCGCGCTCGGCGGCTTCCGCCCCGCCCGAGGTGGAGATGATCTGCCGGGTCCAGGCGTGCACCCGCTCCCGGTCGGCCGCGGGCACCCCCATGACCTCGCTGACCACGGAGATCGGAAACGGTTCGAGGACGTGCTCGACGAGATCGGTCGGCGGTCCGTTCCGTTCCACCTCGTCCACCAGGGCGTCGAGGATCGCCTGCGCGCGGGGCCGCAGCCGCTTCATCGCACCCACCGTGAACGCGCCCGCCACCGTGCGGCGCAGCCGGTTGTGGTCCGGCTGGTCGGCGAAGGCGAGCGAGCCAGGCCTCGGCTTGAAGTGCGGTGCGAGCCGGGTCACCTGACGATCGACCAGCTCCGCCCGGCCGAACCGCGGATCGTTGGTGATCATCCTGACGTCGTCGTAGCGCGTCGCCAGCCATGCCCAGCCCTCGCCGTGGGGGAGGCGGATGCGGGTCAGCGGACCTTCCCGCATCAGTTCGGCGAGAACCGGGTCGAAGTCCGTCCCGTTCAGCTCGTGCGAGATCCAGTCCCGGACCGGGGGCGGTTCAGCGCCGGTCAGTGTGGTGGTCTCCTCCTTCATGCCCTCCACCCTCGTACCCGCGGGAGCGCCTGTCGCGCGGGACTGCTCCGGCCGGAGTGCACGCCTGTCCGCGCGCCGGGTCGCGCCGCGACGACGCGGGGTCGGCAGGACTTGTCTTGGGCATGCCCATGCAATGGGTCTCGGGCATGCCGATGCGACGAACCCTCGCTCCGGCCGCCGCCGTCCCGGCGAGTGCCCACCGCGCCACGTCCGCCGACGACGGTCCCTGACCAACTACTGGTCTGAACCAACTACTTGACAGTCACTTACTTCACTTCTTAAATCCCGATCTGAAGTAACACCGTTCCCCCCACTCCTGAAAGGGGAGAGCCATGGGCTCCCCAGGTTCGCTCCACCCTCCACGCGCGCTGACCGGTGCCGCGGCCCGCGGCGCCCTCGCGGTGTCCCTGCTGGTCCTGTCCGCCACCGCGCTGTCCGCCGCGCCCGCCGCAGCCGCCACCGGAGCCATCACCGGCCTGGCGGGCAAGTGTCTCGACGTCGCCGGCGCGAACTCCGCCGACGGCACCCCCGTACAGCTCTACGACTGCAACGGCACCGCGGCCCAGCAGTGGACGGTCGGCAGCGACGGCACGATCCGCGCGCTGGGCAAGTGCCTGGACGTGACCGGGAATTCCACCGCCGACGGCGCCCGCGCCCAGCTGTGGTCGTGCACCGGCGGGGCGAACCAGAAGTGGACGGTCACCGCCGCCCACGACATCGTCAACCCGCAGGCCGACAAGTGCCTCGACGTCACGGGCAACAACTCCGCCAACGGCACCCCGACGCAGATCTGGACCTGCACGGGCGGCGCCAACCAGAAGTGGAGCGCGCCCGCGGCGGGCGGCACCGCCCCCGCCGCTCCGATGGCCGTGGCCCCCTACCTCTACAACGGCTGGGGTGATCCGCCGAGCCCCACCACGATCACCAACGCCACGGGCGTGAAGTGGTTCACGCTGGCCTTCGTCCTCAGCAACGGATACTGCAACCCCCAGTGGGACGGCAGCCGCCCGCTGACCGGCGGTGTCGACCAGCAGACGATCAGCACGGTGCGGGCCAACGGCGGCGACGTGATCCCGTCCTTCGGCGGCTACAGCGGCAACAAGCTGGAGAGCTCCTGCTCCAGCGCGGGAGAACTGGCCGCGGCGTACCAGAAGGTGATCAACGCATACGGCCTGAAGGCGATCGACATCGACATCGAGGCCGACGCGTACAGCAACCCGACCGTCCAGCAGCGCACCGTCGACGCCCTGAAGACCGTGAAGGCCAACAACCCGGGCCTGAAGGTGTACGTCACCATCGGCACCGGCCAGAGCGGCCCGGACACCAGCCTGATCAACCGGGCGGCCTCCTCGGGGCTCACCGTGGACAGCTGGACCATCATGCCGTTCGACTTCGGCGGCGCCGGCCAGAACATGGGCACCCTCACCCTGCGGGCCGCCGAGGGCCTCAAGACGGCACTGAGGAACGCGTACGGCTACGGCGACGACCAGGCCTACCGCGACATGGGCATCTCGTCGATGAACGGCGTCACCGACCAGAGCGAGACCGTCACCGTCGCCGACTTCCGCACCATCCTCGGCTACGCGCAGCAGCACCATCTGGCGCGGCTCACCTTCTGGTCCGCCAACCGCGACCGCCCGTGCACCGGCGGACCGGCCGACAGCTGCTCCGGCGTCGCCCAGCAGCCCTGGGACTACACGCGCGTCGTCGCGTCCTACACCGGCTGACCGGGCCCGCACCCACCACCCCCACCACGGCCGGCCGACAGGTCGGCCCAGGAGGAACAGTGTTCCGATCCCTGTCCCACCCCGGACCAGGCCGCCGCCGGCGCGCCCTTCCCAGAGCGGCCGCCGTCCTGGCACTGGTCGCCGCCGCCTCGGTGCCGGCCCTCGTCCCCGGACACGCCGCGACCCAGACCTCGGCCGCGGCCGCGGTCCTGCCCACCGGCTGGGCCACCGTCGTCAACAGCGGCAGCGGCAAGTGCCTGGACGCCCGCGCCGCGGGCACCGCCAACGGCACCGTGGTCCAGCAGTACACCTGCAACGACTCCACTGCCCAGCACTGGAGTCTCACCGCCACCAGTGGCGGCTACGTCCGCATCAACAACCGCAACGACGCCGCCCAGGTACTGGACGTCACCGACGTGTCCACCGCCGACAGCGCGCCCGTCCAGCTGTGGACGTACGGCGGCGGTGACAACCAGCAGTGGCTGCCGGTCGACGAGGGCGGGGGCGCCTACCACTTCGTCAACCGGCACAGCGGCAAGTGCCTCGACGTCCCCGGGGCCTCCACCGCGGACAGCGTGCAACTGGCCCAGTACACCTGCAACGGAACCGCCGCCCAGCGCTTCCAGGTGACACCCGTTTCCACGTCTCCCGGTGATGTGGACCTCGGCCCGAACGTGGTCGTCTTCGACCCGTCCATGCCGTCGTCAACCATCCAGAGCAGGCTGAACTCGATCTTCCAGCAGCAGGAGACGAACCAGTTCGGCTCCCAGCGCTACGCCGTGCTGTTCAAGCCGGGCACCTACAGCAACGACGTCAACGTCGGCTTCTACACCCAGGTCCTCGGGCTCGGTCTGTCACCGGACGCGGTGACGGTCAACGGCGCGGTACACGCGGAGGCCGACTGGTTCCAGGGCAACGCCACCCAGAACTTCTGGCGCGGCGCCGAGAACCTCTCGGTCAACCCGACGGGCGGCACCGACCGCTGGGCGGTGTCCCAGGCCGCCCCCTACCGGCGGATGCATCTGCGCGGCAACATCGCACTGGACGACGGCGGTTGGTCGAGCGGGGGCTACCTCGCGGACAGCAAGATCGACGGGCAGGTCCGGTCCGGCACCCAGCAACAGTGGCTGACGCGCAATTCCCAGCTGGGCAGCTGGACGGGCGCCAACTGGAACATGGTGTTCGTCGGCAGCCAGGGCGTACCGGCCACGAGCTTCCCCAACCCCCCGTACACGACGGTCGACCGCAGCCCGGTCACTCGGGAGAAGCCGTTCCTCTACGTCGACAACGCCGGTGCCTATCAGGTGTTCGTACCGTCGGTGCGCACCAACTCCACGGCGACCAGCTGGGCGTCCGGTGCCCCGGCCGGTGCCTCGCTGCCCCTGGACCGGTTCTTCGTCGTCAAGCCCGGTACGACGGCCGCCCAGATGAACGCGGCCCTGGCCGCGGGCAAGAACCTCCTGGTCACTCCCGGCGTCTACCACCTGGACCAGACGCTGAAGGTGACACGCCCCGACACCGTGGTCCTCGGCCTCGGCCTGGCCACCCTCGTCCCCGACAACGGCGTCACCGCCATGACCGTCGCGGACGTGGACGGGGTGAGCATCGCGGGTCTGCTCTTCGATGCGGGAACCGCCAACTCACCGACGCTGATGGAGGTCGGGCCCTCCGGCGCCTCGGTCTCCCACGCCTCCGACCCGACGTCCCTGCACGACGTCTACTTCCGCGTGGGCGGCGCCGGGGTCGGGAAGGCGACCACGAGCCTGGTGGTCAACAGCCGCAACGTCATCGGCGACCACATGTGGATCTGGCGCGCCGACCACGGCAGCGGTGTCGGCTGGACGACCAACACCGCGGACACGGGCCTCGTCGTCAACGGCGACGACGTGACGATGTACGGCCTGTTCGTGGAGCACTTCCAGAAGCACCAGACCATCTGGAACGGCAACGGCGGCCGCACGTACTTCTACCAGAACGAGATGCCGTACGACCCGCCCAATCAGGCGGCCTGGATGAACGGCTCCACACAGGGCTACGCGGCCTACAAGGTCGCGAACTCGGTGACCAGCCACCAGGCCTACGGACTCGGCAGCTACTGCTACTTCAGCGCCGATCGGAGCGTGACCGCGGAGCACGCCTTCGAGGTGCCGGCCACGCCGGGCGTCCAGTTCCACGACATGGTGACGGTCTCCCTCGGCGGCACCGGGACGATACGGCATGTCATCAACGACCGGGGCGGCCCGTCCAACTCCTCGACGAACGTGGCCAACCTGGTCAGCTATCCCTGATCCGGCCGGGAGGACACCGCCCGGCGACTCCCGGCCGAACCGCCCGGCCGCAGCAGAACCAGCTGCGGCCGGGCGGCCTCTTGGAGCTGCCGAACGAATCCCATTCTGTTCGGAGCCCTTACGCGCCGCTCTCCCTCAGCATGTCCTCGCGCTCGACGATCTTCACGCGCTCGCGGCCCTGCGGTTCGCCGAGCGCCTTCTCCGCGGCGTCGAGGCGGTACCAGCCCTCCCAGGTGGTGAAGCGGACGTTCCGATCGGTGAGGAAGGCGTCCACGGCCTCGGGCGCCGGGGACGCGGGAGTGTGCAGGCGCCCGTTCGCGTGGTCGTCCAGGAGGTTGGCCACGGTCTCGTTGGCGTCACCCTTGGTGTGGCCGATCAGGCCCACGGGACCGCGCCGGATCCAGCCGGTCACGTACGTGGACTGCAGATGCGCACCGGTCTCCTCGATCACCCGTCCGCCCTGGTCCGGCACCGTTGCGGACGCGATGTCCCAGGGCAACTTCGGAAGCCGGTCCGACAGGTAACCCACGGCGCGGTAGACCGCGGTGACGTCCCAGTCCCTGAACGTGCCGGTGCCCTTGACGTTGCCGGTGCCGTCGAGGGCCGTGCGCTCGGTGCGCAGTCCCACGACCCTGCCGTCCTCGCCGAGGATCTCGGCGGGCGACTCGAAGAAGTGCAGGAACAGCTTGTGCGGCCGGTCTCCGACATCGCGGATGGCCCAGTTCTCCAGGGTCTTGGCGACCATGTCGGCCTGCTTGTTGCCGCGCCGTGTCGCGATCGAGCCCTCGTCGTAGTCGATGTCCTCGGGATCGACGACGACCTCGATGCTGGGGGAGTGGTCCAGCTCCCGCAGCTCCATCGGGCTGAACTTGGCCTGTGCCGGGCCACGGCGGCCGAAGACGTGGATCTCCAGGGCCTTGTTGGCCTTGAGCCCGTCGTGGACGTTCGGCGGTATCTCGGTGGGCAGGAGTTCGTCCGCCGTCTTGGCCAGGATGCGGGCCACGTCGAGCGCGACGTTCCCGACGCCGAGGACGGCGACCTTCTGCGCCGTCAGCGGCCAGGTCCGTGGCACGTCCGGGTGCCCGTCGTACCAGGAGACGAAGTCCGCGGCGCCGTAGGAGCCTTCGAGGTCGATGCCGGGTATGGCGAGGGCCCGGTCGGCCGTCGCGCCCGTGGAGAAGATCACGGCGTCGTAGAAGGTGCGCAGATCGTCCAGGCTGATGTCGGCCGGGTAGTCGACGTTGCCGAACAGGCGGATCTGCGGCTTGTCCAGGACCTGATGCAGGGCCGTGACGATGCCCTTGATCCGTGGGTGGTCCGGCGCGACGCCGTAACGGATGAGGCCGAACGGCGCGGGCATCCGCTCGAAGAGGTCGACGGACACTCCGGGTTCGGCGGCCACCTCGGACTTCAGCAGTGCGTCGGCGGCGTAGATTCCGGCGGGGCCGGCTCCGACTATGGCTACCCGCAAGGGGCGGGGCATCATCAGGTTCCCTTCGAGCGGTGACAGACGGCTCGACGGGAACCCTAAGCTAAGGCATGCCTTACCTGGTACGCGGGTCCGCCCTATGACCCCATAAGGCTGCCTTATGGCTCCTACAACAGGAGATCGAAGATGGCGGTGACGCCTTCCCAGTGCTTCGTCTGGGGGTTCTTGAGATCCGGGTACATGATCTTGAAGGTGTGGGCCAGGGCCAGGCTCAGCCCTCCCACGATCTCCGGGTACCGTGCCTCGGTCTCTTCCGTGGGTGCCCTGTCCAGCAGCGGGTGCTTGGCCAACTGCTCCAGGATCGGCTTGAGCTCCACCTCCTCGTCGAGCTGCCGGAACTTGTGGATGCTCTCCTGGAGCCCCTTGGTGATCGGCAGATCCCAGGGTTCGAGGGTGTCCCTGCCGTTCGCCTTGGCCGCGGCCTGGCCGACCAGGAGCAGGTCGTAGAGCTTGCCGTCGACGAAGTCGCTGTAACGCTTGAGATCGTTCTTGTCCACGTCGAGCCCGGCGGCCACACGGAAGAATCGTTCGAACCTGGACACACCCATGACGGTCATGCTGTCGCCTCCTCGTCGGCGAACCGAACCTGCCGAGCGCCGCCCCGCCGGGTGGCGGAACCAGCTCATGATCAAGGCTCTCAGAAGACTCGACGCCACACCTGCGCATGCCGGGCCGAAGACGGACACCTGGGTTCCACCCGTCAGACCGAATCGTCGCTGTCGCACCGGCGGAAGGCCTGGCGGCGGAAGTCCTGGCCGCGGAAGGCGCCACGGCTCACTCGTCGCCCCCCGGCTCGGGGGTGAGGACCAGCATCGTGACGTCGTCGCGAATGGTCCCGCAGTGGCTCACGAGGTCCGCCCACACCTGCGCGGTCGTGGCGGCCGGATCGCCGTCGACGAGGGCGGGGAGCCGGTCCACCAGCGGATAGAACGCGCCGGTGCTGTCCCTGGCCTCCCAGATGCCGTCGGAGGCCATGAAGAGCCGGTCGCCGCGCCGGAGCGGACAGCTGATCTCCTTGTACACACCTGACGGGGACAGGCCGAGTCCCAGGGGTGTTCCCGGTGGGACCTGCACTTCGGTGGCCTTCCTGTCGTGCAGCAGCAGGGGTGGCGGACTGCCGCAGGCGATGATGCGCACCGTACGGGCGTCGGGGGCGAATTCGAGCAGCACCGCGGTGGCGAACAGCTCGGCGTGCCGGGAGTCCCTCGAGTCCACGATGAGTCTGCGGTCGAGGCGGGCCGCCACCGAGCGCAGGTCCGGCTGGTCGAGCACGGCCTCCCGGAAGGTGCCGAGCAGGGAGGCCACGGTCGAGACGGCCGACAGCCCGTGGCCCTGCACGTCTCCCATGACCGCCCGCACCCCGGAGGGGCCCTCGCGCACGTCGAAGAAGTCGCCGCCCACCAGCGTCCCTCGTTCGGCGGCCTCGTACAGCCCCGCGCAGCGCACCGGCCCGACCTTCTTCGGCAGCGGGGGGACGACGGCGCGCTGGGCGACATGGGCGGCGGTGCGTTCCAGGTCGAGCTGGGCGTCGCGGTGGCTGCGCACATAGGCCACGAACACGCTCAGCACCGCGACGAAGGTGATGGTGAGCAGGTCGGTGTTGCCGGGGTGGTCCAGGTGGAAGGCCTGGATGTTCTGGAGGGCGATGACCAGGACCCCGAGGGTCGCGGTCGCCGCGGGGCCGTACGACAGCACGGCCATGGGCGGGATGGCACCCAGCAGGAAGCCGATGTCGAGCGGCTTGGGGCTGGCCAGGGTGGCGACGCAGACGAACAGCAACAGTGCGACGGGCAGGACCCGCACCCAGGGTGGGGGCGGCGCGCCGCGCAGCCAGCTCCGACCGTCCCCGTTCCGGCGCCACGGTATGGCAGGCATGCTTCGCACACCCCCACGCTCCTACGCGAGCTCCGGTGCCGCACGTTGGCGGCGGTCCCGTGGTGTGCCCGTCTGCGCTGTCGAGACGTGGGGGAGGTCCCCTCCTTACGCGGGCCGCACCGCGCCGTGGATCGCCGACTTCCCGGCGTAGAAGATCGACTCCTCGCGGATGAACGCTCCCGGGCCCGGCGCGTGGATCATCATGCCGTTGCCGGTGCAGATGCCGACGTGGCTGACGGTGTCGTGGAAGAGGACCAGGTCTCCGGGCTGGAGGTCGGCGAGGGCGATCGCCGCTCCCACGGTCGCCTGCTCGTGGGCGGTACGCGGCAGCATGACCCCGGCGGCCTTCCAGGCGGCCTGGGTGAGGCCCGAGGCGTCGTACGAGTCAGGTCCCGTCGCACCCCACAGGCATGGCCTGCCGATCTGTGCACGGACGAAGTCGAGTGCCTTCGCGGCCTTCCGGTCGTAGCCCGACTCCGGTGCGCCGCCGATCGCGGTGAGCGCGTCAGGGGCGACGAAGGCCCGTGAGTCGACGAGCGCGTCGGCGCCGACGAAGACGTCAGCGGTGGAGGAAGCCGGGGGGACGAGAGGAGCGGCAGGCGCGAGGGAGGCAGCCGGGGCGAGGGGGGCCGCGGGCGCGACGGAAGACACGGAAGACAGGGAGGCGACGGGGGCCCCGAGGGTGACGGGCAGGTCCGGCATGTCTATGCTGAGGGCGGGCTGCTGCTGCCAGGGCTCCCCGCCTTCGCGCCGGACCTGTTCCTCCGGCACCCTCCACGCGCCCGCGGTCGGCCGGGACTCGATCGCCGCGAGCGGCGTGCCGCGCTGTGCCGTGCGCTGGGCCAGCAGCTCACGGGCCGCGGCGAGCTTCCGCTGGTTGTGCTCCTTGGACGTCGCCACCGCGGTCTGCCGCGGCTCGGTGGGCGGCCCGGGCAGGGCGCTGCGGGCCTCCTGTCGCGGCTCCGGCGCGGCAGGCAGGGCGGCCAGGGGACGGGCCGTCAGCTCCGCCAGGGGCCCGGTGCCCGCTCCGGCGGTCAGCTCCGCCAGGGGCCCGGTGCCCGCTCCGGCGGTCAGCTCCAGCACGGCCCGGTCGGACGTCCCCCGACCACGGCCGGTGAGGTCGCCCCCCGGACGCCCCGCCGGGCCGGTGGGCCGTGCCCCGGCCGGGGTGTTGGGCGTTCTGTCGGCGGGCAGCACCGCCGGAACGGTCGGACCCAGCTTCGTGCGCGCCGCGTCGAACCACTGCCTGACGACGTCGTCGAGGGCGGGATCGGCCGGCCTGCGTTCCGCACGGAACACGGGGGTGACACGCTTGCGGGACCCCGTCGCCATCGCGCGGGTCGCGTTGTAGTTCCCGGTGGCGGTCTCGGCCTGGTCGTAGAGGCTGTGGATCCGCTGCTGGACCTCGTCGCGGCTCGGGCCATCCGGCGCCATGGGGACGTACTCCTTCCGTGCTCCGCCTACCGAGTCGGCTGACGGGTTCGGGCCGGCGGTTCCGGAAGGTGTGCCCTACGGCCTTGCCCCGCGGGGCAGTCGGGCCGATTCACCCCAGGTTCGGTTGGGTCCCCGGCTCCGGCTGCGGTGGGGGCGCACCGGACTCGGCGGAGGCCGCGCGACCCGGCGGGGTTCGCCGGAGGGAGTCATGCGGCCTGCCCGCCAACCTAACCAATTTGTGTGCCTCGTGTGAAGGTTGGGGCCTGGAATGTCCGATACGTAAGTGTGACTTTCGCGTGGGCGTTCCCTACGACGTGACAGCGGCCGGTCGTCGCACGGGAAGCGCTGCCCGGGCCGGGCCGATGAGCGCCGGCAGGAACAGTGAACTCACCGTCGCCGCGGCCGCGCTGGCCAGGGCGATGCCCCAGGCGACGGGGCCGAGGGGCGTGCAGCCGAAGAACTGGCTGAGGACCGGCGTCTGGACGACGACCGCCAGCGCGGCCAGGGAGCCGAGCGAGGAGCCGACGATCGCTCCGCTGCGCCCCCCGGCCAGCAAGGTCTGGCCCAGTTGCGAGCCCACGAGCGCGACCAGGGCGACGGTGCGGGCACGGGCGGCGCGGCCGGGCCCGGTCAACCGGGCCGCCAGCCAGCCGGCCGTCGCGCCCAGAGCCGTGGCCACCGCACGGCAGACGGTCTCCTCGGTCAGGGCCGCGCCGAGCGAGACCTCGGGTCCCTCGCGGAGCATGCGCTCGGTGGCCTCCGGATGGGGTGGGCGCAGGGCCACCGCCATGGCCGGAGCGAGGTCCGTGAACAGGTTCACCAGCAGCAGTTGACGGGCCGTCAGGGGTGAGGTGCCGGTCGTGGCCGCGCCGAGGAGGGTGAACGCGATCTCGCCGAGGTTGCCGCCGACCAGGATCGCCAGGGCCTGCCGTACGGAGGCCCACATGGCGCGGCCCTCCACCAGCGCGGCGAGCACCGTCTCCAGCCGGTCGTCCGTTACGACGAGGTCAGCCGCCGCACGTGCCGCCGGTGTCGCCCGCGTACCGAACGCGATGCCGATGTCCGCGAGCCTGATCGCGGGCGCGTCATTGGCGCCGTCGCCCGTCATCGCGACCGTACGGCCCAGGCGTTGGAACGCCTGCACGACACGGACCTTGTGCACCGGGGTGCTGCGCGCGACCACACCGACATCGGGCAGCAGGGCGTCGAGCCCCTGGTCGTCCAGCGCGTCGAGTTCGGCGCCCGTCACCACCCGCCGGCTGTCCAGGACGCCCAGTTCGGCGGCCGTCTTGCCGGCGGTGCCCGGGTGGTCTCCGGTGATCATCACGATCTGCACCCCGGCTTCGGCGAGTTGGCGCAGCGCCGCGGCGGCGGTGCCCCGCACACGGTCGGCGAACGCGAGGAAGCCGAGGAAGTCGAGTCCCCGCACGGAATCGTCCGTCAGCTCCCCTTCGGCGCCCCGGAGTTCGGCGACCGCGAGGATGCGGTGGCCCTCGGCCGCCAGCTTCTCCCCGGCGGCCAGGATGTCCCTGCGGCCGCGCTCGTCCAGCGGTCGGCCACCGCGGGTGGCACAGCGTGCGACGACCTCCTCGGGCGCTCCCTTCACCGACAGGATCCGGGTCCCCTCGGACTGGCTCAGGGTGGCGTGGAAGCCGCGGCTCGGCTCGAAGGGCAGGCCGGAGATGCGGCGCCAGCCCGGCGCGCCCGTCGTGCGGCGCACGCCCGCCTCCTCGGCACCGGCGGTGACCGCCTTGTCCGTGGCGTGCGCCAGCCCGTTGCCCCCGTGCGGGCGTGGTGTGGCCCGCAGTGCGGCGGCGAGTACGGCGCGCTGGTCGTCGCCGAGCGCGTCCAGGGGCCGGCTCTCGCCGTCGGCCGCGACCGCGACCAGGGAGATGCGCCCATGCGTGAGGGTTCCGGTCTTGTCGAAGCACAGGACATCGGTGCGGCCGGCCGCCTCGATGGTACGGGGGTCCCTGACCAGGGCGCCGCGTGCCGAAAGCCTTCTGGCGGCGGCCAGTTGGGCCGCCGATACCAGGAACGGCAGCCCTTCGGGAACACTGGCCACGGCCAGCCCCACGCCCGCCCCGACGGTGTCCCGGACCGGGCGCCCACGCAGTGTCCCGGCCACCATCACCGCCGCCGCCGAACCGAGGGCCACGGGCAGGGTGCTGCCGGTGATCCGGGCCAGCCTGCGCTCCACGCCCACGGCGGGCGCGGTACCCCGGCCGATGGCCGCGGCACGGCTCGCCTCGGTGGCCTTGCCGGTCGCGACGACGACGACGCGGGCACGGCCGGCCGCGACGGTCGTGCCCTCGTAGACCATGGACGTACGGTCCGCGAGGTCCGATGCCAGTACCGGCGCGACATCCTTGATCACGGGCAGCGACTCACCGGTCAGCGCCGACTCGTCCACCTCCAGGTGGTGCGCCTCCAGCAGGCGTCCGTCGGCGGGCACGACGTCACCGGCGCCCAGGATCACCACGTCTCCCACGACCAGGTCCTCGGCGGGGACGACGGCCTCCTGGCCGTCCCGCAGCACCCTGGCCTTGACGGCCGACTCACGCCGCAGCCGGGCCACCGCCCGGTCGGTCCGGTAGCGCTGGAAGCCGCCGACGAACCCGGAGAGCGCGGTGACCGCCACGATGACGACGGCGTCGAGGACGGCGCCCACCGAGGCGGACATGGCCGCCCCGGCGGCGAGGACGGGGGTGAGTGGATTGAGCATCTCGGCCGCGTAGGCCCGGCCGAGCGACGAGGTGGGGGCCCGTTCCCCGGAGGCGGTGGCCCGCGCCAGCGCCTCCTCGGTCGTCAGTCCGGTCTCTCTGCTCCCGGTGCGGGCGAGCACGGTGGCCGGGTCCATCGCATGCCAGGGCTGCCGGGACGCGCCGGTCACGGGCACCGGGCGCCGCAGCAGCCGGACCGCAGACCAGGCCCCGAGGACGGTGCCGATGACGGCCGCCGTGTTGAACGCGGTCACGCCGCGGGCCGCGGGCCGCCGCGCCCGTCCGGCCAGCGTCGCCGTCGCGCCGACGGCGGCGGACGCCTGGGCGAGCCGTACCCCCCACCTGGCTGCCTCCCGGGCGGTGCGGCAGGCCTGCACGACGACGACGGCCGTCGCCGGATCGGAGTCCATGTACAGGTCCGCGCCCCAGGGCGGAGTCCCCTCCGAGTCGGCGAGACCCACCCCGACGTCGGCCGCCACGAGCGCGGACCGGTCCCGCGAGATCAGCAGTACGCCCCTGCCGTCGCGCTGGAGGTCCCGTACGGCGTCGAGCAGCTGTTCGTCCGCCGCCCGCATCGCGTCGGCCTCCCGCACGGACGGGTCGTCGGGGTACGCGCCCGCCGTCACCACGGTCAGTCCGGCCCCATGGGCCGCGGGCACGAAGGCGTCGGCTGCCTCGTGCATCTGGGGCACCACGCTGATCATGGCGAGCAGCTGCCGTCCGCGCGCCAGCCCCAGCACGAGCCGTGCGCCTTCGCGCTCCAGTCGCTCCCGGGCGCGGGTATCGATGCCGCCCTGCAGGGACAGGTGCTCGATGGGCCCGAGCACCCATTCGCCCTCCCGGCGCACCCGCTCGGGCGCGGATCCGTCGAAGAGCCGATGGGCCGTCGCGGCGAGTTCTCCGGCGGGCGTGCTCTCGTCGAGGGCGATGAGATCGGCCAGCAGATGGGACCCGGTGGCCAGGACGTCCGTGTCGAGGAGGACGGTGTCGATACGGTCCAGCCTGCGCAGGGCGTCGGGGTCCGCCACGAGGATGTTCCTGCGGGCCAGTCCTCGGCCGAACACACAGGCGAAGCCTTCACGGGCCAGCAGGGGGGCCTTGGGGACCGCGGCCAGCGCACCCCCGACGGCCTTTTCGGGGCTCCGGGTGACGAGGAGCGACCCGGCGAAGGACGCCGCGGCCACGAGGAGTGCCTGGTCGGCGTAGCGCTCGACCGGTCCCTGCCGCAGTGGGGTCTCGCGGGGCTTCGCCGGGGGTGTCGCGCGGTGGTGTCCGGCCTTGGCGCTCCCGGTGAGGCACGGCTCGGCGGCAGCCCAGGCGGTGTTCTCCGCAGTCGCCTCCAGCACCCGCAGGGCGTGCCGCACGGTGTCGGCGCCGACCCCGAGGAGACCACCGGAGCCCGCCTGGCCGACCGCCGCCAGTCCGGAGATGAGGACTCCGGCGTTCTCGGGGCCGACCGCCCACTCCACCACAGCCCGCAGCCGTGGGTGGCTGTCGATGATCGGGGCGAGGGCCGCGACCGCAGAGGGAAGGGGCGTGTGACGGGTCAGGCCTGCCACAGCGGCCAAGGGCGCGGCCGTCACGTGCGCGACCATGGAGAGTGCCGCGCGCCGTATCCGTTCACCCGAGAGCGGATGGTCGGGCAGCGGGCGATCGATGCCGTGCGCATCCTCCACCGTCTCGACCGCCTCGACCAGGGCGTCCGCGATCTCCTCGACGTCGAAGGAATCCTCGATCCCGACCACGGCGTGGCCGAGCACAGTGTTCACGACGGCCCAGGCCACCCCGGGAACATCGGCGAGGCGCCGCTCCACGTCCTCGGCGAGCTTCACCGCCGCGGCATGGGGCAGGTCGCCCTCGCCCAGGCCGCGCACGGCGATGTGCGCGCGCCCGTCGAAGTGCCGTACGCGCCTGCGCGTGTCGTCCCACACCACAGCGGTGACGGACGACACGACGGCTTCCAGCAGTTCGCGTCCCGGCAGTGCCACAGCGCATCACCTGCTCTCGGCCGGCACTCAGCTCCTCCGCGCACGAGTAGCCATAAATAAATATTTCAACCTAAGTGCCGTAAATGCCGGACTTGGGCCCAGGTTGCAGGGCGCGCGTCGGGCGAAGCGCGCAAGAATTGAAGAGGCACACCACACCGACTCCTGAGAGGAGACCTGGGGGATGGCCAAGACAGCGGAAACCACACAAGAGCGGGAAGAATCCCGTAAGCACCGCATGGAGACCCATGCGCACGAAGGTGCGGGCCTGCACCTTCATACGCGCACACTGCACCCGTCGCTGAAGATTCCGTACCTGACGAAGGGCGACGTGACGAGCACGGCCAAAGCGGCGACGTCGCTGATGCCCGGCATGCCCACGCCCAAGGATCTCGTCTTCTACGGAGGTCTCGGAGCGATGGCCGCGGCGGGGGCCCTGGAATGGCCGGTCGCGCTCGCCGTCGGCGGAGCCACCTGGCTGGTGCGCAGCAGTAGATCGCGTGAAGGAGGTGCCCGGGCGTCGGCCGAGCACAACGGAGGCCGGGGCTCGGCCAAGTAGAGGGGCTGATGCGAAAGGCCCCCACGGCGCCCGGCGGCGACGGCGCTGCCGGGCGGCCGCGCGTCAGGCGGCGACCGCAGTGGCGGCCGCGCGTCAGGCGGCGACCGCAGTGGCGGCCGCGCGTCAGGTGGCGACCGCAGTGGCGGCCGCGCGTCAGGTGGCGACCGCAGTGGCGGCCGCGCGTCAGGTGGCGACCGCAGTGGCGGCCGCGCGTCAGGCGGCGGCGGGCGCGGCGGCCGTGCGCAGGTGCCGCGCGTACGCGGCCCACAGCTCCCAGAGAACACGCATGATGATCGCCTCGGCGAGCGCGACGCCGATCTTCGTCGCCACGGCTACGAGAATTCCGCCCATGTCGGCCGACTTTCTGTCTTCGGAGGGGTGTCTCATATCCGACAATGCAGCCGTATGCCCTGGCATGGGTGCACTTTGGATGTACATGTGCTGTCGCTTGGGTGAACAACCGGTGACACCGGTGCCTGGTCGTGGCGGCCGGTGCCGAGGTCGAGGGCGATCCCGAGGCGGCCGAGGTGAAGCGTACCTCGGCAGTCACCACTTCGGCCGCCTCGCTGTTGAAGTCCGGGTGGCCGGCAGGGAGATGGTGTGAAGGGCACCCTCGGGGTCCCACCTCCTACGGCCGCAGGATGAGCTTCCCGCGAGGGTGGCCGGTCTCGCTCTCCCTCTGGGCCTCGGCGGCGTCGGCGAGGGGGCGGCTCCGTGCGATGCGTACGACCAGGCGTCCGGCGGCGGCGAGCCGGGCATGCTCGGCGAGGGCCGTCACGGAACGGGGACCGCCACTGGAGAAGGTTTCAGCGCCACCACCTCCGCCCTGCGGTACGCGGCCGAGGTCAACGCCCGCGCGCTGATCGAGGCGGTGTGGCGGGCGGGCGGTGAACCGGTGACCATCCACCCCGCCGACCCCGCGGACACCGACGTGACCGCCCGGCTCGCCCGCTTCGACGGCGTGCTGCTGCCCGGCGGCGGTGACATCGCCCCGCACCGCTACGGCGCCGCCGACACCCACGACGCGGTCTACGACGTCGACGACCTCCAGGACGCCTTCGACCTGGAAGTCGCCCGCCGGACCCTGGACTCGGGAGTTCCCCTGCTCGCGATCTGCCGTGGTCTGCAGGTCGTCAACGTGGCCCTCGGCGGCACCTTGCAGCAGGACATGGGCGGCCGGGACCACGAACACCGCCATGTCGTACACCCGGTGGCGGTTCGGCGCGGCACCCTGCTGGAACGGGCCACCGGAGCGCAGCGGACGGAGGCCTCCTGCTACCACCACCAGCGGGTGGAACGCACCGGAGCCGGACTCAGGGTCACCGCACGGGCGGCCGACGGCACGGTCGAAGCGCTTGAACTCCCCGACGCGCGTGGCTGGTTCACCGCGGTCCAGTGGCACCCCGAGGACACCGCCCACCGCGACCCCGCCCAACAGGGCCTGTTCGACGCCCTCGTCCGAGCGGCCCGCACCCGCCTGTGACTCTCCGACTTCCGTGCGAGCGGGAACCCCTCCTGAGCACCTTCCCTACGGAGGCGAACGTCGCGGTGGGGGCCGCCACTTGAGCGGCCCCCACCACGGGGAGGTGACGCGGCACAGCCGCGCCGCGGGTCAGCGGGTGGGCAGTGCCCGGGTGTGCTCGATGCGCACGGCGTCCAGGTCCTGGGGGTTCAGGCCCAGCAGCCGCAGGATCGTCGGGGCGATCTGCGTGGTCTCGACCGTGTCGCCGACGCGCGTGCCGTGCGCGGCGGCGGCTCCGGAGACGACGAGCGGGACGTCGAGGTCGTCGGCGTGGGCGCCGCCGTGCTCGGCGATCTTGCTCTTGCCGCCGGTGTAGACGACGCCGTACCGCGCGATGCCGAACAGGTCGGGCACGCGCGAGTCGCCCGGGCGGACGTGGAAGTAGCGGGCCGCCTCCCCACCGGCGTACAGGGTCTTCAGGCCGCTCGCAGTGAAGGGCCTGGCGGCGCCGTCGATGCCGTTGCCGGTACCGGACTGGGCGAGCAGATACGCCTTGGCGAAGTCGGTGGCGGCCTTGGAACGGTCGGTGAGCCAGATGAGCATGCCGTCGTCGTTCACGGCGTGCGCGACCAGCTTGCCGGCGCCCGGGTGAGCGGCCTTCCAGGCAGCGTCGAGACCGTCCAGCAGAGCGCCGTCGTCGATCCGGGTCAGCGCCTTCGGGTCGGTCGGGGACTGCCCGTGCTTGGCCGAGAGGATGACCGTGGTGTTCCCGTCCAGGTGCCTCTTGCGCAGCTCGGCGGCGAGGGCCCCGACCTCCTTGTCGACGAACGCGAGGTTCTTCGCCAGCAGCGGTCCCGGTACGCCCTTCGACGCGTAACCGCCCGTCAGGCCATTGGAGGTGGGCAGCTTCTGAGCGGTCGACACGGACTGGAAGTTCATGCCGAACACCGCGGGGGTTCCGACCTTGTTCGTGCGGCTGTGGTCGTAGCCGTCGATCTCGTTGAGGACGGCCCGCACCTTGTAGCCGTCGTACTGCTCGGTCGCCGCGTTGTCCTTCGTCCAGTCGGCGGCCGCCGGATAACCGATCGCATCGCTGTTGATCTCGGGGGCGAACAGGTCCTGGATGCCGTTGCCCGAAGGCCCGTTCAGGATGTCGTACGCGATGTGCTTGTCGGACCAGGCGGTCCGCAGCCCTGCCTTGCGGACCACGTTGAAGACCGTGTTCACCTGCAGGTACGAGTACGGGTAGACCGGCTTGCAGGTCTTCGGGTCGACCGGCAGCTTCGACGGGTCGATCAGGCTGCGGGCGTTGCCGGTCATCTTCAGGATGCTGCCGGGCAGGCCCTTCAGACCCTGGCCGGCGTCGATGGAGTGCTGGTTGCGGTCGAGGTTCTCGGTGAGGTCGACCTCCACGCCGGGCTTCACGCCCGAGCAGTGGGTCGTGCCGGCCGGGAGAAGCGCGTGGTTGTAGGTGTCGTCGTAGTAGACGCCCGTGGTACCGGGGTTGCCGCCCGTGAGCTGGCCGACCAGACCCGGGAACGAGTCGGAGGGCACGGTGGTCCTCGCGTGGGTGTACTCCACACCGCCGGCGGCGAGGCGCGCGAGCGCCGACTCCGGGTGGCGGGCGACGTACCAGGCCAGGTCGGACTGGTGCAGGCCGTCGACCGACAGCAGCAGGACGTGCCGGGCGGGGGTGCGCGGGTGCGTGACGGGGACGTGCGCCGAGGCGGACTCGGTGGCCGTGGCGGTGAGAGCGCCGACAGCGGCGAGCGCCGCGGTGACCGCGGCGACACGACGGGCAGGACGTCGGGACAAGGGTTCTCCTCGAACGGTACGGAGCATGGGGCAGCGCGGATCATGCACCGACATACGAGAGGGCCAACGTGTACGGAAGGGGGCCTCCGTACCGTGTGATGCCAAAGAAACGCACGGGCGTACGCAAAAGTCGGGGGCGCCCCGAGCCGGTGGCTGCGCTGCCACCATGCGGACCGCGAGGGCTGTGAAATGACACGGCGCCACCCATGGGAGCCGTCACCGGACTCGGCCGAACCCGGACGGGTCAGCGCCGGCACCCTTCCCCGGTCAACTCTCCTGCGCCCGGGTGCTCGGCCGATGCCGGAACCCGTCGGCGTGGATGATCCGATCGTGGTGGTGGCCGCGGTGGACGATGGGAGTGCGGTGCAGGGCGATGAGCGCGACGTCGTCGTCCAGGCGCCCGCCGGTGTGGACGAGGAGATCTCGCCGAATGTGGTGCAGGAGCGCCTGCGGGCTGGCCTGGGTCCACTGGGCGACGCGTTCGGCGAGCGGGTAGAAGCGGCCCTCGGCGTCGCGGGCCTCGATGACGCCGTCGGTGTACAGCAGCAGGGTGTCACCGGGCTCGAAGGAGAACACGTCCAGGGTGTAGCTCCCGGGAGTCGTCCCGCTGACCCCCAGGGGAGGCGCGGGGTGCAGGCTCGGGGCGGTGACCACGTGGCCTTCGCTGAGCAGCAGTGGCGGAGGGTGTCCGCAACTGGTCATGCGGGTGATGGGGTCGTCGTCGGGGATCTCGACGAGCAGGGCGGTGGCGAAGCGTTCGCCGAGCTCCTCGATCGGTTCGAAGTCGGCCAGGTAGCGGGTCACGCTCTGTTCGAGAGTGGCCGCCAGCTCCGGCAGGGACGCCTGCCGATGGGCGGCCTCGCGGAAGGCGCCGAGCAGCAGTGCGGCCTCGCCGATCGCGGACAGGCCCTTGCCGCGCACATCACCGATCAGCACCCGCACCGCGTTGTCGGTGCGGGTGGCCGCGTACAGGTCGCCGCCGATCTGTGCTTCGTCCTCGGCGGCCAGGTACAGGGTGGCGACCTTCAGGGGACCGAGGGTCTCCGGCAGCGGCCACAGCAGGACGTGCTGGGCGGCCTCGGCCACCGACCGGACCTGGGCCAGCTGTGCGCGGCGCCGGTCGCGGATGGCTGCGTAGACCATGATCAGTACCGAGAACACGGCAAGAGTGATGATCTGCACGATGTGGTTGGTGGTGGTCAGGCCGCCGTGAAGGATGGCGATGACGACCTGAGCCGCCACCGCCAGCGCACCGACGAATCCGGTCATCCGGGGGCCGGCGAACGAAGGGGTGAGCGCCGGAGCGATGACCAGCGCGGGTCCCAGATGGATGGTCTCGGGGGAGTGGATGTCCACCACCATGATCACCACGATGAGAGCGACCGGAAGCAGCAGCAGCGCATGACTCGATTGCCACGGCTGCCGCAGAGCGGCAAGGCTCTGCCGCGGCCCCATGCCTCCACCCTGCCTCGCCACGGGTGGGTCGGCCACCGCGTGCCGGGGGGGCGCGTCACGCGGTGCCGGGCCGGGGTCCGCCGCCCGCGCACGGCCCCGACCCGACGGGTCGCGACCTGCCCCGCACACCCCTGAACGTAAACCGGTGATCCTTGGGTACCCGCCGCATTGTGCCGAGATCCACGCGGCGCCCCGATGGCGCCGGCGCAATCGATCAGCGAGGAGGAGGCGCAGATGAGCACGGTCAAGGAAGCGGTGGAGGTCGAGGTTCCCATCCACACCGCCTACAACCAGTGGACGCAGTTCGAGGACTTCCCGAGCTTCATGGAGGGCGTGGAGGAGGTGAGGCAGGTCGACGACCGCCACAATCACTGGACCACCAAGATCGGCGGAGTGCGGCGGGAGTTCGACACCGAGATCGTCGACCAGCTCCCCGACGAGCGGATCACCTGGCGGACCACCAGCGGCGACACCAGGCAGCGGGGCATGGTTCGCTTCCAGCGCCTGGATGACACGCACACCCGGGTGGAGCTCGTCATGGACGTAGAGCCCGGTGGGGCGGCGGAGAAGACCGCGGACATGCTGGGAATCATCGACCGGCGCGTCAAGGGCGACATGCGCCGCTTCAAGGAGTACATCGAGCAGCGCGGGAGCGAATCCGGCGCCTGGCGTGGGCGCATCAAGCCCGGTGACCCCGGTTCGTCCCTCTGACCGCCTGCCGGAGGTGCCTCGGCCGGACCACGCGGCCGAGGCGCCTCCGGCGTAGGCGTTACGTTGCGCTCCCGCCCGCCGGTCGCGGTGCCCCGCTTCCTTGCCCCGGAGGCATGACCGGCCGTGGCCGGGCCCGTGAGCGGGCGCGATCGCGTCGGCCTCCCATCGGCCAGAACAGCACGTACGCGGTCGAGACGGCCACGAACCCCAGGCGTATCAGGCCACGGGCCGAGTCGTCGGGAACGACGAAGACGCTGCCGTAGAGGGTGATCAGCGCGATCCAGCTCCACCAGGGCACGAGGCGCCGCTGCCCGATCACATCCCACAGCAGGGTGCCCAGCAGGACGGAAGCGGTGTAGTACGTGTACACACTGGGGTCCAGGAGGACCCTGGCGTTGGCCCCGAGCAGCACGACCGCGGCCCACCGGCCGCGCCAGACGGCGACACACCCGAGAGCCAGGCCCAGCGCGAACTGTGCCGGGCGGTCCCAGGACGGGGTCCGCGGGTCACTGACACCGAGCCAGCGCAGCGCGGACGCCGGCTGGTTGGGGATGGTGAACTGGGCCGCGGCGAACGAGTGCGGCGCGTCGACGAAGAACGGCAGCCAGGCGAGCGCGACCAGGCCGGCGCACCACAGGCCCGCGCGCAGCCACTGGTGTCTCGGCAGGGCGAGCAGCAGCGGCAGGAAGGCAAGCGCGGTCGGCTTGGAGTCCATGGCCAGGGCCAGGAAGACACCGGTCGCGGCCGGATGGCCGCGGGTGACGGAGTGTACGGCCAGGACGGTGAAGAAGAGGGCCAGGACATCGTCCAGGTGCCCGAAGCGGACTGCGACCTCGATCCACATCGGGATGAAGGCCAGACCGGCGACCAGCACGCGCTGCCGCAGTCGCTGATGGTTGGTTCCGGTTCCCAGGAAGTGCCAGGCCGCGCTGCGCCCGGCCAGGACGAGGACGACGAGGCCGAGCAGCGACATCAGGGCGGCGGCCAGCAGCTGCCCGACGGCCCCGGGAAAGGGGTTGAACAGGCCCGCTGCGAGGAAGCTGACGGGCCCCATCTGCAGCTCCGGGTGATGGGCGTACAGGTTCAGACCGCCGTCGCCGCCACTCGAGGGGCCCTGGTAGAGCAACTCTCCGCCGGTGCGCAGATAGTGCCAGGAGAACCCGCCGTGCGGCTCGACGACGGCGAACCAGAGGACCGTCCAGGCAGCGAGCAGCACCAGGTGCATCCGCTGACTGATGACCGGCACGCGCCTTCCTTTCGGCTCCCGTCCCCGACGCTTGGCCCTGAGACGTCCTGGGGTCCCCTTCTTGAGATGGCCGATCGGGCAGGATGGTTCTCCCGCGACCCGATCTCTCACCCAGGGCGCTTCGCGGACAGGTGTGTGTGGTGGCAGGTGCCGGGCACGGGTGGGACGGTGGAGGAGTCGGCTCCCTGTTCCTGGTGGGAAGTGATGAAGGCGGCGGAGTACGAAGGCTGTGGACGCCCGCCCGGCGAGGAAGAGGCCGACGGGCGTGAGTGACGCACAGGGTACGCCGAGACCGCCGAACCGCGGGTCCCTGCGGCTCGTCCTGGTCGCCGACCCCGGCCTGCCCTCGGAGATCGCCCGAAGCCTGGCTCCGCGCCTGCCCGGGCAACTCCGCCGGGCCACCGGCGCAGCGGTTCGGTGGGAGGTCGACGCGGTCACCGTACCCCTGGTGGCGGACGACCAGGTCGATGTCTCCCGCATCGCGGACATGGTGAGCGGTCACCTGGAGGGCATGGGCTGGGACATCGGCATCTTCATCACCGATCTCCCACGGCGTGCGCGTCTCTACCCGGTCAGTGTCGAGGTCGACACCGAACGCCGGGTGGCGCTCATCTCGTTGCCGGCACTGGGCTCCCGCCGCCTACGCCGCCGGGTGCGGCAGGCGGTCGTGGACATCGTCCGGCAGATGGTCTCGCGGGAGAGGGCCCTGGAGCACCCCAAGGTGATCGGCCGCCCGCCGCGCGAACCCGCACCCGGCCTCGGGCCCCAGCCCCGTGCGCTCAGGCGGTACGTCGTGCCCGGCCTGCGCGGCCATGTGCGCCTGATCAGCGGCATGGTGCGCGCCAACCGTCCCTGGCGGTTGTTCGGCTCCCTCTCCCGGGCGCTGGCGGGGGTGTTCGCCACGGCGACGATCCTCTTCATCAACACCGCCACCTGGAACCTGGCCACCGCGCTCAGCGCGTGGAAGCAGGCGCTGATCACCGTCGTGTCCGCTCTCGCCCTCAGCGCGTGGATCATCATCGACCACCGCCTCTGGGAACACGCCGACGAACTTCCCGCCCGTCACCACCCGCTCTACCCGTACAACCTGGTCACGCTGATCACCGTCGCGCTGGCGGTGGCCTTCCTTGCCGCGATGCTCTTCGTGACGCTGGTCGCCGTCTCCTTCCTGCTGTTGGAGCCCTCCGTCCTGCGCAAGTTCGTGGGACGCCCGGTCGTCGCGGGTGACTACCTCTTCCTGTGCTGGTTCATCACGTCCATCGCCATGATCGGCGGGGCCTTCGGAACGGGGCTGGAGGGCGACGAGGAGGTGCGGGACGCCACGTACGGAAGGAGGCAGCGCGAACGCCAGCGACAGCTGAAGGAACGCTCAGCCCGCTCCGAGGACGGCGAGGAAGACTGATGACACGCTGCTCGGGCGTACGGTTCTCGTACCGCAGGCCGAGTGAACCGGCGGGGACCGGGATACCCGGTCCCGTATGAATCGGCTGCCGAAACGGGGACGCAGGGACGACGCGGGGCGGCACGGCCCTCCGCCGGAATCGCCGGACCGCCGGAGGGAGCCCCCCGAGGACTCCACGGCCGAGCGGCCCGGACCGGACCCCGAGGTGGAGCACAGGGCCCCGGACGCGCCCACACAGCTGCCCGGGCGCTCGTGGTGGGCGGTGCTGAAGGGCACCCTGCGCGAGTTCCAGAAGGACGAACTGACCGACCGGGCCGCTGCCCTCACCTACTACGGTGTGCTGTCCCTCTTCCCGGCCCTGCTGGTGCTGGTGTCCCTGCTGGGCATCGTGGGCAGGTCGGCGACCGACCAGGTGGTGGCCAACCTCAAGCGGTTCGCCCCCGGCTCGGCCCGGGACATCCTCACCCGGACCGTGGAACAACTGCAGGGACAGACCGCCACCGGGTCGGTCGTGGCGTTCGCGGGCCTGGCCCTGTCGGTGTGGGCGGCATCCGGCTACATCGCCGCGTTCATCCGCGCCGCCAACGCCGTCTACGACATACCCGAGGGCCGCCCCCTCTGGAAGGTGCTCCCCATCCGCATCGCCGTCACCGTGGTGCTCATGGTGCTGGCCGTGATCAGCGCGCTGATCGTGGTCTTCACCGGAGACCTGGCCCGGCAGGTCGGCACCGCGCTGGGCATCGGGCACACGGCGCTGACGGTGTGGTCGATCGCCAAGTGGCCCGTGCTCCTCGTACTGGTGATGCTCATGATCGGGATCCTGTACTGGGCCACGCCGAACGCGAAGGTCCGCGGCTTCCGCTGGATCACCCCCGGCAGCTTCGTGGCGCTGGTGATCTGGATGGTCGCCTCCGGTGGGTTCGCGATCTACGTGTCCCACTTCGCCTCGTACAACAGGGCCTACGGAGCCATGGCGGGCGTGGTCATCTTCCTGATCTGGCTGTGGATCGGCAATCTGGCGATCCTGCTGGGGCTGGAGTTCGACGCGGAGACCGCGCGGCAGCGGGCGATCGCCGGCGGCCATCCACCCGACGAGGAGCCCTACACCGAGCCGCGCGACACCCGCGCGTGGGACGAGGAGGACCGGCGCCGTCTGGACTGACCGAGCGCTGTCGGGGGCGAGACGGCTCAGGAGGCAGCGGGGCGCCGGTACGTGCACACCGGGACACCCGTGCCGCTGGTGACCGTGGACGCGAGCCCCAGTCCTGGAGGGCCCGTACGGGCGTGGGGTGCCCATGACCAGCAGGTCGCCGCCCTCGCTCGCGCGCAGCGCACGGATGTGCGCGGCACGTATGTCAGTGCTGGATCGCGACCTTGGCGGCGACGATCACCAGGCCGAGTACGAGATTGACGGCGCCCACGGATGCCACCGCGAGGGCGGAGGCCCCGGCCCGCCGTGCCGCGGTGCCGGCCCAGAAGACCTGCTGGGCCAGGGCGATGCCGAGTGCCAGCCAAGCCGCCCCCGCGAGTCCGAGCCGCAGGAGGGGACTGATCGCGACCGCGGTGGCCGGCAGCACGGCCGCCTGCGCGATCGGCCACTCCCGGCTGCCGACGTCACGGACCTCCGCCCAGCTCAGCGGCCTGTGCAGCAGCCGGTCGCCGACGAAGCCGGAGTAGGCGTGCGCGGCCCAGAACACCACGCCGGTGCACAGCAGGAGCAGCACGAGTTCGAGCCTCGGGTACGGCCCGAATGTGCTGGTGCCGGCGACGACGGAGGCGGCGAGGAGCGAGCCGTAGACCGCGCCCGTGTAGTTGGTCCGGGCCGTGTCGGCCGGTCGTCCCGCATCCGGGTCTTGCAGGGAGGCCTGACGTGTCACCTCTCCAGGATCAGCGCAACGGGGGCATCCTGCCTCGCGGTTCCCCGGCCGGGCGCACGGCAGGACGCGCCGGCGCGGTCGCGAGACGGAGGCCCACGGGCGGGGTCGCCCGGCAGACGTGGGTGAGCGTGGCACAGTGGCGGTATGTGCGGCCGCTACGTCTCCACCCGCAGCCCCGAGGACCTGGCCCAGCTCTTCCATGTCACCGACTGGCGCCCCCAGGAGGCGCTGGCGCCGAACTGGAACGTCGCCCCGACCGACGACGTATGGGCCGTCCTCGAACGCACCCCGCGCGGCGCGGGCCATGACGCCTCGGCGCGGCGGCAGTTGAGGACCCTGCGCTGGGGCCTGGTGCCGTCCTGGGCGAAGGACGCGAGGGCCGGCGCGAAGATGATCAACGCCCGGGTGGAGACCGTGCACGAGAAGCCCGCCTTCCGGCGCGCGTTCGCCCAGCACCGTTGCCTGCTGCCGGCCGACGGCTTCTACGAGTGGGAGCAGATCGAGGACCGCGAGTCGGGCAAGGCCCGCAAGCAGCCGTACTTCATCCATCCCACCGACGGGCAGGTACTGGCGCTCGCCGGGCTGTACGCATACTGGCGCGACCCGTCGGTCAAGCATGACGACGATCCCGCCGCGTGGCTGATGACCTGCACCATCATCACCACCGAGGCCACGGACGAAGCCGGCCGCGTCCACCCCCGTATGCCGCTCGCCCTCACCCCCGGCCACTACGACGCCTGGCTCGACCCGCGCCACCAGGACCCCGACGAACTCCGCGCGCTGCTGACCCCGCCCGCGCACGGCCACCTGGCGGCCCGGCCGGTCTCCACGGCCGTCAACAGCGTCCGCAACAACGGCCCCCACCTGCTGGAGGAAGCCACGCCGTGACGGCGGGTACGGCTTGGAGCTCCGAACAGAGTGGGAGTCCCATCAGCGAGCGTGCGTGCCAGGCGCCGCGAACCGGGCGCCCATTCTGTTCGGAGCTCTCAGGCTCGACGTGGCCGTGCGCCGCCGCAGGCGAGGGGTTCCTGGTCGGGTGCCCGCGTGCAGGGTGCCGCCGCGGCGCCCGTGCCGTGCTCGGCGAGCGGGCCGACGGACAACCCGGCCGCGCGGCAGCAGTTCACGATCCCGGGCAGCGCTCCCAGCGCGGAGTGCCAGCAGCCGGCCGCGGAGGCCCGGTCCGAGTCGTGCAGGAGAAGGGTGCCTCCGCCGCGCAGACCGGATGCCAGCGCCGCGTGTACGGAGGCGGGGGCGGCGTCGGCAGTCCAGTCCCGGCCCCAGGCGGTCCACAGCACCGGCCGCAGTCCGGCCCTCCGGGCCGCCGCCCAGCGCCCGGACGTGAGGATGCCGTACGGCGGGCGGTACCACCGCGGCCGACGGCCCGCCGCGTCGTACACCGCGTCCACCGCCCGCACCAGGTCCGCCACGTCGCGACCCGGCAAGGGCAGCCAGGGGCGGCTGTGCGTCCAGCCGTGGACGGCGAGTTCGTGCCCCCGTTCGGCTGTCTCGCGGGCCAGCGCCGGATGCCGTTCGACACTCTCACCCAGTACGAAGAAGGTCGCCCGCACACCCAGGCCGTCCAGCGCGTCCAGGAAGCGCGGTGTGGACCTCGGATCGGGGCCGTCGTCGAACGTGAGAGCGATGTGATCGCGGCGGCCCACGCCGGCGAG
Source organism: Streptomyces sp. TP-A0356 (assembly GCF_001417775.1). Taxonomy (GTDB): domain Bacteria; phylum Actinomycetota; class Actinomycetes; order Streptomycetales; family Streptomycetaceae; genus Streptomyces. The sequence goes on along the minus strand of NZ_BBZJ01000012.1, from coordinate 199,665 downwards.
CCCCGGGAAGAAGCGGCGCCTGAGGCCCGGCAGCCAGGTGGCGGCCGGACCCATGTGCGCGGCGGCCACCGCGGCGAACGGCACCAGTGCCACCGCCGCGCGCCGGGCGGGGGAATGGGCGTGTGGAAGAGACATCGGCAACGCGCCTCCTTGCGGTCCTGGGCTCGGGTACCGGTTCACGATCTCTGCGGCGCCGGTTCCTGGGTGCCGGGGTCGGATCCGTTCCGCCCTCCGGGCGCCGCGTCCCACGTACCGCCGACCGACACGGCACTCGCCAGACCGATGCTTCCCGCCCCGATGAGCACGATCCCGGCCACTTCGGGCACCACCTGAACCCCGAGGGCGATGTGCTCGTCGAACAGCGCCCATCCCAGCGCCACGCTGGTCACCGCGTCACCGAGGGTGAGAGCGGGCTGGGACGCCGTCAGGCTCCCGGCGCGGAACGCGCTCTGCAGCAGCAGGAAGCCGACCACTCCCATGGTGACGGCGGCATACGGCGGCCACTGCGTGAGCACGGTGGCCACACCCTGCGTGAGCCTGCCCATCACCTCCTTCATCAGCGCGGCCGTGGCGGCGAACGACACCGCGGACGACAGCCCGAGCAGCGCGGCGCGCGACCCGCCCCTCACCACCCGGGCCAGGACGATCAGCAGGGTGACGGCGCACAGCACCGCCGCTGCCGCCGCGGGCCAGCGCCCGGGCAGCGCCGTGGGCCGGCCGGAGGAGGGCGCGGCCACGCCCAGGAAGAGAGCCAGACCGACGGCCAGGGCCGTGAACGCCAGCCAGGTGCGACGGTTCGGACGGCGGTGGAAGACCACGCTGCCGACGGCCAGGGTGAACAGAAGTTCACTGGCCAGCAGGGGCTGTACGACGGACAGGTTCCCCACGGCCAGCGCGGACGCCTGCAACACGGTCGACAGCGCGAGCAGGCCGGCACCCGCCAGCCAGTACGGTCGGCGCAGCACACGGCCGAGCCACCGCATCGCCTGGCGCGCCCCGCGGCCGCCTTCGGCTTCGTCCGTGGCCGCCCGCCGCTGCAGGACGGAGGCCGAGGCGTTGCCGAGCGCCGCGAGCAGGGCGAGCCCGACGGTGAGGGCGCTCAACCGTCACTCATCCGAACCTGGCGGCGAGACACCGGTAGAGGGCCGGCGCCGCGCCGCGCACCCGCGCGGGCAGGCGCAGCCAGCCGGGGACGTAGACCTCGTCCCTGCCCCGGGAGACGGCGGACCAGACGGCGTCCGCCACCCGCTCGGGCGGGACCGGTGTCGGCCGCGACCGTCGGTAGGGCACGCCCCGGCGTTCGAAGAACGGAGTGTCCACCACACCGGGGACCACATGGGTGACGCCGACGCCGGTGCCGCGCAGTTCGTACCGCAAGGCGTCGGCGTACGTCGCGAGCGCGGCCTTGGCGGCGGAGTAGACGGCCTCGCCGCGCACGCCGACCGTGCCCGCCAGGGATCCGATGATCACTACACGTCCCGAGCCGGCTTCCACCATCCGGGGGAGCAGGTGCCGTACCAGGTGCATCGTGGCGAGCACATCGACGTCGATGACTTCGTCGATGGCGCGTGCGGGCATGCTGCTGAAGTCACCCGCCCAGCCGATACCGGCGCAGGCCACCAGCAGGTCCACCCGGCCGAGGTGGTCGAGGGCGAACTCGGCCAGCTGCCGGGTCTCAGCCTGCCGGGTGAGATCCGCGGGGAAGACGGTGGCCGGTGCCCGGTCGGCGACGCGCGCCAGCCGTGCCGCGTCACGCCCGTTCAGCACCAGGCGCCAGCCGCCCTCGGCGGCCAGACGACGCGCAACGGCGGCCCCGATGCCCGAGGAGGCGCCGGTCACCAGTGCCGTGCCCCGGGGGGCCGACGGGTCCCCGGTACGCCGACGCACGGGGAGGGCGGCCGGAGACGGCGCGTCCACGGACGGGGCGGGGGCGGATCGAGCACGGGAGGGAGCTTGAGACATGTCGGCTGACCTCGGCTGCGACGGCGAACACCGGACGGGCGGGTGAGGGCGAGGCTCCTGGGGCCGGACGGACGAGGCGAACGGGTGTATCCCGCTCGTCACGCTCCGAAACCAGGAACGCGTGGACGGGTTTGTACAGCACAGCAAGGGACAATCGGTACCAGTGCGTACATTTTCCCCTGCGTCTCGGCGCCAGGCGACGCGAGCGATCGGGAGGCCTGGCGGGATGGACCGTGGCCCGCGCGGTTCGGTCGCCGCGTCCGGGCCGCTCCTGTCGGCCGCCGGCGGCGTCGTGAGTCATGGCTGAGGCTGTCGGTCCCGCCCCACGGTCCACGAACGGGCGGCGGCTGCTGATCATCAGCGCGAGCATGGGGTCCGGACACGACACGGTGGCCGTCGAGCTGGAGCGCCGCGCCAGGGAGCGCGGTCATGAGGCGCACGTGGCGGACGTCCTCCACCTGCTGCCGTACGGCCTGGGTTCGGGCCTTCGGCGCAGCTATCAGGCCTCGGTACGGCACTTCCCCTGGGCGTACGCCGCCCTCTACGACACGCTGCTGCGGCGCGGGGGCGGCCGTCGTCCGAGCGGTGTGCCGCTGGCCGGCCTCGCGGGCCAGCGCCTGACGGAACTGGTGGAGCGGACCGGTGCGGATGTCGTCGTCCCCGTCTTCCACCTCGGTGCGCAGCTGACCGGGCATCTCAGGTCCCGAGGGCGACTGGAGGTGCCGAGCGCCGTGTTCCTGATCGACTTCGCCGTCCACCGGCAGTGGCTCCACCCGGGGAACGACAGGTACTTCTGCCTCACGGACGAAGCCGTGCGTGAGGTGCGCCAGGACATCGACGCACCCGCCGAAGCCACCGGCCCGGTCGTGGCACCCAGGTTCTTCGCCCCGGCCCCCGGGGCGCCGCAGTGGTCACGGTCCTTCACCCGGCGCGCTCCCGGGCGCCCCCCTGTCCTGCTCTCCGCCGGTGCCTGGGGAGCGGGATCCCGCCTTGCCGCGACGGCCGGGCTGCTGACCGCCCACGGATACCTCCCGGTCGTGCTGTGCGGCCGCAACACACGGCTACGCGGGCGCCTGTCCCAGCTCCCGGGTGTCCTCGCACTCGGCTGGATCGCCGATATGCCCGGCCTCATGCACGTGGCCGGCGCGCTCGTGGACAACGCCGCGGGGCAGACCGCCGTACAGGCCCTGGCCGTGGGGCTCCCGGTGGTGGGGTACCGCCCCCTGCCCGGCCATGGCGCGGAGGGCGTACGTCGGATGGCCGCGTTGGGCGTCTCGGACCTGGCCACGGACGAGGCCGGCCTGCTCGGCTCGCTGGATCGGCTCACGGCGGCGGGTCCCGACCGGGAACGACGCATCGCTCACGGGCGGACGCTCTTCCGCGGTGACGTCCTGTCACGGGTACTGGAGTTCCTCGAGGCGGCTGTCGCGTGAACCATCGGCCCCTGACACCGGGGGCGAATGCCTTCCGCCCGTTGGGGTCGGGGCGGCCGGGAGGTGCCGTGCCCGCGGGCGGACCCGGGCACGACACACTCTCGCCTCACCGAGGGGCGCGGCGGGTGACCCCGATGGTCAGACCCATCGCGGCCAGTCCCAGCAGCATGGTCACCGCGCCCACGACGCAGTTGTTCCAGATGATGCCGGCTCGTGCGCCGTGCGTGGCGGTGACCACCCAGGGGGAGATCAGGAGCCACACACCGAGCGGTGCCACCACCCAGGCCAGGCGGAACATGGCCTCCGGGGCCGTGGTCAGACCGAGCCCGATCAGACCGACGGTGATGCCGACGATCAGGTTGTTGACGGTGATGTTGGGCTCGGCCGCCGAGAAGTGCAGGACCCAGGGTGATATCGCGGCGTAGACGCCCGCCAGGACGAGCAGTCCTTCGATGACGATCGCCCCGTTGCTGGCCGCCGTACGTTCGAGCCGCTCCCGTATCTCTGACATTTCGGGATGCGCCGCCATTCCACCAGTGGAGCGTTGCGGATACGACATCGCTGCCGTCTCCTCTCCGTGAGGGGGAGTTGCGTACGTATGGCAAATTCCCCGATTTGGGTCATTTATCCAAAACATCACATGTGTCGACGCCGTCCCGGGGGAGTTCTGGCAGAGATGGTGCCCGGCGTGAGCGCCTCGGCCACCGAAGCCCGGCATCCATCCTCAAAGGTCCCCACGTCGTAGGATTGCCGCAAAGATCCTGACATGCCCTTGCCGGAGCCATGGTCGGGTTGAGCCGTTGAGCCGCATCGGGGCCCGGTTGCCCTGATCAAGCCCTGCCAGGAGATCTCGTGTACAGGCCGCGTGAGTGGATGCACCGGAAACGGCGCGGCCGCCCCGAAGCCGAAGGCCGCCGTGCGGCGCAGTACGAGGGCGCGGGCCTGCAAGTGCCCGCACCACCCGTATGGATGCGCTGGCTGCCGGCCATCTACGTCGCGGTGATCCTGGTGATCGAACCGATCACACCCGTGCAGTGGCCGGTGAGCTTCCTGCTCATCGCCCTCCCCGTGGTCGCCGCCTACGCCCACGGACCCGCCACCGTCGCCGCCATCACGGTCTTCGCCGTCGGGTTCGAAGCGATCCTGGCCGGCACTCCGTGCTGTGCGGGCCGCTCCGTGGGCTATGTGGGGGACCGCCACTACGTGGCCACCTACATCTCCACCACGCTGGTCGGCGTCCTCGGCGCGATTCTGGCCGCCCACCGCATGCGCCGGGAACGCACCCTCGCCACCGTGCGCTCCGTGGCGGAGACCGCGCAGCGCGTGCTGCTGCGCCCGGTGCCCCACCGCCTCGGCCAGGTGTGCGTGGAAACCCTCTATCTGTCCGCCGCCGCGGAGGCACGCATCGGCGGCGACCTGTACGAGGCGGTGCCCACCGCGTACGGAGTCCGCCTGCTCATCGGCGACGTCCGGGGCAAAGGCCTGGTCGCGGTGGAGACGGCCGCGACGATGCTCGGCGCCTTCCGCGAGGCCGCCCACGACGAGCCCGATCTGGCCGCGGTGGCGCGCCGCGTCGAGAGGAGCATGACCCGCAGAGCCGCGCAGCTTCCCGGCAGCGAGGTGGCGGAACGCTTCGTCACCGCCGTGTTCGCCGAGATCCCCGACAAGGCACCCGTGGTCCGCATCGTCAACTGCGGCCACCCGCCGCCCCTGCTCATCGGCCGGGACGGGACGGTCACCGAGCTGAACTCGACCGATCCCTCGCTGCCCCTCAACCTCGGCGTTCTGTTCGGGGACGAGTACCACGCGGACGAGCGGCCCTTCCGCCCCGGCGACCTCCTGCTGCTCTACACGGACGGCGTGACCGAGACCCGTGACCGCACGGGTGAGTTCTACCCGCTCCCCGAGCGGGTCCGGCAATGGGCCGCCCTGCCACCTCGGGAACTCCTCGACCACCTGCACGAGGATCTGCTCGCCTACAGTGGCGCGCGCCTCTACGACGACACGGCCGCCCTCGCCGCCTGCCGTCTCCCGAGTGACACGGGGGGCCGGTGCGAGACGGCCGACGGGGACTGCCCGGCGGAGTGACGCCCGCATCCACACGGTGCCGCGCCGCAGATACGGGCAGGCGCACGTCGACTCCCTGCTCCGACACCGCCTGACGAAGGATCCGGAGCATGGCGGGACGGCAACTCCGCGAGCCTTGCCGGGCGCCCTCGCGATCGGAGGGCGCACGGCAAGGCTCCGGGTCAGACGGCCGTACGGCCGCCGTCCACGGGCACCACCGCGCCCTGGACGAAGCTCGCCGCGTCGCTCACCAGGTAGGCGATCGCCTCGGCGATCTCCTCCGGTGCACCCGGCCGGCCGGCCGGGGCCTCGGCCGCCAGGGCGTCGAGAGCGTCGCCCGTGCCGGCGGTGCCTTCCGTGCGGGTCGGGCCGGGCTCCACTGCGTTGACCCGGACCCCGCGCGGCCCGAACTCGGCGGCCCACGCCTTGGTGAGCAGGTTCAGCGCCGCCTTGCTGGACCCGTACAGCGCCATTCCGACGACGCCGTACTCGGCGACCATGGTGCTGACGTTGACGATCGCTCCCTGGCCGCGCTCGGCCATGGCCGGTGCGAGCGCCGCGACCAGATGGAACGGGGCCTTCACATTCACGTCGTAGACGGCGTCCAGGTCGCTCTGTGACGTCTGCGGCGTCGGCCCGAACGGGTAGATGCCCGCGTTGTTGACCAGGATGTCCACCCGGCCGCCGCCCAGGTCGACGGCCTCCCGCGCCAGCTGCCGCGTGGACTGCGCCGTGCGCAGGTCGGCGGCGACGAAGTCGGCCTTGCCGCTCCGGTCACGGATGGCGGCGACCACGGCGTCACCGCGGGACCGGTCCCGGCCCGCGACCAGCACGTGCGCACCCCGCTCGGCGAGCAGCGCCGCCGTGGCGGCGCCGATGCCGCTGGTCGCCCCGGTCACCAGGGCCACGCGTCCGGCCAGATCAAGAGAACTCATGAGGTCGTCCTTCGTATCGGAAATGAGAGCGCAACGGGATTGCGGCCGTGCCGCGCCCGCTGTCGCATCACCTCGTTCGTGAGCTGACATGCGTCGAAAGCGAACGGCGTCGCCGGGGATTCCGTTTTCCTCATCGGCGGCTTCGAGAGCCGCCATAAGAGCTCCGAACGAAATGGGAGTCCGATCACGCGATCGCACGCACCAGACGCCGCGAGTGGTGGCGGGGTGCCGGTCAGGGCGCGCGTGCGCCCAAAAGAGGCGCTTATAACCGCTCTTCGAGAGCCGTATGGCCGGGATGCCGCGGCCGGCACACGCCGCACGGTTACATGACCCGGGAAGGGCACGGACGTGTTTCCGCCGCATGCGGGCGGGAGGAATTCCTGCCGTCTTCCGGCAAGGAGTTCATACCCGAAAGCGCGCACCCGGGAACGCCGACCACTGGAGTCCGCCATGTCACGGCTTCCCCGGAGCCAGTTCACCGGGGGCGCCTGATGACCGGCCCCGATCGTGATGCGAGAGAGAGAATGAGCGAAACACGCGAAAGCCAGGGAAGCGCCACCTATGACGTGGTCGTGCTGGGCGCCGGTCCGGTCGGCCAGAACGTCGCCGAGCACGCCCGCGCCGCCGGCCTCACCGTAGCCGTCGTGGAGCGCGAACTCGTCGGCGGCGAATGCTCCTACTGGGCCTGCGTCCCCAGCAAGGCGCTGCTGCGGCCGGTCATCGCCGTCGCCGACGCCTGCCGGGTGGACGGCGCCCGGCAGGCCGTCACCGGCCGCCTCGACACGGACCGGGTCTTCTCGCGCCGCAACCACTACGTCACCGACTGGGACGACAGCGGCCAGGCCCGGTGGGTCAAGTCCATCGGCGCCGACCTGTACCGCGGCCACGGCAGGATCGACGGTCCCCGCCGTGTCACGGTCACCAGACAGGACGGGGCACGCCACACCCTCACCGCGCGGCATGCGGTGGCCGTCGCCACCGGGAGCCGGCCGGCCCTGCCGGACATCCCGGGCATGGAGGAGGCCCGCCCCTGGACGAACCGGCACGGCACCGACTCCAGCACCGTGCCCGGCCGGCTCGCCATCGTCGGCGGCGGCGGGGTCGGGGTCGAGATGGCCACCCTCTGGCAGGGCCTCGGCTCCCAGGTCACCCTGCTGGCCCGGCGCCACCTGGTCCCCCGTATGGAATCCTTCGCGGGAGACCTGGTCGCCCGTGGCCTGACCGAGGCGGGCGTGGACGTGCGGATCGGCGCACAGGTGACCGCCCTGCGCCGACCGGACCCACAACGCCCCGTCACCCTCGTCCTCGGCGACGGCAGCGAACTGGAGGCGGACGAGGTCATGTTCGCCACCGGCCGGCTCCCCAACACCGACGACATCGGCCTGGACACGGTCGGGCTCACTCCGGGCTCCTGGCTGGACGTGGACACCACCTGCCTGGTTCGCGGCGTGGACGGCCAGTGGCTGTACGCCCTCGGCGACGTCAACCACCGCGCGCTCCTCACCCACCAGGGCAAGTACCAGGGCCGGACCGCGGGCGACGCCATCGGCGCCCGTGCCGCGGGTCTGCCGGTCGACGACGCCCCGTGGGGCGATCACGCCACCACCGCCGACCAGCACGCCGTACCCCAGGTCTTCTTCACCGACCCCGAGGCGGCCGCGGTGGGCCTGACCGCCGATCAGGCGGCCCGGGCCGGGCACCGGGTCACGACCGTCGACGTCGACTTCGACGCCGCCCAGGGCGCGAACCTGTACGCCGACGGCTACCAGGGCCACGCCCGGCTGGTGGTCGACCTCGACCGGGAAGTGCTGCTCGGCGTGACCTTCGTCGGCCCGGGGGTCAGCGAACTGCTGCACTCGGCGACCGTCGCGGTCGCCGGCGAGGTCCCGCTCAAGCGGTTGAGGCACGCGGTCGCCTGTTTCCCGACCGTCAGCGAGATCTGGCTCTTCCTCCTCGCGGCCTACCGGCGCGAACGCGACTGACCGCCGACCACCGCGCCGCCGCATCAGACCGGCCTTCTTCCGCTCGACCGCACGGTCGTCGCGGCGCAGGAAGCCGGCCGGGAGTCGCGGAGGGCGGGGTCGCCCACCGGAGCCGAGCAGCGCACCTCCGACCCAGACGGCGGGTGAGGTCGTCCTCCGCGATCAGGTCGGGGTCGACCTCGCCCACTCGGGCCACGCGGACCGGCGCGGCACCGTCCGGAGCGCCGAAGGAGGCACCGTGCCGGACGCGACCATCTCGTTTCCCGAGGCGCATCCACGGCCGACACCCCAGCGGCCGCCGCCGATGCCGTGGCCACCGGCCGCAGAGCGTTCGTGCCCTCGAAATAGTGGCCGATGTGCACTGATGACGCAGAAGGACGGTCCGTGGAGATCGTCCGAAGGGCCCCGCCATGGCCCTGTGGGATCACTGTGCTAGAAATGTTCCATGGCGAACCCTTTCGCCAGACTTCGGCGCATATCACTGCGGTCGCTGGCTGGAAAGAGCCCGCGAAGCGTTGCCGGGCAGGTGTTCGTGCTGCAGGTGGCGCTGGTGGTGCTGCTCGTCGCCGGCGCCGTCTTCGCCCTCGTCCTGCAGTCGGAGCGGGACACCAGTGCCGAGGCCAAACGCCGCTCCATAGCCGTCGCACAGACCTTCGCGCACGCTCCCGGCATCCTGGCGGCGCTGCAGACCCCCGAGCCGTCGAAGGAGCTCCAACCGCTCACAGAGGCCGGGCGCAAGGCCGCGGGTGTCGACTTCATCGTGGTGATGGACACCAAGGGCATCCGCTACACCCACCCCATCCCCGGGCGGATCGGGAAGCGGTTCGTGGGGAACATCGGGCCGTCGCTGGCGGGAAACGTCTACACGGAGAGCGTCCACGGCCCGCTCGGCCACGAGGTACAGGCCACCGTCCCCATCAAGAACGGCGGCGGCAAGGTGGTCGCGCTCGTCTCCGCCGGGATGAAGGTCAAGAACGTCAGCACCCAGGTGAACCGGCAGATACCGATCATCCTGGCCGCCGGGGCGGGAGCGCTCGCCGTGTCCACCGGCGGGACGGCCCTGGTGGGCAGGCGTCTGCAACGCCAGACCCACCGCCTCGCCCCCGACGAGATGACCCGCATGTACGACCACCACGACGCGGTGCTGCACTCGGTGCGCGAAGGCGTGCTCATCGTCGGGGGCGACGGGCGGCTGCTCCTGGCGAACGACGAGGCCAGACGGCTGCTGGAGCTGCCCCCGGACGCCGAGGGGCGGCCGGTGACACAGCTGTCGGGCCTCGACCCCGAGACGGTGGCGCTACTCGTCTCCGGGCGCGAGGCCACCGACGAGGTGCACTTCGCCGGGGAACGGCTTCTCGCGGTCAACCAGCGGCCCACCGACCGCGACGGAGGCCCCAAGGGAAGCGTGGTGACGCTGCGCGACTCCACCGAGCTGCAGGTGATCTCCGGCAGGGCCGAGGTCGCACGCGAGCGGCTCAAGCTGCTGTACGACGCCGGACTGAGCGTCGGAACCACCCTCGACGTGGGCCGTACCGCCGAGGAACTGGCGCAGGTCGCCGTGCCTCGCTTCGCCGACTTCGTCACCGTGGACCTGGCCGACGCCGTGCTGCACGGCGAGGAGCCCGCTCGCACCGCGACGGACCTGCGTCGCACCGCCGTCTGTGGCGTCCGGGACGACCATCCGCTCTACGAGAAGGGCCGGCTGATCGACTTCCTGCCGTCCACGCCCCAGGCGCGTGGCTTCGGCACCGGCCGCTCCGAGCTGGTGACCGATCTGTCGACCGCCACCGGCTGGCAGGCGCAGGACCCCGAGCGCACCAAGAAGATCTTGGACTACGGCATCCACTCGCTCATCGCCGCCCCCATCCAGGCCGGCGGTGTGGTGCTGGGCATGGCCAACTTCTGGCGCTCCAAGCAGCACAACGCCTTCGACGAGGAGGAGCTGTCCCTGGCGGAGGAGCTGGTGGCCCGCGCCGCGGTCAGCATCGACAACGCCCGCCGGTACACCCGTGAGCACGCCCTGGCGGTGACCCTCCAGCGCAGCCTGCTGCCGCGGGCCCTGCCCGAGCAGAGCGCCTTCGACGTCTGCTACCGCTACCTGCCCGCCCAGTCGGGCGTGAGCGGAGACTGGTTCGACGTGATTCCCCTGTCCGGGAGCCGGGTGGCGCTGGCCGTCGGCGACGTGGTCGGACACGGGCTCCACGCGGCCGCCACGATGGGGCGACTGCGGACCGCCGTGCACAACTTCTCCACGCTCGACCTGCCGCCCGACGAGCTGCTGAGTCATCTGGACGACCTGGTCGGCCGCATCGACCAGGACGAGGCGAGCTCGGATGCGGACGCGGGCGTCGTGGGTGCCACCTGTCTGTACGCGATCTACGACCCCGTCACACGCCGCTGCGCCATGGCGGCGGCCGGGCACTTGGCGCCCGCGGTGGTCCATCCCGACGGAAGCGTGAACTACCCCGATCTGCCGACCGGGCCGCCGCTCGGCCTGGGCGGCATGCCGTTCCAGACGGAGGAGGTGGAACTCGCGGAGGGTACCCAGCTCGTCCTCTACACCGACGGCCTCATCGAGGACCGCAGACGCGACCTGGACGTGGGGATGGAACTGCTGCGCGATGCCCTTGCGGGACACCCGGACCGGGGGCCGGAGGACAGCTGCCGGGCCGTGCTGGAAGACCTGCTGCCCGAGCGGCCCAAGGACGACGTCGCCCTGCTCATCGCACGCACCCGGGCGCTGTCGCCGGACCGTGTCGCCGACTGGGACGTACCGCTCGACCCGGCCGCCGTCGGCGCGATGCGCGTCGCCGTGTCCGACAAGCTGGACGAGTGGGGCCTGTCGGAGCTCGGCTTCGTCATGGAACTCGTCCTGAGCGAGCTCGTCACCAACGCCATCCGTTACGGCTCCGAGCCGATCCATGTGCGGCTGATCCGCGACCGCACGCTGATCTGCGAGGTGGCCGACGGCAGCAGCACCTCGCCGCATCTGCGGTACGCGACCACGACCGACGAGGGAGGGCGGGGCCTGTTCCTGGTGTCGCAGATGGCCGAGCGCTGGGGCACCCGGTACACGCCCCAGGGCAAGGTGATCTGGGCCGAGCAGACGCTTCCGGAGGGCAGCCGGGAGCCCGCAGGGCACGTGGGGGGCTGACTCCGAACCACGATCCGCACGGCTTCCGACCGACCGGACGCGGCCCAGCTCGCTGGGTCCCGCGTCAAGAAGCGGCAATGGTTTTCAGTAAGCGGCGCCTAGATATGGTTTTGAAAATCATGTTCATTTAGGCTGTGGGTGTCCGACGCCAGTGCCCGGCGCGCCGAGAGCGGCCCGGCACACTTCCAGAAGGAGACCCCGCCATGCGCCCCGCCCTGTCCCGCCGTACCTGCTATGCCCTCGCGGCCGTTCTGCTGGGCAGCGGTGCGAGCGCCTGCTCGACGAAGGCGTCCTCACAGACCGCGAAGTCGTCGGACGGCCCGATCCGGGTGGTGGCCGCGGAGAACTTCTGGGGCTCCATCGCCCAACAGCTGGGCGGCAGCCGGGTATCCGTCAAGAGCGTCATCACGAACCCGAACTCCGACCCCCACGCCTACGAGCCGACCGCGGCCGACGGCCGTACGGTGGCCACCGCGCGGTACGCGATCGTCAACGGAATCGGCTACGACGCCTGGGCCGACAAGCTGTTGTCTGCCAACCCCGGTTCGGACCGCGTCGACCTGAAGGTCGGCGACCTGGTCGGTATCAAGCCCGGCGGCAACCCCCACCGCTGGTACTCCCCGGACGATGTGCACAAGGTCATCGAGAGGATCACCGCCGACTACAAGAAGATCGACCCGGGGCACGCCGCGTACTTCGACACACGCAGGAAGAGCTTCGAGGACACGACCCTGGCCGCCTACAACGACCTGATGTCGAGCATCAGGAAGACCTATGCCGGTACACCCATCGGTGCCTCGGAGTCCATCGTCACCCCACTGTCCGACGGGCTCGGCCTGAAGATGCTCACCCCGGCCTCCTTCCTGGAGGCGATCAGCGAGGGCACCGATCCGACGGCCGGGGACAAGGCCACCATCGACCGGCAGCTCCAGGACAAGAAGATCAAGATCTACGTCTACAACAGCCAGAACTCCACACCGGACGTGCAGGCTCAGGTGAGGGAAGCGAAGGCCAAGGGCATTCCGGTGGCCACCGTCACCGAGACGCTCACGCCGGCCGGAGCCTCGTTCCAGGACTGGCAGGTACGACAGTTGCGCGAGCTGAAGAAGGCGTTGGCCGAGGCGATGGGCAAGTGATGGTGTCCAAGGCCGTGCGTCCCCGAGTCCCCGCGGCCCAAGTCCCCGAGCCGCGGTCGGAGTCCGACCGGTCCCAGACGCCGGTCGTCTCCCTGCGGCGAGCCTCCGCCCGCGTGGGCGGCCGCACCCTGTGGTCGGACGTGGATCTCGACCTCGGCGCGGGCGAGTTCGTGGCCGTGCTCGGCCCGAACGGAGTCGGCAAGTCCACCCTGGTGAAGATGCTGCTCGGCACGGTGGCGCCGGCCAGCGGCGAGGTGCGGGTGCTGGGGGAGCAGCCGGGCCGGGCCGGCGACCGCGTCGGCTATCTGCCACAGCGCCGCAGCTTCGACACCTCGTTGCGGATCCGCGGCATCGACGTCGTACGGCTCGGTCTGGACGGCGACCGGTGGGGCGTCCCCCTCCCATGGCCCGCTCGCCTCAGCGCGCGACGACGACAGCAGCGGGACCGGCTCACCGACGTCATCGAACTCGTCGACGCGTCCGGCTATGCCCACCGGCCGATCGGCGCCTGCTCCGGCGGCGAGCAGCAGCGGCTGCTGATCGCCCAAGCACTCGTACGACAGCCGCAGTTGCTGCTCCTCGACGAACCGCTCGACAGCCTCGACCTGTCCCACCAGGGTGCCGTGGCGGCGCTCGTCGGCCGGATCTGCCGCGAGCGGCGAATGAGCGTCGTCATGGTCGCCCACGACGTCAACCCGATCCTGCCCTGGCTGGACCGCGTCGTGTACATCGCCGAGGGCGGAGTCGCCGCGGGGCGGCCCGAAGAGGTCATCACGACGCAGACGTTGACGCGGCTGTACGGCGTCCCGGTCGAGGTGCTGCGCGCCGGCGACGGCCGACTGGTCGTGGTGGGCGCCCCCGAACCACCCGCCCGTCACAGCGATCGGCACGCCTCGTGAGCGTCATCCGGGAACTGTGGTCGTTCCCGTTCATGGTCAACGCCTTCCGTGCGGGCACGATCGTGGCCGTGGTGGCAGCCGCCATGGGCTGGTTCATGGTGCTGCGCCGGCAGAGCTTCGCGGGACACACCCTCGCCACGGTCGGCTTCCCGGGCGCCGCCCTCGCCACGCTGCTCGGCATCGGCACGCTCGTCGGATACTTCACGTTCTGCGTGGTCGCGGCCCTCGTCCTGACCACCGTGCCCCGGCGGCAGGCGGGGCAGGACGCGGCGCTCACCGGCACCGTCCAGGCGTTCCTGCTCGCCTGCGGCTATCTCTTCGTCGCTCTGTACAGGGGCTTCCTCGGTGGGGTCGACTCCCTCCTGTTCGGCAGCTTCCTGGGCATCACCGACGTCCAGGTGGTCGTGCTCGGCCTGGTCGCCGCCGCGGCGCTGGGCGTGCTGGCGGTGATCGGGCGGCCACTGCTGTTCGCCTCGGTCGACGCCGAAGTCGCCGCAGCGCGCGGGGTTCCCGTCCGGGTACTGTCGTGCCTGTTCCTGGTGCTGCTGGGGGTGGCCACCGCGTGCGCGGGCCAGATCACGGGGGCGCTGCTGGTGTTCGCCCTGCTGGTGATGCCGGCGGCGAGCGCCCAACTGCTGACGGCACGGCCGCTGGTGAGCCTGGCGGCAACCGTGCTGATCGCCGTCGCGGTCACCTGGGGCGCGCTCGTGGCGGCGTACTACTCGCCGTATCCGATCGGGTTCTACGTGACGAGCTTCGCCTTCGCCGTCTACGTCGTGGTCCGGCTCGGCCGGGTGGTCAGGAGTGTCCTGTGAGCGCGTTCGAGCACCCCTTCTTCGTGCACGCCCTCATCGCGGGAACCGGGATCGCGCCGGCGGCGGGACTCGTGGGCTACTTCCTGGTGCTGCGGGCCCAGGTCTTCACCGGCGACGCGCTCGGCCATGTCGCGTTCACCGGGTCGCTGGCCGCACTGGCCGCCGGTGTCGATCTGCGCCTCGGACTGTTCACGGCCACCGTCGTGGTGGCGGTGGTGATCGGGTCGCTCGGGCGCCGGGGGAGGGCCGACGACGTGGCCATCGGCGGCGTCTTCTCCTGGCTGCTGGGCCTGGGCGCCTTCTTCCTCACCCTGTACACGACCTCGCGCAGCGCCGCACACGGCACCGCGGGGGTGAGCGTGTTGTTCGGGTCCGTCTTCGGCCTGTCGAGCGGGCAGGCGTGGACCGCCGCCGCGGTGGCCGCAGCCCTCTGTGCTGCCGTGCTGGTGCTGGGCCGGCCCCTGCTGTTCGCGTCCGTGGACGAGGCGGTGGCCGCCGCGCGAGGGGTACCGGTACGGACGGTGGGCATCGCCTTCCTGGTCCTCGTCGGCGTCTGCGCGGCCGAGGCCACCCAGGCCGTCGGCTCCCTGCTGCTCCTCGGCCTCCTCGCCGCCCCGGCCGGAGCCGCGCACCGGCTCACCGACCGCCCTTACCGCGCCCTGCCGCTGTCGGCCGGGCTCGCGGTCGCCGAACTGTGGACCGGACTCGTGCTCAGCTACGCGGTTCCCGCACTGCCGCCCAGCTTCGCCATCATGGCGACGGCAACCGCGGTGTACGCGGCGACTCTCGCCTGGACGTCGGGCGTACGGCATCGACCGCGCCCGGCAACGGCGTTGACGCCCCGAGACAGCATCGGCCTCCGGCCCCGGTGACCGATCACCGGCCTCGGCTCCTGCGTCGACGGGCCGAGCGGCGGCGACGGCCCGGCCGTCGCCGTTGCCGTCACCCGCGTGCCCGGGCGCGGGCCTCGCGCGGTGGGCGAATGAACTGCAACGAGAGCGTGGCAGGCGGCTCGGCGACGCCCGGGCCGCCCGCCGACACCCACCGCAGCAGGTCGTCCGTGCAGTCGTCGTCCATCGCGAAGCCGATCCAGACGGCCCGGGCCCCGGCCCGGCGCCCGGCGGCCGAGGGCTGGACGACGATGACGTTGGCCTGGTCGCAGGGGCCGAGACAGTCCGTCGTACGGACGGTGAACCGACCACCGGAGTCCTTCGCGGCGGCCCGCAGCCGGTCGAGTTGCCACGCGTGGTCGGTGCCGGGGAACTTGCGCGGGTTGCCACAGCAGCAGCCCCGGCACACCACGAGCGTGCAGGGCCGGTGCGCGGCCCGTATCACGGAGTTCACAGCGCCGCCCGAGAGCGCACGCGGCACGTCGGCACCTGGCCTTGGCGGGGCGATGGACCGGGGCGGACCGGCGCTGCGACCCCCGAGCCGACAGGGGCGTGGACCGTCGTCTTCGTACCCTCGGACTGGGCCGGTCCACCTGCCCCCTGGGCCCGCGAGACGCGGACGGATACAGGCTGACGGACCACGACGGTGGTGTCGTCGAAACAGTGCACGGCGCGCGCGGCCTCCCTCAACTCGCGCAGCCGCGGGCTCGGCCCGGGGCGTCCAGGGCGCGATCCCACTGGCATGACAGTTCTCCTTCGTCCCCGCCCAACCGGCACTCGGCGCAGATGCCGGTGAGTTCGACGGTGTGCTCGACCGCGGTGAAGCCGGTGTCGGCGGCGATGCGTCCGGCCCAGTGCTCCACGACATCGGAGTCCACGGGGCGGCTTCGCCCGCAGTCGCGGCACATCAGATAGTGGCGGTGCCCGTCGGCGGGGCGCAGCCGGTAGAGCCGACCGCCGCCCGCCTCGTCGCGCACGACGTCCACGCCCCCCTCCGCCTCCAGTTCACGCAGCGCACGGTACACGGTGGTCAGGCCGATCGAATGATCACCGCCTACCAGCAGCCCGTGCAACTCCTGGGCGGACACGAAGTCCTGGCAGCCCGACAGCACACGCATGACCGCCATCCGTTGCCGGGTCGTCCGGCCGCCCACGGCCCACCACCTCCTGTGGTACGTCGTATCGATGCCCCCACCGTAGATGGTAATGAAATCCATGTCCATATGAGTGATGATTCATGTCTGGCCCGGCCGGTGATCGGCAGGCGCCCTCTCGGGTGGCGGACAATATGTAGATCGGTCTATTGTCTGGGCTATGGGAGCCAAGGGAGACGAGACCCGGGCCCGGCTGATCGCGGCCACACGCGTGCTGGTCGAGGCGCAGGGCTATTTCGGTACGGGGCTGAATCAGGTGCTGGCCGAGAGTGGCGCACCGCGCGGCTCCCTCTACTTCCACTTCCCGGCCGGCAAGGACCAATTGGTCGCGGCGGCGTTGGCCGAGGCGAGCCACGAGATCGGCGAGCTCATCGCCTCGGCGGGCAAGGAACAGCTCGATGCCGTGGCCGCCGTGCACTGGCTGCTGACCGTCCTGGCCGACCGGATGGAGCGCTCCGGCTACGCCAAGGGCTGCCCGCTCGCGACGGTGGCTCTGGAGACAGCGGGCGGGCATGAGGAGCTGCGCCGTATCTGCGCCGAGGCGTACGACGTCTGGCAGCGGACTCTCGCCGACCTGCTGGTCGAGGAGGGGCGTACGCCGGCAGCGGCGGAGGCGGCGGCAGGCGCCGTCCTCGCCCAGCTCGAGGGCGCCCTGCTGCTGGCCCGCGTGCGGCACAGCCGGCTTCCTCTGGACCAGGCTGCGCGCACGGTGGAGTTGCTGCTCGCCGACGGTTGACGTCGGCACTGTTCCCGTCTCCCGTCTCCCGTCTCGCGTGCCTCCCGCATCCCGCCTCCCGCCTTCGGTGGTTTGGGCGCAGGAGCGGGACCAGAAATATGTAGATCGGTCTAATTATCAGGAGTCCTCATGCAGACACGGCCCCAATCCCTCGTCCTGGGAGCCACCGGCTTCATCGGCCGTTGGCTCCTACGGCAACTTCTCGCCCAGGGCCTGCCTGTCGCCGCCGCCGTCCGTGGCGGCAGCCGAAGGGACGGGGAGCTCCGTCAGTGGCTCCGCTCGCGCGGTGCCGACGACCGCGCCATGACCACGGTGGGAGCCGACACCGCTCCGGGCCTCGGTCTCGGCCCAGGAGACGACGCCCTGCTGGCCGATGTCCGGGACGTCTACAACGCGGCAGGGCTCTATCGCTTCGGTCTGACCGTAGACGAGGCCCGCGCCGCCAACGTGGACGGCGCCGTGCACACCGTCCACTGGGCGGCGACCCGCCCCGGGCTGCGCCGCCTGGTCCATGTGTCCGGCTACCGCGTGGGTCGCGCCGAGCCGCGCTACCCCCTGCCCGCAGCGCAGGCCCGTGCCCTGTACTCCCGGCTCGGCGCCTACGAGGCGGCCAAGGCCGAGGCGGACGCGGCCGTGCGTGTCATCGCCCCGGAGTCCGGTGTGCCGTTGACGGTGGTCAACCCGAGCACGGTGATCGGGCACTCGGTCACCGGTGAGGCAGGCCAGTACATCGGTCTGGCCGACCTGGTGGAGCAGTTGTGGTCGCGTCGGCTGCCTGCCGTGCCCGGCAACCGACGTACCTTCGTGCCGGTGGTCACGGTCGACCACCTGGCCCGCTTCCTGGCCGCCGTCCCGGAGTACGACCGGGGCCCGGTGCGATTGCACACCGTGCTCGACCCGGCGACGCCGCTCCTGCCCGACCTGGTCGCCTCACTCGCCCGGCACCTGGGGGTGCCCGTGCCCCGCCGGGTCGTACCGGTGTGGCTGGTTCGCCGTCTGCCCCGCTCGCTCACCGGAGCCGACCCCGAGACGTTCTCCTTCCTCTCCGAGGAGCGGTACGACACGCGGTCCGCCGACCGTCTCGCCCAGGGGGCCGGGCTGAGCCACCCGCCGGTGGAGGAGGCGCTGCGCCGCTGGGCGTCCCGCCTTGTCGACGACCGCTTCGGCGCGGCCCGGGCCGCCTGAGCGGGGCCCGTCGCGGGGGCGGAGCCGCGGGCAGCGGCGGCCGTGCCACGCTGCCCTACCTCCGTACCTCCGAGCCGTTGGTTTGGGACACACTCGGCCGGGAACTCCGAAATTAGGATTTATCGGGCATTACTTAGGGGGTCAGGCCCGATGACAAGCGGGACACTTCTGGCGATCATCATTCCCGTTGTGGTGGTGATTGCCTTGATCGCAGTGGGGACCGCTCTCCTCATGCGGCGCCGTCGCCTTCGTGAGCGTTTCGGCCCGGAGTACGAGCGGTCCGTGGAGGAGGCCGGTGGCCGCCGGGCCGCGGAGCGCGAGCTCATGGACCGGGAGAAGCGGCATGACGCCCTGGAGATCAAGCCGCTGGCCAGCAGCGTCCGGGACCGGTACACACGGGAATGGTCCAGTGTGCAAGAGGAGTTCGTGGACCGGCCCGAGGACGCCGTACATGACGCCGACCGTCTGGTGACCTCTCTGATGCGGGAGCGCGGCTACCCGACAGAAGGCTTCGAGGAACAGCTGAAGGATCTGTCGGTCGAGCACGGCCGGACGCTGGAGCACTATCGTGCGGCCCACGAGATCGAGGAGCTCGGTACCCAGCGGAAGGCGACCACCGAGCAGATGCGCAACGCCATGGTTCACTACCGAGCCCTGTTCGAGGAACTGCTCTCGGACAGCCGTCATCCCCGGGGCGCCGGGGCCTGACAGGGATCGGCCGGCATCGATTCATCGCCATCACTCACCGACTGTTCGCCCGCCACATGGACGGCTTCGGAAACAGACATCGTCAGGAGGCCACCATGATCATCCTAGGGATCATCCTGCTCATCGTCGGCTTCGTCGCGAAGATAGCCATCCTCTGGACGATCGGGATCATCCTGGTCGTCATCGGGGCCATTCTGTTCCTCCTCGGCTCCCTCGGACACGCGGTCTTCGGCCGACGGCACTTCTGGTAGGGCGGCGCCCGGGCAGAGCGGCGCCACCGCTGTGCGAAGGACGAGCCGCGCCGGTCAGGCCGGCCTTCCGGACCGGGGACGGCCCGACATCACCCACGAAGACGTGAGCTCTCCTGCGGGCAGGTGACGTACGAGGGCCGGGGCGCGACCGCGGGCCGGTACGGTCAGGGAGTGGCTCGGGTCCCGGACTGGGCCCGGTTCGCCTGCCTGGGCACCATCGGGTGCGCCGAAGCGGAACGCGGGTGGTCGGCGTCCTCCCGCCGAGCCGTGATGGGTGGCCGGCTCTCGGCCCAGGCCACCAGTTGCGGGTCGTCCAGCGAGTCCACCCACAGATCGGCAAGGGCGACGGCCTCACGGCTGGGCTCTCGGCCCACCCCGATCACCCGCAGACCCGCATTGACGGCGGCCTTCAGGCCGTTGACGGAGTCCTCCACGGCCAGGGCGTTGCCGCAGTCCACGCCCAGGCGCCGCGCGGCCTCGACGTAGGCGTCGGGACGTGGTTTGGGCAGTACCCCCGGCTCAGGCACGACGACATGCCGGAAGTGGTGTCTCATGCCCACCGCCTTGAGGCAGAACTCCACCACGTCCGCAGGGCAGTTGCTGGCCACGGCCAGTGGTGCCCGCCTACTCAGGGTTCTCACCAGGGCCTGCGCTCCGCGAACCGCCACCGGGTCCTGCGCGACGAGTGCGCGAAACCTCGCCAGGAGCTGCTGGGTCATCTCCTCGTCGGCGTCCGGTGTGCCGGCGAGGCGCGCCATGAGGGCTCCGCACTCGGTGTAGTGCAGGCCCTTGCTGCGTTCCGCGAACTCCGGGTCGGGTGCGACTCCGTTCTCGCGCAGAACGATGTCGCGTGCCTGTTGCCAGTGCCGTTCGGAGTCCACCAGGGTGCCGTCGCAGTCGAAGACAACGGCTTGTGGGGTCCAGTCGAAAATACGATGGGCTGTCATGTGCTTGCCGTTCTGGTGCAGGACGGAACTGCCGAAGAGGCGGCGCGGTCCGCCGGTCAGGGGTTCCGGCGCGCCTGCTGAATCCCTTTACTGAGGAAAAGCGCGAATCGCGGGCCAGGCATGGCCGATTCACGCATGCAGTGGTCACATACCGCGTATTGCGGCGGTCCTGGCGCATCCGGAACCAGAAACATAATGAACGCTACGCTCAATCCTGGCGCCCGTGGGGATTTGCCACCGCAATACGCACGTGTGGGTGACGCCTCAGTGATAGCGCAGCACACCTCCGGCGGTCTGCTCGTCGCCCTGCCACATACGGAAGATGCAGGTAAGGCCGTACGCGGAACAGTCGATGACGGCGGGTGGTGTGTGTTCGGTGAAGTGCAAGGCCCTCATGCGCCCGGAGACCGGTCGAACCAGACGGCCTCCGCTGCGCAGGGCGATCGCCTGCCGCGCCGCCTCCAGCAAGACCATGCCGGGCACGTGATCCGTGCTGTGGTCGAAGAGAAAGGGATGGCGGGGATCGGCGGGGTCCACCACGAGGCCGTCGCCCGTCAGGGAGATGACGACGTCCGCCGTCGACTCGAGTCCCAGCAGGGCCGGTTCCGGGCGCGGGCGTCGGCCGGCCGCCACGGCCGAGGCGGCGCCGGACCGAAGTGCCGCGTAACGCCCGGCGTCCAGGAAACGCGCACCGCCGGCCGCGTGCGCGAACGTGCGGCCTCCGGCGAGGAAGTCCACCCACATCCGCAGTCCGGTCACGGTGTTCGCGCTCCGGTCGGTGCGGATGCCTCCGACCGACACCAGGCAGGTGATCTCACTCGCCCCGTGGGGTGCCCTTGGTTCCGCGGTGACGTCGAGATCGAAGGACACCTCCCTGATCAGGAAGCGGGCCGTGGACGGTACGCCGAAGTGGCGCAGCGGGATGTAGATGCCGAGCTGGCGCAGGGTCTCGACGACCATCCACGGGCTGTGCCGGTCGTCACGTCCACGAGGGAAGGTGGGATGCGAGCGGGGCCACGCCGCCGCGGCCCGGAAGGCCAGGGGCCCACAGGGGTGGACGTCCGTCAGCAGGACCTCGGCCACCGAGGTCCGGTGCACCCACTCGCGCTCGACGGTCCTGGACCAACTCAAGGACGACAAGCGGGCGGTGGAAGGGCCGCGGGCAGGCCCGGCGGATGCATCCTGTGCATCCCGCATACGCCGGCCAGAGTCCATGAAATATAGCTAATAAGACTGTTGTCGGTTTCGCATGCGCGGTCCTCGTGCCGTCGCAGCTGGACGGCTACATTCCTTCTCGTGGCCCACCGACAGACAAGGGAACACACGTGCAGGATCGGGCAGAAGAAACCCGCAAAGTCGTACTCAAGGCGGCGGCTCATCTGTTCTTCGAACAGGGATACGCGGCGACCAGTATCAGTGACATCAGCGAACGATCCGGCCGCACCAGT
Organism: Streptomyces sp. TP-A0356; assembly: GCF_001417775.1. Classification (GTDB taxonomy): domain Bacteria; phylum Actinomycetota; class Actinomycetes; order Streptomycetales; family Streptomycetaceae; genus Streptomyces. The sequence continues at coordinate 177,963 of NZ_BBZJ01000012.1, read as the reverse complement.
GGAGCGATCTACTTCCACTACACGAACAAGGAACACCTCGCCCTTGCCGTGGTGAACGCCCACTTCGCAACCTGGCCCGCAATGATCGCGCACCATGAAGCCGCCTCCGAACCAGCCTTGGCGAAGCTGGTACGCCTGAGCTTCACGGTCGCCCGCGCATTCCGCGACGACGTCCTCGTCCGCGCGGGCGCCCGTCTTTGGGCCGAGCGCAGATCCATCGCCGTCGAAATGCCTCCGCCGTTCGTGGACTGGATCGCCACCGTGGAGGGGATGCTCGACCGGGCATGCGCCGAAGGAGACCTCGCCCCCCACGCGGAGCCCAGCCGCGATGCCCCCACCCTGGTCGCCGCCTTCTTCGGCCTGCACACCGTCTCCGACGCCCTCGACGACCGGGTGCTGATCGAGGACCGCCTGGCGAACTTCTGGCTGCTGCTGCTCCCCGGTCTCCAGGCCGACCCCGCACCACAGGCCCTGCTGGCCAGAGCCAGGCGCCCGCTACCCGCCAACGCCTGAGGCGTTGCCGCCGCGTGGCCGACCGGGCATGGCGCGAGGAGCAGTTGCGCGGCCTGGTCACCCTCCGTCGGTCATACCTCCACAGCGTGTCACCCGCGTCGTACCCCGCAGCGTGTCACCCGCGACCCGTCCCGCCTCCACCTCGACAACGTCCGGCCGTGACCGTCTCGGGGCCGCCGGACGCGGACGCCCGCGCCCGGGTATCCCCGGCCGGGCCGCCCAGCGCGACAGGCCCTGGCGCGGGGGTACCCGTCTCATCAGGTGTGCCGCCGGGGTGGCCGGCATCGGCTGCCGACGCCGCCGACGGTCCGTAGGTGCGAGGAGGAGCCCATGGATTCGCAAGCAAGCCTCAGGCCGGCCAACCCGCCGGCGTTCGCCAACGAGGAAGGCGACGGCGTCGTCATCGGTGACGGGCCGGTCGTCCTCGATGCGTATGTCGACTTCCAGTGCCCGTATTGCCGTATGTTCGCGGAGATGTCAGGACCGGTGGTGGACGCCCTCATCAGCAGCGGCCGGATCACTGCCGTCTACCATCCCGTGGCCATCCTCGACGCGATGTCCACGAACCGCTACTCCACCCGTGCCGCGGCGGCTTCCGGGTGCGCGGCCGATGGTGGCAGGTTCATGGAGTACCACTACGCGCTCTTCGCCAACCAGCCGCCGGAGGGCGGACCGGGGCTCACCGACGACGAGCTGATCGCTCTGGGCGAGCCAGTGGGTCTCACCGACTCCTTCGCGGCCTGCGTACGCGACGGCGCCCATCTCGACTGGCCGCCGTACGTCACCGCGCGAGCGTATGAGCGAGGGGTGCGCGGCACGCCGACCATTCTGGTGGCGGGCGCCGTCGTCCAGCCCTATCCAGGGCCGATCACGACCGCGGTGACGACCGCGCTGAGTCAGGCGGTGTGACTGGCCCGGAACTCCGATGCTCGGGACGACGCCGTACGCCGCGTCCCGTGACGCCCCCCTACGGCCGTGCTCCGGCCGCCCCCGGAGCACTGCCGGAGCACGGCTCGGCTCCGAATTCGCAGAGGGGGACCGCGTGTTCACGAGACCGCACATGTCCCGGTCCGGTACCGGGGCCCAAGAGGCTGAGATCTGAGCGATGGGCGCCGGTGAGGCAGGCGCGCCGGGTCCCGGGGCGGAGGCCGTCGGCGCCGTGCGGGCAGGTGTCACCCGACTGGCCCTCTGTGACTCTGTGCCTACAGCCTGTGCGGGGTCTCCTGGATATGAAAGGCGTCCAACATGGGGAGGCCGATCATGTATGAGATGTGTGTAGGCCCTGAGGGACCGGGCGAAGCCTTGGTGTGGCACGTCATGGCCAAGCAGGCCACCGCCACCTTGTGCGGGCAGCAACTTGCTGAACGTATCGAGGCGTCGGGTGCGGAAGGGGCAGGTCACTGTCCCCTCTGCATGGCCTCGTTCGCCAAGCTGATGACGGCCGCCCGGCGCTGACGTCGGCGGTGGTCATCCATGCGGCGGCCGTACCCGGTGAGACGGCGGTGCCGTCCGGCTGTCCGCAGCTTCCCGAGCAGCATCCGTGACTCCCGAAACCGCGGTTCGGGAGTCACACGCTGTTCTGCCGACGAAGGCCGCGTTCTGCCGGCGGAGCCGTCCGGGATGCGTAGCCACGGTGTCGCGCATAGCGTCGGAATCGCACACCAGTGGGGAACCACACCGGGCGTCACCGGCCGTCCGCAGGTGCCCGGTCGGCGTGGGAGGTCGTTTGTCCATGAGATCTGAACCCGCGCGGCGCAGGCGCCGGGCACGGCCGCCGCTCGTCCAACGGTGGCGTCAGGCGGCGGATCGGCATCTCACCCCGGTACAGCGGTCGTTGGTGGTGATGTGGATCTCCTTCGGTGTCACCTTCGGCACCGTGCGGATCATCGCGCACGGCATCCGCGGCGGATGGCTGCCCTGGAAGAACTTCTCCGCCGGTGGCGAGCACCTGCCACCCCCCCGACTTCGGCATCGCGACACTCGCGGGACGCGGCCTGACCGCCGTGCGTGGTGACGAGCGGGCCGTCGGACATCCCGCCGGCGGGGAGGGAGTCGCGGAGGCCTCCTGAGGTCACGGCCTTGTGGGAAGGCCGGTTCCGTCTGGTACGAGGAGGCATCCGTGAGCGCGAGCAAGGGCGCCGGCGGTGCCGGTGCCGCCGGCGGGCGGCGCACCGGCACCCCGGCCGAGCCGGGACCTTCAGGTGCTTCCGGCCGCCACCCGGGAGACACACGGGCCGGGTGCCGTCGCGCCGTGCAGACCGCGTCACCTGCTGGCACGGCCGCGTCGCCGCGCCAGCAGGTGACGCAGTATCAAACGCGCGACCCGTCGGGACCGGACAGCCCGCCGTACCGGCAGGATCGGCGCGCTGCGCGGCTTCGGGTATTGGGGGCCGACCCCTGGTCGGTGATGACGACGAGCTTCCTGGTGTCGCTCGGTCTGGGCCTCTGCATGATCGTGACAGTGGTCGTGCTGTGGCCGGTGCTGAGCGTGATCACCGCGATCAGCCCGATCGGTACGGTACCGCGGCTGCCGCTGGGCTGGACGCTCCTCGTCGCCGCCCACATCGCGGTTGTCCAGGTGGCGTTGACCACGGCGCTGGCAACCCTGTGCGCGTTCGTCTACAACCTGCTGGCAGACCTCGCCCGCGGTGTCGAGCTGACGGTGGACGAGGAGGACCAGCGGCTCCCCGCTCCTCCGCCCAGTGCCGCCTCGACGAGGGACGGGGCCGCGGGGCGTTCAGGCGCCGGGTGAGCGCCGGAGAGCCAGGACGGATACCCGAGCGCCGGCGCGCGAAAGACCCTTGCCGACCCGCCCAGCGTCTCTTGGGGCGTCAGGCGTCGAGGGCTTGGTGGAGCGTGGGATAGCAGTCGATGACGGTGTCGAGACCGACGATCTGCAATACGCGCCGCACCGGCTCGGTCGGGCCGGCCAGACGGAGCCAGCCGCCCCCGCTGTGCGCGAGGTGGGCGGCGATGAGGGTGTTGATGCCGCTGGAGTCCATGAACGTGACGGCACCGAGGTCGATCACGGTCCGCTGAGGGAGGGCGCGGTCGGCGGAGAGCAGGGCCTGGTGGAGGCTGTCGGCGGTGTCGTGGTCGACTTCGCCGCGCGGGGTGATGACGCGCATGCCGCCGATGGTGGTGCAGATGATCGACAGCCTGTCGGGGCCGGTCGGCCCCACGGTCTCTGTCACGTCTCCCCTAAACAGCGATCGGTGAGGCTACAGCCAGCGCGTCGGCAGAAGGCTGCCCTGGATAGTACGGGTCATGCACGCCCTTGGCCCGGTCATGGATGTCCGCGGAGCGCGCGTGCCGCCGCCGCGGAGACGCGCGAGGCGTGAACGGGGTAGCGAGGCAGCCCGGACGGACTCCGGCGCAAACCGGTCACGGCTGCTGGGCGGTCCGAGGGGGTGGGACGTGGCGGGGCGTCCTGAGTCGGCGGCGGATTTGGGGGCGGGGCCGGTGCAGCGGTTCGCGTTCGGGTTGCGCAGTCGTAAGGCGGCGGGCGGTCTCACCGACCGCTGCCCTGGCATGCCGTACCGGAGAGTCTGTCACTGAGCTCGCCGTCACCATGCCCCTCTCGGCCGAAAGCTCCTTCGGCACCGAGACGGTGGGAGGTGGATAGTGGAGCTGTGGGCCTTCGACGGCGCCTTGCGGATCCCTGGCAGCCACGGCAGTCGAGCCCAGCGCTCGTGGCCGTCCTGCTTGGCTTGGTGCTGATCACCATCGCCGACGCGTGGGCCGCCGACCGTGTGCAGCTCAGCCCCCTGCTGGTGGCCGCGCCCGCGATCACGGCCTCCTTCGGGGGCCCCAGGCTGACGGCACTGATGGGGATGCTGGCCGTAGGGTGCCAGTTGATCATCGGCCTGGTGCACGGTGACTTCTTCTCGATGAACCACCCGGTGCAGGTCGCTGCCCTGGCGCTGCTGTCCCTCCTCATCGTGTTCTACTGCCGCCAGCGTGTCCGCCGTAGCCACCAACTGCAGCGAGTGCGGTCGGTCTCCGAGGCCACGCAGCAGGCGGTTCTACGGCCGCTGCCTCATCGTATGGGCCCGCTGCGCATCGCCTCGCGCTATCTGGCGGCCGAGGACGAGGCACATATCGGCGGGGACCTGTACGCGGTGACGCGCACCGAGAACGCCACGCGTCTGATCATCGGCGACGTCCGGGGCAACGGTTTGCCAGCCATCAGCGACGCCTCGGCCCTGATGGGCGCCTTCCGGGAGGCCGCTCATCAGTACGCCACTGTCACCGGACTCGCCGAGGGCCTGGAGGGCAGCATATGCAGGCACCTGGGCGAGTACTCCCTTCACTCCACTCACGCCACGATGGATGACCTGGAGGAACACTTCGTCACCGTCCTGATGCTGCACACCCCGGACGACACCCCGGTGGCACAGATGATCAACTGCGGGCACCCGCCTCCGCTGCTCCTGCGCAAGGACGGTGTGACCACCCTGCACGCCCGCCCACCCCAGCCCCCTTTGGGGTTGTGCACTCTGCCGAGAACCTTCTCCTCTCCCGACGTCTTCACCTTCGAAGGGGACGACACGCTTCTGCTCTACACCGACGGTGTGATCGAGGCGCGCGCTCCCGACGGCTCCTTCTATCCGCTCGCAGAACGCGTCGCGCAGTGGGCCGACCTGGGTCCCGAGGCACTGCTGAACCACATCGGCGAAGACGTCCTCGCACATGTCGGCGGGCGCCTGGACGACGACGCGGCCATGGTGGTGATCCAGCGCCTGCCCACACTGCGGCCCGTCGGCTACCTGAAGAAGGTTGCTCACGTCGACGGAATCCGACATGGGGCTGAGGACGAACGGGACAGTCCGGGAGCCACCGGCACCAAGCCATCGGCCTGAAGAGACCTCCCCGATCAGACGGCCGGCAAGCGCACGCGGCAACCAGCGATCATGGCCTGGCACGGCGCTCCGCTCAGGGGCGCCGCCAGTCGTCACTGGTCAGGTGTGAGCCTGCCATCGGCCCCATCCGCAGCATGCCGCCGTCCACGCTCCAGGACGCTCCGGTGACGTACGAGGCGTCGGGGCCGGCGAGGAAGGCGATCACGGCCGCCACCTCGCGGGCGTCGCCCGGGCGCCCGAGCGGGATGCCGGGTCGCCGCTCGGAGTGCACGTCCGTGTCCTCCTGGCCGGTCATGGGCGTGGCGATCTCGCCGGGTGCCACGGCGTTGACGGTGATGCCGTGCTCGGCCAGCTCCAGCGCCATGACCTGGGTGAGCAGGCCGAGGCCACCCTTGGCCGCGCAGTACGGGGCGGCGCCCACGCGCGGCTGGTGTTCATGCACGGAGGTCACGTTGACGATCCGTCCGCCGTCGCCCTGGCGGATCATCCACCGTGCCGCGCGCTGACCACACAGGAACGGTCCGACCAGGTCGACGTCCAGGACGCGGCGCACGTCGTCCAGCTCCAGGTCGAGGAAGGGCGCCGCCGTGCCCGTACCGGCGTTGTTGACCAGGACGTCGAGGCGACCTAGTTCCTCGCGCAGTTCGTCGATGGTGTCCGCGGCGGCGGGCAGTCGGGTGAGGTCCATCTGGGCCACGGCGGCCCGCCGCCCCTTGCCGCGAACCTCTTCAGCGGTCACTTCGGCGCCCTTGTGGTCGGTGTGCCAGGTGATACCGATGTCGAGTCCCGCCTCGGCCAGACGGACTGCGGTGGCGCGCCCGATGCCGGAGTCGGCACCGGTGATCACGGCCACCTTGGACACGGGACGGGTGGGGGCGGACATGGCGGGCCTCCCGATGGACGAACGCTCTCGGACGAGGCACCGCAGTACCCGGGGGCGTACCGGGCCAAACCGGGTGCCGACAGGGGCGGGGCGGACACGGCCCAATGCCGCGGCGCAAGCGACGCCGGTCTCCGGTCCAGCAGGCGTGAATCAGTGTTACCAGGATCCTGGTTCCACTGATGATAACGGTGATATCGTCGGTGAAGGATCATCGGAAACAGCCGAGGCAAGGGGAGCATCCGTGTCAGAGAAGTTGCGCATCGTAGGCCTTGAGGAACACGTGGCTCTGCCGGTCGTGCTCGACGCATGGGTGAGGGCGGGGGTGCCGCAGATCCCGCAGCTCGGCTTCGGCGACGCGCCGTTCGCGCAGCGGCTGCGAGACGTCGGGGAGCAGCGCCTGGCCGACATGGACGATCAGGGCGTGGACGTCGCCGTGCTGTCCCTGGCCGCACCGGGTGTGCAGAACCTCGCGGCAGCGGACGCCGTGAGCGTCGCGCGTGAGGCGAACGACGCGCTCGCCGACATCGTCCGCGCCAACCCGGAACGGTTTCAGGCCCTCGCGGCCATCCCCACGCCGTCACCCGAGGCCGCCGCGGCGGAATTGGACCGCGCCGTCACCCAACTCGGCTTCCGCGGCGCGATGCTGTACGGGCGCACCGGTGACAAGCCGGCCGACGCACCGGAGTTCGACGACCTCTACGCCACCGCCGAGCGGCTCCGGGTGCCGCTGCACTTCCACCCGCAGACCCCGGTGCAGGCGGTCCAGGACGCGTACTACTCAGGGCTGCCCAACGGAGTGGGCCCCGCGCTCGCGACCGCCGGGCTGGGCTGGTACTACGACCTGGGCGTGCAGTACCTGCGGATGATCTTCTCCGGTGTGTTCGACCGCCACCCCGAGCTGCAGGTGATCGCGGGGCACTGGGGCGAGGTCGTCCTGTTCTACCTGGACCACATCGGGGTCCTGCAGAGCATGGCCCAGCTGGAGCGCCCCCTGGCCGACTACTTCCGCCAGAACTTCTGGGTGGCGGGAAGCGGCACGGTGAGCGAGCGTTACCTGCGGTGGACGGCGGAGGTCGTCGGGACCGGCCGCATGCTGTACTCGACCGACTACCCGTACACCTTCGGGACGCGGCCCGGCGGCTTCCCCTTCCTGGACACCAGCGGCGGGGTCGCCCGGTCGTTCCTCGAGCGAGCGCCGTTCACCCACGAGGAGAAGGCCGCCATCGGGTCCGGCAACTGGGAGCGGCTGACCGGTCATGTCGCAGCCGGCCACGGACGTCGACAGCCTGCCTGAAACGCATACGGCAACTGCCGGTAACGAAACGGGTGAAGCTCGGGGACGCGACTCTGTCATGGGTGATGCAACGGGGCCCCGACCGGCCGATGACGCCGGGCCGATCCGGTCCGCATCTACAGCCTCGGGCCTGCTGGGGGCGGTCGCTGCTCGGGTCGTTCATCGTCACCGGCGGAACCGACATCAACGGATCCGCTACCTGGGCGTGTTTGCCGTCGGAGTGAGGGGCAACGCGATGTCCATGAGTGAACCGAACAGCGGAACGAATCAGAAGACCGAATCCCAGCGGACGGCCGCATCCAAGGCGCGGCGGACCGCGGACAAGGCGACCGCTCCGGCGTCGCGGGCCGCGAAGAACGCTGCGGCGACCACGGATGACGCGGCGTCAGCTGTCAAGGCCGGCGTCGAGCGTTCGGCCGAGGCGACGTCAGGGGCTGTGCGCACTGCGGCGCAGAGCGTCGAAGCGGGCCGCCAGGCCATCATCACGACCGCGGGGCACGTCGCGGTCACGGCCAGGACTGTCTGGACGGTCATCGCCCACCGGAAGCTCGTCGCCGCCGGTGTGGGTGCCGGCCTGACTGCGCTGAGCGCCGCGTCGTATGCGGTGGGCCGCCGTACGGGACGTCACACACACGGTCCCATAACCAGGCTCACCGGCGGGCGGATCTGACTCTCGATGGGTGAGTACGGCCGCCGCCTCGGTGCGCCGCGCCTCATGGCGAGTCCGGCGTGGTCGGGGGCCGTGCTCGGCACGGGGCGCCGGGGTCGACGTAGTCCGCGATCAACCGGTGCCCCGGGGTGCCTTCGAGCTGCGTGGACTGGGAGCCGCGGGTGAGGCGCCGACCGTCGCGCCCCGAGGCCTATCGTGGTGGTTATGCACGCAATTACGGTGAATCGCTACGGTGGCCCGGAGACCCTGGAACTGACGGAGACCGAAGACCCCAAGCTCGGTCCCGACTCGGTGCTCGTGCGCGTGAAGGCCGCCGGGGTCAACCCGGTCGACTGGAAGATCGTCGCCGGCTACCTCGACTCCATCATGTACGTCCACTTCCCCCTCGTCCCCGGCTGGGACGTCGCGGGCGTCGTCGAGGCGGTCGGCCTGGACGTCCCCGAGTTCTCGGTCGGCGACGAGGTCTTCGGCTACGTCCGTAAGGACGAGGTGCAGCACGGCACCTACGCGGAACTCGTCGACGCGCCCGTACGCACCCTCGCGCACAAGCCTGCCTCGCTGACCTGGCAGCAGGCCGCCGGCGTCCCGCTGGCCGGCCTCACCGCCTGGCGGTCACTGGCCCGGGTGAGGGTCGCGGCGGGCGAAACGGTCCTGGTCCATGCGGCGGCCGGTGGCGTCGGGTCCTTCGCTGTGCAGATCGCGGTGGCCCAGGGAGCCCGGGTGATCGGCACGGCCAGCGAACGCAACCACGACTTCCTGCGCTCCCTGGGCGCCGAACCCGTCACCTATGGCGACGGCCTGGTCGACCGGGTGCGGCAGCTGGCACCCGAGGGCGTCGACGCCGCCGTGGACTACGTGGGCGGTGACGCGGTCGCCGTCTCCCAGGAACTGCTGAAGGACCGCTCCCGCGTGGCGTCGATCGTCGACCCCGAGGTCACCCGGCGCGGCGGACACCATGTGTGGGTCCGGCCCAACAGCGCGGATCTCGCGGAACTCGGCCGACTCTGCGACGCCGGCAAGCTCAGGGTCCATGTCGAGCACGCCCTGCCGCTGACCGAGGCCGCCGAGGCATTCCGTCTCAGCCAGAGCGGACGGACCCGCGGCAAGATCGTACTCGAGGTCGGCACGCGGTAGCCGAGGACGCCCGACTCCATTCGACCGGCTTCGAACGGTGCGTCCGTCGCATCCGCACCGCCAAGAGAGAAGGCGTTCGCGGGGGTGGGGTCAGTCGGAGCTCTTACAGACCTGTGACGCAGTGGGCATGGCCGGGTGCCTCGGCGGGCGCGCAGCCCTAGCGTGGGGCACATGCGAGTACTGGTCACCGGCGGTGCCGGGTTCATCGGGTCCCATGTGGTCGAGGCGCTTGCGGCGCGCGGGCACGAGGCCGTCGTGTTCGACGTTCGGACCGACACCGGCTCGGACGTGCGGGACCGTCACGCCGTCCTGCGCGCCCTGTCCGGCGTCGACGCCGTGTGCCATCAGGCGGCCATGGTCGGACTCGGCAACGGCTTCGCCGACGCCGCGGAGTACGTCTCCCGCAACGACCTCGGCACCGCCGTCCTGCTCTCCGCCATGGCGGAGGCGGGCGTGCGACAGCTGGTGCTGGCCGGATCGATGGTGGTGTACGGCGAGGGCCGGTACGTCTGCGCCCGGCACGGGGAGGTCCGGCCGGGCCCTCGGGCCGTCGCGGACCTGGCGGCGGGGCGCTTCGAGCCCCGGTGCCCGGCATGCGGCCGGGACCTGTCACCGGGACTGGTCACGGAGGACGCGCCGGCCGACCCGCGGAACGTGTACGCCACGACCAAACTCGCCCAGGAGCACCTGGCGGCGGCCTGGGCCCGCGCCACGGACGGATCAGCGGTGTCGCTGCGCTACCACAACGTGTACGGGCCGGGCATGCCGCGCGACACCCCCTACGCGGGCGTCGCATCCTTCTTCCGTTCGGCACTGGCTCGTGGCCAGGCGCCGCGCGTGTTCGAGGACGGCTGTCAGCGGCGGGACTTCGTGCACGTACGGGACGTGGCGGCGGCCAATGTTGCGGCGCTGGAGGCGGGTTCGGCGGGCGGAGCCCTCACGGCGTACAACACAGGAAGCGGCGAACCGCACACGGTCGGCGGGATGGCCCGCGCGCTGGCCTCCGCCTACGGCGGCCCCGAGCCGATCGTCACCGGCGAGTACCGGCTCGGAGACGTACGCCACATCACGGCGGACTCGTCGCGACTGCGGTCCGAGCTCGGCTGGAAACCCGAGGTCGGTTTCGAGGAGGGCATGAGGGAGTTCGCGCGGGCCGGGCTGCGCGGCGACTGAGCGCTAAGGGGTCCTTGCACTATGAGCTCCGAACAGAATGGGCGCCCGGCTCGCGGCGTCCGGAACGCACGCGCGCTGGGTGCCAGACGCCGCGAACTGATCGGACTCCCATTCTGTTCGGAGCTCCAAGGGAGCCAGGGCCGGACGGGAGTCGGCGCGATGCGGGCCGGGGTCCGGCTCCACAGGCATGAGCGTGCCCGGGTTCACGCCTCGACCGCGGGCAGTGTCACCTCGAAGCGGCAGCCGCCGGGGATGTTGTGTACGGCGGCCCGGCCCTGATGCGCCTCGACGATGCCCCGGACGATGGCAAGACCCAGACCCGCGCCGGCCGGCGGGGTGCGTGCGTGCGTACCGCGCCAGCCGGTGTCGAAGACCCGCGGCAGGTCCTCCTCCGGGATGCCGCCGCAGCCGTCCGTCACGGACAGCACCACGCCCTCGGGGGACCGTCCGGCGGCGACCGCGACCGTCCCGTCGGCCGGTGTCCGACGGATGGCGTTCACCAGCAGATTGCCGAGAACCCGGCTCATCTCCTTGCCGTCCACCTCGACCGGCACCGGCTCGATGCGGTCGCCCACCAGCCGTACGCCGAGCTCCTTGGCGAGCGGGTCCGCGCCCGCGAGGGCGTCGCCGACCAGGTCGTACAGCGAGATCCGCGACGGGGTGAGCGCGAGGGCGCCCGCGTGGATGCGGGAGAGCTCGAACAGGTCGCCCACCATGGTGTTGAGGCGTTCGACCTCGGTGCGGATCTGGCGGAGATAGCGATCGGGGTCGGTGGCCACACCGTCCTCCAGTGCCTCCGACATCGCGCGCAGCCCGGCGAGGGGGGTGCGCAGATCGTGCGAGATCCAGGCGACGAGCTCGCGGCGCGAGGACTCCAGGGCCCGCTCGCGGTCGCGGGATTCGGCCAGTCGGGCGCTGGTGGCCGCCAACTCCCGGCCGAGCGCCTCCAGTTCGGCGGTCGCCGGTCCCGTGGGGGCCGCGAAGTCGCCCCCGTCGCCGAAGGAGCGGGCGGCGAGCCGGAGTTCCCGGCTTCGGGCGACCACCCAGCGGCCCAGCAGCAGCGCGGTGACCAGGGAGACGATGGCCGCCATCGCGACGACCGTCGTGACGACGCTGAGGTCGTGCGAGGACAGGAACATCGCCCAGGCCACGGCCAGTGTGCCCGCGAGCATCGCGGTCACGGCGACCACGGCGACCACGGCGAGCGAGGCGGTGAGTGAGCGGCGGCGCAGCAGCCACAGGGCCGCCGCGCCCAGCAGTCCCGCCGCGGCGGCTCCCAGGAACGCGAACAGGGCGATGAGAAGGGTGTCGCGCATGATCACTCCTCGCCGTCTGCGGGATCGAAGCGGTAGCCCACGCCCCACACGGTCTGGATCAGCCGCGGCCGGGCCGGGTCGTCCTCCACCTTGCCGCGCAGTCGGCGCACATGGACGGTGACGGTCGACAGGTCGCCGAAGTCCCAGCCCCACACCTCGCGCATCAGGTCTTCGCGGCTGTAGGCACGGCCCGGGTGCCGCAGGAAGAAGGCGAGCAGGTCGAACTCGCGGAGAGTGAGGGAGAGCTCGGCGCCGTCCTTGGTGGCTCGGCGGGCGGCGGGGTCGACGCGGAGGCCGGCCATGCCGAGTGGGTGCGCCACCGTACCGGGCCGTGACCGGCGCAGGACCGACTCCACCCGCAGCACCAACTCCCGGGGGCTGAACGGCTTGGTGACGTAGTCATCGGCGCCGACCTCCAGACCGAGGATCCGGTCGTCCTCGTCGCCGCGCGCGGTCAGCATGATCACCGGCACGGGCCCCTGGGCGCGCATCCGCCGGCACACCTCCAGCCCGTCCATCCCGGGCAGCATCAGATCCAGGACCACCAGGTCGGGCCAGTGCGCGGCGGCCCGGCCGAGGGCGCCGGGCCCGTCCTGGGCGCGGTCGACGACGTACCCGGCGCGCTCCAGATACCCGGAGACCACCTCGGCGACGGTGGGGTCGTCGTCCACCACGAGGACACGGAGGGCCCGGGCGCCCGGTTCGGCGGGCCGGCTCCCGGTCGACGAGTACGGCTGCTGCTTCATGACGCCAGCCTCGCACCAGGTGCCCGCGGCCCGCGCCCCCGGGCACCGACGTCCGCGTTTCGTAAGGAGCCGTAGTCCGGTATGTCGCTTTCGTGTTCGTAGGGTGAGAGCCGTGACAACCTCTCCCACCCCCTCCGACGTCGACGTTGTCCTCCCGTGCCTGAACGAGGCCGACGCCTTGCCCTGGGTCCTCGCGCGCATCCCGCCCGGCTGGCGCGCCCTCGTCGTGGACAACGGATCAACCGACGGCTCGGCGGTCATCGCCCGCGCGCTCGGTGCCACCGTGGTCCACGAGCCGCGCCGCGGGTTCGGCGCCGCCTGCCATGCGGGGCTGACCGCGGCCACGGCCGAGATCGTGTGCTTCTGCGACTGCGACGCCTCGCTGGATCCGGCCCTGCTCGTGCCCTTCGTACGCCAAGTCCACGACCGCACGGCCGACCTGGTGCTCGGACGGCGCCGGCCACGGGGCCGGGGCGCCTGGCCTTTGCACGCCCGGGCCGGCAATCTCGCGCTCGCCCTGATGCTGCGCCGCCGCACCGGCCTGCGGCTGCACGACCTCGGACCCCTCCGGGCCGCCCGCCGTGAGGCGCTGCTCGGCCTCGGCCTCACCGACCGGCGCAGTGGCTATCCGCTGCAGATGGTCGTGCGCGCAGCCGACGCGGGCTGGCGCATCACCGAGCACGATGTGCCCTATCTGCCGCGGACCGGCGCCTCGAAGGTGACGGGCACCTGGCGCGGCACCTGGCAGGCGGTACGGGACATGAGCCGTGTCCTGTCGGAAGCGCCCGCACCATCCGGGGCGACCGCGGCGTCCGAGCGAGGAGGAACGCCCCGATGACCATGCTGCTCGTCATCGCCAAGGAGCCGCGGCCCGGCCGGGTGAAGACCCGGCTCACACCGCAGTTCACTCCCGAGGCCGCCGCGGCGCTCGCCGAGGCGGCCCTGGTCGACACCCTGCGCACGGTCGCCGCGACACCGGCGCGGCGTCGGGTCCTGGTGCTCGACGGGGAGCCCGGCCCCTGGCTGCCGCCCGGCTTCGAGGTCGTACCGCAGTGCGCGGGCGGTCTCGACGAGCGGCTGGCCGCGGCCTTCGCCGGATGCGACGGCCCCGCCCTGCTGATCGGGATGGACACACCTCAGGTGACACCGGACCTGCTCACCGTGGACTTCGACGCCTGTGACGCCTACTTCGGCCCGGCCGAGGACGGCGGCTTCTGGGCCCTGGGCCTGGCCGAGCCCGACGCCGGTCTGCTGCGGGGCGTCCCGATGTCCACGCCCGCCACCGGCGCCGCACAGCGCGACCGGCTCGTCGCCGCGGGCCTGCGCGTGCGGGATCTGCCGTGCCTGCGGGACGTCGACACGGCCGCCGACGCGGAGGCGGTCGCCGCGGCGGCACCACGCGGCCGCTTCGCCGCGGAACTGGCCAGGCTGCGGACGGCCGGCCGCCGATGAGTACCTCGCACGTTCAGCGGCCGAACGGCACGGCACAGGTTCATCAGCCGCCGGTTCCGCCGGAGGCTGACCCGTACGGGGGCGAGGCACACGCTCCCTCACGAACGGCCCCCGCACGCACTCACCCGCCGAGAGGCGAAGCGCACGTGCCTTCATATCCGCACCTCACGCGTGTGCCGCCACCGACGGGCCTCGCGCACGTGCCCGCGCCGACGCACCCCACGCCCGTTGACCCGCCGACGACGGCTCCTGCTTCCGTCCACGCGCCGATGCCCCCGGGTCACCTCGTGCACGCTCCGGCAGGCCGCGCGCACGAGGCGACCCCGCGGGACGGCGCGCGGACTCTCGCTCCGCCGCCCTGGTCCGCCGACCCCTACTCCGACGCCCTGCGCGCCGGGCGCGGGCCGCTGTTCCTGCGGCGTGCCGACGGATGGCTGCTGCCCCTGGAGGTGGAGCGGTGGTGCGCCCGTCCCGACGCCGTGGACCTCGACGTCCTGGCACGCTGCGAGGGTGCCGTGCTCGACGTGGGATGCGGGCCGGGACGACTGGTCGCGGAGCTCGCCGCCCGGGGACGTACCGCCCTCGGTGTCGATGTCAGCGAGGCCGCCGTCGCGCACACCGTGCGGCTCGGAGGCAGGGCACTGCGGCGCTCCGTCTTCGAGCCGCTCCCCGGTGAGGGCGGGTGGGGCACCGCCCTGCTTCTCGACGGCAACCTGGGCATCGGCGGCGACCCGGCCGCCCTGCTCGGCCGTATGGCACAACTCCTCGTCCCGGGAGGCCTGTTGATCGCCGAGACGGTTCCGCTGGACGTGGACGAGCGCGTCAGCGTCCACCTCGTCCCGGCCACCGACACCCGGGCCGGGGCGAGCGCCCCGTTCCCGTGGGCCCGGCTCGGCACCCCGGCGCTGCTGCGGTACGCCCGTCCCCTGGGTTGGCGCGCGGAAGGTCAGTGGACGGCCGGCGGCCGCTGCTTCGCCGCCCTGCGCAGCCGCAGCAGCAGGAGCAGCGCCGAGCCGCCGAACACGAGCGCCTTGATCAGCAGCCAACGGGCCAGGAGGCCGTCGGGCGACAGCCCGGTGAGCAACCGGTAGCGCGCCACCTGGCCGCTGATCAGCGGGAACCAGACGTGCAGGCGCAGCCCGCAAAGGGCGACGGGTACAGGGACGTACGGAATCCACGCCCGGTGTCGACCGCACAGAGACGTCACCCGGGCCACCCACTCGGTGTTGAGCACACCGGGCGCCGCGGGCACGACGATCCGGGCCGGGTAGCCGGGGTCGGGGGTGAGCTGTGCAGGGGGAATCCCAGCAGTTGGGCCCGGCTCAGCCGGACAGTGCCCGTGCGCGAGCGTCCGGAGACGGATGCCCGCGTGCAGTACGACGCCGAGCACCGGGTGAACCAGGGGCCGCGCAGCGGCTGCGCCAGAAGCCGGGGGAGGAGGGAAGCCATGAGCCGCGCATCTGTCGGCCGTAGGCCGGGCGTGTCCCACGAGCGGGTGCGCAACCCATGACGAAACGCTGACGTCCCGGCCGGGTACGGTCAAGCTGACCGCCACCCGGCCTAGCGTGTCACGGTGTGATCCGCTTCCCCTTCCGCGACCTGGTCGCAGCCCTGGCCGCCGCCCTGTTCGTCGTGACGGCCGTGCTGATCGGCCGTCACATCCAGGACGCCCACGGCACGCTGTTCGTCCTGTGGCCCCCGCTGTTCGCCACCTGGGATCCGCACATCGGTCCGGGCACCCCGGCCGCCCTGGTGGTGGGGGTCGCCGTCGTCGCGTACGGCCCGGCCCTCTCCGCCCGGCTGCCGTGGCGCGCGCTGCTCGCGGCGGCCTGGGGCACCGCCCTGGCCTGGACGTGGTCGCTGGCACTGATCGACGGCTGGCACCGCGGCGTCGCCGGACGGCTGACCGCCCGTGAGGAGTACCTCCGGGTCATCGACCGCTTCCACGACATCGCCGCGGCCCTCCGGGACTTCAACCACCACATCGTGGAGGGCTCACCTGCACCCTGGCCCGCGCACGTGGCCGGTCACCCCCCGGGCGCGACGCTCACCTTCGTCCTGCTCGACCGGATCGGGCTGCGCGGCGGGGGTTGGGCCGGCGCCTGGTGCATCACGGTCGGTACGACCGCGGCGGTCGCGGTCCTCGTCGCCGTGCGGGAACTCGCCGACGAGACCCTCGCCCGCCGCGCCGCCCCCTATCTCGTGCTGGCCCCGGCCGCCGTGTGGGTGGGCGCATCGGCCGACGGGTACTTCGCGGCGGTCGCCGCCTGGTCGGTGGCCCTGCTCGCGCTCGCGCTGACCGGGCACCGGCCGCTGGTCTCGGGCTTCGGAGCGGGTCTGCTGTTCGGCCTGACCTGCTACCTGTCCTACGGGCTCACGCTGTTCGCGCTGATCGGGGCGGGCGCCTGGGCACTCGGGCGAAGCCGGGCCGCCCGGCCACCCTGGCGCACGCTGTTCCCCGTACTGGTCGGCCTCGCGGTACCGCCGCTCGCGTTCACCCTCGCCGGTTTCGACTGGTGGGAGGCCTACCACCTGCTGGTCAGACGCTACTACCAGGGAGTGGGCGGGATCCGCCCGTACGGCTACTGGGTGTGGGCGAACCTCGCGTGCACCGTGCTCATCACGGGCCTCGCGACGGCGGCCGGTGTGCGATACGCGATCGCCACCCTGGTGCGAAGCCGGGGAGCGGGCGCTCTGACCCGGCTTCGCGACGCGCCCGTCGGGCCCGGCGGCGAGACGGGCTTCGCGGCGGGCGGGTCGGCTGGCGTGGGCCGGCTCGGCAGCGAGCCGGGCGCCGTGGGCGGGTCGGCCGGCGTGGGCCGGCTCGGCAGCGGGTCGGCCGCCGTGGGCCGGTCCGTCGCCGAGGCCCGTCTGGCCCTGCTTGTCCTTGCGGCCCTGCTCGCCGTGCTGGTGGCCGACCTGTCCGGCATGAGCAAGGCGGAGACGGAACGCATCTGGCTGCCGTTCGCCATGTGGCTCCTGCCGGCCTGCGCGTTCCTGACCCACCCCCGAGCCTGGCTGGCGGCTCAGGCGGTACTCGCCCTCCTCCTCAACCATCTGCTGCTGACCGGTTGGTGACCGAACCGGACTCGGCACCAGCCCGGCGATCCCGCCCGCGGCCCAAGCGGTCGTCCGCGCCATGCTACATTCGAACGTGTGAGCGAAACTTGTGGGGCTGAACCGAGCGATGACAGGGCGTCGGCACGGGTCCCCGGCCGGACGGGTTGCCACGGCTCCGAGGTGCTGGGCGGCCTGCGGCGAGAGAGGCTGGTGCCATGCACGAGCCCCGCGTGATCGTCTCCCCGCCATCCGGAACCGGTGGCCGCCGGGTCCGTGCCGACGGCGAGATCCTGGGAATGGCATACAGCCTGCGTGATGTGGCGGTGCTGCTGCAGCGGGCCGGGCTGGAGGGCTGGGACGAGCTGGATGTGGTCGCGTCGTCCTTGATCGAGTGGCAGGGCGGCGGGCCGGAGGTATGGCCGGGTCCTGAGGACGGGCACGACACCTGACCGGGAGTCACCACCCCGGGCCGGTCCGTGAGGAGCAGGGACTCCAACATGGTGGCTTGCGCGCGGCGAGTCCGTCAGCGGTCGATGGCCCGCTGGAGTCCGTCGAGGATCAGGTCGAGCCCGAATTCGAACTCGTCGCTGTAGTCGTAGCCGGGGCGGAGCACGTGCTCGGTCGTGAGTTCGGCCAGGTGCGGGTACTGGTCGGCCGGGGCCCGTGCCAGGATCGCCTGCGCCAGCTCCGCGGTCTCGCCGGGAGCATCGAACGGCAGGCCGCGTTCCTGCAGGGCGAACCCGTAGACATAGCTGTCGAGGGCCGAGTACGCGTGCGCGGTCAGCGCAACGGAGAAGCCGGCCCCGCGAAGGCAACCGAGGACGGCGTCGTGATGCCGTAGCGTCGCCGGACCGGGCGAGGTCCGCGACTCCATCAGGCCGATCGCCCAGCGGTGGCGGGACAGGGCGCGACGAGCCGAGATCGCCCGCTGCCGCATCGCCGTCCTCCAGTCGTCCTCAAGGGACGGCAGATCGATCTCGCCGAACACCAGGTCGATCATGCCGTCCAGGAGATCTTCCTTGTTGGCCACGTGCGTGTAGAGCGACATCGCCTCCACCCCGACCGCCTCACCGAGCTTGCGCATGCTGAGCTTCTCGAGCCCGCTCTCGTCGGCCAGGGCAACAGCGGCGTGCAGCACCTTTTGGCGGCTGAGTGGGATGCGGGGCGCTTGATCGCCCGGGGTGCCCGGGGTGCCCGGGGTGCCCGGGGTGCCCGGGGTGCGCGGAGTGCCCGGGGTGCGCGGAGTGCGCGGGGTCATATGAATCCTCCCGTCGTCGACCTTGACAACCTTACGACGTAAGGATCACCCTTACGCCATAAGGACCGCGCCTTACGCCGTAAGGACCTCACAAGAAGCCGGAGCACCGCGATGCACCGCAAGCAGCTCGACCCCCCGACCAGGCCGGCCGATATGGCCGCCGGGGGCAAGACCATGACCTCGATCGTCCAGGACCGGTACGGTTCGGCGCCCGAGGACGTCCTCCGCCTCACGGAGATCGTCACGCCCGCGATTGCGCGGGACGAGGTCCTGGTGAAGGTGCATGCGGCCAGCGTGGACCGGGGCACCTGGCACCTGATGGCAGGCCTGCCCTATCCCATCCGGTTGGCAGGGTTCGGGCTTCGCAGGCCGAAGAACCCCAACCCGGGCCGCAGCCTCGCAGGGACGGTCGAAGCCGTCGGCGCCGACGCGACCGGCGTCAAGCCGGGTGACGAGGTGTTCGGCATATGCGACAGCGCGTTCGCCGAGTACGCGTGCGTCCGAACCGACAAGCTCTCCCTCAAGCCGGCGAACCTCTCCTTCGGTCAGGCGGCTGCCGTACCCATCTCGGGGCTCACCGCCCTGCAGGCCGTTCGCGACCACGGCCAAGTCCGGTCCGGACAACGGGTGTTGATCGTCGGCGCGTCCGGGGGTGTGGGCTCCTTCGCCGTGCAGATCGCCAAGGCATACGGAGCCGAAGTGGCGGCGGTGTGCAGTACCTCGAAGATCGACATGGTCCGTGCCATCGGCGCGGACCATGTCATCGACTACGCCCTGACGGACTTCGCGAATGGCCGGAACCGCTACGACGTCATCCTCGACATCGGAGGCAACCGTCGGCTGTCAGATCTGCGCCGGGCCCTCACCCCGAGAGGACGGCTCGTCATCGTCGGAGGCGAGACCGACGGACGGTGGCTCGGCGGCGTCGACCGTCAGCTCAGGGCTCACCTGCTGTCTCCGTTCATCGGTCAGAAGCTCGGCACCTTCATCTCATCCGAGAACGCCGAAGACCTGGCGGCCGTACGCGAGTTGATCGAGTCCGGCAAGGTCGCGCCCGTCATCGACCGGACCTACCCGCTCAGCGAGGTCGCCGCAGCCATCCGCTACATGCTGGACGGACGGACGAGCGGCAAGCTCGTGATCACCATCTAGCCCTCCAGACAGGCGAACACGTCACCGATGTGTCGTGGCCGTCCACGCGAGGCCGGCCGGTTTCGGACTCCCTCCGCTCAGAGGCTGATGGCGTACGCCTTGCGCAGCGTCTCGTGCACCGTCCACGTCGTACGGTCGCCCTCGCGCAGCACGGCCATGTCTCCCGGTCCGACGTGCAGCGTCGGACCGCCCTCGATCTCGATCGTCGCGGAGCCACTGACGACCACGAACAGCTCGTTCGCCTCAGTGTCGGTCACGACGCCGGGTGTGATCTGCCAGATGCCCCGCACCTGCCGGCCGTCCTCCGATTCCCAGACCACCTTGCCGGTGACCTCAGGGGTGCCGGAGACGATCTGCGCCGGGTCGAGCGGCTCCGGTTCGAGCCCGGCGTCGGGGATATGGACTACGAAGCTGTGGGTCATGCCGTGAACCTAGTGGGACGTACTGGGCTTGTCCGCGGGCACCTTGTCGGGTATCGACACGAGTGGAAGGACACTTCGTCGGGGGAGTGCGGAGGTTCCTGCCCGATCGGGGGTGTCCGGAGTGCGGCCCGCGCAGAGGGTGGCGACACTGGCCGTGACGAGCAGGACACTATCGACGGCCTGGGGCGTGACGAGAAGCGAGGACCATCCATGCTGCGGGGCTTCAAGAACTTCCTGATGCGCGGCGACGTCGTCGTCGTGGCCGTCGGGCTGATCGTGGCCCTGGCGTTGAGCACGCTGATCAAGGCGTTCACCGACAACGTGATCAACCCCATCATCGCCAGGGCCCAGGGCGGAATGTCGCCCGGTCTGGGCTGGCAGCTCGGCCGGCCGGGCAACGCCGCGACCTACCTGAACATCGGCGCGTTCATCTCCGCGCTGGTCTACTTCATCGTGTTCATGGCGGTCGTCTACTTCCTCATCGTCGTCCCGTACAAGCATGTCCAGGCCCGGCGGGGCGTGACGGTCTTCGGTGACCCCAGGCCCGCCAAGACGTGTCCGGCCTGCCTGTCGGAGGATCTGCCGGAGGCTGCCGGCAAGTGCAGGTACTGCGGCACCGCTCAGGCCTGAGAGCAGTCTTGTGCGGGTTCACGGCAGGATGGAGTCGACGTATCCGCCGTCGACACGCAGTGCGCCCCCGGTGGTGGCGCTGGCCTGGTGGGAGCTGAGGTAGACGACCATGTTGGCGATCTCCTCCGGTTCGATCAGCCGCTGCAGGAGGGACTGGGGCCTGTGTTTGCGCATGAAGACGCGTTGGGCCTCCTCCCAGGGCAGTTCGCGGTCGACGAGTTCGTAGACGAAGTCCTCGACCCCTCCGGTGTGTGTGGGGCCCGCGATGACGGAGTTCACCGTGACGCCCGTGCCTGCGGCCTGTTTGGCGAATCCCCGGCTCACCGCGAGCAGTGCCGTCTTGGACATGCCGTAGTGGATCATCTCGGCGGGGATGACGACGGCTGAGTCACTGGCGATGTACTGGATGCGTCCCCAGCCGCGTTCGGTCATGCCCGGCAGATACAGGCGGGTCAGCCGCACACCGGCCAGCACATTGACCTCGAAATAACGGCGCCATTCCGCATCGGTGATCTCTAGCGGGTTCATGGCGCCGAAGATCCCGAGGTTGTTGATGAGAATGTCCACCCGCGGCAGGATCTCTGTTGCCTGACGCGCGCCCTCCTCGCTGGTGACGTCTGCCGCGACCGGCACCAGATCGGCTCCCGGGACCTCCTGCGACAGGCGGGCGATGCTGTCTTCCACGCGCTCCGCGGTGCGGCCGTTGACGCCCACTCGGGCCCCTGCACGGGCGAGCCCCGCGGCGATCGCCGCGCCGATGCCCTGGGTGGAGCCGGTGACCAGTGCCGTACGGCCCTTCAGATCGATCTGCATCTCCAGCCCTTTCGTGTGCGTCCATCCACTGGGTACCCGCGGCGTCGCCCCGACATCAGAGCTTGAGGACTGCGGCGCCCGGATGGCCGTCCAGGCAAAGGAGTGGATCTGCTGGAGCCCCGCTGGAACGCCCTGGGGGCCCGTGAAGGTCGACGGTCTTGAGGTCATGGCGGACGGACGGCCGGCCGGCTCGTACGGGCCGAGGATGCCTCGCCGTGGTTGCGGTGGTTGCGGCCGGACGCCAACACCGACGCCCTCTATCCTCGCGGCCCCTCTCGGGGTGCGAGGCGGTCTTTGGCGTGCTCAGTGCGCGCCCGGGACATGTTGCTGCTGTCGCGGCTCTCTTGATCAACGCGGGACTGACAGGTGAGGCACAATCTGTGGCGCCCTTGGGAGGTGATCACTGTTCCCCAGCCGTTGCATTGGTCGCAGCCGACAGCGAGGGCGGCGTTGGCGCGGGGGATGGGATCGGGAGCGGCGCTCGCTCCGTAGCTCATATGAATCTCCTGCATCTGACAGTGTCCCGGTGGTGCGCGTCTCGCTAACGCGATGCCCAGGTTATCCCGTTTTATGTCCGATTGCACCCACTTGTAATGAATTTATGACCGCTTTGTCGTCGCCGCGGCGACCCGGCCGACCGGATGCCGTGGGCGCCCAGTCGGACAGTGGGTCGCCCGGGGCCGTTTCCGGATGCGTGACCGGCTGGCGGGCGGGTACGTTGCCCAGGCCATGGACGACTACGACCGCCTGCATCTCGACGAGATCGACTCCGCCCCCATCGAGCACACCGCACAGCGGCTGGCCCTGCTGACCCGCGAGGAGGCGCAGGACCTGCTGCGTCTGTTGCTGGCGGTTGCCGGGGAGGAGGGGCCGATGTCCGCGGAGGCGGGCCGGCTGGCGCGGGAGATCGCCGCCCGCGTCCCTTCGGAGAACTGACCGCCCGCAGGTGCCACAGGTGATCGACAGGGGAACCCGGCGTGCCGCCCGGCGAGCCCGCGACGAAACGCGACACCCTGCGCCCGCACCTTCACGGTGAGTAGTCCCAGTCGCCCCATGACCGGTCCGGTCAGAGGGCGAACAGGCGCGCAGCGTTGTCGTGGCACACCGCCCGCAGCCAGTCGTCACCCAGGTCGAGACGGGCGAGCGCCTCCAGGGCGTGGAGATAGGGATAGGGGATGTTGGGGAAGTCGGTGCCGAGCAGGATCCGGTCTCCGAGATGGGCCAACCGGGGAAGTTCGGCTCGAGGGAAGGGCGCGGTCGCTTCGCTGAAGTCGGTGAAGGCCATCGTGGTGTCCAGATGGACGGTGGGGTGACGACCGGCCAGATCCAGGAAGTCGCTGTACTCGGGCATGCCCATGTGCGCGATGATCAGGCGCAGGCTCGGATGGCGTACGAGCAGTCGGCCGATGGGTCCGGGGCCGGTGTACCTGGCCGGCGCCGGTCCGGAACCGCAGTGGATGACGATGGGTATCCCGGTCTCTGCCAGCAGGCCCCAGACCGGATCGAGCAGTGCGTCGTTGGGGTCGTAGGCGCCGACCTGAAGGTGGGATTTGAAGACCCGGGCGCCCTTGTCGACGGCCTCGTACACATACCGCTTGGCGTCCTGCTCCGGGAAGAAGGTGGCGGTGTGCAGGCAGTCGGGGGTGCGGGATGCGAACTGCGCGGCCCAGGAGTTCAGCCAGGCCGCCATCCCGGGCTTGTGCGGGTAGAGCATCGAGGTGAAGGAGCGCACACCGAACGCGCGCAGGGTGGCGAGCCGCTCGTCCTCCTCGTCCCGGTAGGTGATGGGCCAGGGGCGGCCGATCAGCGGGCCGGCGGAGTCGAAGTAGGCCCACACCTTGGCCAGCACCCGGTCAGGCATGAAGTGGGTGTGTACGTCGATCAGGCCCGGTAGGCCCAAATCTGCCCAGAACTTCTTCACTTGCTCGCCATCAGCCGGCGCCATGTCACCCTCCCTCCGTTCTCAGGCCGGACAGTACTCGCCTACGGCCGGTGCCCGACGCGCTTCTCCGGTCCCGGCATCACCACGGCGCCGCACGCCGACCACGCCTCACGGCCCCGCGCAGGGAGCCGGTCAGGGAACCCTGCCCCGGGACCCGCCGGTGGTACGGAACCTCAATCGCCCTGCATCGAGCCGCTGGCCAGGTAGCGGACATGCCAGGACAAGGCCTGGTCGAGCATGTGCGGAGTGTGCAGTCCGTGGGACGAATGCAACGCCCGCTGGTAGTACTCCTCCAGCGCCGGCCTGAAGTCCGGGTGGGCGCACTTGTCGATGATCTGTCGTGCCCGCTGTTTGGGGGACAGGCCCCGCAGGTCGGCCAGGCCCTGCTCGGTGACGATGACGTCGACGTCGTGCTCGGTGTGATCCACGTGGGACACCATCGGCACGATCGCCGAGATCGCCCCTCCCTTGGCCTCCGACGGGCTGAGGAAGAACGAGATGAGGCCGTTGCGGGCGAAGTCCCCCGAGCCTCCGATGCCGTTCTGGACGCGGCTGCCCATGATGTGCGTGGAGTTGATGTTGCCGTAGATGTCGGCCTCGATCATGCCGTTCATCGCCAGGCAGCCGAGTCGGCGTACGACTTCCGGGTGGTTGCTGATCTCCTGGGGGCGCAGCACTATTCGGTCGCGGTACTCCCCGGCCCGGGCGTTGAACTTCTCGACCGTCTCCGAGCTCAAGGAGAACGCGGTGGCCGACACGACGTCCAGCTTCCCGGAGTCGATCAGCTGGAGCATGCCGTCCTGGATCACCTCCGTGTAGGCGGTGAGTCCGTCGGCCGGCCACTCCTCCAGTCCGGCCAGCACGGCGTTGGCGACGTTGCCCACGCCCGACTGCAGCGGGAGCAGACTCTCCGGGAGGCGTCCCTGCTTCACCTCGTTGACCAGGAAGTCCAGCACATGGCCGGCGATCCTGCGGGAGATCTCGTCCGGCGACTTGAAGGGGGTGTTGCGGTCGGGGGCGTGGGTCTCCACGACGGCGATGACCTTCTCGGCCGGGCAGCGGAGGTAGGGCACGCCGATCCGGTCACCGGGCCCGGTGACGGCGATGGGCCGGCGTCGTGGCGGCAGTGCCGTGCCGTAGTAGACGTCGTGCATGCCCATGAGCTCCTCGGCCTGCCAGGAGTTCACTTCGAGAATGACCTTGTCGGCTTGGTCGATCCAGGTCTTGTTGTTGCCCACGGAGGAGGACGGGACGAGGTGGCCGTCCTCTGTGATGGCGCTGACCTCGACCACGGCCACGTCCAGCGGGCCGAGGAAGCCCTGCCACACCGATTGGGCGACGTGGGACAGGTGGAGGTCGATGTATTCCATCCGACCTGAGTTGATCTTCTCGCGGGTGACCGGGTCCGATTGATAGGGCAGCCGGAGGTCGATCCCGTCGGTCGCGGCAAGCACGCCGTCGAGTTCCGGAGCGGTGGACGCACCCGTCCAGACGCTGACTCGCATGGGCTCCCCGGCCGCGTCGGCCGCGGCGATACGCCGGGCCAGTGCGCCCGGCACGGCCTTCGGGTAACCGGCACCGGTGAAGCCGCTCATGCCGATGTTGGCGTCTGCCGGGATCATCGCGGCCGCCTCTTCCGCGGTCACGATCCTCCGCGCCAGCAGACTGTTCCTGATTCTGGAGTGCCCCGTCACCGATCTCTTCCCCGCCTTCTCGTCATCCGGCCCCAGGCCGGAACATGCCGGATATGTACTTATCGCCGTATCGCCGTATCGCCGTATCGCCGTATCGCCGCGACAGCGCATCGGCGTCTCTCGGTCGCAAGCGCCTCGTTCAGTGCCGGATCTTGCGGCGCAGGACGGATCGTGGTGGCTCCAGGGCAGAGGGGCCCTCGATGGGCACGGCGGCCTCCACCCGAAACTCCTGCGGCGCGGCGGGGATCCGGTCGTACTCCACCCGGTGGGCACGCGTCATCGCGCTCTCTCCTTCTCTCGTCCCGCCGAGCCCGCGCTCTCGTCCCGCCGGGCCCGCGCTCTCGTCCCGCCGGGCCCGCGCTCTCGTCCCGCCGGGCCCGCGGGCCTCCCTGGCCGTCACGGGGCGAGGCGTCCTTCCACGCGCCATGCCGTCCAGGGTCGGCTCACCGTGCGCAGCGCGGGGGAGTGGCCGGTCCAGGTGAGGAACGGGTCGGCGGCAGTCCCACCTACCGCGACGCCGACGGCGGTCGGCACGCTCCCGCAGCGGCCGACCTCCGCCTCCGACTCTCCACCGCTGCCCTCTGTTTCCACATGGATGGTGGAAGCAGCACCGAGCCCGGCCGTCGCCGTGCCCGGAGGTACCGCGGCTCCTCGCGGCAGCGCCCTTCGGTGCAGGTCATCATCAGTGGCTTCCCGCCACACGGGCACCTCCAAATGGAGACCCTCCGGCACCGGCGCATCCTCGCTGAGCGGCAACCGGAGGGCACAGCCGGTCAGCCAGTGGTCGATGTTGGCGCTCGGACCTGCACCGGTGGGACACTGCGTTCATGAACGAGGCCGATCCACGACGGCCCGGGGTACCCGGGCAGCACCCGGGCGGGACAACCCATACCCGATCCGTCGGCCCCGTGGACCGGTCGTCCCGGGAACACACTCAGCACACGGATCTGGTCGGCCTGCTGGACCGCAGGGCCGCGCTACGGGAGGCCGCACGGCGGGCCCGGGCCCTCGCCGGCGCCGACGTCAGTCTGATCGGCGAGATCGAGGACGAGGGCGTCGCCGTACTGAGATCGTGGGCAGGCACCCGCAACCGCGGCCTGCACGACCTCGTGATCCCCTCCGGACTGGGCCTGGGCGGCAAGGTTCTGGCGACCGGCCGGCCCTGCCGCGTGCGCAACTACGCACGGTCACGCAGTATCACGCACCATTTCGACGAGCCGATCGGAGCCGAGGGCATCCGGGCGATGCTCGGCGTGCCGGTCCAGCGAGCCGACCGCGTGCTCGGTGTCCTCTACGTCGCCCGGCGAGAACACACCTCCTTCGGCAGCGGCACGGTCACCGCCCTGTCCGAGATCGCCGACGCGACGGCCGTCGCCCTGACCGTGGCCGACCGGGCGGACCGGCAACGCGAGGCGGAAGCGGCTGCCGAACGACGGCGCATCGCCGTGGCCCTGCACGACTCGGTCGGAGCGATGCTGTTCACGATCGGCGCTCAGGTACGCGACCTGCGGACCGGGTACGCCGACGACCCGGCGCTCGCCGACCGGCTCGGCACCGTGGAACGGCGGATCGCCGAGGCGGCAGAAGCCCTGCGCCGTTCCCTCGCCGGGTTGCACGACGCCCCGCCGGATCGCTCACTGTCATCGGCTGTGGCCGCCGACTGCCGGGCCTTCGAAGAACGCACCGGAGTGACGAGCCGGGCGCTCACGCTCACCGACCTGCCCGAGCTGGATGCGCCCAGGCGTCAGATTCTGGTGGCCGCGGTGCGAGAAGCACTGCTGAACGTCGAGAAGCACGCCCGGGCATCGTCGGTGGTGGTGAGCCTGGCGGCGACGGACGGCGGGGTGCTGGCGGTGATCACGGACGATGGCGTGGGATGGGCGGACCACGGCGAGGCGACGAGCGGGGCGTCCGGAGCCGCCGGTGCGCTGCCCGCCGGGGGTATCGGACTGGCTGCGTTGAACGACGGGCTGCAGCGACTCGGCGGCACCCTGCGACTGATCGGCAACGAGGACGCGGGGCTGACGGTGCGCGCCTGGGTGCCATGCCCCTGAGCCCCGCGGGAAGCGGGCCGCAGCCGGTGCGGGTCCTGGTCGTCGACGACCATCCCGTCGTCCGTGACGGGGTCGGGCTGCTGGTGCGCCACGACCCGGAGATCACGATCGTCGGCGATGCGCGGACGGGAGCGCAGGCCGTCCGGCGCGCCGCGGAGCTGCGGCCGGATGTGGTCCTGCTCGACCTGAGGCTTCCGGACATGCTCGCGCCGGAAGTCATCGAGCGGCTGCGCCGCGAGGTACTTCATGTGCAGGTGCTGGTCTTCACCGCGTACGGTGACCACGCCGCCGTGCAGGCCGCCCTCTCCCGGGGCGCCGGCGGCTGCCTCCTCAAGGACGCCACGACACCCGATCTCGCAGCGGCGATCCGCTGCGTCGCCGCCGGAGGCCGGGTGATCGACCCCCGGCTGGCCGGGGCCGACAGTCCGGCACTGCGTAGCCGCCTGCAGGGCGTGGGCATCACCCAGCGCGAATACGACGTCCTGCGGCAGGTGGCGATGGGACGCACCAATCCGGAGATCGCCGAAGAGCTGGGCCTCACGCGCAACACCGTGAAGACGTATCTGCAGGTCGCCATGCAGAAGCTGGGCGCTCACAACCGCGTCGAGGCCATCGCCAAGGCCGGTGAGTTCGGTCTGCTCTGACCGGCTGCCCGCCCAGCCCGAATGCGAGTGCGTTGAAACTGTCCCGTTCAGACCTGTCCCGTTCAGACCTGTCTCGTTCAGACCTGTCTCGTTCAGACCTGTTCCGTCGGCCGGACCAGCAGTTCGTTGATGGCCACGTGGCGCGGGCGGGTGACCATGTACGTGACGCTGTCCGCGACGTCTTCGGGAGCGAGAACCTCCATCTGCTCGAAGTAGGGGTCGAGCATCTCGCTCCGGACGTCGGGCGGATTGTGCGAGCCCAGCTCAGTGGTTACGGCTCCAGGCTCGACCACACCCACGCGTACGTGGCGCTGGGTGACTTCCTGGCGCAGCGACTCGCTGAAGCCGTTGACCCCGAACTTGGTCATGTTGTAGACCCCGAACCCGCTGTTGGCCCGGCGGCCCGCGACGGAGCTGATGTTGACCACGTCGGCCACCCGGCGCGGCAAGCTCTCGGCGGCGGCCAGGAGGTGCGGCAGGGCGGCGTCGGTGGTGTAGAGCAGCCCCTGGATGTTGGTCGAGATCATCCGGTCCCAGCTTTCGACGTCGGCACCGACGACCGGGCCGAGCAGCATCACGCCGGCGTTGTTCACCAGGATGTCGAGCCGACCGGAGGCGTCGACCGCCTCCCGCACAGCGCCGGCGGCCCGGCTCTGTTCGGTGATGTCGGCCTCGATGGCCAGCGCGGAGCCGCCGGTCTTCTCGATCTCGGCGACGAGTTCGTCGAGCCGGTCCTTGCGGCGGGCCACCATGACCACGATGGCGCCGTGTGCGGCGAGCATGCGGGCAGCTGCGGCGCCGATGCCGCTGCTGGCACCGGTGATGAGCGCGGTCGTTCCGACAAGCGTTCCGTTCATGGATGTGTTCCAGTCCTTGTGAGCGAGGCGAGGGTCCGGCCCGTGGGCCCGGCCCGTGCGCGGCGGGACCTGCTCGGGCTCGCACGGGATGCCGCCCGGGGCAACTCACGGCGGCCCTGGGAGCACCGGGGCGGACCGAAGGAACGCGAGGCTACGCCGGGTGTGAGGTGGGCCGGGCCGCCACCGCACCCACGCCCGCGCGCCGAGGATCTCCTCCGCGTCCGGTAGCCCTGCCCGTCGCACAAGCTCGACGGGGTCGGCGTCGCCGTGCGCCACGTCCGGGAACCGCCCCTGCGCAGTCCGCGCCGCCCTTCCGGGGCGGAGGGAGGGGCACAGGCAGCTCTCTTCCCATGGCCCCAGGATCCTCCGGGTCTCCTTACCCCGCACACGCAGCACGGAGAAGACTCCTCCCGCGCCCGCCGCCCCCGGGTGCGCAGGGGCCTGCCTCTCGCACGGGACTGGAACGCGGGCACCGTGCTGGGCGGCGAGGTGCACCGACCTGACCCCGCTAGGGCGTCAGCAGGTGCCCTCGTCCTGCCAGGGCCCCCATTGCGAGGCGCCGGGCACCTCGTTCTGGGTCCACCACTTGGCCTTCCAGTTGTGGTGGTTGTACGACACCTCGTTGCCCTGCGTGTAGACCGCCGTCGAGCTCCAGGCCGACGCGCAGGCGGTGCTGGGTGGCGTCGGGGTCGGGGTCGGCGTGGGCGTGGGTGAGGGCGGGGTGGCACCGGCGAACTTCGCCGAGTACTTCGCGAAGTCCCACGAGTTCTGCGTCACGCTGGAGCAGGTGCCGGACGTGCGGCCGCCGTTGTCCGCGGGGGTGCACTGGCGGTCGCGGTTGAGGGACCAGAAGGTGAAGCGGTCCATGTTGTGGCTGATCGCGTAGTCCAGCACGGTCTGGAAGTCGGCCTGGGTGAACATCTCGCCGGAGTCACTGCGTCCGTTCATCCCCGAGAAGCCTTCGTGGGCATAGGCGGTCGCCTGGTCCCAGCCGAAGGTGGACTGCAGAATCGAGTTGAAGTTGGTGAGCGCGCTGGTCTGCGAGGCGGCGCCGTTGAAGCCGCCGTCGAACGGCATGATGGAGAAGTTGTTCGGTGTGAATCCCTGAGACTTCGCCTCCAGCAGCATCTGCTTGCCGAACCAGCCGGTTCCGTCCGCAGTTCCGGCCGTGGTGACCGAGACGTAGAGGCCGGGATTGTTCTGCTGGAGGATCTTGGCGGCGCCGATCTCGTTCTTGATCGCCGCCGCGTTCTCGTACTCCGGCTCCTCCAGGTCGAAGTCGATCGCGCGCAGGCCGTACTTGGTGATGACCTGCTGGTACGCCGCCGCCGTGGCTGCCGCGTCCGAGCACACCTGGCCGAGCTTGGTACCGCCGTAGCCGCCGATGGAGACGGAGACGTCACCGCCCTTGGCGCGGATGGTGTCGATGGCCGACTGAACGGCAGTGTCAGAGGAGACCGGGGCCGTCCCGCCCCAAGTGGGGGAGCAGCCGCCGCCGTTGGGGGCGAGGACGAAGGCGAGCTGAAACGCCTTGAGGCCGGTGGCGTCCATGATGGCGGCCGGGTCCGGCGGGTCGTTGTCCAGCGGCATCAGGTAAGGGGCGGCGGCGTACCAGCGGTTGCTCAGCGCGCTGGTCGCCCCCGATGCGTGGCCTGCGCCCAGTGCCGTTGTGCCCGCGATGGCGAGCCCGAGGGCGGCTGAGCCCAGACATATGCGAAGACGTCTCACTGCGTGCCTCCAGTGGGGGGGAGAGGGAGTCGCCCCAGCCTCTTGACGCCGACACGATCGCGTCAATGCTTTGGACTAGACCAGACAGACCTTTGGACTAGACCAAAAGGTCTCTTGACCTTGTTCCTTGCACCGCCCAGGAGGTGGGCCGGGGGATTGCTTCTCGGGCGCGCGCCGGTCCATCTCGCCGCTATACGCGGCATGTGACGGACCGAAGGTTCGGCGACGCCGCTCGCGTCGGGCCGCCGGGCAGCGGCTCAGCCCAGCACCTCAGCGATCCCCGCGTCGGCATCCACGTAGCGTGTGAGCTTGCGGTTCGCGAGACCGCGATGCCCGCGCGGCCGAGTTCTGTGGGCGCGCGTGTCCGGACCGCCGCGGAGTGGGCGTGCGGAGTGGACGTGCGAGGGCGGCGGCCCGGGCCACCGCCGGATCAGGCCGTCCTCTGCCGGCGGGCCGCCAGCACCGCGTAGACGATGATCCCCGCGAACAGGAACAGCACGCCCTGATACACCGCCGCGTACCCGGCGCCCGCGACGAGCCACATCGAGAACGCTGCCGCGACCGCCGTGATCACGGCGTCCCGCACCAGACGCGCCCGGTCGACCAGCTCGCGCCGCCCCGACACGAGGTGGAAGATCTGTGCGGCGGTGGCCAGCAGATACGGCACGGTCGCGGTGAACGTGGTGACGAGGACCAGGATCTCGAAGACCCTCGGCGAGCCCGACGCGTAGTTGTAGACGGTGAGGAGCGAGGCGAGCACGACGGTGACGCCGACGCCGACGGTCGGTACGCCCCGGCGCCGGCGCGCGAAGGCGGCGGGGAACAGACCGTCCTTGGCCGCCGCGTACGGGGTCTGGGCGCTCAGCAGCGTCCAGCCGTTGAGGCAGCCGGTCATCGACACGAGCGCGGCGAGCGCGACGGCCCAGCCGCCCCAGGTGCCGCCGAACATGGCGTTCACGGCGTCCGAGAAGGGCGCGGTGGACTTCACCAGGTGGTCGTGCGTGACCGTGCCGAAGACGGAGAGCGTGCCCAGCAGATAGACGAGCGCCGCGCCCGTGGTGCCGATGACGGTGGCGCGTCCCACGTTGCGCCGGGCGTTCTTGACCTCGCCCGCGCTGACGGCGGCGGACTCCACACCGAGGTAGGAGAAGAGCAGCATCGCGGCGCAGGCGGACACCGCGCCCATCGCGCTGCCGCCGCCGGCGTGGAACGGGCCCAGGTTGCGCGGGTCGAAGAAGAACAGCCCGCCGATCGCGACGAGCAGCAGTGGCACGAACTTCAACACGGTCGAGACGAGCTGGACGGCGCCCACGTACCGGGTGCCCGCGAAGTTGGCGAGCGCGGGCAGCCACTGCAGGGTGAGCGCGGCCAGGCACGCGCTCCAGCGGTGGCCGTTCACGGGGATCAGTACGTCGAGGTAGCCGACGGCGGCGACGGCGAGCGCCGCGTTCGACACCCAGGTGGTGATCCAGTACGCCCAGGCGGCGAGGAAGCCGGCGAAGTCACCGAAGGCCTCGCGGGCGTAGACGTAGGGCCCGCCGGTGCGCGGGTCGCGCTCGGCGAGTCGGCCGAAGACCAGGGCGAGGGCGATGGCGCCGACGGTCAGGACGCCGAATGCGACCAGGCTGATCGTGCCGTACGGGGCGACGGAGGCCGGGAGCAGGAAGATGCCGCCGCCGATGATGTTGCCCATGACCAGAGCCGTGGCGACGGGCAGGCCGAAGCGGCGGGCATGCCTGCCGTTGTTGCTGGTGGGATCTTCGGCGGGGGTGGGGGCCGCGGGGGTCTCCCGTGGGGCCGGAGCCGACTGCGGGACGGTCCCGGTGACGTGCATGGGGTGGTGCGCCTCTCATCGAACTGGTGCCCGGGATCGCCGGGACGGGCCCCATGGTCCGACATCGTCCGGCGCGACTCCAAATCGCATGCGTTTGTCCTGTATGGCCCAACCAGAACCGCAAAAGGTGCGCCCCTGTGGGTCCTGAGCCGGGAATCGTGCGGCGGCGCCTGCTCGGCCCGTCCGACTCGCGCGCCCACCGGCGTGGGACGCGGTGTGGCGGTGGCATCGCCTGGGAGTGCCCTGTCGGCCCGCCGGACCGGTCGGCGGACCCGTGAGGCAGAGCAGCTTGCCGAGGGCACCGGGCATCCACCAGTTCCAGCGGCCCACCAGGGAGACCAGGGCCGGTAGCAGGAACGTACGGACGACGAAGGCGTCGATCAGCATGCCCATGCCCATGCCCATGCCCATGCCCATGGCCAGGCCGGTCGCGATGACGCGCACCGGAAGGTGCTCGCCCGAGCGTGACACGGCCTCTCGTCCAGGCGTACACCCGTGGAGGTCGGGCCCTGTGCGCGGGAGCCAGGGGTGACGATCAGGGTCGACGACATGGCGGGACTCGTTGCCCCCAGGCCCTGGCGGGCGAATGCGGGCGGCGGCCGGTCCGTAGCCACCTCGATGCCGACGGGCTGGCCGAGCTCATCGGGCGGGTGGCTGGATGTAGTCCTCCAGGCGTGCGACGGCGAACCCCTGCTCCTGGATGTGCTTGAGCATATTGCCGAACATCCGCGTCATCGTGGTGCCCTTGAGCTCCGTGGGCCCGCGGAAGTGGGCGAGGATGATGTCGCCGGGGCGCAGCTTCTTGTCCGCTTCCTGGTACTGCAGGTTGGAGATCTGCATGGACTCCCGCCACCACACGATCGCCCTGGGCCCGCACTCGCCCACCGCGATCTTGGTGTCGCTGTTGTACGCGCCGTAGGGCGGTCGGAAGAGCAACGGCGCGGTGCCGTACTGCTGGGTGAGGACCTTCTGGTCGCCGCACACCTCTTCCTTCTGGCGGGCCAGCGAGACGGTGTTCATCGCGGGATGGTGCAGGGTGTGGTTCTGTATGTGGTTGCCCATCGCCTGCAGCTGCCTGAAGTACGCGTAGTTCGGCTTGATGGCGTCGTTCATCAGGAACATCGTTATCGGGACTTTCAAGTCCCGCATCATCTCGATGAACTTGGGGTCCTTCTCCGCTCCGTCGTCGATGGTTATGAAGACGACCTTCTGCGAGGTCGGTATGTGCGTGAAGACCGGGACCGTTCCGGTGGCGGAGAGTTTGACGGGCTTGTCGGCCGGGGGTTGCGGGGCGGCGGGCAGCGGGGTCAGGCCCCACTTGTGCCAGGCGGCGGCGTCGGCGGTGGCGCTCGGCGCGGTGCTGGGGGTGGCGCCGGTGGGGGTGGGCCGCGACGAGGTGGCGGCCGAACCGGTGCCACCGCCCGCGCCGCAGCCACCGGCTGTCAGGGCAGCCACGACCGCGCCCGCCAGTGCCCCGTAGAACCTGCCCCGCCTGCTGCGCCGCTTCACCGCACCGGTCTCCTGTGAGTCTGCTGTACTGCTTTCGAGTGTGTCAGGAACGGTACCGGGCCGCGAGGAGAGGCTGTTCAGCGGCGGGTGGGACAAGCCCCCTGGCAGGTCACCGTGGGGTTTGTGGCAGCTCCGCCGTGGGCTGCGTCTTCTTCGGCGGGGGCATGATCGGCGGCGGTGTCCGGGACGCGTTCCTGATCACGGCCGCCGGCATTCCGCCGGTCGCGGGCCTGGCCGCGCGGTGCGCACGGCGGGTGCAGCGGCGCGCGAGCCGCGCCGTGGACACCAGCGGCATCGTCGCCGATGCTGCCTGGTACAGCGGCTACAAGTGCGACGGCGTCGTCATCCAATGCCGGGACGGCCACCAGACGGTCCTCATCGGCACCGGGCGGCGTGATGCCCCCCGGTTCTCGGCGCACCGGACACCGCGTCCACCGGCACACAGACCGGTGCCGGACGCGAGGCTCCTCCTGATCCGGCAGCCACAGGACGTGCGGAAGCCGTGTGAGGAGACCGTCATCCGATACCGGAGCAACGGCCTCGGCGCCTGCGCTCGCCGCGATCCAGGGCCGAGAGGCCTCCCCCCGAGGGGAGGTCGTTGCACGGAACTCCTTCCCGGCAGAGCTCGATCACAGGCCGGCGGAGGCCCTGCTTTGCGCCTGCCCGAATTCGGTCAGGGGGTCGCCGCCGACGCGCCAGGGCCAGGCGGTGACCGTGCCGCCGAGTGCCTCGAAGGCCAGACGGGCGTCGTGCCGTCGGTCGGCGGCCATCAGCGCGTAGGCAAGGAGGTTCAGGTCGGCAAGAGCCGCGGCATGGCGCAGGAACTCCGGCCTGACCCAGGTATTGACCGCACGGTCGAGAGCCTGAGCCGCCGGAGCCAGGGACCAGTGGTTGCGCGCCACCAGCGCCTCGACTCCGCCCCGGGCGAGGACGGACTGGTACTGAAGGACCTGGGCCGTGAGTTCCGTCGCCGCGCAGGGCGCGTTCGCGGGCATGCGGGCCGAGAGGGCGTCGACGAACTCCAGTACCTGGATGCGTGAGCCCGCTTCCTGTGGGGTGAGATACCGCAGCATGTTCAGGTACGCCTCGCGGTTCCAGCGGTCGCGGGTGAGCACCTCGTTCCATGCTCCGAACACCTCCCGCTGCGGCCGGCGCTCAAGGCGTGACACCCCCAGCAGCACCACCCAAGGAGTGGGGTCCTCAGGTGCGAGGTCGGCGGCCCGGAAGCAGCTCTCCGTGACGGCGGCGGTGTCCTCCAGGCGCCCCTGGGAGCGGCCACGTGTGAGTTGCGTCCATGCATGCAGGACGAGTGCGCCCGCGTTGCGTGGTTCGCGCCTGGCCCAGGCCCGCGGCAGATGCGATTCGGACAGGTAGTCCGCCAGGACGGACAGGCGGTGCGTACGACGGTCCCAGTCACCCGAGTCCTGGTTCATGAGGCGGGACATCTGAGCTATGCACAGGTCCGCCGTCGCGATCGTGCCGGACATGGTGGTCGCCCGGAGGGACTTCAGAAGTCTGCGCAGGGGCTCGTCGTCGAGCTCGGGGGCAAGGCGCGCCCTTCTTCGGCGGCTTGAGAGAAATGCCATGTCGGGAGGCTATGGGTGACGGGCCTTGACACAAGGCTTTCGCCGGGATCGTTATCAGTTGGGCGTACGGCCTCCCAAGAGAGGCAGGGCGCCGGCGCCCTGGGTCCATCACATGCACTGCTCCGGCACTCACGACCCGGCACCCGCCGGTCGGCTGAGGATCTCCCCGCACACGCGGCAGGCGCTTCTGCCGGGACCGGCACTGCTCCTATGGTGAGCCGTCACTTGTGCCCGCCCGGAGGGGAACTGATGGTGCGTAGGACCAGGATCATCCGATACGCCGCCGCGTGCGCGGCAGCGCTGCTGATCTCTACGGGGCCGGCCCCGGCAGCTTCCGCCGGCGGCGCCCCGCCTCGGCCGAATCGGGTCGCCGTACAGCTCAACGCCTACTGGACACCGGCCCGGATGGCGGCCGCCCGGCCCGGCGACACCCGCAAGGGCGCCGAGGCCGGGCCGATCGCCCACGCCGTCTCCCCGGCGGTGGACGGACCTCAGCCCGGTGAGTACATCCCGCCCAGCAGAAGCTTCGACGGCATGCCCCAGGCCGGCACCTTCTTCTGGACCGACGCCACCGGCACCGGGCGCACCTGCAGCGGCTCCGTGGTGCGCGGCCCCGGCCATGCCCTGGTGCTCAGCGCCGGACACTGCCTGAAGGGGTACTCCGGCACATCCCCCAAGCGCCACCTCGGCTTCGTGCCGCAGTACCACGACGGTCTCAAGCCCTTCGGTATCTTCCCGGTCCGCACCAACGGCGTCTATGTCTCGCAGCAGTACTACGACCTGGGCGAGCATGCCGGGGCCGAGTACGACTTCGCCTTCGCCGTCACCGAGCCCAACCAGGACGGGACGCTGCTCCAGGATGCGGTCGGTGGGGTGCAGTTGCTCACCGGGACGGGGTACTACCACGCCCCGGTGCGGATGATCGGGTATCCGGCGGGGGCGCAGAAGCCGCTGGAGTGCTGGAGCTGGACCACCAAGTGGGCCAGCGACGACCCGGCCGACCCGGGCACCTTTCCGCGCATCGCCTGCGACGCCTTCGTGGGCGGGACCAGCGGCGGACCGATGCTGGTGCCGTGGTCGGGCGGCTGGGCGGTGATCGGGGTGATCGGCGGCTACCACACCGGCGGCAACACTCCGCAGGTCTCCTACAGCGCCTACTTCGGCGCCGCCACCCAGGCCCTCTACCGCGCCGCGATCACCAGCGCCCCACCCGCAGGCCCGACTCCCTGAGCCGGGCCGGGCTGTCTCTGTTCGTGGGTGCCGCGTTGGCGGTGGATGGGTGCCGTCGGCCCCGGGGGCTTCGTCACCGGCGATGACCGTGCATCTCCTCGCCCAGTCGCCAGTTCGCCGTCTGCGCTTCACCGGCCTCCGAACGGTCGTGCCCTCACGCGCGTGAGGTGGTGGGGAAGTCGTCGGCGCGTGTGGTGGATGAGTTGCTGTGCCACGAGGTGTCCCGAGCCTCCGCCGAGGCCGGGGCCGGGGTGCGTGGAGGCGCCGATCTGCCACAGGCCCGGCACGGGCGTGGCGTGGCGGGGCGCACCGGGCAGCGGGCGCCACAGCAGGTTCTGATCGAGTTCGGTAGAGCCTCCGTAAGGGTCTCCGAAGGCCGCGTTGAGGTTGTACGAGGACAGGTCGGCCGGGGTGACGGCGTCCCACGCGAGCACCTTGCCGTACACGTCGGGCGCGTGGCGCGCCACGCGGGCCAGAACCCGGTGGACGTAGCCCGCGGTCAGCTCCTTCGTCCAGCCGCCGCTGATGTCCAGTTCGCCCGCCGCGTCGCCCGCCGGTTCGTACGGCAGTTCCTGGAGCTGGAGCCACAGGGCAGCGGCGCCCTCCGGCACCCGCGAGGGGTCGAGGACGTGCTGCTGGCCGACGACCACCGTGGGTGTGCGCGGCAGCAGGCCGGCCTCGGCCTCCGCGCACGCGATCGCGGTGCTCGCCGATCCGTCGCTCAGGTGCAGCAGCGGCACGGTGGCCAGGCGTTCATCGCGCCAGGCGAGCGGCGCCGAGAGGGCGACGTGGATTTGGAGCGCGGCACGACCGTAGCGGAAGCGCCGGGCCTGGGCGCGGACGGCGGGCGGGACCGGGGCTTCCTGCGGCAGCAGTTGCCCGTACAGGGCGGTCGGGGTGACCGACGCGAGGACGGCGCTCCGCGCC
Organism: Streptomyces sp. TP-A0356; assembly: GCF_001417775.1. GTDB lineage: Bacteria > Actinomycetota > Actinomycetes > Streptomycetales > Streptomycetaceae > Streptomyces. The sequence continues at coordinate 140,580 of NZ_BBZJ01000012.1, read as the reverse complement.
CGGACCGTGTCGCCGCCCGCGACGACGCCGCTGACCTTGCCGTCCGTCAGGAGCAACCGATCAACCGGTTGTCCGGTGCGGATGTCCACCCGCAGTTCGTCCAGCAGCGTCTCGAAGGCGCGGACGAAGTTCTGGGCGCCGCCCGCCACCACGGGCAGGCCGAAGCCGTGCATCGTGGCGGCGAGGACGGGGAGCATCAGACCACCGGAGGCGTGGTCGGGCGACAGCCCGCAGTGCAGCAGCCACGGTGCCCACAGCAGATCTGGCTCATCGCCACGGAACTCACTGCGGCAGTACGACCGCCTGCTGGTCAGGGCGGCGCGGAGCCAAGCCTCGGCGCCCGCCAACCGCTCCCGGCGCATCAGCTGCACGGCGTGCTTGAGGCTCCGGGGGGAGCGCAGGTCGCTGCCCATGAGACCGCCGATGGCCTCGGCGTTGTCGACGAACCGCTGCAGCATCGCGAGGTAGGCGTTCCGGTCCCCGGCGTGGGCGAAGCCATCCGCCGTCGCGACGGGGTCGCGATGGGCGAGGACGACGCGGCCTTCGTCGGTGACCGTTCCGGTGAGGAGGTCGTCGGTGTTGCGGTACTCCAGGCCGTGGCGGTGCAGGTCCTCGCCGAGGGCGGCGTAGGCACTGCCGGAGATGAACAGCGGGTGCCACGAGGAGTATGTGTCGTGCAGGTAGCCCGGCAGGGTCCGCTGCTCGGTGGCGATGAACCCGCCCAGGCGCTCGTTGCGTTCGACCAGGGCCACCGACCAGCCTGCCCTGGCCAGTTCGGCGGCGGCGACCATGCCGTTCACACCGGCCCCGACGATGACGGCGTCGACCGTACGTTCCATGGATACTCCTCGGGATCGTTGCTCGGGGAGAGCCACTGCCCGGTCCCGGCGCAGTGGCCGTGCGCAGTGGCCGTACGCAGTCGCCCTGCAGGACGGCACACCGATTCCCCGGTCGCGGGTCACGGGGGAGTGGGCCGGGGGGCGAGGTTGGTGGCCTGGGCGCCGGAGAGTTCTTCGAGGGAGCAGCCGCGGGGTTCGATGCGGAAGGCGAGAGTGACGAGGAATCCGCAGGCGCACGCTGCGGCCACCGCGTAGAGCAGTGCGGCCTCGCCGATGCCCTCGAGCAGTACCGGGAAGAGGAACGTCCCCAGGGCCGCTCCGAGTTTGCCGCATCCGGCAGCGAAGCCATGCCCCGCCGCGCGCATCTCGGAAGGGAACACCTCGGCGGGCAGAGCGAACGTGGTGGCGTTCGGCCCCAGGTTCATGAACGTATTGAACATTCCGAACCCCAGCATCACCATACCGAGATGAGCGTTGGCTCCCCCGGGTAGCCGGCTGCCGACCGCCAGGACACAGAGCGCGATGGCCATCACCGCGAAGCCGATCAGTTGCAGCGGCACCCGGCCCATCCGGTCGACCAGCAGGATCGCCAGGGCGAATCCGACGACCAGGAAGACGTCCAGCAGGGCGGTGCCCTTGGTGGAGACGATGTCGTCGGCGATGAACGTGGTGTTCGGGCGGCCCAGTGCGAGCGAGGCCAGCAGGGTGGGAGTGAAGATGCCCACTCCGTAGGTTGCGATGTCCATGAGGAACCAGGGCACCGCGGTGAAGACGGTACGCCTGCGCCATGGACGGGAGAAGAGCTGCGGCTGGAGGAACGCCTTCAGTCCCTCCTGCGGTGGCTCGTGCCGCTCCTTGTCCGCGGCGGTCACCTGGACGGGAGCGCCGACGAGTGCCCGGCCGACCTGACGCGCCTCCCGTTCGCGCCCGTTCTGGGCGAGCCAGCGGGGACTCTCGGGCACACGGCGGCGCAGCCAGATGATGGCCAGGGCCGGTACCAAACCGAATCCCAGCATGAGGCGCCATGAAGTCACCTGTGGCGAGACCTCAAGGATCACCACCCCTGCCGCCGCCCCCAGCACGATGCCCGCCGCCTGCAGACTGAAGGCGCTGACCAGCCACCGTCCACGGTTCCTGGCCGGCAGGATCTCCGCCAGGTAACTCGCGGCGATCGGATAGTCGAGACCAACCGCTACGCCCAGCGCCAACCGGAAGGCCATCAGGGACCAGACGTCCCACGCTGCCGCGCACAGCACTGAGAAGATGACGAACAGCCACAGATCGACCCGGAAGATCCTGCTGCGCCCGATCCGGTCTCCCAGCGGCCCCAGCAGCGCGGCGCCGAAGACCGAACCCACGATCGCCGCTGCCGACAGCATGCCCTTCTCGACGGCGCTCACCGAGAAGTCGGCGGAGATGAGTGGGTTGGCGACTCCGATGATGAAGAAGTCGAAACCGTCAAGGAGAATGCCGAGGCCGGCCAGCAGCCAGAACCTGACATGCAAACGGGACATTGTGGCGTCGTCCAGGGCTTCGCCCAGAGGGCGCGCCCGGTCGAACGTGTGCTTCCTGGGCGGTGTCTTGGTGGTCACGCCATCCTCACCAGTAGCTCCGGAACAGGGCTCGCCGCATGCCATCCTCCGGACGGAACCTCAACGGGCGTGGGACGACGGGCGATTCGGCTTCGCCAAGGCACTCGAATGGACGAACCCGTCGTGTGAGTTACCACGGCAGGTTCGCCCGTCGGCCGACATCGCGGGTGCCCCCTTGGCGACGAGGGCTCTTCCGCCGTAGTGGGGACCACCGGACAGGCGGGGTGCCCCTGCCCGACCGCCATGAGGCGCGACGACCTGGTCAACCTGGAGCCGCCCGCCTGCGGGCCGGGCCAGCCAGTCCGGAAGAGCCGCACCTGCGGCCGGCCTGATCCCCGAAGCGGTCCGTCGACGCATTGGCCGGAGCCGGGTGCCTGAGTCGCGGCCTGGGCTTCGCCCGGGAATTCATGATCAAGGCGCCCGCGTGGTCGTCTCCGCTGCCGGCTCAACCGGGCCCCACAAGCTCAGGGGCACTCACGAACGCAGTGGTGGCCGGTGGAGGTGCAGATCGAGTTCGTCGCCTCCGTACGGCGTGAATCCCAGGCGGGTGTAGATGCGTTGGCCGGGCAGGTTGGTGCGGGCGACACTGAGGCGGAGTGCGCCCCTGTGACGCATGAGCGCCGCGGTGGCCAGGCCCCGTCGACGGAACTCGGGGGCGACCGCGAGGTCGACGACGCGGCAGGACCCGTCGTCTCCCGGCTGCGACAGACGGATCCGGCCGGCCGGTACGCCGTCGGCCTCGATGATGTCGAGCTGCCCGGGCGGATGGCGCTCCCGCCAGTCGCGTTCGCGTGCGTCGTACTGCAGGCGCAGCAGGCACTCGCGTTCACGCTCGGGCCACGCGCCGAGGCCGAGGGTGGCATCGAGGACGGTGGCGAAGAGGCGGCGCAGGAAGTCGGTGTCCGAGTCTTTCTGCGTCCGGAAGGTGACGGTGGTGGTCATGGTCGTGCCGGGAAGATCCCTTGGAGCGCGATGATGAAGTTGACGCAGAGGAACGGCTGCACGTTGGGGTGCGGCTGGCCTCCTCCGGTCGTGCCGATGGCTGCCTGGTGCATGGCGGTTCCTGGGGTCTGCGTGCTGTAGTAACCGCCGTTGCTCGGGGCGGCTCCCGCAACCCGGTTGCTGTCCTGACGTGCGGCGACGCCGTTGAGCGCATGGGTGTGCGAGGGGACCTGGCTGGTGTCGAGCGTGACGGTCTCCGTGCCGCCGGACTCGCCGAGGAAACGGGGGGACAGCCCGGGGCCCTGGCCTTGGTGCATGGGCACGCGGCCGCGCAGATCGGGGAGGGCGAAGGTCGTCGTGCCGTTGCCTCCGTAGGTGGTGCCGAGGAGGGAGAACAGGGCGGTGTTCTGGGAGATGGGCAGCAACTGGCCGTCGCACATGGCCCAGCCGACGGGAGCGAAGTTGAAGCCGACCATCCGAATTTCACCGAGAAACGGTTCCGACACCGTTCAGCGCCTTTCCGCTGCCGTTCAGGGGCAGCCACGTGTTGACCACGGCCCGGAAGCGGGCCTCTCGCCCGGTGGGGCTGAGGAAGAGTGGCGAGTGACCGAGGACGGGGTGGTGAAGGGCGTGGATGCCCTCGTCCAGGGGCGGGCCCGACCGCTGGGCGAAGCGGATCGTGAAGACTTCACCGCGGCCCGGCATGCGGTTGTTACGAGTGATGCGCGACAGGTCCTCGACGCGGTCCACGCTCAGAACCGTGCCCGGCCGATCGACGACACGCAGCTCGGATCCGACGAGGGACCTCCACACGGCCAGCGAGCGCACGGGGACAGAGCCGGCACCGGCGTGCTCGGCCCGGGTCGCGGCTGCCGCCTGCCCGGCGCCGACATGTGAGGGAACCGCGCAGGCCGCGCCGAGGGCGACCGCATGCAGCACAAATCTGCGTCTGGCCACGGTCATATCAGGGTTCCAAGTCCGTGGACCAGCGGACATCGCGCAGGGGCGAGCCGGCGGCGTGGCGGACCTCCGCGGCAATCGTGTCACCCGCCGCGAAGGCGATGGGGGTTGCCGCGACCGCGACGCAGGTGCCGGTCGCGTCGGTGGTGCAACTCAAAGCCGTTGATGCGCCGTTGCGGACGATGGTGACGGTGACGTTCGGTGCCGCCTCCCCGACCGTTGCCCGGAGAACGCTGACATGGTGCGCGCCCGGCAGCGACGTGCCGGCGGCGTCGGCCGTGGGCTCCAGATTGGCCTGCCCGGTGGCACCGACGAAACCGTCCGTCTCGGTGGCGTCGACGAAGCTGACAAGACCGGCGAGAACGGAGGGCCCGCCCGTTCCTGGCTGCCCTGGCTGTCCCGGTGGTCCTGGCTGTCCCGGCGGTCCCGCAGGACCCGGCGGTCCCGATTGCCCCGGCGGCCCCGATGGTCCCGGCGGTCCGGCCGGTCCCTGAGGCCCAGGCTGCTGGAGTCGGTGCCACGACAGTGGCCGCTCATGCCGACGGCACCTCTCGCCGTCCGGCACGATACGCAGAGCCCCCGTGCGCTTGTCGTAGCAGGCGTGGATGACCTTGTCGGAGCCGCCGTGCTGGGGCGGCGGCGGATCGGCATGAGCCGGGAGGCCGAACAGCGCGAGCGAGCCGAGAGTCGAAACCGCTCCCGACAGGGTCCCCACGCGCAGGTGCACCCTGCCTGCCGCCGGGCGAGATCTGAGACGGGACACACGGCCTCCGTGATGAGTGACGGGACGTCAGGCGGATTCGTACGGGCAGGAGGCCGGGCACGCGGGGCGACGTCGGCCAGGGCCTCATGGGCCTCCGATGGGCGAATGCGTGCAGATCGTGTCATTCCCCAGTCGCCCGGCCAGGCGACGACACGGCGGCGTACACCCGCTTGGAACCGTCGCGTTGCGTCGGCCGACGGAACCGAGCGGGCGGATCGCGTTCCATTCCGGTCTGGCTGAGGCTGCCGCAGAGGTCAGCCCACGCCGACAGTCCATCCCTGAGGTAGAGATTGACCGTAAAGCTCAACTTGAGCTTTACGGTCTGATCGATGGATCCGCACGGGCGGCCGGCTGTCGGCGGCCGGCCGGACATGTACGAGCTGACGCCGGCGACTGTGACGAGATTCCGCCTTCACGGCCTGTCGCTCTTCACGGATGGCATGTCGACGTGAGCGTGCGGGTCAAAAGGCTGCGTCGAACCGGTCATTCTCAGCCGCACGCCGTAGCCGTGAACAACCAGGCGGGGAAGGGTCTGCTGCCGAGGCATGATCGAGCAGAGGAACGAGCAGACATGACTGACTCATTCGTCCTGGACGTCACCAGGATCCGTGAAGAAGCCCAGCGGAAGATGGAGGCGGGCCCGGTCACCGATAGCTACGGCCTGGACAAGGACCGGGTGATGGCTGTCCTCAACGACGTGATCGCCACGGAAGTGGTGTGCTGGCTGCGATATACCCGCCATGCGATTTCCGCCATCGGCATTGACCGTGCCCAGGTGTCAGCGGAGTTCACCGAGCACGCGGCCGCGGAGATGCGGCATGCCATCCGGGCTGCGGAGCGTGTCTCGCAGCTCGGCGGGGACCCCGACTTCGACCCGGCAACGCTGACCGAGCGCGCTCACACCGACTACACCACGCCGTCTCGAGAAGACCTCAAGGCGATGCTGGAGAGCAACCTGCTTGCCGAACGGATCGTGATCTCCACGTACCAGGAGATCATCCGCTGGCTGGGCGACCACGACCCCACTACGCGCCGGCTGATGGAGTCGATCCTGGAAGAAGAGGAAGAGCACGCCGACGACATCGTTGACCTGCTTGGCGTCTGACCATCGATACCGGGATTGAACAAGAGGAGCTGGTGCTGCCGAGCCGCCAGGTCTTCAGCGTGGCCACGGCTCTCTCGCCCCTCGGGAGGTGGTGGAGCGGGCGAGGACTGCGCGGTCAGTGTCGGAGCCATGGCCTGGATCGCCTTGCGGTGGCCGTCCAACAGGAAGACCTAGGGCGGTCCTATTGGACACGATGGGGTAACCCATATTTCACCTAGACGTTTTTCGCGTGGCGCTCATTGCGCGTACCTTCAAGCCGAGTTCTGGAACCCGATCGACCAGTGCGGCTTTGTTTGGGCCCACGTATCACGAAGGCCGAGGCCATAGGCGTGTCAGGCAATCTGTTGTCTTCTTCGGCCTCGAAGGGGCATGCCGATTCCCGCCCGCCTGTCGCGGCGGGCCCGAGCGGCTCTGACGGTGGCAGGGCTCTCGGCAACGGTGCGTTGCTGGCATGCGTCGGCTGTGTTCTCCTCACGATCGTTCTGGGCCTGCTGGGACCGTCCGCCGTCGAGCCCCTGTTCGGGCCCGCCGGGTACCTTCCGCCGTGGTTCTGGAACGTTCGGCCGCCGGACCTTCTCATCTGGGTGCTCGTCGCCGTGGTGCTGCTGCTCGGCACCGCCGCCGTGATCGCCGGGCTCGCCGCGACACGCCGCGGATGGTCGCCCCGCCCCCGCGGGTTGCTCACTGCCGGCACGCTCGCCGTCGTCGGCCTGGTGTGCGTGCCGCCCATGGGCACCACGGATCCGCTCAACTATGCCGCGTACGGCCGGATGGCCGCCCTCGGGCTCGACCCGTACCGGGTGACGCCCTTCGGGCTGGCCCAGGACGGCGACCCGATCGGGCAGTTGTCGATCGCGGAACCGTGGTTGCACAACCCGTCGGTCTACGGGCCTCTGGTCACCGCGACCGAATGGGCCGCCTCGCTGGTCGGCGGCACCTCGATGCTGCGCACCGTGTGGATACTGTCCCTGCTCAGCGGTGCCGCGTTCGTCGCCACCGGGGCGCTCCTGCTGCGTCTGGCCGGACCGGATCCGCAGCGGCAGGTGCGCTCGCAGCTGCTGTGGACGCTCAACCCGGTGCTGCTGTGGAACCTGGTGGTGGGACCCCACGTCGATGTGCTCGGCGCGTTCTGTGTGGTTGCCGCCTTCTGGGCGCTGCGTCGTTCCGGTCTCGCCGCCGGCCTCGCGCTCGCGGCGGCGACCGCGGTCAAGCTCACACTGGGAATCTTCGCGCTGCCCTTCGCATGGAGCATGCGGCACGACCGACGCCTCCTGGTCGCCGCCACGTCGGCCGGTGTACTGGTGCTGGCGCTCGGTTACGGCTTGGTGCCACGGGCCGTCCGCAATGCCGCGGCCGTCAGCAACCAGCCCGTGGTCGGTTCCCCGTGGCCGCTGCTGCAGCGCAGACTGCTCACACCGCTGTTCGGTTCCGCAGCGGGGCACCTCGTTCCGGTTGTCGAGATCATGATGGTCGTCGGGATAGCCGCTCTACTGCTGGCGGCTCTGCCGCCGGTCGAGGACGGCGCCATCGTCCAGGCGACGGCCCGGCCGGCCCTGGCCCTCGTCGCCGGTTATCTGCTCGGCACCGCCTACGTCCGGCCGTGGTACGACGCGGTCGCCTGGCTCCTCGTGGCTATGCTGCCCCGCTCCTGGTTCGACCTCGTGCTGATCGCGCACACCACCTGCATGACGCTGCCGTTCGACCCCGGTCTGCCGTACCCCCTGCACCCGGACTGGCTCAACGGCGTCGTCCGTCAGACCGGCTACCGCGCCATGCCCTATCTGCAGGCGCTGCTGCTCATCGCCGTCGTCGGCATCTGTCTGTGGCGGATACGCCAGAGACAGGCCGGGACCACAGCCACTCCTCCGCGGCCCGCGTAGGGCGGCCGCCCCTGCACCGCCGGCGGTTCGCCAGGCCCGAGCTGTTGATCATGTTTGCCTCGCTCGGGGCGCCTTGGAAGGCGGACCGCGGCTCGTCCGACCGGTTCAGGAGGGCGCGCCGGTCAGGACTTCCACCTTGCCGGTGTCGAGCGAGTAGTAGGCGCCGACCACGGCAAGGGCGCCCTTTCCCACCAGCGGAGCCAGGTCCCGGTTGGAGCGCAGATCGGTCGCGGTCAATGTGACCTGGGCGCGGGCCATGGTCTCGATCGGGTCGGTGTCCCCTCTCCGGACGGCCTGCTCGTACGCCGGCCGCAGAGCCTTGACGATGGCCTGCAGATTGCCGGGCAGCGGTTTGCCCTCACGAATGGACGTGTACGCCGCCTTGACTGCGCCGCAGCGCTGGTGTCCGAGGACCACGATGAGGGCGGTGCCGCTCGTCATGGGCCCGTACTCGACGGAACCCGTGACCACCGGGCCGACCGCCTCCCCGCCCGTGCGCATCACGTAGAGGTCGCCCAGCCCGGTGTCGAAGAGGAGTTCGGGCGGCACTCGGGAGTCGATGCACGAGAGGATCGCCCCGAAAGGCTCCTGCTCCTGGGCCAGGAACTGACGCCGGTCGGGATCCCGGTCCGGGTGTTGAAGGTTCCCGCTCACCCAGCGCTTGTTGCCTTCCATCAGTCTCTCGAATGCCGCGGCGGGCGTGGTCGGCCGCGGTGTGGGCGAAGCGCTGATCGCCGACGTGGCGGCCAGCGTCGACGAGCAGCCCGTGAGCGCGACCGTGGCGCCCGCAAGGCCGCCGACCAGCAGAGTTCTACGATCCGCTCGTCCTGCTGTGTCCATCGGTCGTTCTCCTCGGTGCCGTTCAGAGCTGCCCGTACCTCGTGGCCAGGGCAAATTGTTCGCGTCGGGTGGGCGCGGTGGCAGCAGGCGCAAGCGAATTCGGGTCACTTTGCCTCCGACGGCCCACACAGGACTCCCACCCCAGTCGGCGGTTGTCGAGGACGCCGCACTTGGCGCCGAGCGCCTGTGGCATCGCGTTGGCCATCCAGCGGATCGAACGTTCCAGATCACACGGTGAAGCGGTCGGGGTCGGCGGCGTGCCAGTCGGCCGCCCAGGACGCGGGCGGCTCGGCGAGCAACTGCCCGGGCGCCAGCCACTCGTAGAGGTCCTCGTAGGAGCGTTCGGTGTACGGGTCTGTGCGCCGGCGGAGCATGTGCGGACGCAGCTGCGAGGGATCGGCGACGCCCATGGACGCCATGATCTGCAGCGCACTGGCCACGGTCGCTTCCTGGAGGCGCTGGACACGCAGCGTCTTGTCGCCGACGTCCAGGGCGCGGGCACGCCGCGGGTCCTGGGTGGTGACACCGGTGGGGCAGGTGTTGGTGTGGCACCGCTGCGCCTGGATGCAGCCGACGGCGAACATCATCGCCCGCGCGGCGTTGCCGTAGTCGGCGCCCTGCACCAGCCGTTTGACCAGGTCGGTGCCGGTGGCGATCTTGCCGCTCGCCCCGATTCGTATGCGGTCGCGCAGGCCCGTGCCGACGAGAGCGTTGTGCACGGTGAGCAGCCCCTCCGTGAGCGGGGTGCCGACGTGGTCGGCGAACTCCAGCGGTGCCGCGCCGGTGCCGCCCTCGGCTCCGTCCACCACGATGAAGTCCGGGGCCGTGCCCTCCTCGAGCATCGCCTTGCACACGGCGAGGAACTGCCGGCGCGAGCCCGGGCAGAATTTGAAGCCGGTCGGCTTGCCGCCGGACAGCTCCCGCATCCTGGCGATGAAGCGGACGAGTTCGCGCGGGGTGGAGAACACCCGGTGATAGGGGGGAGAGATCACCGTCTGCCCCTCGGGCACGTCCCGGACCCGCGCGATCTCGGCGTTGACCTTCGCTCCGGGCAGAACGCCGCCGATGCCGGGCTTGGCGCCCTGCGAGAGCTTGAGCGACACGCACTTCACGTGGTCGTGCGCGGCCTTGTCGGCGAACTCGCCGGGGTCGAAGTCGCCGTCCTTGGTCCGGCAGCCGAAGTAGCCGGTGCCTATCTCCCAGACGAGGTCGCCGCCCGGCCGCAGATGGTAGTCCGACAGTCCGCCCTCTCCGGTGTCGTGGGCAAAGCCCCCTGCCGCGGCGCCCCCGTTGAGGGCGAGGATCGCGTTCGACGACAGGGAGCCGAAGCTCATCGCCGACACGTTCAGCAGCGCCATGTCGTAGGGACGGCTGCAGCCGGGCCCGCCGATGCGCACCCGCGGCGGCGTCCTCGGCACCGGGCAAGGCGCCATCGACGGGACCAGGAACTCGTAGCCGGGCTGGTAGACGTCGCGCTCGGTGCCGTACGGCTGCTCGGCATCGGTGCCCTTGGCCCGCTCGTAGACGATGCTGCGCACGTCCCGGTCGAAGGGGCGGCCGTCGAAGTTCCGCTCGACGAAGTACTGCTGGAGCTCGGGACGGATCCCCTCCAGGAGGAAGCGGGCATGCCCGAGAACGGGGTAGTTGCGCAGCACCGAATGCCGGCGCTGCAGCAGGTCCCACGCGCCCAGCAGGCCCAGCAGGGCGAGCGGGACGGCGGCGAACCACCACCACGGCGAGATCCACCCCGCGGCGGCGACCGCCGCGAGTGCCGCGGCCAGGGTAAGTACGACCAATCCGATACGTGTCACGCCCCGCTCGTTACCCGGCAGCCGCCGTCCATGTCCTGCGGTGTCGTCAAGAGACCGTCAAGCACGAGTCCGGAGCAGGGCTACGGGCCTGAAGGCGGGGCGAGCGAGCCTGGCCGGCCCAGCGCGGCCGCCCTGACGCCCGGGCGCCGCCGGGTCGGTCGGTCGAGGGCGTCTGCGGGGCCGAGGACGACGGGTCCGCTCAGTCCGTGCTGCCGGCCACGGTGCGGATGTCGGTGTCCCACTCCAGCTGCGCGACCAGTGTGTCGTCGCCGGGGCGAGGAGTGGTCGCTGCCGGGCCGGTGCGCGACGGGGCCCGGGTGCCGCGGGAGATCTGTCCGCTGACGGTGATGTTGTGCTCCACGCGCGGGCGGCGGCACGCTTCGTAGACGGTGAAGGCGCTCGCCACGTCGGGCGCGTCCCGAAGGGACTTGGCGAGGATCACTGCGTCCTCCAGCGCCATCGAGGCCCCTTGGCCCGTCGCGGGGGAGGCCGCGTGCGCGGCATCGCCGATGAGGATGGTCCGCCCGGAGCGCCACGGCGTCCCGAGCGGTATCTCGGTGGCGTTGGTGACCATGATGCCGTCGGAGGAGGCCGCGACGATGTCCGCGGCGAGGGTGGCGTCCTCGCGCAGCAACTCGACGAGCTGTCGGCGCCATGGGGAGGGCGTACGGGGGGCGAGTTCGTCGGCGGACAGGGCCTCACCGGCGACGCGGGCGAACCAGTACGTCTCCTTCTCCGGCGAGACCGCGTAGCCGAAGGCGGCCGGCCCGCCCCGGACCATGGTGATGTGGCCGGTGTCCTCCGCCGCAGGGGCGCAGCGGGCGTACCCGTAGAAGACGCGCTGTCCCGCGTACACAGGCCGCACGTCGGGGGCGATCGACCGCCGGACGGTCGAGTTCAGGCCGTCGGCGCCGATGAGCAGGTCCCCGGTCGCGGCGCTGCCGTCGGCGAAACGCGCGGTCACCCGGTCCGGGCCGTTCTCGATGGACACGAGCCGGGCGCCGTGCGAAAGGCCTATACCCCGGCGGGTGACCTCGGCCTGAAGCGCGGCGTTCAGCGCGCCTCGGCGCAGGCACCGGTACCGCAGGAGCGCGTCGCCGGCCTCTCCCAGGGGCGCGTGGGCCACCTCGTCACCCCGGTCGTCGAGAAGCCGCATCGAGCTCAGCGGAAAGCCGACGGAGGTGACGGCGTCCGAGGCGTCGAGCTGCGCCAGGGCACGCATGCCGTTGCTCGCCAGGGTCAGGAACGCTCCGATGTCCTCGGCCGTGTCGGGGTGCGCCTCATGCACTGCGGCATCGAATCCCGCCTTGTGCAGGGCCAGCGCTGCCGCCGTACCGGCGATCCCGCCACCGATGACCAATATGCGTTTCACGTTCCCACTCCGCTCTCATACGCGGGACCCCACGCGGTCGCCGACATGACAGATGAACTCCCACCCGACTGCGTTGGTTTCGGTTCACAGCACGGTGGGCGCGGCGCCGCGGATGGTTGGTGGACGGCAAGCCGCGGGGCTATTCCTGGGGGCAGACCGCACGCGCCGGGGCATGGCTCGGAGTGGTCATCCGCACCTCGCTGCCAGGAGATGCCGGTGCGCCGGGGGCGGCCTGTGCCGGGTGCGATGTGATACGCAGCCAACCGGTCTGGGCGGCGAGGGCACCCAGCGCGAGAGAGATCAGGTGGCCGGCGTCGGCGAGCTCCTGGTCGTAGAGGAACGCGGCGGTCAGCGCCGAGGTGAGCAGCGGCAGGCCGCAACGGCGCAGACGCCCGCCGGCCAGGGCGAGCAGACAGGCGGCAGTGGTCACCAGCCCGTAGCTGATACCCACATCGCGGGCCCGGATGGGAACGCCTGGCAGACGGACGGCGTGCATCAACCACAGGAAGCCCTCGGTCAGCAGCGTTGCGGTCAGATGGCCGTAGACGAATACCGCGCAGGCACGCAAGGTGCCCCAGCGCCACTCCGCACACCCCAGGACCGCCGCCACTGCCGCGATACCCACCAGGGCCGGGACCCCGTCGACGACCAGGCCACTGGTGAACAGGGTCCACCACTTGCCGACGTCCAGGTGATGGACGTTGCTGCTGTTGTGACGCACGAAACGGGCGCGTTCGGCAGCCGGTTGCCCCTTCAGCCACCACGCGGTCACCAGCAGGGCCGTCACGTACACAGCGGTGCCCGGCACTCGCCTCAACGTCTTCCCGGCTCTCATCGTCGTCCGTTCCCGTTCCATGTCGTTCGCGACAGGGTTCGGACACCGACGGTCGGTGCGCCCGGCCCTTTGCATGAGCAGACCCCCGGCCGCCGCATCCGGTTCCACCCGAGGCCTGCCGAACGCGTCACAACGAGGCGGCGGTGGCGGCGCTCGGGTGGGCGATCCGCGCGGGGCTCGGCCGCTCGCGGCGGACTGACGACACGGCGCTGTCGGCCGAGACCACGCCTGCGCGCCCGCCGTCACGGCCGGGGTCGCAGTGGCGGCTGCGCCTTGGGGGGCTGTCCGCCGATGTCGGTGATCAGGTGCGTGCACACGTCACGGAGTCTGGTGTTGGTCTGCTGAGAGAGCTCACGAAGCAGGTCGAAGGCCTGGTCGGCGCTGCAGTGCTGTTGCCGCATGACGGCGCCGATGGCCTGGTCGATCACACTGCGGGACTGCATTGCGGTCTGCAGGTCACGGGTGAATTCCTCGGCATCTGCCAGGCGTTGCGCCAGGGCGATGCCGCCGCCGGCCTGTGCGGCGAATTGCCCCAGTTCCCTTTGGTCGTGGTCGGTGAAGGTACCCGGGGCGGCGGCGTAGAAGGTGAGGGCGCCGACGGTGTGGGTGCGCGCGGGGATCGGCAGGGACAGCGTCGCGCGGATGCCCAGGGAGGTGGCGTAAGCGGGGAAGGGCCCCCACCGGGTCTCTTCGAGCATGTCCGGCACCAGTACGACCTGTCCGGTGCGCAGCGCTTGAAGACAGGGGCCGGCGTCCTGCCCGTACTGCTTCTCGTCCAGCTTGTCGGCCACGCCACCGGTGCTGACCACGGTCAGGTGACGGTGGCGGCGCTGCAGGGTCAGTCCGCAGCCGTCCGCACCGGCGGCGCTGACGGCGTCGTCGATCAAGTGCTGCAGAAACTCCTGCAGGGATGCCATCTCCAGCAGCCGGTCCACCATGTCGAGCCTGTGCCGGCTGCCCTCATGTCTGTTCACCACCTGCCACCTCCCACAGTGCGCTGCGGTCCCTGGCTGAGTCTTGGTGCGTCCCCCGATGTCCGCGCTGGCACTTCTACCCCCAAACGTCGCCGACAGCAGTGACGAGAGGCGGAGGGTCGACCCCGCCCCGAGACTGCTGCGGACGACGGGCGACGGACGTGGCGGCGAGCGGGACAGCTGCCACGGTCGGCGGCTGGTGGGCTCCAGCGGCATCGATGGCCACCGCCGTCACCAGGCGGCCAACGGCTTGATCAGGTCGGCTTCGGGCGGCCGAAGAGGAGGTCGTAACCGGGCGGGAGCTGAAGCAGGACGCGGTCGAGGAGCTCGTCTCCGGCAGCCTCGGCCACCACGCTGAGCACCGCGCTGACGTCCCAGGTCGCGGTCTGTTCGGTGGCTCCCTCGATCCACGCCGCCGTAGCCCGGACGAACCGCTCCGGCGGGAGCGGCTCGTGTGCCTGGAGCGGGTTCAGTAGCACCAGAGCGCAGGTCTCGGGAAGCCGGTCGGCAAGGTCGGCCCGCACCTGGCCGACCAGATGAGCGCCCAGAAGGGCGAGCACGACGCGGGCGGCCCGTTCGGCCTCCCACGGCGACGAGTATTCGCCGCGCTCCTGCACCGCGGTGAGGAATGCATCCCAGTCCATCCGCATGTCGTCCCTCCCCGGTCACTCTGCCCGGCTGCCTGCCGGCCGGGGCGCATCCCGGCCCTCTACGGCGTGGAGTAGTTGCCGGGACAGCCGGTCCATCTCACGGAAGGAGTCGGTGCGCATGAGCATCGTCGGTCACTCCTCTCCCTGAAGGGGATGCGCATGGGCACACCATCTATATAGCCCGCCGCAGCAAAGCTGACAAGACGAGACTCAACGACGGGGATGAGTGAGTGGTTGATCACGCTGTCGACGCCCACCGGCGTCCGGCCCTTCGAGTGTTCAGGCTCCCCGGGCCGTGCCCGGAGAGCCCGGCCGGGCTCCCTTCCGAACCCGACCAGGGCCGGGTAGCCCGCCCACCTGCGTTCACTCCTCCAAACGACCGACCGGACGGCCCGCCGCGGCACGCGCTGCAGCCTGTGTCGGCACCATCGGCTGGACCGGTCCCGGCCCCGGTCGGCAGTGAGCGCCACGACCGGACGGAAGGTCAGCCGGCGGCGGCTCGTCCGGCCTGTGCGGTTCTTCTGCCATGCGCTGATCGAGGGTCTGCTCAGGCGCGGGTTGGCGCGCGTCCGATGGCAGGCAGGTCGTCGCCTGCTGATGAGGGGCGCGAGTCGTGAGTGTCTGACGCCCTGCGCCTGGCGTCTGTCCGGCAGCGGCTGTTCCACGCCGTTCAGCGTGGCGCGTACGACGATCAGGACCTCGGGCGAGGGAGGGCGTGCGTCCGGCAGTTGAACCGTCAGGTGGAAGTCACGCACGGTTGCCTCGACGGCCAGTGGGGCCATCGGGTCAGTGGGGCCATCGGGTCAGTGGTGTCAGGCCGCATCGGTCCGGGGGAAGAGGTATTCGTCCAAGAGGATGCCGATGGCGACAGCGGCCGGGACGGCGACCAGGGCGCCGATGATGCCCAGCAGGGCACCGCCGATCAGGACGCCGACAACGGTGACGACGGGGTGCACGTCGACCGCGTACTTCATCGCCCGGGGCATGATGAGGTAGTCCTCCGCGAGACGGAAGGCGACGTAGAAGCCCGCTGTGGCGCCCGCGACGGGCAGGGAGACCGAGAGGGCGACCAGGCTGACGGCCACCCCGGCGATCGTCGAGCCGACCACGGGGATCAAGTCCATCAAGGCGACGAAGAAGCCCAGGGCAGCGGCGTAGGGCACGCCGACCGCCGCGCACCAGGCGAATGTGGCGAGGCCGGCGATGCCGGAAGTGGCCAGGTTGGCCAGCATGAAGCGCCCCGTCCGGCTCAGGATCTCGTCCGTGACCGTCTGCGTCCGAGTCCGTTTGCTCGCGGCGACGAAGCGGAAGCAGAACCTCTTGATCACGGGCAGCCCCACCATCAGGTAGATGGTCACCACGAGCACGATCACCGTGGAGGTGATCACGCTCACCACGATCCTGCCTGCCCCCAGCAGACCGCCGACCAGGCCGGAAGAGCCTGAAGAGGTCAGCGTCCGCCGGGCTTTGGACACAAGGTGGTAGTGGTCCTCCAGGCGACCGAGAGACGTATGGCGGTCGTGGAGCTTGCTCAGCCAGGTCGGCACGGCATTGACCAGCGCATTGATCTCTTCGGTGACCGGCGGAACGATGAGCGCGACGAACCCCGCCAGGCACAGCCCGAAGACGAACAGGACCGCGGTGACCGCCCAGCCGCGCCGCAGGTGGAGGCGCGTCAGCCAGGTGACCAGCGGCTCCAGTCCGATCGCGATGAATACGGCCACCAGGAACAGCGACAGCAACTGGCCGATCTCCAGCAGCGTCTGGACTGCCAGCCATGCCAGCGTCGCCCCGAGACCGAGACCGAACCCCGCCCTTGCCCACGAACCACTGCCTGTCCCGCTCACCCCTCTGCCGTATAGGCCTCTGCCGGAGGGGCGCTCGTCGATGCCGGCACGTGCGCCCTCATCGCGCGGTCCATTGCCGTTGGGGCGTCCTTTCTGCTCCTCGCGGGCAGAGGAGTCATCGGGACGACGATCGCCGCTGTCGGGCGGAGCAGCACTCATGCACAGGCCTCCTCGCTGCGCGGTGAACAGCCGCGACGACGCCGCCACGCCGTACGGCTCTCACCGCTGATCCTGCCGCCACGCGGCCGCGCCCGTCATGATGGCGAGACGGGACGCCTTGCGTGGCGGAGGGGACTTCCCGACGAAGAGGGTTTCCCCTGGAGGGGCGTTCATGCGGAGGGGGCAGTTCCCTGTACCCGGTCGGTTCCCTGTGTTCCGTGAGGTCCCATGAACACGGCGACCTCCTTCGCCCCAGCTGTGCGAACCTGTGGCCATGCGGCTGCTGTTGATCGAGGACGACGACCGGATTGCTGACCCCCTCACGGAAGGCCTGAACCGCTACGGCTTCGCCGTGGACCGGGTCCGCACCGGCGCCGCGGGGCTGGCGGACGGGGGCTGCCCGGATTTGGTCCTGCTCGACCTCGGTCTGCCCGACATGGACGGCCTGGATGTCTGCCGAGGCCTGCGGGCCAGGTCCGCGGTTCCGATCATCATGATCACCGCGCGAGGTGAGGAAGCCGACCGCGTCGTCGGCCTTGAACTCGGAGCGGACGACTATCTGGCCAAGCCGTTCGGCGTAAGGGAGTTGGTGGCTCGTATCCGGGCGGTCACCCGGCGCACCGGCGCGCTCGCGGGGCCGACGGGCGCCATGCAAGCGGCGGCCGTACCCGTGACGGCGTCGAGCGCGCAGCGACTGGGTCCCCTGCGCATCGACCGGCGCACGCGCCAGGTCAGGTTGGGTGGGCGCGACATACTCCTGACGCCGCGCGAGTTCGATCTCCTGACCTACCTGGCCCGGGATCCTGGGGCCGTGCACTCCCGTCAGCAGATCATGGACGCGGTGTGGGATCCGCACTTCTTCGGTCCCACCAAGACCCTTGACGCTCATGTCGCGGCTCTGCGCCGCAAGCTGGGTGATCCCCGGTGGATCACGACAGCACGGGGCGTGGGCTTCAGTCTCACCGTTCCGGCCCCGGGAGTTGTGGACTCGCCGGAGGCGTCCGGGGCTCCGTGACGCCGGCTATCGACTGCCGCCCCGGGCCGCATGCTGGGCGGCGGTGCCCGAAGCACGTGAGGGGCGGGTCCCCCCTCACACCGCATGCGGTCGGGTTCAGTCGTGGGCGCTGTCGCCGGGGACCGTGAGCCGGAAGCCGATGCCGCGGACGGTGGCGATCCAGGCGGGGTCGCCGAGCTTGCGGCGGAGTGCCGATACGTGCACGTCGAGGGTTCGGGTGGGGCCGAAGTAGTTGGGGTCCCACACCGTGTCGAGGATCTGCTGGCGTGACCAGACGGCGCCGGGGTCGCTGGCGAGCTGCGAGAGCAGGTCGAATTCCTTCGGGGTGAGGGTGAGCGGCCGGCCGCTGACGGTGACGCCCCGGGTGCGCCGGTCGATGGTCAGCGGGCCCAGTTCCTGGACGCCTCGTTCCTCCAGTGGCCGGTCCTGCGCTGGGCCCGGCAGCATGGCTGCGAACGCCGGTGCGGTGGTGTTCGGCGGGGCGTGTCTCTCGGGGTGGGTGCGCCGCGTGACGGCTCGGATGCGGGCCACCAACTCTCGTACGCCGAACGGCTTGGACAGATAGTCGTCCGCCCCGACCTCCAGGCCGACGACCCGGTCGGTCTCCTCGCTTCTCGCCGTGATCATGATGATGGGCACGCTGGAGCGGGTGCGTACAGCCCGGCAGACGTCGATGCCGTCCATGTCGGGCAGACCGAGGTCCAGCAGGACAAGGTCGGCGGCAGAGGCCGACAGCGCGGAGGCACCGGTCCTGACCCGCTCCACGGCGAAGCCGTAGCGGTTCAGCCCCTCCACGAGAGGGCCGGCGATCCGGTCGTCGTCCTCCACGAGCAGGAGCCGCATGGCGTCGGGGTCATGTCGCATGTCCCGGTCGTGCTCGTGGCTTCCGCCGATCAGCGAAGACCGCCGGGCTCCGACGCCCGTCGGTTCCGTGGGGACGCCCTGTTCGCCCCCGGCCGGGTACGAGGGATCGCTATTCGTCGTCATGGGCCTGTCCGTGGTTGTCCCTATGGGCCTGTCCGTGGTTGTCCCTGTCGTGTTCGCCGCTGATGTCGCAGCGTTGCGGTGTGGGGCGCAGTGGTGATCGTCCGGGTGCGGGTCGTTCTTCTCGCTGTGGACGCGCAGCGCGGACGGTTCCTGGATCCGCGAGTTCCTGGGCCGTCATGTTCCGCTCGGCGTCTAAGGGGTCCTTGCACTATGAGCGCGCGACCCGGGCGGGCATGGTGCAAGGATCCCTAAGGCGGTGAGGGGAGCGCTGGGCGGTCCTGTACTCCGGCTGCGGGGGTGGGGGCGTGTTGTCGGATCCGGGGGACACGGCCTTCTCCCTCGCGGGCTGAAAGGGAGGCGCTCGCCCATGCAAGACACGACGGGAGATCCTGCCGCAGGGGGAGCGCCGGGGAACGGCAACGACCTTACGACCGGAGAAGGCAGCAAGGGACCAGAAGCCCGCCAGCACAGTGTTAGGAGAAGGCCAATATTCCGACGAGGCGCGCGGCGGGCGCTGTCCTGCTCTGGCTGGCTGCCTGGCTGGCCGGCTGGGTTGACGGATTGCTCGGCCGCCGCGAAGGTGACCGACTTCCGCAGCGGCCCGCTACCTCTCCGACGGGTCACTGCTGCCAGTCGGACACCGCAAGAGGACGTTCGATGGGGCCTGGTGGCACCGCGGCCTGCCTTGACCGCATTGCCGAGCGGGCGCGTCGGGGCGGTGGTGTGCGCTGCGTGTCGGCGGACCTGAGACGGACGACCGCGTCCAGCCCCCCACCGGGTGCGGCCCCCAGCGCCACCTCACCGCCCGACGCACGCGCCAACTGCTGCACGATCGGCAGACCGAGTCCGGTGCCTTCGTGGTCGGCGTCGTTGGCCCGCCAGAAGCGGTCGAAGGCGCGTCGCCGCTCGGCCTCGCTCATACCGGGGCCCTGGTCCGCCACGTGCAGTTCGACCAGGCCGGGTGGACCGCTCGGGAGTGCCGTGGCCAAGGTGATGGATGTTCTCGGCGGCGAGACCCGCAGCGCGTTGGAGAGCAGGTTGTCGATGATCTGCTCCAGGGCGCCGGGGACGGCCCACACCCGGCCGACCCGGGGCCCTTCCACGGTGATGTCGACATACTGTTCGCCGGCGAAGGCAGCCCACACCGCTGCTCGGTCGGCGACGACGGCATCGAGATCGGTGGCCTCCGGCGTCGTCGCCGCATTCTCCATCCGGGCCAGGGCCAGCAGCCCGTGCACCATGCGGCTGAGCCGTTCCACCTCGCCCACCGCCTCGTCGAGGCTGTCCTGTGCCCGCGGGTCGAGGTAGGGCTCGAAGTTCTCCAGCCGAAGCCGCAGCGAGGTCAGGGGGGTCTTCAATTGGTGGGACGCCTCCGAAGCGAAGGCGTGCTGGGCCTTGAGCAGATGCTGCAACCGGGTGGCGGTCCGTACGAAGGCGGACGCCAAGCGGCGCAGTTCGGGAGGCCCGAGGTCGGTGGCGGGCGGGTCCTTCAGCGTGCCGTCGGCCAGTTGTGTCGTGGCGCGTTCCAGGGCCCGTACCGGGCGGGTGATCCAGCGGGCCAGGGCGAGCGCTATCAGCGCGACAGCCGCCAGAACCCCCAGACCGACGGCCGCCAGCACCAGCCAGGCCTCGTGGACCTTGGACGTCACCGCCGTCAGGGGAAAGGACGCCCGCACCGCACAGCGGACCGTGTTCCCCGAGGCGCCCGGCACGGTGGCGAAGAAGACGTCGCCACCCAGGGCCGCGTCCTGCCGGGTGCCTGAACTCGAGCGGTTGCGCAGAGCGGTCGCGATGTCCGGTTCCGCAGACAGGTCTGTCCCGAAGGCGATGCCGTTGCGTGAATCCGTCAACAGTCTTCCCGCGCTGTCCACGACGATCACATGGCCGCCGGTGCGCTGCGCGAAGCTTGTCACCAGCTCCGGCACGTCGGGGGAGGCCTGCCGCTCGACCTTCTCCTCGAGAACCTCTGCCAGCATCACGGCTGCCTGCTGCGCGTTACCGGTGAAGCGGGACATCTCTCCGCGTGCGTAGACATAGCCGAACGGCACTTCCAGGCACAGCAGAACGAGGAGGGTGAGACTGAGATAGCTGAGCAGGAGGCGGCGGGTCATCGGGAACCTCCTTCGGGTTCCTGTCGGGCCAGCGCCGCCGTTTCGCAGTCGGCGGGCGGGGCGAGCCGGAATCCTACGCCGCGGATGTTGTCGATCCAGGCGGGGTCGCCGAGTTTGCGGCGCAGGGCCGCGATGTGGACGTCCAGTGTCTTGGTGGGGCCGAAGTAGTTCGGCTCCCACACGCTGTCCAGGATCTGCTGCCGTGTGCGGACGGCGCCGGGGTCGTCGGCGAGGTAGGCGAGCAGGTCGAACTCCTTGGGTGCCAGGGCGACCGGAAACCGGTGCAGATGCACCTGGCGGCCCCGGCGGTCGATGGTCAGCGGACCGATCTGCTGGGCACGGGCCGCTGGAGCGGCTCCTCCGCCCAGGGCCGACCTGGTGGAAGCCGAATCCGCGACCGGGGGACCGGTACGTCGGATGACGGCCCGGATCCGCGCGACGAGTTCCCGGACGCCGAACGGCTTGGACAGGTAGTCGTCGGCGCCCAGTTCCAGACCGAGAACCCGGTCGACCTCGTCGCTTCTCGCGGTGATCATGATGATGGGCACCTGGGAACGCAGTCTGAGCATCCGGCAGACGTCGATGCCGTCCATGTCGGGCAGGCCCAGGTCCAGCAGCACCATCTCCGCTTCCGCGGCGGCGAGTCCGTCGGCGCCGGTACGGGCGTGGTCGACGGTGAACCCGAAACGGCTCAGGCCCTCCATCAGCGGGCCGGCGACCCGATCGTCGTCCTCGATCAGTAAGACACGCATGTCGACAGACTCACAAGTCCCCGGTGTGCCACGCCGGAGAATCGCCTGAATCCCTCGGGAATTACCGTCGGTGAAACGCAACAACCGATTTCCTCACCAAGGGCGAAGGGCCGCAGACCGTGGCGCCCTGGTGCCGGTCGGCGGCTCTTCGCTGCCTTGTCTCACATCAGTCCTGCGGATTCCTGCTCCGCCGGCGTCTTCGATATGCCGTCGACCCTACGGGCGGTGATACAGGACTGTGTCAGTGGATTGACAGCGTGATGCAAGCAGTGTGTCAAGGAAGCACAGCAGCGGTGAACGGCCCTGCCGACGGGATCGCCGGCGGCGACAGCCCGGTTGCGGCCGCGCCTGCCCGGTCGCCCCGCGCACGCGGCAGGCGGTCAATTTCGTACGACTGTCCCAGTTTTCGAAACGGCCGGGCGCGCAGAATCCTGGATCGATTCTGATCCCGGCCTTCCTGCTCTTTGGCGATCAGTTAACTAACGATCCCGTAACGTTGTCGGCAGATGGGCGTGGATGGCGCTCGCATTTCGCGGCTCCTCGACGCTGCTGGTCGGCCGCAGGTTCTCCACCGGCCGGCTCGGGATACGCCGCGCCGACCCCACGCGTATCGCCGCTCCATTCCCTCCGCTCGCTCCTCATGCCACGGGACGGTGAAACATGCCGTACAACAGCACCATCGACGACCTGCGCGCAGTGCGTCCGGAACTGGTCGAGCCCTTCATGGTCGCACTCCCCGGTTCGCGTGCCACGGTGCTCGGCCGACTGTGGGGTGCCTTCGCCCGCGAGCCCCTGCCGGGCATCGCCGAGCGCCACCACGACTGCGGGACCCTCGTCGTCCACCTCGCCAACGGCGGACGGCTCACGGGCCCGGCCGCGGCGGCGGATCGTTTCGCCGTCATCCCGGACGACTTCACCGTGACCGGCCCCGACGGGCCGATCGACGAGCCGGCCCGGCTCCTGGCCGCCCTCGGACCGCTCACGGCGGGCGCGGCGCGTCTGGCCGACGAACTCGACAACAGTGTCGCCAACCTCGCCCTGGCCCGCGCGGCACACCGCGAGCCGCGTGCGGTGCGGAACTCCGTCGACGCCGAACAGGCCGTGGTCGACGGCCACCCACAGCACCCGTGCTGCCGAACCCGCACCGGACTGTCCGTCGCCGAGGTGCTCGCCTCCGCGCCCGAGCACCACCCGATCATCGAGCTCGCGCTGGTCGCCGTACCCGCCGACCGCTGGCGGGGAACCGGCGACTGGCCTCAGGAACTGCGTGACGACGACACGGTCCTGCTGCCGGTGCACCCCTGGCAGCGCGACCACGTGCTCGTGCACCACCGCGACCTGACCGTGGTGGACCGCACGATCGCCGCTCGCCCACTGTTGTCGATGCGCACCATGTCCCCGATCGACGCCCTGCCCGGGTGCCACATCAAGACGGCACTGGACGTGCAGGTGACCAACTACCGGCGCACCATCTCCCCGGCCGAGGTCGCCGACGGTGCCCCGCTGTCCGAGCTGGTCGCCGCGGTCGTCGACAAGGCCGGGTACGGCGAGAGCCTGCGCATCCTGCGCGAACTCGCGGGCGGCGCCGTCCTCGTGGACGGCCGGCCGTCGCCGAGCCTGGCGGCGATGATCCGGGAGTCCAGCGAACGGCACCTCGGCCCCGAGGAGATCGCCGTCCCGCTCACCGCCGTCCACGCCACCGGAGCTCGCATGGTGAGCGGCGACCCGGTCACCTGGCTGGCGGAGTTCGCCGAGCTCGTCCTGCCGCCCGCGCTGACGCTGCTGTCCATGGGCGTGGCCCTGGAGGCCCACGGCCAGAACACGCTCGTCGTGCTGCGGGACGGACGTCCGGTGCGGGTGCTGTACCGAGACCTGGACGGCGTACGCATCCACCCGGACCGGCTCGCTCAGCATGGCTTCTCGCTGCCGCCGCTGGCCGGCAGCCGGGCCGGGAACAACGAGACGGCGCTGCGCACCAAGCTGTTCGGGGGACTGCTCAGCGGCGTCTTCAGCGAACTGACCGAGGTCCTTTCCCGGACGCGAGGAGCCGGCCATCAGCAGTTGTGGGCCGCGGTGGCCGCTGTCGGCCGCCGGGTCTACGCCGACCTGCCCGATGCCGCCGGGGACCGGGCGGTCTTCTTCGGCGACACGCTGCCGCTGAAGGCGACCATCGCGATGCGCCTGGCCGACGACTCCGCAGCGGCCCAGTGGACTCCCGTGCCCAACCCACTGGCCCGCCACCGCTGACAGCCGACGGCCGGTCACCAGGCCGCCGCTCACTTCGAAGCACGTCCCCTGCACCGACTGGAGCCCCTCCGCATGATCGTCCCCAGCACCACCCCCGCTCGCGTCCCGACCGGCAGCCCCGCGCGGACCGCCGACGCCGTCACCGCCCAGACCCTGCTCAACTGCCTCATCCGCGAGGTGTCCGCGCCGGAACGCCAAGTCACCATCGACGACGATCACTTGCTGCTGTGGCTGCCCCGCCGCGACGTACTGCTCCGCGTCCCCCTGCGCCGCGTCTCCCTGATCGGCGCCCACCGCTTCGACGGTCCGATCCGGCGATACGACGGCACCAGCTGGTCCACGATCGGCTGGCGTGAGCTGGCCGGATACATCCACGACGAGCTGGAGCGGCGCACCGGCGTGGCCAACGACGAGTTCCTGGCCCAGGTCACCGACAGCCGGAACACCATCCACGCCGTCCTCAGGCAGCGCGCCACGGCGACCCCGCCGGACGATCCGTACCTGGAGTCGGAACAGTCCCTGGTCTTCGGCCACCGCTTCCACCCGTCCCCCAAGTCCCGCACCGGGGACCCGGAGCGCTGGCTGGACTACGGCCCCGAGACCGGCACCCGCTTCCCCCTGCGCTACCTCGCCGTCCGGCGCCCACTGGTGCGCGAGGAGGGCGACCTGAAGAGGCTGGACGCCCTCCACCCGGACGAGCGGAAGGGGTACGTGACCCTGCCCGTCCACCCGTGGCAGTACCGGCTGCTGAGCGATCATCCGGGGCTGCGCAGGGCGATGGCCGCCGGCGACATCGTCGACACCGGCGTCAGCGGTCCCGACTTCGCCCCCACCGCGTCCGTCCGCACCCTCTACCAGCCCGACGCCGACACCTTCCTCAAGTTCAGCCTCGACGTCCGCCTCACCAACTGCGTTCGCAAGAACGCCGCCTACGAGCTGACCGGCGCCGTCGCGCTCAACCGGCTCCTGGAACCGGTCTTCGCCGAGATCGGCCAGACGCACTCCGGGAGCGCCCTGCTCGCCGAGCCGGGCTACCGAAGCCTCGCCCTCGACAACGACCTCTCCCTCCTGGAAGGGTTCGGCGTCATCATCCGCACCGGTCCCCGCGGGCATCTCCTCCCCGGAGTGACCCCGCTGCTCGCCGCGGCGATCGCCGACGAGCACCCCACCAGTTCTGCCCACGTCTCTCACCTGCTGGCCCGCGGCGACGGCGACGTGCTCGCCTGGTGGGACGCCTACCTCGGTCTGCTCCTGCCGCCCGTTCTGACCGCCTACTTCGAACACGGCGTCGTCCTCGAACCCCACCTGCAGAACGTGGTCGTCGGGGTACGCGCCGACGGCAGCCCCGCACAGATGCTCTTCCGCGACCTGGAAGGCACCAAGCTCCTCCCCGAGTACCATCGCGACACCCTCGCCGCCCTGCCCGAGGACGTCCGCGACCCGATGACGTACGACTCCGAACGCGGCTGGAACCGGGTCGCCTACTGCCTCCTGGTCAACCACGCCGCCGAGGTCCTCGCTGCCCTCGCCGACACCGACCCCGCCCTGGAACCCGCCCTGTGGGGTCTGGTCCGCGACCACCTCGAGTCCTACTCCGGCACCGCCGGGGACCCGCCCCGGCTGCGCGCCCTGCTGTCGGGCGTGCCGCTGCCCGCCAAGGCCAACCTGCTGCTGCGCTGGTCTCGCCAGGCCGACCGGTACGCGGGATACGTACCCCTGCCCAGCCCGCTGGGCGAGGGCTTCCCCCGCGAGGTGACCCGATGAGGGACCAGCTCCTCCAGCACATCCACGACCTGGGCGACGACGACCTTCCGGCCTACCTCTACGACCTGCGGGAACTGCGCGAGCACGCGGCGGCCATCCGTGCCGCCCTGCCCGAGCGAGTCCAGCTACTCTACGCCGCCAAGGCCAACTCCGACCCCTGGCTCCTGGACGTCCTCCAGCACCACGTCGACGGCTTCGAAGTCGCCTCCGGAGGCGAACTGCGCCACGTCCAGGCGACCTGCCCCGGCACGCCGATCGCCTTCGGCGGCCCCGGCAAGACCCCCGCCGAACTGGCAGGGGCCCTGCAAGCCGGCGTGGAGCGCCTGCACATCGAGAGCGAACAGGAACTCCGGCTGCTCGCCGGCCTGCTGGGCGAGCGCACAGTGGACGTCCTGCTCCGGGTCAACCTGCCCATCGCCCTCGGCCCCGTGGCCCTCGCCATGGGCGGCGAGCCCAGCCCCTTCGGCCTGGACCCCACCCACCTCGACAGCTGCCTCGCCCTCATCGCCGCCGCCCCCCGCATCCGGCTGCGCGGGATCCACGTCCACCTCGCCAGCGGCCTGGACGCCACCACCCACGTCGACCTGGCCGGTCAGGTCCTGAGCTGGGCGAGCGACTGGTCGAACGAGAAGGGCGTGGAACTGACCGAGGTCAACCTCGGCGGCGGCATGGGTGTCGACTACGGCCGCCCCGACCAGCGCTTCGACTGGACGGGGTACGGCGCCGGCCTGCGCCGCCTCCTGGAGCGGTACCCGGGCCTGACCCTGCGCATCGAACCGGGCCGCTCGGTGAGCGTGTACTGCGGCTGGTACGTCACCGAGGTCCTCGACATCAAACGAAGCCACGGCCACGTCTTCGCCGTCCTGCGCGGTGGCACGCACCACCTGCGCACCCCCGCCACCAAACAGCACGACCAGCCATTCGTGATCGTCCCCGTCGACACCTGGGACCGGCCCTGGGAACGCCCCCAGGCACAGGGCGAACCCATGACGCTGGTCGGTCAGTTGTGCACGCCCAAGGACGTCCTTGCCCGCGGCGTCCAGGTCGGACGGCTGCGCGTGCGGGACCGCGTCGCCTTCGCCCTGGCCGGGGCCTACGCGTGGAACATCTCCCACCACGACTTCCTGATGCACCCCGCCCCGCACTTCCAGCACCTCGACCAGGTTCCCGTCCCTGCCGGATCCCACCCGTAGAAGGTCATGAGCAAGCACCGCCGTGTCCGCGGCACCGACAGGATGCAGACCCTCGGCGCGCCGCTCGCCCCCCTCGACGAGGGTGGCCGGCACCGCAGGGTCCGCAAGGGCGGCAAACGACGGGCCCCGAGCGAAGCGCTCGTGACGCTCGGGGCCCGCAACTTCCGCCGCTTCCTGATAGGACAGCTCGTCTCCAACATCGGCACCTGGATGCAGCGTGCCGCTCAGGACCTGCTGGTCCTCCAGCTCACCGGCAACAGCGGCAGCGCCGTCGGCGTACTGACGGCACTCCAGTTCCTGCCGCAGACGCTCTTCGGTCTCTCCGGTGGCGTCTTCGCCGACCGCTTCGCCAAGCGCCGCCTGCTGCTCCTCACCCAGACGGCCATGGGACTGCAGTCGCTGCTGCTGGGTGTGCTGACCGTCACGGGCATGGTGAACCTGTGGTTCGTATACGCGCTGGCGTTCGCGCTCGGCACGGCCACCGCGCTCGACAGCCCGGCCCGCAACGCCTTCGTCTGTGAACTCGTCGGAAAGGAACGCCTGTCCAACGCGGTCAGCCTGAACTCCGCGCAGTTCAACGTCGCCCGCGCGATCGGCCCGGCCGTGGCCGGGGTGGCGGTCGCCGCCGCGGGCACCGGCCCCGTCTTCCTCCTCAACGCGGCCTCGTACCTGGCCGTCCTCTACGGGCTGATCACCATCCGCGCCGACGAGCTCTACGCGCCCCGGGACAAGAAGGGCGCAAACTCCCGCCTCTCCGACGCCTTTCGCGCCATCCGCGCCACCCCCGACCTGCTGGTGCCTATCACGGTCATCGGCTTCGTCGGCACCTTCGGCCTCAACTTCCAGGTCACCATCTCCCTCGTCGCCATCACCGTATTCAACTCCGGCTCGGCGGCCTACGGTTACCTGTCCGCCGCCTACGCCATCGGCAGTCTCGTCGGCGCGCTGAGGGGAGCCGGGAGACGAAAGCCCCCCACCACCCGCCGCCTGGTCACCGCCACGGTCGTCTTCGGAGTCCTGGAGGCGGTAGCGGGCCTCATGCCCGGCTACGCCACCTTCCTGCTCCTGCTCGTGCCCACCGGGTTCGCCTCCGTGACCGTCACCACCACCGCCAACGCGATGACGCAACTCCACGCCGACCCCAGCCTGCGCGGCCGTATCGTCTCCGTCTATCTTCTCGTCCTGCTCGGCGGCACCCCGGTCGGCGCCCCCCTGGTCGGTCTGGTCTCCGACACCTTCGGCGCCCGCTTCAGCCTCATCCTCGGCGGAGCGATCTCCGCACTCGCCGCCATCACCCTGTCGGCCCTGGTCACCGCACGCTCGCGCGCGCCCCGGAGGGCCACCGCCCTCACCGCGGCCGCCTCACCGCCGCCCATATCCATCCATGGCCGCATCCGCCCAGAGGCCGCCCCTCGACCCGCCGCACGCCGGCCGGCAGCCTGACGAGCCCCCGGGGCACCGGCCGGCTCAAGCGGTCGGGGCCACTGGGGGGCTCCCGGCCGCGGTGGTCGCCCCTGCGGGCGGCGCGAACCGCAGCGGATGCAGCCTGCTCCAGTGCTGCCGCAGGACGTCCTCGGGTTCCCCGACGGGCGGGCGGGACGCGTCGCGGAAGGCCACATGCAGCTCCTCGACACGGTACCTGGCGGCGTCGTGCGAGCGGGGCGACGGCCGCGGGATGTGGTGGGCCCACCAGAGCGCGGCGGCGACGGCTCCCGTGGCAGCCGCAGCGGTGATGGTGAGTACGTCGCGTGGTGCGGCCGGCTGCATGACAGTCCTCCCAGCGTGGGCAAGTACCCGGTACTACTCGGACAGGTCTCCCGCCCGAGAGGATTCATGCCTGCGCGGCGTAACGCGCCCATCGGCGCGATGTGCATCGGCGGCGGCGTACCCCGAACCGAGCGGCGGCGAAGCCGAGTTGTGCGACCTGGAGCAGCGGTACGCGGCCGGGCTCGACATCGGCGTCGCCTGGACGACCAGGAGGACGCCCATCGTGCCGGCCGTGCTCGCCCGGATCTCGCGCAGCCGCTGTTGTACTACGCCGAGCGGGTGGCAAGTGCCTCCACGGCCGCCGCGACCTCGTGGGGGCTGGAGATCATGGTCAGGTGGCGGGCTCCGGGGATGAGCGTAGGTGGTGGTGCACCGATGCGTCGGGCGGTCTGCTCCGGGGTCTGCTCGCCGAACACGTCGTCCTGCGCACCGAACACGACCTCCTTGGGGATCGGAGCGGCGGCGAGCCGTGCCACCTGGTCGGCGGGCAGGCCGGGCACGCCTTGGGCCAGCATGTTCCACAGCGCGGCCTCGGCGCCCGGCACGCGAAGCGGTCGGCGCCATTGATCCAGTCCGGCGGCGTTCAGGGACGGGCAGTTGGGGCCACACTGGGTGTCGTACAGGGAGCGGATCAGTGAATCGGAGCCGAGGCCGAGCCGTAGCAGGCTGGTGCGGTAGGGGTCGATCAGTACGTATTTGAGAGCTGGAGGCGGACCGGCGCCGGTGTCGAGGGCATCCCCGTCGAGCAGCATCACACGCCCGATCCGCCCCGGAGCGCGCAGTGCCGCCTCGGCGGCGACGGCCGCTCCGCTGGAATGACCCACCAGCAGCGGGCGCTCGCCCGGTTCACCGAGGTGCATGGCGTCGAGGAAGCCCAAAAGCTGTTGGGTGAAGTGACCGACGGTGTAGGGGCCGCGGCGCGCGCTGTAGCCGTTACCGGTCAGGTCCAGCGCGAACACCCGGTGATCGCGTGCGAGCAGCGGAGCGAGCCGCGACCAGGTGTCCACCGACTCGAAGGCACCGTGGATGAGGACGACCGGCGAGCCAGTCTCGCCCCACGTCTGGTAGCGGGTGCGGATGTCGGCCGCCTGGACGTATCCGAGCCCTTCGGGAGGCGTGGCTCGTCGTGCGGTGAAGGCGTTGTAGACGTAGGAGGCCGATGTGACGACCACCAGCAGGACGGCACCGCCCAGCGCCAGGCGTCGCAACCATCGCCTCATCCGAGGGCGTCGCCGCGACGGCGTGCCGTCCGCGTCGTCCGACTCCGAAGGCGCGGGGTCGAGTGGCTTGGCCTGAGGGTCGGTACGCACGTCAGCCTCCTGTCGGTCCCGGCCGGCCATCACGACGGCCATCGCCGTAACGGATGGTAGGGACGTTCGGCGGACGTCCGCGCATCGGGGCCGGACCTCACAGTTCGGTGCTCATCGCGGCCGCCGCGGACCGCAACGACTTCGCCGGGGTGGCGCTCCGGCAGAAGCCGTTGAACCTGTCGCCGTTACCGGGCCATCACTGGGCGGTTCCGAAGTCCTGGGTCCAGTAGTTGTCGGGCTGCGCGAAACCGACGCCGATCTCCTTGAAGGCACAGTTGAGGATGTTGGCCTTGTGTCCGGGGCTGGACATCCAGCCCGCCATGACCTTCTCGGGAGTGGCGTAACCGTATGCGACGTTCTCGCCGTAGGTGCTCCAGTTGTAGCCGGCACGCGTGATCCGGTCGCCCGGGGAGGACCCGTCGGACCCGGTGTGCGACATGTTCTGGTGGGACGCCATGTCCTCGCTGTGTGCCTGGGCCACCTTGGCCAGGGTCGCGTTGAGCGTCACGGGCGAGCAACCGACCTTGCTGCGCTCGGCGTTGACGAGTTCCACGATACGAGCGGTGGCCCCGGACGCCGTGGCGGTGGCCTTCGGTGTGCTCGGCGACGTGGGGGCAGCGGGGGCGGAAGCCTTCGGCGCGCGTGCCGCCGTGGGAGTCGCGGAGGCGGAGGCCGTGGCCTTGGGAGTGCTGGGAGACGCGGTGGTCCTGGGCTTGCGAGTCGTGGTCCTGGCAGTACTCGAAGGCGCGGTCGTTTCGCGCTTCGGCGTGGTGGTCTTCGGAGTACTCGAAGGCGCGGTCGGAGTCTTCGATGCTGCCGAAGTGGGCCAGCCGGCCTCGTTGCCGTTCCAGTGGTGATTCCAGTTGGCGTCGCTCCACCAGCCCTTGGCCGCGTACGTCTCGCCGCTGTAGGACTGATTTCTGCCGCTGTCCCGCCAGTCGGCACATGCCACGGCGACAGACGGCACGCCCACGGTGCCTATGGCGACGGCAGCGATGACTATCCGCCGGTAATGCGTCTCTTTGCGATGCTTCCCCATGCGTGACCTCACTCGGTAATCGCTGAGCGCCCCTTGTGCGGCTGGCTCTGCGCGGACTCCGCCCTGAACTGCGGAGACGTCCTGCGGGTCGTCATTCTTAGGAAGGCTTCACATAGATCGCAAAGGCCTTAGTACTACCTTGCTTCGTAGGGCTGGGCGCCCCTTGCAATGCGTGTATGAGCGTGCTGGTCCGGCATCCGCAGGGGCGGGGGAGTTCTGTTGTCCCGTCAGAAACCCTTTGTCTTCGCATAGCTGGCGAAAATTCCGAGTGGGCGGAATGCCGTCGAGTCTGGCGCGATATGCGCCTACGCCAAGCCGGACAAATCCCATATGTCGACAGAGGGGCATCTACTATTCGGCACCCCTAGTCCTCCGAGCCCACGTGACGGATGTCACGGAACCGCAGCTTCCGGTTTTGGTCGCCCTCCGGGCATCGGTCGCCGGGTCCGCCGGGGGGGCGTGGCCGACGACCGCTGAGGCCGCTCTCGGGTTGATCCGTCATCCGCATGCGGGTGCGAACTGCGCCAGCTGGTCCTTGATCCAGGGATCGAACATCGCCTGCCGCTTCGCAGCGGTGGGGTAGAACATCGCCAGCTGGTCCGCGACCCAGGGATCGATGCGCTTGTGGCTGGTGCGGTGCGGGGAGAAGCGGTGGCTCGTGTCGACCACGGGGGTCCGGGCAGGGGCGTCCTTGGCCATCCGAGGGGCGGCCGCCATGGCGGAGCCGCCGGTGGCCAAGAGAGCTCCACCGGCGACTGCGGCGGAGACGCCGGTGATCGCGATGCGCCGCATCAGCTTCTTCATGATCTTTCCTCCTCGTACGGTCAGCGTTCTGTGGTCGCGAACGGTCGGAGCCGCCGTTACGACGGCGCTATTCGACACAACGCATATCGACACAGTTGAAGTCGCCAATTCATCCGGACGGTGCGCTTACCCCACTCATCACTCCCCACACACCGAACACACCGACAGCGAGGACGGGGACCCCGACCGGGCGGCACCGGCAGCCGTTGGGCGTAGATTCGGATATGTGGACGATTCGCCCAGACGTATCGATCCTTCTACGGACCGTGGGGTGGCCGCGGTCCTTCTGGGGTGCACTCCGGGGCAGATCGGTCCGTGCGCCCGCTGTCAGGGGCTTACACGCCGGTACGGGGCGGGTGCGGAGCCGGTCTGCCGGGCCTGCCGCGCAACCGATGTGGCGGGCTTCTGGAGCTGGTGTCCCGCGAGGATTGGTGACTGGGGGCCGCGGACCGCGTGCCCAGGGTCGGGTACCGGGGTACACGAGGTGAAATCCGAAGGAAGGACCGACATGACGACGTACGTGATCACCGTGCCCGGCACCTTCACCGACACGATCGAAACCCGTACGAGAGCTGAACTGGCCCGAGCCCTGCGTCACGCTGATCCGCACCGTACTCAGATGGGGAACGAGGAGGATCTGGACGTCCTCACGGTCAATGAGGACAACACCTTCACCATCCGCCTCACCGTCGAGGCGGACAGCGGACCCCACGCCGAACAGGACGCCCGGGAGCTTGCGGACTCCGCTCTGCGTGCCGCCGGGCTGGACGTAACCACCGCGCCCTTGGGGCCGGCGGTGATTACCGGCATCGACTCCGAGATCTGAGGCAGCCATAGGGCAGTGCCGTTGCGGGCACAGGCGCCCGTCGTTGCAGGAACTCCGCGGGTCCGTCACGGACTCGGGCTCGGGCTCGGGCTCGGGTTCGGGCTCGACGGCGCGGTCGGCCTGGAGGCGGTCGGGGCCCGGGTGCCCACGCACTCGGGGCCCGACCGGAACGGCGCTACAGCCTGACGTCCTTCTCCGCGTCCGCGAGGGTCCTGCCGTCCGTGCCGACGGATTCGACGAAGACCTTCACGGTGCTGCCCTTGGTGAAGTGGCTGCCGGGTCCCGGGTGCGTGGTCAGCCGTGTGGTGTGGGTGGCGGCGTCGCAGATGAGTCCGTTGCCGACCCTGCCGGTGGCGGTGGCGGGCTTGCCGCCACCGTGGGTGCGGGGGCCCGTGACCCGGCCGCGCAGCGTGATCCGGGCACCGGGGTCGCAGGAGTATGACACCTTGACCACGATGACCGGTGGCCGCTGTTTGTGGAAGACCACTTCACCCACGCTCACACCGTTGGCCTTGGCCACCGCGGGGGAGGCCGCGGCCACCGCCCCGGCGGCGACGGCGAGGGAAGCGAGGCCTGCGCCGGCGAGGCGGCACAGGCGCTGGGAGAGGACGCCAGGGGAGTCTGAAGACTTCACGGACCCTACCCTTCCAGGTTCGTATGGAGATATTTCCATCCAGGTAGAGGCGTTGTGGTGATCAACGGTTCCCGTCACCGCCTCCCGGTCCGTCCTCAACAGACTCTGGAGAACCGGCCGTTGCTCCCCAGGGCCCGGCGGTTGCAGAGGCATGATGTCCGGCGCGGACGGGATGCGCCCCTCACCTCCCGGGCCGCGTCAGCAGCAGCTCGGTGTTGTGGTCGCCCGAGGAACCGATCCTGGCCGCCGGGGTGGCGTAGGGATCGTTGTAGGACAGCTCGCGATAGAGGGCCGCGAGGCCGGTGTCGGAGGTGTCGGTGAAGTCGGTGGCGTAGGGCGCCGCGGACTCGATGAGCGTGGTGAAGAGGGAGAGGGTGCCGTCGCCGTTGTCGGCGATCTCGATGATCCGTGCGTGCTGCGGATAGTCGATGTGGGAGGCGGTGTTGATCTCCCAGAAGGCGCGCTCGGGGACGGCGTGCCCGTGGCCGATGATCTGGTTCTGGTGGGTGTGGCCGTTCACCCAGGCCAGGACATTGGGGTAGCGCTGGAGCAGCGAGACGAGCGCATTGCCGTCGTGCCGCGCCTCGAAGGGATGGTACGGGTCCGGCAGCAGGTTGCCCATGGTCGCGCTGGTGTGGTGGCTGAAGACGACGATCAGGCTGTCGCCACCGCTGCCGCGTACGACCTTCCCGTCGTTGTCGTACCAGTGGCCGCTGTGCGCCTTGAGGACGGACTCCAGCCAGTTGAGCTGCGTGGTCCCGAGGGAACCGTCCGCGAAACCGGCCCGGTTGGTGGTGTCGAGGCTGATGCCGAGGACGCCTTCGGCGAGGGGGAAGGCGTAGTAGAGGTGGCCGCTGGAGACCGAGTCCCTGGTGTAGCCGTGGCCGACCGGGCCCGGGCCGGTGTACGCCGGGTCCAGGTGCGCCTTCGCGTACTCGGCGGGAGTGAAGGGCCGCCGTCGCGTGTCGGGGGTTACCCGGCGTACCGCGCCGCCCGTGGTCAGCAGCCGGGCGAGCATGGCTACGGCCGCAGCCGGGTCGTGCTGCACGGCGCCGGCCAGCTTGGCCGCGGTGGCGTCGTCGCAGCCTTCAAGCTTGAGGTCACCGGTGTACAGGTCGCCCAACAGTCCGAGGTCGGGCAGGGATCCCTCGATGCTGTCGTCGTGGTTGCCGACGGTGCTGTACCACGGGACGGTCAGCCCGGGTGCGGTGAACGCGCGGCCCGCGCCGGCCAGGAAACCGGGCATCTGCGGGAAGCCCTTGGCCTTGTACACGTCCTGGGAAGACGACTCGGGGTTCCAGTACAGCGAGTTGCCGGAGTTCTGGACGCCCTCGTAGCGTGTGGGATCGCCGCTGCTGGGGGTGATCCGGCCGCCGCTCATCACGGTCAAGTACCAGTCGAGTTCGACGAGTTCGTGGTTGTCGGTGTTGTCGCCGGTGGCCATCACCAAGCCGAACGGGAGCCCCGTGTACGGTCCCGAGCGCAGTGCGTTGACTCGTTCGACCAGCGCGGAGGCGCCCCGGGCCGTCAGCGTCTCGTGCGGGCGGTGCGCGCTGTCGAGATACCGGGCCAGGTACTCGAATCGCAGCGGCGACTCGGTGTCCACCAGGTGCAGGTCGGTGAACTGCACGAAGGCGGCCACCCCGGTTCGGCGGTCGTCCCGTCCCGCCGCGGCGGTCGCCAGGTCGCCACGGACCACGAGCGGCCAACCGGGGCCCGCCGCCAGGCGCTTGTACTGGCCGCTGCCGGTGGGCGCCGCAACCTGTTCGAGGGTGGTTCCCCCGATCCTTACGGCCCGTGCCGCGGTGAGGGCCATGGCCCGGTCGTGTGCCGACGCCGTCCACAACGCTGCTCCAGCGGCAGCGGCGGACATTCTCGACACGAACTGGCGGCGGCTCATCCCGCGCATGGATCCCCCTTCGGACGGTGGCACTTGAAACATGAGCACGAGCGCAGGGCGCGCCGTCTCCGTCTCGGCGCAACTACATTACTGACGGGTAGTCACGCGTCCAGCGTTTCTGGGGAAATCTTGCGGCAAAGACGGGAATACAGAGGGCGAAGTGACTGCGGATCCGGCCCGCGACGCGAACGAGGACGTGGAGGGGCCGCCTGATCATCGTGGCTGTCAGGGACAGGGCGAGCATCAGTGCCGAGTCCGTGTGAAGCGATGCGCACCGGCGTGAAGGTGGCGGTGTCCACCCACGACTCCCCGGTGCCGGGACTGCGGGCGTAACGCGGATGGGCGCCCCTGTAGCCCGCCCACTCTCCTCATGGCGGAGCTCCAGTCCGCCGTGGCACGGCCCGCTGCACCACCCGCAGCGGGTTGTCGGCGTCTTCGGGCGGCGGGTGATCCCTGTTCCATCGACGCCGCGGCGTACCGTGCCCGCATGGAGCAGCGAGAGATCATGCAGCGGGTCGTCGGCATCCTGACCGAGACGCTGGAGATGCGACGCCGAACCCGCGAGAACCCCGACGGTGAGGTGATGCGGAGCGAAGCGGTCTCCGCGCTCCTCGAGGAGATGCTGCCGCGGATCGAGGTTCCCGCCGACGCGAGCGCTCAAGAGGTCGCGGCCGCAGTGAGCAAGGAGCTCGGGCCGGCCATCGCGCAGATCACTTCCGCTTTCGCGCTCGCCTTCGTACAGCTCGCCGAAGTCCATGACGAGGGGCGTGCCGATGTCTCCACAGCGGACGTCCTGCAGTCGATCTCCCTGCACTTCGAGACCGAGGCGGAGAGGTAGAAGGGTGGGCGCCGGTGCCCACCCCCATGAAGGTCCGCCCTGGTGCAGTCCTCGGTGTGGTGGCGACCAGCCCGAGCGACGGCAGCCCCGGATGTTGCGCGCCCACCCCTCCGGTGTGACCGTGAGGGGACAGGCCCACGGATCAAGCAGGGCGTACCTGACGCAAGGTAGGGCAGACGGGCCATGGAACGCCGACCACCCCCTCACCACGGAGGCGACGTGGAAGCCCACGCCGGCAAGCTCCCTGGCGCGGTCCAGGAGCCGGAGACCCGACCCGATCGAGTAAGGCAGCTACAGACTGAGGTCGCTCAGCTTCAGCACGCACTGACCTCCCACGCGGTGATCGACCAGGCGATCGGCGTGATCATCGCCGTGGGACGGATGACACCCGCCGAAGCCTGGGACGTGCTCCGCGAAACGTCCATGTGCACCAACATCAAACTGCGCCACGTGGCCGATCTGGTTGTCACCTGGGGTCAGGGCGGAGTGCTTGCGGCAGACATTCGCGACGAGCTCTCGGTGAGGCTCAGGCTGAACGGTCGAATGTCCGAGTGATCTACTTGCTGCCCCAGGCCTCCCACACGGCGTGATCACCGCGCCAGGGCCTACGCATGCTGATGAAGTCAGGTGCAGCCAGCCGCGTCACTGCACCGCGGGCCATACCTCCGGCCCACCCCCATGCCACTCGATCAACGGACTGTCGGCCACGTCGATCTCGTCCAAGCCCTCCAGGCCGGCGCCTTCCAGGAGCACGGTCAGATCGTGCAGGCTGTACGCCGTCCCGAGGATCTCGTCATCGATCCGGATACGTCGGCCACCCACCTCGGCAGGCGGGTCGACGATCACGCGGCGCTCAGGCATGCCCCCAGTCTCACCTGCGACAGCCCCGCCCGCACCTGGCCATGACCAGCCTGGGCGCAGCCCCCGGACGTCCTGGACGCCGGCACGCAACCGCGGGAGGCGCAGCTCGTCGAGGAGCTGGGCCCTGACATTCGGCAGCAACTCGAAGGGCTCAAAGCGAAGGGCTGGATCCTCGTCCATGAGGCTGCAGACGGGATGACGGTCGCCGACCTCACCGGGCCGGCGTGGAAGGCCGTCCGCAGCCGCCTCGACGTCGGCCAGTAGCGGGACTCCCATCTTGTCCGGAGCTCTGACGCGATCCCGTAAGGCCTGTGCCGTGTGGCCGCTCCCGGTGTAGCGTCGATACCAGTAGTCGTGGTTCCGAAGTCCCGTGCGCCCGTGACACACGTCTCGGGCGTTCTTGCTGTTCAGCACCTCTCCGGACCAAGGCGATCACCTCCGGTTCCCGCACGGTGCGGGTCCGAATTTCCTTGAGGGAGACAGGCATGGCCAGCGGTACCGTCAAGTGGTTCAACGGCGAAAAGGGCTTCGGCTTCATCGAGCAGGACGGCGGCGGCCCCGACGTCTTCGCCCACTACTCGAACATCGACGCCTCCGGCTTCCGATCCCTGGAAGAGGGCCAGCGGGTCACGTTCGATGTCACGCAGGGGCAGAAGGGCCCGCAGGCGGAGCACATCCGCCCCGAGTAATGAGTGAGCACCACAAGGACGCCGTCCGGCGTCGGGAGGAGGATGAGCTGAGGCAGGACGTTGAAGCCGCGACCTTCGACCTCGGCGCCGACATGGCTCTCCCGACAGTCGGGCATGCCGAGGGCGGGTTCGACGTCGAGGCCGATGTCGGACGGGACAACGCGCCGCCGGAGCTGCGCCCGTAGAGGGCGGGAGGAGGACCTCCGGCCGTTGCTGAGGTGCGACACGAACCCGCCCGCCGACGCGACGCGGATGCACCGCTCGTATGCCTGTTCGTGTGCGCGACGCTTCAGAGCGGGCGCGGGTAACGGGCGTGACTCTTCGTTTCGGCCATCCGACTCCCGCCGGTGGCATGGGAGTTGATCCAATGCACACGTGGGGGTGCGATGAGCCGCGGAGACGGTCCGGGAGAGCCCGCCGATCTGGCGATGGTACGCGCGCACAGACCCCGGACCGCCGTCCGTGAGACGGTACGGCACGAGCACAGGCGGCGCCTTGCCGCAGTGACCCTGAGCTGAAGGGTGCGACCACGCGCCCCGGAGATCGGAGCGCCCGCCCGTGTTGCGCGCTGGGGGCCCGCGCGGGCGTGCGCCGGCGGTGGGCGGCGCAGGTGGAGGCCTTTCGTCGTGTCTCACCAGCCATGCGGAACAGGGGTGTCGGGCGGCAGGCCGTCGACGGCCAGGCGCCGGAGGGCTCGCGGGGGAGGGGCCGACCTTCCCTCGCGAGCCGGAACAGCCCCGTGGGCGGCAGGTGCCGCTGTTCCGCGGGCACCCTGCACTGCCGGGCGCCGGGCGATCGGGTGCAGCGCAGGGTTGCCCCGCATGAAGGTAGGTCAGCCGAGGGTGGCGAGGGCTGCGGCGGCGAAGGCGTGGTCCTGCTCGGGGGCGCCGCCTCCGACGCCGATGGCGCCGATGAGGCGGCCGTCGCGGCGGACCGGGATGCCGCCGGCGATGAACAGCAGCGGCCGGTCCAGGGCGGTGGCCAGGCTGTGGAAGGGCCCGTCGGGCTTGACCGCGTCGACGAGGTCGGCGGTGGCGGTGTCGGGCTGGAGGGCGGTGTAGGCCTTGCGGGTGCTGGTCTCACCGGAGATGAGGAGGGCCTGGTCGTCGCGGCGGAAGGCGATCAGGTGGCCGCCCGCGTCCACGATGGTGACGCTGACCGCGACGTCGGCGGCCTCGGCGGCGCGCCAGGCGGCCGCGAGAAGGATCTCGGCGTCGGCAGTGGTCAGCGGGGTGACCGCGGCGGTGGCGGTGGTCGTGCTCATGGCGTATGGCTCCCTTGGTTCGTGACGGCGTGAAGATTCGTCAGTGTGGTCGGATCGGGCCGGTCGGCAGGTCAGTGGGCGAGGCCGGCGGGTGCCTGCCCGGCCTTCTCGGAGGCCGTGACGACGCCGGCGGGGGCCCGGGTGCGGGTGCGGCGGTCGAGGAAGGCGGCGAGGAACGACAGCACCAGGGCGGCTCCGGAGAGCAGCGCGCCGACCCAGTTCGGGGCGGTGTAGCCGAGTCCGGCGGCGATGACGAGGCCGCCGAGCCAGGCCGCGAGGGCGTTGCCGAGGTTGAACGCGCCGATGTTGGCGGCGGAGGCGAGGGTGGGGGCGGCGGAGGCCTGGTCGAGCACCCACTTCTGCAGCGGCGGCACGGTGGAGAAGCCCAGGGCGCCGATCAGCGTCAGGGTGATCGCGGCGAGGACCTTGTCGTGGGCGGTCGCGGTGAACAGCAGCAGGGCCAGTGCGAGGGCGCCCAGTGAGGTGAACAGCATCGGCATCAGGGCACGGTCGGCGAAGCGGCCGCCGAGCAGGTTGCCCACGAACATGCCGACGCCGAACAGCACCAGCAGCCAGGTGACGGCGCCCTCGGTGTAGCCGGCGGCCTCGGTCATCATCGGCGTGATGTAGGTGATCGCGGCGAACACACCGCCGTACCCGAGCACCGTCATCGCCATGGCGAGCCAGACCTGCACATTGCGGAAGGCGGCGAACTCGCCGCGTATGTTGTCCGTCTCGGGCCTGCCCATGTCGGGCACGAGCCTGGCCACGCCGAGGAAGCCGACGATGCCGAGCGCGGCGACGCCGACGAAGGTGATGCGCCAGCCGGCCGCTTGCCCGATGTAGGTGCCGCCGGGCACGCCGACGATGTTCGCGATGGTCAGGCCCATGAACATCAGGGAGATGGCCGAGGCCTTCTTCTCCGGGGCGACGAGGTCGGCGGCGACGACCGAGCCGATGCCGAAGAACGCGCCGTGTGCCAGGGAAGCGACGACCCGGCCGATGAGCATGACGCCGAAGACAGGGGCCGCGGCGGACAGGGCGTTGCCGATGACGAAGAGCGCCATGAGGAACATGAGCATCTTCTTGCGGGAGACCTTGGTGCCCAGCACGGTCAGCAGTGGGGCGCCGAGGACGACACCGAGCGCGTAGCCGGTCACCAGCCAGCCGGCGGTGGGGATGGACACGCCGAAGTCGTTCGCGACCTGGGGCAGGACGCCCATGATCACGAATTCGGTGGTGCCGATCCCGAAGGCCCCGATGGCCAGGGCCAGGAGCGCGAGGGGCATGGGAGAGACCTTCCAAGTGATTGCGTAAGGCGCTAACGAGCGGCCACAATAGTTGCAGACGCGCTATAAGAGCAAACGACGACTGCGGTGACTCGCATTTGCAGGCGTGCGCAATCATGTGGGGTGTGACCCGCCTATGGGCCGTTGAGGCCCTGCCCGTCCAATGGGTCGACCTCGCGTCCTGCGTACCGACGCGGTCATCTCACGTCCCCGCGTGCCGGGGGACACGCGGCGCGGGGACGAGGTCTACGGATTCGTGTTCCTCGTGCCGATTCGTGATCATCGTGCTGCGCACGACTGTCCCCCCGCCCGGCGGGGGCCGTACCCGCCCGCGACGCCGGGCTGCCCGCAGTGACCATGGACGGCGCGCAGGGGAGCCGAGCGGCCCGCCGTCTGCGACCGCGGCTGCTCCTGCCCGCCCTCCATTGCGAGGACTGCACAGTGATGCGCTCGCCGCTGACGGACTTCCTTGCCGAGGTGAACAAGCTGGGCCTGGAGGATCGGCTCGCCCATACCGTCATGGGCAGCGAGCGAGAGTGACCGCCGCGCGGGACGACGCCCCCGCCGCCTTCTGAGCGGACCCGACCCCCTCGGAGCGGACCCGACCCCCTCGGAGCGGACCCGACCCCCTCGGAGCGGACCCGACCCCCTCGGAGCGGACCCGACCCCTTCGGAGCGGGCCCGCCCCCATCGGAGCGGGCCCGTCCGAGGTCGACGCTTCGGACGCTGTCGGGCGATCAGCTGCTCAGAGCGTCCTTCACCCGGTCGACCATGGAGGCAAAGGGACCGGTCATCCACTGGGCGGCGGGCGATCCGGCCGCAGTCGGATGCGGGTGAGTCGGTGCCAACTTCTCGGTCAGCTTGAGCCTGGTGCCCATGCGCTGGAGCTCGTCCTCGGTGCACCCTTCGCGCAGTGCGGGGAACTCCTCCTGCTCCTCGTGCTCGGCGTGGTCGATCACAGACTTCTCGAAGGCGGCGATCCTGGCGTCGAACTCCGCGCCGGGGATGTCCATCTTCTCCAGCTCGGCGAGGACCTGGTTGGCTTCCTCCTCTTCACGGTTGCGGGCCTCGGCCTCCTTCTCGCCGGCCGTCTTCTTCGCCGCAGGCCGGACGATCATCTCCTCCGCGGTCTCGTGCACCGCAAGCAGGGCCCTCAGCTGGTCGAACGCCTGCTTCTTCTGCTCGCCCTGCGCGCTCTTGACGTCTGCGAAGAGATCGCGGATCCGGGCGTGCTGCTCCAGCAGAATGCGGACCACGTCGCCTTCCGGCAGCTTCGCCGCTTCCTGGCGTTCCATCGTCGCGCTGCTCACGAGACTGCCTCCTTTCCGCACCGGCCGTCCACTGTCTACTGGGCGGGTAACCCCTGCATATCAGGACAAACGACGATGGCGGATCCTGCTGCGGCATGGGCGACATCGCACTGCCCACGCTCGTCACGGCAGCTTCGTCGGAGCGTCCGGTGCCACTTCCTCGATCTCTGGTCCTGGCCCGGCCTCCTCCGGGTGATCTGCGTGGCCATGATCGATCGCGATCGATCCGATACGCCGACGCCCACCCCCCGAAGCCACTCCAAGCCCGCCGTGCCGGTCATCTTCGGCCAGCGGGAGTGGACGCCGCCACCGGTGTCAGTTGCCTGCTGTCCGGGTTCCTTGCTGTCGGCCACGCTTCCGGAGGCGGGCGGAAATCGCAGTGGACCGGCCGGTCCTGTGGGTCGGGAGATCCTGCCGATGGTCCTGATTCGACGGTGAACTATCGGAGATCGACCGGGGATCGACCGTCGATATTCAGTTAAAACGGCAGCCGCGGCCACCCTGCGGGTTTTGACCGGTCACGCTGTGAAACATCTCGGTGAGGTTGAGTAAGAGTCCTTCGAAGGGAAACGAGTTGCCGCTCACCACAGGATCCGATCACCGGGTCCTTCACGTCCTCACATCTTCCAGCGAGGATTCCCTGATCGCCGAATGGGCAGGTGGAAAAGGTAGAAACCTCCACCTCCTGACCGCGTCCGGTTTTCAAGTACCGAGCTGGTCGGTGCTCGGCCTCGACGTTTTCGCGGAATTCTGCCGCTGCGGCGGACTGGACGAGCACCTGGGAGACCTGCTTGCCGATGGTTGGGACAGCGCGGCCGGGCAGGTCGCCGACGAGATCACCCGTCGGATCGAGGCCGCGTCCCTCGACGAGCACGTCGCCGCGGCCATCGCCTCGGCCTACCGGCAGGTGGGCGGCGGCCTGGTGGCCGTCCGCTCGTCCGGCGCGGAGGAGGACGGCCGGCAGCACTCCTTCGCCGGCCAGTACGACAGCTTCCTCAACGTCTCCGGGCTCGATGAGGTCACCGCGCATGTCCGCCGCTGCTGGGCCTCCGGATTCTCGGAACGCTCCCTGCGCTACCGCGCGCTGCGCGGACTGCCGCCCGATGCCGGTGGCGTGGCCGTCGTCATCCAGCGCATGGTGCCCGCCGAGCGCAGTGGCGTGTTGTTCACCGCCGATCCGACGACCGGCCGTACGGACCGCCATGTGGTCAGCGCCGTCCATGGACTGGGGGAGGGGCTGGTCCGCGGCGCGGTCGACGCCGACACCGTCGTCCTGGACGCCACCACCGGCGAGCCGTTGAGCACGGTGACAGGCGACAAGCAGGAGCGCTACGACGCGGGCACCGGACCCGGCTGTCAGGTGTCGCCGGTCGACGACGAGGACCGTAGGTCACTGTGCCTCACCGCCGACGACCTGGCCCGGCTGCACGTCGTCGGGGTGCGCGCCACGGAACTCTACGGTGCCCCGCAGGACATCGAGTGGGCGATGGCCGACGGCGCCCTGTGGGTCCTGCAGAGCCGCCCCGTCACCAGCGTCGCTCCGGCGCCCCGCACCGCTCCGGAGCCCGAGGGGGAGCTGCGGGTCTGGGACAACTCCAACATCGTCGAGAGCTTCAGCGGTGTCGTCTCCCCCCTCACCTACAGCTTCGCCGCCGACACCTACGCCAAGGTGTACGAGAGCTACGCCCGCGCACTGGGCGTCAGGGGCGAGGAACTGCGCGAAGTGCAGGAGTGGACCCCGCACCTGCTCGGCTACGTCCATGGACGGGTCTACTACAACCTCCACCACTGGTACCGCATGGTGCGCCTGGCGCCGTTGTACCCGCTCAACCGCCGAGTTCTGGAGAAATCCCTGGGGGTGGCGGAGACCATATCCGATGAGACAGCCGACGCACTTCATCCCTTCACGCCCCGGACCGGGCTGCGCGGCCGGTGTTCGCGAGTGGGCCGCGCGCTGATCTTCGCCAGAAGATTCCTGACCATTCACAAATCCGTGGAGACCTTCCACCGGGACTTCTACCGTTCGTACGCGACCTTCAACAATGTCGATTACGACGCGCTGCCCGGTGACGACACCTACCGTCGCTTCCGTCGATTGCAGCGGGAACTCATCGAGAAATGGGGCCCGATGCA
Organism: Streptomyces sp. TP-A0356; assembly: GCF_001417775.1. Taxonomy (GTDB): domain Bacteria; phylum Actinomycetota; class Actinomycetes; order Streptomycetales; family Streptomycetaceae; genus Streptomyces. The sequence continues at coordinate 97,278 of NZ_BBZJ01000012.1, read as the reverse complement.
GGCCCTGGATGCCACGGTCCTGCTCTCCATCGGCCTGCTGGCCCTGCTCACCCGCAGATGGTTGCCCCACGCCCCCGAGTGGTTCACCTGGGCCGCGGCCGCCCCCGGCGGCGACATCGAATCCGCCGAACCGGTGCGGGCGCTGGCCGGGTTGGCCGCGAAGGCGCGTGCCGACGCCGAGGTCCGGAACCTTCTGGAGCGCACCCCGGACGCCGACGCCTACCGGGCCCTCCGCGACGCCGGCCACAGCGAGTTCCTGGCCGCCGTCGACGCGTACGTCGCCGAGTACGGCTACCGCAGCCCCGACGAACTCAAGCTGGAGGTGCCCGACCTGCACGAGAACCCGGCAGGACTGTTCACCCTGCTGCGGGAGGCGCTGCCGGGCACTACGGGTGGCGGCACGGGGGACCGCGGCGGCGAGGCCGACGCCTACCTCGGCCAACACCTGCACGGCCCCCGCCGCTGGGTGTACGAGCGGGTGCGGGGCAAGGCCCGGGCGGCGCTCGCCGACCGGGAGCGGCTCAGGTTCTGCCGCACCCGCGCCTTCGGCGCGGCCAAACGCATGCTGCGCGCGATGGGCCGCGACCTGGCGCGCTCGGGGGCCATCGACGCCTGGGACGACGTGTTCATGCTGCGCCTGGAAGAGTTACGGGGCGCCTTCGAGGGCATGATCGCGCACACCGAGCTGAAGGAACTGGCCGCGCTGCGGCGCAGGCAACTCGCCGCCGATACCGCGCTGCACGCCCCCTCACGCTTCACCACCCGCGGTGCCCCGTACTGGTCGGGCAACCTGGAGCGGGCAGGCTGGACCAGCGGGCCGGTCGCCCGCAGCGGTGCCCGCGAACTGCGCGGCACACCCTGCTGCCCCGGCATCGCCGAAGGGCCTGCCGTCGTCACCGACACGCCGCGCGACATCGGTGGCGGCATCCTGCTCACCTACCGCACCGACCCCGGCTGGGTGGTCGCGCTGCCCTCGGCCGCCGCGCTGGTGATCGAACGTGGCAGCCCGCTGACCCATGTCGCCGTCGTGGCGCGGGAGCTGGGCATCCCGACCGTGGTCCAGGTAAAGGACGCCACCACCGAGATCCGCACCGGCACCCTCGTCCGCGTCGACGGCGCCGCCGGGACGGTCACGGTACTCACCGACCCGCCCGACGACGGCCCGACCGCGACCCCGGACACCCGTAGGACGGAGACACCTCAGTGATCCTCACCGAGGAGCAACTGCAAGGCCTGCTCGACAAGTCCCTCGCCGAACTGCCCCGGGGCACCGAGTGGGCCGTGGCGCTCGAAGGCTCCATCGCGGAGGGGTTCGGCAACCCGTCCTCCGACATCGACTTCCTGCTCATCGGCCGCTCCGAGGACGACCTGCCGACCATGCCGTCGCTGCTCTTCGTGGACGGCCGCCGCGTGGAGATCCGTACCCGGTCGGTGCGTCAACTCGCCGACCAGTTCCGCAGCCTGGAGAAGGGGGCCAAACGGCCCGGACGGCTCTCCGAGGACCTGCTCAACCGCTGCCAGCGGCTGCTGCACAGCCACCCGCTGCGCGGGCACGCCCTGGTCGACGAGGTCAAGGCGACGCTGCCCGTCGAGCTGTTCCGCCGTATCGCCGCCGACTGGTGGGCGCACCGGGCCCGGCAGTCCCTCCGGCACGCGATGGCGCTGCTGAGCCTCGGCGACACCGACGAGGTGGTCGACTGGACCCGCGCCGGACTCGTGCAGACGGTCAAGTCCTGGGCGGCCGGCCGGGGCGAGACCTACCTGGAACCCAAGTGGCTGTCCTTGCAGCTGGACCGGACCGACCGGCCGGACGTGCGCGACCGGTATTGGGAACTGGCAGCCGCCGTCCCCGCACCAGGCAACGCCGACGCCGTCCGCGACCATCTGGCCGCGTGTCTCGCCTTCGTAGCAGACCTCGGTCTGACCGGGGTCCCCTGGCGACCCGAACGGCTCACCGTCGAACGCGTCGCCGGGGTGACCACCTGGTCGACCGGTGAGCGGGTCCATGTCATCCGCGGGCGCCGGGAGGTGTTCGCCCTGGGCGACCGAGCCGCAGCCGTCTGGCGCTCCCTCGTCCTGGGGCGGCCGCTGCCCCAGGTTCTGGCGGCGATCGCGGACACCGGCGTCGTCGACGCCGGCCCGCGGCTGGCCGCGTTCCTGCGCTACGGGCTGATCCGACTGGCGTGGAAGGGTGGCGGCACGGTCACCCCGTCGCTGCCGCTCGCGGCGCCGCCCGGTCCCGTCACTCCGCCGCCGTCCACCGTGCAGCCGCCGTTGTCGGTGCGCGGCGCGGCCGTCAGCGGGCCCCACGCCATCGACCTGGTGCCGCTGCCCGCCGATCGGTTCGCCGCCGCCGCCATGGCCCTGGTGTGGTCCAACGTGGTCGTCGAGAACGCCATCGAGGACCTGACCGGCGCCCTCCAGCGCGGTCAGTGGCGGGTCGCCGAACTCGCCGCGCGCCGTGCCGTGCACGCGGCGCTGCGCGGACTGTTCAGCGCGTACGGCGTCCACCCCCTGCCGGCGGACCCCGACTTGGTACGCCGTATCGACCTGCTGCCGCCCGCCGTCCGGCCGATCCGGGCGCGCGCCGAGGAACTGCTGCGGCGCACCGTCGACTCGGCGGAGCGCGGCGACGACCTCCTCGCGGAGCTGCGCGCCTATGTGGCCCTGGTGCGGGACACGGCCGGCGCCGAGGCCTTCCCCTCCTCCTTCGACTCCGCCGACACCTGGCGGGCCACCCTGCAACTCGGCTACGACTGGCTGCGCATCGGCGCATATCTCGACGCCGAACTGCCCATCGAGGAGGCCCGCGACCTGCTCGCCGGCCATGGTGCCCAGCCGCACCAGGCCGCGTGAGGGCCCGCCGCACGACACCCGACCGCGCGCCCGTCCGCACCACATGCCGCACCACGACGGCACGCCGACTCCCGGCAGCCCGCCCGCTCCCGACCACAGGCATCCCCTGGAGGACCGACTGATGGCCGACACGATGACGGTGCTGGTGACCGGTGCCAGCGGTCTGCTCGGCGCGGAGGTGACCGCCCGGCTCACCGCCGGGGGCCACACCGTGCTGGCGCTCCTGCACCGCAACGGCGACATCGTCCGTAACGACGGCAGAAGGCTCACCCCCGGCCCCGGCACCCTCACCGGGATCACCGGCGACGTCAACCGTCCCGGGCTCGGACTCACCCACGACGACCGGCGCCTCGTCGCGACCGCCGACCGGATCGTGCACTGTGCCGCCGTCACCGACTTCGGCCTGCCCGAAGAGCGGTACGAGAGCGTCAACGTCGCCGGAACCCGGCACGTCCTGGACCTCGCCCTCGCCCGCCGTACCCCGCTCGTGCACGTCAGTACCGCCTATGTGTGCGGGGAACGCGAGGGCACAGCTCGCGAGGACGAACTCGATGTCGGCCAAGACCCCGGCAACGACTACGAGAAGAGCAAACTGACCGCCGAGACCATGGTCCGCAAGGCCGCCGGTGAGCGCCTGCCGGTGGCGGTGGTACGCCCGAGCATCGTCGCCGGCGCCTCCCGCACCGGCCGCGTCCGCGACTTCAAGACCATCTACCCCGTACTCAAGATCCTCACCAGGGGCCTGGTGCGCACCGTGCCCGGCCACTACGACGCCGCCCTCGACCTGGTCCCCGTCGACCGCGTCGCCGACCTGGTGACCGAGGCCGCCACCCGCTTCGAGGACGCCGAAGGCCTCACCCTGCACGCCGTCGGTCAGGAGCTGACCCTGCGGGACTTCTCCGACGTCATCGCCGAGTACCCGTCCTTACAGGTGCCCAGGTTCGTCCCGCCGTCCGCCTTCTCCGCATCGGCCCTGTCGGACCGTGAACGCCCCTACTACGAGCGGGTGATCTCCTTCTACGACCCCTACTTCCGGCGGCGCATCCATTTCGACGCCACACAGGCCGCCGGCTTCAGCGGCCGTCCGGCGCCCGCGGGCGGACGGCCCTACTTGCGCCGCCTCCTCGATCAGTGCCTCAGGACCGGTTACCTAGGGCCCGCGCCGACCACAGCCCGAACCGACGGGAGTACCCCTTGACGACCCATCCCCGCCTCGCCGAGTCCGTGCACGGCATTCCGGTCTCACCGCTGCTGGCCTGCCACCCGGACAAACAGCGGCTGTACGGCGCGGACACCTACTACCAGGAGAGCTACGAACAGCTCGCCGCCCTCACCGACGACGTCACCGGCTTCGCCCACCGCCATGCCGCGCTGCTGCTGAAACCGGACGCCGTAGTGGCCCGCAGGCTGGACACGGCCGTGCAGTGGCTGACCGAGCAGGGCTTCCGGATCGTCGGCGCCGCGGTCACGCACCTGACCCGAACCATGATCCGCTCCCTGTGGTACTTCCAGTGGAACCTGGCCACCCCCTACCGTCGGAGGCTCGCCGCGCTCTTCCTGGAGGACGCCGACGCCCTCGTCCTGCTCGTCCGTCCCGATCACGAGCTCGACGTCCCGGCCTCGGTCGACATCACCCGGCTCAAGGGGCCCACGGACCCGGACGCCCGGGAACCCGGCCAGCTCCGCCACCTCCTGGGCCGCTACAGCTATCTGCTCAACCTGGTGCACACCCCCGACGAACCCGCCGACGTCTTACGGGAGTTGGCCGTGCACTTCGGCGACGCCGGGCGCGACCGCCTCTTCCGCTGCGCGCTGGCGGACGAGGACCGCACTGCCTACGCCCTGGAGCTGGTCGACCGGCTGTATGCGGCCACCAAGCCCCGTGAACTCGACTTCGACCCCGCGGTGGGAAGGCTGCGCGATGCCGTTTCCCGACACGGCGGCGCCGACCCGACCGCCACACCGCGTGGCCTTCTGGAATCGGCCTGGGAGCACGGGATCGACCTCGACCCGTGGGACACCGTCATCGTCGGATCCAAGGTGCTGCCCATGCGACAGCCGGGCCGCAGCCCGGTGCTGGACGGGTCCGGCGTGGACGCGTGGCGCCGCCACCTGGACGCCGCCCGCGGCGCCCTGACCTGAGGAGCGGCCCATGCAGTTCGCCCGGACACTTGCCAAGGAGCTCGTGCACCGCGCTTCCGTCGCGGAGGTCTTCCTGACCGACTCGGAGCGCCACGGCGAGGACGAGATGCTGCTCGCCGCGCAGCTCCCCCGCCTCCACGCCTTCTACGACGACACCCTCGGCCCGCGCACCCACCACGACCCGCTGTTGTTGCTGGAGGCGTGCAGGCAGGGCATCTTCGTGGTGGCCCACCGCTACCTCGACGTCCCGCTGGGCCATAAGTTCCTGCTGCGCACCGTCGAGTTCGAGGTGCCGGACCCGGCTGCCCTGGCGTCCGGTGACACTCCGACCGAGACCGTCATCGGCGCCCGTATCGAGCATCGGTTCCGGAGCCGGTCCGGGGTGACGGGCCTGCGGCTGCGTTTCACCGCGTCCATCGGCACACGGGAGGCCTTGCTCGCCCGCATCGACTATTCCTGGATGCGGCCGCAGGACTGGACACGCATGCGGGCCCGGCAGCGCGGTGCCCTCGGCCTGCCCCGAACCCCCGTCGCACTGCCCGGACCGCGCATCGATCCCGCACGTGTCGGCCGGCGTGACCCCGCCAACACGGTCATCTCCCCCGCGTGCACCTCGGCCGACGGTATGTACACGGCACGCCTGGTCGCCGAGACCGCGCACCCGATCCTGTACGACCACTGGGTCGACCATGTGCCCGGGATGCTGGAGCTGGAGGCATTCCGGCAACTGGCCGTGACCGCCGCCGTCGCCGCGGGCACGGTGCACACGCCCACGGCGCTGCCGGTCGGTCTGGCGGCGCGGTTCCGCTGCTTCGCCGAGATGGACCTGCCCCTGGTGTGCAGGACCACTCCCGTCCTGCACGGCGCCGACATCGAGTGCACTCTGCACCAGCCCGGAACTCTGGCCGCCGAGGCCCGGATCAGGTTCGCCGACCGGAACACGGCCGACCTGGCAGGCGTCTCCGCGGGTTCGGTGACACACAGGAGCGCCTGAACCCGGGCACAACCACCACACCACCGCACGAATCCGTACAGGGGGACACCCTCGTGACCACCGCCGCCGTGCCCCAAGTACCGGGCAGGCTGGGCCGTTTCCTGCTGAGCAGGTTCCGGCCCCACGTCTACGCCACCTACGGAATCCTGTGGGTCCTCGCCCTGGAGGGCTCCGCGGTGGCACTGACCGGCGCGTCCTGGCGCCCGTCCGGCGCCACCTGGGTGCGGTGCGTCAGCGTCGTACTGGTGCTGCTGTTCCTGCGAATGCTGGACGAGGAGAAGGACTTCGAGTACGACCGCGTGCACCATCCGGACCGGCCGCTCGTCACGGGCGCGATCACCGTCACCGAACTCCGCGGGGCCATGGCCGCGATCACCGCGGTGGTGGCGGCCCTGAACGCCACCCAGTCGGCGACGGCCGTCCTGCTGGCCCTCGCGGCCCTCGGTTACGGACTGTTCCTTGCCGCCCTGGAGCGACTGTCGCCGGCCGTACGCGACCGGCAGCTGCTCAACCTCGCGGTCACCTATCCGGTGCAGGTGCTGCTCGGCGCCTACGTGTACGGGTCGCTGGTCGTCGCCGGGACGGTCACCGCCGACTGGCACGGGGCGGTGCTGCTCGCGCTGTGCGCCTGTGTGTTCCTGCACTTCGAGGTCGCCCGCAAGACGGCGTGGGAGGCGGAGCCTGGTGCCCGACTGTACTCGGCCGACCTCGGCCCCAGGCCCAGCGCGGCGATCGCCGCGGGCCTCGCGGCCGGGGCGGTGGGCTGCCAGGTCCTGCTGTTCGCGCCGGACGGCCCGCTCGGGCTGCTGCCCTGCCTGACGGCGGCCCTTCCCGCCTGGGGAACCCGTCGGTTCCTCGCCGCGCGCCGCGGCGGCTGGCCGCTGCCGACGGCGATGGGTTTCGTCCTGGGGACCTACCTCGCCCTTGTCGTCAGGGCGCTGCTGCTGCCCTGACCACCGAACTTCCCCTGCCCTGCGGCCGGGTCGCTGACAGGGGGAGGGGCCTCCCGGGCCGGCGCAGGAGGGGGCGCGGGCTCACCGCCATCGGCTGCATCCGCGAGGGTCCGCATGGCCGGTCGGGTGACCCCCGCCCGATCCGGTGTGGTTGGCGACACGCCGATCGGAGAGCCCACGGCACGCGCAGCAGACGTCTTACGGTCGTCAGGGTCAGCGGCCGCTGCAGCGTCGTGGGCCTGATCGCCCCGCAGGCCGGCTACGTTCCGGTGACCCGGCTCGAGCCGTCCCGGCAAGTGACACGCCCTGACCAGAAGGGGGCACGAAGGAGCGGAAGTCTCGGTGGACAACGACCAAGAGAAGGGGCCTGCCGCCGAGGCAGCGCAATCGGCTGATGCGCCGACGACGCCCCGAGGACCGGTGCTGGGATCGGTGGTGTTGTTCGTTCGCGACCTTGAGCGCTGTGTGGACTTCTACCGTGAGTTGCTGTTGATGAAGGTCACGGTTCGTTCGGCCACCGCGACCCTCCTCGTGGGCACGGACGACGTCCAACTGTACCTGCGCGACGTCGGCGCCAACGCCGAGCACTTCGTCGGTTCCGTCGGGGTTCAGTACGTGGTCTGGGTGGCCGCCGGATTCGACGATCTCCGTCGGTGCGAGCGGGTGCTCAAGGGCTGGTCGTCCCACATCGCCTCGACCGCGCGGACGTCCGGTGGATTCTCCCTGGTGGAAGGGCGCGACCCGAGCGGCATTCCGGTGGTGGTGGTGTATCCCGGAGCGGACCAGGTGACACGGCGCGAGATCCTGTCCCGGATCTACGCCTGACGGTCAGGGCCGTCCGACGCGACCACTCACCGCGCGCCGGCGGCTGCCCTCCGCCATCCCGGTCCGCCTCGCGCGTCCCGCGGCACATCTCCTGCGGGTCCTTGCGCATTTCGCCGGCGACGACTTCGCCGCGTCGCGAGTGACTCGGTCACGTGTCCTCGGAGTGGATCTCGTACTCATGGCCGACGACCCTGAAGCTGCCCACCACACCGTTGGTGACGATGATGCCGTCGACCACCGCGGGGGTGACCCCGTAGGCGGTGCTGTGGGGGCCGACGGTGGTGATGGGGGCGCCGTTGTCGCAGTTGGCCCCGTCGAAGACCTCGACGGTCCTGCGGCTGTCATTGCGGATGTTGAGGCTGGTGGCGCCGAGGCCGCTGACCACGGTGACGCAGCCGCCCTGGAAGGCGGCGTAGTCCCGCTCGTTGATGTGGATCCTGCCCTCGTGCTCGAATCCGTAGCCCCGTCTGCGCCGGCCCTCGTTGCCGTCGCCCCTGTCGCCCCTGTCGCTCTGGGGCGCGGTGGCCGTGACCGCCTGCTGCACCGAGGCGGCCTGCATGGGCTCGGAGGCTGTAGAGGCGTAGGTGATGCCGGAGGCCACCATCGCTGCACCGGTCGCGATCGCGGTGGTGACGGCGGTGGAACGGTAATCCATCTCACTTCTCCTGTCTGAGAGACGCCGGCTGTGAGCCGATGCGTGCACGAAAGTACAGACAGTGGCAATTCATGCCATAAGCGACATGCCGAAAATGTGATGATCGCCTGCGCGCAATGGGCGTGGGGCTGCTGACGCTCCGTCATTCCGGGTGTCCTTGTGGGCATGCTCGGCCCAGGTTGTGGCGGTCGGCTGAGCCGGCTCGGCGGGAAGAGGGCCAGGGCGTGGAAGCGCGCGTCTTCCGCGTCTGGGACCCCCGCAGGACATCGGCATCCCAGGGGCGGCGGCGAGCACGTCCGGATCGGTGAGTGGCCCGCATCCGTCGGGCGGGACAGCCGGAAGAGGCCGCACGCCTGCCGCCCGGTCGGCGGGCAGCGAGGCGCCGTCCAGCCGGTCGGCTGCACGGCCACCCGCCCAGCGTCCGCCAGTTCGGCAGCCGCAGCGGCCGGACCAGCCACCAGTCCTTGACCAGCAGCGGATCGGCGAGCACCGGAACGCCTCGCTGCTCGTCGCGGATGCCGTCAGTGGCTGCAGGACGGTGACGAACAGAGTCCCGGCGGCGAGCCGGCGTGGTCCTGAAGCCACGGGTGAGGGCGGCTGACCATGGGGGCAGCGCCGCTGTCGGCGGTGTCCCGTCGTTCAGCCGTAGAGGGCCGACGCGCGCACAGGGCGGGCGGGGCCGCGATGCCGTTGGGCCCTGGGTCCGGACGGCTGCGGGTAGGAGTGCGACCGCCGGTGGCGCGGGTCAGGCGTGGTCGACGAGCTCCGCCTTGCCCTGCTGACGGGCGCAGTGCGCGCAGCAGAAGAACTGCCCGTCGGACTGGAGGCCGTGACCGAGGATGCGGCATTGGCAGTTCTCGCAGATCGGCGCCATTCTCTGCGCGGCGCACTCGATGCTGTCGAAGGTGTGGACCGCACCTTTGGCGTGCACCTCGAAAGACATCTCGTAGTCGTTGCCGCAGACCTCGCACTGCGCCATGGACGCTCAACTCCTCGTGACTTCCCGGACAGGACCGGTACCGGTACCTGCGACTGCCGGCGTCACTGGACGGTAGCGGACAGACGCCGCCGTTCTCGGGCGGCACATTGCCCTGCGCCCGAGTGACACACAGGAATCACTCCGCCGGACGCGGCGGGCATGCGGCAGCCACTCGGGCCAACCGCCGCTGCCGGCGCCCACCCACGGATCGAGGCTCTCGCGGGCCTCTGGTGCGTCACCGGCGCTGCGGCGGCGACACTGGGCGATCTGCCCGTCGCTGAAGGTGACCGCCGCTTCCGCTCACCGTCGACATCGCCGAGAGGTGCCAGATGTGAGCGAGATCTCCTCGGCCGTGGGCAGCTTTCGGCCCCCGGTTGTTGGTTTACTGCACTGGCTGGCTGAGGGCCGGGCACAGCCACCGCGCGCGGCCATAGCAATGAGGCCCGGCACTCGCCGAAGCGTCGACCTGAAACCGCAGGCCCTCAGCCCGAGCTTCGGCGGCCCCCGCACTCTTCCTCGGGGCACGCCGACGCGGCGGGCCGGCAGGTGCCGGTCAGCGCTCGGCCAGTGAGGTCAGGCGTGCGGCCGCCTGGGCCCGTGCCGCCTCCAGCACCGCGAGCAGCACATTCTTGCTGGAGCTGCGGCTGCGTACGTCGCACAGCATGACAGGCGTCGACATGTCGAGGTCCAGCGCCGCTCGCACTTGCTCGGCCGTGCACTCCCGCTGCCCGTTGAAGCAGTTGACCCCCACCGCGAACGGGATGTCCCGCGCCTCGAAGAAGTCGATCGACGCGAAGGAGGCGTCCAGACGGCGCGTGTCCGCGAGGACGACGGCGGCCAGGGCGCCCGCCGCCAGGTCGTCCCACATGAACCAGAACCGGTCCTGACCGGGCGTGCCGAACAGGTAGAGCACCAGCTCGGGGGCGATGGTGATCCGGCCGAAGTCCATGGCGACCGTCGTCGACGACTTGCCCTCGACCCCGGACAGGTCGTCCACTCCGAGGCTTACCGCGGTCATGCGTTCCTCGGTCTCCAACGGGGGGACCTCGCTCACCGAGCCCACCATGGTGGTCTTGCCCACGCCGAAGCCTCCCGCGATGAGGATCTTCAGCGCGGTCGGCATGACCGGCTCAGAGCTGACGGATACCATCCATCACCCTTTCGATGAGTTCCACCGTCGGCTGGTCGTCCTGCCCGGGCGGCGACTGGACGATGATGAGCGAGGCGTTGAGGAGATCTCCGCAGAGGATCTTCACCACGCTCACCGGCAGGTCCAGATGTGCGGCGATCTCGGCGACCGCCACCGCGCGATCCCGGCACAGGTCGAGGATCTGGGCCGCCTCCGGCTCCAGATCCTCGTGCGAGACCTCATGTGCGGATCGTGAGACGACCAACGTGATCAGTGTGAAGGTGTGCTGACTGTGGCGGGTACGCCCGCCCGTGATGGCGTACGGCCGCAAGTGACGCCCGGCCTCCGCACCGTCGAGCCATCGCGGATCACGCATCCTGAATATGACCGCCTGAAGGCGTCTGCACGCGGGGCGCGGCACTCAAGTACTGGCCGACCTGCTTGACGAGCGTGCCCATCTCGTACGCCATCATCCCGACGTCCACTTCCTCCGTGGCGATCGCGGCCAGTCGAGCACCGCTGCCCGCGGCCGTGACGAACAGGAAGGCCCTCTCCATCTGGATGACCGTCTGCTGGACCCGGCCGCCGTGAAACTGACGTGCCGCGCCCCGGGCCAGGCTGTGCATGCCCGAACCCACCGCGGACAGGTGCTCGGCGTCGTCCCGGTTGAGGTCCTTCGACTTGCCGATGAGGAGGCCGTCCCCGGACAGCACGATGGCGCAGCGGATCTCGGGGATGCGGTCCACCAGGCCGTCGAGGAGCCAGTCCAGCTGCGGACCGGGTTGTACCTGCTCATTCATTGCGTAACGTTCCCTCACAGTTGGTTGGCACCGGGGTCCCTGGGGTCCGTCGGCCGGGTGTCCGTGCCGAGCGGCCCGTCCGTGTCGGACATCTGGGCCCGCCGCAGCCCCTGCTGAATGGCCATCATCGTGCTGGCCGACGCCTCCGGGGAGATGACGCCGTTGTCCTCCCCGCCCTCGGGCCCGTCCGTGTTCTGTGCCGCCTCCCTGCGCAGTTGCTGCGCAAGGCTGGCACCACGTCTCCGCTGGGGCAGCACCCGAGGGGTCGTCAATGCCCCGGTGGCATCGGTTGCAGGCACCTGCCCGGCCTGCGCGGCGCGCCCAGGCTCGGGGCCGGGCATCGGCCCCGCCTGCGGTTCGCCGTGTCCGGCCCGTGGCCCGGGATGATCCGACTGTGCGCCGGGGGCCGTCGCCTGCGGCTGGGGGTACCCGGAATGCTCGCCGGGAGCCGCCAGGTGCGGCCCGGCGTGCGCGGGTGGAGCCGGAGCCTCCTGGGCCGGGGCCCACCGGTCCGGCTCGGCAGGCGGTACGGGGTGGTCCAACGCGGGTGGCAACAGACCTGCACCTCCGTACTCGGGGAAGCCGCTGTGGTCTGGAAGACGGGAGTGGCCGAGCATGTCCGCACCGCTGCCCGCCGACGCGGCCGCACTGACCGATGCCGCCACGACGGCGTCCGCGAGTGCTCGGTCTTCGACGCCTGGGGCGGCCTGCGGGGACTTGCCGTCCAGTGCGAGGTTGGCCGCCGACGCGGCCGCCGACTGGAGCTGGTCCAGGACCGGCGACGCGTGCTCCTCCAGCAGGGCCACAGGCAGCAGGACGATGACGAGCGTGCCGCCGTAGACCGACTCGCGCAGCTCCACCTTGATCTTGTGCCGTTCGGCGAGCCGGGCCACCACGAAGTGGCCGAGGCGCGGGTCCTCGCCCAGGGACGTCATGTCCAGCTTGGGCGGGTGCGCGAGCAGCTCGTTCGCGTGCGCCATTTTGTCCGGCGGCACGCCGAGACCGTGGTCCTCGACGTGGATGGCCAGGCCCTTGGCCACCTTCGTCGCGCTGACGAACACCTGGGTGTCCGGTGGCGAGAAGCTCGTGCCGTTCTCGATCAGCTCGGCGAGCAGGTGGGTGACGTCCGCCACGGCACGGCCCGCGACGGCGACGCGCCGGTCCGCGGGCACGTTCTTCACCTTGACGCGGGTGTACTGCTCGGTCTCGGCGACGGCACTGCGCATCACGTCGGTGATGGACAGCGGCGCGTTCATCCGGCGACTGGGCGGGGAACCGCTGAGGATGACCAGGTTCTCCGCGTGGCGGCGCACGCGGGTGGCGATGTGGTCGACCTTGAAGATGTCCTTCAGCAGGTCGGAGTCCTCGTGCTTGCGCTCCAGGTCGTCCAGGAGCGAGATGAGACGGTGGATCAGGATCTGGGTACGGCGGATGAGCTGGGCGAAGACCTTCTCCGTGCCCTCGCGGCCCAGTGACTGGCGCATCGCGGTGTCCGCCGCGACGTGGCCCAGCTGGTCGATGGCACCGGCCAGCCGCTCCAGCTCGTCGGTGGCGTAGTGGCCCTGCGGGCCGAGCGCGGCCGGGGTGACCCGCTCGCCTCGTTCTATTCGGGCGAGCAGCTGGGGCAGCGTGCGGGTCAACTCCTCGGCCCGCGACTGCAGTTCGGAGACTCGGCCGAGCGTGGCGCGGCGGGCGCGCAGCGCCAGCACCGCGCCGCCGGCCAGTGCGGCCAGCGTGGCGGCGGTGCCCAGGAGCATGCCCAGCAGCAGGTCGTCGGCCTGGCCCGAGGCGTCGTCCGCGAGTCCGCGCAGAGAGTCCGCGCCCAGCGACTGCAGGTCCCCGAGCACGCCGTCGGCGGCGTCCGGCCACGTCGAGGCCTTCTGGGGCAGCGCGGCGCCCTTGGCCGTGGCCACCGAGTCGCCGACCATGCCGAGCGTCGCCCACTGCGTGCCGTCGGTGATCTGCGTATAGGTAGCGGCCGCGCCGGCAGGGAGGTCATGGGCGGTCAGACCCGCGCGGAACTCGCGCTGCAGCGCCAGGTACTCCGCGAACTGGGCGCGCGTCGCGGCGGGCATGGTGTGGGACGGCAGCGCGCCGGACAGCAGAGCGTCCTGGCGCGACAGCATCTCCGTGATCTGCACCAAGGACGCGGTGGCGGCACCGCCCCCCGTGGAAGTTCCGTTGTCGCGGTGCACGGCCGTGGTCACCAGGGAGACGCCCTGGGTGATGGTGTCCGTGAAGTACTGGAAGGCGTCGGGCGCGGACAGGATGCGCCCGTCGATCGCGTCACGGCGGCCGGCCAGCGCGGCCAGCGCGTCGTCGAGCGCCTTCGCTCTGCGGCGCAGGGCCGCGGTGTCGGGACCCGGGGCGTCCCGGTAGGCCGCGACGGCGGCATCCGTCTTCTTGCGGGCGGCGTCCAGGTCCGTCCGGGCGCTGCCGGTGCGGCCGGCCTGCCAGACGGCGGTCAGACGACGCTCGTTCTGCAGAGCGGACAGCACGGCCTGGGCCGGCCGGGCGACGGACGAGTCCTGGTCCGCGTCGGCCTGCAGCTGGATGTGCTCGTCGACGAGACCGGCCGCCGTGTACCCCCACAGTCCGGTCAGACAGACCGCGGGCACGACGAAGGGCAGGACGAACGAGAATCGGAGAGATCTGCGCGGGGCGGACCGATGACGTGTCCGCCGGTCGCGGGTGCCTGGCATCTGATTCCTCGTACGGCAGCGAAACACTGGTTCGGTGGGGACGGTCCAAGTGGCGGATTGCACCGGGCGCGGCGCCTTGACTTGCCGTCAGCGACGTCGGGCGATCAGGCTGCACCGTATCAGGATCATGGCGCAGCGTCAGCACCGGCTCATGGCAACTGCCCTCCGACGCCCAGGAGTTGGCTGGCAGTCGCCCGGATGAATTGCTGTCGTTACCGGCGCGGGTGCCCCCGCCTCAGAGCAGGGCGAGAAGTTTGGGGGTATATAGGGCCCCTGCTGTCTCAATTCCGGCCACCAGGTCGAAGTAGATCGCGGTGAGTTCGGGGTCCTTCTGCACGGCCCGCAGCAGAGCCAGCCGCTGTTCGTGCGGTGTGAGGTGGGCCACGCCGAGCGTGGACTCGTAACCGGGTCCGAGCGCCGTGTCCCGTTCCTTCTCGAACTGCGCGAGGGCCGCGTCGAGTTCGGCCGCGTCCTCGCCGAGTCGGCCGATCAGACGGCCCACCAGGATGTCCGCCTGGAGGAACGCGTCGCTGATCCCGCGCGCGGTGATGGAGTCCTTGTGGTGCCCCGCGTCCCCCACCAGGGCCCATCCCGGCCCGGTGGCCCGCCGGAAGAAGTTTCGCTGGTCGCCGGTGCCGTACAGCCGCTCGACCGGTTCCTTGCCGTGGAGACGCTCGTCGAGGGCGGGCGCGGTGGTGCGTATCTGCTCGCGATAGGCCCGGTGCGCATCGGTGCGGACCTCCTTGAAGCGGGACTGCGGAACGTAGGCGAGGACGAGGGTCGCCCCCTGGTTGGTCGCCACGGCCGCCACCCAGCTGCCCGGAGCTTCGTACAGCTCCAGCGTGGCGGGGACGTCCTGCCAGTAGGTGTAGTAGGCGCAGGTCAGCCGGGGATCCTTCACCGTGTACGGCGCCTGCACCAGGTGGGCTACGGTCGAGCGCATACCGTCCGCACCGATCACCAGGTGTGCGCGATCGCTGAAGGATCGGCCGTCGTGTCGGCCCTCCACCCCGACGACGCGTCCGCTCCCGTCGCGCAGCAGCCCGGTCACCCGGCAGCGGTCGCGTACCTCGACGCCCGCCGCGGCCGCCGCTTCCACCAGGATGGCGTCAAGGACGTGCCGCCGCGGGGCGAAGGCGGCGCGCTGCCCCTCCACACCCCGGGCGCACCCTTCGAGACGGATGTCGGCGACCTCGTAGACCACGCGGTCCAGTTGCGGGCACCCCGAGGCGCGTACCGCGTCCAGCAGTCCCCAGCGGGCGAGCGCTGCCACTCCGGGCTGGTGGATGAGATGTGTGGAGAGCGTGTCGGTGCCGGAGGGGGCCTTGTCGAGCAGGAGTACCCGGTAGCCCGCCCGGGCCAGCAGCATGGCGACGGGCGCACCGGCGCAGCGCGCGCCTACCAGGATGGCGTCGAACATGGGGTTGCCTCACAACAGACGTCGGGGTGGTGTGTTGGCGCCGATCCTCGGACGCGGATGGTTCAGCGGGAGCGTCCGAGTTCTTCGAGCAGGGCCCGCCTGTCGATCTTGCCGTTGGTGTTCAGCGGCAGGTGATCGAGGATGGCGATCCGGCGGGGCAGCATGTATGGCGGCAGCCGGTCGCCGAGCGCCGCGTACAGTCCGTCGGACGTGCAGCCGGTGGCCCCGACCGCCGCGTGAAGTTCCGGTTCCCCGTCGGGAGCGGGCACGGCGAGGACGATCGCGTCCCGCACCCCCGGCTGCTGCCGCAGCGTCGCTTCGACCTCGCCGAGTTCGACCCGGTGGCCGCGGATCTTCACCTGGTGGTCGGTCCGCCCCAGGTGGATCAGGTGCCCGTCGCGCATGGCCACCCGGTCGCCGGTGCGGTACCAGTGCCGGTCGGTCAGCGGCTCGTCGCCGCCGGGCCGCCCCTCGGGTGCGAGGAAGCGGCCCGCGTTGTTCGCCGGATCGAGGTAGCCCGGAAACCGCAGCGGCCCGCGGACGCACAGTTCGCCGCTGTCGGCTGGCCGGCCGTCCTCGTCGAGCAGCAGCAGGTCGCAGACCGGGTGTCCGGTGCCGATGGGGGCGGTCCCGTTGGGGGTTCGGGGCCACTCGGCCGGGTCGTCGGGGAACCGGTACGCCGTGCAGGAGATGGTGAGTTCGGTGGGCCCGTACAGCACTTCCAGACGGCTGCCGGGCGCGGCGGCCCGCCACTCCCGGGCCGCGTCCAGGGTGAGCGGTTCGCCGCCGAAGATGCTCCACCGCAGGGTGGGCATGCTGCCCGGCTTCAGGGTGCCGAGGCGGGAGGCGAAGGAGATCAGCGACGGCACCGAGAACCAGTGGGTGAGCCGCAGGTTGTTGATCGTCTTCACCGGGGACAGCAACTGGCTGCGCTGGGGCACCACGAGGGTGCCGCCGCCGGCCCAGGCGACGAACAGGTCGTGCACCGAGCCGTCGAAGGTCAGCTCGAAGGACTGCGAGAGCCGACTGCCCGGCGCGATGTCGTATCGCGCGGCGACCTGGTCGAGGTAGGCGCAGAGGTTGCGGTGCAGGACCGGCACGCCCTTGGGGGCGCCGGTCGACCCGGACGTGAAGACGATGTACGCGATGTCGTCCGGACCGGTCGGCACGGACGGGAGTTCGGGCGCGGCATCTTCCGCGAGCTGCGTGAGCTCCTCGGGGCCCACCGACAGGACGGGTACCCCCGGGTCGGTGTCTGCCCCGGAGGCGTCGGCCAGCACGACCTCCACCTCGGCAGCCTTCACGATGTCGGCGGTACGGGCCGACGGGTGCTCGGGGTTGAGGGGGACGACGGCTGCGCCGGCTCGCAGGACGGCGAGGTAGCCGGCGTAGGCGGTCACCGATCGGCTGGCCAGCAGGCCCACGCGTCGTGGCGGGATGCCGCCGGCCGCCGCGACCAGGCGGGCGGCGAGCCGCTCCGCCAGGTCGCGCAGCCCGGCGTAGGTGAGCCGGTCCTCGCCGACCTCCAGCGCCACGGCGTCGTCGCCGCAGGCCTCGGTGGTGCGGGCGAACCAGGCATACGCGGTCTGCGGCTGACTCATCGGGCGGCCGCCTCCAGGGCACGCGTCCACCGGCGCAGCTCGCCCACCGTGCGCAGCCTGCCGAACTCCTCCGGGTCGACCTCCTGGCTGGATCGCTTGGTCAGCTCGACCACGATCCGCAGTCTCGCCAGCGAGTCGATGCCGATGTCGGTGAGGGTGGAGGTGTCGTCGAAGCCGGTGCGGGCGTGCTCGCGCAGGACCCAGGAGGCCAGATCGCCCTCCTCGTGCCCCTGTTCGCCGGGCCAGTGGCGTTTGGTCTGCCAGGGGTAGGTGGGCAGCGGGACGAAGTGGCCACGGTCCCCGAACACCGCGCCCCAGTCCACGTCCTCGCCCCGGCGGTAGCGGTCGGCGACGGCCGACAGCGGCCTGCCGCCCAGTCCCGGTGACCCGGTGAGCGCCGCCACCAGCTCTTCGTGGCTCGCTCCGACGACCGCGAGCCGGTGCGTGTGGTGCGTCCTGCGGACGGCCGCGCTGAAGCAGATGTCGCGCACGCGGTACGCGGCTCCCGCGCCGTCCGGAGAGAGGTAGGCGGCGTACGACCGGGCGAGTTGCTCCAGGGCGGCCGGGCTGCGCGCGGAGAGCGCCAGGACGTACGGCGTGCGGGTCGCGTCGGCAGCGGCGGGAGGCTCGACCGGATCCGGGCGGCGGATCACCACATGGGCGTTGAGGGCCGAGGAGCCCTGCCCGGACACCCCGGCGATGGTGGGCCGGTCTGCCTTCGGCAGGTCGGTGAGCGTGCCGGGCACCACCAGCGGCAGCTCGTCCCAGGGCACGGCCGGGTTCGGCGCGGCCAGGTGCAGGCTTGGCGGCACCTGGCCGTTCTCGAGGCAGAGCACGGCCTTGAGCAGCCCGGCCATCCCGCCCGCGGCCTCCGCATGCCCGATGTTCGTCTTGACCGAGCCGACGAGCAGCGGACGTTCCGCAGGGCGTCCCTCGCCCAGGACCCGTCCGAGCGCCCTCAGCTCCAGGGGGTCGAGCGCAGGTGACCCGGAGCCGTGCGCCTCGACGTAGTCGACGTCCGCGGGATCGACCCCGGCGTCCTCGTACGCCCAGCGCAGCACCTCCAGCTGCCCCTCCAGTGAGGGGTTGAGGACCGAGTCGCTGGTGCGACCGTCATTGCCGACCGCGCTGCCCTGGACCACGGCGCGGATGCGGTCGCCGTCGGCCAGCGCGTCGGCCAGTCGCTTCAGAACGACAACCGCTATCGCGTCCCCGGGGGAGTGGCCGTCCGCGCTCGCGTCACCGAACTTGCTGCGCCCGTCGGCGGCCATGCCGCCCGCCCGGGTCATCACCAGGCCTTCGTCGGGGCGGAGCTTGATGTTCACCCCCGCGGCCAGGGCCAGGGGACTCTCCCGGGCGCGCAGGCTCTGTACGGCCTGATGGACGGCGACGAGGGAGGACGAGCATGCCGTGTCCACGACCATGCAGGGGCCGCGGAAGTCGAAGGTGTGGGAGACCCGGGCGGGCAGCAAGGAGCGGAAGTTGTAGAGTTGTGAGGCGGTGGCGCCCTCCGGCCCCTGCCGCAGGGCGCGTTCCAGGTAGTCCGCGCGGGCGTTGCCCACGAACACACCGGTGCGGCTGCCGGCCAGCAGATCGGGACGCAGCCCCGCATCCTCCAGCGCCTCCCAGGCGGTCATCAGCAACAGCCGCTGCTGCGGGTCGAGTTCCATTGCCTCGGTGGGGGACATCCCGAAGAACTCGGCGTCGAACTCGGCGATCCCGTCCACGTGACCGGCCCGGCGGCCGGCTATCGGCAGGACATCCGCGTCGTAACGTTCAGGAGGGGTCTCGGTGGTGGCGTCGACGCCGTCCTTGAGGAGGGCCCACAGCTCGTCGGTGCTCGACGCGCCGGGAAGCCGGCAGGCCATGCCGATCACCGCCACCGACCGGGCGTCCACGTCCGACCTGTTCATGACGTCTGCTCCTTCTGCTTCGCCACTGTCCGTATGGGATCGCGTAGTTGACCTGCCGCACCACCTGGTGAGCGCTGGTGCGGCAGCACGTCGTCACTGACGGCGGCGCCGCGTACGCGCCTTGGCGTCCGTGCGCCGCCGTACCGCCAGGCCCCCGGGTCCGGGCGGAGGAGGTCGTTTCGCTCTCGGCCCGGCACATCGTCGTCCCGGGCTCGTCCGTCAGGTAGCAGACGCTCCTGAACACGTCGGCGGGCCCCCGCCCACGACAGGGCGCCGGGCCGTGGGGGGCGGCGTGGATCTTGGCGTGAATTCTCGCTCGGTGCCCTGGCCGAAACGGCTCTGTCGCTGCCGCTTGCGGCGGGCGGCCTCCAGCTCGCACCGTACTTGCCCCACCCCGCTGTGCCCTCTCTCGCAGGTGCATCGCACGACCTCATTACACACGGGCCGCATCGGCAGAACGCGCCCCATCCGGCTCTCCACCAGGCGTTCGAACCGAAGTTCGATCACTTCGCGGGGTGCCAGGCGGGACGCGTCAGCATCGAAAACCAGCCCGCCGCACGATTGTCGTACGCGGAATCGCTTCCGCTCGATTGCCGCACGACGATTGGCGAGAAGTGATCGCCGAAGGTTGAAACCTGGAACTATTTGGACAGACTCCCAGATTGGGCTGCCGCGGGTCCCTCGGGGCGGACCCGGTGTGCGGGGCTCGTGCGTCAAGTCACCTGAGCAGACCGCCAGTTGTATGCGAGACGAGGGATACGGAAATTACCAGGAGGGGCGATCCGTGGGAGCCGAGATTCTGATTTCATCTGATCCCATGGATCTCCACTCATACGACCAGGCCCGGATCGCGGGCGAGCAGCGCCGACTGCGACTGCAAGTTCTCGGCCTCAACACCGTTGAGGCGGAGGCCACCTTCGACCGTGTCGCGCGACTGGCGGCCAGCTTCACCCAGTCACCGTTGGCCATGGTCAACTTCATCAATGACGAGCGGCAGATGTTCCGCGGCATGTACGTGCCCACCGCCTCGCCGGACGACAAGGTGAGCCCCGACGGTGGCGGCATCCCCTTCGACCTGAGCAACCTCTCCCGCGAGGCGCCCGGCAGCTACGGCTTCTGCCCCCACGTGGTGGCCGAGGGGTCCCAGCTCGCCCTGGACGACGTCTTCGACTACCCGCGGTTCAAGGGCAACCCCCTCGTCAACGACCTCGGGGTACGGTCCTACCTGGGCACCCCCCTGCGTGACAACACGGGTATGGTCCTGGGCACGGTATGCGTCGCGGACTTCAAGCCCCGCGCCTGGGACCGCGGTCTGCGCGAGGGCATGCAGGAGCTCACCGAGACGCTCCTGTCCGACTTCAAGCTCCGCGACAGCCTGCTGGCCCAGCAGAAGGAGCTGTTCGCCGTCTTCGACGGGGCGCCCTTCCCCATCATGCTCACCGAGGGCCCCGACCACCTGCTGCGCTACGCCAACGGCAAGCAGGGCGCGGCCTTCGGCATGGTCCCGCAGTTCAGCCCGGGCCGGATGGTGCTGCCCGGCCTGGAGTCCATCGGCGTCTTCAACGCGATGGACGACGCCTTCCGCACCGGTCAGGCCACCACGCTGTCCCAGGCGTCCATCACCACCTACGATCACCCGTCGCCGCAGCACTTCAACTTCCTGTGCACGCCGGTGCGTACGTCACCCGGTGCGCCGATCAGCGGGGTCCTCACCGTGGCCATGAACACCACCGGCCAGGCCTACCCGGGCGCCGACCAGCAGGCCTTCGCAGCCAACGTCCAGCAGCGGTTCGAACGGCTCGGCGGGGGCGGGCTGCCGGGCCGGCGGATGGACAGCGCCGGATACCAGCACTGACCTTCCGTATGCCGTCGTAGGGGGCTCGGGTACCTGAACGCCCGAGCCCTCACGCCGTCGTGGATGCCCGAGAGCGCCTGTTGCCGATCGCGGGCGCCTGGCGGGCCACCCCTGACTCGCACGTTCAGCATGGTGAACTTCTTACGCCAGGTGCCTTCGTGTCCCCGTAGAGGTCTTCGGCCGGGAGGGTTGCCCGGAGGCTGGGTGATTATGCCGTCCGCAGTGGCAGTTCCTGCTCTTCACCGGCGATGATGCTCATCCTCGCCGAGTTCTTGCGCACGCCGTTGACGCGTTGGCGCCATGGTCCTACCGTCTCCTGCTATTCAGGATTGCACCCCATGTTCATGTACATGGACGTGAGGGCTCGCATCTGACGCAAGACCGCAGAGCCGACAGGAGGGAACCACATGCGCAAGCGCCCACTGCCAATCTCCCTGGTCGCTGCAACGGCCGTCAGCGGCCTGGCCTTCGCAGCCCCGGCCGTGTCAGCCACGCCGAGCGTCACCGTCTCCCACATCGCGGAGATGACCCCCACCGCCGGCATCCAGGGCGGCAGCAGCCCCGGCGTCGGAAGCCGGCTGGACCCCTCTGTCGCGCCCGGCGGCAACTTCGACCTGTCAGTGTGGGAGCTCCAGGAGCCGGTGGGCTCCCCCGGCTCGCCGACCACGATCCCGTCGTCCCGGCTCCAGGGGGCCAATGGCTACCACGACTCGTACTTCTACACCGATCCTCGCGACGGCGCGATGACGTTCTGGGCACCGGAGAAGGGCGTCACCACACCGAACTCCAAGTACGCCCGTTCCGAACTGCGCGAGATGAACCGCGACGGCAGCCCCGCCGACTGGTCGCTCAGTGGCACCCACGTGATGAGCGCGAAGCTGCGCGTGGTGTCGGTGACGTCGCACGTCTGCGTCGGGCAGATCCACCTCGGCACCGGCGGTTCATCCACCAAGCCGCTGGTGGAGCTGTACTACTACTCCAACGGCGACATCGTCCTCGGCACGGAGAACTCACCCTCGGGCGGCCAGACACCGCACACGGTGGGCCACGTGCCGGTCGGTCAGACGTGGAGCTACACGATCGGCGTCTCCGGCGGCCACACGATCGACCTGACGGTCAACGGCAGCACGACGCACTACACCATCCCGTCGTCCTTCAACAGCTACAAGCAGTACTTCAAGGCGGGCTCGTACAACCAGTCGTCCTCCAACAGCACCACCAACGGTGCCCGTGTCGGTTTCTACGCACTCACGGTCTCCCACCGCTGAGCGCCCCTCGACACAACGGCCCACGGGCCCGGCCCTCCTTGGGAGGCCCGGCCTCCCAAGGAGGGCCGGGTAACGGTCATCCCGCCGAACTCCGCAGACGAGTTCACCCTCACCAGCAGACTCGGTGGGCTACTTCACCAGCCCGTGCCGCTTCGCGTACGCGTTCGCCACGACCTCCGGGTCCTTCTTGTCGTTGTCGACCAGGCTGTTGAGCTCGGTGAGGTCGGCGGTGGTCAGGACATTGCCGAGCCGGGCAAGGGCCTTGCGGACGGTGTCATCGGCCTTGCGGTCGGCGACGAGCGGAACGATGTGCTGGCTGGGGATCAGATGCAAGGGGTCGGACAGCACCACCCAGTCGTTGGCCTTGATGTCGGTGTCGGTGGTGAAGAGGTTCGCCACGTCCACGTCCCCCTTCTTCAGGGCGCCCTTGACCAGTGGGCCATCGGAGTCGAGCGACTTGAACGCCTTGAACTCGACGCCGTACACGTCCTTGAGGCCGACCGCGCCGACCTGGCGCTTCTTCACCTCGGGGGCGGCGCCGATGACCAGCTTGCCGTTCTGCTTCTTCAGGTCGGCCAGGGAGGCCAGGCCGTACTTGTTCGCGGTCTCGCGGGTGACGACGAAGGCGTCCGAGTCCTCCGCCCTGCCGTACGGCAGGACCTGGAGGCCGGCCGGCAGGGCAAGGGTGAGGGCGTTCTGCATCGCGCCCTCCTCGGTGGGCGTGGCCCTCGGGTCGAGGTAGTTGAGGAGGGCGCCCTGGTACTCGGGGAGCAGGTCGATGTCGCCGGCCTTCAGGGCGGGGATGACGATCTCGCGGGTGCCGAGGTTGGGGCGGACCTTGGTCTTGACGCCGGCCGCCTCCAGAACGGCGGCGTAGAGGTAGCCGAGGACCTGGTTCTCGGTGAAGTTGGCGGTGCCGATGGTGACTCCGCTCTTGCTGGAGCCGCCGCCGGTGGTGGCGCTGCCCTGGCCGTCGAGGGAGGTGATGCCGCCCGCGCACGCGGACAGGGCGGGGACGGAGGCAGCAGCGAAGAGGCCGCCGAGGAGAGCACGACGATTCATGGTTCGAGTCCTAGGCAGTGCGGTGGCGGAAGAGGAAACGCTGAAGGCCGGCAAGGGCGACGTCCAGGACGACGGCGACCAGGGCGACCAGCACCGCGCCGCCGAGCACCTGCACCAGGTCCCGCTGGGCGAGCCCGTCGAAGACGTAGCGGCCCAGGCCGCCGAAGGAGACGTAGGCGGCGATGGTGGCCGTGGCGACGACCTGGATCAGAGCCAGGCGCAGGCCCGTCATGATCAGCGGGAGCGCGAGCGGCAACTCCACCTGGAACAGCACCTGGGGGCCGCGCATGCCCTGCCCGCGCGCCGCGTCCTTCACGTCCGGGTCGACGGCCGTCATGCCGGCGTAGGTGTTGGTGACGATCGACGGGACGGCGAGGGCGACCAGCGCCACGTACACAGGCAGCATCGACAGGCCGCCGGCCAGGAAGACCAGGACGACCAGACCGACGGTCGGGAGCGCCCGGCCGAAGGAGGCCAGGTTGATGGCGATGAACGCGCCCTTGCCGGTGTGGCCGATGAGCAGGCCGAGCGGGAGGCCGATGGCGGCCGCGATGAGCGTGGCGAGCAGGGAGTACTGGAGGTGCTCGGCGAGGCGGTGGGCGATGCCGTCGGGGCCGGACCACTGGGCGGCGCTGCTCAGCCAGGTGCCGAGGTTCTTGAAGAGTTCGTACATGTCAGGCTCGTCGCCTCCGCCACGGGGTCAGGATGTACTGGAGGGCGACCAGCAGGGCGTCCGCGACGACGGCGAGCAGGAGGGTGAGGACCACTCCGACGATCACCGGCGTCGGGAAGTTGCGCTGGAAGCCATCGGTGAAGAGCTGGCCGAGACCACCGTCGCCGATATAGGTCGCGACGGAGACCAGAGAGATCGACATCACCGTCGCGATGCGGACGCCCGCCACGATCACGGGCAGCGCGAGCGGGAACTCGACCGTGAGCAGCGTCCGCAGCGGGCGCGTGCCCATCGCCTTCGCGGCCTCCTTCGTCCTCGCGGGCACCGAGTCGAGGCCCTCGACCGTGTTCCGCAGCAGCACGACCAGCGTGTAGACCGTCAGGCCGATCACGGTGGTGGTGCGGGTCAGGCCGCTGACCGGGAGCAGCAGGACGAAGATCGCGATCGACGGGATCGTGAACAGCACGTTGGAGACGCCGAGGAGGAAGCCGCGCAGGAGGCGGATCCGGTGGGCGACCACCGCGAGCGGCAGCGAGATCAGCAGGCCGAGGAAGACGGGGGTGAGGGCGGCCTGGAGGTGGGAGAGGGTGAGACTCGCGAGGTCGCCGGTGTGGTCGGACACCCAGGACCAGTCGATCGTCATGCGGCCACGCCCACTTCGGCGTGCGCACGGCTCGCGTGCGCGTGGATGTCGTCCCGGGACGAGACACCGGTGAGGACGCCGTCCGCGTCGACGCGGGCGACCAGGCCGGTGGGGGAGGAGACCGACTCGTTGAGGGCGGACAGCAGGGAGTCGGTGTCCTTGAGCGGGCGGACGGGGAGTACGGCGTCCCCGGCGTCCTTCGAGGCCCAGTGCAGGGGCCTGCGGGCCGCGTCCAGGGCGAGGGTCCAGGTGCCGCCCACCGGGGCCGGGCCCTGCGGGACGCCGGCGAGGGTCTTGAGCGACAGCAGCTTCAGCCCGCGCTCGGCACCCAGGAAGTCGGCGACGAAGTCGTCGGCGGGGCGGGCGAGCAGTTCGGCGGGGGAGGCGCACTGGACGAGGTGGCCGCCGGTGCGGAAGACCGCGATCTGGTCGCCGAGGCGGACGGCCTCGTCGATGTCGTGGGTGACGAACACGATGGTCTTGCTCAACTCCTGCTGGAGCCTGAGCAGTTCGTCCTGAAGCTGAGTCCGCACAACAGGGTCGACCGCGCCGAACGGCTCGTCCATCAGCAGCACCGGCGGATCGGCGGCCAGCGCGCGGGCCACGCCCACGCGCTGCTGTTGGCCTCCGGAGAGCTGGTGCGGGTAGCGCTTGCCGGCGTCGGCGGCGAGACCGACGGTCTCCAGGAGTTCGGCGGCGCGGGCCCGTGCCTTCCGGCGGTTCCAGCCGAGCAGCAGCGGGACGGTGGCGATGTTGTCGAGCACCGTGCGGTGCGGGAAGAGGCCGGCCTGCTGGATGACATAGCCGATGGAACGGCGCAGCTCGGCGGCGTCCTGCTGGGTGACGTCCTTGCCGCCGACCCGGATGGTGCCGGAGGTGGGCTCGACCATCCGGTTGATCATGCGCAGGGTGGTCGTCTTGCCGCAACCGGAGGAGCCGACGAGGACGGTGACGCCGCCCTCGGGCATCTCGAGGGAGAGGTCGTGAACTGCTGCCGTGCCATTGGGGAAGCGCTTGTGGACCGCGTGGAACTGAATCATGAGATGTCCCTTGCCTGGCTGCATAACGTCATGCAGAGTTCTGGGTGCGTGAATAGCTTGTCAACGGGTCGGTGTTAATCCGAGGTAACGGATGACCGATGGGCAGGATTGGATGTCCGCATTGAGGGGAGTTTGGGCTTGATGTCGTCTCGGATGGTGGACGCATCCGAATCCGTGCAATCCGGATTGGTGGTCCTCGACGGGACCGGTCTCGATGTGGAGGACGTCGTGCGCCTGGCCGACGGGGCCGCGCGGCCGGTCCCCGGCACCGAGGCCATGAAGCGGGTGGAGGAGTCCTGGGACGCCGCCCGGCGGATCGCGGCGACCGGCCGCGTCTACGGCCGCTCGACCGGTGTCGGTGCCAACCGCACCGAGGACGTGCCCACCGAGGCCGCCGCCGGGCACGGCCTGCGGCTGCTGCGCAGCCACGCCGGTGCGATCGGCGAGGAGCTGCCGGCCCGCCAGGTCCGGGCGATGCTCGCCATACGCGCCAACCAGCTACTGGCCGGGGGCGCCGGCCTGCGGCCCAGCGTGATCACGGCCCTGTGCGAGGCGCTGGAGAGCGGGGCGTACCCGGCCGTCAACGAGTTCGGATCGGTGGGGACGGGTGACATCGCGGCCCTGGCACAGGCGGGTCTGGCGCTCGCCGGGGAGCACCCCTGGCGGGGCACCAGGGGGCCGGAACCCCAGCCCCTGGACAACAACGACGCCCTCGCCTTCATCAGCAGCAACGCCCTCACCCTCGGCCAGGCCGCACTCGCGCTGCACGAACTGCGCGGGCTGATCGGCGCCACCCAGGTCGTCGCCGCCCTCTCACTGCTCGCGGTGGACGGCTCCCACGAGGCGTACGCCGCACCCGTGCACGCCGCCCGCCCGCACCGCGGATCCGCCGAAGTCGCCCGACGCATGCGTGAGTTGACCGGCGCCGCCGACCGCCCGACGCCACCGCTGGGCCGCATCCAGGACCCCTACGGCTTCCGCTGCCTGCCCCAGATCCACGGGCCCGCGCACGACGCGGCGGACGCCCTCCAGCAGGTCATCGCCGTCGAGATCAACGCGGCCGCCGAGAACCCGCTGATCTCCCCCGAGGACATGGCCGCCTACCACCACGGCGGCTTCTACCAGGCCCAACTCGCCCTCGCCCTCGACCACTTCAGACTGGCCGTGACCCAGGTGGCCCGGCTGTCCACCTCCCGCCTGTCCACCCTGAACGAGCCCGCCCACACCCGGCTGCGCCCCTTCCTCGCCGACCACCAGCCCGCCTCCTCCGGCGTGATGATCCTGGAGTACGCCGCCGCAGCCGCCCTGGGGGACCTGCGGGCGTTCTCCGCGCCCGCCTCGCTCGGGCACGCTGTACTCTCCCGGGGCGTCGAGGAACAGGCCAGCTTCGCCTCGCTCGCCGCGCGTCAGACGCTGCGCGCCTGCGGTGCGTACCGTCTGGTGGTCGGCTGTGAACTCGTCGCCGCCGTACGGGCGCTGCGCCAGCGCGGCCTTCGGCCCGGCCCGGAACTTCCGGTGGGCCGGGCGCTGGAGCTCGCCGAGTCGGTGCTCGACGGGGACCTGGCCGACCGGCCGCTGACACACGACGTGACGGCTGCCGCCCACCTGCTCGACCGGTTCACGGACATCTGGAGGGGGAGCACGTCATGAGCTGTCCGTCGCTGCCGCTCTGGAGTGTGCCGGTGCAGCCGATGGCCCAGTTGTGGGCGGTGGGGGGCTCTTGCGTCGAAAGCCCTTCCCGCTCGATCGCAGGAGGTCATGTGCCAGTCAGGATGGCAGTGCCTGGGGCTGGGGTCCCGATCTCTGGGTGAGGTTTGCGCGACCTTGGGAACGTGGAGAGCGTGCGTGTACGCCGGAGGCGGCCGTGGGTGATGCGCGATACTGGTCGGCGTTGATGTGCCTGATTGTCGCGCCCCTGTTCGGGCGCGGCATCTTCTGTGATCGTTCGTGGCTGTGCCTGGGGAGTGTGGGGTGTTGATGTGCGAGCGGGGTGGCCACGCCTGTCAGCGCTGGCAGCGGGGTGCGTATGAGATGTGACGACGCGGCACCCGGTAGGGAGGAACAGGTGGTCCTGCCCCTTGCCGTGGCCCGGCTTGACGTGCAGACACTGACCGACCCCGCGGGCCTGCGCGCCGCCGGAGAGGTCACCGCGAGCACGCGCTCCACGTGGCAGGAAGCGCTCGGCGTGCTGACGAGGCTCTGCCAGGAAACCGTCCACGTGGAGCTGTCCGGGGTGACCTTCATGGATGTCGCGGGAGTAACGGATCTGGTGGTGACCGCGCAGGGCCTGTCGGTGGGGCGACGTATCGTCGTGCACCGGCCGCCGGCGCAGATGCCGAGGCTGTTGGAGATGTTCTGGCCGGCCCTGGGCACGATCGAGGTGGCACGGTGACAGGGACGACGACCGGCCGGCGATTCGCGCACCCGGCCCTGTTCTACCGGAACAAGGAGCAGTACATCGCGGGCACCGTACCCTTCCTGCTCGAGGGCGTGTCCGCCGGGGAGCCGGTGGCGGTGGCGGCGCCCCCGGCCCGACTGGAGTGGATCCGGCAAGAGCTCGCAGAACACGCCGGACAGGTGCGCTTCATCGACATGACCGAGGCCGGCCGCAACCCGGGACGGATCATTCCTCAGGTTCTGCGCCGCTTCGCGGATGCCCATCCGACACAGCGGGTGCGGATCATCGGCGAGCCGATCTGGCCCGGCCGCACCTCAACGGAGTACCCGGCGTGCGTGCAGCACGAGGCCCTGATCAACGCGGCGTTCACCAGTCGTGAGGCGACCATCTTGTGCCCGTACGACGCGGAGGGACTGGAGGAGCAGGTCCTGGCGGACGCATGGGCCACCCACCCCGTCGTCCTCGACGAGCACGGTGAGAGAGTCTCCGACGCCTATGACCCATGGGAGGTCGTGAACCGCTACAACCAGCTCCCGCCCGCGCTGCCCGACGCTGCGGCGTGCGCGTTCAGCCGCGAGCAGCTGCCCGAGGTGCGGTACTTCGCGGTGGGACACGGCAAGAAGCTGGGCCTTGCGGGGATTCAGCTGGAGGATCTGGCGTTGGCGGTGGCCGAGCTGACGACCAACGCTGTGGTGCACGGCGAGGGCAGGGGCGTCTTGCGGATCTGGGCCGAGGGCAGTCAGGTGGTGTGCGAGGTCCACGACGGCGGTCGGCTGACCGACCCGCTGGCCGGGCGGCGCCCCGTGGCGCCCACCGTGCCGGGAGGGCGGGGCCTGCTGATGGTCAACCGCCTGGCCGATCTGGTCCGTACGCAGAGCGGTGACAGCGGCACGACCATCCGTTTCTACCTCGGCAACTGACCACCGTCTTGGCCGGCGCTCGGCGCGAGGGCTTGTCCGACAGCGCGGGCTTCACCCCCGAGCCGAGGTGCGGGCGGTGGTCGGTCGGGCTTGGGTGCCGGTGGTGGGGAGGCGGGCGACCAGCGGGGCCCGGTCGTCGGGCAATTCCTCATCGGGCTGCCGACGCAGCAGCAGGCCGCGGACGTTACGGGCGCTGCTGTTGTTCAGTCGGTGAGGACGGGGGAGTCACCCGCTGTGTCGGGGATGAGCAGTTCGTAGGTCTCGGTGAGGTGGAGCAGGCGCGCGGGCTGCTTCTGGAGGCCGGTGACGACGAGCCGGCCGCCTTCGGCCAGGAGGCGGCGGCGTAGCTGCAGCAGGAGGTTCAGGCCGCTGGAGTCCATGAAAGAGACTCGCGACAGGTCCAGTTGCAGTGTCTTGCCGCCGAGCGGAATGACCAGGGTGGCCCGTACCAGTGCCGGGCAGGTCTTGAGGTCTACTGCTCCGGCTACGGTGATCACGGTGCTTTCGGCGTACTGTTGTGTGATCACGGTGAGGTCGTTCATGGTGGTTCGCCCCTCGATTCCGGGGTCGAGCCCATCACACCCCCCGGTAGGGGGTATCAAGCGCGCGGCGTGGGTCGCGCACAGTCGAGCGAGACAACCCGTACCGCGCCCCGGCCACAGGAGTGACCTTCAGGGGCGGCGCGGGGCCTCCCACCAGACCAGGCTGGTTGTTCATGCAGCCTCCCACAGGCCGGCCACTCCCACCAGTTCCTCCCGTGGTGGGCGGCGGGCGCCGGTCAGTCCCGGTCCGACGAGCGGTGCAGGGCCAGGTCCCTGGCAAGCCGATCTCAGCACTTGGCGTGGGCAGTGAAGAGCGGCAGGGTGTCGGTCAGCTCGAGTACGCGTTCCACGATCGGGCTGGTTGCCCGCAAGGTCACCGTCTTGCCGTGGCGCAAGGCCAGTTGGCGCACGGCGAGCAGGACGTTCAGGGTGGCGCAGTCCCAGAAGGAGACTTCCTTCAGGTCGAGGTCGATCCCCTGGACGGAGGATTCGAGGGCGTTGATCAGCGAGCGTTCGAGCTCTTCTCCGGCGACGTGGTCGAACGCGCCGCGCAGCACCACGACCATCCTGTCTCGGACGCGGTGGCTGCTGATGGTCATGAGGTAGGGCAGGCTCGCGGCTGCAAGGGGGTGTCCCTTGCACCCTGCCGAGGGCTGCGCCCGGTGGACGCGCTCCGGCACCACGGCCTCTTCCCAGGACACCCTTCCGTCCTCCTCGGTGGATCTTTCCCCGCCGGAACACGTCACTGCATACACGAAATCTATGTCATGTGTTGGCTCGGGGCCAAGAGGGGGCCGTAAAATCGCAGCATGGTTGGAGTGCCTGAATCTCACACGGGATGGACGTTCGTCACCAACCACGCACGTGTGCTGGCGGCCATTGCCGACGACCCGAACGTCCGTATCCGCGATATAGCCGCCCACTGCCGGCTCACCGAGCGCGCCGTCCAGCGGATCATTTCTGATCTTGAGCAGGAAGGTTACCTGTCCCACACGCGCGAAGGGCGCACGAACACCTACCGCATCGAGCCGGGCAAGGTGCTGCGGCACCCGGCGGAAGCCGGTCTGAGCGTGGCCGCCCTGCTCTCCCTGCTCGTCAAGGACGAGGTCGACCGCGTGACGCCGCCGACGATGTCGTCCGGTTCACCGCAGTAACGCCGCCCGCCAAGGAGCTCCAGCTGTAGAGGTCTTGGCAGTGGCCCAGCAGGTGATCCGGGGTTGGGCCCGCTCGATCATCGCCGGCAGCACCTCCAGACCTGCCCCGGACCCGACCGGGCGCGGCTGACGGTGCCGACGCGCGTGGTGGCCCTCGCGCAGCTGGTGGTCGGCGAGTTGGTCACCAGGTCCCCTACGTGTCCGCGCGGCACCATCCCGCGGTGGGGAGCGGGTGCGTTCCGGCACGTGCCGGAACGCACCCCGCGTGGCGAACTCCGGCGCCTCAGTGGCGGATCGGAAGGCGCGTGGAGTCCGGGGCCCCGTTCGGTGCGGAGACGGGTGCGGCGCCGCGGGTGGTGGAGGCGATGCTGCCGCCGGTGACGGTGAGGGGTCCTGCGGTGTAAAGGGCCTCGTCGAAGGCTTGGCCGTTGGCAGGCGTCTTGCCGACGGCGAAGACCGAGATGGCCTTGCCCGCTATGACGGAGGTGGAGACGTAGTCGCCGACCATGCGGCCCTGGGTGGAGTCGGCGATCTGGGACAGGGACATGGGGCCGGCGACGGTGGTCGGGCTGCTCCAGGTGCTGCCGCCGTTGATCGAGGAGATGTAGCCGACCTCCAGCTGGCAGGTGGACGCCGTGCAGTTCGCGGTCGGGTAGAAGTAGTAGTACAGGCCGATCTTCGCCGCCGTGCCGGATGTGCCGCGGTCGACGCCGATGCCGGGGATGAAGTGGTCGACGCCGCTGGTGGTGGTGTCGATCGGGACCCGGGTCACGGCCGACCAGCTGGTGCCGTTGGTGGAGGTGGCGTAGACGATGTCGTTGGCGGGGCAGCCAGAGCGGAACCGGCAGTCCTGCCAGGCGACGTAGATCTTCCCGGCGCCGTCGATTTCGGCGGAGGGCAGGCCCTCACCAGCTCGCAGGCTCCCGGCCACGGCGTGATTGCTGACGTTGGCGATCAGGGTGCTGGAGCTCCAGCTGGAGCCGCCGTTGGCGGAGGTGAAGGCGCGAATGGCGCTGCCGTTGGCGGAGTAGGGGACCACGACGGTGCCGTTGGGCTGGACGAGGGGCTGGCCGCCGAGGCCGCTGGGGTTCCCGGAGGGCGAAGCAGGAGTGGACCAGGTGGTGCCGCCGTCGGTGGAACGGCTCATGACGACGGCATTGCCCGATGAGGTGATGTCGACCTCGATGTAGCAGTTGCCGTAGTACGGGCTGGAGGACGTGTTGTCGCAGACGATCCATTCCTTGTCATAGCCCCGCCCGTCGTTGCCGACCGCCATGACCGGGTTCTGCCAGCTCGTCCCGTTGGTCGAGCGGCTGACCGTCACGCCCGCTCCGTTGACACTGGAGTCGATCACCAGACCCGCGACCATCCAGGTGCCGTGCTTGGCGTCGTAGGCCACGGCCGGGTCGGAGACGCGTGCCCAGCTCCCGCCGCCCTGGTAGGTGGTGATGCCGGGGAGCATGCCGTGCTGCCAGGTCGTACCGCCGTCGGAGGAGGTGTTCCAGCCGATGTCGGAGGCACCGCCGTCGGTGAACCGGCCGACCTGGGAGGAGGCGACGATCGTGTTGCCCCAGGCGTACGTGTCCGGTTCCAGTTCGGTGGCGTGCTGGCTGGAGGCGTTGGTGAACGGGTCGGTGCTCACCTGGGTGAGCCCGGGCGGCGGAGCGGCGGTGGTGAAGGCGACGTCGTCGTAGAGCGTGTAGGTGGGGTCACCCGCGTAGTTGTCGTCGTGACTGACGAGCGTGAGGGTGTAGTTGTGGCCGGCGGTCACGGATGAGGTGGCCTGCTTCCAACCCTGGCCGTTGGTGCACGTCTTGGCCAGCACGGTGCTCGTGGTGCCGGCCGTGGTGTCGGCGAGGGTGGCGGTGGCCCAGTCGTATGTCACCGTGTCCGGGCATGTCACGTTGTACCAGAAGGACAGCTGACTGGCGCCGGTGGGCGCGGTGAAGGTCTGGGCGATGGAGGAGTCGCCGTTGGTGGGCGAGGTGCCGCCGACGCGGGCGGCGTAGGTGCCCGTGTGGGCGCCGGAGTTGACCACCGCTGTTGTGCCCGCGGTGGTCCAGCCCGTCAGGCTGCCCGATTCGAAGCCGCCGTTGGAGACGTCGGCCAGGGCCGGATGCGAGGCGAGCAGGAGTCCGCCCAAGGAGAGCAGGGCGGTGGTGGCGGTCGCGACGGATCTGCGGACAGTGGTGCGCGACATGAGGAGACCCCTTGTGGTCGATGGGGGTGTGGGGGTGGGGTGGACGCCCCGACGCACAGCCGACGGTCCACCCCGGGGAACGACGTTCAGGAACAGCTCCCTTGCCCGATGTGGATCAGGGCAGGATCACGTCGTCGTAGAGGGTGTACGTGGCATCACCCGGGTAGTCGTCGTCGTGGCCGATGAGCGTCGGGGTGTAGCTGTGTCCGGCCGTGACGACCGCGGGGCCGGTGTCGGCCGAGCGATGAGCCGCTGGGGAATCCGAGCCCAGGGCGGGGAGCGCGGCGTGGGCTGCGGGAGCCGAGAGCCAGAGGGCGGGGAGCGCGGTCAGGACCGCGGTGCGTGGCTGTCCGGCCGCGTCTGCGTCTGGGACGGGACACTGAACATCCTTTCGGGTAGCTGGAGATCACCCAGCACTGCGAGGAGAAGGACGTTCACGCCGAAGGAGCGCGTGTTCGCAATCCGGGATACTTGCACCGGACATGACACGCAACAAGACGGGCGGCGGCGGTATCACGCCAGGCAACCGAGAATTTACGAGGAACAGTCAACTGACAGTAGAGACACAGGGATTCCCCTGTATCGGTGTATCGGAGATATCGGTGCATCGGCGACATCGGTGTATCGGAGACGGAGGAATCCCCGCATCGAATGAGACGGCCGCGTGCTCCTCCGCGCACCGGGAACCCATCCGCACACGACGGCGTCCAACGACATCCCCCAGCGCCCCGTCCGCCCCGTCCGCAAGCAGTACCCGGTTTGCGGACCGAACCCGTCCCCGGGCGAAACGACGACGTCGACCGCAGTTCCGCCTCCGGGCCCCACCGCGCGCACGAGGGCCCGGGCGGTTCCGTCCGGGGCCCCCGCCTCGACCACCTCCAGCAGCCCGGCGGCGACATCCACCGGAGCCCATCCGTAGGCGGGCGAGCCGTGCAACGTGACCGCCACCTCGTCCCCGACCCGCACCGACACGGGGGGATGTGGCGCACCATCTGGCGCGCCGGGCCGCTGCCGCGTCCTGCCGCGCCTGCCGCGCCTGCCGCAGCCTGGCCACGTCGGCGCCGGCTTGTACGGCCGGGTGCCCGGACGCCCACGCCCGCAATGTGTGGACGACGGCGGACCGGGTCGACGCCGCGAACGGGGACGGGCCGTGAGTCTCCGCCGCCGCTCTACGTGCCGGTCAGCGCGTTGTTCGGCACGTGACGCCCGGCAGGCTGCCTGCGGCGCCGGCTGGCTGAATCCGCCCGCGTCAGGCCCAACTTGTCCAGACACCTTTTCTCCACGCGCCGATCGATCGGCGTTCCCCCATCCGTACGGGCAGGTAGCTAAGGTCCTGCTGTCATGTACGCGCCCTGACGGCTGACCACAGGCCAGGGGCCACCCCTACTTTCACCAGGAGAGCGCATGGTCTCCCGTCGTACGGCTGCCGCACTCACCTCCACCGCGGCGGCCGCTGCGCTGCTCGGCTCCAGCGGTTACGCGGCCCCCCGCGCGAGCGCGGCCACCGGCACCGACCTTTCGGTGTTCGCCTGGAACGTCGACCTCGCCACCCCGATCGTCGACAGCACCCAGAACGAGAAGGCGGCCCAGCGCACCCCTGCCATCGAGTCGATCATCCGCAAGCACGGCGCGGACGTGGTGGTGCTGGACGAGGACTTCAACAACGGCTCGACCGCCGACATCACCGGCAAGCTCGCCGACCTCTACCCCTACCGGACCCCGGTGGTGGGCCAAAGCTGCTCCGGCGGCGGCTGGACCGGCATCAGCGGTGCCTGTTCCAACTCGTGGTTCGTCATCAACGGCGGCACCATGATCCTCTCCAAGTACCCGATCACCGCCCAATACGCCCACATCTTCAGCAATTCCACCATCGGCACCTGGGACTACCACGCCAACAAGGGCGCGGCGCTGGTGCAGATCGACAAGGGAGGCGTGAAGAGCTGGGTGGTCGGCACCCACCTGCAGGCCGACGAGTCCGGCACCTCAACCGACACCACCCAGTCCACCCGGCTCGCCCAGCTCAAGGAGATCGGGACTTGGGTGGACGGCATCGCCGGCTCGAGTGCGCCGGTGCTGATCGGCGGAGACCTGAACGTGGAGTACTACGGCGGACGGTCGCGCGGCGACTACGCCAATGCCCAGAGCGCGGCGAACGGTGTGCTCGGCACCCCGGCCACCGACCCGGGCCAGACCCTG
The DNA here is from genome assembly GCF_001417775.1 of Streptomyces sp. TP-A0356. Taxonomy (GTDB): domain Bacteria; phylum Actinomycetota; class Actinomycetes; order Streptomycetales; family Streptomycetaceae; genus Streptomyces. Next base: position 62,358 of record NZ_BBZJ01000012.1, on the reverse strand, counting down.
CGGACCATGGACTGCCCGGTCTCCGCCTGGTGCCAGTACATGGCCGGCGTCGAGACGTTCCCCAAGGACTACCGGGACGACCTGGACTACATCGGCTACCTGAACGCGCCGGGTCGCCCGACGCCGGCCGCGATGTCCACTGTCAGGGTGGACATCGACCCGCAGCCCGGCTGGACCCCCGGCCAGGTCGACACCAACGCCCCCAGCGACCACTACCCGGTCGAGGCGACGTTCCAGGTGAACTGATTCGGTCTCCTCGCGCGCCTGGCCAACCATGACGGGCGCGCCGAACCGCGCGCTGCGGAAGGCGTCAGGCCCGACACCTTCCGCTTCGTCCGGTAGGGCGCTGGGTCTGGTCGGTCGGCGGGGTTGCCGAGGTCGAACTCGGCACCGCCGAACGGGTAGTTCGCGGGTCAGAACCAGCCGCCGTCGGCCTGGATGGTCCGGCCGGTGATGAACGAGGCATCGTCGGACACCAGGAACGCGATGACTGCGGCGATCTCAGCGGGCTGGGCCATCCTCCCGAGCGAACTGGCAGTGCGGATGGCGGTGTTGAAATCAGCGTCGACGTCGGGATGTACGTAGTTGGAGCCTGCGCGGCCGGACATGTCGGTGACAGTTCCGCCAGGCGCGATGGCGTTGATGGTGATGCCTCGCCGGCCGAGTTCGGGGCTGAGGTTGAGCGCGATGGATTCGACGGCGGCCTTGCTCGACGCATAAAGGGCGTGGTAGAAGACCGCCTTGTGGGCACTACCCGATGACGTCAGGACGATCCTTCCTCCTTCGCCCATATGCCGTACAGCGTTCTGTACGGCGAAGAACTGGCCTCGTGTGTTGATGGCGAAGACCCTGTCGAAGTCGGCTGGGGTGACGGCGTCCAGCTTGCCGAAGTGCTCTACCCCCGCGTTGCTGACCAGGATGTCGAGTCCGCCAAGAGCGTCGGCGGCCTGATCGGTGAGTCGCTGGATCTGGTCCGGATCGCTGACGTCCGCCTTGATCGCGGCTGCGCGTCCGCCATCGGCGGCGAGCTCCGCGGCGAGAGCTTCAGCCGCGTCGCTGCTGCTGCGGTAGTTGATGGCAACGTCGGCCCCGTCAGCGGCGAGCCTGCGGGCCACCGCCTCGCCGATCCCTCGTGAGCCACCGGTGACCAAGGCCTTCCTGCCCGTCAGTCGTCCACTCATCGGTCTCCTCCCGTGCCGGAGGCCCGGCGGTCGTGCCTCATGCTGGGAGCGCTGTGATCGGGGCCCCGAACACGCGTCAGCGGGTGGCTGTTTCTCCTCGCATACGGAGGAATTCTCCTCGCATACGGAGGAAGAGGAGGAAAAGGGGAAGGGCTGGCGAGCCCTTCCGTCGCGGTGGCGCGTCCTTGTTCATCACCGGGGCCATCAACACCAGAATCGCCCCGGTCCGGGCACGGGCGCCACTCGGTGGTCGATCACGGGGCTCCGCACGTAGCGGGTCACCCATCTCGTCGGGGAGCGGACGGCCGTCACCGACTCACCCCCACGCCGTTACGAGGGGCTGGGGGGGGGGGCCTCGCTTGGCTTGACGAAACCATGCGGGGCTCCGACGGGGGGGCCTTGGCGGAGCGCTCAGGGCCGGGCGGTGAGGCCGTAGTCATCTTCGGTGTGGCCGGCGCCGATCGCCGCCTGGACGAGCTGCGCGGTGGCGGAGGCCACGGGCATCGGGACCTCCAGTTCGCGGGCCGCGGACAGTCCCAGGTCGAAGTCCTTGCGCAGCAGGATGTTGGTGAAGGTCGGCTTGAAGTCCAGGTTGATCAGCGCCGGAGACTTGTACCTGCTGAAGGCCGAGCCCATCACCGAGTTGATGAGGAACTCCAGGAACGCGGAGCGCGTGACGCCGCCCTTCTCCGCGAGGAGTGTGATCTCGGCCAGCGACTGGGTGACGACACCCAGGAAGACGTTGTGCGCGATCTTGACCAGGCGGGCCACCTCGTCCGCGCCGACGTAGGTAACACCGCGATCCAGCAGGTTCAGGAGCGGCTCGACGGCGTCGAACACCTCGCGTGGGCCGGAGACCGCGACGGTCAGCTTGCCGGCCTCGATGACCTTCGGTTGCCGCTGACCGGGGCAGCCAAGAAGGCGCTGCCGCGCGCAGTCGGATACGTGCCGTTGGACCTGCCCGGCATCGATCTGGCCGACATCGACCTGACCATCGAACGTGGCACGCTCACGCGAACGCAGGGGTGGAAGAGCGGAGCAGGCGCTAGGGTCGTCGATGTGTGACCTGACACCCGGGCGCGGCGACGAGAGACGCTCCATGGTCGGCACGGACGGTGATGCGACAGCTGCCGCCGGTCCGGGTGGTCCTTCGCAAGCGCCGGATGCTCGCCTCACGGCGGGCGGCGGCCTGGTGGAGGGCCTGGTTTGAGCTGAATCCGCCGGGGCCCTGCCCGATGACGGTTACCCGGTATCGCACCGTGGTGGAGGAGGGGACGACAGTGCCCGACGCGTTGAACGACCAGCTGGGCGAGCTGACCGGCCTCTTCCTCTTCCGGATCCCGGAGGACATCTGGTGGTGGTCCGACGATCTGTTCCGGCTGCTCGGCTACGAGGCCGACACGGTGATGCCCTCCGGTGGGCTGCTGCGTGACCACGTCCATCCCGAGGATCGCTCGTGCCTCGACGACGCCCTGGACCTGGGCCGGCGCACGGGGAAGCCCTTCAGCTGTGTGCTGCGCATCCAGGACAAGGGCGGCACCGAACACCAGGCGGTGATGGTCGGCGACGGGCGATGCGACGGTGACGATGTCGTGTCCCTGAGGGGTTTCGTCGTCGACGTGACACAGGTGGTAGCGGGCGCCGCGCATCGCGTGGCCGGTCAGGACATCGCCCGGGCCCGTGCCTCGCAGGAGGATGTGGACCTGGCCCGGGGTGTGCTGATGGCGCTGTATGGCGTCGACGCCGATGTGGCGCTGCGGATCCTGCGCCGGCATTCGCAGCACACCAACGTCAAGCTCCGCATGCTCGCCCAGGCGGTTCGGCAGGCGGCGCCGACCGCGCCCGGCGACAGGCAGCACGACCTGCACCAGCGGGTGTCCCGCGCGCTGTACCCGCCCGACCAGGGCTGAGACACCCCTGCGCGCGGCGGGTGGGGGAGCGGACGCCGCCAGGTGCGCGGATCCGGTGGCGAAGACCACAGGCCGTCCGGCCTACTCGGAACCCTCGTCCCGGACCTGGAAGACCTTGCTCCAGCTGGCCCCACAGCGGCAGGAGGAGTACTCCACGAGCTCGCCGCTTTCGCTGACGCCCAGACCCCGGGTGATGCGAACGTGTACATGCTCCGGCACGGCAGACCTCCTTCCCACGCGCCCGCCGACCACCGGCGGACTGAAAGGAACATCCTGCGCAGAAGAGACAAAACCCGCATAGGAGCCATGTCACATTCCGAGGTCGGAACCGAGAACGCGAGATTCCCACGCCGGGCAGTACCGGAGTCGCCGAACCCTTGCGGGCGATGCGGGGTGGCGGCGGCCGCTGCCGCCGACCGGCGCCGGGTTGCCCGGGGCCGCTCCCGCCGACCGGCGCCGGGCTGCCCGGGGCCGCTCCCGCCGACCGGCGCCGGGCTGCCCGGGGCCGCTCCCGCCGACCGGCGCCGGGCTGCCCGGTCAGCCTTCCGCGGGCAGCCCGCGCCAGCTCGTCCCCGGCGTCAGGTGTTCGCCCTTCATCACCAGGGACAGAGCCCCGAGCCGGACGCCCTCACCCACCACCGCGTCGTACAGCACGACCGCGCGAGTGCCGATGCTCGCACCGGTCCGGACGGTCACCTTCGACATCTTCATGACGCGATCTTCAAACAGGTGTGTCTGCAACGAGACGTTCATGCCGACAGCGGCGTCGTCGCCCACCTCCACCAGGTCGAACTCGGTGAGGAAGGTGGTGCCGATCCAGGTGCGTCGGCCGATGCGGGCGCCGAACAGACGCAGCACCCGTGGCAGGAACGGCGTTCCCACCAGTGCACCCACCCCGACGGGGACCGCGGCGGCCTCGAAGAGGCCGGTGACGAACTCCGTACGGCGGACGAACAGGCTCCACAGTGGCTCGACGCGCGGCCGGTACGTCCCGATGAGGAGCCGCTTGACCACCACGCAGTACGCGATGACTGCGAGGGCCGCGCCCATGGCCAGGAAGGGCGACACGAGCACCGGCACCAGCAGCCCCATACGGGAGGTGAGGCCGGACAGCGCCAGCAGGTACAGGTAGGCGCTGGTTGCCAGGAGCGAGGCGGGCATGGTGGCGCGGAAGAACTCGATGCCCAGGCGGCCGAGGATCGCCTTGCGGGCCGGGCGGTACGTCAGTTGCTCCGGGAACGGCCCGCTGCTCTGGCGCACCGGCAGCCGCAGCGCGGGGGAGCCGAGCCACGTGGTGCCATCGGGTACGCGGCCGGGCGGCGGGACCGTGCCAACGCCGATGAGTGAGCCCGCCCCGAGTTCAGATCCGGCCGGTACGAGGGCCGCGTTGCCGACGAACGCACGGCTGCCGACCCGGGTGACCCCGAATGCCACGCGGTCGGCCGCAAAGGCGGCGGCGCCGATGCTTGCCATGTCCGCGACGAAACTGTCCTCTGTGAGGGTGAGCAGGTCCGGGTCGATGTACGCGGCGGTGGACACCTCGGTGCCCCGGCCCACGCGCGCGCCGAGCAGCCTCAGCCACGGCACGGTGTAGAGGGTGGCGTAGAGGGAGTTGGTGAACGTGAGGCTGTACTCCAGCAGCTTGTCCGCCACCCATTTGCGCACGCCGAGTGAGGAGCGCGTCGGATGGATGCCGACGGGCAGCCTGGGCAGGACCACGCGTTTGCCGAGGGCGACCACGAAGCACACGGTGCCCACGAACACCGGGCCGGACAGGGCGGTGGCGACCAGCCCCGCCCCCGTGCCCCAGCGCAGCCAGGCCCACCAGAACAGCGCGACGCTCGGCAGGACCATGACCGGCACGGCCAGTTCCAGGAATGCCAGACCGAGCAGCGCGGCGGCCACGTGCCGCGGCCGCCATCCGTCCGCGTCGCCGCGCCGGTGCAGCATGGTCTCGACGGCCGGGGCGAGGGCCTTCACCGGGCGCGCAGGCGATCCGGCTCGGCGTGCTCCGGCGGGGACTTCCTCGCCCTGGCCGATGACGGACTGCTCACCGAGCCCGGAGCGGTGGCCCATGCACGCCCCGGGTTCGAGAACCGCGTTGGCACCGACGTACGCCCGCTTGCCGATCGTGATCGGGGCCACGGTGACCCATCCGTCCGCGACCTCCCAGGCGCGCAGGGAGACCCCGTAGCCGACCGCGGCGTCGCTTCCGATGCTCAGCAGGGTCGGCAGGCTGACCATGCCGGTCGCGATCGTGGTGCGGGCTCCGACGTGGGCTCCGAGCAGCCGCAGGTAGGGGGCCATCATGGGGGAGCCGGCGAGCACCCGAAGGGGGCTGATGACAGTCAGCAGCAGGTTCAACGCCCACAGGCGCAGGTAGGTCGCTCGCCACAGCGGGTAGCGTCCCGCACCGATGCCCGCCGCCAGCGGGCGCGAGAGGGCAACGGGGACCATCCAGCGAACGGCGGCGTATCCGGCCAGCACGGCGATCGTCGGCTGCACGATCTGCCAGCCCGAGACACTGCCGTGATGTGCGGCGTACGACACGGCCGCCGGCAACGTGAGCAGGAACACCAGGACGTAGAGCGCCCCGGCCTGGGCCAGCCCGGCGAGCGCGACCCGGCCGCGGCCGTGGCGGATCGGTTCCGGGCGGGGCGGGCCGACTGTGCGGCTGGTGGCCGAGGTGCGCAGCCGCGCCGCGAACGCGCGCACGGTCGGATGTCCGTAGAGGTCGCGCAGAGTGGGGCCGGCTTCGCCGTCCCGGCCGCGCAGCAGCGACACGGCCCGAGCCGCGAGCAGGGAGTGGCCGCCTAGGTCGGTGAAGAAGTCCGCATCGGCCGACAACTCGGCCGGGGCCATGCCGAGCACCTGTGCCCAGACGTCCCGCACCCGTGTCTCCAGCTCGCCGCGGACGGGCACCACCCTGCCGGCGGCCGCGAGCCGGCGGCCGGTCGGGGCGGGCAGCCGCGTGCGGTCGACCTTGCCGCTCGGCATGGCCGGAAGGCGGTCGAGGACGTCCACGAACGACGGCACCATGTAGGAGGGCAGAGCGCGGCACAGGCGCTCGTGCAGGCGGGCGACGAGGGCGTCGTAGGTGACATCCGAGTCCGGGGTGCCCGCGGCAGGAACGACGTAGGCGGCGAGGACCTTGCCCTTCTCGGTCTCCTCCTGCCCGGGCGGATTCGGGCCCTCCGGGGGCCGCGGGTCCCCCTTCGTCCCCGGCGCCTCGACGAGCGCGGTGACCGCTTCGGCCACGCCGGGGTCCTCCAGCAGCACGTTGTCGATCTCACCGAGCGCGACCCGGTATCCGCGGATCTTCACCTCGGCGTCGGCGCGGCCCAGGTACTCGATCTCCCCGTCGCCGGTCATCCGGCCGAGGTCTCCGGTGCGGTAGAGCCGGCCGCCTCGGGGCGCCAGCGGGTGCTCGATGAAGCGCTCGGCGGTCAGATCCGGTCGGCGCACGTAACCGCGGGCGAGGCCGGGGCCGCCCAGGCAGATCTCGCCGACCGCGCCGTCGGGCACGGGCCGGCGCTGTTCGTCGAGCAGCACCACCGAGTACGTCGGCAAGGGCCGCCCGATCGTCACGGGCCGGCCGGGAAGCAGTTCCTGCCATGTCGCCGTGACGGTCGCCTCGGTCGGTCCGTACGTGTTGAGGATGCGGCGTCCCGGCCTGCTCCACCGCTCGACGAGCCGCCCCGGGCACGCCTCGCCGCCCACGACGATGCTGCGGATCCGCGGCAGTTCCCGCGGGATCGTCGCCAACAGCGTCGGTACGCAGTACAGCACCGTGACGTCGCGCTGCTCCAGGAAGTCGGCGAGTTCGTCGCCGAGCCGCCCGGGACCGGTCGGTCCGGCGACGAGCGTGGCGCCTGCCGCCCATGTCGGCCAGATCTCCTCGATGGAGAAGTCGAACGAGACGGTCATGCCCTGGTACACCCGGTCGTGGGGTCGTACGTCGTAGACGGGGGCTACGACACGGAGGAAGTTGCAGATGCTCGACTGGGCGATCTCCACGCCCTTGGGCCTGCCACTGGATCCGGAGGTGTACATGATGTACGCGACGGGGTCGTCCTCGCCGTGACCGGCGGCGGACGGGCGTGACCTGGGCAGGGAGCTGAGTTCACCGGCGTACGAGTCGGTCTCGATCACCCGACCCGCCCAGGGCGCCTCCGCCTGGGTCGCTGCGGGCGAGAGGGCGGACGTGGTCAGGAGTACGGCGACAGCGGCATCGCTCAGGATGAAGGCGATCCGGTCCGGCGGTGAGGCGGGGTCGATCGGTACGAACGCCGCCCCGGCCTTGCAGACGCCCAGCAGGGACGCGTACAGGCCCACGGATCGCGGCAGCATGATCGCTACGCGTGCGCCCGGGCCGATGCCCAGACGGCGCAGGAGGTGGGCGACCTGGTTGGCGCGTGCGTCGAGGCCGGCGTATGTCAGGCGCCGCTGCCCGCATTCGAGCGCCACGGCCGACGGCTTGCGGTCACAGGAGGCTTCGAAGAAGAGATGCAGGCCGGTGCATGCCACAGTCGGAGCGACGGTTGGGGCTGGGGTACTGGAGGGCATCGGACTCCCTCTTCCTACCCGGTGCGAAGGGTTGCTCGTCACCGGTACTACCCCCAGCCTGTCCGACGCCCGCTGAGAGGATGCTGAGGGAACAGAGGAAGCGAGGCACCGGTCCCAGCTGATCGAACTGCTCGGTGCACGGTGACGTAACCCGCGCGAGATCCGACTTCCTCGGCTGCCCGGCCGTAGTGCCAGGCGGGACTGCCCCTGCCTTCTGCGGCGGCCCGTACGTCGGGACCGGCAGCAGCAGATGCGGCTTGTCCGCCGGCGGTGTCGTGGTGATCGGGACCGCGCCGGGGCTGCTGTCGTTCGGCGGCGGACGTGTCCGGGCTCAGGATGCGTGCCGCGGACGCCGCGGCCCGGGCTTCGCGGGTGCGCCGACCTTGAGCGCTGACAGCCTCCGGCTACACACTCACCGGCCAGCCGATGGCTTACCCGTTGAGGGCGAGGTTTGCACCGTTTGCAGGTTGCTGGGGTACGGCGCGGAATCCCTCGTTCACGCATGGTCACGTCGTCGAACGCACCGATGGGGCTCCGGAATCACTCACACGAGTGAAGCCCCGTCATGTCTGGGCGGTCACGGCTCTGTTGGCTACCGAACGTCAGCGGATGAACATGTGCGCATGGATCCGGCATGGATATAAGACACGCGGAATATCCGCATTGTTGATGTTTGTGTCTGTATGACTGACATCATGCCACCGCTGGTGATCACCGACGAGGAGAGGAATGTCGTGGCCCTCGAGCCCAAATATGGCCGGCGGTCGGCCGCGAAGTCCGTGCCCGCACCCTTGAAGCCCCGTGCCGGCAGGCGCCTGGGACAGCTGGGGGCCGCCGTTGTGGCCGGCACCCTGCTCACCGGGCTGAGTCCGGGGGCGGCCGGTGCGCAGCCGGCCGCTGCCGCGGCGCCGAACCACAGTGATGATCCGACGCAGTACTGGAACAAGGTCCTGCTCCAGACCTTCCGTGATGCGCGGGGGATGAACGCCGCGCCCGGCAAGCTCACCAGGGCCGCCGCGATGACCTACGCGGCGATCTACAACGCCGAGAGCGCCTATCAGTACACGTACGGAACCATGAAGTACCAGCCGTACCTCAACCGGCCGCTGAAGTATGCCGCCCGGCCGCCGCGGCGGCGTCCGGACGAGGAGGAGCGGGTGATCGACCGCACCGCGTACCGGATCATCTCGCAGCTGTTCCCAGGCGATCGTGCCTACATCGACGCCCAGTTCATCGCCCGGACGGGCTACGCCCCCAACTCCTACGACATCCTCGACCACCTGGTGGTCGACCCGGTGGTGAGGCAGATCAACGACGCCCGATGGGGCGACGGTTCGGACAACACACAGGTCTACAGCGGCGACACCACCACGCCTGGCGCCTGGCGGCCGACCGGCGGCGCCTGCCGGCAGCCGAGCGACGCGGTGACCCCGAACTGGGGCCTGGTGAAGCCGTTCGTACTTCGCTCGGGCTCGCAGTTCCGGCCCGCCACGATGGCCACCTTCGCTTCCTACGCCGATCTGCTGGCCAGCCCGGCTTACGCGGGCCAGGTCGAGGAGGTTCGACGGCTCGGCGCCGTCAACTCCACCGAGCGCACCGTCGATCAGACCGCCGCCGCCTGGTTCTGGGCCAATGACCTGGACGGCACCTACAAGCCCCCGGGGCAACTGCTCCAGATGACCGGAATCGTCGCCAATGAGCACCGGCTCGACAAGTACCAGACTGCCCGCTTGTACGCGCTGGTGTCGCTGACGATGGCGGATGCCGTGATCGCGGTTTGGGACACCAAGTACGACACACCGATCAAGCTGTGGCGCCCGGTGACCGCGATCCAGGCCATGGGCGGCGCGAACGCGACCTGGCAGCCTCTCAGCGCCGACCGCTCAGGGGCACCGTTCACCCCGTGCTTCCCGGCCTGGAGCTCCGGGCACGCCGGCCTCGCGGGTGCCTGGGCAGGCGCCATGAAGCGCTTCTTCGGCCGTGACGACGTCTCGTTCTCCGCGCGCTCCGAGGACCCGCACACACACATGGCGTACCGCTCGTTCACCAGCTTCAGCCAGGCCGCCCGGGAGGACGCGATGAGCCGGATCTGGCTGGGTGTCCACTATCGATGGGACGTCACCGACGGGCTGGCGATCGGTGACCACGTCGCCGACTACCTGTTCGCCAACACGATGCTGCCGACGCGGCCGGGCCGTCCGCCGCGACGGTGAACCGGCACCGCACCCCCGAGATCGGTCCCGGTTCCGGCGTGCGCACCAACTCACCGCACCGACGCGGCGGGCGGGCGTTCGCGCATGGCGCCGTAGCCGATGAAGTACGCCGGCACGCGCTTGAGCCACGGCGCAGTGGCGAGCAGTTGACTCATCCGCTGCGCCCGTCTGGGGTGGCCGAAGGGCGGGTGTCCCGCGAGGACGGGCGCGATGATCCGTGCGTGAGCAAGCCGCTGCAGAGCCTGCGCCGCCGCCGTGGTCGGCCACCGGCGCCGCTGGATGCCGCGTACGTCCCGCAGGCCGACTGCACCCCGGCGCAGCGGTTCCACGAGATGCCGCGCGGCGGCAACTGCGTCTTGGACGGCGAGGTTGATGCCAATGCCGAAGACCGGCGACATCGCGTGGGCCGCGTCGCCGATGCACAGCAGTCCCGGGCGGTGCCAGCGCCGGAGGCGGTCGAGTCGTACGTCGAGCATCTTCACCTCGTCCCACGACCGCAGCTCATGCGCCCGGTCCGCGAGCCAGGGCACGGCAGTGGAGAATTCGGCCATGAACCGCTCGAGACCGGCGGCGCGGCGCTCGGCGTCGGTCCCCTTGGGGATCAGTGCGGCGCACTGCCAGTACTCCCCACGGTCGATCATGGCGGTGAGGAACCGGTCGCCGACGCCTCCCACGAGCCCGTGCGGGTCGCCTTCCCGCCGCGGCAGCCGGAACCACCAGGCGTCCATGGGGCAGGTGAACTGCCGCAGCCGTAGTTCGGGCAGCGACCGGGCCAGCGAGCCCCGGCCGTCGCAGGCCACCGTCAGGGTTGCCCGCAGTTCGCCAGTACGGCCGCCGCACGTGCGGTATCGCACCCCGGCCACCCGCCCGCGCTCCACCAGAAAGGACGTCGCCTCGGTACTCATCCGCACGGAGAAGGAAGGCTCCTTTCGTGCCTCATCGGCGAGGAGGTCGAGCAGGTCCCACTGCGGCACCATCGCCACGTAGTTGTACGGGCCCGAAAGCGTGCTGATGTCCGAGACGGTGATCAGCGAACCGTCCGCGCCGATCGGCAACTGGACCGTGGTCACCCGACGTTGCGGCAGACGGGCGAAGCGCTCGGCCAGACCGAGGTCGTCCAGCAGCGCCAAGGTCGACGGATGCACTGTGTCGCCGCGGAAGTCGCGAAGGAAGTCGCCGTGCCTCTCCAGGACCGTGACGGCCACGCCGGCCCGGGCCAGCAGCAGACCGAGGACCATTCCGGCGGGGCCGCCGCCGACCACACAGCACGTTGTCCGCTCCATCGCAGCCCTTCCCTTCGAATGGCATCCGCTCCGCGCTCCGATGCGACGTAGCCCCTCTCCCTACTTGACCAGCTCCGCCGGGCAGAACAGTACGCCGCAAACCAGCCGGCCGCGTCCGAACGCGTCGTCATGAGAAGCGAACCCGCACCACCGCGATCGGATCGTCAGCCCGCTACTGTGGTGCGAACAGGGGTGCGGAAGGTTTGATATGGCCGAATATGCGGGAGCGGACGCGGCTGCCGAGGACGCGATGCTCACGCGGGCCGCCCAAGCCGGTGACGTCGCCGCCTTGGGACTGCTGCTGGAGCAGCATCGGGCGGGCATGCGTGCCGTCGCCGTGAGCATTCTGGGCCCCGGCCCGGACGCGGATGACGTGCTGCAGGACACGGCGCTCGTCGCCTTGGCCCGGATCACGGACGTACGGGATCCGCATGCGGTCGGCGCATGGTTGCGGATGATCGTGCGCAACAGGTGCCGGATCCTGCTGCGTGAGTCCCGGCATGTCGAGCCGCTTGCCGCACTGCCGCTGCCGGACGCGGACGCCGACCCGGAGCAGTTGCTGGAGCGTCACGCGATGCGGGACTGGGTGTGGGAGGCCGTCGAGGAGCTTCCGACCACGCTGCGGTTGCCGCTGGTGCTGCGCCACTTCACCGAGGGCGTCACCGCGTATGCGCGTATCGCCGAGGTGTGCGGGGTGCCGGTGGGAACGGTCCGCAGCCGTTTGAGCCAGGCGCGGGCCAAGCTCGCCGGCGCCTTGGCCGCGACGGCGGACGCAGCGCACAGCGATGCCCGGGTGCGCACCGCGGCGAGCTGGGGCGAGGCCCGCGACACGCTGGCCGCCGCCGAGGCCGGGCGCTTCGGCGAGGTTCTGACGCAGCGCTGGTCTCCTGAGATCGCCTTGATGAACGGCGGCGCGCGGATGGGGGGCGGCGCTCTGCTTGGGCGCGCCATGGACGGCGATCTGGCGGCCGGGGTGCGACAGCGGCCGGCGAATGTCGTCGCCGGGCGGTCGCTGGCCGTGTGGGAGATGGACATCATCAACCCCGCGGACGCCCCGGACCACTGCCCGCCCGCCGTGGCATGGATCATGACTCTCAGCGGCGGCCGGGTGGCTCAACTGCGCCTGTTCCATCCCGTCCCGCTGAAGAGTTCCTCCGTGCCGGAGCTTCCGGCCACCTGACCCAGCCGCTCCCCCCTCCGCGTGGTGTGACCCACATCACGCATGCTGGATCGAACTTCTGCTCCTGCTGCGCGTCTTGTCGGTGTCATCGACCCACCTTCAAGATCGGGAGCATTGATGGTCCCACCCGTCAGCGGGCGGCTGGCCGAAGGAGTCCACACCCTCGGGGTGGGGGGCACCGTCGTGCGGTATCACGTCCACGGCACCGGACCGGTGTGCGTGGCGCACCTCGGCGGACCCGGCATCGCGTGGGAGTACCTGCGCGCACCGGCGCTGGAGAGGTTCCTGACCATGGTGTACGTGGAGCCGGCCGGCACCGGCGGCTCGGGCCGGCTCGCCAACCATCCCCACGGATACACCAGGGCCCGCTACAGCCGGCATCTATCGGGCTTGTTTCGTCAGGGTGTCAAGGGTGTCGTACGGGGAGCTCTGCCGCGGGGAGGCACAGGTGGATCACGTCGGTTCCGCGCGTGACCGGAACGGCACGCAGAAACGCCCGAGGTTGGAGGACGTGGCCGCACGGGTGGGCCTGTCCACGGCCTCGGTGTCCCTGGTGCTGCGCGGCGTGCCCGGCCCGAGCGAACGGACCCGGCAGCGTGTCCTGAAGGCGGCCGCCGACCTCGGCTACCAGGTGGACCGCACCGCCAGCACGCTGGCCAGCAGGCGCAGCCGGTTGCTCGGCGTCATGGTCGACATCCACAGCCCCTTCCACGCCGAACTGGTCGAGCACCTGCACACCGCGGCCGAGGAGGTCGGTTACGACCTCGTCCTGAGCACCCTCACCCGCACCCGCGACGAACACACCGCGGTGGAGACCCTCCTGGCCTTCCGCAGCGAGGCGCTGATCCTGCTCGGCCCGACCGCGCCCGCGAACGCGCTCGCCGCCCTCGACAACAAGGCGCCCGTCATCACCGTCGGCCGCCGGATCGCGGACGCCCCGCTGGACGTCGTACGCACCGCGGACGACGACGGTGTGGGTCAGATCGTCGACCACCTGGTCGAACTCGGCCATCGCGAGATCGTCTACGTGGACGGCGGCAAGGGTGCCATCGCCACCGACCGGCGCCGCGGCTACCGCACCGCCATGCGTCGCCACGGCCTGGACGACCACGTCCGGGTCCTCACCGGTGACCACACCGAAGCGGCCGGTGAACGCGCCGCCCGTCATCTCCTCGACGGTCCCCAACTGCCCACCGCGGTCGTCGCGTTCAACGACCAGTGCGCCATCGGCGTCTTGACCGCCCTCGCCCGCGCCGGTGTCGCCGTCCCGGGCGAGGTGTCCGTGGCCGGCTACGACGACGACACGCTCTCCAGGCTGAGCTGCTTCAACCTGACCACCGTCAGCCAGAGCGCCCGGGAACAGGCCCGGCACGCGGTGACCGCCGCCGTCGAACGCCTCGACCAAGACCGCACCGAACCCCGCGAGGTCGTCCTCACCCCGCACCTCGTCGTGCGCGGCACCACGGCCGAACCTGCCTGACTTCGGGTTGCATGACCTGCCCGAGGGCCCGGACCTGACAAGAGGTCCGGGCCCTCGGCTTGGGGGGTTACTTGGCGGCTTGGCCCTCGGCCTGGTGCTTGAGGTTGTTGACCCAGTTGTGGAGGGAGTTGTCGAGGGCGGTCTGCAGGGCGGCCTGGTTGGCGACGACCGGGGCTCCGGTCCAGGACTCCTCGGTGTGGACGAGGACGCCGTCGCGGGTAGGGGTGAAGGTCCACACGTGGATGGCGGTGATGCCCTGGGCGGGGCCGCCCCAGGCCAGTCGCTTGCCGTAGTCGACCTGCTTGACGGTGGAGGTGATGTTCAGGCCCTCGGTGGTCCAGCGGAACACGGAGCCGGGGCGGAGGCGTCCGGGGGTGTCCTTGACGACCGTCTCGACGTTGGGCTGCCAGGTGGGCCACTTCTCGACGTCGGTCTGGATCTTCCAGATGGTCTGCAGGGGGGCGTGGATGAGGAGGTTCTCGCGGGTGATGACCGGCGCGGTCTCGTCGATCTGCACGTCAGCGTGGACGGTGCCTGCGGTGGCGGGCTTGTCGTCGGTGAGGGCGTAGGCCGTGCCGGAGACGGCGACGAGGAGCGCGGTGGTGGTGGCGGCGAACTTCGCCACGGTCAACGTACGCATGATGCTTGGCCTTTCAGGGAGCAGGTGGTTCGGTACGGGGCCGGCCGGGCCGGGGGAGCGAAGTCCCCCGGCCCGGCCGGCGGGTTCAGCTGTTGGAAGCGTCGGATTCGGTGTCGGCATCGGTGTCGGGGATCCAGGAGCCGTGGATGCCGCCGGTGACCCGGCGCGGGAGGTGGACGGTGGCGATCCGGTCGAGGCCGGAGGCGTCCAGGACCAGGAGCTGTGAGGCGTCCTGCTTGAGGTCCGAGACGACGGTGAGCAGGTAGCCGTCGTCCTCGCGGGTGGCGCCGGCGGCGGGGACGAACACGGCCTCGCTGGGCAGGCGGGCGTCGCCGGCCTGGTGGATGCGGCGGGCGCCGGTGGTGCGGTCGTACTTGACGATGCCGTAGCCGCCGTAGCCGTCCTGGTCGGGGAAGGAGACCGCGTACTGGTAGCGGTTCTCGGCGCCGAGGAAGTCCTCGTTGAGCGTGGGGAACTCAACCGCCAGGTCGTCGATGATCTGCTCGTCGACGCTGCCGGCGGCCAGGTCGATCACCCAACGGCGGTTGTAGGACCGGGTGTTGGGCTCGGTGCCGCGGCCGGGGGCGCCGACCCACCAGTTCCAGGAGAGCTGGAAGCCCTCCTTGTCCACGGTCGGGCCCTCCAGCACGATGCGGCCCGCAGCATCCTCGTAGGCGTTGCCGGCATGCAGCATGTTGCCCGGCTCGATGGAGAACCAGCGGATCTTCTCCGCACCCTGAGGGCCGCGGGGCATGACGCCGATCCGGGCCGGCTGTGCGTCGTTCCAGCCGTAGGGGATGCCGGAGTGCTCGTTGGGGTCGAAGGTGACCGTGCCCTCGACGAAGACGACGTGGTGGCGGGTGACGGCGAAGTCGTGCTTGAGGGAAGCGGTGGCCCCCGGCACCTCGAAAGCGTGCGTGACCTGACCCTTGGCGTCGGCCACGTAGTACATCAGGTAGGGCGGGAACGGTGAGGAGCCGAAGAAGTGCAGCTCCCCGGTGACCGGGTCGGTCTTGGGGTGCGCGGTCATCGCGCTGCGCAGCTTGCCGTCGAAGTCGTAGGCGCCGACGGTGTCCAGGTCCCGGGTGAGCTCGAAGGGGAAGTTCGCCTCGCACAGGGCGAGCAGGCGTCCGGCGTGCTCGATGACGTGGGTGCCGGCCGTGCTGGCGGTCAGGTCCGGACCGTGCTCGGTCATGTAGGGGGCGCCGTCCAGGGCGGGGGTGCGCACCCAGCGGTTGCGGTACCACTCCGCGCGGCCCTCGCGCAGGCGGATGCCGTGGACCATGCCGCTGCCCTTGAACCAGTGGGTGGGGGTGATGCCGGGCTTGGGGTTGTGGCTGTTGCGGATCAGCCGGCCGGTCAGCTCCGGCGGCAGGGTGCCCTCGACGGCCAGGTCGGTGGCGGTGATCTCGTCGACGGCGGGGGTGTAATGGCCGATCAGGTAGGGCTTCTCGGTGCTGGTCATGGCAGAACCTCGTTTCCGTGAAGAGTGAGTGGTGAGGGGGTCAGGCGGTCTGCTCGGCGCGGGACTTGAGGGCGGCGAGCCAGGCGGTCAGGGAGGCGTTCAGGGCCTGGCCGAGTTCGTCGGCGGCGGCATCGACGGGGGCGCCGCTCCAGGACTCCTCGGTGTGGACGGTGACCTTGCCGTCCGTGGTGCGGGCGAAGGTCCAGACGTGGACGCCCTCGATGCCGTTGGCCGGGCCACCCCACACGATCCGCTCGCCGGGGACGACCTCGCGGACGGTGGAGGTGATGTCCAGGCCGTGGGTCTTCCAGTGGAAGGAGTTGCCGGGCAGCAGCGGGCCGTCGAGCTTGGCCTGGTCGACGTCGGCGTTCCAGTCGGCCCAGGAGTCGACGTCGGCGTGCAGGGCCCAGACGGTCTCCAGCGGGGCGTCGATCACGGTCGACAGGCGGACGATGACGGGGGCGGTCTCGTCGATGGTGAACATGGCAGGGGTTCCTTTCGGGTCGGTTGTGCGCGTTGTGGTTGGTGCGTTGCGGGTCAGTGGGTGTGTGGGTTCGTGGGTTGGCGGCTGGGTCAGTGGCTGCGGCCGGCGGGAGCCGGGGCCGGGTCGTGGGCCGGGGCGGTGGCGGTGCGTGCGGTGCCGCGCCGGGTGAGGAGGGCGGCGAGCAGGGCGGCTGCGGTCAGGACCGCGGCGGAGATACCGAACGCGGTGCGGTAGCCGGCCATCAGAGCCTCCAGGTGGGCCTGGTGGGCGGCCGCGTGGGAGGTGGCTGAGCCGGCGAGGGTGGCCAGCACCGCCAGGCCGATCGCGCCGCCGACCTGGCGGGTGGTATTGACCAGTCCGCCGGCCAGTCCGGCGTCCTGCTTGGCGACGCCCTCGACGGACAGGGCGGTCAGCTGGACGAAGGCGACGCTCAGGCCCAGGCCGATCAGGACGCTGGGGCCGAGGATGTCGGCCAGGTAGCTGCCGTGGGCGCCGATCTGTGCCAGCCAGAGCAGTCCTGCGGCCTCGGTCAGCAGCGCGCCGGTCACCGTAGCGGTCGCTCCGACGCGGCGGGAGACGCGCGGGGCGAGGGTGGAGCCGAGCATGTTGGCTGCGGCCAGGGGGAGTTGGCCCAGTCCGGTCACCAGCGGGCTGGAGCCGAGGACCTGCTGCTGGTAGAGGGGCAGGAAGAAGAAGAGGGCGATCCACACCGAGCCCAGCAGCGCCATCAGCACGTTTCCGGCGGTGACGCGGCCGGTGCGGAACAGGCGGGGTGGTAGCAGCGCGTTCGGGTGACGGCGCTCGATCAGGGCGAAGCCGGCGAGCAGCACAGCGGCCAGGGCGAAGGACCCCAGGACCGTGCCGCCCGTCCAGCCGGAGCGGCGCGCGGTGGTGAGTCCCCACACCAGGGCGGTCAGGGCGAGCGTGACAGTGGCGGTGCCGAGCAGGTCGAACCGGCCGCTGTCGGCGACCTGCGCCCGTGGCACGCTGGCGGCAGCGGCGGCCAGGACCAGGAACGCGCCGACCGCGACGGCGTAGAAGATCCACGACCAGCCCCACGCCTGGGTGAGGACGCCGCCGAGGAGGACGCCGGCCGCTCCCCCCGCGCCGGAGACCGCACCCCAGATGCCCAGCGCCTTGCCCCGGCCGGGGCCGGGCGGGAACAGGTCCATCACCAGGGCCAGGGCGGCGGGGGCGACGGCCGCGGCGCCCAGGCCCTGCGCGGCGCGGGCGGCGATCAGTACGCCCGAAGTGGTGGCCAGGCCCGCCACCAGCGAGGAGGTGCCGAACACCGCCAGGCCCGCGAGCAGGACCCTACGGCGGCCCAGCAGGTCCGCAGCCCTCCCGCCGGCCAGCAGCAGGGCGCCGAACGCCAAGCCGTAGGCGTTGACCACCCAGGCGGTGCCGCCGTCCGACAGGCCGACACCGGAGCGGATCTGCGGCAGAGCCACGTTGACGATCGACGTGGCGAGCATGACGGTGAACTGCGCCCCGGCCAGCGCCGCGAGCGCGGCTCCGGGGCTGCGGGTGGTGTCGGTGGTCCTCACAGCACTCTCCTTGTGTGGTCAATTCCCTGTGTGGTCAACCACTCACATTGATTCGGTAAGAAGGGCGGGGCTGTGCGCCCCGCCGACAGGCCCGGCCGTGCGACCGCGCAGGGCGTCAGTAGTGCCTGATGCCCGCGGACAGCGTTCGGGTCCAACGGGCGTCCACCTCGTCGGCGCCCATGGAGACGATGAGATGGCACAGCATGCCGAGCGCGAAGAATTCCTGGATCTGCTGCTCACTGCCGCCGGAGGCGCCGCGCGCGTACTCCACCAGCCGGGCGTAGCCCTGGCGGACCGCTTCGCGCACGGCCGGCTCCGAGACGGCCGCCGCCTGGGCGTGCAGCTGGATCAGCATCAGGTCGTTGTCGCTGATCAGTCGCGCGTAGGCGTCTCCCATGGCCTTCAGCACCACCTCGGCGGAGCTGCCCTTCGCCTCGGCCGCGGCCCGCTCCAGGCTGGCCCGCACCTGCACGAAGCAGTGCTCGACCACCGCGGTGAACAGCGACTCCTTGCTCGGGAACAGTCGGTAGACGTACGCCTGGGAGATCCCGGCCGCCTTCGCCACCTCGGTCGTGGTGGTACCCCAGTAGCCACGCGCCGCGAAGGCGCCGATCGCGGTGCGCAGCACCGTCTCGCGGCGCTCCTCGGCGGTGGACAACTGGCGAGGTCGTTCGTTCCTCATGTGAGTACTCAACCACTCACACTTTGGGGTGTCAACACCTCCGCGCCGGGGTTCTGCCCCGAAGGGCCACCACGCAGCACCGCCACCACCCCCGGCCGCACCGATCCGCCTCCACTGTCGCGGCCATGGCCCGGCCCTCACCGGCTCTCCCCAGAAGACAACCCAGAGGCAGCCCCAGACTTCTTGAGGGGCAAGTAGCTAGGCGTCGAGGTAGTGGTAATCCCCATCCGGGAGGCCGATCACCAGGCCGCCGTTGTGGACCCTCCACTCGCTCATGCCGTCGACGTCGTGGCTGACCAGAAACAGCCCCCGAGGCCTCTCGTCGTACTCGTCATCCTGGTAGGAGGCCGGGATCTGGGCGATCTGACGCAGCCTCTCCTCGAACCAGCCGGGGGACACCGCGCGAATGTTGCCCCCGTAGAAGGCCCACCTGACGTAGTTGTACTGCCGAGGGGGGAAGGCCCAGCCCCCGCTGTAGGTGCGCTCCGGATCGTCTGCTTCCACGATCTCCTTGATCTGGGCCAGCTGTCCGTCGTCACACTGCAGCCAGCCCCTGACCGAGACCATGATTCCCACGGTGGTTGCTCCTCATTCGTGTGGCGCGTTGCCCTGACGCACGGTTCCTATGCGCTTGCACGCTAGGGGTGACCTGCGCGGTCGCGCAAAGAGATTGACAGGTGATCAGCCGCCTCGAGCGAGTGCGCGCCATCCCATCAGGTCGGCCCTCACGATTTTGCGCGGGCCCGGGTGAGTATGAGAACGGCCGACGCGTGATCATCAGGGGTTGTGTGGACTCCTGAAGATCGTGCGATGGCCGCGGGCCACGGCATAGACGCGGCCCGCTGGCGGGCGATGTTCGACCAGGCCGTGGGCCCGCATCGCGGGCCGGTTTCGCCGAGTGGAACCGCGGGCGACGGCACGGGCGTTCATCCTCGGACTGCTGTCCGGCGTCGAGCGCAAGAACTGCTGGCAGCTGGCCGAGGAGGCTGGCCGTGCCCGCCCCGGCGCGATGCAGAGGCTGCTGCGAAGCGCACACGGACTGAACTGTCTGGCGTTCTGGACCGGCCCGCCGGGCAGGTCATCCGCCGCTACGCCGGCTGGCCGGCAGCAGGCGGAGGGATACTCCACCGTGGCGCGGGCGGGTTGTTGAAGCGACGGCCATGAGCGCAGTGTCCCGACGGCGTTCAGCGGCGCGGGTCACATCGCCGGGCGGCCAGGCACGCCTGCGGGGACCGGCCATGTCACGGACGTCGCGCGGATGGCTCGGGCCCGTGGTCGGCCAAGAGAGAGCAAATCGGAGACGAGGGACTGCTCGGGAGTCAATCCGGTGCGGGATCCGGTCTTGAATTACGTCTTCTTGACGGAGCGTTTCCTCCAATTTTCCATCGGCCCCGGAGTAATGCTGCGCGCGAGGGGTCCAAGGCGGCGAGGTGACCTGCCGCCGCCCTCCGACTGGCCGGTCGAATAACGCGGCGTCCTCTGCTGTCATCGCATTGACCAGCGGAAACGTGCATGCCCACGGGTCGGCGGCACTGCACGGGCGGGCCGCGGCCATCTTTCTGTGAAAAGACAACGAGTTGCATTGACCTGAACGCGTCATGTCTGGTTTGCTTCTCCGCGTCTGACGGAGCATCACCCGTTGCAACCAGGCAAGAACGCAGTACGAATCCTTCTCGCTGCCTCTTCATCCGTCCTAGCAGGACGAGAGTTCCACGCGGACTGCAACGCCGTACGTGAGTTCCCCAGCTGCCGAGCACACTGCCCGCGCAGTCACCCGGTGCCGCTCAGTCCTCTCGTCCTGCCCCGCGACGGAACCGGCCTCAACGTCGACGACCGGGGCTGGCGTACCGCGTGATGCCCTTCGTCGACGTCCCACGCAGCTCACCTCCGCCGGACCGACGGCGAAGGTCTGTACGCAGAAAGGATCCCATCACCCATGGGCCATCCCCACATCCGCGGCGCAGCCCGAACGACCCTGACCGGTCTCGCGTCGCTGTCCCTTCTCACCGGCGTGGCACTCGCCTCCATACCCCAGGCGGCAGCCGCCCCCCAATCCGCAGCTCAGACGGCGAGATCCAACCCCTACAGCCCGACCTACCAGCACCCCTACCGGCACGGAGCCGTACCGACCATCCAGCGGAACGCCAAGATGAAGTCCTGGGCGGCCGCGCATCCGGCCGCGACTGCTGCGACCGGACCGCAGACGCTGTCCTACGGCGGCGGCATCGACGGCATCGGCGTTCAGAGCGGCCACTCCAAGGTCTACCTGGTCTTCTACGGCTCCCAGTGGGGCACACAGAGCACCAACAGCAGCGGCGACGCCACGTTCTCCGGTGACCCGAACGGCGCGGCTCCGGTCGCCCAGGAGATGTTCAAGGACATCGGCACCGGCAACGAGCTGTGGTCCGCTGATCTCACCCAGTGGTGTGACGGACCGAACGTGCCGACAGGCGCGACCAGTTGCCCGTCCAACGCCAACTTCATCCCGTACCAGAGCGGCGGCGTGCTGTCCGGCGTGTGGTACGACAACTCGACCGCGTCGCCGAGCGCCGCGACCGGGCACCAGCTGGGCACCGAGGCCGTCAAGGCGGCCGGCCACTTCGGCAACACCACCGCCGCCTCCAACCGCGACGCGTACTACGTCATCCTCTCGCCGCACAACACCAACCCCGACGGCTACCAGGGCAGTTACTGCGCCTGGCACGACTACAACGGCGACAGCACGTTGACCGGCGGCCCGGTGTCCTCCCCCTACGGCGACATCGCGTTCAGCAACCAGCCGTACAACATGGACTCAGGTGCCGGCTGCGGCGTCGGCTTCGTCAACTCCCCGGGGACGCTGGACGGGTGGACCATGACACTCGGCCACGAGTGGCAGGAGACGATGTCGGACCAGAACCCGGCCGGCGGCTGGACCAACCACACCGGCAGCTCCTACAACGGCCAGGAGAACTCCGACGAGTGCGCCTGGATCTCACCTGGAAGCACCGGCGGGGCAGCCAACATCACGATGGGCACCGGCACCTTCGCCGAGCAGGCGAGCTGGTCGAACGACACCAACTCCTGCGCCATCTCGCACCCGATCGTCGGCGGCGGCAGCGGTGGCGGCGGCACCCTCACCAACGGCACCTTCGAGACCGGCAATCTGTCCGGCTGGACCACCAGCGGCAGCACCTCCGCCACCACCTCGGCGGCGCACAGCGGCAGCTACGGCGCGCTGGTCGGCTCGACCAGCCCGACCAACACCTCCTCGCTCTCCCAGACCTTCACCGCGCCATCCGGCACCAGCAAGGTCTCCTTCTGGTACAACGTCACCTGCCCGGACACAGTGAGCTACGACTGGGCGACAGCCACACTCAAGGACAACACGTCCGGCACCACCACGACGCTGCTCGGCAAGACCTGCACCAAGGGCGCGGGCTGGAAGCAGGTCTCCGGCACTGTGACCTCGGGCCACAGCTACACACTCACCCTCACCAACCAGGACGACAACTACGCAGGTGACCCGACCTACACCTACTACGACGACGTGACCGTCTCCTGACCTGTCACGCCGCACGTGGGGGGCGGGCCTCCGGCCCGCCCCCCACCGCCCACGATTCCATTCGGGCGGAATTCACAGGAGCGCCCATGCCCCACTCGACAGTCCGCCATCGCCCCTCCCGGCGCGCATTGCGCACGGGGCTCGCGGCCGTAACCGCGGCAGCCGCGACTTGTGTTCTGGGCGGCTGCTCAACCGGCCCGGCCGGACCGCAGCCTTCTCCACCGCCGTCAAATTCTCGTGCGACCTCTGCTCCGACGGGACGCGCCTCCGGGCCGGTTGTCCTCGACGAACAGGCCCGGGGAACCACTGTCCGGGTGGCCACCGGCACGCTCATCGTGGTGCGCCTGCACAGCACCTACTGGTCAACTCCCGCCGGATCAAACCCGCACGTGCTCGCCCCCTCCGGCGGCGGAACCACCTCCACCGGCACCTGTCCGCCCGGCGGCGGCTGCGGTGTCTCCTCCGCGCAGTTCACCGCCCACCGGCCCGGAACCGCGCACGTCACGGCTCAACGCAACTCGTGCGGAGAGGCGATGCGCTGCTCGCCGAGCCAGGGACGCTACGAGGTCACCGTGATGGTCACGAAGTAACGCCTCCCTGCCCTTCTAGACCTGCATGCGGACGAGGACACCATCCGGATGGACACGGTGCAGGACCCGGACGTGACCACCGGCAAGCGGTCTGCGGCTGCGCAAAGGGCGCTGTGAGCCTGCCCAGCCTGTCGGCGTCTGGAGCGCTGGGGCCGGCAGCTGTACTGATCGGTTCACGTGGTTGCCCGCTGAGGCCGTTCGGCCGGGGCAATGTCGGCCCGTTCCAAAGGCGGTTCCTCCGAAATTGCTTGGCTGCCCGGCATCCAAGGTGTCGCTTTGGGGAAGTTTGAACATAATGCGCATATGAGCCTATGGGGTAAACGAGACGATATGGTGATACATAAAGTGACGCCGTATAATGCCGAACCACCACCTGATGCGCTCCTAGATCAAATCACTCCCCTAGAGAGCTTCTACGGCCGCAATCACGGGCCTATCCCCCAAATGGACGCGGCGAGCTGGCGGCTGCGGGTGGAGGGCCTGGTCGACCGCCCGCTGGAGCTGTCAATGGAGGAACTGCAGCGCCGCTTCCCCGAGCGGAACGTGGTGGCGACACTGCAGTGCGCGGGCAACCGCCGCGCCGATCTCATGGAGTTCCGCGACATACCGGGCCAGGAGCCCTGGGGCCCCGGAGCCACCTCCACGGCCCGCTGGAGTGGTGTGCGCCTAGCAGATGTGCTGGCCGAGGCCGGACTGCAGGCGGAAGCGGCCCACATCGCCTTCACCGGCACCGACGTGTCGCAGGAGGCCAACCCGCCACAGCCCTTCGGCGCCTCCATCCCAGCGGCGAAAGCCACCTCCAGCGAGGTGATCTTGGCCTGGGCGATGAACGATCAGGCCCTCCCCACCGCGCACGGCGCCCCACTGCGCGTGGTCGTCCCGGGCTGGATCGGCGCCCGCAGCGTCAAATGGCTCCAGCGCATCACCGCCCAGGCCGAACCGACCGACAACTACTTCCAGACCGGCTACAGCGTCCTGCCCCCCGAAGCCGACCCCCACAAGGCCAAGCCGGGAGACGGCATCACGCTTGGCCCGATCGCTCTCCATTGCGCCATCCTGCGGCCCGACAAAGGCGCCCAGCTACCTTCCGGGCCGACCGAAGTCACCGGCTTCGCATTCGCTGGGGATGACCGCACCGTCGCCCGGGTGGACGTATCCTCCGACGGCGGCAGCACCTGGACCCACGCCGACCTGGACGCACCGGAGAGTCCATGGACGTGGCAGCACTGGCGCGCCACACTCACGCTACTGGCAGGCGAGACGGAGCTCATCGCCCGCGCCTGGGACTCCAATGGAGCCGTACAGCCGGAATCGGCGGCGACGGTCTGGAACCCCCGGGGGTACGCCAACAACTCCTGGGCCCGCCAGTACGTCACATGCCACCCCTGACTGGACGCTCCGGTAGAACGACGCCAGCCAGCGACATTGCGGCCGCGCTGTGTGGAAGCCCTGCGCGAGAGTGCAGAGCGAGATCAAGTCCGCGGCTCAGTCGCTGAGTTCGAGTCGCTCACGCCCGATCCGTTGCTCAGCCAGCGGGGTGCGCCACCGGCTCTCCTCCCTGCCGGCCCTGTCGGTCTGCGCGATGACACCCGCGGGCCACGACTCGATCACGGCGAGAGCGGAGTGGTGCCGGCGTGCGGTACCCGAGGAACTGGCCGCCTTCCGCCTGTCCTGCCACCCGCTCCTGGGCCGCGGTTCCGAGCGAGAAGACCTTGCACAGCGTGCCGCATGCCGGGTTCGGGAGGCGGCTCGGGGAGACCCACCGGTGGCGAGAGTGTCCGGTGCGAAGGCCGCCGTCGGCCGGACCACGGTCATCGCAGACGGCGGCTATCGGCATCGCCCGACTTCACAACCTCGCCGAAGACGGCTACCCACCTCGCCGACTCGGAGGATGCTCAGTCGAGACAGAACTCGTTGCCCTCGATGTCCTGCATCACGATGCACGAATCGTTGCCGTCATACAGTAGTCGCACGCGTACCGCGCCGAGCGGGATCAGCCGTGCGCACTCGGCTTCGAGCGTGGCCAGGCGCTCTTCACCCACGAGCCCGGTGCCGACCCGCACGCAAAGATGCACCCGATTCTTGACGACCTTGCCTTCGGGAACGCGCTGGAAGAACAGTCGCGGGCCCACACCTGAGGGATCACTGCATGCGAACCATGAACCCTGATCCTCAGGAGCCCGGGAGCGGTCGAAATCGTCCCACGTGGCGAACCCCTTCGGTGGCGGCGATACGACGTACCCCAACACCTCGCACCAAAAGCGAGCGACGCGCTCAGGTTCTGCGCAGTCAAAGGTGACTTGGAACTGCCTGATCGATGACATCGGCGCACCATAACAGGGCGACTCTGTCGCTCATCTCCCGGTAGCGGTCTGCATGTTGACGGGCGGATGGCCCCGTGCGACCGCGCGCCGGGACGCGCGCTCTGTCGCGGCTGCGGCACTGCGGCACACTCGGTCCCGGGTCTGCTGGGCCAGGTCTTGCGGGTGGTCAAGACGTCATGGGCGGTGGGGTGGTGGTTTCCGGGGCGGGATCGGTTGCCGAGGGCCTCGCGCGGACGACGGCTTGGTCGCCTTGCGGGCCGAACAGATGCAGGATCTCCACGGCGCTCGTGTTCGCGGGGCCGAACCAGTGCGGTTCTCTGGTGTCGAACTCGGCCACTTCGCCGGGGCGGAGACTGCATTCGTGTTCTCCGAGGATGAGGCGTAGCTCGCCGGCGAGGACGTAGAGCCATTCGTAGCCGTCGTGGGTCACCAGCTTCGGCTCGCGGGGAGCCAGTACGTGCTTGAACACCTGCACCCGGCCTGGATACTGCGTCAGCGGCACGAGGATGCTGCCGTCACCTCTGCGCAAGGGCGTGAGATGCACTCTGGGGTCACCGGTGGCCGGTGCGGCCACCAGTTGGTCGAGTGCGACGCGGTGCGCACGCGCGAGCGGTATGAGCAGGTCCAGAGTCGGGCGCCGTCTACCTGATTCGAGCCGGGACAGTGTGCTCACCGAGATCCCGGTCGTGGTCGCCAGCGCTTCCAACGTGAGTCCTCGGTCCCGGCGCAGCGTGCGCAGCCGTGGCCCGATGCCGTCCAGTATCTGCTCCAGTTCTGTGTCCACGCGGTTCAGTGTGCGGTTCTTTGCGGACTTCGCAAAGAGGCTGGTCGGGGGTCGTCGGCCTGCCTCAGCCTTGCCGGCAGGTACTCCTGGATGAGAGGTGGACAGTGACCGCGACAGTGACGACTCACCCTGTTCGGCCCCTTTGAGCGCGCGCAGGCGCTGGACGGTGCTGGCCGTCTGCTGCCTGAGCATGTTCCTGGTGGGCCTGGATACGACCATCGTCAACGTGGGCCTGCCTGCCATCGGGCGCGGCCTGGGCGTCGGGACTCGCAGTCTCGAGTGGACTGTGGACGCCTACACCATCGTCCTGGCGGGTCTGCTGATCTCCTCCGGTGCGCTGGCGGACCGCTTCGGACGCCGACGGGTGTTCCAGTCCGGGTTGATGGTGTTCGGAGCGGCCTCGCTGGTCTGCGCGATGGCCCCTTCGGTGGGCGCGCTCATGGCGGCCCGTGCCGTTCAGGGCATCGGAGCCTCGATGCTCAGTCCCGTGGCTCTCGCGATCGTGGTGAACGCGATGCCCGACCCGAGGGAGCGAGCGCAGGCCATCGGCATCTGGGCGTCGGTCTTCGGGCTCAGTATGGCCGTCGGCCCGGTCACGGGGGGCGCCCTCGTCGCGGGGTTCGGCTGGCGGTCGCTGTTCTGGATCAACGCTCCGGTCATCGTGACCGCCCTGGTGCTCAGCGCGGTGTTCGTGCCTGAGTCCCGGGGGCCGCGGGCACAGCGGCTCGACGTTCCGGGCCAGACCCTGCTGACCGTGGTCATCGGGGTCTGGGTCGGCGTCCTCATCGAAGGGCCGCGCCTCGGCTGGACATCGCCCGCGGCGCTGGCCGCCTACGGGGTCGCCTCCATGGCGACGGTCGGATTCCTGTGGGTCGAGGCCCGCCGGCACGAACCGCTGATGGATCTGCGGCTCTTCCGGAGCCCACTGTTCAGCAGCGCGGTCCTGGGCGCCCTGGCGGTCTTCGTCGCCCTGAACGTGACGCTGCTGCTCAACACCCTCTACCTGCAGCACACCCGGGGTTTCACGCCACTGGCCGCCGGGGTGGCGACCCTGCCCATGGCTCTCGGAGCGACCGTCTGCGCACCCTGGTCCGGCCGTCTGGTCGGTCGTATCGGACCGCGGCTGCCGCTGACCCTGGCCGGCGGCTTCATCATGGCCGGCGGACTGTGCCTGGTCGGGCTCGACCGGCACACGAGCGTGCCCCTGATCCTGCTCGCCTACCTGTTCATCGGTATCGGGTTCGGCTTCGCCAATGCGCCGATCACCAATACCGCGGTCAGCGGGCTGCCTCCGGACCGGGCCGGCGTGGCCGGAGCGATCACGTCCACCGCACGACAGGTCGGCTCCGCACTCGGCATCGCCCTCGCCGGCGGCCTGGTCGCGAACACCGGCCCGGCGGGGCTCGCACAGGCGTCCCGCCCGGGCTGGATCCTGGTCGCCACCTGCGGACTCCTCCTGTTCCTCTTGGCCCGCGCATCGCGGACGAAGAAGTGAAGAAGTGCTGTCGGAACTCATGAACTGTTCGACCTGGTTCGGCGATCGCCCGGGGCTCAGACTGCTGAGCAACTGCTGTCCGATGCGGTGAACATAGCCAGGCCCGTGCGGACGCTGACAGGGATAGGGAACCCTGGCATCTTGGGCTCACCTTGGCCGACCCTTCCGCGAGCCACTGCGACTGCCGGAGCTGAGAAGTCCGGACCGGGACCCGTACGTCACCCCTGGGTCAGGGAGTCGGCGTACGGGTTCCGTGCGCTTCAGTGAGCGCCACACGTTCGGTCGGGCCAGCTTCGCCCTGCTCCGAAAGCGCGTCCTGCTCTACTCGTGAAGCAGAGGGCAGGTCGGATCCTCGACGAGTCCGAAGCCCTCCGGGAACTCCTCCAGGAATTCCCGCCGCTCTGGGTCCGTCTCCACCGCGGCCATCGCCCCAATCAGGTCGAGAAACTCAACCCGCTGCTCATTGGACAGCTGGCCTACGAGGTGGGCGACGCCATCAAGGACCTTGACGGCGTCGTCCGGATCCATCTGCTCGTCCTCACAGTCTTCGATGAACCAGAGGACATCGACCAAAGCCTCGGCCAACGCACGGGTCAGAGACGGGTAGGTGGGTATCAAGATGGTCTCCCGGCACGTCAGCAATATGAGGTGCGGCCATCCCACCACATGCCTCTGACATCACGGTCAGGAGCCCTCCACACAACGGCCGACGCACGCCGCCGCGGCCGTACTTGTGCGTCTTGCGCACGGCACGAGGCACACGGCCCGACCTGATCACCGGGCAGGTCAATGCGGACGGGTCAGGCTCTGTGACGGGAGGCGCGGGAGTCGTCGTGTGGTTCCTGCTGCTGGGCGGCAAGCTTACTTGGATTCGACCCGTCCGAGCGGGTTGGGGCCGTCCGTCAGCGCGTCACGCGCCGCCTGCCAAGCGGGATCCCCAGGGTAGAGCTCGGTGCGGAGGTAGGCCCAGGTGAGCCGCTGGACCGCAGCCACCCGCTCGGGGTTTTCGTCCGTGGTCTCGGCGACGTCGTACCCGGCGATCCCGCCGAGTCCGTGCTCCGCGTCGAACAGGGTGAGCAGGGTCTTGGGGCCGGGGGCGAGGGTGTAGGGGTCGGCGTGCCAGTCCGGACCCATGTCCGTGAAGTGCTGGGAGTCGTCCTTGTCGCCGGCCACGACCAGCGCGGGTGTGGTCATCGTGGAGAAGTCCGTGGTCAGGAAGAACGGCACGTTCTTGGCCATGCGCCCGTTCAGGACATCGCCGCCTCTGCCGGGCGCGGCCAGCAGTACACCCGTCGTGATCCGGGGCTCGATGAGGTTCACTTCCTCTCCGCCGTCGGGGTCGGTGAGCCGGGCGCCCAGCAGGACGCTGGCGGTGTGGCCGCCGAGCGAATGTCCGGCAACGGCGACCTTGCTGTGGTCCATGCGCCCGGCGAGCTGCGGCACGGCGCCCTCGATCACGCCGAGCCGGTCGAGGATGTGCTTCATGTCCTCGATGCGTGAGCGCCAGAACAGGGATCCTCCGGGGGTGTCGGTGTGCAGGTGGCTCAGTGTCCTGGAGCTGAGGTGGGTGGGCTGGATGACGACGAACCCGTGTGCCGCCCAGTAGTTGGCAAGCGGCGCGTAACCGTTCAGCGAGGAAAGGTTGTTCGAGGGGCCGTGACCGTGGGAGAGGAGGATGACAGGCAGATCCGTCCCGGTCACCGGTGCGGAGACGCGCACCTGAAGGTCCACGGGACGTCCGGGCACGGACAGCACCACCGGGCTGAGCGAGAGGACGGGAGCGGGCGAGCTGAAGGTGTCGGTCTCGGTCGTGGAAGTCGATTCCCTCATGATGCGTATGTCCCTTCAATGGCCTCTGCTGCCGGTCTCATTCGGCTGGCGGCGGGTGAGGCGGTCAGGAGCGTCCGGCTTCAGCTACGCTGAGAACGGAGCGTTGTTCCGGTTAAGATACGGAACGTTGTTCCGTTTGTCAACGGCCGTCGGAAGGAGAGCGTGGTGCCCACTGCAAGCCAGCCCGGAGAGGTGCCGGCCCGGAGCAAGCGGGCCGACGCGCTGCGCAACCAGCAGACGCTGCTTGCCGCCGCCGCCGAGGTGTTCGTCACCTCCGGCGTCGACGCGCCAATCCGTGAGATCGCGGCCAGAGCGGGCGTCGGGATGGGGACGATCTACCGCCACTTCCCGACGCGGGCGGACCTCGTCGCCGCCGTCTACCGCCACCAGGTCGAGGCATGCGCCGAGGCCGGCCCGAGCCTGCTGGCCAGTGCCGACTCTCCGCTCGCAGCACTCCGTCAGTGGATCGACCTCTTCGTTGACTTCCTGGTCACAAAGCACGGACTCGCCAACGCGCTGCAGTCGGACAGCAGCGGCTTCGCCGCGCTGCACACCTACTTCGTCGACCGCTTGATGCCCGTGTGCGCGCAGTTGCTCGACGCCGCAGTCGACGCCGGCGAGATCAGGCCCGGTACGCAGCCCTACGAACTGATGCGCGGCATCGGCAACCTCTGCATCGGACGTGACAGCGACCCCCGCTATGACCCCCGCCGATTGATCGAACTGCTCTTCCAGGGACTGCAGCGACCGCAGTCATCCTGATGTCGACGACACTCGATAGCCCGTGCCTGGCTGCTGGTCGGGCAGGCCCGCGACAAGGCCCGGCCCGGTATGAGTCCTGGGGCTGGGTCAAGGCCGGCGAGATGCAGCCGTACGACGACTCGCCGCCCGGCGGCGCCATGGCGCTCGTCGCGCCCTGATCTCCGGGGTGAGGATCGTGCTGGCTGCCGCCCCGGTGGAGCTCCTCGGCGTCCTCGCCCTCGGCCTTGCGGGCGTGCCCGCCGAACGGGCCCGCAGGGATCCGGTCGGTGGGGGCGGTGACTGTCTTCCGAACGCTGCGGGTCAGATCTGGTCCAGGGGACGGTTGTTGGTACGGGGGCCGAGGGTGAGGACTGCCGTGGCGAGGAGGGCGAGCAGGAGCGCGCTCAGGCTGAACAGCGCGGAGGCGCCGAGGGCGGACAGGATGGTGAGGGCCGCGAACGGCAGGACGGCGGACACGAGCCGGGAGAGTGCGTAGCTGCGGCCAAGGAAGGTGTTGCGCACGTTCGTGGGGAACAGCTCAGCGACGTACGAGCGGGCGGCGGTTGCCTGGAGGACGCTGGCGGTGGTGGTCAAGGCTCCGGCCGTGACGATGACGGCGGTGGTGGTGCCGGTGCCGAAGACGCAGCCGGTGGCGGCGACGCTGAGGGTGGAGGCCATGACGAGGGTTCGGCGCTGGACGCGTTCGGCGAGCGGGATGAGCAGCAGGGCGCCGAGGGGGTAGCCGATCGCGGTCAAGGCCGCGTAGCCGAGGGAGTCGACGACGTCGTAGCCCTTGGCGAGCAGGACGAGGGGACCGATCGACGCGAAACCGTAGAAGCCCATCGGACTGAGGAGCTGGATGACGCAGGCCAGGAGTGTGCGTCGCAGGGGAACGGCGGTTGCGGTCCCGGATGCGGCTGGAGCAGGCGTGAAGACGCTGTCGGCCGGCGCGAGCTGGTTGGTCCCGGCCCTTGTTCGGGCGGCGGCTTCGATGGCGTGGAGTTGGGTGAGGGCTTGGGCGGTGTGGCCGTGGGCGGCCAGCCAGCGGGGGGATTCGGGGAGCTGGCGGCGTAGGAGCCACATGCTCAGTGCGCTGGCGCTGCTGGCGATCAGGAGCCAGCGCCAGCTGGGCAAGCCGGCGAGCGTGTGGGGCAGGCGAGCGGCGAGGATGCCGGCGGTGGGCACAGCGAGCATGCCCAGGGCATAGCTGGTGGCCAGGAGGCGGCCGCGGCGGGGGGCGGGTATGAGTTCGATCAGGTAGGTGTCGACGAGGGTGAGCTCGGCGCCCAGGCCGACGCCGATCAGGACCCGGATGGCGAGCAGGGCAGGGGCGGACCAGGCGGTGGCGCACAGCAGGGCGAGGGCGGCGTAGGCGATGAGGTTGATCTGGAACATGCGGCGTCGGCCGTAGCGGTCGGCCGCTTTGGCGAGGGCGAAGGCGCCGATCATCTCGCCGAGGAAGGGGGCACCGATCAGGAGGGACTTGTCGGTGGTTGTGGCGGTCCAGGACGCGGGGAGCAGCGGGATGAGCAGGGTTCCCAGTGCGACCTCGAAGAAGTTGAAGAAGGAGCCGAGGCCGATCAGGGTCACGACACGGCGGTGCCAGGAAGTGACGGGCAGGGCGTCGAGGCGTGTGGAGATCTCGGCCTGCAAGGGCGCGGCCGCGATGGCGGAGCTGCTCATGGGGGCCTGCTTTCTGTGCGGCTCAGGGTGGGGACGGCGTCGGGTTGTGGCAGGGGTGGCTGCCGGCACGGGTGGTGCGCGGCGAAGCAAGCAGGGGGGTGTACGAGAGGTTCGGCGGGCGGCTGGACAACCTGGGAGGGCGGCGCACGGGCCGGGAGCCGGGGGCGGCTCGGGAGGGGCGGGCGCACGGTGCTGCTCCCGGGCGCTCATAGTGCAAGGACCCCTTAGCCCTGGAGGGCGTTCAGCCACTCGTGGAAGGTGTCGACGCCTGATCCGGTCAGGGGGGTGCCGTGGGCGAAGCCGACGGCCTTGAGGTCGCGGGGGATGCGGGCCAGGCTGCCGGTGCGCAAGTGAGGGTCGGCCGCCAACTGGGCAGGGCCCAGGGCGCGTTCGCTTCGGTGGAAGACCGCGTCACCGGTCAACAGGGTGCGGGTGGGTTCGTGCACGAGCGCGATGTGGCCGGGCGAGTGGCCCGGAGTGTGCAGCACGCGCAGCCCGTCGCTGCCGTCGATCAGTTGTCCGTCTGTCAGGGGGCCGTCTGCGCTCAGGGGCTGCCAGTGCAGTTTCGGCAGGCGGTCCAGTGCGCGGCCCAGGGCGCCGGACCGGCCTGCGCGGGGGACACGCCCGGCTTGCAGCCAGGTGTTCTCGGCGGGGTGGATGAGAAGGGGTGCGCCGGTCAACTCCCGGATCAGGCCGGCGCCTTGCACGTGGTCGGGGTGAGCATGGGTGATGACGATGCGGGTGATGTCGGTGGGTTTGCGGCTGAGGTCGGCCAAGGCGGCGGTGATGGCTTTCGGCGCGCTGGCCCAGCCGACGTCGACGAGGGTGTAGCCCTTGTCGCCTTCGAAGAGGAAGGCGTTGTCGCGACGTGTGGTGGGGATGCGGATGACGCCGGGGGCGAGCTGTTCGGGCATGTGCGGACTCCAGGGTTTGGGCTGGACAGTAGGAGCACCCGGGAGTGCGTGCTCGTCCCGCGGGTGGTGTGCGTGGTGCTAGGACGCGGCGGGGATGGGGATGTAGCCCTCGCGGGCGAGCTTGGGCAGGATGCCGCCGGCCGCGAGGATGTCGAGGACCAGCGGTGGGAGGGCGCCGCCGGTGAGGCGGCTGCCGCTGGTGGCGTTCTCGATCCAGCCGTCGGCGAAGTCGAGGCGGGCGGTGTCGCCGTCGCTGAACGCGGCACGCGCGCCGGGGACGGTGAGGGCAGGCAGGCCGTGGTTGATGCAGTTGCGCAGGAACAGGGAGTTGAACTCGTCGGCGACCAGCGCGGCGACGCCCAGCTCCCGGAACAGGGCGGCGACGGGCCGGGAGGAGCCGAGGCCGAAGTTGCGTCCAGCGACCACGATGTCGCCTGGCCGAACCTGGTCGCTCCAGCCGGGGCGCAACTCGTAGAAGATGTGCCGGGCGGCTTCGGGGATCGGCAGCTTCATGGCGAAGGCGGGGTACATGGCGTCGGTGGTCACGCTGTCGCCCACCACCCAGACGCGTCCGGTGATCTGAGTGTCCATCAGTTCATCGCTCCTCGGGGATCGGTGACGTGGCCGGCCAGAGCGGAGGCGGCGACGGTGGCGGGGGAGGCCATGTAGATCTCGGCGTCGGGGCTGCCCATGCGGCCGGTGAAGTTGCGGGTGGAGGAGGTCAGGCAGACCTCGCCGGGGGCGAGAAGGCCCATGTGGTAGCCGAATCAGGCACCGCAGGTGGAGTTGGTGACCACGGCTCCGGCGTCGGCCAGGTCCTGCAGGTAGCCGGCGCGCATCGCCTCGCGGTACACCTGCTGGGAGGCGGGGGTGACCAGCAGCCGCACACCCGGGGCGACCGTGCGGCCCTTGACGATGGCGGCGGCGATCGCGATGTCCTCGAGCTGACCATTGGCACAGGAGCCGATGAAGCACTGGTTGACCGGGCGCTTCTCGATCGCGGACACCGGCAGGGAGTTGTTGCTGACGGTGCCGGGGCGGGCGACGCCTCAGGACCTGACCGCGATGCGCGCCGCCCTCAACGCCCAACGTCAGGCGACCGAGGAAGCCGACGCCCATGCCGCGATCCTCGCGAACAAGGCCTTCCACTTCGCCCTGCTGGACCGCTGCGACAACCATTGGCTGCTGCGGTTCGTCCGCCAGCTGTGGGAGGCCCTGGAGCCGCATCGCGCCTTGGCCTACCGCCGTAGCGCCGCCCGGGGCGACCGCACCCGCGCGGATGAGATCCTGCACGAGCATGAGGAGCTCCTCGCCCACCTCGAAGCCGGCGACGTTGACGCCGCGCTGCGATCGATGGCCCACCACCGCGAAAGCGGGCTCGGCGACTTCCACCGCCTTCTGGCCGGCGAGTCGAGCCCCGTAGGGTCGCAAGTGGCCCCGGCCACGGAATCGCCCTGACGGTCGAGGGCCTCGACCGCTCCGGCTGGGCGCCGTGCGCGCGGGTGCCCTGTGTCCACTCTCTACATACGGTGTTGGCCAGCGGGCCGCGCCGTGACAACCTGCTGGCCGGCAATGTATGCCGATTGAATCGGCTGAGGGATCGCCATCAGATACGAGAAGACCGCCACTTCCCCCGAAGCGGCGGTCACACTCGCGTCGTTCCTGCTCTGGACAAGGTCCGTTTGAAGACGGACCCGAACTGGGGTGTTGCAACGACTCCCAGAACCCAAGGAGGACGCCGCTCCACGAGACCTTGCCCTCGCTCCCGTCCGCCGCAGCAGCCAGACAGAGCACCGTGCCGGAGCGGAAGTTGAGCCGATCATTCGGCGGATTCCGGAGCCGGCCGGCACAGGTGAGCCACGGAGACGTTGCTCGTCGTGGCGTGGGCCGGGCCGCTCGCCAGGACCGGCGAGCCGACGAGGGCGGCGCCGATGACGAGCAGCCCCTGTCTGGTGCCGCGGATCAGTAGGAGTTGGTGCAGTCGATGTTGTCGGAGCCGTTCGCCTTCCACGTACCGCACGCCCACGCCTGCACGTTCTTGTCGTCGACCATGACGCTGAAGAAGTGGCCGCTGCCGTAAGTGGTGTAGTGCTTGCCCTGGTTGTTCTTGATCTCGATCTTGGAGCCGGACGGGGCGCTGATCCTGAAGCGACCCCAGGCGGCCCGGCACGAGGGACTGTAGCGCAGTTCCATGGCCGTGATCGGGCCGCTGCCCTCGGCCACCGTGCGGGCGTCGTTGGCGCACGTAGTGTTGGCGGGGTTGAGGCCATTACAGGAGGAGCCGAGGCAGCTGGTGGCGGCGGAGGCGGAGGGCGCGGCGACCAGGCCGCCGGCCAGCAGCGCTCCGGTGCCCAGGAGGACGGCTGCGCGGTGCTTCATGAGATGCCTTTCCGGGTCGGGTCGGGGGGTCAGGAGCTGGCGGCGGAGGTGCATGCGGAGCTGCCGCCGCAGTAGGTGATGTCCCAGTGGTTGCTTTCACGGGCGTAGACGTTGCCCGCTGAGGAGCGGTAGCGCACCGCGCCGTCACCCCGGTTGGAGATGTGGGTGAAGCTGCTGGTGATGTAGTTGCTGATGCAGGTGTTCGGCGTGATGTCGGCCTTGTAGCCGTGGTAGTGGCTGTACGTGCCAGAGGCATGCCCCACCTCGGTGCCACCCGTGACATTGATCGCACAGCCGCTGGCGCTCTTGAGGGTCTTGAGACCGTCGACGGTGGCCTGGTTGATCTGTTCGAACGACGTGCAGCTGGGGTTGGAGCGGGTGGTGCAGCTGCCACTGGAGGACCAGGTGACCCCGGCCGCGCGCAGCTGGGAGGCGGCGGCCGACTGGGAGAGCTTGGTGACGGCGAACGCGTTGCCGGGCAGGGCAAGCACGGTGGCAGCACCGAGGGCCCCGGCGGTGAGGCCGAGACGGCGCATGCTGCGGATGTTGGGCACGGCGAATTCTCCTCTGTTGGTCTGGTGCCGGTCCGAGAGCCGCGGTTCGCGGACCGGCAGGGATCTTTCGGCCACGGCGGGGTCAGTTGACCAGCGCCAGCCACGTGTTGGGGCCGACGATGCCGTCCGGGGTCAAGTGGTTGCGGGTCTGGAAGGCGGCTACGGCGTCATGCGTGGCTGCTCCGAACGAGCCGTCGATCGACAGCGCCGCGCCATGGGCTTTCAGTTCGGCCTGCACCGCGCTGACGGCCGGACCGTTGTCGCCTTCTTTGACGCTGGTGATGAGGGCTTGCCAGGTCTTGGGGCCGACGATGCCGTCGGGAGTGAGCTGGTTGCGGGTCTGGAAGGCGGCTACGGCGTCATGCGTGGCTGCTCCGAACGAGCCGTCGACCGACAGCGCCGCACCGTGGGCGTTGAGCAGGTACTGGATGGTGGTCACCTGGCGGCCGCTGTAGCCCTGTTGGACGACCGGCCATGCGCCGGCCGGTGGCGGCGGTGGCGGCGTGTAGGTGCCGTTGGCGGCGAGGTTCCGCAGGTCCTGCTCGGTGCCGTTGAACACGTCCTGGTCACCGGGAAAGGTGCCGGAGTCGGAGGTCTGCCAGAAGGCGTACGTCGACCAGCCGTTGGGCAGTGGGTGCGGGGTGCCGGTCCAACTGCCGATCCAGATCAGGTTGGTGGCGGCGAAGGCGGACGAGGTCCCGGTGCACTGCGACCACCACGACGTGTTGGTGTTGATCACCGGGTGGCGGCCGGTGCGGCGCCGGTATTCGTCGTCGAAGGAGGCGATCCAGCTGACCGTCGCACTGGGGCTGACCCCGTAGCAGGTTGACAGGCCCGGTGTGGCCTCGATGTCCAGGACGCCGGGAAGCGTCTTGCCGTCCGGCTGCCAGGCGCCGCCGTGGTCGACGAAGTAGTCGGCTTGCGCGCTGCCGGAGGACTTGTCCGGCCTGGCGAAGTGATAGGCGCCGCGGATCAGGCCGGCTTCCGCCGCGCCGTCGTACTGCTGGGAGAAGCGGGAGCTGATGTAGGAGGTGCCCTCGGTCGCCTTGACATAGGCGAAGGAGGCTCCGTCGGCGGCGGCCGCGGCCCAGTCCACGGTCTCCTGGTAGGCGCTGACGTCGAGCCCTCGCACGGCAGCATCCGTGGCCTGCTGCGGCCGGGTTTCCTGGGCCGTCGCCGATGCCGCGACCGGTGCGACGAGCAGTGCCGCCGTGACGGTCGCCGTGGTCAGCGCGCCAAGTAGCCCAGCCCGCGTACCGCGTCTGAGATGGAGGGAATCCCCCTGAGAGTATCGAGGAGTTCGAAAAGGAAGCGTCATTCATGGATTCCATTCGCTCGTCCGCGCCCTTCGCCCCCGGCCACGGGCCCCGCCCCCATGGCGCCGCCACGGCGGAGCGGTTCGCCCGCCCTCCCGTCAGCACGCCGGGGACGACGGTCCTCTTGTGAGCGGTGGACGCGGCCACGGCCCCGGCCGTGTACGGCAGCACTCACCGTCGACCTGCCGGCTGTCGTCCCGTCACATGTTTCTGGGTCGGCCCGTTGTTGCGCACCCCGCATCGCCGAGTGCAACAAACGTCGCTGCAGGTCGGCCGTAGGCGCCGATCGGCTGAAACATGCTGTTCAGAGATGCGACGGCGACGAGGACGGTGCCACTGTTGTCCCTCACTGCTCGCGTTGACCACGGGGGACGGGATGGGGCGTCGTGAGGGACCGCTGGATCCGGCGGCCGGGCCGGTCCAGCACTTCGCGTTCGCACTGCGAAAGCTGCGCCAGGAGGCCGGAGGCCTGACCTACCGGGCCATGGCCCAGCGCACGGGCTATTCGGTCGCCACCTTGTCGAGGGCGGCCGCAGGTGGCCAACTGCCGTCGCTGGAGGTGGTACTGGCCTATGTGCGGGCATGCGGTGCGGATCCCGAGGAGTGGGAGCCGCGCTGGCGGGCGGTGACTCGGGAAGTGGCCGTCGAACCGGAGGACGCCGATGACACGGACGCCCCGTACCGAGGACTGGCCCGCTTCGAACCCAGCGATCGGCATCTGTTCTTCGGGCGCGACCAACTCGTGGCCCAACTGACCGACCGGGTGCGGGACTGCCGCATGGTCGCGGTGGTGGGCGCGTCCGGCAGCGGCAAGTCCTCCCTCCTGCGCGCGGGGCTCCTCCCGTCCCTCCAAGCCCAGCAGTCATCTGGGTGCCGGCTGGCAGCAATACGGATCCTCACCCCGGGGCCGCACCCGGCGTCCACCCACTCGCCTGCGTTGACGGCAAGTCAGGAAGCCGGTGACACACTGGTCGTGGTCGACCAGTTCGAGGAGCTCTTCACCCTCTGCTCGGACCCGGCCGAGCGTGCGGCATTCCTCGACCTGCTGGTGAGCGCGGTGGAACCGAAGAGGCGGCTGCGGGTGGTGATCGCGGTACGGGCGGACTTCCTCAGCCGCTGCGCCGACCATCGCCCGCTCGCCGCCGCCCTCACCGACGCCACCTTCCTCCTCGGCCCCATGGGACCGGCCGAACTGCGCGACGCGATCGTCAAACCCGCCGCGGCCGCAGGGCTGATCGTCGAGCGCACGTTGACGGCGAGGATCATCGAAGACGTCGCCGAGGAACCCGGCGGACTGCCGCTCATGTCCCACGCTCTGCTGGAGACCTGGCGCCGCCGCAGAGGCCGCACCCTCACCTTGGCCGCCTACGAGACTGCAGGCGGTGTCCACGGCGCCCTCACCCACACCGCCGAAGAGCTGTACACCCGCCTCGCGCCGGAGCAGGCTGAGGTCGCCCGGCGTATCCTGCTGCGACTGATCATGCCCGGTGAAGGGGCCCAGGACACCAGCCGTCCCGCCGAGCACGCCGAACTGCGGGCGCTGAGCGCCACCGGCCAGCGCGCCGACACGGCCTCGGTACTGGAACAACTGGTCCGCGCACGGCTGCTCACACTCGACGGCGACATGATGCACCTGGCGCACGAAGCACTGATCACCGCGTGGCCGCGACTGCAGTCCTGGGTCGACGGCGCCCGCGAACGCCTTCGTGTGCACCGCCAGCTCACCGAGGCCGCCCGCGCCTGGGACGCGCTCGACCGGGACCCCGGGGCCTTGTACCGCGGCACTCGCCTCGCCACGGCCGAGGAGTACCTCACCGGGTATCGCGCGGAGCTCACGCCGGGCGAGGCCGCGTTCCTCGACGCCAGCGTCGCCGCCCGCGAGCAGGAGCGGCGGGCGGCGGCTCGCACCGCTCGGCGTATCCGGGCGCTGCTGGCCGCGGTGTCCGCCCTTCTCCTGGTCGCGTCGACGGCCGCTGTCATCGCCTTCCAGCAGCGCTCGCTGGCCCGCGCCGGCCGTGACCGCGCAGTGGCCGAGCAGGTGGTGGCCGAGGCGGGTCAGCTGAATGCGACCGATCCGTCGCTGGCGGCGCGGATGTATGTGGCGGCGCACCGGCTGCGGTCGGACCATGAAGCCGCCGCGGGCCTGCTGGACACGCAGAACATCGCGCTGTCCTCCGTACTGTCCGGCCATTCCCAGGCAGTGTACGCGGTGGCGTTCTCCCCGGACGGGCACACCCTCGCGACCGGGGCCGGTGACGACACCATCCGGCTGTGGAGCCTGGCCGACCCAGCGCACCCCGTCCCGCTCGGCAGGCCACTGACCGGGCACACCAACTGGGTGTACTGGCTGCAGTTCTCCCCGGACGGTCACACCCTGGCCAGCGCGAGCCGGGATCATACGGCGCGGCTGTGGGACGTCCGCGACCCGGCGCATCCCAAGGCCCTGGGCAGGCCGCTGACCGGGCACCGCGACTATGTCTTCTCCGTGTCGTTCAGCCGCGACGGGCGCACCCTGGCCACCGCCAGCCAAGACCACACCGTACGGTTGTGGGACGTCTCCGACCCGGCGCGCGCCAAGGCCCTTGGCCCCCCGCTCACCGGGGCGAGCGACGCCGTCGCCTCGGCCGCCTTCAGCCCGGACGGCCGGACGGTGGCGGCCCCCGGCCACGATCACCTGATCCGTCTGTGGAACGTCACCGACCGGACCCGTCCGCAGCTGTGGTCGAAGCCGCTGAGCAACCCGGACGTCGTCTACGCGGTCGCTTTCCGCCCGGACAGCAAGCTCATGGCCAGCGTGGGCAACGACTACAGAGTGCGGCTGTGGGACGTGTCCGACCCGGCGCACGCCAATCCGCTGGGCCAGCCGCTGACCGGTCACACCGACACCCTGCTCGCGGTGGCGTTCTCACCGGACGGCCGGACACTTGCCACAGCCGGGGCGGAGCATACCGTGCGGCTGTGGGACGTCTCCGACCCGCGGCATCCGGCGGCCCTCGGGCAGCCGTTGATCGGCCACGCCGGATTCGTCAACTGGCTGGCGTTCAGCCCCGATGGACGGTCGCTGGCCAGTGCGAGCGACGACCACACCGTACGTCTGTGGCATCTGCCGCGCGCCGTCCTGGCCGGCCATCTCGGCAGCGTCACCAGTATCGCGTTCAGCCCAGACGGCCGTGTACTGGCCAGCGCGAGCGCCGGAAGGGTACGGCTGTGGGACGTCCGCGATACGGCGGGCGGCAGGCAGTTGAGTGAGTTGCCCGGTCAGCACCTCGCCATCCGGGGGGCGTTCCAGCCGCGGGGCCGCTTACTCGCGAGCGCCGACGGTGACGGCACCGTGTGGCTGTGGGACGTCTCCGCACCGGACCGCCCCCGGCAGGTCGGCCTGATCCACACCGGCGGCGCCGACCAGGCCGACGGCGTGCTGGCCTTCACTCCTGACGGGCATGTACTGGTCACAGGCGGCCCCAAGCACAGTCTCCGGCTGTGGAACGTCATCGATCCCGCACGCCCCGCCGCCCTGGGCAGCCCGCTGACCGGCCACATCAGCAATGTCCACTGGGCGGGCGTCAGCCCGGACGGTCATACCCTGGCCAGTACGAGCGAGGACGACAAGGTCCGCCTGTGGGACATCCGCGACCCGGTCCGCCCCAGGGCCCTGCCGGACATTCGCACCGGCGACACGGGCGGCACCTTGTGGGGCGCCTTCAGCTCTGACGGACGGCTGCTGGCCACTGCCGGCGTCGGGCACGACGTACGCCTGTGGAACGTCAGCGCCCCCGCGCAGGCCTCGCCCGTCGGCGGCTCGCTGACCGGGCACACCGGTCCGGTGACCTGGGTGGGCTTCAGCCCGGACGGCCACACGCTGGCCTCCGCCGGCGAGGACCGCAGCGTCCGGCTATGGGATCTGACCGACCCTGCTCGACCGGTTCCCTGGGGCAGGCCGCTCACCGCAGGACACACCGCAGCGATAGAGACGGCCGCGTACCGCCCGGACGGGCAGCTCCTGGCCACAGCGGGACCGGATGGCACGATTGAGTTCACGCCCCTCGGGCTCGGCCAGGCGATCCGGCGGATCTGCGCCAGCACCGCGGGTCTACTCACCCCGGTGCAATGGCGGGACTACGTACGGGAACTTCCCTACGCTCAGCCATGCCGCGCCTGACGGGATCTCCCAGACATCGCCGTCGTCGTCGCCTCCGCCCAGCGCTCCCGACGCCGAGGCGACGCTTGGTTGGCTGACAGATGTGCTCGCCTCGATGGGCATGCGTCACGCTGGCCTGTCCTTGTGCGTATTGCAGAGCGGAGGCCGGAAGCCCCATCCCGGCGCCACAGTCAACGCGATCCGTTCACTGGCACGGGGAAGCCGGCCCTCGCCACCAACGCGTCTGTGGGTGTTTGTTTCATGCCGCGACAGGGGCCTGCGCAACAACCAGTGGGCCCGGAACCTGGTGTTCGGCGGGCGCCCGACGGCGACTCGGCAGGCGACGGCGGCCATCTACGCCCCGGCGTCCGGCCCGTCACCCGTCCTGTATGAGCAATCGCATGCGGTGGCGCACAGACAGCACCAAGGAGTGATCATGACCGACTCCATGAGCCCGCGGGAACGTTCTCTCGCATCCCCGGTTCAGACACACGCACTCACTGATGTGACCAAGCGGGTCGACCCCAGCCAGGAGCTGTCGCCGGCCGAACTGGCCGTGCTGGACGCCGTCGCACCGATGGATCCGAACGCGCCCTCGGTGAAGGTCGCCCGAATCGCCAAGCGGGAGGTCGGATACCGGGAGAGCGGAACCAACCACACCAAGTACGGCAGGTGGTACGGGGCCGACGGCCAGGAGTGGTGTGACATCTTCGTCAGCTGGGTCTTTCACGAGGTCGGCCAGCTGGGGGCCATCGGCGGCAAGCACAAGTACGTCCCCGACCACCTCAAGTGGTTCAAGAACCACAACCGGTTCTACCGTCGCGGGGCCACCGGGGGCGGGCCGCGGGAAGGCTGCGTGATCTTCTTCGACCTGAACGGGCACGACGGCGAGGACCACATCGGGATCGTGACGTCCTACGACGACACCTACGTCTACACCGTCGAGGGCAACCGATCCGACCAGGTCAAGCGGCTGAAGTACCCCCGCACCAGCCACCTGATCTGGGGCTACGGCCACCCCGCCTGGGAGTACTGATCTGCCGGGCACCCGCCGAAGCGGTCACAGCTTCTCGCGTGACCACGGCCATCAACTGTCACGCCAGCAGCTGCACCGGCGTGGACCCGAGCGAATCCGTGTGTCAGTTGCTTCAACGGCTCAGAATCGCGAGCTGACTGCCCCGGCGCAGATCATGCTCCTCACGGCCGCTCGCGTCGTCGACGACCGCCTGCCGCATCATCGCAACCCACTTTGGCGGGAATTGCATCGGCCGCCTCCGATCACCCCCCGCCCCGCCTGTGTGCGGTCTCTTCGACCGCGCCTATCTCTCTTG
Organism: Streptomyces sp. TP-A0356; assembly: GCF_001417775.1. Lineage (GTDB taxonomy): Bacteria > Actinomycetota > Actinomycetes > Streptomycetales > Streptomycetaceae > Streptomyces. The sequence goes on along the minus strand of NZ_BBZJ01000012.1, from coordinate 20,104 downwards.
GGTTCAAGGAGACATCATGAACACTGCAATGCCGCTCCGCCGCGTCGCCCACGGGCTCGGCGCATTCCTCGGCGCCGCACTCCTGTGCGCCACCGCCGCCACCGCCCAAGCAGGAGCCGTCCCGGCCGACCAGTCCGCCTCGGAGGCCTCGGTAGCCCCGGTGACCTGTGGCAATCACACCAACTACTTCCGGATCTGGACCAAATACCACGGTTTCCCCGCTTGCTTCCACTACACCGGCTTCAAGTCCTTCTCGCCGACCTGGACCTCATACGGAATCTGCGCCGGCGCCTACTCGGGGTACGTCAACTACATCGTCGACGGCGTAGAGATCGGCGACCAGTTCACCGCTGGCAACTGCATCGACTGGTCGAGGACCTACGGCACGGTCGAGGTCGTCGGCTTCAAGCTCACCAACAGCTGAGCCGCCACCGCATCGGCAGCAGTCCAGCAAGGACGGCGCCCGGCCAGACGCTCGGGCCCCCGCCGGTGGCCCGGCCGGGCGTCAATTGCTCGTCCCGTCAACGACAGCCACGTCCGTCCCAACCGATCGGAGTATCTCCATGCGACCGGCACGAAAGCCCCCACGCGTACTGCAAGCGCTCGTGGCCGCAGTTCTGGCCGGCGCCGCGCAGCTCGTCGTCGCCGGCTCGGCCGATGCGGTCACGCCGACGTCCTCCGCGGCGCTGGGGTGCCACTGGGCCCACGGCCTGCCCACCGAAATCCTGGAGCTGGGCAGTACTGGCAGCTGCGTGGAATACCTGCAGGGCAAACTCGCCGTCACAGTCGACGGGACCTTCGGCCGTAGAACGTACAACGCAGTCGTGGCCACCCAAGAACACTGCAAGCTGCACGTCGACGGCATCGTCGGCCCCAAGACCTGGGACGCCATCTTGTACTGGTGCCGCGAATGAGATGACGTCTCATTCGGTGCGTCTGCGGTAGCAGCGTAGCCTCGATCCACCGACCGGTCCGTTGTGGATAACGCCCGGGGAAACGAGGAAGTGCCTTGTCAACTGCGGTGATGGGAGTTTCAGGCTTCCAGCACGCACGATCGGCAAGGCACTTCTGAGATGCAAGTTCCCACACCCTGGCAGGATTGTGCCCGTTCGATGTCCCGAATCTCATCGCGCATGCCGGGCTGGTCCCGGTGATGCGGCTGGCCGAACGGTGCGGGGCTTCACGCCGGGAGTGGAAGAAGGTGAAGCTGACCGGGGCGGAGAACGGCGCGAGTGCGGAGTACGGCCGGTTCAAGGGCACCCGCACGCTGCACTCCCTGCTCACCACCATCTGCACCCCTACCTCCCGGCCCACCATCCACGCGCCGCCCTAGGCACCCTGACGTCACTGTGGGGCATGCTTCGCCCGCACGTCGTGCTGGTGCTGCCGAGCGAGTCACCGGCCGATGTCCGCGCCGTGGATGGTGACGCTGGCCGGGCGGGAGTTCGCTGCTGCAGCGACCGCTGGTCCGGGTGTTTCGGGTGGCCTCATGCGTCGGGCAGTACGCCGGGCCGGAACTTCTCAACGCCGACGACACGGTGGATGTGGTGCGGCTCGATGTAGACCGCCACTCGTACCTCGCCGGGGATCAGCCAGGGAAACGTCTCCGTGCGGAGGTACTTCTGCGCGAGCCGGTCCATGATGCGTACGGCTGGCTCTCCCACCACGAAACGGACGGCGTGGCCCCGGATCTCGACCCGGTGGTACGGATTCTCCGTGTCCATACAGCACAGGGACACCCGGGGGTCACGCCGCAGGTTCTCCTCCTTGACGCGGCCGGCCGAGGTGTTGATCACGATCAAGCCGTCCTCCAGGTCAGCCCACATCGGTGTCAGCTGCGGTGAACCGTCCGGGTTCAGGGTGGCCACCTGCCAGAACCTGGGTTCCCGAAGCCAAGCGCGTGTGATCTCGTCCAGTTTGGCTGCCATGCGGTCGCTCCTCACTCGTGGGCTGACTGTCCAACGCGCCACGTGGTCAGCCGGGTTCCGGTCAGTGCGTCGTCGTGCCGGGGTGCGAGAGGGTCCGCGGTTGGTGGGGCGTCCGGCTGTTGCTGGGTCTACCCCTCGCGCCGGGCGGCTTGCGCGGCCTATGCGTGTCCGGTTCGCGGTCGTCACGGCCAGGCCGGAAGGGGCTCGCCCCTTGGATTTGCCTCGTTGCCACGGTTGTTCAGCTCCGCCGGCCGGGCCGTCCGCTGCTCGGCGCCCTCGCCGCCGGAGCCGACCTGCCTCTCCAGCAGGTCACGTTCGCCATCGGGTCGGGCAACAGTGCGAAGGAGCAGGGATCATTGTGCGGTGAAGTAGTGGCCGTCCTCGAGGTCGGCGATGAGCCCGGGGTGGACCGGCTCCCAGTCCAGCAGCTGCCGGGTCTGCGTGTTGGGCATCGTGATGTCGAGCGTCATGAACGGGAAGGACTTGAAGTGGTCCGCGGCCTGCTCGGCAGGGATGCTCTCGGCGGGGACGTCCAAGTGGCGGCCGATGGTCTCGGCGATCTCGCGCACCGTGATGCCCTCTTCGGTCGCGGCGTACAGCTGCGATCCGGCAGGGGCCTTCTCGAGCGCCAGCCGGAAGAGTCGGGCGATGTCCAGGACGTGGCCGGCGGGCCAGCGGTGGGCGCCGTCGCCGACGTAGCCGGACACGCCCGTGTCACGGGCGATCTTGATCAGCGTCGGGATGAAGCCGGTCTTGTCCCCCGTGCTGTGCGTGACCGGCGGGATCGCGACGAGCAGGGTCCGCACGTCGTGTTCGGTGAACCCGGCGATCGCGCGCGCGACGGCGGACCGCGGGTTGGCGTCGATCGCCGCGTCGCGTTCCGGATCGCCGGTGTGTGTCATGCCGATGCCGATGAGGGTCTTGCCCGTGCCGGCCAGCGCGTCGCCCAGGGCCCGCACCACGGCCAGGTCGGCGGCCGCCGCTTCGGCGAACTTGCCGGCGGCGATGGCGTCGTGGTTGAACGCGAGGTGGATGACCGCGTCCGCCTCGGCGGCGGCCTCGCGCAGGCCGTCCAGGTCCTCCAGGTCGCCGCGGCGCACCTCGGCGCCCAGGGCCTTCACCGCGGCGGCCGACGTCTCGGACCGGGCCAGGCCGACGACCTCGTGCCCGGCCTGGAGCAGTTCGGGGATGACGGCCGAGCCGATGTGGCCGCTGGCGCCGGTGACGAAGACACGCATGGTGAGTCTCCCGTGGATGAGCCGCCCCGCCGGGCGGGGCGAAGTGATGTGACTCAGTACCGTCACCATAGCAGGAGTGACGGTACCGAGTCACATCACATAGGCTGTGCCCATGGGCCGATGGGAACCGAACGCGCGGGAGCGACTGGTGCGCGCCGCACTGGAGCTGTTCACCGAGCAGGGGTACGACAACACCACGGTCGCCCAGATCGCCGAGCGAGCCGGACTGACCAAGACCACCTTCTTCCGGCACTTCCCCGACAAGCGGGAGGTGCTGTTCGCCGGTCAGGACACGCACGCTCGACTCCTCGCGGACGGGATCGACACCGCGCCGCCCGCCGCCACGCCGCTCCAGGCGGTCGCCGCCGCCCTCGACGCCGCCACCGCCACCTTCACGCCCGGGCAGCGTGACTTCGGGCCCCGGCTGCGAGCGGTCATCGCCGGCAACAGTGAGCTGCAGGAGCGCGACGCGTTCAAGCGCGCCCGCCTCGCCGCGGCCATGGCGGACGCACTCCGCAAGCGCGACGTACCGGATCCGACCGCGAGTCTCGCCGCCGACCTCGGCGTCCGCGCCTTCTCTGGCGCCTTCGCCCGCTGGAGCGATCCAGCCAACGAGCAGACCTTCACGGAACTCGCGCGCCAGGCGCTCCACGAACTGCACGCGGCGGCCACCGGGCTCGACTGAGAGGGGTGTTTCACCCTACTTGCCGGATCATGCGCTGGCAGACCTGTAGGACCTGGCGAGCCCGTTCATCTGCGAGGCAGCGATGGTCAGCGTGCCTGGCCGTCCTTTTGGCTATGGATCGGGCCAGGCGGCAGGACTCGGTGCCGGTTTCGATGAGGGCGGCGTTGAGTTGAAGGGAAGCCGTCCACGATCGCCGCGCAGAGCCGCGGGTCGGTGAAGGTCCCGCTCCATCCATCTGGGAAAGCCTCGTGGGAGGCGATCGCGATGCTGCACTTCTCCTCGGATCGACGTTGGGATTGACCTGTGGTCGAAATCAACGCTCCCTTCGGGCCCGCGCGCGAGGACCAGAGCACCACGGGCCGCGTCATCAAGCCGGTCGAGGGTGGCATCGTCGCCAAGGCGCGGCCGATGGCCGCGTTGCAGCTCGGGCAGGCCACACGCCGGTACCAGGCCCGGACACGTTTGTCCCTTCGCCGGAGCGGAACTGCGGGCGCCGGCGCCCCCACCGGGCGGCCTGAGTCATGACGCCTCCGGTAACTGAGCGACCGGCAGGGCCGGTACGAGTTCACGGACATCATCACGACTGGGCGGCGGCTGGTCATGAGGGGTGTCGTGATGCAGTCCTCCAGGCAGCAGAGGGACGGCGGGAGATCACCCTATGGCCTGAAATTCGAACGTGACCCGTCGTTGTCCGGACAGCACGGCAGCCTCCCAGGGCGCGGGCGAGCCCCGCCTACGGCTGTGCTGCTACCGGGGCCTGCGCTAGCTCGATTACCCCCTCCACGGAGCCGCTCGAAGTCCTGCCGGAGGTCAGCGCGGCCCAACCACGGTGACGACCGCGTACCGGGTTGAACCTGCCACGACCTCCACCACGGCGTCGCCCCCGGCGGGCGTGTAGGAGTCGCCGGCCTTCGCGAACGCGCGCCCCGGCTGGGGGAGTAGGCGCGGTGCGACGGCGGCGGCAAGCGCCGTGGTGTCCGCGCCCGTGCCTTCGACTCCCGTGTACCAGAGCAGGGCCTCGTCCAGGTCAGTGGTCGACCACACCGGAACGATCGGCGGACCGACGTCAGCGAGCATGTCCAGGAGGACCCGGCGGCGCTCGGTGTACGGACGCGGCCGCAGGTCGGGGAAGCCGCCGAAGGATGGGCGAGGACGTCAGAGACCACGTACGTCGCGAGGTGCCGTTCGGCGAGCTCCCTTGCACGACGGGGGCTGGACAGCGCGCGGGACTGCGCCGCCTCGAAGCTGATCCGCGCGGTGCCATCGTCGGCGACGTACACCACGGCCTCGCCGTCCAGGATCACGCCGGGCGGCAGGCGCATGGCGGCCAGGGCTGCACACCGGTATCCAGTGGGAGTATCTGCCGCAGGAGCTGGGCTTCGGCTCGGGCATGACCTGCCGGCGGCGCCTGGCGCAGTGGAACGAGGCCGACGTGTGGCACGAACTGGACCTCGTGCTGCTACGGAAACTGCGCTCGGCGAAGAAGCTTCACTGGTCGCGGGCGGTGATCGACTCCTCCCGCGTCAGGGCGGCCCGGCGGGGCCCAAAAGCGGTCCCAGCCCGGTCGACCGCGCACGTCCGGGCAGCAAGCACTACGTTGTCGCTGACGGCCACGGCTTTCGCCGACTGCGCATCCGCTCTAAGAACTCCTAACAGAATGAGCTTCCCCCCGATCCGGGCGTGGTGGGGCCAGGCGAGCACGAAGGAAGATCACTACTCTGCATGAGTGCTTTCCTACGATGAGTTGACTTCACCTGAGCGTGAGCTGTGGGATGCGTTCCCCGAGGGGCGGAGGGTGGACCTGCGTACGGGTACGCCGGAGGAGGACCGGGTCGCCGACGGCGGACGGTGGGGACCTGAGCGGACTGTGCGGGCGGCGGTGATCGCCGCGTTGTTGCTGGGCGCGAACACCGGGCAACCGGGCGCGGTGGCGCGTCTGAGGCTCACAGGGGCACGGATCTCCGGACGCCTGGACCTGGCGGGCGCGCAGATCGCACATGCCCTCTGGCTGGAGGCATGCTGGTTCGAGGAGGCGGTGAATCTCCTCGGCGCGTCGACGCAGACCCTTGTGTTCACCGGCAGCCGGATACCCGGCATCGAGGCCGATTCGGCCCGTGTCGAAGGCAACTTCTCCCTGCGGCACTCTGTGGTGGAGGGCGGCGCCCCCACACCCTTCAACCGCGTGAGCACCGCCCTGTCGCTCACCGACGCCCGGGTGAGTGGCGCACTTCTCCTCAACGGGGCCGAGTTGATCGCACCCGACGGGTGGGCCCTGTCGGCCGGTGGCCTGGCCATGGAAGGGGGCGTCTTCTGCCGAAACGGATTCGTCGCAATCGGGGAAGTCCGGCTGATGGGGGCGCGGTTGCCGGGCACTCTGGTCATGCATGGCGCCCGCCTGGAAGGACCCGGCCCACGCGGCGTGGCCCTCACCCTCGACAACGCCATAGCCTCGTCGCTCAAGTTCTCCGAGGGATTCACCGCAAACGGCACGGTACGGCTGCGCGGAACCCAGGTCAGGGACAACGTGACCTTCGACGGAGCCGTGCTGAACGGCCCGCCCACCGACGACGGAAGCGCCCCGGCCCTGATCGCCATGCATCTGCAAGCCGTCGACCTCGATCTCACCCTCGCCCGACCCCCGTCCGGCACCCTCGACCTGCGGGGCGCCCAGGTGTCGTACCTCCACGAGAACGAGCACAGCTGGCCGGACAGGGTGGAGCTGGACGGCTTCGTCTACGGCTCCATCAAGACGGCGAACGCGAACGACGAGCGCCACGAGGCCGTGGGCGACCGGGAGTCGGTGGCCCGACGCGTGGCATGGATACGCAGCAGCCCGGGCTACAACCCACAACCGTACGAGCAGTTGGCGGCCTGGTACCGCAAGGCCGGGCACGACGACGACGCCCGCCGCGTCCTCCTCGCCAAACAACGCCACAGGCGCCGCACACTGTCCCCTGCAGCCCGCGCATGGGGCCATCTCCTCGACGTGACCGTCGGATACGGCTACCGCCCCTGGCTGGCCGGCGTCTGGCTCCTCGCGCTGATCCTGCTGGGCACAGTGGCCTTCGGCACTGACTCCCCCAACCCGGTCCAACGAGGTCAAGGCGCCCCCTTCCAGCCCCTCGTCTACACACTCGACCTCTTGATCCCCATCGGGGGTCTGGGTCAGCGCACGAGCTGGTACTGGTCGAACGACAGCCTCCAGTGGCTGGCCTACCTGCTGATCGCCTTCGGCTGGGTGCTGACGACCGCCGTCATCGCGGGTGTCACCCGCACCCTGCAGAAAAACTAGCGGGCGACAGCTGCGTTCAGGCGTCGCCGGCAGATCAGTGCGCATCCGAGGGTGAGGAATGCTTCGTGGATGTCGTCGCGGATCTCCCAGCGGATCCGCAGGCGGCGGAACCAGTGCAGGTGAGCGAACGCGCGCTCGACGACCCAACGGTGGCTGCCCAGGCCGGAACCGTGCTCGGTGCCGCGGCGGGCGATCAGCGGCTTCGCGCCAAGATCCCACACCAGCCGACGGTACTTGTCGTGGTCGTAGCCGCGGTCGGCCAGCACCACGTCCGGGCGGTGCCGGGGCCGGCCGCGCTTGCCTCGCACGGGTTGCACCGCCTGAAGCAGTGGGATCAGCTGGGTGACGTCGTTGCGGTTGCCGCCGGTCAAGGGAGCGGCGAGCGGAATGCCGGTGGCGTCGGTGATCAAGTGGTGCTTGCTGCCCGTCCTGCCCCGATCGACGGGGCTTCGTCCGGTCTTGGCTCCCCCTTTAACGCCCGGATGTGAGAGCCGTCGACGGCCGCCCGGGAGAAGTCCAGGACGTTCGCGCTGCGGAGGTTGCTGAGGAGGACCCCGTGCAGCCGAGGCCACACCCCGGCCTTGGTCCACTCGGCTAGGCGCCGCCAGCAGGTCATGCCTGAGCCGAAGCCCAGTTCTTGCGGCAGGTGTTCCCAGGCGATCCCAGTGTGCAGGATGAACAGGATGCCCTGGAACACCATCCGGTCGGGGTGCCGCTTGCGCCCGGGGTGCCGGGTTCGACGCTCGACCCTGGGCAGCAGTGGCTCGATCACTGCCCACAGCTCATCGTCGACTTCCCACGGCTTCGGACGCGCCACTCCCCACCCCCAGATCACCAGGACCGGAGCTATCCAACCGCCTCAGAGATCATTCTGTTAGCAGTTCTAAAGCGCCGGCCAGGGCGACCAGCCCTGGCCGGCCTACCGCCTTACGACGCCGTCGGCTGCTGCACGTGACTGCCGTAGGGACGAGTGATGATCTCCATGCCGTGCCCGGCCGGGTCCATGAAGTACAGGCCGCGCCCGCCGTGGTGGTGGTTGATCTCACCCGGCTGCTTCATATGCGGATCGGCATAGTACGTGATAGCCGCCTGCTGGATCCTCGCGAAGACCGCGTCGAACTCCTCGTCCGAGATCAGGAACGCGTGGTGCTGCATGATGATCGACTCGGCCGGGATGGCAGCGAAGTCCCGGGTGACCCCGTTGCTGGTGGCGACCGGAATGAACGGGCCCCACTCGGTCCTGATCTCAAGGCCCAGGATGTGCGCCAGGAACTCAGCGGACTCCCGGTTGTCCTGCGCATGAATGATGGTGTGATTCAACTCGACTGACATGTTTGAATGCCTCCGCAAGGCACTTCACGGCACCTCCATGCCTCACCCAGCCGGTGACCGACACGCGATGCCGTGCCCAAGATCCTATGCAGCACGCTCGCGGCGTCGAGCCCCGCTCCCCGCCGATGCACCGTCGGGGCCACCCAACGTAACTACTGATCTCTTCGGATTGGTGTCGGGGGTGGTGACGTGTGGTGATCCCTGCGGTAGGCCGGTGGTATGCGGTACGCGCAGGGTGGTGGACTGACCGCGGAGCGGCGGCGGTTTCGTGAGCGGATCCGGTACGAGGCGGGCGAGCGGTTCGGCCGCGGTGAGAGAGCCGCGGTGATCGCGAGGGATCTGCGGGTGAGCGTGCGGTCGGTGGAACGCTGGCGCCGCGCCTGGCGGGAGGGCGGGACAGCCGCGCTCGCTTCCGCGGGGCCACCGAAACTGCCCAAGCTGTCCGACGACCAGTTCGGCGAGCTGGAGAAGGAGTTGGCGCTGGGACCGGCTGTGCATGGCTGGGAGGACCAGCGGTGGACCCTGGCTCGGATCAGAGCGTTGATCGCTTGGAAGTTCTCACTCGATTGCTCGTCATCGGCGGTGTGGCGGCTGCTGCACCGGCACGGCTGGTCCTGGCAGTGTCCCGCCCGCCGGGCCCTGGAGCGCGACGAGCAGACGGTGGGCTTGTGGAAGAAGGATGTGTGGCCGCAGGCGGAATGACTGCGGCGGTGCTGGGCGCGTACATCGTCTTCGAGGACGAGGCGGGATTCTCGATGACGCCGCCACGCGCCCGCACCTGGGGCCGGCGTGGACACACACCGGTGGTGCGGGTGCGCGGCCGCTCCTGGCGCCGCTGGTCGATCGCCGCGTTGTGCTGCTACAAGCCCGGCGAGACCTCCCGGCTCATCTATCGGACGCGGCGACACCGTAAGCGCAAGGGCAAAGGACGCGACACCTTCGCCTGGAGCGACTACCGCGACCTCGTCGTCCGCGCCCACATCCAGCTCCAGGCCCCGATCGTCGTCATCTGGGACAATCTCAACACCCACCGGGCGTCCGGAATGCGCGATTACGCGGCCGCACACGACTGGCTCATCATCATGCAATTGCCCTCATACGCCCCGGACTTGAACCCGGTCGAGGGCGTCTGGTCGCTGTTACGGCGCGGCCCAATGGCCAATACCGCCTTCACGGACGACGACCACCTCGAACGCACCCTCCGGCGGGGACTACGACACATCCAGCTCCGCCCCGACCTGATCGACGGCTGCCTGGCCGGCACCGGACTCAAACTCACCCACCAGCCGACACCAATCCGAAGAGATCAGTAACGCGCCAGTCAGAACCAGGAACTGGCGATGGTTGAATACGCGAGCCCACCAGTACCGGGGCCGAAGACCTCGCCCGGGTCGTCCCCGACCTGCTGCAGCTCTCGAATTCTGGCGCGGCATTCCGGCCGAGGGCCACCTGGCCGCCCTCTCCGCCTGATCAAATACTGGGTCGGCCCCCCGCCACCGGCTACGCCCACTGGGAAGACCCCGACGTGACGATCGACCCTGCTGGTCGTGTTTCTCGTCTTCGGCGGGCGCCCCGCTACGACGAGCGGCCGGGGCCAGCCGCGGCCGTGCAGTCTCTCGCCGCTGGTTCAGGAGTAGGTCCAGCGCCACCTGCTCCCGCTGGGTGCGCAGGTAATGCTCGTACCGTTGGCGTCCGTGGTTGTTGCCCCGTGGTCCCTGTTGCGGCAGAACTCGCCGGCGGAGTAGCAGTTCCCCGAGTTGGAGACGATCGAGCAGGTGCCCGAAGCGCTCTGGCTGCCGCTGCCGCTGCCGCTGCCGCTGCCGCTGCTGTCGGTGGCGGCCTGCGCAGTGACGGTCACCTTCACCTGGACCGTCTTCGTCACAGTCGGCCTCGGCGCAGGCTTCGCGGTGGCTGTCGCGGTGGCCGTTGCAGTGACGGTTGCGGTCGGTTGCGGCTCACCAGCCGCAGTCTTGACGCTGTCGCCGTTCTGTCCGCCGGCGCCGATACCGAGGAAGAAGGCAAAGCCGATCGCGGGCAGCACGTACCGTTTCCGTGCCCACTTCGGGGCCGGACGGACGGGCGGAGCAGGCGGTGGCGGCGGTATGTACGGGTTAGCCATTTGTCCCCCCAGGACGAGTCAGGGGCGACGACGGTAGTGCCTGGGGTACGACCTGCGGGAGAGGCGTGGAGAAGTAGTGATCATTTTGTGACGGTCGATGGTGGCGCTGTCTGCCAGGCATCGACGGCGCCCACGAGAAGGGCGGGATCGAGGGACAGATCGGCTACTTCCACCGCAACCACTTCACCCCGGTTCCTTCTCTGCTTCGCCGCTTGGGAATCCGTCTCGCTCGTCGTTGCGATCGACGTTCTGCCCATCGGAACCGGGCCCCGGCCCTCTCCGCGCTTGATGCCCGCAGCAGCGTCGGAATAGGTTTGCTGCCGGCACCGGACGATCAAGCGAGTTGGGGTGCATGGCGGGATTGGATGATCTTCTCGAGTTGTTCGGCCAGCCCCCGGCTCGTGAACCGTCTCCGGAAGACTGGGCTGAGGTCGAGGACTACCTCGGCTCGGCGCTGTCCAGCGACTTCAAGGCATTCCTGGACACCTATGGCACGGGCGTCTTCTGCGGCGAGCTGGTTGTCTTCCACCCGCGAGGTTCCAGTCCGCTGCTGACGAGGATGAGGATGCGGAAGATCCACGAGTCGTTCGGCCAGTCGTGGCGACGTGACTCGGACGAGTATCCGTTCCGGTTTCACCCCGACTTGGTGGCCTGATCTCCGGGGGATACGACTACTCCGGCGACGAGCACTTCTTCTGGCCGTGCGACCGGGAGTCGGACCGCTGGAGGGTTGTCACCAACATCAATGGGACCGAGCCCGAGGTTTTCGACGGACCGTTCACTGACTTCGTTCTCTCCTTCGTCAAGCCCCTGCGCGACGTGGACCCGCATCACGCCATCGACCCGGACGCCTTGGAGTTCCTTGAGCCGGAAGATCTGAACGAAGCGGCAGAGCGCGGCGAGATCGGTCCGGTCAACCCGAGCTTCGAGCCGCTTTGACCTCGCTGCTCGGCGGGGCCTGTCGCTCAAGATCGAGTGGTGGGACGCTCTTTGATTTGTCATGGTCTGTTGGGATCCGCCGATGTTCCCCGGGGCCGGGGTGTGGTCGGTGGTGACATGGCGTCCCGCGACATCGGGAAAGGTGGGCAAGCCGAGGTCGATGGCGGCGGTGCGGCGGGCACGGCGATCAACCTCGGCATGCCACGCATATCCCCAGCCGAACCCATCCGGGAGGAGGGAACAGCTGCGCTGAGACAATCAGTGGATGACCAGCAATGAGATCCGGTTCGACTGCCAGCAACGTGGCGACGGCGGCGTGCTCGTGATCCTCCCCCGCATCGACGGAGCACCACTCACCGAGCTGATCGACAGTTTCGAGATCGCTGCCGGGATGCAGCCCGCAGGCGATGCCTACGGTGGTCTGATCCCGCAGTTCTTCCGGTTCGGCCCGATGCAGGACCACTTCCTCGGACAGTCCACCAACGCGATGGGGCCGAAGACACCCGTTCTCGGTTGTGAATGCGGCGAGTGGGGATGCTGGCCGCTCATGACTCGCATCACTATGACAGCCGACCTCGTGATCTGGGACTCCTTCGAGCAACCCCATCGCAAGACTCGCGACTACAAGGCATTCGGTCCGTTCCAGTTCGACCGTCACCAATACGATGACGCCCTACGCGCGCTGAACGCCGCAATCGAGTCCGACGAGACGTGATCCTTACCCGCCAGCGCTAGTTCAGAGAAGCAGTTGTGCTCGTGGATACAGGTGGTGCCGTAGGCTCGCCCGCAGTTGTCGGCGTACAAGTGAACGTGCACCACCTCGTACGCATGAGAGTGCACCGTTCTTGATGCGGGTGAGAGGCCGTGGCCGGGAACCTGCTGACGTCGGTTGAGGATCGGCGGAGGGCGGCTGGCAGTGGCTTCGACGGACTCCTCAGCCGGCTCGACGGAGAAGCCTCCCGAGGGCGGTCGGTAACTGGAGGGAGCTGTTCTGGCGAGCTTGTCGAGGATGTGCGGCCACGCAGCCTCTCCCAGGAGCGCGTCAGCCCTGGGCGTGCCTCCGTACAGAAAGTGCGGTGAGGCGAGCGCCGGGCTCTCGCCTGGAAAGCGCGGTCGGTGGCCAGCATCGCGGCGGGCGATGAGGTGCGCGGTGGTCCCGGCCGAGCGTCGGCGTTCTGCCAGTTGTTCGGCGAAGCGGAGAGAAGGCCACATCGCGTCGTCGCCGCCAGCGACGAGCAACAGGTCGGCCCGGGCCTTGTCGACGGGGATCTCTGCCCGAGGGACCAGGTGAGCGAAGCTCCGCTCGCTGAGTTCGTACCAACCGCGGATGGCGGCCGGACCGCTGCCATGGTTGACAGGGGTCCAGGAGTCATCCATCGGGACAAAAGGCAAGGGGCGCCCCTGCCAGGTCCAGGAAGACCGATACGGGCGCCGTTCCCCATCGGGGCCCGGACCCACATTGCACCAGACTCGCGAGGTGGGCGACAGTGCGATGACAACGTCTACGCGCGGGTCGTACACGGCCGTGAGCAGAGCTGCTTCAGCCCCCTTGGAGACACCGAGGATTCCGATGCCTCGGGCCCCGTTCGTGGTGAGGAAGTCCACCGCAGCGGTGAAGGTTTCCAGGGGGATCTCACAGATTCCCGGAGACTGCTCTGGTCCGCCGAACCAGCGGATGGACAGAGCCGCGATGCCCTTCTGAGCGAGGATACGTGCTCGTTCGCGTTCGATGCGTCCGCTGGAACCGGCCAGGACCAGGACGCCGACGTCACTGCCGTGAGCGGGAGCGGCGAGAACGCCTTCCCAGGGATGCTTCAGCTCGTGCTCAACAACGTCCATGGGCTCCCCAGCTTGGCGCTTCGCGGTCAACAAGATTGTCCTGGACAACTTCTCAATCGCAGCCGGCGACTTGACGTCGAGACCCGCATATTGGAGGTGTCCCGATGCCAATCGTCTACGACCGGACCAAGACCCTGGTCCGCCGGCATGTCCCCCCAGGTGAAGCCGTTCCACTGCATCCGGAGGCAGTTGCGTTCGCCGGGCACTACGACTTCGACCCCGACGTCCTGGCCGCCTACCGGCCCACCGGGAAGGGCCGGGTCGAGCGCCAGGTCCTGATCGTCCGTGACCGCGTCCTGGCCGGACGCGCCTTCTCCTCCGTCGAGGAACTGAACGCCGCCTTCACGGACTGGGTCCCGCTGCGGCGGGCCAAGGTCCACGGCACCCACGGACATGCCGGGAAGCGTTGAACTCGTCGACCGGGCAGCCCAGGCGGACACCGAACGCGGCCTCGATCTCGCCTGCCCTGCGGACCTGCAGGAACCGGTGAAAGCCCTTGAAGATCTGCACGTACTCGCGCCGGGTTGACGTCGCCCGGCCGTTCACCGCCAGGTCGCCGACCACGCGGTCGATGTCCTCCGCCGTCACCTCCCAGGCAGGCCGACCCAGCGCGGCCGCGGTTCGCTACCAGCAGACCGATGTCGTTGTCGATGGTCACGGGGCTGAACCCGCGGGCCCGCCACGAGGCGACGAACGCGTCGACGCATGCGGTCTGACTGCCATGGGTCCGTCGCCAAGGGCTCTTGCGGGACGGCCCCGCCCGCGACGACCTGGAGTCTCGCCTCGGCCACCGGCACACCTTCCTCGCACCTAAACGGTCAAGGCAGCACCTTGCAAACCTGGGTGCCACCGCGAAAAGCAACGAGGACCCCAGGAACAGGAAACGGCCAGGTGGCAGCAGCAACTCTTGTGAGGGAACAAGTGCCAGCCCCAGATGGTGGGACGATGACGTTCGCCGATCCCCGTCTCTGCGCGGCCATCGTCGACCGCCTGACCTTCAACGGCACGATCATCGAGACCGGCACCGACTCCTACGCCTCGCCAGCACCTGGGCTCGGGCCGAGGATTCCGCCAAGGCCGGCTGACACCTGCCGTCCTACGCCGGGCGGTAGAGATCACCTACTCGCCGGCGCGGGCCACGAGCAGCGGCTGGAAGAAGCCAGTCTCCTGCGGCATCCGCCAACCGAGGTCGACAAACCCGGCCTCGGCTGCGAGGCCGGCCAGCCGGTCCCGGCCGAGTGCCCAGTAGGCGGTCCGGCGGACCTGGACGCGCCAATGTCCGCCTGCCGGAAGGAGTTGGAAGTGCTCCAAGTCGTAGCGCTCGCCGTCGTCGTGCCAGTGCCAGAGCTGGAAGGTGACGGTTCGTTCTCCGCCGTCGGCGAAGTCGGAGAAGTCGGCGATCCGGTGGACTTGTGGAGGCGTCGCAGCCGGGCGGTCGCTCAACAGATCGTCATAGGGACGCGTGCTGACCAGCAGCAGGCCGGCGGGGCGCAGCACACGGCGCATATCGGCCAGGGCGGCGTGCACATCCGGCTCCGTCAGAAGGTGAGGCAGCGAATTGTCGGCGCAGACGACGGTGTCGAACTGGCCATCGGGAAACGGGAGGCGTCGCATGTCGGCGACGGCCGTACGCAGGCGCAGGCCCCGGCGGGCGGCCTCACGGGCAGCGCGGGCGGCGGCGCGGGCGCTGAGGTCGCTCCCGGTGACGCGGTGCCCGCGTAACGCCAGACCGATGGCCTGCGTGCCGATGCCGCAGGAACAGTCGAGCACCGCCGCACGATCCTGGCCGATCAGGGCATCCAGGGCGTCCCCCTGCCGACGGATGCTCGCGTCCCAGTCTGCGTAGATCAGGTGGTAGTCGTCGGCCAGTTCGTCGTAGAAGTGCGCCACCGATGTCTGGGGCATAGCCCGAGATTACCGTGCCTGATTCCCCCGAGGCCCCTGGTCGCCCCGTGATCGGCGCGGACCCCTCTCACTGAGAGGTCGGAACGTGAGTAGTTGTCCGATTCGTCGTTGTGTCGAGGACAGGCTCGCCGATGGACGTCGTGGTGTCGGGTTATTGGTGGCGCAGGGTGAACAGACCGGGCTCGGTCTCGGTGACCAGTCGAAGGCCGATCACTCGTTTGAGTTTGGCGCGCATGCCCTCGATGTGCTTGGCCTGGCCGCCGAGGTCCAGGGCCTGACACGGATCGCGGGCGCGCCGGGGTGTCTCGGCATCCGCGAGGGTGGACAGGATGTGCTGGTACGGGATTGGCGGGCAGGGAGGGGTGTGCCGGCGCGGACTCGTCGCCATCGAGCGCAAGGATGATCTTGCGGGCAGTGGCGAGCCCAGCGAGTTCGTGCTCGATCTCGCGCAGCCGATCGCCGAGCTGGGCGATCTCCGCGCGCAGCCGCTCGGCCTTGGCGGACACGGCAGTCTCCCGCTCGGCGATCTTCTCCAGGATCGGTCTTGTCATCGGCGCATCCCGCTATGCCCACGCCAGGTCCGGGACGCTGCGCCGGTCAGACGGCGGGCCATGACGGCGGTTATCGCCCAGTACACGCGCGATTCGGACGAGGGCGGGTTCGCCTCGTAGCCGCGCACCAGGCGCCGTTGCAGCATCAGCGTGACGAGGGTCTGCTCGACGCGCCACCGGATCGGCTGTGGTGCGAAGCCGACCTCGCGCGCGTTGCGCTCGACGATCTCGACGTCGATGCCGAGCGCCGCGCCGTGCTCGACCACGGTGTTCTTGAACCCCTGGTCCACCAGCGCCTTGCTCACCCTGGCAGTGCGCGAGGCGACCCGCGTGAGCAGCGCGGTGCCGATCTGATTGTCGTGCACGCTCGCGGCGAGCACGACCACCGCGATGACCAGTCCTATGATGTCCACAGCGATCCCGCGCTTGCGGCCGGGGACCTTCTTCGCCGCGTCCAGGCCGGTCGTGGATGCCGGGATGTTCACCGCCGCGTGCAGGCTCTGCGTGTCGAGCACCACCAGGCTCGGATCCTCCGCCCGGCCCGCGCGCTCGCGCACCTGGCAACGCAGAATCTCGTGGATCACCTGGTCCAGGCCCTCGTCACGCCACCGGTAGAAGTAACACTTCACGGCCGAGGCGGGCGGGAAGCCCGCCGGATGCAGGCTCCACTGGCAGCCGGAGCGAATCTGGTAGAGCAGGGCGTCGACGATCGCGCGCATCGCGTAGCGCCCGGTGTGGCCGCTGACCGAGGGATGCGCCGCCTTCCACGCCGTGATCACAGGCTCGATCAGCGCCCACTGCTCGTCCGTGGTGTCGGTGTAGTAGCCGCGACGCTCGCTCACCGCAGCAGTCCACCAGCCCGGCCACTACCTGCAGCCGGTTCCGGGCGGCGTCACCGAAACGCGCGACGACGGACAATGGCGACAGCGGTGAACCGGGCGAATCAGCCCCCGGTTCACCTGATCCCGACGCAACGACGAATCGGACACCGGATCGCTTCCCGCCCGCTCAGGCGTTTCGGTGGTAGACCTTGTTGGCGATGCGCCAGCTGCCGTTGACGTGGGTCAGCAGGAAGATGTCGGTAAAGGTGTCCGGGCCATGCCAGAGCGTCATGGATGCGGTTGCGACGGTGCCGTGGACATCGATGGCGTCGATGCGACGGGAGCGGATCGGTTCGTCCGGGGCTGGCCTGCCGGTGAACAGAGCGCAGTACTCGTCCAGGCGCCACGAGACGAATGCTCCGTCCCGGAGTCCCTCGACGTGGGCAGTTGGCAGGAACGCGTCGCGGAAGTGGGCGGGGTCGCCGGTGGCGTGTCCGCGGATGTAGGCGCGTAGCGGTTCGAGCACGGCGTCACCCACGGCGGGGACCATTGCGGCAACGGCGATATCGGCTTCCGGGTCGACAGGGGTGTCGACCAGGTCGGCTGCGCTGCGCAGGGGGGTGTTTGACGCCGCAGCCAGCAGTGCCATGTCCTTGGCGCCGATCGTGAACTCGGCCGTGGCCGTGGCAGCGCCGGTCGGCTGGTCGGCGAGGAAGGTTCTCTTGCGGGCGACGAGCCCGCCGAGCTGACCAAGTTCGAGGACGCCCAGCACCTGGGCACGGGGCAGGCCCAGGGCGTCGGCTTGCCGCAGTGAGTCACGCAGGGCGAGGACGGCGCCTGCGAGGCTGTTGTTGGCGACCAGCTTGAGCGCAGCCGCGGTGGCGGCGTCCTCTACGTGCCGCACGGTGCCAAGCGCTTCCAGAACTGGGCGGACTCGCTCCAGCGCCTCCCGGTCGGCGGCGGCGAGAATCTCCAAGGCGCCGACAGCGGCAGCCGGCACGGAGCCGAGCACGGGCGCGTGGATGTAGGACGGGCCGAGTTGCCGGGCCAGCCTCGCCGCCTCGGCCGGAGCGATGGTGCTGGTGTTCAGCACGATCGTGTCCGTTCGCAGCGAGTCGCGGACGTGGTCGACGACCTGCTGGCAGGCCCGGCCGTCGAACAACGCCAGGAGCACGAGGTCGGCCTTCGCCACGGCGTCGTTCGGGTCGCCGGTCGTCTCGACAGCGCCTGCCGAGCGCCCGGAGCGGGACCAACCGACGACGTCCCAGTCGTGGTCGGCGAGTCGTGTCGCGATCGCGGCGCCCATGCGTCTCAGGCCGAGGACGGCGATCGTGTGCGGTGCGGTCATGCATTCCAGCGTGGGGGCATCGCGATATCTGCGACAAGCGCAGATATCGCAGGGCGACGATGCGGGATGCGCATACCTGGCAGGCACACTTGTGCCATGGAGTTGACTGCGTGGCGGACGTTTGTGACGGTGTGCCGACTCGGGTCGCTGTCGGCGGCGGCCGCCGAGCTTGGTTACACGCAGTCGGCCGTCTCACGGCAGATCGCCGGGCTGGAGCGCCAGCTCGGGGTGCCGCTGGTGCAGCGGCATGTGCGCGGCGTGCGTCCGACGCCTGCCGGCGAGGTGTTCCGTCACCACGCCCTGGTCGCGCTCAACGAGGCCGACCGTGCCGTGCGTGCCGTGCGGGACATTCGTGACGGGACGCCCAGTCGGCTGCTGACTGTCGGCGCGACGCCGTCTCTAGCCGCCGGGATCGTGCCCGCGGCGATCCGCCGCCTGCTGGAAACGGCCGGACCCCTCCGGTGGAGCCTGTTGCCCGGGTTGAGCCCGGAACTGCACGACCGCCTGATCGCCGGCGACCTCGACGTCGCTGTCGTCACCGACGCACCACCAGGGCTACCCAACGACCCGCGTGTCGAACGACGGTTCCTGGGGATGGACGAGATGGTCGTCGCCCTGCCCGTCGCCCACCCGCGGACAGGGCGCGGCCCGGTCCGCATCCAGGCGCTGGCCGACCAGACCTGGGTCGAGGACAACGACGGCTCGGCGGCGCTGCTGCGCCAGCACGCTGCCCGCGCCGGAGTCACCGCCCGCATCGACCTCACCGCGGCCGATCTGCCGGGCAAGATGGCGCTGGTCGCAACGGGCCACGCCATCGCCCTGATACCCGGGGTGCTGACGTGCGCACTGCGGACCGACGTCACCACAGTCCCCCTCGTTGATCCCCCGTCCCGCCGCATCTACACGATCACACCGCGTCGCGACCCGCACCCATCCGCAGCGCCCCTGCTCGACCAGCTCACGACAGCCTTCGGCTCGGATCGCCCTACCCAGGCCACACAACGGCCGGCTGAGACGGACGCCCACCCCGCTGCCCTGGCATTTCACGACGGCATCGCGGAAGCGCACGACGACAAACCCGAGCAACGGGCGTGAATCGGCATTGTTTCAGGGCGCCTGATCTACACCCAACGACGAACCGGACAAAGGCTCGCTTCCCGCCCTCTGACGACAGTGCCGTCATTTACCGTGAACATCTGCGAGCGCGCTGATCGCCAACTGCTGTTGAAACTCAACGACAAACGCTGCTGCTGAACGTGAACTAAGCCAGCACCGCCACAGGCTCCCGACTCCAACTGCGACCGGCTGGCTCGTCACCCGGCCCAAGGAGCGCGTCGCAGTCGCCCGCCGCATGTACGACTGTCGGCGTACGGACTTCTCTCTCCAGCGGCGTACGGGCGAACGTGCCCAGTTCTGTAGGAGACGGGAGAGACGAATCCGAGCTACCCGACCTTTGGGGAGAGACCGAAGACGGCAGGCAGTGGCGCGGCAGCATTGGCCGGCTGCGCCAGGTTCGTGATCCGACGCCTCAGGCACACCGGATGCTCGGTTCGAGATCTGACATGAGATCTTGACCGTTTGCCAGGAGAGTTTGACGGCCAGTACCTCGCCGAGTCGCCGCGGGCGGCTCCACGTCACGGAAGTTCTTGACCTAGGACTGATCGGGATGTTGCATGCAACATGGCTGTTTTCCTATGGACTGGAGGTCAGGCAATGACCGCTACCACCCGCGACCTGTTCGACCGTTATCACGCTTGTTGGGAGGCCCGCGACCCTGACCGGATCGCCGAACTCCACACGGTCGACTCGGTGTTCCACCTACACTCGGGCCAGACTCCGGCGCACGGGCGGGCAGCCATCCGTGAGGCGGTGGCCAGCACGTTTGAGCTGGTCCCTGACCTGAAGTTCGAACTTGTCTCGCTGCGTGTTGGGGAGGACTTCTGGGTTGTCCAGTGGAAGCTGACCGGGAAGTCTGCGTCTGGCGCCGCAGTCAACGTCGACCTAGTGTCCTGCGCCAGTAGTTGATCGTTAGTAGTTATGTGACTTCTGCTGCTGGTGCGTCAGTTCCCCGTCGGGGCCCGAAGCTGGAACCGTTGCTCTTGTCTGA
>NZ_BBZJ01000011.1 GCF_001417775.1 Streptomyces sp. TP-A0356 | reverse complement strand
TACTAGTACTGGATGCATCTGCAGGATATCGCGGCCGCTCTAAACGTGGTAAATTGTTAACTCCGAGCTAGACTTCAGGTGGCCGTATTTATCAGATTTCCTCGTTGTGTCCTCAGAAAAAAATGCCAATACCACTTTCAGCTGTGAATATCCACCATGAAGGGCAAGACATGCTCATAATTAACTGTCAGGCAGGCCAGGCCTTCAGCTACAACGACCTTGAATTGGTTTATTCTGCTTGTCCTCTATAAGTTTGCCAGAGGGAATCACACATGAGCCAAACCTATTGAAGAAAGCATTAGGACAGTGCCAGTCTTAATCACAGTGGGGGGTATGTTATTCCCAATGAAGTCGTCCAGAAACGGACTAGGTAGTTAGCTTTTTCTAGTGCCCAACACATTAGAGGTGTGGTTTTTTTTCTCTAAAATAAGGGTGGCCATAGGCTCTTTTAACCAGAATCGGTGTAGTCAGCTGAAATTGACTTGCACGCCTGGGTCCTGTGTGTCTACTAACTTTCTCGCGAACGATAGCTAACGGATCCCCCGGGCCATACT
>NZ_BBZJ01000010.1 GCF_001417775.1 Streptomyces sp. TP-A0356 | reverse complement strand
AGAACTTGTCTCACGTGGTGAGGTTGGACAGCTTCTTGTAGCAGGTCAGGGTGGCCGCGAGGCCGAGGAAGCCGAGAAAGTGCTTACCCTTCCGCTCGTACCGGACGGTGAGGCGGCGGTAGCCGAAGAGCCAGGAGATCGACCTTTCGATCTTCCAGCGGTGTCGGCCGAGCCGCTCGCTGGATTCGATTCCCGGGCGGGCGATGCGTGGCACGATGCCGCGGCTGCGCAGCCACCTCAGGTGCTCGGCGGAGTGGTAGGCCTTATCCGCACGGAGCTTGCCGGGACGGCGCCGGCGCGGCCCGCGCCGCGACCGGATCGCGGGTATGCCCAGGACCAGCGGCAGCAGAGCCTGACTGTCATGGACGTTCGCACCAGACACACCGAGTGCCAGGGGTAAGCCCCGAGCGTCGGACAGGACGTGCAGCTTGCTGCCCTTCTTGCCCCGGTCGACCGGATTGCGCCCGGTCAGCGATCCCCCCTTTTCGCGCGGACGGAGGCCGCATCCACGATCACTGAGGTCCAGTCCACTTCACCGCGCGCGCCGAGCTCGTCCAGCACTGCCTGGTGTAACCGTCTCCAAAGCCCAGCCTCGGTCCAAGCGGAGAACCGGCGGTGCGCGGTGGCGGGAGAAACCCCGAAGGTCTCGGGTAGGTGCCGCCATGCGCATCCGCTGGTCAACACGTACACCACAGCGGTGAACACGGCCCGCTCGTCGCACGGGGCCGTGCCCCCGCCTTGCGGACGCGAGGCGAATGACGGAAGCAACGGAGCGACCAGCGCCCAGAGTTCGTCAGGAACCAACCGCCGCGACAGACCGACACCCATGGCAAGACATCATGCCGCATCCATCTCACGCCACGTGAGACAAGCTC
>NZ_BBZJ01000009.1 GCF_001417775.1 Streptomyces sp. TP-A0356 | reverse complement strand
CTGATGACGAGCGGGCGGTGTTGGAAAGATGGACGCGTCGGGCGACATCGGCCCAGGCCCTGGCCCTGCGGGCGCGGATTGTGCTGGCCTGTGCCGGGCCGGAGGTGCCGCCGATCGTCGCAGTCGCCCGGGATCTTCGGGTGACAGCGGACACGGTCCGCAAGTGGCGGCGGCGCTTCCTCGCCGAGCGGCTGGACGGGCTGGCCGACGAGCCCCGGCCAGGTCGGCCTCC
Source organism: Streptomyces sp. TP-A0356 (assembly GCF_001417775.1). Lineage (GTDB taxonomy): Bacteria > Actinomycetota > Actinomycetes > Streptomycetales > Streptomycetaceae > Streptomyces. The sequence goes on along the minus strand of NZ_BBZJ01000009.1, from coordinate 825 downwards.
CACCATCAGCGTCGATCAGGTGGAAGCGGTGGTGGTCACCACGCTGGAACAGCTGCCGAAGAACGCCACCCACTGGTCGCGCAAATCGATGGCCGAGCACAGTGGCCTGTCGAAGTCCACGGTCGGCCGGATCTGGCGGCAGTTCCAGCTCAAGCCGCATCTCGCGGACACCTTCAAGCTCTCGACGGACCCGTTGTTCGTGGAGAAGGTCTACGACGTCGTCGGCCTGTACTTCAACCCGCCCGAGGGGGCGGTAGTGCTCTCGGTGGACGAGAAGTCGCAGATCCAGGCCCTGGACCGGTCCCAGCCGGTGCTGCCGATAATGCCGGGCATGCCCGAGCGGCGCACCCACGACTACGTCCGCAACGGCCTGACCACCCTGTTCGCCGCATTCGACGTCGCCACCGGCGAAGTCATCACCGCCCTGCACCGCCGGCACCGGGCCGTGGAGTTCAAGAAGTTCCTGATTCGGATCGACAAAGAGGTGCCCGCTCACCTGCAGGTCCACCTGATCGTCGACAACTACGGCACCCACAAGACACCGGCGATCAAGGCATGGCTGGCCAAACACCCGCGGTTCGAGCTGCACTTCACTCCGACCGGCTCCTCGTGGATCAACCAGGTCGAGCGGTGGTTCGGCTACCTGGCCCACCAGATGATCCGTCGCGGCGCACACAAGAACATCCAGGCACTGGAAGCCGACATCCGGGCATGGGTCAAAGACTGGAACGAAGACCCCAAGCCGTTCATCTGGACCAAGACCGCCGAAGAGATCCTCGACTCCCTCGCCCGCCTCTGCCGACGGATCTCTGGCGCAGGACACTA
>NZ_BBZJ01000008.1 GCF_001417775.1 Streptomyces sp. TP-A0356 | reverse complement strand
CTAACGCAGGGGTGCGGGCAACCGGTCTGACCAGGTTGAAGACCTCGCGGGCCGCGTAGCGCTTGAGGCATCGGATGATCTCGCGTCGGGTCTTGCCCTCCTGTGTGCGGCGTTCGTAGTACTCCTGGGTGCGCGGGTCGTGGCGCAGGCGGGTGAAGACGATGCGGTGCAGGGCGGCATTGGCCTGCCGGTCGCCGCCGTAGTTGAGCCGACGCGTGCGCCGCCGACCGGAGGAGTACTCGATGGGGCTGACTCCGCAAAGGGCAGCAAAGGACGCCTCAGTGTTCAGCCGCTCGGGGTTGTCCCCCATGGTGATCAGGAGAGTGACGGCGCTGTCCGGACCGATCCCCACCGGCACGAACAGCTGTGGGGCGTGGCGTTCGACGAGCCGGGTCAGGCGTTGGTTCAGCTCGTCGATCTGCCCGGTGAGCTGCTCAATGCGCTCGGCGAGCATGCGCAGGGTCAGGTGGGTGGCCTGGGCCACCGCGTCCTCGCCGTCGTCTGGCCCGAGGCGTGCGCAGGTGCGGAACAGCTCGCGGTTGCCCAGGCTGGACAGCTGTTCCCGAAGGGCGGGATCGGCGATGACCAGGGCGGCCTTGAGCTGGTTGATCGCCTGGGTACGGGCCTTGACCGCGGAGTCCTTGGCGAGCTTGAAGATCCGGGCGCTGTGCACCGGACCGTCGCCGGACTTGGCCCGGGCCCGGGCGCGACCGCTGAGCACGGCCTGCGCGGCGGCCTGAGCGTCGGGCGGATCCGACTTCCCCAGCAGGCGGCGGGCCGAGCGGTCGGGGCGGTTCACTTCGTATACCTCGACCTGCTGCGCCAGCAGGTAGCGGGCCAGGCCCGCGCCGAAGGTGCCGGTGCCCTCCACACCGGCCCGGCGCACCGTCCCCCGCCTGCGGGCCCACACGAGAAGCTGCCGATAGCCGGCCGCCGTGGCCGGAAAGGACGCGGTGCCCAGGACCTTCCCCAGCGGGGAGATCACGGCGGCGACATGCACCTCGCCGTGCGTGTCCACGCCCAGTACGACCTCTTTCCGCACGGGAGGGTCTGTGCTGGAGGAGGTGCTGCGCTGTCTGGTCGTCATGGTGGTTCGCCTCTCGCGTGGTGACG
>NZ_BBZJ01000007.1 GCF_001417775.1 Streptomyces sp. TP-A0356 | reverse complement strand
TGAACCGCCCCGGTTCGAATAGAGACTCGATTTCATGAAAGGATCGAGTCATGGCACGACCTTCCCGTTACCCGCTTGAGCTCCGCCGCCGTGCGGTGCGCATGGTCGCCGAGGTGCGCGACGACTACCCGAACGAGACCGCCGCTCTGCAGGCGGTGACCGAGAAGCTCGACATCGGTTCCCGTGAGACGCTGCGGAACTGGGTGAAGCAGCACGAGATCGACGCGGGAACACGTCCGGGGACGACGACGGAGGAGTCCGCCCAGCTCAAGGCACTGAAGAAGGAGAACGCCGAACTCAAGCGGGCCAACGAGATCCTCAAGGCCGCGGCGTCTTTCTTCGCGGCCGAGCTCGACCGGCCACACACGCGCTCGTAGCGTTCATCGACGAGCACCGGGACCGCTTCGGCGGCGTCGAGCCGATCTGCAGAACCCTCACCGAACACGACTGCAAGATCGCACCCTCCACCTACTACGCCCACCACAAGCGCCGGAGCAAGCCGTCGGCCAGGACCGTGCGGGACGCCGAACTCAAGGAACAGATCACCAAGGTCTTCGAGGCCAACTACCGCGTCTACGGGGCGAGAAAGATCTGGCGTGAGCTGAACCGGCAGGGCCACCGCGCGGCCCGCTGCACCGTCGAACGCCTGATGCGCGAACTCGGCATCACCGGAGCGGTCCGCGGCAGACGCGTGATCACCACGCTGCCCGGCGGGCAGGTGGACCGGGCGCCGGACCTGCTGGACCGCGACTTCGTCGCCGTCGCCCCGAACCGCTGCTGGGTCGCGGACTTCACCCACGTGAAAACCTGGGCCGGCGTCGTCTACGTCGCCTTCGTCGTGGACACGTTCTCCCGCCGGATCGTCGGCTGGTCCGCGGCCACCGTGAAGGAAACGGTCTTCGTCCTGGACGCCCTGGAGATGGCCGTGTGGCAACGTGACCGTGACCAACACCCGGTACAGCCAGGCGAGTTGATCCACCACTCGGACGCCGGGTCGCAATATACGAGCTTCCGGCTCGCCGAGCATCTGAACGCCGCCGGCATCGCCGCCTCGATCGGATCGGTCGGTGACGCCTACGACAATGCCCTGATGGAGAGCACGATCGGCCTGTACAAGACCGAGCTGATCAAGCCCCGACGGCCCTGGAGGTCCCTCTCCCAGGTCGAGTTGGCCACCGCCGAGTGGGTCGACTGGTACAACCATCGCAGACTCCACGGTGAGATAGGCCACGTTCCGCCCGTCGAGTACGAGGCCAACCACTACACGGAATCCATGAAACCCCAGGCCACAACCACCATCTGAGATCTCTACCGAACCCGGGGCGGTTC
>NZ_BBZJ01000006.1 GCF_001417775.1 Streptomyces sp. TP-A0356 | reverse complement strand
TGGGGGTTCAGGCCCAGGAGGGACAGGATCGTCGGGGCGATCTGGGTGGTCTCGACCTGAGCAGTCTTGGTCATGCCCGCGGGGGTGCCCGCGCCGGAGATGACGAGCGGGACGTTCAGGTCGTCAGCGTGGGCGCCGCCGTGTTCGGCGATCTTCTTGGTGCCGCCCGTGTAGACCACACCGTACTTGGCGATGCCGAACAGGTCCGGGACCCGGGCGTCACCGGGCTTGACGCCGAAGTACTCGGCGGCCTCCTTGCCTGCGTAGACCCTGCTGAGCCCGCTGTTGCTGAAGGACTTGGTGGGCTTGCCGTTGATGTCGGTGCCCTTGCCGCTCTGCGACAGCAGGTACTGCTTGGCGAACGAGGTGGCCTCGGCGGAGCGGTCGTTCAGCCACAGCAGCATGCCGTCGTCGTCCACGGAGTGCGCGACGAGCTGGCCGGCGCCCGGGTGCTTCTTCTTCCAGGCGGCGTTGAGTCCGTCGAGCAGCGGACCGTCGTCCACGCGGGTCAGGGCCGTGGGATCGGTGGGCGACTGGCCGTGCTTGGCGGACAGAACGATGTCCGTGCTGGAGGCCAGGCCCTTGGCCTTGATCTCCTTGACCATCGCGCCGATCTCGGTGTTGACGTAGTCGAGGTTCTTCTGCAGCAGCGGGCCGGGGACGCCCTTGGAGGCGTAGCCGCCCTTGAGGCCCTCGGAGGAGGGCAGCTTCTGCGCGGTGGAGACCGACTGGAAGTTCATGCCGAAGATCGCCGGGGTGCCGACCTTGTGACGGCCGCTGTGGTCGTAGCCGTCGATCTCGTTGAGGACGGCCTTGACCTTGTAGCTGTCGTACTGCTCGGTCGCCTTGTTGTCGGTGGTCCAGTCGTTCCCGGCCGGGTAGCCGCCTGCGTCGCTGTTGATCTCCGGGGAGAACTGGTCCTGGATGCCTGTACCCGAAGGGCCGTTGAGGATGTCGTAGGCGATGTGCTTGTCCGACCAGGCGGTGCGCAGGCCGGCGTTGCGGGCCACGTTGAAGACGGTGTTCACCTGCAGGTACGAGTGCGGGTAGACCGGCTTGCAGGTCGTGGGGTCGACGGGCAGCTTGCTCGGGTCGAGCAGGCTCTGCGGCCGTCCAGTCATCTGCAGGATGCTGCCGGGCAGGTTCTTCAGGCCCTGACCGGCATCGAGGGAAGCCTTGTTCTTGTCCATGTCCTCGGTCATGTCCACCTCGACGCCGGGCTTGACGCCCTTGCAGTGGGTGGTGCCGGCCGGGAGCAGGGCGTGGTTGTACACGTCGTCGTAATAGACGCCGGTGGTACCCGGGCCGCCGCCGGTGACCTGGGCGGTCATGCCTGGGAAGGAGTCCGAGGGGGTGGTGGTGTGCGCGTTGGTGTAGTGCACGCCGCCGTTCACCAGTCGGGCCAGCGCGGAGCCGGGGTGGCGGGCGATGTACCAGGCCAGATCCGACTGGTGCAGACCGTCAACCGACAGCAGGAGGACGTGCTTGGCGGCCACGGGCTTCTGCGGCGCGGCCGAGGAGCCGGTGAGCTCCGACGCGGCGGCGAGCGAGCCTCCGGCGACGGTCATGGCGACACCGAGGGAGGCGGCCAGTCGTATGGATCGGCGGTTCACAACTAA
>NZ_BBZJ01000005.1 GCF_001417775.1 Streptomyces sp. TP-A0356 | reverse complement strand
GGCCCTGTCTCACATTCGGTGGTGACGGAGAGTCGTGAGGGTCGTTGACCTTCGTGTGAAGGACGTCAACGAGCTTGTGCAGATGGTGTTTTCGGGACTGTTCCCGCTGGTCGTCGAGGATGTGGCCGACGAGGGTGAGCGGATCGTGGTGCGGGCGCAGACTCCGCAAGGCACCGCGATCTGTCCGGTGTGCGGGGCGCCGACGGGGCGGGTGCACGGCTACCACTGGCGGAGAGTCGCCGACGTGCCGGTGGACGACCGCCGGGTGGTGGTTCGTGTGCGAGTGCGACGCCTGGTGTGTCCCACACGCGGCTGCCGGCAGACCTTCCGTGAGCAGATACCCGGGGTGCTGGAGCGATACCAGCGCCGTACGGCCCGTCTGACCAGGCAGGTCAAGGCCGTGGTCAAAGAGTTAGCGGGCCGGGCTGGATCGCGTCTGCTGGCGATACTCGCAGTGGGCCTGTCGCGTCACACGGCCCTGCGCACCCTGCTACGCATCCCGTTGCCCACCGGGCGGGTGCCCCGCGTGATCGGCGTCGACGACTTCGCCCTGCGCCGACGGCACCGCTACGCCACCGTGGTGATCGACGCCGAGACCCATGAACGGATCGACGTACTTCCCGACCGTACCGCCGACACGCTGGAAGCATGGCTGCGCGGGCATCCGGGCATCGAGATCGTGTGCCGAGACGGCTCAGCCACCTACGCCGAGGCCATCCGCCGCGCCCTGCCCGACGCAGTCCAGGTCGCCGACCGGTGGCACCTGTGGCACAACCTCTGCGAAGCCGCCCTGAGCGAGGTGAGGGCACACAGCACCTGCTGGGCCGCCGTGCTGGACGCGCCCATCTACGATGGGCCCCGCGCGCAGACGACCATGGAACGCTGGCACCAGGTCCACAACCTGCTCGAGAAGGGCGTGGGCCTGCTCGAATGCGCCCGCCGACTGCAGCTGGCCCTGAACACCGTCAAACGCTACGCGCGGGCGGACCGGCCCGAGCGGATGCTCCGCGTCCCCAAATACCGCGCCAGCCTCGTCGACCCCTACCGCGAGCACCTGCGCAATCGCCGTGCCGAAGATCCCGCCGTGCCCGTCCAGCACCTCTTCGAAGAGATCAAGGCCCTCGGGTTCACCGGCTGCCTGAACCTCCTGCACAAGTACATCAACCAGGGCCGCGCGGACGCCGACCGCAGCCACATCTCCCCTCGCCGGCTCGCCCGGATGATCCTCACCAGGCCCGACAACCTCAAGGCCGAACATCACGATCTTCTGGCACGGCTCACCGCCGCCTGCCCCGAGATGACCCAACTGGCCGCCGTCGTCCGGAGCTTCGCCAAACTCCTGACGCCTTGCGCAGGAAACGCCGACGGGCTCTCGCGTTGGATCGTCGAGGTTCGCTCAGCCGATCTGCCTCATCTGCACGCCTTCACCCGGGGCCTGGACCGAGACCGCGACGCCGTGGACGCTGCACTCACACTTCCGTACAGCAACGGCCCCACCGAAGGTGTCAACACCAAGACCAAGCGGATCGCGCGCCAGATGCACGGCCGAGCAGGCTTCTCCCTCCTCCGCCACCGCATCCTCCTCGGATAGCGGCACACTCCGTCACCACCGAATGTGAGACAGGGCC
>NZ_BBZJ01000004.1 GCF_001417775.1 Streptomyces sp. TP-A0356 | reverse complement strand
TAAGTTAGAGCTGGAGTGGCCCAGGGAAAGGACGGGGCGCATATGACGACCCAGACGCCGGCCGAGCGGGCCCTGGCTCGCTCGTACACCACCGGTGACAGCAGCGTCAGGTTCAGCATCGCCGATCTGTCGGTGGACCACCGCCCGAATGGCCATGCGGTGCTGACATACCAGATCACCGTGGAGCGCAAGGGCTGGCAGGACGAGCGTTGGGCGGTCACTCTGCCCTTGGACGACCGGTCCTTCGCGGACGTTTTGGCCTCCTCCGCACCTGATCCTGACCGACTGCGGCAGCTCGTGCACCTAGTCCACGCCCTGCTAGTGCCGCATCATGAACCGCTCCGGGTCTGATGGAGGCTCGATTCCCTGAGAGGATCGAGTCATGGCACGTCCGTCCCCCTACCCTGTCGAGCTTCGCGAGCGTGCGGTGCGCATGGTCACGGAGATCCGTCCGAACTACCCGACCGAGTGGGCCGCGATGAAAGCGGTCGCGGCGAAGCTGGGTATCGGTGCGGCCGAGACGGTGCGGACCTGGGCCCGCAAGGCCGAGGTGGACGCGGGCCAGCGGCCCGGCACCACGTCCGAGGCGGCCGCGGAGATCAGGCGTCTGCGGGCGGAGAACGCCGAACTGCGGCGGGCGAACGAGATCTTGAAGGCGGCATCGGCTTTCTTCGCGGCCGAGCTCGACCGGCCGTCAAAGCGCTCGTAGCGTTCATCGACGAGTTCAAGAAGGTGTTCGGGGTCGAGCCGATCTGCCGTGTGCTTTCCGATCACGGACTGAAGATCGCAACGAGCACCTACTACGCCGCCAAGAACCGCGCTCCCAGCTCCCGCGCGATGCGGGACACGGAGCTGAAGGCGCACATCAGCCGGGTCCACACCGACAACTACGGCGTCTACGGAGTCCGGAAGGTCTGGCGGCAGCTTCATCGCGAGGGCATAGCCGCGGCTCGCTGCACGGTTGCCCGGCTGATGCGCGAGCTCGGCCTGGAAGGCGCCCGCCGCGGCAAGAAGGTCCGAACCACCCTGCGCGACGACGGGCATGAACGGGCGGCTGACCTGCTGCAACGCGACTTCACCGCGTCCCGGCCGAACGAGAGGTGGGTTGCCGACTTCACCTACGTGGCCACCTGGGCGGGGATCGTCTACGTCGCATTCGTCGTGGACGTCTTCTCCCGGGCGGTCGTCGGCTGGTCCGCGGCCACGAGCAAGCGGGCCAAGCTCGTCCTCGACGCCCTCGACATGGCCCTGTGGCGGCGCGACCGCGCCGGAACTCCCGCCGAACCGGGACTTGTTCATCATTCGGATGCGGGCAGTCAATACACGTCTTTCGCATTCACCGCGCACCTGATTGAGGCCGGCATCGACGCCTCGATCGGCACCGTCGGCGACGCCCTGGACAACGCGCTCATGGAATCACAGATCGGCCTCTACAAAACGGAGCTGATCAAGCCCCGCAAGCCCTGGCACGGCCTTGCCGACGTCGAACTCGCCACCGCGGAATGGGTCGACTGGTTCAACAACCAACGGCTCCACAGTGCGACCGGCGACATCCCGCCCCACGAGTACGAGACCAACCACTACGCTCAATACCAGCCCCAACCGGAGGCTGGAGTCAACGCATAGAGCCTCCACCGATCCCGGAGCGGTTCATC
>NZ_BBZJ01000003.1 GCF_001417775.1 Streptomyces sp. TP-A0356 | reverse complement strand
AATGAGCAGTGTGCATCGTGAAGTTGCAGGTCACGGGTCTGGTGTGCGCGGGGTTCTCGATACTCGGGCTGGTCGCGGGCGGATGACTTCCGTGTAGATCGTCGGTCAGCGGGAGACTTCGCGGTTCGTCAGGACCAGCAGGGCCCTGACCAGGGCGGTTGCCCACTTCGGATCGGTGCGGACTTTGCCGAGGACCCTCCAGTTCTTGAGATGGGCGAAGCCGTGCTCGACCGGCGCCCGGACGGCGGCGAGCGCCTTGTTGGACAGTTTCTGCCCTCGGGTCAGGGGCCGGTTGCGGGCGGCTTTGTAGCCGGTGATCACCGTCGGGTCGGAGTCCGGGCCGCTGTTGTCGAGGCCGACGAAGCCCAGGTCGGCGATGGCGCCGAGGCCGGCCGCCCGCAGTTTCGCGGTGAGCTGGTCGTGACGGCAGGCGGTGATCTCCGAGGATCGTCCGGGGTGGGCCGCCGAGACCCACAGCAGACGGCCCCGGTCGTCGGTGAGCGCGATCACCAGCAGACCGTGGCACTTGTGCTTGCCGGAGTAGTTCTTCCGGTTCGCCGGGCCGGTGCGCCGCCGGGTCCGTATCAGGGTGCCGTCCAGCAGGACCACCCCGCCACCCGTTCGGGCGATCTTCTTCAGTGTGCGGTCCAGGCGCGGGGCGCGGGCGGCGAGCAGGCCGACCACCTCGCGCACCCACCGGGTGACGGTGGTGCGGTGCACTCCGTTCCCGCCGGCGAGGTCGCCGGGCCGCTGGTCACAGCGCAGCACCGCCAGCACGATGCCGGCGATCTTCCCCGCGGGCAGGGCCCGCCACCGCGATCCGATCTTCTTGCAGTGGCCGCGTATCACGGTGGCGAGATAGTTCAGGGTGGCGCTCGACAGCGGCAGGCGGGCGGTGTAGACAAGGCCGTCAGGGCCCTCGACGGGGCTGGTGCTGTTCTTCACAAAACACGTCAACTGCCGTCGGGGGCCCGTCGGTTACGCCCCGGTGCCCCACCCGGTGTGGCTACCGGCGTGCGGTGAACCGTCCGTCGGGCCGCTTATGCAGCCAGCCACGATCGGCGAGCTTGGTCATCTTCGCCCGTAGCGGCTCCAGCTTCCCGCGCACCGCCACCTCAAGTCCGAGCTCCTCGCCCACCGCCCTGACCTGCACCGGGCCGTCGGCCTCCCGCACGATCGCCAGGATCCTGCGGTAGTCGCCGGGCAGGGCAGCCTCGTCGGTCGCGTCGCTGCGGTGCGGAATGAGCAGGACCGCCCGCCCCGCCACCTGCGCCGCTACCGGAGCGACAGCCTCGACATCAGCCTGGACCTGCTCGGCCAGGCGGTTCAGCACCCGCTCCGCGATCGCTAGTTCGTCCCGCTCGACCTGGACTTCTTGAAGCTGTTTGGTCAACTGCTCGGCGAGGGCGTCCAGCTCGCTCCGGCGAGCGGTGATCCACTGCCGCTCCTGCATCCCGCAGCCCCCGCAATATCGTAGCGTGCCGACCTGGTGACGGATCGTAGGCGGGGGTCGGTTGCGGGCGCAGCCAAACCCGGCATCCCGTCGCAACCGGAACCGCCCGATGATCTACACCACGGTCATCGGCCACCGACCAGCGCGGGTACCCGAGTCGTCACTCACACCAGACCCGTGACCTGCAACTTCACGATGCACACTGCTC
>NZ_BBZJ01000002.1 GCF_001417775.1 Streptomyces sp. TP-A0356 | reverse complement strand
GTGCGTTGTGGCAAACCGGATCTTGTTCGAGGTGTGCGGCGCGGGTGATCATCTGGACAGAGGTGCGGGTGCGGTCGCGGGCATGAGAGAACGGGCCCCTTGGTAGTGACGCGGTTACGACACCCAGCACGACCAAGGAAGCCCGTTGCCTGATCAGTTGAGCAGTATCTCTGTGCTGGCGTCCACCACAGTCACCCCTGGGTGTGACTGCTACGTGCACCGGTTCGGTTCGATCGCTCCGGGGCGGCGGGCAGGCTGCTATCCCAGTGACATGTCGGATGCGGAGTGGGCCGAGGTCCGCTCGGCGATGCCGGTGCCGGCCTGGCTCCTCAAGCTGGGCGGGCGTCCGGAGGGGTATTGCCACCGCGAGATGCTTGACGCGGTGCGCTACCTCGTCGACAACGGCGTGAAATGGATGGCTCTGCCGGTCGATTTCCCGTACTGGCGGGCGGTCTACGATTTCTTCCGCCGCTGGCGTACGTACGACTACGTGCGTGAGCTGTACGAACGCCTGCGGCGTTCGGCGCGGGAACGGAAAGGGCGCAACGCCGAGCCCAGTGCGGGGATCATCGACAGTCAGTCGGTGGATGCCTCCGAGACCGTGGGTGAGGACAGTCGCGGATACGACGGCGGGAAGTCACGCGACGGGCGCAAACGCCACATCCTGACCGACACCGAGGGCCTGCTCCTGGAGGTGACCGTGACCCCGGCTGATGTACACGACTCCAAGGCCGCCCCCGCACTGCTGGAGACGTTCATGGACGAGCCGGGCCGGCTGCTGAAGCTGGTGTGGGTCGACAGTGCCTATCAGGGTCCGGCGCTGGCGAAGGCGTTCGCCCGTCACGGAGTCCGGATCGAGGTCGTGCGCCGATCCGATGGACAACGCGGATTTGTCGTACTGGCCCGCAGGTGGGTGGTGGAACGCACGCTGGGCTGGCTCTCCCGCTCACGCCGCCTCAACCGCGACCACGAACGCCGTCCCGATCACCACCAGCAGATGGTGTGGTGGGCAGCCACGATCAGGCTGTCGCGACGGATGGCCGGTGATGCCCCGCGCTGGCCGGAGAAGCGCCCCGGGCGACTGCTCCGGGCGTCGGCATGAACCGTCCGTCTTCCGCCCGCACCAGCCAGCCCCGCTTCTCGAGCACGTAGGCACGGTGACGGATCTTCTCCACCTCGTTCTTGATCTCCGCTTCCCGGCCCACCGCCCGCGTCAACTCCACTCCGTTCACCGGCCCCGAAGCGGCCACGACAGCGGCGAACACCTCCCGATACAGACCGCTGAGCACCTCCTCGCCCATGCCCGGCCGCCACACCGGCGGCCGCTCGGCATACCCCGCACCGAAGCCGCTCGATCCCTCAGCGGCAGCCGCCCCACCACCAGACGGCACGGGATCCGGCGTATTTACCGCGCTCTCCTCAGCAAGCACCTGCACGAGTTCCTCACGTCCCACCCGGGCCCGTTCGACTCGCTCCCGCGCGGCATTCACCTCCGCCTGAGCCTGCTCCAGGACCTCCGTCCAGGACTCCAACTCCTGCCTCGCCCGCGCCTCACGCCGCTCCATCAACCCCAGTACCGACGGCATTGCACCCTCCTCGGTCAACAACAAGCCGTCCGCTGCCTGCCCCTACCCCTCCGCGATCACGCCCCGCACACGAAGAAGCCCCTGCTCATCGAACAGGGACTCCCTTTGCCACAACGCA
>NZ_BBZJ01000001.1 GCF_001417775.1 Streptomyces sp. TP-A0356 | reverse complement strand
ACGCTGTTGGTTAATTCGGGCCCTGGTTGCTTCGCCCCGTCGTTATGCGGCGGGGCGAAGTGCTGCGAGTGGGCTGGTTCGGGTGCGGGCGTGGGGTTGGCCGGTGAGCCAGGCGTTGATGCGGATGAGGTTGATCGCGGCGCCGGTGAGTTGGTGCTGGAGGCTGGTCTTGGCCAGGCCGCGGTAGCGGGATCTGCGCAGGCCGCAGGCTTGTACGGCCTGGGAGATGGTGCCCTCGACCCCGGCACGGATCTTGTAGCGGTCCTTCCACTCATCTGTCTGCTGGAGCTTGCGGGCCTGCTGGAGTGCTTCGTACTCCTCGCGGGGTTTGAGGTTGATCTCCCGGCGTTGGGCCTTGGGGGAGTTGACGCATGCCCTCAGCTGGGGGCAGGTTCGGCAGTCGGCCGGAGAGAACCGGACCCGGATGGCCGGCAGTCCGTCTTCCGAACGGCGCTGGTGCCACTGCGTGCTGGTGACACCGTTCGGGCAGGTCACGTGTTGGTTGTCCCAGTCGATGGTGAACGCGTCCTGCCCATAGGCGGCCTCGCCGCGGGCGTGCGGGACGGTCACGGACTTCAGCGGTCCGTGCAGCGCGACCTGGTGATCACGCTGGGCTGCGGCCAGGGTTTGGGCATTGGCATAACCGGTGTCGACCCAGTGCTCGTCGGGCAGCAGGTCCCGTCTCGCAAGGCCGGCATGCACGACGGCTGCCATCCGGTCGTCGGGCACCGTGGCGGCGGTGGTGGTCACATCCGTGACGAGGTGCACCGTCCCCGGCTCGCACGTCTCGGTGAGATGGACCTTGAAACCGTCCCAGAAGGTGTCGCGTTTGACGCTTCCCCGTGCCTCGGGGTCATAGGGGGTGACCAGGCGTTGGGCGCCCGGTGGCCGGTCTTTTGGGTCCCGTCGCTCCACCTCGCCTTCCACCAGGTGGAACTGCTGGATCCACAGCTTCCGCAGAAGCTCCACCTCCGGCAGCGCCCGCAGTGTGAGCGGGGCTTCGGTCCAGAGCATCTCCAGCAGCCGCATGCCATCGCTGCCGATCCGGCGCCCCACCTCAGCCCGCTTGGCCTGGGATTTCGGGAAACGGGAGTCTTCGATCCGGGTCGAGTAGTGCGTGAACCAGTCCGGCAGGGCATGCGCGCTGAGCCACTCCGGTTCGCTGCACGCCACCGCGTCCAGTGCCGCCCGCAGACTCTCACCGACCAGCTCCAGCCAGTTCAGATCCCGCGCCGCGGACAGCACGTGCGCGGAGTCGGTCCGTGCCCTGCCGCCACGGCTGAGCAGCCCTTTCTCCCGGGCAGCGGTCAGGATGCCGTCCAGCACCGGCTGGCCACCGTCGGCGCTGACCAGCCGGTCCCGGAACTCTGACAACACGGAGAAGTCGAACCCCGGATCGGCCACCTCCAGCGCCAGCGCATACTTCCAGTCGATCCGCGCCCGCACCGCCTCCGCGGCCTGCCGGTCGGTCAGCCCTTCCACGAACTGCAACACCAGCACCAGCGCCAGCCGCCCCGGCGACCAGGCAGGCTTGCCCCGCACCGCAAACAGGCCCGCGAACTGCTCATCGGTGAACAGGACACCTAACTCGTCCCTCACCCGGATCGCCAGGCTTCCCTTCGGGAACGCTGCCCGCGCCACCCGCACCGTCTCCTCCGGGATCTCCCCAGACCCCTTCGGCTGCATCGACACCCGCACCCACCCCACACAACAACGTCGGCCTTCAAGACCACAACCGGGTCTTGAAGGCCGACGTCACGCAGGGCCCGAA